>NZ_CP072198.1:0-4907930 GCF_011038705.2 Bacteroides sp. ZJ-18 | reverse complement strand
TTTTGTAACTACTTATTAATTAATTGTTTATCAGATAAATTTCCACATACTATTCTTGAACCTGATAGCCGGTACAGATATCCTTTCTGTCTATGGATAGACTTTTAAAGGACTTCATCCTGTCCTTGTTTTGTAGGTGCTTATTTAGATAAATTCTATTTAAGAGGTTTCACCTACTTATCTTTTTTGCCAAACAGGGAGAAGTGGACATATCGTTTGGGATGTTCCTTCAGGTCTTCAAGCAAACTTGCTGCATTGATGGTAGTTTGGTTCAGGTTATTGTATAATTGTGGATCGTTTAGCAGCAAACCAACGGTGTTGTCTTTGCTGTTAAGCTTTTCTGTAAGCATTTTTACGTTACTGAGGGTTGCGTCTATTTTTTTGAACGTAGTGGCATAATCAATTTCTTTCAGATTGCCACTGATTACGATAAAGTTGTCTCCGATGGTATTCAGCTTCCCTGTTAATTGTGGAATATCATTATTCATCAATACTTTCAGCTGGCGGCTGGTAACTTCCAGATTGGCCGTCGTCTTTTCAATAGAATGCAGAGTTGCCGGGATACTTTGATCCGCCATAATCGTGTTCAGTGAAGTGAGGATAGAATCTAATTTAGGCAGCATCTTTTCTACGGCGGGCATCATAGCTGCTACCTTTTCCATCATTCCGTTGTTCAGAGTTCCGGGAATTGTATCACCTACCATATAACGTTCGCGCGGATTATTAGCCAATAAGATATTCATTCTTACTCCTCCCATCAGTTCGGGCACCAATTCGGCAGAGCTTCCTTTCGGTATGCGAAGATCAGTGTCTACTTCTACTTCCACGATGACATTTTCCGGTTGGTTGTAATCATAGGCAATATCACGGACAATACCTACACGGACACCGTCGGCAAATACCGGGCTGGACTGTGCCAGACCGTTTACATTATGGAATTTTACATAAAAATAGCTGGCAGGCTTAAACATATTAATGCCCTTCAGATAGTTAATTCCGAAAACGAGTAAGCACAAGGCTGCAATACCTGCTATTCCTATTCTGACTTCTTTCGTAATGAGTTTCATGTTTTGTTATTTAGTCTTTTTATTTATTTCTTCTTTTCTTAAATTCGGCTATAGCCTCATTGATATTCATTTTCTCTCCGTTGCGGAATGCAATGATGAAAGCATCCTTAAATAATGGAGTCACCGTATTACGGCGCGTCCGCAGCACCTTGTTATAATCAGGAGATGCCCCGTAAGTGTATTTGTATATTCCGCCTTCTTTATAGTAATCTACGTCTTTCAATCCCTTCAGTCGTTTGTCATTTTTGGCCAATGGACGTGAGGAAGTAAGTATTTGTATCTTAAACGTAATTTCGGAGTCGTTTGTTGTGCTTTCTGCAACAATTGGACGTTGAGTTTTCGCTTCTGCCATTAACTCTTTGGGGCGTGAAGAGTTTTTAGGTCTTTCTGCTGCTTTTTCTTGTGCACTATCTGTCTGTGCAATCACAGGTGCTTCTGTAGCTTCTTCGTCATCATTTGGCAAAATGGTACGACTGGCACCGGTCAAACGGATTTCGTGTTCTCTTTTATAAGCCAGAAATGCCCGATAGATTCCTCTTGCCAAAGTAGTAGTTCCTTCATCCGTATTCAGATAGCGTTCCTCTTCAGGAGTGGAAATGAAACCAAGCTCAACGAGAATACTTGGCATGGCACTGGCCTTTAATACCAGAAACCCGGCTTGGTGTACACCACGGTCTATCCGTTTGCAATGATGGCGAAACTGTTTTTGAACCAGAGATGCCAGATGCACACTCTGCTCCATATATTTATCTTGCATGAATTCGAAGATGATATATGATTCTGCAGAATTAGGGTTGAAACCTGCGTAACGGGTTTTATAATCATCTTCATATAGGATTACAGAGTTCTCCCGTTTGGCGACTTCCAGGTTGGCATCCGATTTGGCCAGACCTAATGTCCAGGTAGAAGCACCTTTGGCTGTCCGGTTATTGGCTAAAGCATTGGTGTGGATTGAAATAAATAGATCGGCTTTGGCATTATTGGCAATTTCGGCACGGCGATCCAGTGGTATAAAAACATCTTTGCTGCGGGTATATACTACTTTTACGTCGTTGCAGTTTTGCTTAATCTGATTTCCCAATTTCAATGCTACCTTCAGATTGATGTTTTTTTCTTTAGATATCTTTCCGATGGCTCCGGGATCATGACCGCCGTGTCCGGCGTCAATAACGACAACAAAATCTTTTGCCCAGGTACTACCGACGTTTAGTGGAGAAACGAGTAGCCAAAGGCAAATCAGTATATATAATATGTGTGGTCTACGTAGTTCCATATAAAAATAATGTGCAAATGTAGCAGAATTTTGTTGAAAACTCACTATTTAGTGTTAAGTTTTGAGTTTTTTACCTTACTTTGCACTCGAAATTTAAATGATATAACGATGCTGAAGTTCTTGAAAAATTGGACGCTTCCGGTAGCGATGTTGTTAGGCGCCATTGGTTATCCTGTATTTATCAGCCTTTCTTTTTTGACTCCGATACTGATTTTCACTATGTTACTGCTTACTTTTTGTAAAGTATCTCCTTGTGATCTAAAGCCTAAACCCTTACATTTGTGGCTTTTGTTGATCCAGATATTCGGTTCATTGGCGGTTTATCTTCTTCTTTATCGTTTTAATAAAATTGTAGCGGAGGGAGCAATGGTTTGTGTCATTTGTCCTACAGCTACGGCAGCGGCGGTCATTACTTCTAAATTGGGTGGAAGTGCTGCCAGTCTGACTACTTATACGTTGATTGCAAATATTGGGGCAGCTGTTACAGTTCCTATTTTCTTTCCGTTAATAGAGGCAAATCCGGATATTAGTTTTATAGATGCATTTCTGGTTATTTTGAGTAAAGTCTTTCCATTGTTGATTTGTCCTTTTCTGGTGGCCTGGTTTCTGCAGAAGTTCATTCCCAAAGTTCATCAGGTATTGTTAAGCTATCACGAATTAGCATTTTATTTGTGGGGTATTTCTCTTGCCATCGTAACGGCACAAACTATTTATTCGCTGATTAACGATCCGGCGGACGGACTGACGGAAATCATGATTGCAGTAGTTGCTTTGATAACTTGTTGTTTGCAATTCTTTTTAGGGAAAACCTTGGGTAGTGTCTATAATGACCGAATCAGTGGAGGACAAGCTTTGGGACAGAAGAATACGATTCTTGCCATTTGGATGGCTCATACTTATCTGAATCCACTTTCGGCTGTGGGACCGGGGAGTTATGTTTTATGGCAAAACATTATTAATAGCTGGCAATTGTGGAAAAAGAGAAAGAATGATATGAAATAGAGAATGTAAGATACCGATTTGAAGCTGTTGGACTTTGTTTGTCCCTTTGTTTTTCCTTTTTCCTACTTATTACTGGATTACTATACTGGCGATGTTGTCAGAAAATAAATAAGGATGTAATTATGGATATTGTTTCATTGCGAAAGAATCCTCAATATTTAGAGGAAGCGATTGCTTATTTCCAAAGTAAATGGGCTGACGAAAACAGTAAAATGGTCTATGACAACTGTTTTAGAACCTGTGTGGTGTCAGAATCTCCCTTACCACAGTTCTATCTTCTGATGGATAACGAAGAAATAATAGGTTGTGCCGGACTTGCAACAAATGATTTTAATTCACGAATGGATTTGTATCCGTGGCTGGTTGCCTTATTCATAGAGGAACGATATAGAGGACATAATTATGGAAGATTATTAATCGAAACCGTAGAAAAAGATACCCGACAATTGGGGTTTGGGGATTTATATTTGTGTACAAAACATATAGGCTATTACGAACATTTCTGTTTTAATTATATAGGAGATTGCTATCATCCGTGGGGGGAGCATACACGAGTTTACCAAAAACATATCACTTTCTCAGCTGATCTTTAGAGATACTTCTGGCATTTACACGTTTGCCACAAGTTTAGTATATTCCTTTGTCTATATAGCAAACTAAACCTTACTTCTATTGGAGCCAAAATATCTGTGGTAGTAAAAAGAAAAACAATCTTTTTCTTTTTACCAGCTTTGTTTTTATGATTGGCTACCTTTTGTTACCTTTGTGTATCAGGCTCATTATTCGGTGAATATTTTTGTTTTCTTACTATCTTATTACCCCGTTATTAATTATAAGAGTATATTTAGTTTGGTATATCTATAGCCGGTATAATGTACAGTGGAGATAAAGAATTTAAAGTGCCCTCTATCCGGTGGGACGGAACTATAAAATATTGGATTATGGATAAAATATTGCGAGCTTTCTGGAATCGTTATTTTCATTATGATTGGGCTTTTGGTCTGTTCCTGATTTTATTATTCGGTGTTCCCCGGTTTGTTATTGTCCTGCAATCTTACGTGACAAGAAGTTATGGTATAGTGATGTTTGTTTTTTTAGCCATGTGGTTTGTACCCTTTATTTTCCTTACCGGATACGGACGAAAATGTATTGGCATAAGGAAGCCTGATCACTGTGGACGTTTGTTTTTGTCTTTTATTGCGGGAGGGATGTCTTGTGCTGTTATATTTGCCCTTTTCTTTTTATTATATGATAAAACAATAGATAACGCGTTTGTATATATAGGAGGGAATAATCCCGGGGCATTCATTTCAGGACCTGATAAGCAGCTTTATTTTTGGATAGCTGTTATTCCAAGTATGATATTTAGCCCGATAGGGGAAGAGTTTCTATACCGTGGGGTGATACATGGCAGTTTTGTTCAAAGGTTTGGTGAGTCGAAGGCCTCTGTTTTAGATTCATTGGCCTTCGCTGTTACCCATGTTGCCCATTTTGGTATTGTTTATGTTTCTGGTATTTGGCAATTTCTTCCTTTCCCGGCTATTCTTTGGGTTTTATCCATGTTCGTAGTCAGCCAAATTTTTTTCAGATGTAAGCAGTTTTGTAATTCCATTTGGGGAGCCGTGTTTGCACATGCGGGTTTCAATTGCTTTATGATGTATTTTATTTTTTATCAGTTATAGAACACACTCTCACTTTCTGAATTTAGTTAAGTTCTGATAGTTTCATGTGCTCTACATCGAATACTACTTTTTTGTTTGCTCTGCTTAATTCCTGCAAAGAAATCTGTTGGGCATTGGGAGTGGGATTACCTATCGAATACCGTTTTGTATTGTCGTCCGGATCACGGAAACAGAATGTATAGTTTATCAACAGTAGCGGGTATTGTTTGGCATTGGGATAGGTCTGAGGGTGTTGTGCCAATACGATCCTTTGATTTTCAATAGAAAACTGAGGAAGCAGGCGTATGAAAGTGTTCCCTAATACAATTTCTGTTTCCTCTGCGATGTCGAACTGTACATTGTTTATCAATAGGTCACCTAACCTCAATTCATCGGCTATTGCCATGCGCTTCTTGCCACCTTTACCAGTACTGTCTTCAAATTCAATGATTTTCATTTTAAGTTTCTGGGCATCGGCTTCCGATATGCTTGAAAAACTGTGGTCTGGAGCAAAGTAGAGTTTACTTTTTATTTCATTTATCTTTCCCCTTACTAAAAGTCCTTTTTCGTCAAGAGTAGTACTGATAGATACTTCCGGTTTTGTCCAAATGAGCCGCTGTGCCCCGAAAGGCTCTAAAGCTACGCATTTATTGTATCCGTTTATTATGTCAGGGACAGCTTGTGCACAGATTTTCATTAATTCGCCTGCCTCTTTATACATTCCCAGATAGGCTAATGAAGCGGCACGCAGGTTGAGTACAGAAAGTATACTTCCCCCAAGCTCCTGTTGGTATTTGCCTAACAAACTGTCTGTGTGGTGGATACAGCTTTCCGGATTATTTTTCATAAACCCGATAAATGCATTGGTAAGCCATCTGCCTATTTCGTCGGTAGTTTTCTCTATCCGTTCATATTGAGCATCCAAGCCCATAATGTCTCCGCTATTGATATATTCTGAATAATTTTTACGTAACTGATAATCTTTGCCGGAGAAGTTCATACGGTCGAAGTTGAGTGTACAGGTTTCGAATCCGTAGAAGAATGGGAACCCTAATAATCCGGATTGTCTGGTTATGGAATCCGCTGTATATGTATTGAAGAATTGTACCGGACAATCATTCACGTCCATCACTTTGACGGAAGCCGTGTCCGGTGTGTGTATGAAACTTCCTTCTCCGCCTGTGTCTAATAGATAACTCCGGTTGTTCGCGAATAGAAAAACACAACCGGTTTCTGCGAAACATATATTAGGATCGATGGGCTGCCTTTGCTCCTCTTTTCTGAAAGTTAATTTGCCAAATTCGAATTCTATTTTAGAGATTCTCCGGAGTTCTTTTATTCCTAAGATGGCGTCGTGACCGGAAAAGATAGGATCCTTTTCAACAAGAGAAACATGGACTACCGTGTTGTGGAAAGTGATATTACCCAATTGTAAAGTCTCTACGAAACCGGTGGTGGCTTGTGAAGTACCGAACATGCTGTTTACGGATATGGTATCTCCTATACATGTCACGTTACATTTGCGTGCCATCTCCTGAGTGAGAAAAGTATAGGGTGCTCCTGTATCGAAGATGGTGTTAGGCAATTCGGTTTCATTTATTGTCATTGAGAGTATTAACGGATATGTATAACTTGTAGGAAGTGTACAGGATGTTCCTGGAAAATCTATCCGGAAATTATTTTTTTCCAATAAACCTTGGATTATTTTTTCTGAACAAAGGAAGTTTCCTTTTCTTTCTATCGCTTGGTAGAGCTTTTTATCTTTGCGCAAGGTCTGCCACCAGGAATTGAGTTGTCTGTAGTTCCCTTTTTCCAGAAGTTTCTCTGTTTTGGCATAACAATAGGCCAACTTTTGTTCCGGAGTACACTCTTCCGGATATAGAGTGAGGAGAGAGTCTACGCATTGAAGCATTTCGTCGGGGCGATTAAAATAATAATTCAATGATACTTTTGCATGTAACCGGGTTGCTTCATCCATCACAGAAGAAGAATCGTTATACAGTTTCCACAGTTGTGGAGCGTCCTGATAATCGTCTAATGCTAATATTTTCGACCTTAAAGAAGTGGTTGTTTGTGAAAAGGCAGTCATTGAAAAATAAATTGTACAAGTAAGAATGCCGAGCTTTAGTCTTGCCATAGTAGTATATGTTATAATTCAATTAGTTCTTGTGAATTTATGTGTTTTTTATGCGGAGTCATCAGTGTCGGCATCAGAATCCGGCATCCTTTTTATATAAGCCATAGATTACACTAAATGTAGATAATCTGTCAGTTCTACCTTCAATGTAATCTATGGCATATTAATGAAGTTTTGTTCGTTGACCCGAATCTTTAGTGTGCGAACAAGTCGTTTGTCGGAATTTCATTTCCTTCGCTACCTGTTACAGTCATTTTCAGTTGTCCACCGTTTTGGTCAAAGTATCGTACTTCTATTGGGTGGTATCCTTTGGCCAATGCTTTCTGTCCAATCACTTCGCGCGGTCCGTGCGGTCCGTCGTTGTTGATGACTTCTTCACCGTCTATCAGTAAGGTACTGCCGTCATCAGACAGCAGGGCAAAAGTGTAAATGTCATCTTTCGGAGCATTGATAAATCCCTTGATTACCAAACCGATGTTTCCCTTTGCTTTTTCTGGGATCATTATTTTCTCAATGACATAAGTTCCGTTCAGTGGAGCTTTGGGGATGTCATCGCATTTGCTGCCTTTAAATTCATACCATTCAGCTTCCAGACCTTTGTTGGAAGGAGTGGTAGTTGTGGCTGGAGCATATTCGCTCTTAATGAAACGCGTACGTGCGATATCACCGGCTTTCCCGTTAGGACGGAACGTACGGAAGGTAAAATCGGTTGTTTCTTTCACTGGGATAGGACCTTCGTATCTGGATGATTGCAGCGTCGGAATGCTTCCGTCGGTAGTATAACGAATATCTGCACTCGGATCCAGGCAAGTCACACTAACACTTCCCTCACCAATGAAAGCGTTGTTGCGGTGGAAACCTTCCAGATCGGGGATACGATAATTGATACCCATGATGTTGAGGCGTTCGAACTGATTGGCCAACCGTTGTGCAAAGGTATTCCAGTCTTTCTGCGAAGCCTGGCTCCATCCCAATTCGGCAATGGCCAACAGACGTGGAATAGCCATGTATTGCATCCGTTCGCGTGAGGGAATCCATTCGCACCAAATGTTTCCCTGTACGCCTTTGATCAGTCCTTGTTGTTCAGGAGTCGCTCCCTCGATCGTCAGGTCGAGATCGTAAATGTTGCGTACAGAATTCTTATCTTGCTGATAATCCAGGTAGAACTGGCTGTTGGGGGAGAAGATGATTGGGTTGCCCTGTTGGGTAGTCTTTTGCGGAGCATCCTTGACCCAGCTTCTCCACCACATGACGGTAGCAGTCGGGCTTAATCCACCTTCGATGATTTCGTCCCAACCGATCATCTCTTTGCCTTTTGAGTTGAAAAACTTTTCCATGTTATGGATAAACCAGGCTTGCAGTTCTTCTTCTGTCTTCAATTGGTTGTCTCGCATACGTTTCTGGCAGTCGGGACATTTTTTCCAGTTTGTCTTTTCCACTTCATCGCCGCCGATGTGCACGTATTTATAAGGGAACAGGTCTATCAGTTCGCTATATATGTTTTTACAAAACTCTATTGCCGATTCTTTTCCGGGGCAAACAGGAGAGGAGAAAGTGCTTCCCCAACCTACTTTGTCTGTACAGGCTACTCCGGAATAATTGCTGACGGCTGCCAGCATGTGACCCGGCATATCGATTTCGGGAACAATATCGATGCCGCGTACTTTGGCATATTCTATTACTTCTTTTATATCCTCTTGTGTATAATATCCGCCATACAGCGTGTCACCTTCCACAATGCGAAGCTTGTTTACCGGAATCCGGTAATCGGGGTTATCTTCCGATTTAGCCAGTTCCATGCATGACCGGTCGTGTGAATTGAACGTACGCCAAGCTCCTTTTTCGGTGAGTAACGGATATTTTTTGATTTCAATGCGCCATCCCTGGTCATCTGTCAGGTGCCAGTGGAACTTATTCATTTTATAAAGTGCCATTACGTCAAGCAGTTCTTTTACTTCTTCTTTGGTATAGAAGTGGCGGGATACGTCGAGCATAATACCACGCCATTCGAAGCGCGGGGCATCTTCAATCTGTACGGCGGGTATGGCCCATGTCACGCTGTCCACCACCTGCTTCGATTCAATCTGAGGCGGAAATAACTGGCGGAGTGATTCGATACCGGCTATCACACCGTTATAAGAATTTCCCGTAATCTCTATTTGATCGGGTTTTGCGGTGAGCGTATATGCCCCCTCCTTGCCTTCTATGGCAGTGGTAGAAAGAGTGATGTTTCCTTTGCCTTCTTTCACCTGGATGTTATATCCGGTGGCTACTGACAGAATACCTTTCAGGTACTCTGCTGCTGGAAGCAGTTCTGGATTGGTGGTACCGATGATGGTGTTTGGGGTTAATACAAACGCACCATGGTTCTGTTGCACTTTGTTTGGCAACGGTACAATAGAAACATCTCTGGTAGCGGGAGTGGGGCTACAGCCCGTCAGCAGTAATGCGCCGGTGAAAGCACAGGTTGCTAACCATTGTTTGTAAGATGGTTTTGTCATAAGGATAATTATTGGATTGTTTTTCAAATTAGTTTTAGTCTGCTTACTTTTACTGTATGAAAAGCACAAATATACAATCAATTCTTTTGATAATCTTCATTCCTGATTGAAAAACTGTTGCTATCTTTGCTCTTACGTAAACTTTCGCAGTCGGCTGTATGTTTCTTCTTCAGAAGAAATCGGTTTATTAAGTTGCTTTTTGCCTGTTTGTCAGTGTTTGTCATGGGATGGCTAATGTTTTGACGTATTGCTTCTTTCGATTTATGTACGTGCCTTCTTGAGACCACGGCTGTGATTCAAAGAGATCGCAATTGTGAACTGATGGAACCACAGTTGCAGATTGAACTGAATAACAAACTAAAAACTGTTGATAAATGCGTGAAATTGATAAGATAAACAGTGTGAATTTGCTTACTGAATAAGGAATGAGCAAGCCGGAAATTATAAAAAGTGAATAGAATATGGGAGCGCTTGATTTAATTGATAAATATTATCCTCAGGATAATGAGTTAAGAAATATATTGTTGGTTCACAGTCGTTCGGTTGCCGATAAGGCATTATGGATAGCCGATAAGCACCCGGAGTTGAACCTTGATACTACTTTTCTGAACGAAGCTGCCATGTTGCATGATCTCGGAATTTTTCTGACACATGCTCCGGGCATTAAGTGTTTGGGTAAGGAGCCATATATTTGTCATGGATATCTGGGAGCCGAGCTGGTGCGCAAAGAAGGTTTTCCGCGACATGCTTTGGTTTGTGAGCGTCATACCGGTGCGGGACTTTCACTGGAAGAGATTATTAAACAGCAGCTTCCTATTCCGCATCGTGAAATGTTGCCGGTCAGTATAGAAGAACAAGTGATTTGCTTTGCTGATAAATTCTTTTCGAAAACACATCTTGATCGTGAAAAATCGGTGCAAGATGCCCGTAAAAGTATTGCCCGGTACGGTGACGAAGGACTTCGACGCTTTAACAATTGGTGTGAGCTGCTTCTTTAGTGCCTAAAAAAGAATTAAAAATCAAGATTCTCAAGTATATTTGGTGAAGATTGTGTACTTTTGCCCCTTCAAGCGTAAACTATTAGTTAATGACGCCATTGAAAGCAAATACAATACTATCATTTATACTATTATTGATCCTCTTGATGCTTCCGGATGAAGCGATGGCTCAACGTCGCCGTGTCAGAGAGGTGAAGGGGCCTATCACTTATTCGCCCCAGCAAACTGATTCATTAAAAGCAGATACGTTGAAGGCTGATACCTTGTCGTTGCAATCTGCCAGGAAGAAGAAACAACCTCTGGATGCCCCTGTGGTTTATTCGGCTAACGATTCCATTGTTTTTACCGAAGGTGGCTTTGCACATCTGTATGGTGATGGTAAAGTGAATTATGAAAAAATAGAATTGGGAGCACAGATCATCACCATGAATATGGATAGCAGTACGGTGTATGCTCGTGGTGTGACTGATTCGTTAGGGGTTGAACAAGGCAAGCCTGTGTTTAAGGATGGCGATACGCCTTATGAAACCAAAGCAATCCGGTATAATTTCAAAAGTAAAAAAGGATTTATCAATAACGTTGTAACTCAGCAGGGTGAAGGATATGTTGTGGGTAATAATGCCAAGAAAGGAGCTAATGATGAACTGTTTATGGAAAACGGACGTTATACGACCTGTGATCATCACGATCATCCACACTTCTACATGCAGTTGACCAAGGCCAAAGTTCGTCCCAAGAAGAATGTGGTGACTGGGCCTGCCTATTTGGTGGTAGAAGATGTACCGTTGCCATTGGCTGTACCTTTCTTTTTCTTTCCTTTCTCCAGCAGTTACTCTTCTGGTTTTGTGATGCCAAGCTACATGGACGATTCCAGTCGTGGTTTCGGATTGACGGGAGGTGGTTATTATTTTGCCATCAGCGATATAATGGATCTTAAGTTGACCGGAGATATATTTACGAAGGGGTCATGGGCCGGTAATCTGGAGACTAATTACAATAAA
This sequence comes from Bacteroides sp. ZJ-18, assembly GCF_011038705.2. Taxonomy (NCBI): domain Bacteria; kingdom Pseudomonadati; phylum Bacteroidota; class Bacteroidia; order Bacteroidales; family Bacteroidaceae; genus Bacteroides; species Bacteroides sp. ZJ-18. The sequence continues at coordinate 4,896,290 of NZ_CP072198.1, read as the reverse complement.
CGTTATAAATATTCCGGTTCGTTACAGGCCGGCTATCAGGTTACTAAATTGGGAGATAAGGGATTGGCTGACTATTCGGTTGCCAAAGACTTTAAGATTGTATGGAATCATCGGCAAGACCAGAAGGCCAGTCCGAACAGTACTTTCTCGGCAAGTGTGAATTTCGCGACCAGTAGTTATGAGCGTACCAATATCAATAACCTCTATAATTCTCAGCTGATGACTCAGAATACGAAAACTTCGAGTGTCAGTTACTCCCGCAGTTTTCCGGATCAGAAGCTGACGCTTGCAGGTACTTTCAACATAGCCCAGACCATGCGTGATTCTTCAATAGCTGTCACTTTGCCTGACTTGAATATCACTCTTAGTACTATTTTCCCTTTTAAACGCAAACGTGCGGTAGGTGAAGAGCGTTGGTACGAAAAGATTTCCTTGCGTTACTCGGGGCGTCTGACCAACAGCTTGAAAACTAAAGATGACCGCTTGTTTAAAGCAGGTTTTAGAGAGTGGGAGAATGCGATGCAGCATAACATTCCAGTGCAGGCCACCTTTACTCTTTTCAAGTATTTGCAGGTAGTGCCTTCATTCAATTATACAGAGCGTTGGTATACCCGTAAGGTGATGAAGAGCTATGATGAAACTACTCAGAAATGGGATACACACCCCGGCGATACGATTCATGGGTTCTACCGGGTATTTAATTATTCGGCCAGTTTGTCGTTGAGCACAAAGATGTATGGTATGTATCAACCTCTGTTTATGAAGAAAAAGGAAATACAGATTCGTCACGTCTTTACACCGCAGATTTCGTTGAATGGTTCTCCAAGCTTCGGACAGTTTTGGGAATACTACCGTGATGCAGACGGTAATGACCAATATTACTCTCCTTATTCCAGCCAGCAGTTTGGTACGGCTCCGCGTGAAAAGTCTGGAACGGTTAGTTTCGATGTATCGAACAACCTGGAAATGAAATACCGTAACAAGAAGGATTCTCTTATGAAAATAAGTCTGATCGATGAGATAGGCTTTAATCTTTCTTATAATATGGCGGCAAAGAAACAGCCGTGGAGTAACCTGAATATGCGTTTGCGTATGAAGTTTAAAAAGTTTAATAACTATACGCTGAACATGAATGCGGTGTTTGCCACTTATGCTTATACATTCGATAAGTCGGGTAATGTAATAGTCGGTGATCGTACAGAATGGTCTTACGGACGTTTCGGACGATTCCAGGGATGGGGATCTTCTATCAACTATACTTTTAATAATGATACTTGGAAGAAGTTGTTCGGAAAAGATAAAGATAGCGATCAAAAAAAGAAAAAGGATAGTGCTGACGACGAGGGAGGAGATTCAACCGGTGACGAAGTGGTTACTGAAAAGAAAGTTGAGAAAGCACAGGCAGACAGTGACGGATATCAGGTTTTCAAGATGCCATGGTCACTGAATGTTAACTATTCGTTCCGTATTAGTGAGGACCGTAGTAAGCCGATCAACCGTAATACCATGCGTTATCCGTTTAAGTATACGCAAAATATCAATATGTCGGGTAATCTGAAGATTTCCAATAACTGGTCGTTTACATTCAATTCCGGATATGATTTCGAAGCGAAGGAGATCACTCAGACCTCTTGTACGATTACTCGTGATTTGCACTGTTTTAATATGTCCGCCAGTATTTCTCCTTTCGGACGTTATCGCTATTATAACTTTACGATTCGTGCAACGGCCAGTATCCTGCGTGATTTGAAGTGGGATAAGAGAAGCCAGACTCAAAGCAACATCCAGTGGTATTAATAAATATCTATGAACGATAAACGGTGAACAATTTACGCTTTCGTGCTACAAATTGTTCACCGTTTATCGTTCATAGATGGCTGTCTTCACTACCAGTTTATCTCTGTTTTTCCGTGGATTTTCAAGTATTCATTCGTTTTGCTGAAATGCTTATTCCCAAAGAAGCCGTTGTAGGCAGAGAGGGGAGAAGGGTGTGCCGAACTAAGTACCAAATGCTTGTTACGATCAATAAAGGCACCTTTCTTCTGTGCATAACTTCCCCATAGGATGAATACCAGATTTTCTCTTTCTTCCGCCAGAGCGCGGATAGCAGCATCTGTAAATTCTTCCCATCCGTGGCGTTGGTGCGAACCGGCCTGATGGGCACGTACTGTCAAAGTAGCGTTGAGCAACAGGACACCTTGTTCAGCCCACCGTGTCAGATTACCGGTGGGAGGAGTTGCCGTACCAATATCTTCTTTTATTTCTTTGAATATATTCACCAAAGAAGGTGGAAAGGCTACTCCATCATTTACCGAGAAACAAAGACCATGTGCCTGTCCGGGACCGTGGTAAGGGTCTTGTCCGATAATGACTACTTTTACTTTGTCAAAGGGACATAAATTGAATGCGTTGAATATCAACTTTCCAGGAGGAAAGATCTGGTACTGGCTATATTCGCTTCTGACAAATTCGGTCAGTGTGCGGAAGTAGTCTTTCTCAAATTCTGGTTGTAAATGAGCTTTCCAGCTCTCTTCTATTTGTACGTTCATAGGCTATTAAATAAGGTGTATATTAAGGGCTGTACATTCACGGCGCATTTCTTCAGGCCAGATACTTGCTTGAATCTCACCGATATGCGCTTTGCGCAAATAGAACATGCATAAGCGTGACTGACCGATACCTCCACCGATAGAGAGTGGAAGGGTATCATCCAATAATCTCTTATGGAAATAGAGTTCCAGTCTTTGTTCTTGATTTTCTTGTTTTACTTGGCGCAAAAGAGCTTCTTTATCCACACGGATACCCATGGAAGACAATTCAATGGAACGTTGTAGTACATCGTCCCATAATAACAGGTCACCGTTCAGGCCGGGTAAGTCGTTCAGCCCTTTGCTGGTATAGTCGTCATAGTCCGGGGCACGTCCGTCATGTTTTTTACCATCACTCAGTTTGCAACCGATACCAATGATGAATACGGCTCCATACTTTTTACAGATGGCATGTTCACGGCATTTAGGTTCCATATCCGGATATAACTGGCGTAATTCTTCAGAGTGGATGAAGTGTAACTTTTGTGGCAGGCAAGGTTTGATCTGCGGATACATTTCGTATACCATATATTCCGTACGGATCATGGCGGCATAGATACGGTTGACAATCTCCTTAAGGAAGTCTGCATTGCGGTCCTCGGCAGTAATCACCCGTTCCCAGTCCCACTGGTCTACATAAAGTGAATGCAGGTTGCCCAGTTCTTCGTCCGAACGAATTGCGTTCATATCCGTATAGATACCATAACCCGGTTCAATGTGATAATCTGCCAAAGTAAGTCGTTTCCATTTAGCAAGTGAGTGGACTACTTCAGCTTGTGCATCACCCAAGTCTTTAATAGGAAATGAGACCGGACGTTCTATGCCATTCAAATCATCATTGATACCCATTCCTTTGAGTACAAAGAGTGGAGCTGTCACACGTCGCAGACGTAATTCCGATGAAAGATTCAACTGGAAGAATTCTTTAATTTGTTTGATGCCCAATTCTGTCTGTTTCAGGTCAAGCAAAGGTTTATAATTCTGAGGTTTTATTAGGTAACTCATAGGTTTATTGATTGTTATTTGTCGGCAAAGATATGAATAATATCTATATCTGTACGAATAATTGGCTAAAATGTTATCAAATTGATCGTTTTATATGGTATAAGAGTTGCAAAATAATATTTGAGGATATGGCGTTCGGTAGATAGATACTACAAAAAATGGTGAATCATTAGGAAAATGCGAAGTTTTTTTATACTTTTGTCGTCGCATAAAACAATGCTCCTGTAGTTCAACGAATAGAATGTAGGTTTCCGGTACCTAAGATAAGGGTTTGATTCCCTTCGGGAGTACGAAGATATAGCTGATAATTATTTAATTATCAGCTATTGTTGTTTTAAGGGGCGGTTGATGTAAGAACCGGGCTAACGCTTCCCATGACTCACATAGAGCTTGCATGGAAGGAAAGAGTAAATCGGCTCCGGAGTTTAACAGTACCTGCCCATCCAATGGACCGGTATTAACAGCAATGGTGAATATTCCGGCTTTGTGTCCGGCCTCCACTCCCAGAGGGGCATTTTCAATAACAATGGCTTCATAAGGCTTTAATCCTCCCTTTTCCAGTGCCATCAGATAGGGTTCCGGATTCGGTTTTCCGTATTTGACGTCGAAAGCAGTTACCATCAGTTCTTGTCGGAACATTCCCGGAAAATTGTGTTCAAGTCTGTCTAATAATGAAGCTTGTCCGGATCCGGTGACTACAGTCGGAATGATACCTTCAGATTTAATTTTTTGTAGTAATTCCCAGGCACCCGGCATGCGTTCGGCTTGGGGATGCTTGTTGAACTCAATGCTCTTTTCATGATAAATACTCTCTATCTCTTTCGGCGTGGCGTCGCGTCCCAGTTGACGCTGACATACGATGTTGATGGTTCCCGCTCCGGTGCGGCCTTCGTGCAAATAAGCTTCTTCTTTGCTCAAATGAAGTCCGTGAGCTTCCATCGTTTTGTGCCATGCTTCGGCGTGATAAGGCATGGAGTTGAAAAGTACGCCGTCCATATCGAAAAGTGCGGATTTCAACTGAATGGATTGATAATGATTTTGTTTGAGATATTGCGTAATTGCTTCCTGAAACATGATATATACCTATTGATTTGGAGTGCAAAGATACGATTATTTTGGTGAATCGAACAGAATATGTATTTTTGCAAAATCTATAAAGTGATATGATTGCATGAGAAAACTATTTTTTCCTTTACTGTCGTTATGCTTGCTGACTACTGCTTGCAAAGATTCTGTCCCCAGTCCTACAATCGAAATGGAAGGGCTTTATATCAATGACGGAGAGATGGATTATGCCCGGCAAATGGAGGCATTACCCCCTCTAAAAGTAGATGATGAACTTGAAATTTCGCTGAAACTGGATGGAAACGGAGAAGAACTAAATACGTTTCTGGTGAAGGAAGAGACTTTGGGCAGTGAGGTAAACGCTGTGGCGATTGATTTTAATGAATTGCCGGAAGAAGCTCTCAGTAATGATAAGGAGTTCACGGATAAGGATAATGGTAAATTAGGTTTTAAAGATGGAGTCTCTCAGACTAAAGTGGGGCTGCGGGCAAAGGTGCAGCAAGTCACCGAGGACGGAGTGAAACTTAAGTTTTACCTTTTTTCCAAGCCCGTCAATTGCGAGGGAGCTAAGTATGAACTGGAAATTAAAACTTCCGAGAATCAAACAGATTAATTGGATGGCCCGATATATAAAAAGAGCGATGCTGTTGGAAGCATCGCTCTTTTTATATATCGGTAATTTTATAGCTTTTTACAGTTTCGCCCGGATTGCTTTTGATTCTTCTTCATATCCCGGCTTGTTCAGCAAAGCAAACATATTCTTTTTGTATGCTTCCACACCCGGCTGATTGAATGGGTTTACGCCCAGCAGATAACCACTGATACCACATGCTTTTTCGAAGAAATAGAGTAACTGTCCGATGCTGTATTCACTCAGTTCAGGAATGACGATACGCATGTTAGGAACACCGCCGTCTACATGAGCCAATTGAGTTCCCAGTTCGGCCATCTTATTCACTTCGTCTACACGTTTGCCTGCCAGGAAGTTTAAACCGTCCAGATTAGCTTCGTCCGAAGGAACTTCCAGCTTATGATTCACTTTATCTACCGAGATCACTGTTTCAAAGATGGTTCGTTCACCTTCCTGAATCCACTGACCCATCGAGTGCAGGTCTGTAGAGAAGTCTACTGCTGCCGGGAAGATACCTTTGTTGTCTTTTCCTTCAGATTCTCCGTAAAGCTGCTTCCACCATTCACTCACGTAGTGTAGTTTCGGACAGAAGTTTACAAGAATTTCTATCTTCTTTCCACTTTTATACAGTTCATTGCGGGTAGCGGCATAGATTGCTGCGGGATTTTCCGCAAAAGGAACCTCGGCTCCACAAGTTTTTTCCATATCGGCGGCACCTGCTACCAGTTTTTCAATGTCGAATCCGGCTACTGCAATAGGCAGCAAACCTACCGGAGTCAGTACAGAAAAACGTCCTCCGACATTGTCAGGGATAATGAATGATTTGTATCCTTCTTTATCTGCGGTGACGCGGGCTGCGCCTTTCTTTGCATCTGTAACGGCAACGATTACTTTTTTGGCCATCTCTTTGCCGCGTTGGTCTTCGCATTGCTTCTTCAGCAAGCGGAACGCCAAAGCTGTCTCTGTAGTCGTACCGGATTTGGAGATATTGATCACACCGAATTTCTTGTCTTTCAGGAATTCTGTCAGTTCATACAGATAATCTTCACCGATATTATGGCCGGCATAGATGATGACCGGAGCTGTTTTCTTTTCCTGCAACCAGGTGAAGCTGTTTGACAATGCCTCGATCACCGCACGGGCGCCCAGGTAACTTCCGCCGATACCGGCTACGATCACTACTTCACAGTTGTCTCTCAATACTTGTGCAGTAGCCTTCAGGTCAGCCAGATGCTCTTTGCTGATAGAAGAGGGCAAATGCAACCACCCCAGAAAGTCATTACCTTTACCTGTGCCGTTTTCCAGCGCTTCCTGTGCGGCTTTAACCTGAGCTTCATAGGCAGAAACCGATTCTTTGGAGATGAATCCAAAAGTCTTTTCAATGTTCAAACTAATCATATCTTTTTTATTTTTACGTTATTAACTATCTAAACGAGTCAGTCAACAGTTTAATTTCAATCATCGGAGATATGCGTTCGTATAAGATGTTGTATACAGCATCGAGTATCGGCATATTTACATGATGATGTTTATTGATTTCCTTAATACATTTTGTTCCGTAATATCCTTCCGCTATCATTTCCATTTCTATCTGGGCACTCTTTACGGAGTATCCTTTCCCGATCATGGTACCGAACGTGCGGTTACGGCTGAAGTTAGAATAGCCTGTTACCAATAAATCACCCAAATAAACAGATTCGTCCACGTTTCTGTTTATGGGATGCACCGTATTTAAGAAACGGTTCATCTCTTGAATGGCATTTGATATCAATACAGCCTGGAAATTATCTCCGTATTTCAGACCGCTGCAAATACCTGCTGCGATGGCATATACGTTTTTCAGTACGGAACTGTATTCAATCCCTATCACATCGTCGCTGACAGACGTTTTGATGAAGCTGCTGCCCAGTCTACGGGCAAAAACACGTGCCTTATCCTTGTCCGGGCAAGCGATGGTGAGATAGGAGAGACGTTCCAGTGCCACTTCCTCGGCATGACAGGGACCAGCCAATACAGCGATGTTTTCGGGAGGAACACCATATTCTTTATTAAAGTATTCCGAAACAATCAGATTGTCATCGGGAACAATACCTTTGATAGCGGTAATAATGAACTTGTCTCTGATCCGTGTTTTCAGCTTTTTCAGGTGAGCTTTCAGATATGGAGAAGGAGTGACGAAAATAAGCGTATCAGATTCTTTCACTACATCGTTGATGTTAGAGCTGAAATTGATGCGCTTCATGTCGAACTTTACGCCTGTCAGATAGGCTGGATTATGTCCGAGTCGTTTAAAATCGGCAATGCGGTCGTCGCGCCTCATGTACCAATTGATAGACTCTTCTTGAGCCAGACACATCTTTGCGATGGCTGTAGCCCAGCTTCCTCCGCCCATTATCGCTATCTTACCGGGTAATTTCATTTCTATAAATTAAGAATTAAAAATGAAGAATGAAGAATGGTGCATGAAAGATAGGGAGACAAATGTTCCGGTTCTTCATCACCATTCTTCATTCTTGATTTATTTAATTTTCTGTATCCACTCGGCTACATCGTTTACTGACGGATTAGTCAGTTCCAATTTGTATTTCTTATTGATGCCACAAATATCCTGATGTAATTTCTGTGGATTTACATCTTTCATATCGGCTACCAGGTTGTATCCGGCTTTTTGAATTGCAGGCACCCAGTCTTCGGCAATGCCTAACTCCATGAATTTGGCGGCACTATCTTTCGGTACGACTTTTTCCGGACGCATCTGCGGGAAGAACAATACTTCCTGGATAGTTGATTGTCCGGTCATCAACATAGTAAGGCGGTCCATGCCGATACCCATACCCGAAGTAGGAGGCATGCCGTATTCCAATGCACGGACAAAGTCTTTGTCGATAATCATTGCTTCGTCGTCTCCTTTTTCACTTAGCTTCATCTGATCTTCAAAGCGTTCCAACTGGTCGATCGGATCGTTTAACTCAGAATATGCATTACACAATTCTTTACCGTTTACCATCAATTCAAAACGTTCTGTCAGTTCAGGGTTGGTACGGTGCTTTTTGGTCAGCGGAGACATTTCGATCGGATAGTCAGTGATGAAAGTCGGCTGGATATAAGTTCCTTCACAGAACTCACCGAATATTTCATCGATCAGTTTACCTTTACCCATCGTTTCGTCGATTTCCATATTCAGTTTCTGGCATACTTCGCGGATTTGTGCTTCGTTCATACCTGTCAAGTCGTAACCGGTATGTTCCTTAATGGCATCCAGCATGGTGACGCGTCTGTACGGAGCCTTGAAGTTGATGATATTGTCACCTACTTTTACTTCAGTAGTACCATTTACGTCCAGACAGATCTTTTCAATCATCTTTTCGGTAAATTCCATCATCCAGTTATAGTCTTTGTAGGCTACATATATCTCCATGCAAGTAAATTCTGGATTGTGCGTACGGTCCATACCCTCGTTACGGAAGTTTTTACCGATTTCATATACTCCCTCAAAGCCACCGACAATCAGACGTTTCAGATACAACTCGCTGGCAATACGCATATAGAGTGGGATGTCCAAAGCATTGTGATGGGTCATGAACGGGCGTGCGGCAGCTCCTCCGGCGATGGCCTGGAGAATAGGAGTTTCTACTTCCATGTAGCCTTTCGAATTGAAATATTCGCGCATAGAACTGTACACCTTGCTGCGTTTCATGAATATATCTTTGATACCTTCGTTTACGGCCAGGTCGACATAACGCTGACGGTAACGGAGTTCAGGATCTTCGAAAGAGTCGTAAGCCACGCCGTCTTTGTATTTTACGATAGGCAGTGGTTTGATCGATTTGGCAAGTACAGTCAGTTTCTGTGCATGAATACTGATTTCGCCCATCTGAGTGCGGAACACGAAACCTTCAATTCCGATAAAGTCGCCTAAGTCGAGCAGGCGTTTGAACACAGTATTGTACATCTCTTTGTCCTCTCCCGGACAGATGTCATCGCGAGTGATATACACCTGAATACGGCCTTTAGAATCCTGTAGTTCGATAAAAGAGGCTTTGCCCATCACGCGGCGGCTCATCATGCGGCCAGCTACAGATACCTGGCGAGGTGCTTCGTCGTCTTTGAATTCGGCTTTAATATCGGTTGAGAAAGCGTTGGTTACATACTCTGCTGCGGGATAGGGTTCGATGCCCATCGCGCGAAGTTCATTCAGACTGTTACGTCGGATGATTTCCTGTTCACTTAGTTCTAATATGTTCATTTCGTTAGATATTAACTCAATTTTGGAGGCAAAAATACGAAACTTTTCTTAGAAATACGGCATTGTAACTCTTATTCTTTATTCTTCACCTTTAATTCTAAATAGATTTGTATCTTTGCACCCTCAAAACAATAGGTATGACAGGACAAAAAACACCCACTGCGCTGGGTACTGAAAAGATTGGAAAACTTCTGATGCAGTATGCCATTCCGGCTATTATCGCCATGACTGCATCTTCTCTTTACAACATGGTGGACAGCATTTTTATAGGTCACGGAGTGGGTCCGATGGCTATTTCCGGACTTGCTCTGACTTTTCCCCTTATGAATCTTGCCGCTGCTTTCGGCTCCTTGGTTGGAGTGGGAGCCGCTACGCTGATTTCGGTCAAACTGGGGCAGAAAGATTATGATACGGCACAACGGGTATTGGGCAATGTGCTGGTACTGAATATCATCATCGGGCTTGCTTTCACCATATTAACCCTTATTTTTCTTGATCCTATTCTTTACTTCTTTGGAGGCAGTGACGAAACGGTGGGCTATGCCCGTGACTATATGAAAGTGATTCTTTATGGGAATGTCATCACCCATATTTATCTGGGGTTGAATGCGGTACTTCGTTCAGCCGGGCATCCGCAGAAGGCGATGGTTGCCACCATTGCTACAGTGGTTATCAATACCATTCTCGATCCTTTGTTTATTTATGGTTTTGGCTGGGGCATCCAGGGAGCGGCCATTGCTACGATTACGGCACAAGTGATTGCCCTTGCCTGGCAGTTCAGGCTCTTTAGCAATAAGGAGGAATTACTCCATTTCCATCGAGGAATTTTCCGGTTGAAGCGAAAAATAGTTTTCGATTCGCTGGCTATAGGTATGTCTCCTTTCCTGATGAACCTTGCATCGTGTTTCATTGTGATTCTGATAAATCAGGGTTTGAAACGGTATGGGGGTGATCTTGCCATCGGGGCATTTGGCATTGTCAACCGTCTGGTATTTCTATTCCTTATGATTGTGATGGGACTGAACCAGGGTATGCAGCCGATTGCCGGATACAATTATGGGGCAAAACTATATCCCCGTGTCACCCGTGTGTTGAAACTGACCATCTATGGTGCGACCATTGTCACCACTACCGGTTTTCTGATGGGGATGTTTATTCCCGACCTGGCTGTGTCCGTCTTCACATCGCACGAAGAGCTGATTCGCCAATCTGCCGAAGGTCTCCGCATTGTGGTACTCTTTTTCCCGATTGTCGGCTTTCAGATGGTCACTTCCAATTTCTTCCAGAGTATCGGGATGGCAAGTAAAGCTATTTTCCTTTCCATTACCCGTCAGGTACTCATCCTGATTCCTTGTCTGTTGATTCTACCGCGTTTTTGGGGGCAGACAGGTGTCTGGATCAGTATGCCGACTTCTGACCTGATAGCCAGCCTGATATCGGCTGCCATGTTGTGGTGGCAGTTCCGTCAGTTCCGTAAAGCGGCTGCCCGGACATAGGATTCTTCAGCCTGTGCTAAACAAATCATTGCCTGCATTTGTCTTTTATCTGTAACGATCTGAAAGCAATGTAACAGCCATGAAAAAGTATGTAAGTTTCTTGTTGGTTTTATTTGTCAGTCTGTTTCTTTTTCTGCCCGCGCATGCGCAGCAGCGCAAATCAGTAGCTGTGGTGCTAAGTGGGGGAGGAGCAAAGGGGGTAGCCCATATCGGTGCCCTCAAAGTGATTGAGGAAGCAGGTATTCCTATCGACTATATCGTAGGTACCAGTATGGGGTCTATCATCGGCGGACTTTATTCCATCGGATATACCCCCTGTCAGCTTGATAGTATGGTCAATCACCAGAATTGGTCTTTTCTGTTGAGTGACCGTATCAGTTGGGAAGATCAAACGATGACTGAACGGAAGAATTCTGAAACTTATATTCTTTCTGTCCCTTTGAAAAAGGATTTGAAGGCGAATGTGTTCGGAGGGGTCATTAAAGGGCAGAACCTGGGTAATCTTTTCTCCGAACTGACTGTAGGCTATCACGATTCCATTAACTTCAACAAGCTGCCTATTCCGTTTGCTTGTGTCTCCGAGAACATTGTGAACGGTGAAGAAGTAGTGTTTCACAATGGTGTCTTGGCTACCGCTATGCGTGCCAGTATGGCTATTCCCGGCGTATTCACGCCCGTTCGTATGGGCGACGAGATACTGGTTGACGGAGGAATGAAAAACAACTTCCCCACGAACATAGCCCGGGCTATGGGAGCCGATGTGATTATTGGTGTCGATGTACAGAATGATCTCCGGACCGCGGATGAACTGAATAATCTTGGTGAGATATTCAACCAGATCATCAATCTGACCGGCCAAACCCGATATGAAGAGAATATAAAATTGGCAACGGTGTATATTAAAGTCGACGTAAAAGGCTATTCTGCCGCAAGTTTCAACATTCCCGCACTCGACACATTGATGCACCGTGGCGAAGAGGCAGCCCGCGCGCAGTGGACTGCTTTGCGCAGACTGAAGAAAGAGATCGGTCTTCCCGAAGATTACGTTGCTCCCCGACACGGTCCGTTTACTTCTTTATGGTCCGAGAAAGATATATTTGTGAAAGAGATCACCTTTGACGGTATCGAAGACAGTGACAAGAAATGGATTATGCACCGCTGTCACCTGAAGGAGAACAGCCGGATGCGTATGGAGCAACTTTATGAAGCACTTGCTACGTTGCGCGGAAGCCAGGCTTATTCCAATGTCAGTTACAAACTGACCGATACCGACCAGGGATATTTGCTACACTTTATTTTGGAAGAGAAGTACGAGCGTAATCTCAATCTGGGGATCCGTTTCGACTCGGAAGAGATCGCTTCATTGCTGTTGAATGTGAGCACCCGCCTCAATACACGTATTCCATCGTGGCTTTCACTGACCGGACGTCTTGGAAAACGCTACCTGGCCCGGGTGGACTATACATTGGCTCCGATGCAGATGCGAAATTTCAATCTCGCTTATCAGTTTGAGTATAACGATATTAATATTTACGATCACGGGAAACGTGCTTATAACACTACTTATAAATACCATTCCGGTGAGTTGGGGTTTTCGGATGTGTGGTATCGTAACCTTCGTTTTGGAGCCGGACTGCGTTTTGAGTTCTTCAAGTATAAGGACTTTCTATATAATGCGGGCGGGCAACAGTTGAAGGTGAAACCCCAACACTTCTTCAGCTATTATGCCCAACTGCATTATAATACATACGATAAGGGATATTTTCCCTCGAAAGGGATCGATCTCCAGGGGAATTATTCACTTTATACCGATAACCTGACACAGTATAAAGGTCATGCTCCCTTTTCTGCTTTGACCGCCTCGTGGGCCAGTGTCTTTTCGGTTACCGACCGTTTTGCTTTGATTCCTTCTTTGTATGGACGTATTCTTATAGGCAAAGATATCCCTTATCCCTATCTGAATGCCATCGGTGGAGATAATTTCGGTCATTACTTGCCTCAGCAACTTCCTTTTGCCGGGATCACCAATCTGGAGATAGTCGATAATTCTGTTATCATAGCCGGTTTGAAGGTACGTCAGCGTATCGGGGGTAAGAATTATGTCACTCTCACCGGGAATGTGGCGTTGCGGGAAGATAACTTTTTTGATATCCTAAGTGGTAAGCCGGTTTGGGGAGGCAGCCTGGGATATGGTTACGATAGCTTGTTCGGTCCGTTAGAGGCCTCTTTCGGCTATTCAAGCAGGGCACACGATGTAGGATTCTATGTGAATCTGGGATATGTCTTTTAGAGTTTTCATCCTTTGCCGTTGATACCGGAGTTATCTTCCTGTTCTTGAGATTCTTCCTCCTCGGCCGTTCCTGCCCGCAGTAAATGCCCGGGGAAGTATTTGGATAGTGGGTAACGGTAAAACGTCATTTGGCTGACGCGGTGTGTAAACTTACGGTCGACGATGAAATATACTTTCGACACCCGTACTTCGTGAGGCAGTACATCCTCCGGGTGTTCAAAGCCATTGCTTGTGATGGAACTCCGGAAAATAAATTAATGCAAAGCCTTCTCATGCGAAAAATGCATTTTGATCTTCCATCTTCCACTTGCTGTTTTAAGGCGAGAATACTGTACAGGCCATTAATTATCAACCATAAACTATGCATTTCTTAAGCAAAATCACCTCTTAAAGCATTTTGTTTTTCCTTCTTGTTCAACCGGAAATGGTGCAATCTACATCCGGTCTCGCGCAGGCGTGCCCATGAGCTCGGGTACACGGGACCGGATAAAGACACCTATACGAATGATTAAATGTTGATAATTAAGGAATTAAATATGTAATAGAATAAAGAAACGATTCATGTGAACTGGTTAAATGAAAGAAAAAGAACCGCTGTCCTCCGGGGGGTAGAGTGGCAGCGGTTCGGCGAGTCAACTGGTTTGGTGAGTCGGATTTAGATTCAAAGTCAATTATAAAAGAGAATTTATTATGAAAGATCAAAGTACTATAGTCCGTCTATAATGACAGGCGTTTTGTGATAATGGTTCTTTTTGCACATTTGATTGATCCGGGATATATATTTGGAAGTGGCATACGCCTGGCTTGGTGTACGTTTCAAGCATGAATATTTCACTTTGTGAATTTCTAAAAAAAGTTCAGCCACAAAGACAATCATGTCTGCACGTTCGATATGGGAGGGTGAACAGAAACACTCTGCATATTCGTAATCCCGGGTAGAGAGGGTATAATGCAGAATCTTTTTACCTCGCTGAAAAATAAAATCCAACCGATACCAACCGTTTGCGTTGGTTCTTCGCCGGTGGAAATACAAGATTTTGATAATAGATTGTTTGCCCATAGCTCAAACGTATATCGGGCAGGGAAGAATGAACGGCCCTGCTGACCCGCTGAACTATCAAACTTTCAAAGCCGAAACAAAGAAAGAAAAATATGCTAACCCATTACGAAGTTAGACACGGGGGCAGAGCCGTTTTTATCCAGAAACTGTAGGTATATAAAATTATACACCTACAGTTAGTGTGAAACAAAGATGATTTCTCTCCTTTGTTTCAGCCTTACAAAAATTTGATAGTTCACCACAAAGATGGTGATAATTTCTGAATTACCATAGCAAACGGCTAAAAAATGTATTACGAAACACTTTTATTGGTGGGATTGTTTGCTGAACGCCGTTAGTATGGGGAGATTTAACGAAAAGAGAGCGGATCTGTGTTTACCCGCTTGCGTTATGTAAATTCAATGCAGAACAAGGAAAAAATATATGCCGACCCATTTTAAACATTCATCAGGACATGGACAGGCAGCCGGCCACCTTCGTGCGAATAAAGAACCTGCTATATTATAATAGATTAGTGAAATGCCATTGCGTCATATATTTCAATTCCCACCGGCTGGCTTGCATATATACTTTCTGTAAACAGGAGTTGATCCTGTATCAGGTTTGACATTTCTTTCTCAAAAGACGATTACATTTTTTGGGGGGAGAGGCTGATCACATCTTTATTTCTCCCCGGATTCTGCTCAGTGACTGTGGCGTTATCCACAGATAGGAAGCTATGTGTTTCAAAGGTACGTTTTGTAGCAGTTCGGGATGTTCTTTGATAAGTGTCAGGTAACGCTCTTTGGCTTTTGGACTTCCGGCACTGATCAACCAATTTTCAGTGCTGAGTAATTGTTGCTCCATCAGGCGGCGTCCCAGATTGGCAAGACCGAGTGATGAGGCATAAAGACCGTTCAATGTTTGTCCGGATATACAATAGGCTATGCTGTCGCACATCACCTCGATTGTGATGTGCGATGCTGTATTTTCCACGTATCCCCATACCGAAAAAGCGGCTTCGCCTTCCCCGGCAAACCAGATGGTGGTATCAACCCCGTCTTTCAGATAATGAGCGCGCCAGATGCCTTGCTTTATCAGATATAAATTTCCGTTTCTGGAACCTTCATGAACAATGACTTCTTTCTTTTTGAAACGCACCTCCTCCATATAATTGAGAAGAGTCTGCGTATCGGTTTCCGAAAGACGATAGCTATTCCTGAATTTTTCAATAAATGTTTCCATAAGGCTCTTTTACATCTGTTTGAACGATGCAAAGATACGCATCATCGGCGAGTGGCGAAAGAGTCTTTCAGGTAAATTCCAATAATCAGCAGCAAAGTCAGCAGTTCGGCAAGAGGGACGGCAAGCCAAATACCTTTTATTCCCAGTATCGGAGGCAGGAGCAGGAAGCCTGTCAACATAAACAATGTTCCCCGGAAAAGGGTGATGACAGTGGCTCGCCGGGCACGTTCGATACTTTGATAATAACCGATACCAACTATGTTGAGTGCAAAGAACAGATAACCGACTGCAAAATACGGAATTCCATCTACTGCAATGTCATACGCTTTGTAACTTTTGTCGATGAATAGTCCTACTATTTCGTGATTGAATACAAGAGTTGCAGTAAAGAATAAAATACCACATCCCAAAGCTGTTTTCAATGCCAGTCGGATGGTACGTGCCACTCTGCCCGGATTCTGTTGCCCGAAATTGTAACTGATGATGGGTTGTGCCGATTGGGCGATGGCGTTGTATACCATAAAGATAATAGGAAAGAAGTAACACACGATGCTGAATGCTGCTACACCACTTTCTCCCAAATGGCTGATAAATACGTAATTCCCCAAAAACATCATACTGGCTATAGATGCTTCGCTGATGAATGCCGAAGAGCCGAGCCTCACCATATAGCCGATATTGCGGAAGGTAAGCTGCATACTTTTCCGGCTAAGTTTGATACGATAAATGCCCACGTTGCGAGAAAAACGGAGTAGATAAATAAGAGTCATCAATCCGCCGACCATAGTTCCCAAACTGGTGGCAAAGGCAGCTCCCATCATCCCCCAACCTAATTGGAAGATGAAAATATAATCGAGTACGATATTGATAATGGCTGACACGGCATTGCACATCATAGCATAGTTGGGCGATCCGTCCAGGCGGATATAAAACATGCCGGCACTCAAAAGCAGATAGAAAACGAGAAAAGGAACATACCAGTTCATGTATTCCACTACCAACGGCAGCAATCGTTCCGAACTGCCGAGTAATCGTCCTATCGGTTCTGCAAAGTAGCAGCAAAGTGCTGATAATACCAGGATCAGGAGGGATGAAAAGGCAAGTGCCTGTGTGATATTGATACTTGCCACTTTTCGTTTGCCTTGTGATAAATGGATGGACGCCACGACAGATGCACCCACTCCGAACATCAATCCGATGCCGGTGGTGATCATAAATAGCGGGGCCGTGATATTGACTGCCGCCAAGGCGTCGCTACCAATTCCTTTACCGACAAAGATACCATCGGTAATTACAAAAATGGCGGAAAAAACCATTCCGAGTACTGTTGGGATCAACAACTTCCTGAACAGTCTCGGGATTTCCATGTTTCCGAAATCAATACTGTCTTTCATAAAATCTATGTTTTTTTTAGCGGATGCAAAGATACGTCTATGGAAAAGAAGAAAAGTTACCAATTGATAAGAAATGCGATGTGCCGGATATTGGTACATTATTTATTTCCTTCTTTCGGAAATAATGTGTATGTTTGCTATTGAACCAATATACAAATGTACTATGAACGGTAATTATGTCATCAATATCGGCCGTCAATTGGGCAGTGGCGGAAAAGAGATCGGGGAAAAACTGGCAGCCAGGTTAGGCATTGATTTTTATGATAAAGAGCTGATTAATCTGGCTTCAGAGGAGAGTGGACTTTGTCGGGAATTTTTCGAGAAAGCGGATGAAAAAGCTTCCCAAGGTATTATAGGTGGATTGTTTGGGATGCGTTTTCCTTTTATCAGTGATGGTGCTATGCCCTGTACCAATTGTCTGAGTAATGATGCTCTCTTTAAAATTCAGAGTGATGTCATCCGGCATCTTGCAGCAGAGAAATCTTGTGTATTCGTGGGGCGTTGTGCCGATTACATTTTGCGCGAACATCCCCGTTGCGCCAATATTTTCATTTCTGCTTCGCACGAAGACCGCGTGGCGCGTTTGTGCCGTATTCATGGCATTTCTGAAGAAGCTGCTGAGGAAAAAATGAATAAGGCAGATAAGAAACGCTCCGAATATTATAATTATTACAGTTATAAAACTTGGGGAGCGGCTGCAACCTATCATCTTTGCATTGACTCTTCGGTATTGGGAATCGATGAAACGGTAAGGTTTATAGAAGAGTTTATAGTTAAAAAACTAAATTTATAAATCAGAATCGGGCATGCTATAATATGTTAATGGCCAACTACGGTGTAAATGAAAACACAGTAATTGGCCATTGCTATTTTTGATTTGTTACATCATTAACAACAAAATCATTTGTCCCGCAAGGATACGGAGGAACATAGACAGCGGATATACTGTAGAATAGCCTACTGCCGGAGCATCGCTACCGGTTGCCTGGTTGGAATATGCCAATGCGGGAGGGTCTGTATTACTACCCGCAATCAATCCCATCAGCATGAAATAATTAATTTTATAGTATGATCGTGCTATAATTCCGATAATCAGCAAAGGGATAATCGTAATCAGGAAACCACAACCTACATAAAGCAGACCGTCTCCATGGATCACAGTATCCACAAAATTAGCTCCGGCTTCGATGCCCACACTGGCAAGGAAAAGAACAATGCCGATTTCACGTATCATCAGGTTGGCACTTTGAGTTGTGTAGGTCACCAGATGTAATTTGTGTCCGAAACGTCCTATCAGGATAGCCACCACCAATGGTCCGCCGGCAAGACCGAGTTTTACCGGAGTCGGCATGCCCGGGAATGCAATGGGAAGGCTGCCGCAAAGGATACCCAGGAAAATACCTACGAACAATGTGACGATGTTCGGTTCGTTAAGGCGCTTCAGTGAATTACCCAGTACACTCGCTACTCGTTCTACAGCATCTTCGGAGCCTACCACCATAACACGGTCACCTACCTGAAGTACCAGATTCGGGTTGGCAAAAAGATCGACACCCGAACGGTTCACACGCGTGATGTTGACATTGTACATGCTGCGGAAGTTCAACATACCAAGTTTCTTTCCATTAATTTCCGGTTTGGTTACCAGAATACGACGGGATACCATCGGCATATCTTGCTTTTCCCAGTCTACTTGCACTTCACGTCCGATAAAGGCTACAATAGCATCTGAGTCTTCTTCTGAACAGACCACAAATAATTGGTCGTTCTGTTCCAGAATAGTACTGTGATTCGGAATGCTGACGTGTCCGTCTTTACGGATACGCGAGCAAACAAACGGACGTCCGAGGAAGCTGCTGATTGTGCCCAGAGTTTTTCCGTAGATGGCTTCATTATGCACTTCCAGGCTCATCAGGTGTGGTTTGTGGTGTGTACCGTCAGTTTCTTGATTCCAGTTTTCTTCTTCTTTGGCGAAATTGATACGGAAGATGTAGCGGACAGCAATGATGGAGCCTATAATACCCACTACTCCTAACGGATAAGCACAGGCATAGCCTAATGCGATCTGTGGCCCGGAGTAGCTCAATTGATTCAGTGCTTCTTGTGCGGCACCGAGCCCCGGGGTGTTTGTGACTGCGCCGTATAGGATACCCACCATCATAGGGAGCTCGATTCTGCCTCCCAGAATGAAATAAAGTGTCATTGCTACGGCGATGTTTAATACCACAATTCCTACGGCCAGCATGTTCAGGGTCATTCCGCCTTTCTTGAATGAAGAAAAGAAAGAAGGCCCCACTTGGAGACCGATACAGAATACGAACAATATCAATCCGAATTCACGGATGAAATGTAGGATATGGGTATCGCCTGTGAAGCCAAAATGTCCCATCAGGATGCCGGCAAACAAAACAAAAGTAACCCCTAACGAAACTCCGAAGATTTTGATTTTTCCCAAATAGACACCTGCTGCCACTACGAAGGCGTAGAGGAAAACAATGTGGGCTACGGAGTTGGGGTTCCATAATAAATCTTGTAACCAATCCATAATATAGTAGTTTATAATTTTTTGTAAACGGGTGCAAAATTAGCTATAACCTCGGAGGTAATCAAATATTTGCCTGCCTTTTATTTTAAGGGAAGCGCGGGGGGACGGCTCTTTCATTTTACAACCGTCTTCCTCCCTTGTCTTCCCTCCCCCTAAAAAAAGCCTTCCATTCGCACACGAGGCTGTGTCGAAACTTTTTTCACCACGGAGTAGCACAGAGCCTTTTTGCTAATAATCAACAATTTAAAATCGCCTCTGTGTCACTCTGTGTCCTCTGTGGTGAGTTTTGACAGCCTCTCGTTATTTCTTTTTTAAGAAAGAATTCGGGCGGCTATTACCGGAGAAGTGTAGTAGATTAACCATTGTCATAAAACTCTTTAGTCCATCCTGCATACCCGGGCCGGTGAGCCCGCATACCCGGGCCGATGGGCCCGCATACCCGGGCTGATGAGCCCGCATGCCCGGGCTGAGATAAAGATCCGGCCATTTGTACTAAAGATAGTAAGGAAAATGAAATGCTTTTAGAGAGATAAACGGATAAGAAATTGGATATATCCATTTGCTTTACAGTCTGTTATCACTGAAATATCCCCTAAAACAGTGGGTGGAAGATGGAAGATAGGGGTGGAAGATAAATGGCATAAAAATCGCATCTTCCACCAAGTTATGTGTCTCACAATCAGTAATATGTGTTCTGAAAGGTGGAAGATGGAAGATCGAAACGTGTTTTTTGTATGAGAGCAAGGCAGGTTAAATGAAAGAGCCGTGGTACGGAGGCGGTGGGTAGTGCGAATTTTCCCTAAAAAAAGCGTAGGGTTTAGACTATTTCAGTATATTTGCAAGTCGCAATCTTACATTTTGATAAAGGATTCAGAGAAATAAATTGAGATAACAATCTTATTTTAATTTTAAATAAATAAACTATGGCAGACAGTAAAGAAAAACTCTTCTCAGATTTTTCTCCTGTTTCCACCGAGAAGTGGATGGAGAAGGTCACAGCCGACCTGAAAGGAGCTGATTTTGAGAAGAAACTCGTTTGGAAGACAAACGAAGGATTCAAGGTAAAACCTTTCTACCGGATGGAAGACCTGGAAGGACTGAAAACAACCGATGCGCTTCCCGGAGAATTTCCTTATTTAAGAGGTACAAAGAAGAACAGTAATGAGTGGTTGGTTCGCCAGGAGATTAAGGTGGAATGTCCGAAGGAAGCCAACGCCAAGGCTCTGGATATTCTGAATAAAGGTATCGATTCTCTTTCTTTCCATGTGAAGGCTAAAGAACTCAATGCGGAATACATTGAGACTTTGTTGAACGATATTTGTGCAGAATGTGTTGAGTTGAATTTTTCTACTTGTCAGGGGCACGTGGTAGAACTGGCTGATTTGCTGGTAGCTTATTTTCAAAAGAAAGACTATGATTTGACAAAGCTGCAAGGCTCTATCAATTACGATTTCTTCAATAAAATGCTGACAAAAGGCAAAGAGAAAGGGGATATGGTACAAACAGCCAAAGCGCTGATCGAAGCTACTGCCCAATTGCCTAAATACCGTGTACTGAATGTGAATGCCCTGACACTGAACAATGCAGGTGCTTATATTTCTCAGGAATTGGGATATGCATTGGCATGGGGTAATGAATATATGAGTCAGTTGACCGAAGCTGAACTTCCTGCTGCCATCGTAGCCAAAAAGATTAAGTTTAATTTCGGTATCAGTTCTAATTACTTCCTTGAAATTGCAAAGTTCCGTGCTGCCCGTATGTTATGGGCTAACATAGTGGCTTCTTACAACCCGGAATGTCTGCGTGATTGCGAAAATAAAGGACCTAACGGAGAATGCCGTTGCGCTGCTAAAATGAAGGTACATGCTGAAACATCTACTTTTAATCTGACTCTGTTTGATGCTCATGTAAACTTGCTTCGTACACAAACTGAGGCAATGTCGGCTGCTCTGGGTGGTGTAGATTCAATGACGGTGGTTCCTTTTGACAAGACCTATGAAACTCCGGATGAGTTTTCCGAACGTCTGGCCCGTAACCAGCAACTGCTGTTGAAAGAAGAATCACATTTCGATAAAGTAATTGACCCGGCTGCCGGTTCTTACTACATTGAAAATCTGACAGTCTCTATTGCTAAGCAGGCATGGGAAATCTTCCTTGCCATTGAAGAAGAAGGAGGCTTCTATGCAGCATTGAAAGCCGGTACTGTTCAGGCTGCTGTGAATGAAAGCAATAAAGCACGCCATAAAGCTGTGGCTCAGCGTCGCGAGATTCTGCTGGGTACTAACCAGTTCCCAAATTTCAATGAAAAAGCGGGTGATAAGAAGCCGGTAGAAGCCACATGCTGTTGTGGTGGACACGATACTTGTGAAAAAGATGTTACTACATTGAACTTCGATCGTGCGGCAAGTCAATTTGAGGCGTTGCGTCTTGAAACCGAAGCCAGTGGGAAACGTCCGAAAGCATTTATGCTGACGATCGGTAATCTGGCTATGCGGCAGGCACGCGCACAATACTCTTGTAATTTCCTGGCTTGTGCCGGATATGAGGTGGTTGATAATCTTGGTTTTGAAACGGTTGAAGCAGGCGTAGAAGCTGCGATGGCTGCAAAAGCCGATATTGTGGTGCTCTGTTCAAGCGATGAAGAGTATGCCCAATATGCTGTTCCGGCTTTCCAGGCTTTGAATGGCCGCGCCATGTTCATCGTTGCCGGAAATCCGGAATGCGCCGAAGAACTGAAAGCAGCCGGTATTGAGAACTTCATCCATGTACGTGTAAATGTACTGGAGACACTTAAAGAGTTCAACGCTAAATTATTGAAGTAAGATGAGAAAAGATTTTAAAAACTTAGATATCTACGCAGCATTCCAGCCCGCTAATGGTGCAGAATGGCAAAAGGCTAACGGAATCGAGGCCAACTGGAAGACTCCGGAACACATCTGCGTAAAGCCTGTTTACACAAAAGAAGACCTTGAAGGAATGGAACATCTGGACTATGCTGCCGGTCTTCCTCCTTATTTGCGTGGTCCGTATTCGGTGATGTATACCCTTCGTCCATGGACTATCCGCCAGTATGCAGGGTTCTCTACAGCTGAAGAGTCGAATGCTTTCTATCGTCGTAACTTAGCTTCCGGACAGAAAGGCCTGTCGGTTGCTTTTGACTTGGCTACACACCGCGGTTATGACCCTGACCATGAACGTGTGGTAGGTGACGTTGGTAAGGCCGGCGTGTCTATCTGTTCGCTTGAAAATATGAAAGTCTTGTTTGATGGCATTCCTTTGAACAAGATGTCTGTATCTATGACAATGAATGGTGCCGTACTTCCGATTATGGCATTTTATATCAATGCCGGATTAGAACAGGGAGCCAAACTTGAAGAGATGGCCGGAACGATCCAGAATGATATTCTGAAAGAATTTATGGTGCGTAATACCTATATTTATCCGCCTGCATTCTCTATGAAGATCATCTCTGATATTTTTGAATATACTTCACAGAAGATGCCGAAGTTCAACTCTATCTCCATTTCTGGTTATCACATGCAGGAAGCAGGTGCCACAGCTGATATTGAGTTGGCTTATACGTTGGCTGATGGTCTGGAGTATCTTCGTGCCGGTGTTGCTGCAGGTATCGATATCGATGCTTTTGCTCCGCGCCTCTCTTTCTTCTGGGCTATCGGAACAAACCATTTTATGGAAATTGCCAAAATGCGTGCTGCACGTATGTTATGGGCAAAGATTGTGAAACAGTTTAATCCGAAGAATCCGAAGTCGCTTGCATTGCGTACTCACTCGCAGACTTCCGGTTGGTCATTGACTGAGCAAGATCCGTTTAACAATGTAGGACGTACTTGTATCGAGGCTATGGCTGCTGCGCTGGGACATACTCAGTCGTTGCACACCAATGCGCTTGATGAAGCTATTGCTTTGCCGACAGACTTTTCTGCCCGTATTGCCCGTAATACTCAGATTTATATTCAGGAAGAAACTTATATTTGCAAGAACGTAGATCCGTGGGGTGGTTCTTACTATGTAGAGTCATTAACTAATGAACTGGCTCACAGTGCTTGGGAACATATTCAGGAAATTGAGAAGTTGGGCGGTATGGCGAAAGCTATCGAAACCGGTATTCCGAAGATGCGTATTGAAGAGGCTGCTGCCCGGGCACAAGCTCGTATCGACAGTGGTTCACAGACTATCGTCGGTGTAAATAAGTATCGTCTTGAGAAAGAAGACCCGATTGATATTCTTGAAGTTGACAATACCGCTGTTCGTAAAGAGCAGATCGAGAACCTGAAGCGTTTGAAAGAAGGCCGTAACCAAGCTGAGGTGGACAAAGCATTGGCTGCCATTACCGAATGTGTCAAAACCGGTAAGGGCAATTTACTTGAGTTAGCTGTAGAAGCTGCTCATGTTCGTGCAACATTGGGTGAAATCTCGTATGCTTGCGAACAAGTAGTAGGACGTTATAAAGCAATAATTAGAACTATATCAGGCGTGTATTCATCAGAAAGCAAAGGCGACGCTGACTTTAAGCGTGCTTGCGAACTCACTGAGAAGTTTGCAAAGAAAGAGGGACGTCAACCTCGTATTATGGTTGCAAAGATGGGCCAGGACGGTCACGATCGTGGTGCCAAGGTAGTAGCTACCGGTTATGCCGACTGTGGTTTCGACGTGGATATGGGACCGTTGTTCCAGACTCCTGCGGAAGCAGCTCGTGAAGCGGTAGAGAATGATGTTCACGTAGTCGGAGTTTCTTCGTTGGCTGCAGGGCACAAGACATTGGTTCCGCAGATTATTGAAGAATTGAAGAAGTTGGGACGTGAAGATATCGTAGTAATAGCCGGTGGTGTAATTCCTGCCCAGGATTATGACTTCTTGTATAAGGCCGGTGTAGCTGCGATCTTTGGTCCGGGTACTCCGGTGGCTAAGGCTGCTTGTCAGATTCTGGAAATCCTGATGGATGAAGAATAAAAAAACAGTCTTTGAGAAATGATAAACGAAGAGGCGGAGTATTGCAATACTCCGCCTCTTTATGATTTTAGTTCTATCCCGGTCAATATCATCTACGTATTATTTATGGAATAAATGGTTGCATGACTATTATTGGGGGGTGAAGGAGAATGCAAGCGCGTTCACCTCTGTTTTCAGATTCTGAGGTAAATAGACACGTACCCGATTGTTCTTTATTTCCCATCTTACTTTTTTACCGTTTTGAAGGCAGTAAACAGCACTTCCTTTAGCAGGAATATTATTTTCCCATTCTATGTAGTTAGGAAGAGTCCGGGCTTTCGGATCACTGTATAATGCATACATTGTTTTTTTGTTTTTGTTCATGGTAAACCAGATGCCTTCACTATGATAGTCAGGAGTCGTAACGGTATTGTAGATAGCCGGGCCGTTTTTCGTCATCCATTCTCCTATAGTGTCCAACCGGCTGACAATTTCTTCTTGTAATATTCCTTCAGGGGTAGGGCCGACACCGAGTAGCAAACTTCCGCCTTTAGCTACGATTTCCATTAACTTTGCTATCACTGTAGTGGGTGATTTGAATACCGCATGTGGAGTGTATCCCCAGTCTACTCCCAGTGTCATGCAAGTCTCCCATGGGTAGGGAAGTTGTTTGTCCGGGATTTGTTGTTCCGGGGTCTGATAATTTTCGTATTTACCATGGATGGTGCGGTCTACGAATAAAATACCCGGTTGTGCTTTTCGTGCCATTTGCGATATACGGTCCATGTCCAATACCGATTTGGTTCCGGGGTTATTTACCCATCCTCCGTCTAACCATAAAATGTCGATAGAACCGTAGTTGTGCATCAACTCGCTGATTTGGTTGTAAGTGAACTCTTTGAATTGATTCCAGCGCCAGGGGTTCTTTTCTATATTGTAATTCTGTGTACGGCGGGGAGTAGCGTAGCGGGGCCACCAATAATATTCCGAGTGCCAGTCCGGTTTAGAAAAATAGGCTCCTACCATTAAGTCGTTGTTGCGAAAAGCTTCAAACACATATTTGGCTACATCTGCCCGGGGATTTGTTTTGAAAGGACCCTTTGAAATTGAAAAATCGGAGTAAGCCGTGTTGAACATATTGAATCCATCGTGATGTTTGGTGGTGAAGATGGCATAACGCATACCTGCCGCTTTGGCAGCCTGTGCCCACTGTTCCGGGTTGAAACGGGTAGGATTGAATGAATCTTTCAATCCCCAGTACCATTTTTTATAATCTTCATAGGCAATGGTACTATCACGCGGTATCCAATCCGCTTCTTCCGAACAGATGGACCATGATTCTACAATTCCGGCAACGGAATATAATCCCCAGTGAATCAGCATTCCGAACTTCTGGTCCTGCCAGTGATGGAGTTTCCTGACCACCAGAGAATCTTCGGGAGGTGTATATTGGTCAGAGCGTTCATGGACATATTGTGCTTTCGCATTGAAAGCAAATACAAAGAGTAAGGTAAGTGCAAATAATAATTTGTAGCTTTTCATGTCTTTTTAAATTTTAAAGATTGTACAGAGCAAAGCTACAAAATAAATGGCGATGGATTACTACTTCCCCCTTTCTATTTTTTTGTATCTTTGTCTGCTCAATTCTCATTATAATAAAAAACAAATGATAGTTTGCATTGCCGAAAAGCCCTCTGTGGCACGTGATATTGCTGATATATTAGGAGCCCGCGAACGGAAAGAGGGGTATATTGAGGGGAACGGATACCAGGTAACCTGGACGTTCGGCCATCTTTGTACCCTGAAAGAACCCCATGAATATACTCCCGGATGGAAATCATGGAGTTTGGGCAGTCTGCCTATGATTCCTCCTCGTTTTGGCATCAAACTGATAGAGAACCCTACTTACGAAAAGCAATTCCGTATTATTGAAAGGTTGATGCAACAGGCCGATGAGATTATCAATTGTGGTGATGCCGGCCAAGAAGGAGAGCTGATTCAGCGGTGGGTGATGCAGAAAGCCGGAGCGCGGTGTCCGGTAAAACGTTTGTGGATTTCTTCGCTGACCGAAGAGGCTATTAAAGAGGGTTTTGCAAAGTTAAAAGATCAGGATGATTTTCAACCGCTTTACGAGGCAGGTATGTCCAGAGCCATTGGCGACTGGCTGCTTGGGATGAATGCTACGCGGCTTTATACCGTAAAATATGGACAGAACCGACAAGTGCTTTCTATCGGACGTGTTCAGACACCTACTCTTGCTCTTATTGTCAATCGGCAGCTTGATATTGAAAATTTTCAGCCAAAACAATATTGGGAACTGAAAACAATGTACCGTGATACGACTTTTTCTGCCCTTATTCGTAAGAGTGATGAAGAGTTGGCTGCTGAAGAAGAAAAAGCCGGTGGCAAGACTAAGAGAACAGAGAACCGGGGCATTGACCCGATAGCTAACCGTGACGAGGGGATGGCATTGGTAGAACGTATTAAAAACCTGCCTTTCGTGGTAACTTCTGTGGTTAAGAAAGATGGGAAAGAGTATGCTCCCCGTCTGTTCGACTTGACCTCTCTTCAGGTGGAGTGCAATAAGAAATTTGCCTATTCTGCTGACGAGACCCTGAAACTGATTCAGTCGCTTTATGAAAAGAAAGTGACTACTTATCCGCGTGTAGATACTACTTTCCTCAGTGATGATATTTATCCCAAATGTCCGAATATCTTAAAAGGGCTGAAAGATTACGAAGTACTGACTGCACCGTTGTCCGGAACTTCATTGCCTAAGTCAAAAAAAGTTTTTGATAGTTCGAAAGTAACCGATCACCATGCTATTATTCCCACAGGGGTTCATCCGCAAAATCTGACAGATATGGAACGTAAGGTTTTCGATCTGATAGCCCGTCGGTTTATAGCCGTTTTTTATCCTGATTGTAAAGTCTCTACCACGACTGTAATGGGGGAGGTAGATGGCATTGAATTCAAGGTGACTGGCAAGCAGATTCTGGAACCGGGATGGCGTGTGGTCTTTTCCAAAGATGTGAAAGATCCGAATGAAGAAAAAGAAGGTGAAGAGGAGAATGTACTTCCTGTTTTCGTGAAAGGAGAAAGTGGCCCGCATCTACCCGACTTGAATGAGAAATGGACTCAGCCACCTAAACCTTATACCGAAGCCACTCTGCTTCGTGCGATGGAAACTGCCGGTAAATTGGTTGACAACGATGAACTTCGAGATGCGTTAAAAGAAAATGGTATTGGTCGGCCGTCTACCCGTGCAGCTATTATCGAGACCCTTTTTAAGCGTAATTATATCCGTAAGGAGAAAAAGAACCTGATAGCTACCCCTACAGGAGTGGAATTGATCCAGTTGATTCATGAAGAGTTGTTGAAATCAGCTGAGTTGACGGGTATTTGGGAGAAAAAGTTACGTGAGATAGAGAAGAAGACTTATGATGCACGGCAGTTTCTTGAAGAGTTAAAGTTGATGGTAGCCGAAATAGTCAACAGTGTTCTGTCTGATAATACGAACCGCCGTATCACTATTCAGGAAGCGGCAACGGCGGAAGAAGAAAAGAAGAAGAAAGAACCGAAGAAACGAGAACGTAAACCCACTACTCCGAAAGAGAAAAAGATGAAAGTCATTTCTGCAACTGAGAATGCGTCTCCTGCCACCGGATCGGCTCAACCGGATGTGCTGACAGGGGCAGACTCTTTGGTGGGACAACTTTGTCCGCTTTGCGGAAAAGGAACGATTATTAAAGGTAAAACTGCTTATGGTTGTTCCGAATGGAGAAATGGATGCACTTATCGGAAAGCCTTCGAGTAGTCTTGTTGTTTTGTTAATACATAATTTTAACTGAACTATTTTGCAAAAGGCTCGTTATTAATACCACTTATCAATTAATAATGAGCCTTATGAATACAATGTTCTTCAATGCAGTATCTTGCTTTTTCGTATGTGCCGGTCTTATCATAGCCCTTATTCTGGCAATTAATGTAATATTTCACAAACAATCCATGAAGATAATGAATATAGTCTGGGTGCTTACCGGGCTGTGGGGACATTATTTTGCGTTGTTTGCCTATTATACTTTTGGTATCCGGAAAGATAGCATGGTAGAAGTGGCTCCCGTAGAAAGTATGAAGATGGATATGAAAATGCCGATGGAGATGGACATGCCTGATATGCGTCCCAAATGGCAGTCCATCACTTTGTCTGCTTTTCATTGCGGGGCTGGTTGTACGCTGGCAGATCTTATTGGAGAATGGTTTACTTACTGGGTACCTTTACGGATAGGGGGGAGCTTGATAGCAGGCAGCTGGGTACTTGATTTTGTTTTAGCATTGGTTATAGGCGTTTTCTTTCAATTTGCCGCAATCCGTGAAATGGAGAAAATCTCTTTTAGTAAAGCTGTTTCGCGTGCCTTTAAGGCCGATTTCTTTTCATTGTTAGCCTGGCAGGTGGGTATGTATGGTTGGA
This sequence comes from Bacteroides sp. ZJ-18, assembly GCF_011038705.2. NCBI lineage: Bacteria > Pseudomonadati > Bacteroidota > Bacteroidia > Bacteroidales > Bacteroidaceae > Bacteroides > Bacteroides sp. ZJ-18. Next base: position 4,867,325 of record NZ_CP072198.1, on the reverse strand, counting down.
TGGCTGTTGTTACTTTTGTACTTTTTACAGATGCACCTCTTGAGAAAACATCCTGGACATTTTGGTTTATGATGCAGATTGCCATGCTTTTTGGTTTTATCTTATCCTATCCGGTGAACGCATTGTTAATCAAAGCGGGTATCAAAAAAGGAATGTAATTTTCTGATTCAGGAAAAATAGCCCAAAGAGCATTGATTCTTAGAAAATATCTATATATTTGCAGATACACACCTCCTTAAATTATACTATTATGGACCGATATCTGCTTTTTGACCGGTTTTCACAGCAAGCGTTGCAGACTTTGCATCGCTATCGTGCCGTTATGTTCAGCCCTACCATGTTTCTGTAATTGTAAGTTGAGATTATTTTCTGATTCAATACATTACTTTAACATTGATTTCTTATGGACAGACCAACTATTGCTGAAGTAAACGAATGGGTACTGAAACTCTACAATACCTGTGAAGCAACCATTACAAGTGAAGAGCGTCGTGAGCAACATAAATATGCCGTAATGGTGCAGCGTCCTCAAGATAAAAAATTCCTGGTGAAAATGCTGGACGAATCTTCCCAGATACGTGACCGGAAGAAACTTGCCAAACGAATCAAAACACTGATAGATGAATATGGAGTTCCTGAATTTCTAAATAAAAGGGATACTTTTCTTTTTAAAATGTATCAGGCTTTCGGACATCATTTTGATTTTATCGCTATCCCTATTATCAAGAAGCGATTGCGTACGGATACCTCTAAAGTGATTATTGACGAATCGCGTCCGAACCTGACAGAACATTTAGCGTCCCGTTTTAAAGAGAAGATCGGACAAAACGTCAATTTGTTGGGGGAAGTGGTTTTGGGTAATGGAGAGGCTGATCATCGGTATCATCATTATCTGGAAGCTTTGGAATCTCCGGATATAAATTATATATCGGTTAAAATCTCCGGCATCTATGCTCAGACACATGCATTGAATTATCGGGAGAGTTTTCCTGAATTGGTCAGACGCATGTCTGCTCTTTATCAAAAGGCGATCGATAATCCATATGTAGACGAAGACGGGCTGAAACGTGCTAAGTTTATCAACCTTGATATGGAGGAGTATAAAGATGCACATTTCACTATGCGTCTGTTTAAAGAGGTGCTGAGCAAACCCGAGTTTAAAAATTATTCGGCCGGTATTGTCGTTCAGGCATACTTGCCCGACGCTTATGATTTTCAGACTGAGTTGCTTGAGTTTGCCAAAGCACGGGTAGAATCCGGGGGGGCACCTATCAAGATGCGTCTGGTGAAAGGCTGTAATCTGGAAATGGAAACCGTTATTTCTTCACTTCGTGGATGGCCTAATCCGGTACGCCCGTCAAAGACGGAAGTAGATGCCAATTATTTGCATTTGTTGGAGCGTGGCTTACAACCCGAAAATGCTGAAGTGCTTCATTTGGGAGTTGCTTCGCATAATCTGTTCTCTATAGCATATGCCTATTTGTTGAGCCGGAAATTGGGTACATCAGACTATATGACGTTTGAGATGCTTGAAGGAATGGCCAATCATTTGTGGCGTGCACAGTCTATGTTAGGTAACCGGGTGATTCTCTATACTCCGGTTGTGAAAGACGAACATTTCCTCAATGCAGTGTCTTATCTGGTGCGGCGTATGGATGAAAATACGGCTCCTGATAATTTTCTGACCCATTCGTTCAATTTGAAGCCGAATACCGATACCTGGAACTTTCTGGCTCAACAGTTTGAAGATGCTTATGCGATGAAAGATCATCTGACTCATACTTCGCCACGAGTACAGGATCGGAATAAACCTTATACGCCGGCTATGCCTTCAGACCGAATGGAAAATGAGCCGGATACAGATTTCGACCTGAAGCAAAACCAGGAGTGGGTGGAGAAGATATTTGCCAAATGGAAAAAGTCGAAAGAGGATGTGCCCGAAATTATTCCATTGCAAATTGGAACTGAAAATATAATTACGGAGAAACGTTATAAATATCTGGATCGTTGCCAGGAAGAGGATGTTTGTATATGTGAGATGTCACAGGCCAATGCGGAGCAGGTGGAACGGATACTTTCTATAGCCGAAGCCGATCCTGCCGGATGGAGAAAAACCAAATTGGAAGACCGGCATAAGATGATGTATGCTGCTGCCAATAATCTGGCGGAGATGAGGGGAGATTTGATAGGCTGTATGTGTGCAGTAACCGGAAAAACAGTTGTTGAAGGAGATGTAGAAGTATCTGAAGGAATCGACTATGCACGTTTTTATACTACAACGATGAGAACTTTTTCGGAGTTGGGTGATGTTAGTTTAACAGCAAAGGGGACTGTACTGGTTATTTCTCCATGGAATTTTCCTTGTGCCATTCCCATAGGTGGCATTGTTGCCGGCCTGGCCGGGGGAAATACTGTTATACTGAAACCTGCTACGGTGGCAGCTCCGGTGGCTTGGTTGTTTGCCAAAGCTTTTTGGGATGCGGGAGTACCCAAAGAAGCATTGCAAGTGATCATAACTGATCGGGAGGCTTTGAAGCTGCTTACCACTTCTCCGATAGTGAAACATATTATTTTGACCGGTGGTACAGATACAGCCCGTAGTATAGCAAAATCAGCTCCGGTTACTCCACTTTCGGCAGAGACCGGAGGAAAGAATGCCATTATACTTACCGCTTCCGGTGATCGTGACCATGCTATTATGAATATTGTTTCTTCTGCTTTTGGCAATGCAGGACAGAAATGTTCTGCCTGTTCGTTGCTGTTAGTGGAACGTTCGGTCTATGAAGATAAGAGTTTCCGTGAGAAACTGATTGATGCGGCTACCAGTCTGAAAGTAGGGAGTGTCTGGGATCCGGGCAATGTAGTGGGGCCTATGATAACAAATAAAAATGAAAAATTACTGCAAGCATTAGTGCTGGAACCTGGGGAGACTTGGTTAGTGCCGCCAAGATTCATTGATAAGAAGCAATATATACTGGCTCCTACTGTAAAGTGGGGAGTGAAGCCGGGTAGTTACTCTTTTCGCACCGAGTTGTTCGGTCCGTTGTTGAGTGTGGCTTGTATTGAAGATTTACAGGAAGGAATTGATTTGGTGAATGGATTGGATTATGGCTTGACATCCGGCCTCCAGAGTCTGGATGAAACCGAACAAAAGATCTGGAAAAATTCGTTAATGGCCGGAAATCTGTATATCAATCGGGGTATAACAGGGGCTATTGTCAACCGGCAGCCATTTGGCGGGATGAAACTTTCGGCTTTCGGTGGAGGAGTGAAAGCAGGTGGCCCGAACTATTGCAGTTGCTTTGTGAAAATAGCCGATAAACCTGATAGTAAAACCGACTATCGTCAAAGCTATACTAAAGCCTTTCAGGAGGAATTTTCAAAGCCGAGGGATATAAATAATCTTTATGGTGAACAGAATTTGTTCCGTTATTTGCCACTGAAGAGTATGGTATTGAGGCTTTTCCCGGATGACAGGAATGAAACAGCAGAGATGATAGTATATGCTGCCCGGTTGTGTGGAACTCCACTTACCATTAGTTATGACCCATCGGACGATCGTACCGAAGCTTTGGCAGACACAGGTTGTCGGTTGAGGAAGGAGACAATGGATTCATTTATCAGTAGTATCTCCGAATACGAACGTATCCGTACCTGCTCACCGGAAATACCCGTGAAAATATACGAAGCAGCTGTACAGACTGACAAGTATATTGCTACAGCACCTCCGGTGAAAGACGGAAGGGTAGAGTTGATACATTATATTAAAGAGCAAAGCATTGCTTTTGAGTACCATCGGTACGGAAGTATTTCGGAAGTACCTGCCTGTGAATAAAACTAATACTCTATGGTTTTGTTATCTAAATGCAGATAACAAAACCATTTTAATTAATAAAAAGAGTATGAGAAAGAAAATTATGATGGCAGCTTTGGTTACTATAGCTGTCAATTTGATCTGGGGTGGACAGCCTGCGAAAGCATGTACACGTGCAGTTTACATTGGACCGGATAATATGGTGATTACCGGACGTACGATGGATTGGAAAGAGGATATTCAGTCTAATTTATATCTTTTTCCCCGTGGTATCAAACGTGCAGGATACGATAAAGGAAATACGGTAGAATGGACTTCGAAGTATGGTAGCATTGTGGCTACCGGGTATGATATCGGTACTTGCGACGGCATGAATGAAAAAGGATTGGTTGCCAGTCTCCTGTTTCTGCCGGAGTCTGTCTATACCCGTCCCAATGACACCCGCCCTGTAATGGGGATTAGTATTTGGACACAGTATGTGCTTGATAACTTTGCAACAGTACGTGAAGCTGTTGAAGAGCTAAGTAAACAAACCTTCCGCATTGATGCTCCGAACATGCCTAATGGCTCTGCATCTACATTGCATATGGCTATCACTGATGAAACGGGTAATTCCGCTATTCTGGAGTATATCAATGGAGACCTGATCATCCATGAAGGTAAAGAATATCAAGTAATGACAAACTCTCCCCGTTACGATCTTCAATTGGCTGTGAATGATTATTGGAAAGAGGTAGGCGGTTTGAATATGTTGCCGGGAACCAACCGTTCAAGTGACCGTTTTGTGCGTGCTTCTTTCTATATTCATGCTATTCCGCAGACATCGGATGCGAATATTGCTGTACCGAGTGTATTGAGCGTGATGCGGAATGTATCTGTTCCTTTCGGAATCACAACTCCGGACAAGCCGTATATTTCTTCCACACGTTGGCGTTCGGTTTCTGATCAGAAAAATCGGGTATACTACTTTGAGTCGACTTTGACTCCTAACCTGTTCTGGGTAGATTTGAATAAGGTTGATTTTAGTCCGAGTGCAAATATCAGGAAATTATCTTTGACACACGGGGAAATTTATACAGGAGACGCAGTGAAAGATTTCAAAGACAGTAAATCGTTCACATTTATGTTTGAGTTGCCATGATAAGTCTTACCACAAATAACACGGATTAAAACAGCATTCAATTTTAGGTCGCAACGGAACCTGATTGATATCTGTTTTAATCCGTGTTATTATTTGTGATAAGAAGCTTACTTTTTACTGTATGTCAGATGAAATTCTACAACTGCCTCGATCCCTTTTCTGAATATATCCAGAGAGAAGTTTTCATTAGGCGAATGAATAGCATCCGATTCCAGTCCGAATCCCATAAGTACGGTTTTTATTCCTAACACCTGTTCGAAGGTTGATATAATAGGGATACTCCCTCCGCGACGTACGGCCAATGGTTTTTTACCGAAGGCTATTTCAAATCCTTTTTCTGCTGCCTGATAGGCCGGTAGTGATATAGGGCATACATATCCTTGTCCTCCATGCATCGGTGTCACTTTTACATCCACTGTAGCCGGAGCGATCCGGCGGAAGTAGTCTGCAAAAAGCTCTGAGATTACATGATGGTCTTGGTGCGGAACCAGCCGACACGATACTTTGGCATAGGCTTTTGACGGGAGTACGGTTTTAGAGCCTTCACCGGTATAGCCACCCCAAATGCCACAAATATCGAATGAGGGGCGGCAACTGTTTCTTTCCAGGGTACTGTATCCCTTTTCACCAAAAAGCTCTTTTACACCGATGGCTGCCTTGTATTTTTCCTCATTAAAAGGAATATGGGCGATCATTTCCCGTTCTGCTTGTGGAACTTCTTCCACGGCATCATAAAATCCTGGGATCGTGATGCGTCCGTCAGCGTCAATTACTTTACTCAACATGCCGCAAAGCACATTAATCGGATTAGCTACAGCCCCACCGAAGTGCCCTGAATGCAAGTCGCGATTTGGACCTGTTATTTCGATTTCCCAATAGGCCAAACCACGCAGCCCGGTAGTTAATGAAGGAAGATCGGCACCCAACATACTGGTATCTGATACCAGTATGATATCGGCCTTTAGTAGTTCCTTATGCTCTTCACAGAAGGCCTCCAGACTTGGTGAACCGATTTCTTCTTCTCCTTCGAAAATAAATTTCACATTGTTTTTCAGCAGATTGTATTTTACGAGATACTCAAAAGCTTTTACTTGAATAAATGCTTGTCCTTTGTCGTCATCGGCACCTCGCGCCCAAATATGTCCGTCACGTATTTCCGGTTCAAAAGGTTGGCTTTTCCACAAATCGAGAGGTTCGGCAGGCATCACGTCATAATGCGCATATATCAATACCGTTTTAGCGTTAGGGTCTACTATCTTTTGTCCGAATACGATAGGATTTCCTTTTGAAGGCATAACGATGGCTTCATCTGCTCCGGCTTCGAGTAATAATTGTGTCCAGCGTTGTGCACATGCCAGCATATCGTCATGATGTTCCGGTAATGCGCTGATACTGGGAATACGGATGAGGCTGAATAAATCCTCCATCATCATCGGTTCGTTCTCTGCAATATATTTCTGAATTTCGTTCACGTTGAATAATTATTAAAGTTGCGTCATTCTATCCAATAAATAATAGTCGAGTATGGTCATTGCTGCCATGGCTTCTACAATAGGTACTGCACGTGGCAATACACATGGGTCGTGACGTCCCCTGGCTTTCAATGTGGTATCGATGCCGTCGATATTAACAGTTTCCTGTTCCATCAGTACCGTGGCTACCGGTTTGAATGCTACCCGGAAGAAGATATCTTGCCCGTTACTGATCCCCCCTTGGATTCCTCCGGAGTGGTTGGTTCGTGTTTCTATCCGCCCATTATTGTTGTAGAACACATCGTTTTGCTCTGATCCTTTTTGTTTGAGTCCTTTGAAACCGTCTCCATACTCAAAAGCCTTTGCAGCATTGATACTCAGCATGGCATTTCCCAATGCGGCATGTAGCTTACCGTATACAGGCTGTCCAAGTCCGATAGGACATCCTTTGATGACACAAGTCAATACGCCTCCAATGGTATCTCCTTCACCCTTGATTTTATAAATCAAATCCTGCATTTCTTTTGCTTTTTCGGGGTCCGGACAACGCACCGGATTGCTTTCAATCAAGTCAAGATCGTAATCCGTATAATTACCCTCCAATTTAATTGGACCTACCTGTGAAGTATAAGCTGTGATGTGAATTCCCAATTGACGCAATGCGAGTTTTGCCAAAGCACCACCCACTACCCTTGAAATGGTTTCACGTGCAGAAGAACGTCCTCCACCACGGTGATCACGGATTCCATACTTTACAGTGTATGTATAATCGGCATGTGACGGACGATATACTTTTTCCAGGTTATTATAGTCGTTTGAATGTTGGTTCTCGTTCCATACGATAAACCCGATGGGGCATCCTGTAGATTTTCCTTCGAAAATGCCCGAAAGAAATTCTACCTTATCAGCTTCTTTGCGTGCAGTGGTAATGACCGACTGCCCCGGGCGACGGCGGTTCAGTTCTTGCTGAACGAACTCCTCGTCGATAGTGATACCTGCTGGAAATCCATCAATCACTCCTCCGATTCCTTTACCATGAGATTCGCCAAAGCTGGTTAGTCTGAAAATATTGCCAAATGAATTGAACATATTGAATAAGGCTTTAAAGTTTAGTATATGCAAATATAACAATAAATTTCAGGAAAGAGTTGTTCTCTTCGGTTTTCCTTCATAAGGGGAGATTGAATTTCGCTGTAATAGATGCCGGCTTTTGTTTGTCCTCTAATTAATACAAGAAAGAAGATTAGCAATTATAAAGGAATTTTATAGTTAAAAAGAGAGGTTTCTTGACTACCTTTAATGAATTTTTGCTTATTTTGCGCAACTGATGTTGTCAGAAGTCATGCGATATGTATAATAATGATCCCGTTGAGAGTAGTAATGCGAAGTGGCAGTCATTTCTGGAAGGAGATGACAATGCTTATGCATGGCTGTATTCTCAATATGTTCAGCAACTCTATCAATATGGGTGTCGCTTTACTACAGATACAGAGATGGTGAAAGACTGTGTCCAGGATGTTTTTGTGAATATCTACAGACAGAAAGGTAAATACTCTTCTCCTCCTGCCAATATTAAAATCTACTTAATGTCTTCGTTAAGGAATTCTATCTTTAATGTCTTTAATAAAGGGAGTTTACATGACACTTATATCTCTAATATAAATTATGAGTTCGATTTGTCGGTAGAAGAAAAAATTATTGAGACCGAAGATGAAACATCTCAGAAACATACTGTTGCCCATTTGTTGAATACGCTTTCTCCCCGACAGCGTGAAATCATCTATTATCGTTTTTTTGAAGGGCTGGATTACAGTTCTATTTGTGAGCTGATGGGGCTTAATTATCAGTCAGCCTATAATTTACTTCAGCGATCTCTTACCCGCTTGCGTGAAATGTATGGTATATTGCCATTTTTCTTTCTATTCTAATTCCTTGTTTTTCAGCTGGTAATAGAAATTCAATAAAAAAATCCGCTTTTCACTGAGTAGATTTCAGAGCTCTGTCTGTCTTTTTATAAAAAGAAGAAAATGGAGCGAACTCACTATATACACTATACCGCAGCTGATTTGTTGAACGACGGACCTTTTCTGGACTCAATGCAGCATCCTACGGAACAAAGTGAAGATTTTTGGGCAAGATTGGAAAAAGAAGACAGCGATTTTGCCAAAGAGTTACATATGGCTCGAAGTTTTTTAAAGATTGTAGCCGTAAGTCCTCAAAAGCAGATGACAGACGATGAAGTGGGAATACTTTGGGAACGAATCAGCTATCAGGTAGCGGTTGAGAAAAAAGCGAGAAGAGGAAAAAAACGATTAATTTTCCTGCGTGTAGCGAGTATTGCTGCCTGTATATCAATGTTGGTCTTGAGCAGTTATTTTGTTTTTTCCCTTATTGCTTTTTATGAAGAAAGTTCATTTTACAGTTTGGCCAGTATCTCCCAACCGGATCATAGCGATGACATACAGTTAGTCTTGTCGAAAGGGCAGAAGGTGGTTATGGATGGGAAAGAAAGTAAATTACACTATAAGAAGGGTGGTAAAATAGCCATCAATTCCGGAACGGCTCAGGCAGATGAAGAAGGGGGCGCAGGTTATAATCAGTTAATAGTTCCTTCCGGAAAACGTTCTTTTATAACATTTTCCGACGGGACACGAATAGCCGTGAATGCTAATACCCGTGTGGTATATCCGACAGAGTTTGCGGCACATAGGCGGGAGATTTATGTGAATGGAGAAGTCTACCTTCAGGTATCTCCTGATAAAACCCGGCCTTTCATCGTAAAGACCAATCGGATGGAAGTAGAGGTGCTGGGCACGAAATTTAATGTGAGTGCTTATGATTCTGCAGAGGAACAATCGGTGGTTTTGGTATCCGGTAAAGTGAAAGTGGATACACATAAGCATCCCGAGAAAGTTCTTAACCCCAATGATATGTTAACTTATGATGACCAAGGGAACGAGTTGCGGATAAATACAGTGGATGTGTCTGAATATATCAGTTGGGTAGAAGGCTATTATTGCTTTGAACGTGAAAAGATTGAAGTAATCATCGAAAAGTTATCTCAATATTATGGAAAACACATCACAGCTGATTCGGGGCTGATCGGGTTAACCTGTAGTGGTAAGCTTGATTTACGGGAAGATTTATGGGATGTTTTGGAAATGTTAAGTAAAACCATACCTGCGAAAGTAGAGATCAGAGAGAACCATTTTTTATTAACCAAGTAATTTCTAATAGTATGAAACAAGGACCTTAAATTTTTTAAGAAAGGGTTGGATAATACCCTCATATCATCCAACCCCTGATTAGATTAAACTACGTAAAAACAAATTTGTTAATCAAATCGTACAAATGTATGAATAATCATGGAATATTTAGTCCCAATAGGACTAAAGTAGGAACTTTATTATCAATAAAAAGTATTTTTTTATTTTTGTTATTCACTTTTGCATTCGAAATAGCTTATGCTTCAAGTGTTTACTCGCAAACCAAAGTCTTTACTATGCAATCTGCCGGAAAAACCGTACTACAGGTTTTTAAGGAGATAGAGAAGAATAGTGAGTTTATCATCTTTTACAGGGATGGTGTTATTGACTTGAACCGGAAAGTCAGTGTAAATGTGGTTAATCAGTCGGTCGAAAAAATATTAGAGCAATTATTGGCACATACCGATAATGGATTTACCATTAAAGACCGTCAGATCATTATTTATAAAAAAGAAACTTCCGAGTCCGCCTCTGCCCCTCAGCAGAAGGCTAAAATCAAAGTTACCGGAGTCGTTACCGATGCAAAAGGAGAGTCAGTCATCGGTGCAAACGTAGTGGTAAAAGGAAATCCTACTATCGGTGCCATAACCAATATGGAAGGACGTTATGAAGTCATGCTTCCGTCGGATGATGTGATTTTACTGGTCTCATACCTGGGATATAATACCGAAGAAATCAAGGTGAAAGGACGTCGTAACATCAATGTCGTATTGCACGAAGACTCAAAAGCGCTTGATGAGGTAGTGATAGTCGGTTACGGTAAACAGAAAAAAGAGAGTGTGGTGGTATCCATGAGTTCGATAAAACCCAAAGACATTGTCGTTCCTTCCCGAAGCCTGAATAACAGCCTTGCCGGTCAGGTGGCAGGTCTGATTGCGGTCCAGCGTTCCGGAGAGCCCGGTTATGATAATGCCGAATTCTGGATTCGCGGAGTCAGTACTTTTGCCGGAGGAACTTCTCCGCTTGTACTTGTCGATGGAGTTCCCAGAAATATGAGTGATATTGAACCGGATGAAATAGAAACATTTTCTGTACTGAAAGATGCGGCCGCTACTGCCATTTATGGTGCGGAAGGAGCTAACGGTGTAGTACTGGTGACTACTAAGCGCGGACGGGTTGAGAAGGCTAAAATATCTTTTAAGACAGAACATACGATTTCGTCACCTACTCGTCTTCCGGAATTTGTTGGTTCTGCCGATTATCTGAGCCTGTATAACGAAGCATTGCGCAATGATGGAGAGGGACCTCAATTTTCTGATGAACTGATAGCTCATTACCGTAACAACGATGATCCGGATCTGTACCCTAATACCAATTGGATTGACGAACTTCTTCGTAAGAATACCTTCAGCCACCGTTATACACTCAATGTACGCGGTGGTACGGAAAAGGCCAAGTATTTCGTATCAGGTGCCTATTTTAATGAAAGCGGATTGTTCAAGAACAGACCGAATGGGATTTATGATACCAATATCGGTATTGACCGGTTTAATCTGCGTTCTAATATTGATATGGCTGTATCTTCTACTACTACAGTAGGAGTAGATCTTGCCATGCAATATCTCATTAATAATTATCCGGGAACAGGTACTTCCACCATTTTCCGTTCCATGTTGATCACTCCTCCCTATGCTTTCCCGGCTGTGTACAGTGACGGAACAGTAGCTACTTATGCTCAGGAAAGAGATGCCAATATGCGTAACCCTTATAACTTATTGATGAACTCCGGTTATGCAAAAGAATACAGAACCGGTATCCAGTCAAAAGTAAATGTCAATCAAAAACTCGATTTCATTACCAAAGGTTTGTCTGCCAACCTGAATATAAGTTATGACTATGACAGCGAGATGATTATCCGTCGTGAATATAATCCGACACGATATCATGCTACTGGTCGTGATGAATTGGGACAACTGATTTTCTCTACGGTTGTATCGGGTAACCCGGATATTCAGGATCCCAAAAACAGTGCGACATCTGCCACCAAGAAAATTTATATCGATGCGTCTGTCAACTACAAACGTACGTTTGGAAAACATGACGTGGGGGCCATGTTGCTGTATATGCAGAAAGAGACACAACAGCACAATGTTCCTCTTCCTTTCCGTAAGCAGGGGTTTGTGGGCCGTGCCACTTATGGCTATGACGGACGCTATTTTGTCGAAGGCAACTTTGGTTATACCGGTTCCGAAGCATTTGCCGAAGGTAATCGTTTCGGCTTTTTCCCGGCAGTCGGTGCCGCTTACTATCTTTCTAACGAATCATTCTATCCGGAAGCGGTAAAAAAGATAGTTAATAAACTAAAGCTGAGAGCATCTGTCGGACGTACGGGTAATGATAAAACGGGACAGGAACGCTTTTTGTATCGTCCTACTTTCACGACCAATGCCGGTGGATTTACACAGGGTATCGGAGATACTGGCGGAACCAACGGAATAGGTAACGGTATTGTTGAAGGACGTTTTGCAGCCCCCTATCTGGCTTGGGAAATTGAAGATAAGCAGAATTATGGTTTTGATCTTGGATTGTTCGATAACCGTATTGATATTATTTTCGATTATTTCCGTTCCGAACGTAGAGATATCTTGCTACAACGCCGTACTGTTCCCCAGTTGGGCGGACTTCGTCAAGACCCATGGCAGAACTTTGGTAAGGTACGTAATCAGGGTGTGGATATGTCAATGAACCTCAATCAGCAGATAGGTAAACTGAAACTCAGCGCCCGCGGGACATTTACCTTTACGCGCAACAAAATTCTTGAATACGATGAACTACCGCAGAAGTACGATTATCAAGCAGTTACCGGTACCCGGGTTAGCGAAAATACTCTTTATATTGCCGACCGGCTTTATACCGAGGACGATTTTATAGTCAGTACCAATGCCAACGGATTGAAAACCTATAAACTTCGTTCGGAACTTCCGCGTCCTACTTTGGGAGGATTGGTTGGTCCGGGTGATATCAAATACGTCGATGTAAATGGTGATGGTGTGATTGACTCTTACGACCAGGTAAGAGGAGTAGGGAACCCGAGTACCCCTGAAATTATTTATGGATTTGGCCTTAATGCCGAGTACAAGGGTTTCTATGCAAGTATCTTTTTTCAAGGGGCAGGCAATACATCTGTTCTTCTGGGAGGGGCTACTTCAGAAGGATGGTACCCGTTCTCCTGGGGTGTCGACCAGTCCAATTACCGTACGTTTGCTTTAGACCGTTGGACCGAGAGCAATCCCAGCCAGGATGTCATTATTCCGCGTTTGCATAAAAACAATGCCAATAATGCCAACAACCGGGTGGCAAGCACCTGGTGGCTGCGTGATGGTTCATTCTTACGACTGAAAAACATAGAGTTCGGTTATCAGCTTCCTAAGAAATTTATGGATAAGATTGGTTTTGAGGCTGCCCGTATTTATATTATGGGATATAATCTTGCTGTGTGGGACAAGATTAAGTATTTCGATCCGGAAGCCGGTAATGCCAACGCAGGTTTGAATTATCCTCTGCCACGTACTTTCACACTCGGTTTAGACTTTACATTCTAAAAAGAAAAAACAGATTAATAAATAGAAAGATGAAAAAGCAAAATTCTATATATACTTTGCTGATAGCGCTATTGTGCTTTGTTAGTTCTTGCGACTATCTGGGAGTTTCCGAACAACTTGCGGGAGGTTTGCAGAATACCGAACAGGTATTTGATAACGTATCGTATACAAAAAGATGGTATGCCAATGTTTTTGCCGGTATCCCCGACTATTCGGGAATAAACAGCGTGAATGTGGGAGCTTTCAAGAATCCTTGGACGGGTATGTGTGATGAACTGGTCGTAGGATATGGAAACTCTTCCAAATACAATAATTCGGATAGAAATGCTTCCAACATGGGATTTCATCGTTATGGCGACTGCTACAAATACATCCGTCAGGCCAATATCTTTTTGCAGAAGGCCCATCCGATCGTGACTACAGGTACTCAGGGTGACCAGTTGCTGGAAGACGAGCTGACGCAGATGAAAGCCAACGTACGTTTTATGCGGGCATTTTATCATTATTTGTTGTTTGAACAGTACGGTCCGATCATTTTGGTGAAGGACAAGATATACGATGCAACTGAAGATCAGGACGTACCCCGGAACACGGTGGACGAAGTGGTAGCGTACATTGATTCCGAACTGACAGCAGTTGCTTCAGAATTGACTCAGGAGCCCATTTTTGAAGATAAGGATTATCGTGCCTGGCCGACCAAAGGAGTTGCTCTGGCCGTTCGTGCCAAGTTGTGGCTGTATGCTGCAAGTCCTCTTTTAAACGGAGGATACAGAGAAGCTTTGGCGGTGACGAATCCGGATGGTACCCGCCTGTTTCCCGATTATGATGCCGGTAAGTGGGAGAAAGCTCTTGCTGCTTGCAAAGACTTTATCGATTATGCCGAGGCCGGAAGATATGAATTGTATAAAGAATATAAAGACGACAACGGTGCTGTCATTGATCCGGACAAGTCTGTATATAATCTGTTTCAGAAATATACACACGAAATTATCTGGGCCACGGCAAATAATGATTGGGGAGGAATGAATGGCGATGCTTTTGATCGTCGTATCGCTCCGCGCTGTGAAAAAAATGGTTTGGGTTCCACCGGAGTTACGCAGGAATTGGTAGATGCTTTTTATATGAAAGACGGGCTTCCCATTTCGGCTACGGCTTATTTGCCGCAATCCACACTTTATCAGGAAGAGGGATACGGGACTTACAAAGATCAGAATGATAACTTCTCCAAGAAGTATACCAACGTGTCTGTCAGCAACCGTTACCTCAATCGTGAACCTCGTTTTTATAACACCGTTTTCTTCAATGGACGTCAATGGCCTGTGAGCTGTAATCAAGTGTTGTTTTACAATGGTGGAAACTCCGGTGTGCAAGAAGGACAGGCCACGCTGACCGGTTATATGCTTTTCAAACGTTTCAACCGTTCAGTCAGTTTGACCAATCCGGGGGTAGCCTCTCAGTTCCGTCCTTCTATTATATTCCGTTTGGCAGATTTTTATTTGATGTATGCCGAGGCAGCCAATGAAGTCAATCCTAACGATGTGAGAGTTTTGAAATACCTCAATCTCGTGCGTGAGCGTGCAGGATTGCCCGGTGTAGAGACCTTGAATCCTGCTATTCGTGGTAATCAGGAGTTGCAGCGGGCTGCTATTCAGCGCGAACGTCAGGTGGAACTGGCTACAGAAGGGCAACGTTATTTTGATGTAAGAAGATGGATGATTGCCGATAAAAACGGAGAAGGTCGTCAGAACGGTTATGTACATGGAATGAATGTGCGTGGCGAACCGAATGATATTGACGATTTCAATCGTGTAGTGGAAGCAAGTCAGATTGTATTTAACCGGAAAATGTATTTATATCCGATGCCTGACTCAGAAATGCGGAAGACTAAGAATCTGGTACAGAATCCGGGATGGTGATTTTGAACGAATAAAAAGACTAACTTATGAATAGATTTAATTATATAGCACTGTCAGCTTGCGTTGCACTGTCGGTAAGCAGTTGCGATGACAGTTTTGATGTAAGTTCCAAAGCCGATGGAGTTTTGGCTGTATCTCAGGAAGGATTCAACACATTGCAATCCTATAATGTAGGTGAAAAGTATACGGCAGATTTATGGATACAACAGGGAGGATTGAAATCAACCGCCAGTGTGGTGAGTTTCTCGGTGGACAAAGCTCTGCTCGATTCGATGAATGCTGCTGATGGAACTTCGTACGAACTTCTGCCCGCCGATTGTTATCAACTGACAAAAGGGACAGTCGATATTCCGGCAGACGAAAGACTGCTGAAAGGTGAACTTACTTACGATCCGGCTAAGATACAACAGCTTTCCGGATACGATCACTTGAAATATGTGTTGCCTTTGCGTGCCACATCCAACGGGATGCCTTTGGTTCCGGGACGTTCTGCTTTGTTGTTGGGATTTAAGGTCTCAGAACCGATTGTAACCATTATGAATGCCGGAGTCGAAGAAATCAATCTGGCAGACGTAAAAGAGTTGCCTGTACAGATCGGCGTTCCGTTTACCAATAAATGGGAAATAACCTGCCGTCTGGAAAACCGCCAGTCGGTGATAGATGCCTATAACACAGCCAACGGCACTTATTTCAGTATGCTTCCGTCCGATGCTTATGTAGCACCCGAGACCCCGGTTCTTCAGAACGGAGTAAATCAGGTAACAGCAACTTATAAACTGAAGGATGACATTTTGCCGGGAAATTATATGTTGCCCGTACAGATAGCAGAGGTAACTTCTGACGCCACTATACGGGCAGATAAGGATACTTATGCTGCTTATAGCATCATAAAAGAAGGAGATAAACTTTCTAAAACGGACTGGAAAATCGTGTCGTTCACTACCGAGGAACCTTCGGGTGAAGGTAGCAATAACGGACATGCCAAACACCTGATCGACGGAAACGCCGAGACCTTCTGGCATTCTCGCTGGCAAGGAGGTTCCGATCCTCTCCCCTACGAGATAATCATTGATATGAATCACCGCGTTAAGATAGCTCAAGTGGAACTCTTGCCACGTGGGCGGGGAAGTAATAATCCGATTAAAGTAGTACGTTTTGAAGCCAGTGAGGATGGAAACAACTGGGAGTCGATTGGTCAGTTTGGCTTCACCAATCAGGATGCCGCATTGAAATATTATGTAAAATCATCAACGGCACGCTATATCAAACTTGTCATTCCTGATGGGGTAGGCAACGGTACGGTGGCTGCTATCCGTGAGTTGGACGTAAGAGGTACGGTAATCAACTGATATAAATAAGTAATCATGCGAATCAATAGTTGGGAGAATTCATCCAATTATTGATTCGCATTCAAGAGAATAATAGCCTGATAAAGATAAAAAGAATGGGTAAAGATCTTGATGTGATGATATTAATATGCTGTCGGGTTGTTTTTATGCTACCAAAGATGTACCGTTGACGTTCTTTGATTAAGTAATTATTTTACAATACTTTTCTATAAAAATGTTATTGATATGCGGTTCTGTTTGGAAATAAATAAATTCAAAAGTACTTGAGAAAAGTTCCTGTAGAACTTGGAAAGTTTTATGCGCAATACATACAGATGCTACCTTTTAGATTATCAAGTTAACAGTTTTAAAAATACGTAATAAATGGTCCATTTTCGTGGCAAATATAGCAATAACTTTAATAAAACGCTTATTTAAGCATGTCTTTTTTTAAAATATCGTAATTGCAACTCTGAAAATTCTTCTTTATAAGATGGTTTTCTATACTATTTAATATCAATGATTTGATCTTTTCTCTCTCCATTATGTGTTTTTTCTTGTGATATATATCGAAGTATACAGAGGTGGAAAATAGGTATATCTCTTTCTCGTTTTAGACTACATTTTACAAATACTCCTTTTCGTTTACATCATTTACCTTTAAGTTCAGTTGTCTTTCTTCTTTCTTAAGTTCTACAGGAACTCTGATAAAATCAGGCGTTTTGCGTAAATCAATATCAGCATGGTTCAGTATAGATGACGTGTTAACCATATTTATTACGCCTATGAAAACATAAGAAAGACCGGATTTCAAACAGAACTATGCATCGATAGATGGATAGTATCACTTTTTCCTGAAAATTAATTTAAAACCTACACAACAAAAAAGATTTAAGCTTATGAAAAAACCTTTTATGCTAATATCAGTTTTGCCGATGACTGCTCATATTAGTAATGATGCTGATACTGCCGGTGATCGTACCGGGAGGATGCCAGAAGAATATGCGTTTAAGAATAAAGTATTGAGATTGATCTGCTTTATCCTGTTTTTATTGTCTTTCGGGCTGAATTCAGTCTTCGCCCAGGTTCATAATGCCACCGGACTTGTGGTGGATGAGAACGGTCAGCCTTTGATCGGAGTACAGATTAAACTGGAAGGGACTACTACAGGAGTTATTACTGACGTAAATGGTAACTTCTCGATAAGTGCCAAGAAAGGAGATATACTTCTTTTCTCGTATGTGGGCTACGAATCACAACGGATCACCTACAAAGGTGAAAAGATTCTGGCCATAAAGATGCTTCCCAATACCGAATTGCTGGATGAAGTAGTGGTTATTGGTTACGGTAAACAGAAAAAAAACAGTGTCGTAAGTTCTATTAATGCTATCGGACCTAAGGAACTGGCTGTATCGTCCAATAGAAATCTGACTAATACCCTGGCCGGACAAGTGCCGGGTTTGATTGCCGTTCAGCGTTCGGGTGAACCGGGATATGATAATTCCGAGTTCTGGATCAGAGGTGTAAGTTCCTTCAAAGGAGGTACAAATCCGTTAGTTTTGGTCGACGGTGTGCCCCGTAATATGCAGGATATAGAACCTGATGAAATCGAATCGTTTACTCTGCTGAAAGATGCCGCGGCAACTGCTGTGTATGGTGCCGAGGGTGCTAACGGAGTGATCTTGATCACATCTAAACGTGGTAATTCGCAGAAACCCAAAATATCCCTTCGTGCCGAATCTACCTTGCTCACTCCGACTCGCCTGCCTGAATTTATGAATTCGGTAGAGACGCTGGAACTGTATAATGAAGCTTTGAACAATGAAGGAACAGCCAGTATACGTACAGCGGAAGAAATTGCCAAATACGGTCCGGGAGCCGATCGCGACCTTTATCCCGACACCGACTGGTTGAAGGAGATGCTGAGAGAGCATACCTATAATATGCGCTATACCCTCAATGTAAGAGGCGGATCCGAGCGTGCACGTTACTTTGTTTCCGGAGCCTTTTATCAGGAGAACGGTATTTTTAAAGAGGGCAAGAAAAACGAGTATGACAATAACATCGGGCTGAAACGTTATAATTTGCGTAGTAATATCGATTTCGACGCGACGAAAACAACATTGGTGAAAGTAGATATTAGCGGACAATACCTGCAAACGAATTATCCGGGTACAGGCACAAATACAATTTTCAATTCGATGTGTCGCACTCCCTCTTACCTGATGCCTGCTGAATACTCGGACGGAACGATTGCCGGACATCCGCGTCCTTCGGGTAACCGCGTGAATCCATATAACTTATTAGTAAATTCCGGATATGCCAAAGAGTGGAGAACGTCTATCCAGTCGAAACTGGAAGTAAACCAGAAGTTGGACTTTATCACCAAGGGGCTGAATTGGAAAGGTCTGATCAGTTTTGATGCTGATATGAAATATACGGCAAAACGAACCAAGACACCTACTCAGTATCTGGCAACCGGACGTGATGAAAACGGGGCACTGCAATTTAAGAAAGTTGTGGAGGGCAGCGACGTATTGACCGAGAAACTGGAAAACTCTTCGAATAAAAAAATCTATTTCGAAACTTCGTTTAACTACAATCGGACTTTTGCGCAGAAGCATGATGTGACCGCTATGGTTCTTTATATGCAAAAAGAGACCCAATATCACGACAATGCTTTGCCTTACAGAAAGCAGGGTCTTGTGGGACGTGCCACTTACGGTTATGACGGACGTTATTTCGTAGAGGGCAACTTCGGTTATACAGGTTCCGAGACCTTTGCAAAAGGATTTCGTTTCGGCTTTTTTCCGGCAATGGGATTGGCATGGTATGTCAGCAACGAACCTTATTATCCGGAGGCGTTGAAGAAGGTAGTCAACAAGTTGAAATTCAGGTTTTCTATCGGACGTACGGGAAATGATGACACCGGTGGTGACCGTTTCTTGTACCGTGGTACGATGAAACAGGATAATGGAGGGTATAATCTCGGCTTCAGTGATACGGGAGGCATGGGCGGTATCGGTAATGGAATTACCGAGGCCCGGTTTGAGGCTCCCTATCTTTCATGGGAAATTGAGGAAAAGACGAATTACGGTATTGATCTCGGCTTATTCGACAACCGCATCGATTTGCAGGTAGACTATTTCAACAATAAGCGTAAGAGCATTTTATTGCAACGCAACACGGTGTCCAACGTAACCGGTTTCCAACAGATGCCTTGGCAGAACTTTGGTATTGTGAAGAATCATGGAGTAGATGCCAGCCTCACCCTTAACCAAAAAATAGGGCAAGTCAACCTGAGTGCACGCGGAAACTTCACGTTTGCCCGTAATGAAATTATCGAATACGATCAGGTGCCGCAGGTGTATCCCTGGCTGGAAAAGAAAGGTACCCGTCTCAACTCGAACAAGCTCTATATCGCCGACGGTTTGTATACCTATGATGACTTTATCATCAACGGTGAAGGGCTCAACCGCACTTATGAATTAAAACCCGGAGTTGTTTCCGGTCTTTCGAGCGGCGTTCGTCCGGGTGATATCAAATACAAAGACCTGAACGGTGACGGCAAAATTGACAGCAATGACCAAATGGAAGATGTAGGAAATCCCACTGTTCCCGAAATTGTCTATGGTTTCGGATTTAATGCCGAATGGAAAGGTTTTTATGCCGGTATCTTTTTTCAGGGAGCCGGTAATACGTCAACTGTATTGGGAACCGGAGCTGATGCGACCTTCTTTCCTTTCCAGTGGGGAATCGAAGAATCTGCGGTGCGTTCGGTGGTAGCCGATCGTTGGACAGAACAGAATCCAAGTCAGAATGTGATGTTTCCCCGTATGCATAGTAATAACTTCCAGAACAATACGGCAGCCAGTACGTGGTGGCTGCGTGACGCCGGTTTCCTGAGGCTGAAAAATATCGAATTAGGTTATAATTTCGATAAGAAGTTATTGAAGAAGTTGAATATAGAAGCATTGCGCTTTTATATACAGGGAAACAATCTGTATGTATGGGATCGTATCAAGATGTGGGATCCCGAGCAGGGAAACAACAATGGAGGTTTCCCTTATCCGCTGAACCGTACGTTTACTTTTGGTCTTGACTTTACATTCTAACTTAATTAATAATAGTATATATATGAAAGTTTTTAAGAATTTACCGACCTTTATACTGGCACTTGGATTGAGTGCGACTCTCCTTTCCGGCTGTAAAGATTATCTAAATGTATCAGATGATCTGGCTGCCGAAATGACTATGGAAGAAGTATTTAATAACACAAGTTACGCACGCAGGTTTCATCGCTACATCTATACCGGTATCCCCGATATGTCGAACATCATCATAACGGATGCCTATGCCAGCCTGACCGGTTTGGATAATCCCTGGCCGGCTGTTTCAGACGAATTGAAGTCAGCACAGAACAATGTGAAAACGATTCCAACGATAGGCTATCATGCCGGATCGGCCGATTTGTCACGTTGGAGCCTTTACAAGCAAATCCGGCAGGCAAACGAATTCATCGCATACGCCCATGTCATTCCTCAGAACGGAGATGTAGCCGACTTCATCGATGAAAAAGAACTGGCTCTTCTGAAGAATGAAGCACGTTTTTTACGTGCTTATTATCATTATCTGTTGTTCGAGTTATATGGTCCCATTCCTATTATGACCGAAATAGCCGATCCTTCGGCTGCTGACTTGGATTATTACAGAAATTCGGTAGATGAAGTAGTTGCCTTTATTGATAAAGAACTTAATGAATGCTACGACTTGCTACCGGAGAAAGAACTGAATCCGGACGGTACTATTAACAATGAACGTGCGGCGGCACCGACCAAGGGGGCAGCGTTGGCCATTTTGGCCAAATTGCATGTGTATGCGGCAAGTCCGTTGTTCAATGGTGGTTATCCCGAAGCTGTTGCTTTGAAGGATAATCAGGGCAAACA
Organism: Bacteroides sp. ZJ-18; assembly: GCF_011038705.2. Taxonomy (NCBI): domain Bacteria; kingdom Pseudomonadati; phylum Bacteroidota; class Bacteroidia; order Bacteroidales; family Bacteroidaceae; genus Bacteroides; species Bacteroides sp. ZJ-18. Next base: position 4,845,900 of record NZ_CP072198.1, on the reverse strand, counting down.
ACTCTTTCCGGCAAAGGATGACACGAAATGGAAAACTGCTCTGGACGCTCTGCAACGCTTTATTGATTATTCAAAAGGGCGCTACTCTTTATACCAGGTGGTGAAGGACGGTGAGATCGATCCGGCAGAATCGCTTTATCAGTTGTTTCAGGTAAGCGTTAACAATTCGGAGGCGGTTTGGCAAAGCAGTAAGAACTCCTGGGGCGGAGTAAACGGTGAAGGCCGTGAACGCAGATGTACTCCGCGTGCTATTTTTAGTGGATTCAGTTGTGTCGGAGTTCTTCAGGAAGCTATTGATGACTTCTTGATGAGTGATGGTAAAAGCATTGATGAATCGGGTTTGTATAAAGAAGAGGGCATCGGTGAAGACGGTATACCCAATATGTATAAGAACCGTGAACCGCGTTTCTACCAGGACATTACTTATTCCGGCAAAATATGGCAAAAGACCGATAAGAAGATTTATTTTTATAAAGGAATGCCGGATGACAATTCGAAGGCAGATATGAGTTATTCAGGATATTTACTTTATAAAGGTATGAACCGTGATTTGCTGAATCAAGGCAACAATCCGAAATCCAAGTATCGTGCAAGTATGTTGTTTCGTCTGGCCGATTTTTATTTGTTGTATGCAGAGGCCCTGAATCATGTGAATCCGGGTGATGCGCGTATTATCCAGTATGTGGATAGCATTCGTTATAGAGCCGGTATTCCCTTACTGAAAGACATTAAACCGGAAATTATCGGCAACCGGGAGTTGCAGGAGAAAGCCATACGTCACGAGCGCCGCATTGAATTGTTTGCCGAAGGACAGCGTTATTTTGATGTACGTCGTTGGATGTGTGCCGAAGAAGAAGGGTATAAACAAGGCGGCCCTGTTCATGGTATGGATATGAATGCCACCGATCTTGAGGGATTTATGAAACGCACTGCTTTTGAGACCCGTATTTTTGAGAAGCGTATGTATTTGTACCCCATTCCGTTGGCAGAGATACAAAAGTCGAAGAAATTGGTACAAAACCCCGGCTGGTAAGGAAACACACGTACAATAGGTATCCGATATAAATAGAACCGGGTTGTAGACAGATAGACTTCACATCTGTTTACAGCCCGGTTTCTCGTAATGCGTAATCCCGGTATATCAATTATTAGGTAATTGCATCGTTGTCTGACGAACTTAAGAAGAGAACTTCCATAAGTACCCGTATAAAGTGGTTCCGGTGCCCGAAAGAAATGTTTTTATTCATATCATTTACTTCATCTTGCGCCGAAAGATGTGCATCTTGGCCGTCAAGATATAGATCTTAGCGCCCAAGATGTACATCTTAGCTGCTAAGATGAAGAAGATTTGCTGTTAAGGATAAGTTTATTCCCGTTACTTTACTATTTTATATAGAAGTAAATCACATGAAGTAATTTGTTTTGGGCATTAAAGGAATTATCGGCTTGCAGGTTCATTCGCGGGTTAAAATTGGTACTGAAACGGATTCTTAAAATTTTGAGATTATTATTATTATTTGTTACTTTGCCAGTGTCTTTTTATTAACTAATACTTTAAATGAAGAAAAACGCAATGTATTCGAACCTTGAGTCGGTAGAGCAACTGTTTCGGCAATATTATAAAGTGTTGCGGGTGTATGCGTTTCGCTTTGTGAATGATTGGGATGTTGCAGAAGATATCGTTCAGGATGTTTTTGTTGCTTTATGGAATAAGCGTACAGATATTGAATTCGATGGAGCAGTAAAGGCCTATCTTTTTAAGGCCGTCTATAATAAATCTCTCAACTTCCTCACCAGCAAGAAATATACTGAAGAAGAGTCCATGGAATGTTTTTCAGATCAGATCGATGCGTTGCAGATTCAGGAAGATAATCAGGAGAACTCATTATTCATGAAGGAACTTCGGGGTGAAATCGAAGCTTTTGTCGAAACACTGCCTGTACAGGTAAAGAAGGTATTTATACTAAGCAGAAGCTACGGCCTGAAGGTAAAGGAGATTGCCGTTCAGCTCGATCTGTCACCCAAGACTGTAGAAAAGTATTTGACCCGTGCTCTGTTGGAGTTGCGTACTCATCTTAAAAATAAAGGTTTAATGAGCCTTTTATTCCTACTCTATCTCTGCTCAAAATAATATTTTAAAAAAAAGTATGTTTTGGAGGAGGGGTTTTTTAATTTCACTTGTATTACTTATAGAGGAGCTAAAAATGAAAAATGAAATAGGAGACATAAACGAAGTGATTATACGTTTTCTGGATGGTACAGCTACCTGTGAAGAGAAAGTTTTTCTTTTGAACTGGCTGAAACAATCGGAAAAGAACCGGAACGAGTTTTCCGAAGTTCGTGATTTATGGCTTTTAGGCAATACGCTGGCTACTGATGATGTTGAAACGGAAGTGGCACTCGACCGGTTTAGGTCACGGATACAAATACCGGAATCCGGTTCCCGTAAAAGCAGATTTGTTTTTCCGGAACATTTCAGTCTGTTCCTGCGGGTGGCAGCTGTCTTTCTGATACTGTTTGCTGTCGGTTCTGCTTCTTATTATTGGGGTAGCAGTTCGGTTCCGGGGCAGAAGGAAGTCATGAACCGTTTGCTGACTGCCAATGGAAGTAAAGGCCGTTTTGTATTACCGGATAGTACGGTTGTATGGCTCAATTCAAATAGTTTGTTGGAGTATCCGGAAACGTTCAGTGCATCAGCCCGTGAAGTCAGTTTGTCCGGTGAAGCTTATTTTGAAGTGCGGAGAAATGAGAAACTTCCATTCCGGGTGCAAGCCGGAGAAATGAAAGTGGAAGTGTTGGGCACCCGCTTTATTGTCGACAATTATCAGCGGAAATCCGGAGTCGAGGCAGTATTGGTAGAAGGTAGTGTGAAGATTGCCGGTTGCAAGATGAACCATTCGGTGGTACTGACTCCGGGGCAGTTGATAAATTATGATAAGAAGAGTGAGCGGACCAAGGTACAGATGGTCAATACGGATGATTATATCAGTTGGATTCAGAATGAGCTGACTTTCGACAATGATAAATTGGCCGATATTATCATTAATTTGAATAAATGGTATGGGGTGGATATTGAATGTCCGTCAGAGTTTGCTGAAAAAGTATTTATGTCGTTCTCTGTCAGGAATGGAGAGAATCTGGATGAAATTCTGAAAGCGATGACTTTGGTTGCTCCAATAAGATATTACTGGGAGAATGGTATCTTACATATTCTTCCCAGAAAGCGATAGGCAACACAAGTATTAACCTTAAAAATTGAATGAAAATATGTAGAGACACACAACCAGACAAAAAAATAGGTAAATGTTGCAGCACTTACCTATCTCAGATTTCTTTTAATCACGTCTCTTGCAGGAGACGCAATTATTTACTTTAAATCTTTTACAAAGATATGAATAAATTTAAATGGAGGAGCTTTTTGAGCTTTTTCTTAACAGAAAGAAACATTCGTTTAGCAAGACTTATGTCTTTTATTATGTTCCTGTTTGTTTTTCAGGGAGTTTATGCTCAGCAGACACGTATTAATCTCCATGTGAAACAAGTTCCCCTGAAGCAGGTTCTTAAATCGATTGAATCGAAGAGTGAGTACACTTTCTTCTACAATGATGCGGAAATTGACATGAACCGTAAAGTAACGGTTCAGGCCGATAATGAACGTATTGACGTAATTTTATCTCAAATTCTGCCGGACTGCAAATGCGTAGTGGAGAATAGAAAGATTATTCTGATTCCCGGTGCGGAGAAACAAAATGTCCGGAATGACCACGTTGCAAAAATGAAAGAGATAACCGGTACCGTTACAGACGCAAGAGGCGAAACCTTGATCGGGGTAAATGTAACGATATTGGGAACAACTACCGGTGTCATAACCAATATCGACGGCAAATACTCATTGAAAGTTCCGGTAGGCAAGTCGCTTCAGTATTCGTATGTCGGCTATATCACCCAGACGGTGAAGGTAGGCGATAAAACAGTGATGGACATTGTAATGCAGGAAAACAGTAAAGCATTGGACGAAGTTGTGGTAGTGGGATATGCTGTCCAGAAGAAAGTCAACCTTTCGGGTTCGGTAGCGACCGTATCTACTAAAACAATCGAAGACCGTCCGGTACTGAACATGGGGCAGGCTTTGCAAGGTGCCGTTGCCAACCTTAATGTATCTGTCGGTGATGGTGAGGCAGATGACTCCCCTTCCTATAATATTCGTGGTACTACTTCTCTGAATGGAGGTTCTCCGTTGGTAGTCATTGACGGGGTTGTTTCCACCAGTGATCAGTTGAATCGCATGAATCCTGTTGATATAGCCAATATTTCTGTACTGAAAGATGCCGCATCCTCTGCTATATATGGGTCGCGTGCTGCGTTCGGTGTTATTTTGGTTACAACTAAAAATGGCAGCAATGAAAAACTTACTGTTAACTATAACAACAATTTTGTATTGCGTACCAACACTCGTATGCCGGAAATTATAACAGACCCTTATCTGGTGGCAACTACGAGAAATACAATGGCATATCCGTGGTATAACCTTTATAACGAGGAACAACTGGCCTATGCGAAAAAATGTTCCGAAGATCCTTCCACTTCTCCCTACTTCCTGAATCCGGATGGTTCTTATACTTATTTTGGACGTACAAACTGGGTGGACGAGGCTTACAATGATGTAGGTTTCTCTACGATCCATAATATTGATATTTCCGGTAAAACAGACCGTATCTCTTATTACTTTTCGGGAGGATACAATCGTCAGAACGGTATGTTAAGATATGGAAACGACATTTATAACCGGTATAACCTGCGTACCAAGTTACAGTTTAAACTGACGGATTGGTGGAGTCTGAGCAGTAATGTGAGCCTGACCACTTCCGATTATGACTATGCGAATGCCATGACCAACACCTATAAACAGATGTACCGTAAAAATCCGATGGATATGGTTAAGAATCCTGATGGAACCTGGACAGATGCCAGTGTAGGTACATTGGGGGCATTGGCCGAAGGCGGACGTGCTACAGACTGGAAAACAAATACAAATATCAATCTGTCTACTAAGATGGATATAGTCAAAGATGTCTTTTGGGTACAAGGAACTTTTGCTTTTGCAAATACCAAGACCAGAAGTAACTGGTATAACCTGCCTGTCACTTATCGCAATGGACCCGAATTGCCTGTCCTGACGTTTAATCCTATTTCTACCGTATCGGATGCTTCGAGCAGTAATTCCGATACAAAGCACATCTTGTTTGATGTTTATGGTACTTTTCAGAAAACATTTGCGAAGAAACACGCCATTACTGCAGTTGCAGGTTTCAATCAGGAAGAGTATAAATATGATTATGTGAAAGCGAATCGTAAAGAGCTGATTTCAAGTTCACTTCCCACCATTAACCTGGCCACGGGAGATATGAATATGTCTCAAAGCATAACGACTTGGGCTTTAAGAGGTGCATTCGCGCGTTTGGGCTATATCTACGACGATAAATATATCTTCGAATTTAACGGACGTTATGACGGTACTTCGCGTTTCCCGAAGAATGACCGTTTTGTATTTAATCCTTCCGTATCATTGGGCTGGGTCATCTCGCGTGAAAAGTTCTTTGAGCCTTTGAGTGATGTGGTTAGTTTCTTGAAGTTGAGAGGTTCTTATGGTAGTCTGGGAAATCAGGATGTGGATGCGTATGCATATCTTGCCACGATGGGATCGGGAAAAATCAGTCAGATCCTGGAGAAACAACAGCCGGTATATGTGGGAGCTCCCGGATTGGTAGCCGGTAACCTGACCTGGGAAAAGGTAACTACCACCAATATTGCTTTAGACGCTAATTTTTTCAATAACCGTTTAAGCATAACGGGTGAAGTATATGTGCGCCGAACAAAAGATATGTTGACGGCAGGAGTGACACTGCCAAGTGTTCTGGGAACGGATGTCCCCAAGCAAAATGCAGCCGACTTGAAGACGGAGGGCTGGGAATTGACCGTAGGTTGGAAAGATCAGTTCAAATTGGCCGGAAAACCATTTTATTATGATGTGAACTTTAATCTGGCAGATAGCCGTGCCTATATTACGAAGTACGAAAATCCGAAAGGATTGTTGGGTGATTACTATGTAGGAAAAGAGATTGGTGAGATATGGGGTGTAGAGACTTTAGGCTTTTTCACTTCCGAGGAAGATATAAAGAATCATGCAGACCAGTCATGGTGTACTTCCTATCCGGGTACCCGTCCGCTGGCTCCCGGTGATCTGAAATTTAAAGATGAAAATAAAGACGGTAAAATAACCGATGGAGCATGGACACTGGAAGACCATGGTGATTATGAAGTCATTGGTAACAGCCGTGCACGCTATACATTTGGTCTATCGGCCAATGCACAGTGGAATGGATTCGATCTTAGCCTGTTTGCCCAGGGGGTAGGTAAGAAAGATTATTATCCGGGCACAGGCGACCTTTATTTCTGGGGTATTTATGCACAGCCCTGGACTAATATTACCGTGGGTAATATGTACGACCATTGGACAGAGGAAAATCCGGACGCGTATTTCCCGCGTATGAAAGCTTATGTGGCGGAAAATACAGACAGGGAGTGTGGAGTTGTTCAGACCAGATACCTGCAAAATGCAGCTTATGTCCGTTTGAAAAACCTCACCGTAGGTTATACTCTTCCTAAAGTACTGTTGAATAAGATAGGAATTGAACGTTTGCGTATTTTCTTTTCCGGTGATAATCTGTGTGAGTTTTCAGGCTTATACAAACATTATAAGGTAGATCCGGAAAGTTTAGGTAATATTGTTTATCCTCTTCAGCGTTCTTATTCATTTGGTTTAAATCTCACATTCTAATTAAGATAAGTTATGTGTTCAAAAATAAAACATATATTACTGACTGCGTGCTGTCTGACAGGCGCAGCTCTGATGACAAGTTGTAATGACGGATTCATGGATCGTTTTCCTGAGACCAGTATCACGGAGAAGGTCTTTTTCTCTTCTCCCGCCGATTTGGAGACCTATACCAATGGCATGTACGGCTATATTGGTGCAAGTTACTCGGATACGCCTTCTGACAATATGCTGTATCCGGAAGATACTGATATTTATAAGATGATGCGTGGTGAATATAGACCCGATAACATAGGTAAATGGAGTTGGAAGAACATTCGTACGGTCAATTTTATGTTGGCAAGGACAGACCGTGTGGAGGGCGACCGTGGTGAGATTAATCACTACATCGGGCTGGCGCGCATGTTTCGTGCATTAATCTATTATTCAAAGGTGAAAGACTATTCGGATGTGCCATGGTATAGCCATGACCTGCAAACGACGGACACCGAGTTACTATATAAGTCACAGGATCCTCGTTCCCTGGTCGTAGATTCCATAATGGCCGATCTTGATTTTGCCGTGACCCACATGAAAACAAACAATAGTACGACCCGTATTTACCGGAATGCTGCTTTGGCTATACAGGCGCGGATTGCTTTGCATGAAGGGACATTCCGTAAATATCATCCCGAGTTGAAACTGAATGATGGCGATCGGTTCCTGAAAATAGCGGTAGAGGCCTGCCGGAAGATTATGGACACAAAACATTACAGCCTGTCGACTTCCAAAGAGAGTGGACTGCCTGCCTATCAGTCACTTTTCTGTAGTGCGGATCTTACGCAAAACCCGGAAATGATTCTGGTGGCTGATTACGATAAGGCATTAGGACGCCTGCACAATGCTCAGGCTCAGTTTGACTATAATACGGGACTTTCCCGTAGTCTGATGGAAGATTATTTAGTCGTTGAGGACGGACAAACCAAATATTTTCATGAAGTGGAAGGTTACCGGACCAAGACGGTACTGGAGATCTTTGAGAATCGGGACCCTCGTCTGGAGCAGACTTTTATGAAACCGGGTGTCCTGAACGTGGGTACTACCGAGCCTCACCGGGCTAAACTGAATCTGGGTGGATATCCACAGATCAAATTCCGTCCGTTGACATTCGATCAGATGGATTGGGGAAAATCTTATACTGATTTACCTATTATCCGTTACGCTGAAATTTTGCTGATATATGCTGAGGCAAAGGCCGAATTGGGTACGCTTACACAAGATGATATCAACAATACAATCAATCTGATCAGGCAGCGTGCCGGTATGCCGGATGCTTCGTTGGACGACTGGCTGGCTAATATTGATCCGGTACAGGAAGAACGTTATTCCAATGTACAGTCTTCACAAAAAGGTGCTGTGCTGGAAGTACGCCGTGAACGCAGAATCGAATTGGCATGCGAAGGGTTCAGATATGGTGATTTAATGCGTTGGGGATGTGGAAAGTTGTTTGAGGCTGCTCCGGAAGGGGCGTATATTCCGGGAATGGGCTATTATGATGTAACAGGTGATGGTACACCGGACATTGCAGTAGTGGAAAAGAAAGCGGATGTAGATAAGATACCTGAGGAGGACAAGCAAAAGTATAAATTGACGGTTTATGCTTTGGAAGGTAATACGATTGGGCTCACCGAAGGGACAAAAGGCTATATCTACCTGATAGCGCAACATGGTAAGTATACTTTTGTATCTCCTAAATATTATTATTATCCGGTTGCTACCAAAGATATTACTGTTAACGAAAACCTCTATCAGAATCCATTCTGGGAATAGGTTTATCATATCGAAAACAGAAAGGCTGCTCCGGCAGTAGCGGGAGAAGCCTGCTGTTTTCGTTAAGAGACAAAACTGATTAATATAGTAAAACAATAAATATGTTGAAGTTATTTGCAGGTATAGCGGCTTTATTCCTGGGAGTTGGCAGTTCTGCTTTCGCACAGATAGAAGGCGGGGTTTATATCGACACAAACAGAAACGGCATTCGTGATGCCGGAGAGAAAGGGATAAAGGGGGTCTGTGTGCAAGATGGGCTCCATGTGGTGCAAACGGCGGAAGATGGTAGCTTTATACTTCCGGGACATAAAGACACCCGGTTTATCACTTTGACCGTGCCCGATGGATTTCAGGCATCTGCTTCCCATTATTTACCTTTCGACGGGACCGGAAAAAAGTATGAACTGGGAATTTGCAAGAGTCCGGTAAGGACAGGAAATGGATATTCGTTTGTACAAATCACAGATACAGAGACATCTCTGTATGGTGACTGGATAGACAATCTGAAAGAGTATGTGAAAACAAATCCGACTGCTTTTATCATCCATACGGGTGATATTTGTTATGAAGCCCATCAGGATTTTCACGGACGTTATCTTCGTTCTGAGGATTTGGGGGTTCCGACTTATTATTGTGTGGGTAATCATGATTTGCGTGCCGGAAGGTATGGTGAAGAGTTATGGCAGAGTCATTTCGGTCCTTCATGGTATTCGTTCGACGTTGGTAATGTGCATTATGTGGTTACTCCAATGCTGGGTGGTGATCATGCACCCTCGTACAGGCGTGCTGATATCATCCGTTGGCTGAAGAATGACCTTGCACAAATAAATAGAGATAAAAGGGTAGTTTTATTTAATCACGACTTATGGTTTTGGGGAGACGATTTGCTCTTCAAGGATAAAAACGGCGAACAGATAGACTTTGCAGATTATAATCTGGACGCCATGATTTACGGACACTGGCACAATCATTATTATAAGCAGTTGAAGTCGGGACTTCAGACCTACTGCTCATCTACTCCGGATAAAGGAGGAATCGATCACGGAACGTCCTGTTTCAGGATTTATCATGCTGATACCAAAGGTAAACTCAGTTCGGAAACCCGTTATACTTATATCGATGGAATCTTGACTTCTGCTTATCCGGCAGAAGGTGAAATTGTTTCTGTCTCTGATGGTAAAATGACAGTTCGGATTAATGCTTATCGTACGGTGTCGTACGCAAAAAAAGTAACGGCTTCTGTTGAACGGAACGGGAAAATCATGTCGTCTGTCACATTGTTACCCGAAACAGACTGGGAATGGAGCGGAACAGTCCGTGTGTCCGATGGCAAGCAGCGCTTGTTGGTGACTGCCGAGTTTGAGGATGGAACCCGTTTGACGAAAAGGGTGGATTACACCGTAACCGGGCAGCCGGCAGCTTCGGCTGTGGCATCCGCCATTTGGGCGGGACTTCGTGGAAATGCCGCCCACAATCAACTGGTGAATGACACAGTGTCTTTGCCTCTGCAAACCAACTGGGTCCGAAATGCAGGCAGCAATATTTATATGTGTTCGCCCATAGTGGCACAGAATAAAGTGTTTATAGGAACCATTGACGATGATAGGGCAGAGAAATGCTTTATAAAAGCTTATGATGCTGCAACAGGAGGTCTTTGCTGGACTTTCAGTGCTTCTAATTCGATAAAGAATACCATTGCTTATGAAGACGGGCGCGTGTTTGCTTCGGATGCTTCGGGGATGCTTTACGCCATAGATGCAGAAAAAGGAACGGTTTGTTGGCAAACACAGTTGCCGGTTTCTCTATTGCCACTTCTTGATGAAGGCTTGGCGGTTGTCGATGGTGTGGTGTATGCCGGACATGCGAAAGGAACTTGTGCCGTACGGACTGCCGATGGAAGGATCCTGTGGCAGAACAAAGCCTGGGATGGAGGTGAGGGAACCACTTCTACTTTGACTGTAGGTGCAGGAGTATTAGTGGCGTCTGCACATTGGAACGGACTCTTCGGACATGACATCAATGACGGTACTTTATTGTGGAAGAAGCGTGACAGTAAAATTCGTTTCCGTGACGGATCGGCAACTTTTTACGATGGTAATTTCTATCTGGCCTCATGTGAGAATTTATATGTGATCAACCCACGTTCCGGAGATATTCTGAAAATGGCGGAAACTTCTTATGAGTTTAATTCGGCCTGCGCTCCGCTTGTGACGGATAAATATCTGGTTGTTTCCACTTCCAATAAGGGAGTGGTTGCATTTGACCGTCTTACTTTTAAAGAGGTCTGGAACTATCGTACCGGAACAAGCCTTTTCTATACTGTCCCTTATTCTCATAGCCATGAATGCACAGTCGAAGTTTCGCCTGTACTTGTGGGAGCAACCGTTTTCTTTGGGGCCAGTGACGGGTATTTGCATGCCGTTGACTTGGACACAGGCGCCTATCGTGGAAAACGTGCTTTGGGAGCTCCGGTATTCTCGAGTGTGGCAGTAAGCGGTAACTGTCTGTTCGTTACCGATTTTGGAGGTAATATTTATAATTTTAGGTTACATGATTAATTGTATATACAAAATGAAAAAGATTTCGATATTATTCATATTTTCTGTGATTCTTAGTTTATTTGCCAGTGAAGTAAATGCAGCCGGTCCCCGTTTGAAGAAACATCCGAAGCATGTAGTATTAATTGCTTTTGACGGTTTAAGTGCCGTTGCTATCCGCAATCATCCCATGCCCAATTTCAACCGGTTGATGGAAGAAGGGGCTTATACACTGAACAACCGTTCGATTCTGCCATCATCGAGTGCTCCAAACTGGGCCTCTATGTTTTCCGGAGCCGGACCGGAACTTCATGGATATACGACCTGGGGAAGCAAGACACCCGAGATTCCTCCTTTTATAACCAATCAATACGGTCGTTTTCCGGGACTTTACGGATTGATACGCGATACATATCCTAAAGCAGAGGTAGGCTATATTTATGAATGGGATGGAATGAGATATCTGGTTGATTCGCTCGCTATCAACTACTTCGTACATGCTCCGCAAACAAAGGAACATCCTAAGGGAGCGACACAATTCGCCGTGAATTATCTGAAAGAGAAAAAGCCTATGTATTGTGCTGTTATATTTGAATATCCTGATCACACCGGACACAGCTACAAGTGGGAATCCAAAGAGTATTATGAAAAGCTCGATGAATTGGACGGTTATTTAGGTGAAATAGTAGCAGCCATTGAAGAAGCCGGTATGATGGATGATACTGTAATTATACTGACTGCGGATCATGGCGGAATCGGTACTAATCATGGCGGAAAAACTCTCAATGAAATGGAGACCCCGCTTGTATTTTATGGAAAGGGTGTGAAAAAGAACTATAAGATAACTGAGAGTACAATGGTGATTGATGTGGCTGCAACGGAAGCTTGGCTGCTGGGGGTTGAGCCTCACGAAGCCTGGTTGGGCAATCCGGTAACGACAGCATTCTTTACTAAATAATTAAAATGTACTTATCCAATGGGGGAAATAGCCCCATTGGATGATACCTGTATAAAAGATTGATATGAAAAGATTTATATATATGCTAATTGCGTCTTTGGCAATTAGCTTTGTCTCTTGCACACCTGTGGAACGTGTTAAGGAGAAGGAATTAAAAGTTTTGTCATGGAATGTATGGCATGCAGGACATGCTAAAAACTATCCCGAAAAGGGCTGTGAAGGAACTATAGGGATTCTGAAAAAGAGTCAGGCGGATGTTATTTTGATGATTGAGACTTATGGTGCGGCTCCAATGGTGGCAGACTCTTTGGGATATGATTACGTATTGTTATCAGACAATCTGTGCATTTATAGTCGCTATCCGATAAAGAAAACGTATCTTTTTCCTGATTCCATTTCTACATTCAATTTCGGAGGAGTCGAAATAGATATGGATGGTACGCCAGTCCGTTTATTCGATACCTGGCTGCATTATTTACCCGATATGCGATTAGTGCCTACGGAGCAATCAGAAGCCGATATTTTGGCTTGGGACGATGCCGGGACACGAGATGATGAAATACGCCGCATACTTTCTGTTTTGCAACCGATGATTCGTCAGACTGACAGTATTCCCATGATTATGGGGGGAGATTTCAATGTACATTCCCATCTTGACTGGACAGATACCACGAAAGATATGTATAGCCATGGTGGTGCCGTTGTGGAATGGACTGTTTCTAAAGAGATGCAAAACGCAGGTTTCAAGGATAGCTTTCGTGAAATTCATCCCCAACCCGAAAAGAATATAGGAGCTACCTGGATCTACGATAATGAAGATAAGCCTGTCCGGTCCGACCGTATTGATTTTATCTATTATCAAGGTAAGACTATTCGTGCGGTAACGTCTGAATCTTATAACCAGGAGCTGACTAAACCTCTGGAGTTTATGGGAGAAAAATTCTTTTATCCTTCCGATCACGGTTTTGTATTGACTACTTTTAAAGTGTCATCGTTGGAAAAGTAGTGCCGGATTATCATATATTGAATTTTTATGAATATTAGATTTGTATGTTCTGCATTGTTGGTACAAACAGCAGGACTCCAGATGGTGTATGCGGGGGATAAGGTTACCGATTCTGTCCGTCCCAATATTATTTTTGTGCTTGCGGATGATTTGGGTTATGGAGATCTGGGATGTTTCGGACAGAAGCGGATCGAAACTCCCCATATAGACCGTTTGGCTGCCGAAGGAATGGTATTCAGTAATTATTATACCGGATCTCCGGTTTCGGCTGCTGCCCGTTGTGTTCTTTTGACAGGAAAACACAGTGGTCATTGTGGCATCAGGGGGAATGATGAAGCTCCGGAACGTGGTAGAGTATGGGATTTTCTTGCGGCTGAGCGCGATTCAACCTTAGAAGGTCAACGCGGATTGCCATCCGGTACGAAAACATTTGTGTCAATTTTGAAGGAAGGAGGATATCGTACAGGGATAGTAGGAAAGTGGGGATTGGGTGCTCCGGGTACTGAAAGCCTGCCTTTGAATCATGGTTTTGACTTCTTCTATGGTTATAATTGTCAGCGTCAGGCACATACTTACTTTCCATTGCATTTGTATCGGAATGAACAGAGGGAGTATCTGGCAAATGATACGGTGATACCGCATACCAAACTTGACCCCGGAGCCGATCCTTTGAGCCTGAGCAGCTATGATAAGTTAATCTCACATGTTTATTCGCCCGATAAAATTCAGGAAGAAGCATTGCGTTTTATGGAGGAGAACAAAAAACAACCCTTTTTTCTTTACTACGCTACTCCTTTGCCACATGTTCCAATTCAGGCCCCTCAACGTTTGATTGATCATTATGTCAGGAAATTTGGTGACGAGTCCCCTTATTTAGGACAGGCCGATTACTTTCCGGCACGTTATCCACATGCCGGATATGCGGCAATGGTGACTTACATCGATGAGAAGGTAGGTGAGATTGTAGATTTTTTAAAGAAGAAGGGATTGTATGAAAATACGGTCATTATCATTTCAAGTGATAATGGCCCGACCTTTAATGGTGGAGTCGATTCGCCCTGGTTCCGGAGTGGAGGTCCTTTCCGTTCGGAATATGGATGGGGAAAGTGCTTTTTGCGTGAAGGAGGAATCCGTGTACCGTTGATTGTAACATGGAAAGGACATATCCGGGCAGGAGCACACACTACATTACCATGTACATCTTATGATTTTTACTCAACGATATGTGAACTGGCAGGTGTGAATCCGGCCACAGAGACCGATGGAATCAGTTTTTATCCGACTTTAATGGAGAGTGGAGATCAAATGAAGCATTCTTATCTCTATTGGGAGTTTATGGACATAGAAGGACAACAGGCTGTACGTATGGGCAAATGGAAAGGATTGCGTAATGGACTGAAAAGAGGAAATATGAAGATCGAGCTATACGATCTGGAAACAGATTCTTGTGAACAGAGGGATGTTGCCCCTAAGCATCCTGAAATCGTCAAAAAGATTGGTGAGATTATGAAAAAAGAGCATACTGTTCCCGTATATCCTGCATTTCGGGTGAAAGTATTGGACGAACTATATTGATTCTTAAAAAATAGGATAATCGGTAGTGGCAACTTAGAACGTATATATACGATTATATTATTATGTATAAAGGCTGAAAGGGAGTAAGAGATCTTTTTTGATAGAAAAAGACTCTTACCACTGTCTTTTTATAACCAGTGTAATATAAGTAATTAGCATAAGAAAACTATTCTGCCATTATATTATTAAAGATGATGATTGAGAGATGTTATATCTGATGGATTAGAATCATAGATTGAATTTTTTATGATACGATTTCGGCCAATAAGCAACTTAATCTTAAATTTAGAACATAAAATACGTAAGATAGACCTTGTTTGGATGGAAATAAAGCAGTTACTTTGCTCCGTTTTAGAATAAAGATTAAAAATTACTAACTAAACGTGATTAATTTATGAAGAAAAATTTATTGTATCTCTTCGCACTGATTTGTTCAGTGAGCTTGTTCACTGCTTGTAGTGACGATGATGATAACAGTTGGCAAGAACTTCCTAAAGGTGAAATTAAGGCAGAAAATGTAGATTTCCAGTTGAATGGAGCAAGTACCACGGGAACTGTAAACTTTGAAGCTACAAGTCTTCAGTCTGCAACAGTAGGTTTTAAAAATGTGATTGATGGTTATAGTGATGTAACTGTTGATGTTGCAATGGAAAAACAAGCTGACGGCTCTTTCAAATTCAATGGGACGAAAGATATTATGACTAAACCTGTAACAAGAGAAACGGCTAAACCGACTCCATTGTTAAAGGTTACAGTTGATGGTACAATTACACCTGAAGGTAAGGTTGCCTTGAATGTTAGTGCAACAGGTGCCGGTCTTTATATCGGAACCTACAAAGGTGAAACTTTAGTTTTGACTTATGGAGAAACTGCACTGACAGGTAAAGAAGTAGTGTTTGATGCCACAGATGGTGATAATGTAAGTATCCTTTTGAAGGACGTTATCCCAGGAGAAACAGAAACTACATTGACTGGCGTTCAAGTAGCAAATGGAGGATTCAGTGGAAGCACCAAAACAAATAGTTCTACTATAGAATATACTGGTTATCGCAAAGATAAAGTGTTGACTTTGAACTTGAAAGTGAAAATGAATGATCCTAAAGGATGGGCTAAGACATATACTTTGGGAGAATACACTCTTGGTACCTTAGATGTAGATGGTACACCTATGCCTAACTCTGTATTAACAAGTTCTTTATATTCTAACTGGGAGGTTGAGGATGCATATTATTCTACTTTCTTTCCTGCGGTGCTCAGAACTATTGGTGGACTAATTTTGCCTCAAGTTTTGCAGTCTGTAACTCTTGAAGCTGATGGTAATATTTCTGCAAAATATTCTTCAGGTTCTATAACTTTTGAACCAAGTTGGGCAATGGGATTAATTTTTGGTGGTGGAGCACCAGGAGTTGATGTTTTAAATAAATTAATTCCTACTGATGGATGGCAGCAGTCTCCTAAAAATTTAGCTTATTGGTTTCCTAAAGATGATAAACTGTATTTGAAATTAAATGTTCCTGCCATTATTTCTCAGGCAATGGGTAGTAATGCAGAATCGCTTGCTCCGATAATTTCTGAAATTTTAAATGGTGATGCTGCTACTGTTAAGAAACTAATAGGTACAATGTTGAAGGTTGATATGAGTTCTATTAGTGATGAGACATTTGAAATGTTGCTGAGTTGGGTGAATAATGGTGTACCTTTGAATGTAAAAACCACAGATAAGGGGCATACTTATATTTATCTTGATAAAACAGCTTTTGACCCAATTATGGTTGATAAAGAAATGTCTGCTGACTCTTCTGAATTTGGTACTGGATCAGATTTATTTAAGTTGTGGAAGATCATGATGGATGCGAAAATAATTCCAGAGGATGCAGCTGCGGCTATAATTCTTTTAATTGGATTACCACAGAACTGGCCATCTACAACAGGTTTTGATCTGGGGTTGGATTTATTAGCTAAATAAATTGTTTGTAGTATATAATGTTAAAACAATAAATAATGAAAAAGATATTTACCTTATTAATGTTACTTTGTACGATAAGTGTGTTTGCAGCAAATGCTGCTGGTACTTATACTGGTAGATTGACGATTTCGGTTGATGGTGGTACCCCAACTGTGAAGGATGGTCAGAATGTAATTGTGACAGAAAGTGATATTGTGACATTAACAATTCCTGATTTTTCTTATTCTGGTTATCCTAAAGCGGATGTTGTTATTACGGCCTCAAAAGATGCTACTGGAAATTTGACTTTGAAAACAATTAAATATGGCTTTTTGAGATTATCTGCGAAATTCGATGATGGTTCAAAGGTTAGTGATAGTAACTGTAATATCTCTTTGGCTATTTCAGCTGTTCTTCAAAAAATAGAGGTTACTTTTGTTGGAACTAAATAAATTGTATAGATAAAAGGAGGATGGTTTAACCGAGGGCACTGAAAAAGTCCTCCTGTCTCCCTTCTATAAAAAAATGGCGGTATAAATCCAAGAAAATCTGGATTTATACCGTTTTTTTGTATCTTCGAGTCACCAAAAGAATACCGCCATGTTAGCACCCCAAGAACGTTTGGCTTTTAGTGATTATTCAAGTCTTTATGATTTGATCATCCCTCAGGATAACCTGCTTCGACGTATCAACTCGCTGATAGACTTTTCCTTTGTTTATAATGAGCTCGTTTCCTGACGACGTTCTGGAACATGAACTGACTTATATGCAAACACTGATTGATACATTAAAAGAACAGGAAACCTTCGTCTGCATTCCCCAAATAAAGGAAAAACTGAACCTCTTAAAAGAGACATTGGATGATATCATCGACCATTACACTGTTTCTGAAGATGAGGATGCACGTATCGGGCACAAATCGGAAGAAAGTTCTTTCTTTGGGTATAAGACGCATATCGGAATGACCGAGGAGCGTATCATAACAGCGGCTGTCATAACTTCGGGTGAAAAGGGAGACGGTCCCCAGCTGCCCGCGTTGATTGAACAAAGCCGGAAGAATGGTATCGATGTACAAACAGTGATTGGTGATTCAGCTTATTCGGGAAAGGATAATCTGGAGAAATCTCGTGATGAACACTTTGAGTTGGTAGCTAAATTGAATCCCAGTATCAGCCAAGGTTTCAGAAAGGAGGAAGGCAAGTTTGATTACAATAAGGATGCCGGCATGTTTGTTTGCCCTGCCGGCCATATAGCTATACGTAGGGCAAAACAAGGGAGAAAGAATGGAGCATGGAATCAGGCGTATACTTATTATTTTGATGTGCATAAGTGTCAATGCTGCTCAAAACGGGAGGGATGTTATAAGCCGGGAGCTAAATCTAAAACCTATTCTGTACCCATAAAAACCGATGAGCAGCAACAACAGATAGAGTTTCAACAAACCGAACGGTTCAAAGAGAAGGCTGCCGAGCGTTATAAGATTGAAGCTAAAAATGCGGAACTGAAACAGGTATATGGATATGACAGGGCGCAGTCCTACGGACTGTCATGTATGAAAATGCAAGGAGCAATGGCTATTTTTGCAGCAAATCTCAAGAGAATACTCAAACTCAGTTAAAGTAAGTGTAATCCATGCCCGTGGAAGACAAACACGGCTTGTATAAAGCAAATTGTGGAGTTATTACCCTTAATATAAGAAAAAGTTGTATGTGAATGAAATGCATCATTCGACATGCAACTTTTTCCAAGAATTTCTAAAAAAAGGATTGGATGCTAAAAAAGATCACTTTTTCAGTGCCCTCGTTTAACCATCCTCCTTTTTTATTATGTAGTATTAATGCTTAGGACTTTTTTGTTAATTGTTTGGGTTGTTGGAATTCAGTGGAATCTATTGTTATGCTTCTTTTTTAAAGTGATATTATCTGTATGTTGTTAGTTTGTCTTCAAAGAAGTGTATTAGAATATTATTGTATAAAAAACTCGTATAAAGTCCAAGGTATTAGGATTTATACGAGCTTACTAAAATGAAATATGTCTTTTTTAATTAAAATGCATATCCAAATCCTACATTTAGATATATGGGATACATATTGAATGTAATTGTTTTGAAGTCTTTTTTAAAGATATCATTTAATCCCCAGACTAAATCTGCGTATACATTTAGATGTTTGAATGCTTTCCATTCGGCACCAGCTTGAAATCCCCATTGAAAATTGCTTAGGTCCTTAGAGAAATCATAAGGAGCAATTTTATCTCCTTCGAATTCTGCTTTTTCTCCAGTGGGGGTGTCTTTGCGTAGATATCCATCATGCACATGTCCATTGAAGTCACCACTGGTCATAAATGAAACATAAGGACCGGCATTAATTCTAACACGTTGGCTAAGTTTATAAGCGGCTGTTACTGGAATTGAGAAATAAGAACCTCTATATTTAGTTTTTACTTTTCCTGTCCAGTAGCCTGCTAAAAGTTCGCCGCCATCCCCTATAATTTCCATACTGTAATTCTTTACACGTGCTTTGGCTTCCATACCTTTAGTTTCAAGACGTAATCCTAAAGTCATTCCCCATTTAGAGTCTTTACCAAACCATTTGGTTGTATTGCCTTCTATAGCTAAGCATATAGTAGGGCTATACCCTGTGAGTGCACGTATTTCTGCAGGTAATGGGAGTGGTGAAGCACCTCCAACGTTGAAACCTGCTTTTATTTCATATTCAAGCCCATGTAGTGCAGACCAAATAATACCATGATTCCGTTCTTCTTGGGCTTTTAAAGTGTTGATTGTGCCGATAAAAGCGAGCAGGCCTATAAGTATATACTTTTTCATTTTTTCATTTTTACTTGTTAGTGAAATTTAATAGAACCTCATCAATGTAAAGTGTACTTCCTGGAGCACCTTCGAAATGATCTCCGCGTATACTTGAAGAAAATACGATAGCTAAATTATATTTTCCAGCTTTGAGTTTCTCCATATCTACTGATTTACCAGTACGATATTCAAATGGTAAGTCAAACTTAATCCATTCATCAGTTTCTTTTGCATCTTTAATCCGAGCTACTGATACGATATAAGTATTATCTTCTGCCAATACGTTAGTTCCGTCAAGTGTAGACAATTTTTCATCTGTTTCATAAAATACGGCATAAATATCACAGATATCTTTTTTGTTATCTACAGGTTTACCATCTATTTGGAATGACTTTCCTGCCTTATATTTATAATATCCGGTAATTGAAGTTGGAATATTTGAAAAAGGAGTTCCGAATTTGGTTGAACGGAGAATATCGGTAGGCTTTACTTCAAAACTACCTAAGAATAGATTACCCGCTGCAATTGGCATTCCAAGCAACGAGCCCCAATAACCTGTTTCGCAAGTTGTTAGTTTTAAGCATTTCCCTTCGACGCCATTGTTTGCTTGACTTGTTGGATATTCTTCTGCTTTTGCTTTTACACCGGTAAAAGCAAAGCCGGCATTGCCACTTGCCCAAGTCATGGTTTCTTTCCCTTGTGCATCTGTTTCGTAGAAAATATGGTATTTTCCCTCTGAGTCGAACTTAATATTCTCAAAGTGATACATTGTGTTAGTAATACCTGAGAAAGTTACTCCTACTTCATATTTTTTCTTCCATTTTCCATCTTCAGAAGTTACTTCATAATATTGAGGTGTGGTAAAATCAAGTATAGTTCCACTATTAGGGACAATAGAAGCTCCCGGAGTCAAAGTAAACTTAGGTGCTAATGCGGTTATATCTGTTCCTGTTTTTACAATTAATGTAACTTTCTTGTTTTCGATGATGGGATCACGATTGAGAACATCACCCGGTACAGTGCATGCAATGATGTCTGCTTCTGCATTAGGTGCTTCGTCTTGTATGCAAGAAACCATTATAAAGCCCAGAAAGAAACAGGCTATCAGATTCTTTAATTTCATTCGATTCTGTTTTTGATTAATAATCCTTTTAGTTTAGTTGATTTTTTGTAAACTTGGCTGCAAAGTTAAGTTTCTTTTTTGAAAAGATACATTTGAACCCCTACAATACAACATTTTATAACGGTCATAATGTTCAGAATGGTGCGTTTTTAGTCTAAAGTCCATGAATCTTTCCATTTGATAACAGGTTTTTCGCCTTCAAAATAAATTGGAAGCCAAATATAACGTCCGTCTATTGCATTTTGGGGTGTCCAACGGTCGCCCATGTATATAAATTGGTCTTTCTTACCCCGCACCGGAAGAATATAAGTACTTTGCGAATGGAAAGTCAGGTCCGCATCCTGACCTACGCAGGGATTCCCTAATTCTTTCCATTCTCCCCAAATGGAGGAAGCTATTGCAGACCGTGCTGCATTAGGACTCCACCCGGTACATCCGGACATGATAAGGTAATAGTTACCATCCTTCTTAAACATGGCGGGAGCCTCCATAAATCGGTTGATAAAAATTCGGGTGTACTTTCCTGTATAGCCGGTATAAGATGAATCAAGTTCGGCAATATGTAAGGTGCTGTTTTCTTCGGAAGAATAGATGTGATAGGCTTTGCCGTCATCATCGACAAACAGATTCATATCACGTGCCATCTGTCCCCGTTCCATATCGCGTCCCAATATATTGAGGCTGTCGGGATGTGCAGGAAGACTACCACCTGTGCATTGACGTTCTTCTTCGATAGAAGGTCTGCGGGCGGTTTTATGGACCGGCAGTACGTTGACAGGCCATGAACCTGCATTGGGGCGGACGGCTTTTAAGAAGGTGTAAGGACCTGTCACCCGGTCACTTACGGCGATTCCGCTTAAAGCTCCCGAATATCCGGCTCCTTTGGGCTCGAGATGGAACCACATGACATATTTTTTAGTGTGAGGATTGTATATGACTTTGGGACGCTCAAGGATACATCCTTTAGAAATGATATGTTCGGAGTCATTTTCGATCACTGACAGTGCTATTCCACAATCATTCCAATGATATAGGTTATCGGAAGAGTAGCAATGCACTCCTACATTGGCAACGTTGCCGGTTTCACCTTCTGTTTTGTGTTCGCCAAACCAATAGTAGGTTCCGTTATCGTACAAAATACCTCCACCATGTGCGTTGATATGGACCTGATGATTGTCCGGCCATATTTTTCCGGGAGTGAAGGATTGCCCTTTGGCTGTTTGCGAGAAAAGAAAACATAACAGAAAGAGGGCTTTTAGTGTAAATCCTTTATTCATTGCTCTTTTTTATTAAGTATTTGTAATTGAGAGACAAAGATACATGATAATTCTTAAATAACCAGTAAACCGATTGTAAAACTCTTAACTTGTCCGGGTGGGATATTCTTTAGTTAAATGAATGGTTTATAAGAGTATATTTCCTACTTTTGTGCAAAATATAAACCTTGAATAGATGACTGAGTCAGAAAGAAAACAGATAATTGCTTTAGTGCAGCGGGAGGTGATTCCGGCTATCGGATGTACAGAGCCGATTGCAGTTGCGCTGTGTGTGGCAAAGGCTACAGAAACCTTAGGAGCTAAACCGGAAAAAATAAAAGTATTGTTGAGTGCTAACATCCTGAAGAATGCGATGGGAGTGGGAATTCCCGGTACGGGGATGATTGGGTTGCCTATTGCAGTGGCTCTGGGGGCGTTGATCGGAAAGTCGGATTATCAACTTGAAGTGTTGAAAGACAGCTCTCCGGAAGCCGTGGAAGAAGGGAAGAAGTTGATTGATGAAAAGCGTATCTGTATTTCGCTGAAGGAAAACATTACGGAGAAACTTTACATAGAGGTGATGTGTGAAGCCGGTGGAGAGCAGGCTACAGCTATTATTTCCGGAGGACATACTACATTTGTTTATGTAGCCAAAGGAGATGAAATACTATTAAATAAACAGCAGGTTTCCGGTGAAGAAGAGGAAGAAGAGGAACTGGAACTCACTCTGCGGAAAGTGTATGACTTTGCACTGACTGCTCCGTTGGATGAAATCCGTTTTATTCTTGAAACGGCAAGACTTAACAAGAAAGCTGCCGAACAGTCTTTTCAGGGAGATTATGGTCACGCATTGGGCAAGATGCTTCGCGGAACCTATGAACATAAGATTATGGGCGACAGTGTGTTTTCACATATTCTTTCGTATACATCGGCTGCTTGTGATGCACGCATGGCAGGAGCGATGATTCCTGTTATGAGTAACTCGGGTAGTGGTAATCAAGGTATTTCCGCTACATTGCCTGTAGTGGTTTATGCCGAAGAAAACGGAAAACCGGAAGAGGAACTGATCCGTGCGTTGATGATGAGTCATTTGACTGTGATATATATTAAGCAAAGTCTGGGACGTCTTTCTGCACTTTGCGGTTGTGTGGTAGCTGCTACCGGTTCCAGTTGTGGAATCACTTGGTTGATGGGAGGCAGTTATGAGCAAGTGGCTTTTGCAGTTCAAAACATGATAGCCAACCTGACCGGAATGATATGTGACGGTGCGAAACCGAGCTGTGCCTTGAAGGTGACGACAGGAGTGTCAACAGCTGTGTTGTCCGCTGTAATGGCTATGGAGAATCGCTGCGTAACTTCGGTAGAAGGAATTATTGATGAAGATGTTGATCAAAGTATCCGCAATTTGACGCGGATTGGATCTCAGGGGATGAATGAAACAGATAAGGTGGTGCTTGATATTATGACTCATAAAGGGTGCTAATGTTAAACAATGTGTTAAAAATCAGAAGATAAGCAGTAAAAGGCTAATTCTTTCATTTTCTTGATATAAAGAACTTTGACGGAATGACGAACTATTAATGCTGAATATATGAAAAATTACTTTGTATGGTTGCTTCTGTTGCTTCCGCTTCTGGCAACCGGTTGTTATGGAGAAGAAGAGAAAGAGGACGGCCCGGGGGATTATATCTGGGATTTCATAAACTATAATATTTATTTTTCGGTGAAGGATGCTGCCGGGGCTAACCTGTTGGACCCGCAGGTTTCATCAAATTTATTGGCTAATGAAATTACGGTGGAATACGAAGGTAAGACCTTTCCGCTGGAAAACTCTGTGGATACGCGGTTTAATATGCCCCGCTCTTTAGGATTAAGAAAAGAGCTACTGGGTAAAGAGAAAAAGCGTGTTCTTTCTTTTGGTGAGTTTTCTCCGGAACATCAATATAAGGGAGAGACTTTTACGATCCATTGGGGAGACGGGACAAAAGACGTGGTGAAATTTGACTTATACATCACCTGGAAGAAACAGGATCCTACGATACATAAGAAACTTTATTTGAATGGTAAGGAATACAGTGAGGACTCTTTTTTGATAGAGATCGTGAAATAGGTGTGCTATACACATTTTGATATAATAAAACGGTGAACATACCATGCATGTGCAGTATGTTCACCGTTTTTTATTTTATAGATAATCGCTCGATTAATGGCAATGTCCGCAACCGCAGCTGTCTCCACAGCTATCTCCGCAGTCGTCACCGCAACCGTCACCACAACTTCCGCAGCTGCAACCACCTTCACCGGTCATCATTTTAACCATTTCCTGGATTTCTTCGTTTGTAGCCGGACGGCTTTCAACAACTTCACCCGCGAAAGTCAAATCTTCACCTGCCAACGGATGGTTCATATCCATTACCACAGTGTCAGCTTTTACTTCAACTACGCTACCGTTCAGGCGCTGGCCTTCTGAATTCATCAGAGGGATGATATTTCCCGGATAGATATGTTCGTTATCGAATTTTCCGTCAATCTCGAAGATGTTTTTCGGAAGATCAATCACATGTTCTTCATCATATTCACCGTAAGCTTCGGCAAAAGGAATGGTAAATTCAAACTTATCTCCTTTATTGAGGTTTGCTATCTGTGATTCAAAAGCTTCAAGCGTAGTACCCAAACCGGAAATGAACTGAAAGGGATGTTCGGCTGTTGCTTCTTCTACTAAATCTCTTTTGCCATCTTCTGTTGTATACAGTTTGTAAGCTACAGTGATGTACTTGTTTTCTGCTGTTTCCATCTGTTCTTTATAATGTTATTAATAAAATTCGGATTTTCCGTGGGGACAAAGATACGAATTAATCATCAGAGATTTGTGGACTGGTATGGAGTTTATTCTTTCGTAGTAGAAATTAATACCTGTTGGCTGATAGGCGGTGATTTTATGAAAATAAGGAATGCCATGTCTCAATTTTACTTAAATGAAAAAAAGTATTTTATTTCGTTATTATATATAACAAAATAAATAAAATGTATAAACGGATTGAGTTGTCAAAGGGTTTTCTTTGTATTATTTATTAATAAGATGTTAGTGTGTCTTTTGTTTTTTTTACAACATACATAAACCTATGAAAACCTTACTGGACAATTTATCTTCTGATTTACTGCAAAATCAGGTCTTTCAAACAGGATTTAGATTTTTAACCATTGTGCAAGGAAGCCATTTGCCGAAAATGGATAGCAATGTTTTAATTTTTATCATGAGTGGCACTATGAAAGTTTTTTCTGGTGAGAAAGAATTAGCTATTATTGACGAGCGGCATATCTTCTTTTGGGATAAAGAAAATGATCATGTTTGTGAGATGCTTTCAGATACACAAGTCATTCTGTTTGCATTCGGCGATTTAATTGTACATGATTTGCTGACATTTAGGCCTTATGCTTCCTTTCAGGACAAGTCTGCTCTGAAAGGTACAGGACTCAGATTCGCGGAGCCATTGAACTCTTTTCTACAGCTTCTGGTGCTGTATCTGGAGATGAAATTAGATGATGTCTCTTTGTATATAACGAAACGGCAGGAACTGTTTTATATTCTGAATTCTGTTTATAATGAGCAAGAACTTGCAATTTTATTCAGCTCTTTGACGGAACAGTCATCCAAATTCAAAGAACAGATACTGGAAAACTATCTCAGTGCAAAAAATGTAGGCGAGTTGGCCAGTCTGTTAGGATACGGGGTCACCAATTTCCGGGTTAAATTTAAAGAGCAATTCGGAGTATCGGTTTATCGTTGGCTCCTCAATCGGAAATCACAACGGATTATTTATCGCATTACCGTATATGGTGATGAGTTTAGCCAGATTATCGATGACTTTGGGTTTTCGTCTCCTTCACACTTTAATAAATTTTGTAGGTCACAATATGGACTTACACCTTGCGAACTTCGCAAGAAACTGAAAACAAACAATAATTCTTAAATTGGAGCTTATGTTAAAAATTCGTTGTTGTATGGAAACAGAATGTAAAAGAGTCATTCTTTTCCTTTTCTTGTCTCTGCTGTTTTGTAACGGCTTTGCCCAGACAAAAACATCGGTTGGGGCCGATGAACCTCTCAAATCGTATTCCCATTGGTACTTCGGGGCAGAGTATGCTACTCCCTTTTTATTCGGTGATTTTACTTCATTTTCGGCAGATAAAACTTATGTCGGGTCTCAGTTTGGGGGATTTGCAGGCTATCAGATCAATTCGTGGATAGGTATAGAGGCATCCGCACGGACCGGATATACCAGAATGGGCGCAAAATCTTATGCGTCCGATTACCTCCTGAGTGCTGACGGAATGACTTATTATACCAAGCAGGACTTTACTACCTGGAAGTATAAGGATGTGTTTTCGAAAGTACACTTCACCAATCTTGGCTTACAGATGAATCTGAATGTAAATAACTTCTTTGGGCTCAACCGGGGCAACCGGCGTTGGACGGTATTGCTGAGTCCTGCTGTCTATGCACAACGTTTCTCTACGGAGTTAGTAAATAAGGCGGATAAGAGCTCGTTGTCAGGCAAAAAGACTGATGACTGGAACTTTGGGGTAGGGGGAGATCTCTCTTTGCGTTACAAGATTTCACGCGCTTTTGACGTACAGTTGCGTACGGGAATTATATGGGTCAATAATAATAAGATGGATGGTGTGTCGACCCTTATCAAGTCAAAAGACCATTTTATGACGAGTGCCGGGCTTTCCTTGATATGGAAAGTGGGTAAGAAGAAACAAGATAATGTCCTTTATGCCTCAAAGCATGTGACAGATATTGCGGTAAGATATATAGAGGAGCGCGCGGTGAACTTACCCACACCTGTTTGCTGTACGGAGGATTCGATAGAGAAGAACCGGATGAAACAGGAAATAGCTTCCTTAAATATGCAGTTGCAGCAAGCGCAAACGGATGCGAAAGAGAGAGTGGAATCCAATCCGGTGCTGGGATTCAATGAGTTGCCTCCTGTCTACTTTAAGAGGGGATCGGCTTATCTGAATGTAGCTTTATACAAAAATGAATTATCCCGCATTGTGGAAACCCTAAAAAAGTATCCTGATCTGAAAGTCATTCTTTTGGGTTATGCCGATCATACGGGTAATCCGGATATTAATCAAAAAATCTCTTTACAGCGTGCGGAGGTGTTGGCAGCTTACCTTGAAAAGAAGGGAATTGACAGCAAACGTATCAACGTGAAAGGAGAGTGTATAGATACGCTTACTTCCGATCCTAACAACTACAGTGTACTTGCCAGGCGAGTTATTGTTGAAATTCAAAAATGAAAACTATGATTAGAAAGAGAATATATCTGTTGTTGTTATTGATTCCGTTGCTGCATGGCTGTAAGGAATCCGATTTCAACGATTTACTTGACAGACAAGGCGATCAGAAGAAAGAACTGCAGGAACTGACAGAGTTATGCAGAAAATTGAATGAAGATATTTATAATCTTCAGGTGATTGTCAATATTGACAAGATAGGAGACAACATCACTCACATTGAGGAGTTGGCGGATGGTACGGGATATACCATCTCCTTTTCCAGAAGTGCCCCGATCACTATTCGTAACGGAAAGAAGGGAAATACGGGTCCCGATGGAGATGCCGGCAAAGACGGTATTGACGGTACGGACGGCAAGGATGGTGTAGATGGTACGGACGGCAAAGATGGCGTAGACGGTGCCGATGGTACGGATGGTAAAGATGGAGAGAACGGCACCGATGGTAAAGATGGTGTGGATGGAACGAATGGCTCCGATGGCAAGGATGGCGTGGATGGAACAGACGGTAAAGATGGAGCTAATGGTACGGACGGAAGCAAAGGAGAACAAGGTGATCCCGGACAGAATCCGGTGGTCGGCATTATGCAGGACCCCACTGACTCGGAATATTACTGGACTGTAAAAGTCGGTTCCGGTGAACCATATTATCTGGCGGACAATGACGGAAACCGGATAAAGGCAGTCTCTGCGGTCCATGATGGACGGACTCCCCGGTTAGGAGTGAAACAGTGGACGGTGGCTGATGGCGGTGACGATAATTATTACTGGACACAGAAGATAGGGTCCGATCCTGAAACATGGATTGAGGCGGGTGGAAAGAAAATAATTGCCAACGCAAAAGATGCCGTGTCTGTGTTTGAGAAGGTGGAATATAAAGATCCGGATTATATAGAGTTTACTTTAAGTGGGGGAGCAACCCAATTTAAAATACCGGTGGGAAAACCTTCTATTGAGGTGCCGGAGGGACGCAAACTGCTCTTCTTCAGTCGTGGCGAGTCCCGGGTGATTGCTTTCAGTTGTAAGGGTATCTCTAAGGAACGGCTATCGGTAGATGTTCCGGAGGGATGGAAGGCAACGGTTGATTTTGATGCAGGTACACTGGCCCTTGAAGCTCCTTTGGCAGGAGCAGCGGGCGTAGCATTATCCGGAGATGTAGTACTGAGGAGTACGAATACCACAGAAGAAGCAGCACGGAGCTCTTTCGCCGTGAGTATGCTTTATAGGATAATGCTTCCGGATTTCAAAGGCTCTTATGTCTACAACATCCGTCTTTGGGGTAAAAAGGTGGGAGAGCTTTGCCGGGAATATCAGCGGGAGTTAAAGCAGTCTGCAACGATTGTCTATCCTTATCTGACAGGAGGAATTTATGGGGCGGGGCTTATCACGAATACAGGAGGCACGGTGCAGCACGACGGTACGGGCTATCATGCTCCTGCTGCCGACCGGCCGGCAGTCATGTATATCTATACTGAAGACGGGGCGGAATTCTATACCGACAGTTCGTTGAAAGGACGGGAACCGAATTTCGGAGATGGCCTGCAAGCGGAAAAACTGACTGATGTGGATGGTAACACCTATCGCATCGTGAAAATAGGTAAACAGTATTGGACCATGGAAAATTTACGGACGCTTAGTTATCCTGATGGAAGTCCTGTCGAAACTAACTTATCGGGGCATGCTTGGAAAGAAAGTGGATTTGAAGATACAGGTTCAGGTGCTTGTGCCGTGTATGATTATCAGGACGCCTCCGCTACAGGAGCTTTTGCCAATAAAATATCTTATGGCGTTTTGTACAATTGGGTGGCAGCAAAGAAAGTAGTACCCGAAGGATGGAAACTTCCTACGGAATCTGATATCGTATCTATATTGCGGGCTTTTCTGGGCACCAATGCCGGTACGTTATTGAAGGAAGCCGGGACAGAACATTGGAATGTTGCCGGCGGAACTGATCTCACTGGTTTTGGCGGTTTCGGAGGGGGATATAGGGCTGCTGACGGTCTTTCGTTTAACGATCTTCAGCAAGCCGGTATCTGGTGGAGTAGCGCCAGCCTGGAGAGTGTCGGTGCTGTATTCAGGTTATCTGCAACTTCTTCCGAGCTTGGGTTTAATAGTGGAGATAACAATTCGGTGGGGTATAGCGTACGGATTTTGAGAGAAGATTAATCTTTAAAACAGGAAATCATGAAGAGATATAAGAAATATATATTTATCATTTTGTCGGTTTTGTTGGCAGGAGGATGTGTTCAGGAGGACATTAACGAAGCCTTGCGCCGGGAAGCCGAATTGAATGTCCGGATGGGAAAGCTCCGGGAATGGATATCCGATACCAATAATGAAGTACGGCTGCTTGCCACGATAGTGAATACGATACCGACTCATGATTACATTGAAAGTGTGACCGAGTTGCCCGATGGGAGCGGTACACTGATCGTTTTTCATAAAGGGGGAGACATGCTTGTAAAGAATGGCCTGGTTGGGAATAAAGGAGAAAACGGTAATGACGGAACCGATGGCAGTAATGGCAATGATGGTCAGAACGGCGCAGATGGTACGGATGGCAAGGATGGTGTTGACGGTGAAGATGGGGCAGATGGTCAGAATGGCTCGAACGGAACTGACGGAACCGACGGCAGTAATGGCAATGATGGTCAGGACGGCGCAGATGGTACGGATGGCAAAGACGGAGTTGACGGTACTGACGGTAAAGATGGTGTGAAAGGTCCGGCCGGAGATACTCCGTTGATGGGTGCTAAACAGGATACGGATGGTAATTATTACTGGACTGTACAGATAGGTGCCGGAGTGGTAGAGTGGCTGACGGACGGAGAGGGTAATAAAGTGATTATGACTCCGGTAAATGGTATTACTCCATCTGTCGGTATAGCTAAAGATACGGACGGAGAATATTACTGGCAGGTTACTGTCGGAACTGTTACGAAGTGGATGACAGGAGCAAGCGGAGAGAAAATTGTAGCCACCGTGACAGATGGCAGCCAGTCCATCTTTACGTCTGTGAATCCGGGAGATCCGGAGTATGTCATTTTTACAATGACTGACGGAAGTGTCTATAAGGTGGCTAAATTCGCAGATAATAAACTGATATTCAATGAAACGGGACCTCTTTTCTTTCGTCGTGGAGTAGCACTGGACATTCCGTTTGATTGTAGTAGTTTCCGGCAGATAGTAAAGGTGGCAGGAACATGGGATGCTACGATTAATTATCAGCCGAAAGCTTTGCAAGGGGTGCTGACTGTGAAAGCGCCTGCTGCCGGTTCGGCTCTGCCGGCTTCGGAAAGAATAACGATAGAAGGCACAGATGCCTTGGGAAATACTGTCCGGGCAGACATCTTGGTAACGTTGTATTATCGTATTGAGCTTCCGAAGTTCAATAGTTCCCTGGTTTATGATATTTTGATGGAGGGGTTTAAAGTAGGAGAAATATGCCGGGAATATGTGCCGGCTTATTCCACGACGGACCGGGCTACTGTAGTCTATTCTTATAATGCTGCTTCGCGTGTTTTTGGTCCGGGGATTATTCTGGAGAACGGAGCGTCGATACAGCATGACGGAACAGGGTATACTCCGGTTACGGGTAATCCGTCATCTACTGCCATACTGACGGAAAACGGCGGTCAGTATGTAATGCCGGCAGATGGAACAGACGGGCTGGTGAACGGGACTGTTTGCGGGCTGAAAGCTTCCTTGGCTGTCGATGTGCAGGGATATGCTTACCGGGTTGTGAAAATAGGCAGTCTCTACTGGATGGGAGAAAATCTGAAGACAACCCAATTTAATGATGGTACTCCTATTCCTACCGGTTTTGCCACGTCTCTGGATTGGATGGTTCAATGTGGAAAAAGTCTTCCTGCATGTCAGGTCGACCGGGCGGCTAATGCCGATGCTCCGGGTGCTATGCAATATCGCAACCTGTACGGTGTGCTTTACAATCAGTTTGCGATGAAAGGAAATATAGCTCCCCAAGGATGGCATGTTCCTTCTAAAGCAGAACTGCAAGAATTGGTAGACTTTGTGGGGGCAGATGCACGTAAACTGAAATCGACAGCTATTGGGAAAGGGCTCGGAAGCTGGATGGAGAGTGCCGGAATAGAGGGAGACAATCTGACCGGTTTTACTGCTTTACCTGCTAATGCGGTCGAGGGTAGTAATGGCAGTACCGGAGCTTCGGAAACAACAGGGCAATGGTGGTCGACGGAAACGGATTACCGCATCCGGATGAGTTATAATTCCAATTCTGTAGAGCAACTGACTTCCGGTGCTGTCGGGTTGGGCGAAGGTAACAGTATCCGTTGTGTCCGGGATGCAAATTATTAATTTAACTCTAATAAATATGAATCATATAATCAAACTATTGTTTCTCTGTTTGTTCCTCGTTGCTTCCTGTAGCCAGGAAGAGATAAACGAAGTGCTGAAGAATCACGCGGAAATGGAGGAACAGGCAAACTCTATCGAAGAGTTATGTAAAAATATGAATAGGGATATTGTTGCCTTAAAGCTGATCATAGACTCGTCTGAATCCGGTGATTATATTACCGGATTCAACGAACTTGCGGATGGAAGCGGCTATACGATCAGTTTCTTTAAGAGTGGCACCATTGTCATCAAGAATGGCGAGAAAGGAGATGACGGCAAGAAAGGGGAAGACGGTAAAGATGGTCAGAATGGTCAGGACGGCACCGATGGCAAAGATGGTCAGGATGGTACCGATGGCAAAGACGGAGTTGATGGTACCGACGGCAAGGATGGTCAGGATGGTACCGATGGTAAAGACGGAGTTGACGGTACCGACGGCAAAGACGGTCAGGATGGTACCGATGGTAAAGACGGAGTTGACGGTACGGATGGTAAAGACGGTGCGGAAGGAGATAAGGGAAAAAATGGTATAGCTCCCGTCATCACCATGAAAATGGATACGGACGGGCATCTGTATTGGGCTAACAAGGCTCCGGATGGAACTTCTTCTTTTCTTTTGGATAACAACGGGCAAAAGGTCAGAGCTTCGGGAACCGATGGCATTGTTCCGGTCATTGGGGTCAATGCGGCAGGATACTGGACGCTTGACTATGGGAGTGGTCCTGTTGAATTGGAAGATGCTGCGGGTAATCCGATGAAGGCGAAAGGTGCATCCGGCGATCCTATGTTCCGGAAGGTGGTCAGTGAAGACGGTTATATTGTATTTTATCTGAGTGATGGAAAAACTCTTAAAGTGCCGGAATGGCAAGGATCACAGGTCGGACTGGAGACTTCGGAAGTGGCATATTTCCATCGGAGCGAATCCCGGACCTTTGCATTTACTTGTAGTGGCGTGAATAAAGATATTGCTCCGGTATGTACGGCCCCGCGCGGTTGGACAGTTACGGCAAGGTATACATCGGCCACTGATGGCGAAATAACAGTGATTGCCCCTGGTAAAGGTTCGGCTGATGGAGCATTGTCCGGTACTGCTGTCCTCGAACTGACTGCTAAGGATGGTAAGAAATTGCCGGCAACGCTTGAAACTACCTTATTACTTGAATTTAAAGTGCCCGATTCTTCCCGTTCGTTTGTTTATGAACTTTATGTTGAGGGAGTGAAAGTAGGAGAACTATGTCATGAGTTTATTCCCGATTATTCATTTGGATCGGGTAAAAGTGCCTCGGTCTTTTATCCTTATAATGTTTATAACAAGGCGTTTGGTGAAGGAGTGGTTCTGGACAACGGAGGAAAGGTGGATTATCTGACTACCGTTTATACGCCGGGTACTAATACGGAGCCATTCACCTCTTTGTTTACCGAAGACGGAGTGAATTTTATTACCGGTGATTATATCGGTTACTCGGGCAATCAGGCAAGCGGACTCCGTCCTTATCAGGCTACCGACAATGAAGGTAACTCGTATCGGGTGATGAAAATCGGTACACAGTATTGGATGGCGGATAATTTGCGGACGATAACAAACAGTGCAGGAGTCATTTCCTCAGAATGGAGAAAGGATGGTATCCCGCGATATGCTGTATATGGTTTCCCCGCTGGCATTACGGAAGATAGCCGGACCATTCGCAATCAATATGGACTGTTGTATAATGCAGGTGTGTTTTCCAGTGGCACGTCCTTGGTCCCTAAAGGCTGGAAAATACCGAATCATTTGAGAGACTGGGATACATTGCGGGATTTCTTAGGTGGGGATCCTAAAGTAGCCGAGGCATTGAAGATTGCCGGATTTGTCGGGAAACCCGGTGGACGGCGCAATGCTGATGAGCCTTTTGCTTTCCAGGAAAAAGATGAAGTTGGGTATTGGTGGTTTGACAGTGTTGATGGGAATGATTGCTGGGCACTCTCCGTCAATCCTTCGAATGTAGCCGTACCACAATGTACGAATACATATAGTCGTGGCTTCGGATTTAGTATACGTTTTATTCGTCAGTAATATGCCATTGTTTACTTTGAAACTTTAAACTCTTGTTGCGAAAACATCCGGGTGTTGTTATGTGAAACATCCGGATGTTTTGTACTATAACATGGGGATGTTGTATCGTAAAACATCCCCATGTTTTATTGGTTTGACTTTAATCTAATCTTTCCGCTCTTTTCTTTTTCCTTGATTTCTATTGATGTTTCTTTGTTTTCTTCCTTGAAGAGTTGTCGCATAATTGGTATGTTTGTGCTGTTTATATTCAATTTGTATATATTCTGAAAGCGGATTTTTATAAGGAATAGTTCGGAATATAGTATTCTGAATGATAAATGCGTATTTAATGATGGGCTTTGCTTACAATTATTTTGTTTTGAGTGATTTTTTTCTTCAATTTGTTTGGAGTTTATAAAAAAGCACTTACCTTTGCAGCACATAAAGAAAGAAAAACAGAAGTTATGAATAATCATACATCAATTAACCTGGCAGTCCTGCATATTATTCGCGTCGTGGTGATTCCATCAAGAGCGTGAGAAAGGTTATGTATGTATTCGTACAGATAGAAGATATGATTTAGAGCCTTTCTCACTACGGTGGGAAAGGCTCTTTACTTAAAAGGAATATTGAAATGAAAAAGCAGTTACGCAGTTCGTTCAGCACACAAGGCCGTCGCATGGCGGGTGCCCGGGCACTTTGGGCAGCCAACGGTATGAAAAAAGAGCAATTAGGCAAACCTATCATTGCCATCGTCAATTCGTTCACTCAGTTTGTTCCGGGACATGTACATCTACATGAAATAGGCCAGCTGGTGAAAAAAGAAATTGAGAAGCTGGGATGCTTTGCTGCAGAGTTCAATACGATTGCCATTGATGATGGCATTGCTATGGGGCACGACGGAATGCTCTATTCCCTTCCCTCCCGGGATATCATTGCCGATAGCGTAGAATATATGGTGAATGCCCATAAAGCGGATGCCATGGTGTGTATCAGCAATTGTGACAAAATCACTCCGGGAATGTTGATGGCGGCTATGAGGCTGAATATTCCTACTGTATTTGTATCCGGAGGCCCGATGGAAGCCGGTGAATTGGACGGGCAGCATTTGGACCTGATTGACGCGATGATTAAGTCGGCCGATGAAAGTGTGAGCGATGAAGAAGTTTCCAAAATTGAGAATCGGGCCTGTCCCACTTGCGGGTGCTGTTCGGGGATGTTTACTGCCAACTCGATGAACTGCCTCAACGAAGCGATCGGTCTGGCACTCCCCGGAAACGGAACGATTGTGGCGACTCATGCCAACCGTACCCAATTGTTCAAAGATGCTGCGAAACTGATTGTAGAAAATACCTATAAATATTATCGGGACGGTGATGAGAGTGTGCTTCCCCGGAGCATTGCCACCCGTGAGGCATTCCTAAACGCCATGACGCTGGACATCGCGATGGGAGGATCTACCAATACGGTACTCCATCTGCTGGCGGTAGCTCATGAAGCAGGAGCGGACTTTAAAATGGATGATATCGATATGTTGTCGCGCAAAAGCCCGTGCCTGTGCAAGGTAGCGCCGAATACTCAGAAGTATCACATTCAGGATGTGAATCGTGCCGGAGGTATCATGGGGATTATGGGACAACTTGCCAAAGCCGGATTGATAGATACATCCGTGGCCCGTATCGATGGGATGACATTGGGTGAAGCAATTGATAAATATGATATAACAAGCCCGAACGTGTGTGAAGAGGCTATTAAGAAGTATAAGAGTGCGGCTGCCGGGAAGTTCAATCTGGTGCTCGGCTCTCAGGACGTCTATTACAAAGAACTGGATACGGATCGTGCCGAAGGGTGCATTCGC
Organism: Bacteroides sp. ZJ-18; assembly: GCF_011038705.2. NCBI lineage: Bacteria > Pseudomonadati > Bacteroidota > Bacteroidia > Bacteroidales > Bacteroidaceae > Bacteroides > Bacteroides sp. ZJ-18. Next base: position 4,810,477 of record NZ_CP072198.1, on the reverse strand, counting down.
GATATGGAACATGCATATAGCAAAGACGGAGGACTGGCCGTACTGAAAGGAAATATAGCTCAGGATGGTTGTGTGGTGAAAACAGCCGGTGTGGACGGAAGTATCTGGAAGTTTACCGGTCCGGCAAAGGTATTTGATTCACAGGAAGCCGCCTGCAATGGGATACTCGGAGGAAAAGTTGTCAGCGGAGATGTAGTCGTCATCACGCACGAGGGTCCGAAAGGAGGTCCCGGTATGCAGGAGATGCTTTATCCCACCTCTTATATTAAATCGCGCCATTTGGGCAAGGAGTGTGCGCTGATTACCGACGGCCGTTTCAGTGGCGGTACATCGGGACTCAGCATCGGTCATATCTCTCCCGAAGCGGCCGCCGGAGGTAATATCGGGAAGATCAAGGATGGTGATATCATCGAAATCAATATCCCCGAACGGACTATCAACGTGCGACTGACCGATGAAGAACTGGCTGCACGTCCGATGACTCCGGTCACTCGTGAACGCTATGTGCCTAAGAGCCTTAAAGCGTATGCCAGCATGGTAAGCTCTGCCGATAAAGGGGCGGTGAGACTGATTGATTAACTATGGGGTTGTTTCAATCGAAATCATAAATCGTTAAATTGTAAATTTTAGTACATGAGTAAAGATATAATTTCAGGCGGTGAAGCATTAATGCGTTCTTTGGAATATCATGGTGTAAAGACGATCTTTGGTTATCCCGGAGGTTCCATCATGCCGGTATTCGATGCCTTATATGACCATAGGGAGACTTTGAATCACATTTTGGTTCGCCATGAACAGGGAGCGGCACATGCTGCTCAGGGGTTTGCCCGTGCTTCGGGTGAAGTAGGGGTTTGTCTGGTGACAAGTGGCCCCGGGGCTACTAATACCATTACCGGTATTGCGGATGCGATGATTGACAGTACACCGATTGTGGTGATTGCCGGACAGGTAGGAACGGCTTTTCTCGGTACGGATGCTTTTCAGGAAGTCGACCTGGTAGGTATTACACAACCGATCACAAAGTGGAGTTATCAGATTCGCCGTGCCGAAGATGTTCCGTGGGCAGTGGCCCGTGCTTTTTATATTGCCAAAAGCGGACGCCCGGGACCGGTAGTGCTTGACTTCGCGAAAAATGCTCAGGTGGAGAAGGCGGAATATTCTCCTACAAAGCTTGATTTTATACGCAGCTATGTGCCTGTACCCGAGACCGATCCGGAGGCTGTGAAAGTAGCTGCCGAATTAATTAACGGTGCGGAACGGCCCTTGGTATTGGTAGGTCAGGGTGTGGAGTTGGGCAATGCCCAGCAGGAACTGCGTGCTTTTATCGAAAAAGCAGGCATGCCCGCCGGATGTACGCTGCTGGGACTGTCGGCCTTACCGACTGAACACCCTCTGAATAAAGGTATGTTGGGAATGCATGGTAATCTCGGACCGAACATGAACACCAATAAATGTGATGTCTTGATCGCTGTCGGTATGCGTTTTGACGACCGTGTGACCGGCAATTTAGCCACCTATGCTAAACAGGCTAAAGTGATTCATTTTGATATTGATCCGGCTGAGGTGAATAAGAATGTACATGCGGATGTGGCAGTATTGGGTGACTGTAAAGAAACACTTGCCACGGTAACGGCATTGCTTCAACCCAATGAGCATAAAGAGTGGCTGGATAGTTTCCTGCCTTATGAACAGGTGGAAGAAGAAAAGGTGATCCGTCCGGAATTGCACCCGATGGGCGATACGCTTTCAATGGGAGAAGTGGTGCGTGCAGTAAGCGATGCAACGAATCATGAAGCAGTATTGGTAACTGATGTAGGGCAGAACCAGATGATGTCTGCCCGATACTTTAAATACTCAAAGGATCGTAGCATTATTACCTCCGGAGGGCTCGGCACTATGGGATTCGGGCTTCCTGCCGCTATCGGTGCTACTTTTGGCCGACCGGACCGTACGGTTTGTGTATTTATGGGTGACGGTGGTTTGCAAATGAACATTCAGGAGCTGGGAACCATTATGGAACAGAAGGCACCGGTTAAAATCATCGTATTGAATAATAATTTTCTGGGAAATGTACGCCAATGGCAGGCAATGTTTTTTAACCGTAAATATTCGTTTACACCCATGTTGAATCCTGATTATATCAAGATTGCTTCTGCTTACGATATACCGGCCAAAAGGGTTTTCACCCGTGAAGAACTGGCTGATGCGATAGAGGAAATGATTGCGACAGAGGGTCCGTTCCTGTTGGAAGCCTGTGTGATTGAAGAGGGGAATGTATTGCCGATGACTCCTCCGGGAGGTTCGGTTAATCAGATGTTGTTGGAATGCTAATAATTTAGAGGTTATGGATAAAACATTATATACGTTAATTGTTCATTCAGAGAACTTTGCCGGATTGTTGAATCAGGTTACGGCGGTATTTACCCGTCGGCAGATTAATATAGAAAGTCTGAATGTTTCGGCTTCTTCCATCAAGGGGGTACATAAGTACACCATTACAGCCTGGACTGACAAGGATACGATTGAGAAGGTTGTCAAGCAGATCGAGAAGAAAATAGACGTGCTTCAGGCGCATTATTTCACTGAGGATGAAATTTATTTCCATGAAATAGCACTTTACAAAGTGTCTATGCCGGAATTTCAGTCACAACCGGAGGCGTCGAAAGTGATCCGTCGTTACAACGCACGGATTGTAGAAGTAAATCCGGTATTTGCCATTGTCGAGAAGAATGGAATCAGTGAGGAAATTACTTCCCTCTACGAAGAATTGAGCGTATTGAACTGTGTGTTGCAGTTTGTGCGTTCGGGGCGGGTGGCCATCACTACCAGTTGTTTTGAACGCGTGAACGAATTTCTGGCAGATCGTGAAACCAAATATAACTTAAGCAAAGGAGAGGAAAAGTAGATGAGTGATGCGAATAAGATAGGAAGTTATAAGTTTATTGCGGAACCTTTTCATGTCGACTTCAAGGGGCGTTTGACAATGGGGGTGCTCGGTAATCATCTGTTAAATTGTGCCGGTTTTCATGCCAGTGAACGTGGGTTCGGGATTGCTACATTGAATGAAGACAATTATACCTGGGTACTGTCCCGTCTGGCCATCGATCTGGAAGAGATGCCTTATCAATATGAAGAGTTTACCGTACAGACGTGGGTGGAGAATGTATACCGTCTTTTTACAGACCGTAATTTTGCTATCCTGAACAAAGATGGCAAGAAGATCGGGTATGCCCGTTCGGTATGGGCGATGATTAATCTGAATACCCGTAAACCTGCCGATTTGCTGACATTGCATGGCGGCAGTATCGTGGATTATGTATGTGACGAACCTTGCCCTATTGAGAAACCTTCGCGCATCAAGGTGACAACAGACAAGCCTTCTGCTAAGTTGACCGCTAAGTATAGTGATATTGATATCAATGGCCATGTGAACAGTATTCGTTATATAGAGCATATCTTGGATTTATTCCCCATTCAATTATATATGAGGAAACAAATTCAGAGGTTTGAAATGGCCTATGTGGCGGAGAGTTATTACGGTGACGAACTTTCTTTTTTTGAAGAGGAGGTGAACGAAGATGAGTATCACGTAGAGATAAAGAAAAACGATTGTGAAGTGGTTTGCCGCGCAAAAGTGAAGTTTGTATAGTTTAAAATATAATAGGATGAAAAAAATAGTTTTTCTTTTACTGCTTTTTGTTTCTTGCCGGGTGGGTGCCCAGCAGTTTCATTTGATTCCTAAAGTTGGTTTGAACTTGGCCAACACTACCGGAGAAGTGGATTCTAAAGTACGTCCCGGACTTAATGTGGGATTGGGTGGCGATGTGATGCTGACTGAACGGTTCGGAATAGAAGCAGGAGTGTACTACTCAATGCAGGGAAGTAAATATAACGGTAATGGGGTTTCTTATACGGACAAGTTGGATTATATAAACATCCCGGTATATGCGAAAGAATTCATATATAAAGGATTGTATCTATTCGGAGGTCCGCAGTTTAGTTTTAATGTGAACTCAGAGAATAAAGCATCTTCCGATCATGCGACCACAGTTATAGGTATGAACGTGATTCGTACGTTTGATTGTGGTGTGGGACTTGGTGCCGGATATCAGTTTGAGCGTGGCTTGCTGGTTTCTCTTAACTATAATATCGGATTGATTAATGTAAACAAAGCGTGGGCAAGTAATTCTAATCCGAAAGCAAACAATAGTGTGGTGCAGCTTAATGTAGGCTGGCGGTTTGCACTATAATAAATAAAGAGTATAAGTTTAATTATTAATAATCGGTTTTGCTTCCTAAATGAGATGAAGCAGGACTTTTAAAACAAAAAAGAAAAATGGCACAATTGAATTTTGGCGGTGTTACGGAGAATGTAGTAACCCGTGAAGAATTTCCTTTGGAAAAAGCTCGTGAAGTATTGAAAAATGAAACAATCGCTGTTATCGGTTACGGTGTGCAGGGACCGGGTCAGTCACTGAATTTGCGTGATAACGGTTTCAATGTGATCGTTGGTCAGCGTCCGGGAAAAACATATGAGAAAGCAGTGGCAGACGGCTGGGTTCCGGGTGAAACACTGTTCGGCATCGAAGAGGCTTGCGAGAAAGGTACTATTGTGATGTGTCTGTTGTCAGATGCTGCCGTAATGTCTGTATGGCCTACTATCAAACCTTACCTGACTGCCGGAAAAGCGCTTTACTTCTCTCATGGTTTTGCAATTACCTGGAGTGACCGTACCGGTGTCGTTCCACCGAAAGATATCGATGTGATCATGGTTGCTCCCAAGGGATCGGGCACTTCACTTCGTACGATGTTCCTTGAAGGCCGTGGACTGAACTCTTCATACGCTATCTATCAGGATGCTACCGGAAGAGCTATGGAGAGAACCATTGCATTAGGTATTGGAGTTGGTTCAGGATATTTGTTTGAGACTACTTTCGTTCGTGAAGCTACTTCTGACCTTACAGGCGAACGCGGTTCGCTGATGGGAGCTATACAAGGACTGCTGCTGGCCCAGTATGAGGTTTTGCGTGAAAACGGTCATACTCCATCTGAAGCATTTAACGAAACTGTAGAAGAGCTGACTCAGTCATTGATGCCTTTGTTTGCTAAGAATGGTATGGATTGGATGTATGCCAACTGTTCTACGACAGCTCAGCGTGGTGCTCTTGATTGGATGGGCCCGTTCCACGACGCAATCAAGCCCGTTGTTCAGAAATTATATAATAGTGTCAAGACAGGTAATGAAGCACAAATTTCTATTGATTCCAATTCAAAACCGGATTATCGTGAGAAACTGGAAGCAGAACTGAAGGCATTACGTGAAAGCGAAATGTGGCAGACAGCCGTAACAGTTCGTAAACTTCGTCCGGAAAATAATTAATCGGAATATACAAGTTTTGATAAGAGGGAGAATGATTGTTCTTCCTCTTTTTATTTTATTGGTATTTAGTGTATTGTGTATTTTGGATGAAGCGTGTATGTTGTATAATATGAAAAATAAGTATGCTTGTTGGATAAATGTATCAAGTTTTATATATACCTTTGTAGTCTAATTCACAAACAAACTATTTGTCAATATGAAAAATCGTGTTTATGCAACGAAAAAGATGCTGGGAGTATTACTAAGTACTCTTTTATTGGGATGCGTGGTTGTGGGATGTATTGATGAGAAAGATCATTATAAACCAGATGAAAAACCGTCCGGGGTAGCTAATTCCTTTGATTTTGCAACTACACAAGATGTTCAATTGGATCTGAAGTATGATATTCCTGCAGAGAATTATCAGGTATTATTTGAACTGTATTTTGAGAATCCGTTGACAACTGATGCTGACGGACAGGTTGTGAAACGCACTGATATCGACCCCAAGGTTGTGAGAATGACTGATGGAACCGGAGTATATCGTGCCAAAGAAACAATCCCGGCTTATGGCGAGGAAGTATATATTTATACCTCTTATATCGGAGTACCTATGTTGTATAAAACTAAAATAGAAGGGAATACAATAATGGCTGATATAAACTGGGATACGGCTGCCGAAGCATCTGTGCAGACGCGTGTAGGTGGTGAGTATCAAACGGTGCCTGAAGGATTTTATACTTTGGGCAGTTGGGATATAAAAGGACGGCCTAACTATTTGGATAATGAAGGTGTTATTGAATTGACGCCCGCATTTTACAGAACAATTAATAAAACTATACCGGAGGATGGAAACTGCCCTCAGAAATATCGCCAGTCGGTTGATTTTATGATTAATGACGAACATGGTGCCGAAGTGAAGGTGCGTTTTATCGGAGGGACAAGTGCGGCATATAGTGCGTTTGGCTATTATTGCTATTCGGAAGGGGCAAATGTCGCTCAGATTCGGAAAGCTAAAAAGTACGTTGTATTCCCCAACACCAAAACAGGAGTCGGTATTAAAGGCGGGGAGTGTGTAAAACTACATTATATTGATGCTGACGGAGAAGATAAGGGAACTGTATTCCCAAAAGGGACTAAAATAGGCTGGTTTATTAGTAATGATGCTTTTACGAGAAACGGGACGACTACTAATGGCAATGTAGGTAAAGGACGGGGAATGTTCTATTCAACTACTGCATTAAATGATAAAGGACGTAAGCATACAGCTGCATTTAAAATAAATGAATTTATTGTATTATCGTTTGAAGATTGGACAAGTCAAGATTATAATGATGTTATGTTTAATGTCTGGTCAAATCCGATAGAGGCTATTATCCCTCCCGATATGCCCTCGGTTGATCCGGAAGATCCGGACGATCAGTCAATAGCCTATAAAATGACGTATAAAGGAATTTTGGCTTTTGAAGATAATTGGCCTTCTAAAGGTGATTATGACCTGAATGATGTGATTGTGAAATATAATTCGGTTTTGAGTTTTAACACCAAAAATCAGGTACTTTCTACTGAAGATACTTTTACTGCTATGTGGTCGGGAGCGTTATTTAAGAATGGCTTTGCTTACCAAATGAATACAGAAAGGGCAAATGTAGAAGAGTGTGACTTCATCGAGGGTAAATCGGCTTGGGGAAGTCAGGGGTTGGATAATGAATTAAGCCAGGCTACTGTTGCTGTATTTGCCAATGCTATTGAAGAGACCGGTAGTAATACAAAGACCTCTGTATTCAAGATACGGAATAAATTTAAGCAACCTGTAGATCATGAAACTTTTGGAGTGGCTCCCTACAATTCATTCATCTTCTTGCACCAGAATACAGGCAAGGATCGTACGGAAGTACATTTGGTAAACCATAAACCAACTGATAAGGTAAATACAGCTCTCTTTGGAAGCCAGCAGGATTTATCGGATACAGACAAAGGGATCTATTACGTGTCAGACCAGAATTATCCGTTTGCTATTCATTTGGCAGATGTTGAAACATTCAATACGGAAGAGAAGGAATCTATTGATCAATCATATCCGCGTTTTGCTTCATGGGCAAAATCAGGTGGAAAGACAGATAAGGATTGGTATTTGGAGAAATAAGCAGACTGCTGCTTTATTGTAAACGAGGTTGTCAAAACTCATCACAGAGAACACAGAGTAGCACAGGGGTAATTTAAGTTGTTGATTATTAGTAAAATACTCTGAGGTACTCTGTGTTATTCTGTGGTGAGTTTTGACATAACTTCGTTTTTTTGTTATCGGTATTTTTATGAATTTTGCCTGAGTCCATTGATATACTCAATTAACTTTCTGTAGAAAGCGTGTTTGCTCATGGTTGTGGCATCACCCAATATTACCAGTTTCATTCTGGCACGGGTGATGGCTACGTTCATTCGCCTTAAGTCATTGAGAAATCCGATCTGTCCGTTTTCATTGGCTCGTACCAAACTGATAAAGATAACATCACGTTCTTGTCCCTGAAAACCATCTACTGTGTTGACAGTGATTCGGTTACGGTAGGGGCGAAAGAATGGATTTCCTTTTATTTTATTCCGTAAATATTGTACTTGGGCCTTATAAGGTGAAATAAGTCCAAAGTCTATACACTCTTCTGCCACTCGGTTTTCTCCGATTTTGCGGATATAATTTTCCAGTTCTTGCAACAGCAGATTGGCTTCCGGTTTATTGATACGTCCGAAACTTTCTCCAACGAACTCTTCATGAAAGTCCATTTCCGAAGTATCGATCCAATTTATGGGAGTGTCCAGCTCGAGTATTCCCCGGTGAGAAATTTCCGGTGCGGCTTCCAGCTCACCTTGATAGAACCAGGCGGAAGGAAACTGCATGATGGAGCGATGCATGCGATATTGTATTTTCAGCAGAGAAACGGCTTCTTGCTTGTTCATTACGACTTTTTCCATTAATGTGCGGTCTAAACCGCTTCGCGCGGCCTCCATACATTTAATGGTCGGAGGGAGTTGGCAATGATCTCCTGCGAGGATTACACGGTCTGCTTTTCGGATAGCTATCCAGCAGGCAGCTTCCAGGGCTTGTGCGGCTTCGTCGATAAAGAGGGTGCTGAAATGCCGTCCGGTGAGAATCCGGTGATTACTGCTGACCAGTGTAGATGCAATGACACGGGCACTGGAAAAGAGGTCTTCGTTGATTAGTATTTCAAGTTCAGTGGCACGTTCTTTCAGGCGGAGTATTCGGTTACGTGTGGATTCGCGTTCAGAATATCCTCCTTTACGCAGATGATTCCCCATGTCACGAATGGATTTACGAATACCCCATAACTCGGTATATGCCGGATGACTTTCGAAACGGCGTTCGTAGGTAAACGAAAGCATTTTGTCGTTTACCCGGCTGGGATTGCCGATGCGTAGTACAGGCACTCCGCGGTCTACCAACTTTTCTGCAATCCAGTCGACGGCTGTATTACTTTGCGCACATACCAGCACTTGGTTTTCACGATGCAGTGTTTCGTAGACAGCTTCTACGAGGGTAGTGGTTTTACCTGTTCCCGGAGGTCCGTGTACGATAGCCACGTCTTTGGCACGTAGCACTTTGTTAACGGCTTCCTCTTGTGTGATGTTCAGCCAGGGGAAGCGTACCGGATATATCTCTCTCCATTGCGAAGGTTGTTTACTAAGTAAGATATCACGTAGTTGGGCGAGGCGATTACCTTTCGCACGAATCACGTCTTCCAAGGCTTCGAACATACTGCGGTAGGAAGTCTCATCGAAATACAACTGTACCCCCAGTCTGTCTGCTCCTTGTATTTCAAGAAGTGCACCTGCTCCGGGTACCACGACTACCATACGCTCTTCATCTGCATAGCTTACGGTGTAGATGGAATTGAAATAATGTATGCTGCCATCATAGCCCTGTTCGAAAAAGCAGACAGGACGTCCGAATTCAAATGCATGTTCTATCTCTTTATCTTCTTGACGTTCTATTTCTATCACAAGTTGGTTCAGCGAATTATAAAAACTTCTGCCTGTACTGACGGGATACCAGCAAAGCCCTCGCTTCACTTTCCTCGCAATGCCCATCGTTTCTGTCTGCTTGCGAAATTCTTCTTTTTCATATTCATATTCCATACGTAGCAAAAGCTGTTGGCGTTGAAGATCGCTAAGCGGGGAAGAAGAGTTTGTATTATAATCGTTCATGTTAATGGGGTGCGGGTTAAATTTCCGGCAAAGATAACAAATCTGTTTCCGGATTGGAATAAACATTTCAATTTGTTAAACCTTTCTTTCGTATAATTGGTTATAATAAATAGAAGAACAGATAAAACCAGAATTGTTATGGTATATGATTTGAATATGTTAAAGAGCTTCTATACATCCTATAAAGGGAAAATGGAGCATGTTCGTGCAGCACTGAAGCGTCCTTTGACGTTGGCTGAAAAGATTTTGTATGCACATTTGTATAATGTGGCGGATTTAAAGAATTATGAACGGGGAGAGGACTATGTCAATTTTCGTCCGGACCGTGTTGCAATGCAGGATGCAACGGCTCAAATGGCCTTGTTGCAATTTATGAATGCCGGGAAAGATACAGTGGCAGTACCTTCCACGGTACACTGCGATCATTTGATACAAGCTTACCGGGGTGCTGAACGTGACATTGAAACAGCCACACAAACCAACCGGGAGGTGTATGATTTCTTGCGTGATGTTTCCTCTCGTTATGGCATTGGTTTCTGGAAGCCGGGAGCGGGCATCATTCATCAGGTGGTGCTTGAGAATTATGCTTTTCCGGGTGGGATGATGGTCGGTACCGACTCGCATACCCCGAATGCCGGAGGGCTCGGAATGGTGGCGATCGGTGTAGGTGGTGCCGATGCTGTGGATGTGATGACAGGTATGGAGTGGGAACTTAAGATGCCGAAATTGATCGGGGTACGTCTGACAGGAGAGTTGAATGGATGGACAGCTCCCAAAGATGTCATACTGAAATTGGCCGGTATCCTGACCGTGAAAGGAGGAACAAACGCTATTATCGAATATTTTGGATCGGGTACGGCTTCGTTATCGGCCACGGGAAAAGCTACAATCTGTAATATGGGTGCTGAAGTAGGAGCTACTACTTCTCTTTTCCCTTATGATGAACGTATGGCTGTTTATCTGAAAGCAACCGGACGCGAGGAAGTGGCTGTGATGGCCGACAGTGTAGCTGCCGATTTGCGTGCAGACGACGAAGTAATGGCACGTCCGGAAGATTTTTATGACCGGGTTATCGAAATAAATCTTTCAGAGTTGGAACCTTATATTAATGGTCCGTTTACTCCGGACGCCGCCACTCCTATTTCAGAATTTGCTGAAAAGGTAGTAATGAATGGTTATCCCCGGAAAATGGAAGTAGGTTTGATAGGTTCCTGTACCAACTCTTCTTATCAGGACATCAGCCGTGCGGCTTCCGTAGCCCGGCAGGTGAATGAGAAGAACTTGGGAGTGGCATCACCACTGATTGTAAATCCGGGTTCCGAACAGATCCGTGCGACAGCCGAGCGTGACGGTATGATGGATGTATTTGAAAAGATGGGTGCTACTATCATGGCTAATGCCTGCGGTCCTTGTATCGGCCAGTGGAAACGCCATACAGACGATCCGACCCGTAAAAACTCTATTGTGACTTCATTTAACCGTAATTTTGCCAAACGTGCTGACGGTAACCCGAATACTTTTGCTTTTGTGGCTTCACCCGAGATTGTTCTGGCACTGACTATTGCCGGCGATCTTTGTTTCAACCCGTTGAAAGACCGTTTGGTTAACCATGACGGTGAAAAGGTGAAACTTAGTGAACCTACGGGGGATGAACTGCCATCTGCCGGATTTGTTGCCGGCAATCAGGGATATCAGGCTCCTACGGGTGAGAAAGCTGAGATTAAGGTTGCTCCGGATTCTCAGCGTTTACAGTTACTGACTCCTTTCCCTGCATGGGACGGCAATGATTTTCTCAATATGCCGCTGCTTATCAAAGCACAGGGAAAATGCACGACAGATCATATCTCGATGGCAGGTCCCTGGCTTCGGTTTCGTGGACATTTGGAAAACATTTCCGATAATATGTTGATGGGAGCGGTGAATGCATTCAATGGCGAAACGAATAAGGTCTGGAACCGTTTGACCAATACATATGAAACTGTTTCGGGTACCGCAAAACAGTATAAAGCGGATGATATCTCTTCCATTGTAGTAGCCGAAGAAAATTATGGCGAGGGTTCAAGTCGTGAGCATGCTGCCATGGAACCGCGTTTTCTGAATGTGAAGGTGATTCTGGCCAAAAGCTTTGCCCGCATTCATGAAACCAATCTGAAAAAACAGGGTATGTTGGCTGTTACCTTTGTAGATAAAGCCGATTATGACCGGATTCGTGAGCACGATTTAATCTCGGTAGTTGGATTAAAAGAGTTTTCGCCCGGACATAACCTGGAGGTGATTTTGCATCACGAAGATGGCACTGAAGAACGGTTTGCGGTACAGCATACTTACAATGAACAGCAGATTGGCTGGTTCCGAGCTGGATCGGCTTTGAACGCCAAATAGCTTGTAGATAGCTTTCCGGGACTTGTTTTAGGTTTTAAATCAATAAATCTTTGGTTTTAAACCAATTGAACCTGACTTTGGAACACGATTGGAGGAGTATATAAAAAAATAAATCAATGAGTAAAATTACCAAACAGAAAGATGGGGGATTGTTGGTGCCAGATGTACCGACAATACCTTTTATAACAGGTGATGGAGTAGGGGCGGAAATCACTCCTGCCATGCAGGCAATAGTAAATGCGGCGGTAGACGTATCGTATGGTGGCAGCCGTCATATCGAATGGAAAGAAGTATTGGCCGGTGAACGTGCTTTTCGGGCAACGGGTTCATGGTTACCTGATGAAACGATGGAGGCTTTTAAGGAATATCTGATCGGCATCAAAGGACCGTTGACAACTCCGGTCGGCGGGGGAATCCGTTCGTTGAATGTGGCTCTCCGCCAGACGCTCGACTTATACGTTTGCTTGCGTCCGGTGCGCTGGTTTCGTGGAGTGGTGTCTCCCGTCAAAGAGCCTGAGAAGGTGAATATGCACATCTTTCGTGAAAACACGGAAGATATCTATGCCGGGATCGAGTGGGAAGCAGGTACTCCGGAGGCAAGAAAATTCTATAAGTTTTTGCACGATGAGATGGGAGTCAGTAAAGTACGTTTTCCCGAAACCTCTTCTTTCGGGGTGAAGCCGGTTTCGCGTGAAGGTACAGAGCGTCTGGTACGTGCCGCGTGCCGCTATGCATTGCAGCATGAACTGCCTTCGGTCATTTTGGTGCACAAAGGCAATATCATGAAATTCACCGAAGGAGGTTTTAAAAAATGGGGATACGAGTTGGCTGAACGTGAGTTTTCCGATGCGATTGCTTCAGGCAAGCTGGTGATTAAAGATTGTATCGCTGATGCCTTTTTGCAGAACACTCTCTTGATTCCTGAAGACTATTCGGTTATCGCCACTTTGAATCTGAACGGAGATTATATTTCCGATCAGTTGGCAGCCATGGTAGGAGGTATCGGTATCGCGCCGGGAGCCAATATCAACTATGACTCCGGACATGCCATTTTTGAGGCTACCCATGGGACGGCTCCCAACATTGCCGGAAAGGGAGTGGTCAATCCTTGTTCGTTGATACTTTCGGCCGTCATGATGCTTGAATATCTGGGTTGGCAGGAGCCTGCCGACCTGATTGTAGAGGCACTTGAAGCCAGTTTTGCCGAAGGGAAAGCCACCAATGACCTGGCGCGCTTCATGCACAAAGGGCAGCCACTTTCTACTTCCGAATTTACAGAAGAAATCATTAACCGAATTAAAAATTAATACCTTCAGGACATGAAAAAAGAATATTTGATTTATAAACTTTCCGAGGCAATGAAAGATTGTACCCGGATTGACACCGATTTATTTCCGAAGTTTGACGTAAAACGGGGGCTTCGTAACGAAGACGGTACAGGTGTGTTAGTCGGATTGACTAAGATTGGTAATGTCGTAGGTTATGAGCGAATTCCCGGAGGGGGATTGAAGCCTATTCCCGGAAAGCTGTTCTATCGGGGATATGATCTGGAAGACTTGGCACATGCCATTCTGAAAGAAAAACGTTTTGGATTTGAAGAAGTTGCTTATTTATTGTTATCCGGCAGTTTGCCCGATAAAGAAGAACTGGCTTCGTTTAGGGAACTAATCAATGATAATATGCCTTTGGAACAAAAAACCAAGATGAATATCATTGAACTTGAGGGGAACAATATTATGAACATTCTGGCTCGCAGTGTACTTGAAATGTATCGTTTTGATTCCAATCCGGATGACACTTCACGTGATAACCTGATGCGTCAGAGCATTGATCTGATCTCAAAGTTCCCCACAATCATCGCTTATGCCTTCAATATGTTGCGTCATGCCACTTTCGGCCGTTCGTTACACATCCGTCATCCGCAGGAGAATTTGTCGATTGCCGAGAATTTCCTTTATATGCTGAAACGGGATTATACCGAACTGGACGCGCGTACACTTGACCTTTTGCTGGTGCTCCAGGCGGAACACGGAGGAGGTAACAACTCTACTTTTACGGTTCGTGTAACTTCATCTACCGGTACAGATACATATTCGGCTATTGCCGCAGGTATCGGTTCGTTGAAAGGTCCGCTCCATGGAGGTGCCAATATTCAGGTGGCCGACATGTTCCATCATTTGCAGGAAAATATTCAGGACTGGACCAATGTGGATGAGATTGACACTTACTTTACCCGTATGCTGAACAAAGAGGTTTATAATAAGACCGGATTGATCTATGGTATCGGGCATGCCGTGTATACCATTTCCGATCCTCGTGCCGTATTGCTGAAGGAACTTGCACGTGACCTGGCACATGAGAAAGGGCGTGAACGCGAATTTGCTTTCCTTGAACTTCTGGAAGAGCGTGCCATTGCCACATTCGGTAAGATTAAGAATAATGGAAAAACGGTGTCCAGCAACGTCGATTTTTATTCCGGTTTTGTATATGAAATGATTGGCTTGCCACAAGAAATCTACACTCCTTTGTTCGCTATGGCACGTATTGTCGGTTGGTGTGCCCATCGTAATGAAGAATTGAATTTTGAAGGCAAACGTATCATTCGTCCGGCTTACAAGAATGTGTTGGAAGAAGAAAAATATGTGCCGTTGAAAAAAAGATAAAAGAAAAGTCTGAGGGTGTGGCAGATCACTTTGCAGCACCCTTACTTTATTTCCGTAAACTATTTGTCTCTTTAAAGTTTTTCTTTTAACTTTGTCCATTGTATAAAATCTTGGATATGAGTATAGAAGGCTTTAATCTGCTTCTTTTGATAATGAGTCTGGTGGCTCTGGCCGTTTTCATAGCCCTTTATTTTATCAGGGCGGGATACGGTATGTTCCGCAGCCGTTCCTGGGGTATCTCGGTAAACAATAAGTTGGCCTGGATACTTATGGAGGCCCCTGTCTTTTTGGTCATGAGTTGGTTGTGGTGGCATTCCGACCGTCGTTTCTTTCCTGTAGAACTTACTTTCTTTCTCTTCTTTCAGTTGCATTACTTCCAGCGGGCCTTTGTTTTTCCCTTCTTGATGAAAGGAAAAAGTAAGATGCCGATACTCATTCTTTTGATGGGAGTCCTCTTTAATATCCTCAACGGACTGATGCAGGGTGAATGGATATTTTATCTTGCGCCTTCAGGATACTACACAGCTGACTGGTTGCTGTCACCTTGTTTTTGGATAGGAACACTTTTATTCTTCAGCGGGATGCTAATCAACTGGCATTCCGACTCAGTCATCCGGAATCTGCGTACTTCCGGAGATACCCGCCATTATCTTCCTCAAAGGGGAATGTATCGTTACGTGACTTCTGCCAACTATTTGGGTGAGATTGTTGAATGGATTGGTTGGGCTGTCTTGACCTGGTCTTTGCCGGGATGTGTCTTTGCTTGGTGGACTATTGCCAACCTTGTTCCACGGGCAGATGCTATTTGGCATCGTTATAAGGAAGAGTTCGGGTCACAGGTCGAGTATAAGAAACGAATTTTTCCCTTCTTATATTAAAAAATAAAATACTTATGAATACACACCTTGCTTCTAAGCTTTTCACACCGATTACCATCGGACCGCTTACATTGCGCAACCGTACTATTCGTTCGGCAGCTTTTGAAGGTATGTGTCCGGGAAACGCCCCTTCTCCGATGTTGCTTGATTATCATCGTTCCGTTGCTGCCGGAGGTGTAGGGATGACTACGGTTGCCTATGCTTCGGTGACCCGTAGCGGATTATCATTTCCAAGGCAATTGTGGCTTCGTCCCGAGATCATTCCCGGCTTACGTGAGCTAACCGATGCCATTCATGCGGAGGGTGCCGCTGCCAGTATACAGATAGGGCATTGTGGCAACATGTCTCATAAAAGTATTTGTGGAGTTACGCCTATTTCTGCTTCATCAGGCTTCAATATTTATTCGCCTACATGGGTACGGGGGATGGGGCGGGAGGAATTGCCGGAAATGGCAAAAGCCTACGGACGTGCAGTCTGTCTTGCTCGTGAAGCCGGCTTTGATGCTGTTGAAGTTCACGCAGGACATGGGTATCTGATCAGCCAGTTTCTTTCACCTTACACCAACCGCCGGAAAGATGAATATGGAGGATCATTGGAGAACCGGATGCGGTTTATGACGATGGTAATGGAAGAGGTGATGAAGGCGGCCGGCAGTGATATAGCCGTGTTCGTGAAGATGAATATGCGTGACGGCTTTCGTGGTGGTATGGAAATAGAGGAGACCCTTGAAGTGGCCAGACGGCTTGAGTCATTGGGGGGGCATGCATTGGTTTTGAGTGGAGGTTTTGTCAGTAAAGCTCCTATGTATGTTATGCGTGGGGCGATGCCCATCAGAACGTTGACGCACTATATGGATTGCTGGTGGTTGAAGTATGGTGTCAAGTTGGCGGGACGGGTGATGATACCGACTGTTCCTTTTAAAGAAGCCTATTTCTTGGAAGATGCTTTAAAGTTCCGCTCTGAGATTAAAATTCCTTTAATTTATGTTGGCGGGCTGGTGTCCCGTGAGAAAATAGATGAAGTGCTGAATGAAGGGTTCGAGGCTGTACAGATGGCACGTGCTTTGCTTAATGAACCCGGGTTTGTCAACCGGATGCGGCGTGAAGAAAAGGCCCGCTGTAATTGTGGGCACAGTAATTATTGCATAGGAAGGATGTATACCATTGAGATGGCTTGTCATCATCATTTGGCAGAAGAACTTCCTCTTTGTTTGCAAAAAGAGATCGAACACTTGGAAAATAAATGATGGAACGTAAGCTTGCTATTATTACCGGCGCCGATGGTGGGATGGGGATGGAGATCACCCGTGCCGTGGCTCGTGAAGGTTATGTAGTAATCATGGCCTGTTGTTCGCTGTCGAAGGCGGAGCCCAAATGCAGGGAGTTGGCGAAGGAAACAGGAAATAAGAATATGGAAGTATGGGAGATAGATCTTGCATCACTGGCTTCAGTGAAAACTTTTGCAAACCGGGTATTACAGCGGAACACTTCCATAGCTTTGCTGATGAATAATGCCGGGACGATGGAAACCGGATTGCATATTACAGAAGATGGGCTGGAGCGTACGGTCAGTGTAAACTATGTAGGTCCCTGTCTGTTGACGCGGCTTTTGCTTCCGTTGATGGGACAGGGAACACGTATTGTCAATATGGTGTCTTGTACCTATGCAATTGGTAAGCTGGATTTTCCCGATTTTTTTCTTCGTGGTAAAAGGGGAAATTTCTGGCGAATCCCTGTTTATAGTAATACAAAACTCGCTTTGTTGCTTTTTACTTTTGAACTGGCAGAGCGTCTTCGGGTACGTGGAATAACGGTCAATGCTGCTGATCCAGGAATTGTGTCTACCGATATCATCCGGATGCATCAATGGTTCGATCCATTGACCGACATTTTCTTCCGTCCTTTTATACGGACACCTCTTCAGGGAGCCTCTACTGCAATCGGACTATTACTTGATGTGGAAGCAGGGAAACAGACTGCGACATTTAATTTGAATAATCATTTGCATCCTCTTTCCGAAAAATATACTCACCATGTTCAAAGGGTGCAATTATGGGAGGAAACAGAAAGAATCTTGTCAGAGAAGGGGTTTACCGTAAATGATAAACGGTGAACCATAAACACTTTGTATGTTTACTGTCCACCGTCTGTCTTTTCCTGTTGTATACTGTTATCAAATAGACAGTTCTCTCAACACATTGACGAGATCTCTTTTGACAGGTTTATCGTTTTTGATGGCTTTGCTGAACGGAACATAAACAATTTCGTCGTGCTCTATGCCGATCATGACATTACGTTGGTCTTCCATGATAGCATCGATAGCTGCCGCACCCAGACGACTGGCCAAAATACGGTCATGTGCTGTCGGGCTGCCACCACGTTGCAAGTGCCCCAGAATGGTGACGCGAACATCATATTGAGGATATTCGTTTTTCACACGTTCGGCATAATGCATGGCACCTCCGGTAAGTTCACTTTCGGCTACCAGTACGATACTGCTGTTTTTTGATTTGCGGAAACCACTCTTTATAAATTCCTCCAGTTGGTCGACTTCCGTACTGAATTCCGGAATGATGGCGGCTTCTGCTCCCGAGGCAATCGCACCGTTCAATGCCAGAAAACCGGCGTCGCGTCCCATTACTTCTACAAAGAACAAACGCTCGTGCGAAGTAGCTGTGTCACGGATCTTGTCGACTGCATCCAGAATGGTATTCAGCGCCGTGTCATATCCGATAGTGGTATCTGTGCCAAAAAGGTCATTGTCAATAGTACCCGGAAGTCCGATACAGGGAACGTCATATTCTTGTGCAAAGATGCGTGCTCCGGTCAGCGAACCGTCACCACCAATTACAACAAGGGCGTCAATTCCTTCTTTTACCATGTTATCGTATGCCATTTTACGTCCTTCGGGAGTTGTAAACTCTTTGCAACGTGCTGTTTTCAGGATCGTTCCTCCCAGTTGAATGATGTTACTTACATTCTGGCTTTTAAATTCTTTGATCTCCCCTGTTACCAAGCCTCTGTATCCTCTATATATACCTTTTACTTGCAGTCCGTTATAGATTGCTGCACGTGTCACTGCACGAATAGCAGCGTTCATTCCCGGTGCATCACCACCGGAAGTTAAAATACCAACACACTTAACTGTTCCCATAACAATCTTGTTTTTTAATTGACGTTGCAAAGATAACAAAAAGGAGTGCCCTGTATGATTAAATAACGTTAATTCATTGTCTTTTAATCTGTGCCTTTATGGCTTCGGAGATTTCTTCCATCAGCCATTTGGGAGTGGATGTAGCCCCGCACACGCCGATAGAATTGACTCCGGGGAGCAAAGAATCATCGATTTCCTCAGCACTGTCTATCAAATGTGAGTTTGGGTTGACTTTTTTGCACTCTTCGAATAACATTTTGCCATTTGAACTTTTTTTACCACTGACAAAAAAGATCAGATCGTGTGAAGCAGCAAATTTTCGCAGGTTGGGCATGCGGTTGGCTACCTGGCGGCAAATGGTATCATAATATTCAAAAGTCGCGTCAGGCGAAATGTGTTCTTTGATGTATTCCACAATTTCCCAAAACTCATCGAGTGATTTGGTAGTCTGTGAGTATAAGCGTATGCTTTTGCTGAAGTCCAGCTGACGGGCTTCATCGAGTTTTTCTATCACAATCGCCTTGCCGGTTGTTTGTCCGACCAATCCCAGGACCTCTGCATGTCCGTTCTTACCGTAGATCACGATTTGTTTCTCATCAGAGTCCTCCTGCATGTATTCTTGTTTGATCCGTTTTTGCAAACGGAGTACTACCGGACAAGTGGCATCAATGATCTCGATGTTATTCTCTTTGGCGATGATATAGGTCTCAGGCGGTTCGCCATGGGCGCGTAAAAGTACTTTGGCGTTATGAAGTTGCTTGAATTCCTCATGGTTGATGGTAATCAGTCCCATTTCCTTCAGACGCTCCACTTCGCGGCTGTTGTGTACAATATCTCCCAGGCAATAGAGCGTCACCCCTTTTGTGAGTTCCTCCTCGGCTTTGTGGATGGCTGTGACCACTCCGAAACAAAAACCGGAACCTTCATCTATTTCTACTTTTACCATATAATTACAAATCTGTGATTAAAAAAGGGTGTAGCCATACTGACCGGATGGCTACACCCTTTCCTCAGGATGGCTACACCCTATGGGGCGTATGGCTACACCCTTCCGTTTTTACTTTTTTATTGCTTTTTGATATTCGGCTGTCAACCACTCCCTCTGCTCGGCAATGGTGAGATGACTGTTGTCTAATAGTAAAGCATCGTCGGCTTTCTTTAGCGGGCTCACTTCACGCGTCTGGTCTATATGGTCACGTTGTTTCACGTTCTCCAATATTTCTTCGAAACTGGCCTCCTGTCCTTTGGCTTTCAGTTCGTCATAACGGCGCTGGGCGCGAATCTCCGGTGAGGCGGTTACGAATATCTTTAATTCTGCATCCGGAAATACAGTTGTACCGATATCACGGCCATCCATAACAATGCCCTTGGCTTTGCCCATTTCTTGTTGCTGGGCCACCATGGCTTCGCGGACAAAACCGAGCGCACTGATCGGACTTACTTTAGAAGAAACTTCCATGGTGCGGATTTTGTTCTCTACGTTCACTCCATTTAAGTAAGTATTCGGGCGACCGGTTTCCGGATCAATCCGGAAAGAGATGTGGATATCGTCGATACGCTGTTTCAGTTTTTCAGTATCAATCGTATCTCCGCTGAAGATGCCGTTCTCTATACTGTATAGTGTAACGGCACGATACATAGCTCCACTGTCGATATAAATGTATCCGATTTCTTTAGCCAAATCTTTAGCCATGGTACTTTTCCCGCAAGAAGAAAAGCCATCAATTGCAATTGTTATCTTTTTCATGATGTTATGCAGCAGGTTTATTCCCTTTTTTAACGTCTTATCTAAATTTTTTCGCCAAATATACTGCATTTTTAAAATATCTGCGTTATATTTGTGGCACAAAAGCAATAACAGCTTAAAAACCAGAAGAACACCAATTTTTATATAATAATTTTATGGAAGTAAAAAAATCGCCCAAAGCAGACCTCGAAGGTAAGAAGACCCAGTGGCTGCTGATCGGTTACGTTGTGGTGCTCGCCTTTATATTCGTTGCGTTCGAATGGACGGAGCGTGATATAAAGATCGATACAAGCCAGGCGGTAGCCCAAATTGAGTTTGAAGAGGAAATGATTCCTATTACACAACAGGAAGAAAAACCGGCCCCACCTCCCGTTGAGGTTCCGAAACAGGCTGAAATCCTGAAGATTGTTGATGACCAGGCTGATGTGGAAGAAACAGCTATTGCTTCAACAGAGGATACCGGACAGAAAGTGGAAGTAAAATACGTGCCGGTTGAGGTGAAAGAGGAAGAACCGTCGGAACAGGAAATTTTTGAGGTAGTAGAAGAAGCTGCTGAGTTTCCGGGTGGTATGCCTGCTTGTTTGCAGTTCCTGTATAAGAATATCAAATATCCGACCATTGCTCAGGAAAACGGAACCCAGGGACAGGTTGTTCTTCAGTTCGTTGTTGAACGTGATGGTAGTATTACTGACATTAGGGTTGTAAAGAGCGTTGACCCATATCTTGATAAAGAAGCTCTTCGTGTGGTTAAAACCATGCCTAAATGGAAGCCGGGTAAGCAGAGAGGTAAACCAGTTCGTTGTAGATTTACATTACCTGTACGATTCAGACTGCAATAATCATTGTATAGTATAAGAAGAGAGGCTGCCGTCCAAGCAGCCTCTTTTCATTCAATCCTCTTTTTATAACTTATTACTATGTATACAGCATTTCAGCTTCTTGATAAAATAAATTCTCACATTTCAGATATCCGGTTTACACGCACACCGGTTGGTTTGTATGACCCTGTTAAATACGTACTTTCTATGGGGGGAAAACGCATTCGCCCTGTTCTGATGTTAATGGCATACAATCTCTATAAGGAGGATGTTACTTCTGTTTATGATCCTGCTACGGCAATTGAAGTTTATCATAATTATACTCTTTTGCATGACGACTTGATGGATCGGGCCGATATGCGCCGTGGAAAAACAACGGTTCATAAAGTCTGGAATGACAATACTGCAATTTTGTCGGGAGATGCCATGATGGTGCTGGCTTATCAGTATATGGCAAGCTGTTCTTCAGAGTATCTGAAAGAGGTTATGGACTTGTTTAGCCTGACAGCACTTGAGATTTGCGAAGGTCAGCAGATGGATATGGGGTTTGAGTCCCGCGATGATGTGAAAGAAGAGGAATATCTGGAAATGATCCGTTTGAAAACTGCCGTTCTATTGGCGGCCAGTTTGAAAATCGGAGCTATTTTGGGAGGAGCTTCCCGTGAAGATGCTGAAAATCTATATGATTTCGGCATGCAGATTGGGGTTGCTTTCCAATTGCAGGATGATTTGCTGGATGTATATGGCGATTCAGCCGTGTTTGGTAAAAATATCGGTGGTGATATTTTATGCAATAAGAAAACATATATGTTGATTAAAGCATTGGAACGGGCCGACCGGAATCAGTTGGATGAACTGAACCGTTGGTTGAATGCGACTTCATTCTGTGCCGAAGAAAAAATCGGTGCTGTAACCGAGTTGTACAATCAGATAGGTATCAAAGCTGTCTGTGAAAACAAGATGCGTGAGTACTATACTCGTGCGATGACCAGTCTGGGGGCCGTATCTGTCATAGAAGATAGGAAAAGTGAGCTGAAAAAGCTGATGAAGCATTTAATGTACCGCGAGATGTAATATAACGATGCCTTATAGACGTTTGCCAAATACTGATCAAGCCAGGATACGGGCGCTGAAAGCAGCGGTCGTAAAGGGGGACGTATGTAATGTCTATGATTTGGCCGTTTCGTTAAAGACATTGGGGGAAGCACGTATGTTTCTGGCTAAATTTGAGGCTGCGCATTCTTATTATGTACACTGTTATGGCGAACAGAGCAGAAACAGTAAGAAGCATCAGGCCAATGTAAAAGCGGCCCGTCTTTATATTTCTCACTTTATACAAGTTTTGAACCTGGCAGTGATTCGAGCCGAAATTAAAGAATCCCATAAAGATATGTACAGCTTGCCTATGGATAATTTCGGCGTGCCCGACTTGAACAGTGAGGCTTCTATAGCCGAGTGGGGACAGAAAATCATAGAAGGAGAGCGGCAACGTACTTCCCGGGGAGGCATACCTATCTATAACCCGACGATTGCCAAAGTGAAAGTACATTATGATATATTCATGGAAGGTTATGAGAAGCAGAAAAACCTTCAACTCCTCACAAATCGTAGCTTAGAACAACTTTCGTCTATGCGTGCGCAGGCTGACCGGTTGATTCTCGATATCTGGAATCAGGTGGAGGCCAAATACCAGGAGGTACTGCCTAATGAAAAGCGGTTGGAGAAATGTCGTGATTACGGTCTGATTTATTATTACCGGACCGGTGAAAAACAAACTAAAGAGATTCTTTAAAATATGCTTGTCGATTCACATTCCCATCTTTTTCTGGAAGAATTTGCCGAAGATTTGCCTTTGGTAATGGAGCGTGCCCGTGCTGCCGGTGTTACGCATATTTTTATGCCCAATATAGACAGTACGACAATCGAACCTATGTTGTCGGTTTGTGATACCTATCGTGACTTTTGTTTCCCGATGATCGGGTTGCATCCTACTTCCGTGAACGATTCGTATGAAAAAGAACTTGAAATAGTGGCTAATTACCTGGCAACTTCGGAACGATTTGTGGCCGTAGGAGAGATCGGGATCGATCTTTACTGGGACAAAACCTGGTTGAAAGAACAGTTGATTGTTTTTGAGAAACAGGTTCAGTGGGCCCTTCAGTACCAGTTGCCGATTGTCATTCATTGCCGTGAAGCTTTTGATTATATATATAAGGTATTGCAGCCTTATAAAAGCAGTGGCTTGACCGGCATTTTTCATAGTTTCACCGGGACGTCCGAAGAAGCTGCCCGGATGATGGAGTTCTCCGGGTTTAAGATTGGCATAAATGGTGTGGTCACTTTCAAAAAGTCAACTCTGCCGGAAGCGCTTAAACATATTCCGTTGGAACGCATTGTGCTGGAAACGGATTCTCCTTACCTCACGCCGGTCCCTAACCGTGGGAAGAGGAATGAGAGTGCGAATGTGAAAGATACATTAATAAAAGTTGCCGAAATATACAAGGAAGATCCCGAAAAAGTTGCGGAATTGACTGCTATCAGCGCATTGAAAGTGTTTGGAATACTCAAATAAGCTCTGTTAGATTTTAAATTTTATTAATTTAGTGGATTTATTAAAGATAAAAGAAGGATAATGCTGCAGAAGAAGAAAAAAAAGAATACATTTGTAGCTGAAAACGCTTGTGGTTCGCATTTTTTTTGTAATTTGCACCCGATTTGAGGAAAGCACCAATTGGAGAGATGCTCGAGTGGTTGAAGAGGCACGCCTGGAAAGCGTGTATACGCCAAAAGTGTATCGCGGGTTCGAATCCCGCTCTCTCCGCAGGAAATATTAAACAAAAGACGATAAGTAAATACAATAATAATAATTTAATTAATTAATCTTAAAAATTAGACACACAATGAAAAAGTTATTTGCAATTGTTGCTGTGATGGGAGTCTTAACATTTGGCTCAACTCAACTCGTTCAGGCTCAGGATGCTGCTGCTACCGAACAAGCTGCTCCTGCAGCAGACAAACCGGTTGCTGACGCTGTAGCTGAGGCTGCTGAAGCTTCTGCTCCTCTTGCTGGTGCTGAAGAAGAAGGTGGTATCCACAAAGAAATTAAAGTAAAATTCATCGAAGGTACTGCATCTTTCATGAGTTTGGTTGCTATCGCATTGGTTATTGGTTTGGCTTTCTGTATTGAACGTATCATTTACTTGAGCTTGGCTGAAATCAACACAAAGAAATTTATGTCTTCTATCGAAGCTGCTTTGGAAAAAGGTGATGTTGAAGCTGCTAAAGATATCGCTCGTAACACGAGAGGTCCTGTTGCTTCTATCTATTATCAAGGTTTGATGAGAATCGACCAAGGCATCGACGTGGTTGAGAAATCTGTAGTATCTTATGGTGGCGTTCAGGCTGGTTACCTTGAAAAAGGATGCTCTTGGATCACACTGTTCATCGCGATGGCTCCGTCATTGGGATTCTTGGGTACTGTAGTAGGTATGGTTATGGCATTCGATAAAATCCAACAGCAGGGTGATATCTCTCCGACAGTTGTTGCTGGTGGTATGAAGGTTGCCTTGATTACTACTATCTTCGGTTTGGTTGTAGCTTTGATCCTTCAGGTATTCTATAACTACATCCTTGCTAAAATTGAAGCTCTTACAAGCGAAATGGAAGACTCTTCTATCTCTTTGCTTGACATGGTAATCAAATATAACTTGAAATACAAAAAATAATCTGAGATGAGTAAGTTAACATATAAAGTATCGTATTACGTACTATACGCGATGTTTGCTCTTATCGTGATCGTATTAGGTCTTTTCTATTTTGGTGGACAAATGGAAACTCCGCTTGTATACGACATGGATAATCCTGCAAACACAGATGCCTTGCTGTACCTGATGTACGGTCTGTTTGGCATTGCTGTAGTTGCAACTGTTGTTGCTGCTATCTTCCAGTTCGGTTCTGCTTTGAAAGACAATCCTAAGGGTGCTATCAGATCATTGCTCGGACTTATTCTTCTTGTTCTTGTATTGGTTGTAGCATGGTCTATGGGTAGTGGTGAAACACTGACAATTCAGGGATATGAAGGAACTGACAATGTTCCTTTCTGGTTGAAACTGACTGATATGTTCCTTTACAGTATTTATTTCTTGTTGTTGGTAACAGTTGTTGCTATCATCGGAAGTAGTATTAAAAAGAAATTATCATAACTAATTGGGGAAACTCAATAAAATACAGTAACTACAATGGCAAAAGGAAATAGAAAAGTTCCTGAAATTAATTCAAGTTCAACAGCGGATATTGCATTCTTATTGCTTATCTTCTTCTTGATTACGACATCTATGGATACTGACCGTGGTTTGGCAAGACAATTGCCTCCACCTCCCGATAAGGATCAGGTTGACAATGACATCGTTGTTAAGGATCGTAACGTTCTGCAGATTTTTCTGAACTTTCAGAATCAGTTGATGTGCGGTGGCGAAGTTGTTGATGTGAAGCAATTGAGGGAAAAAGCCAAAGAATTCATTGCCAATCCATATAACGATGAAAAATTACCGGAAAAACATGCGAAAGATGTGCCTTTCTTTGGTAATACCATGGTTACGGAGAATCATGTAATTTCTTTGCAGAGTGACCGCGGATCTTCTTATCAGGCTTATTTTGATGTTCAAAATGAGCTGGTTGCTGCTTACAACGAGTTAAGAGATGAATTGGCTCAGGAAAAGTGGCAGAAGAATTATGCTGAGTTGAATGAAGACCAGCAGAAAGCTATTCGTGAAATTTTTCCTCAGAAGATCTCTGAGGCTGAACCTAAAGGAGTTAAAAAGAATAATTAATGGGAAAATTTAATAAAACAGGTAAGCGCGGGATGCCTACGCTGAATACTTCTTCTCTACCTGACTTGATCTTTACATTGTTGTTCTTCTTTATGATTGTAACAACAATGCGTGAAGTTTCTTTGAAGGTTGAGTTTAAGATTCCGCAAGGTACTGAGTTGGAAAAGCTTGAAAAGAAATCTTTGGTTACGTTTATCTATGTAGGTAAACCGACAGCAGAGTTTCGTAAAAAACTGGGGTCTGAAAGCCGTATCCAGTTGAATGACGCATATGCTGAAGTTGACGAAATTCAGGCTTACGTAACTAACGAGCGCTCAAGTATGAAAGAGGAAGACCAACCCTTTATGACTGTGTCTTTGAAAATTGACCAGGATACAAAAATGGGTATCGTTACCGATATTAAACAGGCTCTTCGTCAAGCTTATGCACTGAAAATTAACTATTCTGCGAGAGCTCGCGAATAAGTTATTCTATACATAGAAAAGGCCGTCTGATTTGTTTCAGACGGCCTTTTTTTATGAGATACCCGGGCTTATCGCTTTCAGCCCTTATAGGACTAATATCCCTTGGGACTTATATGGGTTGCCTGTATGTATTTAGTGGCGATATCGTAACTCCTGTATGGGCGATTACACAGACTCACATGCAGATATAAAGATTGAAATAGTCGATAATCTTGATAAGACCTGTGAAGTCTGTGTAATTCGTACAGTGGTTAATGTATTCCTTTTCGTTGGTTTGAGATGATCTTATTTACCTGTATAGAATTCTATGATTCGTTTGATGGATCTCTGGCAAACCGGACAGAATGTGGGATATTCATTTGTGCGCATGCGGCAATCGAATGCCGGACGATAGATACCTTTAGCTGAGTAACCTCCTCCTTCGTATACACCTGTGGGGTATTTGGCCTTATCTGCTACCGGAGTCGGAACCGGGGTGTCTTTAGTGAGCATATCTTCCCATTTGGAAGCGAAGTTGACACGTGTGGTTATGTTTTGTTCCCATGGTTCGATATTGAGTGGATAGAGGCCGTTCATCACATCTTCGTCATAGAAGTATTCATCGGCCAGACCACCGAAACTATGTCCGAATTCGTGTACCACTACCGGGCGGAAATTGGGGTGGTGTGCGGTGGTTAATGTGAAAGCATTGTAGATGCCGCCTCCGCCATATTGCTCTGTATTGGCGAGGATTATGATATGTTCATAGGGAATGCCTGCCAATGCGTCGTTAATTGCTTTTACACGACTGGTAGTCAGATAGCGGTCAGAGTAGAAAGTATCGAAGTGCGAACCGAAGGCAGTATGTTTCCATGCTCCCTGTTTCGGAGCACTGACTCCGCTGTCTGCGGAAGGACTGGCTACGGCTATGATATTGAAACGGTTCTTCATAGACTGGAACGGTTCGTGCGAAAATAGTGCTTCGCATGCCACGGCTGCATCTTTATAGAAAGTTTCCATTTCGGCTGTGGTATATCCTTCGGCCAGGATTGCCACATCGATACATTGTTCTTCGTTTCCGCTTTTCAGCAAATATTTGTGTGGGGTGATGTGTGTGAGTCCTTTTTTATGTATCAGGATATCATCGGGCTTGACGATATGTTTCAGGCTTGCGCTTACTTCGTGTTTGTTGTTGCGCAGCGTGATTTCTACTTCCGCCGGTTTTACAGGGTAGGGCAGGAGATAAGTATTCTCAAATCCTTTGGTTACTTCTTTAGCTTCGTCTGTCTCCAGCCATTCCTGGAATAGTGAGGAAAACGAAGTGGTATAGATAACTTTTCCGCTTTCCACATCACGCATGACAATTTGCCCGTTTCCTTCCAGTGGTAATTCTGCAAGATGATGCCGTCTGCCTGCCCATGTGGGCAGTTCCGAAAGTTCGTCGAGACAAATTGATTGCTTTTCCGCATTTCCGGTGAAAAGATAATCGACGCGCAGTGTTTTGTTCGTAAAGTAGTCCGAAAAGTTTTGTGCGTATGCACATCCTGTCACGAAAAGACAGGTGAATAAGGTCAATATTAGCTTCATATCGTGTGAATTTATTGTTTTTACAAAGGTACGAACTATTGCCGATTTATTCTATTTTTACAAATAAAAGTAATAAACTATAGTATTTATTGCCGGGGAAATAACTAACTTTGCATTAGTGATTGATATATTAAAACAAATTGATTTAAAATGGGACATCATCAATTAGATACTTTAGACGAGCAGATTCTGAAGTTGATTGCCGACAATGCCCGCATTCCGTTTCTGGAAGTGGCAAGAGCGTGCAACGTTTCGGGTGCGGCTATTCATCAACGCATACAGAAGTTGACTAATCTGGGTATATTGAAAGGTTCGGAGTATGTTATCGACCCGGAGAAGATTGGATATGAGACATGTGCTTATATTGGGATTTATCTGAAAGATCCTGAGTCGTTCGATTCTGTGACCAAAGCTTTGGAAGCGATTCCGGAAGTAGTGGAATGCCATTTCACCACCGGGAAATACGATATGTTTATCAAGATATACGCAAGGAACAACCATCACCTTCTCAGTGTGATCCATGATAAACTTCAACCGTTGGGATTGGCTCGTACGGAGACGCTTATTTCATTCCATGAAGCTATCAAGCGGCAAATGCCGATCATGGTAGAAACGGACGAGGATTAAGTTTATCCCCGAACGTAATCTACGAAAGCATATGAGCAGAGATGTTTCTCATCCGCAGGATGGACTTCTCTGCTTTTTTCGTGCCATATGGCTGTATCTACAGCCGGGAAAAAGGCATCTGCTTCCGGAGCTGTGTCATCAACTTCGGTCAGGCACAGTTCGTCGGCCAAAGGCATGGCTTGGCGGTAGACACTTGCTCCTCCGATGATGTATACTTTCTCTTCTTCCTGACAGCTTTTCAAAGCGGCTTCCAGCGAAGTGAACACCTCTGCTCCGGGACATTCGGTTGCCGGATTGGAAGAGAGTACCACATTCCGTCGATTGGGTAACGCTCCTTTAGGAAGTGATTCGAAAGTTTTTCGTCCCATTATGATTGTGTTTCCTGTGGTCAGCGCCTTGAAACGTTTCAGGTCGTTGGGCAGCCAGAATAAAAGCTTGTTTTGAAATCCTATGGCCATTCGATGGTCTACAGCGGCAATAATGCTAATTCTACTCATAGTCCGGTGGAGTTATGTTATACCGCAACTTTCCCTGCAATGTGCGGGTGCGGATCGTAGTTTACTAATTCAAAATCCTCAAACCGGAAGTCGAAGATACTTTTCACATCCGGATTTATTTTCATCTGCGGCAGTGTACGGGGCTCCCGGCTAAGTTGCAGTTTCACCTGTTCCAAATGATTCAGGTAGATATGTGCATCACCCAGCGTGTGGATGAACTCTCCCGCTTTCAAACCGGTGACTTGCGCCATCATCTGTAGCAGCAGTGCATAGGAGGCTATGTTGAACGGTACACCCAGGAAGATATCGGCGCTGCGCTGGTAGAGTTGCAGGCTTAATCGTCCGTTCGCTACGTAAAACTGAAAGAACGCGTGGCAGGGAGGGAGGTTCATGTGATCCAGATCACCGACGTTCCAGGCACTGACGATGATGCGGCGTGAATCCGGATTGTGCTTGATGGCATCCACCGCTTCACTGATCTGGTCGATGAATCCGCCGTCATAGTTGGGCCACGAACGCCACTGATAACCATAAATATGTCCCAGGTCGCCCTTCTCGTCCGCCCATTCGTTCCAGATGCGTACACCGTGGTCCTGCAGATATTTCACATTTGTGTCTCCTTTCAGGAACCACAACAGTTCGTAAATGATCGATTTCAGATGAAGTTTCTTGGTAGTGAGGCAAGGGAAGCCTTCGTCCAGGTCGAAACGCATCTGGTGTCCGAAGACACTGATGGTTCCCGTTCCGGTGCGGTCACCTTTTTCTGTTCCTTCTGCCAACACCCGGTTGAGCAGATCTAAATATTGTTTCATATGGATGGTTATACTTTTTGAGTTACTAAAAATTCCTGCCAAAGTTACAAAAACAGCCCGAATAACTTACAGGAACGGTGTGAATAAGTTCGCAAACCAACATTTAAACTTCTTCCAGGCCGATTTTTGTCTCCACATTTCCGGAGTCAGACGGGTGCAATGCAGGGTGTCGGCTTCAAAAACGTCATTCAACTGCCGAGTGATGTTCTTGTCGAAAATGAAGGCATTCGTTTCATAATCGTATCGCAGGCTCCGGCTGTTCAGGTTAGCTGTACCTACGGTGCAGAACAGATCGTCCACCATCATGATCTTTGAGTGGTGGAATCCGCCGTTGTACAGATAGATATTTGCCCCCTTTTTCATCAGTTTCTGCACGGCATAAAGCGAGGCATCCGGTGTGAAAGGGATATCCGATTTGGAAGAAATCATGATCTCTACTTTCGTTCCCCGGTTCAGTGCCCTTTTGAGGGCCTTGCGGATGGATGAAGTCGGAACGAAGTATGGATTCACGATGCGTACATCGTGTTGCGCGGCATAGATAGACATGGCATACGTGTGGCTCAGCATTCGGGAGTTCCGTTTGGGAGTGCGGTCTACGATTGCGATGATTGTGTTGCAACTGTCTGCACGTTCCGGATGATTCGGGAAATATTCTTCGCCCACGATGTTTTGTTTGGTAGTCTTGTTCCAGATGTCGAGGAAGATTTCTTGCAGAATATTCACCGCGTCGCCTTCGATCCGGATGTGCATATCGCGCCAGGTACCTATCTTGGGTAGCCCGTTGATGTAGTAATCCGCAATATTCATTCCGCCCGTATATCCTATTTTTCCGTCGATGACCGCAATCTTCCGATGGTCACGATGGGCTGCATGATTGATATACGGGAACTTGAACGGATCGAATTTTACGATTTCGATTCCCTTTTCCCGGATTGCTTTCAGATGCTTCTTCTTGAGCGGCTTGTTGTTCGACCAGTTACCGAATGCATCGAACAATGCCCGTACCTTGACACCCTCTTTCACTTTTTCGCCGAGCAGGTCGAACAGTGCATTGGCTATGGAGTCGTTACGGAAATTGAAATATTCCAGATGAATGTGATGCTTCGCTCCGCGGATGGCTTCGAACAAGTCTTCAAATTTCTCCCGCCCGCTTTTGATAAGTTTCACCTTATTGTTGTCAGTGATAGGGATGTTAGAGTACTCGAGGAACTGCATGACAAGGGAGTCGCTTCGAATAAATTGTGTAGTGTCCTCCCGCTGCATCAGCAGGCTGTCAATATTCTGTGTTCGGGCAGTGCCTATAGAGAGAATGGTCGCTATTATTAAAACGTATAATTTCAAAACCTCAGTCTTTATTTAGTTTACAAGGAAACAAAGATACAACATCTCTGTTCTTGGCTTCTTTTTGTCAAGAGCAGATTTAGTATATATTAACAGTGGGCCGCTTTTTCAGGAAAGAATAGGAGTAATGCTTGATAACATCAGGAGATAATTGATTTACTCCTGATGTTATCGGGTGGAAGAGCCGGGCTTCGGGGGCGAAAGCTTACTGCTTTTGGCAGGAATACACCGTCTTCCGGACCGAAAGACACCGTCTGTTTCCTCCGGACGCACCGTCTTCCGGAAGATCTGCCGGTGATACCACAAAAAAAGGGAAGAGTTGCAACTCTTCCCTTTTACCTCATATTAAATTGAATATATTGTATGTATCTTGTTTACAAAGATAACATATTTTGATCCCGAAAGCAAGTTTTTCACCTGTTTTTTAGGGCTGTTGCGCACAAATCTCTGTACGGCTTCCGGATTATCTCCGCATCAAGCCATAGACCATACCTTGCGTGCTCCGAAGAAAGCGAGTACCAGAATGGCGATATAGAGAGATTTCGGATCGAATCCCGCCGTAAGCCCGTGTTGTACCATGGATACAAAAACTTCGCGCAGCGTACTGATAGTGGCTTGCAGACCTCCGAAGGCGAAGAACAGGATGACGCACAATACTGTGCAGACCGTTCCCCATATCTGGATCAACCGGTGGTTTCGTCCCGGTAGATTACGCATGACGCGGCGGCTGAACCCATTATCTTTTACTTCTTGTTTTTGCTCGCTGAAGAATTGCTTCAGGAGTTTATCATCTGTTTCCGTCATAACCGTTTTGTTTTAAGTAAATTGCCAATTTGTCTTTAGCCCTCGACAGGTGCGATTTGACCGTTCCTACCGGGCATCCCGTTATTCCCGCAATCTTTTCTATACTGACATCTTCCATATAGAACAAAGTGATACAGGTGCGTTCTATTTCTTTCAGCGTTCTGAGTGATTGGTAAACATCCATCTGTTCGCCCACGTTCACTTGTTCGGTGCTGTTGACAGCATCCACTTCACGGGCATCCAGATCCGTTGTTTCCTTTCGGCTGCGAATATAATCATAAAATACGTTATAAGCAATTCTGTAAAGCCATGTTGAGAAACTTGAAAGGTTTTTAAAGTTTGCAATGTTTGTGTAGGCTTTTATAAACGTATCTTGTGCCAGATCGTCGCTCAGTTCGCTGTCGCCGCAGGTCAGGTTCAGGAAGAAGCGCCGGACGGGCGACTGATACTTCTGTACCAATTGGTCGAAGGCCCTGGTGTTTCTGAACACCACGACCTGTGCGACTAACGATATATCATTGAGCTGGCTCATTTCTGTTCATTCTGGGTTTCGTCTCTGTGTGTAGGAGTTGTGAAAGGGTCTTCCGGGCGTCCGTGCTGCTGGTTGCGTGAGATGATCCACTGCCCGATTCCGGTGAACAACACCAGCAATCCGATACATCCTATGCTGAATTCGTCTGTGATGGTCCAAAGGAAGATGAACAGTCCGATTCCGGTACAGATGTTCTTGATGCCTTTCGTCCGGTAGTCCTGTGGCAGGCTATCTTTGAAGATTCCTTCCGGCAGGGGTTGTCCGGTTGCCAGTGCCTGTTCCATCAGTTTGTACTTTGCTTTCCGGTTTTTGTATCGGAAGTAGAAAGCAACGAATACGATAAAGAAAGGGAATCCGAATATCAGTATGACGACTATTAAACCTGTCAGTATACCTCCGTTAATAGCTCCTTTGCCCATATTGAACGGAAATTCGTTTCCGAAATCGAAGCTGCTGCTCTGGTAGTCGGTGTCTACGGTACTGCTGTCCACAATGTCCGTGTATTCAGCAACGAAGGTAGAGTCTGAAGAGTCATTGTTGTTTTGGGTGATGGTTTGGTTCTGTGCCATTGCCAGCGAACAGAAGGTCATAGCTACCATCAAAGCGATAAAGATACGTTTCATATTACTGTTGTTTTTTAATTGTTTTTGTTTATTTGTCTGTTAGACGTAGTTCATAGCGCAGAAAGTTGCAAAGAGACGAAATATTTTTGATATTTGCAGCTATTAATACACAAAAGTGATGGAGCTACAAATCATACAGAGCAAGATTTACGAGATACGGGGGCAGAAAGTGATGCTGGATTTTGATCTGGCAGGGTTGTATCAGGTAGAAACCCGTGTTCTGAATCAGGCAGTAAAGAGGAATAGTAAAAGGTTTCCTGTCGATTTTATGTTCCAATTGAATGCGGAAGAATGGGAAATCTTGAAGTCACAAATTGTGATATCAAGTTGGGGAGGTACCCGCAAGCTTCCTTTTGCTTTTACCGAACAGGGGCTGGCCATGCTTTCCGGGGTGTTGAACAGTGATATTGCCATCGAAGTGAATATCTCCATTATGCGCGCTTTTGTGGCTGTCCGCCAATTGGTTTCGGCTCTTCCGGTGAATGATATCACCAGGTTGCAAAATGAAATCAAAGAATTAAAAGAATATGTAGAAGGGGCATTTGCCGATTACAATGACATCAATGAAGATACGAGGATGCAATTAGAATTGATTAATCAGGCAATTGCCGAGTTGCAGGTCAATGACAAACGACCGGACGGGAAATCCCGTAATCCGATCGGTTTTATATCTTATAATAAAGGAGAATGAAATTACCTATATCATTTATCGAATCGACCCGTGCGCTGATGGGGGATGAAGAGTATCAGAAATTATCCGTTGCATTGGAGCAAGAGCCGCCTGTTAGTGTCCGGCTGAACAGCAAGTTTACTGATTCGCTGTCCTGTTCTTCCATTTCAGGGCGCATTCCCTGGGCGGCAGGAGGATATTATCTCAATCAGCGGCTGACGTTCACCTTCGATCCCCTTTTTCATGCCGGATGCTATTACGTGCAGGAGGCCTCGTCGATGTTTGTGGAACAGGTGTTGCGCCGGTATGTCACGGCTCCGGTGAAAATGCTCGATCTCTGCGCCGCTCCCGGGGGGAAGTCTACTCATGCCCGCAGCCTGTTGCCGGACGGGAGCCTGTTAGTGGCCAACGAGGTCATCCGTAACCGCTCGCAGATATTAGCAGAGAATCTGACGAAATGGGGACATCCCGATGTTGTGGTTACCAATAATGACCCTTCTGATTTTTCGCGGATCGGTTCCTTCTTCGATGTCATATTGGCTGATGTGCCCTGTTCGGGTGAAGGGATGTTTCGTAAAGATCCCGGTGCCATAGAAGAGTGGAGCCCTGAAAACGTGGAAATCTGCTGGCAACGCCAACGCAGGATTATCACCGACATCTGGCCTTGTCTGAAACCGGGAGGAATCCTGATTTACAGTACCTGTACCTATAATACTCGGGAAGACGAAGAGAACATTGCCTGGAT
The DNA here is from genome assembly GCF_011038705.2 of Bacteroides sp. ZJ-18. Classification (NCBI taxonomy): domain Bacteria; kingdom Pseudomonadati; phylum Bacteroidota; class Bacteroidia; order Bacteroidales; family Bacteroidaceae; genus Bacteroides; species Bacteroides sp. ZJ-18. The sequence goes on along the minus strand of NZ_CP072198.1, from coordinate 4,775,748 downwards.
CAGGCAGGAATTCGGAGCAGAACCGCTGCCACTTACCGTTCCCGAAGAGTGGAACATTACCGGTGGTTTGCTCGTCGGGGCCGATGCGCCTGTCTACCGCTTCCTGCCTCATAAAACACAGGGAGAAGGTTTTTTCCTCGCCGTGCTTCGCAAGCCGGAAGAAGCAGAAGAAACGGATGGAGGCTTCCATTTTCCGAAGAAAAAGAAGCCGAAAGGTGAAACGGCTGCTTCATCGGTATCCAAAGAGAATCTGGCCGTTGCCAGAGGCTGGTTGCCAGCTTCCGACAAGTATGATTTGTTGGTGAACGGTGCTGTGATTACTGCTTTTCCTGCACTTTTTCTGGATGATTTAGCTATGCTTCGTTCGTCTCTCCGCATTGTCCAGGCAGGCACGGAAGTAGCCGAAGTCAAAGGGAAAGATCTGATTCCGGCACATGGGCTTGCCATGAGCCGTCTGCTGGAAACATCGCTTTTCCCGACCGAAGAGCTGACTTACGAACAAGCCATTGCCTATCTGCGGAAAGAAGCCATCACTCTCTCACCCTCTGTTCCCAGAGGATATGTGCTGGTCACTTATAAAAAGACACCTTTAGGATTTGTGAAGAACATCGGCAATCGCGCCAATAATCTTTATCCGCAAGAGTGGCGTATCCGAAGCGGATATTTGCCCGAGGACATACGGACATTATGATAGTTCACTCAATATTCACACAAACAAGCTTATTAATGAAAACAAACTTTTATCATCTTTTGGTCTGGCTGGTTGCTTTTAGTATAGGTGTTCCGGCTATGGCTCAGACTGCTACGGAAAGGGTAAAACCTTTCAGTCATTTATCTGTTTCGCTGAATGCGGGAACACTGGGAGGAGGATTGCAGGTGGCTGCTCCGTTGAACGATTATCTGGGACTTCGTGCCGGATTCTCTTTGTTGAAGTTCAATTATAATTATGATTATGACGGAACCTATGAAGGTCCGTTGCCGGCAAATGCCCGTGTCGGTAATGAGGATACGGATAGATATTATACGGTTCCTTTGAAGGCCAAAGCAAATATGGCAAACGGAATGGTGTTGCTTGATTATTTCCCGTTCAGAAGATCAGTCTTCCATGTGACTGCCGGACTGCTTTTCGGAACATCGTCCATCCTGAAAGTGTCGGGTGAGACAGACGAACGGATTGAGGTGGGAGATATTATCATCGAGCCGGGAGCGGACGGACGTGTGGAAGCTGCTCTGAAAACCAATGCCGTGAAGCCTTACGTCGGACTCGGATTCGGGCGTTCGGTGGCTCACTCACGCGTAGGTTTCAAGTTCGAATTGGGAGCTATGTTCCATGGCAATCCGAAGATTGAAGCAACTACCGGAAAGATCGTGGAAGATGCGGTTGACCAGGAACTGAGCCGTTTCAATAAATTCCTGAAAAACTTTAAGGCTTATCCCGTACTGAACTTCCAGTTATCTTATCGGATATTCTGACGGACTTTCAGTTGAGGTGTCAAAAGTCTTTTTTACCACGGACTACACAGATTCTCATAGAGAAGTCATTTTGATAATCAACAGCTTGCAATTCAATCTATGTTAATCTGCGTAATCTGTGGTGAAAAGGGGGGGCAACCCAACTCTTATAGTTTATTCTTATATATCTTTGCCATGGCCTTCTGATACTGGTTCTCCAGTTGCAGATAGTTCTGTTTGCTCTGATATACTACCGATACTTCTACAAAATATTCTATCATACTGATTTGTCCGCCTGTCAGTGCTTGTTTCAGCAAAGATAAATCCTGTTGCGCCTGAAAGGTTTTCTCGTATTCTTCCATTGAAGTGCGTAGTGTGTGGGCTTCGCGGTAAAGTTGTGTCAGTTCCGATTCCACCTGTACCGAAGTATTGGCCCGTTGCAAGTCGATGTTCAGTGACTGTGCTTTGGCTATCTTCACTTTGTTGCGGTTTTCGAACAGGGGGAATGAGAAACCTACGACAACTCCGTTGAAAGGCTCGCCCGATTCGGTATTCCGACGGTATCCCAGTTCCAGCTTCGGAAGCCATTGCGATTTGTTGACTGTGATTTGTTTGCGGGCGGCGGCACTTTCACTGTTGAGAGCCTGCAGTGTGTAGTCCGATGCCAGAACTTCCGTTTTCAGTTCTTCGTAATTGGTAGGAAAGATAACAGCCGGATAGTCGGAGTCTTCAAACACGACCGGTATGTTTCCGTTCAGTGCCGTCAGCTCCTGTATTTTATTTCGAAGGGCCGTTTCGTTTAACGATGCTTCTGTTTTCACGTTCAGCAGTTCCAGATTGATCTTATTGGTTTCGATCACGTTGGCATCTCCTGTTTGCAAACGTTTGGCATACATGGCAGATAGCTCCTCGGCGTTTCGCAAACGTTCTGCCAGTATCTGTTGTTGCTTGCGCAACATGATGATATCCAGACAAACATCTTTAGCTTGTAACAGGATACTTTGGCGGAATACATTTTTTTGCCCGTCAAAAGCACCGGACTTCAGTCGGTTCAGTTGATTGCGGGTGGCATACAGGCTCGGAAAGTCGAAACTTTGGGAGACTACAAGCTCACCGATCGTATTATTCTTATCTTTGTTGTTCCACAAATGGGCATACGAAAGGGTAGGGTCAGGCAGATTATTGTCCGTCCGGGCTTCCAGCTTTTGTGAGGCAATCAATTGTGCGTTGGCTTGCAACTCTTTATTATTGGTTTCGATGTTGCGCAGTACCCCGTCTATACCGGTTTGTGCCTGCAATCCGGATAGCGCAAAGAGGGTGGCGGCAAGTATGGTTATTCGTTTCATATGATTATTGGGGTTTATGGCTTCACATCTCTGAGGGTATATCGAAATTCGTATTCACCACAGAGTATCACAGAGTTCCACATCTGTGGTGCATGATGACACACTCTCAGGAGTGAGGCCTTTTATTATTTTCTTTTTCCGTTCATCATCAGGTAAACAATCGGGATAATAAATCCGTTCAGGAAAGTCGACGTCAACAGACCGCCCAGGATTACCTTTGCCATCGGACTTTGAATTTCGTTACCGGGCAGACTTCCGCTTAATGCCAGCGGTATCAGTGCCAGAGCGGACGAGAGGGCTGTCATTACAATCGGGTTCAGACGGTCGAGTGATCCACGGATAACGCTGTCGTATACTCCCAATCCTTCTACCTGTTGCAGGTGGTTGTAATGGCTGATAAGCAACATACCGTTACGTGTGGCGATACCAAACAGCGAAATGAAACCGATGATGGCCGGGATGCTGATTTCTCCCGTTGTGATCAGCAAGGCAAACACACCTCCGATCAGTGCCAGAGGCAGGTTTATCAGGATGACCGCCGACTCCTTCACGCTGCGGAACTCATGATACAGCAGCAAGAAGATCACTACAATGGACATGAATGAGGTCAGTGCCAGAGTGCGGCTGGCTGCCTGCTCGCTTTCAAATTGTCCGCCGTATTCGATGTGATAACCTTCGGGGAGCTTGATTTGTTCGTCCACCTGCTTTTGAATATCATTTACCACACTTCGCAAGTCACGATCGGCTACGTTGGCAGAAATGACGATTTTGCGTTTTACGTTTTCGCGGTTGATGGTATTCGGCCCCATAGCCGAAACTACGTCGGCAATGTAACTCAACGGCACTTTCTTTCCGTCCTGTGTGTCTACCATCAGGTTGCGTATCTTTTCGGCTTCGTCACGGAAATTGTTTTCCACTTTCACAATCAGGTCGAAGCTCTTACCCTGTTCGTATACTTGCGAAATCACTTCACCGGCCAATGCCACATTGATATATTCAGAGAATTCCGGCAGAGTAATGCCATATTTAGCCAGCATTTCCCGTTTGGGGGTGATCTTCAATTGCGGACGTTCGATCTGCTGTTCTACGTTCAGGTCGGCGATGCCCGGAATGTTGCCGATAGCCCCTTTTATCTGGTTGCCCAGAGAAAACATCTTGTTCAGGTCGTCACCGAACAGTTTGATGGCGATATTGGCTTTGGTACCACTGAGCATAGCGTCGATACGATGGCTGATGGGCTGTCCTATTTCGATATTTGCTCCGGTGATGGTACTTAATTTCTCTCGTACATCCGCCATCAGTTCGGTACGCGAGCGGTCTTTCAGTTCGAATGGCGCTTCTATTTCCGATACGTTCACACCTAAGGCATGTTCGTCCAGTTCGGCACGTCCGGTCTTGCGGGCCACTGTCTGTATCTCGGGGATGGATAGCAGAAGTTCCTCGGCACGGTGTCCCATCTTATCGCTCTCTTCGAGTGAGATACCCGGCAACGAACTGATGTTGATAGTGAACGACCCCTCGTTGAACGGCGGAAGGAACGAGCGTCCCAAAGTGAAGAAGAATCCCAGAGCGATGATGAATAGCCCGATGGTACTTCCCAAAGTTACGCGTTTGTGGGATAATACCCAAGTCAGTGCTTTTTTATACCCTCCTTTCATCCAGCGCGCTACGAGGGCCTCTTTCGGGAGTTTGTCCCCTTTGTCTTTACCCAGCAGATAAGAGCAAAGTACCGGGGTCAGTGTCAATGCCACTATCGTCGAGGCAAATAATGCTACGATGAAGGCAATGCCCAGCGGAACCAGCATGCGTCCTTCCATACCGGAAAGGAAGAAGAGAGGCACAAAGCTGACGACAATAATCAGCGTAGAGTTCAGGATAGGCATACGAACCTCTTTGGAAGCGTTGAATACTACCTGGATAACCGAAAGGCGTTCACTCTCGGGCAGGAGGCGGTTCTCACGCAACCGTTTGTATACGTTTTCTACATCGACAATGGCGTCGTCCACCAGCGAACCGATGGCGATAGCCATACCTCCCAGACTCATGGTATTGATGGTCAGTCCCATGAAGTGTAAGGTAAGGATGGAGACAAGCAGTGAGAGAGGCAGTGTCACCAGTGAAATGACCGTAGTCCGAACATTGGCAAGGAACAGGAACAAGACGATGACTACAAAGATGCCGCCCTCAAAGAGTGACTTCTTTACATTGCTGATGGAGCTCTCGATGAAACGGCTCTGGCGGAAAATGTTGGTAGATACCTTTACATCCGGTGGCAGATTCTTTTGCAGGTCTTTCAGTGAAGCTTCCAGTTTATCGGTCAGTTCCAATGTACTGGTGGAAGGTTGTTTGGTGACGGTCATCAGTACTGCGGGTTTTCCTCTTTCCGAGGCGGTACCCAGTTTGGGAGCTTTCGGGCCAATCCGGACATCGGCTATGTCTTCCAGCAGTACGGGTACGCTATTGATGCTTTTTACCACTGCTTTGCCCAACTGATCTACTTTAGCGGTAGAAAGTACGCCGCGTACAATGTACTCGTTGCCATACTCGTAAAGTACTCCTCCGTTTGCATTCAGGTTCATTCCCCGGGTGACGGTCATCACCTCGTTCATCGATACACTGTAATGACGCATACGTTCCGGATCGAGTTGAATCTGATATTCTTTCAATTCACCTCCCAATACGGCTACCTGTGCTACACCTCCGGTAGAGAGCAGGCGCGGACGGATGGTCCAGTCGGCAATGGTGCGCAGGTCGAGCATGGAAGTCGAGTCGGCTGTTAATCCGACAATCAGGACTTCACCCAGAATGGACGACTGTGGTCCCAGTGTCGGTTTACCTACATTCGAAGGAAGTTCTTCGCCTACGATGGCCAGCTTTTCGCTTACAATCTGGCGGGCGAGGTATATGTCGGTTCCCCAGTCGAATTCTACCCATACGACAGAGAATCCGTTGGTCGAAGACGAACGTACACGGCGCACACCGGTGGCACCGTTTACGGCTGTTTCTACGGGAAAAGTCACGAGTTGTTCCACCTCTTCGGCTGCCATACCGTTGGCTTCGGTCATAATGACCACCGTCGGGGCATTGAGATCGGGGAACACGTCTACTTCGGTATGCATGGCGGTATAAGTTCCGCCAATCAGCAACAGTACCGAGGCTACAAGCACCAGGATACGGTTCTGAAGTGAGAAATGTATGATTTTATTTAACACAATATTCTTTGTTTATAGTTTGTAACCTATGATTGCCGGACTTACTTCGATTGTAAATCTTCCAATCGTAAATCTTTTAATGTTCGTGACTGTGTGCAGGTATTGCGTTGCTTGCTGAAGCCAGTTTTACCTGATAAGCACCTTGGGTCACTACCCGGTCACCGGCTTTAACACCCGAAAGTATCTGTACGCTCTTGCCGTTATCGGCTCCGAGGGTGACTTCCTGTTTCTTATATCCTTCTTCATCCAGTTGCAGATAGACGAAGAATAGGCCCTGTTCTTCGGTTAGTGCGGTGCGTGGAAGCGATATCACGTTTTCCATGGGTGACGACAGCAGGTATACTTCAACGAACGAACCCGGAATGATGTCACCCTTATTGTCGAATTCGAAAGTGACCGGCACGTAAAATGAATTGTCGCCGGCCGATTTGCCGAATGACAAAAGGCGGCCGTTCAATCCTTTCAGTTCGTATACTTTATCATCATACGGTGTCTTGAAATTGGCCGAACCGATGGTGCGCAGAGACGGATAGTATTTCTCCGAAACTTCGGCTCGCAGGAAGAGACGGCGGTTCTGTGTAACGCTGACCAATGGCTGGCCGATGGTCACGTAATCTCCTTCTTTCACCAGGATATTCTTTACGAATCCGGCAATAGGGGAAACCACAGCTTGTCCGCCTGCCGAATGATTCTTGGCAAGTGCTTCATAACTGATACGGGCATTTTCATAATTTTGTTCTGCTTGTGCAAACTCTTTGTCGGATACTATTTTGTTTTTTACAAGTGCTTGCATACGCTCGTACTCCTTCTTGGATATTTCGTAGGCGATGCGGGCACGTTGTACCGGGTCGCCATCGGCAATGTTGCTGGATGAAATGGTCACCAATGCAGTGCCTTTGCCCACACTCATGCCCTCGGTCACTTTACCGCGAAAATTAACGACACCGGCCACAGTAGCTACCGCTACGGATTCGTCTCCTTGTGCAGCCAGCACTTGCCCGCTCGTTTTTATCACTTGTTCAAAAGCTTCCGGTGCGATGACGCTTGTTTTCACTCCGGCTGCTTCAGCTTTTACTTTCGGCAGGATGATCTCGTCACTGTGTCCGGCTGCCGGTTCGGTACCTTGGCTGTGTTCTTCACCCTCGTGATCATGCCCTTCATGATCTTCGCCTTCGTGATTGTGGTTTTCACCTTCATGGTCGTGGTCATGTGCTTCTGTTCCATGGTCGTGGCCTTCGTGATTGCCACCCGGTTTACTGTTGCAGGAACCCAGGATAAACAATCCGAGGATTCCCATAAAGATAAGTTTCTTCATGATGATATAAATTCTTTACTTTTGATGATTCTGGGAAGTAGATCTGTGTAGTTTTTAAACCAAAGGGCATTTGGTTTAAAAACAAGGCATCGTTGGTTTTAAAGGAATATCCCATTGATTTTAAACCAACGGTCAGTAGATTCCTAACCTTACGAAATAGGGCTTATAAGCCTATACAACAGGGTATGGAGGGGCACGAAGGCCGAAGGCACAGTTGATAACCGTGCTGTGAAGAGATTCCCGGTAGGCGTAATAATTCTTAATACGCCGCTCTTGGGGCTTAAATAAATTCTCTATGATAAGGTCCGTAAATAAGATGGCAGTAAACAGATAGTGAGGGCTGTAGTCTGCCTGTACGGATGGGGTTGGCGAATTGAGACGTGTCATACATCCGTCATTGCAGCACGAATCGTTGCCCGGATGATGATGGTGTCTGGGACACTGGGGTTCCGGTGTCACGTCGTTTTTCATGCAAATCACGCCGTTGGCATGGTGGTGATGGGGAATGACAGGTACCACCAGCATAATAATGCTGATGAAGAGCAGAAAAGAGAGTATGTACCGTTTATTCCTCATTCTTATTTTTATATTGAGCCACAAAGATAGTCTATCATCGGGTAAAAAACAAACAGTGTTACTTAAAAAACAAAAAGACAAGCAGATAACTACTTGTCTTTTCAGAAGAGAACGTCAGAAACGTTTATTTTTTCTTTCCTCCTTTGTCTTTGGTGCATTGGGCGTCTTTACATCCGGTTTTAGTTTTGCAATTGGCTTTTTCTTTGCATCCGTCAGATGTTTTCTTATCAGCTTCTTTTTTGCAACATGCTTTTTCTTCCTTTTTACAGCATGCTTTACCGTCTTTCTTGTCACATTGCTCTTTTTTGACTTCTTTCTTTTTCACGTCCTGAGCTTGGGCAGTAGTACCGGCCATACACATTGCTGCAACAAAAGCAGCACAGAAAACTAATTTCTTCATACAGTTTCTTTTTTAGTTGATTAAAATGGGGGTTGTACCTCTCTGTTTTAATTAAACGGGTAAAAGTTACCATATGTTAGTTATCAAATATTAAATAAGATAAGGTGCGGCAATTTTATTTCTCCAGCTCCCGCAGCGAATCCATTTTTTTCTTTTCAAGGAATTCATAAATGCCACACAGGTGTTCTGTTACTTTTTTGTTGCCAAATTCATATACCTTGGTCACCAGCCCGTCCAGGAAGTCGCGGTCGTGTGATACTACAATCAGTGTACCATCGAAATCTTTCAGCGCCTGTTTCAGGATGTCTTTGGTTTTCAGGTCGAGGTGGTTGGTCGGCTCGTCAAGAATCAGCAGGTTTACAGGCTCGAGCAACAGCTTGATCATGGCCAGGCGTGTACGCTCACCTCCCGAGAGTACCTTTACTTTTTTCATCGACTCTTCCGGTCCGCCAAACATGAATGCTCCCAGCAGGTCACGTATTTTATTACGTATCTCTCCTTTGGCCACGTCATCGATAGTCTGGAATACAGTCAGGTTCTCGTCCAGTAACGATGCCTGATTCTGCGCAAAGTATCCTATCTGCACATTGTGCCCCAACGTCAGGGTACCGTCATGTTCTATTTCGTTCATGATACATTTTACCAACGTTGATTTACCTTCGCCGTTTTTGCCGACAAATGCTACCTTATCTCCGCGTTCGACTGTAAGTGTGGCATTTCGGAAAACAACATGGTCACCATAGGTTTTACCTACTCCCTCCATAATGACAGGATAGTTTCCCGAACGTGGGGAAGGTGGAAACTTCAGGCGCAATGCTGATGTGTCTTCTTCGTCCACTTCCAATATTTCCAGTTTCTCAAGCATTTTTACACGGCTTTGTACCTGAAGTGTTTTCGAGTAGGTACCTTTGAAGCGTTCGATGAAGTCTTTTGTCTCAGCGATAAACTTCTGTTGTTCTTCATAGGCTTTCTGTTGCTGTTCGCGGCGTTCTTTACGCAATTCCAGGTATTTGGAATAGTTTACTTTGTAGTCGTAAATACGTCCCATGGTCACCTCGATGGTGCGGGTAGTAATGTTATCGACGAATTTTCGGTCGTGACTGATGACAATTACCGCCTTTCCGTTATTGATCAGGAAATCCTCCAGCCATTGAATGGATTCGATATCCAAATGGTTGGTAGGCTCGTCCAGTAAAAGTACATCCGGCTTTTGCAATAAAAGTTTTGCCAGTTCGATGCGCATCCGCCATCCGCCACTGAAGTCACTTGTTTGCCGGTGGAAGTCTTCACGCATGAATCCTAAACCGAGCAGTGCTTTCTCTACATCCTCTTCGTAGTTGGTGGCATCGATGGCGTAGAACTTTTCGCTGAGGGTCGACACATTTTCTATTAGCTCCATATAGCTGTCGCTTTCATAATCTGTGCGTGTTTCCAACTCTTTGTTCATACGTTCTATTTCGGCTTCCATCTCGTGAAGGTGAGCAAAAGCTTGCGCTGTCTCTTCGAAAACCGTCCGTCCGTCTTCTGTCATCAGGTGCTGGGGCAGATAAGCAATGACGCACTCTTTAGGGGCAGATATTCTGCCACGGGTAGGCTGGCGTACTCCTGCCAGAATTTTGAGCAAGGTACTTTTGCCGGCACCGTTTTTTCCCATGAGCGCGATGCGGTCTTTTTCGTTAATAACAAATGAAATATCGCTAAATAAAGTGGTTCCGCCGAATTCCACGGCCAATCCGTCTACTGAAATCATATCGCTTCTTTAAATTTTAGCCGCAAAGATAATCAAAACTATGATTTTTTTTTATACCTTGCGGGCTGAATCGAATAAGATTGAATGTAGAATTAAAAGTAAACCTATTATATAAAATGGAAAATGAAGAAATAAAAAGTCTTCGTCCTCTTATTCTTGTGGCCGAAGATGATGATAGTAACTTCAAATTGATTAAAGCTATTATCGGTAAAAAATGCGACATTCTATGGGCAAAGAACGGTGAAGAAATGCTGAATTTATACCGTGATCACGGAAAAGAAGCGTGGGCTATTTTAATGGATATTAAGATGCCGATTATGAACGGACTGGAAGCAACCCGGATCATTCGTCAACAAGGAGCTACCCTGCCTATCATCATGCAGACTGCTTATGCCTTCAGTTCGGACCGGGATAATGCCATCGAGGCCGGTGCAACCGAGGTGCTGGTAAAGCCCATTACGGTAAGTGCTCTCCGGAATTGCCTGAATAGTTATTTCCCCGAGATTAAATGGTAAGATTATATCCTCTTAAAATAAATAGGGCTGACTTCAATAATGAAATCAGCCCTATTTATTTTAAGAGGATATTTGTTTTCAGATTTCTGTTTCCATTTGGAATTTACGGCTTACCTTCATTAGATTGATCGTGTAAGTCACTACGTTTTGTGCTTCTTGAATCATGGTCAGATAAACCATGCTCACTTTAATACTGCCTGTTTGGCTCTGGATACGCTGTAACTCCTGGCGCTTCAGATGTGAGAGTTGTGAGTTCAGTTCGTTTGCACGGCGCAAATCTTCCTCAAAGTTATTGTAATTGTTGGTTTCTAACTTCTGGCGGCATTGCTGGATCAGATAGGTGATGTCCTCGGCTACATCTCCGAATTCACCTTTCTGGATGGCATCCAGCGGATTGAAGTTATTGTCGATATGTTCAAGGCAGGGCTCGCACAGACGGCTGATACTGTATACCAATTCACTGGCAAAGTCATTTCCCTGATAGTAATAAAGTCCTTTTTCAAGTACGGTGTTATTATCCAGTTTGCACATTGCTACAGTCCCGGTGCGTTTCATCTGTTTGATCAGTTGTTTTTCGAATTTGGTAGATCCCATTGCTCTGCGTAGTCCGCGGAGGTTTTCGTGTAAGAACGATGTGACGGTCAGTTCGAAGTTTTGTTCTGCATATTCCAATACTTTGCCCAGTTCTTCACGTGTGTGTTTGCGCATCAACGACAAGGCTTCGTGGCTACTTGTAGCTTGCATCAGTTGTTTCAGGGTTTCATTGCCTTTTTCCTTTTCTTTTTTCTTCTTGTATATCAACTGGCTGCGGATCAATGTGAATGCTGCCAGTCCGATCAGTGCGATGATGGCAATGCTGCCTCCGAAATGGATGATCATAGCAACGAAGAAACAGATGGTGAAAGCGGCTCCGGCTGTGATGAACCATCCGCCAATGACACTTAGCACACCTGTGATGCGGTAAACGGCTGAATCACGTCCCCAGGCACGGTCGGCAAGTGAAGTACCCATGGCCACCATGAAAGTAACATAAGTGGTAGAGAGGGGGAGTTTCAGTGAAGTACCCACGGCGATCAGAAGGCCGGCAAGTACCAGATTGACAGAGGCACGAACCAGGTCGAATGCCGCTCCGTCGGCTATGATGGCTTCGTCTTTGCGGAAGCGGGTATCCATCCAGCGTTTGGCGCTTTCGGGAGTAATACGTGAAATGCCGTTGGCAAGCGTGAGGCTGAAGCGTACCAAGGTACGTGCTATCGGTGTGCTTCCGAAGTTCTCTTCTCCTTCATCCTGGCGGGAGAGGTCTACTGAAGTCTTGATTACTGCATGTGCTTTTTTGGAGGTGCACAAGGCATATACCATGATGGCTCCGGCACCTATCAGGAAGTACCACGGTGTTTTGGCTGAACCCATCAGTGAGGTCATCAGGAAACCATCAGGGCCTACAGCGGTTCCGTTAGCTGTATAATCCATAAAAGAAGAGTAACCCGCCAAAGGTATACCGATGAAGTTGACAAGGTCGTTACCCGCAAATGCCAATGCCAATGCAAAAGTTCCCAGCAGGACAACTACTTTGAATACATTTACTTTCAACCAATGTAATATCTGCATCAGGATGGTAGAGATGACGAAGAAACAGCTTACCAGCATCATTGTATTTTCTTGTACCCACTGCTTGTTTTCAGAAGTCATGAACGAGCTGTCCTTCAATCCTTTTATTACCATGAAATAGATGATGGCAGTGGAAGCAATGCCACCGAACAGGGCAATGCTGTATTTCATCTTGTTTTTATAATTGAATGTAAACACCATACGTGCCAACCACTGTACAAGCATACCAAAGAAGAAGGCAATGGCAACTGAGACAAAGATTGCCATGATGACGGACAGGGCTTTGTCGGTGTTGATAAGATCTCCCAGTCCCAGCGTGTCGCTGTTGTGCACTTTAATCAGTGCCAGGGCAAAAGTACCTCCGAGAAGTTCGAATACCATCGAAACGGTGGTGGAGGTAGGCATTCCCATTGAGTTGAAAACGTCGAGCAGGACGACGTCCGTCAGCATTACGGCAAGCAGGATGCACATGATTTCGGCAAAGTAGAAATGCTCCGGTTGGTAGATGCCGTGTCTTGCAATGTCCATCATGCCGTTTGATAAGGAGGCCCCGATGAAGATGCCAGCACCGGCTATAAACAATATTGTTTTGAAAGATGCCGCCTTCGCTCCGACAGCCGAATTCAGGAAATTTACCGCATCGTTACTTACGCCGACCATCAAATCGAATACGGCAAGCACGAATAGGAAGATAATGATACATAGATAAATTGTCTCCATAAATGTGTATGTTATTTCTGGCTGCAAAGGACGGATTTTCGTATTGCAGAGAAATGTCATACATGTTACAGAAATGTTTCATTCTTCTCTTTAAGGTAATTATAAAAAGTATACTGTGCCCTGACCGGTGCAGCACTTGCTTTGAATTTGAATATGTTATTCAGCTTTTCATCAACGAAGCAGGCCTTTTGATTGTCTGATAGCTGGATATGCAGCATGTCGACGATTTCTTCCCGTAATTCACTGTCGAGGACAGGCACCACGGCTTCTATTCGCCGGTACAAGTTTCGGCGCATCCAGTCGGGTGAACCCAGATATACTTTGGGATGTCCGGCGTTACCGAAATACCAGATGCGGGCATGCTCCAGGAAACTGTCTACAATACGGGTGACACGTATGTTACGGCTGTATTCCTGTCCGGGGATCAGGCAACAAATGCCCCGCACAATCAGGTCTATTTTTACACCCCTTTGTGACGCTTCATAGAGTCGGTCAATCATGATAGGGTCCTGCAAGGCATTCATCTTCAGAATGATCCTGCCGCCTCTTCCTTTCTCGGCCAGTTCGATCTCCTTATCGATCAATCGGTTTAGTTCGGGAATCAGATTGAAACGGGCCACGAGCAGCCGGGTGAACTTGGGATTTTCTTTACCGCGCAAGGTACGGAAGAGGTTGGTAAGGTCATGTACGATGACCGGATTGCTGGTGAATAATCCGCAGTCCGCATATAGCGTTGCTGTCTTTTCGTTGAAATTGCCGGTACTGATGTAAGCATAGCTGTGAATCTTTTCTCCGTTGAAACTACGGCGACGTATAAGGGCCACTTTGGCGTGAACTTTCAGTCCCGGTATACTATATATGATATTGATGCCGGCAGCTTTCATCATTTCGGCAGTGGCAAGATTATTTTCTTCATCAAAGCGGGCTTTGAGTTCTACAAATACCGTTACTTTCTTGCCATTCTGTGCCGCGGCAATCAAGGTATTGATGACAGCCGAATTTTCCGCTACCCGATATTGCGTCACCATGATCTCCCGGGTCTCGGGATTGTGCACGGCTTCGTAAAGGAAATGAATGAAATGGTCGAAAGAGTGGTAAGGGTAGTATAATAACAGATCTTTCTTTTCTACGTAACTGAAAATAGACTCCTTATCATTCAGCCGGTTCAGTTTCATCGGTACAGGTTTCTCCATCCGGGGAATAGAATGGCTGGGATTGGGCAGATGGCGCAGGTCTTCCAGATTCAGATGTTTGTCTCCCGGTACCAACTCTTCACGTTGGATTCGGAAGGCATCTACCAGAAAGTCCAGAAAATCGTCAGGCATGGCACGGTCATATACAAAACGGCATACGGCACCTATCTTGCGTTTTTTAATCTTTTTCTTTACTTGCTCCACCAAATCGACGCTGCTGATGGTATCGTCTATCATGATGTCGGCATCTCTCGATATCTTGATGCAATAACTACAGTCCACTTCGTAGCCCGGGAAGATGACACCAATATTGGCTTTGATAATATCTTCGATAAACATCAGGTAATAATATTTCCCATGTTTGGGCAGTTCGATGAAACGGGGCACTTTACTATATGGCAGTTTCATTACAAAGTATTGCAAATGGTTGGCATCTTCTTTCTTTGTGTCTTTCAGAAACAGGCGGACAGCCAGGTAGAGCCGGTTGTCGCGTAGAAAAGAGATCACTTTGTCTTTGGATACCGGTACCGGTTGCAAGTAGGGAAATATCTCTTCGCGGAAAAAGTCTTTTACGAACTGCTGGTGAAAAGGCTCAACGTTACGGCTTTGGTAAAAAATGACATGGTTTTTGCGTAATGCAGGTATAATTTTCTTTTCATAAATGTGGATACGGTCTTCCAGTTGCCGGTTCACTTCCCTGTTGATTTCTTCCAGCAAAACCTTGGCTGACTGCTGGGATTCTTCTGATCCTTCTGTTACGCCGGAGGCGACAGCTTTGTGGTCGGCTACTCTGATTTTATAAAATTCTTCCAGGTTGGAAGAATAAATAGAGATAAAATTGATACGTTCGTAGAGTGGCAATCGATCGTTATCAGCTTCCAGAAGTACCCGGTAGTTGAATGACAGCCAACTGATATCTCTCTTAAAGTATTGGTATTTGTTTCCCATTTGCATATAAGGTTTGCCCAAATATAGTTACCTTTGCAGAGATAAACAAAGAAAGTATGACAAAAGTTGGCTTATTGTCCGACACACACGGCTGGTGGGACGAAAAATACTTGCAATATTTTGAAACTTGCGATGAAATCTGGCATGCCGGAGATATTGGTTCAGTGGAGGTAGCGCAGAAATTGGCGGCTTTCCGCCCTTTCCGTGCTGTGTATGGTAATATTGACGGGCAGGAAATTCGCCGGATGTTTCCTCAGGTGAGTCGTTTTACGGTGGACGGTGCCGAAGTGCTGATGAAGCACATCGGGGGATATCCTGGAAATTATGACCCGTCTGTCAAGGGAAGCTTATTGGTGCATCCACCTAAGTTGTTTATCAGCGGACACTCGCATATATTAAAGGTAAAATATGATAAGACACTGGACATGCTTCATATCAATCCCGGTGCTGCGGGAATGTCCGGATTTCATAAAGTACGTACAATGGTCCGTTTTGCCATAGATAATGGTGTGTTCAAGGATTTGGAAGTGATTGAACTGGCCGGTTAATAAATTTGTATTTTTATTTTGTCACGTCAGATTTCTTTCCGTTCTTTGTCACAGGTTTGAGAGATGTAAGCCATAAGCAATGTGCTACAAATTACAAGTAACTGTGCGAGATACTTATGTATTGTTTATTACAGTATGTAACCTGTAGCCCGTAACTCATAATGTTCAAAATATGAAAGGAATTATTCTTGCCGGTGGCAGTGCCACCCGACTCTATCCGCTGTCAAAAGCCATATCGAAGCAAATGATGCCGGTGTATGACAAGCCGATGATATACTATCCGCTTTCTACATTGATGTTGGCCGGAATACGGGAAGTGCTGGTTATCTCTACTCCCCGTGACCTGCCGTTGTTCCGTGAACTTTTGGGTACCGGTGAGGAGTTTGGAATGTCTTTTTCATATCGGGTGCAAGAGCAGCCGAATGGACTTGCTCAGGCTTTTGTATTGGGAGCTGACTTTCTGGATGGCGAACCGGGGTGCCTGATATTGGGAGATAATTTGTTTTATGGGCAGGGTTTCTCAGCCATGCTTCGCCGGGCGGCTACTCTTGAGAAGGGAGCTTGTATCTTTGGATATTATGTGAAAGATCCTCGTGCTTACGGAGTAGTGGAGTTCGATGAAAGTGGAAAGGTGATTTCGTTAGAAGAAAAGCCGGTTGTACCTAAAAGTAACTATGCGGTACCCGGACTTTATTTTTATGATGCCACGGTGACGGAAAAGGCACTTGCTCTGGAACCGTCTGTTCGGGGGGAATATGAAATAACTGATTTGAATAAATTATATCTCGGTGAGGGAACGCTGAAAGTGGAACTTTTCGGGCGCGGTTTTGCCTGGTTGGATACGGGAAACTGCAACAGCCTGCTTGAGGCATCCAACTTTGTAGCCACTATTCAGAACCGCCAGGGGTTTTATGTGAGCTGTATTGAAGAAATAGCTTGGCGTAACGGATGGATTTCTTCATCTCAATTGAAAGCTCTGGGCGAGAAGTTGGGAAAAACCGAATACGGTAAATATCTGATAGACTTAGCAAATTAATAAATCAATCATAAAGAATATGAAAACTTATCTTGTAACCGGTGCTGCCGGATTTATCGGTGCCAATTATCTGAAGTATATTCTGGCTAAACACAGCGATATCAAAGTGGTAGTGCTCGATGCACTGACTTATGCCGGAAATCTCGGAACAATTGCAAACGACATTGATAACGAACGTTGCTTTTTTGTAAAAGGTGATATTTGTGATCGTGAACTGGCTGACCGTCTTTTTGGTGAGTATAAATTTGACTATGTAGTTAACTTTGCTGCCGAAAGTCATGTAGACCGTAGCATTGAGAATCCTCAACTGTTCCTGATGACCAATATTTTGGGAACACAAAACCTGTTGGATGCGGCACGTCGTGCATGGGTGACCGGTAAGGATGAATACGGGTATCCTACCTGGCGTAAAGGAGTACGCTATCATCAGGTATCCACCGACGAAGTTTACGGTTCGCTGGGGGCTGAGGGGTATTTCCATGAAACAACTCCACTCTGTCCGCATAGCCCTTACAGTGCATCAAAGACCAGTGCCGATATGGTGGTTATGGCTTATCATGATACGTATAAGATGCCGGTGACCATCACCCGCTGTTCAAATAATTACGGTCCTTATCATTTTCCGGAGAAATTGATTCCGCTTATTATCAAGAATATTCTTGAGGGTAAGAAACTTCCGGTGTACGGCGATGGCAGCAATGTGCGCGACTGGCTGTACGTAGAAGATCATTGCAAGGCCATCGATTTGGTAGTTCGTGAAGGACGTGAAGGTGAAGTGTACAATGTGGGTGGACATAACGAAAAGACAAATCTTGAGATAGTGAAGTTGACCATTGCAACGATTCATCGCCTGATGTCGGAACATCCCGAATATCGTGAAGTATTGAAGAAGAAAGAAAAGAATGCCGATGGTGAAATCTCGGTTGACTGGATCAATGAAGACTTGATTACGTTTGTAAAGGACCGTCTGGGTCATGACCAGCGCTATGCCATCGATCCGACGAAAATCACCAATGCCTTGGGATGGTATCCTGAAACGAAATTCGAGGTGGGCATTGTGAAAACAATTGAATGGTACTTGAATAATCAGGAATGGGTAGAAGAAGTTACCAGCGGTGATTATCAGAAATATTACGAACGGATGTATAGCAAACGTTAACCGTTTATAATCAGTCCTATTGATAATAGGATCCCCATAAGCAGCATATTTCGCGAAGTTTCGCCCAATATGCTGTTTAGCTTTTTACCGCTGTGTATCTGTACCATCTTTCTCCAGGTCCGGATATGAAAAAACAGGTAAAACTGAGGCAGGAGAGTCGCATATAAATGTCCGCTGAATAAAAACCAGAAACAGAGCCAAGCGGCTATGATGCCGAGCAACAGATAGAAATATCTTCCGAAAGGTTCACCGAAACGAACAACAACCGTCTTTTTCCCGCTTTTCCGGTCGGCATCCCGGTCCCGGTAATTATTAACTACCAGTAATGTATCTACAATCAGTCCGCACACCAATGAAGCAACCGTAACGTCCGGTGTCCAGTTGAGGGCCTGTACATAATAAGTACCGCCTACCGGGACAAAACCAAAAAACACGATGACTAATACGTCTCCCCATCCTTTGTAGGATAACGGGTAAGGACCTGTGGTATACAGGAAAGCAAATAATACACATAGCGTACCTACAAGGATCAATTCCCAGCCGCCATATAATAGGAGGCTACAACCAATCAGGCAGGCGAGGGCTACTGTTATGAATATGCCCTTCTTCATGGCGTTCGCCGAAATCCAGCCTTGTGCACAAGCACGTTCCGGACCGAGGCGGTCTTCCCGGTCGGTACCTTTCAGAAAGTCAAATAAGTCGTTGATAAAATTGGCGGCAATCTGCATTAAGCCGGCAAACAAACAACAGATTAATGCCGGTATCCAACTGAATTTTCCGTCGGCATAAGCCAATGCACAACCAATCATTACCGGGGTAATGGCACCTGCCAATGTTTTGGGACGGGCAGCAAGTATCCATGCCTGTAACGAGTTCCGTCTTACTTCTTCCATTCTCTTTTTCTATATAATTCGTTTCAAGAGAACAAAGATAGGGCAAAAAAATGTATATTTTTGCTTTTTTGCCTATCTTTGCGCTCCTGATATTAGAGAATATGAAGAAAACAATATACTTATTGGCGGCACTTTTATTGCTGCTTTCGTCCTGTAAATCAAAGAAAAACCTGGTTTCTCCGATTGCCTGTCCGGTATTGAATACCGATTCCATTCGTCCGGACAGCTCCGATGTAGTGGCCCGGTTGTTTGCTCCTGATACTTCCGGACTCAAAAGACTTTCTGCCAGACGGAAAGCAGCAGAAAAGGGGCAGGTTGCCTCTTCCGGGATAACGCGTTCGATTCCGCCTGTTGTAGCCCGGGGAACAAATATCACCAGTTCTGCTGTCAGTGTATCTTCTGTTTATCCGGGGATCGACCGGGTGAAAAGATACGATTTCACCCATCGTGATGTTCCCGAAGCTTTTGATGGTTTCCGTATCGCCTTTATTTCGGACTTGCATTATAAAAGCCTTTTCAAGGAGAAAGGGCTGGAGAGTCTGGTACGTTTGCTTAACGCACAGCATGCCGATGTATTGTTGATGGGAGGTGATTACCAGGAAGGGTGTCAGTTTGTACCCGAACTTTTTGCGGCATTGGCTAAAGTGAAAACACCGTTGGGTACTTATGGTGTGATGGGAAATAACGACTATGAACGTTGTCATGATGAGATTATCCGTGAAATGAAACGTTATGGCATGCGCCCTCTTGAACATCAGCTTGACACGTTGAGGCGCAATGGTGAGCAGATTATTCTGGCCGGTGTACGTAACCCGTTTGATCTTGCCAATAACGGTGTTTCTCCTACTCTGTCCCTCTCTTCATCGGATTTTGTGATTCTGTTGGTACACACTCCTGATTATGCCGAAGATGTGTCTGTCGCTAATTCTGATCTGGTGCTGGCCGGACACACGCATGGAGGGCAGGTACGTATTTTTGGCTATGCTCCCATCATTCCTTCGCATTATGGCAGTCGGTTCCTGACAGGATTGAAATATAATTCAGCTAAAATTCCGATGATTGTAACCAATGGGATCGGTACTTCAAACAAGAATATCCGTATTGGAGCACCGGCCGAAATTGTGATGATTACATTACATCGTTTGCGGAATGAATAGCTTTGATTTTCGTGTACACAGCCGGGTGAAGGAAATAGCGCACATCTTTTCCGGCAGCCAGAGCTTGACGGATAAAGGTGGAACTGATTTCGAATATCGGAGAATGCGCTAAGTGTACGTTCGGGGGTAGTTGTGAGGCATCTACCGGAAAACCGGGACGAGGATAAACGAGTATTTTATTTTCTGAGACAATACGTTCCGATTCGAACCATTGGTCAAATACTTTCCAGTTGTCAGAGCCTATAATCAGTTGGAATTCCCTTTCGGGATATACTTCTTTCAGACGGTTGAGTGTGTGGACAGTATAGGAGGGACGAGGTAAATGAAATTCAAAATCGGATGCACGGAATCGTGGATATCCTTCAATAGCAAGCTGTACCAGTTGCAGACGCAGCTCGTCAGACCATAAATCTGCTTGCTTTTTGAAGGGGTTGTGCGGAGTGACCATAAACCAAACTTCATCCAGCCCTTCAAACTCGCACAGATAGTTGGCAAGTGCCAAGTGTCCGATGTGTATCGGGTTGAAAGAGCCGCTGAAGATTCCGGTTTTAGTTTTTTCCATATGCTATAATCACAAATAAGAGAACACAGATCTTATTCCGCATCGATACCCAGAAACTCTTTAATCACTTTTAATGCCTGTGCCTTGGCTGTTGCCAGGTCATCATTGATGATTACTTTGTCAAATTTCGGAGCGAAACTTAGTTCATATTCGGCTTTGGCTATTCTACTCTCAATGACCTCGGGAGCATCTGTGCCACGCCCGATCAGGCGGCGACGTAACTCCTCGATACAAGGGGGCTGGATAAAAAGTGAAAGTGCACGGTCACCATAGAATTTTTTTATGTTACAACCGCCCACCACATCTACATCGAACACTACGTTCTGGCCGGCAGCAAGCTGTTTCTCTACCTGTTCTTTTAAAGTTCCGTAAAATCGATCGGTATAAACTTCCTCGTATTCCAGAAATTCATTGTTTGCAATGCGCTGGCGGAATTCGTCGGGAGTGAGGAAAAAATATTCTACTCCATGCTTTTCATTTCCTCGTGGCGGACGGCTGGTAGCTGAAATGGAGAATGCAAGATTCAGCTGCTGGCCCAACAAATAATTTATAATTGTCGACTTGCCCGATCCGGAAGGAGCAGAAAAGATGATGATTTTGGCTTCACCCTTTTGAGGTGGGGTAGTTATTCTTTCTGTTAAATTCATAATCTGTCGTTGTTACATCACATTCAGCACTTGTTCTTTGATCTGTTCCAGCTCATCTTTCATCTGTACCACAATCTTTTGCATTTCAGCATGATTCGATTTGCTGCCGAGCGTATTGATTTCACGTCCCATTTCCTGAGCGATGAATCCCAGCTTTTTACCTTGTCCGCTACCGTTTTCAAGGGTACTGATGAAATATTTCAGGTGGTTGCTCAAGCGTTGCTTCTCTTCATTGATGTCGAGTTTCTCGATGTAGTAAATCAGTTCCTGTTCAAGACGGTTTTTATCATAATCTACGCTCAGTGTTTTTTCCAGCGCATCTGTGATTCGTTCTTTAACTTTATCCACCCGTTCTTTTTCATAAGGTGTTACCGATTCAAGTAAACGATGAATGTTTTCAATCTTTTCACGGAACTTCTTTTCAAGGGCGGCACCCTCCTGCTTACGGAAATCTACTAAATGTGAAACAGCTTCCTTGACGGTTGCATATACTATTCCCCATTCTTCCTCGCTTAGCTCCTGTGTTTCGGTACGTGTCATCACGTCCGGCATGCGGAGCAGAGTCTGAAACCAGTCAGTGGGTACTGCAATGTGGAGGTTTTCGGAGATAGCTTTGATTTGGTTATAATATCCTTCTACCAATACCTGGTTGATGGGAGTGGCGGCTTCTGCGCACTCTTTCTTTTCCACCCAGAGGCTGAAGTCTACTTTTCCACGTTCCAGCACACGTGCAATTTCATTGCGGAGTTCCATCTCTTTTTCACGGTATGCCGGTGCGATTCGTGCCGACAAATCCATCGCTTTACTATTGAGCGATTTTATCTCTACATTAATCTTCTTATCGGGAAGTTCGGCAGTTGCTTTGCCATATCCCGTCATGGATTGTATCATATTACCAAAAGTTTTGTGCAAAAATACGGGATAATTTTAAGATAACCGCTGTAAATGGATAAAAAAGACATTTTGTTTAATCGGGCGGCACGGCTCTTTCATTTAACAACCGTCTTCCTCCCATACAAAAAACACGTTTCGATCTTCCATCTTCCACCTTTTAGAGTGCATATCGTTGATTGTGAGATGTATAGATTGGTGGAAGATGCGGTTTTTATGCCATTTATCTTCCACCCCCATCTTCCATCTTCCACCCGCTGTTTTAGGGGGTGTTTCAGCAGTAACGGTTTGGAAAACAAATGGATATGTCCAATTTCTTATCCGTTAATCTCTCTAAAAGCATTTCATTTCCCTTACTCTCTTTAGTGCAAATGGTCGGATCTTTATCTCAGTCCGGGCATGTGGGCTCATCGGCCTGGGTATGCGGGCTCATCAGCCCGGGTATGTGGGCTTATCAGCCCAGGTATGCGGGCTGGGATAAAGAGTTGTATGACAATGGTTAATCTACTACACTTCTCCGGTAATAGCCGGTCGGATTCTTTCTTAAAAAAGAAACAACGAAGCGCTGCTTCCGCATCGTTGTGTGCGAATGGAGGGTTTTGTGGGGGGGCAAGGGAGGAAGGCGGTTGTTAAATGAAAGAGTCGTGGTCCGGCGGAGCATCTTTTGCTTCTGCCGAACTTTCGTGGTAAGCCTTTTCGAGCATTTCATCCAATAGCGAAGTCAATTGCTGGCAGCTCTCTTTTATCTGTTCCGAACATTCTGCCTTTTGGGTGGGCGAAAGTGAAGTGCCTACTATCAGTTGAGTCTGTTTGTTGATGTGATTGAGAGGAATGTGCACATCGTTATACATCGACCGGATGAAGTTTGATTGCATTCGTTCGCTTTCCTGAGCCTTTTGGGTCTGGCGTAGCAACTCTTTTTGTAGTTTGCGGGTACGTTTCAGGTTGATTGAAAGATAAACAGTAAAGCCGATGACAACGAAAGTCAGTAGGATGGTACTGTAAAAAGCAATGTTCCTGATTCGGGTAATAATGTCCGCTTTTTCCAGTTCCAGTTGTGCGACTTCATTTTTTACCTGTATTTCTCCAAGTTCGCCGAGTTGTTCTTTACGGGTCAGTGAATCGGCCAGAAACATAGCCCGGTCGTAAACCTGACAGGATTCTTCGGCACGTCCCATTTCCCGGAGTAATTTGGCTTTGGTCTTATAGTGAGTCACCGAGGCCGTATTGATAGCCTTACCGGTTTCTACCATCTGGATCAGTGAATCACAAAAGGCGAGTGCTTGTGGATATTCGCCCAGACTACTGAAATAACTTTGACTTAAATCGTAGAAAAAAAGTTTATTGCGTAACAGGGCATCTCCTTTTCCGTGACGGACATAGTTACAATAACGCAGATAATATTCATGTGCTTTCTGTCGCCCTATCAATTGATGGTTTAGCATCAGTTGCTGGTAGCACAGCACATATAAACTGTTTTTGTAGAAGTAAGGGCGCCGGTGGATTACATCTTCCCGACTGAAATATTCATCCAGTCTTTGCAAGTACTGGTTAGATACTTCCATCAGGCGTTTGCTGTCTTTCAGACTGCGGTAACTCACGCTTAGCATGATATATAGATTGCCTGTAAAGTTTTTGCGGGCAGTAGGTGGAAAACCCTCTGCCAAATTCCATCCTTCTTCCCAATAGGGAAGGGCGTTTTTATAATCTATATTTTCGGTCATAGCCATTAACAGATAATGGATCACTCCGGTGAGGAATAGACGTTCGGCCTTTTCATAAGGCGTTTCCGACTCTTTCCGGTCGTTCAGTTCCTGCTGTATCCGGTTGCAGACTTTTACCCTTTCTTCCCGGGGAGCAAGTTGCAGGAGCCGGGCTTTATAAGTCATTTTGTAATAGGTGGCAAGTCCCTCTTCATCTGAGTTTTCCAGCAACTTTTCTGCTTCGTTCAGCAGAAGGGTAAGTGAATCTTTCTTTTCCAGATCCTGCATATAGTGAATGGTGAGTGTGCTGAGAGATGCGCCGATGGCCATTTTATCGTCCGCTTTCTTCCCTTCGGAATAAAGTTTCCGGGCGATTTCCAATTCATCGGGTGAGGAATCGGACAGGTCTAATATATTGATTAGTAATTCGGCACGTTGAGTAGGCTCTTTCGTTTTTTGCAGTATGTTTTGTAAACTGTCCTTGATCGAAGGGGCGGCTTGGGATATTGTTACAATGAATAGCAATATAATCCAGATGTAGTATTTCTTTTTCATTTCTTAGCGTTCTCCATCGGTAGGGTAAATATAAAGCGGGATCCTTTCGTATACGTCTTGTCAATGTAGATATCTCCTTGCATGTGCCTGATGATCAGTTTACAAAGGTAAAGTCCCAATCCGCTTCCTTGCCTGAAAGTATCCAGTTTGGTGAAGCGCCGGAAAACATATTCGTGCTTGCCCGTCGGTACTCCACATCCCGTATCTGTAACACTGACCATCAGCATCTTCCGTCTGCTGTCTTTCCGGCAACTGAGATTGATGAACCCCTGAGTCGTAAACTTATTGGCGTTGTTCAGCAAAGCCCGGAGCAATAAGCTGAGATATTGCGGGTGGGCATAGACTTTATAATCGTTCTCCGGTAAATTGAGTTGATAATCTATTTCCGGTTTTCCTTCCGTTTCTTCCAGATATTGCATTTCGAGACGGCAATAGTGGTTTATTTCTATAGGTTTCAGTGTGAGACTTGCTGTCAGGCTATCCAGATTGGCCACTTCTACCAGGCTATGGAGCAGTGAGGTGAGCAGACGGGTGTTTTCCTGAATAATAAGCTGGTAATCCTTTTGTTCTTCGGGAGTAGAGAAGTCATCGCTTAATATTTCGGAGAAGCCGTTGATAGAATTGAGCGGTGTACGTATTTCGTGACAGATGGATTTGATAAAAGATGCTTTCACCTCTTCGCTCTCCTGTGCTTTGATGCTCTGTTGCAATACCTCTTTTTGAAGTCTTTGAGTCTTGGCCAGTGTCTGGTAGTAATATAAGCTGATGCAGATAGCTATGAACAAGATGCATAGAGCAAAGATGAAAGCTACCTGACGCTTTTCTGACTGCAAATTTATTTTTTCAAGTAATAATGTATTTACATCATGTTTCTGGCGGAGGGAGTCGACTTGTGCACCATACTCTTTCTTAATTAGTGAGTCGGAAACGATCATTGATCGGTCGTAGGCTGCGCAAGCCTCTTTATATCGGTGAAGACAACGCAACAGATGCCCTCTGTTCTGGTAAATTTCGACGATGTTGATGTTTTCCGGAGCTTTTCCTGCTTCTATGCTGCGGATTAGTGAGTCATGCCGTGCGAGTGCTTTTTCTTTTTGTGCTTGAGTGAGTGACAGGTAACAACTGTCGGGAAGGAACTTCCCCTTTGCAGATGTACCGTAGTCACTGTACTTTTCTGCCGGGCTGTCATTTGACAAAACGGCAAAATGCTTCGTTTCGCTTGATTCTGTAGCTTGTACGGTCGTCGGGATACCTGCCAACTCTACAAATAATAACAGCATTATATAGTAGCATGCCTGTTTCATCTCTAATTTTAAAACTTGTTATATTTATCTTTTGCTTGTATAAAATAGTCTGCTAAAGTACGCAAAAACTTAATTTAATGCAATGATTTTGAATGGAAATGCGCTTTATTTATATCTCGGTGCGGTAATCTGAAAATAATCATGTAAATTTGCGTCAATTTAATAATCTGATTATTATGTCGTGTATCCTACATATTGAAACCTCTACCGCCGTTTGTTCGGTAGCTGTGAGTGAAGACGGGCAGAATATTTTTGTGAAAGAGGACCTTAAGGGGCCTTCACATGCCGTTTCGTTGGGAGTATTTGTAGATGAAGCATTGTCTTTCATCGATAGTCATGCTATTCCGTTGGATGCGGTTGCCGTCAGTTGCGGTCCCGGATCGTATACCGGATTACGTATCGGTGTTTCAATGGCAAAGGGCATTTGTTACGGGCGTAATGTCCCGTTAATCGGTATTCCTACACTGGAGGTACTGAGTGTACCGGTATTGCTTTATCACGAATTGCCCGAAGACGCACTGATTTGTCCGATGATCGATGCCCGGAGAATGGAGGTATATGCGGCTATATACGACCGTGCGCTGAATGTGAGGCGTGAGATTTCAGCCGACATTGTAGACGAAAATTCTTATCTTGAGTTTTTAGAGAAGCACCCGGTTTATTTCTTTGGGAACGGAGCAGCAAAGTGCCGTGAAAAGATTACGCATCCCAACGCGCATTTTATTGACGACATCCATCCATTGGCAAAGATGATGTTTCCACTTGCCGAAAAAGCGATTGCTATTAATGATTATAAAGATGTGGCTTATTTTGAGCCCTTCTATCTGAAAGAGTTTGTGGCTTCCCAACCCAAGAAGTTACTTTGATACTTTTCAACCCTTTGGATTTTCTATTTTCAAATTAAAATTTAACTACATGCAGTATAATACTCAACAGAAAAGAATGCCGCTGCCCGAATATGGGCGCAGTATCCAGAATATGGTCGATTTTGCATTGACTATACAAGACCGTTCCGAACGCCAGCGTTGTGCCAATACCGTTATCAATATCATGGGTAACATGTTTCCTCATTTGAGAGATGTACCCGATTTCAAACATAAGCTGTGGGATCATCTGGCCATTATGTCAGACTTTAAGCTGGATATAGACTATCCTTACGAGATTATCCGCAAGGACAATCTGGTGACGAAACCCGATTCGATTCCTTATCCGAGCACTAAGATCCGTTATCGCCACTATGGCCGTACACTGGAAGTGTTGATTAAAAAGGCATGTGAGTTTCCGGAAGGGGACGAAAAGAAGAATCTGGTAGCCCTTATCTGCAATCACATGAAGAAAGATTATATGGCTTGGAACAAAGATACGGTGGACGACCGGAAGATCGCTGAAGATCTGGCTGAATTCTCAGGAGGTAAATTGCAGATGGATGACGAGATTTTGCGTTTGATGTCTGAACGTATTGCCCAGAATTATCGTCCGCGTACGAATAACAACAATAACCAGAGAAATAATAATCAGAGAAGAAAATTCTAAGTAAGGAGATTATTATCATTAATCATTAACCACTAATCACCTAAAACATGGCTTCATTTGTAATCGAAGGAGGACACAGGCTCAGTGGGGACATTCATCCGCAAGGTGCCAAAAACGAAGTGTTGCAGATTATCTGCGCTACGTTGCTTACCGCCGAAGAAGTGACAGTAAATAACATCCCGGATATTCTGGACGTCAATAACCTGATTCAATTGATGCGGGATATGGGAGTAACGGTGGCGAAGACAGGTGTCGATTCATATAGCTTTAAAGCTGAAAATGTAGATCTCGCTTATCTGGAGAGTGATGAATTCCTGAAGAAATGTTCCAGCCTGCGGGGATCGGTGATGTTGATCGGACCGATGGTTGCCCGTTTTGGCAAAGCAATGATATCCAAACCGGGCGGAGATAAAATCGGTCGTCGGCGATTGGATACGCACTTTGTGGGGATCCAGAACCTGGGAGCTGACTTTGCTTATAATGAAGAACGTGGTGTATACGAGATTTCGGCACAAGAGCTGAAAGGCACTTATATGCTGCTCGATGAAGCCTCTGTTACCGGAACAGCCAATATAGTGATGGCTGCCGTGCTTGCCAAAGGGATGACTACGATTTATAATGCCGCTTGTGAACCTTATTTGCAGCAGCTTTGTAAAATGTTGAACCGGATGGGAGCAAAAATCAGCGGCATAGCTTCGAACCTGCTGACGATTGAAGGGGTGGACGAACTCCATGGAACGGATCATACCGTATTGCCGGATATGATTGAAGTAGGCAGTTTCATCGGTATGGCTGCAATGACCCGTAGCGAAATAACCATTAAGAATGTCTCTTACGAGAATTTAGGCATTATTCCTGAAAGTTTCCGTCGGTTGGGCATTAAGCTCGAACAGAGAGGAGATGATATTTATGTACCGGCTCAGGACTGTTATCAAATCGAATCTTTTATCGACGGATCTATTATGACCATTGCCGATGCTCCCTGGCCGGGGCTGACTCCGGACTTGTTGAGTGTCATGCTGGTAGTGGCTACCCAGGCGAAAGGGAGTGTGCTGATTCATCAGAAGATGTTCGAAAGCCGCCTCTTCTTTGTGGATAAGTTAATTGATATGGGGGCCCAGATCATTCTTTGCGATCCGCACCGTGCAGTCGTTATCGGTCATAATCATGGATTTACTTTGCGGGGTGGCAATATGACATCTCCCGATATACGTGCCGGTATCGCCTTGCTTATCGCTGCGATGAGTGCCGAAGGCATTAGCCGGATCCATAATATTGAGCAGATCGACCGGGGATATCAAAACATTGAAGGGCGTCTGAATGCCATCGGAGCCAGAATCACACGCATATGATAAGAAGAGAAGACGTATATAAGATCGGATTATTCAATAAACCGCATGGTATCCACGGAGAATTGTCGTTTACCTTTACGGATGATATTTTTGACCGGGTGGACTGCGATTACCTGATTTGCCGGCTGGATGATATCTTTGTTCCCTTTTTTATAGAAGAGTACCGTTTTCGGTCCGACTCTACCGCTTTGGTAAAACTTGAAGGGGTGGATACGGCCGAACGTGCCCGGATGTTTACCAATGTGGAAGTCTATTTCCCGGTGGAGCATGTAGAAGAGGCCGAACCGGGAGAGCTGTCATGGAGCTTTTTTGTGGGTTTTCGGGTGGAAGATGTTCACCACGGTGCTTTAGGTGAGGTGACAGACGTAGATACATCTACCGTTAACACTTTGTTTGTGGTGGACCGGGATGGAGATGAACTGCTGATTCCGGCACAGGAAGAATTTATAGCCGGTATTGACCAGAAACACAAAATCATTACAGTCGATTTGCCCGAGGGCCTGCTGTCTTTGGACGAGTGCGATGATGAAGAAAGTTAAATAGCATAAAGAAACAGGCGGCAAGTAAAGCGAAATGCTTACATTTGTACGCTATATCCTATAATAATGCCGAAAAAGAAACGCAGTAAAGCTTTTTGGAACAATATTAAGTTCAAGTACAAACTCACTATCATCAACGAGAATACGCTCGAAGAGGTGGTGGGACTTCATGTATCCAAGTTGAACGGGCTTTCCGTGTTACTTTCGGTTCTGACCCTGCTTTTCCTGTTTGCTGCTGCCATTATCACTTTCACCCCTTTACGCAACTATTTGCCGGGATATATGAACAGTGATATTCGTGCGCAGGTTGTTGAGAATGCCTTGCGG
Source organism: Bacteroides sp. ZJ-18 (assembly GCF_011038705.2). Taxonomy (NCBI): domain Bacteria; kingdom Pseudomonadati; phylum Bacteroidota; class Bacteroidia; order Bacteroidales; family Bacteroidaceae; genus Bacteroides; species Bacteroides sp. ZJ-18. Next base: position 4,746,507 of record NZ_CP072198.1, on the reverse strand, counting down.
GTGGATTCTTTGCAACAGCTGGTGGACCGTCAGAATATGTATATCATGAATATACAAGATATTTTCAGCGGAACAGTGCGGGTGGATACCGTACAGTCAATGGATTCACTGACCACTATGCGTGAAGATTCGTTGATAGCCCGTTCCGAACGTGAAGAAGCTTTCCGTCGCCAATATGAAGAGACCGAAAAATATAATCTGACCTCTATTACCTCTCAGCCCGATGTGAACGGATTGATTTTCTATCGTCCGACCCGTGGTATGATATCCGATCATTTTAATGCTGAGAAGAAACATTTTGGAACCGATATTGCCGCTAATCCCAATGAAAGTGTTCTGGCTACCCTTGACGGTACAGTCATATTGAGTACTTATACGGCCGAAACCGGTTATCTGATCGAGGTACAGCATAACCAGGATTTTGTATCAGTCTATAAACATTGCGGTTCGTTGCTGAAGCGTGAGGGAGATACTGTGAAAGGCGGTGAAGCAATTGCTCTGGTCGGGAATAGCGGAACGCTCACTACCGGTCCGCATCTCCATTTTGAACTTTGGCACAGAGGACGGCCGGTTAATCCTGAAAAATACATTGTATTCTAATAATGAACGAGATAAAGAAAAAACAAATAGCTATCTTAGGTTCTACGGGCTCTATCGGTACACAGGCCTTACAGGTTATCGAGGAGCATCCCGAACTGTATGAAGTTTATGCACTGACTGCCTATAATAAGGTAGATCTCCTGATAGCTCAGGCACGTAAGTTCCTGCCTGAGGCTGTGGTTATAGCTAACGAAGAGAAATATGTACAACTGAAAGAGGCCCTCAGCGATCTGCCTGTTAAAGTTTACGCCGGTACTGCCGCTTTATGCCAGATTGTAGAGTCCGGTCCTATTGACGTCGTACTGACAGCTATGGTAGGCTATGCAGGGCTGAAGCCGACCATGAATGCCATTCGTGCCGGAAAAGCGATTGCGCTTGCCAACAAGGAGACGCTGGTTGTTGCCGGAGAGCTGATTAATCAGTTGGCACAGCAATACCGTACACCGATTCTTCCTGTCGATTCTGAACATTCAGCCGTGTTTCAGTGTTTGGCCGGAGAGGTGGGCAATCCGATCGAGAAAGTAATTCTGACTGCTTCCGGTGGTCCTTTCCGTACATGTACCATGGATCAGCTGAAAACCGTGACGAAGGTGCAGGCATTGAAGCATCCGAATTGGGAAATGGGAGCCAAGATCACCATTGATTCTGCTTCGATGATGAACAAAGGCTTTGAAGTGATTGAAGCTAAATGGCTGTTTGGAGTACATCCCAGTCAGATAGAGGTGGTAGTACATCCGCAGTCTGTTATCCATTCGATGGTACAATTCGAGGATGGAGCCGTAAAGGCCCAGTTGGGTATGCCGGATATGCGTCTGCCTATCCAGTACGCTTTCTCTTATCCGGATCGTGTCAACTCGTCTTTTGACCGGCTTGACTTTTCGAAATGTACGAACCTTACTTTTGAGCAACCCGATACCAAGCGGTTCCGTAATCTGGCCTTGGCTTACGAATCGATGTATAGGGGAGGGAATATGCCCTGCATTGTCAATGCGGCTAATGAAGTGGTAGTGGCTGCTTTCCTTCGTGATGAAATCAGCTTTCTCGACATGAGTGATGTGATAGAACAGACCATGGGGCAGGTATCTTTCGTACAGACTCCTACCTATGATGACTATGTGGCAACTGATGCGGAAGCACGCCGGATTGCCCGTGAATTAATTTGTAAATAAATAAATTGTAAATAATCTGATGGAAACATTTTTAATCCGTGCCCTGCAATTGATTATGAGCTTATCTTTGCTCGTCATCATTCATGAAGGGGGGCACTTTCTCTTTGCCCGCCTGTTTAAAGTACGGGTAGAAAAATTTTGCTTATTCTTTGACCCTTGGTTCACACTATTCAAATTTAAACCTAAAAAAAGTGAGACAGAATATGCTGTCGGTTGGCTGCCTTTGGGAGGTTATGTCAAGATTGCCGGTATGATTGACGAGTCAATGGATACGGAGCAGATGAAACAACCCGAACAACCATGGGAGTTCCGCTCCAAACCTGCATGGCAACGCCTGTTGATTATGGTAGGCGGCGTGTTGTTCAACTTCCTCCTGGCCTTGTTCATTTATTCCATGATCTTGTTTAAATGGGGAGATCAGTACGTTCCCGTGCAGGAAGCTCCGTTGGGTATGGATTTTAATGAAACGGCCAAAGCGGTGGGATTCCAGGACGGAGACATTTTGTTGTCTGCCGATGGAGTGGACTTTGTACGTTATGATCCCGACATGCTCAGTCAGATTGCCGATGCACGTGAGGTAACGGTGTTGCGTGAAGGTAAAAAGGCCTCTGTATACATCCCGGAAGATATGATGCAGCGTTTGCTGGCAGACAGTGTTCGTTTTGCCGAATTCCGCTATCCTTATGTAGTAGACAGTGTGATGGTCAATTCACCTGCGGCAATGGCCGGTATCCAACAGGGGGACAGTATCATTGCCCTCGATGGAAAGTCGATTTCTTATTCGGACTTCCTGATGGCTATGGCTGACCGAAGAAAGAATGCAGCAGCATTACAGAAAGATAGCATCGATCCGCACCAGATCACGTTGACTTATGTACGCGACGGAAAGACGGATATGTTGACTGTGGTCACTGACTCTGCTTTTAAGATGGGAGTAGTGATCAATAAGTATACAGATCAGCTTCTTCCTGTTATAAAGAAGGAGTATGGCTTTTTCGAATCATTCCCTGCCGGTGCGGCGTTGGGGGTGAAGACGTTGAAAGGTTATGTGGGTAATATGAAATATCTCTTCTCCAAGGAGGGTGCCAAACAGTTGGGTGGTTTCGGAACCATCGGCAGTATTTTCCCTGCAACCTGGAACTGGCATCTGTTCTGGTACATGACCGCTTTCCTGTCTATCATCCTTGCGTTTATGAACATCTTGCCTATCCCTGCACTGGATGGTGGACACGTACTGTTCTTGTTCTATGAAATCATTGCCCGCCGCAAGCCGAGTGATAAATTTATGGAATATGCACAGATGACGGGTATGATCCTGTTGTTCGGTCTCTTGATTTGGGCAAATTTCAATGATATACTGAGGTTCTTCTTTTAGACGGAAGTAACATCTTATAAATAAACTACGAGCTGCAAGTGATTGCGTGATTATTCCGCGGATACTTGCAGCTCGTGGTTTATGATCGTTAATGGTAGTTTTTTATATTTTCAGCATCTTCTTTTCTCTCTCCAGATCCGATTCATCCAACTTGGGTGACGGTACTGTACAGGTTTTTATGTAGTCGCCTTCCTGGCATGTATAGTTATAATAGATCTCTTCTTCCGGTGTCAGTTCCGCTTTGGGAATCAGTCTGCCTTCCATTTTCAGAAATGCGTCTATATCCGTGCTGTCCGATTGCTTCACCAGGACGATTCTCCGCGCTATCGGGTTGTGGTTGTAGTCCAGGCATAGATACAATCCCTTTAGCATGTTGGGATATTCATAATGTGGCAGTTGCAGATAAATGGTGACCATGGCAAACTGTGGCAGTTCCCGTTCGTTGAACATCAGATAGGAGTTTTGATGATTGCTGATGATGCCGCTTCCCCAATGTACCGATTTATAAGCATTGATCATGCCTACTTTGACGTAATCATTATTCTCTGATGCGCAGATCAGATAGGGTTCTGCCTTGAGACTGTCAGTCGATGAAGAGAGACTGTAACTCAGATATGTACCGCTATAATTATACACTTCTTCTACAGACCCCTGCATTTCTTTTTCCAGGAGTTTCAGGAACGTATTTCCCATGTTGTTTGTTTCCTGGTCGGGTTCCAGGTCGAACAAGCGCTCCTTCATTCCGCTCAGATTGCCAAGCAGGCGTTTTTTCGACACATTGTTCACCAAAGCCAGTGCTTCGTCCAGTGCCTCTTCCTGTGTTTTGGTTTTTTGCAGATTCAGGTAAGCAGGAAGTACACTCGAATAGAGTGCGGACAACACACTGGGGGCCATATTGATCCAGTCGGCTATTTCCTTCATTTTCACTCCGTTGTTACGGAGGTATTCTATTCTTTTGTATATCTCTTCAAGTTCGTTCATGGTATATCGACACGTTGTTTGCATTGCAAATATATGACTTTTGGATTATATAATCATGATATGAATGTTACATTAATATTTCAGCAGAACCCTGCAGAATATAAATGAAATGAATCCTGCAAATTCATTTTTGCTCTGTCCGCTATGCCCTACATTTGCACCGGATTCAAAAACAAGGAAAAATAGATATAAAATGAAAAAGATTGAATGTATCATTATGGACTGGGCCGGAACTGCGGTCGACTACGGATGTTTCGCTCCGGTGGCCGCCTTCATCAAGGCCTTTGCCGAAAAAGGGCTGACGATTGACGTCGTGCAAACCCGGAAACCGATGGGGTTGCCCAAGATTCAGCACATTCGTGAACTGCTGACTATGCCCGAAGTAAACGAGCAATTCACTGCCCGCTATCAGCGTGACTGGACGGAGGAAGACGTGGTGGAACTGAACCGGCTGTTTGAGAAATATCTTTTTGCTTCTCTGAAAGAGTACACAGATCCTATTCCGGGTGTAATCCCTACCTTGGAAAAACTCCGTGCCGAAGGACTGAAGATAGGCTCTACTACCGGTTATACACGTGAAATGATGGACGTGGTGCAACCTGCGGCTGAGGCTAAAGGTTATCGTGTAGACTATTGTGCTACTCCGAATCTGCTGCCTGCCGGACGTCCGGCTCCGTACATGGTTTTCGAGAATCTCACAAAACTGGGCGTGCCGTGTCTCGATACCGTGGTTAAAGTAGGTGATACCATTGCTGACATCAAAGAAGGTGTCAACGCTAAAGTATGGAGTGTGGGAATCGTGTTGGGCAGTAATGAAATGGCACTTACTGAGAAGGAGGCCGGCAGTCTGTCCGAAACTGAACTCGAAGCCCGCGTCTCCGAAGTCAAAGAACGTATGCTGGCTGCGGGAGCCTCTTACGTCATTCGTAGCATCGAAGAACTTCCCGCACTGATTCAAACTATTAATTCAAAACTCAATTCTTAAAACGATATGAAACCTTATTTGTTATTAACTCCCGGACCTCTTACCACATCAGAAACCGTAAAAGAAACCATGATGACCGACTGGTGTACATGGGACGAGGATTATAACCTGCACATTGTGGAGGAAATGCGTAAACAACTGGTAGGCATTGCCACTCGCAATACGGAGGAGTACACTTCCGTACTTTTGCAAGGTAGCGGCACTTATTGTGTGGAAGCAGTTATCGGTGCTGCCATCGGAAAGAACGATAAACTTCTGATTTGCAGTAATGGTGCTTATGGTGACCGTATGGGAAATATTGCCGAATATTATCATATCGACTATGATCTCCTTGCTTTTGAAGAAACGGAACAGGTATCGGTAGACTATGTAGACGATTACCTGAGCAATAACTCAGACATTACTCACGTGGCTTTCGTTCACTGCGAAACGACTACCGGTATCCTGAATCCGTTGAAAGAGTTGGCGCATGTCGTGAAAATGCATGGTAAGAAGCTTATTGTGGATGCTATGAGCAGCTTCGGAGGTATCCCGATGGATGTCAGTGAACTGGGAATCGATTTCCTGATCAGCAGTGCCAATAAGTGCATCCAGGGTGTGCCGGGTTTTGGATTCATCATTGCCCGTCGTTCCGAGTTGATGCGTTGCAAAGGAGTTGCCCGCTCACTTTCACTCGATATTTATGACCAGTGGGAGACAATGGAGAAAGGACATGGCAAATGGCGCTTCACTTCACCCACCCACGTGGTGCGTGCATTCAAGCAAGCTCTTACCGAACTGATTGAAGAGGGAAGAGTAGAGGCGCGCTACCGGCGTTATTGCGAGAATCACCGGGTATTGGTGGAGGGTATGCGTTCGCTGGGATTCAAGACTTTGCTCGATGATGCTATCCAGTCGCCTATCATCACTTCCTTCCTTTACCCGAAAGCAGGATTCGATTTTAAAGATTTCTATACTGCTCTGAAAGCTAAGGGATTTGTTATCTATCCCGGAAAAATCTCAAAAGCGGATACTTTCCGTATCGGTAACATCGGAGATGTACATCCGGAGGACTTTGCCCGCTTGGTAGAAGTTGTGAGAGAGACTGAATACTAATGAATGATTATTGAGTTTTTGTCTTTAACGTAGAAGGTTGTGAAAGCCGCATACTACTCACTACTGCTGCGACAAAAGCAAATCCGCTGCCTGCTATCAGACAGACCGCTGTACTTTTTTCGTGTACTACGAAACTGAAGAGTAAAGCAACCAGCGTTGTACCGAATGTCTGTCCTAAAAGCCGTGCCATACCCAACATTCCGCTGGCTCCCCCCGAACGTTGTGTAGGGGCGGAAGAGATGATTGTACTGTTGTTGGGCGTCTGGAAAATACCGAAACCTGCACCGCAAAGCATCAATCGCAGAATGATACTGATGACCGATGAATCTGCTGTTAATGTAGATAAAGAATAGAGCCCGATGCAGAATAATGCCATACCGATACTACCCAGTATGCCGGGGTGGATGCGCTCCACAAGGTATCCGGCTGCCGGTGCTGTCACCAATGTGGCGATGGGCCACGGAGTCAGCAGCAATCCCGTCATTACTTCGCTGTATCCCAGTGAGTTTTGCAGGAAAAAAGGAAGAGAAACCATAGCCAGCATCTGTGCTGTGAACGAACAGATGGAAGTCAGGATCGATAACCTGAAGATAGGTATTCCCAGCAGGTCGAGCGGTAAAAGAGGGGACGGCTGGTTCAGTTGCCTGTGGGCATAATACGTGCCGACAATGGCCAATACAGCCAGTTGGATGGCTATATAATCGTTTTTCTCGTGATGGGCAAATCCGTCCAGTGTATAGATAAGCAGTCCGAAGGTGATAGCGTTGGCTATGGCACTGAGCTTATCGAATTTCCGGTTGGAACGTTCTTCTTTTCTCGGCAGGTACTTGCATCCCAATATCAGGGCTGCAAGCCCCAGAGGGACATTGATGGCAAACAACCAATGCCACGAGGCGATGGAAAGAATGCCGCTTGCCACCGAAGGTCCGGCTGCAGCCGATATGGCCACTACCATGGCATTGATCCCCATTCCTCTTCCTATCTGATTTCGGGGATAGATGGTACGTAACTGGGCAGTGTTGACACTCGTGATGGCTGAGGCGCTGAAGCCCTGGAAAATGCGGGCAAGGGTCAGAGTCCAGAACGAATGGGAGAGGGCACATATCAGGGAAGTGACTATGAACATGGCAATGCCTGAAAGAAAGATCTTCCGGTATCCGTATATTTCGCCTAACGACGAAAACGAAAGCAGCGATATCACAATGGCGAGCTGATACCCGTTGATGATCCAGGTTGTGACCGCAGGTGAAGTTCCGAAGTCGTGCGAGAGGGTCGGGAGTACTACATTGATGATATTGATGTCGAGCACCGACATACATAAGGCGAAAGAGATGCCGACAACTGCCCAGATGCGGCGATGGAGGGGGAGACCGTCAGTTTCGTCAATTTCCGAAGTTTGTGTAAGCTGAGCCATAAAGAACCTTTTAAAAGAACTGCCACAAAGGTAAACAAAGTCAAGCTTCTTCGGTTTGAGAGTACAATGATATATAAGTTTTTTTAATTCATGAATTTCAGCGAGGCATGTAGCGGAAGTCTTTTTCAATACGGATGACACAGATTTACACTGGATCTTATTGTTGATAATCAGCAAAATGAATCAGCAATCCATGTAAATCTGTGTCATCTGTAGTTCTGCTTCCGATACGCCTTCATGTGTATGTCAGCCTGATAATCCTCTGATTGCTGCTACCTCTGAATTCCAGATGTGGAGAGTAAAGTTCTTGTCTGAAGCGTCCGTCCACCAATACATCTATATAAGGTAGTACGGCAGCCAGTGCCGGATCTGCCTGAATCTCTTCGTACGTATATCCTGTATAGCACCAGATATTCTGTCCTGTCTCTTCTTTTATCCTCCGGATAAGCGGAAGAAACGCTTCCGGGTTGTAAAGGGGATCTCCACCGGAGAAAGTCACTCCATCCAGCAACGGATTCGAATTGATTTCACGGATGATGCAGTCCAGACGCTTTTCTGTCAATTCATCTCCGGCCTGCGGATTCCAACTTTCCGGATTATGACAACCCGGACAGCCGTGCCGGCAACCTGCCAGATAGATGGAATACCGGATACCTTCTCCGTCGACAATCGTTTCCGGATATGTATAAAGTATATTCATGACTTTATTACAGATGCTTCACGCGATCTCTCTCTTCTGCCCGTTTGGCGGAGTTCCACGAACTCAGGTCGCCCGTCAGATAACCTGTGATACGGCGCATGCGCAGGATATTCTCACTTTGGCATACGGGACATTTATCGTAAATCACTCCCTTGTATCCGCAGTTGTGGCAGGTGTCTACCGGGTGGTTGATAGAACCGTAGCCGATACCTTCGTCAAACATTACTTTTACGATCTTGGCAATGGCGCGTACGTTTTTCTGGGCTTCTCCGTCCAGTTCCACATAAGTGATGTGCCCTCCGCGGGTGATAGCGTGGAACGGAGCCTCTCTTTTTATTTTTTCTACAATGCTGATCGGCTCTTTTACATCCACATGGAAAGAATTGACATAATAATCGTTGTCTGTCACTCCTTTGATTTTTCCGTATTTACGGCGGTCCATACGGGTGAAACGTCCTGAAAGTCCTTCGGCGGGTGTAGCCAGCACCGAATAGTTCAGATTGTATTTGGCTTTGTATTCATCAGCCACCTTGTTGATTTCCAGCACGGCTTCATAAAGGGTGTCCCATGCCTTCTGGCTGTGTCCGTGTCCCTCTCCATAGAGAGCCACCATGGCATTGTGTCCACCCAGGAAGCCGATACCCAGCGTACCACTGCGCAGCACGTCGCCTACTTGTTCGTTCGGGTTCAGGGCAGCTCCTCCTTTCCATACATCATTTCCCATCATGAAGGGGAATTGGCGTGCCAGGGCTGTACGCTGATATTGATAGCGCTCGTAGAGTTGTTCGGCTATCAAGGTAGCCGTTTCATGTATCGATTCGATGAAAATTTCTTTAGCCTTTTTCTCGACGGCATCTTTATTGTGTCCGTCCTCCGTCATATTTTCTGCTTTGATACGGGCTTCGATGGCAAGGCGCGGCATATTGAGTGTAGTGAACGAAAGGTTTCCGCGTCCCAAAGACGATTTCTCGCCGGCTACGTTCTCAAACACACGTGTGCGGCATCCCATGGTGGCCAGTTCGTAACGGTAACGTTGCGGGTCGTTGGCGTCCCATTTTTCGTTTTGGTTGAACGGGGCATCCAGAAACATAAAGTTAGGGAAGAGTGCTTTTGCCGTAGTGTGGCAAGCTTTCAGGAACAGGTCGAAGTTGGGTGCTTCAAATTTTAATTTACCTTCCATGGCAGCATCGAAATTAGCCATAGCCTTTTCATAATCGGCTTCTGTGTACGATACTCCGTTTTTTATCTTGAATATCTGGATTGGGAATACCGGCACTTCTCCCCTTGTGCCCAGTCCCTCTACGGTTGCTTTCAGTAATTCTTCAATCACCATGCGTCCTTCGGCCGAAGTGTCTGTTCCATAATTGATCGAACTGAACACTACCTGGTTTCCACCGCGTGAGTGCATTGTGTTCAGGTTATGGATAAAGCCTTCCATGGCCTGGTGCGTATCTTTCTGAGTCTGCACAAATGCTTTCTCTATAATTTGGTTCAGATGTTCTTTGTCGATATTGATCTGTAGGGCAGTCAGGGCCATGCGCAGCGTTTCGCGTTCCAGTTCCGATGCTTTGATGGACGACAGATGTTCGGCAATCACTGTACGGATAGCCTTTTCTTCTATTTCTTCACCCTTGTTCATCTGTACATAGAAGCTGATGAATGATGCCAGGTGTTTACGGAATGATTTGCTTACCCCTTTTGCCATAAAGAAGTCGAATGCCGGTATGGCCTGACCTCCGTGCTGTTCGTTCTGGTTAGTCTGGAAAATAATGGTAGCCAGGGTAGCATAACTTTGAATGCTTTGCGGAGTACGTATACTGCCGTTCTTGGTGCGGAATCCACGTTCGAAGAGGTCATCCATGTCATACTGGATACAAGTCGTGGTTTTGGTCGGGTAGTAATCCAGGTCATGGATGTGGATGTCTCCCAATTGGTGCGCCTCGGCAAAACGTTTCGGCAACAGATATTTATATGTATAGTCTTTGGTTACTTCCGAGGCAAATGTCATCATCTGTCCGGCGGGGGTATGACTGCTCATATTGGCGTTGCTCAGGTTGACATCGTTTTTATCGATAGCTACGATACCGTCCATCACATGCTTCATCTGGGTCTTTTTGTCTCGTTCGGTGTTTCGCCATTCCCGATAGATGATGTACTTTTTGGCTACTTCCGGACGAACCTTCATCAGCTCTTTTTCTACCAGGTCCTGAATTTCTTCTACCGTAATGGTAGGAGATGCAAATTGTCCGATTACGTTCATCGTGATGTCAGCAATCAATTGCTGTTCATCATTGATTCCTGTGGCACTAAACGCTTTTGATACAGCGTTCTTGATTTTACTGATGGAGAAGTCCTCCCTTTTACCATCTCGTTTGATGATACAAATTTCCGCGTAGTTCATAACTTTAACTCCCGAAAGCTTTAGATTTTTTTTAATATGTTTACTTTTTCAGCAGGTCTTCTGACTTATCTCTCCCTCGCAACGCCTTCCCACGCTGGGCGCAGTGGCATAGTGTGCGGATTCTCAGAGAATTACAGCAGCGGGTACTGTCGCCGATTTGCACAGCGTTCCCTCGTGACTAAACCTCTTTTTAGTGCTGAAATCTGCTACAAAGGTAACAGTTAAAGCAATAAGTTGTTCTTGTTTTAACAAGAATTTTTGGAGAACTTTTCTTTCTTCCTGATACAGAAAGTTTTCCAAAACGGGAAACTTTCGGGCATGAAATTTAAATGAAGTTTGCTAAAGAATCAGCCAGATAGCTATGATATGCCCTATGCTTCCGCCCAGACAAAACAGGTGAAAAACAGCATGTGTATAAGGTTTTCGCAACGAATAAAATACGGCTCCCATGATGTAGGAAGCCCCTCCTCCGATAAGCCACCAGAAGGCGGGAGAAGCTCCGATGGCGGAGAGGCAGTCCATCAAAGGTTTCAGGGCTACCAGGATGGCAGAACCCATTCCGACGAAGCAGACTGTTTCAAGATTACTGTGTTCTTTCAGTTTTTTAAAGGCCAGTATGAAGCCTACGATGGCCGACAGCCATACGAAAGCGAATATTCCCCAGCCCCAGCCACCGGCATGGCGCAATACCAATAAGGTAAACGGGGTATAAGTGCCTGCTATGTGCAGATAGATGGCGCCGTGGTCGAATTTGCGGAGAAGTTCTTTACGGCTGCCGGGTCTTGAACCGTGATACCAGGTCGAACTGATATAGGATGCCAGCATTCCCGCCAGGTAGACCAGCACACAACCTGTCGCCCAATAGGGATGTGGGTTGGCAAGTGCTTTTTCCAACAGAAAATATCCTGCGGTGATACCTAACAGAATACCTGCACCATGACTTAGGGTGTTGGATAATTCTTCGCCGTGTGAATATCGCTTGTTCTCCATTCGTGTGTATATAGGTGATGTGGTAGCAATTTAATAAGATGACCGCAGATTTGAGAGTTTCGACACACCCTCTTAAAATCTGCGGTCATCCTTTCCTTTTTAGAAGTATCTTGTATCAGGCAGCAGATTTATACCAGATGTCCGATCCATTCTTCGCGGTCGCCCGGCAACAGGTCGATTACCGGTACTTCCACCATGGTGTAGCATCCCGGTTGCTGCTTCATCGAAGCGCGTGCCACGCATACCAGTACCTGTGCGGTCAGTGCGGGATTATTGATGCGCATGTTGAATTCGAACAACTGATTCTGGGTTTTTCCCGATACACCTTTGCGGGTCAGGTTTACACCGTGTCCCATGTCCAAGAGTGCATCCACGCTCGGCACTTGCTTTACGTGGGTTTCGTCGTTCACGAAATAAGCGTCCGATTTGATTGCGGCTGCCACGTCTTCAAATTTATATCCGTCTTTCAGTTCGATGTATACCATGCGGCGGTGGATTCCTGTTCCGGTAGGGATAGTCATCGATAAAGCCGCTTTCACTCCGTCGATTGCTTTCACGGCTACCGTGTGGCCCATGCTCATACCCGGACCGAAGTTGGTGTAAGTGATGCCTTTGGGGGCGATTGCTTCGAGCATGGTGCGTACGATGGAGTCGCTTCCCGGATCCCATCCGGCCGAGATGATCGATACCGCCCCGTGTTCTTTGGCACAAGCACCCAGTTCACGGCGGAGATCTACGATTCCGGTGTGGATATCGAAACTGTCCACTGTATTGATTCCCATTGCGAGGATTTCTTTTGCGTATTTCTCAACGCTGCGGGTCGGAGTACAAAGAATAGCCACGTCTACTCCCTGAAGTTCCTTTATATCTTTAACTACTGCGTAATCATTCAGTTCAGCCGGTTTGTTCTCGGCACCTGCACGACGAACCACACCTGCTATCTCAAAATCGGGAGCCGCTTGGAGGGCTTCCAGCACATAACGACCAATATTGCCATAACCTACGATGGCTGCTCTTACTTTTTTCATCTTTTTATTGGTTTTGTTTAACACATTTCTTTATTTCGGTTGCAAAATTAGTCATTTTCTTTGTTTTCAGGTCTCTTAGGGGTGTTAAAGTTAGTTTTTGTTATTCAAGGTTCGTGAAGCACAATATTTATTATCTTTGCGTTCTGATTATAACCATTATGATAGAATACATCAAAGGCGAGATTGCCGAACTGAGTCCGGCAACCGCAGTTATCGATTGTAACGGATTAGGATATGCCGTTAATATATCACTCAACACTTATTCTGCCATTCAGGGTAAGAGCAGTTGTAAACTCTATATCTACGAAGCCATCCGCGAAGATGCTTACGTTTTATATGGCTTTGTCGACAAGCAGGAACGGGAACTTTTCCTGCTGCTGATTTCCGTTTCGGGCATTGGAGGAAACACGGCCCGCATGATTCTTTCCGCTCTTTCACCGGCCGAACTGGTAAATGTGATCAGTACCGAAAATGCCAATATGCTGAAGACGGTGAAGGGTATCGGACTGAAAACAGCGCAAAGGGTCATTGTCGATTTGAAAGACAAAATTAAAACGGGTGCTGTGGCTGCTGCCACCGGAGGAGTGACCGGTACATTGCTTCCGGCCATGAATGCGGAAGTGCAGGAAGAAGCCGTTGCCGCCTTGACGATGCTGGGCTTTGCCGCAGCGCCTTCTCAGAAAGTGGTGCTTGCCATTCTGAAGGAAGAGCCCGATGCTCCGGTGGAGAAAGTCATTAAGCTGGCTTTAAAAAGACTCTGAGAGCGGACGGAAGGGGCATTGCTGTCGCAGATTGCATAATAGAGTTACAGCGTAGAGGAAGGAAATGTGATTGTTTATGTAATCTGCGATAGGGCTTTGTCGTTGTGTTGGTCTTGTTTTCTTGAAATGTGTGAGTTTAAATTTGTACGGTACATGCATATTGGGTTATGTCGATGATTGGAAGTTTACTTCCCGCATTATTTACTTCCTGCATGAATTCCTTACACTCCTGCTCTGTCATTTTCTTTCTGCAGTAAGCATAATATAAAAAATCAAGTGTAGTCAGATAGGTAATATTATTCTTGGAGCAATATTCTTTTATGTCTTTCAGGTTACTGCTCCCCAATACGTCTCGGTTGTCTCTGCAATAGATCATGCATGCACTTTCTCCTTTTCCCAGAGTGCGTTGCAATAAAAAGAACTCTTTCATTGATTCCCTCTTTGGGGAAAAAAACTCTTTTTTCAATTTAGGGAAGAAATGGAGATACTTATCTATAAAATCTTTTGTACCGGAATTTTGGGAAATTTCATTATATACCACATCCAATATCAAGTATTCGTACTCCGGAAATATATCGGGTAATATTGAGAAATAATTAGCCTCCATGAAATGGATAATTACATCAGCATCGAGTACTATCTTCGTTTTCTTGTGTTCCATTGATGTTTATTTTATGGAGTAACTCTATATAGTGACCTTCTGAAATTTTTTCCTGTTCGAATAGCTTGCGGGCTTTTTCACCAAAATCACCGATAACCAGTCCTTCGTTGGCCGGTTCGTATAAAGCTGTGTCATATCCGAAACATTTGGCAGAGTATTTTACTTTTATTTCTGCCAATTTGGAACGTGTACTTTCTGTTATAAGTCCGATATTTTGTAATCTATACAATAGAGCGGAACGGGAAACGGAAAAATAGTGTTCAAGTTTTAGGACTGTTGCCATCGAGATGTTTTTGGTTTTTAATTCCATTTCAGGTATTAACTGGCATATACCGCCCTCCGGCATTAATAGAGAGGAAGCAAACATGTCGGCACATTGTTCTATCGGATCTTTGCTGCCACATCCCGGATTACATTTGTGAGGAGCCGGTTTTTTCTCTATATAAAGGTGGTATAATTCGTGAGCTATCGTAAAGTGTTGCCTTCCTCGTGGTTGATTAGAATTGATAAGCATGAAACGGTGCTCTGAATTATCTTTCAAGCACATTCCTGAGAAGTTGTCGGATAAAGGTCTGAAAACAGTGAGTATGTTTAGTTTCAAAAGTAAACTTTTCAAGGTGATGGGCTCGGTGGCACTAAGCCCATTGTCCGTGCGAAATTCTGAGACTTGCTTCTCTATGATAAATTTATTCGGCTTCATTTTGGGCAATGCGTTCCATTTTGAGATAAGACTTTACGATATCCTTGAAAGCAGCTATTTCTTTCAGGTCATTTTCTCCTAAATCTGAAATTCTGAAAGCTGTAGCCATGATTTCATTATTCGTCTGAATATTGTCCTCAAACAATATAAAAGGTTCACAGCCGAATAAATTTGAGATATCTTCCAAAATAGTATAAGGAACCTCTCTTGTTCCTCCTTCGTAATTGCTGTAAGTAGAGCGTTCTATATTAATAGATCGTGCTACTTGTTCTTGCGTAAAACCGGATAACTCTCTAATCTTTTTTAGATTCTCTCCAATAATTTGATTAACCGTTTTCATTCTGCTCTTCTTCTATATTCTGTGGCAAAATTACCTATAATTTTCTGTATATACAAATATTGCCACGTAATGTTTCCTCATTTATAGTTCTTTATCTAATCGTGCCTTCAGATTTGAAGAGAACTTTTTGTGTGGATGTGTTTTTATCATCGGCTTTCATGACTTTCAGGGAGTGAGGTATGAATTGTCTGAAATAATTTTCTGATACATCCTCAAATCCAGTTTTTTGCCGAACTTTTCCGCTACCTGCCGGATGTTTGCGCAACACTCGAAGCCACATCTCTCAAACAGGCGTATGCTGGCTTCGTTTTCTCCCGAAACCAGTGCCATTATATTGCTGAAGCCTTCTTGCCGGATGATATCTTCCAGTCGGAGTATGGTTTGTTTTCCATACCCCTGACCTGTGAACTCCGGCTTCAGGTAGAGGGTCAGTTCTACCGAAATGCGGAAGGCTTCTCGGGGCTTGAAACGTGCGAAATAGCAGAATCCGCAAGGAGTTCCTTCGGGAGTTTCAATGATGAACGACCGGTAGACGGGATCGCCTACGGGGATGTAGTTTTTCAGTTCGTCGATGGAGGCGCAGTGTACAAAGTACACCACTGTCGTGTGGAGGGTGTAATAATCGTAGATGTCTTTTACAAAAGGCAAGTCGTTTTCCGTGAGCGTTCTGAGCGTAATATCCATTGCCGTAAAGTTCATTAATTGCCGCAAATGTAGCTAATCTTATCAGAAAAGAAGTACATTTGTTTCCGTAAATCAACACTACAATTCATGAAATTGCAAAAAATATATCGTCAACAGTGGATGGAAGCCCATCCACGCATGCAATCGGCAGATACCGATCAGTGGTACGTGGATTTTGCCAACAGGCTGTTGCCCGTATTTGAGAAGTCGGAGCTTACCGGACAGATGATTCATAAGAACCGGGCTGTTCTCTATTTCACTTGGTATCTGGAAGATTGTGTGAATAATTCCGGTAGCTGGAATACATTCATCCGGTTGCATAAACAGTTGTATGGACGTTTCCTGCCTTTTTACACACTGACAGAGTCGTATGCCGATGATGAAATAAATCCCGAGGATGTATCTTTTCTGCTGTGGACGCTTCTTTCTCCTGTCACGGATAGTTCTCCGTCTCCTTGGAATCCGTTTGACAGTTCTCTGCTTCAGCTCGCATCCGATGTATATGCGGTGCTCGATGCCCATTTTGAACAGGCTCCCCTTACCGGTGATGAATCCACGGAGTGGTTTCCGGATGTCCGTGCCTTGTTACCCCCTCCGGGTCCTGTTTTGGATGTCTTGCCGGAAATGAATCTCCCCCGTGATGTAGCGAACTTCCTGAGTGCTTCCGGAGGAAAACAGATTGTATATTTAAAAGACTATGTTGATTTGCGTCGCTTCTGTGTCGATGCGTTGAAGTGGGCCGATGAAGAAGATTCGTTAATGCCCGAGTTGGCCGATGAAGAAGATTTTGTGTTTTTTGCCAATCCGAAAGGTGTCTTGCTGGCTCCCAATATTGCCGCTTGTTTCCGCGACGAACGAAATCCGGAATATAATCCGGAGATTGCCGAACAAGAAGGGGCCGAATTGTTTTATATTCCGGGGCTTTGTCCCATCGACTTGTTGCACTATGCCATGCAGCACGGCTTATTGCCGGAGGTCGCTTTTCCTTTCGGGGATGGCAGGAGGCTGTTGCACGAGAACTGGGATTTCATAGCCCGCAGGTATTTAGGTAAATATTATAATGAAGATTTTTATGAAGAAGAGCGGAAATAGCAATGACCGTCCGGGTAGCGGACGTCCCAAAGCTTCGGGAGGCAAGAAACCTACCGGTAAGCGGATCGGAAAGTCGAAACCCTCAAAAGCCAATAACCAGCTGAACCGTAGGGTGAAATAAGTTGTTATCTGTTATAAACAGGTTTTATTATGAAATGGGAAAGTAGTTTGATGGAACATCTCCAATGGTCGGACACGATAACCAACCGGGAGAGTAAAGAGAGGTTGGCCCGTATGATTGCCATGCGCGTACAAGAAGGCGAGGTCATTGGGGCTGGCTCCGGATCGACCGTATATCTGGCATTGCTCGCTATTGCCGAAAGGATACGTACGGAGAATCTGCACGTCACCGTGATTCCTGCTTCGATGGAGATATCGATGGAATGTGTCCGCTTGGGCATTCCGCAGACTACTTTATGGATGTGCCGTCCCGACTGGACCTTCGATGGAGCAGATGAAGTAGATCCCGACCGCAATCTGATCAAGGGAAGAGGCGGAGCGCTGTTCAAGGAGAAGCTGCTGATAAGCAGCAGCAACCGTACTTTCATTTTGGTGGACGAAAGCAAACAGGTTTCTTTTCTGGGAAGCCGTTTTCCTGTCCCCGTCGAAGTCTTTCCGATGGCTTTGCCCTACGTAGAGAGGGAAATCCGGGCAATGGGTGCTTCACGTACCCAACTGAGGCCGGCTAAAGGTAAAGATGGCCCTGTGATCACCGAAAGTGGAAACTTGATTCTCGATGCCTGGTTCAGCAATATTCATTCGTCTCTTGAAAAAGAAATCAAGTCGGTGACGGGTGTTATAGAAAACGGACTGTTTATGGGATATGATGTCGAGGTGATGGTAGCAAAATAAGATCGGAAACGGTTGATAGTACGAAAACTGAAGAGGATGTATCAAAACCCACCACAGAGTGACACAGAGGTGATTTTAAGTTGCTGATTATTAATAAAAAGACTCTGTGATACTCTGTGCTACTCCGTGGTGAAAAGAGTTATGACACATCCCTTTTAGCTTTCGTTGCCTACAAGTTCATCGCATTTCCTCCAAGGACTCCCAGTATGGCAGATGCCACTGCGATCATTACTTTTAAAATTGTGTTCCAGTTTGATTTCTTCATTTTTCTACACCTCCTTTCATGTGATTCTGATTTATGCCGTTGGGTCATCCACAATGTCTCCGTCACCGTCTTTTCCCGTTTCCTTTCCTTCCAGTGCGGCTTTGATATCGATGAATTCGATTTTATCACCGGCCCGGGTCGATGTCAGGTTCGGACGTACGCTCGACGACGGACGAAAGTTTATTTTCACCGCCATTATGTTTTTGGCCGTACAGTCTTTTTCCGCATCCACCCCTTTGGTGCGTGCCGAAAGGCTGAATACTCCGAAATCCCGGATATTGACCGACTGCCCGTTGTAGAGTGAGGTACGCATCGCCTCTACAAAATTGGTGAGTACACTTTTGATATCTCCTAATGATAACGAACTCTTCTCCTTCATTTCGTACGCAATGCTTTCCAGGCTTGCGCTTTGACCTAAAGTGACCAGTTGCGGATAAAATTTCTCTATAGCATCCGCTTTTCGCGGATCCTTTCTCGCGATTTTTTTGTATGGAACTGCCATTGTCCGATAATTTTTTATGGTTAATAATTAAGAATGCATCCGGAAGGTCGGACGAGCTCTTTCCCTTTCTTCCGGTATGTCAAAGATACCGCTTTGTAACCCCTGTTTTGTGCTTGTTGACGTGGGTTGAGGCGGTATGGATAAAAGATTGAAAATCAATGAATGTTTTGTGAAATAGTATGACTTCTGCTATGATATGTCGTTTGTTTTTGTTATCTTTATGCTATTGTAAAGTTCCGATTATTTATTAATTTAAAATTGAAAAACATGAAAGATTTAGAAGATGACGAGAGAGAGTTTCCTATCCGTGTATATACAAAAGTCGAGTTGGCTCTGCTTTATGCACCCCATTTGTCTGAAAATGCCGCCCTCAATAATCTCAGCCGTTGGATGCGGCACAACAAACTCCTGATGGCTGCGCTCGAGGAGGTGGGATACTATAAATACCGCCATTCATTTACGCCCAAGGAAGTTCGTCTGATCTTTCGATATATGGGAGAGCCGGGAGCATAAAATTAGAGAGAAACCAATACCGGTATTGGTTCGGAAGATTTGATAAGAAGTTGAACTTGTGTAATTTATGCACAAGTTTAAAAATAATAGGTATTGATTTTAATCAAAACAGCTAATATCTTTTTGTCAATAAAACGCCAATATATGTCCTGCCCCGTAACAATATATGTAATCGAAATAACATATATTGTTACGGGGCATTTCTCTTCTATCTCCTTCTTTCCGATACTTTTAAAACGGTAACTCTTCCATCTCCTTTCCCTTCTCCCTTTTCCTGAAGTTTTCGCTCACCTCCTGCTGGCTGAGTTCCACTACGGCATACTCCGTAATGCCATGGACGTTTACACGCTTGCCGAAGGCATCCCTTTCCAGAATCTGTACCAACACCTGTTGCGTTTGCGCGTTGGCTTGTGTCCGTCCGTATACAGATAGAGTAGCCAGTATTGCGGCGGCGGGTTTCCATTTCACCTCAAAGTCCTTTTCTCCTGCCGGACGGAAGTAAACATACAGGTTCTCTTCCAGTGGGTCTTTCATGCGGTGGCGTTCGTTTCGGGTGTTGATGTCGTCTATCTCGTTTCCTTCAAACCAATAGCGGAAACCGTCTTCTATCAGTTGCACCGCCTGTGCGTATATCCCTTTGTGGTCTACCGGAGTGCGGTAGTCGATGGCTTTTACGGGAATGACCAGGAAGCGCCGGTTTCCCCCGTAATCCCTGAGGAACTGCATGTTGTTGGTGCTGCCAATGAACGATGCCCTCCGGGGATAAAGCTGCGCCTGAGTGTCGTATACCTTCCGGATGGTGACGTTCTCCTGTCCGATGATCCGTTTGAGTTCGGCGATGTCTCCTGTCTTCACACCCTCAAACTCCTCCATGTTGATCAGCAGCCGGGTGGATAGCAGCAAGAGGTCATCCTTGTTTGCCGGGTCTATCATTCCGTTGCGGTAATATTCTCCGAGTTCCGGGGGCAGCAGGTGCCGTATCCAGGTGCTTTTTCCTTTTCCCTGTGCCCCGTGCAGCACCAGGGCTTGCTGGTTGGCTTTACCCGGTTGGAGCGCCGAGGCCACCATGGCTACGATCCAGCGCCGGAATCCTTCTCTCCAGAATTCCTGATCCTCCGCTTGTATGGTGTCCGCCAGTTTCCCGATGTGGTCGGTTGTCCTGTCCCACCGCACGTTTCCTCCGAAGTAGTCGGTAAAGGGATTGAACTTCGGTGTATAGTCCGAGTCGATGACCGACTTCAGGCTGTTGAGCGGATAGGCGATGCCCTGTCTGCTGATGTTCAGGAAGATGGAGTTGAGATCCTTGTTCCGCATGGCGTAGAATGATTTTCCCTCCTTTGTTTTGGACAGGTCGCACATCTCCAGTCGGTCGAGTACCGTATTTCTCCTGAAAGCGTAATTCTTGTTCAGATAGTCTATCACCTGTTCCACGGGCGGTATCTTTTTTTTCTCCTCTGCCCGTTCCGTTCTGTCCGTATATGTGTAGGCGTTCGCGATGGGGGTGTCTGTATCCATCTGTCCGTCCTCCCCTAATTTCACTGCTGCCAGACGCTTGACTTCCGCCTCTTCAAGTCCCTTTCGGAAACATTTGTTTCCCAGGGTGAAGAGGAACGAATTGCGGTTTCCCTCTGTGTATTTCATCAGCCTGCGGGTAGAGCTGAGGCATTTGTTGAATTCCATGCACGTGTAGGCGCTGACTTCCCCTGTTGGGTCCGTTGCGGGCTCTTCCTTCTGCCTTCCCCTCCGTGCAGGTTCGGGGGCTTCGATGGTGAATGTCCGTTGCGGGATGTGTGCCACCCGCCGGGGAGAGTAAAACGCCCTCGGGTCATACGAAGCGAAGACACCTCTCGACAAGTCCTTTCCGCTGGTGTCCACTTCCGTCTCCAGAAGTTTCTCGTAGTGTTTACGGGCCAGTTCGTACATTCCCGCGTGATACTGCTCCAACCGGCTGTAAGTGATTGCCGGTGTCCGGAAGAACGCGTTTCGCCACCCTTCCGCTTCGAGGCTTACCGGATAGGCGAGCACCTTGAATCCGTGTTGCTTGGCGGTGAGGAAACAGGCGAGTGTCGCTTCGTCTGTTTCTATCAGGGCCCGTATCCGGTCCAGCTCCTTTTCGGGCAGATGGTCCAGGTCGATGGTGATGATGTCATTGTATGCGGCGATACTATGCGCCAGCCTGCATTCGTGGTAGTTTGCCGTGACGGTGAAGTAGTCCAGCTGCCGTTTTACGTTCTCCGCTTCCTTGGTTTTCCCTTCACTAATATGCCTTCCTATTTTCTCAATCAGGGCGGCATAGCGACTGCTGCGTACCTTTTCGATTAATTCATTCAGGGAGCATCTCCCTTTTACTTTGCTGAAGCCCCTGTAAGTAGTAATACTAATGTTTTCCATTTTTCTGTTTTCTTTAAGCTCGACGTAAGTGTCTGCGGCTGTAAAATTAGGGATGATTTTATAAACCTTGTTAGACGTTTTCTTTGAAGAATGTCTTTATTTCGTCTAAGATGTTTGTTTCCAGATCTTTATCCGTTCCCTTTTTCTCCTCTTTCAGAAATTTTAGTGTGTTAAATATTTCTGTTTCAATGGATTGTACTGACATCTCCTTTGTGGGGTTTTGTTTCTGTCCGAAGTATAGCATACGGTACATGATATGTGCCAATTCACGGATTCCTTTGCGCTTTTTCGTTCCTTTTTGCTGGTAATTCAACCATAAGAAAAAGAGGATAACCAGCTCTCTGTGAGTAGTTATGTCGAGTTTTTCCGGTTTCTTTTCCAGTGTTTCTAAAATTCTCTTACTCTCGTCAGTTTTTCCGTTTGTAATTACTACATAAGGAATGTCTTCTATGTTGAGAATCATTCCTTCATTCGGTTTTTTTTGCTCATTTTGTCTAATATGATTTATTATTACGAAGGCAAAATTAACTGTTCTTAGTATATAATCCGTTATATACGCGTATATTGTTTACTTTTAATTGATGTTTCACCCCGTCCTGAAAATAGGTTAAGTATACCTGACCTGTTTTCATGACAGGGTAAAATCAATTTAAAAAGAGAGTATTATGCGTGTACGCGTGTGCGCGATTATATAAAGGGCGTCGGTGAATAGGGGGATTTTAGTGTAAATAGAAAAGAGTATGTTTCAAAAAACGTTCGTTTGTTTAAACACCATTTTTGACAGAATTTTAAAATCTCCAAAAAGAAAAATTCAAAAAAAGAAAAGCTAATTTAAGAGTTTTAATAATTGATTGATTCACAGATAGATAAAAGTACTATTAAAAGAGAAAACAAATTTATTTATAAAAATATTTTGCTATAATAAAAATGCTGTTTACCTTTGTTCCATTGAACGAACGTTTTTTGAAACATCAATGACTTCTAATTCATTCGTTCATAGAGCTTTATCTCTGAAATTCTTCTGTTTCTTGGAAATGGTCAATTTCAGGGTACTTACATAACATTTCATCGTTCTCCTGCTGTGATAGGGGAGAGTCTTGAGATCACATGAATGCAAGTAATACTGATATTCGCATTACATCATCTGACCGGGAGGTACTTTCGTACTCCGGTGTCCCCAAAGAATACCCTTTAGTGAAGGAATCCGACAACATCCATTGGTATGCTGTGCGAGTCACCTACAGCCGCGAACTTTCTTTGAAAACGTACCTTGACAGCGAATCCATCGAGAATTTCATCCCGATGCGCTACGAGTATATCGTGAAGAACGAACGCCGAGTGCGTAAACTGGTTCCCGCTGTTCATAATCTGGTATTCGTCCGTTCGTGCCGTGAACGTATCGACCGTATCAAAGAAGAGATGGGTATATCCCTTCCGATCCGTTATATCATGGATCGGGAAAGTCGCCAGCCGATTGTTGTTCCGGACTCCCAGATGCGCAGCTTCATGGCGGTTGCCGGCAGTTACGAGCAGCAACTGGTTTACCTGGAGCCTTCCGCTGTTGCCTTCCGTAAAGGCCAGCGTGTGCGTGTGACGGGTGGTCTTTTTGCCGGTGTCGAAGGTGAGTTCATCCGTGTGAAAAACGACCGTCGCGTGATGGTTTCCATCCAGGGAGTGATGGCCGTTGCCACCACCTACATCCATCCTTCTCTAATCGAGCCGCTCGATCTTTAAACAGTAAAATAGCAGACAGTAAATCGTAAATAGTAAATATTCCCATGAACTCTTTAGATTCTCAAATTACCGCTTTGTACACCTTGGCGCACGAACTTCTGTATCTGGGTTCCGATGGCAGCCCCATCTACAGCGACCACTTCAGCCGGTTGAACGGTGATGTACTCAGCCGTGCCAACACTTTATATCCCCATCATGGCTCCACCGACGAGGAAGAAGCCCGTTTGTGCCTTTCGCTTCTGATGGGTTATAACGCGACGATCTACAATAACGGTGACAAGGAAGTCCGCATCCAGCAGATCCTGAACCGTTGTTGGGAAGTGCTCGACCGCCTGCCCGCTTCTTTGCTGAAGGTGCAGCTTCTGACTTATTGCTATGGCGAAGTATTTGACGACGATCTCTCCCGTGAGGCACACAGCATCATCGACAGTTGGGGAGAGCGTGCCCTTTCCGGCGATGAATGTGAGATTGCCGAACAACTCCGCAGCCTTGAAGAGAATCCTTATCCCAACTGGGAAGTAGAGGAGTGAACTCTTTTCTTTTTCGACACAACACTGTATATAACCTAAATCCCCTTTGTCTTGAATATCCTTTTCATCATATTGGCTTTTGTCATCTCTGCTTCGATTGCCCGGCTTATCATTCCCCGCATCCTGCTTATCTCTTTGCGGAAGAAGCTTTTCGATATGCCGAGTGAGCGCAAGGTTCATAAACGTGCCATTCCCCGTTTGGGCGGTGTCTCTTTCTTTCCCACCATCCTGTTATCCTCTTGCGGTGTGTTCGCACTTCGCATCCTGATGGGTTATGATGTTCCTGCCCTCCGTGCGGTGTACTTGCTGCCCGAGTGCATGTTTCTGGTCTGTGGGATGACTTTGCTTTATCTGACGGGTATCGCCGATGACCTTGTCGGAGTACGCTACCGTCAGAAATTTGTGATCCAGATCATCTGTGCCTCGTTTTTTCCCCTGGCCGGCCTTTGGATCAATAACTTCTACGGGCTTTTCGGTCTGTATGCCCTTCCTGCCTGGATAGGTATGCCTTTTACGGTTCTTCTGGTTGTCTTTGTCACCAATGCCATCAATCTGATTGACGGTATCGACGGTCTTGCTTCCGGTCTGAGCAGCGTTGCTCTGCTTGTCTTCGGCTTCCTGTTCATGCAGAAAGAACTTTGGACGTACAGCATGCTCGCCTTTGCCACGTTCGGTGTGCTGGTCCCTTTCTTTTACTATAACGTCTTCGGCAGTGCGGAACGTGCCCGTAAGATTTTTATGGGTGATACGGGTAGCCTGACTTTGGGCTATGTGCTCTCTTTCCTTGCCATCAAATACAGCCAGTACAATCCGGATGTCACCCCGTATACCGAAGGTGCTTTCGTGATTGCTTTCAGTACGCTGATTGTCCCGGCATTCGACGTGATCCGTGTGGTGATGGTTCGTGTTCGCAGTGGCAAGAGCCCTTTCGAACCGGACAAGAACCATATTCATCATAAGTTCCTGGCAATGGGTTTCACACCAAGAAAGGCGATGATAACGATCTTGCTGATTTCTTGTGCATTTAGTGCGGTGAATATTCTGTTGGTTCCGGTGGTTGACAACACGGTGATGCTTTTGGCGGATATTGCTGTGTGGGTGGGACTGAATTTATGGTTTGACAGGGTAAGAGATAAAAAACAGAAATAAGAAAAATAATTATACGATATGTCTCAAAAAGATCTATTGAAGCAACAAATTCTCGATTTAACCCGGGAATACTACAAAGAGGTTCACGGACAATCCCAATTCTTTGAACCCGGTAAGAGTTTTGTCAACTACGGTGGCCGTTATTTCGATGACCGCGAACTGGTGAATCTGGTTGACTCCTCCCTTGATTTCTGGCTGACCGCCGGTCCTTGGGCCCGGAAGTTTGAAATCCGTTTTGCCGAATGGCTGGGTGTGAAGTATTGCTCCCTGACCAATTCGGGCTCTTCGGCCAACCTTCTCGCCTTTATGGCCCTGACCTCCCCGCAGTTGGGTGAGCGCAGGATCAGGCGGGGCGATGAAGTGATCACGGTAGCCTGCGGCTTTCCCACAACGGTGACCCCCTGCATCCAGTATGGTGCTATTCCCGTTTTCGTGGATGTGACTGTGCCGGAATATAATATTGACGTGACTCAACTGGAAGCCGCATTATCTCCCAAAACTAAAGCGGTAATGATTGCTCACTCTTTGGGTAACCCGTTTGATTTGCAGGCTGTCAAAGATTTCTGTGATAAACATAACCTCTGGTTGGTAGAGGATAATTGCGATGCCCTTGGCTCTACTTATACAATCGGTGGTGTGGAAAAGAAAACAGGTACGATCGGCCATATCGGTACGAGCAGTTTCTATCCTCCGCACCACATGACGATGGGTGAGGGCGGTGCTGTCTATACCGATGATCCTCTGCTGCACAAACTGGTGAACTCTTTCCGTGACTGGGGCCGTGACTGCTGGTGTATCGGGGGCGTTGACAACACGTGCAAATATCGTTTCAGCAAACAGTTCGGCGACCTTCCGGTAGGTTACGACCATAAATATGTCTATTCCCATTTCGGGTATAACCTGAAAGTGACCGATATGCAGGCCGCCATCGGCTGTGCCCAGCTTGAGAAGCTGGACTCCATTGTCGAAGCCCGGCGGTCGAATTTCGCCTACCTGAAAGAAGGCCTTGCGGGTACATCTGGCCTTATCCTTCCCGAAGCGCAGAAGAACTCCGACCCGAGCTGGTTCGGTTTCCTCATCTCGGTGAAGGAAGATGCTGGCTTCACCCGTAACGACCTTTCCCAACACCTGGAGAGCAGGAAGATCCAGACACGCAACCTGTTTGCGGGCAATCTTCTGAAGCATCCCGCCTTTGATGAAATGCGCTCCACGGGTGAGGGCTACCGCGTAATCGGCAATCTGGAAGGTACTGATTACGTTATGAATCATACCCTCTGGATCGGTGTCTATCCGGGCATGACCCGTGTCATGCTCGACCACATGATCGGTACGATCCGTGACTTTGTCTCTTCCCGCAAGTAATTTCCGGTTATTAACCTTCAGTAATCTGTCAAGCATAATGAAAGCCGTCATTTTAGCCGGTGGCTTCGGCACCCGCCTGAGCGAAGCCACTAACCTGATCCCCAAACCTATGGTGGAGATCGGTGGTAAACCCATCCTCTGGCATATCATGAAAACCTACAGCCATTACGGCATCAACGATTTCGTGATCTGCTGCGGTTATAAACAATATATCATCAAGGAGTATTTCGCCAACTATTTCCGTCATAACAGCGATATGACCGTGGACCTTTCCAACAATACGACCACCATTCTGGACAACCATTCCGAGAACTGGAAAGTCACGATGGTCGATACCGGGCTGAATACCCAAACGGGCGGACGTATCCGGCGTGTACAGAAATATCTCGGGAACGAACGTTTCCTGCTGACCTATGGTGACGGTGTCACCGACCTGAACATCGGTGATACCCTGAAGGCTCACGAGTCTTCGGGCTGCCTCCTTTCCCTTACGGCCTACAAACCCGGTGGTAAGTTCGGCGCCTTGCAGCTTGATCTCGATACGGACAAGGTCCTCTCTTTCCAGGAGAAGCCCGACGGGGACCGTAATTGGGTCAATGCGGGCTATTTTGTGTGTGAACCCGAAGTGTTCGATTATATCCCTGAGGGTGACTCCACCATCTTTGAGCGTCAGCCCCTCGAGTCTATAGCCAAGGCGGGCCGGATGCACGCTTTCCGCCATACGGGTTTCTGGAAACCGATGGATACTCTGAGAGACAATACAGAATTGAATGAAATGTGGGATCAGGGAGTCGCTCCCTGGAAAGTGTGGTAAGCCGTATGGGAATTGATATATTTGATAATTTTTATCGGGGCAAACGCGTCCTTGTCACTGGTCATACGGGTTTTAAAGGTAGCTGGCTCTCCATCTGGTTGCATGAATTGGGGGCCGAGGTGATTGGTGTGGCTCAAGACCCTTTTACGGCTCGAGACAATTTCGTACTTTCCGGTATCGGCGAGAAAATTAAGGCCGACCTTCGTGCCGATATCCGCAATGGTGAGCGTATAAAGGCTATCTTTCAGGAATATCAACCTGAGATTGTTTTTCATCTTGCTGCCCAACCTCTGGTTCGCTTGAGTTATGACATCCCTGTTGAAACCTACGAAACCAATGTAATGGGAACAATCCATGTTCTTGAGGCAGTCCGTTCTACGGATAGCGTGAAGGTAGGTGTGATGATTACCACAGATAAATGTTACGAGAATAAAGAGCAAATCTGGGGCTATCGTGAAAACGAGCCTATGGGCGGTTATGACCCTTATTCCAGTAGCAAGGGAGCCGCTGAGATCGCGATTGCTTCGTGGCGTCGCTCTTTCTTTCACCCCGAGCAATACGATAAACACGGAAAATCCATCGCCAGTGTAAGAGCTGGTAACGTTATCGGTGGTGGAGACTGGGCTTTAGACCGTATCATTCCGGACTGCATCAAGGCTTTGGAATCTGGAGCGGCTATCAATATCCGAAGTCCGAAAGCTATCCGTCCCTGGCAGCATGTACTTGAACCGCTGAGTGGCTATATGCTGCTTGCGCAGAAGATGTGGAGTGATCCTACGAGATATTGTGAAGGCTGGAACTTCGGTCCGAGAGCCGAGTCAATCTCTACTGTATGGGATGTGGCTACGGAAGTAGTGAATAATTACGGTTCCGGTGAACTTCGTGACCTTTCTGATCCGCATGCGTTGCATGAAGCGAAGTTGTTGATGCTGGATATTTCGAAGGCAAAATTCCGTTTAGGTTGGGAACCGAAGATGAATATTGAGCAGACGGTTGAGTTGACGGTGGACTGGTATAAAAGATACCGGGAAGAAGAGGTATATGATGTTTGTGTTGACCAGATAGTTAATTTTATACAGAAATAAGATGGAAACAGTATTTCTGATTGGAGGGAGCGGCTTTATCGGCAAGAACCTGGCACAATATCTGTCTCAAAAATATCATGTGCATGTATTTGATAAGTATATTGATCAGCCCTTCTTTACATCTTGTCCCTCCATTGAAACAACGGAACTGGATTTGGTAAGTCAACGGATCCCACAGGATGTACCATCACCTGATTATATCATAAATCTTGCTTCGATAGTGACGGCGGAGCGGAATATGTCTTTGTTTGATGAACTAATTTCGTCCAACTTAAAGATCCTTCTCAATTTGTATGAACGTTTCAAAGAAGAATCCTCGTTGAAACTTTTTGTTCAGTTCGGCAGTTCTGAAGAGTATGGTTCTGAACAATCTCCCTTTCGGGAGGAAGACCGTGAGTGTCCTAACTCTCCGTATGCCTTGGTCAAGCAATTGACAACCAATACATCCATGATGTTGTATCGGAATTATGGCTTTCCGATAATGGTTGTCCGACCCGGTAATTTGTTTGGTCCGCTTCAGAATAAGGATAAATTCATCCCCTATGTTGTCGGACAACTGAGATCCGGGCTTCCTTTGAATGTTTCCCCCTGTGAACAGAAAAGAGATTTTATTTATGTGGATGACTTCTCTTGTGCAATAGAATCCCTTTTACAGAACCATTTCAAATGTCTTGGGGAGATTGTGAACGTGAGTAGCGGAGAAAGTATTTCTTTGAAACAGATTATCGAGCATTGTAAAGCATATCTTCACTCGTCATCGGATGTGAATTACGGTGCTTTACCCTATCGGGAGAATGAAGCTATGGATCTTAAATGCTCCATAGCTAAACTATCATCAATAACGGGATGCAATATCCATTTTGATAACGAAAAAAGACTAACTGATTATTTAAAACAATAACTATGAAGTATTTGATAACCGGCGGATGCGGTTTTATAGGGAGCAATCTTGCAGCGGAGGTGCTAAAGAGAGGTGAAGAACTCTTTGTCTTGGACAATTTATTTCGTTATGGCAGCAGCTCAAATCTTGAGTGGTTACGTACGAAAGGTGACTTTACATATTATCCTTATGATACCCGCAATACCAACGATGTCGAAACGGTAATAAAGGAGGTGCAGCCGGATTATATTTTTCATTTGGCGGGCCAGGTTGCGATGACCACCTCCATCTCCAATCCTCGGTTGGACTACGAAACAAATGCTTTGGGAACATTCAATTTACTGGATGCTGTCCGTAAGTATTCTCCGGATTCTGTAATCCTGTATTCTTCGACGAATAAGGTTTACGGTGATTTTGAGTATTTGCATTTCAGGGAAGAGTCTACCCGTTATGTTTGCGAAGAATACCCTAATGGCTTTCCTGAATCGATTTCTTTGGATTTTCACTCTCCTTACGGTTGTTCGAAGGGTTGTGCCGATCAATACCTGCTGGACTTCCATCGTATCTATGGTTTAAAGACGATTGTTTTCCGTCATTCTTCCATGTACGGCAGTAATCAGCACGCTACCTACGATCAGGGGTGGATTGGCTGGTTCTGTCAGAAAGCTCTGGAGATCAAGAACCATACTTTGCAAGAACCTTTTACAATCTCGGGTACCGGTAAACAGGTCCGTGATGTTCTTCATGGTGAGGATGTTGTGAATTTGTATTTTACAGCAAAGGACATTGACAAAGCTTATGGCGAGGTGTTTAATATTGGAGGTGGTATAGAAAATAGTCTTTCTTTGTTGGAACTGTTTGATTTGCTTGAGAATAAACTTGATATTGAGATGATCTATACTCAATTACCTTGGCGGGAGAGTGATCAGAAGGTTTTCGTGGCGGATATTGAAAAAGCTACAAGGATTTTGGGATGGGAACCGAAGGTATCGAAAGAAGCAGGGATAGAGTTGATGATTAATTGGTTAAAACTATGATAGTATTGTCAATATTAATTCCTACTTATAATCGGTGTAAAAAACTCCTTAAATTGTTAGATTTCCTTGAGTTAGAATTATCTTTTTGCGAAAAAAAAATTGAAGTTATTATAGGAGATAATGCTTCTACAGATATTACCTATGAAGAGGTATGCCAACATAGTCTATTAGATAATGAAAATGTTTTCATATATCGTAATTCAACAAACTTGGGTCTTGTTGGTAATTTGATAGAACTTTGTAAAAGGGCTAATGGTGAATATATTTGGTTCATGGGAGATGATGATATATATAGAACTGGGATTGTTACTAAAGCTTTAGGAGGAATCAGCAACGAACCAGCATTGGTCTTTTTAAACCATGAAGCTTATGTGGAAGGTCAAAAAGGATATTCTGGTTTTACTTCTGCAATCAGTGCTGGGTGTAAGGAGGTATACGAAGATGGAAAAGTTGGAATTTCTGATATTTGGCATTGTTCCGAGACCTCGTTAATGTTTATTAGTTGTTTGATTTACTCGCGAAAGTTGTTTCTGGAAGCTGTTTCTGTAAATCTTAATGTTAATTTGGCATCTCCATTGTTTTACTCATTATATGTTGGTGGAAAGGGTAAATTGTGTGTGGTGAAGGAGGTAATGTTAGAGAATGTGTGGGGTAATATTTCTTGGAGTGCAGAATCTGAAAAAATCTTTTTTAAATATATTCCACGTATTCTTTTTTCGTGCATTAATTATGGATATAGCTATAAAATTATAGTAAGTATGCTTCTTAAATATTTGAAAAATAAGAAGAAAGGATTTGTTAAATATTTGTTGAAATAATTATATGACATAGATATGAATATATTGGGAGTTCTTAAAACTTATTTTTTGCAAGACAAGGTTATCATGTACTCAATGCTTGGTACTGTATGGCGTATCTTGTTTGCTCCTGTATCTTTATATTTAATTTCGATAAAATTAACCCCTGAATTACAAGGGTTTTATTATCTTTTTTTCTCAATTGCAGGATTACAGCAAATTGCTGAAGTTGGTTTTTCTCATACCCTCATACAAGGTATCTCTTATGAAATGAATAAAGTTTGGTTTAATAATAAAAGATTGGAGGGGTGTTCTGATGGGATCGATAATATAGTGGAGACCATGAGGCTGGGCTTTTTTTGGTATATGCTTTTAGCTTTATTATGCATGTTGATAGTTTATCCTATTGGAATTTTTATTATGAAGGATGGTGCAATTAACATAGTCTCTTCGGAGTGGTTTTTTCCATGGTCTGTTTTTATTTCTTTTTTTTCGTTGAATTTATTGTTCTATCCTGTTAATTTCTTTTTTGAGGGTATTCAAGAATTGAAGATGATTTATAAGGTTAGATTTGTAATACAAGTATTTAGTAGTCTTTTTTTTGTTGGACTTTTATTTTTTGATTATGGATTATTAAGTATAATTTCTTTCTCTGTGATTAGCTTTTTAGTAAATCTTATTGTTCTTTTCATGCCTTATAAGGCTATTTTTATAAACTTTATATTTAAAATACCATCCAAAAAGTTTATTCGTAAAATTTTAAATTGGCAATTAAAAGTAGGCTTTGTGTGGTGTACTGGATATTTGTATTGGCAATTACCTACTATTGTAATATTTTCTGTGTTAGGTCCTGTGATATCTGGACAATATAGTATGACTGCTAATTTGATAAATTCAATTATGGGAGTTGGACAAGTTTTTGTAAAAACGAAAGCTGCCATAATTGGTCATTTACGTGCTTCTAATAAAATATTGGAAGCTATTGATTTGTATAAAAAGAATTGTAGATTATCATATTTAATAGTTGTAGTTGGAATTCTTTTGTTGTTTTCAATATGGATTATATTCCCTTCATTTTCTATATTTAATAGAATGTTTCCATTTGAACAATCTCTTATTTTGTCATTAGTATTTGGTATAAATATGATAACTATAAATCAAGCGATGTTTGCAAGATGTAGTAAAGAAGAACCTTTTTTTAAATTATCCATTTTTGTAAATATTGTTTTTCCTATTCTCTTGTTAGCATGCCTATATATAGCACCAAATACATGGGCAATTGTTTTTGCTTTTCTATTGCTGCATTTTATTGAATTATTTTGGGGAAATCTATTGTTTTCTAGACTTATTAATAACTTATTAAAGAGCTGATTTTGTGATGGAAAATATAAAGGATGGAGTTAGTGTTATCATTTGCTGTTTTAATAGTTCCTGGGTTATTGAAAAAACTTTAGAAGGTCTTTTAAATCAAAAAAATATAAACTCTATTGATTATGAAATAATAGTGGTTGATAATTGCTCTAATGATAATACGGATAGACTTGTAAAGAGTGTTTTTGAAACTTATCCTGAAATACAAACAAAGTTAATTTATGAATCTCAGCCAGGATTAATTTTTGCGAGAAATTCTGGAATAGAAGCATCTCGATATTCTTATTTATTATTTTGTGATGATGATAATATTCTGTGTGAAAATTATGTTGAAACAGCCTATCGTATTTTAAGTACAAATGATAGAATTGCAGCTTGTGGAGGTTATGGGATACCCTATTTTTTTAATTGTTCGAAACCTATATGGTTTGATGAATATAAAAAAGCTTATGCTACAGGAAAGCAGAAACTTGATCAAAGGTACCTTTATGGAGCTGGATGTTGCTTCAATAAACGAGCATTGTTAAAATTATTTTCACTCGATTATAAACCTTTGTTGACTGGTAGGAAAAAAACTGCACTGCTTGCAGGAGATGATTCTGAATTAACTAAAGCATTGATAAGTATTGGTTATAGCTTATGTCCTCTAGATAATATCTATTTTTATCATATATTGACCTCTAAGAGATTAACAAAGCAGTATTTGATTAATATGCATATTGGTTTTGGAAAAGCGGCTTTAGTATTAGATGTTTATGATCAGATTATTAAGAAGAAAACATTTAGCAAATATGTCTATTTGTCTTTTTTTATTAGGGATGTCTTTAAAACTTGTCTTTGGTGTATTTTTAGATTAAAAGGAGGTTTGAGATCTCAGGTGGCTTATAAATTTTATTTAGGGAAGCTCTCTTCTTATAATTTATTTAATTTTTCTATGTTGTATAAGCAGTATGAATTATTGTATGAAGCTGGGAAAGAAAAGTAATCCCTTAGTTACCATTATTACAGTTTGTTATAATGCCGAAACTACTATTGAAAAAACAATTCTTAATGTAATTAATCAGACTTATGCTGATATAGAATATATTATAATTGATGGGGGAAGTAACGATGGAACGATAGAGATAATAAATAAATATGCAAATAAAATATCATATTGGATGAGTGAACCAGATAGGGGGATATATGATGCTATGAATAAAGGAATAAAGCTGGCTAAAGGTGATTGGGTCAGTTTTATGAACAGTGGTGATTCATTTTATTCATTAGATACTGTAGAAGATGTTGTGCAATTTATCAGGGAGGAGTATGATGTTATTTATGGAAGTGTGAATGTTGTGTGTGATTCGTTTTCGAAGATTATACATCCTAAAATGAAAGCTTCTAAAAAAAATCCAATGCCTTTTAATCATCAGTCTGTTTTTGTAAAAACAGTTCTATTACAAAAATATCCTTTTGATTTATCTTTCAAATATGCTGCTGATTACGATTTCTTTTGCCGGATATTCGATTTTTCCAAATATGTTTTTTTTGATAAAGTTATAGCAACGTATGACATTAGTGGGGTTTCTTCTGTAAACGGTATAGGAGTTAATAGAGAAAGGATAAAAGCTAATCCATGCTTTTATAATTATTATATACAGATGCTCTGTGTTCGTAATTATATAATAAGAAAAATATTGACATCTTTGAAAATGGATAAAATGTTAAATCTATTAAGAAAATGTGTGTATTGAATACGAAAACAAAAACAATTGGTGTCATTGTTACTGTTTATAATAAAGAAAAATTTTTGAATCGTGCTTTAGATTCTCTATTGGAACAGTCTGATTATCCTGAAGAATTGATTATTGTTGATGATTGTAGTGCGGATTATTCTAAAGAAATAGTAATGCAACTATTTCCTCTTCTAAAAGCGAAGATTTCTCTCTGCACATTTATTGATTTATCTGTTAATGTAGGTGCAGCAGAGGCGCGTAATGTGGCATTGAGGAAAATTAATACAGATTATGTCGTGTTTTTAGATGCCGATGATAGATATGATAGTAGTTATATTCGTAATTTGAGAAGTATTCTGTTGACATTTGAAGATGTTTCCATGATTGCGTCTAAAGTACATTTAGATAGCTCTTGTGTTGAATATCCTTCAAATCGAGTTTTAAAATATTTATCTTTTATACCACCATTTTTCTTAGTCCAGGAGCCTTTTAAAGCTTTGGCAATTGAGAGTTTATTTGTAGGAGGTGGGAATCTCTGTTTTAAAAAAGATAATATGCCTAAGGAGCTTTTTGATCCTAATGAACGTAACTTTGAAGAGTGGGATTTTTATTATCGGATACTGAAGATAACACAGGATAAAAAAGAATTATTTGTATATAATCCTAATGTTAGTTATTACTATAATGATGTAGATGAATTATCTTTGTCTCGCAAATATATAACTTCTTACAAGGATATTACTATCCCTAAATTGATAACAAGATTAAATTTGTCAGAGGAGCGTCCATATAGAGCGTTATTAATTTCGATATGGTTCTATAATTCAGTGTACCGTTTGAAATCATATAAATCAAAATACTTATTTATATTATCGAATATTAAGTTATTGAGAAAATCGGCTCGTAATCGCTATATTTTAGGAGTCTTTCTTAAATTATTTATACCTGATGTCTTTTTAATGAAGATAGTAAAGGAATATAAAAAATATCGATTTACGAGATGCTGACTATTATCTCTCTAATCTTCTCTTATGTATATTTTAAAATAGATGTTACAGAGAAGAAAGTACTTGCTATTCCTTCTATTCTTTTTATTATACTTTATGCACTAAGTTTTGATTTACAATCATGGCATGATTTAACGAATATAACTTTTCTTTTTACTCGTCCTCATTTTGCTTTTGAAAACTATATTCTTTTTGGAGGTACACTTCTTTCTTTTGCTATAGCAATTGCATCTGTTGATTATGTAAAAGTTAAAGTGCGGAAGAATAAAATGGTTTATTCAATAAGTAAGATGCGTAAGTTATATTATATTTTTTCTTTTTTTTCATTATGTGCTTTTATTATAAATATGCTTCGTGTCTTTCGAGGAGGTGGAATAGAACTCATGTTTATTGCGCCAAGGGCATATGAATATTTGTTTGGAGATAGCTTTATTATCAACTATATTTATTTTTTAAATGTTCCAGCACTATGTCTCTTTGTATATTTAAAGCATAATGGTGAAAAGTTGTCTGGAGGATTTATTCTGAATATATTGCTTGTCCTGATCTCTTTTTTTCATGGTATAAAATTTACAATATTTGATACAATATTGTATCCTACTTGCTTTTATTATATGCTAAAGGATAGGGTATCTTTAAAACCTTTAATTTATATCTCATTGATACTTTTAGGAGTATTTTCATTATTTTCTATATTTGTACGAGGAGGAGATGATAAATCTCCACTTCTTTCAATAGCTTCATATATATTTCCAAATTTTTATAATTTGGCTTATAGTATTGAAGTGGAACCAATACAATTTGGTCATATTACCCCTTTATTTTTACCTGATAAATTTTTTGATCCCACTACTGAAATAACCATAGGAAATCCTGTTTCAGGTTTTGTATTAAATGATTCATATAATATGTATACAGTGTTGCATACATTATTTTCCGCTTTCAATTTTATGGGACCTTTGTTCTTTATCCCTTTGTTTATACTTCAATATATTGTATATAAAAGGAGAAATGATTCCATAATATACCTCTTTTTAGCTACATATATGTTTTTCTGTATGTTGTTTTATTTTTATTTTTATGCTTATATGAAATTTAAGAATGTATATTATGTGTTAGTTTTTTGTTTAATTCATTCTCTCTGTAAAAAGAGAACTAATATTATATAGCGAGAGTATGAAAAAGATTCTTTTTATGGGAAATACCGCTTGGAGTATGTATAATTTTAGACGTGTGGTATTTTCTGATTTGCTCTCTCTTGATTACATTATTTATATTGTAGCTCCTTTGGATATAAAATTTCAAGAAGAATTGGAGAAGTTAGGGTGTAAGTTTATCTCTTTAGAGATAAAAGCTAAAGGAACTAATCCTTTTAGGGATTTTATTTTAATTTTTCAGATAAAAAAGATTTTGGAAAAGGTTCAACCTGACTTTTGTTTTTTTTACACTATAAAACCTAATATTTATGGGAGTATTGCAGCTTCAATGTTGCGCATCCCACATATTGCAATTATTACGGGATTAGGTTATACTTTTATTAATCATAATCTAATATCGTATATTGCTAAGTGTTTATATAAAATAGCTTTGGTTAAGGCTAAAGAAGTATGGTTTCTAAATCAAGATGATAAAGAGACTTTTGTTTCAAAAAAGATTGTAAAAAGAACTAAAGTGCGGCTGTTGCCAGGAGAAGGTATTGATCTAAACCGTTTTAGTAAGAAACCTATGGTGCTGGATGTTTCTTTTTTATTGATGGCTCGTATGTTGTGGGATAAAGGTATCGGAGAGTTTGTAGAAGCTGCCAAATTTATAAAGCAAAGATATCCTGATACAAGGTTCTGCTTATTGGGGTTTATTGGAGTTGATAATCCCACTGCAATTCCTAAAGAACAGATAGAAGAATGGTGTTCTATGGGACTTGTTGAGTATTTGGGAGTAACTTCAGATGTTAGACCTTTTATAGAGAACTGTTCTTGTGTCGTATTGCCTTCATATCGGGAAGGAGTTCCAGTATCCTTACTTGAAGGAGCTGCTATGGGACGCCCTTTGATAACTACGGATGTTGCAGGATGTAAGGAAGCTGTAGAAGATACTGTAAATGGCTATTTATGTAAAGTCAAGGATGTTGAGACATTAGTTTCCGCAATGGAGAAGATTATTTTAATGAGTATGGAACAAAGAGTTATCATGGGAGAAGCTGGGCGTGTAAAAATGCAGTGTGAGTTCGATATAAAATTAGTAACTGAGAGATATATTAATACTTTACATTATTATTTAGGATTCTAGTCAATGATTCTCTCTTCTTTGGTACATACCGATTTTCAGCCTTATTTATTACTTAATACGGATGCATGGGCTTTACCTGGGGATAAGGCGTTGGAATTGTTGGTTTATCTTGAACAGCAAGGTGTCAGGCAGATCTACTGTGTACCTCCGGTAAAGGTGGAAAATGGAGGGAATGCTTTTTCTTTTCTGAAAGATGCCTTTCAATATTTACAGCAGCAATACTCCGGTAATATCTCTCTGCGTTTGTCGGCAAGATATCGTTTGGATGAAGGATTTCCGGCTTTGTTGGAGAAGGGAGATTTGTTGACGATAGGAGGGGGGAAGGAGTTACTGGTAGATGTGTCTCCTTTAAAACAGCCGGAAGGACTCAGTGAGATGATTCATGCCATCTGCCGGTCGGGTTATATCCCTGTTCTGATGCAACCGGAACGTTCACTTTATTGGGGAACGGAAGACTATCTGCACTTGCGGGAATCGGGATGCAGGCTGATGCTGAATCTATATTCCTTGTTCGGTTACAATGGTGACGGAGCGTTGAATTACAGCCGTATGTTGTTGAAAAAGGAGTGGTATACATATCTCTGTTCGGGTAGGGAGGATACAAAGGTGATGCGATATAGTGAATCGTTTTCGATGGAGGATGATGACGATTTGGCGATGAAATTGCAGGAGATAGAAAGAAACAGCAGGCTGTTGTGGTCTGCTATGGAAAACGGGTAACGGTGGTTATTCGTGTTTTAGGCGGCAGCCGGGATTACTGTAACAGGTGATTCCGGCTGTTTTTATATAATATCTTTGAATCTGTTGAGAAGTCAGTAAATAAAAAAATAGATTGGATTTATATATATTTAAATAACATATGGGTAACAGGGCGGACGCTCAATAAGTATAACATCTTATTAGGGTTGTATTATTTCCTAAATATGTAGTCCCTTCCCTGTATTTTTCAATATTTCCTGCTCCTTTTGTCTGTGTGTAATATAATTCATTACATTTGTTTTTTACTATATTAAATCCATATCGCAATATGACCATTCAAGCATTTTCAGCTATTATTCCTGATGTAAGAGATGATAAGAATAAAATATATCAGTCTAACGAAATAGTGTTCATCGCCCTAGTCGCTGTTATCTGCGGTGCTGATACGTGGAACGAAATAGAAACATTCGGAAAAACACATGAATCATATTTCAAGGCTCGTCTTCCGGGCTTGGTTTCTATTCCTTCTCATGATACCTTGAGCCGTTTCTTCTCCATATTGGATATCGATTGGTTTGAAGAATGTTTCAGGTTGTGGGTTGATGACATCTGCCGTAGAATCCCCGGAGTGGTAGCTATTGATGGAAAAGCCATTTGTGATAATCCCGATAAAAGTAGTAACTCAAAAAATGGAGTGAGAAGTAAACTCTACATGGTCAGTGCCTGGTCTGTATCTAAGGGTATTTGCCTTGGGCAAAGAAAAGTAGAAGAAAAATCGAATGAAATAAAAGCTATCCCCGAGCTGATAAAGACACTGGATCTTGAGAATTGTATCATAACCATTGATGCTATCGGCTGTCAGAAATCAATCACTAAACTAATAATAGAGAACAAGGCTGACTATATTTTATGTGCCAAAGATAATCACGAAGCACTCAGGGATATAATAGAGTTTAATCTTAGTGAGGAATCGAGATACTATTTATGTCACGCAAAAAGGTACTTTGAGGAAAACAAAGGGCATGGAAGAAGTGAATACAGAGAATGTGTATGCATAAGCGCTAAAAATCTTCAGTATTTTCTCAAAGGCTGGACGGGAATCAAGACATTGGCAATGATAAATTCTATTAGAAAAATGGGGGATAAAGAGGCTGTCATGGAAACAAGGTATTATATATCATCATTGGAACCTGACCCGATTATCATACTCAAATCGATTAGATCACACTGGGAGGTTGAAAATAACCTACATTGGGTACTTGATATAGGATTCAGAGAAGATGATGACAGGAAAACAGGAAATGCAGCTATCAACTTTTCTGCCATATCAAAGTTAGCACTCATGCTATTGAAACAGAGTGACATCAAACTGGGAATGGCAGGAAAGAGGAAAGCATGTGGATGGGATGAGAAAATAAGAGATAAAGTCATTGGTATTGAAAAAATATAGAAAATGATAAGATGTTATATTTATTGAGCGTCCGCCCTGTATGGGTAAGCATTCGGTCTACCCCGTATTTTTTGTCCCTCTTTTCTCCGCCACCTTTGCCCCCAAAAAGTTATGTAGAATCTTAAAGAGTTCGAATCAATCTATTCGCGCTATGAAAGTAGCGGTTTAAAAGTTCGTGATTTCTGTACGAACGAAGTAATCAATGAAGCTAAATTCTATTATTGGCAAAAGAAGTTGCGTGCCTCGAAGTAACTTTATTGGGGTGTAAAACTTGAAATGGTCATCTATTGATTTCACGAAATAGTCGCGAAGATTTCTTTTAAGAATTCTGCAAGCAAATCCGACATCAACAGTAATGAAGTTATCTTCAATATCTATTATAAAGCCATTAAGAATGTCTCCAGCTTTGGCATTTGAAACAAGTCTCTTGCGAGAGTTCTCCAATAGACATTTTGGCATTAATTCCATCAACATCTACTGTAAAACCAAAGTATTGACTCTAATTTATAATCGTGCCAACAATGCTTTTATAATTTCGATAACAAGCGTACAGATTTTTCTATTTCTGTACTTCAGTAATATTATCGGGAAAATTTCTTTTTCTCATATAATCATAAGCTTATAATTCATAATATGCTCTCGTTCCTGAGTGATTCCCAATAAGGTTGCAACCGCTCTCTTATCAATAGGCCGACAGTCTGAAAATCTATGGATTCCGGGTATTTTATTTTACGCAGAAAGCCATTCCAGAAAGATTGGCGCTCTTTTGATGCGAAAAACTCTTCGGTAAACAAGGGGTGATTCTCCCGACAACCTGTTTCCCTATTTGTAAAAGTGGATTTAATGGCATCCGACAGAATTTCATCGTCCGCTCTGTCTGTCACCAAAATGCGATAGACATCAAAGAAGTCTTTCATACGACTATTGGCCAGAGAGAGCACTATCATGGCATGAAACTTCTCCGCAACGACAGTCTCTAATGAGTAAGCCTTTATCTCCGCCTGTGGCACGGTATCAATCAATGCCGGAAAAGCCAGTTCTTGAGGTGCAGGAGTAACGACATCTCCAAAACCTATGTCCATAGATACGCGCTGACGGGCAGTATCAAGATGAGCAACGACAGAAACCCGAACTCCGTGATATTCCTTGTTTACCGTTATATCCTCCGCTTCTACAGTATCAGCGTCATAGCTGGCTCCGTCAGGAGCACATTCTACATTGCATATTTCTTTGATAATTCGTTTGATGTTCTCCTTATCATTGTTGATACGGGTCGCCGTAAAGTCTATATCCAAGGTCGGACGGGCTTCAAAGCGGTCGTGAGCATAGAGCAACGCACCGCCCTTTAGGATAAAACGCTCACGGTAGTTGCTGATGGACAAGCGATAAAGCAGCCGTTCCTGCATATAACGGGAAATCATCATTTGCGGATTGTAGTGTTCCGCTATTGACAGATTAAGCAGCCGTTCCTTAACCGATTTTCCTGAGTTTGTATATGTCTTGCTCATTATAGTATAAATTTTATCAGCTCATCAATTTTTTTACCCACACGCAGCTGCGATGCGTATTCATAGAGACGGGTAATGTCGCGTTCTTTGCGTGACAGATAGTTATTGAATATTTCGGAACTTACATCCAAGCCAATCTTATTCCGATACTTGATGGCATCGCAGACCGATTTTTCCAAATCATACACTTTAACTTTGAAGCCGTCAATCTCCACTTCCACAACCCCAAGCTCGTAAGCCTTTTGTGTCATAAAACTAAGTTCAATAGGCGGGAACACAGGAAGCGTTATCCGTCGTGTACGTTCTACCGCAATGTGGTATGCTTGTGGAATTTGAGTCGTAAGTTCATGGTACGACCATGCGGAATAAAGACACAATACACCGCCTGGTACCAATGTTTCAACATCAATCATTTGTTTGGCCAGTCCGTTATTGAGTGCGTATACGCCTCGGCGCACCCGTACAATCCGCCCGGTTCTCGTACCATACAATAATTGGTCATATAGCGATACCTTTTTGGCTTCCGCTGACGATATGTAGCCGCCATTACGAGTTATATATTCCGTTATATTCATTTCAATTCTCTTATCAACAGCAAAGTTACCACAAATTCTAAAATATGCAGTATATTTGATGTAATAATTGTGATTGAACTATGATTTTCTACCGTCTCATGATTCAGTTCATTGCGGGGCTTTCTATTATTTCTTGATAAGCCCGATAGAATTATGACCGTGCCATTATGAGGTGGTTTCAACCGTACCCACCGTGGGACATCAATGCCAACACCTCGAAATGAAAAGTTTCTTATTAGGTCGTGGGACAAAATAGCGATAAAAGCAGATTGTGGCAGTTTGTAATTACTTTGGGAAACCAGCAAGAAACGGGAACTTTACGGTATCAAATTAAAGATAAAACCTGATATATGAATTGAGTATCATGTTAGTATATAATCACTTTCGGTTCAAGCATGGAAATAGTGTTCTTGGATAAAGACCTCGGAAAACAAGCAGAAGACTATCGTAAATGCCGGAAAGAACAAGGAGAAATTTGGGTGAATAAGCAACGTGCTTATGACGAATATATTGCCCGGCAGAAAAGAGAACTATTAATTCAAAATTCCGCAGAGTGGGCAATGTTGTTCCCTATTGCGGATATGGTTAAAAAAGGCTGGCTGGCTCCTTGTAAAACAGTCCGTGAAAAGGTTTTTCAATTATTTTCTTTTTTTGGAGTTAGTACTTCTCGGGCTTGGGAAGATTATTACTTTAATCAGCAATTAAAAGTTGCTTTTCGAATTTCTTTAGCCAAAACAAAAGAACCTTACGCAATTTCGGCCTGGCTTAGACAAGGTGAACTGCAAGCTGCCAATTTGGAACAAGACGTTGTATATTCAGAGAAATCTCTTAAAGAACTTATACCTCAAATGAAGACTCTTATAGCTACTCATCCACAAGATTTTGCTATTCGTTTGCAGACACTTTGCTTACAAGCAGGTATAAAGCTTATATATACTCCCTGTTTGCCTAAAGCTCCTATCAATGGGGCTACTCGTTGGTTGAATGATACTCCTTGTATTCAACTTTCCGGGCGTCATAAACGTAATGATATATTTTGGTTTTCATTTTTCCATGAAGTGGGTCATATTTTGCTACATGGTAAGAAAGATATTTTCTTAGAAAATATAGACTATACGGATAAACAATTAGAAAAAGAACATGAGGCTGATACTTTTGCATCGAAAATACTCCTTTCTCCCTCTGAAGAAGCAGAGATTATAAAATCCGGAGATTACACTCTTCAATCTATCCGTTACTTTGCTGAGAAGTTCTGTACTCACCCTGCCATAATAGTAGGAAGGCTGCAACATCTAAAGGTAATACCTTATTGGCAGGATCAGGAACTGATAGAGAAGGTCGATCTGGATAGTGCCGTTAAGTGATTGCGCTATCTGGCAATTCCGGTCCCATCACGATTGGGACCGGAGAATTAGGAATAACCGAATAATATGTGTATATTTGCCGTTACTAACATTGGGTTTATACTGAAATCTTCTTTGTGCGTGATTGTTTTCCGCTTCATTCTGCGGCTTATGGCATTCCCCAATCGACATCATTATTTGCTGCTTTGTTCAGGATAAAAGCCGCGCCTATGTGCTGCTGGCATTCGGCGTAGCGTATGATCTGGATATAATGATGAAATCGTTTGTTTATTGGTGTGTGTGTGACATAAAACTGCCTATCCGGCAATCAACATGTAAAAGAACAGGCAGTATTGATTCAGACATAAAATTATTGAATGGTAAAAAAAATAACAACAAGTAAACGTGACCGGGAGAAGCTAAAGGAGCAGAAACGTAAGGAGAAGCAACAACGTAAAGAGGAACGCCAAAGCAGCGGTCCAAGTTCTTTTGAGGATATGATTGCTTATGTAGACCAGTTCGGTGTTTTGCATTCAGTGCCGCAGGAACGGATTGAGGAAGAAGTAGATGCATCTCATATCGAGGTTTCTGTACCCAAACAAGAGGATGTGGAAGTGACTCCTCACATGGGGCGTATCGAGTATTTTAATGCTGCGAAAGGCTATGGTTTTGTGAAAGATACGGATAATGGCGAAAAGTATTTCTTCCATATCTCTTCTGCCCCAGCAACAATTGCTGAAGGTGATAGAGTGACATTTGAAATAGAGCGCGGTATGCGTGGAATGAACGCTGTACGAATATCAATAGTGACTGAATAGCAAAGTGGCTTCCGAAATAAGTAATTATCACGGATAATAATAATGGATATGGCCCCAATAATTGATAACTCAATTATTGGGGCCATATTGGTAAGTGATTGTTACTTTTCGTTTTTATTTCAGCTTCTGTATATTTAAGGCCATATTGATCGAATATCTTGAACACATCTTTTTATCTCAGGATAGGTGAAATAAAGATCGGCATTTAGGAGCTTCTTTTTAAATGTATCTTTTCTCTGATAAATAGTTTCTATTTTGTCGTGTTCGCCCGCTTCTGACAGACGTTTTTTTTCGTTTCTTTTCAATATATTGCATATTTCTTCTCCTAATTTTGTAATCAAATCGTATAGATTATGTCCACGAATATATAAGTAGGTATTTTCTTCTGTAAGTCCCAGGCGTTTGTATTTGGCTTTCTCTACTGCTTCATCATAATTGGGATAAATACTTTTTAAATAGGATATTGGGGGAGTGACTCTTTTATGAAGAGTGGTAATAATATAGTCTCCATTGTCATCTATTCTATTGTTGCTGTAGGGGAATGACAGTAATTTGAAAAAGTCAGCATTGGGTAATTTCCTTTCCTTTTGTCTGTGATCATATAAGAAAAGAAGAAATAACGGATAAATCTCTTTTGAGTATGCCAACAAAAACTTATTAAAGTCAAAAATGCTATTTGTAAATCCGCAGGTCAATATAGGTAACGCAGCTAAACGATCTGTGAAACAAAGATGATTTTCGAAAGAATAAGTATAAGTCTGTAGTATGTAATGCTTGGCATCTATATCTGGTTCTTGCATTAAATAGTGTA
Organism: Bacteroides sp. ZJ-18; assembly: GCF_011038705.2. Taxonomy (NCBI): domain Bacteria; kingdom Pseudomonadati; phylum Bacteroidota; class Bacteroidia; order Bacteroidales; family Bacteroidaceae; genus Bacteroides; species Bacteroides sp. ZJ-18. Next base: position 4,702,034 of record NZ_CP072198.1, on the reverse strand, counting down.
AATCACTGTCTATGGCAATCGCCATCTTACTGTCGAGGAAATCTTTGAAAATAAGACAAGTGGAACTTCCCGTAGCTTTATTTCCAGATTGGGAGCGGCTGTAGGGAATAAAATAAAAATTGTATTGAGGACATGCCTCTTTAAATATTTTATTCCAAAATATAATATCGTTTTTATCTTCCAGATGGATGACAGCTTTACATCCATTCAACAACAGTGAGGCTTTGTAGTTTTGTGCTACAGTTGCATAATAAGCTTTTTTGCTTGGTGTCATTTCTCTTTTTATATCGGTTTGACGATATCCTCCATAAATACTAATTTATCTCCCCATCCATCGGCAAAGATACTCGGTGAATGAGTTGAAAGAATGATCTGGCAATTTTTATTTAGAATTTGTATAGCTTCAATTAATCGTCTTTGCCATTCGATGTGAAGGGATAGTTCCGGTTCGTCCATTAACAGAATGAACGGTTTGTCTTCCTTTAAAAATACCTTGAGCAATATGAGTAACAATTGTTTTTCTCCTGAGGATAGCTGTTCCGGTTCTATCTCCTCTTCTTGGTTTAAAAACGTGAAAACCATTTTATTTTTTGAATTGATACTGATCTGCTTTTGAGTGCTTGCAAAAAAACTATTGATTATTTTAAATAACATCGAGATTCGTTCTTGTATTTCTTCTGACTGTTCAGGGTAGTTAAGGATTTTTGAACGATAGTCGATGAAATTGAAAACGTTTTTATTTAGCGGATAAATAGTCATATCCAATTCTTGCATAAGAGAAGATTGAGTACTTTTCTTAGCTGTCGGTATGTCGAATGTATTGATGTATTCGATGTCTAAAAGCCAGTCTTTTTGAAATTCTATGCTAAAATCTTTTTTGTCTGCATGATATAATATGCTACCTCCTGCATCAAACCGAATAAAGATATCTGTTTTAAGCTTATTGAGCTCTTTGATATCACTTGTAAGTAGCAAGTAGATAAATCGGAGAAAGGTAGATTTGCCACTTCCATTGGGACCGACGAGGATATTGACTTTGGGATCTACGTGATTCCATTCGATGTCCTGTTTTCCCCACATCTTTTTAATTTGTATCTGCGAAATCTTCATTGCTTCTGTTTTATAATTACTTACTGTTTATCAGCTTGATTTTAATAAAGGCTGTCATTGCAAAGATAACCAATCTCTTTTAATATTTGTTCAGTAGAAACTTTTTTTCATAAGTCGCCCCACTGAGCGACTTATGAAAAAAGGAAAATTTATTTTTCCGCAACCTCTTCTTGGGCTTTCTGTTCCATTTTTCTTTTCACAAATTCGATTTTCAGGTTGGCTTCTTCTTTCTCTTGCTGAATCTGACGTATGGATGAAAGTAATTTGGCCAACTCGTAAGTGCCGACGAGTGCTTCTCGGTCGGACGGAGTCATGGTCGTTGTGAATTTACGTTCACCGATATATTCTATACGGATATTCTTTTTATCGCGGTTCATGTAGAGGAAACTGAGGACGTTGCCGTCTTCTCCCATTTTGTAGTCGGCTTTTTCGATTTTTTCTCCCAGATCGGTAGTCTCGTAGCTGTCGTTGGACGCAGGGGTTTCAGCGAAACTTCCGTCTGGTGCTATCACTTTGACTGCTACGTGGTGGATATTGCTTGGGCCGCAATAGATGGATGTCAGTGTCATTACTCCCTGTTCGTTCACCTGGAAGCGGAGGAAGGAACGATGCAGATTTTTCTCTACGGTTTGGGTAGGCCAAAAGTAGTTACCGATTTTTTGATATTCTTCGTTTTTCTCAAAAGTATATTTATTCTTGATAGCTTCGAACTCTTGCTGTTTGACTTGTAGCATGCTATCCAGATATATAAGGCTTTCTTGCTGTTCTTTCAGTTCTACCTGTTGCATCAGTTTGATACCTTCTTTACGGGTATCGAATGCCTTTGGATACAGAATTTTAATACTGTCGATCTGCAACTTGGCTTCGTTGTAGTCGTTGCGTTCAAAAGCTGCGCGGGCAGCTGCAAGCTTTTCACCCGCTTTCTTCTCGATGTTGTCACCACAAGCAGTCAGCAGTGACAATGTACATGCCAGGACAATCAGTTTTTTCATTTTGTTGTTCTTTACTTAGAAAGGGCAAAAATACAAATTTAGACTGAAGAGTGGAAAGTGAAGAGCGAAAAGTTGTACCTTTGCGGCCTAATTAACTGTAAGGTGTTAGTAACAGACTACCACCTTCAATCACTGTAAAAAAGAAAAATGAAGATGATAGAGTTGACTCAGGAGGAATTGAAGCAGCATTTCAGTGAACCCATTTTCGGACAGATCTCGGAGACGGCCGATATGTTGGGATTGGAATGTTATGTGGTGGGCGGATATGTCCGCGACATTTTTCTGCAGCGTTCCTCTAAAGATATAGATGTTGTTGTAGTGGGGAGTGGCATTGCTATGGCCGAGGCGTTGGGTAAACGTCTGGGACGGGGTGCGCATGTTTCTGTTTTTAAGAATTTCGGCACGGCACAAGTGAAATATCACGGAACGGAGGTGGAATTCGTAGGAGCACGGAAGGAATCGTATCAGCGGGATTCACGCAAGCCGATTGTGGAGGATGGAACGTTGGAAGACGATCAGAACCGCCGGGATTTTACGATCAATGCTCTGGCTGTCTGCCTGAATAAGGAGCGGTTTGGGGAACTGGTCGATCCGTTCGGAGGCATGAATGATTTGAAGGAAAAGGTCATTCGTACTCCTCTCGATCCGGACATAACGTTCAGTGACGACCCCTTGCGCATGATGCGCTGTATCCGTTTTGCTACCCAACTGAATTTTTACATAGATGACGATACATTTGAGTCTCTTTGCCGTAACCGGGAACGGATTGAGATTATTTCACGTGAGCGCATTGCGGACGAGCTGAATAAAATAATGCTTTCACCTATCCCTTCCAAAGGTTTTATCGATTTGGACAGAAGTGGGTTGTTGGCGTTGATTTTTCCGGAATTAGTGGCTTTACAAGGGGTGGAGACCCGGAACGGGCGTGCCCATAAGGATAATTTTTATCATACGCTGGAAGTGCTCGACAATATCAGCAAGGTGACAGATAACCTTTGGTTACGTTGGGCTGCCTTGTTACATGATATCGCCAAACCGGTGACTAAACGCTGGGAACCGAAGGCGGGATGGACTTTTCATAATCATAATTTCATAGGCGAAAAGATGATTCCGAATATCTTTAGGAGGATGAAGTTGCCGATGAACGAGAAAATGAAGTATGTGCAAAAGATGGTAAGCCTGCATATGCGCCCCATCGTGATAGCGGATGATGTGGTGACGGACTCGGCCGTGCGTCGTCTGCTTTTTGAAGCCGGAGATGACATAGACGACCTGATGACACTTTGTGAGGCGGATATTACTTCAAAGAATACGGAACGTAAACAGCGCTTTCTAAATAATTTCCAGCTGGTTCGCCGGAAGTTGAAAGATTTGGAAGAGAAAGACCGTGTCCGTAACTTTCAGCCGCCTGTGAGTGGGGAAGAGATTATGGAGGTGTTTAATCTGGGACCCTGCAAGGAAGTGGGGTCGTTAAAAAGTGCTATAAAAGATGCTATTTTGGACGGAGTGATTCCCAATGAATACGAGGCTGCTTATTCATTTATGCTTCAAAAAGCTAAGAAAATGGGATTGAATCCCGTACGAAACGTGGATGAATAAATGCAATAAGTTTTTGTCTTTTTCGATTTCCGACTAATCACGTAAGGAAAGGGAATGTATGCTATAGAGCAGGTTTGTAACGGAAAACCGTTACAAACCTGCTCTTTTTCTACAGTCTTTCTGTCTATTCTTTTTTCATTTCTATGTATTAACAACTAAACTTTACGGGAAATGAAAAAAAAGGAGTTTCTGTTTGTGATAGATTGCAGAATTAATGCTTATTTTGCAAAACACTATTAAACATAAACTAAATCATTTTAAGGTATGAATAGGATGAAATGTGGATTTTACACTTACAGAGGGATTGCTTTTTGTTTTGTCACCGCGATGTTCTGCGGACAAGCAATGGCACAAGTTGTAGAAAAAAGGGGGTTTGATTCTCAGAAAAAGATTAATGCGTTTGATAACACGACTTTTTGTACTGCTTATTTGTCTGACGGATCGTTGTATACCATGCGCGATATCGCGATTAATGATTTACGCAAAATTGAGCGTATCGTATTTAATCCGACGGGAAGTTCTATCGCCGTGTTGAGAGCGAAGAATCCGGTAAGCATTTACTCTTTTCGTGACAGGAATAAGAAGCTTTTCGAATTGAAAGAGAAACGTAAAAAATTGAAAGCCAAACCGCTGCCGGTATCCATGTGTTATGCTACCGATGCCCGTAGTTTCGTTGTAGGTAACTCGTTAGGGGAAATCGTTATTTATGATACGAAAGAATATATGCCATTGGCTTATATCCAGGGAGATGCTCCGGCTACTGCACTGGCTATGAGTTCGAACAATTATTTTATTGCAGCAGGGACAGGACAGACGATTAATATTTGGAACTTCCAGACAAAGGAGTTGAGAAAAGCGATTCCTATGTCGGCAGTTGTCAAAGAACTGACTTTCTCTCCGGATGCTTCGTTGCTGGCAGTAACCACGGAGGATAATCACCTGACCATTATCGATACGAAAAACTGGGATAAGGTGGACATCTTCGATAAGTTGGGGGGAACGCTTAGTTCTCCGTCATTCCATCCCGAAGGAAAATACATCAGTGTGGTAAAAGATGGGAAGAATATCGAGATCATCAACTTGAAGAATGGTGTCATAGAGCAGGAGATTGTAGATCCTATAGGCGGTGTTACCGGTGGACGCTTCTTTAAGAACAATCAGAATAGCGAGGTATTCATGCTAACCAATCGTACGAAGCAAATGGTCTTCTGGGATGCGAACGGGCTGAACCCATTCTATGGAAAGATTATGGGTAAGGAAGTAGACGCCAAGATGAATGAATGGGTGAAGATGATGCAGGGAGAATCGATGGAGGATTATGCTATCCGTGTGAACGATGAAACCCGTGTTAAACAGCAGCAGTTGTTTGCTCAGGAAGTTGCTACGGCATTGGCGGGTGACCGTATCTCAATGGATAATCCTTTTGTGGATGGATATGATGCTGCTAATAATATGTTGAATATCGGTTTTAAGGGGTTGCCGTCTATCGGATTGGAAGTTCCGGCTAACGAGGCAGGGGACTTTGAGGAAGGTAAAATGAAATTCTCGAATGCCGTATATGTGCTGAATGATAAAGATGAATTTGAGCTGGCCTATGTGGAGGTTACCAACGAAACGACCAACAAGGTTTATATCTATGACAATATCGGACGGACAAAGTTGACTGCTTTGGAAGCGGATGAAAACTTTGTCCCTCTGGAAATCATGCAGCAGGCTACCCGTGAGGAAGCACAATTGGCCGAAATAAAGGAACAGGTGATCGAAGAGAAAAAGCAGGATAAACTGATTACCGATAACACACAGATCAATGTGAAGACAGAGGTTATTCCGGGTGTGGATGCTAACGGCAAAAAAATTCTCAATTATAAAGTGGGTTATCAGTATGAGGTGATCAATAAAGAGTTTTCTGCTAAGGAAGACTTCCCGTCCGGTGGTTATAACATTGAACGCTCAAATGCCGCCATGTCTTTGATGAAGATTATCAAGAATGCTTTTGAAGGCGATTTCTCCAAATATTTATCAGAGGGTAAGCAGGTGAAAGTGATTATTACCGGTTCGGCCGATGCGGCTCCGATTCGTGGACGCCTGGCTTATGACGGACGGTACGGAGAGTTCGTGGACGAGCCATATTACAAAGATGGCAATCTCGACAATATCACGGTGACCAAGGCTGCCGGAATCACACAGAACGAACAGCTGGCACTGATGCGTGCTGCCGGTGTGAAGAGTTATATCGAAAAGAATGTGACAACATTAGGTAATACGAAGAACGACTACGAATATCATGTGGAAGTAGCTAAAGAACGTGGTGGAGAATTCCGCAAGATCAATGTAGAGTTTGTAATTATGGATGCATTTCAACAATAAACGATGAAAAGATTTTTTTTACTGACAATCATTCTCACTGTTGTTATGGCCGGTAAAGTGGGGGCGCAGGATGCGTCCTCCGCTTCTAAGCGTGCCAACCAACAGTATGTGCTTTTTGAAAGCGAGCGCGATAAAGGAACGAATGTAACGGCTATGTATGACTATCTGCTGGACAGTTACGCGAATTTCATGAAGGTTGTGGAGGCACCGAATAACGGTCAGTATATAGGGGGAGCAAAGAATAGGCTAAAGGCATTGTATCCTTATCTGCTGAATGGGGCGGTATATTATTCGGAACAGAAACAGCCGGCTAAAGCATTGGATTTTGCCGCTGCATATATCGATATGCCGCAGATGCAGTTGTTCCGCAGTGAATTGTTGCCGAAAGATAACCGTTATGCTTCGGTGGTTTACTATGCAGCGGTATCGGCCTTTAATCTGGAGAAGAACGAACAGGCGCTGAGGTATTTTCAGGAGTATCTTAATACCGGTACGGAAGCTCAGCAGAAGGACTGTTATGTTTATATGAACATGATTTATCAGAAGCAGAAGAAATATGCAGATCAGGAACGCGTGCTGGAACAGGCTATTGCCAAATATCCGGTGTCACTCGATTTCTTGTATAATCTGGTGAATGTACATATCGCCACCAATAATATGGAAAAGTTGATTGGTGCGATTGACCGCATTCTGGCTGTGGATCCGAATAATGATAAGGTATTGCCTATCAAGGCCCGCATTCTGGAACGGCAGGGAAAGAATGTGGAGGCACTGGATATCTACAAACGCTTGTATGCACTTCATCCCGAGAGTTTTGAATTGATGACTGGTGTGGCACGTGCCAACTTCAATTGTGCTACGGAGATCGTAAACAATGGGGCTACCATTGCCAACGATACTGAATATGCATTGGTACGTCAGCGCGCATCGGGCTATCTGATGGACGCTAAAGATCTTTTCCTGAAGATATTGCAGAAAGATCCTTCTTCCAAATTGTATATGCAGGGACTGGCAGGCGTATATCAGTATATGGATATGAAACCGGAATATGAAGTGCTTTCTAAGATAGTTCAGGACGGAGCTTCTTATACCGCTTTTCCCTCCCGACTGGCTGCTTACAAAGAGGCGTTGAAGAAGACTGAAAATATAGCTCAGGAGCAGGAGTCTGTTCCGGTACCTGTGGAACCGGCCATGTTGGTAATCAAGATGGATCAGTTTACGGATGCCAATAATAATAAGGTAATTGATGCCGGAGAGAGTTTCGCTTTGCAGTTTACCATTGAGAACCAAGGTAAAGGAGATGCGTATAATATACGTATCCGTTTGGCTGAGCAGCAGGGATATGATCAGTATTTCGACGGTCCGCGTGAGTTGGACGGAGGCAATATTCCGGCCGGGAAGTCCAAACAGTATACATTCCGTTATCTTGCAAAGAAAGAGTTGCCCACGAGCCTGGCTAAGATCAACATTTATGCATTCGAAGCGAATGGATTTGATGCCGATCCTTCGGAGCTGATTGTGAATACTCAGGAATATGCAATGCCTCGTTTGCGCATTGCCGACCATCAGTTCTTTGCGTCTGAGGGTACATCTATTACTTTGGGTAAAAACGGAAAGCTGACGGTTGCCTTGCAAAACTTTGGAACACAGACTGCGCGTAAGGTGAAGGTGAATTTCACATTGCCGAAGAACATATTTACTACCGATTCTCCGGAAATGACAATTGATAGTATTGCTCCGGGGGATGTGGCTGTGCTCGATTACGGCTTTCTGGTGAACAAGCGTTTTGATGAAGATTCCGTGGCCGTAATGTTGGCGGTAACGGAGTCTACCCGTTCAACTTTCCTGAACGAGGCTTATAAAGTGAAAGTGGGAGATTACCTGTCTTCTGCCGCTTCTATCAATCTGAGTGGAAATGTGGCTGCACGGAAGGTGAATGTGAAAGACTTTTCGCTGAGTTTCAAGAGTGAGTTGATGGAGGATGTCCCTGTGGGAGCTGTGAACCGCCACCGTTATGCTTTGATTATCGGTAATGAGGATTATAGTATGACCGGTGCCAATGCTGAAATTAATGTGCCTTATGCCGTAAATGATGCTGTGCTGTTCCGTGAATATTGCGTACGTACCTTTGGGGTACCCGACGGGCAGATCAAGGTGGTGCCGAATGCTACTGCCGGTATGATGCACGAACAACTTGACTGGTTGGTGAACATGGCAAGCACCGATCCGCAAGCCGAACTGATATTCTATTATTCCGGTCATGGAAATAATGACGAGGCTACTAAGGAGCCTTATTTACTTCCGGTGGATATTACAGGTAAGAATATCCGTCTGGGTATTTCATTGTCCGGACTGTATAAAAAATTGGCTACTTATCCGGTGAAGGGGGCTTATGTATTCCTCGATGCTTGCTTTAGCGGTGGTTATAAGAGTGCTGCTCCGCTATTGGCACAGAAGGGCGTGCGTGTTGTTCCGAAAGTGGGATTGCCGCAAGGAAACACATTGAGTTTTTCGTCCAGCAGTGGCGATCAGACTTCAAGTGTTTACCATGAAAAGAAGCAGGGATATTATACGTATTTCCTGATAAAGACGATCCGTGACGCTAAAGGTAACCTTTCTATGAAAGAGCTGTTCGAAAGAACCAGTGTTGCAGTGAAACGTGCTACTGCCTTGATCGATAAAATTCAGGAGCCGCAATGTATGGTTTCTCCTACATGGGTGGGATGGGAAAACATTAAGTTGGAGACTCCGGTAACAGAAATTCCTTAGTAAAGTTAATAGTGATGTTAGAAAATGGGAGGATATCTTTAAGACAGAGATATCCTCCTGTTTATTTATTGCGGTTTCAATTTAGTTTTTAGATCCATTAATCTGGTAAACCATCCTTTGGTTATCAGTTCGCAGAAGGAATGGTAGAATTCAATAAAATCTTTTTCATTAACTACTCCCGGATGTGAGGCCGCATTTCGTTTATTCCTTATATCTTTCCAGATGCAAAAAAAATCGGAAGATGAACTGCCTATTTCATTGGGTAACTCTTTCTGGCACTTTATTATTAATTCTAATGCTGTACCGATGGCAATAGTAGATAACTGGTGGTTGGATGACTTATTGAGATCTACATTCATATACCAACATTGGGTGTTAGGCTTTACTTGATTGTAATAATCTGGCATCTCAATCCCATGTTGGTATCGCAACCACTGAATGACGGAGCAGTTTATTTCTGTCTCAAAAATCTTACCTAACGGATTAATTAACATGGAAAAGTCCAGTCGTTCAGGATATTTGGGGTAATTGATAGGCGTAAGATTATCATGTATATGTTTTCGAAACGTGTCAGCAAAAGCTCGATTGAAAGTATCCAGAGTTATTTTAGAGCTATCTTCCAGTCGTTTGTCTATCCACAAGGTGGAAGTGTGATCTTCTCTGTGGAGGATTTGAGAAACCGACGGAACATAAAGAACAGAATCTGTTTGTTGCGCAAACGGATTATCGAAAGGTGAAAAAAGTTCATTCCTGCTGAACGAATTTAATTCATTCAGTGTAGACGAATCTTTTGGTATTCCAATTTGGGGATCAAAAAAAATGGCCATAACTATGTTTACTAATCACGTATAATAGGAACATTTTTGAACTCAATATCTTTATTGGTTCCGTTGACAACAAGCATATCTATGATCACTCTTGATAGTTCTGCTGCATATTCATCAAGTCCGTTGATAGCTACTTTACATTTGACAGGTATATCTGCCGGGAATGTATTTTCTGTACACTTCATATAACTACTGGCGGGGCCGTTAGCTATTTGTATATTTACTTGTTCATCTGTGTCATAGATATTCCCCTCGTCATCGTATATCTTTGTGGTTCTGGTGGGTTCTGCTCCCCACATGTAAATGATGATATCTTTTCTTGAAAGATTGGTGAGAGTGAATTCCAAAGTTGCAGTTCCACCTGCCTCTTTACATCGGAGAAACTTGATTTTGATATCAGGATGAGGGGAGATTACTTTCACTTGAGCATTTATAGTAACTGCCATTGAAATCAATAAGGCAAAATATAATATTCTTTTCATTGTTGGTTTTGATTTAGTCTCGTGTTATAGGAACTTTGAAAAATTCTATTTGTTTATATCCTTTTCCAAAGTTGATTCCTACAGTTGCTTTAGAAAATTCAGTTGCATATTGACTTACTTTCTCTATATGTTGTCTGCATTTGACCGGAATATTGCTAGGGAAGACAATACTAACTGCATGATAATTCTGATCTGAGATCTGAATATTTCCTCCACGATATACATTTCCTTCGTCATCGTATGAGGTTGAATAGTTACTATAACCTGATATGGTAAACTTTTGATCTTGATCCGAAATGTTATTTATAGTGAATTCTAAAACAGCTGTTCCACCTGATTCAATACATCTCAGAAACTTTACTTTGATGTCTGGGTGTGGAGAAACGATTTTTACCTGGGCGTTAATGGAAAGCGTGATAACTAATCCAAGTATAAGAAATAATACTTTTTTCATGTTTATATATTATTATGTTTAAGCGTTTAATTAATCACGTGTAATAGGAATATTAAAGAATTCGATTATTTTGGTACCTTGACCGTAATTAATTCCTACAGTAGCTTTGGAGAATTCAGTTGCATATTTGCTGACTTTTTCTATATGTTCTCTGCATTTGATTGGAATATTGCTGGGAAATACAACACTAACTGCATAATAGGTCTGATCTGAGATTTGAATGTTTCCTCCTCGATATACATTTCCTTCATCATCATATGCGGTTGAGTAATTATTATAACCAAGTATGGTAAACTCTTGATCTTGGTTGGAAAGGTTGTTTACAGTAAATTCGATGACAGCTGTTCCACCTGATTCAATACATCTCAGAAACTTCACTTTGATGTCTGGGTGTGGAGAAACGACTTTTATTTGTGCACCTACGGAAAGCGTGATGATTAATCCGAGTGCTAAAAATAATATTTTTTTCATGTTTATACTAATCTCTTGTTATTGGAATATTTAAAAATTCGATTGCTTTTCCTGAAGAATATGCGTTAATGGGTATCAGGCATTTTAAAAATTCAGAGGCATATTGACTTACGTTTTCAATATGTATTTTACATTTTACCGGTATATTACTGGGAAATAATTCAATGGCAGTTGCCATAGGTCTACCCGATATCTGGGCTTTTAAATCTGTATATACATTTCCTTCATCATCATAGATTTTCGATTGCCAACCTACAATATCGAATTGGGTGTCTTTATCTCCTAGATTGTTGACTGTGAACTCTAATATAGCACTTCCTCCAGCTTCTACACAACGTAAAAATTTAACTTTCACATCCGGATGTGGAGATTTGACCTTTACCTGTGCTTCAATACCTAATGACAATAAAATGAACAGTGTAAAAAATGATATCTTCTTCATAATACTTTATTTGGGATGATTAATTACAATTATCTAAAGCTCGTTTGGCCCTATCCGCATTCTTACCTCCAGTGTCTATAACCTTTTGGTACCACACCCGGGCTTGAGGTATATTTTTCTCGGTACCTCTTCCTCCTCTATACATTTCTGCTAATTCATAATAAGCAGCTACATATCCACCTTGGGCGGCTTTGAGCATATATTGAAAAGCAGTATTGACGCTTTTACCAACTCCGTTTCCTTCTCTGTATATGGTGGACAGATAGTAATATGAAGCTACATCACCTTTGGCAGCCGCTTCTTGGAATTGTGAGACAGCCTGTGTATAGTTGCCACGATTATATGCACTTTTTGCTGCACTGTAATAATCGCCGGCTGTTTGTAGTTTAGGTTGTACAGGTACACTCTCTCTGGCAGTTGATGGTTCTGCTGCATAAGATGATGTTTTCTTGGGCTGACTTTCTTCTTTCACTTTGGGCGTAATTGTGGCTTGAGAGTGCTTTACGGAAGAAGTCGTCTTATTCTGTCTCTTAGACTGCTTATTGGTTGTTTCATTGGTAGTTGGTGTCGACTCGGAAACGATTTGTTCTGTTACCGGCTTTGTCGGAATATCTGTTTTTTCACTACCTTTATTGCTGAAAAGAAAGTATCCTCCCACTCCGATAGCTGCGGCAATAGCAATATAGAGTATTGGACTTGTTGAGCTATTGTTGGACACAGAAGTGCCGGGAGTAGGAGTAGCAGGAGGTGTAGGGCGAGTGCCATTTCCCATTAGCGTACCTACTCCTTCTGTCTTGGCTTGTTGCCGATAGCTATTGGACGATGTTGTTGGACGGATGGTAGTAGGGGTAGATGAGAGAGGATCGTATGCGTGTCCATATTGTTTTTCATAACAATCTGTACACATTCGTTTACTGTCAATATAGTATTCTTGTGATACACACCGATGGCACTTGGGACAGTTGGCCGTTTTTATAAGAAGTACGGCTTTTCCGGAGATTGCGCAATTTACTATTTTCTTGGTTTCATCTTGTTGAATCTGCTGGATGTTGGTGATATTTGTAGTGCTGACTTGTTGCTTATTAATGGTTTGTGCATTATCGCCTCCGACTTTTATATTATCTCCCGTGTGCACACTTTTGTCTATGCGGTTATCTTCATTGATCGATACTCCACTGGGTGTCGACGATACGGGCAGTTCGGTCAGTTCCGTACCACATTGGCTACAGAACTTACCGTTCGCTTCGATACCTTCTACCGTTCTATTGCATTTAGTACAAATCTTTTTCATTATTTTTTAGGTCGTTTGCTCTATTATCTAAATTGATTTTCGTTAGTCTTTCTACCAGAAAGAAATTACTTTCCTGTATTTCGCCTTCTACTTCTACTTCCTGTTTTTCGAACTGAGTAAAATAAGGGTCGTTGATATCTCCGTGTTCCTTTCTGTACATCCGATAGATATCCATATTTTCAGAAATCAAGAAGGGGATTTCTCCTTCCGATTTCGAATCTTTGTTCATGTATCTGATTAAAACTGTGCCTTTTACTATATCCATACTCTTATTGTTTAGATTTCGCTGCCGCAGTTCTGGCAGAAACGTTCGTTTGGTTCACACATGGCCTGACATTTGGAACATACTTTTTGAATACTTTTTGCCGGTCCTCCATTGGTTGTCGGAGAAAGAGAAGTGGCAGAAGGCATCGGTTGTGCATACCGTGTAGTATAGTTCAATGCCTGATCTTGATGCTGATCGTGACGAGCCTGTTCGTGGTGTATCTCCTGACGGTATTCCTCTTTCATGTTCCTTTCGTTTTGTACGACACCTCCGCTGATGTTAGCGGCTGTATTTAGCATTTGCGACATGATTCTTTCCAAGCGGTCGTTTTCTTCTTTTCGCTCTTCTTTCTGTTGTTGTATCCAGGCCTCCTGTTGTTTGCGGAGTTCTCTTTCCTGCTCCACATCTTTTCCGGCAGCAAATGTTCTTGCGAATTCAGCTTGCGCGGCTTCACTCATATTAGCAATTTTTTCAGACATGATTTGTTCGGCAGTCATACCTTGGCGAGTCTTCAGGCCTTCCAATTCGATTCGTCTTCTGTCTGCTTCATCGTCCAGTAATTGTTGTTGTTCCTGCATGCGTCGTGCAGATGCCCGGTCTTCCATGTTTGCATCCAGTTCTTCTATTTGGCGGAGTCGTTCCATTTGGGCTTCACGTCCGCGTTCGGCTAAGTCATATGCAAACTCCACTTGTTCGTTTTGAGCTTGTTGGGCTTCCTTTTGCAGTTGCAGTTCGGCCTGTCTTCGGGCTGTGATTTTTTCTATTTCTTTGTAGAAACGATCGTCTTTGTAGGTATCTTCATGTTGCGTCATTTCCAGTTGGTGAAGCATGGCCTGCAGTTCTACTTCCTGTTCACCTCCTGTTCGCACCTTTTCATATTCGATGGCATTTTGCAGTTGCATCAGTTTGACGGCATATCCACGGTGGTATTGTCTCTCTTGTATCTGGAATTTTAAAATTTCCGTTTCTTCTTCACGCAGCAATCCGGTACGTTCGATATCTGCCAATGCCTGATTGATCACATCTTGAGCTTGTATTTCGGTGAGATTGCTTTGTGCTTCCTGGATTCTTCTTTCCCTTGAAAGAACCATGTAGAAGTTTTCAAATTCTTGTTCGGTCAGAAGCCGATCTTTGTTAACTTCTCCCAATCTTTTGTATAAATCCAGATCACTTTGCGCTTCATTTAATGTCTGTTGGGCTATTTCTGTATTGAGGCGGTTTTTAAAATCGTTCGTACGGTGAAGATAGTCCAGTTCCTGATCTGATAGATACAGTTCCCGGCTTAATTCACGCAATCTTTCTAAATCCTGATTGGAGGTGGTTATCTCCACTATCTTTTCAAGAACGATTCCGTGTAAAGACCATGTGGCCTGTTGCTTGAGTTTCTGTTCTATTTGTCCTACTACGTTGGAAGGAATCTGCAGATTGTTCAGTTCGACATCATTCATATATTCCTGAATGGCTGATTGTATGATTGGGGTAATCTGATGTGCCAGCGAACGGGTGGTTACGCTATTATTGTCTCCTAAATAGTGGTCGGTAAACTGGTCAAACTTTTCGATTCGGAAGAAAGCGCGCATTCCCATGTCTACATCCAGATATCTGGTCCTGATCTTCATCGGGATAAAATCATTATATTCTTCCGGAGTCGGATGCGCTGCTCCGAAAATAAGCTGAAAACTTTTGTCAACTTTGAGGGTGATGGAAATAAGATCTCCTTTCTTTAGATATTCAATGGTGTGGTCTAAAGATTGAAGCTGGCGAAGCTCATCTGCCTGATTGTTGATCTGATCTTTCACCGGTCTGCCTAAAATAAGGTTTGCTATAAAACGAAATCCGTTGCCGATTCCCGATCTTAATCCTCCGATACGCGTATTGAGAAGGCTTTCCAATTCTTCCGGCTTGATAAAGTTGTAGGCTCCTCCATGTATTTCGGCTATAAGTTTTCCGTTTGCTTTGATATAGGCTGTGGTGCCGTCATTGATAATAATGCCCAAAGCTGTGTCATATTGCATAAATTCCGCTTCATTGATGCAGCGGGCTATTTCTCCTGGTTGTACGTTCCATACTATTTTTTGTTTGTGCATAGTCATAGCAGGTGCGGAGGTTGTATCGATGGGTTGTGCACTACTGGCTGTTGTGCCTGGTTGAGTTTGTGGAGCACCACACTGGGTACAAAATTTGGCTCTCGGTTTGAGTGTAGCGTGGCAAGTACTGCATTGAGGCGTTGTTTTTGCTTCAACAGGCTGTGGAGTACCACACTGGGTGCAAAATTTAGCTCCCGGTTTGAGTGTAGCGTGGCAAGATATGCATGTATCATTCATAGTTGTTTTTATTTTGATGTTAATATTTCCATGATTTCTCCTTGGGGCGAAGTATTTACCAATAACCGGGTATATTCGTTAAGGGAGTAGGCGTACGTATACTCTTTCTTCCCATTCGCATATTTATTCAGGAAAATATGGGTTAGTTCGCGTGGTTTTATTTGGTAATATTCATATAAATGCTTGTCTATTTTCTCTCTGATATGTTGCAGGTTGATGTTAACAAGTTGTCTGACCGCCGAAAGGATAGAACTGGGTTTATTCTCATACAGGTTCTCTATTTCACATTTTGTGGTGGCAGCAGATGGTATGATCAAGAAATCTGTTTCTGATGCTTTTGAATGCTCTGAAGTTCTGGAAGTCTTTAAGCTTGGATCTCCGAATAAATTAAATTCTGTTACAGTCAGCATATTTTCTGCTGAGGCTTCCGAAGTACGTTTGAAAACTTCACTACGTGCTTTGAATAAGGCTTCACCCGCTGTGGATCCGGATAACATTTCGGACATAAATACTTGTGCGATGATATCTGCATTGCTAGTCCAAACGGAGGATTGGAGAGGCTGATCGACGGCTCCGTAAGCAATACGTGAGGAGCCTATATAGATCATTGTCTGTTCTGTGACAGCTGATAACAACATGGAGTCATTCACTTTCTTCTGGATGTATTTGGCACCGTAACAGGCTTCTGTGACAACGATATTCG
This sequence comes from Bacteroides sp. ZJ-18, assembly GCF_011038705.2. Taxonomy (NCBI): domain Bacteria; kingdom Pseudomonadati; phylum Bacteroidota; class Bacteroidia; order Bacteroidales; family Bacteroidaceae; genus Bacteroides; species Bacteroides sp. ZJ-18. The sequence goes on along the minus strand of NZ_CP072198.1, from coordinate 4,685,938 downwards.
CTTTATTTGCACGCGTTAGTTCCCGAGGAGAAATGCCGATACTGGCTCCTTGTCCTTCTATGATTGATTGTCCCAGAAATCCACTGACAGAAGGTGCATTGCTTCCATGCATGTTGAAATAGTACAGTTGGGCATCAGTATTGAATACTTTGTCGACAATATCTACTGTTATATCGGGCGTGAGAAAGATATGTTGATAGTAAAATCTCGGATCTATCGGGGGATCGTAAGTGGGTATGCAATTACTGTTTATGATTTCTTTCATCACCTCTATACTTACTTTTTTCCAGTGCGGATCGCATTGGGCATAAGCTTGATGAAGGGGGATGCCTTTCGACTGGTTCAATAGCACACAACGATGGAGGTAGTTTTCAAGGTGTTCCCAGGTTGCATCTGCTGCTAATGGGAGACGGCCTACATGTACAGTTTGGGGATATTGAAACAATTCCCACTTTTCAAGCTTTTGTTGTGTATCCGGTTCCGACAGAAAACTGTAAAGAATATCTGTCTCAATATCTTTTTCATTACTTGTTGGACGAAAGTGTTTCACGACCGGCATCGGGATGATGTCATCACCACCGATGATGAATACATATATCGTTTTTTTATTTTCATGATAAAGAGAATGTCGATATTTTCCAGCCAATATTTTTTGGTGCTTTTCCCAACAATCCTGAGGAGAAAGTCCGGCATCTGAGACATCTATACATTCATAATATACGTTTTCGTTTCTTCGGGCAGAAATAAAGAGGGAAAGGAGTTCTTTTATTTGTGATATGTTTACTTTCAACTTTCTGCCCAAAGCTGTTAGATTTGTGAGGATATATCCATATTTATTTGCTGCATTTGTTTCGTGGGCAGTGTGACTTTCCTTTTCACTGCATAACTGAACCCCACAGTTTGAACAAAACCGTTCGTTATTTTCAATTTTTTGGCCGCAATTGTGACAGAAGCTCATAGTAATTAGTCGTCTTAATTGATGAATTTTACAAATATAAAGAATGTTTTTCAGTTAGGAAGTTAAATTTAGTTTTTTCTATCTGCGAAGTTTATTCATTAGGCTTACTTGTTCTTTTCTATCAGTCCATATTATAAGTTTGTCCAAGTTTTATGATTTAATGGGAAGAGATTCAGATCACTTTCAAATATATTCTTGAAGTTAAGATAAAAAATACGAAAGCTGCGGACTTATTATATTCGTATCCTAAAAAATATTTCTCTACATACTTTATCTTGGCTGCTAAGATATACGCCTTAGCAGCCAAGACATACTTTAGTGGGTCTTGAAGATAAATTTTCTTCTGGTGCTTTGTCACTTTAAGTAGAAGTAGAAAGAGTTATTTTATTGCAACTCAATAATCTCTTCGTTACAGATAGTAAGTTTCTCTACTCCCTCTTGTGTTACTGTCCACGAGTTTTCGATACCTACGGGACCTACACCCGGAATTACAATCTTAGGTTCGAGAGCGAAGACCATTCCCGGTTCCAGTTCTTGTTTCATACGGGGGGCAAGCACCGGAGCTTCATTAATTTCCAGACCGATACCATGACCTATGAATTTTGCTTGCTGGCCGATACCCATGAACTTGTCGGCAAAACCGGCTTTGGTCACTATATCGATGGCTGTATTATATAAATCCTCGCATACAACTCCGGGCTGGGCCATAGATGATACGGCGTCCTGTATGTCGAGACAGACCTGATGGGCTGTATACGCTTCATCACTCAACTTACCAATGGAGAATACGCGGCTCATATCGCCCATATATCCGTTAAAGTTTCCTCCGAGGTCTACCATCACACTTTGACCTTCTTTTAGCAGGCTTCTGTTGAGTCCTCCCGGGAGAGCCGGATCCAGTCCTTCACCTCCTAAGGCGAAATCGTATGGAGAAGGGAAAGCGGCATTGTCTCCGGTCAGTACACTGCCCATAAAGATTTCCATGCTCTGACCGAACACACGAAAGATTCCCAGATTACCTTGCAGACGCATCAACCTTTCTATTTCGATTGAAAATTCCAGATCGGTCATTCCCGGACGGTAAACAGAAGGAATCTGTTCGTAAGCTTTGGCGTGAGCTACACCCGAACGGCGGAATAATTCCACTTCTACAGGAGTCTTGATGCTACGCGCTTCGCGGATTAACGGAGTTCCGTTTACAATTTCCGACTCTGGGAAAACAGCGGCAAGGCGATTGTACTCTGTATATGACAGTTCGTCGCCTTCCAGCATCAGTTTCTGAGGGGCAGGCAATCCGCTTTCTTTAATCAGATCAAGAATCTGTTCCGGTTTTCGGATAGGGAAGACGTGTTCGCCGGTAATATTGTTGGGGCGTTTGATGAATAACAAGGCCGGTGAGTGGAGAGGTAAGTAGAGGTATCCGCTGACAACACGGCCATACGTATAGAGCAAGTTTACATTACAAGTGATGAGAGCGGCATCAATGTTTTGTTGAGCCATCAGCACGCGAATTTTATCGCGGCGCATCTTTAATTCGGGTTGTAACATTTCGTAACAATTATTTGGTTTCGAAATGCAAAGTTAGGCTATTTTAGTTGAAAATGAAACCTTTTCAGAAAAAAGTAGCGTTACCCACATCCTGTCTCAGGAAATGAGTAACGCAATTCACAAATACAACTAAACAAAGCTTTTTAGATGATACCTTGTCCCATCATGGCATGAGCCACTTTCATGAAGCCTGCAATGTTGGCACCTTTCACATAATTGATATATCCGTCAGGTTCTGTACCATACTTCACACACTGTGCATGGATACCATGCATGATGGTATGGAGTTTCTCGTCTACTTCTGCTGCACTCCAGCTCAAGTGCATGGCATTTTGTGACATCTCCAGCCCGGACGTTGCTACACCACCTGCATTGACTGCTTTACCCGGTGCATACATCGTTTTGTGTTCGATGAAAAGATCGATGGCTTCGGGTGTACAACCCATGTTGGAGATCTCTCCGACACAAAGAACATTGTTATTAATAAGATTTTTGGCATCTTCGCCGTTTAATTCGTTTTGAGTGGCACAAGGAAGGGCTATATCGGCTTTCACCTCCCAAGGACGTTTACCGGCTACGAAAGTAGATCCCGGGAATTCGTCAGCATACGGAGCTACGATATCGTTGCCCGAAGCACGGAGTTCAAGCATATAATCGATCTTTTCCCCACTGATGCCGTTCGGATCATAGATGTAACCATCCGGGCCGGAGATTGTAACAACCTTTGCTCCCAACTCGGTAGCTTTGGTAGCAGCTCCCCAGGCAACATTTCCGAATCCGGAGATAGCTACAGTCTTGCCTTTTATATCGATACCTTTAGTCTGCAACATTTGGTTGACGAAGTACAAACCTCCGAATCCGGTAGCTTCCGGACGGATCAGTGAACCGCCAAACTCAAGTCCTTTTCCGGTGAAGGTTCCTGTAAATTCACGGGTTAGTTTCTTATACATACCGAACATGTAGCCTACTTCACGTCCTCCTACACCGATGTCACCGGCCGGTACGTCCATATCCGGGCCCAGATGGCGCCACAATTCAAGCATAAATGCCTGGCAGAAACGCATGATTTCAGCATCACTCTTGCCACGTGGAGAGAAGTCGGAGCCGCCCTTACCACCACCCATCGGCAGAGTAGTCAAGGCATTCTTAAAGGTCTGTTCAAATCCGAGGAATTTCAGGATAGACAGGTTGACAGAAGCGTGGAAACGGATACCGCCTTTATACGGGCCGATAGCGTTGTTGAACTGAACACGATATCCCAGGTTGGTTTGTACTTCACCTTTATCATCTACCCATGTCACGCGGAACGTAAAGATACGGTCCGGCTCTACCAGTCTTTCGATGATTTTGGCTTTTTCAAACTCAGGGTGCTGATTGTATATATCTTCGATAGAGAGAAGCACTTCTTTTACAGCTTGAAGATATTCTGATTCGCCGGGATGTTTAGCCTCTAAAGAGGACATGATTTTTTCGATGTTCATAATAGTATGTTTTAATAGGTTGATTCTGATAAAATGTCACTTTATTGTATCGCAAATATAGGAAAACTTTTCTAATGTTATTTGATTGTATGGAATATTTTGATTAAATAATGATAAAATGATAGAAAGAGTATTGAGGGTAAATATGTCAAATCTTCGTTTTTACCTTCGGATTATGTCTTTTAGTTAGTAATTTCGGATTTCTCGACTTTGATGTTTCGGTTTGTTTTCAAATCGGAAATGGGAAGATAATCTGTGCCTATATTGGAAGTTGGCAATAAAGTGAATTGCTTTTTCTTGCTTTTCCCAATAAAAACAGCGACTTTTGTCTGTTGAATTTTAAAACTACGGGAAACCCATGCTCAGCAAATTTAAATTAAACCAGCTCTATTTTAAAGATACTCAGTTTGCCAATCTGATGACAAGGCGAATCTTTAATGTTTTATTGATAGCCAATCCTTACGATGCTTTTATGCTGGAGGATGACGGACGTATCGATGAAAAGATTTTCAATGAATACACCTCGCTTTCGCTCCGTTATCCCCCTCGTTTTTCGCAAGTTTCTACCGAGGAAGAGGCGTTGAGACAGCTTGGGAGTGTATCGTTTGATTTGGTGATTTGCATGCCGGGTACGGGAGACAACGATAGTTTTGATATCGGACGTCATATCAAGGAGAAGTACGAACAGATACCGATCGTTATCCTGACACCGTTCAGTCACGGCATTACCAAACGGATAGCGAACGAGGACCTGAGTGCATTCGACTACGTGTTTTGTTGGTTGGGAAATACTGATTTGCTGGTGTCCATCATCAAGCTGATCGAAGACAAGATGAACCTGGAGCATGACGTGAAAGAGGTGGGCGTGCAGTTGATTCTGCTGGTAGAAGACAGTATCCGTTTCTATTCATCCGTGCTTCCCAATCTTTATAAATTTGTGTTGAAGCAGAGTCAGGAGTTCTCTACCGAGGCTTTGAATGCCCATCAACGTACACTCCGTATGCGCGGGCGTCCCAAAATAGTATTGGCCCGTACTTATGAGGAGGCAATGGATATATACGATAAGTATACCAATAATATACTGGGAGTCATCACCGATGTCCGCTTTCCCCGTGTGGAGAAAGGAGAGAAGGACGGCATGGCAGGAATCAAGCTTTGTGCGGAAGTCAGGAAGAAAGATCCGTTCGTACCCTTGATCATCCAGTCGTCCGAGACAGAGAACGCTGCCTATGCGGCTAAATATGGAGCTACGTTCATTGATAAGAATTCCAAGAAAATGGATGTCGATCTTCGCCGGATTGTTTCCGATAATTTCGGTTTTGGCGACTTTGTGTTCCGTAATCCTGAGACGGGTGTCGAGATAGCCCGGGTTCGGAACCTGAAAGAGTTGCAGAATATTCTTTTTGCCGTTCCTGCCGAATCGTTCCTTTATCACATCAGTCGCAATCATGTTTCACGTTGGCTGTATTCACGTGCTATGTTTCCGGTTGCGGAATTCCTTCGTCCCATCACCTGGCATAGTCTGCAAGATGTGGATGCGCATCGTAAAATCATCTTTGAGGCCATTGTTAAATACCGAAAAATGAAAAATCAGGGAGTGGTAGCTGTATTCAAACGCGACCGCTTCGACCGTTATTCAAACTTTGCCCGTATCGGAGACGGTTCGTTGGGAGGAAAGGGGCGTGGACTGGCGTTTATTGACAATATGGTGAAGCGTCATCCGGAATTTGAAGAATTTGAGAATGCCCGTGTGGCTATCCCGAAAACAGTGGTGCTTTGTACCGATGTATTCGACGAGTTTATGGATAGCAATAATCTGTATCAGATTGCCCTTTCCGATGCTGATGACGATACGATTCTGAAATACTTCCTGAAAGCGAAGTTGCCCGACCGTCTGGTTGAAGACTTCTTTACTTTCTTCGATGTGGTGAAGTCTCCTATCGCCATTCGTTCTTCTTCCTTGCTTGAGGACTCCCACTATCAGCCTTTTGCAGGAATCTATAATACCTATATGATTCCTTATCTGGATGATAAATATGAGATGCTCCGTATGCTGTCCGATGCCATTAAAGGCGTATATGCGTCTGTTTATTTCCGCGACAGTAAGGCATATATGCAGGCCACTTCGAATGTGATCGATCAGGAAAAGATGGCCGTTATTCTGCAACAAGTGGTCGGCAATCAGTACGGAGACCGTTATTATCCTTCGATGTCCGGTGTAGCCCGATCTCTCAATTACTATCCCATTGGCGACGAGAAAGCTGAAGAAGGTACGGTAAACCTGGCTCTCGGTTTGGGCAAGTATATCGTGGACGGAGGTATGACTTTACGTTTCTCGCCTGCCCATCCTTCAAAGGTGTTGCAAACCAGTGAACTGGATATTGCCTTGAAAGAGACGCAGACCCGTTTTTACGCTCTCGATCTGAAAAATGCCGGTGATAACTTTTCGATTGATGATGGATTCAATCTTCTGAAGTTGCATGTGAAAGAAGCCGAAAAAGACGGTTCGTTACGGTATATAGCTTCTACTTATGATCCGTATGACCAGGTGATTCGTGACGGTTTATATCCCGGTGGGCGTAAAGTGATTACGTTTGCCAACATCTTGCAGCACGATGTATTTCCGTTGGCACGCATCCTGCGCTGGGTACTTCGTTATGGGCAGCAGGAGATGCGCCGTCCGGTAGAGATCGAATTTGCAGTGACACTCAATCATGACCGTGATAAGACCGGTACGTTCTATCTGCTTCAGGTACGTCCCATTGTAGACAGTAAAGATATGCTGGATGAAGATCTTACTACTATTCCGGACGAAGATGTGCTGCTCCGTTCCAATAACTCCTTGGGGCATGGCATTATGAACGAAATACATGATATCGTATATGTCAAGACTGATCATTACAGTGCATCGAACAATCAGAATATAGCTTGGGAAATAGAGAAACTTAACCAGCAGTTCCTGAATGAAGGCAAGAACTATGTACTTGTCGGACCCGGACGATGGGGAAGCAGTGACACTTGGTTAGGTATCCCGGTGAAGTGGCCGCATATTTCTGCTGCGCGTGTCATTGTGGAAGCCGGACTGACCAATTACCGGGTAGACCCCAGTCAGGGGACGCATTTCTTCCAGAATCTGACCTCCTTTGGTGTAGGTTATTTCACCATCAATGCGTTTATGAATGATGGAATATACAACCAGGAGTTTCTGAATGCGCAACCTGCCGTATTTGAGACTGAATATCTTCGTCACATACACTTTGAGAGGCCGATTGTTGTGAAAATGGATGGTAAAAAGAAACTTGGAGTGGTTCTTATGCCGGAGAAATAATAAAATAATATTGTATAAAAAAAGTCCTGTTTTTCATAAGAAAGGCGGGACTTTCTTGTTTTAGCCCATTTCTGTGGTCTGTTTTTATGATTAAACAACTATTTGTGGCCCTTTTTTCAGATTTTGTAAGGAATCGAAGGTTGTGTATTTATTATAATAAAAGAAAACTATAATTTTGCCTGCGGTTTTTACAACTTATGAATAATATTTAGTAGTTATCATTATGAAAAGACTCTCTTTTATGGTTAGTATGGCGATGCTAATTTCATGTATTGCCTCGTGTGATTCCGGCAGTGATGCTGTTTCATACGGTGTTGGTTCTTTAAGTCTTGGGCTTTCAGCCAATCCTTCTTTTGCAGAGAAAACCCGTTCCGTCAGCGAAGCGGAATACAAAAAAGTCGATAACTATCAAGTTACGGTCAACGAGGGCGACGGTACCTCTTTATACGATGGCCTGTACAAGGATATGCCTTTGTCTATCGATCTGACTGCCGGCAAAAAATATACGGTGAAAGCCTTCTACGGTGATAATGTAGATGCAGGTTTCGATAAACTGTATGTGGAAGGCAGCCAGGAGTTCACTGTCAGTGAAGGCGAACAAAAGAATGTTATTTTGTACTGTAAGCCGGCTAATGTTAAAGTATCAGTCGTTTATACGGAGGATTTTCTGAAATATTATTCGGATTGTACTGTCTCCCTTTCTACTTCACACCTGACTGCTCCTTTTGAAGTAAATATGAAAAAAGACTCCGGTAAGGATGCTTATCTGAAAGCAAATGCCGATGGTGAGAATGTATCTATCACTGTAGGAGGTTTCAAAGATAAAGAAGGCAATGCGGTGGTGATGGAAGCTTTGGTTGCCGAGAAAAAAGTAGATCCCAAAACGCATCTTACTATTACAGTAGATCCGGAGGTGATTACTATTTCTACGGGTACTGCATCGTTGGACGTAACCGTGGATACCGGTACGGAAGATAAGGATGTGAATATTGAGATTCCGGAAGAGTATTGGCCGGGTAATGCAAGTAAGTAAATATAAAAGATTGGTATATATGAATGCGATAAGAAACATATATGCAGTGCTGGCATTGATAGCACTTTGTTTGAGTTCCTGCGAGATGAAAAATGAGCTGGAAGGCAAATATAATTTGAAGAATGACGAAGGACTTCTGACATTGGATCTGGTGAACAAGACGCAGGCTACGCCTTCTACAAAAGCTGAAAGTACGTCACTTACTGATGAACTGGATGTGAATACCTATAAAGTAGAGATTGTTGATAATGCCACTGAGGCTGTGGTTCGTTCGTTTGCCAGCTATGCGAAGCTGAAAGAGGCCTTGCCGTTGGTCGTTCCGGTAGGAAACTATAAGATTGTGGCTAAAAGCGGTGTTTTGCAAGATGCTTCGCGTACTCCTTATTTTGAAGGAAGTTCTTCTATTGAAGTGAAGCAGGGAATGGAATCTAAGGCGGAAGTTCTCTGTAAATCGGCAACGGTAAAGGTCAGTTTGAATGTATCGGACGAGTTTCTTAGTATGTTTGCCGACGATTATGTGTTCACCGTTTCAAATGGGATTGGCGGAGTTATTTATGTGAAGAAGGAAGATTTAGGTTCAATTTATCTCAGCATTCCCAATGGAGCCACTTCGATCAAAATTGTGGCAAAAGTAACTGAGAAGGAAACAGGTAGAGACATTGAAACTATTTATACTGTGACCAAACCCGATGAAGAAGGCTTGGAGGGAGGTGATTCTTTTAATGTTACAGTGAAACCTGTAGAAGAGGGTGAGGACCCGGAAAATCCGGATGTGACCCCTTCTGATCCGAAATTGGGGATACAGTTGGATATTGACTTGACAATGGACGAGACCGGCATAACAGTGAAAGTACCAACAGAACTGATTGAAGAATCGAAACCAGAGGAGCCGGATCAGCCGACAGAACCGGATCAGCCGGCAGAAGACGGACCAGAGATTATCGGAGCAGATGAAGTGGTGGAAGTGGATACGAACAATCCGCCGACAGTTCAGGTAACGATGAAAGCTCCGGCCGGAATCCGGAACTTGCTTGTGACTATCACTTCAGACTCTAATGAGTTTATAGGTTTGATTTCTCAAATGGGGTTGGGAGAAACATTCGATTTGGCTAATCCCGGTGATTTGGAAGATAAACTTGGAGGTAGTTTGGAAGACGGATCCGGTATTGGTTTGATTGATCCGAATGATCCGATTAAAGATAAAAAAGAGTTCATCTTTGATGTATCCGGCTTTATGCCTATGTTGTCACCGTTTGGCCTTCAGCAACATTATTTTACTATTAAACTGATTGATAATAATGGTAAGGAGTTAGCCAAGAAATTGACAGTAAAAGTGGTGAAAAACTAATTTGAATTTCCAATGAAAAGATATATATATTTGTTCGTCTCTGTCTTTACTCTTGTGATGGCATCATGCCAACAAGAAGAGACTTCTAACGGCAAGACTGGCTATCTCCAGTTTTCCGTGGAGAAGAATACAAGTACGATTTTGGTTCCGGCGACAAGGGCAGAAGAGTTGCCGATTGCCTTGCAGGTAGTTGACAGAGCAGGGACTGTTGTGAAAGAGACTGATGACTGGCATAACTGGACATCTGCTCCCCTTGAATTACCATTGGGTACTTATACCATTAATGCTTTCTCAAAAGGGGTTGATGTAGGGACAGCCGGATTTGACGAGCCTTATTACTGGGGGCAAAGTGAAGTAACGGTTGTTCCGAAAGTAAATCAGAATGTGAATATAGAGTGTCGTTTGGCTAATGTGAAAGTGACAGTCAATTACAGTGCTGATGTGAAGAAGTATTTTTCGAAACTGAGCTGTTCTGTGGGTAATTCTTCCGGTAAACTGGTTTTTGGTAAGGATGAAACACGTTCCGGATATTTTGCGGTGGATAATCTGAATATTTCGTTGGCATTGACAAATACGGATGGGCGTTCTTTTGTTTTTGAATCCGAACCGATTACAGATGTAAAAGAACGTCAGCACTACCGTATTAACTATACTATGAAGGCCAATGGTGCTATTGGTGGTGTATCTGTTACTTTAGATCCTTCTACCAAAGAGTATAATGTGAATATTTCCATTCCTAAAGAAAGTAATCCGAGTGTAAATGTCTGGTCTGATTTTGCAGACGTAACTCTTCCTCTTCCTGACGGTGTTGTTACCAAAGAGTGTAAATATCGCATTTCCGGAACGGAAGATTGGAATACGGTGTCCAATGTTGAACAGGCCGATGGAAAGCTTATTGCAACCATAACCGGTCTGATTCCCGGTACGGAGTATGATTTCTGTTTTGCAATAAATGGAGTAAACGGAAAGATAACGACTGCGACCACCGAACTTCAGAAACAACTGGAAAATGGAAGTTTTGATGAATGGAATCAGAATGGAAAAATTTGGTTCCCGGGAACTGCGGCTGAGGCTTCTGCTAAGAATTCGTATTGGGATACCGGTAATGTGGGAGCAGCTACCATGAGTAAAAATCCAAGTATCGGAGAAAGCAACGATGTACATACCGTAGGTGGTAAATCGGCTAAATTGTCTTCGCAATTTGTGGGAGTGTTTAGTATCGGAAAATTTGCTGCCGGTAACATCTATATCGGACGTTATATGGAAACGTATACAAGCCCGATGGGAGCACGTATACGTTTTGGTCGTGAGTTTACGTCACGTCCTACGCAGCTGAAGGGATGGTACAAATACACTCGTGGAACCAGTATAGATCGTGGAGATCATAATGTGGAGGAATTGAAAAACTCGGGCGGTGATAAATGTGCTATCTATATTGCCTTGACTGACAATGAAGGTTTGGTTGATGATAATGGAGTGAAGACAGCTTATGAAGTCAACAATAACAAAGAAGGTAGTCCTACGCGTTATACGGTTGATCTTTCTGAAGCCAATAAAGATGTCATAGCCTACGGTTCCATTACCGATGAAGAGTCCAAAGGTTCTTTCGATGAAAGCGGAAATGTAGTCTGGAAGCAGTTTACGATTGATTTGAAATACCGTGATTTGACCCGTAAACCCAAATATATTATCGTTGTTGCTTCTGCAAGTAAATATGGTGACTTCTTTACCGGCAGCGAAAGCAGTGTCATGTTGATTGATGATTTTGAATTGGTGTACGGTACACCTGTTGCCGCCAACTAATCCATAGCGAATGAAAAAAATAATTATATTTCTACTTCTTCTTTGTCCGGTACTGGTCCAGGCAAAGAAGAAGTTTGACCGTGGAATCGTGAAGAGTGTGTTTGTCCCGAAAGGGCAATGGTTTATGGGTTCTACAGTTTCGTATTCGGAGCAGAGTGCTGATCAATACCAGTTTTTGGTATTGGCAAATATCGATGCCAAAGGTTATACATTTCGTTTGAGTCCCTTCGGAGGATACTTCTTTGCCGACAATATGGCAGCGGGAGGCAGGTTCACTTACTCTCGTACCTACTTCAATATAGGAAACGTAGACATTAATCTGGGCGATGATCTTTCGTTCCACATCAAAGACGATATGTATCTGGAGCATAACTATTCCGCATCCGGATTTCTGCGTACCTATATGGGGCTGGGCAGCAGCAAAGTGTTCGGTTTCTTCAATGAAGTGCGTCTGACTTATGCTTACGGGCAGGGGAAACACTCCAATGGTACGGGTAACGACTTGACGGGATACTATCAGCGTTCTCACACGTTTGAGATCGGTGCGGCTCCCGGATTGGCGGCATTCGTATCCGATTTTGCTTCGGTAGAAGTTTCGGTAGGAGTGATGGGATTCAGTTATAAATGGGTCGATCAGATACACAATCAGGTAAACAAGGCTTCCCGTCATAGTGCAAGTGGTAATTTCAAGATAGACTTATTCTCGATTAATCTCGGAATGACGATGTATTTCTAATTTAAGCAGTGTTTTGAGAAATGAAGAGTTTACAAATTTATCTATTCCTGTTTCTGTCGGTCTTTGCTCTGGGTGCTTGCATACAGAATGACATTCCTTACCCTTACATCAAAGGCGAAATTACAGTTTTCGAAGTAGAAGGGCAGATCGGTGATGCCGAGATAAACAAGAACAGCCGCACCATCGCAGTGGAAGTAGGTGATGAAGTCGATATAGAAGAATTGCGTATTACCAGGTTCGTTGTGAACGAAGAAGCCACTTACAGCGTAGACGAACAATACTGTGTCAGCCCCAATAAATTTCCTTCGGCCGGCTTTTCTGCTTTAGCCGACTTGCCGGCAGGAGCAGATACACGGGTCGATTTCAGTAAGACCGTTCCTGTTCTGCTGCGTACCTATCAGGATTATCAGTGGATGATAACCGTCCGTCAGACCATCGAGCGGGTAGTCGAAGTCGAGAACCAGGCCTTGCCTGCCATCATCGATGATAAGAATCACACGGTATTGGTGTATGTCTCGCAGAAACAGGATTTGTCTGCTGTCAAGATAACAAAGATGATTCTGGGAGGCAGTAAGGCTACCATCACCCCCGATCCGTCCACCGTAACCAATTTTCGCAGACCGCAAGAGTTTGTTGTCAGCCGTTTCGATAAAGAAGAGCTATGGACGGTCGATGTGGTGCGTACCACATCGACAGGTACTACGGGCAGTGCCGATGTATGGGCCACACGTGCCACTCTGAATGGGGGCATGAAGCAGGGAACCACTCCCCGTGTGGAATACAGGAAGAAGTCGGAAGATACCTGGAGCGTTGTACCCGAGGCAGATGTGAAACTGGAAAGTGGTACAACTTTCAGTACGACACTGACCGGGTTGCAAGATGGCACCGACTACGTTTGGCGGGTAGTAGTCGAAGAAATTCCCAGTACGGAAGCCGCGTTCACAACCGAAAAGATACAAGAAATACCTAACTTAAACTTCGATACCTGGTCGCAGAATCCCACAGGAACCTTTAAGAAGAGTTGGTATCCGAACTCTGACGGAGCAAATTCCTATTGGGCGACCGGAAACGACGGAGTGACCTCTTCGTTGGCAGGCAGCCGTGATTCGAGCACCCGCCCTGAAGAGAAAGAGGCGGTAAGCGGGAAAGCCGCCTATATGGTTACTTTGGGCAGTGTGCCATTGGTAGGGGTTGCTGCCGGCAACTTGTTCATCGGTGATTATAAAACGAATGCTCAAAGCCCCAAAGACAGTCCCAAGTTTGGACGTTCGTTTACGGGAGCCCGTCCCACCGGATTGAAAGGATGGTATAAATATACTTCTAAGCCGGTTGATTATGTAGGCAATCCGGATAACTTGAAAAACGATGAATGCCATATCTATCTCCGTTTGTGGGACGATAAAGATAACGAGATCGGTTACGGAGAGTTTGTCGGAAAGGAGACAGTGACCAAGTACACTCAGTTCCGGTTCGATGTGACTTACTCCAATAAAACGGCCAAGCCCGCCAAGATAACGATTGTTGCCACTTCGAGCCATTACGGAGGCGACTTTACCGGAATGAAAGTGACCGGTTCGGTAGGTGTAGGCAGTGAACTGTGGGTAGATGAATTTGAATTATTGTATGAATAAGAAAGAGAGCTATGCATAAATCTGTTTTATCTTTAGTGTGTTGTTTGTTCTTTTTCCTGTCGTGTCAGGAAGAAATAGAAACGATGCCTAACGGCAGCCTGAATATAGTATTGACGGACGGAGCAGCGATTACCCGGACTTTGCCGGATGCACTGTCGGATGAATTGCGGCAGCAGTTTACGATTGAGTTGCTGCGTGACAGAGAAGGGACAATCGTGCCCGAATACAAAGGTGCATTGAAAGATTTCGGAGATCAAAGGGTATTCAAGGTAGGCAGTTATCAACTGAAGGCTTATCTTGGAGAGAATCCGTCACTGGCATTGGATGCACCCTATTATTATGGAGAAGTTCAAGACATCACTATCGAGAAAGGTAAGGCAACAACGGTAAGCGTCGGCTGTAAGGTAGCCAATGCGCTGGCTACTTTTGAGATTGTGAATCAAGAGGTCTTTGATAAACGCCTGAAAGATTATTATGTAGAAGTTACCGTAGGCAGTGAGTCGGTTACTTGGAAACCGGGAGATGTCACACATCCCTACTTCAAAGCCGGAGGCCGGGTGACGATGGCGTTGATCGGCACTTCCGTAGAAACAGGGCAGGAGGGAAGTTATGCTTTGAATCCGATCGAGACAGTGAAAGCGGGCGTTAAGTATAATTATAAGCTCTCCATGAAAGCTTCCAATGTTGGTTTTGAGGTCACTACGGAAGCCCGGCAGGAACCTGTCACTATCAATGAAACCGTACCCGACAGTTGGTTGCCGAAAGCTAAGGTCTTCAGTGAGGATTTCGATGAAAATCATGTGCTGACTTATACGGAAACAGCGGACGCTTTGTCGAGAGCCGGCGTTTCGTATACTGCTTTGCGTCCGATTCAGGATGTGGAGTTTGCCCTCAACTTTGCGGATAAGCATTTGGAACATCTGAATAAGACATATCTGCTGTCGGAGCTTTCCGAAGAAGATCGGCGGGCTTTGGCTGCTGTGAATATTGTGTTGCCCGACCTGGCAGCAGGAAGTACTGAGGGAGTTATCGACTTTGCGGGAGTGACTCCCGGCATGTTGACTCACGATGGAGGACAGGATACGGATAATATAATAGCCGTTCGCGTAAAAGCAAATGACCGTTGGAGTGATGCCGGGATGTATACCATCCGGACTGTGAAACCCGTCTTTAAAGTGGGTTATTATCCGGGCAATGTTTGGACGAAAGAGTTTACTTTGAATACACTTACTGCCGATAGTGTGAAAACCGGTAACTTGGATAAGTTTACCGATATTGCTTACGAATTTAGTGCCGATGGTAATAGTTGGGAGGCGATGCCCGGAGATTTGCGAAAGGCAGGGCTGAGTCCGGGAACCTCTTATTATGTGAGAGCGAAGTATAGGGGAGAAGTGCCGGGAGAGAAAGTGGAGGTGAAAACGTATCCTCAGACACCGTTGGAGAATGGGAGTTTGGAGGGTGCTACAGTTTTGGCTGGAGATGATAGTGGCATATCTCGTGGAACTGTTTATGGTTGGGATGGCTGGGCTACTTTAAATAGGATTTCAACTCCAAGTGGAATAACTGCATATTCATTTAATTCACGCTCTGGCTGTCGTCCAACCGATGATGGACATATGGGTAAAGGTGTTAGAGTAATTACTCTTGGTTATGTAATGGGAGGTTTTGCTAAGCCTAAAGCTGCTATGCATAGTGAATTGTATTTAGGTACAAATGCTGATGATGATGGAAATAGAGAGTATGGCATTCGTTTCAATTCCCGTCCAACAGCCTTAGGTGTTTGGTATAAATGTATTTCAAATAAAGGAAATGATGTCTCTTTGATAAAAGTACAATTACTTCATGATGATATAATTCTCGGTGAGAATTCTTTTACAACGGGTGCGATTGATTCTTATCAATACAATAAGTTAATGATCAATTATTCTGAAGATTTAGATAAGATAAGGCTTGTTCCTAACAAATTATTGGTTCTGTTTAAGTCTGGTACTAAAGAACCATTATCAGTTGATGATCTTAAAGGATTTATAGGAAAATGGAGTACTACAGATAAGACTGCTGATGCGACATTCCGTGGAAACGAATTATTCATCGACGATGTGGAACTAATTTACGACAAATAAATATGAAAACCTATATATACCTCTTTCTCCTTTTGCTTGCTACAGCCTCTTGTAGCGAGCAAACTACTCCCGATCACTCTGTCGGTTATCTCCGCGTAGAAAACATCATCCTCACTTGTGATACCGAAACGCTTCCCATCACTCGTGCCGTCGATGCCGGACTTAAGCTTGAAATCTGGCAAGGTTCTGAGTGTGTCCGTAGTTACGATCCGGGAGCTGCGGAACTTTCCAAAAGGATCGTTCTTCCGGTTGGTGAATATACCCTGAAGGCCTTTACTCCCGATCAGACCGAGGCGCCGGACAATGAATCGGGCACACCCACTTACAGCGTCGACTACCCTTTCGCCATTGTATCAGAGGATGTAACTCTGATTTCGGTGAAAGCGCCCCAAATTAATATCGGGATTGGCGTTGAGTATTCGGATGAATTTATGGCAAACTTTACAGACTTCTCCATTACCGTAAGTAGTCCTACAGGACGTCAGGCAAGCCTGACAGGTAATGTGACAGACCTTTTATATTTTAATGTCCCGACCGGTGGAACCCATTTAAGTTATACACTTACCGCCACCAATGCCGATGGAGAAACAATGACTTCCGAAGCGCGTTCCATCCTTCAGGAATCGGGAGCGGAACTTACTTCCGGAAATTATAAAGTCCGGATCGGCCTGGTTCAGTAAGGAAGGTCGATGAAAAGCAGTCCGGTTACTCCTAAACTTCCTTAAACCTCCAAACTTTCTTCTTCCGGATTTGTCATATTGCCAATCTTTAAAACGTAGAAAGTATGAATAGAGACAGGCAATTGAAGAAGGACATGGAGAATCGGGAAGTTCAGATCCATGAAGAATATGAGAAGAACAGGCATCTGATGTCTGAGGACAAAGTAAAGGAAAAAGCTGCTGCATCCGGCAGTGCTGGCGATATCCATTCCGGCAAAGGAACGGGAAAGAAAAAATAGTGTAAAACAGGAACCGTTGCGAAATCCCTTTTTCACTACAGAGTACACAGAGGGCATGGAGGTTTTATTTATTAATAAGCCTTTGTGCCCTTTGTATGCTTTGTGGCAGGTAAAACGTTTTGTTCTCTATTATCCTATTCAACTATCAAAAAGGTGTGAAATACCTCTTTCCTCTGACTCTCCCAATTTTTTTTCCGGATGAACCGGAGGGAAAAGAAGCATATCAAGGAACTTCCGGAGGCGAAGAACCGGTCTTTTGAGTCGGTAGAGCCTTGCTTTTCCGGAAAACAAGTAAGCATTTACCCCAAAACAAGTAAGCATTTGCTTCGAAAGACGGTTACATTTTCCCAATTTGCTTACTTCTTTTTTAAATATCTCCTAATGTTTTGGCAGATTACATATATTGTTATGCAAATCGGGCAATAAGAGGACGTGTTTTCTTCCCGTTGCTCGCCGGGAAGTATCCTGTACGAAGTGTGTAAAGGAATGGTATTTTACTCTAATAAGGAGATTCCGGCGAATAATTCTCCTTTATTGTTTCTATTTGATAAGGAAGTAGTTGAACGACCTGTTAAAACGATAATCGGGAAATCGTCTGTGAGTCGTTTTTCCGAACTTCATCAGAGACGTGTCCGAAAGAACGGGATATAGAGCCATTGGATTATCATTTTGACATTTTGCTTTCCCCCTTCGGATACTTCTTTGTCAATATACTCAACGTATCATATAATATGCAAATATGATGTTTTTTTATTTAATGATAGATTAGCGGAAACAGATATATGTATGCAATGTCATGTGGAATGCATCCGGATCGAAGAATTGTCCGGAGAAACGGGTGAGGGATGCCCGCCCCGATGGAACTTGCACATAATAATTAGGGTGTAGCCATCCGGGACGGATAGCTACACCCTAACCCCGGTATGGCTACACCCTAAGTGTCGGATGGCTACACCCATTTATATGGAGAGATATGTTTACGGAATTACTTTCCGCTGTTATTTTGCTGTTCCAGACTTTGAATCCGTTTTTCAAGCGCGGCATATTTTTCATCTTTCTCTTTGAGAAGACGCTCGTAGAGTTCGGTAATTTTATCAATCGGATTGAAGCTGTTAGTTGTGGCATCCTGTCCTTTATAACCCGTAATGGGCACTGAGCTATCTTTATTGTCATGCACATTGTTTGTGATATTCTCAAATACCACAGAAGGTGCATCCTCTTCCAGCGTTTTCAGATATTCCACCGGCACATTCAGCGCCCTTGCGAATCTATTTAGCATTTCATCCTCAATCACCCGCATCTTCTCGTATTTGGATACATTCGGTTGTGTCATGTTTACGAGTGCTGCCAATGCGTCCTGCTTGATGTTTTTCTCGATCCGGGTGCGCCTTATGTTATGTCCGTGATGGACATTTACATTCTGTATTTCTTCTTCTGTTTCCATGTTCTTTTTGCTTTTTGAACAATGATTTCCGTTAAAATGTTCCGTTCGAAGCAAATATACGAAAAAATGGAATAAGATGAATAAAATGAATATTACTTTGCTCAAAAATAGAATATAAGGAATGTGTATATGCTTGCAGAATCAACTATTTTGCGCTTATTTTACGGCTATTGAAATAACAACAATCCTATTTACACACTATGATCGGACTACTGACAACTAAAGAAATTGATTTCCTCACCAAACTGGCTGAACTTTTGAAAGAATACTGCGCCGTAATTTCCCACGGTCATTGTGGTGAAGTGCATATTCTTGCTTATCACGGTGACAACGAAGATGCGGAAAAATATCCCATTATATTTGAGGATAGCTTTGATGAAAATGAGATTTATGATCTGTTGCGCAAAAACAGAAAACGGATCGGGGAGATTATCGAACGTGAAGTAGCTGAGGCTGTTCCCGAAGGAGAACTATCTCAGCCGGACGATCAGGCCGGATCAATGGCAGACCATTTTCACTAAAGATAGTAAGGGATATGAAATGCATTTAGAGGCATAATATGGAGAAGGGTACAGCTTCACCTGTTTGTATATTAATGTGCTGTCACATGGTTTTAAGGAAGGGGCGGGACTTATGAATTAACAGTCCCGCCCCTTCACGGTGTGAATAAAAAGTAATGAAATCTTGCTTTACCGGAAAGCTGTGACTTCATTTACATCAACGGAAAATCTGCCATTGAAGGCCATCATATTCTCGAAACGTACTTTAGTACATTCCACCGGTTTTTTAAAGCTTATATAAGCAGTTCCATCCATGACCTTACGGTCGAATACTCCATGGTTCACCCAATTTCCGTCCGGTGTTTCAACCATCACTCTACAGGACTTAAGCATATACGAGCCACTTGTCGATTTGTTGGTGTCCAGCCTGAACCCTTTGAGTAACTGTTTTTCCGGCAGAATAATCGTCAGATAATTGTGGGCGTTGGAAGTATACCAGTTGTTGGCTGTAAAGTTACCATCGTTTAGCGAACCTAATTTCTCCGGTCGTATATCCGATTTAAACCCGATTTCTTTGTTGAAGCCTTTTCCTTCGATCTTTTTATTGCTTGAATCGATATTGTCCAGGCGTATAGAAAGATTTAGTTTCACAAAGTATGCCGAGCGGGTCCGGGCGATTGCCAAATGTTCATGCGATCCTTCCATCGTCAGCTTTATTGCCATCACATAACCCGATAGGTTGTTTAACTTCTCAACATCCTTGAGGGTCAGTTTGACTGTCGTTTCCAGTTCACCCGCTTTCAGCACACTACCCTCAAAGGTGCAGCTTTCGTTCGGAAAGAGGGGGATACCTTCCACCATTTCAGGAAAATCGGCCATCAATTTGTCTTCTTTGATAAGATTGACCTGGATGTCTTCTTTGTAGGGCTTTGTCACTTTTACTTTGAACGAAAGTTCGTTCTTTCCTACCAGGGTGGTACTTACCAGGTCGTTGGTTGCTTCCAGCTGTATATAAGGCTTGCCATAGTATCCCAGGTACACCAGATCAGTGAACGGGTCGATGCCGAGTTGCTCACGGATATCTTCTTCGATATACTTATTGTCCATTTGCCAACTTGTATCCTGATCTACTATCTGTATTTCATCTTTACTGCACGATGCCGACAAGACGAGCAATAGAACCCATAAAATGCTTGGGGTGGATTTTATTCTTCTTTTCATTCTGAACTCTTTTTTATTCTTGATTTACAATTACTAATTCATCTGCCGGAAATTTAACGTTTTCCACATATTCAATACGGGCTTTCGTGGTCACATTCTCCATATCGGCGGGAGCTTTCAGGTCTTTGATCCCCGCCTCTTTGCTTAGTGGCAGATACGAAATGAGATGTGGTGTTTCCGGATCCATCGGGAGGTATAAGTAATCGTTGATTTCCGACTCTGTCAGCGCCTTGTCCCATAAACGTATCTCGCGGAGATAGTCGTTACGGTAACCGGAGTTTCCGACTACGATCATGCTGTTCTCGCCAAAGGTGATGGCACTGTTCTCGAAAACCTTCTGGACTTTTCCGTTGACATAGACTGTCGTTTTCTTATCCTTGTGCACATAGGTGATATGCAGCCATTTACCCGCTTGCAGGGGCATTTGAGTCCATGTGTCGTCCCCGTCGCGTCCGTTTTTCACTTGTATGCCGGCAGTAGATGAAATACGGGTATAGAATGCTCCTCCTGTTCCGTTGCTTAGATAGGCTGTGGTCAGGTTGCTTCGGGTCAGGCTGGAATAGATGGCGCTCATTTGAATGGTCCATTCGGCCTTTGCGTGCATTCCGACAGGTTTTATCCGGATGCCTTCTCCACCACTGACTTTGGCTACTGACGAAAGGATGGAGCGATTCAGGAGCAAGACCGCACTGCGTTGTGAGGGAATCAGCGAATAGTTGGAAGCACCCGTGATGCTCAGGGGAATGGCGTATTTCTTACTGTCGGGGAAATCCTTGGAATCCAGTTGTCCTACTTTCACCATTATTTTTGCTGAAAAGTCACCGGCGGGTACCCGTATGCCTTCGGAGCCAGATAGGTCGTTTCCCTCTGCATCTGCCAGTTTAAAAGCGGAGGGGGGAAGGGGTTCATACGAGGCCCCGTTGTCCTTGTTGTATTTATCCAAGGCCTCTTTGTCATAACCCACTTGTATAGTCACCGGGCTTTGGCTGATATTGGCCAGCCGGGGAGTCAGATAGGTTGTTCCGCCATCGGGCTCTAAAGTGAAGTTGACGATGCCTTTATTATCGGGTGTTTCCATGTATACTGCGTTTTCCGAGCCTGAACCTTCTCCGTCGGCATAGTCACAGGCAGAAAAGAACGGGCAAAGTATGCCGATCGCAATAAACAGATATTTGTAAGATACGTTACATTTCATGTTTCAAACTGTTTTTAGGTTAATTATTTTACGGGAGGATTCATGATCGATATTGCTTTTCTGATATTAACATAAGCTTCGTCTTCAAATGCGTCTTCGTTAATATGAAAAACTCCGATTCCTCCCACATTGCCTTGTTTGGAAGCCACATAACCGGCGTATGTGCCCGGAAATCTGCTTCGTGCACCGGGCTTGTTCTGAAAACTTTCCGTAAAAATGATCTGTTCGGGTTTGATATTCAACCGGTTTTGGATATCATTGGTCCATCTCTCGAAACTGGAAGCCGATCCGCTGTAAGATTGAACGACAAAACGGTCGAAATACTGTGCCGCACGCGGGTCCAGCCAATGGATAGAGCCGTTCAGATGAAACAGTTTGTCCGGTCCCAGCAGCTCGCGCATGGTCTTCATAAACAAGATTTCTTTCTCTTTATTATAATCGCGTGAGCAAGAAGTCAAATTACCGCAATGGTTGCCCGGCTTGAACGGCGATGCGTACGAGGGTTCATAGTCATAGTCGAATCCGTCGTAACCATATTTATTGATTGTATCTACGATGGCTTGCGCATACTCTTTGATGGCTTGTGTGTCGTCGGCGGGCCATTGGTCGCGCCCCCATTTTATCTGGTCACCTATGTCTTCTATAATCCAGCCGATAATGACTTTGGTTCCTTTGGCCTGCACACTCCGCAGCTCTTTGATTTTTTCTTCGCTCAAAGAGTGCCAGTTTCCCCATATCGAAACAACATCCATACTGTCCGGTAAAAGAGACAGCCGGGGATATTTTCCCGCTCCGTCCGGTTGCCAGGCATTGAACCACCCGAACATAATGGGGTGTTTGGTGCTTTTGTAAGCTCTCAGGTTTTCCAGATATTTTTCGTAGGCAACTTCATTCTCTTTATGTCTTTTATCTTCTTCAGCCCATTTTACGGAGTCCCGTTTGGAATAAAGATCGCCCACGGCTTCGTTTTCCACATCAAGTTTCTCCGGTGAGGTCCAGTCATCGCATGCGGCAAAGCTTACTAAGAGTGCCGTTCCGATAAATGCAAAAATGGTATTTCTCATATTCATGTTTCTTTAATTTTCAGGTTCATTACTATTTGCTTTTTTTGTCCCACCACACTTTAGCGGCGGCATTGTCTGCTCCTCCTAAATGCTGGTTGATGGCATTGTGCAGGTTTTCGCTGTTTTGTTCATACTCGGTGCGGGGGTAGGGCATTCTTCTTACACCTCCCACATCGTATCCGTTTCCGATCAATACTGCGGAGTTCGTTTTGTTTTCGGCAACGACTATTTGGCGGGGATATCCGGTACGTCTCCACTCTGTCCATGCTTCCTGTCCGTTGGGGAAGATGGCGAGATATTTTTGAGTGATGATACGTTCCAGCTTTTCTTCTTCCGTAGCTCCGTTTTCCCAGCGGATAGTGATGCTGCTTGGAGCGTTTGCACTTAACTCACCATTGGCGGTGTCGGTATAATTGGCCGGTTTACGGGTGTGATCCTTCAGATAGTTCTCGGCCGATGAACTGCTCAGCCCATTTTCGTTGAACGACATACGGATGCCTGCGTTGTAGAAGTCACCGGCACTGCCGCCCATATCGAATCCGGCCAATGCTCCTTCGGCTTTCAAGAAGCATACTTCGGACGCTTTCATCCAATAGAGGGGATCGTCTTCATGCACGTTGGGGCGTGTGAACCCGTTGTAAGCGTCTCCGGACTTGGCGATTCCGCACCGTACGGCCTTGAAGCCATTGTTGTTGACAAAGTATACGGAAGCACGGGCGTCATTATATCCTGCCAGATAAGAATAGATGGTGGCTCCCATGCGGGTGTCATTGTATTCTTCATTAATCACTTTCAGCGGATTCTTCATTTGCAGGCCGGCCCCTTTACCCATCTGGGCTGCCAGTTCTTTGCTGTCGATCATGCCTGCGGGATGTTTCACGGCTTTCTCCGCATATTCTTTGGCAAGTCCTGCATCGGCAAAGCGGACACGGATGGCCAGGCGAAGCATCAGCGAATTGGCAAAGCGCATCCATTTATTGACATCGCCGTTATAAACAATGTCGAAGGCAGGCAATACTTCTTTGCTCTTATTCGAGTAATCGTCCAAGGTTTGGACAGCCTCTTCCAGCTCTTTCAGAAAAGAGCGGTATACGCTTTCCTGAGAGTCGTATGCCACTTTAAAAGAACCTTTGCCCACTTGTGAGTAGGGAATCGGGCCAAACATATCCGTAGTGCGGTGCAGAGCCGCGATCTTAATGATCTGGGCTAAGGCATAAATCTCGTCATTTCTTGTTCCTTCATCCTGCGAGATGCGTTTTATCTGCATCCATGGCGAATAAACATCCGTCACCATAAAAGAATACACATAGTTCACCCAGTTTTCGTACATGAAATAGTTGGTGAAATTCTTGCTGCCGTTGAATTTGTTGTCTCGGGGAGACATGTATCCCGCCCAGGCGTCACCGGCCAGATTTACTCCGATCTGATAGCGGTTTACCGGTTCTGTACTTTCTGAAGCGGTGCCGATGGGGATTACACTTTTTTCAAGATTGGGCAGGTAGGCTCCGTAAATAACTCCGTCCATCTTTTCGTCTTCTTTCGTCGGGAGCAACGGGTTCCGGTTGATATCTTCGGATATACACGAGGTGCATAGTGTTGAACCTAAAAGGGCTATGGCCGATAGCGTTCTACACATATTCTTTATTTTATTTAATTTCATAGTGTTGCATTTTTTAAAGGTTATAATTCAATCTTTACGCTAAATCCCACACTACGCAAACTGGGTGGCATAAAGACATCTCCCCGGTTATAGGTACCTGTCGAAGAGGTCATTTCCGGATCGAATGGAGCTTTATTATAGATCATCCACAAATTGCGTCCGATGGCGGAAACCGTCAGCCGGTTGATCACATTACCGAACCATTTGCCCGGCAGTGTATAGCTCAGGCTGGCTTCTTGAAGGCGGATGTTGGTCGCTTTATACGCGTAATATGCCATCAGTTGTTCGCCACCGATGGTCGTATAATATTTTTCCGCATCATATTGTGTTCCGTTCACCCATACACCACCGTTCTGACGCGCTTTATAAGTGTCTTTCGATACACCGTAGTCGTCGAGGAAGGCTTGGGTGGAAGAAGTTACGATACCTCCGAAGCGTCCGTTGAACAACAGGTCCAGAGTAAGGTTGTTCCAGGTTACATTATGTCTCCAGCCTATTGAAAAATCCGGGTTGACCGATCCTATCTTGATACGTTGTGAGCGGTCTACTTTATACCCTCCTTCTTCTTCGATCAGTTTACCGTCTTTGCCTCTGGCAAGGATACCTTTTACGTATACATCCCCGATTGCGTCCTTCTCCCGCAGGTAAACTCCTCCTTTATCCTGCAGGGTCAGTTCGGTGATGCTGAACAGCGAGCCGTCCGCCGGGTTCCTGTAGTCATGCACCATCTTCATGATTTTATTTCGGTTGGCTGTGTAAGTCAGATTGGTGGCATATCCCACTTTTCCGAACCGGTCGTTATAACCCAATGACAGTTCGATACCTTTGTTGCGTACCTTACCTGCCTGTACATAGAAACCCGAATATCCCGAAGCAGGAGACATACTGGAGAGGAAGGTCTGATTATAGGTATCTGTCAGATAAACCGTGGCGTCGATATTGATTTTATTGTTGAAAAGTCTCAGGTTAGTTCCCAACTCATACGATTTGGTTTGTTCTGCTTTGAAGTTCGGGAAAGGGTAAATCGATATCGGATTGATGACTCCGCCTTTCATGGGATCGGTGACGGTTCCGGGAGTCAATCCGGTATAATTGATCGGTCCTCCTACTTCGGCGAAGGAAGCTCTCATCTTCCAGAATGAAATGAATTTAGGCAGACTTACCATTTCGGAGATTACGCCCGACACTCCGACGGAAGGATAGAAATAGGTGGGCTGGTCAGAGTTGACTAATTGGGAAGCCCATTCCTGTCGTCCGGTAAGTGTAAGGTAAAGCATGCTTTTATATCCCAGCTCGGTGCTTACAAAAACCGAATTGTTACGTGTATGGGTGTGCGATTGCGAACCGGGTCCGGAAGCCGGATCGAAGTTATAGGCAGAGAACAGGTTGGGGACGGTAAACAGTTTTCCTCCGATGCCCATGCCGGTGGTCAGGTGATCTTCATAACTGAATCCGGCATTTGCCGTCAGGTTGAAGTTACCGAAATTCTTGTTCACATTCAGCATAATATCCGCATAGGTCTGCTGATATTCTTCCATGCTCCGGTTGTAGGCTCCTTTGTCCGATTGGGCATGCAGCTTGATTGTCGAAGCGTGTAATTTGCGCTCGGAAGTAGTGTTGGTGTTATCCACACGTATACGTCCTGCTATGTTCAGCCAGCTCAGAATGTCGTATTTTACGTTGGCATAAAACATGTAACGTTTCTTTTTGGAAACAAACATTTCGCGGTTCACAATCCAGTACGGGTTTTCCAGATTCAGGCCCTGATCGCCATAAGACCATTCCTGTATGGGGAATTTTCGGTTGGTGTCATAGCGCTCGTACACCTTGACTGCTTCGAAATCTTCACCCCGCGGAAAGAGATACAGAGGTACCAGCGGATTAAAGTAACGCCCTGCCGACAGCATATTCTGGTCTCCCTGCAGAACATAACTGGCTCCCAGGTCGAGATGGAGTTTGTCATTCAGCATACTCGCGGTGTTGCGTAATGTGAAGTTGTAACGATAGTATTCGTTGTTGGGAATGATGCCGGTGGAGTTTGTTGTTGCCACCGATACAAACGTTTGATTATTTTTGTTTCCTACTGAAAAATTGGCGGCATTCATGATATTGGCGCCTGTCTTGAAGAAGTCTTTCGGGCGGAACGTTGAAGGCTGTTGCAGCATCTCACCCCAACTCTTGTATGATCCTTTTGCATTACCGTATCGGTTTTGAAATTCCGGCATTACATACGGGGTCATAAACTCCGTATTGTTGGAGATCGAGATTTTCAGTTTGCCTTCCTGCCCTTTCTTGGTGTTAATCAGGATAACACCGTTGGCAGCCGATGAACCATACAGGGCTGCGGCGGCCGGACCTGTCAGTATCGATAGACTTTCGATGTCCTCCGGGTTGAAGTCGGAAATACCTTCACCTCCTCCCGGAGTGCTATAGTCATTGTTGATTTCGCCTTTTGAAGGGTTGCCGATGGGCATACCGTCCACCACATAGAGCACATTATTGTTTCCTACAATGGACTTGGCCCCGCGCATGACTACGCGGGTTGCTCCGCCGATGCCCGAGGAGCTCCGGTTGATGGACACACCCGCTACTTTTCCGGTTAATCCGTTTACGAAGTTGGCATCTTTCACTCTGTTGATAGCATCCGACTTTAC
Source organism: Bacteroides sp. ZJ-18 (assembly GCF_011038705.2). Taxonomy (NCBI): domain Bacteria; kingdom Pseudomonadati; phylum Bacteroidota; class Bacteroidia; order Bacteroidales; family Bacteroidaceae; genus Bacteroides; species Bacteroides sp. ZJ-18. Next base: position 4,659,253 of record NZ_CP072198.1, on the reverse strand, counting down.
CTGCTGAACACTGTAACTCAGCGCTTTTTCTGCACGTTTGATACCCAGTGCGGTGACGACAACCTCGTCCAGCGCTTTGGCGTCTTCGTCCAATACGACAGTCAGTGAAGAAGCATCACCCACTGTAATATATTTGGTGGTATAGCCCACATAGGAGAATTCAATTACATTTCCTTTGGCAGCCAGGATGGAAAATCGTCCGTCAAGACCGGTGACGGTTCCTGTGGGGCTGCCTTTGAATGAGACGTTGACTCCGATCAAGGGATCTCCTTTGTCATCTTTCACTATCCCCGACAGCTTTTTGTGTTCAACTTCCACTTTTGATTGCGGAATAATCATGATATATTTGTCTTTGATTTTGTAGGAAAGACCTGTTCCGGACAGGATAGAAGTCAGCGTCTTATCCAGAGATTCAGCATTAATATTCAGGTTAACGCGTTTGGTTTTCTCAAGTTTGGATTCGTTGAAAGCAATCAGATAATCAGATTGTTTCTCAACTTCCCGCAATGCTTCCTGCAACGTGATATTCTTTTTTTTGATCGTTATTTTTACGTTGTTTTGAGCAAAGGCAGCTGTTTGTAGAATAAAACAGCTAAAAATTATAAAAAAAATAGACTTTAATCGATAAAAATTCATAGATTTGAACGAATTTTAGTGTTAAATCATAATATTTATTTCCCAAAAAGTAAAGCATAAGCTTTAACGCTAAGAATTCAGATTTCATATCCGGAATTAGGTGGCCGCCTCTTTCCGGATACTTTTTTACATGCTAAATAGTTGTTTTTAAGGTTAAACAAATAAATATACTAAATCATTTTATTTTTTTGCATCCCGTTTAATGTAACATATATTTCCCTTCAGTTCATGGTTGAATCCTCCCACGACTTCCTGCATGATATTCAGGATATCTTCTAAAGTGGATTTCTCACGGAAACGGAAGTTGAATTTATCATCATTAAATAAATTGGCGTTATACTGGAAGGTGACTGCGTAGCGTCTTTCCAGTTCGTTTAGAATTGCCGACATAGTAACTCCTCTGAATACGTACATCCCTTTTTGCCAGGCCGTAACGTCTTCAATATTTGCTTCGGCGAGCTTGCTTTTTCCCGTGCTCTTATGGTAAGTGACCTGTTGTCCGGGAGTGACAATATAACTCTCTTTTCCATTGTCGCATTCCACTTTTATTTTTCCATGAATCAGGGTTGCAATCATTTCGTTCTCTCCCGGATAAGCGGCGACATTGAACTCGGTTCCCAAGGCTGTCACTGCCATGGTGCCCGATCTGACTATAAAAGGCTGGCCGGTGTTTTTCTTTACTTTGAAGTTGGCCTCACCGATTAAGTAAACCGTGCGGGTTTCACCTTTGAACTTTTCAGGATAAAGGAGGATGCTGCCTGAGTTAGTTTCCACTATACTGCCGTCCGGAAGCCGGAGGGTGCTCAGGCGCCCGTCCGGTGTTATGTTCTCAATTAGGGGAGTCTCGGTGAAGTGCTGTTTGGTCATTTGAAAAGTAACCGAAACAGACACGATCAACAACGCTATGGCAGCCGCGTAATATGCAAAACGGATGCGTGGCTGATGTCTGCCTCCGGAGTTGGCTCCGACTTTGGCATATACTGATGCGAGAGAGTCCCAGGTGGTCTGGTCGACCTTTCCTTCCGTTTCGTTCCATAAGTCGTGCAGGGCCGTTTCCTTTTCCTCGGTATGTTCCTGGTCGAGCAACCATTGATGGATCTCTCCGGTGACTTTTTTGTCGGGATCGGAAGCGGCAAACAAACGGATGATTCTCTGAATATAATTCTTCATTTTTATAGCCTTTATATAGATAAGACAATTAGTTGTGGCTGATTACTCAACCGATGTAGAAAAAAAATAGGGTGAGGAGCACTTTTTTTAAGTCGATTAATGCCAAATAGATGTGACGCTCTACCGTACGAACTGAAATATTCAGTTCATCGGCAATTTCCTGATTGCTTTTTTCTTGTGTGCGGCTCATCCGGAAGATCTTTCTTCTCTGTTCGGGCATATTGGCAATCGTGAGTTTCATCAGAAGTTCGCTTTCCCTGGCATAAAGTTGATCGTGAATGTCGGCTTCGGATATAGACAGATCCTCTTTTGTATATTGCTCCTGATAGGTCTGTTCGATTGATTTATGTTTTAGAAAGTTATAAATATGATTGCGGACCATAGTGTAAATGTAGCTGTTCCAAGTTTCCTGGTTTTCCCAAATCTCAGGATGGGTCCATAATTTTGCGAATATATCTTGGGCAATATCTTCTGCATCTTCTTCTGATTTCAACAATTTCCATGCAAACGCTTTGACTTTTGGGTAAGTCATAATGAAAAACTGCTCAAATTTCTTCTTCTTAGGCTCGTTATTTAAAATCATTTAGTAGAATATAAGGCTGATTGTGATTTTTTCAAAAATAAGGCTTTGGTTTTTAAAATTCCAAAAGTAAATGGTTTAAAACAAACAAGCAAATTTTTAATGAACTAAAAAAAGAGATTACTTTTTCGTTTTATGAAAGATTGGGACGATTGTTTTTATTTTTTTGATGTCAATAAGTTCTTTTATAGCAAACTGTCCGGACTGTCTGTTTAAATAGTCTGTTAATATTATTTTTTTTGTTGCTGAACGATTAATGGAATGCGGAGGTGATGTTGAATAAGGAGATATTTTATTTTGCTGTTCCGGAGCTTGAGTACATTTTTTAGTATCCCATCTTTGTGCTCTTTCTCTTCAAGCACTTGCATTGACAGTTTGAAATGAAAATCCCCGTACTCCTGTTACAGAGATACGGGGACTTCTACTATGACATTATGATTGAATTCTTTGCTGATTATAAGATTCCCTGTGCCATCATTGCTTTGGCAACCTTCATAAATCCGGCCACGTTAGCACCTTTCACATAGTTTACGTATCCGTCCGGTTCTGTACCGTATTGTACGCAAGCTTCATGGATATTCTTCATGATGCTCTTCAGCTTTTCGTCTACCTCTTCAGAGCTCCAGCTCAGTTTGATAGAGTTCTGGGTCATTTCCAATCCTGAAACGGATACACCACCCGCATTGGCTGCTTTACCCGGAGCATACAGGATCTTGGCATCCTGGAACACTTTGATAGCTTCCGGAGTAGAAGGCATGTTGGCACCTTCGGATACTGCCATGACACCGTTGGCAACCAGTTTGCGTGCATCGTCACCGTTAAGTTCGTTCTGAGTGGCCGAAGGCAATGCGATATCGCCTTTCTCACCCCAGGGACGGGCTCCTTCAACGTATTTACATCCGTAAGTTTCGGCATATTCGCGGATGCGTCCGCGGTAGAGGTTCTTCAGCTCCATGATGTAGTCCAGTTTAGCGCGGTCAATACCGTCCGGATCGTAGATGTAACCATCGGAATCAGACATGGTAACCACTTTACCGCCCAGTTCCAACACTTTTTCGGCGGTATACTGAGCCACGTTACCCGAACCAGAGATCAGACAGACTTTACCTTTCAGGTCAGTTCCTTTTGTCTTCAGCATTTCCATCAGGAAGTAGATGTTACCATAACCTGTAGCTTCCGGACGGATCAGTGAACCGCCGAACTCGCGACCTTTACCGGTGAATGTTCCGGTGAACTCGTGAGAGAGCTTTTTGTACATACCGAACATGAAACCTACTTCGCGGCCACCCACACCGATGTCACCGGCAGGTACGTCGGTTTCAGGACCGATGTGGCGCCACAGTTCAAGCATGAAGGCCTGAGTGAAACGCATTACTTCGGCATTTGACTTTCCGCGCGGAGAGAAGTCCGAACCACCTTTACCACCACCCATCGGCAGGGTAGTCAGTGAGTTTTTAAAGGTTTGCTCGAAAGCAAGGAATTTAAGAATACCAAGGTTTACAGAAGCATGGAAGCGGATACCTCCTTTGTACGGGCCGATGGCGTTGTTGTGCTGAACACGGTACCCCATGTTGGTCTGCACGTTGCCTTTATCGTCTACCCAAGTCACACGGAACTGGTATACTCTGTCTGGAATGCAAAGACGTTCAATCAGATTGGCTTTGTCGAATTCAGGATGTTGGTTGTATTCTTCTTCAATCGTAGAAAGAACTTCTTCTACTGCCTGATGATACTCCGGTTCGTTGGGGAACCTTCTCTTCAAATCTTCTAATACCTTAGCTGCATTCATAATTCTTTTTTCTTTTAATATGATTGTTTTTAAATTCTATCGTCTCTCTGTTGATGACGTTGCAAAAGTAAACATAAAAATCGAACTAACAAGCATTTTATAAAGAAAAACGGCATAAAACATCAAAATTGATATTTTATGCCGCAAAAAAGGAATAAAAAGATATTATTTATTCTTTTTAAGTGATTTGTAGACGGGAATAAAGACTAATGCTGCCGAAATGATAAGCATAAGTATGGTAGGACCGTCAATACGTTCGGCGTATACCAATACTATGTAACAAAGCGCCACCCAAAGCAGAATGATACAAACTATTTGTGATTTGGATAAAGGACGTTTCATTTATTAGCTTTTTTCTTTTCTACAATAGCGTCGATAACAGCCACGGCGGTGATGTTCACGATGTCGCGTACCGAGCTTTCGATATCTGTAAAATGGATCGGTTTGTTCAGCCCCATTTGGATCGGGCCGATAAATTCGGTATCCGGGTCCATGGCCTGCAACAACTGATATCCTGCATTGGCAGAGCTTAGGTTGGGGAATACCAATGTATTCACATCCTTTCCGTTGAGGCGGGTGAAGGGGTACTTGGAGTCACGGAGTTCGCGGTTCATGGCAAAATTCACCTGCATTTCACCGTCAATAGCCAGTTCGGGATATTCTTTCTGCATATAAGCTACTGCTTCGTGTACCTTCAGCGGGCTTCCTGCCTGGTCGGAACCGAAGTTAGAATAGCTCAGCATGGAGATCACCGGGGTATGATTGAAGAATCTGACAGTTTGGTCGGCCAGCTTGGCTATATCTATCAGAGTGGAAGTATCCGGATGGCGGTTGATCAAAGTGTCAGCCAGGAAGTAAGTTCCCTTTTTGGAATTCAGGATGTGCATGGTTCCGAAATGCTTGTATTCCGGACGGATGCCGATAACTTCTTTCGCTACTTTGATGGTATTGCTGTATTTGGTGTATAATCCGGTGATGAAAGCATCCGCGTCTCCGGTTTCAACCATCATCATACCGAAGTAGTTGCGCTCGAACATCTTGTCGTTGGCTTCTTCGTATGTAGCACCTTCGCGGGCACGTTTCTGAGAGAGGATGTGGGCATAACGTTCGCGTCGTTCTGCCTCACGGTCGTGGCGAAGGTTGATGATTTCGATTCCGTCCAGGCTCAGGTCGAGTTCCTTGGCCAGTTTCTCGATGCGTTCTTCGTTACCTAATATAATAGGGTGGCAGATTCCTTCCGATTTAGCTTCGACAGCGGCTTTCAGCATGTTGGGGTGTCCGCCTTCGGCAAATACCACACGTTGCGGGTTGCGGCGGGCGGTATCGTAGAGCTGGCGGGTCAACTGGGATTCCTGTCCCATCAATTCGCGGAGATGCGTTTTATATTCATCCCAGTTCTCGATATTCTTGCGGGCCACACCACTCTCCATAGCGGCACGGGCCACGGCGATAGATACTTCCGTAATCAGACGCGGATCTACCGGTTTCGGGATAAAGTATTCCGGACCGAAAGTGAAGTTGTTCACATGGTAAGCTTCGTTCACCACATCGGGCACGGGTTGTTTGGCCAGATTGGCAATGGCGTGTACGGCGGCAATCTTCATCTCTTCGTTGATTGCTTTTGCCTGAGTGTCGAGCGCTCCGCGGAAGATATACGGGAAACCGATTACATTATTAATCTGGTTCGGATAGTCCGAACGTCCGGTTGCCATCAATACGTCGGGACGGGCAGCCATGGCGTCTTCATATGAAATCTCGGGTGTGGGGTTTGCCAAAGCGAACACGATGGGCGAGGAGGCCATGCTGCGCACCATATCCTGAGATAATACATTTCCTTTTGACAGGCCGAGGAATACGTCTGCTCCCTTGATTGCTTCGGCCAGTGTATGAATGTCGGTACGGTCGGTTGCGAAATAACGTTTCTGTTCGTTCAAGTCGGTGCGTGCCTTGCTGATAACGCCTTTGCTGTCGAGCATGACGATATTTTCGAGGCGGGCGCCCAATGATACGTAGAGCTTCGTGCACGATACGGCGGAAGCACCTGCACCATTGACAACGATTTTCACATCTTCTATCTTCTTACCGGCCACTTGCAAGGCGTTTACCAGTCCGGCACTCGAGATGATGGCCGTTCCGTGTTGGTCGTCGTGCATCACAGGGATGTCGAGCTCTTCTTTCAGGCGGCGTTCTATCTCAAAACATTCGGGTGCTTTGATATCTTCCAGGTTGATACCTCCGAAAGTAGGAGCGATGGCTTTTACGGCTTCGATAAATTTATCAGGATCTTTTTCGTTGACTTCGATGTCGAACACATCGATACCTGCATAGATTTTGAAAAGTAAACCTTTACCTTCCATTACCGGTTTACCGCTTAAGGCGCCGATGTCGCCCAATCCCAAAACTGCTGTACCGTTTGAGATTACGGCTACCAGATTACCTTTGGCTGTATATTTATAAGCATCCTGTGGGTTCTTTTCTATTTCGAGGCATGGTTCTGCCACACCGGGAGAGTAAGCGAGAGATAAGTCGGTTTGTGTACTGTAGGGTTTGGTAGGTACTACCTCAATTTTACCGGGTTTGCCCTGTGAGTGATAGAGCAAAGCGGCTTCTTTGGTTATTTTAGCCATGATTATGCGTTTTTATAAAGGTTATCATTTGCCCGCAAATGTAGGAATAAAACTTCGGAATCGTAGTCTATTTGATATAAATTCTATTAAATTAATAACAAAAAGGCACAAAAAGATGAAAATGTATCCAGCTTTTTCTCTTCTTTCTGCATATTTATTACAAACGAGATGATGATTCTGAATAATTGTATTTATACCCATACTCTTTTCTATAATGAACGTTTGTGTGCAGAAAATAAATATCCTTATAATAGAAGACATATAGCTAAAAAAAATAAATAAAAGTTGCCTCGGACAACTATTTTCACTATAAATGACTATTTTCCGCCGAAAAGTTTTTGTAATATCAGAGTTAATCGTATTTTTGTGTACAATTTTGGTGTAGTGATGACAGAAGAAGAAAAGAAGCTATTAAGTACCTTTGAAGCAAGGCTGCGGCATTTAATCTATCTGCATGATGAATTAAAGCGCGAAAATGCTGAGTTAAAGCAACTTCTCGAAGAAGAGAAGGCCGAACTCGAAAAGGTGAAAGCTGAATACAAAGCGTTAGAATCAAACTACACAGACCTAAAAACAGCTACGGCAATCAGCCTTAACGGCAGCGACGTAAAAGAGACGAAGCTGCGATTGTCTAAATTAGTGCGTGAAGTCGATAAATGCATCGCTTTGTTGAATGAATAACATAAAAAAGGATGTATGAACGATAAAATAAAAATAAACCTGCAAATAGCAGATTCTTATTATCCCCTCACCATCAATCGTGACGAGGAAGAGACCGTAAGAGAAGCGGCAAAGCAGGTAAATATCAGGCTCAATGCGTATCGGGAGCACTACAGGAACATAGCTCCGGAAAAGATTATAGCTATGGTGGCATATCAGTTTTCACTGGAAAAGCTGCATCTGCTGCAACGTAATGATACCCAACCGTATACGGCCAAGATAGAAGAACTTACAGAAATGCTGGAAGAGTATTTCAGGAACGAGGAATAACTGTTTCCATTTTTATAAAAGAAAATCCACGCACTGCTAAAGATGCCCGGAAGAAGAAGCTTTCGAGTATTTGGCAGTGCGTTTTTATTTATATTTAAATTAAATTACAATGTTAGTAACAATAGTAGCATCCATTGCATGCTTCATCGTAGGAGGAATCTTATCGTACGTATTGTTTAAATACGGACTGAAGGCCAAATATGATAATGTCCTGAAAGAAGCAGAGACAGAAGCAGAAGTGATTAAGAAGAACAAACTGCTGGAAGTAAAAGAGAAGTTTCTCAATAAGAAAGCAGATTTGGAAAAGGAGGTAGCCCTGCGTAACCAAAAGATCCAACAGGCCGAAAATAAGCTGAAACAACGTGAAATGGTGCTGAGCCAGCGTCAGGAAGAGATTCAGCGTAAAAGAGCCGAAGCCGATGCTGTCAGAGAGAATCTGGAAGCACAGTTGGGAATCGTGGATAAAAAGAAAGAGGAACTGGACAAACTCCAGCATCAGGAAATTGAAAAACTGGAAGCACTTTCCGGGTTGTCGGCCGAAGAGGCAAAAGAACGCTTGGTAGAGTCGTTGAAAGAAGAGGCAAAGACTCAGGCGCAGTCTTATATCAATGATATCATGGACGATGCCAAACTGACTGCAAGTAAAGAGGCTAAACGCATCGTGATACAGTCGATACAACGTGTGGCTACGGAAACTGCCATCGAGAATTCTGTAACTGTATTCCATATTGAATCGGATGAAATCAAGGGACGTATCATCGGACGTGAAGGCCGTAATATCCGTGCTCTTGAAGCTGCTACCGGAGTTGAAATCGTAGTAGACGATACTCCTGAAGCAATTGTTCTTTCCGCATTCGACCCCGTTCGTCGTGAAATAGCCCGTCTGGCATTGCACCAGTTGGTTACTGACGGACGTATTCACCCGGCACGCATCGAAGAGGTGGTTGCCAAAGTGCGTAAACAAGTGGAAGAAGAAATTATTGAAACAGGTAAACGTACTACCATCGACTTAGGTATCCACGGATTGCATCCGGAACTGATTCGAATCATCGGTAAGATGAAATATCGTTCATCTTATGGACAGAACCTGTTGCAGCATGCACGTGAGACTGCCAACCTTTGTGCTGTGATGGCCTCTGAACTGGGCTTGAATCCGAAGAAAGCAAAACGTGCCGGATTGTTGCATGATATTGGTAAGGTGCCCGATGAAGAACCGGAATTGCCACACGCTTTGCTGGGTATGAAACTTGCTGAGAAATTCAAGGAAAAACCGGATATTTGTAACGCTATCGGTGCCCACCACGATGAAGTAGAGATGACCAGCCTGCTTGCGCCTATCGTACAGGTGTGTGATGCCATCTCCGGAGCACGTCCGGGTGCACGCCGCGAAATTGTTGAGGCTTACATCAAGCGTCTGAACGATCTGGAACAGTTGGCTATGTCTTATCCGGGTGTAACCAAGACTTATGCTATCCAGGCAGGACGCGAGCTTCGTGTTATTGTCGGGGCAGACAAAATAGACGACAAGCAGACGGAAAATCTGTCGGGTGAAATTGCGAAGAAGATTCAGGATGAGATGACTTACCCGGGACAGGTGAAGATAACCGTTATCCGCGAAACACGTGCGGTGAGCTTTGCAAAATAAAGACTGAAAAAGAAAATGTTTATGATAAGGGCGAAGCAATTCGCCCTTTTTTAATTCCTCGTTAAACAGTTATTTTAATATTCATGAAATATGAAGAACTACCTATTTGAAGTTTGTACCAACTCCGTAGAGAGTTGCATTGCTGCACAGGAAGGTGGAGCAAACCGCGTGGAACTTTGTGCAGGCATCCCGGAGGGCGGAACGACTCCCTCGTATGGCGAAATCGCGATGGCACGTGAGGTGCTGACAACTACACGGTTGCATGTCATTATCCGTCCGCGTGGAGGAGATTTTCTTTATTCTCCCATCGAAATAAAGACTATGTTGAAGGATATTGAAATGGCTCGTCGACTTGGAGCTGATGGGGTGGTGTTTGGATGCCTGACAGCAAACGGAGAGATAGATGTGCCGGTGATGGAACAGTTGATGGAAGCTTCTGAAGGTTTGTCCGTCACTTTCCACCGGGCATTCGATGTGTGCCGTGATGCATCTAAGGCTTTGGAGCAGATAATTAACCTGGGATGTGACCGTATTCTGACTTCGGGGCAACAGGCAACGGCTGAACTTGGCATACCTTTGTTGAAGGAACTCCGTGAAAGGGCGAACGGCAGAATCATTCTCCTTGCAGGTTGTGGGGTGAACGAAAAGAATATCTGCCGGATTGCAAAAGAGACCGGTATTCAGGAATTCCATTTCTCCGCACGGGAGAGTATCAAAAGCGGAATGGCATACAAGAACGAGGCTGTATCTATGGGAGGAACTGTTCATATCAGCGAGTATGAGCGGAATGTGACAACTGTGAAGCGTGTGAAGGATACGATTGGAAACCTCACTTCTGTCATCTGACAGTGTAGTTGTGGCAGCCTGAAACAAAGCAACCTTGTAAGTTGTTAGTTAGCGAAAAGTATTCATCCGATTAAAATGCTTTAGCTATGATAAAATTGAGATTCAGCTTGTTAATGACTCTGTTGATGGTTGTCATGTCTGTTTGGGCAGATAATGCTCCTGCCAAGGCGCAGGCGGCTTTGAAAAAAATGTATCCCAAAGCTGATGGTATCGCCTGGTCACAGGACAGCGGTTACTATTGTGCCGATTTCATGATGAATGGTTATGAAAAGAATGTCTGGTTCAATGCGCAGGGACAATGGCAGATGACCCAGACGGAGTGGGGGGATACCGATGAACTTTCTGCTACGGTATATAATGCGTTTGCTTCCGGTCCTTATTCCGGCTGGCAGGTGGAAGATGTTACTTATGTCGAGTTTCCCAAATGGCAACCGATTATTGTCATCAAGGTAGGGCAACAAAATGTAGACATTCAATATCAGCTGTTTTATAGTCCGAACGGGGCATTGCTGCGTACCCGTAATGTGAGTTATATGGATGATATATTGGGACCGGGTACATTCTTGTAACTGTAGTCTCCTATCAATGACTTACGTGTAAGGTGCGAAGAGTTCTTAAACTTTTTCCACCTTACACGTAAATTATTGGTCTTATCCCATAAGCCAGACAGCTTTTTGGGGCATAAGCTTATAAATGAACGCAGTGAATGCCCAGCTGCAGAGGAATATACAGATAGCCATCAGTGGAACCTGTAGAGGGATAGGTAACGATGAGGGCCCTATTAGAAGGAAAAAAGGACCTACGACGAAGTAGTGAACCATATAGATGCCGAAACCGCATTTGGTCATGTTGGCCAGTGCTTTTATGACAGTCTGATTGGTGATGACTACTTTTTGTAGCAGTAAGAAGGTGGCTAAGGTCATTAACAATACGTTGGGGCTACAGAAGGTAAAGAAGAGTTCCATTTCCGTTTCTGTTGCGTTAGGATTGGCTGCTGTGGTGCTGAAACCTGTATAAGTGACATAATATCCGACGGCAAACATGAGTATGCAAAGAGTGAATGTTTTCATCAGACTCCAGTTGTTACCCTTCTTGACGTAATGCCCCAGTAATAAATATCCATTGAATCCGGCAAAATAGTAGAAGAGTCCGAATTCATTCCATGTATCAGTACCGAATACATAACCGCTTCTGTCGAACAAACAATTGGCAACATACTCCTTTAGATAAGGAATGAAGAGTGAAATAATCCATATCAGGAGAAATGTTCGTTTGGTCTTTTGATCAGCGTTGTCTATCCATGCCGAGAAGAATGGCATATAGAGATACAGGCCGATGAGCAGGTAGATGTACCACATGTGGTTCTCTTTATGGCTGAAATTGAACGGAATCATGGCTACATCCTTCAGAGAATCTATCAGGCTTTGTGATTCTTGTCCTTGCGTATAACAGAAGAAGTCCCCGATAATTTCTTTCGGCAATCCGAGTACTCCCGTAAACCAGGGAAACAGACTATATAACACCGACCAGATGAGGAAGGGAAACAAAACACGATATATGCGTTTTTTGTAGAACTGACCTAATGGCTGTTTTTTCACAGGGAGCAGAAGTAGCCCGGTCATCATAACAAACAAGGGAACCGACGGGCGGAGGAGTGAACCGTAAATTGCTGCCCAGTGCGTGTATTCGGGGATTGCCCGCATCGTGGGTGAAATGTAAAAAGGATCGATGCAATGAACGCCTATGACCATTATCATTGCAACGCAACGGATGACGTCGAGCCAGACAATACGATTGTCGGAGATAGAGTTTTGAATCATGATATTTTGTGTTTTAAGTTTCAGGCAAAGATAGGAAGAAAACAGGGCGGATATGTGCAGAATCTGACCATTTAAAGATAATATCTGGTCAAATTGTCTTTAATTGACTACTTTTGCATTCGATATAGAATGTATAAAATTAAAGATAGTATTTATGTTGAAGATATTAGTGACTTATGCCGTACAAGGCGAATTTACAGAAATCAAGTGGCCCGATGTGGAAGTATATTATGTACGGACAGGCATTGGAAAAGTGAAAGCGGCTTTTCATTTGGCGGAAGCCATTCAGCAGGTGAAGCCGGATATTGTGATCAATCAGGGAACAGCCGGAACGATTAACCATCAGGTGGGGGATGTCTTTGTCTGCCGTCATTTTGTCGACCGGGATATGCATAAAATGTCCGGATTAGGAATGGAGTGCCACATTGATTCGTCAGAGTTGCTTGCCGCCAGAGGCTTTTGCCGGCACTGGACCGAATCGGCAACTTGCAATACCGGTGATAGCTTCCTGACCGAACTGACGGATATTGAAGGAGATGTGGTAGATATGGAAGCCTATGCACAGGCCTTTGTGTGCAGGGCTAAGGAAATTCCTTTTATTTCGGTGAAATATGTTTCGGATGTGATCGGGCAGAATTCTGTGAAGCATTGGCAAGACCGGCTGGAAGATGCTCGTGCGGGATTGTCTCACTTCTTCAATGTTTTGAAAGAAAGTATATGATAAGTCACTCCTACGGCTATCAGGAAGAGGAGTACTTTGACCCAAACCAACGGAATCAGGAAAAAAATGCAATAGAGCATCGTGCCCCACATTAGCAGGAGTGAGATGATTTTAGCGCGTAAGGGGATTGCCTTATTTTCACGGAAGTTACGTATATAGGTACCGAAATATTTGTGATTCAGCAGCCATTGGTATAGGCGCGGAGATCCTTTGAAGTAGAGGGCGGCAGTGAGCAGCAAGAAAGGAGTAGTGGGTAACAATGGCAGGAAAATACCGAGAATGCCAAGTCCCAGCGAAAGAGTACCTAATATAATACAGATCGTTTTCATTCCGCAAAAATAGGAAAAATAACTTTTCTCGCTGAATGAAAACTATCTTTTGTATTATCTTTGTAGCCGCACCGAGGTGACATTAGGTGCAGTAACCATTAATAATACATATAACGATGTTTACAGTAATTAAACGAATGGAAATATCGGCTGCACATAAGCTGATTCTTCCGTACCGGAGTAAATGCGCCACTCTTCACGGTCACAACTGGATTATCACTGTCTATTGCCGTTCAGAACGGCTCAACTCGGATGGAATGGTAGTGGATTTTACCCAGATAAAACAGACCGTCAAGGAAAAACTGGATCACCAGAATCTGAATGAAGTACTTCCTTTTAATCCCACGGCGGAAAATATTGCCCGTTGGGTATGCAAGCAGATTCCACAGTGTTATAAGGTAGAGGTACAGGAGTCGGAAGCAAATACGGTGATTTATGAGAAAGATTAACGAGATTTTTTATAGTTTACAGGGAGAGGGGTATCATACAGGTACCCCTGCTGTTTTCATACGTTTCTCAGGGTGTAATCTGAAGTGTGACTTTTGTGATACCCGGCATGAAATCGGTGAAATGATGACAGACGAAGAAATTGTAAATGAAGTAAAGAAGTATCCGGCTGTCATGGTGATTCTTACTGGGGGAGAGCCTTCGCTTTGGATTGACGATGCCTTTATCGATTTGTTGCACGGGGCGGGCAAGTATGTGTGTATCGAAACCAATGGAACGAAACCTTTGCCTGCTGCTATCGACTGGGTAACTTGTTCGCCTAAGCAGGGTGTCAAATTAGCTTTAAACCGGATGGATGAAGTTAAAGTTGTTTACGAAGGACAAAATATTGACGTTTATGAACAGCTTCCTGCCGAACATTTCTTCCTTCAGCCTTGTTCTTGTAATAACACCGCAGAAACGGTGGATTGCGTGATGCGACATCCCAGATGGAGACTTAGCCTGCAAACGCACAAACTGATAAATATTTTGTGAGCTACGGAAGCTGATACGAGGGCTGCATGTCATAAGCTGTGCATTATGAGTGGCTTTGCTGTCCCCGTACGTATTTCATTGTTGATAACTCGTGGCTTATGACTCGTGACTTGTAACTAATTAATGATATATTATGAAAGTAGGTTTGTTTATCCCCTGTTATATCAATGCCATCTATCCGCAGGTAGGGGTGGCATCATATAAATTACTGAAGAGCTTAGGGGTGGATGTCGATTATCCTCTTGATCAGACTTGTTGCGGACAGCCCATGGCAAACGCCGGTTTTCAAGATGAATCTTTAAAGATGGCTATCCGTTTCAATGATTTATTTCAGAAGTATGATTACATTGTAGGCCCGTCTGCCAGTTGTGTGGCTTTTGTGAAAGAAAACCATCCCGGTATTTTGGCTAAAGAGGGTCATCAATGCCAGAGTGCAGATAAGATTTACGACCTCTGTGCCTTTATTCACGATGTGATAAAACCTACGAAAATCCCTGCTCGTTTTCCCCATAAAGTCAGTATTCATAACAGCTGTCACGGTGTACGTGAACTTTTTCTATCTGCTCCGAGTGAATTGAACATACCTTATTTCAATAAATTGCGCGATTTGCTCCAGATGGTCGAGGGGATTGAAGTGTTTGAACCCAGCCACGTGGACGAATGTTGTGGTTTCGGCGGTATGTTTGCAGTCGAAGAGCAGGCTGTATCCGTCTGCATGGGACGTGATAAGATACGGCACCACATGGAGACTGGGGCCGAATACATAACCGGAGCCGATAGCTCCTGTCTGATGCATATGCAGGGTATCATTGAGCGTGAACACCTGCCTATCCGAATTATTCATGTTGTAGAAATATTAGCATCACAATTATGAGTACCAAGCATGCAAAAGCTGCCGAGAAGTTTCTGGAAAATCCGGTGATGGCAGCATGGCACAATGAGACCCTTTGGATGGTCCGTGCCAAAAGAGACAAGATGAGCAAGGAAGTACCCGAGTGGGAAGAATTGCGTGACAAGGCATGTGCGTTGAAACTTTATTCCAACAGCCACCTTGAGGAACTCTTGCTGGAATTTGAGAAAAACGCCACAGCCAACGGAGCCATCGTTCATTGGGCAAAGGATGCGGAAGAGTATCGTGCCATTGTTTATGAAATATTGAGCAGTCATGGAGTGAAACATTTTGTGAAAAGCAAATCGATGTTGGCGGAAGAGTGTGAACTAAACCCGTTCCTGATAGAGAAAGGAATAGACGTTGTGGAGTCTGATCTCGGAGAGCGCATTCTTCAGTTGATGAATCTGGCGCCAAGTCATATTGTGCTTCCGGCTATTCACATCAAGCGTGAACAGGTGGGAGAGCTGTTTGAAAAGGAAATGGGAACGGAGAAAGGTAATTTTGATCCTACTTATCTGACCCATGCCGCTCGAAAAAGCTTGCGGAACATCTTCCTGAATGCGGAAGCTGCCATGACGGGAGCCAACTTTGCCGTAGCATCCACTGGAGATATAGTGGTTTGCACGAATGAAGGAAATGCTGATATGGGGACATCGTGCCCGACACTGAATATTGCTGCTTTCGGTATGGAGAAGATCGTGCCGGATATGGAGGCTTTGGGAGTGTTTACCCGTTTGTTGGCGCGTTCGGCAACAGGGCAACCTATCACTACCTATACCTCTCAATATCGCAATCCCCGTGAAGGAGGCGAATATCATATTATCATTGTAGATAACGGACGAAGCGCTTTGCTTGCCCATCCCGATCATATCAAGACTTTGAATTGCATCCGATGCGGTGCTTGTATGAATACTTGTCCGGTGTATCGTCGGAGCGGGGGATATTCCTACACCTACTTTATTCCCGGTCCTATCGGTATCAATCTGGGTATGGCACATGATCCGGAAAAGTATTATGATAACCTGTCAGCCTGTTCGCTGTGTATGTCTTGTTCGGATGTTTGTCCGGCAAAGGTAGACCTGGCTGAACAGATTTATAAATGGCGGCAGGATCTGGATAAGATTGGAAAAGCTAATACGGGTAAAAAAATAATGTCCGGTGGCATGAAAGTATTGATGGACCATCCAGCTCTATTCAATGCGGCTCTTTGGGCTGCTCCGGCAGTTAATTATCTGCCGCGTTTTATCAAATACAATGACTTGGATGCTTGGGGTAAGGGTCGCGAACTGCCTGAGTTTGCCAGCGAATCGTTCAACGAGATGTGGAAGAAAAATAAAGTGCAAGGAAAGGAGGAAAACAAATGAGTAGTAAAGAAGAGATATTGGCGAGTATCCGTAAAAATACGAAGAACCGTTATGAATACCCTGACTGGCAAATCAAAACCACTACTTATCCGGATGTGGTTGCCAAATTCTGCGAGATGAGTTTTGCCGTCGGAGGTGAAGCTATTGTATTGGGGGAGGGAGAAGATATCAATGCTGTCATCCGTCGTACTTACCCTGATGCTGCCAGTATTGCTTCCGATCTGGAGGAAATCACCTGCGCTACATTCAATCCTGATTTGCTGACTCGCGCACAAGATCTGGATGGAACCGATATAGCTGTTGTTAAAGGCGAAATTGGGGTGGCCGAGAATGCAGCTGTCTGGATTCCCCAAACGGTGAAGTACAAAGCGCTCTATTTTATAGCCGAAAAACTGGTGATTGTTTTGGACAAGAACCGTATTGTGAGCAATATGCATCAGGCTTACGAGCTGATAAAAGATGAAAAATATAAATTTGGTACATTTATCTCCGGCCCTTCAAAAACTGCTGATATAGAGCAAGCGTTGGTGATGGGAGCGCACGGTGCGAGAGATGTATTGGTAATATTGAAGTGATGAGGGAATGTTTATCTGTGGTGAAACAGATTTCTGCAATATCCTCTTGTACAAATATATGTTTGCAAATAAAGTAAAGAAAGTGGCTGCCATTCACGACCTTTCCGGTATGGGAAGGGTTTCTCTGACAGTCGTAATTCCTATTCTGTCGTCTATGGGGTTTCAGGTATGTCCGTTGCCTACGGCCATCCTTTCTAATCACACGCAATATCCGCATTTCACTTTTCTTGATCTGACGGATGAAATGCCTCGTATTATTGCCGAGTGGAAACGTTTGGAGGTGGAGTTCGATGCTATCTATACCGGTTATTTAGGATCACCCAGGCAGATTCAGATTGTATCTGACTTTATCCGTGATTTTCGCCGGAAAGATAGCTTGACGGTGATAGATCCTGTCTTGGGAGACAATGGTAAACTCTATTCAAATTTTGATGAAGCGATGGTGGCAGAGATGCAGCAGTTAATCACACATGCCGATGTGATAACCCCCAATCTGACGGAACTTTTCTATCTGCTCGGCCGTCCGTATAAAGAGACCAATACCGATCAGGAATTAAAGGATTATCTGCATAGCCTGTCGGAAAAAGGGCCTGAGGTGGTGATCATAACCAGTGTGCCTGTGTTGGATGAACCTCATAAAACTTCGGTTTATGCTTATAACCGGACAGGAAATCGCTATTGGAAAATCACTTGCCCTTATCTGCCTGCCCATTATCCGGGTACGGGAGATACATTTACGAGTGTCATTACCGGAGCTTTGCTGCAGGGAGACAGCCTTCCCATTGCTTTGGATCGTGCTACCCAGTTTATCCTGCAGGGAATTCGTGCCACTTTCGGTTATGAGTATGATAACCGTGAAGGTATTCTGTTAGAAAAGATACTCCATAATCTTGATATGCCAATTCAGAGTAGCAGTTACGAGCTGATTTAAATGTTTTCCGGAGTACATCTATTCATAAAAAAGCACTGCTCCAAAAATGAAACAGTGCTTTTTGCCCTTTAAAGATGCATCTTTTTTATTTTACTTCTTCACCTTTTTCGTTCATTACTACAGTTGTCTCTGTACCGTCTTTCTGTGTAACGACTACTTTGTAGAGTTTGCCGTCTTCTTTAGCTGTTACTGATGCTTCTTTGATAGTCGATTCAGGATAAGCTTTTCCGAGGGCTTCGGTTACTGCTGCAGGGAGATCTTTTACTTCAATCTTTGTATACTCGTCTTGTGGAGCCTGTGCAGTCGCTACTACTGCGTTAGCGTTTTCTACGTTCTGTGCGAATGCTACTGAGCTACCTAATCCCATAACCAATGCTATTGCTACTAATACCTTTTTCATAATTGTAAGTTTTGAGTTAATAAATGGGGTTTGTTTTTCTGTAAGCCGTTTGCTTACGATAATAGTAGTGCAAGCGGTGTGCCAGAATAAAGGTATATGTATTATTCTGCTGATTATTAGATTGTTATATTCAAAGGTCTAAATCTCAATCTGTGGAAATTGGGGTTTTGGGGTGTGGATAACGTGGAAAACTTCCACAGTATCAGATACCTTTGGCAGTTTCTGCGAGCCGTATAAATTCTCTTTTATATCCCTTTTCGTCGTTTTCCAAGCCGGTCTTTGCCAAAGAAATCACTTTGTCATAATTGGCATTTCCCTTGAATTCAGAATCTCTCAGCAGTTGTCCGAACATGGCTACTGCGGCTGCGAAACGAAAATCGGCGGAAACCCGGTTGTTTTTAGAGTCAGTCAACGCCTGTTCTATCTTTTTGCTGGCATTGCCGTCCGGTGTTTTGTAGCGTAGTTTGACGGTTAGTAATTCATTAGAGTCGTTGACAGAGGTGGCAGTCTTTTGTTTCTTCTGATATTTCAAATCGTCCACTTTTCCGGTAAAATCACTTTTTACCCCTACAGGAATCACTTCATAGAAAGCTGTGACTGTATGTCCGGCTCCCATTTCTCCTGCATCTTTTGTGTCGTTGTTGAAGTCTTCATCTGCCAGCAAACGACTTTCATAGCCAATCAACCGATAGGCTTGTACCTGTGTCGGGTTAAACTCCACTTGTAGTTTTACGTCTTTGGCGACCGTATGTAAAGTTGCTCCAAACTCGTTCACCAATACCCGGTTGGCTTCTTGCAGATTGTCGATATAGGCATGATTGCCGTTTCCCTTTTCGGCAAGAGTCTGCATCTTGCTGTCTTTATAGTTTCCCATCCCATATCCTAATACGGTGAGGAATACACCGCTCTTACGTTTTTGCTCAATCAGTTTCTCCAGTTCCTGATCCGATGATACGCCCACATTGAAATCACCATCGGTACAGAGGATGATGCGGTTATTGCCACCGGTTATAAAGTTTTTCCGGGCAATTTTATAAGCCAGTTTAATTCCTTCTCCTCCCGCTGTAGAGCCTCCTGCCTCCAGTTCGTCAATGGCTTCGCGTATTTTTTGTTTATCGTTTCCCGGTGTGGATGCCAGTTTCTCTCCGGCAGCGCCCGAATATACCACGATTGCTACTTTATCTTTATCTCTCAGATTGTTAACTAATAACTTTAATGATGATTTTACCAGATCCAGACGTTCGGGACCATACATCGAACCGGATACATCGATCAGGAAGATTAGGTTCGAAGCAGGTAAGTTTTCGGTAGGAATTTCTTTTGCTTTCAATCCGATGCGGACTAACCGATGCTGTTCGTTCCAAGGACAAGTACCTATTTCTGATGTGATTCTTACCGGATCGTTCCCTGTTGGTTGTGCATAATTGTAAGAGAAGTAGTTTATTAATTCTTCTGTACGGATGGCATCAGCCGGAGGTAGCTCTCCTTTATTAAGGAATCGGCGCATATTGCTATATGAAGCTACGTCCACATCGATCGAGAAAGTAGATAGCGGATTATCCCACACTTTCTTAAATCCATTTTCCTGTATTGCTTTATATTCTTCGGCAGACATCCCTACGTTGTATAACAGGCTGTGGTTCATTGCGATGGGGGTAGCACCGCAAATCATTTTTTGTGTTTCTACCCCATAACCTATCACTACGCATTCTTCCAACTGTTGTGTATCCGTTTCCAAGGCGACATCTAAACGGGCAGAAGTCACTTTTATTTTTTGAGTGCGATATCCTATGAAAGAGAATACTAAGGTTGCTCCTTTGTTTGCACGAATGGAATAGGTACCGTCTGTGCCGGTAATGGTTCCGTTCTGTGTACCGTTTATTACAACGGAGCAACCGGCCACCGCTTCTCCGCTTTCAGCGTCTGTAACTATACCTTTTACTATGAAAGGCTGTGCACTGACTGCTCCCCATGAAATTACTGTCATTAGCAGTATAAGCATCAAAGCTCTGAATTGATTCGTTTTCATACTTTTATTGTTTTAAGTGGATAAATTTGATTCCTTGTTTTACTCAATAGATGCAATTCTCTTATAGATTCCATAAATAGATTCCTCTTTTTTTTAACTTTGCAAAAAAAAATCCTGTTTTTCAGAAGAAACATATCGGAACAGACGGACGAGGAACTATTGCAGCATTATATGAAGTCCGGTGAAACAGAGTATTTCGGTGAACTTTATAACCGTTATATTCCGTTGTTGTATGGCGTGTGTCTGAAGTATCTCAAAGATGAAGCCCGGGCTCAGGATGCGGTGATGGAACTTTTTGAAGATTTGCTTCCTAAAGTCACCCATTATGAAATAAAAACTTTCCGGACCTGGATATACCGGGTAGTAAAGAATCATTGCTTGCAAATATTACGGAAAGACTCTAAAGAGATTTCATTGGATTATACTGTTCATATTGTGGAATCCGATGAATTTTTGCATCTTTTATGTGAAGAGGAAAGTAATGCGGACCAATTGGAAGCTTTGCATCATTGTCTGAAGAAACTTTCTGAACCCCAACGCGTCAGCATACGGCATTTCTTTATAGAAGAAATGTCTTATGCCGATATAGTTGCGCAAACCGGTTTTACGCTGAATAACGTAAAGAGCTATATCCAGAACGGAAAACGTAATTTGAAGATTTGTATTAAAAATCAGCTTAAGGAATGAAACTATTAGACTACATACGGGGAGCCCGCAAAGGAAAAGAGGCGCATCGGCTGGAGAAAGAGGCTATGCGTGATCCTTTTCTGGCCGACGCGCTCGAAGGTTACAGCCGTGTAGGGAATGGAGCCGACGAACAGATTGAGGAGTTGCGCCGTCGGATTAGAGCCCGTGCTGTGCAAAAGCGTAACCATGCTGTGGTCTGGAGTATCGCCGCCAGCCTGCTGATTGGAGTTTGTATCGGCTCTTATTTCCTTTTTCAGGAGAAACCTTTGTCGGATGAAGCACGGATGGCAATGGAACAAGCGGTTCATCCGAAACCCTTGTCGGTATATGAGGAAGAGAAGAAAGATGAGTTGGCTGAGGCGGTAATAAAGGATTCGGCAGGCCCGTCGAAGAAATTGATTTCAGAGAGTAAGAAGAAAAAAATGCTTGCACCTTCATCTGAGGTTCCTCAAATAATGACTCAGGAATTGATGGAAGAAGCGCTGGAAGCCACCATTGACGACGAACCTTCGGCTATGGACA
Source organism: Bacteroides sp. ZJ-18 (assembly GCF_011038705.2). Taxonomy (NCBI): domain Bacteria; kingdom Pseudomonadati; phylum Bacteroidota; class Bacteroidia; order Bacteroidales; family Bacteroidaceae; genus Bacteroides; species Bacteroides sp. ZJ-18. The sequence continues at coordinate 4,637,719 of NZ_CP072198.1, read as the reverse complement.
AAAAAATGGTTATGAGAGCTTCGGTGGCTAATGATAGTAGTTTTAACGCTAAAGTGGCTGTTGTTGGTAAGGTGCGTGGTAAAGTGACCGATCCCAGTGGTGAACCTCTTGTTGGTGCCACAGTCAGGGTGAAAGGGACTAATCAGGGGACTATCTCAGATGAAAATGGTGATTTTACTTTAAAGACAGATGGGAATCGGGAACTTTCAGTCGATTATATCGGTTATGAATCTGTTGTCCTTCCTGTTGATACGACTAAAGATTTATTGATAGCTATGAACGTAGATGATGCTACACTTGACGAGGTTGTAGTGGTAGGATACGGTTCGCAGCCGAAGAGTAGCGTTACAGGTGCTATAACGAGCTTAAAGATGTCAGGTACGCCGCAACCGTCTATAGGGCGAAAAGCTTTTCGGAGGTATCTGAAAGAGAATCTGGTGCATCCTTCCGACAAAGAGTGTGCACGTGCCAAGGGAAAAGTGATTCTTACTTTCCGGGTAGATAAGGATGGACGTCCGGAATCCATTAATGTTAAAAAGGGACTTTGTGCTTCGGCCGATAAAGAGGCCATTCGTCTGATTGAAGAGGGACCTGACTGGACTATTGGTGATGAACCGGTAGAGGTGAGTATCCGTTTCTGATAAACGAAAATCCCGCTTAGGTCATATGACTTAAGCGGGATTTTTTTGCACGGGAGGAGAGGCTCGAACTCCCGACACCCGGTTTTGGAGACCGGTGCTCTACCAACTGAGCTACTCCCGTGTTTGCGGCTGCAAAGGTAGAATAAACTTCTGAATTGGCAAGCTTTTATGCAAAGAAGTTGCTAATTATTTTAATTTTTCCCATTCTTCGGGTTTGAAGCCTACCAATACGAAATGGTCTGTTACTACTAATGGCCGTTTCACCAGTTTGCCGTTAGTGGCCAAAAGGGCGATCTGTTCTTCTTCGCTCATTGTCGGGAGCTTGCTGCTGAGCTTCAGCTCTTTATATACTACTCCGCTGGTGTTGAAAAACTTCTTAACGGGTAGTCCGCTCAATGGAATCCAGGCTTTCAACTCCTCTGTCGTGGGATTATCTTCCACTATAAGGCGGTTGGTATACTCAATTTTGTTTTCCGTCAGCCACTTTTTGGCTTTTTGGCAAGTACTGCATGCAGGATATTGCAAAAAAAGAGGTTTCATATTTATTCTATATTAAGCATTTGTAAATCTTGATACATGACACGGTAAGCTGCCGCTTTTTTATCCAGTGCCAATGGGTATGCCCGTGAAGAAGAAGGCATCCGGTATAGTCGCATCGGACGTCCTTCAAAAACAAATTCAGAGAAATCTCCCACTTTGGGTTCTCTCACTTCGAATTGTGTCCGGAGAGTGTCTGTTGCCTTTTGTCCTGTTGTGACGATGGCTTTGCATTCCGGAATTAACCTGAGGAGCCGGCTTATGTCAGTGGGCTGCACCACTTCCAGAAACTTATCGGAAGCATTGTCCTGTAATCGTCGGATGGATGATGCGGTATCGAACAGTGCTATTCCTTTGTCGTTAAGGAAGTCTGTTATCCGTTCACGACAGAAGGCCTTCCTGTTTTCGTTCAGAAAATAATCCTTGTTGTTGAAGAATAAAAGTCCAACGATTCTCCACATATCATTGTTCAGGTTCGGGTAATAAAAATCCATTGACCATCGCTTTTTCTGGGGCGGAAAACTTCCCAGCATCAGCAATCGGGCATTGGCCGGGAGAAAAGGTTCTAACGGGTGGTTTTCTATTTCTATGTCCATTATTCGCTATTTGATTGGGAACAAAAATAGTGATAATATCTATTTTATAGAAACGTACTCCCACGATTTTTAATTACTTTTGCGCCTTAATTCAAAAAACATTCAACATGAGAAGAACCGCTATTGCTATTTTCTGTCTGTTTATCTTGTCTGTCGGCGTCGGGTTAAAGGCACAGAACATCCAGTTGCATTATGATTTTGGACGTTCTTTGTATGATAAAGATTTAAAAGGTCGTCCTGTACTAACCTCTACTGTGGAGAAGTTTCATCCCGACAAGTGGGGAAGCACTTATTTCTTTGTCGATATGGATTATACTTCGGACGGAGTGGCTGCCGCTTATTGGGAAATAGCACGTGAATTGAAATTCTGGAAGAATCCATTTTCGGTACATGTGGAATATAACGGTGGACTTGCCAAAGGTTTTTCTTATAATAACGCCTATTTGGGTGGTGCAACATATACTTATAATAATGCTTCTTTTTCACGTGGATTTTCATTGTCGGTCCTGTATAAGTATATTCAGAAACATCGTTCTCCCCATAACTTCCAGTTGACCGGGACCTGGTACATGAATTTCAGCAGGAACTTGCTTACTTTCTCCGGATTTGCTGATTGGTGGCGCGAAGAGACGGCTTATGGCAAAACGATTTTTCTTACCGAACCTCAGTTTTGGGTGAATCTGAACCGTATAAAAGGTATCAGTGACAAGTTTAATCTGAGTGTAGGTTCAGAAGTCGAGCTGAGTAATAATTTCGGTGGACGCGATGGTTTTTATGTCATCCCTACACTGGCGCTAAAATGGACAATAAACTAAAAAACTGATGAAAACTGATTTGATATACGGTATTGAGGACCGTCCGCCGTTTAAAGATGCTTTATTTGCGGCATTGCAACATCTGCTTGCTATTTTTGTAGCTATTATTACTCCTCCGTTGATTATTGCCAGTGCTCTGAAACTGGATGTAGAGAAAACCGGATTTTTGGTATCGATGTCTCTTTTTGCTTCGGGAGTGTCTACTTTTATCCAGTGCCGACGTTTTGGCCCTATCGGGGCGAGACTGCTTTGTATACAAGGCACGAGCTTTTCGTTTATTGGTCCCATCATTGCTACGGGGCTTGTAGGCGGACTTCCTCTTATTTTTGGTGTCTGTATGGCGGCAGCTCCCATTGAAATGGTTATTAGTCGTACCTTCAAGTATATGCGCAATATCATCACTCCGCTGGTTTCGGGTATTGTGGTATTGCTTATCGGGTTGAGTCTGATAAAGGTAGGCATTGTTTCTTGTGGAGGTGGTTATGCTGCGATGGATAATGGAACATTTGCTTCTTGGGAGAACCTTTCGATTGCAGGTGTGGTTTTGCTCAGCGTTTTGTTTTTCAATCGTTGCAAAAATAAATATTTGCGTATGAGTTCTATTGTGCTGGGACTTTGTTTAGGATATGGGCTCGCTTTTGCTTTAGGAAAAGTAGATATGAGTGCTTTGAATGTAGAGATGTTGATGAGTTTTAATATTCCTCAACCATTTAAATACGGACTTGATTTTAATGTGTCTTCTTTTATCGCTATCGGGCTGGTGTATATGATTACAGCTATTGAGGCGACCGGAGATGTGACGGCGAATTCAATGATTTCAGGTTTGAAGATTGAAGGTGACGACTACCTGAAACGGGTTTCGGGTGGTGTGATGGCCGATGGTTTTAATTCTTTCCTGGCAGGTATTTTCAACTCTTTCCCGAACTCTATTTTTGCGCAGAATAATGGAATTATTCAGCTGACAGGAGTAGCCAGTCGGTATGTGGGTTACTATATAGCGGCAATGCTGATTCTTTTAGGATTATTCCCGATTGTAGGAGCTGTTTTTTCGTTGATGCCGGACCCGGTGTTGGGCGGAGCTACTTTGCTGATGTTCGGAACAGTGGCAGCAGCCGGAATCCGCATCGTTTCGTCACAAAACATCGGACGTAAGGAGACATTGGTGCTGGCTGTCAGTCTTTCATTAGGGCTGGGAGTGGAATTGATGCCTGATGTATTGAGTCAGGCTCCCGAAGCTATCCGCAGTATCTTTTCGTCAGGCATCACTACCGGTGGCTTGACTGCGATTATAGCAAATATCGTAATTCGGGTGAAAGAGGAAGAAGAACGATGAATGATGAACGGGACTGTGTCAAAACTCACCACAGAGTACACAGAGTAACATAGAGACGATTTTAGGTTGTTGATTATCAATAAAAAGACTCTGTGATACTCTGTGTTACTCCGTGGTGAAAGAAGTTTCGACACACCCTCGTTTATCGTTTATAATACTTCCAGATTACTCATCCGGTCTGTTGTGTGGAATTCAAATTCCGGATATTCATATAGTTTGAAGCGGGGCTCTGTTTCTCCTTCCGTATAGCTCCAGATGCTGGCATAGTCTTCCGGATCTTCCCCCATTTTGCTTAATTGCCTTAAATAAGCTGCGAGCGATTTATTTTCCACGATATATATTTTCCCCAACTTGTCAATAATAGAACTGTGGCGTCGGGTACTGTCATGGTCAAAGCGAAGGATGCGTTTACCTTCTTCGGTGATTCCCACCAGGTTGAATGTCATGCTCTTGCCGATAGCAGGCAGATTGAGTACGCTTCGGTCTGTAGCCATGAACGGTAGATGGTGTTTCTTCATGAAACGGCGTATACGGGCGGCTGTGTCTTCACCTGTTTCGAGAAGAGAATATAGTTCGTCAGCTTGTTCCGGAGTTAGTTTACCAAATGTTTTTTCCTCATGCTGTTCCTGCATCGACCGGCTGTTAGGTGTGAATACAGCATAATTTTCATTGAATCCTTTGACAGAGAAGGTATAGTAACAGACCACTCCCAGCGAGTTGAGCACTTGGCGTAGCCTTGTGGTATGTCCTCGTCGGGATGCTGCCACGGTATATACGAGCTGATTAGTGATAAGCCATCCGGCGGAAAGGATTTTCCGGATGGCTTCCCGGGTTTGTGGTGTCACCTCCAACGGGCTCTGGAAGTGGGTTTGAATTATAAATTGCTTCATTCCGATGGCAGAGGCTTTTTCTTTGAATTCTCTCAGAATCTCTATCAGTTCGTCATTGATGCGCATAGGCAGGTAAGCCAGTAATCTCGATCCTAAACGGACACGCTGTAATTCAGCGTATTTTTCTCCTTCCGGACGTTCTTGGTTTGCTTTTCGTTTTCGTGCGGCCATGCGATATACGGCTTCAAGAATGTTTCGCAAAGTCTTGTTCTGACTCATCAGAGCATCTCCTCCGGTAATCAATATATCTCGTAACTGGGTGTCTTCTTCAAAATAAGTCATCAACCTGCGTAGTTTCTTATCCCAACTTTCTTTAGGGCGGAGTGCGTCGAATTCAAAATTCAGTCGTTCGCTTTGGAAGTCGTACATACGTTGACATGAAGCGCACAGTCCTCCGCAGGCACGTCCCATTGTATCGGGAATCAGGATAGCTACTTCCGGATAGCGACGGTGAATGTTATGCCCGTCCGGCAATAGCCATCCCGCAGCGTTCGGTTTTCCGGCTTCTACAATATCTTCGCGCTCCCAGGCACGGATATTGCCGTAGGTTTCCACCAAACGGGGTGAATAGAGGATGTAGCTTCGGATAGCTTCGTCATTGTATCCTTCGCCGTTGGTGTTGAGCAAAGAAAGATAATAGGGCGTGGCGAAGAAAGGCATCCCTTTTTTACGGGCTCTGGACAATAAATACATTGTTTCGCTGGAAAGAGAATTTCCGAGGAAGCGGTTGAGTTCGGCAGGAGTTTTGATAGCCATCGAAAGGTGGAAGCGGAAATCATCCCACCACCGGCAGACCTGATGGTATTTCTCCTCATAACTCAATCCTTCTTCAAAGTGGAACCGGGAGGATGGCTTTGATTTCCGGTTCTCTATTTTCTGTATCAGCAGATGCAGCATTCGTTCTTTGTTTTCGGTGCGTAGCTCTATCACGTCTTCGTCCAGTCCCGTGGCCCAGCGTTCGGTTCTGTTTTTGATTCGTTGCGGAGAGGGTAGGGGCATTTCCGGGTCCTCCAGTCTTTTGAAGAGGTTATACAGATCCAGGAACAAGTCAGTAGGCATTTCTGCATTTTCCAGATTCCCGGTCAAGAAGCGTCGGAGAAGGGATAAGGTCTGTATTTGCATATCCTGTTCGTTAGACAATTCATGAACTGTCTTTCCGTCGTAGTTGATAAGGAGTCGAATTTGCTCACCCGCTTTGTTCCCTCCGGATATGTGAGAAGCAAGGAACTCTTGCAGGTGGCTTTTAAAGTCTGTGTCATCAAGACTTTGCCGGGCCATTGCTGTGAGTTCGGGTAACTCCTGACAGTATAGTTGACGGATTTGGGAAAGTGTGAGTGAAAGCATTTTCTTTTGTTTCATACGCGATTGTTTTTAAGTTGTTAAAATTGAAATATTTGCATAAATATAATAAAAAAAGCGGAGGTAGAAAACCTCCGCTTTGCTATTCGTGCTATTCTTTACGATTCTTTTTTGTTTAATAACATTCAGCTTTTCATTTTGTTTTTGCTTCTTCGTCCTTGTGTTTAGGCTCCTTTTTAGCCAACAAGACAATGTTATAAACGTACTCTGACATCCATTGTTCCGAGAATCCGAGACGTTCTTTGTATTGACGTACAGCCGCTGCCGTTTTGTGTACGTCATCTGCTTTCCATACCGTTTTGGTACATACATCATGTACTGTTTTTTCTGTCATGGAGCGCAGGGCCTTTTTAAATATGGCCGGCATACGGAATTTCCATTGCATCAGGTTGCCCATCAGCATCATCAGGTCGCTTGAGAATCCCTGATACATGAAAAGGTATGCTTGTACATCGTTTTGCGTACGGCAGTTTTTTTTGATAGATGTGTCTATCTCTTTAAAGAATGATTCACTGATGCCGTAATCCTGCATCAGCATCTTGCGGGATGCCGATTTCTCGGCTAATCCTAACTTACCTCCTTGCGTGGCTACTTTGAACAAACGTTTGAAGTTGGCTACATCCGGCAGGAAGCGGATATTTGTGATACCCAAATTTACTGCAATTACAGATTGAAAATATACACGTGTCAGTGATACGAAGTCTTCGACATTGCCCACTACTTTTGCGTCAGCGTCGGCTTGTTTCTTGAATAAGTTAGCGAATATGCTCATAAGTCATTTGGTCAATTTATAGATTGAGGCTGCAAATTTACTAAATAACTTGTTAAATTGCTACAGATTATATGGATAACATCTATTCTTTTTGAGGTACTTTACCAACATTCGATGTCCTGCTCTATGTCTTTCATTTTGTTTTTGGTGAATACCGGACTTTGGATGCCCGCTTTCTTCTGTTCACGATAGTCCTGCAATAAGCGGAAAGCATATTTTCCGAGGAAGGAAATTGCTATCAGGTTGCAGACAGCCATTAATCCCATGGTAATATCTGCCAGTCCCCATACGAAGTCGAGTGTGGACATGGCACCTACCCATACCATGGCGCCTACCAATATCCGGTAGAGGTATACCACCCATCTCCTGTGGGTAAGATAGCGGATGTTTGCTTCACCGTAATAATAATTTCCAATGATACTGCTGAACGCAAAAAAGAAGAGAGCGATTGCCACAAAAATACCTCCGAGGCTCCCTATTTCATTGTTCAGTGCATGCTGGGTAAGTTGCACTCCATTGGTCGAACCGTCGAGCGGAGCACCACTGAAAAGAATGATAAATGCCGTACACGAACAGATGATAAGTGTATCTGTAAAAACTCCTAAAGTCTGGATCAGGCCCTGCTTGACGGGATGTGACACGTATGCTGTGGCGGCTGCATTGGGTGCGGAACCCATACCGGCTTCATTGCTGAACAGGCCCCGTTTGATGCCTTGCATCAGAGCAGCTCCCATACCGCCTCCCAAAGCTTGTTGCCAACCAAAAGCATGACTGATGATGGTTTCGATAACACCTGGCAGATGCGTGATGTTCAGGAGTACAATGGCCAGTGCCAGCCCTACATATCCCAGTGCCATAATGGGGACAATGATGCTGCTTACTTTGGCGATGCGCTGAATGCCTCCGAAGATGATCAATAAAGTGAGTCCGGTCAGGATGATTCCCATCGGTATGTGGTTGATGCCGAATGCATGCTCTACGGCCGCACAAATGGTATTACTCTGTACCGAATTGAAAGCGAAACCGAAAGTAATGGTAATTAGTATGGCAAAAAGAATTCCCATCCATGGCTTCTTCAATCCCTTCTTCATGTAATAAGCAGGACCTCCTATAAATGATTCCTTTCCTTTTTCTTTATATAACTGTGCAAGGGTAGATTCGACAAAAGCACTTGATGCTCCTAACAAGGCAATGATCCACATCCAGAATATCGCACCCGGTCCGCCTACGGCAATAGCTGTAGCTACGCCTGCAAGATTTCCTGTCCCGACACGACTTGCCAGTGATATGGCGAAAGCCTGGAATGAAGAAATATGTTTTTCTCCGTTCTCCTCTTTTCCGCCGGAATCTTTCAGAAGACGTACCATTTCGCCAATCATCCGGAATTGTACGAAACGGGTTTTAAGCGTGAACCAAACGGCGCACCCCAACAGCATTGCAATAAGGATGTAGGTCCATAATATATCGTTAATCAGATCCATGTCTTTGTTAATTAAATCATCGGTGCATTGTGCTATGGTTCATCCGGCCGATACGTAGTTGAACCATCGTTTTAATAATGTTGATAATCAGTAGATTATATTTACCTGCTTTTTTCTCGGTATGTAAATCCATTTACTTCGGCGTGTAAAAGCATTTACCTCGGCATGTAAATCCATTTACCTCGGTATGTAAAAGCATTTACCTCGGCATGTAAATGGAACTGGCATTCAAGGCAGCAGATGCTCTCCCTTAGGGTGCGCGTCAAAACACCGTATTCTCCGGCCCCCCCTTCTATTTCAGTCGGAAGTAGAATTTGTGGTTTTCGAATATTGGTTCCACAATGTCGAACCGGATTAACTTAGCCAATAAATGCTCTGCGGCCCGTCGGGAAATACCTGCTTGCCGGCAATAGCGATTCAGTGAGAGTGAGGTGTTTTTTTCCAGTAAGTCGAGTAATAACTGTTCTCGCTCGGTATATTGGATCAGTTCACCTGCCGGATTTCCACTTTGCTGCCAAATGCGCAGATGTACCGGAGTAGCCAGGATATTCTCGTCTTTAATGCGGATATATGCCAGTGGTTTACCGGTTTCATCCTTGGCATAAACAGGCTTGTTCTCACTTTCCTCTATTTGTACGACTAATACAGAACGTCCCTCGACGTGAAATGTTTGCATGGAATAATGCACTTTCGGCTGACAGTAAAGTTGGGCAGCTGCTTCTATCATGTATTTTTCTTCGTCCGAACGTACACCGGCAATTTTCCCATTGTCTTTTACTCCGATCAACAACCGTCCTCCATCGGTGTTGGCAAAGGCCGACAGCGTTTTGGCAATCTTGCGGGCATCGGATATTTCAAATTTAAAGTCTTGTTGCTGATGCTCCCCTTCGGCTATCAATGCGTGTATGTAATCAGTATCTGTAAGCGGTTTCATGCTTGCAAAAGTAGATAAAAAAGACTAAACCTCATTTTTTTGCCGATTTTTAGCCGATAATTTCAAAAAAAATATCGTTTTTATGCGTTTATTTCGGGAAAGGATGTATTTTTGCCCATCATTATTAACGAAGAAATAAATAAGGATTATGAAAGAATTAGTAGAAAAGATTGCTACTTTGGTAGCTGAGTTCAACAAAGATGCAAATGCTCAGATCGAAAATGGTAACAAAGCTGCAGGAACTCGTGCCCGTAAAGCTTCATTGGAAATCGAAAAAGCAATGAAAGAATTCCGTAAAGTATCTTTAGAAGAATCAAAGAAGTAATCTTACGAATAGAAGAAAATGAAAAGCCGGTCTCAGTTTTGTGACCGGCTTTTTTATTTTACAGAAACTAAGCTTGTATCTATTGGCAGAAATAGTAAATTAGCAGGTATCCTCTTTTTTTGCAGATACTGTTTCCTCTTTTATTTCTGAGGTAAAAGTTTCAAGTATTCTCCATATCCTTCTTCCTGCATTTTCTCTTTGGGGATGAAGCGTAAGGATGCACTGTTGATACAATAGCGCAATCCTCCTTTGTCTTTGGGACCATCGGTGAAAACATGTCCCAGATGTGCGTCTCCCGTTTTACTCCGTACCTCCGTCCGCACCATTCCGTGTGATGTATCCGTCTTTTCTTTCACTGACTCTTTTTCGATCGGTTTGGTGAAGCTGGGCCAACCACATCCGGAATCGAACTTATCTGTTGAAATAAAAAGGGGCTCTCCGGTGGTGATATCTACGTAGATGCCATCTCGTTTTTCATTCCAGTATTCGTTATGGAAGGCTGGTTCGGTTGCATTCTTTTGTGTGACGGCATATTGTTCGGCTGTCAGCTTGTTGCGAAGTGTGGCATCATCCGGCTTTTTATAACTTGCCTGTGGTGTTTCGGCACCCTGTGCATTGGCCTTCTTTGCCAATTCAAAGAGTGCCGGATTTATGTGGCAGTATCCTCCGGGATTCTTATCCAGATAATCCTGATGGTATTCCTCTGCTTTATAGAAATTGGACAAAGGCTTCACTTCCACTATAATAGGTTTAGAGTATTCTTTGGCCAATTCACCGATGGCGCTCCGGATTGCAGGCAGATCTGCTTCGTCCGTATAATAGATACCGGTGCGGTATTGTGTTCCACGGTCATTTCCCTGCCGGTTCAGGCTTGTGGGATCAATCGTTTTAAAAAACAGGTCAATCAGAAGTTTCAATGACACCTCTTGTGGGTTATAGTCCACTTTAACGGTTTCCGCAAAATTGGTTTTCCCTGTACATACCTGTTGGTAGGTTGGGTTGGCAATGTTTCCATTGGCATATCCGGTCTGGGTTGACTTTACTCCTCTGATTTGTTTCAGGAAATGTTCAGTTCCCCAAAAGCAGCCGCCCGCAAAATATATCTCACTCTGATTTTTCATACTTTTTTTCTCCTGTTTTTGTTGATAAATCCATTGTACGCCTTGTGCATAGCCGGTATAAATGATACCTGCCAACAGCACGACAAATATAGTGAACTTCTTTTTCATAATCCTTGGTCTCTTTTATAAATAACAAATGAACATCAATTTCTGATTATTAAGAACTGTTGTATCCTTCCATAAAGTGGTTAAAAAGAGATTATCTTTTGTTCTTTCAAGGGATTGTGCTTACTTTTGGCATAAACATTCTCTTGCTTTGCAGCAGAAAAAGAGTTCAGTATGGCAAAACAACAATTCAATAAACTAATTTGGCTGGTGGATACGATCTTTCGGAACGGACCTGTGACATTCGCCGAAATCAACCGTCGCTGGCGGGCGGGAGACGGTAGCCGTGTGGATATTCCTTTGCGGACTTTCCACAACCATCGACAAGCTATCGAGGAGATGTTCGACATCAACATTGAATGCGATAAGCGGGATAATACCTATTATATAGCAGATGCCGAGGGTATGTTGGGCGATAAGTTGAAGATGTGGTTACTGAATAGTTTTTCATTAAACAATGTACTGCAAGAAAATGTAGATATGAAGAACCGGATTGTGTTTGAAGAAGTTCCTTCAGGAATACAATTTATGGATACCATTATCAATGCTATGCGTAGCGGGAATGTGCTTGTTATGGAATATCAGGCATATAATTGGGAGCAATCCAAGAGTGTATTGCTTGAACCTTATTTCCTGAAACTTTTTCGGCACCGTTGGTACCTGGTAGGAGTGAATCGGGAATATAAGGCTTTCCGTTCTTATTCTCTCGATCGGGTCAGGGAGATCAGCCTTTCAGAAGATACTTTCAGTTTTCCGCGTAAATTCACTCCCCAAGATCATTTCCGCAATAGTTTTGGTATCATTCGAGATGAGAGTCTGCTTCCTCAGCGTACAGTACTTAGGGCCACAATTTCGCAGGCACCATATCTGAGAAACCTTCCTTTACACTCCAGTCAGAAGGAAATTGCTGTTACCGAGAATTACGTTGATTTTGAGTTGTATATATCACATACGTATGATTTTGTACAGGAGTTGTTGTCTAAGGGAGCGGCATTGGAGGTGTTAGAGCCCCGGTCATTAAGGGATACGATAAAAGATGAGATAAGAAATATGCAAACCCTTTATCACTTATGAATGCGAATGTACTTGAAAAACTGAAGATACTGGCAGAGTCGGCCAAGTATGATGTTTCTTGTGCTTCCAGTGGTACGGTGCGCTCCAACAAACCCGGCATGTTGGGCAATACTGTGGGAGGCTGGGGCATCTGCCATAGTTTTGCGGAAGACGGTCGCTGCATTTCGCTATTAAAGGTGATGCTCACCAACTATTGTATATATGATTGTGCTTATTGCATCAATCGGAGAAGTAACGACTTGCCCAGAGCTACGCTTTCCGTATCCGAACTGGTAGATCTGACGATTGAGTTTTATCGCCGGAATTATATTGAAGGACTGTTTTTAAGCTCTGGTGTGGTGCGTAACCCTGACTATACCATGGAGCGTCTGGTACGTGTGGCAAAAGATTTGCGTGAAGTGCACCGTTTTAATGGATATATCCACTTGAAAAGCATTCCCGGAGCCAGCCGTGAACTGGTGAATGAAGCCGGGCGTTATGCCGACCGCCTGAGTGTGAATGTGGAGATACCTAAAGAAGAGAATCTGAAACTGCTGGCTCCGGAAAAAGATCATAAGAGCGTGTTTGCACCGATGCTTTATATCCAGCAAGGGGTACTGGAGAGTAGTGAAGAACGGAAAAAGTTTCGCTATGCTCCTCGTTTTGCTCCGGCAGGGCAGAGTACACAAATGATTGTCGGTGCCACAGCCGAAACTGATAAGGATATCCTTTTTCTCTCTTCGGCTCTTTACCAACGCCCTACGATGAAACGGGTTTATTACTCCGGTTATGTATCAGTGAATACATACGATACCCGTTTGCCGGCACTTAAGCAACCTCCTCTGGTACGCGAAAACCGCCTTTATCAGGCGGATTGGCTGATGCGTTTTTATCAGTTTAAGGTTGATGAAATTGTGGATGACGCTTATCCCGATCTTGATTTGGAGATAGATCCCAAGTTGTCTTGGGCGTTGCGTCATCCGGAACAGTTTCCTGTCGATATCAATAGAGCGGATTATGAAATGATACTCCGTGTTCCGGGAATAGGAGTGAAATCAGCTAAATTGATTGTTGCTTCTCGCCGCTACTCAAAGTTGGGATATTATCAACTTAAAAAGATAGGTGTGGTCATGAAAAAAGCACAATACTTTATTACTTGCAGTGAATTGCCTGTACGGACAGTGAATGAGATGACACCACAGACCGTACGCAGCCTGTTGCTGCCTAAGCCTGTTAGGAAAAAGACGGATGAAAATCAGTTGTCGTTTGTTTTTTCCGATTGAGATTGTTATGACTCTTTTTATTTACGATAAAACGCTTGATGGCTTGTTGACAGCAGTATTTGATGCTTATTACCGCAAGACTTTCCCCGATGTTTTACTTACGGATGGGGAGGCGTTGCCACTTTTTTATGATGAAGTTTTTACGGTTATTACCGATGACGAAAAGGCAGGACGTGTCTGGCGGGGATTGCAAAAAAAAGTATCGGCGTCTGCACTTTCGGCCATTACCTGGTGTTGGCTGTCGGAATTGCCCGAGGTGGGTTTACTCCTGTTCCGGTACATCCGTAAAGCCATTGATTCCCCTGTATCCATTGAAACGAATTTTGGTGATCCGGATGTACTTGCCCTTTCCAGGATATGGAAACGAGTGGATTGGGAGCGGCTGCGTATGTTGCAGTTCGTTCGCTTTCAGAAAGCAGCGGATGGCACTTTCTTTGCTGCTTTTGAACCTCAGCACAACGCATTACCATTGACGGTTGCTCACTTTAAAGATCGGTTTGCCGATCAGCGGTGGCTGATTTATGATATGAAACGGCGTTATGGGTTTTATTATGACCTGCATACAGTGGAAGAGGTGACGTTTGATCAGGATACCCCAGCCGCCCACCTGGTTACCGGTATGCTCGACGAAAGCCTGATGGATAAAGACGAAAAACTGTTTCAGCAGCTTTGGAAGACTTATTTTAAATCTATCACGATCAGAGAGAGGCTGAATCCCCGGAAACACAAGCAAGATATGCCGGTACGTTATTGGAAGTATATCACTGAGAAACAGAAATGACCTTATTCAATCCGTTCTACTGTCACCTCGGGAAACTCCTGTATCAATGATAATAAATGCCCTTCGTCATTGTTCCGTTTGGACTTAATGACCATAGTCACCTGATAAGTTTCTATTCCTCCGTGTTCTTGCTTATCCATCTGATACGACACTATCAGATAATCCTTGGAGTTAAAACGGTCCGCTATTCCTTTCAATACTTGTTTATTGTCGGTGGAGAATGTAATCATTGAACTTTTCATCCCTATACTTTTGAACAAGTAGCTTAATACTTCAAGACCCACGAGAGTCAGTACCATGGCGGCAATGCCTATAACGTACATGCCCGCACCTACTGCCAGACCGATTCCCGCTGTCGCCCAGATACCGGCCGCTGTAGTCAGTCCCCGCACTATCTGCTTTTGGAAGATAATTGTTCCGGCACCGATGAAGCCAATGCCACTTACTACCTGCGCCGCTACACGACTTGGGTCGAGCGTAACACTATCCTCTTTTATTATCTCTTGAAAGCCATATTGGGAAACGATCATTATCAGTGCACTTCCCAGTGAAACCAGGAAGTGTGTGCGATAGCCGGCTTCCTTGGCACGGTATTCTCTATCCAGACCGATGACGGCACCCAAGATGCCGGCAACCAATAATCTTAATACAAAATCGAAGTTCAACATTATACGAAAATCTCCTTTCTGTCTTTATTCCAATAATTTATTCGTAACCTAAAGATACGATTGTTTTTAGAAATAACGTATATTCGCAGCTAAAAGATTATTTCTTTCGGAAAGACTATATATTCAGTACTGCATAAAACTTAAAACACACAATGAATAAAAGACTTTTTTATTTGATTGGCTTTGCTATAATATTGGCAGTTGAAATCATAATCGGTATGTATGTTCACGATCGTTTTGTACGTCCTTATATGGGTGATGCATTGGTTGTTGTGTTGATTTATTGCTTTATACGGATTTTTATTCCGAAAGGTTTATCTCAATTACCTTTCTATGTATTTGCTTTTGCCTGTTTTATTGAGGTTCTTCAGTACTTCCAGTTAGTCGATGTGTTGGGAATAACGAACCCTGTGACCCGTATTATACTTGGGTCTACTTTCGATTTGAAAGATATAGTCAGTTATGCCGGCGGATATGTATTTATTCTGTTGGTGGAACGTTTTTGGGGTAAGAAAGGAAAATAAGAACGGTTTTTCTGCTTGTTTTGTAAATTCTTTGAAATAAGTAGGCTTCGTTTATAAATTATTATGTAATTTTGCTGCATGTTATTGTTTGAGTGTGAACTAATTAATCTTGTTTGTCATGAGTCAAGAGAATCCTTCTTCCAAATTGGATGTGGAGTTTATTTATTTGCCTGTCGTCAATTATTCCATGCAGCAAAACCGGATACCTGTTGTACGGTTGTTTTCTATCAAAAATAATACGGAACATCCACTTGCGGATTTAAAGGTATCTTTGATTTTTGAACCTGAGTTTGCAGCAGCTTCACCTGTGATGATAGAAAGGTTATCTCCAGGTGAAATGATCAAAATAACCACATTGAACCTACTTTTGGATCCTTCTTTTTTCATTCGGCAAACCGAACGTTTTTCCGGTGCTATCGGACTGATTGTTTCTTGTGATGAAGAAGTAGTCTTCCAAAGTAAATATCCCATTGATATATTGGCCTTCGATCAGTGGGGAGGTATTCAGGTGTTGCCCGAACTTTTGTCGGCGTTTGTGGTCCCCAATCATCCCATACTTACAGGAATTATTTCTCGTACAGCATCCATTCTGAAAGAGTGGTCAGGTAGCTCCTCGTTGGATGCTTATCAGAGTTGTAATCCTAATAGGGTAAAGATACAATTAGCTGCTTTGTACGAGGCTGTTAAGGAGCAGCACATTGCTTATTGTACACCTCCTGCCAGTTTTGGAGATGCCGGGCAGAGAATCAGACTTTCGGATAATGTGCTTTCCGGCAAATTGGGAACTTGCCTGGATATGTCCTTATTGTATGCTTCGTGTGCCGAAGCTATGGGATTGCATCCATTACTGGTGGTTATTCAAGGACATGCTTTGGTGGGATGCTGGCTGATTGACGGAACATTTCCTGATGCGGTGAATGATGATCCTTCGCTGTTGACAAAACGAACTGCAGACGGGATCAACGAAATTATTTTGCTGGAAGCTACCTGCATGAACGATGGAAAAAATGTGACTTTCGATGCAGCAGTCGGATTGGCTAATGGTAAAATGTTAGCGGTGAACGATTTTATTTGTTTTATTGATGTGGCACGTAGCCGTTTTGCCCATATCCTGCCTTTGCCTCAGAGGATAATGCATGGGAAAGCATGGAGCGTAAATCCGGAGATGATTCAGACACCGGAAGACGAGTCGCACGTCAGTTACAGCAATGCCCCGGAAGAGATTAAGCAATATGATTGGGGAAATCAGGACTGTTACGTGGAAGTCACCAAACAACTTTTATGGGAGAGAAAGTTATTGGACTTGAGTCTCCGTAATAATTTTCTGAACCTTCGCATTACCCGAAATGCTCTTCAGGTGATTTCGGCGGATGTGGATAAGATGGAGGATGCTTTTTCTGACGGAACGGAATTTCAGATCTTGGGCAAACCCTCTGACTGGGATAATCCATTGTATGATTTCGGACTTTATGGAGCTTTGACGGAATCTGATCCGATGCTCGGTTTGATTAAGCAGGAATTGACACAGAAAAGATTGAGAACCTATTTGAACGAACAGGATCTGAAAAAGTCGCTTACTTATTTATACCGTTCTTCCAGAATAGCTCTGGAGGAGAATGGGGCAAACACCTTATATCTTGCTCTGGGCTTGTTGAGATGGTATGAAACCGAACATAGTGAGCGTCCCCGCTATGCACCTATCTTGCTGCTTCCTGTTGAGATGATTCGCAAGTCTGTGTCCAAAGGGTACATCATCCGTGCCCGTGAAGAAGAGAGTATGCTCAATATCACTCTGTTGGAGATGCTGAGACAAAACTTCGGCATTACTATTTCCGGACTCGAATCGTTGCCGAAAGATGAGAATGGTGCCGATGTGAAACGTGTCTTTTCTATTTTCAGGAAGGCAGTGATGAATGAGAAACGCTGGGATGTGGAAGAACAGGCTATTTTGGGTACTTTTTCGTTCAGTAAGTTCATTATGTGGAATGACATTCATTCAAATGCTGAAGAGTTAAGTAAAAATAAGATAGTCGGGAGCCTGATGAGTGGTAAAATGGAGTGGGAAGTTGCAGATGTCGATGCCAGTGCCATAGAGCTGGACCACACTTTGACGCCTACTGATATTGCTCTGCCTGTCAGTGCGGATTCATCGCAGCTTGAAGCGGTTTATGAAGCTGTGAGTGAAAAGAGTTTCATTTTACACGGCCCCCCCGGAACCGGTAAGTCGCAAACCATTACGAACATTATAGCCAATGCATTGTATCAAGGCAAACGGGTGTTGTTTGTGGCCGAAAAGATGGCTGCACTTTCTGTGGTACAAAAAAGGCTTACAAATATTGGCTTGGCTCCTTTTTGTCTGGAATTACATTCCAATAAAGCACGTAAAACAGATGTGCTCAGACAGTTAAAAGAGTCAACAGAGATTTTCCGGTATAAAGAACCGGAAGAGTTTAAGGAAGAGTCGGAGAGACTGTTTAAAATGCGTCAGCAGATCAATGGATATGTAGAGGCGCTGCACCGGGTATATCCTTGCGGTATTTCCGTTTATGAAGCGGTCACACGTTACAGTTCTATTGACGAAAAAGAAGAAATAATGATACCCGCTTTTCTGCTTACCACATTGACCAAAGAACAGTTGAACGAGTGGAACCATGCTGTGGAAGAATTGGTGGGAGTTGGAAAAGTAAGCGGACATTCTTATCATCATCCCCTCACCGGAATTAATATAAAGGAGTACTCTTCGCAACTGAAAGAGGAAACGGATAAGCTTTTGAAAGAGTATATAACTCTTTTACAGGTGATGGAGAAAAAGGTGGGAAAGTGCTTTTCAATATATGGAATAGGTAATAAATATACGGAGAAGTTGTTGGAGAGTCTGGTTCGGTTTATTCGTATCTTAATGCAACTTCCGGGGATGACTGCCAATTTGGTATTGATGACCGAGCCAAATGAGAATGTTGAGAAGATACGCCGTATCATTGAACATGGGCGAAAAAGGGATGCTGTCTACAGTTTGCTGAAACAATCGTTTGAAGATGCTTTTTTTACTTTTCCAGCACAGCAAAAGTTGGCGGAGTGGAAAGAGATTACACAAAGTTGGTTCCTTCCCCGTTGGCTGAAGCAACGTAAGTTCTGTAAAGAGATGTCTCTCTTTTCGTTGCAAGGGCGTATAGGCAAAGAACAGGTACTTCCGGTATTGCAGCAATTGCTTTCTTATCAGCAAGAAAAGCAGGAAGTGGACAGCAAAAGCAGTTGGCTGCAGAATTTGTTTGGTGCTAAGGCCCATTCAGGCGAAGAGCAGTGGGCTGATATAGAAGCGATGAGTGAGGGACTGCTTCAGTTGAACAGATTGTTGATGGGATTAGCCGAAGATGCGTCATCAGTACGCTTGGTTAAGGAGAAGTTGGCAGAACAGCTTTCAGAAGGCTATTCTTCATTCCGGCAAATGAACAAGGAACAACTTGAGGGAGTGGTACAGGACTGGGAACGTGAAAAGCAATTGGAGGAATCGATGCTGCAACTGCTGGGTATTTCCAAAGAGGTGCTTCATGTCAGTGAAGACAATTGGCTGGCGGGAGCGTTACATCAGTGTGAAATTTGGGCAAAGAACACGGATAAATTGAAGGACTGGTATCGTTGGCTGAATGTGTCCCGTCGGTTCGAAGCTTGTGGCTTGGAGTCTGTATTTACAGCGTATACGGAGTGTAACCTGCCTACCGAACGGATGATGAATATTTACTTGAAAGGATTTTATCGTAGTTTTACGGAATATGCCATTGGTACGGAACAGGTACTGCAGTTCTTTAGTGGAGAGTTGTTCAATGACAGCATTCTCCGTTTTCGTGAACTGAATGAACAGTATCAGGAATTGATAAAGAAAGAACTTTATGCAAAATTGGCTTCTAACATTCCATCGTTTGTGTATGCGGCTGCCCAAAGTTCGGAAGTGGGAATTTTGCAGAAGTGTATCCGTAGTAATGGGCGTGGGGTACCTATCCGTAAACTGTTTGATTCTATCCCTAATTTATTGCCACGCATGTGCCCATGTATGCTGATGAGCCCTATGTCTGTAGCGCAATATATCGATGTGAACCATGATAAGTTCGATTTGGTTGTATTTGATGAAGCTTCCCAAATGCCTACATGCGAAGCTGTTGGTGCCATTGCCCGTGGAAACCATGTGGTCGTTGTAGGTGACCCGAAGCAGATGCCGCCAACCAGTTTCTTCACCAGCAACTCTGTAGATGAAGAGCATATCGAGATGGAAGATCTGGAAAGTATCCTGGATGATTGTCTGGCTTTGTCTATGCCTTCCAAATATTTGTTATGGCATTATCGCAGTAAACATGAGAGCCTGATTGCTTTTAGTAATTCACAGTATTATGATAATAAATTGTTGACTTTTCCGTCTCCTGACGATCTGGCTGCAAAAGTTACGCTGGTATCTGTTGAGGGATATTATGATAAAGGAAAAAGCCGGCAGAATCAAGCTGAGGCACAGGCTGTAGTCGACGAGATTGTTCGTAGGCTTTCCGATCCGAAGCTGAGTCGTCAAAGTATTGGAGTGGTAACATTCAGTTCTGTACAGCAGACTCTGATTGAAGATATGTTGTCGGATGTTGTTATGCAAAATGCCGATTTGGAGAATCTTGCTTTTAACCGTGAAGAACCTGTTTTCATTAAGAATCTGGAGAATGTACAGGGAGATGAACGGGATGTCATTTTGTTTTCAGTAGGTTATGGTCCGGATATCAACGGACGGGTCAGCCTTAATTTTGGTCCGCTGAACCGTGATGGTGGTGAACGTCGTTTGAATGTAGCGGTATCTCGTGCCCGGTATGAGATGAAAGTCTTTTCTACATTAAAGGCTGATCAGATTGACCTGAAAAAAACATCTTCCGTAGGAGTGGCAGGTTTGAAATACTTCCTCGAATATGCCGGTAAAGGCACCGGTGTTTTGAATCACTCTAATGCAATGGCGTCCGAGAGTATTGATATCGGTACACTGGTGGCCTCAAAGCTTCGTGAGAGGGGGTATCAGGTAAAAACTAAAATCGGATGTTCCGGATTCCGGGTAGATGTAGGTGTTGTCGATCCGGATAATTCTTCCCGTTATTTGCTCGGAATTTTGTGTGACGGTGAAAATTATCGGGCTGCGAAAACTGCCCGGGATCGGGAAATTGTGCAAAGCAGTGTCTTGAAGATGCTGGGATGGAATATCTGTAAGGTATGGACAATGGACTGGTGGGAAAATTCTCAAAAAGTGATTGACCGTATAGAGGGAGAATTGGAGAAAGCACGTTGCAGTAAATCGGAGATTCCGGCATCGGTTTCTCTTCCTGTTCCTGTATTGAATCAAGGACAGAAAGCCGGATTGCTATGTAGTGCACAACCTTGTTTGGTAAACGTTCCGGAACAGGTGATTCGGGAGGGAGTAAAGTCTGTGGAATCGGAGATCTATGAAACAGCTTCTTTGGTTTCAGTGAATCTTTCTTCCTGGGACTTTATGATGCCTCGACGAGAACCCCGTATCAGAAAACAGTTGGATGAAATTATGCATACAGAAGCGCCTATCAGTCGTTCATTGTTGAGTAACAGAATTTTCAGTGCTTATGGAATTCTTCGTAAAACAGCCCGTTTGATTGCCTGGATGGATGATATATTGAGTAGAACCCCTTATTACAAGCAAGAAGTTGACGGACTGACTTTTTATTGGAATACGAAAGAGGAAGCAGAGGCATATACTAAATTTCGTATTGATTCCAAACGTGAGGTGGCAGATTTACCTCCACGTGAGGTGGCCAATGCAGCTCTGAGTATATTGGAACAACAAATAGCTTTACCTTTGACTGACTTAATGAAAATAACTGCCCAGTTATTAGGTTATGCTCGTTTCGGACTGAATGTGGAGACTGCTATGCGTAGGGGAGTCCAGATGTTGTTGGACAGGGAAGAGGCTAAAATTGAAGGTGACAAGATACTTATGAAGTAGTCCGGCGCGGTCCGTTAGTCTGGGATTCTTGTTGGGGCGTTTCTTCGTTTTTTAGTTTATGTCCGCAATATTTACAATATGTTGCATTCTCTTCATGCCCCGTTTTGTGACAGTTGGGACATTGCAAATCTTTAAGTTTTTTGTACTCCTTCATCATAGATACAGAGACGATACCTGTGGGTACGGCAATAATAGTGTAGCCGATCAGCATAACGCAGGCGGATAGGAATTTGCCGAGGGCGGTAGCGGGGGTAATGTCTCCATAACCGACGGTGGTCATGGTGACGATGGCCCAGTAAATACTGTTCGGGATATTATTGAATTGTGTATTGGGCTGAGTTCCCTCGATCATGTACATCAGCGTACCGATGGCGACGACGAGGATGACGACAAAGAGAAAAAAAACGGCTATCTTTTTACTACTTTCTTTGAGTGAGGTGAGCAATCGTTCGCCTTCAAGCCAGAAGTTAAAGAGCTTGAAGATACGGAATACCCGTATGATGCGGAAAGCACGGATGATAAGCAAGTAACGCGCACCGGGCAGAAAGAAGGCAAGATAGAGCGGTAACGTAGCGAGCAGGTCGATGATACCGAAAAAACTGAAGATGTATTTCTGTGGTTGAGGCGAACAGTAAATACGGGTGACGTATTCAAAAGTGAAGAAAGCCGTAAAAAGGTATTCGAGTACGATGAACGGAGTCGAAAGCCAGGAAGGAAGACCTTGCAGGCTTTCGATAATGGCGAGCAGAATACTCAATAGGATACATATGATAAGGGCTACATCGAATGCCTTCCCTGCGGGTGTGTCGGATTCGAAAATAATGACGTACAACTTACGCTTCAGAGCCTGGTTGTGCAGAAAACGATAGAGCCAAGAATCACTTTTCAATGTGTTAATATGTTAATGTAACTGCCAGAGTCAATTATTAATCAATTACCCATTTCCGTTCGTATGGAACGGTCTTTTTCGGGTCATAATTCATACCTTCTTGTGTGGGTATATGGATAACGTATTTCTTTCCGGTTTTGTTTTTCAGTGAAGAGCCGCGTAACCAGGGATTAGCGTCACGTAATTGGGCATAGGTGATGCCTTGTTTCTGTGCAAAGTCGCTCAGGTCACTGATTTCGGTATTTACCGTCACTTCTTTGTAAGGAATGACGGGATAGAGATGCTCCCGTTTCAGCAAGAAGCCGAAGCGTTGCGGGTTGCCGAATACCTCTTTCACGGCCAGCAGGCGGAACATATAGCGGGAAGTCTCTTCTACCAGCCAGAGGTCCATGGCATGATCAGCCAGCTGCTTGTCCAGTTGCGAAGAAATGCGTCCCTGTCCGGCATTATAGGCAGCGGAAACGGCCATCCAGTCACCATATTTGGCATAAGCCTGCTTAAAATAGCGACAGGCGGCTGCAGTGGCTTTCTCGATGTGGTAGCGTTCGTCTACGTTATCGTTGACTTCGAGACCGAATTCGCGGGCGGTGGCGGGCATAAATTGCCACAGGCCGGCGGCACCTGCCGGGGAGCGTGCGATAGGGTTGAGACTGCTTTCTATCACCATCAGATATTTGAAGTCGTCGGGGATACCGTTGGCTTTCAATAGTGGTTCGATGATGGGGAAGTAGCGGTTGGCGCGTTTCAACATCAGCATGGTGGTGGAGTGCATATAAGTGAACGACATCATTTCACGGTCCATGCGTTCACGTCGGTCGTAACGACGGAGGTCGATGGTGTCGCCATCGAAGATTGCTTGTTCGGGGACGGTAGGCGGAGTGACACAGTATGGTACTTCCGATTGTACAGAATGTTGCTCGCTGAGGCAAGTGCTCCCCACGAGGACAGGAATACTGATACCGGCGCCCAAGGCGAGGGCAGTAGTGAAGATATAGTTGATAGATATATGTTTCATGACAGTTTTTTTATTAGTTGGTGGGGTAAAGATAACCAAAAGGATTAAACCAAAAAGGATATTCATACGTTAATTATATGTAACGGGGCTCGAAAGTGTCCATCCCGATACTTATTTTCGCAACCTCAAAAACGCGCATGAAGAAGTTCATATTAATCATCCTTACGTTATTATATGCTGTGGTGTCATCAGGCATTACAGTCAACGTTCATTACTGCATGGGCCGTATGGCAGATGTGGAATGGGGGAGTGCATCTGCTTGCACCATGTGTGGACAGAAGAAGACTTCGGATTGTTGTAAGGATGAGGCACATTACATCAAGCTGGCGGTAGATCAGGACGTGAACCATGTGGTGGTGACGAACCTGGTACCTGTGGTGACAGAACTGTTACCGGTGCTCTATGCAGGGTTTCTGTCGTTGGAGGTGGAAGATACCTGCCAGAGTTTTATTGCTTTTGATTCTCCACCCAAGCAAACGGGAGTTCCTCTGTTTGTTTATCATTGTACTTATTTGATTTAGTATTCACTTTACTTCCTTTCCGGAGAGAAGAAAAGAAGTTATTCCCCTCTGATTTTCAATGTGGGACAGGAATTGGTATACCCTTTTGATGCATTTCATTAGGGAATATCCTATTCTCTGGGACATTCTGTCAGGGATTCCCATATCCTTTTGGGCATTCCAAGTGTTTACTATTATACAATAAATATCTTTCTATATGATCAACAAAATAATCCGTTATTTCCTCGAAAACAGGGTAATAACCATGCTCCTGCTGGCGCTGGTCGTGGTCTGGGGAGTCTCTACCGCACCCTTCAACTGGCATGGGGGCATCGTGCCGAGAAACCCGATCCCGGTGGATGCCATCCCCGACATCGGTGATAACCAGCAGATTGTGGCCACGGAATGGATGGGACGTTCGCCCAAGGACATCCAAGACCAGATTACATACCCGCTTACCACCTCGCTGCTGGGCATACCGGGGGTGAAAACCATCCGTAGCTCGTCCATGTTCGGGATGTCGTTTATCTACATCATCTTTGAGGATGATATCGAGTTCTACTGGAGCCGTTCGCGCATCCTGGAGAAACTGAATTCGTTGCCGCCGGGCACGCTGCCCGAGGACGTGCAGCCTACGCTGGGCCCGGACGCTACGGCGCTGGGGCAAATCTACTGGTACACGCTGGAGGGGCGCGACCCGAAAACGGGACGACCCACCGGAGGCTGGAACGCCGAGGAACTGCGGACGATACAGGACTTTTATGTGAAGTACTCCCTGTCCGCCGCCGCGGGCGTGTCCGAAGTAGCATCCGCGGGCGGGTTTGTCAAGGAGTACCAGATAGAGCTGAACCCAGACGCGATGTACTCGTTCAACGTGTCGGTGATGGACGTGATGAACGCCGTGAAGAAGAGCAACCTCGACATCGGCGCCGAGACGATGGAGGTGAACAAGGTGGAATACCTGATCCGTGGGCTGGGTTACGTGAAGAATGTGGCGGACATCGAGAACACCGTCGTCACCGTCCGGGAGGGGGTGCCGGTGCGCATTTCCGATATCGCTTTCGTGAACATCGGGCCGGGCACGAGGCGCGGCGGACTGGACAAGGAAGGTGTGGAGGCCGTGGGCGGCGTGGTGATTGCCCGCTACGGGTCGAACCCACTGGAAGTGATCGACAACGTGAAGGAGAAGATTCGTGAGATGGATGCCGGTCTGCCGCAAAAGACGCTGGCGGACGGGACGGTATCGAAGGTGACCGTCGTCCCCTTCTACGACCGGACGGGACTGATCAAGGAGACGATCGGCACGCTGGAGTCGAGCCTTTCGCACGAGATACTGATCTGTATCATCGTGATTATCGTGCTGGTGCTCAACCTGCGGGCGTCGGTGGTGATTGCGAGCATGCTGCCCATCGCGGTGCTGGCTACATTTATATTGATGCGGTACACGGGGATTGAGGCGAACATCGTGGCTCTGTCCGGTATCGCCATCGCCATCGGGGTGATGGTGGACGTGGGGGTGGTGTTCGTCGAGAGCATCATCCGGTATATGGAGATGCCGGAGAACCGGGGGATTACGAAGGGGAAGGCGCTGGCTGGACTGATATACAAGGCGGTGAGCGAGGTGTCGGGGGCAATCGCTACGGCGATGATTACGACGATTGTCAGTTTCCTGCCCGTGTTTGCCATGCAGGCGCAGGAGGGGAAGATGTTTTCGCCGTTGGCTTACACCAAGACGTACGCGCTGGCTTCGGCTTTCGTGCTGGGGCTGATCCTGTTGCCGACACTGGCTTATTTCCTCTTCTCGGTGCGGATCGACTCGAAGATGATCCGGCGGGGGATGAATTACGTGCTGATCGGGATGGGCGTTGCGCTGTGCTCTATCTACGGCAGCATCCCCGCGCTGGGGCTGACGGCGGTAGGGGTGAACAATCTGCTGGCGGGGCGCTGGAAGAATCCGAAGATAGCCAACTACGTCAACATCGCCATCGCCCTGCTCGTGGCGCTCTTCTACCTCTCCGAAGAGTGGTTGCCTATGGGACCGGGGCGGGGGCTGACGGTGAACGTGCTCTTCGTGGCCGGTTGCGTGGCTATCATCCTGGCGATGCTCTGGGCGCTGGTCATCTTCTACGAACGCATCCTGCGCTGGTGCCTGGCCAACCGTTGGAAGTTTATGATGATCCCCGTGGCGACAGTTGTCTGCGGGTTCTTCATCTGGCGGGGCGTCGGGCAGGAGTTCATGCCGAGCCTGAACGAAGGCTCTTTCCTGCTGATGCCTACCAGCATGCCGCATGCGGGCATCGAGCAGAACCTGGACTATGTGGAGAAACTCGACAAGCGCCTGGCCGCCATCCCGGAGGTGGAGACGGCCATCGGCAAGTGGGGGCGGGTGAACTCCGCCCTCGACCCGGCGCCGGTGCAGATGTTCGAGAATACGATCAACTACCGTCCCGAATATATCCTCGACGAGGACGGGCGGCGGGCACGTTTCCGGGTGGACGGGGACGGGGCGTTCGTGTTGAAGGACGGGGGCACGTATAATCCTGCCGACGGTTTCCGCCTCTTGCCTGCCGACAGCCTGGTGGCCGACCCCCGGGGCGACTATTTCCGCCAGTGGCGGCCGGAGATCAAGAACGCCAACGACATCTGGCAACAGATTGTCAACGTCACCCACCTGCCGGGGCTGACTTCGGCGCCGAAGCTACAACCCATCGAGGCGCGGCTCGTGATGCTCTCCACAGGCATGCGGGCGCCGATGGGGGTGAAGGTGTATGGCCCCACGCTGGAGGACATCGAGCAGGGGGGTAAGCTGATCGAACAGGCATTGAAGTCGTCTCCGTCCGTCATCCCCTCGTCCGTGTTCTACGACCGGGCGGTGGGCGCTCCTTACCTCGAGATTAAGCTCAACCGGGAGTCAATGGCACGCTACGGTGTAGCGGTAGGTGACCTGCAAGAGGTGCTCGGAGCTGCCGTGGGAGGGATGGCGCTCACCCGCACGGTGGAAGGCCGCGAGCGTTTCCCCATCCGGCTGCGCTATGCCCGTGAGCTGCGCGACAGTCCGGAGGCGCTCTCGATGCTGCTCGTTCCCACCGCCACCGGGGCGCAAGTGCCGCTCAAGGAGTTGGCGGACATCGAATATTCGCGCGGCGCGCAGATGATCCAGAGCGAAAACACGTTCCTGGTGGGCTACGTCATCTTCGACAAGCTCTCCGGCCGTGCCGAGGTGGACGTGGTGCACGAGGCGGGGGCGATGCTCGACGCCAAGGTGAAGAGCGGCGAACTGGTGCTGCCCAAGGGCGTCTCGTATAAGTTTGCCGGGAACTACGAGCAGCAGCAGCGTGCTACGGACAGGCTGATGATTGTCGTCCCGCTGGCGCTGCTCATCGTGTTGCTGGTGCTCTACTTCCAGTTCCGCACGGTGACGGCTTCGCTGATCCATTTCTCCGGCGTGTTTGTCGCCTTCGCGGGCGGGTTCATCTTGCTGTGGCTCTACGGGCAACCGTGGTTCATGAATTTCAGCATCGCCGGTGAGAACATGCGGGATCTCTTCCAGATGCACCCCATCAACCTCAGCGTGGCGGTCTGGGTGGGCTTCATCGCCCTCTTCGGCGTGGCTACGGACGACGGGGTGCTGATGGGGACGTACATCCATCACGTCTTTCTGGAGCGTGACCCGAGAACCCGGCACGATATCCGTGAGGCGGTGGTCGAGGCCGGATTGAAGCGTGTCCGCCCTGCGGCGATGACAACGGCGACGACGCTGATCGCGCTGCTTCCCGTGCTGACATCCACCGGAAAAGGGGCGGATATCATGGTTCCGATGGCTATCCCGACGTTTGGGGGGATGCTGATACAGTCGATGACGATGTTTGTGGTTCCGGTGCTGCAATGCTGGTGGCGTGAGGCGGTGGAGCGTAGACGGGAGAAGAAACGGAAAGGAGCATACGGTGAGTAGTATCCCCCCATAATATATAGGGGCTGAGTACCCCTCGCATATGGGGTCCGTATACTCCCCACATATGGGGGCTATATACCCCCCGGGTAAGTCTCACCTTTTTGCATAATAGTATTTCATAAGTAAACGATCATATAATAATGAACAGAAAATATAAATATCCATTGGTCATAGCAATTAATATTTTGCTTTGTCCCGCTGTTATTCCCGTTTCTGCGCGGCAATTCGCTTCACTTACCGAAGGACAGCAACCGGTCGACAGCTTGTCGGTTTATCTGGAACAGGCTGCCCGCAATAATCCGCAAGTAAATGCGGACTTCATGCTCTATAAAGCTTCATTGGAGAAGATTCCTCAGGCAGGTGCCTTTTCCGATCCCGAATTAGAGATCGGCCTTTTTATCAAACCCATGGAAACCTTGATGGGTAAACAGGTGGCCGACTTCACCTTGATGCAAATGTTCCCTTGGTTCGGTACCCGTAAAGCAGCCCGTGGTGAGGCTTCCGAGATGGCACGTATGGCCTATGAACAGTTTCGTGATACTCGCAACAACCTTTGGTATGAGGTCAAAGCCCAGTGGTATCAGCTCTGTAACCTCAATGAGCAATATCGCACGATGAAGACTAATATTCATCTTCTCCGTCAGCTTGAACAATTGGCGCTGAATCGTTTTTCCGCTTCGTCGGCACAGGCAACCTCTTTGTCTGTCTCATCTTCTTCTTCTTCTTCTGCTGCTGCTAAATCGATTTCCTCGATGCCACTTGCGTCAGCTTCCGGTAACGACATGACCGGTATGGGAGGAATGGGAAATGCGGCGTCTGCCATCGCTTCTGGAACTTCAATCGGTACTTCTTCCGGTGGTATGTCTGGTATGGGTGGAGGATCGATGGGGAGTGTTGCTACCGGTAGCATGTCCGATGTTCTTCGTATCCAGATGGAACGTGCAGAACTGGAAGATAACCTTGCCACTCTTCAGTCCGCCCGTCTGACTGCTGAGGCTCGCTTTAATGCCCTGCTCAACCGGCCGTCTGATGTTCCTGTCCATGTACCTGACTCTTTGACGCAGCGTTTCTACCGCATAGATGAGCATATTCTGATCGACAGCATTCTTACACATAACCCTATGATTACTATGCTCGAGGCAGAAGGTGAAGCTTTTCGTGCCAAAGCAAAAATGGAGCGTCGTATGAGTTATCCTATGATCGGTATCGGACTGCAATACTCTTTGGTCAACAAGGTGGCCGATCCCATGGGGATGCCCGACATGAATGGTAAGGATATGGTAATGCCGATGTTAAAAATCAGCCTTCCTTTGTTCCGACGTAAATACAATGCACAACAACGGGAGAGCCATAATTACCGCGTGGCAAGTGAATTGAAGCGTGACAATATACAAAACCAGTTGCAGGCCGAATATATAAATGTCCGTCAGCAACTTGATGATGCTGCCCGTAAAGTGTTGCTCTACGAACAGCAGTACTCTTTGTCACTTTCCACGTGGCAGCTGATGGTACGTGAATTTTCCGCCGGGCGTCAGTCGCTGACTGACGTCATCCAGGTGGAACGTCAGATGCTTGATTATAAACTGAAAAAAAGTGAAGCTATAGCGGCTTATAATACTATGGTAGCGGCTATGGAAAAGCTAATAGCCCGCTGATAATATAGATATAGAACCACTAAAAAAGATAACCATATGAAAAAGATATCAGATATTCTTCGTAAAAAGCAAGTACTTTATCCATTGATAGCCTTTGCCGGCTTTATCTTGGGGGGGCTTTTGTTCAGTCCTTCCTCTTCATCGGGAACTACCGAAGGGATACTGTCTGAACCTCCTATTCACGACACTCACGGATCATCCCATGACCTTGTACAGGACGAATCCGGTGTCTGGACCTGTTCCATGCATCCTCAGATTCGTCAGGATAAACCGGGTAAATGTCCTATCTGCGGTATGGATCTGATCCCTCTCAAGAAGAATGTAGCCTCCGGAAGTGATGACGCTATCGATCCCAATGCCATTCGGATGTCCGAAGAGGCTATGGCACTTGCTGATGTCCAGACCACCCGTGTCAGCCGGAGTAATCCTGTGAAACAGGTTCGTTTGTACGGTAAGATTATTCCTGACGAACGTAGTCTTCAGTCACAGACTGCTTATGTTGGCGGGCGTATCGAGCGACTTAATATTGAGTTTACCGGTGAGACTGTACGTGCGGGACAAACCCTTGCAACTCTCTATTCGCCTGAGTTATTTACTGCCCAGCAGGAATTACTTGAGGCCATCCACATGCAGCAACCTGCCCTTGTGCAGGCTGCGCGTGAGAAACTTCGTCTTTGGAATCTGACAGATGCCCAGATCGATGCCATCCGCGATTCCGGTCAGGCATCTCCTATGGTAGAAATCAAATCTAATACGAGTGGTATCGTCATAGCTAAGCGTATCAATCAGGGGGACTATGTTTCACAAGGCAGTGTACTTTTTGACATAGCTAATCTCTCCCGTGTATGGGCTGTTTTCGATGCTTTTGAGGCAGACCTTCCGTTCCTTACCAAGGGGGACCTCGTGGAATTCACTCTTTCTGCTTTTCCCGGTAAGAAGTTTTCCGGTCGCATCTCCTTCATAGATCCTATCATCAATGCTACCACCCGTACTGCCCGTGTTCGTGTGGATGTAGCTAATTCCGCTCAGGAGATGAAACCTGAAATGTATGCCACTGCCCGGGTTTCTGCCCCTTTGAAAGGTTATAAAGATCAGATTATTGTTCCCCAAACTGCCATTCTCTGGACTGGTAAGCGTGCTGTGGTCTATGTACGTCAGCCTGGTACGGATATTCCCACCTTCCTGATGCGTGAGATAACTCTTGGTCCTTCCCTTGGTGGAGCTTATGTGGTTCTCGATGGACTTTCTGATGGTGAAGAGATTGTTACTAACGGAGTTTTCTCTATTGATGCCAGTGCGCAGCTTGAGGGCAAACGCTCCATGATGAATGAGAACGGTTCGGGTACTGCTCCGATGGTCGGACATGGAGGACATAATATGTCTGGTACGCATGACAGTCATGCCGGCTCTCAGAACAATGAGCATACTATGTTCACTGTTCATGGTTCCTGCGGTATGTGCAAGGAGCGTATTGAAACAGCTGCTAAACGTGTTCCCGGTGTCCGGACCGCAGACTGGGATCAGGAAAAACAAATGATTCACTTACAGTTTGATCCATCTAAAACCTCTGCAGATGCCGTAGCCAAAGCTATTGCTATAGTTGGTCATGATACCGATAAATACAAAGCCGATAAGGCTGTTTATGATACCTTGCCCGGTTGCTGTAAATACCGGGATAAGTGATACTCTCTTAAAGTAAAGAACGGATGGGGCTGTGTCGAAAGTCTTTTCACCACAGATTGCACGGATTTTCACAGATTATCAATATGGATAATTAATGACTTGAAATTCACTCTGTGTCATTCTGTGGTGAGTTTCGACACACACCCATTCTTTTTATAAGATGCCTTTAACTTAATATATGCCGAACTTTTTCTTTTCCCAATTGTTGTAATCCAGCAAACATCTTCCAGATGTAGTACTATGCAATTGATCGGATAATAGACCTATATAATAGATTTAATTATAAAACAACTCAAAACCATCTTATTCATAATCATTACGGAATGACGAAAAAACATCGGAAAGAGAGCCTTGATGCCCTTTTTAGGGAGAAGGTATTACTGGAAATGCTGAAAGTGGCAGGGGTCGGTATGTGGACGTACAGTACCGAAACGGGGAAATTGCGTTACATTGGATTTGCCGATACGATACACCGGCACGACGAATTACAGTATGTGGATCCATTGGATTATCTGAAACTGATGAATGGGGAAGATGCACAAATAGTCACTCAATTTATGGCTGCCCTCCATGCCGGACGTCCTCCTCAGGAGGGTATTCGCTATAAGGTGCATGGTAATGGAGAGGACTTCTATCTCGAAAATCATGTCGTGACCTGCCAACCGCTCGGCAACGGGTTTTATTACCTCAAAGGATATGTCAAGAATATTACCGCACAGGTGATGGAGATGAATCGACTGCATATCGGGAAAGAACGTACCGAACAGGCGGATCGGTTGCGTTCCGCTTTTTTTTCCCATGTCAGCCGGGAACTTCGGGGACCTCTTCAGGCGATGGAAGAGCTTGCGTCGCGGATAGTGAATGCCGGAAGCCGGGAAGAACGGGAAGAGTGCTTCCGACAGATACAGGAGAGTAAACGGGCGGCTATGAAGATGGCCGATGCGTTGCATACGGTATCACAACTTCCCGCCAGTACGTATGAACCTTATCATTCACCTATGCGGCTCTGCCTGATGTATCGCGACTTGCTGGCGGAAAACGGTTGTATCCACAACTCCGAAGACGGGGAGCAGGAGGCTAACTTTCTGTCGTTGCTCTTCTCGTAATGAAAAGGACACAAAAAGCTTTGGAGAATGAAGGACTGACTTCTTTTCAGGGTTGTTCTGAACTTTTTTTACCACAGAGTAACATAGAGTCTCACAAAGAAACTTTTCTTTCTTACATATCCGGATAAGTAGTAAATTAGAATTCTGTGCCTTCTGTTGTGAAATCGTATTGCTTGACTCCCCACAGGGTACATAGAGGCTTTCTTTCTCTTGCTTGACTATATTGGTTAAAACTCTGTGAGATTCCGTGTTACTCTATGGTGAATTGGATTCTAATCGTTGGGATATAAAAAGTCTTGGAGAATGAAACGCAAACTTCCTTTCAGGGTTGCTCTGCTTCTTACAGACTAATCGTATAAATCACTCCCGGCTGGAAAGTGCCGGAAGTGGGCTTCACCAGGTACGTCCGTTTTAGCAGCGAAAGCAATAGGACGACTTCCACCTTATAACTTGCCACGCCGGCGGGAACCATCACGGCATCGGTCACTGACCCCAATAGAGGAATAGTCAGTGCAATGTCTGTTACGGAGCTGTCATAAGTGACACCTCCGCTGCCGATGTTAAGCGTTCCTTTATTGGATACCCCTACCAGTTTGATGCTGGACAGCGAACCCAGAAGGGAAGTGTTCAGCCGGAGCTGGGTCAGCATATGGTTGAACGTGAGGCTGACGGGCGAAGTGCTGGTGCTTCCCGTGGGAGTGCTGACGGCATACATCACATCCTCCGCTCCTGTCAGTGTGAAATGGTAGGTGGGGGCGATGCCGTTGTCCGGTGCGGTGATGTAATTGTTGCCGGTGGTTGCCGTTGTGCGGGGATAGTAACCGTAGAAGATGACCCGCTTTCCTCCCAACGGATAATAAAGCTTGGGGTTGAAGGAGATCTGGTTGCCGCTGATGCCACTGGGTGTCAGGTTTAAGGCGAAAGGCGTGGGTGTCCAGGGATATTGCCCGGCAGTACTTCCTTCCCTGACTGCGTAAATGCCGACACTCGACAGATTGGAAGCGTCGATCGTGGTGACAGGTGCCCGTGTGGGCAGTTTTTCTTCCGCGATTGCCATCCGTATGGGCACGGGTTCTTCAGGTGGCAGACAGTCGTCTGCTACTCCATAGCTGCACCCTTGCGAGAGCAGCATCCAACCCATCAGAGTGAGGATAGCCCGTTTCATCGTCCTTTCTTTTTTGGCGTGGCACAGATTGCGTAGACAGGTATATTCTACAGTCTCCTGTGTAAATTCTTATGTCCTGCAAGGCTTTGGCTGTACGGTTCAGGTATGCTTTACATTCACGTGCGTAAACTCTTATGTTCTGCAAGGCTTCGGCTGTACGGTTCAGGCATGTTCCACAGTCTCCTGCGTAAACCTTATACTGTGCAATCTGCGTATTATGAAAGTATATTATTGTAACGAGGATGATCCTTGTCCTCCTACCTGCCAGGCTGTCACGCTGATGGCGGCTGTGATTTCTTTAGGCGTGAAGGTCAGCGTAATCAGGTGCGACTTTCCGGCCTCGGTGGTTATGGAGATGGTAGTTTCGGGATAGGTCACTCCGTCGCTTGTGGTAACGGCAACTGACAGGGCTTCACCGCTTTTCACCATCGGATAATTGCTTACCGTTGCCCCGGCCGTTGTGATGGGGAAGGTTCCCGAAAGCGTAAGATCTTTGGTGGTGTACGTCATGGCGGCCGTATTCAGGTCCAACGTGGCAGGTGCCTTCTGTTGTTTGATTACGAGGCTGGTCACGTTGACGCCCGATGCGGGATATCCCGTGCCGGATACGAACTTGAACTGCAATTGCGTCAGCAGGTGGTTGAAGATGAACGACAAGGGGGTGGCAGTCGCTTTCGTTCCGGAAGCCTGGGCGGTGATCATCACATCCTCTGTTCCGTCGGCTGCGAATGTCACGCTCTTTCCTGCGAGTGTTCCTGCCGGATAGTAACCTTTGATATAGATGGTCGAACTATTCACCGGATAATAACGTGCCGGACTGAAAGAGAGCGCGGACGTCGGTGTGGGGGAGGCTACGAATGTCACGGTAGAGTTCCATGCGTTCGTCGTATAGTCTCCATCGGTGGTGGATGCCACGAACGAGGCTGTAATGTTATCATTCGTCGACACCGGTGCACGGGTTGCCACGCCCAGGATGCCGGCATTTAATTTGATCTCCGTGGCATTTTCTTCAGGCTGGGGATTTACGGTGGCACAATCATCCTCCGAGGAGCAGCCCGACAGGGCCATCGCGCAAGCTATTACAGCAAACATTAACTTTTTCATACTTCTGTTGTTTTAGGTTATCACACATTAGAATTTACTATTTAGAAATTAAACATCTAAGATAATGCGGTAATAACAAAAGAGGTAGGGGTTGGTTCTCGAAATTGGCACAAGATAATTTAAGACAGGCCGGAAAGGTATATATCCGGTTCATCGCTCTTAGCGTCCGGAGCGATGCGGGTATGAATCCGATTGTTTATCGTTGGGTCAGATACACCGATCCATCCAGATTCTTGTACTTTGCGTCTTTGTAGATCTCTTCCAGCCATGCGGCATATTTTTGGATTACCGCATTCGATTCTTCAGACAGGTTCGCTCCTAAAATGCCGCTCCCCAATACGCCCGGGTTGCTCTCTGCGATGTCTTCTTTTATCATCTTCAGGGTCAGTTCTACTCCTGTCGCGTTTCTGATACCCGCTTCCGGTAAGCTTTGGGCGATTAATTCCTCCAGATGCCGTTTATCCTTCAACGTCATGTAGCCGTACCAAAGGAAACATCGCATCCCTGCCTTGGCCGCTTCTATGAACACATCCAGATAAGTACGGCCGTTTCTGCCGGGCTTGTCTATCTCGTAAGGATCGATGTGGAGGAACGACGATGCGGGGAGGGAAGAAAGCAGTTCAAGAGTCCCCTCGATGGAATCACGATTGAACAAGTTTATGCATTCTTTCAATTCCTTTGTGCCAGCATACTGGCTTACGTTCTCCAAGGGTTCCGATTCGATATCGAAGAAAATATAGCGTGCCGTATCCCCTAAGATATTCATTGCCAGTCCGGGTGAGCCGATGTAGCGGTTTGCCTGCATTGCTTCGCTCTCCTGCTGATAATAGAAAGATCGGCGGAGCGCTTCTTGGGGGTGATAATATTCAGTACGCTCGGGTATACATTCTTTTTCTGCGGCTCCGGCTTTCTTCAGAAAGTGGTAGATGCCGTACTCCTGTTCAGGCGTTCTTTCCAAGGCGTATTGCGCGCAGGCAGCATTGGTTTCTACGTAGACCTGCGGCTTTTCGATGCGTAGCAGTTCACACAAAAGGAGATGTTTCAGCACATCCGCCTGCTTTCCGAAGTGTGTATAAGTCATGTCTTTCTCGTTAAGAGGTTATTCATAAGTTCGGTTGCAATATTCGTTAAATGTGGGGAGAAATGCAAGCCTTTGGCCGTTTATTCGTTTTATAAGCGTATTTTTGCAGGGATTAAAAAAAAAGAGAGACATGCAGGAGATAAAAGTGATCGCATTCGATGCGGACGATACGTTATGGGACAACCAGGTGTTTTATGACGAGGTGGAGAGTGAGTTCTGCCGGTTGCTGAGTGAATATGGAACGACGGAAGAGGTCTCCTCCCGCCTGTTCGACATAGAGATGGAGAATATGGATATCTATAAATATGGCGCTAAGCCGTTTACCCTTTCGATGGTGGAGGCAGCCGTGACGATCAGCCGCAACCGGGTGCCGGCCGAAGTGATCGGACGCATTGTGGAGATGGGAAAAGAGCTGTTGGAGATGCCCATCCGTCTGCTTGGCGGGGTGACGGAAGCGCTCGAAACCTTGAAAGACGATTATAAACTGGTCGTGGCAACCAAAGGCGATTTGCTCGATCAGGAACGGAAGCTACAGCGTTCGGGCATTGCCCATTACTTTGACCATACGGAGATTATGACCGACAAAGCGCCGGAGGATTATCAGCGGTTGATCTCTTCACTGGACGTCGCTCCGCAATCCTTCCTGATGGTGGGCAATTCGTTGAAATCGGATGTGCTCCCGGTTCTGTCATTGGGTGGGCAGGCCATTCACGTGCCGGCTGAGGCGATGTGGAAACACGAGGAGATTCATCCGTCGGGGAAGGAGTATCTGATGATCCGTTCGTTGGCGGAATTGCCGGAGGTGCTGAGGGGATGAACTTCCCCCTCAATGCGAAACCATCTTCAGCCCGATTATTGAACTGATCAGCATCACTATAAAGAAGAGCCTCCAAAAACTGGCGGGTTCCCTGAACACAAGGATACCTACGAGCACCGTACCCACAGCGCCTATCCCTGTCCACACGGCATAAGCTGTGCCGATGGGCAGATTCTGGGTGGCTTTCACCAGTAGTAGCATACTTATAAAAGTTGCGATCAGGAATCCGGTGAACCACAGGTACATTTCCGTTCCGGTTGTTTCTTTCACTTTCCCCATGCAGAAAGTGAACAGCACCTCAAAGCATCCGGCAATCGTTAGGATAATCCAATTCATATCGTTTGTTTTTTGATGGCAAAGATCGCTAATAATCGGGAAGAAACGCTTAACAATTGATAAAAAAAGACTTAACCGTGCTACGCCGTAGATGAAACAAGGATCTGTTGTGTTGTTCAATTGATATTTTTATGTCTCGTTTGTGGCCAGCGTTACATTCTGTGGACGAGATAAAAGTTCTCGCCTCTTCGTTCATAGAATACCGGGTAGATGCCTACAATTCGGGCTATGGCTTTGAGGTGCTTTCTATATATTGGTTCACGATCTGCTTGGTATGCTCTATCAGTTCGGTTCCGCCATAGTCGCCATGTCCGGGCACGACGTAGCGGGCCGAGGGGAACTTGGCTTTTACCTTATCGAGAGTTTTCGGCCATGCCGTCACGTCTGCGTCCGAGATGTTGCCGATGCTTGTCGCCTGGTTGTCTTTAAGCATACATCCGCCAAAAAGGATATTCTCTGTCGGCAGCCAAACCACGATATTGTCGGTCGCATGCCCGCCTCCTAAATAATAGCATTGGAGAGGCATGCCGTCCAAGCTGACGGTCAGTGAATCGGTGAATCCATGTTCCGGTACGGGCAACCCTTTTTCCTTGGCGAGGTCTATCGTCATCTGGTTCGCGTATGATTGGACACCTTTCCTTTGCAGGTAACCCAGTCCGCCAATACAATCGCCGTGCCAGTGGTTCGGGATAAACGTGGTGACTTTGGCATGCAAAGAGTCTGTCACCCAGTTGACCAGCATTTCCGTTTGTGCGTCATTGATCGGTGTGTCCAGCAACGCTGCCTGGTGGTTGTTGATAACAATCATCCCGTTGGAAGGTACCATACCCCATCCTTCGATTTCGGCGAGGGATACATAAGTGTACACTTTGTCCGAGAGTTGGGTGATACTGATATCATCGGATATTTTTACGCTTTTCTGTGCCATAACTGCGACAGGGAAAAGCATGGAGATAAGGATAAATACTGTTTTCATTTTATTCTTTTATATGCTGTATTCAAACTAACATTTATATCTTATGGTTGTTTTTCCGATGGTGGGAAAGTTTGGTAATGATACTTCTTTTTATAAGTTCGTGTGCCGTCTGGATACTGTTTCTTTTTCTTTCTTTTATGATCTCTAAGCATTATCCGGCCACAGCCGCAAGCCCCTCTATATCTCCTTTCATAATGGCAGGCAGGGCTTGGCGGATCTTCTCAACTTCCCAGTCCCACCATCGTAAGCTTTGCAACCGGAGGATGGTCTCCCGGTCGAAACGCGGACGTATTTCTTTTGCCGGAGTGCCGCCTACAATTGTATAAGGAGGCACGTCTTTGGTTACGACTGCCCGGGAAGCGATGATGGCTCCGTCGCCGATGTGTACGCCTGCCATGATGACGGCTTCATAACCGATCCAGACATCGTTGCCGATGACGATGTCCCCCTTGTTGTCCCAGGCGGAAGCGACATCTTTCTTGTCCAAATCCCATTCCTCGAAAAAGAGGGGGAAGGTGTAGCCCGACAATGATTTCAGACTGTGGTTAGCACTGTTGAAAAGGAACTTAGCTCCACAGGCGATGGAACAAAACTTGCCGATTATCAGGCGGTCTCCGTTGATCGGGTAGTGATACAGCACATTGTTCTTTTCGAACAGGGTAGGGTCGTTGACAAAATCGTTATATATGGTATAGTCCCCAACCGTGATGTTAGGATTCCGGATGACCGTATTCAGATAGATTGTCTGGGAGTCATTGGTGCGTGGATAAGTTTTGGCATTCATGATTTTAGTTCTGATTTGTATTCCATAGGTGTAAACCGGATGCCGTTCTCAGTTTTCTCTCCGGTGACGGCGGTGAAGCCCAGCCTGCGATAAATCCCGATGGCGTAGGGAGAAGAGTTGACGGTAATCGTCTCTGCGTGCCCGCTTCGTATCGCAGTCTTGAACAGCCGCTTGCCGATGCCTCGCTGCTGATACGTTTTGCGCACAAAAAAGAGGGAAATGTGACTGCCGGAACTGCGGAGAGCGATCATTCCCGCAAGTATGTTGCCATCGAAGGCACCGTATACTTCCATTTCTCCCACCATTTCTGTGTTGTCGATAAAACTTCGGAAATGATCTGTCCCTTCCTGCGGATAGTCCGGTCCTTCAAATTCGATAAATACTTCCCAGGCAAGGTCCATTGCCATCCTTTTTTCCGATTGCGTTAACTTTTTGATTTCCATTCCTTTTGTGCTTTGTAAAGTCAAGGTGCAACAAAAGTACAAATAAATCTGTGATTCGAAAGAACTTCGTTACTTTTGTGCCGTACAACAGGAATACATCCATAAAACAAACCCTGCTCCCCGCATAAAGGATATGAAAGAAGAAATAAGAAAGTTACTTGCCGGAAAAATACTTATGGCAAAACCAAGCGGGGATATAATACGGTGGATTGTAACCGATGCCGGACCATTTGTCCCATGCGGCTGGGACATTAAAAGATCCACCAGAGCAGGAGCGCCAGTACTGCCAACACAGCCAGAAAGATCAGTGTGGAGCGGAGATAGTATTGCGTTTCCGCCTTTTCTTTTTCCCGGGTGGCTTTTTCTATCTTTTCCAGCTCCTCAACAGTAATATTCGGATTCTGAAGCGTTCCTTTCCGGTACATTTTACCTTGGAGGTCCTTCATCCGTTCCCGGCGCAAAGTAAGCAGATCCCTGTTTTCCTTATTGCGCCTGATCATATCAAAAACAAATCCCGAGAAGCTCATATACAGCAGTTTTTATTAGTGAATTAGCATTACGAATACAAAAATAGAAAATAATTCGGGATTCTCTTTGCTTATCCGTAACCTATTGCTTTTTAGTCCTTTTTAAATCTTGCTGTCTTTTTAAGGTTCGGCTGTCTTTTAGCCCTATTACCTTTTTAATTTAAGCTCTCTTGCTTTTTAAATCTCCTGCTTCTACTGCTTATCATTCTTTAATACCCAAATCTCTGTTGTCTCCTGTTATTTCTCCGCCCACTCCAGAATGGTCGGACTCTTTACATTCACCCCGAACAGGTGTGCTTTGGCGAGAATATTCCGTGCCAATTGCGCTTTATATTCTTCGGGTGCATACCTGAAATAAGCTTCTGCCGCACGTACATGCGCAGCGTCATGGATAGGAAACTCCCTCAACTCAGGAATACCGAACTCAGAAGTATCTAACTCTTTACGTTCATTGCTCGTCAGCTTATCGGACGGCTTTCGGATGAAATTGGACATAATAATAAGGATTTGATGTTAAACTTAGAGATAGTAACAAAAAAGAGAGGATTATGATTACATAGAGGTCGGGATTTACGGTTAATTTACTATGTCTGCAACCGTTAACTCTGAAAATCACTATCTTTGCGGTTCTTTATTAGACTTCATTATGGACAAAGCGAAAAAGATCAGATACGTTTTCTCTGCCTTCATGGTTATTCTGATGGTAGGCCTGGCGGAATGGGCAGGGGAGAAAGAAATTATTTTTCCGGAGATGGCAGCACTCACTATAGGGATGTGGGTGATTGATAAGAGAGTTTGGAAAGTCAGGCGTTGGCAAATAATATGGATGATGACGGCAGGAGCCGTTGCAGGAGTTTGTATCGTGCGTTATTCTCCTTTGCCGTTGCTCTGCAATTTATGTATGGCTTTTACCTTTGCTGCCTGTTGCCTGATGTTCAGCCGGACCACATTGATCCCATTGATTTCGGCTTGCATGCTGCCTGTGTTGCTGCATACTGAGACATGGATCTATCCGACAGCTGTATTTTTCCTTACCGTGATTCTTGTCAGCGGGCAGAGACTTATGGAAAAAGCTGGTTTGCGTAAAGAAACCAATTATGCCGTACCGGAGCGTGAGTGGAAAAAAGAGAGTTGTCGTTGGGGAGCTTTGCTGTTTTTTGTTTCTCTGGTCGCTGCCTTTTCGCTTTTCTGCGGATATGCTTATTTCATTATTCCTCCGTTGATTGTCACCTTTACCGAGATTGTCAATTCCAAAGCGGGCTTCAGAAACCGTCCCATGCAGGTGTTTCTGTTTTTGGTGACCGGAGCCAGTCTGGGTACTGCCTTTCAGATCGTCGGACACTCTTATTTGCATTTGCCCGAAACAATTGTCGCCTTGTCTGTCATCTGTTGTTTGTTTGCCATCTTCGAATGGACCGGAAAGTATTTTGCCCCTGCCGGTGCGTTGGCACTGATACCGTTGATTATCCCACAGGAGGGAATACGTTGGTTACCTTTGCAGGCTGCCATAGGTGCCGCTTTGTTTATTACTATTGGCATGCTTGTCTTTCAGCAGTGTTATAAATGGAGCAAGGCTCAGTTAGTGTTTTGCTTTACACCTACCCTGTTGCGGAGGTATCTGAACCGCAGAAGGAAGGGGTGATGGGGGTATTGCAGGCCCGGTACGGACAATTATCGCCCCATCTTGTCACGGCGGCAAGCCAGCATTTCGGCAAAACGACGCATATGTTGCTGGTTAGTGCCGCAGCAGCCCCCGCAGATTTTTAACGGGAAATCCCACAAAAGTGTCATCAGCCTGTCTGCCAGTTCTTCCGGCGGAGAGGAAATCAGATGCTCACACCCGTTCAGTTCTTCCGGACTGAGGTTGGCCGCATTGGCCTGGATACCTTGGAAGCGCTGACGCACCAGAGGAGTGTCATTCCGGGGATGGAGCAATGCCTGATGCAGGATA
This sequence comes from Bacteroides sp. ZJ-18, assembly GCF_011038705.2. Classification (NCBI taxonomy): domain Bacteria; kingdom Pseudomonadati; phylum Bacteroidota; class Bacteroidia; order Bacteroidales; family Bacteroidaceae; genus Bacteroides; species Bacteroides sp. ZJ-18. The sequence continues at coordinate 4,596,525 of NZ_CP072198.1, read as the reverse complement.
TCGGGGTGTATACAGTTGGCCATATAACATAGAGGCCGGGTGGAAGTCTCCTTTTCGATAGCATCAATGGCGTCATGGATAAAGGTTCCGTCTATCAGGCGTCCGTCACGGCATACCATAAAACTGATAATATAAGGTAACCCGGTTGCCGCCATGGCGTTGGCCATTCCGATGGCTTCTGTCAGCTGAGGCATGATGCCGGCAAACAGATAGTCTACTCCTGACTCCGCCATCGTGCGGACTGCCGGAAAATGAAATTCCATCGCTTCTTCAACGGACAGGCAATAACGGCCGTCGTACGCGTCGCCGCGGCATCCGGCTAACCCACCGATGTAAACCGGAATGGAAGTTCCGGTGCGGAACCTGGAAAGGAAAGATACGTTATCTGCCAATACATTCTTATGCCGGTAGTCCGATTCTGCGATTTGTTCGATATTGGCTCTGCGGGTAGGAGTCATCAGCATCAGCGGCAGGCGGAAGTCTGCGGCAATTTGCAGATACTGGCGATAGATTTCCGCCAGTGTCTCACGGTAAGAGTCATTGTAAATCAGGGCGGCATGGACGATATGTTTGTCCAATGGGATCTGGAATTCGTGACGCAAACGTTCTACAATAGCGCCTTCGGTGAGAATGAAAGGAGAAGTCCGGAATGATTCTACAAAAGATAGCTGATCCATAAGAATGACTTTAGAAGTTTTACTTTACATCCGGAGACAAATATAGGATTAATCAGCTCATTCCGGTTATCTGTTCCTGCTGTGTTCACATCCTTTTGTAATCTTTCAGAAAAACAAGAGACTCGGCTTTATTTATAGTCCTTTATAAACCCTTCCATCAACCATTTGGCAAGTGCCTGCCGATTGGAAGGGATCACCAGACGACGCTGGTCGAGAGTATTCTGGATGTTGCCCAGCTCAACGAATACAGAGGCGGGTGTGGTGTGTGCCAGAACATACAGGTTGCGTCCGCTTACGGTGCCCGAGAAGCCACGGTTGGGCTGGTGCTTGCCGTATTTGGATTCGAAAGTTGCTTTCATATTCCTGGCGAGACGTTTGCTTTCGGCCTTGCGGTTGGAGTGATAGAAAAAGACGTCGGTTTGGGTGCCTTTGCTGCGGCTGTCTACATGGATGAAGATGGCCCGGCAGTACTTGAATTTCTTGCGATCCTTCCGGTAGAGGGTGTTGATTTTATCGCAACGCTGCTGAAGGCGTTGTACCTGGTTCAGAGGGATGGGAGAGCCCATGCAGGTTTCCCGTTTGCTGTTGGACAGGTAGGCCTCGTCGCGGATACCGTCTTTGGCATCCTGAATGATGATGCGTACCTCGGCACCTTCCTGCATCAGGTTGCGTGCCAGGCGCAGGGCGATGTCATAGGCATATTCGTCTTCGTGAAGTTCGTGTTTACCAACACGGCCTATGGCACCGGGGTCGGGGCCGCCGTGTCCGCTGACCACATAGAAACAGGCACCGGCAAGGCGGTCGGAGGTTACCTTGACATTAGCCAGCCATTTCCCGAACAGCGGTTCGTTGACTTCCGTACGTTTGGACCGGTGTGCAGACCCCGTTTCGGATTCTTTCTCAGGGGTGGTGTCCGATGCCTTTTTGACGGGAGGAATCAGATAAGTGACACCCATCTTCAGAGTTCTGCTTTTGCCTAATCGGGTTTTGTTGAGTTCGATAAAGTCATCATAATATTTCTTTGGAGCACGGTTGTGGCGCAGGAGGAAGGAAGAGATTCCCTCACCGGATTTAGGAGTGGCTTTCTGCTGTGCCCATAAAGCAGGGGCAGTAAATAAGGAACAGAAGAACAGGAGAAGACAGAGTTTCCTTTTCATATTGCTACGTATAAAAGATGCAGGCTTGGCTGCTGTACCTAATTGTTTGACTTCTATGGTGAATTTTTGCTTTTTCGCCCGCAAAGATAGCCTTTTAAACCAATAATTTTCTCTACTTTTGCGTCGATATAACTTTTTTAAGGCAATATAATCGTAAACTCAATAACATTATGGCAAAACAATTCAAGCCCGAAACCCTGTGTGTACAAGCAGGATGGACTCCGAAAAAGGGCGAGCCGCGCGTGCTGCCCATCTATCAAAGTACTACTTTTAAATACGAAACCAGTGAGCAGATGGCCCGTCTGTTCGATCTTGAAGAGAGCGGTTACTTCTATACCCGCCTGCAAAATCCGACGAACGATGCCGTAGCTGCCAAGATTGCCGCCCTTGAAGGAGGTGTGGGAGCCATGCTGACTTCCAGCGGCCAGGCTGCCAATTTCTATGCCATATTCAATATCTGCCAGGCAGGCGATCACTTCGTCTGTTCGTCGGCCATCTATGGCGGAACGTTCAACCTCTTTGGGGTGACAATGAAAAAACTGGGCATCGACGTCACATTCGTCAGCCCCGATGCCGATGAAGAAGAGATTTCGGCTGCTTTCCGCCCGAACACGAAAGCGCTGTTTGGTGAGACAATCTCCAATCCGTCGCTCGAAGTGCTCGACATTGAGAAGTTTGCCCGCATTGCCCACAGCCACGGAGTGCCCCTGATCGTTGATAATACCTTCCCGACACCGATCAACTGCCGTCCGTTCGAATGGGGAGCGGATATCGTGGTGCACTCTACCACCAAGTATATGGACGGGCACGCCACCAGCGTAGGCGGCTGTATCGTGGACAGCGGAAACTTTGATTGGGAAGCCCATGCCGATAAGTTCCCGGGACTTTGCACACCGGATGAATCGTATCACGGACTGACTTATACAAAGGCTTTCGGCAAGGGTGCCTACATGACCAAGGCAACCGCTCAACTGATGCGTGACCTTGGCAGTATACAGAGTCCGCAGAATGCTTTCTTGCTGAATTTGGGTCTGGAGACGCTGCACCTGCGTATGCCTCAGCACTGCGGCAATGCACAGAAGGTGGCCGAATACCTTGCACAGAACGATAAGGTGGCTTGGGTGAACTATTGCGGTCTTCCGGGTAATAAATACTACGAACTGGCGCAGAAGTACATGCCGAATGGTTCTTGCGGCGTGATCTCTTTCGGGTTGAAAGGCGGACGCGAGTTGTCCATCAAGTTCATGGACTCGTTGAAACTGGCCGCCATCGTCACCCACGTGGCCGATGCGCGTACCTGTGTGCTCCATCCCGCCAGCCATACGCACCGGCAGCTGACAGACGAGCAGTTGATCGAAGCCGGTGTCCGTCCGGACCTGATCCGTCTGTCCGTAGGAATCGAAAATGCGGATGACATTATAGCGGATATCGAACAGGCACTGAACGCATAACCCCTTTCCCTCGTCTTTTTTTACATCCTGTTTTATCCCTGTCCGATGAAGCAGGATGTTTTTGTTTCTTCTTCTCTTTCCTTTTCCTTTTTACTGCTTTCTCACTTTCTTTATCGGGTCTTTACAAACATTCTTATCTCAGTGCCGTTGTTCTGAGAACACATGGCGTGGTGACTAAAAAAACATAATTGATTTATGAATGCAATGAAGAAGAATGGAGAAGAGGGGAAGGTTGTTTCCCCAGAGAAGGGCTTGTCGCCGGAGGTTGGCCAGGCGGAAGCGTTTGCCGCGCGAACGGGAGCGAGGAGCATTGCCCCGGAGGTTTGCACGCTCCCGGCAGCGGGAGTAACCGACCTGCCGGTTTACATGCAAGCGGTGATCGAGGGATTGGAGGAGAAGAAGAAGTATGCGGCGGTGCACACGTACCAGTGCACGCTGAACTCTTATACCCGCTTTGCGGGCGGGGAGGGGACGCCGATGCCGATGGAAGAAGTATTCAGCGCAGGGCGGCTGAAGGGCTACGAGGAGTGGCTGGTGAGGGTGAACGAGCGGAGCTGGAACACGGTGTCGACGTATATGCGGACGCTGAGGGCGGTGTACAACCGGATTTCGCCGCCGGGAAGCGCGGGGCACGACCCGAAGCTGTTTGCCGACGTACATACGAAGGTGGAGTCGAGGACGAAGCGGGCACTGACGGGGCGGCAGGCACATGCGCTGATGAATGCCGACTTTGAGACGTTGACGGAGGAGCAGCGCCGCGTGCTGGCTTATTTCTTGCTGATGTTCCTCTTCCGGGGGATGCCGTTCATCGACCTGGCGCACTTACGGAAAAAGGATGTGCGAGGGGGCGTGATCATCTACCAACGGCACAAGACGGGGCGGCAGATAACGGTGAGGATACCGAAGGAGGCCGTGCCGCTGATGAAGAGGTTCCGGGGGACGGGGGACGAGTCGGTCTACCTGTTCCCGATACTGCCGGGAGCGAAGGAGGAGGGCAGGGAGCTTTACCGGAGCTATCTGCTGGCGCTGAGGGAGTTCAACAAGGGATTGGCGAGGCTGGCGGCGGAGTTGCTGCCGGGGACGAAGGTCAGTTCGTACACCGCCCGGCATACGTGGGCGACGTTAGCTTACTATCAGGGCACGCCGGTGGGGATCATCAGTGAGGCGATGGGGCACTCTTCCGTCCGGGTGACGGAGACGTATCTGAAACCTTTCGGGAACAAGCGCATCGACAGGGAGAATAATAAATTAATTTCTTCTGTTGTCCGGTGGAAAGAGAAAGGAAGAGAGACCCGCAGTGCTTTGTAAAGCAACGGATTGGACAAAAATTACTTTCTAAGTAACGGCAGATATTGACCGCAAAAGTGCTAAGATTATTGCAGATACACAAATATTATCGACAGTTTTTGCCACGAACCACTAAAATTTATTGGAAAAGACAACCTTAAGATTATACAAACACATATTGACACAACACCTATCCTGCGAAAGCACGTAGACACTTCCTTCCATTTTCAGTACTTAAAAACGGATAGCTACCTTATTGTGGAGATGAACCGGCACCGGTTCCGGATGCACGGTATTTTCGATACATCCCTCTTCATTTCTGCTTCATTCGTGCCACCGGAAAACGCTTTTTCCCGCACGACGGCCTCCCCGACTGCCGTTACTTAGAAAGTAATTTTCCGGAACGGTCAAAGATTTAGAATCATGAACCAGATCAAACAGTCTATCAACATAACCGCTTGCCGGTATCGTCCCCCTGCATTCCATCGGTGCCTACCTCCCCCCCCTCCGGCTGAATTCTGACATACGCACATCTTATTAATATATGAACATTTAAAGAACTACTGAAGCTTATGAAGACAAGAAACTACAAGATGGACCTGGCCCTGATGGCCTATCCCAACGAACTGACTCCCGATATCGATACGGATTATATCGTGAAAGTGAACACCCAGAGCCAGAGCCTGACGTTGGAAGAGATAGCGGCGGACGTGGCCGCCCGTTCCGGAAAATTTGAGGCTTCGGAGGTGAAGAGCCTTTTTGAGATGGGCTTCGAAGCCATGGCGCAAGCGGTGGCAAGCGGCTATTGCGTCTCCACCCCCCTCTGCTACGTGCGCCCCATGGCGAGCGGCGTGGTGATGGAAGAGGAACTCTCGCTTCCGGTAGACCGGGAGAAGGTGAAAGTCTACGCCAGCTTTAGCCAGGGTTCCGCCATGAAGGAGGCGATGGCTCAGGCGCATATCACCCTCTTCACCCAGCCGGCAGTGACCGGGCCGTACATTGCCGGCATGACGAGCACCGCCTATACGGATGCCGCCGCCACCACGCGCGCGCCGATGGCAGCCGGAAAGATGGCGGTCATCACCGGAGAGGGATTGAAGGTGGTGGGCACAGACCCGTCGGTGGGCATCACGCTGACTTCCGTCTCCACCCCGTCGAAATCGTTCGCCATCGCGCCGGGGGATATCAGCCCGAACACGGCAAAGAAGCTGCAATTCGTCCTTCCCGCCGGAATAACGGACGGCGATTGGCGGGTGAAGGTGACCACCCAGTATAGCAAAGGCGGCAAGGTTCTGACAAAAACTCCACGTACCTTTGAGTTGCCACATCCCATCACGATAGGCGACAGTGGAGATGGGGGCATTGTAGATGATCCGACAGCATAATGACCGCTCAACTCTCTGGCGGGAATCCGGTACTCCCTCAAAATGGTATTTTAGTCTTTCCTCCCGTAGGCGGATGCCGGGGAGTACCGGTCTTCTTATACGAAGCACCCTCGTCCGAGTATACGAAGCACCCTCGTCCGAGTATACGAAGTACCCTCGTCCGAGTATGCGAAGCACCCTCGTCCGGGTATGCGAAGCACTGGCATTAATTATCTTTATATGAAACCACTAATAGAAACATGATACACTTATCCCCCCTATATGCTTTTATTATTCTCAGCCTCGTATTGATCCTGGCTGTCTTCCTGGTGCTGATGGTCAGATGCCGGCGGAATATGGTCCGTACCCTGGCGCAAGCCCGGAACGCAATGAACCTGGAAAAACTCCGCACCGATACCATCCTCGGCAACCTCCCCGTCGGTATAGAGATTTACTCAAAAGAAGGAATCCTGGTAGGGATCAACGACTGTGCCTGCCGGATCTTCGGCGTGGTGGACCGCCAAGAGGTGATCGGAGCGGCTTCCATCAGGGAGAATCCCGTCATCCCGGAAGAATTGAAGGAGGCCTTCGAACAGCAAGAGGAGGTGGAGGCGGAGTCCTACTACGATTTCTCCGTCGTGCGGCAGACGGGATTCTACAAGACCACCTGCGGCACGGCGATGAAGCGGATCAGCAGCAAAGGAGCGCCCATTTTCGACCCTGACGGAGCCATGCAAAACTATGTCTTCATCATGAACGACATCACCCGTGAGCACGAGCAGGAACTGCAACTGAAGGAGAACATCCAACTGGCGCGGCAGGCCATACAGGCCGCCGACCTGGTGCACTGGCGGTACGACAACCGCACCCATCTCTTCACCTCGCACAACGAGCCGCTGACCCATTACGACGACAACCTCCTGGTCAGCCCGGCCGATTATACCCAAGCCATCCATCCGGACGACCTGGAGTGCATCCGCCGCTACATCCGGATGATGGAGGAGGGAGCCGACTTTGTCGACGAAACCTCGGTGCGCATGAAATCGGACTATGACGACGACTGGCAGGACTGCGTCGTCAACGCCACCCCTTTCCTGCGCGACGAAACGGGCAAGGTGGTGCTCTACACCGGCTTCCGCCGCAATGTCACGCCTACTAAAAAACTGCTCAAAGAGCTGAGCGACGCCAAGGAGCGCGCCGAAGAGTCGGACAAGCTCAAATCCGCTTTCCTGGCCAACATCAGCCACGAGATACGCACACCGCTCAACGCCATCATCGGCTTCTCAAGCCTGCTGATGAATACGGACCAGAAGGAGGAGATGGACGAATACAAGCAGATCATCACGTCGAACACCGACTTGCTGCTCCGGCTGGTGAACGACGTGCTCGACCTGTCGAAGATCGAGTCCGGCACCATCGACGTTAAACTGGCCGAGTTCGACCTGGCCATCTACTTTGAGGAGTTGTGCAACTCCATCCGCCCGCTCGTAGTCCGCCCCGAAGTAAAGTTAGTTTGCGACAACCCCTACAAGCGTTTCATGGTGCTGCTGGACAACAACCGGCTGGCGCAAGTGATGCTCAATTACGCCACGAACGCCATCAAATGCACCCGGCAGGGGACCATACACATGGGCTACCGCTGCGAGGGAGAGGGCATCCGCTTCTACGTCTCGGATACCGGCATCGGCATCTCGGAGGCGAACAAGCCCCGCCTCTATCAGCGTTTCGAGAAGCTCAACGAGTTTGCCCAGGGCACGGGGCTGGGGCTGGTCATCTGCAAGGTGGTCACCGAAGCCTCCGGCGGACAGGTAGGCTTCGAGTCCGAGGAGGGCGTGGGATCGACCTTCTGGTCATGGGTTCCCTGCGAATACAAACGTCCGGAAGAGGTGGAGAAAGCGGCCGGTGCAACTACCGACGCTGCTTCCTGCATGTCCGCCGAACTCAACGAGGAGGAGATGGCGATGCCGGAAAGTATGCGGGCATCTGCCATCGTGAGCGGACAGCAGCCGGCGCTTCCGGAGCCGGTGGACGTTCCGGAATGTCCGGAACTTGTCCGCGAGCCCTCGCCCGCAAGTGAAAAGCGGATCCTGATAGTGGAAGATATAGAAAGCAATTACCTGCTGATGCAGATCCTGCTGAAAGGTAAGGGCTACCGGTGCTACCGTGCGGCAGATGGCGTCGAGGCAGTGGAAAAGGTGCTGTCGGAACACTTCGACCTGGTGCTGATGGACATCAAGATGCCCCGGCTCGACGGTTTGGAAGCTACCCGTGAAATCAGGAAGACCAACCGGGAAGTGCCTATCGTCGCCCTCACGGCCCATGCCTTCAACGCCGACAAGGAACTGGCGATAGCCGCCGGTTGCGACGGCTATCTGGTGAAGCCCATCAACGAGAAAGCCTTGAACAAGGTGCTGGGCAAGTACCTGCGCGAGCCTATGGAGACAAGTATTAATAATGATATAGTTAATTGAAGCGAGCGAGCGGAAAGAGAGACGAGGGAAGAAGCGACTGAAGTACGTGTCGATTTGTAAAGGTGGGGCAAAGGGCTGAGAGGGACGAAAGCCGCGTTCATCTGGTTTGGTCTGTCGTGGGACAGGAACGTTGCGGTCTATTTCCTCTCGCATGGCCCGGCTCCATCAGCTTCTTTCCCTCGTTCTTGTTTTTCCCGTATTTTTTTCGTGAGTTCCTCTTCTTAACTTCTCTCTCTTCCTCCCCCCAATGCCTGATACAAGGTGATGACCCCCTGGATTTCAGTAAACCGGTTGGCCACTTGCGAGAGTTGCGCATTGAGCAACGTCTGCTGTGCGGTGAGCACTTCCAGATAAGTCGTGTTGCCATGCTTCATCAGCAGTTGTGTGCTGCGGGCGGCGTTTTCGAGGGAAGCCACCTGCTTCTCGAAGTAGTTTGCCTTGTCCCGTGCCGTCTGATATTGCACCAGGGCATTGTTGACCTCGCTTCCGGCGTTGAGCAACGTCTGTTCGAAGCTGAGGCGTGCCTCCTCCTGTTGCGCTTTGGCTATGCGGAGCTGGGCGATGTTCGCTCCCCGGTTGAACAAAGGCTGCGTCAGCGAGGCCACGGCGGTGGCAAGGAACTTGCCCGGGTTGACGATCATCGCACCTGCCGAGTTTGTCCAGCCGGCGCTGCCGCTCAGCGTGATCGAGGGGTAGAAGGCGGAACGGGCGGCGTTGGTAGTGTAGAATGCCTGTGCCAACGCCTGTTCGGCACTGCGCACGTCGGGGCGGTTGGCAAGCATCTGCAAGGGCACGCCCACCGAAAGGTTCTCCGGCAGGCGCTGCTCGGCGAGGCGTCCGCGGGGAAGGGTGCGGGGGACGTCGGCAAGGAGGAGCGAAAGGGCGTTCTCCACCTGGTTGAGCTGTTCGCGCAGGTCGAGCAGGGTGGTACATATATTGTAGTATGTGGCCTCAGTCTGCGAGAGGGCGGCTTCGGTCACCATTCCGGCAGCTTTCATGGCGCGGGTGGTGGCGACGCTCTCTTTCCAGGCGGCTTCGGTGGCGGTGGAGATCTCGATCTGGGCGTCGAGCATCAGCAACGTATAGTAGTTGTTGGCGACGGCGGCAATCAGTTGCGTCTGTACCGCCTGTTCATAGTCACGGCTCTGCGCCACGACAGCTTGTGCACGCCGCTTGGCGTTCGTCAGCCGGCCGAAGATGTCGATCTCCCAACTGGCGCTGACGGGCAGTGAGTAGGTTTGCGAGGCTTTCCCGCCGTCGAAGCTGCTGGCCGTTCCCTGCGGAGAGAGGGAGAAGGCGGGCAGATAGGAGAGTCGGGCGGAGAGCAAGGTGGCTTCGGCCTCTTTCACGCGGAGGTGGGCCGTACGCAGGTCGGTGTTGCGCACGAGGGCGGTGTCGATCAGCGTGCGGAGGCAAGGATCGGTGAAGACCTCCTGCCAGGGGAGGCTGCCGAGGTTGGAGGCGGAGTCGGAAGGATTCGCGCCTTCTTGGCCGTAAAGGCCGTCGGGAACCTCGGTAGCGGGTTTGTATTTGGAGTAAATGCCGCAACTGCTGAGTGCCAGCGTGGCGGCAAGGGATATGATTAACTTTTTCATGATTGCTTGTTTTATGGGAGCCTCCCTCCCCCGGTTCCTCCAGTGAAAGAGGAGGGGAGGGGGCTGCTAATGATAAATAGGGTTGAACGGGGGAAGAACTCTTTTCACCACAGAGTAACACAGAGTATCACAGAGTGATATGGAGTGGTACGGAGTCATACAGAGCGATACGAAGTAAAGTATCGCGGAGTAGTACAGAGTATCACCGGGTAGAGTATCACCGGGTGAATCTTGCTCCTTTGATCGTTCATACCAATAACCTGTCTTCCTCTGTGTCACTCTGTGTTCCTCTGTGGTGAAAAGAACCCTTTATTCCTTCAAAGCCCCTCCTTTCGCTTCCTTCTTTTCCCGGTCGCTCACTGCGATCTCTTCCTCGATCTGCCAGTCGTGCGTCGGTTCGGCCTGTACCGGACGAATGCGTTCCTGCAACCACTGGAAAGCGATGAAGAGCGACGGCACGATGAACAGCAGTGCCAGCGTGCCGATGACCATACCGCCCACGGCGCCCGTTCCCAACGAACGGTTACCGTTTGCCCCTACGCCACTCGCCACCATCAACGGGAACAACCCGAAGATCATCGTCAGTGCCGTCATCAATATCGGGCGCAAACGGGCTTTGGCGGCGCTCAGCGCGGAGGCTATCAGCCCCATGCCCGCTTTGCGGCGTTCGGCGGCATACTCGGTGAGCAGGATCGCCGTTTTGGCAAGCAGGCCGATCAGCATGATCAGTCCCGTTTGCAGGTAGATGTTGTTCTCCAGACCGAACAGGCGGGCGAAGAGGAACGAACCCATCAGTCCGCACGGCACGCTCAGGAGCACCGCGAAGGGGATCAGGAAGCTCTCGTAGAGCGCGCTCAGAATCAGGTAGATCATCAGGAAGCAGATGCCGAAGATGATCGCCGTCGTGCCGCTCTGCTCCGTCTCCTCACGGGTGATGCCTCCGTAGTCGTAGCCGTAGCCCTTGGGCAGGGCGGTGGAGGCTGTCTCCTGTACGGCACGGATGGCGTCACCCGTACTGTAACCGTCCGCCGGCATGGCGTTCACGGCGATGGAGTTGTACATGTTGAAGCGGCTCAGCGACTCGGCTCCGTACGTGCGGGTTAGCGTCACGAACTGGCTCAGAGGCGCCATCTCGCCGTTCGACATCCGCACGAAGGTGTTGCCCAGCGAAGCTTCGTCGAGGCGGTATTGCGGGTCGGATTGGATCATCACCTTATATACTTTCGAGAAGCGGTTGAAGTTGGACACGTACTGCCCGCCGTAGTAGCCCGAGAGGGTGCTCAACACCTGGTCGGGGGTGATGCCCGAGCGCTTGCATTTCGACGGATCTATCTCAACCAGCCATTGCGGGTAGCGGACGTCGAACGTGGAGTAGGCCATGGCGATCTCCGGACGCTGGTTCAGCGCGCCCAGATACTGCTGCGTGGTCTGGAAGAAGGTGTTCACGTCGCCTCCCGTCTTGTCCTGCATGTGCAGTTCGAGGGCGTTACCCATACCGTATCCGGGGATCATTCCCGGTGAGATGGCAAATACGGTGGCGTCCTTGATGTCGCCCGTCCGTCCGTATACCTGGCCGATGACCGACTGCACGTTGTCTTCCTTTCCGGGGCGTTCGTCCCACGGTTTCAGTTTCAGGATCAACATACCGAACGAGCTTCCCTGGCCCGCCAGCAGTCCGTAGCCCGCCACTTTCTGCACGTGTTCCACTTGCGGGATCTGTTCCATGCGCTGCTCGATGCGCTTCATCACCTCGTCCGTCGTGCGCAGCGAACTGCCGGCGGCGGTGCTGACGTTGACAAACACTACGCCCTGGTCTTCGTCGGGCACGAGGCTGGTCTTCGTCGTATTCATCAGCACCACCAGCAGGGCGATACTTGCCACGAGGAGTCCGCCCGTCAGCCAACGGTGCTTGATGAAGAAGAGCACGATGCCCTTGTAACGGTCTATCACCACGTCGAACGCCGCGTTGAACGCTTTGCGGAAGCGGGCGGCGAAGTTCTGCTTCTGCGTGCCGTCCTCGTTGATGTACGGTTTCAGCAGCAGCGCGCAGAGGGCGGGGCTCAGTGTCAGAGCGTTCACGGCGGAGATGCCTACCGCTACGGCCATCGTCAGTCCGAACTGCGTGTAGAACGTCCCCGATGTGCCGGACATGAACGATACGGGGATGAACACCGCCATGAATACCAGCGACGAGGTGATGACGGCGTTCGAAATGCCTTTCATGGCGTCGATGCTCGCCATGTAGGACGATTTGTAGCCCACGTCGAACCGTGCCTGCACGGCCTCGACCACCACGATGGCGTCGTCCACCACCGTACCGATGACCAGTACCAGCGCGAACAGCGTGATCAGGTTGATACTGAATCCCGCCATCGCCATGAAGGCGAACGTACCGACGAGCGACACGATGATGCCCACCAGCGGGATCAGCGTCGAGCGGATGTCCTGCAAGAAGATGTATACGACGAGGATCACGAGCAGGATGGCTTCGAGCAGCGTCTTCACCACCTCGTGGATGGAGGCGTAGAGGAAGTCGTTGCTGGACATCAGTTGCGTCAGTTCCACTCCACGGGGGAGGTCTTTGCGCGCCTCTTCAAGGAAGTCGTTGATGCGGTTGTTCACCTCCGTGGCGTTGGAGCCTGCAGTCTGGAAGAGCATGCACGAGATACCGTTGTGCCCGTCCGTCGTTCCGCTGTAGGCGTAGCTTTCCTGTCCTAACTCGATGGTGGCGATGTCCTTCAGTTTCAGCACCTGCCCGTCGTCGGTGGAGCGGATCACGATCTCGCCGAACTCCTCCGGGGTGATGCGGCGGCCTTTGTACTTCATGGTGTATTGGTACGTCTCGTCGGAGTTCTCGCCGAACGATCCGGTGGCAGACTCGATGTTCTGTTCCGCCAGCACCGCCGAAACGTCCGAGGGGATCAGGCGGTATTGCGCCATCACGTCCGGTTTCATCCAGATGCGCAGGCTGTAGTCGCCTCCCATGATCATCATGTCGCCCACGCCCGAGATGCGGAGAATCTCCGGCTTGAGGTTGATACTGATGTAGTTGGCCAGGAAAGCCTCGTCGTAAGAGTCGTCCGGGCTGTGGAGCGAGAACATTTGCAGGATACTCGTCTGCCGCTTCGAGGTGGTGACACCCACCTGGTTCACCTCCGAGGGGAGCTGTCCCGTGGCTTTGGAGACCCGGTTCTGCACGTTCACCGCCGCCATGTCCGGGTCGGTTCCCTGTTTAAAGTAGACAGTGATGGAGACCGTTCCGGCGTTGGTGGCGCTGGAGGTCATATACGTCATGTCCTCCACTCCGTTGATGGCCTCTTCGAGCGGGGCGATGACACTCTTTTGCAACGTCTCCGCGCTGGCTCCGAAGTAGCTGGTGGAGACCATGATGGTTGGCGGGGCGATATCCGGGTATTGTTCGACGGGCAACGTAAACAGCCCGATGATCCCGACCACGACGATGGTGATGGAGATAACGGCCGATAGGACGGGCCGTTCGATGAATGTTCGTAAGTTCATAATTATAGGGTTATATGTTTCCTTTGTGCCACTCTGTAGTGAGCCTTGTTCTTTGTTTTATTGCATACGATGAGCGTTCACCGTTCCTCGTTCACCGCTTTGATCTCCGTTCCTTCCCGGAGCAGTCCGACGCCTTCGGCCACGATCACGTCACCGGTCTGTAGCCCGCTCTCCACGATGTACTCCTGTCCGCCGTTGACGCGCGTCACCTGTACCGGAGCCGATTGCGCCTTGCCGTCCACTACCTTATATACAAATACCTTGTCCTGTACTTCGAATGTGGCCGCTTGCGGAATCACCAGCGCTCCCGTCTTCTCCGTCGGCACGATCACGTTTCCGGCGCCGCCGCTATGCAGCAGCCCTTCCCGGTTGGGAAACACCGCCCGCAGGCTCACCGTTCCCGTCGTGCGGTCTATCACCCCGCTGATCGTCTCGATCCGTCCCGCCTGCGGATAGTCCGAACGGTCGTTCAGTTGCAGGCCGATTTCCGGCATCTGTTTCAAGGCTTCCTCCTTCGATCCGTAACGGCGGATCAGTCCTAAGAGCTGGTTCTCCGTCATTGAGAAGTAGACGTACATGTCCGAGTTGTCCGAAACGGTAGTCAGCGGTTCCGGCAGGCTGGCGCTCACCAGTGCTCCCACCCGGTAGGGCAGCGTGCCCACTACTCCGTCCGCCGGACTCTTCACCAGCGTATACGATAAGTTGTTGCGTGCGTTCACCTCCTGTGCCTTCATCTGCGCCAGTTGCGCCTGCGCTGCCAGGAGAGAGTTCTTTGCCGTGCTCAGGTCGAAGGCGGACACCACGTTCTGCCTGTACAATTCCTGCTTGCTGTCATACGTCAGTTGTGCTGTGGCCAGCGACGCCTTTGCCGCCTCCACGTTTGCCAGGGCAGTCTGCAAGGCAGCTTCGTAAGGCACTTGGTCGATGACGAACAGCGACTGTCCCCGTTTCACCCGTTCCCCCTCGCTGACACACACCTGCGTCAGCGTACCGCCTACCTGCGGATAGATCTCGATGTCTTGTCGTCCGCGTATCGTTGCCGAATACGTACTCGATAGCGTCCGGTCGGCAGGCGCGAGGGTCATCACTTTGTATCCCGACTCCACGTTTGCCTGCGGTGCTTGCTTGCATCCCCCGACGGCCAGACAGCAGGCCAGTATCACGGCCTGTTTCACTTTACTTACCTTTTCAATCATAGTTCCTATTTAATTTTGTCGCGGCAAAGGTAGAGCGTTTTCCCCTTCGGCAGCTTTTCATACCCGCCCCACTATTGTTCATAATCGGAACAACTTTTCGCCTAATTCACTAAAAAGACCTACCTTTGCAGGCGAAATAAAGAACACGATATGGAAAAAAGTAATCTGCTCACTCTCACTCTCGACCAGCCCTTCGTGGCAGGAACCGACGACTTCGCCCCTTTCTACAACCGGTTGCACAAGCTCAACTGTGCCATCATTCTCTACTGCCGCAGCGGTCATGCCACGCTTGCCATCGACCTGAAGAAATACGAGATCACCCCCAATACCCAGGTTGTCCTCCTGCCCGGCTCCGTCATCACCCTTGAAGAGAAGAGCGAAGACCTGCAGATCTCCTTTTTCGCCTCCCACATCGAGATGTTCCGTGAAGCCTGCATCCGCTTCGAACCCTCCTTCTTCCGCTTCCTCAAGGAGAAGCCCTGCTATACGCTCCCTCCCGAATTTACCGCCCCCATCAATGGTCTTCTGCACGCCACCGGCGCCATCTTCGCCGACACCGACCACCGCTTCCGCAACCAGATAGCCCGCAACCACCTGCAAAGCTTCCTGCTCGATGTATACGACAAAGTGCACCGCCTTTTCACCCATAAAGAGATCGAAGGCGGCAACCGTCCGAACGAGCTTTTTCATAAGTTCGTCACCTTGGTGCACGAGCATTGTTGTTCGCAGCGCGACGTTGTGTTCTACGCTGACCGTCTCTGCATTTCTACCAAATACCTGACGAGCATCTGCCGCTCCCTTATGGGCGGCTCAGCCAAAAAAGTGATTGATGATTTCACGGCCTTGGAGATCAAAGTCCTCCTCCAGTCCACCGATCTCAGTATCCAGGAGATAGCCGACCGCCTGAGCTTCCCCGACCAATCTTATCTTGGCCGGTATTTCAAACGTCACGAAGGGGTTTCGCCGATGGAGTACAGGGCGAGGTTGGCGGGTATAAAATAGGAGTTCTCTGGGAAATGCGTAGTTGCGACATCCGTCCCGGTAATCTTGATAATCAGCAGATTGTATTTACCTATATTTTTCTTTCAATGTAAAACCGTTTACCCCGGCACGTAAAGCCATTTACCCCGGCACGTAAAACCGTTTACCCCGGCACGTAAAGCCATTTACCCCGGCACGTAAAACCGTTTACCCCGGTATGTAAAACCATTTACCCCGGCACGTAAAACCGGTTATCCCGGCACGTAAATGAAGTCGGCATTTAAGGTAACAGATGTCCCCCTGTAGGATGCGTATCCAAACGACGCATTCTCCGGATGGAACCGAAGTATCCGGCTCTTGTGTGTGATTGAATAAAAACAGGAAAGGCGGTTGCTTATGTATACCAGATCTCGTTATACACAGGCCTTGTCCGGCTTTCTGCCGGAGTCGCCTTCCATGCCTGTGAAGAGGCATCTCCACATCCTTTTTCAATTGGCGACTGTTCCAACAGAGTCGATTCCAGAACAACTTTTCTGCCCGGTGTGCTGTTGATAATGACTTCGGAATGACTGAAACTGAAATTCCGTGTAGTTTTCATTCCGGAGAATGCTTTCATTTCTTGTGACATAAGCGGTAGTTATTTATAGTATGGTAATGAATAACACCGGAGGTACGAAAGTGTTTGCTAAATGGCGTTGTTTTCTGTTAATTTAAAAGCAGGGATGCCGGTTTCGGATTAAATCTATAAGGAAAGCATGACGTAGTCCGGTTTGTATTACCTTTGCCGGTGAACTAAAGAAATCAGGCTATGTCTGTATTGTCAGAACCTTTGGGCATATCCGATACCGCCTTGCAGCAATATGCCGGCCAACTCCGGAAAGAGGGACATACGTTTGAGACTTATCAATAATATCCGTGCCTGAATGGACGGACGGCAGAAGAATAGGATGCTGTGAAGGGATAATTGAAAAAAATACCCCTGTCCCTGTCACATAATTAAAAAGAAAGATGTAATTTTGCATGCCAAAAAACAACTTATCTTATGGCAGTTTACGTAGAAGAAGTATCAAGAACTTTCGGTGAATATTTACTTATTCCCGGTCTTACCACCAAACAGTGTGTACCTTCCAATGTATCTTTACGCACCCCGCTGGTGAAACATGCGGCAGGCACACAAGCAGCAATCGAATTGAACATTCCTTTCGTTTCGGCAATCATGCAGTCGGTTTCCGGTCCCGAACTGGCTATCGAGCTGGCACGCAACGGAGGACTCTCGTTTATCTTCGGCTCGCAACCCATCGCCAGTCAGGCGGAAATGGTGCGGAAAGTGAAGAAATTTAAAGCCGGTTTCGTGACCAGTGACTCGAACCTGACACCGGAACATACGTTGGATGATGTACTTCGCCTGCTTCGTCAGACCGGACACTCTACCATCGGAATCACGGATGACGGCACACCGAACGGACATCTTCTGGGATTGGTAACCAGCCGCGACTATCGCCTTTCCAGAGATCCGCTGGACAAAAAGATCAAAGACTTCATGACCCCTTTCGACAAGCTGATTGTAGGCGAAGTGGGACTGACACTGAGCGAAGCGAACCAGATTATCTGGGACCACAAACTCAACACTCTTCCCATCATCGACAAGGACGGCCGTCTGGCTTATTTCGTTTTCCGCAAAGATTACGACAGCCACAAGGAAAACCCTAACGAGGTGTCAAGCCCCGATAAGAAATTGCTGGTGGGTGCCGGTATCAATACCCGTGACTATCAGGAACGTGTACCTGCTCTGGTAGAAGCAGGAGTGGATGTGCTTTGCATCGATTCTTCGGACGGCTATTCGGAATGGCAATATGAGACTCTGCAATGGATCAAGCAGCAGTATGGGGATAAAGTACTGGTAGGTGCCGGTAACGTGGTAGATAAAGAAGGCTTCCTCTATCTGGCGGAAGCCGGTGCGGACTTCGTGAAAGTGGGCATTGGCGGTGGATCTATCTGCATCACCCGTGAACAGAAAGGTATCGGACGCGGACAGGCGACTGCCTTGCAGGACGTGGCTCGTGCCCGTGACGAATATCAGGCACGCACAGGCATCTATGTGCCTATTTGCAGCGACGGCGGACTGGTGCACGACTATCATATGGTGCTTGCCCTTGCCATGGGGGCCGATTTCCTGATGATGGGCCGTTACTTTGCCCGTTTCGACGAATCGCCTACAAAGAAGCTCTGCATCAAGAACAATTATGTGAAAGAGTACTGGGGAGAAGGTTCGAACCGTGCCCAGAACTGGCAGCGCTATGATATGGGCGGAACGGAATCTTTGAAGTTCGAAGAGGGAGTCGATAGTTACGTGCCTTATGCCGGTAAGATGAAAGATAATCTGGCTGCCACACTGAGCAAGATCAAAGCTACGATGTGCAGTTGCGGTGCCGTTACCATTCCCGATTTGCAGCAAAACGCCAAGATTACATTGGTTTCGTCTACCAGTATCGTAGAAGGCGGGGCACACGACGTGATTCTGAAGGAAAAAGGATAATAAACTTTTCACTATCCGCACACAGGCCATCCAATAAGTGCGAATAATATAGGACAGGCGGACGGATACGGGGTTTGAGATGACTGTATAGTTGTTGAAACTCGTTTCGGTCCGCCTGTTTCGTAGGTTTGACCTTATTTCTCTGCGTTCCGGAACTTCTGTGGGGTCATCCCCACTTGCTTCTTGAAAAACTTATTGAAGAACGCCGCGTTGTTGAATCCCAGGTTCAAGGCAATGTCTTTCACCGGAGTGGGTGTGGTTCGCAGCAGGGTTCGGGCAGCCAGGATCAGGATACTGTTGATGATTTCCATTGCTGTCTGTCCGCCCGATTCTTTCTTTATGATGTGGCAGAGGGTAGTCGATTTCATTCCCATTTCGGCCGCATAAAACTGTACCTGATGTTGGCGGGCATGATTCTCCTGTACCAGTCGGACAAACTGGCGAAAGACGGCGGAATGTTTGTTGGCGGGCGCTACCTGCGACAACGCTTTTCGCTGACTGAGCTCTGTGAACCCCTGTAGGAGTGCTTCAAGCATAGACTTCAGTGTGGCATGACTGAAAAGGAACGGAGCGTCTTTATGGATGTGTGTCAAAAGCGCGAAAGTCTGGACGTAGATGCCGAAAATTTTCGGGGACAATGGGAGCAAGGGGTGTTCGTTGATGATGTAGAACGTATGGATGATCGATCTGTCCAAGTGGGTTTCGTGGATGAACGCAAGTGAAAAGAGTACCGCATGCAGCTGCACATCGTCCGATGTCTTCAGCACTTGTACGAAACTTTCTGAGGGGATAGCGATCATCGTACCGGGACCGATATTGTATTGCACCAGGTTGATCATTGCCTTGACACGCCCCCGTATGCAGAGGGCAAATATGACGGCTTTTGTCTTTTTGAGTTCGGCACAATATGCCCACAGTGTTTCGCTGCTGATGCGGTCGGCAGTGGTGAAATTGGCCGATATATTTAATTCTGGAGTAAGCATGTTCTTTTGTTTGCTATAACGCTGAGATCCCTTTTTGGTTGCAAAAGTCATTATATTACGGTCTAATATAGTTAATGACTTGTTAATTCTGTACGGGGCTTTTCCTGTCATAGTTAAAAGTGGTCAATCCGTACACGATGGAATATTTTGTGAGAATAATAGAATATTATTTCCAACCCGATCCGTTGCCGATAACTGATATTAGTACGATCTTTGTGCCTTGACACAACTGAATTTATATGAACCGATCTTCATTCAACACCTTTGTTTTTCCTGTCTTTTTTTCTTCTTTGGCCATTGGGGACAATAGTCTGATTACGGTTATTGTTTTGCTGCTTATTGTCGTGTTTGCCTTGTGTGTGGCGGTGAAGTGCCTCTACGGGCAGAGGCGGGCGCTCAAAAAGGCGCTGGTGGGAGATGCCGTATGCAGGCAACTGTTTGATGTGTGGCCGCTGAGCATTCTTGTCCTCGGTGCTGACGGGAAGATAGAACGGATGAACAAGTTGTTGCTGGAAGAACTGCAACTGGATTTGAGGCAGGTTGCCGGGCGGCAGGCAGTTGACATCATCGAACTGATCCAGGACAAGGAGAACCTTTTGCCCCGGTTTCTGGAAGAGATACAGAGCGGAAAGCGCAACATTTTGTTTTCTACCAATTGCTTCATTCGCGAACCCCGTTCCAATATCAGCTTCCTGATTCAAGGCGGCATTGTGGGGATTTATGAAAGCGGGCGCTTGATCAAGATGATCGTCTACCTGCGCAATGTGCTTGAAGAACGGACGCAACGGCATGTGCTGAATATCGCCCTGAGCAAAACACATATCTTTTCCTGGTCGTTCGACATGGAGCGGAACCTGATGGTGATTGACCCGCGTTATTTCGACTACCTGAAGATTCCGACTCAAGATTATACGCTGACCATGGAACAGTTTTCCGACTTGGTGCATCCCGATGACCGGAAGGTACTTTTCGACGCCCTTGCCGGGCAGTTGACGGGAAACTTGTACGAGGCACCCGTACCTTATCGTCTGCGCCGGGGAGACGGGGGCTGGGAGTGGTTCGAGGGGCAGTCTACTTATGTGGGGCAACTGTCAGATCTGCCGTTCCGTATTGTAGGTATCTGCATGAGTACGCAGCGGCATAAAGATATAGAGGACAGGCTGAACGATGCCCTCCGGAAGGCACAGCGGAGCGACCGGTTGAAGAGTGCTTTCCTGGCCAATATGAGTCACGAGATCCGTACTCCGCTGAATGCCATCGTGGGCTTTTCCACACTGCTGGTGAGCGAGCAGTCCGATTTAAGGCCGGAGGACATCGAGGAGTATGCTGCGTTGATAGAGAAGAACGGGCAGTTGCTGATGTTCCTGATTTCGGATATTCTGGATCTTTCGAAGATTGAATCGAACACCATGGAGTTTAACGTTTCGGTTTTCTCACTGAACAAGATGTTTGCCGACATAGCCCGCATGCAGCGTCTGAACGTGAAGCCCGGTGTAGAACTGATTGCGGATCTGCCCGCAGAGGATGTGTCGATTACTGCGGACCCGGTAAGGCTGGAGCAGGTGGTGAATAATCTGATCAATAACGCGATAAAGTTTACGAGCCGGGGCAGCATCCGGATAGGCTATCGCCGGAGGGGGGAGAAGGATGTAGAGCTGTTTGTCGAAGACACCGGGAAAGGAATGTCGGAGGAGGTGATCGCGCATGTTTTTGAGCGCTTTTATAAAGGAGATTCTTTTGTTCAAGGAACGGGGTTGGGACTTGCCATCTGTAAGACGATTGTGGAACATTTCGGCGGAGAGATCCGTGCGGAGTCCGAAGTGGGTGAGGGGGCGAGGTTTGAAGTCTGCCTGCCGATAGGAAGAAAATAGAAACGGGGGGGTACCCGAATGAAACGGGGAAAGTCACGTTGCGCGTTGTCCCATAACCGCTTGTGATTTCCCCGTTTCTGTGTTTATTTTAAGAATGCCCTCGGGCATGGAGTCAATACACGCTTGCCCCCTTAATCACGATCTTTTCCAGCAATTCCTGCATCTTTCCGATCACCGGTTCCGCTTCCAGCCCGTATTCGGCCGCCATCACCTGCATCTGTGGGAAAGTGGCCCATACACTGCCGTTCTTATCCTCCCAAACGGAGATCTTCAGCGGCAATTCGATCGAGATGCTCGGATTGTCCTGCATCAGCTTTGTGCCCACTTTCGGCGAACCGAAGACGATCACCTGGTTCGGGCGAAGCGTCAAGCCTACCTCTTCCGCATTCTTTCCGTGGTCGAATTTGGCGAAGACAGGGATTCCCATTGCCCGGAGCGTCTGCTCGATGCGTCCCATGGTTTCGTCTACGCTGAACTGGCTCTCGTAGGTGTACAGCAGGTTGTCGTTGGCTCCCGTGCCCATCTTGGCGCTGTCGAAAGCGGCGGCGATGCGCCGTCCCAGGTTCGTCAGATCCACTCCCTCCTTGTTGGCGAGCAGGGTGACGCATACCAGTTCCGAAGCGTCGGTGAAACGGCTCAGGAAAGCCGAATGTCCTGACACGTCGCCTTTGATGTCCATCAGCCCGTTGTGGTTATAGAACTGCCAGCCTGCCATGGCGGGGACCACCTTGCCGTTGGCCAGCCGGGTGGGTTTGTACACGATGTCACGGTTTTCCGGTTTCTCGATCAAGGCGCTTCCCGCCAGTCCGATGTCCCAATGGGAAACGTTCTCCGCCGATGCCCAGATGTCGGAGAAACCTTTCAGTGCCGTAGGGCTGACAGCAGGCGCTGCGACGAGCCGGCCGTCTTTTTCAACGTATCCGGTCGTTGTTTCCGAGGGGTTGATATAGTCCCGGTCCTTCTTGAATGTCTGGTGCACGTTGCCCGTAGTGGTCACGTCCTCCTGTTTTACTTTCGCCAGGTCTTCTCCGAAGAAAGTCTGCCGCAGTCCCAGGTAGTCAATCTGATACTTCTTCACGAAATCGTGGTAAGGCATTTTGCCCGCCTTCTCGATGATGGAAGTCAGCAGCAGGAAGTTCGTGGCGCTCTGCTTCACATCCGTTCCCGGTTCGAAGGCCAGTGGCAGTGCGGCTACGGTCTCGATCAACTGTTCCGGACGATAATCGGCAGAGACGTCGAAACCCTTCTGCGCGCGGTAATCGGCGATGCCCGAGCTGTGCTGCATCAACTGGAGGATGCTGACCGGTTTCCAGCTTTCCGGCACATCCTTCAGGTACTTGCCGACGGGGTCGTTCAGGTCGAGTTTGCCCCGTTCGTAGAGTTGCATCACCGCCACGGCAGCATATCCTTGCGAGATGGGGCCGATGGGCCAGAGCGTCTTGGCGGCGGCGAGGTTTCCTTTCGTGAAATCAGTCACTCCGTAGCCCACCACCCGGGGGATGTAAGGCGCCTGTACGATGGCAAGCGTCATGCCCGGTATTCCCTGTTCTTCCATAAAATCGTAAATCATCTGGTCGATGGCCTTGCCCTGGTAGGCAACGTGCACATTTCCCCTGCCGGCTTGCGGCAATTGGTTCTCATACTTCTTCATAATGGTTCCTCCGTTCTGTGCCGAGATCGTTGCCGAAGTCAGCAGTGCGACTAAAATTAATAAATTCTTTTTCATAACGTTCGCGGGATTGTTTTAGTTGTTTAAATCTGATGTTGCAAAGATCGGTGCTTATCGCTGCTCGGGAAAGAGCGATATCACACATTGAATAGGCAATTGTTCCCGAAGGCGGGGAAGAGTGGCGTTTCCACTCTCTAAAACCTGTTTGTTATAAGCCTTTTATATATAAATAGGTGTCTCCGTTCCCTCTTCTGATCCATTTCCTTTCCTCATAGGGTAAGATAGCATGATTTTCTTCTTATTCGGGAAGAATTGCTAACTTATCCGGCCATATGGCCCTTTCCTGTCCTGTGTGGAATGCCGATCTTTGCAAAGTCGGAAAACAAGCGGTACACCGACGCCGCACCCTGAGCTAAAAGGAGTATAAACATCTAAAAACAAAAAAAGATTATGGAAGGTATCAACACCCCGTTCGTCATCGACGAATACACAGCGATTGTAATGACAGACCCGCAGAACGATTTCCTGAGCGAGAACGGTCTGGGCTGGGGCGCTTTCGGAGAGAACATACAGAAGAATGGTACGGTGGAGAACCTCCGCCGCATCTTCGAGGTGGCAGCCGCAAAAGGCATGCTGGTATTCATCTCCCCGCACTATTACTATAAGCATGATCACCAATGGCTTTTCGAAGGTCCCATCGAGAAACTGATGCACGACACGGGCATGTTCGAACGCCGGGGACAGTTGACCGGCGAGGGTTTCGAAGGTTCGGGTGCCGACTGGCTGGAACTCTACAAACCCTATATCGACGGGGGCACGAATATCATCGTCACGGCACCCCACAAACTGTACGGGCCGGAAAACAATGACCTGATTCTTCAACTCCGCAAGCGTGGGGTGAACAAGGTAGTGGTGTGCGGCATGTCCGGCAACCTCTGCGCGGAGTCCCATTTGCGCGAGTTGCAGGAACGCGGATTCGAGGCAGCCGTCATCTTTGACGCTACGGCCTCTGCCAAGCTCCCCGGACTGGACGCCGATACGGCAGCGTTCATCAACTTCACCCTGCTGGCGGAGAAGGTCTACACCACCGACGAGTTCGTGGCAGAGATGCGGGAGCGGTGAGCACGGGGTTATATAGACCGTTAATCGGGGGGGCTCTCTGAGCGGAGTTCCTGAAAGGATAATCATCCCGAAAACGGCCTTCCGATAGACGGAAGATTCCCTTATCTCAACTTTCTCAATGGATGGGAAAAGCTGGGATAAGGGAATTCTTAGTATAAGTAATGACGGATTATGAACCGAATCTTACATTGGATAAACGATGACCCTGCTGTTGGGCAGGTCCGGAATATACATCGTTCCGGAGGCTACCGTGATATCTGCCGGGCCGGACAGCGGTTTCTCCGGGTTAATGTCGAGTGGCGTGATCTTTCGGGTATTCATGTCGACGGCACAAACTTGTGCGGGTGTCCAGTTGGTGATGTACATCGTTTTCTTGTCGGCAGAGAGGGCGATACCGTCATATTGTCCCGGGGTGGTGATGAACTTCTCCGGAACGGGTTTGCTCAGGTCGGTAATCTGATAGATGACATTGTTGTCCGTTGTCTTCCCGTCAGCGGGATAAGAGGCGACGTACATGGTTCCGTTTTCGATAATCAGCCCGTTAGGTCCGGCGATGCTCACCCATTCGGCAGGAATCCCTACTGCGCCCGGGTCACTGATGTCGATGCTGAAGATTTTTCCTGTATTGGTGACAGAAGCATAAAGTGTATTCCCTTCCGCCACGAGGTCGTTTACGAAAAGGTTGCCTTCGGGCAGCAGGACGACTTGCGGTGCTTTCTCCGGTGCTTGTAGGTTGTAGACTACGATTTTGTTGACGTCGCAGATGAACAGGTGCTCGTCACGAACAAACATTCCTTTCGGTCCGGAGAGGTTGCCGTCGGCAGGAATCAGGATTTCTGTCCGGTTATCTTTATGGTAGGCGATGTATCCCCTGCCTTCCGTGTTGAGTGGATTGAGCTGCTCCGTTCCGAAGTTGGCGATCAGGATACCTCCCTGATAGGGGTACGTGCTTTCGCAGAAACGAATGCTGTCACTGATGATCGTTGTTTCCGGTTGCTGTGCCTTTTCCGTCGGCTGGTTTTGTTTTTTGCTTTGGCAACACAGAGCGGTAGCCGAGAAGGTGATCAATAGGATGGGAGTAAAGAATTTAGTTTTCATAAGCTGATCTTGTATTTCATAAGATGAATTTCATGCAGCAAAGATACAGGCAAATAGAGAACGGGTTGTTGCCCGTTTGGTTCAGTCTCCAGTCTGTTTGGTTCAGGGTACGTTTACGAATGCTTCGTTCCGGCAGCTTCCCACACCTTATATATAGGTCTTCGATCATCTCCATTTCTCACTTCTCGTCCATCGTTCATCGCTTTTCGCCCATCATTCATCATTCCTCCCCCTATATTCAGTAGGTGTCATCTGATATTGCTCTTTAAAGAGCCGGGCAAAGTGTGCCGCACTTACAAATCCGCTCGCGTCCGTTACTTCTTCGATCGTTTTGTCCGACGTGTCGAGCAGATAAGCAGCGCGTTCCAGTTTTTTTCTGCGTATCCATCCGCGGGGAGCTTCACCATATTCCTGGGCAAACTCCCGCTTAAAGTTCGACAGGCTTCTGCCGGAAAGCATAGCCAGTTCGTTGACGGTGGCCGGGGAATACAAATGCCGGTCGAGCACGGCTGACAGTGCCGGGCTTTCGCTTCGTGCCGCATCCAGGAGGAAGGAAGCTATTAGTTGCCGGTAAGGACTGTCCAGAAGCAGGTATACCAGTTCGGTAAATTTCAGCCGGATCAGTTCGCACATAAACGGACTCTTACTCTTGCTGTATTCCTCCAACGAAGAAAACAGTTTCTCTATTTCCCGGTTGTGGGGAATGATCTTTATGGCTTCTCTTTTTGTCGGCATCCTTTCCGATATACGTTCCGGCAAACATCCGCTCAGTTGTTCGGCCAGTCCTTGCGCAACCCGTTTGCTGAAAAACAACATCAGGCTGCGGAACCCATGTTCGCCGGTAATGTATTCCGACATCACGTACTCTCCCCTTGGTATCAGAAACAGTTCTCCGGGGCGGATGTCAAACTGATTGCTCCCTACCTTGATCTGCTTCACCCCGGAGAGGATGTATACCAGGGCATGGTGCGTCAGGAAAGCGTCGAAGTTTTCCTGTGTGGTAGAGTTGACGTATTGGAGCAGGCGTATGTTCTTGTTTTCACCCGGCTGTGCCGGACGGAGAATGTCATCGGGGACGAAAAGGCGCTTAGTGGGCATAAGATGAAAGGTTTTGGAGTTAGCTGACGCAAATATAGGATAAAACTTCCTGAAAAATGCGGGGAGACGTGCGAAATCTTGTTCCGGTCGCCTTGCCCCCGCGCATATACCCTCTCTCTGCTTGGTCCGCCTGCTGTGCCTACAGCGGCATGTTTCCGTGTTTCTTCGGCGGATTCGTCTGCATTTTGTTTTCCGTCATCTCCAATGCCTGTATCAAGCGTTTACGGGTTTGTTTCGGCAGGATGATCTCGTCGATGAATCCCAGTTCGGCAGCCTGGTATGGAGTGGCAAACTTCTCTTTGTAGGCATCCAGTTCTTTGGCTTTGCTCTCTGCGTCCGCCTTGCGGAACAGGATGTTTACGGCTCCCTCGGCACCCATCACGGCAATTTCCGCACTCGGGTAGGCAAAGTTCACGTCCGCCCCCGTCTGCTTGGAGTTCATCACGATGTAAGCGCCACCATAGGCCTTGCGGGTGATCACAGTCAGCTTGGGCACTGTGGCCTCGGCAAAGGCATACACTATTTTGGCACCGTGGCGGATGATGCCGTTGTTCTCCTGCGTATATCCCGGCAGGAAGCCCGGAACGTCTTCGAACGTAATCAGAGGAATGTTGAAACAGTCGCAGAAGCGGATGAAACGGCTTGCCTTGTCGCTGGCATCGATGTCGAGCACACCCGCCAGGTATGCCGGCTGGTTGGCCACGATACCTACCGAGCGTCCGGCTAAGCGGGCAAAACCGATGATGATGTTTTTGGCAAAGTTCTGCATCACTTCAAAGAAGTAGCCCTCGTCAACAACCCGTTCGATGATCTCTTTCATATCATACGGTATGTTCGGGTCGGCGGGGATAATGCTGCCGAGTGATGCATCTTCGCGGTTGATGTCATCGGTGCAGTTCTGCTTGCGCGTTTCGTCCATATTGTTTTGCGGGAGGAAGGAGAGCAGCTCGCGGATCGACATCAGCAATTCTTCCTCGGTGTTTGCTATGAAATGCGTTACACCACTCTTGCTGCTGTGCGTCATGGCACCGCCCAGTTCTTCTTTGCTGACTTCTTCGTGGATCACCGTCTTTACCACATCCGGTCCGGTGACGAACATATGGCTTTTCTCCTTCACCATAAAGATGAAATCCGTCAGTGCCGGAGAGTAGCAGGCACCTCCGGCGCATGGACCGAGGATAGCCGAAATCTGCGGGATCACGCCGCTTGCCATCGTGTTCTGGTAAAAGATGTCGGCATAGCCCGACAGGCTTTCGATTCCTTCCTGGATACGTGCACCGCCCGAGTCGTTCAGTGCGATGATCGGCGCGCCATTCTTCAAAGCCAGTTGTTGTACCTTGACTATCTTCTTGGCATTCGATGCCGAGAGTGAACCACCGTAAACGGTGAAGTCGTAAGCGTAGACAAACACTTGACGGCCGTCGATCTTTCCGTAACCCGACACCACACCGTCGCCCGGAACCTTGTTACGGTCCATGCCATAGTTGGTGCAGCGGTGCACCATCAGCTTGTCAAGTTCCACAAATGTTCCCTTGTCCAGTAACATATCGATGCGTTCGCGGGCAGTCATCTTTCCGCTCGCATGTTGTATTTCAATCTTGGCAGCGCCTCCGCCTTGGGAAGCGATACGGTCACGCTCTTCGAACGTGGCATAGGCTTTATTTACTTCTTCCATTGTCTTTCTATTATTCGTTATTCTAACGTTATCAGCGTCTGGTCTCCGGCGATATTATCACCTTCCTGTACCAGAATCTCTTTAATCCGACAGTCTGAAGTCACCTTGTAGTTACTCTGCATCTTCATCGCTTCGATGACGATGACAGTTTCTCCGGCTTTCATCTCCTGTCCCACACTGACGGGGATTTTCACTACCTTGCCCGGCATGGGCGAAATGATGCGGTCGTTCTGTGTTTCTTCACCTTTCTTGCGCATCCGCAGATATTTTGCCTGACTGTCCACAATCTCGACATTGAAACTGCTGTAGTGTGTATTCACTTTGTAACTCTTTCCGTTCTCTTTGCGAATCAGTTGGGCGTTGGAGCTGCGTCCGTCCATCAGGATGTTGCAATTCCCGTTCTCTGCCATGACAACGTCCGCTTCGAACGTTTTTCCGTCGATGGTGAGTACCACTTTGTTATCTTCTTTGCTGACCAGTTCTATCTCGGCCACGCGATTTCCTATATGTATTTCCATACTCTTCTATATTCTTAATACTCCTTTGTGCAGTCCGAATTCTTTCCATTTGCTGATCGGGCGGTTGTCCGCAGCCAGTCCGCTGTTATTCTCCTCCAGGTTCATCAGGTAATCCATGTAAGCGGCGATCAGTGCGATGTTCTCTGCACGTTCGCTGGTACGGGCGATGCAGTGTTGGAGCACTTCCCCGTTTTTGCTGATGAATCCCGTATCGTAATGCCCTTCCACAAAGTCGGGAGTATCCATGATGGCGCGCAGATAACTGATGTTGTTCTTTACTCCTGTCAGCTTATATTCGTGGAGTACACGGCGCATCCGTTCGATGGCGTATTCGCGTGTGGTTGCCCATACAATCAGCTTGCCGATCATCGGGTCATAATAAATCGGAATCTCGTAACCTTCGTATACATAGCTGTCGATGCGCACCCCGATGCCGTTTGGCTCCGTAATCTGCTTGATGACACCCGGGCTGGGCATGAAGTTCATTTCTGTATCTTCTGCGCAGATGCGGCATTCGATGGCATGTCCGCGTTGCTGGATATCTTCCTGTTTCAGTTGCAACACCTGTCCTTCGGCCACTTTAATCTGCTCTTTCACTAAATCTACGCCGACTACCTCTTCGGTAATCGGATGTTCCACTTGCAGGCGCGTGTTCATTTCCAGGAAGTAATAGTTGCGGTGCTTGTCCACCAGAAATTCGATGGTTCCCGCTCCGACATAGTTCACGGCTTTGGCGGCGGCCACTGCTTTTTCTCCCATATCCCGGCGTAGTTCAGGAGTGACGAACACCGAAGGGCTCTCTTCCACAATCTTCTGGTTGCGGCGTTGCACCGAACATTCACGTTCGCACAGATGAATCACGTTGCCATGCTTGTCGCCCAGAATCTGGAACTCAATGTGATGCGGTTCTTCTACAAATTTCTCCAGGTAAACCGTGTCGTCGCCGAATGACGAAAGTGATTCGCTCTTGGCGGTTGTGTAGGCCTCTTCCACTTCATCTGCACGATGAATCAGCCGCATACCCTTTCCACCACCTCCCATCGAGGCTTTCAGCATTACCGGATAACCGATTTGATTGCAGAGTTCTACCGCTTCTTCAAGGCTCTTCAGGTTTTCTTGAGTACCCGGAACCACCGGTACACCGGCTTCTATCATCTTGATACGTGCCGAAATCTTATCTCCCATCGCCTCCATGGTTTCCGGGTCCGGACCGATGAAGATGATCCCCTCTTCACGACAACGACGGGCAAAGGTTGCATTTTCGGACAAGAACCCGTATCCCGGGTGGATGGCGTCTGCGCGGCACGACTTTGCCACTTCGATAATCTTTTCTATATTCAGATAACTCTCTTTCGATGCTGCCGGGCCGATGCAGTAAGCTTCGTCGGCATAGAGCACATGCTTCGCTGTTCGGTCCGCTTCCGAGAAAACGGCAATGCTCGTTATTTCCATCTCCCGGCAGGAGCGCATCACCCTCACGGCTATTTCGCCGCGGTTGGCGACTAAGATTCTTTTAATCATATTCATTTCTCAATTAAATGGAATACACATATTCATGCTTTCCACCCTGCGGACATGAGTCCACCCGATGAAAACACAGTATTTCTACGATTTGGGGCTTAACAACGATGCTTTCTTTCCTAACCCACGAGGTAAAAAAGCTCTTATTCATTGAATGGCAGGTCTTCTGACTGACTCTACATCTTATCGGACCTTCCCGACGTTTCCTTTTCCGTCAGTGGTTTGTAATTGGTTTATTGATAAGATGTTATATAGAGCTTCACAGCAGCGGGACTGTCCGGGATTTACACCCGATTCCCTTTTAATCTTCGTCCGTTGACCACGGATTCCGAACCAATTCGGGGACAAATATAGA
The DNA here is from genome assembly GCF_011038705.2 of Bacteroides sp. ZJ-18. Classification (NCBI taxonomy): domain Bacteria; kingdom Pseudomonadati; phylum Bacteroidota; class Bacteroidia; order Bacteroidales; family Bacteroidaceae; genus Bacteroides; species Bacteroides sp. ZJ-18. The sequence continues at coordinate 4,566,381 of NZ_CP072198.1, read as the reverse complement.
GAAATATTGGATAGAGTGGATACTTTTTGCACGAAAAGTTCAATTTTGTGCAATGACCAACGGCGCTTTGTTTCAAAATAAATGTCATATAGACGAAACACAAATAGACTGTCGATTGTTCTTTTTTACAAATAAAAGAGCATAAACGGAATGAATTACTAACGAAATATACATGCCATGTCACACTTACCTACCTTAATTGCCGACCTTGCCCTAATACTGATGTCCGCAAGTATCATTACCCTTTTGTTCAAATGGTTGAAACAACCCTTGGTACTGGGATATATCGTCGCCGGATTATTGGCGGGACCTTACGTGCAGATTTTCCCGACTGTAGGTGATATTGAGAACATCAATATCTGGGCTGAGATAGGAGTTGTTTTTTTACTTTTCGCCCTTGGGTTGGAGTTTAGTTTTAAGAAATTAATAAATGTTGGGTCAGCTGCCTTTATCACGGCAACCACCGAAGTTATCAGCATGTTGCTGATCGGTTATATGGTAGGACATCTGTTAGGTTGGAGCACAATGAATTCTATTTTTCTGGGGGGTATGTTGTCCATGTCGTCAACAACGATTATTATCAAAGCGTTTGATGATCTCGGCTTACGTAACCAACGCTTCACGGGTGTTGTATTCGGGACATTGGTAGTTGAAGATCTGATCGCTATCCTGATGATGGTCATCCTTTCTACAATGGCAGTGAGTAAGGAGTTTGTAGGTGAAGAGCTGTTGATGAGTGTGTTGAAGGTTGTTTTCTTTCTGATCCTATGGTTCCTGATTGGGATATTTATCCTTCCGTTCTTTTTGAAAAAAGCAAAACGGCTGATGAATAACGAAACCTTACTGATCGTTTCGCTGGGACTTTGTCTGGGAATGGTTGTGTTGGCTACCCGTACAGGATTCTCGGCTGCACTGGGTGCTTTCATTATGGGATCTATCCTTGCCGAGACGGTTGAGGCCGAACACATAGAACATATCATCCAGCCGGTGAAAGATCTTTTCGGAGCTATTTTCTTTGTCTCTGTCGGTATGTTGGTCAATCCGGCTGTCTTGGTGCAGTATGCCTGGCCGGTGGTCATCATTACTTTGGTAACTCTTGTGGGTAAATCCATATTTTCTTCATTGGGAGTTTTATTATCCGGTGAACCGTTGAAGGTTTCCGTCAAGTCAGGATTCAGCCTTGCCCAGATAGGAGAGTTCGCTTTCATTATCGCAGGGCTGGGGGCTTCACTCAAAGTACTGGATAGTTTTATCCCTCCGATTATTGTTGCGGTATCGGTGATTACTACATTCACAACTCCTTATTTCATCCGGTTGGCAAATCCGTTTGCCGAATGGCTTTATAAAATACTTCCGCCTAAAACCAGGAAAAGTCTGGATCGCTATGCTTCCGGTAAGAAGACGGTCAATCATGACAGCGATTGGAAGCGGTTGTTGAAGACGATTGTCGGAAGAGTGATTATCTATAGTGTCCTTCTCACGGCGATTTGGTTATTGTCTGTGCAAACCGTTTATCCCACGATAAACGAGATGTTCGATGCTCCCGGGCGATGGGTAAACATAGGGATGTGTCTGGTCACACTTCTGTTGATGACACCTTTCCTGTGGGCACTTGTTTCAGATAAGTATAATTCCCCGGATGTGTTTTTTAAGTTGTGGAATGATGATAATTACAATCACGGACGGTTGGTCGCGCTGATTTTGTTCCGTGTGTCGGTTGCCGTCTTTTTCATTGCAGGGGTCGTTATCAGTTACTTCAGCCTCAATTATGGGATAGGCATTGTGATAGCCGTTGCCGTATTGGCATTGATTCTTATTTTCAGGGAGAACCTCACGCAATATTCGCATCTGGAAACACACTTCCTGACCAATCTGAACGGAAGGGAAGAAGCTGCCCGCAAACGTTATCCTCTGAAAAGTCGTTTTAACAGTGAGTTTAATGACAAAGATGTTGAGCTGACTTCCGTTTGGGTATCTCCTTATTCGTCTTATATCGGTCAGTCATTGGATGAACTCCCTTTCAGGCGGGAGTTTGGTGTCAATATAGTAAGTATTGTCAGAGGGGAGCGGAGAATATACATTCCACAAAGTTCCGAACGAATTTATCCGCAGGATAAGTTAGTAGTGGTCGGAACAGGCGGACAGCTGCAAGAGTTCCGGACGGAACTTGAGAACAGACAGGATTTGCCGGATGAAAAGAACATAAAACAAGATGTGACGCTTCATTCATTCACGGTAGATGAAGATTTTCCGTTTCTGAACAAAAGCATTGCCCAGTCCCGGTTAGGAAAAAGATATGATAGTCTCGTCGTAGCCCTTGAACGAGAGGGTGAATTGGTTCCGGTGAATCAGGCTATAGTTTTCCAATTGGGAGATTTGGTTTGGGTGGTAGGAGACAGGGAGAAGATCAGGCAGTTTTTGGTGCGGAAGAAGTAAGAGTGGTAAAGAGCAGAGGAAAGGAAAACGGCTGAGGCGAAAATTTGCATTTTGACAGATACACAATGAAGTATCATTCTGTATTTTCAATACGGTCTGTATTCGTTTCTTTCCGGCCTCGTTTGCGACTGCTTCCGAAAAGACTCTTATTTTCCCATCAGACAGAATCAAAATGATGTGATTTTACCTTTTTATCAAGCATATGGTTGGTGATCCTTGTTTTTAGACATCTTCTGTCGTTGTAGGTCGGATTGAACCTTTAAAATGATAGTTGACACATATCCCTTCTGAAGCCTCCGATAATTTCAGGAAACTTGTATTTTACGCCTTCTTTTTGCGTTATTAACTTCTTTCGGACAAAAGATTAGCTTCTTCCGAACAAAAGACTAACTTCTTTTCGGGAAAACACTTACTTCTTTTTGGAAAAGAGTAAGGTCTTTTGTTATATGAAATAGCATATTTACTCAATATGATGCAACTTTCTGTATGTAAATGTCATATCTATGCGTTGTATTCTTCTGCTGCACCGGTTTTTAATATAAAGTGTGTTGTTCAAAAAGGGAAAATAGTTTCTTTTTGATGTTAAAATAGAGATATATGCATCTGTTTGTTTTTAGGCTTTTAAAACTCTGACTTTCTATGAAAAGTTAGTAGATACTATAATATTATTATTAAGTATAAAAGTTAAGATGCCGGTTGTTGATTTCTACTTTCATTGGCTATATTTGTGTATGTCTAAAATATAAAGTACTATGAAGTCCATTTTATTATCTGTTATTTCATTCTTATTAGTCATGAATGTCTGTGGTAAGAATGATGTGGATATGAGAACTTATTTGAAAAAAGTTCTAAGTAATCTTGATAAGGTAGAATCAGCTTCTTATCATGAACAATCTCAGTCCTGGCAACCCGGTGATACGACTGCTATAACTAATTCTTTTCGGTTTATTAAAGAATACACTAATCCTTCTGATTCGACTATCGGTGCAAGTTATGTGGCTCTTAACGCCAAAGATACGACGCGATTTGAATTTGGTTATGATGGAAAAGTGAAAATGATAAGTTTTCATGAGCATAAAGGGATTATGATCGATGATTTCACGACCAGAAAACTTCCTTTCAGGTTGGTGGGTCCTCCGTTTTTCTGTTACAGCCGGAATATCATCGGATATGCTTTGAGTACGGGGGATAGCATCACAACCGAATGGAAGGATTTAGGAGAAGCGTATTACTTCAAGTTGGTGATACATGAAGACAGACAGGTTGAATTTTTTGGAAAGGCATATTATATACCGAAACCTCCTTTTGACCTGGGGGACCCGACCTCGATTTACGAACTGTGGATTAATAAATCGGATGATTTGCCTTATAAAGTCCGCAGGGAAATGTCGCATCAGATTTCTGCCAATATATGTTCGGATGTAGTGTTGAATCAATTGTCAATGGCCGATTTTAACTTATATGATTATTTGCCCCAAGACTATGAAATCCGCAAGTATGGTGAGAAAGGAAAGACTACCCAACTTTCGGCAAGAGAACTTATAGGGAAGAAAGCTCCCGACTGGATGTTGAAAGATATGTACGAGAATCCGGTGTCGTTATCTAATCTTAAGAGTAAAGTGCTTTTAGTGAATCTGACCGGTATCGGATGCGGTGCTTGTCATGCATCCATCCCCTTTCTGAACGGGCTGAAAGAGAAGTTCAATGCCGATGAATTTGAAGTGGTTTCTATAGAAACCTGGGGACGCAAACCTCATTCGCTGCGGACTTATGCGGATAAGAACCAGATAAACTATAGATTCCTATGTGGTGATGAAGGCATTGTCAAGTCATACCGGACATATGGCGCAGCACCTTTCTTCTTTATATTAGATCAGGACCGGGTGGTCAGAAAAGTCATTCAGGGATATGGAATGGAGAAAACCGATAAAGAGATAACGGACGCTATCAAAGCACTGTTATGATAAAATGCATTTGCGGTTGGAGTTTATTCCAGCCGCAAATCGTATAAACAGGCACGTACCTCTTCCGGGCTGCCGATATGTTTCCCTATGTCATCTGATAGTTTCACGCATTCGCGCCATTCCTGATTCAGGTTCATCTTGCACTGCGATAGCTTCATGACGATGTTTGATGGCTTGAATCCGGTATCATTAGTCAGGTTTGTGCCGATACCGAATGAACAGCGGATTTTTCCCCGGCAATACTCCTGAATGTCCAGTGCTTTGTCAAAGTCCAGTGCATTGCTGAATACGATTGTCTTGGTAGTCGAGTCAATGCCTAACTCTTTGTAACGGGCAGTCAATCGGTCGATAAACCTGAATTCATCGCCTGAGTCACATCTTACACCATCAAACAATTTGGCTTGTTTGCGACTCAGGTTGCTTAAAAAGATGGCAGATGTATAGGTGTCGGACAAGGCGATGCCGAGGTCCCCGTCGTATACATTTACCCAATTTTCAAGAGCCATGTAATTGGCGTGTTTATAACCGAATTGTGCTCCATGAAACATGAACCATTCATGCGGATGTGTACCCATGGGTTTCATGCCGTATTTCATGGCGAAATGGCAGTTGGAGGTGCCGATGCAATAGCGGGCTGTTTGTCTCAGGTGTCCGATGACTTGATCCTGCACGTCGAATGAGAAGCGTCTCCGTGTTCCGAATTCAGAGAAAAACAGTTGATGCTTGTTGGATAGTTCTGCCTTTTCGGATAGTTTACACAAGATATCTCCCATACTGGCGATATTGCCGGATGATTGATTCTTTATCTCGGAAACGATGGCAAGTAAAGGTACTTCATAAAGCGTTGCCTTATAAAGGTAATCACTGATCTCTATGTGGAGGTGTCGATTTTCGTCCAAACGGACTTCTATTTTTTCCGGTTGGAAACGGAAAGAAGAGAGCCATTCCCAATAGACTCTGGGGAGGAAACGGCAGTTCTTCACCATGTACTCCAGTTCTTCTCCAGTCAGTGCTACATGCGATAAGCGACTGATTTCAGTTTTCAGTCTTTCTACAAACTCGTCGCTGTATTCAGTTTCATCCCTGTCTTTGAAACTGAAAGTGCCCATCGCATACGGGAATAGTTTAATGTAAGCATACGAGGTAGTGAATTTGTAAAGGTCTGTATCGAGTATGGTACGAATAATCATTGGATTTTTTTAATTGGTAAAACGATATTTCAGATTTAAAATGTAGGGCGAAGATACTAACAATTGTCCAAAGGTTTAGGTTTTATAAAAGGAAGTTTTTAGGGCATCAGCACTTCATGAAGATTTTTTCTTGGCGAGTAGGGCATTGGACTGCTATATCCCATACGGAGTAAAACACACGGTATTTCAGTTTTTTTATTGTTTAGCAGTTCTCTTTGCATTTGTTCAGAGAGGATTTCCACTTCGCATGGTTGATTGATAAAAGCGGTGGACACACCGATTTCCGTTGTTTTCAGCAGAAAGCACTCTAAAGATCTTCCCAGATTAATCCAATCTTTCGGAGTATCTTTCTCGGCACAGAACAGCATGATGTGTGAAGACGATCGGAGCTTTTTTTCATCACTTTTATTTTGTATTTTGGGAGTCAGACAAGCATTCATGATGCGGCGAGATAACCATTGTGGTAAGTTAGGTGCACCAAAAACAGCATAACTTAAACCATCTTTAGTCGATTCTGCATGCTTCTTATTGAACCTCATCCAGTTTTTCAACTCATTCTTGAAGTGGAAGTCGGTCATCTGGATTGTATTCCCCCTCAGAACATAGTAACGAACTTTGTCGAACTCAGGCGTTCCGATTTTCCAGCAATGGAGGTGTACTGTTGCTGCTTTCGGTATTGAAAGCAACTTGTGTATCATTTCTTCCGGAATCAGTTGTCCTGTATATATACTTCTGTTGGTTTGCCGCTTGCCAATTTGTACAATGATAGAAGAAGGGGTAATTACGCCTGCATTGGGCTGGAGTTTTACTGTGATATTTCCATTATCTGCAATGTTTACTTGGGCTGAATATCCTTTAGTTTGTGCAGCCAGGCACAAATTTTCAGTTGCACATCCCAGGGAGATGAACATTTCACGCCGGTTTCCATCTACAATTGATAGTGTTTTAGTTTTATCCGGATGAATCTCAATACCTGCTTCTACGATACGAAATAACCAAGGTTGGGTGTTATGTCCCGAAGGAGCTTTAGTGGCTTGTTCTATCATGAATAGATAGTCATCTGTTATTGTTTCCATAATTAATAGGTCGATCTGAGATCATTATTGCTGTATTCTATTATATCTTTATTGCATCCGTTGAGTAATATTGCCAGTATGCAAATTCCAAACGTTATCATCTTTTTCATTTTTTGTTATTGCTTTTCTAACCATAGGTCCACTAATATGTTGATTCCGTCTTCCAGTTCTTTCCAACCGCTCTCTTCCTGAAGTTTGAGACCATTGAAGGTAGAACAGTTTTCTTCCAGCAACGTGAGATAACTGATGGCTGCTGTAATGATAGTGGCAAGGGCTGCTATTTCTTTTTGCGGGTGTTTTGACAGTTTGCTTACAGCATCTATCAGCCAAATGCCTTTGGCTTCTCTTTTCTCGCGGAGGTCTTTTATAAAATTGTTGTCTGATGTGAGTTCCCATCTGTATAGCCGTTTCAAAGTGTAGCTTTTTCGCATTATTATGATTTGTTTCCGGAACATCTCTTTGATGAATTCACCAAGGTGGTTTTTATCCGGTAGTGCTCCGTCAAAGTTAATCCAATAATCATGTTGGCCGATATATGCTGCTATCAGACCTTCTAAAGAGTTGAAATAACGGTAGATCAACATTTTTGATACTCCGGCTTTTGCTGCTACTGCATTGATGCCTAATCCTTCGAAACCTTTCTCTTCGATTAATTCGTCTACTGCTTTGATGAGGGTTAGCTCTGTTACCTGTCTGTTTTTGATAAACTCTTTTTCCATGACTTTATATTATTGTTACTGATCGGTCACAAAAATATGTTTCTTATCGGTAACATCGAGAGGAAAAGAGAAATATTTTTCCCAAACAGCACTTTTCTACTGTTTGGGATATAATATGTTTGGGGTAAAAGGAGAATCTTTTATGCCAGGTTTACCGTTGGATTGTGTATGGTCAGACCGCCGTCTACTACTATTGTTTGCCCGGTAATGTATCGTGCGTCTTCGGAAGCCAGAAAAGCAATTGTTGCGGCGATGTCTTGCGGTTCTCCTAAATATGGTGTCGCACATTGTCCGAGAAATACGTTCCGTATATCTTCATTCAGGTTGTTTAATGCTGCAGGTGTGAGAATCAGTCCCGGGGCTACAGCATTGCATCGTATGTTTTTCTTTCCTGTTTGTGTCGCAATGTATTTGGTCAGATTGATGACTCCTGCTTTGCTTGCTCCATAAAGAGTGCCGTTCGCATCAGCTGTAATTCCACTGACTGAGGCTACGTTCACAATATTGCCACCGCCATGTGCGTTCATTATGGGGATAACCAGTTGGGACAGGTACATGGTACAAGATAAATTAAGATGGAAAGCTTCGTCGAAGTAATCTATGTCCAGTGTCTCAATGTCGGTATCCCGTTTAGGATTTGTACCTCCTACGTTGTTTACCAATACATCTACCTGCCCGTATTCTTTTATGGCAAAGGCGATCAACTCTTTGCAACTCTGCAATTCTGTTGCAGAAAAATAGATCGGGCGTACATCTGCTCCTGAAGCATTGAGTTCGGCAGCAAGTTGTTCTGCTCTTTCTTTTGAATGGTCGGCTATAACAACTTTTCCACCTTCGGATACAATGCGGCGTGTGGTTGCTTCGCCAATTCCACCGGCAGCGCCCGTGATAACGGCTGTTTTATTTTCAAATCTGTTCATATAGGATTATTTTTGAGGATTATTATCCTCAAAAACAGTTTATTGGGGAATTTGTTATCCGAATAAACCCTCTTTAGCACCATTTGCCTGACTTTAGCATCTATGTATCTTCTATTTCGCTAAATCTTTATAAGTCTGTTAAATGTTAACGAAAGAAAGACTAAATGTTAACGTCATGGTTCTTCTATTAAACCATGTTATAAGATATCCTGTTTTGCTTTGTAAATTTGCAAAATTACCAGAAGTCCGTATCTTTGCAATGTGTTTTTCATAGTATTAGATTTAAGGTTAACAAAAGATTGGCTGTCTGGGATAGATAGCCTTTTTTTATTGCCATATATGAAGCGGTTAGCATTAAAATACTTATTATTAAGCTATTGGTGAATAGGAAGTTAACCGGGTGAAAGGCTGGAATAAACAAAATAGTGGATAACCTCTATTCTAATGTAAGCTGTTATGTAGGCAAAAATTAGCCTACATAAGTTTTGGTACAATCTCAAACTATCGTCACTAATAAGGATTAATTGCTTTTTATCGGCTTCTATTTGCCGATGCAAAAATGTGCAAATATATTCTGTAGCACCATATCATTGGTCACTTCCCCTGCTATATCGGATAAATGGAAAATACATTCACGTATGTCTTGTGAAAGAAAATCCCCGGAAATATTTGCGTCCAATCCTTCTTGTACCCGGTGAATTGCATCCAACGCACGTGTCAGTGCTTCGTAATGACGGACATTCGTTACAATAACATCATTCTGTGTGACTGTTGGTAAATGGGCAGCTGCTACAAGTTTTTGTTGGAGTTCATCCGTATGCTGACGTTGTTTCGCAGAAATAAAAATAGATTCTATTTCCGAACCGACATGCTCGGAAAGTTGTGAGGTAAGTTCATTTTTCTGAGTTTCATTTATCAGTTCTACCTTATTAAAGACTAAAATCAATTGTTTGTGTTCACAACGAGGAAGAATCTTATCGGAGAGTAGTTTTAGCTGTGAGATTGCGTCTGCTGAATCAATTATCCATAGTACAATCTCTGCCTGATCGAGCTTTTGAAAAGTTCGTTCGATACCCAGACTTTCAATCATATCGTTAGTTTCCCGAATGCCGGCTGTATCGATAAAGCGAAAAGTGATACCACCTATATTTACAGTATCCTCAATGACATCGCGTGTTGTGCCGTGAATGTCACTGACAATTGCCTTATCTTCGTTCAACAGAACATTAAGTAAGGTAGATTTTCCTGCATTGGTTTCTCCGATAATAGCTACCGGAACACCATTCTTTATAGCATTTCCTACACTGAACGAGTCTACCAGGCGTGCAATCACCTTCTCAATTCCGTCAGCTAACTGGCGCAAGGCAGATCGGTCGGCAAATTCCACATCTTCTTCACTGAAATCCAATTCCAGCTCAATCATTGATGTGAAGTTCAATAGTTTCTCGCGCAATATTGCCAATTCCTTGCTAAATCCGCCACGCATTTGACTCAGAGCAAGACGATGGGTGGCGGCAGAAGATGAGGCTATTAGGTCGGCTACAGCTTCGGCCTGACTTAAATCCATCTTACCATTGAGGAAAGCTCGTTGAGTGTATTCTCCCGGCTGTGCGGTACGGCATCCGTTTTTTATCAGCAATTGCATTACTTGCTGTAGAATATAGGATGAGCCGTGACAAGTGATTTCAGTACTGTCTTCCCCCGTATAGGAATGTGGGGCCCGGAAAAGGCTGACGAGAACCTCGTCTATCAGTTCTTCTCCGTTATAAATTCGGCCGAAAGTTAGCGTATAAGGCTTTTGTTCACTCAGCAGCTTTCCGGATTTAGCCGGAGTAAAAATACGACTGGTGATGGTTATTGCTTCAGGACCGGAAACACGAATGCTTCCGATGGCTCCTCCTTGAGCGGTTGCTATGGCGCAAATTGTGTCTTGATTCATTATCTATTTCATTTTGAGTGGCAAAGATAGAGCTTTCTCTGTAAAAAACAGAGTAAACAGATAGAAGTTATGCTTTATTATTTTATCTTTGCTCGCATACAGCAAGACAAATTTTATGGCTATGGGACACGCAAAAGATTCATTTTCGGGGATGGAGAATATTGAAAAATTAAAAGAGGATTACCAGAAGATCACTTCTGTTTTGGCCGGACATCAGATTGCATTCTGGGAATACGATATTCCCACGGGCGAATGTAATTTTACAGATGAATATCTTAGTATCTTGGGTTTAAAGGAAGCAGGAATTGTTTTCAGAGAAATTAATGACTTTTATCGGTTCGCTCATCCGGATGATGTTAATTCTTATCAAACAGCTTTTAACCGCATGCTTGAGTCGGATACAAAGACTTCTCAAATAGTAGTGCGTTGCTTGGGAGAGCATGGAGAAACAATTTGGCTTGAAGATAATTTCATTGCGTATAAGAAGAATAAGGAGAATGGTTCTGATAAAATTATAGCATATACTGCCAATATTACTTCACGCTGTGAAAAAGAAGTGCAGATCAGACAGCTTGAAGAGCGAAACCGGAAAATCATTGAGGCACTCCCTGAGTTTATATTTATTTTTGATGATAATTTCTTTATCACGGATGTATTGATGGCACCCGGTACGGAACTATTACATCCGGTAGAAGTCTTGAAAGGAGCAGATGGGAGATCTATTTATTCAGCGGAGGTCAGCGAATTGTTTATCAGTAGTATACGTGAATGTCTGAAAAGTGGAAAACTGAAAGAAATAGAATATCCTTTAGATGTAGAAACCGGCAGGCATTATTTTCAGGCGCGTATTGCTCCGTTTGAGGGGAATAAGGTATTAGCTCTGATTCATGATATAGGTGACCGGATACGGCGCTCGCAAGAATTGCTTGATGCTAAACGGCGGGCAGAAGAGGCGGACCGGATGAAATCGCTGTTCCTTGCTAATATGAGCCATGAAATACGTACTCCTTTGAATGCGATTGTCGGTTTCTCGGAGATAATAGCTCTGACTGAGGATGAAAAGGAGAAAGAGGAGTATTTAGGGATTATCCAGCAGAATAGTAATCTATTGCTGCAACTGATCAATGATATTCTTGATTTGTCACGCATAGAGTCTGGTAAATCGGAAATGCACTGTCAGTTGACAGAAATAAGCGGGCTGGTAGATGAAGTGTATAAGGTACACCGTCTTAAAATGAAGAAAGGGGTCCAACTAAATGTGATTCGTCCATCAGATGAAATCTGGATTTCGACGGACAGAAATCGTGTAACACAGGTATTGTTTAATTTCTTATCGAATGCAATTAAAAATACGATTGAGGGGAGCATCACCTTTGGACTTGTAAAAGAGGAAGAATGGGTGAAATTTTATGTGGCAGATACCGGTTGTGGTATTTCTAAAGATAAGCTCCCTTTGATATTTACCCGTTTTGAGAAGTTGAATGATTTTGTACAAGGTACAGGATTGGGGTTACCTATCTGTAAAAGTATTGTGGAACGGTTAGGAGGTCGGATCGAAGTGGAATCCGAGCTTGAGAAGGGGAGCACTTTCACTCTTTATCTGCCCAATAAGCAAGAGCAAAAAGTTACGGTTGCGGAAAGAGGAAATGCAACCGTTACTGTGGGACTGAGCAACCGGCAGAAGAAGATACTGATAGCCGAAGATGTGGAGTCCGGTTATCTGCAGATTAATGCCTTTTTGAAGAAAGAATATACAATTTTTGGGTGCCAAATGGAGAGGAAGCAGTAAAAAGTTTCATGCGTGAGAAGCCCGATCTGATTCTGATGGATATCCGAATGCCGGTGATGAATGGTATTCAGGCGACAGCTAAAATTCGTGCAATTTCGCAAGAGGTACCGATTATTGCGGTTACAGCATATGCATTCTGTCCGGAAGGGGAGCAGGCTATTGAAGCAGGGTGTAACGAAGTGATTGCGAAACCTTATCCTCTGGAAAAGCTGAGAGAAACTATCGGAGCTTATTTGCAGGAGGGAAGATAAGCCTGTTTTTCGATGCAACAATTTATGATATAGAGTGTTATGTAGAAAACAAATAATACTATATAGATAAATTGAATTATGAAGAAAGTTGTGATAATCGGAGCCAGCGGCTTCGTGGGTTCGGCTATTCTAAATGAAGCTTTGAACCGTGGATTTCATGTGACGGCGGTAGTTCGTCATCCTGAAAAAATTAAGATTGAGAATGAAAATCTGGAAGTGAAGAGAGCCGATGTCTCTTCATTAGATGAAGTTTGTGAAGTTTGTCAAGGTGCCGATGCCGTGATTAGTGCTTTTAATCCGGGTTGGAATAATCCTAATATATATAAGGAAACCATTGAGGTCTATCTAACGATTATTGATGGTGTGAAAAAGGCCGGAGTCAACCGTTTTTTAATGGTGGGAGGGGCCGGTTCATTGTTTATTGCTCCGGGTATTCGTCTCGTTGATTCGGGAGAAGTTCCCGAAAAAATATTGCCCGGCGTGAGGGCTTTAAGTGATTTCTACCTTGATTTTTTGAAAAAGGAAAAAGAGATTGATTGGGTCTTCTTCTCACCGGCAGCGGATATGGCTCCGGGAGTACGTACCGGAAGATACCGTCTGGGTAAGGATGATATGATTGTAGATATTGTGGGTGACAGTCATATTTCCGTAGAAGATTATGCCGCTGCCATGGTTGATGAACTTGAAAAGCCGGAGCATCATCAGGAACGTTTCACCATAGGGTATTAAACGGACGGTATCTCTCAAGATAATTAAGATAAAGTATTGCACATCCCCGGGCGTCGGAAAGGGCTTCGTGGTGCTTAAGTTCAATTCCCTCCCGTTCGCAGCAAGCACTCAGATTGACTGGTTTATATCCCAAAGAACGGTAGATTCGGCAGGTACATTCCCAATGTTCCGGAAGTAATAGTTCGTCATAGTCCAGTCTGTACATCTGCATGGTGCGTTTTAGTACATTACGGTCGAATTGCTCATTATGTGCAACTATTACTTTTCCTTGCAACCGCTTTTTTATTTCAGGATAAATGGCATGAAACCCCGGAAGTGATTCCGTCATTTCCGGGGTTATTCCATGTACGAGGATATTTGCACGCCAGTATTCATTCTCCGGTGGTTGAATCAGGCTGTAATATTCATCCGTAATTTCTCCGTCGGTAACGGTGACAATACCTACGGCACAGGCACTTTCCATGTATCCTGTGGCTGTTTCGAAATCGATGGCGGCAAATGATAGATTCATCAGATTCGGTCAAGAACAGTTTTTATTAATGTATCGATGGTATTTTTATAGCCCGTATTCGCTTCTTTGATCAAACGGTTGGCTATAACCATACAGACTGTCATGGCCTTGTGTCCCATCAGCTTGCCGAGGCCGGCAAGAGCGGAACTCTCCATTTCAAAGTTAGTTATTTTATAACCCTTGTATTCAAACTTTTCGATTTTGTCATTTTGGTTGGGATCTGCCAAAGGAACACGAAGTTCACGTCCTTGCGGTCCGAAAAAACCTCCCGCTGCAATGGTAACTCCACGTACCATATCATCTTGAGCAATACGGTCAATCAATTCAACATTGGCATCAATCACATAAGGGGCAGGAGCGCATATATTGCCAGACCAACCCATGTGGTTCAGAAATGCCCGCTCAAAAGGAAGATCGCAAACGGCATTGCGTCCGGCATAAAAATTCAACAGACCATCAAAACCGATTGATTTTTCGGAACAGACAAAAGTTCCAACCGGTGTATTGGGTTGCAGTCCCCCACAAGTACCGATACGGACTAATTCCAATGACCGAAGGTGCTTTTTTTCTTCCCGTGTCTGAAAGTCGATATTTGCCAGAGCATCCAGTTCATTAATCACAATGTCGATGTTGTCGCAACCGATACCTGTAGATACGACCGTTATTCGCTTGCCTTTGTAAGTTCCGGTTATAGTCTTAAATTCGCGGCTTTCCACCTCGCATTCTTTGTTTTCGAAGTGAGAAGCTACGAGAGCCACCCGTCCGGGATCACCTACCAATATAACTTTGTCTGCCAACCATTCCGGCTTTACATGCAAATGAAATACCGAACCATCTTCATTAATGATTAATTCGGAGGAAGGAAAATACTTTTTCATGTTATTGAAAGGTTTTAGTTTTATAAATAAGTTCACCACAAATTACATAGATTAACCACTCTTTTTAAGAGATTATTCTTCTCCAGTCAGTTGTGGTATGCTGTGTAGTTTGTGGTGAATGATTTCTCTTTAATCACCCAGTGGTTTGCTGGTAGATCCGCCAATCGGCTTAGCTATATTTTCACGCATTGAGGTGTCAGCCTGGATGTTTTTCATCTTGTAATAATCCATAATACCAAGATTTCCATTGCGGAAAGCTTCAGCCATGGCTTTGGGGACTTCTGCTTCTGCTTGAATCACATTAGCTCGGGCTTCTTCTGCTTTGGCTTTCATTTCCTGTTCGGTAGCCACAGCCATTGCGCGACGCTCTTCTGCTTTGGCTTGCGCAATATTCTTATCGGCATTTGCCTGGTCTATCTGTAGAGCAGCACCAATATTCTTACCTATATCGATATCGGCGATATCAATAGAGAGGATCTCAAAGGCAGTACCTGCATCGAGTCCTTTGCGTAGTACCAGTTTTGAGATAGAATCAGGATTCTCAAGTACTGACTTATGGTTTTCAGAGGAACCGATTGATGAAACGATACCTTCGCCTACACGTGCCAGGATTGTATCTTCACCGGCACCACCCACCAATTGGCGGATATTGGCGCGTACCGTCACACGTGCTTTGGCTATCAACTGGATACCGTCTTTGGCAACAGCTGTTACGGGAGGTGTATCAATAACTTTCGGATTAACTGACATCTGTACGGCTTCGAAGACATCACGACCTGCGAGGTCAATAGCAGTAGCCATCTGGAATGGAAGTTCAATATTGGCTTTTGATGCCGATACCAGCGCATGAACTACCCGTTCCACATGACCGCCTGCCAGATAGTGTGCTTCAAGTTCGTCACGGGTTATGTTACTCAATCCCGCTTTATGTGCTTCGATCATACCGGGTACGATGATGTAGGGCGGAACATTACGGATACGCATCAGGAAAAGTTGTACCAGTGAAATATTAACTCCCGATACTTTGGCTGACAACCACAGGAAGAAAGGTACATAATGAAAGAAGAGAACCAGGAAGATAATACCTCCTGCTATCAAGAAGATAGTCAGATACATGGGTTCGACATTCATAATTGTGCTTGATTTTAAATGAATATTAGGATTTTAGTTTTTCGACAAAGATTATTCCATCAGTGATCCGATTGACTATAATCGGAGTTTTTTCATTCAGTAAACCGTCCATTGATTTTACTTCTATGATATTCCCATTGATTTCAGCATTGCCAATCTGAGCCAGGCGGGTAATTGTGATACCCGTATCGCCCACTTTTACTTTTTCGGCGGCACTTCGGTCTATTTTGGATGTTATATCTTTCTTCAATGCGAGCTTATCCAGAGTTTTCGATCGCATAAACCAGACAAGCGAACCGATGCAGGCAACTCCTGAAATGATAAGTGTTGTGAATCCCGCCCCTGTCCCCAGATTGACAAAAGCGTAATAGTTGGCATAGATGATGCAAACCAAAGCCGAAATACCGGCAAGGCTGATACCCGGAATCACAAACAGTTCAACTAAAAAGAGTATTACTGCTGCAACAATCAATGCAATGATGATCAGTACATCCATAATTGGGTTATTTTAAATTTTGTTTTTCTGCGTTCCGGACTTCGATAGCCTGTTTATCCAGTTCTTTCGACATTTGGAATATCCTTTTCTCAAGATCACGGATAGCCGGAGCCATTTTCGTTTGTTCGTCTTTGTTAGACCGTGCAAATCCCTCACGTTGGTTAGTTAGTTTGTTAGTTTGCTGACGGTAGTCTTTCTCCATCTGTTCGTATTTCAAATACAGTTGTTTGGCTTTAGGAGATTTGAAGTCCGTCAAATGATGGTAGGTAGAATGGTCGTCAATAACAAACTCAAAATCGAAGTTTTGTTGTATGTCAGGTTTGTGGTTAATAGCTGCTTCAAGGCGTTGGCGGGCATTATCCACTATTTTCTGATCTTTCCAGGTACTCTCCAAAGAATGGAGTTGAGCTAACCCGATTATTTCTTCCGGATTCATTGCTTCGTAATTATAAGTCCGTTTGGATTCATTGGGTACGAAAACGTATATACAAACCTTGTCCTCGGGTTGGTGACGGTCGGAAGCGAACCATCCCAGATTATTGTATTCATCGATGACATACATATAATCGTTGTAAGGAGAGTTGAAAGGCATTCCTACATTTTCCGGAACCAGATAGGTATCAGTATTAGTGTTATATCGGGTCACAAAAATATCGTATCCTCCCATAGAACCATCACCGTCGGAAGCATAATAGATAGTCACTCCATCCGATAATACGTATGGGTAATTGGCGTTTCCCGAGGCATTAATACTTCCCGGAAGTGGTTTCCCTTGACTCCATTCATCCAACATTTTGGTCTTGGACAGGATATTCAGGTTTTCTTCTCCTTGTTCGCTGTAATAAATGCGATTTCCGATTTCTGTTTCATAAACCGTTCCCGGATGATAACCTTTGGTTTTGAAATAATCATTGTAAGTGAAAAGTTTACCTGCCTCTTCACTTATTTTATAAGCTTTCAAGAAGTCGACCTTGTCTACTACAAAGCTATCGATGACACATACGTCTTCTACTCCTTTCAGCATGCGAAGATTTCCTTTTGCCTTTTCCAGCAGTTGTTCCGCTTCTTCTGTGGGTTTCTTCCGTTTTGATAGGTCAGCTATGTATGTTTCATAGCAGTCTACCGCATCCTGAAACCGGTATAGATCATTGTAAGTTTGCGCAAGGTACAGCTGCCCGCTCGGAATTCGCTTTTTTACTGCAGTTTCCAGATACTTCAACGCTTCGGCTGCATCACCGGTTTTAAGACAACATACGCCATACCATAGATTATAATTACCGTTTGCCGGTTGCGATTTAACATATTTCTGGAAAACGGGTTTGGCTTCAGCATATTGTCCTTTACCGTACATGGCCCTTGCTTGTTCCAAGGTTTGTGCCGATACGCTTGTCAGGAGAAAGCATAATAGAAAGAATAGAATATTTTTTTTCTTCATAAATGGTCTCGGGTTATTATTCGGAAGTTCAAAAATACAAATTAATTGGAAATAAACCTTTTTTCTCTTCTTCTATTATGTTAATTCTTCTTTAAATCATTCTTTTCTCTTACTTTTGCAGCCGATTTTTAAAAGAGTTATGGCACAGATTACGGAAGAAGAGAAAACCATTCGGCGTATCGAAAAACGGTTTAATAAAGGGATAGTTCAATATGGACTGATAGAAGAGGGAGATAAAGTGCTTGTCGGTCTTTCGGGAGGGAAAGATTCTTTGGCATTGGTGGAATTATTAGGTAAGCGTTCACGTATTTTCAAACCTCGTTTTTCGGTGGTGGCAGTACATGTGGTTATGAAGAATATTCCCTATCAGAGTGATTTGGATTATCTTCGTGCACATGCTGAAAGTTATGGAGTCCCGTTGGTTGTTTATGAAACCTCATTTGATCCTTCTACTGATACCCGCAAATCTCCTTGCTTTCTTTGTTCGTGGAATCGGAGAAAAGCCTTGTTTACAGTTGCCAAAGAACAGGGGTGCAATAAGATTGCTCTCGGACATCACATGGACGATATTCTGGAAACACTATTGATGAATATTACATATCAAGGAGCATTCAGCACAATGCCTCCACGGTTAGTAATGAATAAGTTTGATATGACTATTATTCGTCCGATGTGTCTGGTGCACGAAGCAGATCTGCTGGAACTCGCGCAGATACGTGGATACAGGAAGCAAGTAAAAAACTGTCCATATGAATCGCAGTCGAGCCGTAGTGATATGAAAGGAATACTCCGCCAATTGGAAAAGATGAATCCGGAAGCCCGATATAGCCTTTGGGGAAGCATGACGAATGTACAGGAAGAGTTACTGCCTAAAGAAGTAGAATTTTAATTTCAAATATAAGTATGAAAGGTGTTTATGCAATTTCGTTATTGATTGTTTCCAATATTTTTATGACTTTTGCCTGGTATGGGCATCTGAAACTGCAGGAGACAAAAATGATCAGTAATTGGCCTCTGTATGGCGTGGTTTTGTTTTCATGGGTCATTGCGCTGGCAGAATATTCTTGTCAGGTTCCGGCCAATAGATTGGGGTTTAGTGGGAACGGGGGACCATTTTCATTAATGCAACTCAAAATAATACAAGAAGTGATCACTTTGATCATATTTACTGTCTTTTCTACTTTACTGTTTAAAGGAGAGTCATTACATTGGAATCATGTGGCTGCTTTTGTCTGTTTGATAGCGGCTGTATATTTCGTGTTTATGAAGTAGGCAGTTTGCGTCGGTATCTCCCGAAAGAATATCTCCGGAGAAAGGATATACATATTTCTCCGGGGATATTCTTTTTATTTATCAAGATATTGTTCCATGTTTTTTGTGAAATAGCTTTTCAACTCCCCTTTTTCATCACTGTAGATAAAATAAGCACCTATGTTTGGGTGTGATTTTGTAAATGCCTCCGCTTCATCCAATCCCATTACCATAAAGGCTGTAGCCAATGCGTCGGCAGTCATGCAATCCTCTGCAACTACGGTTGCCGAAAGAATGTTGTGTTGTACCGGATATCCGGTACGGGGATCGATGGTATGGGCATACTTTTTGCCATCTTTATAATAAAAGTTACGATAGTTTCCGGAAGTAGCAATGCCGACATCTGTCAACTTGAGCGTTGTTTGTATCTCTTGATTGAGGGATAACGAATCGTCTACCGGTTTGTTAATGCCGATTCTCCATGCTTCATCTTTGGGATTCAGTCCCTTTACGACCAGTTCTCCACCTATATCGATCATGTAGTTCTTAATACCTTTGCTATCCAGATACCGCGCTACCACATCTACTGAATAACCTTTGGCCACTGCACTGCAACTTAACATCACTCGGGGGTCTTCTTTTATTACTTTGCCATCTTCCAGTTTCACTTTTTGGTAGCCTGTGATTTGGAGCAGGCTGTCTATCATGGTTGAGTCAGGGAAGGCACCTTTCTTGAAACCGAATCCCCATGCGTTGGCCAATGGAGCTACTGTAATATCGAAAGCTCCTTGGGTTTCGGCTGAGATTTCCATGGATCTGTTGAAACAGGTTTGGAAGAAACTATCCGTTACAATTTCTTCGTTACGGTTGACACGGGTAATAACAGACGTGTCATTGAAAGGGGAGAGGGAACCGTCGAACCTCTTTAATTCAGCGTCAATTTCTGTTTTCAGATTACCGTCATATTGATAAGTAATATTATATACAGTACCGAATACAAGGCCGTTGATACTGTTGTAAGGTACCTGTTTATTGCGTTGAGCTAATATCCAGATCGTTCCCAACAGAAGGATAGCCAGCCAAATAAAGCTTTTTCTTGTTTTCTTTTCCATAATGAATAAAAGTATGCAAGCGACAAACCTGTTTATGATTTTCCAGAGTCTTGTGGCTTGTGGTTGATAGCTAATTATTAAAGAATAAGTGTTCTATTAATATTTTGGTTCCGATAAGGATCAGTATAATCCCTCCCCATAATTCAGCACGGAGCTTTCGGGCAATACCACATCCAAAGCGGATGCCGAAGATGAGTCCTATAAGAGACATCAGAAAGGAGACAAATCCGATAATGCCCACCGGGTAAAGGATGGACGAGCAACTCTTAATACCGAGAAAAGCGAAAGACACTCCTATAGCCAATGCGTCAATGCTGGTTGCTATAGCCATTGTTATCACAACTTTCAAGCTTGCCGGATTAAATCTTTGGCAACAATCTTCTTCTTTAAAGGATTCTTTAATCATCCGTCCTCCCAGGAAAGCCAAGATCGCAAAGGCGATCCAATGATCAACCGATTCGATAAGATGACTGAATGTACTTGCTCCCAGCCACCCTAATAGAGGCATTATAGCTTGAAAAAGTCCAAAAAAGAATGCCATGACGAGCATAGGCCGCCATTGGATACGTTTTAAAATAATACCGCTTGCAATAGAGACAGCGAGACAGTCCATCGCTAAACCAATTGCAAGCAGCCAAATTTCTAATCCTGTCATGTCGTTAAAATGGTAGTTTATAAATCAGGGTATATGTGATACCTATGTTTGAAGAGTCATATTCACCGAAACCCGGTACATACCATGGATTTCCATGTTCGTTGACTGAAGCCGAGGTCTTGAACTTAAAGCGTAAGGTCCATCCCATATAGAATCTTTTATAGATTTGAACGTTTACTCCGGCTACTAACTCAAGCCATTGCATATTGGATTTTAGTCCATTGTAATGATAAGGTACACTTCCTCCCCAGATACCGTCTATTAATCCTGGATTGGCCATACTTCCGCCATAAATAGGGTCGGAAAAGGGTGTACTTGAGATGTCGTATTTGAAACTGCTGAATCCATAACGCAGTCCCACATACAAATATTCTTTAACGACATTATAATCTACTCCGATACGGAAGTAAGGGGCTGCACTTTTGTAATGGATACCATTATCGCTCCAAGTATCTGTCTGTCCGAAACCTATTTCTGCTGTGGGGATAAATTTCCTTTTTAAGTTCACCCGTACATTTACTTCGGAACTTAGAAAATCCCCTCCAAGTAGTTTACTGCCTAACCCAAATAAGTCTACACCTACATACGTACCATTATAAAATGGAATCGTATCCACTTTTATCTCCTCTTTAGCTTTCTCTTTAGTGGAGGGACGTGCATTCGGTCTTTGTTGTTGTGCATGGAGCGGAAGACTGAATGCAAGACACAGCAGACTAACGATTGTAGCGGTAGAATATTTTAAGATTTTCTGTTCCATTAATGTTAGCTGCATTTGATTTGATATATATGGAGTCTATGCTATGATATTTCTTTTTATTGGTATCTGTATAATCGATCGGATGAATACTGATAATGTTTTGTTTCATACTGTATCCACAATCCATAGATTGGAAGTAGGGAGTATTGGTTTGTCGGATAACCATTGTATCTCTTAACAGGGGGGTATAATGAAACACAAGAATGGTAGAGTCACTTGTGTAGCGTAGAGGAAGGGCGATATCATGAACCTTTTTTTGATTATTGATGATAATTGAGTCAGTTCCGAACGCTGTTACGGTCAGAGAGTCAAGAGTGTCGTTCAGTACGGCTTTTGTTTCCGGATTGATGGTATACATATTGGCATAAACCATCGGACGTCCGGTCATGGAGCAGTCGCTCTCTTCCGAGCAAGCAGAAAAGATAGCACCGGTCAGTGGGTAAGCTATCATCAGGAAGAGTATCAGTTTTATTAATTTTTTCATCGTACAGGTTTCATTTATCATTCATTATATTATTTTTTCTATCAGGTAATTGTTACGTTCCGGAGCGTTTCGTGAGATCAGTTCACCAAGGAAACCAGCCAGGAATAGCTGTGTTCCGATAATCATGGCAGTCAGTGACAGATAAAAATAAGGGGAGTCTGTTACCAGGCGGTAAGGCATGCCGTGATTCATATTGTATAACTTACTGACTCCTACAATAACCACTGAGATGAATCCCAGTATGAACATCAGTGAACCTAACAATCCGAAAAAGTGCATCGGCTTAATGCCGAATTTGGAAAGGAACCAGAGAGAGATTAAGTCAAGATACCCGTTGAAGAAACGGTTCCACCCGCCAAATTTGGTCTTTCCGAATTTACGTGCTTGGTGATGTACCACCTTTTCGCCGATCTTCTGAAATCCGGCATTTTTTGCCAGATAAGGGATATAGCGGTGCATTTCTCCATATACCTCGATGTTCTTCACTACGGCTTTACGATAAGCTTTCAGTCCACAATTAAAGTCGTGGAGGTTATGTATTCCCGAAACTTTGCGTGCAGTCGCATTAAATAATTTGGTAGGCAAAGTTTTCGATAGCGGATCATATCTTTTTTGTTTATATCCTGAGACAAGGTCATACCCTTCTTCGGTAATCATGCGATATAGTTCCGGTATTTCGTCGGGACTATCTTGCAAATCAGCATCCATAGTGATTACTACATCGCCTTCGGCTCGTTCGAATCCGCAATATAGAGCAGGTGATTTTCCGTAATTTCGTCGGAATTTGATACCTTTTACTGTGCTCGACTGTTTTTGGAGTGATTCGATAATCTCCCATGAACGGTCGGTACTACCATCATTTACAAAGATAACTTCGTACGAAAAGCCATTGGCTTTCATCACTTTCTCAATCCAGGCATAAAGTTCCGGGATGGATTCTTCTTCATTGAACAACGGTACTACAACAGATATATCCATTTTTTATGTGAATTAGATATTATAAATTATAGAGGTTGTACCTCCGGTGATTTAGGCTTTCGCATTACAAATAAGGCAGTGGGGACGGCTAATATGCTGCCATAGAACACATTTTGCGACATCAGTTGCATGGTAATGTCTATCGGTGTCAATGTACTGATCATTTCCATCACTTCTTTGAGTTGTCCGATATAACCTTCTACGCCTGGTACATCTTTATTAGTCAATTCGTCAAACATTCCCATATAGGTGTTTACAATAAAACCATGGTCGATGAACCGGAAATAAATATAATGAGCTACTGCCGTAAGGAGTGCCGCAAACATATACATAAAGACAATAAATACCCATGCTTGCAGAAAACGGATGGAACCGCCACATACTTTGTCGCGATAGGTACGTGCGTAATAATATCCCATAAACGGAACTCCTAAAGTCAGTCCGAAAAACAGGAATAAAAGAAATGGAATAGATAATCCCAGTGGGAATAGAATGAACTTAAGTATCCAGTATACTCCCATATAGGTGCCAAAATGCATGGCATATTTTTGTAAGTTACTTCTGCTCTCTGTCATTTTATTAATAAATAGCGCACAAAGGTACAAATAATATTGGTTGGTATGGAATTTATGCCTGTTAAAGTTAATAAAGCTATCCGGACAGAAAAAAAACATTTTTTTTTCGATTTTAAATCTCTGAAAAGTAGGTGCTTACTGATGAACCTTACAAAAAAATGCAAGCTCCCTATTGCAGGTTTAATAAAAATACCTACCTTTGCACCCGGGTAAGTCCTATACGGCCAGCTCCCTTCGAATCCTCCAGGGCTTGATCGCAGCAAAGGTAGTTGGTTGTAGCGGCGCGATATAGTAAGCTTACCCACTTGCCTCTTTAGCTCAGTTGGCCAGAGCACGTGATTTGTAATCTCGGGGTCGTTGGTTCGAATCCGACAAGAGGCTCAAAAAAAGAAAAGCATCTCGGTACTGAAAAACCATCTGTTTTTTCAGATCAGCCTTCTTGAAGAGCAAAAGTGAGAGTCGCCAAGTTAGAAATACTAACTTGGCGACTTTTCTATTTTTTTTAAAGCAAGCTCTTGAAACGCTTGATAGCCTCGTCCGTATGGACAGGCAAACACTTATCTTGATTAATTATGTAAAAAAGCAGCTTCCCTTAAATTAATTTGAAGATCCTCTTGATATTTGCTGCAAAGATGACCATAGCGCCTTGCGGTTGCATACAAGAGATCCCGTACGACAATACCTTGTCGTATCCGAATACCTGCTTTAGTTCCGTGTTTTTCGCTTCTGTTTTATACCTTATACGGGACTTGGCTTTAAGGTCTTCCATATCTTGAAAGATCAACTGCGAGCCCCCGTATGAGTAGCATCAACTATGATGGCTTTCGATTTCATAATGCCTTTCTCGATTGCTATGGACACAGTCTTGCCGATTAGTTAGAAGGATCAGCAGATCTTTGGACAAATCAAGAACCTGATCCTTACGAGGGTGCTTTTTCAGTGCCCTGAAGATTTTCGGGGGCAGCTTTTTATTTGGAGTATCATTTAAATTAGGGACAAGGACCGATCTTTGTTTTGAAAATAAAGTGTATCATGAAGCAGGAAAGTGGAGACGGTTTTAGTACATTATACCATATTCCATTTTACTTCTGTATGTTTGGTTTGGAACTATATTATTCCGTGTAAATCATCTTTTTAGTCATCCCTCCGTCAATCGTGATATTTTCACCGTTGATAAAGTCATTTCCTTCTTCACAAAGGAATCTACACATGCGGGCTATATCTTCCGGTTTACCGACTCTTCTTGAAGGGTGTTGTGCATGATCCTCCGGACGGAGACAATCGTAGTCATGGGTTTGTATCCAGCCCGGCGCAATAGAATTGACTGTGATATGAAATTGAGCAAGTGACAAGGCTAACGCATGTGTTAGTGAATAGATTCCCCCTTTAGAGGCTGCATACCCCTCGCTGCCGGATTCACTCATTAAATATCTGGTAGAGCAGATGTTGATGATTCTTCCGTACGGATTGGGCGTTGTTTGTGATTGACGGTGGACAGCCATGAAGTGTGAAGTAATAAATACCGGGCGTAGATTAATGGATAGAATCCTGTCGAAATCTTCTACGCTTGTTTCAGTGATAGGAGAGAAGTCACTGATGCCTGCGTTATTGATCAAGACATCAATGTCATCCCATTCCTCAATGATGCGTTGCATGCAGTGTTCAAGCATATCCTTGTCACTTATGTCAACTTGATGGAAAATGGCTCCTGTTTCTTCTGCAGTACGCTTTCCTGCTATTTCGTCTTTGTCACAAAATGCCACCCGGTACCCATTTTTACAGAATATTTCTACAATAGCTTTACCAATTCCATTGGCTCCTCCCGTTACAAATACTCTTTTATGATTATAGGGCTCTGTTGTCGTTTGAGCCGCTTGTTCCGTTTTAGCAGAGTGAGTGATATTCGTTTTCTTTTTGCCATATTTGCGTGCTTTTTCCCAAGCCGCTTTTCTGGCTTCGTATTGCTCGTATTGTCTTTCGATATAATTGTCTGCCATAATATTTAGGTATTCAAATTGGGTATAGGGTAATGATTCTTAGGTTGTTTATTTGCACCGATGCTGCATATTGGACTAATTGATTACCAATAGTTTGAAACTTAAATGGTAGAAAAGTCCGTTTTGCCCTTCTTTTTCTTCGCTGAACGAATGCAAAGATAGTGCGTTTTTCTGTCATAGGAAAGCAAGTGAAAAATACTTTTGAGAAACATTGTGTGAAATCATGTTTCCGGACATTGATTTACAGGTGTTGTTGTGGATGAATTGCAAAGTATAACTGGTAGTGTTTATGGTGTGGGTTCAACCCATCTCATGAATCTTACGCAGTGCAGGAAAAGACAATCTGATATATATATGTATGATATTATCCTATATGCTGCAGATTCGCATCAGCGAGAGAGAGACTTGTTTAAAAATGAGTTTTATCGTTTAGCTGATTGATATCGTCCTAAAACGAAAAGTATATCAGAGAAAGCTTGCCAACAATATAATAAACTTGTTACCCAAGGCAGTATGCTATCGAAGCATTTATAAGATTCTTACATTATTGCTTTAAGGGAGATTGGGATAATCATGAGGTTGATAGTTAGGTTTTTAGGTTTATAGTGTCTTGCTTGTTCTGACTTTTCTTATGGCATTTCCAGATTGTGAACAGGTTGGCAAAGTAGCATCACGTTTTGCCAACCTGTATTCTTTGGAATTTATTCGACCGGAATGTAGATTTCGGTTAATAATTCTTCGGGAAGAGTACATGAAGGATCATTAAGGTATCTTTCGGCACTGGGTTCATCTCTCAGGGTACACTCCATTTCGGGTAAATATTTGCCGTAAATTGTATCATATACAGCTTGTAACTGATCGTATGGCCCCTGGTAGAGGAAGGTTGCATAACGTCCCGCAGGCAATTGTTTGAATCCGACATTTCCTTTTGGAGTTGCGCTTGTTGGTAACAACATACATACATCCGTCCGAAGTTTTCCGGCGGGAGTCACTTTAGGATCATCATGGTAGATGCAGAGAGGTGAAGGATCTCCCATCGGAAGCTTCTGTTCTTTCACAAACTGAATCAGACGTATCCAGGTGCCTGCATAGTCATTGAGTTTATAGTCACCGAAGAGACGGATGTAAATTGCATTTCGTTGGGGAAGTTCCCTGATTTCCTTTTTCAATTCCAGATCCGGTTTGATAATGGCTGGTTTCATAATTACAAAGTTTTTATTATTACGATATTCTGTTGGTGAAATACCATACATCTGTTTGAATATTTTGGAGAAAGAGGATGGAGAAGCATATCCGATCCGATAGGCAATATCAGCTATCGGAGCGGATGAGTAGCGTAATAGGCGGGCTGCGGCCTCGGTGCGTGTCCGGACGATAAAAGTACCGACGGGCTCGCCTAAAAAAGCTTTCATGATGCGGTGAAAATAAAAAGGAGAGAAATGGGAAATCCTGGCCAGTGATCTCAGGTCAATTTCTTCACCTAAGTGGAGATTGATATAATCTACCACTGCGTTCACACACTTCTGATACTCTTCTTGCGTTGTCTTTTTTCCTTCCATGATTCAATTGGTATTTCAATGCTGCAAAGATAGGGTGAAAAGAGAGAAAGGACTTGTCCGATGTTGCGGAATACAAATAAAAATGCGATTGGTCTTATTCGGGAACAGGGCTTGCCGGATTCATTTAGGGAGCGCGGCTGCCGGTTACTTTCTATTCGGGTATTCATAGGCTTGGAGCAGAATTGGTTTTAAGAGATATAAAAAGAATCGGGAATAAATCCGATAGGATACGTCAACGGGATGTTTTAAGTTTAAAAGTTTGATATAAAAGATTGGATATGTATACTCGGATTTACATCCTAAAAAAACAGGACAAATGGCCTTGGATTCACTTGCCCGGAAGTTAACCCCCAACCCCCGGACGTACCTTACTAAAGTTTCTTTTGTCTCTTGGATAAATTGTTGTCTCCCCGTCGAACTCTTCATCTTAGCGGCTAAGATGTGCATCTTGGCAGGCAAGATATACATCTTGGCGGCTAAGATATGTATCTTGCCAGCCAAGATACAGTTTAATTGCTTCTTTTAACAAGTTTTCTTCTAATACTTCAGAATTCGGGGCAGAATGATATCCTATTTAATAATTTACGATTCAGCCTCCTCCTGCCTTTTTTGAAGCTTTTGGACCTTTCTGAAAAATAAACAAATAAGCCCATCTTACAAAAAATGATTTGATATGGGAATATCCGAAGTATTCATAAGATGGATTAGTATACAGCTGCCTTGCCTCCAGATGTTACTCTTTGATCATTGTCAGCAACATCTTAAACCTTTCAATAGCTGTCAGTGCATGCGGCGCGTTGGCCGGAAACACGATACTTTCTCCGGCTTTCACCGTAAACTCCTGACCGTTTACTATCATATTCGCACTTCCTTCCAATATTTGTACCAAAGCATCGAACGGGGCACGATGCTCACTAAGTCCTTCTCCTTTGTCGAACGAGAATAGAGTGATATTCCCGGCAGGACTCTTGATCAACTGTTTACTGATAATTCCTCCTTCGGAATATTCCACTAATGAAGGCAGGTGGAGTACGGCTCCCTTTTTAAAAGACTGTTCCATATTCAATATTGTTTTTTGAGTAGATACGAAGATAGAACGTTTGAAGAAAAAGATTGTTTATCTGTTTCTTTTTTCTACCTTTGCCGCATATTCATTATTAAGTCATTGATCTTCCGAATGAAACTCTGCATATAGCTACGCTCAACGAATAGCTCCCGATTTATAAAGCTATTCAGCTATCGGACAGATGCTCCGGCGTCTTTCCCCGAGTTTTTTATATCCGTTTATTTACCCGTTACGTACATATAGGTACAACCGGACTCGTATGTCTGTTTGATACCTGAATGTGCCGTTTTCATTCAATTGAGCAATGAATTATACTTATCGACAAATAGGACTTATCAATTATCCTGTGATGCTGAGCATCCTGATGGAACAGTTAATCAATATAACCGATGCTATTTTTTTAGGACATGTCGGTGAAGTGGAATTGGGAGCTTCCGCTCTTGCCAGCATCTATTATCTCGCTGTTTACATGTTGGGATTCGGTTTCAGTCTGGGTCTGCAAGTGATGATCGCCCGCCGTAACGGTGAGAGGCGTTATGCCGGAACAGGCAGGACCTTCTTTCAAGGGTTGTTTTTCTTAAGTGCGCTGGCTGTCCTTCTGAGCTTCTCTTCTTATTTCTTTTCACCATTTATCCTGAAGTGTTTCATTCACTCGCCTGAGATCTATCGTGCCGTGACCGATTACCTGGATTGGAGATGTTTCGGCCTGCTGTTCTCTTTCCCGTTTCTGGCCTTCCGTTCTTTTTATGTTGGCATCACCCGGACCAATGCTTTGTCGTGGGCGGCGATGACGGCTGTTTCAGTCAACATCCTCTGCAACTATCTGTTTATTTTTGTTTGGGGTAAGGGAATAGCAGGTGCGGCCTTAGCCTCTTCTCTGTCTGAGGCTGCTTCCCTCCTGATCGTTGCCGTTTATGCTTGGGTGAAAGTGGACGGGAGAGAGTTCGGACTTAAACCACTATATGACAAACGGTTGTTGGCCGAACTGCTGCGTCTCTCCCTATGGAGCATGTTACACGCTTTTATCAGCGTTGCTCCGTGGTTTCTGTTTTTTGTAGCAATTGAACGGTTGGGGGAGGTGCAACTTGCTGTTTCCAATATTATAAGGAGCGTTTCTACCGTCTTCTTTGTTATTGTCAATTCGTTTGCCGCTACTACGGGGGCACTGGTCAGTAACCTGATTGGAGCGGGGGAGAGGCGATTGTTGTTTCCGCTCTGCCGGAAAATTGTGAAGTTAGGTTATGCAATTGGTTTTCCTCTGATAGTATTGGCTGCGTGTTTTCATCGGCAGATTGCCGGGCTTTATACGGATAGTACCCGACTGATAGAAATGTCAGCCGTCCCTTTTATAGTGATGCTGTTTAATTATGTGTTTGCCTTGCCGGGATATGTGTATATCAATGCGGTGACGGGTACGGGAAAAACCCGTACTGCCTTTCTGTTTCAGTTGACAACGATTGCTGTCTATCTGGCCTATTTATATCTGCTGAGCCGATATGCCGGGGTCCCTTTGGCTGTCTATCTGATGGCGGAATATCTTTTCGTGATTTTGTTGGCTATCCAGTCCGTCCTTTATTTGCGGGCGTCATCGTAACATTTCCTTTTTCAGGTAGAAGCATAAATGATCGTATATATGGCCGTCATAAGTCGTTTCCGCTTCGTGGAGGATACCTTCGTATACAAATCCGTGCCGTTCCAGCAAATGTCGGGAGCGGGTATTATGCGGATAGCAGTTTGCCGAGATCAAATGCAGCCCCAGTACGTTAAATCCATAATCCAATACGGCATGTGCTGCTTCCGAAGCTATTCCTTTTCCCCAATGGCACTCCTTCAGCCAGTATCCTAACATGCGTGTCCGGGGATTCTCCCGTTTGGGATCGGGAATAATGCCGATAGAACCCACCAGAGAATTATTCTCTTTCAGAATCATAGCAAAGACTCCTTCATTCCCCATAAATACCGTATGCAGGATTTCTTTGGAGTCTTCGATACTTTTGTGAGGTTCCCAACCGGCGTTATTTCCCAGATTCGGGTTCTGGCAGCATTCAAAGAGTTCCTGTAAGTCCGTTTCCCGGAAAGGGCGGAGAAGGAGGCGTTCGGTTTCTAAAGTGATGGTGTCCATAAGATTATAATTCATATTTGGAGTACAGTGAAATTGGATTCTTCTGCAAAGATGGTATTTTTATTTCTAACCTTGCACGGTCTATCTCTTTTTTATTATCCGATTTACCATATCTTTGGCGGAAAATCCGGAAAAACAATGGATTCAATTTCGGAAGTGTAAGCCCTCGTTTATAGTTGACAAAAAAACAAGTATCCCGGCTTTCCCCCGAAGAGTCCATCCATGAGGTGAAGAAGCGAATTTTAGAATAAACCATCTGAAAATCAATATCTTTAAAAAGTAAGATTTCTATCCTCAAAAGCTTTGTTTTAACACAGAGTTAAAGCTTGTTCTTTGGATGTGAATAACAAGTTCTTTAAATGCAAAAGCCTTATTATTTGCACATAAGAACCTGACAACCTGCAAAAGGCGTTAACAATGTTAATTGAAGAAAGGTATAAGGATGAAGATATCGGTTCAGACGGCACAAATTCACTTCTGAAACTTGAGTTATCTTATTCAGCCGGTGTCTATTTTTTTTAAGCAAGCAAAAAGGACAATTATCAACTTGAAAATAAAGAAATAAAGAATTTACCACCAAATTTGAAGAAGAACCTCTAAACTAAACAATACATAATTTAGATAATGTAGAGAGAATTTATGATTCTAATAATGAATGTATCATGTGTGTGTCAAAGGAAACTGCTTCTGAAAAAAACGTCATTATAAGCTCTTTATATTAAATATTATTATCTATATTTGCGTTCATAAATCAGATGGACCCTTTCATAATGGAGCTATGTGTAGTACTTGAAAAACAAACAAAACAGTAGCTCTGATAATTGGCTGCTTGTCTTTAAAAGCATATCGAGTGCACCTTATTGAAAAAAGATGTATGCTGACTGTAAATGTACTTGCGATATACCCATATATATATAATAAATGCAAAACTTAAGCCCCAACCAACTAATATGCCCTTATTATTCTCCGGATTATAAGGTTATACCTCAGTACATCGAAATGAAAGCCGGGGAATCTCTGGAACTATGCAGTAAAACAAGTAATTATTTTGTTTTCTTATTTACGGGAGGTATTATCATTGATTTTAATCACTATATCAACCGTCCTATATCTGAAAATGAAATGTTCTTCTTACCCAAGAATAATAAATTTAAATGGAAAGCAATTACTAAAACAACCCTGATGCTTACAGGGTACAATGCATCGGTTTTTCCATGTTCGAATGTGAAAAATAAAATACTTTTCAAGAGGAAAAGTACAGTGAAATTCCTATGCCGGGGTATTCCTATGAAAGAGGAAATGAAAAGTCTGGTTTATCAAATTAAAAACTATGTAGATATTGGAATAAACTGTCACCATCTATACCTTCTAAAATACAAAGAAATGCAACTGTTGTTCAAGCATTTTTATACTCAGGAAGAAATAGCACAGATATTTTATATGTCATTGGGTAACAGTCCGCTTTTTGTCGAAATAATTTTAGGTAATTACTCAAAAGTGAAAACCTCAAAAGAATTAGCTCACTTGTTGGGATACAGTATGAGACAATTTGAGAAGCTTTTTAAAGAAAACTTTGATGAAACCCCTTATAAATGGATGCAAGAACGTAAAGTCAAGCAAATCCTTCAGAAACTAAAGGATCCCGATATTCCATTAAAGCAAATCATGTACGAATTTAAGTTTAACACCTCCTCACACTTTAATTTCTATTGCAAGAAGCATTTAGGGGGGACTCCGATGCAGGTAAGAAACGGACATAAAGACAATCTTATATCTAAATAGATTACCCGTTGTTGATTCGCAGTATTTCTGCGCTGATTGGTAGTCTATATGTGGATCTATAGGGTTATATTTGCAACAATTTAAGAAGTGATCTTAAACGATTGGGAAGATTGTTGCAAATTAGCAACTCTGCAATGATGGTTTTGCTCGATCCATGAGCAAAAACCGGTGTGATAGGATCCAATTTCAGGCCATTACCTTTTGAACAGCGCCTGTCCTAACAGAGTTTCCGAAAGCGCTTGTTCAGAACATTTGTGACATATTTTTTTTCTCGGTGTTAAAGCATAAAAAAAGGACGATGCTTGTACTGTGCGTATTTGTCGAAATCACCTTTCTTTGTTGCCGAAAAATTAATTATGTTATACTCAAATTAAAATTTATGGCAACAGTAAAATTAAAGCTAAACAAATCGAGAGCATTGAAAGACGGAAGTTACCCTGTGGTATTCCAACTTCTTCACCAGAGAAAAAAAGAGATTGTATATACTAAATACCGTATGAAGGAAAATGAATTTATACCAGTTTTAGAAAAGGTCAGTTCCAACAATTACGCCGATTGCAAGATCAGCCGGGAACTACATAAGATGACCAGATCGTTCTATCTGCAGATAAAGCGGCTTGAAGCGACTGGAGATGAATATACCGTGAAGGACATAGCTTCCGCTGTTGCTCACAAATCTGCGGGGAAATACATCTTATTAGATTTTATTGACTCACAGATAGCCTGGAAAAAGTCAATGAAAAAAGATGGTATTGCGGCAGCCTATCGTAGCACACGTTCCTCCCTGGCAAAATTTGTCGGCTCAAAGCAGGTGAAAATGTCCCAGATCAACCAACGATTCGTAACCTGTTACAAAGACTTTTTGTCTTGCAATGGAGTCAGTGAGAATACAGAGGCATATTATATGCGTAACTTCCGGACCCTATATAACCTGGCTGTAAAAGACGGCTTCGTGCCTAAATGCACTTATCCGTTCAAAGACATTTGCACCAAACCGTGCAAAACCGTAAAACGGGCCTTGGATAAAGAGCAGATGTTACGGTTAACGCAATCCGATCTTGGAGCCAATCCGGAACTGATGCAATCCCGGGCTCTCTTTTTATTTGGCTTCTATGCCCAAGGAATGGCTTTTGTAGATATTATTTTTTTAAGATGGAAAAATATTTGTGGAAATTCAATAAGCTATAGGAGGCATAAATCAAAACAGACTATTCAGATAACAATTACTCCCCAGATTCAAGCCATTCTGGATGAATACGGGATTAATAAAGAGAATGTGGATGGCTATATATTCCCTATAATCCAACCTGTGATTAACCCTCAAACGGATAAAAACGAATATGAACAATACCGCGTAGCTTTGGGGCGGACAAACAGACACCTGAAAACCATATCCGAAAAATTGGGGATTGCTCCGTCACTGACAACATACACCGCCCGTCATACTTGGGCAACATTGGCGAGGGAATATGGCGCACCCGTTGCTACAATCAGCACCGGTTTAGGACACACGAAAGAAGAAATGACCTTGGTATATCTTAAAGAGCTCGATCGGAGTAATCTTAAGAGAATCAATGGTTTGATCAACAGCCTATTATAATGCAGAGTCATCTTATTTTAAAAAGGTGTCTTTTATAACACTCTATTCTATAATAGAGATGCAGGCTACAAAATCATGGATTCTGTATGTTTTATGATGCAAAGATAGACCATCCACTATTTGTATTTATTGCCAAAAAGAATGTTTTTTTTCACATTTTGTACTTATAGGCGTAATTCAGGCAAAAAACTACTGATCCATAGTCTGATACTTTATAATCAATTCTCGTGGTGTACAATCAAAATGCCGTTTGCAGTAATGCGTAAAATGAGCCTGAGAATCAAAATTGAACTCTTCCATTAACTCTCCAATCGTAGTTTCCGATTCCATTACCTTATTTAAAATACGCTGATTACGTTGTTTCAGCAACCATTGTTTGGCAGTTGTTCCGAATACCTGCTTAAATTTACAGTGAAAATTACATTTTCCCATGTTTGAAAGGGAAATAAGTTCATTCACATTATTTACTTTGGCACAGTTCCCGATGATAAAATCTTTGAATGATAACTCTGTTGCTAAAATCGGGTAAAATAAAAGTGTCAATTCTTCTTTGGTATAAAAACAGCGAAGTAAAAAAAATAGCTCTTGTTGTAACAAGCCATGAAAATGTCCGCAATCCATTTTCTGCTTCAGACAATGCGTTACAAGCTCCAGAAAAGGAGGAAGCGGATAACGTATTTCGACCGGTTCAAAATTATAATTGAGCTTATCACAGAGTCCTGTCAACGACTGTAGCGTAAACTTATCACAAAGATTTAAAGGAATGCCAAACGACAACGAGAGCAAGCGGCTTCCCGCCCTTACCTCCATTTTTATCGTGGCCATTTTAGGTAACAAAATGATTGATCCTGCCTGGAATTTTCGGTCTTTGAACTGATTATAGTTGATGACACATTCTCCTTCAAGCATGAATACGATATGATTCCATATAGTCTCCTTTTCCAGTATGACTTCATCTTTTTTAAACTCAATATATTTGAATCCATTTTCCAATTTCTCACGGTAATTTCTACATGACAAATGTTCTTGTATATAGAGCAATTTGTTCAGTGATGTTTTCTTATTCATAGACTTTTCTTTTTATTGTTTTTTTTCGTTTTGTTTCAGCAATGTTTCAACATCATGTCGATAATAAATTCATATAATATTGAAACACTGCTAATTCTATTTTTTATTAAAGTATATCTCTATAATTACTTAATATTCCTTCATAATAGGGAACCTGTAACAAACTGTTAATCATAGTCTTAGAATTGTTTTTATCGGAAATAAGTCTTTATTATAGAATAGAACTTTAAAAACAAACGAGAAAAATAGTTTGAAATATGTAAACATTATAATATTTATTAATTAAACATCAACCAATGAAAGTGAAAAGTTTATTATTGTCCATGTGTGCGATAGCGGCATTGGCAAGTTGCTCACAAAGCGACGATGAAATTCCCGGCGGAACTGGAAGCGATGCTCCGAAAGCGAAAGTTATCCTTAAATTAGAAGGAACCGGCGTACAGGCAACCAGCAGGGCAGCGGGGATACCCGGCGATCTGGATGCAAAAAATGGTACGGTAAGTAATCTTACAGTGTTTGTCTTCAACCAGAGCGGACTCGTTATAACGAAGCAGTATATCGGTACTCCGGCAAGTGGTACCAATTCGATATCCACCACGACGGACGCCAAGAAAGTGGCAGTTGTAGCCAATACTGGAGACTTGACGATTTCAGGTGGGGCGTTTGCCTCTGTTGCAAGCGAGGATGCCCTGAAAGCTGTCCTATCAGATATGCTTGTCAATCCGGATGATAAAACCGGTGCGGTAACCCATACGGATGCGAATCTCTATATGTCGGGGATAAATGATTTGGGCGCGTTCAGTGATGACGGTAATGGTGGTCAGAAAGCTACTGTAACAGTGCCGTTGCGCTTTCTGTCAGCCAGAATACAACTTAAGGAGATTACATTCAATGGTGGAACTGTTACGGACAATGTATATGCCCAGGCAAATGATTTTGCCACGAATGCCGATGCTAACTTTACCATCACGCGCGTTTACCTGATGAACGCACAGAGATTGACACATTTTCTTCCTGCTACCACAGGCGGCACTGACTATATCACACAAGACTTGAAACGGTATACCGGTGGTGTAGAATGGGCTGCTCCATGGACAGGCCAGGCACCTAATCAGTTCAAACCCAATAATGAGTACACCATAGAGGCCGGTACTGACAAATTTATCCCCGGGAGCGGTGCTGCACAGAATACAATTTCGGATATAGGACATTGGTATACCTTCGCAAACACCGGTGTTTCGGACATTGCCAATCATCCGACAGCACTTGTGGTTGAGGTGGAATGGAGAAAGGTAAAAGCCGATAGTAATGTCAGTGAAGAAAACCAGACCATGTATTTCACCACCTACTTCGGAGGCGGAGACAAGAATGAACTTGAAGCGGGTAAGGCGTATACTGTAAGCCTAAAATTGAATGGCAATTTTAAACCTACCAACCAAGGTGGTAGCGGTGGTGGTGGTACCGAGGACCCGACTAAACCGACAGTAAACAGTTCCGTAGAGGTAACCGTTACTCCTGCAACATGGGTCCTGGCACCGGAAATCAACAAAGAATGGAACTAATTCCCGCATTGATTATTATGATTGATATGTCCCTTCTGCAGGGCATGCATACTTATTAATAAATATCTGCCACGGCAGTCTCCGTGGCAGATATTTTAAACTACAAAAGAAATAAAATAAGAAAGAATCTCTATTATGACAGGTGCCTGCAAATTCCGGTTCATCCCGGGTATATTATACCTTATGTTCACACTGCTGTTGTTATCGGGGTGTATAGCCGAGAATACCGATGATTGTTTCAAGGGTATCCCGCTGAAGGTGAATCTGCCTGCAGACATACCGCAGGAAACGATAAAAGATATGAGCCTCTATGTATTTGATGACAAAGACTTGTTGCTTGACATACTCCCTGTGAACAGTATGGAACCTGTTACCCTGAATTATCCGGGTATTCCCATCCTTCATTGCATAACCTTGTGCAACACGCAGGACGGTACGATGCTCGTCAGCCCCCTGAAAAAGGGCGATCCATGCTCCGACGGTTTCATATCACTGAAACCTTCTGCATCTACAAGGGCAGAACAGAGCATATTCACCTCTCCCTCCGATTTGTTTTATGGAGAGCTTAAAATAGAAAATAATACAGCGTCCGATCATGTCGAAGAACGAATTATGGATATCTCCCGTATGACGGCGTCAATGAATATAACCCTGCGCGGATTGCAAAAACTCACAGGTGCGGAAGATGGAAATTACTCGCTCGTTATCCGTGAAACAAGCAGCCGGATGGATTTTAGCGGCAATTAC
Source organism: Bacteroides sp. ZJ-18 (assembly GCF_011038705.2). Lineage (NCBI taxonomy): Bacteria > Pseudomonadati > Bacteroidota > Bacteroidia > Bacteroidales > Bacteroidaceae > Bacteroides > Bacteroides sp. ZJ-18. The sequence goes on along the minus strand of NZ_CP072198.1, from coordinate 4,529,602 downwards.
GGAGGCGATCCCGCTTCTTATTCCCCGCCGATGACTCTTGCCGCGAACAAAGACTTTGAGGTTTCCATGTGCCGGCTTTTCCCTACAATAAACAGTAAGGGAATTACGATAGACATTTACCACAATCGGTCTTTGCTTAAAAGCGTAACGACTGACGGCAGCGGCAGCCCGATTGTCCCCATCGTTGGAAAAACCACTAATCTTTTATTAAATTTTGAAGGTTCTGTGGGTGTAGAGATCGAGATTACAGGTTGGGGGGAAACTGTTGTCTGGAAAGAATACAATTGATTCTTTTATCCTTGAAGAGATATAAAGGTTAAGAATATAATATGAAGATAAATAATAGATACATATTAAGACTGAACGGACTGGTAAAATTCCTTTGGATAATCATTCTGCTGGGAGCTTGCCAGAACGAGGACAGATACGGCATACAGCAGGACGGTCCCGTCCTTGTCAAGCTCTCCGTATCTGCTACCGATGCCGGCACGGCTTCAGGAAACGGTACGGGAACAGACGCGCAGATCACTTCAATTTATATTCTTCAGTTCAATGCTGACGGTGACTCTTACGGGGCTCTGCGTTACGTGGCGGAAGGAAAAAAGAATACCGGTGGAACCTATACCGCTACCTTGTTGCAGAGTGCGAACAGCAATGATAACTACAAGCTTGTTATTCTTGCCAATCTCCCTGACTATGGCTTTCTGTACGGACTGTACGGCAAGAGCTACGCGGAAGTACAACAAGCCAGCCTGAGCACGGCAACAGACGCCCCCCTTGTTTTCGATGACACTCATCCGTACCCCATGTTCGGAGTGGTGAATGGTGGCGCTTCCGTACAGGTGCAGGAAGGTACCGCTTATAGCGGCAATACAGAGTTGATCCGTGCCGTGGCACGTGTGGACATCGGTATCGGCACCAAGAAAACAAATGTGGACGGTACTGTCTCATGGACCAATACAGGCACCGGCAAACAACCTTTCGTTATGACTGAGGTGCAAGTATGGAAAGCAGGGCAGAAATATACCTATATGCCGGCACTGGCGAACTACCACTGGACCACTGCTACCACTGGCGGCATCACTTCAAACAAAATAGTGATAGACAACCCTTCCACCGCTTCCGGAACAACATCCACAAAGACTTATGACACTTCATACATAACGAACGGGACTTATTGTGAGGAAAAAATCTACCTGCCCGAAGCTGACTTGCAGTGGGGCAACGTCTATGATGGTCAGCATAGCAACCGCTTGGCAATTATCGTAGGAGGCTATTATAATAACTCTCCGGATATGTCCTACTATCGTGTGGACTTTACTAACGACAATTCCGGTGAAAAGATGAATATCCTGCGCAACCACGTATACCAGTTTACTATCAAGAGCGTGGCAGCTGCGGGTTATGCCACTGCCGAACTTGCGTACAAGAGCATGCCGAAGAATTTAGGCTTCGATGCCATTATTGAACCATGGACTACGGGTCAAGTGGCCTCCGTACCTTCCATTTCGGGATACTACCTGACTTATCAGGGATTTAATGGAGAGGTTGTAGACTGGAGTTATGCTGCAGGTTCTTCACAGAAAATTCCCAAGAAAAAATCTTATTGGGGTACTAATATATATCTTTCATTTGACTACAATAAATTTTATAAGGAAGGGAATAGCTTTTACTCTCCGAATATTTCGGGAGGACAAAACGGGATCTTATATGCTACGGTGGCAGATGCCTTTGATAATGAAGGTACCTTTCCCAATCTGATGGTTTCCGGCGATGATATGGTGGATGAATCGGGCAGCGAGAACGTTCAGTGGAAGACCGGAACTACGTTGACAGCCTTTGACTTATGTCGCAATTTGGAAGAAAACGGATACAACGACTGGAGACTTCCGCGACTTTCGGAACTGGCATTTATTTATGTGAATCAGGGAAGTTTGGAAAAAATGCGCGGGTTTACACCGCTGTCCGGTACTTATTGGTGCGGGAGTGAGTATCTGGAAGGTACAACAGATGAGCTAAGGAAAAAGTCCGGTTCGGCATGGGCTGTGGATTTTAACACTAATCCCGGATATGCATTACATTATAAGAAAACGGAAAAACTGAAAATTCGTTGCGTAAGGCAGAGATCGAATGATAAGTAATTGAAACGATATATAAAGATGAATATGGATATAAATAAGAAATATACCTTACCCCGGGCAATCATCCTGGCAGTGTGCCCTTTACTATTGGCAGTAGCTTGTGACAACTATGACGGTCCGGGCCCGGATACCCCGGCAGAGGAAGTCCCTCTGAATTTCAACGCGTCCATAGAAAAGACGGGGACCACCCAATCAAGGACTATTATAACGCCCACAACCGATTTTACCGGAAATTCCTATTCCTTTGGCATGTCCCTCACTAAAAGTGAGAACGGGAGTGAGATATTCAAAGGATCGTCAGACATGACAGCGACTATGGAACGCCCTAACTCCTCCACGCAGTGGAATTGGTATTTTACTGACAATTCCGATAATGCAACTGTCACACCCGCGGGTCCGGAAGGTAAGGCATTAAAGGTGGTTGCCTACTATCCGCCCGTCTTATCCGCTACGAAAGATGTCTATACGGACGGTATCCCGTTTGATTTCTCCTCCAAGACTGATCTCAAACAGACGGATCTGCTTTACAATACCAGCACCATCTATCCGTTCGTTCCATCCGGTGACCCTGTGGCAACTATTCCTTTAAACTTCCGGCATGCCTATACGTGGATCGTTCTTAACATCACGAAATACGTGGATAAAGGGCCGGAGTTCACGTTGAGCAGTGTCTCCCTGGATAACCTTGGGGGTAGCTGGATTAAGAACCAAGGAGCAATTGACCCGGAAACAGGTTTGGCAAAGGATGGAGCTACCGCCGGTCCGATAGGCATAACAGTAGCCCCTGCTGCAGCATTGTCTACTACGCAAGTTCTCACCTACGAGTTTCTGGTTCCATCGTTTATGGATACCAAAGTAAGTGACGGCGATATAGTCCTCGTATTGAATGTCAATGGAATTAATGAGTTGTTTACGCTCGATAGGATCTATCTTAACCGCAGTGACGATGGTAAGTCATTTGGTTTCAGGCAGGGATATAAAAATACATATGACCTGGTCTATAATAACTCTGCTTTGAGCCTGAGTATTCAGAACTGGAGTTCAGAGGTAATTGACGGTGATTTTGGAGGCAATATAGTGCCTCCCGGGAACGGGGACTATAAGTGGATGAATTTAAATCAATATTATTGGCCTTCAGCCACTAAGCCGGGTGATTCGTGGCAGACTACATATCCCCCAAAAACTACCTATTTAGCTACCGGAGTGCATCCGTTCGAAGACTATCTTACTACTGTGGCCTATGGCGGTAACGGAGCTTATGTATCTGTTAATACACCGGATCCCACCAAACAGCCCACCGATGGTCTAAAAATAACGGATGATATAAACGTGTACAAGAACGAAAAAGCTTATCCTGTAATTCAGATAACCAGAAACGATATCTCCACTGTACTTGTCCCGTGGGAAGATGCAAACGGGCAGCTGGTTGCAAAAGAGCTTTGCAGAAAATATAACGGGGGCGGTTTTCATAACTGGAGACTTCCGAGAGCCTCTGAGTTGCGGACAGTATTAGTACTGGTATCGGCTAATGGAAGTAATCTTTCCGATTTGAACTTTAATCAAGATGCGAATCGAAATAAACCATATTGGACCGGTACTGAAGTAAACGAAAACGAAGCATGGGGTATGTATATTGATTATACAGGACTAACTGTAACAACTAAGTTGGTGCTATCTCCGTATGACAAGAAAATGACGGCTTCTGTGCGCTGTGTCCGTGATGCTTCATAAGTAATGGTATGATAACAAAATATGACCGATATTATCATGATAAAAAAAACAATAGCTTCGATATGCATCGCCTGCTTGGCCTTGGGAGGATGTACGGAGGATAGCCTGTTGCCCGACTCCGGGACGTCTTTATCCACAGAGCCGGTTACCGTGAAGCTGACCTTGGGCATAGACGATTATAATACTTTGTCTGCAGGGAGAACACGCATGGAAGAAATGCCTCCCGTCCTTTCGATGTCCTCTCCGGATATGGATGTGGAACTTGTGGCGACACCTTCCGTCACAAGGGCAACTCCGTCTGCGGTTATCACTGAAGATAATGCCGTTTATTCGTATATGGGTTTCCAGTTTGACGGGACAAAACCGGATGGGAAACTGGTAGAAAAGAAATTTTTTACTTCTCCGGATGGTTCCATCAGGACAGATGAGGTGGAGATCATGCCTACACCGGCGGGGCAAAAAAACATGGTTGTGATTTTAACCAACGTCAATGAGAGTGAGTTTGCAACTATGACGGTAGGCAGTTCGACCTATGAGGATTTACAGCAGTTTTGTATGACGTTGGCGACCGATGACGGGACTTTTCCCAGGAGCAAGGTGACTCTGCCAAATGGCGGTGGAGAGAAAACCGGAATCGTCATGTGCGGCCAGACTGCCGCTGAAATCAGTGCTGGCAAACAGTTATATGTCTCTTTGAAGCGTACGGTGGCAAGAGTAACATTTAATATAAAAACAACTTATCAACATTTTATAGATGTAGAACATACGTGGAATGTGACTTTGATGAATATTCCCACACAGAGTTACTATAATATAATCGGAAGAAAAGCTATTTTCCCCTCAGAGAGTTCGATAGACAAAACCGGTCTTTTCTGGACTAAATCACTCAAAACAGTAACCGCCGCAAATCCGGTGATTAATACGGACCCTATATATATCCCGATCAATCTCCAGCAGGCGGTGCCCACCTCTACACAGAGTACCCGTCGCGATAACGCGCCGACGGGCGGGACTTACCTTCAGATAATAGGGCTGGAGAATGCTACGGTTCCTGGCTCCGGTAATTTGAATATTGTAAGAGATTTCTCTATTTATCAGTTGTTTTTGGGAAAGAACTTCACGACCGATTTCAGTGTGTCCGCCAATTACGATCTGACTTACAACATTACCCTGAAAGGAAACAGTCCGGATGATACCAATGTCATCCGGTTGATACCGGGCTATTTCTCGGGAGAACTTGCGGCATACGATGCAAATGGTATTGCCTTATCGTCAGTAAATGATGTGAATGCCGTTAGATGGAAGTACCCGAACAAGATAGAGCTTCATTTTTCGGATGGATACTATCCGGTGGGAAGCTCCTCCGGCACCACAACGCCGGGAGCGAAAGACCTGAAATGGTATGCAGGAGCAGGGTTCGACAAAAGGGGAGCCACTTCGATGACAGACGGGCATAAGAATACCGAACTGTTGCAAGCGATCGGTGTTCCTTGGGAAGAGTATGCGGCTGCTTACACCTGCTATCGGGGAACGAACGGATATGACCAGGGAGTAGCAGCAAAGGATATTCTGTGGTATCTCCCTTCTGTCAGCGAGCTGATAGGAACCTGGATTTCTTCTTCAAGTACGCAAAAACAGTTGGCGGGCAGCTATTGGTCGTCTACTGCCGATCCGAATGCCGATAAAGCCTTTGTTGTTACGAATGAAGGGAAAGTGTACTCCGATGCCGTCGGCAATACGCATGCCGTCAGAGCTTCGCAGGATCCTGATAAAGCCGCCCATGTGGGCGACGTCGATAAGTAAACGAAATGCAACTTAATAAGAAATAAAGATGAAGAGTTTCAAAATCTATCCCATTTTATGGATCGTTTTATTCTGCTTAGGCTTTCCTTCGGAAGTTTCCGGGCAGTATATTCGAAAAGAGACTGTCGATGGAAAAACGTATGCCGTTATTTATGCGGACGGATTGGCAGGAGCTGCCCAATGGGGGACCGGGGTAAAGATGATGAGGAACGGCGCTACTATCCGGCATCAGGTTTCCAAAGGAAACGGTGGGAATTTGAGTGTCAATGACAGAATACCGTTTCGTTTTATCGTGGCAACCGAAGATGTGGGGGACAATAATAAGAATTGGATGACAATGCAAGGAGTAAATGATGGCGGGCAGAATCAGAATCCGGATTTTACCACCACTGCAGATACAGGGTGCCGTTGGTATGGTGCTGCCGGTGCACCGGGTGCAGGGCGGAAATGGCGTGTTCCCACTCAACGCGAGTTGCAGCTGATGTGGATGTTTCGTGAACCCATCGGCTTGGTATATAAGGACAAACCTATGGAAGAACCCGGTAAGACGAAAAGATACTGGTCTTCCACAGAAAAGGGTACGGACCAAGCCTGGTTTTTTGACTTTGCGCCGGGTATGCCCTACTGTGATACCCAGGCTAAAAGTATGGCGAACGGTATGGTGAGATGTGTGAGTGATTATTAACCGATAATAAAGATAAATATGGAAATTCCGAACTTGGCAATTGATAAGGAGTCCCAAAACCTGTATTACATTTACTTGTTCTATGTGGAAGATAAGTGGTGTGCTTTCGGATACTCCGCTTATTATTTGAGTATTATATATCCGGTATTAGTGGCCACCAACAAAACCGATCCTGAGCATGAAGGAGGCATACCATGCGTACATGTGCCCGACAGCTTTCTGGTCAGACTCTCTGAATTTTACAGCACATTAGTTTCAGACAACTATATACAGGTTGAAGCGCCACCCACCGCCTATTGCTATCGGCCCGGTTACGGCGAATGGTCTGAACAGCTAACAGTAAATTAACATAAACTTTCTATATTGAAACATCCATGAAACAATTCGTACGATATTGCTTGGTATTCTCCTTCCTGCTGTTTGCGGGCGCTCTTACGACTCGTCTGCATGCCCAGTTTTACTCAGTACAAACCAATACGCTGAAACTGGCCACCACCACATTCAACGTTGAAGGCAGTATGCTTCTGGATAAACACTGGACGCTGAATATGAGTGTTTCTTATAATCCGTGGAATTTTAGTGACACTAAAAAGGTCAAGCATTTCCTGATAGAACCCGGTACACGCTACTGGTTCTGGCAACCCTACGCCGGAAACTTCATCAGCATGTATGCCATGGGCGCACGCTTCAACGTGGCATGGGATAAGGTACTCGATTACCGCTACCAAGGATGGGGCTATGGCGCAGGAATGACCTATGGCCGCTCTTGGTTACTCAGTAAGCGCTGGAACATGGAAGTGGAAGCGGGACTGGGGCTGCTTGTTACCCCCTACACGAAATATCGTTGCGAGCATTGCGGTGGTAAGGTGAAATCGGGCACTTATTTCCTGCCGATACCTAAAGTGGCGTTTAATCTTGTTTATTTGTTCTAAGACCGGCCCTTCAGTTGGCGCAAGGAAGCATGAAGCATTCTAAAATTTTCTATATTCTGTTTCTGATAATAGTTATCACAGCATGTTCCCCCTTTGGCAGGCTCTACAAGGAGCAGTCGAGGGTGACACTTGCTTTGCCTGCCAACCGGCGGAGTGAGCCGGTGGAGATAGCAAAACGCGATTCCGCCAATCAGCCCCCGGTTCTGAACTTTACATTCATCAGTGCGAAAGGTGACAGCATCCCCGTGGGCATGTCGGTGGAATGGGATAGTATCCATAAAGAGAACCTGACCACGGTGGCGCTTGATGAAGTGGTGGTATCAGCCGGTTCCACGCGTAATACAGCAGAGCGGAACGGGCTGATTAATGTAGAGTTTGTAGTGACAGTTCCCAAAGTTCTGCAACAGGAGAACTGGATGGTGAACGTCCGTCCGGTGCTTATGAGGGGCGACGTGCCCGACTCGCTGAAAGAACTCCGCTTCACGGGACAGCGCTTCCGGGAGTTGCAGGAGCGGGACTACCGGCGATACGACCGTTATGTAGAGAAAATAATTCCGGATTCCGCCAATTTTTACCGCACTTACGTAAACTACCGTTCTTTTGAACGCTATCTGGAACGTCTGAAATGGTATAAACGTAGACTGGAAAAGCTATGGGCGATACAGGATGCTAAAAAACGCCGTCCGGATCCGCTTTTACTGCGTTTTGAGATGTTCAACCGGCAGGTAATCCGGCGGGACAGCCTGTTGAAAGAGTATATGCTGAAGAACTCCCGGCTGATGATAGAGCGCCAACAATGGCAGTATGACCGTGCACTGGAGCGGGTGAATGACACTTTACAACCCCAGTGGTCCGGTTTGCGGGAGCGCTTCCGTTACTTCAACCACAAATGGGAACTTCGTACCAACTATCAGGCAGGAGAACTGGTTACCCGTAAGAAATATTTTTATGACAGGGTATCGTTTGAACCCTTGCGGCAGGCGGAACACAGGCTCTATTATGTCCGGGGTGTGGACACCGTGCCTCCCTTGTGGTTGACGGCTGAAAGGCTGGATACGGTACAGACAAGGCAGAAGTCATTGGCAAACTTTTCGGAGGAGAGCATATTCGCATACTATGGTTTGGGTGATGAACAAACAGGGTTTACCCGTAGCAAGTTGCCATTGTACGCCTATCACCGCAACCTGTCCGATTCGCTACAACTGCACCTGCCCAGTCGTAAAGCGTCCAGGGAACTCGAACTCAGCCGGTTCGACTCGGTGACAACGGTAAAGCATTATATCCACTGTTACGAGAGTCTACGGTCAGTCTACCCGCAATACCATTTGATACGCGAATTGTATAACATACATCCGCCCGCCGTGCGGCATGCCGCTCTGCAGGAAAAATACGGAAACTGGATAGCGCATATCAATTCGCTCGACTCCACCGACCTGGTGAAAAAGTTCTATAACACGCAGAAAATAGCCCGTAACGAGGCGCGCAAAGCGATGAAAGACGAGAAATACCATGATATCGTGCGTTTCCCGTTCAATCCGGATGCGGAACTCGATACGGTGATTTATGCTGCCGATCAGGTGAAATTTCTCTATTCGCAGAAGGTGCCCGCAGATGAAAACTCGGCACGTATGAAGGTGTATGTGGTAGGTAATGTGTTAAGCGGCAACGGAAGCAAATATCCGCTTCCGAAGTCGGATACACTGACTTATCTGGTGAGTTCTATGACTAAATTCATTGACAAGACTCCGCGTTATGTGCGAAAAATCATTGCCCGGGATGCGGAAGCCAATACAAGCGTGAATTTTTACTTTCCGCAAAACGACTTCAACCTGAACGAAACCATTGCCGTGAACCGCAAAGGAGTAAAGAAAGTGAAAGATCTTACTCTGGCACTGATGACCGATCCTGTGTACAGGATAGACAGTCTGACACTCTTCGCTTCTTCATCGCCCGAAGGCAGTTGGCGCGTCAACGGAGAAATAGCCCAGAAGCGTGCAAAATCCATCCGTGACGTTCTGGTAAGGGAGTTTACCGCGCTGTACGATTCATTGTCTGTCGGTGTCAACGTTGAGATGGACGAGGCGGGTAACCTGATTCACCGTGAAGTGAAAGACGAGATTCCGGATTTACCGAACCTGATAAAGATACGCACCATCCCCGAGGATTGGAACAAGTTACGCAGCCTGATTGTGAGTGATGCAGACTTCAAAGGCCATAAAGACGCTATATTGAGGATTATTGACCGTGAACAGGAACCCGACCGGCGCGAATGGCTGATAAAAAGCCAATATAAATCGGAATACGCTTATATGTTAGAGAAACTCTATCCGATAATACGTGCGGTAGATTTCCGATTCAGTCTCTCGCGCAGGGGAATGAAGCAGGATACAATCTATACCAACGAACCGGATACGACCTATGCCCGGGCTGTGGAATATCTGGAGAAACGTAAATACGAACAGGCATTGGAAATGCTGCGCCCGTATGATGATGTGAATACGGCCATTGCTTACATGTCTTTAGGATATGACAAGGCTGCTTTGCGAATATTTGAGAAATCGCCCCAGACGGCCGATAACAAGTACATGCAGGCCATCCTTCAGGCACGCTTGGGGAATGAAGAACAAGCGGTACGGCTCTTGCTCGGTGCGGTGGATATGAACGCCCAAATGAAATTCCGGGCGAACCTCGATCCAGAACTCTCGGAACTGGTGAGGAAATACGGACTTTTTAAGGAAGAGGAAGATGACTGGAATTGAACAGGAAATAACTGAATGTATGACACTGTTTATTGATTGAATATGATTTTATATGATAATATATTGGCCAAGACCTTTTTTGAACATTTGGAATGGGATGATTAATTAAATTATTTATAATTTTCAAGTTGCTGTGAAGCTGCTTGTTTCCTAAAGGATCCATTTTCCCTGTCATTTTAACCTATGAAAAATGATTAATAATGGATTTTTCGCTGCCTGTGAAGGTCGCTTATTGTTTGTTTTGTTTGTGTTAGTGCATCTTTTTATCGGTGGATAGGGAGATGCACTTACTTTTATTGGATGTTTTTTTGAAACAGATAATTTTATCCACGTTACAAGTCTCTGTAGCGTGGGTAAATAGTCAAAATGTACCCAATTGGATTTTTATATGATTTTGCCGGAAGCATACTCCATATTTTCGTAGTCTTGATATATTCCGTCATGCTATTAATGCTTGCAGTCCATCATGTTTCAGAAATATCAAAATTGATTCCTTCAAACCATTGGCATTCACTTGGATTGTGTTTCCGGTGCGTTGAATTTATAACTTTTTATCCACTAAATTGGATAATAAAATTCTAATTTCTCCAGCAAAAGAGATATAGCTAAAGAGTTGTAAAATGAATTTAAAAACCGTGGAAAATAATTAAATAGTAGAAAAAGAGATGGCATAGAAGAATTTGAGAGATTTAATCACAAAACAGAAAAACGAAAAGGATTAAATATATAAAATAAGCCAACTGCTTTCAAATGAGTAAGTTGGCTTAATTTATTTTATTCTCTGAATTTCTCTATTTCAATTACATCTTTTTTGTTATTATTTAATTTGAGTTCAATATAATAAAGTATTACGACATAGGCTCAAACTCCTTTTTAACCCGAATAATCTCCCTCTGATCATTCTATTAAAGATTATTTCTTCTGCAAATTATCACTATGATTTCTTCATTCTTTGCATGTGCAAATCTCAATTAAAGAAAGATACAAAAACTTAGCGGACCTTTTTCGCTGTCCCTTTATAAAATCTCCAAGTTTGTTACTTGCTCATTCTTGTACACAACGAACAGGAAACCCGTACGCTCGATTACGGCTACTATTTAATGCTAAGTAGGTGTTGTAGAAAAATAGGCTAACCCCATATCCTACGGGATGATTGAGGGACGACGTACTCCAGTAGTAACCTTCTACTTTAACATTTTCCAGGTTACCATTGGCGTAGTGACGTCTGCCGGAAGCCTGGAGTATCGCGCCAGACGTATGAGAAGCAAAAGAGCCAGCCCAAGTCCAAGGGCCGGGATTAGGATAATTAGAGCCTTTGAATAACTTCGTGAATTCTTCTTTGGTCGGCAATCTCCAGCTGCCCTTTAGGTAGTAGCGACATGGATCACCAACCCCTGCTTTCTCATTATCAGAGCCAGTAGCTGTAAATGGAACAGTGCCCGTTGTACCTTGCCAAATCTTTTTTGTATCTTTCCAATCCGCACTACCGTTAAAATTGGCTGGTTTTACAACGATAGAAAGGGGGGCTGTTGAACTCCAACCAATGAGTGAACCAAATTGGAAGAACAAACCGCTATCGGTAGGTGCGCCAATTTTTGCGCCATTATCCCCGTCGGCTACCAAGTTACCAAGCGCCACCTTTAAACCGTTGATTTCCGTATAATAAGGCGGTGAACCATCGAACTCCATCACATAGTGCATGTTGCGTGCAAAGTTAACTCCTTCTTTTTCAATGACTTTCGATTTACCACCCTCAAACGTAACTTCGGCACGAATCTTTTTAGAGCTCAGATCCGCAGGAAACATTGCGAAAGAGACTACCTTAGTTGTTTCTGTTGTATTATCGGTCACGCTCATAGAGAGCTCATTAACCAAAGTGCCGGATGTAGAAATTTCAGCAGTATTGAGCCCTACGGTTGCCGTAGTAGGAAAAACGGCTTCTGTACAACTCAGCCTCACGCTCTTTACCTTGCCGGGAGCTTTGGTGATATTCAGGTTCACGACGCTCATCACCTGCTTCATGCTTGCCGAGGCATTGATGGCTTCGCCGATGGCAGTAGCTGTACCCACTCCTACCATAAAACTGTTGCTGATGGCTCCACCCACTGTGTACGTTTGCGGATTGGGTAAAGTCAACAAAGTCGTGGCTGTTGTCGGGGTATCGCCTCCGGTAACAGTATAGGATGTTGAATTATACGGGTAGAAAGCATAGACTGTTTTGATACCTTCCGTCCATCCGATTACTTTGGCATTAAAGGGTACACTTTTGCCGGCAGTAGAGGTGGTCAACCGGCAATTTTCATTGCCGGCTACACTGTTCACCATTACACTGATTGCATCACCATCGCGCCACGAGAAGTTCATCCTACTGCCATCGTCAGTATAGTCCGCACGAGTTTGTGGTCCGATGACTTGCATGGTCATTACTACCTGATGGCCTGCCTGCACATCAATATCTTCCGTTATGTTTTTGTTACACCCTGTCATTCCGAGCATACATACAGCGATTCCTGCTGCGAAGAGTTTTGTTTTCATTCTTGTTTTTTTATTTTAATTATTACCAGTTCTGACGGTTGCCATTTTCACCAGACATCTGTGGGATGGAACCCTCAATTATTTCAATCACTTCTAAACGAAGAGCTTCATATTGCTCCATATGCACGTCTTGCGTACCATTTTCAAATTCTTATTTCATTTTCTTTGTTTTTTTAAGTTGATACGAATCTGTTGTTGAAATAAATGACTGTTTTTTGTTTGGGTTAAAGTCTTGTTATTCAGTTATTTGTTTTGTTTGCTTTTTAATCTTTTATAAAATCAGTATATTAGAAAGATTGGGAATCATAAAAAGCTACTCGTTATTCTAATTATGATTCCCAAGAAGGAAAAGCGAAAAGAGACTTATTCTCTGCTGAGCTGTTTCAAAGTTTAGCCCCGGAAAATATCCTTAATCAGCTTTTCCGGGATATGCATACAGTATAGTTGCGTCTTCAATCAGTTTACCTCTTCCTCCCAATATAGGTCTGCCATCAGCTCGCTCTTTGACAGATCGATTTTCCCATAACCCATGATAAATCTTACCGTTATCCCTATCGTCCGAATCAGTCATAAATATATCTTTTACAAGTCCTGTTTCAGTATTGTATGTGACTCCCCAAAGAGTCGTTGCATGCCCGGTAAGTCCTAAGCCAACAATCCCATGTTCTTTTAGTCCGGTCACTACAAAATCAGAGAATTCTTTCAAACTCCGAAAGGATTTACTGCTGGCATATGTGCCTTCAGAAAAAAAAGGTTTAAAGTCTGAGAATATTTCAGGATAATAGGTCGTGAAGTATTGAGGGATTCCCCTTAAGATAGCACCCCCTCTGTTTTCAAATTCACGCATATGGAAATCTTCAAATATTGCCAGTCTTCTGGATACTGCATTTTCGCGACCTGGTATAACTCCATTTGGGGCGTCAGACGGAAGTGTTTTTCCCGCAGCAATATAGCGGTCCTGCCACCACTGAATCATATTACTTTCGGTACAAGCCCAGCATAGCTGACTATCGCCCACGCGTGACTTATTTTGATCATACCATCCCGATTCGAGACCCACTCCTTCAGCAAAAAGGACGACATCTCCCACAGGTTCAGGCTTGGGGGTCCCATCGAACCCCATCACGTAATGCGTGTTGCGCAAAAATTTAGTTCCGTCTTTCTCAATGATTTTCGATTTACCACCCTCAAACGTAATTTCAATGTGGATTTTCTTAGCGCTCAGGTCCGCAGGAAACATAGCGAAAGAGACTACCTTAGTTGCTTCCGTTGTATTATCGGTCACAGTCATGGAGAGTTCATTAGCCAAAGTGCCGGATGCCGAAACTTCAGCAGTACTAAGTGTGACGGTTGCCGTAGTAGGGAAAACGGCCTCTGTACAACTCAGTTTCACGCCCTTCACCTTGCCGGGTGCTTTAGTGATATTCAGGTTCACGATGCTCATCACCTGCTTCATGCTTGCCAAGGCATTGATGGTCGTGTTAGTGGCGGTAGCCGCACCCGCTCCTACCATAAAACTGTTGCCGATGGCACCACCCACCGTGTACATTTGCGGATTAGGCAGAGTCAAAAGAGTAGTGGCTGTTGCTGGGTTATCGCCTCCGGTAACGGTATATGGTGTTGAGTTATAGGGATAAAAAGCATAGATTGTTTTATCACCTTCTGCCCATCCGACTACCTTGCCACTAAAGGGTACGCTTTTGCCGGCAGTAGAGGTGGTCAACCTACAGTTCCCATTGCCAGCTACACTGTTCACCACTACACTGATTGCATCACCATCGCTCCAGGAGAAGTTCATCGTACTGCCGTCATCAGTATAGTCCGCACGAGTTTGCGGTCCGGAGGCCTGCATGTCCATCGTTATCTGTTGGCCTACCTGCACATTGGTATCCTCCATCATGTCTTTGTTGCACCCGGTCATTCCGAGCATACATAAAGCGGCTCCTGCCGCAAAGAGTTTTGTTTTCATTCTCGTTTTTTTACTTTAATTATTACCAGTCCTGGCGGCCGCCATGTTCACCCGACATCTGTAGGATGGGACCTTCGATTTCCATCTCAATCACCTCCATACGAGGAGTTTCATACTGTTCCATATGTACGTCTTGCGTACCATTTTCAAATTCTTGTTTCATTCTCTTTGTTTTTTAAAAGTTAATAAAAAAAATAAGAACCATTATTGGTTTCTTTCTATTGTAATAGTAGCAGCGCAGCTACTTGCTGCCTGATTGCGATGCGTGATCAGTATAACGGTTTTTCCAGTCATTCTCGTAGCCAGCCGCTTAAGTAATGTACGTTCTGTTTTACCATCGAGAGACGAAGTGGGCTCATCCAGCAACAAAATGCCACCTGGACGAAGTAAGCCTCGGGCAATGGCAAGTCGTTGTGCCTGTCCCTCGCTCAACCCAGCACCTCCCTCACCTAAATGGGTATCGAACCCGTCTTTCAGATCGAACACAAACTCTGCGACTGCTGCGTAAAGTACTTCCTTTAGTTCGGCTTCCGTAGCATGAGGATTACCTAACAACAGATTCTCACGTATCGTTCCGCTCAACAAGGTATTGCCTTGCGGTACATACACCAGATTGCAACGGGAAAGTGTGGAGGCAGCCACTTCTTCTGTGTCGTTATAAAGTGTAATGTACCCCTTTTCGGGAGTAAATAATGCCAGTATCAATCGAATTAGTGTACTTTTCCCGGCTCCTGTTTCCCCCACAAGGGCGGTGAAGCTCCCGGGAGTGAAATTGTATGTAAAGTTATTGATAACCTTATGAGATCCATCTGGATAACTAAAGCTGACCTCCTCCAAACGAACACCCACACTACCCGGCAGAAGTATGGGCTTACCCTGTTTTTCCGGCGGTAACGCATCAAGTTCTTCCAGCCGCTCCACCGAAGTGACTGACTGGAGGAAAGAAGGGATGTAACGGCTCAGTTCGACCACAGGACGTTGTACTTGCGCCACCAGTTGCAGGAAAGCGGTCATCATACCGAAAGTGACCGCCCCACTGAACAATCCTTGAATGCTCCATAGAAAAGTGGTAGCATATCCGATGGCAAAACCTGCTTGTACCACAGTACGTGAAAAGAGCGTAAAGTCCGTGCGGCGCATTACTTGCTGGTAAAGGGTGGTTTGCAAACCACTAAGAGCAGTAGTGGTATGTGGTATGTGCTCCAGACAGCGGATAAGCGTACGGTGTTGCAGCCCCTCTTGCACATACGATTGTATGTGCTCTTCGGTGGAACGTATTTCGCCTGTAAAGTGGCGTATGCGCCTCAGGTAGATTTTGCTTAGTAGCAATGCCACAGGCATGATACCGACCAGTATCCAGGCCAGCGAGAGGTTGAGCACTGCCAGAAAACAGAAAGCTGCCACAAGTTGTACCACGATTCCAATAACCGAGGGTAATGCTGTACACAGCACATCGGTCACGATGCGGGTATCTTCCTCCATGCGGTTGAGCATTTCGCCCGTATGGAGTTGCTTCTTATCGGCCAGTGGGCTTTCCATAATACGTGCAAAAAGGCGATGGCGAAGCGTGTTTTTCAACCGCACGGAGTTCAGTAAATCGATTCGGGAGCCTATCGCCGAACAAAAGAGCTGAACTACGATACAGCATCCCATCAATGCGGCGTAACTCCAAAGCCCACCTCCGGCTTTGAAGGTGGCGATGTCTACCAGACGCTTGCTCACCCAGACAAAGGCGAGTGAGGCACATACATATCCCATTCCTGAAATGCTGCTCAGGACAATATGGGAACGAATTCCGTTGGAAGTACCCCAAAGCCAGCTGATGCACAATGCGGTTCTCATGTCTTGAGAGGATTTAACGTATCGGTAATTACCTGTTTTATACCTATATACACGTAATTACTCCATGCGGATACGGCTTCTTTAGGACTAATGAGAAAGAGCTTTCCGAAACGATTGCTCATTCGTCTGAACGAATGCACTTTACCGGCTATATACCCTTCGGGACGCTTCATTCGTGACGGAGCGAAAAAACCGAAATTACCGTCTACCTCAATCATACTGATAACCCGTGCAGCCTGCCTTGCATAGCGATCGGTGTAGAAAGGATATTCTTCACGGGGAAGTCCCAGCATATCGACGGCAATAGGCCCGAATATTTGCCAAGGATACCATAAACCGAAAGATTTCAGATCTCTTTCCATTTCTATACGGTTTATCTCGCTACGAAAGATATGCAGGTAGCGGACCCAGTCACATAACTGCCTCAATCCGATCCCTTCTCCTTGCGAAAAGTGATGCCAGGCATGATTGAAAATATAGAGTGCGTCGAAATTTACCGGTGGAAGCGATATGGCTGTGCCTTCTATCTCGACGCTACGCAAATGGTCGTTGTGTAAATGCTTGTGAGTCCAACGCTGGAAACGGGTATTTTGGCATGGTAGAACAAGGCGTTCGGCTATGCGGTGTAACTCCACCGTTACGT
This sequence comes from Bacteroides sp. ZJ-18, assembly GCF_011038705.2. Classification (NCBI taxonomy): domain Bacteria; kingdom Pseudomonadati; phylum Bacteroidota; class Bacteroidia; order Bacteroidales; family Bacteroidaceae; genus Bacteroides; species Bacteroides sp. ZJ-18. Next base: position 4,512,562 of record NZ_CP072198.1, on the reverse strand, counting down.
CCCCGTGTTTGAAATGATAATGCTTTTCGCTTTCTATACCTTCTTTAGTCCCTGTCCACTGCCGGACGACTTCACAGGCCTTGTCGTAATCTCTTTGCCCGATATACAGATCAATATCTCCGCACATGCGGAGATAGGGTTCTATATAGTTGGTGGCAACTCCTTGCCCTTTGAGCAATACCGGGTGGATACCGTTTTGTCTGAGTAGCTTCACGGCTACAGCCAATGTCCGGTTTAGAAGAGCATGGCTACGGACAGTCACAGTTGTTACATCACGCAACCTCTTTGCAACCGATACAGGGGGGGAGCAACAACAGGGCAGCATCCCTGTTCCTGTAGCTACAAGCCCCAATACAGTTTGTCGGGCAGCATGTATAAAAATAGTTTCCCAGTCGGTCTGACCGGAAAACAATGCTACGTCTGCGGGTGTATTCCATAATCCGGCACGCAGCAATGCCAGAAATTTTTGTTGTTCGCTGTTCATTGGCCTACTCTTGTACGATTCCGATTGCTATCCACTCGCGGGCAATAGCAAAGGCATCCCTTTGAGCTATAGCTGGATCAATGCGGAAGCGTTCCGTTAGTAAAACGGCTAAATCATCTATCGAAAACACTTTGCCTTCTACCGATTGCCACAAATAGGCTGCCGTGGTATTAAGCGTGATGAGCTTGTTAAAGTCAATCTGTCCAATGCCTTCGCCTATGATGGTGGCTTGTCCCATCACCTGGCGCAGCCTGAATCCTTCTATAATTCTCATATCGATTTGTTTTTCAGTTTATTTGTTTATATATGCCCAACAGATATCTTCTGATGGGTAGTAATGCTTTCCAGACTGCTGCTTTCCTTCGTTGGGCAGGGGCGGTGCAGTCTATTATTTTTTCCCTTTTTATAATCCGGATGGCCTGTCCTGCAATGGCTTCTTCGGTACATATTTCTTTGTCGCACAGATTGCCGTCGCCCATCAGGGTGATATAGCCATGGCGCATAGCGATGATGCGGTGAAGTACATACCGGCTGTCATCCAGTGTTGCCAGTACGATGTCTCCTATCGTTAATTTCGATATGTTTGCCGCTTGCAGCACCACGCTGTCGTGTTCGCCCGTAATAAAGGGTAGCATACTGTTTCCTTTTACTTTTATGATTACGGTGTCACCCTCTTTTAGCAGGTGGATAATTTCGGGCAACAGCACATTGTTGGGTAAAGTCACTCTTTGCATTGTTTCTCCTTTCTGACCACCGATGCGCAGAGCCGGGCTGCTGCTTTATCGGGCAGGCATTCCAGCCGCAGGCAAGATACGCGGGAAATGATCTTTTGTAAGGTGCGGTCTTTTCCGTCAGCCAGTGTTTTTTCCCATGCGATGCCTGTGCTACTTGTGAACAGTGAGGCATACGACTCAATGGGGGAAAGAATTCTGATAGAGTTGGCAGGAGCTTGTTTTATTCTCACGATAGCACCGATGGGGGCGCTTTCGTTGTGGTAGCAAGATGTTTTCCCACTCCACGGACTGCCATAAGCGATGGCATTTCCTTGTGGGTCTATACGTATGACGGGATGGTCATCGTTGAGATGCTTCGTTCCACTAATGCCTTGAAGCCACAGGCGGCTATGGGTACTCTTTCCTGTGCCGCTACGCCCTAGGAAGAGATAGGCTTTGCCCTCATTCACCACTGCCGAGGCATGCATCAATAGTGTGTCCAGAGAGGTGGTGGAAAGCATGTAGCAAAGCATCAAGGCACTGTTCAAACCGTATAACCGCTGCATGTCATGGCCCGAAAGGTTTACTTCGGCTGTGTGGAAATCATCGCTTATTTGTAATCGGCTGTTCAGTTTGTTGGTAAAAGGAGTGCGCATTTCGAATAGGTAGCCACAAGTAGTACGATACACATCCAGCTTTGCTTCTTCTTCTCTTAGGTTGGAATCTCTGAGAATAAGGTCTGCTTCTTTTGGGGAGATAAAGTCGCCTACCGTTAATACGAAAAGAACTTGGCGGTCTGGCAATATCTCGAACGGAGAATAAGCAGGAGCCATGCCCTGCCATACATTTTCACTCTCCGCCATCGTTATGCGGAAAGTGTGCCCGGCCACTGTATAAAATTTTGTTTTATTCATGATGCGGGGAATTTAAACACAAGATCTCCCCCAAACAAAATTATTCCTCTTTTTAGTGTGGGTGGGGGAGAATGTTCTAATTTAATGATTTCCAGGTATATTATTAGCATAAATATATCGGTGTGTGAATATAGAGAACTTTGTAATGTCCAAATTCTCAGGTATAAAAATAACAGCAATGTTCACTTTTTCCGTTCCGCCCAATCTGCTTTAAAAACGGACGGCTTCTTCTTGATGTTTTTAACGTTTATGTTACACATTGCATGAATTTACCACTAATATGGTACTTTTGCATGGGGTACAAAACTAATTGAATGTCCTAATCGCTCCAAGTATTTAAATAAAAATTCAATATTTTTATGAATCAGTAGTTACATTTTGATTCTCGGTTTTAAAGATAAAATAAATGCAATGGTAATTTTATTCATTGTATGTACTAAAGGTTAGGTTGTTGATCTGCCCCTCATCACCCTTGTACTGTTTAAATAGGGGAGACAATCCTGACTGACAGAAATCATACGTTTTAAAGAGCCCATGCCCTGAATGCTTTTTGTTGCAAGCATGGGTAATGAAAATTTATATATGTAAATATTTTACCTTTTCTTTCCTCCTCCACTCTCTTTTTATACTTCTGGAACGATTTCATGAAAGTATCTTCATGCTTTTCATCTATATGATATTTTTGCATCATGCTGTGTAGTTCAGTTTTTAGCATAATTTCTATCTCCTCTTCGATGATGACTATACTATCATGTCCCAGATATTTGTATGTTTCCGGATCCTTTTCATATCTTGGGTCTGGAATGACAAGCGTAAAATTACCGTTTTCTTTCCATGAAACATTTTGTGGATGTCTGACTGTGAGGTTTTTGATTGCAGGTACAAGACAAAAGTTTCTCTATTTCCAGGCATTTAGGATGTTCTTCATATTTCTTTAGTATGTTTAATGGAGTATTTGCTTTAATATCAGTCTTTTCTCTTTTCTTTTGTATCCACTGATTGCCTTCGCTGTCAGCCATAATATGGCTTGGTTTCGGGTTAAATACATTTATGAAAGCTAATTCTGTGAAATAACAGGAAACAAAGATATCCCGATAAACCAGTAGCCGCTCTATCTCAAATTCTTTTTATAGATTTTGATGATTTTGTTAGGCGTTAACGTGTCTTTCTCTACAATTACCTCTGTATTCTTTATATTAGCAATAGGATTCACCAGAATCCAGGCATTATCTAATCCTATCTGCCATAATCCCGTATTACCATGCGCCTTGATCCGCTCTAATCCCATTTATTTTCCTATTCTTGGAAATGAAAAATCCCTGAACTTCTTTGAAATTCAAGGATTTACATCGTTTTTTTTCTTAAAAAGTGGTGCCACCAGGAATCGAACCGGGGACACAAGGATTTTCAGTCCTTTGCTCTACCAACTGAGCTATGGCACCTTTCTTGTTTGCGGTTGCAAAGGTAGTGAAAGTTTTTAATTCTGCAAATCTTAGCACAATAAAAAACACTGATAAAAAGCTATATTGCTTATTATCAGTGTTCTTATTACTGAACTTTTTTATTTATTCTCTTGTAGCGGATTCCATCCCTGAGCTTTTAGCTCGAATTCCTGGCCATCGCGTGTGATAAGTGCACAGCCTAATTCGGGCTTTGTGATGTGACCGATCAAACGAACACCTTCCATTTCCGATATCTTTTCGTGATCGGCAATAGGAACGGTGAAAAGCAGTTCATAATCTTCACCGCCATTCATGGCACATGTGGTGAGATTCATGTTGAACTCTTCTGCCATAACAGCTGTTTGATAATCAATGGGGATGTGTTCCTCGTAGACGCGGCAACCTGCCTTACTTTGAGTGCAAATATGCAATAGTTCCGAGGAAAGACCGTCAGAAATGTCCATCATTGAAGTCGGGACGATATTTGCAGTAGCCAGTTTCTCAATAATGTCTTTGCGGGCTTCGGGTTTGAGCTGACGTTCCAACAAATACTCTTTTCCGGAGAAATCCGGCTGAGCATCCTGTTCACCTTTAAAGACCGCTTTTTCACGCTCTAACAGTTGCAACCCCATATAGGCCGCACCTAAGTCACCACTGACGCAAATCAGATCGGTGTCCTTAGCACCGTTGCGGTAAACTACTTTATCCTTATCTGACTCACCAATGCAGGTGATGCTGATTGCAAATCCTGTCAAGGAAGAAGTAGTGTCACCACCTACGATATCCACCTTGTATTGCTGACACGCCAAACGGAGACCGGCATAAAATTCATCCATATCTTCCACGCTGAAGCGTTTGGAGAGGGCAAGTGAAACTGTGATCTGCTTCGGTGTCCCGTTCATCGCATAGATGTCGGAGAAGTTGACAACAGCGGCTTTGTAACCCAAATGTTTCAACGGTGTGTAAGTCAAGTCAAAATGTACCCCTTCCATTAACAGGTCGGTGGTGACCAATACCTGCTTATCGGCAGGATAGGAGAGGACGGCGGCATCGTCACCCACACCATATTTGCTCGATTCGTTTTCTAATTTAATTCCTTCGGTGAGGTGCTTGATCAGACCGAACTCACCCAAGGTTGCTATTTCTGTTCTCATATATCTTAGTTTATGAAAAAAAGTATCTATGCACGGTTTATCAGCTCACGCATAATGGTGGTCATTTTCGGTTGGGCAGCGTCGGCTGCTTTCTGAACCTCTTCGTGTGATACTTCTACAATCTTGCCTTCTACTCCGAGATCAGTCACTACTGATATACCGAATACCTTAATGCCACAATGGTTGGCAACAATTACTTCGGGGACAGTAGACATACCTACTGCATCGGCACCCAAGATATGAAACAACTTGTATTCAGCCGGTGTTTCGAATGTTGGACCCTGTGTACCGATGTATATGCCATGTTGCACTTTAATACCTTTTTCTGCTGCAATAGCATCTGCCTTGCGTATCAGTTCTTTGTCGTAGGCTTCACTCATATCCGGAAAACGCGGCCCATACGGAATGTTTTTACCCCGTAGGGGATGTTCGGGGAAATAATTTATGTGGTCGGTAATAATCATCAGATCTCCGATTTCGAAGTCGGGATTAGTACCGCCACTGGCATTGGATACAAATAAAGTTTTGATGCCCAGCTCACGCATCACACGTACCGGGAAAGTCACTTCTTTCATGGAGTACCCCTCGTAGTAATGGAAGCGGCCTTGCATCGCCATGATTTCTTTATTGCCGAGTTTACCGAAAATCAGTTTTCCGCTGTGCCCTTCTACGGTAGACACAGGAAAGTTGGGAATATCCTCATACTTTATTTCATACTTTTCAGTAATTTCGTTTGCCAAACTGCCAAGTCCGGTTCCCAGAATGATTGCTGTCTCAGGGCTTGTGTGCATCTTCCCTTTCAGGAAGGCTGCCGTTTCTTGTATTTTCTCTAACATAGCCAATAATGTGTTGGTTAAAATTATCTTGTTGATTTTGTAATATTTCTACTTCGATGGGCAGGGCATAAATAAATGGTTTTAGTTCTGCATCCAGTGCCCGATGGTCTATCAGACGGGTGGCATCTTTCTCGGTAGTGATAATCAGACGCCGTCCTTCTTTCAAATTACCGAACTTCTCTTTAATTAGCGACATGTCTCGCTGGCTGAAGCTATGGTGATCGTCAAAAGCGAGTAGGTCGATGTTCCGTGTATACATTTCCAGTTCCCGGATGATAGCATCCGGAGACGCGATTCCGGTTATCACTAGTATCTGTTCATCTGCTTGCAAGGACGATAGTTCCCTTTCTCTTACGGCAGTACAAACAGGAAAGACCGCTTGTAATTTGCCGTATCGGAATGACGAGAAATAAAGTTGTTGATAGGGGAATAGATTCAACCGTTTTGCGATGATATTATGATCGATAGGCTTGATATCCGGCGGACATTTGGTTACAATGACTATTTGTGCCCTGTTTTTCCCCCGGGTAGATTCCCGTAAACGTCCGGCAGGCATTAAAGCATCGTCACAGAACAGGCGATGATAATCTGTCAGAAGAATATTCAGTCCCGCTTTCACATATCGGTGTTGGAATGCATCATCCAGTAAGATAACTTCGATAGAAGGCTCTTGCAATGTGAGCAATTTTTCGATACCATGACAACGGTCTTCGTCCACTGCAACTCGTATGTCGGAAAACTTCGATTTTATTTGATAGGGTTCGTCACCAATGCTACGAGCATTGCTCTCTGCTGTTGAAAGTATGAATCCTTTCGTATGGCGCTTGTATCCACGGCTCAGTACGGCTACCCGGAAGTTGCGATGGAGCAGCTTTATCAGATACTCTGTGTGCGGTGTTTTGCCTGTGCCGCCCACGGCGATATTCCCGATACAAATCACGGGAATGTCAAAACTCTTTGACTGAAGTTTACCCCAGTCAAAGAGTTTATTTCTCAGTGCTACTCCCATTCCATAGAGCCATGAAACGGGATATAGCCATTTATGTATCTTAATAGAGCTTTCTTCCATGTAGTTCGCTATTTCACATTCAGTTCAAACGGGACACGTGCCTGAATCATGGCGCGTTCTTTTATATTTCTTAATAGATTGAAATCCTTGTAATAGTCTCCTAACTGGCTTTTCAGCACTTGGGATTCTACATAGTTATTGGGTTGGACATCGAGTAATGTGGATAGAATATCCTTTTTGGTAGGATAAGATACAATGGTATAGCCTTTCAATTCGGCTTTCCGTGCTGCAATTTCCAGTGCTTTGTCGATTCCACCCAGTTCGTCTACCAGTCCGATTCCTTTGGCCATTTCTCCGGTCCATACGCGTCCTTCAGCTATTTTTTCAATACCTTCTTTGGTCATATGGCGACCTTCGGCACAACGACTTACAAACAGGTTATATCCCTGGCTGATCATCATTTGCAGTAATGCTCTTTCATCACCGTTCACAGGACGCATCAGGTTACCGAAATCTGAAAATTTATTGGTTTTTACCACGTCAAATGTTAGTCCGATCTTTTCCGTCAATCCTTTGACGTTCGGGATCATGCCGAAAATTCCGATAGAACCGGTTAAGGTAGTTGGCTCGGCTATGATGCTGTCGGCTGCGCAAGAGATGTAATATCCGCCGGATGCGGCATAGTCACCCATCGAAACAATTACTGGTTTGTTAGCTTTTAATTCTTTTACGGCATGCCAGATCTGTTCGGATGCAAATGCGCTTCCTCCCGGAGAATTAACACGCAGTACGACTGCCTTTACGTTATCATCCTCTTTTAGCTTACGCAGGTCACGAATCATTTTGCTCCCTACAATTCCTTCGTCGGATGTCGCCGATCCGTCATAGTCAGTTATTTCACCGGATGCATAGTAGACAGCCAGAATATCACCGCTTTTATCTTTAGGTACACTCTTTTTGATGTTGATCATATCATCGAGCCCTAATATCGGCAGGCGGTCGTCTTCGTTGATTTTTACAAGTGTTTTCAGATAGCTGCGTACGTTATTCTGATAAATCAGGGTATCGGCCAATCCGCATTTCACGCTTTCGTCCGATGGGTAAAACATAAGCATGCGATCTGCATACGCATTCAGTGAGTCTTTTTCTATTTTGCGTGAAGCCGAAACACCATCCAGTATTTGGTTCCAGGTTGAACCGATGAATGCCGTAACTTGCTCTTTATTGGCCGGAGACATTTCGGTTGAAGTGAACGGTTCTACAGCCGATTTGTAAGTACCTACCTTGAATACCTGCATTTCAATTCCCAATTTCTGTAATAGGTCTTTGTAGAAAATGGGAGCTGAAGCGAGTCCTCGCCATTCAATCATGCCTTTAGGGTTAAGCATTACTTTGTCGGCAACACTCGATAGGTAATAAAGCCCCTGCGTATAATTGTCACTGTATGCTACAACGAATTTGCCACTTTCCTTGAAATCTTCCAAAGCGGTCCGTATTGCCTGTAATGAGGCATAAGGGGCATCCAGCCATGAAGCCTGTATATAAATGCCTTTTATATTATCATTTTCTTTAGCTTTTTTGATTGAAGCTAATATGTCGTCCAGTCCGTATGTGTTGCCCGCTTCACCGGTGAATTTTCCCAATAGCCCTTCTAAACTCTCTTGAGTGCGCTCTACCAATGTGCCTTTTAAGTCGAGCATCATTACGGAATTTTTTTTCACTACTGTTTCGGTATCCGATGACGAAATGATGCCGACAAGCGTCGCAATTCCGATGATAAACAAAACAATGCCCGATAGTACGATACCGGTCAATGTAGCAAGCGTAAATTTAAAGAAATCTTTCATTGTACATATTGTTTTTATGCCAGCTTTTTTAAAGCTAACAAAGATAAATAATTGAGTTGAAATTCATCCCATAAGTCGCATAGTTTTTTGTTTTGTCACGGTTGGAGTGCATAAAATATGATTATTTAGGTATGTCTGCGGAGTAGAGGAAAGGTGATTATTACAGTGAGGAGTAACAATAAAAAGAGGAAACTACCCCGGACGGAGTATTCCCTCTTTCCATTCTTGAAGAAACCATTATTTATTTCTTAAGAAACGATTCTTTCATTCTGGCAATATCAGTCAGATAATCCTGTAAGTCCTGTTCATGTTCTTCTTCTTCAGCCAGGATATGTTTGGCGATGTCACATGTGGTGTAATCTTTACCGTTTGTAAAGTTGGCAATCTCCTGATAACGGAGAATGGCGCAACGCTCTGAAGAAACGTTTTGGTTCAGTAGGCTGACAGAGTCGAATGCTGTTGGAGAATCGTATTTGCAGCGGGCCAGTTCAAACCATTTTTTCGGATCGAGTACCGGAACACCTTCCAATTCGATGATTCGGTCTGCTATCAATTGTGCGTGGTGACGTTCTTCTTCAGCATGTTCTTCGAACTCACCTTGTACGTCTGCGCGCATAGCACCTTCCACTACCAATGCACCTACCCAATATTGATAGTATGCCAACCATTCTTCAGATAATGCAGCATTCAGCTGATCAATCAAACTTTTTACATCGAGCTTTCCTTGCAGGATTTTTACACTTTCTTTAGCCATAATTCTTTTGGTTTAGGTTATAAAAATTAAGTTGGTTAAGTAACATGGGGCAGGGGATTTTGTTTCCTGAAAGGGTGATTTTAACAGGAAGACATTTGCTTTAGGGATATTTGAAGACGTGCTTTCTTTTTATGTCCGATTCTTAATCTATGATCCAATCTTTGATACTTTCTTTCTTTAACTTGTGCCTGTCCTGCTATTCTCTTGTCTTTTGTAATTGCACTCCTCCCGCTTCCGCTCCAAACCTTACTTTTGAAAATCCGCTGCACCCATACTTGTTCTAATCGCAACTATCCCTTTCGGCCCACTACTTATCTCTTTTTCTAAAAAATAACCCCTTGTCTCTCTATTGTATTCATTCTCAATCCTTTTCTCTCTTTCGTTTCTTCTCCTCCCGTCACTTGATTTAACAGGGAGTTAAATCAAGCCTTTTGTCTTCAAATAACAAGTCTTTTCGAAGCAAAAGCTTTGTTATTTCCGCCCCTGAAATAAATGTCTCCCCAACTGCATTAACAATGTTAACGTTTGGATTCCGTTCAATTCCCATTCAATTCCCGTCAAAATCCCGCCGTATTTTCTGTTTAACTCCCGTTTAAATTCCGTCAAGCTCCCGTTAAATCCCCTATTTTTCTCCGCAATTCCACCCCAAAACACTCGTTCTCCTCCCTTTCGTAGCACATATCCTTTCCTTTATCTCCTGAAAATTCCCCCTCTATATATTATAATAATGTGTCCCCTTGGCCCTCCCTTTTTCCTTCTTTTAAAAGTATGCTCTAAAACCTACCTCTCCCTCAGCCATTTACATCTGAATTTATATTTTTATTCAAAAAAACTTCCTTATATATTTGCCTTGTATTGGTAAATCGCGTACTTTTGCACCCGCTTTCCAAGAGAGGGAGAGCCGATTGAAATTGACATGTTGCAGCCGCGTATTGATTGCCTTAACGAACAACAAAAATAATTTCCTTTTTCTTTGGAGTTTAATATTAAAATTCGTTATCTTTGCAGTCCGATTCGCGATAAAAGGCGTTTATTCCGGTGCCTTTCCCTTTCGCTAAGAGAGCCAGAGAACAGACCGGGAGAACATTTTAAAAAAAAACTTCCAAAACATTTGGTGTTTTAAAATAAACCTTTTACCTTTGCACCCGCTTTTGAAACGAAGCACAATCGAAAAGAAGAGTTCTTTGAAAAATTGATAAACAATACAAGTAGTACAAGTAAATTTAGAACCGTCAATACTTATTATATAGGTATATGAAAAAATGACCGTCAATAAATTTTCGACATCCTGAACAGAGCTAATATTGTCCCTTATTGGGATATATAACAATACTTTTACAATGAAGAGTTTGATCCTGGCTCAGGATGAACGCTAGCTACAGGCTTAACACATGCAAGTCGAGGGGCATCAGGAAGAAAGCTTGCTTTCTTTGCTGGCGACCGGCGCACGGGTGAGTAACACGTATCCAACCTGCCCTTTACTCGGGGATAGCCTTTCGAAAGAAAGATTAATACCCGATGGGATAATTATTCCGCATGGTTTGATTATTAAAGGATTCCGGTAAAGGATGGGGATGCGTTCCATTAGGTTGTTGGTGAGGTAACGGCTCACCAAGCCTTCGATGGATAGGGGTTCTGAGAGGAAGGTCCCCCACATTGGAACTGAGACACGGTCCAAACTCCTACGGGAGGCAGCAGTGAGGAATATTGGTCAATGGGCGCGAGCCTGAACCAGCCAAGTAGCGTGAAGGATGACTGCCCTATGGGTTGTAAACTTCTTTTATATTAGAATAAAGTGCAGTATGTATACTGTTTTGTATGTATAATATGAATAAGGATCGGCTAACTCCGTGCCAGCAGCCGCGGTAATACGGAGGATCCGAGCGTTATCCGGATTTATTGGGTTTAAAGGGAGCGTAGGTGGACTGGTAAGTCAGTTGTGAAAGTTTGCGGCTCAACCGTAAAATTGCAGTTGATACTGTCAGTCTTGAGTACAGTAGAGGTGGGCGGAATTCGTGGTGTAGCGGTGAAATGCTTAGATATCACGAAGAACTCCGATTGCGAAGGCAGCTCACTGGACTGCAACTGACACTGATGCTCGAAAGTGTGGGTATCAAACAGGATTAGATACCCTGGTAGTCCACACAGTAAACGATGAATACTCGCTGTTTGCGATATACAGTAAGCGGCCAAGCGAAAGCATTAAGTATTCCACCTGGGGAGTACGCCGGCAACGGTGAAACTCAAAGGAATTGACGGGGGCCCGCACAAGCGGAGGAACATGTGGTTTAATTCGATGATACGCGAGGAACCTTACCCGGGCTTAAATTGCAGTGGAATGATGTGGAAACATGTCAGTGAGCAATCACCGCTGTGAAGGTGCTGCATGGTTGTCGTCAGCTCGTGCCGTGAGGTGTCGGCTTAAGTGCCATAACGAGCGCAACCCTTATCTTCAGTTACTAACAGGTCATGCTGAGGACTCTGGAGAGACTGCCGTCGTAAGATGTGAGGAAGGTGGGGATGACGTCAAATCAGCACGGCCCTTACGTCCGGGGCTACACACGTGTTACAATGGGGGGTACAGAAGGCAGCTACCTGGTGACAGGATGCTAATCCCAAAAGCCTCTCTCAGTTCGGATCGAAGTCTGCAACCCGACTTCGTGAAGCTGGATTCGCTAGTAATCGCGCATCAGCCACGGCGCGGTGAATACGTTCCCGGGCCTTGTACACACCGCCCGTCAAGCCATGGGAGCCGGGGGTACCTGAAGTACGTAACCGCAAGGAGCGTCCTAGGGTAAAACTGGTGACTGGGGCTAAGTCGTAACAAGGTAGCCGTACCGGAAGGTGCGGCTGGAACACCTCCTTTCTGGAGCGATGTTGAAAACGACGTTCATCGGTTCTAAAATTGTACTACTGGTACTTGTTTATTTATAGAATATAGATCGACCGTCTATAGCAATATAGATAGAGATAAACAAGAGAAAACAGAAGCCGAGTCTAAAGACAGGACACGGTTGAACTAGTCCTATAGCTCAGTTGGTTAGAGCGCTACACTGATAATGTAGAGGTCGGCAGTTCAACTCTGCCTGGGACTACCAAGACGAGATTGATATCTTGTATGATTGGGGGATTAGCTCAGCTGGCTAGAGCATCTGCCTTGCACGCAGAGGGTCAACGGTTCGAATCCGTTATTCTCCACCATTGATACTCTGGCAACACAAGTTGCCGAATGTTATCATACGATCTTTGACATGATGTACAAAAAAAAGTAAATTTAGTAAGAGCTAAAAGTATATATCGAACCATTTGGTTCAGATCCTTTTTAAGAAAAGGAGATGACCCTGGCGATAAAAGAAAGTAAATAAGGGCGCATGGCGGATGCCTTGGCTCTCGGAGGCGATGAAGGACGTGATAAGCTGCGATAAGCTTCGGGTAGGTGCAAATAACCTTTGATCCGAAGATTTCCGAATGGGACAACCCGGCATTCTGAAGGAATGTCATCCAACCAAGTTGGAGGCTAACGCAGGGAACTGAAACATCTTAGTACCTGCAGGAAAAGAAAATAAATAATGATTCCCCTAGTAGTGGCGAGCGAACGGGGAATAGCCCAAACCACCCATGTTACGGCATGTGTGGGGTTGTAGGACCACGCTCTCGCAAGAAAGTTATTGAGAAGAAGCGACTGGAAAGTCGCGCCATAGACGGTGATAGCCCGGTATTCTAAGGTAACTGAAGCGTAGTGGTATCCTGAGTAGCGCGGAGCACGAGGAATTCTGCGTGAACCAGCCGGGACCATCCGGTAAGGCTAAATACTCCCGAGAGACCGATAGCGAACCAGTACTGTGAAGGAAAGGTGAAAAGCACTTCGAATAGAAGAGTGAAATAGTCCCTGAAACCATGCGCCTACAAGCGGTCGGAGCAGCTTATGCTGTGACGGCGTGCCTTTTGCATAATGAACCTACGAGTTACTTTTTCCGGCAAGGTTAAGCATCTTGAGATGTGGATCCGAAGCGAAAGCGAGTCTGAACAGGGCGGATAGTCGGAAGGAGTAGACGCGAAACCAAGTGATCTACCCTTGGGCAGGTTGAAGGTTAGGTAACACTAACTGGAGGACCGAACCGATAAGCGTTGAAAAGCTTCCGGATGACCTGAGGGTGGGGGTGAAAGGCTAATCAAACTTGGAGATAGCTCGTACTCCCCGAAATGCATTTAGGTGCAGCCTTGAGAATTACTAATGTGAGGTAGAGCGACTGATAAGATGCGAGGGCTTCACCGCCTATCAAGTCTTGATAAACTCCGAATGCGCATTAGTTCGATCTCAGGAGTGAGGGCATGGGTGCTAAGGTCCATGTCCTAAAGGAGAAGAATCCAGACCATCAGCTAAGGTCCCCAAATAAACACTAAGTTGAACTAACGAAGTCAGATTGCTAAGACAGCTAGGATGTTGGCTTGGAAGCAGCCATTCATTTAAAGAGTGCGTAACAGCTCACTAGTCGAGGAGTTTGGCGTGGATAATAATCGGGCATTAAGTGTTTTACCGAAGCTATGGGATACGTAAGTATCGGTAGGGGAGCATTCCACTCTGCGTTGAAGGCGAAGCGTGAGCTTTACTGGAGCGTGTGGAAAAGCAAATGTAGGTATAAGTAACGATAAAGGGGGTGAGAAACCCCCTCGCCGCAAGACTAAGGTTTCCTGATCAACGCTAATCGGATCAGGGTTAGTCGGGTCCTAAGGCTCAGCCGAACGGTGATGCCGATGGCAGAACAGGTTAATATTCCTGTACTAGCATTAAGAGTGACGTGGAGACGGAGGAGTGACAACGCCGCGGACTGACGGAATAGTCCGTTAAAGGGTGTAGATGTTGATTGTCCCAGGCAAATCCGGGATAAGAGTCGAACCTGATAGTATACCAATTTCCTCGGAAAACGGTAATAGTGCGTGTAAACATACTCCCAAGAAAATCCGCTAAACTTAATCTTAATGGTACCCGTACCGCAAACGGACACACGTAGTCGGGTTGAATATACTCAGGCGCTTGAGTGAATCACGGTTAAGGAACTAGGCAAATTGACCCTGTAACTTCGGGATAAAGGGTCCCTACCCGGTGACGGGAGGGCGCAGAGAATAGGTCCAGGCAACTGTTTAACAAAAACACAGGGCTGTGCAAAATTGAAAGATCACGTATACAGCCTGACACCTGCCCGGTGCTGGAAGGTTAAGAGGAGATGTCATCGCAAGAGAAGCATTGAATTGAAGCCCCAGTAAACGGCGGCCGTAACTATAACGGTCCTAAGGTAGCGAAATTCCTTGTCGGGTAAGTTCCGACCTGCACGAATGGTGTAATGATCTGGACACTGTCTCAACCGTGAGCTCAGTGAAATTGTAGTATCGGTGAAGATGCCGATTACCCGCGATGGGACGAAAAGACCCCGTGAACCTTTACTATAGCTTAACATTGAATTTGGGTAATTGATGTGTAGGATAGGCCGGAGACTTTGAAGCAGGTACGCCAGTATTTGTGGAGTCGCTGTTGAAATACGGCCCTTTGATTATTTGAGTTCTAACTCGCAGTCGCGAGGACACTGTTTGGTGGGTAGTTTGACTGGGGTGGTCGCCTCCAAAAGTGTAACGGAGGCTTCTAAAGGTGCCCTCACGCCGATTGGTAACCGGCGGCAGAGTGTAATGGCATAAGGGCGCTTGACTGGGAGACTTACAAGTCGATCAGGTAGGAAACTAGAGCATAGTGATCCGGTGTTTCCGTATGGAAGGGACATCGCTCAAAGGATAAAAGGTACTCCGGGGATAACAGGCTGATCCCTCCCAAGAGCTCATATCGACGGAGGGGTTTGGCACCTCGATGTCGGCTCGTCACATCCTGGGGCTGGAGAAGGTCCCAAGGGTTGGGCTGTTCGCCCATTAAAGTGGCACGCGAGCTGGGTTCAGAACGTCGTGAGACAGTTCGGTCTCTATCTATCGTGGGCGCATGAAATTTGCGTGGCTCTGACACTAGTACGAGAGGACCGTGTTGGACTGACCTCTGGTTTACCGGTTGTGCCGCCAGGTGCATTGCCGGGTATCTAAGTCGGGATTGGATAAGTGCTGAAAGCATCTAAGTACGAAGCCAGCCACAAGATTAGATTTCTTTTAGGGTCGTTGTAGACTACAACGTTGATAGGACGCAGGTGTACAGGTGGTAACATCACAGCCGAGCGTTACTAATTGCCCGATGACTTTCTTTTATTGTCTTTTATGGTTTATATATCCGTTTAGCTTTACTATCGGTTTGATAGACAGCTAAGTTTACTTTTGTACATTATGTCTACCTTATTCAGGTGACTATAGCATCAGGGTTCCACCTCTTCCCATTCCGAACAGAGAAGTTAAGCCTGATCACGCCGATGGTACTGCGTAACAGTGGGAGAGTAGGTAGTCGCCGTTTTTTTCAGAGAGTTCATCCCCTTGGGTCAGAAGACACGAGGGGATGACTTGTTTTTGGGAGATTCATTTATTTTATCTATATTTGCAAATGAGTATTTATATAAACGTTTAAAGCAAATATTTAAAGTATGAAGACAAAATTCTTTTTAGCTGCTGCAATGGTGGCATTCTCTTTTGCGATGATTTCTTGTGGTGGTAATAAAACAGCTAATTCGGAAGCTGCTACAGACTCTACTTCAGTTGCTGTAGAAGCAGTGGAATCTGCTGCAACTTGTTGCAAAGGTGACTCTGCTGTTTGTGACTCTACCAAGGCTTGTTGCAAAGATAAAGCTGCATGCGATCAGAAAACAGAATGCCCTCAGAATGCAAATTGTGAAAAGAAAGCTTGTGATAAGAAGTAATCAACAGGCATTAAAGCTATAATTGAGTGGGAATAAGGTATCTAACAGTACTTTATTCCCATTTTTTGTAGGCAGATATATGAACTTTGATTGTGATATATTTGTTATTATACAGTAGTTCTTCTTATGAAATGATATTTTTATGAATAAAAAAGTAACGTTTTATTTGGAGGCTAAGAAATAATCTATACCTTTGCATCGTCAAACAATAAAAGAGACAATAAACATGAATCAATCATTTATACATATTCTACTGTGTGGTATTATTATTCTGCTGGCAAAGGTCGGGGGAAGTGAGTGTCGCGCGTAAATGTGTATAATGAAAATATACGAAAGCCTTTCTCACTTCCTTGTGTGAAAGGCTTTTTTGATGGTGTATAATCAGATTAAAAAAATAGAATATGAGCGACAGATTATTTATTTTCGACACCACCCTTCGCGATGGTGAACAAGTACCGGGATGCCAGTTGAATACAGTGGAAAAAATTCAGGTGGCAAAGGCATTGGAAGTTTTAGGTGTAGATGTAATTGAGGCAGGCTTTCCTATTTCCAGCCCGGGCGATTTTAACTCGGTGATTGAAATATCAAAGGCTGTGACCTGGCCGACGATTTGTGCATTGACGCGTGCGGTACAAAAAGATATCGATGTGGCAGTGGATGCCCTGAAGTTTGCTAAACATAAGCGTATTCATACAGGAATCGGTACTTCAGATTCACATATTAAATATAAATTCAATTCTAATCGGGAAGAGATTATCGAACGTGCTGTGGCGGCAGTGAAATATGCCCGTCGTTTTGTGGATGATGTAGAGTTTTATGCAGAGGATGCAGGACGTACGGATAATGAATATCTGGCTCGTGTGATTGAAGCGGTTATTAAGGCTGGTGCTACAGTAGTGAATATTCCGGATACAACAGGTTACTGCCTGCCTTCCGAGTATGGCGCGAAAATCAAATATCTGGTAGATCATGTAACAGGTATTGAGAATGCAATCATTTCTACCCACTGTCATAATGATTTGGGAATGGCTACTGCCAACACGATGGCAGGTATTCTGAATGGTGCCCGCCAGGTAGAGGTTACCATCAACGGTATCGGTGAACGTGCGGGAAATACGGCCCTTGAAGAGATAGCAATGATTATTAAAAGCCATCACGAGATTGATATTGAGACGAATATCAATACTCAGAAGATTTATCCTACCAGCCGTATGGTATCGAGCCTGATGAATATGCCGGTACAGGCTAATAAGGCCATTGTTGGACGCAATGCATTTGCGCATTCTTCGGGTATCCACCAGGATGGCGTACTTAAGAATGTGCAGACTTATGAAATAATTGATCCGCACGATGTGGGTATCGACGATAACTCTATCGTATTGACAGCCCGTAGCGGACGTGCTGCCTTGAAAAATCGCCTTTCCATTCTGGGTGTGACACTGGATCAGGAAAAACTGGATAAAGTATATGAAGAATTCCTGAAACTTGCCGACCGCAAGAAAGATATTCATGATGATGATATTCTGGTATTGGCGGGTGCGGACAGAAGTGGTAACCATCGCATCAAATTGGAATATCTTCAGGTGACCAGTGGAGTAGGAGTCCGTTCCGTTGCCAGCCTCGGATTGAATATTGCCGGAGAGAAATTTGAAGCGGCTGCCAGTGGTAATGGTCCGGTGGATGCTGCCATCAAGGCTCTGAAGCGTATTATTGACCGTCATATGACTTTGAAGGAATTCACGATTCAAGCCATTAGCAAAGGAAGTGATGATGTGGGTAAGGTACACATGCAGGTTGAGTATGATAACCAGATGTATTACGGATTTGGTGCAAATACAGATATCATAGCTGCATCGGTAGAAGCCTATATCGACTGTATCAACAAGTTTACTAAGTGATGTGACTCTAAACGTAATTTGTAAATCGTAAAATAATAAATAAAAAGATGAATACATTATTTGATAAAATATGGGATGCACACGTAGTGACTACGGTGGAAGATGGCCCTACACAACTCTATATCGACAGATTATATTGTCACGAAGTAACCAGTCCTCAAGCTTTTGCCGGTTTACGCGCACGCGGGATTAAAGTACTCCGTCCGGAGAAGGTATATTGCATGCCGGACCATAATACACCGACTCACGATCAGGATAAGCCTATTGAAGATCCTGTCTCAAAAACTCAGGTGGATACATTGACTAAGAATGCAGCCGATTTTGGGCTGACGCATTATGGGATGATGGATAAAAGAAATGGTATTATTCATGTGGTAGGTCCCGAACGGGGACTCACTTTACCCGGAATGACGATTGTCTGTGGCGATTCACATACTTCTACTCACGGTGCGATGGGAGCGGTTGCTTTTGGTATCGGTACAAGTGAGGTTGAAATGGTACTTGCTTCACAATGTATTTTGCAGTCACGTCCCAAGACTATGCGTATCACGGTAGATGGCGAATTGGGTAAGGGAGTTACAGCCAAGGACATTGCTCTTTATATGATGTCGAAAATGACGACCAGCGGTGCAACCGGTTATTTCGTAGAATACGCCGGTGAGGCAATTCGCAGTCTGACAATGGAAGGCCGGTTGACACTCTGTAATCTTTCTATTGAGATGGGAGCCCGTGGCGGTATGGTTGCTCCCGATGAAGTGACTTTTGAATACATCAAAGGGCGTGAAAATGCTCCTCAGGGCGAAGAGTGGGATAAAGCAATGGCGTATTGGAAAACTTTGAAGAGTGAAGAAGATGCGGTTTTTGATAAAGAAATCCATTTTGATGCAGCCGATATCGAGCCGATGATCACTTATGGAACTAATCCGGGGATGGGTATGGGCATCACGCAGCATATTCCTACAACCGAGGGTATGAATGAAACAACGAAAACTTCATTCTTGAAATCTCTGGACTATATGGGATTTCAGCCGGGTGAATCATTGTTGGGTAAAAAGATTGATTATGTATTTCTGGGTGCTTGTACTAATGGGCGTATCGAAGACTTCCGCGCATTCGCTTCCATAGTGAAAGGGCGTCAGAAAGCTGAACATGTGATTGCATGGTTAGTGCCGGGTTCTTGGATGGTTGATGCCCAGATCCGTGAAGAAGGATTGGATAAGATTCTGGAAGATGCCGGTTTTGCCATTCGTCAGCCGGGATGTTCGGCTTGTCTGGCCATGAACGATGATAAGATTCCTGCCGGTAAATATTCAGTTTCCACCAGTAACCGTAATTTTGAAGGACGTCAGGGGCCGGGAGCCCGTACGCTATTGGCCAGCCCGCTTGTGGCGGCTGCAGCTGCCGTAACGGGAGTGATTACCGATCCGAGAGAACTGATGTAATAGAGCTATAGGACGATCGGGGATTTACTGCTCAAGGAGTTTGTGAACGGAGATTGTCCGCCTGCACTGTAAATCGCAATTATTTAAATCGAAAATAAAAAGATGAAAGCAAAATTCAATATACTTACAAGTACTTGTGTACCTCTTCCATTAGAAAATGTGGATACAGACCAGATTATTCCCGCACGTTTTTTGAAAGCTACAACCAAGGAGGGGTTTGGAGAGAACTTGTTCAGGGACTGGCGTTACGATAAACAAGGGAATAAAATAGAATCATTCGTGTTGAATGATCCTACATATGGAGGACAAATTTTGGTAGCCGGAAAAAATTTTGGTTCGGGATCCAGCCGAGAGCACGCTGCCTGGGCCATTGCTGATTATGGTTTCCGTGTAGTGGTGAGTAGTTTCTTTGCAGATATTCATAAAAATAATGAATTGAATAATTTCGTTCTTCCGGTTGTGGTAACCGAGGAATTCCTTGCAGAGTTGTTCGATTCCATCTTTAAGAATCCGAAGATGGAAGTGGAAGTTAACCTGCCGGAACAAACCATCACTAACAAAGCTACCGGAAAGAGTGAACATTTTGAAATCAATGCCTACAAGAAGCACTGTCTGATGAATGGACTTGACGACATCGACTTTTTGTTGACTAATAAAGATAAAATAGAACAATGGGAAAAGGCGTCAAAATAGAAATCATGGACACGACTCTCCGCGACGGTGAACAGACCAGCGGAGTATCGTTTGTACCCCATGAAAAACTAATGATTGCCCGACTTCTGCTGGAGGAGTTGAAAGTAGATCGTGTGGAGGTAGCTTCGGCACGTGTGTCCGATGGAGAGTTTGATGCGGTGAAAATGATATGCGACTGGGCTGCCCGAAGGAATCTACTGCAAAAAGTAGAGGTATTGGGGTTCGTCGACGGACATACTTCATTGGATTGGATTCATGCTACCGGATGTCGTGTCATCAATCTGCTGTGCAAAGGTTCGCTGAAACATTGTACCTGCCAGTTGAAGAAAACGCCCGAAGAACATATCGAAGACATTCTTGCCGTAGTGGATTATGCCAATGAACTCGATATTGAGGTTAATGTATATCTGGAGGATTGGAGTAATGGTATGAAGGACTCTCCCGAATATGTGTTCCGGATTGTGGATGCATTGAAGGAGACCACTATCAAACGGTTTATGCTTCCCGACACATTGGGTATCCTGAACCCTCTTCAGGTGATTGAGTTTATGCGGAAGATGAAAAAGCGTTATCCTGACACACATTTCGACTTTCACGCACACAATGATTATGATCTGGCTGTAAGTAATGTGCTTGCTGCCGTGCTGAGTGGGGTAAAAGGGCTCCATACCACTATCAACGGTTTGGGTGAACGTGCCGGAAATGCTCCTTTGGCGAGTGTACAGGCCATCTTGAAAGACCATTTCAATGCCATAACCAATATCGATGAGAGCCGGCTGAATGATGTGAGTCGTGTGGTCGAATCGTATTCGGGCATTGTGATACCCGCCAACAAACCGATTGTAGGTGAGAATGTATTTACTCAGGTGGCCGGCGTACATGCCGATGGAGACAATAAAAGTAATCTTTATTGTAATGATCTGCTTCCCGAGCGTTTCGGGCGTATACGCGAGTATGCTTTGGGGAAAACTTCCGGTAAGGCCAATATTCGCAAGAATCTTGAAAGTCTGGGACTGGAACTGGATGAAGAGTCCATGAAGAAGGTTACGGAGCGAATCATTGAGTTGGGTGATAAGAAAGAGTTGGTTACTCAGGAAGACTTGCCCTATATTATTTCTGATGTGTTGAAGCACGATGGCATGAGCAATAAAGTAAAATTGAAAAGCTACTTTGTCACTTTAGCACACGGATTGAAGCCGATGGCAACACTGAGTATCGAAATCGACGGTCAGGTTTACGAAGAAAGTTCTTCCGGTGATGGACAGTACGATGCCTTCGTACGCGCTTTGCGTAAAGTATATAAGGTGACTTTGGGGCGTAAGTTCCCGATGCTGATTAATTATGCCGTAAGTATCCCTCCCGGAGGCCGTACCGATGCCTTCGTACAGACAGTCATCACCTGGAGTTTTGGTGAAAAGGTGTTCCGTACCCGTGGATTGGATGCCGACCAGACAGAGGCTGCCATCAAAGCTACTATTAAAATGCTGAATATAATAGAAGAATATTAATTATTGAACAATATGGATTTTAAAATTGCTGTATTAGCCGGTGACGGCATCGGACCGGAAATCTCTGTACAAGGTGTAGAGGTGATGAGTGCCGTCTGTGAGAAGTTTGGACATAAAGTAAACTATGAATATGCCATTTGTGGTGCGGATGCTATTGATAAAGTAGGTGATCCTTTCCCCGAAGAAACCTATCAGGTGTGTAAGAATGCCGATGCAGTTCTCTTTTCGGCTGTAGGTGATCCTAAGTTTGACAATGACCCGACTGCCAAGGTACGTCCGGAACAAGGGCTGCTGGCTATGCGTAAGAAACTCGGTTTGTTTGCCAATATCCGTCCGGTGCAAACCTTTAAATGTCTGGTTCATAAGTCGCCTCTTCGTGCAGAGTTAGTAGAGGGAGCCGACTTCCTGTGTATCCGTGAGCTGACGGGTGGTATGTATTTCGGTGAGAAATATCAGGATAATGATAAAGCATATGATACGAATATGTATACACGTCCCGAAATTGAACGTATCCTGAAAGTCGGTTTTGAATACGCAATGAAGCGTCGCAAACACCTTACTGTAGTCGATAAAGCCAATGTGCTTGCTTCCAGTCGTTTGTGGAGACAAATTGCACAAGAGATGGCCCCGCAGTATCCGGAGGTGACTACTGATTATATGTTTGTGGATAATGCTGCAATGAAGATGATCCAGGAGCCTAAGTTCTTTGACGTAATGGTGACGGAGAATACCTTTGGCGACATTCTGACCGACGAAGGTTCTGTAATTAGCGGTTCTATGGGATTACTCCCGTCTGCTTCTACGGGCGAGAGTACTCCGGTGTTCGAGCCGATTCACGGTTCATGGCCGCAGGCAAAAGGTTTGAATATTGCTAACCCACTGGCACAAATCCTTTCGGTAGCAATGTTGTTCGAATACTTCGATTGCAAAGCCGAAGGCGCTTTGATCCGTAAGGCTGTCGATGCTTCTTTGGATGCAAATGTACGTACCCCCGAAATTCAGGTAGAAGGTGGTGATAAGTTTGGCACGAAAGAAGTAGGAGCATGGATTGTTGATTACATCCGGAAAGCCTGATTTCGTTTTTATATTTATAAAACAACAGACAATGCCGGAGAGGAGTGATATTCTTTCCGGCATTCTTTTTCTGTTTTAAGTCTGTATGAATGTTATAATCCGGTTTCATTTTTTCTTTTTGTGCTATAAAAACATAAATTAGATTTGGTTTGTTGTTTCAATACCCCTGTTTTATTTCTTATTTTTTGTATTTTTGCAGGATATTTACAATGAGGCAATGAATAAAACGATCAATTATCAACTGACTATCGTTGTTCCGGTATACAACGAAGAAGACAATATCTACTCTTTGGAACAGAAATTGGGAGAATTTTTGCCCAACTCTATTTGTACGGCTTGTGTATTGTTCGTGAACGATGGTTCACGTGATAACAGTAAGCAACGTATCATGGAGGTATGCGCGCGCAATAAGGATTTCTTTTATATGGATCTGGCGAAAAATTCCGGATTGAGTGCCGCCATGAAAGCGGGTATCGACTACGCTGAGTCGGTATATGTGGGATACATGGATGCCGATCTTCAGACTACTCCCGAGGATTTCAACCTGTTATTGAAGGATATTGCCGACTATCAGTTGGTGATGGGTATCCGTGCCAATCGTAAAGACTCCTTTTTTAAAAACCTCCAGTCCAAGATTGCCAATGGTTTCCGGCGGATGATGACCCATGATGGTGTTCAGGATACAGGTTGCCCTCTTAAAGTGTTGCATACGGCCTATGCCAAACGTATTCCGTTCTTTACGGGTATGCACCGTTTTCTTCCCGCGTTGATTTTATTGCAGGATGCTAAGATCAAACAGATTCCTGTCCGTCATTTCCCGCGTGTAGCAGGTACATCCAAGTATCATTTGTGGAACAGACTGGTTTCTCCTTTCCTCGATTGCTTTGCGTACCGTTGGATGAAGAAGAGATATATTAATTATCGTGTCGGCGACAATAACTTAATGGAGTAGTCTTGTGGGAGGTAACGGTTTTATTTATGTAATCGGTTTTTTGGCGCAGGCTTTTTTCTCTGCGCGCATCATATTCCAGTGGGTACTATCGGAAAAAGCAAAGAAGGTAGTATCTCCTTCCATATTTTGGATTCTGAGCATTGCCGGTTCTTATCTGTTGTGTATCTATGGGTGGTTGCGTGATGATTTTTCTATTATCTTCGGACAGTTTATTTCTTATTATATCTATTTGTGGAATCTGAACGAGAAGGGTATTTGGAATAAATTACACGGGGTACTGAAAACTCTGCTGGTAATTACCCCCATTATTGCAGCAGCTTTTATGCTGCATGATGCACAACACTTTATCGATAGTTTTTTCCGAAATGAAAAGGTGCCTCTCTGGCTGTTGGTCTTCGGTTCAATGGGGCAAGTCATTTTCACTCTTCGTTTTGTATATCAATGGGCTTATTCATTCCATCATAAAGAGTCTTTACTGCCTGCCGGTTTCTGGATTATCAGTCTGGTCGGTTCATCGGTTATTGTGGCATACGGTGTATTCCGTCTCGATCCGGTTCTGATTTTGGGTCAGTCGGTCGGTTTCGTAGCCTATTTTCGCAATCTGATGATTGGGCGTAAAAGCTCCAAGCAATCAGTTGCCTATGAAAAGTAAATTTCTTCCGTTTTTATTATTGCTGGCAGTATTGCCGGTGCTGATTTTCCGGGATTATACTCCCTCCAATGAGTTACGCTATCTGAGCATTGTCGATGAGGCACTGCGCAATGGTGATATTTTTACGTTCACCAATCACGGTGTGCAATATGCCGATAAGCCTCCTTTGTATTTCTGGATTCTGATGCTGGGCAAATGGTTGCTGGGCAGTCATGCCATGTGGTTTGCGTCACTTTTCTCTTTCATTCCTGCTCTGGTGATTATGCTGGTAATGGATCGGTGGGTAGAACGTGAAACATCTGCGGCCAATCGTCTTTCGGCACAGCTAATGTTGATGAGTTGCGGCTTGTTTTTAGGGTTGGCAGTTGTTTTGCGTATGGATATGCTGATGTGTATGTTCATCGTTCTTGCCCTCCGTACTTTCTACCGGATGTTGAAAGGGCAGGGCAGCAAGAACCGGAATGCCTTTCTGTTTCCCTTCTATATTTTTATGGCTGTTTTCTCCAAAGGTCCGGTCGGTATACTGGTACCCTTGCTGTCTACTTTTGTCTTTCTGCTTATCACCGGGCGTGTGAAAACCTTCGGACGCTATTGGGGATGGAAGACATTTGCCGTGCTACTGTTAGGATGTTTCATCTGGTTTGGTGGTGTCTGTTGGGAAGAGGGAGGTTTGAACTATCTGCATGATCTGCTATTCCGCCAGACTGTAGGACGGGCTGTCAATGCTTTCGACCATAGTGCACCCTTCTATTATTATTTTATTTCCGTTTGGTATTCGTTGGCTCCTTGGGCGTTATTGCTGATAGGGGTGATTGTGGCCGGGGCATGTCGTCGGTTAATCCGTTCAGATCTGGAGCGTTTCTTTATGGTAATCATCCTCAGTACTTTGCTGATGTTGTCTTGTTTCAGTGGTAAACTTGCCGTCTATTTGGCACCGACTTTCCCATTTTTTGTCTATCTGGCCGTACTTTTGCTATCACATTTCCGATGGAATCAATGGCTGGCGTTGACGTTGGTTCTTCCTGCCGTTGTTTTTGTGGCAGGCCTGCCCGCTCTTATCGTGTTGGGACGAATGCCGGGCACCGAATTTCTGGGACAGAAGCTTTTTTACGTGGCCGGTGGAGTGTTGACAGTTAGTGGTTGTGCGGCTCTGTATTTCCTCTATCGGAAGAAATCGTTGAACAAGACTATCAATACGCTTGCCTTCGGATTGTTTTGTGCTATCTTTGTGGGCGGTTGGGATGTACCTGCCATTAACAGTGAATTGGGTTATTCCGAATTATGCCGGAAAGCAGTGGAACTTTCCAAAGAAAAAGGGACTTCCGGTTATTGTGTCCTGAATGTACGTCGTCCTGAGAATATGGATGTCTACCTGCACGAAGGGGTGAAAGAAGTGACTGAAGAAGAAGTTTTGGATAATAAATGTCAGAATACCATCCTGATGATTTCGAACAAGAAAATACGTTCGAACAAGGAACTGCAGAAATTTGTTGACGGTAAGGAACATTATGTTATAGGCCGTTTTTCCGTAATGGTACTCTAAATAAGATTGAATCATGAAAGTATTAGTGACAGGAGCTGCCGGTTTTATCGGCTCTTATACAGTAAAAGCATTGATAGCACAGGGTTGCGAAGTTGTAGGGTTGGATATAATCAATTCTTATTATGATGTGCAGTTGAAGTACGACCGCCTTGCTGATACTGGTATAGCAAAAGACTCGATAGAAGATGGTATATTGTTACCAAGTTCTAAATACCCTTCTTATCGCTTTATTAAGATCGATTTGACTGATCGTGACGGACTGAACCACTTGTTTGAATCCGAACATTTTGATGTTGTGGTTAATCTGGCAGCCCAGGCGGGTGTGCGCTATTCGATAGAAAATCCTTATGCGTACATCGAATCGAATGTTGTAGGTTTCCTGAATTTGCTGGAGTGTTGCCGTCATTACCCGGTGAACCATCTGGTATATGCCAGCTCAAGCAGTATTTATGGCCTGAATGACAAGGTGCCTTACGCTGAGACGGATAAGGCCGATACACCGGTAAGTTTATACGCAGCGACGAAAAAGTCGAATGAACTGATGGCCCATGCTTATAGCAAACTGTACGGTATACCGACTACCGGTGTGCGTTTCTTTACAGTGTACGGTCCGTGGGGACGTCCGGATATGGCTCCATGCCTGTTTATGAAAGCAATCCTGAACGGAGATCCCATTAAAGTATTCAATAATGGGCAGATGCGTCGTGACTTCACCTATATAGACGATATCATCGCAGGGTTGATGAAGATCATCGCCCATCCTTCTGCCGATCCTATTCCTTTCTATATTTATAATATCGGTAATTCCGCTCCTGTGGAACTGATGGATTTCATTTCTGTGATTGAGAAAACAGCGGGTAAGACGGCAGTTAAGCAGATGATGGGGATGCAGCCGGGAGACGTGGTATGTACTTATGCCGATACAAGCCGGTTGGAAAATGATTTTGGCTATAAGCCTTCTACTTCCATAGAAGAAGGAATCCGAAAATTCTATGACTGGTATATAAAGTATTTCAATAAGTAACGTACAAAATCTTACCTTTGATAACCTGAAAATATTTCCTGACGGTCCTCAGTGGATAATCGCACGCAGACAGAAAACAAAAAGAAAATGAAGCGGTGGCAGTATATCCTCGGGACAAATAAATGAAAAGGAAATGATAAATGCCGGATTATGGAAACACTTGGAAAGATTATTTTTTATCTATCAAACTTAGCCTTATATCATCTTCTGATGTGGTGGGGAGTCAATACATTGTGTGTTGGGGTGGTAGCTGCCGGTTTTGAATATTGGATACTTTTTGCTGTGCTTATTTTCTTAGGGATAAGTACTTTTAGCTATTTACTGGCGCACTATTTTTGGAATAGTAGCTATTGGGGGATGTTCCTCAAAAATGCAGGTATGTTCCTTTTGG
This sequence comes from Bacteroides sp. ZJ-18, assembly GCF_011038705.2. Lineage (NCBI taxonomy): Bacteria > Pseudomonadati > Bacteroidota > Bacteroidia > Bacteroidales > Bacteroidaceae > Bacteroides > Bacteroides sp. ZJ-18. Next base: position 4,485,393 of record NZ_CP072198.1, on the reverse strand, counting down.
CTTTATTTGTTACTTATTTAAGAATGATGTTTTACGACCTGTAATTGTCGGGATGCCTTTCTGCATCTGCCTGAATTTCATGTTTTGGGGATACCTTTGCCTTTGAAAGAGTTCTTTTGATAGTAATGCCGTGCAAATACTTGAAAATAGGACAATTGCTAAAACATTACTTCTTTTTCTACAATACCACGATAAAACAATTAATGTTCAAATAGTCGGCATAAATTAATCACTATTTTAAATAAGATTTCATTTCGCCCAAAGTCCTAAGGCATAGAAAGAAAATCTGCTTGAAAGGGCAATCAAACTTCATCTTTGCAGCCAAGATGTGTGTCTTCGCCGCCAAGATATACATCTTGCCTGCGGAGATGTATATCTTCGCCGCTAAGATGAGGAAAGTTAGGCATAGAACTTGGATTACACCCGGATGAGCCGGTAAGAGAAATATGAGGAGGATTGGAGTACGTATTGGATTGCTAAGTTCTTTCAGGACTATATCCGCAGTGTGGAAAACGCAATTCGGAGCTTTTAAGGCTAACAAATAATTCACATCTCTTAAGTCTTTGGCAGATGTTATGCAGCAAAGATAAGAATAAAAATTAATAAAATGCAAAAATAGAATCTTTTTTTTAATAAATACCAGAGAACTTAGACTAACCAATCTTTTGTAGTAAATCGAAACGGCATCCTTAATTTCTATCTTATAGATATAAGTTACATATATTCAGTGTATTATATTTTAGTTTGGTAGAATATGGGTATAAATAAGTATAAATGATACGGTTGTTCCTTCAAAAAAGCATCTGCATTTCTTGCTTTTACTCTGATAAACTGTACAAAATTCCTGTCTTTCCAAGTCCTGAAAGGACTACTCCCCAATGAATTGTTTTTCGGAATAGGATATCAGCATAGTTCAGCAAAGTTTTAATGTCGACAGAAAACTAATAATCAAAACTAAAAGGCCTATGAAGACTTAGAAGAACGACCAAACTGATTCCGGATTTATACATCTTCCGGATGGAACATTCCTTTTTTTTATGTTTAACCGAAAAATTTAATGTATGACAAAAAGAACTAACCTGTTTCCGAGTTTGATCAAAGCTCGTGAAATGAATTGCCTCAAAATAGCAGGTGCCAGTTTGCTGCTATTATGTATGTCACCCCAGTTTGCTGTGGCCGATAGCCTAAAGCAAGATGCAGTTACCGTCACACAACAGCACAATGTAAAAGCCAGCGGCATTGTTACCGATGAAGCCGGCGAACCTCTCGTTGGTGTATCCGTATTGGTAAAAGGGACTACTTTGGGAAGTATTACCGACCTGAAAGGAAGATTCTCTCTGGATGTTCCGGAAGGAAGCACTTTTGAGATTTCTTATATTGGTTATAAAACACAGATTGTCAAAGCGGAGAGAACTCCGATGAATATTGTTCTGAAGGAGGATACTCAGAAGCTGGATGAAGTTGTTGTAGTGGGCTTTGGTACCCAAAAGAAGGTTAACTTGACGGGGGCGGTATCGGCTGTGACCGGTGACGATATTTCGAAACGACCGGTTGCCAATGCCGCTATCCTGTTGCAAGGACAAATTCCGGGATTGCGTGTCAATCAGGGGCTTGGACAGCCCGGTGGCGAAGGGACTTCTTTCCGTATCCGTGGTCAGGGGACTTTCTCTTCTGCCGGATCAGATCCTTTGATCTTGATCAATGGCGTACCGGGTAGTATGACCAACCTCGACCCCAGTGTGATCGAGAGTGTTTCCGTTTTGAAAGATGCTGCTTCGGCAGCCATTTACGGAGCAAGAGCCGCCAACGGTGTTATTCTCGTTACTACCAAGCAGGGTGCCGTGGGAGATAAGGTGAGCATTAGTTATCATGGGAATATTGGTTTGCATACACCGACCAAACTCTACGACCGGATTACCAATTCGGCAGAATATATGGAGTTGGCAAATCTGGCCTGGAAGAACTCCGGAACCGGAAAGCAGTACACCCAAGATCAGATCAACCTCTATCGGAATAATGTCGGTGACCCCCAATATCCCAATTTCGATTGGCAGGACTATATGTTCCGTACGGCCGTAGTGCAGACACATAATCTCTCGATGGCCGGAAGTACAGAGAAAACTACTTATAACGTGGCTTTGAATTTTGTAGATCAGCCGGGTACTATGCGTGGATTCAAATATAGAAAGTATAACGCCACAATCGACCTTACCGCACGCATTACCAATTTCATCAAAGTCGGAACCTATGCCAACCTGATGTATGGTGAAACGGAACAACCCCGTCAAGGCCAGAACGATGCATTCCTCTCTACTCTTTCGCAAGCACCGACTTATATGCCTTGGTTGCCGGACGACGGAACAGGGATTCGTCGTTGGACAAGTTCGGCTTATTCGTTCGAAAGCCATAACAAGAATATGCCTGCCATTATCGGAGAGAATGCGATGAAACGTGACAACAATTTCGATATTAATGCCCAACTGTGGTTAGAGATTAACTTGGCTAAGGGATTGACATGGTACACCAAGGGTGCTGCCCGTCTTCAGTCGAACAAAAGTAAAGACTGGAGAGGGAGTACGACTTATACTTACGATTACCACACCGGAGAGAAGTCGTCCGAGCTTGATAAAGGAGGATTGGGGCTGAGCGTGGGCGATAGCCGCCGTTTCTATACCAATCTTTATAGTTACTTGAAATATGACCTGTCACTGGCGGAGAATGCACACAATTTCTCTTTGATGGTAGGTTATAATCAGGAATCGGAAAAATATGAAACGCTCAACGCTTACCGTAAGGACTTTGCCTTTGACCTGCCGGTGCTCAATGCCGGTGGTACGGCCGATTGGAGCAACAGCGGAGGTGAAGAAGAATGGGCTATCCAGTCTTTATTCGGACGTTTCAACTATAATTTCAAGGAGCGCTATCTGTTTGAAGCCAATATGCGCTATGACGGAACTTCGCGTATTTCCGATGAAAACCGTTGGGGTGTGTTCCCGTCATTCTCAGTCGCCTGGCGTGCTACGGAAGAAGAGTTCATAAAAAAAATGAACCTCAACTGGCTGAATAACTTCAAACTGAGAGGCTCATGGGGACAGTTGGGCAACCAGAATATCGGGCTTTATCCTTATCAGGCCATGATCTCCGGGGTAAATGACTATCCGTTTACCAAAACTTCGGACGGAGTGGTTATCGGTTATCAGCAGACGGCTTATGCCAATCGTAACATCAAGTGGGAGACGACTACCATTACCGATATCGGTTTTGACTTACAGGTGTTTGACGGTTTGAGTGTGACCTTCGACTGGTATAAAAAGACCACCGATGACATTTTGCGCTCTTCACAGGTGTCCAGTTTGCTCGGACTTTCGGCTCCGACTGTAAACAATGGCTCGGTAGAGAATAAAGGTATAGAGGTTGCCCTGAATTATGCCAATATGGTAAAGGGAGGCACACTCAAGGGACTCCGTTATAATGCCGGTGTTTATTTTGACCGTTCGCGCAACAAACTGACTGAATTTGGCGCAGAGGAGATCGGAAGTTACAGTATCAAACGTGAGGGATTGCCTTACGATGAATACTACATGCTGGAGTGCATCGGTGTATTTGCCGACAAGGCCGAGATTGACGCTTCGCCGAAGCAGTTTAATGACAACACCCAGCCGGGTGACCTGAAGTATAAGGATATCAGCGGCCCTGATGGGAAACCGGACGGAGTGATCGATAATTACGACCGCCGTACTTTCTCCGGACGCTTCCCCGGCTTTGAATATGGCATCAATGCCAGTGCCACCTGGAAAGGCTTCGACCTGTCGTTGATCGGTCAGGGAGTAGCTGATAAGAAATATTACACCACTGACTGGGGAGTGCAGCCTTTCATGCAAGGCGCTTCTCCCAACAAAGACTATATCAAGCACATGTGGACGGAAGAAAACCCGTATGGAGCCAAACATCCCAAACTTTATTGGCAGGATATGGGCGGAGGCAAGAATACACGTCCCAACAGCTATTATCTGAAAGACGCTTCTTTCTTCCGGTTGAAGAATGTGACACTTGGCTATACGTTACCGCGGGTATGGACCGAAAAGGCAAATATCTCCAAAGTACGTATTTACTTCTCCGGTGACAACCTGTTGACCCTGACCCCTTACAAAGGACTCGACCCCGAACGTAACGGTGACGGAAGAGATGCCATCTATCCACAAAACAGAATCTACTCGTTTGGTTTAAATGTTGAATTTTAATTAGGACATGCAATGAAAAAGAATATTCATATATTGTTAGCTGCCACATTACTTTTCGGTGCCACCTCGTGTGAAGACTTTCTTCAGAAAGATCCTCCGTCAAGTCCTTCGCAAAGCGTATTCTGGCAGAAGAAGAGTGACTTTGAATCAGCTTTGGCCGGAACCTATTCGGTCATGTACTCCGGTGTATTCTCTCAGATTATGCCTTGTCTGGACGGATTGACCGATAATGCAATCGTGCAACACAGTGAAGGTACCTACGGTTGGGCCAAGACCATCGCCCAGGGAGACCTTACTCCCAATCAGGGCGGGTTCGTGACCGACATTTATGGTAATTGCTATAAAGGCATTGCCCGTGTACATATCCTGATGGAACAACTCGAACAGTATACCGGATCGGATATCAGTGCAGACGATAAGAAGTTTATGCTCGCACAGTGTAAAGCGTTGCGCGGTTACTTTTATTCATGGTTGTATCAGTGTTACAAAGAAGTGCCTGTCGTGACCCAGTCACTCGATCTGAACACAATGTACCAGCCTAAGGCCCCCCGTGCCGAAGTGTTGAACCGTGTGATGACCGACTATGACGAGGCTATCAGCGAATTGCCCGATAAACTGTATTCCGACTCACAGACATCCGGACGATTTACCGTTTCGGCTGTCAAGGCTCTGAAGGCGAGAATTCTGTTGTTCGATGCCTACGATAGCAATGGGAAGGCCATCCCTTCGAAGATGGAAGAGGTGCTGACTTTGTTGCAGAGTATCAAAGGATATAGCCTGGCAGCACGTGTACGTGACAATTTTATCTCTGAGAAACAATTGGCATCACCGGAAATCATGTTCTCCGTCCGCTTCCTGCGTCCGAACCTGACTCACTCCATGGACTTGTATTATGGTGCCTGGGCTGTTCTCGATCCGACCCGCAATATGGTGGATGCATTTGAATGTACGGATGGAAAACCGTGGGGAGAGTCGCCTCTGACCGTACGTCCTGACGAAAGCATATTGTATGGTAACAATGATGCGCTGAAGAAAGCAGAACGTGCCAAGATGTTCATGAACAGGGACCGCCGTCTGTATGAGTCGGTCAATCACTCCATGATGGCTAACTTTGCCGGTGACGGATGGAAAGACGAAGAGGTACAGGTGAACGAATCGAACAATAAAGGACCTACCGGTTTCAGTGCCCTCAAATACATTCAGCCTACGGATGTGACACCCGGATACAGTACTGTTTCGGATGCAGATGTAATCGTGTTGCGCTATGCTCATGTATTGCTGATGATAGCCGAGGCGGAGAATGAAGCCCATGGACCCACTACGACAGCTCTGGATGCTATAAACAAAGTAAGGACACGCTCCGGTCAGCCAGCTATCGGGGCAGGTATTTCACAGGACGACCTTCGCGAACGTATCCGGAACGAATGGCGTATTGAGACTTGTTTTGAAGGTTTACGTTACTTCCAGTTGAAACGATGGAAGCTGATGGATAAACTGGTGAACGGAGCGGAAGATCCCGCCTATCCGGGATATATCAAGGTGTATAAACCTGCATTTGAATTCTTCCCCATTCCGCAGTCCGAAATAGACAAGGCAGGCGGTGTCCTGAAGCAAGATCCGGCCTATGAGTAAGGGTACGAAGAAGACATGACCGGTAGCCGGATTCACGGTTGGTAATAAAGATGATAAGCCGACGGAACGCATGCTTCATAAGGAAGAAGCGCGTTGCCGTCGGCTTTTTGTATTTTAAAAGAGGAGGTCTTTTCCAGAACTCCGAAAGTAAGAATGATTATGCCATGATGAAAGCGTAAATCAGAATTCCCAACGTGGTCAGCAAACCGGCATAGATCGTGATTTCCGTATGTTTCACTTTGCCGAAGGAAGTGCCTTTGGCTATTTTCTTCAACAGATAGCACATCAGTGTAGCTCCGCAGTATCCTATGACAGCTCCTACAATCAGGTCGCCCGGATAGTGTACTCCCAGATAGATGCGTGTATAGCAGTTCAGTGTGGCCCATAGGAGAATGAAAAGGCTCAGCCACCGTTTGCGGAACAGGAAAACCAGGAAGAAGGCAAGTCCGAAAGAGTTGGAGGCATGACAGGATGGAAACCCGTAGCGTCCGCCCCGGTAGTTGTTTACTACGTGAACGAGGTCGGAGATCGGATTCTCCGGGTTTGCCGGGCGCAAGCGCTCTACGACGGGACGTATCAGGCCGGCACAAACCTGATCGGCAAAAGTAATGGTCAGCGCGATGGCAGCCAGACAGCACAAAGTTATTTTCCAGTTGAAATTCTTTAGCAGTACATACAAGATGCTGGCATACATCGGCACCCAGATCCATTTCCCGGTGAAGGTACTCATAAAATAGTCGGCAAAGGTGTTATGAAAACCGTTGAGGTATAGCAGCAGGTTCTGGTCTACGTTGGCCAGTGACTGGATAAGGTCGTTAGTCATATCGTTGTTGGGTTATGGGGTGATTATCTTTTAGCGAGGTCGTCGTACAGCTTTTGCAAATATGCTTTAGCTTTGGGTAAATTCTCTCCTTTATGTTCTCCTTCGTCCGAAACGACAGAGTTCGATTCACAGTTGAATACGACTTCATTTTCCGGTGTCATCATTCCGAAAGCGTTCGGGAAAGTGAAGAATCCGAAGTGAGGAGAGGCCGGGTTAAGCATGTTTTTACTGAAAGCGAATTCTTTGTGCGGAAGTCCCAGTTGCCCCAGCAGTGTGGCGGCAATGTCGATCTGTGAACCGTAAGTATCGATATGTTTCGGTTCTTTCACCGCTCCTCCTATGAAAATCAACGGAATCCGGTAACGGTCTACGGTCAGGTTATCTATATCCTGCGGATAGGCTCCCAGATGATCGGGTACAAGAATGATGACCGTATTCTTCCATAAAGGAGTCTCTTTGAACCGACGTACAAAGTCGCCGGCACAACTGTCCGCATAAGCAAAAGCATTCAGTCTCGGATTGTCCAGCCGTTGAAACGGAACTTCGAAAGGTTCGTGACTGCTCGAAGTCTGTACTATTTTCATAAAAGGTTCTTTGGGAGGATTCTGTTCCAGGTCGTTCAGCAGTCGGTTGAATACCACGTGGTCGTGTGCTCCCCATTTGCTGAGACGTTCGGAAAGAGGAAAATCCTTATCGGAAACAATGTTGTCGATTCCTGCCTGAATCAGGTAAGAACGCATATTGGTGAAGTCGGCATCTCCTCCGTAATAATATTGCAAGTCGTATCCTGCCTTTTTCAGGCTGCCGGGGATCGAAGGCAAGTGTTGCGTCTTCTTCGGGTACTTCATGATGCTGGTGGTCGGTTGTGCCGGATAACCACTGATGATGGCTGCCAGGCCGCGGTCGGTACGGAAGCTGTTGGCGAAGAAGTGGGTAAACAAGACCCCTTCACGTCCGAACTGATCCATGTTGATAGCTACGTTGGGTTCTCCTCCAAGGGTTTCCATCAGTTTGGACGAGAAGCTTTCGAGTATGATTAATACTACGTTCGGGCGTTCGGTAGTGAAAAGCTGAGGAACACTGTCGGACGGAGTAACCGGTTTATCCTTGAGTTCCGCGAAGAGTTTGTCGGCCTCCTCAGCCGTCATGAACCGGTATTGTTTGTCGAAATTATCCTGTCGCGACAACGACTCCATCAGGCTGAAACAAGGATTGATGGCTGCATGGTTCAGTCGCTGGTTGCTGCTGAAGTAAGCTTTGCTCAGATTCATGGTCGACACCGTGAAGCCTCCCCGTATCGGGATGAACAGGAGTCCGGTGACGAGCAGCAGAACTCCGGATACGCTTAACCGGTGGAAAGGTATTTTCAGAGGTTGCTTCTGATAAATCAGCACCCGATAGAATATCCAGTAAAGCAGGGCTGCATAAACGGCGATTGCGGCCAGTCCGGCTATTACGACCCAAATGCTGACACTGGCCAATGCGTCTTTGGGAGAAGAAAAGAGGTAAAAAAGCGGGGTGGCATCCAGACGGAACCCCCAGTATTCATATAACCCTAAGTCACCGATAAAGATACAGGATAGCAGGATGGCTATGATCATGAAGTATACCCGGCGTATCTGGCGGATAATGGAAGGTTGTATCCAGACCGAAGCGATCAGCAGTAGTCCGGGAATAGCGGTCAGATAACCGGCAAGCGAAAGGTCCAACGGAAGCCCGTGCCCTATCACGGAGAAATAATCAGTCCATGACACCTTATTATATAAGGTATGGTAGTAACCCATGAAAATTGGTTTCTGGAGGACGAATATGAGGACAAAAAGAAAATAAGTCGTGACGAATTGGATAAGTCTTCTCTTCATAAACTCTATACTTAAAAAGATTGAACGGTCACAAAGGTACGATTCTTTTCTTTATCTTTGCGCATTAACTGTGGTAAAACAGAGAGCTATATGGCAAAAATCGCAAAGAAACTTACCGAACTGATAGGCCATACTCCGTTGATGGAGTTGTCCGGTTATAGTCGTAAATACGGCCTGCAAGAGAATATTATCGCTAAACTGGAGTCATTTAACCCTGCCGGAAGCGTAAAGGACCGGGTGGCACTTTCGATGATTGAGGATGCCGAGAAGAGAGGAGTTCTGAAGCCCGGTGCCACGATCATCGAGCCGACCAGCGGAAATACCGGTGTGGGACTGGCCATGGTGGCTACCATTAAAGGGTATCAGTTGATACTGACCATGCCCGAAACGATGAGTCTGGAACGTCGCAATCTGTTGAAAGCACTGGGAGCACAAATTGTATTGACTGACGGGTTGGCAGGAATGGCCGGTTCCATAGCCAAAGCTGAGGAACTGAAAGATTCGATCCCCGGTTCGGTCATTCTGCAACAGTTTGAGAATCCTTCGAATGCGGAGGTGCACACACGCTTCACCGGCGAAGAGATCTGGCAGGACACTGACGGCCAGGTGGCTGTGTTTGTAGCGGGAGTAGGAACGGGCGGAACCGTTTGCGGGGTGGCCCGTGCACTGAAAAAGTATAATCCGGATGTATATATAGTAGCTGTGGAACCGGCGTCGTCTCCCGTACTTGAAGGCGGGAAGGCCGCTCCCCACCGTATACAAGGGATTGGGGCGAATTTTGTTCCCGGTATTTACGATGCTTCGGTTGTAGACGAAATCATGCCTGTGCCTGACGATGAGGCGATCCGTGGCGGGCGTGAATTGGCTTCTACGGAAGGACTGTTGGCGGGGATTTCTTCCGGAGCCGTTGTTTATGCAGCCCGCAAGCTGGCCGAACGTCCGGAGTTTAAAGGAAAGAGGATCGTGGCTTTATTGCCCGACACCGGCGAGCGTTATCTCTCTACCGAGTTATTTGCGTTTGACGCTTATCCTCTGGATTAAAAAGCACACTCGTGCTTGTCTGACATTTTAATATATATGAACCGGGGATCGGCCTCTGACCGATCTGTGGAGAAAGAAACTGTATGTTCAGCGTATACTCCCCATTACCGGTTCGTTTTTAATAGATTATTTATGAATCGAAAAACTATCATTGTTCCCTTTCCTTTGGGAGAGGGGATAGGGAGGAAGTATCTTTTTCTCCTTCTTTTCTCCATCTTTTCCATATCCCTTTCCGCTCAGACCTATCAGGAACTTTCTGAGAAGGCCGTCGAGTGTGTTGGAAAAGACAGTCTGGCGCAAGCCGAGGATCTTTTGAAGCAGGCATTGAGACTGGAACCGAAGAATCCCCATAATGCTCTGTTGTTTTCTAATCTCGGCTTGGTGCAACGCAAGCTGGGACGTTATAATGATGCTGTCGAGTCGTATACTTATGCACTCAACATTGCGCCACTCGCCGTACCCATTTTGCTGAACCGTGCCGCCATCTATCTGGAGCAGGGTATGCAGGACAAGGCTTATGTGGATTATTGCCAGGTGATGGATGTGGACAAGAAGAATACGGAAGCCTTGCTGATGCGGGCGTATATTTATATGTTGCGGCGGGATTATAAAGGGGCTCGTCTGGACTACCAGCGTTTGCTGGAAATTGATCCGAAGAATTATAACGGACGCCTCGGCTTGGCAACTTTGGAACAGAAAGAGGGCAAATTTCGTGAATCGCTCGATCTCCTGAACCAATTGTTGGTGGAATTTCCCGAAGATGCCGTTTTGTATGTGGCCCGTGCCGATGTAGAGCGGGATATGAAACATGAAGATCTGGCACTGGTGGATTTGGACGAAGCCATCCGCCTGGCGCCTAACTCCGTCGATGCCTATTTGCTGAGGGGGGATATCTATCTGGACCAGAAAAAGAAGTCGCAGGCGAAGGCAGATTTCGAGAAAGCTATTTCGCTGGGAGTGCCCCCTGCCGATGTTCACGAACAGATGCAACAATGCAAATAATTTCGGAAAATAATAGTCCGGAAGCTTGACTTTTGCTGTTGATTATCGTATCTTTGTAAGCGTAATCATAAACTATATTCAGATTAAAATACGGTAGAAGGGAGAAGTTGAAAGCTTTTCCCTTTTTTTATGCCTTTTCTGTTCATCGGCACGGGAAGCCGGGGTATATGGGGGGAAGCCCGGCTTTCGGATGATGAAAGCCCGGCTTTTCGACCCAAACAGACGGTTGCTCCGACTCGGACAGACACCGTCTTCCGACCCGGATGAAGCTTTGTTCCGGTGCATTACAATATGTGTTATGAAAATATCTCCTATTGTTATCGGCCGGTAGCCTACCCGGTTAATAAAACATAAAACTGCTCTTGACAAAATCCGGTTGCGGTTTCTCTTCCGGTCATACAAACTGGCGGATCAGCGCGACAAATTCTTTTCCGTATTTTTTCTTTTTGTATTCGCCAATCCCATTGATGTTGCCGAATGCTTCGACGGTTGTGGGACGCGACAGGCAGAGCAGGTGCAGCACTTTGTCCGATAACACGATGTATGCCGGGAGTGCTTCCTGGTCGGCCAGTTGCTTGCGCAACGCGCGCAAGGCCTCGAAGAGGTCTTCTTCCTTGCTTCTGCTTTCTCCGTCCCATGCCTGTGCATGGACGTTTACGGTCTTTCTTCTCTTTCTGGCGGTAGCAGGCTTTTCTCTCCGGATGACAACCAGCATTGCCCTCTCACGGCCAAAAAGGACGTCACTTCCGCTCTTTGTTATTTTCAGGTGATTGTTTTCGTTGTAGGCTATCTCAAAGTATCCCATTTGCAGCATTTGCAGCAAATAGTCCTGCCAGTCGCGCGCCGGGATTTCTCTTCCGGCTCCAAACGTTTTCAGCTCCGTATAAGCTTTTTCGGTGATTTCAGCAGTCGGGTTCCCTCTCAGGATATCTATCAGGAGAGTTATGCCTGCCTGTTGGTTGGTACGGGCTATGGCGCTTAAGGCTTTTTGAACGATGACAGTTCCGTCGAAGCGCTCGGGCGGATTACGGCATACATCGCAGTTGCCGCAATCTTCAGTAGCCGTTTCGCCGAAATAGCTCAATAAGATACGTCGCCGGCAGATGTCGGCTTCGGCATATTGTTGCATCCGGTTTAATTTTTCCAGATTGATATTCTGCTGGTTGCTTTCTGTTGCAAACTTTGTCAGCAAAATCAGGTCGCCCAATGAATAGAATAAAATCGTATCGCTGGGCATACCGTCACGCCCCGCACGGCCGATTTCCTGGTAAAAACTTTCGATGCTTTTCGGCAGGTTATAATGTATCACCCACCTGACATTCGACTTGTCAATGCCCATCCCAAAAGCGATGGTGGCACATACCACTTCGATCCGGTCGTTGATGAAGTCGTCTTGTGCTTCGTCCCGTTGGCGGGCAGACAGTCCGGCATGGTAGACGCCGCAACGGATGCCATGCTTTTGCAACATCTGTGCCACTGTTTCAGTTTTACTGCGGCTCATGCAGTAAATGATTCCGCTTTCACCCCGGTGGCGGGCAATGAAGTCTACGATGGCTTTGCTCTTCTCCTTGGGTTGGTAGCCTCTTTTTACAGACAGGCTCAGGTTAGGGCGGTCGAATGATGAAATAAATATCTCCGGCTGCTTCAGTTGTAGTTGGCGGACAATGTCTTCCCTTGTGATTTTATCTGCCGTGGCAGTCAGGGCAATCATGGGGATGTTGGGGAATTGAGTACGTAAGAATCCCATCCGGGCATATTCCGGGCGGAAATCGTGTCCCCATTGCGAAATACAGTGGGCTTCGTCTACCGCAAACAGTGAGATGGTCATATCCCTCAGCAGATAGTCGGCTTCGGAGAGCAGTTTCTCCGGTGATATGTAGAGCAGCTTGAGCTTGCCTGAGATACAGGCCCTGCGTAAGTTGGCATTTTCGGATTCGTCGTTGCTGCTGTTCAGTGCACCTGCAGGTATTCCGTTGGCACAGAGGGATTCTACCTGATCCTTCATCAGTGAAATAAGAGGTGAAATAACAATTGCAGTGCCTTCCATCAGCAAGGCCGGAAGCTGATAACAGATTGATTTGCCTCCCCCCGTGGGCATCAGAACCAGCGCGTCTCTCTTACTCATCAGGTTTCGGATGATCTCTTCCTGCAGGGGACGGAAGCTGTCATAACCGAAATAAGTTTTGAGGGTTTGTATCATTTGATATTTTTCATTCATCTTTCGGGCAAAGGTACGCTTTATTTCCGGGTTATTAAAAGTTAAATATTCTTATTAACGCCCCTTTTTACCCACTTTTCGACGATTTTGATTGTTTTTATATCAAAAATATATACGAAAAAGTTGTGTATATCAAAATAATGTATGAAATTTGTGACATCTAAAGTTACAAATTAATAGTGATATTTAAAAACAAACCCTAACCAGTTAATTCAATGAGTGATTTAGAAAACAAAACCCAGGAAGAAACTCCTAAAAAACGCCCTTACAATTTAAGGGAGAAGAAAGAAAAGAAAGCTGCTTACCGGTCTTTAATCAGACCAGAATTGGCAGATGAGTTGTATGACAAGATTCTGAACATCATTGTTGTACAGAAGAAGTACAGAGACCCTGACTATTCGGCTAAAGATTTGGCGAAGGAACTGAAAACCAATACCCGTTATCTTTCGGCTGTAGTTAATTCTCGCTTTGGTATGAACTATTCTTGCCTGCTGAACGAGTACAGAGTAAAAGATGCTTTGCACTTGTTGACGGATAAAAGATATGCCGACAAGAATGTAGAGGAAATCAGTGCGATGGTTGGTTTCGCTAACCGTCAGTCTTTTTACGCTGCATTTTATAAAAACGTAGGTGAAACACCCAACGGATATCGTAAAAAACACGCAGAAAAAAAGAAATAATTGCATTTCTTGAAACGGAATAAAAAGGAATTATCTCAGAGTACGGCTTTGAGGTATTTCCTTTTTATGTTTTATAACCTCAACGTCTAAAGGTATGAAGAAACATTTTATTTCAATGGCTGCGGCCGCAATCTTACTGACTGCTTGCGGCAGAGCCGAAAAAACAAACCCTGCTGCGGCAGATAATTTTAAATATACAGTGGAACAATTTGCAGATTTACAGATATTACGCTATCGCGTACCCGGATTTGAGAATTTAACTCTCAAACAGAAAGAGTTGGTTTATTATCTGACTCAGGCTGCGTTGGAAGGAAGAGATATTCTGTTTGATCAGAACGGAAAGTACAATCTTACCATCCGTCGGGCGCTTGAGACGATCTATACGGATTATGCCGGTGACAGAAACAGCCCGGACTTCGTGAATCTGACCACCTATCTGAAACGCGTATGGTTCTCAAACGGTATTCACCACCATTATGGTTCGGAGAAATTTGTTCCGGGCTTTACGCCGGAGTTTCTGAAACAAGCATTGCTCAGTGTAGATGCTTCCGGGCTGCCGTTGGCTCAAGGACAGACGGTAGAACAACTGTATGAGGAGCTGTCACCCGTTATTTTTGATCCGAAGGTGATGCCTAAGCGAGTGAATCAGGCGGACGGCGAAGACTTGGTGCTGACTTCGGCCAGCAATTACTATGACGGGGTCACCCAGCAGGAAGCTGAGGATTTCTATAATGCGATGAAGGACCCCAAAGATGAAACCCCTGTCTCTTACGGACTGAACAGCCGTCTGGTTAAAGAGAACGGAAAGATCGTCGAGAAGGTATGGAAAGTAGGAGGGCTTTATACACAGGCCATCGAAAAGATTGTGTATTGGCTGAAGAAAGCTGAAGGGGTGGCAGAAGACGAAGCTCAGAAGGCTGCCATCGGCAAGCTGATTGAATACTACGAGACCGGTGACCTGAAGACGTTTGACGAATATGCCATCCTTTGGGTGAAAGATCTGAATTCACGCATTGACTTTACAAACGGATTTACTGAAACATACGGTGATCCGCTCGGGATGAAGGCCAGCTGGGAGTCCATCGTGAACTTTAAAGACCTGGAGGCTACGCGCCGTACTGAACTGATAAGCGGCAATGCCCAATGGTTCGAAGATCATTCCCCAGTGGACAAGCAATTTAAGAAAGAAAAGGTGAAAGGGGTGACTGCCAAAGTGATTACTGCTGCCATTCTTGGCGGAGACTTATATCCGGCGACGGCTATCGGAATCAACTTGCCTAACTCTAACTGGATTCGCAGCCATCATGGCTCCAAGTCGGTCACTATCGGGAATATCACCGACGCTTATAACAAAGCGGCTCATGGAAACGGATTCAACGAAGAGTTTGTGTACAGTGATACAGAAAAGCAACTGATCGATAAATATGGTGATCTGACAGGAGAATTGCATACCGACTTGCACGAATGCCTGGGTCACGGTTCCGGAAAATTACTTCCGGGAGTTGATCCGGATGCCTTGAAAGCCTATGGATCTACAATAGAGGAGGCACGTGCCGATCTGTTCGGACTTTACTACGTAGCCGATCCTAAATTGCTGGAATTGGGCTTGGTGCCGGCTGAAGAGGCTTACAAGGCCGAATACTATACCTATCTGATGAATGGCCTGATGACCCAGTTGGTGCGTATCGAGCCGGGCAACAGTGTTGAAGAGGCTCACATGCGCAACCGCCAGCTCATTGCCCGTTGGGTGTTTGAGAAGGGTAAGGCCGATAAGGTGGTGGAGATGGTGCAGAAAGACGGTAAGACTTACGTCGTGGTGAACGACTATCAGAAACTTCGCCATCTCTTTGGCGAATTGCTGGCCGAGATACAGCGCATCAAGTCGACCGGAGACTTTGCAGCAGCCCGTTCGCTGGTAGAAACCTATGCCGTAAAAGTAGACCCCGAACTTCACTCCGAAGTATTGGCCCGCTATAAGAAACTGAACCTGGCGCCTTATAAAGGATTCGTGAATCCAAGATACGATGCGGTAACCGACGAGAAAGGAAATATAATTGATGTAAAAGTAACCTATGATGAAGGCTATGCCGAGCAGATGCTGCGTTATAGCAGGGACTATTCGCCACTGCCTTCTGTAAACGATTAACCCATGGATGTAAAAGAACAATTGAAAGATATTAAAACACAGCTCCGTCTCTCTATGAACGGAGTTGTGTCACAAAGCATGCGTGAGAAGGGGCTGGACTATAAACTGAACTTTGGTGTTGAGTTGCCCCGTATCAAGAGCATCGCCGCTGCTTATGAGAAGAACCATGACTTGGCACAAGCCTTGTGGAAAGAGAATATCCGCGAGTGTAAGATTCTGGCAGGTTTATTGCAGCCGATAGATACCTTCTTTCCCGAGATAGCTGATATCTGGGTAGAGGATATCCGCAATATTGAGATAGCAGAACTTACGTGTATGAATCTGTTTCAAAACCTGCCTTATGCCCCGGCGAAAACTTTCCAGTGGATTGCGGATGAGGCGGAATATACACAAGTTTGTGGCTTCCTTACCATAGCCCGTCTGTTGATGAAAAAGGGAGATATGGCCGAACGCCCTGCGGGTGAATTGCTCAATCAGGCGATTTGTGCTGTACAATCGGGAAGTTATCATGTCCGTAATGCGGCAATGCTTGCTATCCGTAAGTATATGCAGCATAGTGAAGAACATACTTTCCAGGTATGTCGCCTGGTAGAAGGCATGGCCAACTCTGATAAAGAAGCGGAACAGATGCTGTATACGATGGTGAGAGAGGAAATTAGCGATTAACGATAAGGTTGTGTCGAAACTTCACCACAGATTACGCAGGTTTTCACGGATTATCAACATCGATAATCAATGACTTAAAACTCACTCAGTGTCACTCTGTGCCCTCTGCGGTGAAGTCTCGACACCTTTTCATCGTCCGTCTTTATCGTTCGTCGACTATTGTCACATTGCTGATAAATACGCTATCATATCTTTTGTGCCCTTTTGCCCAGCGATTGTTGTCATAACAATCGATAAAGCGAAGACTTAAATTCTTTCGGATGGAATCCGGAATCAGTTGTTCCGCCGGTTTCTGTGAGATCAGAACAAACGGCAGGGCTTTTGTAATCTCTTCTTTATTGGTTAAATCCATGTCTCCGATCTTCTTATGTGCTTCGTATACCAACTCGATGCGTAGCACTTCGTCTTTGCTGTGATAGAATGGCAGAGCTTTTAGCTCCGGGTTTTCTTGGGTAGCGCTGATGCTTTTGGGATCTGAGTTACTCACAAAACTTCCGATATAAGGCATTACAAACAACTCGGCAACAGCAAATAGCGCTACGACTCCCATCAGGAAAGAGAAAGGCCGGAGCTTGAGCGCAGAGCTGAATAGCCAAACTGCTACTGTCAGGAATAATACAGCCAACCATATGAACATCCCTGTACCTATCCGTCCTTCCCGGTACATGAAGAGGTAGAGAGCAACGGGAAGGGCCAATGTAGCCACTACAATCAAATAAGCATTTATCCGGTAAATCACTCTGTCTTTCAGGTGCGGCATTTTCTGTTTAGCCTGTTGAATCCAATATACAAATAAGTATCCCATGGTCAGTGCGGCCGGCAATAAGATAGGAAGCAGATAGCGTGTCTTCTTTTCCGGGAGCAACGACAGGAAGAAAAGGATCAGTAACATCCAGCTCAGGCAGAACATGTACTCTTTGGATGCTTCGACCCGCTTTTTCCAGAAGGGCACTATCAGTGCTGTCAGTGTCAGCAGCGACCATACTCCTGTTTCCAGGAAAAACTGCCAGTAATAATACCAGGAACGTACGTTGTGGTTACTCCAGGAAGAAGACTCTTTGTGGAATACATAGGATGCCATCTCCTGGTGGCAGATGTATGTGTAGGCATACCACCATGTGCTGAGCACGATGCAAATAAAGATCATGGTGAAGAGTGCGGCCCATTTTCCTTTCATTCTTGTTTCCCTGCGATAGAATAAGAGGTAGGCACAAATGAACGGGAGAAGCAGGGCATAGAAAGATACGGGCCCTTTGCCAAGGAAAGATAATCCCATAAAAATGCCTGTGGCAATGAAAAGAGGCCACTTGCAGGCAGTTTGCCGCAAAGCAAGATAAAGATAATAAATAGCTCCCATCATGAATGCGTGGCAATAAATGTCCCAAGTAGCTGTACGTCCCATCAGAATGATATTATAAGAGGTGCACAAGACCAGGGAAGATACCAGGGCATAGGTTCGGTTGCCGGTCAGCTTCGTAGCAAACTTATAGAAAAAGAGTACTAACATGACGGCCGCAAGTCCGGCCATGGCTCGTTGCAAGGGAAGATTATCCGGCGAAATCACTTCTACCACGGCAGCAATCCATGTGGGAAGTGGAGGCTTCTCCAGTCGCAACTCTCCGTTCATGGTAGGCACCAGCCAGTTATGGTCGTATACCATTTCGCGTGCAGTGACAATGTTTCTTGATTCCATGATGTCTGCAAAGATTGCGCCATTGTTTATAAAGAAAGAACAGCAGAACACAAGAAGTAATAGAGGCAAGTGCCAGCGATAATTTTGCGTGAAGGGGACTCTTGTCATAAAACATTTTTTTAGTGATTGGGTGCAAATTTACAGATATATTTTTGCTTTCCGCAAAAAACAATTAACTTTGTTGGCGCTAAAATAGCGCCGATATGGAAACTCAAAATGTGAAAGATACGGTACGGCAGATATTCACCGAATATCTAAATGCGAATGGACATCGCAAGACTCCTGAACGTTATGCGATACTGGATACCATATACTCCATTGACGGGCATTTCGATATCGATATGCTTTATTCGCAGATGATGAACCAGGAAAATTTCCGGGTGAGTAGGGCTACACTGTATAATACCATCATCTTACTTATCAATGCACGTCTGGTGATAAAACACCAGTTCGGCACTTCCTCCCAATACGAAAAATCATATAATCGCGAGACACACCATCACCAGATATGTACGCAGTGCGGTAGGGTCACAGAGTTTCAGAATGAAGCTTTACAGAACGCGATTGAAAATACCAAACTAAGTAAGTTTCAACTTTCGCATTATTCCTTATATATATACGGTATATGTAGCAAATGCGACAGGGCCAACAAGAGAAAAAGAGTAAATAATAACAATAAAAAAGAAAAATGAAAGTAGATGTTCTATTAGGATTGCAATGGGGCGACGAAGGTAAAGGAAAAGTAGTCGACGTCTTAACTCCGAGATATGATGTAGTTGCACGTTTCCAGGGTGGACCGAATGCCGGTCATACACTTGAGTTCGAAGGACAGAAGTACGTGCTTCGCTCTATCCCTTCGGGTATTTTCCAGGGAGATAAAGTAAATATCATCGGTAACGGTGTAGTGCTCGATCCGGCTTTGTTCAAAGCGGAAGCAGAAGCGCTGGAAGCATCGGGACACAACTTGAAGGAGAGACTGCACATTTCGAAGAAAGCGCACCTCATTTTGCCTACGCACCGTATACTGGATGCTGCCTATGAAGCTGCCAAAGGTGATGCTAAGGTAGGAACTACCGGAAAAGGTATCGGTCCGACTTATACGGATAAAGTAAGCCGTAACGGTGTCCGTGTGGGGGATATCCTGCATAACTTCGAACAAAAATATGCTGCGGCGAAGGCTCGCCACGAACAAATCCTGAAAGGTCTGAATTATGAATACGACCTGACTGAACTTGAAAAAGCCTGGTTTGAAGGTATCGAATACCTGAAACAGTTCCAGTTGGTAGACAGCGAACATGAAATAAACGGTTTGCTCGATGCCGGAAAATCCGTGCTTTGTGAAGGTGCTCAGGGAACTATGCTGGATATTGACTTTGGTTCGTATCCGTTCGTGACTTCTTCGAATACCGTATGTGCAGGTGCATGCACCGGTTTGGGCGTTGCTCCGAATAAGATCGGCGATGTATATGGTATTTTTAAAGCTTATTGTACACGTGTAGGTTCGGGTCCGTTCCCCACAGAGTTGTTCGATAAAACTGGCGATCAGATCTGTACGCTTGGTCACGAATTTGGCTCGGTGACGGGACGTAAACGTCGTTGCGGATGGGTGGATCTTGTTGCACTGAAATATTCAATCATGATCAATGGTGTCACCAAACTGATTATGATGAAGAGTGACGTACTCGATACTTTCGAGACGATCAAAGCTTGTGTGGCCTATAAGATGAATGGTGAAGAGATCGATTACTTCCCTTATGACATTACCGACGAAGTGGAACCAATCTACGTGGAACTTCCGGGATGGCAGACAGACATGACAAAGATGCAGAGCGAAGATGAATTTCCTGAAGAGTTCAATGCTTATCTTTCCTTCCTTGAAGAACAGCTGGGCGTACAAATCAAAATTGTTTCTGTAGGTCCCGACCGCGAGCAGACTATTGAAAGATATACTGAAGAATAAGAAGCCTCATCTGTATCCTTCTTTTTTAAAAGGAGGAAGAAGTAGACTTTTATAGAAGAATTAATTCAAAACGAGGCCTTTCTTCTTCCCTCTCTAAAGTAGAGAGGGGCGAGGTGAGGCCTTTATTATAATACTTATGAAGAAGCATTTTATTACTTTTCTCTTGTTATTGGGAATGACTGCTTCCCTGACAGCGCAACAAAATTACCAACCGACAGAGGCTAACCTGAAAGCCCGGAGTGAATTTCAGGACAATAAGTTCGGAATCTTCCTTCACTGGGGACTCTATGCTATGCTTGCTACCGGCGAGTGGACGATGACGAACCATAATCTGAATTATAAAGAGTATGCCAAACTGGCTGGAGGATTCTATCCCTCTAAATTTGATGCAGATAAATGGGTGGCGGCTATCAAAGCCTCCGGTGCCAAGTATATCTGTTTCACTACCCGTCACCATGAAGGTTTCTCGATGTTCGATACCAAGTATTCCGATTATAATATTGTAAAAGCCACTCCTTTTAAACGTGATGTGGTAAAGGAACTGGCTGATGCATGTGCCAAACATGGCATCAAACTGCATTTCTACTATTCACATATAGACTGGTATCGTGAAGACGCTCCTCAGGGAAGAACCGGACGCGGAACCGGACGTCCCGATCCGAAAGGGGACTGGAAGAGCTATTATCTGTTTATGAATAACCAGTTGACAGAGTTGTTGACCAATTATGGTCCGATCGGAGCCATTTGGTTCGATGGTTGGTGGGATCAGGATATCAATCCCGATTTCGACTGGGAACTTCCGGAACAATACGCATTGATCCATCGTTTGCAGCCGTCTTGTCTGGTTGGTAATAATCATCATCAGGTACCTTTTGCGGGGGAGGATATTCAGATATTCGAGCGTGACCTTCCGGGAGAGAATACCGCAGGACTTTCCGGACAGAGTGTCAGCCATCTGCCTCTTGAAACATGTGAGACGATGAATGGCATGTGGGGATATAAGATTACAGACCAGAACTATAAATCAACTAAAACTTTGATTCATTATCTGGTGAAGGCTGCCGGTAAGGACGCCAATCTGTTGATGAATATAGGCCCGCAGCCCGATGGAGAACTTCCGGAAGTGGCTGTTCAGCGTTTGAAAGAGGTGGGAGACTGGATGTCAAAGTATGGTGAGACCATTTATGGAACGAGAGGTGGTCTGGTAGCTCCTCACGATTGGGGAGTAACGACTCAGAAAGGCAATAAACTCTATGTGCATATTCTTAATTTGCAGGACAAGGCTTTATTCTTGCCTATCGTTGATAAGAAAGTGAAAAAGGCAGTGGTCTTTGCTGACAAAACGCCGGTACGCTTCACAAAGAATAAAGAAGGAATTGTACTGGAACTCGCTAAAGTTCCGACGGATGTAGATTACGTGGTGGAACTTACAATTGACTAATTTTTAGCTAATTCTTCATAAAAGCGATGTGTGGGAAATCTCCTCTCCGTCGCTTTTGTTTATTTTTGGCAAGCTATTTGTATATTAGCTATCATAACAATTTAATTAAGAAAGAATATGGTAATAGGAATTCAATGGATTATTTTTATTGGCATCGCTCTCGTTAGCTGGCTGGTGCAGATGAACCTGCAAAACAAGTTCAAGAAATACTCCAAGATACCCACAGGAAACGGCATGACAGGACGCGACGTAGCTATTAAAATGTTGCATGACAACGGTATTTACGATGTTCAGGTGACTCACACTCCCGGACAGTTGACCGATCATTATAATCCTGCCAATAAGACAGTGAACCTGAGTGAAGGAGTTTATGAAAGTAATAGCATCATGGCTGCTGCCGTGGCTGCTCACGAATGCGGACACGCTGTTCAGCATGCACGGGCTTATGCGCCGTTGACGCTCCGCAGTAAGCTGGTGCCGGTGGTTTCTTTCGCTTCACAGTGGATGACGTGGTTATTGCTTGCCGGCATTTTGTTACTGAATTCGTTCCCGCAGTTATTGCTTGCCGGCATTATCCTGTTTGCTTTGACCACCTTATTCAGCTTTATCACACTTCCGGTAGAGATTGATGCGAGCAAACGTGCATTGGTATGGCTCAGTGCATCGGGAATTACTAACTCGTATAATCATGCCAAAGCGGAAGACGCTCTCCGTTCGGCTGCATACACTTATGTTGTTGCTGCGTTGGGCTCGTTGGCTACGCTGATTTACTACATTATGATATTTATGGGACGCCGGGATTAATCTCTCCTTCCCATACGGAATAAAAAGAAAAGCTTCGCAAACTTTCTATATGTTTGCGGAGCTTTCTGTTTGTGTGCCGTTTACAGTATGTATTGTGTACAAACTGTAAACGGCACTATCATCATATTGTGTTTGTTCGTATTTCCGTAAGTTATTCTTGATAAGGCGATTGCCAGAAGTAAGAGTCATTATGTGAGTCGTAGGCGGTGGCACCGGGCTTTCCATT
Source organism: Bacteroides sp. ZJ-18 (assembly GCF_011038705.2). Classification (NCBI taxonomy): domain Bacteria; kingdom Pseudomonadati; phylum Bacteroidota; class Bacteroidia; order Bacteroidales; family Bacteroidaceae; genus Bacteroides; species Bacteroides sp. ZJ-18. The sequence goes on along the minus strand of NZ_CP072198.1, from coordinate 4,462,958 downwards.
GGTACTGTATCCTTCCGGAACTAACGAGATATACATCGACCACTTTTTGCCCGGATAGTTTGTTTCTGCGTTATATTCGCTTTGCAGAGGGCAAGTTACGTAATACAGGTTCTTGGCCATATAGTAATCCAGATAATACTCTTTGGTCTGCTTATTTTTATTATTCCAGTTTGCGTCTTCGTTTAGTACAACGGGTTGATTGTTGCGGAGGCGTTCGCGCACTTCACCAATGCCCAGAAGGTTTCCTTTTTCATCTGTTACATAAGCGTTGAATGTCGGGTCCATCCATAACCATTTGTTGAGGGTGTTGGAGTAGACCGCATTGATGACGTGGCAATCATTGATCATCACTTTGGGCATACAGGTGATGAAACGGGATTTGAATCCCATAGCCAGATAGCACTCGTTCAGCATTTGTGCCATCATCCGGCAGTTTACGCCCCGGTTCTCCTTTTTGCAAAGTTCTACCATGGCTATTGTGTTCCGCTCTTCCGGATTACGTGAATTGCCATCATGTGGAACTATGTTGTGAACCCAGTAGAGAAGGTTTTTGATTTTGGAGATTTCGTCTCCGCTTCCGGCGATACTATCCAGGTTGAAATGTTTCCGTAACTGTACCAGATTACTGTCGTTAGGATTCATGTAGGTGAAGCGGGGTAGAGTGTCAGTTACTGATTCATTATAACATATCGGTTTTGTTTCAGTTCTGTTGTATCCTTCGGCTTGTTGCAGAATATACAGATAGTCACTGTCCAGACGCATTTTAGCCATTACTTCCAGATACTTCTTCTCTTTACGTAAATTGTCGATGTCACTGTCACCTTTAGCATGGTTGTAATCATTCCATCCGGAGTTGAAAGCCTTCTCAAAGTTTTTCAGGGCTGCCTTTTTCTTTCCCTGAAGTGCCTGATAGCAAGCAAGGTCGTAATAAACCAGTCCTGTTATATTTTTTGCTTTTTCCTGAAGTTGTTGAGGCAATCCTTGATACAACTTCAGTTTCTCCCAATTTAATTTCTCGGCCTTTTTGTAATCTTTCTGTTTGCGAGCGTTTGCTACTTCCTGAGTGAGTGCGCTGTACTTTCTCTCAAATTCTTTTTTTTCGTTGTTTTGTGCCATTCCCGGTAGTCCAAGGCATAACATTGTAATGATCAAAAAAACTGTTTTCATATGATTCCTGTTAGATAATGTGATTTCTTTGTCTTTCAGAAGGCAAATGGTATACCAAATTAATAAATATCTCTTATTGAGCAGAATGGCATTAAAAAGTATTGTCCGAAAATGAACAGTCTTAACGGAACCGGACACCGAATACATTTGCTTACAGATTCACAGAAAGTCTGTGGTTTCTGTTTTAATAATCAATTATTTCATCTAACTTTGCAACTCAATTCAATAAAACAGTTAAAACAATGGCAGCAAAACCAGGTATACCTAAAGGAACCCGTGATTTTTCGCCCGTAGAGATGGCGAAACGTAACTACATATTCAATACAATTCGTGACGTATATCATCTGTATGGTTTCCAGCAGATTGAGACTCCTTCGATGGAGATGCTTTCTACCCTGATGGGAAAATACGGTGAAGAGGGTGACAAATTACTTTTTAAAATACAGAATTCAGGTGATTACTTTTCGGGTATTACAGACGAAGAGCTATTAAGCCGTAACGCCGTTAAACTGGCCAGTAAATTTTGTGAAAAAGGGTTGCGTTATGACCTTACCGTACCCTTTGCCCGTTACGTGGTAATGCACCGTGATGAAATTACTTTTCCCTTCAAGCGTTATCAGATTCAACCTGTCTGGCGTGCAGACCGTCCGCAGAAAGGACGTTATCGTGAATTTTACCAATGCGATGCCGATGTGGTCGGTAGTGATTCACTGCTGAACGAGGTAGAGTTGATGCAGATAGTAGATACGGTGTTTACCCGTTTCGGTATCCGTGTCTGCATAAAAATCAATAATCGCAAGATACTGACCGGTATTGCCGAGATCATCGGAGAGGCGGATAAGATTGTGGATATAACTGTAGCTATCGACAAACTGGATAAAATCGGTTTGGAAAATGTGAATAAAGAATTGGCTGAGAAAGGGATTAGTGATGAGGCTATTGCCAAACTGCAACCTATCATTCTTCTGAGTGGAACCAATGCTGAGAAGTTGGCTACACTGAAGACTGTACTTTCCGGTAGCGAAACAGGTTTGAAGGGAGTGGAAGAGAGTGAGTTTATTTTGAATACCCTTCAAACGATGGGACTGAAAAACGAAATAGAGCTTGACTTGACATTGGCACGTGGATTGAATTACTATACAGGTGCTATTTTTGAGGTAAAGGCGCTTGATGTGCAGATTGGCAGTATCACCGGTGGAGGTCGTTACGATAACCTGACTGGTGTATTCGGTATGGCAGGAGTATCGGGCGTAGGTATTTCGTTTGGTGCCGACCGTATTTTCGATGTGCTCAACCAGTTGGAACTGTATCCGAAGGAGGCTGTTAATGGAACTCAGCTTCTGTTTATTAACTTCGGTGAGAAAGAAGTTGCTTTTTCTATGGGTATTCTGGCTAAGGCCCGCGCAGCCGGTATTCGTGCCGAGATATTTCCCGACGCTGCGAAAATGAAGAAACAGATGAGTTATGCAAATGTTAAGAACATTCCTTTCGTTGCTATCGTAGGTGAGAATGAAATGAATGAGGGAAAAGCTATGCTGAAAAATATGGAAAGCGGTGAACAGCAAATGGTTACTGCTGAAGAACTGATTGGCGTTTTAACAAAATAAGGAAAATGCCCTTACCTTTTTAAAACCGGGGACTGTTGGCGTAAAAAAGGTAGGGAGATAAAAGGAACGGGACCTTGGTTTAAAACCAAAGGCCCCGTTCTTTTTTATAAGTCTTTTCAACGCCAATACTGATTGGATTGATGATTGCTGTTTTCATCGGATTCCACCGCCATAAAGATCACAGAGTTTTAACTGTTTTCAGATTAACTTCATAATAAATCAGTGCTCTCCCTGTCTTTTTCAGTGGAATATGTTTTATAAATGACGTTCCGGATACATATCTTCCCACCACTGAGGACTATCCTGCAACCAGCGGGCAAACCATGCCATAATACTGTTATGCCATTGCACGCGTTTCGGATAGTCGGCAATGAAGTGGTTTTCTCCATCTACAGTGATGAACTCTACTGTTTTACCCAATATTTTCAGGGCATTGAATAGCTGGATGCTTTCACCGATAGGTACATTGGTATCTACGGTGCCGTGCAGCAGTAAGAGTGGAGTGTTGATCTTATCGGCGTTGAAGAGCGAGCCTTGTTTGGTGAACAGTTCCGGATTGTTCCAGGGATAACTGTCTGCGGCGGCTATGGCATTATAACCGTATCCCCAATAGCCTTCACCCCAATAACTGGTCACATTGCTGATACCGGCATGTGAAACTGCGGCGGCGAAAATATCCGTCTGAGTCTGGAGATATTGCGTCATGAATCCACCGTAAGATGCACCGAGACAACCGATTTTCTTATCATTCACGAACGGGTGTTCTTTACAGAACTGTTTGGTACCTTCAATGATGTCGTCGGCAGTACGTTTTCCCCAGGCATTGACATGGCGTGCTGAAAACTCCTGTCCGAATCCGATTGTTCCGCTCGGCTGGATAACATATACCACGTAGTCGCGTGAAGCAAACAGTTGTGCGCAGTACGGATTGCTGATGCCTCGTTCTGTCGGGGTCGTTCCTCCATAGTAATACACAATCAGCGGATACTTTTTATTAGGATCGAATGAAGGCGGCAAACACATCATACCTTTAATTTCAGTGCCATCTGAAGCAGTGAAATTCCATGGTTCCATTTTACCCAGTTCAATTTTTTCGAGGGTAGGCTTCATCGGGTCGGCTATCAGTCGAGAGGTTTTCTTTTTCAGGTCGTATACATAAGCAACTCCTGCATTGTAGCATCCTTGTCCGATGTAGGCTGCCAGCGACGGATTGTTTTCCGACATGGCAAATGCACTGGTGACATCAGTCTCCAGATTCAACTTCTCAAACTTACGGTCTTTGGGAGAGTAACGATAGATGTTCCGGCAATCTTCGTCATTGGTGCTAAAATAGATGCACCCGTCACCTTTGTTCCATTGCAGGAAGTTGACAGACGGATTGAACTCTTTAGTGATCGGATCGATCTTGCGGGTAGCTAAATCCATGATGAATGCCTGAGAGTCGAAATCATTGGCGATCGGATGATTACCACAATTCTTGCCGATACCGTCAAAAGCTTCCGGGCTGGCGGTGAGCAGTAATTGTCTGCCGTCCGGTGAGTAGCTGGCTCCTCCGAGGAAGCGGTCTTCAAAGAACAGAGTATCGACAGCCAATGTTTCAAGGTTCACTTGGAACAGTGAACTCAGAGAGAAAGGACGTTGCGTGATATTTTCCTTCGAACTGCTGTAAAGTAAATATTTGCCGTCCGGTGAGATATCCTGCATATACGTACTGTGATTGCCGTAGGTCAGTCGTTCGGAAGTTCCGTTGGCAATGTCATATCTGGCCAGGAAACTACGTCCGCGTGTATTCGGAATACGGTCGGCGGGGCTGACAATGCGTTTCAACGGCCCATCATCTTTCACGCCTTCTTCACGAGGATAGTATATCAGGAAGTCTTCGTTGGGCGACCAGCTGAAACCCTGCTCGGGAATGCCCTGCAGGAGAACTTCTTCCTTCAGCGTGATGGGATCGAGAGTGATGACGTCATTTCCTTCGGATGCCACTACCGTATAATACAGTTTATTACTTTTCGGCATCCATCTCATGCCGTCCCTCAGATTGGTGAGAAGTACTTTTCCTGTTTTCAGTTCAGTCAGTTCACAGTAGGTGCGTGAACGTTTCAACGAATGATTGTCCCAATAGCGGGTCAACAGATATTTTCCGTCCGGTGATACGGAAACAGCAATGGCGCGGTTGCCGTATACGGTATTGTCGAGTGCGAAACGGTGTTTCTGATCGGGATCGGTGCTACATGCCACTTCTTTGAATTTATCATCTTTCACCAGTTCGCACTTCAGTGAAGGCGCAGTCTTATCGTCCGGGGTTGAAAGTAGTTTGATGGCAATTTCATAATCCATTTCCGGTTCCAGGCGTAGGGCAATTTCTTTGGTTGCTGCTTTGGATATACTGTCTTCCGCAGCATCTTTCACCATTTTCGATTCGCCGTTGATGAAAAGCTCCCACCGGACCGGAGAGGTCACTTTCAGTTTGCCTTTCATGAAGCGTTCGGCCCGTAGCTGAGTCTTCAGCAGATAAAGCAGATTGTCTTTATCGGCTTTCGCAAAAGTGACCAAGCCTGCTGTATCGGCAGACAGCATTTGTGTCGGTGCATTGGCAAGGTCAAGCATTACCGGCGTTTGCAGCAGTGCTTTGGCGGTGTGTTTTTCTCCTTTGGGGTTGATACTGTCGTTCATGATCGGAGTGCGTACAGTAATGGCATTTCTTACCTGATACTGCGTCAGCCTCTCTTGTGCTTGTGTGGCAAGTCCTGTTGTCATCAACAGCGCCATCATCAGTAACTTTTTGTCCATTGTTTCTTTGAGTTTATAATTGGTTATTTCATTTTATATACCAGCGTACCACCCTTCACGATGTCTTCGTGGGAGATATAGTTTTTGGTATAAAGTTCACCATTCAGTGTGATGCTGTCGATGTACTTATGTTCTTTCGACAGATTTTCGGCAATGACTGTGAACGTTTTTCCATCCGGCAGGTGAAGTACTATTTTCGGCATCTGCGGAGCACCGAATATATAATGCCCGCTCACCGGATCGACCGGATAGAATCCCATTGCATTGAACATATACCAGGCTGACATCTGTCCGCAGTCGTCGTTTCCACAGAGACCATCGGGCTTGTTTTTGTATTGGGTATCAAAGATTTCACGTATCAACTCCTGAGTGCGTTCCGGCTTGCCGGCCAAAGCATACAGGAAGGTGACATGGTGGCTTGGTTCGTTGCCGTGGGCATATTGTCCGATCAGTCCGGTAACGTCTGCCAGTCCGCTTCCTTCCAGTTTGATAGTGAACAATGAATCCAGTTTGTTGAGGAAAGGCCCTTTACCACCGAATAATTCGATCAATCCCGGTACATCGTGCTGAACATGCCAGGTGTATTGCCAGGCATTTCCTTCAGTATAATCGCCTCCGCGGCTTTCGGCATGTGCCAGATCGCTGGGATTGAAAGGAGTTTTCCAGCGTCCGTCGGCATAGCGCGGGCGCATAAACTGTGTTTCCTTGTCGAACAGGTTCTTATAGAATTCCGAACGTTTACTGAAGTATTCCGCATCTTCCTTTTTACCCATTAACTCTGCCATTGTAGCTGCGGCGTAGTCATCGTAAACCGATTCAAGTGTACGTGAAACCGATTCGGCATCTACCTTGTCTGTCGGATAATAACCATATTTCATATAAGTTTCCCAGTCCGATTTCGGATGCGAAACAGTCAGTGTCTGTTTGATGGCATCGAATGCTTTCTCGGCATCAAAGCCACGGAAGCCCTTCTTATAAGCTTCGGCAATAACCGAAACAGAGTGATTGCCGATCATAGTATTCGTTTCTTTACCCCACAAGGTCCAGATAGGTAAGTAGCCTTGTGCCTGATTTTGTTCGATCATCGAATTGATGAAACCGTCTACTCGTTCGGGTACGGCCAATGTATAGAAGGGGTGGGCAGCGCGGTAGGTATCCCAGATCGAGAAGGTAGAGTAATAGACTCCCGATGCTGATTTTACTACCGAGTCTTTGGCGTTACGGTATCTTCCGTCTACATCGGCAATATTATTAGGCTGTATCAGTGCATGATAGAAGCTGGTATAAAAATTCTCCAATTCGTCCGGAGTACCTGTCACTTCGATACGGCTCAGGTAACTGTTCCAGATGTCCTTGGCTTTCTGTCTTGTACCGTCGAAATCCCAGTCTGCCAACTCTTGATCCATATTCTTACGGGCACCGTCTACACCGACTGTAGAAATGGCTACTTTCATCAGCAGTTGTTCGTCCGGCTTCATGTCGAAACTCATTAACAGACGTTTTCCTTTTTCAGTTTCTTCCATTGGCAGGGAGATGGAATCGGTCACTGGCTTGCTGAACTTCATTACAAAGTATAAATCCTGATTCACCCATACGCTGCTGCGCACGTGTCCTGTCAGTGTTTGAGCATCTTCCCAATTGATTTCGCAAGCTTTTACGTGCGATTTATATTGTTGGGGATTCCATACCAATCCGTGTTGAAGGTCGAGTAACAGTGAGGCTGAATCGGCATTCTGATAAGTGTAACGATGCAGCGCTACATGATCTGTTGCAGTCAGTTCTGCTTTTACTTTATATTTATCGAGTTCTACCGTATAGTATCCCGGTGTTGCGCTTTCTGTCTTTTTAGAGAAACCGCTTTTGTAGTCATCCCGTACTCTTTGTCCGGTGACAGGCATTATAAGGAGGTCGCCCAGATCCATACATCCGGTGCCATTGAGGTGAGTTTGAGAGAAGCCCCAGATCAGTGAATCCTGATAATTGTATCCTGAGCAATACTGCCATCCGATGGCATTGGTTTCCGGGCTTGCCTGTATCAGTCCGAAGGGTAGGCAGGCACCCGGGAAGGTGTGACCGTTGTCGGCTGCTCCGATAAAGGTGTTTACGTACTGAGTGTAGTCTTGGGGTGCTGTCGGAGTTTCGGGAGTGCAGGATGTGCAAAGACCGATCCCCAGACATGCAGTCATAAAGGTTGATTTGAACTTCATAGCAATGACCTTGATAAATTATTTTTGTGACAAAGATAAGCAAACTGAGAGCAGAATAAAATGAACTCGTTCATTTTTTATGCCAAAGTGCGACTTATCTTCACTTTTCGGGCAAAAATAAGGAAAAACAGAAAGTATCGTACAGAATAAAGGAAGAAGGCTGTAAGCAAGGAATTTAGAAGACGAGCAGATCTCCAGGGGGCTCATGGTTACTTGAAGAAGAATATTCTCGTCATACTTCCGTCAAACAATTGTAATATGTAAGCTGTTTCTTTGCAAACAGATAATGGAATGCAATGATAGGTCTTTTTAATGATTGTTTCCCTCCGATCATGGATGGGGTATCACTTACTACACAGAACTATGCCTACTGGCTGCATAAGAAGACGGGGAATGTTTGTGTAGTGACTCCTAAGTCGCCTGATGCGAGAGATGCGGAAGAATATCCGGTTTATCGGTATTCATCTATTCCCATTCCTATGAGAAAGCCTTACAGATTAGGTTTTCCGCGCATCGACTGGCCTTTTCACGAGCGTATCAGCCGGCTTTCATTCGAATTGGTACACGCTCATTGTCCCTTTTCTTCAGGAGCACTGGCCATGCAGATTGCCAAAGAACAACATGTTCCGGTTGTAGCTACGTTTCACTCCAAGTACCGGGCGGATTTTGAGAGGGCCATTCCTTCCCGTCTGTTGGTGGACTATCTGATACGAAAGGTGATTCGTTTTTACGAAGCTGCGGATGAAGTGTGGATTCCCCAGGCAGCTGTCGAAGAGACGTTGCGGGAGTATGGGTATAAGGGCAGGATAGAAGTGGTGGATAACGGAAATGATTTTGCGGGTACGCCTTCTCTGCAATCTGTCCGGCGGGAGGCCCGACAGGCTTTAGGTATCCGTTCCGGGGAGTTTATGTTTCTTTTTGTCGGCCAACATATTTGGGAGAAAAATCTCGGCTTTTTGCTCGATGCGCTTGTCCTCTTGTCCGATGTACCTTTCCGGATGTACTTTATCGGTTCAGGCTATGCGAGCTGTGAGTTGAAACAAAGGGTGGTGGGACTGGGACTGTCTTCCAAAGTATCTTTTGTAGGTAGTATTGTGGAACGCGAGATTTTGAAACGCTATTATGTTGCTGCCGATCTGTTTCTTTTTCCTTCTTTGTACGATAACGCTCCGCTGGTGATACGTGAAGCGGCTGCATTGGGCACGCCTTCGGTATTGATCAGGGATTCCACTGCTTCGGAAATAATCTCCGATTCGGTAAATGGCTTTCTGAGTTCCAATAGCACAGAGGATTATGCCAATCGCATACGTGAAATATTATGCAGTACTGCCATAATAAAGCAGGTGGGAGAGGAGGCATCACGAACCATTGCCCGGTCATGGGAAGACGTGGCCGGTGAGGTGTACGATCGCTATAACCGGTTGATAAAGCGAAACAGAAATAAATAAGATTATCATTGAAACCTTTTTTCCTCCATTATGTCAGATTCTATTAAAACCTTTAAAGCCGGCTATATCCTGCTTCCCGTCCTGATAGGGCTGTCAGTGGTAGGGTGGCTGTTCTACCGGGAGTTCAATCCGGAACTTTTCAGTGATATTCATTTCTCCTGGCGTCTGGTAGGCGGATTGCTACTTGCCATACTTTTTATGTTTGGGCGAGACGGTGGGTTGATGTGGCGTTTCCGCTTTATTACTGACAGGGAATTGACTTGGCGTCAGGCATTTCGGGTAAATATGCTTTGTGAATTCACATCGGCAGTGACTCCCTCTGCAGTGGGAGGGAGTAGTCTGATTGTGTTATTTTTGAATAAAGAAGGCATTAATGCCGGACGCAGTACAGCTTTGACTATCTCCTGCCTGTTTTTGGATGAATTGTTTCTTGTATTGGGCTGTCCGCTGGTTTTACTCTTATTTTCGTTTGATGATTTGTTTGGTAATGTGGCTATATTATCGTCAGGAATTGAGATTCTGTTTTTCCTGGTTTATGGGGTCGTTACGATCTGGACTTTCCTGTTGTATCTTGCTTTGTTCCGGCGTCCGGAATGGGTAAAACGTTTGTTACTCACTATTTTCCGCTTGCCACTGCTCCGACGTTGGCACAAGGCCATCGAAACACTTACGGACAATCTGGTATTAAGTTCCAGAGAGAGGAGTCAGAAGTCTTTTACCTTTTGGTTGAAAGCTTTTGGGATTACTTGCTTGGCTTGGATTTCACGTTATCTGGTAGTCAATGCTTTGCTGATAGCCTTTACCACTTCGGGCAGCCAACTGTTGGCCTTTGTACGTCAGCTGATTCTATGGGTAGTTATGACTATCAGCCCTACTCCCGGCGGCAGCGGAGTGAGCGAATATATGTTTCGTGAATATTATACCGATTTTTTTGATGTGGCAGGCATGGCTTTGGTTGTTGCTTTCGTTTGGCGGATTATTACCTATTACATGTATTTGCTGATAGGTGCTATAATTATTCCCGGTTGGGTGAAGAAGTTGAGAGATTAAACAATGTTGTCACAAGCCTGTAAAAAGAACGTAAATTCTTGCCGCTATCTTTGTCCTGTCAAAATTAAAAGAGAAAAGCCTTATGAGTAGAGAAGAATTACAGCAGAAAAGTCGTTTCGCCATGATAGGAACATTGATGACCATTGTCAGTCTGGTGTTTTTGTTTTATGTAGGCAGTTCGCTGCTCAATACAACCAAGAAATATAAAGAACAAGCCATTGAGATAGCGTGTATGGACAGATAGTTAGTTACTTAGTATCCGGTGACTACTTGATCAGTTCTTAGGCTGATGAGATTTTTTGGACCTCCTTTTCTACATGCGGATTATTAATAAAACAACTCGATTTTGTGCTGCTTATAATGCATTGTAAATAAGAATATTACTGTTCTTTTCGATGTCTTTATCTCAGCCCGGGTACGAGGTTCCATGGGTTTGTGTACCCAGGACAGGATAATACTCAAACCATTTTTGCTTAATATACTAAGGAGAATAAAATGCTTTATATGATACAAAGAGATAAGTAATTAATGTCATTTTCTTGTTTATTAGGACTTTATAACGAATAAATCCTCTTAAATGAAGGGTGGAAGATGGAAGATCGAAATGCATTTTCTGAGTTCTTCTTCAAATTTGGTGGTAAGTTTTCTTTTACTCATGGAATTTAATTCCGTTTTCGGAAGTGTAAGCCCTCGTTTATAGTTGACAAAAAAGCAAGTATTCCGGCTTTCCCCCGAAGAGTCCATCCATGAGGTGAAGAAGCAAATTTTAAAATAAACCATCTGAAAATCAATATCTTTAAAAAGTAAGATTTCTATCCTCAAAAGCTTTGTTTTAACACAGAGTTAAAGCTTGTTCTTTGGATGTGAATAACAAGTTCTTTAAATGCAAAAGCCTTATTATTTGCGTATAAGAACCTGACAAACTGCAAAAGGCGTTAACAATGTTAATTGAAGAAAGGTATAAGGATGAAGATACCGGTTCAGACGGCGCAAATTCACTTCCGAAACTTGAGTTATCTTATTCAGCCGGTGTCTGTTTTTTCTTATTAAAGCAAGTAAAAAGGACAATTATCAACTTGAAAATAAAGAAATAAAGAATTTACCACCAAATTTGAAGAAGAACCATTTTCTGTATGAGAGGAAGCAAGTAATGTATCTTAATTTATTTCTCTTTTCTCTGAAACTATTTTCTTCTTTTACCGACTAATGGATTAAAAGAGACAAGAAACATGGAAATAGAAAAGGATTTTATAAACCTGTTGACTTTACACAAAGCTCTTATATATAAAGTTTGTTTTATGTATACTTCCAACCAGGAAGATTTGAACGACCTCTATCAGGAAGTAGTAGTAAACTTATGGTGCTCTTATCCGGGATTCAGGAATGAAAGCAAGTTGTCTACGTGGATATATCGTGTAGCTTTGAATACTTGTATTTCGGATTTACGAAAAAAGAAAGCATTGGATTATGTGCCGTTGAGTATGGAACTCGGAGTGTATGATGATTGTTTGCGCTATGAGTCGTTGAAGGAAATGTATCGGTTAATACGTCAACTGGATAAATATGAACGAATGTTTGTCTTATTGTGGCTGGATGAAAATAGTTATGAAGAAATAGCAGCCATCACCGGAAGTAACCGGAATACTGTGGCTGTAAGGTTACACCGGATCAAAGAGAAATTAAAGAAGATGTCGAACCAATAAAAAACAAATATGGAACTGGATGAATTAAAACAAAAATGGATGGAACTCTCCGAACAGGTGGAGAAAAATGAATTACTCAACCGCCAGATAATTATAGATATGATACAGTCAAAGAAAGAAACCTATTTGCAGCAACAATTGCGTGTGGAAAAGATCGGTTTCGGTGTCTTAGGTATCTTTCTGGGTGTGGTATGTTATACCTTTTGGAGAAATGTAGCTCCCGACTGGATTTCATGGTATTTGCTGGGAATGGTGATATGGCTTTTGGTTATGCAAAGTCTCATGTTTCGGATTGTATATACCTTAAAGACTGTAACAGAACATGTAGAGCAACAATACAGGAGGTTACAATCTTACAAGGTGTTGATGAATCTGACATATATTTTTGCGTATGTGGCAATCACTCCCGTCATAATTGCCTTTTTCTGTATATGGCATAACCCTCTTTTTAGAACAACATTGTGTGTGATGATACTGGCTGGCTTTTTGGGAGACTATTTTATTTATCATAAGACCAGTGACCGGTTAAAAGGGTTTAGGGAAGCTGTCCGTTCGTTGCAGAATTTAAAGTCAGGAGGTAAAGAATAGAATTTAAGCCTCCTTTGGTTTAATTAGCTAATCGGATGAAACTTTTTTGCCCGATTTTTTGTATCTTTATTACCGGATTATAACAGGTGTCACTGTAAAAGGTTGCACTCTAAAAAGAAAGGATCAGAAATGGATACAAACGAGTTAAAACAAAGACAGCATTTCATTCTAATCAGGACGTTGCTGGTTGTCACAGCTCTTGCCCTGTTGGTCTATATCGCTTTCTCAATGGCCTATTCATCCAGAAGATTTCAGGAAAGTACTTCAATTATCGAATTGGTTAGTGATTAGCTAAATAACGTCCGAAGAAGATAATAAACAGATTGGCGAAATGAAAAAAGAAATCTTGAAAAGGCTGTTGGCTACTCCCGGAGCGGAACATACCGTTTCGGAATTTGATACTCACTTTACAGGCGATTTGACCAAACAGGAAGCTGGGGCACTACTGGCTGAAGATATTGAGAAACTTTCTGCTTTGCAGGGGAAACTGTATGCACAGGACCGATATTCGGTCCTCGTCATTTTTCAGGCAATGGATGCTGCCGGAAAGGACGGAACAATTAAACATGTAATGTCCGGTATCAATCCGCAGGGTTGTCAGGTATACTCTTTCAAACAACCATCAGCCGAAGAACTCGACCATGATTATCTTTGGCGTATCAACAGATGCCTGCCGGAAAGAGGGCGTATCGGCATATTCAATCGTTCGCAGTATGAGGATGTGTTGATTGCCAAGGTACATCCTGAGATTATTTTGTCTAATAAGTTGCCGGGTGTCACCAGTTTGGAAGATGTCACTCCGAAATTCTGGAAAAAGCGCTATCGTCAGATAAATGATTATGAACGCTATCTGACGGAGAATGGTACGATTGTTATCAAATTCTTCCTGAATGTTTCGAAAGATGAACAGAAGAGACGCTTTTTGGCACGGTTGGAAGATGAAGCAAAGAACTGGAAATTTTCTACTTCCGATTTGAAAGAGCGTAGCTATTGGGATGATTATATGAAGGCTTATTCGGATATGCTGACTCATACTTCGACGGAAGATGCACCGTGGTATGTGATTCCGGCTGATAATAAATGGTTCATGCGTTATGCTGTGGGGCGGATTCTTTGTGAACGCATGGGTGAACTTGATTTGCATTATCCGGAAATGCCTGTTGAGGCACGGCATAAGATTGATGATTTCAAAAAAGCTTTGCTGGATGAATGAATAAAAAGCGGATTATCCGTCACAGACAATCCGCTTACTTTTTAACATTAGATTTTTAGAGAACTATGAAATTATTTATGGAAAGTACTTGCTATTTGAGTATATAAATAAGACTGAATCCGAGCTTGGTTAATCCGAAGTAGTTGGAATGGTCTTGTCCAAGGAATAATCCACATTTGGGACGTTCATATTTATCATAATTCATCGATGCATATCCTATTCCGGCGGATACTTCAATGTTCCATCGTTTTTTCCAGATCCATTGGTAGCCATAAGATATCCCGATCCCGTATAAATCTCCCTGATAGCGATATTTACTGAATCCTCCATTGTACTGGCCATAATGGGCATGAAGTCCCATAAAGTGTTTATAGAAAGGGATGCAAAACCAATATTTGATTTCCGGTTGAACTAAGAAACCACCCATTTTACGATTGTCGGATAAAAAAGTCCACCCTTTATACATGATATCTGTTCCTGCAGTTAGCCGAGGTGAGATTTTGAATTCAGCTCCCAGGTTTACAGTGGTGGTTGCCCAGGAGAGGGCATTGGTTCTCAATGCTATTTCTTGTGAAAGTATGGAGGGCAGCGGAATAAGCAATAGCAAAAGTAGGAAGAAGGCTTTCTTTTTCATACATTATTTCTTATCTATATCTAATAAATCCAGTAAATCTAATACGTCTCCATCTTTTAAAGCAATTTCTTTTAAAGACGGTTTTTGGGCGATGGCGTTCCTCAGGTGAGTAACAGCTTCGCCTATGTTGTCCAACCTGTTTGCAGCGATTGCTCTGACATATTCGCTCTCGGGAGAAGTATCTTCTATGCTTTTCAGGATTTCCCAGGCTTTTTGGTTTTGCTTCATGCTCAGCAGTAGGATGACCTGATTGATCCCCCCTTGTTTCTCGAAAGTGGGATAAGCTGCCTGATACTTTCCATCCATGGCGGCAGCAAGTGCTTTCACCATTTCGGTCTCTTTATTATCAGGCAGAAGTTCTGCGAAATGGTTTGCTTTTTTGAAATCCCGCTTTTGTAGATAGGCTACAGTTTGGTTGACCAGTATGGCCGAAGGGGCATCCTGAGTGATAAAGGGTTTCAGTAGAGTTGTATCGGCACGGTTTTGTTTTATTAAGAGTGATGCCAGATTGTTGGCTGCAATCATTAGGTCGGGATGTACCGAGAGGGCTTCTCTGTATAAAGCTTCTCTTTTTTCGTCAGTGATTTCTTTTTGATTCATGATGTAACTCCAGAACTCACTTGCCGTTAATTTTTTGGGGTCTTTCCGATAGAGAGTATTGATTTCATCTCTGTTGAGTGTACGCAGTTCAGAATACTCGTAGAAATATTCGACTCTTCGCAAGCGGGGTAGGTAGCGGTCGCGAATAAGCGGATAAATTTTCATTCGTCTGGCCCCCCAGGATATTTCATTATGGTTTCCCCGGGCGCGTCTGATCAGATCTTTGAGTTGGGTAACTTCTTTGATGCTGTCTTTTTCCATTAGTTCGCAAACCGTATTCCATGATTCTACTATGGCATCATTTTCAACTTTGGCCTTCCGGATTGTTTCTTCAGAAATATTTTCGAATACTTTCTCTGCTGCGTTTTTCATTCTTTTTTTAGCCAGTTTAAGATTGTATTCATACGTTCCTTCGGGAGAAGTGTATCCTGTGATCTGAAAAGTTGTCAGTGTTTTAGTACGATCTTTATCGATATCATCCAGTGCTTTTCTCATTTTCCTGAGTTCTTCAGCGTTTCTTCCTTCATTTTCGTAAATATTCGCATCTTCAGGACGGAACCGAAGATGCATTTCTCCTTTCTCATTGAAGTTGAGAGGGGTTTGTTTGGGTATATAACTGTTGTCCAAATCCATTGCACTCAGATTATAGTTGAAAAAACGCATCGGATAAATAATGCCGTTTGTGATACGGACTGTGTCCCGATATTCGTCTTTACAAAAAGTACTTATCTTGATATGCACTTCTGTTGTGTATAAGTCATTGATGTTATCTACTGTGCATGAATCGGCATAAGTCAATGTCTGATTACAGATCGAGTCAGGGTTTATGACTTGTGCGAAACGGGAATAATATTCTTTTTCTGACGGATCACCACAGATATTTCCACGGCGAAGCAGGATGTCGTAGTTTTTACCGTCGTATACAATGGGGGAAAAGTCTTTTCGGGTTCCCTGGCTACTGTTTACCAGAATTGGCTGAATGATAACCCGGGAGTCGTTTTGAAATCGTTTGGAAGGAATCTTATATCGGGTTTTAAGATAGAGCATATCTTTGATTAATTCCAGATCGGACGGAGCGAAAACAAATTTCATACTGTTCTTTAATGTGGATGTAACCATGATTTCGGGCAACAGGCTTTGTGATTCTTTGAGAATGATCTCCAGCCATTTTTCTTTACCGGAGTGAATAGTGACTGTTTCATAACCGACGGAGGAAAAAGTGATGATGGAATTTTGTGGGATCTCCAGTGTGAATTTTCCTTCTTTCCCCGTAGAGGCTTTCCATTTCTGACCATCTACCTGAATACTTACTCCTGAAATAGGAGCGGCTTCCTTGTCTTTCACGATACCACTAATGGTATGTGATGTTTGGGCTGATAGACGAACAAGCATGAAAGTTTGTAATAAGATAATAATCAGAGTTCGTATTCTCTTTTTCATGATTTACTGCGTTAATGTCCAAAGTTAGGGTATGATTGTTTCATCGTCATTATTTGTACCATCCCAGTCAGGATTGATGGTCACGGAGAAGCCGGAGTTCCCCAGAATGGTATAGTTAAAATCTGTGCTGATACGGGTCAGTTGGTTACGTAGAATGCGTACATTGTTTAGTGTGTTCTGGTAAACCGGAGAATCGGACTTACCATCGGCATATAATTTAAGGATAATGCTGGCATTCTCTGTTCCGGTTGTTGGGAAGGTACCTATATTGAAAGAAACGATACCTTCTGCGTTAGTGGCTTCTGTGACTGTGGTATGGTATTCGGCTATTGTTTCACCTTTATATAAAGTATCAATCTGACAGGTTGCCGCTACTTTATGCATTTCTACTGCGATTCCGGTAATGTTTTCGGGTAACTGTTTCAGTTGGAATTGAGTTACGGCTTGAGTACGTCGAAGAATTACGAAGTCTTGATAACCGCATTCACAATCAACGGTAAAATCATAACAGGATGTAAAATAATCTTTTGTTTGTTCGGCTCCCGGATAGTTTAAATTGAGTGCCTCGGGGGTAGTCGTGTCAGAAAGTTCCTCTTCCGAAGCATTGGCAACAAGTCCCAAGCAATACTCTCCGAATGCCAGTTTGGGAAAGCTCAGTGGATGCGTATCAGTGTCCAGGTCAGTTGCATTGTCTATAATTCCGGACTGGACCAGTGTGTTATCTTTATAGAGATAATAACGGATGCTACTGATTCTGGCAGACAGATTATCTTCCAATTGCCCTTTATCGGTAGCCGGCTGCTGGAATTTTTCAGCTGCAATTGTCAAGGTAACGTCACCCATCCAGCAGTTTTTCAAATCTTCTTTCCAGCAACTGCTAAAAAGTAGAATGAAAGGAAGAAGGTATAAAAGACGGTTTGTTTTCATTTTGAGAAATTGAGTTCTATGTGTCCCCATGGAATATTATTAGGATCCCAATTATCGGGTGTACCTATTATGAGAGATTGACAGTTTAAAGCAGATCCTACTTTATTTAGGATAAGAGTCGTCACTTGATTGCGCATCGCTTGGGTTTCAACTTCAATAGTAGGCGGTGTTTGATCGTTGTCCTGGAAGATGGTTACAGTAATGTTTTTACCTTCGGGTGGGGTTAATATGTTTTTTAATTTATCCTCCTCTCTCACTCCAAAGTAAGTGAAAAACATGGTCTGATCACCGACTTGATACTGAAATGCTTGTCTTATAATTGTTTTTAATTTACCGAAAGATAACTCAGTGTCTTTTGTGACAGTTTGACCAAGTAGATTTATTCCAGTAATGCTTTGTTCTTTTATGGAATAATTAATCTCTGTTTCTTTATCGAAGATTCCCCAGAAGTCGTCTCCTGTTGTAGATAGGCGTATTAATGAAGAATATCGCTTTAGAGTTAATTGTTCTGTTAATGGGTGGTGATGACTGGAGTCTTCAAGTTTTTCAGTTTTTTTAATCGTAACAATGTCTGATGTTGCGAAAAATATTTCATAACTGCAATAGTCTGTATCAAGGCTTGTTAGCCATGGAATATCGCTTTCTGTAAAGCTTTGATTAGGTTGTAATGTATTGTTTTTCGGACCATTAATGAGAAGTATAAATTTATAATTTCCCGGGCGTAGCGTCTTTTGGAGAGTATAGTTAAATGAATCGGAAGATTTTATGTATCCTTGGGGAATAACCTTATCTTCTATCTCTTCTATCACCCATGTGGAGTTATCTACTTCTTTTATAATGATCAATCGGCTATCGTTGATTGCTGTCACATTGTAGTCTGCTATGCTGTTGGTTCGTGTCCTCATCGGTACAATTTCGTTGTCTGTTGAGAACTCTTTACTGTTTATAGTGGCAGTTAATCGGACTGTAACCAGTTCATCCTTACTATCAGGGAATTCCACCTCATTACTACAGGAGGTATATAAGAATAATAGACTTATCCATCCTGATAGAGTATATAATAATCTATGTCTCATCATATTCTCATTATTTTTTAGTCCCATTTCCAGTCTATTCCGTAATTACCCGAAACAGAAAGATCTATGATACGATTGTTTCGAAGGCGTATATTGGTTACGGTATAATGATCTTTCACGATAGTCAATGGTTTGTCGGTAAGAGATAGAGTGAGTTTTTGGGTATTGTAACTTCCGGGAGGAAATGGAGTTGTGTCATAATACGAAAATTTGAGGACAGCTTTGACTCCTTCTTCTATCTCTGCCACTCCTGTTTCCGGATTATCTAAAGTTATCTTGGAGAAGAGGTATGGACCACAGATGCGCGTTGCTCCATTTACGGCTTTATTATCAATATCCAACGGAGCATCGTTAAGTAACTCTATGATTCCTTTATTGCTTTCGAAAACAGGGAAGTATGTATCCTCTTTGAGAGTGACTGTTTTAGAGAAACAAATATCAATTCGTTCCGGCTTTTTCGTTTCGTTGGTTAAAGACACTTTGGGTGTCACTCCGCTTACCTCCATATCTATTTGAAATACTCTGTCTAAAGTTGAGGAGCATTCTGCGTCAATATCGATGGGATTACCCTTTTCATCGCACTTCATTACATCAAAAACCAGTTCACCCACTGCCCGTTTTAATTTGAACTCGATAGAAGTTTTTCCTTGTGTTATGTCTTCCGGGGTAAGAGCATGAATGGCATAATAGTTATCTTTTGAAAGAGGAATATAGCTGTTATCGCTTTCTCTAACCATACTGATCTCTGAGTCTGTGAAAGTCATACCTTCTCCACTTAAGACTACAGACTCCGGTTTCTGTTTCGGAGTGGCATGGAGTAGTAACAGATAAAATCGATCAGTATATTCGGTCGGGATGGATAATGTGTAATTTTGGATTTCTTCCAGATCGAGCCCTTTCTCTTCGGTCCGTTCCCAAAAGATATAATCGGAACCATCATTGGATGAAGGGGTAGAAGTTTCGGAACGGAAAATGAAAAGATGGTAAACCAATTGGGGTAATACTGTATTATCACCGGGGACTACCTCTCCGGCAGGAGGCACCAGACTAAGGCTGAAGGCTGAAGTTTCAGGGGCTCCTTCGGGTTGTTCACACGAAAAGACCCCCAACAATAGAATTCCTAAAATCAGAAAAAGTGTATGTGGTTTCATTGCCTGTGTGTTGTTAGTTCCAAAATCCGTCGTTACCGGCAACCTGACTATTGAATTTTAGTTCTTCTAAATTCAGTTCGGCGTCAGGGGAAATGGAAATATCAATATTTTCATTTAAAATCCAAAGGGTGAACAGGTACATCTTGTTGCGTTCTAAAGTGATATTTTTTAATGTGAAAGTTTTGCTCTTCAGAGTTCCTGTGTAATCGATATCGATGGTTATGCAAATCGTTTGATTGAGAGGGGCAGGGAATAGTAGCGGACCTTCGCAATAGGCTGCTCCTTCGTACTTTTGATAGTCTGCTTTTTCAATAGCCGGACTGAACAGAGAAACAAATTTGTCTACATCAAACTTTTTAAAAGAGAAATTTCCGTCTTGAAGCCGTGCCGAACAGTGGTAGGACATCGGATTTTTAAAGATTAATCCGGTTTCACTTAAATAGCAGCGGCTACTGCTTCCTTCTATTGTAAGATTGATGCCATCAATCTTTTTCAGTGCATTATCAAAGGTGTTTTCAGGTGAATCAATTGATATGTATTGTCCGTTTTCTTTTCTGGCTCTTTGCACAATAAAGCATAATTGTCCTTGTAAATGGTTTATTTTCCGGGAAATTTGTGCTTGATTCGTTGTTGATAAATCATATTCTGTCTGACTGTCTTGGATCTCTTCTTGGTCTGAGTCCGTAAAGAGGGCTGTTGTGCAGTGATTGAGTTCCGTTTGTTCGTTTACAACATGGGTAGGATACTGAAAATAATAGTTCCGGTCATATGAAGTTGAAATTAGATTTTCCGGATTATCTTCGGTCACGAATGAAATTTTTTCAGAACTTACCGCATTTTGAGAAAATCCTTTTGCCAACAGAAATCGATAGATTCCTGTTGGCAATAAGATGTTTTTTTGCAAGTGTTCTTTCTCGGTAAACCATGGACTCTCTTGGATACTTTCTGTTTTGGTAAATTGGTTCTCTTCTTTTTTAAATATGAGAACTGACATTTCGTCGTCATCTCCTCCTTTGGTGGAAGGTGACTGTTGGGCCTTAAATGTGACATTGACGGAAGTATCTCCTTCGATTATTTCCCGGTGGTTAGTACAGGCACTTCCCAGCACAAGTGTTCCCAAAAGTAATTGTCCGATGTAGTGTTTCATCATATTAGGCTCTGCAGAAGGATTTTAGTGGATTTATTCGACATCAACATCCGTTTGATGGATACCGTCATAAGTTTTTTCTATTTCTACAATGAAAGTAGATTTTGGGTTGAATAGATGTTCGTCATCATTACCTTCACCATTGTTTTCGGCTTCAGTCGAAGAATTTAATTTAATGGTAATCACAGAAACATAGTTTTTGGTGACTGTGAACGAAGGGACTTTGATCGTTCTTTCCTGATTTGCTTTGTTAAGTTGAATGTTGGCGTTCAGCGTTTGAGAAACAGATGGTGAAAATGGTAGTAAGTAAGATCCCATAAAGTAGGCTCCACCGTTTGCTATACCATTTTTGATATTAGTTTCCATATTTTGGTTGATTGCATCTGCATCTTTAGGGAATGGTTGGTACTCTGTTGACTTTACTGCATCCGCGCCGGATTCTCCATATCGAAATGTAGGAGTATTGTAGGTTACTTCACATGGGATGCCTGCTGTATAGTCCGGATTTTCTCCATAAAGGTTATATTTGAGAGGGATATTTGTTGGCTTGAAGATCAACGATGTCAATGGGTTCGCCTCTGTACTTCCAAATATATTACCTGTTTTATATGGTACTTCTATTGTGGGATCGTTTGACGCTACTTTGATAAACTTAATATCTATGCGTGATACAATACGTGCCAAAGTTAATTCTATTTTTATTTCATTGTCATCTCCGCCTACACCACTGGAAATATTTATCTCTTCCGTATTACCACAGAAAATTTCATTCATGTCCGTTTGGTATTGGGAAGTGGTAGAGGGGTAATGGGTAATTACGATACTTTTTAATACAGTCTCCCAACTTATATTTTTTATGTTTTCTATAATTTCATTGAGATTAGTTCGGTTGCTTTCGTCCAGATTGTAAAATGCAATAAATTTATAGGTACCTACCGGAAATGCAGCATTATATTTCCAGGTTTCCCCATTAATGGCAGCTGCTGGGTGTTTTGCGTCTTCATAACTAAAGTTACCTTCTCCGTTTTTTTTGAATGCATACAGCACGAAATGGTCCTCGTCCAGACTTGTTGGTGCGGATCCTCTTGTTTGGGCGGAAGAATGAGTTGTTAATTGAGTGGTACAACTGATGTTTCTCAATTCTGTTTCAGGAATTTCTGTTGTAGCTTTTTCGCTGCAACTTAGAGTCATTGCAGACAATGCAGTAATAAACAATAGTTTTAATGTTTTCATAATGTTGAGTATTTGTTATTGCTTTGATGAATAATCGAATGGGAGATACTCCCCCCTTGTGTAAGTTGGCGTAATACAAAAACAGCAATGTTGAGGTTACAAAGCGTTTTGATAAGAAATTAAAAAATGATTTGTTGATAAGGCACGCTACGCTCTTACCTCTTACAGAGGCGTTATACGATAACGTAATAATAAAGATTAGGAAAAGACTTTTCTCATACTTAATAGGTAAGAGAATTTATTTTATGGACATATGCTCTTACGGGTAGTTTTGAGTTAAATTCATAATCTCATGGCAAGAAACAGTCATATAGATATATATTATTTTATAATAAGGAATTATATTTACTTTAAAAATCATTCATAGATAACAATTTAATAAAAAGAACTGGTGTAAAAGGCAAATATTAAATAGTTTCATTTAAAAAAAAGAAAAGAAATATTTTGGATACATTAAAAATAATCCATACATTTGCAACGATAAAATGAATGACTTATCATTCTCTTACCTATTAAGTAAGCGCCTGTTTTTCCAATGTCATCAGTCATTTTGGCAGTCCTTCTCTGACAAACAATCATTCTTCCCTTTTGGCACACTTTTCGCAATAGGTTATTCGTCCTGCTAAAAGGACAAAATATTACTATAATAAGTATAACATATAAAAAATAAAAAGTAACTATGAACATTAAACCATTAGCAGACAGAGTGCTGATACTCCCTGCACCTGCAGAAGAAAAAACAATTGGTGGTATCATTATTCCTGATACAGCAAAAGAGAAACCTTTGAAGGGTGAAGTTGTGGCAGTTGGTCACGGTACGAAAGACGAAGAAATGGTATTAAAAACAGGCGATACGGTTCTTTATGGAAAGTATGCCGGAACAGAACTTGAAGTAGAAGGTACAAAATACCTTATCATGCGTCAGAGCGATGTTCTCGCTGTTTTGGGTTAATAAACGTAGTGTTTAATCAATTAATTAAATAGTAAAATCATTATGGCAAAAGAAATATTATTCAATATCGAAGCTCGCGATCAATTGAAAAAAGGTGTTGATGCTTTGGCAAATGCGGTAAAAGTAACACTGGGCCCGAAAGGACGTAATGTAATTATTGAGAAAAAATTCGGTGCTCCTCACATCACTAAAGATGGTGTGACAGTGGCAAAAGAAATTGAACTGACAGATGCTTACCAGAATACCGGTGCACAGTTGGTAAAGGAAGTTGCTTCTAAAACAGGTGACGATGCCGGTGACGGTACAACTACTGCAACTGTTTTGGCTCAGGCTATCGTAGCAGAAGGTTTGAAGAATGTAACTGCCGGTGCAAGCCCTATGGATATCAAACGTGGTATTGACAAGGCTGTTGTCAAAGTGGTTGATTCTATTAAAAATCAGGCAGAGAAAGTTGGTGATAACTATGACAAGATCGAGCAGGTTGCTACTGTTTCCGCTAATAATGATCCGGTTATCGGTAAACTGATTGCTGATGCCATGCGTAAAGTTTCTAAAGATGGCGTAATTACTATTGAAGAGGCTAAAGGTACTGATACTACTATCGGTGTGGTAGAAGGTATGCAGTTCGACCGCGGTTATCTGTCGGCTTACTTCGTGACTAATACGGAGAAGATGGAATGTGAGATGGAGAAACCTTACATCCTGATTTACGACAAGAAGATTTCTAACCTGAAAGATTTCTTGCCTATCCTCGAACCGGCTGTACAGTCAGGCCGTCCTTTGTTGGTTATCGCGGAAGATGTAGATAGTGAGGCATTGACTACATTGGTAGTGAACCGTCTGCGTTCTCAGTTGAAGATTTGTGCAGTAAAAGCTCCGGGCTTCGGTGACCGCAGAAAAGAAATGCTGGAAGACATTGCCGTATTGACCGGTGGTGTGGTGATCAGCGAAGAAAAGGGTCTGAAACTGGAGCAGGCTACTATCGAAATGTTAGGTACTGCTGACAAAGTGACTGTTTCTAAAGACAACACTACAATTGTAAACGGTGCCGGTGCTAAAGAAAACATCAAAGAACGTTGCGACCAGATCAAGGCTCAGATTGCTGCTACTAAATCAGATTATGACCGTGAGAAATTGCAGGAACGTTTGGCTAAGCTGTCAGGTGGTGTAGCTGTTCTTTACGTAGGTGCTGCTTCTGAGGTAGAAATGAAAGAAAAGAAGGATCGTGTGGATGATGCACTTCGCGCTACTCGTGCTGCTATTGAAGAAGGTATCGTACCGGGTGGTGGCGTAACTTACATCCGTGCAATCGATGCTTTGGAAGGTATGAAAGGCGACAATGCCGACGAAACAACCGGTATCGAAATCATTAAACGTGCTATCGAAGAACCGTTGCGTCAGATTGTAGCCAATGCCGGTAAAGAAGGTGCTGTAGTAGTTCAGAAAGTTCGTGAAGGTAAAGGTGACTATGGCTATAATGCCCGTTTGGATGTTTACGAAAACCTTCATGCAGCCGGTGTGGTAGATCCTGCTAAAGTAACACGTGTTGCTTTGGAGAATGCCGCTTCTATCGCAGGTATGTTCCTGACTACCGAATGTGTGATTGTAGAAAAGAAAGAAGATAAACCCGAAATGCCGATGGGCGCTCCCGGAATGGGAGGAATGGGTGGAATGATGTAATTTATTCCCAGGATTGAAAAAAGAAAGCTGCTTTCGGAAACGGAAGCAGCTTTTTTTGTTGACCTTTGCGGATATTGCGTGGAACGCTTTGCCGAGATTATATATTTGTGTACATTCGTATATTCAAACCAAAACAAACTTATATATGAAGGCACATCTTATATTTCTATGGTTCGTTGCTTTGGGGGTGATAGCTTGTACTTCTCAGCCGGGGATTGATACCGGTGGCCACAAAATAAAAGGAGATACTATACCTGTATTGGATTTTGCTTCGGCAATCCATAAACAAGTTCCTGATACGTTTATGTGGAATAGTGTGGCCAAAAAGATTACTTATATACCATTGTCCTCTTCTCATCTGATGGACGGTCATCCTGTAATAGAGTATCTCGATGATGATATGTGCATTATTTCGGAAGGGAAAAGTCAATGGATAAATTGTGTCGATTATAAAGGTAATTTCTTAAATAGCTTCAGGCATGTAGGCAATGGGCCCGGAGAATATGTTTATTTATCTTCAGTCGTATACCATCTAAAAGATTCCACTATTCGTGTTTTTGATAATGGCAGTTATAAACATATCATCTATAATAAGCAGGGGAAGTTCTTCCGGGAGATTAATTTGGCCGATTCCGAATTTAATTATTTATTGCACATGCAGGGCGATTCTTATTTTTTTCGTGGTAGTTTCAGTAAAGGTAAATCAGAAGTTATTGTGACAGATACGGCGTTGCGGGTGAAGTCTTCCATTTTACCTTTTGATTCGACGGCCGATTATATTACACGGGGAGCTACTATGTTGAATAGCAGTATAAAAGCGTGCAGTCCTGATCTTTGTTTGTTTAATCACATTAATAGCGATAGTGTTTTTCTTTTGACTCCGGACGGATTGAAACTTGACTTTATCCTTCGTAAAGGCAAATATGCGCCGTCTTCGGAAGATGTAAAGCAATTCATGAAGTGGAATCAATATGATCCATTTATTAAAGGATTATCTATTAGTACTTTCCCGGGATATTATTATTTGCAGTATGCATACAAAGAGCAAGTTCTGGGCGAAATATGGAGCCGGAAAACGAATCAAATCGTGTCGAGAAGTATCTTGACCCGTCCCAATCAGTTTACAGTGTTCCGTGGAATCCAATTTCGTTTACCTTCGGGTACAATCATCAAATTATTACCTGCTTATATAAGTGGAAATAAACTTGCTTTTTTTATTCCGGCGGATGAAGCTATGGGTGAAATTCCGGGAGTAAAGATAAGGGAGGATGATAATCCGATATTGATGGTGATGGAGTTGTAGCTCATATTTTGGGGGATCAATATGTTGACAAAGTATTCGCGTGCGGCTTTATTTCTATGTGCTCTCTTTTTGGGGGGACCAGTTGTTGATGCTCAAACTAAAGGAGTTGTTGTGGATGGTGTAAAGGGACGGCTCTTGTCCGGTGTGAATATTTACTTGCAGAAAGATTCCGTTGGAATCGGATCGACAGACCGAAAAGGAGAATTTTTCTTTAGCTGTGATATGATGACGAAAAGTGATACCATCGTCTTTTCGCATGTCGGCTATTTGCCGTTGAAGTGTACATTACCCCAATTACAGCGTCTCGAATATAAAGTGACTCTATATGAGCATCCCCAATTGCTGCATGAGGTAGTGGTTAGCGGAGAGCGTCCGCCATTCTTCCTGGAGTGGACTTCACTAGCTCCTTTACCCAAGCCTTTATACTCTTACGGCGGATTTCTGCATGCAGGGAAGATTTATGTGGTTGGCGGTGATGAAACACTGGTCCGAATGGCATCCAATAAATACAGGCAAGGTACTGAAGCCTGGGAGTATCGTTCTTCCAATATGTATGTGTATGATATTGCAACCGATATGTGGAAGAAATGTGCTAAAGGCTTTATACCGCGTGCCGGCCATGTTGCCCATTTCTATAATAGCAAAGTTTTTGTTTTAGGAGGGAAAAGATTTTCCACTAACCGGCAGTTGGAGTATACAGATGCTACAATGGAAATTTATGATTTGGATAAGGATACGTTGTATGTCGATCCCGTCAATCCCCATCAGGCAGTTGATTTCACTTCTTTCATTTACGGTGACTGTTTGTATGCGATGGGAGGGGCTATAAAAGAGAAAGTTTTTTCTAATAAAATACACATGCTCGATTTGAAACGAGGTGTCTGGTATGAACTGGAAGATACCATTCCTGCCGGGCGGTGTGGCAGAATGAATGGCATTCTGGTGAGAGATAAGGTTTATTTTTGGGGTGGTTACCATACAGCACCTATGTGGACAGCTGCGAGTTACGATTTGCGGACGGGGGAATGGCAACGATTGTGTGATCTGAAAGATGGAGTTTCCTATCCCGGACTGGCTTCTGATGGCAGCTATATTTATATTTTTGAGAATCGCAACTTACAGGTTTACAATATTGAAACAGATACAGTGCGTATTTACGAACTGGCTGCTTTGGACGTGGAAAATGCAGGGCTTTTCTACTGGAAAAATACGCTTTACATAGTGGGTGGATGTAACCGTCAAGGGATATATGTAACCCCTCTTAGAGGCGTGATTGCTGTTGATGTAAGTCAGATTAATCCCTAAGGAGTCATCGTACGTTAACTGCGGTAAATTGTGTTAAATTGTGCTTGTGTATCAATAATAAAACAAAATAGGAGGGCCGGAACCAAGGGCACTTTTACTCTAACATATTTTACTAATTTATATTTGCATTTTAAACCTATAAAAGAACAGACAAAATGAAAATTGTGGCGTTTAACGGAAGTCCCCGTAAAGGTGGCAATACAGAGATGCTAATTAATGAAGTGTTTAAACCTATACAGGAAGCCGGTATAGAAACCGAATTGGTACAGTTGGGTGGGAAGTTGCTGCGTGGCTGTGCTTCATGTTATACTTGTTTCAAGACAAAGGACGGACAATGTGTCATCAAGACCGACCCAATGAATGAGTTTATCCGAAAAGCCCAGGAGGCAGACGGAATAATTCTGGCATCACCTACTTACTATGGTAGTGTGAGCGCGGAGATGAAAGCTTTTATGGACCGATTGGGGTTGACCACTATCGGACAAGGGCGTACACTGACACGTAAAGTTGGAGCTGCCGTGATTAGTGTCCGCAGAGGTGGTGCCGTAACGGTTTATGATGAACTTAACCGTTTCATGCTCGGAAGCGGAATGATTGTTCCCGGATCTACTTACTGGAACTTCGGTATTGGTGAAATGCCGGGAGAAGTTTATGATGATGCAGAAGGGTTGAGAAATATGAAAGACCTGGGAGTACAATTGGCGTGGTTGCTAAAGGCTGTACATGATAAATGATGAATGCTGAATGGTGTACGATGAACGCAAGGTGTGGATCATAATTATCCATTATTTACCGTTCATCGTTTACCATTCATCATTCAACCAACCCTGTTCATCATTAAAATACCTCTCTGATATGTTTAAAGTTCGAATTGATCGTATCGATAACTTCCTGTGAGCGTCCGTTGATCAGTAGTTTATACATGGATTGGGCGAAGCCTACCATTTGGCCTAATTCTATTTTCGGAGGCATGGCCAAAGCATTCGGGTCGGTCATGATATTTACCAATACGGGACCTTCCAGTTCGAATGCATTACATAATGTATTTAATACCTCTTCCGGATCGGAAACATTGAAGCCTGTCATACCCATTGCTTCGGCTACTTGTGCGAAGTTAGGATTCAGCATATTCGTCTGCCAATCCGGCAGTCCGTCTACTTCCATTTCCAGTTTTACCATTCCCAAGGACCGGTTGTTGAACACAATCACTTTTATAGGAAGTTTATATTGTACCACAGTCTCCAGATCTCCCAATGTCATGGATAATCCTCCGTCACCACAAAGGGCGATTACCTGTCTGTCCGGGCAAGCCAACGCTGCTCCTATAGCTTGGGGCAGGGCATTTGCCATCGAACCATGATTGAAAGAGCCCAGCATGTGCCGCTTTCCGGTCGCTTGCAGATAGCGGGCTCCCCATACACACGTCATACCTGTATCTACCGTATAGATGGCGTCATCGGATGAAATCTTATTGATTTCGGACATCACATATTCCGGATGAATCTGATCCATTTTGCCTTTATCTTCCGTATAGGCAGCCAGATCTTTCTTTGCTCCTTCGTAGCGTTTCAGCTGTTTGCGTAAAAAAGAGTCATCCTTTTTCTGTTGTAGCATGGGCAATAAGGCACGGAGAGTAGAGCGTATATCTCCACAAAGCCCCAGATCCACTTTGGCACGTCGTCCCAGTCTTTCGGGTTTAATATCCACCTGGACGATTTTTATATCATCGGGTAAAAAGGCGGAATAGGGGAAATCGGTTCCGAGCATGACAAGCACTTCTGCTTCGTGCATGCTGTAATAGCCGGAAGGCATACCCAGCAGTCCGGTCATACCTACTTCATAGGGATTGTCATATTGTACTTCCATTTTTCCTTTAAAAGTATACGCGACAGGAGCATTTAGAATCTCGGACATCCGGATGATTTCCTCATGTGCTCCTTTACAGCCTATACCACAAAACAAGGTGATGCGTCCGTAGTGATTCAGCATGCCGGCCATCCGGATCAGGTCTTCTTCGGCCGGACATACGGACGAAGCTAACGGATAAATCTGTTCAGAGGACTCTACTTGGGCTACCGGTTTCTTTGCCAAGTCACCAGGAAGCCCGATTACGGCTACTCCTTTTCGGGTAGTGGCTGTTTGCAAGGCCGATTGCAGCATGCGGGGAAACTGTTGGGGAGTAGTAGCTACTTCGTTATAGAAACTACAGTCATTGAATAGCTTGATCGTATTGGTTTCCTGAAAATATTCAGTTCCGAATTCTCCGGTTGGAATAGTTGAGGCAATGGCTATCACAGGAGCTCCCGAACGGTGAGCATCGTAAAGCCCATTGATTAAATGGACATGTCCCGGTCCGCTGCTTCCTGCACAACATCCCGGCAGTCCGGTCAGTTGTGCTTCCGCACCTGCGGCATACGCACCGGTCTCTTCATGACGTACATGTATCCACTTCATTGCTTCGTTTTGCCTGACGGCTTCATTCACTTCGTTCAGGCTGTCGCCTGTTACTGCATAAATTCTTCTGACGCCTGCCTCAATCAGAGTGTCGACAAGCTGTTCTGCTACCTTCTTTCCCATATCTATCATTCAGTTTAGGTTATTCAATGATGCAATAACAGGTGATTATATCAAAAAGTTGTATATTTAACGTATGCTAATAACCTTGGTATATTGGTATATAAGATAGATTTTATGTTAAAAATATCGTATGTAGTATGTTTTTAGTGTTTTTGTAGTAACAATGCTTACATAATTTTGTTAACTTACACCGCGTAAATAGTAACTTTATGTGTTTTAACCTTTAAACTTTTGTATCAAATGGATAAAAATGAAATCGGCTTGAATGCCGGAAAAGTTTGGCAATTGTTGAGCAACAATGACAAATGGAGTTATGGTAACCTGAAAAGGAAATCCGGGTTGAAGGATAAGGAATTGGGGGCAGCTCTGGGCTGGTTAGCCAGAGAAGATAAGATTGAGTTTGAACAAGAAGAGGAGGAACTTTATGTTTACCTCTGTGTAAATGTTTATATTGGGTAGATGATGCTGCTTATTATGAAAAAAATCCCCGGAACAGTCCATTGGTATTGTATTCCGGGGATTATTTTTTATTCCTCTTTCTTTTTATTGCAGAAATTCCGTTCTATCAAAAAAGAAGTCACTAATCCAGCTCCTCCGAAGAGAAGTGTGCATGATCCGTAGATAACTCCTATCATTTCGCGGGTATATCCCCTGTCGAATCTACCAAAGTCATATGGAGAGATGCTTACGTAACTGATAATGAAACCGGTTAATAGCCCCAGTCCTACTCCCAATAGCAGGCAGCCACCTTTTAAGGTTCCGAATGACAATTGAGAACGGTTATAGTCAGGCAAACAAATCTTCCCATTCAGTTCGAGATTGCCTTCTGACATTTTCTCTCCTAACTTTTCAATAAGAGTGATGCGTTCGCGTCTGCACGCAAAAAGTTCAAACAATTTGTAAATACCTAAGGTAATGATACCCACAACTAAGGGGACTGTAATGAAATCCATCATAATCGTATGTTTTTAAGTGAATAATTCCGTTCTTTGCACTGTTTGACGCAATAGACTACGGAAAGGTTACAAAGAAAAAAATATTTTTTTGCCTGTAACCTTTCTGATTCGTTTGCGTCTAACCGAATATCATGGTACAGAACGAAGAAACACAATACATCGCACGGATACTGAACGGGGACACAGAAGCTTTTTCTGTATTTCTCGACCGTTACAGCCGTCCGCTTTATGTGCTGATTGTGCAGATTGTCGGTTGTCCCGAAGATGCGGAAGAGTTGGTACAGGATGTTTTTCTGAAAGCCTTCCGCTGTCTTGACAGTTATAAGGGAGAGTGCCGCTTCTCTACCTGGCTTTATCGGATTGCTTATAATGCGGCTGTATCCGCTACCCGCAAAAAGAAACAGGAATTTCTTTATATTGAGGAAGGTACCATAAATAATGTACCCGATGAAAAGGCCGACGAAATACTTTGTCCTACCGATGACGAAGAACGGACTGCGAAACTGATGCAAGCCATCGACTTGCTGAATGTTGAGGAAAAAGCCTTGATTACACTTTTCTATTTTGAAGAGAAGTCGATAGAGGAGATAGGAGAGGTGCTGAAACTTTCATCGGGAAATGTCAAGGTGAAGTTGCACCGTACCCGCAAAAAGATTTATTTATTAATGAACGGAGATGAGTAATTATGGAAGCAAATAAGAAATGTACGGAAAATGCATTGAAGCAGGCCCTTCGGAAAAGACAACCTGGTAATCTGCCGTCCAATTTTAATTACCGGATGATGGAACAGGTTCGACTGGAGGCCGAAAAACAGCGGAAACGGAAAGAACGGACTATGCTTTGCGGCATGATTCTGGGTATATTGCTATTGATAGGGATGGCGGTCTATACACTCGTTTTCAAATTAGAATTCAACTTAAAGGAGTGTTTGTCCAGAGTCGATTGGTCCGATACCGCTTCTCCGATGATGGTTTTCTATAGCTATATTGCAACTTTGGTTCTGCTCCTGCTCGGATTGGATTATTGGCTGCGTAAGAAGAAGTTTCATTCCTGAGTGGTTTTGAGTTTTATTCACCACGGAGGACACAGAGAACACAGAGAATATCTTTCTCTTAAACATCTTAATAAACAAGAGATTAAAACTCTGTGTCCTCCGTGTACTCTGTGGTGAATAATATTCATTTTTATTCCGGATTGTCCATTCATCAGCTGAGGATATAATATCAGAAAACCTCTGTGCCCTCCGTGTAGTCTGTGGGGAAATCTTTTCTTTTTCTGCGAATAATTTTCTTCCTTTGCAGAAAAATTTATCTTTATAGACTATGAGAAGTTTTGCCTCTGATAATAATTCGGGTGTACACCCTGCCATCATGGAAGCTCTGACACGGGCTAATCAAGATCATGCGCTGGGCTATGGTGACGATTCGTGGACAAAAGAAGCTGTCCGGAAAATTAAAGAAATATTTGTTGCCGACTGTGAGCCGTTGTTTGTTTTCAATGGAACAGGCAGTAATGTCATTGCTTTGCAACTGTTGACTCGTCCTTATAATTCTATTATTTGTGCCGAAACTGCACATATTTATGTAGACGAATGTGGTTCTCCGGTGAAGATGACCGGTTGCCAGATCCGTCCCGTAGCCACTCCCGACGGAAAATTGACACCTGAACTGATCGCTCCCTATCTGCATGGCTTTGGTGACCAGCACCATTCGCAGCCGGGCGCTGTTTATCTTTCGGAGTGTACGGAGTTGGGTACTATTTATACGCCGGAAGAGTTGAGAGCAATTACCTCACTGGCCCACCAACACGGGATGCGGGTACATATGGATGGTGCACGTATAGCCAATGCCTGTGCTGCCCTCGGCCTTTCACTGAAAGCATTGACCGTAGATTGCGGTATCGATGTGCTCAGTTTTGGCGGAACCAAAAACGGATTGATGATGGGAGAGTGTGTGATCGTATTTGATGATTCGTTGAAAGCGGAAGCTCGATTCGTACGCAAGCAATCGGCTCAACTGGCATCGAAGATGCGTTATCTTTCCTGCCAGTTCACGGCTTATCTGACAGAGGAACTGTGGTTGAAGAACGCAATGCATGCCAATGCGATGGCCAAACGTCTCTATGAAGCTTTGAAGCAGATTCCCGGTGTGCGTTTCACCCAAAAGGTGGAAAGTAACCAATTATTCCTGACCATGCCTCGCGCCGAAATAGATCGTATGCTGCAATCTTACTTTTTTTATTTTTGGAATGAAGAGGCGGATGAAATTCGTTTGGTTACTTCGTTTGACACAACGGAGGAGGACATCGATACGTTTATCCGGATATTGAAAAAATAGGATTGCATCCAATAGCGCCAGATGCTCACCACGGAGTAGCACAGAGTCTCACAGAGGGAGAATGATAGAAATTAAATTCTTTGGGATTCTGTGTTACTCCGTGGTGAAGTCTTCTTATTCTTTTCTTATTTTAGATTCTTTCAGGAATTTTTCGATGTTGTACATCGGAAAATCCCCGTTCAGCAGTTTTCCGTCCCGGTCCAGTAATACGTAACGGGGGATACCGTTAAAGTGGAATAGCTCCCTCAAATAGTTATAGTCGCTTTGCGGAAGGCGGAATATGACTTCTTCTTTCAGATTCTTCTCTACATAATCGTTGTAAGCTTTTTCAGGTGATTCACTGTCACTGGTGATGAAGATGAACTTGATATCCGGACTGTTCCGGTACTCTTTTCGCAAATCTGCATGATGCTCGATGCTGGCACGGCAAGGCCCGCAAGTAGTTGCCCAAAAGTCAATGACCACCAATTTTCCATGATAAGGTGCTACGATTTTGCGGATGATATCCGTTCCTTTCCCTGCCGGAAGTTCTTGTGGCTGGTTCCCTTGTGGCGGATAAATCTGACGGTACATACGTTCGGACTCTGCCATAAGGAATGGCTCGTGTAAATAGCTTTTCAGGATATTGAGTAGTGTGAAAGCTTTTTTCCCATCCTTGAGAGTTCCGGCCAGGAAGGGGTAAGAACGGGTGAGAATGAGTTCTCCGGCCATTGGGAATGGGATTCCTGTCGTGTCCTCCAATATCTCCTTTTTCTTTTGCCAGCTTTCCGCATATTTTTTCACATGGTCGTCTGTGCCGATCTTGATTTGCCAACTTGCCCGGTTTAAAGGGTTCATATACTCAAGTCGGTTGATGAAGGTTGAAAAAGAACTGCAACCGATGGCACGGACGTCATCGAGCGGCATTTCTTTCAGGAAATCATAATAGTCCGGAGCCTCTTTTATTTTTAATATCGCGTTGGTGGTATCTTTGTGGGCATTCATGTCTCTTTGCAGGATAAAATCGAGAAGCCAGCTGCCGTACATCATTTTCACATTATTCTTCAGCATTTGCATTCCTTCGGGTTGCAGCGTTTTTGATTGTTCCAACGAGTCGAGCCGATGCATCCACAGGTCGTACATCGGCTTTTGCTGTGCTTTAAATTCATCGGGAGTCAGCGTGCCGCATGCTTTCAACAGGATGTTGAAGTCTCTTGGGAAGAGCGGTTCACAAGGCATCAATTCTTGGTTGAAAGTGCTTGAAGCCCCCATATATTGAGTTTCTGTCAGCATGGGTTTCAACCTTCTTTGCCGGTTGTAGTCCAGCAGGTCTTCCCAACTGAGGTAAAGGATCAGTGTTTCGCCCGGTTTGACATAAAACCCTATCCAACAGCTGCCCAGACTAAGGTGATGTACCCCAGGATAATTGACAATGAAGTCCGACTCGAAACGTCCGTCCGGATGGATGGTCACCAGGGCGGGACTACTCTCGCGGGTGATATGATTGTCTGTATAGATCAGGGCGGTGGTAAATCCTAACTGCGGGTTGTATCCATCCAGAAAACCACGTATGTGAGCCGTATCTTTCCGGAAAAAATCAGTCCGGGGAGTAGTGGAAGCAGTTGTTACCGATGCGTAATTTCGATGGGGCAGTCCG
Source organism: Bacteroides sp. ZJ-18 (assembly GCF_011038705.2). Classification (NCBI taxonomy): domain Bacteria; kingdom Pseudomonadati; phylum Bacteroidota; class Bacteroidia; order Bacteroidales; family Bacteroidaceae; genus Bacteroides; species Bacteroides sp. ZJ-18. Next base: position 4,428,229 of record NZ_CP072198.1, on the reverse strand, counting down.
GCGCGGATATACTTTTTCTCTTTTTCACCGTTTTTGCCGATGCGTATGTTGCCGTCTTTTTCTTGTGTTATTTCAAGTTGGCACTGTCCGTCAGTTTCATTCCTTAAATTCAGTTTGAGCTTTTTCCCCTGTTTCCGGCAAAGTTCATATTTCCAGAACCGGTTATCCATGATGGCAAGTGAATCGTAAATTCCGATGTCCCATCCGTTTCCTGCATCTGTCTGCTGCCAGTTTCCACGGATTTCGCGAAGGAAGGCCTGCTCTTTGGTCTCCTGCGGTTTCACCAGCAGAATGCCATAGGTGTTGGTTTCCGATTTAAGATCGTCCTCCATCCAATCTATCCGGGTTGTGCCTTCGGGCAGGGGAGGATAGGTGATGACACAGTCGTTTTCTATTATTCCTGAGGCGGGAGTCGTTACGCGTTCGCCAAATTTGCGCCCTTCTATGCGGAGAGGATAAAATTGCTTTCTGCTTTCGGGGGCATAAATATAAGTCAGGCTGTCGATGCTGGTCCACCATTGGGGGCGGAATACCGTCCGTATCGTGAGCCGGGTTTCTGTCGGAGATAGTTCTATCTTCGAGATGGTGTGTGCACTTCCCTGGCGTGTTTCGAAAGAAGGGTTTTCAATTACGGTTTGTGCTGCGGCATACGTACTTCCCAGAAGTAGCAGTAGCGGGAGTATCTTGTTTTTCATATCCGTATGATTAAAGTTGTGACGGTAAAGATAAATATTTCATGGGAGAAACCTTACTGTATAGCGTTTTATTTTTGTCCGGGAGGCAAATTCCTTCTCTTTTAGGAGATATGGCATACCAGTTGTGCAACTTGGCAAACAGATGTCTCGGAGAAACGGAGCCGGTCTTGGAGGGAAGGCATAATCACGGCTCTTTCATTTAACAACCGTCTTCCTCCCTTGCCCCCACAAAACCTTCCATTCGCACACAGCCATGCGGAAGCAGTGCTTCGTTGTTTCTTTTTTAAGAAAGAATCCGGCCGACTATTACCGAAGAAATCCAGCAGATTAACCATTATCATATAACTCTTTATCCCAGCCCGCATACCCGGGCTGATGAGCCCACATGCCCGGGCTGATGAGCCCGTATACCCGGGCCGATGAGCCCGCATGCCCGGGCCGAGATAAGGATCCGACCATTTGCACTAAAGAGAGTAAGGGAAATGAAATGCTTTTAGAGAGATAAACGGATAAGAAATTGGACATATCCATTTGTTTTCCAAACCGTTACTACTGAAATGTTCCCTAAAACAGCGGGTGGAAGATGGAAGATGGGGGTGGAAGATAAATGGCATAAAAACCGCATCTTCCACCAATCTATACATCTCACAATCAACGGCATGCACTCTAAAAGGTGGAAGATGGAAGATCGAAACGTGTTTTTTGTATGAGAAGAAGGCTGAGTATGAAAGAGCCGCAGGGCGGACGCTCAATAAGTATAACATCTTATTAGGGTTGTATTATTTCCTAAATATGTAGTCCCTTCCCTGTATTTTTCAATATTTCCTGCTCCTTTTGTCTGTGTGTAATATAATTCATTACATTTGTTTTTTACTATATTAAATCCATATCGCAATATGACCATTCAAGCATTTTCAGCTATTATTCCTGATGTAAGAGATGATAAGAATAAAATATATCAGTCTAACGAAATAGTGTTCATCGCCCTAGTCGCTGTTATCTGCGGTGCTGATACGTGGAACGAAATAGAAACATTCGGAAAAACACATGAATCATATTTCAAGGCTCGTCTTCCGGCTTGGTTTCTATTCCTTCTCATGATACCTTGAGCCGTTTCTTCTCCATATTGGATATCGATTGGTTTGAAGAAATGTTTCAGGTTGTGGGTTGATGACATCTGCCGTAGAATCCCCGGAGTGGTAGCTATTGATGGAAAAGCCATTTGTGATAATCCCGATAAAAGTAGTAACTCAAAAAATGGAGTGAGAAGTAAACTCTACATGGTCAGTGCCTGGTCTGTATCTAAGGGTATTTGCCTTGGGCAAAGAAAAGTAGAAGAAAAATCGAATGAAATAAAAGCTATCCCCGAGCTGATAAAGACACTGGATCTTGAGAATTGTATCATAACCATTGATGCTATCGGCTGTCAGAAATCAATCACTAAACTAATAATAGAGAACAAGGCTGACTATATTTTATGTGCCAAAGATAATCACGAAGCACTCAGGGATATAATAGAGTTTAATCTTAGTGAGGAATCGAGATACTATTTATGTCACGCAAAAAGGTACTTTGAGGAAAACAAAGGGCATGGAAGAAGTGAATACAGAGAATGTGTATGCATAAGCGCTAAAAATCTTCAGTATTTTCTCAAAGGCTGGACGGGAATCAAGACATTGGCAATGATAAATTCTATTAGAAAAATGGGGGATAAAGAAGCTGTCATGGAAACAAGGTATTATATATCATCATTGGAACCTGACCCGATTATCATACTCAAATCGATTAGATCACACTGGGAGGTTGAAAATAACCTACATTGGGTACTTGATATAGGATTCAGAGAAGATGATGACAGGAAAACAGGAAATGCAGCTATCAACTTTTCTGCCATATCAAAGTTAGCACTCATGCTATTGAAACAGAGTGACATCAAACTGGGAATGGCAGGAAAGAGGAAAGCATGTGGATGGGATGAGAAAATAAGAGATAAAGTCATTGGTATTGAAAAAATATAGAAAATGATAAGATGTTATACTTATTGAGCGTCCGCCCTGAAAGAGCCGTGAGGGCATAATAAAGGTCCGGACCTTCGCAGGCGCGGACCTTCGCTTATTCAAACCACGCTCCTTGGGGGTGGAGGGGTTTGTTTACTGAAAACAATCCGGTCGATTGTCTACCTTAAATACCTATTATGATAACCTTCTTAACTAACCTTTATCTTGTAACTGAATTATATGCCAACGGCTTCTCGCAGTGGGACAAATTTATATCCTTTATTCTTCAGGACTTTAATCAACCGTTCAAGGTGACCTTTATAGAATTTATCCGTGCGGCGGGCGTCCGTCCCGAAATGGATCAGCATCAGGTGACCGTTCAATCCTTCGGCAGCTTCTACCGAAAGGATTTTATCGTAGATTGCCTGGCTGCTCCGGTAGTTCTTCATGTCCGGTGTGGTATAGTCGGCATTGCTGGCTGTGCCGGCGGTGAAGTTAACCACCTGGATGCCCATATTCTTTGCCCACGCTGCAATCTGCCGGTTGTAATATTCGTAAGGCGGTATATAGAGCGGAGCATCTTTAAATTCAATACCGGCCTTTCGCATCACTTCGTAGCTTTTCAACAGATCTTTTTCAAACTCTTCGCGCGTCACCAGCAGCGAATCGCGGTTCCCCCACGGGCTGTACAGCAAATGTCCGTAACTGTGACTGCCGACGTAGTGCCCCTCTTTCAGCAGGCGTTGCACTACGTCCGGATAGAGTTCGTAAAATTCTCCGGTAAAGAAGAATGCTCCTTTGATACCTTGCTTTTTCAGAGTACTGATGATGGCGTCCGCTCCGTCCGCTCTATCGGCGGCGGTGAATACGAGCGTGATCTGTTTTTGGGACGGGTCGGTACGTACAATGCCGCCATTGCTGTAGATGTTCTTATCTGCTGCTGCGTTTGCCTGCTTCATTCCGTCTTTCTGCAAAGAAGATAAGTAGTAGGTCAGGCAAGCGGTTCCGTCCATGGTCGGTTCATTGGTCGAATAATCGTGGAGGGCGTCGTGATAGACCATTAAGTCCGGTTGGAAACGTTCGTAATCCTGTCCGGGCATTCCCGGAATGCCCTCCATGTTCACTCCCCGGAGACTTTCGAAAATGGTGCGGTATACCGGGCCGTCCACCAGTCCGCCGGTAGTGTTGCCTACTCCTGCGTTCAGCAATGAAGAGTGAGGCTGTATCGGATAATCTCCGGATAAAGGTAGCTCTACGATCATGCTGGTTCCCCACGGGTTGCACCCCAGGAGCCAGTCGCGCAGAGCGGCTTCCATCTCTTCATAAGTCGTGTCGCCTGTCAGCTCACGGTAAAGCCGGCATTGCGTAAGCATGGCGGTGGTCAGGTTGTTCGAACACCAGATATAAGGTATGCCGTGCAGGAAAGGACTACCGACGGCTTTTTCGTACGTTCGCTGTATTCCGGTTCGCAGGTTCCGGATAAATTCGTCGCGCAGGCGCTCGTTGCCCGAAGCTTTGGCTACCCAGTAGTGTCCCATGTTCATAAACGGATACCATTGGTAGTGGCGGGCACTGTCGGCACCCATCCACGGTGTCACCGGTTCACGCCTTCCGTATTCTACTGCCTGCTCCAGATATTTGGGGTCGCCGGTAGCTTTGAACAGTTCCATGGCTCCGAGTTCCATATCGTCCACCCAATTGTCTTCTTCATAAATATAAGGTGACTTTACCGAGGCTGTCTGGCAGGGGCCGGGTTTTTTTATACCCTCCTGATAGGCATTGTCTGCTTTAGAGGCTATTTCTTGGGCGAAGTCCGGATAGAAATCTTTCAGTACCTTTGCCCCCAGTGCAAAGCAAGAGGCGAATTTGCCTGCGGTACTGGCCACTCCGGTGGTTGCATTTCTGAATTTGCCGCGGACCTGAGGCTCACCACTGCAAAAGTAAACCGGGCGCCCTTGTCCTCGTCCGTAGCCGTAGTCCACCGAATCTTTGCCGGGCAGGCGCATCCCTGCATGGTCCCGGTCATCGGCAATCTGGTTGTAAAGTTCTCCTTGGGCAGGGTTCATCCGGTTCAACCAGTCGAGCCCCCATTTTATTTCGTCCACAATGTCCGGGATACCGTTAGCTCCGGGGTGTCCGGCAGCGTCGTAAGCATCGCCGAATGCTTCCGGGTTTTGCAGATAGGCAAACATCATCTGGTAAATGGCATTGGCCGAGGTTGTGGTATATTGCAGATAGTCGGTCGCGTCATGCCATCCTCCCCGGACATCGATGTGCTGTCCGGTCTTTGTAGGATGATACACGATAAAGCCGTCATGTACATGGCAACTGTCTTTCAGGAAGGGGTTGTAACCGCATCGCTGCTGGCGCATGTAATTCAGCAGGAAGTCGGCCGTTCCGTTGTATACCCGGTGGTTGATGGGGAAGTGGGGCGATACTGCTTTTCCGGCTTTCAGATAGTAGGTTCCGGGTGTATCAAAGGTACTGAAGTCCAGCCGGTAGGTTGATTTCATTTGTCCGATCGGGCCTGTCTTCCGGGGAGATGTGAAAGTACGTACCGTTTTTCCGGTGAATACATCGACCAGTGAATAGTTGTTCACTTCAACCGGTACTTCACTCATAAATACGGCTACCTTTTTAGATTGGGGGAGGTAGCCCAGTTGGTTGATCCGTATCCATTCACCTGCCTGAGCGTGCAGGGTGGAAAGCAAGAAAACAATGGCCAAAAGCCAGTAATTCCGTTTCATAATGGAAGCATTGTTTAAGGTTGGGGAATGTGTTAAGTTGTATAATGCAAATAAAGCGGATTTAATTTACTTAAAGAATAATAGGGTAGTTTTATTAGCTGATATTATGTGTCGTTTACAAGTTTTTAGAATTTGATATTGCTTTATATGGCATATTCTGAACTTTTTTCGTTTATTAAGTGTTAAATGGAGGCAATAAATGATAAAAGAGAATGTAATATGATTGTAACAAGGAATGATAAAACTACTTTTGTAGATTGAGTTTTCTTAAGAGGGAGCAATATATGAAACCTAAACACAAAAACTGGCTATTACTTGGATGCTTTTCCGCACTGTGGACTGTATCTTTGGCACAGGGGGAGAACTGCAACGATAGTCTCTCACCGATTACGTATATTCCTGTTGCGGAGGATTCCGCCTCTACTGTTGTCGTTGCCGACTCTACTGCGGTGAAGCGTAGTTTTTTAAAGAAATTCCTTGATTACTTCAATGATGCCAATAAGGAGAAGAAGAACAAGAAGTTTGATTTCAGTGTAATCGGCGGTCCGCATTATTCCAGTGATACCAAGCTTGGGCTGGGACTGGTGGCTGCCGGATTATACCGTACCGACCGTGCCGATACACTTCTGCCGCTTTCCACCGTATCATTGTATGGCGATGTGTCCACTGTCGGATTCTATCTGCTGGGCGTTCGGGGCAATCATATCTTTCCGAAAGATAAATACAGGCTGAATTATAACCTTTATTTTTATTCTTTTCCCAGTTTGTATTGGGGAATAGGATACCGGAATGCGGTGAATGACGAAAATGAAAGCAGTTACAAGCGCTTCCAGGCACAGGTGAAAGTCGACTTTATGTTCCGTTTGGCAAAAAACTTCTATCTGGGACCTATGGCAAGTTTCGATTATATCGACGGACGCAACTTTGAGAAGCCCGAACTTTGGCAGGGGATGGACGCCCGTACGACCAACGTCAGTGCAGGGCTTTCCCTTGTGTATGATTCTCGGGACTTCCTCACGAATGCCTATAAGGGGTATTATCTGCGCATAGACCAGCGTTTCAGTCCTGCGTTTCTGGGGAATGACTACGCATTCAGCAGTACGGAGCTGACCACAAGCTACTATCGTAAGGTGTGGAAAGGTGGAATACTTGCCGGACAATTTCATACGCTGCTGACTTACGGCAATCCGCCCTGGGGATTGATGGCAACATTGGGAAGTTCGTATTCCATGCGCGGATATTACGATGGCAGATTCCGTGACAAGAATGTGGTGGATATGCAGGTTGAACTCCGGCAGCATGTATGGAAACGTAACGGAGTAGCTGTCTGGGTGGGAGCCGGAAATGTTTTTCCCGACTTTTCTTCGTTCGAGGTGAAACATATACTTCCCAATTATGGATTCGGCTACCGGTGGGAGTTCAAGAAGAGAGTGAATGTACGATTGGATTTAGGGTTTGGAAAAGGCCAGACCGGATTTATATTTAATATCAATGAAGCTTTTTAATAAGATAAAGAAATGGTTCGATAATCAGGAGAACTTGTTCTACCTGTTTTTGTTTGTGCTGATTGTGCCCAACATAGCACTGTGTTTCACGGAACCTTTACCGCTTGTGGCCAAGGTTGCCAACGTTCTGTTACCTTTGGGTTGTTATTATCTGATTATGACCCTGTCCAGGAATTGCGGAAAGATGCTCTGGATATTGTTTCTTTTTGTATTCTTCGGGGCCTTTCAGATCGTGTTGCTCTATCTGTTCGGGCAGTCCATCATAGCGGTGGATATGTTCCTCAATCTGGCTACGACCAATTCTTCCGAAGCCATGGAGTTGCTCGATAATCTGCTGCCGGCCCTCGTTACGATCGTGATACTGTATATACCCGCCCTGATACTGGGTATGATTTCCATAGTTCGTAAACGCAGGCTCTCTGTCGACTTTATCCGTAGGCAACGGAAACGTGCGTGGGGAGTATTTGCCGTTGGCTTTCTTTCGTTGGGAGCTGCCTACTTGCTGGATAAGAAATATGAGATGACCACCGATTTATATCCGGTCAATGTGTGCTACAACGTGGTGCTTGCCGTAGAGCGCAACGCGCAGACCCTTGACTATGCAGAGACTTCGAAGGATTTTACTTTCCATGCTGTTGCCACCCATCCGGCGGAGGACCGCGAGATATACGTGCTGGTTGTGGGGGAGACATCCCGTGCTCTCAACTGGTCGTTGTATGGCTATGACCGCGAAACGAACCCAAAATTGTCGGAAATACCCAACCTTACGGCTTTCACGAATGTGCTGACCCAGTCGAACACAACCCATAAGAGCGTTCCGATGCTGATGTCCGCCGTTTCGGCAGAGAATTTCGACTCTATCTACCATCAGAAAGGTATTATTACGGCTTTCAGGGAGGCAGGTTTCAAAACGGCTTTTTTCTCCAATCAGCGTTACAATAATTCTTTTATAGACTTCTTCGGAAAAGAGGCCGATCATTGCGATTTCATCAAAGAAGATTCGCTGACCGCCGGTCAGAATCTTTCGGATGACAACCTGCTGGCATTGGTGAAAGAGGAACTTGCCAAAGGAAACCGCAAACAATTCATTGTGTTGCATACCTATGGTTCGCACTTTAACTACCGTGAGCGCTATCCTGCCGGGGCTGCGTTTTTCCGGCCCGACAGTCCGGCGGATGCCGAATTTAAGTATCGGGACAATCTGATTAATGCCTATGACAACTCCATCCGCTATACCGACGATTTCCTGGCAAGGCTGATCGGCTTGTTGCAGCAACAGGATGCCGGTTCGGCCATGCTCTATACTTCGGACCATGGAGAAGATATTTTTGACGACGACCGTCACCTTTTCCTGCATGCGTCGCCTGTGCCTTCGTATTATCAGTTGCACGTGCCGTTTATTGTCTGGACTTCGGATACATACCGGGAGAAATATCCGGAGCATATCGCTGCTTTACAGCAAAACCGTCAAAAGTCTGTCGCTTCGAACCGGGTAGTGTTCCATTCGGTACTCGATCTGGCCGGAGTGACTACTGCCTATGTGAACGACTCGCTGTCCGTGGCAAGCCCGTCCTATACGGAGTTCCCCCGCTTTTACCTGAATGACCACAACGAGCCGCGGGCTTACGACGATATCGGATTGCGTAAGGAGGACTTTGAGATGTTCAGGAAAATGAATATTCGCTGAAAACGCATTTAAACTATAGACTTGGGGATATAAGTGTAGTATCTCGAAACTTTGTTCCCTACAGGTGCTTTTGTTTCATATTGTGGTGAAAGTCGGAGAATAATTTCTATATTTACCGTCAATTCATCACAATATGCAATTATGGCAACCAAACTACTATTGGTAATGGGGGTAACCGATAATCTATGGCTTTATGTGTTATCCGTATTTTTGTTTCTGACCGTTTGCTTCCTGCTCTTTCAGAACTTCCGGCTTCGTAAATCGGCTTCGGCAGACGATGACTATCGTCGCTTCCTGTTTGAGATATTAGATAATCTTCCGTTTCCTATTATGGTGAAGGATATTCAGGAACAATTCAAGTACACGTACTGGAATAAGGAGGCCGAGTTGCAGTCGGGCATCAGCCGCAAAGATGCCGTCGGCTTTTCAGATGCCGATATTTTTGGTGAAGAACGGGGTAAACAGTACCGTAAAATAGATGAAGATCTCGTTAAAGCCGGAAAACCCTATAAAGCGGAAGAGAGGTATGTGACTGCCGATGGAAAAGTGCATGATACCCTTGTGGTGAAATCAATCATATCTTCGGGCAAACTGGGCAAATGGTTACTGGTGGCCCGTTGGGAGATCACTCAGCTTAAGATGTACGAAAGGGAGCTTTTGGCTGCCAAAGAGCAACTGGAGGGAGCCGTTCGTAAACAGAAACTGGCTTTAAGAAGTATTGATTTCGGCCTGATTTATATTGACCGAAATTATAAGGTGCAATGGGAAGAGACCAGTAATATAAAGAATCTGGTTGTCGGACGTCATTATATTCCCGGCACTACTTGCTACCGGACAACGGGGCGAGGGGACAAACCGTGTAAAAGATGTGCTTTTCAGGAGGCCATCAGTACCGGCAAAATGGTGAGGCATATTACCCATGTGGATCATGTAGACTTTGAAATTACCGCTACCCCCGTTTATAGTGATACGGGAGGTGAAATTATCGGTGGATTGCTGCGCTTTGAAGATATCACCGAGAAACTGAAAGTAGACCGTATGCTTCAAGAGGCCAAGGAGAAAGCAGAGGAGTCCAATCGGCTGAAGTCGGCCTTCCTTGCCAATATGAGCCATGAAATACGTACACCGCTCAATGCCATCATCGGTTTCTCCGACCTGATCTGCCAGACAGATGATGCCGAAGAGAAAGAGGAGTACATCCGGATTGTTACTTCGAATAACGAACTTTTGTTGCAGCTTATCGACGACATTCTCGACCTGTCGAAGATAGAAGCCGGAACGATGGATTTTTCCTATGCCCTGACGGATATCAACGAACTGATGGAGGACATCTGCCTGCAAATGCAGCAGAAGAACCAACGCCCGGGGGTACAGATTCTGTTTACTGAAAAGGAACCCTGCTGTGTGATCAATACGGATCGTTTGCGTTTGTCGCAGGTCATCATCAATCTGATGAATAACGCAATGAAGTTTACCGCCGAAGGTTCCATTACGTTGGGATACCGGCTGAACGGACAGAGGAATGAACTTTATTTCTTCGTGAAAGATACAGGTATCGGTATTCCCGCCGATAAAGCTGAAAAAGTTTTTGAACGTTTTGTCAAACTGAACTCCTTCGTTAAGGGCACGGGGCTGGGACTCGCCATCTGCCGGGTGATCATAGAGCGCCTGGGAGGAACGATCGGGGTCGATACGGCAGTAGAAGAGGGTGCCTGCTTCTGGTTCCGTCTTCCTGTTCAAGAGGACATACCGCTCGATATTCCTATTAATTTGTGCTAAAAATTGAACCTAAAACTCCGGTTGGCGTGTTGTTTGTATACACTTAATATAGAGGTTTAAATATATAAAAAACATGGCTTATATAGATTATTACAAGATTCTCGGAGTTGACAAGAATGCTTCTCAGGATGATGTCAAGAAGGCTTTCCGCAAATTAGCCCGTAAATATCATCCCGACCTGAATCCGAATGACCCAAGCGCCAAGGATAAGTTTCAGGAGATTAATGAAGCCAACGAAGTATTGAGCGATCCGGAGAAAAGGAAAAAGTACGATGAATACGGCGAACATTGGAAACATGCGGACGAATTCGAAGCGCAAAAGAAGGCCCGCCAGCATGCCGGTGCGGGTGGAGGCGGCTTCTCCGGTTTTGGCGGAGACGGTGGTTCCTATTGGTACTCGTCCGATGGAGAAGGATTCTCGGGTGGTGATGCCGGAGGATTCTCGGATTTCTTCGAGTCTATGTTCGGGCATAGGGGCGGAGGCGGACGAGGCGGCTCAGGTTTCCGCGGACAAGATTTTAATGCGGAACTACACCTGTCTCTTCGCGATGCGGCACAGACCCATAAGCAGGTGTTGAATGTGAATGGAAAGCAGGTTCGTATCACAATACCGGCCGGTGTAGCCGACGGACAGGTGATTAAACTGAAAGGATACGGTGGTGAAGGTATTAACGGTGGTCCGGCAGGCGATCTGTATATCACTTTCCGGATAGCCGAAGATCCTGTATTCAAGCGTCTCGGAGATGATCTGTACGTGGATGTGGAAGTCGATCTCTATACTGCCGTACTGGGTGGTGAAAAGGTGGTTGATACGCTGGAAGGTAAAGTGAAACTGAAGATAAAGCCCGAAACCCAGAATGGTACGAAAGTACGCCTGAAGGGTAAAGGTTTCCCCATATATAAGAAAGAAGGACAGTTTGGCGATTTGATTGTCACTTATTCAGTCAAGATACCTACGAGTCTGACAGATAGGCAGAAAGAACTGTTCAGAGAGTTACAACAGAGTATGAACTAATAATGAAAGAGCGCTATGCAGACCGAATTAATAATAGTCAGTGAATACTGTCACAAATGTCATATTGAGCCTTCATTTATCGACCTGTTAGAAGAGGGTGGCTTGATTGAGGTACGCACCGAGGGCGGCGAGCACTATCTGCTTGCGTCGCAACTTCCCGATGTGGAACGATACAGCCGTATGTATTACGACCTGTCCATCAATATGGAGGGTATCGATGCCATTCATCATTTGCTGGAAAGGATGGAACTGATGAGACGTGAAATCAGTACTCTCCGGAATCAGCTTATCGTCTTTAAGAGGGAAGGTGTAATGGAGGACTGGTAAAAGGTTTATTTCATGTGTTGGATAAAGAGGCTTTTCCGGTTTCTATCAGAGCCTCTATATGATATAAACAGAGCCTTTATCAAGGGTGGACAGAGTGTCTGTTCCGCCCCGATAAAGGCTCTGTTTTTTTATGCTTGGCCGTACTCTTATTCAGCCAGAATCGTCAGTTCGGCACCCGAAGCGTAGTCTTGTCCGCGTTGTTCACTCAGAGCGGTGAAGCGGATGTAACGGGCTTTTACAGGTTTCTCGAACATTACTTTCTTCTCTTTCAGGTCTCTTGCGAAATTACCTTTCAGGATTGGTTCACCCCATTCTTTGCCATCCTGGCTTACGTGTATGGTGTAATCTTTCACATTACCGTTGCTGCTGTCCTGACGTGGAAGGTAAGTGAAACCTTTAATTGTTTTCACTTCACCGGCATCCAGGTCTACCCAGTGCGGGTGTTTAGCCACGGTTACAGAGAACATGGTGTGCCAGATGGTATTCGGGTCACCGTCGGTCAGGTTCTTGGCTTCGCCTCCATCCGATTCTTCGCTACTTGCATAGATCACTTCCGTCTGGATGCTTTCGATCTTGTCGAATGTCATGGTTGCTTTGATGAAAGGTGCATCTTTGAACCAGGCAGTCACTGTACCGCCATTGCGTAATGCGATCGGTTCGGTGTAAGTTTTGGGTTTACTCTTATCTACTGTGTAGAGGATAACCGCATCCTTTTTCTGTGATGATACAGATACTGCACCGGCACGGTTGCGGGTAATGGACAACGGCACCTCTCCGGCAGGGGCTACATTGGCTGTTGCAGTCAGGTCTTTACCCGCAGGGCGGATGATGAAACCTGTGTTGTGATGGCTGGCGAAGACACGGTCTTGTTCCAGCGGACCACCTTGGCCGCAACTGTTGCCACCCAGGCCGGTTACGGCTGCATCCAGATGAAGATAAGTATCACCGGCTTTCGGCAACTGATACGGATGTGAAGCCAGGATCAGGTCGAGTGCGGAGTAGGGCAGAGCCGAAGCCGACAAGCGGTCGGTAGCTACAAACACAGCACCGTTGCCTGCGTTGTTGGTCAATGCACACCAGCGCACATCTTCGTGGTTACCCATATCCTGTGGTTTGGGGAAGTTGACGAATTCTCCGGCAACCGTGTTCTTATGTTGCTCGATGAACTGTCCTACCTTGCGGTCGGCATAGTTGTCAATAGGTCCGCGTCCGTAGTAAGTGAAGTTATCATATTGCTGAGGCACGCGTATCATATATCCCAGACGAGGCAATACGAGGCTCGGCTGATTGGATGTGATACTTGCTTCCAGTTCGATGGAGCCGTCTTTATAGACAGTCCATACCTGATTGGTGGTGAACTTGAAGTCATTGCTGCCGAACTTCTTGTCCGTCAGTTCTTCAATTTTGTTCTTGCCAGAGCTCGTTCCACCCAAAATCTTAGCTGCGTTTGGAGCTTGGGATTTTACAGTGAATGACAATACGACTGTGCCGTCTTCTTTGGTAGTCATATCGAAGCCGGTAGCTGAGTGCTTCAGGTTGTGCAGTCCGTTGTCGAACCACTGAGAGTAGAACCAGTTATCATTGTTCGTGAACGCGCGGAGCGCATCCAGTTTCGGACCGTTACCGTCAGTAATTACTTTTTCGTTTCCGTATGTCAGGCTGTAGATAGTACCTGTTTTGATATCGAATTGAGCTGTGTAGCCATTGCCTTTAATGGTAATGATATCGCTCGCTTTAATCATAATTATTTCCGGTTTGTCGCTTCCGGATGCTACAGTGTTGATGGCAGGACGTGCAGTAGCTTCTTTAACGAGTATCTGTTCTTCTGCCTGCGCAAAGTTCTTGTCAGCCCAAGGCATGTTGTCTTTCAGCAGGAACTGAATCTTCACGAAATATTCCGAATCGGCTTTCAGTTTACTGAACTGATAAGGAACCGTGATCTGCGTACGGGTACGCGGAGCCACTTCACCCATAGACAATATGCCCGATTGTGCTTCCTTACCGTTTTCGTAAAGTGACCATTTAACTTCATAGTCCGAAAGGTTTTTGAAGTAATACTTGTTGAATACTTCGAACTGTCCTTTTTCTACATCGATTGGTTGTACGCCGATGTGTTGGTACACTTTCTTCACTTCATAATATTGTGGTTTCGGTTCCAGGTCACCGAATACGATACCGTTCATAACGAACTGTCCGTCATTCGGAGTATCACCGAAGTCACCACCGTAAGCCAGATAGCGCTCTCCGGTTTTCTTATCGTAATTGTACATCGATTGGTCTACCCAGTCCCAGATAGCTCCACCACAGAAGAAGTTAGTCGACTCGATAGCTTCCCAATAGTCCACCAGGTTACCGCAGGCGTTACCCATAGAGTGAGCATATTCCGAAACATGGAACGGATATTTGATATCATAATTACCTTTCACGGCACCACGCATCCAGCCGATGGAAGGATACTGGTTGGAACCCATGTCGACGATGTCGTTGTTACGTTCGTACTGAACAGGGCGTGACAAGTCGAATGCTTTCAGTGCATCATAGGCTGCTACGAAGTTCTTTCCCGGTCCGGCTTCGTTACCCAATGACCAGATGACAATCGAAGGATTGTTTACGTTGGCATGAACCATTTCCATCACACGGGCTACGTGGGCGTTTTTCCATTCCACCGGATGAGACAGTGAAGCGGCTCCATAATAGTACTCGTGAGACTCGATGTTGGCTTCATCTTCCAGATAGAGTCCGTATTTGTTGCACAGATGGTACCAGTACGGATCGTCCGGATAGTGAGAGTTACGTACGTGATTGATGTTGGCACGTTTCATCAGCATTACCTCTTTCTCCATCATTTCGCGAGTGATGGCATGACCTACGGCAGGATTTGATTCGTGGCGGTTGACACCTTTCAGTTTCACGGTCTTGCCATTTACATAATAGTAACGGCCTGCCAGTCCGAATTCGTCTGCAGAAGCAGGTGTGTCTTTGATTTCCACTTTACGGAAACCTACAGTAGTTGAAACGGTTTCTATTGTTTTGCCTTTCTTATCTTTCAATTCAGCAACGAGTGTATAGAGGTAAGGGAACTCAGCCGACCACTTGTTGGGTGACTGCACGTTCAATATCGCTTTTTCAGCCTCTGCGGTTTCGTTCGGGTTCACCAGGTCCACAGTAGCATTGGCAACCGCATTGGCAACGGGGGTATTTTCGTCCGAATACAGTTTGTTTGCATAAAGTGTATAAGCCATCTGGTATCCTTTGGCAGCTTTCTTGCCATAGTTACGGATGTCAGCGCTGATAGCCAATGAACCATTGGTGTATGTCTCGTCCAGGTCGGGGATTACAACAAGGTCGCGTACCTGTACTTTCGGAGTAGAATAGAGGGCTACGGTACGGAAGATACCCGGCAGACGGAACATATCCTGTGCTTCAAGGAATGAGCCGTCCGAACTGCGGTATACTTCGGCAGCAACGGTGTTCTTTCCTTTTTGCAGGTAAGGAGTGATGTTGAAGTTGGCTGTGTTGCGTGAGTTCTTGGAGAAACCTACATACTGTCCATTGATCCAGAGGTAGAAGAAAGAGTCCACGCCGTCGAAGCTGATAAATACTTCACGACCGTCCCAGTCCTGCGGGATGTCGAAGTCGCGACGGAACGAACCCACTTCGTTACGGTCTTTATAAGTAGTCCAATTGGTCGGGGGGGTACGCATCACACCTCCGCGCCAGTCGTCTACTTTCACTTTGTGCATGAAAATTACAGGTTGGTTCACATAGATGGGTACTCCGTATTTCAGGCTTCCGTCCTTCTGGATGCCATAAATATTCCAGCTTGAAGGAACCGGGATATTGTCCCATCCTGAAACATCGAAGGTTGTTTGATAAAAATCTTTAGGGCGGGAGTCCGGATCGGGTGCCCAATTGAATTTCCAGTCACCATTCAGTGACAACCAGTATTTACTGTTCTCAGGCAACACCTTTCGTGCGCTTTCCACATCCTGGAAGGAAAAGAACCAGGCGCGCGGTTGTTCTTTGTTGAGTGCTAAGTTTTCCGGTGATTCCCATTCGTTGCCCACCGGGGCTTTTTCCGAGGCATACTTAAATCCCTCTAAAGGTCTTTGACCGGCAAAGCAAAGCGTAACCATGCTGCATAGTATCAGACCTAACGTGATTTTCCGCATAATTGTTTTTCTTTTAATAGATTATTTACTGAAGTTTTTTCGTGTTATATTGATCCGTAATCCGGTATCTCTCTAATTTTGTTGCAATATTCGTAAAAACCAGTCACATAGCCAAATCATTTGACATTAATTGGGTATTTTCGGGAGATAAAAATAACTCGCCTCTCTCCGGCAGTAGAAAAAGAAAAGGGATCCGGTTGTCCGAATCCCTTTTTTTAGTCTTGAAGTAAACTCTTTACTTTCTGTAGTAAGCCAGATCGTCTTTATCGAATTTGCGAATAAAGTTGATATGTTTTTCTACTTCAGCCTCAGCATAACGTACGTATACCTGAGCCGATTCGGAGAACAGATCGCTCTTCGAAGCATCTTGAACCATCAGGTGACCCATGATGATGTGGGCAGCCATTTCTACCAGACGGCGTGCGCAGAAGTCGAGCAGTTCCTGGTCTTTTGCTTCTGTGATTTGAGTCACGCAGGCTGCATATTTGCTTGCCATGCTTTTCAGGCGGTTCTGCAAACCTTCCAGTTCTGGAGCTACAGGCATGTTCTCGTATTCTTGGATACGTGCCAGATAAGCACCGGTCGTTACGTAACGGATAGCAGCCACAACCTGCAACTGGGTGGTACCTTCGTAGATGGAAGTGATGCGTGAGTCACGATAGATGCGTTCGCAGGCGTAATCTTTCATAAAGCCCGAACCACCGTGAATCTGAATGCAATCGTAAGCGTTCTGGTTGGCAAATTCACTGCCCATGCCCTTGCCCAGCGGAGTAAAGGCGTCAGCCAGTTTGGCGAATGTTTTCTGTTCGGCACGTTCTTCCGGAGTCAGTTTGCGCTCCTTGGCAATGTCGTCCAGTGCTTTGTAAATGTCTACAAAACGAGCTGTCTCGTACAGCAGTGAACGGGAAGCATCCAGTTTAGCTTTCATCAAAGAAAGTATCTCGGCTACGGCAGGGAATTCGATGATTGCTTTGCCAAACTGTTTACGGTCTTTGGCATAAGCCAGGGCTTCATTGTAAGCTGCCTGTGACAAACCTACCGATTGTGCGGCAATACCCAGGCGGGCACCGTTCATCAACGCCATTACGTATTTGATAAGACCCAGTTTACGGTCACCGCAAAGTTCGGCTTTGGCATTTTTATATACCAGCTCGCAAGTAGGGGAGCCTTTGATACCCATTTTGTTCTCGATGCGGCGTACGTTAACTCCGCCATTGCGCTTGTCGTAGATGAACATAGACAGACCGCGTCCGTCGTGTGTTCCTTCTTCCGAACGTGCCAATACGAGATGAATATCGGCATCACCGTTTGTGATAAAGCGTTTCACGCCGTTCAGATACCAGCATTGGTCTTTTTCACTGTAAGTGGCTTTCAGCATGACAGATTGTAGGTCGGAACCTGCATCCGGTTCGGTCAGGTCCATTGACATGGTCTCACCTTGGCATACACGGGTGATGTAGCGCTGCTTCTGTTCTTCGTTGGCAAACTCGTAGATGGTTTCGGCACAGTCCTGTAGTCCCCAGAGGTTCTCGAAACCTGCATCACTGCGGCTCACGATATCGGCAGCCATGATGTATGGAGTGATTGGGAAGTTCAGACCTCCAAAGCGGCGGGGCATAGCCATACCCATCAGCCCGGCTTTACGGCAGGCATCCAGGTTCTGGGCAGTTCCGCTGGCATAAGTTACGCGGTTGTCGGCACAAACCGGACCTTCGTGATCGACGCCTTCTGCATTGGGAGCGATGATGTCACCACAGATTTCCCCTACAATTTCCAGTACTTTATCGTAGCTGTCCATTGCATCTTCGAAGTCTACCGGAGCATAGTCGAATTTATCTTTATCAGCATAGTTGCGCTCTTTCAGCTCAACAATTCTCTTCATCAACGGATGGTTCAAGTGATGCTTGAGTTCCGGAGTATCTAAATAAAAGTTAGCCATTTCTTACTTACTGTTTTGTTTATAATACTTAATCATCTTCGGTACAACTTCTTCGATTGTTCCGTTGATCACATAGTCTGCAATCGTATTGATCGGAGCTGACGGATCGTTGTTGATGGAGATGATGATACCGCTTTCCTGCATACCGGCAATGTGCTGAATTTGTCCGGAGATACCGCAGGCAATATAGAGTTTCGGACGTACTGTAACACCGGTCTGGCCGATCTGACGGTCGTGGTCAACGAAGCCTGCATCTACAGCGGCACGGCTGGCGCCTACTTCTGCGTTTAACACCTTTGCGAGATCGAACAGCAAGTTGAAGTTTTCTTTCGAACCTACACCGTAACCGCCGGCAATGATGATCGGAGAACCTTTCAGGTTGTTCTTGGCTTTTTCTACGTGGCGTTCGATGACTTTTACTACGTAATCGGTGTCGGCTACGTATTTCTTCACATCATGCTTAATGATTTCACCTTTGTAGTCGGCTGACAGAATGGCTTTTTTCATCACACCTTCGCGAACGGTTGCCATTTGGGGGCGGTGTTCGGGATTGACGATGGTAGCAACGATGTTACCTCCGAATGCCGGACGAATCTGGTAAAGCAGGTTTTTGTAAACCTTACCTTCTTTCTTATCTTCGTGGTCACCGATTTCCAGTGAGGTACAGTCCGCTGTCAATCCGCTGGTCAGAGCTGACGATACACGCGGGCCGAGGTCACGACCGATCACGGTTGCACCCATCAGGCAGATTTGCGGCTGTTCTTCTTTGAACAGATTCACGAGGATTGAAGTGTGGGGAAGTGAAGTATAAGGATAGAGTCCTTCACCATCGAATACATGGAGTTTGTCTACTCCGTACGGGAGAATCTGTTTTTCAATATCTTTGAGACCGGTTCCGGCAACGACTGCTTCAAGCTGGCAGTTTAACTGATTGGCCAACGAGCGTCCTTTTGTCAGAAGTTCGAGGCTTACGTCTGCGACGATGCCGTCTTCTATTTCGCAATATACAAATAAGTTATTCATATCTTTTCTCTCCTCTTACCCTATAGTGTGGTTCTCCAACAGTTCAACAATCAGTTCTTCCACTTCACGGTCGCTGCCGCTGATGGTTTTACTCTCTTTCGCCTGGAACACGATGTTCTGGATAGCTTTTACCTTTGTCGGCGAACCGCTGAGGCCGCATTGTTTCAGATCACCGTTTACGTCTGCTACACTCCATTCCACCAGGTTCAGGTAGTCGCGGGTGTCGTAAAGGTCGGTATAGTCCAGGTTGCCCTGTTGCTTCTCGGTAACGGTTTTGGCATGTTTGTACTTCTGAACCAGCTTTGCATTGCGCGGGCGGCAGGGAGCTGCACTTCCGTTGACAGTGATAACGATGGGCAGCGGGCCTTCTACGGTTTCCACACCACCGTCAATGTGACGCTTCACGGTAATGCTTCCGTCACCTACTTTCAGGATTTCTTCCGCATACGTAATCTGAGTCAGTCCTAACTTTTCTGCAACCTGCGGTCCTACCTGTGCTGTATCTCCGTCGATGGCCTGACGACCGCCGATGATGATGTCATATCCACCGATCTTTTTGATGGCTGTTGCCAGAGCGTACGAAGTAGCCAGTGTATCAGCACCGGCAAAAGCACGGTCTGTCAGCAGATAACCATTGTCGGCACCACGGAAAAGTCCTTCACGAATAATGTCGGCTGCACGTCCCGGTCCCATGGTCAGGATGGTAACGGTAGAGCCTGGGTGGGCATCTTTCAGTCGGAGAGCCTGTTCAAGAGCGTTCAGGTCTTCGGGGTTGAAGATGGCAGGGAGTGCCGCACGGTTAATGGTTCCGTCGGCTTTCATGGCATCTTTCCCAACGTTGCGTGTGTCGGGAACTTGTTTTGCCAATACAACAATTTTCAAACTCATGTTATTAATTTTAGTATTAGTATTTCTACAAGTTAGCAGCCAGTAGTCAGTAGTAAGGTTCTTGCTATTCACTATCCGGTTAACTATCAGCCTGCAAATTTAAGCAAACGCTTGGTTCTGACAAGAAATCCGTCTGAAAAATGCACAAGTTTAAAGATTCTGAGCAACTTGTTTGGTTCTTACTATCATGATTACCGGGTTATCGTCGGCTTTCAGATCTTTTAATTCGGGGATGTTTTTCAGCTCCGGATCTTCTTCTGCCAACTCCAGTATGTCACTTGCTTCCCAATAATACAATAAAACATCATCTGCCACACGCATTGCCGGGTAGAAAGGGACTTTGCCATACATATCGTTCTGTATCATTCCGTTTTTTACACCGAATAGCTGTCCTTTCTGTTTGTCGTATATAGCCAGGCGGGGAGATTCCGACTTGTCCGTTACGTTCCATGAAGTATAAGGGATGAACAGGTATCCGGGCGTTTCCAATATATCCGGACGGAGATAGTTGGAAGCCGTTGTTTCATAAACGTTCCAGTTGCCGTCGAGAACTTCGAAGCGTTTCTCTTTGGGCAATTTATATTTTCCAAGTTGTAGGATATAGCGGGGCAGGAGTGTATCCGGACGGACGGTAAATACTGTGTCATTATAGTATTCTTTCATGCAAACCTGATTCTGGAACCGGTATAAATATTTGTCGCATTTTCCCCATAAATAGAAGTTTAGCCCGCTGGGAATGGTGAAACGGTCATATTGGGGAAATGAAGTCAGTGTATCGCCTTTAGAGTTGATTATTAATAATCTGAAAAGCTTGTTTCCCGTATTGTTGTAAATGTAGGAAGCGAAAGTGCTGTCGTTCAGTGCCGAAAATTGCCAGGCAAATGGAAACTTACATTCATTCATGAACTCTCCGTTGCCGGAATATGCCAGTAGTTTTCCATGGTCCATCAGGAATACTTGTTTGGAAACATCGTCTGTTGATATAAAACGAATACCGGTATATTCTCCGGGGCCTTGTCCCATCCGGGCAACTGTCCGGACAAATTTACCTTCGTCCGTGAACTGAAAGACCTGTTTTTGCGTAGGGATGTATAAGTTATGTCCGCAGAGTGTAATGCTGTTTTTTATGATGGCCGGCAGTAAACATTGGTCGGTGGTTTCCAAAGGGATGATTTTCACTTCCCGGGCTATCTGGCTCAAGGTAACTGTTTGTTCCGTCCCGATTCCGGTTTCAAAAGGGAGAGTGACGGGAAATGTTGTTTCGGAAATTGGTTCTTGTGACGAAGAGGGTTTATTGGTACATCCCAAGAAGAGTAAACCGGAGGAAAGGAGTAAGCTGAAAAGGGTTGTGTTCGTTCTCATAGTCTATGCTTTTTAGTAAATGGCATAAAACTACGTAATATTCGTAACTTAGATAAAACCTGATAGTTAAACTATGTTATCCTTTAGCATTATCCTTCTTATAAGGAATATATAAAAAAGAGAGAAAGGGTTGAATATTGGAGGTATGCCTCAGATTTATAATTACTTTTGGCATACCTCCGGAGTACTGTTGTTATTGGATTCCTATTTCTGCAAATCCCATAGTTTCTCCTTCTGTTACCATTTTGGTAGGTTTCAGAGAAAGGTATCGTGCTTTCACCGGAGTGAAGTAGACAGACTGTAGAATCGGATTGTTTTTGATGTTTGAAAATTCCCCTTTAGCTACTATCTGGTTTACCGCATTTGCTTCAGTACCTACAGATAGTTCATAAGAGGAGATTAATCCTTTGTTATATTCGCTTTGATCCGGCAGATAATGGAAAGAGGTAATTGTGCGTTCTTCTCCCAGATCGATCACCAATGCGTCCCCTTCAACAAAAGCAGTGGTGCTCTTGTCTTTATCCATACATTTCTTAGTCTCCTCTTCGGATACTCCTACGAGTGTAAACGGATAACTTTTTAATTCTTTGGCCTCTACGGTGAATGTGTCGGGTGTCTCACCTGCATAATAAGCCTCTATGTTGTTGATGCAGAGGCAGGCGCGTGCATCCGTGAAGCGTATGCGGAGTTTGTCGGTCGAAATGGTTTCAAAGCGCAACAAGCGTTTGTAGCCCACGGTCGTAGTCTCTTCATTCAGTTTCACCGGCAGCCATTTTCCATCTTTGTCATATTCCACTACGAATGATTTGACACGTTGTCCCAACGGAATATATTCCTGGATCATCATACGGTTGACCTTCTCCGTTTTGGGGAAGTCGAACTCAATCTCTGCGGCAGTCACCTCGTCGTTGGTAGCCCAGTAAGTATCCCAACTTTCATCTGTTGCGGCTTTGGCTGAGAATTTTCCTCCACGTTCATCCGATACTTTCGGTTGGATACCTGCGAGCAGGTTGTGTGCCAATTGTTTCTGTACATTCTTGTGGAAGTTTACTGCGTTGGCCGAGTCGATCGGATGGATCAGCCCGTCGCGGTCAACCGGGAAGTTAAGCAAGAGGGTCGCGTTGTGTCCCACACTCCGGTAATAAAGGTCTGTTAATTGGTCTACGGTTTTTACTCGGTTGTCTTCTTCCGGATGATAGAACCACCCCGGACGGATAGAGACATCACATTCTGCCGGTACCCATTGGTTACCGTCAGCGTGTCCGTATTGCAGTTCGCGATATTTCGGATAGCCCGGATACACTTCGCCCGCACGCAGGAACGACCAGTTGGTAGCTCCGGCAAATCCGTTCTCGTTACCTACCCAACGGCAACCGGGACCTCCGTCGGAGAAAACAATGGCCTGTGGTTGGAGTTTATCCAGTATTTCATAGATACGTGGATAGTTGTAGTAAGTCTTGCGGTCGATGGTACGGCTGTCTTTGGCTCCGCCATACCATCCGTCACCGCCGTTGGCACCGTCAAACCAAACCTCGAATACTTCGCCATAATTGGTCATCAGCTCAGTCAGTTGTTTATGGAAATAATCTACATATTCCGGTGTACCGTAGTTAGCCTGGTGTCTGTCCCAGGGAGAGAGATAAACAGCGAATTTAATGCCGTATTTCTTACAGGCGGCTGCCAGTTCACCTACAATATCTCCTTTACCGTCCTTGTAAGGAGTGTTACGGATACAATATTCTGTCAGTTCGGTAGGCCACAAGCAAAAGCCATCATGGTGTTTGGCGGTAAGGATTACTCCTTTCATACCCGATTCTACAAAGGTTTTCACCCATTGTTCGCAGTCCAGCTTGGATGGGTTGAACGTTTTCGGGTCCGAATCTCCGTATCCCCATTCACGGTCGTTGAAAGTGTTCAGACCGAAGTGAACGAAAGCATATGTTTCCATTTTCTGCCATTCCACTTGTTTTTCTTCGGGAACAGGTAAGATAGCTTCGGGAGCTTTCACAGCAGGAGCACAAGCGCCAAGTAGGGTCAGGGCAGCTCCGGCATACAGTAGTTTGTTTATTTTCATGATATGTTAAAAGGGTTAATGATGCAAAGATAAAAAAATCCCCGGAAACTCGTTCCGGGGATTAACTAAAAAGCAATTATTACCATCCCGGATTTTGCGGGAGAAGGTTCTCGTTTCTCTGAAGTTCCCCGGTCGGTATCGGCCTCAGGTAAAGCCTGTCATTCCAGGTGCGGCTTTTGCCTGCTTCATAAGAGTAGTCGGCATTGGTATAGGCAGGATATACGACTGCGTACTTGCCTTCCTTATAAGGTTCACGTTTTCCGACGTATGTCTTCACATTATCACATATTTTTCCGGCTTTCCAACGGGCCAGGTCGTCCCAGCGGAATCCTTCACCAGCCAACTCAATGCGGCGTTCGCGGCGGATTTCCTGTAATAGCGGGCTAAGGCTGTATCCCCAGGCGGGCCAGTTCGGATCGGTGAAACCTACTTCCATAGTCAGGTGAGGCATACCTGCACGGTCGCGCAATACATTGATGGTCTTGTTCAAGTCCGCTTGTGTAATCGTACCCAGTTCGGCTTTAGCCTCTGCGTTGATCAACAAGGTTTCTGCATAACGATAGGCGATGCCGTCATAAGTATTGTTGTTTGCCTCAAAGGCTTTATCTGTCGGAATAAGGTATTTGATGGACTTATATCCGGTCAGGCAGTATTGCGAAATGAAATCTTCTTCCTTTTCAACATACGTACTGTCGTTGGTGGCCACAGTCACCCGTGTAGGGAAGTCCCAGGTCAGGATGGTCTGCTTCAGGCGTGGGTCGCGGTCGGTAGTTTCATTTTTCATATTGTCATCCCCTTTATATTGGTCGTTTCCTGTAATGGGTTTACCGTTGAGACACAGATAACTTTCTACAAAGTCTTTTGAAAAGCCGGTATTGGCTTCGGACAACGTACGGCTCATACCGTGTTTTCTTTTGCCATCCAGATAGATCACCGGTAAGATAGCCTCTTTCAGGTTTGTTTTGTCTTCCATTACAAATACGTCGTAATAGTCTTTTTCCGGATGTCCGGTGTTATAGATCTCGTATTTGCCGGTTGCCATGATTGCATCTGTTTCGTCGGCTGCCATTTTCAGCAGACGGTCTGCTTTGTCTGCCCATCCCAATTCGGTGTGATATTTATAATATGTACCTTCGTGCAGACAAGTCCTGGCTTTCAACTGGCGTGCTACATCTTTTCCGATGCGTCCGGTAGCCGGTTTCTCGGGTAACCATTGGATGGCAAAATCAAATTCTTCAATGATTTTATCCATCACTTCATACCGTTTCAGTTTCGGTCCGTAAAGAATATCCGTATCACCCGTGCCCAGGTCTTTATCCAGCCAGGGGATATCGCCGAACGTTCTCATCAATCCGGCATATTGCATCGCTTTGAAGAAGCGGACTTCTGCTACATATTGGTTGATTTCCGACTCCTTGCCGCTTACCGTCTGATAGTGGGTCAGGAAGTAGTTTACCAGCCGGATCGGCTGCCATCCGCCTTTGCTCCAGTTACACCAGCTTGCTGCCTCTGCGGGGGTGCTCAACTGATTCCAGAAGAACTGGGGGATGCTGTTAGGTACTTGATTATCGCTCTCACCGTCTGCTATTGAGGTTACACCTCCGGGGAGGTAACTATAGAATTGATTGGCATATGTTTCCAAATCTCCTGTGGTATTCCAGAAGGTTTTGTCATTGATTGCTTCCGGGGCTCTTTCCAGGAAACCGTCGTTACAACTCGATAGGGCGAGTGTTGCCACTCCGATATAGAATAAATATTTGATTTTCATAAGATGCTTTGTATTAGAATGTGAGATTTAAACCAACAGATAATGATCTTTGCATCGGATATTTGTATGGGTTATCCAATTCCGGATCGAGTCCGTCGGGAGTGTCTGAAATAGTGAAAAGGTTTTCACCGGTAAAGTAGATACGTATCTTTTCGATCGAAGCTTTCTTGGTCAATACTTTAGGTAATGTATAACCAATGCTGAGCGATTTCAGACGACAGTAAGAAGCGTCAACCAGATAGCGTGTCTGAGCCTGATTGATGGCCGAACCACCATTGAAGCGAGCGCGTGGGAAGTAGGCTCCGGTGTTCTCTTCAGTCCAGTAATCGTTGTTGTAGGCTGAAGGTACCTGCCATTCGCTTCCGTAATGGCTGCGGAATGAAGTGCCCGGCAGATAGAGGTCACGTTTGCCCACACCCTGGAAGAAGATACCCAAGTCGAAGCCTTTCCAATCGGCTCCCAGATTGATACCGTAATGATAACGCGGAGTGCTGTTACCGATAATTTTCATATCGCCCGGATTATCAACAGTGTTGTCACCCCAGTCAATAACGCCATCGTTGTTGCGGTCTACAAAACGGATGTCACCCGGCATCAGTTTGATACCTCCCGATACTTTATCCTGATTGGCAGCTCCGGCTATCTCTTGTTCGGACTGGAATAAGCCATAGGTTTCATAACCCCAGATTTCTCCTTGTTTCTGTCCCACATACCAGTTGCCCAGTTCTTTTGACTTATTATCGAACTTGGTAACCTCCGATTGATAGTCGGACAGATTGAATCCGACTGTGTAGTGGAACCCGCTTGCCAACTGGTCGTTCCAGCTGATCTCAAATTCCCAACCTTTCGTCAATGATTCGGCTGCATTTTCCTGAGGTTCGTTGGCACCCAGGATACCCGGCAGGATTTTACCTGCGGCAAGAATATCCGATGTACGTCTTTGATAATAGTCGAAAGCTCCTTTCAACCGGCTGTTCAGGAGGTTAAAATCAAGTCCCAAATCCCATTGTGTAACGGTTTCCCACGTGATGGACGAGCTGACGAGCCCGCCGGGAACCACATATTGCGGCTGGTTGCTGCCCATGATCCAACTGGTCTGTCCGGTACTGTAATTAGAGAGATAAGCATACCATCCATTGTCGAGTGCCTGATTGCCTAAACTACCATAAGAACCTCTGATTTTCAATTCATCAAAGAAACTGTTTGTCCAGTTCTTGAACCAGCTTTCATTGGATAGCCTCCAGGCTGCCGAGAAAGAAGGATTGAACACGGCACGGTCGTGTTTGGGGAATTTGGAAGAGAGGTCGTAACGACCGTTTACTTCAAGTAAATAACGATCGTCATATCCGTAGTTGATGCGGAAGAAGCCGCTTCGGGTAGCCCAGGAGTTGTCATAGCTGCCTACCCAACGGTCGCCTGTGGCATAGCTCAATGAGCCCAGGTCATTTGAGATCAGTTGTTCGCGTCCGGCATTGAATCCGGTGGTGTGCTTGCTTTCCTGATTGTAACCGATCATTCCCTTCAGGTAATGTTTGCCCAATGTCTTTTCATAATCGCCGAAAAAGTTGAAAGCATTGTAGGTATCGTTGGCTTGTGACTGGGATACAGAGTTCGGATTGGTCCATGCAAAAGTTTGCAGGAATTGTCCGTTGGCTCCATATTCGTCGAATGACTTCATGTGTACTTTATTATTCTCACTATAGTAATTGAACGTATAGTCCATGTTGATGCTCATACCTTTAATAGGAGTCAGCTTCATCGTGATCGTGTTCCAAAGGTCATTCTTGTTGGTTTGCCGGCTACCACCGTCTTCAAGGATGGCAGGAAAGTTGGTAAAGTCGCCTTGTCCGGCCCAGTTCCCATCCGGGTGTTTCACCGGCATGATAGGACGCGTATCACCTCCCATAAAATTATCGCCATGCACGTTGTCCTGATTCAATCCTCTCAGCTTGGTGCGGTTGAAGCTTGTTTTCATGGAGAGGTGCAACCATTCGTTTATGTCATAGTTGATGTTGTTCATCACGTTGAACTTCTTGAACTGTTCGTTACCGAAACGAATCAGAGATCCTTGGTCGGTATATCCTAAAGAAGTATAATAGGTAGCCTTCTTACCGCCGCCACTGATATTGACATTGTATTTCTGGACAGGATAATTCTTCTTATACAATTCTTTCATCCAGTTGGTATTGCCGGCATACGTGTATTTGGTGCCGTTTTTACTGATACTCGGATCTGAGTGGATAAATACCGGAGAGTTGTTTGCCGGATCTTTATAGTAAGCTTCAATGTGCTGCATCCATTCTGCATCGAAATAGTCTCGTCCCACTGTGTTTTGCTGTGCGGTGTTCATCCAAGTAGCATATTGCATGGAGTTCATATAGGTGGGGCGCGTAGTAGGTCCGTTGAAAGAAACCGAAGCATCGAATGATACTTGTGTCGGCTGGTCTTTGCGGCCTCCTTTGGTGGTAATCAGCACAACACCATAGGCTGCACGTGCACCATAGATAGATGCGGATGCAGCATCCTTTAATACGGAAACACTTTGCACGTCTTGCGGGTTAATGAGGTTCGGATCCATTTCCACACCGTCGACCAATACCAGCGGTGAACTTCCACTCATGGCAGTGGTACCACGGATATTGAAACTTGAACCTTCGCCCGGACGACCACTGGTGGTTACGTTTAAGTTGGGGATAGCACCTTGCAAACCTTGTCCGAGATTGACAATCGGGCGGTCTTCCAGCACCTTACTGTCCACAGCTGATACGGCTCCGGTCAGGTTGGCTTTTTTCACGGTGGCATAACCAACGACTACCACCTCTTCCAATGCCTTGCTGTCTTCAGCAAGCTTCACTTGAATGGGCTTTCCGGTATAAGGAATTTCCTGTGTGACATATCCGATGTAAGATATTACAATAATATCTCCTTTTTTCACGCCATCCAACGAGAATTTACCTTCTAAATTTGTGATGACGCCGTTAGTCGTGCCTTTTACCATGACACTGGCACCAATAACCGGGCCCATTGCATCTTCAACCGTTCCTGTTACTTTCTCTTGAGTAACTTCAGGAACCAATGCTTCTGTGGCTTGCGTTGCATACGAATAAGCTGGGAAGCTTAGTGCACCGGCGAGCAAGAGCAGAGTAACTTGTCTAGTGATTTTTAACATAACAATTTTGTTTTAGATTAATAATAAAGGTTTTGTTCGGTTCTTTTACATTTCACTTTCTCCATTCATCTGCCTTTCCTTTTTCTTTAAAACAGGATTAGTTCTAACAGAACTTGGCGTACTGCAAGGCGTTTATTATCACAGGGTATGCACATTTACGCACAGCTCTTCTTTTATTGTGAATAGCTTTGTAGACGGGAAATAAAAGATTGAAATGGCCTGTTGTTCTACTAAATGACCGATTATCTTGTTTGGTATTTAGTGTTTTATGACAAACTGAAGACTTTTTGCAATCCTCTCTGTCTACCCTGACATATATCGAAGTTTATTTCTCTTGATTTATTTCCGGAAGGAGCGTAAAGGGTAAGGAATATTGGGTTAGAATGAAAAAAAACTTTTGTGATTATTATCTATTTTTAAAATAATCGCTATATTTGCATCATTGTTAATCTAAAAAACAAAAAATATTCTGTTCTTTTTTAATACATCATAAAATGTATTTCTTTAAAACCGATTAATATGGTTATAGTTCTGTTAGGAATAATCTGTATTTTATTATTTTGTCTTTAGCTAATCTGTTGTGTAATAGGTGTATATGCGTTAGGTGGGGGGATGAATCGAATTCTGGTTCTGTATGTTGTAACAATCTGTCGGTTACAAGAAAGAAGGTGTGAATCTCGATGAAATATTCGAAATTTTTGTGATTGAATGTCCAATATTTGTTATGTTGGTTCTATTTGTGTGTTCTTTTTCCTCTGGCGATCCTGTTTGAACTGCTAAATGTGTTCTGTTTACAGTGGACGAAGTGTTTTTAATCTTGCTTCTCTCCTCTTGTTCTTGAAGGA
The DNA here is from genome assembly GCF_011038705.2 of Bacteroides sp. ZJ-18. Taxonomy (NCBI): domain Bacteria; kingdom Pseudomonadati; phylum Bacteroidota; class Bacteroidia; order Bacteroidales; family Bacteroidaceae; genus Bacteroides; species Bacteroides sp. ZJ-18. The sequence goes on along the minus strand of NZ_CP072198.1, from coordinate 4,399,237 downwards.
ATAGGAGGGGAGAAGCAGGTTGATAGATCACATTATTTCTTTGACAATGTGTTGCAGGGGATTAGTTTTATGCTATTTGTCGGTTCTTTCAAATTTGGCTAAATAACCTCCTCCCGATAATAATTTTATTTTTAGCGTTTTACCCGATTTTATTTTTCGATTGTTTATCACAATCTTTTTTCTGTTTTCTCCGTCATCGGATGCATAAGTCATGCGGTAGTTGCCTTTGGGCAAAAAGTCCAATTCGATTTCTTGGGTAACAGCCTTTTCTCCATTTAAGATGGAAAGATACCATATATCCCCTTTTCTCCTGGATAATGCGGCCAATTCGCCTATCCGGCTTTCTTTTAGAATTTTTGTCTGATCCCAGACGACTGGTACTTCTTCAATAAACATACGTCCCGGACATGTCAGCATATCTTCCATGTCGGCTGCAAAGATCAGCATGGGCGATGTGAACGTGTAGATACTCGCCAATTGATGCGTGAAAGTGACAGATGGAGGGCAGAATTGGCGGAAGTTCAATGGGGTATAGTCGGCAGGACCTGCCAGCCAGCGGGTAAAGGGTAACACCGTATTGTGATAAGGCCACGGTGGGCCTGGAGCCCAGTTATTTTCTCCACCTACGGACTCTAAACCGCGTACAGCCTCTTTAGCCAACAGGTTGGGATACGTATAGCTATCGCCTGTAGGTTTATTCACCCCATGGAAAATAACCATCAGATGTGCTTTAGCAGCATCTTTCAATATATTCTCCATAAAATTGACTGTAAATAGATTCTCTGTGTGGAAGAAATCTATTTTTAATCCTTTTACACCGATTTCCGCACATCTTTTCATAAAATTGTTGCGTTCGTCCTCATCCAGCAAGCCGACATCGGATTTATTACCATATCTTGGAGAAGAAGGCCGCCATACCCAGATATCTACGTTTTTGCTGCGGGCATAATCGACTAACTCTTTGAGTAATTCCCATTTGGTACGTCCATTGGTATTTTTCTCTGTTTCCGGCCAAAGTTCCCAGCCATCATCCACCACAACAGATTCCAGACCTAACTCGGCTGCTCCGTCAACATATCTTTTGTGAGTCTCTACGCTCAGCCTGTTCTCTCCTTCCACTAACCAGGTGAAAACCGAACGTCCCGGTTTAATCCATTGGGTATCTTTTCCTTCGGGGAAAAGTGTACGCTCCGGCTGGTCTGATACTTGGGCTATGATACGATTATTAACCAATCCATCCAGATTCTCCGATAACATCAGGATACGCCAGGGAGTGATTATTTCCTTACTACCGTTGCGGGGAGAGACGATCCAGGGGGAGTTGCGTACTTCTTCATGCCAGTATTTACTGGCCGGAATGCCTGTGATTATTCCTGTTTCCAGATGGCCTTTGTTGTCTACATAGCCTAATTGTACCCTGTTGTTTTTATGTCCAAACAATACTGCACCGTGAAAATTAAACAGATTGGCCTCGGTGATGGCAGCATAGGTACCGTTGGGAAGACGGAAAGTGGCGGGAGGGGCCAACAGCTCGTTTTCTATCTTGTCGGTGGTGCGATCCTGGTAAGCTTGTATCCATCCGTATTGAAAAGGGCCGCTGGCGTACCATACCCGGGTTCCCGCTGGAAATGTGAAAGACGTCTCTTCACCATATACACAACGGCTGCCTGTAGATGGAATGCGGTATCTTAAAGCTATTCCGTTATCAAATTCGCGGATGTCAAGGTGATAAATGTCCCCATCCTTTTTTTCTATTGTATACGTTTTGTACTCCGCATCTGTTTGTTCGACCGACTTTATTTCGACTGATTTACCCAGATCTATATTGTCAATGTTCATGCCCAAGGGCGATGAACTGATGGTTGGTTCGCCTTTATAGGTTACTTCGAAACAGAGTCGGCCGGTTGCCGTGCTGAGGTTTATCTTTGTCTGCTGGGCTCCGGCAAAACCGGGAAAGCAGAGGGAGAATAAGAAAATTGTTAGTTTACTTTTCATATATTAATTTTTATGTGTGGCTATTCAATGACATACCATGTGTATCCGCCGGCAGGAATTCTGACAGTCAGTTCTACTGAGTAATCCCGTTGTAAGGTATGGGTAGTGGGCGTTCCCTCCTGTTCTCTTATCTGTGCGGTTTTTGTCAGGCCGGTATAATATAAAGGTAACCGGATGCGGCGGATGATTTCTTTGTCTGTGGGATTGAAGAACATGGCTAACCCTTTTTCTTTTTCCGCAGGGTTGGCATGCATGATGCCATCCCAATCGCGCGCATCGGGTTTGCGTAGATGGATAATGTCGCTATTCAGTATGTTTCTGTATTTTTTATACCAGTTAATCACTTCCACGACTGCCTTCTTGGTTTCTTCCGTATCGTAAAGGCGGGGGCCGCGGTAGCAAGCTTGTATACCGGCACCGTAGTTTTGAAACATCAATGTCTTATACTCATACAAGTGTTCGCTCAACGGCTCTAATGTGGCAGCCGATCCGCCTCCTTGATATTCTACTAATGGGACAAAGCTCCAAAGTGAGGAAGGAATGCGTTCCCATGTACAGTCATAGTTCAACTGGCGGGTATGGATCAGCTGACGATCGCGTGGAAGCGACCAGTTGGCTTCGCGATAGCCGATACCTACTTTAGTAGAACCGTTCAGGAAGTAAAAGTCGGGTACATTGATGTATATTCCGTTCTCACACATCCAATGATAAAGCTCCGTAATCTTATAGAATTGGTTCCATTGTGAGTCCTCCAATCCTTTATGATGGGTATGGGCAGTGGAAGCACAAAAGTCTCCGGGATAAGAACCATCGTGCTCAAAACAACGCATGCCGGTTTTTTCAAAGAAAATTTTTATCTTACGGAAGTATTCGTAGCCCCAATCACTACTGAGGCAAGGAGAACTACCAAATCTCATGCCCCCACGTTTACCTGTCTTTGGATTGATAACGTCTGTCTCATCACTGATCCAGCGGCTGGCAAGTAGTGAGTAGCAACCCATTTCAATACCCTTGCTACGGGCGTAATCCACAAATGCTTTGTATTTTGCTATATTGGCATTAGAAATATCTTCTGCATTCAGTCCGGAGCCAAAGCTGAGGATAATCATTTCGTAACCTGTTTCGGCACATTGGTCGATGGCACGGTACACCACCTTCGGATCTGTGGAAGTGAGATGCATAAAGATTGGATTTTCTGTGCTCCACGGTGCTATCGTGCGGTATAGTTTCCGAGTGAATAAGCCTTTGCGCTCCCGGTCGTAGCTGTCGAACGGCATTTCGTATACACTGAAAGACTGGAATGTACCGTTGGGTTGCAAACGCTGGTCGGGACCTATCGGAGGAGAGACATCCAGCACGCAAGGGGTTTGTAACATATAGTTGCGCTGAGATGTATAGGCAGGATCGGTTACCCACTTTTCCGTAATATCCGTTTCTTTCTCAGTAAAACTTCCGCCGCAGGCGTAATCACTTTCTATGTGAATATTGGGTAAAAGGAATTTGGTGGGATCGCCCCCTCCGGGAGATTCCGGTTCGGAAAAGGCCAGGTATTCCACTTGAAAGGCATCGATATTGACAGGAAGAACAGAGTGGTTCACTAATTCAAAACGTTTGCGAATAACAGGAATCTTGTCATAAACGGAAACATGGAGCTTCACTGTGACATCCTTTAGTTCCTTATCGCCACGCAAAGTGAATATGATTTCGCAGCCTGTTGCCGCCTCCTTATTCAATGCCCAGCGGCTACGTGCCCATTTTATATCTTCTTTGATAGGGAGTATTTCAAAGTCTTCTATGAGGAAAGATTCGGGAATGGTGGTCATTTTTTCTATCCATTCTTCTTTTAAATAACCTCGTTCCGGTTGTCCGGTCAAGCCGCCTATCATCCATTTCTTGCCATCAATTTGTATACTCCCTTCACTGCTGACAGCGCGTAGCATACTCTCTCCTGTCATTCGGTTGATGAAGTTGGTCGTTGCCAGATTGGGGAATATCCGGAAAGTGCGTGACACCATCGGATTGGCCACAATGATACTCTTTTGATTTGCCGATGCGTAAATGCCCGCTTTTGACTTCTCGGAACTGATCAGCCAGTCAAAGTTGGTTTGACTGGAAACCGGTTCGGATAAAACAGGGAGTTTACTTATTTTTTTCGCCAACAGAGTGGAGATGGTCTTTGTCATTTCAGGACCTTTTCCGGCATATCCGGCATCGAGGGTGCATGGGCGATCGGATTGATATTCTATAGTTGGCGCAATCCATAAAGCGTTGTCGCCGCTTGCGCCGTCATTGGTCGGTTCTACTGCCAATTCCAGAACCCGAACTCCCTTCAGGCTTACATCAATGGACTGGGGAGCCTCGTTACCACGCACAATGCCGCTATTGTAAAGTTCTTTGTTGTCGCCTTTCAAGACGAACCGAACTGATCCATTTTCTATTTTTCCACTTTTACCGGCCAGTCCTATGAACTGTTTGTCATCTCCTTCTTTGCGGAAATAGAGTTTCGTTCCATTAACTAACGGAAGGATGGTCAGGCTTTTGTCTGAGACCTCCACCTGAGAATCGGCAACTCCCACTTGGGCATGAAAGCGTGTGGCATTGCCGTGCAGATCTATTTTTAAGATACTTTGGGCATGGGTGCCTATCACGTCCTTAAAAGTCTGTCTTTGGATGGTGGCTGGTTCTCCGCTTACCGATTTCCCGGTTTGTACCTTTCCGTATTCTTGCCACAATTTAGATAAGTCCAGTTCGGACAGTTTGATGGTGTGCTGGGCTTGTCCACATAAGCATGTGAAAAGAGTACCCATAAGAAGTAATATTTTTTTATCCATATAATTTTAATGTGTTTTTATTGATTGTTACATCGTTTGTTACTATCCGTTCGGAACGGAGCGACAGGCAATCCTTCTTGATTGAATAAATTTCCGATAGTGGCATCATCGAAGCAATAGCGGACGGCTACCGGATGTTTTACTTTCGGTGAGTAAACCGTTATCTTGTTGCCTTTTATCTGCGCTTTGGCTTCTACGAAGCGCCCGTCTTCACCGGCTATGAGCAGTCCCCTGATTTCCTTCTCCGGACAGACCAACCCTTTGGAGGCATGTTTAAAAGTAAGTATGGCTTTTTTCTTGTCAACAACCATTTGTTCCAAGGTGGGGCTTTCGTATCCGTCTTTCAGTAAACCGTACTTTTTGCCCAACGCCATGTTGGCTAATCGTACGCCTACTTCTTGTTTCTGAATCGGATGAATGGTTTTCGGATCGCCTTTGTCTGTGATAACGACGAGCGCCGTGTTGCGAACCTTGCGTGTTATCTCTTCTTGCGCTTCACGTATAAGCGCAGGTCCGTTATGGGTTGAACCGTAGTTGAATGGAGCTATTTGAACCATGTAAAAAGGAAATTCTTTGCCGAATCCACTTCTCCAGCTTTCAACCATTTTCTCTATCAATGTCGTGTATGAAGAGGGGTTGTCTCTGTTTGATTCACCCTGGTACCATATTGTTCCGGCTATGTCGTAAGGCATCAAGGGATGGATCATGCTGTTATAAAGCACACCGGGCTCTACCGGCCACCAGGGATATGTCTTGTCAATGATCGCGTCTTTTATTAGGGGGGTGCCCATGACTACCTCTCGTGGTGTCCATACTTCTGCCGGAGTTCCTCCCCAGGCTGAAACGATCAACCCTATCGGAACATTCAGCTTCTGTTGCAGGTGCTTACCGAAGAAATAGGCGACAGCACTTCGTTGTCGCATGACTTCCGGTGTACATTTTTCCCATTGCGCATAGCAGTCTTCCTGTAAGGTTCGGCTACCTTGCTTGTTCAGGCTGAAAAAACGAAGGTTGGGGTGTATGGCTGTCGCAATTTCCTCTTGTTGATTGGGGATGCCGTTATTGGGACACCATTCCATATTCGACTGCCCGCTGCATAGCCATACTTCTCCCAACATAACGTCTTTCAACTCGATTTTATTTCCTTTCATGTTGTTAGAAAATAGTTGTAGGGTATAAGGACCGCCATGTTGGGTGGTGGGTATTTGGGTTTTCCAATGCCCGCAGTCGTCAATAAGAGTCTCGATAGTGTCTTTTTGCGCCCAACTTCCTACTATTTTAACTTTTGTGCCGGCTTCTCCCCATCCCCAGATGGGGGCTGAACTTTGTTGCTGGAGTACGATATGATTCGAAAAGATGGCAGGCAAAGATAGCCGGGTAGAAGTTTGCCCTTTGATAATCAGGCTGCTGCATAGGACTAAAGATAAAAATGCAATTCTTCTGGAAACATTCATAATGCTATATTACTAAGGTGAATATATAAAGGTATTATTAAAGCAAACAGCTTTGCTTTAAATTCGTTTGTAAAGAAAGAGAATAGAATGATATAAATCAATGTACTTTTGTAAAAAAAAGATGGATGATTTTCTTTTTACCGGAGACTTTATTCTCCTTTTAGAAAGACAGAGATGTTTTTTCAAGGCATCTCTGTCTTTTGTCTACCGTTATCTTATTCTATATTATTCGTAAGGATTGAATGTCCCATTATCCCAGCCTTGTGTCTGCTGCAATTTAGAGTTTTGCTCCAGATGCTTGTTAGGAATGGCATAAAAATAGTAATTATCTTGAAAATCAATTTCATATTTCTGATCCAATACCACTATTGAGTCTTTAAAATAAATGGTATAGTCTTTCTCTATATCTACTTTATCTTTTAGATTATCAAATTCTGTTGGAGATCCTTTTAGTTTGGGTAAAAGGCCATGGCGCTTGATTCCATTCATTTCGGAAGCAAACATGCGCCGACGGCGTAAGTCCCAATATCGTTTTCCTTCATAGGCAAATTCTATCTTGCGTTCCAGCATGATAGCGGCTATCATTTCATTGTGTGACATGTTTTCTTTTAATCCGTACATATTATTGTCTCCGGCTGTTATTCCGGCGCGTTTACGGATACGTTTCAATACACTATATGCTTCATCGTATTTCTGAGTTTCGGCAGCGCATTCGGCGTAATTCATCAGCACTTCGGCAAAGCGTATTTCCACCCAGTCCGTACTACTTCTTTCGGTATCATAAGGGGTGAAATTTACGTTGATGGCTTTCCGGCAGTAGAATCCGCTGGCAGAGGGGTTGAGGGTGGAACTGCCTTGGTAAGTCCATTGGATTCTGTCTTTTTTGCCACTAAGTTCCCATAGGCAGCCGTTGTAGGCTATCGTACTGGTAAACCGTGGATCACGATTTCTCCAGAAATGAAGCGGATCATAATCTGCTGATTCTGTGATAGGAACGCCTGTGATCATTTGGTAAGATTCTACCATTTCCTTAGTGGGTTGGTTGGCTCCCGAATAATTCTGAGCTTCCGATAACGGACGGGTTGCCGCATCCCAGTGATGTACGATGTCGGGTTCTTGATAGCGCGTCACGAACAAAACTTCCTTATTCATTTCATCGAACCAGATATTTTCATAGCTTTCATACAAATCATAACCGTTCGTTTCTATTTGTTCGGCAGCCTTCTTGTTATAGACATAAGCTGTTTCCCAGCGTTCCGCTTTATTTTCCGGATTAAATTGCGGACTGGCATAATACAGCAAGATGCGACCTTTTAGTGCTATGGCTGTGGCTTTGCTGAAACGTCCTTCGTCATCGCCTGTCCATTTCCATGGCAAATCTTGAATGGCTTCATCCAAATCCTGAATGATCAAATTGATACACTCTGAGGTCTTGTTGCGGGTAACATACAAATCATCGGTCAGTGCCTGCGGTTCCATGATCATCGGCACGCCTCCATATTGGCGCACCATCTGGAAATACCGCCATGCCCTGAGCACTAGAGCCTGTGCCCTTAAGGAGGCTTTGGTTTCTGCATCCAGATCGCCGGTCTTAATGCTGTTCAGCATGATATTAATGTTACGAATGCTGCTGTAATTCCAAGTATCTATGGAATTGGTGGTAAGTTGTTCGTACAATATACCGGTCTCTCCATAAGCCTCGTCCGAATAACCTGCTACGTCCTGATCCCATCCGGCTGCGGGATATTTGGCATCCGTGTTTTCAGGAGTCCAGTAGTCTGCCCTGAATGCGTATGACGTTTCTTCCATTCCACCCCATTCTATACGTTTGTCATAGAAACGTTTTCCACCGGCTACACCCTGGAAGAACAGGTCGACGCTCAGTCCTTTCCATGATCCTCCTACGGAGAAACCGTAATTGATTGGAGATTTGGTGTGTTTGATTACCCATTCCTGATCATTACTATCGATCTTTCCATCCGGTTCATCAGAGTTGGCACCTCTGATATCTTTATAGTTCAACATTCCCAATTCGGGCTTTTTACCAAAGATGGTATATCCTTCGGGCAGGGCATCGAGTTCGGTTTGTGTACGGATAATGTCTGTAGCTACATAGCCCATTTGGCGGTCCGTATTGTATCCTAACTCTGATTTGTAAGGACGAATATTTTCAGCTTCGTCTTTGGTAATTAGTTCGTTGACTGCATATCCGAGGTTTCCGCTTATGTTGTAACTGAAATCGTCCCCTATCTTATCCTTATATGAGAACTCTATTTCGAAGCCTTTGGTATCGATGGTGGCATAGTTTTCTTTGGGCATGGTGCCACCAAAAGTAGAAGGCAGGCTGGCCAGGCGGTCACCTAAAATGTCGTAGGTATGTTTGTAAAATCCACCGACACTTAATGACAGACGATTACGTAGAATTTGCATATCAAATCCATAATCTATATCCAATGATTTTTTCCATGTAATTTCTGTATTGGGGATTACACTGGCTGATACCCCGTTGCTCAACGAACCGAAGTAGACGCCTGAGTTGAGGTTATAGCGTTGCATCCACTGCCAGCCGCCTACAGCATCGTTACCTGGCAAACCGACTGATCCGCGAAGTTTCAGGTAGTCTATAAACCCGATGTTGTTTTTAAAGAAATTTTCTTCTGAAATACGCCAGGCGACAGATGCGGAAGGGAAGAAGCCCCAGCGGTGTTTTGGATCGAAATTGACAGAACCGTCATAGCGGAAAGAGGCTTCCAGCAAGTATTTACTATCATAAGTATAGCCCAGCCGGCCTACATACGAAAGACGTCCGCCTTCTGAACCACTTCCGTTTAGTGTCGAATTCTTTGGATCGGAACTACCTGCGAATATTTGATCTACGGCAGAGGAGATGAAATAATTTCGTTGCCCGTCCAGCCAGTCGTTAGTACCTTCATACTGTTCGTATACAAACAATGCGTTGATATCGTGTTTGCCGAAGGTCTTGTTGTAGGTAACCATGGCGTTCAACTGATAACTGTTATCATTATTGTATTTCTCATACAGAAAGTCTCCATCATCTCTGGTTTTGACATAATCAATTTCATTGGTTGGGATATGATTGTGTACGCCGGTTGTTTTAAATACGTACAAGTCGTAGGGGCGACTGAAACGTTTGATGAAAGTATGCCGCTCATACCGGTTGTATGACAGTTTCAGGCTTAAGCCTTTAATGAAAGGAATATCGTATTGGAGAGCTACATTTATCTCGTAGTTGGAATAACGCTTTTTATTATAACCGCTATTCCCGTTAATAACCTCCATGGGGTGCCATGCCAGGAATGTCCCGTTGGGTTTTCCATCGATATAGGGGGCAAAAAGACCACGGCGTAATAGTCCGTTATAGAGATTACCCATGTTGTCATTGTCGTTATCCCATTTCCAGTAAGGTTTGCGATCGTTTCGGGTGTCCATATTCAGGTGTAAAGAAGCCTTCAGCCCCAAAGAAATATGGAAATGCCAATTGTCTACAAACTTATTCCGAAAACAAAATAGAGTTGGTTTTCGTATGGATTAGCTATCAGTTTACCAAAAACAGATGGAGTGAATCCGGATGAAATATTCAATGTTTTGGTAGCCGAAAGCCCGACATTAACTACATTAAATTTGTCAGCGTATTCTCCTTCCCATGGGGTGAACCCGGCTTCGACAGCCAAGTCTACTCCCTTTACAGTGAATGGATAGCTGAGTTCGCAATAACTGGACCAGGCACGTCTTTCATTTTCCCGGTAATCGTTTCCGGCAAAGGTGGTATACCAGGCCAACGATAACGGGAAACTTTCACTAATGGTATAGACAGCTCCTGCTTCGAAGGTGTGACCTGTGGTGCGGGGAGTATAGTGGAAATAGTTGAATGGTTCGTCTTCACTTTGGTAAAAGTAGTTATTAAGGCACAGTTGGAGGTTTTTATATTCATACTCCAGCGTAAGGTCTATTTCATTATTCTCGTTTCTGAATTCTGTCGATCCCCATGCCGATAGGGTCCATCCTTTCCACTCTACACCGAGAGTAGGCTGTACGGAAGCATTTCCATTCTTCATTCCACGCCAGATGTAACTGCTTACCAGGTCGGCATTGATAAATACTTCTTGTGCCTGTATGGCAAAGGGGCAAAAGATGAAAGCTGCAAGTATGGCTAATTTCTTCATTAAAATGGCGGATTATTTTTTCGGGCTGCAAAGATAGGTAATTACTGGCAAAATTCGTGGCTGAGGGGCATCGATCTTTTCAGGGTAACGAATAAATGCACCGGCGGAGAAAAGGGAAGTTCATGATTTACCATGCTTTATCGTCAAAACGTCCCTCTTTGTCGAGTTCTTTTGTCGGGTATGGACAAAAGGGGGTATTTTTGTGGACTAATCTTCAGAAAGACTTTATCATAATGAAACAGATTAATAAGCAGCAATTACTGGAGCAGGTGGTTTATCTCGTCATCTGGCTGACTGTCACCTTCGTACCGTTGGTGGGTGACTATCTGTTTTCATCCATTAGTTCGATACATACTTTCAGCTGGCAGACCATACGGGTGGCATGGCTGTTGACGTTACCCTTTTTTCTGCTTTTTGTAGTGAACAACTATTTACTCGCCCCCCGATTGTTGCTTCGGAAGCGATATTGGTACTATGCATTTTCATTGATAGGAGTCATTGTTCTGCTTTTTTTCTTATATCCCTCCTTCAGCCGGCCGAGGCACAGGCAGTTCAACAACCCGATGCCCGTTCCTCCCGGTTATATTTATGAAGAACATTCGTCTCAACCACCCATGCCCAAGCGAGTGATGGATCCGCTCCGGCAGGGGCCTTATCCTTTGCCGGGCTATCTTTTTGGACGTTTCTCACTGGCTTTGCTGGTGGTGGGGTTCAATGTGGCTATCAAGCTTCTATTCAAGTCCATGCGGGATGAAGAGGCACTGAAAGAGTTGGAACACCAGCATCTGCAATCGGAATTGCAATATCTGAAGTATCAGATCAATCCGCATTTTTTTATGAATACGCTCAACAACATTCATGCACTGGTCGATATGGATGCCGGGAAAGCCAAGAAGACCATTGTCGAACTCTCTAAACTGATGCGTTATGTGCTTTATGAAGCAAGTAATAAAACGATTTTGCTTTCGCGTGAGATACAGTTTCTCGATAACTATATTACCCTGATGAAGCTTCGTTATACCGATAAAGTTTGCATCATGTGCGACATGCCCGGCGAAATACCAAAAGTACAGATACCGCCTTTACTCTTTATCTCTTTTGTAGAGAATGCGTTTAAGCATGGAGTGAGTTATCAGAAAGAGTCGTTCATACGGGTTGCCATGACTGTAGAAGATGGGAAACTTGCGTTTCGCTGTTCCAACAGCAATTGGGGAAAATCCGGTGAACAGAATCATGGCATCGGATTGGAAAATGTCCGTAAGCGGTTGAGGCTTTTGTTCGGGCAGGACTATACCCTGTCTATTAACGAGCGCGAGGGTAGTTTTAACGTTTTATTAATCATTCCTCTGTTATGATAAAATGCATTGCTATTGATGACGAGCCGTTGGCACTTGAACAATTGGTAGGTTATATTTCACGTGTCCCTTTCCTGCAACTAATTGCTTCCTGTCAGGATGCTTTCGGTGCCATGCAGGTGCTTTCTGAAGAAGAAATTGACTTGATGTTCGCCGATATTCATATGCCGGACCTGAACGGACTCGATCTGGTGCGTTCATTGGTAGTGAAACCTCTGATTGTGTTTACTACCGCCTATCCGGAATATGCTGTTGAAGGTTTTAAAGTGGATGCGGTGGACTATCTGTTGAAGCCGTTCGAGTTTCAGGATCTCCTGAAGGCTGCGGACAAAGCACGCAGGCAGTTTGAGTATCATTTGCAGGATTACGGGGGAGGGGCAGAACCGGATTTGCTGGAACGGGACGGTTCGTTGTTTGTGAAGTCCGAATCCAGGATTATCCGTATCAATGTGGCGGATATTTGTTATATCGAAGGCATGAGTGAGTATGTGCGCATTTACACGAATATGGCGGATAAGCCGGTAGTCACTCTGCTGAGTATGAGAAAACTGGAAGAGCGTCTGCCGCAAGAAATGTTTATGAGGGTACATCGCTCCTATATCGTCAATCTCCGGAAAATAACGGAGGTCTCACGGTTGCGCATCATTTTTAATAAGAATATATACATACCTGTCGGCGACAATTATAAGGAGAGGTTTACAGAATATATCAACAAGATTTGTATCAGCAGTTAAGGTCGGGTTACAAGCCATAAGAACGGGCTGTAATCTACAAGTGGATTACACCTTGCAGACTACAGCCCGTGGCTCTGTAACTTGTAGTTTCTTACTTGATTCCCAGTTTCTTTGCGATATCTTTAGGAAGCGCATCTTTGTGAACCAGAATATTCATAGTCTTGTAAGCAACGAAAGCTTTAGAAGCATACCAGGTACCTTTGTACTTGTTATTAGTGCCCCAAGAGTTTTTCACCATAAAGTATTCTTTTCCGTTCTGATCTTTGGCGATACCGTAGATAATCATTCCGTGGTCATCGGTTGTTTCCCAGTTATCGAAAGCCGTCTGGCGCATTTCCTGAGTAACTTTAATTTCCGGCAGTGGCTTTGAAGTCAGTTCTTTGCGTTTGTCGGCGGCGGTCATTCCGGTCCAGCGGGCCATATCCGAACCTGTCAGTTCAGCACCCTTGGCTGCGTCCGGCATTACGGCGATACCGTCACGGGTAAATCCTTCTTCGCTGACGTCACTACCCCATGCGAACGTGTATCCGTTCTTTACAGCATTGTCCATTACAGCCATGAATTCGTCAAGCGGCAGATTGTATGACAATCCGTTGCGCCAGTTGTCCTGAATTTCGATGGCAAACTGTGAATAGAAGGGGTGATGTGTGTATGAAGTCAGAGATACATAGTCGTCCGGATTCAAACCCAGAGATTGTGCAAAAGTCATCGGAGTATATTCTTTACCTTTGTAAGTGAAGTTCTCCGGACATTGTCCGAGGTAAGTGTCATAGATGGCGCAAAGACCTTTTTTCCATACGGGAGTCAGTTTCTTCAGATTACCTTTGGCAATAGCGTTAACATAGGCTCCTGCTGTTGCATCCAGTTCGTTGTGAACGGGCAGTGAGTCACCATACATGATTCCCGGCATAGCTTCTTGCGGAACAAGTCCGTAGTTCTTCATACAGAACATGATGTCATAGAAGCTTCCGCCCGGAGAGAAGGAGCTGTCGCCATGATAGCGGACATAGTTAACGGCGCGGTCAACCATTGTGTGGTGTACAACGAACATTTCAGAAAGATCGTATTCGCCTTTTCCCGTACGGAGCAGTTCCGATTCGAGGAAGCCGAGGCTCGAGAAGCTCCAGCAAGTGCTTGAACGATTCTGGTTTTTGATGGATGTAATCGGGTTTTCTTTCACTGTCGTGAAAACGAAGCCTTCTTCTTTTGGTTTGTCTTTGCCCAATGCGCTCAGACTGATCAAGCCTAAAGCGGCCAGGAGGATTGTCTTTTTCATTATTATGTCGTTTTTATTAATATTTATGCGACAAAGATAGCTGAATATCCTTAAATATGGAAATGAACGCCTATCTTTGCTATCATATTTTAATGTTTCATTTATAAAAACTTAAACCGATGAAAAAGAATCTTTATTGGATGGCAGCAGCATTCATCACTTTAACTGCTGTAGGTTGTACAAATGTGAAGAAAGCCGATGTGTCTGCGGCAGGCAGCGATACCACACAAGTGGTAGATATGCACACTGCCGAAACCTCTCTCGATTACTATGGAGTTTACAAAGGTACGATTCCGGCTGCCGATTGTCCGGGTATAGAACTGACTCTGACCCTGAAAAAGGACCGCACTTATACATATCACTGGCTTTACATTGACCGCAAAGATGCCGAGTTTGATGAAACCGGCACATTCACGGTAAAAGACAATCTGCTGACACTTACTGAAAAAGGAGGCGAAGTCTCTTACTTTAAGGTGCAGGAGGGCAGCCTGGTGATGCTGAACAATGAGAAACAACCTGCTACCGGTGCTTTGGCTGATGCTTACGTTCTGAAGCAGGAAGAAGTGTTCCGTGATTAGTCTATTGTATTTTCGCCCGGTATGTCCGTTCCGAGAAGGTAAAGTTGAAGAAGAGTAGCAGCCCTTGTTCCCGTTGCATACTGTTGGGTAGATGGAGTTGATCACTGTATTTCACTCCTAACGAGAGGACATTTCCGTTATAGAGAGTGAAGTTGCTTCCTGCACTGATGTAGTAGTTGGTTGCTTTCTTCTTCTGGATGACCATATATGAATTGTTGACGCCCGCTCCGAGTAACAGTTTCACCGGATTGCGGTAGATATTGCCTGCTGTGTAGGCCATACCTGCCGATAACCGGTGTTGGTTTTCGAAGCGGACGTTGCTTTTTGAAGACTTCATGCGGCTCCAATCCGTATATTTGTATTCGGTTGTCAGCATCCAGCGGAGGCTATTGTATGATAATCCCGCCCCGATAAACTGCGGGAGGCATTGGCGCACATAACGTTGGCTTTCATCAATCGACTCGCTGCTCGACGAACTGCTCACCGACAGGTTGTTGTCTTGTGCCAGATCTTGTGAGTACCCGTATACAAGCCCTGCTATAATGGACTTGTCCCTATTTAGGGAAAACTTGTATTGCACGCCGAAATCGACATAAAAAGCATGCTTGTAAGAACTCTCTTCCACACTGAGACTTCCCTGAGTCTCTGTTTGTTTGGTGGTTCCGGTCACGTACGAAAGATTGGCACCGACAGAGAAACCTTTGAAAAGGCGGTAGGCGGTACTGATACCCATTTTAGATAGCCCCCCTTCTCCTTCAAAAAGTGATGATACGGTGGAATTTCCGCTTCCCGTGATGTCCTGATCCAGTGTGATAGCGTATCCCATACTGCTGACCGGTGCCATAAATACAGCCCCGTACCAATGGGGAGTGAGACGGCAACCGATGCTGAGGTTATTCAGGTTTCCCACTACCGAATGATTGTTTGTTCCGGTTTGGGTGTAGATTTTGTATGCTCCCATCAGTCCGGTGTCTATCAGGAAACGTTGTCCTTCGATGGCGGTAAGTGAGGCAGGATTGGCAGTATTCAGGAAGTTATAGCTTTGCAGGGCGATTCCCGCTCCGCCCAGTCCGGCGTACTGTCCGCCTTCTCCGGTCGAAAGTTCGCCCAGGCCGAACATGGATGTAGGGGAGTTGGTTGTGTTCTGACTATATATTAATAAGGTAGAGTGACAAAGCGTAAGCAGTAGAATCAGCTGTCTTTTCATGGGTTATATGTTTTATAAAGTATGGTTAGTTTCACGGGGCTACTGTCCGGATGGCCGGCATCTCCGAATACGACTCCACTCAGGGTGGTGAAAAACAAATTGTCCGGAAGCATCAGCTGAAGGATTTTCCGGTTGTATCCCACCGTCCCCAGATTGCTTTGCAGGAAAGAGGTAATATCGAAAGAGTAATAGGTCTCTTCTCCCATCATTTCGTCCGTTACCAGACTTCCGGTTTGTACCGAACTGCCTGAAATATCCGTCACGACATCTTCCGTTATATTGTTTTCGTCGGCTGTATATAGTGTCAGCGATTCGGGGAGAGGATACCGTTCGCCATACGTCCCTTTTACCGGGTAAAGGCGGAGGAGCGCACTTTCGATAGTTACCAGTTTGCCTTCGGCTCGCAAGTCATTGAGGAATGGGAAGTCAATGTTGAGATACATTCCCGTCAGTCCTTGCAGGTAGGCCTGGTGGTCGGACTTTTCTGAAGGAAGCCCGTTATTGATTCCGCTTTGTAAGGAGGAGAGGGCTGTCTGGCTACGGTCACAACTGACTTGGTTGAATCTCAAGTCGCTGTTGGCCGGGAAACTGGCGGACAGTTCCGTTGCGTCTGTTTTCGTTTGGTGATAATAAAGTGTGATGCACAGGCTTGAATCATTCACCATAAAACCGTTGATACAACTTCCTCCCTCTTCGGGAATGAATGCAATGCCTTTGAAATAGTCGCGGAAGTATTCTTGTGACTCCATCTCGCGTGATCCGTTTTGGAAACGTTCGAACCACTCGAGTCCCCATTCGTCGGGGAGGCGGATTTCGTGTTCCCGGGTGGTTTCGCCCGGAGTGGGAGTGAAGGTGAACGAAGCTAAGGGAGTGGCGTGGTAAGCCACTGTCGATTTACTATACAAGTATCCTTCGTCCAGCGACAGATTTTCTGAGAGGCTGTGCAGTGAGATGCGTTGCGGATTCAGAGTATCTCCCAGATAGTTGCCCGAAGAGTAGAACCGGATGGTAATGGAATCGAAACCATAATCTGCGTCTTCGCTGAATGAAACTCCCGGTACGTCATATTCTGCATAGAAAGCGGTTTTTATTTTGCCCCAGACAGGATCGTCAATGGTTCCTATCTGGCAGACTGTGTCGCCCGATGTGGCAAGAGAATCACTAAGGATAGTGTTGATGCGGACCGTGCAAGTATCGGTCTGCACCGTCCGCAGGGAACTTTCCACCCATTTGCCTCCTACTGTCGACAGTTCGTCCCGGCAAGAGGCAAGGAGGGATATTAAAAGAGTGATGAATAAAAATGATAAGGTTTTCTGTTTCATTAATCGGATAATTTTGCCGCAAAAGAAGTCGATTTCTCTTCCCTGTTAAAAAACTATCGACTAACCGGAATGATTTATCGACTGCATTTTGGTTGGTAGAGAGAATGTGCCTGTTAGTCGATCCTTTTTTTCACCCTTACTGATGTCGTCTACATTTGCGGTCAGTAATTAACGATTAAAAAACAGAATAAAAGAATGACTGGAATAGAAAAAACTGTAGCGAGTAAGTCCGCGTCCGGAGTATTGGTGCTTTGTGCCATACTCTTTTGTTTGTGTGCCTGTACGGAAGATGCTTCCTATACGGCCGGAGTATGGTACCGGCGTTCGGACTTTGACGGGGTAGCACGGACCGATGCTGCCGGTTTCACCATTGGTAATAAAGGGTACATCTGCGGAGGCTATAACGGAAAAACGACCCGGCTCGCCGATACCTGGGAATATGATATCGACAATGACTGGTGGACTCAGCGTGCCGATATGCCCGGTACGGTCCGCAATGCTGCCACCGGCTTCTCGGTAGGTAGCAAAGGGTATGTCACTACCGGATACAATCCCGATCAGAAATACCTGTCCGATACGTGGGAGTATAATCCGGAAACGAATAGTTGGAGGCAGATGGACGACTTCAAGGGAGGAGCCCGCTATTATGCCCTTGGCTTCGGGATTGATAATTATGGTTATGTGGGAACCGGTTACAACGATAATTACCTGAAGGACTTTTATCGTTTCGACCCTACTGCCGCAGCCGGTTCACAATGGACTATCGTGAACGGTTTCGGAGGACAAAAGCGTCAGGGAGGTACGGCATTTGTCATCGACGGGAAAGCTTATGTCTGCGGAGGGCAGAACAATAATTCCGATGTATCGGACTTCTGGTGCTTCGACCCTTCCGCTGCTACACCTTGGACACAATTGAGAGACATCGCCAATACGAGTGATGATGATTACGATGATGACTATACATCTATTGTCCGTTCCTATGGAGTCAGTTTTGTGATCGATGGAAAAGCTTATCTGACTCTGGGTTCCACTGCCGGAGGAAGCTATTATTCGAATTATTGGATTTATGATCCGGCAACCGATCTTTGGGAAGGTGACGACCTGACGGCGTTTGAAGGAAGTACCCGTATCCATGCTGTTTGCTTCTCTACCGGGACCCGGGGTATTGTTGCGACGGGTGGCAGTGGTTCGAGTTCTTACTTTGACGATACCTGGGAACTGAAACCTTATGAATATGAAGAGGAATAAGAAGCTGCTTTGTATGATATGCGTTGCCTGCGCTGTTTCAGTCCTCTTTTTCTATGATCGGCATGAAGCTTGTACGTATCGTCTCAAAGTAATTGAAACAGAAAATGGGAACGGATATGGTTATCAGATTCTTTGTGGCGACCGGGTAGTGATCTGCCAACCATACATACCTTCCCTTCCGGGGCGGAAAGGGTTTGCTTTGGAAGAAGATGCCCGGAAAGTAGGCAACCTGGTATTGGAACGGATCAGGCAGGGAAATGATTTTACAATATCGGCTGCCGACCTGAAGGGGCAGGGAATTACCGGCGATTAGTGAACAGGTGTTTTAGGATACATTCGAAACTATGTTCCCGTTAGTTTAAAACCAAAGTCCTCTGGGTTTTTAACTAACGGGTTTTACCTCTTAAATCAACAAGCCTTTGGTTTTAAATCAATTTTGTGTGTTGTTATAATCTTGTTTTCCTGTTGGTTATCTTTCTCTTTTATTCTTTCTTATTCCTCTGTATCTTCGTTTTACTGATGACAAACAGGAACTTTGAAGCGGAAATAAGGAAAGTAAACAGAGTGTCCATATATTCTTTTCAGTGCCTTTTTATATGAATCAATATTTAAACCCGCTCTAAAACTATTTTTTCTTTTGGTTTGTTTTATCTTTGCATAGACACACTTCACACAAAAATATGCTTGTATGCAGAGAGCCAAAAAAAATTATCTTATTTATGTAATCATGTTGCTCCTTTTCGGGGCACTTATTTACATGGCTATCGAGGAAGGTGACCGTTTTTCACACCATGTGGTAGCATCATCAGCTGTTGCGGAGGAGACTCCTTTCGCTATGTTTTGTCAGTTTGTCACCGACAACCTGCATCATCCGTTAAGTATATTGTTGATACAGATAATCGCTGTTTTGTTGATGGTGAGGCTTTTTGGTTTTCTGTTTAAACATATCGGGCAGCCGGGGGTGATTGGTGAGATTGTGGCGGGAATTGTGTTGGGACCTTCCGTGTTGGGCTATTTCTTTCCGGATGTATTCCAGGCCCTGTTCCCTCCGGAGTCCCTTACGAATCTTGAATTATTGAGCCAGGTCGGTCTGGTACTTTTCATGTTTGTGATCGGAATGGAACTCGATTTCAGTGTACTTAAAAACAAGATCAACGAAACATTGGTCATCAGCCATGCAGGTATATTGGTTCCGTTCTTCCTCGGCATCGTCGCATCTTACTGGATTTATGAAGAATATGCCGCTGCCCAGACAAGTTTCCTGCCGTTTGCCCTTTTCATCGGTATCTCTATGAGTATTACCGCTTTCCCGGTATTGGCCCGCATCATTCAGGAACGGAATATGACGAAAACTCCTTTGGGAACTTTGGCCATAGCTTCGGCTGCCAATGATGATGTCACTGCCTGGTGTTTGCTGGCTGTAGTCATAGCCATTGCCAAGGCCGGAACATTTGCCAGCGCTCTTTATGCCATCGGGCTGACTGCCCTTTATATCATAATCATGTTTATGGTGGTACGGCCGTTTCTCAAGAAAGTAGGAGAGGTGTATGCCAATCAGGAGGTGATTAATAAAACATTTGTGGCCCTGATTCTGCTGATTTTGATTATTTCCTCTACGCTTACCGAGATTATCGGTATTCATGCCCTGTTCGGAGCCTTCATGGCAGGAGTCGTGATGCCTCCCAGCCTGGGATTCCGTAAAGTGATGATGGAAAAAGTGGAAGACATTGCTCTTGTCTTTTTCCTTCCGCTTTTCTTTGCCTTTACCGGGTTGCGTACGGAGATCGGATTGATTAACAGTCCGGCGCTTTGGGGAGTTTGCCTGTTGTTGATTACGGTTGCTGTGGCAGGAAAGCTGGGTGGTTGCGCCGTTGCCGCCCGTTTGGTGGGAGAGTCGTGGAAAGACAGTTTTACTATCGGTACGCTGATGAATACACGGGGATTGATGGAGTTGGTCGCATTAAACATCGGATACGAAATGGGAGTGCTTCCACCTTCTATTTTTGTAATCCTGGTCATTATGGCTCTGGTGACTACCTTCATGACCACCCCGTTGCTGCATTTTGTTGAACAGATTTTTGCCCGTCGCGAAGAACGTTTATCGGCTAAGTTGAAGTTGGTCTTTTGTTTTGGACGACCGGAGTCGGGACGCAGCCTGCTTTCCGTTTTTTTCTTATTATTTGGAAAAAAGATGAAAGCTGCCCATGTGGTCGCTGCCCATTTTACGGTGGGGACGGACTTAAACCCATTGAATGCAGAGCAATATGCCCGTGATAGTTTCTCGCTGGTGGACGAAAAAGCTTCCGAGTTGGGACTTAGTGTTGAAAACCGTTACCGGGTGACCGATAAATTGGTGCAGGATATGATTCGGTTGGCACGAAAAGAGCGTCCTGACATGTTTCTGCTGGGAGCAGGAAGTAAGTACAGACCGGATGCTGCCGGAGGCAGTGGAGTGTTATGGCTCTCTCTGTTTCGTGATAAGATAGATGATGTGATGGAACAGGTGAAATGTCCGGTAGCCGTTTTTGTCAACCGTGGTTATAGCGGAAACGTCCCCGTCTCTTTTGTGTTGGGTGGGGTGATCGATGCTTTTCTGCTTACTTATCTTGAGAGTATGCTGGAGGGGGGCGCACAGGTACATCTTTTCCTCTTCGATACGGATGATGAGGCTTTCCGGCAGTCTACAGAGTCGATACTGGCCAAATATTCCTCCCGGATACGAACGCAATCCTTTAATAGCGCCGTTGATCTGGCTTCGGTAGCAAAGGACGGCTTGCTTGTGATGAGCCACCTGTCCTATACGAAGTTGTCCGAAGAGGAAGAAGTGTTCCGTGATTTTCCTTCCTTGTTAGTCATCCGGCGGCCTAAGAAAAACTAAGGTACTACTAATTTCTAACGATTAATTATTCTGAAAGATGACAATTGATAATCAAACCGGTCTGGTGCTTGAAGGCGGAGGTATGCGCGGAGTGTTTACCTGTGGGGTACTGGACTATCTGATGGACCATGATATTCGTTTTCCTTATACGATCGGGGTGTCTGCAGGGGCTTGTAACGGCCTTTCGTATATGTCCCGACAGCGTGGGCGTGCCAAGTACAGTAATATCGACCTGTTAGAAAAATATCATTATATCGGGCTGAAACATCTGCTTAAGAAACGGAATATTCTGGACTTCGATCTCCTTTTTACGGAGTTTCCCGAGCATATACTTCCATACGATTATCAGGCATACTTCAATTCTCCCGGGCGTTATGTGATGGTGACTACCAATTGCCTGACCGGAGAAGCTAATTATTTTGAGGAGAAAGAGGATAAAAACCGTGTGATCGACATTGTCCGTGCTTCCAGCAGCCTTCCTTTCGTTTGCCCCATAGCTTATGTAGACGGTATTCCCATGCTGGACGGAGGTATTGTCGACTCTATTCCTTTGCAACGTGCCATAGACGATGGATATCGGAACAATGTGGTTGTCCTTACCCGGAACCGCGGTTATCGGAAAGAGAATAAAGACATCCGCGTTCCCTCTTTTGTTTATCGTAAATATCCGAAGATACGTGAAGCGTTGAGCAGGCGTTGTGCTGTATACAACGAACAATTGGAGATGGTTGAGCGTATGGAAGAAGAGGGAAATATAACTGTTATCCGGCCCCGGAAACCGGTTGTTGTCGATCGCATTGAACGTGACATTCATAAACTGACCGATCTGTATGAAGAAGGATACGAATGTGCGAAGCAGCAGTTTGAAGTTGGCTGATATTCCCGGCAAAGAATGTGGATGTTTTAAGAAGCCGGGTCACAAGTGGTTGAAAATAAAGTTAAAAGTCTGATTGGTTAAGTAACAAGTAAGTTACAGCCATGTTCCTATATAACGTCACTATAAAAAGAATATATATGGATACTTTGAAAATGCTGGCTGTTGTAACGGGAACGGATATGTATGCTGATGGAAATCTGGAAACAGGGTTGTGGCTCAGTGAGTTGACCCACATCTATCATTGTGCGGAAGAAAAGGGATATGAAATAATCATAGCAAGCCCCAAAGGTGGCAACGTCCCTGTTGATCCGGAAAGTTTAAAGCCGATGGTTTTAGACAAACTTACGAAAGGGTATTGGGATGATCCTGAATTTAGGAATGAGTTGCGACATGCGAAGAGTTTGGACGAGGTTACCGGAGAGCTGTTTGATTGTATCTATCTGGCGGGCGGACATGGTACGATGTATGATTTTCCTAATAATACCACTTTGCAGACGATTATTAAGGAGCATTATGAGCATACTAAAATAGTAGCCGCGATCTGCCATGGTGTAAGTGGGCTTTTGAATGTCAAATTGTCCAACGGAGAGTATCTTATAAAAGATAAAAGGCTCACAGGATTTTCCTGGTTTGAGGAAAGTGTTGCCGGGAGAAAGAAGGAGGTACCTTTTGATCTTGAAGCAGAGTTGAAAAAGAGAGGAGCCGATTACGAAAAAGCATTGATTCCGATGACCTCAAAAGTAGTGGTGGACCATAATCTGATAACGGGGCAAAACCCGTTCAGTTCAAAAGAAATGGCGGAGGTGGTAATGCAACAATTAAATGGGAAAAATAATTTGATCAGATAAAAATGAATTTAGAGGAAGTCTTAAATTATCGTCGTTCTGTACGGGTGTTTGATAGAGAGAAACAGTTGGATCCGGAAAAGGTGAAACATTGTCTGGAACTGGCAACGTTGGCACCCAACAGTTCAAATATGCAATTGTGGGAGTTTTATCAGGTCACGCAACCGGAGTTGCTGGCAAAGATATCCAAAGCCTGTCTTGACCAGACTGCGACTTCAACAGCTTCAGAGATTATCGTTTTTGTTACACGTCAGGATTTATATCGGAGTAGGGCCAGGTTTGTACTCGATTTTGAAAGAGGGAACGTCAGACGAAACAGTCCCCGGGAGCGTCAGGAAAAACGTATCAAGGACAGAGAACTCTATTATGGAAAGTTAATGCCGTTTCTTTATGCCCGCTTCTTTGGCATACTGGGTTTTTTGAGAGTTTTATTGACTAAAGCCATCGGCCTTTTCCGCCCTATTGTGCGTGAGGTTTCCGAGGGTGATATGCGTGTCGTCGTCCATAAATCTTGTGCGCTTGCCGCTCAGACATTTATGATTGCAATGGCCAACGAAGGGTATGATACTTGTCCCTTGGAGGGCTTTGACAGTAAACAAATGAAGAAACTGTTGAAATTGCCTCATGGTGCCGGGGTGAATATGGTGATTGCATGCGGAATACGGGATGGAAATAAAGGAATCTGGGGTGAACGGGGCAGAGTACCGTTTAATGAAGTTTATCATAGAGTTTAATGTTGCTTGTATCCGTTTAGGCCATAATACAAAATGTAAGCTTCTCCGGCAATGACCAACAGCCATGTCCAAAGCCAGTTGCCACCCATCACATCGGCAAAGATTCCTTGCAGAAGAGGAATAATACCTCCTCCGATGACTCCCATTGTCAGCACTCCGGATGCCTTAGTGGTATATTTCCCCAGTTTGTCGGTTGCCAATGTAAAAATGGCCGGCCACATGATAGAGTGAAAAAAGCCTATCAACGTCAAGATCCAGGGATTGGCCGTCAACATCGCAAGCACGAGTAGTATGATGGCCCCGATAGAGGCTGTCACCAATTGCTTTTCAGAAGGGATTCGCCTGATAAAGGAGCCTAAGAAGCGTCCCAATAGCAGCAATCCCCAATATAAAGCGGCCATATGCGTGGCATTTGAGGCGAACGATCCTCCGAGTTCGGATGCATACATATTGACATTGGCTCCGACGGCAACCTCGATGCCTACATAGAAGAAAATTCCCCATACCCCTAATTTGAGATTTCTGAATGACCATACGCTTTTATCGAGGTTTTCTCCCGGTGCTTGGAGTACATTGCCGATAGAAGGCATTTGTATTCTGCCGACAAAAAGGGTGACAATCAACATGATCAGAATCAATACGATCAGCGGGATAATAAATTGCTTCGTCACGATGTCATGCAAGGGTGTTCCGTGAAATATCAGATAACTGATTACCAACGGAGCGATAGCCATGCCGATCGAGTTGCTCGTTCCACCGATCATCTGCCGCTGCAAGGCCGTCGTTTTACCAATCTGGCAAACCGTGAGATATAGATTGAGCACTACTTGTAGGATCGTGGCGGCTACACCGATCACGAAAGAGCCGATCAGAAAAATGAAAAAGCCGACAGAGATAGGGTTGCCGATGATGGTGACCTGCATGGGTGTATATATATGGAAAAGCACGGCTGCTTCATAGATCGCCAGTCCGGCGATAAGTATCAGTAAGGCAAGAAAAGACGTTTTTCGGTATCCGTATTTTTCCAGCCATCGTGTCCCGAATCCTTCGGATAGGGGATAGGCAAGGAACCATGAGAAATTCAGCATCGTCACCAATGCATTGGTGATATTACCATCATGGGGCAGCATAGCTGTTTGTAACGGTATCTGGAACTGTTGATTGATGACGGTGAAAAGTCCTACAATAAAATACAATATCAGCATTACCGTAAATACGGTAAATACGTTTACGACCTTGGTTTGATTACGCTTTTGGTTCATAAGAGATCATTTGGATTACATGTTTTGGAAACAATCTTTCGTTTTGAAAGTTGAATAAAAACATATTATTTACCCATATTATAATGAAATTTGAAAGACTTCTTCATTCTGGCAGCGAACTAAATATGAAGTGCCCCCAAAAAGTTAGGCACAAAACTTTTGGGGTTCACTTTAGTTGGACACGCCCTCATAACAGGCAGACGCAATAGAGGGCGTTTTTATTCCTTTTTCAAAACACTTGCCGGATTCAGGTGCATTATTTTATAAATCTTGTATGCCGTAACCAAGAAGATCAAAAGGGCCATCGTGAAGAACAACAAGATTCCCCAATTCCAACTATATATGCTTTTCAAACTACTTTTTTGCGCGATCCCTATCAATACCAATCGTACTAACGGATAGATAATTACGAAGACAGAGAGGTAAATGATCAGATAGATTTTGCCGAATAACAGGGCAATCACTTTCGGGGTAGCTCCGTTTATTTTTCGGATGGCTACTTCCTTTTGACGGTTTACCACATCCATGGAGATTCCGGAATAAATACTTAATATCAACAAGAGGATACTGACTATTGCCAACAACAGGGATGCTGTCTGCAAGAGTGCTACAGTTCCCATAACGGACTGTTTGGAATCACCCATATTACGAATATCAAGAGGCAATGTCTCAGGTACATAACGCCGGCAGATCTCTGTTATTTTTTCCAGGGCGACCGGAGTAATATCCGAATGGAGGGTTTTGAAGTAATAGGTATAAGCTTGCGGATTAACTAAAAAGACAGAACCGACTGCCCTGTTCTGAGCATTTTCCTTGTTCAGTGCGCGGTAAGTTCCGGCAATCTGGTATTCTTTGCCATCCAACGTGACACTACCTTCTATACTATCCTTTTGCAATTGTTCTTTAAACTGTTCGCTTATATAAACAAAGTCTTGAGCATCCTTATCCACCAATTTTCCGGAGAACGGGATCTTGAAGAACTCAAAATAATGGGGTTCTGCTTCGTTCATCAGCACACTTCCTCTCGGCTTTCCGTTTTTCATGTAGGTCATGTAGGTATAAACATCGGCATCGAAAGTATTGAAAGCGGATGTCCGATCGGTTATCTCGGGTAAGGACTGGATATCCGAAAGAATGGCATCCATGTTTTTCTGCATGCGTATGGTATTGACCGATATTGAAATCACCCGGTTCTCTTCTTCCGTGCTCAAAGGATGGTACATTCCTTCAAACATCTCATCGAACAAAAGCGTTATGCCAAATACACCGCCTGTGAAAAGGATGGAGATCGCCAATTGTAAAGCAATCATGAAATTGCGGAACACGTGCCGCTTCTGTCTCTGCACGACCGAATGGAGGACACTCAACCGGCGTAACCGATAGATAGGATAAAGAATGGCGAGCATGCAGATCAACAGCAAAACGAGATACAAGCCTAATTGTGAACCATATAGATCTACCAAGGAGAATGAGATCATGTCTTCCGGACGGATGTATGTATATGCCAGAGAGAGGGTGATTTCCGTCACGGCCAATGACAGAAAGAAAGCGACAGATAGCATCCAGAAGATCTCGGCGAAAAGCAGGGCAAACAATCCTTTGATGTCCGAACCGATACATTTGCGAAGCACCAGTTCTCGTTGCCGGTTATAGAACATCTGGATAATGAACTTCAGAAAATTGATCAAACCCGACAATAAAATCAGCGAAGCTATAAACCGGGCGAGCAGAATACTTATCGTTCTTTGGACGCTGTCATTCTGTTCCGACTCCAGGAAAGCATATAAATAGATATCCTGGTCTCCATGCTTCCAGGTCAGGTTCTTTAACTGTTTATTCAGGCTTTCCGTCGTGGTTTGTCCGGTGAGACGTGATCTGATACTGAGTGGAGTACGGGACTTTGCGGACAGGGGAAAATAACAATCGATTGTTTTTCCACGATGATCTTTTTCTTCTGTCAAAGCAACATTGACAATTTTATACACCACAAGATCAGACGAGTCGTTAGCCTCTGTCTCCTGACGGATGACCTGACCTATCGGATCTTCTTGTCCAAATGCTTTCCGGGCAAACGATTCGGAAACGATCACCTCGTTGGGAGCTGTTATCTCTTGATTGCCATACTTCAATTGGAGCGAATTATAAGTGAAATAATTAGATGATACATCTTTGAACGACACCAGAAACGGCAGTTCCCGTTGTTTTTTGTCGATGGCCGTAATTTCTTTTCCATTGCTATAAGAGGAAGAAGCCACAAGGGTATCTATGCCCGCTATCGGCAACTCTTTCAGATAATCAAAATCCTCCTTAAACAAATAGATATCGGCGGCTGTCTGGGAAGATGTTCCGAGCAACCGGATGCTGTATTCATTATCATCGGACAGTTCAATCTTACCGGATACGGCATCAATAAAATGATTCATCATACAAAAGCAGGTGATGCCTATCGCTAAACAAACAGCCGAAATAAGACTATGAACTTTAAAGTTCATTAGATTGCGTAATGCTACTTTCAAGTAATGCTTAATCATGTTCTATTACTGTTTTTTCTTTATACTTGCAAGAATCATGCCATATAGCTAAATAGCTATTATATAATACAATATATTCCCGAACGCTCTCTTGCATTTGTGCGAACACGCACAAATGAGGTTCACTATCGCACAATTACATCCGGCTGCCCCTCCCGTAGCAAAAAAAGTGAATACATGCTTTAAGAACTGATTTATAACGCATTAAACAGAGAAGCTCGGAAATAGGAACAATGGCAATAAAGCAAGGGAATGAAGGCGGACAGTTTTCAAATCATTACCCGATGACAGAGTCTGATTTTTCTTTGTGGCATTACGTTTCATCGTTCTGCATCATTTTGTATATCAATGGGGTTAGGCTTAAAAACATACGAGGCAAGCAAAATAAGGCTAAAGGTTTTGAATAGTTTATGCCAACGGAAAGAAAAAGGTAGTAGTCTATTTATTGGGTTAGGAGAAAAAATAATGGACAACTAAGGTTGCTTATAGAATCTTTTTACTAAATTTGTTGTCAAATATTGACTATTCAAGATATATACAATAATTTGATATTAAAATGAGCAATATTATTAATACAATGAAATATACAGAACTCACCAATGCTGTTCAAGCAATTAAAGGTGCGATTTTGCAAAGCCAACAACGAGCCTTGGCTATAATTAACCAAGAACAATTAGCACTTTACTACGGCATTGGACGATTTGTCTCTGTGAATACCCGCAATAAGAATTGGGGCAAGGGATTCATTGAAGCAATCAGCGAACAACTTCGTAAAGAATTACCCGGGTTAAGAGGCTTTTCCGCAGCAAGCTTACGAAAGATGCGTACATTCTATGAGGAGTGGCAGATGCTTTCGGACAATTCGTTCGTTGAAACGAACAATTTAATAAGCGAAAAGCATAATTCGTTCGTTGGAACGAATGAATTGCCTACAGTGCAGTTTAAGATAGATGCAAATTT
This sequence comes from Bacteroides sp. ZJ-18, assembly GCF_011038705.2. Lineage (NCBI taxonomy): Bacteria > Pseudomonadati > Bacteroidota > Bacteroidia > Bacteroidales > Bacteroidaceae > Bacteroides > Bacteroides sp. ZJ-18. The sequence continues at coordinate 4,370,966 of NZ_CP072198.1, read as the reverse complement.
CCCGATTGCAGCATTTATGAACATTGGTTTTACCCACCATTATGTTATCATCAGCAAAGTCAAGGATACAGAGCAACGAAAATTCTACATTCAATTCGCAGCTGACACAAAAGCAAAGGTAGAGGATTTGGAACGAATGATAAATGACGATTTGTATAGTCATCAAGGTGAGTTGACAAATAATTTCAAGAAAACAATCCCTGGTCAGCTACAGGCATATCGTGCAATCACGATGTTCAAAGATGAATATCTGCTTGACTTTATCAACACCGAAGAGTTGTTTGTTAGGGACAAGGATAGAGATGAACGGGTAATCGAACAAAGCATAGTGCAGAATGTGAAAGAGTTTATTATGACATTCGGCAAGGATTTTACATTTGTAGGCAACCAATATCATTTGGAAAAATTCGGTGTAGAGGAGTTTCCGGACTTGCTATTCTTCAATAGAGAGTTGGCTGCTCTTGTTTGTGTGGAATTGAAAGATGGTCCGTTCAAGACCTCGTATTTAGGTCAATTGGCGGCATATCTGCGTATTTTGGATGATGAAGTACGCAAGCCTAATGAGAATCCGTCTATAGGAATCATTCTTTGCAAGAGTGCCAATAAGAAATTTGTTGAGTATGTAATCCAAGACTATGACAAGCCTATGGGTGTGGCGACATATAAGACTACTGCCGATATGGATGAGCGTCTAAAGAGACTGCTCCCTCCTGTAGAAGAATTAGAAAAACTTCTTTAATTCATTACATATGTTATTAGGAAAGAGAATAAAAGAATTAAGAGAGGAACAAGGATTGCTTCAACGGCAATTAGCGGCTATTCTTGAAATAGACACTCCTATGTTTAGCAAAATTGAACGTGGCGATAGAAGAGCAAAACGTGAGTAGGTAATTACCCTTGCCAAACAATTTAAGGTTGATGAAAAGGAACTCTTAACGCTATGGCTTGCAGACAAAGTACTTGACGCTATTGAAGAGGACAATGATAATTTGAAAAAAGAAGCAATAAAGGTCGCTCAAAAAGTCTTGGATTAAAACCATAACATATATGGATGTAATGAATATAGATGCCATTATTGCAAGGCTTCATGAATTGGAAGAAGACCATTTCATGGTTCTGGAGCATCTTCTTCTGTTCAGGCGTGATTTTGGTACCCATGATAGTGTCGTTGACTTTCAGCTGTTCGCCGGACTGCTTGAATGCGATGTCCATTATTCTCGGATCGACGAAAGCAACCCCGGAAAGCAGTGTGTCGTTTTTGCGTTGTATGTCGTTGATGGGAAGCCGGTCTCCTGATGCAAGGATTTGCTTCTGTTTGTCATCCAGTCTTTTACTGTATATGTAATCGGGTATCTTGATAGCATCCACCGGCATGGTAATGATACGGTTGCTCGGTTCATGGAAAGATACATAACAGTTGCAGACCGTTCCTGTATGGGTGTCCTTCATCTCCTTGACTGCCCCCAAAGTTCCAGTGTCTTTAAGCGACAGCTTTTCCTCGTCCGTGAATATTCCCTTATAGGCAGGTAGGTCATACTGCGGTTTGTCGAGCCTGCTTAGGGTTTTTCAGTTGCACCTTGCCATCCTCGCCCTTGATGCAGAGGAAACAGGCTTCCTCCATATCCTTCTTTTCACCGTTCACTTCCTTGCTGATGGGGAAAGCCATTGAGGTAATCCTTCCTTTCAGTATCTCACCCATGCAATGGTTGTCGAACAAGAGTTGCTTGTCAATTCCCAATACGGCGAGTTCTTTCCACGGAAGCTGGTGTTCGTCGAACTTATACCGGCGGGCAAGTTTGGCGATACGCCTTTCATCGTTGAGTTCGCTGTTCTTCACCAGTTTTTTGCCTTCCACTTCGGGATCTTCCCCTTTTCGGATCTGGACTACTTATTGAGAAATACCGGAATACGGCTTTTGCCGGGCTTGATGGAAAGGTCTTTAGGTTGTGCACAATAGAAAATGCTGATATTCAGTTGAAAAAGATAGCCAAAACAGCCAATGTCGAGAAGCGGCTAACCTATCACAAGGCAAGACATAGCTATGCAACTCTTGGCTTTCAATGGGTGTTCCAATAGAAACGATAAGCCAAACATTAGGACATCGAAGCATTTCCACTACTCAAATCTATGCGGATATAACCCGTACCAAAATTAATGAGGATATGACTAACCTTGCGGAGCGGATTGAAAAAAAGTATAGCTTGGCTAAACAATAACATTTCAAAAGATGCAAATATAAATAAATATTCATATTTTTGTCTATATAAACAAGTTAAACCTCATCTATTAATATAATATGAAATTGATACTAGATTGGATACCAGTAATCTTTAGCATAGGTAATCTCCTTTACGCTATCGCAAATGACTGTGGTAGTATATACATACTAACAGGTATATTTATATTTATTATATGTTCGGCGTATTATACTATTTTTAGACTACATATTTTACATCCAAAGGGGGTATTTGCTGTATCTGCAATAATTATTGATGAAAATAACAAGATGTTATTGATAAAAAACAATAACGGTTTACATATGCAGCCTGGTTCTTATTATAGAACGAATAAGCCAATGCTAAATATGTCCTTGGAAACACCATTTAAAAAAATGATTGAAACAATACGAAAAGAAACAGGGCTGGAAGATATAGATATTGAATTGATTGACCTATCTTATTCTGGAAATAATAGAGAATATTTACTTAAGGATTTATTGAAGACAGATGAAGAAAAAAAATTCTTCAGAGAATATTTGAATCATAATATCACGCCTCCTCCTTTTTTTATGATACAAGAATTTGGAGATAATAAAACATCAAAAGAAAAATATCATATTTCCATGTATTATGCTTTCAAATTAAAGAATCTGCAAAAAAATCCTAAGTTAATATTTAAAGATATTGACGAGTTTGAAAATTTAAGCGTATATAAAGATTTGAAATACGTTTACAATAAATTAATTATGCTATACAAAAAGACTAATTATCCAACTTCAAATATTAGATTATGTAGATTTAATGACAAGACTAAAACAGTCTGTTGGAGAATGACACATCATTGTTCTACACATTGTCGCCATTGTTTTATTGACATAGAGGTTGATACAAATCCCATAAATATAAATGTTGATTATGATAAAATTTACAATAATATAAGTAAATATCAAGTAGAAAAAATGGTATTATCAGGAGGAGAACCTTTCCTTATTAGTAATTTATTTGATATAGTAGAAAAAATAAACGAATCTCCAGTAATGAAATTTTCCATATGCACTAATGGGATTTATTATCATAATCAAATTGCTTTAATTGATAAAATAAATCAATTTAGTAAGTTTGATAAGTTTGTTGTTAGCTTGGAAGGATATAAGAATGATAATTATTGTAAAACTAAACACATAGAAAAAAACAACAATGCATTTGACAAGGTAGTTGAATTTTTATCAAAATGTCAATCATTAAATATTCGATTTAATATTAATGTCATTGGAGATTCTTACTTTCTTTCCAATACAAAAAAATTCATCGATTTTTGGCGAGATAAAAAATTTGAGGATATTACTATTTCATATCCAATAAGAACAAGGAATAATTCAAAAACAGATTTATTAAAAACATATCAGAAAATAATTAATGGGGATTTTGGAGATGTTTCATTTATTAAAAATATTGAATTGATTATTCCTATCTGCGAAGATACTATATGTCCAAGTAGACAAAATATTTTCTCAATAGACAGTAGTGGCGATTTTCATAAAAATTGTATTGATTTTAATGATAAAAATAGCACTTCATTGTTGATAAATAGAGAAGATTATAAACATTTAGTAGAGGTGCATGTTGCAGGACTTTGTATTAAACAAGAGAATGAAATAATTTCCATATTGATAGCTCGAAGAAGTCCAGATAGAGATTTATTTCCTGATAAATACGAAGGTTGTGGAGGACAATTAAGACCCGGTGAATTATTTAATGATGGCGTAAAAAGGCATTTTAAAATAGAGATGGGGCTTGATGTTGAAGTTATTAACAAAATCCATCGATTCTATTATATATCACCGAATAAACAATCACCAATTCAAGGAGTATTCTTTTTATGTATGTATAAAAGTGGTGAACCTAAATCTATAAATCACACAGAAGTCAAATGGGTAACGCTTGATGAATTGAAATCAATGAGTGAGTCCGTTTTTATCAAAGACGTAAAAAATGAAATGATAGCATTAGTTAACCAGTATGTTCAATCTACGAAAAAATAGGAGGTTATCACTAAAACGAATTGGCTGAGAAAATAGTACCTAAAGCAAGAAGAATTGACTACTATAGTACCCTAATGTAACCAACATATTTTTTCCTTTTTTTCTCTGATAAGCATTAACTATATGGAGAGAATAAATAAAGTAGCTCTTTTGATAAATTTACTCTTTTAAGGAACGAAAAAGGAAGAAATTTATCAGAACCCGTAGGGCTTGGTGTTGCCGTTTTATTTTTGGAATCTATCTTTGTGTTCAGAAAAATAAAGGATTAATTAAGATTATTTTATTGATAAATAAAATATTAGATTGCTTACGACTATTGTGAAGAAAGAGGAACATTTTATTCTGCCTTAAAAGCACCGATCTTCAATTCGATGGCAACAAGTGACCGCAAACCCCTGTGAAAGAATAGCATATCCACCGCATATTCCTTGTTGTTATACTCCAGACGGTATTGGTTTCCAATAAAAGAAAATCCCTTACCTAACTCCAGTATAAACGATCTGATTTTAGCAACCAGCCGCTTCTCCAATTCCAGCTCTTTAACCGGTTCTGTTATCCCAAGAAACCCCAAGTTGTATGAACTTTTAAAGACCTCATTCGCATAGTCTGCTTGTGCTACAGGTAAGACCGAATCAAAATTATTCGTTTTGATTTGTGTCTGATGAGCTGCGTAAGTATTCATCTTTATTGCATTGAGTAACATATCTCTCGACCAACCTTTCTGCAAGCACTCTTCTGCATAAAATTTCACAGCATTATTGTCATCTATCTTGTTTATCAATAATAAATTATGTCCCTAAGGTAAAACTGCGACAGCTTGTCGCAGTTTTGAATCACAAGTTTTATATCTTTCATAAAAACGCTTCATATCCCATAGATTACGAGGAGACAATCCCATATCCGGAAACTGTTCTTTCAAATCCACTGATAATCGTTTAACTACGCCACTACCATATCCACTCTCTAAATTTCTATCAAAGAGCAACTTTCCGATATTCCAATATACAGAATTGACGGAAGTGTTTACTTGCCGGGCAATGATAGTGCGAGCGGTCTGAATTTCAGAGACTGCCAGCTGTAATATTTGAGCGTACTCGCTATCATTTATTATTATTTCTTTTGCCATATCATGAATTCTTTCAATACTAATCTATTATATTTTTTTCAGTACACTTTCTTTGTTATTTTTTCGGCAAATAACATCGGTAACGGAGCACCTGCATATCGGACATTCTCATGCCTCGACACCCTTTGGGTACAGTGCAAGTGTCCGAGTGCCGTGTATGCAATCTCTTCGTCGAATACTTCAGGCGAAAAACACTCTAACCTTCCGATAATCGTGCGTTCGGCACGGTTCTTTTCCAAAATCTTCGAACACATAGCCTGTAAATACCACATTACAATGAAAAGTTTACTTTTGTCCGGCATAGGTAGTGTATCAAAAAGTTCTCTATACATCACTTGCACTCCTTCTGCATAGGCATCTGATTCGGGATAATCCTCTTGTCGCAAATAGGGTACAACCAAACAATACTCTCTTTTACCGAGCGGTACAATCAAATGGTCGAAATCAATATTACCCTCTTCGGTACGCTTGACAATCCCCCACACAGTAACATCCATCGATACCAAAAGCGAATTGAGAGCTTCGAGCTGGGCTTCCGAGTCATGATTTCCGGCAATAATGATGATTTGCAGAGCGAAATTCTTCGCCGTCACCTCTTTGAAAAAAGTATAGTACTGCCGTTGTAATTCAGCCGATAGGTTTGGGATATCAAACAAATCTCCGTCAATAAACAACACATTCACCTCGTGAACTTTCACTTGCTCTCGAAACCACGTCAAAAATAGAGTATGTTCACCTTTACGGTCATATTCAAAAAACGTCTGCCCTAAATGCCAATCTGCAGTATGAATTATTTTTATTTATTATTATTTATACCATTCTTTTTTTATCTCATCTATTTTAAGATCTTTCCATTCCTCTTTCCATAATTTCCATCTACTGCAAATAGATTGAAAATGCAGATTAGTAACATTGTTTTCTCATATATTTATTTAGTAATCCTATTCTTGATTTCTACAATCGCCCGACTTGGGAGGGCGATTGCTCCCTGTAAGGGCAAGGTGTGGCGAGCAACTCGCTGCCTTTTGAGTTACCCCAAATACCTACAATGGTATTGGGCTTGAATTTCAATTGTACCCGTAGGTAGAAATCAAAGGCTTCGACAAAAGAATAATCCAATGCTTGAAACGAAATGTCACTCAGATTGTACTTTGTTCGTAGAAAACGGCGTAGGTGGTTGAATGATGCGCCGTATCGTTTATAACTTTCCAATGTTATGTTTACACCGATTCTGGCTGCAAGTTGGTGGTTGTATCGGTTGCAATAGCTGATAAGTGTTTCCTGCGTTTTGACCGTTTTTGCTTTAACAGGATACAAACTGGTAACGTAACTCCCTTCCAAATATGCTTTCCTTTGCTTTCTTGTCCGACTTCGCTAAAAAATCTGTTTTATAACTATTTGATTTTTAGTGTGATTGCGTTATCTTTGCGCATCTTTTAAAAATACTTTGTTTCACAATGCTGAAACTCGTTGTTTATAGTTGACAAAGAAGTAAGTATCCCGGCTTTCGCCCGAAGAGTCCATCCGTGAGGTGAAGAAGCGAATTTTAGACTAAACCATCTGAAAATCAACATCTTTAAACAGTAAGATTTCTGTCCTCAAAAGCTTTGTTTTAACACAGAGTTAAAGCTTGTTCTTTAGATGTGAATAACAAGTTCTTTAAATGCAAAAGACTTGTTATTGGCGCATAAGAATAAGACAAGCCTGAAAAAGGTGTTAACAATGTTAATGAAGAAAGGCATAAGGGTGAAGATACCGGTTCAAGCGGTGTAAATCCGCTTTCTAAACTTGAGTTATCCAATTCGGTTGGTGTCTGTTTTATTATCTCCGGAAGTGAATCTAAGGCCATATCTCCGGGAATTGCAGATTCTTTTTGTGACAACATCTTATATATTAGCGGCTTGTAAGATGTTCGTTTGACATGTGTATAATGGTATACATTATTATATGTGAAATAATTATATCCTTATTTTCTTTTATGTTGAGGGCTTTTTTCACAGTTCTATATTACGTGGATATTTCCTTGTTTTATGATTATATGAGTATGAAGAAGCTGTTTAGGCTTTTTCTTTTTACTTGGATTCCATTAAAACTCAGACTTATACAAAAAACTCTAATTTTTTTTCTCTTAACTCTTGCTTAGTATAATTATAATATCTACATTTGCTTCGAACAATTAAATATACCCAATTATTAAAGGGTTCTTTGAAAAGTATGTTAACCATTGGCAAATATAGCCAATTTTGATAGAATAGAGAAAAATAAAGGTATTACACTAATATTGAATTAATTATATTATTAACACTAAAAATTGAGATTATGAAAAAGAAACTCATGATGGTTGCAGTGCTTCTGGGTGCGTTGTCACTGGGAGCTTGCGTAGACAACGACGAATCGGCATCGGTAACAGCGGTGCGTAACGCAAAAGCAGAACAATTGAAAGGCCTTGCTGCATTGGCCAATGCACAGGCGGAAGCTACTAAAGTTACTGCTGAAGCAGAGGCAGCATTGAAGAATGCACAAGCTGAATATCAGAAAGAAATGACTGAAGAGGCTAAACAAAAATTTGCAGTGAAGATTGAGCAGATCAAAGCTAACGCGGAGAAGGCTATCGCTGCGGCAAAATTGCAGGCTGCTCAAGATCAGCAGGCATTGTTGGATCTCGCTGATAAACGATTGAGAGAACTATACGGAGAGTATATGGGAGCAATTGGTCAACTTGATGGATTGAACTCACAAAAGTTAAATGCTACAACAGCACTTGCCAGTTTGGAAGATGGATTAATTTCTTTTAAAACTCAGAAAGATATTGATATCGCTCGTCAGGAGAAATTTATAGCCAACTATAATTTCCAGATCGGACTGTATGAGAAGTATGAAAAGGTTGATAAAACAGAGTTGGAACAGAAGGCTACCACATTGTATAAAGAGTGGGAGAAAGTGAATGCGTTGGTTGGTCCAAAGGAGACAGCTAAGGAACATGCTAGTGATGCTTTTTATGAATCTTCACCAAGATTTGATGCTTATAATTATCCAACAGGACAAGGAGGAGAATATCAAGTTGAAAATCCGATTAAGACAGTTGCCAGTGTAAAAACTTTCCAAGTTAAAGGTTGGTATGTCTATACCTTTGAATATAAAGAGTTATCAGCTAATAGAAACATTATTTATTATACATTGGTAGCATCTGAGGTAGAACGTCAAAAGCAACAATTGGATAATACTGCTAAAAATCAGAAGGATTATTTGGGAGCTCCTAAGGCTGGGGAAACTGCCGCAACAGGACTGTATGCAAGTTTAGCTACTGCGGAAACTAATTTAGAGAATGCCAAAAAGGCTGAGCCGGTAAATCAAGATAATATAGATTATTGGCAGGGAGTGGTTGATCAATATAAAGCTGATATTGAAACAGCTAAAACTAACTTAAAAGATGCTGAAGATGATGTTAAAGAGTTCGCCGCATTGATCGCAACATTCGCTGGTGACGACTTGAAGGCTTATGATAAAGCTATTGAAGATCAGAAAGCACTTGCGGAAGCATTTGAAACAGCTCTTAAAGAATATAACGATGCTCTGGATACTGCAAGTAAAGCTTGGGCGGAATATGAAACAGCTAATAGTTTAGCAAATGCTGCCTTTGATGTTGATAGTGCTATTGAAAACTTGAAATATAGTATTGCTGGTTGTGAACAGACGATCAATACGCTTAAAACTAGTATCAATAGTAAAGAAGATGCCATTGCCAGCAAGAAAGCTGAGCTTGAAACAATTAAGACGAAGATTGAAGCTCAGACTGCAATCGTAAATAACTGGAAGGCTCAGATTGAAGCTGCTATCGAAGCACAGAAATAATCGCCAATAGTAACGGCAAATAAACAACAAATCAAAAAAAGTATCGTATGAAAATAAAAAGACTTTTAGTGTTGGCCGTTCTACCCATGATGTGTCTTGCAGCTAATGCGCAGAACTGTAGTAAAGACAATACTCCTAAAAAGGGTGACTTTACGGTAGCAGCTACTGTTGGATACAATAGTTACACAAATGTCACAGCCCCTTCGGGGCTGCTGACTGACTATGAAGTCAGAGCGCTCTCAACCAACTGGGCAGACAAAAAGCTGATGGTTGGTTTCGAAGGGGGCTGGTTCTTCAAAGATCAGTGGAAACTAAATTTGGGTGGCGGTGTCAGCTTCACGAATAACCCCGGTTATCCGGCTGTTCCCGGCACGATAGACGATTCGAATAAGGATAACTCGGCAGACGAGAATATGGGAGAAATCCCGAACTACCGTGCTGTAGCCAGTGCTCAGTCGTTCGCCTATAATGTGTCGGCAGGTGTTGATCGTTATTTCAACATCAAGCGTGTTCCTAACCTGATGTGGTATACAGGCGTTCGCGTAGGTTTTGCTTACGGCGAAAATGAAATGAAGTATGATGAAGAGACCTCTATGGGCAAATCGGTTGCCGAGAGCTGGAATCTTCGTGGCGCCCTGACTATCGGTGTCGATTACTATGTTCTTCCTGCCCTCTACGTCGGTGCGCAAATCGATCCGTTTGCTTATACGTACAACAAGACTACGTATAATCCGCAAGCCGGTCTTGGCGATCTGTCGGCAGACAGCCATAACTACAGTGTTTTGGCGGCTCCGACATTGAAGATCGGATTTAAGTTTTGACCTCTATCTCCATCCGGCCGATAGGTTATCGGTCGGGTGGGTGATTTTATAAATAAGTCCATTTATTTATACCTCCCCGGTGTCCGTGACGGCTGTCGGGGATTTTTACGTGATTGGCATTTTGGATGACTGAATGGTATTTAGAGTATGAAGAAGAGTAATGTATACATAGGTGAAGTGATAAAACAGGTCATGGCCGAAAGGCAGGTGACAAAAGCCGAACTTGCTCGTAGATTGGGGGTGAGGCCACAGAGTGTGGACTATCTGCTGACACGAAAGAGCATTGATACAGATACGCTGTATAGTTTGTCATTGGCACTGGATTATGATTTTGCTGTTCTATATTCCATAAAAAAAGGAGCTGCTCTCCCTGTTGATGAAGAGGAGACGTTTAAAATGGGAAATGCAAAGGTCACTTTAGAGATCGAGTTGCGACAGGATGAAATGTTGAAACTGAACCTGAAGCAGAAGATCGCAGATCTGCTGGAAGGAAAAGGAAAGTGATTTTGCGTATCTGATATCTTCTTTTATCTGTTCTTTCTATAAATCAATTGAAGAAAGAATGGTATCATCTCATATTTATTGCTGTAAACTGACTTTTTTCTGTTTTTGTAAACGATTGATAATTAATGTGTAATGTGCCGGTGAATCAAAAGTAGCAGCCTTTGAAACAAATCTTTTAGTTGAGAAATGGGATTCCGCGTTCCTTTGCGGCATCAAAACAATCTCAATCAACTAAAAAATTTAAGTACCATGATGAAGAACAAAAAAAGGGCTGTTTGGTTGCTGGCTTGCTTCCTGATGGCCGGCTTCACAACCGCACAAGAAAAGAAAGAATCTTCCCGGACACCTTCCGGATCGAAAGAAGAAGGCAATCGCAACGTTATGCTGAACGCTTCGAGCGCCAATGGTCCCCGCGAAATCTCTATCGGCCTGCCTGGTGGAGACGTAAACGTACTCGAAAACGGACTTCCTGTAGTCTATACCTCTAATCCGCATAACGTAAATACCCACTGGCGTGGAGACAGCAGTCTCGGACACGTCGGACTGCTAAAAATCTCCGAAACCGCTATTACTACCGGAAATATCGGCTATGCCGTAAACTCTTTTACTCAGTTGGGGACTGAGAAATTCTGTGGAATCGTCAATTACAGTACCAACCACTTTGGCAAGCAGCAGTTCGATGCCAATATCAGCGGTGGTATGGGGAAAGGCTGGTTTTACAGTGGAAGTGTCTACCAGAACTTTGACCCGGGCAGTTTCAAACTGCGCTTTACTTCCAATCAGGACCGCACTCAAATCTATAAAGCGGCCTTGACCAAGAATTATAGCGAAGGGCGCGGACAGCTGTCGGCCATCTATCATTACAGCAACAGCCGTTGGCCGAGTAATGAAACGACTTCCGCTCCTTTCATCTATGTTGGAGACGGCAGCGTGAAAGAAATACCGGGATTCAGCCTCGGAACAAGTTCTTACCTGCCTGCCACGGGAGAAATGGTTTATCGTGATATGCGTACGGGGGAGCTGAAAAAGACCAATCTTTATGATGCCACTCTGAATAAAGGAAACCAGTTGACTTTGCTCAATACCTATACTTGGGACAACGGTCTGAACTGGAAGGTTAACCTGAAGTATGATCATGCCTTGGGTTCGTATGTCTATCAGACCCCGATGGCTATGGAACAGAAGGATGCCTCCGCCGGCTATTTTCTGAAAGGAACGGACGGTACGTTGAAACCGTATGAAGGGTATGTGCAAAGTCGCATGTCTTGCTTTAACCGGGGGACGATTGACGAGTTCTTCGCCACTTCCGAACTTTCACGCCAATATCGCAATATGACCTGGAGGCTCGGTGTGAACGAATGGCACTACAAAGTGGATTATGCTTCGAACACAACCATGTACGACCATACGGTAGAAGAGTATCCCGAGCGTCTGGTGCGTGAGGGGAATACGGACGGCGTGTACTACGATTTCAATAAAAATGCTTCGGAATACTACAAAGGGCACGAAAACAAGTTAGCTGTTTATGCCACCCACGACTGGGATATTTCTCCCCAATGGAATGTATATTATGGTGCACGTCTGGAATGGCAGCATCTGGAAGGAGAGAATGCGGCTGTGTATGACGCAGAAGGAAATGCCGTAGGTCGTTTCGCAGATTATTATCTGGGCGCCGTATCCGATAAAGGAGTCAGGATTACACCCCGCCCTTTCGATTACGACTGGATGAACATGGCATTCACTGCCGCCGCTACCTATAAACTGACCCGGGAGTTCGGTTTCACCGCCGACTTTACTTACAATACACAACGTCCCGGTTTGTCGAACTTTTCACCTGCCACTATGCCCAATACCGATAAAATATCCGTTCCCCTGGGACGTGCCGGGGTCTATTATAACACGAACTGGATCAGCCTGACTTCTCTGTTTTCCTACATTTCGAAAACAAACAATAACTCGACGCTCAATCTGATTAACCCGAATGACCGGACCGAGATTCTTGCCGCTCCGTTGAGTTATGACATCAAGACCATCGGCTGGACGACGGATGCAGTGATCAAACCGTTCAAAGGCTTCAACTTCCATTTCCTGTTTACCTACCAAAGCCCGACTTACAAGAAATATGAAACGAGTGTGACTTTCAAGGACGGTACGATAGGTGAAATCAATGCCACGGGAAATATTGTGACGGAGATTCCGAAAGTGCTTGTCGAACTCGATCCCAGCTACAACATTACGAACGATCTCAGAGTCTGGGCCAGCTTCCGCTATTTCAGCAAGACGTACGCTAACATTAAAAATGCTTACTACTTCAATGGGCGTTGGGAAACTTTCGGTGGTGTCAACTGGACGGTGAACAAACATCTTGCATTGAGTGCCACAGTCGTTAATTTCCTCAATCAGACCGGAGCCAAAGGAAGTATTGCCGGTGCCGAACTGGTGGACAAAAAAGACGCGGCATCCTATAACGGTCATTGGATGGCAGGCAGCTATATTCGTCCGTTTACCGTGGAATTTGCTGCCAGCATTCGTTTCTGACGCGGTTTGGTATCAATCGTTATACTATTTGAAACAAAAATAATAGCCGGTGGCAGATAACTCCGCTATCTTTGCCATCGTAAACACAGCTATTGCATTACTAATAAAAAACATCCTGTTATCATGAAAACAACTTTTATGAATGTAAGTAGAAGAGTGATCGGCACTTTGGCTGTTTTACTCGGAATTTCGTCTTGCCAGAGCTCACAATCTGAAATGACATTTGAACAAGAAGGCGACAGCCTTACCGTAATTCATATTACAAATCCTACCCGATATTTACTTTTGCCCATCGAAGAACAGACTCCCGAAGCGCAGGTTTGCATTGCGTCAGATTCGGTTCCGGTAGAGATGGACGTGCGCCTGTCGAGGGCGAAGGTGGACTATTTCGTCCCTTACGCCTTACCTGAAGGAGAGAAAAAAGTAGCTGTGCGCATCCGCCACTTACCGAAAGATGCCTTGTGCTGGAAAGAGCTCAAACTCTCGGATACGTTTGATACCGCCAATACGGACAAATACCGTCCTGTCTATCATCATACTCCGCTTTACGGATGGATGAATGATGCCAACGGGCTGGTATACAAGGATGGCGAATACCATCTGTTCTATCAGTATAACCCTTACGGCTCTATGTGGGGCAACATGCACTGGGGGCATTCGGTAAGTAAGGATCTGGTACACTGGGAACATCTGGAACCGGCGCTTGCCCGCGATACGTTAGGGCATATCTTCTCCGGAAGTTCGGTGGTGGACGATGCCAATACAGCCGGTTACGGCGCAGGTACCATCGTTTCTTTCTATACCTCGGCCAGTGACAAGAACGGACAGATACAGTGTATGGCTTACAGCACCGATAACGGTCGTACGTTTACCAAATATGAAAAGAACCCCATCCTGACTCCGTTTGACGGATTGAAGGACTTCCGCGATCCGAAAGTGTTCTGGTATGCTCCGGATCAGAAGTGGGTGATGGTGGTATCGGCCGATAAAGAGATGCGTTTCTATTCGTCACTGAACTTGAAGGACTGGACGTATATGAGCGGTTGGGGCGAAGGCTACGGTGTTCAGCCCAGTCAGTTCGAGTGTCCCGATATGGTGGAACTTCCGGTGGACGGTGATCCGAATCATAAGAAATGGGCGTTGATAGTCAACGTGAATCCGGGATGCTACTTCGGTGGAAGTGCCACTCAGTACTTTATCGGTGATTTTGACGGCGAGAAATTTGTTTGCGACAATAAGCCGGAAACGGTGAAGTGGCTCGACTGGGGAAAAGATCACTATGCGACTGTCTGCTTCTCAAATACGGGTGACCGTACGATTGCCGTGCCTTGGATGAGCAACTGGCAGTATGCCAATATTGTGCCTACCCGCCAGTTCCGTAGTGCCAATGCGTTGCCTCGCGAACTGAGCCTTTATACTCAGGATGGAGATATCTATATGGCTGCCGCTCCGGTGGAAGAGACGAAGTCGCTGCGTAAGGAGTCGCGGGAGATCCCGGCCTTTGAGGTGGCGGACGCCTATCATGTGGATTCACTGCTGGCCGATAACCGGGGAGCTTACGAGATAGAGCTGGAATTGGCTGCCGGTTCGGCGGAAATCATGGGACTGAAACTGTTTAATGAGAAAGGGGAGAATGTAGATATCTATATCAGCCTTCCGGAGAAGAAACTGGTGATGGACCGCACTAAGAGCGGCATTGTAGATTTCGGAAAGGACAGCGCCCCTCATGCCATCGAGGCACACGACCGCCGGAAGCAGAACTCCATCAACTATGTGGACGATTTTGCCTTGGGTACCTGGGCTCCGGTGAAGAAGGCCGACAGCTATAAACTGGATATCTTTGTTGATAAATGTTCGGTGGAAATCTTTCTGAACGGTGGAAAGATTGCCATGACAAACCTGATATTCCCCACAACTCCCTATAACCAGATGAGTTTCTATAGCCGTGGGGGAGCTTTCAAGGTCAGCCAGTGCAAGGTGTACAGGCTGTAGCTTAAATCTGCTTTTTTTAAATTAACATATCATGGAAAATACCAAAAACAACTCTTACATGAAACTTATCCCGGTGATGCTCTGCTTCTTCGCCATGGGATTCGTAGACTTGGTGGGCATTGCCTCCAACTATGTGAAAGCAGATTTAGGACTGACGGATTCACAGGCAAATATCTTTCCGTCGCTCGTGTTCTTCTGGTTTCTGATCTTCTCGGTGCCTACGGGAATGCTGATGAACCGCATCGGGCGTAAAAAGACCGTGTTGCTTAGTCTGCTGATCACCTTTGCATCGTTGCTGCTGCCTGTCTTTGGCGACAGCTATCTGCTGATGTTGGTTTCTTTCTCGTTGCTCGGAATCGGCAACGCACTGATGCAGACATCACTCAATCCGCTGCTTTCCAACATCGTGAGCGGTGAACGCCTGGCAAGCACCCTTACTTTCGGGCAGTTCGTAAAGGCCATTGCCTCTTTCCTTGCCCCTTACATCGCTATGTGGGGAGCTACGCAGGCTATCCCTACCTTCGATTTAGGCTGGCGGGTACTGTTCCCCATCTACATGGTGGTGGCAGTCGCTGCCATCCTGATGCTCAATGCCACGCAGATCACCGAGGAGCCTGAAGAGGGTAAACCCTCCACTTTCGGGCAGTGTTTGGCTTTGCTGGGCAAACCTTTCATCCTGCTCTCGTTTCTGGGCATTATGTGTCATGTCGGGATCGATGTCGGCACCAATACCACAGCACCGAAGATTTTGATGGAACGTTTGGGCATGACTCTGGCAGATGCCGGGTTTGCAACCAGTCTCTACTTCATCTTCCGTACGGCAGGTTGTTTTCTGGGGGCATTTGTTTTGCAGAAGATGGCAGCCAAAACCTTCTTCGCCATCAGCGTGTTGTGTATGCTGGCGGCTATGGCAGGGTTGTTTATTTTCCAGGATCAGACGATGATTTACGTTTGTATCGCCCTGATCGGGTTTGGAAATTCCAATGTATTTCCTATCATCTTCTCGCAGGCATTACTTTATATGCCGGGCAAGAAGAACGAGGTTTCCGGCCTGATGATTATGGGACTTTTCGGAGGAACCATCTTCCCGTTGGCAATGGGAGTGGCTTCGGATGCAGTGGGACAGAGCGGAGCCGTGGCCGTGATGACGGTCGGGGTACTCTATTTGATGTTCTATACATTGAGAATCAGAAAGTAATTTATTTAATAACCATAATGAAGCGGTAACCTTGAGGGTGTGTTATAATTCACCACAGAGTTTCACAGAGAGAACTTAATCTGTTGATAGCTAATGGATATTTATCTGTGTAATCTATGGTGAATACGAGTTCCGACACACCTTCCTGAGGTGAGGCTTCCCAATTCATGCCATGAACAATATAATCGTAGGAATGGGCGAAGCACTTTGGGATGTGCTGCCCGAAGGAAAGAAAATCGGGGGAGCCCCGGCTAATTTTGCTTATCATGTGTCGCAGTTTGGCTTTGACAGCCGTGTGGTCAGTGCGGTGGGAAATGACGAGCTGGGAGATGAAATTCTGGAAGTATTCCGGGAAAAACAGTTGAAGCACCAGCTTGAGCGGGTCAATTATCCGACAGGAACCGTGCAGGTGACTCTTGACGGTGAAGGAGTGCCGTGTTATGATATTAAGGAAGGCGTAGCATGGGACAATATCCCCTTCACGGACGATTTGAAGCGTTTGGCACTGAACACGCGGGCCGTATGTTTCGGTTCGCTGGCACAGCGCAACGAGGTGAGCCGCGCCACCATCAACCGCTTCCTCGACACCATGCCCGACATGGACGGACAGTTGAAAATATTCGATATCAATCTCCGCCAGAGTTTCTATACCAGGGAAGTGTTGCGCGAATCTTTCCTGAAGTGTAACGTGCTGAAGATTAACGATGAGGAGCTGGTTACCATCAGCCGTATGTTCGGCTATCCGGGCATCGACCTTCAGGATAAATGCTGGATTCTGTTGGCCAAGTACAACCTGAAGATGCTGATCCTGACATGCGGTACGAACGGTAGTTATGTATTTACCCCCGGTGCGGTCTCTTTCCAGGAAACCCCGAAAGTGCCGGTTGCCGATACCGTGGGGGCAGGTGACTCGTTCACGGCAGCTTTCTGCTCATCTGTTCTGAAAGGAAAGAGTATACCCGAGGCACACAAACTGGCGGTGGAAGTGTCGGCTTACGTGTGTACACAGAGCGGTGCGATGCCCGTACTACCGGATGCTCTGAGAAATCGTTTAGATGATTAATGTGTTGGTTTATATAGGGTTATTGATTGGTTGATAGAGTCGTGGGGATGTGTCATAACTCTTTTCACCACAGAGTATCACGGAGTATCACAGAGTCTTTTTAATAACCAACGATTTAAAATCATCTCTGTGTTACTCTGTGTCCTCTGTGGTGAGTTTTGACACACATCCGTCTTGGTTTTAAACCGGCCGGATGGAAGATTTCGGAGGGAAATTGTTATATTTGCCTCCGGAACCTTTTATGTAATAACCAACCATGAAACGTGTACTTTTCTTACTTGGGCTGGTTTTGTCGGGACTGCTTGTCTCGTGTAGCCATGATGCTCCCCGGTACGTCATCGGCGTGTCGCAATGCAGCGATGATACCTGGCGGCATAAGATGAATGACGAGATACAGCGCGAAGCCTTATTTTACGGAGGCGTAGAGGTAGAGACGCGTACGGCGAATGACGACAGCCGGCGACAGATAGAAGATATACGTCACTTCATCCGGCAGAAGGTAGACTTGCTTATTGTGGCTGCCAACGAGGGAATGGCTCTCACTCCCGTTGTGGAGGAGGCCTTCGATAGAGGTATTCCGGTGATTATGGTGGATCGCAGGATACTTTCCGATAAATATACCGCATACATCGGAGCCGACAATTACGAGTTGGGCAAAGCCGTCGGCAATTACATAGCCCATCGCCTGAAGGGGCGCGGAAAAGTAGTCGAACTGAGCGGACTTGTCGGTTCCACTCCTGCCATCGAACGTCACCAAGGCTTTATGAGTGCCATCAGCCAGTATCCGGGCATCACCTTGCTTGCCCGGGAAGATGCGGGTTGGTTGAGGCAGCCTGCCGAAATAAAGATGGATTCCCTCTTGCAGTGTTTTCCGGAGATTGATGCCGTGTATGGGATGAACGACCGTATGGCCGCCGGTGCTTATCAGGCTGCCAGACGTCTGGGACGTGAGGAGGAGATGCTGTTTGTAGGTATCGATGCTCTGCCCGGCAAGGGTAACGGAGTGGAACTGGTACTGGACAGCGTGCTGGATGCTACCTTCATTTATCCCACCGAAGGAGACAAGGTGGTTCAGCTGGCGATGGATATTCTGCAAAAGAAACCTTTTAAACGGGAGACAAAACTGAAGACAGCAGTAGTCGACGCGGTAAATGCGCACGTGATGGAATTGCAGACAGCCCATATCAGCGAGTTGGATGGAAAAATCGAGACGCTCAACAGCCGGGTAGGGACGTATCTTTCGCGGGTGGCCACGCAGCAGGTGGTGCTGTATGGGGGCTTTGTCATCCTGTTGTTGATCGTCGGATTGTTGATTGTCGTGTATAAATCTCTCCGTTCCAAGAATCGCCTGTACCGGGAACTTTCCCGCCAGAAGGAGCAACTGGAAGAGCAGAGAGACCAACTGATAGAACTTTCCCATCAACTGGAGGAAGCCACACATGCCAAACTGGTTTTCTTTACCAACATTTCACATGACTTCCGCACCCCTCTCACTCTGGTTGCCGATCCGGTGGAGCAGTTGTTGGCCGACCCGTCATTGGAGGGTGACCGGCGCAGGATGCTGTTGCTGGTGCAGCGCAACGTACAGATCCTGTTGCGTCTGGTCAATCAGATACTCGATTTTCGCAAATACGAGACGGGAAAGATGGAGTTTACCCCGGTCCCGCTCAACCTGTTGCAGTGCTTCGGAGAGTGGAACGATTCGTTTCAGGCAGCCGCCCGGCGGAAGCATATCCATTTTTCGTTCGACAGCATGCCCGGTGCCGATTACCACACTCTGGCGGATGCTGAGAAGATGGAGCGTATCTACTTCAATCTGTTGGGCAATGCGTTCAAGTTTACCCCCGAGAATGGTAAAGTCACTGTCCGGCTTTCGGCTTTGCAGAAAGAGGGCACTCCTTTCTTCCGTTTTACAGTGGCCAATACCGGGAGTCTGATTTCGGCAGAACATATCCGCAGCATCTTCGACCGTTTCTATAAGATCGACAGGCATCATACCGGTTCCGGTATCGGGCTGGCACTGGTAAAAGCGTTTGTCGAGATACATGGCGGAATCATCGAGGTGGAGAGCGACGAACGGCAGGGAACTGTCTTTACCGTCGATTTGCCGGTGCGGACATGCGAAGCGGAGACCGGCGTGGCATCTGCTCCGGTGGAGGCATCTGCTCCGGACCGGGTGGATAACCTGCTCCGGGAGGATGAAGCGGAGAACTTCAATGATCCGTCCAAACCTTCTGTACTTGTGGTCGACGACAATGCTGACATCCGTGCTTATGTGCACACATTACTCAATTCGGAGTACTCCGTCATCGAAGCTGCGGACGGGACCGAAGGAATCCGTAAAGCGATGAAGTATGTTCCCGATGTCATCATCTCCGATGTGATGATGCCGGGGATTGATGGTATCGAATGTTGTCGGCGGTTGAAGGGGGAATTGCAGACCTGCCACATTCCCGTGATCCTGCTGACAGCTTGTTCGCTTGACGAGCAGCGTATTCAGGGATATGCCGGTGGAGCCGATTCTTATATTTCCAAGCCTTTTAGTTCGCAGTTGCTGCTGACTCGTATCCGCAATCTGATTGAGTCGCGACGGCGCATGAAGCAGTTCTTTGGCGACCGGCAGACATTGGCCAAAGAGGATATCTGCGATATGGATAAAGATTTTGTCGAACGGTTCAAGTCCCTGATTGAAGCAAAGATGGGTGATTCGGAACTGAATGTGGAAGATTTGGGCAAGGAGATGGGGCTGAGCCGTGTTCAGCTCTACCGGAAGATCAAGTCGCTCACCAATTTTGCGCCGAACGAACTGCTTCGCATGGCACGGCTTAAGAAAGCGGCTTCGCTGCTGGCCTCTTCGGACATGACGATAGCAGAGGTTGGATATGAAGTGGGTTTTACGTCACCTTCCTACTTTACGAAATGCTACAAAGAACAGTTCGGTGAAAGCCCGACGGAGTTTTTGAAAAGAAGCGGATTATAAAAGAACCTGCTGCATAAAAGCGATACACCCATGAAAGATTATAAAGAAAATAAATCTAATTTGTCCGAAACTTTTTGCAATGAAGTATACAGTGTCGTGCGTGAAATTCCTGCCGGTAGCGTTGTTACTTATGGTGATATTGCCGCTTTGCTCGGGATGCCGCAATATTCACGTATGGTGGGGCGTGCATTGAAGCAGGTACCTGCCGGTTTAAGCCTTCCTTGTCATCGGGTAGTCAATGCCATAGGGCGATTGGTGCCCGGATGGGATGAACAGCGGCAACTGCTGTCCGATGAAGGTGTTTCATTCCGAAAAAACGGTTGTGTCGACCTTAAACTTCACAGGTGGAAGAGCGACAGTATTTGAGTGGGGTGATGCCGGCTTTCTTGTGGCAGTTTATGTACATGCGGCGTGTTCATCGAAAATAATGTGATGAACTATTTGAACGCTCGGCTTGTTTATTTAATTGCCCGTACACACATCTTTGGGTAATACCTGTGTATGGATGTGAATTTGACTTTCGGGATATAGTAACTATCTGTTGACAGGAATCCTGTCTGTAATAACCGGGTTAAGAAATCATATTTGACCGGGGGAACAACACAACCGTTGTTTTCCGGTATCAACTTTTTTACTATAAAGAAGTGTTTGTTTTCGTGTGTGTAGGCCGCCTGGTCCGTTTTTTAATAATCTAAACCCTATTATGTATGAGTAAAATAACGATTAAAGACTTGTATCTCATTTTTGGCAACGACAAGCAGCATGCTTTGCGTATGTTGAAAGAAGGAAAGAGCAAGAGTGAGATCTTAAAGGAAACCGGATGCACGGTTGCCGTAAAAGACGCAAACCTCTCTGTCCGGGAGGGAGAGATATTCGTGATTATGGGACTTTCGGGGAGTGGGAAATCCACTTTGCTGCGTTGTATCAACCGATTGATAAAACCTACTTCCGGTGAGGTAATCATCAATGGAAGAGATATTTCGAATGTTACCGATAAAGAGCTGCTCCGTATCCGGAGAAAAGAACTGGCTATGGTGTTCCAGCATTTCGGACTGTTGCCCCATCGTTCGGTGTTGCATAACATAGCTTTCGGGCTGGAGCTGCAGGGAGTGAAAAAACAGGAACGTGAGCACAGGGCGATGGAAAGTATGCAGTTGGTGGGTTTGAAAGGTTACGAGAATCAGATGGTCAGCGAACTGTCCGGCGGGATGCAGCAACGCGTCGGGCTGGCCCGTGCTCTGGCCAACGATCCTGAAGTGCTGCTGATGGATGAAGCTTTTTCTGCCCTCGATCCTTTGATCCGTATACAAATGCAGGATGAATTGCTGACTTTACAGTCTAAAATGAAAAAGACCATTGTGTTTATTACTCACGATTTGAATGAAGCCATCAAGCTGGGTGACCGGATTGCCATCATGAAGGATGGGGAAGTGGTGCAGGTAGGTACTTCGGAGGAGATTCTGACAGAGCCGGCGAATGCTTATGTGGAACGCTTCGTGGAGAGTGTGGATCGTAGCAAGATCATTACCGCCGCTTCGGTGATGGTTGATAAACCCCTCGTGGCCCGGTTGAAGAAAGAAGGGCCGGAAGTTCTGATCCGTAAAATGTTCGAACATAATCTGACCGTGTTGCCTGTGGTAGATGCAAACAATGTGTTGGTGGGAGAGGTGCGTTTAAAGGATTTGCTCCGGTTGCGTAAAGAGCAGGTGAAGTCAATAGAGTCGGTTGTTCGCGAAGAAGTGCATTCGGTGCTGGGAGATACGATATTGGAAGACATCCTGCCATTGATGACCAAGACCAATTCTCCTATCTGGGTGGTGAACGAAGGCCGTGAATTTCAGGGAGTCGTCCCCTTGTCATCGCTCATTTTCGAAGTGACCGGAAAGAACAAACAGGAAATCAATGAAATCATTCAAAATGCAATAGAATTATGATCAACATAGGACAATATATTGAAGAACTCATCAACTGGATGATGATACACTTCTCCGCTTTTTTCGATGCGCTGAATCTGGGCATCGGCAGTTTTATCAATGGGTTTCAGCATATCTTGTTTGGTATCCCCTTTTATCTGACCATTGCTGCAATGGTGTTGCTGGCATGGATGAAAGCCGGGCGCGGGGTGGCGGTTTTCACCCTTTTAGGGTTGCTGCTTATCTACGGTATGGGCTTTTGGGAGGCCACTATGCAGACATTGGCACTGGTACTGTCATCTACCTGTCTCGCCCTTATCGTGGGGGTGCCCATCGGGGTGTGGACGGCAAACAGTAACCGTGCGGAGAAAGTGATACACCCCATACTGGACCTGATGCAGACCATGCCTGCCTTTGTCTACCTGATACCTGCCGTCCTGTTTTTCGGGCTGGGGGTGGTGCCGGGAGTGTTTGCCACCATCATCTTTGCAATGCCTCCGGTGATTCGGCTGACGGGACTTGGCATTCGCCAGGTACCGAAGAACGTGGTAGAGGCTTCGCGTTCGTTCGGGGCCACCCGGTGGCAGCTGCTTTATAAAGTGCAGTTGCCTCTGGCCTTGCCCACTATCCTGACCGGAGTGAACCAGACGATTATGATGTCTCTTTCTATGGTTGTCATTGCAGCTATGATTGCGGCAGGCGGCTTGGGTGAAATCGTTCTGAAGGGTATTACTCAGATGAAAATCGGTTTGGGCTTTGAAGGAGGTATAGCGGTTGTGATACTGGCAATTATTTTGGACCGGATTACCCAAGGGATGGTTCGTCGTAAGAACAAAAAATAGAAAGGAGAAAGAATCGATATGCGGAAATATAGGATAATAGGAAGTTTATTGTTGTTACTGGCCGTGATGTGTACGGCCTGTAACCCGGATACCGGGAAAAAGAAGATAAGCATCGCCTATGCCAACTGGCTGGAGGGCATTGCCATGAGTCATCTGGCCAAAGTGGTGCTGGAAGAGCAGGGGTATGAGGTAGAACTGCTCAATGCGGATGTGGCCCCCATCTTTGCGTCGGTTTCGCGTCGGAAAGCGGATGTGTTTATGGATGCCTGGCTGCCTGTGACGATGAAAGACTACATGGATCAGTATGGCGATCAGATCGAGTTTATCGGTGAGGTATATGACAGTGCAAGGGTCGGGCTGGTAGTGCCTCAGTACGTCAGTATCGACTCAATCGGAGAACTTGCTTCCCATAAAGGGCAATTCTCTTCCGAGATTGTCGGGATCGATGCCGGAGCGGGCATTATGAAAACTACGGATAAGGCTATTGCGGACTATGGGCTCGATGGATATAAGTTGCTTACTTCCAGTAGCTCTACCATGTTGGCTTCCTTGCAGAAAGCCATGGATAAAGAATCGTGGATCGTCATCACCGGATGGACACCGCATTGGATGTTCGACCGCTATCCCCTGAAGTTCCTGCATGATCCGAAAGGTACTTATGGGAATGTGGAATCTATCTATGTCATCGGATGGAAAGGATTTACGGAGAAAGATCCTTTTGCGGCAAAGTTTTTCAGCAATATTAAATTCACTACAGAAGAGATCAGTTCGTTGATGAAAGCATTGAAAGATGCACGGATGGACGAAGAAGACCTTGTCCGAAAATGGCGTGATGAACACCGGGAACTGATAGAAAGCTGGATTCCTGAATCATAAGCGGTATATGTGTGTCCGGGAATCCAACTTCTGAGTTCTGTCTATCGGGTAACGGCGATGCGTTGGTAGGCAAGTCGTTCCGTACCGTTCTTCACATAAATGATGCCACAATAGGTGAAACCGTTCTTTAAGAGAATGTTTTGGAGAACTTTATTGTCACGGTGAGTGTCTACACGCAGGTTCGGACAGTGGGACGAACACCATTCCAGGCATAAGTCCATCAATCCCTTTACCCGTCCGCCGGATGCGATGCGATGGATTACCCCGTAAGGGGCATCGTTGAGCCAAGCGCCGTCTTTGATAACTTTATAGTTGGGGTCCTCTCCCCGGATGAAAGCAAAACAGCCTTCTAACTCTTGGTTTTCATTTACAAATACATAACTGTCCCCGTTTTCGATATCCTGCCGGATGTCGTCGGAAGCGGGGTATCCGTTGATCCACTGGTTGGCATTGCCATTGGCAGCCATAAAGCGGCGGGCACGTTCGTAGAATGGCATCACTTGGTCGAGTTCTTCAAGTCGGGTTGGTCGTATGGTTATGTTCATAATTATTCCGTTTGGGGGTCACCACAGATTACACGGATTAACACAGATTGATAATTTATCTCGTCAATATATCGAATTAAGAGTTCTGTGTTAATCTGTGTAATCTGTGGTGAAACCTATTCATTTCTATTTGGCAAAAAAGGGGAAAAGAACCTATTTTAGTCCCTTCCCCCTTTGAGAGTTATATTATCCGATCAAAGATCATTCAGCAACACCCCAAGCCTGGTTGGCCAGACGCTTGTAGTTGTTGTAACGCCACTTAGCGTTGTCCTCGGCAGCCTGGAACAGTTCTTCTGCTTCTGCAGGATACTGTTTCATAACCGATGCGTAACGAACTTCGCCTTTCAGGAAGCCTTTGAAGTCATCCCAGTTCGGTTCTTTGCTATCCAGCGTGAACGGATTCTTGCCTTCAGCCTCCAGAGCCGGGTTGTAACGCCACAAGTGCCAGTAACCGCACTTAACAGCCTTGTCTTCTTCTTCCTGGCTCTTACCCATACCGGCTTTCAGACCGTGGTTGATACACGGAGCGTAAGCGATGATGAGTGACGGTCCGGGATATGCTTCAGCTTCGCGGATAGCTTTCAGAGTCTGAGCCTGGTCAGCACCCATAGCGATCTGTGCAACATATACATAACCGTATGTAGTAGCCATCAGGCCGAGGTCTTTCTTACGTACGCGTTTACCGGAAGCGGCAAATTTAGCGATGGCGCCCACCGGAGTGGCTTTAGAAGACTGACCACCTGTGTTAGAGTAAACCTCTGTATCCAGAACCAGAATGTTAACGTCCTTACCCGAAGCGATAACGTGGTCGAGACCACCGTAACCGATATCGTAAGAAGCACCGTCACCACCGATGATCCACTGGCTGCGTTTAACCAAGTATTGAGTCAGACCTTTCAGCTCTTTGCTGATCGGGCAACCTGCCGCAATACCTTGTTCGATGATTGCTTCGATCTGCGGAGCCAGTTCTTTGGTCTTGTCTGCATCGTACATGTTTTCGATCCATGCTTTCAATACTTCCTTAGCTTCAGCCGGAGCATTGTCGGCTGCCAGGATTTCGTTGAATAACTTCACGATACGTGCACGCATCTTTTCGTTAGCCAGTTCCATACCCAAACCAAATTCGCAGAAGTCTTCGAACAGTGAGTTAGCCCAAGCCGGACCGTGTCCTTTTGCGTTTGTTGTATATGGAGTTGAAGGTACTGAACCTGAGTAGATAGAAGAACATCCGGTAGCGTTGGCAACCATTTCGCGATCACCGTACAACTGAGAAATCAGTTTCACATACGGAGTTTCACCGCAACCTGAGCAAGCTCCCGAGAATTCGAACAATGGAGTAGCGAACTGAGAGTTCTTCACGTTAGCCTTGATGTCTACCAAGTGTTGTTTGCTCTTCACGTTGTCTGCACAGTAAGTCCAGTTATCAGCCTGAGCCAACTGGCTTTCAAGGTGTTTCATAGTCAGAGCCTTGCCACCCTTCTTCGGGTTGCCCGGACAGATGTCGGCACAGTTACCGCAACCCAGACAGTCGAGAACGTCAACCTGGATACGGAATGTCATGCCGTCGAATGCTTTGCCTACAGCTTTCAGTTGTTCGAAGCTTGCACCTTTCTGCTCTTCTGCGTCGAGTACAAACGGACGGATAGAAGCGTGAGGACAAACGTAAGCACACTTGTTACACTGGATACAGTTTTCTGCGTTCCATTCCGGTACGAAAGCAGCTACACCGCGTTTTTCGTATTTCGAAGTACCCTGATACCAGGTTCCGTCTTCGATGCCCTTGAATGCAGATACAGGCAACAGGTCTCCGTCCTGAGCGTTGATCGGACGAACCACTTCGTTGATGAATGCCGGGTCGTTGTTTTCAACTTTAGCATCATCCGGCAGGTTAGCCCAAGCCGGGTCAACAGCCAAAGTCTTGTATTCGCCACCGCGGTCAACAGCTGCGTAGTTCTTGTTCACAACGTCTTCACCCTTCTTACCGTAAGATTTCACGATGAATTTCTTCATCTGTTCTACAGCCTGGTCTACGGGGATCACGCCTGTGATACGGAAGAAAGCAGACTGGAGGATGGTGTTGGTGCGGTTGCCCAAACCGATTTCCTGTGCAATCTGGGTTGCGTTGATATAATATACAGAGATGTTGTTCTGTGCAAAGTATTTCTTCACTTTGTTAGGCAGGTTCTTTGCCAGTTCTTCGCCTTCCCAGATGGTGTTCAGCAAGAACGAACCGTTCTTACGCAAACCACGGGTTACGTCATACATATGCAGGTAAGCCTGAACGTGGCAAGCCACAAAGTTCGGAGTGTTTACCAGATAAGTAGAACGGATAGGGTCGTCACCGAAGCGCAGGTGAGAGCAAGTGAAACCTCCTGACTTCTTAGAGTCATAAGAGAAGTAGGCCTGACAGTGTTTATCAGTGTTGTCACCGATAATCTTCACTGAGTTTTTGTTGGCACCTACCGTACCGTCAGCACCCAAACCGTAGAATTTAGCTTCGAACATGCTGTCGCCGCCCAAAGCGATTTCTGCTTCCTGAGGAAGAGATGTGAAAGTTACGTCGTCTACGATACCGATAGTAAAGTGGTTTTTCGGCATCGGCATAGCCAGATTCTTGAATACGGCGATGATCTGGGCAGGAGTAGTGTCTTTAGAACCCAGACCGTAACGACCACCTACGATAACCGGAGCATTTTCTGTGCCATAGAAGCAGTCTTTAACATCCAGATACAGAGGTTCGCCGTTAGCACCCGGTTCTTTTGTACGATCGAGTACTGCGATTGTTTTGGCAGTCTTAGGTACGGCAGCCATGAAATGTTTGGCAGAGAACGGACGGTACAGGTGAACTGCAACCAAACCTACTTTCTCGCCCTGGCTGGTCAGGTAGTCGATAGCTTCGCGGGCAGCTTCGGTTACAGAACCCATGGCGATGATTACGCGTTCTGCATCTTCGGCTCCGTAGTAGTCGAACAAACCGTATTTGCGTCCTGTGATCTTGGAAATCTCGTTCATGTATTCCTCAACGATGGCAGGAACAGCGTCATAGTAGTTGTTGCATGATTCGCGGTGCTGGAAGAAGTGGTCAGGGTTTTCGGCCATACCACGGGCAACCGGATTCATCGGGTTCAGCGCACGGGCACGGAATTCAGCAAGAGCTTCCTGGTCAACCAGCGGAGCGAGGTCCTCGTTTTCCAGCATTTCGATCTTCTGGATTTCGTGTGAAGTACGGAAACCGTCGAAGAAGTTCATGAAAGGAACGCGGGCTTTGATTGTGGCAAGGTGTGCAACACCGGCCAAGTCCATCACTTCCTGTACAGAGCCTTCAGCCAACATGGCGAAACCTGTCTGGCGTGCAGACATTACGTCCTGATGGTCACCGAAGATACACAGTGCGTGAGAAGCCAGTGTACGGGCCGATACGTGGAATACGCAAGGCAGGAACTCACCGGCAATCTTATACATGTTCGGGATCATCAAAAGAAGACCCTGAGAAGCAGTGTAAGTAGTAGTCAGTGCACCGGCCTGAAGAGAACCGTGAACAGCACCTGCCGCACCACCTTCAGATTGCATTTCCTGTACCAATACTGTTTCGCCGAAGATGTTCTTACGTCCTGCGGCAGCCCATTCGTCTACGTATTCAGCCATCGTAGAAGAAGGAGTGATGGGGTAAATGGCAGCTACTTCTGAAAACATATACGAGATATGCGCAGCAGCCTGGTTACCATCACATGTGATGAATTTCTTCTGTTTAGTCATAACTAAAAATAATATTTAAGTAAGTAATTTATTTGTTTATTTCAAAAACGGTATGGAAAGCGGATACTTCCATGTTTTTCCGTTCAGTCCTTTGATGCCTCCGATGATGGGGAACACAAAAAAAACAGCTGATAAAAGGATAATAGGTAATGCCCTTAGCGTAAAGAAAGAACCGCTTAACAGTCCTAAAGGGGAACTCAACGAGCCGATAAGGGCTCCAAAAAGGTTTCCCGCAAGGGTAATTCCTACTATTATCATGTAAATGGCCCAACTGATCAGCCAGTTGATGATGTATCTTCCTTGTATGGCGATGGCTTCCGATTTATCTCTGCCGATGATCCATGCGACGATAGAAACAATCCATCCCCATGTCGGTATCAGGAGCAGAAGGTTTATCAAACCCAGATAGCTGCTGTCCGAAATGCCAAATGTATCTTTACGGGATTCACCATTCAGTATCTTTTGTTTTTCCTGTTCGAACTCTTCGTCGGTCAATGCGCCTGATTGGCGCAACCGGTTTAATTCTTCCAATTTCTTGTAATCCATAATCTGTCCTTGTTTTAGTTGCCAGAAGCTGAGACTTTAAAAAACGGTATGGAAAGCGGATACTTCCATGTTTTTCCGTTCAGCCCTTTGATGCCTCCGATGATAGGGAACAGCAGACACAGGAAACAGCCTACTCCGAGTATCAGGAGAAGCAGAATTCCGGCTCCTCCGCCGAATATGCTCAAGAGGACCGCCAATGGAGAACTCTGGTCGTTTTCATAATTCATATCGCTTATGGATACTATGCCGCTGAACATGAATATGATGAAGAGTACCGTCAGCACGATGCTGTACAGAAACCAGCTGATGTACCAGTTCAGGATGTATTTGCCTTGGCGGTTGACGGGTGCGGAACTTTCTTTGCCCATGATCCAAAGCACAATGGGGGCAATCCAGCCTACATACGGTATGAACATGGCGAAGTTCATCAGTGCCAGATAAGTATTTTCTGTCAGTCCCATGGGGAGTACGGTTGTGGGTTTGCCCGCATCTTCTTCATCCAATATCTTTTTCTTTTCTTTTTCAAATTCTTCATCGTTCAACGCTCCGCTGTCGTGGAGGCGTTTCAGTTGTTCAAGCTTTTCGTAATCCATAATGACTGAGATTAGATGTTAATATAAAAAACCGAACATCCAGAGAGGTATCTGGTTGCCACGGCCAATTTCGGCCTTATGCAAAGCATACGTCACTCCGGGGTTGTTCTTGATCTTCACCCCTTCGCAGCATATCTTGAAAGGCATCACTTCGTCTACCATGAACGAGGTGTTTTTGTCACCTTTGTGCACTTTATGGTCTTTCCACATCGTGTTTACAAAGAAAGTGTCCAGCACATCTTGTTCTTCCACCTTTACAGGGTAGATGGAATACATCAGATTGGGGTTGTGCAGCATAATCTTCGATGGTTTCTTGGGGAATTCTTCCCCTTTGGGATAGACCAGGTTGATCAGTCGTGCGTCGGCCAGATATTTGATGTAATTCATCACCGTGGCGCGTGATGTTTGTATGTCGCTTGCCAATTGGCTTACGTTTGGGGCCTTCGGCCCGTCTACAGCCAACAAATATAATAATTTTTTTATCTTTGAGAGATATTTCAGCTCAATTTGTTTAATAAGCAGGATATCTACTTCTACCATCATGTTCATGGTTTTGAGCAGATTCTCCGAGAAATTGCGTTTCTCAAGGAAGAAGGGGTAGAAACCGTGGTGGAGGTAGTCTTGAAAATAATCCAACGGGCGGACCTTTGAAAGTACTCCCTTGGCTATCTGTTCGTGGCTGCTTAATATCTCTTCGAGTGTATAATGGCGGAATTTCATGCCTGTTTGCAGGTTCAGAAATTCGCGGAACGAAAAGCCCCGGAGGTTGTAGCTCTTCACAATGTCGCGCAACTCCAGATTCTCTTCTTTGAGGCGCATGACGGATGAACCGGTGAATACGATTTTCAGATTGGGGAAACGGTCGTAGCACATACGCAATTCGCGGCTCCAGTCGGGATGCTTGAATACTTGGTCGATCAGCAATACCTTTCCGCCCCGTTTCTGGAATTCATTGGCGAAGTCGACGATACTGTGTCCGGAGAAATAGAAATTGTTCATGTTGATAAAGAGGCATGAACGGTCGGTTCCGAATTTCTCTTTGGCGTATTGAAGCAGGAAAGTGGTTTTTCCCACGCCACGTGTTCCTTTGATACCAATCAGTCGGTCACTCCAGTTTATTTCGTCCATCAAGTCGCGGCGGACCGGGGCATTGGTGTGCTCAACAAGGTAGGCATGTGTGCGGTAGAATGTTTCCATCTCTTTTCTTGGGTTTTTCGGGGGGCAAATATAAGCCTTTTTTTAGAAATTGCAAAGTAGAGATAGCAAAATTGTAGTTTCGTTTAGCAAGTTTATCTTTTGCTTCATTTTGTCAAAACGGTATTCCTAATAGGTGGTAGAGGCGTTATTTCGGGTCAACGGCAAGCTGCTTCTGAAAAAACGCAGCCAGTTCAATCGGGCAATTATGCTTTTGCTTGTCT
This sequence comes from Bacteroides sp. ZJ-18, assembly GCF_011038705.2. Lineage (NCBI taxonomy): Bacteria > Pseudomonadati > Bacteroidota > Bacteroidia > Bacteroidales > Bacteroidaceae > Bacteroides > Bacteroides sp. ZJ-18. Next base: position 4,340,142 of record NZ_CP072198.1, on the reverse strand, counting down.
ACTTCAGTGTTTGCTTGCAAATATAAATATAGTTTTTCATTTTCGGTAGTTTATGCCGGTATTTCTTTGAAAAAGGGTTTCTTTTGTTAGTTTGAAATGCTTCGTCGAGAGAGAGGAAATAGAGTCGGGGAAGGGGAGAAGAGCCTTTGTTGATGGGCTGTCAATCGTCACTCCGGGAGATGTGAAGGCTTTGCTCCGGAGAAGTGAAGTCTTTTCCCGGGGGAAGTGAAGTCTTTGCCTGGCGGAAAGTGACGGTTTGCCCCGCAGAAAATGGCTTGTTTCTCGGTTTTATATGCGTTTTTGTGCATATATTTGCAGGAAATTTCCCGGTTTTAATGTTAGTTGCTTCTTGGAGAACAAAGGGTTTGTAAGTGAAAAACCGGAAATGGCAACAAAAGGACAGGTGACGATACGTTTAAGGAATTAAATGATAGTTTCTATCCCCGGGCATGGATGTATCTTAGGGTGAAAAAACACGTAACTGTTCGTTGCTGTCACTCGTACAAGTCTCTGCATCCGGATGAATTCTGTTTAATTAATTGATGCTAATGTCGAATCTGCTTTACTTGTTTAATCCCGATCAGGATCTGGCTCTTGCCAGTGGCGAAGTCAATTATATGCCGCCTGCCTCCGCCCGCCGGATGGCGGAAGAGTTGGCGTTGCTCCCCGTATGGTTTACGGACGGGCCGTGCGGTGTGCTTGCTCCGTCTGCCTATAATCAGTCTTTTCTGGAAGAGATGCTCGACTTATTTCCGCTTCCCGCATCTTTGAGAACCCAGGCCGAAGATTTTTCGGAAGTACGTTCGGTGGTTCCCTGGGGATGGAATCCGGCACTCCGGAAACGTCTGCTTTCATTGGGAGTACCTGATGCTGCGGTACCTTCGGTGGAGGATATAGGGCGGTTGCGCAATCTGTCCCATCGTTTGCAAGCCGTGAAGTTGTTGTCCGGTCTGCAAGTGGATGAAGCGTTTTGTGGAGAGTCTTGTTACCTAACCGCTTTGTCCGATTGCCGAGCATTTGTAGAGAGTCTGGAACGCTGTCTGCTCAAAGCCCCCTTGTCCGGAAGCGGTAAAGGGCTGAACTGGTGCAAGGGAGTGTTCACTCCTCTGATAGAGCGTTGGTGTGCCCGGGTTATAGAGCAGCAGGGAGGAGTTGTCGGTGAACCTGTATATAATAAGGTAGAAGATTTTGCCATGGAGTTTTATTCGGACGGAAAGGGGCGGATTACTTTTGCCGGATACTCTTTGTTCCGTACCAACGCTGGTGGAGCTTACGAAGGAAACCGGTTGCTGTCCGATGTGGAGATTGAACGAAGATTGTCGGCTTATGTGCCTGTGGCGGCTTTACGTCGGCTTCGGGAAGAGCTGCAAAGACGATTGTCCGTCTCTTTAGGAACGGAGTATGCCGGTTATCTGGGAGTAGATATGATGATTTGCCGGTGCGGGGCTCTTCCGGCGTTTCGCATCCATCCTTGTGTGGAAATCAATTTGCGCATGAATATGGGGCTTGTGTCCCGCCTGATATACGACCGTTATGTACAATCCGGGGCTTCGGGGGTGTTTCGTGTCTCTTATTATCCATCCGACGGGCAGGCATTGCAGGAACACAATGCGATGAAGGCCGGGCACCCGCTGCATACGGAAGAAGGCCGGGTGGTGAAGGGGTATCTGCCATTGGTCCCCGTCCTGAAGACGAGCCGTTACCGGGCATATATCCTTGTGGAGGACTGAGACGGAGTTTATAAGGATTGCTTTTTGCAGGAAAAGAAAATGGAGAAGCGGCTTCCTACACCTGCTATCGACTGTAATGACAGTCTTCCCTGAAGTTTTTCTACTATAACTTTGCAGATGGAGAGTCCCAGTCCTGTTCCTTGCGCGAATTCGTTCTGTTTGTAGAAGCGGTTGAATATCATTTTCTGTTCGGACTGCGGAATGCCTATTCCGCTATCTTCAACATAAATTTCAACTTCTTCATTCTGCGAAAGGTACTTCCAACCCAGTTTTATATAGCCTTCCTGAGTGAATTTTACAGCATTGTTTAAGAGGTTGGTGATAACCTGAATCAATCGGTCTTTGTCAAGATGCACGATAATGTCTTCGCCACTCTCTTCCAGTATGAAATTGATATTTTGAGAAACTAGAACCTTATGGGTCTGGTAAGTATCGTTGATAAGAGTAGCCAGCGGATAATCGTCGTATTTGAATGACATGTAGCCGGATTCAATCCGGGATATTTCCAATATATCATTGACAAGTTTCAGCAGCAGTTCGTTGTTGCGGTGGATGGTTTCCACATACAGGTCTTTTTCTTCTTGCGAGATGTCTGTATCATCAGGAGAAGCAAGCAGGGTGGAAAATCCGACGATAGCGTTTAATGGTGTACGTATTTCATGGCTCATGTTGGCCAGGAAAGACTCTTTGAGCTCTGCTTTCTCCGCCATCTTACGTGCTTCTATCAGTTCTTGTTCCCGTTTTTTATAATCTTCTATGTTCAATAAAAGTCCCGTGGTCTTCTGTCCTCCCAAAGCGCTTTCCATGGTACTGCATCGAAGTTCCCACCATTGATACCCCTTCCCGTTGAAATCACATTTCAGCTTTATGAAGTGTTTGCTGCTGATGGCGTTCTTTGCCAAAAGGAATTGTGCTGCGGACAGATATTCGGCATCTACAAAAGAGAGGAACTCCTGAATCGTCAATGGGCGGGGAGTTATGTCTAAGTTTTTCCAGAATGCATTTTCAAATACCATCATGTTGTTTTTTAACCGCCACGCATAAGTGTCGCTTCCTTCCACTGCCAGTGCCAATGATTCTTTTTCATCTTCCAATTCATAGAGGATGGAACGCTTCTTTTGGGTTTCACGCCAATACAAGTAGGTGATGCCTGACAGCAGGCCGAGAATAAAAAAGATACTACCCAATAAACCGGACCACCAAAGGACGGGATGCAGGGCTTTAAAGGGAATATTGATGATGGTATATTCATTGGGGATGTCTGCAATGGTCATACCCTCTTTTTGCATGACGTTCCAGTCGATAAAATATCCTTTGGAGCTTTCTTGGATAGACATGTCAGTGATGTTTTTCCCTCTAAGGATCTGCACTGCTGCATGGACAGATTCTTGTGCCTGAATGTGGCTCGGAGTCATGTATCCGCCCAGAAAATTATATCCGCAGTCAAAAAGCTCATTGATGGCTGTAAAGCGCATCTGGGTAGAAAAAGATGCCATCGTGAGCGTCGTATAGTCTAATTTGGTTTGTAGATAAGGCATTTTGCTGTATTTACCGATAGCCCATAAAAAGTCTGCACCGTTTGTTGGGTCTTCAGTTTGTTCCTCGGATATTTTGCGTGCAGATAGGGCGGTAAATACTATGTTACCTTTGTGAGTTTCTTTCCATGATGCCTGTTTGTCCAGATGCCAGTCTAAGTTGGATATGATATCAGTTGACTCTAATTGACAGTTGATGTGGTTTCTGATTTTCCGGTCTAAAAAAGTATAATCCAATATCGTGTAAATATTAGTTATACCGGTTAGCCTTTTTATCATTTTCAGGTTTTTGCTAAAATCTATCTTGTCTTCAAATCCGGTCACATTATCATACTGCTTTATCAGTTCCCAATTGGGATAGTTGACTCCGGAAAACACGATGGGTATTTCTTTTAATATGGGATTGTGGCTTTTCAGTAACGAATAAGTGGCTTGATCATCATTCACAAGAATGATTTCGGGTTTCCATTTGGCAATAGAATCCATGAAAAGGTTGATTCGTTTTATTTCTTGTGGTTCGTTATAGCGTTCACAATTTAGATAAAAGAAAGAGAGTTTCACCGGTATACGGGCTTTTGAGAACTCCTTTTTTATCAGTTTATTGTATTCTGCGTATCCTTGATAATCGTTTTCATAAGAGTGGATTACCAATATCCGTCGTTCTTCTTCGAAAGAGCATGCTGTGAGTAAAAATATGGTGATATAGCAACTTATAAATAATAGGATGAACCGCATACTTTTAATTCAATGTTTTGATGGTTTGTTTGTTTGATTCGTTGTTTGTTTTGCAAAGATAGTGTATTAAATTGTATCATTAAAAAAAATGTCATTTTTCTCCTTGTGTCGCCTCACTTTCATTCCCGCAGCGGTCCACTGCCGTGACGGCAAAATACTTCCGGGCCATCCACGGACGGATGGGAGCATAGGTGTAGTGCGTGTCCCGCAGGTTTTGTACAAGAATGTTTTCCGGGTTCGTAATGTCCACCGGATAGGTGTCCGAAGCGTAAATTATGTACATCGGTGCATTCTGTCTGTCATTATCCGTGGCAGCTTTCCAGCTGAGCCGGGTATATCCGTCGCCGGTGGAAACTACATTTAGTTCCGACGGTGCGGTAGGAGCCGCGTTGTCGATCCACGGCATGGGCGGTTGCAGTGCCGGATATTGATAGAACTGCTCCCGGAGTATGTCGTATACTTCCTGGGTATTGTCCATCAGGTACTTTACCCGATAATGCGCTTCGCCTGCCAAGTGGTTGGCGCGGATGAAATGTATCTGGCGTTCCACTTCTTCGGAGGTCCAGTTACCCTCGTCGGGATGAAGGAAGTAGATTCCCAGCCCGGGCACGATGTGGCGTCCGTTGCTTTGCTCCTGCCAGTCGAGCGCAAAGGGGTAGAAGCCGTTGCCGCGGAAATACATCATCGGGTAGATCTGGTCTTGAATGCCCTCGCCCAGCCATCCCTGAGGATCCTGGTAGACGGTGAAAAAAGCATTCCAGCCTTTGGAGGAGTATCGTGACGTGTCGCGGTATTTCCCTACCGGACAGGTGCTCACCTTCACCCAGGGCTTCATGGCTTTCACTCCGTTATAGATGTAACGCACAATGTCCGTCAGGTTGTCACGGCGCCATTGTGCCAGCGAACGTCCTTTACCGTAGCGGCGGAAGTCGTAACTGTCCGGGAAGCGGGGCGCGTTTTCGGGATAGCGGAGGTAGTCGAAGTGAACTCCGTCCACGTCGTAGCGGCTGACCACTTCACGTACCAACTTCATCAGATACTCTTTGGTGGCGGGATGTCCGGGGTTGAGGAAATATTCGTTTTTATAAGGCACGCAGATGTCCCGCTGGCGTTTGGTTACCGATTGTTTGCCGAGTGAGGCTACGTGTCTCTTGCCTCCAAGTGGGATGGTCACCATCCAGGCATGACACTCCATACCCCGTTTGTGGCACTCTTCGATGGCGAAGGCCAAAGGGTCGTATCCGGGATCGCCGCCGACCTTGCCGGTCAGTATGGAGTTAAAAGGTTCAATGTCCGAACGGTAGAGTACATCTCCACGGGTACGTGTCTGGAAAAGGACTGTATTAAAGTTGGCTTCTTTCAGGCGGTCGAGGATGTCGATCAGCTCCTCCTTCTGCCGCCGGATGCCTGCGGGAGTGGTTGCTTTGGTGCGTGGCCAGTCCAGTCCGTAGACGGCAGTGATCCAGGCAGCCCGTACCTCGTGTTTCGGGGAGGTCTGCGCATGGAGCGGAAGTAAGGAGAGGAGAAAAAGAAAGAGGAGGGATGTTCCTCTTCCGGCTCTCTTTTTCACTGAGAAAGAGTCGTTATGGCTTTTATAGATGGTATTCATAAATATAATGGTTTTGATGTTCACCACAGAATTCTAAACTGGGGCTGTCAAAACTCACCACAGAGGACACAGAGTAACACAGAGACGATTTTAAGTTGTTGATTATTAGTGAAAACTCTGTGATACTCTGTGCTACTCCGTGGTGAAAGAGTTCCGACACAACTTCCGCAAAGTTAGCAAAACCCTTTGTAAAGTTGTGTAGTTTCCACAGATTATGTTACATTTGCGCTGATTAACAATTCAACACGCCATGATTACATTTACAATTTGCCTGCTGGCATTGGTTGCAGGTTACTTCATTTACGGACGATTGGTGGAGCGTGTCTTTGGCCCCGACGACCGAAAGACCCCGGCACTGACACATGCCGACGGAGTGGATTATATCCCTCTCCCCACCTGGAAGATTTTTATGATTCAATTTCTGAATATAGCCGGTCTCGGCCCCATCTTCGGAGCTATTATGGGCGCAAAGTTCGGTACGGCTTCTTACCTGTGGATTGTGCTGGGAAGCATCTTTGCCGGTGCCACGCACGACTACTTTGCCGGTATGCTTTCACTTCGCAACGGAGGTGAGAGCTTACCCGAAATTGTCGGCCGCTACCTGGGGCTGACCACCAAGCAGGTGATGCGCGGTTTCACCGTCATCCTGATGATCCTGGTAGGTGCCGTCTTTGTGGCAGGTCCGGCCGGACTGCTGGCAAAGCTCACTCCCGACAGCCTCGATACCACCTTCTGGATCATTGTCGTATTCATCTATTATATTCTCGCCACATTGCTGCCGGTCGATAAAATCATCGGAAAGATATATCCCCTGTTTGCCGTAGCTTTGCTGTTTATGGCAGTGGGCATCCTTGTGATGCTCTATGTCCATCATCCGGCGCTCCCCGAGTTGTGGGACGGATTGCAGAATACCCATCCGGATGCAGCCGCATTGCCTATTTTTCCAATCATGTTTGTCAGTATCGCCTGTGGAGCCATCTCCGGATTTCATGCTACACAAAGCCCGTTGATGGCCCGTTGCATGACTTCCGAGCGTCATGGCCGTCCCGTATTCTACGGTGCCATGATTACCGAGGGAATCGTCGCCTTGATCTGGGCCGCTGCCGCCACTTATTTTTATCGTGAGCATGGTATGGAGGAAAACAACGCTTCTGTCATTGTGGATGCCATCACGAAAGGGTGGCTCGGTGCAGTGGGTGGCGTGCTTGCCATTCTGGGGGTGATTGCTGCTCCTATTACGTCGGGCGACACCGCGTTTCGTTCGGCACGTCTGATTGTTGCCGATTTCCTGAAACTGGAACAAAAAAGCATTCGCCGCCGTTTGTATATTTGTGTCCCGATGTTTGTTGCCGCCATCGGGCTGCTGCTTTATAGTTTGCGTGATAAGGACGGATTCGACATGATCTGGCGCTACTTTGCCTGGGCCAACCAGACCTTGTCGGTATTTACCCTCTGGGCCATTACGGTCTATCTGGCGTGTGCCCGTAAGATGTATGGATTGACGCTGGTTCCGGCCCTGTTCATGACAGCTGTCTGCTCCACTTATATTTGCATTGCTCCCGAAGGATTGGGATTGTCACACGCCGTTTCGTATGCGATAGGAGGTATTTGCACGCTGGGGGCGGCCGTTTGGTTTGCTGTTTGGAAAAATAGATTTAACTCGAATCAGGAGTTGAAGAAGTTATTACATAATTAACACTCGTATGAAGAAAGTAAAGAAATCAACCTGGGTTACTGTCGCCCTACTGATCTACGTGTCTGTGACAGCAGCTTATCTGCTGCCTCGCAATAATGAAGTAAGCGATACAGAGAAGTATCTCACCCTGGCTGCTTCGTATGTCATTGTTCTCGTTCTTTGGCTGGTGCTGAGGAAAAAGGAACAGATGCAGCAACGCCGCCGGGAGGAAGAACATATGAACAACCTGAAAAAATAGAAATGTTATGAAGAAATTAATGTGGATGGTATGTCTGCTTGTTGTTTCAGTGACGGCACAGGCACAGTTTGAGAAAGGAAAGTGGATTGTGAATCCCTCGGTGACGGGGCTGGGACTCTCTTACAGCAAGTCCGAGAAAACACAGTTCGGATTGCAGGCGCAAGGCGGAGCCTTTCTGGTGGACAATGTGGCGTTGATGGTTACAGCCGGTGCCAACTGGAGCAAACCTGAGGATAAATACACGCTGGGTGTCGGAGGAAGATATTACTTTGATAAGTGTGGCATTTATTTAGGTGCCGGATTGAAGATGAACCGCTATAACTGGAAGGTGGGAGACACCACCGACTTTGCGCTTGGTGCAGAGGCCGGTTATGCTTTTTTCCTGACACGGACAGTGACCATAGAGCCGGCTGTTTACTATGATTTGAGTTTTAAAGACAGCGATTGGTCGAAGTTCGGACTGAAAGTCGGCTTCGGCTTCTACTTCTGATTTTTCCTTTAAAAGGAACTCACCACAGAGGGCACAGAGTAACACTGGGTGAATTTTAAGTCATTGATTATCCATATTGATAATCTGTGTATTCTGTGGTGAAAAGACTTTTGACAGCCCCTTTGTGGTGAGTTCCCGATAAAATTGATTAGAGAACCCTTACTTGTTTTACAAGTGGTTCAGCTTCTCCTGCAGGAATTGTCCCGTATAACTTGCCGCACAGGCAGCCACCTCTTCCGGTGTCCCGACTGCCACAATATTACCGCCTTTGTCTCCGCCCTCCGGTCCGAGGTCTATCACGTAATCGGCACATTTTATGACATCCATGTTGTGCTCGATGATCACGATGGAGTGTCCGCGACGGATCAGCGCATCAAATGCGTCGAGCAGCTTGCGTATATCGTGGAAGTGCAGTCCGGTGGTCGGTTCGTCGAAGATGAACAAAGTCGGATCCGCTTTCTCCTGACTCAGATAATAAGCCAGTTTCACGCGTTGGTTCTCTCCTCCCGAGAGGGTGGACGATGATTGTCCCAGCTTGATATATCCCAAACCGACATCCTGCAGGGGGATCAGCTTCTTTACGATCTTCTTTTGCCCGTGTTCCGTGAAGAACTCGATGGCTTGGTTGACCGTCATCTCCAGTACGTCATAAATGTTTTTATCTTGGAACTTCACTTCCAGCGTATCGGCTTTGAAGCGTTTGCCGTGGCACGATTCACACTCCAGCACCAAGTCGGCCATGAACTGCATCTCCACTGTGATGGTTCCGTCGCCTTTGCACTCTTCGCAGCGTCCGCCCTCGTTGTTAAAGCTGAAATAGCCTGCCGTATAGCCCATCTGCTTGGCCAGTGGCTGATCTGCCCAGAGCTTACGGATTTCGTCGTATGCTTTGATGTAGGTTACCGGGTTCGAACGGGAGGACTTACCGATGGGGTTCTGATCGACAAACTCCACGTTGCGCAGGTTGCGCAGGTCGCCTCCGATGGATGCAAACTCACCCGGGCGTTCAGTGCATTCGTCCAGTTCACGCTTCAGCGCCCGGTAGAAGATGTCACGTACCAGTGTGCTCTTTCCCGATCCGCTGACCCCTGTTACGACGGTCATCACATTGAGCGGGAAGCGTACGTCTACTCCTTTCAGGTTGTTTTCGCGGGCACCTTTTATCTCGATATAGTTGTTCCACGGGCGGCGGTGTTCCGGTACGGGAATGTTTTCCTCGCCCAGCAGGTATTTCACAGTGTAACTGTTGCTGCCTTTCTGTAAATCTTTCATATCCCCCTGATAGACTACCTGTCCGCCCAGCCGGCCGGCATTCGGGCCGATGTCGATGATGTAGTCCGCTGCACGTATGATCTCTTCGTCATGTTCCACCACCACTACCGTATTGCCCAACTGTTGGAGTTGGCGGAGTACGTGGATCAGGCGGTCCGTATCCCGGCTGTGAAGCCCGATACTGGGTTCGTCGAGGATGTAGAGACTGCCCACCAGACTGCTTCCCAGCGAAGTGGCCAGGTTGATGCGCTGGCTTTCGCCGCCCGAGAGCGAATTACTGAGCCGGTTCAGGGTGAGATACCCCAATCCCACATCGATCAGGAAACGGATGCGGCTGTTGATCTCTGTCAGGATGCGGCGTGCCACGGCTTGGTCGTGTTCGTTCAGTTCAAGCGAATCGAAGAACTTCTGCAATTCGGTGATGGGCAGGTCCACCAGTTCCGAGATGTTTTTTCCACCTACGCGCACGTATCCCGCTTCGGGTTTCAGGCGGGTACCGTGGCATTTCGGACAAAGCGTCTTTCCACGATAGCGTGCCAGCATCACACGATATTGAATCTTGTACTGGTTCTCTTCAAGCATCTTGAAAAAGTCGTTGATGCCGTGGAAATATTGGTTTCCTTCCCACAACACCCGGCGCTGTTCATCGGTCAGCTCGTAGTAAGGGGTGAAAATCGGGAAGTTGAATTTTTCTGCATTGTGAATCAGTTCTTCGCGCCATTCACCCATCTTCTCGCCCCGCCAGCAGACGATGGCTCCGTCGTAGACCGACAACGAACGGTTGGGCACTACCAGATGTTCGTCGATGCCGATCACCTTGCCGAATCCTTCGCATACCGGACAGGCACCGATCGGTGAGTTGAACGAAAACATCTGGTCGTTCGGTTCTTCAAATATGATGCCGTCGGCCTCGAACTTGGTGCTGAAGGTGTGAAGCCGGGTCGATCCGTCCGGTTGATAAAAGCGAAGCATACACATGCCATTGCCTTCGTACATGGCTGTTTCGGCCGAGTCGGTCAGGCGGCTGACGGCATCCTTGGTTGTTGCCACCGTCATTCGGTCGACGAGAAGGTAGACTACGTCGTCTTTGCCGGCAGCGTATTCGTCGATACGCACCATCTCACCGTTCACTTCAAGACGGTTGAAACCTTGTTTCTGGTCGATCTCCAATTGCTGTTCAAGTGTGCGTCCGTCGTGCAGGAAAATCTGCGTCAACACCGTGTAGCGGGTTCCTTCGGGATATGAGAGCATGCAGTTTACAATGTCCTCGATGGAGTGTTTTTTCACTTCTTCACCGCTGACAGGGCTGTAGGTTTTGCCCACACGGGCATAAAGCAGGCGCAGGTACTCGTAGATTTCGGTCGAAGTACCCACCGTGGAGCGCGGGTTGCGGCTGTTTACCTTCTGTTCGATGGCGATGGCAGGCGGAATCCCTTTGATAAAGTCACATTCCGGTTTGCTCATTCGGCCCAGGAACTGGCGGGCATAACTGCTGAGGCTTTCTACATAGCGGCGCTGTCCCTCGGCATAGAGGGTGTCGAAAGCAAGCGATGATTTTCCGGAACCGGAAAGGCCGGTTATCACCACCAGTTTATTGCGGGGAATGTTTACGTCAATATTCTTCAGATTGTTGACTCTGGCCCCCTTTATGGAGATGTATTTACTGTCAGTCATAAGCGTTTTCGTTACTTGGACTGCAAAGATAACGAGTCGGAAACGTTTAACCTAACAGAGAAAGGAACTTTTATCTTAAAAACACCTTGCGAATAGTGAATTGCTCGCTTAGCCGTTGCAAATGAGGAGCAAAATTGTATCTTTGCACCACATTTTTATGAAACCGATTATGAACCTGAGAAAATTGATTCTTCTTTTAGCTCTCTTCCTTGCAACAGGAGTGGGGGCACAAATCCAACAACAAAGCCCTTATCCGAAGAGAGAATTCCGCGGAGCGTGGATACAGGCAGTGAATGGTCAGTTCCGTGGCATACCTACCGAGAAGCTGAAACAGACACTCATTGATCAGCTCAACTCTTTGCAGGGAGCAGGTATCAATGCAATCATATTTCAGGTGCGCCCCGAAGCGGATGCCTTGTATGCTTCGCAATTGGAGCCGTGGAGCCGTTTCCTGACCGGTGTGCAGGGACAGGCGCCTTCGCCTTATTGGGACCCGATGCAGTTTATGATTGACGAATGCCATAAACGGGGAATGGAGTTCCATGCGTGGATTAACCCTTACCGGGTAAAGACATCGCTCAAGAGTGAACTGGCAGCCAATCACCTGTACAATATCCATCCTGAATGGTTTGTCACCTACAATAATCAATTGTATTTTGATCCGGCATTGCCCGAGAGCCGCCGTCACATCTGTATGGTGGTGGCAGACATTGTTTCGCGTTACGATGTGGATGCCATCCATATGGACGACTACTTTTATCCTTATCCGGCAAAGGGCGTCGACTTCCCCGATGATGCGAGCTTTGCCCGTTACGGCGGAGGATTCACCAACCGTGCCGACTGGCGCCGAAGCAACGTGAACATACTGATCCAGAAGATTCATGAAACCATCCGTGGCTTGAAACCCTGGGTGAAGTTCGGTATCAGTCCGTTCGGTATTTACCGTAACGAGAAGAATGATCCGTTGGGTAGTAAAACCAATGGTTTGCAGAATTACGATGACCTGTATGCCGATGTATTGCTCTGGGCGCGTAATGGCTGGGTGGATTATAACATCCCGCAGATATACTGGCAGATAGGTCACCCCGCTGCCGATTATGAAACCCTGGTGAAGTGGTGGGCAAAGAATACGGAGAACCGTCCTTTGTTCATCGGCCAATCCGTAATGAATACGGTTCAGAATGCCGATCCGAAAAATCCGTCCATCAATCAGTTGCCTCGCAAGATGGCTCTGGAAAGAGCTTATCAGACTATCGGCGGAAGTTGCCAATGGCCGGCAAGCGCTGTGGTGGAAAACGCCGGGAAGTATCGGGACGCACTTGTGCAAGAGTATCATAAGTATCCTGCTCTGGTTCCTGTCTTCGATTTTATGGACGATAAGGCTCCGGGCAAGGTGCGTAAAGTGAAAAAAGTGTGGACGGAAGATGGCTATATGCTTTTCTGGACTGCTCCGAAAGCAAAAGACGAGATGGACCGTGCCGTGCAATATGTGGTTTACCGTTTTGATGGAAAAGAGAAAGTGAACATTGATGACGCTTCGCATATCGTTGCCATTACCCGAAACAATTTCTATAAACTTCCCTACGATGACGGAAAGACCAAATACCGTTATGTTGTGACAGCACTCGACCGCTTGCACAATGAATCGAAATCGGTAAGTAAGAAGGTGAAATTATAAAGTAGTTCACCACAGAGTAACACAGAGCTTTTTTTAGACATAAGAACAAAAGAACAGGCTATTCTTTATTTGTTCTTATGTTCTTTTGTCTGAAAACTCTGTGGTTCATCAATGTGTCATCCTGTGGTTCATCAATCCTCTCCTAATATAATATCAGTCCTGCTATTCCGCAGGCAATAATCATCAGAATCGGGTTGGCATTGTACTTTTTCGTTCCGATAAAGGCCACTAAGAAGATGATAATGCTGATTACAAATGTATAAGTATCCCCTGTCGGTGAACCGAAATTCTCCGTATTCATCAAGACCAGTGCTGCCGACGCCAGCAGTCCTACTACGGCAGGTCGGAGTCCGCTGAAAACAGCTTCTACGGCAGGATGTTTTTGGTATTTCAGAAAAAACTTACTGATGGTGAGCATCAGGATAAAAGAGGGGAGCACTACTGCAAACGTGGCGATGACAGATCCCCAGACACTGCCCGTAGCCGTAAAACCCACATAAGTGGCGGCATTGATACCAATAGGTCCGGGAGTGGATTGACTGATGGCTACAATGTCGGTAAACTCCTGAGTACTAACCCAGTCATAGCGTGTCACGACTTCACCCTGAATCATTGAGAGCATGGCATATCCGCCTCCGAAGCCAAATAGTCCGATCTTGAAGAATGTATAAAAGAGTTGCAGGTAGATCATAATGTTTAAATGTCAAAGTGGATGATTAGCGATGTGACTGTTTCCATTTTCCCCAGCAAAAGCCGCCTACGCCTGCCGCGATAATAATCCAGATAGGAGAGAAGCCCAGTAACCAGATAAGCAGGGCAGAAACAACCGGAATCCAGATTGTATACCGGTTGACTTTGGCAGATTTCGCCATACTGAAAGTGGGTGCCGCAATCAGTGCGACCACTGCCGGGCGGATACCCTTGAAGATACGTTCTACGATGGGGTTATCTTTGAAGTTATGGAAAAACATGGCAATGGCCAGTATGATGATAAACGACGGGAGCACCGTTCCAAGGGCAGTTACAAGGCTTCCGCGTATACCGCGCAGTTTATATCCGATAAAGATGGAAATGTTTACCGCCAGGATGCCCGGTGCCGACTGGGATATGGCAAGCAGATCAACGAAGTCATCCTTGGAAATCCAGTTCCGTTTGGTTACGATTTCGTTTTCTATCAGAGGTACCATGGCATAGCCACCTCCGATAGTAAAGGCACCAATCTTGAAAAAGATGCCGAACGCTTCAAGATAAATATTCATTTGATATGTTACTCTTATTCTCTTTTTTCTTACTCTTGTGGGTCTTCTTCCTTATCCTCTTTGCCGCCCTCTTTAGAGTACTTGCTGGGACTCACATTGAAATGTTTCTTAAATACTTCACGGAAATACTTGACGTCACTGAATCCCGTCATCTCGGATATTTCGGTGATGGAGTGTTGTCCGGTCTTTAATAATGTTGCAGCCCGTTTCAGGCGGATCAGTCTGATATAATCTCCGGGAGCCTGATCGGTCAATGCCTTTAGCTTATTATAGAAGCTCGTGCGGCTCATATTCAAAAGGTTGCAGAGTACATCTACATTGAAGGCGGGATTGTCTATGTTTTCTTCGACACTCTTCTTGACCGTAGCAATGAATTTCCAGTCGAGATCTGTTGCACAATTAGGAGAGGCCTCTTCCTCTTCGCTGACTTCAAGGTTGGCATATTTGCTTTTCAGCAGTGCGCGGTTTGTCAGCAAGTTGGCAACGGTTGCTTTCAGAATGCCGATGTTGAACGGCTTGACTATGTATTCGTCTGCTCCTATTTTCAGTCCTTCCAGGATATTCTTCTCATCATTCAGCGCCGTAAGCAGGATGATGGGAATGTGTGACGTTTCAATGTCATTTTTTATGGCGGCGCAAAGTTCGTCTCCCCGCATTTCCGGCATCATGATATCCGAAATGATCAATTCCGGCATATACTCTTTTACGATAGTCAGTGCCTCTTTGCCATTGGAACAAGTTTGGATGGTGTAATTATCCGATAACGTGTGGGTGAGGTAATTACGCAATTCATCATTGTCTTCAACGATCAGTAAACGTTGCAGGTTCTGGTCATGCTGCTTTTTCGCCTTTTCGTAAATATCAGCGGGAGAAACAGGAGGTACTTGCTCCGTGCTGAGTTCGCGTGCGCGGGTAGCCAGATGTGCTTTATGGAAATGCTTGTTATCCTTCGGGAAAGTCACTTTGATAGACGAACCCTGATGTTCTACACTGTTAAGGTTGATTTTTCCTTTGTGCAGATGAACCAGTTTCCATACAAGCATCAGCCCGATGCCGCTTCCGGTCACTTTGGAGTTGATTGCGTTGCTTCCCCGGAAATGTATCTTGAATAGCTTCTTTTGTTCATTGGCAGGGATTCCGATACCAGTATCATTCACCTCAACGCTCCACGTATCGTTCGTTTCGGAAGCGTAAATGTGTACGCTGCCGTTTTCGGGAGTATATTTCAAGGCATTCGAGATGATGTTTTTCAGGATTGAATCCATCTTTTCTTTGTCGATCCATACATTCAGGTAACGGAAATTGCTTTCATAAGTGAAGTTGATGTGTTTCACGGTAGCGTATGGACGGAACGCATTGAAGGTTTCCGTCAGGTAAGTATTCAGTTCATATTCCGAAATATAAAGTTCCGACGAGTATACGTCTGCCCGTTCAAAGTTGATAAGGTTAGTGGTGAGGCGCAACAGTGCATTCACGTTTCGTAAAGCCGTGTTCATGTTGCTGATACCGTCTTTGGTCAATGCTTCCCGTTCGCGTATCTCTTCGAGCGGAGCTTTGATCAGTGTCAGCGGAGTACGGATGTCATGTGCCGTATTGATAAAGAAGTGAATCTTTTCATCCGATATTTTCCTTTGTTTCCGGAGGATGATCATGCGTAGGGCAATGATGGCTATCACCGCCAGTACGACGGCGTAAATCAGCATAGCCCAAAAACTGAGCCAGATGGGTTGGGCAATACTGATTTCCATGGTACGCTCTTCAAGTACGACGCGTTTGTCTTCATTGGATACCGCACGGATGTGGAGGGTGTACTCACCCGGGCTCAAGTTCGTAAAGCGAATGATGTTTTCATTTCCGGGACGGCTCCATTGGTCGTAGAACCCCTCCAGTTTCCACGAGTATAAAATGTTCGACGGATAGTCGTAGTTGATAGACGATACTTTGAGTGAGAATATATTCTGGCTATAGCTCAGTTTCAACTCCTTGGTGTCATCAATATCCATATTTAGCGGAGAACTTTCTTCGCCGGGATAAACAGTCTGGTAGAAAATCTTCAGATCGCTGAGTACCATTTTGGAATAATACTTTCTGGGTATCTTCATCGTTCGGTTAAATTCGATGGCACCGTCGGAACTGCCGAATATAAAGTTTCCGTTTTTACGCAACGTGCCTGCTCCGGCATTGAAATGACTGGCCATCAATCCCTGATCCTTGGTCCAGTTATGGAACAGCTTCTCTGCCGGATAATAACTGGTCAGCCCGTTTTCGGTACTCATGACGATGTCTTCATCCGCATCCGAGAGGATTGCATATATATTGTTGGAAATCAATGCACAGTTATCTTTGTGGTAATGGGTGAAGCTTCTCTTTTCCGGATCGTATATCAATAGCCCCGAACCACTTGTCCCGATATATAAAAGTCCATTCTTTGCTTGGTACAGCGAATAAATATACATAGACTCTACCGGCAGGTCGATGCGTTGATACTTACCGGATTCTTTCTCGAGTAAATAAAGCCCGGTTGCCGTACCTATCCACATTTGTTTGCTGTCTTTTTCGATAATGGAGGTGATGGAGTTGAGTCTTGGGTACAGGCGGAGAGTTCTGTTTTTAAAGTTGATGCGCTTCAAGTTGTAATAACCTCCCGACCATATATCGCCATTGGCTGTTTTCATGATAGAACGGATATATTTGTCCGGCTGGATATTGATTCCATACAGTGAAGACGGAGTAACATACTCCACAGACAGGGTCCGTTTGTTTATCTGGTAAATCCCCGAACTATAGCCGGCAGCCCAGATGATCCCCGGTTCTACCTCACACACAGTAAGGAAGATATGATTCTTATTACGTTCGTCCTTTTCGAAGGAACTCATGAACGAATGCCATGTCCCGTTGGCGGAGTTGTAGTAACTGATTCCATTGTTGGTACCATACCATAAATCTCCGTCACTATCTTCAATGATTGAGTTTACTTGGTCATTGATTAGTGATTGTTTGTTGCCAATGGAATGCTTTATCCAGTTATAGCCCGAATAGCGGTTGTTGCGTACCGTGATGCCGATTGGATAGTTTGCAAGCCAGATGCGCTGTTCGTCATCCACATAAAAGTCGGGGATGTTGTTGCCGTTCATTTCGTTGTGTTGGTTGTAGTCGGCTACGATGTATGGAGTGGTCTGATAAGAGTTTACATTTATCTTATATACTCCTGCACCGTCTGTTGCAACAAGCAGTTCCTTATTGTTCAGTGGCTTTATGCGTGTGATGCTGACGTCTGTCAGGCTCATTCGGGGTTGGGTACTTCGTTTGGTGTTCATGTCATAGACATATATGCCGCGTTCGAAAGTACCGATGAATAATTTGCGTGAAGGGCGGTGGAAATAAAGTTCGTTGATCTGTATCGGGAGATTGTCCAGTTTGTCACACGGAAGCAGATGCAATGCCCGATTTTTTAGTTCGGCGTGATGAATGCCTTGTTCCGTACCGATAAAGAAATGTGTTTCGTCTATTTGTTCGATATCAGTGATATCTTCTTCAATTTCATTTCTGATCTGCAGGGTTTGCTGCGTATGGGTGTTGTATAGATAAAGATATTCATCGTTGCACAGCCAGATGTTGTTATTCTTGTCGATGAAGCTGTAGCTGATGGGAGCGGGGCGGTCTTTGACCACGTCTTCCGGTAGCTTGTAGACAAGTGTGAATTCATCCCGTAACGGGTCGTAACGGAACACCTTTCCTTTCTTTCCTATTTCCCATAAGGTATTTTCGTGGTCCAGATATAGCCAATTCAGGTTAAGCAGTGAATTCAGTTCTTCACCGTTATCCATCAATTTATATCGTTTGAACTCTTTGCCATCATATCTGTCCACTCCTTCATGGGTAAGGAACCACATATATCCCTTTTTATCTTTTTGGATGTAATATACCCTCCGGTTGCTTAACCCATCCTCTACACCGATATATTTGTAGGTTTGTGCAGAGACCATAAGAGGCAATAAGAGCAGAAGAAAAAGAATTTTTTTCATACAAGCTGGAATCCTTTAATGATTATTCTTTCGGGGGGCGAATGATTTTACAAAATTAATAAAAAGAGTGGAGAAGTGCAAACTTTACGAAAGGATTTGTTACGGACGCTGAATGACGAAAAAGGGCGGACCTCACTTTGAGACCCGCCCTTCTTTATTGTTGCATATCCTGTTATTTAGTCTTTTCTTCGATCCACTTACGTGCATTTACGAAAGCTTCAATCCATGGAGTTACCTGATCGCTGTGTACGCGGTCGGCAGGATAATTGGCGTTTTGCCATGGGAAGATGGCACGCTCCAGGTGAGGCATCATTGCCAGATGGCGGCCGTCTGTGCTGGCCAAGGCAGCTATCGAATAATCGGAACCGTTCGGGTTGCCCGGATATTCGTCGTAGGAGTATTTGGCTACTACGTTGTATTGGTCTTCATCGTATGGCAGAGAGAATTTTCCTTCTCCGTGTGCTACCCAGATACCCAGTTTGCTGCCGCTCAGTGAGCCGAACATAACGCTGCGGTTGGTAGGGATAGTGACGCCGATGAAGGTCGATTCGAACTTATGTGATTCATTGTGCAGCATTTTTCCTTTCTTCTCGTGTTCCGGATTTACCAATCCCAGCTCCATCATCAACTGACAACCGTTGCAAATGCCCAATGACAGTGTGTCTTCACGTGCGTAGAACTTATCGAGCGCCTCTTTTGCTCTTGGATTGAACAAGAAACCTCCGGCCCATCCCTTGGCAGAACCCAATACATCTGAGTTAGAGAACCCTCCGCAGTAAACGATCATATTTACATCTTCCAGTGTTTCGCGTCCGCTGATAAGGTCGGTCATGGTGACATCCTTCACGTCGAAACCTGCCAGATAGAGCGAGTATGCCATTTCACGTTCGCCATTCGTACCTTTTTCACGGATGATGGCGGCACGTATACCGCTCGGAGTACGACGTTCCGGAGTGATGCCGTATTGAGACAGTTTGCCTTTGAAGCCCGGCATGAATGCGAATTCAAGCGGTTGCATCTTGTAGTTCTCAAAACGTTTCTTGGCGCATCCGTTCATTGACTGTTTGCGGTCGAGCAGGTAAGAAGAAGAATACCACACATCACGCATATAGTCTATACCGAATTGGTAAGTAGCACCGTCCTTGTTTACCAGAATATGACGTTCGTCCGTCGGTTTACCCAACTTGATGAAGCCTACGCCGGCATCTTCGAGGATTTTCTTCACTTCGTCTTTGTGCTTGTCGCTGATCTGGATAACGATACCCGGGTTTTCGGCAAACAGAATCTTCACGATATCCGTTTCCTTCATCTTGTCAAGTTCGATTTCCAGGCCACCTTCTAGGTTGGCAAAGCACATTTCAAGCAGCGTAGTGATCAGACCACCTGCCGAAATGTCGTGTCCGGCAAGAATCAGTCCTTTGTTCACCAACTCCTGTACTGCCAGGAAAGCGTCGCGGAAGTATTCGGCATCCTGTACACAAGGCACTTCGTCACCTACCTTACCCAATGACTGCGCAAATGCCGAGCCGCCCAGTTTCAGGCTGTCGAAACTGAAGTCGATATGGTAGAGTGTAGTTTTGGCATTGTTGACAAGGACGGGAGAAACCACTTTCTTCACGTCCGAAACCTCACCGCCGGCTGATACGATTACCGTTCCCGGAGAAACTACTTTCTCTCCATTCGGATACTTCTGAGTCATAGACAAAGAATCCTTTCCGGTCGGAACATTGATCTGCAATGCACAGCAGAAATCGCTCAGTGCTTTAACGGCTGTATACAAACGGGCGTCTTCCCCTTCCTGAGAGCGGCAAGGCCACATCCAGTTGGCGGAAAGTGATACGCTGTCCAAACCTTCGGCCAGCGGAGCCCATACCAGATTGGTCAGCGCTTCGGATACGGAAAGGATGGAACCTGCTGCCGGATCGGCCAGTGCGGCCTGCGGAGCATGTCCGATAGAAGTAGCGATACCTTTCTCGCCACGATAGTCGAGTGCAACGACACCACAGTCGCTCAAAGGCAACTGGATTTCTCCCTGGCACTGCTGGCGGGCTACTTTACCCGTAACCGAACGGTCCACCTTATTAGTCAGCCAGTCTTTACAAGCCACGGCTTCCAGCTGCAACACCCGGGTCAGATATTCGTGAAGTTTGGATGTTTCATATTCCGGCATTGTATAGTGACGTTCTACGGTCTTGTCTATCATGTAAGTTTTGGGAGAAGAACCGAACATCTGGTCTACGGCCAGGTCGAACGGACGGACGCCGTCGGCTTGCTGGAAAGCAAAACGATGATCTCCGGTCGTTTCACCTACCACGTACATCGGAGCGCGTTCACGTTCGGCAATTTGGCGTACGTGTTCGATGGCCTCTTCTTTAATAAGGAGTCCCATGCGTTCCTGGCTTTCGTTTGCTATAATTTCTTTGGCCGACAACGTTTTGTCACCGATAGGCAGCTTACTCATGTCAATAAGCCCGCCGCACTCTTCCACCAGTTCGGAGAGGCAGTTTACGTGTCCGGCCGAACCGTGGTCATGGATAGATACTACCGGGTTTTCGTCCTCTTCGCAAAGGGCACGAACCACATTGTTGGCGCGTTTCTGCATTTCCGCATTGGCGCGCTGTACGGCATTCAGTTCGATACCGCTGCTGTAACGGCCTGTATCTACCGACGAAACCGAACCGCCGCCCAATCCGATACGGTAATTGTCACCGCCGATCACTACTACTTTGTTTCCGGCTTCCGGCTGTCCTTTCAGGCAGTCGCGTTGTGTGCCGTAACCTACGCCTCCGGCAAGCATGATTACTTTGTCGTAACCATAAGTTTCATTGTTTTCCGTATGTTCAAAAGTCAGTACCGAACCGCAGATCAATGGTTGGCCGAACTTGTTGCCAAAATCACTCGCTCCGTTGGAAGCTTTGATCAGGATCTGTTCCGGAGTCTGGTATAACCATTTGCGTACCGGCAGGATTTCTTCCCATTCGCGTCCTTCTTCCGTGCGTGGATAAGAAGTCATGTAGACGGCTGTTCCGGCAATCGGCCATGAACCTTTACCTCCGCCCATACGGTCGCGAATCTCTCCTCCTGTGCCTGTCGATGCACCGTTGAAAGGTTCTACTGTGGTGGGGAAGTTATGGGTTTCCGCTTTCAGCGAAATGACGCTTTTGATATCTTTTATCCGGAAGAAATCGGGTTTGGAGTGGTCTGCCGGGGCAAACTGTTCAATTACCGGACCTTCGGCAAAAGCCACGTTGTCTTTGTAAGCTGAGATGATTTTGTTCGGATTCTCCTGAGTAGTCTTTTTAATCATCTGGAAGAGGGACGATTCCTGCTCTACGCCGTCGATGATAAATGTTCCGCCAAAGATTTTGTGACGGCAGTGTTCCGAGTTGATTTGTGCGAATCCGAAAACTTCCGAGTCAGTCAGGCGGCGTCCAAGATCCGATTCTACCTTTTTCAGGTAGTCCATTTCTTCTTTTGACAGGGCGAGACCTTCTTTTTCATTGTAGGCTTCCAGATCGTCGATATAGATAATGGCTTCCGGTTGGCGGTTGGTCGTGAATACGTTTTGGTCGAGACCTTTGTACATGCGTTGCAGCATTGGGTCATAGTCGGCATTTTCATCTTTTACAGGGAAATACTCCTCGATACGGCTGATACCTTCGAGTCCCATGTTCTGGGTGATTTCTACTGCGTTGGTACTCCATGGAGTAATCATCTCACGTCGTGGCCCAACAAAGCAGCCTTGCAGGTTTTCTTCACTTTCCGGCACGGCTTCACCAAAAAGCCAGCAGAGTTTGTTGTTGTCGTTCGCGTTAAGTTCGTGGTTGCTCTCTACGGCAATCACGCTCTTGGAAGGGGTTCTGAAAAAAAGAATCATGTGTGTATATACGATTTTGTTTTCTTTGCGTGCAAAGATAAGCAAATTCGTTGGTGGTGAGAAAGAAATGCAATAAAAAAACTTCAGCCTGCCGTGGAATGAGACAACGGGCAGGCTGAAGGCAAAAACTAATCTGATTTGTGATTCTGAAAGTTGCCGGCTTGAGGGCGAATTCTGCCAACAACTTTCGCGCAATCCTTAGAAAACCGATACTAATTTTTACTATTGAGATGAAGGATTAGTGTTTTTGGGGATCGATGTAGGGAATACGCATGTCGGGGTGATTATACCATTGAAGTTCTTGTGTGGCATTTTCCAACTCATATCCTCCGCTCTCCAACCAATTCTTAAAGAGTGGATAAACTTTCAGCAATTGATCTTTCTCTATTGCCCATCCCATTTCAACAGGTGCTTTCAGTGCCCATACAAAACCGTCTTTATTGCAATAATAGTTCTTTCCAGCCTCTTTCCGGTCAGCTTCATAACTTTTATATAATTCAGTCGGCTTGTATCCGACGAAGTGTATCTCACGTCCGTTCTGGGTGTTCTGGAGGAAATAGTCAAAGTCGTATGAGGAAGAGAAACTGTTAAATATATTGTTTGCTGTCTTCTGGTCTAATTGTAATTTGAAGGAGAAAACCAGGGTCGGTGTATCCGCACTGGATGCGATCAATTTACCTGCTTGTGTGTTGTAGAATTGGTTTCCGTCCGGTCCCTTTAGGTTATCAAGTCCTGTCAAGGCGAATATGGGGCTTGAAGCATTTGCGAGAAACTCTACACCAATGCCTTTGGTAGCCGATTCAATGTTAAAATCTGTGATCTGCCCTCTGCTGAATGTAGGTGAATAGATAGGATTTCCCTGCATGTCCGTTGTTTTACCCGGCAACTGAATGCAGAAACGATAAGGCAGACTTCCTCCCATTGCACGTAGCTTCAGGCTGATGGTAATATCCAAATAGTTATTAGACCAACCGCCATTTATTCCCCAAGTCACTTGCGTCTGATAGTTTATCACGAAGTCGTTGAAATCATAGTCTCCCAATTCAGGCCACATGTCTTCAAACATAAGTGTACCATATTTATTTTTAGCGGGCTTATATATGTGTGTTGAATAATCACTTCCTTGTATTGGGGTTGCGCTATCCGGAAACAAGCAGTCGGCTTCCCAACGGTTCGATGCGCTTCGTGTGAGGTTTTTCGACTTGATGCTTATCTTTTGAGTCTCGTATCCCCCGTTGGTTACCGGATATTTGACCCAGATGGCACTATTGGCGCTCGGCACTTCCAAAGAAGTGTTGTTGTCTCCTTCCGGGATCGCAAGGTCTGCTATCTGTTCGGAACATGCTTCGTCCAGATAGATGGAAGCGGAAACGGCATGCGGCGCATTGGTCGCAAGGGTGACGGTGCGTGTTGTAGACCAGTCGAAACCATCCGGTATAACCAGGTCAGTGGTGTTTCCGGTGGGTGGTACCGAAAGGTCTTTGTCGTCGTCTACACAAGATGTCAAAAGACACATTAGTCCTGCTAATGTGTACATTGCGGTTTTCATTCTTTTCATAATTTTATTGTATATTCATGTAAGTTTGCTGTGTGTTCTGTTTGAATCCTGATACAAACTTATTGTATATATTGTCAAATCACGCAAAGAATGTGGCAAAAGTGGTTGAAATGTTCAACTTTTAAGGGTCTGATAGTCTATTCGTGCGAAGAGAATCAATAAAGAAAAACTTCAGCCTGCCACAGTCAAGGGGGGAATGACCGGACAGGCTGAAAAATAAATCAAACAAATACCTATTTGAATAATAGGATTAGGGTATGAAATGTTTGATGGCTTATTTTATTGCTTGAGATGAATCGAGATATTTGAACCAGTTTTCGTTGAAGTCCGGACTGTCCGGTGAGAGATTCGGATTAGTGATCCAGCTTCTGAACTTGCCGTAAACCTCCATGATATCTTTCTTTTCGCGTGGATGTGCAAGCTTAACAGGCACTTTGATACCCCACACGAAATTGTCGGTACTGCAATATTTGATGTCACTGCGCATATTGTTTCCGGCTTCACCGGCGTATGAATCGCTGTAGTAAGCAGTCGGTTCGTAACCTCTCAGGTGAATTTCACGTCCTCCGTTCTTTTCTTTCTGGAGGAAGAAGTTCTGATTTTCTGAGATTGCCGCCGCCCATAATGCCTTTGTTCTTTCTAAGCTGTTGAAACAGTTGATCTTTAATCTGTATTTAATCGTTACCAGGTCATTGGCTGCTATCTGATGGTCAGCTTCGGTATTATAGAATGTTCCGCCGTTATTCTGTTTCCGTAATTGATCGGTGCCGGTGAATATGAAGATAGCAGGAGCGTCTTCTCCGGGATTCTGAAGTTCCATCTTAACAAGGTCGTTCCCGTTTATTTCGATCACCTCGTCGATATATTTGGCAGATGTTTGGTCCAATTGCAGTCCCAGGCGATAAGGCAGATAGCCTCCCATTGCACGGAAAGTGATTTCAAATTCAACTCCGTCTGCATCATAAGAATCTTTGCTTCCGTTGCCGCCGTCAAAGAAGATCGCTTGCGCGTGATACCAGATAACGAAATCGTTGAAATCATAATCTCCCATTTCGGGCCAGTTATCTTCCATCATCAGGGTTGCCGTTTCTCCTTTTGCGGGATACCATTGATATCTGTATGCACCCTCTCCTCCGTTTGTGTCAAATCCACTCACGTTTTCCGGCAGTTTGACCAAGGTCTCTGCACGTGTAGAAGCCGTATTGAGGGGGATGTTCATCATTTCTTTCCCTTTGCTTGTAGCATACTGTACGTATAGTGCCCGGTCTGCCTTGGCTACATCCAGGCGGATGTTTTTGGCAACTTCGGATACAGGCAGTTCTGTCAGTAAACTTGCGTCGGTGCATGATTCGTCGGTATAAATCGCCACTCGTGTTGCCACGGGCGAAGTAATGGAGAGATTGACACTCCTTGTAGTGGTCCAGTCCGCGTCATCCGGTATGACCAGATCTGTCGTTTTTTCCGGTTCTTTGGGTTGTGAGAGGTCTTTGTCATCCTCAACACATGCTGTTAAAGCAAGTGTTGCTCCCAGTAGGGTGTACATCATCCAATGCGTTGTTTTCATTATTTTTGTGATTAGGATTATTTACTTGTTCGTTTGTGACTGCAAATATACAATGAAAAGTTGTATATTGTGTTACTTTATGTCTGATTTTTATATAAAATGTTGATTTACTACGCAAATGTATGGTTGGAATAGTCAACTTTTGGCAGAATAGAGGCTGCGTATATACGAAACAGAGGCTCTATTCACCCGGAATAGAGCCTCTGTCTGTATAAAATAGAGCTTTCGTTTATTCGCTGATAACCTTTCTGTATTCTGCCACTGCCATTTTCTCTGCCAGGTAAGCATTAATCAGGCTGGTATGTGCCTGTGTCCACGAAAGTTGTGCCGAGAGTACGTCGACCATATTTGCTTTTCCTTCGTTGTAGGAGAAGGTGATCAGGTCCAGGTTTTCTTCTGCCAGCTCTTTATTTTCTTTGGCTGTCTTCACCTGCTCTTCCGTTTCCTGCAGCTTGGTCAGTGCGGCAGCCAGTTCCTGGTTGATCTGGTCTACTACGTAGCTTTGCTGCAACTTCTGTATACCCGTGTAGGCTTTCTGTTGCCGGTTGGTCTTGAACCTGGCTCCCCAGCGTAGCACGGGGATATTTACGCTCATGCCTACGATGGGGGTAAACTTCACGTCATATCCCATGTTGGGAGAAGCGGTGGCCCATCCGCCGGTGACGTACATGCTTACTTGCGGATTGTACTGGCTCAGGGCTGCCTTGCGTTGCGCCTCGCTTTTCTGGATGTTGACTTCTGTGCTGGCAAAGTCGGCACGGCGTTGCAGCACATCGTCCAGTGGGAGCAAGGTGACAGGCGGACACACGACACCGATGGAGCAAAGGCTGTCTACGGGAGCGTTGGGTTCTTCTCCCATCAGGATATTGAGTTTCTGTAGAGCCAGTGTATAATTCTGGCGTGCGCTGATGTATTGAAGTTCGGCTTCCTTACGGCGTGTCGAAATCATCAGCAGGTCGGTGCGGCTGATAGCGCCGTCTTTAAAACGGTCTTGGATGATTTCATATTGTTTCTCTACGATTTCCTGATATTGTGCCGAAGCGTCGAGCATGGCACGGGCTGAAGAGGCGTTCCAATAAAAGGCATCACTCTGATAGTGAATCTGGTCGCGTGTCAGCTCTTCGCTCAGCTGATCGAGTTTTTCGTCAGCTTGGGCTATACGGTTCTGGGCTTGCAGGGCACCGCCTGTATAGAGTGGCTGCGACACGACGAATACCCCTTGATAAGTGTGGTTGCGGTATTGTCCGGCCGGTCCGTCCCAGGAGTCCATCTCTTTCAGGTTCAGTGTTCCCTCGGCGGAGATGTCCACTTTGGGCAGGAATCCTGTAAAGGCTATTTTCCGTGCGTCCGTGCTTGCCATTGATTTCAGATGCTGCTGTTTCAGCACCTGGCTGTAAGCTTCCACACGGTCACGATATGCCTCACGGCTCAGATGCGGGGCTTGTGCCTGCACTTGTGTACAAAGTCCCAATGCAAACAGAAGTATAAGTTTATTCTTCATCATATACTTTTAAATTTTAGTTCATTTCTTTATCCCTTAATCCTGTGGATGGCGCAATAAGCTACCGGAAGCACAAACAGTGTCAGTGCCGACGCCACAAGCAGTCCGCCCATGATGGTAGCCGCCATTCCGCCGAACATGGCGTCGAACAGCAACGGAAGCATACCTAAGATCGTTGTACCCGAAGCCATGGCCACCGGTACGATACGGCTGACGGTTGCCTTTATCACGGCTTCGCGCGGATCGAGTCCCGATCGACTTTCGATGTCGATCTGGTCCACCAGTACAATGGCATTTTTGATGTTCATACCGATCAGTCCCAGCAAACCGAGGATGGCGAAGAAGTCGAACGACTTGCCTAACAGCAGCAATCCCAGTACGATACCGATAAATATCAGCGGCAGCATCAGCAAGATTACCGTCGGCTTGCGGTAGGTTTTAAACAGCAGCAGCAGGGTGGTGAACATCAGGAAGAAGGTCAGCGGCAGGTTTTTTGCCAGAGCTTCGTTCGATTCCACCTGGCTTTCCTGTTCGCCGAAGTATTTCAGGGTGTATCCTTCCGGAACCTTGATCTCTTTTTGCACCTGCGACCATATCTGGTTGAAGGCCGCGATGGCATTCACTCCCCTCCGGGGATCGCATTGCGCCATCATCACCATCTGGCGGTTGTAATCCTTCACATTTGAGAAGCGATAGCGGAAGTCGAACTCCGACACTACCTGCTCCAGGCTGGTGGTTTCCGGCCCGTTGCCGAATACCGGTAATGTACGCAGGTCGTTGATGCGGAAGGAATCCGTCACACTGTTGCCTTTCAGCAGAATCGGCAGCACCTGGTCTCCTTCGCGGAATTCACCGAGAGTCATGCCGTTTGTCCCGATCTGGATGCTTTGAGCCATGCCTTGGCGGGAGACTCCCAGGGGTTGTGCCCGTTCCGGGCTGTAGATCGGTTTCCAGATGGGTATTTTATTTCCCCACGAGTTACGTATATTAATAAGGTCAGGGTTCCGGTGCATGATCTCCAGTGCCCGGTTGGTCAGTGCCACCAGCGTGTCCACATTGGGCCCGATGAAACCGATTTCGATGGCTGCATCCACAGCCGGCGACAGTTTGAAGAGGCTCGTACGGGTGATGGCGTTCGGAAAGTTGGCTTTCATGTAACCGTCGAACTGTTCTTCATACTCTTTGGTATACTTGCTGTCGTTCAGTTCCACCAATACATTGGCAAAGTTCGGCTTCGGCCCTACGGAGGTAGACGCCAGGTAGTAACGCAGCGGAGTGCTTCCGAAGGTGATCGATACTTTTTTCACTTCCGGCAGTTTTTGCAGGTGGGCTTCCACTTTCTTCATCTCCCGTGCCACGTCGTTCACCCCATATCCGTCCGGATAAAACACGTCGGCGCGGAAGTAGGGCTTGTCCAGTGACGGGAAGAAGTTTTGCGGCATCATTCCCATCACCACCAGTGAGACGATGAAGAGCACGATCATCGACCCTAACGTCACAATTTTGCGCCGGATCAGGACGCTCAGTATCTTTTCGAATTTGTGGTAGAACGGTTTGTCGTACGGATCTTTGCCTGCATTTTTGGCCTTGGCTTTCAGGATAAAGTTTCCGAATACGGTGGTTTGTGTCAGTGCCAGCACCCAGCTCAATCCCAGTGAGATGGCCAGTACGACGAAAAGCGGCTTCACGATTTCCGCCACGGACGAAGGTGCCAGATAAAGCGGCAGGAACGAGCAGATAGCGATGAACGTGGCTCCCAGCAATCCCCATTGTGGTCCGGTGGCTCCGTCGATCAATGCTTTCCGGCGGTCCACTCCGCGGGCGATGGCTATCTGCGCATTGTCCGTCACCACGATGGCGTTGTCCACCAGCATACCCATGGCGATGATAAATCCCGCCAGTGACGTACGGTTGAGTCCTACACCCATGAAGGACATGATAAGCAGCGTACCTCCGATGGAGAAGACCAGTGAAGAGCCGATCAATACTCCGGCACGCATCCCCATCACCAGCATGATGATGACAATTACGATCAGGATCGACTCAATCAGGTTGATGATAAATCCGTTGTTCGCCTCTTTGGCTATGACGTTTTCAAGATAAAGGCTTTCCAGGTTCAGTCCCACAGGCATCAGTGGGAGGAGTTCGGCCAGTTTCTGGTCTACCATCTCACCCGTCAGCACCACGTCGCGT
Source organism: Bacteroides sp. ZJ-18 (assembly GCF_011038705.2). NCBI lineage: Bacteria > Pseudomonadati > Bacteroidota > Bacteroidia > Bacteroidales > Bacteroidaceae > Bacteroides > Bacteroides sp. ZJ-18. The sequence goes on along the minus strand of NZ_CP072198.1, from coordinate 4,311,508 downwards.
TGCGGGTCGGTAGATACGCCGATACCGATGGCACGTTTGCCATTGACACGCATGATGGTGCCCGGCGGGTCCATGTATCCTTTTTCTATGACGGCGATGTCACCCAGTTTTACCTGTCCGGCGCGGGTGGTGATTACCTGGTTCCGGATGTCGTCCACCGTGGTATACATACCGTTGGCTACTATGCGCAACTGTTGTTCGCCGGCGCTGATTTCTCCGGTGTTGATAATCTGGTTCTGCGATTGCAGCAGGCTTGCCAGCTGTTTGGGATCGATACCCATGCCTGCCAGCTTGTTCACCGAGACGAATATATTCACCACCTCGGTCTGTGTGCCGAACAGTGCGACTTTCATCACCCCGTCGGCAGTGACCACCTGTGTCTTGATGCGTTCGGCCCAGTCCCTCATTTCTTCGTAGCTGAATCCGTCGTCGGCTGTCAGGCCGTAGTAGATACCGAATACGTCACCGAAGTCGTCCGATACTGTGGGTACCGAAGCTCCGCTTGGCAATTGGGGTTGTATGTTGAGCACTTTGCGCCGCAGTTCGTCCCATTTTTGGGGGATGGAGGAAGCCGGTAGCGAGGGGAGCAGTTCGAACGTGATTTTGGAAATGCCGTACATGGATTCGGACTTGATCTTGTATACTCCGCTCATGCTCTGTATCTCACGGGAGATGGGCTCGGTGATCAGCCGTTCCACTTCGGCGGGCTCGGCACCGGGATAGCGCGTCATGATGACGGCCGATTTGATGACAAAAGGAGCATCTTCCTTCTTGCCCAGGCTGCTGAAAGAGGAGATACCTCCGATCAGCAATACAGCCAGAAAGAAGTAGATGACTTTGGTATTGTCTAATGAATATTTGGCTAAATTCATGATTGTATATGGTTTTGAGTTTGATTCACCACAGAGGACACAGAGAAGATTTTCTCTTAAAATAATCCTATAAACAAGAGATTAAAACTCTGTGTCCTCTGTGTCCTCCGTGGTGAATCGTATTCATTTCTATTGCGTTGAGTGGGCACTCTTATTTCAGTTCCTTCACCGTTTCGCCTTCCACCAGTTGTGTTACGCCGGCTATTATTACCGTTTCCCCTGCTTTCAGTCCTTTCGAGATAAAGGCCTGTGCGTCTCCCGTCGGAGAGTAAACGGTTACTTCACGGCGGTTTACCTGATTCCCGTTCAGTACCCACACGTAGGTTTTGTTTCCTTCGCTTTCACCGAATATGGCACTCAGGGGCACTACCGTCATGGTTTCTTCCAGGAACGGACCTACATCGGCCGAGAAGCGGATGCTGCACGTGAAACCCGGTTTCACCTCATACAGGGCATGGTCGAAAGCGGGATCGTCGATGGTGATCGTCACCGGGATACCCGTACCGTCCGTCGAGATGTCGAGATATTCCTCCAGTTTGGCATTGAAGATGTGTCCGCGGTATGTATCGAACTCCACGCGGAAGTGTTGGTCTTTGGAACGGAGCAGATAAAGGTAAGCATCGGGGATGGTGAACTTGATGCGCAGTTTCTTGGTGTTGACCAGCTGCACAATGCCTTCGCCCGAGTTCACGCGCTGATAGTTCTCCACCAACCTTTTCTCGATAGACCCGTCGAAAGGGGCGGTCAGTTTGGTGTCGCGCATATTGTTGCTCGAAAGTTCGTAAGCCGATTTCTTTTGTTGGAAAGTCGATACGCTGATTTCATATTCTTGTACCGAGATAGCCTGCCGTGCCAATAATCGTTTGTTACGTTCCACTTGGGCAGCGGCGGTTTCGTAAGCCGATTTGTCTGCTGCATACTGTAAGGCCAGGTCGCGCGGATCGATGGCCGCAATCAGTTGTCCTTTTTTGACCCGTTGTCCTTCTACCACCGGCAGGTTGATGATCTGTCCGCTCACGCGGAAGGCCAGTTTCACATAGTCTACAGCTTCTACAATGCCCGAAAAGTCCTTTCTGATTTCCGACCGGGACTCTACCCTGGCCGTCTTTACGGGGCGTACTGTTGCCGCATTGTCTTCTTTCTTTTGTCCGCAAGCCGTTAATAGAATAAGTGCTGCGAGGATACATCCATAGTTTTTTCTCATATTTCCCATTGATTAAGAGTCTGTTTAGTCTCATTTTGAGGGGGCAAAGATATGAAACTGAAAAACTATAAACAGTTTTCCGGTTTGATAATTTAATATTATTAACAACCTGAGGCGGGTGTGGCGAGGCTTGGCGACGATGAACGGAAACTTACCACAGAGGACACAGAGAAGATTTTCTCTTAAAATAATCCTATAAACAAGAGATTAAAACTCTGTGTCCTCTGTGTCCTCCGTGGTGAGCCCTCGTTCATCGTTGAAAACCGTTTTATTTCTGCCTCGGTACAGTCAAATCTTTACCCTTTTTCAGGTTATAAACAACTTCGGAGATACGGATGTTCAACTCACATCCTTCTAAAAGAGAGATTTTTATCGCCTGTTTTTCGACTTTCATCTGCAGGGTGCATCCACGGAAATTTACTTTGAATGTATAGCTGTCCCACGCTTGGGGGATGATGGGGTTGAAGTCGAGCTGTCCGTCCAGTATTTTCATTCCCGCAAATCCGCGTACGATGACCTGCCAACTTCCCGCCATGCTTGTGATGTGCAACCCTTGGTGTACCTCATTATTATAGTCGTCCAGATCCAGGCGCGTGGCATGCAGGAAGAGGCGGTAGGCTTCTTCCGTGTCGCCTATCCAGGCAGCCAGAATGGCGTGGACAAAAGGTGACAGGGATGATTCGTGTACGGTGCGGGGTTCGTAGAACCGGAAGTTCCGGAGAATCGTTTCACGGTCAAAGTTTTCGTAATACAGGAACAGTCCTAACAGCACGTCGCTCTGCTTGATGTAGCACGAACGCAGGATACGGTCCCATGACCACCATTGGTTGATCGGCCGTTCGTTTGCCGGGATATCGTCCACCGTGGTCAGCTCCTTGTCCGGATAGCCGTCATCCTGTATGAAGATGCCCTGTTGTTCGTCCCGGGGGAGATACATTCCGTCGATGATCTTCTGCCAGCGCGAAGTCTCTTCGGCATAATTGAAGCGGGTGACACGGCGCACCCGTGCATACTCTTCCGGAAATTCGTGGGCCACCATCTCGATGCTGTCTATGGTGCTTTGCAGGCATTGCACGCAGGAGAAGTTGGTGTACCAGTTGTTGTTGACGTTGTTTTCGTACTCGTTAGGCCCCGTCACTCCCAACAGCACAAATTTTTGCCGTGCCTGCGAGTAGGATACCCGCTGGCTCCAGAACCGGCAGATGGCAATCATCACCTCCAGTCCGTAGCGGGCAATGTACTCTTTGTTGCCTGTCACCCTGGCATACTGCATGATGGCATATACTATGATGTTGTTGCGGTGTATCTCTTCGAAAGTGATTTCCCACTCGTTGTGGCATTCTTCTCCGTGGATGGTCACCATCGGATAGAGTGCCGCCCCGTCGGTAAATCCCAGTTTACGTGCGTTTTCGATGGCTTTGGGCAACTGGTTATAGCGGTAGAGCAACAGTTTGCGGCACACTTCTCTCGGGGTGGACAGCAGGAAGTAGGGCACACAGCACAATTCTGTGTTCCATTGCGTGTTGCCGCCGTATTTTTCTCCCGTGAATCCCTTCGGACCGATGTTCAGCCGCTCGTCGTCTCCCTGATAGCTCTGGTTCAGCTGGAAGATGTTGAACCGTATGCCCTGCTGTGCTTCCGGGTCTCCTTTGATCTCCACGTCCGTCTCCTCCCAGATTTTTGCCCACCGCTCCTTATGGGCTGCCGTCAGCGATTCCCATCCCTGCTCCCTGGCTGCTTTGGCTTCGTTCACAGCGCGCTCTACCAACTCCTGACGGTCACATTGCAGCGACGACACGATGGCGGTGTACTTGATAAGAGTCACCTTCTCGCCGGGTTTCACGTCCGCTCCGGCGCTGAATCCTGTCAGTTTTTCTTTTTCTATCTTGATGGGGCTGACGCTTATCTGCTTGCTGTTCCTGAAAAAACGGTACGTCAGTGCGCAGCAGATTTGTGAATCTTCCCGCCGGGTTTGCGCCCAGAGGTAAGCGTAGTCGTTGGTGGTTTCGGCACGCAGGATGTTCCACATCTTTTCGTCGAAATTGGCGCTTTCGTGCTTCACGTCGCCGTTCAGATAGGGTACCAGCGAGATTTTGCCTTCATAGTTCACCGATGTCACACTGTATTTTATCAGACACAGGTTCTGGTTGTCCATGCTGTTGATGTGCTCTACGTGCACTTCCAGCGTGTTGCCTTTGGGCGAAGTCACCCTGAAGTCACGGTACGAGATTCCCGCCTTCATGTCCAGCCTGCGTTCATAGCTCTCCACATCCCAGTGTGCCAGATCCAGTTCCTCGTCGATCAGGCGCACGTAGATGCCGCTCCAGTCCGGAGTGTTCGGTATGCGTGAGAAGAATCGCGGGTAACCGTTTTTCCACCATCCCACACGGGTGCGGTCCAGAAAAGTGATTCCTGCTACGTATGATCCCTGCAGGGAGTCGCTGCTGTAGGACTCTTCAAAATTGCCTCGCTGTCCGAAACGTCCGTTACCGAGGCTGAATATACTTTCCGAAGCGCGAAGGTTGTCGGCGTGAAAACCTTCTTCTATGATGTTCCATTCGTCTACCTTGAGGAATTTTTTCATGGTCATTGGGATTGTGTTTTTTAGATCGGCACCTAAGATACAAAAAAAACTTCTGATGCACAATCATTGTGCATCAAAAGTCTTTTTTTTACCGTGGAGGGACACAGGGTCCCGCAGGGTATTCATGTCGATAATCGATCGTCTAAGGATTCATTGCGTTGACTCCCAATGCTCCGAGTATGGCAGTAGCCACGGCTATCACCACTTTCAGCACTTTGTGCCAGATTGTTTTTTTCATTGCTTCGTGTGTTTTAAAATATTCATTTTTATGCCGTCGGATCATCTACAATATCTCCGTCGCCTCCGTCGCCGGAGGGCGTTTCACTCTTGATGTAGAACGACACATTGTTCTCTCCTCCGCGGGTGGTAGCCGTGCTGTCGTTTGCCAGTCGCAGACTGTTGTCCACGGCAAAGCGGATATGCACACGCCTGATACCCTTTACGGTACACTCTTTTTCCGTTTCCGTTCCGGCGGAAGTCAGCGTGATGTAGAACGTACCGAGCCCGTCCACCTTCACTTTGTTTCCCTCCACCAGCGACTTTTTCAGTTGCCGGACGAATGCCTGCATGACGTGTGTCACGTCTTCCGCGCTCAGGGCTCCGGTGATTTCTATCTCTTTGGCGATGGAGGCGATGGTAGCTGTTTTGGAGCTGCCCGGCTCTTGTTTCAGATAATACTTTTGGGGCGACGATTTGTCGCTCAGATCTTTGTAGCGCTGATAGCGCATCACTGGTACTGCCATAATAAAATGTTTTTTGGATTCATAAAATGTTTTCTTTCTGTAATACATCAAGGCCTTTCTGATTACGATGTAAAGGTAGTACTTATGCTTTATCCCACAGGCTGTCCGGGGCAAGATGCGGGCATTGGCGGCTCTTTGGTCCCGTAAGTGCCTTTTTGAAGATAAAAACGGACAAGAAGCCTTGCCCGTCCACTGCTTTTTTAGTATCTTAGTACTCTGAATCAATAAGTGTCACAAAGCAAAAATGAATCCGGTTCACCACAGAGTACACGGAGGACACAGAGTTTTAAATTCTTGTTTATTAAGATATTTAAGAGAAAAATATTCTCTGTGTCCTCTGTGTCCTCTGTGGTGAACCCAACTCAAAAAAACAGTATGGAAAAGAAACCAGAAACCACAGAGAAAAAGTTCCGGATAAAGAGTTATGGCAAGTCCGAACTGGCCTCGCTCTATATGCCCGAAATCAGTCCTAAGAGTGCCGCAAGCGAATTGCGCAAATGGATCGGCAAGTCTCCCGGTCTGACGGAGGCCCTTTCCGCTACCGGGCTGCGTACTAAAGACAAGCGCTATACGCCCGCCCAGGTGGAACTGATCGTAGAGGCGATCGGCGAACCGGGATGACGATGGCGGGGCGGCCTTTCACGGCAGGAAATCGAGTGTTTTTTCAGTCTCCGCATTTCCGCCCATTCCGAACCAGTGTTTGGAGTCGAACTGTGTGTTCCGTATCCGGTCGCCGGTGCGTTCCGCCGTGGCGTCCTCTTCGCAGGGTGAGTACCGCCCGTTCACCGGGTTGAACACAAAGCTGCACTCGCCGATATTCCCTAAATGGCGGAATTTCACTTTTTTCACGTGTACCCGTGTCACCCCTGCCTGCCGGTCGCGCTCTATCACCAGTCCGAAGTCACATTTATTGACGAATGCCGCCGATCCGTTGATGTCCTGCAGCGTGGGTACGGGCAGGCGTTTCGTCAGCGGGTCTGTCTGCATCTTGCGTGGATGTGCCACGAGGATGACGAGGCATTGGTGCCTTTGGGCGAAGTTTGCCAGCAGGTCGAGGAATGCCGAGATATATTGCGTTTCCGTCTGTCCGCCCGGGATGCGGTGTTCCAGCCGGTTGAAAGGGTCCAGTACCAGTATGCGGATGCCCCGCCTCCTCACCAGTTGGCGTGCCCGTTCCAGTATCGATTCTACGGTGAAATCTTCTTTGGGCAGGATGCTCGAAATGTTTTCCGCCAGATAGCGTTGCGCTTTCTCGTAGAGCATTTCGGTCATCAGTCCCTTGCGGAAACGCTGTCCGGTCAGTTTTTCGGTCAGTTTGGCCAGGTGATAGGGGAGTGGTTGGTTTTCGGGGCTGAAATAAGCTGTCCGCCATTGGTGGTTGAGGCAGAGGCGCAGCACCAGTTCGTCCGTGAACTCCGATTTTCCGTCGCCCGGGTGTCCCGTGATGACGCAGAGCCTTCCGGTCTCGAAGGTGCAGAGGTCGTCCAGGTTCTTCAGTCCCGTTTCCGCTCCCCGTGACAGTCCGTTTTCAAAAAGTATGCGCATCTCTTCGTCCACATCGGCCACTGTATATACGCCTTCCAACGGGATCTCCGGAGCGTCGGCAAGCGCCTGCGACAATGCTTCCGGACCTGCCTTTACCAAGAGCTCGTTGGCGTCTTTGCACCCTTCGCCGTAGCTGACCACCCTGCAACGTTCGCGTCCCAGGCGGCGGAGCAACTCCTGTTTCAGCTCTTCCCCTTTCGGGTCGGCATCGCCGGCTATGTAGATCACCCGCTTATCTTCGAAATGGCTGTCCACAAAGCGGTCCATCCACTTCAGGTTACGGTTGGCACCTCCGGGCACCGATATCACGTCAGTGCGCCCTGCCGTGACAAAGGCGGCTGCATCCAACTCCCCTTCGGTGATGATACATTCCGGGGTGCCTTTGATGCCGTCGATGTTGTAGGGAATCAGTTCCGCTCCGGTGAGCATTTTGAAGTGTTTATGGAGCGTGGCACGGAACTTGATGTTTACCAGCCGTCCCTCCTCCAGATAGTTGAAGCAGAGACAGGATTCTTCAAGTCCGCTTTGGGGCATGTATTGCACCGACGAGGTGATGTGCAGTTGTTCCGCCGCGTGTGCACTGATGTGGCGTTCGTCCGCCAGCCATTTCAGTTGCACCGGAGTGAGAGGGGTTTCGTTGGCAGGTTTTTGGGGACGTTGGGGGACAGCGGTGCCGTCCGGGGCTGTTGTCCGGGGGCTTGTCCGGTTTCTTTCGGCGGGGAAGTCCACCAGCGGATCTCCTGTCTTTCGTCCGCCATGCTTTCCGCTTCCGTCGTCTGCCACTCCGCTCCATCCGCAGTAATGGCATTTGTAGAGTCCTGAGTCCAGGTCCACCGAAAGGGACTTGTCACTTTTGTTGCTTCTCTGCCCGATACATCGGGGGCATTTGGTCTTGATGTGGCCTGCTGTGCGGCCGTAGGCATCAAATTCGATGCCGAGTTCACGAAAATTAAATGATTTCATGGTCGATTTCCATTTGTTTTTAGGCGTTTGCTCTAAACTTGTCGGAAACGGAAATCTGGGTAATGGTTTTGATTTCACCACAGAGGACACAGAGGGCACAGAGAGATTAATTGGCTGCGCTCTGTAGTAAGTTTTCAGACAAAAGAACAGAAGAACACATAAAGGATAATTTGTTCTTTTGTTCTTATGTCCAAAAAACTTGGTGATACTTTGTGGTGAGTTTTCAGACAAAAGAACATAAGAACACATAAAGAATCTTTTGTTCTTTTGTTCATCTGTCTAAAAAAAAACTCTGTGCTACTCTGTGTTACTCTGTGGTGAGTATCCTTAAGATAGCTTTTCTATTTCTTCAATGGGCAGGCCCGTTATTTGGTGAATGGTTTCGGGCGGGAGGTTCAGTGATTTCATCTTTCGGGCGTTTTCTCTTTTCTCTTCGATCCGTCCTTTCTCAAATCCTTCCTGTCTGCCTTCCGCCAGTCCTTCCTGTCTGCCTTCTTGTCTGCCTTCCAGTGCGGCTGTACTCAGCACGTCATTTTGTATCATGACAGTATTGATATGCTCGTCATACGCCAGTCGTTCTTTTTTATCCATGTTGTAATAAATCAGTTTCCGGCGTGCCTCTTCCAGTCCGGGTGCTTTCGTATCCGGGCGGATGATACCGGTTTTGAGATATTCAATCCATTCTTCGAGGGGAGTGACGGCTACTTTATTGAATTCGTTCACCCGGATCAGGAAGTATTCGGGGAAGATTTCGGCAGGCAGTTTCCGTATGATGGCGTTCTTCTCTTTAGTGGTCACTTCAAGGAAGTCGCCTGTATGTACCCCCACGAAAGTGTTCTGCCCGTGATACAGGTAGTCGTTTCCCCGTCCGATGTCGAAATAGAGTATGCTGACGGAGTACACCTTCTTTACCTCCGAGTAGAGTTCTCCCAGTTCGATATGCTCTGTGATGGCCTTTGCCACTCCGAAGAGGATTCGCTCCAGATAATAGATTTCGCGGGTGTTCTGCACCTCTACGATGATGATTTCGTCTTTGCTGTTCCGGGCCTTGATGTCCACGCGGTTGAATTTCTCGTTTTCGCGCTGTTGGTTTCCTTCACTTTCCAGTATCTCTACGATGCGTATCGGTTCGTTCAGCAGCACTGTGAGGAAACCCTCCAGCACGCCGAAGTTGGCTTTATTGCGCAACAGCCGTTTCACCGCCCAGTCAAATCGGATATATCTGTCTGTATAATCCATTATCGTACCTCCTCTTTGTATTCATATCCCGCAAATATAGCTTTTAAAAGGGATGATTCCAAATTAGAGCCTGTTTAATTTATCACAAAGTCTCACACGGAGATTAATTGGCTGCGCCCTGCCTGTTTTCAGACAGAAGAACAAAAGAATACATAAAGAATAATTTGTTCTTTTGTTCTTTTGTCTAAAAAAAACTCTGTGATACTTTGTGGTGAGTTTTCAGACAGAAGAACAGATGAACACATAAAGAATCTTTTGTTCTTTTGTTCTTTTGTCTAAAAAAAACTCTGTGATACTTTGTGGTGAGTTTTCAGACAGAAGAACAAAAGAACACATAAAGAATCTTTTGTTCTTTTGTTCTTTTGTCTAAAAAAACTCTGTGATACTTTGTGGTGAGTTTTCAGACAGAAGAACAGATGAACACATAAAGAATAATTTGTTCTTTTGTTCTTTTGTCTAAAAAAACTCCGTGTTACTCTGTGGTGAATGTCCGTTTCCGATAAGTCAAAGAGCGATATTGGTTTTCTTTACGTTTCCTGCCGGCAGAGACCGTTCTCCCTGCCGCCATTAGTCTCCGGTGGTGCCGTCATTCCGTCCACTTCCCCGACTCGGAGCTCCACACGGCGTTCTCCGACGGGCGGGGCGGTGCTTCGTCCGGGATGTGCTCTCCGCAATAAGAGCGGGCTCCTGTCAGCGGGTCGCGCTGCTCAAAGCGGTAAGCGTCTGCTCGGCGTTCGGTTGCTTCCAGGCGGTTCAGTACAGTGTCCAGCGCCTGCCGGGTGGCAGAGCCGCGACGGATGAAGTTGCTGAAGTAACTTTTGGCGTCGGCTATGGAGAAGAGGGTTTGCTCTTTGCCATACGTCACGATATGTTGCTTGAAGAATGTCCGGATGTGTGGCAGCAGCTCCATGAAGCGGAAGCCCATGCCTGAGTGCATGGCCTGCACCTCCAGCCACGACTGTTCGCCGAAAGCACTCTCCACGTATGTTTCCCAGCTTTGCGGCGAGGGCTGTCGGGGCGGTTCCGTTATTGGGACGGAAGGAGGCTCGGGGGCAGCCCTGATTATCTCTTCTTCTTCTTTTTCTTTTAATATATTCTTTTTCTTACACCGTGTTGCGGTGAAACGCCCGTTGGCAGCACGTTTCACGGTGACTTTCACCCCACCCGCGGTGGTGGCTCCGGCAACCGCAGTCCCGGTTGCAGCGGATTCTCGACGGTCCGTCCCGGTTGAAATGCGGTTCCGGACGGGGGTATCCGGTTCGGTGTTCATCTCTTCGTCGAGATAGATGCTTGAGAAGCTGCGCCCGTTTTCGTCTTCCGCGTAGAGGCGGAACAGGCGGAAGTCGCACACTATCTTTTGCAGCTTTTCCGGGGATACATTCCAGCGGCGTGCCAGTGCAGGCAGTGAAGCAAAGGCGCAGCGATACCCCTCGTGTTGTCGTAACTCGGCCAGCAGGACGGTATAGATGCCTATGCCTTCTATGCCGTTCTGTTCGCATAGGGCGATCACCCGGTCGTCGGACATCATGCTGACGCGATAGCGGAAAAATAATTCGTATTTCATAATAGTGCAAGTTAAATGATTTGATTCTGTGCAGAATGCTTTCTTTCAAACCTATTCTGCAGCAGCAAAGGTAGGGCTTCGGGTGCGTATTTCCATATAATCCTCCGGGGGCGTTCTACGCCTTCCGGAGTGTTTCTTCATTGTTTTTCTCTTTCATCTCGTTCCAGAGCTTAAACAGCTCTCTTTCAATGTATTCCTCCGATACGGACTGTTGGGGACGGTAGATGCTCCGGAAGTCATAGGCACGGCATAGCTGGTGTGTCAGATGGGGGATGAACGGCTTGTCCGGATCGAAGGTATCAAGACTGACCGCATTCCGGAGAGCAAACGTAAGTAACTGATTTCTTTCTCTTTGTATGACAATTCGATCCTCTTTCGTAGAGTAAATCTTGTTACATACTTCCAGAATCTCTTCCGGGTCTTCAAACACTAATTTCAGGCTTCCTTCGTTGATTTCAGCCTCACATTTAAAAAAAATTCTTTCTTCATTCTTTTATTATTATTTACAATAAATGAAGCTGCAAAATTAAGGTATATTAGTGAAATACGAACATATTAAGAGAGACGATAACGTTGTTTAACAATTTTGGAAACTTCATATACATTATTATATATCATTGATTATAAGTGTGGTATTGAAGTATTAGTGTTTCAAAAAACGTACGTCTTTTGGCACAAAAATAATGTCTTCTTTTTGTTTATCCAAATAATTTATAAATAATATTTTTTGAAAAATATGTTTTATTCTGTCAAAAGCCGTGTTGGTGGGTGCTTTCGCTTGTTTGGAACTTCTGCTCAATGCCCGATGGACTTGAAAAGCTGATACAGAGAGATACAGGCGAAAAGACGAAAAACAGTGTTTCAACAGACGTACGTTTTTTGAAACACAAACGAAACGGTATGAATTATAGTTTTGAGACTAAGTGGATTGAATATCAAGATGTTAAATCCGATTTTCGATTCTGTGAATACACTTGTCCTGCACAAAACTGCATGGAAGAGAACTCAGGTGAACAGTTCCTCCTGCTTTTTCTGCAGCGGGGAGTGGCAGTGGTGTCTTTGCCGGATAGCGGCATGGAGACGGAAGTCAGATCCAAACAAATGGTATTTATTCCTTCGTATACCCGTTGGTTGGTTTCTGCCCAAGAGTGCTGTTATTTTCTTTGTGTCAGTTTCCGGCATTTGCGTCATGCTCCTTTCCGTCCTTTTTTACAAGCACTTGAAATGGTGGCCGATCAGATAACCTATCGTTTTGGAGTTTTGCGTATGTGCCCTGCAGTGTGTGAACTGGTGACCGATTTACGCCGGCAACTTTGCACCGGCAGTTCCGATTGGCCCTTTGACCCTTTCGATATGTTTCTCGCAGTGTATGTGCACTATCCTTTCGAAGACTTGGCACGTTTTCATTATCCCTATCTGAAAAATCTGAAAAACGAGTGAATATGAACCGGATACTTATCTCTATTCTTATGTTGGCAATCGGGGTGTTACCCTTTCGGGCCCAGCAACGGTTGGCGTTGAAGGTGAACTTGCTGCATGCGGCTACCACCACGCCTAACCTCGGAGTGGAGTATGCCTTTTCGCCTCGTATGAGTGCGGAGATCTGGGGCGCCTACAATCTGATTGATTTCCGGGGAGACTTCAGTTTGAGGCATTATCTGGCTGAAGTGGAGACGCGTTATTGGTTCGATCGTCCGTTTAGCCGCCACTTTGTGGGGGCACATGCTTTGGCGGGGCGGTTCGATGTGGGCGGCATCCCTTTTATACATGCGCTGAAACACCATCATTATCGGGGTACTGTCTATGGAGGCGGGCTCACTTATGGATATTATCACCGACTGGCGGGACGTTGGGGGATAGAGGCGTCGCTCGGTGTGGGATATGCCCTTCTGAAGTACGATCGTTATCGTTGCCGGGGATGCGCTGTGATGGAAGCACGTTTTAAGCGACATTATTGGGGGCCTACCCGTGCGGCGGTTTCCCTGGTTTATCGTCTGGGATGCCCGCCTGCCGCTACGGCTCCGTCCGATGCACGTACTGCCTACGAAATGTCGCTCCGCGACCGGCGCGAAGCGGATAGTCTCCGCCTGGTGCTGAGTCGGATAGAAGAACAGAACGAACGTTATCGCCGGGCATTGGACAGCCTGCACGCCGGACGCGATACACTCACGGCATCGGGCAACCTGCGGTTAGAGTCGGGGCGGGGCGTGATGTATATCCAATACCCGGTCAATGTCACCCGGGTGTTGCCTGCTTTCTCCACTAACCGGAGGGAGCTGGCGCGCATCGACAGCCTGCTGCGTCCTCTGCTGGCGGATACTACAGTGACGGTGCGCTCCATCCGGCTCACCGGCTATGCTTCGCCCGAGGGACGTTATGATCATAACGTGAATTTGGCTAACCGCCGCATTGTGGGTGTGATGGAATATCTGAGCGAGGTATATGATTTGCCTAATCATTCGGTATTCAATCTGAAAGCGGTTGCCGAGGATTGGGAAGGGCTTGAAGAGATGGTGATCCGCCGAAATCCGTCGTGGGCGGCGGATGCCTTGCGTATCATCCGCGAAGTGCCTCTTTTTGACGGACGTGAACTGCGGCTGATGGAGATAGGACACGGTGATCCTTACCGGACGATGTTGAAGGATTGGTTCCCCGGACTGAGGCGCACTGAGTTTGTGGTGGAATGGGAAAGAAAAAAAAGTGAGCAACCTTGAAAACAACGACAGACATATTTGCAACTTTAAGCGCTTCTCCTTCCGCTTTCCTGCGGCGGAAGGAGGTGTGGAGGCATTGGAAGTGGCCGGCTTTTGTATACCTCCTCTTCCTGGCTTCATGTACCCTGGAGTATGAAATGCGGACATGTCCCTACAATGTGCTGATACATTATGTGACTTCCGACGGGCGCGGCTTTGCTACGGGAGATTATCCGGTGGAGGACTTCCGCCAGTTTGTTTATACCGAGGACAGTGTGCTGGTGGGAGAGTTTCCGGGTGATTCGTGCGAGGCGGGGGTGGGCATGCTTACACTGCCGCCCGGCACCTACCGGCTGGTGGTGTGGGGCAATGCGCCCGGCGGAAGTTGCCGTATGGAGGAGATAAATCCGCACGGTAGCCGTATGGAGGACGGCAGGCTGCATGCCTTGCCCTATGGTGGCAAAGAGGCTTCGGCGGAGTATGCCAACGTAGGCAGGCTTTATTATGGAACCGCTACATTCAAGGTATCCGAATATGGAGTGAACGAGTTGACCGTGGGGCTGATGCATGCCCATGCCCGGCTTAACCTGACAGTGGAGTGGAAGGACGACATCCCTGCGGAGGTACGTTCGGCCCGGTCGCCGGTGATGCGCCTGCGCGGATTGCATACCGCCTACCACTTCTGCGGCGGCGAAACCTGGGGAGATTATACCTTCCCGAAGCAGGATACCGGTGTACCTCTGTCGGTCTATCGGGCTGCTGCCGTCATCGAGTCCGGTTTTCAGGTCAAGGCATCCTTTGTCACCCTCCGCCTCACCGACGGGAGCCGTCTCGTACTGGAGCTCACCGAACAAGGAGAAGGGTTGATGAAAGAGATAGACCTCAGCCGCTATTTCGATGTCATGGGCATCGGGCTGAGCCGGAACATTTGTCAGGAGTTCGATCTCACGGTGCGGATCGGCAAAGACCAGACGCTGATTATGCAAACCCACCCCTCCGGATGGCAGGAGGGAGGAAGCATAGGGGCCAATTAGACGGAATGGAAATGAAAAACTAAAATAGAAATGAATAGAGTTCACCACAGAGTACACAGAGGACACAGAGTTTTAATCTCTTGTTTATATGGATGTTTAAGAGAAATATATCCTCTGTGCCCTCTGTGTCCTCTGTGGTGAATAATACTCAAAACCAGATGAAAATGAATACGAAACGATCTTTACTAACATCCCTCTGCTGTTTTCTGCTTGCCGCCTGTACGGTAGAGGTGGAGCAGGGGGGAGCGTCCGGGAGCGGACAGATAACGTTGCGCCCCGGAGAGATGGAAGCCAGTATCCGGCTCTCCGGCCTGGGTGGAGGTGGCGGAGTGCCCGTCAGCCGGGCGGCTACGGATGCGGTGGTGCTGCCGGGCGAAAACGAGGTGAAAGAATTGCTGGTGTATTGCTTCGTCAATATCCGGCAGGACGGGACGGTATTCTCCGAAGAGGAGATGGAAATGCCGGGTTCTTCCGGGGAATCGACTCTGGAGCGTGTCTACCGCTATACGGAGGGAGCGGCGGACAATGACCTGTTGCTGATCTCCGACGGGGATGGCTACCGGGTCACGTTCGGCGTGCCCAGGGACGAATACCGCCGTTGCTTCAAGCTGGTGGCGAATGGGGGTGGTGTGCCTGCCGATGTGGTGGCGGTCTCCATTAAGGACAGCGGCACGGGTGCGCTTGCCGACCGCAGCACGGCCACCCGTTTCGTGAGTGTGGGTTGCCCGCAGTTCTTCCCGGCCGGAGGGCGGGAGGGCACCCCGCTTAGCCTGGCCCCCATCGCCTGCCCCCTCTGCATGATGGGAACCGGATACTGGCGGCAGGAACTGACGGGAGGAGGCTATCAGGAGAAAAACTACTTTACCGCCGAAAAGCTGGCGCAAGGCGTCCGGGTGGATCTCGCCCGGCAGGCGGCGCGCTTTGACATTGACAATCCCGCCGCCTCCGGTTTCGAGCTCCGCTCGGTCAAGGTCAGCGACATCGGTGAGTGGAAATTCAACGCGGAAGGGAGAGAACAGATTTCCACCCGCGGATACTATCCCGATCTCCCTGTGGAGAATGCCGAATTTCTCCCGGCGGTGTTCTATCTGCCCCAGCTTGACTATTGGGGCGGAACAGGCAATGACGGCGGCACGCTCAAGATCGAACTGGCGGGCGTGCTCTACGGGGTGGAGACGACGCTGGTCATTACCGACGGCCGAAGCTGGTTCAAGCCCAACACCCGCTACCTGATAACCATTAAGAATTCCGCCGGAAACGCGGTGGCGTCTCTCCGTGCCATGCCCTGGGACGATGGGCACGGCATCGAGGGCGATGTCTTCGGGAAACTGAACGCCGGGGCGACGGTGGCGCTGAATGCCGACATGGGCGAGGCCGGCAGCATAGCGGAAATAGATGCCGACAACCGGGTGATCCATTTTTCCCGGCTTTCGGGCGGCGGCAGAGAGAGGGTGGCAGACCCTTGGATGCCTCTGATCACCTTTACCGGAGCTGCCGGAGACGCAAACCCTATCGGCGTGATCATGCCGGCGGATGCCCCCCTGTTTTCGATGGGAACGGCAAGTACCGCTACAGGCACCTACGTCGTGCCGTTGAGGCTGGCCAAGTCGGATGCCGCTTCGGGAAAGCAGTTGATGGAAAGTTTCCGGGCTCCCGAAACCTATAAGATCAGCCTCGTGACTCACCGTACGGACGCCGCTACCGGGGCGAAAACCCAGCAGGTGGACGAATATACCCTGAAGGTGGACTATCTGCTGCCATCCCTGCTGAACACTGTTTTGGGCGATGCTGCGGGGGCTGCGCAATACTTTCCGCCTGTCACCATCACTCCGCCCGACGACACGTGGCGGGTGGACGAGGTGAATCATAAAATCACTCTTCCCGTCTTTCCCTATTCGGGAAGCATGCCTTTCGTGCTGGAAGATGCGGGATTCGCGTCCGGCTGGACAGAACAGGCCGGATGGCTGGAGTGGCAGAGGAAGATAATGATGGGTGAGGGTCAGAGTCAGAACTTTCTCCTGATGTCCGACAATTTCCACAGCTCCGTGCCCCGCACCGGGAGCCTGACACTCCGGTGCTGGAACGCCTCCACCAATCGGCTGGAGACTACCGTCTATACCCTGGAGCAGGAGGCGGGAGGGGGAGACGCGACGAAACTCACCTCCGCCGGCTATGAAGTGGATTGTTCCCAGACGATGAATAGCGGAACGGTCACCGGTGTCTCCTGCTCCGGAAATACGCTGAGCATTGCCGATAATGGAGGGGTGGCTAATCCTGATGGATATTGCGTAAGTATCCGCAGCAAAGACCGGTACCCCATCCTGGTGGAGATTGTGCAGGGGGCCGCGTGGATGAAGTTGGTACCTTGTTCGCGAAGGATAGACGGAACGTCTGGTGGCGATACTGCCGATGCCGGCCACTACATGATGGGGCTGTATATAGATGCCAACAGCGCATCCTCAGCCCGCACCGGACGGATCAACATCAGCTACCACGACGGGAGCGGCGGACTGAAAACCGAAACGCTCACCGTCAACCAGGGGAAGAACAGCGGGGCCGTCGGTACTTGGAGCGGCTTTTAACGCTAATAGAAATGAATACGGTTCACCACAGAGGACACAGAAGACACAGAGTTTTAATCTCTTGTTTATTAGGATATTTAAGAGAAATATATTCTCTGTGTCCTCTGTGTCCTCTGTGGTGAACATCAAAAACATACATATTATGAAACAAACTACGATGGCTCTTCTGGCAGGTATCTGCCTGCTGCTGTCCGGGTGCACTGCCGACGGCATACCCGGATCGGAAATCAACGGGGATGTCCGCCTGCGTCCCGGAGAGCAGGCGGTGATGTTCAGCCTCGACGGAATTAGCTCCGGTGGAGGCGTGCCTGTCAGCCGTACGGAGGCGGATGCGGGAGAGACGATCGCCGGCGAGAACGAGATACAGGCGTTGCGGATATACAGTTTTGTCAATACTTCGGGCAGCGAGTCCGATGCTTCGTCGCTCACTCTGGAGCGGATTTACAGTTATGAGCAGGGCGGGGCCGCCAATGACTTTACGCTCAGCCCCCGGGCGGGTGGCTATAGGTTTGGTATCGGGGTGCCCGAGGATGCCTACGAGCGACGCTTCCTGATGTTGGCTAACACGCCTGCGCCGGCGGACCTCACCGCGGTGGCCGCTACGGAGGCCGACCGTTCGTCGGCCACCCCATTGAGCGGGGTACTGACACGGCAGACCGCCGTCGCCGCCGGGCCGCCCGCCGCACTGGCGGCTCCTTTCCCGATGTCGAGCAACGTGCCCAAACCGGTGCTGATGAACGACGGAACCTATCGGTATGACGACGGGGCAGTCTTCACCGCGGCCGACCTTGCCGGGGGGCTGAAGGTGAAACTCAGGCGGCGGGTGGCACGCATCGACATCAGTAACCCGTTTGTCAGCCGGTTTGTCCTGAGCGGGCTGAGCTATACCCGGCAGGACAAGGCAGACTTGTTCGACAGAGCAGCGGGAAGTACGTCAGCCACTGCCGCCATAGAGTTGCCACTGACGGATGCCGAATGGCTGCCCGCGGCGGTATACAGTTTTCCGGGAGCCTTCACGCTCACCTTGAAGGGGACTTATCTGGGCGCGGAGACCACCGTGTCCATCCCTGCCGCTGCGCTGGAGGCAAATTCCCGTTACGTGGTGCGCGTCAAAAGTGCCGAAAACAATGTGGCCGCCACCCTCGAGGTGTTGCCTTGGGACGAGGGGGCGGATATCGACGCCGAGGTGACGGCGACGACCTACAATACCGAGGTGGCCTCCGTCACTGGGCGGTTGCCGGCCGGGACCGGGTTCGGGCCCGTCGTGTCTTGCTTCGGGCTGGTAGAGCTGCCGACGCGGACGGTCCGTGTGGCGCAAAATTCGTATACCTGCGTTGCCGGGCGCGGGGGATTGATGTCCGGGGCGCTGTCCGATGCCGTCCCGGCCACCGAAAAGTGGGTGGCGAAGGAGTTCGTGCCGGCCGGATCGGACCGCACGTACCAGATCGTGAGTTATCCCTTCGTCCGCTTTACCGGCGCATCGGGCAATTCCGACCCGATAGGTGTCATCCTCTCGGCGCCGCTACAGGGCCGCGTCAAGGTGGTGCACAGTCAGACCGATGATAATACCGCCGAAGTGAGGCTTTACCTGATACCCACCGAAGAAGAGGTGGCCGACCTGAGGGAAACGGGAAGCGGCCCGATGCGTTCCGTCTCCGTGTGGCGGAGGAGAGTCCCGACGGCTCCCGCCACCTTCACCCTGGTGCTGCAAGATGCGGCCACCGGCGCTTTGCGCTACGAAGACTGGAGGGTGGTGGAAGACTGCTTCAGCTATGGGGCGGAGGAAAACACGTCCATTCCCCGGGAGTGGCCCGCGGGGGGGAGCCTGCGCGATACCCCTTCGTGGCTATCCCGGCCTTGGACACTGGACGAAGCCACTCCCATCCTGCTCTCTCCCTATATGGGGGAGGTCAGCCTGTGCCTCGACCCTGAAACGGCGCAGGGTGGCGTGGGGACGGCAAGGACGGCGGCGGAAGCGGCTTTGAGCCCCGAGTCCGACGGATCGGCCTACGTCGAGACGCCGGGCGACCCATGGGCGGCGGTCTTCCTGGAAGATGTGCTGGACATCGGTGCCCTGATGCCCCGGCGGCGGATACTGACCGCAGTGCAGGATAACCTGACCGGCGCGGAACGGCGGGCCGTGCTTGTGGTGCGCCGTAACACGCATTCCGGGTCCTCCGGCACCGGTGGCGGGGGTGGGGACATAAGGTCTCTCTCGACGACCGTCGCCGACCCGACGGTGCTGGATGGCACGTCATTGGAGGAGCGGCGCTACACGCTGGTGCAACCCCCGGTGTCTGCCGCGGTGCATGCGCGGATGGCGTCGTCGGCCGGGCTCCGGTTGGGAAACGGCTATCCGGTGGACGAGCTCTACATGGATGGAAACACCATCTACGTGGGCAAGAGGAATACCCGGTGGACGATATCCAATCCCTGCCACGTGGTCAGCGAAGGCCGGAAGCCGGTGAGGGTCATCATCCCCACGGGGTGCGGCTGGCTGTACGAGAGCCTTGTGTATGTAAGCCGGGAGGATGTCTTGACAGGTGACGGAGACGAGGGGGACGGTCCCCCGCCCGGCTTTGTCCGTCAGCTGCGGCTGCTGCCCAACGAGACGGGCGCGGACCGCAGTGTCAGCTTCAGTGTGCAGACTTATGAAGGAGGAGCAATCCGGACATCGACTTATACGCTGGTGCAACGCCCCATATATCAGGCGGATTCTTCGGGAGGCGGAAGCTTGCTTTCTCAGTAACGGAATAGAAATGAATACAACTCACCACAGATTACACGGATTCTCACAGATTAATAATTTATTTTACTGGGAGTTAAACTAAAATATCTGTGTTAATCTGTGTAATCTGTGGTGAACTCAAAACAATTATGAAACAGACTATACCTATTATTTTTCTCACCGCTTTGCTCACCCTGGGCGGTTCCGCCTGTTCCGACGTATCGGAGCAGGATGGTTTCCTCCCGGTCTCCCCGGCGGACGGTGAGCGGATCGTGAATCTTTCGCTTACCGGGCTGGCAGGTGGAGGCGCCGTGCCTACCCGTGCGGGTAACGAAAGCCTGACACTGGCGGGAGAGTGTGAGGTGAGGTCGCTCACCGTCTATTGCTTTGTGAGCTGGGACGGAACTGCGGAGCAGACAGATGTGACGAACTTCAAGCACGAACGGACGTACCGCTATGAGGCGGGCGGAACAGACAATGACTTCCTGTTGCTGCCCGATGCCGACGGATATCATGCCGGTATCGGGGTGCCCGAAGGGGACGCGCACCAACGGGCCTTCCTGGTGTGCGCCAACCGCGGGATAGCCAACCCGCCCGGGGATTGGGCAAACCTGACTTATGGCACTGCAATCAGCACCTTCAAGTGGACACCCGATCGGGAATCGGGCGGGACGGCGTATCTGCCTCCGGCATGTCCGCTGCTGCCCATGAGCGCGAAAGTGACCCACCGGGTGATCAGTTCCGACGGAGTGATAAGCGATGATCCCGTTTTCAGCCCGCAGCAACTCGATCGGGGGCTCTCGGTGCGGCTGGTGCGCGGGGTGAGCCGCATCGATATTGTGAATCCCGACATTACGGGATACCGGGTGGAGGGGATACAGGTGAAAGCTGCGGCGGAAATGGCTCTTTTCGCTGAACCGGCGGGCGCTGCTGCAACGGAATATAAGGCCGTTCCGCTATCCGTCACTGCCGTACAGACTGCCGGAGCCTGCTACCTTTTTCCGCTCAAAGCAGATACGGAGGTGGAGATCGGCCTCACCGGGAAGTTGATGAACAACGAACTGCCGCTGACGGCACGGGGCATCATGAAGCCCAATACCCGTTACTTGCTGCGGGTGCGGAACGATGATGCCAACCTGGGGGTAAGCCTCGAGGTGGCGGACTGGGACGAAGGGAACGGAATAGATACCGGCGATCTTTCGGACAGGCTCAACGCCGGATGTACAGTGGAGGTGGCACCGTCGGCAACGGGTGTGACGGTGGCAGGTACCACTATCACACTGAGGGACGGTATTCTGAGGGAAGCGAATCCTGCCATTGTCACCCTGACCGGAGCCTCGGGAGATACGAAACCGATCGGGATTCAAATTCCCGAGGGATGTGACTGGCTGGCGGCCGGGACGGGACAGGTAACCGGCAACCCTTCATCGGAAACGTTTCAAACTACTTTAGAGATGAAGCAACCTGCCGTAACCCGTACGGTTAGAGCCGGAATAGGCGGAGGTTCTTTTGTTACCGTCGGCAACGATTATCCGTTGCGTGTGCCTGTCAGCTTTGTGTACGAAAAAGACGGGAAGACCTGCTTTGTGGAGTATACAGTCTGTCTGGAACCGGCAGCGGCGCACAGTCCTGCGTTGGCTTCGGTGGAGGTCCGGGGAGTGGGGCTGATGAAGGATCTGTGTCGTGTCGATCCGGACGCGCGGGTCATCCGCTTGCCGGCGTTTGGAGGTGCTGCGTTCCGGGTGATCGGGCACGAGGTGGTTACGAGAGCGACAGGCGGGGGCGGCGATTCCTATCTGGAATTTTTTGCCTGGGAAGATTATGACTGGGTGAAGAAGGTATCGGTGTCATCACCCGGTGCGGTTAGCTTATACTTCCGGGTGGACGAAAACAGGACCGGACAACCTCGTGAAGCCACCTTCCGGATGCGCTATCGGGATGCGAACAACGATGACGCGCCGGTGGAGGCCGACTGGCTTGTGGTGCAGGAAGCCGATCCGGACCCGGCACAGATGGCCGATGACGTGGAGGTGAGACTCCCGCTGCGCGAAGCCGGCGAACTCCGGATGGAGGGAAGTGAAATCCGGGTTGCCATGCGTGACCCGATCCGTGTGGGAGATGATGGATACAATGAGGTAAGATTCTATGAAGCGTACATCCGGACCCTTCGGGAGAGTGGGGCTGCCGCAGCCGGAAAGCAATTAAAGGCCATTGTGAACAGGCTTGAGTCGACTGTCACCGAAGTGAATGATAATCCCTTCTGTGTAGGCTTGCTCTATCCGGCGCTGTCCGCACCGGTGAAGGTGACTGTCGATGCGTCCTGGCTGCATGCCGGTTACGAAATGACCGCTCCTTGCATCAGCCTGAAGGCGGATTTGTATGTGCCTGTGACGGTAGAGGAGATAGGCAACCTGCCTCCCCGCACGGCGACGGTCAGCGTGGAGCTGCGCAATGGTGAAACACGCAAGCTGACTGTGAGGCAAGAACCCCACGGCGTAAAATGATTCTTTTACAACAGATAGTATTAACACACTAAAAAACGAACGTGTATGAAAAGAAGTTCTTTGTTTAAATGGATGGCTTTCACCTTTTTATTGGGATTGGCATCTTGCAGCAACGAAGAGTTGCAGAATGAAAACCGGCCGGATGTCCCGCTGAAGAGTGGCGAACAGTTGGTAAGTATGAAAATCAATGGGTTAGGAGGGACTGTGGTCACCCGTGCGGCAGGCGACAACATCATCGCTTTGCCCGGTGAAGTGAAAATCGAAAAGCTGGACCTGTACAGTTTTGTGGACCTGTACAACCAGAGTTCAAGTGCGGCGATTACCGGGACCAGTGCGGATGACTTGAAGAAATATACCCTGGAACGTATCTACCGGTATAAAGCTTTGGGCAACGAAAACGACCTGGTGCTCACCCCCGTGGGCGACGGATACCGGGTTTCGTATGGCGTGCCTAAGGGCGACGGGCGCACCCGCAGATTTGTGCTGGTGGTGAACGACGGTGAGCGTAACACTTCAAATCTGACTGCTCTCGCCGTCACCACCGCCGGGGTGGGGAATGACCGCAGCACTGCGTCGGTCTTTTCCGGCTTGGATGACTTGAAAATCCTTGAAACCGCACTCAGCGCAAATGGCAATAACATCACTGCTGAGAATGGGCTGCCTATGACCGCCGTCATCGGGCGTAATGAATACGATGGCTCAGGGGCGCAGAATTTCAATACATTGTATACCAATCAGGACGTTGCCGAAGGCACGGCTCTCAATGCCACGCTGGTGCGCCGTGTGGCCCGTATCGACATCAAGAACCCTGTAGGTACAGGCTTCACGGTGAAAAAGGTAACACTCTCGGGAGCGAAGAACTCTACGATGTTCGGCAATGTGCCGCAGGCAACCACCTCCGGGGACTACGATATTGTAGCTTTGGCGGCGGCAGACGTGGTGAACGCGGAACTGATTCCTGCCGCACTGTACGCTTTGCCGATAGAGGCGGAGACTACTAATGGTTATATCCCAAGTGTAGAAATTACAGGCAGCATAGGCGGTAGCGGTGATATCAAGGTGAAAGCCGAGTTCGGTAGCAGCATGACCGGTACTTTCAAAGGTATGGATGTCAATACCCGCTACATTGTCAACCTCAACAACAGTGCCGGTAATGTCACTGCCGACATCACCGTTGCCGAATGGAACTACGGAGAATCTGTAGATACGGAGGACGTGATGGGGAAATTGAATGCGAATGCCCAGTTGACAGAGGAATCTACTAATGCGACTTTGGATGCCGGTGCAAAGACGCTGACCATCAAGTATCCTTCTCCAAGTTTCTCAGCAGTGAAGATCGCCACTATCGAAGGCACGAACAATAACGATATCAATCCGATCGGTATCGTATTGCCGGAAGATTGTGATTGGCTGGAAGTTGGGTTAGAGAGTGCCGGATCTTTAAACTCGAGCAAGATCTCTTACAAACTGAAAGTCACGAAAGCGAACAATACCGGACGTCCGCGTACGGCAAAGCTGTCCCTCGTGACGTACAATACTACTGATCGCAAGCAGAAAGTTGATGAATATATCGTTTACCAGGATTATCTGGACATTACGGAGTATACGGGAGATTTCACTACTGACTTTGGTCCGCTGGTGGCAAACATGTTTTTAAAGCAGGGTGAGGACGTTTACAAATGTTCGCCTTTTGGCCTGGACGTAGCGTTCGTGTTTGGATTGGAACAAGGGGGAACCCTGACAGCAGTGGATGTGGTGATTCCCGAAGATTGCGACTGGATACAGAAATCTAATATTCTATTAGGCTCCCAAAGCATACATGCCCTTTCCATGACCGATAATATCGGTAAAGAAGAGCGCCGTGCCACGCTGACGCTGAGACATTGGGATGCGTCCGCCAACATGGGCAGCGGAGCAATGGAGACCAAGGACATGACCATCATTCAGAGCGGCACGGTAGACAAGGCGACGCTTTGCCAAAGCGCCGAGATACAACTGAATGCCGATCTGGCAGCGGCCGGCTGCATCAAGATGGACGGAAACACGATTATTATAGCGGGAGAGATTCCTGATAATCTTGGGCTTTCTGTAGAGCAAAAAAAATATATGTTTACCATCAGCGGCACTCCTTCTACCGATAAAAAAGAGATACGTCCGGTGCTTGTCTCGTTTGGAGAGGCAGATAACCGATGGGTAGAGTCGGAAGGAAAAGTCAATATGGTAACAGCTAACGGTTCGTATAATGTAAAGGCACGTTTCCCTCAGAATTTCGGAAATGCCCGCGAAATGAACTTTACCGTGACTACGTATGCCAATGGGGCGCCGGTAGTGAAGACTTACCGTCTGATCCAGAAAGAATCGGGTACTGTCCATGTGAATTAATGGCATTCATGCAGGCCGATAATTGACTTCCCTGTCGGGAGACACGGACAGTATTTGTTTTGTTTGTATAATTCCTCCGGACAAGTGAGTCCGGAGGAATTACTTTTTAGGGCCTTTCCCCCGATTGCCAAGTATTTATCGCACAGCCTCTCCGGCTTACCCTTCGTGATGCACCACCGTCTCTTTGATGAAATAGACGCAAACGGCTCCCACGATCAGCAGTACGCCCGCCAATACCAGCATGTTCACCTGATGTCCGCCGACAAGGTGGAGGATGCCTCCGCCGACGAGTGCCGCTACAATTTGCGGAACGCAGATGGTCCCGTTGAACAATCCCAGGTAAGCGCCCATGTTCTTGCCCGAAACAGAATTGGTCAGGATGGTGAACGGCAGGGCGAGCATGGCTGCCCAGGCGCATCCGATCAGCAGGTAGGAGATGAACAGCAGGTATTCGTTGTGGAAGAAGAGGGTGGATATAAATCCGGCGCCACCCAGCACGAGGCTCAGTGCGTAGGCCTGCTTGCGTGCCTTGAACAGGGGGAGCACCACTGCCCAGATGACCGAGCCGATGGCCTGTACGGCAAACAGCACGCCTACCCAGTTGCCCGCTTCCTGATAGCCTGCGCTCTGCACGTCGGTGGTGCCCCATACGGTGGCTGCGATGGCACCGTTGGTATACGTCCACATGTACATGAAGGCCGCCCAGCAGAAGAACTGTACCAGGCCTACCGTCCAGAATACTTTCGGGGCATGCTTCAGCAGAGAGATGAAGTCGGTTTTCTCTTTCTTTTCGTCGGCTGTGATACCGTGGAATTCTTCAAACTCTTTCGGGGGCATCTCTTTCACTTTTACCGTGGTGTAGATGACGCACAGGATCAGGATGGCGGCACCGATGTAGAACGAGTAAATCACCGAATCGGGTACCGTCCCCTTGCCCGCCGTATTGCTGATGCCGATAAACGTGAAGATGAACGGGAACAGATAACCTACCAGGCTGCCGGCATTGCATAGGAAGCTCTGGATGGAGTAGGCCAGTCCCTTCTGTTTCTCGTTTACCATGTCGCCCACCAGCATTTTGAAAGGCTGCATGGCCATGTTGATCGAAGTATCGAGGAACATCAGCGACACCAGTCCGAAGGTCATCGCCGTGCCCACTGCCATGCCGAAACTGCCTGCGTTGGGCAGCAGGCACATCACGAGCACCGCGATCAGCGAACCTACAAAAAGGTAAGGGATGCGCCGCCCGAAGCGTGTCCAGGTTTTGTCGCTTGCCGAACCGATGATGGGCTGTACGATGATTCCCGCTAACGGAGGGAGTATCCAGAAATAGCTCAGACTGTGCGGATCGGCGCCTAATGTAGCAAATATGCGGCTGATGTTGGCGCTTTGCAGTGCGTATGCAATCTGTACGCCGAAAAAACCGAAGCTGATGTTCCACAGCTTCCAAAAACTTAAGTCAGGTTTTACTTTCATGGTGAATCTATAATTATATTGTTTTGAGTTCACCACAGATTGCACAGATTAACACAGATTGATAATTTGCCTTATTTATTACCAATAAAATTAAAGAATCTGTGAAAATCGGTGTAATCTGTGGTGAACCCGGTTTATTTCGTTGTTCCTCGTACCACCAGGTTGGTCCGCACGATTTTGTTGCTGCTTTTTCCTTCATCGTTTCCCTCCAGTTTTTCTATCAGCAGCTTGATGGCACTTTTGCCTACCTCCTCGCCGTGCTGCTCTACCGTGGTCAGTTTCGGGTCTGTGCTTTGGGCAATGGCTCCGTCTGTGAACCCGCAGATGGACACTTCGTCCGGCACTTTCCGTCCCACCAGTTTGCAGGAATAGAGGATGCCCGATGCCGTTTCGTCGTTGATGGCAAAGAAACCGTCCGGACGGTCGGGGCCTTCCAGCAGGGCGGGAGTAATGGCAATTGCTTTCTCGCGGGTATCACACAGCTTGATCATGCTCTGGTCTACCGGAATCCGGTACTTCTTCATGGCATCCAGGTAACCGTTCCGCCGGTTCTTGGAGATTTCGAGGTGAGGGGCGGCGCTGTAAAAAAAGATGCGTTTGCATCCGGTCTGTATCATATACTCCACCGCCGCAAACGAGCCCGCGTAATCGTCCACCACCACCCGTTCGGTATTGATTCCGGTACAGATACGGTCGTAAAACACGATGGGGATATTATTGTCCAGCAACTCTTGGTAATGGTCGTATTGGGAGGTATCTTTGGCCAGGGAAGTGATGACCCCGCAAACCCGTGCCGCGAGAAAAGAGTGGACGATTTTCACTTCCCGTTCATACTCTTCGTTGCTCTGTGCCACCAGGATGTTGTATCCGGCTTTTGCCGCCGTCTCCTCGATGCCGCTCAGCACACACGAAAAAAAGTGGTGCACGAGTTGTGGAATGATGACCCCGATGGTGTTGGAACGGCTCGTGCGCAGGTTCAGTGCCAATACATTAGGCTTATAATTATGTTCGCGCGCGTACTTATGTATAGCGTCCCTTGTTTCCTGGCTGATGTCGGGATTGTCCTTCAAGGCCCTCGATACGGTGGAGGGGGAGACTCCCAGTTCGCGGGCGATGTCTTTGATCGTGATTTGCGGTTTATTCATGGTTGATTGGTTTTGAAATTCACCACAGAGGACACAGAGGGCACAGAGTTTTTTTTAGACATAAGAACCAAAGGACATACTATCCTTTATTTGTTCATCTGTTCTGTTGTCTGAAAACAAATAGAGCGCAGCTGATTAATCTCTGTGAAACTCTGTGTCCCTCTGTGGTGAATAATTCGTTTTTCACCCAAAGGTAAATGATTTTATATAAAAACAAAACCAATATATTTACGGATTTGTTTAATATGATACAAAAATAGTGTAAAGGAGGCTAAAAAGTTCGGTGACAATGTGCTATAACCCCGCTTTTACGGTGCAATCGTTTGCGTAGTTGCGGGAGCGGATTTGTCGGACATTAAATAAGTGGCTGTCGCTTAATATACTATTTTTGCTACGTAATCAAGAACGGGAATGGAGTCGTTCATTCTCTATGTAAAGTTTAGAAATCATATTAATATTTATATTGTTAACTTTAATTTTTAAATGCATGAAGCAAGTTAATCTTAGAATCTGTCGTATGATTCTGCCCCTGTTGTTTGGGCTATTCTTGTCATTGAGCGCTTATGCACAGCAAGTCTCTGTCAAGGGACATGTGAAAGATTCAACGGGTGAACCCGTAATCGGCGCGAATGTGGTTGTGAAGGATAATTCTTCTATCGGTACGATTACCGATCTGAACGGAAACTTTGTTCTGAGTGTTCCTCAACATTCTACCCTCGTGATTTCTTTCATCGGTTACAAGCCGGTTGAAGTGAAAGCTGCTCCCAGTGTGACGGTGACCCTCCAAGATGACGCGGTGATGCTTCAGGAAGCGGTGGTGATCGGTTATGGTACCGTGAAGAAGAATGACGTGACCGGCTCGGTGATGGCAATCGATGCGGACAAGATGGTAAAAGGTATGGCTACTTCGGCTTCCGACCTGTTGGTGGGTAAGGCCGCAGGTGTCAGCGTGATTACCGACGGCGGCGCTCCGGGAGCCGGGGCTACGATCCGTGTGCGCGGAGGTTCGTCCATGTCGGCCAGCAACGACCCGCTGATCGTTATTGACGGGGTGCCTGTCGATAACACCGAAATCAAAGGTATGGGCAATCCGCTCTCTACCGTCCACCCCAATGACATCGAGACGTTTACGATTCTGAAAGATGCCTCTGCTACTGCTATTTACGGTTCGCGTGCCTCCAATGGTGTTATCATCATTACCACCAAGAAGGGACAGTCGGGACGCGTGAAGGTGGACTACAGCGGCACGTTCTCTATCAGTACGAAGTCGAATACGGTCGATGTGATGAAGGCAGACGATTTCCGTAATTTCGTGATCGAGAAGTTTGGCGAGAATAGTCTTCAGGCCAACGCTTTGGGCAAAACCTCTACCGACTGGCAGGATGAAATATTCCGCACGGCTTTCAGCACCGACCATAATGTAAGTGTATCCGGAGCCGTTCCGCATATGCCTTATCGTGTGTCTGTGGCGTATACAAACGAAAACGGTATACTGAAGACTTCGAACATGCAACGTCTGACAGGTGCCATTAACCTGAACCCCAACTTCTTCGACAAGAAGCTCAACATCCAGCTGAATGTGAAGGGAGTGTACAACAAGAACCGTTTTGCCGACCGTGCAGCTATCGGTCTGGCTACCCAGTATGACCCCACACAGCCTGTCTATATGGAAGGCAACCCTTACGGAAACGGATACTTTATGTATATGAAGCAGGAGGGAGACAAGATTTCTCCGATTGATATCGGTCTGGCCAACCCTGTTGCCATGCTTGAAGAGAAAGATGATAAATCGACCGTTTACCGCAGTATCGGCAACGCGCAGATCGATTATAAATTCCACTTCTTGCCCGAACTGCGCGCTAACCTGAATTTAGGTTATGACGTATCGAAGAGTAAGGGTGACGTGATTATCGCCGACAATTCACCGCTGACTTACTGTACGGGTAACTTCAAAAGCGGTTTTGGCGAAAACAGCCATTATACACAGTTGAAGCGCAACACCTTGCTCGATTTCTACCTGAACTATACCAATACGTTCGGAGTCAACTACATCGACGTCATGGCAGGTTACTCCTGGCAGCATTTCTATAATTCGACTACCAACTCTTATCCCTACTCGGCCGCTTATGCAGAGAAGACCGGGGAAGAATTCTATAAGAAGGGGGATGACTATGCGAGCGAAAGCTACCTGGTTTCTTTCTTCGGACGTCTCAACTATACATTGTTGAACCGTTATCTGGTGACATTCACCTTGCGTAACGACGGTTCTTCACGTTTCAGCCCGGACAACCGCTGGGGATTGTTCCCGTCCGTAGCACTGGCGTGGAAACTGAACGAGGAGTCATTCCTGAAGAATGTGAACGCTATCTCGGACCTGAAGCTGCGTTTGGGCTATGGTGTGACCGGACAGCAGAACCTGGGTAACGGAGACTATCCGTATATGGCCCGCTATATGTACTCCAAGGCAGGTGCCAACTATTATTTCGGTGACACCGAATACTCTCTGATTGCTCCGCAACCTTACGACCAGAACCTGAAGTGGGAAGAAACCACTACCTGGAACGTAGGTATCGATTATGGTTTCCTGAATGGACGCATCACGGGTACAATCGACTATTACTTCCGTAAAACGAAGGACTTACTCAACACCGTTACAGCTCCTGCCGGAACCAACTTCAGCAATCAACTGCTGACCAATGTAGGTACATTGGAGAACAAGGGTTTTGAATTCAGCATCAATGCCCATGCCGTTTCAACCAAAGACTGGAACTGGAACATCGGCTACAACATCTCTTACAATAAGAACAAGATCACCAAGATGACCTTCAACGACGACCCCAACTATGCCGGTGTCATCCATGGCGGTATCGACGGTGGTACAGGATACAACGCCCTGATCCACCGGGTAGGCGAGGCATTCAACTCCTTCTACGTGTTCGAGCAGATTTACGGTCCCGACGGTAAACCTATCGAAGGTGCTTATGTAGACCAGAATGGCGATAACCAGATTAACGACGCCGACCTGATCTGCTTCAAGAAAGCTGCTCCCGACGTGTTCATGGGGCTGACCTCACAACTTTCTTATAAAAACTGGGACTTTTCATTTGCTTTGCGCGGTAGCTTTGGTAACTATGTTTACAACAACGTACAGTCCAACCGTGAAGCATACGAAGGCGCCAATATGTATGACCAGACCGGATTCCTGAAGAACCGTCTGACCTCTGCCCGCAGCACCGACTTCAAGAACGCTCAATACCGTTCGAGCTATTACGTTCAGAATGCTTCGTTCGTGCGTATGGACAACATCTCTTTGGGATATACGTTCAACAAGCTCTTCAATGATAAACAGAGTGCACGCGTATATGCTACGGTACAGAATCCGTTTGTCATCACTAAGTACAAGGGACTGGATCCGGAAATCAGTGGTGAAGGAATCGATAACAACATCTATCCTCGCCCCCGTGTATTCATGATTGGCCTTAATCTCAATTTTTAAATCTGTAAAACATGAAAACAATAAAATTTAAATATCTTCTTCCCTGTGCATTGCTGGGAATGATGTTAGGAGTAGCGTCTTGTGTGAACGACCTCGATACGGTTCCACTGGACAAAGACGAATTGGTTTCCGACGTTGTTTTCGGGAACGAGCCTTTAGCCTATGAACAGAGCCTTGCTAAGATTTATGCGGGTATGGCCATCGGTGGTAACAGCGGAGGTGACTCCGATCAGGATGTGGTAGGTATCGACGGCGGTAGCCAGGCTTCCTTCCTCCGTGTATTGTGGAATATGCAGGATCTGCCTTCGGACATCGCACACTGTGCATGGAACGACCCCGGTATCCCTGAATTCAACCACATCTCCTGGGGTGCATCCAGTCCGTGGATCAAGGGTTCATATTACCGCCTGTTCTATCAGATCAACGTAGCCAACGCCTATCTGCGCGAGACGACCGAAGATAAACTGGATGCCCGCGGTTGCGACGCTTCACTGAAAGCCTCGATCAAGACATGGCGTGCCGAAGCCCGTTTCTTGCGTGCACTGAGCTATGAGTATGCGCTCGACCTGTATCGCAATGTACCGTTTGTAGACGAAAACAGCCCGATCGGAAGCATTCCGCCGAAGCAGATCATGGCTGCCGACCTGTTCAACTGGATTGAGAAAGAACTGACTGAGTGTGTGGAAGATATGTTGGAACCGGCAGTGGGATACAACCAGGACTACGGACATGCCAACAAGGCTGCCGCATGGGCACTCTTGTCACGCTTGTACCTCAATGCGGAGACTTACGTCGGCCTGAACAAATACACCGAATGTATCACGTATGCAAAGAAGGTGATCGAAGTGGGCTATCAGTTGGAACCTGTTTATGTGGATATGTTCAAGGCAGACAATCACTTGTCTAACGAAATGATCTTCCCTGTACGCTATGAAGGCGACCAGACGATGACCTGGGGTGGTATGACCGCCTTCTTATGTTGGGGGGCTACGGCAACTCAGGATGAAGTCAACGCCAAAGGAGCATGGCAGGGTGTGAGGGCAAAATCTTCACTCTACAACCTGTTCCTTAAAGAGAGCGGCAGCGATGCGGATACCCGTAAGGCAATGCTTCGTACCGATCTGACAACCAGTATTGAAATTATTGACGAAAATACATTCCAGAATAATGGTATTCCTGTTACCAAATACTTCAATGTGAACAAGGACGGAACGCTGCCTCCTTCTAAGGAAGCTTACGTTGACTTCCCGCTCTTCCGTCTGGGTGAGATCTACCTGACGTATGCGGAAGCTGTGCTCAGAGGCGGTCAGGGTGGCGACAGAGCTACTGCTCTCCGTTATGTGAACGATCTGCGTAAAAGAGCATACAGTGATAAAACGCTGGCTCCTATCTCCGATTCCGATTTGACATTGAACTTCATCATTGACGAGCGGGGGCGTGAATTCTTCTTCGAAGGACAACGCCGTACGGACCTGGTACGTTTCGGACTGTTTACTACTGCCGGTTACGTATGGCCCTGGAAGGGCGGTGCTGCTAAAGGTAAGGCTGTAGAGAACTTCTACAACGTGTTCCCGATTCCGTCAGACGATATCGGTTCTAACACCAATCTTAAGCAGAATGAAGGATACTAAAATCGAATGACCATTAAAAACAACGAATAAGATTATGAAAAAAATATATTTCTATACACTGTTGTTAGGGCTCCTGGCTTTTACGGCTTGCGAAGACGAGAAGTCGCCCGTCATGGAGTTGCAGAAAGCCTCTGCTTTTGAGCCTTTCTCTCAAAGCGACTTTACTTTCAACGATGAAAATGCTGCGGCGGAGTTTCCTGAGATTAAGTGGACGCCGGCGGACTATGGAGTGAAGGCAGTGGTGAACTATGACGTTACGCTGACGAATGACGCGAATGCGAAAACCGTTTTATTAGGTGAAACCGGGGCTACCGTCCTGAAGTTTACCAATGCGCAGATGAACGCTATGATGGCCAAAGTGGGCGCTTATCCGGGACAGACTTATAACTTTACGATTACGCTGACTTCTAAGGCGTATGACCTGACAGCTGATCCGGCTTCGAACTCGATTACTTTCAAGGCTACTCCTTTTGATCCGAATGCGGTTGACTGGAAATTTGCTTATGTGGCCGTAGGGTATCCTGATTGGGACTATATGAATGCTTACCTCCTGGGTGATCCGGATGGCGACGGGGTATATCAGGGATATGCCAACTTTGACGCGGACGGCGCTTCGTATGCCATTGTGGACGGAAGTGATCTTACCAAGGTTCTGGCAAAGGACCTGACGGTTGCGAAAAAAGGATTTTACGGAATCAAAGTAGATGCCGAAGGTAAGGTAGAACAGACCGAACCCCTTGTATGGGGAGTGGTAGGAGACGCTACTTCCGGTGGTTGGGATAAAGATACGCAAATGGACTATGACGCCACCACCCGCTTATGGACGGTGACTACTTCGTTGCTTGACAAAGAGTTTAAATTCAGGTCGAACAATAGCTGGGATTCCGATAACTACGGAGCAGTGCCCGGTAAGGAGTCTGAGCTTGAAGGCGAACTGGTAGCAGGGCCTACTAACTTCAAGGTGCTGAAAGCCAGCCCGTACGTGATTACCCTGAATCTGACAAATGCCGGTAAATATTCTTATAGCATGGTAGAAACTACCATTGAATTGTCGAGTGCGGAAATGGCATTGCCGGGAAGCTATCAGGGATGGGATGCCGAGAAAGACGATTGCTACAAAGTAGTGTCTGCCGCCCGCGACTTTATCTATACCGGGACACACTATTTCGATGCCGATACCAAATTCAAATTCTGGGATGCCGGGGTATGGATCGGTATGATGGACCCTATCAGTTGGGATGGAGATAAGAACGTAGGGACATTTACTGTGAAACCCAGCGACGGCGATAACATCAAGATTGAAACAGCCGGTTACTATCGGGTAGGTGCCGATATGAAGAAGCTGACAGCTTCGTTGACCAAGACCGGATGGGAAGTGATCGGTGACGCCACGCCCGGCGGATGGGATAAAGGAACCTTGATGAACTATGATCCGGCAACCAAACTCTGGTCGGTGGATGTTGTTCTGGTGGCCGGTGAGATGAAGTTCAGATGGGATGGTGCATGGACTGTCAATCTGGGCGGCACTCTGGGAGCACTGACTCAAGATGGTGACAATATGAAGGTGACAGCCGGAACTTATACCATTGTGCTGAATCCGGATGCCAAAACGGCTACCATGACTAAGAAATAATCCTGTATTTTTTACCACAGGTAATTTTCTCACCACAGAGAACACAGGGTAACACAGAGTATTCATGTCGATAATCAGTGACATAAAAATCGACTCTGTGTTACGCTGTACCCTCTGTGGTGAAT
Organism: Bacteroides sp. ZJ-18; assembly: GCF_011038705.2. NCBI lineage: Bacteria > Pseudomonadati > Bacteroidota > Bacteroidia > Bacteroidales > Bacteroidaceae > Bacteroides > Bacteroides sp. ZJ-18. Next base: position 4,277,368 of record NZ_CP072198.1, on the reverse strand, counting down.
TTTTATATACCCCTCTCTTCTTTTTATATACAATAATACCTTTTAATCTATGAAATATTTATCTTTTCCGTTTCTGCTTCTCCTGCTTCCGCTGATTGGTTTCGGTTGTTCGTCGGATGAAGAAGAAACCGATTCTCTGATCCTTTCGTCTGATAGTGAAACTTATTTTGAGCAAGGCATTGACTTTCCCGCCGTTTCGGGAACACGGACTTTGTCGTTCTCGGCAGGGCGTCCGTGGCGGATCTCGCTGACCGGTGCGGATACACGTACGGCGGCAGACTGGTGTACGGTGACTCCGTCTTCGGGTGGGGCGGGCGACGCTTCCGTCACTGTCAGTACACAGGAAAACACCGGTTATGACAGCCGGAGCGTGAAACTGACCTTGGTGACAGGAGGAATTGAAAAGAGCTTTACCGTTTCACAAAAGCAGAAAGATGCGCTGACACTGACGGCCTCCCGCTTCGAAATAGGCAAAGAAGGAGGAAATGTGCAGGTGGAAGTAAAAGCCAATATCGCATTTGAGGTCGAAATCCCGGAAGCGGGCCGCAGTTGGATTTCTCAGGTCAATACCCGCGGATTGGTGTCTGCCAACCTGACTTTTGCGGTGGCTCCCAATCAGGGGCCGGCCGGGCGTGAAGGAGAGATTGTGATCAGGAGCGGCAGCCTTTCGGAAAAGCTCCGGATCACACAGGAGGGGAGCTGTGACGACGGGCTGAGTTTCCGGCCCGGGACTCCGGATGCCGATCTCCCACTGACCCTGTACTTTAAAGCAACGAAGGATTCTCCGCTTTATGACTATACGGGTGATGTTTATGTACATGCGGGAGTGGTGTCGGAAGGGAGCTGGATGCATGTGCCTGCGGACTGGAATACCAATGTGGACAAGTGCAAAATGAACCGGGTGGCAGATAATATCTGGAGCATTACGCTGGAGCCTTCGATGCGCCAATGGTTCGGTTCGGGCGAGACTCCGGTCCGGCAGCTGGGCATCGTCATCCGCAGTGCCGACGGCAGCAAAAAGGGACTGGACGGGGACTCGTTTGTCACTGTTACCGATCGTTTGTACAAACCTTTTGAGCCGGCGGCTGTCAAATATGCCTCCATGCCCGGCGGTTTGCAGGAAGGCATCAATCCGGTGGACCCGTCGACTGTCACACTGGTGCTGTATGATAAAGACAAAAAGGGAGGACATAAGGACTTTGCACATGTCGTGGGCGACTTTAATGACTGGAAGCTGAGTAATGAAAGCAACAGCCAGATGAACCGGGATGACGCTGCGGGGTGCTGGTGGATTACGCTGACCGGACTTCAGCCCGCCCGTGAATATGCTTTTCAGTATTATGTAGGTACGAGGGAAGGGGAGACCCTTCGTCTGGCCGATGCTTACAGCCGTAAGATACTCGATCCGGATAATGATAAATACATATCCTCTTCTACCTATCCCGATGCGAAAGAGTATCCTTCGGGGGCTGTCGGCATTGCCTCTGTGTTCAAGATACGGGAGGATGCTTATGACTGGAAGGTCAAAAACTTCCGGATACCCGATAAAGAGAACCTGATGATCTACGAACTGTTGTTGCGCGACTTCACTGCTACAGGCGACCTGAACGGGGCGATGGAGAAGATAGGGTATCTGAAAAGTCTGGGCTTCAATGCCGTCGAGCTGATGCCGGTGCAGGAGTTCGACGGAAACGACAGTTGGGGATACAATCCTTGTTTCTATTTCGCTCTGGACAAGGCTTACGGTACGGACCGCATGTATAAGGCTTTCATCGATAAATGCCATGAAGCGGGTATGGCTGTCCTTTTTGATGTTGTCTACAACCATGCCAGTGGTTCGCATCCTTTTGCCCGTTTGTATTGGGATACCAAAAACAACCGTACGGCAGCCGATAACCCCTGGTTTAATGTGAAAGAGCCCCATCCTTACGGTGTCTTCCACGATTTCAACCATGAATCGCCCTTGGTGCGTGCATTTGTAAAACGGAATCTGAAGTTCCTGCTGGAAGAGTATCACATCGATGGTTTCCGTTTCGACATGACGAAAGGGTTCACGCAGAACAGCAGTACGGAGGCCACCGCCGGAAAATATGATGCTTCGCGTATTGCCATCCTGAAAGATTATAACGGGGCAATTCGTGAAGTGAATCCGCAGGCTGTCGTCATCCTTGAGCATTTCTGTGACGAAAAAGAGGAGAGCGAGTTGGCGGAAGAAGGCATGCAGCTTTGGCGCAACCTGAACAATGCTTATTGCCAGTCGGCAATGGGCTATCAGTCGGACAGTGATTTTACTCCGTTGGTCACTTTCGGAACTACCATGCCCTACGGAGGATGGGTTGGTTTTATGGAAAGCCATGACGAAGAACGGACAGCCTTCAAGCAGATTGCTTACAGCGGGGAGCCTTTAAAATCGGATCTGAATGCCCGTATGAAACAGCTTGCCACGAATGCTTCATTCTTTTTCACGGCACCCGGGCCTAAGATGGTCTGGCAGTTTGGTGAAATGGGATATGATGTATCGATTGAAGAGGGAGGGCGGACCGGTAAGAAACCCCTGCATTGGGAATATCTGGATAATGGAGCCCGGAAAGAATTGTGTGATACGTACGCAAAGCTGTTGAAACTGCGGAGGGAACATGCTGAACTCTTTGATCCCGGAGCCACGTTCTCCTGGCTGGTGAAGACGGCCAACTGGACCGGAGGACGTTTTCTCACCCTCGAGGCAGCCAACGGCAAGAAGTTGGTGGTGGTGGGCAATTTCACCGCTAAGCCGATAGAGGCAATCACTACCTTCCCGGCAACGGGAGTCTGGACGGAGTATCTGAATGGTACGAAACTCCATGTGACCTCGATGCAGACCGGCCTGACGATACCTGCCCATGGATGTCGCGTCTATACTAACTTCTGATTATAAAAAGGGAGATGTGTCATAACTCTTTTCACCACGGAGTAACACGGAGTATCACAGAGTCTTTTATTAATAATCAATAACTTAAAATCGCCTCTGTGTTACTCTGTGTCCTCTGTGGTGAGTTTTGACACAGCCTCATACACAGCAAAGGGTGTAGCCATCCGACCGCTGTGGCTACACCCTTTGAAATATTGGTGACTGGGCTTTACAGCAGGCTGATCTTCGACAGCATCTTCTCTGTCCAGTTCATCTCTTCACCGATCCATCCGGATTCTTCCGAACCGAGCGCGTTCTGCTGTTGGTATTGCATCAGCAGATCCCTGTATTCCTTCAGCTTATCGGCAGCCTTTACCTGTTTGTTCATGCGCATCAGCAGCAGGATCTCCTGTTTGTTGATGTCCAGGTTGCGGGCGGTAGCGATCTCTTTGGCTTTCTCCAGCAGTTTCAGGCAGGATTCATTGCTTTCGGGAGTGTTTTCCTGTGCCATGCGTGCTTTCACCAGAATTACGTAATCGTGGTCCGAAGCCACCTTGTTGTCTATGTTCTTGCATACAAGCTGTTCGGCCATTTTGTAGCGTTTGTCTCCCTGGTACATGGCTGCGTTGAACGTCACGATATCCGATGTCGCTTTCTGATAAGCATGGCTGTGGATGCTTTCTTTTTCTCCCAGTTTGGCAAGTCGTTCTTTCAGTCGTGCATAGCTGTCATATCGTGTCAGGTTGTTGTAACGGTGCGTTGAACCATAGAAATCTTTTATTTTTGCGATAGCCGAGGATAATGCATCGGGGTTCAATCCTTTGAACGCCAGATAGTCTCTTGCAATCCGGTCGGCCTGTATCTCTTGTTTGCTGTTGTAATCCATTCCCAGGCGGTTTACTGTCCGTACGTTGACCAATGCCGCAATGGTTCCGATGCTGGCGGCCAGTTCAATGGCGCCCACCCGTTCGTCGTATCCGTACATCCAGTTGGTGTCATCGGCCGCCATGGCTACCGTACCGAGCACGTCTGCCCAGAAAGCGGCACGTTTGGCACGGGTTTCGGCACGTGACACGTTGTTCACCTGATGATCGAGGATGAAGTGAACCATTTCGTTGGCAATGACGGCTTCCAGCTCCTCTTCGGAGTCGAGTGTGCACAGTAAACCGGTACTTACCAGCATAGCGCCGTTGGGCAACATATAAGCATCCGGTTCGGGCGACTGGATGATGCGTACATTCAGGCGTTCCGGACGTTTGGAATCCACCTCTCCCGGATTGACTTTGGCAAAAATGGCTTGTACGTAATCCTCGATGTAAGCGTCTTTATAACTGATTTCGTTTAATTTGTCCAGATAGTCCAGGCACTCCTCGTCCAGCTCTTGCCGCATGTCATAGCGGTATCCTTTCCGGTCGTAGTAATCGTACATGCCTTGTGACAGGTAAATCCCCTGCCAGTACTCAAGGACCGTTTCCGGTTTCAATCGGATGATTTTGTTGGCTTCTTCCTCTCCGATAGGATATTGCAGTCCGTCGATTTCCACTCCGTAAGTGATGCCCACCGCATCGTTGGGTGAAATTCTCATCTTTCGCACTCCGCGTATGACGACCGGAGTCCCTTTTGAGTAGTTTTGATATTTCTCCGTCAATTCGCCTTTCAGCGCGATAGGACCGCTGAGATTATCCCCTTTTCCACTTCTGGCATACAGGATGCACGATGTCAGAACAAGCACAAACAGAATAGCAAGTCGTTTCATAGTCGTATCTTTTTTAGTAAATTTATTATTTAGATGTTACGAAGATACAAAAGAAGTTCCCTCTGTCACAGCTTTTTTCCCTATTGTGCAATAGGATTTTCCCTATAAAGAATATGCCTCTTTGTATTTAGATATAAATAATATACTTTATATTTGTACATTTTAAAATTGAAAGGGAAAACAAACGTCAGCAAGAGTCTTAATGAAACGTTCCAGAATTCTATACATTGCCGTTATCGGCCTTATCCTGATTTTAGCCGCCGGTTGGGCATATTCTGTACAAAGTCACCAGACGGAACAGATGGAGAAGAATATACAATTGGTTTATTCGTTCGGTCCAAATGATATAGGATATGGTAAGTTCCGGCAAAATCTGGAAGAGGAACTGAAAGCAAAAGGGATTACTCCACGGATTACAGAATTTTATTTAAATTGTGAGTTTTACAACGAGCAGGAGGAAGTAGAACGCATGCGCGGTTATCTGGATTCTGTTGGTGACGAAAGTGTGGATATGCTGCTGGTTGTAGGAGATCAGGCTGCTTATTCGGTTTTGAAGTCGGCACACCCTTTGCTGCGGAAGCGTCCTGTTGTGCTGAGTAACATTCATTTTCCCAACGAAGAGCAGTTGAGGCAATACGAGGATGCACCGGTATATTTACTTTCCGATAGACCCGATTTCAAAACGAACATCGAATTCATGAAGCGGCTGTTTGGCCGTAACAATATCACTGTGGTATATAACCTGGATTTAACATTTTTGGGAAAATGTTCTATGAAGAGGTTACTGGAGGAGGAGGATAAAAAGAATATTGTTATATGGGGGAGACAGAATGGTATTTTTGATTCGAACATCTATCAGACTCTTTATGGTCTGGCTCAGAAAGAAAATCTGGCCATAATGGACCGTTTTTCCCGAAATGAGGATACCAAGGATTTTACGATAAAGATGTTTCCTTTCCGTTATATGGCAGGGTTGTCTCTGCTTGTGATTACCGGCATGCCCGAAGAACGGCAACATGATACGGCTTTTTTGCTGGATAAATGGGATGTTTCGACCATGCCTGTTTCCCGCGTGCTGAATATTCCTTCATTCAGTTGCATCCGTGAGGGGTTTAATGAAAATATCGGCATTGTAGGTGGATATATGGCTACCGATGCAATATCGGCAGGGGCCGTAGCTTTGCTGGCAGAAGAATTTTGGGTGGGGAATGGAGTTAAAGGGCCTAAACGCCGCGAGCTTGCCAAGGAATATATCTTGGACTGGACCCCTTTTTCTGCTTTTAAAGTTTTTGATGTAGCCAATGTACCGGAGAATGTAAAAATACTCAATCGGCCTTTTTACGATAAATATCGTCGTGAAATATATGTCTCCGGAGCTGTCTTTGTCTGTTTGTTTATTGTCTTGTTTATTGCCCTGCTGCGCATCCGCCGCAAAGTCCGTTGTGAACATGAAGATATACAGGCTTTGAAGAGCGCACACGAGCATCTGTCTCTTTCCACCTCGGGAGGAAATATCTCTTTGTGGTATATACGCAGGGGAGAGCTGAACCTGGACGAGAACTTTATACAGCTTACCGGTATCAAGTGCCGGCGCTATGCTTTCAGGCAATTCTTAAAGTATCTGCATCCCGATGACATGCAGTGTATTGAGAAATTATTCAGGGAGACGAAAGAGTTGCAGGTGATGGCTCTGCAGCGGCTGCGGTTCTGCTTTGATGAGGCGAAAGGGTACGAGTGGTTTGAATGCCGTTGCGACAGCCTGAAGGATAATCAGGGAGAATTGGTGATAGCAGGTGTCATACAGAATGTACAGGAACTGGTACGAAGGGAGGACGAACTGATCAAGGCGAAAGAGATTGCGGAAAACGCTGAACTGAAGCAGTCGTTCCTGGCTAATATGAGCCATGAAATACGTACACCGCTAAATGCCATCGTCGGCTTCACCAACATCCTGGTAGACGAGACGGCCGGGGAGCTTGACGAGGAGGAGAAGAAGGATATGATCGGAATTGTGAATCATAACAGCGAGTTGTTGCTCAAGCTGATCAGTGATGTGCTGGATATTTCGCGACTGGACTCCAATAATCAGGAATTTGTCATAGAACGGTATGACCTGGCGAAGATTGTTTCTGAAATTTATCGTACCCATCAGGTGATCATCCATCCTCCTGTAGAGTTCCGGTTGAAGATGGACGATAGCTGGACTGTGTATGTGGCAGTGGATAAGCTCCGCCTGATACAGGTCATTTCCAACTTCCTCAGCAATGCGAACAAGTTTACTGCGGAGGGTAGCATTACGCTGGGATGCGAAGTGGATCCCGGGCGGGCCGAAGTAGGCATTTATGTGGAAGATACCGGCAAAGGGATCGACACCGGACACCTGAACGCCATTTTCGACCGTTTTTATAAAGCGGATGAATTTGCGCAGGGCACCGGATTGGGATTGTCTATCTGCAAGGTGATTGCCACACGGCTGTCCGGACGTGTCGAAGTGCAGTCTCAGGTCGGAAAAGGCAGTCGTTTTACTCTGGTGCTTCCGTTAATAAGGAATTCGGAAGGATGATTTCCATAATCTCTTCTTCCATATAGGCAAAAAAATAAGCTGCCTCCGCAAAGGAGGCAGCTTATTTTTATCAATCGGAAGTCCGTTTGATTATTTCTTACGGTTACCGTAACGGCTCATGAACTTGTCAACACGTCCGGCTGTATCTACCAATGTAGATTTACCTGTGTAGAACGGGTGAGAAGTGCTTGAGATTTCGACTTTCAGCAACGGATAAGTTTCACCTTCGAATTCGATGGTCTCTTTAGTTGCCACAGTTGATTTAGACAAAAACATATCACCGTTTGACATATCTTTGAATACTACCGGACGGTATGATTCAGGATGAAGACCTTTTTTCATTTCAATATTTGTTTTTTAAATTATTATATCGTTTTACTATTTGGTAAGAATAGTGTAATGGTCATTTTTCAGAGCGCAAAGATAATGCTTTTTTGTTTCTTAGGAAAAAAGTTTCGGAAAAAAAGTCGTATTCTCGCTTTTTTTTAAGACTTTTGCAGGGTTGACGGAGAAAATCCGTTGGTTTAAAGTCAAGGTCCCGCTGGTTTGAAATCCCAAAAGGACATTAAATAGTTAAGAAATGAACTAAATTCACCACAAGGCAACACAGAGTCTTATAGAGATTTTTTCTTCTTTCCAATATCCTGATAACAAGAACTTAAGGCTCTGTGTTGCTCTGTGGTGAATCAAACTTAAAACAAAATTATGAAGAAACTGATTATTGCATTCGGCTTTTTAGTGTTGCTGTCTGTCGGTGTCCGTGCGCAGGAGCACAAAGACGGGCTGTACAGCGTTGCCTTTTACAATCTTGAAAACCTGTTTGATACCATTCACGATGCCGGAAAAAACGATTATGAATATCTGCCGGATGCTGCTAAGGGATGGAACTCGGAGAAGTATCACTCCAAACTGAAAAAACTGTCCAAAGTGCTGGGTGAACTATCGCGCGATAAAGTACCTGCCGGACCTGCCGCCATTGGGGTGGCCGAGGTTGAAAACCGGAATGTACTTGAAGACCTGATTCGCCAACCGGAAATGGCTGCGGGAGGTTATCGCTACATACATTACGAAGGACCCGATAAACGGGGAATCGACTGTGCGTTGCTGTATGATCCCAAACAGTTTACTCCCCGTACGACGGCATTGGTTCTTTCCACTCCGTTCGAAGGAGATACGATTCACAAGACCCGTGGATTCCTGATCGTCGGTGGTGAACTGGCAGGCGATAAGGTATGTATGATTGTAAACCATTGGCCATCCCGTGGGGCGGAAGAGCCTGTGCGTATGCATGCCGCCATGCAGGTGAAGGCATTGAAGGATTCGTTAATGCGTTCGGACAAAGACCTGAAACTGATTATTATGGGCGATCTTAACGACGACCCGATGGATCAGAGCCTTGCCGTGCTGGGAGCTAAGAAACACGTCGAAGATATGACGGAGGATGACCTCTATAATCCTTGGTGGGTGACGCTGGAAGATAAAGGAGTCGGCACTTTGCTGTATCGCGGCAAATGGAATCTGTTCGATCAGATTATTATTTCACCCAGTCTGCTTCAGGCTGCAAAAGGACTGAAATATGATCATAACGAAGTCTTTCTGCGTGAATACCTGTTCCAGCAGGAGGGCAGATACAAGGGTTCACCGTTGCGCACCTACGGCGGTAAGGTATGGTTGGACGGTTACAGTGACCACTTGCCTACCATAATATATATGAGGAAACAATAAAACCCTTTATTTGCTACGTAGACATTACAAACGGCTCTTAAAGGATGGGAAATAAATTGAAATAGGATTGAATTGCACCCGTCGGGCGGATATTTCCGTCCGACGGTTTCTCTATTCAAAGGATTATTCTTACTTTTGCGTAGAATTTTTGATTCACTAACAATAAACTTTTAAACAAAATGGTTAATTACAAAGATTTAGGTCTGGTAAACACTAGAGATATGTTTGCTAAGGCTATCAAGGGTGGATATGCAATCCCTGCATTCAACTTCAACAATATGGAACAGATGCAGGCTATCATCAAGGCTGCTGTAGAAACTAAGTCTCCGGTTATTTTGCAGGTATCAAAAGGTGCTCGTCAGTATGCTAACGCTACACTGTTGCGTTACATGGCTCAGGGTGCTGTAGAATATGCAAAAGAATTGGGCTGCAAAAATCCTGAAATCGTTTTGCACCTCGACCACGGAGATACTTTCGAAACTTGCAAAAGCTGTATCGACTCAGGCTTCTCTTCTGTAATGATCGACGGTTCTCACCTTCCTTATGATGAAAACGTTGCTCTGACTAAGAAAGTTGTTGACTACGCTCACCAGTTCGATGTAACTGTAGAAGGTGAACTCGGCGTATTGGCCGGTGTAGAAGATGAAGTTTCTTCAGACCACCACACATATACTGAACCGGATGAAGTAGTTGATTTCGTAACTAAAACAGGTTGCGATTCATTGGCTATCTCTATCGGTACTTCTCACGGTGCTTATAAATTTACTCCGGAACAGTGCCACATCGATCCGAAAACCGGCCGTATGGTTCCTCCTCCGTTGGCATTCAACGTATTGGATGGCGTAATGAAAGAACTTCCGGGATTCCCTATCGTTCTTCACGGATCATCTTCAGTTCCTGAAGAAGAAGTTGCAACCATTAACCAATTTGGTGGTGCACTGAAAGCTGCTATCGGTATTCCTGAAGACGAGTTGCGTAAAGCTGCTGCTTCTGCTGTTTGCAAAATCAACATCGACTCAGACTCTCGTTTGGCTATGACTGCTGCTATCCGTAAGGTATTTGCAGAAAAACCGGCTGAGTTCGACCCACGTAAATACCTGGGACCGGCTCGCGACAACATGGAAAAACTCTACAAGCACAAAATCATCAATGTGCTGGGTTCAGACAATAAATTGGCTGAATAAAAAAACATGATGTTGTTCATGTTTATTTAATTTACATTTTTGGAAGGCCACTCAAGCGATTGAGTGGCTTTTTTTAGGTCGGTCCGAAAATCCGGTTGCCATTCGGTTCGGGTTTTGATTCACTACGAGGGGTACAGAAGGCACAGAGTTTTCATCTTTTGTTTATGAAAGGTTCCGGAGAGAAATTCTCTTCTGTGAGACGTTATTCTCTTCTGTGGTGAATAATCAAATTCACCGGGTTTTCGGGACTGGCTTATCAAAGTTTTACATGCCGGGATAAATGGTTTTACGTACCGGGGTAAATGGTTTTACATGCCGGGATAAAAGCCTTTACATACCGGAGATAATGTCTTTACATACCGGGATAAATGGATTTACATTGAAAGAAAAATATTGGTAAATATAATCTGTTGATTATCAAATTTATCGGGACGGTTGTCAAACTACATATTTGCCGGAGGAATCTTTATTCTTTCCTCGTTCGTTATACCATATCGTCTCCCGTCTTTACGACAGCCACTTTCAATGTCTTATGGAAAGGGATAAAAGCTGCAACGACTGCAACCACCAGTGCCAGTATCAGCACATAACCGATCAGTGTTTTCAGAGCCAGCAAGAGAGATTGCTGTTGCAAAATGGAGTACAGGCTGTTGGTTGCCAACTGGCCGGCTTCGCTGAATTCGTGCCCCTGTGCCAGGGCGCTGTTCAGTGCCTGGTTATATTTCTGTTCGGCTATTGGATTGGTCAGCGTCATATTTTCCGAAAGAACATTCATGCCTTTCACCTGAAGATAATAGAGCATGTTATTGAAAAACGAGGCCGACAGGACCGGTGCCAGTGCCGACCGGAAGGAAATCAGGAAGAAAGCGTTGGACAGTGTCAGGCGCGGGTCTAAATCTTCGACGACAAAAACGCCGAATGCGATAAACAGGACCATCATGCCCACTCCTCGGAATAAGATAGGAAGGTAGAGCATTTCGTAAGTGCCATACGGGGTTATGCCAAAGTAGAGAATTGCCAGATAAATGACGTAACAGAACATGCCGCCTGAAATCAGAAAGCGAAACCGCCACCGTTGCCATCGGAACCACCAGAAACAAATAATCGCTCCCACGACATAGCCGGGCAACAGCCACAGGCTGAGTGAATTGGCATGAATGCTGTCTACCCGGATAATACTGTTCATGTAGTTGGTCACCAGTGAACTGGTGGCTGTCAGAAACATGGCGAGTACCATGAAGCCGTATCCGATGATGGATTTATGCAGAGTAAGTGGTTTCAGACTGACGAAAGGCTTCGGCTGTGTCCGTTGCCGGTAGATGAAAAGAGCTATCAGGAGAGGGATGATGAATACGTATACTCTTATTTTAGGGGATGCGAACCAGTCGAGTGTTTTGCCATAAGTGAAGGTATAGAGTGTCAGCAGATAGGCAGCGGCAATGATGAACATGCTCTTTCCGTCCATCTCCTTGAACGGGATGTGGACGGGACGTTGTGCGTAACGGAAAAAACACAATACAAACAGAATGGCAACCAGTAGAAGGATGGTGACGAAATAGTACATGTGCTGCCATTGATAATGATAGGCCAATTGTGCCGTGATAGCCATTGACAACTGTCCTCCGGAGAAGACAATGGGATAGAAGTAGGCGTAAAATTCACTTCGTATGTTTTTGGGACTGAAGAGTGGACGGATCAGGATGATGAACTCGAGCATGACGAAACCTTTGAGGAATCCCATGAAGAAACAGCATCCCATGATGACGTCCATGCTGCCTGTCTGTGCACAGATCAGGCTGAAGAAAACCTGTAGCAATAAGTCTGTGAGCAACAAGGTCTTCGAAGTGGCTATAGCACGTATTTTCGGTACGATGGGGTAGGCTACAGCCATCCCCACCGAAGCTGAATAATAGGCCATCGTGATATCTTCGCTCATCACTCCCAGCGTGTTCGACACTTCGATCATACTGCCTGTGTAAGCTCCGTTGAGCAGGGTGATGGGAAAAATGACGATGAACATCGTTACGATGCCCAACCATTGGGGCACCCAGGGGCGGGTAGGGAGGTTGAGCTTTACCATAGGCTTATGGGCGGACCGCCTCCGTTTCTACCATCATTCCGGCACGGAGGCATTCCATCTCTTTGGGTGAGGCATCGTTGAGGTCAATGCGGACAGGAATGCGCTGCTGTACTTTGACGAAGTTCCCGGCCGAATTGTCGGTAGGCACCAGGGAGTATTTTGACCCGGTAGCTTCGGAAATGGCCGTGACGGTTCCATGAAAGGTCCGGCCGCTGAAAGCATCTACTTTAATGCGAACCTTTTGTCCGATGTAGATGTGGGCTATCTGAGTCTCTTTATAGTTGGCAGTTACCCATTTATCATTGCCTCGTACCAGATACGAGAGAGTCTGTCCCCCTTGTACGAACTGTCCCGGTTCAAGGGTGCGCCGTCCCATGTATCCGTCATAAGGTGCGGTGACGACGGTATATGATAGGTTCAGTTTAGCCATATCCACTTCGGCCTCTTTACGGAGGATATTGGCTTCGGCACTGGTACTGCGTTTACTGGTTTCAGAGTACTGCGATTGGGCGGCTTCTTTCTGGCGCAGGAGGGCATTGTAACGTGCTCGGGTTGCTTCAAAATTTGCTTTTGCCAGTTCGTAGTCCTGTTGGCTGATGGCCTGTTTTTTCAGGAGCCGGGTGTATCGGTTCAGTTCGGCTTCCTGCTGTGAAAGCCGTGCTTGGGTTTCGGCTATGTTGGCGTCCTGTACGGCAATGTTCACTCCTGAGGTCCGGATGCCGGAGTTCAAAACCTCTCTGGAGCCTAAGGCATCCATCAAAGCGGCTTCCGCGTCTTTGAGTCGGATCCGGTATTCACGGTCATCCAGAATCAGGAGCGTGTCGCCGGCATGTACATACTGGTGCTCGGTGAAACGTACTTCTTTGATATATCCCGGTATCCGGATGTTGAGCGGAGCGATGTATTGGTCTACTACGGCATCATTGGTTATTTCGTAGCGGGCATATTTCCAGAAATAGTTTACTGTCCACGAGATACCTGCCAGTGCTAATAATATGCATACCGTGTTGAGAAAGGTGTTTCTGTACTTCAGCTTTCTTAATTCTTTTTGTTTCGCTTGATGGGTGGACATGGCCTGAGTTGATTTTAGATTTCGTTGAGAACTTCGTACAGTCTTTTTAAATCTTCGGTACATTCGTTTATCCGGCTGACCTCCATCTCTATTCCCGTTTGGGTATAGATATCGTTGATCAGCGGTTTCACTGTAAGGGCAAGTTCCTCGCCCTGTGCTGTAAGAAAAATCAGCCGGTTTCTCCGGTCGGATGAATCTTCTTTCCGTATCACCCAATTCTTTTTCTCCAGGTTATTGATCAGGTTAGTCAGGCAAGCTTTGTCTTTTGCCGTTTTCTCTGCCAGAGACTGCTGGCTGATACCTTGTTCGTTCCACAGGCAATTCATTACTTGCAGCATTTCGAAGGTCATATCTACGTTGTGCCGTTTGAGCACCCGTTGAAGGGTTTGACGGAAAGCCATCCGGGTTCGCAGGATTTGTAGAATAAGCTCGCGTGCCGATTCGTTGTTTGTCATCGTTGTATTCTTTTGGTCGGTGCAAAGGTAGCAATATTCTTCGATAATAGTCAAATGTTTGACTATTATTATTCGTGACAAAATTCACCACGGAGTAACACGGAGTAATACAGAGGTGATTTAAGTTGCTGATTATTATTGCAAACACTCTGTGCTACTCTGTGTTACTCCGTGGTAAAAAGACTTTTGACACCCCGAGCCTGCTTTGGGGTGAACGGGGCTAAAGCTCTATGACCATTGACTGGCGTGGAGCCATTGTCAGTTCCTCGTTCAGCATTATCATTTTTCCGCTAATGACGTCTTTGCCTTGAGTTTTATCTTTCAGTACTTCAGCGTAATATTTCAGAGGGAGTTTCACCTCCTTATCCGTACCGTTCAACAGGACAAATACTGTTTTTCCGTTATATTCGCGTGCATAGGCATATACACCGTGCTGAACCATGAACTGTTTCATGCTGCCTTTGGCAATCACATCGTTGCCTTTGCGCCAGTTCAGCAAATTGCGGTAGAAGTTATAGCTTTCGTTCTGTAGTTTGGTACGTCCCTCCGGAGTAAGAGCGTTTTCTTTATCATTGGCCCATCCGCCGGGGAAATCTTTTCTGACATAACCGTCGCTTTTGCTCTTTACTCCGTTCATCATGACTTCGGTTCCGTAATAGAGCTGCGGAATGCGCCGGGTGGTCAGCAAAAGGGTAGAGGCCTGTTTCAGCATGTCGAGATTTTCACCTTCACCCAGAAAGCGGTCGGTATCGTGATTCTCTATGAAAGCCAGCACGGATGCGGGATCGGGATACAGATAATCGTATACAAAGTTGTTGTATACCCGATCCAGACCTTTGAACCAGGTGTCGGTCTCTTCGTTCTTGGCTGTGTTGATTTTGTCGAAGAAACTGAAGTCCATCACAGTTTTCAGGTTACTGTTGCGTGGGGCGGAGAGTTTGGAATCTTTTTGCCACCAGGCTGTGTAGGCAGGTTCGGTTACCCAGGTTTCGCCTACCGTGTTATAGTTGGGATATTCTTCATTCAGTTCCTTCATCCAGTTGCTCATGGCATCGTAGTCGGCATACGGGTAAGTATCCATCCGGATGCCGTCGATATCGGCATATTCAATCCACCACAAACTGTTTTGCAGGAGATATTTGTATACGTGAGGGTTCTTCTGGTTCAAGTCGGGCATGGCTTCCACAAACCAGCCGTCATTCATCTGGTCGAAGTCATACTGTGAGGCGTACGGATCTACGTGAGGAGTCAGTTTGTAAGACGTCTGTACGAAGTTGTCTTTAAAATCGGAGTGGTTGAACCAGTCCTTCGAAGGCATATCCTTGATCCAGGGGTGTTCTACTCCGCAATGGTTGAAGATCATATCCATTACGACTTTAATGCCCCGGTTGTGAGCTTTGTCTATCAGCGAGCGATATTCTTCGTTGGTACCGAAACGTGGGTCTACCTTGTAATAATCGGTCGTGGCATAGCCGTGGTACGAACCACCTTTCATATTGTTCTCAAGTACCGGGGTGAACCAGAGTGCGGTCACTCCCAGGTCGGTAAAGTAGTCCAGGTTTTGTTCAATACCGGCGAGGTCACCGCCGTGGCGGGCGTTCGGGTCATTGCGGTCTACTTTATATTCTGCCATGCCTTCTATCTGGTCGTTGTCCGGGTTTCCATTGGCAAAGCGATCCGGCATTAACAGATATAGGGCATCCGATGCGTCAAAGCCTTTGTGGTCGGCTCCTGCTTTGCTACGTGCTCTCAATTCGTAATCCTTAACCAGCTTTTTCTTTCCGAGAGTGAATGTAATAGGCATTTTCCCCGGTTTAACATCTTTATCGAGATGAAGATAGACAAGCAGATAATTGTTGCTTTCCAGCTTCACGACGCTGCTGAGTGATACTCCGGGATAGTTTACTGATACGGATGCCTGGCCGATGCCTTCGCCGTATACCATTAACTGGAGTTCCGGATTGTTCATGCCGGTGAACCAGAAGGGCGGATCGATTTTTGATACGTTCATGGCTGCATAAGTACTTAATGAAAGTAAGAGAGAACCTAAGAAGAACAATAATTTTTTCATGATATTAGCTCGTTATTATTTAGATGCTGCTAATATAGGATAAATCATCGGATTGGTTCCTGTTTTCTTCCTTACTGTCCGCCATCTATTTATGCAAACGTTTTCATAGGAGATGCTTAAACCTGAATCGGGCATTTGTAATGTGCACAAAAGCCACTTTGGATACCTACTTTTCTCCTTTGAAGAATTTTTCCTTTCGGATACTTTCCAGTTTATTGGCGGCACTTTTATAATAGTCTATGCGAGGTGCGGGCTCCTCCTCTTCGACGTCGCTATCTTGTTGCAGCTCTATTGCCTTCTGTTGGGACTTTGTTCGTAAAAAAGCTTGCAAGTAGCGCTCTGTGGCTTTTGTATCTTTGATTTTATCGGATAGAAAGGCCATGTTATAAAGCAATATATGCCTGTCGGGGGCATACTTATATTGTTCTTTGATTGCTTTTATCTGCTCGCGGGTCTGTTTGGCCTCTTTATAACAATCCGCAAGTCCGAAATAGAGACGTTCCATTATACTGTCGGTGGGGATAGTCTGGTCGATGGCCTGATTCAGATACTCAATCCCATCTTGTTTCCACAAAGTCTTGGAGCAGGAGCGTCCCAAGTAGTAGAGCAGGTTGGCGCTGGGGGACTGGCGGGATTTTGCTTTAAGCAGCCAATCGCGTGCTTTAAAGTATTCTTTCGTGGCATAATAGCTGACCCCCAGATAATAACATGTCAGCAGGGTACTGTCTCCCTGGCTTGTCAGATCTTGATAACGTTTGATTGCCATGGGGTAGTTTTTGTGCAGACAATAAGCCAGGGCGTTCTGTCGGTTTACCTTTACATTGGTACTATCCATTTGGCGATATCCTTCTGTCAGGGCGATTGCCCCTTCATAATCCTGCATCGTATTGAGTATGCTGCCCAATCTGGCAACAGACAGATAGTCGGAAGGATATTTTCTGATGATGGAAATGTAACATAACATGCTTTCTATCGGCATGTTAAGTCCTTCCATACTTTCTGCCATTAATCGTAATACGGTAGCGGAACTGTCTTTCTTGGCCAATGTGACGCTTTCGTGCAGTGCATCTCCATATCGCTGCTGGTTGTATAGTAGACGGGTGTATTGCAGGTGTGCGTAAGTATGTTCCGGATTTAACTTCAAAACTTTCCGATAGTATTCCAAGGCCTCGTTGTACTTGCTCAGTTGCCTGCAACATTCAGCGGCTTCTATCAATGCCTGCTGGTTTTCGGGTAATCCGGAAATGATATGTTGTAAAGTGGACAAGGCTTCGGCAGTGTGTCCCAATCCCTTTAAAGCCTTGGCTTTTTGTAATAATAATTGCGATGAAGCAGTTTCTCCATCGATCAGTCTGATGGCCGTTTTGTAGTCATAGTTTGCCATTGCTTCCTGGATAGAAGTTACGTTCTGAGCGGACAATGCTACATTGAAGCCCAGACAGAGGAGGATCAGGAGGTATTTCATATGAGTAAATATAGGTTTTGTTATTTCGGGCTTTGTTCCGGTATTCCCTCGTTGAAGAATTTTTCTTTCTGTAAGTCCTTCAGCCACTTATCGGCAGCGTTGTAGTAGTTTTCAAGTCCCAGAACGAGTTCTCCTGTTTCGGCGGTGGCTTCCTCCTTTTTGGCGTCTTTGTTCCGGGTCTTTAAGAAGGCCTGCAAATAACGTTCGGTTGATTTGTGGTCTTTTAGCTGATATGAATAATTCCAGGCGATGTCATAAAGTAGTTTATGGTTCGTCTTATCATATTTATACAGCTCTTTGAGGGCTTGGATTTGTTTGGGTGTGTCTCTTGCCAGTTTACAGCAATCGACCAAGCCTTTGTAAAGACGGATCATGGCACTGTCTTTGGGGATGGTAAGTTCGATGGCTTTCTCCAGATGTTCTATGCCTTCCTTTTTCCAGGAAGTCTTGGCGCAACATCGTCCCAGATAATAGAGCAAGTTCGGATCTTCTTCCATATCTTTGTACAGTTTGCTGAAGCATGCGTGTGCTTCATAATAATATTCATCGGCATAATAGCTGATTCCCAGATAGTATAATGTTTGTGTACTGCTGTCTCCCTGCTGGCATAGATTTTCGTAACGTTTGATGGCCATCGGGTATTGTTGGGCACGACAATAGGCAAGTGCGTTTTGCTGGTTTACGATCAGGTTGGTTGAATCCCGTTCTCTGTAGCGTTCGGTTGCTTTGATCGCGTATTCGGGATATCCTGCCGCTATGTTCAGATTTCCCAGTTTGGCCGCTGCTAAATAGTCGTCCGGGTATTTGTCCTGAATGATTTCATAACAGCCGATGGCAGGCAGTATTTGTTGCATTCCTTCAAGGCTCTGTGCCTGTAGGTGGAGTACCACGGCCGAACTGTCCGTTTCGGACATCATTGAGCTCTCTCCAAAAGCTTCGGCATAATTTTTCGTATTGCAAAGCAAGTTGATAAATTGCAAGCGGGCATACTTGTTCTTGGGATTCAAGGTGATGGTTTTCCGGTAATAGTCCAATGCATCGTTATATTTAGCCATTGCTTTGCAACATTCCGCGGCTTCGATGTGTGCCTGTTGGTTGGTAGAATCTGCCGTAATTACTTGGCGGATGACACGGAGAGCCTCGGCGTTGTTGCCGATTCCTTTCAGGGCTTTGGCTTGCTGCATCAATAGCGGGATGGTAGGCTTCTCTTTGTTGATCAGTTCAATGGCAGTCTCGTAATCATAGTTTGCCATTGCTTCCTGAATCTTGTTTTGATTCGTGTTCTGTGCCGTTAGTATGGGGCTAAGACACAAGCAAAAGATAAAGATGAGTGGTTTCATAGCTTTTGTTTTCATAGGGCGTATGTTTTATTGCCTGCAAGTTAGTAAAAATATCGTTTCTACGAAGGGTTCGTAACGTCTTTTAGATAGATTAACGTAAAATGCAAGGCGCCTCTCTTTTCGCAAAGAGAGACGCCCCGGTTCTATTTTATGAAAAAGCTTTTAAACTACATAAGGAATCCGAGCAGGATACCGGCAGCTACGGCTGAACCGATTACTCCCGCCACGTTCGGACCCATAGCGTGCATCAGCAGATAGTTAGTCGGATCGTATTCCAAACCGACCACTTGTGAGATGCGCGCCGAGTCGGGTACGGCAGATACACCTGCATTACCGATCAGCGGATTGATCTTGTTGCCTTTCTTCAGGAAGAGATTGAAGAACTTCACAAACAAGACACCCGAGGTAGTGGCAATGATGAAAGAGAATGCACCGAGGATGAAGATCAGGATAGAATCCCAGGTGAGGAATTGTGAGGCTTGGGTAGAAGCTCCCACAGTCAGTCCCAACAGGATAGTGATGACATCGATCAACGGACCGCTGGCAGTATTTGCCAAGCGACGGGTTACACCGCTTTCTTTCAATAAATTACCAAAGAACAGCATACCCAGCAAAGGCAGACCCGACGGAACCAGGAAGCAAGTGAGCAACAGACCCACGATGGGGAAAATCACTTTTTCGGTATGCGATACGATTCTTGGTGGTTTCATGCGGATCAGGCGTTCGTGTTTAGTGGTCAGCGCACGCATGATGGGCGGTTGTATCACCGGTACCAGTGCCATGTAAGAATAGGCTGATACGGCGATGGCACCCATCAGGTTCGGAGCCAGTTTAGACGAAAGGAAGATCGCCGTCGGTCCGTCGGCACCACCGATGATACCGATAGCACCGGCTTGGTTAGGCTCAAATCCTATGAGGAGGGCAATGATGTAAGCGCCGAAGATACCGAACTGTGCGGCAGCTCCGAT
The DNA here is from genome assembly GCF_011038705.2 of Bacteroides sp. ZJ-18. Taxonomy (NCBI): domain Bacteria; kingdom Pseudomonadati; phylum Bacteroidota; class Bacteroidia; order Bacteroidales; family Bacteroidaceae; genus Bacteroides; species Bacteroides sp. ZJ-18. The sequence goes on along the minus strand of NZ_CP072198.1, from coordinate 4,257,802 downwards.
CAGCATCAGTTTGGGGTTGGAGATCAGTGCCGAGAAGTCCGTCATGGCCCCGATGCCTAAGAAAATAAGCGGCGGATACCAACCGGAGGTTACACCTTGATAAAGGATGTTCAGTACCGAACCTTCTTCGTAAATACCCACTTTTAATCCGGCTTCCATATTGAATGGAATATTACCGATCAGAATACCGAAGCCAATGGGGATCAGCAGCATCGGTTCGAATTCTTTGGCTACGGCAAGGTAGATAAAGAAAAGACCGATTAGCAACATGAAAAGATGTCCGGGTGTCGCGTTTGCGAAACCGGTGTATCCCCAGAAGTCAACAAGGTTATTCCCTAAGAATGATACGAAATCTCCCATAATTATTCAATGATTACGAGGTCTGTACCTTCAAGTACAGAATCTCCTTTATTAACTTTAATTTCTGCTACTTTTCCATCTTTATTGGCATTGATGTTGTTTTCCATCTTCATAGCCTCAAGGATGATGATAGTCTGGCCTTTCTTGACAGTGTCTCCTGCTTTCACCTTGATGTCGAGGATGACACCCGGCAGCGGAGATTTCACGCCGTCTCTCTTGGAAGCTGTCGGCTGTTTGGTCACTACCGGAGCTCCCGATTCGGTTTTCGGAGCGGCTGCCGGACGGGTAACCGGTTTCGGAGCAGCTTTGACGGGAGTATCCAACTCTACTTTGTAAGAGGTTCCGTTTACTTCAACATTGGCTATGTTATCTTCTACATCGTTCACTGTAACGTTGTAAAGGTTGCCGTTGATTTTATATTTATATTGTTTCATTGCTTCATTTTATTAGGGTTAGTAATTATCTTCTCGGAGTCTGACGCAGTGTGTAGATCTTCGAACTCCACGGTGAGTAGGTGCGTTTCACTTTGTTGATAGTCAGAATCATGTCTTCAACGTCGTGAGCGTCATTCAGGTATTCGTGCAAAGCCATGGCGATAGCGGCGGTCTCTTCACCTGTGTGGCTACCCAGGTTCTTCTCCTTCGCTTCCGTCTTGTCGGTGATACCGGTGGCTTTCATTGCGTTTTTCTTACCCAGTCTGACAGCGATATTACCTACCGCCTTGAATGAAAGATACAAAAGTACCAAACCAATGAATACGACTGACATGGCAATGATGGCCATACCAATACCGATAGAGTCGTGCTTTTTGAAGTTCTCGATCTTCGGGTTTTTGTCGATAGTCATATTGTTGGTGCTTGGAGTGACATAACTATGTTCTCCGCCACCTTTTACTACCCAGTTAGCACTTCCGTCTTTTTCACGGGCGTATGAACGGTCGGCAAGCTGACCGGCAGGGATGGTTACCTCGTCAATCAAAGTTTTACCGTTGGAATCATACAGAGCAATGTAGTTCTCTTTGTCCGGATCGAGCGTAAAGTTTACATGAAACGTACCCCGGTTAGGCATCCCGTCTGCCCAGAACAAAGCATGTTGGCGTGGCTTGATTAACGTCAGCACGTCGCCTTTGGGAATAGGATATTTGGTCGGATTGTTTTTATCGTTCGTCAGAAAGCAACCTTCCAGATTTACCGAAGCGAAAGAGGTATTGAATATCTCTATCCACGCATTGTGCAGTCCGTAATCATCCTGATAGTTCTGGTCGTTGATGACCAAAACTTCATTGATTTTCAGACTGGTGGCACTTTGCGCCCTGAGCCCCATGCAAACCATTGCCAGCAGAGCGATAAATATCCCGATTCTTTTCTTATTCATAACAATCGATTTTTATTTGTTACAATGGAATATTACCGTGCTTTTTAGCAGGGTTGGTTAATTTCTTAGTTTGCAGCTGTTGCAAAGCGCGGATCACGCGGAAACGAGTGTTTCTCGGTTCGATAACGTCGTCGATGTAGCCGTATTTGGCCGCATTGTACGGGTTTGCGAAGAGTTTGGTATACTCGGCTTCCTTGTCTGCCAGGAATTGAGCAGGGTTTTCCTGATCTTTGGCTTCCTTGGCATACAATACCGCTACTGCACCGGCACCACCCATTACGGCGATTTCGGCTGTCGGCCATGCATAGTTCATGTCACCGCGAAGTTGCTTGCAACTCATTACGATGTGTGAACCGCCGTAAGACTTACGCAGGGTTACGGTCACTTTAGGTACAGTGGCTTCGCCGTAAGCATACAGCAATTTGGCTCCGTGCAGGATCACACCATTGTACTCCTGACCTGTGCCCGGAAGGAATCCCGGAACGTCTACCAATGTTACCAGCGGGATGTTGAATGCGTCGCAGAAACGAACGAAACGGGCGCCTTTGCGTGATGCGTTGCTGTCGAGCACGCCTGCCAGATATTTAGGTTGGTTGGCAACCACACCTACCGACTGTCCGTTCATGCGGGCAAAACCGATGATAAGATTTTTGGCGTAGTCTTTCTGTACTTCCAGAAATTCACCGTTGTCGATGATGGCACCGATCACTTCGTACATATCGTACGGTTTGTTCGGGCTGTCGGGGATAATTTCGTTCAATAGGTCATCCATACGGTCGATCGGGTCGGTACAGTTCACCAATGGGGCTTCTTCCAGATTGTTTTGCGGGATAAAGCTGAGAAGTTTGCGGATGATCGCCAGACCTTCTTCTCCGGTTTCGGCTGTGAAGTGGGTTACACCCGACTTGCTGGCATGTACGCTTGCACCTCCCAGGTCTTCCTGAGATACGTCTTCACCTGTTACTGTTTTTACTACAGCAGGTCCGGTGAGGAACATGTAAGATGTACCTTCGGTCATCAGCGTGAAGTCTGTCAGGGCAGGAGAGTAAACCGCACCTCCGGCACACGGACCGAAAATACCCGAAATCTGTGGAATAACACCCGATGCCATGATATTACGCTGGAAAATTTCAGCATAACCGGACAGAGCGTTGATACCTTCCTGAATACGTGCGCCACCCGAGTCGTTGATACCGATAACAGGAGCACCCATCTTCATGGCCATGTCCATTACTTTACAGATCTTCTGTGCCATGGTTTCCGACAGTGAACCACCGAATACGGTGAAATCTTGTGCGAAAACATATACTAATCTACCTTCTATTGTTCCATAACCGGTTACTACACCGTCGCCGAGGAAATGTTTCTTTTCTTGTCCGAAGTTAGTACATCTGTGTTGAACAAACATATCCAGTTCTTCGAAACTACCTTCGTCAAGCAACTGTGCAATACGCTCGCGGGCCGTATATTTGCCTTTGGCGTGTTGTTTTTCAATAGCCTTTTCGCCACCACCTAAACGAGCCTGAGCGCGAAGTTCAATAAGCTCTTTTACTTTTTCAAGCTGGTTACTCATGAGTTTTTCTTAATTTAAAGGGTTATAATATTTACGATTAGACGATTTGCGATGTACGGTTGAAAATTGATAACCAAAGGTGTTTTCAATCATACATTCTGTGCTTGTCAAGTCGTATCTCTTTTTTAGTGTTCACAGAGTTCGGTCAGTACGCCCAAAGTTGATTTCGGGTGAAGGAAAGCGATATTTAAGCCTTCGGCTCCTTTGCGCGGGGCTTTGTCGATCAGGCGGATTTCCTTGCTTTCGGCTTCTGCCAGAGCGTTAGCCACACCGTCTTCAACGGCAAATGCAACGTGATGAACACCTGCGCCTTTGTTTTCGATGAATTTGGCGATGGTACTTTCCGGACATGTCGGTTCCAGTAATTCGATTTTGGTATCACCTACCTTCAGGAAGGCTGTTCTTACTTTTTGATCTTCTACAGTTTCGATGTTGTAGCATTTCAAACCTAATACGTTTTCATAATACGGAAGGGCTTCCTCGATACTTTTTACGGCAATGCCCAAGTGTTCAATGTGTGAAATCTTCATAACTATATTTTTTAATTTTGGTTTTAATCGTCTTTTTGGAATGGTATAAAACAGCACAAAGAAAATCAATTCTTGTTTAATAAAGAAATTTTTCTGCAATTAATTATGGTGAAAATAGGTTTAAAACCCAAGGGGCGTTACTTTAAAAGGTAGGCATTGTTGGTTTCAAGCCAATTCTTCTTTGGTTTTAAACCCAGAGGATGCTTGATTTTTAGACATATATTTTGATCAGCAGATTGTTCAGCCACTGCCAGCGGAAGCGGAACCAGCGTCGGGTACTGCTTTGTTTGCCGCCGAAGCGGAGTACGAAGTCGCGGTAACCGTGTTTCTTGAAGGGGAGTCCGGCATCCATGAATTCCATGTGACGGAACCCGTTTTGATGTGCGTCTTGTAAAGCTTTCCATACAGCCAGTATACCCGGGTATTGCAGAGCATAGGTTTTCCGCATACTTCCCGAGAACCACAGGTAGGCATCGTTGCCTGAATAGATACAGGCAGATCCTCCGATGATTTTTCCTTTGTAGCGGACAATGAAAATTTTACCTTGCTTGCTGTGGATCAGCCGTGTGTCCATGTGCTGGAAAAAGATGATATTGGGAAAGTGCTTACGGATGCGGGACGAGTAGAGATGTCGCAGCATGTTCGAGAATTCGCGGATTTCTTCTATCGTGTGTGCTTCGTCTACCGATGCGCCATTTTTCAGCCCTTTCTTGATTTGGCGGATACGGGAAGGGCTGAAACGCTGTTCCGCACTTTCGGTGCCGTGTAGTGAATTGCGTACCCGCAGCCAGTTGACAGGGAAGTATTTGTTCGACCGGAAGTATTTGTAACCGAACATGGCATTTTCAAGATTGCGAAATTCTATCAGGAACGAACTCCGCAATACTTCTGTGGTGAGATGCTCCAGCATTTCACCGAATATTTTTTCCTTATCGGCTTCTGCTGTCAGATATTCGCCGGTGCCATAAACTTCACATCGCTTGATAAGGGAAGGAGGAAACATGCGTATGCTTTTGCGGATGGCGGCAAGCAGCCGGGCAATTGGTTTTCCATCTTCCGAAGCCATGATCAGGAGCGGAGTGTAGCCCGGAGTTTCTTCATAAATCTGAAATAACTCCTTTGAATGAAATGTATTGGTTCCGGGAAAATCCGGAATTTCACTCCCTCGGTAATATGTAGTCAGTTTTAATGGCATATCGGGACAAATTTACATTTTTTATTTCTCTTTACAACATTTGCGGGGCTTATTTTGTTGACCTGTTATTTTGTGATTATCTTTGTAGATATACTACAATAAAATCCGTTTCGATTATGTTAGAAGAAATTCTTGAATTCAACAAAAAGTTCGTTGAGAACAAGGGATACGAAAAGTATATTACTAACAAGTACCCCGATAAGAAGATCGCCATCCTTTCATGCATGGATACCCGTCTGACTGAGTTGCTGCCTGCTGCTTTGGGAATCCACAACGGAGACGTGAAGATTATAAAGAATGCCGGTGCCGTCATTTCCCATCCTTTCGGCAGTGTCATCCGTAGCTTGCTGGTAGCCATCATCGAACTGGGGGTGGAAGAAATTATGGTCATTGCCCATTCGGATTGCGGTGCTTGCCACATGAACAGTGATGAAATGATTGCCCACATGAAAGAGCGGGGAATCAAATCTGAAACGATCGACATGATACGCTACTGCGGTGTCGACTTCAGTTCGTGGCTGGGAGGTTTCGACGATCCGGTTGAGTCTGTCAGGGGGACGGTCCGTTCTATCGAGAACCATCCGCTGATCCCGAAAGACGTCCGGGTGCATGGCTTTATCATCGATTCACTGACCGGTGAATTGACGAGAGTGGAATAAATTGCCTATCTTTGCAGGGAAATCATTACCGGTTATGCAGATTCATACAGATCGGACTTTTTATTATGATTCTGTATAAGTCTGCGGTAAATGTTCGTTTATTAAAAACAATGCATTTATAGTATATGGAAAATTTCAGTGAACTGATAAAGAAACGCCGCAGTATGCGGAAATTTACAGGAGAAGAACTTTCTCAGGAGGAGGTAGTCGCTTTGCTGAAAGCGGCTCTGATGGCTCCCACTTCTAAACGTAGCAATAGTTGGCAGTTTATCGCGGTCGATGATAAAAAGCTGCTTGGCGAACTCTCGCACTGTAAAGAGCAGGCTTCTGCTTTCATTGCCGATGCCGCGCTGGCAATTGTGGTTACTGCCGATCCTTTGGCAAGCGATGTTTGGATTGAAGATGCTTCCATTGCTTCCATCATGATTCAGCTTCAGGCCGAAGACTTGGGATTGGGCAGTTGCTGGGTGCAGGTACGCGAGCGTTATACTGCTGCCGGAATGCCTTCCGATGAGTTTGTGCGTGGTGTGCTCGACATTCCTTTGCAGTTACAGGTGTTGTCCATCATTGCGATCGGGCACAAAGGCATGGAGCGTAAGCCCTTCAATGAAGATAATCTGCAATGGGAGAAAATCCATATTAATAAGTTTGGAGGCAAGTAGCGGTGAGTGCGGTAAAAGCAAACAATAAAGATACATATAAAGCCACGGCAGTCACCCTTATTGTGATAGGGATGCTCTATCTGATAGACAAACTGATACACTTTTCTGCATTGGGTATACCCTGGGTGATGAATAAAGATAATCTTTTGCTCTACACTGCGGTTATTTTCCTGTTTATCAAACGGGACAAATCCGTCGGCCTGGTGCTGCTCGGATTGTGGCTGGTACTGAATATCGGCTTGATTGTCTCACTGCTTGGTTCGATGTCCGGTTACCTGCTGCCCTTGGCTTTATTGATAATCGGAGGTATATTGTATTTGATTTCAACACGATGAAAAGAAGTATAGAAGATACACCGATTGTGTTTATCGGTGCCGGGAATCTTGCCACAAATCTGGCAAAGGTTCTTTATCGGAAAGGATTCCGTATCGTACAGGTATATAGCCGTACGGAAGAGTCGGCCCGTGAGCTGGCGCAGAAAGTAGAAGCTGAGTATACGACGAGCCTTGAAGAGGTGAATCCATATGCAAAGTTGTATATCATTTCGCTCAAAGATTCCGCCTTTGCCGAACTTCTTCCCGCTATCGTAGCCGGTAAACGGAAAGAGGCATTGATGGTGCATACGGCAGGCAGCATTCCGATGAGTATTTGGGAAGGACATGCGTCACATTATGGGGTGTTCTATCCCATGCAGACTTTCAGTAAGCAACGGGAAGTCGATTTTAAGGAGATTCCTTTCTTTATAGAAGCTTCTTCGACCGAAGATGCCGCATTTCTGAAAGCTATTGCGTCTACCTTGTCGAACCGTGTATATGATGCCGATTCGGAACAACGCAAGAGCCTTCATCTGGCTGCTGTGTTCACATGCAATTTCACTAATCACATGTATGCCCTTGCCGCCGAACTGCTTAAGAAATATAACTTGCCGTTCGACGTGATGTTGCCGCTAATTGATGAAACGGCCCGTAAAGTGCACGAATTGGAACCTAAAGCAGCACAGACGGGACCTGCGATCCGTTATGACGAGAACGTCATCGGCAATCATTTGCGGATGCTTGCCGATGATCCCGGGATGCAACAATTATATGAATTACTTAGCCGAAGTATCCACGAAAGACATTAACCCCAAATATAAATAAGAATGAGTACTATCAATTACGACCTCACCCGGATTAAAGCACTTGCTTTTGATGTAGACGGAGTGTTGAGTGCAGATGTGATTCCACTCCATCCGTCGGGTGAACCGATGCGTACGGTAAATATAAAAGACGGCTATGCGATCCAGCTGGCTGTGAAAAAAGGTCTTCATATTGCCATTATCACAGGTGGACGGACCGATGCGGTGCGGAAGCGCTTTGCCGGATTGGGGGTATCCGATCTCTATTTAGGCTCTGCCATAAAGATACACGATTATCGTGATTTCCGTGACAAGCATGGACTCGCGGACGAGGAGATACTCTACATGGGCGATGACGTTCCCGATATGGAAGTGATGCGTGAGTGCGGATTGCCCTGTTGTCCCAAAGATGCCGCTCCCGAGGTGAAAGCCGTTGCCTGCTACATTTCATATGCCGACGGCGGATACGGTTGCGGACGTGATGTGGTGGAGCAAGTACTTAAAGCGCAAGGCAAATGGTTGTCGGATGATGCTTTCGGGTGGTGATTTTTAGTATATAACTCTTTAATTTATTAGTATGCTTGCTAACTTGAATCGTTATAAAATCGTATTGGCATCTAATTCTCCACGACGGAAAGAGTTGATGACCGGCTTGGGGGTAGATTATGTGGTAAAAACATTGCCCGATGTCGATGAGTCTTATCCCGACTCTCTGCAAGGCGAAGAGATTCCGCTGTTCATAGCCCGTGAGAAAGCGGCCGCTTATCAGTCTGTGATGCACCCGGAGGAACTTTTGATAACTGCCGATACCATAGTCTGGCACGAAGGTAAGGCACTTGGGAAACCTTCCGGACGTGAAGATGCCATAGAGATGTTGCGAAATCTTTCCGGTAAGTCTCATCAGGTGATCACTGGGGTATGCCTCACCACCTGTGAGTGGCAAAAGAGTTTCGCTGCTGTGACAGATGTCCGTTTCGCAACACTTGATGAAGACGAAATTATTTATTATGTCGATCACTATCAGCCAATGGACAAAGCCGGTTCGTATGGCGTGCAGGAGTGGATCGGTTTTGTCGGGGTTGAATCCATTTCCGGCAGTTACTTCAATGTAATGGGGCTTCCTATCCAGAGGCTATACCGGGAGTTGAAACAACTGTAGGAGGCTGTTTCTGACGCTAACTTCATATCGCTTGATTTCGTATGGCATTTTCCTCGTTCATCGGAAGGAGGAGAATGCCATACGTGTTTATTGCCTTGGAGGGATCAGGATGGTAACTTGAGTTGTGTAACGGTCACTATTCTGAGAGTTGATTATTTGTTTTCTGTATTCTCTTTCTCCATTTCGATGTTGATAATCGTGTTGTCCCATTTGTTCATCTTTTGCGTGCCCAGGTCGACTAAGAAGCCGGGCCAGAATAAAATATTCCACAGGCAGGCATTGTTGAAAGTAGATTCCAAGACAAAGGGAGTGGTTTGGTATCCTTCCTTTTTGGCCAATAACTGTTTGTCTTCTCTTTTCTTTTTGATCTGGACGGTAACACTGTTGTCTTCTTTGATTTCCGCTATTTTCTGTTTGGTCGATGCTTCGTAGATTTTAGTTCCATTCATTCCCGTAAAAGTGATGTCTTGTTTGGAACTGCTGAATAGTGTACAGCAAGATGAACATGAAATGCAGATGGATACTAATAATAAAATCTTTTTCATAAATTAAGTTTTTGATGTTATATAATTATTTTCTCTGATATATTTATCTGTTTTGTGTAAAAGACGTTTTGGGGTTGTTTTCATTGCCGGCAGGTGCCGAATCTTGATAAATAACTTTCAGCAGGCGTGCCCCCAGCAGAGGACGATAATGACCGGGATCATAGTAATGATGTATATCGGCTGTATATTCATTAGTTCCCGTGAAATCCCATACGGCAGAAGCACCCAGTATCTCCTTCATTCTTTTGATGTCTTCCCGGTTCGTTTTTTTCTGAAAATAATCCGGGCCGATGATGAATTTCAGGTTTGTATGATGCTTATCACAAATTTTTTTAATGGCACGAAGTACTTGAATCTGGCTGACAGACACAGCCGGCAGTTCTTCTTTGCCTGCATCCGTTCGTTTTTTGAATTCTTTTTCATGATGGGTCCAGTACAATTCGCCATCCTGTCCGATCTCTTTTTCTCTGGGATTGATAAAGTTGTTCGTGTAAGGTTCCCGAATGGGATCTCCCGGATTTATGACCCCTTTCATATAAGGAGCATACTTATGTCCGATCAGGTAGCCTATGTAAGGAATTGTTTTGTCAGGATAGAGGAATTCCTGCAAAAATCTCAGATGGAATCCCAACTGGCTGATACCGGCTGCCTCAGCCGAAAACAGATGGTCGTTGCCCGACAGGGGCTTACTTCTATCCAGTGCTTTTTTATCCAAAACGACTAATACATTTTTCAGAGGGGCACCTACGGAATCGAGTGCTTGAAGCTTCTGGCGCACACCGCCCAGGCTTTCCCAGTTGTCATAAAAGCGCACGGCATGATCGTCCTTATCCAGATACTTCTCCCATTCTCCTGTCAGGAATGCCATGGTACAGGAGTTGCCGAGTATAAACGAGTTATAGGCTATCGAATCACGATTCTGAAGATAATTCTGCCATCCCACATGCGCTTCGTTGAGCAGTACGGGAGAGTTATCGAATCGTTTGTAGGAGTGCAGCACCATATAAGGGTCGAAAATGAAATAGATGGCCACTATCGGGAAAAGCGGTAATGCCAATAACAGGAGTTTCAGGCAGAAACGTGTTTTGGGAGAGATTTTCGGTGAATGTAGCATGGGTGTAATTGGTTTCGATTAAAATTGTAAATAGATAAAAGTTTCCGTATCGAACTTACCTAACATCAGCAGGGCAAATACCAGCAGATAGTAAACACTCCACCGTAGCCATGCGGGCTGGCGTTCGAGTGTTTCCATCAGGTTATATTTAGATGCATAATATTCATAGATCAATACCAGTAACAGGGCCGAACCTGCTACAATGCAATTGTGGTCGCGTATGCCGATGTTCATTTCCTTCCAGGAAGAATGTACTTCGAACGAGATGTTCCGTAAAAAATACCAGGCATCGCTCAATGATTGTACACGGAAGAAAATAAGTGAGAGCGCAAACAACAGATAGGTACGGATTATCAACAGGCTATCGGATGCATATTTCCCGATATATTGGGGTAACTTATTGCGAAAAGCAGAGGTTTTCATTTCCCAGCAGATCAATATGCCCTGAATCAGTCCGTATATGGCGAAGGTTAATCCGGAGCCATGCCATAATCCCAATGCCAGAAAGGTGATGATAAGGCTGAAGTAGACTCCCCACTGTCCCCAGTTACGGGTACCGGCGGTTAACGGCACATAGAGATAATCGCGTACCCAAAAAGAGAGTGACATGTGCCACCGGCGCCAGAAATCGGCGGTGGAACGTGCGGCAAACGGGCGGTTGAAGTTTGGCGATAGCTTGATGCCGAACAGGTAGGCTCCTCCGATGGCAATGTCCGTATAGCCGGAGAAATCGGCATACAGTTCGATAGGATAGAGCAGGCAGGTCATCAGTAGTTGGACACCCGAAAGGTCATGGATCGAATGAAACATGATATCCGTCTGCGGGGCTATCTGATTGGCTATAAGCAGTTTCTTTATCAGTCCCAGCAAAATATATTTCAGTCCGGTCACTGCGTTCGAGTAGATGAACGGGCGAGGGTCTTTCAGTTGTGGCAACAAGTCTCCACCCCGTTCGATGGGACCGGAGAGGAATTTCATGAAGAAAAGCATATAGATCAGGAAATCTACCCAGTTTTTTTCGGCACGTTGCTCCTGCCAGTACACATCTGTCAGATAACCGATGGCCTGGAATGTGTAGAATGACATTCCAAGTGGAAAGATGATGTCATCTATCACTGTGCCATGGAGTAGGAGCCATCCGCCTATCAGACCGATGATTCCTGCGATATAGATTACTTTGGTCTTTTTCCCGGATTTTGCCCTGTTTTCCATCCATTGTGCCCAGAAGAAGGTGAACAGTGCCACCACTACTGCCGTCAACAGGAATGGCAGATAATACCATCCGATGAAGATGCAACTGGCTGCCAGTAGTATGAAGTTGCGGGCACGTCCTTTGACTGCATAGTAGAGAAAGAAACAGAGAGTAATCAGAGCCAGGAAACTAAAGGAGAGAAACTGCATGATTTATTCCATTTTGGTTAATAAGGCACTGCATAGGTCGCCGACATTCTTGAATTTAATTACTTCCCGAAAGTTGAAACGTACTCCGAAACGTTTCTCGATTTGGGCTATAATTTGCATATGGGTCAGTGAGTCCCAGCCATCTACGTCTTGAGAGGTGGATGATTCGCTGATACAGACGTTGTCCTTCTTTAAAATATCACGGAAAATGCTTTGTAGTTGTTTTAATACTTCTTCTCGGTTCATATTTATATTGTTTTTAGAGTTCCTTCTCTCTTATCAGTTCAACAATTTTTTTTCGATCTGTTTTATTGCTATTGGTTACCGGAAACTGAGGGATACAATGAATTTGTTTCGGTAACATGTATTGTGGCAGTTTTTCTTTCAGATATTCTATCAATGTGTTTTGGTCACATTCGGTCGTTTCGACTGCCAGATGCAGTTCGTTGCAAATTCCGTCACAGATTAACGGAAGGGCAGCCACGTTGCAAGGAGTCTTGAAAAACGACTGGGCAGTGTATTCTATTTCGCTTAGTTCTATTCTGAAGCCCTGTATTTTCACTTGATAGTCCTTACGCCCGCAATAAATGATATCTCCATCGTTGTCTAAAATACACAGGTCTCCGGTCCGGTAATAAATTTGTCCGTCAGGACGGTGTATTAGAGCCGATGCCGATTTTTCCGGATCATCCAGATAGCCTTTCATTACTTGCCGACCGGATACCCAAAGTTCTCCCGTCTCTCCCTGAGGCAGACCATTTCCTTCTTCGTCAACAATGATGACGCGGATACCGGGAAATGGTTTTCCGATAGCCACCATTCCGTTGTAATGCTTGCATGTACCGGAAGCCGGAATACGGTAACAGGTACAGTAAATCGTAGCCTCTGTCGGGCCGTACAGGTTGACGAACTCTGCGTTGGGTGCCGATTTTCTGAATCGTTCCAACAGTTCGGTTTGCGAAGCCTCTGCCGATACTCCCAGATATTTCAGAGCAGGCAGGCTGATTTCATCGAAATAGGGTGAAAGAAGTTGTAATAGAGAGGGGGTGACCGTGGCGAAGGTCAGCTCGTACTTCTCCAGAAGTTCGAACACCTTGAAATGCTTTACATCCTGATGGGCCACTGTATAAACGGAAGCTCCTAAAGTCAGGGGATAAAGTAATGATACGACGGATACGTCAAATGTCAGCTCAAACATTTGTAACATGCGGTCGTGTTCATCCAGGTTCCAGTTAAGGGAATCGTATGCCTGATAAAAAGTGTTCAGATTGGCACGTGTGATGGGGACTCCTTTGGGTTCGCCTGTGCTTCCCGATGTAAAAATGATATAAGCGTTTTTTTCTTCTTCCGGCGGGTAGAATTGCAGCCTTGACAATTCCGACGGTGCTTTTCCCGACAGCTTGTCTGTGTTGATTACTCTGAAGAGGTCGGTTCCGAATGCCGGGCGTTCGACATGGCTTGTGCAGAGCAAAGTATGCAATCCGGCCAGTCCGGCTATTTTGAGATTACGTTCTTCCGGGTAAGCAGGATGCAGAATGACATATGTTTTTCCACTGGCCAGTACCGCCAGAATGGCTGCGTAGGTTTCAATCCGGTTTTCCGCAATGATCCCGATTCTTTCATCTTCTATCTCTGATAGCGAATGGGCGACGGAGGCTGTTATTTTGCCAAGTTGGGCATAAGTATAATGTTTATCGTCAATGATAAATGCTTCGTTTTCGGGATAACGTTGCATGGCGGAAAGAATATCATTGGTAATATCCTTCCGGGGAGATGTTGTCATATCCATTAGTTTTTATTCATGTTTTGGGTTTAGGAATTCCTTCTATCTTCTTGAGATTATTTATTAAAAAGACAGGGAAATGAACTGATCTCCCTACGGGCAATGAATTAAAGAACGTTAATTGTGTGATAACGTATTCTTAACCTTGCTTTCCTTCTTTAATTCGTTATATTTGCATTTTATCCGAATAGGGATTTTACTAAAACTGAAAATAATATGAAACCTGTAACCTTACCCTTACCCTTACTTAAAAGTCTGTACTATGTTCTCTTTGCTATGGTAGTTGTGATAGTGCTTGGCGGTTGTGAGAAAGATGATGAAAATGAAATTCGTTTTTATACCGGTAATGGCTCTGAAGAGCGTCTCCTGGGAGAAGAGGGACTCTTGATGGATATTTTGCAAACACCGGCTATGATTTTTCTGAAAGCTGCATCCGGAGATCAGATAAAAGTCCGTTCGGAAGATACTGCGGTGGTCGACGCTACGTATAATCCGGATTACTTAGGAAAAAGATGCATTGAAGTTCGTGTGACTGGGGTTGGAAAAACTCATATCTGTGTATCTTATCGGGGAGAAGAGCATATTATTCCGGTGGCTGTTGCGTCCCGGTCTGTGGCTTATAGCGGACAATACCGGCTTGAAGGTTTCAGATGCTATCAAGGCAGTAGTAAAGGAGGTGTAGAAATCTTTCCGGAGATAGACAGTTACTGGGAAAGCCGTTTCAATAGTTCGGATGGATTTATTAAGGGTTTTCCAAATGATAAGATTGAGTTTATATCTGTTGATAAGTTGAGATTCTCTTCCGACTTTGAAGATGGTACTTCACTTTCATACGAAAAGTATTTTCAGATGCGGAATGATTCTCTTTTCATGCGTTCCCATGCCGAAAATTGTTGGGAATTTTATGGTAAGGTAAATCATAATGTCAATAGTGATCAATTACAGCTGACCTACTCAATTCATTTCTGGACTTACAGTTCGACCGGGCATTTCACTTCTTTTGGGAGGGGACATGATGGCGGATTTATAGCCAACTATTCTGATTTTTTTTATTATTATCCTGTATTTGAAGACCTTAATCAGATGACATCTGAGAATGATGAAATAGCTTGGTGTAATGTTTCTTATAGTTTTGAATAACATAAACGACGCTCTCTTTATTGATACCTTTTATAGATTCTGGTAAGTTAGATTAGATTGTCTCTATTGAATCGTATAAAAAATCACAGAGAGTTGATGAACTAAATAAATATACAGTTTGTTATTTATCAGTAATTTTATGTTTAACTCTAAAACCTTAGTATTATGAAAAGATCTCTTGTCTTATCATGCGGTGCTGTCATGTCGGTACTTTCTTTCTATGCTTGTTCATCTTCTGATGATTCGATGGTTACACCTCTGACAAGGTCAGATGCTGTTTCGGAAAAGATAGTTTTTCAAGATGACTTCAACCAGACAGATAGTATTCCCGACAAAACAAAATGGGGTTTGTGCAAAAAAGGCAGTCCTGCCTGGAGCAAATATTTATCCGAAAGTTATGATCAGGCTTATGTACACGATGGGAAGTTAGTACTGATTGCCGAGAAAGTGAATGGAGTATATAAGACGGGAGGGGTGCAGTCATTAGGTAAAGCAGAATTTCAATATGGTAAAATAGAGATATGTGCCCGTTTCACCAAGACGGCAAAGGGGGGATGGCCTGCCATCTGGATGATGCCTGCCAAACCCGTTTACAGTGGATGGCCTGCTTGTGGTGAAATAGATATTATGGAGCAGTTGAATCATGACGGCATTGTATATCAAACAATTCACAGCCACTACAAAAATGACTTGGGATTCACTAAGCCTGTTCCAACAAAAACAGTTCCTTACAATAAAGGGCAATTCAATGTATTTGGTATCGAATGGACTCCCGAGTCTCTTACTTTTAAAGTGAATGGAGCTACCACTTTAGTTTATCCTAACTTGCATTTGGCCGATGAGAGCGTCAAAAAGCAATGGCCGTTTGATACTTCTTTTTATTTGATTTTAAATTATGCTTTGGGCGGTGCAGGTACTTGGCCTGGTACCATAACGGATAGTGAACTGCCTGCGAAGATGGAGATAGACTGGGTAAAAGTAAGTCAACCTGTGGATCGTTAACATTGTTAATGTATAATTTCCGTTTTTGCTTTCCCGAATATAAACAACAAGTCTTTTGCATGCAAAAGACTTGTTGTCTGTGTTTGAAGAACAAACTTTAATACAGTGTTAAAACTAACTTTCTATATTCAGATACCAAGTGTATTTATCTGTTTGGTTATAAATGCTTTGTCTTGATTCGATGTTTTGAACTCCCAAGAGAGTCTTGGCAAAGAGGAGATGGGGATAACTACTTTTTTATCAACTTCCGGATTTTAAATTCTTTCTCTTTGATGTCCCGGTTTCTTTGATTATGTTACCTGATTTTTCCGTATCTGTGAAATCCGGAATCTTCATTAACGGGTTGTTGCATAAATGTTCTCGTAAATGGGTACTAAGGCGTCTTTCTCCAATATCCATTGGTTGGTGCGGGAGTTCATTTTGTATGCGTATTGGGCTATCAGTTGGTTATTACTGTTGGTTATGTATATATATTTTTCTGATGGGCTAAATGATTCTTTTTCTTTATTCCATACAGAATACTCTACCGAAGTTTCTGTTTCATATCGGGAGACAACCGTCAAAGATTCTTTTTCCCATGCGTTTTTAAATACATTCCATGTATAGGTGGATTTCACCGTTTTCTGATGGTCGGTATCGTAGCTGTATTTATGCATTTTTACCGGACTGAGTATGCCTGAAACGGGATTATCCATAGAATATATTTCACGGCAGACGAGTCTTCCCTTCTCCATCGTATCGTTATGGACAAACTGTTTACCGTTGTTTGTTGCACAAGCAAATCCACATACCGAAACTAATGCTGCAGAGGCTAATACTCTTTTGAAAAATGTAATTGTTTTCATATCCTTTATTGTTTAATTAGTTTATATCTTTCTTTGTTTATTAGACGTTGCTACTTGAATTTAAGTTGCACGGGTATACAATCTTTTTTCAGATTATTTTCTGTAGAGTAAGAATCAATAGGTATGCCAGAATTTAGAAGCTTCATTATTAATAGGTTATAAAAAAAACAGGGTGTCCACAATCGGACACCCTGTTCGTTTTTTCTTTCTTGTTTGTTTTAAATCAGATCAAGAACCAATGGAATATCATCGGGGGTAATACCTTTTCCTATGATGATATCCTCGTCTTTGCGGAACATCTCAAGGAACTGCTCTTTACTGCCATAGAGTTCTGCGGCTTTGGAGTAGAAAGGCACGGCTTTCTCTATATCTCCCAATGACCATGCCACATGACCGGCATTCAGGTAGTCTACCGGCATCGGCTTTTGGGCAATCACTTTATCATAGTACTTCATGGCTTGTTCACGTTTTCCTGTCATGAACGAACACCAACCGATGGCACGCCATGCTTTGATGCAATCACTTTCCAGGAAATCGAGTTTGAAGAAGTAGTTCAGTGCTTCTTCGTAGTTCCATGTCTCTGCCAGGCAGTTGCCAATATAGAAAATTACTTTTGTGTCTTCCGGCAATACTTCTTCCACTTTTCGGTAATATTCCAAAGCTTTGTGGAATTGTCGGTCGAGACGATAACAAATGGCTAAATGGCGATTAGTCCATAAGTTGTTCGGTTTGAGGGTATCTGCTTTCCGATAGGCTTCGATGGCTTGTGCATATCGTTTTAGTTTTTGCAGAGAGTAGCCCTGCTTTTGGTAAACTTCAGCTTCATTCTCTCGTGGGACCATGTAGGCGACTTTGTCATAGGCTTCGGCTGCTTTTTCCCAGTGCTCTTTTCTGAAGTGAAAGTTGGCTAAAGCCAGCAGGGCATCCGGGTTGAACAACATGTCTTCCAATGCCGGATTGCTGTACAGGCAGATGGTCTCTTTGAACAAGTCGCGAAATTCCTGTCTTCGCATATTCAATTTGAAGAAGCGGTATAAGTCGTGCAGATATTGGTTACTTACCGTATCGGGGCGTTCGGAAAATTTCTTCAGTGTTTCGGCTTTCGACTGATCTGCCAATTCTTCCATTTGTTGTTCCGTGAGCTGGCTCAACATCATGTCACGCTGTGATTGCGGCAATTGCTGCATGGTGAAGAACAGCGAATACTTGTCACTGTTACAGAAGAAACCAGACTGCAGGATGATTTCCAACAGACTTCCTCCTTCTGTTTCCCGGTTACGAAACTCTTTAATGACAGCCGATTGTTGCCTGTCGAAAGGATAGAACCAATTGGAGATTTCCCTGAAGAACGGATAGCTTTTGAGTTGTGCAAATGTGCTCATATATACATCGGCACCTTCCAGTTGCAATTCGTTCATTTCACGCAACTTGTCACCCAGTCCGGATTTCTCTATAGCATCGGCCCAGTCGGGATTGGTGTCATCTTTCTCTTCATCGGACTCTTCGAAACCAAACTTCATGTTGCGCATGGGAGACATGCTTTTCAGCATTTCGGGAATGATTTCCTCACGCATTTTTTTGTCGATTTTCTCCGTTTCCTGACTGAGAAGTATTTGGATATGTACGCGTAGCAGTTCTTTTTCGAACGCGGTTTCTTCCATCAGTGCCGTGATACGTAAATTGATTTCCGGATAGAAATCGATACGTGGTGAATAGGCATGGAGAATAAAAGCGATTCCTACCAGAGCCCGCTGGCTGATCTGTACATTGGGGTGACGGTAAGCATCTATCAGCCACAGAAGTTTTCGGAGATCGAAACATTCCATCAGACTAAGGGTAACGGCACTTGTAAAAAGGCAAAGATCGTTCACCGGAAGTAACTCGGACTGAAGCATGGATTGTGCAGTTGTACTTTCTTCCGTACTCCAGTTGCTATTGGTCCAGGTTTGCAAGAACAGAATCCGCAGATTATCTTCGTGACGTTTCAAAACTTCATCCATGTTTTGATCCGAAATGAATCCGCTTACGGCCAGGTCATCATTGAACGATTCAAGCGTGTGTATCAGCATCTCCAGGGTAAGGGGAGAAAGTTCCTCAGTACGTCGCGTACGATATTGATGATAATAATGGCTTGATACGCTGTCGAGTAGTGTAATACGTGCCTGATCGGTGATTTCAAGAGTATCGGCCAGCAATCTTTGATATAATTTCTTACGCTCCGGGTCTTCTACCCCCTGGCGCATGTATTGCAGCATATAGTTGTACGAAGTCTGTATCTGCTCCAGGCGGGTACGGAGCGACCATTCCGGACACTTCCAGAGGAATGATTCCAGTTGAGTCAGCGCCTCCTTCAGTCGTTTTTGTCCGATCAGGCGGAGGATGTATTGATATTGTTCGTTGATAAGTTGTTCGTTCATAATTTACTTTCGTTTATTGTTTCCAATCCAAGTGAGGCGTTTCCATAGGCCTTCGAAGGGACCATGTTTAGAGTGACCGAGCCACCAGGAACAGAAGGCCATTTGAAGAAGTACAAAAAGAATGCCAAAAAAGAAACTGTAAGTAATTCCTAAGAAACGTCCCAATTCAAACCCCCAGTGGTAGAAAAGAAGTGAGCCAATGACGGATTGTCCGATGTAGTTTGTCAGACTCATCTTGCCATACGAGGTGAAACGCATCAGGAATCTGCGGTCTTTGACACGGTAGAAAGTGATAAGCAGTCCGCTGACCAGCAATACCATGAAGCTGAGGTTGCTCAAAGAGCTTATGATCAGTTGCAAGGGAATCAGGAGGGCATCGCGCGTGATGAATCCCGGCAGCATGTTATTCAGACCATATAATGGAAAGAAACATAAGAGTGACATACCTAATGCTTTGAGCCAGCGTTGTTCGTTCTGTTCGCTATAAAGGAATAGTCCCTTACGTCCCACCAGCATACCGAAGAGGAAGAGGGCAGGCGTTTGCAGAATGCGTCCGTGCTCCAATGCCCAAGTCAGGTTGGCAAGTTGCCCTTCCCAGAGGTTCATGCGGATCGTTTCAAGGAAGGTACCGTTTTTCTGCACGTCGAAAGCAATCCCGAAGTAGTGGGAAGCCAGGCTGGGACCGGGTACATAATCCGGGTTGCAGAGAGCATAGATCACTTTGAACCAATCTATCGGTTGCAGGATAAGCAGGGTGGCGAAGATGGCTACACTGCGGCTACCGAGGCGACAGAACAGAGGGAGTATCAGACCGAGCATGGCATACATCGTCAGTATTTCACCTGTAAAAAAAGCAGCGTTGAACTGTCCGATGATGAACAGTAGCACCATCCGCCAGATGAACCGGAGGCGAAAATCTTTACCACGGCGTTGTTGGTTGTTATCCTGAATATAGAAACTGAAGCCGAACAGCAGGGCAAATACGGCATAAGCTTTGTTGCTGAAGACAAAAAAGAGCCCGTTCCAGATAGCTCTGTCAGTAAACTTCATCCATTCGCCGGGGATAGCATCCGGAAAGGAGTAGAAATTAAAATGTTCGATACTATGCAGGATGATGATCCCCATCACAGCCAGTCCTCTCAGTACATCGGCCACGTCTACACGGGCATTGGGTTCGCTGATTTTATGTTCCATTGATTATCGTTTTAGAATCTTACCTGTACCTGCGCCTGAAACAGGTTACTGTCTTTTCCCTTATTCCGGTCGCAAAAAGTATATTGTGCTTGCAGTCTGCATTTGGGATAGAACCAATATTGCAGTCCGGCTATGTAATTCGTCTGTTTTCGGCCGATGGCTTTATCTGCGTTGAAATAGTCATATGAAGCTACGAGGTCGAAGTTGCGTAGGAGCCGGCAACTTCCGGTGGCATAAAAACCGTCACTTTTCACAGTTCCGTCCTTTCCCGCCAGATATTCGGAACGGAGGCTGAACGGGCTTGCCGTGATGATACCTCCTATACTCCAGCGATTTTTGGTGTAGTTTTCCCCTGCCGGGATACCGGTTATTTCCGAATCGGCGACGGCATGTCCTGTTCCTTTTATAAACGAACCGCCTACCGACAGCCATTTCAGTGGATTTACCATCAGATTGCCGATGATATCTTTTTGATTGTTTTTATCTTTGATATTGAGTCCTTGTCCGTTCATCACCGCCAGTTTGTAATATAGCAGGTCGTTCAGTAATCCTCCGTGGAATCATCGCACCGATGTCGCGTCCCGATGTCATGCCACAAGCTACGTCACTGCCGCTTACCCCTGCCAGATAACACACAGACTGTGAGTAGCAGTTAATCAGTTCCACTGTCGTGGGTGATAATTCGTTCTCGATCGTATAAGGGACTTTAAATTCTCCGATGCGGGCTTTCAGTCCGGGTAGAATCTGATAATCGGTATAAACCTCGAGCAGCATACCTCCATTGTAAAAGTCGTACATGAAATCGCAGGTCCAACGGTCGGTGATTCGTCCGTGAGCCATGAAAATGATTCGTTTGATGTCGAATGTATTGGTTTTCTTCGCTGCATCGTCATAAGTATATCCCAGCTGCGCATATCCGGCAAGGGTGATCCGTTCTTTTAGCGTATTGACGACTTTGTTTACCGTCATACCCTCTTTTTTTTCCTGTGCATTCAGGTTGCCGCTTGCCAGTAGCAGCACAAGTGTTAATAGGAATGTGTTTTTCATCTTTACTTTGTTGTATTTATTATGGTTTGAATTGGCCGGGAATGAAGGTCGTATCTACTAAGTTTTCACCCTGATAGTTACCGGGGATTGCTCCTTTGTTCTTCAGCCAGGCAATAGCTTTTTTTATGTCGTGAGAAGACGGACACATGGCAGGTCGATAATCGGGCAAGTCCACCTGGGCAGCCACTGTTTCCGGCAGTCCGAATTCTTGTGTTAATATCTCCCCCCATTTATCCCGGGGATAAGTTTGCAGGTATTTCACGCCGAGATTGTATCCGGTGATAAACCTCCTTATTTCTTCGTTTTTTTCTTTGATGGCCTCTTCTGTGAAAGCCGTTCCGGCGGAATGTATCCCCATTTGGATTGTATTCAGCAATACTGTGTGTCCGTCGTTTACCGCGATTGCCGTTGCCGGACCGGGCAAGAAAGATGCTGTGATCTGTCCGTTTTCCAACATCATCAGCCTCAAAAAAATGTTGTTGATTTCGGGTTTGTTCGCTTCACCGGGAGTAAGACGGGCCTGTTTCATTACTTCGTCGGTGGCATACTCTATTAGGGTATTGCAAGAGATGGCAATGTTTTTCCCTTTTAGGTCTTCCGGATTCCTGACATCATATTTTTTGCTTGTTATCAGGCTAAGGCAGCCATCATTTTCCATAACCAGACGCAAACGGACTCCTTTGGTCTGTAAAAGGGCGGCACACGGATAGTCGGTGAGCATACCATCCAGTTTGCCCGATAAGAAAGCAGCGTCACGATCGGTTGCCGAGGCATAAGTGATGAAGTTGACTTTTATATCCAGCGAATCATAAACACCGTAGCGGGCGGCAATCAGATGAGGCAGTCCGTCGAAAGAAGGCATTAGTCCGAAAGTCAGAGGCTGAAGTTCGGATGACAGCGTATGTCCCTCTTTTTTGTCTGCACAGGCTGATAAAAAAAGCAGTAATATGATGCTGAAAAAGGGTTTCACTCTTGACTTTTTCCTTTTAAAAAAGGCAACTCCGTGAGGGGCTGCCTTTTCTGTTTTATAGTGATTCACTTTAGTCTTATTCCTGAATAGCGGCAATACCCGGAAGAACTTTTCCTTCGATTGCTTCAAGCAATGCTCCACCGCCGGTAGAAACATAAGATACACCGTTTGCCAGGCCGAACTTGTTGACACAAGCTACAGAGTCGCCACCGCCAACGAGTGAGAAAGCTCCGTTCTTAGTAGCTTCTACGATAGCTTCGCCTACCGAGCGTGAACCGTGAGTGAAGTTTTCGAATTCGAATACGCCTGTCGGGCCGTTCCAAAGGATAGTCTTGGAATTCTTGATCACTTCGGCAAAGATTTCTTCTGATTTAGGACCGATGTCAAGACCTTCCCATCCGTCAGGAATTTCATTCACAGGACAGAATTTAGTGTTGGCATCGTTAGAGAAAGAGTCGGCGATCTTAGCGTCAACAGCCAATACCAGATTTACACCTTTGTCTTTAGCCTTTTGCATCAGTTCGCGGGCGAGATCCAGTTTGTCATCTTCGCAGATAGACAGACCGATCTGTCCACCCATAGCTTTGGTGAAAGTATATGTCATACCGCCTGTGATGATCAGGTTGTCTACCTTGTTCAGCAGGTTTTCGATGATTTCGATCTTAGAAGACACTTTAGAACCACCCATGATGGCTGTAAACGGACGTTTGATATCGTTCAATATCTTGTCAACGGCCTTCACTTCTTTCTCCATCAAGTAACCGAACATCTTATTGTTCACATCGAAGTATTTGGCGATCAATGCCGTAGAAGCGTGTGCACGGTGAGCCGTACCGAATGCGTCGTTTACGTAGCAGTCAGCGTATGAAGCCAGTTTCTTTGTAAATTCTTTCTGGCTTTCTTTCACGGCTTTCTTGGCAGCGGCTTTTTCTTCGTCGGTTGCGTCTTCAGCCAGTCCTCTCGGTTTGCCTTCTTCCTCAGCGTAGAAACGGAGATTTTCGAGCAACAGCACTTCGCCCGGTTGTAAAGCGGCAGCTTTCACGGCAGCTTCTTCGCCCATGCAGTCGTTAGCAAACTGAACTTCAACGCCCAGCAGTTCTGACACGTGCTTAACGATATGTTTCAGAGAGAATTTGTCGGCAACGCCTTTCGGACGGCCCAGGTGAGAACCGATGATGATGCTGCCACCGTCTGCCAGAATCTTCTTTAGCGTAGGAAGTGCAGCACGGATACGAGTGTCGTCTGTAATGTTGAAGTTTTCGTCCAAGGGTACATTGAAGTCCACGCGAACGAATGCCTTTTTACCGGCAAAATTGAAATTGTCAATTGTCTGCATAATACTTTATTTATTTACTTTAAAAGTGTTAGTTTCTTTTATGATGACCGCAAAGTTAGTATTAATTTCTCTTTTTTGCTATGAAATCGTTATTTATTCTTCCTCTTCGGTGTGTCTTTGCTAACTTTATACTTCTCACAGTAATATTTACACATTAATTGCAAACCACAGGTTTCACATTTGGGTGTACGTGCCTGGCAGACATAACGTCCGTGTAGAATAAGCCAGTGGTGAGCAATGGGAATCAATTCGTTGGGGATGTTTTTCGTCAGTTCTTTTTCTACACTGAAAGGAGTCGTGCAGGCATCACCCACGAGTCCGATGCGGTGGCTCACTCGGAATACATGTGTGTCTACAGCCATGGCCGCCTTGTTGAATACGACAGACTGGATGACGTTGGCCGTTTTGCGTCCCACTCCGGGCAGTTTGATCAGTTCTTCAAGGGTACCGGGCACTTCGCTGTTAAAGTCACTCACCAGCATTCGTGCCATGCCTACCAGGTGTTTTGACTTATTGTTAGGGTAAGAGACACTGCGGATGTACTCGAATATCACTTCCGGAGTAGTAGCGGCCAGTGCTTCCGGGGTGGGGAAGTCCTGATAGATTTTCGGGGTGATCATGTTCACCCGCTTGTCAGTACATTGTGCGGAGAGGATAACGGCAATCAGCAGTTCGTACGGGTTGTTGTAATGCAGTTCCGTTTCGGCTACGGGTACATTCTCCTGAAACCAGGCGATTACTTTTTCATAACGTTCTTTCTTTGTCATCTTAATTTGTTCTTATGATAATGAGGTGCGACTTTCAAGTTAAAATAGAAGGTGGAGATCACTGTCAGGCAGGCTCCGAAGAGATAGGCCATGTCAAACGAGGTAAATTGGGCGATATAGCCGCCCAGAACCAGACCGATTCCGATGCCTACATCCCACGAGGTGAGATAGGTGGAAGTGGCTGTGCCGCGTTGGCTGTTCGGAGCCAAGTTGACAAACAGCGTGTTGAAGGCTGGAAACATGGTGCCAAACCCGACTCCCAGCAGCAGTGCTACCATGAAGAAAAGCACATCGGTTAGTTCGGGATTTATCTGCATCAGTTTGTCACAGGCAGAAAGAGTGAAGAAACAAATGCACACCAGATAAAGTCCCAGAGTGATAACCTGCGTGATGTGTCCCTTGTCCACCTGCCGTCCGGAGAACATACGTGAGACGGCCATGCCTATTGCCATGAACGTAAAGAACAGACCGGAGCTGAGTGTGATTCCTATTTCTTTGGCATACATGGCTATGTAAGTGCTTGTCATGCCATAGGGGATAGATAGCAAGAGCAGGGCAACGCCGGCCGGTATACCTTTTATTAAAACGAAGCGGTCAAGTGAGATTGGCTCCCGCTTGACCGGTTGCTTGACAGGAGTCTTCACCAGACATGCAGCTACAAAACCGGCTGTGCCGGAGAGGAGTGAGCAGAGGAAGATGGTTTCGAATGAACAAGTGTCGTGCATGAAAAGCCCGATCATCGGTCCGAAACTCATGGCGGTGTTGTTCATCAGTCCGTAGTAGCCTACTGCTTCTCCTCGTCGTGAAGAAGGAGTGATGTCGATTACAATGGTGTTTCCTGCTACGGTCACCATACCGAAGGCCAGTCCGTGCACTACACGGAGCATAATGAATAATGACAGTACTCCCGCCAGGATGTATCCCGCGAACACGGTTATGAACACGAAATAAGCGATCAGATAGAGCGGTTTGCGTGCCAGTGTGTCCAGTAGATAGCCTGAAAAGGGGCGAATACAGAGCGAGGCCACAGTGTAGCATGATAAAATAACGCCTACTGCCGCATTTCCGGTTTGGAAAACTTCAGTCAGATAGAAAGGCAGTACAGGCAGAATCAAGTAGAAGGCAAAGTATAAAAGGAAGTTTGCTGCCAGTATCAAGACATAACCGGGAGTGACAAGCCTATCTTTCATTATGGTTTCATAATTAACAGTTGGACGATTTGCGATTGAAGCCACTTCATCCTGTGAAGAACACGAAGTTTGAAGCGAATTAGACGATTTACTCTCTACACATCTTTCTTACCTCCTTCATGTCGGGAGGTAATTTCAATTGTAAATTGTAAATCGCCTGATCGTAAATCAATATGCCGCTTCGAATTCCTTTAGGAAACGGGTATCGTTTTCGGAGAACATCCGGAGGTCCTTCACCTGATATTTCAAGTTTGTGATACGTTCGATACCCATACCTAAGGCATAGCCACTGTAGACTTTGCTGTCAATTCCGTTGGCATCAAGCACATTGGGGTCTACCATGCCGCATCCCAGGATTTCCACCCATCCGGTATGTTTGCAGAAAGGGCAACCTTTTCCGCCGCAGATGTTACAGCTGATGTCCATTTCAGCACTGGGTTCTGTGAACGGGAAGTAGGATGGACGCAGGCGGATTTTCGTATCGGCACCGAACATCTCCTGGGCGAAGAGAAGCAACACCTGTTTCAGGTCGGTGAAAGAAACGTCTTTGTCCACATACAGCGCCTCCACCTGGTGGAAGAAGCAGTGTGCACGATAGCTGATGGCTTCGTTACGGTAAACGCGTCCCGGGCAGATGATGCGGATAGGTGGTTGTGAAACTTCCATTACGCGACTCTGCACCGACGAAGTGTGTGTGCGTAGTAGCACGTCGGGGTGTGATTCGATGAAGAATGTATCCTGCATGTCGCGTGCCGGATGATCTTCGGCAAAGTTAAGTGCCGAGAACACGTGCCAGTCATCTTCGATTTCCGGACCCTCGGCGATGTTGAATCCCAGACGGGCAAAGATATCGATGATTTCATTGCGTACAATGGAGAGCGGGTGACGTGTGCCCAGTTCCACAGGGTAAGCCGAACGGGTCAGGTCCAGATCGTCCTGTCCGTTGTCTTGGTTGTCGAACTGTTCTTTCAGTGCGTTGATTTTCTCTTGTGCTTTAGTTTTCAGCTCGTTGAGCCTCATGCCGACTTCTTTTTTCTGTTCGGCAGCCACGTTACGGAAATCTGCCATCAAGTCGTTGATGGCTCCTTTCTTGCTAAGGTATTTGATGCGGAGAGCTTCGAGTTCTTCGGCATTGGCAGCCTTCAAGGCTGCTACCTCTTCAAGAAGTTGATTAATCTTAGCTATCATATCTTGCGATTTATTGTTATTCGGTTTTTCTTTAAATTGCTGCAAAAGTAACAATAATATTGCAATCAAAGGAGATAGAAAGAAATAAAATGTGTCAGTCGGCTGAATTCATCACAGAGTACTTGGGGTACACAAAGGAGAAACAAAGAAGTGAAACTCTATGATAAAGGAAAAAGATGTTTCTTTGGTAATTACTTTATGACTTCTGTGGCTTTTCAGTTTTTCATTGGTGTATAATAATCAGAAGGGTAGAGATGTTTTTCTTTCTTTTTTCGGTTTGTTGATACTTCAAGATAAGTTCGGGCAGTGAGTCGGTAACGTGCATGCCTTTCAATGGTTTTCCAACCGCTACCATATTGACATATATAAGAGATAAAATAAAAATAACTTTCTTTTTTTACAAATAATAGGTTGTTCTGTGAAAAATGATTATTTTAGCCGATGCGGGGGAGTGATTGGGCACGATAGCTATTCTTTTCGTCATAAGGTGAATTACGGATGCTTCGGATCTTATGTACAATCTTGCAGACCTTAAATTGTATGGATATGGCCGATTGGATGTCAGTAAAAAGTATATCTGATAAGTATGGGATCAGCGAATCGCGGGTGCTCGGATGGATACGGGAGTGTGAGATAACCTCTTCGACTGTGGGCAGCGTGGTGTTGATTGACGACGAGAGTGTGCAGAGATTGATCGGAAACGAGAAGCGGTTGGCGCGCCTGACCACTAATTACGAACAACTTTGTGGGAAGTTTGAACGGCGCATCGAGGCGGAACTTGAGAAGGACGAAGATGCCGCGCTTAAGATGCGCCTCTTTGATGACTTTGCGCCCATCGTGCGCCGGATATTGTCTATGGTGGTGGGTGGCTTGAGTACCGAAGAGCAAAAACTGTTTAATAGTGCCTTTGCCGCCTCTCCTCTTTCAAAGGTGGCCGCCAGAATGGGATTCGATTCTGTATGCGAATACATCAAGGAATTCAGGAAGACGTTGAGTGATCTGCCCGCAAGTACAAACGAAATCATCAATGGGCTTCAATCAGAACTTTCCAGAAGTCGGAAGAGCGTTGAGTGGTTCAAGAAGCAACAGATGGAAGAGTGGCAAATGATAGAAGCTGCGTGCAGACGTAATACCGATTTGTGGAACAGAAATGAGAGTCTGTCCAAGCAGAATAGATGCTTGGAGAAAGAGAAAGATGAATTGTCTAATCGTCTAAAAACACTGGAAGAGGTACTTGGCGGACGGGAGCGTATAAAAATAGCCGGGCCGGAAAAGGACGAAGATGCCGCAAGCTCCGGAGAAGCGCTTGTAGAGACATCGGAGGTGCCGACAGACCTGCGCAGTCAACGTTCTGAAGTGGGGAAATTGCAATGCTGCAAATCAAAGCTGTATGACCGGATCATTAGTTTGCGTGAAGAGGTAAGAAAAATCGAGTGGGAGATACAGCTATTGGAAAATCATTTGAAAATTATACGCAGTTGGAATTATGCCGGAATAGTCCTTGAAGTTTGGATTAAAAGGAATTTTGAGAAAAAGGTGAAGGTCTCTATACAAGAAGTGGTAACAGAAGTGGAAGCAGAGACCACGACACATACAGACTCCGAGGTTGCATCGGTGGAAGGAAAAAAGAAAGAAGATGGCTTTTGGCATAAACTTCGTTTCCGGTTCGGTCATTAATTGTGTAGTTGCTCTTTTTTCCCCTTGATCCTCAGTTCCGAATAAAACGAAAACTTTTCGTGTTGTAGAGATAGGGGAGAGGCTATCGAGTGTGGAAGGAACATTGGTCCATGATCTGTGGCAAACTGATGTAGAACCGGATAAAAAACAAAGTGGAGAAGTCCTCACGGATTTCCCCACTTTAATGATGAAATATTTACTATTTTTATTAATTGGGTGTGGAGAGTATCGGACTCGAACCGATCACCTTAACACTGCCAGTGTTACGCTCTAGCCAGATGAGCTAACCCCCCGTTGTTTTCATGATAACGTTTGCGAACGTTTATCTGTTTTGATGCGGCAAATATAATGCATTATTCTGAAATAATTGCTATGTTTGCGGAAATAATCATCAAAAGATAAAAAATATGCTGATATACAATACCACTTTTCAGGTGGATGACGAGGTTCATGACAATTTCCTGATCTGGATCAAAGAAAGTTATATCCCTGAAGTAGAGAAACACGGAGTACTCCGTGCACCACGTATCTGCCGTGTGTTGAGCCATCGTGACGAGGGCACTTCTTATTCACTCCAATGGGAGGTGGATAATTCCAGCCTTTTGCATCGCTGGCATCAGGAACAAGGTGCACGGCTTAACCAAGAGTTGGTAAAGATATTCAAGGATAAAGTAGTCGGATTTCCGACATTGATGGAGGTATTGGAGTGATTCAGCCGGTTAAAGAGAAGATTATTCTGGGTATCGATCCCGGTACAACGATCATGGGATACGGAGTGCTGCGTGTCCGGGGGACTAAGCCGGAGATGATTGCTATGGGGATTATCGACCTGCGTAAATTCGGCGATCATTACCTTAAACTGCGCCATATACATGAACGGGTACTGAGCATCATTGAAAGCTACTTGCCGGATGAACTGGCGATTGAAGCCCCTTTCTTCGGGAAAAACGTGCAGTCTATGCTGAAACTCGGACGTGCACAAGGAGTGGCAATGGCTGCCGCACTGAGTCGAGATATTCCTATTACCGAATATGCTCCGCTTAAAATAAAAATGGCTATTACCGGTAACGGGCAGGCTTCAAAAGAGCAAGTGGCCGACATGCTGCAACGCATGCTGCATTTTGCCAAAGAAGACATGCCTGTCTTTATGGATGCTACCGACGGACTGGCAGCTGCCTATTGTCATTTCCTGCAAATGGGGCGTCCTGTGATGGAGAAAGGGTATAGCGGTTGGAAAGATTTTATAGCCAAAAACCCGGAAAGGGTGAAGTAGCCGCGGGCTACTCAATTAATCAGATAATAATTTAATAGAGAGAAAAACCATGAAAATGAACTATCTTGCCTTTATCGGAGTGACTGCGGCCACGGCTGTAGTCAGTTGTACTCCTGCCAAGAAAGAATATGCGTCTTACGAGCTGTATCCGGTGCGTTCGGGCAGTCTCACGGAGATGGAGTATTCACCGGAGGCTACTAAGTTTATCCTTTGGGCACCTACCGCCGATGAAGTTCGTCTGATGTTGTTTGATTCGGGTGAAGGAGGGCATGCTTACGAAACAATTCCTATGGAGCCGGGGGAGGAAGGCACTTGGACAGCAACGGTCAGTAAAGATCTGATGGGGAAATTCTATACATTCAATGTCAAGGTAAACGATAAATGGATGGGAGATACGCCGGGTATCAATGCCAAAGCGGTGGGGGTAAACGGAAAGCGTGCCGCCATTATCGACCTGAAATCCACCGATCCGCAGGGGTGGGAAAACGATCAGCGTCCGCCGTTGAAATCACCTGCGGATGCAGTCATCTACGAGATGCATCATCGTGATTTTTCTGTTGACTCCACGTCGGGCATTCGGAACAAAGGGAAGTTTCTGGCTCTGACCGAACATGGGACACTGAATCCTGCCAAGTTGCTTACCGGTATTGACCATCTGGTGGAACTGGGAGTCACCCATGTACATCTCCTGCCATCTTATGACTATGCCTCAGTGGATGAAACCAAACTGAATGAAAATAAATACAATTGGGGATATGATCCGCAAAATTACAATGTGCCCGATGGTTCGTATTCTACTGATCCTTATGATCCGGCTGTTCGCATCCGTGAATTCAAACAGATGGTGCAGGCGCTCCACAAAGCCGGTATTCGGGTAGTACTCGACGTGGTGTACAATCACACGTACAATACTGACGGAAGCAACTTTGAACGTACGGTTCCGGGATATTTCTACCGTCAGAAACCCGATGGTTCGCTGGCAAATGGTTCGGCTTGCGGCAACGAAACGGCAAGCAACCGTCCCATGATGCGTAAGTATATGATCGAATCCGTGCTCCACTGGATTAAAGAATATCATATAGACGGTTTCCGCTTCGACCTGATGGGCATTCACGACATCGAGACAATGAATGAAATCCGCAAGGCAGTCAATGCCATTGATCCTTCTATCATTATTTATGGTGAAGGTTGGGCTGCGGAGGCACCACAGTATCCGGGGGATTCGCTGGCTATGAAGGCCAATACTTTCGAGATGCCCGGTATTGCCGCTTTCTCCGACGAACTGCGTGATGCGTTGCGTGGTCCTTTCAATGATAACCATAAAGGGGCTTTCCTCGCCGGAATTCCCGGTGGAGAAGAAAGCATTAAATTCGGAATTGTCGGAGCTATCCAGCATCCTCAAGTCAACAATGACTCTGTGAATTACAGCAAAGCTCCTTGGGCTGCCCAGCCGACTCAAATGATCAGTTACGTGTCCTGCCATGATGATATGTGCCTGGTGGACCGTCTGAAGTCAAGTATTCCCGATATTACTCCCGAACAGCTTGCACGGCTCGATAAACTGGCACAAACGGCGGTGTTTACCTCGCAAGGTATTCCGTTCATTTATGCCGGTGAAGAGGTGATGCGCGATAAGAAAGGGGTGCATAATAGTTTTGAAAGCCCCGATTCCATTAATGCCATCGATTGGAACCGCAAAACCCTCCATGAAGATGTGTTCACTTACTATAAACGTCTGATCAGTCTTCGTAAGGCACATCCCGCTTTCCGTATGGGCGATGCGGAGATGGTGCGTAAATATCTGGAATTTCTTCCGGTGGAGGGCACTAACCTGATAGCTTTTCGTTTGAAAGACCGTGCGAACGGAGACTCTTGGGACAATATAATCGTAGTGCTCAATGCTCGTTCCGTTCCTGCCAAACTGACAATACCTGAAGGCAAATACACCGTTGTCTGCAAAGATGGGGTAATTGATGAGCGAGGTTTGGGGCTGTTGTACGGTCCGGAGATAACGGTTCCGGCACAGTCGGCACTGATCATTCACCAGTAGTATCAGTGATATGGAGAAAGCCCGGAGATAATCCGGGCTTAACTTTGTAAATGCTGATAATAAAAAATTGTAAGGGCATAAAAAACAAATATAAAGTTAACCTAAGTGGATTATCTCTAAAAAAACTGTCCTGATTTGTGGGATATGTGTGCATAGAGCAATCTTAAAATATCTGTATGATGAAATTTATAAGGAAGTCTCCGGCCGATATGGATAATCTGGAAAGTCCTCAAAAGTTTGAGGCTTTTTTTCTGGATTATTACCCTCGAATAAAAGGGTTCATTAATGGCTTGTTGCAGAATGCTGAAGAGGCGGAAGATATCTCTCAGGATATTTTTGCATTATTGTGGCAGAATCGGGGAAACTTGAAATTGATAGACAATCTGGATGCATACCTGTTCCGTATTGCCCGGAATGCGGTTTTCCGGCATATCGAACGTTCCCTGCTATTTCAGAATTATCAATCCTGGCAAACATCGGATGATCATCCGGAACATTGTGAAACAGAGGCGGAACTTGATGCAAAAGAATTGGAACTGATCATAGCCATCGCTGTGGAGAGAATGCCTGCCCAAAGGAAAAAGATCTACCGGATGAGCCGCGAACAGGGACTGAGTAATGAGAAAATAGCCCGTGAATTAAACATTAGTAAGCGTACGGTTGAAAATCATCTGACCCAGGCTCTGGCCGATATACGCAAAATATTGCTCTTGGTTATTATGGCTACCATCGTATAAACTTAGTAGTTTATTCCAAAAAAATCTCTTTCGGACTGTGTGTGTTTGGCGGGTTATGTATCTTATATACATAACCCATAAAATATACTATGTCTGACGCATACGAAATTATACGCAACTTTATGGCTTTTACAGCCAGTCCGGATCTTAAAAGCAAAGTCTGGACATGGCTTCTTGATTCGTCCGGCAAGGAACGGAAAGAAAAAGCACTCCATCAGATATGGGATGATTATCATCCTGCGGCAGATGCCTGTACCCGACATTCTTTACGGAAGTTTCAAAAAAAAGCAGGCTTTCCTTTATGTAAGCCGTCAAACCTTTATCGGTGGGCACGCATAGCAGCTTTTCTACTTATTCCGTTGGTGTCCATTGCTACTGCCTATGTATATGTCAGGCTGCATACGCACGATGTCCGTTTTGTCGAATGTATTGTCCCCAAGGGTGAACAAAAAGAGGTCACACTTCCCGATGGTTCGGTCATCACCCTGAATTCCGGGTCTGTATTTTTATATCCCACACATTTTACAGGCGACACTCGTTCCGTATATCTTTCGGGCGAGGGGCATTTTAAGGTTGCACCAGACAAGAAACTTCCTTTTGTGGTAGAGACTAATCACCTGGATGTCTGTGTGCTGGGTACTCAGTTTAATGTGCAGGCGTATCCTTTGGATAAGAGAACGATTACCACATTGGAGACCGGTTCTGTTGCTGTTAGGAAGAAGAATCAGACGGATTGTTTTGTTACTTTAGAACCCAACCAGCAACTGGAGTATGAAAACCGGGATGGAAAGTTTTATAAAAGGAATATAGACGCCTCCGTCTATTCGGGCTGGACTAAGGGTGAAATGAATTTTGTCTCTCAATCATTTAGGGAAATCCTGAAAACGCTGGAAAGAAGATATGCCGTATCCATCCGGTTATCATCCGATCTGACAGAATCGGACCGTATCAACTCGGATCTTTATACAATAAAGTTTAAGTACCGTGATAGTATCTTTCATGTTTTGGACATTGTGACAAAAACTGTAGGAGGTATCACCTATAAAGTGGGGAAGGACGAAACCATATCTATTTGTCCGCTAAAATAAAAGAAAGGAGAGCTGCCATATGAAAAAAAGGGAACCGGAAACAAATTACCACACCCATTTCCGATCCCCGAAATCAATCAAAAACTTTTTAACCTTTAGAGACTTTAAACAGTATTAATTGATTAACTCACAAAATTATGAAATTAAAAATCAATTTAAGGAATATTCTATCCGTAAAAATTCATAAAATAGTCCTTTTACTTCTCGCTTTATGCATTTATAACACTGCTTACGGGCAGAATCAGCGAATAAGTGTATATGGTAACAATCAATCTTTGCAAAAAGTATTCGAACAGATAGAGCAGCAAACCAAGTTAAGTGTGACATACAATCAGACCAAGCTGGATGTAAACAAGAAAATTAAGGAAAACTTTATAGACAAAAAGCTTTCTTTTGTGATGGATGCTCTTTTGAAGAATACCGGGTTTACTTGTAACTATGAACCTGAACATATAGTTATTACTCCTTCTGTGCAGCCAAAAGAGAAAGCTGCTGCCAAACAAACTGTCCAGATGAAAAAAATAATGGGTAAGGTAACCGGCATTACCGGTGAGCCTCTCATAGGGGCCAATGTACTTGCCATAGGCAGTAAGCAGGCTACGATCACGAATCTCAACGGAGAGTTCACGTTAGAAGTTCCTGCGGACGGCAAGCTGCAGGTTACGTATATCGGTTATCTGCCACAAGAGGTCAGTGCCAATGGGAAAACCCAACTCGTCATTCAGTTGAAAGAGGATTCAAAGTTGATGGATGAAGTGGTGGTGGTCGGCTTTGGAACACAAAAGAAAGTCAATCTGACGGGAGCCGTTACCTCCGTCAATATACAGGAGACACTGGGTGACCGTCCGATAACGAATGTTACGGCAGCTCTGCAGGGAGTTGTTCCGGGATTAAAAATTGAAGGTACAACCGGTACACCCGGTGACAATTTGTCGTATAACATCCGTGGAACTACTTCTATCAATGGTGGCGGTCCTCTGGTATTGGTTAATAATGTTCCGATGGATATCAATATGATCGATCCGCAGGATATTGAATCGGTCTCTGTCTTGAAGGATGCGGCTTCTGCAGCCATTTACGGGGCGCGTGCAGCGTTTGGAGTGATTCTTATCACCACTAAGCAGGGAAAAAAGGACATGGCGCCTAAGTTTAATTATAATAACAATTTCTCGTTCTCCAAGGCATTGGAATTACCGCAAAAGGCGAACCCGCTGGAGTCCATATTGGCATATAAGGAAATGGGATGGCCTAATGATACGTATGTGGATGGTAAGAATATACCTCAGTGGGAAACGTATATACGTGATTATATGGATAATCCTTCCAAATATCCTCAAGGGTATGTTTTCGACGAAAACGGGAATCTGTTCCTGATGAGAGAAAACGACATGTTTGCGGATATGATGGACAATTATGGCTTTATGCAAAACCATAGTTTCTCGGTTTCGGGAGGAGGGTCCAGAACGAATTACCGCATCGGTTTGGGATATACCAACGAAGACGGAATCCTGATTACCGATAAGGACCGATATGAACGTGCCAATCTGTCGAGCTTCCTTAGTGTGGAGGTCAACAAATGGCTGACGACCCAATTGGATATACGGTATGCCAATTCTACCCAGAACAAAGTGGAACAAGGCGGAAGGAACGGAATTTGGGGAAGTGCCATGCAACTCCCTTCTTATCAGAATATTTCGCCTTATGAAGAGGATGGGATTACTTATCCCGCTGAAACTTCTGCCACTTACATCCGTTATGGAGAACCGCGCATCGTTAAAAAAACTGACTTCAGGGCTTTGGGACGCATTATTATTTCACCTCTGAAGAACCTGAAGATAACAGGTGAATACACATATAACAGGGTGACGAATTACAACCGCATGTATGTGAACCAGTATAAATACATCGGAATGAATTTTACCGGTGTCCTGAATAATACGGAGAACACGCGGTATGCACTGACTCAGGGATTTAACAACTACAATGCGATCAACGTTTTTGCAAATTACGACTTTTCAATAGGTAATCATAATATAGGGGTGATGGGTGGATTCAACCAGGAAGAGAATCATGCTGAATCACAGTGGACGGAAAGAAAAGATGTGTTGTTGAGCAACCTGCCGTCCATATCGGGAGCTACTGGAACTACAACGGCTACAGACACATTCAATGAATATGCCCTTAGGGGACTCTTTTACCGCGTTAATTATTCGTACAAGGATCGGTACATGGTCGAAGCTAACGGACGTTATGACGGAACTTCACGTTTCCCTAAAAACAATCGTTTCGGTTTTTTCCCTTCTTTCTCGGGAGGGTGGCGCATTTCGGAAGAGCCTTTTATGGCAGGAACCCGGAGTGTTCTGTCTAATTTAAAGTTTCGTGCGTCCTGGGGATCGATAGGAAATCAGATCATTTTGCTGTCTGACGGTACACCGGACAATTATCCGTATATACCGGAAATGGCTCCGGGACTAACCAATTGGCTGGTAGACGGCAAAAGACCTACGACTCTGTCTACGCCGGCTATGGTCAGCAATACGTTTACCTGGGAGAAAGTATATACGCTTGACTTCGGTGTCGACTTCGGATTTTTTGATAACAGGCTGAACGGAACTTTCGACTGGTACCGGCGTGATACGAAAGGTATGCTGGCACCGGGTATGGATTTGCCTTGGGTGGTGGGAGTAGCTGCCGCCAAGCAAAATGCCGCAGATCTGAAGACCTATGGCTGGGAACTGGAACTCAACTGGAGAGACCGTATCAAAGATTTCAGTTACCGTATCGGATTTAATCTCTATGATTCACAGAGTGAGATTACTAAGTTTAACAATGAAACCAATTTGTTGGGTACTTATCGGAAAGGACAGAAGATTGGTGAGATCTGGGGGTATGTAACCGACCGTTTTTATAAAGAAGATGATTTCAATGCCGACGGAACCCTTAAAGAAGGTATTCCTATCCCGAAGGGAGTTGGAAAAGTGTATCCGGGGGATGTGCTTTATAAGAATTTTGATGATGATGCCAGTACCATCTGGACTGGAAAAGGGACAGCAGACGATCCGGGTGACCAACGTATTATCGGTAATTCTACACCGCGTTTCCATTACGGAATCAATGCAGGTTTGAGCTGGAAGGGATTCGATCTTTCCATTTTTCTTCGTGGTGTGGGTAAGCGTGACTTTTGGCGTACTGACCAGATTGCATGGCCTACAGGTACATGGGGAAGTTTGTTTAAAGAAACCCTTAACTTCTGGACACCGGAGCATACAGATGCTTATTTTCCGAGAGTATATGCAAACAATGGTGTGAATACCGGTTCGAATCGCTGGAAGCAAACCAAGTATCTGGCCAATGCGGCTTATGTGA
Source organism: Bacteroides sp. ZJ-18 (assembly GCF_011038705.2). Lineage (NCBI taxonomy): Bacteria > Pseudomonadati > Bacteroidota > Bacteroidia > Bacteroidales > Bacteroidaceae > Bacteroides > Bacteroides sp. ZJ-18. Next base: position 4,221,043 of record NZ_CP072198.1, on the reverse strand, counting down.
AACTGCAAAATATCACCTTGTCTTATACATTGCCTAAAGCGTGGTCTAAACAAGTTTACTTTGACGAAGTCAAGGTCTTCTTCAGTGGGGAAAACCTTCATACATGGGATCATTTACCGGAAGGTCTGGAGTCGGATATGCTTTCAAAAGGAGCATGGGAGTATCCGTTTATGAAGAAATTTTCACTTGGATTTAATGTCACATTCTAAATAACCGAAATAGTATGAAGAAATATACATTTGCCTTGTTTATACTCAGTGCGATCGCTTTTACCGGTTGCCTGAACAATGATTTTATGGAAAGGTATCCGTTGGGCAATCCGACGGAAGAGACGGCCTTTGTGACGTATGATAACTTTAAGGCATATGCCTGGGGATTGTATGAAACACTTCCGAAATTAGGATACGGTGATACTTCAACAGACGATATCTCGTATAATCAGACGCGGGGAAGCAGCGAAAGCAACTGGATCAGGGGACTGGTCACTGTGCCTGATAAGAGGAATAATACAACTTGGGATTATTATGGTTTTATCCGTCGTGTCAATCTGATGTTGGGACGGATAGACGGTTCCCAGATGACTGAGACTGAGAAGGCGCATTGGAAAAGTGTCGGATACTTCTTTCGTTCATACCGCTATTTTTCATTACTGTCTGCTTACGGCGGCGTACCTTGGATAGACCGAGTATTAAGTGATAATGATACAGAGTTGATCAACGGTCCCCGTGCTTCCAGAGACGAAATCGCGAAGCATATTCTTGAAGATTTGCAATATGCCGAGCAGCATATCAACGTCAATGGTGATGGCAGTAATACGATTAACAGAGCCGTCGTACAGGCATTTATGTCCCGTTTCTGTCTTTTTGAAGGAACATGGAGAAAATATCATGGGTTGAATGATGCCGAAACTTTTCTGAAAGAATGTAAACGGGTGTCTGCCGAGGTTATGAACAGCTATCCTGAAATTTGCAGTAACTACGATGATCTGTTTTGTTCACTCGACCTGAAAGATGTACCGGGAGTCATACTCTATCGGGAGTTCTCGAATGCGGAAAACGTAGTACATGATACCAGCATTCAGGGAACAACCGGATCGTCCTACTATAACCCGACTCGTGACTTGGTGGACAGCTATCTCTGTTCGGATGGGAAAACCCGCTGGAACAGTCCGTTGTTCCAGGGAGATAAGGATATGTACAGTGAGTTCAGTTGCCGGGATCATCGACTCTGGCTGCAAGTGACTCCTCCATACAGAATTGACCGATCGGCTTCTACCGATGCTTGGGGGAATAAGTGGGAGTTTACCGATGTCGCTAAGGACAGGAGCTTTATCGATAGCCTGAATATCCGGTTGGGAATAGGGTATGGAAGCGGCAAAGAGAGACAGAAGACGTTACCTTTCCGCCAGGGTTATGACGGAGGTATTCTGGGAGCAGTTCCGCATTTCGATTTCTATTTGGAAAATCAGCCTTGGTACAAATCGGCTTTCGGGTATAATAACTGGAAGTATTATTGTACTTATTTGTCGATGGGATCGCAGCGAAATGAAGAGACCGATATGCCCATCTTCCGGGTAGAAGAGGTGATGCTGAATTATGCTGAAGCAACGTGTGAGTTGGGTGAATTCGATCAGTCCGCGGCCGATCAGACAATTAATAAACTGCGTATCCGTGCTAACGTGGCACCTATGAAAGTGGCGGAAATCAACGCCGCTTTCGATCCTAAGCGCGATCTGGGCGATCCTGCTTATCCGGGTGACTATGCTGTCAATCCTTTGTTATGGGAGATTCGCCGCGAACGGCGTATCGAGTTATTCTCCGAAGGGTTCAGGTTCGACGATCTGCGGAGATGGAAGAAGTGCCATTACGCGTTAAAGAAGAAGTTGGGTATGTATGTCAAGACATCGGACTTTCCCGCTGGAACGAAGGTGACGATTGACGGAGGTGGCGCAGAGGGATATCTTGAATTCCATCCTGTACAAACCCATACTTGGCCCGAATATTATTACTTGAATCCTATTCCACGTAATGAAAGGGTGCTGAATCCTCAGCTTGCTCAAAATCCGGGTTGGGATGACGGAGTAGAGTAGCCCCTTCCTGATTGATAAATGGTTTTAACCGTGTGATAAGAAACTGTCCCGAGAAATTCTTATCTTTGGACAGTTTCTTGTCACACTATAAATACTATGTTTAGATGAAATACCTGATTTTAATACTGCTTTTCCTCGGTTCGCACGCCGTCCGTCTGTGCGGACAAACGATCTTACCTACACCTGATTACCTCGAAAAAGCCAATGGACAGTTGCAACTCCAAGGCAAGATACGGATGCATGCTCAAGATGCTTCCGCTTCTTTCCTGCATTTGTTTTATGAAAAACTGATACCGAAAAGTGCTGTGGAATGGTGTAGTGAAAAGGGGCACAGCCAAATCTCCTGGGAGAAAGATGCCACACTTCCCGCAGAGGGTTATCGCATTCTTGTTACTCCCGAGAAAATGACTGTTCGTGCGGCAGATAACGCCGGTTTTATTTATGCCGTTCAGAGCCTGAGACAATGGGGTACACGGGAAGGGGACAAACTTATATTTCCTTGTGCGGAAATCACTGACTTTCCACGGGTGAAATGGCGTAGCTTTATGCTGGATTCGGGACGCCAGTATCAAAAGGTCTCTACCATCAAGAAATATATCGATATGGCTTCGATGCTGAAAATGAATTATTTTCATTGGCATCTGACCGAGGGTCTCGGTTGGCGTATCGAGATAAAACGCTATCCGCTTTTGACACGGATCGGAGCTTTCGTAGGACAGGGACCGGAGCAACAGGGATTTTATTCCCAGGAAGAGGTAAAGGAGATTGTCAGCTATGCGGCAGACCTCGGTATCACGGTTGTTCCCGAGATCGACATGCCCGGACATGCGGAGGCCGCACTTAATTCGTATCCGCGGTTGGGATGTTTCAACATTCCGGTGAAAGTGCCCCAAAGCGGTTTTACACAGAATATTTTTTGCGCCGGCAAAGACAGTACACTCACCTTCCTGCAGAATGTACTGGACGAAGTGTGCCGGATGTTTCCATCCGCTTATATTCATCTCGGAGGTGATGAGGCTCCTAAGGGAAACTGGGATAAATGTACGGATTGTCAGGCACGGATTGCGAAAGAAAAACTGAAGGACAGCCATGACCTGCAATTATGGTTTTCGGCCCGAATGGCAAATTACCTGAAACAGAAAGGACGGAAGGCTATCTTTTGGGGCGATGTGATTTATAAGGACGGTTATCCGTTGCCGGATAATGTGGTTATACAGTGGTGGAACTGGAGAGGGCACAAGGATCTGGCTTTGAAGAACGCTGTCAGGCATAATTACCCGGTGATTTGCGGTACGAACTATTACACCTATCTGAACTTCCCGCTCACTCCTTGGAGGGGATATGCCAAAGACCGCACTTTCGATCTGGAAGATGTGTATCTGCATAATCCCTCTTACAGGCCACGGGAAGAAAACCCGCTTATCCTCGGAATGAGTTCTGCACTGTGGACAGACGATGGAGTAACCGAAGATAGGATCGACCGTCGTGTCTTTCCGCGTATTCTTGCGCTTGCCGAACAAATGTGGTATTCCGGCAAACCGTTGAGTTTCGATGAGTTTTACGGTAAAGTTCTTCTGAAGCAACCATGGTTCGAACAACAGGGGTATTCATTCGGCCCTGCCCTGAAAAAGGAGGTAGACGTAAATTATAAATGGGATTAAAAAAAGAAACTTAGCATGAAAAGAATAGAAATCTATATCGGACTATCCGTATTTGCTTTATCGGCAAAAAGTCAGGTTAAAGAATCTCAACCCAATATCATCTATATTATCATGGACGATTTAGGGTATGGGGATATTGGTTGTTATGGTTCCGGAAAAATAGAAACTCCGAACATAGACCGGCTGTGTAAAGACGGCATCAGTTTCACCCAGCACTATACCGGATCGCCTGTTTCGGCACCGGCACGCTGTGTGCTGATGACAGGTATGCATTCGGGACATGCACAGATACGGGCCAATGATGAAATGGCATACCGGGGAGCCATCATGAATTATGACTCCATGTATGTGCATCCGAATCTGGAGGGACAGTATCCTTTGAAGGCCAATACGATGACTATCGGAAGGATGATGCAGCAGGCGGGGTATGTCACCGGATGTTACGGGAAATGGGGATTGGGTGCTCCGGGATCGGAGGGTACTCCCAATAAACAGGGATTCGACAGTTTTTACGGATATAACTGCCAGCGGCAAGCGCACAGTTACTATCCGGCCTTTCTGTATAAGGATGAAGACCGTGTATATCTGAACAATAAAGTGCTCGACCCTCACACTGCCCGGCTGGATCCCGGAACAGATCCCCGCGATGAAGCCAGTTATGCCAAGTTTTCACAGAAGGAGTATGCTAATGATCTTATTTTTGATGAACTGATTTCGTTTGTCGGACAGAATAAGAAGAAGCCTTTCTTTTTGATGTGGACTACTCCGCTTCCGCACGTGTCATTACAGGCACCGGAGAAGTGGGTGAAACACTATGTCGAAAAGTTTGGAGACGAGGCGCCTTACACCGGGAAAACCGGATATATGCCTTGCCGATATCCACATGCGACTTATGCTGCCATGATCAGCTACTTCGACGAACAGATCGGTAGACTGATAGAGAAACTCAAGGCAGATCATCTGTATGATAATACCATTATCATGTTCACTTCCGATAACGGTCCAACCTTTAACGGCGGAAGCGATTCACCGTGGTTCGATAGCGGAGGCCCTTTCAAGTCGGAGTATGGCTGGGGAAAATGTTTTGTTCATGAAGGGGGAATACGGATACCTGCCATTGTTACCTGGCCCGGAAAGATCAAACCTTCCACTCAAAGCGATCACATTTGCGGATTTCAGGATGTGATGCCTACTTTGGCGGATATTGCGAAGGTTGATTGTCCGCCGACTGACGGAATCAGTTTCCTGCCCACTTTGCTCGGCAAGACCGGACAGCAGAAAGAACATGCATATCTGTATTGGGAATATCCCGATCCGGTGATCGGTCTGAAAGCCATTCGTATGGGTAAGTGGAAGGGAATTATCGACAATATCCGGAAGGGAAACTCTACAATGAAGTTATATGATCTGGAGAAGGATCTCAGGGAAGAGCACGATGTGGCAGGCGAATATCCGGAAATTGTCCGGAAACTGACGAAGTTGATGGAAGAGTCGCATACCGAACCGGAAAACCCTAAATTCAGGTTCTGACCGGCTACGATTGCCCAATACTACGATTTTTTTTACTCTTATTCTGTCTCTTTGTGCGGATTTTGATATACTTTTGCTCCGCCTAATAATGAAATAGGATAATGGAACAATACACATTCAGTATAGCGGGTGGCGTAGCACGCAACCCGCTTGTACGTTTGGCACAACCTGTCACAGCACAAATCGCTGCCGGCGAACACATTGCTATCGTAGGTCCCAACGGCGGAGGGAAGAGTTTGTTTGTAGATACGCTTCTGGGTAAATATCCCTTGCGTGAAGGTACGGTGAAATACGATTTTTCTCCTTCTTCTACTCAGACAGTATATGATAACGTGAAATACATTGCTTTTCGTGATACATACGGTGCAGCAGATGCTAACTATTATTATCAGCAACGCTGGAATGCCCACGATCAGGAAGATGCCCCCTCCGTGCGGGAGATGCTGGGGGAAATCAAAGATGAACGGCTGAAAGAGGAATTGTTTGAACTCTTCCGCATCGAGCCGTTGTTGGACAAGAAGATCATTCTCCTTTCCAGTGGGGAGTTGCGCAAATTTCAGCTGACTAAAACTTTGCTGACTGCCCCCCGGGTACTGATAATGGACAATCCTTTTATTGGTTTGGATGCACCGACCCGTGAACTGCTTTTCTCCCTGCTCGAACGCCTCACCCGGCTGTCGTCTGTGCAAATCATCCTTGTGCTTTCGATGCTCGATGATATTCCTTCGTTCATTACCCATGTGATTCCAGTAGAAGACTTGACTGTGCTTCCGAAAATGGAACGAGGGGCTTACCTGGCTGCATTTCGTGTGACCGATGTACCCGTGACTCTGGACGCATTGCAACAACGTATAGCCGGATTGCCTTATGACGGAACCAACTATGATTCCGGGGAGGTGGTAAAATTAAATAAGGTCAGCATCCGTTATGATGACCGTACCATCCTGAAAGAACTCGACTGGACTGTCCGTCGGGGCGAGAAGTGGGCATTGAGCGGAGAAAACGGTGCCGGCAAATCTACGTTGCTTAGTTTGGTTTGTGCGGATAATCCTCAGTCGTATGCCTGTGACATCAGCCTTTTCGGACGCAAGCGGGGCACAGGTGAAAGCATTTGGGAGATAAAAAAGCATATCGGTTACGTCAGTCCCGAAATGCACCGTGCTTATCTAAAGAATCTACCAGCCATTGAGATTGTAGCTTCCGGGTTGCATGACAGCATCGGCTTGTATAAGCGTCCACAGGAAAGCCAGATGGCCACCTGCGAGTGGTGGATGGATGTGTTTGGCATTGCCGCTCTGAAAGACAGACCTTTTCTTCAACTCTCGAGTGGTGAACAGCGCTTGGCATTGCTGGCCCGTGCTTTCGTGAAAGATCCGGAATTACTTATTCTGGACGAACCGCTGCACGGACTCGATACGTACAATCGCCGGCGGGTGAAAAAGATCATCGAGGCCTTCTGCTGCCGTGAAGATAAAACGATGATTATGGTAACCCATTATGAGTCGGAACTGCCCTCTGTCATTACCGATCGCCTTTTTCTAAAGAGAAATCGTTGAGCGTGACGGGCGGCAACGCCTGTTTTGGGTTATGTTGTTTATCAGTGGATTAATCTTTCCCTGTGGCGCATGGTGATATACACTCTGTTATATTTTAAACCAACGCCTCCTGCCTTTCAAACCTATGGTCCTTTGGTTTAAAAGGCAGGCATGCCCGTATGCGTGATGGGTGTCCTTCGCCGAAACGGGCTCCACTGATGCCCTTAGCCGTATCTTGCTTTACATCGTTACCTCATTTTCTTTCTGATTTCGGAAGAAGATGATCCGGAACTTGCTGCCTTCGGGTGACTTCCGGGTCTCGGTTTCTATATCCGTCCGGTTATTCATTGGTTTGCCGTTAATGCTCAGAATCACGTCATTGGCTTGCAGGGCGGTTATTCCCTTTTCGATCTTCACTACCAGTATACCTCGTATTTTGTCGAGTCCCGTGGCCGAACGTTCTCCTTCGGTCGACACCTCTTTCAAGGTTAACCCCTTCCACGAATACGTCTGTACTGTCTCTGGTTTTTCTTCCGGAATTTTGAAAACCGGCAATTCCGGAGTAGCCGCCAAAGCTTTCAGGTGTGGGCATTGTACGCCGAAGTGCTCCATATCGAAATTCCGGAAACCCGTCTTCAAGGCAGGCGAATTTTCTTTTACCCGGTAGTCTCCTTTTTCAGGAGCAATGAAGAGCGGATCACCGTAAAGTGAATGGAGGTCCGTTCCTCTGTTTTGCGCCTGCTCCAGTCCTTGCTCGGTGACAAAAAAGTTAGTGTCTGTTTCCTTTCCCCATTCTTTTACCTGAATGGGGCGATAGGGAGTCGTGACGATGTTGTGACGGAAAATGTCTTGAGAGTTTGCAAACCAAACGTGCGGATGGAATGTGTTGTTGACCATAATGTTGTTTTCCACCGTTCGCGCGAAGCCTTCGCGCAATTTCAATCCTCCGTGTAGGCAGAGGTTGTTGTAGATGTGATAGTTGGAAGAACCGTCGTCCAGATCGATGTCCCATCCATGGTCGCACCTCCAGCGGTTGTTGCGGATGACAGTCGTTTCGGTAGCGTCCCGAAATACCATTTGAGGATGTTCTTTTGCGAACTCATCCATCACATTCCGGTCGGGATGCCAATAGCGGTCGCGTCCCCAGGAGTTGAAGGAACCGTGGTCGCCTGTCTCGAGTACGGTGTCGAACACATCGTTTCCTTCTATCATATGTCCTCCCCAGGTACCTTCACTGACGTTGATACCGGCACGGGGCAGATCGTAAATGCTGTTGTTGCGGATAGTGATTCGTGCGGACATAGATAGCTGGATACCGGCTCCCTGCTTTTCTGTCTCTCCGATCGAGTGAATCAGATTGTCGTCCACCAGGCAGTCTGAGGGATAGTTGGGGGTGAGGGGGCCTGTACCTTTATCCATCTCCTCCCAGGTTTGCGACTTTCCGTACTCGAACAGGGGAGAGCGGACAGCATCCGGAGAGCCGACAAAGCAAACGGCACTGGCTCCTACGCGGGTGATGTGATTTTGGCTGACACGGTGGTTGCGGTTATAGTTGGAGAAGAAGATGGCATTGCCTCCTACGTCGTACAGGCAACATCCGGTCACGGAGCACTCTTCGGCGTTTTCAATCATCAGGGCTCCTCCCCGGTAGATTTTCCAGTCACTGCGCAATAGGGGTTCGTCGGTCTTCATAAAGGTGCGCAGGGTTTGTGTCAGTTCTAAATGGTCTACGGATACGTGACGGACCGGACTTCCGGGTTTCCCTTTCAGGACGAAGAGACTTTCTGCCTGCGGCACTTCGAACAAGGCGGTTTGCAGATTGAGTTCTCGTGGCGGATAGAAATAGAGTGTATGGGTTTCTTTATCAAAATACCATTCCCCTTCGGCATCCAACTCTTCAAAGATGTTTTCTACCATGCGGTAAGTGTCGTGCATACCCATCTGGCGGTTGTTCTGAAATCCGCCTTTCAGTATCAGTTCGCCCTTGGCGTCTTTGCCTTCGATGCTGTATTGGTAGCCTCCCCATTCTCTGCTGTGCATGGCGTGCAGATAACCTCCCGCGGGGTTGCTCCAGTTTTTCACACGTTCGGGCGAGTAGGCGTCAGCTGCATATCCGTTGAAGATGCGTATATTCGGATCAAAATTCGGATACCGTGCCGATATCTGTTTTTTCCCGTTCACAAAGAGCTGGTCGGGGATCAGTTCTTCTTCCACTTGGGCCTGCATGATACCGTTTTTATACTCTTTCCAACACAGGTTCCGGAGTATACGTGAACCACTGATGACCGCCTTTTGTCCGGGATACGAAGAAAAACGGACCGGATGTTCGGGTGTGCCCGAAGTCTCGTTTGTGATAAGAATCGGAGTGGACAGGTAGTTGGTGCCTTCGCAGTAGATGGTGATGGAACGCCGGCCGGCCTGCCGTGAGGCCTTTTTCCAGGCATATTCTAAAGTAGCCATCGGCTTTTCCGCTGTTCCGGGATGATGGTTGCTGCCCGAAGGTGATACATAGAGTGTTATCTCTGTTTGGGCGGATAGCAGACCGGATACGAATAGTAGTAATGGAAAAAAGAGTTTTCTCATGTGTTGTTCATTTAGAAATTAAATAAAAAGGTTACTTACAGTGTACAAAGGTAACTTTTCTCAGCATACTTCAGCATAGATATTTAGAAAAAGTTTCGTGAACTTTGTACTCAATACAAATGTTCTATAATAAACACCTAAAGAAAGGAGAGTTGAATGAAAAAGATTGTATTGCTCCGTCATGGAGAAAGTGCATGGAACAAGGAGAACCGTTTTACCGGCTGGACCGATGTCGATCTGACAGAAAAGGGAATTGCCGAGGCCTGCAAAGCGGGTGAACTACTGAAAGAAAATGGATTTAATTTCGATAAAGCTTATACTTCGTACCTTAAACGAGCGGTGAAAACGCTGAATTGTGTGCTCGACCGGATGGATCAGGACTGGATTCCGGTGGAGAAGAGTTGGCGTCTGAACGAGAAGCATTATGGCGATCTGCAAGGATTGAATAAAAGCGAGACGGCTGCCAAATACGGTGACGAACAGGTACTTATCTGGCGCAGGAGTTATGATATAGCTCCCAATGCCCTGTCGGAAGACGATCCGAGAAATCCACGTTTTGAGAACCGCTATCGGGAAGTGCCCGATGCAGAACTTCCCCGGACGGAATCTTTGAAAGATACCATCGACCGCATCATGCCTTATTGGAAATGTATCATTTTCCCGAATCTGAAAACCGCTGATGAAATTCTGGTGGTTGCCCACGGCAACAGTTTGCGGGGCATTATCAAGCACTTGAAGCACATCTCCGATGAAGAGATCGTGAAACTGAATCTGCCGACTGCTGTTCCTTACGTATTTGAATTCAGTGACGAACTGAATCTGGAAAAAGACTATTTCCTGGGTGACCCCGAAGAAATCCGGAAACTGATGGAAGCGGTTGCCAATCAGGGAAAGAAAAAATAAGATAAGAGGAAACCCCTCATTACGGAATAAAAATGAATATTATTCACCACAGGGTACACGGAGGACACAGAGTTTTAATCTCTTGTTTATTAAGATGTTTAAGAGAAAGATATTCTCTGTGTTCTCTGTGTACTCCGTGGTGAATAAAACTCAAAACCATTACAATTATGAATAAAATTATAGAACTATTGGGTAATCAGGCTGAATACTACCTGAACCACACTTGTAAAACCATTGATAAATCACTGATTCACGTGCCGTCACCGGATACGATCGATAAGATATGGATCGACTCGGACCGTAACATACAGACCTTGCGCAGCTTGCAGACTTTGCTGGGACATGGTCGTCTGGCAAATACGGGATATGTGTCCATTCTTCCTGTCGACCAGGATATTGAGCATACAGCCGGAGCTTCGTTCGCTCCGAATCCCATCTATTTTGACCCGGAAAATATTGTAAAACTGGCCATTGAAGGCGGATGTAATGCCGTTGCTTCTACTTTCGGTATTTTGGGGGCTGTTGCCCGTAAGTACGCTCACAAAATTCCGTTTGTAGTGAAACTGAACCATAATGAACTGCTGTCTTATCCCAATTCGTATGATCAGGTGTTGTTTGGCACCGTCAAGGAGGCATGGGAGATGGGAGCGGTGGCTGTGGGAGCTACTATCTATTTCGGTTCCGAGCAAAGCCGTCGTCAGTTGGTAGAGATTGCCGAGGCTTTTGACTATGCGCATGAATTGGGCATGGCCACTATCTTGTGGTGTTATCTGCGCAACAATGATTTTAAGAAAGACGGGGTAGACTATCATGCTGCCGCCGACCTAACCGGGCAGGCAGACCGTCTTGGAGTTACCATTAAAGCGGATATTGTGAAGCAGAAGTTGCCTACTAATAACGGTGGCTTCAAAGCAATTCATTTTGGAAAGACAGACGAAAGAATGTATACCGAACTGACTACCGATCACCCGATTGATCTTTGCCGTTATCAGGTAGCCAACGGATATATGGGACGTGTCGGTTTGATTAATTCCGGTGGCGAATCACATGGAGCTTCCGACCTGAAAGACGCTGTTGTTACGGCGGTAGTGAATAAACGTGCCGGTGGTATGGGGTTGATTAGCGGACGTAAAGCTTTCCAGAAACCGATGAAAGAGGGAGTGGAATTGCTCAATGCCATCCAGGATGTATATCTGGATGCATCTGTCACCATTGCTTGATTGAGTTTGATTGTTAGAATGGAGTATGGCTGTGTCGTGCTCCATTTTTTTATTCAGTGAAGTTATATTCGGATAAGAAATATGCCGGGCTGAAAGGGTGTAACTATCCGATGCATAGGGTGTAGCCATATACTCCGGATGGTTATACCCTATGCATTGGATGGCTACACCCTATTGCTTTTTCCTTATTTTCTCTTTATACTGAGTCGGTGTCTCTCCTGTATATTGCTTGAATGAAGTACTGAAATAACGGGATGTTGTAAATCCTATTTTTTCCGCTATCTCTGTAAAGGTGAGATCGGTGGTTGAGATCAGTTGGATGGCCTTTTCCATGCGGAATTTATTGATGTAATCGTTGGCACCCATGTTGGTCATGGCCTTTAACTTGTTGTAGAGTGAAGCACGGCTCAATCCCATTTCCGTACAGAGGAAGGTGACGTCCAGTTCGGGACTGTCCAGGTGGTCGGTGATTAGCCGGTTCAGTTTTCGTAGGAAAGTCTCGTCTGGTTGGCTGAGTTCGCTCTTTTCCTCTTTGGGTATATTTTTAATGTCGGTGTCCGTTTTACTTTTCTCTCCATTACGGAGCCGGTTTCGTATCAGCTCTACGATTTGCAGTTCTCTTTCACCCGTCTCGGTGAACGAGGGGAGGAGTTCGTTGCTGACATTGACCAGGAATCGGATTTTTTCTTCATATTCCTGTAACTCCCGCTCTTTTAGTTCCCATTTCAACCGGTTTTGCCTGCGGCGCAGAATGGTGAGAATGACGGCAGCAATAGCACCCGATGCAATAAGCAATACACAGATGATGAACCATCCGCTCCGGTACCAGGGAGGTAGTATGGTGAGTGACAGGATAGGACGGAAGGGAGTCCAGTCGCCATTCTTGGTACTGCATGCGGCCAATATCCGATATTTGCCTGCCGGAAGTGAACGGATAATCAGTTCCGGATCGTACGATTCAATCGGTTCGTCGTTCAATCCTTCTATCTGATAACGGTATCTTTTTTTACGGAAAATATCTTGTTCGTGGGACATTATGCGTAAGGTTATGGTCCGGCTGTCCTGCGGGAGGGTCAGTTTCTCCGGCTGTCCTGTTATCTGCTTAATGGCCGGCTCACCGTTTATGTATACGTCGGTCAGTTCCACTTCCGGAAAGTCGGATGGAGCTGTCGAAAAACGGTTATCGATGCAGAGCAGTCCGTTTGCGCCTCCCATATAAACTTCTCCCTTGCCGGAGACAAGCCGGGGTTTTGCCAGATATTCATTCGGAATAACTCCGTCCGATTCGCCGAAAAGGATGAACTTCCGGGATTGCAGCATCCAGGCAAACAACATGTGGTCTGCCCCGATCCATACTTTTCCCCGATGATCGCAAATGACCGAACTCACTTCACCGAACAGGGAAGTTGGCAACGGATGATACCGGTTGGTCGACGGCGTATACTGTCCCAGTCCGGTGTTGCTGCCAATCCAGAAATCACCTTTCTCGTCCATCGAAACAGAATATAATAATGTATCGCCCGTACAGCTGAAAAGTCTTTTCAGACAGTTGTTTGTCCGGTCCAGTTCGTAGAGGGTACGGCTGTCGTTGAGGTAGGTGAAACGCTCGTTGTGGGCAATGGCATTCATGCTGCCGGCAATCTCCATACCTTCTTCTTCATTCACTACGCGTATTTTCTGCGAGCCGGTGTCGTATCGGTAAATATGTCCTGCCAGCAAGAGGACGCTGCCCGGTTCGTCCTGATAGACATTTACCGCCATTCCGCTGTAGTAGAGATATTGTTTGAGGCGGGGATGGTCGATGGTCAGTAACTGTTGTTCTCCATTCGCTTTGTTGTAAACAAACAATCCTTTTGAAAAGACAGAGAGTAAGAGTGTTTCCCGGGTGAAACCGGCGATAGAGACTACTTTGTCTCCCCAGGTAGACCGGTCGTGACGGAACTCTTCCGTGTCGGGGTCAAGACTGTTGATACCTCCGCCGTCTGTACCGATCCAGATCCGTCCGTCCGATTCGTCCTGATAAAGACTCAGTACGGCGGGATCACTCAGCCCTTTGCTACTTCCGGGAAAGACATCGGTATAGGTCTTCATGGATACTTCACGGATATTGATCAAACCCTTGCGAATGCTTCCGGCCCACATGTTGTTATAGGTATCGTTGTAGAGCGATAGGATAGAGTTGACGGGAAGTGAATAGTTATCTCCGGGGATATGTTCAAGAACGCTGATCTGATGGTTGTCCGGACGTATGATATTGATACCTCCTCCGTCTGTTCCTACCCAGATGTGCGAGTCCCGTTCGGCTATGCTAAGCACCACGTTGTTGCTAAGGCGGGAGTTTGCGGTAGTGTACGAGGCTAACAATCTGCCTTCGGGACTGAAGCAGCGCAAGCCTTCATTGTAGGGGGCCACCCAGATGCGGTTGTGCGAGTCGATCAGGAGTGCCATGATCTCTTTCCCACAGTCGAATGGAGGGAGACGGCGTTCTCCCGAACGGAGATTGATCAACCTGAGACCTTGCCACCGGCTGCAACATAGCAGCGTCTCTTCGTCCCATCGGCTGATGGCGGAGATGGCGAAGTAAGGGTCGGAACTGAAGTCCAGCAGAAGTTTTACGGAACGGTTTTCATAATCGTAACGATAGATGCGGTTGCGGCCGCCGAAGATCACCCCCTGTTCCGTCAGGCAAGCGGAATAGGCGAGGATGGAATGTCCCTGTTCGTCTTGTGGAGTTGTAAAATCGTCGCTTTGCCTGCAATACTGCGCTATTCCGTCATCGGTCAGTACCCAGATGTTGTGTTGATTGTCTTCAATGATCTGATGGATGTAATTGTGTGGCAACGAGTGCGCATCTTCTTTCCGGTGGATATATTTCTTCAGCTTTTCTCCGTCGAACCTTCCCAATCCCGCATTGGTGCCTATCCATACGAAACCTTTGGGTTCGGTATAGACACATCGCACGGTAGAAGGGAGTCCCTCCTTCAGGGAAATCTGTTTATAGTAGTAATGGCCGGCTTTCAGCGGGAGGCAGCAGACTGCCAGAAGTATGGTCAACCAACAGAGAAAGCCGGTATATGGGTTGTTTTTCATGGATGCATATCTATCACGTTAACGGCAAAAGTAACAGTTTGCATAGACGTGACCAAAAAAATGGAAATAAAATCTTATCTTTGCCGAAATGAATAACATTAACCACAGAGTACACAGAGTCCCATAGAGCGTATCTTCTATGCTTCCTTCCTCTATGGAACTCGGTGTGACTCTGTGGTGAGCAAATCAAAACACTATGAACAAGAGATTATTATTCCGTTTAGCTCCCGGTTTGTTGGCCGTTGTGCTATTCTGTGCCTGTCGCCCCGCAGTTATCGAAAAGGGGAATCTGGACGTAATTCCTCAGCCGCAAGAGATTGTCCTTGCCCAAGACACTACACCTTTTGTTATCAATCACAGTACTACGATCATCTATCCGGCAGCTAATGAAAAAATGCATCGTACTGCCGATTTTCTGGCTACCTTTATAAAAGAGATGACCGGAACCGAAGTCCGTGTGTCCGATAAAGAGAAGGGCAGTAACGCCATTATCCTTGCTGTAGATACGACAATGACTCACCCGGAAGGTTATAAACTTGAGATCACCCCCGAGAAGGTTCTTCTCACCGGAGGCAGTGAGGCCGGAGTATTCTACGGTACCCAAACCATTCACAAAGCCCTTCCGATTCCGAAGGACGGAAAAGTGGCGGCAGCTCTTCCTGCCGGGACGGTTACCGACTTTCCCCGTTTCCGTTATCGTGGATTCATGATCGACGTAGGTCGCCATTTCTTCCCCGTCAGCTACCTCAAACAGATGATTGACCTGATGGCATTGCATAACATCAACTATTTCCATTGGCACCTGACCGAAGACCAGGGGTGGCGAATTGAAATCAAAAAGTATCCCAAACTAACGGAAATAGGTTCCAGACGAGATTCTACCATTATTGACTGGGAAACCAAGAAGTTCGATGGAAAGCCTCACAGTGGTTTCTATACACAGGATGAAGCCCGTGAGATTGTCCGTTATGCGGCCGATCGCTTCATTACGGTAGTTCCCGAAATAGACCTTCCGGGACATACTACAGCCGCTCTGGCTTCTTATCCGGAACTGGGTTGCACGGGTGGTCCCTATAAGGTGCTTTGTTCATTTGGTGTATTTTCCGATGTGCTTTGTGCCGGTAACGAACAGACACTTCAGTTTACTAAAGACGTGTTGGACGAGATTATGGATATTTTCCCTTCCGAATACATTCATATCGGTGGAGACGAGTGTCCGAAGAGCCGTTGGGAGAAATGCCCTAAATGTCAGGCTAAAATTAAGGAACTGGGTATCAAAGCGCTGCCTAAACATTCGAAAGAGAATCAGTTGCAGACCTATTTCATGTCTGAGCTGGAGAAAGAGATCAACGCCCACGGACGCCGTATGTTGGGATGGGACGAAGTATTGGAAGGCGGTCTGACCCCGAATTCTACCATCATGTCATGGAGGGGTATTCAAGGAGGCATCGAAGCTGCGCGCCAGCATCACGATGTCATCATGACTCCTATCCAGCGGCTCTATTTCAGCAATCCGCGCATTAATAAGATGACCGGATTCGAATGGATGAATCGTGTATATAACTTCGAACCTGTTCCTGCCGAACTGACCGATGCCGAAAAGAAGTTTGTAATCGGTACTCAAGGTTGTATCTGGACGGAGTGGACTGCCGATTCAACCAAGATGGAGTGGCAGATTTTACCTCGAATGGCTGCTTTGTCCGAAATACAATGGACATTGCCGGAACATAAAAATTTTGACCGTTTCATGGAACGTCTGCCTGAGATGTTGAAGATTTATTCCGACCTGGGGTATGGCTACCGGAAAGATGTCTTTGCGGCAGATACGGTGGCAGTGAAGCAATAACTATAGAGGGCACAGAGATTTTCCATTGAAAGAAATTATCTCTGTGCCCTCTGTGTATTCTGTAATGAAGTAAAAGGTTTCTTCTTATTTTTCTCCCGGTAACAGTGGGAAATTAGGATTTGGCACATGTGCAGCCTGCATGATGCCTTTCAGTTCGGCCACTTTTTCCGGGAACTGGTTCAGTACATTGTGGCGTTCCGACGGATCGGAATTCAGGTTGTAGAGTTCGAAATACGGGTTTTTGCCGCGAACGTTCATGTGAACTAACTTCCACGGGCCTTTACGTACGGCCTGGCGTCCGTTCATCTCCTGGAACTCAAAATACAGATATTCGTGTTCTTTCTGTCCTTTGCGGTTTTCAAGTAGTGGTAACAGGCTCACACCGTCCATCTGTTGGTTCTTGGCTTTCGGGTTCAATATTTCACGGAAAGTGGGCATTACATCCCAGAACGAACACATGAAGTCGGTTTGGGTGCTGGGTTGTACACGTTCCGGCCAAGAGATGATCATCGGTACACGGATTCCTCCTTCGTAGAGGTCGCGTTTATATCCGCGCCAGATGCCGTTGCTATTGAAGAAGTCCGGATCGGCTCCTCCTTCCATGTGCGGTCCGTTATCGCTGGCAAAGATGATGATGGTGTTGTCATAGATACCCATATCTTTCAGCTTCTGTACAATCTGGCCTACATATACGTCGAGGCGGTAAACCATGGCTGCAAACGTTGCGTGAGGGTAGAACTGAGAGCAGTATCCGCCTTTACGGAATGCCGGGCTACCCGGTTCGGTGCCATGGAAAGGCTTCTCGGGATACTTGCCGCGGAACTTTTTGATAATGCTGTCTTCGGGCACAATCAGTTCGGCATGAGGGATGATGGTAGGATACCACATGCAGAACGATTCTCCGCTTTTTCCCATCCGGTCAAGGAAGTCGAGTGCCTTTGAGTGGATCAGGTCTTGTGAGTAAGTACCTTTGCCATACTGCACATCCAGTGTGTTGTCTTTTAATTCTACCCGTTTGTCATTGTCCCACAAGTGATCGGGATAGTAGCTGTGTGCCAGCAATTGGCAGTTGTAACCGTAGAATTCGTCGATTCCCTGTTTTTTCGGATCGCCTGTAGAGCCGATGAATCCCAGTCCCCATTTACCGAAAGCGCCGGTTTTGTATCCTGCGTTCTGAAAATCGTGGAAGATGGTCTGTGCATCTGCCGGCAGAGGGAATTGTCCTTCCGGATCGAGTTCGACGTTACCACGGATAGCCGTATGTCCGCTATGAGTGCCTGTCAGCAGGCAAGAGCGTGAGGGGGCACTTACCGTTGTTCCCGAATAACATTGGGTGAAGCGCATTCCTTCCTGGGCCAGTTTGTCGATGTTGGGAGTTTCGAACTTCTCTTGTCCGTAGCAACTCAGGTCACCGAATCCGAGGTCGTCGGCCAAAATGAAAACTACGTTCGGCTTTTGGGGGTCCTGAACTTTTTTCTTTTGTGCAAACGCTTGTTGTGTTCCGGCCATGCCGACAAGCAGCGCACTGCTGAGCAATAATTTTTGATTCATAAAAAGAGTTTGTTGATTAGGTTTGTATTTAGTTCATTCAGTATTGGTTTTGAGTTTTATTCACCACAGATTACACAGATTTCCACAGATAAATGATTTATTTCATTGAGAATTAGATTAAAGAATCTGTGCTAATCTGTGTAATCTGTGGTGAACTCGATTCGTTTCTATTCCATTTTGTCAGGCTTCTATGTCTGCAAATATACAAATTTCAGTTAAGACTCGTTCACGACAGGCTTCCGATTTTGTCTATCCGATGTTCAAAAACGTCTATAAATGCCCTTTTTATTCCATTATTAGACGTTTTCAGAAGAATCATAGTTGTTTTTGAACTCTATGGGGTGTTAAAACTCTTTATATTTGTACCACTAATTAATCCCTAATAGAAAAACTACTTTATGATGAACAACCTATCTTCCGGAATTCTCTGCTCGCTGACAGGTGCGGCGGCAGTAGCTTCTTTGGCTTCATGTGCCACAGGCAAACAGAAAGAAGAGCAAAAGCCCCTGAACATTGTTTATATTATGACGGACGACCATACGGCACAAATGATGAGCTGCTACGATACCCGTTATATGGAAACTCCGAACCTCGACCGTATTGCCCGTGACGGCGTGCGTTTTACAAATTCCTTCGTTGCAAACTCTCTGAGCGGTCCCAGCCGTGCTTGTATGATCACAGGCAAGCATAGTTGTGGCAACAAGTTTTATGACAATACTACCTGCGTGTTCGACAGTGCCCAGCAAACTTTCCCGAAACTGCTTCAGAAGGCCGGCTATCAAACTGCACTCGTAGGCAAGTGGCACCTTGAGAGTCTGCCCTCAGGATTCAATTATTGGGAGATTGTGCCCGGACAAGGTGACTATTATAACCCCGACTTTATCACTCAGGACAACGACACCGTTCACAGACATGGGTACATTACCAACCTGATTACCGATGACGCTATCGATTGGATGGAGAACAAACGTGACGAGAGCAAACCGTTCTGTCTGCTGATTCACCATAAAGCTATCCACCGCAACTGGATGGCGGATACCTGTAACCTGGCTTTGTACGAAGACAAAACCTTCCCGCTGCCCGACAATTTCTTTGACGATTACGAAGGCCGTCCGGCTGCCGCAGCGCAAGAGATGAGTATTGTGAAGGATATGGATATGATTTATGACCTGAAGATGCTTCGCCCCGATAAAGATTCACGTTTAAAATCGCTCTACCAGAGATTTCTGGGACGTATGGACGAAGGACAACGTGCGGCATGGGATAAATTCTACGGTCCGTTGATCGATGACTTCTACAAGCAGAATCTAAGTGGAAAGGAACTTGCCAACTGGAAGTTCCAGCGTTACATGCGTGACTATATGAAGACAGTGAAGTCGCTGGACGACAATGTGGGACGTGTGCTCGACTATCTTGAAAAGGAAGGATTACTGGATAACACCCTGGTAGTCTACACTTCTGACCAAGGCTTCTATATGGGCGAACACGGCTGGTTCGACAAACGCTTCATGTACGAAGAATCGATGCGTACACCGTTGATCATGCGTATGCCGAAGGGTTTTGACCGTCGTGGCGACATTACCGAAATGGTTCAGAACATCGACTATGCACCTACGTTCCTCGAATTGGCCGGTGCTCCCGTTCCTGCCGATATTCAGGGTGTATCTCTGTTACCGTTGCTGAAGGGCGAACAACCCAAAGACTGGCGGAAGGCGCTGTACTATCATTTCTATGAGTATCCTGCCGAACATATGGTGAAACGCCACTACGGGGTACGTACCGAACGCTATAAACTGATTCATTTCTACAATGACATCAACTGGTGGGAACTTTATGATATGCAGGCTGATCCGACGGAGATGCATAATCTGTACGGGCAGAAAGAATACGAACCTGTAGTGAAAGAACTCAAAGAGCAGATGCTGCAACTTCAGGAACAGTATAATGATCCGGTACGTTTCTCGCCGGAGAGAGATAAAGAATAAGTGGAAATCCCGGATATATGAAACACATTATAATATGCATACTCCTGCTGATGCTCTGCCCCCTTGCAGCGTTGCAGGCTGATGACTTAACACAAACAGTTTCTATAGTCCCCTGCCCGGTACAAATGGTATCGGGCACCGGGCATTTCCGTTTTTCCGGAGGTACTACGCTGGTTGTGGAAAATGCCGAGCAGGCGAAAGTGGTACGGAATTTTATAAACCTCTTCACCAAAGCTGCCGGGTTTACTCCCGTATTGAAAACGGGAAAGATGAAAGGCGATGTACGTTTCGTTACCGATAAGTCATTGAAAAGCGAAGCCTATCGGTTGGATATCATTCCGGAACAGATTACGGTCAGAGCATCGGATGTGAAAGGGTTTTTCTATGCCTTGCAGACCATCCGTCAGTTGCTTCCTCCCGATATTGAAAATCATCATACAGTCAATGCACTGTGGACGGTTCCTTGTTTGAGCATTCAGGACGAGCCCCGTTTCGGTTACCGGGGGCTAATGCTTGATGTTTCCCGATTTTTTCTTCCCAAAGAATATGTGTTGAGAATCATCGATTGCATGGCCATGCTGAAGGTGAATAAACTCCATTTCCATCTGGTGGACGATAATGGCTGGCGGCTTGAAATTAAGAAATATCCCCGGCTGACCGAGGTCGGTGCCTGGCGGGTGGATCATACCGATGTGCCATTCCATTCGCGCCGGAATCCGTTGCCCGGAGAACCGACTCCCATCGGTGGCTTTTATACCCAGGAGGATATGAGGGAGATGATAGCTTATGCTGCCGACCGTCAGGTAGAGATCATTCCCGAGATAGAGATGCCGGCACATACCAATTCGTCACTGGCTGCTTATCCGCATCTGGCTTGTCCCGTGGTAGACCGGTTTATCGGTGTATTGCCCGGTCTGGGTGGAGACCATGCAGGAATCATCTACTGTGCCGGAAACGATAGTGTATTCACTTTTCTGCAAGATGTCATTGATGAAGTGGCTGCGCTTTTTCCTTCACATTACATCCATTTGGGTGGCGACGAAGCGCAGAAGACTTATTGGAAAAAGTGTCCTCTTTGCCAGGATCGTATGAAGAAAGAACACATTGCCCATGAAGAGGACCTTCAAGGCTATTTCATGAAGCGGATAGGCGACTATGTGCGCAGTAAAGGTAAAGAGGTGATGGGATGGGACGAGTTGACAAACAGCTTCATCCCCGAGGGAGCCGTTGTCTTCGGTTGGCAAGGGATGGGCAACGCTGCCCTGAAAGCTGCTGCGCAGGGACATCGTTTTGTGATGACTCCGGCCCGTGTGATGTACCTGATTCGTTATCAAGGACCGCAATGGTTTGAACCACTCACTTATTTTGGTAACAATACGCTGAAAGACGTTTATCAATACGAACCTGTGCAGAAGAATTGGAAGCCCGAATATGCTTCGTTACTGATGGGCGTACAGGCATCGTTATGGACGGAGTTCTGTAACCGTCCCGAGGATGTGGACTATCTCGTCTTCCCCCGTCTGGCAGCACTTGCCGAAGTGGGATGGAGTCGCCCGGAGCAGAAAAACTGGGCTTCGTTTCTGAAAGCGATGGATCGTTATAACGAACACCTTGCCGTCAAAGGGGTGGGATACGCCCGTTCTATGTACAACATACAACATACGTCTACTCCGGTTGATGGTACATTGCAAGTGAAACTGGAGTGCATGCGTCCCGATGTGGAAATCCGTTATACAACTGATGGCACTGAGCCGGGAGCAACTTCTGCTCTCTATACTCAGTCGCTCACGTTCCGTACCGCACAGACCTTGAAGTGTGCCACTTTTGCCGATGGGCGGCAGGTGGGAAAGACCCTCGTGTTGCCTTTGTCATACAATAAGGCTACTGCGAAACCGGTATTCACCCGGGGGGCTTCCGGTGTTCCGGTTTTAACCAACGGAGTGCGTGGCAGCTTGAAACAAACCGATTCCGAATGGTGCTCGTGGACAGACAATGATAGTATTTCTTTTACGATAGATTTGCAAAAAGAAGAAAATATCCATACTTTTACGCTGGGTTCTATTACAGTGTACGGAATGGCTGTGCACAAACCGGAGTCCGTCAGTGTTGCGTTGTCTTCGGATAACATTAATTTTACGGCAGTGGGAGAGAAACGGTTTACTCCCGAAGATATTTTCCGTGAAGGAACTTATGTGGATGATTTGAAATTCGATCTGGGAGCGGCAAAGGCCAGATATGTGCGCGTTACAGTTCGTGGAGCCGGAAAATGTCCTCCTGATCATGTGCGTCCCGGACAGGAAGCGCGCGTCTTTTTTGACGAAGTTATGATCGAATAGGATCCGTATTTACCTTTAAAAATCAAATGGGGATGTGTCAAAAGTCTTCTGTGGCGAGTTTTGACACATCCCCGAGAAAGATAATTGAATATTAAATACCTGATAAACAATGAACAAACCTATCAAACTAACCTTTCTACTGCTACTGGCCTGTCTGGTTATGGTCCCCGCAAAGGCGCAGAAGACTCCCGAATGGCAGAGCCAATATGCGGTAGGCCTGAACAAGTTGGCCCCTCACACCTATGTGTGGCCTTACGCAGATGCTGCCGATGTGAAAAAAGGGGACTATGAACAGTCTCCCTATTATTTGAGCCTGAACGGCAAATGGAAGTTCCATTGGGTGAAGAATCCCGACCTCCGTCCGAAAGACTTTTATAAACCTTCGTTCTATACCGGAGGGTGGGCAGACATTAACGTACCCGGAAACTGGGAGCGTCAGGGATATGGAACTGCTATTTATGTGAACGAGACTTATGAATTCGATGATAAGATGTTCAACTTCAAGAAGAATCCTCCTCTCGTACCGTCTGAAGAAAACGAAGTTGGCTCTTACCGACGAACTTTCACTGTGCCTTCCGGATGGAAAGACCGTCGGGTGGTTCTCTGTTGTGAAGGTGTCACCTCTTTCTATTATGTATGGGTGAACGGCCATTTCCTCGGTTACAACCAAGGCTCAAAGACGGCAGCCGAGTGGGACATTACTGACAAGCTGGAAGAAGGCGAGAATACCGTCGCACTTGAAGTCTACCGCTGGAGTTCGGGCTCTTACCTGGAATGTCAGGATATGTGGCGTTTGAGTGGCATTGAACGTGATGTATATTTGTACAGTACTCCGAAGCAGTACATTGCCGACTATAAAGTAAATGCCACCCTCGAGAAGGAGCGTTACAAAGATGGTATCTTCGGACTCGATGTTACCGTTGAGGGACCTGCCAATGGAGCGGTATCTATAACTTATACCCTGAATGATGCAGCCGGACGTCCCGTACTTTCGGGCGAAATGCCTGTCAAATCACGTGGGTTGAGTAACTTCATCACTTTCGGTGAACAGCGCCTGAAAGACGTGAAGCCTTGGAGTGCCGAGCACCCCAATCTCTATACGCTCGTGTTGGAACTGAAAAATGCGGGAGGACGGGTGACGGAAGTTACTGGTTGCGAAGTGGGTTTCCGTACTTCGGAGATCAAGGACGGACGTTTCTGCATCAATGGTGTACCTGTGCTGGTGAAGGGAACCAACCGGCATGAACATTCGCAATTGGGACGTACTGTCAGCAAAGAGCTGATGGAGCAGGATATCCGATTGATGAAGCTGCACAATATCAATACCGTGCGTAATTCACATTATCCCACTCATCCGTACTGGTATCAGCTTTGCGATCGCTACGGACTTTATATGATCGACGAGGCCAACATCGAGTCGCACGGTATGGGCTACGGTCCTGCTTCGCTTGCCAAGGACAGCACTTGGCTGACAGCACACATGGATCGTACACACCGTATGTACGAGCGTTCGAAGAACCATCCTGCCATCGTCATTTGGTCGTTGGGTAACGAAGCCGGAAACGGAATTAACTTCGAACGTACCTATGACTGGTTGAAATCGGTAGAAAAGAATCGTCCCGTTCAATACGAACGTGCCGAGCAGAATTATAACACCGATATTTATTGCCGGATGTACCGCAGTGTCGATGAAATCAAAACCTATCTGGCACAGAAAGATATTTACCGTCCGTTCATTCTTTGCGAATACGTGCACGCCATGGGCAACAGCGTAGGTGGCCTGAAGGAGTATTGGGATGTGTTCGAAAATAATCCGATGGCACAAGGCGGTTGCGTGTGGGACTGGGTAGACCAGTCGTTCCGTGAGATAGACGCGAATGGGCGTTGGTATTGGTCGTATGGTGGGGACTACGGTCCCAAAGGAGTTCCGAGTTTCGGTAATTTCTGCTGCAACGGGTTGGTAAGCGCTGACCGTGTCCCGCATCCGCACTTGCTTGAAGTGAAAAAGATTTATCAGAACATCAAGTGTACCTTGCTCTATAAGAGTAATCTGACCATAAGAGTGAAAAACTGGTTCGACTTCTCCAATCTGAACGAATATATCCTGCATTGGCAGGTGGTGGGCGATAACGGACAAACGGTCACAGAAGGAACAAAAGAAGTGAATTGTGCGCCACATGCTACAGTTGATGTGACATTAGGAAAAGTTGTCTTGCCTGCCAATGTGCGTGAAGGATATCTCAACCTGAGCTGGACTCGTAAAGAAGCTTCACTGATGGTGGGTACTGATTGGGAGGTGGCTTACGACCAGTTTGTATTGCCCGGAACAAAGAACAGTACGGCTCATCTGCCTGCCAAGGCCGGACAGACTGCTTTTACGTTGGATAAGGCGACTGGTGCTTTGAACTCTTTTACACTGGACGGGCAGGAATTGCTGGCAACTCCTGTTACACTGAGTCTTTTCCGTCCCGCTACGGACAATGATAACCGCGATCGCAACGGTGCATATCTTTGGCGTAAATCCGGACTCGATCAGCTGAGCCAGAAAGTGGTGTCACTGAAGGAGAGCAAGAGTACCGCTACTGCACGAGTAGAAGTCCTGAATGCGAAGGGAACTAAAGTGGGGGATGCCGATTTCATTTACTCACTGAATGCTGCCGGGGCTTTGAAGGTGAAAGTGACTTTCCGTCCCGATACGGCTGTGGTGAAATCAATGGCACGCCTGGGGCTGGCCTTCGAGATGAACGATACGTTTGGCAATGTGGCTTATCTGGGACGCGGTGATAACGAGACTTACGCTGACCGTATGCAGTCGGGCAAGATAGGGCTGTATCGGACTACTGCCGAAAGGATGTTCCACTATTACGTGACTCCGCAGTCTACCGGAAATCGTACGGATGTCCGCTGGATGAAATTGGAGGATGAAGCCGGACAAGGAATCTTTGTCGATTCGAACCGTCCGTTCCAGTTCAGTGTCGTTCCGTTTACTGACGATGTGCTGGAGAAAGCCCGCCACATTAACGATCTGGAACGTAACGGCCGTATCACTGTTCATCTGGATGCCGAACAGGCAGGTGTAGGGACAGCAACCTGTGGTCCCGGTGTACAACCGCAATACCGTGTGCCGCTGACGGAGCAGAGTTTTGAGTTCACGCTGAGAGGAGTGAAATAGACAGAATATTTAACGTGGAATAGAAAAGGATACGGTTTACCACAGAGTTTCAGAGAGTTTTTAAGTTCTTGTTAATAGGATATTGAAGAGAGGAAAATCCTTTGTGAGAGACTCTGTGTTACTCTGTGGTGAATCAAACTTAAAACAATACATTTATGAAGAAACTTATTTTATCGACGGTTCTGCTTGCAGCTATCTGTACAGCCGGACAGGCCCAAAAAAAAGACGACTACTATGTGAAGCACGTGGAATTTCCGCAAGATGCTACCCTTGAGCAGAAAGTCGATATGGCAGCGCGTCTTGTACCTACTCCGCAACAGCTGGCGTGGCAACAGATGGAACTGACTGCTTTCCTTCATTTTGGTATCAATACTTTTACCGGGCGTGAGTGGGGAGACGGAAAAGAGGATCCCGCACTCTTCAATCCCTCCGAACTTGATGCGGAACAATGGGTGCGTTCACTCAAAGAGGCGGGTTTCAAGATGGCTATCCTGACTGCCAAGCATCATGATGGATTTTGCCTGTGGCCTACCAGGACTACTAACCACTCCGTGGCCTCTTCTCCTTGGAAAGGCGGAAAGGGTGATGTGGTGCGTGAACTCCGTGATGCCTGTGATAAATACGGTATCAAGTTCGGTGTTTACCTCTCTCCCTGGGATCGGAATGCATCTTGTTATGGGGATTCTCCGAAATACAACGAATTCTTTATCGAACAGCTGACTGAACTGCTTACCAATTATGGTGAAGTACACGAAGTCTGGTTCGACGGAGCCAATGGTGAAGGTCCCAACGGAAAGAAACAGGAATATGACTGGACCGCCATCCTCTCTACCATCCGTCGTCTTCAACCCCATGCAGTGACTGCCATTATGGGTGACGATGTACGATGGGTAGGCAACGAACGCGGACTGGGACGTGAAACGGAGTGGAGTGCCACCGTATTGACTCCGGGCACTTATGCCCGTTGTGAAGAGCAGAACAAAGCGTTAGGTGTAAAAGCGACTTCCAAAGATTTGGGCGGACGCGACATGTTGGTTAATGCCAGGGAACTCTTCTGGTATCCTTCCGAGGTGGATGTATCGATCCGTCCGGGATGGTTTTATCATCAGCAGGAGGACGGTAAGGTGAAGAGCCTCAAGCATCTGACCGATATTTATTTCAAATCTGTGGGTTACAACTCAGTGTTGCTGCTCAATATCCCTCCCGATCGGCGCGGACGCATCAGCGATGCCGACGTTAACCGTCTGAAAGAGTTTGCCGACTATCGCAAAGAAATTTTTGCCGATAACCGTGTGAAAGGCGGATTGAAACCATGGGCTGCCAAACCGGGTGATACCCATACCTATCAGCTGAAACCGAAATCGGAAATCAACGTGGTGATGCTACGTGAGGATATCTCGAAAGGACAGCGTACAGAAGCTTTTACTGTCGAGGCACTGACTGCCGGAGGATGGAAGGAGATAGCCAAAGGTACTACCGTGGGTTATAAACGTCTGATACGTATTCCGGCTATCGAGGCCACTCAACTGAGAGTGAAGATTGATGCTTGCCGTCTGACGGCTAATATCAGCGAAGTGGCTGCCTACTATGCCCGTCCGTTGGAAGAGGCGTCTGCGAAAGAAAATTGGAACGATCTGCCTCGTGCTACATGGAAACAAGTGACTGCCTCTCCGTTGGTGATTGATCTTGGAAAAGCCGTAGAGATGGCAGGTTTCGTATATGCTCCTGCCAATGCGGAAGCGAAGCCGACAATGGCTTTCCGTTATAAATTCTATGTAAGTATCAATGGTGAAGACTGGAAAGAAGTGCCGACTACCGGGGAGTTCAGCAACATTATGCACAACCCTGTTCCGCAGACCGTTTCGTTCGGCAACAAGGTCAGTGCCCGCTACATCAAACTCGATGCCACTACACCGGACGCTACTCCGGCAAAGGTCGCTTTGAACGAAATCGGTATCCGTTTGCAGAAGTAAGTCGTTCCATTGAACAACTGCTCCAGGTTATCTGTTTGAATATAAGATATTAAACACTATTAGGTATGAAATTCTTTATTGATACGGCTAACTTGGAGCAAATCCGGGAAGCACACGATTTGGGAGTCTTGGACGGAGTAACGACTAATCCTTCTCTGATGGCTAAAGAGGGGATAAAAGGAGTCGGGAACCAGCGGAAGCATTACGTGGAGATATGTAACATCGTGCAAGGCGATGTCAGTGCCGAAGTGATCGCTACTGATTACGAAGGAATGATTCGGGAAGGAAAAGAGCTGGCAGCCCTCAATCCCCACATTGTGGTGAAGGTGCCCTGCATTGCCGACGGCATCAAAGCCATCAAGCACTTTTCCGAACAGGGCATTCGCACCAACTGTACGCTGGTCTTTTCTGCCGGTCAGGCTTTGCTGGCTGCCAAAGCGGGAGCTACGTATGTTTCTCCTTTCGTAGGACGCCTGGATGACATTTGTGAAGATGGTGTCGGACTGGTTGCCGATATTGTGCGGATGTACCGTTTCTACAATTATCCTACTCAGGTGTTGGCGGCCTCCATCCGTAGCACCAAGCATATTATGGAATGTGTGGAAGCCGGTGCCGATGTGGCGACTTGCCCGTTGAGTGCCATTAAGGGGCTGCTGAATCATCCGTTGACAGATGCCGGGCTGAAGAAATTTCTGGAAGATTATAAAAAGGTAAATGGATAAGGATTTCTGGTAACAGATGAAGCTGGCTGTATTGAAAATACCGTTTTTCAATACAGCCTTTTTTATTTGGGCTAAACCTAAAGCCCATTCAGATGTTATTTTGATAAAGTGAACATGTTAAAATAAAGACGATAGTTATGATAGATTTAGGAAGTTGGATGAATAAAATCCTTATAGGTTGGGGAGTGGACCCGAAAATAGCGAATACCTTTGATGAAACGATTATTGCCATCCTGATGATTTTTATTGCGGTCGGGCTGGATTATCTTTGCCAGGCCATTTTTGTGGGTGGAATAAAGCGTCTGGCACGGCGGACTCCTTATAAATGGGATACATTGATGGTCAAACATAAAGTGATTCACCACCTGATCCATATTCTGCCGGGTATTCTGATGTATATGCTTTTGCCTATGGCATTTGTACACGGAAAGACTTTGTTGCTGGTTTCGCAGAAAATTTGTGTTATCTATATGATCTTTGCCTTGTTACTGGCTCTCAACAGCAGTCTGTTGATGTTGCTGGATATACTCAATGGAAAAGAAAAGTTGAAGAATCGTCCGATGAAAGGCTTTATTCAGGTTTTACAGGTTCTTGTCTTCTTTATTGGCGGCATTGTGATTGTCTCCATAATTGTCGATAAATCTCCTGCTACGCTGTTCGCCGGGTTGGGGGCTTCTGCCGCTATTCTGATGTTGGTCTTTAAAGATAGCATTCTGGGGTTTGTGGCAGGCATTCAGTTGTCTGCCAACGATATGATACGTCCCGGTGACTGGGTGACCATCCCTTCAACCAATGCAAACGGCATTGTGGAAGAGATTACATTGAATACCGTTAAGATTCAGAATTTCGATAATACTATTTCTACCGTTCCTCCCTATTCTTTGGTGAACGGCTCGTTCCAGAACTGGCGGGGAATGACGGAATCCGGAGGACGGCGGGTGATGAAGAGCATTTTTCTTGATCTGACAACTTTGAAGTTCTGCACCCCCGAAATGCTTGATACCTTTCGCAAAGAGATACCTCTGTTGGCAGATTATCAGCCGGAGGAAGGAGTGGTGCCTACAAATTCGCAAGTATTCAGGGTATACGTAGAACGTTATCTTTGCAGTTTGCCTGTGGTAAATCAGGATCTCGACCTGATTATCAGCCAGAAGGAAGCTACTGAATACGGGGTACCTATTCAGATTTATTTCTTTTCCCGTAACAAGGTTTGGAAAGAATATGAACGTATCCAATCCGATATTTTCGATCATTTTTTTGCTATGGTACCCAAGTTTGAACTGAAGGTATATCAATATTCGGATTGATTGGTTTCGAAATCGGTATATACAGGTAAGTGATCACTGTATCCTCCCTGGTATTTCATTCCGATGTAGGTGCGGAAAGGCTGCATGCCTCCGTATTTTTCATCTTTTATCAGAAGGAAAGGCAAACGCAGCACGCTTGCCTTTTTTTCTTCGGTAAAAAGTGTACCGGAAGTATCAAGCAGTGTACCGGATACAATCAGGTGATCCAGCAATCCCCATTCACCCTGATATTTATAGGAACCGAAGTTACGGTTCTTGGCTTTTCGCGCCAGTAAGTGGTACAGTTGTTTATGGTCAGGATTCTCTTCGGGAGAAAGGGCTTTCAGGACTTGTTTTACAGATTTGTCAGTGGGATAATCATTAAAATCTCCCATAATAATCAATTTGGCAGAACGGCGGACACACATTAGGCTGTCTGCCGCATTTTTCAGTTTTTGTGCCGCAAAAAGGCGATAAGGTTCTGATTGACGTGCTCCGCCCGAGCGGGAGGGTAGATGTGCCACTAATACATCCAGTGTATCACCTGTCAGCAATAATCCGCTGACGTGCAGGATATCCCTTGTCGGACGATGATTCTCAAAATTGCCGACAGGGATGGAAGAACAGGTAAGGAGTTTGAACCGGTCGCGTTGGTAAAGCAGTGCTACGTCGATACCGCGCTGGTCAGAAGAGTGTGTCATCACATAACGATAATCTGCCTCCTTAAGTGGAGAATAAAGCGTGAGATCGCGCATAACCGTATCATTTTCCACTTCACACAATCCTATCAATACCGGAAAGTTCCATTCTCCGACTGCTGCAAGAGTGCGGGCCACATTATCTATCTTCTTTTTATATCGGCTATAGCCCCAATGCCGGAGTGAATGGGGCAGAAACTCCCTGTCATTTTTGAGTGAATCGTGCCGGGTATCGAAGAAGTTTTCGGTATTCCAAAAGACGACACGAAAAGGAGGCTGATTTTGTGCAGAAAGAAAAAGGGAAGTGGAGGAAATCAGCAATAAAAAGAAAAGACGGAGCATAGATTTTAGTTCTCGTTTTGATTCACCACAGAGCACACAGATTTTTAATTTTAGAATTATCAAGTGAATTCTTCTTTGTGTCCTCTGTGGTGAAATTGATTTAGTTCTTTGCCGGAATATGTGCCAATACATCCAACAGATGCTTCCAGAATTTATCTACTGAAGGAATATGCATCCGTTCGTCCGGAGAGTGGACTCCTGTCAATGTAGGACCGAAGGAAATCATGTCCAATGCAGGATATTTATCAAGGAATAAACCACATTCCAGTCCGGCGTGAATTGCTTTCACTTTGGCATCTACACCGAACAGACGTTTATATGACTCTTCAGCTACTTTCAGGATTTCCGAGTCCGGATTGGGTTTCCATCCGGGATATCCGTCACCCCAAGTCACTTGCGCGCCTGCCAAAGTAAATACTGCACGTACAGTGTTGGCTACATCGTCGCGTGAAGAAAGAATGGAACTGCGCTGGCTGGTTTCGATACGGATAGTATTTTCCGGTTTCATCTTGACAGATGCCAGATTGGTCGATGTTTCCACCAGACCCGGGATGTCATGGCTCATGGCATAAACTCCGTGCGGGCAGGCATACAACGAAGTGATCAGGCGATAGGCTGTACTTGGGTCGATAGCCCAGTCACGACGAGGTTCCGTTTCAAGAAGAATACTCAGATCCGGTTCTATCTTATGAAGTTCGTCTTCTATTTCTGCAATAAAGACATTCAAGGCTGTGCGCACATCGTGCTTATAATGTTCCGGTACGGAGAATACAGCTGAAGCTTCACGCGGAATGGCATTTCGCAGGTTACCTCCATTGAATTCGAAGAGGAAGAAGTCTTCCTGATAAGTATTCTGCATCAGGTACAGGAAGCGATTCAGAATCTTGTTGGCATTGCCACGTCCCAGATGGATATCTCCACCGGAATGCCCGCCTTTCAGACCTTTCACGGTGATATGGAAGCAAAGGTGGCTGATGGGTGTCATCACCGTTTCGTATTTGAATTGGGCAACCGAGTCGATACCACCTGCACAACCGATGAAAAGTTCACCTTCATCTTCCGAGTCGAGGTTTAATAGGATTTCCCCGTTCATGAACCCCTCTTTCAGGGCAAAAGCACCGGTCAGACCTGTCTCTTCATCTACAGTGAACAGACATTCGAGAGGACCGTGCTCAATGCTGTCGTCGGCCAGAATGGCCAACTCAGTAGCTACACCGATACCGTTGTCAGCCCCCAGAGTTGTTCCTTTTGCCTTCATCCATTCCCCGTCAATCTCCGTCTCGATAGGGTCGGTCAGGAAGTCATGCTCCGTATCGTTATTCTTTTCGCACACCATGTCTACGTGTGATTGCAAGATCACTGTCTTCAGGTTTTCTTTACCCGGAGTAGCCGGCTTCTTGATAAGTACATTACCGGCTTCGTCCACTTTTGTCTCTAAATTATATTTTTCTCCGAACGCTTTTAAATAAGCGATTATCTTTTCTTCCTTCTTTGAAGGACGGGGCACCTGGCAGATTTCGTTGAAGAAGTGAAATACGCCGGCCGGTTTCAGTTCTGATTTTTCCATTCTCTTTTCTTTTTATGGAATTAAAAATTCAATTTTAACCCCTTATTGCTAAATATGGTTAATTTGCTTGCGAATTTTGAACCCGTTTCTCTTTTTTTATGGTAAAAAAGGAGGCTTAGTCAGTACAAAAGTCTATATTTGCACCCACAAAATTAATAGAAATGCTCTATACAATACTGATAACTCTGTTAATAGTTGCTATTTGCCTTGGTTTATTAGGCATAAAAGTCTTCTTTACAAAAGGCGGAAAATTTCCCAACGGGCACGTCAGCGGCAATAAAGCGTTAAGGGAGAGAGGCATAAGTTGTGCACAGTCTCAAGATCGGGAAGCACAAAAGAAACGGCGCTTTTCTATTGATGAAATTGAGAAAACCTTAAACGATAGTATGAACTAATTAATTAAAAAACTATATTTTACAAGTATGAAGAGAATGAATTACCTCATTAACGGATTTGCTGCTCTTGCATTCCTCTTTCTTTTTTCACAATGCGCTGGTAAAGCCGACAATGCTGCTGCTCCTGCTGCTTCCGGAAATGCAAATGCCACTTCTGGTCTGAAAATCGCTTATGTAGAAGTAGATACATTGTTGTCTCAATATAATTTCTGCAAAGATCTGAATGCTGATATGATCAGTAAGGAAGAGAACAGCCGTATGGTATTAAATCAAAAAGCTAACGAACTGCGTAAATCACAGCAGGAATTCCAGAAGAAATATGAAAGCAATGCTTTTATTTCTCCGGAAAGAGCACAACAGGAATATGCACGCTTAGGTAAATTGGAGCAGGATTTGCAGGCATTGCAAAACAAACTGGCTACCGAAATGGCATCTGAAAATGCTAAAAACAGCCAGATTCTGCGTGACTCTATCAATGCTTTCCTGAAAGAATACAATAAGACTAAAGGTTATAACCTGATTATCAGCAATACCAGTTTTGATAATCTGTTGTATGCCGACAGCACACTGAACATCACAAAAGAAATTGTAGACGGACTTAACGCAAGATATGCTCCTGTGGGTAAGAAGTAAAATCCGGTTTATCATATTATGAAATAGGAGAGGCAATTCTGAAGAGGATTGCCTCTTTTTGTCTTTAAGATTATCTCTCGATTTATAGCTGTCCGTGCGATATTTTATATTACTTTGCAATAAGAGTGAAAAACAGAATACAAATGGGAAATCATTGGAGTGAAAAAATACGAAGATACCTGCAAAGTCCTTATCCGGTTGTGTATCAAAGATGGAAGGTGGTATTGATTTCTTCGTTGGTCGTATTCCTTATATTACTGGTTTTACAGCCTTTCGGAATATCGGGCATTGAGGGGCATAAGTTTTGGATTCTTTTGGGCTTTATGGGTGTGACAGCAGTATTTCTGAGCATCCCCGTGTATCTTTTTGCCTGTCTGTTTCCGGAGTTTTACAAAGAAGAGGGGTGGACTGTATGGAAACAGATAGTCAATCTGTTGATGGTAATCTTATTTATTGCTGTCGGTAACTGGCTTTATTCAACATTTGTTTTTGGCTGGGGGCTGCGTTGGGATGTCTTTTGTGTTTTTGCATTGTTCACTTTGGTTATCGGACTTTTCCCTACAGTACTTTTCATTTTATTGAATCAAAACAGGTTGTTGGCTATCCATTTAGAGGAAGCGACGGAGATGAACCTCCATTTACAGCGGTCGGTATCTGCGACGGAATCTGTAGAAACAACTGAAATAGTTTCTTTGCTTTCGTTCCAGGGCGGTACCAGGGAATCTTTGGAATTGGACTCTAAGGACTTGTTGTATATAGAGTCCGATGGAAACTATATCCGGGTGAACTATCAGAAAGGAGGCAGAACTATGCAGTGTCTGTTGCGGATGACCATGAAGCAGGCGGAGGAAGTAACCGGTGGGTCTCCGTTAGTAGCGAAGTGTCACCGTGCTTTTCTGGTCAATCTCCGTAAGGTGGTAAAGGTTAGTGGAAACTCACAGGGCTACCGTTTGCTTTTGGAAGGTTATCCGGAAGAGATACCTGTATCACGGGCCTATTCCAAACAGTTTAAAGAGCTGATGGAAACTATAGTCGGCAAATAACCGTTGGTCACAAAAAGATGCAGTTCGTCACATAGGACGAGCTGCTTGTCACATATCCGGGCTGTCTGTCCCGGATATTTTTTTGCTTGGAACCGATCCTTTATGTTTGCCGGTGAAAATGTTAGCAAACAGACCACAATGAAGAGATTCTATGTAACAGTGATTGGAAGCTTGATGCTTCTCCCGGTTTCACTCGTAGCCCAAAACGTAACTACGGATACCATTTTTTTCACGACTTTAGGTGATAGTATATTGTTGGACGAGGTAGTCGTCAAAGCACATAAAACTCCCAGGGCTAACAGCCGCTGGAGCGATTTGCGACCGGTCGATCTGGTAACGGTAGGAGGAGCTAACGGGGATTTATATCGGGCTTTGCAAACCCTTCCGGGGGCTCAAATTCAGGGTGAAAGCGGTCGTCTGCTGGTGCGTGGCGGGAGCAGTAACGAAACACAGACCTATATAGACGGCATGCATGTGTTGAATCCTTATACTACAACCGGAGCGGATACTCCTGCACGAGGACGCTATTCCACTTTTATGTTCAGTGGTGTCAATCTGGCTTCCGGCGGACAGTCACAGGAGTATGGAGAGGCCTTGTCTGCTGTACTTCCTCTGGAAACCAAGGACCATAGTACGGTCAATAAACTGGGGATGAATGTTTCTACCGTCGGGTTGGGAGGAGGTGGTACGCGGGCTTTCGGGCACTCTTCACTTTCGCTGAATCTCGATTATCAGAATCTGTCACCTTATTATCGGGTTTATCCTTCCCGGACTGATTTCAAGCAGCCATACGGTATGTTTTCCGGTGCTGCCCAATATCGGTACACGCCGGATGAAAGGACTGTATTCAAATTATATGCAGGGTATGACCGTACTTCCTTTTCGAATTATGCAGATGCAGACCGTCATCTCTTCGGTTTGGGTGAAAACAATGTTTATCTGAACACTACCTTCCGCAAACGTGCCGCTTCCGGTTGGAATTGGTTTTTCGGGGCTGCGTATTCTTTTTATGACCGGCGAGTGGGAGGTGCAGTGACAGGCGGGGATGCATGGAGTGAGCGGCAGCAGGAACTTCATTTGAAAGTCAGGTCCTTCCGGCAATTTACTCCTTGGCTACGTCTGGATGCGGGAGTTGAAACTTTTATCCGGTCATATCGGGATTATTATCGGTTTGAGTTGCTCTATGATGAAAACCGTATGTACCCCACGATCTGTGCAGGATTTCTTTCGTCCATTTTTTATCTGTCGGAACACTTCAAAACAGAACTGTCTTTCCGTCCGGAGTATGTTTCATTGAACCGGCGGATGAACTGGTCTCCCAGAGCTGCTGTCAGTTATGCGTGGAATCGTTTGGCAATCTCGGTTGTGGCAGGGCAATACACTCAATTACCGGAAAATAAATACCTGATAAAAAACACTGCTTTGCCCTCTAATATCTGTAGGCAGACTCTCTTCAGTCTCCAATACGAACAGAGCGGGCGATTTTACAAAGCGGAGTTTTATTACAAAAATTATAAAAGGCTGGAATTGTCTGTTCCCCAAGGTATGGTTCCCGATGGATACGGACATAGTAAAGGCGTTGACCTATATTTTTGTGACAATGCCCTATGGAAGAATTTTGAATACCGTTTGTCCTATTCTTATAATCTTTCAAAACGGAAATACCGGGAATATACTGAACTGACCGTTCCGCAATACGCTACCCGTCATAATGTGTCATTGGTACTGAAATACAGTGTTCCCCCTCTGCGAACCATCTTCAGCGTGACCGACCGGTTGGCAAGTGGGCGTCCTTATCATAATCCGGAACTGCCGGGGTTGATGAATGATGAAGTAAAACCCTGTCATTCTTTCGATTTGGGTATCACTGTGCTGGCGAGTAAGAAGGTTATCGTACATGCCTCTGCCACTAATCTGACGGGGCGTAAGAACGAATATGGACGGATTAACGGACAGGCCGTCCGTGCTTCCAGTGACCGTTTCTTCTATCTGGGAGTTTATATCACTTTAGGTAAGAAAGTAGCTTATGATGTTTCTAATTTTTAAATATTTACCATTATGAAGACAATGATTATTTTGCTGTTTGCAGTACTAACGAGTGTGTCCGTAGCGGGTCAGAATCTGACATTGATTGTCAAAGACGTGGAGCATGTGGACGGATCTGTTTACGTGGCTATCTATTCTTCCAAACAGACCTTTATGAAGAAGCCTGTTTTCGGTTTTCGGGTAGGAGTGAAGGACCGGACGATAGAGATACCCTGTAAGGGAATTCCTGCCGGTACTTATGCCATTTCCCTCTTTCAGGATGAAAATGAAAACGGGAAGTTGGATACCGGTGCATTCGGGCGTCCTTTGGAAAAGTTCGGGTTCAGCAATGATGCCGAAGGAGTCTTGGGAGCTCCTTCGTTTGAAAAATGCTGTTTTGAACTCAAACGGGACACTACGATGGTTATTCATTTAAAGTAGTGTATCATTCGGTTTCAATTGCTGATGCAAGTGAAAGGTAGAGAGGAAACTTTGAAAAAGGGGAGCTCTTTTTTATTTAGAGAGCTCTTTCTCCTCTTCCTGCGGAATGCGAAAAGCTGTATAAAGTTCCAATATAGCTGCTATGGTGAGGCAGGCAATCCATTCGTTGCCGCGTGTGGTGAACATGAATGCACCTGTCAGTATCAATGCCAGTGCGCCGAATATCTGCTGAATGCGCAGGCGGCGGAGTGTTTTGCTTTTTGCCCGGAGCGGAGTGTTGACCTGGGCCAATGCCACAAAGCCTGCCCCGATGGTATATATATAAGGTGCATACACCCATCCGGTGATAAAGACGGCGGCTCCTACGAGAGCCATCACGGCGCCTACGGCGAAAAGTGCGGGTATCAGTTGTTTCATTCGTTCTCGTCAAATACGTAAATGTCTTCGTTGGGCTTTTTCATCAGATATTTTTCGCGCGCTATCTGTTCGATGGCTTCAGGATTGGTGCTCAACTCGTTGAGGCGCTCCGTGTTTTCTTCATACTCTGCGCGGTATTTATCAATCTCTCCCTGCAAGCGGCTGATTTCGCGTGCATAGCCGATGCGGCGGATCATACTGTTTTCGTCCAAAAAGCCGATGATGACTCCGAATGCCAGGACGGTGATCCAGTATTTATGTCTGCCTATAAACTCCCAGATTGTGATTAATTTGCCCATGATTTTCTCATTAATTCCAGATGCAAAGATAAAACTAATAACTTAAAACGTAGCATTTCCGCTCTAAAACTTATTCCGCTTCCTTTTTTCTCCTTGCACTTTTTTGCGTACATTTGCACAAACTCAAAAAACAGAGATCATCCGGAATATGGAAAACTATATCGTATCCGCCCGTAAGTATCGTCCTTCCACCTTTGAGTCGGTCGTGGGGCAACGGGCACTGACCACTACACTGAAAAATGCTATCGCCACCCAGAAACTGGCGCATGCTTATCTGTTCTGCGGACCGCGCGGAGTGGGTAAAACTACTTGTGCACGTATTTTTGCCAAGACCATCAACTGTATGAATCTTACGGCAGATGGCGAAGCCTGCAACGAATGTGAGTCGTGTGTCGCTTTCAACGAGCAACGCTCGTACAACATTCATGAACTGGATGCGGCGTCCAACAACTCGGTAGACGATATCCGCCAACTGGTGGAACAGGTGCGTATTCCGCCACAGATAGGTAAGTATAAAGTGTATATCATTGACGAGGTACACATGCTGTCGGCCTCGGCTTTCAACGCCTTCCTGAAGACATTGGAAGAACCTCCCCGCCATGCCATTTTCATTTTGGCTACAACGGAGAAGCATAAAATCCTTCCCACCATTTTGTCGCGTTGTCAGATTTACGATTTTAACCGTATCAGTGTGGATGATACCGTGAATCATCTGTCTTATGTGGCATCGAAAGAAGGAATCACGGCCGAACCTGAAGCCTTGAACGTGATTGCGCTCAAAGCGGATGGAGGTATGCGTGATGCACTTTCCATTTTCGATCAGGTAGTAAGTTTCACCGGAGGTAATATCACCTACAAGAGTGTGATCGAGAATCTTAATGTGCTGGATTATGAATACTATTTCCGCCTGACAGACTGCTTCCTTGAAAATAAGGTAAGTGATGCTTTACTATTGTTCAACGATGTACTGAACAAAGGATTCGACGGTAGCCATTTCATCACCGGACTTTCATCACATTTCCGTGATTTGTTGGTGAGCAAAGATGCTGCTACACTCCAGTTGCTTGAGGTAGGTGCCAGTATCCGCCAACGTTATCAGGAGCAGGCACAGAAGTGCACATTGCCGTTCCTGTACCGGGCCATGAAACTTTGCAACGATTGTGATATGAACTATCGCGCCAGCAAAAATAAACGTCTGTTGGTGGAACTGACCTTGATACAGGTTGCTCAGCTTACCGTTGAGGGGGATGACAGCAGTGGTGGGCGTGGCCCTAAACAAGCCATAAAACCCGTCTTCACGCAACCCGCCGCTGCACAGCAGCCTCAGGTAGCACCTGCCGCTTCGCAATCTCGGAGTACGAATGTCGCTGCACCTGCTGCTCCGCAGGTTGCGCCCCAGCAGGCCACTGCCTCTCCGGCTGTCAACATACGTCCGGGCGGAGCGGTTTCTCCACCGGGAGCTATGCCCGATGCGGTACGGATGGCGCAGTTTAAAGAAGAAAAGAAGATTCCTGTGATGAAGAAATCCAGTCTCGGACTTTCCATCAAGCATCCTCAGAAGGAGGAAGAGCAGCAGGGATCGGGAGCGGTCCATACTGTCCAGGTGCAAACACAGCAGATTGAAGAAGATTTCATCTTCAATGAACGCGATTTGAATTATTACTGGCAGGAATACGCCGGACGTATGCCGATAGAACAGAAAGCGATTGCCATGCGTATGCAGAACATGCGTCTGTCATTGCTCAATGATACGACTTTTGAGGTGGTGGTAGACAATGAAATCATTGCGAAAGATTTCACGGCACTGATTCCCAACATACAAGCATATTTGCGTGGTTCATTAAAGAACCGCAAAGTGACAATGACCGTTCGTGTCAGCGAAGCGACGGAGAATGTACGTGCGGTCAGCCGTGTGGAAAAGTTCCAGATGATGGCACAAAAGAACAGCGCATTGTTGCAACTGAAGGAAGAGTTCGGTTTGGAACTGTATTAAGGAAAGCAACCATCCGTTTTTTTGCAAGAAATACAGGTTTCTGTGCAACGTTCCGGATACTTGTTACGTCTAATAGCTATAATCAAAAAATAGAATGAATATGAAAACAATTCGTAAGAGAGGGATCAGTGCATTTCTTTTTCTGTCTTTGTTGATGTCGGCAACGTTGGTAAGTGCCCAAGGAGCGATTGTGGCAAGTGGTAAATACATAACGAAGAACGTTAAAGTGTCGGGATTCGATCGGATTCAGCTGAAAGGAAGTCCGACCATTGAATACACACAGTCGTCGGGAGGAACCAAGGTTCAGGTTACAGGATCGGACAATCTGGTCGATTTGATAGAATGCCGGGTAGAAGGAAGTACGCTGATAGTGAATATGAAGCCACATACTAATATTTCTTATGGTAAAGCGGGACGGCTGAAAGTCCTGGTTTCCAGTCCGTCTTTAAGAAGTGCTTTCCTTCAGGGGTCGGGCGATATCTATTTAGGTAATCTGAAGGCAGAAGAACTTGAGGTATCATTGGCCGGTTCGGGAGACATCGTTGCGGGAGATGTAACATGCAATGGTGATTTTTCTGCTTTGTTGAAAGGTTCCGGAGATATTGATGTGAAAGGACAGATTCGTGCTAAAAGTGTGAGTCTGACTTTGCAGGGTTCGGGTGACTTGAATGTTGTCGGTGTTACCGGGAGCGAAATCAGTGCAATGCTTCAGGGATCAGGTGATCTGAAAGTAAGAAGTGCTTATACCACATCGACCGTAACGGCAAAATTGAGCGGATCGGGTGATATGGATGTATTGGGTATCCGTGCCAATAATGTAGCTGCACAATTGGCCGGTTCGGGTGATATGACTCTGTCCGGTTCTACCCGCGATGCCACACTGGTGCTGAGCAGGTCGGGAGAACTTAATGCGCGTAAGTTGGATGCAGAGAATGTAACAGCCCGTGTCAACGGTTCCGGAGATATTACCTGTGTAGCTACAAAGACACTTGTGACTAATATTCAAGGAAGCGGTGAAGTTTCATACAAAGGAAATCCGAGTGTGCGGTCGACAGGTAAGAATCACCTGAACAGACTTTAAACACTTTGTATCCTACCTGTCGGGTAGAATACACGAAACGCCCCTTAACAATATATGTAATCGGAATAACATATATTGTTAAGGGGCGTTTCATATATTGTTATTTCATAGGGGTATATATTGGATCAAGCTTCCTGTGAGGTAAGCCGAAATAGGAACGTCCCGTATTTGACCGGATGTTATCTATATATAAAGGTGCTTGGAGGAAGATAAGGACAGTAAATAAAAAAGAGTCATAGCTAATGTCAGAATGGTAATCTTATAATAGAAAGATTTCATCAAAGGTGATTTTACATTGATAAAGATTAGGTAAAACAACTAAATGTAGGTATTGTGTTTGCATATAGATACAATATTATACCTAAATTTTGGTATTGTCCCCGCTGTGGGTATATTGTACTTTTGCGAGCTAATAGAAGGTGAGATGATTCGTAAAATTGCATATATACTTTTTTTATTTATAATTTGCTGTAATGTGTCTCGTGCGTGGGGGCAGACGTTTGTATTCCGGGGTACTGTATTGGATGAACAAACTCATAAAGCATTGGATTATGCCACCATTCAGTTGTTTGTGGAGAAACAGTTTGCTTATGGCGGAATAACAGATGCAAACGGACATTTTGAACTTCTTCATATCAAGCCCGGGACCTATCGGATCGTCGTATCTTATTTAGGGTATGATTCTACCGAAAAAGAGATTAAAGTGCTTGGAAATACTTCAGAAATCTTTCATTTAAAGCCCTCAAACATGGCGTTGAACGAAGTGGTAGTGACTGCTTCCGAATCAAAGCGTGCTACCAGTGCTTCCATAGTCGACCGTACTGCCATGAAACATCTTCAACCCAGTAGTTTCAGTGATTTGATGGAACTGATACCCGGAGGAAAATCGGCTGATCCTCAGATGGGACAGGCCAATCTGATTCGTATACGTGAAACGGGTAATACGGAAGATATCTCTTCATTGGGAGTTGGATTTTACATTGATGGTATTTTTCAGAATACGGATGCCAATCTGCAGTATATGCCGAGTAGCACTTCTGCTGTAAATGCGACGAGTACGATGTCAAAGGGACTGGATATGCGTACCATTCCGACTGATAATATTGAAAAGGTGGAGATCATTCGTGGTATTCCCTCTGTAGCTTATGGTAACGTGGCAAACGGCGCTGTGATTATCCAGCGTAAAACCAGCGAAAGTCCGTTATCTGCACGCTTCAAGGCTGATAAGACCAGCAAACTGTTTTCAGTGGGCAAAGGATTCCGGTTGGGCGGGAACGGACGTTATGTTTTGAATGCCGATTTGAGCTATCTGGATTCAAAAATAGATCCGCGCAACAGCGTGAAAAACTATACCCGTCTCACAGCCTCCACCCGTCTGGATGGAAAATGGTTATGGAATGAACGTAATATTCATTGGAATATCAGTACCGACTATACCGGATCGTTTGATGATGCGAAGCGGGATAAAGATGCAACCGTAAAGGAGGACTCTTATAAATCAGACTTCAGTAGTTTGAAGATGGCAGGAAAATGGAACCTGAAATTCCCTAACCATTCGTGGATTCGTGAGATTAGCGCGGCAACTTCTGTCAGTTGGCAGTGGGAGAAGATGCGTGAAACGAAATCTGTGTCTCTGAATCGTCCGGCCGCTATTGCTACTCAGACAGAGACCGGAGAATCTGATGGCATCTATCTGCCTTATAATTATGTGGCGCAGATGGAAATTGACGGTAAACCTTTATATGTTACGGCTTCTGCCCGTACGCAATTGGCTTTTCCACTGGGGATGCTGCAAAATGCAATGAATATAGGGGTGGAATGGAATTATCAGAAGAATTTGGGAGAAGGCCAGGTATTCGATGTGACACGGCCCATCAGTGAAAGTTTGAGTACACGTCCGCGCCGTTTTAAGGACATACCGGGGCTGCAACCTTTCGCCTTCTATGCCGAGGAGGTGTTGAATCTTCCTGTAAATAGACATAAATTGGCTTTTACGGCCGGTATCCGCTTGCAGTCCTTATTGGGGCTGGACACTAAATATAAGATGCAGGGTAAGATATATCCCGATCTCCGTCTGGACTTGCAATGGAGTTTGCCGGTATCAAACGGATGGAATGTTGCCTTTTCGGGAGGTTTGGGCTGGATCAGCCGTATGCCGACCACCGCACAGCTATATCCGGATTTTAAGTATGTAGACTTGATCCAGCTGAATTATTACCATACCAACCCGGATTATCGCCGTATCAATATGATGACGTATAAATGGGATAATACAAACTATCAGTTGGAACCGGCACGTAACATGAAATGGGAAGTGCGGGCCGACGTCAGCTATAAGGGAAACCGTCTGTCGATGACTTATTTCCGCGAACGGATGAACAATGCTTTTGATGATATCACTTATTATAAATCATTGGCGTATAAGCTATATGATCCTGCAAGTATCGACGGCTCAGCTTTGACGGCTCCTCCCCAACTTTCTCAGTTGACTTATGCAAATGAATATAATCTGGATGTGTATTCCACACAAGGCAATGTAATGAAGGTGCGTAAAGAAGGAGTGGAGTTTCAGTTCGCTTCCAAACGAATCGAATCGCTCAAGACCCGCGTCACTATGTATGGAGCCTGGATAAAGACAGTTTATAATTCGGACTCTCCCAAATATAAGGCCTCTTCTATATTGTTGGACAACAAACAGTTGAAATATGTGGGGTTGTACAATGGGGACAACGGAACAGAAAGCCAGGCATTCAATACGAACTTTATGTTTGATACCTATATACAGCGTTTGGGACTTACTTTCTCCACGTCGGCACAATGCACTTGGTATACCAACAGACGG
This sequence comes from Bacteroides sp. ZJ-18, assembly GCF_011038705.2. Classification (NCBI taxonomy): domain Bacteria; kingdom Pseudomonadati; phylum Bacteroidota; class Bacteroidia; order Bacteroidales; family Bacteroidaceae; genus Bacteroides; species Bacteroides sp. ZJ-18. The sequence goes on along the minus strand of NZ_CP072198.1, from coordinate 4,177,785 downwards.
AACTTGTGGAATAACGGCGTGCCGGTAAGCTATATCGATCAATCCGGTGAAACGCATCCGTTTCGCGAAGAAGATAAAAACAATATTCAGTTACAGCATCTGGTGGAGAAATATTCAGCCACTTATTTTGAGCGTACTACTGTGCCTTTTTATATGGATATCAATCTGAAGGCGAGTAAACGGATCGGTAAGTATCTGAATCTGGCTTTTTATGTAAACCGGCTTTTGGGTATTTATCCTGATTATACGTTACGGGGCGTACTGCAACGGAGAACGTCCGAATCGCCTTATTTCGGTATGGAAATGAACTTGACTTTTTAGTAAATGAATAATAAAACAAAATAGAAATGAAGATGAAAAAGAATCAATTGACAATCGCAATCCTTTTTGCGACAATGCTGGGATTTACCGCATGTAGTGATGATGACAAAGTGAGCATATCCACTGTAGGTATTACCACTACTGTAGATACAACTATCGAGGGTCTGCAACTGACCGGTGGGACCTATACTTTTGAAAATGTAAATACATCTGTCAAGACAGACATTGCCTATCCGGCTCAAAGTATTGAATTGGCGGACGGGTTGTATAATGTAACTTTCATCGGTAAGGGAACTTACTCACAGAATGGAACTCCGGTGGAAGTCGATGTACAGGGAGTGCAACAGAATGTGGCCGTATCCGGAGGGTCATACAAGTTGGAACTGAAAGTTCATGTACTCAATACAGGTGACCCCGATTTTGTGATTGCCGAGATATTTATTCCCGGAACCTATAATGAAGCAGGCAAGCAATATAATGGCGACCAGTATGTACGTATCTATAATAACTCGGATAAAGTTTTGTATGCGGATGGATTGATATTTATGGAATCACAATTCCAAACTACCCAGAAATATCAGTCGGTAGATCCGGATATTATGAATGAAGCTATTGCGGTAGGCTCTGTTGTAGCGGTGCCGGGCAGCGGAACAGATTATCCGGTACAACCGGGAGAGTCCTTTATCCTTTGTGACAATGCGATCAATCATAAAGAGGCTAATCCGAATTCTATAGATTTAAGTAAAGCCAATTTTGAGTGGTATATTGAATCGAAGCAAGATGTGGATAATCCGGCTGTTCCCAATCTGGATGTTTATTATTGTTATTCCAAAACTATCTGGGTGTTGAATAAACAGGGAAATCGCGCCTATGCTATCGGCAGATTACCCAAAGGCATGACTAAAGAAAAGTATATTTCAGACTATGCATACAACTATACGTATATCATGCAAAATGGAACAGCCAGTAAACCGCAAAGCAAATATAAGTTCCCCAATGAGTGGGTGATTGATGCTGTAAATGTAGGTGCTTCCAATGAATGGCAGTGGAATGTTACCTCTACCGGGTTGGATATGGGGCATACTTATATCGGTGTGAACAATACCGTTGCAGAAAACATCGGAAAGTGCGTAATGCGTAAAGCTGCCTATAAGGATGGTGATCGGGAAGTATTGCAGGATACAAATAACTCTACCGTTGATTTCACACCTGCGGCTACTCCGAGCCTGTTTAACAAATAATTGAATCCACCCTATTGATATATAAATCTTTATTATTCATGATGCGAATCCGAATTATCATTACGTTGCTGATTGCTTTATTTGTGGAGAGTCGGCAGGAAGCCTTCGGGCAGACTGCCGACACATTCTCCCTGTCCGATAAGGTAATCCGTACCGCTTCATTCGCGACCGGATTTCGTGGTGAGGTATGGCGGAATCCGGCACTTTATTATTACTATACTCCGTATACATGGACAAGGCTGGACGTAAATGGAGCTTATCATGATAAAGGAAAAGCATCTTTGAAACAGGAAGGTGATAAGGATACCCGTATCGGGGTAGATGTCAACTCTTTCGTCATTCTTTCGGAACGTGATCGTGTATTTGGTTCAGCAGGATACAGAAGTGAGAAGCAGGAGAATGTGTTATGGAATGAAAATATAGACTGGAAACTGATCGCTCCTTACGTGACCGGTGATTCCATTGGCGGTTTCCTGAAAGGAGAAACTTATTATTTCAATGGAGGTTACGCCAGTGAGTCGGGTTCCTGGACGTGGGGAATCACCGGTGGTTACAGGGCGTCTCATAATTATCGGGATAAAGATCCGCGTCCGCGTAATACAGCTTCCGATCTCTCTTTTGCTTTGGGAGCAGGATATCGTCTGGGGACATATCGTTTGGGAGTTTCCGCAGATTTCCGGCTTTATCAACAGAAAAGTGAGATTTCATTCCTTGCAGATAAAGGTTCCACTTCGGTATACCATATGTTGGGATTGGGCATGGATTATGTACGTTTTGCCGGAAACCAGACCGGAACGAAGCATCAAGGCACCCGGTGGGGAGGAAGCATAGGCATTCTGCCGGCTGATACGGAGAAGGGGATATCGGCCACAGTCTCAATTGACCGTATGTCGATGGACAAGAAATTGAGCAATGCCAATAATCTCACTTTGCTGGAATTGAATACGACTGATTTGAAAGGGAACGTGACTTGGATGCGGGAACTTCAGCAGGCAGAACATCTTGCAGTGAAACTGGATGCAGGCTATACAGTCCGTAAAGGAACGGAGAATATTTACGGAGAGGCGGGCGGAAGCTCCTATGGAGCATTAATCAGCACATCTCCGGGAATGAAGGTCACGAATAGTAGGATTGCCGTAAGTGGTTTGTGGGAGAAGCTTTTGACCGATAAAGGTGTATGGGGAGGAGCAATTGTTCCAAACATAATCTACCATCGGTTGGAGACGGATTACAACGCCGTATCCCGGTTTGTTCACCTGTCTGCTCTGGAGGGTTCTTTGCGTGCCCGTTTGCAGTATCAGAAGAGGCAGCTGCGATTGACCGCAGAAGCTAACGGTGGATATTATGCCAATTTATCGGCTGAATATTCTTTACCGGGATTGGAGGCCACGAAGTCGTCCGCCCAGACTTTGTTGGCGAATATTGACTATTTATCTGATAGCTATAGTATGGTAGGGATTCGTCTGCAAGGGGATTATCCTATCATGAAACAGTATAACCTGTCTTTGTCTGTTCAATGGCAGACTGCATATTATAAAAAATGCGGAACGGCCCGGTATGCCGCTTGTTCACTGGGCATCTTTTTCTGAAAAATAAAAACAGTTAGCATATGAAAATTAAGTTTATGGTCGCTGCAACCTTAATGGCAGCTTTAGTAACTACTACTTCTTGTGGAAACAGTAACAAACAGAGTCAGTCCGAAAAAACGGAGCAGGCGGCTCCGGAGGCATTGAGCATCGATAACCTGCTGGCGCATGCCGATTCACTGGCTAACCGGGAGGTGACTATAGAAGGAATCTGCACACATACCTGCAAGCACGGAGCTACAAAAATATTCCTGATGGGCAGTGATGATACCAAAACGATTCGTGTGGAAGCCGGACCTTTGGGTTCGTTTGACACCAAATGTATCAATGCCATTGTCACAGTGACCGGAACGTTAAAGGAACAGCGGGTAGATGAAGCTTACTTGCAAAACTGGGAGGCTAAACTGAAAGCCCGGACCGAAAAATCTCATGGAGAAACTGCTGCCGGATGTGATTCGGAAAAAAAAGCACGCGGCGAAACAGCCAACACTCCTGAAGCCCGTATTGCGGACTTTCGCGCAAAGATAGCAGAAAGAAAAGCAGCTACCGGAAAAGATTATCTGTCATTCTACTATATGGAAGCCAGTTCTTATGAAATCGCAGAATAAAGGTGCTGCATTCCGCAAATGGAGCCGGATTATCCACCGTGATCTGTCTTTCTTCTTTGCAGGAATGATTTTGATTTATGCTATTTCGGGTATCGTGATGAACCATAGGGATAGCATAAATCCCCATTATACAGTGACACGAACGGAATATAAAATAACAGAGGACCTGTCGGACAAGAATAAAGTCAATAAGAAGATGATTTTGGCTTTGTTGGAACCACTGGACGAAGCCGGAAATTTTACTAAATATTATTATCCGAAACCGGATCGGATTAAGGTTTTTCTGAAAGGAGGTTCAAGTCTGGTGATTAATACCCGGACAAAAGATGCTGTCTACGAGGGGGTGAAGCGCCGTCCGCTGATCTCTTCCATGGTACAACTCCATTTCAATCCGGGCAAGTGGTGGACTTGGTTTGCCGATGCCTTTGCTGTCTGTCTGATTATTATCACTGTCAGCGGTATGGTGATGATAAAAGGTCCTAAAGGATTGTGGGGTAGAGGGGGAGTCGAGTTGGTGGCCGGTATTCTGATTCCTATTCTTTTCCTGACGTGTTTCTAATAACAAACGAAAAATGATTTATAAAGCATGAGTGCAATTATAGAATGTAAGAACCTGACTCATTATTACGGTCAACGTAAAATTTATGAGAACTTGAGTTTTGAAGTACCTCAAGGGCGTATCTTGGGATTGTTGGGTAAAAATGGCACAGGGAAAACGACAACCATTAATATATTGAGCGGTTATCTTCAGCCACGTTCGGGCGAATGTCGCATCTTTGGTGAGAACATTCAGACCATGGACCCTGCTTTACGCAGGAATATCGGCTTATTGCTGGAAGGTCATGTTCAATATCAGTTTATGAATATCACACAGATAGAAAAGTTTTATGCTTCTTTTTATCCGGGACAATGGAAAAAGGAGGCTTATTATGACTTGATGAATAAACTGAAGGTAGCTCCGGGGCAACGTATCTCAAGAATGTCGAACGGACAGCGTTCGCAAGTGGCATTGGGACTGATCCTGGCACAAAATCCGGAGTTGTTGATTCTGGATGATTTCTCTTTAGGACTTGATCCGGGTTATCGCCGCCTTTTTGTGGATTATTTGCGTGACTATGCCCGTTCCGAGAACAAGACTGTTTTCCTGACTTCCCATATTATTCAGGATATGGAGCGGTTGATTGATGATTGTATTATTATGGATTATGGTTCTATCCTTATTCAACAACCTATTGAAACGTTGATGAAAGAACTGAGAAGATATACTTGTACTGTGCCCGAGGGTTATCAGCCTCAGTTGCCGGCAACTTGCTATCATCCGGCTGTCATCCGTCAGACCTTGGAGACGTATTCTTTTTTGCCTCCCATGGATGTGGAGAAACTATTGAAGGAAAGTCAAGTTCCCTTTACTGGTTTACAGCACGAAAATGTAAGTCTGGAAGATGCCTTTATCGGTCTTACCGGAAAGTATTAATATGTAAATAAATAGAAGAAATATGATACAAGCCATATTTTATAAAGAGTGGATAAAAACGCGTTGGTATTTGTTGCTGGCAACTCTTTTTATGATAGGAATCACAGGATATTCCATGCTTCGTATTGGCCGCACCATTGCCATACAGGGAATCGATCATTTATGGGTGGTAATGGTTCAGAAGGATGCTATATTTATTGATTTGTTGCAATTTGTCCCTTTACTTATCGGTATCTTGCTTGCTGCCGTACAGTTTTTTCCCGAGATGCAACGTAAGTGTTTGAAACTTACTTTGCATTTGCCTTATTCACAGAAGAAGATGGTCATGTCGATGTTGGCCTATGGTGTACTTGCACTGGTAACCTGTTTTGCTATGAGTTTTATTATTATGGGAGTTTATCTGCCACAACATTTTACAAGTGAGTTGGTGCAGCGTATCTTATTATCTGCAGCTCCATGGTTCCTTGCCGGATTTGCCGGTTATCTGCTTGTTTCATGGATTTGCCTGGAGCCCACATGGAAACGCAGGGTTTTGAATCTGATTATTGCGGCATTGATTTTCCGTGTCTACTTTCTGGCTCCGGGAGCGGAGGCTTATAACAGTTTCTTGCCCTGGCTGACACTTTATACGCTGCTTATCGCTTCTCTTTCGTGGATTTCTGTGGTACGGTTCAAGGCCGGTAAGCAAGACTAACTGAATGTTTATTACTAAAAAATCAAACAAACATGATTCGATTCAGCAAAATATTTTTTTATGTTACTGTGGCTGTTCTGCTTGTATGGCAGTTGCCTTGGTGCTATGCTTTTCTCACACTGAAGCCTGTCAAAGCTCCTTTTACTATGTATAGTTCCGTACTTGGTGATTTTGTTATTACACAACTGGATGAGAATAAGCAACTTCACCGCTATGATACAAAAGGCAATACATATACACAGCAGCAGGTGGACAGTTTATTGCCTTCTCTCTATGTACGCCAGCTTACGGCGGACGAACGTTTCCCTGATACCATTTGTGGCAAGGCGGTTAGTCCGAAAGATATTCAATTGACAAACTTTACTTTCAAGAGTGTGCCGTCAGCCATCAATGCTCCCCAGACAGGACTTTATTTCCTGATGGAGTCCATGTCCAAACGGGTGGATTTAAAAATGCCCGAAGATGCATTCCGTTTTACCGATAAAGGTATGGAATTTATTCGTATGGAGACGAATCGTATAGATGAGGCGAAGAGCAAATTGTTTACGGATATGCTGGTTCAGAAAGGGTTTGCTTTTCCCGCAAGCTATGCTTCGGGCAATCCGACTACCCGTAAAGACTATGATGAGGGATATCTGGTTTTAGATGCCAACCATAAACTGTTCCATCTGAAGTGCACCAAGGGACGTCCGTATGTGAAAGCTATTCAGTTGCCTGAAGGAGTCTTGCCGGAATATGTGTTTATTACTGAGTTCCGTAGTCGCCGGACTTTGGGGTATATGGTTGATAGCAAGCATCATTTTTATGTTATCAATAGTGATGGAAGTTTGGTGAAATCAGCTCTCCCCGGTTTCGATCCGGCAAAAGATGAGTTGACCATCTTTGGAAATATGTTTGATTGGACTGTAAAGTTATCGACAGATAAAGATGATTATTACTATGCCCTGGATGCTACAGATTATTCACTGATTAAAGAACATGCCTATAAAGATATGCGTCGTTCTGTTCCGGGATTGTCCTTTACATCTCCTGATGATAAGTTTGTCATGCCGCGTTTTTAAATGCGGCATGATAAAATATATTTCATTTTAATGACTATATATTACTTTAGAGGCAGGGTCAAAGCCCTGCCTCTAAAGTAATATAATTTTCTGGAAAGCCTGATATATAACGAAGAAGAGGAAATTCATTATTGAATTTCCTCTTCTTCGTTGGGTGGAAGACCGGACTCGAACCGGCGACATTCAGAACCACAATCTGACGCTCTAACCAACTGAACTACATCCACCATGTTAGCATCTCTCTCAAATGCGATGCAAAGGTAGCGATTCTTTTTAAATCTGCAAACATTTCGCGAACTTTTTTCTTCAAAAAATGTATTCATTAATTCCGCGGTTATGCTTGCGGAAGAGTTCACGCGTGTCATTAATAAAGATTTTCAGGCGGTTACGTTCTTCTGCCGATAAAGAGTCTGTCGGAATACTTGCGGGATATAAAACGTAATTTTTCTTTTTGGAGAGTATGGGGCGTGCCGTCCATACCAGACCATATCCGCAATTACTGACAGATATGCCCGTGCTGTCTTTCATTAATTCGAGTTTAAAGAGCAGTCCGCCGTCTGTTTTACGGGCAGACATGTTCGAAATAAAATTGCCTAAAGAGTAGAGGACTACATTCTGCCGACCGGTGAGGGTATCGGTCCGCAGCTCCATGGGTTGCACTACATGGGGGTGGGAACCGATCACATGGGTAACTCCTTGACTAAGTAGCCAGTCGGCCAGGGAGGTCTGCTCCTTATTGGGCAGTGACTGATATTCGATCCCCCAGTGCATGCAGGCAATCAATACATCCGGATGCAGAGCCTTAGCAGCTTCAATGTCCCGTGTCATGACAGCCTTGTCGATGTAGTTGACTATGTTTGGGTGAGAAACTTTAATGCCGTTGGTGCCGTATGTATAGTTGAGCAGGGCAATCCGAAAGCCGTTCTGTTCCAACAATAGTGGATAGCGTGAAGCGCGGGCCGTACTGTCAGTGTAAGTTCCGGCATAAGGAATTTGTAGCGAATCCAGCATCAGGATAGTTCGTTCCAGCCCTTTTTTGCCCCGGTCGAGACAATGATTATTGGCGGTTATCAATACATCGAAGCCGGCGTCTTTTATGGCGGACAGATATTCGTCGGGAGCACTGAAAGCGGGATAACCCCGGTAAGGTTTTCCTCCGAGAGTTACCTCCAGGTTGCCGATGGCAATGTCTGCTTTACTGATTTCTTCTTTTACCAGTTTAAAGTAGTCCGTGTAGTCGTATCCCTTGGTGGTCCGGGCTGCATCTATCTGTGCCTGATGCTGCATTAAGTCGCCTGCAAAGAGGAGTGTAATCTTCTGCGCAGATATCGTATCGGGCGCCGGGACAGGGACGGGCTGTTCTTGTGCATTGCTGCTGCAAGATACAGAGCAGAAAAACAGGGAAAGAAGAATCAGATGTTTCATAAGCAACAGGTATTAAAGTTCTTTCTGAAGAATGTGTTCCACCTCCTCGGCTGTAGGGTTCACGGCAAGAATGATTCCTTGGGCGTTCACCAGGAAAGTTCCTCCGGCAGCATTCGGTATCCGGTATTTTGACCAGATCTGTTGAACATCATTCAGTTCGATAAGGTTCAGCCAGGGGTAACCGTCTTTCCGTATGGCTTCTCTCATACGGATATCGCTGTTCTGCTCGCGCGCTACGCCGATGACGGTGAATCCACGGTCTTTGTATTTTTCGTAGATGGGAATCAATTGCTTGGAGGCCGTACGGCACGGACCACACCAGGAGGCCCATAGGTCGATTAGAGCCACTTTGCCCCGGATCTGTTCGGACAACTGAACCATGTTGCCGTTCAGGTCGGGAGCGGAGAAGTCGATGAAACGGTTTCCCGCTTTGGGCTGGTTATTGTCGACAAACATTTGCATTTCCCGGGTATAAGGATGTTCGGGATAGCGGGAGGCGTACACTTTTTGAAATGCTTCCAGATAGGGGGTGACGTCTTCGCCTTTCCGTGCGTTCTCCACCTTTATTTTCAAGATGAATAGTCCTAACAGCGAAGGGTGTTGCGAGGCTTGTTCCGTTTCCCAAAGAGTCTTTTTCCGGAAGAGTTGTTCCCTTTCCTTCATCAGTGCTTTTGCTTCTTCTGTGAATGCTTCGCCACTTTCTTCCAGGCGGTCCCTTTCTCTGAAGAACTTGTTCTTTTCTTCGGGATTGTCTTTCACCTGATCGAACTTTTTCCAGAGTGCTTGCATGGCTTCGCTTTCAAAACGTCCGTATTTCTCGAGCGTATCTCTTCGTGCGTTGAGTTCATCGAAACTGAACTTATCCTTCCCTTCCGCTTCAAATTGCCGGAGGGCCGTGGTCAGTGGGTTGAGGGTCTCTATGCGATAGGGTGGGTGTGCGTCTATGGGAGATATGGTGAAAGATACCGTTCCATTCTCTGCGAAGAAAGTGACCGGATACCAACAGCCGTTCAGCAGGTCGTCCCAGCAGATAAGTTCGTAAGCCTTTTCGTGGTCGGTATAGAAGTCGTACTCAAAGATGCCGTTGCGTACCGGTATCGAAATCCACGGGGTACCGTTCGTATTCTTGTTGCTTTCTATGAGTATCAGGCGGCTGGTTTGTGGGCGGTCTGCCATTTTTCCGGTCAGGTGGCAGTGTACTTTCTTTTGGGGGGCAGATGCGTCAAGGCAAATCCCCTCGATCCGGAAGTCCTCTTCATTGTTGCTTTCTGCAAAGTCTATCGTCCGGTCCTGCGGGTCGATAGGGGCAAATTGCAGGATAAACGTCACATTGCCCGAAGCCGGCATGTATACTTGCTTGTCCAGCTCGAAACCTTGCGATCGGACGACAGGGTAATTCTTTCCGCTTTGCACTCCGTGTAGAGAGAGCCCCGAAGCCAGCCGTATCCAATAGTTAGGGCGCGAGTAAGCATCCATATACAAAATGGTAGCTGTGTCATTACGGACGATCCGGCTGATTTCAAGTGCGTCGGTATTTCTTTTTTGATATGAAGGATAGTCGATAGAGAAATTTTGTGCGGTAGCCCATGGGGGACATGCGAAGAGAAGGACGCACAAGCTTGTAGTTTTAAATATCGTATTCATGATGCTAAGGTATTGAAAAATTTTCCGTTCCCCCCCTCTATGAAGAGGGAAACGGAGGAATGGGTTATTGATAGATCGCCTTTTTACCTGCCAGCAGAGTATTCTTCATCAGAGAGACGATGGTCATCGGGCCTACACCTCCCGGAACAGGGGTGATGTAGGAGCATTTCGGGGCCACCTCATCGAACTTCACGTCACCTGTCAGTTTAAAGCCCGATTTCTTGCTGGCATCGGGCACACGAGTGGTACCTACGTCGATAACCACAGCACCCTCTTTCACCATTTCCGCTTTCACGAAGTTGGGTTGTCCCAGTGCGGCGATGATGATATCCGCTTCCCGGCACTCTTTCACCAGATCTTTCGAACGGCTGTGGCATACGGTTACCGTTGCGTCTCCCGGATAGGCCTTCTGCATCATCAGTGCTGCCATCGGCTTACCGACAATGTTACTGCGTCCCAGTACGACGCATTTCTTACCCGAGGTCTCTATCTGATAACGTTTCAGCAGTTCGAGGATGCCGTTCGGGGTAGCTGATACGTAACAAGGCAGTCCGATAGACATACGTCCTACGTTGATCGGATGGAATCCGTCTACATCTTTGCGGTAGTCAATGGTTTCAATTACCTTTTGTTCCGAGATATGTTTCGGTAACGGAAGTTGTACGATGAATCCGTCTATATCTTCGTCATCATTCAGTTCACGTACTTTGGCGAGCAGTTCGTCTTCCGTCACGTCACTTTCGTAACGAATCAGTGACGACTTGAATCCGCACACTTCGCAGGCTTTCACTTTGGCGGCTACATATGTTTCGCTGCCTCCGTCGTGTCCTACGAGGATGGCTGCCAGATGCGGGCGTTTGCCACCCCGGGCTACTATTTCTGCCACTTCGGCTGCAATCTCCTGTTTTACTTGTTCGGAGATGGCTTTTCCATCAATTAGAGTCATTTCTTATCTGTTTATTGGGTTATTTAATATTGAGTACTTCAGTCACTTTCTTTATCATGGCTTCACCCCTGAGGTCACGTGCGATGATTGTTCCGTCCGGTCGGCCATCCCGGCTACGGAAGCAAGCGCCAGAGTGAAGAGAATGTGTTTCATTGATTCAATGTTTTTATGGTATCAGACAAAAGTAATATCATTTACCATCTCCTGTTTTTTGTCAAGAGTAGCTTTATAGATTATTAACAGGAAGAGGGGAGTGGGCGAAAGCAGGGAGGTACTTTTCGGGATAGAGCCTCGGTCCGATACAAGTAGAGCCGGGGTTTTGCCGAAATGCAGTAAGCATTTGGAGGAAATGCAACCGGCATTCGGGAGTATAGCAACCGTCTTCGGAGGCTTAAGCTGCGGGCTGTAGGTTCTCCTTTCGGTCAGGTGCATAAAAAAAGGAGGAACCACGGTTTCCTCCTTTTATTGCATTCTGATTGAATCTATTGAATGATTACATTGACAAAGATACATCATCCCAAAGCCAAAGTCAAGCTTTCGGGACGAAAAGTGCAGTTTTATTTCATCTTCGGCATCATCTTGCCCATTTTGCTGCTGGTTACCATCTTCATCATTTTGCGGGTCTGGTCGAATTGCTTCAGCAAGCGGTTCACTTCCTGGATAGTCGTACCGCTACCTTTGGCGATACGTGTACGGCGCGAGCCATTCAGGATAGCCGGATTGCTGCGCTCTTCCGGAGTCATGGAGTAGATGATGGCTTCAATGCTCTTGAAAGCATTGTCGTCAATGTCGATGTCTTTGATAGCCTTGCCTACACCCGGAATCATCGATGCAAGCTCTTTCAGGTTACCCATCTTTTTGATCTGGCCAATCTGGCTGAGGAAGTCGTTGAAGTCGAACTGGTTCTTGGCAATCTTTTTCTGAAGGCGTTTGGCTTCTTCTTCATCATATTGTTCCTGCGCACGTTCCACCAGCGAAACAATATCACCCATACCTAAGATACGGTCGGCCATACGGGCGGGGTGGAATTGGTCGATGGCATCGAGTTTCTCGCCTGTACCTACAAATTTGATAGGCTTGTTCACAACCGAACGGATAGAGAGGGCGGCACCACCACGGGTGTCACCGTCGAGCTTCGTCAGCACTACGCCGTCGAAATCGAGACGCTCATTAAACTCCTTGGCGGTGTTTACGGCATCCTGACCGGTCATGGAGTCTACCACGAACAAAATTTCGTTCGGTTGGATGGCTTCCTTGATGGCTGCGATTTCATTCATCATCTGCTCGTCGACTGCCAGACGTCCGGCCGTATCGACAATTACCAGGTCGTAACCTTTGGCACGTGCCTCCTTGATGGCGTTTTGAGCTATGGCAACGGGATCTTTGCTGTCGATTTCCGAGTACATCGGTACATCGATTTGTTCGGCTAATACACGAAGCTGTTCGATAGCGGCAGGACGGTAAACGTCACAGGCAACGAGCAACGGGCGCTTGTTCTTCTTGGTTTTCAGCATACGTGCCAGCTTGCCTGAGAAAGTAGTCTTACCCGAACCTTGCAGACCGGACATCAGGATGACTGCCGGTTGGCCTTTGGTATCTATCTCGACAGTCTCTCCACCCATCAGTTGAGTCAGCTCGTCGTGAACGATCTTCACCATCAATTGGCTTGGTTTTACGGCTGTGAGCACGTTTTGTCCCAATGCTTTTTCCTTCACCGTATCCGTGAAGCCTTTGGCTACTTTATAGTTAACGTCGGCATCGAGCAGTGCCTTGCGCACGTCTTTCAGGGTTTCTGCTACGTTGATTTCGGTGATTTTGCCTTCACCTTTCAGAATCTTAAACGACCTTTCGAGTCTTTCGCTTAAATTGTCGAACATATCTTTGAATTATGAATTACTAATGATGTGTAAAATCTACCACGGATTACACGGATTAACACGGATTTTGTATTTGAAATAGAGAGTATCTGTGCTAATCTGTGTAATCTGTGGTGAAATCAGCCGCAAATGTACAAAAATCTCTTGTACTTTATATCTTTTTGTTCTGCCATTTTGCTTTTTTGAAGTAAATATAGCTTGTGGCGAGCAACAGTGTATAGTACAGTATCTCAATTGTAAAGCACCATTCGATGGGAGCTTTTACCCACATTCCGATGAAAATGATATACGATCCGTAGATTGCGATGGTGATGGCTTCGAGCATCAGTGCCGCCTGAGTGTTGCCTGTGCCCGATATGCCGTTGAATACCACATTGGCTACCGAAGCAATCAGCATGGCCGCGCAGATAACGTATACCGATGGTACGGATTCATTGATCAGCGCTGCCTCGTTGGTGTATACCGAAAGCAATGCCTGTGGGAAAAGGGCGGTTACGATGACCAGTCCCAGCATGATCAGGAAAGAGAAACGCCCGATTTTGTTTATCAGGGGCATCACGTGTTCGATGCCTCCCGCGCCGATGGCGTTGCTCACCAGGCTGTTGGTGGTGGTTGCCAGTGCATTTACCGGAATCAACATGACGATGTAGATACTTCGTACGATGTTGGCAATGGCGAGTTCACGCTGTCCCAACCTTTCCACAGCCACGAAGAAAATGAACCAGGTGGCCATTGACAGAAAATACTGCAACATGGTGAAGCACGATATGCTGAGGATGCGCATCAGCAAAGCCGGGTCGAACGAGCGTAAACGGTTGAGACCGTATCTTTTCAGGTCGACGGTGATATACGTATAAATCAGGAAGAACAGCAGAGAAGCCGCTTCGGCTATTACCGAGGCGATGGCGGCTCCTTTGATGCCCATCTCCGGCAATCCGAAGTGTCCGAATATCAGGGCATAGTCCAGTACCACATTGGTCAGAGCCATTACTACCGCATTGATGGTAAGTACCTTGGTGCGGGTGATTCCGATATAGAGTGCCCGGAACATGACGTTGACAAACGAGAAGAAAAAGCCGAAAATGCGCCAGTCGAGAAATTCCATCGTGGCGTCATAAATGCTTTCGGAAGATACCAGCAGGCGCATGATGTTGCCACCGAATGCTTTGGTAAAGCCGAAAAGCAGAAGAGCCATGGCAAGCAGGAACAAGACTCCCTGGATCATGACAGGCCCCACGTCGGTATAACGCGCTTCACCGTTGCGGCGGGCAATGACGATCTGTGAACCGGTGCTGAATCCGAAGGCAATGGTGAAAATACAAATATAGAAAAGCCCGCCCATGGCAGAGGCACCAAGAGCTATCTCACTGACGCGTCCCAGAAAGGCGGTGTCGGTGACATTTATGACATTTTGCGCAAGCAAGCTCAGGAGAATCGGGTAACTGACACTCCAGATCTGTTTGTTGGTATACATAAATAAGGATTTTAGTTTGCAGGCCGCAAAGATACAACTTTCTGCAGAAGTTGACGAGCCACCGGGAAAAGAAGTCAATTTTTTCCCAACGGATAGGTGAAGAGGATGGTCGGTTTTTCGCCTGCGTTTGCCTGTACTTTATAGCTTCCTCCGAAATACTCCAGCAACAACCGGTTAATTTCGTGGCGGATGTATACCTCCTGTGAGGCAAATCTTTCGTCGGCCAACGGGGAGTTAATGATGCGGAAACGGATCATGTTCTTTTCTGTGTCATGGGTCACTTTGAAGTCGATCTCCCGTTTTTCTTCACACTTCTGCGGATAAGTTAAAGTACTCAGCAGCGCTTGGCTGAAACGGGTCGTATCGATACGGATGTCCAGGCCGGGGGCTGTTTCGTTTCCGAGCCGGATACAGATGTTCTCTTCGTTGCGCATATGCGCCATGTAGAGAGCTTCGTTACAGAGTTCGGTTAGTCCGTATTCCTGAATATTGAACTTCATCATGCCTGCTTCAAGCCGCGATAAATCGAGTACATCATTGACCAGGCGCATCAACTCTTCCGAATTTTTCTGGATGATGGAGGAGTATTCTTTCCGGACTTCGTCGGTCATGTTGGATTCGGAAGCTATCAGTTGCGAGAAGCCCACTACGCCGTTCAGCGGGATACGGATGTGGTAACTCATGTTCGACAAAAAGCGGTTCTTCATCTCGTTGGCTTCTTCTGCCATGCGGGTTGCCTTCCGTGTCTCTTTTTCCGATAGCTCCAATGCTTTACGAACGTGCGAGATACGAAGCATGAAGACAATCAGGATTGTCAGGACAATGCTGACAATGACCAAAGCCGTCAGTTGGATATCGCTTTTCAACTGTTCTTCTTCCAAAGCTACTTTGTCGATATTGTATTTGGCCTTTATCTGCTGCATCTGTTTATCGAAAATAGTCGTTTCGATGGAGTCTTTCAGGTGGAGTGTCCCGATATACAACGGAAGAGCTTCCGCACTCCGCCCGGCTTCTACCAGAAGATCGGCTTTAGACAGCTGCTGGTGGATATAATTGCTGTTCCGGTCTTCCTGTAATAAAATGACGGTAGAGTCAATCTTCGCAAGTGCTTTGTCATACTCTTTTCGAGTTCGGTAATAAGCTGCATAGGCATCGTAATAGAGCACCCGGTACATGAAGAAAGTATTGGGAGTAAGATATTTCCCGGCTTTTTCCAGGCTTTCGTGTGCCTGTTCCGATTGGCCGGTATTCAGATAATAATAGGTGTAGTACACCTCACCGAACAGATAAACATCATAAAATGCCTCTTTGAGCATCGGGTTTGTGGCAGTGTGCTGTTGCAAAGTCTCTTTTAACTTTCCGAGGTATTCGGACAGCTGTTTGTTGTTCTGTTTATCCTTGGCTACCGCAATCAGTTGGCAAAGGATCGAGATCCGTACCACGGCATTGTCTGTTCGCGAAGATAGTTGATAGGCTTCTTCCAATGCTTTCATTCCCTCGTCCCATCGCTCCGTGCCGATATAGGCATTGCCCAGACATTGTTTGGCTCCGATCAGTCCGCGGACACAGTCCACTTTCTTTGCCCTTTCGAACATCTGGTTTGCCTCGTTGATGGCAAGTTCATACTGCTCTTCATAAGTGTAGAGGTCTGTCTGGAAGCGGAGAGCGTCGAAATACAGATCCCAGGTTTTCGACTTCCGGGCATAAGGCTCCATAATGTCCAGCCATTTCTTTACACTGTCCCGGTTGCTTTGGTTATAATAGTACACTGTGTGCAGATAGGCGGCTATGGTGTTGTATTTATCGTTATTCTGTAGAGTTGCTTCTTCTCTCAGCAGGTTTGAATATGTGATACATTTCGGTGTCAACTGTTCTATTTGTGCCAGTTTCTTGAGCATTTCCAGACGTGTGGAATCATGCGGAAGTGTCTGTGCCACCCGATACAGGCTGTCGGCTTCTGTTTGTCCGTCCGCGTACGCTCCTGAGGCCAGACAACAGCATGCAATAAGGATCAGCATGAATCGTTTCATCCTTCTGCCTCCTCTTCTTTTGTGGGTCCGATGGGGTGTGTAAACCGGAAGCGTGCACCTCCGGTGTACTCCGGGTCAATCCATATCTTTCCTCCGATTTGTTCGATGATAAGCTGGCAAATGGAGAGTCCCAGTCCTGTTCCCTGTGCCCCTTCATTCAGCTTTTCGAAACGATTGAATATCTGATTCTGTTTTTCCGGGGGGATGCCGCATCCGGTATCCGTTACTGTGAACAGGGCCATGGTCTCTGACTCTTTCTCCAGTGTCAGGGTGATGTTGCCTTCGGTGGTGAATTTGGTGGCATTGATCAGCAGATTGATCAATACCTGTTGCAGACGTGATTCGTCGGTACGCAAAGTCAGTTTGTCCAGTGAAGTGATGAAACTGACTCCGGCCTGGGTTTGTTTCACCTTTTCTACAGTATCGATTACGTTGCGGCATGTATTGACTGCGTCACATTCCTTAAAGTTGAAAGTCAACTTACCCGGGTCGAGACTCGACAGATCTATCACGTCATTGATCAGCTTTAACAGCAGCTCGGAATTCTGCTGGATGATGTCGTTGCATTGACGTCGTGTATCATTGTCGATAGACTCTTCGGTCAGGATGGACGAAAATCCGGAAAGGGCATTCAGCGGTGTCCGTATTTCGTGGCTCATATTGGATAGGAACAGGCTTTTGGTATGTATGGCGTTTTCGGCATACTTGCGTGCAATCTCCAACTCTTCTTTGGAATGGAGAAGGCGGTTGGCTTCCTGCCGGATGCGGACGATCAGCAACAAAATAAGCACTAATATGAAAATGGAAGCTATGATAACCCACAGGGTGATCTGGTTGCGTTGTATCTGGTTCCGGATTTCCATCTGGTCTATCTGGTACATGCCTCTCAGGTCATTGATTTGCCGGGCATAACTCAAAGCGTTCAGCGAGTCTTTTTGTTCGTTGGCCTTTTGGTAGATCAGGCAGGCTTCTTCTGTCCTTCCCATCTTAGTCAGTAGCTGCGCACACTCCAACTGCAATCCGATGTGTTTGTTGGGAGCGGGTGCTTTAGAGGTATTTATCAGGCGTTCATATTGTTGCAAGGCGAGTCCATACTCACCGATAGCCTGGTAGTATTGTCCCAATATGTAGTTAAAGATACTGCGGAGATAGAGGAATTTCAATTGGTCACTGATTTTCCTTGCTTCGTCCAAACTGGCTTTTCCTTTCTCCGGATTGCCTGCTTCAATGTCATAGTAAGCTTTACACGTACATAAAAAAAAGTGGAATGTAGGAATTGGAGTGGCGGTATGCAGGTTCTCGAATCTTTTCAGATAGGTACGTGCTTCGTCCATGTGTGATGTCTGGATCAGGGTCAGAATGAATTTCGGAAGTATTTCCTGTTCGAGGATTTCGCTGCCCGGTATCTTGTCCAGCAATTCCAGGGCTTCCTTATAGGATTCAATGGCAGGTTCCTGCATGTTGGCGTTGAGGTAAGCATCCCCGATGGCGCGGCTGGAAAGGGCAATGCCGATGGGGTAATTCAGTTCTTTGGCTTCCTTGTACATCTGGCGGGCATGGTCGATGGCCATGTTCATGTCTCCGCGTGTGGCATAGGCAGTCGCAATAAGCTGTTTCAACTGGAAGAGGGTTTTGTACTCTTTCTGTTTTTTCAGGATAGGAGCCAGTTCATGACCCCATTGGATGATACTGTCGTTGGGAGCTTCTTTACTATAATTGAGGCTGTTGTCAATCAGGTTTTGGAGTGCTGACACGTGCATTGTTGCTTTATTGGCAGCATGTGTAGTGACAGAGTATAGGGTTACTACTGCTATAAACGTTATATTAATAAACTTTCCCACAGTAATTGTTGTACTTCCGGTGTTTGTTTTATGCTTGTTTATGATGCATGTAGTGCAAAGCTAAATAAAAAGAGTGAGAATCAAACAGAATCTCACTCTTTTTTTTATGTTTTGTTCACAAAAGGACTTTTTTAACTGTTCATGCTCATCAGGAACTCGTCGTTGTCTTTGGTTTTTTCCAGTCGGTCTTTTACAAAGTCCATTGCTTCGATCGGGTTCATATCCGACAGGTACTTGCGCAGGATCCACATGCGGTCCAGTGTCTGTTTGTCGAGCAGCAGATCGTCGCGGCGTGTGCTCGATGCCACAATGTTGACAGCCGGGAAGATACGCTTGTTGCTCAGGTTGCGGTCGAGCTGCAACTCCATGTTACCTGTACCCTTGAACTCTTCGAAGATCACTTCGTCCATCTTAGAACCGGTGTCGATCAGGGCGGTAGCGATGATTGTGAGCGAACCTCCGTTTTCGATGTTACGGGCTGCTCCGAAGAAACGTTTCGGTTTGTGAAGTGCGTTTGCATCCACACCACCCGAAAGTACCTTACCCGATGCCGGAGATACAGTGTTGTATGCACGTGCCAGACGTGTAATCGAGTCGAGGAAGATAACTACGTCGTGTCCGCACTCTACCAGTCTTTTGGCCTTCTCAAGAACGATGCCGGCTATTTTTACGTGGCGTTCGGCGGGTTCGTCGAATGTAGAAGCAATCACTTCGGCATTGACGCTGCGGGCCATGTCGGTAACTTCTTCCGGGCGCTCGTCAATCAGCAGCATAATCATATATACTTCCGGATGATTGGCAGCAATGGCATTGGCAATTTCTTTCATCAGGATGGTCTTACCCGTCTTAGGCTGGGCTACGATCAGTGCACGCTGTCCTTTACCAATGGGCGAGAAGAGGTCTACCACACGTGCCGACATGGAGTCGGAATAGCCGCCTTTGCAAAGCTTGAACTTTTCGTCCGGGAAAAGCGGAGTAAGGTGGTCGAACGGCACACGGTCACGCACGAAAGCAGCGTCACGTCCGTTGATTTTAGAAACCTTCACCAATGGGAAGTATTTCTCACCCTCTTTGGGCGGACGGATTACACCTTCTACTACATCACCGGTTTTCAGTCCGAATAGTTTGATTTGTGATTGAGATACATAGATATCGTCCGGTGAAGAGAGGTAGTTGTAATCTGATGAACGGAGGAATCCGTAGCCATCCTGCATGATTTCCAATACACCGGTTCCGGTGAGGATATCATCGAATTCGTATGGTTTTTCGCGTTCAATCACACGGCGTTCCTGAACAGGAGCGGGCTCAGTTGCATTTTGTTGCGGCATGGGACGTTGTTGTACAGGAGGACGCTGGTTGTTGTTGCGCTGATTGTTATTATTGTTGTTATTATTGTTATTGCTGTAATTGTTGTTGTCGCGTGGGCGAATGACACGGGGACGTTGAGGTTGTGCAGCCGGTTCGGGAGTGGTGGTTACCGGTTCTGTTTTTGTTGATTCGAATTTGCCGAATAATTCGGTAGGCAGTTCTACTTTTTCTGAAGGCAGATCTTCGATGGGGATAAAATCATCATCTGCATCCATATCCGAGAGGATTGAGCTTTCTTCGTCTACAACGGTTGGTTTCGGTTTGAGGATCGGTTTGCTGATAGGGCGTTTTTCCGTTTCCGGTTGAGCAGCCGGCTTTTCTTCCTGTACCGCTGGGGCTGTTACAGGTTTGTCTGCTGTAACCTCTGCAGGTTTGGTTTCTGCTTCCACTGCGTTTTTGCGGGGACGTCCCGGTTTCTTTTTCGGAGTGGCATAAGGGGTCACCTTTATCGATTCTGCCGGAGTGGCGCTCGTTTCAGTACTCATCTCTTTAGTTGCTTCCTTAGTCGGTTCTGTTGTCTTAGCTTGTGCTTTGGTTGCAGGTGCGTTGGCATCTGTCTTGGTCAGTTCACCATTTTTGGTAGAAGAGAAAACCTTGTCGGCGTTTTCCTTCTTTACTGTCACTCGAGAGCGTTTTTTCTTGTCTTCTTTACGTTCCTCTTTAAGTTTGTCAGCTGCTACTTTTTTAGTAGCTCCGGCTATAGCTTGTTCATCAAGGATTTTGTAGACAAGTTCTTCTTTCTTAAGTGAGTCTGTTTTTTTGATACCCAGTTCCTGGGCAATAGTTTGTAGTTCCGACAAATTTTTGTCGTTCAATTGGATAATGTTATACATACAGTATATGTGAGTTATTTAATATTTTAATTTTATTTGTTGAAATACGTACGGCCGAAGCTACGACGCAATGGCCGGAAGCTTAACAAACGCAACAGTTTTTATATGATGAATTTGGGATGTTTTGTTGAATCGGAAATCCGAGTTTCGTCTCCCGTTGGAGGATTATCGGAATGTTTCAACGCCGCAAAGATAATAAATAAATTTGGTTTTTATGATCGTTTACTCTTTTTTTCTTCATAAAAGTGTACCTTTGTTGCACAAAACATAACTATTATGACAGCAAACGAAGTCCATCTGATTTATTTCTCGCCTACCCACACCTCAAAACAAGTTGGAGAGGCAATTGTTCGTGGAACTGGAATAACAAATGTGATAAACACGAATTTAACACAACAGGCAGCTCAGGATTTAGTAATTACCGAATCTGCGTTAGCCATTATTGTCGTACCTGTATATGGAGGGCGTGTGGCTCCTCTGGCCATGGATCGTCTGGCAAGTGTACGCGGGAATAATACTCCGGCAGTTATCGTGGTGGTATATGGTAATCGCGCTTATGAAAAATCGTTGATGGAACTTGATTATTGGGCTATTCAACAGGGATTTAAGGTGATTGCCGGTGCAACCTTCATCGGAGAACATTCATATAGTACAGAGAAATATCCCGTAGCTGCCGGACGTCCTGATGAACGTGATCTTACTTTGGCAGCTGATTTTGGAAAGCAGATCTCGGATAAAATAGCATCTGCTGCCGAGCCGGAGAAGCTGTATGCAGTGGATGTCCGTAAAATCCGGCGTCCGCGCCAGCCTTTCTTTCCGCTGTTCCGTTTTTTGCGAAAGGTGATTGCTTTGCGTAAGAGCGGTGTCCCACTTCCGCGTACTCCTTGGGTAGAAGACGAATCCTTGTGTACTCATTGTGGTGCATGTGCGAAGATGTGTCCCGTGAGTGCTATTATAAAAGGTGACGAGTTGAATACGGATGCCGAACGCTGCATTAAATGCTGTGCCTGTGTAAAGGGGTGTCCTCAGAAAGCAAGAGTATACGATACTCCGTTTGCCGTGCTGCTGTCACAATGCTTTGTTAAGCAGAAAGATCCTTGTACATTGCTTTAAAAAGGTCGGAGCACTGACTTTTAATCTTAATTTCCTCATTTTCCGGTTGGGTGTATCAGTGCTCTTCATTAACATTGTTAACGCCCTCTTCCGGCCATTTTATTCTTAGATGCAAATAACAAGTCTTTTGCATTTAAAACACTTGTTATTTGCATCCAAAGAACAAACTTTAACTCTGTGTTAAAGCAAAGCTTTTACCGACAGGAATCTTGTACATTAAAAGCGCTGTGTTTTAGTTTTTTAAGTACGCTCTTTGCTTCTTTGTTTCACTGAATCCCTTTCAGACCAAAAGTCTGGATACTTGCTTTTTTGTCAACTACAAATCGGAGACTAACACTTCCTGCTATCTTCTTTTCGCCTTGTTTAGCGCCGCTATCAGATACCTTCCTTTTGCCCCTATGTCACTCCAGCAAGTGTTGGCAATCAGCCGCCACACCGTCGTTCCCTTCCTTCCATAGTCCGACAGCCTGAGTATGGAGTTTACTTCCCCAGTGTCGGTAATGCTCAATCTCTTCAGCGTGTCCATCAGTCCCGGATAATTGTGTGTCATCGTATTGAAGGCGTATCCCGGTATCGGAAGAGAAGCGGAATCCTCCTTCCTTTCTTCCTCCTTCCCCTCGGGGGGAGCTGAGGGGGGTAATTCTTTATTTTCCTTTGCTTTACTTTGCTTTACTTTACTTTGTCCGGAATTGCATGCATTTTTTGCGTCAACGGCTACATGATGTACTACATTTTTCGGGTTAACAGGTGTTTTTTCCCCTTTGAACAGCTCCGGTTGCTGAATTTCCTGTGTTATAGAAGGAGTATCGGGTTTTCTGTTTTCCTTTTCCGGTTTTACTATCAGGTAGGGGAGTTCCGACAGTTCTCTCTTCCTTCGCTTCGTTGCCTCCAGCCATACCTTTTGTATGTTTTCTGAAGTCAGTATTCCGTTTTCCCGATAACTGTTTCTGTCCAGTATCCCTTTGATAAAGAGAATTTCGATAATTCCCTGCACCTCCTCGGCCTGCACTTCCCTTCCTGCCTTGTTGGCAAAGATCAGGCACTGCTCCTCATCCCACCGTATGAAGTATCCCTCCTTGTATATTTTGCAAAGGAGCTTCAGTACGATTGCGGGGCCTTTGATTCCGTATTTTGCCTCTATCACTTCCATTGCGTTCTCTTCCATGAAGTTTACGCCCATCGGGAAATAGTTGATCCCGTCGTATGCTATTGCCATTGTATTTTCAAATTAATCGTTTGTACTTTCAATAAAACATTCATCACAAATTACCCCGGATTCCCAAAGACGTTTTCACTTGATTCCTCAAAATAGAAATCATTCATCTGTGAAAATCCGTGTAATTCTGTGGTGCCCACCCTATGCCATCGGCCTCCATTCCATGAAGTTCTCCACCTGGAACGTTGTCCACCGCTGTTCGTCCACATTCCAGTAGACTACGGCGCCTTCTATTTTTGTGGGATCATACTTCTTGTGGAATTCCGCTTCGTAATAGATCAGTGTCGCCTTCACCAGCCTGAAGTCTCCGTTCTGCTTCTGATAAGCAATAACTGCGTGCCCGTATTGCAAGTGGTCTGTTAACTCTTCCAGGCGTTCCGCCATCCATTCCGCACACTGCTCGGTATATCCTTTCTCAAAGACAATCCGTTTCTTCCATCTCAGTTTCATGGCTTCACTCTGTGATGCCGGTCTTTTTTTCCGTTTCATACGTATATTTTTTAAGTTGATAAAATGTTATCGCCACGAAGATAGGGGGCGTTTCATGTAAGACGGATTATGATAATTCATTGTGCGTATTTTTGCGGATGATGGCTTTGTGCGGTTTGTCTTTTTCCATTTCTTCCCAAATGCTGCTGATATAGACTAATATTGAACTGATGGATAATGGTTTAAATACTCCGTTTTTAATATTTCCGATTAGTCTTTTTTCATTGATGTAGCGTGCGAGTGAAGCCTGACATGTATTGATATTTTGTATATTCGCATCCTCTATGTAGGATTCTATCAACGCTTTGATAAGTTCTCCTTTATGCGAAATTATTCCACGTATCGGTATTCCTTTCTTTCTGCCTCTTGTTTCTTTAACTGGTTCTGTATTAGATTGTTGTGTTTTGCTGATGGCGTTTTTTTACACTTTTGTCTGCAATCTGAAATAATCCTTTTTCTTTGTCCATAATTTCTTTTATTTTGTTAATAATTAAATGTTGTTAATTTGTTGCAAAGGTAGAAAGGAATATATCGGTAGGCAAGTAAAGATGGAATTAAAGAGAAAATGAACGCTTCTGATTGGATAACTATTTGGTATATAGTATGATATTAATTGAAAAAGCGAGTGTTTCAATAGACGTTCGTTTAATTGAACGCAAAGATAGAGGGTATTTTTAGAACTACAAAATGTTTAATAAAAAAAATGATTTTCCTCTTTCGCTTATCACATTAATGGGCTAATATATAGTTGTTTATGAATTAATAAAAAACTATTTATTATCTGTCTGATTTTGTTTATCTTCTGTTTTTGATTTGTTTACAAAAATGGTGTTTCAAAAGACGAACGTTTAAAAATACGTTTTTTTAGTGTAATTCGTTTGTTTATAGTTTCTTACCAGACAGGTAATGAGTAACTACAAGAAACTGTGGCAAGAGAGTACAAAGCTTGCCGTATATTACATAAAGTACTCGCAAGTGATTGAATTTCAAGTATGTGCAAGAAGTTCAAAGCCCCGGGAGAATGTCCTTTTCTGAAATAATCGAATAATGGAAGTGGAGAAAGAGACCGAAATATGGTTCGCTATGCGTGCCACCTACCGTCGTGAGACTGACGCTATGCAGTTGCTTGCGAAGGAGAACTTGGGCTGTTTTGTCCCTATGCAATACAAGATAAGTATAAAGAAAGGGAAAAAAGTCCGTGTCTTGGTTCCTATCATTCACAATCTGATTTTTATTCACGCTTGTCCTTCCGAAGTGAAGCGTGTCAAGTCTATGGTTGCTTATTTACAGTATATCACCGATACCCGTAGCGGCAAGAAGATAATTATCCCCGACAATGAAATGCAGCGCTTCATCGCTGTAGCCGGCACCTACAGTGACCACCTCTTATATTTTCAACCCGATGAACTCAACCTGTCCAAAGGCACCAAAGTCCGTATTACGGGTGGTGACTTCGAGGGTCAGGAAGGTGTTTTCCTGAAAGTGAAAGGCGCTCGGGATCGTCGCGTGGTCATTGCCATACAAGGTGTCATAGCAGTTGCCATGGCCACCATTCATCCTGATCTTATAGAAGTAATCAAATAATTCATAATTCAAATTTATTATGACTCTTTCCGAAGAAGTAGCTTCCCTTCAGCGTGCCGCGCACGACCTGATGTATTTGGGCATGGACGGGAGTCCCATTTACAGCGATGACTTGTCCCGCCGTAACAATGAAGTTTACCGCTTGACCACAACATTGTATAATTCCGGTATCAAAGGTTCTACGGTTGAAGAACAGGCCTCTGTCTGTCTCGCTCTCCTGATGGGTTACAACGCATCGTTCATCGACCACGGAGAAAAGCGCGAGCATATCCAGGAAATATTAGATCGTTGCTGGGGTATCCTCGATACTCTTCCCGCTTCGCTATTGAAGCTCCGCCTGCTTACCGCCTGCTATGGTGAGGTATTCGACGAGCCTTTGGCCGACGAAGCCCGTGCAATTATCGCTTCTTGGGATTCAGTGTCACTGACTACTGAACAGCAAGAGGCTATTGACGAGTTTCAGACTGTGGTGGATAATCCTTATCCGTGGGAGTATGTTGAAGAGTAAGTGATAAAGCGGTGGGGTGCTCCCCATATTGAATAGTATAGATTTCTATATGTGCATATGTATCTTGATGACAAGCCGATTGAGGTGAATCATTTATGCTGTTGGGCTAACAAATTAGTGAAAACAATTAAAAACTTACGATCCTGGACAAATGCCGAGTGCCAATAGACACTTGTATGAAAGACGTATACCATGTTTTGGACGTTTATTGTAATATTCATGATTAAAATAGCAATGATCATGGCTGTCGGTCTTGGTACCCGTTTCGGGCATTATACCGAGCTTGTGCCCAAAAGTTTTGTGGAAGTTGGTGGAAAACCTATGATTATCCGCTCTATCGAAACCCTTCTTTCTTGCGGTATCGAACGTATCATCCTCGGTACGGGTTATAAAAAAAGAGGCTTATGAAGCCCTTCAGGCGGATTTCCCCAGATAGAGACCTGTCTCAGTCCCCGTTATGCCGATACTAACAGTATGTACACTAACGAATACACGGCTTTGTGCGTTGGGAGAGAAAGACGCGGAGAATATTGGAAGATTCTTCGAGGTACTGAAAGAAACATGTATTCATTTGATTATTAAATAGAATAATATTTAAGTATGTTTAAAGATAAAGTTTTAATGATTACTGGAGGAACAGGTTCTTTCGGTAATGCGGTTTTACGCCATTTTGTTAATTCCGATTTGAAAGAGATTCGCATATTTAGCCGTGATGAAAAGAAACAAGAGGATATGCGCATTGAATATAAAAATGATAAATTAAATTTTATCATAGGTAATATTCGCGATTTTGATAGTATTAACAATGCAATGGCAGGTGTTGACTATGTATTTCATGCCGCTGCATTAAAACAAGTACCTTCTTGTGAATTTTATCCAATGCAGGCTATTCGTACTAACTTGTATGGTGCTGAGAATGTATTTGAAGCTGCTGCTCGTAATAATGTTAAAAAAGTTGTTGTTTTGAGTACAGATAAGGCTGCTTATCCTATAAATGCCATGGGAATGACAAAAGCCTTAATGGAGAAGTTGGCTATATCTAAAGCTCGGGATGCTCGTCTTCAAGCAAATGATGGGGTTATTTGTGCCACTCGTTATGGAAACGTAATGTGTTCTAGGGGATCCATAATTCCACTGTTTATTAAGCAGATTAAAGAAGGATTGCCATTGACAGTGACAGAACCTAATATGACTCGTTTTATGATGTCTTTGGATGAAGCTGTAGATCTAGTTTTATTTGCCTTTGAAAATGCTAATCCCGGTGATTTATTTGTTCAAAAGGCGCCGGCAGCTACAATACATGATTTAGCAATAGCTGTAAAAGAATTATTTAATGCAGATAATGAGATTAGAGTTATCGGTCCTCGTCACGGAGAGAAAATGTATGAAACATTGTGTACGAAGGAGGAAATGTCAAAAGCCACTGATATGGGAAATTTCTATCGTGTACCGGCGGATTTTCGTGATTTGAACTATACAAAATATATTGACCGTGACTATCCTCGCTTGATGTCAGAAGAATATAATTCTGAAAATACTCGTCGGTTGAATGCAAATGAGTTGAAAGAATTGCTTTTGACACTAGATTATGTACAACAGGAACTTAAAAATAGATAATCTATGATACCATTAGTAAAGCCATTTATTCCGGATCGGAATATATTGATGCCTGAATTAGAAAAAATCTTGTATAGTGGTTACATTGCCGAAGGGCAACCTGTGTATGATTTTGAGAATAAGTTTAGGAATTATATAGGAAATCCCTGTTGTTTGGCACTTCATTCTGGTACAGATGCTCTTCATTTATCTTTTATTTTGGCGGGTGTACAAAAAGGTGATGAAGTAATAAGTACTCCAATGACAGCTGAACCAACTAATACTTCTATAGCAATGGTAGGTGGTAAGGTTGTATGGGGTGATGTTAATCCTATTAATGGATTATTAGATCCGGATAGTGTAAAAAGTCTAATAACAGAAAAAACGAAAGCAATTGTATTAGTACATTACGCAGGAATGGTATGTGATATGGATGCTTTTAATATCATTTCTAAAGAATATAATATTCCTATTATAGAAGATGCTGCTCATGCATTAGGTAGTAAATATGCTGGTAGGATGGTCGGTTGTAATTCTCCATATACTATATTTTCTTTGCAAGCAATCAAACATATGACTACAGTCGATGGTGGTTTTTTATGTGTCAAAAATGAAGCGGAATTAGATCGAGCTAGAAGATTAAGATGGTTTGGGTTAGATAAAAAATGCACTCGTTTAGAGAATGATATAACAGAAGTTGGGTATAAATATAGTATGAACAATGTTAATGCTACTATCGGTAATATACAGATGAAATTTGTTGATAAAATAATTGATTCTTATATAGATAATGGCAAATATTATGATAAATCCTTAGCTTTTGTAGATGGAGTTCATTTAGTCGATTACTCTCCTAATACAGAATCTTCCTATTGGTTATATACTATGCGTGTTGAGGATAGAGACAATTTTATGAAAGCAATGGAAGCTGCTGGTATTATGGCCTCTCCATTACACCATCGTAGTGATACTCATAGTATTTTCAAGGAATCTAAAAGAGAATTACCTAATATGGATAAATGGTATAATGAATTTGTACATATTCCGTGTGGCTGGTGGGTTTCAAGTGAAACTCGTGAAATGATTGTTGAAACCATAAAAAAAGGCTGGTAGTAGATGTATTCAATGGAGTTTATTTATCATAAAGATATTTTATATTCAAAATTGCTGGATATTATTAAAATAAAATCATCAGCTTGGAATTATCCATTGGATAGACAATTGTCATGGATTAATCATCATATTTCTCCTTTTGATATACATTGTATCTTATTAAAAGATGGCACAAATGTCGCATATTTAAATTTAATCGATACTGAATTAAAAATTGAGGGTATAGTTAACAAAGCATATGGGGTTGGAAATGTTTGTTGTGTTGATAGAGGGAGAGGTGATGGAACTGCATTAATGCAAATGGTTAATCAGTTTATAAAAAAGCAGTCAAGAGTAGGTTTGTTATTTTGTAAATTTAAATTGGTAAACTTCTATTCTCGTTTTGATTGGATCGATATTCCACATGATAAAATCTTGGCATCTGTTGATCTTTCTAGCATTGAGGTTATGTTATATAACCACAAAAGGATATTTGAAAAATTAAGTTATGAGGGCAAACTTTTTTAATATTTATGATTCCATTATTTAAGCCATATGTACCTGAAACATTACCTGAATTAGATAATATTCTTCATTCTGGAGCTCTTTCTTATGGTAAATGGGGTAAAAAATTTGAATGTAGTTTATGTGAGTTTATAGGAAATGATTATTTACTAACGACAAATTCTTATGCTTCAGCCATTCAATTAGCTTTAACAGTTTTAGGACTTTCTTTTGGAGACGAAGTTATAACTTCTCCAATGAGTTGTTTGGCTTCCAATCAACCATTGTTGACATTTGGATTAAAAATTGTTTGGGCTGATATTGATCCGAAAACAGGGACTTTATGCCCAGATAGTGTTAAAGAAAAGATTACTTCTAAAACGAAACTAATATTTCACAATCATTTTTGTGGTTATGTAGGTTATGTTGATGAGATAAATTCAATAGGCAAGCAATTGGGTATTCCTGTTATAGATGACTGTGTAGAAGCTTTTGGAACAAAATATAAAGGAAAATATACGGGAAATTTAGGAACTGATATAAGTCTATTTTCATTTCAAACAGTCCGTTTACCGAATACTATTGAAGGAGGTGCTGTCATTTTTAATGATAGTAAATTGTATGAGCAGGCTCTTCTAATGAGAGATTATGGGATAGAAAGAGAAAGATTCAGGGATAAAAATGGAGAAATTTCTATTAATTGTGATATTAGGTTGCCTGGATTTGGAGCTATGATGAATGAAATTAATAGTTATATCGGTTACTCTCAAATTGACAAGATTGAGTCTTTACTGAAATACCAGAAAGAAAATGCCTTATCTTGGGAAACAGAATTAGGAAGTTCTTCATTATTAAGTCGAGATGAAATAGAACCAAATTATTGGGTTTTTGGTATATTGTCTGAACGAAAATCTATTGATTTGATAAACTTTAGATCTTTAGGATATTATTCTTCCGGTGTACATCTCCCTAATAATTATTATTCAGTGTTTGGTAAACGTATTATTCTACCTGGTGTAGAAAATTTTTATTCTAAATTCTTAGCTTTACCTTCAGGGTGGTGGTTTAAGAGATAATTTTTGTTAGAAATTAAACTGCATATGTATCTATTTAAATTGCCATTGCGAGTTTTTATGTTATTAGTCCATGTATAAAAATATAATAGCTAATATTTTGGGGAGATCATGGAGTGCTTTGTCTAATTTTCTTTTTGTACCTCTGTATATTAAGTTTTTGGGCATAGAAAACTATTCCATTATTAGTCTAACTTTAGTGATTGCAGGGCTGATGGTTGTTTTAGATGTCGGACTTACGGCTTCTCTGTCTCGTGAGTTTGCTTTATCTACAAACTCTGCTAAAAATAAATTAGATATATTCTCATCCTTAGAAACGTGTTATTTTATTATTGCTTTAATAATTATTGTAATAATTTTATTAACCTCCAATGCTTTTGCCAGCAAGTGGCTAAAACTTGATGGCTTAGATCCTTTAGAAGTTGCATCCTATATTCGTATAATGGGAATTGGTATTGCTTTTCAGTTTCTTAGTAAGTTTTATATGGGGGGATTATTAGGATTAGAAAAACAGGTAATTGCAAATATTTATCAGGTTTCTTGGAGTGTAGTTCGTAATGGTTTAATTATTATACCAATACTATTTATTCCTTCTTTGAAACTGTTTTTTATTTGGCAAGCCACTGTTACTTTTTTTTATGTTATACTTCTTAGGTATAAGGTTATTGGTGTTTTATCTTCAGAATATTCCTTTTTTCATAAACTTAGTATTGATTTAAAGGTGTTACGTAAAGTTGGCCGATTTGCATCAGGGATGTTATTAATATCATTAGTTGCGGGACTTAATTCTCAGATGGATAAGTTAACGATTAGTAAGATACTTCCAATTACAGTTCTTGGATTTTATACATTGGCAGTGTCATTAACTAGTAGTTTGAATATTCTGGTAAGTCCAATATCTGTTGCTTTTCTCCCACGACTAACAGCTTTATTTTCAGAACATAAAACAGAAGAGGCTTTTACTTTATATAAAAAGATTTTTTTATTAACATCTATTTTAGTGTTTTCCGTAGGGGTATGTTTAGTCTTTTATCGTGAAGAAGTTCTATTTGTATGGACTGGTAATTTAGAAATAGCTAAAGCGTCAAGTAAGTTTATCCCGTTTCTTATTGGTGGTGCCGTTTTTTTAGCTTTATCCATAATTCCATATAATTTAGCAATCGCTAATGGATACACCCGATTAAATAATATATTGGGTATTTTGAGCCTTACTGTCACCTTACCAGGCTATTGGATAATGACTAATATTTATGGAGCTATTGGTGCTGCTTTAGTGTGGGGAACTGTTCAATTCTTGATCTTTCCTATTTATTTAATCCAGATACATAAACGATATTTTTTCGATGTTAAAACTACTAATTTCGTCTGGCGAATGATTATAATACCCTTATTAATATCCTGTTTAACAACAGGATTTCTCTCACTGTTTTTATCAAACATATCTGGGAGATGGATGATATTGCTATGGATTTGCTTTACAGTATTATTTTCACTATCTGTTAATACTTTATTTTTGGTGAAGGAAAAAAGAAAAATGTTGCAGTTAATTTTTAAGAGAAATAGAATATAATGAAACCGATTTTAAGTTTAGTAGTACCTACAAAAAACCGTTATGCATATCTGACTGATTTAGTGAAGATGTTTGTTTCATTCCAATTGAAAAATACAGAATTGGTAATACAAGACAATTCAGATGATAATTCAGCATTTTTGAGTTTTATATCGCAATTTAAATTATATAAAAATATTAGATATTATTATAATAACACCCATTTATCTGTATGTGAAAATTGTGATAAAGCTATACAAAGTTCTTTGGGGGAATATGTGTGTATGATTGGTGATGATGATGGCTTTTTGCGAACAATTGAAAGTTATGTGGAGTATATGAAGAATAATGATATTGATTCCTTAATAGCTAATAAGCCTGCATATAAATGGCCCGAATTGCATGGACTGATTTTTGATTTTTCAGGAACTGTTAGAATTAAGAAATATAAAAAGTCAACTTCGTTAATTGATGTAAAAGATGAATTGAAAAAAGTCTTAAAGAATGGAGCTTCAACTTTAGGAAAATTGCCTTGCGTATATCATGGTATTGTTAAGAGGGAAATCCTTGATAAAATTTATGTTAGAACAGGCTCTTTTTTTCCTGGTCCAAGTCCTGATATGGCTAATGCAATTGCTTTGGGTATATGCTCTTCCAAGCATATTTATTATGATATTCCATTAGTTATTTCTGGGCATGGTTCAAAGAGTGCTGGTGGAATGGGAGCTAAACATCAACATAAGAATGAATTGAAAAATATGTCTTTTTTACCCAAAGATACAGATAAGTTGTGGGAAAGTAAAATTCCTAAATATTGGACAGGAGAGACTATTTATGCAGAATCAGCTGTGAAATCATTAAAACGGATGGGTGAACGAAAACTTCTTAATTACTTTAACTATCGATCTATGTATGGAAGATTTATTGTGTTTCATCTTCCGGAATATAAATTGGTACTTAAATTGATGAATATTGTTGATTATTTATTTTTACCTCATTATGTTTTTAAAGCTTTTATTTTACGTATGAATGCTTTTATTCGTAATTGTGTTTTGAAAATGGGACTGAGCCATAAAATGTATGTGATTGGTTCATTATCAAATATAATAGAATGCGAAGAACAGCTATATCAAAGTCTAAAATAAGTAAATGGAATCATTGTTTACTTTATTTTTGTTATCTGGAGTTTTTAAGGCATTTGCCTTACTTTTTGGAATCATATTTCCTATAGATTTAACTTTTCTTCTAGCTTTATTTACAGTAATCTCATTGTTGGTTAGAAATCTAAACTTTAGAACGCATTCTTTGTATTTACATGTTGGGAGAAAGAAGACTTCTTTATTTTTTTTGATGTTGTGGCTTTGGATGTTATGTACCTTGATGTATACTACATCTCCACAATATTCTTTTGAAAAAACATTTCTTTTTTTGACAAACTTTGTCCCGTTAATTGTAATATTTGTGAGTAGAGAATTTAATGTTCGATTATTTTTAAAAAGTTTCTCTATTGTTACATTGTTACTGACAATACTCTATTTACCTTTTCTTGATATGTATCTTGAATTTGGATCTAATGACGAAATTCATGAATCTGTGGGTGGATTATATTTAACTTTAGGTGGATATTTAGGAGCTATTGTTGTTACATTTTTAACAACTAAGAAGAATGTTTTTAATCCATATGTTGATAAAATACTCATTGCTATTAGTGCTTTTATTTTGTTAATAATCGGAGCTAGAGGACCACTTATCTTTACAGTTTTATGTGTTATCTTATATCTGATAAATAAAAGAAAGATTTCTTTTACTATTTCCTCAATTTGTAAATCTTTAATTGTTTTAGTGGGTCTAGTCCTTTTTATAATATTTCTGGCGAATTCAGAAGATAGGGGTATGTTTACAACACTTTATGAGCGTTCCATTGAGCGATTATCTCTTATAGTAGAAGGTATATTGGGAGATGGCGATATGGGAAAATCTGCCAATACTCGTGTTGAACATTTTGAGAATAGTTATAATTTAATTACTGAATCTATCGGGAACTTTATATTTGGTACTGGCATAGGAAGTTTTTCCATTGAAACTATGGGGATTGATGGCAGAGGATATCCGCATAACATAATATTAGAGGTTTGGACTGAATTGGGAATTATAGGGGTTATACTGTTAATTTGCTTTTTTGCTAGTCTGTTTTGGCGATTTTCTGTTGAGAGACTTTATATAAGTGGATATGTGGTTTTATACTTTTTATTAGGATATAGTAAATCTAGTAGTTTGGTGGATTTAAGAGTTGGAGTTACATTCTGTCTGTTATTTATCTGTTCAGTAAATATGGTATATAAAAAATATAGTTTTTAATGTATGATGTATTGTTATATGCGAAAATGTATGATATATAATGTTTATTTGATTGTGCTTTTGTCACTGTTTTCATGTGCATCAGAAATTGATAAGTCTGATTTTTCTGATAGAAAAATTGATGAAAAATATCGTTTTATATATGATGCTGTTAAAGAAGGGCCTGAATTTGAGTATTTTAAATATGAAGTGACAGACTGGAGATCAATTGTTAGCAAACATCCTTTTGATACACCTAAAATTCCTGCTCTGGGTTGGAAAGTTATGGGACCTTTTATTTCTTTATATCATGCATATAGGTTGACTAACGATTCTTATTTTTCTGATCTTTTGGGAGAAATGACGGAAGAACTTGTAAAGAGTAGGGATGATATTCGTAGTGTAGTTTCCTGGAATGGGAAGATATATCCTTTATGGGCGTCGGGACGTCGTTCGCATAATGCGTATTTTGAAATTAAAGATATATATGGAAAAGTATGTGCAATTGTTGATTTTCATGGAAGTGGCTTTGATGATACTTATGTTTCACTAAAACCTCATGGAGAGGAATTTGATTTTTTAATTGAAAATAACAATCAAAAATACGAACTACTGAATGTATCTTTAACTTCTTTTGAAAATGCTCTTAATGATATTGATTGGACGGTATATGTTTCTCCTCTTCCTGGAAATAAAGTTCTTTCAGTACGAATATTTGATGAAAATAACATCTATTTAAAAGATGAAAAGCATACTCCTTTATCTAGTTATTATGTTCCTCATCTTGCTAATAATGCAATAATAATTAATCTACTAATTAATTATTATAATATAAACCCTTCTGCTAACAAGAAATATGAAAAGATTATTACAGAATCGATTGACGAATTATTAACTTTGTTTTTATGTGATCTTTCGGATAATATGTGTTGCTTTAATTCTCCACTTAATAGTCCTTGTTTTTATGGTGGAGGAGCTGTTTTGCCATTTAATGAACAGTTTGTGTTCTGCGAAACTTTAGCTCGTTGGTATGCTGCTACTGGAAATAAAATGTATTTAGATATTTTGAAAAAGTGGAGAAATTATTTTATGTCTTGTCTTATTCCATTGAAAGATGGATATGTTTGGAAATATTGGGAAGATCCATCTGGTACAGTAAATTGGATGGAAACAGAAAATTATGGCGCTATTGATATTCCTGCATTGATGGTCATTAAATATAATACTAATATTTTTTCTAATGACGATATACGATTTATTATTTCTGCACTATCTAAGTATCTAGTTAAAATAGACTCTGAGAATGTTTTTACAGCTACAGGATTTAGCTTTGAGAGATATAGGAATGGTTTACCCAATATAGCTTATTTAACTTTAAAAGAGTTTTGGCCTGGGATTAAAGATGTTTTTGCTATGGAAGATATTTTAATATCTCATAATTGGATGGAATGTGTAGACTATATGTTTTTCTCTGAAAATAGTTTGGAGAAATACTAATAAAGAAATTTGATAACTATTTGTGTTTAGTATGATTTATTATCAGATTATTGTTTACTATTTTTCCCTATCGCATTGATGACTTTTTTATAGATGCAGCGCTGTCTGTTTTTTGGCATAGTTTATTCAAATAAATAATTTATAAATAAAAAGATATATTAGTATGAAAATTTATAAAGATATTGATTTATATAAATATAATACTATGCGATTACATTCAATAGCTAAAGTAATGTATATTCCAGAATCACTAGAAGAATTGATTATCATAATTAAAGAACTCAGGGATTTGAATATAGATTTTCATATTTTGGCGGCAGGAAGTAATATCATTTTTTCTGAAGAGGTAGTTACTCCGATAATTAATGTAATGTTTTTTGCTCGAGATGTAGAATATATGGGTAGTAATGAGATACAATGTGGAGCTTCTGTTAGAATACAATCTTTGATATCGAAATTGAAAACTTATTCATTAGGAGGAATTGAATATTTAGCTTCTGTTCCTTCAAGTGTGGGTGGAGCTGTATTTATGAATGCAGGTCGAGGACGGAAAATGAATCTATCTATTTCTGATTACATACATTCTGTTGATTATTTGGACCTATCTGATATGGAGATTAAAACATTATTAGGTAATGAGCAATTTTCTTATCGTGTTTCTCCATTTCAAAAGATGAATGTTGTAATTCTAAGAGTTAGATTTCGTTTTAAATCACAGAGTGCTATAGAAACATCAGCATTGGTTAAAGAAAGGTTATTGTACTCAAAAAAAGTTCTCTCTGCTGATAAACCTAGCTGTGGTTCTGTTTTTTGTCATGTTAATCCTTTTATTATAAGGATGTTTATGGGGGCAAAATGTGGAGGAGCAATCTTTTCTAAAAAAACACCTAATTGGATTTCAAATATCAATGGTGCAACTGCAAAAAATATAGAAACTTTAGTGAATCGAGTTATTAAGATTAGTAAATTATTTTTGTGTAAATATAGAGTAGAGATTCGTTTTATGAAATAATTATTTTATGCATATATTACATATTGTAGGATCATACGGAGGTACTGAGGTATATAAGAATTTATTTTCCTCTTTAGATCAATTGGGGATACAACAGACTGTTTTCGTTCCTCTTAATTCAAATAATCATGATAGAATAGGCAATCATAAAATTGATTTTGCTGTCTCTGGATCAAAAATTATTTATTCTATTGTGCTAAACTCTTATCATAGGTATCTTTATAGTGATAAAATTAGTGTAATAGTTCGTGAAATTGAAAAAAATATTGATTTAACTACTATATCAATAATACATTCTGCAACTTTATGCGTAGATGGTGCTGTTGCATATGAATTAAAGAAAAAATATAATATACCATATATTACTGCTATAAGAAATACTGATATATCAACTTATTACAAGTATTTTAAATGGAAACACCATTATTTTTCAGAAATATTCGACAATGCGTCTAATATTATTTTTATATGTCCACAGTATCGAAAATCATATTTAGCTTCCTACATCAGCAAAAATAAAGTTCAGAGTGCATCACAGAAATCATTGATAATACCTAATGGAATTGATCTTTTATTTTTAAATGCAAAGCGTCATAAAGAAAGAAAAATTTCGGACCCTATAAAAATTGTTTTTGCTTCTGCTTTTGTTAGGAGCAAAGGACTAAGAGAGATTGTGGAAGCAATAGCTCTTTTAAGAATAAAGGGATATAAAATAACGTTTGAGGCTATAGGAAAAGGTCTTCCATTTAGAAAGGAAAATAGTAAATATATTGACGAAATAAACAAATTGTCACAAAAATATGATTGGGTTGTTCTGCGCCGATTTATGGAAAAAAAACAGTTAAGAGAAGCTTTTTCTATAAGCGATATTTTCGTGATGCCTTCTAAGCCAGAAACTTTCGGTTTGGTTTACGTTGAGGCATTATCTCAAGGATTGCCAATTTTGTATGCAAAGGGTGAGGGCTTTGATGGCTATTTTGATGAGGGAGTAGTTGGTTATTCTGCAAATGCCTTTAATGTTGAT
Organism: Bacteroides sp. ZJ-18; assembly: GCF_011038705.2. NCBI lineage: Bacteria > Pseudomonadati > Bacteroidota > Bacteroidia > Bacteroidales > Bacteroidaceae > Bacteroides > Bacteroides sp. ZJ-18. The sequence goes on along the minus strand of NZ_CP072198.1, from coordinate 4,140,768 downwards.
GACATAGCACTGAAAATAGAGAAAATTATTCAAAATTATGAATTAATATCTTCTAATATAATAGAGCTTGATTTATTAAAAATGTTTAGCTGGAAAGCTATATCTACACAATATTATGAAATATATAAAAAGGTGATTGAAAATGAAAAAAATAGCTCTTCTGTCATTTCATAATGCAGCTAATTATGGAGCAGCATTGCAGGCATATGCTTTACAAGAAGCTTTAAATCAATTAGGATATAGCTGTGAATATATTAATTATCAAAATGCTCATAGACGTCATGCCTATAGTATGACTTATCATATTACCGAGAGCATTAAAAAAGGTGATTTTAGATCTGCATTATTGTATTTTCTGGGATTACCATTTATGTCTTTAAGGAAATTCAGGTTTAGAAAGTTCTATGGTAACTTTTTAAAATGTACAAAGAAAATATATACATCTTCTGAAGCTGCTTTAGAAATGAATGGTAAATATCATAAATTTATTGTAGGAAGTGATCAAGTCTGGAATTATGAAAATAATGGAATGGATTTTGCCTATTTATTAGATTTTGTTTCTGCTCCTCAAGATAAAATTTCTTATTCTTCAAGTTTTGGTTTATGTTCAATACCTGATGAATTAATCAATAAATATAAAAAATATTTGAACGATATAAAATTTATATCAGTTCGTGAAAGTTATGGTGTGAAAATCGTTGAGGATTTAATAAATAAAAAGGCAAAACTGGTACTTGATCCTGTATTTTTGTTAAGAAAGAGTGATTGGAATCTGTTGTCACATACTATAAATGAAAAGTATGTATTTTCATATACAAATCGGAGTCAACAATTTTCGGATTTTTTATTTCAAACAAATTTTGAAATAGGTAAATATAAGCATTATAAATTAGCGAGAGCTACTTCTATATCTGATTTTATATCAAAGGATATTAGGGTAAAATATACAATGTCTCCTTTGGAGTTTATTAGTGTTATAAATAATGCAGAGCTAATAGTATCGGCCTCTTTTCACTGTGTCTCTCTATCTATTATTTTGAATAAACCATTTGTCGCTATATTATCTGGGAATAAAGGTAAAGATGAAAGACTACTTAGTATATTACATCTTTTGGGCTTGGAAGATAGGATCTTGTCTGATTCTATGAGTTTACATAAAGTATATGAACCTATTGATTATAAAGCTGTGAATAGTAAGATTGATTTATTGCGTGAGGATTCCTTAAACTTTTTGATTAATAGTATTAATTGCGATATAAATATTTAAGCATAATTAGTATGGATAACATTAAAATTGCCGTAATCGGTCTTGGTTACGTAGGGCTTCCTTTGGCTCGTTTGTTTTCAACAAAGTATAAAACTATTGGTTTTGATATGAATCAGTCACGGGTTGATTCATTGATGGGTGGACATGATTCAACAATGGAAGTTAGTGATGAATTATTGCAATCTGCAATAAAGGAAAATGGTTTCTTTTGTACGACGAAACTTGATGATATTAAAGATTGTAATTTTTATGTAGTAGCTGTCCCAACCCCTGTTGATATTAATAACCGTCCCGATTTGACTCCTTTAATTGGTGCAAGTACCACTGTTGGAAAAGTTTTATCTAAAGGAGATATTGTAGTCTATGAATCGACTGTCTATCCAGGTGTTACAGAAGAAGAATGTTTACCTGTTGTTGAAAAAGTTTCGGGATTGAAATATAATATTGATTTTTTTGCGGGCTATTCTCCGGAACGTATAAATCCGGGTGATAAGGAGCATACTGTTGAAAAAATTAAAAAGGTTACGTCTGGATCGACACCGGAAACAGCAGATATTGTAGATGCAGTATATAATTCTGTATTAGTAAATGGTACTCATAAGGCTCCTACTATAAAAGTGGCTGAAGCTTCAAAAATAATAGAGAATTCACAGCGTGATGTTAATATCGCTTTTATGAATGAATTGGCTAAGATATTTAATGCTATGGGCATTGATACCAATGATGTAATCGAAGCCGCTTCATCCAAATGGAATTTTATAAAGTTGAAACCGGGTCTTGTAGGAGGTCATTGCATCAGCGTAGATCCTTATTATCTAATTCAAAAAGCTCAAGTATATGGTGTATTGCCACGGATTATGTCTGCTGCTCGTAGACTGAATGACGGAATGGGAGATTATGTGGCTAATCAAGTAATCAAATTGATGAATAAAAAAGGAGTACTTGTAAAAGACTCAAAGATATTGATTCTTGGAATAACATTTAAAGAAAATTGTCCGGATATTCGAAATACAAAGATTGTTGATATATACTCTACTTTAAATGAATATTCAAGTAATATTGTTGTTTATGATCCATGGGCTGATAGCGAGAAAGTTTTTCGAGAATATGGTATTCGGGTGATAAATAATGATATAGATGATTTACAAGAAAAGTTTGATGCTGTTGTATTGGGAGTTGCTCATAGTCAGTTTAAGAATATAGATGTACGGCGATTTTTATCTCATGGGTATGGGGTGGTATATGATGTCAAGGGGGTGCTGGGCACTGAGGCAATTGACGGTCGCTTGTAAATTATGTTGTCTGTAATCTGTCCTGTTTACAATGAAGTAAAGTATATCGATGTTTGCATTCGGTCTATTTTACTTCAAGATTATTCCCAAAGGAATTTAGAAGTTCTATTTGTGGATGGGCTGAGTTCTGATGGGACTCGTGACATAATCAAAAGATATAGTGTTGAATATCCATTTATAAAACTGCTGGATAACCCCCATCGGATTGTTCCATTTGCTATGAATATTGGAATAGAGTCTGCTGTTGGAGACATCATTATGCGTTTAGATGCACATGCTTTATATCCCTCTAATTATTTTTCTACCCTTGTGAGTGAACTTAACAGACTTGGTGCGGATAATGTTGGAGCAGCTTGTCGAACAGATGTTTTGAATAAGACTTCTAAAACTTTGGCCATAAGGGAAGTTCTAAGTAATAAGTTTGGCGTGGGAAATTCGAGCTTTCGTTTGGGGGTCAGTAAAGTTATGGAAGTCGATACTGTTCCATTTGGTTGTTGGAAACGGAATGTTTTTGAGAAATATGGATATTATGATGTCCGTTTGATACGCAATCAGGATATTGAACTGAATAAGCGAATTATTCGTGGCGGAGGACATATTTATATTGTATCTGATACTTATTGTACATATTTGGCAAGGGAAACGTTCGGAGGTATCTCTCATAACAATTATTTGAATGGAAAGTGGAATGTTCTGACAGTGTATTATACTGGGCAGTTCGATTCTCTCTCTACGAGACATTTTATTCCTCTGTTGTTTGTTTTATCATTATTAATTCCGATATTATTATCTATCCTATATTTTCCGATCATTTTCCTTACACTATTTTCTCTATTTCTCTATTTGACCATGTTGGTTGGTATTTGTATTTCGCTTAGTCTGAATAAGGGATTGAACTTCTTTTATTTGTTAACTGCTTTTGTGGCATTGCATTTATCTTATGGTTGGGGATCCTTAATCGGAGTGCTTGAATTATTAGTAAAGAAAATTAATATTGAATTTTGTTGATGTGCTATTGAAATCTCTTTTTGACCATATCGTTGCCTTTCTCGGTCTCCTTTTTCTTTCTCCAGTTTTATTAGTAACAGCTATTCTTATTCGTGTTAAGATGCCTGGAGGTCCTGTTATATTCAAACAGAAAAGAGTTGGGCGGTATGGTAGATTATTTACCATGTATAAATTTCGTTCTATGACGGTTGGGCATTCCGGTAGTTCTGTTTCTGTAAAGGGAGAAAGCCGGATCACGCCATTGGGTGCCAAATTGAGAAAATATAAGATTGATGAACTTCCGGAACTGTGGAATGTACTGATAGGAGATATGAGTTTTGTCGGTCCTCGTCCTGATGTCCCGGGATATGCTGACAATCTACTGGGAGACGATAGGAGAATGTTGCTTTTAAAACCGGGTATTACCGGACCTGCCAGTTTGAAATATCGTAATGAAGAAGAATTGCTGGCGGGGCAGGATAATCCTCAAAAATATAATGATGAAGTTTTGTTTCCTGACAAAGTGCGAATAAATATAGAGTATTTGGATAACTGGTCATTTTGGAATGATATTAAAATCATCGTTTATACCGTTTTGGGAAAAGATATATAGAATTTTACTTTTCCTCTTGATTCCCTACTACGTAAGAAAATGAAATTATAATAAATAGTTTATTATGAACAAACGAATCTGGCTTTCGCTTGCTCACATGGGTGGCCGTGAGCAAGACTTTATAAAAGAGGCCTTTGATACGAACTGGGTAGTTCCTTTGGGACCTAACGTGGATGCTTTTGAGCAATCTTTGGCTGAATATTTGCATGAAGACCGCCATGTGGTGGCCTTGAGTGCTGGAACGGCTGCACTTCACTTGGGCTTGATTCTTCTGGATGTAAAACCCGGTGATGAAGTGATCTGCCAAAGTTTTACTTTTGCCGCCTCTGCCAATCCGATTTCTTATCTGGAGGCCAAACCTGTTTTTGTGGATAGTGAGAAAGATACCTGGAATATGGATCCGGTATTGCTTGAGGAGGCCATAAAGGACCGTTTGCGCAAGACGGGTAAGCTTCCGAAGGCTATTATCCCTGTTCACCTTTACGGTATGCCTGCCAAGATGGACGAGATCATGGATATTGCGGGTCGTTATGGTATTCCCGTATTGGAGGATGCCGCGGAGGCTTTGGGTTCGGAACTGAACGGACGGAAGTGTGGCACATTCGGTGAGTTGGCCGCACTCTCTTTCAACGGCAACAAGATGATTACCACTTCCGGGGGAGGTGCTCTGATCTGTCGTACGTCTGAGGAGGCCCGACAGACAAAGTTCTATGCGACGCAGGCTCGTGATGCCGCTCCGCATTATCAGCATACCCATATCGGCTACAATTACCGTATGAGCAACATCTGTGCGGGTATCGGCCGTGGGCAGATGTACGTTCTGGAAGATCATATTGCCCGTCGCCGTGCCATTCACTCTTTGTATGTTGATTTGCTGAAAGATGTTGTGGGTATTACGGTCATGGAGAACCCTGATTCACGGTTTGCTTCCAACTTTTGGCTGACTTGTATCCTGGTTGATCCGAATCTTGCGGGCAAGAGTCGTGAAGATATCCGTTTGAAGCTGGATGTCGAAAACATAGAGACTCGTCCTTTGTGGAAGCCGATGCATCTTCAGCCTGTGTTCACGGATGCTCCGTTTTACGGGAACGGTACGAGTGAGAGGTTGTTCGATATCGGTCTTTGCCTACCTTCGGGACCTACATTGACAGATGAAGATATCAGGAGGGTGGTAGATACTATTCAATCGGTATAGTTTACGTTAATCTACTTGCTGGTAAAAGGTTGTTTTTGTTAATTGAGATTCTGTTTTGGGGAACTATTCTTTTCTATCTTTGTTTTTAAAGAAAAACGTATAGAACACAATTTCCTCAATATCTATGTTGACATTTACCGATAACTTTGAGAATGATAAAGAGTTGATACTCCGTGATCATTTGGCACTTGAAAGAACAAAGTTGGCCAATGAAAGAACTTTGTTTGCATATATCCGCATGGCACTTTATCTCTTGACTGTAGGAATAGGGATCTTTCAAGTTGAAAGTATCTCACGTCTGCATGGGCTGGCGTGGGTGTGTATTATGGCCGGGATCATTTTATTCTTTTTAGGCTTTGTCCGCTTCGGGCAGATGAGAAAGCATCTGAAACAGTATACGAAAACATGTCGTGAGGCTGAGAGTAAGTCATTGCAGGAGAAGTAATCCCTGTTCTCAATCATCCAATCCGATTGGTTTGTTTTCGTGTATTTCTATGGTTTTAGTGGCTACCGCATATTCATCGGGAAAAATCTTACCACCCATTTCGTTTGCCCATGCTTTGGTGAACTCTGCGCCTGTATATATGATGATGGAAGAATAATAAATCCACGTAACGAAAACGACCATGAATGCTGCTGCTCCGTAAACGGTTCCTACGTTTGCAATCCCTATATAAAATGAGATTCCCCATTGACCTACCAGTAGCAGTAATGTGGTCACAATCGCTCCAATAAAAACATCTCTGCTTTTTATTTTGGCATCGGGCAATATTTTGAAAATCAATGTGAAAATGATGGCCGTTACACCTATATTTATAATGATTCCTACTACCTGAACCAATGACCCGGCTATTTCGGGATAATTAACCATAAACTTTTTACTCAATTCTCCGATGATGCTGGTGATGGTAAATGTAATCAGAAGGATGAAAGCAAATACAAGTATTATGGAAAAAGAGAGTATTCTGTTTTTGATAAACTTGAGCCAGCTTTTTTTAGGAACAGCTTTTATTCCCCAAATTGTGTTCAATGAACTTTGTATCTCTGCAAAGATGGTGGTAGCACCGAAAATAGAAATGCCTAAGCTGACAATGGCAGCAGATCTGGAAGAATCTGTATGTTCTGCATTTTCTATAATGGAGCGAAGTGCTTCGGTGATTTCCGGTCCTACAATGGGTTGTAACTGTACATAAAGCTGGTTGGCCAAATCCATATGGAAAAAGACTCCGACAGTGACCAGGAGAGAAAGAAAAGGGATAATTGAAAACAATGTCGCATAAGCCAATGAAGCGCTCAGCCTCATAACGCTGTCGTCTATAAATCCCCAAACTGTATCTTTTATTATTTTGAACAGTAGGGGTAAACTAAGCTTTTTCTTTCTCTCCGAATGAATTTCCATTTTAACTTTTCTTTATCCAAACGGCAATATTACGGGCATTAACAGAGAATTTTCCGTTTCCTTTCTCATCTAAAGTGACCTCTTCGGGAATGCTTCCGGTGATTTCATGCCATACTTCCCCTTTATGTTCCTCACCCGGATTCATCATTTTGCTACCGGCTTCATCATTTGACATTAAAAAGACCAGGCCGGAACCGGTGTGTTCTTTATCTCCCGTACGGATGAAACCAATGGTAGAAGGATGATCGAAATATTCGATCTGATCACCGTAGGCATATTTTCGCCTTGCATTCAGTAAAATATCAATGATCGGGGCATGGGGAGACTTTTCGCCTTTTACACCATAATAGTCTCCATAGAACAGGCAGGGATAACCGTTTTTCATCAATAATATCAAACCATAGGCCAGTGGCTTGAACCAGTTCTCTATTTGTGATTCTAACGAACTGCCCAATTGTGAATCGTGATTGTCGACAAAGGTGACTGCTAAATCGCAATGATGTTCGACCAATGTGCCCTTCAAGATATTCTGCAAATCATAATTTTTGCCTTCTTGTGAAGCCTGAAACATATTGTAATGTAACGGAACATCAAATAAGTTGACTTTATGGCCCACAGATTCTATGTATGCATCGAGTGTTTTCAGATCTCCGTTCCAGTATTCACCTACAGCGTAAAAGTTGTTTCCTCTTTCACTCCTTACCGCATCCAGAAATTGTGCGATGAACTTATCCTTCATGTGCTTGATGGCATCCAAACGCATTCCGTCAAGGTTCAGTTCTTTGGAAACCCATTTTCCCCAGCGATTCAGTTCGGCAATTACTTCCGGATGATCCAGATCGATATCGTTACATAGCAGGAAATCATAGTTTCCATTTTCGCTATCTACACCCTCGCTCCATGCTTTGCCTTCTCCTTGTATCTGGAAGATGCCGCTCCGCTTTTTGGCATCGTCAAAACCGGTTCCGGAGAAGTGATACCAATGCCATTTGAAATCAGAATATTTATCCTTGCGTCCATGGAAACTATATCCGGTCCAGCTTTGTATCTCGAACGGCTTTCCCAATCCTTGGGTTCTGTCATGGGGATCGACTTCCACAACCATAAATTTTTCAGTGAAATCACCTCCGGCTTTATGGTTGAGTACTACATCCAGATATACTGAAATATGGTTTTTATGTAACTCGTCGATCGCTTCTTTCAATTCATCTTTTGTGCCATACTTCGTTCTTACGGTTCCTTTTTGTTCGAACTCGCCAAGATCATACAAGTCATAGGTTGCATAACCTTCATCTTGCTGCTCGTCGGCTTTATAAGCAGGCGGAATCCAAACTGCTGTCACACCGATTTTATGTAGATGTGATGCGTCTTCTTTTAATTGTTTCCACAACTTTCCATCGTTAGGCAGATTCCATTCAAAATACTGCATCATTACGCCATTTTCCATCATCTTAATGCATTTAATTATCAGCAAATAACAAAAAAAACGGCATAAGGTTCCTTTGTATTTGCAAAAAAGCACTTTGGGCTATTTTGCTTTAAAAAGCTATCTGATGTTGACGGTGGCGTGATTATGACTTTCTGTGGCTAAGCTTGTGTGCTGGTGGCGTTATTTATCTTTCCGTCATATCCCCATTTCACGTAGACGGCTCCCCAGGCAAATCCGGCTCCGAAAGCGGTAAAGATCAAATTATCACCTTTTTTGAGCTTATCTTCGAAATCCCATATACATAATGGAAGTGTGCCGGCACTGGTGTTGCCATAGTGTTCGATATTGATCATGACTTTTTCTAATGGCATATCCAGGCGTTGGGCGACAGCATTGATAATGCGTTGATTGGCCTGGTGGGGAATAACCCAGTCGATTTGGTCTTTCGTTAGCTGATTTCTTTCGATAATCGATTCACAAGCATCTGACATATTGGCTACAGCATATTTGAATACTGTACGGCCTTCCTGATAAAGATAGTGCATGTGATTGTCTATCGTAAAATAAGAAGGAGAACATACGGAGCCGCCGGCTTTCATATGTAAAAAAGGGAGTCCTTTGCCGTCTGTTCTTAAAACAGAATCTATAATGCCTAAATGATCCGTAGTAGGTTCCAGTAAGAAAGCTGCTGCACCATCACCAAAAATAGGACAAGTGGCGCGATCGGTGTAATCTATCACCGATGACATCTTATCGGCACCAACTATGATAACCTTTTTGTATCTTCCCGAACGGATAAAGTTGGCTCCGGTCTCCAGAGCATATAAGAAACCACTGCATACTGCCTGCATATCAAAGGCGAATGCATTTTTCAATCCCACTCTTTCACACAGAATGGAAGCTGTTGAAGGAAGCCGATAATCGGGAGTGGTTGTAGCGACAATTACCAGATCGATGTCATCCGGATGGCTTTTTGTACGTTGCATCAATTGCTTCACAGCCTTACGTGCCATGTATGAAGTGCCAAGACCTTCTTCATTCAGAATACGTCTTTCCTTGATGCCGATACGCCCCATGATCCATTCATCGGTGGTATCTACAATTCTGGATATCTCATCATTAGTCAGGATGTAATCGGGTACATATCCTCCAACTCCTGTAATTACTGCATTGATTTGTTTCATTAACTTTGTCTAAATAAGTAAGTTCTTAAGTGGGGGAAGTATAAAATGACTCCGAAAACTTACGACTTTTCGGAATTGCATCTAAAATACCGGGCGCAAATATACAGAAAAGAAAGACTTATTCTATATTTTGTAATCTAAATGCATTGATTTTCGTAGTGAGATTAGGATAAGTTATAATACTGAAAATAGAATTAGGGAAATGATAGAGAAAAGGAGAGGTGTTTTTTGTTTAAAAAAGGAAGAAATAATCTATTCTGATTTATACAATAAAAAACTCCTGCAATCATATGACTGCAGGAGTTTGTCAATATAGAATGGCTTAAATTACTTTGCCAAAGCCTGAGCTACGTCAACTGCACAAGCTACTGTACAACCTACCATCGGGTTGTTACCAATTCCTAAGAATCCCATCATTTCTACGTGAGCAGGAACTGAGGATGAACCGGCGAACTGAGCGTCTGAGTGCATACGACCCATAGTATCTGTCATACCATAAGAAGCAGGACCAGCAGCCATGTTGTCCGGATGAAGAGTACGACCTGTACCACCACCTGAAGCTACTGAGAAGTATGGCTTACCGGCCAATACACGTTCTTTCTTGTAAGTACCTGCAACCGGGTGCTGGAAACGAGTCGGGTTAGTAGAGTTACCTGTGATAGATACGTCCACGCCTTCTTTCCACATGATGGCTACACCTTCACGTACATCATCTGCACCATAGCATTTTACTTTTGCACGAGGACCGTCAGAGTAAGCAATTTCACGTACTACTTTCAGTTCGCCTGTGAAATAGTCAAACTGTGTCTGAACATAAGTAAAGCCGTTGATACGAGAGATGATCTGAGCAGCGTCTTTTCCAAGACCGTTCAAGATACAACGCAGAGGTTCTTTACGTACTTTGTCTGCTTTTGCAGCGATTTTGATAGCACCTTCGGCAGCAGCGAAAGATTCGTGACCTGCCAGGAAAGCGAAACATTTAGTTTCTTCACGCAACAACATAGCAGCCAGGTTACCATGACCGATACCAACTTTACGGTCGTCGGCTACAGAACCCGGGATACAGAATGCCTGCAGACCGATGCCGATAGCTTCGGCAGCGTCAGCTGCATTTTTGCAACCTTTCTTGATAGCGATAGCAGCACCTACTACGTAAGCCCACTTAGCATTTTCAAAACAGATCGGTTGAGTTTCTTCACACGTTTTATAAGGATCAACTCCAGCAGCTTCGCAGATAGCGTTAGCTTCTTCGATGTCTTTGATACCGTTAGCGTTCAAGGCTTCGATGATGCCTTTGATACGGCGGTCCTGACTTTCAAATTTTACTTCTCTAATCATAATTTCTTTTCCTCCTTATATTATTCGTGACGTGGATCAATGTGTTTAACAGCTCCCTGTTCTGCAGTGAAGCGTCCGTAAGTACCGGTAACTTTCTTCAATGCTTCATTCGCATCAGTACCCTTCTTGATTTCGTCCATGAATTTACCCATGTGGACGAATTCGTATCCGCAGATTTCATCGTTTTTGTCAAGAGCAATTGTCTTGATGTAACCTTCTGCCATTTCAAGGTAACGAGGACCTTTAGCCAAAGTACCGTACAATGTACCTACCTGGCTACGCAGACCTTTACCCAAGTCTTCCAGACCTGCACCGATGATCAGACCACCTTCTGAGAAAGCTGACTGAGTACGTCCGTAAACGATCTGCAGGAAGAGTTCGCGCATAGCAGTGTTGATGGCATCACAAACTAAGTCTGTGTTCAATGCTTCGAGGATAGTTTTTCCCGGGAGGATTTCAGCAGCCATAGCAGCTGAGTGAGTCATACCTGAACAGCCGATAGTTTCAACCAGAGCTTCCTGGATGATACCTTCTTTTACGTTCAGAGTCAGCTTACATGCACCCTGCTGAGGAGCACACCAACCCACACCGTGTGTCAGACCTGAAATATCAACAATTTCTTTTGATTTTACCCATTTTCCTTCTTCGGGTATGGGAGCCGGTCCATGGTTAGGACCCTTCTTTACAACACACATGTGTTCCACTTCGTGTGAATAAGTCATAATTAGCTCTTTTTTTAAGTGATATAATTAAAAATACGTAGTCACGATTCTCAAATCGCTCACAAAGGTAGTCGTTTTATTTGTTTTTGCAAATCGGGTTTTATTACTTTTTTATGAAAAGAGAAAAATAGAAATTTCGGTTTCGTTAGATTGTAATGTGGAGATGACATTTTAGATAATCTTTATTTTGTTGAACTATTACTCTGATTCTTTGTTTCTTTTGAGAAAAATTGATCGGTTATGAATTTGAATGAAGTAGATATACATTATTTAATAGCAGCCATTTGTGTGATAACTTCTGCATTGGTGTTTTACACAATAGGAGTGTGGGGAGAGCGGTTGCAGAAGAAACTGAAATTTTGGCATCTGGTCTTTTTCTTATTGGGGCTATTGGCTGATTCTGTGGGAACAGCTTTAATGGAGAATATTGCGCGACTCACACACCTGCATGATGAAATACATACTGTGACCGGCATTATCGCTATCTTGTTGATGTTTGTTCACGCTATGTGGGCTATCTGGACGTATGTGAAGGGGAGTGAAAGGGCTAAAGAACATTTCAATCGTTTCAGTATTGTGGTGTGGTGCATTTGGTTGATACCCTACTGTATAGGCGTATATCTTGGTATGTCGTTGCATCATTGAAAATAACCTTATTAGAGAAAGTAATAAAGCTTCATCTCAGCCGCTAAGATGAAGAATTATCCCGTAAGAGAACCATTGAAGAGCTCAAGGGATATATCCCAAAGCGATTGGGGAGTTTTTAATTATGGGCTTTAAAAATAGGACAGTTTCTAAAAAACTCTTCAAAAAGCCTTTCTGAACCATATTTTTCCGTATTTTTGTTTCCTGATATTTATAAATGTAGAATTCACCTTATTATATATAGTGGAAATGATAGAAGTTACGGATGCCTCCTTGCAAAAAGCTGCGGGCGAGGGAATGGATGAATTTATTCAGGTGTTTACAGATAAGTATAAAGAAGTGATTGGCGGGGAGCTTACTGCCGAAACAATGCCACTATTGACAGGAGAGCAGCACTCTTTGTTGGCCTATCAGATTTTTCGGGATGAAGTCATGTTTGGTGGTTTTTGTCAATTGATTCAGAATGGGTATGGAGGTTATATCTTTGATAATCCTTTTGCAAAAGTGATGCGTTTGTGGGGAGCCGAGGATTTCTCGAAGTTGGTTTATAAAGCTAAGAAAATATACGATGCTCATCGCCAGGATCTGGAGAAAGAGCGTACGGAGGATGAATTTATGGCGATGTACGAGCAATATGAGGCCTTTGATGATCTTGAAGAAGAATATCTGGATATTGAGGAGGAGGTTACAGCACTGGTAGCAAGCTATGTAGACGATCATTTGGAGTTGTTTGCAAAAATAGTTAAGTGATGGATGCAGTATTTTTTAAGTCTCTGCATTTACTTATTGTGAATTAGAATTTATATCTTTGCAAACTCTAAAAAATAGATTTATGAAACAATTGAAATTAATGGTGTTGGCCTTAACCCTGTTGATGGGTACTATGTTTACTTCATGTATGGATTCCGGAGAAAACGGTCCTCAGCAGTGGGCTGGTGTGGTGAAAGTGAATGATAGAGTGGGTTATGTTACGTTTATAGATGCCGCCGGTACGGAACTTATACCCACTAACACGGTTCCTGTTACATTGAGTGCAAGAATGGCCTATATTTATTGTCAGGTTGATGAAGGTCAGGACCTCTCGACAAATCCTAAACAGATTAAGGTTACACTTTTAGCAGATCCGACTGGAATCGATGCTCCTGCAGTTACTACTACGGCTGTCGGTGGTTCGGGAGATGTGACTACTAATGCACCAATTGGTTCATTGAGTTTTGCATCAGGATATTCAACGGTAGCCCCATTCCAGTTTAGTGAAAATACAATTGTATTGCCGGTACTTTACCGTGTGAAAAATGTAAGTACTCCGGAAGATATTAAGAATGAACTCGCTAAACATTCTTTTACTCTGGTTTGCTATACAGATGATATTACTTTAGGTGCTACAGAACTGAAACTCCATTTGCGTTATGCTGTTAATGATGAAACTACTGCTATAGTAGAACGTGCGACACGTACTTCCAGCTTTAAAGCTTATGATATCACTGAATTTTTGAGGGAATATAAGCAGAAGAGTGGACAAGATAAACCAGCCAAAATTATTGTGGTGGCACAGCAGAATGAATACAACAATAAAATAGAAGATTCTTCTACTACAGTGAAGGAGTATGAAATAGAATACAAAACCGCTAAATAATTTGAATTACAAAGCATTATTTCAAATAGCAATGTCATTGATTTCCTCTCCGGCCAAGGCTTGGGAGGAAATTCGTTTAGAGGATAGGCGGGCAGTTCTTACTGTTTTTGTCTATCCTATGATTGGTTTATGCGGTTTATCCGTATTCATTGGTGCTTTGTGGACCAATGGATGGGGAGGACCGCAAAGTTTTCAATTGGCCATGACGCAGTGTTGTGCAGTGGCGGTAGCTTTGTTCGGAGGCTATTTTCTGGCAGCTTATGCCATCAATCAGATGGGGATAAAAATGTTTGGCATGTCCAATGATATCCCTTTGGCACAGCAGTTTGCAGGCTATGCATTAGTTGTCACCTTTTTGTTGCATATAGTGACCGGATTGCTTCCGGATTTCAGTATTATCGGTTGGTTGCTCCAGTTTTATATCGTTTATGTGGTATGGGAAGGAGCAAGAGTCGTGATGCTGGTGGAAGAAAAGAATCGGTTGCGTTACACCATTTTCTCGTCGATTTTGTTAATACTATGTCCGGCGGTAATACAAGTTGTGTTCAACAAGCTAACAGCTATATTAAATTAAGAAAATAAAATGAAACTGGCTCCTATAAATATAAAGAATAAACGTGCTACTTTCGACTATGAGTTGATCGATACTTATACAGCAGGTATTGTGCTGACAGGAACGGAGATTAAGTCCATCCGTTTGGGAAAAGCAAGTCTTGTAGATACGTTTTGTTATTTTGCGAAAGGTGAATTGTGGGTGAAGAACATGCACATTGCCGAATATTTTTATGGTTCGTATAATAACCATGCGGCCCGACGTGACCGTAAATTGTTACTGAGCAAAAAGGAGCTGAATAAGTTGGAACGAGGGACGAAAGACGCCGGATTTACCATTGTCCCGGTTCGTTTGTTTATTAATGAAAGAGGTCTGGCCAAAGTAGTTGTGGCTTTGGCAAAAGGTAAAAAGCAATATGACAAGCGGGAGGCTTTGAAAGAAAAAGACGACCGTCGCGATATGGACAGAATGTTTAAACGATGATAGGTTTGTACCTTTAGCAATGAAAAGAACTATTCAACAGCTGGTACCCGAACGTATCCTTATATTGGATGGAGCTATGGGTACTATGATTCAGCAATATAATCTTAGAGAAGAGGATTTCCGCAGTGAGCGCTTTGCGCATATTCCCGGTCAACTGAAAGGGAATAATGATTTACTTTGTCTCACACGCCCTGACGTGGTTCAGGATATACACCGTAAATATCTGGAAGCCGGTGCCGATATCATTGAGACGAATACATTTAGTTCCACCACAATTTCTATGGCCGATTATCATGTACAGGAGTATGTGCGTGAAATCAATCAGACGGCTGTGAAGCTGGCACGAGAAGTAGCCGATGAATATACGGCACTCAATCCCGATAAACCTCGTTTTGTGGCCGGTTCGGTTGGTCCTACCAATAAAACATGTTCCATGTCTCCGGATGTGAATAATCCGGCCTATCGTGCCGTGACTTATGATGAAATGGCCGATGCTTATCAACAGCAAATGGAAGCGATGCTTGAAAGTGGGGTAGATGCTTTGTTGATAGAAACTATTTTTGATACGCTGAATGCAAAAGCTGCTATTCTGGCAGCGGAGCGTGCTATGCAGGCAACCGGGCTTAAAGTACCGGTTATGTTGTCGGTGACGGTTTCTGATACAGGGGGGCGTACTCTTTCCGGCCAGACACTGGAAGCTTTTTTGGCTTCGGTACAACATGCCGATATTTTTTCTGTCGGTCTGAACTGTTCATTTGGTGCAAAGCAATTGAAGCCGTTTTTGGAGCAACTGGCCGCACGTGCTCCTTACTATATCAGTGCATATCCGAATGCAGGTTTGCCTAACAGTCTGGGAAAATATGACCAGACCCCGGCGGATATGGCACATGAAGTAAAAGAATATATCCATGAAGGTTTGATTAATATTATCGGCGGATGCTGTGGTACTACCGATGCTTATATTGCCGAATATCCCGCGTTGATTGCCGGTGCCAAACCGCATGTTCCGGCTCGTAGGCCGGATTGTATGTGGCTTTCGGGATTGGAACTGCTGGAAGTAAAGCCTGAAATTAACTTTGTCAACGTTGGTGAACGTTGCAATGTAGCGGGTTCCCGTAAGTTCCTCCGTCTTATAAATGAAAAGAAATACGATGAAGCATTGTCTATAGCCCGGCAGCAGGTGGAAGACGGGGCGCTGATTATCGATGTCAATATGGATGACGGACTGCTGGATGCGAAAGAAGAGATGACAACTTTCCTGAATCTGGTGGCTTCGGAACCTGAAATAGCTCGTGTCCCTGTGATGATCGATTCTTCAAAATGGGAGGTTATCGAGGCCGGCTTGAAGTGTCTCCAGGGAAAATCAATTGTGAATTCCATTTCGTTGAAAGAAGGAGAGGAAAAATTCCTTGAACACGCTCAAACAGTTCGTCAGTATGGCGCGGCTGTAGTAGTGATGGCCTTTGACGAAAAAGGACAGGCTGATACGGCTGCCCGTAAAATAGAAGTTTGTGAACGTGCTTATCGTTTACTTGTAGATAAGATTGGGTTTAACCCGCACGATATCATTTTCGATCCGAACGTGCTGGCTGTAGCAACAGGTATTGAGGAACATAATAATTATGCGGTAGACTTTATAGAAGCAACTGCCTGGATTAAAAAGAATCTTCCCGGAGCACATATCAGCGGAGGAGTAAGTAACTTATCGTTCTCATTCCGTGGAAATAATTATATTCGTGAAGCTATGCATGCCGTATTCCTTTACCATGCCATTCAGAAAGGTATGGATATGGGGATTGTAAACCCTGGTACTTCTGTGCTGTATACGGATATTCCGGCGGATGTGCTTGAGAGAATAGAGGATGTGGTATTGAACCGGCGTCCTGATGCTGCCGAACGATTGATTGAATTGGCTGATAATTTGAAGGAGGCTTCGGCAGGTAATGCTTCAGCAGGACAACCGGTGAAGCATGATGCCTGGCGGGACGGGACGGTAGAAGAACGGTTGCAATATGCTTTGGTAAAGGGGATCGGAGATTTTCTGGAAGAAGATCTTGCAGAAGCCTTGCCACAATACGATAAGGCGGTAGATGTGATTGAGGGACCGTTGATGGATGGAATGAATCATGTAGGCGAGTTGTTCGGTGAAGGTAAAATGTTCCTTCCGCAAGTGGTAAAAACAGCCCGTACGATGAAGAAAGCCGTTGCAATCTTACAACCGGTCATAGAGTCGGAAAAGGTGGAAGGGACCTCTTCTGCCGGAAAGGTTCTGTTGGCTACAGTGAAGGGAGATGTGCATGATATCGGTAAAAATATTGTTTCGGTTGTGATGGCTTGTAACGGCTATGATATCATTGACTTGGGAGTGATGGTGCCGGCTGAATCGATTGTCCAAAAAGCCATAGAGGAAAAGGTAGATATGATAGGCCTTAGTGGATTGATTACTCCTTCGTTGGAGGAGATGGTGCATGTGGCTATGGAGTTGGAGAAAGCCGGACTGGATATTCCATTATTAATAGGTGGAGCAACCACATCCAAACTACATACTGCACTGAAAATTGCTCCGGTATATCATGCACCGGTGGTTCATCTGAAAGATGCTTCACAGAATGCCGGTGTCGCTGCCCGGTTGATGAGTCCGAAATTGAAAGAAGAACTGGCGCAGGAGCTGTCTGGTGAATATCAGGTACTCCGTGATAAGAGTGGTCTGATGAAGCGGGAAACTGTTTCATTGAAAGAAGCTCAAGAAAAAAGGTTGAAACTATTTTGATAAAAAAGAATCTATGGGAACAAAGAAAGTGATTTATGCATGGGCGATTGGATTGCTTTGGATGATTTCATTCGCTGCTTGTTCATCTTCTTCCCCAAAAGAAGTCCCGTCAGCATCCAATGCTGCTTTGGATAATATTTTTGCGCGTAAGAGTGTACGTGCTTATCTGGATAAGGAAGTAGAGAAAGAGAAAATAGACTTGATGTTACGTGCCGGTATGGCTGCTCCGTCAGGAAAAGACCTTCGTCCCTGGGAGTTTGTGCTGGTCACTGATCGGGTTGCTCTCGATTCTATGGCTTCTGCATTGCCTTATGCAAAGATGTTGACTCAGGCTCGTTATGCCATTGTTGTATGTGGTGATGTAGCCCGTTCTTCTTATTGGTATCTGGATTGTTCGGCTGCTGCGCAGAATATTCTGTTAGCTGCTGAGGCTCAGGGATTGGGTGCAGTATGGACAGCTGCTTATCCTTATGAAGACCGCATCCGGGTTGTCCGCAAGTATACGGAGCTTCCGGGAAACATAGTGCCCTTATGTGTGATTCCTTTCGGGTATCCGGCTGCTCTGCAGGAACCTAAGCAGAAATACGATGAGAAGAAGGTTCATTACGAGAAATATTAAACCGTAAATTGATTTTTCTGAAAGCTGCCCTGATAAAAAGAGGCGGCTTTTTTTATTTTTGTTCCTTTTCTTTTTTATAAATTCTGCATTTTGTTTTTCCATTTCAATAAATTCCTTACATTTGCACCAATATTAATCGAAATCTAATACAAGAATGTTTGGAATAAGCGACTCTCTTATCATTTTGCCATATCTGCTTTCGGTAGTATGTGTGCTTTTTGCTGCCTGGTTTGGTCTTAAATATTGGAATAAAGACGACGAAAAAGATAAAACACGATGAATACATTTACACTTGGACTGATTGTGATAGCTTATCTGCTATCATTGGCTTATCTTGGTTTTTTAGGTTATAAAAAGACAACTTCCGCCAGTGATTATCTGGTAGGGGGACGACAGATGAATCCATTTGTCATGGCACTTTCTTATGGTGCTACTTTCATATCTGCTTCTGCCATTGTCGGTTTTGGTGGGGTGGCTGCTGCCTTCGGTATGGGTATTCAGTGGCTTTGTTTTCTGAATATGTTTATCGGGGTGGTGATTGCGTTTATCTTTTTCGGCCTCCGGACACGCAGGATGGGAGCCAGACTGAATGTTAGTACATTTCCACAATTGTTGGGCAGGCATTATCGTTCACGGGGGATACAGGTGTTTGTGGCCGCAGTTATTTTTCTTGGAATGCCTTTGTATGCGGCAGTGGTAATGAAGGGAGGAGCAGTTTTTATCGAACAGATTTTTCAGATTGATTTTAATGTCTCGCTTTTGATATTCACCCTGGTAATAGCGGCCTATGTGATAGCTGGAGGAATGAAGGGTGTGATGTATACGGATGCTTTGCAGGCGGTTATTATGTTTGGCTGTATGCTGTTCTTGCTTTTTTCATTGTATCGGGTACTGGATATGGGCTTTACGGAAGCTAATCAGGCGCTGACAGATATTGCTCCTTTGGTTCCGGAGAAATTCAAAGCGTTAGGACATCAGGGATGGACTGCCATGCCTGTTACCGGTTCACCTCAATGGTATACATTGGTCACTTCTTTGATTCTGGGAGTTGGGATCGGTTGTCTTGCTCAACCTCAACTGGTGGTTCGTTTTATGACTGTAGAGAGTAGTAAACAACTGAACCGGGGAGTCCTTATCGGATGTTTTTTCCTGATTATCACCGTAGGTGCTATTTATCATGCAGGGGCACTAAGTAATCTTTTCTTTCTTAAAACCGAAGGTGTAGTGGCTACAGAAGCAGTCAAAGATATGGATAAAATTATTCCATACTTTATAAATAAAGCAATGCCGGACTGGTTTGCCGCACTTTTCATGCTTTGCATTCTTTCTGCCAGTATGTCTACACTGAGTTCACAGTTCCATACGATGGGTGCCTCGGTCGGTTCTGATATTTATGGTACTTACAAGCCTCGTTCACGTGGCAAACTGACTAATGTAATTCGTCTGGGAGTGCTGTTTTCAATATTAGTGAGTTATATCATTTGTTATATGTTGCCCAATGATATTATTGCCCGTGGAACTTCTATTTTTATGGGTATCTGTGCAGCAGCTTTCCTTCCCGCATATTTTTGTGCCTTATATTGGAAACGCGCTACCCGGCAGGGAGTGATGGCAAGCCTTTGGATAGGAACTATAGGAAGCTTATTTGCTTTAGCCTTTCTTCATCAGAAAGAAGCGGCAGCTATGGGGGTATGCAGATGGATTTTCGGTAAGGATGTGTTGATTGAAACCTATCCTTTTCCGATGATAGATCCTATATTGTTTGCATTACCATTGTCAGTGGTAGCTGTTATCATTATAAGTTTGCTGACAGGAAAAGGAAAAAAATAGAAATGCGTTGTCAAGAGTCTGCAATTTTTTTGATTGCAGACTTTAGAAGCATTTCAGCTTTTTATTTTTTTCTTGTACGATTCGTACCTCGAATTGATATCTCTCACAAAATTATATGTTTCTATTCCACGAAAATATCCGTTTTTACACACCGGATCGGTGAAGTACTCTTCATTGCTTTTCAGTAGGATGTAATTTTCTACATTATCGGTCCATACCGTTTTATTTTTGCCATATTTATCTGCCAGTGCAATAGCGTCAAAAATATGTCCCAATCCGGCATTATATGAAGCGAGGATAAATTTAATCCGCTCCTGTTTATCCGGAACTATACTCAGACTACGGTCTGTGGCTGCAATATATTTTACGGCAGCTTTGATACTTTCTTCCGGATTTTGTTCTTTTCCCGGTGGGACTCCCATTGCACGTGCGGTAGCAGGCATTAATTGCATCAATCCCTTTGCTCCCGCCCATGATACGGCAGTAGTATCGAAATTGGATTCTGTATAAGCTAAAGATGCCAGCAGGCGCCAGTCCCAGCCAATCTCTTTGGCGTATTTTTTGAATAAGTTATCGTAGTGAGAGATTTTGCCTTCTTTTAGGGACAAGATGGGAGAGTGGGGCATTGCTTTACTGATTTCGAAATATCTTTTCATACTGGCTGTATACGCAGGTGAGGTCATATTTTCTTTATGCCATTTGTTTGCTGCTTCTGCCAGTTGCGGGCAATCTTTACGCACTGCCCATGCAGCCCGTTGGTCAAAACTGATAGAAAGGCCGGTATTCAGATTGGGATAATAAGTAGCATTCAGTTTGGCTACATCATTATCCGCAACTGTATAGGGGATTTTACCTTGTGCAACCTGAGTTATCAGATCTTCAGCGGTAATGCTGTCATTAGTTACTTTATGAATATGAATACCCCCGCCAAGCTCTTTATTCAGATTGACCAACCGCTCGTAATATTTGCCAGGTTTCACGTATATATCTTTGCCGATCAATTCGGTTACATCCTTCAGTGGTTTTATTTTTCCGGTGTTTCGTTGAACAATCACCTGGTGGGTGATCACTTCTTCACCGCAATAAATCAGACTGTCTTTTAATTCTTTGGTAATTGGAATATTATATGCGATAAGATCTCCTTCACCATTCAGCAATTTCCGGATTAATTCCGGTACATTCTTGGCAACCTCTATGCGTAATTTTACGCCTAAATTTTTAGCGAATTGTTCACTGAGCTCATACTGGAAACCCATGTCTTGCCCACGGTAAATGAAATAAGATGTTGAACTGTAAAGAGTGAGAACGACGAGTTCGCCACTATCTTTGATTTGCTCCAGATCGTGTGCCGAGGTATCTTCTGTAACGATTACCTGCTTATTACGGCAGGACAGTATACAGAAGAGCAGGAAAAAGAGAAAGTAAACTACGAGGTGCCGTTTCATGACTAACCGATGTGTTTTTTGATGTACATGGTCAATATATCGATAGCTACTTGATTGCTTCCCCCTTCAGGGACAATCAGGTCGGCATAACGCTTACAAGGTTCGATGAACTGCAAATGCATGGGTTTCAGGACGCGTGTGTATCGCTCCATTACAGCTTCTGCCGTACGGCCCCGTTCCACTACATCACGTTGGATGACGCGTATCAGCCGTTCATCCGGATCGGCATCGACGAATATTTTCAGGTCCATCATATTACGCAGTTTTTTGTCGCATAGGGCCAGGATACCTTCGATAATGACAACTTCACGTGGCTTAATATGTATTGTTTCGGGCTGACGGGTACAGGTCAGATAGGAATAGGTGGGCTGCTCAATGCACTTGCCTTCTTTCAGCATGGAAACATGTTTAGACAAAAGGCTCCACTCAAAAGCATCCGGATGATCAAAATTGATGTTCTGCCGTTCCTCCACCGGCACATGACTGCTGTCTTTATAGTATGAATCCTGTGGCAGTAATACTACTTCGCCAGCCGGCAGACTCTCAATGATTTTCCGTACGACGGTGGTCTTTCCTGAGCCTGTTCCGCCTGCTATTCCTATTATTAACATCCTTTTATAGTGTATATTTGAAACAAATAGAGTAATTTTGCAACTGTAAAAAACAACTTTGGCTGACAAATATAAAAACAAATAATTAAAATAACAACGTAATGGTAAAACACATTGTATTATTTAAGTTAAGAGACGATGTTTCTGTAGAAAAGAAACTCGTTGTGATGAATAGTTTTAAAGAGGCTATCGAAGCATTGCCTGCTAAAATCTCTGTGATCCGTAAGATTGAGGTCGGGCTGAATATGAACCCGGGGGAAACCTGGAATATTGCGTTGTATAGTGAATTTGATAATCTGGATGATGTAAAGTTCTACGCTACCCATCCCGAACATGTGGCTGCCGGTAAAATTCTGGCGGAAACGAAAGAGAGCCGGGCGTGTGTAGATTATGAATTTTAGTTATAAAAAATGATAGCTATTTAAGATTTGCCGAAAACTCAAACCCGGAAATTTGGATAGCTGTTATATTTTTAGAAACATCATAAACAATTTAAAGAATGAAAAAATTATCCTCTTTTCTGCTTTTACTGCTGGTTGTGTTTACGGCACAGGCGCAGATACAAGAGCCTGTAAAGTTTAAAACAGAGCTGAAAACCCTGTCGGGAGCTGAAGCGGAAATCGTTTTTACTGGTACGATTGATGCCGGTTGGCACGTATATTCTACCGATCTGGGTGATGGCGGCCCTATCTCTGCAACTTTTAATGTAGAGAAGATATCAGGTGCCGAAGTGGTTGGTAAATTGGCCCCGAGGGGAAAAGAAGTTTCGAGCTTTGACAAACTGTTCGAAATGAAAGTGCGTTATTTTGAAAAGACGGCCCAGTTCGTACAAAAGATAAAGTTTACCGGCAGTGATTATTCGATTGAAGGTTATCTGGAGTACGGAGCTTGTAACGATGAGAATTGCCTGCCTCCTACACAAGTCCCTTTCAAACTTTCGGGTAAGGCGGTTGCGACCTCTGCAGCTTCGGTAAAAGAGACTCCTGCAGCATCGGTTGAAGAGCCTGTCGCATCAGTTTCTGATAGTATTATAGAACCGGTAGCTACTGCTGTAACTTCTGCTGTAGGCAGCATTGATTTATGGAAGCCGGTTATTAATGATTTGAAGAAGTTCGGAGAAGCAAATTCTCAGGAAGATATGTCCTGGATCTATATCTTTATTACAGGATTCCTGGGAGGTTTGCTGGCCTTGTTTACTCCTTGTGTATGGCCTATTATACCGATGACGGTAAGCTTCTTTTTAAAAAGGAGCAAAGATAAAAAGAAAGGTATCCGTGATGCATGGACTTATGGTGCATCTATCGTTGTGATCTATGTGGCATTGGGACTTGCCATTACTTTGATATTCGGTGCCAGTGCGTTGAATGCTCTTTCTACCAATGCGGTCTTCAATATTCTGTTCTGTCTGATGTTGATCGTATTTGCCGCCTCTTTCTTTGGAGCTTTCGAACTGACACTTCCTGCAAAATGGAGTACGGCTGTAGATAGTAAAGCAGAAGCTACCAGCGGATTACTGAGTATTTTCTTGATGGCATTTACATTATCGCTTGTATCTTTCTCTTGTACAGGCCCTATTATCGGATTCCTGTTAGTACAGGTTTCTACTACCGGCAGCGTAGTTGCTCCTGCGATTGGTATGCTCGGTTTTGCCATTGCGCTGGCTCTGCCGTTCACTTTATTCGCCTTATTCCCGTCTTGGCTGAAATCAATGCCTAAGTCAGGAGGCTGGATGAATGTGATTAAAGTAACATTGGGCTTTTTGGAATTGGCTTTTGCTCTAAAATTCCTGTCTGTTGCCGATTTGGCATATGGATGGAGAATTCTGGATCGTGAAACTTTCCTTGCTTTGTGGATTGTGATTTTTGCTTTGCTTGGTTTTTATCTGTTAGGCAAGATCAAGTTTCCACACGATGACGATGATACGAAAGTGAGCGTTCCTCGTTTTTTCATGGCACTGATCTCTTTGGCTTTTGCCATTTATATGATTCCGGGCCTGTGGGGAGCACCTTTGAAGGCTGTCAGTGCGTTTGCACCACCTATGAAGACTCAGGACTTTAATCTTTATACCAATGAGGTACATGCTAAGTTCGACGATTATGACTTGGGTATGGAATATGCCCGCCAGCATAACAAACCGGTGATGCTCGATTTTACAGGATATGGTTGTGTGAACTGTCGTAAGATGGAGCTTGCCGTATGGACTGATCCGAAGGTAAGTAGCATTATCAATAATGATTATGTATTGATTACCCTTTATGTTGATAACAAGACTCCACTTACCGAACCGGTGAAGATTACAGAGAATGGAACAGAACGTACTCTGCGTACGGTAGGTGATAAATGGAGTTATCTGCAGCGTGTGAAATTTGGTGCCAATGCCCAGCCTTTTTATGTTCTGATTGATAATGAAGGTAAGCCGCTGAACAAGTCATATGCTTATGATGAAGATATATCCAAGTATATAGACTTCTTGCAGACCGGACTTGAGAACTACCGGAAAGAAAAATAAATAGTGTGTTCAATGAATGAAAAGAAAGGCTGCCTTCGCATAAAGCGGGGCAGCCTTTCTTATGTTTTATTATTGCTTTATCGCATTGGTACTTCCATTAACAATAAAGTTGCTTCCTGGATTACCTCCACTTTAAAGTTCTTCGTATCCCAGAGTCCGATACCGTCACGCTTTGATAACAGATTATCTGCAACCTTCACATCCCCTTCGATGATGAAGATATAAACTCCGTTGCCTTCTTGGTGCAATTTGTATTCAAAGCTTTTTCCGGCATCAAATGTTCCCATGGAAAACCAGGCATCTTGTTTGATGGAAGCAGGTACCTTACCGTCAGGCGAGATAATCAAAACCGGTTCGTTTCTTTTCAGTAAGGGGCGGATATCGTAGTTGTTATATTCCGGTTCTGTATTCTCGATTCTCGGAAATATCCATATTTGTAGGAATTCTAACTGTTCTTTATCGCTGCCATTATATTCGCTGTGAAAGATACCTTTACCCGTACTCATTACTTGGATATCGCCGGGAGTGATGGTTTGGGTGTTTTTTACACTGTCACCATGTCTCAGATAACCTTTCAAGGGAATAGAAATCACTTCCATATTCTGGTGAGGATGTGTATCAAATCCCATTGATGGAGCTACACTGTCATCATTCAGCACCCTCAATGCGCCAAAATGCATTCTCGATGGGTTGTAATAGTTTGCAAAGCTAAATGTATGGTAGGTTTTAAGCCAGCCATGATTGAAATAACCTCTGGAGGAGGCTTTGTCTACTACTGTTTTCATATTTTTCCTTTCTTCAATAGAATATTCGTATAACAAATGAATGATAGATAAAGTTCTGGTAGCGAGAATTGTGCATTTTACAAAAAGATTTATATCTTTGAGCAATTTAAAATAGGAAAGTATGAAAAAGATTATTAATCCTTGGAAGGGAATGGAAGGATATAATTGCTTTGGTTGTGCTCCCAACAATGAAGCCGGTGTGAAAATGGAATTTTATGAAGAGGATGATGAAGTGATAAGTATCTGGCGTCCGCGTCCCGAATACCAAGGATGGATTGATACGTTGCATGGAGGCATTCAGGCGGTACTTCTCGATGAAATCTGTGCCTGGGTGGTTCTCCGGAAGTTACAGACGACAGGAGTGACATCGAAAATGGAAACTCGCTATCGTAAGTCGATCAATACTAATGATTCGCATGTAGTACTCAAGGCACATATTAAAGAGGTGAAACGCAATATTGTACTGATAGAGGCACGTCTTTATAACAAAAATGGAGAATTGTGTACGGAAGCGATCTGCACTTATTTCACTTTTCCGAAGGAAAAAGCTAAAGAAGAGATGCACTTTTTATCATGTGGAGTAGAAGATGAAGAGATACTCCCTTTGATTTGAAAGAAAAACGGAAGTTTTTCTGATAATTGTTTGGTGATTCGGAACTAATAGTTTATTTTTGTCGCATAAAGAATGAAGATATGAACATTACTATTACACATCGCCATCATCATTACTCGATCGAATAACTCGGTGGGCAGGATGATATTGTGTATATATATGATAGAATACGAGGCTTACCGATAAGGTGGGCCTTTTTTATTTTCCGGATATTGAATTTAAATTGTAAATTAAGATATTGTAATTATGTTAAGAATCGCAGTACAAGCCAAGGGGCGCCTTTTTGAAGAAACGATGGCCCTTCTTGAAGAATCAGACATCAAACTGAGCACAACTAAACGTACTTTACTCGTACAGTCGTCTAATTTTCCAATTGAGGTGCTTTTCCTCCGTGATGACGATATTCCACAATCTGTGGCTACGGGAGTTGCTGATCTTGGTATAGTGGGAGAAAATGAATTCGTAGAAAAACAAGAAGACGCAGAAATTATTAAGCGTCTTGGATTCAGCAAATGTCGTTTATCTCTGGCTATGCCCAAAGATATTGAATATCCCGGTCTAAGTTGGTTTAATGGAAAGAAAATTGCTACTTCATATCCGGGAATTCTGGATAATTTTATGAAAAGTAATGGAGTTAAAGCCGAGGTTCATGTCATTACCGGATCTGTAGAGGTTGCTCCAGGCATCGGACTGGCGGATGCTATTTTTGATATTGTCAGTTCCGGTTCTACGTTGGTCAGCAATCGTCTGAAAGAAGTGGAGGTCGTGATGAAGTCGGAAGCTCTGCTGATAGGCAATAAGAATATGAGTAAAGAGAAGAAAGAGGTATTGGACGAATTGCTTTTCCGTATGGATGCCGTGAAAACAGCCGAAGATAAAAAATATGTATTGATGAATGCACCTAAAGATAAGCTGGACGATATTATTGCCGTATTGCCGGGGATGAAGAGTCCTACCGTAATGCCATTGGCACAGGAAGGCTGGTGCTCTGTGCATACAGTACTTGATGAAAAACGATTTTGGGAGATTATAGGTAAACTGAAAGCACTGGGAGCAGAGGGAATTTTAGTATTGCCTATTGAAAAGATGATTATTTAGGCGAGTCTGTTTGTTGAACTTTTAATTAAAAAATAATGAAACTGATTAAATACCCCGATAGATCGCAGTGGGATGAAATTCTGAAGCGGCCCGTACTCAACACAGAAAGCCTTTTTGATACTGTACGTGATATTATTAATCGTGTAAGAGTTGGTGGAGACCGGACGGTGATGGAGTATGAAGCTATGTTTGATAAAGCCGAACTCACTTCACTGGCCGTTACACTCGAAGAGATTGAAGAAGCTGAAAAAGAGGTTCCTATAGAATTGAAAGCTGCCATTTATCTGGCTAAACGCAATATTGAAGCTTTCCATGCTGCACAGCGTTTTGAGGGAAAAAAGGTAGATACTATGGAAGGGGTTACTTGTTGGCAGAAGGCAGTAGCCATTGAAAAGGTCGGCTTATATATCCCCGGAGGAACGGCTCCTTTATTCTCTACCGTGCTTATGCTTGCAATTCCTGCCAAGATTGCCGGCTGCAAAGAGATTGTACTTTGCACACCACCTGACAAAAATGGGAAAGTGCATCCGGCAATCCTTTTTGCTGCCCATCTGGCCGGAGTCAGCAAAATATTTAAGGCGGGTGGAGTACAGGCCATTGCTTCCATGGCATACGGAACAGAGAGTATTCCTAAGGTTTATAAGATATTTGGTCCGGGAAACCAGTATGTTACAGCAGCCAAACAACTTGTCAGCTTGAGGGATGTAGCCATTGATATGCCGGCCGGACCTTCAGAAGTAGAAGTGCTGGCTGACGAATCTGCTAATCCAGTGTTTGTTGCCGCTGATCTTCTGTCTCAGGCGGAACATGGAGTGGATAGTCAGGCTGTGTTGATTACGACGTCTGAAAAATTGCAAACGGAAGTCGTATATGAAGTTGAGCGACAGTTGGGCTATCTGAACCGCCGCGACATTGCCGAGAAATCTTTGGCCAACAGTAAGTTGATATTAGTGAAGGATATGGATGAGGCGCTGGAATTGACTAATGCTTATGCACCAGAACATCTGATTATTGAGACTAAGAATTACATGGAAGTATCCGGACGGATCATTAATGCCGGTTCTGTATTTCTGGGAGCCTTCTCTCCCGAAAGTGCAGGTGATTATGCTTCGGGAACTAATCATACCCTGCCAACGAATGGTTATGCCAAAGCTTATAGTGGGGTAAGTCTCGACAGTTTCATCCGTAAAATTACCTTTCAGGA
This sequence comes from Bacteroides sp. ZJ-18, assembly GCF_011038705.2. NCBI lineage: Bacteria > Pseudomonadati > Bacteroidota > Bacteroidia > Bacteroidales > Bacteroidaceae > Bacteroides > Bacteroides sp. ZJ-18. Next base: position 4,112,541 of record NZ_CP072198.1, on the reverse strand, counting down.
GATACTTCCTGATGGAATGGCTGCTATTGGTCCGGCTATCGAAGTAATGGCTGCAAATGAACATTTGGATGCACACAAAAATGCAGTAACCGTTAGATTAAAGGAGATAAGAAAATGAGAACATTGCAAGAATTAACCCGGTCGAATATCTGGAGGCTAAAACCTTATTCTTCGGCTCGTGACGAATATAACGGAGCGGCTGCATCCGTCTTTTTGGATGCTAACGAGAATCCCTATAACTTACCGCACAATCGTTATCCCGATCCGATGCAGCGGGATCTGAAATCGGAGTTATCCAAAATCAAAAAAGTACCTCCCGCCCATATATTTCTCGGGAATGGCAGTGATGAAGCTATCGACCTGGTATTCCGTGCTTTCTGTGAACCGGGTGAAGATAACGTAGTAGCCATTGATCCTACATACGGCATGTATCAGGTTTGTGCCGATGTCAATGATGTGGAATATCGCAAAGTGTTACTCCACGATGATTTCCAGTTTTCGGCTGAAGAGTTGTTGGCGGCGGCGGATGAACGGACAAAGATGATTTTTATTTGTTCTCCTAATAATCCCACGGGAAACGATCTGCTTCGTTCTGAGATAGTAAAGGTCATTGGCGGATTCGAAGGATTGGTTATTTTGGATGAAGCTTACAATGACTTCTCTGACCAACCGTCATTCTTATCCGAGTTGGATAAATATCCGAATCTGGTTGTTCTACAGACCTTTTCCAAGGCATTTGGGTGCGCAGCCATTCGTTTGGGAATGGCCTTTGCTTCCGAAGGGATTATCGCAATCCTGAACAAAATTAAATATCCGTATAATGTGAATCAGTTGACCCAGCAGCAAGCTATAGAGATGCTTCACAAATATTACGAGATAGAACGTTGGGTAAAAACGTTGAAAGAGGAGAGGGGATATCTGGAAGAAGCTTTTATTGAGCTGCCTTGCGTGTTACAGGTGTTTCCGTCGAATGCGAATTTTTTCCTGGCGCGTGTAACCGATGCGGTGAAGATTTATAACTACCTGGTGGGAGAGGGAATTATTGTACGTAACAGAAATTCCATTTCATTGTGTGGTAATTGTCTTCGTGTAACTGTAGGTACACGGGCTGAGAATGCCAGACTGATTGGAGCACTGAAAAAATATCAATAGGAAAAATGAAAAAAAAAGTACTGTTTATAGACCGTGATGGCACTCTTGTCATCGAACCTCCCATCGACTATCAACTCGATTCTTTGGAGAAGCTTGAGTTTTATCCTAAAGTCTTTCGTAATCTGGGATTTATCCATAGTAAACTCGACTTTGAATTTGTTATGGTGACCAACCAGGATGGACTGGGTACTTCTTCTTTTCCGGAGGAGACATTCTGGCCGGCCCACAATCTGATGCTGAAAACTTTAGAGGGAGAAGGTATTACGTTCGATGATATATTGATAGACCGTAGTATGCCGGCAGATCATGCACCTACGAGGAAGCCGCGTACCGGTATGCTGACTAAATACATTTCTAATCCGGAATATGATCTGGAAGGCAGTTTTGTCATAGGTGACCGTCCGACAGATGTCGAACTTGCCAAAAATTTAGGTTGCTGTGCTATCTATCTTCAGGAGAACACTGACTTATTGAAAGAAAAGGGGTTAGAATCCTACTGTGTCCTTGCTACTACAGACTGGGACCGGATAACTGAATTTCTTTTTGCAGGAGAACGAAAAGCAGAAGTGCATCGTACGACAAAGGAAACGGATATTTGGGTAGCTCTCAACTTGGATGGTAATGGTGCCTGTGAAATTTCTACCGGATTGGGCTTTTTCGACCACATGCTTGAGCAGATCGGTAAGCACTCCGGCATGGATCTGAGCATTCGGGTGAAGGGTGATCTGGAGGTAGACGAGCATCATACCATAGAGGATACGGCCATAGCTTTGGGCGATTGTATTTATCAGGCGCTGGGCAGTAAACGTGGAATTGAACGTTATGGCTATGCTTTACCCATGGATGATTGCCTTTGCCAGGTATGCCTTGATTTCGGAGGTCGTCCTTGGTTAGTATGGGATGCCGAATTCAAACGTGAAAAAATAGGAGAGATGCCCACTGAGATGTTTCTACACTTTTTTAAGTCGTTGAGCGATGCTGCCAAGATGAATTTGAATGTCAAAGCCGAGGGACAGAATGAACATCATAAGATAGAAGGTATTTTCAAAGCTTTGGCCCGTGCACTGAAAATGGCATTGAAACGGGATATTTATCATTTTGAATTGCCATCCAGTAAAGGGGTACTGTAAAGAATTAAGGATTATCTTTGCTTTTTTAATTATAAATCCCCCTTTTGTAATAAATGCACGTTTATTATAAAAGGGGGATTTATGAATAACTCTGTAACTTTCCTTATAGAACGTTTTGTGTAAGCTGAAAAAGAAGGATCTCTATTTCTTTTTCACGAACGAGTCCGGATAGGTGCAGACATTTAGCTTTTCCGTATTTTCTTTCTCACGAAGCCAAGTGTCGAATTCCCGTTTACCTTCTTTAAGAACGATCATACGGCTGCCGGGTGTTTTGTCACCATAAGTGTTTTTACCGCCCGAAGCGCGTCCGTACCCCAAAGCGATATTGTAAAGTGTAGCGATGTAGTCGTTCACATGGTCATGACCGGCAAAAATTCCCATCACATCACCGCATTCCAGCATTTGGGTAAACATTCCGCTATTTATGTTTGGGCTGCATTCTTTCTCGTTGCGGTCGCCGTATCGTTTGGTATCAAATGACTCCCATGCCTGAGTATATTCCGGCAATGGAATATGGAGGAAAGCTAATGCGGGCAGAGGTTGTCCTCCGTTCTGCTCGGTATATTTTTGGCTTTCACGGGTATACCAGTTGATTTGTGATTGTCCGATCCAATCGTATCCTTTCACTGTTTTGAGTTTTGAGTAGGCATTCGTGTCCAGACAGTAGAGCAGTGCAGCTACTTTTTTGTTATCTGCCGAACCATAGATTGGGATAATGTGATTACCTTCTCCCTTAATACCTTCAGCGATGTTTTTTATCATACAATAAGGTTGTTGCTGGATGATACGTATAATCTCATCCCGTTTTACTGCATATTCATCATCGTGGTTACCCAAGACGGCAGTCCAGGGGAGCTGGCGAGTGGCGAGTTCGCCGGCTATGGCTTCCCATGCCTGGCTGACCTCGTCCATCGTGGTAATGTCTCCTGTGAAAACCACAAGATCCGGCTTTTCAGAGTCAAGTACTTCTTTTATCATGTCTGCTACAATCATGTTTTTTTCCTGGTCATGTCCCAGGTGCATATCGGTAAACTGTGCAATCTTGAATTCTCCGTTCTTATTGAAGTTTATTTTTTCTGGAGCCTGTTGTGCCTGTCCGCATAAGCTTGCCAGTAGCAGTGCACTGCTTAGAATTATTTTTTTCATCGTTATAACTTTTTTGAATTTGGGTTAGTCTTTTTTTTGCCACCAGGTGGTTTGATTGATTTTATCATTTCCTGTACCAAACTGCCGCATGATGGCCGCTTCTACGTTAGCTCCGTTGTTGTCGTACTCACCTTGCGGATACATCCAACGTTTAGGGATCTCTGTTCCGGCAGGCCGGCGGAAGTCCGGGTAACCAGTGCGCAATTGTTCGTAGAAAGAATCCCAGTTGCCTTGATAGAAGGTTACAAGGTACTTTTGCATAATGATGCGCTCTATCTGTTCGTCTACGTTGGCAGCTTTGCCGAAGGCGACCAAAGGTTCCTGTAAGTATCGGTTGACCGCATCGGCATTGAGATAAGAGGCGTAGGCTTTGGCATGTGTTTCATAAAAGGAGAAAGAGGCACGGATACCATTCTCATAATATGTTTGCGCATTGCCATTGATCCATCCTCGTACGACAGCTTCGGCGAGAATCTGTTGCAGTTCTGCATACCCCATTAACATGGTTGGTTCTACAATAGGGTCTGTGCGGAAACGGTCATTGATAGGTGATATGGTTCCTTCACTTACTTTAATGATAGCATCACTGTAAGGAGCTGCCGGGTCACCTCCTTCGTAAGAGCTGAAATCGTCGATGGCCTTTCCTTCAGTCTTTCCTTTATTGGTTTGTGCGCTGAAGATAAAAAGCCGTGGATCCCGACGTTCACGCATTCGTTGGATAAAAGTATCATCCATGTAATAGCCGGACCATTGTGCGTTAAACTGAGGGTATCGATTCCCTTGTTGATCCAGATAAACCAGCTGCCCGTTGTCGGTCAGGCTTTCCATTAGTGGGCTGCCTGTTGCAATGGCCTTGAATTCGGAGGCAATATTAAGATTCCCCACAGTCGTATGGTTCGAAAGAGTCATCAGTACTTTCAACCGGAAAGAGTTGATCAGCTTTCTCCATTGATTGCCATTACCATTGTAAATAATATCACCATCAATTACAGAGGCGTCATTTGCCAGTATTTCATCTGCCTCTTTCAGTTCTTGAAGGATGCCCGTGAAAACATCTTCCTGAGTATCGTATTCAGGAGTATAGATCTCTTCTTTTTCTCCTTTTAAGGCTTGGCGGTAAGGAATGTCCCCAAAGCGTAAGGTCAGTTCGTAGAAGTAATAGGCACGGAAGAATTTGGTAAGCGCCGTATATACCGGAGCGTTCACACGTTCGGCTTCTTCACCCATTTTTTGTACATTTCTCAGGTTATCGTAGTAGCCAAAGCTTCCCCGTGTCCATTTGTAGTATTGGTCGGCACTTTCTCCGTCAGTCTGAATCACTTTTTTAGTAGCATACATTCCGTCGGTTCCTCTTTTGAATGCATTCATACTGATTTGTGTCAGCAAAAGTTTGGGATGGGTTTGAGTGGCGTTGTCCGGATCTATATTCATCTTTTCCAGGTTTCCGCAGGATACGCACATCCATATGGATGCCATAAATAATAATATCTTTTTCATTTTATAAATTCTTATTGGTTTCATAACATGTTTAGAATTTTATGTTGACTCCCATACCGATATAGCGTGCAGTAGGATCGTTGGCCCCTCCGTCATTGCTGTCTCCCGTATAGTCAGGATCGACGAAAGGAACTTTCTTCCATACAGCAAGATTGTTGCCGAAGATTGTGGCAGTCAGTCCTTTCACGGGACTTTGTTTTGAAAGTAATTTAGTGAAGTTGTAGGTCAGGGCTACTCGGCGCAATTTAATGTAACTACGGTCGAATACATTGGCAAACTTCGCATTCTCTTTGGATGACACATAAGCCTGATAAGGGTAATTCTGACACCATTGCTGCCAATCGACGGCTGTTGTATTACGTCTGTATGTACGGGTATCCGAGATGACATTTCCGTCAATGTCACGTTTCAGTTCACCTCCGGTTACCACTACACCGTTGGGCACATATACCGGATGTCCGGCTGCGTATTGTGCATCTCTGTATTCAACAGACTCCGGATGTTTACCACCCCACCATAACTTTTCGCTCAGTACGGAATAGATGACTCCTTTGTACGCACCATCCAGATCGACAGACAGGGTGAAGTCTTTATAACGGAACGTATTCTGCATACCCATACGGAAGTTGGGGTCCAGATGTCCCAGATATTGTTTGTAGGCGTCTTTGGTCGGCATGCCATTTTCATCGAGAATCAGTTCTCCATCAGCACTTTTTTGCCATTGTGAACCGTAGAATGCGTCGGCACGGTCGCCTACTTTCAAGTCACCGAATTTTTTTTGTCCACCATATATTTCTGTCAGCTTCTTTATGCTTTTGCTCCAGTTCAGGGCAAATTCCCATTGGAAATCTCTATTTTGGATTGCCTGTACGTTTGCCATGATTTCCCATCCGTTAGTGGTATATTGATTACCGTTCACTTTACGGCTGGTGAAACCCGAAGCATTCGATATGTTCAGGTCGATGATCTGGTTCTCGTCAATCGTGTGATAATATGTCAGGTCGAAGGAGAGACGGTTCCGGAAAAAAGAAGTTGATAAACCTGCTTCCCAAGAGGTCGTTTTCTGGGGTTTGATGTAATAGTTCACCAGAGACGAGGGATAGGAGATAGACGGGTTTGAACCATAGTTGGTATCTTTAGTGTAGGTAGATATAATCTGGTATGGAGACAAGTCGGTAGAAACGACTGCCCATGAGCCATACATTTTAAGATAATCCATGAATGTAGGTAGTTTGACATATTCAGACACCATTGTACTGATTGCTACGGAAGGATAAAAGTAAGAATTGCTGCCTTTTGCGAGAGTGGATGACCAGTCATTACGTCCCGTCAGGGTCAGGTAAGCATATTTATAAAGGTCGAGGTTGACAGAGCCATAAATACTGCGGATGGATTTCTCGTTCCGGTTGGCATCGGTAATGGATGGTCCTTGGGTGTTTTTGATACTGTATACGAAAGGAACGATCAAACCGTCGGTAGACTGGTACTCTTGACGGTAATTTCGGTAAAATACAGAGCTACCCGCATTCAGTGTAAAAAGAATATCGGGAGTAAGGTCTTGTGTATAGGTAGCCAGTATATCAGCATCCACATTGGTCTGGTGGTCATTCCAGACTTTGTAGTCGCCTTCACGTGAGTCACCATAGTTCATGTAAGTTTTGGGAACTTTCATTTCCTGTAGAATTGTCTTCTGACGTAAGGCTGCGCGTCCCTGAATGTTCAGGTTGGGCAGGAGTTGATAATTGAGACGTAGCTGACCGTTCACTACATCACGGTTTTCCGACTGCTGAAGCTCTTCGGCGGCAAAATAAGGGTTGTTGTACCATGCGTAGTTATAGCTGGCCTGGCGATATCCCTCCTGTCCCGGAACATATTTATGTTTACGGAGTTCTTTACCGTTCACATCGTCTCCCATCCATACAACAATGGTGTACATATGGTTTTTAGGTCCGTATCCATAGCGTGGATAGCTTGGAGAAACCACCTTGTTATACGCCAGATTGGCGTCAAGTTGCAGGTTTTGAGCAAGATCGAAAGTGGAGTTGAAGTTGACCCCTCCGCTGTGCATTTGTGTAGAGGGTACCTGTCCTTTTTGATAAGCATACTGTCCGGTTACAAAGTAGCGTGCTTTCTCTCCTTTATAGGCGATAGAGATGTTGTTGTTGGTTACTAATCCTGTTTGCAGGAAGTCTTTCAGGTTATCATGAGATACCCAGTCGATAGGAACTCGTTCGTAGCGTGATTTGTCATCATATTGAGTCCCTTTCACATCTCCCCACCAAGGAATTTCTTTCCCGGTCACTTTGTCTCGGATGGGGCTATTCCATTGGGCTACTTTGGTCCCGACGTTTAGTTTGGGACCCCATGTCATATCACCATCTGAGATACCACCGTCGGCACCGTCCCAAAATTCGTATTTGCCGTTCGAACCACTACCATATTGATGCTGTGTTTCGGGTAATACGGCAAAACCGGCAGTAATCATATTGTTGGTGGAAAAGTTGATTTCCAACCCTTCTTTCTTGGCTGTTTTGCTGGTAATTAAGATAGCTCCGTTTTTTCCGCGTGAACCATATAACGCCGAAGCTGCTGTACCTTTCAACACGTTGACACTTTCGATGTTCTCACTCGATATATCGAAAAAGTCCGTTTCTACCGGAACACCGTCTAATACAATCAAAGGAGTATTACCGCGTAATTTGAAACTTGGTGCCTGAAAAATACCGGTCGGATTGGCTACCAATAAGCCGGCTACTTGCCCGGAAAGTGCAGAACCGACATTCAGGTTGGGAGTTGCATTCAACACGTCACTGTTGATTTGCTGGGTGGTGTAACCGATCTTTTTCTTTTGTTGTTTGATACCGATAGCAGTTACTACTACTTCATCTATAGCCTGTACATCGTCTGTCAGTTCAACGTTGATCATAGGATTATTGCTTTTCACTTCTTTTTCTACCGTATTGTATCCGACGAAAGAGAAAGTCAGGATATCACCTATGGAGGCCTCGAGACGGTAACGTCCGTCTATGTCGGTGACCGTACCGTTCGTTGAGTTTTTTACCATGATTGTGGCACCGATTACCGGTCCCATTTTGTCTGTTACTGTTCCTGTTACTTTGATTGTCTGTGCAAAAGCAAGTGATGTGCACAAAAACATACAACAAAGAAACAGATAAAATTTACTGTTCATAAGTTATGTACTAATTTAGTGTTTGGGCATAGCAGATGCCGGGACAAGAGATTTACCATTGTCCGAGGCTTGCTACAAGTATAAGTTTACCTATTGAAAAAGTTTAAATATCGGTTAGTTTTACGTTTTGGAAAACGGAAAGAAGGGCGGCTGCATTTTTGCGATTTTGTTGTAAAACGTCTTCGAATGATTCGGTTTCAGAGTCGAAAGCAGAGATGGCTATTTTGAGTACATTTGTAAATTCGGCAGTTACTTGTTCCTGCCCCATTTTGTTACTTTTGAGTTCTCTGTTCAGTTGTTTTTCGATAGAACGTACGGCATTGTAGATAGTAGGTTTCCGAATGACGGTACGACGGGTAGGATCACCCGGAACTACTTCTTCCCTTACCACATAGATATTCATGAACTGGTTATAGAGATAACCGGCTTCTTGTCCGAATTTGTAATTAGTTACATTGGCCAGTGCTTCTGCCGATGGCTGTTTAATGGCAGAATAGAACTCCCATGTTGTTTTTACGACTGAGCTTACTTCCGCTTTATTCTTGTTGTCGGATTTGTCATCATCCGGCACTGAATTTGCAGCGTTCAGGGCAATACTGGATACAAATAGTACAAATGCTAAAATAAATTGTCTTTTCATAACTTTACCTCTTTTTAATATGACGTTGCAAAGGTCGCGACATCATATTAAAAAGAGGTATCGTCATTGTTACAATTCGGATACTTCTTTCAACCATGCAGCCGAACTGGCATCGCTTGGCATACGCCAGTCACCTCTCGGACTGATGGAGACACTTCCTACCTTTGGACCATCGGGCAGACACGAACGTTTGAATTGTTGATTGAAGAACCGGCGGAAAAAGGTTTGCAGCCATTTTTTTATGGTTTCAGCATCGTATATTCCGTTGAATACGGTTTGTGCCAGAAAGTATATTTTCGACGGGCGGAAGCCGAATCGCAGAAAATAGTACAGGAAAAAGTCGTGGAGTTCATAAGGACCTACCAGATCTTCCGTTTTTTGTTTGATTTCTCCATTATCATCTGCCGGTATCAGTTCAGGACTGATAGGAGTGTCTACAATGTCCAGCAGGGTTATTTTAGATTTCCCGTCGACTTCATTTTCAGCTACCCATTGTACAAGATGTTGTACCAGTGTCTTGGGTATGCTTGCATTGACGCCATACATCGACATGTGGTCACCGTTGTATGTGGCCCATCCCAATGCAAGTTCAGAGAGATCACCCGTCCCGATTACTAATCCACAGATTTGGTTGGCTACATCCATCAGGATTTGCGTGCGTTCGCGCGCTTGTGAGTTTTCGTATGTTACATCATGTACGTTGAGGTCATGTCCGATGTCTTTGAAGTGCTGGATACATGCTTCCTTAATACTGATTTCGCGAATCGAAATCCCTAACGAGTTCATCAAAGCGATGGCGTTATGATAAGTGCGGTCGGTCGTTCCGAACCCCGGCATGGTTATACCTAAAATGTCTTTACGGGATAATCCCAGCTTGTCGAATGTTTTGACGCATACTAATAATGCCAGTGTAGAGTCGAGCCCTCCGGAAATTCCCACTACAGCTGTTTTGGCTCCTGTGTGTACTAAGCGTTGTGCCAGTCCGGCGACCTGTATGGAGAAGATTTCTTCGCAACGATTGTTGAGTTCAGCTCCTTGTGGAACAAAAGGGTGTGGGTTGAATGTACGGGTAAGATTCAGATCTTTACTGTTGGTATATTCCGTAGAGACTCTGATTGCTTCTTTACCCGGGCAATTGGCTTTGTTGGCAGCAAAAGTTGTATTAATACGGCGTTCGGCACGGATACATTCTACATCTATTTCGCTGATAACTAATTGCTCTTCCAGGCAGAACCGTTCACTTCGTGCAAGCAGGCCACCGTTTTCGTATATGAGTCCGTTTCCTGCAAAAACCACATCCGTCGTTGATTCGCCGAAACCACTGGATGAAAAAACATAACCGGAGAGGCACCGTGCGGATTGCTGGCTGATCAGAGAACAAAGATAGCTATGCTTGCCGATCCCTTCATCGTCGGCAGAAAGATTAAAAATGATTTCAGCCCCTTGCAGCGCCAGTGAAGAACTTGGAGGAACCGTAGACCAAAGGTCTTCGCATATTTCTATTCCAAAAGTTGTTTCTGCTGTTTCAAACAACAGGTTGTTGCCCATCGGAACAATTTGTCCACACAAACGTACACTGGTTTCCGAGACCTGCAAAGCAGATGTAAACCAACGCTGTTCATAAAACTCTTTATAATTAGGTAGATAGGTTTTAGGTACTACTCCCAGTATTTTGCCTTTCTGGATAGCGACTGCGGCATTGATAATCGTGGAATTGACTACTACCGGCATACCCAATATAGAAATGATGTCCAACTGGCGGGTATTGTTCAGAATCTGCATTAACGCCATTTCTGCTTGTTCAAGCAGAAGTTGCTGGGCGAACAAATCTCCGCAGGTATATCCGGTAATACACATTTCGGGAAAAGTAAGGATCTGCACCCCTTTGCCTTCGGCAATGGCAATAAGACCCTCCAGTCTTTCTGAATTAAATTTGCAATCTGCAACCTTTACGCGGGGAACAGCCGCCGCAACTTTTACGAATCCGTAGTTCATTTTCTATCAGGGTTTATCATTTCTACCGGCAAAAGTAGGCATTTAAATCGAATCTTTGTATTTTTGTCAAATTTGAATTGATACATTATAATATTAAATCGCACAAAAACATGAAGAAGATGCTTATGGCTGCCGGAATGGCTGCCGTGATGACTGCTTGCGGCACAAGTGCACAGAAAGCAGCCACCGATGCCGGAAACCCTTTTCTGGCTGAGTATTCAACTCCTTTTGGTGTTCCACCGTTCGACCGGATCAAAGTAGAGCATTACAAAGAGGCTTTCCTGAAAGGGATGGAAGAGCAGAAAAAAGAAATCGATGCTATTGTAAATCAACGTTCGGTTCCGGATTTTGATAATACTATTGCTGCATTCGATCAGAGTGGAGAGTTATTAAATAAGGTGAATACAGTATTTTATGGGTTGAACAGTTGTAATACGAACGATGAAATGCAGACCCTAAACAAAGAGCTTACCCCATTGCTTTCGGCACACCGTGATGATATTAGTCTGAACCCTGCTCTGTTTGCTCGTGTGAAAGAGGTTTATGAACGACGCGAGCAATTGGGTTTAGATAAAGAACAGAATAAATTACTGGAAGAGACTTACAAGAAATTTGTTCGTGGAGGTGCTAATCTCGATTCTGTTGACCAGGCAAAGTTGCGCCAGTTGAATAGCGAGATTTCAATGTTGCAGTTGACTTTTGGGCAGAATCTGCTGAAAGAAACCAATGCCTTCCGGTTGGTTATAGATAAGGAAGAGGACCTTGCCGGATTGCCGGAAAGTCTCGTGGCATCTGCAGCCGAAGCAGCTAAGTCAGAGGGGCTGGAAGGAGAGTGGCTTTTTACTTTACACAATCCGAGTGTGATGCCTTTTTTGCAATATGCAGATAATCGTGAGTTGCGTGAAAAGATATTTAAGGGATACATCAATCGTGGCAATAATGGTAACGAGACAGACAATAATGAAATTGTGAAGAAATTGGTTACTTTACGTCTGGAGAAAGCTAAACTGATGGGATATGCCGATTATGCTTCTTATGTTTTGGAAGACCGTATGGCGAAGAACGAGGAGAATGTGTATCGTTTACTGAATCAGATCTGGACTCCTGCAGTTGCGAAAGCTAAGGAAGAGTTAGTTGACATTCAGGCTGAAATTAAAAAAGAAGGAGCTAACTTCACCCCTGAAGGATGGGACTGGCGCTACTATTTTGAGAAAGCAAAGAAAGCAAAGTTCAGTCTGGACGAAAATGAAATACGTCCCTATCTTGAATTGAATAATGTTCGTGACGGCGCCTTCTATGTGGCTAATAAACTTTATGGTATCACTTTTTCCGAAATAAATGACATACCAAAACCGCATGAAGAAGCACAGGCTTTCGAGTGCAAAGATAAGGACGGTAGTCATCTGGGGGTGCTTTATATGGATTTCTTTCCCCGTTCAAGCAAGCGAGCAGGTGCATGGTGCGGGACTTACCGCTCTCAAACCTATCGTGACGGCAAACGTTTGGCACCGGTAGTAACAATTGTGTGCAACTTCACCAAACCCTCTTCGGGTCAGCCTGCTTTGCTCAGTGCAGATGAAGCCAGCACTTTATTCCACGAGTTTGGGCATGCATTGCACAATTTGTTTAAAGATGTACGTTTTTATGGAGTATCCGGAGTGCCGCGCGATTTTGTAGAGCTACCGTCCCAAGTTATGGAACATTGGGTATTTGAGCCGGAAGTACTGAAGGTATATGCAAAACATTACCAGACCGGTGAGGTGATTCCTTCTGCTTTGATTGAAAAACTTGATAAGAGTGGCAAGTATGGACAAGGATTTGCTACGACCGAATATCTTGCTGCTTCTTTGCTTGATATGGATTATCATGTGCTCAAAGAAATTCCCGGAGATATGGATATCGTTAAATTTGAAACAACTGTACTTAAAGAACGAGGGTTGCCGAATCAGATACCTCCCCGTTATCGTACTACTTATTTTAACCATATTATGAATAGTGGATATACGGCTGGTTATTATAGCTATATTTGGGCTGAAGTGCTTGATAGTGATGCTTTTGAAGCCTATAGGGAGACTGGAGATCTTTTTAATCAGGAAGTAGCATCCAGATTCCGTCGCTATATTCTCACTCCGGGAGGAATTGACGATGCTATGAATATGTATAAGAACTTTCGCGGAAAGGAACCGGGTATAGAACCTTTGTTACGGAACAGAGGATTGTAGATTGGCTTATACAGGGCTTTTACATTGTACTATAGGGGAAGAAACAATCTTCCCCTTTTATTTTTTGCTAAAAATAAACGCAGAAAATATAAAAAATACAAATAATAGTTATTATATTTGCAGCGGTTTATTGAAATAAACACAAAATACCAACAATTATTAACTATTAAAAGAATTAGAAAAATGAAAGAGTACATTGATGTTTTGAAGAAGTGGAAAGACTTTGACGGAAGAGCCAGAAGACGTGAATACTGGATGTTTGTCTTGTTTATGGCTATTTTCGCTATTGTTGCAGGTATTATTGATGGCATTTTAGGTACAGTTTGTGTATTTGTAGGGCTTTATTATCTGGCTATGCTCCTGCCTATGATTGCTGTTAGCGTGCGTCGTATGCACGATATCGGTAAAAGTGGATGGTGGTTGTTTATCACTTTTGTGCCGGTAATCGGTAGCCTTTGGTATCTCTTCCTGACTATCCAGGATGGACAGCCGGGCAGCAACCAATATGGTGAAAATCCCAAAGGAGTTTAATACGTACATATTATTGTCATAAGAAACGGCATGCAAAAGTCATTTTGTATGCCGTTTTTCTATTTTATCAAAAAAATATCCGTATTTTGTTTGCGAAAATAAAAGAACTCTTTATCTTTGCATCAGATTTAAAATTGTAATGAATACAATTTTGTAAAAGAGGAAGAAGATGGAATCATACAACCGATTATTAGAGCATAACATTAAACCGTCCATGCAGCGTATTGCTATCATGAACTATTTGATGGAACATAGGACACATCCGTCGGCTGATGAAATATACACTGCATTATCTCCCTCTATGCCAACACTTTCGAAGACAACGGTTTATAATACTCTTAGACTGTTTTCGGAACAGGGAGCGGCACAAATGCTTACTATCGACGAACGGAATACCAATTTTGACGGAGATACTTCACAACACGCTCATTTTTTGTGTAAACGTTGTGGACGTATTTATGATTTGAAGTGCCAGGTTGAAATGAAACAAGTAGAAGGACTTCAAATGAATGGACATGAAGTAAGTGAAATGCATTACTATTATAAAGGTATTTGTAAGAATTGTTTAAATGATATACGTATTGACTAATTAATTTAAAATTAAGACGAAATGAAAAAGTTTAGATGTACTGTCTGCGGTTATGTTTATGAAGGTGACGCAGCTCCTGAGAAATGTCCTTTGTGTAAAGCTCCTGCAAGCAAATTCGTAGAAGTTGTTGAAGAAGAAGGTGGTGCACTCACTTTTGTTGACGAGCACGTAATCGGTGTGGCTAAGGGTTGTGACGAAGAAATGATCAAAGACTTGAACAATCACTTCATGGGCGAATGTACTGAAGTTGGTATGTATCTGGCTATGAGCCGTCAGGCTGACCGTGAAGGCTATCCTGAAGTAGCTGAGGCTTTCAAACGTTACGCTTGGGAAGAAGCTGAGCATGCTTCTAAGTTTGCCGAACTGCTGGGAGATTGCGTATGGGATACTAAGACAAACCTTGAAAAGAGAATGAATGCTGAAGCCGGTGCTTGCGAAGATAAAAAGCGCATTGCTACACGTGCTAAAGCTTTGAATTTGGATGCTATCCATGATACAGTGCACGAAATGTGTAAAGACGAAGCTCGTCACGGTAAAGGTTTTGAAGGACTTTATAACCGTTATTTCGGTAAGAAATAAATCATATAGATGATTATAGAAAAAGGCTTGTATCTATACGGATACAGGCCTTTTTTGTTAAACTTTCTTTTGAAATGGGGCCGTTAACTGATGATTTTTTTATATTTGTATTTCACTTAAAAGAAAAAGGATTATGAAAAAACTACAGTCTTTAGTGTGTTTTCTTCTTTTGTCAATGACAATTTATGCTGCCGATCAGGTGATTCAGCTGCCCAAGCCCAATATAAATCGTAGCGGACAGTTAATGAAAGCGTTATCCGAGCGCCATTCTGTCCGTGAATATGCTTCCCAAGCTCTGAGCAACACCGATTTATCCGACCTGTTGTGGGCCGCCAATGGAATTAGTCGTCCGGCAGAGGGCAAGCGCACTGCTCCGTCGGCCATGAATCGTCAAGATGTCGATATCTACGTAGTCCTTCCGCAAGGTACTTATTTGTATGATGCTAAAGGACATAAGCTTAACTTGATTTCTGAGGGCGATTATCGTTCGGCAGTTGCAGGGGGACAGGCTTTTGTCAATAGTGCTCCGCTATCATTGGTACTGGTCAGTGATTTATCAAAATTGGGAGATGTGAAAAATAATCGCACTCAAATGACAGGAGCTATGGATGCAGGGATTGTTTCTCAGAATATTTCATTATTTTGTTCCGCAGCGCGACTGGCTACGGTTCCACGCGCAACAATGGATACAACCCGGCTCAGAAGTGCTTTGAAATTGAAAGATGGTCAGATTCCGATGATGAATCATCCGGTTGGATACTTTAAGTAATTGATAAAAGGGTATGGTTTGCCAAAGACGACACCATACCCTTTTATCATGTTTTTTATTAAAACTTTATTTCTGTTTCAGCAAAAATTCGTCTATTGCTTTTTTATAAGTGGCTTTATCTGCTGCTCCACGGAACAATTGAGGTTCGCCTTCCATGGGAATAAATACAAAAAGAGGAATGCTTGTTGCATTGAACAGGGCAGCCAATTCTTTTTCTTTATCTACATTCACTTTATATATCACGATCTTCCCGTCATACTCTTTAGCGAGCGATTTCATGATAGGGGCTGTCATGCGGCAAGGACCACACCAATCGGCATATAAGTCGATGATAGCAGGTTTATCACCTTTGTATTTCCACTCTTTTGAGTTTTGGTAATCAAACACATCGTTGATAAACATCTCTTTATTCATCACAATGACTTCACCGCTTTTTGCTTCCTTTTTGTTTTGATTTGTCTTGGCTCCATCGTTTACAGCAAACATAATGGTGCTGATCATGGCCAAAGCTACTAATGATAATACTTTCTTCATTCTTTGTCTTTTATTGTGTATTGTTCAATAACTCCTTTCAGTTCGCTACCTTGGATCATACCGGAATGTCTCCAGACTGCTTCTCCCGTTTTGAAAAGGATGAAAGTAGGCACTGCCTGGATTCTGTATTTTACCGCCAAGTCCTCATGGGTATCCACATCTATTTTTACAATGCGGGCTTTTTCTCCTATCTGTTGTTTCAAATCTTCAAGAATCGGTTTCATTGCTTTGCAAGGTCCACACCATTCTGCAAAAAAATCTACTAAAACGGGACTTTGTGACTGTATCAAATCTTCGAATTTTTCCATAATTTTTTCCTTTCTTTTGATAAATATAAGCCCTCGTTTAGACAGGGCAAATATAGCTATTTGTTTTATTATAATAACAGAGAAACCCCGATTTTGTTCATCATATAGTAACCTTGCATTCATCCTCCTGTAATCTGGAAACAGGATCTTTGCGTAACGAAAAAACAAAAAGTTATGCATTTACGCACGTATTATCCCACAGTAGTTCTTTCGGATATTCATCTGGGAACACAGCATTCCAAAACAGAAGAGGTTACTCACTTTTTGAAATCGATTAATTGTGACCGCCTGATCCTGAATGGTGATATCATCGACGGATGGCATTTACAGAAAAGCGGTTTGGGCAAATGGAAAGCTAAACATACGGACTTCTTTAAAGTGATTATGAAAATGATGGAGAATTTCGGAACACAGGTGATTTATGTTCGTGGCAATCATGATGACTTTCTGGATAATCTGGCACCTTTGAACTTTTATAATGTCCAAATTGTGAAAGACTGCATCTATGAGAGTCATGGCAAACGTTATTATGTGACCCATGGAGATATTTTCGATACAGTGACCACCCAAATGAAGTGGTTGGCGAAACTGGGGGACACTGGATATACTTTTCTGTTGTGGTTGAATAAAGTTTATAACGCCCGCAGAATGAAGCAGGGTAAGCCTTATTATTCTCTTTCTCAATCTATCAAGAATAAAGTGAAGACCGCTGTTTCTTATATTTCTGATTTTGAAAAAGAGCTTGTAGGACTGGCAAAAGTTAAAAGGTGTGATGGGGTGATATGCGGGCATATTCATCACCCTGCCAATACTTATTGTGATGGTATTCATTATCTTAATTCGGGTGACTGGGTAGAAACACTTTCGGCTTTGACAGAAGATGAAGAAGGAAACTGGACTATCCGTTATTTTGATAGTGAACTATTGAAAGAAAATAATAACAAAGAGAAAAAAACTACACCAATAACTAAAGCATCATGAAATTTTTGTTTATCGTTCAAGGAGAGGGGAGGGGACATTTTACCCAAGCCATTACTCTGGAAGATATGTTGTTGCGTAATGGACACGAAGTAGTGGAAGTACTTGTCGGGAAAAGTTCATCACGTACTTTACCCGGTTTCTTTAACCGAAGTATTCAGGCACCCGTAAAGCGCTTCACTAGTCCGAATTTTTTGCCTACCACTGAAAATAAGCGGGCTAATCTGAAAAAGAGTTTTGTTTATAACCTGATACGTACACCGGAATACTTTCGCAGCATGTGTTATATCGATCAGCGTATTAAGGAAACAGGGGCGGAAGTCGTGATCAACTTCTACGAACTTCTGACCGGACTTACCTACGCACTCTTCCGTCCCTCTGTTCCTTATGTCTGCGTCGGGCATCAATATCTGTTCTTGCATAAAAACTTTGAGTTTCCACGGAAATCTATGATCCAACTTTCCATACTTCGCTTTTTTACACGTTTGACGAGTCTGCGTGCCAATAGGCGGTTAGCGCTTTCTTTCCATAAGATGAATCCGGACCGAGCAGAAGGTATAACCGTCGTTCCTCCTCTGCTTCGTAGGGAAGTGACTGCCATCCAACCGGAACAAGGCAATTATATTCACGGATATATGGTTAATTCCGGTTTTGCAGATAGTGTAGAAGCCTTTCATGTCTTACATCCTGAAGTACCTATGCATTTTTTCTGGGATAAACAGGATGTTGACGAGGTAATCAAGGTAGATGCTACCCTAAGTTTCCACCAGATTGATGATGTGAAATTCCTCAACCGAATGGCCGGTTGCAGAGCATATGCCAGTACGGCCGGTTTTGAATCTATTTGTGAGGCAATGTATTTGGGAAAACCTGTACTAATGGTACCTGCCCATATCGAACAGGATTGCAATGCCTATGATGCTTACCGGTCCGGTGCCGGAATTATTGGCGAATCTTTTGATTTGGAGTCGTTGCTACGTTTTGCCGGGACGTATGTTCCCAACAAAGAGTTTATTCGTTGGGCCCGTAGTAGTGAGCGGCAGATTATAGGAGAACTCGAACGACTTATCGACCAGCAGTCGGTCATTACTGTACCTACATTAACTAATTATTTTCCGATATGAAATTGAATAAAACTGATTATGTGCTTGAACGTACATCCGATGGAGGTTATTATGCCTGGCTTACTGTAAGTATGCAGTGTAATGCGTATGGTGATTCACCTGAAGAAGCGGTAATAAATCTGGAACAAACCATGGAAGATATGGTTGAAGAGATGTATTTGGTAGAAGATTTTGTCTGAAGCTATCAGGTAATCAGTGGGAGTGAAGAATTTTATTGAGAAATACTTCCATTGATATTTTAAAGAAAGAGAGTACACTTTAAGTGAAGTGCACTCTCTTTTTATATTATTCCACAATATCGAGTTCTTTGATGATATGTGAAGCACCTGCATATTTATCAATAATAAATAGAGTATAGCGGATGTCAACCACTGCTGCACGTTGTGAAGAAGGACGGAAAGCAATATCTCCTGTCAAACCTTCATAATTACGGTCGAATCCGGTACCAATCAGTTGACCTTTTCCATTGAATACCGGACTTCCGGAGTTTCCTCCTGTGTTGTCTGTATTGACAATGAAACATACTGGCATTTCTCCGTTTTTCATAGCGTAGTGTCCGAAGTCTTTCGCCTGATATAGTTGTTTCAGTTTGGTGGGTACTACAAACTCCCAATTGCCAGGATCTTCTTTCTGCATCACACCTTTCAGAGTCGTATAGTAGTTGTATACTGTTCCGTCAGCAGGTTCGTACGGCAATATCTGACCATAAGTCAATCTGAGAGTCGAGTTTGCATCCGGATAGATAGGTGTGCCGGCGGCTTGGCGCATGTCCATCATACCTTTTACCCATACTTTGTGGGCGGCATCATAGTTTTTATTGGCATCTTTCATTGCGAGAGCTGTTTGCAGCAATCCGTCTGTGATGGAGTATTTGAAGAGAACCATCCAGTCCTTATCGAGTTTGTTCAGGGTAGGACGAGCGATAAACTTGTCGAAGTTTTCTTTCGACCCGAAGATTGAATACTTGAAGCAAGCATCGATAAAGGCATTCTTATCTCCTTTGAAACGGCTGTTTATTACTTTGAAAATACCGATCTGTTGATCTTCCGGAATATATCCGGCATAGGTTTCGAGCATTTTTTTGCCTACGATTTGTTCTACTTCCGGGAAAGGGACAGATGCAAAATATTTATCTGCTGCAATTTTCAGTTTATCGGTTTCTTCTTTAATTTTTGAAGCATTTTTACTTTCAAGCGCTTTTTTCAATCCGTCGGTTGAAGGGATTTTCATAAAATCAAGTGCAGTTACCAATGCTTCGTTAATAGCTTGTTGATGATACATCGCATCATGGCGGTGAGCTACAATCGAACGTATTTCGTCGAAGGCCTTCTGGTAAGAATCATCTTTCTTCTCACGTCCCATTGCCAATAACTGTTCTTGTTGCTTTTCTTTGGTATCCAACACTTTCAGGCGAACAAGCCCTTCGTTCATGCCAATGGCATTTTTCCAGTAATTAGCTGAAGAGGCATATTTGCTTGCGTAATGTATGCGCACCGCGGGATCTTTCAGCATTTGTTCCATCAGTACAACTTGTCTTGCTTCGCGTACATGATGGCGCATGAAGTTGGTGGTTTGCATCCGTTCTTTTACTTCGTCGGCAATCATGTAGCGCCAGTTACGTCCGGGAAATCCCATAACGAAGGTGAAGTCACCCTCTTTTACTCCTGCCAAACTAATTGTCAGGTGTTTTTTTACTTGTAGGGGCACGTTGTCTTTAGAATATTCTGCCGGCTGGCCACTTGGGTCTGCGTAAATGCGGAATAAAGAGAAGTCTCCTGTGTGACGCGGCCACATCCAGTTATCTGTGTCAGCTCCGAATTTGCCAATAGAGGAGGGAGGAGCACCTACCATGCGGATGTCACTGTAGACGGTCTTTACAAACAGATAGTACTTGTTACCGCCATAAAACGGTTTCAGTTCCAGGCGTGTTGCCGGTGTGATTTGGATTTTTTCCGCCTTTGCGAAACGGTCGGCAACCGTTGCCAGATATTTGGGAGACAAATAATTGACTCCGTTAGGATCATCATCTTTTTTGAGCTGTTCATTTACATAGTCCGTTACGTCGAGAATACGGTCGATAAAGGTTACTGTCAGTCCTTTGCATGGTAACTCTTCGTTTCGGCTCATTGCCCAGAATCCGTCTGTCAGATAGTCATGATCTACACTGCTGTGTTGCTGGATCGCCCCATATCCGCAATGGTGGTTGGTCAGTACCAATCCTTCTGCTGAGATAATTTCACCGGTACATCCGCCTCCAAAATGCACAACAGCATCTTTTAAAGCTATTCCGTCCGGATTGTAAACCTCTTCAATGGGGATTTGTAATCCAAGGTCCATCATAGCAGCTTCATTTTGCGCTTTCAGGTCAGTAAGCATCCACATTCCTTCGTCGGCACTGATGGTCAGTGCCATCAGTGCGAACGTAGTAGATAATAATTGCTTTTTCATCATTATTCAACAATCGTCATTTCGTTAATCAAATGTCCGCATCCTCCCAGTTTTTCAAGAATAAATAGTACATAGCGAATATCCAGATTGATACAGCGTTGCAGGTTGTTATCGAAATTGATGTCGCCACTCAGTGATTCCCAGTTACCATCAAACGCACAACCAATCAGTTCTCCATTTTCATTCAGTACCGGACTTCCGGAGTTACCACCGGTAATATCGTTAGTAGATAGGAAGCAAACAGGCATTTCACCATTCGGTAATGCGTAGCGTCCGAAGTCCTTTTTCTCAATCAGCTCTTTCAGTTTGGCCGGGACCACGAACTCACGGTCTTCCGGGTTCTCTTTTTCAAGGATTCCATCGGTTGTTGTGTAATATTTATAATATACACCGTCTTTGGGGCTATATGGCTTCACATTTCCGTAAGTCAGTCGGATTGTGAAATTTGCATCGGGATAAGATGGTGTAGGCAATTTCATTTCACCCAGTCCACGGATATATGTTTTATGTAATAAAGCCAGTTCTTCCGGCAGTTTGCCCATCTGTGCAGCCAGGTCGGTATATTTATCAAATTTAGCACGTGAGTATTGTGTGGCTATATCTTTTTCGATTGCCTTTACAGTTGGCTTTTTGATAAACTTATCAAAATTAGACTGATTTGCTAAAATTGAAGTATCATACATTGCATCCACGTATGCATTGTAGTCTCCTTTATATTCTTTTTCAATCACCTCGTAGATAGCGGGACGCTGTCCGGCAGGAACCATCTCTGCATAAAGTGGTAGCAAAGCTTTGGCTACTTTACGATCCACTTCGTGGTCGTAATCTTTATTATGGATGTTGTCAAACACCTCTTTTAATACCGTGATGTTAGCCTGAATATTAGAGTCGTTTTTCTGCTCTAACGCTTCTTTCAGTTTATCCATCACCAGATAAGGACTGCCAAATTCAATACCGCCGAAGAATGTTTCGGTCAGGCAGGTCTGCTGATATTTGATCGGAGAGGTTTTTGATACGGCTTCATTGATCTTAGATACAACCTGTATATAGTCAGTGTTATTTTTTTCTTTGGCGAATTGTGCAAATTTTGCTTCCTGGTCTGCTTTCGTGCCTAAAACATTATTATCGATAATGGCTTTGTTCATACCGATAGAATTTTTCCAATAATTGCTGGAACCTGCATATTTGTTGGCATATTGAATACGTACTTTGTCGCTGGCATTCATGGCTTCTTTCAGTACGTCCTGACGGGTGCCGCGGATGCGGATACGGGGAGCATTGCTTGCTTCCATACGCTCTTTCACTTCCGATACAGTGAGGTAACGGCTGGTACTTCCCGGGAATCCCATAATCATTGCATAATCTCCCTCTTTCAGCCCTTTGATAGAAATGCTCAGGTGCTTTTTAGTTTTCAAGGGTACATTGGAAGCATTGTATTCTGCCGGTTCTCCGTTGGCATCGGCGTAGATTCTGAACATTGAGAAGTCACCGGTATGGCGTGGCCACATCCAGTTGTCGGTTTCTCCGCCGAATTTGCCGATTGATGAAGGCGGGGCGGCAACCATGCGTACATCCGGATATACTTTCTTATAAAACATGTAGAATTTGTTTCCGGCATAGAAAGGCAATGCTTGCGGAACGATTCCTTTTTTTCCTTTCAGATCACTCTTTTCGAACAATTCCTTGGCCAGTTTATTGAGAAAAGCACTGCTGAATGATTCTGTCTCGGTGATTTCTTTTGCGGCGATTTTGGCATTTACGATATTAGTGATGTCTTCTATACGTTCGATAAATGTAAACTTTAACCCCGGTGTAGGCAGTTCTTTGTCTCTTGAGGTTGCCCAAAAGCCGTCTGTCAGATAATCGTGTTCAACAGAACTATGTTGTTGGATAGAAGCGTATCCGCAGTGATGGTTAGTTAATATCAATCCTTCCGGTGAAATGATTTCTCCGGTACATCCCCCACCGAAGATACCTACAGCATCTTTCAGTGAAACTCCGTTCGGATTATACAGGTCTTGGGCTTCAAGTTTCAGTCCCTGTTTTTTCATCATATCGATAGAGTGTTGTTCCTGCATCAGTTGCAGTAACCACATACCCTCGTCCGCCTTTGCGGAACAAACGACCAACGCAGTCAGCGCCAGTAAGTAAAGTTTGAGTCTGTTCATTAGTTTATTAAAAAATTAGTATGATTTGTTGCTTTTCTATTTTAATCTATGATCAATTTGTTTCCTTTGATAGCATCCATCACATTAGCGGGCGGACGTTGGTTCATTAGTTCATTTTTCATAAAGTCCATGTAAGGAGCCACATGTTTGAAGAACTGATGATATCCTTTGCACAGGTAGTTGAGCCCCGGTTCGCCGCTTGCTGTGCGGCTGAAACGATTCTTAGGGCATTCGCCATTGCAGGCAAACAGAAATTCGCATTCCTTGCATTGGGTGGGCAGTGAATTCTGTTTCATTTGTCCGAAAGACGTCTGGCGTTCGCTGTACATCATTTCTACCAGAGTCTGATTGTAAATGTTTCCCAATTTGAATTCCGGAAACACAAAATGGTCACATGAATATACATCACCATTGAATTCCATTACACCGGCATGTCCGCAAGTTTTTGCCATAGAACAGACACCCGGTTGTTCTCCTACCCAGTTGGCAAGAGTAGAGTCGAAAAGTTGGATATAATAGTTACCTACATCTTCTTTCACCCACTCGTCGAAAAGTGTACAGAGAAAGTTTCCCCATTGTTCAGGAGTAACGGAGAATTCAGCTATTTTTCCATCTTCCCGTTGTGTCAGGGATGCCAGATGGCGTCCGTCTTTATGGGGGAAAATTCGTTCCACTATTGGGGCAAACTGAATATAATGGCAATCTAACTCCTTGAAAAAATGATAAAAGTCGAGCGGATAGTCTGCATTAAAATCATTCACTACCGCCATGGCATTCCATTCTACTCCATGCTTTTTTAAAAGATTGATACCATTCATGACTTTCACAAACGATGGCTTTCCAAGTTTGTTCTTTCGGTATTCGTCGTGAAATTCCTGAGGCCCATCTATCGAAACTCCTACCAACCAATTGTTCTCACGAAAAAAATCGCACCACTCGTCGGTTAGCATGGTACCGTTGGTCTGTATACAGTTGTCTATGCTTCTTCCGCGAGCATATTTCTTTTGCAGTTCCATCGCTTTCTTATAGAAAGAGAGTGGACGCATCAATGTCTCTCCTCCGTGCCAGGTGAAGAGTACCTGCGGCATAGTTTGCGAATTGATGTATTGTTCGATGAACTTTTCGAGTAATTCATCACTCATCACATGTTTGGGATTTTCTTGATAAAGTCTGGACTTTTCCAGATAATAACAATAATCACATGCAAGGTTGCATACAGCCCCTACGGGCTTGAGCATTACGTATAGCGGCTTGGCAAAGGGTGCGTAGGTAGTAGACATTTTCTATATTATACGATTACAATTTTACGGGTTAACGGGCTGACTAATTCAATAACTCATTGACTATTTGTCAACTCCGAAAGTGCAAATTTAGATAAAGTAAATGAAAAATCCGTCCTTATATAGATGTTTATAAGGATTATTAAAGAAAAGAGTCTTACAAGTTTTAAATATTGATAAAATGTTTCATTTGCTTACGAATCCGTTGTACCTTTGTCACCGAAAAAGTTGTGTATCCTATGAATAAAGTATTGCCTTTTTTACTTTTGCTTTTTGTTTTCACTTCTTGTAGCCGTAAGTATAAGATTGAAGGCGCCTCTTCTGTAACCAGCCTGGATGGTAAGATGCTTTTTATTAAAGTGCTTCAGAACGGTGAGTGGCTTAATATTGATTCTGCAGAAGTGATACATGGATTGTTTTCGATGAAAGGCAAAGTGGATTCGGTAGTGATGGCTACACTTTATATTGGCGACGAGAGTATCATGCCTTTGGTAATTGAAAAAGGTAATATTCAAGTTTCAATTACAAATACTGAATTGGTTGCGAAAGGCACCTCCTTGAACAATGCACTTTATGCTTTTATTGATAAAAAGAACTCATTAGATATCCAGATAGAAGAGTTGCAACGTAAAGAGGCACGCATGGTGATGGATGGTGCTGACTTGGCAGATATTCATGAACAACTGACTCACGAAGGTGATTCGTTGATGCAGGATATGAATGGTTTTATCAAAAAATTTATTTCCGATAATTACGAAACGGTTTTAGGTCCAAGTGTATTTATGATGCTTTGCAGTACTTTGCCTTATCCGGTTATGACTCCCCAAATTGAGGACATCATGAAAGATGCTCCTTATTCTTTTAAAAATAATAAATTAGTAAAAGATTTTATTACAAAAGCGAAATCAAACATGGAGCTGATTGAAGAGCATCAGCGCATGGAACAAAATGCAACTTTAAATCGTTAAACTTTAAGTTTTTTCCGTATTTTTGCGAAAAACTTAATGAAAATGAACACGCACTTACGATTTAGTTATCTTTTTGTTGTTTTATTTGGTCTTTTGGTTGTATCATGTCATTCGACACCGGATACAGTTGTATTATCATTGTCTCAAGCTGAGAGAATAATGGAATCTGATCCGGATAGTGCTATGACTATTTTAAAGCACATCCCAACTCCTGAAAGCCTTCATGGCAAAGCTCAAGCAGATTATAGCCTGCTAATGACTCAGGCTATGGACAAGAATTACATGAAATTTACTTCGGATTCCCTCATTAAATTTGCGGTTGGTTATTATGGATCTTATACTGAAGATATTGTATCCAAAGGAAAAGCTTTCTATTATTATGGAAGAGTGATGGAAAGTCTTGATAAAGTGGAAGACGCTATGAAATTTTATTTGAAGGCGAAAGATGTATTAGGAAATAGCCATGAATATAAATTGTTAGGATTGATGTCTGAGGGAATAGGAAACTTAAATAGAAAACAAAAGCTTTTTGATGCTGCATTAAATGACTTCAGAGCTTCTTTACAATTTTATTCTCAAATACCAGATTCTTTAGGGATTAGTTTTGCTTATAGGAATATCGGTAGGGTATTTCTATATAAAGAACAATTGGATAGTGCATATCACTATTTTGATAAAGCTTTGCATATAGCTGATATTAAAAAATATCCGTCTGCATCCTCGATATTGTTAGAAGTCGGAGTAATACATCGGTCTGCAAATGATTATTTGGGCGCTGAGAATTGTTTTTTATCTTTTATAGAAAGGGAAATTAATAAAGACAACCTGTATTCAGGTTATTTAGCTTTGGGAAACTTATATCTTTATATGAATCGGCTAAAAGAGGCTAAAATGTATTTAGCTTTATGTCTTAAAAGTCCAAATATTATTGTAAAGAGAGATGCTTGTGAATGTTTATATGATTTAGAGAAAGAATTAAATAACTTTGGAGTAGCTATTGGTTATAAAGATATAGCTGACTCTTTACAATCAATAACTCAAGATATTGATATTCGAAATACCATAGCTGATTTGCGGAGTAAATATGATAGTGAAAAATGGCAAAAAGAAAGTTTGCAAGCCAGTATTGAGAAAAAGAATATTCTTTTGACAGGTTCATTTGTAGGCTTTATTGCTATATTAGTCATTATATATATTTATTATAAATATCGAATTAACCAGAAGTTAATCAGAGATATCAGCCAAAGGATTCGTCAGAATGCTACTGAGATAGAGATGTATCAAGAGCAAATACTCAATTATAGAAATTTACAAAAAGAAACATTAAAAGATTATCGAAATCAGATAGGAGAATTGCAAGGAAAAGTGTCTGTGCTTGAGGACCAGAATAAGACATTATCTATTCATTTAGTTGAAAAGAAAGGGAACATACCAGATAGTGACGATAATGATCTTTATGCTATCTACATGCAAGGACTTCGTATACTGCTTATGTTGAGAAAGAAGGAGGATATGGATAATAATCCTGATAAAAAACAACTTTTGGATGGTGATTGGGATAAGTTGTTTCATCTTTCCAATGCTTTACACAATGATTTCATCATGCGTATTAAGAAGGAATTTCCTAATTTGACTAAGCACGATCTTGAAATTTGTTGCTTGCTGAGATTTGGCATTACGCATGATGTTTTGGGGCTCGCTTTTCTAACAACTTCTGAGTCGGTGACAAAAGCTAAAGGACGTTTAAAAAAACGATTAAACTTATCTACATCCGATGATTTGGATGATTTTTTGCGAAAATATTAGTTTTGGCAGATTTGAATTGTCCGGGTATATATCTATGTTCGATTACTTAAATTGTTTATATATAGTATATTATCTTGTATTAACCCTTCCTGTATTTGTCCGGGTAATTTTTTTTGTTATCTTATTCAAATGCACTACATTTGACGAAACCAAAACAATATAGAATATGAAATTGCGTGTTATTTTATCGTTAATTATGGTATTGCTCATTGGGCAATCCATATGTGCTATGTCAACTCAAGTCCTCCGTAGACCTATTGTTCTTGATGGTGAATTGATTGATAATGGAACTCGTTCCTTAAAGCCATCCATTCCTATTTCTGCAGATATTGATGGTACTATTTTATCTATTGAGTTTATAGAAGCTATAGGTAATGTAGATATTGCAGTGAAAGAAATTACTGATGCTAAAAAAGAAGTTTATTCGTCTTCTATGGATGTAACAGCTGCCAGTCAGGTTACTTCGTTCTCTATTGCTGATTTAACTCCGGGAACTTATGTGCTTGAATTTACCAATGCAGCTGGTGGGTATGTATATGGACAGTTTATTGTAGAATAGTTGTTATAATGAAGAGAATTTTATTATCAACATGCGACAGAACGTATACGCAATTAGGTAATCAGGAAGCCTTGGTTTCCTTATTGAAAGGTGCGGGGTATGACGTGAACTATACATCGGAAGTAAGTGAACAAGAGTGGGTAAATTATCCTTTGATTATCACTTTTAAAGATGAAGAGTATGTTCGTGTTAAAGAAATGAATTTGCAAAACAATTTGTTGTCAATCAATGAATTAATGGGTGATACTTGTTTGTTGCCCTCTCATGACAGATGGACGAATAATGTGGATGATAATGAAAAGAAATCTATTTTGATTTGGGTTAATGAGTTTCATTCTATATTGAGGGTCTTAGCTCTGTTGAAAGGATATTCCACGTGGAGTACTACGTCTGTAGTCGATTTGAAATTACGTGATTTCACTCGGGTTGTACAAACTTTCCAAGCGCAGCTATGCCAGACCTCCGAAGTGATGGAGCATGCTTCGAAGGCTGATTTAATCATAAGTGATGGACTTTTCGCTGCTCAAGCTGTTTTAAATCATAAGCCTGTGATTATTGTTGATTCTTATGGTTGGAATGGTTTAGTTACTGATGCTACGTTTATGAGTCAATATGTTGCCGGTTTTACTGCAAAACCTGTTCAGAGTGATAGAGGGTATTTTCCATTATATGATTTATCTATTGCGATAAATAAGGCATTTGAAATGGAGCAGTCTGAGTTGAAAAGTTGCTCTAATAAACTCCTACAGGAGAATGAGTATATGTGTGAGAAAATTCTAAGAGTAGTTTCATCTCGGTGTTAACATTGATGTAACACTGGATTGGGACTTGTTTTTTTATATAGTACTATCATATGTTTTTAGTTTAATTGTTTAATACTTAAATGGTTGCTATGTGCGGGGTGCGTGATGTATCTCGCACATTTTTTTATTCTGTATGCTTTTAGGGTTCTTATGAAGAGGAAGAAATTAATAAGATAGTCTACAAAAAGTTAACATCGTAATTTTATGAAGTTAACTTCTTGCAATTACGAAGTTAATTTCTTGCAATTACGATGTTAACTTCGTAAAGTTACAATGTTAACTTCCTGTTTTTATGTGGTTTTGTCATCTACCAATATATAACATTCTTCGTTCTTTTTATCTGTTATGATCGTATATTTGCTGCCTATTTCTTCCAAAATTCTTTTTAATTTGTTGATGGCACTTGTCATATTATTGGTTGGATCAGCATTTTGAGGCCAGAATTCTTTCTTTAAATCACTTTTATTTATTCTGTAATTTGGACTGTTTAAGAAAAAAGTTAATATTTTTTGTTGCTGATTAGGCATTTTGATCGGATGGTTGTTGAATAAGACAAAATCTTTTTCAAAAACAAATTGATCCTTTAATGATAACTCTTCTTTTATGGTAGAATTAGTTTGCTTTTCTGTTTCTACACTACTGCCGACTGGTATGGTTTCGATGATATGAGGTGCAGGCTCTGCTGTATCGGCTGCTGGTACTGATGTCTTTTTTCGATACTTCCTATGATACCGTATAAACAGAATGATGATGTAGATGAGAATCAGTTCCACTATTAAATTGATGTAGATATTGGTTTTAGGCATTCGCTTCCACAAAGTTGAGAAATTATAGTCGATATACATAATGTAATCTACGCTAATAATTTCATCCTCCAAATGGTAGATAATCTTTTCTGAATTATGAGGGATACTACTTGGGGGCTGACTCCATATTTCTCTCTGTAGATGTTTGGAAACAATGATTCCGGTATTGACATATCCCTGTATATCGTTTTTATTTAAGTGCTTAATTATTAGATCTTCTATATCATAGCTTTGTAAACGGTCCATCATAAGTAACCCTAATTGGCGGGCGAAGAATATTTCGGTATCGATATCTTGAATTTTATGTTGATAAGTAAATAGCGTATCTTTTGAACAAAAAGTACGAGTTTCGTATGTTCCTATTTTCTTAGGTGAATTACTAAGTCCATTCAAAGGTAAATCCTTGCACTTTTGAGCTATGCTGTTAATTACTGCTTCTTTTAAAATATTTTCGACTTGTGGCTTGAATGTTTCTTTTTCTTTTTGAATAAGGGAGTGGATAATTGTATAGGTTGAAGCACCCATAGCAATCATAATAAATAGTATAATGACTCCGATTATTAAAAATATTCTTTTATTCATATTGCCATATCTTGTGTTGGTGCTGCAAAGTTACTTTAAAAGTTTTAATTTACCGCCTTATTTGTTGAATTAGTGATAAAATCAATTACTACTTTATTAGAACTTAATATATTGATATTTAGACGTCATCAAATAAAATGACGTTATCAATAAAAGTGTTGACGTAGAATGTTTGCATGCTTTTGTCTGCTCGCTTATCTTTGCTGATATTTATTAATTTATTGGTAAAATGAAAATAAAGATTTTGGCAGTATTGGCCGTTATTACAGTAGTTATAGTCTCTATGTTTATAAGAGAAAAGAGAGAAAATCCTTCATCATTAGTAATGATGAACATAGAGGCATTGGCGACAGGTGAAGGGACTTCACCTGCTATATGTTTTGGATATGGTTCAGTGGTTTGTCCCAATGACGGATCCAAAGTATTATATTATCGGTAATAAGAATTATGAAATACTATCTGACATTTCTCGTTCTTTTGGTAATATTTACCGGGTGCACTTCGGATTTGCCAAAAGATCGAGTGCTGTATGCTTCTTTCCCTAAGGAAGAGACACTACACTCCAAGGTCATTCAGCTTGATTCTGTTTATATGCGTTATCCGTTTCGGATTCATGTATCCGGTGATCAGGCGGTCGTCTTGGATTTACATGGTAGTGATGTGTATTGTCATCTTTTTCATTACCCTGATTTCCACTATCTGTCTTCGTTTGGCAGGCGGGGAGACTCACCGGAAGAGATGCTTTCAGTAGAAACAGTGAAATGTATAGATGGTTCGTATTGGACTTTAGATGCCAACAAAGGCGAGTTAACTAGGTTTGAGTTTGTTTCGGATAGAGATTCGCTTCTGCGTGCAGAAGCGATCTCTTTCGATAAAGACAGCATTCTGCGTGCTCTCGATTTTGTTGCATTCAATGATACTACTTTTCTAATTCCCGACTATTCGGGAGATAGTCGTTTTTGCTGGGTGAACCGGCAGGGAAAGTTCTTGAAGAAAAGTGGAACAATTCCTTCTTCCAATGAAGAAGCCTTGAAGGAAGCTCGTCCGGCTTTGGCACAAGCTTGGCGTAGTTTTATCGACTACAATCCTCACAATGGTGTGTTGATTGCTGCTACTCAATTAGGAGAGGTTCTTGAAATTTATAATCTTCAAAATGGTTCTCATAAAGTCTGTCAAGGTCCAAAAGGGGAGCCGGAATTTAAGTTGGCAGGTGGCTATGCAATTCCTGACGGGATCATGGGATTCTCGGATGTACAGGTTACAGATGATGCTATTTATGCTATTTTTCATGGACGCACATTTAAAGAGATCATGGCGCAACACCAGAAGGAAGGAAGAGCTACAGACGGTGGACAGTATATTTATGTATTTAATCTTGAGGGTGAACCTTTGTGTAAATACACCTTAGATCGTTATATCACAGGTTTCCATGTAGATGAAAAAAATAAGACTATTACAGCGACAGATGTTAATAATGACCAGCCCATTGTGGAGTTCCGCTTTAGTTAAGGTCAAGTGTAACAGGTTCGAAAAGGAGCGGGTGAAGCCGACTTGTCGATAGGGAAGCTATTTCTCCGCTCCTGACAACCTTTAGAAAAGGAGGTTTAACAGGCACAAGCATAATAAAAAAAAACTGATGAAAAATATTAATGAAGCATTTAGATTTTCTGCTGGAGGGAGTTAGCTCTTCCGAGAAAGGAGACAGAAAATGTTTAGTCTTTAATTTATATTAATTTGGAAAAATGCAAAAAAAAATATTTGCGATACCGATAGTCGCTGTTGTTGCACTGTTTACAGGTTACAATATTTATCAGGGCCAGAGTGCGGAAGCCACTTTGTCGGATTTGGCTTTAGCTAATGTTGAAGCATTGGCTACAGGAGGTGGTGAACCTGGTACTCATAATCATGGTCCAACAAGAAATCCTTTCTTAGGAAAAAAATATTGTAAAAATGAGAATCAGGTAGATTGTGCTTATTAAATGTATGGCATATCATAAATACTGATAAAGAGATTTATGATATGCTTTTACTACTTTTTATATAGATGTATGAAGAATAGAATCTTTTATTTATTTTTGATTATAACTTTAGTATTAACAGCTTGTGATCAAAAACTTAAAAACAAGTCAGCGTTAATTAGTAACATTCGTGTTGATTTCAGTGAAGTTTCTTTTGAAAATTTCAAGAGATTAAATGTGGTAGATACAACTTTGTTAATAGCATTAGCAGAAGATGTTGAAAACGATCTTGTTTTAGGACAGTTAGATAAAATAATCATTTTAAATGATACTATTTATATTGCTGATACTTATCTGAAGCGATTGCTTATGTATGATATGCAGGGAAATATATTAGGAAAAATAGGAAATTTAGGTGGGGGCCCCGGAGAGTTTGCTTCTTTATCGGATTTTTGTGTAAAAAAAGATGGGAGCATTTATATTTATGATAGTGCGAGTAACAAAATACTTGTATATGGTAAAGAATCAAATTTTTTGAGAGATTATCCGATATCATTTAAGGCAGAACAATTTCAGGCAACTAAAGATGGATTTCTATTTGGATTGGCTCCATATAATCAGGATGATATGACATTAGGCAAGCAAATAGCGTATACTGATAATGAGTTTGCTCTTCTTGCCACGGCATTGGAATATGATAAAAATATAGATAGCAATTATGAATTTTTCTCTCCAATGATTCCTGTTGGTGATGATGTAATTTACAATCGTGTCATAAATAATAATATATATATATTGGGAAGCAAAGGTGAAAATAAGCAGATTCTTCACTTTGATTTTGGCGATTATAATATTGTTGCGGAGGATTTGAAAGATATCAATGCTCTACTGGATTCGGATAAAGATTATTGCTACATAGCTTGCCCACCGGTTATGATTGATAGTATGATAATGGGGGTTCTTAATAAGAAAGGGGAATTGTATACTTTCATTTATGATCAGAAACGAGATGAAATGGCTTTAAATAGGTTAGCTGATTTTTCTTGTAAGAATATTAATCTTCCGATTACTTCTATAGGATCTAATTTTTTGGTATCTTATTTTAATAAAGATATATATTCGAGCTATTCTCAATCAGATGAATTGAACTTTGAGTTAAAAAACAAGATAGATCAAGGGGCATTTGTCTTATGTTTGAATAAAATAAGAGGTGAGATATAAGAAGTTTTTTATCTATTTATTATAGTTATGTACAAGATTGCTTTTTATATTATTTCTGTTTTAACAGTGTTTACTTCCTGTACATCCACAGATGTACCTGATAAGATGAGTTTACAACCCCAGGTAATGAATGATAGTCTTTTGACGACTATGCCTGGTGATTTATTGCTAATAGATGATTATTTAGTATGGTCTGATCCTTTCTCTGATAACAAGTTTCTGCATGTACATCGTTCTTCCGATGGAAAATATATCGGTTCTATGGGACAGAAGGGAGAGGGTCCGCAGGAATTTGTAAGTCCTTTGATCAATCGCTTTTCCATTAATCGCTGTATTGCCGCTCATGATGCTAACGGGAAAACCAGAGGCTATTTATCTATTGACAGTTTAATTGCCGGAAAAGAACCTTTTATGTCTTTATCAGATTTTGACCGGAATATACGAATGGCTAAACTGGACAAACAACTGTATCTGATTGAAACAGAAAATGGCGAGAACGATTATTTCAAAGTGAGTTCAAATGGGAAAGAATCTACATTTGGAGTCTATCCGGTTCGTGAAGTGAAACAGCATATGGGTACTTATAAAACCTACGATAAAGATCGTGGACTGCTTGCTTTTGGTCCTTTTAATTTTTCTTATTTGGCCTTATATAAAAAGGAAGGAGACAATTTTAAGTTATTATGGGAGCGTATGCCTGAAAAAGAAAACTATTCTGTTGTTGATGGGGCAATTAGGTTTGATCGTAGTGTGATGGGAGTGAGAGACATATGTATGACTAAAGAGTATATTGTTACTCTGGAGCGCGACCGGGAAGTTGATCCGTTGGATGAAAGGACTGTTGGACGTAATGCAAGTAAATGTCCCCGTACGGTTTTTGTATATGATTATAATGGCAAATTACTGAAAATAGTAGATTTGGGCATGCCTGTAATGCGTATTGCTGCCGACGGACGAAGCAATGCCCTGTATGCGATAGGAGTTAATCCTGATTTTGTGTTGGCGAAATATGATTTATAGAAATTGGCTTGGGGGCATTGGGATAGCTTGTGTACTTTTTGTCTCATGTAAACCCGCGGAGGTTGATGTACCTGTTACTTATTGTTCGTCTTTCCTTTTGAAAGATACTACTGTTATGCTTTCTGAAGTAGAGATGGATCCTATACAGGTAAATGCACGGTGTATGGTGTGGGATGGTGATAAGCGGGTATTGGTTCGTACGTCGACTTCAGATTCTATTTATGCCGTGTTTGCTTATCCGGAAATGAGATTTTTGAGCTATACAGGCAGCTTGTCAGAATATAAACAGATATTAGCTAAATGCAACGAAGGCTTTTATTTAGTAAAAGATGATTCGTTACGTGTATATCATTTAACTGATAAGGATTTGTTACAGAAAGCGACAACTCATTTTCTGTATGATAGTAATAAAATTCGATTATCTAACATTAAGAAATTGAATGATAAAATATATATAGCTTATGCATATACAGATCCTTCTTATAATGATACTAATTTAAATGAGTTCTACATGCTTGATGCTGAAAGCAATGTTTTATATCCTAAAGGGTATTATCCTGAACGTACTGGGGTAAGATTTAAAACGATATTTGACTTTAAGTTTGCTTATGCGCACGGTGTATGGCCAAAACCGGATGGAAGTCGCATTTTAGTTAACTATGTGAGGACCCGTCGTTTTCGGATTTATGATTCGGGTGCTCGGTTATTGCACGATGTATGTCTTGATTATGCACCTAATAAATATGTTGTGGATGCAGACCCTAATCGTTGGACGACGTTTATTAGAGACTGTTTTGTTACCGATAAATACATTTATTTGCTATGTCCGGAAGGTGAGAAATCCAGTTTGGTTATAGTAGATTGGGAAGGCAGGCCAATAGCGCGTTATCGTTTGGATGAAAAGATATTTTTCTTTTTTATCGATTCCGGCCGAAATCTTTTTTGTGGTATTAATTCAAATCATGAGCGGTCCTTTTATTTTCTCGATTTGGATATAAATTAGTAGATATTTATGAAATATTTGTATGTATTGTTAGCTTTTTCCTTTTTGTTTTCTTGTAAAGATGAGAACAAGAAACAAGCGGAGTCTATTTTGAAAGAATGGATGAATAAGGAAATTGTTTTTCCAAAGAAAATGTATTTTAGTATTCAAGGTAAAGAGAATGTTGATTTTCGTATAAAAGACACCGAATATAAGATTGTCGCCTATGTTGATTCTGCCGGTTGCACCAGTTGTAAGTTACATTTATCTAAATGGAAAGAGTTAATTCACTATATGGATTCTGTGCAGCCTGAGCATGTGCAGTTTTTGTTTTTCTTTTTTTCTAAGAATGGTAGAGATATATATCATACTATGCGGATGGATAAATTTACTTATCCGGTTTGCATTGATACTCTTGATCATTTCAACCAATTAAATCATTTTCCTTCAGATGTAAGATTCCAGACCTTTTTACTTAATCAAGATAATAAGGTTGTGGCAATGGGTAATCCTGTGCAAAATCCTCAAATAAAAGATTTGTATTTAAAGATTATTTCCGGTGGTAAAGCTGATTTAAAAGAAAATCGCACTCAGACTGATGTCGAGCTTGAAGACACATTAGTGGATTTGGGAATTTTCGATTCTAAGAAAGAACAAAAATGTATTTTTACTATACAGAATACCGGTAAGAATCTATTAGT
This sequence comes from Bacteroides sp. ZJ-18, assembly GCF_011038705.2. Taxonomy (NCBI): domain Bacteria; kingdom Pseudomonadati; phylum Bacteroidota; class Bacteroidia; order Bacteroidales; family Bacteroidaceae; genus Bacteroides; species Bacteroides sp. ZJ-18. The sequence continues at coordinate 4,076,855 of NZ_CP072198.1, read as the reverse complement.
GATTGATGATATCAACACTTCGTGCGGATGTACTACCGTAGAGTATTCAAAAGAACCGGTTCAATCAGGAAAATCGATAGATATAGCGGTAACTTATAAAGCTGAGCATCCGGAGCATTTTAACAAAACAATCACGGTTTATTGCAATTCGGAATCTTCGCCTTTGCAACTGAAGATAAAAGGAGACGCTAAATAAAGCTAAAAATATTGCCGGCTGACGATCGGGTTGTGGTGGACAAATAACCAAGGGGGGCGATTTTGTTCAATGGTTTATTTCTAGGAGTAGTTGGTAAACTTGCTGCAATTCATTGTAAGCCGGCTTTTTAATATAAAGTTAAAATCTATGTTATGAGAAAAATAATCTTTTTGTTGTTCGTAGGCTTTTTGTTTGCATGTAATCGGCAAGCAGAAGATATTCTTCATTCAGGAGAACGTTTGTCAAATAAAGAAATATATTTGGATTCTGTAGTTGTTGATGCTAGTTATACTAGTGGTTGGGGAAATTTTTATTTGGTTGATTCTATTATAACATTTGCTGATACATATTATTCTAAGTTTTATGACTATAAGGCTAATTCTGGAGATTCTATTGCAGAGTATTTTAGAAAAGGAAATGGTCCTGGAGAATTAAATGAGTTTATGTTTGCCTATCCTGTTCGTAATAAAAAAGAACAGTGTTTAATTGTTGATAATTCAATCATGCTCCATTCTTTTAAACGGTGGGACCATGAATTGTTTCATCATGGGAAAGTTGATTTTGGTTGGGATGGGATATGTAAAGATTATGAGTCTCCAAGAGTTTATAATATGATATATTTAACTGATTATGGAGTTGATTTCTACTATCTGAATGATTCTATTCTAATTTTCCCTGTAAATTTAGTAGATCGTTTTGTTTCAGAGAAGCAGATAGGGTCAGATCGTTATGACAAATTGCATATTTTTGGTGAGTTAAATGTAAATACTATGATGGTTGAACGTGTTACAGGGAAAATGCCTGAAATTTATCATGAAAAACCTATACCGCATTTTGAGTCTTTTCGTTTTGCAATGAAGGGAGATACTGTGTATGTGAATCATTACGTGGATTCGTTAATTTATGTGTATTTATATCCGGATAAGCTTATTTATACTATGGGGTTTGAAGGTAGGAATATTAATCGTAACTATACACAGACTACGGAGCTTGATGAGGGAAAGACATTTATGAAAGATTATAAAACTGTTGGCTCAAGTGCTGGATTAGATTATGTACCGGAAACTAACATGTTAATTCGAACTTATGTGAAAGAAAGGATTACAAGAAAAACTGGAATACAGTTTTATCAAAACTCAAACATGTTGGCTGATGTGGATATGCCTGATTATTTTATGTTTCTTGGATATAACAACGGTTGGTACTATGGAGTACGTAAGTTACCTTTGGAAACGGAAAATGATATACGTTTTGTTTTTTATAAATTTCGAATAGAATGAGAACTTTTTTTAAATAAATATCTTATTAGTGCTATTGTGGATTGATGCCTTGTTAATTATTTGATAATCAAGAAAGTATATAAATTTATATACTTGTTATGTCTGGAAAGAAGAAAATTATGATGAAGATCTATTTGCTTTGCGGATTATTGAGTGCTGTTGTCTGCTGTTCTTGTACGGAGAACAAGCGGCTGAAGTATGCTTTGGAGTTTGCCGGAGAGAATAGGGGAGAACTTGAGAAAGTTTTGGAACACTATAAGGATAGCGGGCTGAAACAGGATGCCGCACGATTTCTGATTGAAAATATGCCTCGTTATTTTAGTTATGAAGGGTGGCAGTTGGATACTTTAAAAGCAATTCATGCGGCTACAGTACATACGGATGGTTGGGTAAATAAGGAAGCTCGTAAAAAGTGGGAGCATTTCTCTTATCGGACTTTAAAAAGGGTATATGATGCTAAGGTAATTAGAGCTGAGTTCCTGATTCATCACATTGATCAAGCATTTGAGGTTTGGGAAAAACGACCTTGGAATAAATATTTGCCGTTTGATGATTTTTGCGAGTTGATTTTACCGTATCGGGTCGGGGATGAACCTTTAGAGGAGTGGCGTAGTTGGTATAAAGAGCGTTATGAATCTATATTGGATTCACTCTACCAAGGGACAGATGTTGTGGAAGCTACTGATTGTTTGGGAGCTTATTTGCGTCAGGAAAAAGATTTCAGGTATAGTGTCGAGCTGGAACTACCGCATCTGGGTGCAGGATTTTTGCTGGCCAATAGGGTTGGAAGTTGTGAGGCTTCTTGTGATTTTACGGTTTATGTCTTACGTGCTCTGGGTATTCCCGCCGCTACAGACATTTATCATTATGGTCCCGGGAAAGGGGCCGGACATGTCTGGAATGTATTGAGGGATACAACAGGGGGATATGTACCTTTCTGGTTTATTCAGACTAAAGTGGAACGGGGAGGAAATGATAAACGTGAAAAAGGGAAGGTGTACAGGCAATGCTTTGGAGCGCAGCAAGAAAAGATATCGGGTATCCGGCGTGATCAGTCGGTTCCGTTCCCACTGAAAGATCCGTATCTGAAAGATGTGACTGATGATTATTTTCCGGCAAACCAGGTTGAAATCGAAATTGATTCTCAGGTTAACAAGAAATACATTTGTTTAGGCGTGTTTACGTTGGAAGGGTGTATGCCAATAGATATTACATTGCAGAAAGGAAACAAAGCTACATTTACAAATGTGGAACCGGGCATTTTGTTTCAACCACTTTATTTTAATGGCCTTAAGTGGGTAGCGGCCGGATACCCTTTTCTTGTGGATGAAAAGGGAGAGGTGAAGTATCATAAGCCTGATTTTTCCAAAAAAGAAAGTATGGATCTGAATCGTAAATTCTTGTTACGGCAATATCTGAAAGATTATCTCAGTGCTGTGGTGGGAAGTAAGATAGAAGGGGCTAATCATTTGGACTTCTCGGATGCTTGCCTGCTGTATCAGATAGTAGATACTCCTAAAGTAAGCTATCAGGCAGCTTATCCGCCATCGGAAAAGAAGTATCGGTATATTCGTTACACATCACCTCCCGATAAGCCACTTCAACTGGCTGAACTACAGTTGTTCCGAAATTCAGATGATCAAGAGAAGCTTTCTGCGAAAGTTGTTGGTGGCAGTAATACTTTTATTGCGGATGACCGGTTCGATAGTTTAAAAGTGAATGATGGCGATGGGCTAACTTTTTTTCTCACCAAAGAAAAAGGAGCTTTTGTGACACTTGATTTAGGGAAAGCGGAAAAGATCGGAAAGATTGTCTATATGCCTCGTAACGATGATAACTTTATTCGGTTAGGAGATCAGTATGAGTTGTATTATCAGGATGGATTTAATGGTTGGATCTCGTTGGGTGAGCAAGTGGCTACAGAATTAACATTGCATTATGATAATATTCCCCAAAATGCAGTGCTTTGGCTCCGAAATTTATCAAGAGGAAAAGAGGAAACTGTATTTCGGAACGAGGCAGGTCGGCAGGTTTTCTTTGTGAAGTGGTAGAAAGATGAAAATATCAGACCATAAAAAGAAAACTATGTTGATTTTCTTTGTCGGGTATGATACAAATGCTCAAATGACCTGAATTTACTGCTTTTTGACCTGTAATTGTCCCTTAAAGCCCTTTTTTTTCTCAAACTTTGTGGCGTAAAGCTGACATAAAAGTTTGATTATCATGAAAAAAAGATTGAGAGTTCGTGGAATTTTATGGGTGATTTTATTGATAACTGTATCAAGTTGTATAGAATCTGATAGGATTATGCATTATGCTCAATTTGAGCATACCATAAATTTGAAATCCGATAGAATACAGGTTCCTTCGGTGTTATTGTATCCACGGAGTTTAGTTTTATGTGATAGTAATCTGATAGTATTCAATGAAAAAATGGATACTATGTTTCAATGCTTCCATTTGCCGGATTTGACTTTTCAATATAGTTTTGGAACACAGGGGCAGGGACCGAATGATTTCGTTCTCCCTTCTATTACCCCTGTGAAATATCAAAAGAATGGATTTGTCATGTTAGACGGAATTAACCTGAAACATATTAGTGTTGAGAAAGATAAAGCTACCGTACAGACTTCGACTTTAAATTATGGATTTAATTGTTTTAATGACTTGATAAGTATTTCCGATAGCAGCTACTGTTGTAATGGCGGCTTTGAGAATGAAAAAGAATTTAGGTTTCTTTATCCTGACGGAAATCATGAATCATGGGGAGAATATCCCGAAACAGAGGAACGTTTCGGATCTGTTTTGGGCAGGAATCAAGCGTATATAAAGATGACCGTCGCCAAGCCTGATAAGAGTTGTTTCGTTTCGTTCTACCAACATATACGCCGTTTCAGAATTTATGGCCAGGATGGAAAACTAAAAAGAGATGTAATTTTAGATCTTTTCCCGGGACAGGAATGTCCGGAGGTAGATGATAATATGAGGCTTATACATCCTATATGTGTGTACACGACGGATAATTACATTTATACGCTAAATCTGGATATGACAACAGAAGATGTAGAGGATAGGAAAACAACCCCTAATATTCAAGTCTTTGATTGGGAAGGGAAACCACTCATACAATATAAACTCGACTGTTTTATTAACACTTTTGCTGTTGATGAAGTTGCACATAAGATTTATGGCGTTTTTGTGGAGGACGAAGATCATATTTATGTATTCAATTTACCCCAGTTATGAAATTGACAGCCTTGCTTCTTTTAAGTTTTTTATTTTGTGCTCAGGTTGTTGCGCAAGTTTCTCAACCCCACGGAGATCTTTTGCGTGGTGAGACGTATGTGATTGAAGTGCCTAAAGGATGGAATCGCCCTTCTGCTGTGCGTTCCTGTGATGAACCTTTGAGGCGTAGAAGAGAAGGGTATGAAACGACAAAGTTTATGAGGGTATATTCTAAGCGTAAAGATCGTTGTGGTTCTGTTTTGACTATTATAGAAGTACAAAACTGTAAATGTTATCAGGAAATATTTGAGAGAGACAGTGTTTCGGCATTAGCAGATGCTACTCGGGTAAAGGTTATATATAGATCGATTAATGGTAGAAAAAAGATGATTGTCTCTTCTTATAAAGCCGATCGCCATCCGGAAACTAATGAATTATCAGCGCTACAGAAAGTCGAATGGTATTTGCAAGGGAATAAATGCGTGTATTATATTAGTTTCTCATCCTGTTCTATGTTTCTGGAGTTACTTCCACAGGTCAAAGGGATTGTAGCATCGTTAAAGGAAATCTGAGCGGAATTGATAATTTAGTATAGTATAAATATAGCATTTTATTGGTATTATGATAATGATTAGGAGTTTTGTATTTGTAGTTTTATTGGGGATAGTTGTAGGTTCTTGTCAGCAGGATAAGAAAACTGTAATTCATAGAACTGATGATTATACATTAGTAGCGAAGGAAGATAAATGTTTTCCGTTGGACAGTGAAACGGTTCAATTATCAGATTATTTACAATTGATCTATATGGATGGAAAACTGGTTTTTTCGTTTATAAATAACTATGATAACTCGATTGTACTGTATGATTACGGGACTGTGAAAAATATGGGTAAGATTAGGTTTGAGCAGGAGGGCTCGAATGGAGTTGGCAGTATTACTTCATACTTGTTTTTGAATAAAGATTCGATTTATTTGTATGATAGGATGACACGTTATCTGTACCTGACGAATGATAGTAGTCATGTGAAAGATAAGAAACGAATAGACATTGTCAGACGTTTGAAAGGAGATTCCATTTTTGCACCTTCTGAATTGTTTCCGCGTACAAATTCTCCTATTTTAAAAATAGGTGATGAATTGTTGTTGTCCGGAACTCTTTTTTATGAATTTGAGGGTGAGAATGATTCAAATCGTCCTGTGATGGCTTTCTATAATTTGCAGAAGAACACTATTAGGTATTCTGATAGTTATCCATCTATGTATCATTCTGGAAATTGGGGAGGAAGTTTTACATATCGTTTCCCTTATTATACCTTGTCTCCTAATAATGAACTGGTTATTAGTTTTGCTGCCGATCATAATATAAGAGTACATCATGTAAACTCACTGCAATATCATGAGTTTTATGCCGGAACCAAAGAAGATATCGTTATTGAACCAGTTGAGAAAAGTCTTGATTTCGAACATTTTTCTCCAGAAGCCGATAGAGATCACTATGTCCATAGTTTGAATTATGGATGTATTCACTATGACTCATATAGAGAGGTTTACTATCGTTTGGCAGGACATCCAGACAGTAGTATTGATCCTAAAGAGGGGGTGCTACGCAAACCAATGTCAGTGACTATTTTAGATAAGAACTTTCAAATTGTGGGAGAAACAATGTTACCCCAAGAACTTTATTTATTAAATCAATGTTTTGTCGGTCCGGATGGATTTCACATTCAAGTGGAGTCAGAAGATGATGATATAATGCGTTTTAAAACATTTGAACTATTAAAATTATGAGGAAACTGGATATAGTATGGAAATATTGTGATTATATCTAATGTGGGCTGTGGTGGATGTATTTCGGAGTCAGAGGCTTTTTTGAAAAGGAATATAAATGATAGTATTGCAGGTTAGCAATCCTAAAAAAGTAGAGTGGGATTTTGGGGATCCAGGGAACAGTTTTGAACAAACTATCCATATCCACAACGAAGATTATTCTAAAATGATATCGAAAATATTGCTTTATTAACACGCTTATAATAAGAATATTACGTCTTTATTCTGCACCGTTATCTGAGTCCGTGTACCCGGGCTTGTGGGCCTGTGTACCCGGGCTTATGGGCCTGCATACCTGGGCTCATGGGCACAGGTATGCGGGACGGGATAAAGAAAAGACCATTTTCACTAAAGATAGCAAGAAAAACAAAATACAATAATAGACATAAATAGATAAAAAACCAACTATATGTATGTGCATATCAGATATTTATAGCTTATTTATCCCTTAAAAACGGAGGTGGAAGATGGAAGATGGAGGTGGAAGATAAATGGCTTAAAAACACGATCTTCCACCATGCTATTGTATTGATTATTAATAAATTAAACTTAAAAAGGTGGAAGATGGAAGATCGAAATGCGTTTTTTGTAGGAAAGTGTCTTTTCACCACAGGATTGCACAATACGGAAACCTTCTTAATCTTTTGTTTCAATCATTTTTAAACAGGATCTAAAACATTTGGTAATGTTTTTACGAATAAGATGTGTTTATAATTTAAAATGTATTATTTTTGCGAGTATAGAAAAAATATCATAATATGTAGCCTTGACTAATATATGTGGAAGAAGTTGTTATTGTGTGTTTGTTTAATAACTATTTTGTGTTCTTGTCAGAAACAACATAGTGCTTATGCACCTCCTACGTTTCCGGAAGTAAAGAACATACATGCTCATCGTTTGTCGGACGAACTGCTGATTAGCTATCCTTTGGATATGGCTGTTAGTGAGGACTATATCTTTATATTGGCTTTGGTTGATAATACATGGTTGCAAGTATATGATAAGAGCACAGGCCAATTGCTTGGAAGTTTTGTAAGAAGGGGACAGGGACCGGGTGAAGTGACTACTGCAAACATGTGCTATTATGATGCACGTGAAAAGAACATTTCGGTGTATGATGAATCTTCTATGAAGTTATTGACTTATCAGTTTGATAAAGAGGATGATAATTGGGGAACATTGATAGAAGAACAGCCTTTTTATAATTTAGGAGCTACAGTACGCCGGGTGTGGGGACTTCGGGATGATAAATTTCTGGTGGATGGTCAGTTGGGAACAAAGTCGGATCAGCAAAAACGTTTTCAGATGCTGGCAGATGCCGAAGTGGTGGCTGATTACAGTGATTTTCCTATAGATACTCCGGAAGAACGTGCCGTTTGGTCATCGCCTGCAATTGCGGTATCTCCGGATTGTAAAAAAATGGTTGTGGGAACTTTATATGGAGGAGTCCTTGAATTATTTGATTTATCAAAAGGCATAGAATTAAAAGCAATCCGAAAATTTTATCCTCCGGTTGTGCAATATTTATCCGGAACTATCCAAAGCACAGGGGAGACTGTTTGGGGCTTCTCTGCGTTATGTGCCACGGATGAAAAGGTTTATAGTGTATTTATAGGTGACAAGAATCCCAATTTATTCAATAACTTATCTGTTTTTGATTGGGACGGCCGGGAATTAATCAAATATAATACTGATTGCCTCATTCTGAGAATTTGTGCTTCGATCCGGGAACCTAATAAACTTTATGGGATTGCTTTTTCTAAAACCCGGGAATTTTATTTGGTCTCTTTTACTTTCGATTCTTGACGGGAGATCGTATTAAAATATATATGTAGATATGAAGAAAGAAGTTTGGATGAAAACGATGAAACGAATCGGAAACTGGATTGTGAATATCTGTTTCTATTCTTGTGTGGCTTTTGTAGCCTGGATGGTATTACAGGTATTTTGCTTGACTTCTTTCAAGATCCCTTCAAACTCGATGGAACCGGCCTTACTTTCGGGAGATAAGATATTAGTGGATAAATGGACCGGAGGGGCACGACTGTTCAATATCTTTGCATCGTTACGGGGTGAGGACGTTCCTATCTATCGTCTGCCGGGCTTTGGCTCGTTTAAAAGGAACGATGTGCTTGTATTTAATTTCCCTTATCAGGATGGGAGTGATAGTATCGGATTCGATATAATGAAGTATTATGTGAAGCGGTGCATTGCTCTTCCGGGAGATACGTTGGAAATACGCAGGGGATATTATCATATCAAGGGGATAAAAGACAGTTTGGGGAATGTGAAGGCACAACATCGGATTTCCCGGGTCAGAAGAGAGGATTCGCGAGGGATTGTGATAGATGCTTTTCCGTGGGACGGACGTTTGGGATGGACCATTCAGGAGTTCGGTCCTCTTCCGGTGCCGGCAAAGGGGCAGGTAGTGAAGATTGATACGTTGTCCCGTTTACTTTATGGAAGATTGATTCATTGGGAACAGAAAAAGAGATTGCAACAAAAGGGGAATTCAGTTTGTCTGGGCGATAGTGTGATAAGAGAATATAAGTTTATGGAGAATTATTATTTCGTATCGGGGGATAATATGGAAAACTCAAAAGATTCCCGCTACTGGGGCATGCTGCCCGAATCATATATTGTGGGAAGAGCATTTACGATATGGCGTTCGGATGATCCTTTGCGTGAAAAAATTCGTTGGGATAGGGTATTTAAAAAAATAAAATGACGGAGATGAAGGTAGATTATATACATATTATACTCCGTGGGGGACTTTTAGCGATAGTGTGCACATTGCTGTCTGTGGTATGGGTAAATGATCCGATGCTTCCGGCAGGTGAACTGTCCGGACAATGGGCTTATCTGGCAAAGGCCGCTATGGGGGCTGCTACAGGACTTTTATTGTTGGCTTTTGTCTATTATAAAAAGAGGTATGATATGGGGAGGGATTTTTATCAGGTAGTTGTCTGGAGTCTTATAGCGTTGGCCGCTTCCGAGGCTGTTTATGGATTAAGACAACTTTATGGTTTTACTTCTTCCCATCATTCTCTATATTCCCTGACCGGGTCTTTTTTTAATCCGGGGCCTTATTCCGGTTATCTGGCCATGGTCTTTCCGCTTTGTCTGGATCAATGGCTAAAATTGCGAAAAAGGATAAATAAAAACTGGATCGAGTGGACCGGATATTATGGGACATTGGCAGTATTGTTTCTTATACTTTGTGTGCTTCCGGCAGGTATGAGCCGTTCGGCATGGTTGGCTGCCATTGTTTCCGGTATTTGGGTATATGGTGTACATAAGTCCTGGCCGGTACATCTGAAGAGGATATGGATGCGTAAAAAAGCAAAGATGATAGCAATTGCTTCGGCTCTGTGCATAGTCGTGCTGGTGGGGGGAGTTTGTCTGTTTTATCTGAAAAAAGATTCAGCCAGTGGACGATTGTTCATGTGGAAAATCAGTACGCAGGCTGTTATGGAAAAACCATTTACAGGGTATGGTCAAGGGAGTTTTGCACTTGCATACGGGACAGCTCAGGAAACTTACTTTGCAAAAGGAGATTATTCTCTACGTGAAGAACTGGTGGCAGGAAGTCCGGAGTATGCTTTTAATGAATATTTGCAGATTGCAGTCGAACGGGGAATTCCGGTTTTGTTCTGTTTCCTGGCTTTTGTTGGTTTTTGCCTGTGGCGAGGTGTCGGCTTGAAGCGTTTAGGCGCATGTGGTGGAATAATCTCGTTGCTGGTGTTTGCTTTTTCTTCTTATCCGATGCAGTTGCCCGCCTTTGTTATCTCTTTCGTGGTTTTATTGATGGCTTGTGTCGCAGATCGTTTTCTTGCCTGGCAACTGGTCTTTGCCTGTGTATTGGGGATTTCCGGATACTATTGGCAGCAGGCGGACGTATATAAAGAGTGTAAAGACTGGGCTAATTGTCGCATGTTATATCAGGCAGGAGCTTATCAAAGTGCCAAAGAAGGCTATGAGCGTTTATATCCGAAGTTGAAGAAAAGAGGGGCCTTTTTATTTGAGTACGGGCATTGTTTGCATAAATTAAAGGAGGCGGATGCTTCAATCTTATTATTAAAAGAGGCTTCTACCCGAAGTTGCGATCCGATGATACTAAATATTATTGGTAAGAATTTTCAGGAAAAGGGAGAATATGCTGAAGCCGAAAAATGGTTATTACGTTCCACTCATTTATTGCCGGGCCGGATTTATCCATATTACTTGCTGGCAAAACTGTATGCTGTTCCTGAGTATTTACAACGGGATAAATTACAGAAAATGGCGGAATTGGTCTTGACTAAAGAACCTAAAGTGCAGTCGACTGCCGTAAGAGAGATGAGAGAAGAAGTTAGGAAGTTACTTGTAAATGTAAGTAACGAAAAAATCGTAAAAAGCAGAAAAGTAAATGATTAATATGTTTTAAATGCAAAAAAAGTCTGCTTTTTCTTTTGGCATTTTAAATATTAGCAATTATATTTAGGGTCTCGATTGAGGTCATTCCGGCTTTGGTTTCAGTGCCGGCTATATTTGTTCTCCGGAAATAGGATATCAGATAAGCAGGTTTCTACCGTGAAGAGGAATGAGCATAATAGTGAGAATAGAGGATGAAATGTGATAGGATTATCTGATTTTTTACGGATTAACCGGGGTGAAATGTTTTTTGTCCACCTCTGTTTGTAACGTAAAAATCGTAAATGGCAAATTATCAGTGTTTTAATGGCAGTGTGCCAGCAGAATTTAGTCCGCCATTTATTTTGTGTGTTAGAAAATAACCAACTATATTTGCAACCATAAATTAATAGAGAAAAGTTTAATAACATTATGAAAAACCAATATCCCTTCTATACGCTTTGCCTGGCATTGGCAATGCTGACAGCTTGTTCCGGTGAGAAGAAAGAAAGTGCTTCTGAAAAAGGAGTGGAAACTGTGTTGCCCGACACGAAAAATGAAGTGTCCGTTATGACCTTGAAGAAGCAGGTATTCAACCATGAACTGGTGAGTAATGGAAAAGTATCTGCCAAGGGAATGGCTGATCTGAGATTTGAAAGTGGTGAGGTGATAGCTCATATTTGGGTGAAGAACGGAGACCGGGTGCAGAAGGGACAAAAGTTGGCAGAGTTGGATAAGTTCAAACTTGACAATCTGTTGTCACAGGCAGAAGATGCTTTGAAAAAATCCGAGCTCGAGTTGCGTGATGTGCTTATCAGTCAAGGTTATCCGGCAGATGATATCAGTCAGGTACCTGAAGAAACCATGAAATTGGCGAAGGTGAAGAGTGGTTATGACCAAAGTAAATCGCAATATGAAATGGCAAAATACAATGCAGAGCATGCTACATTGATAGCACCTTTTGCCGGGGTAGTTGCTAACTTGTTTTCGAAGCCTTATAATCTGGCGAATACTTCGGAAATATTCTGTACGGTGATCGATATGCAGGGAATGGAAGTAGACTTTACCGTGCTGGAAAGTGAGTTGCCTTTAATAAAGAATGGAGATAAGGTGGTGATTAAACCTTATTCTGATGCGGCGACAGTACATGAAGGAAATATATCGGAAATCAATCCATTGGTGGACGATAAAGGAATGGTGAAGGTGAAAGCCCGGGTGAACGGGGCAGGCAGACTGTTTAGCGGAATGAATGTGCGTGTCAGTGTGCACCGTTCGTTGGGAGAGCAGTTGGTGATTCCTAAAAGTGCAGTGGTGCTTCGGTCGGGCAAACAGGTTGTGTTTACTTTGAAAGATGGAAAGATGGCTCAGTGGAACTATATTCATACCGCTCTGGAAAATGCTGACAGCTATAGTGTTGCCGATGGACTGACAGAAGGAGATACTGTAATTGTAACCGGAAACATCAATCTGGCACACGAAGCTCCGGTCACTATCATTGAATAAGGATGAATCACTAACACAAAACAATTATGATTAAATTCCTGATACAACGTCCCATTGCCGTATTGATGGCTTTTACGGCTTGCTTCATAGTGGGGTTGGTGACGTATTTCACGTTGCCGGTATCGTTGCTGCCGGATATCTCTATCCCAGAGATTACCGTACAGGTAGCAGCGAAGAATACTTCGGCACGTGAATTGGAAAACACAGTAGTGAAGCCTATCCGCCAGCAATTGATTCAAGTGGCTGCTTTGAAAGACATGTCCAGCGAAACACGTGATGGTGCAGGTATTATCCGGCTTAATTTTGATTTTGGTACCAATACGGATTTGGCGTTCATAGAGGTCAATGAAAAAATTGATGCGGCTATGAATTATCTGCCAAAAGATACAGACCGTCCGAAGGTGATTAAGGCAAGTGCAACCGATATTCCGGTGTTCTATCTGAACCTGACCCTGAAGACGGACAGTGCTTATGAAGAGACAGATCAAAGGGCATTTCTGAATTTATGTGAGTTTTCCGAATCGGTCATCAAGCGCCGTATCGAACAATTGCCCGAAGTGGCAATGGTAGACGTTACCGGATTATTGGAAAGACAGTTGCAGATTGTGCCTGATATGGACAAACTGGCTATGCTCGAATTGTCTATTGAAGATATTGAAACGGCTTTGGCACAAAACAATGTGGAGCCGGGGAGTATGACTGTGCGGGATGGATACTATGAATACAACATTAAATTTTCTACTTTACTTCGTACCTCGGAAGATGTGGAGAACATTTATATCCGGAAGGGAGACCGTATCATACAGTTGAAAGAATTCTGTCGCATAGCGGTGGTGCCGGTTAAAGAAAAAGGAGTATCCGTTTCGAACGGAAAGAGAGCGGTGACTCTTGCCATCATTAAGCAAGCTGACGAAAACATGGATAAAATGAAGGAGGCACTGTCGGAAACGATGGACTATTTCAAAAAGATCTATCCGGATATCGAGTTTAGTGTGAGCCGAAATCAAACTGAACTGCTGGATTATACGATATCCAATCTCCAGCAGAATCTTTCACTTGGTTTCTTCTTTATTTGTATTGTTGCCGTACTGTTCCTGGGCGATATCAAATCTCCTTTTATTATTGGACTGAGTATGGTGGTATCCATCGTCATCAGTTTCTTGTTTTTCTACTTGTGTAAGATGTCTCTCAACATCATCTCCCTGTCCGGATTGATCCTTGCATTGGGTATGATGATCGACAGTTCGATTATTGTAACTGAAAATATATCACAATACCGGGAAAAGGGCTATTCGTTGAGGAGAGCCTGTGTGGCAGGAACAAGCGAGGTGGTAACTCCTATGCTTAGTTCTTCTTTTACGACAATTGCCGTATTTGTGCCTTTGGTATTTATGAGCGGTATCGCAGGTGCTATTTTTTACGATCAGGCCTTTGCCGTAACGGTAGGACTGATGGTTTCATATTTTACAGGTATCATGTTGCTTCCTGTTTTGTATATGTTGGTCTATCGTACCGGAATAAAAGGAGGGCCGAAGTGGCTGAGGCTGAAGATTAACAATCCGTTGAAAGAACATACCTTGGATCGTTTCTATGATAAAGGAGTCGATTGGGTATTTAGCCATAAAACGCTGAGTGTACTGTTCTGCGTTATTTCTTTCCCGCTATGTATTTTCTTTTTCTTCTTTATTGATAAGGAGAGAATGCCGGACATCGATGAAAATGAATTGATCACCCGTATCGAATGGAACGAGAACATCCATGTGGACGAAAATCAGCGTCGTGTAGACGAGTTGTTCCGTGAGTTGCAGGGGCAATCTGTAGAGCAGACGGCCTCCATCGGACTGCAGGATTACATCTTAAATCGTGAGCAGGAGTTGTCGTCATCAGAGGCAGAACTGTATTTTAAGACAGAAACTTCGAAGGAGATTGCTCCGTTGCAGTCAGAGATTTATAAAAGGCTGAAAGAGCGCTATCCCTTGGCGGTAATTTCGTTTTCTCCACCGGAGACTGTTTTTGAAAAACTGTTTGTGACAGGGGAGGCTGATATTGTGGCCGAGTTGTATGCCCGTAATAAAGACAAGGCACCCGAACCTGGTACCTTACGCGGACTGGAACAGACGTTCAGGCAAAAAACGGGAATACCTCCGACGGGTATTGCTTTCGAAAATCAGTTGAACCTTAGCATTAACCAGGAAAAGTTATTGTTGTATCAAATCTCTTATAATGAACTGTACCGGGTGCTGAGAACTGCTTTCAAAGAGAACAGTGTAGCTATGTTGCATTCTTATCAACAATATCTGCCTATCAGCATTGCAGGAGACGAAAAAACGGTCAATCAGGTTTTGCAGGAAACATTGATTCAGACCCAACCGGATAGTAAGACGGGAGAGGTGAACTTCATCCCCTTGCGTGAGTTGATAAAGGTAACTCCCGCCGAAGATTTAAAGAGCATCACGGCCGGAAGAAACGGAGAGTATATTCCTTATAAATTCTATGGAGTGGAGGATGCCGAACAGTTAATGACTGAGGTGAAAGAAGTGACTAATGAAACAGGAGATTGGGACATCGGCTTTTCCGGTAGTTTCTTTTCCAATCAGAAGATGCTGGACGAGTTGGTCGTGATTCTGTTCATTTCATTGTTGCTGATGTATTTTATTTTGGCAGCCCAGTTCGAGAGCTTTATGCAACCCTTGCTGGTATTGATGGAAATACCGATTGACGTGGCATTTGCATTGGTACTGCTCTGGATATGCGGACATACATTGAATCTGATGTCGGCCATCGGGTTGATTGTGACTTGCGGTATCGTGATCAATGACTCTATCCTGAAGTTGGATGCTATTAATGAATTGCGTAAAGAAGGGGTACCTTTGCTGGAAGCCATTCACGAAGCCGGGCGCAGAAGATTACGTCCGATCATTATGACATCATTGACCACCATCTTCGCAATGGTCCCGTTGCTGTTCTCGTACGACCTTGGATCCGAGCTTCAG
Source organism: Bacteroides sp. ZJ-18 (assembly GCF_011038705.2). Lineage (NCBI taxonomy): Bacteria > Pseudomonadati > Bacteroidota > Bacteroidia > Bacteroidales > Bacteroidaceae > Bacteroides > Bacteroides sp. ZJ-18. The sequence goes on along the minus strand of NZ_CP072198.1, from coordinate 4,061,439 downwards.
AAGCCGCTTTCCATTGCCATGATTGGTACCATGACGATCGGTACACTGGTGAGTTTGTTTATCATCCCTTTACTGTACTGGTTTATTTATAGAAATAAAGTAAAACGATAGATATGAAGAAAAGATATTATATAGTAATGGCAACTTTGCTGCTTGGAGTTTCTGTAGCGAAGTCTCAGGATCATATAAAACTTGATTTGCAGAAAACGATACAATTGGCCAATGATAGTTCACTGGAAGCATTCCGCACACAGAATATGTATCTTTCCGGTTACTGGGAGTACCGGACTTACAAGGCCAACCGTCTGCCGAGCCTTACTTTGAATATGACTCCCGCCGAATATAACCGGGATATTACCAAGCGATACGATTCGGAAAATGACTTGGATGTTTATCGTAGTCAACAGTCGTTTTATGCTTCCGGTAATCTGGCTATCCAGCAGAATTTCGACTTGACGGGTGGTACTTTCTATCTGCAATCTCAATTGGGATATATGCGCAGTTTTGGCGGAAGTAAGTCGACACAGTTTACCAGTGTGCCCATCCGACTGGGATATTCACAAAGTCTGGTAGGATATAATTCGTTCAAGTGGGAAAGAAAAATAGAACCCCTTAAATACGAGAAAGTAAAGAAGGAGTTTGTATATAATGTGGAGGCTGTATCCGTGCAGGCTACTACCTATTTCTTTAACCTGGCAATGGCGCAGGCTGAATATAATCTGGCCAAAGAGAATATGGTGTCGTCGGATACGTTATACAGCATTGGAGTACAGCGTCAGAAGATAGCAGCCATTTCGAAGGCGGACCTGTTGACATTGAAACTGGACGTGGTAAATGCACGCAATACATTGCAAAATAAAGCGAGTGCCTTGAAACGTGCTATGTTTTCTTTGGTTTCTTTCCTGAATTTGGATAAGAATACGGTTATTGATATCGATTTGCCCGTACGTCCGCAGGAATTGGTGATACCTGTGGATAAGGCTTTGCAGATGGCACATGAAAACAATCCTCAGCTACTGGGATTGAAGCAGAATGTACTTGAAGCCGAACGCAATGTGGATAAAACCAAAAAAGAATCACGTTTTAATGCGAGTGTGAACGCCAGTATCGGTTTCAACCAGGTAGCTGATAACTTTGGGGATGTGTACCATAAACCCATGCAGCAGGATTTGGTGTCGGTCAGTGTCAGCATTCCATTGGTGGACTGGGGGGTAAGAAAGGGTAAGTATAACATGGCCCGCAATAACCTGAATGTGGTGAAGACTTCTGCCCGTCAGGATGAAATCAGTCTGGATGAAGAAGTGATTATGACTGTAAACGATTTCAATATCCAGCAAAACCTGATAACCAGTGCCGAAGAAGCACTTGATCTTTCCATTCTGGCTTATAACGAAACCCGCCAGCGGTTTATCATCGGGAAAGCGGACATCAACAGTCTGACTCTGTCCCTGAACCGTCAGCAGGAAGCACAGCAGAACTATATTTCCGCTTTACAGAACTATTGGCTGAACTATTATAAGATACGTAAACTGACGTTGCATGACTTTGTTACCGGAATCCCGCTGACTGAAAAGTTTGACTATGCGGGGGGACAATTGGTGAGATAGTGCTACCTAACATTGAAACGATGGATAATCCTTCTAAAATAAAAGCGCAGACGAAAGCCTCTTCTTTCACGCTGATTGTCGCCTTTATATGCGTGGCGTTGATTGGTTTGGCCTTGATTCCCCTGCTCCCCGTAAAACTGAATCCTTCAAGAACTTTACCGGGTTTTACGGTACAGTTCAGTATGCCCGGCACTTCGTCGAGGGTAGTGGAGATAGAGGCAACCAGTAAACTGGAGGCCATGTTGGCACGTATTAAAGGTATAAAGAACATCTATTCTACCTCCGATAACGGTTCGGGGAGCATCACCATTGAATTGGACAAGTATGCGGATATAGATGCGGTACGTTTTGAGGCATCAACCATTATCCGGCAGACCTGGCCTCAGCTTCCCGACGGAGTGAGCTATCCCTATATCAGGATGAAGCGTCCGGACGATAATGCCTCACGTCCTTTTATGTCGTTTACACTTAATGCTCCTTCTACTCCCATCTTGATTCAGCAATATGCCGATGAACATATCAAGACGAGGCTGGCACAGATTCAGGGTATCTATAAGATAGACTTGAGCGGAGCCACACCCATGGAGTGGGTGTTGGAGTATGATAGCGAACAACTGAGACGATTGGGTATTTCTTTGAGCGATATTCAGCAGGCTGTTGCCCGCTATTATCAAAAAGAGTTTCTGGGTACTTATAATATCGAGTCGGCTTCAGGTGGTAAAGAGTGGATCCGGCTGGCCCTGATGCCCGAATATAAAGAGGAAGGATTCGATGCTTCCCGTATCCGGGTGAAAAGTACAGAAGGAAAATTGATCAGTCTGAACGAGCTTGTAACGGTGAGCCACATGGAGGAAGCTCCTCAGAGCTATTATCGTATCAACGGACTTAACTCCATTTATTTGTCGATTACAGCCGAGGAAACTGCCAACCAGTTGCAACTGAGTACACAGGTTAAAGAAGAGATGGAGGCGATACAGAAAGTGTTGCCTGCCGGATATGAGATCCACACAAGCTACGATGCTACGGAATTTATTCACGAAGAGCTGAATAAGATTTATTTGCGTACCGGGCTTACGGTCCTGATTCTGCTGTTTTTTGTGCTGCTTATCACGTTGAATCCACGCTATTTGTTTTTGATCGTGGTCAGTCTGAGTATCAATATAGCCGTGGCGGTGATTTTCTATTACCTTTTCGGACTGGAAATGCAGCTCTACTCGCTCGCCGGTATTACGGTTTCGCTCAATCTGGTGATAGACAATACGATTGTGATGACCGACCATATCCTGCACCGGCGTAACCTGAAAGCCTTTATGTCCATTCTGGCTGCGACCCTGACTACAATGGGAGCTTTGGTCATCATTTTCTTCCTTGACGAGAAGATACGGTTGAATCTGCAAGATTTTGCAGCCGTAGTGATTATCAATCTGGCTGTATCTCTGTTCGTAGCTCTTTTCTTCGTACCGGCTCTGATCGAAAAGATCGGGTTAAGAAAGAGAAAGCGCCGTCAGACCAAATCCCGTTTCTTCCTTCTTCGTGCTTCTCTTCCGCGGAGAATAACAGTTTACTTTACCCGTTTCTATGGCTGGATGATACGTAAATTATGCCGTTGGCGTGTGGTTGTCTGCATCTTGTTGGTACTGTTGTTCGGACTTCCGGTATTTATGCTGCCGGAAAAGATGGAAGGTGAAGGGCGTGCCGTGGAGTGGTATAACAAGACCTTAGGATCATCTACTTACAAAGAAAAAGTGAAACCGGTTGTGGACAAAGCACTGGGAGGCAGTTTGCGCCTGTTTATCCAGAAGGTATACGAAGGCAGTTATTTCACCCGGAACGAAGAAGTGGTATTGTATGTTCATGCCAATCTTCCGAACGGCAGTACGTTGGAGCAGATGAATGAACTGATCAAAAAGATGGAGATTTATCTGAGTCAGTTTAAGGAAATCAAACAGTTCCAGACTTCGGTGTACAGTGCCCGTCGTGGTAATATTAATGTCTATTTTACCAAAGAGCATCAGAATAGCGGTTTCCCCTATACACTGAAGGCAAATATTATCAGCAAAGCCTTGCAATTGGGTGGAGGCAGCTGGGGGGTATACGGTTTGCAGGATCAGGGGTTCAGTAATGATGTGCGTGAGGGAGCCGGTTCCTTCCAGGTGAAGATGTATGGATACAATTACGATGAATTGTATGAATGGGCTGAGAAGTTGAAAGCCAAATTGCTGACTCACCGACGGATCAAGGAAGTTATAATAAACTCTTATTTCTCTTATTGGAAAGACGATTATCAAGAGTTCTACTTTGACCTCAACCGGGAACGTATGGCACAGGAGAACATCAATGCCAATATTCTGTTCTCTACGATCCGCCCTATTTATGGTAAGAATATGGAGATCGGATCGGTAGTGGCGGATAATGGTTCGGAAAAAATAAAGCTTTCCTCCAAACAGTCTCAGGAGTATGACATTTGGGCCATGCAATATTTTCCGTACGGAACGGATGACAAACAGTATAAACTGTCTGAACTGGCTACTATGGAAAAGGGACAAATGCCGCAACAGGTTGCCAAAGAGAATCAGCAATACAGGTTGTGCCTGCAATACGAATATATCGGTTCGGGGGAACAAGGAAATAAAATTCTGAAACGTGACCTGGAGGAGTTTAACAAAGAACTCCCGATGGGGTATACGGCTCAATCGGAGCGGGATAGCTGGGGATGGGGAAAGAAAGATAATAAGCAATATCTGCTTTTGCTGGTAGTGATTGCCATTATCTTTTTCACGACAAGTATCTTGTTTAATTCATTGAAACAGCCTTTGGCTATCATATTTATTATTCCGGTGTCATATATCGGTGTATTCCTGACGTTCTATTGGTTTAAGCTGAACTTTGACCAGGGAGGTTTTGCTTCGTTTGTTTTATTGTGTGGTATTACGGTGAACGCCAGTATCTATATTCTTAACGAGTATAACGCCATTCGTAGACGTTCTCCCCGAATGTCGGCCTTGAGGGCCTATACCAAGGCTTGGAATGCGAAGATCATTCCTATCTTCCTGACAGTTGTCTCTACGATCCTTGGCTTTATTCCTTTCATGGTAGGTACAGATAAGGAAGCATTCTGGTTTCCATTGGCCGCAGGAACCATCGGTGGGTTAGTTATGTCAATCATCGGAATCTTCTTCTTCCTTCCGGTATTTGTGCTGAAGAAGAGAGTGGGGAAACGATGAACAAATACTCTTTCCACCACAGAGGGCACAGAGTAACACAGAGAAGAAATGAAGTTATTGATTGGGGATATTCCTAAAATAAGAAAATTAAAGGCAACTGATTCATTGCGGGTTAGTTGCCTTTTTTGTGTCTTTAAGCAGGGACATTTACTGAATATCCCTGCTTATCAATAAAAAAACTTTGTGTTACTCTGTGCTCTCTGTGGTGAATCCTGTTCATCGTTCAAAACCGTTTATAAGTCTTGATCTTCATTCTTCACCATCCCTTTGAATTTATCGGGGAGTGCACTTTCTACAGCAGTATAGGCTTCTGCCATGGTAGCTTTAATGTTATCCGCTCCCCGACCTTTCGGGGGGATAGGGTCATGTATGGTCAGAATCATGCGGTGGCGGTGAATCCATTTGCCGGTTCGTGGCAGGATTTCAAAAGATCCGTCTATGGTCACAGGAACTACGGCAAGTTGGAGGTCGTCCGCCAGTTGAAAAGCTCCTTTCTTAAAATATCCCATATGCCCGGTGAAAGACCGTGCCCCTTCCGGGAAGACCACTAATGACACACCGTCCTTCAGAGAGTCTTTGGCCTGGCGAATGGTTTCAAGTACCTTCTTCGGACCCGACCGGTCTACGAAAATATGTCCGGCACTTTCGCATGCTTTTCCTACAAAAGGTATTTTACGTAGACTTTTCTTCATCATCCATTTAAAGTTACGTCCTAAAAAGCCGTAAATGAGGAAGATGTCGAACGAGCCTTGATGATTGGGTACGAAGATGTAAGAGGTCCTTCCATGTAGCTTTTCGCGTCCACGCACTTTTACCGGAATCAACAGGAAAAGGCAGATCAACTGTGACCAGATTTTCCCCGGATAATATCCCCAGATGTGGGCACCTCCCAATAATGAACCAATGATGGTGACAATCGCCGTGAGGATAGTCAATACTAACAAAATGGGCAATGCAATGCAGATTTGATAAATATAGTATAGTATCTTCATAATGATTTTGATTTTAGCTTGTGCAAAAATAAACAAAATAATATTGCTGTCCTGAATAATTGCTAACTTTGTTTCAAATTTCAATAGCATGATACGTATACTACATACAGCCGATTGGCATTTGGGACAAACCTTTTTCGGATATGACCGGACACAGGAACATGAACACTTTCTGGACTGGCTGGCCGGTGTCCTGACTAAGAACAAAATTGATGTACTGATTGTTGCCGGAGACGTTTTCGATGTTTCCAATCCGTCTGCCGCCTCGCAGCGAATGTTCTATCGTTTCATTCACCGGGTGACAACCGAGAACCCGGGATTGCAGTTGGTCATTGTAGCCGGAAACCATGATTCGGCTGCCCGGTTGGAGTCACCTCTGCCGTTGTTGCAGGAGATGCGGACGGAGATTAAGGGGATTGTCCGTAAACAGAATGGCAAAATAGATTATGAGCATTTGCTGGTAGAATTGAAGAATGCGGCGGGGGAGGTAGAAGCACTATGCCTGGCGGTACCTTTCTTGCGACAGGGAGACTATCCGGTGGTAGAGACTGAAGGCAATCCGTATGCGGAAGGGGTGAAGGAACTGTATGCCCGTTTGTTGAAATATGCGTTGAAGAAGCGGACTGACGGACAGGCATTGGTGGCTGTCGGACACCTGCTGGCAACCGGTTCGGAGATTGCCGAGAAAGATCATAGTGAGCGCATCATCATCGGTGGTCTGGAGAGTGTATCGCCCGAGTCTTTTCCCGAACAGATTGTTTATACGGCTTTAGGGCATATCCATAAGGCTCAGCGCGTATCGGGAAGGGAGAATATCCGTTATGCCGGTAGTCCCTTACCTATGTCGTTTGCCGAGAAGCATTATCACCACGGAGTGGTAAAAGTGACCCTGGATGAAGGTTGGGCGGTTGAGATAGAGAAACTTGAATATACTCCGTTGGTGCGTTTGCTAAGTATCCCTGCCACAGAAGCTGCGGCTCCGGATGAGGTGCTGGATGAATTGCGCGGGCTGGAACTACCGGAAGATGAACCGATGCCCTATCTAGAAGTCAAGGTGAAACTAAGCGAACCGGAGCCGATGTTGCGGCAGCAAGTGGAAGAAATACTGGAAGGCAAGCCGGTCCGGCTGGCCCGTATTGTTTCTTCTTACAGGCAGGCGGCAGAGGGGAGCGTGGAAGAAGAAGTCCTGACCGCCGGATTGCAGGAGATGAATCCCTTACAGATTGTGAAAGCAACCTTTGAGAACAGTTACCAGGCGGAGATGCCGGAAGAACTGGTAAATTTGTTCCAGGAGGCTTGCCGGACCATCAATTTAGAATGAATCAAATAGGAATTCACCACAGATTACCAGAGATTACACAGATCACCATTAGGATTCACACAGATCTTTTAATCTTTACTATCAACGAGATCATCTATTGATCTGTGTTAATCCGTGTAATCTGTGGTGAAAGCAAACCGAATAACCATGAAGATACTAACCATACGATTAAAGAACCTGGCTTCCATAGAAGGAACCTTTGAAATTGATTTCCAAGCCGAGCCTTTACGTTCTGCCGGGATTTTTGCGATATCCGGTCCTACGGGAGCCGGAAAATCGACAATACTGGATGCACTCTGTCTGGCACTGTATGATAAGACACCTCGCTTTTCCGCTTCGGTCGAGAGTCTTTATATGTCAGATATCGGTGAAAGTCGGGTGAATCAGGCCGATGTGAAGAATATCCTTCGGAGAGGGACGGGAGAGGGATTTGCCGAGGTTGATTTTTTAGGAGCGTCCGGACACTGTTATCGTTCTCGTTGGTCGGTACGCCGGACAGGAAGCCGGGCTAACGGTTCTCTGCGGTCGCAGACGATACAAGTGACCGATCTGACTGCCAATCAGGAACTACAGGGAACAAGGAAAGAGTTGTTGGCACAATTGGTGACTTTGGTCGGTTTGACTTACGAACAGTTCACCCGTACGGTGCTGCTTGCCCAGAATGACTTTGCTACTTTCTTGAAATCCCGTGAGTCCGCCAAAGCCGAGTTGCTCGAGAAGCTGACCGGAACGGAGATATACTCCCGTATTTCCAGTGAAATCTATCTGCGTAGCAAAACAGCTGATGCAGAACTGAATCTGTTGAAAAGCAATGCCGCCCTGATCGAACTGCTTTCCGAAGAGGAAATCACTCTTCTACGGACCGAAAAAGAGAGTCTGACCAACCTTCGTGAACAGGGAAGTAAAACCTTGGTAGAATTGAATGCGCAACTATCGGTGCTGCATACTTTGAAGTTGCAACAGGAGCAGCGTGATAAGAAAGTGCAGGACATGCGGCTGGATGAAGAAAAAAGTAAGAAGCTCCGGGAAGAACACACACGCCAGTCCGACTATCTTATTCACTTCAGGGAACAGTGCGAAGCCGTGCAACCCGATCTTAGCCGGGCACGTGAACTGGATGTTCAGATCCAATCACTGGTCAGCCAATCTAAGCAGGCGGAGGAGATACTGCAAGGTGCTGAAAAGGCAGCGACTGCACAAGCCGATAAATTGCAATCTGTGCAGGGAACTCTGCATACTTCCTGCCATGCGTTGAAGAACCTGACGGGAGAGATCGATCTACCGGTTACGGAAGAGACGGGGCTGTTTCTTGAATCTGTTCGGAATAGGCTGAAAGAGCAGGAAGACCACCTTGCCATTCTTCAGAAAGAGAACGAAGAGCGTGTGAACCGTCTGAACGCTTTTGGGGTTGAAGCGGTGACTGACGAGCAAGCCCGATGGATGCAGGAACAAACCCGTTTGCAGAATGCCCGCCAGCAAATGTTGGAATGGGGAAAGGCGAGGACAGAAGCCCAACGTCTGAAAGTACAGCAGGAAGAGGTGGTGCACAAACAAGAACAGATGCGGAAAGAAATGGCCGCTCTGACCACCCGGTTGGCGGAGAAGGAGACTGAACTGAAAGTGCTGCAACGCCTTTTTGAGAATGCCCGTATCGCGATGGGAAAGGACGTTCGGACATTGCGGCAGAATTTGCGTGAGAATGAACCGTGTCCGGTATGTGGGAGCACTGATCATCCTTATAGAAACGAGGAGCAGGTAGTCCATACCCTGTATCATAACATCGAATTGGAGTATCAAACCGCATCTGGTGAGTATCAGCAACTAAATAACCGGAATATCGCCTTGAAACAGGATTTGCTCCATCAGACGGAACTGTCCGGACAGATAACCGTACAGTTGCAGGCGTTGCTCCAGGAGGTTGAGCAGAAACGTCCTTCATCGGAAGAGGAGCAAAATCCGGACTATTTTGAGAAACAACTGCATACCGTACAAGGGAAGCTAAATCTGCTCGCAGAGAAAATGCGCCAATACCAGCAACTCCATAAGGAATGGCAACAGCACGAGGAGCGGATCAGGACACTTCGCTCGGCTTGTGAGGCTTTGCGTGAAGGTGTAGCCCGCTGCCATCTGTTGATGCAGCAGGTTCTGGCTGCTAAAGAGCAATTTACGTTACTGAAAACGGCGGAGATGACTGCTCGGGAACAGTTCCGGGTGGTCAGTGAGCGGTTGATAACTCTCCGTCAGGAACGGGCTCCTCTGTTGAAAGGCAAATCTGTCGAGGATGCGGAAGCCGCTATTCGGAAAAAAGAGAAACAATTAAACGACTCCCTGGAACAGGTGCGCAAGGAGGGAGAAGAAGTCCAGTCGCGTATTTCCGGCATACAGGGAGAGATCAGGCAACTGAACAGTTCCATCGACGAACTGATGCTTCGGAAAGAACAGATAGCCGATCCGGAATATCTGCCGGAGACGATCGCCCGCCAGCAAGCAACCAATCAGGAGACGGAACGTCGTCTGTCCACCGTAGAGGCACGTCTTTTGCAACAGGAGCAAAACCAGAAGAAGCTGAGGCAGCTGGAACAGGAACTGACCGAAAAACAGGAGACGGCCAACCGATGGGGAAAACTCAATAAACTGATTGGCAGTGCGGACGGGACAAAATTTAAGGTGATTGCGCAAAGCTATACGTTGAATCTGTTACTGATGCATGCCAACAAACATCTGTCTTATCTCTCGAAACGTTACCGTTTGCAGCAGGTGCCGGGAACACTCGCCCTGCAAGTGATCGACTGCGATATGTGTGACGAGGTGCGTACCGTCTACTCTCTTTCCGGCGGAGAATCTTTTCTTATCTCCCTGGCGCTGGCTCTCGGGCTGTCGTCTCTTTCGAGCAATAACCTGAGAGTGGAGTCACTTTTCATCGACGAAGGATTCGGTTCGCTCGATGCCGATAGTTTACGCACTGTGATGGAAGCTCTCGAGCAGTTGCAGATGCAAGGACGGAAGATCGGAGTTATCTCGCATGTGCAGGAGATGAGTGAGCGCATTGCCGTACAGGTACAACTCCATCGTGCGGCGAATGGGAAGAGTGCTATCACTTTGACAAATTGATAATCGGAAATCGTTTGGCTGCGTTTTTTCAGGGCGGACGGCGAGCTGAACGGAAAAAACGCCTTATTTTAGCTTCTCTGATTACCGGATGGAAAGAAAATTTTCGTGTTTGCCGGTAGAATGTAAGTGAGGCTCCGCAATCTCTTCCGTAACGTACGTAAGAAAGGAAGAACCGTGTCTTTTTATTGTTCGGGTAAACTCTTGTAAGGACTCACAACTGGAGAAAAAACAGGTCCGATAAGCTAAAAAAACGCTAACAACAGATGTAATGAATAAGAACAATAGGAGATATTTGAAAAAGAAGTAAGCATATTCCGAAAATGCTTACTTCTTTCGGACCGAATGCTTACTTCTTTTCCGGGAAATGCTTACTGCTTTTGCCGAAAATCCCGGCTCTTCACCTCTTCAACCCCGGCTCTTCATCTCCGTAAGACCGGCTTTCCGGCTTTTCTTCCTCTGGTTTGCCGTTTGTTAAAAGAGAGTCTGTTTGTAAAACAGCTTATTTCCTTTCTTAATGTATTCCTATCTGTCGTGATTCCTTTCTTTATGATATTTCCCCTGTCCCGGATATCGAACCCGGTTCTCCTCCATATCCTCCTTTGTGGCGGATACTTTACTTGAACTGCTCTTCGTTCAGCGAGTAGTATTTTCCTTTCAGTGCGAGTAACTCCTGATGGCTGCCTTGCTCGATAATCTCCCCATGTTCCAGCACCAGAATCGTATCAGCATTGCGGATGGTAGACAGGCGGTGAGCAATAATCAGGCTGGTGCGTCCTTGCATCAATTGGTCCAGTCCTTTTTGAATCAGTATTTCACTGCGTGTATCGATGTTGCTTGTTGCCTCGTCCAGCAGCAGGATGGCCGGATCGGCCACTGCCGCGCGGGCGATGTTCAGTAGCTGCCGTTGTCCCTGACTCAGGTTTGCCCCGTCATTTTCGAGTAGCGTGTCGTAGCCCTGTGGCAAACGTTTGATGAATGAATGGGCCGCTGTCAGCCGTGCAGCCGCCACTACCTCTTCATCGGTCGCGTTGAGGCGGCCGAAACGGATGTTCTCCCGTACCGTACCCGTGAAAAGATGTGTATCCTGCAGTACGATGGCCATCGATCGGCGAAGGCTGTCACGCCTGATACGGTCGATGGGATGATTGTCGACGGTGATCTCTCCGGACTGAATGTCAAAGAAGCGCGGCAGCAGGTTCAGTATGGTTGTCTTTCCTGCTCCGGTAGCGCCCACCAAAGCTATCTTCTTTCCGGCGGCCGCATGCAGGGATACTCCTTTCAGGATGGTTTTTTCCGGACGGTAGCCGAAATATACATTCTTCAAGGCTACATCTCCTTTTGTTTTTTCGAGTGTGATGGCATCCGGCGCATCCTCCTGCTCCGGTGCTTCGTCTATGATCTCGAAGATGCGTTCGGCTCCGGCAATGGCTGCCTGTATGCTGTTGTAGAGGCTCGCCAGTTCATTGATGGGGCGTCCGAATTGCCGGGAATATTGCAGGAAAGCCGCCAGTCCGCCCACGTCGAACCCGCGGAAGATGGCCAGTAAGGCTCCCACGATGGTGATGATCACATAGTTCAGCGTATTCAGGTTTTGCATGACCGGCATCATCAGACCCGAGTAGAATTGTGCCTTCAGCGATTTCTCCTTCAGGCTTTGGTTCAGTATCCCGAAGTCCGTTTCCACTTTTTGTTCGTGTCCGAAGACCTTCACCACTTTCTGTCCGCTGATCATTTCTTCCACATAGCCGTTCATCATCCCCAATGACTCCTGTTGTGCTTTGAAGTATTTCCGGCTTCGTTTTACGATTCCTTTGGCGCTGAGGAACATCAGGGGGACAGTAATCAGTGTTACTGCTGTCAGTATCGGACTGATGAAGAGCATCAGACAGAAAATGCCCGCAACTGTCAGTGCGCTCGACAACATGTCGGACAGGCTGTCGGTCAGTGCGTCGCTGATACGGTCTATATCATTGGTGTACCGGCTCATGACATCTCCGTGCTGATGGGTATCGAAGTATTTGACAGGCAAGCGTTCCATCTTTCCGAACAGTTCTTCGCGCATCCGGGTTACGGTGCGTTGCCCGATCTTATTCAGCAGAATATATTCGATGTAAGTAGCCGCTACCCCTGTCAGGTAAATGCCTGCCAGTATCAGCAGGATGCGTACCAATCCGTGGAAGTCTCCCGGCAGGATGTAGTTATTGATAATCGGTCGGAGCATGTACGATCCGGTGAGATTGGCTGCGATGCTCACAACGATCAGTACACCGATTACGATCAGCAACCGTCGGTCGCAGGCCACGTACGATACCAGGCGGAGGAAAGTTTTCTTTCCCGCCTTAGGCTTTCCGCTGTATTTCAGATGATCTCCGTGTGCCATGGTCAGATAACGATTTGTTGTGAGTGATAGATTTCCCGGTACATCTCCGAGCGTTCCAGCAATTCTTCCGGTGTTCCGATGGATTCTACCTCTCCGTCGTCCAGCAGAATGACCCGGTTGGCCGATTGCATGGTATATATGCGTTGCGTGATGATAAGCACCGTGGTATCGTGCAGCCATGCATTCAGGTTGTTCCGGATGCGGAGTTCTGTTTCAGAGTCTACGGCACTGGTGCTGTCATCCAGTATCAATATCTTGGGTTTACGCAGCAAAGCCCTGGCGATGCAGATGCGTTGCTTCTGTCCGCCGGAAAGGTTTACTCCGCCCCGTCCTAACTGCGTGTCATATCCGGCAGGCAGCGAGCGGATGAACTCATGGGCTTCGGCGGCACGTGCGGCCTCTTCAAGTTCTTTCTGTGTGGCATCGGGTTTTCCCCACCGCAGGTTTTCTGCAATGGTTCCCGTAAAGAGCTCGTTTTTCTGCAACACCATGCCGATGCGGGCATGAAGTTCGTGCAGGTTGTAGTCTTGTACGGGGATGCCGTCAATCCGTATTTCACCGGAACTGACATCATACAGGCGGGGGATCAGTTGTACGAGCGAACTTTTAGCCGATCCGGTAGCACCTGCCACAGCCACTGTCTCGCCCGGACGAACGTGGAAACTTATGTTCCGCAGCACATCCGTCTCGCCTCCGCCATAACGGAAGCTGACCTTCTCAAAGCGAATCTCTCCCTTTTCGATCTGCCGGGTGCTACGCATTCCTTCGGGCGTATCGGTCAGTGAAGGCTGTGTATCCAATACCTCCAGGATACGTTTCGATGAGGCTGAGGCACGGGCATAAGTCATGATAATCATGGACAGCATCATCAACGACATCAGCACTTGTGCCAGATAGTTGACAAATGATATCAGTTCGCCCACTTTCAACTCTCCTGCCATCACCTTCTGCCCACCCATCCAAAGGATAGCGATGATCGACAGGTTCATCACCAGTTGCATCACCGGAAAGATGGCGACAATGATGTTGGAAGCGTGAATCACCGTGTCGCGCAGGCTTTTGCTCTTGTCCTTGAACTTGCGTGCTTCGAAGTCCTCCCGCACAAATGATTTCACTACCCGGATGTTGATCAGGTTTTCGCGTACCACCTCGTTCAGTTGGTCTACTTTCTGTTGCACTTTCAAGAAGAAGGGGAACCCTTTCCGCAGGATGAAGAATACACTGAAACCCAACACCGGGATGGCAGCCAGCAGGACGCCTGCCAGTTCCGGGTTGATACGTACCACGAAGAACACTGCCATGACGAGCATCAGCGGAGAGCGCAGCATCAGACGCATCGATACCTGGATAACTTGCTGAATGCGGCTGATGTCACTTGTCAGCCGGGTGATCAGTGAAGCCGTACTGAACCGGTCTATATCGAAAAAAGAGAGTTGTTGTATCTTGCCGAACAGCTTGGTGCGCAGATCGGTTCCGAAACCGATGGAGGCTTGCGAAGAGACATATACATTGGCAATACTGAATATCAGTCCGACAATGGAGATAAGTACCATCTTTCCGCCTACGGCAGTAATGACGGAGAGATCCCGCTGCATCACTCCGTTGTCTATAATATCCGCCATGTACATCGGCTGAATGGTTTCGCACATTACAGACACGAGTACCAGTAGCGGACATGCCAGCAGACTTGCTTTGTAGCCTTTCAGTATTTGCCAGTATTTTTTCATTTATCCAGTGTAATCACGGTAATCTCCGGCCATGCCCCGAAACGGAAAGGCAGTCCGACGAATCCCATCCCTACGTTTACGTATAGTCCCCGGTTGCCTTCTTTGTACATGCCTCCCCATTCCGGATAGATCCAGGAAGCAGGTGAATGATGTCCGATGGCCAGCTGCATGGCATGCGTGTGTCCCGCCAGCATCAGGTCGATGTCCGATTCGGGCAACACTTCACGTCTCCAGTGTGTAGGATTATGACTTAATAACAGCTTGAACAGGCCGTTTGTTCCTGCCTGTGCCTTGGGCAAGTCACCGTGCTGTGAGAAAGGAGGTTCTCCTTCGTTTTCTACCCCGATCAGGGCGATGCTGTCGTTTCCGCGGTGCAGTAGAGTGTGCTCGTTGTTCAGTAATACCCAGCCCATGTCGGCTTGCCGTTTCTTCAGGTCGTTCAGGTTGTTTACCTGGTCGCGTTTACTTTTCCATCGATAGTAGGGGCCGTAGTCATGGTTTCCCAGGATGGAGTATACGCCGTCCCGGGCATGTAGTTGCGAGAGTATCTCTTCAAATCCGTCCAATTCTATGGCCCGGTTGTTTATCAGGTCACCGGTGAATACGATCAAGTCCGGCTTTTGCGCGTTAACCAGGTCCACCATCTGTTGCAGGCTCTTGGCATTTCCTTGCCAGCTCCCGATGTGTATGTCCGACAACTGGACAATGCGGTATCCGTTGAAAGCTTCGGGCAAGCGGGAAGAACGGAAGGTGACCTCCTTTACTTCAAAACGGTCTTTGCCCACCATCGAACCATAAAGTATCAGGACTGCGTTGAGCACGGCCAGTACCAGTCCGGTTGCTATAAAAGGAGTCCGGGGCCAGTGCAGCCATCGGTTGAACGGGCGTCCGATGATGGAACAGATCGTAAAGAGCAGTTTCGGAGAGGCAAACAAGAAGAAGACAACGGCGAAGCGTCCTATCCATAACGTATGTTGTTCGGCGTATTCATAGTTGGCAAAGAAAGCTAACGATACTACTCCCGCCATCAGGAAAAGAGTGGGGAAGAAGTAAAGGATTCGCCAAAAAAGACTTAGAGTCATTTGTTTGATAAATGTCCGGTAAATGTAAATGTCCGGCAATACAAGGATTACGATCAGAAAGCCTAAAACTCGTTGCAGCATATTTTCTTAGCTATGGGTTGAATAAATAAAAAGAGGCGTAGGGTATGTCTCGGGGGGACTTGCGAACGCCTCTTCAAAGTTAGAGAGAATTTGTAAAGTACGGTTTAAGTTAAGCTGTATGATTTAATTCTTTTAACTCGTTTAGGTTCTTCTTTATTTCTTTTATATGTCTGAGGTTCCGGCGATACACCCACAGGCAGATTCCAAGTCCGACGGCCCACACGATCAGACTGCTGATGATTCCTGCAGCACCGTATTGCCAGACCTGTTTGTAGAAAGAGAAAAAGGTAGCCATCACAAGCAGGTAGAGTATGCCTATGATCCATTCGCGAACCATCCATCTGTGATATCGGTTGATACGGGAGATTACTGTGACCAGAGGCATTTCATCTATCCGGGTCCGCCCCAGGTAATGGGCGGAATACAAATCCCAGCAAAGGGCCGGGATGCACAGGAAGAGGGCGATCCAATAATAAAAGTCCGTAAGTGCATCATCACATATCCAGAAGATCACTGCCAATGCCAGTATGCCGATTGCGGCAAAACGCAGCTTTCTGTTGAACCGTTCTATGCTGTTAATGTTGTTCCGGGCGCGTCCCAACAATTGTTTCATTTCTTCTTCCTTGATGAACTCCTTGCCTTTGAGGTGTTCATCCAGTGCGTTCCACGATTTCTTCAGATCATCCAGTTCCATATCTTATTCCTCCTTTTTCATCTTTTTTAGTTTGTCTTTAATCCGGCTCAGCTTGGTTGCTACATTGGTCACTGTCAGTCCGGTGATTTCCGAGATTTCCTCGTAACTTTTCTCTTCCAGATAAAGCAATATGATCGACTTATCCAGTTGTCCCAGTTGATTGATCATCCGGTACAGTTGCCGGAGCATTTCCGTCAGTTCGTCTTTTTCTTCCGTCAGCCAGTCGGCTTCGCGGGTGAGTGCCACGATTTCCGGAATGTTTTTCTCTTTGCGGATAAAGCTGATGCAAGTGTTCAGTGCGATCCGGTAAATCCAGGTCGAGACTTTGCACTCTTTCCGGAATCTGGGGTAAGCCTTCCACAGATTGAGAATCACTTCCTGATAAAGATCGCCGAGCGTGGCGTGCTGGGTGGTATAAAGATAGCACACCTTGTAAATCACCCGCTCGTACTCCCTGACTACGGAGAGGAACTCTTGTTCTACGGGTTCGTTGGCTTGCGGCGGACTGGTGGGGTTCATTGTCTTCTTTTCGGGATTACTTTTGTATGGTTAGTCGCAAAGGAAAGGAAATAATCACAAAATAAAAGCGGAAATTAGTGGGAATTTGGACTATTTCCGGATATTTATTATATTTGGAAACGATAAGAATCTGTGGGTGACGGAGTTTGTCAAGTATGAAACGTTTTAAATAAATCCGTATTTTTATGACTGGATGTACAAGTATGGCTTCAAATAGCGAGGACCTGAAGGCCTTTATTTTATCTTTGGAAGAACAAGCTCTGAAGTTATGGAATCGTGGAAACCCGGATGGGTTTATAGAACTGTCATCTGATGATGTTGTCTATATCGACCCCGCTTTCAAGAACAAACTGGAAGGTAAAAAGGCTCTGGAAGAGTATTATAACAGCATTCGGGGAAAAGTCGAGATCGACAGGTATAATATGATAGAACCCACTGTATTGCTGTCATCCGATGTCGCTGTTCTGGCATATGATTATGAAGCTTATAGAGATGACCGGACATTCAGGATGCATTGTACGGAAGTATATAAACTGGATTCGTCTGAACAGTGGAAAATCATACATACCCATTGGTCTTTTTGTCCTGCCTGATAATGGCGGACAGAATGGGAATGGCCGGATCTTTTCCCTACAGGAGGATGCTGGGATATTGCGTTCCATAATATCCCATCCATACCTGAATCATGCTTTCTTCACAACAGTTTGTCTCTGTATCTTTGTAATGCTTCTTTCGGATATGTGGCTTTGTCACGTCTTCTTGTATGTCACTGGAAGAGAGGACAGAGGTACTTCGGATTTGTTTGGAATCAAACTGTTTTCTTTTGTTATATTTATAATAAATATTGTAACTTTGCCGGCAATTAACACTATAAATAGACAAAGATGAACAAGAGAAGATTACTGGGCTTGCTCTGCCTGATGGCATTGCTGGCCACCTCCTGTGACAATAAGGGGGATTATTGGGGAGCCATGGAAACTTCCAAGACAACATTGACGCTGGAGCGCATTTGTGATATGGCTACGCTTTCACAAGATTCCGTAAATCTGCTATCTGATATTATGGGAGTGAATACAGAAGAACTGTATCGGGCAGACGCTGTCATGATAGGAAAAGTGACAGGTGGGGAAGCAGGTCATTATTACTATCCCAGGTTTCTGATTGCTAAAGATAAAGAAATGAAGGAAGTGATTATGGAAGCCTATATCCGTCATAATACAGGAAATACCTTTTATGCTTTTCTGGATCCGGATATGCTGACTTTGGGCGAAACTTATTATTGTGCAATGAACGATTATCAGTATGGCTATAGCGGACGCCCGGGGTTGCTGGATCATGTATTGGGCGAAAATTCAAACAAAGAACGTTTTAGTGAAGTAAAAGCATTCCGCCTTTCTGGTCTGCCAAAACTGATTGTACACGATACCCAGTTCACAGGATACAGTTATTATTTATCTGCGGAAGTACGTTTTAAAACCGATGCCGGAATTATAGAGCAAGGTGCTTGTTATAGTTCAGTCAAAGAATTGCCGGAAATTACCGATCAGAAGGCATTGGCACGGGGAACGCGGATGTATAATTACTCTAATTTTGAGGTGGAGGTGATGGACCTGCTACCTGCTACCCACTATTATATACGCCCCTATGTGACTACTGAGGAGGGGACAGGCTATGGGCCGGTGGCTGAGTTCACGACCGAACGGGGTACAGAGCCGGTTATCAATAATTTTTCGTTGTATCAATATAATGGTACGGCGGTAGAGTTGTATGCTTCTTTCTATACAAATGATTTCCTTATTACAAATTATGGTTATAGTTATGGCGTTTATTCACAGGAAACGGGAGTGGTGACGAATGAACAGATGATAGAAGTACCTTTTACTGATGATTATAGACAGACGTTTGATGAAATCGTTACCGGATTGCGTCCCGGGACGCTTTATGCTTTCCGTGTTTATGCGAAAAATGGAGTAGGGATTAGTTACAGTAATTACCGGACCATTGAGATCCCTGCAGAATAAAATATAGATTTAAAGAACGAAAACAAATGAAAAGAATAATAATAGGAGTGATTGCCTGTATTTGTGCAATCACCGTGATGGCCCAGGTACAGACACACGATGTAAAAGGAGTAGTATTTGACAGAAAGCAGCAACCCATTGTGGGGGCATTAGTCACAGCCAAAGGGACCAATATCAGCACAATAACCGATGTCGACGGTAAGTTCTTCTTGCAGGAAGTTCCTCTTTCGGTCAAAAAGGTGATTGTTACTTCCATCGGTATGGAGACCCGGGAAGTGGACCTGAATGTACCGGTACAGCTCACCGGAAAGCGTAAGAAGCTTTCGTTTGTGGCACATGCCGGGATCAGCATGAGTAAGTACACTACATATGGTTCCGATTTTAAGGTGGGATATGAGTTTGGTTTAGGTATCGAAGTACGCATGTCAAAACGATGGGCTTTCCAGCCTACTCTGCAAATTTGTAACCGTGGAGCAGAGTTCAATGCCGAAAGAAACGGTGTGAAATATCAGGAAACTTGGAATCCGGTTTCATTGGATTTGCCGATGTTGTTCATTCTTCGTTATCCGGTAGCCCGTAAAATGAATCTGACCTTTTCTGTGGGACCTGTGTTTTCGTATGGCTTTGCAGGAAAAGTAAAAGCTACGGAAACAGGTAAACCCGATGAAGAGTATGACATTTATAGCAAAGAGTATGAATATGATTATTATGGCGGGAAACATTCTTTGTTACATCCTTTCAGCTTTGGTGTTGCCTATGGCATAGGTGTGGAATACAAGAAGTGGTTGGTAGGTGTTTCTGGAAAGAGTATGTGTTTGGGACAGGATGATGAAGGTTTTGAAGCGAAAGAACATAACCTGGCACTTACTTTGGGACTTACTTACCGTTTCTGATCAAGCGGATATGAATAATCGGATGTTGAATGTAAAAAATAAAAAGATATGAAAAGATATATAGCATTGGCATTGGTCTGCCTGGCACTGACAGACGTTATGGCCCAAAAACAAAAAGTGGTAGAGAAGATCGTGGATGAAGATTACTATCCGGTAGACGGGGCGGTAGTTACCTTGAAACGTACGAACCAACAGGCTGTCACCGATAAAAATGGAGTTTTTGTACTGGAGGAAGTACCTGTCTATTTCGACTCACTACAGGTGACAAAAGGTAAACGCAGCGGATATGTAGATCTCCCGATGCGTATACAAATGCGTACACAAGTGATGCAACGCTTCTCGTTGATCGTGAAGGCTGGAATTGGAGCAGGTAAGTTTATGCAAGGACCCGAATCGAAACTGAAAGACGGTCTTAGTATCTATGGAGGGGTAGGGGCCGATATCCGGATGTCGAAACACTGGGCTTTCCAACCCTCGCTTTTGTTGGTTTCCCGTAAAATGAAAGGGCATGATTTCTATGATTATTATACGGAAAATAACGGTGATGGCTCTTCATCCGTTTCTTATGATCAGGTGAGTGGTACTTACAATCCATTCTATCTGGAGATTCCTTTACTGTTTGCACTGAAGTATAGAATAGGAAATGATCTGAATCTGGTATTCAGTTTCGGTCCTTATATTGACTTGGGGATCAGTGGAGACGTTAAGAAAGAATTTCGCAAGCGTTCTTATGATAGTAGTGGAAATTATAATAGAGTGGAATATGTTACTGAAAGCCAGTCATTGTTCGGCAAACGGTTTACCGGAGGATTTGCCTATGGAATCGGAGTGGAATACGGGCACTTCCTGATAGGAGGAACCGGAAGAGTGGGGTGTACTTCATGGAATCACTCGGAAGGTTTTCTGGATGTCGCTTTTGAAATAGGATATCGTTTCTAAGTTCACCACAGATTACACGGATTTTCACAGATTATTGGCAATTATGATCTGTGATAATCTGTGAAATCTGTGGTGATAACGTATTGTATTTAAAATCTGTATCCTACTGTCAGAATCCCTCCGATCGGGTAATGTTTCTCGGTATCGCCTGCGTACAGTGTTCCTCCTTTAACCGGCTCCATGAATCCGTGCTGGAAAGAGGCATTGACCAGGTAATGTTTCCATATTTCAAAACCGATGCCTCCCTGAACCCCGATGTCGAAACGTTTCAACAAGGCATCTTTATTTTTCGCTTCAGCTAAGGAAGAGTAGGATTTGAAAGGGTTATGCGACTCACCTTTATGGCCGCCTTTGTTTGTCAGTTCATACTTTCCACCCATGCCTACGGCTAAATAAGGTCCGATATTGATTACAAACTTAACATGGTTTGACACATCCATCTTAAAAGCTGCCAGAATAGGGATGTCCAGATAAATAGGAGCTATTTTGGCTTTATAAGAGATAGGTTCGGTAGACGAGGACAGCGGAGAATACCCGTCGTACTCGGCAGTTGCTCCTTTGCTGGTGACCATCAGTCCCGATTGGATAGCCCAATGCCTGCTGAAATTATATTCCGCACCGACACCGGCACTGAATCCGGTGCGTTCGTCCAAGCCGTCCGGGCGGCGGAAACTGAACAGGCTGACTCCGGCTTTCACATTCCATGAAAAACCTTTCTCTACGGGCTGGAGCTGAATATAGACGTTGGGAGCTACGGCTACCTCTTTGCGTTCCATGCCTACGTGATAGACAACAAGCTGCTGTGCTGAAGCAGGTGCTTCTGCTATTATAAACTTGCCATCCACGTTGGTTACGGCACCAATATTAGTGCCTTTGACAACAATGGCGGCACCGACGGCGGGTTGGCCGTCACCAACTACAACAGTACCCGCTATCCGCTGAGTCTGTGCAAGGATCACTACGCTACAGGAGGGAAGTAACCATAATAACAGAATAAGAACCTTTTTCATAACTTTTTCTATTTTAAAGTATAGGATCAGTTACAAATATATCGAAAGAAAAGATTTACTGCAAGTTTGCTGCCAGAAATTTACGCATCTCTCCAACGCTTTTTCCTCTTCGCGCGGCATAATCCGCCAATTGGTCTTCACCGATCTTCCCCACCGAGAAATAGTGAGAAGCCGGATGTGCAAACATTAATCCGCATACTGAAGCGTGAGGATACATAGCTCCGTTCTCTGTCAGGCGGATACCGATCTGTTTCATATCAAGAATTTCGTCGAGAATAAAGTTTACAGACTGATCGGGTAAAGATGGGTAGCCTACAGCAGGGCGGATACCCTGGTATTTTTCGACAAGAAGATCGGGAATAGAGAGATTTTCGTCTTTTGCATACCCCCATACTTCTTTGCGGACATATTCGTGCATCTTTTCGGTGGCAGCTTCGGCCAGACGGTCGGAGAGTGTTTGTACCAGAAGATGTTTATAAGGGTCTTGTTCGTAAAGTCCCTCCATATCCGCATCAATGGAAGAGGCAAAAACTCCTACTGTATCAGTGATTCCCGAAGACAGAGGGCGTACAAAGTCGCTGAGGCATAAGAAAGGTTCGTTCTCTTTTTTCTTGACTTGCTGCCGGAGCAGCGGGAAAGTGATACCGTCGATAATCAGGTTGTCTCCGTCGGCATTGGCCGGGCAAAGTTTAAAAACGCTTTTCACTTCAAAGTCCCTGTCCAATTCGTCCAGCATCCGGTTGGCTTCTTTATAGAGTTGCATGGCTTCGGAAGCTTTGCCCCGTTCTTCTTCCGGAAAGGTTGTCAGCCAGGAAGCACGACAGGAGTCACATCCGTGGATATTGGCTATGGCGGCATAACGCGGCTGAAACCCCCAGGCGTGAAAAAAATAAATCCAGTTGATGTAGGGGGATAAATCATGAACACTGAACGATAGACGGTTTTCAAACGCTGAGCGATCAACGGTTTCTGAACGATGGACGGGGGATGATGACGGGTTATGCTTTTCCATATTTGACTGTTTTAATGCTGGTGATAATAAGTTTCATTGATCCGTTTGCGTTGGCAAACATGCTTGAATATTTAGTTTCAGATAAATATTCGGTTTTAAATAACAATTCTTTCATTCAGAGACTTATGTAGGTTTACCATTCGTATCGCGAAGGTCCTGCTTTTATCTTTCAATATATTTCCCATTCTTCTGCATTTATCGTTCCCGGTTTACCCCCTTCTCCTTGTTTATCATTTAGATGGTTGATCGTTCAGAAATTGTTCATCGTTTAAAATAGATTTCTTGTCCGCGATAAGCTTCATCTACCTGTCCGTCAGTATACAATAGGTGTCCGTTGGCAAATGTCTTTTCTACTTTCCAGTCAAAGGTACGTCCTTCGAGCGGACTCCATCCACATTTGCTTAAGATTTGTTCTGCACTTACCGTCCATAATGCGTCCGGCCGAACCAGTACCAGGTCTGCCTGATAACCGGGACGAATGAAACCGCGGTTATGGATATTATATATCTGGGCGGGTGCATGGCACATTTTCTCAACGACTTTTTCAATCGTGAAGATACCTTCGTTCACCAGTTCAAGCATACTGATCAGAGAGAACTGGATCATAGGCATGCCTGACATTGCCTTTAACGGGCCTCCTTCTTTTTCACTGAGCAGGTGTGGTGCATGATCGGTGGCAATCACGTCTATCAGGTTGGAGTTGACAGCCTGACGAAGTGCATCCCGGTTGGTTTTAGCTTTGATGGAAGGGTTACATTTGATACGTGTACCTAATTCCGCATAATCCGAAGAGTCGAATAACAGGTGCGAAACACAAGCTTCTGCCGTAATCCTTTTTTCTTCCAATGGAATATCATTATCAAAAAGAGAAAGCTCTTTGGCTGTGGAGATATGCAGGATATGCAGACGAGCGTCTGCAATGCGTGCCAGGCGTACAGCCAGTTCGGACGACTCGTAGCAGGCTGCTATCGAACGTATCTTTGCATGGTAACCCATCGGAAGGGTTTCGTGGTGAACATGGTAGTACTGATAAGGATATTTTTCAATATATTCTCTTACGTATTTTTCCGTATTCTTTTTAATTGTTTCATGATTCTCACAGTGGGCGGCAATCAGCAAATCGGTTCCATTGAAGATGTTCAGCAAGCTGTTCATCTTGTCTACCAGCATATTGCCTGTACTTGATCCCATAAAGAGCTTGATTCCGCATACACGGCTTTTATCCAGTTTGTCAAACTCGGTATAGTTATTGTTTGTTGCTCCGAAATAGCATGAATAGTTGACACTGCATTTCTCGGCAAGCAAATCGAACTTGGCATTGAGTGCGTCCAGTGTGGTGGTTTGCGGATTGGTATTGGGCATGTCCATAATAGAGGTTACCCCTCCTGCTGCTGCAGCCCGGCTTTCGGTAGATATGTCGGCCTTATGGGTTAGGCCCGGATCGCGAAAATGCACATGATCGTCGATGACACCCGGAAGCAGATAGCATCCGTTGGCATGGATTGTCTCTTCACAGGGAGTGGCCGGTTTCTGTCCTTTCTCCAGTATCTCGGCTATTTTTTCACCTTCGATGACTACCGAACCGCGTGCGGAGCGTCCTTCGTTTACTATGATGGCGTTTTGTATTAATGTTCTTTTCATATCTTAATTCATTTTGTTTTCTGCGGAAATTTGTGGAACCAGCTGTTTACTTTCAGTTTGATAACTCCAAATACCGCTTCTCCGAAAATACTGCTATTCATTTTTGATGTGCCCAGTTCACGGTTAATGAAGATCACCGGTACTTCGATAATCTTGAACCCGCATTTGTAAGCGGTGAATTTCATTTCTATCTGAAAAGCGTAACCCTTGAAACGGATGTGGTCAAGATCGATGGTTTCGAGTACCTGACGACGATAACACTTAAAACCGGCAGTAGTGTCATGTATCGGTAGTCCGGTAACGATGCGAACATATTTAGATGCAAAATAAGACATGAGGACGCGTCCCATCGGCCAATTCACTACGTTCACTCCGCTTACGTAGCGGGAACCGATGGCTACATCTCCTCCTTGGTTGGCACAAGCATCGTAGAGCCGTGGCAAGTCATTGGGGTTGTGGCTGAAATCGGCGTCCATCTCAAAAATGTATTCGTATGAATGTTCCAGTGCCCACTTGAACCCAGTGATATATGCTGTTCCCAATCCCAGTTTTCCTTTGCGTTCTATCATAAAGAGACGGTCGGGGAACTCTTGCTGCAAGGTTTTTACGATGGTGGCGGTTCCATCCGGAGAGCCATCTTCTATGATAAGAATATGAAAAATCTTTTCCAGTCCGAAAACGGCACGGATAATGTTCTCTATGTTTTCCCGTTCGTTGTAGGTAGGGATGATTACGATGCTGTCCGATGTCTGCATATTGTGTCTAAATTTGAAGACAAATGTAACGCTTTTCCGCTACTAACCAAAGATAGCGCATTAAAACTAAGGATAATTTAGTACTTTTGCGGTGAATTTGCATCACGGGTTACATGGATTCACACAGATTGGAAATTGATTTTGAGCGATCTGTGTGAGTTGGTGCGTTTGTGATGGACTAAAATGCTATTTATGACGATTACTGAACTGCAACATCAATATGCCGGGCATCCGAATGTGGAAGCCTTGAACAAACTGTTGGGGGAGCCCGCAGTCAGACATATCTATTGCGGTGGCCTGTATGCTTCCGCTGCTTCCTTATTCGCTTCGGCACTGGTAGAGAAGAGTCCTTGCCCGTTTGTTTTCATATTGGGTGATCTGGAAGAAGCCGGTTATTTTTATCATGATCTTACTCAGGTATTGGGTACGGAGCAGATTTTGTTTTTTCCTTCTTCGTTTCGCCGTTCGGTGAAGTATGGACAAAAAGATGCGGCCAACGAGATATTGCGTACCGAGGTACTCAGCCGGCTTCAGAAAGGTGAGCAAGGGTTGTGCATCGTCACTTATCCGGATGCGTTGGCCGAAAAGGTAGTCTCGCGCCAGGAATTGAGTGAAAACACATTGAAGTTACATGTGGGCGAGAAGGTGGACACCGGTTTTATCACGGATGTATTACATAGTTACGGGTTTGAGTATGTCGACTATGTGTATGAACCGGGACAGTATGCTGTTCGCGGCAGTATTATTGACGTATTTTCTTTTTCGTCCGAGTATCCCTATCGTATCGATTTTTTTGGTGATGATGTGGAGAGTATCCGTACTTTTGAGGTAGAGTCACAGCTATCGAAAGAGAAAAAGGAAAGCATTGTCATTGTACCCGACCTTGCCGTAACCGGAAAAGTTACTACTTCTTTCCTTGACTTTATTCCGAAAGACACGACTCTGGCAATGCGTGATTTTCTCTGGTTGCGGGAACGCATTCAGGCTGTTCACGATGAATCGCTTACACCACAGGCTCTTGCTGCACAAGAGGCGGAAGAGAACGGAGGCATCACTCTGGAAGGCAAACTGATTGATGGTAGTGAATTTACTGTCCGTGCCTTAGATTTCCGGCGGATGGAGTTTGGCAACAAGCCAACCGGTACACCGGATGCCACGTTGACTTTCCATACTACGGCACAGCCCATCTTCCATAAGAATTTCGATTTGGTGGCAGAGTCTTTCAAAGATTATCTGAGCCGGGGATACACACTTTATATCTGTAGTGACAGTACGAAACAGACAGACCGTATCAGGGCTATTTTTGAGGACCGTGGAGACCGGATTCAGTTTACAGCTGTGGAACGGACACTGCATGAGGGGTTTGCGGATGACACTCTGAAACTTTGCCTGTTTACGGATCATCAATTATTCGACCGTTTCCATAAATATAACTTGAAGAGTGATAAAGCCCGTTCGGGAAAAGTTGCTCTTTCACTGAAAGAACTGAATCAGTTTACTCCCGGCGATTATGTGGTGCATACCGATCATGGAGTAGGACGTTTTTCCGGTCTGGTGCGTATTCCTAACGGAGATACGACGCAGGAAGTGATGAAACTGGTTTACCAGAATGAAGATGTGGTATTTGTCTCCATCCACTCGTTGCATAAAGTCTCAAAATATAAAGGGAAAGAAGGAGAAGCTCCCCGGTTGAACAAGTTGGGCACCGGTGCCTGGGAGAAGTTGAAGGAGCGTACCAAGACAAAGATTAAAGATATAGCCCGTGATCTGATTAAACTTTACTCACAACGTCGTGAGGAGAAGGGGTTTGCATACAGTCCCGACAGCTTTTTGCAACGGGAGCTGGAAGCTTCGTTCATTTATGAAGATACCCCCGATCAGAGTAAAGCTACGGCAGATGTGAAACAGGACATGGAACGGGATATGCCGATGGACCGGTTGGTGTGCGGAGATGTGGGGTTTGGCAAGACAGAAGTGGCCATACGTGCCGCGTTTAAAGCTGTAGCGGACAATAAGCAGGTAGCCGTCCTGGTGCCTACTACGGTATTGGCATACCAACACTTCCAGACTTTCCGTGACCGTCTGAAAGGGCTTCCCTGTCGGGTAGAATATCTCAGTCGTGCCCGTACGGCAGCACAGGCAAAGGCAGTTATCAAAGGATTGGAAACCGGAGATGTAAATATTCTGATCGGTACTCACCGTATTCTGGGTAAAGATGTCAAGTTCAAGGACCTTGGCCTGTTGATCATTGATGAAGAGCAGAAATTCGGTGTGTCGGTCAAGGAGAAACTGCGCCAGATGAAAGTGAATGTGGATACATTGACGATGACGGCAACTCCGATTCCGCGTACGTTGCAGTTTTCATTGATGGGAGCACGTGATTTAAGTGTGATTTCTACTCCGCCTCCCAACCGCTATCCGATACAGACGGAAGTGCATACGTTCAGTGAAGAGGTGATTGCCGATGCCATTAATTTTGAAATGAGCCGCAATGGGCAGGTTTTTCTGGTCAATAATCGTATAGCCAATCTCCCGGAACTCAAAGCGATGATTCTCCGTCGTATTCCGGATTGCCGGATTGCTATCGGGCATGGGCAGATGGAGCCGGTGGAATTGGAGCAGATTATCTTCGGTTTTGTCAATTATGATTATGATGTGTTGATTGCCACCACCATTATTGAGAGTGGAATCGACATACCGAATGCCAATACTATTATTATCAATCAGGCTCAGAACTTTGGTCTGAGTGACTTGCATCAGATGCGCGGACGTGTAGGACGTAGCAATAAAAAAGCTTTTTGTTATTTATTGGCTCCCCCGTTATCGTCGTTGACGCCTGAAGCTAAACGTCGTCTGCAAGCTATTGAGAATTTCAGTGATTTGGGGAGTGGCATTCATATTGCCATGCAGGATCTGGATATTCGTGGTGCAGGAAATATGTTGGGAGCCGAACAAAGTGGTTTTATTGCTGATCTGGGCTATGAAACTTACCAGAAAATATTATCCGAGGCTGTACATGAACTGAAAACAGATGAATTTGCAGAGCTCTATGCCGACGAATTAAAGGGGGAAGGCATCATAAGTGGTGAAGAGTTTGTAGAAGAGTGTCAGGTGGAAAGCGATCTGGAATTGTTGTTACCGGCCAATTATGTGACAGGCAGCAGCGAACGTATGTTACTGTATCGTGAATTGGACGGATTGACTCTTGATAAAGATGTAAATGCTTTCCGTTTACGGTTGGAGGATCGTTTTGGCCCTGTTCCTCCCGAAACGGAGGAATTGTTACGTATTGTACCGCTAAGGCGTCTGGCTGCACGTTTGGGAGTGGAAAAAGTATTCCTGAAAGGGGGGCGTATGACTCTGTTCTTTGTCAGCAATCCGGATAGCCCGTATTATCAGAGTGCCGCTTTTGGCAAGATGATCGATTATATGATGAAATATACCCGCCGATGCGATTTGAGGGAGCAGAACGGACGTCGGTCTATGTTGGTGAAAGACATTCCGAATGTGGAAACCGCCGTCAGTGTGCTTCAGGAGATAGTGGCATTGCCGGTGAGAGAAAAAGAATAGACAGTTCACCTCGGAGGACACAGAGTATATACAGAGGATAAATTTTATCTTTAAACAACAAAACTTCTGTGTCTCCTATGTTCTCCGGAGTGAATAAAGCATGAATTATCTTTTTCCGTACAACTTGTCTATCAGGTCTGCCCGTCCGATGCGGCGCAGTTCATTGATGATGTTCCGTCGTTCTTCCGGTTTATACCAAAAAAAGAATTGTCTTTGGGCCAATTTTTCCCGTTGGGTTTTGGCACTGAATACCGGTTCGAGTGTGTATGGGTGGAAGCCGGTGTACCAGGCTTCGGTAGCTACGGTCATAGGGGTGGGAGTGAAGTCCTGCACCTGTTCCAAATGAAAATCCTGCCGCTTGGTAATTACTGCCAGCTCTGCCATATCCTCTTCTCTACATCCGGGATGGCTGGAGATGAAATAGGGGATTAATTGTTGGCGTAAGCCAAGTTCCCGGTTGATTCTGTCAAATATCTTTTTAAACTCCCCGAATTGGCTGAAGGCAGGTTTACGCATGATACTCAGTACCCGGTCACTGGTGTGTTCCGGTGCTACTTTCAGGCGGCCACTGACGTGGCGTGCTATTAGTTCGCGGGTGTATTCCGCCGTACTTTTATTGACGGAAGGGTCTTTGCTTTGATGAAGCAGTAAATCATAGCGTACTCCACTGCCGATAAAGCTCCGTTTGATTTCCGGTAAAGAATCTACTGCATGGTAGATATCCAGCAATGGCCGATGATCTGTATTGAGGTTCGGGCATACTTTGGGATGGATACACGAAGGACGTTTGCAACGTTTGCAAAGTGCCAGGTCTTTTCCACCCATTTTATACATGTTGGCAGAAGGTCCTCCTAAATCGCTAAGATTTCCTTTGAAGTCGGGTAGTTGTACCACCTCTTTTACCTCTTTCAGAATGCTCTCTTTGCTTCGGCTCACAATAAATTTTCCCTGGTGGGCGGAGATCGTACAAAAGGCACATCCTCCAAAACATCCCCGATGGATATTGATGGAGAATTTAATCATGTCGTAAGCCGGAATACGTTTTCCCTTGTATTTGGGATGGGGTAAGCGTGTATAAGGAAGATCGAATGAATGGTCCAATTCTTCCTGTGTCATCGGTGGATAGGGTGGGTTTACCACTACTACTTTGTTGTCTACAGCTTGAATAATCCGGGCTGCTGCATATTTATTGCTTTCTTCTTCAATGTGCCTGAAATTGGCGGACTGCTTCTTTTTGTCAGCGAGGCATTCTTCGTGGGAATGGAGGGCAATATCTTGCTCATCAGGCTCATATTCATCGGTCAGATAAGCAATTTGCGGAATAGTAGTCAGTGAAGAACGACAGATGTTAAACGGTGAAGTCGTACTGTCCCGGTATTCATTGTGTGTTGTTAATCTGCGGACCAGTTCGCAAATGGGCTTTTCACCCATACCATAAATCAGCATGTCGGCACCGCTTTCACAAAGGATGCTTTTTTTAAGCTGATCTTGCCAATAGTCATAATGGCTGAGGCGGCGCATACTTGCTTCAATACCTCCTAAAATGACCGGTACATCGGGATAGAGTTTTTTCAGGATCTGACTGTACACGATTGAGGGGTATTCCGGTCGCATATCCGGACGTCCGTCCGGTGTGTAGGCGTCATCGCTGCGCAAACGTTTATTAGCTGTATATTTGTTCACCATGGAGTCCATGCAACCTGCACTGATGCCGAAAAAAAGGCGGGGACGTCCCAGTTTGCGGAAGTCGCGCAAGTCGTCACGCCAATTGGGCTGAGGTACGATGGCCACCCGTAAACCTTCGGCTTCAAGGATACGACCAATGACGGCCGCTCCGAAGGAAGGATGGTCTACATAAGCATCACCGCTAAAAAGGATGACATCCAGTTCGTCCCAGTCGCGAAGCTCTACTTCTTTCTTAGTGGTGGGTAACCAATCAGTAAGTCGATATTCTTTCATGGGAGCAAAGATACGGATAATTTTGCTATACGAGGGCACGGATAAAGCAGAAGATGAACCAACCACATACGGCTACCTTCAGCACAGTACCCAACAGAAAACCTGCAAATGCTCCGAATCCGGCTTTCAGGGCGTATTTGGTCTCTTTACCGCCCAGCAATTCGCCTGCTACTGCACCTGCAAACGGACCGATGAATACCCCCCAGGGAGGAAACAGGAAAATACCGGCAAAGGTACCGATGATACACCCCCATTTGCCCCATGAAGTACCTCCGAGCCTTTTCACTCCAAACATTGGAATGAAATAGTCGAGTATTTGTATCAGTACCACAATGAACAGCCAAAGGAACAGTTGCGGAATAGTGAAGGAAACTTTATCGGTGAAGTGTAGACATACCAATGCCAGATAGGCAACAGGAGGTCCCGGCAACATGGGGACAATACATCCAGCCAATCCGACAAGCAGGCAGATACTGCCCAAAATAATCAGGAATAAATTCATGCGCTCAGCCGATTCTTTTAATAATAGCAATGAATTCCTCGTTGGTCATTCCGAAGTCTTGCTCACGATAGTTCACGAAATCCTCCAGATAGTCGCTGGCTATGGCTTCAAGAACTTCCTTACCGTTAAGTCCTTCTTCATCAAGCATAAAACGAATCATACCCTGATAGGCATGAATCGTTTTTAAGCGCTGTTCGGCTCCGGCTACTCCCATCATTTGACAATGATGCTCGTTGCGGGCAATAAGATAAACGGTAGCGTAGAACTTTTCTGCGCTACCGAATGTATTTTTTATTTTTTTGATTGCCGTTACCGGCCATTTCTTTATTTTATTTTGTACTTCGCTCATAAGATAGTAAACTGTAAAGTCATCCGCTCTCCATCATATATTTCGCGGAATCCGATACCTTGTTCTGATAAATATTCCTTAAGATCCTGAAATGCGGCTACCTGATCCGTTACAATCTCCATCTTGTCACCGGAACTGGCATTACACATCGCTTTTATGGCCGGAATCAACGGGCTATAGTTTGTCATTCCGCAGGTATCAATGGTAATCATACTTCCTCCTCTTCTTCTGCTTCCTGCTTCGATAGCCAGGTGAGATAAAGTTTGATGAGTTGCTGCAACCCGAATGCTTTCATATTATTGTGATAAATCACGTCTATGCAGAGGTCGAGCAGGTCCTTACTGTCTTCTTCCTGACTTGCTATCAGCGAACGTATATTCAGTTTCAGCTTCTCCAGAACGGCTTCATCTACAATGCCATTGCTGTCTATCAGATGCTGGAATAGAGAGTATTTTTCGATGGTTACCAAATTCTCTTCAGATATTTCCATGCTGCGTGTACCGCTCGGATTTGCTTGTATTGTGTACATAGTGTTTTTATTTTAATAGTTATTATTAGGAGCAAAGATAGAATTTAAAATGAAGAATGGAGTATGCAGCAGGGATTTTTTTTGATGAATTCATATTTTCATAGAATTCCCTCCGTGAGCAGACATGCTCACGGAGGGAACCTTATGACTGTTTATCCGTCAATTGTCAAGGCCATGGCTGAACAATAATCTGAATGGTTTGCCGTCCTAATGGGGGCTGCCCCGGATTGAGCGGATTGTACCATTTCATATTAACCTGATATCTTCCTGCCAAAACTCCTCTGATGCGCAGAATAATCATGGAGCCAAGTACGTATGACGCTTCCTGTTCTATGCCTTCCGGCGGGTTGTCGCATTCCCATACCATTGCTCCAAACATGGGATATGGAATTTCAGCTATTTCGCCCACATGAAGAAAGACCTGGCTTGGCAGTGGGGGAGGCGGAACATGAGGAGGTGGAATATCTTGTTCGATTCCTTCCACCTTTAAAATCGGAACGTTCACGGAAGGGCTGTATGCATAAGCTACGCCTCTACAAAGTAGCATGACTACTACTAAAAAAAACATTTTTGTTTTCATAATTATAAAAAATTGGTTCATCTAAAATGCCACAAATGATTATCCAACCATAAATAATCAGATTAGAAGACTCTATTATGAAATTAGAAAAAGATAAGATGGCAAAAACAGTAATGGTAATGGGACAACCGAATGATGACAGGAACAAAAACGATAGCAGCCATTATGTCAGATGGCAGTAAGTCTTAAAATAAATTCACGTAAATAACAGACATTATGACAGTTTTGTCTGCAAAGAACAAGTTCTTTGCAGACAAAAGACTAATACCCAATGCCGGGACATAACCATGTTTATTGAAAGTTTATTTTTCTCCGAAGAATTTTAGTATTGCTGCCATTACTGTGGCACGGTCCGTTTCGCTTTCAATGCTTTCGAATGGGAATCCCATTGCGAATACCCGATAATCTCCTTTATAGGCAATTCCGGCACTGCGTTGCCCGGGTTGATATGCGAATACCGGGAAAGCAGAACCTACCGGCACAATGCAGTCGGGAGCAGTTACCGCATAAGACTTTTCGTTAAGCAAGCGGGGAATCTGTATGGTACGTCCCAGGCCCGTGATCTGTCCGGAACGGGTATCACTTAATGAACTCTGATAGCCGTATTTCAGTACAGTCTCTGTGAATTCTCGGTTACCTTGCGAATTACTCATGTCGCTGCCTATATAGGATCCGCTGACAAGCAGGTTTCCTCCTGACTGGCAATAAGCTGTCAGTAAGCGCTGCATAGGTGAAGAGAATGTTTTATAATACGTTTTGCGGGCCGGATCACTTTGGATATCATCTTTCTCCAGGCCCAGAATGAAATCTACGATCGGATAGTGTTCCAGTTGGACACGTCCGTTTTCAACGGCTTCGTCACTGCATGAAACGAAACTGTAGTTTCCGGCAGCCTGAATCGCTTTGCCATGTATAAATGGATAGTCGAAGGTATTCCCGGCAATTTTCATTCCTTCCAGTTCGCCGCCGCTATAACCCAGGCTCCCTTTTCCTTCTTTTCCGGCTTGAGAGCGATCAAAGTCTGTTTGTGCTCCGCAAAACGAAATATTATATTGGTAGGCGACACCGGGATCTTGTTCCAGATCAAAGCCTGCTTCATCCGGTGTGTCAATAACTGCCGGTCCGCTTAACCGATTGAAACCGTTAATGATAAGCACTTTTCCGTGTTCTCGCTTGGCTTTGTAGGCCGCCAGAATTTCAGACGGGAAACTTTCTCCTCCCCGGTTGACAGCCGTAACCTTAAATGAATAAACCAGGCCCGGTTCTATTTTTAGAGAGTACGAAGGCTTGTCCACACGTACCCCGTTGTCGAAACCACCATATCCGATGCGGGTGTATACTATATACTCACGAGGACGGGCAGTGGGTTCCGATGGATCATTCTCTCCCTGCCATGAAAGTTCCAGAGTATTTTTCTTTTTACCGAATCCGATGGCAAAGTTGCTTACGGGAAGTGGTTGTACCACATACTCTTTGTTGTGCTGGCTGCTGACAAATTGCAGTACGGCTTTATAAATGGCGCGTCCTACGGTAAACTTGAAATTCGGATCGTGTCCGAGTTTCATGTCGGCAAAGTTCTGGTGCGACAGTAACTCGATGATGGTGGATGGGGTGGCAGGCAGGCGGGTCTCGCTGTAATTGCGGTCCCACATGCTGCGTCGGGTCCATTGTATATTAAAGTTGGCACGAATATCCTTTTGTATTTGGGTAAGCATGAGGTCGGCCAGATCCCGCGAAGCATATCGGTTATTTCCCGAGTTGAGCAGTCCGTTATTGAAGTTGGTTGTATAGATGCCGAGTGACCCTACTATATCGCCCGTTTTGCTGTATCCGGCATCACTGTGCAGTGCCACATTCATTTCTAACGGTACACCCAATCCTTTCTGTACGGGATTGAATACGGAGCCCCCCGACAGATAATTGATGGTGTTGGAGCGTGCATTGATGTCGTCTGCATAATCGTTTTCTCCCTGTTTTCCTCCGTAAACGTCATAAGGCATTCCTGCCCATTGGGCGGAATAACGCGCACCCTCCAGATAGCGGGGTAATCCGCTCACTGTAGTACCCCGGACAATGTTTCCCATTCCTCCGCCGAAACGTACGGCGTCGGCACAGACAACTCCGCTTTCATTGCTTTCATTGCTCAGTACCACCATGCCGTAATCATTGCTGCCTTTGTCAAACTCAAATGTACCAAGGTATACCCATGTGCCACTGCCTATCTTCTGGTTGACTTTGAATTCCGTTACACCACCTTTGTGAAATACCAGATACTTGGCGTCACTAACGCTATTGGGGAGTGTTTGGTAAGATACATATACCGCATAATTTCCCGCTTCGGGAATGGTAGGGATCCATTCGGCGAATGCCTTATTCTTTTTCTTTTCTGTACGGGTGAAGCGTGCGGTACCTGTCAGGAAGGGATTTTCTCCATCTTTGTAGACAGATTTTCTTTGTGCGAATCCATAACCGTTTGTTTGATTCCAACGGGCCTTGCGGCTTTTCATTTCCAGATAGATGGAACCGTTTCGGGTGTCATTGTCTACAATCACTTCATTTTTCTGAGTATCCCGTTCACGCGGAGTATAAACATTAGCTCCGGCGTTTTCAAGCATGGGAATGACATAAGGCAGGATGAAAGATTGCGTGAATAAGTCTTCTGTGGTACAGAACAGTCGTGGACGTTGCCAACTCCATTCGCCTTTATCGTTTTTGAAATATTTGCCATGGCTTTGCCAGAGGGAGATGTGACGGTTTTGCAGTCCTTTGGTTACTTCATAGGGGCGGGAAACATTTTTTACCCAAGGTGCTCCTTTGTATTCCGCATTCGAGAGTCGCGACTTATCTTTCTTTTTCCCACGAAAGAAGTTGGGGACTAACTCTTCGATGGGTTGGTCGTTGACATAAACCGTGGTTCGGAAAAAGCGTACGGGACCCGGAAGTAACTCTGCTATCTGATGGTAGATTTCATCTACTGTTTCCGGTAGAAAGGGCTGATAAGCAAAACTTTCGGAAGCATAGATGGATAGTTTTTTACCTTCAAAGTCAATATCTACGCTTTTTAACTTACTACTTCCGGTATTGGCAGATGCCGGGATGTAAGTCTCAAAGTAATTGCTAAGCCGTTCTTTTACGCTCTTTTCAATTTCTTGCGCAAATAAGATACCTGTGCCCGTAAGAAGCAACAGGAGGAGTATACATAGTTTTTTCATATATTCGGTTGAGTAATAGTCCGGGTACAAAAATAGAAGAAATAAATGAAAAACCGGTGATCCCGATAAGTCATTAGCAATTCAGACTGGTAATGAACCGTTTATTCGGTATACAATGCCCTTAGTCTGTCGATATCTGCTCCTAATTGGTTTCTCAGGAAGTTCTCCAGGCCTTGGTAATCGGAATCGATAGTCTGGAAGGCTGCTTCCAGATATTCCTTACGCACGGTGGTAAGAGGCGCGAATTCGGGATGGGCCTGTACGATCGCATCGTATTTGCCTTTTAGGTATTCGGCAGACAGCATATAATCTTCCATAATCACTTTTCTGTCTACACCCAATGCTCCCAATAATAATGCGGCAGCAATACCGGTACGGTCTTTTCCGGCCGAACAGTGAAATAAAAGAGGAGTGTTCCGTTCTTCCGAAACAATCCGGAAAAACTCCCGGTAAGTATCCTGGGCATTTTGGATGATATAGACGTATGCCTGTTCAAGTATTTTCGGAATGTTGTTCAGGTTGAAGTGAGCCATGTCGGTCATGTCACCGGCTTCGATGGACAGAGGAATGTATTGCGTTACCGTTGCCGGTATTCTGTCTGCTGCCACTTTCTTTTCCTGTATACTTCTGAAGTCAATATCCGTACGGATGGATAAAGAGGCAAGATAGGCCAGGTCGGATTCTGTCAGTTTATTGAGATCGCCCGAACGGATAAATGTTTTCCACTTTACGTGTTTATGGCCTGCTGCGGGATAACCTCCCAAGTCGCGCATATTATATGCTCCCTCGACAGGGAGAAGACGGAGATATTCTTCTTGTTTCATGTATGATTTGTCTTTTTATTAAAGAAAAGAAGAGTGAAGAGTCTCAAACTCCTCACTCTTCTTTATTTTTATTTCACTAATAAGCTCTGATTATAGTGGAATGTATTCCACAAATGCTTCCATTGCTTCGTAAGAGGCCAATCCCAAGCTGTCGTAAAGAGCTGCGGTACCCCGGTTGCGGTCTTCGCTACGTTGCCAGAACAGGCGTTCGTCATTACCCAGGAACGGAGCACTTTCCATCTGGGACTGGTGCTTCAGGATGGAGTTACGTTTTGCACGCAATTCTTCCGGACTGATAGGCACAGCCATTTCGATGTTTTCGATTTCCCATTCGGCCCATGCACCACGATACATCCAGATACGGCAATCTTTCAACCATTCGGCTCCTTCTTCTTTTTCAAGGTCTACAGCAGCAAATACGGCATCTGTACACACACGGTGTGTGCCGT
This sequence comes from Bacteroides sp. ZJ-18, assembly GCF_011038705.2. Taxonomy (NCBI): domain Bacteria; kingdom Pseudomonadati; phylum Bacteroidota; class Bacteroidia; order Bacteroidales; family Bacteroidaceae; genus Bacteroides; species Bacteroides sp. ZJ-18. The sequence continues at coordinate 4,024,456 of NZ_CP072198.1, read as the reverse complement.
GCGGGTCAGCGAGGTCACCGGCTACAAAAATCTGGTGAGGTTTCACTTCACGGAGCAGATTGCGGACGATTTCTACGTCAGCCTCGCTGATCGGATTTTTCTGGATTTTACCGGTTTCATAGAAAGGCAGATCCAGGAAGTGACAACGTTCCAGTGGGATATTATTATAGGTACAAGCTGTACGTGCTTCGCCACGACGAATCAAGCCTTTGATGGTCAGGATATCGCGTGTATCCATATCACCGTCTTTCTTATCCTTCAGGAATTTACGGATTTCGGCATATTTTTCACTGATCACCTGATCTTCACTGTTTATAAAGATTTGGTTGAATCCGTTGATGAAATGCATGAAACGAACTACTTCCTCATCACCTACGGCAATGTTTCCGGAAGTCTGATATGCTACATGGACTTCATGTTTCTGTTCTACCAGACGGCGAATCGTACCTCCCATGGAGATCACGTCATCATCGGGGTGTGGAGAAAATACGACAACCCGTTTCGGATACGGTTTGGCACGTTCGGGACGATAGGTGTCGTCTGCCTTCGGTTTGCCACCCGGCCATCCGGTGATGGTGTGCTGCAGATCGTTGAATATCTTGATATTTACGTTATAAGCAGATCCGAATAGGGCAAGCAGTTCGCTCAGTCCGTTTTCGTTATAGTCTTTGTTGGTCAGTTTCAGGATTGGTTTTCCGGTCAACTGGCACAACCATACAATAGCACTGCGGATCAGTTTATCGTTCCATTCGCAAGAGGTGACCAGCCATGGACGCTGAATACGTGTCAGGTTGGAAGCTGCCGACAAGTCGATGGCTACATGTGCATTGTTGTGAGTCTGTAAATAAGATGCCGGAATGGTATCTGTTACATTACCTTCCACACACTCTTTCACCATGTGCGCCTTTTCTTCACCCCATGCCAGCAGATAGATTTTCTTTGCTGCCAGAATAGTGGCCACACCCATTGTAATGGAACTGATTGGCGTATTATCAATGGTTCCGAATATTTTGGATGCTTCATTGCGTGATCCGCTGTCCAGCAGAATCAATCGGGTGGTAGAATTCAGGCGTGAACCTGGTTCGTTGAAAGCGATATTACCTACGCGGCCGATGCCTAGTAAGGCGATATCGATACCGCCGAAACTCTCGATGCGCTGTTCGTACAGGCGGCAGTATTCAAAGATGGTATCTTTAGCGATCGTACCATCCGGAGTGAAGATATTCTGCTTGTCAATATCAACGTGATCGAGGAACATCTCTTTCAATGCGTTGAAATTGCTGTTAATAGCGTCTTGGGACAATGGATAGTATTCGTACATATTGAATACGATTACATTACGGAAACTGAGTCCCTCTTCTTTGTGCATGCGAATCAATTCGGTGTATACGCTGCGTGGTGAATTTCCACCCGGCAATGCCAGTACGCAGAAACGTCCTGCTTTTTGTTTATCGCGAATGACCTGTGCTATTTCGCAAGCGATATGATTTGCACCTTCTTCCACAGACTCATAAATATCTGTAGGAATTTTCTCTAATCGGGTTAATACCGATCTCTCGAATGCATTCTCCGGTCTATAATACCTGGGGGAGACCCTGTTGAGTGTAATCTGAGAACTAAGATTTGTCTTCATAAGTTTGTTATTAATTAAGTTTGACTGAGTCTTTGTCGTTATCGGAAACTCTGAACAAATATATATAAAAACAATCAACTATGCGATAAGGTTGACAGGGAATTTAAATTAAAATCTTTTTTTACCTATAAATGAGGAGGAGGGGAGTGATAAAACGATGAAGGTTAAACGATAAACGGTGGACAATGAACAGGCTGCGTTATAATGGTCTGTTCATTGTTCACCGTTTATGTTCAAAAAACGTCTATTCGATTAAAACAGCGTATTGGTTTCAGGCACCAGCTTACCCATGGCCCATACGGCTCTTACGTTGAGGTCCTCATCGAGTACCAGGATATCGGCATCTTTGCCTTTTTGCAAGGAACCTTTACGGTCGTATACACCCATGATACGTGCCGGGGTTTCGGAAGCCATACGGACTGCGTCTTCCAATGGAATTTCTGCTTTCTGTACGACGGTACGAATCAGGCGGTCCATTGTGGCAATACTTCCTGCCAAAGCAGAATGGTCGGCCAACTTACATACTCCGTCTTCGATAATAACACGCGGGTCGAAAGCTTCTTTGCTGTCACTGTCGGCGCAAGCAAGGGCGTCTGTAATCAGGCAGGTTCTTTCTACACCTTTTATTTTATATACAAGTCTCAGGATAGTAGGAGGTACATGGATTCCATCGGCTACTACTTCTACGGTCATATCATCCAACAGATAAATACTTTCGACTGTACCTTCATACTTGTATTCTCTGCGCTTGTGGAAACCGGGCATTGCATTGTAGAAGTGGGTGGCATGGGTATATCCGGCTTCATATGCCGTACGGATGTCTTCAAATTCGGCTTGTGTATGTGCCACGGAAGGGAGAATGCCTTTGGCAGCAATATATTTTCCGAACTGCATGGCTCCCGGAAGTTCCGGAGCGGCGTCCCAGCGCTTGATGCAATGATACTGTTCTACGATCGGAATATATTCATTCGGATCAGGGTTCTTGATGTTCTCGGGAATTTGTCCTCCTGCCATTTTCATGTTCAGGTAATGACCTTCAAGGTGCAGTCCCAGAATAGGGCTGTTTTTCTCTTCCATCAGTTTGGTGCAGGTTTCAGCAGCTTGCTGGATCATGGGGACTGTAGATGATGAAAGTGTAGGAAAGATACTTGTAGTGCCATGTTTCATGTGAGTATGGACCGCTGCCCGGAAGGCATCTTCCGTACATTCCATAAAGTCGCGGCCTCCACCACCATGCACGTGGATTTCTACCCCACCGGGAACTACATACATACCTTTGACGTCAATAAGTTCAGCTCCGATAACGGCCAGATCGCAGTTTGTGACTTCTAAAATCTTATTGTCTCTGATAAGCACGGAACCGTCTTTCATCCATCCTTGGGGGGTGAGTATACGTGCGTTAATTAATTGGGTTAACATTCGTGTTATGAGTTAAATTAGGGTTTGTTTTTTGGTACAATAAATTGATTGTCTGGCAAAATTAGATACTTTTTTGCATTTATATACTATAATTCAAGAGATATTTTTATTAAATGCGGAAATTATGTCCTGTAGATTTAATAAAGGAGAAAAGAGTCTGCGTCTTTCCAGCTGGGGAATTTATGGCGAAAGGCAGTGAGGGTTTCTATATCAAGTTCGATGGTTTGTATCTTTTCTTCTGAGTCGGGAGTCCCTGTCAGTATCTCGCCTTTAGGACTATACAAGGCTGAATATCCCGGATAGTGAAGTCCGTTGCCGTCTCGTCCTGTACGGTTCACACCGCATACGTAACATTGGTTCTCGATAGCGCGTGCGCAAAGTAGTGTATTCCATGCATGGATGCGTGGAGTAGGCCAACTGGCTATGTAAATAAGAAGGTCGTATTCGTTGTTTATATTCCGGCTCCAGACAGGAAAGCGAAGATCATAACAGACCTGAAGGCAGATATTCCAGCCCCGATAGGGGACGATCACCCTCCGGTTGCCTGCCGAAAAGTGTTCAGTTTCGCATCCCATGCGGAAGAGATGGCGTTTGTCATAGTAAAATTCCTGACCGTCCGGAGTAATCAGAAAGGCCCGGTTATAATAAGCACCTGCTTCTTCGCAGATGAAACTTCCGACCAATGCGAACTGAAACTCTGCGGCATACCCTTTGAGGGTCCGGATGGTGAAACCGGAAATCGGTTCGGCCAATGTCCGGCTGTTCATGCTGAATCCCGTTGTGAACATCTCCGGTAAAACAACAATCTCCGTTGTTCCGCGAAGAGGAAGTAGCTTTTCGCGGAGCAAACGGAGATTTTCCTGTTTATTTTTCCAGATAATATCTGTTTGTACAATCGAGATTTTCATAAATCATTCAACGTCTCCAATGGAGAAGTTTTCGGGGTGTTTCCCTTTGAAATCTTTGAAATAAAGTTTTATTTCACGCATGTCCTTGTCAATATCTCCACTTGGCATGACTGCTTTAGTCGACGTAATGGTCTTGGTTGTATAGTCGATGCCGACCAGGACAATGGGTACCTGTGCTTTGAGCGCAATGTAATAGAAACCTTTTTTCCAGTTGGGGTTGCGTTTACGCGTTCCTTCGGGAGTAATAGCGAGGTGAAACTTTTTGCTGGTATTGAAGTGATGAACCATTTGCTCTACCAATGAGGTCTTGCGACTACGATCTACAGGAATACCTCCTACAGCTCTGAAAAGCAGCCCTAAAGGAAAAAAGAACCATTCTTTTTTCATCATGAAACTGGTCTTTCCTCCCATGGCACCGTAAAATAGTTTACCAATAAACAAATCTAAATTAGTGGTATGGGGAGCTGCGCAAACTACACATTTATCATATTTGGGTACTGTCACGTTCATCTTCCATCCCAGCAGGCGATAGTAAATAAAGCTATATATTGCTTTTTTCATTCTTAGTTCAGTTTCGCGATGGCGTCAATGATTTCGTTTACTTTTGCATTGAAGTCTACACGGAATTTTTTGTAGAATCCTTTCACATTTCCCGGTTCGGTGTGGCTGATACGGCTGATAAATTCATCCTGCATTTTCAGGATTTCCGCCATCAGTTCGTCAGCTTTTGCTTTATCTGTACCCGGTACGAACATGCTGTTGATCAAACACTCTGAAAATAATTCACCTGCGATATAGTTTACGTTCTTTTTAAGTTCTCTTCTCTTTGCCATAATTCTAAATGTTTTATGTGAGTATATAGAAAATATTTTCGGTAAAGATAACGACTTTCTTCGGTTCTGAGTAATAAATTTGAAATAATTAAATAATTCCGTGCTATGTCTGTCTTGTTGTTTGGTGGTTACAGACGCATTTTAGCAGAGGGTGTAGCCATCCGTATGCCGGGGCTACACCCTATTGGCGGGAGGGCTACACCCTTTACCTCGTGGGGCTACACCCCCTGCCGGAAGAAAGAGGTTGGTATTGTCAGAAAGAAAATCCCAGGTTTACGTAAAATCCTACGTCCTTGGATTGGTTGGAATACCCCAATGATGCTTCTAATGGACCGAACATGCTGTCCAAGCCATATCCGATGCTACAACCGTAAATCCGGTTGCCCTTCAGGATCTTGAAAAAATTATCGTCACTCAAGGCAAAGTTTCCGGCTAACGTTATATAATGTTTGCTACCCATGCGTTGGCGCAGCTTTAGAGAAGCCACGGCAACGGAATTGTGCGTTAATTCTATATTGTAAATTCCGGCGAACGGGAGTTGCTGGGGCAAATAACGTCCGAACACGTCACTTCCCAACGCATTCTCGTAGGCATAAGGAATTTCCTGCCCGATCAGTACTCTGCCGTAAATAGCCGGGATCAGGGCCAGACGGTTGCTGACAGAGAACACACTTTCCCAGGAGGCACTGAGTGCGGAGAAGGGGGCATGTCCGTTATATCGGGCGAAGTTGTCCGTATACAATGAATAAGCACCGGAGAAGTTGCTGCCTTTGGATGGGAAGTATCCTTTGTCAAAGGTGTTGTAACGTAACTGCGCAAAATAACTGATGAAGTATTCGGAGTTGACATCCATTGTAAATTCCGGTTTCTTGAAAAGGAAATCTTTGTATTTGAAATACTCGATTCGTGCGCCGAATCCAAACCGGAGATTTTTATACCACACATCCGAAAATCCGAATTCACCCAGATGATATTTATAAGTTGTGTTGTAGGCACGGTCGCCATGATCATAAATGTTGATGTCATTGTACTGGAACATGTACGAGAAATTGATGTTTCTTTGTTGCATGGGTTCCAGGGTATAATCTACCCGGGCCATGTATCGTTTGCCCAGTCGTCCGGTAACAGAAACTTTGGAAGGAATGTGGGTCTTTAATTGTGCTGTGGCATTTATCAATAGCGAAGCTATCTCTTCCGAGTCGAAGCGGAGACCTACATTGATGGTTTTCTCATACTTTTTCTCTAACAGGAAGGTTAAATTATAGCCTTCAGGGGTATTGGTTAACGTGTAACTGGCGTTTGAGTAAGATTGGTTCCCGCGCAGAATGAATAGCGCTTGTTCAATCTGTCGCATGCTGATTTCACTGTTTTCTTGCAGTTTGCATTTTTTCATTAACCACTTCTTGTCGTTTTCTTCTACATCAGAGAAAGTAATTTCCTTCACTGGCAAAGTCCGGGTGCTTGAAAATAAGGTATAAGGACCATGTGACTCGGGTTTGAAAGTGTCTGCAATACCGATTTTCTTTTTAAGAGCGAGCAGGGAGTTCCATTGCTTGCGAGCTGCCTCTTCTCCCCGGTGCATCAGAGAATCAATGGCCGAAGGGGTAAAACTGGCCGAAGAATATCCCTCAACGTTCACTTTTATATAAGTATCGGTTAGGCTGATATTTTTTTGATGATTGTTTTTGGTAGTCAGGTCAATGATTTGGGAGAGTATGTCCGGAGCACTGTTAAGTTTGTCGATCCCTTTCAAGTTGTTTTGCACATCTACACCGATGATAACATCGGCGCCCATCGATTTGGCTACATCTACGGGATAATTATTAATCATGCCGCCGTCAATCAGAATCATGCTATCCTTGCGCACAGGTGTGAACACTCCGGGAATCGCCATGCTGGCTCGCATTGCTGTGGCAAGCACTCCATTGTGGAATACAATCTGTTCGCCATTTACGATGTTTTGTGATACGCACGCAAAGGGGATAGGCAGTTTGTTGAAATCAACGGAGTCATGATAGCCTACTGTCAGTTCCGTAAATAGGTTGGCCAGATTCTGTCCCTTTATGATTCCACCGGAAACGGCGTCTTTGGGGCTTTTGGTAAAGGGGAATGAAAAGACATATTTTTCTGATTTTTCGCGTTCGTTGAGTGACATGGCACTACGCTTTACACGATCACTGAGCAAAAACATCCAGTCTTGTTTGCGTACCATACTGTCCAGTTGATGCGGAGTATATCCGATGGAGTATAATCCACCGATTATGGATCCCATACTGGTGCCTACTATATAATCGATTGGGATGCCGGCTTCTTCAATGACTTTCAGAGCCTGGATATGTGCTACCCCTTTCGCACCTCCTCCGCTGAGTACCACTCCGACTTTTTTACGTTGCTGTGCCATAGCGGGCAATGCCAGAAAAAGAGCCGGTAACAGAACTAATATCAGTGACAAATGTTTTTTCATTATAGTGTTATTTTTATGAATGCACTACAAATTTATATTATTATTTGCAAAGTAAGTAGTGAATGACACTAAAAGTGCAAGTTATGGAACTTATGCAGAAAAGAATTATCTTTGCGCCCCTTTTGTGGAATAATTCCCCAATCAGGGACACGATTCCACACTTTGGATAAGTGGCGGTTATGTTCCGAAAATCACTAAAACAGCTTCTGCAGGGCATTGGAGAGAGCTTTTTAGTTAAAAAGATATATTCGGGATATAGTTTGGTATCTGATTTGTAAAGTAGCTAAGAAAGGATAAGTTAATTTTAATAATACAAACAAGCATGAGACTATTTTTAACGAGAAAAGAGCTGAAACTAAGGAGAAAAAGAACAATAGTGGGCATCGTCTGTTTGGCTCTGGTGGTAGGCATTTACTGGGTTCTGACGCGGCCACATAAAGCTAAGCCGGAGATACCTACTGTGATTGTAGAACCGGCAGAAAGGGACAATGTAGAGATTTTCGGAGAGTATGTGGGGCGTATACGTGCACAACAGTTTGTCGAAGTTCGGGCGCGGGTGGAAGGATATCTGGAAAGTATGCTTTTTGCCGAAGGAACGTATGTGAATAAAAATCAGGTGCTGTTTGTGATCAATCAGGATCAGTATCGTGCCAAAGCAGATAAGGCACGGGCACAATTGAAAAAAGATGAAGCACAAGCATTGAAGGCAAAACGGGATTTGGAACGTATCAAGCCGTTGTATGCGCAAAATGCGGCCAGTCAGTTGGATCTGGACAATGCGGAGGCAGCTTATGAAAGTGCGGTGGCGACCGTCGCAATGAGCGAGGCAGATCTGGCACAGGCCGAGTTAGAACTGGGTTATACATTGGTTCGTTCTCCGCTGTCGGGTCATATCAGTGAGCGTAACGTGGACTTGGGAACTCTGGTGGGACCGGGTGGTAAATCGCTGTTGGCTACAGTTGTGAAAAGTGACACTGTACTGGTGGATTTCAGTATGACTGCTTTGGATTATTTGAAGAGCAAAGAACGCAATATTAATATCGGGCAACAGGACTCTTCTCGTTCCTGGCAGCCGAACATCACTATTACATTAGCAGACAATACGGTGTATCCTTACAAGGGATATGTGGATTTTGCCGAACCTCAGGTAGATCCCCAGACAGGTACTTTTTCAGTCCGGGCAGAGATGCCGAATCCGAAGCAGGTGTTGCTTCCGGGACAGTTCACAAAGGTAAAGCTGTTGCTGGATGTACGCGAAGGAGCGATTGTGGTGCCGCACAAGGCGGTAACTATTGAGAAGGGTGGAGCCTATATCTATACCATGCGCAGAGATTCGACGGTAGAGAAACGATTTATAGAGCTGGGACCTGAATTTGGCAATAAACTTGTAGTGGAGAGAGGATTGGCCGCAGGCGAAGAAGTGGTAATAGAAGGATATCACAAACTGACGCCGGGAATGAAGGTGAGGGCAAGTGTGGATAAATAAGAACGTATAATTTAAAAGAAACTCTTCCTCCCTCTCGTTGGGAGAGGGGTGGGGTGAGGCCTTATAGAATATGAAAGTTAGTTTTTTTATAGATAGACCTGTTTTCTCGATCGTTATCTCGATACTGATTGTCATTATCGGCATCATTGGTCTGACCATGTTGCCTGTCGACCAGTATCCTCAGATCACTCCTCCGGTAGTGAAGATCAGTGCTTCTTATCCGGGAGCCAGCGCATTGACGGTTTCACAGGCAGTGGCAACTCCTATCGAGCAGGAGATTAACGGAACACCGGGTATGCTTTATATGGAGTCGAACAGTTCCAATTCCGGCGGATTTTCGGCAACGGTTACTTTTGATGTTTCTGCCGATCCGGATTTGGCGGCCGTAGAAATCCAGAACCGTGTGAAACTGGCGGAAAGCCGTTTGCCGGCTGAAGTTATTCAGAACGGTATCTCCGTAGAGAAGCAGGCACCCAGCCAGTTGATGACCCTTACGCTGATGTCGTCTGATCCGAAGTTCGACGAAATTTATTTGAGTAACTTTGCCACGATCAATGTACTCGATGTAATCCGTCGTATTCCGGGAGTGGGACGTGTTTCGAATATCGGTAGCCGTTACTATGCCATGCAGATATGGGCGGAACCGGATAAACTGGCAAACTTCGGACTGACTGTACAGGATTTACAGAATGCGCTGAAAGATCAGAACCGTGAGTCGGCTGCAGGTGTACTTGGTCAGCAGCCGGTGAAGGGACTCGATGTAACGATTCCTATCACTACACAAGGACGCCTTTCTACTGTAGAGCAATTTGAGAACATTGTGATCCGTGCCAATACGAATGGTTCTATCATCCGTCTGCGTGACGTGGCACGGGTTTCTCTCGAAGCTTCTTCATACAGTACGGAGAGTGGGATCAATGGCAAGAATGCTGCCGTTCTGGGCATTTATATGCTTCCGGGCGCTAACGCGATGGAAGTTGCAAAAAGTGTCAAGGAAGCGATGGATGAAATCAGCAAGAACTTCCCGGAGGGGTTGAGCTATGAGGTGCCATTCGATATGACGACTTATATTTCCGAGTCCATTCATGAAGTATACAAAACCCTGTTTGAGGCGCTGGTTCTTGTGGTGCTCGTCGTTTATCTCTCTTTGCAGAGCTGGCGGGCTACGTTGATCCCGATAGTTGCCGTTCCTATTTCATTGATCGGTACGTTCGGTTTCATGTTGATCTTTGGCTTTTCGCTGAATATATTGACATTGTTGGGGCTGATTCTTGCTATCGGTATTGTAGTGGATGATGCCATTGTCGTGGTGGAAAACGTGGAGCGTATTATGGAGGAAGAGAAACTTTCACCGTACGAAGCTACGAAGAAAGCCATGAACGGATTGGCGGGTGCGTTGATTGCCACTTCTCTGGTGCTTTGTGCGGTGTTTGTTCCGGTGAGCTTCCTCAGCGGTATTACGGGGCAGCTTTACCGTCAGTTCACTATTACCATTGCTGTATCCGTACTGATTTCTACTGTAGTGGCGTTGACGCTGAGTCCGGTCATGTGTTCGTTGATTCTGAAACCGGATAACGGTAAAAAGAAGAACATTGTTTTCCGCAAAATCAACCACTGGTTGAACGTGGGCAATCATAAGTATGTAGTCGCTATCCGCCGGGTAATTGGTAATCCGCGTCGTGTATTGGCCGGTTTCGGGGTGGTGCTGATCGGTATTCTGTTGATTCACCGTCTGATTCCGACAAGTTTCCTTCCGGTGGAAGACCAAGGCTATTTCAAGATAGAATTGGAGTTGCCCGAAGGGGCTACGCTGGAGCGTACCCGGGAGGTAACGGATCGTGCCATCACTTATCTGGAAAAGAATCCGTATATAGCATATGTACAGAATGTGACCGGAAGCAGTCCCCGTGTGGGCAGCAACCAGGCACGGAGTGAGTTAACCGTAATTTTGAAGCCGTGGGAAGACCGCAAGAATACTTCGATAGACGAGATTATGACAAACGTTCGTCGCGATCTGAGTGAGTATCCGGAGTGTAAGGTTTATCTCTCCACTCCTCCTGTCATTCCCGGTTTGGGAACCTCGGGTGGGTTCGAAATGCAACTCGAAGCGCGTGGTGAAGCTACTTTCGATAATTTGGTGCAGGCAGCGGATACTTTGATGTATTACGCTTCCCAACGCAAGGAGCTGACAGGACTTTCCTCCTCACTTCAGTCGGATATCCCACAACTCTACTTCGATGTAGACCGCGATAAAGTGAAGATGCTTGGTGTGCCTCTGGCGGATGTTTTCTCAACCATGAAAGCCTATACGGGATCGGTCTATGTGAACGACTTCAATATGTTCAACCGTATTTATAAGGTATACATTCAGGCTGAAGCACCCTATAGGGAACATAAAGACAATATCAACCTGTTTTTTGTGAAGGCCTCTAATGGAGCGATGATCCCGCTGACTTCTCTGGGTAACGCATCGTATACCACCGGCCCGGGTAGCATTAAACGTTTTAATATGTTTACCACTGCTGTTTTTCGTGGTGAGGCGGCGCAGGGCTATAGTTCCGGTCAGGCTATGGAGATTATGGAGCAGATTGCACGTGACCATCTGCCTGATAATATCGGCTTGGAATGGAGTGGTCTCTCTTATCAAGAGAAAAAGGCAGGTGGGCAGACCGGATTGGTACTGGCATTAGTGTTCCTTTTTGTATTTCTCTTCCTGGCTGCACAGTATGAAAGCTGGACAGTGCCCATTGCCGTATTGCTTTCGCTGCCGGTAGCCGCTTTGGGGGCTTATCTGGGGGTATGGATTTGCGGACTGGAAAATGATGTCTATTTCCAGATCGGATTGGTGATGCTTGTCGGATTGGCGGCCAAGAATGCCATCTTGATTGTAGAGTTTGCGAAAGTACAGGTGGACCGGGGAGGTGATCTGGTGCAATCAGCCATCCATGCGGCACAATTGCGTTTCCGCCCCATCTTGATGACTTCGCTCGCGTTTGTACTGGGTATGCTTCCGATGGTGTTGGCAACCGGTCCCGGTTCGGCAAGCCGTGCGGCCATCGGTACGGGAGTATTCTTCGGAATGATTTTTGCCATTGTAGTGGGCATTATCCTTGTTCCGTTCTTCTTCGTACTGGTCTATAAAACAAAAGCAAAACTGAGAAATGTGCCGAATGTGAACGTGAAGTTACCGTTCAAGTCTAAAAAGAAAATTGATTGAATTATGAAAAGAAGCTATTTATATATTACTCTCTTACTAACTGCATTTACCCTGGGTTCTTGCAAGATAGGAAAAAGTTATGTCCGTCCCGACCTTAACTTGCCCGATAGTCTGGCACAGCATCAGGATACCCTGAGCTTCGGAGATAGGGAATGGTGGCAGATTTATACTGACAGTACCCTCCGGAGCCTGATAGACCGGGCACTGGAGCATAACAAAGATATGTTGATAGCCGCTGCCCGTGTCAAGGAAATGGCAGCTCAAAAACGCATTTCGACAGCAAATCTGTTGCCGGATATTAAAGGTACGGTGACTGCTGAACGGGAAAACGAAAACCATGGTGGAGATGCTTTCAAACGTAGCGATACTTTCGAGGCGCAACTTCTTTTCTCCTGGGAGCTCGATCTCTGGGGAAATCTTCGTTGGGCACGTTCCGCCAGCATTGCCGAGTATCTTCAGTCCGTTGAGGCACAACGCGCTCTTCGGATGACTATTGTAGCTGAAGTGGCTCAGGCGTACTATGAACTGGTGGCTCTTGATACCGAACTGGACATTGTTCGTCAAACGTTGAAGGCACGTGAAGAGGGGATGCGCCTTGCCCGTATCCGCTTTGAAGGGGGATTGACCTCCGAGACTTCTTATCGCCAGTCGCAGGTAGAGTTGGCACGTACTGCTACGTTGGTACCCGATCTGGAGCGTAAAATCTCGTTGAAAGAGAATGATATAGCTTTCCTTGCTGGTGAGTATCCCAATAAGATTACACGTAGCCGCTTGTTGCAGGAGTTCAATTTTCCGCAGGAATTACCTGTCGGTTTGCCTTCAGGACTGCTTGAACGCCGTCCTGATATTCGTCAGGCTGAACAGAAATTGATTGCCGCCAATGCCCGGGTAGGGGTGGCCTATACAAATATGTTTCCACGCATTTCACTTACCGGCAGGGTAGGATCGGAGAGCACTGCACTTTCCGAGCTGTTGAAGTCGCCTTATAGTATAATGGAGGGCGCTTTGCTTACACCAATTTTTGGCTGGGGTAAAAATCGTGCTGCCCTCAAAGCTAAGAAAGCTGCTTACGAGGCTGAAGTGCACAGCTACGAAAAGTCTGTCCTGACCGCTTTCAAAGAGACTCGGAACGCGATTGTGAACTTTAATAAAATCAAGGAAGTATATGATCTTCGTGCCAAATTGGAACGTTCGGCTAAGAGTTACGTAGATCTGGCGCAATTGCAATATATCAATGGAGTGACGAATTATCTCGATGTACTCGATGCCCAGCGTGGGTATTTCGATGCCCAGATCGGACTTAGCAATGCGATGCGGGATGAACTGATTGCTGTGGTACAGGTGTATAAGGCACTGGGAGGTGGATGGCAGATAAAATAATGGAATCCCGATTTTAGTCACGCTCCCATGAACAGCATGAAAAGATTAAGATTCTTTTTTAGAAATCTCAGAGCCAGGTTGATATGCCGCTCTATTGCTTTTTCGGTAATAGAAAAATGTTCTGCTATTTCTTTGTTGCTCATGTGCAGCTCCCTGCTCATACGGAATACTTCTTGTTGGCGGGGAGGAAGTTGCATGACAAGTTCATCGATGTATTTCTTTAAGTCAGCGGCATCCAGTTCTCCTTCCATATCATAAGATTCCTCGACTGCTTGTATCGCAGTTATTTTGAGGGCTGTTTCTTTATAGTATCTACGTGAATGATTGAATATAACATTCCGGGTTATGATAAAGAGATAGCCCTCAAAACTTTTGTTTTCATCTAAAAAATGGTGAGATTCCCATACTTTCACAAATACTTCCTGCACAATCTCCTCAATGTCCATTGAAGCGGTGAAATAAAGCTTTGTGAAATTATAGACCTGTTTCCAGTAATGATTGTATAAAAAAGCAAATGCTTCCTGATCGCCATGCTTTAATTTCCTGACTGTTTCTTTCTCTTGCATCTGTTTTAGTAATTAGAGGTGCAAAAGTAATCTTTTTGTTCTAAATAGATGCAGTTTCTACAAGAATATTAAAAAATAACATATTTTGTTTAATTGATATTATGTTATGATAGCTGTATTGTCTTATTATATGGACTTAATAGAATAATGTATCCACTTATTATATAAATAAAATAATAGCAACATATATTTATTGGATAAGTTCTAAAGGAACTATTCTTTTGTGAACTTTTTTGCATCTGTTCTCGATCTTATTCCATATCTGATTTCCAATCTCTGTATCTACCGGATTATTTTTGTTTTCATTCCATTGTTTTCTCATTTGTTTCTTTATCAAATTCGAATGATAGAGCTTTTTACGTCCTTTTTTGTCTAATCGATCTGATAATAGTTTTTTGATCAGATCTATTTCCTTGTTGTTTTTATCCATTTCTTAAATCTATTTTGTGTTATCTAAAACTAAATACACAACAGACCTGCTTACCACCACATGTGAATTATAACTTTTTAATTGAAAATCGTCTCTGATGATATCGATAGCATACATATCTTGGTTTTTATGGATGTTAATTTATTGTTTTATAGTGCTATATGTGGTTTTTGTCCGGTAATAATAATTGCTTGTTTTTTTTATGTGTAATAACGTTAGTTCCTTTAGAACTATGGTATATCGCTGCTTCTGTAGCTCTTGTTCTGATCGTGGGTGGACTTTGGATGTACTCTAATACGGGTAGAATTCAAATAGAGAAATATATTGAATTTACGGCACAAGAAAGCAGAATGTATCTATTGCCGGATAGTTCGAAAGTATGGATGCAGCCGGGGAGCTCCATACGTTTTGCCGAAAACTTTAAAGAATGCAGGGATGTATGGCTGAAAGGCAATTCACTTTTTGAAGTTCGCAAGAATTCGGGTAGTAAATTCAGAGTATACATTGATAAAGCATTTATCGAAGTGAAAGGAACCTGCTTTCTGATAAAACAGAATAACCCTAATGCGAATGAAATTACACTATTTAATGGGAGCATTGAATTTAATATAGAATCCACCCATGATAAAATAGCAATGAAACCACTCCAGGAATTAGTGTATAATCCTGTTAGTGCAAGAACTCAGCTGAGGCGGATAGAAAACATAGAATGGCAAAACGGGCGCTATAACTTTACCCAATTTAATTTGGAACACTTAACCCGTATTATGAATCAAATGTATGGCTCTCATATCACCATTAGCGACAAAGTGAATAAAAATTGTGCTTTCACCGGAAGTATCCGCTATGATGAATCTTTGGAAGACGTTATTGATAAAATCTGTTTTAGCCTGAATCTTAGAAGCAAAGAAATGAATGAAGGAATTCTTATTTACAACTAATATTTATTAACCCAATGTTAAATCTAAAAATTGAAGCATGAACAAGTTTTTATTTTCTTGCCAGAAGCGGTGTCTTAAATACATCGTCATGGCTCTGCTGCTTTATCCGTTGTCTGCACTTGCTGCGCAAGGACAGATTGTGGTTAAAGGTCAGTCTCTCACCATTCCTCAAGCCATCCGGCTTATAGAGAAAAGTAGTACATATACTTTCTTCTACAACGCTAATGATTTGAAAAACACAAATCTCAAGAGTATCGATTGTAAAGGTTCCATCAACGACGTCCTGAACGAAGTATTTAAAGGGAGCAATATCAGTTATGTCATTAAAGGTAATGAGGTTATTCTTAAAGTAGAGAAAACGGAAAGCACACAACAAAAAAAAGCCAAAATTATCGGTGTGGTAACAGATTCTAAAACCGGTGAACCTATCATTGGAGCAACTGTACAGCTACTGGGTACTACTACAGGCGTTATTACCGATGTGGATGGTAAGTTTGAACTTGCGGCAACTCCTAAAAATGAAATACAAATTTCATATATAGGATATGTTACCAAGAAAGTGAAAGTAGGTAGCCAAAAGGTTATTTCGGTCACCCTATCCGAAGATGCCCAGCAGTTGGATGAAGTGGTGGTGACAGCGTTTGGTACAGGACAAAAGAAGGAGACTATCACCGGGTCTATTCAGTCCGTACGTCCTTCAGACCTTTTGGTGCCTTCCGCCAATCTTTCTTCTTCATTTGCCGGACGCCTGTCAGGTGTGATTGCTTACCAGCGTAGTGGTGAGCCCGGTCAGAATTCTGCCGATTTTTTTATTCGTGGTGTTGCGACGATGAATGGGGCGACTTCTCCTTTGATTATTTTAGACGGAGTTGAAGTGTCTAAAGCAGACCTGAATTCGTTGGATCCTGAAGTAATAGAAAGTTTCTCTGTATTGAAGGATGCTACGGCATCGGCGATGTATGGTACTCGTGGAGCCAACGGTGTACTTATTATTAAAACCAAATCGGGTAGTGATCTTGAAAGGCCGATCATTGGCGTGCGTATAGAAGGATATGTGAATACTCCGATTAAGAAACCGGAGATCGTTGACGGACCTACATATATGCGTTTGTACAACGAAGCGGTTACCAATCAGGGAACAGGAGCCGTACTTTATTCTGATGAAAGAATTAACGGTACGATCAATAATCTGAATCCCTATATCTATCCTAATGTAGACTGGTATAAAGAAGTCTTCAAAGATGCAACATTCAATCAAAAGGCGAATTTTAATGTACGTGGGGGTACTTCTAAAATCACTTATTTTATGAATGTCAATATGAACCATGAAACCGGTATGTTGAAGGATCGTTCCAGTGATTTCTTCTCTTATAAAAACAATATAGACTATATGAAATATGCGTTTCAGAACAACGTGGATTTTCATCTGTCAAAGTCTTCTACTATTTCGCTGCATCTGAATGTGCAGTTGAATGACATGCATGGCCCTTTGACTACAAAGGACGGAAATGGAGTAGGAGATATATTCAGTGCTATTATGGGAACCAATCCTGTTGATTTCCCGGTTATGTTTCCGCAAGGATCGGATACATGGTACCATTGGGGAGGTATTCTTGCAGGTAACTATCAACCGCTCAACCCGGTAGCCCTTTCAAGTGCAGGATATAAAGATACATTCGAGAGCACGGTAGTGGCCAATGTGAATTGGGACCAGAAACTGGATTTTATTACGAAAGGTTTGAGCTTCAGGGCTTTGGTCTCATTTAAAAATTGGAGCTACAATCAGAAGTTCCGTCTGCAGGGATACAATAGTTACCAGCTTTCCGACTATAAACAAAATGAAGACGGTTCCTATGATTTTACCAATACACCTATCGGTGAACCGAGCAATCATACGATGGATGCTTTCTTTGGTACTAACGGCGACCGCAGGTTTTACATTCAGGGATATCTTAATTACGAACGTTCCTTCGGTTCACACAATGTAAGCGGTATGCTGCTTTATAACCAGGATGATTATAATACAAATGTAAACAGCAGTCTTATTGGCTCACTTCCCAAACGTAAGATGGGCGTTGCCGCACGTTTGTCATATGATTACGATCACCGTTATATGCTTGAAGTAAATGCCGGATACAATGGTTCCGAAAGTTTTGCCAAAGGACATCGTTGGGGATTGTTTCCATCCATATCGTTGGGATGGAATATCAGTGAAGAGAAATTCTGGAAATCTATTAAACCGGTTATTTCCAATTTCAAAGTCCGTGGTTCGTATGGCTTGGTAGGTAATGACCAGATTGGTAGCGATCGTTTTGCTTATCTGGCAATTGTGAATCTGAACAGCAGCCCGTCTTATACAACCGGATATGGCGGGAGTACAACTTCATTATCGGGTCCTACCTATAATCGTTTCCAGAATAACGAACTTACATGGGAAGTGGGACATAAACTGAATGTGGGTGCCGATTTGCAGTTTTTCAATTCATTAAATATTACTGTCGACGGATTCAGGGAGATCAGGGATAACATTTTCCAACAGAAAAATTCGATACCGAATTACTTGGGGACTGCCAATACTAAAATCTACGGTAACTTTGCTAAAGTGAAGAATACGGGATTTGATCTTGCTTTGGACTACGGAAAACAGGTGAACCGGGACCTCTCTATCCAGATGAAAGGAACATTCACCTATGCGCACAATGAAGTTTTGAAATACGATGAAGCGGCAGGACTTCGTCCGGCATTGTCGCAGGTTGGAAAGAGCTTGAACTCGATTTGGGGATATGTAGCAGACGGGCTGTATATTGATCAGGCTGATATTGCCAATAATCCTCAGTCGACTATCGGCAATATTGCCATTGCGCCGGGAGATGTGAAATATGTGGACCAGCCGGATGCTAACGGAAATTATGATGGGAAAATAACATCGGATGACAGAGTGGTATTGGGGTATCCCACAATTCCGGAGATAATATACGGATTCGGCCCTTCTGTTACGTGGAAGAATTGGGACTTCTCTTTCTTCTTCCAGGGACAAACCCATGTGTCACTAATGATGAGTGGTTTCGAACCGTTTGGAACACAGAGTAAAAGTAATGTCCTGAAGTGGATTGCTGATGACCATTGGAGCAAAGATAACCAGAATCCGAATGCAAAGTATCCAAGGTTGACACAATATAATAATAACAACAATACTGCATCATCTTCCTATTGGCTGCGCGATGCTTCATTCCTGAAATTGCGGAATGCGGAAATTGGCTATCGTTTCAAATGGGCAAGAATCTATGTGAATGGAAGTAACCTGCTGACCTTTTCTCCATTTAAGTTGTGGGATCCCGAAATGGGTGGAGGTGCCGGTATGAAATATCCGACACAGCGTACATATAATGTTGGTATTCAATTAACTTTTAAATAATAAATACTTATGAAGATAATATATAAACTCCTGTTCCTGCTTTTCCTGATGCTGGGATATAGTTCATGTGATTTCCTGAATATCGTTCCTGATGAAATAACGACCGAGGAAGATGCATTTAAAGATCGGAATGCAGCAAAGAATTTTGTTTATTCTTGTTATGGTTATCTGCCTCAGAGCAATGTGGCGTCGGCAAGTCTTGATTTGCTGACGGGAGATGAAGTGATTACAGCTTTTGAACATGAAACGTTTGCCAGTTTTCCGAAAGGAAACTATACGGCTTCGTCGCCGGTGATTTCTTATTGGAATACATTCTTTCAGGGATTGCGCCAATGTTACCTGTTTTTAGAGAATGTCGACAAGGTACCCGATCTGACTGAAAGTGTGAAGGCTGATTATATTGCACAGGTTAAATTCCTGATTGCTTATTATCATTATCAATTGGCACGTTGCTACGGACCTATTATCCTGATTAAAGAACTGCCGAATGTAAATGCTTCGCAGGCAGAATATTTGCCTCGGACTCCCTATGACGAATGTGTAGAGTGGATATGCAATCTGTTGGATGAAGCTGCAGCTTCATTGCCTGCCATACGTACCAATAAAGAAGATTACGGACTGGCAACCAGTGTGGGAGCAAAAGCGGTGAAAGCTAAGATGTTGTTGTATGCAGCTTCTCCGTTGTTCAACGGAAACTCGGCATTCTACAGTAACTTTGCGGACAAATCGGGCAACATGTTAATGCCTGTTACTTACGATCCCAACAAATGGGTAAAAGCGAGAACAGCCATAAAAGAGGCGATTGACCTTGCCGAGCAGAATGGGCATGCTTTGTATACGAAGCAAGACTATAAGATAGGTAATGAGGATGCGAACCCTTATCCGGCAGCCGGCCCCGTAAGATGTCTACGTACCAGTTTGGTCGATTGGGACTCTCGTAATCCGGAAGTACTGCTTGCAGAAACCCGTAGCGAAGGTTCATACGGTATACAGAATAAGTCATTGCCGTTTGTGACTGATGGCTGGGCATGGAATGGTATCGGTCCGACATGGACTATGTTGAATCGTTTCTATACCAAGAACGGTTTGCCTTGGGATGAAGATCCGGAGTATAAAGATAAAGACAAATTGAAGATTGTAAATGTGGATGCTGACCATGCTGATGAGGCCCATGAAGGTAGTAAAACGCTTCTGTTCAATCTGGAACGTGAACCTCGTTTTTATGCTTGGGTAGCTTTTCAGGGAGGATATTACGAAGTAATGAACGGGTCGACTAATCCCGCTTATGTGATGAGTAACGGAAAAAAAGACAATTCGGACAGCAGATTAATATGTGATTTTGTTTTGGGAGGTAACTGTAGCCGTGGTACTGCGACCGTACAACGTCCCGGAAATTATACTCCAAGTGGTTATCTGAATAAAAAAGGAGTCGACCCCAGTACGGTTGTATCTACCAATTCGACCAATCTGAATACATATCCTTGGCCTATTATCCGTCTTGCAGACCTCTATCTGGCATATGCCGAAGCGTGTGTGGAAACCAACGATCTGGAAACTGCCAAACAATACTTGAATAAAGTAAGAGAGCGTGCCGGTATCCCCACGGTAGAAAATGCATGGAGTGGCGTTGCTGCATTGGATCAGACAAAGCTCCGTCAGATTGTTCGTCAGGAGAGAATGAACGAACTCTATCTTGAGAATCAGAATTTCTGGGATATGCGTCGCTGGTTGCTGGCAGAGCAATATTTTGGAACTAAAGCCAAGGGATTGAATATCGCCGCCACCACTATTGAAGATTTTGCGGCAATTAAGACGATTGACTTTGAACGTAAGTTTGAGGCACCGACTCAATATCTGCTGCCGATACCTTCTGACGACATTAATAGAAATGAAAAATTAGTAAACAATCCGGGTTATTAATCTTTATAAAGAGAATTGAAGATGAAAAAAATACTGCTTGGCCTATGTGCGATACTGGGCCTGATAAATATGACAGGGTGCTCCAGTGACGAGAAGTACCCCATGCCGACCACTATAGACCAGAATTCACTGTCGGCTGAAGCCAAAGCCGGGGCTATAAAACTGAAATGGACAGTGCCGGCTGATTCCAATTATTATTATGTGAAAGTGACTTATACGTTGCCGGAAGACGGAAAGAAATGCCTGAGACTTGCGAGTGTGAAGAGCGATACCATGCTGGTGGATAACTTGTTGCACCGCTATGGCGACATTGACTTTACACTGCAACCATGCAACCGTGCGGGGGAAGGATCACAGAGTTGCAGTATAACAGCACGGGCCTTGCCTGCCCCGAAGCAGATTAAAACAGACCGGAGTGATGTGACTTTGTCCGCTAAACAGTTGTATACGGATGATCAGGAAAGCAGTGAAGGTCCTATCGCCAATCTGATAGATGGAAAGAACGACACTTATTTTCACATGTCATGGAGCAGTCCCACACCTTTCCCACATTACATTGTGGTTGACTTGGGTGAGGAGAATGCTTTGTCTACTTTCCTGTTCTCTTATGTTTGTCGTGATAATAACAATAAGGATAATCCCAAAGAGATGGATATTCTGGGAAGCAATACTTTTGATGGAAAGAATTACGATGAAAGCCAGACAACCCTGTTGGCGTCTTTAAGTGATTTGCCCAATACCAAGGCTGCATCTTACGAGTCGGATATTATAAAAGCGGGTGCGTCTTACCGTTATCTCTGGTTTAAGGTGAAATCGTCTACAAGCGGTTCCAATTGGATTGCGCTGGCTGAACTCGCCCTTTCTAAAGTAATTGTGAAAACCTATGATCCGGAAACCGGAGAGACTACCATTGAATAAAACAGGATTCAATAGGGACTAAATAAAGTAGCATGAGTCTGCGCAGCCGGTGGCTGTCGGCTG
The DNA here is from genome assembly GCF_011038705.2 of Bacteroides sp. ZJ-18. Classification (NCBI taxonomy): domain Bacteria; kingdom Pseudomonadati; phylum Bacteroidota; class Bacteroidia; order Bacteroidales; family Bacteroidaceae; genus Bacteroides; species Bacteroides sp. ZJ-18. The sequence continues at coordinate 4,002,863 of NZ_CP072198.1, read as the reverse complement.
AATGCTAAATAGAAGAATCAAATAATTATCAAAAAGGAAATACAAATGACATTTTTTACCAGAACAAAATTTGTATTTCCTTTGTTTTATTTATCTTATGTTTAATTTATCCTAATAACATGAAGAAACATCTAATTTCAATGATTTTTGCAGCAATCATGCCCTTGTTGCTGTATGCTTGTTCTGCCGAAGAAGAGAAAATGGTAACATCGACCACCCTTGAGGTGGCGCAGTCTGCAATTGACTTTAAAAGTGACGCAGGGACCCGTGACATTGCTATTGTCACCGATGCGGATAATTGGACGGCACGGTCTGATAAGGACTGGTGTTCGGTTGCTGTCAACGGAAGTACATTGACGGTGAATGTATCCGGATATGACGGGAAAGAGACCAGAGAGGCAGTGATCAGAGTGACTGCCGATGCATTGACGGAAACTGTTAACGTACGCCAATTGGGATCGGATCCTGCTATTCTGATATCCCAACAGACATTTACTGTTGAGGCCAGCGGAAGTGATATTGCGTTCGATGTAACTACAAACGTGCCGGTGACGATTACATTGCCGGAATGGGTCAAAGAAAAACCGGCGGATACGCGTGCATCCGAAATGGTGACTACAACACATAGATATATTGTCTTGGCCAATCCTGAAGACGGTGAACGCACTGGCAATATTACTGTAAAAGAGGTAGGCGGAGAGCTTGAGGCTCTGGTATCTGTTACTCAAAAAGGACTGGGAGAATATGAATCCGGAGATATGGAAGGTATTAAAGACGATATTAAGGTTCCGGTAGAATCGGGCGAGGCAAGTTCTTTCCAGGGAGGCTCGAATATCGATAAATCATTCGATGGAGATATGAGTACTATTTACCACTCTAATTGGAATAACGCAGGAGAGCATTATTTTCCTATCACGTTGACTTATAATTTCCCTGCGGGTTCGGATATGGATTATTTTATATATTATCCCCGTACTTCGGGACCGAATGGTAACTTCAAGGAAGTAGAGATCCGTGTGAAGTCAAATGCGAATACCAGAGGGGCCGATGAATGGAATACTGTAATGACTAAGAACTTTGGAGGTACCAATGCCGCAGTCCGTATTAATTTTCCGAAGGCACAAATCGGCGTCACATCCGTTCAGTTTATTGTAAAATCAGGTTCGGGAGACGGACAGGGATTTGCGGCCTGTGCCGAAATGGAATTTTATAAAAAGAATCCGGGAGCATTTGACCCGTTAACTCTTTTCACTGATGTAACTTGTTCTGAGCTGAAGCCCGGACTTACCGATGAAGAGATAGAAAACTGTCCTTATTCATTCTACAAGAACATAGCTTACTATATGAAGCAAGGTAAGTATCCGACAGAGTTCCGTATTCAAGATTATAAAGCGTGGCCCAATCCGGATGATCAGTCGAAAACACATAAGACCAGTCCCTACAGCCTGCGCGACAATCCTACGGGAATTTCGGTAAAAGACGGGGAACAGTTGATGGTCTTGGTCGGCGATACGCACGGGCAAATTATCAGTGCAGTGATTCAGAACCTTGACGTCCCCGGTGGTGACGGCTTCGGAGGTACCTTCTATCCGTTGTCTGAAGGAGCCAACAAGATTACGGCCCGGAATAAAGGATTGATGTATATTTTGTATCACACCCCTGACTATGAAACAGCTCAGCCTGTAAAGATACACATTGCTTCCGGACAGGTGAACGGGTATTTCGATGTAGCCAAACATCAGGCTTCCGATTGGAATAAATTGTTGAGCAATGCGGTCGATAAGTATTTTGATGTGGTGGGACATTATGCACATCTCACATTTCCTACCGAGCGCTTCCGTGCTCACACTCCGGACGGAAAAGCATTGATCGATGCTTATGATCAGATCGTGAATTCGGAGATGGAACTGATGGGGCTGTATAAGTATAATAAATTGTTTAAAAACCGCATGTATCTGCATGTGATGTATACCAGCTATATGTATGCCACCAGTTATCACACCGCGTACAATGACGGTACACTGGCGGAACTTTGTAATGTGGATAAACTGAAAACTTCTTCATGCTGGGGGCCTGCACATGAAATAGGGCATTGCAACCAGACACGTCCCGGATTGAAATGGCTGGGAACTACGGAAGTGACGAATAACATTATGTCGGAGTATATTCAGACTACGATTTTCGGGCAGCCTTCACGCCTGCAGACAGAAAATATGGGAGATGGTAGCCGGAACCGATATTCCAAAGCCTGGACCCAGATCATCGCGGCAGGTGCTCCTCACGGAAACTTTGGCAGTGACAGTGATGTTTTCTGCAAACTCGTTCCTTTCTGGCAACTGGAGCTTTATTTCGGCAAAGTGCTTGGGCAGACACCGCTTCAGCAGGCTGATAAAGGAGGATTCTATCCGGATGTATACGAATATATACGTACGCACGATAACCTGAAGACTGCCGGAGAGCAACAGACTGAGTTTGTGTATATCTGTAGTTTGATAGCTAAAGCCAATTTGCTGGATTTCTTCACGAAATGGGGATTCCTGACTCCGATAGATGTCACTCTGGACGATTATGGAGTTGGAAAACTTACTGTCACTCAGTCCCGTATCGACGAGATAAAAAAGCGTGTAGAGGCTTTGGGATATCCGAAACCGGATGTTGCCTTAGAGTATATAACTGATAATTCGGTAGAACTCTATAAAACCAAACCCGGAATAATATCCGGAACAGCTACGCGAAGCGGTTCGACATTTACCATGACCAATTGGAAAAATGTGGTAGCTTATGAAGTAGTGGATGAAACGGGTAAAAAGGTTTGTATCTCCGATGGAGTATTAGCACCCTCAAATACTGCTACGTTTACCATGAAAACAGCCTGGAAGGACGGCTTTAAAGTGTATGCCGTCTCTGCTACAGGCGACAAGACAGTGGTGACGTTTTAAAGAGGAAGTAAGATATACCTTTAAGTAGCCGGGAAGGGCACAGAGTTCAGATCGTTGATTTTAGCTCTGTGCCCTTCGTTTGCTCTGTGGCATACCCGCAGAGAACAAAATCACCATTTTCTTTCATAATTCGGAAAAAAACACGAAATTTGCGACGCTTTTAAGTTCGAATTACTAACACCTTTAAATATAAGATAAAGAAAATGACTAAAAGTGCATTGCAAATTGCCAGGGCTGCTTACCAGCCCAAACTTCCGAAAGCGCTGAAAGGCTCAGTAAAAGCAGTTGAAGGCGCAGCTACACAATCTGTAGCCGACCAGGAAGCTATCCAGAAACTGTTCCCGAACACTTACGGAATGCCGTTGATTAAATTCGAAGAAGGTGAAGCTATCCAGCTTCCTGCCATGAATGTAGGTGTTATCCTTTCAGGAGGACAGGCTCCGGGCGGACATAACGTAATCTCTGGTCTGTTCGACGGTATCAAAACACTGAACAAAGACAATAAGCTGTACGGCTTTATCCTGGGTCCCGGCGGATTGGTTGACCATAACTATATGGAGCTGACTGCCGATATTATTGACGAATACCGCAACACCGGTGGTTTCGATATCATCGGCTCAGGACGTACCAAACTGGAAACTCCGGAACAATTCGAGAAGGGTCTGGAAATCATCAATAAGCTGGGTATCAAAGCACTGGTAATCATTGGTGGTGACGACTCCAATACAAATGCCTGTGTTCTGGCTGAATATTATGCTGCAAAGAATGCCGGTGTACAGGTGATCGGTTGCCCGAAAACTATCGACGGTGACTTGAAAAACGACATGATCGAAACTTCGTTCGGTTTTGATACTGCATGTAAAGTATACTCGGAAGTGATCGGTAACATCCAGCGCGACTGTAACTCAGCACGTAAATACTGGCACTTCATCAAACTGATGGGACGTTCGGCTTCTCACATCGCACTGGAATGTGCTTTGCAGGTTCAGCCTAATGTATGTATCATCTCTGAAGAAGTAGAAGCAAAAGACATGTCATTGGATGATGTAGTGACTTACATTGCCAAGATCGTGGCTGACCGTGCTGCTCAGGGAAACAACTTCGGTACTGTGCTGATTCCTGAAGGTCTGGTTGAATTTATCCCGGCTATGAAACGTCTGATCGCTGAGTTGAACGATTTCCTGGCTGCTAACGCAGTTGAGTTCGCCAACATCAAACGTTCTCGTCAGCGTGAATATATTATCAGCAAGCTGTCAAAAGAAAATGCTGACATCTATGCAAGCCTTCCCGAAGGTGTGGCACGTCAGCTTTCTCTGGACCGCGACCCGCACGGAAACGTACAGGTATCACTGATCGAAACAGAAAAATTGCTGTCTGAAATGGTTGGTACGAAACTGGCTCAGTGGAAAGAAGAAGGCAAATATGTAGGCAAGTTTGCTGCACAGCACCACTTCTTCGGTTACGAAGGACGTTGTGCTGCTCCGTCAAACTACGATGCCGACTACTGCTATTCACTGGGTTATACAGCTTCTATGCTGATTGCCAACGGTAAGACCGGTTACATGTCATCAGTACGCAACACAACTGCCCCTGCTGCCGAATGGATCGCAGGCGGTGTGCCTATCACGATGATGATGAACATGGAACGTCGTCACGGTGAAATGAAGCCGGTAATCCAGAAAGCATTGGTGAAACTGGATGGCAAACCGTTCCTGACATTTGCTGCCAAACGCGATCAGTGGGCGCTGACTACAGACTACGTTTATCCGGGTCCGATCCAGTACTTCGGTCCGACAGAAGTTTGCGACCAGCCGACTAAGACATTGCAGCTGGAACAGGCTAAGTAAGCTGTTCTCCGCATTACAATAACAGAAACCCATCGGGGCGGATTGATTCAATTCCCTTCGGTGGGTTTTTAGTTCATTTGAATATCCTTATTTATATGATGAAACGACTTTCTACTCTATGCCTGCTGGCGGCAGGTTTTTTCCTTTCGGGGCAGGCGCAGCAAGCCCGTCCGTTAGTGCTCGATTCGGTCTGTGCTCCCTTGAAAGTAGCTACTCCGCCTTCCGATGCTTATATCGGTCTGTCGCTTCTTGACAATGGTGAAGTAAGACACTATAACTATGGAGAACAGGCAGTGGCAGGAGCCGTTTATCTGTCGAGTGCCGATCACGGTCTGACCTGGAAACGGGTAAACCGGGCTAAAGAGATGCCTTTTGCAGACCGTCAAAGCCCTGTGAGCAAAGAGTATATCCGTTTGGTAGATATGGGGGCGATGGGTGTTTATTGCATTCGTACTTCCGGTGGACTGGCAGGCGGACGTACCCTTACGAAAGTGGCCGATCGCAGTTCCATCATGATTAAACCACCCGTTTTTATCAAGAACGGCAAGCGTATTGTGGTGGCTGCCCATGGAGGCGTGACACCGAAAGGCTGTTATACTTACGTTTCCGATGATGACGGACTGACTTGGAAGTGCTCGAATACAGTCACTTCGCCCGACCATCGGGGAGGAGGCTTCCACAAAGGTATTCGTTGGAATCACGGTGCTGTGGAGCCTACTGTGGTTGAACTGAAAGACGGAACACTCTGGATGCTGATGCGTACTTCACAGGACCGCCATTACCAGGCTTTCTCGCAAGATGGCGGTCTGACATGGAGTGAATCGGAACCTTCGCCTTTTTACGGTACTATCACGATGCCCACCCTTGGCAGGTTGGCCGATGGTAGACTGTTACTTTTCTGGTGCAATACTACTCCTCTGCCTGAAAAAGAAGGGACGAATGGTGTCTGGGATGATGTTTTCACCAACCGCGACGTGACTCACGTAGCTGTGTCCGATGATGACGGCAAGACGTGGACAGGTTTTCGTGAACTTTATATGGACCCCATGCGCAATGACTCCGATTATGCTGTCAATGGCGGTGGAATCGACCGTGGTGTCCATCAGGCGCAGTTTGTAGAAGTAGCTCCGGGCAAGGTGCTGGCGTCCATCGGTCAACATCCCCTTCATCGTGCCATGATGATGTTCGACGTGAATTGGCTGTACGAGAAAAGCCGTTTTAATAATTTCAGCGATTCTCTTTCTCAATGGAGCACATTCAATTATATCGACGGTATTAAAGGTCATTGTGCCTATAACCGCATACAGGGGTGCCGGCTCGAATCCCATCCCGAGAAAGAGGGTTGTCAGGTGCTCCATTTGTCTTATCAGCCGGATGCCTCGCTGGTAGCAGATACACGTGGGGCAGTGTGGAACTTCCCGGCAATGAAGAAAGGGACGTTCACTGCCAGCCTGCGTATTCCAGAGGGAAGCCATTCGGTTTCATTGTTACTGAATGACCGCTGGATGAATCCTTCGGACACCGTGGCCCGCTATGAATCGATGTACGAACTTCCTCTGACCCGCAAGCAACTGGGAGTGAAAGATGACCGTTGGCATGAAGTTTCTTTGGAATGGGATTTGTCTCAGAAACGTCCGCAGGCACGTGTCCGGGTAGACGGACGGCTTCGGTCCCTGCGTCTTCCACTCAGAAACAAGTCGCAAAACGGAATTAGTTATGTTCACTTTATCGCTCCTCCAGCAGAGGCTGATCCGGGCATTTATCTGGAATGGGTCAGGGCGGAAGCTGATGGCACTATTTAGAAATGAATCTAACTCAAAATAAGAATACAATCAATGAAGTCTTCACGAACCACTTCTGTTTCTAATAAACCCGCTCCCCGTCGCCATACGTCGGTACGGAAGAGAAAAGCGAAAAAGAAAGCCTCCCGTACCATGCCTGTTTGGTTGCGCAACACCCTTGCGCTCGTTGTTGTCGGTCTGTTTTCTGTTGCTTTTTACTATTTCGTTATCCGTCCTTATTCCTATCGCTGGAAAGAATGCTACGGGCGGAAAGAGTATGGCGTTTGCATTCCTTGTGGTTACGAAGTGCATGGTATCGATATTTCCCATTATCAGGGAAACATCGACTGGGAGGAACTGAAACAGAACAAGGAGACTGATTTCCCGCTTCACTTTATTTTTATGAAGGCCACCGAAGGAGGCGACCATGGCGATGATACCTTCAAGCAAAACTTTGAACAGGCACGCCAGCATGGCTTTATCCGTGGGGCCTACCATTTCTTTACTCCCCGTACGGATGCCTTGAAGCAGGCTGACTTTTTTATCCGTACCGTAAAGCTCGATAGTGGCGATCTTCCCCCGGTGCTCGATGTGGAGCTGTCAGGCAAGAAATCTAAGAAGGAGTTGCAGCAGAGCATCAAGAAATGGCTCGACCGGGTGGAAGCGCATTATGGTGTGAAGCCTATCCTCTATACTTCATATAAATTCAAAACCCACTATCTGGACGATTCGCTTTTCAATGCCTATCCCTATTGGATTGCCCATTACTATGTCGACTCGGTGAAGTATCAGGGAAAATGGCATTTCTGGCAGCATACAGATATCGGAAGTGTGCCCGGTATTCACCATGATGTAGATTTGAATGTATTTAACGGTTCGCTCGAAGAGTTGCGTAAGATGACTATGAGGTGAACTTTACCCGCTTTGCCTGCGTTATATTCCTAAAAAAAGGAGATTCAGATGAATATAGCAATTAGCGGGGCCTCCGGTTTCATAGGCAAGCATCTTACAGAGTACCTTACGGAAAGGGGGCACCGGATAGTCCCTCTGGGGAGACCCATGTTTCGTGAAGGTACATCGGGACATTTAATTCAGGCCTTGTCGCATTGCGATGTAGTCATCAATCTGGCAGGAGCACCCATCAGTAAACGCTGGACGCCGGAGTATAAGAAAGAGCTTTATGACAGCCGTATCAAGGTGACGCATCGCATCATCCGGGCCATGGATGCGGTAAAGACAAAGCCGCGGTTAATGATTTCCGCCTCTGCCGTAGGATATTATCCGGAAGATGGGACGTTTGACGAATATACCAATACTCGCGGCAGCGGTTTCCTGGCGGAACTTTGCTACGCCTGGGAGAAAGAGGCTCGCCGTTGCCCTTCACAGACAAGGCTGGCTATCACCCGTTTTGGCATAGTGCTCTCACCCGATGGCGGGGCAATGGAGCAGATGTTGCGTCCGCTTCGGATAGCACGGGTAGCCGGTGTGATTGCTCCGGGCACACAGCCTTTTCCCTGGATTGGAATCCAGGATCTTTGCCGTGCGATGGAGTTCATCATCAACCACGAAGTATTAAGCGGAGTGTTCAATCTGGTGGTTCCGCAACAGGTTTCACAATATGCGTTTACCCGGGCGATGGCAGCGCGCTATCATGCCTGGATGAAGGTGGTGATACCACGTTGGTTTTTTCGGATGCAATATGGTGAAGCGGCTTCCTTCTTAACGTCGGGGCAGAATGTGCGTCCCACACGCTTGCTCGAGGCAGGTTTCCGCTTTGATAAACCGACCATCGAAGCCTTTTTTGAGGGCACGGACCACAGTACGGTGGACGAACTGGATCTGCAACGTTATATGGGTACATGGTACGAGATAGCCCGTTTCGACCACCGCTTTGAGCGGGGACTGTCGGAGGTGACGGCAACTTACACATTGCTGCCCGACGGAACCGTTCGCGTAGAGAACCGGGGATGTAAGCATAAAAAGCCGTATGATGTCTGTAAAACAGCGGAAGGACGGGCAAAGGTTCCCGATTCGTCGCAACCGGGCAAACTGAAGGTATCCTTTTTTCTGTCCTTTTATTCAGACTATTATGTTTTGGAATTGGATCAGGAGGAGTATAATTATGTACTGATCGGCAGCAGTTCGGACAAGTATCTGTGGATATTGAGCCGTACGCCCATTCTGCCGGAAGAGATAAAGAAGAAATTACTGGATGCTGCCATCCGCAGGGGGTATGATGTGGATAAGTTGATTTGGGTGGAGCAGAGGGAGAAGAATTTTAAATAATCTATATTAACCTAAACAAAAAGGAGATTGGAAAATGGAAGAATATGAAGTAACTCACCGCCCGGAGCGGAATCGTTTTGAACTGGAAAAGAATGGAATGACTGCTTTTGTGGAGTATGAAGTAGAAGATGGAACGCTGGACATTATGCATACCATCGTTCCTCCCCCTCTGGAAGGAAAGGGGATTGCGGCAGCTCTGGTAGAAGCAACCTACAAATATGCTGCCGGACAAGGTCTGAAACCGAAAGCGACATGTTCGTATGCTGTAGCCTGGCTGAAGCGGCATCCGGTGGAATAAACGGTACCTCTTCCGATACAGCAGGAGATGTGTCAAACGCCTTTTCACCAGAGGATTACACAGATTGCCACAGATTAGAATATTAATCATCGATGACTTAAAATTCACTCTGTGTTACTCTGTGCCCTCTGTGGTGAGTTTTGACACACTCTCCTTTGTTTATGCGTCACAGATGTCTGTTTGAGTTATGTTTCACTGTTTCCATCTCTTCAGCATCGGGAAGAATTGCTTCATATTCGCAATGGCCTCTTCCTTCGTCATTTTCACTTCCGAATCCTTGTTAAATTCGTCAACGAACTGTGCGCAATGGTTGATCATTTCGTCCATCGTGCAATCCACGGTGAAATGTCCGTCGGCATAACAATAGGTGCAGTATTCTTCGTTCTTGCTACCATCTTTTTCTGTTCCCAATACTTCCGGGCTAAGCGGCATACCGCAGCTCTGGCAAAATTTCTGTTCCATTCTTTCTTTGTTTTTAATGAATTATTCAATAGGGATATATATTCTTGTCACATAGTCTTTCCTGTCCGTATCGGCAGCCGTTTCCATATCCAGCGCGGAATCATCCGCCAGAAAAAGACAATGACAGCATAGCGCCAGTCGATCACTGCCACTCGTTTCCGGTGGTGCAATGCCCGTACAATCTGCCGGGCTACCTTTTCCGGTTGCATCAATAGCGGATAACGTTTTCCGTCGTTCAGCAGGTCGGTAGACACAAAGCCCGGGCGGATGTCCGTAAAACAGATGTTCAGTTTTTGCATACATGCCAACTGTTCCAGTGCGTCGATATAGGTGTTCTGAAAACGCTTTGTGGCAGAGTAGGCAGGTGCCACTCCCAATCCCTTTGTCCCCGCAACGGAACTGATCACAGCCAGTTGTCCGCTGCCGTGCTCACGGAAGTAATTGAAAGCAGTGTCCACCATACGGGTGAACCCTTCCACATTGGTACGGGTAGTTTCCAGTTCGATGTCCGGATTCAGCCCTATGTTCTGATAACCGATGCCGGAGCTCAGCAGAAACAGATCCATACCTCCGACTCGCCTGATCAGGTTACTCAATTTGGGAGCTGCATCCGGTTGGGTAACGTCCAGTGCGGCGACTTCTACGCGGTCCGGTGCGCTGCTCTGCAAAGCTTCGAGTGACGGAAGCCGGCGCCCTGCAATACCGAGGTGCCAGCCCTGTAGGAGAAGTTGTTTGGCTACTTCACGTCCAATGCCTGAAGTAGCTCCTATGATAACGGCTCGTTTCATATTTGAATTTACTTTTATGGTGTTCTGTTTCTTTGAGAAGAACGTTTTTTCCGTCCGGTGTGTTTATCCGTCCGGCGCTCTTTTGTGTACCATCGGGTCAGTTGTCCGGTAAGGATCCATCCTGCGAGTAGGAACACTGCCAGCATTGCGGGAGTCACCCAGATATGTTTTTCAATCAGGGCTTCGAACCATTCAGTGTTCCGTATCGGTATGAACCACAGGGCTGTCAGCCCGATGGACGAGAATATTCGTATGAGTATCCGTCTGTCTTTTCTTCTTTCTTTCTCCGAAAATCCGGTTTCCGGGTTGAAGCTGCCGGGTGCCGGCACCTTGACGATGAGTGTAGTCAGCAGTACGATTACGCAGCCCGATGCCAGCATTATCTTCTCCAATGGTTTGCTGCCTTTTGCCGCGAACTTCACAAAAAGAAAGATCAGGGCAGCAATAACAATGCCTGTAATCCAGCAGGCGGTTTGGTCGGCGGCGGAAGATGCTGTGTATATCATTTCCTTACGAAAAGGTGAAATATAACTGGGTTTGCGGCAACAAAGATAATTAAATCTTTCTAAAATGCGACCTTCCGTTTTAAAATGCTGTTTTTATAAGGTTGGCAGAATAAAGGAGGGGAAATTGTAGCGGCGATAAAATGTCATTTTGTATATTCTATCACTCTCAGGCAGCCTTGGTTTCATGCCGGAGGATGTGGCGGCTGAAAAAACGCTTGTAGGAGGATTAAGGTAAAGCAGTGTGATGGAGAATTTGGGATATTGTTGGAAAATTGTGTGATATATGTTTTTATGATCTTAGTAAATGATCTTTTTTGTGTGTGATTACTTTCTTTTAGTAGATTTGATTCGTGCGGCACGGTGGCTCTGATAGTTCGTAAACAGCCCATCTTACTCTTCTTTTTTACCCGTGCGGCGTTGCTCGTAGAGGAACGCACCGTCTCTTTGAAGCCAATGCACCGTCCGTTTGGGACTAACGCACCCTTTCTTTGCTGTCAACAAAGGCTCTGATAGAGTGGGGGACTGCATATATCTGCTTTTTATTGCATTTTTATGAGAGAATAAAGACTTGTCCTTGCATGTTTTTTCATTATCTGTCGCTCCATCTCTCTATTTGTCTCTTTTTGTAAATGGAGGCTGTCGGCAGATAAGGGGTTTTACTGTCTTTTTGAAAGAAATCTATTGGAAATTCTTTCTTGGAGTGTTTGGCTTTTGAAGGACTTAATAGTTCTCTTTTAGCCAGATACCTAAAAATTGATCGTATATCTGGTATATTCCCAACTCCTGAGTGATGAAATCTTTTTCGAGCAGACCTTTCAGAGCCGATTGTACGGAGCTGGAAGAGGATAGCTTGTACTTCTTGATAAAAGCTGCCGAAGTAATGGCCTTCGCTTTTCCCTCTTTTGTGATGGCGATTAGTAACTCTTTCTGTTTTTCCGGTATGCGGAACAGTATTTCAGAATAGGTGAATTTGAACGAGTCGATGATTTGGCGGATGGCCTCCTCCACCATCTTCACTTCACAGGTTCCCTGTGCGGGAGTCATGTCGTAAAGTGTGTGGAGCACTTTCTGCATGTACCAGGTGATGCCGTCAAATCGTCGGTAGATGGTTTCAACCGTTTCATTGGTGATGCTTTTTCCTGCTTGGGCGAAGTGCAGTTGCGCGAAAGCAGTGTATTTTGCCAAAGGAATACTTTCAAGATGCATCATGGAAACACTCTGATAGAATGGGCGCGAAGGGGTGAGGAACATATTTCCCATGATGTGGCGCTGGCTTCCGGCAAAGATAAAATGGGCATTGCTGCAATGCTGGACATAGGTGCGCAAGGTTGCTTCTACATTATCCTCCGCATATCCGGCTATCTGCTGAAACTCGTCGATGGCTACCAGGCAGGGCTTGTCGGCATGGTTCAGGTAATGGAAAATTTCGTCCAGCGTTGTTGCCGGAGCTTGTATGTCTCCCAGTCCCAGACTCAGTGAAGGAGTGCCGTTGATGTCGAAAGATACGCTTGTATGCAATGATTTGACGCTTTTCCAGAAGAGTTGCAAAGCTTTCTTGCCGGAAGGTTTTAATTCTTCCAGAATCTCTTTGCTCAGTGCGAATACAAAGTCACGAAGTGATTTGGTGGCATATATATCTATAAAAAAGGTATAGTAGTCCTTCCGGATTTTCCTTTCGCGGAAGCAATGCTGAATCAATCCGGTTTTCCCCATTCTCCGGGTAGAGATCAGGGCGAGATTGTTTCCGTTGCTTACTTCCCGGATCAGGGTTTCGCTCTCTTTCTCCCGGTCACAGAAATAATCGGAAGATACATATCCACTGGTTATAAAGGGGTTTCTGATGATAGTCATGGTTCGTTACTTTAATAAGCAAAGATAATTATTATAAAGTAATAATGCAATTATAATAATAATATTCTTCTCTGTGCCTGCTTATCCAAACAGATGCCTGATTGCTTCCCAAGGTGCATAAATCAGCATTCGGGGACCGGAGAAACGCATTACTTGTTTCATCCGTTCTCGCATGGCAGGTTTGTAGCAGTGTACGCTGCATTGCTTGCATGCTTTCTTTTTCTCCCCAAAAGGGCAGCGGTCCAGCCGGGCATGCGCATAGCGAAGCAACTCTTCGCATTGGGGGCAAAGCGTGACATTCTTTTCTTTTTTACGGCAGTAAAGACGGATCATCAGCTCTACCACTCTCTTTTCCTGATCAATACGGTTTTTGCTCAATTTTAATCTCTGTTAGAATTGACGCAAAAGTAACCAACATCTCCAAAAAACTGTATCTTTGCACCCCGAAAATTGAATATAATAATGAATATTAATAGTAAGGCTAAAGGATTTGTTTGCGGAGCTGTGGCTGCTGCTACTTACGGCATGAATCCGTTGTTTACACTGCCGCTCTATAAAGAAGGAATGTCGGTGGACTCTGTATTGTTCTATCGTTACGGGTTTGCCGTACTTATTTTGGGGATTCTGATGAAAGTGCAGGGACAGTCGTTTGCCCTGAAAAGGAACGAGATATTGCCTCTGGTTGCAGGCGGACTGCTTTTTTCTGCCTCTTCACTGCTGTTGTTTCTGAGCTATAAGCACATGGATGCAGGCATTGCTTCCACCATCTTATTTGTCTATCCGGTGATGGTGGCGCTTATCATGTTCCTGTTTTTCCACGAAAAAGTGTCGTTGCTGACCGTCTTTTGCATTCTGCTTGCCCTTTCCGGCATCGGACTGCTTTACAAAGGGGAGGGAGGCGAAACACTGAGTCTGGTCGGCATGTTGCTCGTTATCCTTTCCTCACTGTCTTACGCTGTCTATATAGTCGGTGTCAACCATTCCACGCTGAAGTTGATGTCTACGGCCAAGCTGACTTTTTACGCGCTGTTGTTCGGTCTTTCCATTTATATAGTCCGCCTGAATTTCTGCGCGGATCTTCAGGCTGTTCCTTCGTTTCCTGCCTGGGGCAATATTCTTGCCATGGCTTTCTTGCCTACCGTCATATCATTGGTATGTACGGCTGTTTCCATTCATAGCATCGGCTCTACGCCTACTGCCATTTTGGGAGCATTGGAGCCGGTGACGGCACTTTTCTTCGGGGTGATGATTTTTGGCGAACGGCTGACTCCCAGATTAATGCTTGGCATTCTGATGATTCTGGTAGCGGTCATGTTTATTGTAGTGGGTAAGCCATTGATGACTTTTATCAAGGAAGAGTTAGCCCGGGGAATGAAGAAAAAACTGATAAGATAAGGAATCCTGAAAAGCTTATAGCCGTTATACATGACTACATTTCACTCTATCGACGAGTTGCTGAAGATGATGAGCCGAGAACAGCTCCTGCTGAAACAGATGTTCAGCAAGCGGAAACAGCAATCCTTCCGGCGGGAATATGCACTGGAACTGACAGAATATAAACTACAACGTATACAGAGCCTGATCGATCACGGAGTGCTTCGTGAGAATGGTTCGTTTCTTGAGATGGAGGATATTTATCTGCATTTCTTCGAGCAGGTACTCGAAGTGAATGAAGAGATCAACACTTCGTTTGTCAACGAGCATATCAGTTATCTCAAAGATACTATCTCCTATTATCAGCAAGAAAACCACGAGAAACGGAAAACTACCTATCTGCGTACCATCAAGCGGATATTACGTAATATCGCCCTGACTACCTTGCGCAATGTGATCGACCTGAAGCGTAACATCGACAGCACTTTCAAGAATGAGCCGAACTATCAGATCAAGAAGAAAAAACTGGTTCGCCTGGACGAGAAACGGCGGGATATCGAGGCATTGATAAAAGTGAGCGAGGAGCTTCTTGCCAATGAAGAAGACCGCTTCTTCCGGCGGATACCGGACGAGGAACTGGGGCTTGTGGTGGCAAACGTACGGATACAGCTCAATGAATGTTTCCACAACCTGATCGAGATACAAAAGCAGATTATCAGCTATCTGAACAAAATAGAGTATCAGAACAAGATCCGGGTTAAGATCCGGCAGCTGAAATACCTGAAAGATCAGTTCGAACTGGAGGAACGAACCAATATCTGCGAGGTGTTGATGCAGAAAGACAGTGTCTGGTTCGAACCTGCACCGGCTTATCCGTTACGTCTTTCCGTAGAATATCTTCGTAATGATGATGAAGTGTTGGAGAGCATCCGTAAAGTGATAACCATGATCGGCAAGCGTGCCATCCTGACCCGGAATGTGGCCGGCAGTATTGCCGAAGACTCTCTTGAGACCCATATATCGGAAGAGGCTTATATCAATCTGGAGGAAGTGAAGAAGCGGTTTATGCAGGCTGAAGAAGATTTGTTTTCGTTTGTGGCTGCCTATCCTTTCGCACAAGAGGTTTCTTTTGATGAGCGGATAACGTTCTACTGCCAGATTGTATCCCAGTTTTACGAAGAACTCCGTATCACCGGTGATTATGGCAGAATGGGTGGGGTGGAATATGCACTGATTTATTCGGAAAGGACAGGCGAAATAGTTTAGAAACGAATACGATTCACCACCGAGGACACAGAGGACACAGAGTTTTAATCTTTTGTTTATCAGGATGTTTAAGAGAAAGATATTCTCTGTGTCCACTGTCTCCTCGGTGGTGAACCCGAACCCATAACCATTATAGTAATGATTAAACAAACTGCTGAAATATTTGAAATACTGAGTAAAGGAGGATTCATCTCTTCCGACAGTACCAATCCCAATATCCGCCAACTCTATGCGGTGATCGAAGATAATCAGTCGGAGTTGTACGATTTCTTTGCCGCCATCAACTTTATCCTTGAGAGCGGGAATGAATATTATTATTTCTCCCGTCGGGAAAATAAAGTCGATCTGGAGCGTAAGTTAGAGATTGCCACCCGCTGGATTGATGTGCTTGATTTCATTAAAACCTACGATGCGGCTTTTTCATCCGGATTCCGTTTCCAGCCGGCCGATATGGTCGTAAAAGTAGGTACCGACCTGGAACTGAAAGAGAAACTCGCCGGATTGAAGAAACTTGTCGGACGGGAGAAGCACGAAGAGATGATCGATAAAATAGTGAATGACTTGAAACGTGACGGCTTCATTGAATTGGAGAACGAGATCACTTCCACCTATAAAGTAGTAGCGGCTTTCGGCTATCTGGAAGAGTTGGTCGCTTGTATTAACATATCAGAAGAAATACAGAATGAGATACCTGAATAAAATTGTTTTCATCAATAGTGCCCGTATACAATATGCCGAAATACAGATAGACGGCAATGTCCACTTTATCGGTACACAGGGGGTGGGGAAGAGTACGGCGTTACGTGCGCTGCTTTTCTTTTACAATGCCGACAAGACGAAGCTGGGCATATCAAAAGAGAAAAAGAGCTTTGACGAATATTACTTTCCGTACCTCAATTCATATATTATTTATGAAGTGACCGTAGACGATGCATCGTATTGTGTGTTGGCTTTTCGCTCCCAGGGGAGAGTTTGTTTCCGTTTTCTGGGAACGGGTTACAAAAAAGAATATTTTATTTCTCCCGAAGGAAAGGCTTACGAAGAGTGGGATCAGATACGCGATGCCCTTGGCAGCTTTGTCTATAAGAGCCGTCGCGTAGAGACGTATGAGGAGTATCGTGACATCATTTTCGGCAACAACCGGGGGCTTCCTCCGGAGTTACGGAAGTTTGCCATTACCGAGAGCCGTCAGTACCAGAATATACCGCGTACCATTCAGAATGTTTTCCTGAATTCAAAGCTCGATGCTGAGTTTATCAAGCAAACCATCATCATGTCACTGAACGAAGAAGATGTGCGTATCGATCTGGGGCAATATGCCCATCATCTGCGACGGTTCGATGAAGAGGTGACCGATATCAGCAAGTGGTTCAGGAAGAACAAGAACGGCGAGGTTACTGTTCGCCGGCAGGCTGACCGGGTAATTGAGCTTTATAGGGAAATGCATTATCTGGAGCAACAGGCGCGTACGCTGGCTGGGGAACTGAATTATACTTTCCGGATGGCACAGGAACTGCTCCCTTCACTGCAACAGAAGAAAGAGGAACTGTTGAAAGAGTTGGCAAAAGAGAAACACCAGCTTGAGGAACTTTCCGGGAAATTCCAGAGTGAGCGCGACCGTTTGCTGGGGCTTGTCAGGGTACAGAACGAGAACTTGAAAACTGCGCGTGAACGAAAGGAACGGTATGAGTCGCAGGATATTTATAATGTGTGCGACCGGGTGAATGCGGAGCCCGAAGCCATACTCCACAAACAGATGTTGGAGGAGCAGCTGACCATGTTGACTGCCCGCTTTGACGACATCAACAGCCAGTATAAGCTACTGAAGGAACAGGCTTCCAGTGCCTTTGAACGTTTCCGTAACGGTAAAAATGCTGAGCTGAATACGCTCCATTTACGTGCTATCGAACGTAAGGAGGCTGTACGAAAGGAGTACGATAAAATATTGAAAGAGGTGCGTGAGCATGAGGTAGGGAAGTTGACCCTCCTGCGAGAGCAGACAGAAAAGAAAAAAGAGGGCATCTATCAGTTGAAGATGGAACGGGAGAAGTGCCTGCACCGGACTTTCCATGAAGAAGAGTTACAGGCCTGCCGGACGGAACGCGTTGCATTGGAAAAGGAGAATCACGAATACCGGTTGAAGCTGAAAGAGGCAGAACAACAAATGGGGCTGGTACGTCGGCAATGGGAACTGGATCAGGCTGCCTGTGAGCAACAGTCGGGCGTTCGTCAGAAGGAAATAGAGCAGCAGATTGCGGTTGGTAGAGAAAAAGTGGCGGAGATAGACCGGTTACTTGATAACTGTCAGGGATCACTCTATGAATGGTTGAGCCGAAATTGTCCGGGATGGGAGAATACCATTGGTAAGGTGGTAGACGAAAAACTTGTTTTATTCAGTAAGGAACTCAATCCCCAATCTGTTCCGGATACCGGACAAGACTCTTTCTATGGCATCAAACTCGATCTTTCGGCTATCCGGAAAGAAGTGAAAAGTGTGCAGGAGTATGCCGTAGAGCAGGAAGCAATCCGTAAGGAGATACATGAATGGCAGCAGAATCTTGAGAAGTCGATAGAGGAAAAAGAGAAAGAGCTGGCTGTCATCCGGAAGAAACACCAGACTGTCCTTAATACTTATAAGGAAGAGATGGCTCGGTCCGCTTACTGTATGGAACAGAATGACAAGCGTATTCAGGTTCTGAAAGCAGATGAAATCATGCTGGAGCAGAAGGCAGGCGAAGAGAAACGTATATTGCTGGAACAGTTGGAAAAACAGTTGGCTGAGGCTACACACAGTTTGCAGGAGTCAGCGGCGGAACTGGAACAGTTCAATCACTTACTTGAAACCCGAATCCGCCAGAAAGAGAAGGAACGTAACCAGAGAATGCAGGAAGAAGACACTCTGATCCGTAACAAGCAGGAGGAGATTCATCAGTCCATTGCTTCTGAAAAGAAGAAAACCGATGAACTGCTGGAGACAATGGATAAGGACCTGTTGCATGAACTTTCCGGAAAAGGGGTGGATACGGAACGTATCACTGCCCTGCGTAATGAAGTGGCCCGCACGGAACAGGAGTTGGCGTTTATCGAGCAGCACCGCCGTCTGGTTT
This sequence comes from Bacteroides sp. ZJ-18, assembly GCF_011038705.2. Lineage (NCBI taxonomy): Bacteria > Pseudomonadati > Bacteroidota > Bacteroidia > Bacteroidales > Bacteroidaceae > Bacteroides > Bacteroides sp. ZJ-18. Next base: position 3,984,358 of record NZ_CP072198.1, on the reverse strand, counting down.
ACGATTACGAAAAGGATAAGCGGGAGTTCTTCGACCGTATGGACGAATTCAGAAATGGAAAGCAGTTGGCCGAGAAAGAACTGGACGGTGAGAAAGAGAAGTTCCGCTTGAAGGAAGAAGAACTGAATCAGAAAGTAACGGGACTGAACAAGCAATTAGTTGAGACAAATACCCGCCTGAAGCATTTAGAAGAGGATATCCGGGAGACTGAGAACTTCAAAACACTCAATATTTGTCCGCCTGTACTGCAAACGGGAGTGGAAGCAGAGAGTGTGAAGCGTTGCAAAAAAGTGATAGAGGAGCTGACACAGAATCATTATCGGCAGATTGAACAAGAGAAGGACTTCCGGGAAGCGGTCGGCCGCTTTACGGGTAACTTCTCCGAACAGAATACGTTCAACTTCCGTACACGTCTTACAAAGCGCGATGAGTTTATGACCTTTGCTGCCGATCTCAAAGAGTTCATTGATAATGATAAGATCATTGACTTTGAACGTCGTTCGAATGAAGCATATACCGACTTGATTCACCGGATCGGGAAAGAGACGGCGGATATGCTTTCAAAAGAAGGGTTGATTCGCAAAACTATCAACGACATCAACAGTGACTTTGTGGAACGCAATTTCGCCGGGGTCATCAAAAGCATTGCCTTACAGATTGTGCCCAGTGGCAATCGTATCATGCAACATTTTGTTACCATCAAAGAGTTTTGCGACCGGAATCAACCGGGTGCTCTGGGCATGTTTAGCCTGTTCGGTCAGGAGGAGCTTGTGGAACAGAATCGGCAGGCGGTAAGTTTATTGCAGTCGCTGGTGAAAGAACTGGCACTGAACAAGGAAAAGGAACTGACGCTTTCTGATACTTTCGAACTTCAGTTTCGCATTGTGGAGAACGATAATGACAGCGGATGGGTGGAGAAACTGGCAAATGTAGGTTCCGACGGAACGGATATTCTGGTGAAGGCCATGATTAACATCATGTTGCTGAATGTGTTCAAGGAAAAGGCATCGCACCAGTTCAACGATTTCAAGCTGCACTGCATGATGGACGAGATCGGAAAACTGCATCCCAATAATATTAAAGGTATTTTGGACTTTGCCAATAACCGGAATATTATCCTGGTGAATAGTTCGCCTACTTCTTACCGGGCAAGCGATTACAAATATACTTATATCCTGAATAAAGACAAGCGAAATATTACAAGCGTGACACGGCTGATAAAGCAAGAGGTGAGGGAGTAATTTCCCTCACTCACATCTGCAAAAGTCGTTGGCTCCGCAAGTACATCGCGGGAGCAACTGCTCCTTCAGAATATATTTTCATACCTTTTCCAAGCGAGGAAAGAAGAGCCTGTGCGATCCGGCTGCGGCAACTGTCAGCATTGCTAAGGATTAATATGTTCATAATAATGTATCGTTTTCCTATTAACAGTGTTAACTCGGAATGAATGATTCTGATTGTTTGCAAACAAAGGACTTCTTTTTCACAGTTAAAGGACAAGTCTTTTGTTTGTAGAAAACAAGTTTTAATACAGTGTTAAAACACGCTTTCCGGAATTTGTTTGTTTGGAGTGATAAACTGTTTAACCTCAATGATATCTCTGCATTGCGGATGATCTTTTATTAAGGCCGCCTCCTTGAAAGATTTGAGTAGATACTTGCTAATTTAGTAACTATATCTTTCTCAGAATCTCCATGCCAAAATCCGGCTGGTTTTAGTACCTTGATGCATCTCGATAATCCTATGTTCAGATATACCGACTGATTTGAGTTTGGCGGTCAGTTTACCCAGGTTCTTTTCTTTCGATACCAGGCTGGTGAACCATCCGCAATTCTTTCGGTAGTTTCGGCTCTCTTCGATCATGGTCAGCAGAAAGCGAAGTTCTCCACCTTCGCACCAGAGTTCGTTGGCATTGCCTCCGAAGTTGAGCCGGGCTTTGGTTATTTTTCTCCCCTTTAGGCTACTGAGTTTACGCAGCGTCCCGTCTTCAGCTTCTTCTCTGGAACTGTGGAAAGGAGGATTACAGATGGTTACATCGAAGTATTCATCCGGAGCAATGATCCCTTCAAATATCTTTCGGCTGTCCCGTTGCAGCCGGAGTTCTATTTTATGGGCCAGTGCCGGGTTGCAAGTCGCGATCTTTCGTGCATTATCGATGGAGATAGGGTCAATATCGGAACCGACGAAGGTCCATCCATATTCTGTTTGTCCGATAATGGGGTAGATACAGTTGGCACCTACACCGATATCAAGACACCTGCATGGGTGAGTGGCTTTTGTAGCTGCTTCTGTCTGTATCGGGTTTTCGGGTTGAATCAAATCCGCTATGTAATGGATATAGTCTGCTCTTCCCGGAATGGGCGGACACAGGTAATTCTTAGGAATATCCCAGTATCGTATGCCGTAACAGCTTATCAACAAGGCTTTGTTGAGTGCCTTCACCGCCTGCGGATTAAAGAAATCGATACTTGTCGTCCCGTATGCGTTCGGTGCAACGAACTTCTTCAACGGGGGATACTCTTCCATCAGTCTTGAAAAATCGTACTGTCCGTTATGCTTGTTCCTTTTATGTAATTCGTTTCTCTCTGCCATGCGGGCAAAGATACAGAGAATCTTTCGGCCGACAAATCGGGCTTGATTAAAAATGCGTATCTTTGCCGGCGAATTAAAAAAGAGCCAACCGTTGAAGTTACTTATCTTATATCTGGTAATCGTGAACACCGTTTCTTTTGTTATGTACGGTATCGATAAACGGAACGCATCCCGAAAACGATGGCGTACTCCCGAAGTCCACCTGCTGGGAATAGCCGTAGCGGGAGGTTCGTTAGGTGCATGGGCAGGGATGTATACGTTTCGGCATAAAATTTAAGTATGGTATACCGGTAATTGGGGTATTGCAGGTGGGGATGGCGGTATATTATTGGTATTTGCCTATATCTATTCAGTTATAAGATTTATCACTTCCGTTATTGAATTATATTCTTTAAAAAAACATTTATAATCAACCTTTGAATAATGTATAGGAACTAATCGTTTTGCACCCGTTAAATAAGAGGGAGAAGTGAGTTTCATATAAATTCTAAAATCAGAAAGATTCACAGTGTCTTTTATCTCTATTCTAGGAATGTCGTTCCGATGTCTAACTGATGCATATTCAATACGATAGACATCCCTGATTTTTCCTTCAATTACTGGAATAAAATAGTCGTATTTTTGGAAATTCAAACGTTCATATACACCTCCCATTTTGATTTTGCCAAAGTAATAATGGATCTCTTTATTACGTTCATTGAAATCTTTGAAATAGGGTCGGCTTTTTGCAATAGGAACTAATAAAACACTTCCAGGTTGATTAAAGGTAAGCATTGTTTCTTTGTGAGTAAAAGTTTGTTCTAAGATCTGATAGGTTGGATACTCCCAAATCAATCTTTTAAGAAAACCTCTAAGCAATTCTTTACTTTCATTATCCTGTGGACGTAAAGGAAAAGCACCAATGTTTACTTTTTCAATAGATTTATAGAAATTCATTTCTTCAACAGCACTGTCTTCACCATTTCCGGGAAATAAGATATAGCCACCAATAACTTCTTTCTTTAGCTGTTTTGTATGTTCATCTATGTAGTATATCGCATCTCGATAACGGTGCATCTGATTGATTGCATCATCTGGTGGAGTGTCTACATTATCTTCAGTATCCCCTATTCTATATTTTGCATCGAATAAATAGGTGAGTTTAATACCCTGTTTGATATCTCGTCTTGCCAGTTGTAAGATAATATCTGGTTGTTGTGGGACTGTATATGAGGTTGTACACGGAATAATTGTTGACTGTTGTTCTTTCCCAACATTACTTTTAGGATTATAACAAATTTCTGCTAACTCAATGTTGTGCTTAGAGAAAATGACTCTAGATAATTTCCCTTTTCCCAATTGGGTAATGAACTTCTTTTCAGGTCGTTTAGAATAATTCGTCTCGACTTCGTTTCCTAATAATTCTTTAACAATATTCTTGAGTTCAATGAAACACCATATTTCATATAATTTAGCTATGTCCTTTAACTCTAGCTTATTAGCTCCTTCTTTCAGATCATATCCACAACTTAATATGATCCAATCATGATAAACTTCCGAATATCCAGTAGCTTGTTTTAGTATCAAAGATTCTTGTGCGAATCCGCGAAATTCACCTACTGTTCTGAAAAATGGGTGGTGAACTAATCGTTGTAATTCTTCCTGCTGTTGATTCAGATCAGCAATGTATTTATCTGTCAATTGCTTGTAGCTATTAAAGATTCTGTATTTTAAGTCTGAGAACTTTTCGGTAATAAAGATAATACAGTACTTCAGAAAACGATTTTCCATTGTATCTATGCTGGCAATAGGGCGTTCGGTACGGTATAAGTGCGCAGGATTTTTACAATGTTCAGTCAGTTGTATTTCCAGCTGCGGAGTTAATCGTTTCAGTTTGTCAGCTCGAAGATAGATTTCTTCTTGTATCAGTCGATTACGAGGTCGGTCTACAATGCTTTTTACGGCTTGTATGAAGTCCGTTTGAATATCTTTAAATAGATTCCACCAGATAATATCTGGTGTTTCACCCGTTGCATCTATATCAAAAGTGTAGTATGTCTTTCGCAGAAAGTCAATAGACAGCATTCGATATTCTTTCTCAATATCGTCTATAATCTTTTTTAGGTCTTTATGATAGTCTAATTTGATTGAGAGTACATCATAACAAAGATTTGAATGCTTTACTTCCCCATTCTTCAGTTTATAATCGAGATTAAATTCAGCTCTACCAATATCGTTACCATAGTTGAGATGCCCAAATAGTATCTGATTATTTTGGTTAAACATAAAATTATCTTGAATATTTTTTAAAGGTGTGTTGATCCAAGCATCTTCTATATCTATTCTTTTAAAACTGATCCAGAATTGATAATCCGTATTCTCAAAAAAGATAGAACGGTGCTTCTTTTCTTGTATTAATTGCTCTCCATTGATTTGGGCTGATGCATCTTTATCCCACGTGTAAATAGAGTAAAGAGCTTCATCATTCTGCCTCACTCGCATGCAAGTTTGTGCCTTCTTAAATACTTTATCATAAGAAGGACAATAGACCATTAATTCATAGTCCGGATGATTCAGTTTGAGTAGTTCCTCCATAACTTTTTGTTAGTGATTAGCTCCAAAAGTCGCAGTAATAGGCTGTTTCCAACTTATTTTTCATTCTTCGGATTTTATCAAGGGCGATAGATTTCTCAGAACTAATCCCACCAGCTTCGATTCTCTTTTGAATTATGGCATGTAAGTCATCCAATACTGTACCAACTTTGTTTTTGTCTCCTTCGATTCGGCTCAATATTTTCATGCAGGTCATTTCATCGAGCGAACGAGTGATGCACTGTTCCTGAGTATCTTTACTTTGATATGGTAAATTTGCTAAAACATAAATAAGGAATTCATTGCGTGTACGGTAAGCTATTTTGAATGGACTACCTTCTAATTTATCATTGATTTGTTGCAGATATTTGATAATAGATTTACATATTTCTGGATTCTGTTCATAAACATCATATCCCTCAACAGCTTCGGGTAAAAGTGCCTTAGCTGGGATAGGAGTAATATTATCTTGTGCTTTGCTGAGACCACTATCTAAGTCTACATGATTCATTTCAATAGTCATTGCACGATCTAGCACCTTGCGACTAAAACTATAAGTCGTTTCATCCATATTAACAGTTCCCATAACAATCAGATTCTGAGGAATAGAAATACCTGTATTTTTGAATTGCTTTTTCAGTTTTTCAATTCGGGTAGCTACTGCAGAATCATTCCAACCTTCATTCGTCCAAAAATCATGAAATAATTCCTTAAGTATTTGGTCAGAAACAAGTGTTTTCTGATCTGCTTTATCCCAAGTTGTCAATGGAGGTACTATTGGATCTGTAACGATTTTGTTATTTCTCAATTTTCGACTTTCAACAACGCTAAGATACTCAGCAAAATATTGTTCTATAGGTGCTAGGTTCATTTCATCCAAACAAAGGAAGAATGGAACTTCTTCGTAGAACCAAGCTTTGGCTATAAACCTTAGGAAATCAGTTACTATATACTCCGGACTGCCGGAAACCCGAGTTATGTATCCTAACAATTCCGTGGAATCATGCCAATTAGGACGCACAGATATCATTTCGTAATTGTATGGCTTTTGAACTTTTTCCGGGCTTTCTCCACTAGTGGCATAAGCTAATTGGCGGACAATACGAGATTTTCCTGTTCCTGAAATGCCAGCTAACAGTATGAATGGTTTCGATTTGATAGCAGTGACAAATTGTCTTAGATTAGCCGGAATAGCCTGATAATCTATATTTATATTAGGGTTCTGCATTTCATTAGTATTAGTTGATGTTTCTGTATATGAAACCATTAAATTTTTATAATATTCGATGATCTCAAATAAATCTTTATTGATTGTAGAAGGATTTAAATTGTTAATATCATAATCCTTAAATACATATGAATTTCCATATCGTTTAGGTTTTATTCCTTTTTCTTCAAAGAAATTGGAAATTGTTTCAGGAGTAGTGTTAAACTTCCACTCTATATTTGGCGGAGTGGTTTCACTTACACCATACGCTAAAAAAAGTGTATTATATTCTTTGTAATATAAGTATACAGGGTATATACCATGTTGGGTCTTTTGTCCATTGTATAAAAAAGAAATCCATGGAGTTTTTGAAGGTCCACCTATGCCAAAACTAACACTTACATTCAGTCCCAGAAACTCTTTAGGGTAGTCCTTATACTTTTGATTTTTAGTCTTAGCTTGTTCAATAAACTTAATCAGTATATCATAGAAGTTTGAATTTTTATCTTTAAGAACTATAGTAAATCCTAATTCTTTCAATCTATTAAAACATGGTGTTTTTTCTCCTCCTTCAAAATCTTTTCTGGTTATTTGTGTTCCAGTAGAATGCTGATATGCATATTCCATCACCAGTTTAGGTGGAAATCTTTTGCCTTTATATAAAATGTCATAAGTAGAAGAGTGTGCATTTTTAGGAATGCCATTTTTCTTGATATCTTGTAAAGCTTGTATTACAGCTTCTTTTGTGACTTTATTAAAATCCATAGTGTTCATATTGTTATCCCACAAATCTACATAAAATTCTTTGCAGTAACAAATATGTCTTACAAAAATGTACCGAGCATTATAAATATGCTTTTCTGAATATTTATTTCCTCCTTTCCCACATTCTTTTATTACTTTTGCATCCATTATCTTCGAAACCCAATACCGCAGTCATTATGAAAAGTATAGAAGTCGTAGCAGCCGTTATCAGATCTGGAGGAAAATATCTTTGTGTACAACGGGGACGGACTAAATTTTCATATACTTCTTTCAGGTACGAATTTCCGGGTGGAAAAGTGGAGAAAGGTGAATCTTTGCAGGAAGCACTTCAAAGAGAAATTATGGAAGAAATGGATTATACTATCGAAGTGGGAGAAAAGCTTTTGACAGTCCATCACATCTATCCTGATTTCGAAATTACGATGCACGCTTTTCTATGTCATCCTATCGGGGAGCAATATGTATTGAAAGAACATATTGCTGCACAGTGGCTCTCTCCTGGGGAGATGGTAACATTGGACTGGGCGGAAGCGGATAAACCGGTAGTAAAAAAGATTTCGGAACAATAAAAAAGTATGTTTAATTACATGATATCAAGACGCTTCTCTCTCCAGAGATATAAGTTTATACCTTTTTCCTACTCTCTCCAATAATGATCGAATAATAACTTTATGGAAAGGACGAATCACGAAAAAGTAGAGTTTTCCCAAACGGTTGTGGTATTTGACTATCGTGGTGATTCGTAAAGTTTGGCTGTTGGTTTCGGAAACCTTACACCAAAGGGATACGTAGAAAGTCAAGTGTTTATCGGACATGCCAAAGATTATTTCGTGTTGATTTCTTTCACACTCCATATCCGTGATTCGTTTGTTTGTATTGAGTCCGAGAGGCTTGACTATACTATTTCTTACTTTTAGAAGCCGGATAATCCAGAAGGGTAGTTGGTTAAAAGCTATATCTGCAAACTCGTCAGTGGAGATTGCATTCTTATTATGCAACTCTTTTGAAAAGGAGTCATAATAATCTGCCGGAAGATAGTTCTCAATTAGGCTGTCTGGATTAGTTTCTTGTTGCTTCATAGATCTGATTTCTTATGATTATGGGTTTTATTGTATCATGGTACGTCATGGCGTATTATATAATATCATGAAAATTAATTAGTTATTTAAGAACATATATATGTGTCGGTTAATAAGATCGTGTTGTTCTGCCGATCCGTTTTCTCCCATGTTACTGTGTGTAACTCCATCCAGTCGCACAACTTCTATTCGAAATTTCTGTTGCTCCTCGCTGGTTGGGAGTACACCCGGATCAGCATCATAATCACATCCTCTCAACGTGTATATCCGTGGCTTTTGTGTTCTTGGGATTATCATTCTCCGGTGGTCCATTGAGATAGCTTTCATTATCAGTTCCGGATGATTTGTTGCGGTGAGCATGGTTATATCGCCTCCGTTTGAATGACCTATCACACAAAGTTTCTCCCATTGCAGGTTCGGTTTTAGCTTCTTAAACTCCCGGATTGTAAAGAGAATATTTTCTTCTCCTCTTTTCCAGTTAGGCATACGGGTTTCCATAAAATTTCCTTCCATAGCCAAAAGAGGATCATCGGACAATTCATGTTGGATACTTATCACATAATATCCTTTTTCTGCCAAAAAACGAGTCAGATATGAATAACTCTGGTTCGATTTATCGTTCTTGTTTCCGTCATATCCATGGTTGAATATAATGACTCCGGTCCTGGCGCTTTCTTTTTTTGGCCGGTAAACAGCTACCGGCACTATCCGGTTACGTCTTGAATCAAACAGGCTGGTTGTGAATTCTGTTTGTGCGTACACTTCTGCCAATGAGAGTAAAAGAAGCAGTATGGTGAATCCTTTTTTCATGTTGTCCCGTATGCTTGATGAACATGTTGCTATCTCACAAGTCCATTCTTACTGAAATCATAAAATGCTTCGATCTTTTCCTCCGTATCGGCTTTCAATGCTAATAGCAACTCACGGGTGAATTCCAGATAACCGGTACCGTTTGCCGTAACTATGTTCTTATCACCGACAGCTTGCTTTTCCAGGTAACCATCTTCGTTGGTATATCGTTCTCCGCCCCACTGTTTGAGCACGGCAAGGGTGTTTCCGGTATGCTTAACATTGTTTAGGAAGCCATGGGCGCACAGAAATGAAGCAGCGTTGCAGATACCGCCAATCACTTTCCCTTTTTCAAAAGCATCCTGGACGATGGGGAATACACGTTCTGCTTCAGGAGACTGCCATTGCATACCACCAATTAGGACCAAGGCAGCATAATCGGAAGGAAGGTTGTCGAAACTGTAGTCCGGCAGAGTACGGAAACCACCCAAAGAGCAGACCGGATCCAAAGTGGGGGCTACTGTTTTGACTACGTACTTGATTTCACTGCCCGGCATTAGTCCGGAATGAAGGGACGCTGCTACGAAAGCACTTTCCCAATCGGCATACTCGTTGAGAATGATAAATAATACTTCTTGTTTCATTGTTTTTTTTTGTTTTTATAATTGAATAGTGACTGTGAGGGGCTTATTTCATTACCTGGCATCCCCTGCAATAATAAATGCTTCCTCCCAGATAGTTCTCTTTCACAATGGTTTCACCACATTTGGGGCACGCATGTCCCGCTGTATTTTTTGACAGGGAGGCTACATATTGCCCGGGAACTCCAAACAAATCAGTTTCGGTGCTTCGTCCGCCCAGGCGGTAGATATCTTGTAGTGTCTCTTTCACTTGTTCGTACATTTTCTCCTTTTCCTCTGCGCCCAGTTTGTCGATCTTTGTTTTTGGATGGATATGCGCATGGTACAGGATGTCTTGCAATACTCCGTTGCCCAGTCCGGGAATTGTCTGTTCCGTGGCCAGAAAAGCTTTTGCCGATTTCTTCTGTGCATCCGGCGCATTTACCAATCCAAGAAAGTACTCCTTGTCAAAGGCGTCCGACATCACTTGTGGCTTTGTTCTGGCCGTTTCGTAATAGGCGGCCAATGGTGCGTCAAAATGCCCTCGGGTAAAGCACAACAGTGCTCCGTACATCCGTACAGATGCTAACAGGCAACTTTCGTCATCGAATGCCACCAGCAGTTGATGTTTGGAGGGTAACTTCGCTCCCGGTTCGAAATAACGAAGATTGACCCCGTCTGTCAAAACCAACATCGTGTCTCCAGCCGTTAGTTCGACCATTCCGCCTTGTGGGCAGGCTTTGTCAATGGTCTTGCCAACCAGGCGTTCGGCACACTCTTCCGGTTTACCATAAAACCAGGCAAATTTATGTGGTGTATATTGGGCGAATACATCCGTGATTCGTTTGCCGCATACGGTTTTGTTCAGTTGCTCGCACAGCAGGCGAGCTTCGGGAGCTTCTATCATGGGCGAAAGGATTAAAAGGTTTATAGATGCACAAAGATACGATTCTTTTAAAAAAAGAGAATATAATAGGAAAATAAGGCAGCGTTACTTATAACGCTGTAAGTCGAAACATACTAATTCCCTTGCTTTCATCTAATATTATTAAGTAGTTAATCAGGATTAGCTGAATCTATTAGAAGTATAATTTATTGGTCTTTAATATTATACTCAAATTGATATTGATAACTAAATATGCATTGGTACTTAATATATTCATATTTAAACAAGGGAATTATCCTTAAAGTGGTTTCAATCTAATAAGATACTAAACTCTTAAATTCTACTTTAAGGTAGTCTTCCATACCTTTCTTTTGATCTATAATGGTTTTACCGGTATGCAGATGTCAACAATGTGTTTCTTTTGCGGATGGGTGGTGTAGTCGTTGTGGTACAATTCATACGCACATCCATCTCCTTGCTGGTAGCCGCTTTCGGTGAACCAATGGCACATGGTGTTCCATGCCTTCTGAAACTCGTCCATTCCAAGTTCGAAATGCCCGACTGCATACTGACCGCCCGGAATCGTCATCTTACCGATTTCGCCTTCTACCTTCACCTCTTTGTCGACAATGATGCAGGCACTTTGCCTGATTTTGTCTTCATCGGTGATCGAAGGATCGTCGTGTGTGACGGTAGCGGTTTTAGTAACATTAGGCGTGTACAATCCCCTGGGTGTTGCCCATTGTCCCAATTTTGCGTAAGCCTGGCCAATCAGGTGGAACGGGCCGATGTGGCGGCAATAGATCGCTTTCATTTCCGGCATTTCTTTTACTTCTACAATTGATTCCATAAAATATAGTTGTTTTAGTTTTACACCGCAAAGGTCGAAATTTGCCACTGCACTGTGTGTCATATTCTTGCGGATCGCTTGCCCGTTCTTGCTAAATAGGTTTCCTTCGAATACATAGACCGGCTTATCCGTTCGGCTGAACTGGGTAGGGGTGATGCCGAAATACTTTTTGAAGGTCCGGCAGAACAGGGATGTACTGCCGAAACCGCAGCTGTAAGCAATCTCGGTGATGGACGGGAAGGGATCTTTCTGTAATTTCCATGCTGCCTTCTCTACCCTGAGACGCTGGATGTAGTCGGTCGGTGTTTCACCTATCAGAAAGGTAAATATCCGGTGGAAATGAAAGGGTGAAAAGTTGGCAACGGCAGCGATGTCTTTCAGTTCGATCGGTTGCTCCAGGTTCCGGTCGATGAAATCCATCACCCTATTAATCCTGGAATGATATTCTATCCTGCTTCTTTCTTGTATATTCATGCCTGTTTGTTTTGGTGGACAAAAGTACGTTCTAAATATCAGCTGCGTTTGTCCATTCTTGCTTTTCTTTGTCTCTTTTTTCCTATCCCTTCTTTTTCCCGTACCTTATCTTTGCCGTGATGATCTAAAAAACAATATATTTGTAGTCTATGCAATCATTCAGAATCATAAAACCTGGTGCGGCACTTGTCCCTTATGTCCGGCATTACTGGGTATTGAGCGACGATGCGCTTGCGCCGGTATCCGAACGGACGCTGCCCGTGGGGTGCGTCCAGATGGTCTTTCACCGGGGGCGGCAACTGCTTTCGCTGACCGAAGGCCGGTTGCAACCCTCTTCTTTCATCAGCGGGCAGGCGTTCGGCTATTCCGATGTCGAGTCTACGGGGATGCTGGAGATGATCGTAGTCGTTTTTCAGCCCTTTGCCGCAAAAGCTTTCCTTCACATGCCTGTTAGCGAGTTTCGTGGGATGAATGTAAATACCGAAGAGACGGACGATCCTCAGCTGGTTGATCTGGGCAGGCGGGTAGCCGATATGCCGGATCAGGCGGCGTGCATCCGCCTGATAGAAAAGTTTCTGTTAAGCCGTCTCTACGCTTTTTCCGAATACAACATGAAGCGGGTTTCGACCGCTTTGGAGGCGGTAACCCTCCATCCGTACATCCGTACGGCACAACTGGCGGACGTAGCCTGCCTGAGCAATAAGCAGTTTGGGCGGGTGTTTGCGGAGTATGTAGGCGCTACTCCCAAGGAGTTTCTGCGCATTGTGCGGATGCAGCGGGCGTTGTACACCCTGCAATGCCAGCCGGGCATTTCGTTTGCGCAACTGGCCTACGAATGTGGCTTTTTCGACCAATCGCACATGATTAAGGAGTTCAAACTCTTCTCGGGATATACTCCGGCGGAATACTTAGCTGTTTGCGCTCCTTATTCCGATTATTTTTCCGTGGAGGAATGATGTCTGTTTTTTACTATCCGGGGCGGGTGCATTGCCCTACTTTTGCGGTGTGCTTGGGAGACGTGACTTCCGGCATACAGTATTCATCTTATTAATATAAAGAAAATGGAAAAGTTTATTGCGTTTTTTGAGATTCCGGCGGCAGATTTCCACCGGGCGGTAGGATTTTATGAAACAGTGTTGGACATCAAATTGGCGGTCTCGGAGTATGAAGAGGAGAAGATGGCCTGCTTCATGGAGCAGGGCGAAGCGGTGGGAGCGGTGTCGTGGGCACCCGATTTCCTGCCTTCGGAGCGGGGAACATTGATTCACTTCTATTGCGAAGAGATCGGCAAGTCGCTGGAATGTGTCTTGCAGAAAGGCGGGAAAGTCATTATCCCCGAGACGAAGATCGACGCTGAAGGCAGGGGACATTTCGCTGTTTTTGCCGATAGCGAAGGAAACCATATCGGTTTGTATTCGGATAAATAGCAGGTGTGAGTGATTCTCACTATATTTGCCCGAAATTGAAGTATGTATAGAGAATATCAACCTTGTGGACTGCTGGCTCCTTACGTCGATAAAATCTGGGAGTTCAAAGGAAGTCCTGAGTATGGGATGCGTATCAACGTCCTGCCGGACGGGTGTACCGATTTGATTTTCGCTTTGGGCGGGATAACACAACCGGTAGGCAACGAAGGACGGATCATGCCGTCTTGCCGTTCGTTTTTCGTGGGACCGATGAAACGTTATTCGGAGTTGGTTGCGTATACCGAAACGGTTCACATGGTTGGTATTCGTTTTCATCCTTGCGGATTATTCCGATTCATGGACTTGCCCGTGCAGGAGTTGGCCGGTCAGCGGATCGGCAGTGCCGACTTGGGAATCAAGCTGTTCGATAATTCGTTTACAGAGCGACTCTACGAGCTTCCGGATTTGCGGAGCAGGATTCAGTGTATTGAGACAGTATTGGTGCGGTCGATGTACAAGCACGATGTAGTGGACAAACAGATTGTTTTTGCGGTAAACCACATTCATTTGTACCACGGTCAGCGGGAGATCCGTTTGCTGGCAGAAGATGCCTGTTTGTGTCAACGGCATCTGGAACGGCGGTTCAAGCTGTTTACCGGATTTACCCCTAAAGAATACAGTCGGATTGTGAAGTTCAGGCAGGCGATCGATCTGCTGAAAAGTACGACGGAGGCAAATAACCTGCTCTCGGTAGCGGTGAATGCCGGATATTACGATGTTTCGCACTTCCTGAAAGAGGTTAAGACACTGTCCGGCGGTACGGCAGAATCATTCCTTTCTCCGACCTTACCGCAAGAGGGGCTGCTGACGTATATTGAGAAATAAAATATCGGTTGGGTGATAAAGGAAATCTCCTTTAAAAAAGCGTTTCGGATTTGGTTTCGGGTACAGGCATTGTATCGCGAGCGTAAAATAAACTATGTCTGTAAGAAATTTAGTCTGCTTCTTATTCTGCAAAAGTCGTTTTTTTACAACGCCGGGGTAGGTGGGCAAGCTTATATTTGCAGGGATTATCAATCTAAATATCATATACAATGAAATCATTAAACGAAAGAGCAGTAGATTTGCTGCAAGGTTGTGAAACGGTAATACTCAGTTCAGTCAATCAAGAGGGATATCCCCGCCCTGTCCCTTTGAGCAAGATTGCTTCGGAAGGTATTTCTGAGATTTGGATGGCAACCGGAGAACATTCTGTGAAAACGAAAGATTTCCGGAGCAACCCGAAAGCGGGTCTTTGTTTCTACGAACAAGGGAATAGCGTTGCCCTGACGGGTGAAGTGGAGGTAGTGACGGATGCCGGACTCAAACAGAAGTATTGGCAAGACTGGTTTATCGCCCATTTTCCAAAGGGACCGACTGATCCGGAATACGTTTTACTGAAGTTCCGTTCTGAGCATGCCACGTTCTGGATCGACGGACAATTCGTCCATCGGAACATTTAACCCGTTACTCTGTATTCTGCTTCTTTTATGGTAAATCTTTTAGCTTCTGAGAGGTAGGTACAAAAAAAACGGTACTTCGATTCACATCGCAGCACCGTCACAACACAAACACAAAATAAAACACGACAAAACTACTATGCAATCTTACCTGTCTATGCCGGGGAGGCATACGGTGCGACTATTATGGATATTCCCATAGGCATAAAGCGCTTCAGGCCGATTTGCATAATTATAAACGCAGAAGAAATCAATTTTGTTCAGGAGTGAGCAAAAAAAATGTATTTTTTTCGAGTTATATGTATTTTCCCAAGTCTATGGCCGGCTCTCAATAGGCTATAACCGTGTATCGGGCACATTCAATAGAATCGCGTAGTTTGTTCGGTTCACATGGATATCTTTTAGTAAAGTGATGGAATATGTTTCAACCGTATTTCCCTGTGTTTCCTCTTTTTGCCTGATGACAAAAGATACATCCTTAGTTTTACTGACCAGTACTAACAATTCGATTAAGTGACGTAAATATTTGCTGCTGATCCAGATATTCTCTCGATGTATCTTATTATACTGATTGATTAGTAAATTTTTTGTTATTAAATATCGGTAATAGAATATTCTGAGTTAAGAATCAATCGATTGGATGATTTTCTTCTCAGAGTATCTATCAATATTGTCTACGAACAAGAAGATTCTCAAGTCCTTCGTGCACTTGTCCCATGTTTTAATCAGAGTTTTAAGTTCCTTTTTAAATTTTGTAGTTTTATCATGGAAACTGACTTCCTTGTTCAATTGTGGACAATCATTAAGCTCTGTCTCTATTATGTTCAATCAAAGGTAGTGAGAAATATTATTGGTCAATGAACGGACAAAAACAGGAAACTATTGATAATTTTCCTATTTTATTCTCTTATAATCGGGAAAAAGAATACTTTTGTTATTGTAAAATAAGCATAATCTATGAAAGCATCTTCCAATAATCTTTTAAGTATTATAAAGGGACCACGACAGTTTGTGATTCCCATTTATCAGCGTACATACAGTTGGCAACTGGTTCAATGCAATCAATTGTTGAATGATATTTTGCGTATTAGCAACGATTCTGCCGTGCAGGGGCACTTTATCGGTTCTATCGTTTATTTTCAGGAGAGTATACATACAGTGTCCGATGTGCCTAAACTTCTGGTTATTGATGGACAGCAGCGCTTGACCACCGTCTCTTTGCTGATAGCGGCTATTGCCGATTTTATAAAAGAGAATGCAGTAGAGATAGATACCAGCTTCACTAAACTTCAGAACTATTATCTGATTAACCCGGAAGAAGATAATGAATTGCGGTATAAACTTCTGCTGACCCGCAGAGATAAAGAGACCTATATAAATTTATTGAAGGGGATTCCTCAGTCCGAGGGGATGTCACAACGCATCATTGAAAACTATGATTTCTTTAAAAGTAAGATAAACAAGGAGAATGTGGTAGCTATTTATAGCGGGGTACAGCGACTGTTTGTTGTGGATGTGGCTCTTGAAAAGGAGAAGGACAACCCACAATTGATATTTGAAAGTATGAACAGTACGGGACTTGATTTATCACAAGCCGACTTGATTCGCAATTACGTGCTGATGGGACAAGAAGTTCACTTGCAGACCTCACTTTATGAATCTTATTGGTATCCTATGGAACAAGGATATGGTAGTGAATATGCGGCGCTGTTTAATAGCTTCATGCGCGATTACTTATCAGTGAAGACAGGCACCATTCCTCGTATCGATATGGTGTACGATGCTTTCAAGGCCTATGTGATAGGGGGTAAAGCTCCCGATACGATCAGCGAAGTAGTCAAAGACATTTATACTTATTCCGGATATTACGTCAACATGGTGCTTCACAAAGAGCCGGATAAGCAGCTTTGCGGGGCTTTCAAACGCATCAGCCAGTTGAGGGTTGACGTTAGTTACCCGTTTTTATTACCGTTGTACAACGATTATGTCAACGAAGTTATCAGTAGGGACGAGTTCTACGAAGCTCTTTGTCTGGTTGAGAATTATGTGTTCAGACGCGCCATTTGCGGTATACCGACAAATAGCCTGAATAAGACGTTCGCTACTCTCTATAAGTCATTCGATAAAGCGAATTATATGGATGGCCTGAAAGCTGCATTCCTATTGCTGGATAGTTATAAGCGCTTTCCGAACGATACGGAGTTCACTACTTTCCTACAAACCAAAGATGTTTATAATTTCCGTAACAGGAACTACCTTTTAAATCGGTTGGAAAATTTTCAGCGTAAGGAGATGGTGAATATTTCTGATTATACCATCGAGCATGTCATGCCCCAAAATCCTAATCTATCACACGAGTGGCAAGAAATGTTAGGGGAAGGTTGGGTAGAAGTTCAGGGTAAATATTTACACACACTTGGTAATCTGACTCTGACTGGTTATAATTCGGAATTGAGTGATCGTCCGTTCCAAGAAAAGAAGAGTATGGAGGGAGGTTTCGACGATTCTCCTATTCGCCTCAATTCATATCTGAGGAAAATCAGTTCGTGGAACGAAGAGCAGATACTTGTGCGTGCAGGGCAATTGGCTGAGAAAGCTAAAGAAATATGGAGATTTCCGTTATTATCGCCGGAGACACTCGAAGTTTATAGATCTGCGGAGAGAGATTCTGCAGAGTATACGTTGGAGCACTATGAATATCTGAAGGGGGACATACTTGCTCTGTTTCAGGCTTTGCGCAGAAGGATCATGAATATAGATCCTTCCGTAAAGGAGGAACTCAAGAAGTTGTATATTGCCTTTAAGGCTTATACTAATTTTGTGGATGTCGTGCCTCAGAAATCCCGGTTGCGCCTTTCTCTAAATGTAGCATTTGCAGATATACTTGATCCAAAAGGTTTGTGCAAAGATGTATCCAACTTGGGACGATGGGGTAATGGGGATGTAGAAGTTGGTATTTCGAATATGAATGAATTGGATGATATCATGGAGTTGATTCAACAAGCGTTTGATAAGCAAATGGAAGCGAACTGATTGTTTTTGTGCGTGATGTAGTCTGCTATGAATAACTTTTGTTCGGCATGTATTTAAATATGTTGGACAAAAGTTATTTTTTAATTTCCGGATAGGTGGTTTGCTTTTGTATTAGTCGTGTCGGTTTTTGAATGCAATAAGGAAGGCTTTGGTGCTTTTAATTCTGTATTTTGATAGATATACTAAAAATCCTCTGTTTTCTTTGATAAAACAGAGGATTATATAAAATTATTATTAATATCTGCGGTGCGTACGGAAGATGAACTTTTCTTCTATTCTTCACGTACTCAATATCTTAGCAAGCTCTTTAATTCTTTCTCCCACTAATAACCCCACGTGTGCAATTCTTTGGATTGCTTGGTGTTGCGGTGGTTGTTTGAGTTGGTACAAAAATACGAAATAGTTCATATAATAACCATAAATAGCCTATAATTTTTACAGGAAAATATTGTATCTTTACTGCAAATAAAGAAACTTAGTATGTTTGAACAGATAAAATTATACATATCCAACAAATGGGAGAAATTATATCCATTACTATTTTCTTCTATGATATGTTTGCTATTGTACTTTTTTAAAGATAATGAAATAATAGATAAGTGTTATTATAAATGTTTTGATAAAACATTTATATCAGCTTTAGTTACAGCGGAAAGCATTGTTTTTGGGTTTTTATTGACAACGATGGTAACTTTGATGCAGTTAAACAATTCCGCTATTAAAAATTTAATTGATACTAATAGATTTCCAGAGTTAATACAATACAATAAGACAGCAGTAATATATTCTTTTTTATCTGTTATCTTAACCTGTGTGCTTTTATTAACATTAGAAATCCAAATACCTTATTACAATATATTTGTTGCAATATGGATATTTGTTATGAATATGGTCATATTCTTAAGTTATAGATTTTTGAATATATTTTACTCCTTTCTTAAACGCTGAATACTATCTACCACAGTAGAAACTTCATTATAAAGTTTCATATAAACCGTATTAATACCATTTTTTCTATCCATAAATTGAAGGTTTGAAGCTATAATAGGTTCTTCTATTGAAAAACGAAAATCAATTTTATTTAGTAAAAAATCTACAATATCCTCTATTTCAGTTCCATCTTCATCTAAGATATTTCCTTTAATTATAAGTTTATTACCTTTTTCTCGCCCTAATTCTGTTGCCTCTGAATGAATACGTCCAAAACTATCTATAATATTTAAGATTTCCCCTTTCTTTAAGCTTTTTACTTTATCCGCAGTAAAAGAACACTGCATATATTTATCTGCATTAAGCTGATCGGATATACTTGCCAATCCTCTTAATGACCCTTTAGACAAATTATTTCTAAGAAGCCCGGTTGGTTTAGCTAATTTCAAATTTACATATTTTATTCTCACCATGTTTTCAACTCTTTCATACGCCTCTTTTTTTAAAAGAGGACTGATTTCAATCCAAAAAGTAGGAATAGAGTCTCTAATAGCCCTCGCCTCAAAATATGCACATATTTTTGACGGACTAACTCCCATTCTATTTGTCTCTAAATATAGTACTTTAGATTGGGGATCATATAAAAATACATTAGGATAGGCTAAGCCTTGTCCATCATCTAAGGGCAATGCTGTATAATCGTCTCCATTTCCAGGTTTATGAGCTGGTGGAATATTTTTTCGACTTGTAGTTACAAATAGACCAACAATACTTCCATTTTTCTGTATTTGAGTATATTTAAGTTCGATTGTTCTATATTGATCAAGAACAAAGGGTTTTAACGAAGATTCTTCGTTATCTAAAAGGAGTTGTACAAAATCCATGCTTTCTGGAATATTCACTGAATAGCATGTTACTTTTTTATTAACCATAGTATTATTGTCTTTTGTTACTTACAAAAGTATTACGTTACAACGAATTAAGCAAATTTTTAAATAGAAAATATTAATAATATACACAATCAAACTTGACCTTTATTCATTTTTGGGTATGGCTAATAAGAACGCAAATTTGTAAACGCCATTATATTGTTGGCTAATTTCCTAGAGTTCAAATGATTACAAAAATATTTTTTAGAAAAAGTAGGGCACTATTTTTTTATTTACTCCTAATTTACTTTGTATTCTTTCAATAATTCTATAGCAAACAGAGATTAAAAATCAATTCTGATACATTTTTCTATTAGCTTTTAGGGCTTTTTTGTTAGAATGTCCCTTTTTTACACCTATTATCAATCTAAGAAATCTTACTTTTGTCTGATAGTTAAGGCAAAATGGAGAACATTCAAGTAATACAACCTACCAAATTGCTCGCTCCTTATATAAAGCAATATTGGTTTTTAAGGATAGATGATGTAAAGCAAGGCTTTCAGCGTTCTATCCCAGCAGGTTGCGTAGCACTTGTTTTTCATAAAGGAAACAAAATTATTTCTTCTTTTCATAAGGGGATACAGCCACAATCCTATATAAGTGGACAAATCAGTACTTATTCAAACATAGAATTTTCTTTCTTAGATATGGTCATTATTCTATTTCAGCCTATCGGGTGCAGGATGTTTTTTCCATATTCTATGGAAGAATTTACTAATCAAAATATAGGCATTGATTTATTAGATAATACCTATTTAGTAGAATTGGAAGAGAAAATAAATGAAGCATCTGATACTTATCAAACGGTCAGATTGATAGAAGAATATTTATTAAATAGACTATGCAAAAATATTCCATGCAACGCCAACAGGATTATGACTACTGTTCAAAATATCAATAAAGGAGAAGGAAATATATCCGTTTTATCTCAAACGGCTTGTTTAGGATATAAGCAATTTAAACGAATATTCGCTGAATATATAGGACTAAATCCAAAAGATTTTATCCAAATCACACGATTTAAAAAGACATTCCATATTTTGCAATCAATTCCACAAATCAGTATAAGTAAAATTGCCTATGATTGTGGATATTACGATAAATCACATTTAATAAAGGAGTTTAAAATGTTCACGGGTTATACCCCTAAACAATTACTCGATAGTTGTGATACTTATGCCGAAAATCTATCGGTATTCAATTCTGTATTTATCAACGAAAATAAAAAACTTAACAATATCACTTTATGAAAATATTGATATACGGTGCTGGCGTAGTAGGTTGTACTTATGGCTGGCAATTATCCAAAGTAGGATATGATGTTACTGTATTGGTGCGTAAAGGGCAAAAAGAACTTGTACAAAAAGATGGTATTCATATTATTTGTTCTGACTTTAGAGAGCAAATAAGAAAAGATATCGATATAATCTTTAAGCCTACAATAATAGACGAACTTTCGTCAAATAATGAATTTGAATATATTATTGTCGCCACCAATAAATTGCAATTATCAAATATATTGCCAACTCTTTCAAAGTCAGCAGGAAAAGCAAATATCGTATTTTTCCAAAACAACTGGGATGTTTTTACAGAAATAGATAAATATCTCAATCCTGAACAATACTTTTTTGCCTTTCCTTTTATGGTCGGGGGTGGAAAAGAAGATAAAAATATACATTGTGCTATTTCAGGTTTAAAATATTCCAATACCCCATTAGGGGAAAAAGATGGGCGAATAACTCCACGAGTAGAAAAACTTTTTGTAGCACTGGATAAAGCAGACTTAAAACCTGTTATTTCTAATCAAATATTAGTATGGTTAATTACACATTATGCTGTCGCTACCGGTCTTTCAGCCGGAATAATGAGTGCCGGAAGTGCCTCTCAATTTATAGAAAACATACCTATTATAAGAACTGCAATGAAAGCTATTCGGGAAGGCTTATCTATCTGTAAAAAAATGGGTATCAATCCTAAAACAGAAAAAGCAAACAGATTATATCTTTTACCTTTATTTATCAGTGTGCCAATAGCAAAGAAAATTTATAGTAATGATGCTCTGCAACTTATGTTTGAAGGACATATAAATCATTCTCCTGCTGAAATAAGGCAAATGATAGATGACATAATAGATAGTGGT
The DNA here is from genome assembly GCF_011038705.2 of Bacteroides sp. ZJ-18. NCBI lineage: Bacteria > Pseudomonadati > Bacteroidota > Bacteroidia > Bacteroidales > Bacteroidaceae > Bacteroides > Bacteroides sp. ZJ-18. The sequence continues at coordinate 3,962,588 of NZ_CP072198.1, read as the reverse complement.
GTAAAATATGGCGTTGCAACTCCTAATTTATTTCAATTAAAAAGTTATATATCTTCTAACTAAAACTAATACAAATAGTGAATTGGGCTATCAATTTGGTAGCCATTAAATATAAAAGTATATGAAAGATATGTTACAAGAGAGATTTTTCCGACTATTGTCAGAAAGTTCGCATCGCAAAGTTTCTACATCTGAATTTGTAGAAGCCATTAAAGAATTGGCTATACATTTAGCCGATTTTAGTATCAACGAACAGGATTATAGCGTTTTACTACGTTATTTTTCCTTTGGTTTACACCGTCTTAAATCGTATCGTGTGCGGTTTGAGCAAGAAAAAAATGCCCTATTTGCATTTGATTGATGAAGCAATAGGACTGTTAAACACTGAAATGCGCATTGTAAAATGGCGCATTAAATACCCGGAACAATTCAAACAGCACGCAAACAAGTTGTTTCTTTCCCCTCTCCATTTGGCTGACAAAACGAGCCTTGTCAATATCATGGAAATAGTCAGCGGTTTATTTCTTTCTAAACGCATCGTATATCAGAATGGAAAATCCGTTCACCTGACAGACTTAGGTAAAGCCTTTGAATGGCTCTTTAATATAAAATTGGGGGACTATTACCAAAAACATGAAGATGTTATAAAGCGAAAATCTATCAAACTAACGGAATTTCTTAATGGATTAATAGCCTTTATCCGAAAGGAACACGAAAATAAAGGGTATAGATAATCAATGACTTAGCATCAATTTATATGGGGTAGCATATACTACCCTGTAATTTCTTTGCTTCCATTTTCTGAACTTTGCTTCATCAATCGATTGGTAATCATATAAGTATAACCTGAAAAATGAAGCAAATATGTATGTAGATAATTATGAGTTTAAAGACTGGATGCAAAAACTACTCGATAAACTGGAAGAAGTAGGAAAAGATGTAAAGAGTTTGCAGACCAATCCCGAAGTAATGCCGGGTGACAAGCTATTGGATAATCAGGATTTATGCCTATTGTTCAAAGTGAGTACCCGAACATTACAGCGATTGCGAAGCAAGAAACTACTGCCCTTTATGATGATTAGCGGAAAAGCTTATTATCGAGCTTCCGATGTGCGTGAGTTCATAAAGGAAAGGTTTGATGTGGGTACGCTCCGCAAGTTTGAAAAACAACACGGAACGGACAACTAAGAAAGAAACTATCCCGAAGTTGTACACGTGGCAACTCCGGGATTTTTCTTTTTTGGCAAGTTGTTTCTATTCATCTGCCGATATTATCCCTTCTTTTTGATAGGACTGTTCAAACCGTCTGCTTAACATTATTATCATTTCATTGGTCTTTATCAGTTCCAACGTGCATTGTTCCAGTTTGTAAAGCAAAGCAAGTGCTTTCTTTTCTGAAAAATTGGAATGAAGTTCTTTCACTACCTGATTATAATTCTGTCCTATACTCCTGAATTGTGAGTAGAATTGTGTTAGCTGAATGTAATAATCAACCTTACTTTTATCCCTGACTATTACCTTAAACGACTTACCGAAAATACAATTCTTAATGAAGTGCGCTTTAACCGTATAACCTGACCTGTCAAAGAATGACAGGAATTTGGCGTTTTCCACATCGTCCAAATTGAACGAATAACGGTGTGTTCGTGGGTCAAGTTTCGGCTTGCGTCCACCTTTGTTAAATGACTTCTTTTTCTGTTCCATAATTATAATTTTTACAAGGTTTACGACTTCGGAGTAAACCTAACCACCCGATAAGGTGGCAAGGTTTTGAGGTGCAAAAAACGAAGTGCGGACCTCAAAACACAACTTGCTATGTTCTAATGAACATAAAAATCTTCCCTACGGTCAGATTGCCCAAGCAAGCGTTTCGGCTTCTTCCTATGTCTGTTTATCGGTTGCAAAATTACAGACAGCCTTTTATCCCTGAAATATAGCGTATAACGCCAAATTGCGACACAAACGGACAAAGCAGCCCCATTTTGAAAAGCGTCTGTTTTTACCCTTTTCTTTGCTGAAAATTGATTGAATGAAAGCAATACATAAGACTGCCAAACAATATTTAGAAATGGCTTTAAATCGTATTTGGAAGCTATTTAAAGATAAAGCAATGCAGCTATAAAACTGGTTCACTTTCTTTTAATCAGTATCAGAAATCAGTCAACCTATTTATAAACCATTAAAAATTAAAAGTATGGAAGAAGCAAATCAATCATTACAACAGGAAAAGGAAAGCTACAAAGCGGTATTTTTCCAAAAGCGGACAGTCTGCAACCGTCAAAGCGTGTACATAAGTGGAGAGATACAGAAACGTATCATGCAGATTGTAGGCGTGATTACAGGCAAACAGATAAGTATCGGCAATTTTATTGATAATGTACTGGAACAGCATCTAAATACGCACAATGATATTCTTTCGGTTCTCTATCGGGAAGAAATGCAAAAAGGGATATTCAACCAGCCAAAAGAGAAAGACATATGAATATCGTAACTATTGAGGAACAGACCTTTAAACAGGTGTGTGGGCGGTTCTCCGGCTTTGTCAGTCAGGTGGAACGGATTTGTAAAGAGAATACCCGTCAGCCGGATAAATGGCTATCAGGTCGTGAAGTGTGTGCCCTGCTCGGTATCAGCATCCGAAGTTTGCAGAACTATCGGGATAGTGGCAAACTGGGCTACTCTCAAATCGGTAACAAACTGTACTATAAATCTGCCGATATTGAAAGACTGATTGCAGAATGTACGGAAAACAAGAAAGCGAATTATAAATCAAACAATAAATAAATATTGTCCTATGGAAAAGAAAGAAGAAAATAATACGGGAGTAAACCAGTCATTCAAATTGTCTGCTATTGTCGGAATATGGGAAAGTTTAAATCTTCATCCTACGGTAATGATATACCAAAGCAAGAAAATACATTTCCTTTCGATGCTCTATGTATCAGATAACGGACAGGCAAAACCAGCCATTTACGAGATACAGAAAGAAGATAGCCGTTATTTTATCGTTGAAGCCTTTAAACGGCTTTATATCAGTTATGATGCGGTAAAAGATAGTATTTCCATATCCTACTATGGCGAGTATCTGCGTAACTGACAGATGCGTATGTCAATCATTCAAACCAATTATAAATCAATAGAACGGTATAACAATATGGAACTTATAAACAGCAATAGTGAGATAATTAAGGATTTCTTTCAGTCTATGGAAAGAATGTTAGATGGTATCAGCCGACTGGCAAAGGAAAACAAACCACATTTGAACGGTGAAAAGTTTCTAAGTAACAGGGATGCAGCCAAATGTCTGAAAGTAAGCATCCGCACGCTGCAAGAATGGAGAGATACGGGCGTTATCCCATACATTCAGATAAAAGGAAAGATTATCTACCGTCAAAGCGATATAGAACGGCTTTTGCAGACCTACTACAACAAGGAACAGCAGGAATAACCTATCATCCTTAAAAAACACATTTTTTCCGAAACTGACTAAGAACATTAACTGTATTAGTGTAGTATTCCGTCTGTGCAAGCCTTTGGAAGAAAATACTACCCGAACATCGTGAGGTGTGGAGATTTTCTTTCAAACCCGTAGGGCTTGGGCTTGAACGGACGGAATACGGAGCTTACCTTTGTTAATGTTTTATTCAGCTTTGGAAAATCACAATAGTATTACAATGCAATTATTTGGAAAAAAATATCGAGTTGCAAAATTTAATGTATATTTGCCAATATAAAAAACAAATCATGAATGAGCAACAACAATATATAATGAAATGGCGTGCAGAAATTGAAGCAGTACGTTTATTAGACAATGAAACGGCAAAAGAGGGCATCAAACACATTTTTGAAGAAATGGATAAACATTCTCAAGAGTTTAATTACCCTCCCGCTATTGTAGGTTATTTATCCCTAATTAAAATTTTGAAGGATATTATAATAATTAAATCAATAAAATTCACTTCTGAAGAAATTAGTAATTCTGTTATAAAGAAATTAGTCGAAACAATATAAATAGCTTTAATAGCTATTTATATTGTTGTGTTTTTCAGATAAAATTCTTTTCTACATTTACCATATCACGCATAATAGAGCTATCCAATACCCGTGCATAATGCTGTGTCATTCTGATATTGGAATGTCCCAAAATCTTAGATACATTTTCCATTGATACATCATTGGCGAGAAAAACAACGGTAGCCGCAGTATGACGTGCAACATGAGTGGTCAGCCGTTTGGCTATGCCGCATACATCAGCAATTTCTTTCAGATAGGCGTTCATGCGCTGATTACTGATTACGGGCAAAAGTACTCCTTTCTTTATGCACTCTACATTATCTTCATATTTCCTCAATATCCTTTGAGGAATAGATAAAACGGGAACATTACACATCTGATTGGTTTTCTGTCGTGCCTTGCGTATCCACAAAGCACCGTTATTGTCTTTTATCAGGTGTTCACGGCTTAATTGCTGCACATCCACGAAAGCGAGCGCGGTAAAACAACAAAAGACAAAAACATCTCTTACCTGCTCCAACCGTTTGATAGTAAATTCTTTGTTCATCAGAACATCCAGTTCTTCACGTGAAAGAAACTCCACATTTACTTCATCCTGCTTAAAGTGGATGCCGTAAAACGGGTCTTTCTTTATCCAGTCGTTAGCCAAGGCAATGCGGATAACTTTTTTCAAATTCTTCAAATGTTTCAATGCAGAGTTATTTTGGCAATGTTTGTCCGTTTTCAGCCAAAAATCAAAATCACGGATAAACTGCCCGTTCAGTTCTGCCAACATTATATCATCACGGTGGTAACAACTACGGATATATTCTTTCAGCCGGTTTATGGAAGTATCAAACTTGGTAACTGTGCTTTCCGTATATTCTTTGCCAATCAGAGCACGACATTTTTCGTTATGCTCTGCATACACTTCCAGCAAGCTGCGCTGAACCTTGTCCCGTCCGTAGAAACAATCCTTTATTATATCGGCTGTTATCGGTTTGTTGTCTATTTCCAGTTCACGGTGTATCTGCAATACTTTGGCACGAACCGTATTGATATAGTGGTTCAGTTCGGTGGCTACACGGTCTTTTCCTTTGGAACATTCCTTTTTCTGATTCCATAAGTCTGCAAGAATACTCCGTTTAATCATAACTTCGGCTACTCGCTTGTTTACGGTGATGCGCATACAAACAGGAGCTTCACCGTTTTTCAGAAGTTTTGATTTCTTAATGATGAACAATACGCTTAATGTGTTTCTTTTCACTGCTCCCATAATTCTTTGATTTTTAAGTGGTACAAAATTAGTTTGTTACGCTCAAAAACCAGCTACGCAAAATGCTGACAATCAAAGACAAATGCGTCAATTCGTGGGAGCAAAAACAGCTTTCAAAAAGTCCCACGAATAAGCCACGTGAGGACTGCCTAAAACCGCTATTTTTTGCCGAAGCAGGAAAAAAGAAAAAGCTCTGAAATCCTTGAATTTCAGAGCTTTGCTTTAATTTGCTATTTGCTTTCGCGGTGCGTACGGGACTCGAACCCGTGACCCCATGCGTGACAGGCATGTATTCTAACCAACTGAACTAACGCACCAATTTTATTTTTTTTATTAAGATTTGAGATGCGGTGCGTACGGGACTCGAACCCGTGACCCCATGCGTGACAGGCATGTATTCTAACCAACTGAACTAACGCACCAGTATTTCATTTCTTAATCGCTATCTCTCTCGATTGCGGTTGCAAAGGTAGGCATTTTTCCGAAACCTGCAATAGCTGAGCGAAAAGTTTTTTGAAAAAAATGAAGCGATTTTGGCTTAGTTCCTCATTTTTAAGCCATTTAGTTTGAAAAAAAAGTGTGAAAAAATAATAGTGTAATTGGTCTCCTGTTTTCCTTCTGTTTTCCCTTTCGGATAATACTTATTCGTTTTATATGCCGAAAATCTTTCTATCTGTTATAAATCTATCTTTTAATTCAAACTTCTTGCTCCGATTTTTCGTGGTTTTGCAATAATTCGTTATTTTTGCGGACTAAATGTAGTACATTAAAATGAAAGTAGCAGTTATCAAATATAATGCAGGTAACATCCGTTCTGTGGACTATGCATTGAAACGCCTGGGAGTGGAAGCGGTGATTACCTCTGACAAAGAGGTGTTGAAAGCCGCTGATAAAGTGATCTTTCCCGGGGTGGGGGAGGCTGAGACTACTATGCTTCATCTCAAAGAGAGTGGTATGGACCGTTTCATTAAAGAACTCCGCCAGCCGGTATTGGGCATTTGTCTGGGCATGCAGCTGATGTGTCGTTTCTCCGAAGAGGGGAACGTCGGTTGCCTTGGGATTTTCGATACCGACGTGAAACGTTTTGTGCCCCGGAAACACGAGGATAAGGTACCCCACATGGGATGGAATACCATCGGTCAGTTGAAGAGTGACTTGTTCAAAGGATTCACCCGTGATGAATTTGTTTATTTCGTACATAGTTATTATGTACCCGTCAGTGAGTTTACGGCTGCCGAGACCGATTATATCCACCCTTTCAGTGCCGCTTTGCATAAAGATAACTTCTATGCCACCCAGTTTCATCCCGAAAAAAGTGGGGTGGCGGGTGAGAGAATTATAAAGAATTTCCTGGAGCTCTGATTCCCCCGGAAGTTTAAACCGTTAATTGAGAACAGACAGATGATAGAATTAATTCCGGCCATTGATATTATCGACGGGAAGTGTGTACGCCTTTCCCAGGGAGATTATGATAGCAAAAAGGTATATAATGAAAACCCGGTGGAGGTTGCCAAGGAGTTTGAGGCCAACGGCATCCGGCGTCTGCACGTTGTGGATCTGGATGGTGCTGCTTCACATCATGTGGTCAACTACCGGACACTCGACCTGATAGCCAGCCGCACTTCGCTGATTATCGATTTCGGCGGTGGGCTGAAGAGCGACGAAGACCTGATAATCGCTTTTGAGAACGGGGCGCAGATGGTTACCGGCGGCAGTATAGCCGTCAGGAACCCTGATGTGTTTTGTCGTTGGATAGACCGTTACGGTAGTGAAAAAATCATTCTGGGCGCCGATGTCAAAGATCATAAGATAGCTGTCAACGGTTGGAAGGACGAAAGTGACTGTGAACTTTTCCCTTTTCTAAAAGATTATACGAAAAAGGGCGTTGAAAAGGTGATCTGTACCGACATCAGTTGTGACGGTATGCTGGCCGGACCTTCCCTCGAACTATATAAGGAGATACTGACAGAGCATCCCACCCTTTACCTGATAGCCAGTGGTGGAGTGAGTAGTGTGGCCGATATTGAAGCGTTGCACGAAGCCGGGGTGCCTGCCGTCATTTTCGGCAAGGCTCTTTACGAGGGGCGTATCACTCTTAAAGAGCTTCAGGCATTTATTTAACCACAGGGTAATGCGGGGTTTTACAGAGTTCTGTTTTCTCTAATCGTTGCGCTCTTTGGAGTTCTGTGTAATTTTGTGGTCAACCATTAATCAAACGTAAAATCGTAAATATAGAATCGTGTTAGCAAAAAGAATTATACCTTGTCTCGATATCAAAGACGGGCAGACCGTGAAAGGGACGAATTTCGTAAACCTCCGCCAGGCCGGTGATCCGGTAGAATTGGGGCGTGCCTATAGCGAGCAGGGAGCCGACGAACTGGTGTTTCTTGATATTACCGCCAGTCATGAAGGGCGTAAGACTTTTGCCGAACTGGTCCGGCGGATTGCTGCCAATATCAGTATTCCTTTTACCGTTGGGGGAGGGATCAACGAACTGAGTGACGTAGACCGCCTGCTCAATGCCGGTGCCGACAAAATTTCCATTAACTCTTCCGCCATTCGCAATCCGCAGCTGATAGACGATATTGCCAAGCATTTCGGGTCACAGGTATGTGTGCTTGCTGTAGATGCCAGACAGACCGGAAACGGATGGAAATGTTATCTCAACGGTGGGCGTATCGAGACTGACAAAGAACTGATGACGTGGACCAAAGAAGCTCAGGAGCGCGGAGCCGGTGAAGTGCTGTTTACCAGTATGAACCACGATGGAGTGAAGACCGGATACGCCAATGAAGCCCTGGCGGAGCTGGCTTCCCAACTCTCCATACCCGTTATCGCATCGGGCGGAGCAGGCCGGATGGAGCACTTCCGCGATGCTTTTACACTTGGTAAAGCAGATGCCGCACTGGCAGCCAGTGTTTTTCACTTCGGAGAAATTAAAATTCCCGAATTAAAATCGTATCTTTGCGGCCAGGGAATTACCGTCAGGTAGAAAGCGTAAGCAAATCTTAGCCTGAAGATAAAAGACGATATAGAAATGAATTAAATAAGAGTTCACCACAGATTACACAGATTAACACAGAACTTTTAATCGTAGATAATCAGAGAGATCAAAGATTAATCAGTGAAAATCCGTGTAATCTGTGGTGAACCCGAAAACATAAGAACCATGGATTTAGATTTTGATAAAATGAACGGACTCGTTCCGGCTATCATACAAGACAACGACACCCGCAAGGTGCTGATGCTTGGCTTCATGAACAAGGAGGCTTACGAGAAAACTGTTGAAACCGGGAAAGTAACCTTTTTCAGCCGTACCAAGAACCGTTTGTGGACTAAAGGCGAAGAGAGCGGTAACTTCCTGAATGTCGTGTCTATCAAAGAAGATTGTGACAAAGACACTCTGCTGATTCAGGTAAATCCGGTCGGTCCGGTATGCCATACCGGAACTGATACTTGTTGGGGAGAGAAGAACGAAGAACCTGTCATGTTCCTCAAGTTGCTGCAGGATTTCATTGACAGACGTCACGAAGAGATGCCCGAGAAGTCCTATACCACCAGCCTGTTCGAGTCCGGTATCAACAAGATTGCCCAGAAGGTAGGTGAAGAGGCGGTAGAAACCGTGATCGAAGCCACCAACGGCACAGACGACCGTCTGATCTACGAAGGTTCCGATCTGATCTATCACCTGATTGTATTGTTGACTTCCAAAGGATACCGCATCGAAGATCTGGCACGCGAATTGCAGATAAGACATAGCGACTCATGGACGAAACACTGATTCACTATACCGACGTAGAGATACATCAGCAGGAACTCTGTGTGCTGAGCGATGTCAATCTGCAACTGCACAAAGGTGAGTTCGTTTACCTGGTGGGTAAAGTAGGCTCCGGCAAGACCAGTCTGCTCAAGACCTTCTATGGTGAGCTTGATGTGGCTTCCGGCGAAGCCGAAGTGCTTGGTTACCGGATGACATCCATCAAACGCAAGCACATTCCGCAGTTGCGGCGCAAGCTGGGCATTGTCTTTCAGGATTTTCAACTCCTCACCGACCGTACAGTGAACGACAACCTTGAATTCGTGCTTCGCGCTACCGGGTGGAAGAATAAACAAGAGATCAGGGAGCGCATCGCTGAGGTGCTCAACCTTGTCGGGATGGAGAATAAGGGCTATAAACTGCCTAATGAACTTTCGGGTGGCGAGCAGCAACGCATCGTGATAGCGCGTGCCGTGCTCAACTCGCCGGAGATTATCTTAGCGGACGAGCCTACCGGGAACCTCGATGTGGAGACTGGAAAGGCCATTGTCGAACTGCTGCACAACATCTGTCAGGCGGGATCATTGGTAGTGATGACCACCCATAATCTCCAGTTGGTTACCGAATATCCCGGACAGGTATACCGGTGTGCCGAACACCGCATTGTCAATGTGACGGACGAATTTGTGAAAAGAGAAAATAATTAATATACATACTAATTTTAACACAGTAACGAAAATGAAAGTTTTAAAGTTTGGAGGAACTTCCGTAGGCTCTGCACAGCGGATGAAGGAAGTGGCCAAATTGATTACCGATGGTGAAAGAAAGATTGTTGTCCTCTCGGCTATGTCGGGCACAACAAACACATTGGTGGAGATTTCCGACTATCTGTACAAGAAGAATCCGGAAGGTGCCAACGAGATTATCAATAAGCTGGAGGCTAAATATAAACAGCATGTTGACGAGCTTTACGCTACTGAGGAGTATAAACAGAAAGGGTTGGAGATCATAAAATCTCATTTCGACTATATCCGTTCGTACACCAAAGACCTCTTCACCCTGTTCGAAGAGAAAGTGGTGCTGGCACAGGGCGAGCTGATCTCTACCGCTATGGTCAACTACTACTTGCAGGAGTGTGGCGTGAAATCCGTATTGCTTCCGGCTTTGGAGTATATGCGTACAGATAAGAATGCGGAACCCGATCCTATCTATATTAAAGATAAACTTCAAGCACAACTGGAACTCTATCCGGATGCTGAAATTTACATCACCCAAGGCTTCATCTGCCGCAATGCTTATGGCGAGATTGACAACTTGCAGCGTGGTGGAAGCGACTATACCGCTTCACTGATCGGTGCCGCTATCCGTGCTTCCGAAATCCAGATCTGGACCGATATCGACGGTATGCACAACAATGACCCGCGCATTGTCGACAAAACAGCACCGGTGCGCCAGCTGCATTTTGAAGAAGCTGCCGAGTTGGCCTACTTCGGTGCCAAGATTCTGCACCCCACCTGTATTCAGCCTGCCAAATATGCCAACATTCCGGTCCGCCTGCTGAACACCATGGACCCTCTTGCGCCGGGCACACTGATCTCCAACGATACGGAAAAAGGTAAGATCAAAGCAGTAGCTGCCAAGGACAATATTACTGCTATCAAGATCAAGTCGAGCCGTATGCTGCTTGCTCACGGTTTCCTCCGCAAGGTGTTCGAGATCTTCGAGAGCTACCAGACTTCCATCGATATGATCTGTACGTCGGAGGTAGGAGTTTCCGTATCTGTCGACAATACCAAGCACCTCAACGAAATCCTGGACGACCTGAAGAAATACGGTACCGTTACAGTCGACAAAGACATGTGTATCATCTGCGTCGTAGGCGACCTGGAGTGGGAGAACGTAGGTTTCGAAGCCAAAGCGCTCGATGCTATGCGCGACATTCCCGTGCGTATGATTTCGTTTGGCGGTAGCAACTATAATATTTCCTTCCTGATTCGTGAGTGCGACAAGAAGGTTGCTTTGCAGTCGCTCAGCGATATGCTGTTCAACGGCAAATAGAAATGAATTAGGTTCACCACAGATTGCACAGATTAACACAGAACTTTTAATCTTAAAATATCGACGAGATAAATTATTAATCTGTGAAAATCCGTGTAATCTGTGGTGATTCCAACTTAAACCTCATTAGTCACTTTTCAACATGAAAACTGTATTTCCCATTCATAAATTCCGCGAGTTGCAGACCCCTTTTTATTATTATGATACAAAGGTGCTTCGCGACACGCTGGCGTGCGTCAACCGTGAGGTGGCACGTTACGACAACTTCAGTGTACACTATGCCGTCAAGGCCAATGCCAATTCCAAGGTACTGACCATCATCCGCGAAAGCGGACTGGGTGCCGACTGTGTCAGCGGAGGTGAAATCCGTGCTGCCATCAAAGCCGGTTTTCCTGCCGGGAAGATCGTCTTTGCCGGTGTAGGCAAAGCTGATTGGGAGATCAACCTGGGACTCGATTACGATATTTTCTGTTTCAACGTCGAGTCGGTTCCTGAATTGGAAGTCATCAACGAACTGGCCGCTGCCAAGGGCAAAGTAGCCAACGTTGCTTTCCGCATCAACCCCAATGTCGGTGCGCATACCCATGCCAATATCACTACCGGGCTGGCCGAAAACAAATTCGGCATCAGCATGCACGATATGGATAAGGTGATCGACGTGGCTTTGGGCATGAAGAACGTGAAGTTTATCGGTCTTCATTTCCACATCGGTTCGCAGATTCTCGATATGGGGGATTTCATTGCGCTTTGCAACCGTGTCAACGAGTTGCAGGATAAGCTCGAAGCCCGTCACATCCTCGTGGAACATATCAACGTAGGCGGTGGACTGGGCATTGATTACGATCACCCCAATCGTCAGGCCATTCCGGACTTTGCCGACTACTTCCGTACGTACGATGAACATCTGAAACTTCGTCCGCACCAGACTTTACATTTCGAACTGGGGCGTGCCATCACGGGACAATGCGGTTCGCTGATCTCCAAGGTGCTTTATGTCAAGCAAGGCACCAACAAGCAGTTCGCCATTCTCGATGCCGGTATGACCGACCTGATTCGTCCGGCACTCTATCAGGCCCATCACAAGATGGAGAACCTGACTTCCGAGGATACGACAGTTGAAACCTACGACGTGGTAGGTCCCATCTGTGAGTCGTCCGACGTTTTTGGCAAAGCCGTCGATCTGAATAAGGTGAAGCGTGGCGACTTGATTGCCCTTCGCTCCGCCGGTGCTTATGGCGAGATTATGGCTTCCGGCTATAACTGCCGTGAATTACCGAAGGGCTATACTTCGGAGGAATTAGTGTAATCTCCGAACAATCTATCTTTTAAAATTGTTATTTTTGTAGTGATTTTAATAACTTAAAATGAATACGATTATGATTTCAGAGAAATTACAGAATGCAATTAACGAACAGATTACAGCCGAGATGTGGTCTTCTAATCTGTATTTGTCTATGTCTTTCTATTTTGAAAGAGAAGGTTTTAGCGGTTTTGCACATTGGATGAAGAAGCAATCTCAAGAAGAGATGGGGCATGCTTATGCCATGGCCGAATATATTATTAAACGTGGCGGTACGGCCAAAGTAGATAAGGTAGATGTTGTTCCTACCGGTTGGGGTACTCCCCTCGAAGTGTTTGAACACGTCTTTGAGCACGAACGCCATGTATCGAAATTAGTGGATGCATTGGTCGACATGGCCGCAGCCGAAAAAGATAAAGCGACTCAGGATTTCCTTTGGGGATTCGTTCGCGAACAGGTAGAAGAAGAAGCTACTGCACAGGGCATTATCGATAAGATTAAGAGAGCCGGTGATTCCGGTATTTTCTTTATCGACTCTCAGCTCGGTCAGCGATAAGGTTGTTCACCACAGATTGCACAGATTAACACAGATTGAGAAATAGATAAATCTGTGTTAATCCGTGTAATCTGTGGTGAACTCCGTTCATTAGCATTAAAACTCTGTGTATTCCGTGTACTCTGTGGTGAGCGATTGATTTCTCTCATAGTTCCGGTTCTATTTTTCGGTGTTCCCCTTTTAAATTTAAATCTGTGTTAATCTGTGAGATCTGTGGTGAACCCTGATTCGCTTATATATAATGTACGCGCGCGTATACCTTACATTTCATATTCATTCAGAAACGCTTTATCCGCCAGATACATCGCTGCTTGTTTGCAGAACCGTGTGTCATTCAAGTGACAATAGTATTCCTCCACGCTTTCGATGGCTGCCTGTCGTTCGGGTTCGCTCAGCTTTTTCCATTCGCGCCTTGCACGTCCGATGTTTACTTTGGCTGTTTGCGTCATCTCGTGATACTTTTCCCAGAAGAGGTGGAAACTCCGGTCCGACGAACTGTTTCCCGTTTCATACGCTTTCAGCTTCCCCGTCCATAAGTCGTAGTTGTTGACTCGTATCCGCATCATTCCGTTGGGAGAGGGTAGCCGCTCGATGATGCCTTCTTTGATCATTGCATTGAAGAAGTGCCGGGTTTGCGTGCGTTTCCAGCCCAGCAGGCTCGCCCAGTGGAGCAGGCTGTGAGGTGATTCTCCGCGGTGGCAGATGAAGTGCTGTCCGCACGAGTCGCACTCCGTATCCGAGTAGTTGACGTTCATCAATACCCGTATCAGGGCTTCGAATCGCCCCTCTGTTTGTCCGTGAGTGGCGAAATAGTTTTCTAACAGAGATTTTGGGATGACGATATAGCCTTTTTTCAGCATTTCGACAGTTGGTGTTTTCATGGCAGTTTTGTTTTTAATGGATTTCTAATCTGATTTCTCACCACAGAGTAACATAGAGAAAATATTTTTTCAAGTGTACCGGTTATCAAAAAGAAACAAAAACTCTGTGTCGCTCTGTGCTACTCTGTGGTGAACTCTCCGCAAAAGTACCCTCCCTTCGCCCTCTCTCCAAAAAACGGGTTCTGATTGGTTGGAACAAGTCATTCTCTGTTGCTTCCTGTTTGTTTTTCGGGGGGATAGGCTGGGGAGGGTGGCTACAGAGGCTCCGTTTCTCTCCGGCAGAGCCTCTGTCGGCCTGTGACGGAGGCTCTGTTTGCCTGCGTTTGAGGCTCCGTTTCCTCCCCGTTTCGTCCTCCATAGGTGGGCCAGTGCCGGAGCCACCTTTTCTCTGCCTCTTATTGTTTGGTTCACAGATGTTTATGCGGTGTCTTGTCACCCTTCAAAAATATCAGGTGGGCCATATAATAAATACTAACAAAAAAAGATATATGAATATATCAGTCGAATTTCCGGTCACGATTGAGCAGAGTCTCCCTCAATTCCGGGTTTCGGGTGATCAATAATCCTGCTTCGTCCGGCATGCCCCAATGCCGGATGATGATACTGATTTGTCTGGGAGAAAGCATCAGGGTGTGCGGGTGGTATTCCGCTTCCGCCAGTTCCCGGGCAAGTCGGGGGTGCTTCTGTATTTCGCTGCGGAAGCGGCGGATTGCTGAACTGTTGGCCTGTAAGTCCGGAAAATAAGCGACGGCTACGGTGGATATCGGATGGAATCCTTCGAGTAGCCAGTTTGGGTGTTGATTGTTCATGTTTTTAAATCATTTAAATGTTTATAATTTCTGCCGAAAAGCAGTTAATTTACATTTTGGGGCGCAAAGATATATGAATTTTTTGAATAGTTCTTTTTCCCCCGATCCCTCTGTTTATCGGGCATTTGGTCATTTGTCCTGATGTTTCATCGCGTGCGCCCGCAATGAACCGGAACGCGCGAGAGGTGTTATTTGTAATTAAATTGATAAAATATGAAAAAACAAAGTTTAACATTTTATTTGGCTTCTCTGGTCAAAAAGATGAAGTCGGGCGGGCGTTACGGCACTGCCCACGTGTACGATTGTGCCATGAAGTCGTTCTCCGCTTTTTGCGGAAATAAGGCTGTTCCGTTCGGTGTGCTCACGCCCGAATGTCTGAAACGGTACGAAAATCATTTGAGGGGAGCGGGTAAGAGGGAGAATACGGTTTCCACCTACCTCCGTATGCTCAAAGCCGCTTATCGCAGGGCAGTTCGCGAGAAGATAGTAGAGGACTATGACCCTATGCTGTTCAGCGACGTTGGCACCGGTACGCGTGCCGGTATCAAGCGTGCCATCGAACCCGATGTCATGAGCAGGATACTCAATGCCGACCTTTCCGCACTTCCCAAGTCGCTTCGTACGGCATGCGTACGCGCCAGCCTGATGTATCGTTTCCGTGGGATGTCTTTTGCCGACTATGCCTATCTGCCTGCCGAGGGCTTGCAGCCCAAGAAGCGGCTGACGTACAAGCGTAAGAAGACGGGGCGTGCGCTGACTGCCCTTGTTTCGGCGGAGACGCAGGCTCTGATCGATCTCGATGCAAACCCTCAGGAGGGATCGGACTATCTTTTCCCCATCCTGGGGACTTGCGAATGGGGGAGCGAGGCGGGATATAAAACGTATCAACGGGAACTCCGCAAGTTCAACCATCGCCTGGACAGGCTTTCCAAGGTGTTGGGGCTGGGTGTCCGCATCAGTTCGTATACCATCCGCCATACATGGGCAACAACCGCCTTCCGTCAAAAAGTACCGATAGGCTTGATTGCCAATGCTATGGGGCACTCGTCCGTTAAAGTGACGGAGACGTACCTGAAACCTTTTGAAGAGGAAGAGCTGAACCGTGTCAACGAAGGAATCATAAAGTACACCATGGGACAGATGAATGCTGCTGTGTAGTAGTATCTGGCTGATAATCAGCCGTTAATTTGTAGGTAACGGCACGAATATAATTGCACAAAAGTGAACAAAACAAAGCAAATAT
Source organism: Bacteroides sp. ZJ-18 (assembly GCF_011038705.2). Taxonomy (NCBI): domain Bacteria; kingdom Pseudomonadati; phylum Bacteroidota; class Bacteroidia; order Bacteroidales; family Bacteroidaceae; genus Bacteroides; species Bacteroides sp. ZJ-18. The sequence goes on along the minus strand of NZ_CP072198.1, from coordinate 3,946,715 downwards.
CCAAATAAAACCGTAAATAATTTCGTTTAAATCTCCAAATAATCTTCCATACTGTCTTTTTTACCTGCCTTTTTATCTTTTTATGAAGAAAAACCGCATGTGAGTGGCTTTCACATTTAAATGTTTAAATGCGATATTGACATTTTATGCCGGTTGCTAAACGTATAAATGTTTTTATTTCTGATGTTTAGAGAGTAAGACGCCCGCTGACACTTCGGTCTGTCATGTGCCGTTACCTACAAAGTAACGGCCATCACACAACAAAACAAGAAAATATGCTTACAGCAATTACTCAGGAAGCCATCAGGCTTTTGCGTTATATCTATTATCGGGACACATCCTGCGGCTGTCCTTACCATCCTGCTGACTGTATTTTTGAAGATGCTTCCGTACTTCTGCTTCAATTAGAAGGCGGAGGCTTGGTTCGTTGTGTCTGTCGGGAGGCTCCGGATAAGCCGGAGTCGTACGAACTCTGTAAGCCTTTGGAGTCTGTCAACCTTTTATCCCTTTTGCTGATACTGAACGAGGGTGTACACCCGGTTTCTCCCGACGTGGACGAACAGCGTGTCTACGGACGCTATGGGGTAGTCGCTTCCCGTATGGGTGTGGTCAACCAGATGATGCGCAGCATCTTCGGTGAGATTCATTTGACGGAATTGTGTTTGTAATTTGATTTTTAGAGATTGTCTGCCATGAACCGGATTTTACTTCTGCTCCTATATGTCTTTCTGCTTTCCGCCCCTGCCTTGGGACAAGGGGGCGGCGTTTGCCCTGCCCGGCGGTGCGATTCGCTGCATACATTCCGTTTTGTACAGGGGCGTGATGTGCTGTATGCCGACTATCGTGGCAACGACCACGAACTGAAACGGCTTTTTGCGGCAGTCACCGCTTTCCGTTCCTCCATCGTGGATGGAAAGATGCGCATCTACGTAGACGGTTACTGTACGTCGGGGAGCAGTGTGCGCGATAATCTCCGGCTGGGTTATGTACGCAGCAGCCGTGTGAAATCCGAACTTATCACCCGCAAGGGGATGAAAGAAGCCTGGTTTGTGACACACAACCATGCCGTGCCGTGTCCCGACGAGGAGCGCGATGTGGTGGTGGTATGCCTGCGCGAACCGTTGGCGGCCGATACCCTGAGCCGTTCCCGCTATGCCGGGTATGCCTCCCGTTATCCGCTTTTGCCCGCACGGGCTCCTTCGTTGCCGGAGGGCGGAACGTGCCCGGTACCCGCTCTTCACGAACAGTCCCGCCCGCTCGCGGCGGAGCACGCATACCCTGCGCAGGTCGGGCCCTCGCGGGTCATCTTCTCCCTGAAAACCAATCTGTCCGACTGGGCGGGTCTGACGCCGGAGGGCCGTTTGGCGGCTTTCCGTCCCAACCTGGCTGCCGAACTGTGCTTTGCCCGTCGTTGGTCAGTGGTGGCCTCGGCGGCATATTCCGGTTGGAAAGGGGGGAAGGAGCACCGTTTCTGGGGTGTTTCGGGCATTAGCCTCGAACCCCGCCTGTGGCTTAGGGGAGACGGGCGTTACCGCCGGTTCTATCTGGGAGTTTACGGGCAACTGGGCGACTTCGACTATCAGCCTTCACCTTCGGGAGATGCGGGCGCTACAGGTGCCAGCCGCACGGGATGCTACTGGCATACCGGACTTTCTTTCGGTGTCTATCTGCCCCTGTCACGCCATTGGGGGATAGAAGCCGGAGTGCGTGGAGGCTATCGTAATGCCTCGGCGAAGGCCTATGACAACGAGCCGCCCCATGCATACTATCATCACGATGCCTCGTCCGTTCGTTGGGGGCTGACGGGGATCAACGTGGGCGTGGGATATAGGTTTTAATAATAGTGGTGAACTAAAACAAGAAAATTGGGAATATGATATTCAAGCCGAAATATATGATAAAAGTGGTCGCTCTTATTGGCTTCTGCTTCTGCTCCTGCACCGAGCGCACCCTTGAGCCGCGTCCCGAGGTAGAGCCTGTCCCCATCCGGCTTTACACAGGCATCCGCACCCGTGCGTTGGTCAGCACCTTTGGCGAAACTTCTGTGGGCATTGCCTATGGAAGCCGCACGGGAGAGTACGACGGTGCTTGGGACGGGGTGGCTACGGACAACGAAATCCGCCTCACCCCCGAACGCTATTATCCCGCTGACGGTTCGGCGCTCTTTCTGAGGGGATATTATCCCCCGGCTCCCCTGGAGGCGGACGGCAGCCTGACTTACCGGCTCACGGGCGAAGAAGACCTGATGCTGACCGGGGAACAGTCCGGTTCGCTGTCGTCACCTTTCGGTCCGGCGGAAGAACAATCGCTGATGTACCGCCATCTGCTGACCCGGCTCAGTTTTGCCCTCACCATCGAGGCGGAAAACACCGAAGGGTTTCGCATCCGTGAGCTCCACCTCAATGGTCTGGCGGGCGAGGTCAGCCTTTCGCTTGCTACGGAACTGCTTACCGCTGCGGATGAAACGGTTTCGGTGCCCATCTATACCGTTGAGGAAGGAGGGGACGGATTAGGGTTTACCGATGGCAAACTTTCTCTTCCGGGCTATGTATTGGTGCAACCTTCGGCTACGTTCACCCTCGACCTGACGCTGGCCGTGGACGATGACCGTACGCACGACCGGGTCTACCGGGAACTTCCCATCCGTTTCGAAGGAGGCGGGGCAGGCGAGGGAGGCATCTCGTATACGGTGAAGGTGGAGTTACCCTCACCTTCAGCACCCGATCCTGCAGAGATAAGCGCCGTGGCCACAGTAGGAGAGTGGCAGGCGGGGAAACCGGGAAGCGGCGAACTGGATGGGAGCAAGGTAAACGGTGAATCCTTAAAATAACAACTATATTATTAACTATAAACTTAAAAAAAAATGATGAAAACGAAATTAAGTGTAGCGGCCATGGCATTCCTATTGGCGGGCTGCTCAAGCAATGACACGGACAGTCTGCCCGAGAGTCCGGTGAACGCAACTCCTATCCGGGTGTCGCAGAGCGTACAGGGCCTGGCCACCAGCCGTGCTGTGGCTACCGAAGGAGCCGAGGTGACAGCTACCGTGCTGATGCACGACGGAACATCGGGAAATTGGTCGGGTTTTACTCCGGTCACCAAGAACGAGGTTGGCGATGACGGAGCGCTGAATGCACGCGCCACTGTGTCGAACACCACTTTCACGGTAGGCGGTTCTGCCGCCGATTTAGGGCTGAACCCTACTCTTTACTATCATGCGTCAAATACGAGTGAGAATTCTTTCCTGACGGCAGTCTCTCCCGCAGGCGAGGTGAGTGCGACTACAGTAAAGATCCTTCAGACAGACGGACAGCAGGACGTGATGTATGCGAAGGAAGTAGCGGCCGGCAACAGCGGGGCATCGCAAACAGCCGCCCTGGTTTTTGAGCACCTCACCACTCAGCTTAATTTTGCGATGAAACTGGAACCGATTGCCGAGAGCAAAGGAGAGTGGGCAGGTAAAACGGTCAGCCTGAAAAGCATTGAGGTGCAGGAGGCTTATCGTCCTACCATGGTGAACGCCACCAATGGCGATGTGACGTGGGATAATATCAATAGCGGTACTCTTCCTGTCCCGGGCATTTCTAACAATGTGTTGTCGGCGGAAGCCGTGAAAGTGGGTACACCGGTCATGATCCGTCCTGCGGCTAAACTGACGGTTTGCGCCATTATCAATGTAGGTGGCACAGACATTCCTTTCCACAATGTGCCCGTTAAGGCTGCGGGCGGAGACGATCTGGCTACAGTGAAAGGCGAAGCCCACCTGATCACCTTGACAGTGAAAGAGCCGAAGGGTGCGAATGCTACCAAAGTGACGGCTACCGCTACCGTGACTCCATGGAAGGCCGGTGCTGACGGCAGCGCGACATTAGAATAAATCTCTCTGTTGCCCATGTTGACGAAACACTCTTTTACACAGATAGGCCTCTTCGCCCTGCTGGGCGCATGGGTTTCCGGCTGTACGGCCGCCGGCGACTCTCTCTTGACGGAAGAGAGGGTCCCGGTGCAGCTCTGTGCCCGGGACGGAGCGCTGTCGAGGGATGCCGCTGCCGGCAATCTGCCGGAACAGGAGTTCGAAGCTACGGTGGCACTTTCTACTGTGAAGGGTGACTACGCTTCTTTATCGGAGGCATACGAAGGCGCTTGGGACGCCACGGTCAAGACTGACGGCGCTATGGAGTGGAAAGCGGCGGCGGAAGCCGGGCCTGTATTCCCCCCTTCGGGCGACTGGCTCTACCTGACCGCTTTCGCTCCGGCGGCCGTTCCGGTAAGCGGCGTGGCGTCTTTCGTGCTTACGGGACAGACCGACCTGCTTTATGCCGCCGAGCTTCGTGGCAACAAGTGGGAAGGTGAGCGCTTTGCCGGCAACCGCTTGAAGGCGGACCGTCCGCTGGAGTTCAGCCATCTGCTCACACAGCTCTGCTTCAAAGCCTGCAAGGGCCTGACGGACGGAGTGGCTGTAAGCATCCGCCGGATTACGGTGAACGGGGCGCTGCCTTGCGCGGACTTGACGTTGGCTACGGGAGTGCCGGTGTTCAGCGCTACGGAGGAACATCCCGCCGGACTCTCACTGAGCCTTGCCGGACCGGGAACCGAGGTGACCGGCACCGTTCCCGTGGAAATAGGAACGATACAGGTGCCCCCTTTACAGGCGAGCGACACCTATACACTGACTGTAGAAACTTCCATAGGCACGTTCAGCGGTTTAACGGTGAACTACGCCGCCGGAGAGAATCTGTTGCAGGCAGGCATGTCCCATACCGTGACGCTGACCATCGGTGACCATGAATTAGGAATTACCTCCGTGACCGTGCAACCGTGGACTACGGTGACGGTGGACGGTGACCTGGAGGCGGAATAATTTCACCACAGAGTAATTTCACCACAGAGTACGCAGAGTACACAGAGGGGATTTATTCAAGAGGTAATAGATAGAAAGACTAAAAAAAACTCTGTGTCCTCTGTGTCCTCCGTGGTGAACTCAAAAGAAAAACGAATTATATATTAAAGGAAAAACGAAACATGATGAACCATAATATGAAAGTTCATTGGCTGCTTGCTCTTCCGGCAATGCTTCTTGCCGTAGGGTGCGGTGAGAGCGCATTGCCCGAAGAAGGGCCGGACGAAGAGGAAAGAGTAGAATTGCAGGTGTCACCGCAGGTGGCACTGACACGCAGCGCGATACAAGGCACAGATGCGGCTACGGACGGAGCTGCGATGGGAAGCATCGCGGTATACGCAAGCAACGCGACGACCAACAATGCGACGAATAATTACGGGCTCTATGCCTATAGTGGTGGCAGTTGGAGTAATAGCGGTACGGATAAGATTTATCTCTCGGCAGAAGAGGCGAACATTTATGCGCATTATCCGGCCTATAAACCGGGGACAGGCGGGGTGCTTGCGACATCCGGTGAAGCTTTGAAGGTGAACGGAAGCGGGCAGGTGACTGCTAATTCTACCGTGAATATCTCCGTATTTCCGGGGACAGAGTCTAATGAAAATTCAAAGATCACCGCTGCTGATAATGCTACCGGAGATGCGATTGTCACAGCTCCCGGAGAAGTGGACTATATGTATGCCGACCAAACAAGTACTCCGAAAGCCAGTTATAAAAAAGGTGTATCCGGTAAAGACGGAAAAGTCACTCTCTCCATGAAGCATGCCCTTGCCATGGTCAGTTTCCGGGTATATGCGGATCATACTTATAAGAATACCGGTGCGTTAACCAAGTTGGTGCTTGCTAACAAAAGCGGCACTATACTAAATAGTGGTGGTACCAATCCTACAATGAAGATCTCGGACGGTGCGATAACCCCGGGAAGCAGTCCTGCGGCAGTGACCTATACACGAGGTATCTCGAATTATACTTTGCAGAAAGCCTCGGCTGACACTGACGCTGCCAGAACCACAGCCCAGAACGCTTCGAAAAAAGTAAGTATCTTGGTGCTGCCCGAATCGACGCAGGACAAAACGAATGTAGAGGTCACCCTTAAGATTGACAATCAGGATTATGCGGTCAGTCTCGGTAATGCTGCGACGAATGCCTGGACAGCCGGAAACAATTACCTCTACACCGTCAAGCTCAGTGGTAAAGAACTCTCTATCACTAACGTGACCGTAACTAAGTGGAATGAAACACCCGGAGGTTCTTTAGATATACAATAAACAATAGTTATGAAATACATTCACCACAGAGGACGGAACGATCAACAATGAACGACCAGCGATCAATGATCAATGATGAACAGTTTAGAACAGTAAAACTCTGTGAAACTCAGTGTCCCTCTGTGGTGAATTAAACCAAATAATAGATGACCCGACCATTTACCTTTTTACTCCTTTGGAGCGTAGCCCTGTTTTTCGGTGCCTGTTCCGGCGAAGACTCTTCCGCCACCGACGGAGACCGCGTCCCCTTGCGTCCCGGTATTCATGCCGGTGCTACCCTCGTCTCCAGCCGTACCCTTGTCAATGGCATCGGTACGGGTGCAGACCGGATCAATAGCATCGGCATCTACCTCGCAGCTCCGGATGGTAGTCTCTATCCCGGTAGCAGTGCCACGGGAGCCACCTTTACCAAAGGTTCCGGCAACAGTTGGAGCAGCACCCCGCCTACCTATGTCAGTCTCCGGACGGCAAGGCTCCATGCCTGGTCGCCTGCCACCGTGACGTTGACGGCCGGTAGCGGAACCACTCTGCCCACACTTCCGGTAACTCTGCCTGAGGGGCAGACCTTTGACGGAGCCAATGACTACGGTTGTTCCGTCCATGACTATCTGTACGGTTCCGCCACTTCCACTCAGGGATCGGCTGAGCCCATCACTGCCAACAGCCAAAGTGCCACTCCTGCCATTTACTTGCAACATGCGTTGGCACAACTGGTGTTTCGCATCCAGAATGCGACTGACCGGCCTGCGGATGCGGTGTATGACTATGTAAAAAGCGTTCACCTGACCGCCGAGGGAGGCGCTACACCTTTTCTTACGGGCACTTCGGGCGCGATGGCTTTATCGGATGGGACGCTATCCGGATTGTCTGCAAGTGGTAAGCTAACCTTCACCCCTTCGGCAAACCCGCAGAAGATAGGAACCACCGGAGCTGTTACCGTGGCCTATGGACTGGTGGCGCCGAAAACGGCGGCAGCATCGTCTGCACGGGTCACTTTGACTTTGCGGCTGGGCGAAGCCGGTTTGGGTAACACCGCCACCGAACGTGAACTGACCCTTACGACCGATGTCTTCAATCAGGCATGGGATCGGGGAAACCAATACATATATACGTTGACGCTGGGTAAGCGGGGACTGACCTTGCAGGACGCGGCCATTCTGCCTTGGAATGCTGAGATTCCGGTGGACCAGGATATGGAGCCGATAGGATGATAATTTTTTAAATGATGTGTATGAAAGCAATTCAATTCTATATCGTGTGTCTGCTGCCGGTGCTGGCCGGATGTGCCGACGACACGGCGTTGCCCTCCGTACCGGAGGGAACTCCGCTGACGGTGACCGCCGAAATAGGTGTGCCGGATGCGGCGCGGACGATGGCGCCCACCCGTGCCGTTGCCGCCGACAATGGTTACGACCGCAGCACTTTCGTTACTGCCGACCGCATCCGTATCACCCGTACTCGCGGCGGAAGTTCGTCTGCTCCGGTGGATTATACGCTTTCCGCCACAGGAGAGTGGACCCCTTCGGCAGCGGGCTCGGAATTGCTTTTTGAGTCGGGAGCTACCTATCAGGCTATGTATCCCGCCGATTACTCCGGCATTTATGCCGATCAACGAAACAAAACGGGAGGTGTGGACGGTGAGAACTACCGCAACAGTAACTTGCTCCGTACCAGTGCCGGGGTGACTTCCGGTGCAACCGGGGTGCTCTCCTTCACGGGAGGCGAGAATGCCTTTGTGCACCGCAACACCAAGTTGACATTGACATTTGAGGGTAAGAATGCGTTGACACAACCCTTCGCATATATGACCGTGCAAGGTCAAGGGCTTTATAGCGGCGGAACCGCTGACGAAGATATCTACCTGTATCGTCCGGACGAGACGAAATACACCTGGCACGGCATCCTGTCACCGCTGACAGCCGAATCACCTACGCCGGAGCAGAAGAAGGTTACCGTTACGGTGACCGACTACAACGGAGTGAGCTATACCGCCAGCCTGACTTGCGAGCGGAAGGCGGGCAGCCATTACAGTTACACCCTTACGTTGCAAAACAACATCCTGATGCCCGTAGGAGAAGAGATCAAAGGATGGGAGAACGGAGAGTCGCATACGGGAAGTCTCACGTAACAATGAATTATGAACGAATAACCTCTGTGTGACCTTGTGTCACTCTGTGGTAAATTAAATGATGAATAATGAACGGTAAGAGAACGAATTGGATAGGAGGAGTATGGATTGCGCTGGCTCTGGCGGCGTGCGCCCAAGGGGATCCGTTGCCTGTTCCGTTGGAAGTATCGGCGGAAATAGGACAAGGAGAGACCCGTGCCGGGGACACGCACGCGACTGACTATGACAAACGGACGTTCGTCACCGGCGACCGGATAAAAATATCGAAATCCGGTGGTGCTGCCGAAAGTGCACTCTATCAGCGCAAAGCGGAGGGTGGCTGGGGGCTGGCCGACGGACAAACAGCGCTGACCACTACCGGATCAGAGTCTTTTGCGGCTTCCTTTCCGGAGGAATTCAGCGGTATCCTTGCCGATCAAAGCACGCCAACCAATTTCTGGAAAAGCAACCGGTTGACGGCGGCAGGAGTATTGAACGGAAATAAATGCAGCTTCACCTTTGCGCCGGCAGCGGCGAAGGTGACTGTGGTGGTGACTTATCAGTCGTCGCAGACACCTGAGAGCGCCTCTCTGTCCGGGACGGGGATTCGTACCGATACAGGTGCCTCGGAAACCATAACCCCGTATTGCGCCTCGGGAAGCACGACGGCTTCCGTTCGCCATACCTATGTGGCGATAGTCTGTCCCGGCTCGCGGCAGTTCACCATTAGGCTGAAAACGACGACGGAGGCGCAAAAGACTTATACCGACACGTCACCGTTTACGCTACAGGCGGGATATAACTACCAATATAACTTCACCGCCACCAACGAACTGATTCTGACGGGTGTCACCGTGGCGCCTTTCAGCGATGTGGCGGAAGAAAATGTGGGAAGCGCAACCTGAGAAAAGAAGAGAGATGAAACAGAAAGAATATAGACCGATGAAGAATAGGAAAGCCCATAAGGGCACGATGGGAGCCGTACTGCTACTCGCAGCCTTATTCACCTCGTGCGGGGCGGACGATCCGTTGCCTGCGGGCGGCCCTTTGCGGCTGACCGGGGTGGAAGTGGAAACCGGAGAGGGAAGTGCCGCCACCCGTGCGGCCGTCACCACCGTCGAGGCGATCAGTGTATATGCCACTACTGAGGCTCACGTGGCTTATGGCAGCAATCCGTTTTCGGAGTATCGGCTGCAGAACAACTCCTGGAGCGCGGACCCTGCTCCGGTGATTACCGCCAATGCCCTTCTGTATGCCTGTCATCCTCCGGTGGCGGGAGTGACCCATCAGGCTGACGGCAACCACACTGTACCCGTATCGGTGATGACTACCGCCGGTGCCACCGATTTTCTGGCGACGGATCAGCCGGACTATCTCTATGGAGTATCTCCCGCTTCGGGGCTGGCACCGGTCACGGCCACTTCGGGTGCCCGGGCGGTCAGCTTCAGGATGAAGCACGCTTTGGCAAAGGTCAGCTTCCGGATTGTGAAGTCGGCTTCGGCGAATAAAGATAAGCTGGAGTTGGTGCAGATAGAGATACAGAGCGGAACCAGCCGTTTGCAGTCGGGTACGGGTACAATGAACCTGAAGACCGGTGTCCTCAATGGCCTGTCGTCCACCTCCCTGTTGACGCTTGCCGATGCGGCAAGGCCGGTCGTGCTGAAAGAGCAGCAGGCTACACCGAATGTGAGCTGCCTGACAGCCCCGATGACGGGAAAGGAAACTGTGCTTTCGTTCCGCCTGAAGGTTCGCATCAATGGTGAGTCGGCAGAAAACGCCCATGCGTTTGAGACGAAATCGGTAAGTGCTGAATGGAAAGCCGGTTACCACTACGTCTATCAGATTACGGTGGACAAGATGGGGGGCAGCTTGAGTTCGGTGAAGATAGATGACTGGAAGAGTGACGCGAACCAGAACACGAGTATTGGAATTTAAGTTTCACCACAGATTACACGGATTAACACAGATTATTTACTCTTCAATATCAACCAGGATAAATTATTAATCCGTGAGAAGTCTGTGTAATCTGTGGTGACAAAAATAGAACGATGATGAATAAGAGACTGAAATATTGGATAGGTTGTGGCCTTTGCTGCTTGGGGAGTCTTGGGCTGTCTGGGTGTTCGGGGGATGACATGCCCGGGGCGTCCGGTTCCGGCGGAGATGAAGGAGAGCCGGTGGCACTCAGTTTCCGGCTCTGCCGCTTGGTGGCAGGAGAGGCGTCGACGCGTGTGGACGGTGATCCGGCGGATATGGCGGACGGAAAGACATTCCAGGTTTACGCTTTTCCGGCCAATGCTTCCACAACAAAGACCCAACCGCTGGACGGTAAGACCTATACGGTGAAGAATGGAGTGGCCACGGGTGAACTCTATTTATATCGCGGGACGTACGATCTTTATCTGGTGTCGTATAACTCCTCGACCGAAGTACCGGAACTAAAGACGGACGGTACGATTCCGGTCGGGAACGGCAAAGACTTTATGTATACTACGCTGAAAGGGATCGTGGTACAACCCAACCAGATGGGAGAGAGCCACATGAGCGTGACGCTGCCCAATCCGTTTAAGAGAATGGGGGCACAGGTGCAGGTGAGGGTAAGAGCCAAAGACGGCTCGCCGGTACGTGTGGAAAAATTGAAAGCCAATAGGGTGACCATAACAGGACTGCCGCCTTCGCTGGCTTATACGCTGGGACAACCGGCATGGGGGACAGCTTCCGGTTATGAATCTTCATTCGCTTTTGAATCGTTTCAGGAACCGGCTGGTGGAAATCCGACTGCATGGCGTGAGAGCAGCAAAGAGGTAGTGCTTCCCGTTGATGGTTCGACGTTGATAAAGTTCGATGTAGATCTGACAGTGGATTATTATACGGATACCCCTTATGTCAGTTCGTTCCCTGCCGAGATACAGAAAGTGCTGTTGCCGGGAATGACTTATCAGTTCGACTTTACGTTAACGTTTTATGGTATTCTGAAACCAACCGATCTGACGCTGGCCGTGAAAGAATATAATACAATTACGCTGAATACCGATGATTTGGGAAAGGGATAGATACGCTTTTCCGGATCATCGTTTTGAAGAAACAGACAAAGTTATAATAGCAATATGGATGGAGTAAAAATAGGATTCAGGAATCTCTGGGGACAAGTGGCAATGGCATTGGTTCTATTGTCGTCGATGGGAGGCTGCACTGAGGAAGAGACTTCCGCCGGATCGCGAAACATGGTCTTCCGGTTGAGTTTGCCGGGAGTGTTGGAGGTGAACACACGGGGAGGAGGAACGCTGAACGAGGTGATGATTGATAATGTATGGGTAGTGCAATACAGTACGACTGGTGACGGCGGAACGCAGCTGGTGGATGGAACATTTCTGAAAGCCCAGTATTTTGATAATTCAAAGCTGAGCATTCCGAAGGATAACATGACTATTGAAGTTGCTACTTCGGACTTCTCGACAGCGGCAAGCCGGTTTTACGTGATAGCCAATGCCGGTTCCGATTTGTTTACGGAACAGACGGTTGCAGATGGCAGCGAAATTGAAAAAGAATCGAAACTGAAAGCGGTCACTGTTGATTTTCAGAGTAGCAATCCTACTTTGCTGTCTTCCGGCCCGTTGACATCGGCCAGTGCCGAGGGTAAACTGGTGGTGGTAGCTCCGTTGCTTCGTGCATTCGCCAAGGTAAACGTGACATGGAGGCTTTCGTCCGATATAACTTCAACGGAGGGAGCAAACTATGGTGCAAAGGCGGCAATCACTGCTTTAAAAGTATATAACTTGCCTGAGAAGAGTGCGCTTTATGCACGTGGGGGTGGAGCATTGACAGCTCGGTATCCCGGTCTGTCGTCGGTTAGCGGTTCAGTTGTGGAAATTAAATCTACGGATGGCACAAGTGTTTTTCCGGTGAACACAACCCGCAGTTTCCACATGGCTGAGAATCTTCGGGGTACAGGTACAGGGGGGAGTTTCGCTGAAAAGAACCTGACAGGAAAAGGACCGGGAGACGGTGGAGCGTTGACGGGATGCACGTATCTGGATTTGGAGGGAACTTATACTTATCCTGGTGCAACGGATGCAATCGGCATGAAATACCGTATTTATTTGGGAGGTAACTTAATGAATGATTATAATATCCAGCGGGGCTATCTGTATGATTTGACCGTCAACATCAGCGGAGCCAATAGTGCGGACGTAAGGGTGACCATCACGGATGGTAACGTGATCATGTTCGATGAAGTGGAAATCATCCCGAATGAAGTGAATTTTAGATAATACGAAGGAGGTAAGATGAAATACAGCAGTTGTATGAATAGGTTAGGATGTATGCTCACGGTAACGGCCCTGTTGATGGGGTTGACGTCTTGTGAGGAGCGGTTCAGTGAGTCTGTTCCGGCAGCCGGTGAAGGAAATCCGGTAGAAGTTTCTCTTTCTTTCGGTTTTGCCGACGAGGAGGATGGATACGCGCTTTCGGTGCCCGCCGATACGCGTGCCGGAGAGGATGGAGAGGGCGGAGCGTTCAGCGCACGCCTGCTGCCTGCGGCGAAGACCCGGACCGGGGAAGTCACCCGTCCGGACGCGCTTTACCAGTTCCACCTGATGCAGTATAACCAGAGCGGTAATCTGATGGGAAGCGTACAATATAAGGAGACGGTCCCAATCGGAGCGAATTTCTCTACCGCTCCCACTTCCCTCACCTTGCAGCAAGCCACGGATTGCCAGTTGGTGGTGATAGTCCGCGGGCAAGGGAATACGACACCTGCCATTAGCGGTAACCTTGCCAATGTGCAGAAACAGATGATGGATACTACACTCTTCAAACATACCATTCCGGCCGGCGGACTTACGCAAGCCGATATCAACAAAATGCCCTATATACTTCATCTGCCTCACGTCAACGTGACGGCCGACGGCAAACTTCAGAGTCCGGATGGCAACTATGATACCCGCTTGCTGCTCAAACGGCTGGCTGCCAGGCTGAAAGTGACCTGGACGGTGGGTGATAAAAACCTCACCCAAAAGGGGTATGTGCTGAAAGAGGTAAAACTCTGCCAGGTGCCGGCTGCCTTCCGTCTGCTTCCTGCGAAGACAGACACGAAGTGGGGGAAAACCTATCCGGACGAAATGGTGGAGTATGTCGATTATTATCGCCTGACGAATGCCGCTGATCTGGCGGGGGGAGAGAAAACCGTATGGATACCCGCCAATGTGCGGGGCACTTCGGCCAAGGCTACCTCTGCCTATTATCGTACGAAAGAGAATGCGCCTACCGCCGCTTCGTACATGGAGTTAGTGGTGGACAACGAGGTGAAGAAGGAGCGCCTCTACTACCGTGCTTATTTGGGCGGACGGGAGTCAACGGACTTCAACCTTTACGAGAATAAGGATTATAACTGGGATGTGCATATCACATCGACTAATTATCAGGCCGACAGACGCATCCAACTGTTAGATCAGAGTCCGGTGCTAAGCACCAACCTGGTGGAGACCTCCAACTGCTTCATGATGAAGCCCGGTACGAATATCTGTTTTAATCCGTATAAGCACGAAGCGGGGATGAATGGTTACAATGTTCCGTTGAGTGGTTGGAATACACATCTGACGGATGGTGCGACGCTGGCCGATAACAAAAAAATAACGGATGTTAAGTTGATCTGGCAAACCAAGGATGATGCTACGTCGGGCGATTTGGTGATGGGGTATGCCATCAGTAGAGACGATCATTCAAATCTGGCGCGTATCACCGACGGAGGTGATCTGCAAAAAGCCCGTATCCACGTTAAAGTGCCGGTGAGCAAAGGGGGGAATGCCTTGATTGCTGCCTATTCCGGCAGTACGATTGTATGGAGCTGGCACCTTTGGATAACCGATTATGTACCGCAGGGGATTACTTCCTCTGTCACTTATGCCCAGGCACAGCAGTTGACTCAGAACGGGAGTGTACATCAGTATGCTACTGATGCTTTCAAAGATGGAGGAGCGCATGTCGGGAAAGTTATTATGGACCGGAACCTGTGCGCGACTGCCGGAGGATTTCCCGGTGAGAATGCTTCATTGCTGGAATTTGCAAAGCGGATAGGCTATCTGTTCTATTGGGGGCGCAAGGACCCGTTCTTGGGGTCGATAGACGGAACGGCGAATGAACTCAACGTTATTTATGACGGAGAAGGACGAGGGGTAAAACTGGGAAAGGTCGCTTATTCCAATATTACATTAGTAAATGGCAATACGCTGCAATATGTGATTGAGCATCCTGATCATATTATAACAGGTTCGGGCAGCGATCAGAACAATAGCAGGTGCTCTTGGTATAGTTTGAATGAAACTACCGCGGAGTATCAGTATTTGTATAATAACTCTAAAACTCTTTATGACCCTTGTCCGGCAGGATGGAAGACTCCCTATCAAACAGTGTACAAGGGCTGGAACACGGGGCAGGGGTATTGGTTTAATGCGAATGGAGCGTTTGTGCAAAATGGTAGTGCACACGAGCGGGGTGGACGTCTGTATAATGTATCCGGTGGAAGTGGTGTGCCCTCTCCCCGTACGGAAGATAATACAGCCTGGTTCCCGGTCACGGCATACCGGTCTTTTGCCAATGGAAATTTGATATTTAATGGAAGTGCCGCCGGATACGAAGGAACGAATACGATAGCAAAGACTGGCAATAACTACCGGATATATTATACAAAAATAGCGGCAGGAGAATTGACTACTCCGGCTAATGGTTGGGGAGTTCTCGGTGAACCTTATCCGTTTCGATGTGTACAAGAATAATAATGATATGAAACAGACTTGGAAGAATAAATGGTTAATGCTCTTGGGAGGAGTGATCCTTCTGGGAGGGTTGAGTGGATGTGAGGACCGGACGGAAGAGGCGGTGGTTCCTCCGGCGGATAGTGAAGAGGTGACGGTATCGATGGTCTTCGGCTTTGCCGAAGATTCAAGTGATAATGATCCTCAACGGCTCGCCTCAACGGCTCGCCTCAACGGCTCGCCTCAACGGCTCGCCTCAACGGCTCGCCTCAACGGCTCGCCTCAACGGCTCGCCGTTGAAAGCAGCAAAGCTGCTTTTGATGTAACGCAGGCAGTGAACGCGGTTACTCGTAGTGTCATGGACGTTCCCGATAAGCTGTATAACCTGGAGATACTCCAATACGATGCAAGCGGGACCTATAAGACTGGTAAAAACTATGGTGATATAACCCTCGGCACCCATCTGGATGTGACGCTGAATGTGATGAATGACTGCCAATTGCTGGTGGTGGCACGTGGAAATGGGGGTGCGGTAGGAAGTTTAATTAATAAGAATTTGGATAATGTAAAGAGTATGGACGTTAAGTCTTCAGTAATCAATAAGATCGATCTTTCGACGGCAAACGCTATCAACGCTATGCCTTATGTGCTCCATCTGGAACACGTAAACGTGGTGACGGGCACCGACGGTAAGGCTGTCATTCAGAGTCCGGAGGGCAGTTATGATACCCGCCTGTTGCTGAAACGCCTGGCTGCACGGCTGACGGTGAGCTGGAACTACAACGTGAGCGGATATGAACTGAAACAACTCCTGTTGCAGAGCGTCCCGTTAAACTATGCGGTTATCCCTACCCCCGATAGTGAGGGAAATTATCCTTCTATTCTGGATCAGTTTCATACAGTAGAGATCGATATGAGTAAAGGCAGTTCTTATTCTTGCTGGATCCCGGCCAATGTACGTGGCGAATCTCCTGCTGCAAACTCCGATTTGCAGCGCACGAAAGCGAACGCGCCGAAGGGAAGCTCTTTTCTGAACTTTGTAGCCGTGAATGCAACGGATCCCAAAAAGAAACTGGACTATCGTGTGTACATCGGCGGGAAAACATCCTCGGATTTCAGCCTGAACAATAATACGGAGTACAGCTATGTGGTGAACTTTGGTCATACCGGTATCCCGACGAATGACAAACGGGTGACCTACATCGATCCTGTACCCGCTTCGGAGAATAATGAAAACTTTGTGCCGACGGCCAATTGCTTTATGGTGGCCCCTGGTACGGGTTTCTGCTTTGACCCGCTGGCCTATCAGAGTGACGGAGCAGAGACAACGAATGAAACCTTGAAGGACTGGTGCCAAGGGGGGGGCATCGTTAGGGTGAAGCTTCTCTGGCAGACCAAAGAGGATGGAGACATCGGTGAGCCGGTGATGGGTATCGTAACTTCGGAGAATGACCATACGAACATCGTGGATTTGAAACGGACAGATGGAACCGATCCGGTGTCGTATCCGGTGAAGGGTAAAGGGGAAGCTCGTGTTTATTGCCGTGTGGCTCCGGGCACAACGGGCGGCAGCGGTGTGATTGCAGCTTATGATAATAATGGTAAAATACTTTGGAGCTGGCATGTATGGGTGACGGACTATCATCCGGACGCTACGGGTAATGTGGATGTGCAGAAACCGTCGACTAAAAGAAAACTGAAGTTTACGTATGGCAACCATCCAGAGCAGCGTCCGATGATGGACCGGGATTTGGGAGCTATGGCAGGGTATGTAAAGGCTCCCATTTTGGATGTAGAGAGGTTTAAAGCGCATGGATTTCAATATCAGTGGGGAAGAAAGGACCCGTACCCGAGCAGTTATTCGAACAGACCGATTATAACTGTAAAATTACCGCAAAAAATAACGGAACCGATAGTGGGTATCATGAGTTTATATCAGCCAGACGGGGTGACGTTTTTACCATTTAATCCGTCATACAACGGACAAGCCAGTTATCGGACGGCATATCAGAATCCTTTGACTGCCTATAAACCGACGACAAGCCAGTATTGGTTCACGAGTGAGGTCACCAATTCGATATCCGGTGCCTGGTCTGCTACCGTTAAAACTGTGCATGATCCGTGTCCGGCCGGATGGCGGGTAGCGAAGGCGGAGGAGTATTACTCTTTGTTCAGTGATAAGGATTATAGCGGGACGTTGCCGAGCTATTCGACTAATAATATGAATATGAGTAATTATAATACGCAAGGGGACGATAAAGGTTTTGTATTGCGATATGATAAGACAGATCAGTCGAAGGTCACTTATTTCCGATTGTGTGGATATTATGCTGACGGAGAGTTTGTTCAAATAGGTTATTTCGATTTTATATGGTGCTGTAATTGTGCTAAAATTGGTAATACTTATCAGGCGAGGCATTTACAGTTGGTTTCTACATCCTCTAGTCAACGGAGAGGTATCAATGGAATTAATAATGGAGGGACTTTGAGTGCGATGCTTCCTTTGCGCTGCATACAGGAAAGGGACTGACAGAAGAATCAATTTTGCTCTTTGACATACTGGAATAACGGAAAACAATTAGTATCTTTGTGTGTAGTAGCAATGATATAAAAAACAGAGGCGATATGGATATATGTAATACGATGTCCCGTAAACTTCCGATTGGGATACAGAGCTTTGAGAAGCTTCGTACCGGAGGGTATCTCTATGTAGATAAAACAGAACTGGTTTACCGGCTGGCGAAGGCGGGGATCCCCTGTTTCCTGAGCCGTCCCCGGAGGTTTGGCAAGAGCTTGTTGCTCTCTACGCTGGAAGCTTACTTTTTGGGAAAGAAAGACTTGTTCAAGGGGCTTGCCATTGAGCGGTTGGAGCAGGATTGGCTTGTGTATCCGGTGTTGCACCTGGATCTCAATGCAGAGAAATATGACAGTAACGAGCGCTTGGCCAATCTGCTCGAAAGCCAGCTTGAAGCGTGGGAGGCGGAATACGGGGTAACAGAGATTAACCGAAGTTACTCGATTCGTTTTATGACCGTCATCCGCCGTGCCTATGAACAGACAGGCAGGCGTGTAGTGGTGCTGGTAGACGAATATGACAAGCCGATGCTTCGCTCGTTTGATAATCCGGAATTGCAACGTGACTTTCGTGAGACGTTGACAGCTTTCTACACTGTGCTAAAGAGTGCCGATGCTTATTTGCAGTTGGTCTTTATCACGGGAGTGACCAAGTTTGCTCAAATGGGTATTTTCAGTAATCTGAACCAATTGCAGGACATCAGTCTGCATCCGGCATATACTACTTTGTGTGGTATGACCCGTGCGGAAATAGAAGCCGTTTTTGCTCCGGAACTTCAATCTCTTGCCCGAGGCAACGGATTGACGTATGAAGAGACAATGGATAAGCTTGGGCGGCAATATGACGGTTATCATTTTAATTATCGTAACTGGGAAGGTATGTTCAATCCTTTCAGTGTACTGAATACTTTTTCGACCGGTCTGTTTGAGAACGCTTGGTTTGCGAGTGGTACTCCTACGTTTCTGGCTGAAATGTTGCGTAAGACGGACTTTGACCTGCGTGACCTGGATGGTATTGAAGTGAGCTCGGCTTCATTGAGTGACGACTGTGCCGATATACATAATCCGGTTCCGATGATTTATCAGAGTGGTTATCTTACCATCAAGAAGTATGATCCGCAATTCGGGCTGTATACGCTTGGCTTCCCCAACGAAGAGGTGAAGTATGGCTTCCTTAACTTTGTGGCTCCTTTTTATACTCCGGTGGCTTCTACGGATACTGCTTTTTATATAGGTAAGTTTGTCCGGGAGCTGACAAGTGGTGATGTGGAGGCTTTTCTTGAACGTCTGCGTTGCTTTTTTGCTGATTTCCCTTATGAGTTGAATACAAAGACGGAACGTCATTATCAGGTGGTATTTTATCTTGTATTCAAGCTGATGGGACAATTTACGGAGGCAGAGGTTCGTTCTGCCCGGGGGCGTGCGGATGCTGTGGTGAAAACAGCTGATTATACATATGTTTTTGAATTCAAACTGAACGGCAGTGCCGAGGCGGCTTTACAGCAGATTGAGGAAAAAGGGTATTCGTTCCCTTACGGGGCTGATGGCAGGAAACTGGTAAAGGTTGGTGTTTCGTTCGATGCGGAACAGCGTAATTTAGGGGAATGGCTGATAGTTAAGTAGGCAGGGCTGACAGGACAATATAGTTTTCCGTCCCGCTTTGTGTATCTGGAGATGCACAAGGCGGGACGGACTGTTTTCCGGGGTTTCGGGATTAGACAGTAATTTAAAAATAATGATATGAAACAGAGACTGAAAAACAAATGGTGGATGCTGTTGGGACTAATGGTACTGAACGGCGGATTGAGCGGATGTGAGGACCGAACGGAAGAGCCGGTGGTTCCTCCGGCGGATGGTGAAGAGGTGACGGTATCGATGGTCTTCGGCTTTGCCGAAGATTCAAGTGATGATGAATCCTCAACGGCTCGCCTCAACGGCTCGCCTCAACGGCTCGCCGTTGAAAGCAGCAAAGCTGCTTTTGATGTGAAACGATCATTAAAGGCGGTGACTCGTGCTTCGACAGACGTACCCGACCAGTTATATAATTTGGAAATCTACCAGTATGATGGGCAAACAAAAGCCCGTTTGAATGGAGGAGCATACGGTGATGTAAAGATCGGTCAGAGTTTTAACGTGACATTAACTCCTAAGAATGGCTGTCAATTGCTGTTAGTGGCGCGGGGTAATGGAAATGCCATAGCTACACTGAGTAATAACAAATCTTTATCGGATGTGCAGGCGATGGAGGTAGATGCGTCGGTGATCAATGCGATTGATCCTTCGAATAGTGAAGATATGAAGAAGATGCCTTATGTACTCTATCTGGAGCATGTGAATGTGGCGCAAGTAGATGGTAAGTATGTGATTCAGAGTCCGGAGGGGAGCTATGATACCCGTTTGCTGCTGAAGCGTCTGGCTGCCCGGCTCACCGTGGAGTGGACATATGCTGTGAGCGGATATACTTTGAAACAACTGTTGCTCCAAAGTGTCCCGTTGAACTATGCGGTTATCCCTACCCCCGATAGTGAGGGAAATTATCCTTCTATCCTGGATCAGTTTACTACTTTGCAGATAAAAAATGTGGCACAAAGCGGAAGTTACTCTTGCTGGGTACCGGCCAATATGCGCGGAGAGAAACCGGCAGCGAACTCTGAAACCCAACGGACAAAAGAGAATGCTCCTAAAGGAAGTTCTTTCTTTAACTTTGTCGCGGTGAGCGATCAGGATGCAAAAGTTAAACTGGACTATCGTGTTTATATCGGCGGGAGGCAGTCGACGAATTTCGACATTAAGAGTAATGCGAATTATGATTATACGGTGAACTTTGCACATAGCGGTATCCCGACAAGTGATAAACGGGTGACCTATATCAACCCTGTACCCGCTTCGGAAAATAATGAAAACTTTGTGCCTACGGCCAATTGCTTTATGGTATCCGCCGGAGGTGGCTTCTGCTTTGATCCGCTGGCATACCAACAGAATGGAGATCCGGATAAAACGAACGATGTATTGAAAGGTTGGTGTGAGGCTTCCGGAGGAATCACTACGATGAAACTGCTCTGGCAGACCAAAGAGGATGGAGACATCGGTGAGCCGGTAATGGGAATCGTAACTTCGGAGGATGACCATACGAACATCGTGGATTTGAAACGGACAGATGGAACCGATCCGACGTTATATCCGGTGAAGAATAAAGGGGAAGCCCGTGTTTATTGCCGTGTGGCTCCGGGCACTACCGGTGGTAGCGGGGTGATTGCCGCTTATGGTGCGGATGGTAAGATACTCTGGAGCTGGCATGTGTGGGTGACGGACTACCGCCCGGACGCGACAGGTGATGCGGATGTGCAAGAGCCATTGACTAAAAGAAAACTGAAATTTACATATGGCAATCATGGAAACCAGTTACCGATGATGGATCGTAATCTGGGGGCTATGGCCGGATATGCCGGCGTGCCGCCGTCGGATGTGGAGAAGTTTAAGACACATGGATTCCATTATCAATGGGGAAGGAAAGATCCGTATCCGAGCAGTTATTCGAATAAGCCGATCACGAAAGTGGATCTTCCTTCTCCGATTGCAAAACCGATTGTGGGAATATTAAGCTTATATAAGCCGGATGGAGTCACTTTTCTGCCTTTTGATCCGGCTGTAAATGCTCAGGCGACTTACCGGACGGCTTACCAGAATCCGTTGAACATATATAAAAAGACAAATGTCCTGAGTTGGATTGATAATTCCGAGAATAATTCTACCTACAAAAATATCTGGAATGCTCCGAAGACGGTTCATGATCCGTGTCCTGCCGGATGGCGTGTGGCGCAGATTGAAAACTACCTTTCGTTATTTAAGAATGTAAGCCAATCGGCCGGTAAAGGGGATTTTCTTGCAAATGTGAAGAACCCGGCAAGCTTAAAGGCAGATGGAGGGATGATACTGACTTATGATACGGATGGGCGGCAGAGTACCTATATACGGTTTACGGGATACTATTTTCTGAACCAAGAGTTTCAATATATTGGAGAGAGTGCGCTTATCTGGTGTGGGAATACGTTAAGTGGCAGTGGGGGGAGTACTGTGAAATATTTTCAGGTTAGGGTGACTCCGACAGACAAAGGTAGTATTGTGTATGGTGGACATGAACGTGAAGCGATTCCCCTGCGTTGCATTCAGGAGCGGGCTGACTGACCGGT
Source organism: Bacteroides sp. ZJ-18 (assembly GCF_011038705.2). Classification (NCBI taxonomy): domain Bacteria; kingdom Pseudomonadati; phylum Bacteroidota; class Bacteroidia; order Bacteroidales; family Bacteroidaceae; genus Bacteroides; species Bacteroides sp. ZJ-18. The sequence goes on along the minus strand of NZ_CP072198.1, from coordinate 3,924,924 downwards.
ATGGATTGATAAAGTTATAAACGATCTGTTGTTTTGTTTGTGAAAGTTCCGCTTGCTTCCGGTGGGGAGGAGCGGAACTTTATTTATGTGGCTCCTATGGGCGTGGTGTGGAAAAGTAATTTTTAATGTTTTAGTTTTCCTTCCATTGTGCTCAAGTAGATGTCCAAGGCACGAGTCGATATCTGTATCTCACGGAGAGAAACGCCTAAAGAGGCGATTAACAGAAGCAGTGCAAATCCGAAAATATAGATGGAAAGCAGGAACAACCCGATGTAGATAAGAAACATGGTAACTACGCAGAAGAATAGGCTGGCAATGCCGAACACCTGCATCATGCGGGTCAGGTTGAGGCGTTTGCGCAGATTCTCAATTTGAGCTACATTGATATCAGAGGGATCTTCCATATAACGGTCGCGAAGAATGCGTACCAATTGGGCATACGAGAGAAAACGGTTGGTGTATGCCAAAAGAATAAGTGAAACGGCTGAAAATAGCAGCGCGGGTGTCGTGAGTGTAAGTTCTTCCATTGTTATCATACTTTTATATACAATAACAATGGAAGAGAAATAAAGGTTTACTTCAATACAGCTAATTCTTTACCTACTTTGATGAATGCAGCGATACATTTATCGAGGTGTTCTTTCTCGTGACCGGCTGAAATCTGTACACGAATACGTGCCTGGTCTTTCGGAACTACCGGATAGTAGAAACCTGTTACATAAATACCTTCTTCCTGCATGCGGGCTGCATAAATTTGTGACAGTTTGGCATCGTACAGCATCACGGCACAGATAGCACTCTGAGTCGGTTTGATGTCAAATCCGGCTGCAGTCATCTTGTCGCGGAAGTAGTTTACGTTTTCTACCAGTTTGTCATGGATTTCGTTGCTTTCTTTCAGCATCTTGAATACTTCGAGGCTGGCACCGATAATACCCGGAGCAAGTGAGTTTGAGAACAGGTACGGACGGCTGCGCTGGCGAAGCAGGTCGATGATCTCTTTGCGGCCGGTTGTGAATCCGCCCAAAGCACCACCAAAGGCTTTACCCAGAGTTCCGGTGTAGATATCTACACGTCCGTAAGTGTTGTACTGTTCGCTTACTCCATGACCGGTTGCACCAACTACACCGGCAGAGTGAGATTCGTCTACCATCACCAGGGCATCGTACTTCTCGGCCAGATCACAGATTTTGTCCATTGGGGCTACATTACCGTCCATTGAGAATACGCCGTCGGTAACGATAATGCGGAAACGCTGGGCTTGTGCTTCCTGCAGGCAACGTTCCAGGTCGGCCATGTCTGCATTGGCATAACGATAGCGTTTTGCCTTGCAAAGACGTACTCCGTCGATGATAGAAGCGTGGTTCAGTGAGTCGGAGATGATGGCATCTTCGTCGGTGAACAACGGTTCGAACACACCGCCGTTGGCATCAAAGCAAGCTGCGTACAAAATAGTGTCTTCGGTTTTGAAATAGTCTGAAATTGCGGCTTCCAGCTCCTTATGTATATCTTGAGTTCCGCAGATGAAACGTACAGAAGACATACCGTATCCACGACGGTCCATCATCTTCTTTGCACCTTCGATCAGGCGGGGATGGTTAGACAATCCAAGGTAGTTGTTGGCACAGAAATTCAGTACTTCCTTGCCTTTAACAGTGATAGCAGCTTGTTGTGCACTTTCGATTAAGCGTTCCTCTTTGTAGAGGCCTGCTTCTTTAATTTCAGCAATCGTGTTGCTGAGGTGTTCTTTCATTTTACCGTACATAGTGTTTGGGGTTTTAGTTTCTTTTGCAAAGGACACAATTTTTCTTGGAATAAACAACATATATTTGGTATAAAAATGAAAAAAAAGTGCTTACTTTGCGCACCATTTAGCTTAATACACCTTATTAGTAAAGATAATGAAAAATATTTTGGTAATTGGAGCAACCGGCCAGATTGGTTCGGAGCTCACGATGGAACTACGTAAACGCTACGGAAACACACATGTAGTAGCAGGTTATATTCACGGGGCAGAGCCCAAAGGGGAATTGAAAGAATCCGGTCCGTCGGCGGTAGTCGATGTAACAGATCAGGAGATGATCGCCTCTGTAGTGAAGGAGTATAATATCGACACAATCTACAACTTGGCAGCCCTGCTGTCTGTTGTGGCCGAATCGAAGCCCAAACTGGCTTGGAAAATCGGTATCGACGGATTATGGAATGTACTCGAAGTGGCCCGCGAAAACAAATGCGCCGTGTTTACTCCGAGTTCGATCGGTTCGTTTGGCGAAAGCACACCTCACGTGCAGACACCGCAGGATACCATTCAGCGTCCGCGCACTATGTATGGTATCAGCAAGGTAACCACGGAGTTGCTGAGCGACTATTATTTTAATAAGTATGGCGTAGATACACGTGCCGTGCGTTTCCCGGGAATCATTTCGAATGTGACACCTCCGGGAGGTGGTACGACTGACTACGCAGTAGACATCTACTACTCTGCCGTAAAAGGAGAGAAGTTTATCTGTCCGATTCCGGAAGGAACACTGATGGATATGATGTATATGCCGGATGCGCTGAACGCAGCTATCTCGCTGATGGAAGCTGATCCGACGAAACTGGTACACCGTAATGCTTTCAACATCGCTTCTATGAGCTTTGCACCCGAAACAATTTATGCTGCCATCAAGAAACATGTTCCTGACTTTGAAATGGAATATAAGGTAGACCCGCTGAAACAGCGCATCGCCAACAGCTGGCCTGACAGTATGGATGATTCTTGTGCCCGCGAAGAGTGGGGCTGGAAACCGGCTTACGATTTGGAGAGTATGACAGTAGATATGCTTGAAAAACTAAGAGCTAAATTAAAATAATGTGATGATATAGGCCCATGTGCCCGCCGGAATAATGAAATGGTTTTGAAAACCGGTTGGCACATGGGAATATCGACACATTGCTAACTATTAAAATGAAAACAATAATGGCGGGAGTCACCGTCCTGGTGTTGTTTGCCGCATGTGGAAACAACAAAAAGACTGACGCTGACCCCTTTGCATCTATTACACATCTGGTAGATTCGGCTATGGTGAACAAAGCCGACTCCATTGATAAAGAGAAGGCTTCGGACGAACCTAAACCGATTGAAGCTGACGAATCGTTTGACGACTTTATCTATAACTTTGCTTCTGATGACGCTCTGCAAAGGCAGCGCGTAGTGTTTCCGTTGCCCTACTACAGCGGAGAACGAGCTTCAAAAATTGATAAGAAGTACTGGAAGCACGATGACTTGTTTACTAAACAGAGTTATTATACCTTGCTCTTCGACCGGGAAGAGGACATGGACATGGTAGGGGATACTTCACTCACTTCCGTTCAGGTGGAATGGATTTTCATCAAGAAACGAATGGTGAAGAAATATTATTTTGAAAGAATTAAAGGGGCGTGGATGCTTGAAGCAATCAATCTGCGTCCGATTGAGAAAAGCGAGAACGAGGATTTCGTCGAATTCTATGGGCACTTTGCAACAGACAGTATCTTCCAGAGTCACCGAATCCGGCAGCCGCTTGCGTTTGTTACCACCGATCCGGATGACGATTTCTCAATACTCGAAACTACACTTGACTTGAACCAGTGGTTTGCCTTTAAGCCGGTATTGCCTACTGATAAGCTTTCGAATATTAATTACGGACAGCAGAATGATGACAATACTTCACGCAAGATATTGGCATTGAAAGGTATTGGCAACGGGTTCTCCAATATCCTCTATTTTCAGCGCAAAGACAGCGGATGGGAACTGTATAAGTTTGAGGATACAAGTATTTAGTGATTGCTTTTTATGATTATGGAACAAAAATACTCTCTTTTATCACATAACACTTTTGGCATCGATGTGTCCGCAGCTCGTTTTTTGGAGTACGCTTCAGTGGATGAATTGCATCGGTTGATTGATTCAGGACAAGTGACTTCTCCTTATTTGCACATTGGGGGGGGCAGTAACCTGCTGTTTACTAAAGATTACGAAGGTACTGTTTTACACTCGCGTATCGAAGGAGTAGAGGTGGCGGACGAAACGGATGATGAAATTGTCGTTCGTGTAGGTGCAGGTGTAGTCTGGGACGACTTTGTGGATTATTGCGTGAAGCATAATTGGTACGGTGCGGAAAACCTCTCCCTGATTCCCGGAGAAGTGGGAGCCAGTGCGGTGCAGAATATCGGGGCTTATGGGGTTGAGGTAAAAGATCTGATTGTGCGGGTGGAAACCTTGAACATTGAGGGGAAAGAACGTGTTTATGATATTTCGGAGTGTGGATATTCCTATCGGGACAGTATCTTTAAGCGTCCTGCAAATAAGAGTGTTTTTGTCACTTATGTCAGCTTTAAGTTAAGTAAGAAGGAATATTATACGTTGGATTACGGTACTATCCGCCGGGAATTGGAGAAGTATCCTACGGTGACATTGGAGACCGTGCGCCGGGTGATTATCGCCATCCGTGAGGAGAAATTGCCGGATCCCCGGGTGATGGGTAATGCGGGAAGTTTCTTTATGAATCCGATTGTGTCCCGCATCAAATTTGAAGCGTTGCAAGAAGAATATCCACATATGCCTTTTTACGAAATAGATGCCGACCGGATAAAGATTCCTGCCGGTTGGATGATTGATCAGTGTGGCTGGAAAGGTAAAGCTTTGGGGCCGGCAGCGGTACATGATAAGCAAGCGCTGGTACTGGTGAATCGCGGAGGAGCCAGAGGCGCGGATGTTATAGCACTTTCGGATGCAGTACGCGCTTCGGTTAGAGAGAAGTTTGGAATAGATATTCATCCGGAGGTGAATTTTATCTGAAATGAAAATAAGAATACTTGGTAGCGGGACTTCTACCGGAGTGCCCGAGATTGGATGCACTTGTGCGGTTTGCACTTCAAAAGATCCGAGAGATCATCGTCTTCGTACCTCGGCGTTGGTGCAGACCGGGGATGCTACTTTATTGCTGGACTGCGGTCCGGATTTCAGGGAACAGATGTTACATGTCCCGTTTGGTAAAATTGATGCCGTATTGATTTCCCACGAACATTATGACCATGTGGGAGGTTTGGATGACTTACGTCCTTTCTGTCGTTTCGGAGAGGTACCTATTTATGCCGAAACGTATACGGCTGAGCGTTTGCGTAGCCGGATGCCTTATTGCTTTGTGGAACATACTTATCCGGGAGTTCCGAATATTCCTTTGCGTGAGATTGAACCCAATCGTCCGTTTCTTGTTAATCATACCGAAGTGTTACCCTTGAGGGTAATGCACGGCAAACTGCCCATTCTGGGATATCGGATCGGAAAGCTCGGATATATTACTGATATGCTGACCATGCCCGATGAATCGTTTGAGCAGTTACAAGGGGTAGATGTGCTGGTGATGAATGCATTGCGTGTAGCACCACACAACACCCATCAAAGCCTTTCTGAAGCGCTGGAGGCTGTGAAACGCATTGGGGCAAAGGAAACCTGGTTTATTCACATGAGTCATCATATCGGACTTCAGGCAGATGTGGAAAAACTACTTCCTCCGCTTGTGCATTTTGCATTCGACGGGCTTGAAATAGAATGTTAGTGATTAATGCTTAATAATTCTTTCTTTAAGTATATTTTGTTTTATTTGGAGAATTTATTATTTTTGCAGTGAGCCGATAAACAACGAATGCCATGAAACTCCGTACGATAGTGAAAATAGCCGTAATCTCGTCTGTTGTACTACTGTGTACAGGCTTTGCTATGTTTTCTTTTTTCAGATTATCGGCGGTTGAGGGGCGTAAAGACTTTAATCTTTATACGCTTGTTCCGCGCTCGGCCACTGTGGTTCTCGAAACGGATGATCTTGCCGGGATGATACAGAGTATCAATGAACTGAGTTGTAGCAAAGATCAGCATTTCCTTTATATTTCCAAATTATTTTCTTATTTGAAACTCCATCTTTATACATTGTTGGAAGATACGCCTCACGGGTTGAGTAAACAGATGAATAAGGTGTTGTTGAGCTTTCATGAGCCGGATAATGACCGCAACCAGGTGTTGTATTGCAGTTTGGGAAATGGTGATTATGAGTTAGTGGAGAAATTTATACGTAAATACTGTTCAAGCAGTTTCCCATCAAAACTGTTTGATTATAAAGGGGAGGAGATACGCATCTATCCGATGCCGGATGATAGCTTTTTAGCTTGCTACTTCACTTCCGATTTTTTGGCGGTGAGCTATCAGAAGAAGCTGATAGAACAAGTGATCGACGCACGTTTGTCGAAAAAGTCTTTGCTGACCGACAGCTCTTTTGTAAAAGTGCATGAAGACAAGCGTGCCCGTGTAGCGGCTACTATTTATGCCCGTATGCAACCCTTGAGTATGGGCAAGGCTACCGATGGGATTCGTTCGTGTACACAATTGGGGGGATGGACCGAATTTGATATGAAAATGAACGGGGATGCCATTTACTTTTCTGGAGTCAGTCATGATACTGATACCTGTATGACTTTTATGAACGTGCTTCGGCAACAACAACCTGTAGAAGACTTTCCGGGAGACATCCTGCCGGCTTCTACTTTCTTTTTCAATAAACGGTCGGTGACGGATATGCAGGCGATGCTTGACTTTACTGCCCGGCAGGAATATACAACATCAACCTATTCAGACTATATCAGGGACCGGGACGGAGAACTGCTTGCATTCCTCAAGGATAATGCCGGAGGCGAACTTGTGACCTGCCTGTTCCATTCGGCGGACACTCTTGCGAATCCTTGTGCGGTGATGACTATTCCCTTGAAGGATGTCCAGCAGGCTGAGCGGGTGTTGCAAGGAGTACTCCGGAGTGCTCCGAAAGAAGTGGACGGCCCTCCGAAGCCACGTACTACTTTCTGTAAAACGCCTTCAAGAGCTTATACGCTTTATGTGTTGCCACGTAATACATTGTTTACGCAATTGACCGGAATTACGGAATCTGCCTTATATGTCTATGCTTGTTTCTATGGAGAGAGACTGATTTTGGCTCCGGATGCGGAGAGTCTTGCCACATATGTCCGTTGCCTGGATAAAAAAGAAATTCTGAACGATACTCCCGGATACGAGGAAGCGGTAGTAAATCTTTCTCCGTCATATAACTTTATGATGGTGGCTGACTTGGGAGAAACTTTTTCCCAGCCGGAGAACTACGTCAGGTTGATACCTGCATTTTTCTTTCGCAATCAGGAGTTCTTTCGTCATTTTATTCTTTCTGCACAGTTTACCTGTACTGACGGAGTTGTCTATCCTAATGTGGTTTTGATTTATAAAGGTGATTCTGACGATGTTTCCTGACTACGGTAAGAGGCACAAAACCCCGAAAGAAATTGGATAGCTTTCGGGGTTTTGTGTCTTATACTAAGGCATGTTTGCTTAGAAAGGCAAGTCGTCTTTTGCATCACCGGCAATGAATTCCGGTGCTGAAGATGGTGCCGGAGGAGGAACCGGAGCTCCCGGAGTCATGGGTGCGCCTGCGCCTACACGCTCTACTTTCCATGCACGGATACTGTTGAACCAACGATCCTGCCATTGACGTGCATCGATATCGAATGATACGGTCAACTCTTCACCCATCTGGATGTTGAATTGTTCTATTTTGTCTGCTCCGAAGATGTCGAAACACATTTTCTTTGGATATTGATCATGATTTTCGATTACATACTCCTGAGCCTTCCATTCGTTGCCGCTTGTCTTAGAAACTCCACCTCTGGGCTGGAGTATAGCGATAATTTTTCCTGTAAATTCCATTGCGATAATTTTAAATTGTGCGGCGAAGTTACAATTTTTTAGGGATATCCGACGAATATTCTCCTGTTTTTTCTTCTCTTTTATTGTGCTGCCTCGATCTTTTTTGTAACTTTGTGCTTTGCAAAAATATAAAATTTAAAATCACAGATTATATGAAATTTATCGTTTCAAGTACTGCACTTTCCAGCCATTTACAGGCTGTTAGCCGTGTGATAAACTCAAAAAATGCGCTGCCTATTTTAGATTGTTTTCTCTTTCAGTTGGAGGACGGAACACTGTCTGTGACTGTTTCTGATAGTGAAACTACGATGGTAACCTCAGTTGAGGTGAACGAGAGTGATTCTAACGGAAAGTTTGCCGTCGCTGCAAAAACGTTGCTCGATGCATTGAAAGAGATTCCGGAACAACCGTTGACATTCGAAATAAAGCCGGATACCTATGAAATTACGGTACAGTACCAAAATGGTAAATATAGCCTGATGGGGCAGAATGCCGACGAGTTTCCGCAATCGGCTACACTCGGTGATAATGCGGTTCGTGTGGAGATGGAAGCACAGATATTGCTGGGAGGCATTAACCGTTCGGTATTTGCTACTGCCGATGACGAACTCCGTCCGGTGATGAATGGTATTTACTTTGACATTACGACTGAAGACATTACAATGGTAGCTTCGGACGGACACAAGTTGGTACGTTGTAAAACATTGGCTGCACGCGGAAATGAACGTGCTGCATTTATTTTGCCCAAAAAACCGGCAACTTTGTTGAAGAACCTGTTGCCTAAGGAATCGGGTATGGTGGTGATCGAGTTTGACGAACGCAATGCTGTCTTCACGCTCGAAAGTTATCGTATGGTTTGCCGTCTGATTGAAGGACGCTACCCCAATTATAATTCAGTGATTCCACAAAACAATCCGCACAAAGTGACGGTAGACCGTATGCAGCTGATAGGTGCTTTGCGTCGTGTATCTATTTTCTCTTCACAGGCAAGCAGTCTTATCAAACTCCGTATGCAGGAAAACCAGATCGTGGTTTCGGCTCAAGATATTGATTTCTCTACTTCTGCAGAGGAAACACAGGTGTGCCAATATGCGGGTGCAGCAATGAGTATTGGCTTTAAATCTACTTTCCTGATCGATATTCTGAATAATATCTCGGCAGAGGAAGTGATTATCGAATTGGCTGATCCGTCAAGAGCAGGTGTCATTATTCCGGTAGAACAGGAAGAAAACGAAGATTTGTTGATGCTGCTGATGCCGATGATGCTGAACGACTAACTGCGGAACAGAAATAGAATCGGATTCATTACAGAGGACACAAAGATCACAGAGGCATCATTCTTTGGAATTGAAGCTCTGTGCACTCGGTGTCCTCTGTGGTGAATTTAAACAAAACCGTATAAATAATGAAACTCAACCTAAAGAACCCTATTGTCTTTTTCGACCTGGAAACGACCGGGACTAACATCAACTCAGACCGAATTGTAGAAATCTGTTATCTTAAAGTATATCCGAACGGGAATGAAGAGTCGAAAACTCTCCGTATTAATCCCGAAATGCCTATTCCTGCCGAATCATCTGCCGTTCATGGTATTTTTGATGCTGACGTAGCTGATTGTCCTACTTTTAAGGAGGTGGCAAAAAGCATTGCGAATGACATTGAAGGTTGTGATCTGGCTGGTTTCAACTCCAACCGTTTTGACATTCCCGTGTTGGCGGAAGAGTTTCTTCGTGCCGGGGTTGATATTGATATGAGTAAGCGCAAATTTGTTGATGTACAGGTAATTTTCCATAAGATGGAACAACGTACTCTTTCGGCTGCTTATAAATTCTATTGTGGCCGTAATTTGGAAGATGCACATACAGCGGAAGCCGATACCCGCGCCACGTACGAGGTCCTGATGGCTCAACTTGACCGCTATCCGGAAGATTTGCAAAACGATATGTCTTTCCTGGCCGATTACTCAAGCTATAACAAGAATGTGGATTTTGCCGGACGTATGGTGTATGATGACAATGGAGTGGAGGTTTTTAATTTTGGCAAATACAAAGGCCAGTCGGTGAGTGAAGTGCTGAAAAAAGATCCCGGATATTACAGTTGGATTCTCAATAGTGACTTTACGCTGAATACAAAAGCCATGTTGACGAAGATTCGCCTGCGTGAGTTAACGGGAAAATAACTATGCTGAACGGAAAGAAAATTATACTTGGCATTACCGGTAGCATTGCTGCTTATAAGGCTTGCTACATTATACGCGGCTTGATTAAACAGGGAGCGGAGGTACAGGTCGTAATTACTCCTGCCGGAAAGGAGTTTATTACTCCGATAACTTTGTCCGCTTTGACCAGTAAGCCTGTTATCAGTGAGTTTTTTGCCCAGCGGGACGGAACGTGGAACAGCCACGTAGATTTGGGGCTTTGGGCAGATGCTATGCTGATAGCGCCTGCGACGGCTTCTACCATTGGTAAAATGGCAAATGGCATAGCAGACAATATGCTGATCACGACTTATCTGTCAGCGAAGGCACCGGTGTTTATCGCTCCGGCCATGGACTTGGATATGTTTGCGCATCCCAGTACCCAGAAGAATCTGGATACGCTGCGTTCATACGGTAATCATATCATTGAACCGGCTTCGGGAGAATTGGCAAGCCATTTGGTAGGTAAGGGGCGCATGGAAGAACCGAAGAATATTATCCGGGTACTTGATGAGTTCTTTTCCTCTACGGGCGAGCTGGCTGGAAAGAAAGTGCTGATTACAGCCGGACCGACTTATGAAAAGATTGATCCGGTACGTTTCATTGGTAATTATTCTTCCGGTAAAATGGGATTTGCATTAGCAGAGGAGTGTGCCCGTCGCGGAGCGGAGGTAGTGCTGATAGCCGGACCGGTGCAACAGAAGGTATATCATTCACACATTACCCGTATTGATGTGGAGTCTGCTCAGGAAATGTATGAGGCTGCTATGGCGCAATACCCATTGGTGGATGCCGGAATATTATGTGCTGCAGTAGCAGATTTTACTCCGGATGTTGTAGTCGATAAGAAGATAAAACGGGAGGGAGATGATTTGATGTTACATCTCAAGCCCACCCACGATATTGCCGCTGCATTGGGTAAACTGAAGACATCGGGGCAGAAATTAATCGGTTTTGCTCTTGAAACGAATGATGAACAGCGTAATGCCGAAGGAAAACTGATCCGGAAGAACTTCGATTTTATTGTGCTGAATTCATTGAATGATGCAGGTGCGGGTTTCCGTTACGATACAAATAAAATCAGTATTCTCAGTTGTAGAGGCAGAACCGATTATCCGTTAAAATCCAAGACTGAAGTAGCCAGAGATATTATTGATCGAATGATAAAAGAATTGTGATTTATGTTACGTTCATTATACATCCAGAATTATGCTCTGATTGAGAAACTTGATATCCGTTTCGAAACCGGATTTTCTGTGATTACCGGTGAAACCGGTGCCGGGAAATCCATTATTCTGGGCGCAATCGGACTTTTACTCGGACAGCGTGCTGATGTGAAGGCTATTCGGCAAGGTGCTTCGAAATGTATTATTGAGGCCAGGTTCGATATATCAGCTTATCATATGGAAGCTTTTTTCGAAGAGAACGAACTGGAGTATGAGCCCGAATGTATACTTCGCCGTGAGGTACAGTCTTCCGGTAAAAGCAGAGCATTTATTAACGATACGCCTGCATCGCTCACACAAATGAAAGAATTGGGCGAGCAATTGATCGATGTACATTCGCAGCACCAGAATCTGTTGCTTAACAAAGAAGGTTTTCAGCTCAATGTACTTGATATACTTTCCCACAACGAAGAGGCTTTGGATGTATATCATCATTTATATCAGGAATGGAAAAAGCTCAGTAAAGAACTTGACGAACTGATTGTACTGGCCGAACAGAGCAAAACGGATGAAGATTATATCCGTTTCCAGTTAGAACAATTGGAGGAGGCACATCTTTCTGCCGGAGAGCAGGAAGAATTGGAACAGGAGGCCGAAACATTGGCACATGCCGAAGATATCAAAGCCGGATTATATCGGGTAGAGCAAACTCTTGCCTCAGACGAAGGAGGACTGTTGCCTGCTTTGAAAGAGAGTTTGGGTACTCTGAATGGATTGCAGCGGGTATACCAGCCTGCCGGAGAATTGGCTGAACGGATGGAGAGCACTTATATAGAACTGAAAGATATAGCTCAGGAAATATCGGATCAGGGAGAGAGTGTCGAGTTCAATCCATCCCGGCTGGAAGAAGTGAATGACCGGTTGAACCTGATCTATTCTTTGGAACAAAAACACCGTGTTCAGACAGTAGAAGAGTTGATCGTCCTTTCAGAGCAATATGCAACGAAACTTGCTGCCATTACTTCGTATGATGATCGGATAGCTCAATTGACGGAACAGAGAGATGTGCAATATAATAAGGTAAAGAAACAAGCGTTTGTCCTGACGAAGGCCCGTACGGAGATTGCCCGTAAAGTGGAAAAGCAGATGGCAGCTCGTCTGATTCCTTTGGGAATGCCCAATGTCCGCTTCCAGGTGGAAATGGGGCTGAAAAAAGAATTGGGTCCCCAAGGAGAAGATACGGTGAACTTCTTATTCTCTGCCAATAAGAACGGAGCGCTGCAGAGTATATCTTCAGTTGCGTCCGGTGGTGAAATAGCTCGTGTTATGCTGTCTATCAAGGCAATGATAGCAGGAGCCGTAAAATTGCCCACTATTGTGTTCGATGAAATCGATACCGGAGTATCCGGTGAGATTGCAGATCGCATGGCGGACATCATGCAAGAGATGGGTGAACAAAACAGGCAGGTGATCAGTATCACCCACTTGCCTCAGATTGCTGCCCGTGGACGTGCCCATTATAAGGTATACAAGCGGGATAATGATACGGAAACGAATAGCCATATTCGTCGTCTGACTGACGAAGAACGGGTAGAAGAGTTGGCACATATGCTGAGTGGTGCCACTTTGACCGAGGCTGCACTAAGCAATGCAAGGGCATTGCTGGAACCTTCTTTGAAAGAGAGAAAAATAATAAAATAAGTATATAGTGGCGTGCAATGAACATTGGCGAGTTGCATACTCTAAAAATGCAGACAATTACATGATTGATAAAAGCGAAATGATTTTCGGCGTCCGTGCCGTGATTGAAGCCATTCAGGCTGGTAAAGAGATAGACAAGATTTTGGTGAAGAAAGACATTCAGAGTGACTTGTCCAAGGAGCTGTTTGCTGCTCTGAAAGGTACGCTGATTCCTGTTCAGCGCGTCCCGGTGGAACGTATCAACCGCATCACCCGTAAAAATCATCAGGGTGTAGTGGCATTCATATCTTCGGTGACGTATCAGAAGACCGAAGATATGGTACCTTTCCTCTTTGAGGAAGGTAAGAGTCCGTTCTTTGTTATGCTCGACGGGATTACGGATGTGCGTAATTTTGGTGCCATAGCCCGTACTTGCGAATGTGCCGGAGTGGATGCTGTCATTATTCCTGCGAAAGGAAGTGTTACGGTCAATGCGGATGCGATGAAGACTTCAGCCGGAGCTCTGCATACTTTGCCTGTCTGTCGTGAACAGAACTTAAAGACAACTTTACAATATCTGAAAGATAGTGGATTCCGCATTGTGGCTGCTACCGAAAAGGGTGATTATGATTATACGAAGGCCGACTATACCGGTCCGATGTGCATCATTATGGGCGCCGAGGATACCGGTGTTTCGTACGATAACCTTGCGTTATGCGACGAATGGGTCAAGATTCCGATGTTGGGCAGTATTGAGTCACTCAATGTGTCGGTAGCCGCTGGTATCCTGATTTATGAAGGCGTGAAACAACGTACAAACTAAAACAACATTCAAATACATGAAAAAGAGCATATTATTCACATTTGTGCTTTGTCTCCTGTCACAATGGAGTGTAGCGCAAGCCCCCAAATGGGTAGAGAAGGCGAAACGATCGGTGTTTTCCATCGTTACGTATGATAAAGACGACAAAATTCAGAATACCGGCAACGGATTTTTTGTGACCGAAGACGGAGTGGCTCTGTCTGACTATTCTTTGTTTAAAGGAGCTCAGCGTGCTGTTATCATTAATTCCGAAGGAGAGAAAATGCCGGTTGAATGTATTCTGGGAGCCAATGATATGTATGATATCATAAAGTTCCGTGTCGGCATTACAGTAAAGAAGGTACCGGCATTACAGGTGTCCACTGTAGCTCCGGCTGTAGGTGCCGAAGTCTATCTGTTACCTTATTCCACTCAGAAAGGTGGAAACGTGACCAGTGGCAAAGTGAAAAAGGTGGATAATATCGGTGGTGATAAATATCATTATTATACACTGGATATGGTATTGAAAGATAAGATGGTAAGTTGTCCGGTAACGACAGCGGACGGTAAAGTGTTCGGAGTGGCACAAAAAGCTTCCGGACAGGATACTACCTCTATTAGTTATGCAGCAGGTGCAGCTTTTGCCATGTCACAGAATATCAATGCTCTTGCACTGAGCGATGCCGCACTGAATGCAATCGGTATAAAGAAAGGCTTACCTGAAGATGAAGATCAGGCTTTGGTTTACCTGTTTATCGCTTCTACGCAAACTACTCCTGAGGCTTATGCCGTTGCCCTTGATGATTTTATCAAAACTTTCCCGAACAGTGCGGATGGCTATCTTCGCCGTGCAGGGAACTATGTGTTTGCAGGTAAGGATATGGACAAAGCGGCTGCCGATTTGGAGCATGCCCTGAAGGTTGCACAGAAAAAGGATGATGTTTATTATAACATAGCCAAGTTGATATACAACTACCAATTGAGTAAACCTGAAACCACTTATAAGGATTGGACATATGATAAGGCTCTGGCGGATGTGCGCAGCGCGATAGCTGTTCAGGATTTACCTGTATACCGTCAACTTGAAGGAGATATTCTTTTTGCCAAGCAGGATTATGCCGGTGCATTTACCAGCTATGACAAAGTGAACGGAACCGAATTGGCATCTCCGGCTTCCTTCTTCAGTGCTGCCAAGGCAAAGGAATTGAGTAAAGCTGCTCCCGAAGAGGTCGTTGCTTTGCTGGATAGTTGTATTGCCCATTGTCCGACGCCCATTACAGCAGATTTGGCTCCCTATCTGTTGGAACGTGCCCAGATGTATATGAATGTAGAAAAGTATCGTCCGGCGCTGGCCGATTATGATGCATATTTCAATGCAGTGAATGGCAGCGTTAACGATTTGTTTTATTATTATCGGGAACAGGCTGCCTTCAAAGCCAAACAATTCCAGCGTGCTTTGGATGATATCACAAAGGCAATCGAGCTGAATCCGGAAGATCTCACTTATCGGGCAGAGTTGGCAGTGGTCAACCTGCGTGTGGGACGCTATGCGGAGGCCGAGCAAGTATTGAAAGATGCATTGACTGTTGATCCGAAATATGCCGAAGCATATCGTTTGTTAGGAATTTGCCAGATTCAGTTGAAGCAAGAAAAAGAGGCTTGTGCAAGTTTTGCCAAAGCAAAAGAACTTGGCGATCCTAATGTGGATGAACTGATTAAGAAGCATTGTAAATAAAGTGCCGGAAATATAAAAGAGAAGAGGTTATCGTCATTGCGATAACCTCTTTCTTTATGGGGGAGATCCATTTCTAACATCTCCATTTTGTTAAAGTTTAGGTCTTATTCGGTTAAAGTTATTCTGATTCTTTTGTGTATTCATATATATAAATACGTTTGTTTGCCAAATACTGCATAGCTCTTATATTTTTTTCTTATCTTTGTTTTCATAAGAACTTTCCTGATAGGAGTTTTTTATCATCCTCAGGATATCAACTTTACCATAAATGTCAATCATTAATAAACCAAGTAAAATGAAAAAAGTAATTTGCAGTGATAAGGCACCGGGAGCTATCGGTCCTTACAGTCAAGCTATTGAAGCGAATGGAATGGTATTTGTTTCCGGTCAGCTTCCTATCGATGCAGCTACGGGGCTGATGCCCGACGGTGTGGAAGCACAAGCCCGCCAGTCTCTTGAAAACATAAAACATATCCTTGAGGCTGCCGGTCTGACCATGTCAGATATTGTAAAAACGACAGTTTTCCTCCAGGATATGTCTTTGTTTGCCGGAATGAATGGGGTATATGCAACTTATTTTGAAGGCGCATTTCCCGCCCGTTCGGCTGTTGCCGTGAAAGCCTTGCCTAAAGATGCTTTAGTCGAGATCGAGTGTATCGCGGCACGATAATAAGTCGGCTACAATAAAGCTACTGCCTCCTACGAAGATCAAGTCTTCCGGGAGGCTTTTTTCTTGTGCGGCCTTTACAGCCGATTGAACATCAGGATAAGTGTTGCCCTGCAGTCCGGCAGAGGCTCCGATTTGCTGTAACAGAGTCTCTGACAGAGCTCTTTTGACGCTCGCTTTGGTGAAATAGTAGACTGCATTTTTAGGCAGTAAGGCCAGCACTCCACTGACGTCTTTGTCGTTCACCATACCGATGACCATGTGGAGACGTTCATATTTCATTTGCTTTAGTTGCTCTACGATATAAGAGATACCTGCTACATTGTGTCCCGTGTCACAAATGATGGTGGGAGAGTTTCTCAATTTTTGCCAGCGTCCTTGTAGTCCGGTCATTTGGTCTACTTGCCGGAAACCGTTTCTTACGTCATTGTCACTGATCTTATAACCTGACTTCCTCAGGATGGGAAGAGCAGACAGAAGTGTATTTGTGTTTTTTAGTTGATATGAACCTCCCAATACTCCTTCCAGTTCGGGATATGTCTCGTTTTCGTAGATCCAGCCGGAAACAGCTTCTGCTTCTTCTGCTTGTACAGCACTGGAGTGTTTTTCCGGACATTCTGTCCATTTTCTGTTCGTACAGGTTTTGAATTTTGTTGCTCCTTTTAGTCTTTGTTCTTCTTCTGCGAAGATGATAGGAGCTTCCACTTCCTGAGCTTTCTGCAAAAATACGGGCTTAGTCTCTTCGGTTGTTTCACCAATGACAACCGGTACACCTTTTTTTATGATACCTGCTTTTTCTGTCGCTATTTTTGCCAGTGTATTGCCCAGAAACTGCATGTGGTCGAAACTGATATTGGTGATAATACTCAAATCCGGATGAATGATGTTGGTGCAATCCAGGCGTCCTCCCAGTCCAACTTCGATTACAGCTACGTCGATATGCCGGTCGGCAAAGTATCGGAATGCCATGGCTGTAGTCAACTCGAAGAACGAAGGATGCAATGGTTCAAAAAAAGAACGGTGGCTTTCCACAAAACGGATCACATATTCTTGTGAAATGGTCTCGCCATTGATGCGGATACGTTCGCGGAAGTCGACTAAATGGGGCGAAGTATAGAGCCCGACTTTATATCCGGCCGACTGCAAAATTGCTGCCAATGTGTGTGAGCAAGAGCCTTTTCCATTAGTCCCGGCGATGTGGATACTTTGAAACGTGGTGTGAGGATGTCCCAAATATTCGTCTAATGCATGGGTGTTTCCCAGTCCCTCTTTGTATGCACTGCTTCCTACCTGTTGGAACATGGGAACGCTGTTGTATAGGTAGTCTAAAGTTTCCTGATAATTCATGTTTTATAATATTTAACGGGCAACTTCTTTTGTTTGCCTTTTTATTTGTTATCTTAGTTGCAACAATTCAACACAGAGGTGTCGATTGTCTTTTTGATTGCAAATATCAACATTTAAATCTAAGAATCATGGGAACAAAGAAAAATTTTGTGCTCGACACGAATGTTATTCTCCACGACTACAATTGCCTGAAGAATTTTCAGGAGAATGATATTTATCTTCCGATTGTTGTTTTGGAAGAATTGGATAAATTCAAGAAAGGTAATGAACAAATCAATTACAATGCGCGTGAGTTTGTGCGCGAACTTGATTTAATAACCGACGATAGCCTGTTCACCCATGGCGCCCCTTTGGGCGAAGGACTGGGCAAGTTGTTTATTATAACAGGTGATTCGGAAGCTCCTAAAGTACATGAATCGTTTCCTGCCCGTAAACCGGATCATCAGATATTGGCTGTAGCCGAGTTTCTGGCGCGGAAATATCCGAAAATGAAAAATATCCTGGTGACTAAGGATGTCAACTTACGGATGAAAGCCCGTTCCATAGGGATACTTTGCGAGGACTATATCACCGATAAGGTCGTGAATGTCGATGTTTTCGAAAAATCGAACGAGGTATTCGAAAACATAGAACCGGAGTTGATCGACCGTATTTACTCGTCCAGAGAAGGGCTGGATATCAATGAATTTGATTTTAAGGACATTCTTCGTCCCAACGAATGTTTCATTCTTAAGAGTGATCGCAGCAGTGTGCTTGCCCGTTACAATCCCTTTACACACATGGTCTGCCGGGTAAATAAAACGAAAAATTATGGAATCGAACCGCGTAATGCGGAACAGAGTTTCGCTTTCGAAATTCTGAATGATCCCGATATAAAACTGGTGGCTTTGACAGGTAAGGCCGGAACCGGTAAAACATTGCTTGCCCTGGCCGCAGCTTTGGGAAAACTTACTGAATATAAACAAATTCTGCTGGCACGTCCTATTGTGGCCCTTTCCAATAAAGATTTGGGATTCCTTCCGGGAGATGCGACTGAAAAGGTAGCACCCTATATGCAACCCCTGTTCGATAACCTGAATGTAATAAAACGTCAGTTTGCCTCAAACTCTACCGAAGTGAAGCGGTTGGAAGATATGCAGAAGAGCGAGCAATTGGTGATCGAGGCTTTGGCATTTATTCGCGGACGAAGCCTTAGCGAAACCTACTGCATAATTGACGAAGCACAGAATCTGACCCCACACGAAATTAAAACTATTATCACCCGTGCCGGAGAGGGAACCAAGATGGTGTTTACCGGAGATATCCAACAGATTGACCAACCTTATCTGGACAGTCAGTCTAATGGTCTGGTGTATATGATCGATCGCATGAAAGATCAGAACCTGTTTGCACATGTCAATCTGGTGAAAGGTGAACGCAGCGAATTGAGTGAATTGGCAAGTAACTTAATGTAATATCCATATTTTAAAGGGACGGAAGAAGAGAATTCCGTCCCTTTTTTACACTATTATTCCACTTTTATTGTGTTAAAAACTTTATTTTGTCAAATAAAAACGCACGGGTTAGTGAAAATAGTGTATCTTTGCACCGCCTAAAACAAAAACTGTAAAACAAATGAAACAGAATTTTTTCCATCGGTATCTTTCCGCGAAGGTACTGCCCATTTGGACTATCCTATTGATTGACATATTTATTATTGTCGCATCCTGTTTGCTTGCCTATTCGCTTCGTTACGATTTTCGCAGCATTTTTCTGGATTCGTCTACGATAGATAAGACCATTCTTTGGACAGTAGTGGCTAATTTGATTTTCTTCCGGGTATTCCGTACCTATTCAAATGTACTTCGCTTTTCTTCGTTTGTGGACATTATGCGCATTTTTGTGTCGCTTACGGTCTCTTATGGGGTACTGATGATTCTGAGTGTTCTGCTGGACGCTTATCTGGGTGTCCGGATTGGTGCCATCAGCGTGCTGTTTATGGCGTACGTGATCAATTTTGCCATGATGGCTTGTTCGCGTATAGTAGTTAAGATGTTTTTTGAAGTGCTCAACTTCGATGGTAGTCATACCACTAACGTATTTATTTATGGTGCCAAAGAGGCCGGAGTGAACATAGCCAAGTCTCTGCGTGTAAATTTGCGTAATCATTATCGTCTTCGTGGTTTTATAGCCGACGAGCCGGAGTTGATTGGTAAAGTTATGATGGGAGCTAAGGTATTTCCAAACGACGAACTACTAATTGAAAACATGAACGACCGTGATGTGCATACCATCATCGTTTCTCCGGTTAAGATGGAGAAACTGAAAAAGTCCGACATGATTGATACGCTGCTCTCTAATAACGTGAAGTTGCTGACCGCTCCTCCTCTGAGCGAATGGGGCGGACAATCACTCAATAAAACCCAACTGAAGGAAATACAGATTGAAGATCTCTTGCAACGCGAACCTATCGAGGTAGATATTCATAAGATTGCTTCCCATTTGGAAGGTAAACGAGTGATGATTACCGGTGCTGCCGGTTCTATTGGTAGTGAGATTATGCGTCAGGTTGCATCTTTCAACCCATATAAGTTGATCCTGATTGATCAGGCTGAGACTCCGTTACATGACATTCGTCTGGAATTACAAGATCGTTGGCGTGATATCGATGCTGAGACGATTGTTGCTGATATATCGAACGCTACCCGCATGGAAGCTATTTTCCGTGAATACAAGCCTCAATACATATTTCATGCAGCCGCCTACAAGCATGTGCCGATGATGGAAGACAACGTGTCGGAGTCTATTCAGATTAATGTGTCGGGTACACGTACGCTTGCCGATCTTGCTGTTAAATTCGGTTCGGAGAAATTTGTGATGATTTCTACGGATAAGGCTGTCAATCCGACCAATGTAATGGGATGTTCAAAGCGTATCTGTGAAATCTATGTACAGTCATTAGCGAAAAAATTACAGAAGGAAGGCACTCGTTCGGTGCAGTTCATTACCACTCGTTTCGGTAATGTATTAGGCTCTAACGGTTCGGTTATTCCCCGTTTCCGCGATCAGATTCAGCGTGGAGGTCCTGTAACTGTTACTCACCCTGAGATTATCCGTTATTTCATGACTATACCCGAAGCTTGTCGTCTGGTATTGGAAGCCGGTAGTATGGGTAATGGCGGAGAAATCTACATCTTCGATATGGGTAAACCCGTGAAGATTGTCGATCTGGCTAAGCGAATGATCAGCCTTTCGGGACGTACGGACGTGAAGATTGAATTTACCGGTTTGCGCCATGGTGAGAAGCTGTACGAAGAGTTGCTCAACGTGAAAGAGCTGACCAAGCCCACTTACCACGAAAAGATTATGATTGCCACTGTGCGTGAGTATGATTATGACGAAGTGAAAGAGAGAATCCAGAAATTAATCGATGTAAGTTACACCTATGATCAGATGAAGATCGTAGCTGCCATGAAAGATATTGTTCCGGAGTTTGTGAGTAAAAACTCTTGTTTTGAGGCATTGGATAAGAAAGACTAATCATCAGAACCTGCCGGAATATCTTGATCTTAATTATATAATCAGAAGCTATAGGTTTAACTATAACTTCTGATTTTTTTATGTATTAATACCTTCTGCTATTTCGCAAATTTGTTAAACATATCTTTTACTTTGCCTGTTTCAGGCATATTCAATAAATAGAACTTTTCACAGGTACTTGCTCCGTATTGGCAGTTTACTGTACCGAAATCTTCTTCTTTACCCGACCGGTTATTTCCGTCCATGCGGAGGAATACATTCGGGAAGGCAACTGATTCAATGGTATATGAACCGTCGTTCTGTTCGTGCAGCTTGAAGTGTTCCCAGTCACTCGCTCCAAACTGACAGTTTACATGTCCTGCACCCGATCCTGCAAAGCCACGAATGCCACTTCCGTCCATGCGGAGAAATACCCCGGGATACTTTACTGATTCAATGGTAAACGTACCATTTTTCTGTTCTTGTACTTTAAATGCTCCGGTAGGAGACATATTTTTCTGGCAACTTACTTTTCCTGCACCTGCACCATTGGCTTGGGTAATTCCATTTCCATCCATCCGAAGGAATACATCTTTGAAAGCTACTGATTGAATCAGCAGCGGTTTCGAGAAATTTACTTTAATCATAATTCTTCTTGAGAAATATTTTATTCTCCTGTATTGAAGAGAACTTTCTTCCTACTCTATTTCCGGCTTTTCGGTTCCGCCCGTTTTTATTTATTCTTTGTAAGCTTACGACAGCAAAAGTGAAAAGAAAAGCCCTATCCTGAAAATATAAATTCCGAATAAGCTATAGTTCCTTTTAAAAGGAGGGATCGGTCTTTTGATTGCTTTCCTTGAGGGACAAGGACATGCGGCCCTGTATGCTTATAAGACAATAGCGTTCATTCGGAAAAACATTCTTCCGGTTTAAAATATAAAATTGTAACCGGGTCGGGCACTCTCTATTTTTGCCGTCATAAAAGTCTGAATAGAAAATTGAAATTTATAAATAATCACAGATATGGCTGCAAAAATATTAAGTGTAGATGATGAATTCGATTTAGAGGTATTGCTTACCCAGTACTTCAGGCGACAGATACGAAAAGGTGAATACGAGTTTGCCTTTGCCCATAATGGGTTGGAGGCTTTACAGAAACTTCTGGAAACTCCTGATTTCGATATTATCCTGAGTGATATTAATATGCCCGAGATGGATGGATTGACCTTGCTGGCCAAGATCAATGAATTGAAAAATCCGGCGATGAAATGTATTATGGTCTCTGCTTATGGAGATATGGACAACATACGTTCTGCCATGAATAAAGGGGCATTCGACTTTGCTACCAAGCCGATAGATCTGGAAGACTTGTCGCGGACTATTGAAAAAGCAATCGAACAAGTCCGTTATATCCGGGAGTCACAGCAGGAACACAATCAACTGGAGTCTATCAAGAATGACCTGGCCATTGCAGGAGAAATCCAGCAAACCATTCTTCCCCGTTCTTTTCCGCCTTTTCCTGAATTGGCGGGAATGGTCGATATCTATGCCTCCATGACCCCGGCCAAAGATGTAGGTGGTGACTTTTACGACTTTTTCCAGATTGACGACGAGCGCATAGGTCTGGTGATTGCCGACGTATCCGGGAAAGGTGTACCCGCATCCTTGTTCATGGCCGTTAGCCGGACACTGCTTCGGGCAACCGCTCTCCGGGGAGTATCATCGGCTGAATGTCTCACTTATGCCAACAAGCTGCTGTGCAAAGAAAGTATGGACTCTATGTTTGTGACGGTTTTTTATGGGATCTATAACTGTAGGACCGGTGTAATGGATTATACCAATGCCGGACATAACCCTCCATCTATTCTTCGGAGAAACCGATCGGCAGCGTACTTGCCCGTCGCTTCCAATTTTGTGGTCGGAGTGTTCGATGACATTGAATTTGAAAGTAATACATTGGAGTTTGGAGTCGGAGATACTCTACTTCTGTATACCGATGGGGTAACGGAAGCCTTTAATGATAAACGCGAACAATTTTCGGAAGGCAAACTGCAGGAAGTTCTGGGTGCTTTGCAAGAAGATACTTCAGCGAAAGAGGTAGTTACGCAGGTGCTCCACTCTGTCAGGGCTTTCTCCGGAGATTATCCTCAGTCCGATGATATCACTTTACTGTCTCTTCAACGAATCAGATAATACTAAAAAATAAGAAAACTATGGAAAAGTATGAAATCCATCCAGTTGGTGCCGTTTTGGATTCAAATACAAGCGCTGACGAACAAACTAAAATTGTAGCTCTTATTGAGCAAGGGCATTCTGTGGCGTTGGACCTCAGCAATTGTTCCTACGTATCCAGTGCCGGATTACGCGTTATGCTCTACGCCTTTAAACTGGCAAAGGCTAAAGGCAGGAATGTATGTCTTGTCGGTGTGTCGCAAGAGATTAAGGACGTAATGCACATGACCGGATTCGATAAGTTTTTTCGTTTCTATCAGACCCTTGACGAATTATCACAATCTTAAAAAATACCTGAGCAATGACGTTACTTCAGTTTCGCCCTGTCGTCGGGAGGTTGGATGAAATTCTCGATATGCTGATGCATAGCCGTGAAGTTACTTCACATCCCTCCCTGTCTTATGCCCTCCGTTTGGTAAGTGAGGAGATAATAGTCAATATTATCAATTATGCTTATCCGCAGGAAACGGACGGTTACCTGACTCTGTGTTTATGGGATGAAGGTGGAGAGATTGTCCTGGAATTCATAGATGGAGGTGTTCCGTTCAATCCTCTGGCTAAAGCCGATCCGGACATTTCATTACCGCCGGAACAGCGTGAGATAGGGGGATTGGGGATTTTTCTGGTACGTGAAATGATGGATGATGTGGCGTATGCCTACGTCAATAAAGAGAATCGGTTAACCATTAAAAAGAAGTATCCACAATCGGAAGATGAACCTGTATGATGATCAAGTTAAGCCAAAATATAATCCGTTGGATCATAGCAGTCCCTTGTGTACTGTTAACCGTTTGTCTGGTTTTATACCGGGCCTATCGTCATTCGGAATTGGAGAGAGACCGTCTGACTTTGTCTTTGGAGGAGTTTCAGGACAAAGAAAGGCAGTCGGTTCTTATCCAACGTGTCAGTCAGCAAATGGAGGAGATTGCCTATCAGCAAAAAGACATTTCCGAAAAGAGAAGGCAGGAAGCTGTCGCGCAGACTCGGAAAGCTAATCAAATGCAGCAGCAGGCGGAAATAGCTCGTGAAAAGGCATTTACTGCACAATGGGAGGCTGAGAAAGCCTATCGGTTGGCGGATGAACAGAAGAATCTGGCAATGGAACGACAACTACAGGCTGAACAATCGAAGAGAGTGGCCGATACGTTGGCTTTTCTGGCCTTGGGACGTTCATTGGGTACGCTTTCTGTCACCCAATACCGGTCCGGCAACATGGAACTGGCCTCGTTGCTGGCATATACTTCCTGGCAGTTCACAAAACACTATGATGGTGATGTGTATCATCCGGCTGTCTTCAACGCTTTGTCCTTATCTTGCAGGCAAGATCAACTTTGGTTTAGACACAAGGGGGCTATCACCGGCATCAGGTTGTTGCACGAAACAATTGGAAACCCGCAGACTTGCCGGGATTCTCTGCCGGGATTGGTCACTGTCAGTAAGTACGGTGAAATGATATGTTGGAAGTCGGGAGATGGACAAACGTACACATCCGGATTTCTGTTGAGTGATTCCCGTTATGATTTTCGGGATGTGCTGATCCATTCGGATTCTCTGGTGTATGCCCTGTCCTATGACGGATGCCTCGTCTCCGTGAATTCTGCCGGTATGGCTGCTTACCTTTTGCCTGAAGGTAAATACCGGCAATTGATTCCGGCTGCTTCCGACCGGCTTTTAGCTATTTCTGCAACGGGTATTTATGCTTTTGACTGTATCAGCCATCAGATACAGCTTTGTTTTCAGCCGGAGTATCCGGTCACTTGTGTCGGGAAGTCAGGAGATAACCTCTATGTCTTTTTAAAGAATGGAACAGTAGCCTTGCTTTCATCTGCCGGTCAATTTGTCCGGTTTATAGAGGGGTGGTCGCAAGGGGGGAGGGTTACCTCTTTTTGCTCTCTTTCTGATGAAAGGTATGCCGTGGGGTGTAGGGAAGGAACCATTTTAATATGTGACAAAGATGGGAATGTCCAGCAAAAGCTGATCGGACACCAGGCTGCCGTCACCGCCATTTTCCGGAAAGGGAATAAACTGTTTTCAAGCAGTTATGACTGTACGCTTCGTTTATGGGATCTTCATAAAGGGAAGACGGAATCTGCTGTAATTATGACAAGCAGTGGATGGATTCACACTTTCTGCCTTCATCCGGATGGTACATCCATTTTTATGGGAGACGAACAGGGCCGGTTATACCGGATACCCGTTTCGCCCGATCATATGGCTACTGTTGTCCGTCAGGGATTGCGACGCGACTTCACACAGGAAGAATGGGAGTACTATGTCGGTAAGCAAATACCATTTGAATCTTATTATTTAAAAACGTACCAGCCATGAAAAAGATACTCTTATTGATGTTGTGTCTTTGCCCGACATGTGCGGATTCACAAGAAGGAGTTCCATTCTTTGTGAACTATCCGTCTTCTGTGTATCAGGCGCACAATCGTAATTTCGACGTTGTGTGTGACAGCTGCGGGAATGTTTATTTTGCCAATTTCGAGGGTATTCTTCATTATGATTACAATCGTTGGGAAACAATCTATACGCCCGGATTTTCCCGTGTCACCCGTCTGTTCCGCGATTCGGGGGATAGGATATGGGCAGGAGGATACAATGTATTCGGAAGGATAGAGCGTGATGAACGCGGATGTGTCGTGTTGAGAACCATTGTGTCCGATCTGGACCCTTCTTCTTTCGGTGAATTGGATGATATGGCGGAAGTTGACGGACTTATTTACCTGAAAACGACATCGGGCCGATGCTATACGGTTCAGGAAGATACCCTCCTGTTTCCCACACAGATACTTCCGGTTCAGTTGCAGGAGAAGTGGCAGAAGCAAACGACATTGGAGGACATCGGCCGTGGATTGTCGGTGAACGACAGTGAAGGGAAAGAACTACTTTCTATAACCGAGAATAACGGTCTGTGCAGCAATTCCGTATCTTCTGTTGCCACCGATGGGCGGGGGAACCTTTGGGGGGCCACTGATAATGGGGTATTTCATGTATTCACTCCTTCTTTTTTCAGCCGCTTTACTTCCTATGAAGGTTTGAAAGGAGAGGTCGTGTCAGTCATCCACTACAAGGGGATGCTGTATGCCGGCACCTTACAGGGGTTATATGTATGGAGGCACAATGTCTTTGTACCTGTCAGGGGGATTACGCAAGCTTGTTGGCAACTTGTGCTTTCTCCGGAAGGAGAGTTATATGCGGCTACCAGTGATGGGATATATGTTGTCGGGGATTATGACCGTTTGAGAAAACTTACAGAGGTTGCAGCCTATTCGTTGGCATTCGCGGATGGCACCGATATTTTAATGGGAGCTATGGACGGGATTTATCGGTATTCTACCCGGACAAGGAAGGTCGGGAGAGTTTCCGGAATTGAGAAGGTGGTACATTTGGAAGTGAAAAAAGATCATTCTGTATGGGCAAAAACCATGTATGGAGAAATCTATCTGCAGAAAGGAGATGGAACTTCTTTCGTCCTTCAGCCAAGGGGAAACGAAGAAGTGATGACCGGATATACGGACAGCCGCGGATACAATTGGCAAACGAATCTGAAGGGTAAAGAGTTGCAAGTGACGCATCCGCAGGACAATACCGGGAAATTAAACCAATGCCTGCATGCAATTCGAAACTATGTTGTGCGGGTAATTTATATAGAAGAAAGGAATGCAGCCTGGTTTGGGGGGGATTTTGGTTTGATCCGGATGGATCTTGGCAAAGCACAGGCGTTTACTCCGTTTGTTCCTCGTATTTATCTTCGTGAGGTTTGTCTGAACCGCGATTCCATATACCGGGGAGGGGATTTACCGATAAATCCGGAGGCAGCAAACCAACGTATCGACGATATATCCCGTTTTGGAGATGATGTCCGCGCCATTCGTTTCTCGTTTGCCACGGATGCGGCCTGTTTCACGGGCTCCAATGAATATAGATCCCGTCTGGTCGGTTACGATCCGGAATGGAGTTCGTGGGATTACCGGACAGAGAAGGAATATGCCAATCTTCCTTCGGGTACATATACATTTTGCGTGCAGGCACGTGATATTTACGGTACGATAAGCGAAATAAAACAATTCCGTTTTTCGCTGTCACCTCCTTTTTACTTACAGTGGTATAGCCTCGTTTTGTATGCCGTCACTTTGGGAGGGATACTGTTCCTGCTGTTTAAATGGCGGATGCACAACTTGCTGAAAGAGAAGGAAAGGTTAGAGAATCTTGTAGGCCAACGTACCGGACAGTTGGTGCGGCAAAAAAATGAAATAGAGGAAAAGTCCCTGAAGCTGGAAGAGGCATTGAAAGAGCTGAGGCAGGCACAAGATGATCTGGTGCGACAAGAGAAAATGGCCACTGTCGGTAAACTGACACAAGGGCTGATCGACCGTATCCTGAATCCGTTGAATTACATTAATAATTTTTCTCACCTGACTTCGGGGTTATTGCAGGATTTATATCAGAACCTGGAAAGTGCACAAAAGCTTTTGGATGAAGACACTTATCTGGATTCGGTAGATGTCATAGCCATGATGAAAGATAACCTGGCAAAAATAGAAGAACACGGAAGCAATACTACTCGTGTGCTGAAGGCTATGGAGGAGGTTTTGAAAGACCGTAACAAGCAACTGGAGAAGATAGAATTGACGGGTTTGTGCCGGAAAGACATGGAACTGCTGGAGAGTTATTACCGGAAGGAGATCAGTGATATGCACATTTCAGTCCGGACTTCTCTTCCCGATACACCATTGTTCATTAACGGAAATGCCGAGCAACTGGGGAAAACCATTATGAGTCTTCTTAACAACGGCATGTATGCCATAATCAAGAAGTATGGCAAGAATATATATCCGGCTGAGATTGGTCTGTCATTGGAAAGCCGAAACGGACAGGCAGTCATCTGCTTATACGACAATGGGGTGGGCATTGAACAAAGTATTCTTGAGAAAATCTTCGATCCGTTCTTTACAACGAAGACAACCGGTGAGGCGGCAGGTATCGGATTGTATCTGAGCAAGGAAATCATACTCAATCATCGTGGAAAGATAGCAGTACGCTCAGAGAAAGATGAATATACGGAGTTTGCCATTACTTTGCCTCTATGGGAGGACGGGACAGGATGATCTGTACCTTCCGGACGGAACGTCCGTTCATCCTGCTTTTTACAAGCATAGGTAAATGCTTTTACATACCGGCGTAAAGGCATTTACCTGCCGACGTAAAAGCATTTACATGCCGGCATAAAAGCATTTACCTGCCGGTGTAATAAGTCGGTAAATGCACTGTTTTGATTAACAGCGTAGTATCCCGTCAGATTATATAAGCTAATAATGATATAGTACTTAAAAAGATTGATTATGGAAAGAAACATTTCACAAGAAAAACGAATTGAAGAGCTGGAAGCACGGCTCAGAGAACAGGAAAAGTTGGGGTCATTGGGATTGTTGAGTGCCGGTATAGCCCACGAAATACAGAACCCACTGAACTTTGTCATTAATTTCAGTAAATTGTCCGGGCAGTTGTTGTCCGATCTGGATACCATTGTTGATGAAACCGGGAACCGTATTCCGGAAGAATCGCTGGAAGATATTAAAGATATACTTTCCGGATTACGTGAGAACATGGACAAGATCAGAGAACATGGTGACCGGGCTATTAGTATTATCCGTGGCATTCTACTCTATTCCAGGGGTAAGGATGATGAGTTTATGCCTTCACAGATACAGAAGTTGACCAAAGAATATGTGTGGCTGGCTTATCATGCAATGCGTGCCAACTACAAGAATTTTAATATTGCCATTCATGAAGACTATGCCAAAGACATTCCTCCGGTCCGGCTGATTCCGCAGGATTTCAGCAGGGCAGTGCTGAATGTGATGAACAACGCCTGCTATGCGGTATGGAGAAAATGGCAGGATACTCCCGAAGGATATTCTCCTGAGATAACGGTGAGTCTGGAAAAGCTGGATAAAAGAATCGTGCTTACCATCCGTGATAATGGAGAAGGTATGAGTCCGGAAGTCAAGCAAAGATTGTTCGACTCTTTTTTTACGACTAAACCGGTCGGGCAGGGGACAGGGCTCGGAATGTCGATCGTCCGCGATATTATAGAAAACAAACATCACGGAAAGGTGCTGTTTGATTCGGTTCAACATGAATATACTTGTTTTCGTTTTATCATCCCGGTCACATGAAACGCTACCTGTTGTTATATATCTTCTCCTGTTTTTTTGCCGTGCAACTGACAGCACAATCGGCAGACAGTGTCCGAAATTCATTTGTAAGGGCAGAAGCGCTTTATAAAACTGGAGATATTGATCAAGCCTGCCGTATATTGGAGGAGAATCTGCCGTCTTTTCGGGGGACGATGCGCACCGAGGCATGCCGCCTGACTGCTTTATGTCTTCTGGCTTTGGACCGTTTTGCAGAAGCGGAACAATATGTTTCATTGTTGTTGAAGGACGAACCCTACTATTATATCTCGTTACAGGATCCGGAACGTTTTGCGGACATGGTCAGGAAGCACAGGGAGACTAAAGTAACCTTGGTCACGGCTTCGCAACAGGTGGAGACTCCGGAAGAAGCTCCTGTACCTGTCACTCTGATTACAGAGGAGATGATTCGGGCTATTCATGCCCGATGCCTGCGTGACGTATTGATTGCTTATGTTCCCGGCATATCCGGTTTGTCTTCCAATGAAGAGATGAATCTGGCTATGAGGGGAGTCTATTCGTCCGGACAGGAAAACATACTGGTTATGCAGGATGGGCAGCGCCTGAACAGTTACATCACGAATGCTGTTTCGCCGGATTATGGCATTAGCCTGGCTAAAGTCAAACAGATAGAAGTGCTTCGCGGACCGGCTTCTTCGCTTTACGGTAGCGTGGCGCTGACAGCCGTGATTAACATTGTCACTAAGGACGGGGTGGACATTCGTAATGGTGCCGTATCTGTCGGTGCCGGAGACCGGGGGCAGCTGGCTGCTGACTTGTTATTGGGCAAACACGACATGAACATGGATTTTATGGCATGGTTTTCCTTGTATCGTGCAACGGGAGAGCCGGTTTTTGTCCCTGCCGGCAAACAATATGCCCTTTATCCGAGAGACGGATTTATTTATCTGGACGGTTATTCCGAACTGCCCGCTCTGGATGGCGGCATTAAACTGCAACGGGGAAACTTACTTTTCAGTTTTAGTATGAACTATGCTAAAAAAAGGCAGCCTTATAGCATGTGGCTTTTTGCTTCACCCTACTCTTATAAGAAGTTCCGCACTTTTGATGGTGCCGGTCCGGGATATTCCAGATGGTCGGCCAGAGAGCAGGCGGTTTACAGTCGTACGTGGCAAAATGTGAGTTTCAGTACGACGTTCTACACCGACTGGAACAAAAATGTACGTTATGAAACCGCAGGAGATACATTGCAGGATTACCCTATTTACCTCAATCCCAATGACAGCACCAAACTCATTTTTCCGGATCGTGGAGTTTTTCAATACATCCGCTGGATGGACTTCAATGTTGGCTTTAACACTCGTGTGAGCTATACTTACGATTGGGGAAGATACGGAAAAGGTAATATGCTTGGCGGCGTGGAGTGGAATCGGTATGCACTTTATGATTCTGAATACCTGGAAGGTATGAATTTCAGAGAAATAGTCAGGACATGGACCGACAAGCGGCTTTACACCGGTCACGAAATGAACGCAAACGTATTTCTTCAATTCAAACATAATCTGCATAAAAACTGGATTGTAAATGCCGGAATCAGATACGACTATAAGAAACGGAGAAATAACCGGATAATGCAGGCCTTTTCTCCCCGTGTATCGCTTATTTATCTTCGGGACGGACTGAATCTGAAAGCCAGTTATTCCAGGTCGTTTGTCGATGCACCCTATTATTACAGAAACAACGATATGGATACTTACTCCGGTGGCGAGAATCTGCAGGCTGAATATCTGAGTTCGTACCAGTTGACTTGTGCCTATCATTATCGCCCCTTTCATATAGATGTTGAATGCAACCTTTTCTACAACCGGGCTTCCCATTTTCTGTTTACCCAACCGGAAACCCGTATTTACGAAAATGCCGGTCTGCTGGATATGGGAGGTATCGAGGTAACCACGCGTTACCGGGCAAACCGATTAAATCTGGATGCAAACTTGTGCTATCAGAGAGTATTGGGTTATACCAATTTCTTTGTTACCGACGGGTCGGTTAACAATGTGCCGGATTTTTCCGTGAACCTTGTAGCCGGCTATTTCCTGGTAAAGAAGAAAATATGGAACTGGTCTGCCCATGTAAAAATGAATTGTAATAGCCGTTGCTATACACAGGTCAGCGTATTGGAAAACGGACTCAACGGAGATGCCACCAATTATACTGTCCGCCTGCCGGGCTATACTGTTTTCTCTTTCACTACCAGATGCAGGTACAAACAGATAGAAGGCAGTCTGGGAGTTGAAAATCTCTTTAATAACCGATATGAATGCGGAGGAGCAAATATCCCCATCCGGCAGAAAGGACGGTGGATTTCCGGTAGTATATTGTATAATTTCTAAATCAAAAAACAATAATGAAAACAAATATTCAAGAAACTTTTTTTCAGTCATTCTCTACTTGGGGTGACCAAACGGCCGTCATTGCGAAAGACGGTACTGTCTCTTATCAGGAACTGGAACGTTATTCCGGGAAAATAGCACAAATTGTCCGTCAACATTTTCCGGTGACTCATGCATCCGGCTTCCGTAATGTCTGTATCGGAGTTTGTATGGGACGGAATAAAACGCTGGTTCCTGCTATTATGGCCATCTTTCGATTGGGGGCGACTTATCTGCCCATAGATCCTGCTTTGCCGGATAACCGTAAACGATACATGGCCGAAAATGCAGGTATGGTTTTGTTATTGACCGATTCACCGGATGGAGTCAGTGGAATTCCGGAAGCCTGCCAGCTTCATCTGGACTTGTCAGCACTCTCCGGCCCCTCCATTGACGGATATGCCGAGGTCTTCCCCGATGATTGCGCCTACATCATATATACTTCCGGGACGACAGGAAATCCCAAGGGGGTACAGATCAGTTATTCCAATCTGGGGACATTTACAAAGAACCTGATGAATACGGAACTTTATCATTTAGCCAACCCCTCGGACAGGTATCTTGCCTTTGCCAGTATCAGTTTTGATGCCTCCATATTAGAATTAATGATGTGTGTGCCGATTGGGGGGACTTTGGTTTTGGCGGGGGAGGCGGAACGCAGGGACATTTCTTTGCTGGACGGACTGATCAGGCGTGAGCAAGTGAATGTGGCCTTTTTCGCTCCTTCATTATTGGGCATGTTTGCCAATCTTGACTTTCCGTTCATGAAGACTTTGCTGTTTGGTGCTGAGGCTATCAGTGAAAAGTTGTTTAATAGGCTGAAACAACAGCCATACCGGTTGATGAATGTCTATGGTCCGACAGAGAATACGGTACTCAGCACCATACGGATTGTAAATGATGAGACTTCGTACGACAATATCGGTTATCCGCTGGAAGGAACCACCTGCCATATCTTGTCCGAAGATCTTCAACAGGTGGTTGGTGGAGCAACAGGAGAGCTTTATTTGAGTGGTCCACAGGTTTCATCCGGATATATCGGGAATAAAGAGTTGAATGAAAAATCATTTCTCTTCTATCATGGGGAACGGTTGTACAGGACGGGCGATTTGGTTCGGCAACAGCCTGACGGTTCTATACGTTTTATCGGACGAAAGGACACACAAGTCAAGATGCGGGGATTCCGTATTGAACTGAGTGAGATAACGGAATGCCTGAATAAGGACCCGGAGGTTGAGAAAGCTCACGTAGTGGTGGTAGAGCAGAATGGACGGCAATTATTGGGTGCTTACTTGCAACCATCAGTGCCCGGCTGTTTTCATCCGGAAGATGTAAAAGAACGTTTGCGGTCGGAACTTCCTTATTACATGATACCTAATTTATGGCAGGTGGTAGATCGTTTTCAGCGTACAATGAATGATAAGATCGACACTCGTTCACTCCCGCCTTTTGCTCCGGTGGAGTTGGAGTATGTCCCTCCGGTTCATCCGGGAGAAATCATTTTATGTGATATTTTGAAGGAAATGCTGAATTTACCCCGGGTCAGTGTTGAGGCCGGTTTGATTGATGACCTCGGAATGACTTCGTTGGATATACTGAGGCTGGTTACCGAGGCAAATAAAAGAGGATGCCCGATTAGTGTATCTGCCGTTTATGCTACCGATACTCTGCGCCGGCTGTTGGTGGTTCCCAGGCAAGAACCCGTTTATTGGTATAAGCAGCAAAATCTCAAGAAGCCGGTTATCATTCTGGTTTGCGGGTCTGCTTATTTCAATCATTGGTATTTTCATTTTGCCGACCGCTTATACGAAAAATATGATATTCTTGTGATAGATGCTGTTTACGATCACTTCTGGAAAGTGGCCGCGGATGTTACGGGATTGCTGGAATATTATGCCCGGGCGGTACAACCAATGATCCGGGAACGTACTGTTTACGCGCTTACCGGTTTCTGCATGGGTGCCGAACTGGCAATCGGCCTGGCCGAGTTGTTACGCCGTTCTATGGGGATAACACCGAAGGTTTTCGCACTCGACGGACAGGCCTGGCAGAATCCCGCTTTGTGCCGGAATTATCCTTTACTGATATTCCCCGGAGATACTGACGAGATGATACGTGAACGGAACGAAATCATTGATATTTATTTCAGTACGACTCCCAACCTGATTTATCAGGGAGAGGTGATTGTGTTGTTATCCGGATTATTCCATCAACAGGCCGGATTGTCTCCCGAAGAGGTATGGACAGAGGAAAACTACCGTATATTCCGGACTGAATATGACAATTGCGAAAGATTGTGGAACAAATATTATCCGAATGCTTCTGTCCTGCGATTACCGACAGATCATTGGCACTTTCTGGAAGGCGAATCACTGGAACAACTGATCACTGTTTTTTTTAAGTAAGTATCTATGCAGACAGACAATTTCACTTTGGGTAAGAAGGATCTTCTTATTTTGCTTGGGCTGACTCTTGTACTTCCTTTTCCGATCAACTGGGCATTGATCAGACTGAATCCGTTGACCCTGATGCCGGGTGCGGATGATGTGCCCACCTGGATTGGTTTCGGAGGTAGTTACATCGGAGGAATCATTGGCGGAGTCATTTCAATCTTGATTTTAAACAAGACACTTCGTCAAACCGGTGTACTCCACCATGACCTGAAACTTTTGCAGTTGGATACCATCATCTATACTCAGCAACAAGATTGGTTTACCGGTTTTAAACAAGAATTGGCAGAGAATCTGAAATCCATTGATCTCTATGTGTTGAATACCATCGTTTCATCCATATCCATGAAGAATTATGCATATGCCAAAGAGGTCTTGAGCGAGATCAACAAAAACCTCGAATATCAGATGGTTGCTGCATCCTTTTCTTTCACCTCCTCCCGCCTTTCGCCGGAAGAGCAAAAATATATGCAATTGGTGCGTCGGATACAGACTGAATACAGTTCTTTTATCAAAGATATTCTTTACTATATTCCTTTGGCGGAGACGATGGCTTCCCGGAAAAAACTGAACTATGAGCAGTTGATGGACTATACGCTGTCCCAATACGATTATTTGCAGGGGCAGGAAGGAGAATCTGCTGTTTCCGGAGCCGTCATACCACGTGTTATGGAGATCGATCCTTCTGATAATATAGGTAAGGAGTTGGAACGGATTATGGAAGAAAGATTAACCGGGCGTACTTATCTATATCACATGAAGTCTGATCTTGCAGAGGTTACCCATCAATTAATTATTTATGAAGAACAGCGTATCAATGCCATCCTGTATAAACCTATGGGAGAAACACATTGACAGATATTAATATAAAATGGTATTTTTTTATTTCAGTATTAAAAGTGAATTTATATTTGTTTTTCTATTGATAAAAGGGTGTTTTAAACTTTATATGTCTCTTATAAAAGAATACTTTCGGAAAGAATAATCTGGTATTCGGAAAAAAAAGCGCACTATACAGAACGTAAAATTTCTATAAGTTAATAAAATCCTATTTTTGCACTAAATGAAATTTAATAAGTTAAGTTATGAGCAAAAATAGAGGTCTATACAGGCTGTTTTTGTATTTTGTCTTTATCATGCCTGTGTTTTTAAGCTGCCGACATAGTCCGGTAGAAATGCCGGACGGTATGTATGGAAGATGGAAATCATCCACAGACCGTCCGGACATAACATTAGGGACAGACAGCATAGGATATTTTGCTATTGTTCATCATCGCATTAATGACGGACGAGTCTGTCCGGTCCGCTATCCGCTTCATCTTAGTTCACCCACAAAAGGGTATATCCGGGCAGAGGGTTGTATTCTGTTTTATTATGACAGCCTGAAACATACTTTGTACTTTTCTCCCGGAGGAGATTATGCTAAATAATCGCATGGACGTACTTCAGTTAACTAACAATAAAATAATTATGAAAGAGAACTTGATCAAACCGTATTGTTATTGTGGTGAGTCGGAAAACTCATTGGTTGATAATGCTATTTTTGTGTACTTCAGTGATGAGTACAGAAGGGTGCTTCTGGATGAAATCTTATGGGTGGAAGCATCCGGAAGTTATTGTGTAATCTATATGGAGGATGGTGCCGAGATAACAGTGAGCTATCCTTTGGATCGTGTTTTCAACAATGATCTGCCTTGTAACAAATTTAAAAGGATCCACCGGTCGTATGCTATCAATCTTTTTAAAGTGACCGGGTTTGCCGGTAACTACGTACACATCGGGAAAAAGATGTTGCCGGTGAGTGAATCTCACAAAAAGGACTTTCAAGCCTGTTTCCATAAGATTTATTCAAAACGGGCATTGGGAAAGTGACGAAAGGGAGTGGGAAGAAATCCGGCTCCGTCTAAAATTAAAAATTTACTACGCAAAGAACGTGCACTACCTTTGCATCGTAAGCTTACAAAAGAGAAAAAACAATTAAGTAACAAATTTAAAAAACAATTATTATGGCAGTTGACAAAACACCGTCGCAAGTTGCAACCAGTGCGTTGCAGGCGATTCCGTTTGGTTCTATTATTGGTGGCCCGTTGAAGGCATGTGTGGAAGCACAGGCTTTGGCAGCAAAAACAACTTGGGAGTTTATTCAGAACGTGGGTATTAATGTGAATCCGGAAACCGGTGAGAAAACAGCGGTTAACGTTTCGTTCTCATTCATTCAGGGCGGACGCCTGGTTCAGTTGAATATTCCGTTGCTGACTATCGTTCCTATTCCTTATATTGCAATCCGTGAAGTGGACATCAATTTTAAGGCTAATATCAGTGCTTCTTCTTCATCGGCAGCAGAAACAAACGAGTCAGTATCCAAAGATGCGGCCCTGAAGGCTTCGGCCAGTTTGGGATTGGGATGCTTCAAGATGAATGCCAATATGAATGCAAGCTATTCATCGAAAAAGGACTCTAAAGCGACTTCCGATTCTAAGTACAGTGTAGAGTATACCATGGACGTGGCTGTAAAAGCCGGACAGGACAGTATGCCTGCAGGTCTTTCTAAAATCCTGGAATTGCTGGGTAATTCATTGGATGTTTCCGATCCAACCGGTACATTGGAAGTGAACAGCAACTTGCTGCTGATTGAAGATGGCAAAGAGAAAGTACAGCTGATTGCTACCTATAAGGATCCTAACGGTCTGTTGGCTCCTGAAAAACTGACTATTTCCGGAACCGGTGCCAACGCTGCTGACTTTAAGGTAAGTGGTGACAGTAAAATTATCGATTTGCCGGAAGGTAAATATACTGTTAAAGCAGAGGGAAGCAAGAAGGAAGTTATTATCGAAGTGAAGAAAGATACGGCAGCTCCTCAGACTGGGACACAGGCTTAACATTAATTTAAAAACTTAAGAACTCATAATATGGCTCAGTTAAGTTCAGTAATCGGCTCTATATTGCGTGATATTGTTTCGGCACAGCACGAGGCCAACCTTTATTCATTGTCGCTTGGCGACTCTTACGGGAAAGACGGAAAGGCGAAAGATTTTCAACTGCCTAATGTCATGGTCAGCGATATGGAACTGGATTTAAAATATGGTGTGAAAAGTGCATCGGAAAGTCAGCAACAGTTTAATATCAAATATGATAAGTTCCGTCAATTCCTCAAGGAACTGTGCGAACAGGTTGCGAGGGTAGCTATCAGCAGTGCCGTCACTACAGTGATGACCTCGGATATAGAGAGAAATGAAGGAGAGAAACACTTCTTTGAACGGCTTAAAAAAGAAAACAAACTTCATCAGGAATTCTGCACTTTTCTGAGCCGTAATATGAGAAACTCTTTCCGGAATAACCTCTATGATGCCGTAGACAGCAGTAATGGTTCTGTGAACAACGATGTTGTGATCAGCAGGCTGACGGATGTCGTGCGTAAAAAGTTTCTTTATGATACGGACCTTGATGATCTTTTTGCCGGAGAAGATGGAGAAAAACTTCGTGATACCGCTGAAAAGAACATTATAAAAGCGATGGAAGCTATTGTGAAAAAGCTCTCGGTAGACGCTAACTTCAAGAGCCTTCATTCATTTCCACAGCTGGATGTGGCCATCACGGCTGATGAACTGATGAATATGCCAGAAGAAGCGATACACAGTTTTAAGATCAAGTTCAGTCCTCGCAATTATTCAGTCAGTCAAACGGACGATGATTCGTTATTGGAAGATTTTGTGATGCGATAATCAATCCTAATCAATTGGTACAATATGGATAAAAAGAAAGTTAGGAGCGTTAGTAGTCAGGTAATGGAACTTCAGCAATTAATTGCCGGTCCTTTGATCGCAACAATTGAAGCAGATTCATTATCTTCGCAAAGGTATCTGGATTATTTGATGAAAATAGCATTTGAATCTTATGATCCTGCAACAGGACGGACCGGTAAGATACGTATGCTTACGTTCAACTATCAGAGTCAGGATGCCGGTGGAGGAAGAAAACAAAGTGTGAGTATCCCGATACTTACGCTGGTACCTTTGCCACTGTTACAAGTGCAGGAGGCGGATTTCGATTTTGATATTAAAATCCTGGATGCTTTATCGGAGACAGCAGAAGAGAAATTCTCGCTGGAAGAAGGCAAAAGCGTGAGTGAGCCGCAAAGCGGGGGAGGATTTAAACTCCGGGCTTCGCTGGCTCCCAAACAGGGAGAGGGCAGCAGCACCTCAAATGTGCAGCAGAGCTTGTCGGCGAATATGAAAGTAAAGGTGAAGATGCGTCAGGCAGATGTGCCTGCCGGATTGTCCAACTTACTACATCTGACGGCAAGCAATATGCAAGTAGAAGAGACTGAAACTGAAGAAATAACGGAAGGAGGAAAGAAATGAATAATGTAGCAGAACATGCCCGTGAACAGAAAGCCGGGATGAAGTGTCCGCAATGCGGAACGTTTATTGAAACATCGATTTTTGAGTTGTTGACATCCAATGCCTTGCAATGTCCATCCTGTCACTTGCGTCTGAACATAGACCGTATGAAATCAAAACCGGCTTTTGACGCATTACGGAAAGTGCAGAATGCACAAGAGAATCTGGAGAGAAAGAGCAAATTCAACGGCTAAGTGTACGGACTATGAAATTAACTTTTTTCAAACGGGTGGGGAAGAAGATCCGCCATCCGTTCCGAAAGGAAAATACGGAAACTGTTGTAGTTTCGGAAGCCGTTCCTCAGCCGGAAGTGGATAATGCAGCTGAAATAACGATAAATGAACCTTCCGTTGCGATGTCGGCAGACAAATGTGCGGAACAGGCACGTTGTTTTCTGTTGAAAGATAACAAACTGGTCGGTAAGCCTCTCAGTAGTTATCATCCCGAAATACGGATTATCCATGTCGATAGTTTTGTAAATGCCTTTTTGTTTTTCTTGCGTATGTGCGATCAGCGTTTGCTGACTTATCGCCAGACAGGAGAGCACTTGCATTGCACTGCTGTTTTTCCGGACGAAAGCGGGAATTTGTATTTTACTAACAAGGTGACTTGTCGTAACAAGGAAAATACAGTTGCGGTCTTAAAGATTGACTATATGGGTCTTAAACCCAGGATTAGTGAAATAAGATTTGAATTAAACATTAAAAAATAAAAGAGTATGAATCCTATATTAAATAAAATGGGCGCAAACGCCAATGAACAAAAAAAACTCCTGATGGAGTGTGCGGCAATGCTGGAAAAGTACGTGAACAGATTTCCGGCAGAAAAAGGATGTGCTTCATTCTCAGGTGAAGACATGAAATTATGGAAAGAAGTTTATTATCCCAAACTTGTCCAGACGGACATTCTGCCGGACGGAAAATTCTTTAGTGGTACTTCATCGGGAAATAGCGGTATTGGTACAGACGGTTATTTTACCGGTTATGAATTCTTCCAGTTTATATATCGTGCCTATAAGTCGCTTTACGAGCTGGAAAAGGCAGGACAGATGAGATGATAAATAAAAACTAATTGGAATATGAAAACGATTAAATTGGATTATGAAGGCGAAGAAGCTCTCTTGTTGTGTCAGGGGCTGAAACGCAATGGCTATTCAGTGAATGAAAGCCGGATTTTCACACAGGAAATGAAAGAATCGGTTGTTGATTTTCAACAGAAAAGCCAACTGGATGCTGATGGGATCGTGGGATACCGTACTTGGGAATCCCTGTTTTTTACAGGACGTCCCACTACTGAACGTTTGACAGAAGAAGATTTCGTTCTTGTCGCCCGATTGCTCGATGTGGAAGTGGCTGCTTTAAAAGCCGTACAGCAAGTGGAGACAGGCGGAAAAGGAGGATTCTTTTCTCCCGGTAAGCCCGCTATCCTTTTCGAAGGTCATATTTTCTGGAATCAGTTGAAAAAGCGGAATATCAATCCTGAATCGCATGTGAAAGGGAATGAAAACATTCTTTATCCCAAATGGGAGAAAGGACATTATAAAGGCGGTATGGGTGAATACGATCGTTTGGAACAAGCCCGCCAAATCAATCATGAAGCAGCGGATGCTTCTGCCAGTTGGGGGATGTTCCAGATTATGGGTTTTAACTATGCGGCCTGCGGAGAGAAGAGTGTCGACAGTTTTGTAAAAGCTATGTGTGCGAGTGAATGCAGCCAGTTAATATTGTCTGCCCGATTTATCAAACAATCCGGAATGCTTCCCGCTTTGCAAGCCAAAGACTGGGCAGAGTTTGCCAGACGTTACAATGGTCCTGCTTATAAGGAGAATCGTTATGATGAAAAATTAGCAAAAGCTTACCAGAAATTTTTGTAGGCCAATTACAGACCTGAAGCGTCTCAATGAAATTTGAATTTAAAAAGAACTATGGATTAAAAAGAGCGGTGAGCAAGCTGTGAAGCTTGTTCACCGTTCATCGTTATTATCTTTATTTCTCAGAAAAATATTTCAGGAATTGGGTACGTTCAAACATATTGATACCTTCTACATCTTTGGCGTTCAATTTACCTTTGAATTGCGAGATGTGTTTGAAGCCTTTTCTTTCCATCCATGCACCCAAAAAACGGTTCATTTCTCCTATAAACAAGTTGGTGTTCTGATAAATGGCACTGCATACCTCTATGGCAGATGCTCCGGCTAAAATGGCTTTTACGATTGCGTCCGGTTTATGAATACCTCCCGAAGCGGCATAATCTATTTTAGTAACCAATGATGAAGAAATGCCTATCCAACGCAGGGTTGCCGAAAGGTCGGACGCGTTGCTGAACACGTCTCCTGAAGTATGCTCCATCTTCTCTACATCAATATCCGGTTGGTAGAAACGGTTGAAGAGAACAACTGCCGCTGCACCGTTGGCATATAGTTGATCGATCAGGGCTACCGGATTCGTAAAGTTACTGCCCAACTTCATAATAACCGGAATACGAATCGTTTTCTTTATATGGCTTAAGATATCGATGTGACGCTGTTCAAATGAACCATATTTATATTGGACGTCCGATTGCAAAGCAAGAATGTTGATTTCCAGCGCATCTGCACCGGCTTCTTCTATTTGCTTGGCAAAGTCTATCCATTCTGAGTCAGTATAGCAGTTTATACTTGCAATGACGGGAATGGTGCAGGCCTTTTTGCTTTCTTTAATCAGTTCCAGATATTCAGCCAGTTTGTGATTGCGGATATATTCAGCCAGATAGTCACTTCCTTCCGGATAATAAGACGGGTTTCTCAAGCGGTCAGCTTCCAGCATAATTTGCTCTTCGAACAGTGATTTCAGGACAATAGCTCCTGCACCGGCTGCTTCCAGCTTAGCGTTTTTAGCAGCGCTGTTAGTGAGTCCCGAACTACTGATGATAACAGGATTTTTTAAAGTCAATCCCGCAAAGGTTGTTTTTAAGTCGGCCATGGTAATTATTGTTAATGGTTTTTCAATGAATTTTCTGTTTCATTGTTTCAATTATTAATAAACTCTTTCCCCGAAAATTTTACTTCCTACTCTTACCAGCGTGCTGCCTTCTGCAATGGCGAGGTGATAATCGTGGGACATCCCCATTGAGA
Source organism: Bacteroides sp. ZJ-18 (assembly GCF_011038705.2). Lineage (NCBI taxonomy): Bacteria > Pseudomonadati > Bacteroidota > Bacteroidia > Bacteroidales > Bacteroidaceae > Bacteroides > Bacteroides sp. ZJ-18. The sequence continues at coordinate 3,883,283 of NZ_CP072198.1, read as the reverse complement.
GTTCGCAAAAAGTCGGTTCGTCAGCAAAATATTGTTTTTTCACTTCGTGGAAGAAACAATTTAAAGAACGGAATTCCCGTTCGATTTGTTCTTTCGAATCTGTGTTGGTAGCCATTCCCATCAGTCCGCATATCTGTATGTTTGCCAGTGCTTTCCATTCGTCGGCATTCAACATCTCCTTGCATTCGTCGAAACTGAAACCAAATTTGGTTTCTTCCTGGGCAATATGTATTTGCAGCAAACAGCGAATGACTCTTCCTGCTTTGATAGCTTGTTTATTTACTTCCGCTAACAACTTGTACGAGTCGATTCCATGAATCATGGACACATACGGAGCCATATATTTGATTTTGTTTGTCTGCAAGTGCCCGATAAAATGCCACTCAATGTCCTTGGGCAGGCTTTCATACTTGCCTGTCATCTCCTGCACTTTGCTTTCTCCGAAAATTCTTTGTCCTGCACGATAAGCTTCTTCAATAGCTTCGTTCGGGTGGAATTTCGAAACCGCAACCAGTCGAACGCCGGATGGCAATTCGGCCAGGACCTGCTTTAAGTTATCAGTAACATTCATTTTGTATTGGTTTTGAGTTTTATTCACCACAGAGGACACAGAGAACACAGAGAATATCTTTCTCTTAAACATCTTAATAAACAAGAGATTAAAACTCTGTGTCCTCCGTGTACTCTGTGGTGAATCGTATTCATTTATTATACTTCCGGTTTATCATTAGGCTCAGAACTATACGGATATACATCCATAATTGCTGTTTCAGCAACAGAACCGATCTGATAATCAGCCATTGTACCTTTCATACCTTCATCCAGCTTCTTTACAGCATCGCGCAGATCGGCGGCCTGTACCAAAACTTGAGTCGATGTTTTCTTTTCGGCACCGCTTTTTTCGTCCAGTGTGATAAAAATCAGTTTACACTTAAACCAGCGGTCAGCAGCTTCTTCTTCGCTGGGGAAAAGTTCACTATAGTTGGCTCGTTTGATATCCGATACGGTAAATTCTCCTGTAATGAACGGAGTCATCTCCTCAATAATGCGTGCTTCTGCTTCTGTAAAGCTGAGTGCATCCACGAGATAAGGTTCAGTAACTTTCTTGTTCATTCCGTTTTCCATCAATTTCTCGTAACGGATCTTACACTCAAACCAAGTATGCATTGACATATTCTCTTTTGATTTTTAAGTAGTTAATATATGATTTACTATATAGATCTGCTTGTTTGCTAATCTATTCTACCACAAAGATAGTTCAAAATCTCTCTTTATGCTGTGATAAAGATAAGAATTTATTGCCAGTTTATTGTAATTTATCACCTCGCAGCCCGGAATAGGGGCTTATTGAGGGATTTTTAGTTGATGAATTCGTAAGTTGGCACTTGGTATATAATTTCATACAACATATCAACATATCAAGGAGTAATGCTGGTTTAAACTTTTTTTCCATGTGACAGGAATAAGATATTATCCTTCTTGTTACTTCAATTTTTCCCAATAAGGCTTGAGTTGATCTTGAAGATAACTTGTCACTTCAGAAAAAGTAAGTTGAGTTGATGCCTTAAGTCTTTTTATAAACGCATTCCATCTGATGTTCAAATTGAGGCTCTCTGCAAATGCAGAACTGAGGACAACGTGATTCTCTATATAATCCTTTCTGGTAGCTTTAGATAGGTTTGAATAACTTCTGCCATCACATCAATGCCTACTTTGTTGCGATACTTAATCGCATCACAAACAGAACGTTCCAAATCGAAAATAGGTAATACGATTTGTTCTATATTAATGGTGTATAAAGGACATATCCCTAGGTGAGAATAATATCGTAACAATTAACATTGTTAACCTCTTTTCCGGCCATTTTTATTTTTAAATGCAAATAACAAGTCTTTTGCATTTAAAACACTTGTTATTTGCATCCAAAGAATAAACTTTAACTTTGTGTTAAAACAAAGCTTTTACTGACAGATGTCTTGAATTTTTAATGGTTTGTATTTCAGCTTATTAAGTTTGATTTTTACTTCTTTGCCTCACTGAAGGTCTCTGCAGGCTGGAACCGATATACTTGCTTTTTTGTCAACTATACACGGAGGATTTGCACTATCCGTTTATTTCCTTTTTGCCTTATTTAGCGCCGCTATCAGATATCTTCCTTTAGCCCCTATATCGCTCCAGCAAGTGTTGGCAATCAGCCGCCACACCGTCGTTCCCTTTCTTCCATAGTCCGACAGCCTGAGAATGGCATTTACTTCGCTCACTTCGTTAATCCCCAATCTTTTTAGTGTATCTGTCAGTCCCGGATAATTGTGCGTCATCGTATTGAAAGCGTATCCCGGTATCGGGAGAGAAGCAGAATCCTCCATCCTTTCTTCCTCCTTCCCCTTGGGGGGAGCTGAGGGGGGTAATTCTTTATTTTCCTTTGCTCTACTTTTCTTTACTTTACTTTGTCCGGAATTGCATGCATTTTTTGCGTTAACGGCTACATCATGTACTACATTTCCTGTGCCGGCAGATGCTTTCCCTTCTTTAAGCGGCTTGAGTTGCTCAATTTCCTGTTGTGTGGATGCATTGTCCGGTTTGCCGTTTTCCTTTTCCGGTCTCACCATCAGGTAGGGGAGCTCCGACAGCTCTCGCTTTCTCCGCTTCGTAGCTTCCAGCCATACCTTCTGTATGCTTTCCGAAGTCAGTATTCCGTTTTCCAGATAACTGTTTCTGTCCAGTATCCCTTTGATGAAGAGAATTTCGATGATCCCCTGTACCTCAGCGGCCTGCACTTCCCTTCCTGCCTTGTTGGCAAAGATCAGGCACTGCTCCTCATCCCAACGGATGAAGTATCTCTCCTTGTATATTTTACAAAGCAGCTTCAGTACGATTGCCGACCCCTTTATTCCGTATTTTGCCTCTATCACTTCCATTGCGTTCTCTTCCATGAAGTTTACGCCTATCGGGAAATAGTTGATCCCGTCATATGCTATTGCCATTGTTTTTTTAGATTAGTTGTTTTTTTATCCGTAATACTTTTATCCCGAATTACACCGGATTCCCAAAGACGTTTTCACTTGATTCCTCAAAATAGAAATCATTCATCTGTGAAAATCCGTGTAATCTGTGGTGGCGCCCTATACGATCGGTCTCCATTCCATGAAGTTCTCCACCTGGAATGTCGTCCATCGCTGTTCGTCCACATTCCAGTAGACTACTGCACCTTCAATTTGTGTGGGATCATACTTCTTGTGGAATTCCGCTTCATAGTAGATCAGTGTCGCTTTCACCAACCTGAAGTCTCCGTTCTGCTTCTGATAAGCGATGGCTGCGTGCCCGTATTGCAGGTGGTCGGTCAACGCTTCCAGGCGCTCCGCCATCCATTCGGCACATTGTTCGGTATATCCTTTCTCAAAGACAATCCGTCTCTTCCATCTCAGTTTCATGGCTTCAGTTTGTGATGCCGGTCTTTTTTTCCGTTTCATACGTATATTTTTTAAGTTGATAAAATGTTATCGCCACGAAGATAGGGGGCGTTTCATGTAAGGCGGATTATGATAATTCATTGTGCGTATTTTTGTGGATGATGGCTTTGTGCAGTTTGTCTTTTTCTATTTCTTCCCAAATGCTGCTGATGTAGACCAATATTGAACTGATGGATAATGGTTTAAATATTCCGTTTTTAATGTTTCCGATTAGTCCTTTTTCGTAGATGTAGCGTGCGAGTGAAGCCTGACATGTATTGATCTTTTGTATGTTTGCATCCTCTATGTAAGATTCTATCAACACTCTGATAAGCTCTGCTTTGTGCGAAGTAATTCCTTCTATTGGTTTTCCTTCTTTTCTACCTCTGACTTTTTTAACTGATTCTGTATTAGGTTTTTGTGTTTTGCTAATGGCGTTTTTTTACACTTTTGTCCGCAATCTGAAATAATCCTTTTTCTTTGTCCATAATTTCTTTTATTTTGTTAATAACTAAATGTTGTTAATTTGTTGCAAAGGTAGAAAGGAATCTATCGGCAGGCAAATAAAAGCGGAATTAAAGAAAAAATGAACGCTTTTGATAGAGTAAATATTTGATATATAGTATTGTATTAGATGAAAAAGCGAGTGTTTCAATAGACGTTCGTTTAATTGAACGCAAAGATAGAGGGTATTTTTAGAACTACAAAATGTTTAATAAAAAAAAATGATTTTTCTCTTTTGCTTATCACATTAATGGACTAATATATAGTTGTTTATGAATTAATAAAAACCTATTTATTATCTGTCTGATTTTGTTTATTTCTTGCTTTTGATTTGTTTACAAAAAAGGTGTTTCAAAAGACGAACGTCTATTGAAACATTTTTTGTTTTCAATACCCTCGTTTAAAGGCTATTTAGAATAATGCTAAAATAACTTATATGGGAACAATTATCGGAATAGTTATAGGTTTTTTTGTCCTTTGCTTTTTGTATGGAATAATAGGCTTTTTGATGGCAAAATTTCCTGCTTTAATTTGGATAATAGGAATTATTGGTGGTATAACTGCAGGTATATTATCATCTTATTGGTGGGTAGGACTTCTTGTAGGTTTTTTTTTGATAGGAGTATTGTCGCACGCTCAATCTGTAGGTGGACATAAGTGTGCCCATTGTGGAAGCTATGATACAGATGTTACAGGGAAGGATGGAGACTTTGAAGTTTGGGTATGCAATAAATGTCACAATGTAACCTATGCGCGAAAACGCTAAGAATTATCAAATAGCTACGATATAAGAACTTAACATTAAAATATTTGAATTATGCAGAAAGTGTGTTTTTTGCTGCTGACATATAGATGTAATCTTAATTGTATCTATTGTTATCAGAAGTATAAAACGTCTCAAAACATGACTTTGGAAACTGCAAAGTCAGTTGTGTCAAGAGAAGTTCAATTGGCACGTGAGTCGAACAATAAGGATGGTGTACGATTTAACTTGTTTGGAGGTGAGCCATTGTTGAAATTCGATTTGATAAAAGAATTGTGTACATGGATATGGGACACGATTACAGATGTCAAAGTGGATATTTTCATAACCACTAATGGAACTTTACTTGATGATGAAAAGAAAGATTGGTTTAAGGCACATAAAGAGAAATTGAATCTTGTTATGTCTGTTGATGGTAAAGATGATGTTCAGGAATGTAATAGAGGTTGCCATTCATCGGAATTACCAATCAATTGGGTGTTAGATACTATGCCCCATCGCTTCTTGAGTATGACTGTACCAAGAAAATCTTTTTCGAAATTTGCCGATGAACTGATATATTTTCATGAACAAGGTTACCATATTGAAGCAAAACCGGCTCAGGGTGAGGATTGGCAGAAAGGAGATGGAAAGCTATATGAAGAACAGCTAAATAGGATTGCAGATTATTATCTTTCCCATCCAGGCGTTAACCCTATCAATCTTTTTAAGAAAGCTTCCTATCTTCATTTGCTTAATAACGAGCCGAATGAAAAGTACGGAAAAACATGCGGTGCGGTAGATGAACTTGTAGCATATGATGTAGAAGGACGTTTGTTTCCTTGTCATCATTTTTTACCTAATGTTAATGGGAAAACTGATATATTGGATTATCTGAATACTATTGATTTCTCTGATTTTTCAAGATTCGTTGATGATGAATGCATGAAATGTGACATATTAAAATTATGCAGAACATGTTGCGCACGCAATTTCAATGAAAGAGGTGATGTCAGTCATAGAGATAGAAGGACTTGTCAAATAATGCTTGCTGAAGCAAAGGTTGTAAGTTCGTACCAAATCAGGAAATATATGCAGAATAAGGACAACTTGAATTCTCAGGAACTTTTGAATCTTAAAGCAGCAATCAAGTGTTATCAAGTGTGTTGTGATTTTGAGAAGAAATTTTATGCAACAGAATAAGGAAACCGGAGAAGCCGATAGCCGTAAAGTGGAGGCGTTATTTTTAATTCATTTATAATATGTTAAACAATGAATTGCTTTTGGATGCTGTAGCATTGGTAAACTCTAATGAGGCAGAGATCGCACAGCTTCAGGCTGACGTTGAGTGCGCATCTGGTTGTAGTATCTGTGGCTACGGCGGCGACTAATGTTTCGCAGGAGTCTGTTTAACAAGTAAGGTTAAGCAGACTCCATTTTTATTTTATAATGTCAATATTGATATATAATGACTTTTAATATTTACTTTACCCATCATTGTTTATCAGCAATTTTTAGAAAGTAAAATTACTTTAGATGGACGGATTTATGAAAAATAAAAATGAAGTTGTCGGTAGAATAACAAACATTGACGCACTATTAGTTCAATTGTCTGCTAATCCTTATTTTGATATGCTTTCCTCGTATTGCATAGGTCAATTAGGTCAATATTACCTTGCGGAATATGCAGACAGATATGGGTATAATGTAAAGGTAAAATACTATAATTCTTTTGATAAAATCTCTGAATTACTTCCAAAACTAATAAATAAAACCTTATGCCGTATTTTGGGGTTTTATGTGGACAGTGATAATGTATGGGCGCTAAGAGCATTAACACCTTTGTTGAAAAAAAACTGTCCAGAACTTCACATTATTCTTGGAGGTCCCCAAGTCACAGGTGACCCGTATGGGACGATGCAATTAGTCCCTAATGTTACTTGTGGGATTATTGGAGAGGGAGAAGTACCATTCCTAAAACTGATACAATCAGAGGCATTGGGCGAAGACATTCTTACAAATATAGATGGGCTGATTTATTGTAATTCGTCCAAGAAATTAATTGTAACAAAACCACAGAAACAAAATCCTAACATAGATGAATTCGGTTATCCTAAAAGGGAAAAGTATTGTTTAGATCCAGACAAAGTAACTTTTTCTCAATTAATAACAGGACGTGGGTGTATGGGACGATGTGCTTTTTGTTATGAAGGTGGTCGTGAGCATACAAATTTACGTGTTCGCAGTATAGATTCTTGTTTAGAAGAAATAGATTATCTTGTTAAAACTTACGATATTAAATATATCAATCTTGTGGATGACACATTCATTCTAAATAGGAAACGAACAGAGGAATTTTGTAATAGAATGATAGATAAATACCAAGGTCGAATTAAATGGTATTGCGAAGCACGAGCTGATGTCTTATCTAAAAATATAGATATTCTGCCCTTATTAAAACAGGCGGGATTGGTTAAAATTCAATTGGGTGGAGAATCGGGATGTCAAGAGATATTGGATGCATATAAAAAAGGAGTAACTATCGAGCAATTGGAGTTTGTTACACAAAAAATAGCGGAAGCAGGAATCCCATATATCTATGTTAACTTTATAATTGGCGGAGCGTTTGAAACAGAATACACTTTTGAGAAAACATTAAATTTTGCCAAGAAATTGATACATATTGCTCCAGGACATGTGGAGGTTAGTTCGTCGGTGTTTACTCCAACACCAGGCTCCCCAATGTATAATCATCCTGAAGAGTATGGTTTGAAAATTATAGATAAAAGAAGCATACGAGGTGCAAGCTGTTCCTTTGTTTTTGCTGAAACTGAGCAGCTGAACCAATATAAGATTTGGCAACTAAGAAATAAATTTAATAATGAGATTGATAAAGAATATTTATCTTTAATAGAATCTATTTCATACGAACAGATTCAAGAAATTTTTTATCTATATACTAATTATTCCATCGAAACGCCGTGGTCTATGATATTGAAATCAAAAGCAAATTACAGAAATTATTTCGAGCCAATAGCCCGAGGCGGTTTTTGTGGATTTAAGGACATATGCAAAAGGGATATATCGTGTGCAATACCATATAGAACCACTCATTTAAGTTCTGATGGAGTTGCGTTCTATCGTATATCAAAATCAGGGGATAATATTAAGAATAGTAATTTGGAAAATGCTTTGATTACCTTGTCTGCTGGTAAATTGTCATTTCAAGAAATTGCCAACATTATTAGGACAAGTGCTATTATCACTGATGAATGTAAAAATGTAGAGGAAGAGTGTATGGCTGTTTATCAAAACTTTGACGATAATTTATCTGTTATTTGGAAAAAAGTTTAGAATAAACGAGAGCAAGATTAAATAGATAACTCATTATTATATCGTATGGAATTGGATTTTCTAAATAGTTTATTGTCAATAAATAGTGTTTCGGGATTTGAGAATCAAGCAGGGAAACTTTTTATAGATTATATTGTTCCGTATGTCGATTCAACGGATACCGATATTATGGGGAACTGCTATGCCAACATAGTAAATGAGTGTAACGACAAGAAAAAGCTAAAGTTTTTATTAGAAGCTCATATAGATGAAATAGGATTCCAAGTGATATATATTGATGATAATGGATACGTTTATATTCGTCGAAATGGAGGTGTTGATGTACAGTGCATTCCGGGTTCACAAGTAATTATCCAAACATCATTAGGAGAGGAAATTCATGGTATAATAGGAAAAACTCCTATACACCTAATAAGTCCTGAAGAGCGTAATAAAAATATTGATTTACATACATTGTGGATTGATACAGGATTAAGTTCTGATGAAGTAAAAAGTAAGATTTCGATAGGTGATGTTGTTGCATGGAAACCTAATATGATATACCTATCTGATAAAAGAATTTCATCTAAAGGGCTTGATAATAAAGTCGGTGTTTACATTATAAGTCAAGTAATAAAGAGATTATCTAAATACAAAGGGACGCCTTATCAAGTGTGCGGAGTTGCCTCTGTACAAGAAGAAGTCGGGCATAGAGGTGCAATAATCTGTGGATATAATATGAATCCCAATATTGCGATTAGTATTGATGTGGATTTTGCAACAGATGTTCCAAATTGCCCCAAATCGAAGTTTGGAGACATCTCTTTGGGGAAAGGTGTTGTCATTCATAAAAGTATTGACAATACTATTCTTCTGACATTTCTAATAGAGGATATTGCAAAAGAAGAGAATATTAAGTATCAAATTTCTGCAAGACCGATTTCTGTAGGCGGTACAAATGCGATTGTTTTACAACAAACTCAAAGTGGCATCAAAACAATAAGTTTAGGCATTCCTTGCCGATATATGCATACGCCCGTAGAACTTTGTGATTTGGATGATATAAATGCTGCAATAGATTTAATATACCACATTATTATCAAATCAGATGGTAGAATGATGCGATGATCATTGAGGGTGTCCGAAAATGAATCATATTAGTTGTTAGTTAGTTGGGTTTATTTATAATTTTCTTACAGCAATTTAATGAAATATAAATAGAGTTAGCGTCCAATTTTGACATATAGTGTTGCATCCAATAAATTTTCACCTTTGTAGCTGATAAATAAAAGAATATACTTATGGAAAAATTGCATATCCGGAAGATTGCTTCATTGGGGTTGATGCTATGCTTTTTTACGGGGGTAGGAGCACAGACACCTGTCAAAGTGGAAAAGGGAAAGAGCATAAATCGAATACTGTAATACCTGCTGTCAAGGGAAATGTGACAGATACCTTGTCACTTGTATCGTTTAACGATTTCCATGGAGTCTTTGCCAGCGATGAGGATGCTTTGATCCATGACCGTACCGTTAATAAGTGGGACTATACATCTGTGGGAGCTTATGTGACTGCTGCCTACGTGCAGAGTTTCTTGCAAAGTGAATGTGTGGCGGATGAACTGAAAAAATTACCTGTGATTGGAGTGAATCATTACGGGGGCTTACGTGCCGGTATTCCGGCCGGAAAGGTCACAAGGCTGCGTGCCGGTAATGTGCTTCCATTCGGTGGCAATGTGGTGGCTTATCGGTTTACGGGTGAACGATTGAAGCAATTATTGGACGATGGACGCAGAAATAAAAATGGTTTTCTGCAAACTTCTTACTTAAAATTACATTTGAATTCTAAAGGAAATATTGAAACGATAACCGACTGCCGTACCAATAAGATAATCCGTGATGACGATAAATGTATTGTTGTGTTGGATGCTTTCATTACTTCCGGTGGTGACGGTTATGACAGCAAATTATTTTCAGGTTATGAAATAGGAGATTTTAATAATCAGAAACTTGAAACAACTACGGCTTTTATCGATTATTTGAAGAGTCTGAAAGGGTTTATTTCGTCTGCGGCTGCACCGATACCCATAGTGCAAAAGTAAAAAATTAGAGCTAAGATGAAAGCGATCAGGCGGTTTAAAATGTAATTACACATTTTGAGCCGTCTGGTCGCTTTTGTGTTTTTTAAGTTTTTTGTCTTTCACTTATTAATAAATTATTGCTAAATTCGAACGATTTTTTGCAAATCGACATTGTTTACTAATAATTTAATTTATATGGAAAATCTGGAAACAGCGCTTCTGCTGATGGTAGTGGGAATGGCAACTGTCTTTGCTATTCTCCTTCTTGTGATCTATTTAGGAAAATTACTCATCTCTTTAGTTAATAAATATGCCCCTGAGGAACAACCTCTTGTGAAACAGGGAGCTAAAGTATCAGCTCCTATTCCCGGTAATATTGTTGCAGCCATTACAGCGGCTGTCAATGTAGTGACACAAGGAAAAGGGAAAGTGACTAAAATCGAGAAAATCTGAAAATTAATCTTATAGAATAATACCGAAAACGGAAATGAAAAGAGAAGTAAAATTTAGTCTGGTTTTTAGAGACATGTGGCAGTCTGCCGGTAAATATGTGCCTCGGGTAGACCAGTTAGTGAAGGTAGCACCTGCTATTGTTGAAATGGGATGTTTTGCCCGGGTAGAAACAAACGGCGGTGGTTTTGAACAAGTAAATCTATTGTTTGGTGAGAACCCCAATAAATCTGTGCGTGCATGGACGAAGCCCTTCCATGAAGCCGGAATACAAACCCATATGTTGGATCGTGCCCTTAACGGGCTTCGTATGAGCCCTGTCCCGGCCGATGTGCGTAAGTTGTTTTATAAAGTAAAGAAAGCACAGGGGACGGATATCACCCGTACATTTTGTGGGCTGAATGATGTACGTAACATTGCACCTTCCATCACTTATGCCAAAGAAGCGGGAATGATTTCGCAGTGTTCACTCTGCATCACCCATTCGCCGATTCACACGGTGGAGTACTACACCAACATGGCATTAGAATTAATTAAATTGGGGGCGGACGAGATTTGCATTAAAGACATGGCAGGTATCGGACGTCCCGTTTCTTTAGGCAAGATTGTGGCAAATATCAAAGCAGCACATCCCGATATTCCTATTCAATATCACAGTCACGCGGGACCGGGTTTTAATATGGCCAGCATTTTGGAAGTATGTGAGGCCGGGTGTGATTATGTGGATGTCGGAATGGAACCGTTGTCATGGGGAACGGGACATGCCGATTTGTTGAGTGTGCAGGCCATGTTGAAGGATGCGGGATTCCGGGTGCCTGAGATTAATATGGAGGCCTATATGAAGGTGCGGGCCCTGATTCAGGAATTCATGGACGACTTTCTGGGGCTGTATATCAGTCCGAAAAACCGGCTGATGAATTCATTATTGATAGCTCCGGGACTTCCGGGCGGAATGATGGGAAGCCTGATGGCGGATTTGGAAACGAATCTGGAATCCATTAATAAGTATAAGGCAAAACACAATCTTCCTTTCATGACACAAGATCAGCTTCTGATCAAGTTGTTCAATGAAGTGGCTTATGTATGGCCCCGCGTCGGATATCCTCCTTTGGTAACTCCCTTTAGCCAGTATGTGAAAAATCTCTCGATGATGAATGTTATCGCGATGGAGAAAGGAAAAGAGCGTTGGGGAATGATCGCTGATGATATTTGGGATATGATTCTGGGTAAAGCCGGACGCCTGCCGGGCAAGCTCGCTCCTGAGATAATAGAGAAAGCCGAGAGAGAAGGAAGGAAATTCTTCGAGGGAAATCCGCAGGATAACTATCCGGACGATCTTGACAAATATCGCAAACTGATGAAAGAAAAGAAGTGGGAGACAGGCGAGGACGATGAAGAACTCTTTGAATATGCGATGCATCCGGCTCAATATGAAGCTTATAAGAGCGGGAAAGCGAAAGAAGATTTCTTGGCCGATGTGGCAAAACGCAGGGCGGAGAAAGAACAGGCACCTGCTGAAGAGGCAAAACCCAAAACACTTACAGTACAGGTAGACGGGCAAGCTTACCGGGTGACAGTTGCTTACGGAGATACGGAACTGCCTGTTGCACCGGCTTCACAGCCGTCTGCTGCTGCAGGTGAGGGAAAAGAGGTGCTTTCTCCGCTCGAAGGAAAATTCTTCCTGGTGAAGAATGCGCAAGAGACTCCGCTCAAGGTAGGCGATGCGGTAAAAGAAGGTGATGTGCTTTGCTACGTGGAAGCAATGAAAACCTATAATGCCATCCGTGCTGAATTTGGTGGAACGGTAACAGCTATTTCTGCAAATCCCGGCGATACGGTTTCTGAAGATGATGTATTAATGAAGATAGGATGATGAACGGAATATTTGAAAAATTATATGATATGACTGCTTTCAGCAATATTGTTGCCGAACCGCAGTTTTTGGTGATGTATGTCATCGCCTTCGTTCTCTTGTATCTGGGTATAAAGAAGCAATACGAGCCACTTTTATTGGTACCGATTGCCTTTGGAGTATTGCTGGCTAACTTCCCCGGCGGAGGGATGGGAGTGATACAGGCTGACGAGAATGGCATGATCCTGGTGAACGGAGTAATGAAGAATATCTGGGAGATGCCTCTCCATGATATTGCTCATGAATTGGGATTGATGAACTTTGTATATTATATGCTTATAAAGACAGGGTTTCTTCCCCCGATCATTTTTATGGGAGTGGGAGCATTGACGGACTTCGGGCCGATGCTTCGCAATCTGCGTCTGTCGATTTTCGGGGCTGCGGCCCAATTGGGTATTTTCACCGTATTGTTGGTAGCTATCCTGATGGAATTTACACCCAGTGAAGCGGCTTCTTTGGGAATTATCGGTGGTGCGGACGGGCCTACGGCTATCTTTACCACCATCAAGTTGGCTCCTCATCTGTTGGGTCCGATTGCCATTGCCGCCTATTCTTATATGGCACTGGTTCCGGTTATCATACCATTGGTCGTTCGGCTTTTGTGTACCAAGAAGGAACTGAGCATTAATATGAAAGAGCAGGAAAAGAAATACCCTTCGAAAACGGAAATTAAAAATCTCCGCGTACTGAAGATTGTTTTCCCGATTGTGGTGACTACGGTTGTAGCTCTTTTTGTACCGAGTGCAGTGCCTTTGATCGGTATGCTGATGTTCGGTAACCTGGTGAAAGAGATCGGTGCCAATACTTTCCGTCTGTTTGATGCGGCTTCAAATAGTATAATGAATGCGGCAACCATTTTCCTGGGTTTGTCGGTAGGAGCCACTATGACGAGTGAAGCCTTCCTGAACTGGACGACTATCGGTATTGTAGTAGGAGGATTCCTGGCTTTTGCGTTGTCTATAGCAGGAGGTATCTTCTTTGTGAAACTGGTGAACCTGTTTACGAAGAAAAAGATTAATCCGCTGATTGGTGCTACGGGACTTAGTGCCGTTCCTATGGCCAGCCGTGTAGCCAATGACATTGCCTTGAAATATGATCCTAAAAATCATGTATTGCAATATTGCATGGCCAGCAATATCTCGGGAGTGATCGGGTCTGCTGTAGCGGCAGGGGTGCTGATCTCTTTTCTGTCTTAATTGAAGCCGGAAGGGTATCCGGTTTATCATAGATGATAAAAAGCGTCCGCTTATCCTGTAATGGGATACCGGACGCTTTTTAATTAAGTATCTTAAAATCATGTGTTTTTTCTTTATTAATTATTTGCATAATAAAAATATAATGTTTTAATTTGGGAATGCGTAACAATGTTTTTCGGAAGATTGTTGCAAAGTATGTTTGTTGACTAAAATGTAGGAAATTATGATAAACCGGATATTGACCATGTATGCCGGTCAAATGGAACAATACATGGAAACTTACTTCCATCGGCCGGAAGGCATGGTAGAGGTTGGAGCGATCGGAGCACAAGTAGACGAAGAACCATGTAAAATACAGATCTCTTTGTTGAACGTGGAGCGCGAAACTGCCCAAGGGATGAATATGGGAAAAGTGGGAACTTCAGGAAAGTTTTCCGGTTTGTCTTATCCGCTCATACATGTTAACCTGGATGTGATCATAGCTGCTGTTTTTAATGAAAAGAGATATCGTGAATCTCTGTCGGCCCTCTCGTTGGCAATTACTTTTCTTCAGTCTAACCCAGTTTTTATGGTAGAAAACACAAAGTATACCATCGAAATGATAACTCCTTCACTTCAGGATCAAAGTAATGTATGGACACTGTTTGGTGGACGATACTATCCTTCTATCTTCTGTAAAATCAGGAGGTTGACATTTGATGGCCGTGAAGTGAAACAGGTGATAGCAGATATAACGGACAATAAGTCGACCGTAAAAAAATGATAAAGATTATTTGGAGTCTTCGGCTGAAGCATGAATATTATAAGGTATTTCCGGAGAGAGGGCTATCGTTGATTTTATCGGACGAATCGCGGCGGCTTTTACTTAGGCGGGGAATGATGTGGCGTTATGATGGCAACGGCAGATGGCTTTTGTTTTCGTTGGACGGTGACCATGGACAACCGGCCGAGGGAGACAGGGTAGTGATTGATTTTCGTGTGGAAGATAAATCGTTATCGTATGTGACGGATTGGGACTGGAACTTAGCAGGCGCATGTGAACAACTGGAACTGTCGGAGAGCAGGGCACCTATTATGATGAACTCCCTCCACGAAGCTCTGGTGCCGGTGCATCCCGGAGTTTGTTTTCGACTTGTTTTTTCATTTGATAAGATCAGGGATCAGTCATTGCCTTATGAAACCGAACTTGTATTTAATTCTTTCAATAGACAGGTGGAATATTTGTTTTTGCTTCGTGATGAAAATACAGAACGGAAATTGATGATAGAAGATATGGAGAATACGATTCTGTTTGACGGTCCTGTAAAGGTTGATTTTATGGGAAAGAAAGTAATACGTTTCCGATCGAAAGAAAAGGTGAAGATGAAAGAGTTTCCGGATTACCGTTTGCGGCTGTGGGAAATTTATCCTTCCGGTAAAAGGGGGATCTTTCGTCAACTGCCCTATCCGGTTCCCGGAAATATTATGGGCGACACTTATAAGGATATTCTTTGCCGATTATTGTATATATGAAATAGACCGATTTTCTTAATATAAAAATTAAATGCTTATGGGGCCAATGAAAACACCCGGCGTATATATCGTCGAGAAAAGTGCATTTCCGAGTTCGACAGTTGAAGTGGCTACGGATGTGCCTGCTTTTATCGGGTATACCGAAATGGCTTTGAACGGTAACGTTTCGTTGTTGAACAAACCTTTCCGTATCACTTCGATGGCCGAATATCACTCTTTTTTTGGAGGAGCGCCGACTCCTTTGTTTACTTTGGAGGATGCGGCCGACGGTGAGATGCCGACAATGGTTTGCGGAACTAAAAAAATGGTGGCAAAGCGTATCAGTGTACCTTTTACTCTGTACTACCACATGTTGATGTTCTTTGCAAACGGCGGGAGGTCTTGCTACATTGTTTCCGTAGGTGATTATACAGCCGACAGCCTCGACGCTGATGCGTTCAAGGCAGGTATCGACACGTTACTGAAAGAGCAGGAACCGACAATGGTACTGTGTCCCGAAGCCGTCAATCTGAAAGACAAAGAATTATGTTACGGTGTGCAGACTGCTATGCTGAGCCATTGCGGATACAAGATGCGCAATCGTATCACGATTCTGGATATATACGACGGCTACAAGGACCGTCGGGATCCTAAAGGAGATGTGGTGAATGAATTCCGCGAAAAGATAGGCAGTGCTTTCCTCGACTTCGGGGCCGCATATTATCCCTGGATTAACACTTCTGTCGTACAGGATCGCGACCTGTCTTTCCTGAACCTGGATGCTGAAAGTCTGAAAGCATTGCTTGAAGAAGAATTGAAGAGACAGCCGGAAGATAAAAAGCAGTTGATAAAAGAACAGATTGATAAACTGGGTACGGAGATGACTGACGTGGAACAAGACGGGCTGCATAAAACGCTGATGTTGATTTGTCCGATCTACATAGCCGTGCTAAAGGAACTCAAAAGGGTACTTAACTTGCTTGCACCTTCGGCTGCAATGGCGGGCATTTATACAATGGTGGACAACACACGAGGAGTGTGGAAAGCACCTGCCAATGTCTCGGTTAATACAGTAATCTCTCCGGCTGTGAATATCACCCATGATGAACAGGAAGACCTGAACGTACCTTTGTCGGGTAAAGCCATCAATGCCATACGCACGTTTGTGGGCGAAGGAATCAAGGTATGGGGTGCCCGTACATTGGACGGTAATTCGCTCGATTGGCGTTATATTAACGTCCGCCGTACCATGATCATGCTTGAGGAGTCGGTGAAGAATGCAAGCCGGGCGTATGTTTTCGAGCCTAATGTGGCGTCTACCTGGTTGAACCTGAAAAGTATGATTCAAAACTTCCTGACCGGTATCTGGAAGCGGGGAGGACTGGCCGGAGCTACTCCGGATGATGCCTTCAGCGTACATGTCGGCTTGGGAGACACAATGACTCCAGAAGATGTGCTGGAGGGTATTCTTCGCGTGACGGTTCTGGTAGCTATTGTCCGTCCGGCAGAGTTTATCGAAATCACATTCCAGCAGCAGATGCAAAAAAGTTAGCGGAGGAGGAGGCAAGGTGTTTCTCAACAAAAAGACTTAAGTCTTCGGACTGAAACTCTTAAGTCTTTTCAGAAAACGTCTAAGTCTTTCTGAAAAACACTTTGGCCTTTATCGAAATAAGATAAACAGATTATTTATAATTTAATACTAAAGATTATGGCAGGAGAAAAACAAGATAGCGTATGGCCGTTGCCGGTGTTCTATTTCAAAGTGAAGATTGGCAGTTTGGGTGAGATTGCCTTTAAAGAAGTTTCGGGAATGGATGCTGAGGCACAAGTGATAGAGTACAGACATGGAAACAGTCCGCAGTTTTCTACAATCAAGATGGCGGGCATCAAGAAATATAGCAATGTCACTCTGAAAAAAGGAGTTTTCGCTCAGGACAACAAGCTATTCGACTGGTTTAATACCATCAAGATGAATACCATTCAAAGAGAGACGGTTACGATCAGTTTGCTGGACGAGGAAGGAAATCCGACAATGGTATGGAAACTTGCCAATGCGTGGCCTATCAAAGTGAGCGGTGTCAGCCTGAAGTCGGATGGCAACGAGGCGGCTATCGAGCAGTTAGATATAGCGCACGAAGGAATAACTATTGAAAACGGATAATAAAAATAAGCTGAATGCTCGAATTAGACATATCATACCGCCTCCTACTGTATTCTACTTCAATGTACAGTTTCTGGCTCCTTTTCCCATTCCGGATATGGCTTTTCTTGAAGTATCCGGACTTACCATGAAGTTGGAAACCATAGAAATAGAAGAGGGTGGAGGGCCGAGAGTGAAACTACCGGGCTACCGGAAACATGGAAACTTGGTATGTAAAAGACCTATGAAGCGATTGGGATTAAGTGCCCTGTCGATGTGGACAACAGCGACGATGCAAATGGAGTATACCACTCCGGTATTGACCAGTGAGATTATGGTGACTCTGTTGGGAGCTTTCGGTGAGCCTGCATGCGGGTGGCTGATTACGGATGCCTATCCGGTGAAGTGGGAGGTTGGCGCATTCGATTCAAAGAAAAATGATGTAGCGATTGAGACGATTGAGTTTGCGTATTATTCTGTAAATCGTGTATTGTGATATGCCTATTATTATTAAGGAAGTAATTGTAAGAACTCCTGTGGAGTCTAAAAAGGCTCCACAGGAGACTTTCCCGAAGGAGTGGATGGAGAAGATGAAGCGGGAAGTGGTCGAGGAATTGAGACAGGAGAACCGGAGTATGAGAACGGGAAAAATCAGAAAGGACAGGTAAAATGGATATCGGATGGCTTAAAAAACTTGAAATTATCGGGTATAAGGACGGAACGTTCAATACTTTGAGTGCCCATCGCTTTAGATACACTTCCTGACCTTTGTCGGAAGATTTATGATAATACAGCCTATTGTACGGAGGTGGCGCGCATCAATGGGCTTACGGGTTTCAGGTACATTGAACCCGGAACACAGTTGTTTTTTCCACCATTAACTAACGAGTAAATAGAAATCTATGAATGATAATTCACTAAGTAAAAATGCCGGAAAACTGGTCACATATACCGTTTATAGCAACGGGACTAAAATAAGTGATAAATATCAGTTTAAAAATATAGAAGTATGTCGTGAGGTAAATCGGATAGGAAGTGCTGTACTGAAGATTTATGCCGGGGATATGCCTAAATCGAATGTGCCGGAAAGTGAGTCGGACGACTTCAAACCCGGTCAAAAAATAAAGATTGAGTTGGGATATGAATGCACGGACAACTCGGTTTTTGAAGGTATAGTCGTGGCTCAAAGAATCTATATTCCACGAGAAGCGGAAGCGGCCGCATTATTAATTATAGAGTGTAAGAACGAAGCGGTCAAGGCTACCGTAGCCCGTAAGAATCGGGTATTTGAGAAGAAGAAAGACAGTGATGCCATTGTAACGGTTCTTTCCGATTGCGGGTTGTCGGTTGATGTGGATGGTACGAATGTGGAACATACTCAACTGGTACAATATTATTGCACCGATTGGGATTTTGCCTTGTCACGGGCCGATGTCTGTGGTATGATTGTGATAACAGACGGAAATAAAGTAACCGTGGGTAAACCTAAAGTGTCGGAGGCTCCGGTTCTGAAAGTGGAGTATGGCACGGACTTGCTTTCATTTGACGGTGAGCTGTATGTCGAAGACCAATTTTCAAAAGTAGAAAGCGTGGGATGGGATCCGATTACTCAGAAAGCAGTTATTGCCAATGCGGCAACTCCTTCTTTAAATAAGCAGGGAAATCTTTCGACTGCAGATATTCTTTCTGTTGCCGGTACGGATAGAGTGACTTTACAGACAGATGCGCTATCAGCAAAGGATGTACTGCAAAACTGGGCGGATGCCACATTGTTGAAAACGGGATTGTCACGTTTCAGGGGTACCTTCTCTTTTCAGGGGAATGCATCTGTTACACCGGGATGTATCATCGAACTGACCGGCATGGGAGCACGGTTCAATGGGAAGATATTTGTGGGATCGGTGACACACACTGTACAAAATGGTTCGTGGATAACGGAAGTGGAGATGGGCATTTCGCCCATGAACATCACTCAACGTACGGATGTGATGGCTCCTCCGGCATCGGGATGGATTCCCGGTATTGAAGGACTGCACATCGGTAAGGTTTCAAAACTTACTGATGATCCGGATTCAAACTACCGTATTCAGGTGGAAGTGCCGTTATTGAATTCCTCTCGGGATACCGTATGGGCACGTTTATCTCAATTTGCGGCTTCCAATGGGATGGGAAGTTACTTTGTACCTTCGGTTGGCGATGAAGTAGTACTGGGATTTATTAATAACGATCCGAATCAGGCTGTCATATTGGGTTGTATGTATAGTAGCAAGCAGGCGCCTCCGTACAATGCAGATGAAAAGAACTATAAGCGTGCTATTATCACTCCCGAGAAACTGACGGTGGAACTGGATGATGAGAAAAAAATGATAACTATCAGCACACCTTGCAAGAACTCGATTGTGATAAGCGATGATGCCAAAGGAATTAGAGTGAAGGATCAGAACGGGAATGAATGTGTGATGGACGATAAAGGTATTAAACTGACTTCTGCAAAAGATATTGTTCTGTCGGCGAAAGGGAATATACAATTGGATGCAAAGGGGAAAATTGCTGTCAAAGCTACACAGGATGTATCGATTGAAGGGATGAATGTGACTGCCAAAGCACAGACCTCCCTGAAAGTTACCGGTTCTGCTTCTGCCGAACTTTCAGCTTCCGGACAGACTACTGTCAAAGGTGCCATGGTGATGATTAATTGATTGTTTCATACTAAAAATAGAAAATTATGCCTCCAGCTGCCAGATTAACTGATATGCACTCTTGTCCCATGCAGACTCCTGCATTGCCGTCACCTATTCCGCATGTGGGCGGGCCAATTATAGGACCCGGTGCCCCTACCGTACTGATAGGTAAGTTGCCTGCTGCCGTAATGGGTGATAGTTGCGTGTGTGTAGGACCTCCTGATTCGATTATCAAAGGATCGGCTACTGTAATGATATGTGGAAAACCTGCTGCCCGTATGGGGGATACGACTGCCCATGGAGGTTCGATTGTTGCCGGTTGTCCGACTGTCCAAATAGGAGGATAGCTTTTATGGATACGGATAAGGACCTTTCTTTTTGGGGAAAAGGGTGAGCTTTCCCACCGGTTTTCCATACGGGTGTGTCTCCGACAGCGATGGTGTCGGATGAAGAAGATATCCGACAGAGTTTGCACATTATCTTATCCACACGTTTGGGAGAGAGGGTGATGCGCCCTGAGTTCGGTTCGGAGGTACACAATATGGTCTATCACAATATGGATGTGACTGCACGTACTCAACTGCGGGCAGCTATTGAAAACGCGATACTTCATTTTGAAAGGCGCATTACGTTGACCGACGTGGAGTTTGACGTAAGTGAAGAACGGGTGGGTAAAATGAGTATTATACTGGAATGGAACTGTTGCAGCGTGAAATCGGCCATGAGTATTTGCCATCTGTGGACTGGTACTATAGGGATTCTTACCGTTGGGTGAAAGTGGATCCTGTGTATGGGAACAGCTACCCTAAAAAAATGTTCCTCCGACCACGCCTGGCCGGAGGAACACACACAAACAAAACAAATAAAAGCTGCCACGATTCACATCGGGACGCCCCTACGCCCGGCATTAAACCGGGACTTATAAATATTGAAAGGGATCAACATTTATTCTTTTGAAAAGTCTTTGATTCGTTGCTCTTCCGATAATTGGCATATAAGCAGTATATTGTCTTTTTCAGCCACGATATAGTCATTCAGGCCTTGTATGACTACCCGTTTCTCTTGTGAGGTATGTACCATGCAGTTCCGGCTTTCGTACATCCGGACATCTGTTCCTACTGTGGCATTGCCTTCTTTGTCTTTGGGCAACAGACTCTGCAGTGCTCCCCAGGTTCCCAAGTCGGACCATCCGAACTTTGCGGGCAGTACATAAATCTCTTCTGCTTTTTCCATCACCGCATAATCTATTGAAATGCTTTCGGCTGTGGGAAATAGTCTTTTTACAGTCTCTTCCTCACGTTCTGTGTAGAAGTCGGGATAAATCCGGTCGAAGATCTGTGCTATGCCCGGTGCATAAACCCGCATGACAGCTGTGATTGTTCTCACATTCCATACGAAAATCCCTGCATTCCAGAAATAATTACCTGCCGCCAGATATTTTTCGGCTGTCTCCCTATTGGGTTTCTCCCTGAAAGACTCTACATGGAATATTTCTTTATCCCTTGCTATGGGTTCGCCTGCGGCAATATACCCATAACCGGTTTCCGGACGTCCGGGTTTTATTCCGAGTGTAATGATGGCACTGCTTTTATCCGTAAACGAGAGTGCCTTGTCTATTACTCTGCGAAACTCGGTGGTATCAATCACCACTTGGTCAGAAGGAGTGACCACAATGTTGGCATCCGGATATTTCTTTTTTATTTTCCAGCAGGCATACGCTATGCAAGGAGCCGTATTTCTGGGACAGGGCTCTGCCAGTATGTTGTTTTCCGGTATACCCGGCAATTGTTCCTGAACAATGTCTTTATACCTTTCAGATGTGACTACCCACATGTTTTCTTGCGGGCAAAGGTTGCCGAATCTTTCGGCTGTCAATTGGAGCAGTGTTTTCCCACATCCCAATATATCTATGAATTGTTTGGGACATTCCGGTGTACTCATCGGCCAGAAGCGGCTTCCTATGCCACCGGCCATAATTACTACATGATTATTCATCGTTGGTCCTTTCCTTTTATTTGTTACGTTTGCCGAACAGTTTCCCTATCCAGTTTGAATCACCGGTCGATTTCTGTCTGTCAGATAGAACGGGTTCGTATGGTTTTTGTTCATGGATCATCTGGTAGATGGTTCCCCAGTCGGGTAAACCTCCCAAGTTCCGGTCATCAATGAAAAGGTCTGCTTTCAGTTTGCGGGAGAATCCGTGATGATTTTTTTCTTCCTCCGGATAGTCTTTATTGACGGCATAGAAGGAGACCCCCCGCTGCCGGCACCATTCAATGGCTTCTTCAAGTAAATCACCTTCGCGTACAGTCCATAAAATCAGTCTGTGACGTTCTTTGGCCAATATCTTCAGGGTTTCTGTGGCGAATGGAATTTCTTCACCGATTTTCGGATAACGGTGTTCTACGATAGTACCATCAAAGTCAACAGCAATCGTCATGTGATCAGGGTGTATAGGTTGATTATTGTTTATTTTCGGGGATATATACAATCATGGCATTGCATCCCGTTTTGTTTTCATATCCCATTGCTTCCGGAGTCGATTCGGTGATCCGTTCAGGCGCAATGTGATGTTTCTCTATCAATATCTTTCGGATGGCTTCCGAACGACGGCTGCGCAGTTCCCGGTCCGCTTTCTTATCCGTAAGATTATCGCTGAAGGCAATGATCCGAATGCTTGCGTCATTATCTTTCATCCATTCACCTATACCGTCTATCTTCTGTCCCTGTTCTTCACTGACGAATGAACTGAATTCATCGAACATGATGTCGATGGAGAGCGCATCTTTTTGTGGAACGATCATTAAGTTCTGGCCATCCATTATCTTCCGGCGTTCCTGCAATTCCTGTTTCATTTGCTTCATTTCCTCACACAGCATCCCTATTTTTTCTTTTATTTCCATCAGGTCTGCAACCGGCGTATAAAGAGTTCTATCACCCTCTTTGCTATTCTTCCTGTATTTATCTTTGAAGGTATATGCCACTCCAACCGTTAAGTTACTTTGTGTATAAAGTTTGTTGTTCAACTCTTTGCTGTAATATTTAGGCAAAACCTTCAGTCCCGGTTCTATGAATATACTGAATTTTCGGTTTACATTGTACGAAGCCTGTATCGAGAAGTTGCCCGAAAGAGTGTTTACTCTTGTATATTTCGGGTTATCGTTTCCTAAATCATAGTAATTAAAACCGGCACCCAGAATGACCGACAGATTAAACCTGTTGAATCCATTGTTCCCTATCAGGGTTAACATATAATCCAGATTCGCGCTGAGTTGGGTGGCTTCTCCATTGTTTTCCATCCGGTTTTTTCCGATTTCGGCAGTCGCTCTGAATCCCGACAGGGGAGTCAGATGCACACCTCCAGAGATTTTACCTCCAACATACATATTGCCCGGTGTCTTGGTCAGCCATTCTCCACCCAGACCACCGGATACAAACCAGTTGCCTTTCTCAAACTGTTCTCTTCCTGTTTGTTGCTCCTGTGCGTGTGAATTGTAAATCATTAGCAGTAATGTCGCCAGGAGTATCCATTTGTTTGGTTTTAACCCCAATCTATTTGTCATGATTTTATTATATTAATACAACATTTATTGATGCAATCTGTTTCTTTTTGTCCCCCGGACCTGCTACTACGATCGAAGTAATGTAGAATTTATCTCCTTTATCCAGCTGCCTGATCAGTTCCATTTGTCCGGTCGAGAACCTGTTCCCGTTGTTAGGTATTGAAGTCACCGCCTTGCCGTTTCCCTTGATCAGTACTATTTCAAAACTGACCACCTTGTATTCGGCTTTCGGTCCGTCACTGATTGAAGCACCTATTTGTGTCATGTTGGATACTGATTTTTTGTTGATAGGCACATTTCCCCGGTATTGAACCGTTTTTCCACTTTCATCCTTATATAGCACGTAAGGTGTCGGATCGGGTAACGCTTTCACGGTATATTGATATTCTGCCAGTCGTTTGGTTTCCCCGTTCCTTGTCTGGGTGGCGGTTACTGTTGCCGTCCGTGCCTTTTCATCCGGAATAGCCAGGCAATTATTCCCTCTTTTTATTATTTTTCCATTCGTCATGCTGAATGTCACCTCGTTGAAAGGAATACCTGCAGTCAGGATATTCAGTGGATTTTCGTAATTGGTGTACAGAATATTGGTTAGGGCCGGAGTTATTTGTACTACAGGCAAATCCACCGTTCCGTCTCTATTTACTATCATCTGGTCTTCATTGATAAATACAAAGGTCCCGTTTTTTCCGTCTTCCGCTTCTTCATACAGCAATGACCGATATACTTCGTTTACACACAGCAGCACCTCTTCCTGTATTTTGTTGATGAATGTCACTCCACCGATGGCAGGGAGGTAGGAGAACGTCTCTTTTTCCCAGGAAATGCCTGTGCCCGGTCTTTCCGTATCCAGATAAGTTCCGACCAGTTTCCGGTGTGATTCATTTTTAATCAGTGACAGCGTCTCCGCTTTGAATGCTTCCAGTGAGAGCCTGAGCATTTTGCCTTTGCCTCCGGTCACCGACAGGAATACTTCCGGCACAGCATTCAGGTCGTCTTTAGCCTTCAGCTTTCCCGTTTCATATTTTTCTTTGTCCGCTTTCCGGGCAATATCTTCTTTCAGTCCTTCCAGTGTGCCCATCAGCTTCCCTGCTGTTGCATCTATGCTCTGTGCTGATAAGGTTGCCTGGTCATTCCGGCTGTTGTTGATTCGTTCCAGTAAAGTCCGGTTATATTCTTCCAACTGCTCTATTTGTGGAAGATAATCATTATTCATCAGTCCATATCCTTCCAAGACATCCGATGATATATTGATAGCCAGCATGGCAATCAGCACCACATACAGCAGGTTTATCATTTTTTGTCTTGGCGGTAATGTATATTTAGCCATGTGTTTCTGTTATTTCCCTGTTTTTACGTTCATGGCATTCAGCATCTGACTGTATTGTTTGTTAAGCAATTCGATGTATGCTGCCATTTTTTCCATTTCTTTTTTCAACTCTTCCAAATTCATATCGTTCAACGACCTGGCATGTTCGGTCATGCCTTTAATCTGTGCTTCGTATGTTTCATTGAGTTTTCCGATGTTGCTTTCCAATCTTTTCAGTTGCTGCAGGTACTTTTCCGTCACCAGCGTGTCTGCTACTCCCGTGTTCGGATTTATGTTTGCGTTTTTGTCATTCAATAACGGAAACACTCTTTCCCATTTGTACTCTCTTGCCGGTTCATCAAATCCGGAAATGAAGAAAATGAATACTTCCGTAAATAATCCGATCATCAATAACAGATTATCATAAGGCATGTGAGCTATTTTAAATACAGCTCCCAGAATTACAAGACAGGCTCCCCAACAATAACAGAGGTTATAGAAACGTTTTCCTGTTCTGCTCGATAAGAATTTACTTAATTTCATTAGTCAATCCGTTTTTGAATTCTCCACAGAGTGTACCGATTTTTACCTGGTTGATCATTTCTTTTATCGGTATAAAAATGACCGCTGCCAATCAGTGTATTCTGTGGAGAATCTCTGAGTTATTAGAATTTGTATATTACGCCTACGGTCATCATGCCGGCGGCAAACACATCATCCTTATTTTCCACATCATAGAACTTGGTGCTGATTTTAATTCCCGGTTCTGCAAAGACACTTAGTTTCGAGTTCAGTTTGAAGGCAGCCTGCAGAGAGAAATTACCGCTTATCGTATTCGTTTTTGATAAATTCGGAAAGTCGTTATCAAATGAATAGTAGTTGTATCCCAGTCCGAAAATCGCATTCAGCCGGAACTTGCTGTCTTCATTTGTATAGTTCTTCATCAAGCTCACCATGATGTCTGCTCCGGCACCTGCCGTTACAGCGTTGTATCCGTCTTTCAGCCACACATTACCGGCCTCTGCGTTGACACGCAGACCGATAATCTTGTTTAGCCACACTCCACCGGATACTTTACCGCCCAGCATGTTGCTTGCCGAACCGTTTAAAGCCGATAGTCCATTTATACCTCCCGACACAAACCATTCCGGTTTGAACGGATTGTCCTGTGCTTTCATATTTCCGAATGCCATCAGCAATCCTACCAAGAGCAATACTGTTTTTATATTATTCAGCTTCATAATTTAGTTATTTATTAAAAGAATGGTGTTTACAGGATCGATTTTAAACTTTACCTCCCGAGTGCTGGCTTGCTTCCACATTCGTGTAAGTTATCTTCATTCCCGTATAAAATTTCAGAGTAATCGTTACAGTTCTTCCGCCACTGATTTTGAACGTGTATTTCTTTTCGCAATATTTGGCCTGGTTCAGGTAATAAAGAATATGATTACCGCTGATACCGGCCACCAGTTCCTGATTCACTTTGTATATGCCTGTCGTGCCTTCTTGCGCTTCGATGGCACTGTTGATCATAGATGCCATTCCTTTTGCATCCGTAGCGTTTACACCGGCATTGGTTAATGCTGTTTCCGGAGTCACTGTATATTCCCATCCGGCTGTTGCCTCAAAGTTGATTTTATATTCAGGGATGGCTGTCATATTTCCTTCGTTACTCTTTTTCTCCTCTTTGTTTGTCTCGCCTATTTGCTCAGAACCGGTAGTCTTGCTACTTTTGATACGCATTGAATACTTGCCGGACAGTGTTGCTCCGGCAGGTAATGTAAATGTATAGCTGTTCGATGCCACGTCATAGGCAGCATCAGCCACTTTGTCCCAGCTTTCTCCGGCTCTTGTTGCCGCTTTCTGGTTGTACACTTCCACGTCCTCAAATGTGGCATTCTCCGAGGCTTTGTTCACCACTGCCAGCGTGACCGGTTTGGCAAGAGTTACAGCCTCTGTTGTTGCCACTTCGATATTGGCAATAGCCACCGGAGTTTCCACAGTTCCTGTTGTCACGGTAGTTGTGGCGGCTGCAGGCTCTTCATAAGGAGTGATGCTTACGTTGGTTGTTGTTTCAATCGCTCCAGGGGGGACAATTACGGCTGCTTCCGCCTTTGTCATGTCACTGTGCCCTTTGTCTGTTACAATTATTTCTTCTGTCGCTTCGGCATCTATTTCCTTGGCGGGACTCTGCTTGCTTAGTTTTACGCTTAAGCTCACCATGCTGCGGTTCTCCGCATTGTCTGCAATGGTGGCCTGTGCATTATCTATACTCAGGTATCCCTCCTTTGTAAAAGTAACGGTATATGCTTTCTTACTGTCTACCGTCAGTTTGTATGCTCCTTCTGCATCTGTGGTAGCTGTAGCCTCGCCTGCCTTTACTTCCACACCGGGCAGAGCAGTGCTTCCTTCCGTAACTTTACCTGCGATGTAGTACTCTATCGTTTTCTCGGCAGGGTCCACTACTATTTCCGGCTTCTTCTCGTCTTCGCCGAAAGAGCATCCGGTTGTTCCCAAGGTGGTTGCCACCAGCAACACACCTATCTTAAATAAGTCACTTTTTTTCATAATCATTTTTGTCATTAAGAAAATATTAAAATTACTTTTTATTTCTCTCTTTTTCGATACTTCTGATCAGGAAGTATCGCATATATTCCGGTTGGAAGTATCCGCTGCTCCGGTTCTCTGCCGGACGTGTCTGATAGGTATATCCCATTTTCTTATCGGCATACTCACCCCATGACACCATGCTGTATTCGGCTGAAAAGAATTCGGCCGGCTTGATTCTTATAGCATGGTTCCGGTTCCATTTCTTTCCGGGCAACGGGATGGCAAAATGAAAGCCCCCGTTGACCTCTCCTTCTACGTACATGGCGTATACTCCCACAGCATATTCTCCGAAGTGGCGTGTGCAGTCACCTCTTATTCCGTAGTCGCCGTATAGATACCTTCCGGCCTGTAAATCCAATTGGACATTGAATTGCGGAACATAGAGCGAACCTTTCACGGCCGCGTTGATGCGTTGCCTTGTCCCGATATACCATCCTTCGTCCGTGATGGCCGAATATCCGGTTGTTCCTATCTGTGCGCCCAGTTCCACCCGTCCGTTCCCGGTGCGGTATTTCACTTCCGCCTGTGCGCCGATCCGGTGATTGGTAAAGTTACCTATCACGATACGTCCCAGAAAGTTGTTACGGAACCTTATCTCCTGTGAGAGTGTCATCACACCCGGCCGTATCTTCCGGTATTCCCCTTTCATATTGGTTGCGATGGGGAAAACTACCTGTGCTGTTGCTTCTGCTCCTTTCCATAAAGCCATTTCCACGGCAGGAGACAGATTCACCGTATATGAATATAATTTTTCAAAAGTCGAGTTTTCTAAAGACACTTCCGGATACAGGACGATGTCCGCTTTCCATGCCGAGCGGTTGATCACTTCTGTGCTTTCCTTCAATAACCGCATGGGACGGTCGGTGCTGTAACTCAGGCCCATTCGTTCGTATACCTCTTTCAGCGTTATCTTACCGGCCTTGTAACCGGTTATCAATGTATCCGGCAGACAGATACTCAGTTGGGGAATGCCGTTTCCGTCCAGCGCCACCAGTTCCAGATTTCCGTTACTTATGCCTTCCATTCCGGCGACAATCGCTTTTCCTATTCCGCGATAAGTTCCCCGATATACATTGTCCTCAAAAGCAGCGATGGTTGTTCCCCCGGCTTCGGCTGTGCGGATATTCTCCAGACCCAGCTCCCTGAGTTTACGGGCCACTTGCGCATGGATCATGACAGGGCAGGAGAGGAGCAGGCCGATTATAATTATCAATTTCTTCTTCATACGGATTAATGGATTAAAACGCATTCATATCGTATTCCGGCAGAAATACATTTAAACTCCCGGGTAAATACATTCAGTGAGAGATGTTTCCATAATTTGGCTGCTGCTCCTACGTTAAATCCGTCGGAGTCATACTCGGCCATGACGGACAGTGGTTTGCAAAAGGAGGGAGTATAGCTGAGGCCGCCGAATATGCCGTCCTGTAAGATATACTTGTCTTTACTCAATGGGTGATAGTAACCTGCGGTCGCTGCCAGTCGATGTTCGCCTATCATAAAGTTCTTTGTAACCACTCCGTATACGGACGCGAAATAATTTGTACCCTTGTCTTTGAACGGGTCGTTACTTCCAATGACTACTGCCGGCCAATATTTACCTTCTTTCAGCGGACGTATCCTGACTGATAAAGACCTGTCCTGCTGATTGAATTTGGGCTTTGTAGCCATATAGTCACTTTTCAGCAAGATGCAACGGTAATTCAATTCCAGAAATGAAAAGAAAGTGATGTTCACGAAATAGTTTCCGGAATTATATTTAAACGGATTCAGTTCTTTGGGCAAGTAGTTGCCACCGATCATAAACGTTCCCGTCTGCTGCATCTCGGCGGTCGGAATGTTCATCATCCCCGTTGTCCCCATGGTGTACTGTGCCTTGATTCCCGATGCCATCACCATTACACAGACCGTTAATACTGCTTTTTTTAATCTCATTGATTTATGTTATATGGAGAATTTTTCTTTGGTGATGTTCCATAGGAACAAGGCATTTCCGATGATATACCGGCGCCACATCCGTTTAGGCTCTTTGATCAGGCGATACAGCCATTCCAACCCGTGCTCCTGCCACCAGACCGGAGCACGTTCCACCGTACCCGCAAAGAAGTCGAATACCGCTCCAATGGTTCCTATGTGTCCGTTCACCTCCAGTTCATCCAGATGCGTATATGCCCATTTCTCTTGTTTGGGAGCCGTCATGCCTATCCATAATAAGTCTGGCTTTACCGCATTTACGGCATCTATCATCATTTGGTTTTCTTCTTGTGTAAACTCCGGTTTGTAGGGAGGAGAGTAAGTCTTGATCTGAATATTCGGATATATGGTTTTAGCTTTTTCTTTAATCAGCTTAAGTGTATTCCCGTTGCTTCCCAGAAAGTAGCAGATGCCTCCTTTCCGGTTCAACCGTCCCATTTCATATTCAAAAAGATCCCATCCGGCGGTACGTTCTATGCTCTCTTTCCGGAGCCACCTGAAAGCCAGCACCATGCTTGCCCCGTCCGGAATCAGTGCTCCGCCTTTGAGCAAAGCTTCTGCAAATTCAGCATCTTTCAGCGCCGTATTATATGAATGGGCATTAATCGTGTTTATCAATAATTTACCCTTAGGCAATACCGATAAGTCACTCCTGTGCTTCAGGAGTGAAACTGTTTTAAGCTTCAACATGTTTTGTGAAAAAGGAATGGGTGATTATAAGTACGCTACGCTGTTACCTGTCACGAAGAACAGGCTTTCGAATGATGTGGTAAGAATTTCTTTGCAAAGGTATGCTTTTTCTTGTAAAGAGAAAACTATTCGATGTAAAAAAGATGTTTTTGAGCATCTTTAGGCTGTTGGAGGAAATATCCTTTTGTAATTTGTTCCATCTCCTTCATATGGTCAAACCAGCCTTCCACCATGCTTGGTGCGTGAGTCGACAAGATGATTTGCATATTCGGATTGATATCATAAATCGTTTTTATAATTTTTGAATCGTTATTTTTCCTTCATTATCTATTTCTTTCAGGTTGCCATAATATTCATATCCTTCTTCCCGTACATATTCGGCAGACTCTTTTTTTCTTTTTTCCAATTCAGTTTATATCCGTTCAAGAATTCAATTTCTATCCCTTCTGCCATTTCTGTTTGTTCTGCATCCAGAAAACCATTGTGCAGTAGTGAATATCCATATTTTAGCAATGTCGATTTGCCACTGTCATTGATCCCTCCCAAGATGTTGACATCTTGCCTTGGTTTCTAATCAATGTTTTCTTTTCCAAACAAGTTGTACACTTGCATTCGGGTTATATAGACATTAGTATCAACTATATCGTTTTTATGTAATAGTATGGCAAAAATACGATTATTTTATTAACTTCTGCTATGATTTTCGGATAGAGCGATAGATGATTCAAGTCAAGAACTATACAAAGAGTACCTATTTGATGAATGAGTTGTAAAGATTTTCAATTTCCTTATTTATGTTTTTTATATTAAATACTGTATTTGCTAATTGGGTTGATTCTTGTGATATTTTGTCCCTTAATTCTTTATCATAAATCAGTTTTTCCATTTGTTTAGCTAACTTGTTAATATCACCGGGAGTAAACATTAGTAAGTTGATGCCGTCTATTGCAATATCTGGTATTCCTCCCACAGGGGTTGTAATGACTGGGAGCCCATATGCCCAAGCGTCTAATATAGCCATGGGAAAACCTTCTGCATAACTAGGTAAGCAGAAGATAGTAGCTTCTTTAAAGATTTTATCTTTGGCTTTTCCATTTACCCAATCTAAGAAGATTGTCTGTTTTTCAATGCCAAGCTCTTTAGCCAATGATAATCCTTTCTCAATTTCTCCATTACCGGCAAATACAAGTTGCCAATCTGGATGGTGAGAAAATATTTGTGCAAAAGCTTTTATCATATCTGCATATCCTTTTCGCGCATTTATGGTTCCAGCATAAAGTATATATTTTTTTTTCTTATACTTTATATTAGATATTTCAGTGGTACATGGATTATAAATCACCTGTATTTTATTTCCTAATTGAAAAGCTTGATATACATATCCTTTCCACATCTCAGACAATACTATTATTGCATCCGCTTTATTGAATAGGTAGCGATATACCCATTTATATTTTCCGTGGACTGTTGTTTCTGGTGAGAAGGCATGGAAATGCACTATTACTTTTTTTTTCCACACTTTTGCCAACCACACGAAAAGGCATTTGCGTAGCGCGGAGGGAGGTTCACTGGTATGTATATGTACTAAATCATAGAAAGGTAGGAAATATAAATATTTGAAGAAACTTTTTATGAAATACCATAATTTTCTTATGCTATTTCCATCTCTATGTGTTTCAATCCATTTGCAATGGAACTTTTTCCATTGTTCTCCTGTTTCGTGTGCTTTTACGACAGAGGTGATACCTCCTCTGGTTTTATGGGAGGTAGCTATTACTAGAACTTTAGTCATATTCTTTTTTCTATTTATAAAACATTATTGTTTCATACGTAAAATTCACTCCCCATGTGCGAATTGGTAATTAACAGTGCTGCTATACATTTCAGTATATCTATACTAATATTTCTTTGTTTCATCAATGTGTTGAATTGGGTAAATCTTTTTCAGACAATCTTCCTTTTCCGGTATATGTAGCTTATTTTTTAAACATGATAGTCCTCATTTTTTTATAACATCTTTGCATGTTATATTGGTGATCAAGCATTCCCTTGGTTGATGTTCGTATTTCGTTAATAGCTTCTATCCAATCTTCCAATGTCTTTACTGCATGAAATGGCCGGATACGCTCTTTCGAATGATAAGGGTTACGGGTTATAATTAGTGGCTTTTGCAATCCCTCAGCATCGGCAATTGTGGACAGCCCTACGCAGTAGTTCAGTTTATCCTGACGTAATGGGCAAACCAATGCTTTGGCATCAGCCATAGCTTGTACCATCATTGGATAGGCATTGCCGCTGTTTTCGGTGATTATTACCTCAATATTAGGAATGTTTTCGCATCGTTCCGGGAGGTTCTCAAAGTTATTGCCCGCATGACTTTTGCAGGTAATGATTTTTAGTGGGACACCGGTGCGTCGAAACGCCTCAATCAACATATCAAAATCGCGCTGCTCTTTCCCCGTACTTACAAAATATCCATTATCTGTCACGGGTACTTTGGCGAAGAAATTCATATCCGCTCCCCATCCGGGTACAGAACATTTCCCTTTCTGTATATATTTGCCTTCAATGCTTTCTTGCATCGTCAGTTCTGACAAGAAGAATAAGTGTCTCACTCCTTTTAACAACAATCGGTAAAGCATCCTCTTGAATCCGTTACCACCGTTTGGCGTATGATGCAGATAAGCGAAAATCGGAATTTGTATTCCATTGAAAGCTGCCAGCAACAATAACAATTTATGTGCCTGCAGATTCAAATTGGGGATGAATACTATATCAGGCTTATGCCGTTTGATTAAACTCAAGTCATTGAATAAATTGTATTGCTCCTGTTCCCAAATCACTTCATGCCCGTCCTCTTCCATTTCGCATGCTCCATAGAGCCAGTGAGACGGATTTTTCCCTTCTTTCCATAAATCGTGGTTATAGGGTGTACCGATATATAATGTTTTCATACTTTTTTATAGACTATGTTGAACCGATTTTAGTTAGCAGTAATTTCCATATCCATTTGCGAGGTTGGTCTATGAGTATGGCAAAAATGAAAAGAATTATTATAAGGAGAATTGTATGAATAATAAATTCATTTATCGATAACTCTTTAATCCACGTACCTATTTGTGAATAATACCAATGAGATACGTTTCCCCCTTCATGTATAAGATAAACAGGTAACATGGAACTCGCTACCCAGTTTATGATGGAGTTATAGCTGATAGAGAGATTGGCAAAAAACATAAAAAGACAGACAGTTCCAACTAAAACGAGAGGTGAAGAGTAAGATGTGGCTAATCTTACTCCCCATTGAGTCCCTTGCAAAAGAATGGAAAGTGTTAATGTGATACACAAAATGATTAAATACCTCCTTCTATGTGATGCAATAGAGCTCTTTTGTGATATTTTTTGTAGCCCATTTCCAATATAATAGAGTAATATGAAATGTAAAAGACTGTATCCGGAAGCGTCAAAATGTTTATGAAATAAAAAGCCATAACCAACATCAAAAAGCAGTAATATTCCCAATCCGATCCGGTAGTCATGCCGATTAAGCACAGATAACAATTTATTCAATAGGGGTGAGGAGAGCATGAGTAATACATAAATGTCAATAAACCATCCTCCTCCTGATATTGGACCGCTGAATGGTTTTGCTATCCATTCAAATATGGGATGTTCTATTTTTAGGAAGAAAGTATCGGCACATAGGTGAAACAGTTTATAGAAGGCTATAATCCACATTAGTGAGAGAAACGATCGCCAAGATAGCTTAATGCCAAAATAACCGGAGATGAGGACAAATAGGTTTACTCCGAATATTACAGGCGCACATAGCATTGGCGGAATTGTTTTGGGGAGTATTCCCGTAGGGGCAATTCCATGTATAATGACATGATACACTACAATCATAGCCATAGCTACAATGCGTAATAACTCTATGTTCGATTTACGTTGCTGAAAAGCCATTTGATGTTATTGTATAAAATTAAACATACCCTTTATTTCATGTGCCAACCTTTTCGAATAAATCTCTGCACCTGCATGGTTCATGTGGTACGAGTCCGAGAACAGATCTTTACGATGAATCAAATCTTCATCATTGTAATGTGAGATAACTTGAATCTTATATTTTTCCGCCAATTCATAGATGGCCGCATAAGTCTGATGCAGATGCTTGTTGCCGCCATAGAATGGGGAGAAGGTAAACACAAGCCGAGTCCCGTTATGCTTGCAATTTTGGATAAACCTTTCCATGAAATACATTTTTGTGCTATCTACTTTTACATTCGAAGGTTCTTTCTCTTCCCTCACCTCATAATTCATGATACCTTCACCGGGGCGATAACCATCGTAATCCACTCTGATGTTTTTTACATTGTCAGTAAGCATTTGTAATATCTTGTCGTTATAACGGTACATCATCGAAAACATTTTATAACGTTCTTTCGGTTCAATTTGCCAAAAGATACTATCAATTCCGGCATTCTGATAATAAGGCTTCAACCATGTCAGATAACCATAGTTGTCATTCTCTTCTATATCAAATCCTGCAAGTGCATCATAGATGATTAACTTTGGGATATATCTTTGTGTTATCATCTTGTATCTGCCATAAAAGAGGACAATGCCCATGCCGTTTTGCCCACAATTGTAACAATCCACTTCAAGGCTGTCTTTGAATATTCTTGGGTCATAATGGTGAATGGCTCGGCTGGAACCAAAAATCAATACCGGAGCCGTCACCTTGTTGGCAATATATTCATTGCGTGCAGTATCACCCCCTATCGCTGATTTTGTTAATCTTTGAAAAAAGAAACCGCATAAGGCATCGAGACCGGCAACCAAGGCAAGTAGCAAAACTAATCTTAGCAAAAATCTTTTCATTTTTTATGCGATCAAAATTTTACGTAAATAAACTGGGAAGAATCAAACACACCACAAAGCATGATGAGGCCAATAACCATTAAATAAGAAAACCATCTCACAATCACACTCCGATTATAGAATAACTGGATTCCTGGGAAATATTCTTCACAAATTTCTTTGCTTATCACAATCGTGAGGGAAATCAGCATAAAGCCCAATGTGGAGTTGGATGGTAAAAATAATCCGGAACCTTCCCATGTAAGGATTTTGCCAAATACAATCTTTGCAACGTCTAATGAAGGTAAACGAAACAGAATCCATGCGATATTTACTAAGAGGAATGTAACCAATATTCGGACAGGTTTCAATTTTCGGTACAAAGGAAGATTGGCATATTTCCCCTTAGGGTCAATACCCAATATCTTTTCTGCGCATTGTAATAAGCCGTGCATCAGCCCCCAAAGAATAAAGGTCCAATTTGCTCCATGCCATACTCCACTGACCAAGAATGTTACCATAATATTCCAATACTGGCGAAGTTTGGAACAACGATTTCCACCCAATTCTATGTAAATATAGGTAGTGAGCCAACGAGTCAAGGATATATGCCATCGTTTCCAGAATTCCGTAATACTTGCAGCAAAGTAAGGGCGATTGAAGTTGTTCACCAAGTCAAAGCCCATCAGTCTGCCTACACCTATAGCCATTAGTGAATAACCTGCAAAGTCACCATAAATCTGCATCGTGTACATAAACGAGGCAACCAAACAAGCCCCCCCGGACTGATATTGAAAGTTATCATACACGCTGTCAACATACAATCCCAGCCTGTCTGCCATTACTGTCTTTAGAAACATTCCCCACAGTAGCCACTTTAAGCCTTGCACGGCCTTGGTTTCATCAAATGTACGCTTACTCTTTATCTGAGGTAGTAAGTCGGAAGCCCGGCTGATAGGACCGGACATAATCTGGGGGAAGAAACTTACGAACAGAGCATAATCCAAGAAATTCCGCTCTGCAGGTATCCGCTGCCTATATACATCCACCAAATAGCCTATAGCCTGAAAGCTAAAGAAAGAGATGCCGATAGGAATGGCCCAGTTTAATCCCGGTAGGTTCCCATGTCCTAACATATCGTTTACATTATCAATAATAAAGTTATAGTACTTGAAGATAACCAATGGGGCGATACCTGATATCGTCCCCAGCCAGCAAATTAATTTTTTACTTTTGTTTGAAACTGTGACGCATAGTGCCATGGAATAGGTAACCAAAGTTACCCATAATAATACGAATGCACACCAAGGTACATATTGCATATACAAGGCGTATGAAACCAGGAGCAACAGCACATTGCTTTCCTTACCCTGTTCCTTTTTCCCCTGTAAATAGCTAATGGCATAATATCCTCCAAAAATCAGCGGAAATAACCAAAGAAATTGGAATGAATTAAAAATCATAGTTTGGAAATCAAGGTCGTGATATAATCGTTTGTGTGTTAGAGAGTGCTAAAGCCTTTTTAAAAAAATCTAAAGACTTTTGCCGATATGTATTTAGTGCATTATCAACTTTTGCATAATCTATTTCATTCTTAATTGCCAATATGTCTCCATTGAATTTTCTATCTGTAAGTTGAAACAAGGTTAAGAGACTGTCAATGCGACTATGAGTAGAGTTTCCTCTTTTAGGATTTACTCGATAAAAAGTGGTGAATTTTCGATGTGTCAAGATAGAAAAAATTGTTCCATGAAATGAATCTGTGCACACATAGGCTGCATTACTCAATAATTTAACAAAATCCCATGCATTGATATCGTATGGTGCATAATCACCAATGGTTTCATCGGCAGGTACATACTCATCCATGTGGCGCATAATTACAATTTTAAAACCTGTATGCATTGATAGTTTTGCTGCTTCTTTGCGGATATCTTCCCTAGAACCTAAAAAATAACAAAAAATATAAGGCTCTGTTGGTGTTTCTTTATGCGAATGTGAAGCAAATTCCAACCATTCCTTACAAGTTAAAAGCATTGTTGGATCACTCACCACTTGTGCTTTTTGATTCGAATATTGTTCGACAATTTCTTTCCCTTTCGTTTCGCGAACTGAAACCATGTCCATTCTTTCTAAATATCGTTTAGTTCCTTTATGTTGTATTGATGGAATGGAAGAAACACCATAGCTTGAAGCATAAGAAAATTTAGGTACACGGTCGTCCACAAAATTCAGATTCCAATAGTTACTATAAAAGCCAAAGGGGCGCCACACTTGGTCGCTTCCTACAAATACAGCATCGAATAGTTTAGAGCCTTCACAAAGGGATTTATACCCTTTATATTCCTTAAAAAAAGGGACAAATTCTTGTTTTTTAAAAGCGTTAGTTGCATTGAGGCGTATTTGCTGATTAGACATGTAATCCGGATATCTTTTACAATCATCTTTAAACTTCTTTTTTTGGGCTAATAGTTCAAAACCTCCACTCAGCATTAGGCCCGGGGCTATTTTCAACCAATCCCATACATTACGTTGTTTTATATACTTGATAAAAGTTAAGTCGTAACCTAAAGCCTGTACGATTTTCATAGTAGCATAAGCTTGTAAACATGATCCATAATTGGTGTGATTCAGGTCACTGACAATCACACCACCAATTTTCTTTTTACTCATAATATTCAATGCTGTTTTTAATTATTCTTTAGGCGCTTTTTTCTTTAGCAAAGGTATAAGAAACCATAGTTTTTTATTTCGACCGATAAATTGTTGAATGCAGGTATGGATGTATGATATTAACCATTTGGTTTGATTACTGCTTTTTAAATCAATATCATATTGAGGTGTCTTAAATCCTAAAATCTTATTTATCCGAATAAATGTGGAATTTCTTTCTTTTTTTATTCTTGCCATTACCTGACTTTTATTCACAGTCTCTACAGATATTTCGTCTAAAGTAATTGAACCTGCCTTTTGGGCCTCTAATAACCATTGTAGCATTTTAGGATTACGTACAATTATCGAGTTCACGCCTATCTTGTCTGTTATATAAGGAGCAATATGTATGTCTCCGAAACAAACATCGGCTAACTCTCCATAATGATCGATGCACATAGTACATCGATTTGGCACAAAAAAGCTTCGAAGCGGATGATAATAGTTTTGAAATCTCTCTTCATGCTGAATGCCTTCTCCCCTTGCAACCATATTACCCAAGCACCCATTATCTCGATAAGCGAAGTACGTTAAGGCATTTCGATTGATCCCTCTTTCTTTAAAGATATATTCTGTCAGATAAAAGCTGCGTCCTGACGAACAATAGATAGCAAAATATCCGGCTATTTTTTCTTTATAATGTTTATCCAGTGCCTCGTATTTTCTAAATCCTTCTATATGACATGGTAAGCCCACAATTACATACCTGCTTCCTGCTGCTTGCTTTATCTTTTCTATGATGCCATGTAGTGATACTGGAGAATATTTGCTACTTTTAGCTTCTAAAATGTCTTGGGGTGTAGTAGCAATATAAGATTTTACCATCAATGGAGCTTTTTTATCAAAAGCAGTAACTACTGCCCCGTCTATATGGTTGTTTTCTAAAAGGTAAATTAGAAATTGACTAACCATACCTCCTGAGGCACTATGATAGCGTATAGAGTAATCATTGCTATGTCCTGAGAAACATTTTAGATAATGTCCTGCTAATGCATCATTGTTTGTGCCCTTAAAATTTATTTGGGCTATTTTAACAAGGTTGATCCCAATACCGGGGCAAACGTCGTAGCAACGATGGCAGCCTTTATCGTTTTTACAAATTTGGTCATTGATAGATGGGTGGAAACAACCATTTTTTGTGGTTATTTTAATAGCATGTGAAGGACATGCACTTTTACATATACCACACCCTGTACATAGGTCATGATAAACAGTATAGTTTATATTGGGTAGATTATTCATCGTTTAAAATGATATAAAATAATAAAAAACAAAGAAAGATGATGTTTCATTGCGAAGATATAAAGATTGTCATACCATCCATATTTCTGAGAAATGGGATCTTGATAAAAGGGCTGCAGTAATGGATGTTTTGTTTCACTACTTAGATGAACCATTTTCTGTATGAAGGATTCATTGCTTAGAGAAATATGTTTTAAGATTATCTTGAAAATGCGTAAAAGCTGAGTGAAATAGTGGTTCTTATAATCATTATACTCAAAGTTTTCATCACAATATTTTTTTACTTCATGCAGCAAATTGATGAGTCGAGTATGTTTCTGTGCTGAGTAATTCTGCGAAATAGAAGAGGGGTTTATCGTGTAGTTATAGAATATATTGGGCAGAATCTTTATTTTTTGAACATGAGGTAAAATATAAAGTAAAAAAACGAGGTCTTCTGAGGCGATTAATCGTTCGCTCGGATAACGTACTCCACTGTCTATGTAGATACTTCTCCGAAAAACAGCCATGCAGGAACTCATACCATAAGTTTTACTATGTTTATTGGTTGCATCTTTACCTATTATTCCCATTAAGAAGTTCTTCACATTAGCTCCTTCGAAAAATTCCTCGGTTACTTTATGTTTATTGGGAAGAATAATGCCTTCTTGTGTTACACGTTGGTGTTGGAAACAGCACATATCTAAATCTTGAGATTTACAGCAGTTATATACACATGCATAGGTTTCAGACTCCACAAAGTCATCAGAATCACAGAAAGTCACGTATTCACCTGATGCTATTTCTATGCCGCTGTTGCGTGCCATTCCCAATCCTTCGTTCTTTTTATGTATAATTTTGATACGAGAATCTTGTTGGGCATATCTATCGCATATTTGTGGACACTTATCCGGTGATTCATCATCAACAAGAATTATTTCTATTTCTTTTAATGTTTGATTTAAAAGAGATTGTATGCAACGGTCAAGGTATCGCTCGACGTTATACACGGGGACGATGACAGATACTTTGGGAGTCATTTTTATTTATATATTTGTTCATGGAAAGCTTTTGTTTACGGAATTTTATTCCGACAAAACATAAGCTGAAAAGAATGAATGGAAAGTAGTAGGCTACATAGGGAACAGGATTATACCACATAAAAATATAAGATACACATGCCATGAAAATACCAATTGATGACCAGTATTTGATAATACTGTCTTTTGTGTTTTGGTAGTATCTATAAAAACGATAAGCTATAAGGGCATAAAATAGGAGGAAGAGTATAAATCCTAACCATCCTAATTCTAATAGAATATATGAAAAAGTAAAGAAAAAATAGAAAGTGGGAAAATACATATCAGCCAAAGGTGTTTTGAACAGTTGTGATTGTGTTAATGAGCCTATGCCATTTCCAATTAAGAAAGTTTTAGATTCTTGTGAAAGAATAACGGAGCTCCGTTCTATACAAGTGTTCCGGTTGAAGCTTAACAATCGGTAAGTGCCGGATTGAAGCCCATAATCGTTTTCGAGATACTTGTCCATTTCCTCCTTATCAAAAACCGACTCTACATAGTTTTCGTCATAATAAAGTAAGAGCGCAAACTTCATGACCGGGATCATTGAAAAGTATGCTATTACTAAAATAATCACATGTTTAATGTTGAATTTATTTAATAGTACATAACCTCCATATAGCGTAAGTGGTAACAGTATATAAAGTAACTTAAGCTCTGCCAGAATACTTGTTGCAAAGCATAAGCAACATACTGCTATGAACTTTTGAATAGATAATCTATGTTGCAAATATTCCATCTCTGCAATAAAGGCGATAACCGTAAGATAGATAGACAACTCTCCATTACCACTGAATGTTCCGCCCATAGCATCGCCTGTTTGTCCTAAAGCAAACTCTACTATCACAAAAACCATATTCCATAAAAAAGACTGATATAAAACTTTCCGTCCCCATATTATATCCCTTGGCCTAAAATAAAGTAGAATCATATAGGTCATTAAACCATAACGGAAGAATTGCCTGGCACCCCATATTGTGGCAGTCATGGGGGTAAAACTTATGAGTGAAGAAATTACTCCCAATATCAATATGCTGTAAAAGACGGATATCACAGCCTTTCCTACATATAATTGCAGGCTATTTTTTTCTTTGCATGGTTTCTCCATAAAGAGAAGAATACATAGTAAAATATCCGGTATTATAGCTATCAATTGGTTGTTCCATATAAATCGATTAATTAAGGAACCGTAAATCACCCACAGAATTGATAAGTGGAGAAGCTTTCTTTTATCCATATTTCAATATACGCTTTAGTTTAGCTGTCCAATATTCCTTTTTTATTTGGGTTTGCGATAAGTACTTTTGGGAGGATCTCATTTGAATGCTTATGTTTATACGCATTGGGGACTTTATCTTTTTAGCCTGCTGATTGCAGCCTTAATTCCGCGTCCCAGGATATTGGTTCTGAAGAAATACCCTTTCCACATCATGAATTTATCTTTCCCGGACATCCAGGTTGCAGAGTAATGATGGATGGTGCGGGTATTTTCCGTTATCTCAAGTCTATTCGACATAAACTCTATGGGACAGAAATAATCCCAAGGATAGACGGTTATGCCCTCTATATTTGTTGGCTTGTCTACTTTGCTGTGCATGCCATGCTTTTGCAATACATTTGTTACGACAGGAACAATTGGGATTTGCA
This sequence comes from Bacteroides sp. ZJ-18, assembly GCF_011038705.2. Lineage (NCBI taxonomy): Bacteria > Pseudomonadati > Bacteroidota > Bacteroidia > Bacteroidales > Bacteroidaceae > Bacteroides > Bacteroides sp. ZJ-18. Next base: position 3,841,643 of record NZ_CP072198.1, on the reverse strand, counting down.
CCATGTGTCCATCAGGAAAAATGTAATGGGTATTCTCATAAAAAGTCATCACTTCTCTGATGATAGGGTGATGTGGCTCTACGGCAAATCCGATGCCCACATTCACCATGTCGTCTGCCTCCGGTGTGGAGGTATGCTTTTCTATACCCATCCATGCTCCATGGGCAAGGATATCATCCATGCTCTTTATCACCTCAACATCCGTGTCAAAGTAAACGCCTCCATGCTCGTAAAGAATTTTTAGCCGGGCATAGTCACTTACGTATGCAAACTTCTTCACATCATAAGCCTCGCTGCTGAAAGGGATGCAATGAACATCATAGTTGTCCTCGTTCCATTCTCTGATTTCGTAGTCCGGGAGAAACTTTTTCCAACTATTGATATATCGCTGATATTCGGCAGGTATAGGGTTTCTGCCAAACCAGCAATAATGTATAACTTTGGGTATCATTATTCTTTAATTATCTTTATTCAATTTTAAACTCTTTGTTTTGTCGATACAATGGTAGCTGACGGTAATATCCTTTAATCGTTGCATCATGTTTATGCGTTATCTTCAATCATGCCATTAGATTTTGTCAGGTTATTATAGCAAACCATTCTACTTTTTACAAAGGACTCGTCGGAGAATGCTTGCTGCACATATTGTCTACTTGCCTCAATAAACCGTAGCCGCAAAGCTTCGTTCTCAATCAATCTATGGGTCTTTTGCATGAAATCTGAAGCTATGTCTGCAATAAAACAATTATCGCCATCAATAAACCCCAATCCTTGAGACCCGACAGAAGTAGACACAAAAGCAACGCCAATATTGGCAGCTTCAAGTATCTTCATACGGATACCACTACCGATATGTATCGGAACAATGAGAATCGATCCTCTCAGAGCCGCAGTGAGATCGGGAACAAATCCATCAAAATGAATATGGTCATATTTGGCGCACCATTCTTTTTGGGTTTTCGTACTCCATTTTCCAATAATGTGTAAATCGATGGGGTGCTCTAATTTCTGCTGCAACTCGCCGAATATTTCATCCAAAAACCACATTAGTCCTTGACGATTGGGGATATGCTTCTCTGGACCAACAAACGTCAAACACATCTCACGCCCCTGCGACTGTGATGCGCGTAACGTCACCTTGGCGAAAGACGCATATATATTTGTCGTCACACCCGATTTCCGTAACTCATGTCTATCCTCATGCGAAAGAGTAATCACGGCATCACACCCATTCATAGCCTGTATCTCGCTTTTTTTCTCTATCTCATAAAGCATTTGCGCGCTCTCTGATACGTTCTCATGTAGATTCATCTGTTGAGCTCTTACTACATAGTGTATCTCGTGCTGTACAAACACTATTTTAGCTGATCCGATGATACCTTGTGTCCAATAGAGAGGGCGGGTAAACTCTGTTTGCACAATCTCTATTCCATGATTCTTGATATACCGATTAATAAATTGATACATTCTTGTATAACGTAGTATATCAGCATTAACCGAAGCCATATATTCAGCCAATATGTCTTCGTACCCCGAGCATCGGCATAGTAGTCGTTGAAGACGCATACACAACGCATGGATACATTCTATCCGATTTTTTCGTCGTATAGGAAAGAAGGTGATAGCCACTTCCGGATTATCAGCTTTATATCTCTGTACAGCGTTGTCATTATCAGTAACCACTATGATGTGATAGTCGAGATGGTGTTTGAGCAGTTGTATGCCATTATATACAGCTTGATCACCACCACTTTCAGGAGGATAATTGAATCCTTCCAGTATATTTAGAAATTTTATCATATTCTCTGTAAGCACGTAAGTGTCCAAAAAATGGTATATGCCTTTCAGGTGAGTGCCGATAGGCACGTAAGTATTCGTTGTGTGGCTATAGTGCTTGTAAAGGTGTGTAGTCTACATTGAGTTCTATTAATAAAATAAGTCAAGAGCCATACAATGAGTACTTACGAATTTTTTAATCATGTTTTTATATTTTCATTGAATTCATGTTAAATGTCATAGGCATAATCATATTTTTTGAGTCCAAGGTTATGAAACATTTGTTTGATCCTGCTTTTCAAAGCACGAACCTTTCCCTCATAGCCTTTTGAATAGCCGTAGCTTTCATATTTCCAAGGTGTCAAGCGATGATATTTCCAATAGTATTTCTTTAGCGGAAAATGGTTATCCTTGAACCAAGGTTTGCAGGAATCGATATAGTGGATAATCACTGCATTTTGTTTATACTTAGCTATATTGGCACGGTATCTTTCCGGTATGTTTCTGCCATGATGTAGCCAATAGCAACTGAACATATTATATATGATGGGCAGTTCGCAGATGTAACCTTGGCAAACCTTATTCAAAACATCCTGCTCTCCCCATTTTATAATGTCACGATGGGCGGGGGAGTTGAAATAGGCAAAGCATTTCCGGCGAACATGTTCCTTGCGCCATTTGTCAAGATTGAACCATACCAAGCCTGCACAGCCATAAAAGGCATCATGCGGCAAGTCCAAGCGCTGTTTGTGCTTTTCTGCCTCCTGCTCATCAGTCGGTGCTGCGATATAACAGTCAGTCATATCTACAGACTCAATAGGCTTTAGGGAACCGAGACAAATCATGTCTGCATCCACATAGAGCATCTTGTTCACTTCAGGGTAAAGGTCGGCCGCATACAGTTTCAAAGATGGGAAGATTCCCCATTTGCCACATACTGTCAAATCAATCTCCAAATCATCAGGATTGACAATTTTCACATCCAACAGATGATGGTATTTCTCCACAAAGTTTTTCAGTTTTCTGTGGTTATTATCGCTGATATCCGTTGCCATGACATGTACAACGAACTGCATATCCATGTTGTTCTCAAATACAGATGCCAATGTTGTTGCCACGTGTGGAACATAAGCATCATTTGTCGCGAAGAGTAAGTGCATATTTCTTATAAACTATTAATCAAGTTAATATATCGTTCCACAAACTTATCTATGGTAAAGTTGTTGATAAACAGATTTCTGTTTGCGACCTTTTTTTCCATATATTTCGCTGGCTCCACAGATTTCTGCTTGATAACATTTTCAACTTTGACTATTAGATCGTCAATATCATTGATGTCAAAAAAATCCATGCCCATTAGTTCCTCGCTTAAGAAGTGGTGGAAATATTTGTTACCTCCGGTATTTGACAAAATGACGGGAATACCGGCCCGCAAGATTTCGAGTGTGACCAGATCGAAGTAGGTTTCACGGTTAGGGAGGATATAGAGGCTGCTTTGCGACATCAACTCATTGGCATTATGAATGAACCCCAACTCTATCCATCGCGGATGATTCAAAGGTTGGATCTCACCCTTTCCTGCACATAGGAAATAAAGATGAGGATACTTGTTCAAAAGTCTATGACCCACCTGCTTGAGGATATCATAGCCCTTCACACTGATATGACGTCCAAAGTAAGTGATGACAAAGGCATTGGCAGGAATACTCAGTTCAGAGAACTTCTGTATCTTTCCGGAATCTACCTTTAAGTCAAGAATGGCAGAAGGGTTATAGTGAAATTTATGATTATTATTGGCAAAAGTCCGTTTCATCTTACCATACTTCTCGTATGGTTCACGGGCACCCTCGCAAGGGAACATGATATAATCCGCCTCATCATATGTATGACACTCGCGAGAGAATTCTATCGGCCAGAATATTCGTGCCCAGTTTTCCTCTGAGAATACTTCGACCGATATTGGGCAAGGAGAGTGCGAGGTGAGCATCGTCTTACCTTTATACTCCGGGTGTGCCCGTTTGAAGATGGCAAGATGTTTTGTCCAATGGAAATGGATTATATCATACTCGTTCAGATTCAATGTCGCGGGAATGATTTTGCATCCTGTCCGATAATGCTCAAATAAATATGCCTTCAAAGTATTCTTGACATCTCCGACTTTCCCATATATGCCATAAAGGTGAAGCCCTCTTAGAATGCGATGCAACTGTAATTTACGGGCACTCTTAGGCATAGGTGGATTGCCCCATGTACCTCTTTCCCTTTCCGGCAACAAGTCGGACAAAAACGTTATCTGCTTTGTTGGATGATCTTTGAGGTATTCATGGATATTATAACAATACCCCATCGGACCACCTATATTACTCATCGGGAAATCATCCCAAATCAATACTTTCTTCATTATGCCTATATGTTTTTCAATTTCAGAACTAGCTCTACAATCGGTGACATGTCATAATATTTATACTGTCCTAATCGGCCGCCGAAGATAACATTCTCCTCCTTTTCGGCAAGTTTACGGTATTGCTCTGCCAAGTCATTATTACGTTCATCATTCACAGGGTAGTATGGTTCCATGCCATCCTTATATTCTGTAGAATACTCCTCAGAAATTACGGTCTTTGGATAATCGTATACCTCTTGTCCAAAGATCTCGAAATGTTTGTGTTCAATAATACGTGTGAAAGGCTCATTGTGAGACGTATAATTTACTACAGCATTTCCTTGATAGTTGGGACTGTCTTCTATACGAGTTTTAAAATAAACTGTTCTCCAGTCAAGTTTACCCAAAGAATAACCAAAATATTCATCTATCGCTCCTGTATATACAAGTTTATCGGCATATTTCCGCCAATCCTTGTACTCGGAATTGAAGAAATCAATACTGGTTCTACATTCAATGCCATCAAGCAGCCCTTCAATCAACTTGTTATATCCACCAACAGGAATTCCTTGATACTTGTCATTGAAATAATTGTTATCGAAGGCCATGCGTACAGGCAGCCTTTTTATGATAAAAGCAGGGAGTTCCGTGCACTTGCGTCCCCACTGTTTTTCGGTGTATTCCTTAATCAATTTTTCAAAGATATCTTTGCCAACTAAGGTAAGAGCTTGTTCTTCGAGGTTTTGCGGCTCTTTCCCGCCAAGAACTTCTATCGCTTCTTTCTTCTGCTCCTCAATCTTGGCCTTTGCCTCTTCCGGAGTCATCACACCCCACATTTGATAGAATGTATTCATGTTAAAAGGCAGATTATAGAGTTTACCCTTATAGTTGGCAACCGGACAGTTTGTATAGCGATTGAACTCGACGATGGAGTTTACAAAATCCCAAACCATCTTATTAGAGGTATGAAAGATGTGGGCGCCATATTTATGGACATTGATACCTTCTATCTTTTCACAATAAACGTTTCCCCCTGACTGAGGTCGTTTGTCTATTACGAGACATTTTTTGCCTTCTTGCTTGGCACGATAAGCGAATGTTGCTCCGAATAGACCGGAACCTACTATTAGATAATCATAATGAGTCATATCTTTTTTAATAAATGGCTGCAGAATTTATTTAGGATATATGCTGATGGAATAGATAATACTATCACAATACAGAATTTTAGAATTCCAGTAGGTACGGCAAATGTATATAAAAAAGAGATAAACACATCATGGACAATGAAAATCTCGTATGAAATGCTCCCTAAAAATGTAAAGATCCTACTTGGGGGGATTCCAAAATTGTATATTGTGATAACAAGGGCGATAGGCAAAATATTGACAAATATATATAGTGATTGGGCATTACCGTATGTATGATGCAAATAAACAAGCAAAACCAATACTCCAAGGAGAACAGCCGAATATATTCTTTGGCTATTGATGCCGGATAATTTCTGAAGTAAATGCTTCTCGGCTGTCTCATACATTACACCGACCAAAAATGAAAAGGAGGAGCACCACCAGAAATCATCCCATCTTGCAATATATTTGATAAAGACAACAAATAGGATGTACAAGGTGGTTAATAGGGCTATCTTTGTAGTTTTGGCTTTTCCGATTTTCATGGAAATGTAAAAGAACAGATAAAAGAATATGATGCAATAGACATACCATGTTGCACCAATAGGTGGTATACCTGTTTGCTTGAAGTAATTAAACCAATGCATAAATGAGCCATGTCCAGCCAAATACTCAATAATCATAAAACCTGTAGTGGCCAAAACTAACGGAGGAAGTAGCTTTAAAAATCTGTGGCGGAAATAAGTCTGCAAGTATACTTCACCTTTATTGGCATATGATGCCATTAGTCCATACCCGGTAACAAACATGAACATACTTACTATGACATACCCCCAATTTTCAACTATAATAATCCCCCTCATTGTATGATACATGACAATCAAGACAGCTAGGATGCCTTTCAGCCGTATGGTTTGATCTTTGTCAAATTGAAAACACATTGATGGTTTGAATAGTATGATTGCTACTATTATAAGCAGAAAGATTGCAAGAGTCATAATTGGTTAGTAAGTGCTCCAAACAAGGTATACCCCTTTCAGGTAAGTGCCAGTAGGCACTCGTCACTTGTTCTGGATTGTAAGCTTTAAATTGTTTTCACTAATGGGTTAGACATGTCGCTATGTTTATTTCGTTCCGTTTTTTTTTGTTGCCAGTCCGATGTATTCTTCTACTCCTTTGCGTCCATTATACCACATATAGAGAGTCCCGTCTTTTTCAACAACTGCAGGCTTGTAGGTCGCGTCTGAATCCCAACTATCCTGCGACGGAGAAATACATATATTATGGTTAGGCCGTGCCCAATGAACACCGTCATCAGAAACCGCATAGCAGATGCGTGTCACATCCAAATTTTGATAACCAATGTAATATGTGATATATGTACCATCCTTTTGCCTTTTGACATCACAACCGCCAACTTTATATTTCTCCCATTCATGCGTTTCATCCTTAGAGAGCACCGGCTGTTCATGCTTTGTCCAGTGTTCGCCATTCTCGGACTCGGCATAGAAAAGTGCATCCGGCTCATAATTCTCACCTGCCGCATACCACATTTGGAATATTTTTCTATCCTCATTCCATAGCACACAGGGATTCATGACGGATACTCCCTCTTGTGGGAGAGTCGCTTCAACACAAGGACGAGAGGAACGCTGGTAATGAATACCATCTGTACTTATTGCATGTCCTATTCTACTTATTTCCGGAGACTGTCCTGTGTACCAAAGATGCCAGATGCCATCTACTATCACAACTGATGCACGGTTAATCAGGCACTCCCAAGTTTCCGGCACTCTTTTCATAATAGAACCTCTATTCTGCCAATCAGTACCATTTGATGATTCGAGCAGGTCAAGCCCGTGGTGTTTGCGTTCAGATACTATCATCAGGAACTTTCCATGATGTTTCATTACAAAAGGGTCAAATACGGATTCTGTTTCTTGATTGCCATATACAGGCTTATTGCCGACCTTATTCCAACCATTATTCTCTGCAGGATAATCATATCGATGTCGCTGGTTGATTTCCCGTTGGCTGGGTTTCTTTATGTGCAGCATCTTTCTTATTTTTCCCATTACCATATATCGGGCCTCTTCGCTCAAGGCGAACCGCATAAGAACCGTCATGGTACTTAATACAGAAACTGAACAAACAATCAAGAATCGGAGTAAGCCGTCAGGCATGGTCATACATATCAGGTATGGAGGCACACAGGCTATTAAAATTAAGACTAACGTTTTTAAAAATACGGTTTTTATATATTGGCATCCGGGGAACCCCGTAAATTTAGAAAGCATCTTTACATTGATAAATAGGCAAACAAGTACCGTAAAGCAAGATATGGCATAAACAAATACGGGAGAAGCTCCCAGTTTCAGGGCTGCGTACATCAGTGGTAATTCTACCAAGTACAATGTAGAAGAATACAGATTAAGTTGCTTCATATGGTTGCTTGCCACCAATCCTTGATCCACGAAACGGTTGGAATAAGAAATAATGCTATTGAATATTGTAATTTTAATGAATGCAGATGTATATTCCGGTACTTCTGTGAGCCATAGGTCAAGCACATAGTCTATTTCCATCAATACGGGGACACCAATAATCGCCAACATGAAAAGTGAATATTGCGACACATTAAAAATCAGTTGATGGAAATTCTTCATGTCATTGGCACCGTAATACTTCACAAGTTGCGGCTGGGCCGCAGTCATAAATCCTCCGACAAAAGTGAGAATCGTGAAGTTTACACGAGCCGCAAGGCCTAAGGCGGCATTGACAACAGTAGTGAAGAATATGTTTATCAATATATTTAATCCTTGACTATTTAATGTAACGGCAAGATTACCAACTACTCCCCATCCTGAGAACACAGTCATCTCCTTACACAGTTTTTTATCAAACAGTTTGGAAAGGTGTGTTTCTTTAAACTTACGTAAACAATAGATACGGTATGTCATTGCAACTATTAGACTCACCATAGTCTGAAGTGAAGCATAAACGATAAGTTTGTCGAATGGTATATAGATTAAAAAGAAAAGAACAGCAAGTTTTGCTACCACATCAAATACCGACATATAAGCATACATATTAAAATGCTCATGAGATGTAAGTATTGCCGTATAAGGAGTTTGAGTAATACCTATGAAAACAGAAAAGACCGAGAGTTGAAATACTACATTGGCGGCAAACATGCGGTCTGTCGGAATATTCAGTTTAGTATTCAAGAACCATATGCCAAACGATTCCAACAAGACCACTACAGCCACCGCTATCATCAAGTGCATATAAAAGGCTGTGGAAAATGTCCTTTTTATCAGTACGTCATCCTTTTTACCAAGATTTAGAGACAAGAAACGTGAGGTACTGGCTTGAAGAATGGAATTAACCAATGTGAACATGGAAACGAATCCCGCCACGACATTATTCACGCCAAAGTCATCGGCGCCCAGCTTCTCTAACACAATTCGTGTTGTAAAGAAGCTAAGTCCCATTATCACTAATTGCCTCACATATAAATATGCTGTATTCTTAAATATTCTCTTATTGTTTTCTTCCATATTACCATTTATCATACGTATCTATGTTCAGAAACGTAAGCATTCACTTTCTCCGGATATTTATTAAAGCTATTATCTTCTGGTTAACCCAGTTCATTCCCAATGAAGATATAATCGTGGTAGCAACAGCCACGATGAAGAAAATCAGTCTGTTCTCTACCACTGTGCCAAGCAACAAAAATATGATACCTTGCAGTAGGTAGATTTCGTAATAGCTGTTTCGCTTGATTCTGAAATTTATGAATTGATTCATACCTTGGAGTATATACAAGGCTAATAAAATGAACAAGATATTTACGAGGTAGAACGAAGCGTACGTATAGCGCCATCGTGATAGCATCTGAATATTGTCTTGAACAATGTCGAGACGATATGTACAGAGAAACAGAAGCATCAAAGTGATGAAATGCCATTTTTTAACTTTATTCATTTGGTTCATTATGGGACGTTCATATTTATAATACCAGAGGCCTATAATAAAACAGGGAGATGCGTTTATCCACCAATGTGGCAGGCCGGCCAATAGCATTCCCGCTAACATGAAAACTATGGCAAGGCTCAATGCCGGCAGTTTATATCTGGGAATGAAACGCATCACTATATAGAAAAGTAAATATAAGAGAGTGATTTCCGTGACGTACCAGCTATATGGTAGGAGCGGATTGGAGGAAAATAATCTTTGAATCGCTTCTATTACCCCCCCCCTATGGTTAATTAATCTTAATATTGGTATATATATAATATACGCTGTCAGTAAAGGGATTATAATTTTACTTATTCGGTGTATGCAAAATCCTTCGAGGTACTTCTTGCCTTTGAGACTATAACTGCACATTAATCCATAGCCTGACAGAAAGAAGAAGATAGAAACGGAAAGGCTTCCAAATTGACTTTCTGCTGCCCATGCGGGATTATGCATGTAGAATGTAAACAGGTGGCATACGACAACTGCAATGGCTGCGATCAATTTGACCAAATCCGTTAAATTACGCTTTTCACAAAGGCGGCGGTTGCTGCGTTGGTGTTGTGCTATTATACATAGCAGTAGCAAAATAAATGATAAAAACATGGAGCTAAGATTTCATTAAAAAATCGGACTGAACATTTCCATATGAATCTGTTCTTTCAGTCTTTTATGCATTTTATCCTTTTCGCTCAGCGCTACTTCTCCTCTTGGAATTCTCCAATCGATTCCTAAATCCGGATCATCCCACGCTACGGCTCCTTCGCTTTCCGGATGATAAAACTCATCACATTTATATTGGAACACGGCTTCTTCACTTAATACTGCAAAGCCGTGTGCAAATCCCTTCGGAATAAAAAACTGAAGATGATTCTCACCGGTCAATTCTACTGCTACATGCTGCCCGAAAGTAGGGGAGCCTTGGCGGATGTCCACCGCTACATCCAGTACGCAACCTTTAATGACACGCACCAATTTACTTTGTGTGTAGGGTGGTTTCTGGAAATGTAGTCCCCGAATGACTCCATAGCAGGATTGGGACTCGTTGTCCTGTACAAAAGTCACAGGAGCCACCTTTTCATTAAATTCTTTCTGGGAAAATGATTCGAAAAAGTATCCCCGATCATCTTTAAAAAGCCGGGGCTCAATGATTACTAATCCTTCGATGCCTGTTTTTATTACATTCATTTCTGTTTGTCTAATTCGTCTATAACTTTTAGCAAGTATTGCCCGTATTGGTTTTTCAGCATCGGCCCCGCCAGTCGGCGTATTTTATCCGGTGTGATCCATCCTTGTCTTAAGGCGATCCCTTCAAGGCAGGCTATTTTTAGACCTTGGCGTTTTTCGATTACTTCGATGAAGGTAGAAGCTTCGGATAGGGAGTCGTGTGTGCCGGTATCCAGCCAGGCAAACCCACGCCCTAAAAGTTGCATCTTTAACTCCTTGTCATCAAGAAAATGCTGATTAACGGTCGTTATCTCTAATTCTCCACGAGGGGAAGGTTGGATGTTCTGTGCAACTTTAACCACTTTGTTGGGATAGAAGTAGAGTCCTACTACTGCATAATTGGACTTTGGGTTTTCAGGCTTTTCCTCTATATGAAGAACGTTGCCCGATTTATCGAATTCAGCGACTCCGTATCGTTCGGGATCGCTTACCCAATAACCGAAAATAGTCGCTTTTTTATCTTCTTCCGCCGTGCGCACTGCTTCTTTTAGTAATTGGGTAAATCCGGGACCATGAAAGATGTTATCTCCCAGTACCAGGCATACCGAATCGTTTCCAATGAACTCCTGTCCGATGATAAATGCCTGTGCCAAGCCGTCGGGTGAGGGCTGTTCTGCGTATTCGAAACGAACGCCAAAATCCGAGCCATCGCCTAACAGCCTTTTGAATCCGGGTAAATCGATGGGAGTGGAAATGATTAGTATCTCTCGAATACCCGATAGCATGAGTACTGAGATAGGATAATAAATCATAGGCTTGTCGAAAATAGGCAGTAGTTGTTTGCTGACTCCCTTAGTAATGGGGTAGAGGCGTGTACCCGAACCACCGGCTAAAACAATTCCTTTCATTGTCTGACGTTTTTTTATCTATTAATATCCTTCATCTCACCGCCTCCATCTTTCCCACTCTCTCCACGAACCCCACCGGCATATCCACATGGGCGCAGCCCAGCATATCCAGCCTTACCGCCACCTTGCTTTTCCCGTTGATGGTCACCAGCTCGCCTTCCAGTCCGGTAAGCGGACCTTTGATCACTCGCACCTGTTCGCCGGGGGCGAGGGGGGAGGAGCACACTTCGATGGCTTCTTCGGAGTAGTCGAGCATGAAGCGGAAACGTTCCATCTGCTCGTCGGGGATGACGGCGGGGGTACTTTGTCCGCGCAGCACCATGTAGCGGCTGACGGACGAAAGGGTCAACACTTCGGCCCGTTCTGCCGGGTCGACGTGTACGAAGATCATCATCGGAATGACCACGCGCTCTATCTTTTTGCGGCGGTCGCTCCATTGATGGATTTCTTCCTGCACGGGCAGGAAACTTTCGATGCCCATTGCCGTCAGGCGGTCACGGGTTTTCTTTTCGTGATAGAGACGGACGTAGGCGGCAAGCCAGGATTTCATGTCGGTTGGGGAGTATGGTTTGAGAAAGTGGGAGGGGCGCTCCCGGATACGCTACGCGGTTACCTGTCACAGTTGTCTGCTTGGGTAAACCGAATCTTACGTTTGATTTTGCTGCAAAGATAGATATAAATTTACTAAATGCAATAAATTGTTCATTAAAATAGAAAAAATAATGAATTTTTAATCTTTGGATTGTACTTTTGTGAGTTTTAATAATTAACATATATTTCAAATTTAATGATTATGGAAAAAAAACTACAAGTTAAAGAACTCGAATGAGTTGCTTAGAGAATTGTCCGGACAGGTGTTTGCTTTGGTGCGTGAGCTTCCCAAACCGCTCTCGAGGGAGGAGATGCGGGAGATGAAACGGTTGTGCCGCTTCCTGAGTAATACGGTGAAGGATCAGGAGCGGAAGCGGGAGGTGAGAAAATAAATTCGGGTGTTAAAAAGAGCCGGGAGGCAGACGGTGAAAGTGGTGTGTGGTTGGGTGTGGAAGCTTTCCGAAGGGACTTTTACGGCGGTTTTAACATTCGGAAGTGTAAAAAGTTTGTTGTTCTTTTGCATCATGGTTCATTGCAGAGGATGCGGAGTGGAAAGGGTTTTGCTTTGTGCGCTTGGCGGTGGATCGGGATTAAAAACATTAAAATTTAATACTCAATGAAAAAGAGAGAGTTTACAATTTCCTTTTTCCTCCATGTGTGGGAAAAGAAGGCGGAAGAGATTTCGTTGGAAGAGTTTCATAATGACCTCAGGGGAGCACGCTGGAAGGTGCTTGCCGAGTCGTATCGGCGGTGGATGCAGACGGGGATGACCGAGGAAGCCAAGAAGCTGAAGGGTGCCCTGAATGCAGTGGTGGTAGCCGGCAAGTGCCGGGGCGGACATGCGGCGAACCAGGTGAGCGGGCTGAGCGGACTGGCACTGTTCGACTTTGACCACTGTCCGGAGAAACTGTCCGGGATGAAGGAGAAGGCCAAGGCATTGCCATACGTGGTGGAGGCCTTTGTCAGCATCTCGGGTGAAGGGCTGAAGCTGATTGTGTGCATCGATGCGGAGAATGCCGGGCAATATGCGGCGGCTTATCCTGTCGTCGCCCGTGAGTTGGAGCGCGTGTTGGGTCATCCTTGCGATATGTCGTGCCGTGATTTGGGGCGGGCGTGTTACGCTTCGTATGATCCGGAGGCGTATTATAATCCCGCTGCAGAGGTGTTTCCGTGGCGGGAGCAGGCGGACGGACTGCCGCAGGCGGAAGGGGAGTATCCTGCGCAGGCGGTGGACGGAGCTCGTCCGGCAGGCGTCGCTCCCGAGGCGGGGAATGGCTTTATGCAGGCTTTCCTGAATGATTTTGATGCCCGGAACCCGTTTGCGACGGGAGGGCGGCATGCGTTTATGTTGAAGTTGGGACGTTATGCCCGGTATAAAGGTTTTTCGCCGGAAGAAATGCGGCTGTTGCAAAAAACAGTGGTTGAGAAATATGCGCAGGCTGATTTCGGAAGCGGAGAGATTGAGAAAACGTTATTCTCTGGTTATCAGTATGCTTCTGTCAGAAAGGCGGACGCTGTGGCGACCGATTTGGGTCCAAAGGTCCAAGGTCCATTCTATGGGATGCCCGAGGAGGAGGAAGAAGAGGACTTGGAGGATATCTTGTTCGGAAAAAGTGAAGGATTCCGGCGGGATGCGCCTTATTTTCCCGACGAGGTGTTTGATCATCTGCCTGCTTTGCTGGCCGAAGGGGTAAAGGTGGCGGGAAGTCCTCGTGAGCGGGACATGTTGCTGGCGGCCATGATTGTCAATATCAGTGCGTGCCTGCCCGAGGTACGTCTTTTGTACGATCAAATGTATTATTCTCCGCATCTGTACTATATGGTGATAGCCCATGCCGGGGGCGGAAAGGGAGTGGTGGGGCTTGCCGGAATGCTGCCTGCCGAGATTCATAAGTTTTACGAGAAACAGAATGATGAGGTGCGTCTGGTGTACGATAAAGCGTTTTTCGAGTGGGAGCTGGAGCAGAAAAAGGCGCAGGCGGAGAAGCGTTCGCCGGATTTTTCGCTACGTCCCAAAGAGCCTGCCCGTAAATTGCTGACACTTTCGCCCAATGTGTCGAAGAGTTTGATCATTAGCGCTTTGGAAGAGAGCGGCAAGTTGGGGTGCTGCATCAATGCTACGGAGCTGGACATGGTGTCGGGCGCTATCCGGAATGAGTGCGGAAAGCACGATGATGTATTCCGGGCTGCTTTTCAGCACGAAGTGGTATCGGCTGATTTTAAGGTGAACGGGCGTCAGGTGGTGGCTCGCCATCCGCGTCTGGCTTTGTGTCTGGCCGGCACTCCCAATCAGTTGGTGCGTTTTATTCCTTCATTGGAAAATGGATTGTACAGTCGTTTTCTGATCTATACGGGGCAGAGTGCCTGGGAGTGGCGTTCGGCGGCTCCGCGGGCGGGGTGCGAGGATCATCGCGCGGTGTTTGTCCGTCTGAGTGCCCGCCTGCTCGAGTTACATCAGTTCCTGCTTCAGTCTCCCACGGAGGTTACGTTTACTTCGGAGCAATGGGCGGAGCATACATTGCGGTTTGCTTCTCACTTGTCTGAGGTGGTGAACGAGCGGGATGACTCGCCGGGTGCGATCGTGCTCCGACACGGGTTGATGGCGAGCCGGATAGCCTGTGTGCTTACGGCGTTGCGGAAGGGGGAGTGTGCTTGGGCGATGCCCGAATATACATGTTCTGACGAAGATTTCCATACCGCCATGTTGATGACGGATGTGTTGCTGAAGCATAGCCTGCTGCTGTCTACCTGTATGCGGAAAAGCGAGAGTAAGCCGAAGCCTTTAAAGCCTTATTTCAGATTGCGTCCGGTGTTGCAGTCTCTTTCAGGAACTTTTACTTTTACCCAAGTGGTGGATAAGGCTGTGGAGATGGGGATTCCTAAAACCACTGCTAAACGGCTTTTCAGGAAGACAGTCGAGCTTAAACTCGTTGTAAAAGAGGGAGATGCGTATCGAAGGACGACTCGGAGCTGGGGAGCGGGCATCCCATAGAATGGACCTTGGACCTTTGGACCCAGAAAGAGGCTGGAAAGGTGCTTGCATTTGTATGAAAAAACTCTTAAGCCTTTTCTGAAAAGACTTAAGAGTTTCTACTAAAAGACTTGGATGTTTCGGGGGAAACGTCTAAGTCTTTTTCACGGTTTTCACCACAGAGGACACAGAGTTCACAGAGGAAAAATTTATTTTCCCCGGAACAGGTGTTTAAATTAAAACTCTGTGTCCTCTGCGTCCTCTGTGGTGAGCTCAAGGTTCTCCCAGGTAATGCACTATCAGCCCGACTTCGCGCTTGAGGAAGCTGTGGCGGTATTTGTTGTAATTGACTTCGGACAGTGCCCGGGTCAGGGCAGTGTTTTTACGCATCCAGCGGTAGAGTTTCTGCAGGGCGAGCACCGGGTCGAGGCCCGGGCAGTAAAGTTGTGCAAGTTCGGCTTTGGTGTACGAGCGGATAATGAAATCGGCTTCGGTTGTGTCTTCTTCTTTTCTTTGGTTCATGGCTTTGATTATCTGATTGTTATCTGCCGTAAATATACGAAAAAATACCCGGAATGCAGCGTGTTTTTATACTCTTTTTTCGTCAAACTTTGTCATCGGCGCTCTTTCCTTGTCATTGGCGCATCGAGGTTGTCGTATCTTTGAAATGTGATTGAAAAACAGATGTTTAACTCTAAAAAAAAGTACGATTATGAGTAAAGAAGTTACGTATTCGGTAGTAGCGCGCAAGAACATGCAGAAGAAGGGTGATCCCGCCAAGTATTATGCCCAGGCACAGGCGAGTGGCGATGTGGGTCTGGACGAGATCTCGACCCGGGTGGAAAAGGCCTGTACGGTGCACTCGGCGGATGTGGTGGCGGTGCTGAAGGCGCTGGAGGATGAAATGGTAGACGGGCTGTCGAGGGGAGAGATTGTACGGCTGGGCAATATCGGCACGTTTCAGGTGGGCCTGAGAAGCAAGGGAGCTGAAAAGCCGGAGGATTTCAAAGCGGCGAATATCAGCAAGGCGAGGGTGAACTTCCGTCCGGGGCCTGTGCTGGCGGATGCGATGAAGACACTCAGCTTCAGCAAGGTGAGCACCCGGGCGGCGCAAAAGGGCGACGGCGACGGGGGGATTGTGGATGACCCGACGGCATGATTTTCACCACAGAGGACGCAGAGGACACAGAGGAGGAATTAAAACTCTGTGTTACTCTGTGGTGAAACAGAGTGGTGAAACAGAAGCTTGGAAAATTAAAAACTCTGTGTCCTCTGTGTACTCTGTGGTGAAATCTGTGGTGAAAACGTAAAACAACTTAATATAGCAAAGCAACGATGAAGAAGTTACAAAGAATCTTGGAATGGGTGATCGCGTTCCTGATGTTTCTCAGCGGGAGGAATGTCGAAAAGTGAAGGAGGGGGTATGAGGAAAATCGACTTAATCGTGATTCATTGCTCCGCAACGAGGGAAGACCGGTGCTTTACGGAGTTCGATCTGGATGTCTGCCATCGCAGGCGTGGCTTCAACGGGCCGGGGTATCACTTCTATATCCGCAAGGACGGGCGGATTGTGTCCACTCGTCCGGTAGAGAAAATAGGGGCGCATGCCAAAGGGCACAATGCGACGAGTATCGGTATCTGTTATGAAGGAGGGTTGGATGCGAGGGGACGTCCCAAGGATACCCGGACGGAGTGGCAGGTGCATTCGATGCGGGTGTTGGTGAAGACTCTGCTAAAACAGTATCCCGGCAGCCGTGTGTGTGGCCACCGGGATCTGAGTCCGGACTTGAACGCCAATGGGGAGATCGAGCCCGAGGAATGGATAAAGCAGTGTCCGTGTTTTAATGTGATTGATGATAAAAAATTACATTGATGTTTTAAAATGGAAATTGAACCGCTACAATAGTTAATTAAATTAACCTTTGTAGCGGTTTGGCTTTCATGGCATAAGTGTAACAAATAATTAATTCTTCATATTTTATAAAATCATAGAGATGTCTAAGTGTGTTTTTGGCCGTAACCATATCCATAGCCGTACTTTTTGCCGTACCCGTAGTAGCGTCCGTATTTTCCGTATCCATAGTAATAACCGTATTTCCGTTTTTTCATGTCGAGCCCGTTGATGACGGTACACAGGTTCGGAAGTTTGTTGCCCAGACGAAGATCCTCGAGCAGGGTATAGTCGGCTTTATGCGTATAGTCGGCACGGCATACGTAAACGGAGAGGTCGGCTACCCGTGCGATGATCTGTGTGTCGGTGACCAGCCCGATGGGGGCGGTGTCGAGTATCACGTAGTCGAAGTGCCTTTTCAGAATATCGATGGCCTGCACCAAAGCCTGGCGTGCCAGCAGCTCGGTGGGGTTGGGCGGGACTGTTCCACCGGGGAGGATACTCAGGTTGGGTGATATCTCCGAGGGCTGCACCATAGACAGCAGGTCGGTATGCTGCGGATTGGCCAGGTATTGAGTGATTCCTTTCTCTTTGTGCGAAAGGGAGAATACTTTGTTCAGTCCCGGCTTGCGGATGTCGAGTCCCACGATGACTACTTTCTTGCCGAGCAGCGAGAGGCTGATGGCAAGGTTGGTGGCTACGAATGTTTTTCCTTCGCCGCTGATGGTGGAGGTGACCAGGACCACTTTGTTCTCTTCGCCCAGCATGAATTGCAGGTTGGTGCGGATGCCCCGGAAGGTTTCCGCCATCAGGTCGTTTTCGTTTTCGCGGACGGCGATGCTTCCCTGCTTCCCTTCTCCCTCTTCCGCCAGGGGGATGTCTCCGATGATAGGGACGGAAGTCAGTTTCTCCACGTCCGCCCGTCCTTCTATGCGGAACTGGAGCAGGCCCATGACGTAGATGACGGCTACGGGGATGCCTATCCCCATCAGGAGCGCGATCATGTAGACCGTCTTTGTCTTGGGTGAGACGGGACCGTTGTCGGCCATGGCTTCGTCTACGATTTTGGCATTGTTGGCAGTGGCGGCCAGCGCGATGGAGTTTTCTTCCCGTTTCTGGAGCAGCATCAGGTAGAGTCCGGCTTTGATTTCCTGCTGGCGCGAGATACTGACAAGCTGGCGTTCCTGGGCGGGAGCATTGCTGATGCGGCGGTTGAACTTGTTGGCCTGCCGGTCGAGGTCGGCTTTGGTGATCAGCAAACCTTTCTGAACGCTGTGGATGGTGGTCAGGATGTTTTCGCGCATGGCACGGATGCTGGTATCCAGATTCACGATCACCGGGTTGGTTTCCGAAGAATTGAGCAGCAGGCGGTTGCGTTGGAGCACCATTTCGTTATACTGGCTGATAAGGGTGGACAGGGACTGGTCGGTCAGGCCGACGTTGACGGGCAACACGGTGTTGAGCTTGTCCGGAGCGGAGATATATTCGGCTAAGTAGCGTACCAGGTTGAGCTGGGTGCCGTTCTCCACCCGTTGTTTCTCGTAGGCGGAGTTTTCGCTGACGGCCAGTTGGGCATCGCTTGCCAGGTCCGTCAGTCCGGCATCCCGTTTGAAGTTTTCCAATTCCTTTTCGGTATTGAACAGCTCGTCGTTGATGATGCGGATACGTCCGGCGATGAACTCTTCCGTTTTCTCCGCCACCTCGTTCTTGTCGTTGTTGGTGTTCCGGTTGTAGACTTCGATCAGCCGGTTGATGAAGTCCTCGCCACGGCGCTTGTTGGTGTTCTTTAAAGAGACGATGACGATAGAGGTGGTTTTGGACGTCGGTTCTACACTGAGTGCTCCCGCATAGCCTTTGGCTGTCCACAGGGGATTGCTGACAACGGCGGTGAGCGTCTGCGGTTCTTTGACGGTGACGGAGTCGTGGGCAAGCGTAAACGTGAACGTGCCTGCGGGAGTAGTGAGCAGGGCCGGCAGCTTGGAGAACTTTTTACTGTAGGAGCTCTCTCCGATGGTGGCTTTCACGTCGAGCCGGTTGCCGGGCGACAGGGTGAGTTCGAACACGGCCGGCGCTGCTAACTTGTCCGCTTCTTGCGGAGTGAGTCCCACCAGTACCGGCGAATTTTTATAAAGTTCTATTTCGTTGAAACTGCCTTTGGCTGTATAGGTGGTGTATAGGTTCAGTTCGCTGACCACATGCTTGACCAGCGTTTTGGAACGTAGTATTTCAATCTCGTTGTCGATGTTCGATACCGAGCTGACCAGACCCAGGCCTTCGAGCGCGGTGAGGTTTCCTCCACTGTTGCCCCCTTTCTTATCGTCCTTGATGACTACGGAGGCCGAGATGTTGTAGACCGGAGTGGTCTGCCGGAGGTATAACCATGCTCCCGCAAGGCAGAGGATGATCGAAGCCACGAACCAGGGCCACCGGATGATGTAGCGGAACAGCATGGCGTGGAAGTCTATTTTCTCTTCTTTCTCTTCGTATAGATCGTCGTATAAGTCTTCTTTCATTTTCGGGGTTTCTTTATTTGGCGATTGTAATGATTAAACTGGCAAGCGACACAAGCGTGCCTACCACAGAGAACCAGATGGTGGTGCTGGTGCTGATGTCGGCTGTTTTTGCCTTGGTCTTATTGGGTGTGACATACAGGATGTCGTTCTGTTGCAGGTAGTAGTAGGGCGATTGGACGATATCTGCCCGGTTCATGTCCAGCGTGATGATGTGCTGGTGTCCGTCGGCGTCCTCGCGGATCAGGCGGACGTTGTCGCGCAATCCGTACACGGTCATGTCGCCTGCCATGGCAAGGGCTTCGAAGAGGTTGACCTTTTCGTTGCTGATGGTGAAAGTTCCGGGAGCGTTTACTTCGCCGATGACAGAGATCTTATAATTGGCCATACGGACGGTGACGATGGGCGATTCTTTGATATAGTCGCTTAACTTCCCTTTGATCAGTGTTTCTGCCTCGCTTTTGGTCAGCCCGCCGATGTGCAGGGTGCCCAGTATCGGGAATTCGATATTGCCCCGGTTGTCTACCAGGTATTGCTGGAGTGCCGGCTGGCTGGTCAGGCTGCTCTGCGCGGCGCTGATGGGAGTCGCTACGGTGAGGTTGAACGGTTCAGCCAGTTCGGGGTCGGTGCAGGACACGACGATGGTGAGCAGATCCTTCGGCATGATGCGTGCATCATAAAGCTTGGCTTCCGCAACGGCACGCTGCACCTCTCCCGAGTCTTGTAAATAAGGCACTTTCTTGTAGGACTGGCAGGAAGCCAGCAGGATACAGGTTAACGTAAAAAAAAGTAGTCTTTTTGTCATTTATCTTAATTTTAGAATATTACTATATGGGGTTCACCACAGAGGACACAGAGGACACGGAGTTTTTATTTTCCAGGTTTATAGAAAGATCTTAAATTCTTCCTCTGTGAACTCTGTGTCCTCTGTGGTGAACCCTTTGTTTTAATAAGCTTCTTTTTCTCCTTCTAACGCATTTCTTACAGTTTTATATATTATATATAAATCGAGCATGAAGGTCCAGTGCTCTATATACCAGATGTCTCGTTGCACGCGGCCTTCCATTTGCCACAGCTCGTGGGTTTCTCCACGAAAGCCGGTGACTTGCGCCCAGCCGGTGACACCCGGCTTCACAAAATGGCGGACCATGTATTTGTTGATCAGTTGTGAGTATTGCTCCGTATGTTTCAGCATGTGAGGGCGGGGGCCCACTACCGACATGTCGCCCAACAGTACGTTGATGAACTGCGGCAGTTCATCGATGCTGCTTTTACGCAGGAAGTTGCCGAATCGGGTTTTACGCGGATCGTGCAAGGTGGCTTGCAGGGTGTCGCTCTGTGCGTTTACTTTCATGGAGCGGAACTTGTAGCACCAGAACTCGCGTCCGTCTTCTCCGCTTCGCTTCTGCTTGAAGAAGATGGGGCCCGGTGAGGTGATTTTGATGGTCAGTCCGACGATGATATAGATAACGGGGAAGAGCGTGCACAGGAACAGCAGGGAGAAAACGATATCGAACGTACGCTTCCTGAAGCGGTTTTCGGTGAAACTGAGAGGCTCCTGACGGATGCAGAGTACGGGCACGTTGCCCAGAAGCTCGAAGTACATCCGGCGTTTAAGATAACTGCGTACGTTGGGGACGCTGAAGAAGCGTATCAGGTGATTCTCACAATAATCGATGATGGGGAGTATCTCCTCGCTGCGGGCGGATGACAGGCAGCAATAGACTTGTTCGATTCCTCCCCGTTTCAGATAATCCACAATCTTGCCGGGTTGTCCCAGGTATTTCACTTTTTCGGGAAAGCGGCTGCCGGGCTGGTCGTCGAAATAACCGATGACACGAAATCCGGAAGTGACATCGTCCGTCATTTGATGATACAGTTCGATGATATTGCTGTTGCTGCCCACGAGAATGATGCTGCGGGAGTTTCCTCCATGCTTGCGGTAGCATTTCAGGAGTCTGCGAAACAACAGACGGTAGCAGACTAACAGCGTGGTGAACGTGAGATAGAATATCAGGAAGAAACGTGCGGAGAGGATACCGAAGTTTCCAAAGGTGAGGGCGCAGGAGAAGAATAGGGCGTGTCCGGCGCTGTTGCGTATGGCGCGCCATACAATTTGTTCGGGACGTACTACGCGGCGATGCAGTATGACGCCCGATGACATGTTGCTAACCAGATAGCATAAGTTGAGTAATACTAAAACCTGTGGAAGTGAGTGGGTAAATGGATCTGCAAAGAATTTACTTCCTAAGAGTGCGTACAGAGATAGAAAGATACCATTCAAGAGAGTTAAATCTCCGGCGAATACTATCCTTTTTATAACTTTATTAAACCGCAATACCTGTTTCATAATGTATCTATAGGAGTGTATGTAATAGTTGTCAGTGCTTGATCCACTATCATCTTGCTGTGTGCATTACAATTTGTTCCCTTACTTATTAGGTAATAGAATGCAGAATAACGAAAAGATATAAAATATGGCTTGGAGAGGTTAACTAAACATAAAAGAGGGGGTAGCTTATATAACTACGATGTAAAATTATCGCAATTTGGTAACTCCTGTTTGAGTAATTACATCAAACAGGAATTATGACTAATCTTTCTATTAAATGAATAAATTATTTCAAACTGATATTTAAACTGATTATTATCCACTTTATTAGAAAAGAAATTATCATTTTGTTTGTGATATTTCAATTTTTATCTCTACTTTTGCAGCGATAAAACAAACAAATCTGTTCTATTACCTAATAAGTAAGAGAACCATTTATATCACTCTTCTTCTTCCTTCTTTAGTCTCACGGCAGCAATTACTTTTTTATTCGCATTACTCAGTGTTTTATTATCAAAAGAAGCCAGATAAATGTATGTCACCTTTTCCGAAGCATGCCCCATGCCGGCACTGATTACTGAAACCGGAACCCCCTTTTGCAGGGCTGTGGTGGCCCAGCTATGGCGTGCTACATAAGAAGTGAGCGGAGTCTTCAGCTTAAGCATTTCAGATATCCGGTTGAGTCGCTTGTTATACACCCTCAGCGCACTCCGGTATTGCTTATGCCCTTCTTCACCGGCTGCGCTGATGACCGGCAGCAGATAGATGGAGTCTGCACAGAGTGCCGCATATTTCCTCAGAATCGCTTTGGCACAGCTTTCTATGATGACCGTAAGCTGCTGACCCGTTTTCTGACGGAAGTAAACCAGTGTTTTCCCTCTCACGTCCGTTTTGCGGAGGTGCACCAGGTCGACAAATGGGATGCCACGCAGATAGAAGCTCAGCAAGAAGAGGTCGCGGGCAAAATCGAGCTTACTGTTCTTACCCAGATCGGCCTCCAGCAGACGGGAGATGATGGAAGGCGAAATAGCCCGTTTGGCGGTAGGCTCGTTGCCGATGAAAACATTCTCGAATAACTCCCGCGTATTGAGTGAGGCCAGGTTTTGCTCGATGGCCTGATTGCAAATGGAGCGTAACATGCGCATATAGAGTGAGATCGTATTATGCCTTTTCCCACTCAAAAGCAAATACTGTTCGTACTCCTTGATGCTCTCGGGAGTGATCTCTTCAAAAGTAAGCGAATCTTTTCCTGCAAACTTCTGATAACTGTGCAGGGTGTAAATGTAAGTGTTGGCTGTACTGTAACGACCACCTAACTTAGCCTTCTTGGCTAAAGATTTAATGAACTTTTCAATTTCCATTTTCTTGTTTTTTTTAGTGTGTTCAACAACAATAATTCTAATAAAAAAGATTTTGAGCGGTAAGGCAGAAAATTTGCAGGAAATTAGTAAAAAATCAATAGCCATAAAGTATAGACGAATGAAAGTATCATAAATACCCAAATGGTCCGATGAAAAAGGAGAGTGAAAAAGTGTCCCGAATTTGGATGAATAGCCGTTCTTTCGTGGTGTATTAATCAATTAAAAACATGAAATTATGGTAATAGCTTATTTGAGAGTAAGTACGGAAAAACAGTTTTTAGCTAATCAGAAAGAAGAGATTTTGCGATTTGCAGAGAAAAATGGATTGTCGATCGACAAGTGGTACACAGAGACTATCAGTGGAAGCGTAAGCACAAAAGACAGGAAATTATCAGAGTTACTGAAAAGGATGCACCCGGGGGATACACTGATTGTAACGGAGATTTCGAGGCTGAGCCGTACATTGCTCGAAATTATGACTATCCTGAATTTCTGTATCAAGAAGCAGGTGGTGCTTTATAGCACCAAAGAAGGCTATGTGTTTCAGGACGACATCAACAGTAAGGTGCTGGGATTTGCATTCGGGCTGATGGCGGAAATCGAAAGGAACCTGATTTCGATGCGTACCAAAGAAGCACTTGCACGTAGAAAACAGGAAGGAATGACTTTAGGCAGAAGAAAGGGGGATACGCCTAAAATTAAATTGCTGAGTGCCAACAAGCGGGTACTAACCAGAGAACTTGACAAAGGAACTACTTACTCGGAACTGGCGGAAAAAATGGGGGTGTCCAGAACAACATTGTTCCGGTTCATGAAAACGATGTATTAGTGAATGATGAACGATTAGGGGAGCCATGATTCACCACAGATTACACGGATTCTCACAGATTAATAATTTATTTTACTGAGAGTTAAATTAAAATATCTGTGTTAATCTGTGTAATCTGTGGTGAATATGAGTTCATTCACTGTTTATCATTTATCGTTCATCGTCGATGATCGTTTATGAAGGCTTTTCAGTTCGAAGGAGAGCATGACCCGGAAGAAACCGATGATCAGGAAGGTGAATGCCAACATGTATATAACGTAAAGTGCACCCACGGCCGGTTGCCAGAGTATGATCAGCGAACAAATGATGGCAAGGATACCGAAGCCCATATACCATCCCCACTCACGGGTTCCATAACGTTTCAGGTCCATGGAATAGCCTGTGGCAGAGAAACCGCGGAACATCATCCAGAAAGCGACAATGAACGGTATGACTTCCATGCTGAGCAATGGGTAGGCTACCAGGTAAATACCTAAGATCAGGTCGATAATACCTCCTGCGAGATACCATCCCCAGGACGAGATGCTTCGCCGGTTGCTGATGGAAAAGATGATTTCGATAATACCACTGATCAGCATGGAGATGCTGAAGATAACGCTGAGGGCAATGTAACTGCTTCCCGGTGCAAACAGCAGGCAGAGAGCCACGATGATGTACAGAATACCTAAGATAAGAGATAACCACCAGTTTTTGACTGCGTGTTCCATCTCGTCGAATAAAGTTTTCATATCAATTCTATTTTTAGATTATTGTCCCACGTGAACAAAGTAAGCGTACCGATTGTTTAGAATATAGTAAATAAAACTTAGAGATAACAATTATGGCAACAACAAATTTCAAAGGACAACCGGTAAAGCTGATTGGCGAATTTATACAGGTTGGAAAGGTGGCTCCCGATTTTGAGCTGGTGAAAAGTGATTTATCTTCTTTCTCACTAAAAGATTTGAAAGGTAAAAATATAGTTCTGAATATTTTCCCAAGTATGGATACCGGTGTCTGTGCTACTTCGGTGCGTAAATTCAATAAGATGGCAGCGGGATTAAAGGACACGGTGGTATTGGCCATTTCGAAAGACTTGCCGTTCGCTCAGGGACGTTTCTGCACGACGGAAGGCATTGAAAACGTGATTCCATTGTCCGATTTCCGTTTTTCGGACTTTGACGAAAGCTATGGAGTGAGAATGGCCGACGGACCGCTTGCCGGATTGCTGGCACGTGCGGTGGTGGTGATCGGAAAAGACGGGAAAGTGGCTTATACGGAACTTGTTCCGGAGATTACTCAGGAACCTGATTATGAAAAGGCACTGGCTGCCGTGAAGTAATCTGTGTAGGAGAAGATTTAGGAAAAAATAAAGTCCGTGTTCACTCCAAGGAGGTGGGAACACGGACTTTTTCATGTGGAATTGTTACTTCTTTTTAGTCATATCAAAGTCGAACTGTACTTTAGAAGTCGGTACAACCACATCTGCCAGTTTAATCTCGTCGGCATTGAGCTTCATCTTCAACTGATTGTTTTTGTAAGCGAAGCTGCCTTTTTCCGGAGAAGAAATGGTTACGGTTACGGTCTGACCCTTTTCACCTTCTGCAGCAGAGGGCAACTGGAGGATCAGCGGTTTCGGTTCGAATGCAAGGTAGATACTGTCTTTCTCTGTATTGAGAGCCGGCCTGTAACCTACTTTGTATTTCACATCACCGATAGCTTTGATAATGGCTTCTGCTTTGTCTTTGTCACCGATAATAGAGATGATAAGGTCGTCAACCGGCAATTTGTCGAAGAAAACGGTATCATTCTTTACTGTCGCATTGACATCCTGTCCCTTGGGAGTTTCACCTTCACCGGCATTCTCTCTGCCTGCAAGCGGAGTAACTTGGGTGATCAGTACTTTTCCGTTATAGGCGCCTGCCACGTCACCGGTCGACGGAGGAGGGAGCGGAGAGTTGTCATCGTTGTCACAAGAAGACAAGGTTACCACTGAAAAAGCAATCGCAAAAGCATAAAAAAGCTTGGATAGATTAAATTCTTTTTTCATTTTCTTAAACATTAAATTTGTTACATAAATCAGTCGTTCATCAACCAACTGTAAGGCCTAGGATTTGTTTTTTGATGAATTGTTGATTAACTGGTTTGGTGTACGTACAATAAGTAAATGCAGGGAATATAAAGATACTGCATGGAAGAGGAAAAAAAGAAAGATTTTTTTTTGAGGGAGGGATGAAGGCGGAGTTTTACCACGGAGTACCACAGAGTCTCACGGAGTAATACGGAATAATACAGAGTAATAGAGAGTAGAGAGTGATACAGAGTAATACAGAGTAATACAAAGTTCTTAGAGTTCATTACCATTCGTTATCGATAGATTAAGTTCACTCTGTATTGCTCTGTGTTACTCTGTGGTGAATGCTGATTCTTGCTGTGGAGGCACTATTTCTTTTTCTTCATTCCTTTGTAGATAAGGAAGCCGACGATGAAGACTCCGATGGCAATGAAGCAATAGCCCAGTTCGTGGCTGTATTCGGTAACTTTGGCAAGCAGTTGCTCTTCGCTTTCAATGCCGGGGACGGTGGACAGATAGTATCCGATGGCGGCAAGGATGGTGTTCCATAATCCTGCGCCTAAGGTGGTGTAGATAAGGAAGGTGTGCAATTTCATGCGGGCAAGTCCGGCAGGGATGGAAATCAGTTGGCGGACTGCAGGGATCAGACGGCCGATGAAAGTGGACAGTGCTCCGTGTTTGTCAAAGTATTCTTCGGCATGTTGCACTTTGGCTTCATCGATCAGGCACATGTGCCCGAAACGGCTGTTGGCGAATTTGTAGACGATGGGACGTCCCAGCCAGCGGGCCAGATAGTAATTGATAATAGCGCCGATATTGGCTCCTATGGTGGCAAAAAGCACTACCAGGTAGATGTTCAATTCTTCGTTGACTGCTGCTTTGTAAGCTGCCGGAGGAACTACCACTTCGGATGGAAAAGGAATAAAAGAACTTTCAATGGCCATTAAGAGTGTAATGGTCCAGTAATTGAGGTGGTCTAAACACCACTGAATGAAGGCTACAGATTCCATTTGTTTAATTTAGATTGAATTTAATATAGTTTTGGTTTTTGATTTACCACAGAGGACGCAGAGGACACAGAGAAATCTTTTTTCTTAATAAACTAAGATAATAAAAACTCTGTGCCCTCTGTGTCCTCTGTGGTGAACTTGATTATTTTTCGTCTTTTAAGAAATCATCCAGTTCACGGAGCATCTGTTCTCCATCCGTTCCCATTTCCAGGATCATATTCCGAAGCGATTCGAGATTGATGGAGTTGCCACACATCTCGTTGTATTTCTTGAATCCTTCGTGGTCCTGAAGTACAAGGCATACAGAAGCCAGTTGTTCGCAGACTTTGGGATATTCGGGATCTTCCTCCAATACTTGCTCGAAGCAAAAACGGGCATTCTCGAGCATACGGTATTCGAGGCTGTAATTACCGATTTCCATCCATGTATCGGCTTCGGGGGCATAACGGAGAGCCAGTGCCCATTCTGCACGGGCCTGATCGAAGTTGCCCTCTTCCATGTAAATGCGTCCCTCAAGCAGATAGGGCTCTGCATCCTGTGGAGCCAGCTCTTTGGCCAGCCGGCAAAGGCGGTGGGCTTCTGCCGAGTCACCCAGATGGGAGGCACAGACCGCTTTGTTTGAATAGATATCGGACAGTAACGGAGAAGAGCCGTTGCCGCTTTCTTCGATTGCCTGAAGGGCCAGGCGGTAGCTCTCGGCGGCTTCTGCCCAGTTCTCCTGATGGGCATAAGCCAATCCGATGAACATGTAGGTGAATTCGGGAGAGAGCGTTTTATATTCCAGTGCTTTCTGATACTCTGCGATGGCTCCTTCGATATTTTCAAGGTGAAACAGGCTGTGTGCTTTGATGATATGGGCTTCGCCGAATTCTTCATCGGCTGCGATAGCGAAGTCGCAGGATTCTACGGCCTTATCAAAATCTTTGGTGGCGAACTGACATTTGGCCAGCCCCACCCAGTAAGCCGGGTTGTATGGGTTCTTGTCGATCAGCTTGTTGTAGAAGAAGGTGGCTTTTTCTATATGTGCCGCTCCGGCTGCTCCATAACAATCGGCGGTGGCTGCCAGAAAATCTTCGTCGTCCTTATACAGTTCTATCCCCCGCGTAAGCCACTGTATGCCTTTTTCCGGATAGCCTAAATCGGTATACAGGTAGACAACATCGACCAGGATGCCGAGTTCGTTTTTCTCTTCCTCTTCTATGCTGTCGAGTATTTGGTCGGCATCGTCCAGCTTGCCTTCGTTCAGCAACAGTTCGGCTAAAAGTAGTTTTACGTTCGCGGAGTAGGTGTCGGTGATAAGGTCGGCCACTTCCCGGGCTTTCCGGGGTTGGTTGAGATCCAGAAACAGGTAAGCTTGTTCTACCATGAGGTCGGTATGCCCCGGATGAAGTCCGAGTCCGTACGAAATGACTTCCTGGGCTTCCTTGAACCTGCGTTCGGAGGCGTATTGATCGGCAATATCGGCCAATTGGTCACCATCCATATAGGGAGATTGGTTGTTGGCTTTTAATGTTTCGTATTGCACGATCATATTATGTAATTCCCGCTCTCTTTCGGACGGGGAGTTCTTTCTACCCAATTTAATTAGCAATTATACAGTTAATAATAATTTGATTCGGCGGGAGAAGGTGTGTCGAAACTCACCACGGAGGACACGGAGGACACAGAGTTTTAATTTAAAAACCGGTTCCGGGGAAAATAAATTTTTCCTCTGTGAACTCTGTGTCCTCTGTGGTGAGTTTCGACACACACTCTCTTGCCAAAAAGCTATTTATTGATTTTTCCCCAGGTATCTTTCAGTCCCACGGTGCGGTTGAATACCAGATGACCGGGCGTAGAATCTTTGTCTACATTGAAATAGCCGATACGTTGGAATTGCAGATAGGAAAGTACGGGCAGGTCGGCCACGTATTTTTCTATGTAGCAACGGGTCAGAGTGGTCAGTGAGTCCGGGTTGATCATTTCCTTCATGGCTTCGAGAGCATCACAACCTTTCGCCTCACGGATGGCAGCCATCTCGTCACGCGGGTTTTCTACTTTCCAAAGGCGGTCGTACAAGCGTACTTCTGCCGGCAGGCAGTGTGCGCAGCTGACCCAATGGAGCGTACCTTTCACTTTGCGGTTGGCATCCGGCATACCGCTTTTGGTATTCGGGTCATATTCGCAGTAGACTTCGGTCACCGTACCGTTTTCATCTTTCTTGCAGCCTGTACATTTCACGATGTAGGCGTTCTTCAGGCGCACTTCCTGTCCCGGAGTCATGCGGAAATATTTTTTCGGCGCGTCTTCCATGAAGTCTTCGCGCTCCATCCACAGCTCGCGGCTGAACTCGATGGTATGGCTTCCGGCAGTGGGATCTTCGGGGTTGTTAATGGCATCCAGTTCCTCAACTTGTCCTTCGGGATAGTTGGTAATGATCAGTTTCACCGGATTGAGCACGGCAGATACACGCGTGGCGCGGGCATTCAGGTCTTCGCGTACAGCGCTTTCGAGCAGGGCGAAATCATTGAGGGCGTCGTAAGTGGTGTAGCCGATTTTGTCGATGAACTTACGGATGGATTCGGGAGAGTAGCCGCGACGGCGGAATCCGCAGAGGGTCGGCATACGGGGATCGTCCCAATCGTTGACCAGGCCTTCTTTGACGAGGATAAGCAGGTTACGCTTACTCATCAGGGTATAATTGAGGTTCAGTTTGTTGAACTCTGTCTGGCGGGGGCGGTTGTCGTCCAGATCCTTGCCTTCTTTCAACCAGTCGATGAACAGATCGTAAAGAGGGCGGTGAGGTACGAACTCGAGCGTACAGAGTGAGTGGGTGACTCCTTCGAAATAGTCGCTCTGACCGTGTGCGAAGTCGTACATCGGATAGGCTTTCCATTGGGTTCCGGTGCGATGGTGTGCCACATGCAGAATGCGGTACATGATCGGGTCGCGGAAGTGCATATTGGGGCTGGCCATGTCGATTTTGGCACGAAGCACCATGGAGCCTTCCTTGGCTTCGTCGCTATTCATCTTTTCGAACAGGGCAAGGCTCTCTTCGATCGGACGGTTGCGGTACGGACTCTCGACACCGGGTTGGGTGGGAGTCCCTTTTTGTTGGGCAATCTGTTCTGAGGTCTGTTCGTCTACGTAGGCTTTGCCTTCTTTAATCAGAGTGACGGCAAAGTCCCATAACTGCTGGAAATAATCCGAGGCATAATATACGTTGCCCCACTGGAAGCCTAACCATTGGATGTCTTCCTGTATGGCTTCTACATATTCCATATCCTCTTTCGTCGGGTTAGTGTCGTCGAAACGAAGGTTGCACACACCACCATGTGCAGCAGCGATGCCGAAGTCGAGGCAAATAGCTTTGGCGTGCCCGATGTGCAGGTAACCGTTGGGTTCCGGCGGGAAACGTGTTTGTACTCTTCCTCCGTTCTTTCCTGCTTTCAAATCATTTTCTACTGCCTGTTCAATGAAATTAAGGCTTTTCTTTTCGCCTGCCTCTTCGTTTTTTATATCTGTCATATCTGTCATTATTATAAAAGCTCGTAGCTAATAAGTTGCTGCAAAAGTAGGATATTTTTTTTGTATAACCTTATTTCACGGGTATATATCCACTCTTTTTTATAATATCCTGTCCCTCGGGAGAAAGAATAAACTCGAGCAGGGGAGCGATTTGTGCTTTGTTCTTTACGTCATAATAATAATAGAGGGGGCGGACAATGGGATATGTCTTGTTGGTGGCGTTCTCTACGGTGGGGCCGGCATAGTGTTCTCCGTCATATGAAACGGACAGGGTTTTGATGCGTGGAGACACATAGGCGAGTCCTACGTAACCAATGGCACCTTTGGTCTGGCTGACCGACTGGATAATGGCTCCGGTGGCAGGCATGGAAAGGCTGCTGCTCATATAGTTTTTGTTTTTGAGGACGCTCTCCTTAAAGAATTCGTAGGTACCGGAAGAGGTTTCGCGGGAGTAAACCACTATTTTGCGGTCATCGCCTCCCACCTGTTTCCAGTTGGTTATCTTGCCGCGGAAGATGTCTTCAAGTTGCCGGCGGGTGAGTTGCTTCACCGGATTGGACGGGTGGACAACAACGGCAAGCGCGTCATAGGCAACGATCACTTCGTCTATGTCCCGTTTGGCAGCTTTGGCTTTCATCTTTTCGCTGAACTTAATGGGGCGTGAAGCCATGGCGATGTCAGTGGTATTATCCAACAGGGCGGAGATACCCACTCCTGTACCACCTCCGGTGACGGTGACACGGGCATCGGGTTCCCGGTTCATGAAGCGTTCGGCTGTTTGCTGGGCTACGGGCAATACGGTGTCACTGCCTTTAATGCGTTGGGCATTGGCATTCAGTGCTGCGAGGGAGAGGGCGGCGAATAAGATAGTTCTAACTTTCATATGATTGAGTTTTGAATTTTGACTCACCACAGAGTACACGGAGTACACAGAGTCTCACAGGTCTTTAATCTCTTGTTACAGTATTTTAGAGAAAACGAATTTCTCTGTGTACTCTGTGTACTCTGTGGTGAACTTTATTTTATGTGCAAATAAAGCAATAGTGTATTACATTCTTGTTTCAAAACGTTCGATATTCCGCCTTGTAACATAAATGTAACACCTTTGAAACACTTCCTTCAAACGGTATTCACACATCCTTAATACTTACTCTGTTTCTTTGCATCATGAAAATCAGATGGTATGAAAAAGGTTTTTGAAAGGATTATAGAAGGAATTTTGACCTGTAGCGGATTTGTAACGAGTATTACGATCCTGCTGATTGTGCTTTTCCTTTTTACAGAGGCATTCGGGCTGTTCAGCAGTAAGGTTATCGAAGAAGGGTATGTGCTGGCACTGAACAAAGATAACAAGGTCAGTGAACTGACACCGATGCAGATTAAAGATGTTTTTGACGAAGAGATCACCAACTGGAAAGAACTGGGAGGTGAAGATCTGCCGATCCGGGTGTTCCGTCTGGAAGACATCACGCATTACTACTCGGAAGAAGAACTGGGAGAGGCATACGAAAATGCCGGGGCAAAGATTATGGAGTTGATTCAGAAGACGCCCGGGATCGTAGCTTTTATTCCTCAGAAGTTTGTAACTCAGCCGGATGCGGTGCATTTTATAAAGGATAATACCATTTCCGTGAAAGATGTGTTTGCCGGAGCGGAATGGTTTCCCACGGCAACACCGGCACCCCTGTTCGGCTTTCTGCCGCTGATTACCGGTACGCTTTGGGTGAGCCTGTTTGCCATATTGATTGCTTTGCCGTTCGGGCTGTCGGTGTCGATCTATATGTCCGAGGTCGCCAACCCGAAAGTGCGCGGTTGGCTGAAGCCGGTCATCGAGTTGTTGAGTGGTATTCCTTCGGTTGTATATGGTTTTTTCGGGTTGATCGTGATTGTGCCTCTGATTCAGAAGGTATTCGATTTGCCGGTAGGTGAGAGTGGACTCGCCGGAAGTATAGTGCTTGCCATCATGGCATTGCCCACGATTATAACGGTGACTGAAGACGCGATGCGTAATTGTCCCCGTGCGATGCGTGAAGCGAGTCTGGCACTCGGGGCTTCACAGTGGCAGACCATTTATAAAGTGGTGATCCCTTATTCTATTTCAGGCATTACTTCGGGGGTGGTGCTCGGCATCGGACGTGCCATCGGCGAGACGATGGCTGTTCTGATGGTAACCGGAAATGCGGCCGTGATTCCGACTACGATTCTCGAACCTTTGCGTACGATCCCCGCCACCATTGCGGCCGAACTTGGAGAGGCACCGGCAGGGGGACCACACTATCAGGCTCTTTTCCTTTTAGGAGTCGTGCTGTTCTTCATTACATTAATCATCAACTTTAGCGTGGAGTATATTTCATCTAAGGGCGTAAAACGTAGTAAGTAATATGGAAATACTGAATAATACAAAAGCTAAAAGGCGTTCGCAGGGCATCGCTTTCGGCATATTCCGGTTGCTGAGTTTATGCATTGTGCTGATTCTGTTTGCGATTTTAGGGTTCATCATTTACAAGGGTATCGGTGTCATCAGTTGGGATTTCCTTACATCGGCACCTACCGACGGGATGACGGGAGGAGGTATCTGGCCGGCTATCGTGGGCACATTCTATCTGATGACAGGCAGTGCGCTCTTTGCATTTCCGGTGGGAGTGATGAGTGGAATTTACATGAACGAGTATGCGCCGAAAGGAAAACTGGTGAGGTTTATCCGTGTGATGACCAATAACCTGAGCGGCATTCCGTCGATTGTTTTCGGTCTCTTTGGTATGGCTTTGTTCGTTAATTATATGGACTTCGGAGATAGTATTCTGGCCGGTTCATTGACATTGGGCCTGCTTTGTGTACCTTTGGTGATCCGTACCACGGAAGAGGCGCTGAAGGCGATACCGGACAGCATGCGTGAGGGAAGCCGTGCATTGGGAGCTACCAAGTTACAGACCATCTGGCACGTGATTCTGCCTATGGGGATGCCGAATATCATAACCGGACTGATCCTTGCCTTGGGACGTGTGTCGGGAGAAACGGCCCCGATCCTGTTCACGTGTGCGGCATATTTTCTTCCGCAGTTGCCGACAAGCATTTTAGACCAGTGTATGGCGCTGCCCTATCATTTGTATGTGATATCGACCAGTGGCACGGATATGGAGGCACAGTTGCCTTTGGCTTACGGGACGGCTTTGGTATTGATTGCGATCATACTCCTGGTGAACCTGCTGGCCAATGCTTTACGGAAGTATTTTGAAAAGAAAGTAAAAATGAATTAGTGACGGAGTACAACAAAAAATATGGATACAACAGTGAAAATTGATGCGCGTGACGTGAATTTCTGGTATGGTGACTTCCATGCACTGAAGGGAATCAGTATGCAGATTGAAGAAAAATCTGTAGTCGCGTTTATAGGTCCTTCCGGATGTGGAAAATCTACTTTTCTGCGTCTTTTCAATCGTATGAACGATTTGATCCCTGCCATTCGCCTGACGGGGGAAATCCGTATAGATGGTGAAAATATCTATGACAAAGGAGTGCAGGTAGACGAACTTCGTAAAAACGTAGGCATGGTGTTCCAGCGTCCTAACCCTTTTCCGAAAAGCATTTTTGAGAATGTAGCTTACGGATTGAGGGTGAACGGAGTGAAAGATAATGCTTTTATCCGGCAGCGGGTGGAGGAGACCCTGAAGGGTGCCGCCCTTTGGGATGAAGTGAAGGACAAACTGAAGGAATCGGCTTATGCTTTATCCGGCGGACAACAGCAACGCCTTTGTATCGCCCGTGCGATGGCTGTATCTCCTTCGGTGCTGCTGATGGACGAGCCGGCTTCGGCACTCGACCCTATTTCGACGGCAAAGGTGGAAGAATTGATTCATGAACTGAAAGAACGGTATACCATTGTGATTGTGACGCACAACATGCAGCAGGCCGCCCGTGTCAGTGATAAGACGGCATTTTTCTATATGGGGCAGATGGTGGAGTTTGGCGATACAAAGAAGATCTTTACGAATCCGGAGAAAGAAGCCACCCAGAATTATATTACCGGACGATTCGGGTAACCTGTGATTTTTCGGCGCAGATCGTCGAAACATGGTTTTATATTGTATATTTGCTTAATGATTAATTTAATACATAGAGTATGGTGAAGTTTATAGAATCAGAACTTGTTCTGCTGAAAAAGGAAATAGACGAGATGTGGACATTGGTTTACAATCAGCTGGATAGAGCAGGAGAGGCTGTACTGACACTGGATAAGGAACTGGCTCAGCAGGTAATTGTCCGTGAGCGCAGAGTGAATGCTTTTGAGTTGAAGATAGACAGTGATGTGGAGGATGTGATTGCCTTGTATAATCCGGTCGCTATCGATCTTCGCTTTGTGTTGGCTATGTTGAAAATCAATACGAATCTGGAACGTTTGGGCGACTTTGCCGAGGGAATCGCACGTTTTGTGCTGAAAAGTGAGGAGCCTATTCTGGATGGAGACTTACTGAAACGCCTTCGTCTGGAAGAGATGCAGAGACAGGTGCTTTCTATGCTCGAGGTGGCCAAACGTGCGCTGAACGAAGAAAGTCTCGAACTGGCAACTTCCGTATTCGCTAAAGATAATTTATTGGACGAGATTAATGCCGAAGCTACAGCGATATTGGCTGATTATATCAGAGAGCATCCCGAAAGCACGCTGTCTTGCCTGAATCTGGTAGGGGTATTCCGTAAGCTGGAGCGTTCTGGCGACCATATAACGAATATTGCCGAGGAAATTGTCTTTTTCATAGATGCTAAAGTCTTGAAGCATAGTGGCAAGGTGGAAGAGCATTATCCCGATAAATAATAAATCGCAAATTTTTAAACAAAAATTAGTGCTACTTAAAAAAATGTCATATATTTGTCTCCTGTAACGGTTCGGTTACAGGAGTTTTTTTTGAAATGATAATAAATCCAAAGAAAAATCAAAAAGATGTTATATGACATGTTTTTATATTTGGTTCATAACGAGAAAAGCACCTATATTTGCACCGTTATCCTGAAAACAATCTTTTTACCTTAAAAAAAAACTAATACCTATTGAAAACTGAAAAGCGGGGCTTTGTGAAAAGCCCCGCTTTTTTATGTTTATTCACTCACTCTCTCCCATTTTCTTTGTATCTTTGACCCCCGTTGATGCGCGTATGCATCTTTTTGAATGGTAAATCCTAATATTAAAAATAGAACTATGTTTTCCGGAATCGTAGAAGAGTACGCTACCGTTGTAGCACTGGTGAAAGACCAGGAGAATATACATTTCACACTGAAGTGTTCGTTTGTAAACGAGTTGAAGATAGATCAGAGTATCTCGCACAATGGAGTCTGTCTGACTGTGGTCAGCATGGCGGAAGATACCTATACAGTGACTGCCATGAAAGAGACACTGGACCGCTCGAACCTCCGGTTGCTGAAGGTGGGGGACAAGGTGAACGTGGAACGCAGTATGATGATGAACGGACGTCTGGACGGACACATTGTGCAGGGACATGTGGATCAGACTGCCGAATGTATCGGTATAAAAGATGCGGACGGAAGTTGGTATTTCACATTTAAATATGCTTTCGACAAGGAAATGGCTAAACGTGGCTACATCACCGTAGATAAGGGATCGGTAACGGTGAACGGTGTCAGTCTGACGGTATGCAATCCGACGGACGATACTTTCCAGGTAGCGATTATTCCATATACTTACGAGCATACCAATTTCCATACTTTTGAGGTAGGCAGTATTGTGAACCTTGAATTTGACATCATCGGCAAGTACATCAGCCGGATGATTCAATATAAATAGCAGGACCAGGTATGAACGACTTTCTGCAATTGGTAAATGCCCGGCAGAGTGACAGGGCCTATGATAAATCACGTCCTGTGGAACCGGATAAGCTGGAACGTATCCTCGAGGCAGGACGTTTGGCACCTTCCGCATGCAATGCGCAACCCTGGAAGTTTGTGGTAGTAACCGATCCGTTATTGGCGGAGAAGGTTGGCAAAGCTGCTGCGGGGTTGGGAATGAATAAATTTGCTAAAGATGCTCCTGTGCACATACTGATTGTAGAAGAGTCGGCTAACATAACGTCCAGGCTGGGCGGCAAACTGAAAGGGAAGCATTTTCCGCAGATCGATATAGGCATTGCGGTTGCGCACATTGTGCTGGCTGCCGAAAGCGAAGGGTTGGGATCGTGCATACTCGGTTGGTTTGACGAGAAAGAGGTGAAGAGCCTGACCGGTATTCCGTCTTCGAAACGTGTGTTGCTGGATGTGCTGATTGGCTATCCGGTGAAGGAGAAACGGAAAAAGATCCGAAAAGAAAAGGAGAAAGTTGTTTCTTATAACAGCTATTAATGAACTGAATAATCTCTGATTCACCGACCCGAACACCCCCGTCCAGAACCGCATTTCAACCGGGACGGACCGTCGAGAACCCGCTGCAACCGGGACTACGGTTGCCGGAACCGTCACCGTGGGGAGCGGTGGAAGTCACCGTGAAACGTGCTGCCAATGGGCGTTTCACCGTAACACGGTGCTAAGAAAAGAATATATTAAAAGAGAAAGAAGAAGAAGGAGAAGAAGAGAAAGCAGAGCTACTCCCGATCCTCCTTTCACCTCAAGCACGGAACGTCGTGTGTAGCACCCCGTTTGGGAGAAGTGAACGGAATGACGGCATCATCGGAGGTAAATGGCGGCAGGGTGAACGGCCTCTGCCGGCAGGAGACATTCACCACAGAGGACACAGAGGACACAGAGTTTTTTTAGACATAAGGACAAAAGGGCAGATGATTCTTTATGTATTCGTGTGTTCTTTTGTCTGAAAACAGATTGAGCGCAGCTAATTAAACTCTGTGTCCTCTGTGTCCTCTGTGGTGAATGTGTTACTCTGTGGTGAACTACAAGTCTTTCAGCAGCACTTTGCTTGCCTTTTTATAATATTCCTCCCTTGAGTCGAGTAATACTTTCCACTGTTCGCTGAATTCCTCGTCTTTATCCACTTTGAAGTCTTCTGAGCCGTATGTATCCAGCCGGTCGAGCAGTAAAGCGACATTCAGTTGATTGATGTCGATGGAAGGCTGATATGCGATGTCTTCACTTTTCTGATCGGTCACAACTTCGTGGATCAGATGAATCTCTTGCAGCTGATAGAGTATCTGGTTGGTCAGCCGGATAGGGATGCGATGCTCTTCGGATATCTCTTCGGCGGTGTAAGGCGTTTCATTGTTTTCAAAACGTTTGGCTATAAGAGACATTATCAGGATAGAGATGAAGTCCCGGTAACGGCGGCTGATATTCTGCGTGTCTCTGTCGAAACTGAAGTTACGGATATTCTGTCCGGCGTAGGTCAGTTCGGCACCGAACAGGCAGATGGTCCATGATATTTGCAACCATAACAGGAACATCGGTAGGGCGGCAAAACTACCGTAAATGGCATTGTACTTGGACACCCACAACTGGCTGCTGATGTACAGGAACTGAAATGCCTGGTAAGCGGAACCGGCAAGGATACCGGAGATCAGTGCATGCTTGAATTTTACCTTCGTATTGGGCATGAAGATGTAGAGTCCCGTAAACATCAGCCAGGTCAGCACGAACGGAATCAGACGGATCAGGAATTTCAGGATAGGAGCAAGCAAAACAAAATCCGCCATACTCTTCAGCATAGTGCCCACAAAGATGGAAAGACCTCCCGATACTACGATCAGGATCGGCATCAGCAGGAACATTGAAAAATAATCGGTGATTTTGCGGTACATGCTGCGTCCTTTTTTAACTTGCCAGATGCGGTTGAAGGTGATTTCAATGTTACTGACCAGGTTGAGCACGGTCCACAACAACATGACCAGGCCGACTCCGATAAAAATACCGTTTTTGGTTTGTGACAGATACGAGTCTACGAATTGGAGGATAACATCCGTCGCTTCGGTGGAACCTCCGAAACCATCACGAAACTGGCTTTCCATCAAAGTGGAAACACCGAATCCGCGTGCAATGGCAAAGACGATGGCCAGAATGGGCACAATGGCGAGCAGTGTGCTGTAGGTCAGTGCTGAGGCTTTGTTTACGATGCGGTCTTTGTTGAAGCGGTTGACGCAGAGATAGATCGTTTTGATGATATTGTATATCGAGAACTTGGTGCGGGTGACTTCGCTTTCCGTAATCCGCCAGATATCATAGGTAATGAATTTCCATATATCGGAGAGACGCTGATTCATAGGTCTGTTATTTGAAATTAAAAAAAAGAAAAGCAGTCAGCCTATAAGCCGAGTTCTGTACCCTGAATAAATCAAGGTGCCTGTCATTTATCTGAGTGGGGTGTCACCACACCACTTTAGCGGTCTACCCTCCGACATGGAGCGAGCAACTCTCATAACGCCGGTTTACATGACCTTACAACTCCTAAGACGTACAGCCCGATATGTCACCATACGGCTGGTGGGCTCTTACTCCACCTTCTCACCCTTACCTCTCCCCGGAGGGAGGGGCGGTTCTTTTCTTCTACGTTACTCTACCCTCGCGGACAGCTTTCTGTTAGGAAGTAGGATGCTCTGTGTTGCCCGGACTTTCCTCCTGTACCGAAATACACGCGACAGACCGGCCAACTGCTTTGGTCAGCAAAAGTACAAGAATTATTTTGTTTGAGCAAACGGAAGGGAGGATTAGTTCGGTTCACCACAGAGGACACAGAGGGCACAGAGTTTCACGAATGACATAAATTCACCACAGATTACGCAGATTATCACAGATTAATAATTTATTTTACTGAGAGTTAAATTAAAATATCTGTGTTAATCCGTGTAATCTGTGGTGAACTCAAAACTCTGTGGAACTCTGTGCTACCCTGTGGTGAACATCGTATGGCTCAATTTCAGTTCTTATTCTTAATATTTTTGAAAAAATATATCTAAAACGGAAATAGTTTCTATCTTTGCTAAAAATGTAACCCCCAAATCTTTCTTTCATGAAGAATATGATCCCCTTTGTATCGCTGCTTCTGGCAGTGTCCGCTTGTATAGGTATTCCTGAGAACAAGAAAAACGCACTTCCCCAAGATGTAGAACTGTTGTCCGGTGAAGTTCGCAACCGGTTCATTCCCGATAAGCGTGTCATCCTTTGGGATGTGGATTACGATGTATCCGGAAAGACGATTACCGTAAGGGGGGCGACTACCTCAGCGGAAGCTAAGTCGGCTTTGTTATCGGGACTGGAAGAGAAGGCTTATGATGTGAGGGACAGCCTGCAACTGGTTCCGGACAGCGTGGCCCTGGAAGGAAAGATGTACGGCATTGTCAATCTCTCTGTATGCAATATGCGTGTAGAGGATGATTTCTCTTCGGAGATGACTACTCAGGCATTGATGGGAATGCCCGTTAAAGTGTTGCAACATCGCAACTGGTATCGCATCCAGACACCTGATAATTATATCGCATGGGTACACCGGGTAGGAATCCATCCGGTCACCAAAGCCGGGCTGGATGCCTGGAACAAGGCAGATAAAATTGTAGTGACGTCGCATTATGGGTTCACTTATCAGCAGCCGGATGAAAAGTCTCAATCCGTGTCGGACGTGGTAGCCGGAAACCGCCTGAAGTACGAAGGTACGCAAGGCGGATTTTATAAAGTCTCTTATCCGGACGGACGGCAGGCTTATATCTCACGATCGATATCGATGCCCGAAAAGGAGTGGCGTGCTTCTTTGAAGCAAGACGCTTCAAGCATTATCCGCACCGCTTATACAATGATGGGGATTCCTTATCTATGGGCGGGCACTTCTTCGAAGGGAGTCGATTGCAGCGGCTTTGTACGTACCGCCTTATTTATGCACGATATCATCATTCCCCGTGATGCCTCTCAACAGGCTTATGTGGGCGAGCATATCGACATTGCTCCTGACTTCGGTAATGTTCAGCCGGGAGATTTGATTTTCTTCGGGCGGAAGGCCACTGCCGGGAAGAAAGAGCGTGTGGTTCATGTGGCCATTTATCTGGGTGATAAAAAGTTCATTCACTCACAAGGCGATGTCCATGTCAGCAGTTTCGATCCGTCGGATGCCGATTTTGATGAGTATAACCTGAATCGCCTGCTGTATGCAGTCCGTGTGTTGCCATCTATAAATAAGGAGGCAGCCTTAAACACCACCGTTACGAATCCGTATTATAACTAAACTCAAAATAGATATGCAAAACCGAAGAGATTTCCTCAAGACCGCTGCTTTTGCCGCCATAGGTTCGGGGCTGTCATTGCAAGGTGTTTTTGCCGGCGAGAAGAGCCCCGCTTCATTTGCGATCAACAAACTCGGCCTGGGAGCAAAGCTGAAATTGCGCTTTTTCCCTTACGAGCTGAAACTGAAACATGTGTTTACGGTGGCTACTTATTCGCGAACCACCACTCCCGATGTGCAGATAGAGATAGAATATGACGGAGTCATCGGTTATGGCGAGGCTTCGATGCCTCCTTATTTGGGACAGACGGTAGACTCGGTGATGGCTTTTTTGAAGAAGGTCGATCTGGAGCAGTTCGACGATCCGTTCCGGCTGGAAGATATACTGGCTTATGTAGACGGTATCACTCCGGGAGATACGGCTGCCAAAGCTGCCATAGACATCGCCTTGCACGACTTGGTGGGTAAACTTCTGGGAGCACCCTGGTACAGGATCTGGGGACTGGATAAGGCTAAAGCACCTTCGACCACTTTCACGATAGGCATCGATACCCCCGAGGTGGTACGTGAAAAGACCCTTGAGGTGGCCGGGCAGTTCAATATCCTCAAAGTGAAGTTAGGGCGTGAGAATGACAAACAGATGATTGAAACGATCCGTTCGGTGAGCGATCTGCCTATTGCGGTCGATGCCAATCAGGGGTGGACGGATAAGAAATATGCATTGGACATGATTCAGTGGCTGAAAGAAAAAGGAGTTGTAATGATTGAACAGCCTATGCCCAAAGCACAGTTGGACGATATTGCATGGGTGACCCAGCATAGTCCGTTACCTGTTTTTGCCGACGAATCTTTGCAACGGCTGACTGATGTGGCAGGATTGAAGGGGGCCTTTACGGGGATAAACATCAAACTGA
Organism: Bacteroides sp. ZJ-18; assembly: GCF_011038705.2. Taxonomy (NCBI): domain Bacteria; kingdom Pseudomonadati; phylum Bacteroidota; class Bacteroidia; order Bacteroidales; family Bacteroidaceae; genus Bacteroides; species Bacteroides sp. ZJ-18. The sequence goes on along the minus strand of NZ_CP072198.1, from coordinate 3,800,134 downwards.
TGAAGTGTACCGGTATGCGGGAAGCCTGGAAGATGGTTACGTTGGCACGGGCGTTAGGCATGAAAGTGATGGTGGGATGTATGACGGAAACTTCGTGCGCGGTTTCTGCCGCCGCACAATTCTCTCCGGCCGTCGATTTTGCCGATCTGGACGGAAACCTGCTGATAGCGAACGACCGCTTCAGAGGGATGGAGGTTGTAAAAGGCAAGATCATGCTCAACGACCTTCCGGGAATTGGTGTGGTTAAATTATGAACGCGGACAAACCTTTGAAACTGTTTTGATAATGAAAAACCTACTTTATATAATTGCCGTATTTATCAGCCTTTCAGCCTGTACTTCGCGGCAGGCTCCCAAGCCTTACAACTGGGACGATGACTTGCACCAACGGTTGCTGGCGGACTTCTGTCTGACCGAATCTCAGGTGAAAGACTATATCCGCAAATACATTCCCGACGTGACGGACGAACAGATGCGCCAATGGGAAGAGAGCAAAGCGCTTGAATGCCGGATGATCGACGGGGAGAAACGTTATTTCCGCAATGCCGGTCCCAACCTGTTCCGGATAGACTCTGCCTGCTGTGCCGTCAAAATGGAGAAAGAAGGCACTTCACTGAGCACGAGCGAACAAGTCAATAAAGAACATCTGCCCGAAGTGATGGCCGCTGTCAGGAAAGAGAGAACGCCTGTCGTGCAGCCCAAGCGGATGCGGGTCACCTACACGCTGACGGTGGACAGCAACGCGGTTCCTGCCGGAAAAATGATCCGCTGCTGGCTGCCCTATCCCCGTACGGATCAGGCCCGTCAGCAAAACGTGAAACTGATACGTACCAGCGAGCTCCGTTATACATTGGCCCCGCCTTCATGCCGGCACAGCACCCTCTATATGGAGAAGCAGGCCATTCCCGGTGAGCCGACGGTCTTTTCGGAAACCTTTGAATATACCTCGTGTGCCGAATGGCATCCGTTGAAGCCCGAAAATATACTGCCTTATGATACTGTCGGTGCTCTTTATAAAGAATATACTGCCGAACGGGACACACATATCCGTTTTTCACCCCGTATCAAAGAGCTGGCTGCCAATCTGACAGCCGGTGAAACCAATCCTTTGTTGAAGGCGCAACGCATTTTCCGTTGGATAAACGATCATTTCCCCTGGGCCTCGGCCCGCGAATATTCCACTATTGAGAATATTCCGGAATATGTGCTCGACAATCGTCACGGCGATTGTGGCCAGGTGAGCCTGTTGTTTATCACCCTCTGCCGTTGCAGTGGCATTCCTGCCCGTTTCCAGAGCGGCTTTATGATGCATCCCCGTGCATGGAACCTGCACGATTGGGCGGAAGTCTATTTCGAAGGCGCGGGCTGGGTGCCGGTAGATCAATCATTCGGCATTCCCTCATTTGCCGGCAATCCCGAAGAAAAGATGTTCTTTCTGGGAGGTATCGATTCCTGGCGTATGATAGTCAACAGTGACTATTCCATGCCGTTGGTTCCCGAGAAGAAATATCCGCGTAGTGAAACGGTTGATTTCCAGCGTGGGGAGGTAGAGTGGGAAGGGGGAAACCTGTACTTCCCGCAATGGAGTTATCATATGGATATAGACTACTTGAATTATTAAGTTCATTCTCCATAAAAGGCTTAAGCGTTTTCCGAAAAGACTTAAGTGTTTCTCAAAAAGACTTTAGTCTTTCGAGGGAAACGCTTAAGTCTTTTTTCTGCCTTCTAAATACTTGTGTGTCATGCAACGAATGCTAATTTGTCAGTCTCTGCCGTTAACCGCTGTTAAGCTCTGCAGATTCACTGTTAAAAGAGAACAAAAAAGAGTGACAAGGAGAATAACAGAATGATTTTTGTCGTTATTTTAACGTCGTAAATGTTAAATGAAAGTGGAATATTAACAATTAAATGAATAAAAAGAATAGTATGAAACAGACAACAAAAAACATTCTTGGGGTAGGAGCGGTTGTTCTTCTCAGCGCAGGAGTTGCCGGAGTGACAACGTATACGATGTTGAAACCGGAAAACAGAGACAGCCTGTCGTTCAGCGAACAGTTCCGCCAGAATCCCAATGCCCGCTTGGCTGCTTATGACGCCATTAATGCACAGCCTGTGGATCTGACGCAGGCAGCAGAAAATTCGCTTCATGCTGTGGTACATATAAAATCGACTCAACAAGCTAAAGAACAAACAGTCACCGTGCGAGATCCGTTTGCCGAGATCTTCGGAGATATTTTCGGTAATGGAGGCAGACAGCAGCGCCGTGTACAGACCCAGCCGCGTGTCGGTTTCGGTTCGGGAGTCATCATTTCGAAGGATGGCTATATCGTAACCAACAACCATGTGATTGACGGGGCGGACGAGATTGTTGTGAAGTTGAATGACAACCGTGAGTTTAAAGGCCGTGTGATCGGTACCGACCCGAATTCGGATCTGGCTTTGGTCAAAATCGAAGGAAATGATTTTCCGACCATTCCTGTCGGCGATTCGGATGCCCTGAAAGTGGGAGAGTGGGTCTTGGCGGTAGGTAACCCCTTCAACCTGACTTCGACTGTAACCGCAGGTATTGTCAGCGCCAAGGCACGTACTTTGGGCGTATACGGTATTGGCGGTGTGGAATCGTTTATCCAGACAGACGCCGCTATCAATCAGGGAAACAGTGGTGGAGCTTTGGTCAATGCAAAAGGTGAGTTGGTAGGTATCAATGCCGTTCTTTCTTCACCCACGGGTGCTTATGCCGGATATGGTTTTGCCATTCCGACGAGCGTGATGACCAAAGTGGTCAGTGACCTGAAACAATACGGAACCGTACAGCGTGCATTGCTGGGAATCAAGGGTACTTCTCTTGCGGGTGACGGCGACATGATGTCCGATCAGCCGATTGACAAGTCGGGAGCTACTTTGGCCGATAAACGCAAAGAATTTGGCGTTGTAGACGGCGTGTGGGTTCGTGAGATTGTGGATGGCGGTTCTGCTGCCGGTTCCGATATCAAGGTGAACGACATCATCATCGGCATCGATGGCAAGAAAGTTCAGAACTTCGCCGATTTGCAGGAAGCCATTGCACAGCATCGTCCGGGTGATAAAGTTACCGTGAAGGTGATGCGTGACAAGAAAGAAAAGAATATCGACGTAACGTTGAAGAATGAACAAGGTACAACAAAGATTGTGAAGGATGCAGGTATGGAGATTTTGGGTGCTGCCTTTAAGGAGTTGCCGGACGACTTGAAGAGACAACTCAATCTCGGATACGGCTTGCAGGTGACCGGAGTGACTTCGGGCAAGATGGCGGATGCCGGTGTACGAAAGGGCTTCATCATCCTGAAAGCCAACGATCAGCCGATGCGTAAAGTCAGCGATCTTGAAGAAGTGATGAAAGCTGCTGTGAAATCACCGAACCAGGTGCTCTTCCTCACAGGAGTATTCCCTTCAGGAAAACGCGGATATTACGCTGTAGACTTGACTCAGGAGTAAATTAGCTGAAAGCTGCTGTGTGGTGAGTATGGTCACACCAGTGAATCGTCTGCCGAAAAAAGTAATTGGTAGCTTAATAATAGCTAAGGAAATCGAAAAGAGAGTGCCGGCAATCAACCAGTCGACACTCTTTTTGTTTGTAGTAGTAGATAATTAATGGTGAAAAAGTTGTGGAAATTTATACGTTAACAAATAAATTGTCGTAACTTTGCACTCCAAATCTGTTTTATAAGAATGAGACAACTAAAGATTACCAAAAGTATCACTAACAGAGAGAGCGCTTCTCTTGACAAGTATTTGCAGGAAATCGGTCGCGAGGACCTTATTACTGTGGAAGAAGAGGTAGAACTCGCTCAACGCATTCGTAAGGGTGACCGTGTAGCATTAGAGAAACTGACACGTGCCAATCTTCGTTTCGTCGTATCCGTAGCCAAGCAGTACCAGAACCAAGGTTTGAGTTTGCCCGACTTGATTAATGAAGGCAATTTAGGACTGATCAAAGCTGCCGAGAAGTTTGATGAAACACGTGGTTTTAAGTTTATCAGTTATGCTGTATGGTGGATTCGCCAGTCTATTTTGCAGGCATTGGCAGAGCAATCCCGTATCGTTCGTCTTCCGTTGAACCAGGTTGGTTCGCTGAACAAAATCAGCAAGGCCTTCTCTAAGTTCGAACAGGAGAACGAGCGTCGTCCGTCTCCCGAAGAGCTGGCAGGTGAACTGGACATTCCGGTTGACAAGATCTCCGATACGCTGAAAGTATCCGGCCGTCATATTTCGGTGGATGCACCTTTTGTTGAAGGAGAAGACAACAGCCTGCTCGATGTGTTGGTGAACGATGATTCGCCCATGGCAGACCGTTCTCTGGTTAATGAGTCTCTTGCGAGGGAAATTGATAGAGCTCTTTCTACGTTAACCGATAGGGAAAAAGAAATCATTCAGATGTTTTTCGGTATCGGACAACAGGAAATGACATTAGAGGAAATCGGCGACAAATTTGGTCTCACACGTGAGCGTGTTCGTCAGATTAAGGAAAAAGCAATCAGAAGATTAAGACAAAGTAATCGTAGTAAATTGCTCAAATCTTACTTGGGATAAGCAAGATATATCAGTTTCCGAAAAAGTATTTAAAAAACGCTTCATCTTTTGATGGGCGTTTTTTTTTGTTATCTTTGCGAAGTTAAAATAATAACAGAATATGAAATACGTAAAAATACTGTTTGCCGTAGCGTTAGTGTTTACATTGTGCTCGGCGTTTTCGTTGAAAAAAGGAGAACATAAGCCCGTTTATGCTTTTGGAGTATCGGCGTCATTTACCGATACAGTGGTATACTACACCGAGATTCAGGTACTCGATAGCGTGGCGCTGGATAAAAACGGATTTCTGCCGCATAGAGAGATATACAGCTATCAACTGAAAAACTATCTGGAGATTGATAAAGGACAACCCAACCGTACTTGTATGATCTACTTCTCGGAGAATCAGAAGAAACTTGAAAAGGAGGCTGCAAAGGTATTGGGCAAATATAAAAAGAATAAATCGGTGGCTCTTGAGAAAATAGATACCCAAAGTTTTAAATTCACTAAACCGGAAGAATAACTTAAACGTTATATAAGAAGGGGATGCTTAGAAGCTCCTGATGGAGGAGCTTTTAAGCATCCTTTTTTTTAGGTTTTAAATTCAATACAGATATGAAATCAAAAATGATTCTTTTTTTTGTAAGTTTTGTCATGTTGTTCAGCGCTTGCCGGAATGAAGATGAACCTACTCTTCCGGCGTATGGTTCGCGTACGGTTTTAATTTATATGATGGCGCAAAACTCTTTGTCTCCATTTGCCCGGCTGGATATGGAAGAAATGATAAAAGGAATGAAGCAGGTGGATGCAACGTCTAATAATCTGTTGGTTTATATCGATGACTATTCGGCTCCCCGTCTGGTTCGTTTGGGTAAAAACAGTAAAGGGCAGGTTGTGGAAGAAGTGGTTGCCAACTATCCGGAACAGAACTCAACGGATGTGGCTGTTATGAAAAAAGTCATTTCAACTGCTTTCAATACTTATAAGGCAGAGAGTTACGGTATGGGCTTCTGGTCGCATGGAGAAGGATGGATACCCTCGCCGGCCAAAACGCGCTGGTTCGGACAAGACGGCAATGATTATATGAATATAGACGATCTGCACGAAGCCTTACAGGTGGCTCCAAAGCTTGATTTCTTGCTCTTCGATGCCTGTTTCATGGAGTCGGTGGAAGTGGCTTATGCTTTACGTGACTGCGGTGACTATATGATCAGCTCACCTACTGAAATTCCCGGTGTAGGAGCTCCTTATGAAGACGTGGTTCCCGCTATGTTTACTGCCGGAAACCCGACCATGAAGATTGTCTCTGCTTATTATACCTACTATGAAAACAGGTATAACGACGGGGTAGGGCTGACTAATGAAAACTGGACCGGTGGGGTTTCGGTGGGAGTCGCAAAAATGAGTGAACTTGAAAATCTGGCAGCTGCCACAGCAAAGATACTTCCCAAATATGTGACGGGAAAGACTGATTTCGATCTTTCAGGGGTGATGTGTTATGACCGGAGATACCTGGCGTTATATCATGACCTCGATCAGTATATTTACAAGCTGACAGCCGGTAACAGCGATTATGATGCATGGAAGGCGGCTTTTGATAAGGTAATGGTTTACTGGAAGTCGACTCCGCGCAACTATTCGGCATACGTCGGCATGTTTACCATGGACTCAAAGGCGAAAGGGCTTTCCACTTATATTCCAATGACGAATAGGGAGTCTACCAATACGTCCTACCGGGATACGGGATGGTATAAGGCTTCCGGTTGGGCAGATACCGGTTGGTATAAATAAGCAATAAAAGTGAGGCTGTGTCGAAACTCACCACAGAGGACACAGAATAACACAGAGGCGATTTTAAGTTATTGATTATTAGTTAAAAGACTCTGTGCTACTCTGTGTTACTCCGTGGTGAAAAGAGTTTTGACACACTTTTTATGCATTGTGTCAGGTCGGTCACCTGTCACGGTTTTAGTACTTATGGGATGAATTCTCCTTTTGTGGTGATTTTCACTTTTACTTCCAGCTCTCCTTTTTCCAGTTCAACCAGATAGTATTCGCCTGTGGGAGTTTCAAAAAAGTCGGCTTCATCTACGTGATATCCGGCATATTGTGGTGAAGAGGCAATGGCACTGGTCACCTCAACCGGTAGTGCATTCCGGTGTACGTCCCAGGAAGTGTATGCCCATTGGTTGGAGCTGTTGAATACAACCTCTTTGCTGATATTGTTGTGGATAATATCGACTTCTGTCATTCCATGTTCCACTTCAATCTCCGCCAGGCGCGCATTCGGATACTTCTCTTTTATAAAGTTCTCGATGGCTGCGGGGACTTCCGCCGGAAGGTAATTTCCCGAATCATTGTCCGTGTCTGCAACGTTTTTAATGAGGATTCCTTCTGCCGAATAATACAGGTCGAACTCTTGTTTGCCGGATTCTACTTCGATGACATATACGGTTTCCATATCCAGACGTTCCAGCATATCTACATCATCTATTTTCCATTTTGCATATTCACTGCTTTCAAAAGCACTTTTTACCGCTGAGGGCAGAGCCTGATATGGAATGTCGGTTTCTGTCATTTGCCATGTTCCGTCCGGAGTAAACCAAGCAGAGGTTTCATAGTTTTGATGGCGGAAGTCAGCCACATAATAGTTACCTTTTGTTTCCCACTTTTCATTGCTGACTGTCGGGTACTTTGCGGTGAATGCGTTTTTCAGTTCTGCCGGTACATAAGACAGATCATCATCATCATCGTTATCACAGCTTTGTAATCCCAGGGCACCCAGTGCCAAAAGAAGAAAATACATTTTCAGTTTCATTTCTACTATACTTTTTTTAGTTGTCAATTCATGTTATGCGCATATTGTAATAAAGCGGAATTATACCCGTATATGTGCGTAACATCAGTTATCGATATCGATTAAGTTAAATTTAGAGTCGAATTTTAGTTCCCATCCGTTGGACAGTTTCACTTCATAATCCGCTTTATCACGTTCTATTTTCAGAATCTTCGCGTCCGCATAGTTGGTGGTTACGTACTTCTGGATAGGAGCGGGTATTATGCCCTGTGGCACTACACTGAATTTACAATTTACTTCAGTCCAGTTTCCTTTCTTGTCGAATTCCACTTTGTTGCCGTCGGTGAAAATGACGTCGTAGCTTTTCTGTAAGAAATCGCTTTCAACTTTGGCCATGGCAATGTTGTTGCCGGCAAAATGTTGTTTGATGAACTGCTGTGCCTTCTGCGGCATTTGGCTTACCTGGATAGGTTTATCATCGTCCGCTCTTGCGATGGTTTGCAGAGTGAACAGGCATACGAATAAAAGAAGTAACTTTTTCATAATCGTCTTTTTTTATTGGTTTTTACTTTTAGCAATTAATTTATAATGCAAAGATGAAGGTCGATTCTGAAAAGAATTGGGAATTCTCTCCATTTTGATACTTTTTTCTAAATAAAAGTTCGATTACTCTTGTTCATCCGGTTGAACTTATACTGTATATTTACACAACATTTAACGCTGAGCGGGAAGTCCTTCTCGCAATAGATATGAAAAGATTTTGTACAGGCAGGTGTGCCGGGGAGTCGTATTCACCACAGATTACACGGATTTTTGCAGATGAATGTCGCCGGCTTTCAGTAGATTAAATTCGTTCTGTGTTAATCTGGGTAATCTGTGGTGAAATTGTTCTTCCGTAATTCGAAACAGTGTTCATCTTTCTCAAAATAATACCTGAGTGTGAGATGCTGTAATTTGCAGATGGAGTCGGCTATGGCAAGTCCCAGTCCGGTCGAACCTTCCTTTTTGCTTCCCTGATAGAATCGTTCAAAGATATGGGTCGCATCCAGGGGACGGTCTGTGCCGCTATTCCTGAAGGTCATGCTATGGCCGGTTATTTCAATCCGGATATGTCCACTGTCTACGTTGTGTACAAACGCATTTTTGAGCAGGTTCGTTATCAGGGCGACTGCTAATGATTCATTCATCTCCGCCCGGAATATTCCCTGTTCATCTAACGTCAGCTCAATTTCCCGATAGCCGTATACTTCTTCATAATCTTCTATATATCGCTTGAGCATACTGTTGAATTCCACCGTTTGGGTCTCGGAGAATTGTCCGTTATCTATTTTGGATAGTAACAGCAGCGATTTATTGAGCTTGGTGATATGCTCCAGGGTCTGGTGCGTTTTTATCAGCTCTTCCAACTGTGCTTCAGACAAGGAGTCGTCTTCCATCAGCATTTCCAGGCGATTCCGGCAGATGGCTAACGGCGTTTGCATTTCGTGTGAAGCATTGCCGATGAATTGCTTTTGTTGTTCAAAGATGTGCTCGCTTCGTTCCGCGTTGCGGATGGCTGCTTCGTTCAGCTTCCTGAACTCCATAATTTGCGTTTCATTCTTCAAAGGGCGATTGGGACGGCCTATCCTGTAGGCATCCAGCCAGCGCAGCAGATTGTAAAGTGGCTTCATGCTGCGGTGAAATATCCAGATGCAGACAATCAGGATGGTGAGCAGCAGGACGATGTACAGAAAAATAATCCATCCCAGCATGGCGTCTTTCAGGTCGTCCTTCTCGATCGTCGGTGTCGATACGGTAAGCTCGTAATATTGCCCTTCGTCATCTTTGAATAAGGTGGTCAGTATGCGTGCCGGTTCAGTCTCTTCCTTTTCCACAATATAAACCATGGAGTCTTTGTAGCAGATATCTTCGCGTTCGTCGGCATACTCTTTGCTTACTTTTCTAAGATAGTACTGATTGTTCGATCCATTGTTTTTCGAGGGCAGTTCTTCTCCGGCCAGGGCACGGATAATGATGGTTTCCGAGTAATCCTCCAGAGAGTCGTCTACTTCGTCGTTCACTTCATCTATCACGGCTATATAGAAAAATACAGCCCATGCCCCGAGAACAACTGTCAGCATGAGTGCGATGCGGATGATAATGCGGTATATCAACTTCATGGAGGTAGGGTCTTTTTTTATTCAACAGTCATTTTGTAGCCGAATCCATATACAGCCTTAAGTTCTGCCAAGGCACCGGCATCTTTAAGTTTCTTTCTCAGATTCTTGATTTGCGCATAGATGAAATCAAAATTGTCTACTTGGTCGATATGATCTCCCCACACCGATTCGGCAAGTGTGTTTTTGTTTACCAGTCGTCCGGGACGGTTGGCAAAGTAAAGAAGAATATCATACTCTTTGCGGTTTAATTCTATTTCCTTGTCATCTACGAATACCTGGAATGTATCGGGAACGATACGTATGTTGGCCAGGCGTATGTCCATTTCTCCGTCGCGGCGCTGGCGTCGGATCACACTTTTGATGCGGGCATTTAATTCGGCCAGGTGAAAGGGTTTGGGCAGATAGTCGTCAGCGCCCAGTTCCAGTCCCAGTACTTTATCGTCCAGGGAGTCTTTGGCCGAGATGATAATTACATTTTCCCGTTTATGCATCTTCTTCAGTTGCTCCAGCAGATTCAGCCCATTGCCGTCAGGCAACATAATGTCCAGCAAGACGCAGTCGTAATCGTAGTCCTCTATCTTGCGTAATCCCGACTGGAAGTCTGCGGCAGCTTCCACTACGTAGCGTTCTTTTTCGAGCGAACGCTGGATAAGTTCCCTCAGTGAGGGTTCGTCTTCGATTATTAATATTTTCATAGGGCTTTTTATTTCTACCTGCAAAGAAAAGGCTTATTTCTGAAATAAAACTGAAAAGAAAAGCTATTTTATTTTTCTATCTCAACAGAAGTGTCTAATTTTGTTTCCAATAAACAAAAATAACACGAGTATGAATCTCTAATACTATAATTTATCATGTTGACTCAAATTATCAATGGACGCATATTTACTCCGCAAGGTTGGTTGAACGAAGGTTCTGTGTTGATGAGAGATGGAAAAATTCTGGAAGTAACTAATTGCGACCTGGCGCTGATCGGTGCCGATCTGGTGGATGCCAGAGGAATGTATATTGTTCCCGGCTTTGTTTGTATGCATGCCCATGGCGGAGGAGGACACGATTTTACGGAATGTACCGAAGAGGCTTTCCGCACGGCGATAGCTGCACACATGAAGCACGGCGCCACCAGTTTTTTCCCGACACTTTCTTCTTCTCCGTTTTCCGAAATACGCAAAGCTGTAGATATATGCGAAAAACTGATGGCCGAACCCGATAGCCCGATACTCGGCTTGCATGTGGAAGGCCCTTACCTGAACCGTAAGATGGCGGGAGAACAGTTTGCAAACCAAGTGAAAGAAGTCAATGTGGCAGAATACACCTCTTTGCTTGAAAGCACCGATTGCATCAAGCGTTGGGATGCCTCTCCCGAACTGCCCGGAGCACTTGACTTTGCACGTTGTCTGAGGTCGAAGGGTATTGTAGGAGCTGTTTCGCATACGGAAGCCGAATATGATGGCATAAAGGAAGCATACGAGGCAGGATTTACACATGCTGCGCACTTCTACAATGCAATGCCGGGCTTCCATAAGCGTCGCGAATATAAATACGAGGGAACGGTTGAGAGTGTCTATCTGACCGATGGCATGACTATCGAGCTGATTGCTGACGGCATTCATTTGCCTTCCACTATTTTGAAACTGGCTTATAAGCTGAAGGGAGTGGAGCATACTTGCCTGGTGACCGACGCACTTTCATATGCGGCTGCTGAAGGCAAGGCAATTGACGATCCCCGTATTATTATAGAAGACGGTGTGTGCAAGCTTGCCGACCGTTCGGCCTTGGCAGGTAGTATTGCTACCATGGATCAGTTGGTGCGTACGATGGTGAAGGCTGATATTCCTCTGGCAGATGCCATACGTATGGCTTCTGAGACTCCTGCCCGTATTATGGGAGTTTATGACCGTAAAGGATCTCTCCAGAAGGATAAAGATGCGGATATTCTGATCCTGGATCGTGATCTGAACGTCAAGGCGGTATGGGCTATGGGGCAGTTGGTGAAGGAGTCGTAAATAGTTCACTACGGATTATACAAATTTACTGTTGCCCTCTTATGCCGGTTATTTGTAAGAAGGGCTTTCAATAGAAATTGTTAGTGTCGTTACTATTCTTATTCTATTCTTATAAATGGAAGGGGAGGAGGATAAGAATAGTAACGACTTACTTTAATCTGTGGTTCAATTACCGTTAATTTTCAACTTCGTCTTTTCTTAAATCGGTATATTTCCTTATTCTCCCTTTTTCTCTGATCATTTCTCAATTTTCTGAAAAACGCCCCTATAGCCTCCTTATACGGCCATCCTTTTACTTTTAAAACCAAGACCCTTTACCTCTAAAATCAACGCTTCCTTGGTTTTAAACCAACGAGCCTTTGGTTTAAAAGGTAGGCTTCTCCCGTTTCCATCCCAAATTTTGCTTGTGAAAATATTGTATAACTAGGCTTTACGGATCGCAAATGTGTTCTTCCGAATTGCATTGGCACTTGCTTTAATTGCACCTATACCTGCTCTGATTGCACCCATATCTGCTTTGATCGCAACTATACTTACTTCAATCGTAACTATCCTTTTCGGTCCGCCACTTATCCCTTTTCCCGGAAAACATTCCCTTGTCTCTCTATTGTCTTCATCTTCAATCTTTTTCTTCCTTTCGTTTCTTCTCTTCCTATTACCTGATTTAACAGGATGTTAAATCAAGGCTTTTGTCTCCAAATAACAAGTCTTTTCGAAGCAAAAGCCTTGTTATTTCCATCCCTGAAATAAATGTTTCCCCAACCGCATTAACAATGTTAACGCAGGATTCCGTTCAATTCCCGTCTGATTCTTGTTTGATCCTTGTCTGATTACTGTTTGACTCCTGCTCAATTTCCATTCAATCCCCGTCTGATTCCTGTTTTAATTTCCGTCCAATCCTCGTCTGATTCCCACCGACTTTTCAGTTTAATCCCTGTTTGACTCCCATCTGATTCCCGTTCACTCTCCATTCAGTCCCTGTCCAATTCCAGTTTCATCCCCTCCAATTTTCCTCCAATTCCCTATTTTTCTCCGCAATTCCACCCCAAAACACTCGTTCTCCTCCCTTTCGTAGCACATATCCTTTCCTTTATCTCCTGAAAATTCCCCCTCTATATATTATAATAATGTGTCCCCTTGGCCCTCCCTTTTTCCTTCTTTTAAAAGTATGCTCTAAAACCTACCTCTCCCTCAGCCATTTACATCTGAATTTATATTTTTATTCAAAAAAACTTCCTTATATATTTGCCTTGTATTGGTAAATCGCGTACTTTTGCACCCGCTTTCCAAGAGAGGGAGAGCCGATTGAAATTGACATGTTGCAGCCGCGTATTGATTGCCTTAACGAACAACAAAAATAATTTCCTTTTTCTTTGGAGTTTAATATTAAAATTCGTTATCTTTGCAGTCCGATTCGCGATAAAAGGCGTTTATTCCGGTGCCTTTCCCTTTCGCTAAGAGAGCCAGAGAACAGACCGGGAGAACATTTTAAAAAAAAACTTCCAAAACATTTGGTGTTTTAAAATAAACCTTTTACCTTTGCACCCGCTTTTGAAACGAAGCACAATCGAAAAGAAGAGTTCTTTGAAAAATTGATAAACAATACAAGTAGTACAAGTAAATTTAGAACCGTCAATACTTATTATATAGGTATATGAAAAAATGACCGTCAATAAATTTTCGACATCCTGAACAGAGCTAATATTGTCCCTTATTGGGATATATAACAATACTTTTACAATGAAGAGTTTGATCCTGGCTCAGGATGAACGCTAGCTACAGGCTTAACACATGCAAGTCGAGGGGCATCAGGAAGAAAGCTTGCTTTCTTTGCTGGCGACCGGCGCACGGGTGAGTAACACGTATCCAACCTGCCCTTTACTCGGGGATAGCCTTTCGAAAGAAAGATTAATACCCGATGGGATAATCATTCCGCATGGTTTGATTATTAAAGGATTCCGGTAAAGGATGGGGATGCGTTCCATTAGGTTGTTGGTGAGGTAACGGCTCACCAAGCCTTCGATGGATAGGGGTTCTGAGAGGAAGGTCCCCCACATTGGAACTGAGACACGGTCCAAACTCCTACGGGAGGCAGCAGTGAGGAATATTGGTCAATGGGCGCGAGCCTGAACCAGCCAAGTAGCGTGAAGGATGACTGCCCTATGGGTTGTAAACTTCTTTTATATTAGAATAAAGTGCAGTATGTATACTGTTTTGTATGTATAATATGAATAAGGATCGGCTAACTCCGTGCCAGCAGCCGCGGTAATACGGAGGATCCGAGCGTTATCCGGATTTATTGGGTTTAAAGGGAGCGTAGGTGGACTGGTAAGTCAGTTGTGAAAGTTTGCGGCTCAACCGTAAAATTGCAGTTGATACTGTCAGTCTTGAGTACAGTAGAGGTGGGCGGAATTCGTGGTGTAGCGGTGAAATGCTTAGATATCACGAAGAACTCCGATTGCGAAGGCAGCTCACTGGACTGCAACTGACACTGATGCTCGAAAGTGTGGGTATCAAACAGGATTAGATACCCTGGTAGTCCACACAGTAAACGATGAATACTCGCTGTTTGCGATATACAGTAAGCGGCCAAGCGAAAGCATTAAGTATTCCACCTGGGGAGTACGCCGGCAACGGTGAAACTCAAAGGAATTGACGGGGGCCCGCACAAGCGGAGGAACATGTGGTTTAATTCGATGATACGCGAGGAACCTTACCCGGGCTTAAATTGCAGTGGAATGATGTGGAAACATGTCAGTGAGCAATCACCGCTGTGAAGGTGCTGCATGGTTGTCGTCAGCTCGTGCCGTGAGGTGTCGGCTTAAGTGCCATAACGAGCGCAACCCTTATCTTCAGTTACTAACAGGTCATGCTGAGGACTCTGGAGAGACTGCCGTCGTAAGATGTGAGGAAGGTGGGGATGACGTCAAATCAGCACGGCCCTTACGTCCGGGGCTACACACGTGTTACAATGGGGGGTACAGAAGGCAGCTACCTGGTGACAGGATGCTAATCCCAAAAGCCTCTCTCAGTTCGGATCGAAGTCTGCAACCCGACTTCGTGAAGCTGGATTCGCTAGTAATCGCGCATCAGCCACGGCGCGGTGAATACGTTCCCGGGCCTTGTACACACCGCCCGTCAAGCCATGGGAGCCGGGGGTACCTGAAGTACGTAACCGCAAGGAGCGTCCTAGGGTAAAACTGGTGACTGGGGCTAAGTCGTAACAAGGTAGCCGTACCGGAAGGTGCGGCTGGAACACCTCCTTTCTGGAGCGATGTTGGAAACGACGTTCATCGGTTCTAAAATTGTACTACTGGTACTTGTTTATTTATAGAATATAGATCGACCGTCTATAGCAATATAGATAGAGATAAACAAGAGAAAAACAGAAGCCGAGTCTAAGACAGGACACGGTTGAACTAGTCCTATAGCTCAGTTGGTTAGAGCGCTACACTGATAATGTAGAGGTCGGCAGTTCAACTCTGCCTGGGACTACCAAGACGAGATTGATATCTTGTATGATTGGGGGATTAGCTCAGCTGGCTAGAGCATCTGCCTTGCACGCAGAGGGTCAACGGTTCGAATCCGTTATTCTCCACCATTGATACGCTGGCAACACAAGTTGCCGAATGTTATCATACGATCTTTGACATGATGTACAGAAAAAAGTAAATTTAGTAAGAGCTAAAAGTATATATCGAACCATTTGGTTCAGATCCTTTTTAAGAAAAGGAGATGAACCTGGCGATAAAAGAAAGTAAATAAGGGCGCATGGCGGATGCCTTGGCTCTCGGAGGCGATGAAGGACGTGATAAGCTGCGATAAGCTTCGGGTAGGTGCAAATAACCTTTGATCCGAAGATTTCCGAATGGGACAACCCGGCATTCTGAAGGAATGTCATCCAACTAAGTTGGAGGCTAACGCAGGGAACTGAAACATCTTAGTACCTGCAGGAAAAGAAAATAAATAATGATTCCCCTAGTAGTGGCGAGCGAACGGGGAATAGCCCAAACCACCCATGTTACGGCATGTGTGGGGTTGTAGGACCACGCTCTCGCAAGAAAGTTATTGAGAAGAAGCGACTGGAAAGTCGCGCCATAGACGGTGATAGCCCGGTATTCTAAGGTAACTGAAGCGTAGTGGTATCCTGAGTAGCGCGGAGCACGAGGAATTCTGCGTGAACCAGCCGGGACCATCCGGTAAGGCTAAATACTCCCGAGAGACCGATAGCGAACCAGTACTGTGAAGGAAAGGTGAAAAGCACTTCGAATAGAAGAGTGAAATAGTCCCTGAAACCATGCGCCTACAAGCGGTCGGAGCAGCGTAAGTTGTGACGGCGTGCCTTTTGCATAATGAACCTACGAGTTACTTTTTCCGGCAAGGTTAAGCATCTTGAGATGTGGATCCGAAGCGAAAGCGAGTCTGAACAGGGCGGATAGTCGGAAGGAGTAGACGCGAAACCAAGTGATCTACCCTTGGGCAGGTTGAAGGTTAGGTAACACTAACTGGAGGACCGAACCGATAAGCGTTGAAAAGCTTCCGGATGACCTGAGGGTGGGGGTGAAAGGCTAATCAAACTTGGAGATAGCTCGTACTCCCCGAAATGCATTTAGGTGCAGCCTTGAGAATTACTAATGTGAGGTAGAGCGACTGATAAGATGCGAGGGCTTCACCGCCTATCAAGTCTTGATAAACTCCGAATGCGCATTAGTTCGATCTCAGGAGTGAGGGCATGGGTGCTAAGGTCCATGTCCTAAAGGAGAAGAATCCAGACCATCAGCTAAGGTCCCCAAATAAACACTAAGTTGAACTAACGAAGTCAGATTGCTAAGACAGCTAGGATGTTGGCTTGGAAGCAGCCATTCATTTAAAGAGTGCGTAACAGCTCACTAGTCGAGGAGTTTGGCGTGGATAATAATCGGGCATCAAGTGTTTTACCGAAGCTATGGGATACGTAAGTATCGGTAGGGGAGCATTCCACTCTGCGTTGAAGGCGAAGCGTGAGCTTTACTGGAGCGTGTGGAAAAGCAAATGTAGGTATAAGTAACGATAAAGGGGGTGAGAAACCCCCTCGCCGCAAGACTAAGGTTTCCTGATCAACGCTAATCGGATCAGGGTTAGTCGGGTCCTAAGGCTCAGCCGAACGGTGATGCCGATGGCAGAACAGGTTAATATTCCTGTACTAGCATTAAGAGTGACGTGGAGACGGAGGAGTGACAACGCCGCGGACTGACGGAATAGTCCGTTAAAGGGTGTAGATGTTGATTATCCCAGGCAAATCCGGGATAAGAGTCGAACCTGATAGTATACCAATTTCCTCGGAAAACGGTAATAGTGCGTGTAAACATACTCCCAAGAAAATCCGCTAAACTTAATCTTAATGGTACCCGTACCGCAAACGGACACACGTAGTCGGGTTGAATATACTCAGGCGCTTGAGTGAATCACGGTTAAGGAACTAGGCAAATTGACCCTGTAACTTCGGGATAAAGGGTCCCTACCCGGTGACGGGAGGGCGCAGAGAATAGGTCCAGGCAACTGTTTAACAAAAACACAGGGCTGTGCAAAATTGAAAGATCACGTATACAGCCTGACACCTGCCCGGTGCTGGAAGGTTAAGAGGAGATGTCATCGCAAGAGAAGCATTGAATTGAAGCCCCAGTAAACGGCGGCCGTAACTATAACGGTCCTAAGGTAGCGAAATTCCTTGTCGGGTAAGTTCCGACCTGCACGAATGGTGTAATGATCTGGACACTGTCTCAACCGTGAGCTCAGTGAAATTGTAGTATCGGTGAAGATGCCGATTACCCGCGATGGGACGAAAAGACCCCGTGAACCTTTACTATAGCTTAACATTGAATTTGGGTAATTGATGTGTAGGATAGGCCGGAGACTTTGAAGCAGGTACGCCAGTATTTGTGGAGTCGCTGTTGAAATACGGCCCTTTGATTATTTGAGTTCTAACTCGCAGTTGCGAGGACACTGTTTGGTGGGTAGTTTGACTGGGGTGGTCGCCTCCAAAAGTGTAACGGAGGCTTCTAAAGGTGCCCTCACGCCGATTGGTAACCGGCGGCAGAGTGTAATGGCATAAGGGCGCTTGACTGGGAGACTTACAAGTCGATCAGGTAGGAAACTAGAGCATAGTGATCCGGTGTTTCCGTATGGAAGGGACATCGCTCAAAGGATAAAAGGTACTCCGGGGATAACAGGCTGATCCCTCCCAAGAGCTCATATCGACGGAGGGGTTTGGCACCTCGATGTCGGCTCGTCACATCCTGGGGCTGGAGAAGGTCCCAAGGGTTGGGCTGTTCGCCCATTAAAGTGGCACGCGAGCTGGGTTCAGAACGTCGTGAGACAGTTCGGTCTCTATCTATCGTGGGCGCATGAAATTTGCGTGGCTCTGACACTAGTACGAGAGGACCGTGTTGGACTGACCTCTGGTTTACCGGTTGTGCCGCCAGGTGCATTGCCGGGTATCTAAGTCGGGATTGGATAAGTGCTGAAAGCATCTAAGTACGAAGCCAGCCACAAGATTAGATTTCTTTTAGGGTCGTTGTAGACTACAACGTTGATAGGACGCAGGTGTACAGGTGGTAACATCACAGCCGAGCGTTACTAATTGCCCGATGACTTTCTTTTATTGTCCTTTATGGTTTATATATCCGTTTAGCTTTACTATCCGGGTGATAGACGGCTAAGTTTACTTTTGTACATTATGTCTACCTTATTCAGGTGACTATAGCATCAGGGTTCCACCTCTTCCCATTCCGAACAGAGAAGTTAAGCCTGATCACGCCGATGGTACTGCGTAACAGTGGGAGAGTAGGTAGTTGCCGTTTTTTTCAGAGAGTTCATCCCCTCGGGTCAGAAGACACGAGGGGATGACTTGTTTTTGGGTATAAGCAATATCTCCTGACAATCTTTTTATCGGCTTCATCCCATATACTCCTGACTCAATCTTCATTTTTCCGGTTTTATCATAATTCAATGTTTGATGTATTATCAGACTGTTTATCTTTGCCATCATCTGAAAAGATGAAACGGGAAGATAAATGTGTCGGGATCGTCATAACCTTTACTTTTGGACGCTTCTTTTCGCGATTACGAACAGTTTTCTTCCTCTTTTCTCTTTTTTTATCAGATTGAATTTTGTACTTTTGGCGAGAATCTGATGAGAAACACTTAGATATTATAATATAAACTTCTAAATAGTCCGTGAATATGGAAAACAAAATTCAAGAGTTGACCGATAAGATTTATCGCGAAGGCGTCGAAAAAGGTAATGAAGAAGCCCGCCGTCTTATTGCGAATGCTCAGGAAGAAGCTAAAAAAATCGTTGAAGATGCCCATAAAGAAGCTGAATCAATTATTGCCACCTCTCGTAAATCTGCCGATGAACTGACAGAGAATACCAAATCAGAGTTGAAACTGTTTGCCGGTCAGGCAGTAAATGCGTTGAAATCAGAAATAGCCACTATGGTAACTGATAAAATTGTGACCGCACCGGTAAAGGAGTTTGCACAGAATAAAGATTTTCTGAGTGCTTTTATCGTAGCTCTGGCTTCCAAATGGAGCGTAGACGAGCCGATTATCATCTCAACTTCTGATGCGGAATCTTTGAGAAAGTATTTTGCGGCCAATGCTAAAGCATTGTTAGACAAAGGTGTTACCATAGAACAAGTGAATGGTATTAAGGCATTGTTTTCTGTATCTCCTGCAGACGGTTCATATAAAGTGAATTTCGGAGAAGAGGAATTTATGAATTACTTTAAAGCATTCCTGCGTCCTCAGTTGGTAGAAATGTTATTCTAAAGGGATGCGTTATGAGTAAATATTATTACTTGGTAGCCGGTTTGCCGGAACTCGCACTTGAGGACAGTAAGCTGAGCTATACAGTAGCTGATTTTAAAACGGAAATTTACACGGGCTTGTCAGCTTCAGATCAAAAATTAATTGATCTGTTTTATTTGAAGTTTGATAATGCCAATGTACTGAAGCTTCTGAAAGATAAGGAAGCCGCCATTGATACCCGGGGAAATTTCTCCGCGGAGGAACTTGCTGAATATATCTCTGTTCTTAAAGAAGGAGGAGAAATCAGTACTAAAGAATTTCCTGCATATCTTGCTACTTTCATTTCCGACTATTTCAATACTCCGGCAGACAATGCTGTTTTACTGGAAGATCATCTGGCTGCACTTTATTATGATTATGCAATGAAATGCGGAAATAAGTTTGTGGCTTCCTGGTTCGAATTCAATCTTACAATTAACAATATCCTTGTGGCATTGACCGCTCGGAAGTATAAATGGGATGTTGCCCGCAATATAGTGGGTGATACGGAAATATGTGAGGCTTTGCGAACTTCCGGAGCCCGTGATTTCGGACTTTCCGGTGAAGTGGATTTTCTGGATCAGTTAGTGAAAATCAGTGAAATAACAGAACTGGTAGAACGCGAGAAGAAGTTGGATGCTTTACGGTGGAACTGGATGGAGGAAGCTATTTTCTTTAACTATTTTACCATCGAACGTATTTTTGCTTTCTTATTGGAACTGGAAATGATTGAACGTTGGATCTCTTTGGATAAGGAAAGAGGAAATCAACTGTTCCGCAGTATCATAGAGTCACTGAAGAATGAAGTGCAGATTCCCGCAGAATTCAGGTAATCCTGCCAAACTCGGATAAATAAATTAAAAAAATATATGGCAACAAAAGGAACTGTTAGTGGCGTTATTGCCAACATGGTGACCCTCGTCGTTGATGGACCGGTAGCTCAAAATGAGATTTGTTATATCTCAACCGGTGGCGATAAATTAATGGCGGAGGTGATTAAGGTCGTAGGTACACATGTATATGTTCAGGTGTTCGAAAGCACTCGTGGATTGAAAGTGGGGGCCGAAGCCGAATTTACCGGACACATGCTTGAGGTGACCTTAGGTCCCGGTATGTTATCGAAGAATTACGATGGTCTGCAAAACGACCTTGATAAGATGGATGGCGTATTCCTGAAGAGAGGACAATATACCTATCCGTTGGATAAAGAAAGTGTATGGCATTTTGTTCCCCTTGTCAATGTAGGGGATAAAGTGGAAGCATCTGCCTGGTTAGGACAGGTGGATGAAAACTTCCAGCCATTGAAGATCATGGTACCTTTCACGCAGAAAGGTGTTTGCACGGTGAAATCGATTGTACCTGAAGGCGATTATAAGATTGAAGACGTAATTGCTGTTTTGGTAGACGAAGAGGGAAACAACGTTGAAGTGAATATGATTCAAAAGTGGCCGGTAAAAAGGGCTATGACGAATTATAAAGAAAAACCGCGTCCGTTTAAATTGCTTGAAACCGGTGTACGTGTGATTGACACTGTCAATCCGATAGTAGAGGGGGGGACAGGATTTATTCCCGGTCCGTTCGGTACAGGTAAAACCGTACTTCAGCATGCTATCTCTAAACAGGCAGAGGCCGATATTGTGATCATTGCCGCCTGCGGTGAACGTGCGAACGAGGTTGTGGAAATATTTACTGAGTTCCCAGAACTGGTGGACCCACATACGGGACGTAAGCTGATGGAGCGTACCATTATTATCGCCAATACTTCGAACATGCCGGTAGCGGCCCGTGAAGCTTCTGTGTATACGGCTATGACGATTGCCGAATATTATCGTGCGATGGGATTGAAGATCCTGTTGATGGCAGACTCTACTTCCCGTTGGGCACAGGCATTGCGTGAGATGTCGAACCGTATGGAAGAGTTGCCCGGGCCGGATGCATTCCCGATGGACTTGTCCTCAATCATTTCTAACTTCTACGGTCGTGCAGGTTATGTAAAACTGAATAACGGTGAGAGTGGTTCTATTACCTTTATCGGTACGGTATCTCCGGCCGGAGGTAACCTGAAGGAACCTGTGACTGAAAATACTAAAAAGGTAGCCCGTTGTTTCTATGCGCTGGAACAGGATCGTGCCGATAAGAAGCGCTATCCGGCTGTGAATCCGATCGACTCTTATTCTAAATATATCGAATATCCTGAATTTGAGGCATACATTGCCGAACACATCAATGACGAATGGATCGGTAAAGTGAATGAGATCAAAACGCGTTTGCAGCGTGGTAAGGAAATTGCCGAGCAGATCAACATCTTGGGTGATGACGGTGTGCCGGTAGAATATCATGTCATTTTCTGGAAGTCGGAGTTGATTGATTTCGTTATATTGCAACAGGATGCATTCGATGAAATTGACGCCGTTACTCCGATGGAGCGCCAGGAAGCTATCTTGAACATGGTGATAGACATCTGTCATACGGAATTTGAGTTTGACAACTTTAATGAGGTTATGGACTACTTCAAGAAGATGATTAACATCTGCAAGCAAATGAACTATTCAAAGTTCAAATCGGAACAATATGAAGGTTTCCAGAAGCAATTGAAGGAGTTGGTTGCCGAGAGAAGTGTCAAATAGTGGATTGTAACTAAATTGTAAATAATAACATGGCTACAAAAGCATTTCAAAAAATATATACTAAGATTACTCAGATTACCAAAGCTACCTGCTCGCTGAAAGCTACAG
Organism: Bacteroides sp. ZJ-18; assembly: GCF_011038705.2. NCBI lineage: Bacteria > Pseudomonadati > Bacteroidota > Bacteroidia > Bacteroidales > Bacteroidaceae > Bacteroides > Bacteroides sp. ZJ-18. The sequence goes on along the minus strand of NZ_CP072198.1, from coordinate 3,778,063 downwards.
GGGTAGGTTATGATGAGTTGGCCACTGTGAATGGTAAACTGGCTCAGGTTGTAAAGATAGCTGGTGACGAAGTGACTTTGCAGGTGTTTGAGGGTACGGAAGGTATCCCGACCAATGCTGAAGTGGTATTTCTGGGTAAATCGCCTACGCTGAAAGTAAGCGAGCAACTGGCCGGACGTTTTTTCAACGCCTTTGGTGATCCTATCGACGGAGGACCGGAGATTGAAGGACAGGAAGTCGAGATCGGAGGCCCTTCTGTGAATCCGGTACGCCGTAAACAACCTTCAGAACTGATTGCAACCGGTATTGCCGGTATCGACTTGAATAATACCCTGGTTTCCGGTCAGAAGATTCCTTTCTTCGCCGATCCGGACCAACCGTTTAACCAAGTGATGGCGAACGTAGCATTGCGTGCGGAAACAGATAAAATCATTCTGGGAGGTATGGGTATGACAAACGATGACTACCTGTATTTTAAGAATGTATTCTCCAATGCCGGTGCGCTCGACCGTATCGTCAGTTTCGTGAATACCACGGAGAACCCTCCGGTAGAACGTCTGCTGGTACCGGATATGGCTTTGACTGCGGCTGAATATTTCGCAGTACAGCACAATCAGAAAGTATTGGTTCTGCTGACCGATATGACTTCGTATGCCGATGCTTTGGCTATCGTGTCGAACCGTATGGATCAGATTCCTTCGAAAGACTCTATGCCGGGCTCTCTTTATTCGGACCTTGCTAAAATCTACGAAAAAGCGGTACAGTTCCCCGATGGTGGTTCCATCACAATTATTGCTGTGACTACGTTGTCCGGCGGTGATATCACGCATGCCGTACCCGATAACACCGGTTATATCACCGAAGGACAGTTGTTCCTGCGTCGTGATAGCGATATTGGTAAGGTTATTGTCGATCCGTTCCGTTCATTGTCCCGTCTGAAACAGTTGGTAACCGGTAAGAAGACCCGTAAGGACCATCCACAGGTGATGAATGCTGCGGTACGTCTGTATGCCGATGCCGCTAACGCCAAGACGAAGTTGGAGAATGGTTTTGACCTGACCAATTATGACGAACGTACTTTAGCTTTTGCCAAGGACTATTCCAATCAGTTGCTTGCCATCGACGTCAATCTGGATACGACAGAAATGCTGGATGTGGCATGGGGATTGTTCGGCAAATATTTCCGTCCGGAAGAAGTGAATATCAAGAAGGAACTGGTAGATCAGTATTGGAAAAAATAGTAAATAAACGAGATGGCTATAAAGTTTCAATATAACAAAACCTCCCTTCAGCAGCTCGAGAAGCAACTGAAAGTGCGGGTGCGTACCCTCCCGATTATTAAAAATAAGGAGAGTGCCCTTCGCATGGAAGTGAAGCGCTGTAAAAGCGAAGCTGCCGATCTGGAGGAAAGGCTGGAAAAACAAATCCAGGCTTATGAAGCCATGTTCGCACTTTGGAATGAGTTTGACACCTCATTGATAAAAGTAAATGATGTTCATCTTGGTATCAAAAAAATAGCCGGTGTAAGGGTGCCTTTACTCGAGAATGTAGATTTCGAGATTCGTCCGTACAGCCTGTTTAATGCTCCCAAATGGTATGCCGATGGTATACATTTGCTTAAGGAGTTGGCGCATACCGCTATAGAGCGTGAGTTCACGCTGGCCAAGCTGGGCTTGTTAGAACATGCGAGGAAAAAGACCACTCAGAAAGTTAATCTTTTTGAGAAGGTACAGATACCTGGTTATCAGGATGCTTTGCGTAAGATAAAACGCTTCATGGAAGATGAGGAGAATTTGTCTAAGTCGTCGCAAAAGATTCTGAAATCACAGCAAGAAAAAAGGAAGGAGGCAGAGGCATGATTACAAAAATGAAGAAACTCACATTCCTGGTTTATCATAAGGAGTACGAAGCTTTTCTGAACAGTCTTCGGGAACTCGGAGTCGTTCATATTGTGGAGAAACAGCAGGGAGCGGCTGAGAATGCCGAGTTACAGGATAACATCCGTCTTTCTGCCCGTCTTGCCGCCGCATTGAAATTGTTACAGAACCAGAAACATGGGAAAGATGCGGTCATTGCAACCCATGGAGGCAGTGCTGAACGTGGCCTACAGGTGCTTGACGAAATAGATGCTCTGCAAACCGAACATAGTAAACTGTTGCAACAGCAGCAAATCTGCGGAAAGGAAAAAGATGCCTTGGAAGCCTGGGGCGATTTTGAACCGGGAGGCATACAGCGGTTGAAAGATGCCGGTTATGTGGTCGGATTCTATACTTGTCCCGAAGGTAACTACAAAGAAGAATGGGAAGCGGAATATAATGCAATGGTTATTTGCCGTATTTCTTCAAAGGTCTTTTTCGTCACCGTGACCAAAGACGGAGAAGAGGTCGATCTGGATGTAGAGCAAGCTAAACTGCCGTCGCAGTCATTGGCACAACTTGAAATGCAGTATACCAATACCGGGATTGCACTTGAAGAGAATGAAAAGAAGTTGGTTGCTTTGTCTGAAACCGACATACCTTCGCTGAAGGAGGCTTTGAAACAGGTGCAGACTGAAATAGAATTCTCAAAGGTCGTTTTAAGTACGGAGCAGACTGCCGGTGATAAATTGATGTTGCTTGAAGGATGGGCTCCTGCTGCCAGTAAGGTTGAAATCGAAGCCTATCTGAATGACGCACATGTTTATTACGAGATCACAGACCCGACACCGGAAGACAATGTTCCGATTGAATTGAACAACAAAGGCTTCTTTGCCTGGTTTGAGCCGATTTGCAAATTGTACATGTTGCCGAAATATAACGAACTGGACTTGACGCCGTTCTTTGCTCCGTTCTTTATGATCTTTTTCGGACTTTGCCTGGGAGATTCCGGATATGGCTTGTTCCTGTTTGTGGGGGCTACCGCTTACCGTTTGCTGGCAAAGAAACTGAGTCCGTCGGCCAAATCGATCATCTCTCTGATTCAGATACTGGCTACTTCCACTTTCTTCTGCGGATTGCTGACCGGAACCTTCTTCGGTGCCAATATTTACGACCTGCCCTGGCCGTTCATCCAGCGCCTGAAGAGTGCAGTCTTTATGGATAATAATGACATGTTCCAGCTCTCACTGATTTTGGGTGCGGTGCAGATTCTGTTCGGTATGGTATTGAAGGCTGTCAATCAGACCATCCAGTTTGGCTTCAAATACGCCATTGCGACGATCGGGTGGATCATTCTCCTGTTATCGTTGGCTTTTTCGGCGCTGTTGCCGAAAGTGATGCCGATGGGAAGTACCGTACATCTGATCATTATGGGCATTGCCGGTATTATGATTTTCCTGTTCAACAGTCCCGGAAAGAATATCTTTCTTAATATCGGACTGGGTTTATGGGATTCTTATAACATGGCAACGGGGCTGTTGGGTGACGTTCTTTCATACGTGCGTTTATTCGCTCTGGGATTGTCAGGAGGAATTCTTGCCGGAGTATTCAACAGTCTGGCAGTAGGCATGAGTCCGGACAATGTGATTGCCGGTCCCATTGTGATGGTGCTGATATTCGTTATCGGACATGCCATCAATATCTTTATGAATGTGCTCGGAGCCATGGTTCACCCCATGCGTCTGACTTTCGTGGAGTTTTTCAAGAATTCCGGTTACGAAGGCGGCGGCAAGGAGTACAAACCATTCAGAAAATAGAGAAATAAAAAGAAAAATAGTAGAATAATAAATTAAAAAATAAAATTAAGATTATGGAAATGAATTTGTTTATTGCTTACATTGGCATCGCGGTTATGGTTGGTTTGTCGGGCATCGGAAGTGCTTACGGAGTGACTATCGCAGGTAACGCTGCTATCGGCGCATTGAAGAAGAACGATAGTGCATTCGGTAACTTCCTTGTATTGACAGCTCTTCCGGGTACACAGGGATTGTATGGTTTCGCAGGCTACTTTATGTTCCAGACTATCTTCGGCATCCTTACTCCGCAGATAACTGCCATTCAGGCTTCTGCCGTATTGGGTGCAGGTATTGCCCTCGGACTGGTTGCCCTGTTTTCCGCTATTCGCCAGGGACAGGTTTGCGCCAATGGTATTGCAGCCATCGGACAAGGCCATAATGTATTCAGCAACACATTGATTCTTGCTGTATTCCCCGAACTTTATGCTATCGTGGCATTGGCAGCTACCTTCCTTATCGGTAGTGCGCTGGCATAAATGATAAGCTAATGATTTATAAAAACACTTAAGCGTTTTCAGCAAAACGTCTAAGTGTTTTCTGAAAAGACTTAAGCGTTTTCCAAAAACACTTAAGTCTTTTTTTATGCTCTGAAACCTCGTTGTAAACGCTTGTTTGTGCTATTTTGCTTATATTTTTTGTATAAAGTATTATTTTTCAATAAATAATGCGTACTTTTGCACCTGCGTAATAAAAAGAGTTTTAAACATTTATATGGTAAAAGATTTATTAACCCCCGATTATATCTTCGAAGCCAGTTGGGAAGTGTGCAACAAGGTAGGAGGAATTTATACTGTTTTGTCCACAAGGGCAAATACGTTGCAAACTAACTTCCGTGACAAATTATTCTTCATAGGGCCGGATGTGTGGCAAGGAAAAGAAAACCCTTTGTTTATAGAATCTGACAACCTCTGTGCGGCATGGAAAGAACATGCCCTCAATAAAGATAACCTTTCTGTCCGTGTCGGACGTTGGAATATTCCGGGTGAACCCATTGTTATTCTGGTTGATTTTCAGCCTTTCTTTGAGAAAAAGAATGAAATCTATACTGAAATGTGGAATCATTTTCAGGTAGATTCGTTGCATGCTTACGGCGATTATGACGAAGCATCCATGTTCTCGTATGCTGCTGGAAAAGTGGTAGAGAGCTTCTATCGTTATAATCTGACTGAAAATGATAAGGTTGTTTATCAGGCACATGAATGGATGACCGGTTTGGGAGCACTATATGTGCAGCTGGCCGTACCCGAAATAGGGACTATTTTCACTACCCACGCTACCTCTATCGGCCGGAGCATTGCCGGAAACGATAAACCCTTATATGATTATCTGTTTGCCTATAATGGCGACCAGATGGCCCAGGAACTGAATATGCAGTCGAAGCACTCTATTGAGAAGCAGACCGCACATCATGTCGACTGCTTTACGACAGTAAGCGAAATCACTAATAACGAGTGTAAAGAGTTGCTGGATAAGGCAGCAGACGTAGTGCTGATGAATGGCTTCGAGGACGATTTCGTACCTCAGGGAACGGCCTTCACCGGTAAACGCAAACGTGCCCGTTCGCTGATGTTGAACGTGGCCAATAAACTTCTTGGAACCAATATGGGCGATGATACGTTGATTATCGGTACCAGCGGACGCTATGAATTTAAGAACAAAGGAATCGACGTGTTTCTGGAATCGCTGAACCGCTTGAACCGGGACAAAGATTTGCAGAAGAACGTACTGGCATTTGTCAATGTGCCGGGTTGGGTAGGAGAGCCCCGCGAGGACTTGCAGACCCGCCTGAAGAGCAAAGAGAAGTTCGATACTCCGCTTGAAGTGCCTTTCATTACCCATTGGCTGCATAATATGACCCACGATCAGGTGTTGGACATGTTGAAGTATCTGGGTATGGGAAACCGTCCGGAAGATAAGGTGAAAGTGATTTTCGTCCCGTGTTATCTGGATGGAAAGGATGGAATCCTGAATAAAGAATATTATGACTTGATATTGGGAGAAGACTTGAGTGTCTATCCTTCTTATTACGAACCTTGGGGATATACTCCGCTTGAGAGTGTAGCCTTCCGCGTACCTACCATTACGACTGACCTGGCAGGCTTCGGTCTTTGGGTGAACAGCCTGAAGAATCAGCATGGGCTTGATAATGGAGTAGAGGTGCTGCATCGTTCGGACTATAATTACTCAGAAGTTGCCGACGGTATCAAGGATACGATCGCGCTGTTCTCGGGTAAAACGGAAATTGAGGTGAAAGAAATCCGCAAGCATGCGGCGGCTGTGGCCGAACAGGCTTTATGGAAGCATTTCATCAAGTATTATTACGAGGCTTATGATATTGCTTTGCGCAATGCAATGAAACGTCAACTAAACTAAGTATTTATTCATCAACAAGTAAACAATAACATTATGAAAATTAAAGTAAGTAATGTGAATACTCCGAATTGGAAGGAGGTAACTGTAAAGTCACGTGTTCCTGCGGAATTAGAGAAATTATCTGAACTTGCACGCAACATTTGGTGGGCATGGAATTATGAAGCTACTGAACTGTTCAGAGATTTGGATCCGACCCTTTGGAAAGAAGCTGGTCAAAATCCGGTACTTTTGCTTGAACGTATGAGTTACGAAAAATTGGAAGCTTTATCAAAAGATAAGGTTATCCTGAAACGTATGAATGACGTATATGCTAAATTCAGAGACTACATGGATGTGAAGCCAGACGATAAACGTCCTTCTGTAGCCTACTTTAGCATGGAGTATGGTTTGAATCACGTTCTTAAAATATATTCCGGCGGTTTAGGTGTACTGGCCGGCGACTATCTGAAAGAAGCTTCTGACAGCAATGTAGATCTTTGCGCGGTAGGTTTCCTGTATCGCTACGGTTACTTTACACAAACGCTGTCTATGGACGGGCAGCAGATTGCCAATTACGAAGCACAGAACTTCGGTCAGCTTCCTATCGACCGTGTGACGGATGCAGACGGAAAACCGTTGGTAGTGGATGTGCCTTATATGGATTACTACGTACATGCAAATGTATGGAGAGTAAACGTAGGACGTATTTCTTTGTATCTGCTCGATACAGACAACGAAATGAACAGTGAATTTGACCGTCCTATCACTCACCAACTCTACGGAGGTGACTGGGAAAACCGTCTGAAACAGGAGATCCTGTTAGGTATCGGCGGTATGCTGACACTGAAAGCACTGGGCATCAAGAAAGATATTTATCATTGTAACGAAGGACACGCTGCCCTGATCAACGTACAGCGTATCTGCGACTATGTAGCTACCGGTCTTACTTTCGACCAGGCTATCGAGTTGGTTCGTGCATCTTCTTTATATACGGTTCATACTCCGGTTCCTGCCGGTCACGATTACTTTGACGAAGGTTTGTTTGGCAAGTATATGGGTGGCTATCCCTCAAAGATGGGTATCAGCTGGGACGATCTGATGGATCTCGGACGTAACAATCCGGGTGACAAAGGAGAACGTTTCTGTATGTCGGTATTTGCCTGCAACACTTCTCAGGAAGTGAACGGTGTGAGCTGGCTGCATGGAAAGGTTTCTCAGGAGATGTTCTCTTCTATCTGGAAAGGATACTTCCCGGAGGAAAGCCATGTGGGCTATGTGACCAACGGTGTACACTTTCCTACTTGGAGTGCTACGGAATGGAAACAGCTTTATGCTAAATATTTCAACGAAAGCTTCCTGTATGATCAGTCAAATCCGAAGATTTGGGAAGCTATCTATAATGTGCCCGATGAAGAAATCTGGAAGACCCGTGTAACTATGAAGAACAAGCTGGTGGATTATATCCGCAAGCAGTTCCGTGAAACGTGGTTGAAGAACCAGGGAGATCCGTCACGCATTGTATCTCTGTTGGATAAGATCAATCCGAATGCGTTGCTGATTGGTTTCGGCCGCCGTTTTGCCACTTACAAACGTGCTCACCTGCTGTTCACCGATTTGGAACGTCTGTCGAAGATTGTTAATAACCCCGATTATCCGGTACAGTTCCTCTTCACAGGTAAAGCCCACCCGCACGATGGTGCAGGTCAGGGGCTGATTAAGAGGATTGTTGAGATCTCTCAGCGTCCGGAATTCCTGGGCAAGATTATCTTCCTCGAAAACTACGATATGCAGTTGGCCCGCCGTCTGGTGAGTGGGGTTGATATCTGGCTGAACACGCCGACCCGTCCGCTTGAAGCATCCGGTACATCGGGTGAGAAAGCTTTGATGAACGGTGTATTGAACTTCTCCGTGCTCGATGGATGGTGGCTTGAAGGTTACCGCGAAGGTGCAGGTTGGGCATTGACCGAGAAACGTACTTACCAGAATCAGGAACATCAGGATCAGCTCGATGCAGCTACCATCTACAGTATTCTTGAAACAGAAATTCTGCCGTTATATTATGCCCGCAACAAGAAGGGGTATTCAGAAGGCTGGATTAGAAGTGTGAAAAACTCAATCGCTCAGATTGCTCCTCACTATACAATGAAGCGTCAACTCGACGATTACTATAGCAAATTCTACTGCAAGGAAGCCAAGCGCTTCAAAGAATTGTCTGCCAATGATAATGCGAAGGCAAAAGAAATTGCAGCATGGAAAGAAGAAGTGGTTGCCAAGTGGGATTCCATCGAGATCGTTTCAAGAGATAGAGAAGCAGACATTGCACAAGGCGATATCGAAAGCGGCAAGGAGTATACGATTACCATTGTCGTTGATGAAAAAGGATTGAACGATGCAGTGGGACTGGAGTTGGTTACAACTTATACGACTCCGGAAGGAAAACAGCATGTTTATTCGGTAGAACCATTCAGCGTGGTTAAGAAAGAAGGCGATCTGTATACATTCCAGGCTAAACACAGCTTGTCGAATGCAGGAAGCTTCAAAGTATCATACCGTATGTTCCCGAAAAATCCGGATCTGCCTCACCGTCAGGACTTCTGTTATGTGCGTTGGTTTGTCTGATTGGTATGTAAAGTAAAGAGAGATTTACCATAACTATTTGAAAGGCTGTTTTGAAGTGTATACTGTCAAAACAGCCTTTTATTGTTTAATATCGATGTATTATGAGAAGGTTTTTTATTTTCATTGCTTTTGCACTGTGCAGTTTCTGGCAGTTGAGAGCCCAGGCCGATACGGCTTCGTTCCTGTTTGATAAGTATGAAGATGCCCAGGTGGTTCTCAGAGCCGGTGGTGAATTGAAGTCAAAAATGAACTACAATATAGTAGCCAACAAGTTCTATTTTGTAGATCCGCAGGATAAGCAGGTGAAGGAACTTGCCAATCCGGGAGATATTTTGCTGATCAAGATAGGAGAGCGTACGTTTTATCCGGAATCCAACGGAGCCGGAATAGAAATGTTGCCGACAAAACCGGTAGTGTATGTCCAGTATAAAGCATCTGCACGTAAGGAAGCCCCTGTGGGAGCCTATGGCACCCGTTCGGAAACAACGGCAGTTCAGAGTTACGGCTCTGTCATGAGCAATGGACAATCATACCAGTTGCAAGGTGAGAAGATGATTGTCGGCAACCGGCATCATATCTATTGGGTGGAGAAAGATGATAAAATGAAACAGTTCCGCAATTTTAAGCAATTTGCCAAAATCTACTCAAAGCATCGTGCGGAAATAGAGAAATACATTGGAGAGAATAAAGTGAATTTTGAGAATGTGGATCAGATTGTCAAGCTCTGTTCCTATGCCGATTCACTGAAATAGGTTTGGTTTTGAAAGCCCCTGTCCGGGACATTTGTGAAATGAAGAGGCTGTGTCGAAACTCTTTTTACCACGGAGTAACACAGAGTCTTTTTGTTAATAATCAATAACTTAAAATCGCCTCTGTGTTACTCTGTGTCCTCTGTGGTGAGTTTTGATACAGCCTATTTGTTCAATACTTCTTCCAGTTTGGCTTGGAGCGCTTCTCCGTGCAGGCCACGTGCAAGAATTGTTCCGTCAGCATCAACCAGCATGGTGTGAGGAATACTGTTTACGGCATACAACTGTGCACCTTCGTTCTGCCAGCCTTTCAGGTCGGACATTTGAGGCCAGGTGATGTTTAGCTTCTTGATGGCATCTTTCCATTTATCAGCATCCTGATCGAGAGACACGCCTACGATTTCGAAGTTCTTGCCTTTGTACTTAGCGTAAGCCTCTACGATGTTCGGCATTTCGCGGCGGCAAGGACCACACCAGCTTGCCCAGAAGTCAACCAATACCACTTTACCTTTTCCTACATAGTCGGATAGTTTTACCGGTTTTCCGTCGGGTGTCAGCATCTCGAAGTCGATAAATTTCTGACCGGCAGCAGTCGCTTTCTGCTTTTCGGTAACTTCTTTGATTTTCATAATCAGTTCGTCATTCTGATAGTTGGCAGGTATTTGTTTCAGCAAAGCATCATTCTCTTCGGTAGAGTTTTCATAGAAACTTTGTTTGAACAACATGATACCCACCGGGTTGGTGATGTTTTTCTGTACACCTTCTTTGATAGCCTGGCTGTATGCCTCTTCCAGCTGTGAGTATTCTTTTTGTTTTGCCAACTTCTGATCATCGGTCAGTGTGCTGTCGCCCATAGCCTGGTAGATGGCTGCCTGTTTCTGATCGATCACATTGGTCTTGTTCCGTATCTCCTGATAAGCGTCATTGTTCGGAGTACCGGTTGCCGACTTATTATCTTTAGACAGATTTACGTTGATTTTACCGTTTTCGAGGAAGAAATCTACATATGCTCCGTCACCGTTTTTAGAGTAAGTGATGTAACGGTTCACTGCGGAATCCTGTACGCCTTCGAATGTAAATGTTCCGTTAGCGATGATGGCTGTATCCAGTTTGTTGAACTGTCTGCTTACACGTTCCTGAATAAATACGGTATCGCCGTCGGAAGCGCCTTCCACAGTACCTGTTATTACATAACCGGGTTTGCTGTTATTACAAGATGCTACTCCCAGAGCAACCGCTGCAACAGCCAGATAAGTTAACTTTTTCATTGCTTTAGTATGTTTTATGAATAAATATTTATGCAAAGATAGCCGTTTTTTTTATTCGGAATAGAATTTCTCTGTTATATTAGATTAACATGTATGTACGAATCGGATAAATGTGTACCTTTGCACCCCAAATTAGTATGAATATGCAAGAAAGCAAATCCATTATTGAGGTGAACGGTGTGTCTAAATTCTTCGGAGAGAAGACTGCCCTGGATCATGTGACCCTGAATGTAAAAAAAGGTGAGTTCGTCACCATCCTGGGTCCTTCGGGTTGTGGTAAGACTACTTTGTTACGCCTTATTGCCGGCTTCCAGACTGCTTCGGAAGGCGAAATTAAAATATCGGGGAAGGAAATCACGCAGACTCCTCCGCACAAACGTCCGGTAAACACGGTGTTTCAGAAGTACGCTTTGTTTCCGCATCTGAATGTATATGATAATATTGCTTTCGGGCTGAAGCTGAAAAAGATGCCGAAGCAGACCATTGAGAAGAAGGTAAAGGCCGCTTTGAAGATGGTGGGGATGACGGACTATGAATACCGTGACGTAGATTCGCTGTCCGGCGGACAACAGCAACGTGTGGCTATCGCCCGTGCCATAGTCAACGAACCGGAAGTGCTGCTGCTCGACGAACCGTTGGCAGCTCTCGACCTGAAGATGCGCAAAGACATGCAGATGGAACTGAAGGAGATGCACAAATCATTAGGGATCACTTTTGTATATGTCACCCACGATCAGGAGGAAGCATTGACGCTGAGCGATACGATTGTCGTCATGAGCGAAGGACGAATCCAGCAGATCGGCACTCCCATTGATATTTACAATGAACCTACCAATTCGTTTGTGGCCGATTTTATCGGGGAAAGTAATATCCTGAACGGTGTGATGATACACGACAAACTGGTACGTTTCTGCAATACCGAGTTCGAATGTGTGGACGAAGGGTTCGGCGAAAACATGCCCGTAGACGTAGTGATCCGTCCGGAGGATCTTTATATATTTCCGGTTTCGGAAGCGGCACAACTGGCCGGCATGGTGCAGTCGTCCGTCTTCAAGGGGGTACATTATGAAATGACCGTCCTTTGCAACGGCTATGAATTTCTGGTACAGGACTATCATCATTTTGAGGTCGGTGCCCTCGTTGGGCTGTTGGTGAAACCGTTTGATATTCATATAATGAAGAAAGAGCGCGTGTGCAATACCTTCGAAGGCAAGCTGATTGACGAAACCCATGTGGAGTTTCTGGGTTGTAACTTCGAGTGTGCTCCTGTTACCGGAATTGATGCCGGCAGCGAAGTGAAAGTGGAAGTCGGTTTCGACAAAGTGATTCTTCAGGATAACGAAGAAGACGGTACGCTGACCGGAGAGGTGAAGTTCATCCTTTATAAAGGCGACCACTATCATCTGACTGTGCTTTCGGATTGGGACGAGAATGTATTTGTAGATACGAACGACGTATGGGACGATGGAGACCGTGTAGGTATCACCATCCCCCCGGACGGTATCAGAGTAATTAAGAACTAAATAAAAATAAGAGTTAAGAGTGAAAAGATTATCGGTCTTTTTTTCATCACGTAAGAGTTGGACGCTCCCTTACATTATCTTTTCGGCGATCTTCGTCGTTATTCCGCTACTCCTTATTGTGGTCTATGCTTTCACCGATGACAGCGGACATCTGACATTGGAAAACTTTGCGAAGTTTTTTCAGCATCACGAGGCTATCAATACCTTTGTTTATTCCATCGGTATTGCCATCATTACCACTATCGTTTGTATCCTGCTGGGTTATCCGGCAGCCTGGATACTAAGCAACGCAAAGCTGAACCGCTCGAAAACGATGGTCGTATTGTTTATTCTTCCCATGTGGGTCAACATCTTGGTACGTACGTTGGCAACAGTAGCCCTGTTCGACTTCTTCAGTGTCCCGTTGGGTGAGGGAGCTTTGATATTCGGTATGGTCTATAACTTTATACCTTTCATGATTTACCCTATCTACAACACCCTGCAAAAGATGGATCACAGTTACATCGAGGCTGCGCAGGACTTGGGTGCCAATCCCGTCCAGGTGTTTTTCAAGGCGGTGCTTCCGCTTTCCATGCCGGGAGTGATGAGTGGCATCATGATGGTTTTTATGCCCACTATCTCAACTTTTGCCATTGCCGAGTTGTTGACGATGAACAACATCAAACTGTTTGGTACCACTATCCAGGAGAATATCAATAATAGTATGTGGAATTATGGAGCGGCCCTGTCACTGATCATGTTGTTGCTGATTGCGGCGACTTCTCTGTTCAGCACCGACGACAAAGATAATACGAACGAAGGAGGTGGGCTATGGTAAAGAAAATTTTTGCCCAGACCTATTTGTGGATACTCCTTTTGCTGCTCTATTCGCCTATCGTGATTATTATGATCTACTCTTTCACCGAAGCAAAGGTGTTGGGCAACTGGACCGGATTCTCCACGAAACTGTATTCGTCACTGTTTACTACCGGCACGCACCATTCGCTGATGAATGCGTTGATCAATACCGTGACCATTGCTTTGATAGCGGCTACGGCTTCCACTTTGTTGGGCAGCATCACGGCTATCGGCATCTTCAACCTGAAGGCACGTTCGCGGAAGGCCATCAGTTTTGTGAACAGTATCCCTATTCTGAATGGTGATATTATTACCGGTATTTCCCTGTTCCTGCTGTTTGTTTCGCTCGGCATATCTCAGGGATATACGACCGTGGTATTGGCGCACATCACATTCTGTACTCCATATGTGGTGCTCAGCGTGTTGCCCCGCCTCAAGCAGATGAATCCTAATATTTACGAAGCTGCCCTCGATCTGGGAGCAACCCCGATGCAGGCACTTCGCAAAGTGATTATCCCGGAGATCCGTCCGGGAATGATTAGCGGCTTCATGCTTGCGCTGACACTTTCTATCGATGATTTTGCGGTAACGGTATTTACGATCGGTAACGAAGGACTTGAGACACTTTCCACCTATATTTATGCCGATGCCCGCAAGGGAGGGCTTACTCCGGAGCTGCGTCCCCTTTCGACGATTATCTTCGTGGTGGTGCTGGCATTGCTGATTGTCATTAACCGGCGTGCGGGTAAGGAGAAAAAGTGATGTCCTTTTTGTTTTAAATCGAAAAAGAAGAGAATTTACGAGAATCAAGAAACTGTATAAAGTGCTAATGAACAAACTATTAATAACCCTTTCCCTGGCGATGTCACTTTTGTTTTCCGGTTGTTACAACTCCGGTGAACCTCGCGAGAAGGTATTGAAAATCTATAATTGGGCCGATTATATCGGTGATGGGGTGCTCGAAGACTTTCAGGCATATTATAAGGAGCAGACGGGTGAGGATATCCGCATCGTTTATCAAACCTTTGATATTAACGAAATCATGCTCACCAAGATTGAGAAGGGACACGAAGATTTCGATGTGGTATGTCCTTCGGAATACATCATCGAGCGGATGTTAAAGAAAAACCTGCTGTTGCCCATCGACACTGTTTTTCCCCATTCGCCCGATTACATGAATGACGTATCGCCTTATATCCGTGAACAGATTGATAAACTGAGTCAGCCGGGGCGGATCGCCAGTCATTATGCGGTATGCTATATGTGGGGAACCGCCGGGATATTGTATAATAAAGCTTTTGTGCCCGAAGCCGATGCCGAAAGCTGGAATTGTCTTTGGGACCGGAAATATGCCGGTAAGATACTGATGAAAGACAGTTACCGGGATGCATACGGAACTGCCATCATTTACGCCCATGCCCGTGAACTCGCCGATGGTAAGGTGACGGTCGAAGATCTGATGAACGACTATTCTCCCCGTGCGATGGAGATTGCCGAGAAATATCTCAAAGCAATGAAGCCCAATATAGCCGGTTGGGAGGCAGACTTCGGCAAAGAGATGATGACTAAAAATAAAGCATGGCTCAACATGACCTGGAGCGGAGATGCCAAGTGGGCCATCGAGGAAGCGGATGCGGTAGGAGTGGAGCTGGATTATGCCGTACCCCGTGAAGGAAGCAACATCTGGTATGACGGGTGGGTGATTCCTAAGTATGCCGGTAACCCGAAAGCTGCCAGCTACTTCATCAACTTCATGTGCCGCCCCGACATTGCCTTGCGGAATATGGAAGCGAGCGGTTACGTAAGTGCTGTGGCTTCGCCCGAGATCATGGAAGCGAAAGTGGACACAACTCTTACATATTATTCCGATCTGAGCTATTTCTTCGGACCGGGTGCCGACAGCCTGCAGATTGACAAGATTCAGTATCCGGATCGTGAAGTGGTGGAGCGTTGTGCCATGATTCGTGATTTTGGTGATAAGACGAAAGAAGTTCTTGAAATTTGGTCACGCATAAAGGGCGACAATCTCGGAGTGGGCATTACTATTCTGATTTTTGTGGTAGTGGGACTAATGAGTGGCTGGATGATTTATAAACGGGTACAGCGCTATAAACGTGAGAAGATGCAGAGACGCCGGAGCCGCAGACGGAGGAAGCAAAGATGAGATTAAAGTAACGTTGAAATCTGAATTTTGATAAAAAAATAAAAGAAAATGATGATTTTGTTTCTCAATCTATTGTAAATGTCTATATTTACCGCGTATTAAAGATTTCTGATAGGATGTGTTTTATTTCCAAGGTACTTGTAGAGTAATTTATCTCCTTATTAAGACTTCTCTAACATAACAAATTTTATTAATTGTATTAATTATTTTTTTTCAATGAACATTTTTATTGCAGGCATCAGCTATAATCTTAGCAACGCCGATTTAGGAGAATTATTCGAAGAGTTTGGAGAAGTTATTTCAGCCAAAATTGTCATGGACAGAGAGACTGGTCGTTCTAAAGGATTCGGTTTCGTAGAAATGCCGAATGACGAAGAGGGAAATGCTGCCATCGCAGCACTGAACGAAAAAGAAATAGACGGAAAAACACTTTCTGTATCAGTTGCACGTCCGAGAGAAGAAGGACCGCGTCGTAATAACAATTACGGTGGTGGTAGTCGTGGTGGCTACGGTAACAACCGTGGTGGCGGTTACGGTGGTGGTAATCGTGGCGGCGGCTATGGCGGCGGTCGTGACAGATATTAATCAAAAGAGATTACCAGTCTGTCCAAACAGACTTGAAGGAGAGATGTCCGGGATTTATCCCGGGCATCTTTTTTTATGTGGTGTCCGGCGGGTGTATAATTTTGTGTACTTTCGCCACAGAGTGTGCGGAGGGTACAATGAAAAATATTTCTTTCAGACGTACTTATAAACAAAGGATTAAAACTCTGTGCCTTCTGTAGCGTGCCCTATTTATATAGACAAACTCCGGAATGAATAAAAAAAACTACGGAATATTCGTAAGATATTCGTTTTTATTTTTATCTTTGTATTTATAGAAAAGGAGGGTATATGAAAAATTCCGGGAAATTACTTTTCTTGAGTTCAATTCTGGGGGGAGTATTTTTAGTCTCTTCTTGTTCGGCTGTTCCGAAGATAGAAGAGAAGGACTTATCGGAGCAATGGCCGGTTGTGGCTTCCCGTCAGTGGACCGGTCAGGATTCTGTTGTGGTATGTGATCTAAATGTACTGAAAGATACGATTGACTTACCGCTCAGCTTCTTTGTAGAGGACTTTCGGATCATCAAGTTGGATAACCGCGATGAAGCGATGGTAGGGGTAAGCAATCTATGTGTCTCCGAAAACTACATTCTCGTTTACGGTTCTGTTTATACACTTCATCCCTGCCGGTTGTTTGATAAAAAGGGAAAGTTCATTACCGATATAGGTGCTATAGGGCAGGGACCGGGAGAGTATCGTTCTATATATAAAGCCCGGATTGATGAAAAACATAATTGCATTTATCTGATCCCTTTTGCTAACAGTAATGTTATCTATGTTTACGACTTGAAAGGGAAACCGCTGCCATCCATTCCGCTGCATCGGCCTGTCTCCAAAGCCATGTTCCGGATCGATACGGACAAACGAGAGATTACAGTGGGGGCACTTCCTTTTACCGGATACCCTTTGGTTGCATGGACACAGGATTTTGAAGGAAATCTGTTGGACTCTGTTCCCACACCTAAGCATCTGTTTGTTGTTCCCGATTATAGTAATGATATCGCGTATGGGGCCAATACGGAAGCAGTCGATCTCTATATCTCGACCTTCTGGGAGTTACGCCCTGATACACTTTATCATTATATACGTTCGGAGAGCAGGCTGACGCCCCGCTTTACGCTCGATATCGGAAATCGGAAACGTTCGATGACGATGTATTACGAGTTACCCCGGGTTTATATCGGAAAGTTGGCGGTAGATAAGCAGGTAGGTGACGGACTGTGGGAATCTCAGGATACTTCGTACTTTGTAGTAGATAAGAAATCGTTGCGCGGAACCTTTTTCCGTATAGTGAATGATTTTATGGGAGGTATGCCGGACCGGCTATGGACACCCTGGGCTTTTTACGACAGGCAGTATATACGGCTCGTGGAGCCTGGATCGCTGAAAGCAGAGATCGAAGCCTATCTGAGCGGTATGGCCGGGGAGAGTGCGAATGCCTTGCGGGAGTTTGGTCAGTCGATAGGAGAAGAAGATAATAGTTATGTAATATACGCTAAGCAGAAAGGAGCTCAATAATGAAAAAAGTATTTGGAATCTTGTTGTCGGTTCTGTTGGCCTGCACTTCGTGTGGAGATGGCAGCAGTAAAAGTGAACCTTCGTTTAAAGTATACGATAAATACTCTAAAGAGAAGAAGGTCGAAAAGAAGAATGATATCGGAAAGGCAACCTATATTTTCTGGATAAACAAAGCGGAAGCCAAGAAATTGCGCGGGTTGACTTTTAATATTAAATGTAAAGTCACGATCAACGAAGACGGTAGTATAAAGATTCTGGGATATGAAAAAGAACAACCCTACACGGTGACCAAAAGCCTGAAGAAATACCTCAAAACCTTCCGTGTAGACGAGAAAGCTTTGAAAGAAGGAACGGTTAAAACGGGAGATCAGGTGGTTTTTTTGCGTTATGTTGTGCTGAAATAAAAGGCAGTGTTTTTAATGCGAGGATGTGCTGAAATTCACCAAAGGAGATACAGAGTAACACACATTGAATTTTAAGTCATTGATTATCACTATTGATAATCTGTGGCGAAAAGAACTTTTGAGGCAACCCTCTGTGCCTTCTGTGGTGAATCCGGTTGCCGAATGGCCTTAATAAAAAATCCTCCCCGGCAGGACCGGAGAGGATTTTATCGTTTTAATCCTATTTACTAATGATAGATACTGCCGATTATTATTCAGCAGCAGCTTCAGTTGCAGCTTCTTCTGCCGGAGCAGCTTCTTCTGCGGGAGCTTCAGCAGCAGCCTTAGCAGCTTCTTCAGCAGCTTTCTTTTCAGCCAATGCTTTTGCTTTTGCTTCGTTTACTTTCTTTTCAGCTTCCAGACGTGCTTTTTCGTCAGCCTTTTTAGCTTCATCTTCTTTAGCTTTCAAAGCAGCCAGACCAGACTGTTTGTTGTTCTTCCAAGCTTCGAATTTAGCTTCAGCTTCAGCTTCACCGAAAGCACCTTTAGCTACACCGCCAAGGAGGTGTTTCTTCATGTAAACGCCTTCACGAGAAAGGATGTTGCGAACTGTGTCTGAAGGTTGTGCACCTACCAGTACCCAGTGCAAAGCACGTTCGAAATTCAAATCTACTGTAGCAGGATTGGTGTTAGGGTTGTAAGTACCAATCTTCTCTGTAAATTTACCATCACGTGGTGCTCTGCTGTCTGCAATAACGATAGAGTAGAAAGCGTAGCTTTTACGTCCATGTCTTTGCAATCTAATTCTTGTTGCCATTTTAAATAAATGTTTTTAATGAATGATTTGAATTAATGCTATTAACTCGTAATAGCGAGTGCAAAGATAGGGGTTTTGTTTTGATTGACAAAGACTTCCTGTTCTTTTTTATAATAATAACCCCATTCTGAGCTTTTCGTTTGCCGCACTCTATCCCCATTATTTGCCCGCTTTGCGCTGCCAATGCCCCGAACTGACCCGTAACGACGAACTGCTTTGTATGCTGATTTTGCTGAATCAGAGCACTGACGAGATAGCCCTTGCTTTAGGCATTTCGCGTGCCAGTGTCAATTCCGGACGAAGCCGTATCCGCAAGAAGTTAGGATTGGGCAAAGATGAATCGCTCGAGGCCTATTTACAGAATATCCGGAAGTAAGCCGTCCGCTATTCAGGAATACCTCCTCGGATAACGGAATAGAATGGCCAGCAGCGCACAGATACCCATTGTAAACGGATAATACAGGTTTCCGATGATACTGAGCGGAGAGATCTGTGCCAGTCCGGCAGCAATCAGCATTTGTGCTCCGTAAGGGATGATCCCCTGTATCAGGCACGAGAAAGTATCGAGGATACTCGCTGTCTTTCTTCGGTCCAGATGAAACTTCTTCGCGATATCTTTAGCAATCGGTCCGGTAGTGATGATAGCGATCGTATTGTTAGCCGTGCAGAGGTTGGCAATGCTCACCAGTGCGGCAATGCTGAGTTCTGCTCCCCGTTTTCCGTTTACATGCCGGGTCAGTTTGTTAATAATGAAATCTATTCCTCCGTTGTAGCGGATGGTTTCAAGCATTCCACCCGCCAGCAGAGTGATGATGATCAGTTCACCCATTCCGGTAATGCCCGTTCCCATAGCTCCGAACCAATCGAAGAATCCGAGGCTGCCTGTAGCGATACCGATTACACCACTGGTGAAGATACCTATTATCAAGACCAACATTACGTTCATTCCGGCTATGGCCGTTCCCAATACGATAAGGTAAGGAATCACTTTCACCCATTCGATCTCCTGTACCTGTGGCGGAGCAGCTACCGAAAGTCCCTGAAAGATATAGATACCTAATACCACCAGTGCGGCAGGCACTACGATCATGGAGTTTACCCGGAACTTATCACGCATCACGCATTCCTGTGTCTTGGTCGAGGCAATGGTTGTGTCGGAGATGAACGAAAGATTATCTCCGAAGAATGATCCGCCCACTACCACCGCTACCATAAACGGCAGGTCTATGCCGGTTTTTTCCGCCAGTCCGATGGCAACGGGAGTCAGTGCCACGATGGTTCCCACGCTGGTACCGATAGATAAGGAGATAAAGCAAGAAGCCAGAAAAATGCCTGCCAATAAAAGGTTATCCGGCAGAATATGGAGTGTGAGGTTTACAGTGGCATCGATGGCTCCCATTTGCTTGGCACTCTGCGCAAAGGCTCCTGCCAGAATGAATATCCACACCATCAGCATGATATTTTTATTGGAAGCTCCTACCGAGAACTGATAGACGCGTTGTTCCAGATTCAGTCCCCGTGTGATGGCGATGGCATAGCACGACGAGATGAGGAAGGCCACCGTTATAGGAACTTTGTAGAAATCGTTCACCAGGATGGAGGTGACCAGATAGAGGCATAAGAATACGAATAAAGGGCTGAGTGCCCACCAGCCTGAAGTGCTTTTATGTATCTTTTCTTCGTTTATCATTGAATGATTCTTAAAATTTTGAGGTGCAAAGATAGTGAATGATAGGGAGAAAAACGGTAATTTTGCACCGACAATATAAAGATTAACGCTAACCGCTTCATGCATTTAAAAATTTCCGGAGAAGAACGCTGTGAGGCGGGAAGCTTTGGTGCGAGTTAGCAACAGGGGCGGTGCGAAGTGATTCGTGCCGCTTTTTCATGAATATGGGTACTGTTCCTGAAAAAAAATGTCTTTTTGTTTTGCGGGAATAAAAAGAACTATTACTTTTGCCGCCGATAAACAGAGTATTCACCCTTTAAATAATCAGAAAGGGTTTTAATTATGTCAGAGAAATAATATCTTCAAACTTGGAACTGAGTTGACCCGTCGGGAGGATGGGGCTTTGCAACTTTGTTTTTTATACGCATCGCAATTCTGCTGCTGGCGATGCAGGTTGATTAGTTCCACAATCACGTTTAATTTATTTATTATTCACTTCAATGCTGTGAACAGGATGTGTTATATCCTTTTCTAAAGTATTGGTATCCCGCATATTGTCTGTTGCCTGCCCATGGCAGGTAGCCGGTATTGTATGCGAAAGAAAAACAGTATGGGAATACGTTTGAAAGATTTAAGCAAACTGGGATATAGAGACAACGTGGCCCGTAGTCTGGCCGTTGCCCTCGTCAACAAGTATTGTAAACACGAGACAAAGGAGCGGATATTAGCTATCCTGGGCGATGTACTCGGAAATCCCGAAATATATAAAAACAACGAAGTATGGAGTAAACTGGCCGAACAACTTTCTCCTACTTTAGTCGAAAAAAGTTTTACGTCGTATGATTTGCTCGACGAGCCTTTGGCTTATAAAACATACGGAAGCAAGCATATTGAAACATTGGCCAAACAACAGATGAATCTGGCTATGCGCCTTCCGGTCACTCTTGCCGGAGCGTTGATGCCCGATGCACATGCCGGTTACGGATTACCCATAGGCGGAGTATTGGCTACGGATAATGCAGTCATTCCGTATGCGGTGGGAGTTGATATAGGTTGCCGGATGAGTCTTACCCTGTTTGATGCCGGGGAAGACTTTCTAAGTCGTTATTCGCATCAGATGAAAGAAGCGCTGAAAGAATTCACTCATTTCGGCATGGATGGCGGGTTGCCTTTTGTTCAGGAACACGAGGTACTTGACCGGGAAGAGTTCCGAATGACTGAATTGCTGAGAGGGCTGCATTGCAAAGCGGTGCGACAACTGGGAAGTTCCGGTGGTGGAAATCATTTTGTGGAGTTTGGCAGGATCAGCTTGCAGGCGGACAATGTCTTAGGAGTTCCGGAGGGTAGTTATGCGGCTTTGCTTTCCCATTCCGGTTCACGGGGGCTGGGTGCTGCCATTGCCAAACATTACAGTCTGCTGGCCCGTGACATCTGTCGCTTGCCCCGCGAGGCTCAGCACTTTGCCTGGTTGGGATTGGATACGGAAGAGGGGCAGGAATACTGGCTTAGTATGAATCTGGCAGGCGATTATGCCCGTGCCTGCCATGAACGGATTCATCTGAATCTGGCCAAAGCTCTGGGACTGAAACCTCTGGCCAATGTGAACAACCATCATAACTTTGCATGGAAGGAGGAACTTGCTTCCGGACAAACTGCCATTGTACACCGTAAAGGAGCAACTCCGGCTCAGAAGGGCCTTCCGGGACTGATTCCCGGAAGTATGGCCACCCCCGGTTATCTGGTATGTGGAAAAGGAGTGGGTGAAGCCCTTTGTTCCGCTTCTCATGGAGCAGGACGCGCCATGTCCCGCCAAAAAGCGAAAGACAGTTTTACCCAGTCAGCACTGAAGAAGTATCTTTCGCAGGCCGGCGTGACACTGATTGGCGGTAGTGTCGAAGAAATGCCGTTGGCTTACAAAGACATTGACCGGGTGATGCAGACTCAGGAGGCATTGGTGGAAATTCAAGGTACCTTTATGCCCTGTATCGTACGAATGAATAAAGAGTAGAATGATGGAAAAGACGTATTTACAAATCACTTCGGGACGTGGTCCCGTGGAGTGTTGCCGTGTAGTGGCATTAGTGCTTGAGAGAATATTAAAACAGGCCCAGACCCGGAAACTGAAAGTGGAAATAGTGGAAAAAGAAGCCGGTCCTGCCAACCGTACATTGTTGTCGGTAGTCATTGCACTTGAAGGTGCAGGTTGCGATACACTGGTGGAAGAGTGGGAGGGAACCGTGTTGTGGATTGCCCGTAGCCCGTACCGGATTCATCACAGACGCAAAAATTGGTTTGTCGGTGTGCAGACCTTCTTGCTGTCCGAAAGCTGTGAGGCAACCGAAAATGAAATCCGTTATGAAACTTTGCGGGCTTCCGGACCCGGCGGACAGCATGTCAATAAGACGGAATCTGCTGTAAGGGCTGTCCATATTCCCAGCGGAATCAGTGTAGTGGCATCCGACCAACGTTCACAATGGCAGAATAAGAAACTGGCCACCGAACGATTGCTGGTCAAGCTGACTGCTTGGAATGTAGAGCAGGCAATGATTCAGGCACAGGCTAACTGGAGTAACCACAACAGCCTTCAAAGGGGAAACCCGGTGAAGGTCATTCAAGAAGAGCTCCGGTTTTGAGTATTAACGATTAAAAGAAAAAGCTATGTTATCAGAAAAATATGGTCGTACCTACCACTATCCGTTCTCTCCCGGGACGACGAGTGACGACCGAATCAATCATACCTATTGGGAGGATATCCGGGAGATAGACACGCTGGTCCATACCGAAAAACTGGATGGGGAGAACAATTGTTTAAGCAGATACGGGGTTTTTGCCCGTTCGCATGCTGCTCCTACCACTTCACCATGGACGAGCCAGTTGCGTCAGCATTGGGAGTTGTTGAAGAATGACCTGGGAGATATTGAACTCTTCGGCGAGAATCTGTATGCTGTTCATTCCATCGAGTACAAGCGGCTGGAGACACATTTTTATGTGTTCGCAGCCCGCTGTCTCGACAAATGGCTGTCGTGGGAAGAGGTGAAGTTTTATGCTGCTTTGTTCGATTTGCCTACTGTACCCGAATTGTGTACGGAGCAGGTAAACGGACTAACAGCCGAAACCCTGAAACAGCATGTCATCTGCCTGGCCGGGGAACCAAGTGTCTTCGGATCGCGTGATGCGCTGACAGGGATGGACTGTACCCGTGAAGGGGTAGTAACCCGCAATGCCGGCGAGTATCTTACCGCAGACTTTGTCCGTAATGTGTTTAAGTATGTCCGTCAGGGGCATGTGCAGACAGACGAGCATTGGACACGGCATTGGAAGCGTGCCCGCCTGGTGTGGGAGTCGAAACAAGAGAAAGGAGGTAACGAATGATTTGGAGATTGACAGAACGGAAAGATTGGGATTCACTGGTACAGCAGTTCAGTTGGGTGCGGGATATGGATCTGGTTCCCCAGCACGCTTTGCATCATGCCGAGGGAAGTGTAGCCGTACATACCCGCATGGTACTCGAGGCATTGCAGCAACAGCCTTCCTATCTGAGGCTTGCGGAGCAGGACCGGGAGATCCTTTGGGCAGCCGCTTTACTTCACGATGTAGAAAAGCGTTCGACTTCGGTCGATGAAGGCAATGGGCAGATCACCTCCAAAAATCATGCGAAGCGGGGGGAAGCTACTGTACGCACCCTCCTTTACAGGGATATTTCTACACCTTTCGGTATTCGCGAGCATATTGCCTCTCTGGTACGCCACCATGGTTTGCCTATCTGGCTGATGGAACGGGAAGATCCCTTGAAACGTGCTTGTGAAGCTTCGCTGAGGCTGGACACTTCGTTACTGAAACAGTTGGCTGTGGCCGATATTTGCGGGCGTATCTGCACGGACAGGGAAATACTGCTGGAAGCTACCGAATTCTTTGAAATGTTTTGCCGTGAACAACAATGCTGGGGGAAAGCCCGTGCATTTGCCGGTGATACGGCCCGCTTCCATTATTTTCATACGAATCAGGCTTATATCGATTATGTCCCCCACGATGATTTCAGATGTGAGGTTACTTTGCTTGCAGGTCTGCCCGGTATGGGGAAAGACTATTATATAGAGTCTCGATGTGCCGATATGCCGGTTGTCAGTCTGGATGCTATCCGACGCGAACATAAACTCAGCCCCACGGATAAAGCGGCTAACGGCTGGGTGACACAAACGGCCAAAGAGCAGGCACGGGGCTACCTCCGGAAGGGACAGGACTTTATTTGGAATGCCACCAATGTGACCCGCCAAAGACGTGCCCAGTTGGTCGATTTGTTCATCACCTATGGGGCACGGGTGAAAATAGTCTATATAGAGAAACCTTACTCCGTCTGGCGGCGGCAAAACGGCATACGCGAATATAAAGTGCCGGAGCCGGTTCTGGATGTGATGTTGGATAAACTGGAGGTTCCCCAGTTGACAGAAGCGCACGAAGTGGTTTATGCCGTGCAGGAACAATAGGGCTACACCCAACCGGGGGGAGGGTGTAGCCTTAGGTGTCTTGGGGTGTAGCTATCCGGACCGGATGGCTACACCCTGTTTATTTTCCGGCGGTGTCTGTCTTTTGTTTGTAATATTGTAACGGCGTTTTTCCGGTAAAGCGTTTGAAACTCTTGATGAAATGATTTAGGTCACAATACCCATTATCGACAGCAATACCCGTTAAGTCATTCTCCCCGTTAGCCGGTAGTTCACTGTAGGCATGAACCAAGCATCGGATGCGGCCGGAACGAGAAGAGGCAAATAAACACCGATACTGTTGAGGATTTATCATTATGTGTTTATCTTTGTGCCCGGTGAATTGATAACTAACGGTAAGGAGGGATTGCATCATGATAAAGATACTGGTTGTGGAAGATGAACAGCGTGTGGCGGAGCTGCTGAAGCGCGGTCTCGAAGAGTCCGGTTATCAGGTGGAACTTGCCTACGACGGAGTTTGGGGGTTGCGCCTGTTCCGTGCCGGAGAGTTTCAGATGGTCATTTCCGATGTAATCTTGCCGAAGATGAGTGGTTTCGAACTCTGTAAAGAGATACGGAACATCAATAACCGGGTTCCGGTACTGATGCTGACAGCGTTGGGCACAACGGATGATAAGCTCGACGGTTTCGATGCCGGGGCTGACGACTATATGGTGAAACCTTTCGATTTCCGCGAACTCGATGCCCGTATCAAGGTATTGCTGAAACGACGACTTCCCGGTATACCCGAAACACAACTTACGGAACTCGTCTATGCGGACTTGCGCATCGACCGGCAGACAAAAACCGTCTATCGGCAGGAGAGGGAGATCAAACTCTCCCCCAAAGAGTATAACCTGTTGCTTTATATGGCCGAGAACCCCGAACGGTTACTTACCCGTGTTGAAATAGCCGACAAGGTGTGGAATACCCATTTCGATACGGGCACCAACTTTATCGATGTGTACATCAACTATCTCCGCAAAAAGATAGACCGGGACTATGATGTGAAACTGATCCATACCAAACCCGGTATGGGCTTTATATTCAGACAGGAGTTATGAAGATAGGTACCCGGCTCACTCTCCGCTATACCGGTTTCACGGCAGCCGTTTTTCTGTTGCTGGTAGCTGCTATCTATCTGTTTTCGGAGCGGAACCGGAGCAATGAATTCTTCCGTGACCTGAAAAAGGAAGGCATCACCAAAGCCAACCTTTTCCTCGACAACCGGGTGGATGCCAAGACCATGCAGTCCATTTACCTCAACAACCGCGAATTTATCAATGAAGTGGAGGTAGCCATCTACGATACTACTTTCCATTTGCTTTATCATGATGCCAAGCAGATCGACCTGGTGAAAGAGACCCCTGAGATGATCGACCGAATTTTGCAAAATAAATCTATCGAGTTTTATCAGGACGGTTATCAGGTCATCGGGCTCCTTTACACGTTCCATGGTAAACCTTACGTCATCACAGCGGCTGCTTTCGATGGTTACGGATATGCCAAGCAACACTCTTTGCAGACCATGCTGATTGTTCTTTTCTTTTTAGGTATCGCTCTTTTGGCGGGAGTCGGTTACCTGCTTTCGCGGAGTGCCCTGGCTCCTGTGTCCGATATTCTCGGGGAGGTGGAAGCTATTTCTGCTTCCCGTCTCGACCTGCGTGTGCCGGTGAAGGACGAAAAAGATGAATTGGGCGAACTTGCCACCACCTTCAACCGGATGCTGGAAAGGCTGGAACAGTCTTTCGATTCTCAGAAAATGTTCGTCAGCAATGTGTCCCATGAACTGCGTACTCCCATGGCTGCCCTGATTGCCGAACTTGAACTGGCTCTGCTGAAAGAGCGTTCTTCCGAAGAATATCGCCGTGCCATCGGTAATGCGCTCGACGATTCGCGTAAGTTGGTGAAACTTTCCGAAGGGTTGCTCAATCTGGCCAAGGCCGATTATCTGCCCGAGCAGATCAAATTGGAAGAGATCCGTCTGGACGAGCTTCTGCTCGATGCCCGTGAGATGGTGATGAAAGCCAACCCCGACTATACCATCGAATTGATATTCGGCGAAGAAGCTGATGATGACTCCGTCCTCACGGTGTTGGGCAACGGCTACCTGTTGAAAACAGCTTTTGTCAATCTGATGGAGAACAATTGCAAGTTCTCCGCCAATTACACTTCTTTCGTCCAGATCAGCTTTTGGGAGCAAAAGTCTGTTATCCGCTTTTCGGACACGGGTATCGGTATGAATGCCGATGACATGCAATACCTGTTTTCTCCTTTCTATCGGGGAAGCAATAAAGACTATGCCCGTGGAAACGGCATCGGGATGATGCTGACTCAAAAGATCATACATACCCATAAGGGTGAAATCACCGTCAATAGCCAGCCGGGTGAAGGTACGGTCTATACGGTGGAAATTCCTCATATCTGAAGAAACTCTAATAAAACTCTAATAGTACTCTAATCGTTCTCTAACGCCCCTTTTGCGGGGAGCTCCCTACCTTTGTACTGTAAAGGCAAATGAATGAATGGGATTCTTCCAATAGGGAGCGGCCCCGTATCTCTAAAAAAAATGTACTATGATGATTTTTAGAAAGAAACAAACAGACAAGACTGTGCAGTTCAATACCGAGAAGGTATTTCTGGCAGCAACCCAACCGCTGAAGTTGGTGTATGGCTATTTTTGTACTACCCCCCACGGACTCTCGGAGGAGGATGCGGAAGAGCGGCTTAAAAGCTGCGGTGAGAATAAAATCGTGCAAGAGACGCACCCCAATCCGCTTCTGATGTTTTGCAAAACTTTTATCAACCCCTTTATCGGTGTACTGATGGCACTTGTGCTTGTGTCGTTGGTGCTCGACGTCTGGATGGCCCGGCCCGAAGAGCGGGAATGGACCAGTATCCTTGTCATCGGAAGTATGGTGATGATGAGTGTCGTGTTGCGCTTCTCGCAGGAGTGGCGTTCCGGCAGGGCTTCGGATGCTTTGCAAAAGATGGTGAAAAATACCGCATCCGTCATTCGTAGCGGTGCCCCGGAGCCGTACGAGATCAACATTACAGACTTGGTGCCGGGAGACATCATCTGTCTGGCTGCCGGAGATATGATTCCGGCCGATGTCCGCGTCATCGAGTCGAAAGACCTGTTCGTCAGCCAGTCCTCGTTGACCGGAGAATCCGATGCCATAGAGAAGTGTGCCGTATTGGCGGAGGATCGTCACCGTTCCGGCAGTGTGGTCGAGCTCGATGATATTTGCTTCATGGGCTCCAATGTAGTGAGCGGTTCGGCACGTGCCATTGTTTTCGGTACAGGGCGAGATACCTATCTGGGCACCATCGCCCGGAGTATCGTTGGCGTACGTGCGCAGACGGCATTCGATAAAGGAATCAGCAATGTCAGTCTTTTGCTGATCCGTTTCATGCTGGTGATGGTGCCTCTGGTGTTTCTCATCAACGGAGTGACGAAAGGCGACTGGTTCGAAGCCTTTATTTTTGCCATTTCCGTAGCCGTGGGACTGACTCCTGAGATGCTTCCGATGATTGTCACCGCTAACCTGAGCAAAGGAGCTGTCTCTATGGCTAAGAAAAAGACCATTGTCAAGAACCTCAACGCCATCCAGAATTTCGGGGCGATGGACATTCTTTGCACTGATAAGACCGGGACACTGACCCGCGACCACATTGTGCTGGAAAAGTTTATCAATGCTGACGGGAGCGAGGATCACGAGTGCCGCGTACTCCGTCATGCCTATTTCAACAGTTATTTTCAGACGGGGCTGAAGAATCTGATGGATCGTGCCATCCTTTCACATGTTCGTGAGTTACAGTTGGATTATCTCAGGGATGCTTATACCAAGGTAGACGAAATCCCATTCGACTTTACCCGCCGACGTATGTCCGTGGTGGTGGAAGACGAACAGAGGAAGCGTCAGATCATCACCAAGGGAGCGGTAGAGGAGATGCTTGCAATCTGCACTCATGCAGAGTTCGGCAAAACCGTTCACGAGTTGACCGATGAGCTGCGGCGAAAAGCCTTTGTCATCAGTGAGCAGATGAACAAAGAAGGTATGCGTGTGCTGGCGGTGGCACAGAAGAGTTGGGTAGAAAAAGAACATGATTTTTCTGTCGAAGACGAATCCGGAATGGTGCTGATCGGTTATCTCGCTTTTCTCGACCCTCCCAAACCTTCGGCAGCCAATGCCATCCGGCAGCTCCATAGCCATGGAGTCGATGTGAAAGTGCTGTCCGGTGATAACGAAGCGGTTGTACGTACCATCTGCCGTCAGGTGGGAGTCGATACGGCCTGTACGCTGAACGGTACGGAGATAGAGCGGCTGACGGATGAAGAACTGAAGTTGAGAATACGGCAGACTACCGTGTTTGCGAAGCTGGCTCCCATGCAGAAGACCCGTATCATCACCTTGCTGCAGGAATTGGGACATACGGTGGGCTTCCTGGGTGATGGCATCAATGACGCTTCCGCCCTGCGCCAGTCCGATGTGGGTATATCTGTGGATACGGCTGTGGACATCGCCAAGGAGAGTGCCGACATCATTCTGCTGGAGAAGGATCTGATGGTGCTTGAAGATGGAGTGATAGAGGGACGCAGAACGTTTGGCAACATTATGAAGTACATCAAGATGACTGCCAGTTCTAACTTTGGCAATATGTTCAGCGTGCTGGCTGCCAGTGCCTTTCTGCCTTTCCTGCCTATGCTGCCTGTTCATCTGCTTGTTCAGAATCTGCTGTACGATACGTCGCAGTCCACCATTCCGTTCGACCGGATGGATCCGGAGTACCTGATGAAGCCGCGCAAATGGGATGCATCCGACCTGAGCCGTTTTATGATTTTTATCGGTCCGGTCAGTTCTATTTTCGACATAGCCTTATTTCTGGTCATGTGGTATGTGTTCGGTTGCAACTCTCCCGAACATCAGACTCTCTTTCAGTCCGGTTGGTTTGTAGAGGGCTTGCTGTCGCAAACGTTGATTGTACATATGATCCGTACCCGCAAGATCCCGTTTATTCAGAGTACGGCATCCTGGCCGGTATTAGGACTAACGTCCGTCATCATGGTTCTGGGAATCGTCATTCCCTTCACGCAGTTTGGGGCTTCCATCGGGTTGATGCCGTTGCCGCTCAGTTATTTCCCCTGGTTGGCAGGCATCCTGCTGAGCTATTGTGTGCTGACGCAGCTTATTAAACAATGGTATGTGAAGCGGTTTACGAAGTGGCTGTAAACACGAATAAAGACCTTAAAAACGGGTCATCCTGTTGTTATAGCAGGATGATCCGTCTCTGCATAATCTCTTTGAGCTGTGCCTGTAACTGGCGCGCATTGATGGGTTTGGGCATGTATCCGTCGAAACCGCTTTCCATCACCCGCTGTTCGTCCGAAGCGTAGGCAAAGGCCGTAACTGCGATGATAGGGACTTTGGCCGAATATTTACGGATCTCTTTAGTGGCTTCATATCCGTCCATGACCGGCATGTTGATGTCCATCAGGATAATCTGCGGATCTTCTTTGCGGAATATTTCTACGGCTTCGCGGCCGTCCCAGGCATGAAGCAGGCGGTAATCCTGGCGGAGGATGGACTCAAATAACCTGAAGTTGCTTTCGTTGTCTTCGGCAATCAGGATGGTCAGTTTGTCTTTCTCTACCGCAATGGGCTGTATAACTGTTTTCCGGACAGGTTCGGCTGT
This sequence comes from Bacteroides sp. ZJ-18, assembly GCF_011038705.2. Taxonomy (NCBI): domain Bacteria; kingdom Pseudomonadati; phylum Bacteroidota; class Bacteroidia; order Bacteroidales; family Bacteroidaceae; genus Bacteroides; species Bacteroides sp. ZJ-18. Next base: position 3,747,671 of record NZ_CP072198.1, on the reverse strand, counting down.
CGATGCGGCTTCGTAAGGGAGGGTAAACCAGAATGTGGAACCTTTACCTTTCTCAGACTCCACACCGATGTGTCCGCCCATGTGGTTGACCAGTGTCTGGCAGATGGATAGTCCGAGCCCTGTGCCTTGTGCGAAACTGTTCAGTTTGACGAATCGGCCGAATATGCTTTCCTGCTCGTCCTTGGCAATGCCGCAACCGGTGTCGGCAACGTAGAAATAAAGCTCTTTTCCGCGAAGCTCGTAGCCAAAGCGGATACTCCCTTTCTCGGTGAACTTGATGGCATTGGTCACCAGATTGATGATCAGCTGGGAAACACGGTTCTTTTCCAGATGAACCAGGCAGCGGTCTGCCGGAGGTACGAATTCCAATTTCACGGCTTCGGATTTCATCTTGAGCTGCAACGTGCTTTCCAGCTCTTTCATTACGGCATTCAGCTCGACGTTGGAGTATTGGAACTCAAGGGTGCCGGCTTCTATTTTCGACAGGTCGAGGATGTCGCTGATCAGTTGTAAGAGCAGGGTGTTGTTATTTTCGATGATGTTGACGTATTCCCGTTTTTCTTCTTCCTCATCGGTAGATGCCAAGATACCCGAAAAGCCTACGATGGCATTCAGCGGAGTACGGATTTCATGGCTCATGTTGGCAAGGAAAGCCGATTTCAGGCGGTTGGATTCTTCGGCGCGGTCTTTGGCCGTGGTAAGTTCCATCTCCATCTTTTTTCGTTTGGTAATGACCAGTGAAGAGCCTACCAGCGTGGTAGGATTTCCGTTTTCGTCGCGGGATTCTACGGCGGCCTGGGCTTCTACCCATTCCACTTTGTGGGTGTGGTTCTGTACGTTGATAACCCGGTATTCCTCCTTTACCTTGTCCGTGCGACCTTCAATCAGGTCTTTGTATGCCTGTTCCACCCGTTTGCGGTCTTCTTTGAATATCTTTGAGAAGTATTGCGTGTCCGGCACGGCCAGTTGCTCGTCGTTCACGCTGTTGCCGGGTGAACTGAGTTCGATGGGTTTGTTGATGTCACACAGGATGGTTTTGCTGAGCAGATCCCATTTCCATGGAATGATATTTGCCACATCCAATGCCATCGACAGCTTGTGGTTGGTGGCGGTCAGTTTTTGTTGTGCCAGGTGTAATTCGGTACTGTCCAGACAAAAAATATCAACCACGTTATTCTGATGGGTACCTTTGAGGACGATATCATAGAATTTATTGATTTTCCTGAAATAGTATGGGAAAGTAACAACCCGGTTTTCCTTGAGTGACATCTGGATGAAGTGCAGGAACTCGGGGAGGGATTCGGGAAACATCTCACTTGCTTTCTTGCCTACTGCATCTTCTCTGCGGAAAAAATTCTGTTCGAAATGGGGGTTTACGTTCAGGTAGATCAAATCTGTGCCTATGCCTTGTTCGTTTGTTATCAGCTTCTCCTGCATATAGAGGATGGGCATGTTGTTGATCAGGTTTTTATAGCTGGTCATGGTCTCTATCTCTTTCAACTGTGTTTTCTTAAGCCTGTTCAGTGTGCGGATGCGGTACTGGAAAAACAGGACGAGTAGGAGGATGGAGATGCATGTACCTATAAGGAAGTAGCTGTATTGTTCCCAGAAGGTGCGCGGTTTGTTGATGAAATACGTGTTGGCCGGACATAAGTCGGGAGAAAATCCTTTATGGATCAGTGTCTCATAATTGATGATAGGCATACCGTCCTGAGGATAATAGTAAGGGAGGGTGCGGGGTTGCCTGCCATTCAGTACATCGGAAAATATACCGAGAAGCCGCTTGTCGAATTCTGTCTGATTGTAAGAATATCCTCCGGTCATCCCGCTGCTTTTGTCTTTTACGTCAATGGTGCTGAGGGCAAACAGGGGAGGTGAAACAGTAGAAACAATTTTGGGTGATACGATAGACAGTGAAGTGTTGCCCGCAAACTTCCGCTTATAGAACCAGGAAGAAAACAGGATGCCGGTGGTCCGGGGATCGACAAAGTTGAGAGAGTCGATCAGTTGGTTGGTCTCCAGAATATTCTCAGGAGATAAAAAAGTATATTGGACCCCGGGATGGCTGGATTGTAATACTTCCTGTATTTCTATACTGTTCGTTTGATTGACGAATCTCTGATCGCCTACATAAATCAGCTTTTTCATATCGGGAAGGATATGAAACATTAACTCCAGGTTTTCACGTATGTATTGGTTGGAGTAAAGAAGGACGAGGTTATAGGGCTGGGCCAGTTCGGTCAGTGGGATTCGTTCGGACGGAGGGACGGGGTGTTTCTTCAAATAATATTCTCTGGGACCGATGTAGTCTTTTTCGGAGCAGAGTATGATCGGGACATCACCCCATACCTTTCTGAAGTCGTCCCGCAACATCAAGGTGGAATTACCCAGCAATAATAGCGCGCGCGGGGAATGGGAACCATACTTCTCGAACAGGTTGGTCTTGAATTCACACAGTGTACTGTCATTATCCATCATCAAGAGATTCATGTGTTCGGCATAAATGGCTAAGTGAGGATCATCCTTGACAAATTCGGTTGCTGTAAAGATCAGGCGGTTGCTCCATGCGAAGGCTTCCGTATAGGTGTTAATGACCAGAATATAGTCTTTGGTATTCATTGCCTCTTTTTGGGCGGATACAGGGCTTACTGATAGGAAACATGTGAAAAGAACCAACAGTTTTCTCAGCAATGGGGTACAGAAAATGGATGTTACTCCAAAGGAAGTAGTCATAAAATTCTATTGAATGATGGCGATGTTTTGTTTATTCGACTGTAAAAGTATTAATAATAAATGAATTATGACCTGTTTTTACTTGATTATATGAAAAGGTTGAAGCAGAAGATCGAGTGAGGGTGGAAAACACAAAGTGTGCCGGGAAGCAGACGGGGCGTTATGAATAGCTTCCGGCACACTGTCGTGATAAGTGCTGTAACAGAGGTGTCCCGCGTTACTTCTTCAGAGCCTCGATCAGCTGAGGCATCATTGTCCAAAGGGTGTTTTCATTTTGTGCGGTATAGAAGTTACCGTCAATTTCCGATTTCCCGTCAGTCGCCTGTCCCGTCTGTATAGCGGGTTTGGCAAGCGGGTGGACGGCCAGCCTCTTTCCGGCGGTGATTCCGGTGAAATTGAACATCATGGCGGCGGCACAATGGCCGATCATAAGTTTGCCTTTTTCACCAAATACTTTGATTACTCCCATCAGGTCTACATTGTAGGCCTTTCCTGCATTGTCTTTGAATACCGGCACTGCGTCGCCACAAGCGAATACAAGTGCGTCAAATTCGTCTTCATGTCCTTTGAGATTGGCTATCACGTCATCGGCAAACAGGGTGATGCCGGAATTGGTCTTGATCTCCCGGGTATCTGACACCGCGAATACTTTGTACGGAATACCATTCTCGAAAAAACTTTCCAGATACTGGAACAAACCGAATCCGTTGACCGGATTGACTGCTAATACTGCAACTTTCTTTGCCATAACATAAATTATTAAGTGAAACAATAGTTATCTTTCGTAAGTTTATTACTTTTGTGCTTGCAAATGTATGTTTCTCTGTGCGGATAAACAAGAACGAACTTCAGAATAAGGAACTTACATAGAGATAACTATTGCTGGAACTCAATGGAATAGAAAAGATTAAAAAATGAAAAATTTTCATCCTACAGGGACATGTCCTATCAGGGACGTACTGTGCCGGCTGGGCGACAAGTGGTCGATGCTGGTATTGGTAACGCTGAACGCGAACGGAACGATGCGCTTCAGTGACATTCATAAAACGATTGATGACATTTCGCAACGGATGCTGACTGTCACGCTTCGAACACTGGAAACCGACGGATTGGTACAACGAAAGGTGTATGCGGAGGTGCCCCCACGAGTGGAGTATTGCCTGACGGAGACGGGACGCAGTCTGATTCCGCATGTAGAGGCGTTGGTAGGCTGGGCACTGGACCACATGACGGTGATTCTTGAACACAGGGAAGGAGAAAGGAAATGAAGGTAGAGCAAGTGTTTTTTGATAAAAAGCGTTTCCTCGATTTGCTCCTGCTGGCAGACGAACAGGAGGATATGGTGGACCGCTATCTGGAACGTGGGGAGATGTTTACCTTGTACGACGGGGGAGAGCTCAGAGCGGCTTGTGTGGTGACCAACGAGGGGGAAGGTATTTACGAACTGAAGAATATCGCGACTTATCCGGAGAGCCAGCGCAAGGGCTACGGCAGATATCTGGTTGAATTCCTGTTCCGTCACTATTCGGACAGATGCTCGGTTATGTTTGTGGGGACGGGCGATACTCCACACTCACTTTCGTTCTATCAGTCTTGCGGATTTGTCCCTTCCCACCGCGTTGAGAATTTCTTTACCGACCATTATGATCATCCCATCTGTGAAGATGGAATTTTGCTCCGGGATATGGTTTATCTGAAGAGGGAAAAGTTATAATAGTCGATGTTTTCTTTGGTCAGAAGGTCAATTGGCATGTAGTTGGTGCATGTCACCTCCTTTTTGAATATCAGGTGGTCACATAGAGTCCTGATACTGTTGAATCCTTGCAACTCGGGTTGCTGGGCAATCAGGAAAGAGACGGTGCTCTCCTTCAGGCAAGCCACGTTCCGTTCGAGCAGGTCGTAACCGATCAGGTTGATATTGTTTTTCCGACGCATTTTCAAGTATTCACCGATGATGTATACTTTCGAATTGAACGTGATCCCGTTCTTCACTTCCGGATGTTCGCTGAAGAAGTCGTCCAACATACGGTTGTCTTCAATATTCGGGTCGGCGTGCAGGTCGAGTTCAAGGATATTGCAGTCGGGATGATGCTCCCGCATATATTGGCGGAAACCGATTTCACGGTTTTCCTGCTGGTTCGATCCGATCACCCCTTCGTGTATCTTACGGAAAATCACGATCTCCCGGTCGTTTCCGGCAAGCAGCATCAGCATACGTGCCGCAAAGTATCCGCTTTGGTGGGAGTTCTGACCGAAGAAGGCGAGGGGAGGGACATCTTTTATTTGTGAATCGATGTATATATAAGGTATACCCAACCCGTTCAGTGCATCGGTGAATTCTTTTGTGTATTGCGGTATGGTAGGAGCAAACATCACTCCGTCCGGGCGTTCTTCAATGACAGCCCGGCTGGTTGCTGCAAACGAATTGTAATCATAAGGATCGTAGTGAGTGATGTCCACTGAGATATTGAAATCGGAATATGTGCTAACCGCTTCACGGATACCTTTCTGCACGTCTGTCCAGTATTCACCTTCCAGATGCTTGGGTAACAGGCAGGCAAAAGTGTATTTCTTGTTGGAGGCCAGTGCACTGGCATACATATTGGGCTGGTAGTCCAGTTGCTTCAGGATTTCTTCCACCCGTTTCCGGCTTGCTTCCGATACTCCGCTACGGCCGTGGAGCACGCGGTCGACAGTTCCTACAGATACGTTTGCCAAACGGGCAATATCCTTGATTCTGATTCTTTCTGGCAATTTATTCATGCGTCTTCTTTATTTATGCGGGGTTTTGTGCCCGGACACAATAATAGTTTTATTTCTATGGACACAAATATATAATAATTTTTGTAATCATGAAAATCTGTGTATCTTTGTGTCCGCACACGGACTTTGCCGGTGTCTATTTTATACATTGCTATTGTTCATATATCCAGTATGTTATTGAGAAGATTGGGGGGTGAATAATAAATTGTAACTGAACAATTAAGATCGATCGTTTTAGAATAGAAACAAATTAAACTCAAAACTAACTAAATATAGAATTATGAGAAAGAAAGTCGTTACGTTAGGCGAAATCATGCTCAGGTTATCTCCTCCGGGAAATACTCGTTTTGTTCAATCGGACTCTTTCGATGTGGTGTACGGTGGGGGTGAGGCTAACGTAGCTGTGAGCTGCGCTAATTATGGCCATGATGCTTATTTTGTAACCAAGCTGCCTGAACATGAAATAGGGCAGTCGGCTGTAAATGCACTCCGCAAATATGGTGTGATGACAGATTATATTGCCAGGGGAGGCGACCGTGTCGGCATCTATTATTTGGAAACCGGTGTTGCCATGCGCCCCAGTAAGGTGATTTACGATCGTGCGCATTCCGCCATTGCCGAAGCCGATGCGGCGGATTTCGATTTTGACAGGATTATGGAGGGAGCCGATTGGTTTCATTGGTCGGGTATTACTCCCGCCATTTCGGACAAAGCAGCCGAATTGACCCGTTTGGCATGTGAGGCTGCCAAGCGTCACGGGGTGACCGTGTCGGTCGATCTGAATTTCCGTAAGAAACTGTGGACAAAGGAGAAGGCACAATCCGTGATGAAACCTTTGATGAAGTATGTAGATGTCTGCATCGGTAATGAAGAAGATGCGGAGCTTTGTCTGGGATTCAAGCCCGACGCGGATGTGGAAAGCGGACATACGGATGCCGAGGGGTATAAGGAGATTTTCCGGCGTATGTCGGAAGAGTTTGAATTCAGCTATGTTATCTCGACACTGCGTGAATCTTTCTCCGCGTCACACAATGGCTGGAAGGCCATGATTTATAATGGTAAGGAATTCTACGTTTCCAAGCACTATGACATCGATCCGATTGTCGACCGGGTAGGTGGTGGGGATTCGTTCTCCGGAGGCATTATCCATGGTCTGCTTACGAAGCCTACACAGGGTGAAGCGCTTGAATTTGCCGTGGCGGCATCGGCATTGAAGCATACCGTCAGCGGAGACTTCAATCTGGTTTCTGTGGCAGAAGTCGAGGCGCTGGCCGGAGGCGATGCGAGTGGACGTGTACAAAGATAAATTCAATTGTAAATAAATAGATATGGCTAAATTTGATAAAATAGCTGTCCTGACTAAGATGGGGACAACGGGCATGATTCCTGTATTCTATCACGAAGATGTGGAAGTGGCGAAGAAAGTGCTAAAGGCCTGTTATGAAGGTGGCGTCCGTGCTTTTGAATTTACAAACCGGGGGGATTTTGCCCAGGAGGTATTTGCCGGAATCGTGAAGTTTGCAGCCCGTGAGTGTCCGGAAATGGCTATGGGTGTCGGTTCTGTGGTCGATCCGGCTACTGCGGCTTTATATATACAGTTGGGGGCTGACTTCGTGGTAGGGCCGCTATTCAATCCGGAGATTGCTAAGATATGCAATCGCCGGCTGATTGTATATACACCGGGATGCGGTTCGGTTTCGGAAGTGGGCTTTGCGCAGGAGGCCGGTTGTGATCTTTGCAAGATATTTCCGGGAGATGTATATGGTCCGAATTTTGTAAAAGGCCTGATGGCTCCGATGCCATGGTCCAAGTTGATGGTGACCGGTGGGGTGGAACCTACGAGGGAGAATCTGACGTCTTGGTTCAAGGCAGGTGCGTTCTGCGTAGGCATGGGGTCCAAATTGTTCCCGAAAGATAAAGTAACGGCCGGAGACTGGGGATATGTCACCGGGAAATGTGCCGAAGCCTTGGCTTACATTGCCGAAGCAAGGAAATAGGTGAAGTTTTCCGGTGTTTTTTTCACCACAGATTACACGGATTCCCACAGATTTTTGATTGTTCTTATCCATAAGATAAATCATTAATCTGTGGGAATCCGTGTAATCTGTGGTGAGCCTTTCTGTCAGCCCTTCTTTACCAGTTTCTTCAGTAAACGTGTAGCTGTGAATGACTGGCGGTGGAAGATAAATACCGGTACGGCAGCTCCTACAACCAGGGCAAACAACACAAAGATAGTGGTACTGCCATTGTGGAAGAAATCTACCAGATATTGCAAGGAGGCAGTTTCATCCTTGGTCTGCATAAACTTTGTCAGTGCCAGGATACTTTTATAAGCGAACATTCCCGGAATCATCGGCAGGAGAGACGGGAACGAGAATACCTCCGCCGGACAATGGATTGCCTTGGCAAAGGGGATGGCTAACAAACCGATGGAGACGGCAGCAAAGAAAGAGGCTGTGGCGATGTCCATCGTGAACAGATGCGTATGCATCAGGAAGTAGCGTAATCCGTGGCCAACGGCCGCCAGAAAAGCAGAGATCAATATGGCTTTCCGGGGTGGATTGGAGATGATGGCAAATCCGATGGCGGCAATGGCGGCGAATGCGCCGTCGAGTATAATGGCGGTTATAAATTCTATATTCATCATAAAGTGCTGATTCCGGTGATTAAAAGGGTCATTGAAAGGCCGATTGCTATACAAATAATAAGCAGACAGGCATTAATAAATCTCGATGTTCCCGCCAGTACATGTCCGTCGATGATGTCCATGATGGAGTTGATCAGTGGTACACCCGGGATCAGGTAGAGGACGCTGGTACCCAAAGCCATATCCGGAGTGGTTCCCCAGTGCATCAGGTAGCCTGTGCTGCCGATCATCGAGGCGATGAACGAAGAGATGATGAATACTGCCAGATGATTCCAGTGACGTCCCATTAGTTCGGTACGGACGAAGAAACCTGCCAGGGTGGCGGCGAATACGATCCCCATAGAAATAAAGTCACCTTGGAACAGGCGGCAGAATGACGCATTGGCAAAAGCAACGAGGATCAGTACGAGCCATTTGCTTTCGCGCGGCTTGCTGACTATTTCGTGATAACGTCGCTGGAGTTCAGTGAGAGACAGATGCTCGTCATACGCTTCCCAGCTCAGGGTACTGAGGGCGGAGTTGATGGCGAAATTCAGCCCCATGGGTTTGATTTTGTTTACTGTGCTGTACGAGTGTGAGTTATCGGCGTCGCGTAACGTCATGATGATGGTTTTCTGAAAGATGGTCATGTCACAGAAAAAGCCGAAAGATTCGGCAATTCGCGATGTGTTTCGTACGATGCGTGATGTCTGTACACCTACGGCCATCAGGCTGGTGGAATATTCAGACAGGAATTTAGATAGTTCTTTTAATTCTTGGTGGATGTCCATAAGGTTTTGATCTTTTTACTCTTTCTTAAATCAGTGATACATACATGTTGCTTTTCTACATTTCCGGTGAAGGGAATGCGGTTGATGTGTCTGTATAGTGCTTCGATTCCGGTTTAGGTCTTAGATGGGGGATATCCTTTTTAACGGGTGAATTGCGTCTTTTCGGGGGACAAAGGTAATCAAAAAAATTGCAGGCAAAAGGAGAAGCAGGTTTCTTTTTGGAGAGTTGTTGATCTGTTTCAATTGAAAGGAAATGATATTTGCATAAAGGCGGAATTCCCGGAAAGTTTGTTTCCGGTTGTTATTCAGAGCCGTGAGACAGCATTGGGCTTTTGATTCGTGGGGGGAGAAAAAGATTTAAGAGTTTCCGAAAAAGACTTAAACGTTTTCTGAAAAGACTTAAACGTTTCGCTGAGAATGCTTAAGTGTTTCACTGAAAAGACTTAAATGTTTGAGGGCAAAAAGGTTCAGGTCTTTTGTTTGCCGGCCGACAACCGGATACTGAAATTCCCGTCTGCAGAGTGCCGGATGGGTATATCAGCAGTTCACCACAGAACAGCAGGCTACACAGAGAAGATAATTGCTTGGATTATCTGTAAACCGCATCTCTGTGTGATTTGCTGATCTGTGGTGAAACAGACTCTTGACATGCCCTTTTATACGCTGTTTGCCAACTTTCGGGGGACAGTCCTGTCGAGAGTACTTATTCTTCCGGGACGTAGATGATTTCCCCGTTATCCAATTCATAGGCAATACCTACCTTCTTTCCCTTCTTGCCGCTTTTCTGCTGGTCTTCCGAAGGAGTATAACGGTTGATCTTCTGTCCTTCTTTGGTGATGATTTCCATATTCTCTTTTCCGGGGTTTTTCACCATGGTGTAGTCTTCCTGAGAGAACACTTCGGTCATGTTGTAGCGGCTGACAAGAGCTACCATCAAGGCTACGGCAAATACCATGGCTACATCGAACAGGTTCGATACGACGCTGATCGGGTCGGCATCTTCTTCTTTTCTGAGCAGGTTTCGTTTCATCGGGCCGCACGTTTTTCGTTCAACAATTCGGAAAGAAACTCCAGATTGGTCATATCCTGAAGATACCAGCGCTGTTTCACCTGTTGAGTGAGGAACCCTACGGCTCCAGCTACCAGTCCGACAACGGTAGTGGCAAAAGCGATCTGCATGTTATAGGCCATCGAAGCGATGTCACCGCTTGCCAGTCCGGCAAGGGCGGGACCCATCGGAATAAGCGTGCCCATCAATCCGAGGATAGGGCCGAGCTTGGTCAGTGTTTTAGAAATGGCGAGGTCTTTGTCGGCTGCAATCTCGAAGTTGGCGAGCAGGCGTTGTACCTGTGCCGGACTATCGTGTGCTTCGAGTACCTGGCGGATATAGGATATGACGAGGGATGATGATTTCTCCGGCAATTTGGCTGCCAGTTCAGTAACAGTGGCAGGAGTGAGTGCGTTCAGTTCGTTGCGGAGCAGTGCCTCTGTCTTGCGTATCGAGAGATACTGTCCGTAGAAACTGCCGACCAACAGAAGTGCACGGCCGAATAATACGATAAGCAATACGATAACAGGAACGAGCAGTCCTGTAGAAATCCAATATAAAATGTCTGATATGATATTCATTGTCGATCAGTTTTAAAAAGTTGATTTACCTGTTGTTTTTATGATTGATTACTTTTTTTCTTCAGTCTCCACCATCCGAGTCCGATGGCGCTGCCGATGACGGTTATTCCTCCGACGCCGGCCAGTGCTCCCCAGTTCACTTCACTGACTCCGGCTACGGAAGTCCGTCCGTTCACGGTAGCGACAATCCCCAGGATGGCTACCAATGCGTTAGTGAGGAAGAAGAGTTCCAACCGCAGTTCTTTCTCCGGAAGGAGATAGAGCAGCACCCGGCGTCCCACGGGGATGGCTATTAACACACAAGCGGCATACCCCCACGCCACGGTGGTGAATGGTGTCCCCGGGAAAGCAAAGATAAGATAGACCAGCCCGCTGAATAATACCGGGAAGATAAGCAGTCCCGGAAACCATCTCAGGAATCGGTAGGTGAGCAGCGTGCGGGGCTTTACCGGATAGGCACTGGCAACGTGTACCGCCAGCATGGCATAGGCCATCTGGAGGCTGACCTCGATAGTCAGTAAAACGGAAGTGTCCAGCATCAGGGCGGTGTTGCCCAGCCAGTCGGCAATCTGTGTTTTCGACTGCTCGATGGCATACGGCCACATCAGTCCCGCAAACAGGGCGGCAACGGCAGCGATGATGCCTACCGCCACTGCTTTCCAGAAAGTCTGTTTCAGCAGAAAGTTGAATGCTATTAACAGCATTAATACAAGTACGACTGTATCCATACTCCTGATTATTCTGATGTTTTACGACGTTTGCGGACAAAGAGTACGAGTGCCAGTATCACCACTACTACGGCTGCACCCACGGCAATGTTGCTCAGGGTTGTCTTTTGTTCTTCCGGTGTCCGGTTTATCTCTTCTTTCTTCATCACCATTCCTTTGGCATCGCCCGAAGCTTTTGCTTCACGTATCCTGGTGATGTTTTCCTTGTACTGTGCGGCAGCCGGAGCATCCGACTTGGAAGCGATGTATTCGCGCAGTTTGGCATTGTCGCATACAAAACCCGAGCACGACGGACGATACTTGTTTACCGTTTCGGTATGGAGTTTTGCCAGTTCGGCAACCTGCTCGGCGCTTGCTTTCCACAGACCTTTGCGGGCACTTTCGAGCATGACGGCAGTCATCTCTTCAAGGGCGGCGGGACTTTGTGTTTCGAAGAACTCTTTCACGTTCAGATTGTATTCGTCTTTTACGTATACATTGTAAATGTTGTCCCAAAGTTCTTTGTCGATGGCGGCAGGTTTCATCACGTTCCAGCCATATGTATTGGTTACAGTTTCGGCAAACTCGGCGGCAGAGGAAGAACCGCCTTTCATCTTCTCTTTAATGTAAGCGGGGTTGAGGATGGTGGTGCGGCTTTCTACACCGACAGCCTCTTTGACTTCTTGCATGCGCATGTGGTTACGGTTGCGATAATCGCTCAGGTAAGCGTCGGGGTCCTTGCCGGTCACGTTGCGTACGGCAAGGTTCATGCCTCCCATAAACTCGTATACGTGGTCGAGACTCAGTGCCCCCCATGTATTGCTCTGACGAGGCTGAACCACTACATCCGTACGGGTCAGTGCGGCTTCAAAAGCATATTTCCGGAAGGCCTCCCAGTTCTTTTCGCTACCGTAGTAAGCACCCATATTATTAAGGTAAGTGGCGGCTATTTCTGATTCATTTTCCCAGCGGTCACCGGATTCGACCATCTCCTGAATACCTGTGCCGTACATTCCGTTGGCACCGCCGAACACACGGAAAGCAGCCATCTCACGGGCATCCTTCGGGCTTACCCCTTTCTCGGTCAGTGCCCGTTCGGCTTCTACCACACTTGCCGCTACCTGGTTTTCATATTTGTCGTCTTTGGCAGCCGCGGCCATCTCTACCGCACGGTTGATCAGGAAAAGGCGGGATGCTGCAATATCACGGAGCTGTCCCGATGTCTGTACCACTACGTCGATACGGGGGCGCCCCAATTCGGCCGATGGAATCAGCTTCAAGTCACTGACACGCCCGAAGGCGTCACGAACCGGCTCTACACCGAGCATATACAATACCTGTGCGATGGTAGCTCCTCCCGTTTCAATGAATTCGGCAGACCAGAGTGTGTAGCTGACTTTACGGGGAATGCTGTCGTTATGACGGCTTCGGTAAGTTTCGATGGTCTGTTTGGCCAGTGCCACTCCTTTTTCCCAGGCCGACTCCGAAGGAGTGGCTTCTGCGTTGATGGCGTACATGTTGCGTCCTGTAGGCAGAGTGTTGGGGTTCGCAATCGGATCACCACCGGGTGAAGGCGCAGTGTATCCGCCATTCAGGGCATTGACCAGGCTGGCGAACTCTTTCTCGGGGCTGTCGGCCAACTCTGTCTTATAGTTACCCACGTTTCGGATGGTGCGTTCCACCTCCGTCAGGGCAAGGGCGAAGTTGATTTCCTCTTTGCTGTATTCTTTTTGGGCAGGTTTCTTTTCCACTTTTTGAGGATTCATCTTTGCTTCCATCTTCTTCAGGGCTTCCGGACTGGCACCCATTTTCTTTGCCATTTCCATGGCCTTGGACGAATCCATGTGAGCACCCATCTCTTTCATTTTCTCCTTCATGGCTTCCGGCATCTTATGTGTTGCCTTTCCGGTCTTGTCCTCTGCCTTGTTTTTGGCAGCGGCAGCCATCATCATCGCCATCATTCCTTTCGGAGCATTGCGTGAAGCTTCTATTTCGCGTGCTTTCGCCAGTTCTTCGGGGCTGACACCGGCTGTACGGCAGATCAGTTCGTCTGTTGCCAGTGCAGGGTTGCTTATCAGTTTTTCTACCAAAGCACGGGCCGGATTCAGGTAACGCTGCGTAAAGAGGGAGCGGTGCTTCTCTACATCGGCTGTCGCTTTGCCACGTTGTTTGTCGAGTGACAGGAGGCTGTAAGCTATCGGCTCGGTTGCCATGGCAAGTACGGAAGAAGTGATACGCTCCGGTTCATAGGGTATACCCATTGTATAAAGCTGTCCGGTGATTTTTTCCGTGGCCAGTTCTTCGGCGAAGTTCTCCACACGTGCCACTTCATCCTCGCTGTATGGGCGGGTCAGCAAGCTGTCCAGTCCCAGTTCACGGTGAATGCCCAGTTTCACGGTGAGTGCTTTCACGGCAAGCGACTGCTTCTCTTTCGATCCGGTGGCATTATTGTAAATCTTGATTTTCTCCATCAGGTCACGGTAGATACCCCGTACGCTACTTTCGAGGAAAGGAGGCGTGAGGTAAGATTGCAGGGTGGCATACGAACGGCGTTTGGCTATCATGCCTTCTCCCACGTTGCCGATGGAATAAATGTAAAGGTGCGGAAGAGTTCCCACAAGGCGGTCGGGCCAGTCGTTGCTGCACAGCGCCACCTGTTTCCGTGGAGTGAATTCAAGGCTTCCGTGCGTACCGAAGTGAATCATCGCATCTGCCTTGAACCCGTGCTGCATCCAGAGGTACGAAGCGATGTAAGTGTGGGGAGGTGCGGCATTGGTGCCATGCACCACCTGGAAGGCATTGTCTCCGCTGCCGGCTGCCACCTGCGGCATCAGTACTACGTTGCCGAACTGCAACCGTGCGATGCCCAGACGTCCGTCGGACGTAGTCATGTATTGGCCGGGGAACTCACCGTTGGCAGCTACCACTTCAGCGTATTTTTCGGGACGGAGCGATGCTTTCACCCAGCTTTCGTATTGCTCTTTGGTCACCAGTTCGGGGTTACCGGTTTTCATAAATTCATCAAAAGCTCCCTCTGCATACATGCCGAATACGGCTCCCTGTGCCTGGATCATTTTCTCCAGGTCCTTGGCATTGGCAGGGAGGTTTTCCACTCGGTAACCTTCTTTCTTCATTCTCAACAGCAGGTTGTAGAGCGAGGGGCCTACTTCCATTCCGCTTGCTGTCAGCGCATTCTGTCCGGGACCTTTATAGTAGACGATGGCTATGTGCTTCTCGCTGTTGGGTTTTGTTTTCAGGGAAAGGTAGTTGTTCACTGTGCTTACGAACGTTTCCAACCGTTCGGGAACAGCAAATGAATGTTGCAATCCTTCGTCATCTTTGTATTGGGCAAAGAGGGCGAACGGGCGGATGGCACCGTCAATTTCCGGTGTCACTACGCTTTGCGAAAGAAACCCGCCGGACATACCCATCGGGTCGTTTTCCCAGTCTTCCACCAGACTGTTGATGGTGAGCGGGGCGAAGAGAGGAATGTTGTGCTCTTTCAGATATTCCACCATGGCGTCGCCCATGCGTCCGTGTGCCATGTTGATAACGGCATCCGGTCCGATTTCACGGACGAACTCCATGAACCGGGTGAAAGAAGAGACCGGATACACGTTGTGTCCCGCCTCTTCGAGTGCTTTAATCAGTTCCGTGGCATCCGCCATCTGTCCGGTGATCACAATCTTGCGTGCCCCCTCTTTATAGAGTCCGTTTTCGCGGAGAAACTTTTCATAATCGGACACGTTTAGGAATTCCATTTCGTCATCCGGATTTTTCACTCCGGCGTGGTAGAGAAGATCGGTCGGTTTCTCTACCGGTGCTTCCGGTGCAGGTGCCGAGATCAGCTTGCCGTCAATCTCTTTGCGGACATACGAAAGCAGATTCCGGTAGTTTACCTTTCCGGCATGGGTAAGATATTGGCGTATCTGTTTCATCTGTACCGAATCGAGGTTGCAGATATTGTTTGCGGGGTTGGTTGCCATGGAGGTGTACACCGGTACGCCTTTGTCGGCTGCCTGTTGTATCAGTTGGCGCTGCTCTTCGACGATGCGCAATCCCATACCGTTGACGAACACCATATCGTAGTTCGTCAGTTCGTCCAGGTGATCCGTAGAGACTTCTCTTAGTTTGACAAACGAGTTGTCGTTCGCCTTTGAAATATTTCCCAGATTGATGGTCTGGAAATTGACAAAGGCAATCTTCGTGGCGCTGAAACAGGTCTGCCAGACAAATACTCCGACGAGTATTGCCGCGGCCACGCAACAGGCTGTGATGATTTGTTTCTTTTTCATATTGCTTCTTGTTCTTTGGTTTATTTTATCTGTTTTAATTGCTGGTTCAATGATCTGTTTATTGATATATCAGACTGTTTGAGTGAATTGTTCAATGCTTTGATTATCAGTGATTTTAAAACGAATTGAACTCATTCGTATGCTGATGTACCCAGAGAATACGACTGTCCTAATCTTGTTTGTTATTTTCTGAATATCCGGTCAACGTCTAACGAAAGCCCTACGGAAAAATTGGTTCCCGTTGTATAGGGCGAATTGGCGTAATAATAATCAGGACGATAGTTGAACAGGTTGTTGACGGCCATATTCACATTGATTCCTCTCCATACTCGTTGCGTGAGAGTCAGATTCCACATGGTATAACCCGGATAAGTAACCTTTTCCGTTCCGGCATTCGGATCGTTGGAGGTATACTGGTTTGTTTTCACTTGCGACAAAGCACGTCCGTCGAGTGACAGGTTGAAGTCATAGTGGTCCCACGTTTTGCCGTATTCCAGTCGTACTGTAGCCGAGTGGGGGCGGGTAGAAGTGGTCTTTGCCTGTCCCTCGCGCATAAACTCATGGATGTACGTGTACGAGATGCGTGCGCCTATGCCGCAGGGATATTTGGCAGAAACATTGGCATCGATTCCGGCGATGTCCACCCGTGGAGTATTGGTATATATTTGAGCAATTGTTCCGTCGGTATCTCTGAAAGAGCTATAATCAATGCGGTCGTGCACCAGGTTATAATAACCCGTCAGCGTGAAGTTGTAACGATTCTTGGTGTATTCTCCCGAGAGTGAGAAGTTGTGGCTGGTTTCCGGGTTCAGATCCGGGTTACCATAAATCATCATGGTGCTTGCCATGTAGAAGTCCATGTGCATCTCCTTCAGGGTGGGCGAACGGAATCCTTGCGCATATGATCCTCTCAGGGAGCAGTTTCCTATCTTGTACATCAATCCCAGATGGGGTGAGAAGTGGCGCACGTTCGATTCGGAGAAGTAATCGAACCGCAATCCGGCAATCACGTTGAAGTGTTCCGTCGGGTTCCAGTCGAATTGTCCGAAAGCGTCGGCAGAGTGCATCGTGTAATCACCGTTGTCTTCAAATTGGTACGACATCAGGTAATCTCTCAAGTAATCCGCTCCGACGGTCAACGTGTTTTTATCGTCGAACGTGTAGTTGTAAAGGGCGCGTACGCTGTGTTGCACGTTGCTGTAGTCGCGGATGTCATTCTTGTACGATACCAGATAGTCACTCTTGTCGTACTGGTCGAATGTATAGGCAACTTCCAGGTTGCTTTGGGTATTTAAGTCATAGTTCCCTTTCAGTCCGCCGCTGAATCCGCGATAGCGGTTCTTGGTCTCCGGTGATGCATCCCGTTCACGGAAATAATAACCGGCACGTGCCGTCAGCCGTAGCTGTTCGTTCGGGGTGAACATCAGTCGTTCCTTCACATTCCAGGTCTTGTTGCCATTGATGGTTGTATAGTCTCCCTGTTTCACGTCGTAGGAGTCTATGTTGGTATATTGCACGTTGGTTTGGCTGTAGAACTTACCGGCATTGAACCCCACCGTACCGCCGTGTCGCTGGTCGTTGTGTACTCCAAAACGGGTATTGAGGTTCAGGTTCCACGGATCATCCGAAGCCTTGGTGATAATATTGATTACGCCGCCGATGGCATTCGAGCCATACAGCGTAGAAGCTGCCCCTTTCACGATCTCCACCCGCTCCACGTTGTCCAGGTTGAGGCGGTTATAATCTACATTGTTAAGTGTCTCTCCCGCCAGGCGTTCGCCGTCTACCAGGAAGAGGACGGCGTTACCGCCGAATCCTTGCATGTTGAGTTGCACCTGTTGGTCCATCGAGTAAGAGAATTCGATGCCTGGTAGTTCTACCTGAAGCAATTGTCCGATATTCGTGGCATCCACCTTTTTCAGATCGCCCGCTGTGATTACCCGGGTGATGATGGGAGCATCTTTCAGCAGTTTCGGGGTACGTGTTCCGGTGACGACTATTGTACCCAGATCCATCAGGTCTTCTTTCAGGACGAAGTCGAGACGGCCTTGCCGAGCAGCCGTTGTTTTCTTTGAAGTCGTTACATAGCCGACGAATGAGACCTGAATGGTGTACTCCTTCTGGTCCGGAAGTGTCAGGGTGTAGTGCCCTTCCGTGTCGGTGGTGGTACCGACGGATGGCTTTTCTTTCAAAGTGATGGTAGCGCCGACCAGTGCTTCTTTGTCGGTATCGATCACTTTACCGGATATTTTATGTTGTGCGGCAGCTACACTTGTCAGCAAGAGGCTTGCGAAGAGGCAACATGCCTGTTTAAGTAGTCTTTGCATATTTATTTTATTTGTTTTTATCTTTATCAGAGGGGGATTACGGTTCGTATGGATACAGGTAATCAAAAGTCATGTACCCTTTGGCTCCTTTGGCGTTCATATAACTCGTCAGACGAATGGCAGCCATGGTGCCGTCCTCCATCCTAAGCAGATATACCTTATTGGACGGAGTGTAAATGGGAGGCATCTCTCGGGTGTCTACATCGAGCCATTTTGAGAGCTCCGGATTGTAGTCCGACGGGGCGTAGATCAGGTATCCGTCATCCTCCATCATGTGTGAGACGTCGATGGCAATTTTGTTCGTCGTCCATTCGTCTGCCACGAATGTTCCTTGCGGCATGCTGTCCGCATTCTTCAGTGCATTCAGGCTCTGGAAGTCGGTTTCAAGCACTTCACCGCCATTCGTCTTTACATCATACCGATGAATGGCGAGGTCCCATGCAGCCGGATCTTCTGCGCCTTCGGAGGTAATCTTGGCCGAGTCAATCCGCAGGGTGTGCAGGTTGATGTAGTTCCACTTTGTATATTGGGTTGCGTCCACCCGGACTGTACCGCTGTGATTGGCACGGTCTATTGCAATGAAACCGAAATCCTTTGCAGTTTCCGGTTCGTCATAGATGTTACTCAATATCCCATTACAAGCTGAGAACGATACGAGTATCGTTCCCAGCAGAGTAAAGTTCATTAACAGAGAATGTATTTTCATGTAAGTGAGATTGTTCTGTTATCAGGTCTATTCTGTTCTTAACTTATTTATTTGCCGGTACGTCACCTTTGGCGAAAGTGATAGTCAGTCCTCCCATCACGGCCGGCACAGATATTTCAAAAGAAGGAGCCGCTTTCGCTGCGTCGATGGTTCCTTTCAGGGTGCAATCATACGTTTTGGGATCTTTTCCTGCCATGGCCATTACGGTCTCTCCTTCTCCGCTAAGGGTGTACGCATTGCTTTCTGATTTTACGATCGCATTGTTGATGGTGAACTCACCGAAGGAGTCGGAAGTGTATGTCACGTTCACGGTCCCGTCTTCATTAGCAGTCACTTTGATCGTCTGGTCTGCCGCATATTCTCCGTTAGGGAAATATTGCGCTACGGCTTTGGTATAACCCGCGTAAGAGCCTGCAACCATTGCCGCCGCCGGAGCCTCTCCCTGAGTGAAAGTGATAGTCAGCCCGCCCATCACGGCCGGTACGGATATTTCAAAAGAAGGAGCCGCTTTCGCCGCGTCGATGGTTCCTTTCAAGGTGCAATCATACGTTTTGGGATCTTTTCCTGCCATGGCCATTACGGTCTCTCCTTTTCCGCTAAGGGTGTATGTATTGCTTTCTGATTTTACGGTCGCATTGTTGATGGTGAACTCACCGAAGGAGTCGGAAGTGTATGTCACGTTCACAGTCCCGTCTTCGTTAGCGGTCAGTGTGATGCTTTGCTTGTCGGCATATTGTCCGGCAGGGAAATATTGCGCTACAGCTTTGGTATATCCGTCGTATTTTCCGGCTACCACTTGGTTGAGGGGTGTTTCTTCATTCTTGTCGTCATTGCAGGCTGCGCAGGCGCACAACACAAACATCATAGTCAGTAAATTCTTAATTCTCATTTGTTTTCTTATTTTTAATGTTAGTATTCTGATAAATGTGTATGTCTTACTATTATATAAGTATTGAATTATTTTTGAATTCGGATGCAAAGGTAGGCTCAATAAAAAGGGCTTACAATACCTAAATAGTGTGAAAAAGAACTTGGCGGATACCCATAAATAAGTAAGCTCTTTTGAGGATATTATCCGTTTATCCTGCCGGATTTATAGTGTTTTTGTCGCGCTTATGGGAAGCAAAATGCTGAGAAACAGCCCCGTTACAGCACATTCATTTTTGTATTGTCGGATAATATCATTGGTCCGACTCCCTATATGTGATTACCGGTTGCCTGATAATTAGGCATTAATAGGTATTGTCTTCCCACAGTGCTCTGCGTACTTTTGTGCCATTACTAAAATTTCGAAGTTATGATGGAATTAATCAGCAAAACCCGTAATGGAATGATAACCTACTGTGCCCACTGTAAAGTGTATCATCTGGAATTTGGCAACCTCTTCTTTCGTCTGTCCGAGGCTGGTCTTGAATGTCTCCGCAATTATATTGTATCAATCAACGGATCTTATTGTGAGAAGGTAAACCGGAAAATGAATGCTAACCGGAAGATCTTTCTGAAGTTGCCGGCACAGAATGTTTATTTCTGTGTCTGCCAGGCTGAACTTGAAGAACTGAAGTCTCTGGTGTTACTACAGGCACCGGTCGGTGAAGAGGCAGACCACCTGATCTCTTTTATGTATGATATTTCATTGAACTAATTTGTCTGCCGGACTGTTTTAAAAGTAGATAAATATCTTATCGATAATGGTACATTCTCACGAACATCATCATGAGCACGTCCATGAGTTGACGTCGCTCAATAAGTCTTTTATAATTGGCATTACGCTGAACATTTTGTTTGTCCTCGTTGAGTTCGGCATCGGTTTCTATTATGATTCTTTGGGTTTACTCTCCGATGCCGGACACAATTTGGGCGATGTGGCAAGTCTTGTGTTGGCTATGCTTGCTTTCCGGTTGGCAAAAGTGCACCCTAACAGCCGTTATACGTATGGTTATAAAAAAAGTACGGTATTGGTATCTTTGCTCAATGCTGTCATCCTTCTGGTTGCTGTCGGTATTATCGTCACTGAAAGTGTGGAGAAATTATTTCATCCTGTTCCCGTTGAAGGTGCTGCCATTGCTTGGACAGCCGGGGTAGGGGTAGTCATCAACGCCATCACAGCCTGGCTCTTTATGAAGGACAAAGAAAAGGATCTTAATGTGAAGGGAGCTTATCTGCACATGGCTGCCGATACGTTGGTATCAGTGGGAGTAGTCATTTCGGGTATTGTCATCATGTACACCGGCTGGACGATTGTCGATCCGATTATCGGTCTGGTGATTGCTGTTATAATTGTTATATCAACCTGGGGCTTGCTGCATGACAGCCTTCGCCTCTCACTTGATGGAGTCCCTGTAGGCATCGATAGTGGGAGGATCGGACAGGTTATATTGGAACAATCTGGGGTAGAGGGATACCATCATCTACACATCTGGGCGTTGAGCACTACCGAGACAGCCTTGACTGCCCATATTGTGATAAACGATTTACGCCGTATGGAAGAGGTGAAGCACAAGATCAAGAACGAACTGGCACATGCCGGTGTCAGCCATGTCACTTTAGAGTTTGAGTATAAAGGGGCTTGTTGTGAAGGGGAAGATTGTATGTGTTGAGAAAATCAGTTCTTCTTGAAAAGCAATTTGTCAATCTGATATTTAAAACGTGTCAGAATCCCCTGTTTGGCTTCCTGTCCGGAGGCCTTGGAAAAAAACGCAGGGAAATCGCTTCACTCTTTTTTGTATTGGCAGATATTACATCCGTCCGGTTGCCATCCGATAGCAATTGGAATCCATTTTGGTAAATAAGGGTCTTCTTTTATATTTCTACTTTCTATTTGATCATTTGTCTATAACTTGGACAGTAGGTGAAATAGAAGGAAAAGATCTTTTCAATGTCTTTTCCTCACTTGGATAATACCTTCCACTCCGTATCATTATGGTATATTAGCCGGAGGGTTACGCCATCCCCGCCGGATGGCGTAACCCTTTTGTGTTTATCCTTACCCGTTTTTGCCCGGAAGTCCGTAAATTCACCCTGTTTATACTGCCCTGGGAAGGGGGGAATCCGTTCGCTTCTGCCGAATTTTCTTCTGTTTGCTCTCTTATTGCGGTTGTACGTGTTAGTGAATTCTTTTCTTTTGCATCTTTTTGTTAATGATCTACCCCATATGTCTATCTTTATGTTTATAAATACTTTGCAGACCTTGGAAATTACTTCTTCTTTTACTATAACCGAAAACAGTTTTTTACGTACCTTTGCACCACTAACAACTAAAATTAACCTTTTTATTTATGTTTACTGACTTATTGCACTCCTCTTATTTCTCGCTCTTCCTTATCGTAGCGTTAGGCTTCATGTTGGGAAGAATCAAGATCAAGGGGCTATCGCTCGATGTGTCGGCGGTCATCTTCATTGCCCTTCTTTTTGGGCATTTTGGTGTAATTATCCCAAAGGAACTGGGTAATTTCGGATTGGTACTTTTCATTTTTACGATCGGTATCCAGGCAGGTCCGGGATTTTTCGATTCTTTCCGTAGTAAAGGGAAGACGCTGATCATCATTACACTTCTTATCATTGCTTCGGCCTGCTTTACGGCTATCGGTTTGAAGTATGCTTTCGATATAGATACTCCCAGTGTGGTAGGTCTGGTTGCCGGAGCGCTGACCAGTACGCCGGGTCTGGCTGTTGCCATCGACAGCACCAATTCTCCATTGGCGTCTATCGCTTATGGTATTGCCTATCCGTTCGGTGTGATTGGCGTCATCCTGTTCGTGAAGCTGTTGCCTAAGATTATGCGTATTGATCTTGACAAGGAGGCCCGTCGCCTCGAGATAGAACGCCGGGGACAATTCCCGGAGTTGGGGACCTGTATCTACCGCATCACGAATCCGAGCGTATTTGGCCGCAGCCTGATGCAGATCAATGCACGTGCCATGACAGGAGCCGTTATTTCACGTCTGAAACATCAGGAACAGATATCCATCCCGACAGCCCATACAGTGCTTCGTGAAGGAGACTACATCCAGGCAGTGGGTAGCGAGGAAGCATTGACCCAACTGGCCGTACTGGTGGGTGAACGTGAAGAAGGTGAACTTCCATTGGAAAACACGCAGGAGATAGAATCGTTGCTGTTGACCAAAAAGGACATGATAAATAAACAGCTGGGCGACTTGAACCTGATGAAGAATTTCGGCTGTACCGTGACCCGTGTTCGCCGAAGTGGTATCGACCTTTCACCGTCACCCGATCTGGCACTGAAGTTTGGTGATAAACTGATGGTGGTGGGCGAGAAGGAAGGTATCAAAGGAGTAGCCCGTTTACTGGGAAACAATGCCAAGAAGCTGTCCGACACCGATTTCTTCCCTATTGCCATGGGTATTGTGCTGGGAGTCATTTTCGGTAAGCTTAATATCTCGTTCCCTGGAGGATTATCTTTCTCACCGGGATTGACTGGTGGTGTGCTGATGGTGGCTTTGCTGCTGAGCGCGGTGGGTAAAACAGGTCCTATCCTCTGGTCTATGTCAGGCCCTGCCAACCAGTTGCTCCGTCAGTTGGGATTGTTGCTTTTCCTGGCCGAGGTAGGCACATCGGCCGGTAAGAATCTGGTTGCTACTTTCCAGGAGAGCGGTTTGTTGCTGTTCGGAGTAGGTGCGGCCATCACCCTCGTACCGATGTTGATCGCTGCGTTCGTTGGGCGTCTGGTGTTTAAAATCAGTCTGCTCGATTTGCTGGGTACCATAACCGGTGGCATGACCAGTACACCGGGGCTTGCCGCTGCCGATTCCATGGTAGACAGCAATATCCCGAGTGTAGCTTATGCAACGGTATACCCGATTGCAATGGTATTCCTGATCCTGTTTATACAGGTGATAGCAACGGTAGTATACTAAGTTATTCCACCGGAGAGTTCCGGGGGCATGTCAAATTTTACCACAGAGGACACAGAGTGACACAGAGATAATTCTAAGTTGTTGATTACTATAGTAAATACTCTGTGCTACTCCGTGGTGAAAAGACTTTCGACGCACCTCCATGACTTAAAAATCACTCTGTGTTACTCTGCGCCTTCTGTGGTGAGTTTTTCAGTGGAATCCGATTCCTTTTCCTTCCCTTTCCAAACCTTTTCTTGCGGATTTTGTTTCCATCCTTGTAACTCTAATCCCAAGAATTATGGACGCTGCAAATACATCGAATACTTCTGATAAGAAAAAGTTTATCTGGCTGGTGATATTGCTTATCATCGCTTTTGTCGTTGCCATTGTATGGTGGTGGAACTATCGGAAATACGTCTCTACGATAGACGCAAATCTCGATGGCGGCCGTGTCAACGTTTCCGCCCGTGTGATGGCTCCGCTGTCTGCGGTCTTCAAACACGAAGGAGACAGCGTGAAGAGAGGTGAATTACTGGCCATGCTGGACAGTACGGCGACTGAGAATTGCCGGATCGTTTCGCCGGTAGATGGCCTGATAGCCAAACAGTGGGTGGTTCCCGGCGATTTGTTGCAGCCGGGCGAAAACATCTTCACTCTGAACGAAGGTAAAGAACTCTGGGTGGCTGTCTATTTGCAGGAGACTAAATTTAACGAGATCCGTATGGGACAATCGGCCCTTTTCACCCTCGACGCCTATCCCGGACTGACGTTTTATGGAAAGATTTTCTACATTGGTGCCAACGCTGCATCCGAGTTTTCCCTGATTCCTCCCGATAATGCTTCCGGCAATTATACGAAGGTAGCCCAAAGGATTCCATTGAGAATCTCGATCGACCGGGTGGAAGGGAAAGAGAAATTGAAAGCAAATCTCCGCCTGCTTTCGGGGATGTCTGCTAACGTGAAGATTATCAAAGAATGAAAGAAGGTTCTTCTTATAAGTGGATCGTACTGGGCAACATTATGATAGGCACCTTTATGGCGGTGCTGGACTCTACTGTTGTCAACACCGGACTGCCTGTGATAATGGGTACGCTCGGTGCGGACATCAATGTGGCCGAATGGGTACTGACGGGATACATGCTTTCGATGGCAAGTATTCTGCCTGCCGCCGGATGGCTGTCCGAACGCTTCGGTTATAAAAAGATCTATTTCTTATCCTTGCTTGTCTTTACAGCCGGCTCCTTCATGTGTGGAAGTTCGTCCACTATCGAAGAACTTATTTTCTGGAGGGTGATCGAAGGTTTTGGATGTGGCATGCTCCTTCCCGTCGGTATGGCTATTGTGAGCGATGTATTTCCGCCCGAACAACGGGGGACGGCATTGGGATTCTGGTCTATCGCTTCCGCCGCTTCGGTCTCTTTTGGTCCTACCATTGGTGGATACCTGGTTGATTACATGGACTGGAACTATATCTTTTACGTCAATATCCCGATAGGGATTCTCGCTTTGATCGTAACTGCCATTGTACAGAAGGAACATGTGAAAGGAACCAAAGTTCCCTTCGATATTCCCGGCTTCATTACTTCTGCCATTTTCCTGCCTGTCTTTATGTATGGGCTTTCCGAAGTCAATTCGTCCACCAACTCCATGGGATGGAACAGCCCCGTAGTGCTCGGAGCTATGTGGATTGCGGTGGTCACCTTTATTTTGTTTCTCTACTTTGAGTTCACTGTCAGGACACCGCTTATCAATCTGCGCCTGTTTGTTGACAAGGACTTTGCGTTATCCAACCTGATCCTGTTTGTCTTTGGTATCGGTATGTTCGGCAGTACGTTCCTCATTCCTCTTTATTTGCAGGACAATCTGGGGTACTCTGCTTTGCAGGCCGGTATGTTTTTTATGCCTGTGGGCATTATCCAGGGAGTCGCTTCGCCTTTATCGGGTAAACTGATGCAGCGCATCAATCCCAAAGTCTTTATTGTGTCGGGCATTCTGTTGATGGCCGTCAGTTTCTATATGAACTATTACCTCTCTTTCCTGACCGAAAAGTGGTATATTATGCTGAGTCTCTATTTGCGTGGGTTGGGTATGGGCTTGCTTTTCACTCCGTTGCTGACTCTGTCGTTGGTGAATATCCGTAACAGCGATATGGCACAAGCCTCCAGTATCACCAATATTGTCCGGCAGATGGGAGGAAGTTTTGGGGTGGCCATCTTCAGCCATCTGCTGACGCAGCGTACGGCTTTTCATACACAGCGATACAGCGAAGCCCTGAACTATACGGGAGACGTATACCGCCAGACTATCCACTCTTTAAGCCGCTTCATAGAACATACGGGAGGCAACACACCCGATACCGCCAAGGAAGTGGCAGAAATGCTGGTACTGAAGCGTATCGATCTGGAGGGATATATCAGTGCCATCAACGACGATTTCTTCATTGCCTTTATTGTCACGTTGCTGTGCGTTGTTCCGGTACTGTTTCTCAGGACGAAAAAAAGATAATGTATGTAGTTTCGTACTTACATATAGGTATGAAGTGAATGATTTATCACTTCATTTTATTACTTTTGCCACTTATTCAATAACCGTATCTTAAAAACAACAAAAAACATGCGACAAACAATTGCTTCAAAAACTCCCCGTATCGAGGTTGTAGATGCCTTGCGCGGCTTTGCCGTAATGGCGATCCTGCTGGTTCACAACCTTGAACATTTTATCTTTCCTGTGTATCCCGATGCTGCTTCCCAGCCGGAGTGGCTCAATATTCTCAACGAAGGAGTGTTCAGTGTCACGTTTTCCCTGTTCGCAGGAAAAGCCTATGCCATCTTCGCTCTGCTCTTCGGATTAACGTTCTACATACAATATGCCAATCAACAGAAGAAAGGGAAAGATTTCGGTTACCGTTTTCTCTGGCGTCTGCTCCTGCTGGGTGGTTTTGCTACCTTGAATGCAGCGTTCTTTCCGGCGGGAGATGTCCTGCTGCTGTTTTGTGTGGTCGGTATCTTTCTGTTTATTGTCCGCAAATGGAGTGACCGGGCAGTATTTATCCTGGCTGTCTTCCTGCTGTTGCAGCCCGTGGAGTGGTACCACTACGTGATGAACCTTGTCAATCCGTCCCATTCCTTACCCGATTTAGGAGTAGGGCAGATGTATGCTGAAGTGGCGGACTATACCAAAGAGGGAGATTTCTGGAAGTTCATCTGGGGGAATGTGACCTTGGGGCAGAAGGCGAGCCTGTTTTGGGCGATAGGTGCAGGGCGTTTCCTGCAAACGGCCGGACTGTTTTTGCTGGGAATGCTGATCGGACGGAAACAATTATTTGTCACCTCGGAGAGCACGACCCGTTTCTGGGTAAAAGCACTGATCTGGTGTGCTGTGTTATTCGGTCCTCTCTATCAGTTGAAAGTACAATTGACGGATGCCGGCCAGCCGGACATGATACGTCAGACGGTGGGTGTGGTGATGGATATGTGGCAAAAGTTTGCTTTCACAGTAGTGCTGGTTGCTTCGTTCGTATTGTTATACCAAACGGAAAAGTTCAGGAAGCTGACTGCCGACTTGCGCTTTTACGGTAAGATGAGTCTGACGAACTACATCTCCCAGTCCATTGCCGGAGCCATTATCTATTTCCCGTTTGCGCTCTATTTGGCGCCTTATTGCGGGTATGCCGTCAGTTTGCTGATCGGTTTTCTGTTCTTCCTCTTGCAGGTTCGCTTCTGCAAATGGTGGTTGAAAGGACATAAGCAGGGACCGTTGGAAAGCCTTTGGCACAAACTGACCTGGCTTCGTTCGGAATAAACGGGTGGAGTGAATCCATCGGCCGTTCGTACACAAAGCGGCTGTGTCAAAACTCACCACAGAGGACACAGAGTAACACAGAGGAGATTTTAAGTTGTTGATTATTAATAAAAAGACTCTGTGCTACTCTGTGTTACTCTGTGGTGAAAAGAGTTTCGACACAGCCCCGCTTCTGTATATGACACCGTTATACTTGCCAGCCCATTGTTTTCTCTTGTATGGACCATAGCTTGTAATAGAGTCCTTCCCGTCCGATCAGTTCTCGGTGTGTACCTTGTTCCGTGACGCATCCGTTTTCAAGCACGATAATCTTATCCGCGTTCTTGATGGTCTTCAGGCGGTGTGCGATGACAATCACCGTCCGTCCGGCAATCAGCGTGTTGATTGCTTTCTGTACATCTACTTCATTCTCCGGATCGAGGGAGGCCGTTGCTTCATCCAGCAATACGACGGGAGCTTCTTTCAAGATGGCACGTGCGATGGAGACGCGTTGTTTTTCTCCTCCCGAAAGCGTACAACCTCCTTCGCCCACCATCGTGTCGTACCCATTGGGGAGTTTCATGATGAATTCGTGGCAGCAGGCTTTCCGGGCGGCATCTTCGATTTCTTCATCCGTAGCGTCTGCTTTTCCGAAGCGGATGTTGTTCTTTATGGTATCCTGAAACAGATAAACATTCTGGAAAACCATGGAGATCTGCTTCATGAGGGCTTCCGGTTCTATCTCCGACATGTCGGTGTTGTTGAAGGTAACTTTTCCCTGTTGCGGGTCGTAGAAGCGGGCGCATAGTTTGAGCAGCGTGCTCTTTCCGCTGCCGGAAGGGCCGACCAGCGCAGTAAGACATCCTTGTTTCAAAGTGATGGAAATGTCATGCAGCACTTCCGTTTCTCCGTAGCCGAAGGTGACGTGCTCAAAACGGATGTCACCGCTTTGGGGACTCTGTTTGTTCCCTTGCATTTCCGGTTCGCGCATCAGGCTCAGGATACGTCCGCCTGCGATAGAGAAGTAGCGGAACTCCGCAAAGTTGGTCAGTGCCGAAGTCAATGGATCGAACACACGCGAACCGACGATCAGAAACATGACGAAAGTCAGCAGGGAAAGTTCGCCGCCTATCAGCAGATAGGCACCGCAGAGGATCATCAGTGTCAGTCCTGCCCGGATAAGCGTGATGGACAATAGCACAAAGGGACCCATTAACGCTTCCTGACGCATGCTGGCACGACGTAATTCTGCGAAGGCATGGCGCAGACGTTCGAATTTTCCTCCTAACAGGTTGTAAGCTTTGATGATGCGTATTCCCTGCAAGTATTCTTCAAGGCGGCTGCCGGCATTGATTTTTGCTCGGATATGCTTTTTACCGAGACGCATCTGCAACCGGTTGCTGCCCAGCAAAACCAGTACGGCCAGAGGGAGGGCAATGAACATGGCTACAGACATGCGCCAGTCAATCCAGAGCAGAGAGAAGAAGGCGAGGAGAGGCATCACAAGAGCCCCCATCAATTGAGGTAGATGGTGGGATATGCCTGTCTCGGCAAGGGTAAAGTCGCTGATCATCATGCTTGCCAGGTCGCCCGGATCATGACGGAACAGGCTGCCAAGGGGAAGTTTACGCAAATGCTCTGCGAGTTCGATCCTTCCTTGGGCACTCATTTCGTAGGCTCCGCGGAAGTTATATCTGTATGCCTGTCTTTCGGCCATAGCCATGACGAACATATAGGCGACAAGGATACCGAAGATGATCCACAACCGTTGCATGTCCGGTCCCTGCCCGCTGCCGTCAAAAGCGCGAAAAAGAATATTGACCACTTCGATAGACAGCATAAACGGAATAATGTTCACTAAATTAGCGAGTACAGTGTAGCCGACAGGTTTACGCAGGCGTTCCGTGTGGCCGATGGTGATATTTTTAATTGCATTCATTGATTTATTTATATTTTGGAAGATACATCAGTCAGGATGGGCATTCGGTTTTCAGAGTCCATTGGAAGGCGTCGGTGTAGGCATCCCACATCTTTTTATATACTCCTTCCTTCCGGCTCAGTTCGGCGTGTACGCCTTTCTGTACGATCTCTCCTTCTTTCAGGACGATGATTTGGTTGGCAGAGATGATGGACGACAGGCGGTGGGCGATGATAATCACCGTTTTATCTTTGATCAGTTCCTGCAGAGCCAGTTGCATTTTGTATTCGTTTTCGGGGTCGGCAAAGGCGGTGGCTTCATCCAGTACCAGGATGGGAGAGTTCTTCAGGATGGCACGGGCGACAGACACTCTTTGTTCTTCTCCTCCGGAAAGATATACACCGCCTTCTCCTATCAGCGTTTGGTAACCTTGGGGCAGCCGTCCGATAAATTCGTCACACTGTGCCGCACGAGCTGCCGCATGCACTTCCTCTTCCGTAGCGTCGGGTTTGCCCACGCGTATGTTTTCGTAGAGAGTGTCGAAGAAGAGAAATGAATCCTGGAATACGAACGAGACCCGGTCCATCAGTTGCCCGGTCGCAATCTCCCGGATATTGATTCCGCCTATTTTAATGGCTCCTTGTGTGACATCCCAGAAGCGGGGGATCAGGTTGGCGATGGTCGATTTACCGGAACCGGAAGGACCTACAAGTGCGGTTATTTCGCCGGCATGTGCGGTGAAACTGATGTCTTTCAATGCTTCTGTACGTGTGGTTTCCTTGGTGTTTTCGTACGAGAAACTGACATGCTCAAAGCGGATATCGTGCTTATGGGGTGATTGCGGTATGACGGGTTCCGGCACTGGTTTTTCTTCAAAGATGGCATCCAGGCGGTTGACCCCTTCATCAATCTCCCGAGTATTCGATGCGAGAAAAGTGAGCTTGTGAAACGGGGCGGCTACACCCGGCCCTAATATAATGAAGAACAGATACACTCCGGCCAGTACCACATTGCCCGGTTCGCGGCTCAGCAGCAGTAAGCCCACCGGGAGGATGAACGTCACGATGGAGTTGAGCAGTACGGTGAACCACACCATACCCGGTTGGTAGGTGTCGCATACGTGCAGTGCGTATTTTTTGAATGCATAAATAGATTGGCTGAACTGACGGAAAGACGCGACTGTCTGCCCGAATATCTTTACGACCGGCATGCCTCGTACGTATTGCACGGCAGAGGCACTCATCTGTTCCGATGTGTCAAAGTATTGGCGGAAAAAATCTTTTGACTTCCGGCCGAACATCAGTGAGAATTGAACGAGTATGCTGATGACAATGGCCAGCAGGCAGGCTGCTGCCATCCATCCGTTGAGGCTGAAAAAGAGGACGAACATCACTGCTACCGTAGCGGCCGCATTCACCAGGTCGGGGATGGTGTGCGCGATAAACAATTCGATCTTCTCTACATTCTGTTCAAGCGCTTTTTTGATCGCTCCGGTAGAACTGTTGTTCAGATAGCCGAGAGGCAGTCTTCCGATATGTTCGGACAACCTGACCCGCAGTCCATAGAGGATACGGAAAGCGGCCATGTGTGAGGACATCAGTGCGCCGTACAGAAGTAGCAATCCGCCGATGAGTCCGGCAAAAGCTATCCAGCCCCAATCGGTCAGATACTCTTTGTCGACGTTGTTTATCTCGCCCGCATTTTCCAGTAAATTATTCAGTACCTGGTAGACTGCCAGGTAAGGAATCAGCATGCAACAGGCACTGAGTGCCGATAATACACCTGCCAGTATCAGCAGGCCTTTCTTCTCGCCCGCTATCTCAAACAGGCGGGGCAGTCCTTTTTTCTTTTTCATGTCCTATATCAATTAAATTTAGAGATGATGTTAAATGTGTTTCACAAAGGTGGTGACCATTTTCTGAATCTGAAATACCTAATAATGATGAAAATGTGTGAACAATCTACCTTGAAGCGGTGTTACACTTATTATCCCCATAAATAGGGATTGTTCCGTAAGGGAATACTTCTTATCTTTGCCACAAAACTAAACGGATGAAACAATGCTGTCAGAACATAATGCGATGGTTTTTGCCTGTACTCTTTATATCGTACATGGCAGGTATCACGCTCTTCACCCACTCACATGTAGTGAACGGGGTGACCATTGTCCATTCGCACCCGTTTAAGAAAGATTCTCCCCATAGTCACACCACAGTCGAATTTCAATTGATTCATTTGCTGAACCATGTGGTGACTACCGGAGCCGGTATCTTCTTTCTATCCCTTCAGTTTATTGCTTGTCTGCTCTATACGCTTTCGTGGCGTCCGGAGAGGGCAGGATACCATTCGTCTGTTACAGGCGTGGTATCGTTGAGAGCGCCGCCTTCAGCCGTATAAAGCATCTCTCTCACTTTTACTGCTTTATTTAGAGAAACTTATTTAGTAATTTTACTATCCAGAAACGAAAATGAAGAAATACATATTTTTCCTCGTTAGCCTGTGCTGTGCCTTGTTGCCGGCTATGGCCGACCAACCGGAACACCCGGAACTGAAAGCTTCCGATGCGAATATCATCGGACATGTACTCGATAAAAAAACGGGTGAACACCTCTCTTATATAACGATTGCTCTGAAAGGAACCACGATTGGCACCGTGACGGATGCCACCGGACACTATTTCCTTAAAAACCTTCCCGAAGGGGATTTCGTCCTCGAAGCCAGTTCGGTTGGTTATAAAACCATCAGCCGCAACGTCACGCTTAAAAAGGGGAAGACGCTTGAAGAAAACTTCGAGCTGGAAGAGGATGCCGTAGCCCTCGACGGAGTGGTGGTGTCTGCCAATCGAAGTGTGACCAAACGGAGGCTGGCACCTACGCTGGTCAATGTGGTGGATATGAAGATGTTCGAGAATACGAACTCGCCTACACTCTCGCAAGGACTGAACTTTCAGCCTGGTGTGCGTGTGGAGACGAATTGCCAGAACTGCGGGTTCCAGCAGGTGCGCATCAATGGTCTGGACGGCCCCTATACGCAGATTCTTATCGATTCGCGTCCCATCTTCAGTGCCCTTTCCGGTGTTTATGGTTTGGAGCAGATTCCTGCCAACATGATTGAGCGGGTAGAGGTGATGCGTGGTGGAGGTTCTGCGCTGTTTGGTTCGTCTGCCATTGCCGGAACCATCAATATCATCACTAAAGAGCCGTTACGCAATTCGGGGCAGTTGGCACACACCATTACTTCTATTGGCGGCAGCTCGTCTTTCGACAATAATACCTCGCTGAATGCTTCGCTGGTGACCGACGATCACCGGGCAGGACTCTATGTGTTCGGTCAGAACCGACATCGCGATGCGTATGATCACGACGGGGACGGTTATTCCGAAATGCCTAAACTCAAAAACCAGACAGTAGGTTTCCGTTCGTTCCTGAAAACAAGTACATACTCCAAACTAACATTTGAGTATCATCACTTGCAGGAGTTCCGCCGTGGCGGCAACATGCTGAACCGTCCGCCTCACGAAGCCGATATTGCCGAGCAGATTCAACATTCCATCAATGGTGGGGGATTGAAGTTCGACTATTTTGCTCCGAACGAAAAGCACCGCCTGACACTGTATACATCGGCACAGCATACGGACCGCGACAGCTATTACGGTAGTAAAAAGGACCTGAATGCCTATGGAAAGACGACGGACCTGACCTTTATCGGCGGTTCCCAGTATGTGTACAGTTTCGATAAATGCCTCTTTATGCCTGCCGATCTGACTGCCGGGCTGGAATATAACCGGGACAATCTGAAGGATGATATGTGGGGATACAATCGCTATACCAGGCAGACGGTGAATATTGGTAGCGCTTTCTTCCAGAACGAATGGAAAAATGAAAAGTGGAGTATCTTGCTGGGCGGACGTCTGGACAAGCATAATCTGATCAACCATGTCATCTTCAGTCCCCGTGCCAATTTGCGTTTCAATCCTACACAAGACGTCAACCTCCGTCTGAGCTATTCTTCCGGATTCCGTGCCCCCCAGGCTTTTGATGAAGACCTGCATATTGAGAATGTGGGCGGAACGGTGTCTATGATTGAGCGCGCCAAGAATCTCAAAGAAGAGAAGTCGCAGAGTTTCAGTGCTTCGGCGGATATGTATCACCGCTTCGGTGCTTTTCAGGTGAACTTCCTGGTAGAAGGTTTCTATACCAAGCTGTCGGATGTGTTTGTTCTCGAGAACATCGGAGTGCGGGACGGGATTCTGATTAAAGAACGTCGCAATGGTTCGGGAGCGAAAGTGCTGGGACTGTCGATGGAAGGAAAAATGGCTTACCTCTCTTTGTTCCAGTTGCAGGCGGGAGTCACCTTGCAGCAAAGCCGCTATGACGAACCCGAAAAATGGAGTGAAACGGCACCGGCTCAGAAGAAGATTTTCCGTACTCCGAATACCTATGGATATTTCACGGCAACCTATACCCCTGTCAAACCGCTCTCCGTTTCCTTGTCGGGAACCTATACCGGTTCGATGCTGGTACAGCATATGGCAGGTTATATCAAGAATGACATAGCGGTCAATACGCGCGATTTCTTCGATATGGGAGTTAAGTTGGCCTATGATTTCAAACTTTATAAGACGATAGACCTCCAGTTGAGCGCCGGTGTACAAAATGTGTTCAACGCTTATCAGAATGACTTTGACCAGGGAGTGGAACGTGACTCCGGATATATCTATGGGCCGGCTGCTCCGCGAAGCTATTTTGCCGGAGTAAAGATCAGCTATTAAGCCCGTTGCAATTAGTCTGGAAACCGAGCCTCTGCTTGGTTGAAACGAAGGCTCTGTCCCGGTCGGACGGAGCCTTTGTTCTGTCCGGACAGAGCCTCTGTTTTACTTCGGCAGAGGCTCCGATTGAAAAAAGTATCTCTCTGAACACAAATATCTGATTTATTGTTTTTATATTTGTCGGCAGATTGGTTCGCCAAAGCTTTCCTGCTTCTGGCGATTAAAAGGGAACCGGGTGTGACTCCCGGACAGTCCCGCTGCTGTGAGGCTTTAATACAAACATTCCGATCGGATACTCTTTTGCCACTGGCTCGTGTAAGCCGGGAAGGCGTTCGGAATGGAAGCTAAGTCAGAAGACCTGCCACTCTCGCTGATAAGTCTTGGTTCCTCGTGGGTTAGGAGCAAAGCACAATAGTAACAATCAATATTAAAAACGTAGAGCGTATGGAAAAAGTAGTTCCTCCGTTCAAAGTAGACGTTGCCGGTACTTTTCTTCTGCCTCCTGCATTGAGAGAAGCCCGTGAGCAATATCGAAACGAACAAATCAGCCTGCTTACTTTGCGTGCTGTCGAAGATGCCGAAATACGGAATCTGGTGGACAGACTGAAGGCAGAAGGGCTGAAGGTGGTCACCGACGGCCGTTTCCGCAGTGATGCGTGGCCGCTCGACTTTATGTGCGGATTGGATGGCATCCGATTCCGGGATGACAGAAAGACTTCTGTCGAACTGACCGGCAGGATCGATGTGCATCGTCATCCGGTGCTCGATGATTTTGTTTTTCTTACCGGGGTAACCGGCGGAGATGTAATAGCTAAGCAGGTGCTTCCGGCGCCTTCGCGCCTGCTGGCCGAATTGATGAAGGACGCAAACCGGACGCAACTTGATCTGATTTATCCCGAACTCGAGACATTGCTGGTGGATATTGCACAGGTGTATCAGAAGCTGATTATGGAATTGTATAAATCGGGATGCCGTTATCTGCAACTCGATGACGCAACGCGCACGGTGACAGATAATGCTATTCGTGTCAACAACATGGCTTTGGAAAATCTGCCTGCCGACCTTTACATCGCTTTTCACTCGCCTACCGAAATGCTTTTCTCACTACAGGGCATCAATGCTTTTTTCCTCGACTATGATTCGGAATGTTGTGGCAAAAACCGTTTGCTGTGGTTCATACGGGAAAAGCAATCGGTTTTTGGTTTCGTCCTTTCCCATTATCCCGTAGAGGAAGAGTTGGAAGAACTAAGGGCTAAGATCGACCAGATTGTACGTTATATTCCCTCGCACCGCTTCTCACTCTGCATTCCCAATGCTGAGGTACTACCTTCGGAATCTTATGAAGAGGCTGAGGAGAAGCAATGGCATACGCTGAGAATGGCTGAAATGGTTGCGGGAGAACTTTGGCCCGAAGAGGAATAGAACTTCTTTATAACTATAGTATATTTTCGTGGAACAGATTCGTAAGAGCCTGTTTAGAGGGGCCCGGGCGATGTGATTTCGACCGGGCTTTTTTATACCTTTTTCAGAAAATGATGTATCTTTGAACCCTGAAACAACTATATCCCTGTTTTTACAACTATGATGACACATAAACTACTATTAGCCGCACTGATGGGTTCTGTCTGCATCTCGTGCGGACATCCGCCTCACAAAGGCGGAAGCGAGAAAGAAGCGTTGGGTAAACTCCTCTTCCATGATACTTCGCTCTCTGAACCATCCGGACAGTCGTGCGCCACTTGCCATGCCGTCTCCCGGGGATTTGCCGATGAACAGTCGCGTGCCATATCCGAAGGCGCAGTGCAGGGACTCTTTTCTCAGCGCAATTCCATGTCGGTATGTTATGCCGCTTTTGTGCCTGAGTTACATTATGATGATGAAGATGAAAGCTATGTGGGAGGTCTGTTTTGGGACGGCCGTTCTCCTTCTTTGCAGGATCAGGCGGGTGTTCCTTTGCTGAATCCGGTGGAAATGGGGAATAAGGACAAACAAATGGTGGCCGAAAAGGTGAGACGTACTCCGTATTATGACCGTTTGATACGGATATATGGCGAAACGGGTAATGCCGATTCGCTGTTTGCTTACGTTACGGACGCACTGGTGGCTTATCAGTCATCCAAAGAAATCAATCCTTTTACATCCAAGTACGATGCCTATAAAAAAGGAAATTATCAGCTGACCGCACAGGAAGCGCGTGGAAAGGAGCTTTTCAAGGAGAAAGGGCAATGTGCCGAATGCCATGTCCTGGATCGTGACAAGCGGGCACACCGCACGTTGTTTACCGATCATACTTATGATAATCTGGGTATACCGAAGTTGCCGGATCATCCGCATTATAAGGTGCCGGCAGAATATTTCCTGCTAACTGCCGATTCGGTGGATTTGGGGTTGGGGGCTATTGTCAATGCTGAAAGTGAGAATGGCAAGTATCGTGTGCCTACGTTGCGCAATGTGGAACTCACGGCTCCATATGGACATAACGGTTATTTTAAGACACTTGAGGAGATTGTGCATTTCTATAATGTGCGGGACGTGAGTGATGAATTTCCACCTGCCGAGTATCCTGCTACCGTGAACAAGGATGAATTGGGAAATCTCGGACTGACACAGGAAGAAGAAGCTGACATCGTGGCCTTTATGAAAACGTTGACCGATGGCTACATGAAAGTTCATAGATCAGAAAAACGATAAATCCCCAAAAACGGCCTCAGTACCGGTTTGCCGGGTGAGGCCGCATCATCGTTTATGGTTTCAACAGAACTTTATCGATATACCCTTTTAGTTGCTCTTTGGATAAAGCCCCCATGCTTACTTGGGGCTCTCCCTTCATCGGTACAAACCAGAGGGTGGGAATACTCTGTATGCCGAAAGCCTTTGCCAGTTCCGGTTCTTTGTCTACATCTACTTTATAGATATAAATCTTTCCGGCATACTCTTTGGATAATTCTTCAAGGATCGGAGCGACCATTTTGCAGGGACCGCACCAGTCGGCATAAAAGTCTACGATAGCCGGTTTGTCACCCAGGTATTTCCATTCCTTCGAATGGTTTTCATAGTCGGCCACCTTCTTTAGAAACTCTGCACGGGTCAGGTGGATGGTTCCCGGTTGCGGTTTTTCCGTTTGTACCGTATCTGCGCCGGCAGTTGTCTTGTTCTCGGATGTCCCTTTGCAAGATGCAAAGGCCAGCAATCCTATAAATAGGAAGGGGATAAGAATGCTCTTTTTCATTTTTCTGCTTTTTAATGGTTATTAATGGACGATCTCTTTTTTCCAGGTGATGCCACTGATATCGGTCAGTACCAATTCGTATTTTCCTTTGGGCAAAGTTCCCATAGCCGGATCATTGACTGTAAGGGTTGCTTTGCTTCCGAGCGGAATCACCAGGCTATGCTTACCCGGAGCTACCCGGGCAATGTATTTGTTATCGATATTTCCGATTGGGAAGTCAGCCAGTTCTTCTCCTTTCTTTTCTAACACAACGTGTCCGTTGGCGTCTTTCAGGCTGATACCGATCAGGAAAGAGCCGTATACATCGGCACCTTCAACACGATAAACACTGAATGACAAAGAGTTGTTCTCTATTTGTGCGTCGGATATTTCAATCTTCGGTTTGACGGACTTATTGTGCAGTGGTCCCCAGACACCGTTGTGAAACTCTTGGTTGGTGTACAGGGTCAGTACGAAGATGACGATGGCACCTGCCACACTGATATTGGCAAAGCGTTTGGTCTTTAAAGGTAATTCTCCGGAGGTCAGCCATACCAGCCAGCCTGCTTTCTTCCGTAAGGCGAATTTTCGCTCTGTCAGATAATCGACCGAGTATCTTCCACCACCGGAAAGGAAGATAGTGAATCCGGCAGCTACTCCCAGAATACCGATCTGCCATTCGTCCAGGCAGGTTGTTCCTAACCATCCGGATCCTAAGAGGATACCGGTGGCCAGACTGAATACACCGATACTCATCAGGCGGGTGAAGAACCCTAACATATAGAGTAACCCGACTACCCCTTCGACAAGGGTGAAGATCACCATTGCCCACCACAGCATATCGGGGGTGGATACCAGATATTCGATTACCGGACGGATACCTATCGAGTTCGGAAGGAAATGGTTGAACTTTTCTCCGATGTATCCGGCACTGTCCGGTATCAGTTTATTTTCGAGTACAAGGCGTCGCCAGAAGGCTGAAAAGTAAGTCCATCCCACTACGAGGCGCAGTGAAAGCGTAAACATGCCTGCAAGTAAGTAGGCTCTTGATTGTTCTTGTTCGTTTGCGGTTGCCATAAGATGTGGGGATTAGTCGGTTCTTTTCGGGGTACTGCCTGTCTTAAACAGGTTCAGAAGTAATCCGCCCATCACAGCTCCCCAAAGGGTGCTGTTGACCGGCGAGGAGGTAATGGGACAAGTGCCGTCGGTGCAGCCTACGTATTTCCAATACAGGAATCCTCCTACAGCTCCTATTGCCAGTCCGACAAATGTGAGCAGGTTCTTTTTGAAGAATGCTTTAATCATCTTGTTTTCGGGTATTTTTAATTAATTGTTTTCTTATAAAACAAATTTCCTGCGGAAAGTACTACGGGGATAACATTCTTTATGAAATAGAGGTAGGCGAAACCGGCACGGTTTATCAGGCGACTGTGTGGTTGTATGGGGGCAAGTGGGCTCGCTACAATGTGACACAGAGTTCCGCAGGGCTGGCTGTTATTTTCCCTCTGCGAAACTCTGTGTCATCCTGTTGGTTCATTCCGGCGTGGCTGTATCCTTCTGCCGGATGAACCGTGTCCTTGTACTGAAAACAATCTGAAACTTAGCCGGCAATCTTTATATTTTCTTTTTTACTGCAATATCGTTTACATTGTTGGCAGATATCGTATCCGAGCATGGCGCCTAATATGAAATCTTCTTCCGGAGTGAGATGGTTCAAAGGCCGAATAATGATATGCCGTATGGCTTCCATACATTCGGCCTTACCAAAGAACAGATTTATCTTATTGGTATTTACTTCTTGTATCAGGTAACTGATATTCTGTTTTTCCAGACGTTGTATGGCAAACGCTTCGTGCTCCTTATTCATGGTGTAGAGCACCATGTTGCGTATCCCTTTCTTGAATTCGTATACATGGTTCAGGAAAATTCGTATTTCACCCGGAACTTTTCGTTCGATAGCCATAACGTTCGTCGGAATTTTAAATTAGTTGATACATTCTTTTTTTAAAGATTCAGTCCATTGGGCAATACGCTTGTCGGTCTTGTTGTCTTCGTTAACTTCATCCAAAGGAAGTCCCACGAATTTGCCGTTGACTACTGCGACAGAAGAGTCGAATGTGTAGTCGGACGGGTCGGTTGCTCCGCAGAAGGTGCAATGGGTGTCTTTCAGCTCTTCGTACAGGATGCCGATGCCGTCGCAGAAGGTATCGCCGTATGAATCTGAGTCGCCGCAACCGAAGAGCGCTACAAATTTGTGAGACAGGTCGGCCTTTTTCAGCACTTTAATGCTATCATACCAATCATCCTGAAGTTCGCCTGCTCCCCATGTAGAGGTGCCCAGCACTAATACATCATACTCTTTCACTAACTCGTCGTTCAGTTTTGAGGCATCGTGGATATCACCTTTAGGAACGTTCAGTTTTTCTGCAATCCGGCGGGCTACATCTTCGGTAGTTCCCGTTGTGGAACCGTAAAATACTCCAATTTTATTCATTTTCTGATCTTGTTTTTAAATGATGTGGCAAAGATAAGAGGTTCGGAAGAAACAGAAAATCCCCATTTATAGTGGAAATAACAGGGTAGTTATCACTATAAATGGGGAGTAAAGGGGGCGATTGTTATTAATGATGGAATAGCCGGATGCCCGTAAAGGCCATCGCTATGTCGTATTTGTCACAGGTATCTATCACATGGTCGTCACGAACTGATCCACCGGGCTGGGCAATGTAGCTCACGCCGCTTTTGTGCGCACGTTCAATGTTGTCTCCAAAAGGGAAGAAGGCATCCGAGCCTAAAGCTACGCCCGATTGCGTATCGAGCCATGCACGCTTTTCTTCACGGGTCAGCACTTCCGGTTTCCGGGTGAAGAACTGTTCCCATACGCCGTCGGCCAGCACATCCATATAGTCGTCCGAGATATATACGTCGATCGTGTTGTCACGGTCGGCACGGCGTATCTTTTCTTTCCAAGGCAGATTCATCACTTTCGGATGTTGGCGCAAATACCAGATGTCGGCTTTGTTTCCGGCCAGGCGGGTACAATGGATGCGTGATTGCTGTCCTGCACCAATGCCGATGGCTTGCCCGTCCTTGGCATAGCATACGGAGTTGGACTGTGTATACTTCAAAGTGATCAGGGCGATAATCAAGTCACGTTTGGCATCAGCCGGAATGTTCCGGTTCCGGGTAGGCATTTCTTTTAGCAGGCTTTCGTCAATCTTCAGTTCATTGCGTCCCTGCTCAAATGTAATGCCGAATACGTCTTTATGTTCGATGGGGGCCGGACGGTATGCCGGATCTATCCTGATTACATTATAAGTACCTTTCCGTTTGTTTCTCAGAATCTCGAGTGCCTCCGGAGTGTAGCCGGGAGCAATGACTCCGTCCGACACTTCACGGTTGATGATGCGGGCTGTCGGTTCGTCGCAAACATCAGAAAGGGCGATGAAATCTCCGTAAGATGACATCCGGTCGGCACCCCGGGCACGGGCGTACGCAGTTGCCATCGGAGAAAGTTCCATGTCGTCTACGAAATAAATCTTCTTCAATGTTTCGCTCATTTCCACTGCTACCGCAGCACCTGCCGGACTTACGTGCTTGAATGAAGCGGCAGCCGGAAGTCCGGTTGCTTCTTTCAGTTCTTTCACTAACTGCCAACTGTTCAAGGCGTCCAGCAAATTGATATATCCGGGTCTGCCGTTCAGGACCTCGATGGGC
The DNA here is from genome assembly GCF_011038705.2 of Bacteroides sp. ZJ-18. Lineage (NCBI taxonomy): Bacteria > Pseudomonadati > Bacteroidota > Bacteroidia > Bacteroidales > Bacteroidaceae > Bacteroides > Bacteroides sp. ZJ-18. Next base: position 3,706,847 of record NZ_CP072198.1, on the reverse strand, counting down.
AGTTCGCCTTCCTTAATAAAGATACGCGCGGGTTTTTGGTTGGGGTTACAACCATATTTCAGCTCCAGTTCGTTTGTCATATTGTTATGTTTTAGTTGATTGATGCAAAGGTAAAAAATAGTGGTGAACGATGAAGGATAATCCATGATTTTGTTGTTTACATGCCGTCCTGTTTCGTCATTTCTTGTGTTTTTTTAGTTTATTTATCGTGAAAATACCTATTTATAGTGATTGCGTACCATCTGAATATTGTGTTTCTTTGCACCCGTAATATAATTAAGGTGTTGATGGATAAACTACAAAAATATAAACCAACCGATAAAATGATCGACCTTATCGGTGATAATTATTCTCTTTTACAAGTTATGAGCCGCTTTGGGCTTTCATTAGGGTTTGGTGACAAGACAGTGAAAGAGGTCTGTGAGATGAACAATGTAGATTGCCATACATTTTTGGTTGTTGTGAATTTCATGGCTGAAGGGTTCTCACGTATGGACGGCAGTGCCGACGATATTTCCATACCGGCTTTGGTCGATTATCTGAGACAAGCGCATATCTATTTTCTCGATTACTGTCTGCCGGCCATTCGGAGGAAGTTGATTGAAGCCATTGACTGTTCGCAGGACGATGTTTCATTCCTTATTCTGAAGTTCTTCGACGGATATATGCGGGAGGTACGCAAACATATGGAGTATGAAGAAAAAACAGTGTTTAAGTATGTGGATACGCTGATTCATGGCAATGCGCCTAAGAATTATCAGATCAGCACTTTCTCAAAACATCACGAGCAGGTAGGAGAGCGGCTTACGGAGCTGAAAAACATTATTATTAAATATTGTCCGGCCAAGGCAAATACCAATGTGCTGAATGCAGCCTTGTTTGATATTTATGCTTGTGAGGAAGGGCTTGAATCACACTGTAAAGTAGAAGACTATTTGTTTGTTCCTGCCATTCTGAAACTGGAAAGGAGGATGCGAGAAAATGAAAAATAACGAATCAATCCGTATAGCTGTAGCCGAGACGTCGGTGATTATTCGCAGTGGCCTGACGCTGGCTTTGAAACGTTTACCCAATCTGAAAATTCAACCGGTAGAACTGCTGTCGGTAGAGGCACTCAACGATTGCCTGCGTACACAGTTCCCCGATATATTGGTGGTCAACCCTACATTTGGCGACTTTTTCGATGTGTCGCGTTTCCGTGAAGAGACTGCCGGCAAGGGAATCAGGGTAGTGGCATTGGTCAGTTCGTTTATCGATGCTTCGCTGCTCAGTAAGTACGATGCGTCCATTTCTATTTTCGATGACTTGGAGGCGTTGGCCAATAAAATCAATCTCTTGCAGAATATAGAACCCGAAGAAGAGGAGGATAGCCAGGAGGCTCTGAGTCAACGTGAGAAAGAGATCGTGATTTGTGTGGTGAAGGGAATGACCAATAAGGAAATTGCCGAAAAACTCTTTCTTTCTATCCATACGGTGATCACACATCGCAGAAATATCAGCAAGAAGCTGCAAATACACAGTGCGGCCGGTCTGACCATCTATGCTATTGTAAATAAGCTGGTTGAGCTAAGTGACGTAAAGGATTTATAGCTCTAAAAGAATGTTATAAAACATAAAACCGCTTGTCGGGTTAGAAAAAAGCCGTATCTTTGCAGTGCAGTTGGGAAATTGCTTTTTAAGGTAAAATAGAATATTAGGTATTAGATAAAGATTTAAGGTATTAAAAGTTTCAAGTGATTTTCAATTAGGTAAAGATTTTTAAAGGTAAAAGAATAATAGGTATTGAGAGTTTTTAGGTAAAAAGAAGATTGTGTTTTTAGGAATTTTGAGGTATTAAAGAAAAGCCTTTATGGCTTTTCTGATGTGGGGCGGGTAATTCTACTGAAGAATTTACTCGTTTTTTTATGTCCGGATTTTACTGTTTTCTCTTCACTGTCTCATATCCGGTTGATCTGTCCGGTAACCATATAAATAACAAAATCCCGACGAAATCACTTCGGCGGGATTGTTCCTTTTACTCAAATGTGGCTACGTAATAAAATTATGACTAATTAATTGAATTCTGATACTGCAAAGATAGCGTGTTTTCACAGTTGCCACAATCCCCTTTTTAGGGTATATTACGTAAGATATCTCACTATATGTAGTTACTTTCGCCCATTCGGGCTTATTTTTTCCCAGATTTTGCTTTGCGGATTGAACTGCTTGATCACTTTGGCCGGACTGCCTGCACATACGGAGTAGGGGGGAACAGAACGGCTGACAACACTTCCTGCGGCTACCACCGAGTGCTTTCCCAGTGTCACGCCGGGCAAGATGACTGCATTGGCGCCTACCCACACGTCATCTTCAATCGTGACGGGCCGAGTGCTCACTCCTTGTTCATCTATACGTTTGTCTGCATCCTGATAGTTATGGTTAAGACCGGTCACCGTTACGTTCTGTGCCAGATTTACATGGTGACCGATGGTTGCAGGGCCGATAATTGTGTTTCCCAGTCCGATCCGGGTATAATCACCGATAATCAGGTCACCCACCGCATTGTTCAGACACGAAAAATCTTCTACTACCGAGTATTTTCCAAGAGAGAAAAGGTTGAACGGAGGGAGGTCGAGGCGTACGCTTCGGTATATCACGGAACCTTTCCCCCGCTTCAGGTAGAGAAAAGAGAATATGCGTATCCACCAGTTGGGACGTGTTTTCACCGGATGCATGATGAATCGGTGTACGGCTTGTTTAAGTGCAGGGTTCTGTTTGATTGTCTCTTTCAGTGCCATAGTCGGGGAGAGTTGGTTATTTCTTGGTTTTCTGTCCTACCAGATAATCCGGGATAGCCAGACATACGATGAATATCAGGACGTAAAGTAAGGCCCACCACTTTAAAGACAGAGTCCAGTTGTAGCAAAGCAACAGTATTGCGATGAAAAAAATGGCGGTTAAGCCTGTTCTCCAGGAAGGCAGAACCCATCTGAAAATCTTGTTGCAATAATCCCAGTGTGCCGTGAGCATTGCTTCCGGAAGTGCTGAGAGGGCCTTGGAGAATCTTACTTTATATTGTGGGATACGTATGTCATTGCTGTAGACTTTTACCGTTTCCAGATATTCGACGAAGATGCCCTGCCGGACTAATCTTCTTTCCAGATTGCTCTTACGGCTCTTTTGGTTCTTCTTCAGCCATGCCAGATCTAACACCATATCCGTACCGCATAAGGCCGATGATACTCCCAGGCGGATGGCGCCTTTCCGGAAGAAAGAATGATTGATTTCTTCGTTCAATGCCTGAAAGTATTGCTTCCGGGTAGAACGGTTTTCTGTGATAGGATGAAGTTGGATAGCTCTGGCTCCTCCATCGAATGCTTTATTTATTTCATTCAGAAACGCAGGTTCAATCCGGGTTGTTTTCCCGAGGATGATTACGGCATCAAAGTCCTTTTCATCCAGCGTACCTACGGTTTCTGTCAGGTCTTCGTAAGTGAATACTTTATACAGCTCTTCCGGATAGTCGGGCGAAAAAGAGAAAGGAGTATCCGTAGGGAACAGAATGGCAAATCTATGTTTCTTTCCTGTCTTCGGGTATCGCGTGGCATTCTTTAAAGAAGCTGCCACTGCCGGTATTCCCAGATAGATGGTAAACAGGCTGAAGCACAGAAACAGAATAAAATCTGTTATTTGAATAAAAGTATCCATAGTTTCATATGTACGGTTATACGTTCTCTTTTTGTATAAACGCCGTGAAAGTTCTCAGGATAATTTTCATATCCAGTTGGAAGGAGAACGTTTTGGCATATTTTATATCCAGTTGCTTACGTTCATCAGCGGACATCTTCCCACTGCTTCCGCGTTTTTCTACCTGCCAAAGTCCGGTTAGTCCGGCTGGTCCCATGAAGCGGTCGATATATTCATCGCTTGTCAGCAGTTCGGCTTCGTAAAGCGGGAGAGGGCGGTTGCCCACGATGGACATATCTCCTTTCAGGATATTGATAAGTTGCGGCAGTTCGTCGATGCTGTACTTACGGATGATGCGTCCCACTTTGGTGATGCGGGGATCATTCTCCAGTTTAACGAACGCATTTTTCTTTTCTACGGACTTTTTATTTGTATAGCTTTGTTCGGATATGACGAAATCATCTGAAATAAGCATGATTTCTTCCTCATTCAGCTCCATATCATCGCTGATCAGCAGTTCTTCTTCCGCCGGGTTCTGTTCCTCCTCCTCGGCCTGATATTGGTTAAGCTGGTTGAAGTCTCTCAGATGTTTGTCCGCATCGGTATACATGGAACGGAATTTCAGGAAATCGAATATTTTGTAGTTGCTTCCTACCCGTTTGGATTTATACACTACGGCACCCTTACTCTCCATCCGGATGGCTAACGCTGTGATTAACAGTATCGGAGATAAGCAGAGTATGGCTATCGACGAGAAAGTTATATCAAATAATCTTTTCCATAAAGGCAGTCTGAAAGCCTGTAAGTTCGATCCTTTTTCGTTGATATCGTTAATTTTTTGCTGTTTCCGTCGCATCATAAACTCCAACATGTTTTTAAATGCTTCGGAGGTAGAATCAAACGACATTGAATTATTGATACCGGCTTTCAGATAGACGGGCCTGTCTTCTTTATTGATTCCTTCAGTGACAAGGACGATGTATACACCCGGGAATTTTTTTCTCAGATACTGGATCTCAGGAATATCTTTTGATAGATCCCGTTCTTCGAAAAGGATCGCTATATCATACTTTTCACGAATCTTATCGATAAATTCGCTCGCTTTCTTGCTGTTTTGAATGGCATAAAACGCACCTTCAGCTATCTTAGAGAAATGTTCGATAGTAGCAGTATGTCTCCCGATATAAATGAGATGTGGCATTTAGTCTATGATTTTTCTGACACGGATTTTTAGCTCCATGGGGTTGAAAGGTTTCAGGATATAGTCTTCGGCTCCTTCTTCCAATAATCTGATTCTTTCGGTTGTACTTTCTTCACTGGAGAGCATAATGACGGGAATGTCTTTGAACAATTCATTGTGCTTCAGGTAATGCAGGAATTCATCTCCTCTCATCTCCGGCATTCGTATGTCTGATATTATCAGGTCCGGTAAATTACCTTCATATAACCATTCAATTGCTTTTATCGGATTTTGTACATACTGGCAATCGTAATCTTTGCCTAAATAGATTGACGCTACTTTACCAATCGTTTCTTTATCGTCAACAAGTAATATCTTCTTTCTCATAATGTGATTAAGTATCGTTATGATGTTTGCTTTGTTGTTTGTTTAAGTGTAAGATAGAGTATATTTACTCAGTACTGCAAATATATATAATATTTCTGTAACAATGTTCTCTAAAAGAAGTGTTTTTATCTGAAGGCTCTCTTTTAGACACGAAAAGAGGCTGGGTCGAAACTATTTTCACCACGGAGTAACACAGAGTAGCACAGAGTCTTTTTGCTAATAATCAACAATTTAAAATTGCCTCTGTGTTACTCTGTGTCCTCCTGTGGTGAGTTTTGACACAGCCTTCTGTTCAATAGTCTGTTCTAATTTTTATTGGTCTGGAACACTTTGGTATTATCAAAATCGTTCCACCACTTTGTGTTATTCACTCCACCGCTGGTTACCCATCCGGCAAACTGTTTATATGCATTTTGAATCTTTGTATATTCTAACGGCCATTTAAATTGGGTGGGAACTATGATGCCCCATGCCAGATTATCTTTGCTGATATAATATTTCTTTCCGTTTACGGAGGATGCATCATTGTTGCCTCCGAACAGTTCAGTATTTGCCAGTTTGGTTGGCTGATATCCGGCTACGTGGATCTCTTTTCGTTTGCTGCCTCTGTCAGTGATGATGAAGAGATTCAGTTTGTTTATATTGAGTGCATCACTGCTTGGTGCCGACGCCTGGTCGAATCTGAGTGTAAAGTTGATGATCTTGGAGTCCTTTTGGTTATTGTCACTACCGGAAACTGTATTGACGAACGAACCTGCCGGGCGCTCCATCAGTGCATGTGCATTGTCAAACAAGGGAACTACCGCATAGTCCTGGCCTTTCTCTATATTCTTATCAGTAAGGTCGAATGATATCGGACGATAGTTGTTTGCGTAAGTAACAGGCTGCGTGATGGCAGATGCCGGAATTTCGTCGAACATGATGGCGGCTGCAATTGCTTTCTGGGCACCGACAGCAGTTAACTCAATCGTCAGGTCGAGTTCTGTGATCTTATTCCATTTGTCTATACTTATCTTTCTGTGTTTTATTTCCAGAACGATATCATTCATGTCGTAGTCTCCATACAGAGGCCACTGGTCTTCAAACAGGTATGTATAATTATGGTTGTCATCCACAATAATCGGGAAGTTAGGATCAGAAGGTTCCGGAGCAGGATCCGGCAGTTCCGTTTTTCCATTGCAGCCGGTTATGATGATATCGGGCTCGCTTGAAAAGATCACCTCACTTCCCGCTTGATACATGTCATTATGGGAACAACTGATTTTACCGCTGATATAAAGTTTACCACTAAACTTATTTGACCAGTTATCGATCTGTAATTTATCGGTCACTTTCAATAGAGAAGCTTCATCTCCTTCGCCTATAGCTGAAAAACCGGAGTTAATGGTTATTTTTTCTGCTTTTATCATTGAACCATTGGCCAACGTCAGTTTGGCATTGTCATAAAAGTATATATCATCAGCTTCTTCAAAATAATCCTTTTTCTTGTCATCTTCTTTTTCTTCTGCTATGACTCCATGATCCAGATAAATAATGCCTCCTGCTTTCATATGTTCTACAAAGAGCATGCAGTTATTATATAGGGAACCTCCCGCTTCACCGCTATCATATGTATCGAATTCCATTTCTCCGAAGTTCACGTTCTTACTTCCGGCTGCTGTATATTTCTTCGCTTCCAACTCACTTCCGGCAGCATTGTATACAATTGAAGAAGTATTCAATTTTATTTCTTCTTCTACATCTAATTCTCCGAAATTATGAATATTTCCTCCCTGAGAGGCATCTATATTGTGTTCAATATCTACTTTATTCCCATTATAGAGGAGATCAAAAGAATTTAATAGTAGATTACCCACTTTTATTTCACCGAAATTACAGATCGTACTTTGCGTATTACCTTCCAATTTAGTTATCGTAATCGTGGCTCCGGATTGGATCGTTAAATTACTTGCATTCTGTAGTTTCAGGTATGTTCCCGTTCCCTTAATCGTTCCACCCTTCAGAACAATAATATCCAGGAAGTCTTGAGTAGTAGTTTGTGCCGGTTCCCAGTTTCCTTGTATATAGACAGTCGCTCTGTTGGAGTTGCTGAGAGAGGTATCTTTAAATTTTCCTTGGAAATTTCCGGTTACAATATAGGCTTTCCCTCCTTCCAAAACTTGGGAAGAACTTGTTATCGGGATAGCTCCATTGGTGTCATAGCTTTGTTCTGCTCTTTTAGGAATGTCAATTCCTCCGTTATTCCCTCTGGTGGCTACCAAAGCTCTCGTTTTGATGGCAGACGTACCTGTAAAAGAGCATTGAACATGGGAAGTTGATTCGCTGATTTCCACTTGTTTTATCTGGTCCCTGCCACGTGGGTCAGTCTGACGGACATAAAGATACTTTATATCCTTGGAAGACACTACTTCGGTCTGATAAGCTTCTTCTTTCTTGGCAACTCCTTTGGCTAAAGTATTGTAGGGATCCTCTGCTGTTGCTTCAAGCGGATTCTTATCTAATATTTCTACGGTATAATAATACTGTCCGTCAAACTCATCATCGACTTCCACGCTAAATTTTATGGAATTTGTAGACGACCAGTCGAATCCCGCCGGAGCACTGATATCCTCCATGGGATTGGGAGTTTGATAAGAGGGGTCATAGAGATCTTTGTTATCATCAACGCAAGCTGTAATGCACGCCGTCGATAGGATCATTGACGATGCAAAAAATAGTTTGTTAATTGTTGTTTTCATATTTGTTTGTTTTGTTCAGTATTTGCAAATATTCGACACAAATGTACAACTATTAATCGGCCTGTATTGTTTGAAATATAACTTATTATAACGTCATTAATATTTTTTAGGAATAATACGATCCGGTGATAACGAAGATGCCAAAGAGGCCTGGTGCATGGAGTGTTTATTCGGTCCTTTTGGTTATTTCGCCGATCAGGCAAGAATTCATTTTATACCTGATCTCTTTATTGTCGAGTCCATGCCCTAAGAGGAACATTAATTTGGTGACCGCACATTCCGGTGTGCTGTCGTATCCGCTGATGACTCCTGCCTGAAGCAGCTGGATACCGGTGCCATAGCGTTCCATTTCGACGGCACCGGAGGCACATTGAGTGATATTGACGATAATGATACCCCGGTCCGTAGCGTCTTTCAGTTCCCTGATAAACCACTCTTTCTGGGGTGCATTGCCTGAACCGAATGTTTTTAATACTACTGCCTTTAGTTCCGGCACATGGAGCAGTGCAGATACGATCCCCTCCTGAATCCCGGGGAAGAGTGTCAGAATGACTACGTTCGTATCGAACAGATAGTGAGGTTTCAGAGGCTTGGTCAGATCCGGTTTGCGGATCAGGTTAGGTTCATATTTAATATGGATGCCTACTCGTGCCAATGGGGGATAGTTGAACGAGCGGAAAGCGTTGAAGTTTTCAGCGTTGATTTTAGTCGTGCGGTTGCCACGCATCAGATGGTTTTCAAAAAAGATGCAGACCTCGGGAACGATTGCGGTGCCATCCGGATTTTTGGCTGCTGCAATTTCAATAGCTGTAATCAGGTTTTCTTTGCCGTCTGTGCGTAGTGTACCGATCGGGAGTTGAGAGCCGGTCAGGATGACAGGTTTACTCAGGTTCTCGAGCATGAAGCTGAGGGCAGAAGCTGTATACGCCATTGTATCGGTGCCGTGAAGGATGACAAACCCATCAAAAGAGTCATAGTTATAGTTTATAATCTTAACCAGTTTGGCCCAGAATGCCGGTTCCATGTCCGAAGAGTCAATAGGGGGATCAAACTGATAGGAAGAGATGCGGTAATTGAATCTTTTCAGTTCGGGTACGTGCTTTAGTAGATGGTCGAAATTAAAATTTTCCAGAGCACCGGTTTCCGGGTTTTCTATCATTCCGATAGTTCCACCAGTATAAATGAGTAATACGGAGGGGTAATCTGCTTTCATATCTGTATCTTTTTTGCTGTTTTGCCGACAAAGATACAAAAAAGAACTATAAACTATAAACTATAAATGATAAAAGAGACTGTGTCGAGACTCTTTTCACCACGGAGTAGCACAGAGCTCTTTACTAACAAACAACGACTTAAAATCGTCTCTGTGTTGCTCTGTGTCCTCTGTGGTGAGTTTGGTTCTTATTTTATTCCGTCAATTAATCGGAGAATGGCCTTTTCCGGATCCTTTTCTTCATTGAGCAGAGTAACAAAACGGCTGCCGATAATGGCTCCCGAGGCATTATCGCAGGCAGCACGGAAAGTGGCCCGGTTGCTGATGCCGAAACCTACCATGCGTGGATTGCGCAGATTCATCTTTTCAATCTTTTTAAAGTACGCACGTTTTTGTTCGTCAAAGTCCTGTTGTGCCCCTGTGGTGGCAGCCGACGAAACCATATAGATAAAACCGTCCGTATGTTCGTCAATCTCGTGTACACGCTCTTCACTCGTTTCGGGAGTGATAAGCATAATCACTTTGATGTCATATTGCTCCGCAATGTTGCGGAAGTGCTCTTGATAGTCTTTGAAGGGAAGGTCGGGAATGATGACACCGTCGATTCCACATTCGGCACACTGCCGGCAGAAGTTATCGAAGCCGAACTGCATAATCGGGTTGAGGTATCCCATTAATATCAATGGGATTTTTACATCCCGGCGGATATTATGCAGCTGTTCAAACAGAAGTTTGAGCGACATCCCGTTGCGTAGGGCTTGTGTGGCTGCATTCTGGATTACAATGCCGTCTGCCATCGGATCACTGAAAGGGATACCGATTTCGATCATGTTTACTCCATGTTTCTCGAGGGCACGGATCACTTCGGCTGTTCCCTCCAGTGTAGGAGTGCCGGCACAAAAATAGATGGATAGCAAATCCTTGGGATTGCTACTGAAAAGTTGGTTTATTCTGTTCATACACTTTTATTTTTAATTCATTACTTTTTTATATTCAGGGTCGGTGGAGTTTTATTTCCCCAGTTGCTCTAAAAAGAACTTGAGTCTTTCTACCTCTTTCAGTCCCGGTTTGGTTTCGAAACGACTGTTCAGGTCAAAACCCGCCAATTGGGGATGACGCAATTCTTTCAGGGTCGGAGCACTGTATGGATTGATTCCGCCGCTAAGTAAGAAAGGCTTTTTCCCTTTGTAACTGTTCAGCATCGTCCAGTCGAATTGATTGCCCGAGCCGCCATGTTGTTCACATTTGGTGTCAAACAGGAAATAGTCACAAGATTTTTCGTATGCTTCGGTGTTCTCAAAATCCTTTCTCCGGGCGATGGAAAACGCTTTGATCAGCCTTAACCCGGTTGACCGGAGTGAATGACAGTATTCCGGTGATTCATTGCCATGCAGCTGGATATAATCCAGACTGAAACGGTCGGCAAGTATCTCGATTTCTTTTTTGTCTTCGTTGACAAAGACACCCACACGCTTTGCCGCATCCGGCATGTAAGCCGGAAGCTCGCATAGGCAGCGGGGAGACTTCGGGTAGAAGATAAAGCCTATCATGTCGACCTTTAGTTGTTCTACATCGCGGATATTGTCGGCTTCGCGCATTCCGCAGACTTTTATCAGTTTGTCGTTTATCATTCTTGTTCTTAATTGAATGGTTTTGATTTCGATTCACCACGGAGGACACAGAGGACACAGAGTTTTAATTTTCAAGTCCACAGAAATATCTTAAATTTTCCCTCTGTGTCCTCTGTGCTACTCTGTGGTGAATTTGTCATGGGAATGGGTTACTGGGTTCGATTCGTTTATAAATTCTTCCAGTTTCTTGCCCGGTTGCCCGGTTTTCATAAACGTTTCTCCGATCAGGAATCCTCTGAATCCGGCATTACGCAAGCGCTTCACGGTTTGCGGATCGGATATGCCGCTTTCCGACACCAATACTGTGTTCCGGGGCAGTTGTCCGGCCAATCGGAACGAGTTCTCCACATCCGTAAAGAAAGTGCCGAGATTGCGGTTATTGATCCCCACCATATCGATCTCCTTATTTATAAATGGTAACTCTTCGGCAGTATGGATTTCCAGCAAGACTTCCAATCCCAGTTCATGAGCTTTTTCAGCAAGGGCATGGCACTTCTCTGTATCCAGTGCGGCAGCAATCAGCAGTACGGCGTCGGCTCCGACTATTTTGGCCTGATACAGTTGATATTCGTCGATTATGAAATCTTTGCGCAGAATCGGAATATTTACCAGCGGGCGTGCCGTACGGATATCCTTCAGGCTTCCTCCGAAGAACTTTTCGTCCGTGAGGATAGAAAGCGCCGAAGCACCTGAGGCTGCATATTCCGGCACTACCTGTTCGGGGCGTGCGTCTTCATAAATCCATCCTTTGGATGGAGAGCGGCGTTTGAATTCTGCAATAATACCGGTAGACGAAGAAGTTAGTGCCTGCTTCATGGAGTATCCGGGCTGTATTTCGTCAGATAGTTTCTCCTGAAGCTGTTCCGATGGGATGGCCTGTTTCTGCAAGTCTATTTCGAAACGCTTGTTGGCGATGATTTCGGATAATATATCTTTCATGCTTTTGGGTGGGCGATAGTTTTCCTATCTGTTTAGTTCAACAAATTTCTTTAAGGTCTCTTTTGCCTTGCCGCTGTCCAGTGATTCACGGGCGAGGGCGATGCATTCTTCTATCGGTTTATCCGGACAGATCACCTGGATGGCGAAGGCAGCATTGACAACCACTACGTTCTTTTGTGCTTCCGTAGCCGTTCCTTCCATAACAGCATCAAATATTTTTGCTGCGTCCTCCGGGGTATTTCCGCCGTCGAGGTCGGCTTCTCCGTAACGGTTGAAGCCGAGACTTTCCGGAGTATAGATTTTTTCGTTGCCGCAGGTAGCCACTTTAAATTCGTCGGTCAGGGAGATTTCATCATACCCGTCCAGACTATGTACAACGGCAAAGCGGGTGGCGCTCTCCTGATAGGTATATGTGTACAGACGGAGCAACGGGAGGTTGTAGACTCCAAGTAACTGATATTGCGGTATGACAGGGTTTACCAACGGACCGAGCATATTGAAAAAGGTACGTACGGCCAACGCTTTCCGTATCGGTGCCACTGCTTTCAGGGCAGGGTTGAACAAAGGGGCATGCAGATAGGCGATGTTGCACTTTTCCATAGAACGGCGGAGCCGGTCTGCATCGCCGGTGAATTTTACTCCATGCTGTTCCATTACGTTGCTGGCTCCGCTGACGGAAGTGGCACCGTAATTGCCATGTTTTACTACCGGAAATCCGGCTCCTGCCACAGTGAAACAGGCTGCGGTAGAGATGTTGAATGTATTTTTGCCGTCCCCTCCGGTTCCTACGATATCGATAGGCGCAAATTCACTCAGATCCACCGGTACGCGCATTTCGAGCAACGCATCACGGAATCCGCAAAGTTCCTCTACCGATATGTTGCGCATCAGGAAGACGGTTATCAGTGAGGCCACTTGTGCGTCGTTGTATTTGCCTTGTGCAATGTTCTGCAATATGGTACGGGCTTCGTCCCGTCCCAGGTATTGATGTTCGAATAATTTATATAGAATCTGTTTCATGGGGTTTATTGGTTTAAGAAGTTTTTAATGATTTCTTTTCCTTGCGGAGTCAGCACCGATTCGGGATGGAACTGGATGCCATGTACGTTGTACGTGCGGTGCCGTAATGCCATGATTTGTCCTTCACGGCTTTCGGCGGTGATCTCGAGGCATTCGGGGAAGTCCTCGCGGCTTACTACCCACGAATGATAGCGGCCTACGGGTATTTCGTGTCCCAAACCTTTAAAAAGAACATCTTCTTTCAGGATGTTGACCGGAGTCTGTACGCCATGGTATACTTCTGTCAGGTTCTCGAGTGCTGCCCCGAAGGCTTCACCGATGGCCTGATGTCCCAGGCAAACTCCTAAGATGTTTTTGGTCGGTGCATATTTCCGGATAATGGGTAGCAGCAGTCCGGCTTCTTCCGGTATGCCCGGTCCCGGCGAAAGGATGATTTTATCAAAACGTTCCACTTCTTCCAGTGAAATTTCGTCGTTGCGGAACACTTCAATGTTAGTGGCTCCCAACTCTTTTACCACGTGCAGCAGGTTGTAAGTGAAAGAGTCATAGTTGTCCAGGAGCAGAATCGCTTCTTCCCGTCTGTTAAGGGGATCTATCTTGTTATTCATTGTTTTTTTATTTGTTTTAGAGTTTGGGTTCACCACAGAGGACACAGGGTACACAAAGTTTTTTTTAGACATAAGAACAAAAGAACAGATAATTCTTTATGGGTTCTTAGGTTCTTTTATCTGAAAACAGATGGAGCGCAGCTAATTAATCTCTGTGTCCTCTGTGTCCTCTGTGGTGAATGCCTTTTAGTTTTTTAGTTTTACGGCCAGATCTATTGCTTTCTTCAGTGCTCCCAGTTTGTTGTTGACCTCTTGCAGTTCGTATTCGTCCTGACTGCGTGCCACGATGCCTCCTCCGGCCTGGAACCACAATTCATTGTTGCGGCTTACAAAAGTACGGATCGTAATAGCCTGGTTCAGTTCCCCGTCCAGTCCGATGAAACCGATGCAGCCTCCGTAAGCTCCGCGGTTGTGCGGCTCTATCTCACTGATAAGCTGCATGGCACGTACTTTCGGTGCGCCGCTCAACGTCCCGGCCGGGAAAGTGTCGATGAAAGTCTTGAGCGGATTCGCCCCTTTGTTCAGTGCTCCGCTGACGCGGCTTACCAAATGGATGACATGGCTGTAATATTGCGGTTCTTTGTAAAACAGCACCCGCACGTCGTGGCAATTGCGGCTGAGGTCGTTGCGTGCCAGATCTACCAGCATCACATGCTCTGCGTTCTCTTTCGGGTCGGCCAGAAGTGCTTCCGTCAGTTCTTTGTCCTTTATGGTGTCTCCCGTACGCCGTGTGGTTCCGGCAATCGGATCGATATAGGCTTGTCCGTCTTCTACTTTGCAGTGTGTTTCCGGTGACGAACCGAAGATGCGGTATCCGCCGAAGTCAAAATAGAACAGGTAAGGGGAGGGGTTGATGCTGCGTAGCGCGCGGTATACCTTGAAGTCGTCACCGGCATAAGGCTGGATGAACCGTCTGGACAGTACAATCTGGAAGACGTCTCCCCGGAGGCAGTGGGCGATACCTTTGCGTACATTCGCTTTGTGCTCTTCGTCGGTGATGGTACTGGTGACGGGACCGGTCACTGAGAAGTTGTACGAGGCATAGTTGCGGTTCTCTATGGCCGATTCCAGTTGTGACAGACTGCTTTCTTCTCCTTCCGCCAGCATTTCCACCAGAGTCAGCTCGTTCTTGAAGTGATTGAAGACGATGATGTACTTATATAATATGTATAGCAGGTCCGGAGCGTCGTTTTGCTCGTCGTGGCTTTCTTTCACGGGGATGTGCTCAAAGTACTTCACTGCGTTGAAAGTGGTATAGCCATACAGTCCGCAGAATTTCTTATCGGCTCCCACTACATGGAACTGGTTGATGAAGCGGTTGAACGCATTCTCTACGTGGAACGTCTTGCTGAGTGGTTCTTCCCGGCGGCTGTTGTCGGGATACGTAGTGGTCACTATTCCACTGTTTATGCCGATGCTTGCCAATGGGCAGAGTGCGATGAACGAGAGGGAATTTTCTCCGGCATGATAATCCGAGCTTTCCATTAATGCCGATTGCGGATACATATCGCGCACTTTGAGGTAGATGCTTACCGGAGTGTGCAGGTCGCCCAAGACCTGCTTGCTATGGGTGGTATAATGAAAGGTATTCATAATTTTTTTCTTTTTAATTTGATTTTGAATTCACCACAGATTACACAGATTTTCGCAGATTGACGATCTGTTTTGTGGGTAATTAGATTAAAAAATCTGTGTTAATCCGTGTAATCTGTGGTGAAATGATTTATCCCAAATAAGTTTCTATATCTTTATCTCCCCGTCCCGATACGGTCAGCACGACTACATCTTCCGGTTTGAAGGTCATTTTATCCAAGGCTCCCAGTGCATGTGCCGATTCCAGTGCGGGAATGATTCCTTCCAGCCGGGTCAGTTCGTAAGCGGCACGGATGGCTTCATCGTCGTTGACGGCCAACACCAATGCCCGTTTTTTGTCGGCGAGGTTGGCATGCATCGGTCCGATACCGGGATAGTCCAGTCCGGCGGAGATAGAGTAAGGCTCTTCAATCTGCCCGTCTTCGTTTTGGATCACGAACGTGCGTGCACCATGGATGATTCCCATTTTACCCAATTGAATGGTAGCTGCCGTCATTCCGGTTTCTATCCCCTTGCCACCGGCTTCGGCCAAGACGATCTGAACCCGTTCGTCATCGATGTAGTGGTAGATGGTTCCGGCAGCGTTGCTTCCTCCGCCCACACAGGCAATCAGGTAGTCCGGATAGTCACGTCCCTCTTTTTCTTGAAGTTGCTTTTTTATCTCTTCGCTGATGACCGACTGCAAGCGTGCCACCATATCCGGATACGGGTGTGGTCCTACGGTGGAACCGATGATGTAATACGTATCCGAAGGATGGCAGCACCAGTCGCGGATGGCTTCGTTCGTAGCATCTTTCAGTGTCATGTTACCCGATGTTACCGGGATGACTGTGGCTCCCAGCATCTTCATCTTCTCTACATTGATATGCTGGCGTTCTACATCCGTTTTTCCCATATACACGATGCACTCCATGTCCATCAGGGCGCAAACGGTGGCCGTTGCCACTCCGTGCTGTCCGGCACCGGTCTCGGCGATGATCCGCTTTTTGCCCATGCGGCGTGCCAGCAGAATTTGTCCGATGGTGTTGTTTATCTTGTGGGCTCCTGTATGGTTCAGGTCTTCCCGTTTCAGATACATCCTGCAACCATACTTTTCCGAAAGGCGGCGAGCCGGGTAGAGGGGAGAAGGACGTCCTACATAATCCCGCAGCAATTGGTCGAATTCCTTTTTAAAATCTTCGCTTTCGATCACTTTGAGATACGTGTTTTTCAACTCTTCTACGCATTTGTGGAGTATTTCCGGCACATAAGCACCTCCGAATTCTCCGTAATAGCCATCCTGATCAACTAAGAAACTTTTCATAATCCTATTTTTTATTCGTTATTTGTATTTTCGGTCAAAAAAGAAAGAGCCCCGTCGCAGGTTGCGACAGGGCTCTTTCTGAATTTCTGTTATATCTTTAATGAGGTATATACATACGAGCGCTGCTCCCTTACGACTGTCGGAGTTGTAACGGGCGCCACCACCAATATGTATTTACTTGCATTTTCATCATTGCTAATTGTTATTTAACGGGGCAAATATAGATACTTTGTTTGGAATAACAAATAAAATCTTTCTTTTTTTTATTTCCCTCCTTTTTATTTTTTGTTTTGGCGGGAATCTATTTATGATTTCTCAAATACTTGCTGTACATATTTTTAATTGTCGGATGCTCGCAGGGAGTGGTTCCTGATTCTGCTGAACCTGTAT
This sequence comes from Bacteroides sp. ZJ-18, assembly GCF_011038705.2. Taxonomy (NCBI): domain Bacteria; kingdom Pseudomonadati; phylum Bacteroidota; class Bacteroidia; order Bacteroidales; family Bacteroidaceae; genus Bacteroides; species Bacteroides sp. ZJ-18. The sequence continues at coordinate 3,690,179 of NZ_CP072198.1, read as the reverse complement.
TGCTTTGTTTCTGTTTTTTTAATATTAACTTTTTTATTATCAGAAGATTATGAATTTGCTTAACTTTTAATTAGGGTTCAATGGCTCAAGGTTCACTCTATGAGTATCATACCTTGTGGGAAGATGTTGTGTTTGTTGTTAAAAAGTACTTTCTAAAAATCTTTTGCTCTTTAGCGCATTTTGGAATTAATGTAAAATATATTGTATTGTATATGTGTATTATTTATGTCTGTTTTTAGAGTTACGCATTATCTGTTTTTGTGTCCACTATTATTAGAGATGTTTGTATGTAATTATTTGATTTTTAATGTTGTATGCAGGGGATTCTTTGTGTTTTCCCAGGGGATGAATCCCATAGAATGAACCTTGAGCCTTTGGACCTAACCGATGTATATTATATATACATTGAGTGTAAGAAAGAATTGGTAAATGCTCGAAATAGAAGTCCTTTTTAAACATTTTGTTATTTATATTGTTTCTTCAGATATAAATTATTTAAAAACAGAAACCAAACATTATGAAACAAAGAAAAGTTTTAATTGCGATTGCCGTTGTCATATTCATCCTGTTGCTGCTTTACTGGCTTTTTGTAGCCGAGGATATCAACGCTTGGCTACCTGTAAACTAAAGACTTGTATTTTTCGTCCTAAACACTTAAGTCTTTTCAGCGAAACGCTTAGACGTTTTCCGAAAACGTTTAAGTCTTTTGCCGGAAACACTTAAGTCTTTCCTGAGAAACACTTAAGTGTTTTTTTCCGCATGATTCCCCTGCAAATCTTTTTGTTTTCCGGAAAGAAGCGATTATTTTTGTATCTGATTGAATATCGTATAAATGATGATATAAACTGATAACCTATGGATAATTTTATTTTTCAGAATCCCGTGAAGCTGATCATGGGACACGGGATGATTGCCCGGTTGAGTAAAGAGATACCGGCAGACAAGCGGGTGATGATTACCTTCGGTGGCGGTAGCGTGAAAAAAAACGGTGTATACGACCAAGTGAAAGAAGCCCTGAAGAATCATTTCACTGTAGAGTTCTGGGGCATTGAGCCTAATCCTTCCATTGAGACTTTACGTAAAGCCATTGCCCTTGGAAAAGAGGAGAAGGTGGACTATCTGCTGGCTGTGGGAGGCGGATCGGTCATCGATGGCACGAAGCTGATTTCTGCCGGACTGTTGTACGATGGGGATGCGTGGGATCTGGTGCTTGCCGGACGTCCGGTGACAAATACCGTTCCTCTTGCTACTGTCCTCACTCTGCCTGCCACGGGATCGGAAATGAACAGCGGAGCCGTGATTTCGCGTCATGAAACCAAAGAGAAATATCCTTTCTATTCCAATTATCCCTTATTCTCCATTCTCGATCCGGAAGTGACGTTTACACTGCCGCCCCATCAGGTGGCCTGCGGTATTGCTGATACGTTTGTACATGTGATGGAGCAATACATGACAACCCCGGGACAGAGTAGGGTGATGGACCGCTGGGCGGAAGGTATCCTGCAAACCTTGATGGAGATAGCTCCGAAGATCCGTGAGAATCAGCACGATTATCAGCTGATGGCCGATTTTATGCTGTCGGCAACGATGGCACTGAACGGCTTTATCGCTATGGGAGTATCTCAGGACTGGGCTACGCACATGATCGGGCACGAACTGACCGCACTTCATGGACTGACACACGGACATACACTGGTCATCGTATTCCCCGCTACTCTGCGTGTGCTTCGCAAGGTGAAAGGTGATAAGATTCTGCAATATGGCGAGAGGGTACTCGGCATTACTTCCGGGACCCGTGACGAACGTATCGATGAAACGATCCGCCGCACAGAGGAGTTTTTCCGTTCATTAGGGCTGACTACCCGCCTGAGTGAGGAGGGCATCGGCATGGAGACGATTGATGAAATAGAACGCCGTTTCAATGAACGGGGTGTGAAATATGGCGAGAACGAAAATGTGACCGGAGCTGTTGCGAAGGAAATCCTGAAGAGCGCACTTTAGTCTTGTATTCACCACAGAGTACACAGAGGGCACAGAGTTCTTTTATGTTTTTTCACCACAGATTACTCGGAATGCACAGATATGCTAAGTACGGATGATCCATCTCTATAATCTTTTCTCTGTGTACTCTGTGTCCTCTGTGGTGAGTCTCCGTTCATCGTTCATCGTTTTCCGTCCGCATGTTTTTGGTATAAAGGCTGTCGATGATACCGTCTGATAGCCCGATGGTCGGGACTGTGATACCGGTTGCGTTCACCTGTTTTGCCACTTCCAGAAAGATTTCCGCTGCCGGGACAATTACATCTGCCCGGTCAGGCTTCAGTTTGAACCGTTTGATCCGTTCTTCTTTAGAGAGGGGCTTCAGGGTTTCGCAGATTTCCTGTAACGACTCGACGGGAAGGAAAGATTGTTTTTTGTCCTTTTTGTCCGCCAGGCGGAAAAGTTTATTGATATTGCCTCCCGATCCGATGATCTGGATGGAGGAATATTCGGCAGCCAGTGCCTGAAGGTCGGAGCGCATCTGTTCTTTTTCTTCGTTCTTTACCATGCCGCTGAGCATACGCACGGTACCGATATTATAGGAACGTGAGCTTTTGAGTTCTGCGTCGCAGATCAGGTTGATTTCCGTGCTACCACCACCGACGTCAACGTACAGGTAGTTCTGTCCCGAAGCAAAAAGCTGTTCGATGTGGTTATCGTATACGATATGCGCCTCTTCCTGCCCGTCGATGATTTCGACGCGGATACCGGTTTTCTTTTCTATTCTGCGTGTGATTGCTTTCCCGTTGCGGGCATCACGCATGGCCGAGGTGGCACAGGCGCGGTAATCTGACACTTCGAATATCTTCATCAGTTGCTTGTAGGCTTTCATCAGCCGGATCAGTTTCCCGGCTTTTTCTTCTGATATTTCTCCGGTGGTAAAAGCGTCTTCACCTAACCTGAGGGGGATACGTATCAGTTGAACTTTGCTCAATAATCCTTCGGGCGATCCTTCCTCGTTTACACTCTTTATCAATAACCGCACGGCATTGGAACCAATGTCGATGGCGGCATAGTTTACTTTCTTCATTCTGATTCTTTATAGTATTTGTATAATTCTTCCTGAGAGCGGAAAGGGACACCGCTTTCCTCCCATGTCTTGTTTTCGCCACTGCCGTCTACGATGCGTCCTTTGGCCGTATCGCGGAGTCCGTGGCAGACCACTTTTTTCAGTTCATCCTGTATCGCTTTATCGTATACGGGTGTGAGCACTTCGATGCGGTTGTCCAGGTTGCGGGGCATCCAGTCCGCCGATCCTATATAATATTTCTCTTCTCCTCCGTTGGCAAAGATAAAGATGCGCGGATGTTCCAGGTAACGGTCAATGATACCGTTGATCCGGATGTTGTCGCTGATTCGGGGCACACCGGTCACCAGTGAACAGTTGCCCCGGACCACCAGGTCTATCTGTACGCCGGCTGTCGAAGCCTCGTAGAGTTTCTGTACCAGCGCCCGGTCGGTGATGTGGTTCACTTTGGCAAGGATGTAGGCCTCTTTTCCTTGTTGCTTGTTTTTGATTTCCTTGTTGATCAGTGCTATCAGCCGTTTGCGCATATCGTTGGGTGACACGAGCAGTTCTTTGAAGTTGGCGGGAAGATACGGCTTCTCGATAAAATCGAATACCGAGTTGACCTCGCGTACGATGGACCGGTGTGCGGTCATGATAGTGAAATCGGTGTACATCCGTGCGTTTCCTTCGTGAAAGTTTCCGGTGCTGATACAAGCCAGGTCACCGAACCGTGTTCCGATATGTATCAGTTTGGAGTGAATCTTCAGTCCTTCCACTCCGAAGATCACTTTGATTCCGGCATCCTGCATACGTTTGCTCCAATTGATGTTGGAGGCTTCGTCGAAGCGGGCAAGCAACTCGATGATGACGGTCACCTTTTTCCCGTTTTGTGCCGCACAGATCAAGGCTTTCACTACCTTCGAATCTTTGGCCAGGCGATAGAGGGTCATCTTGATGCTTCTCACCTCTTTGCTGATGGCCGCTTCACGCAGTACGCGTATCACCGTGTCGAACGATTGATAGGGGTAATGCAGCGAGCGGTCTTGCTTCCGGATCAGTTTCAGGATACTTTCCTCACCGTTCAGCTCCTGCTTGAAGACGGGAGGCCAGGCAGGGTATTTCAGGTCAGTGCGCCCGCAGTCGGGGAACTTCATCAGGTCTTTGAAGTTATGATAACGTCCGCCGGCTACACGGGTGTCGTTTTTGTCTACGTTGAGGCGGTCGGTCAGCTTTCGCAGCAGGTCTTTCGGCATCTGTTGGTCATAGACGAAACGGATCGGTTCACCCCGCTTCCGGCTTTTCACCCCTTTTGATATCTTTTGAAGTACACCCGTACGCAAGTCGCTGTCTATCTCCATTTCGGCATCTTTGGTGAATTTGAAGGTATAGGCTTCATAATCCGTATAGTTCATACCTATGAAGATCATCGGCAGGCAGTAGCGGATGACGTCATCCAGGAACATCAGATACGTTTTACCGTCCGAATCCGGCAGACGGATGAAACGTCCGAACTCGTTGGTGGGAAGTTCGATGACGGCATAATCTCTTACTTTCACTTTTCCCTCGCCGTCTTTGCGTTGCAGGCGGATGGCCAGGTAGATGTCTTCGTCGGTCTGGTCGTCCGGTTGGCGGGAGGTTTTATTGAGAAAGAGCGGGTTGGTAGAACCGTTCAACCGGTTCCGGTAGAGTGAAGTGATGAAGAGCTCTTGTTCCGGTGTGAGTTCGGTGTCTTTGATGACATGGATGTTTTCTTGTTTCAACTTTTCCATGATCGAAGCGAACGTTTCTTCAAATTGCCGGTAGTACTGATTGTGCAGCTTGCCGATCTGCTTCAGTGTGCGTGCGGCCGTATCACGTTCTTCGCGGATATTTTTGTCGCCATACTCCACAATACGGTTCAATGTAGCCACACGAACACGGAAAAACTCGTCTAAGTTGTTTGAGTAAATGCCCAGGAAAGTAAGTTGCTCCAGTAAGGGAACTTCCGGGCGGGCAGCTTCAAGCAAAATGCGTTGATTAAAGTACATCCAACTGATGTCCCGTTCTACATAAAGCTTTTTACGTCTCGCTTCGTCTGATTTCATTCGGATAAGAGTTTACTTATTTTTTTGCAAAAGTATGCTTCTGCGATGTAATAGATATTACATTCTTGCTATGAACTTATTACAAAAATCATTTGTTCTTTTTATATGTAGACAGAAACACGTATATTCGCAGAAAGTATGCGGGATACCCCGTTAAAAAAATGTAAGATATGAAATCAATGAATTATTCTCTTATCCGCACTATTTGTGCGCTTGTCATCGGCCTGGTGTTGGTGCTCTGGCCGGACGCGGCAATTAATTATATTGTCATAACCATTGGCATATTGTTCCTGATTCCGGGATTTATTGTGCTGATTGGTTATTTCGGTACCAAACCCGAACCGGGTGTGTCCCGCCGTTTCCCTATCGAGGGGGTTGGAAGTCTGCTCTTCGGACTCTGGCTGGTTACGATGCCGGGCTTCTTTGCCGATGTACTGATGTTCCTGCTGGGCTTTATCCTGATTATGGGAGGCGTACAACAGATTGCATCCCTTTCGATGGCACGTCGCTGGATGCCTGTGCCGGGCGGCTTTTATGTGATACCGGCCCTGATCCTGATAGCGGGTGTCGTAGCCCTGTTCAATCCTACCGGAGCACGCAACACGGCTTTCATGATAATCGGTATCAGCAGCTTGGTTTATGCCATTTCCGAACTGATCAACTGGTTCAAGTTTGCCCGTCGCCGTCCTAAAACTCCGGTGAAAGGAGAGATAGAGGACGCGGAGATCATTGAATAAAAGAAGAGAGGGTTGCCTCACGGCAATCCTCCCCCTGCAAACTTAAAACAACCAACAAAAGAAATAGGTTTCTGAAAGGGGATGTGCCAAAAACTTTTCACTACAGATTACACCGATTCTCACAGATTATCAACATTGATAATCAATGGTTTAAAATTTACTCTATGTTACTCTGCGTCCTCTGTGGTGAGTTTCAACACACTCTCTTAAGACTGTTTATCTTATAAATAACAACTCTCTGTATTTAGGCAGTGTCCACATCTGGTTGTCGACAATCAGTTCCAGTTTGTCGATGTGGTAACGAATCTCTTCCAGAGCCGGCACGATGGTGTCGTGGTAAGCAATGGCTTTTTCGCGTTCACTTTCTATCTTATTTGCCACTTTGCGGGCTTCGATCATTGCGTCTACATGTTCCTTGATGAAAGCGGTACGGTCGGCAATCTCTTCAATCAGTTCCAGGTTCTTGGCAGAAAGTCGGGCTGCTTTCTCTTCCGGAAAGAGGGATTTCATTTTATATACATTATCTATCAGGTCTGTCTGGTACTGTGTAGCAACAGGGATGATATGGTTCATGGCCAGATCACCCAATACGCGGGCTTCAATCTGGATTTTCTTGGTATAAGTTTCCCATTTCACTTCGTTGCGGGCCTTCAGTTCTTTCCGGTTCATCACGCCCACAGCTTCGAACATGGCTATCGTTTCGGGGCGCAGATAGTTGTCGAAGATGACAGGAACGCTTGTTTCACAATCCAGACCGCGACGGGCGGCTTCTTTTTTCCATTCGTCGCTGTATCCGTTGCCGTCGAAATGAATGGCTTTGCATTCCTTGATATATTTCCGGATCACGTCGAGAATGGCCGAAATCTTGGGCTCTCCCTTCTCAATCTGCTTGTCTACATCTTTCTTAAACCGTTTCAACTGGTCGGCGACAGCCGCGTTCAGGGCTATCATTGCGCTGGCACAGTTGGCTTCGGACCCTACGGCACGGAATTCGAAACGGTTTCCGGTGAATGCGAAAGGTGAAGTACGGTTCCGGTCCGTATTGTCAATCAGCAATTCGGGTATCTGTGGGATGTCCAGCTTCATGCCCTGTTTGCCGCTCAGGCTGATCAGGTCATCTTTCGTACTTTCTTCAATGTGTTCCAACACTTGTGAAAGCTGCTTGCCCAGGAAAGAGGAGATGATGGCGGGAGGCGCTTCGTTGGCTCCCAGCCGGTGTGCATTGGTGGCACTGGAGATGGATGCTTTCAGAAGTCCGTTATGGTGATAAACAGCCATCAGTGTATTGACGACGAATGTTACGAAACGCAGGTTATCTTCCGGAGTCTTGCCCGGAGCCATCAGCAGGATGCCGGTGTCCGTGCCCAGCGACCAGTTGTTGTGTTTGCCCGATCCGTTGACACCTTTGAACGGTTTTTCGTGGAGCAGTACACGGAAGCCGTGGCGGCGGCTAACTTTGCGCATCAGGGACATGATCAGCAGGTTGTGGTCATTGGCCAGGTTGCACTCTTCGAAGATAGGGGCCAGCTCAAACTGATTGGGCGCTACTTCGTTGTGGCGCGTTTTTACGGGGATGCCCAGTTTCAATGCTTCCACTTCCAGATCTTTCATGAAAGCGGCTACGCGGGTGGGGATGGCACCAAAGTAATGGTCTTCGAGCTGTTGGTTCTTGGCGCTGTCATGCCCCATCAGGGTACGTCCGGTCAGCAGCAGGTCCGGACGGGCGGCGTATAAGCCTTCGTCTACCAGGAAGTACTCTTGTTCCCATCCCAGGTAGGCATATACTTTTTTTACATCCGGATTGAAGTAACGGCAAACGGCTACAGCAGCTTTGTCTACTGCCCTCAGCGCTTTCAGTAACGGTGCTTTGTAATCGAGCGATTCACCTGTATAGGCGATGAAGATAGTCGGTATGCACAGCGTATCGTCTACAATGAAAGCAGGTGAGGAGGGATCCCATGCACTGTAACCACGAGCTTCGAAAGTGTTGCGGATACCTCCGTTCGGGAAAGACGAGGCATCCGGTTCCTGCTGAACCAGCAGTTTTCCGGTGAATTCTTCCATCATCCCCCCTTTTCCATCATGTTCTACAAAAGCGTCGTGCTTTTCGGCAGTGCCTTCGGTCAGTGGAGCAAACCAATGGGTATAGTGTGTGGCCCCCATCTCGATGGCCCATTTCTTCATACCGGCTGCAACCTCGTCGGCGATACTGCGATCCAGTGGTGCGCCGTTGTCAATCACATCGGTGAGTTTGCTGAACACATGGCTTGGCAGGTACTTAAACATCTTTTCCTTGTTGAAAACGTACATCCCGAAGTATTCCGACGGGCGTTCGGTGGGAGTTGCCACTTCTACGGCTTTTTTCTTAAAGGCCGTTTCTACGACTCTGAATCTGAGTTTTGACATAATGATTGAATTATTTATAAACTGTTTGGGTTTTGATTCACCACAGATTACACGGATTTCCACAGATTTTTAAATCTTAATCATCAACGGAATAATTCTTTAATCCGCGTCAATCTGTGGTGAAACCGTATTCATCTCCGCTTTGTATTCATGTTACCCGTATCACATGAAAGCTTTACAGCCAGTTCTTGATGCGCCGCATTGCCTCGATGCAATCGTTTCGTTCGCCAAATGCCGTCAGGCGGATGTAACCTTCTCCGCTGGGGCCGAAACCGACTCCCGGAGTTCCCACTACATTGGCTTCGTACAACATCTGGTCGAAGAAACGCCACGAACTGGTTCCATTGGGAGTCTTTACCCACAAATAAGGTGCGTTTACTCCTCCGTATACTTTCAGTCCGGTGGATTCCAGTCCTTCTTTCATGATGCGGGCGTTTGTCATATAATAATTGATCGTTTCCTGTATCTGTTCTTTCCCCTCGGGGCTATAAACCGCCTCTGCGGCACGTTGGGTGATATAAGACGTTCCGTTGAACTTGGTGCATTGGCGGCGGTTCCACATCCGGTTCAGAGGGATGCGTTCTCCCTCGAGTGTGGCTGCCGTCAGCTCTTTCGGCACAACGGTATATCCGCAGCGTATTCCGGTGAAACCTGCTGTTTTCGAGAAACTGCGAAACTCGATGGCACATTTCTTGGCTCCTTTGATTTCGTAGATGGAGTGGGGAATATCCGGTTCCCGAATGTAGGCCTCGTAAGCTGCGTCAAACAGGATCAGGGTATCATTGGCCAGTGCGTAATCTACCCATTTCTTCAGTTCAGCTTTTGTCAGCGTTGTACCGGTGGGATTATTGGGATAACAGAGGTAGACGATGTCAATGCGTTTCTCCGGAATGGCCGGGATGAAATGATTCTCGGCGGTACAAGGCATATAAGTGACGTTGCTCCATTTGCCACTTTCGGTATCCAGCACTCCGGCACGTCCGCACATCACGTTGCTGTCGATGTAAACCGGATAAATGGGATCTGTGACACCTACACTGTTATCGTGACGGAGAATGTCTCCGATATTACCCGTATCACTTTTGGCGCCGTCGTTGATAAATACTTCCGTAGGCGAAAGATGGATACCCCGTGGAGCATAGTCGTTTTTGATAATGGCCTCAATCAGGAAATCGTATCCTTGTTCGGGACCGTATCCGCGAAAGGTTTCGGTAGACGTCATCTCTTCGACTGCCTTGTGCATGGCCTCGATGCAGGCATTCGGAAGGGGACGGGTCACATCGCCGATCCCCAGCCGGATGATGTCCTGCTTCGGGTGTGTTATTTTAAAAGTATTGACCTTCTTCGCTATGTCCGAGAACAAGTAGCTTCCCGGTAATTTCAAAAAATGTTCGTTTACTAATGCCATATTGTTCTTGTTTTAAGTTTGAAATGTTATTCCTGAAAACTGAATCTTTATACCTTATCAAATGGACTGATACCTGAAATCCATTAACTATTCTCTTAGTTCTATTGTTCCGTCGAATACTTTAACTGCCGGTCCGGTCATGTATACATGGTCTGTTGCTTCGTCCCATTTTATGGTCAGTGTGCCTCCGTCCATCACGATATCTACGGTTCGTCCCGTCCGTCCGGTGAGATGGGCCGCTACGGCTGTTGCACAGGCGCCTGTCCCGCAGGCCTGTGTAATGCCCGATCCCCTTTCCCACACCCGCATACGGATCTTGTTTTCTCCTGTTATCTGTGCAAACTCCACGTTCGTACGGTCGGGGAAAAGCGGATGTTTTTCCAGCTTCGGGCCGATCTCCGGAAGGTCTATACTCCGGATATCGTCCACGAAGGTGACGAGGTGCGGATTCCCCATCGATACTTGCGTGGAGACGAATGGAAATTTGTTGTCGAAATCTATTGTTCCGGTTTCCAGTGGTACACCCATATCAACCGTTACGGCTTTTACCGTTTGGACTTCAAGGTGCAGTTTCAGCACTTTGATACCCGAGAGGGTTTCCAAGGTGATGATGTTTTTTGAGGTCAGTCCGTATTCATAAAGATACTTGCCGATGCACCGGCTTGCGTTACCGCACATCATTGCTTCCGAACCGTCGGCATTGAATATGCGCATGCTGAAATCTGCTTTGTCCGAATGACCGATCAAAACGAGCCCGTCACTGCCGATCCCCGTATGGCAGGCACTCCATTCGATGGCTGTTTTACCGGGATTGCGGATAGGAAACCTGAGGGTATTTACATAGATGTAATCGTTTCCTGCCCCATGCATTTTGGTGAATTGAATCGTTCTTGTCATTTTGATCTGTATTAATCGATTGATGTATCCTTTTGTTTTATTACTATGCAAAGATATGACTTTTTGTTTTGTATTTCTATTGAAAGCATGTCTTATATCTATTTATTTTAAGAGATCTTTCACTTTTTGATATTTCTGCCTGTTTTTACTTCTGAATTGAAATAAGAATGCTGCATATTTTTAATAAACTGTAATGAAGCGATTTTGTTCTGTGTCTCTTTTAGGATTTTGGGATAGGATAGATGAATTGATTTAGATCAATTGGGCATCTTTATAAAAGAGGAAAGAGGCTCCATCCTGACAGAATGAAACCTCTTTCTTCTTAAATGCTTTCTTTTTGTGTGCGGCTAACCGGACTGTATCAGAATATGTATTTGAGTCCGAAGTTGGATACAGTTAAATCTCTATATCAATGATGGAGGAGATAAAACAATTTCAAATGTCTAAGATATGTAATGCTTTTAGTAGTTTAACCAAAGTTTCAACTGAGGTATTTTATCACGGCTGACGATTATCTTATCTTTAAAAGGAGGTTTTACATGTAAAATGGCTTTTCCCAGAAAATACGATTCAATCCGCTCAATAGCGTTAATACTGATCACTGTCTGCCGGCTACTTCGGAAAAAGATATCCGGATTGAGTTGTTCCATCAGCCTGTCCAGAGAGAGATCGATAATATGTTCCCTGTTTTGCTTGGTAACGGCAAAAGTTATTTTGTTTTCAGAATAGAAATAGGCGATATCTTCAACTTGCAGGGTAAAAAGTTTATCTTCGCCTGATATAAGAAAACGGGTGCGATACTTTTTGCACGGATTGGCTATGTTTTGTAAAATGTCTATTAGATCGGTTGTCTTTTGCTCCTGTACCAGATATTTGGTGGTAAGATGTTCGAACTTGGCAATAGCTTCTTCCAGCCGGACACTGTCTATCGGTTTAAGTAAATAGTCAATGCTATTGACGGCAAAAGCCCTAATAGCATATTCATCGTATGCAGTGGTAAAGATGATAGTGCTCTCCGGACGTGCTTGTTCGATAAATGTGAATGAAATGCCGTCTGTCAGTTGTATGTCAAGAAAAACAATATCCGGATGTGGATTCTTATTAAACCATTCTACACTTTTTTCTACACTGCCGGGCAATATCGTGACTTGCCATTCGGGACGTATTTCATTTATGATCTTATTCAATCGGCGGGCCGCCGGAATTTCGTCTTCAATAATAACAGCTGTAATTTTATTCATTTAATAGGGGAACTTTAACGGTGAAATAATTAGTATTACTTTCTATGAGGATATTCTTATCGCATATCAGACGATAGCGGATTGAAAGATTCTTTAGCCCCATTCCCGTAGTAGCTACATTGGGCTTTACTCTAATTTCATTGGTTACCGCCAACATACCACTTTGTTGTTCGTAATCAATCAGTATCTTCATCGGATAATCCATATTAATAATGTTGTGTTTAATGACGTTTTCTACTAATAACTGTAGGGCCAACGAAGGTAACTTCAAATCGTAATTGTGTAACTCTACCTTGTTATCGATTCGGATACAATCTCCTAAACGAACTTTATGAAGAAAGATGTAGGAATCAATGAAAGACAATTCCGATTTTAAAGTAACCAAGCGCTGTTGCTGGCTTTGTAATATATACCGGTATACGTCGGACAAGCGCTGGGTGAATAGAACGGCGTTTCGGGGAGAATATTCTATTTCGGAGATAAGCGTATTGAGGCTGTTGAAAAGAAAATGCGGATTCAGTTGATTCTGTAAGGCTACGTATTGGGCTTTTATGGAAGCTTCTTCAAATTGCTCTGCCTTTTCGTGCAAAAGAACCAATTGCCTGTAGAAGTTGATAGTCAAAGTTAGATTGGTTATCACCATTTCTACTAACCAGACCAGGGCTATTATTCTTAATCCTCGGCCTTTTAGGATAAAAGGTTCGGAAACCTCAAATATGGCTTTTACTATTGACCAGACCAGATAATTCATCAAAAACAGTATGATCGCAGTAAGGATGCAGTCAATAATTAATCGATCTTTGCGTTTGACCAGGAACTGGAAACTGCGCTTCTGCCAGTTGTGAATCATCAATACTCCGAAACCAACCAGATTAAAAGCGGCAAGTATCAATATGAACGACTTAAAAGAAATCAATACTTCCAAATGCTTCGGAGCCAAGTCGGAGTACAGCACGAGAAACAGATATGAAAAAGATGCTAACCCTGAGAATAGCAAGCCATTGAACAAATGATTGTATTTTTGTCGCATATTGATTGTAGACTTTATGTGTATATTACAAATTTAGTAAAAAAAACAAGAGGAGACACAAAATATCACAATGGTTCTGGGCAACCTCTTGTTTCTCGAAAAATAGTATAAACAAATGCCTATGCGGAAACTGGCGTTATTCTCTTATTCCGTAATTCCGTCCGGTAATTCACTTTTATGGATAATGTAATTATTACTTTAATACTTGATTATGGCCTGAAAACAATCTTTTTACCTTAAAGTGATGTACCTTTGAAAACGTTAGCTTTAGTCAAAGGAAGTAAACTTCCGGTCAGTGTGAAACGATTTGAATTGAAGTTCGGACTTATATCTACCGACGCATTATTACTTCCCTTGTCCAAGCGAATGTTTACTTGTGCGGATATTCCGGTTCCCATTACGCTCATTGATACGAATATATTTCCTTTTTTGTCGGTAGTCTGTTTGTAGTTGGAGGTACTACCTTCGACGGTGATACCACCCAAACCGTTAGGACCGCTAACGGGTATGTTGAAAGCTACCTGAACCACGGCCTTGTCATCTTTTACTGCTACAAAATTTGTATTCGAAGAAACGAAGGCCGATGTACCGTGCTTAAATATCACATGGTCGGCCTCTAAAATGAAATTTTTCATGGTAATTGCCTGTTTGGCTTCATCAAATAATGCTTGATCCAGTAATTCCTGTTCAGCTTTCTTTTGTTTACGTGTCATTTCTTTTGCTGTTTGTGCCTGTACATTTCCCAGACAAACGAATAACAGCAACACCGGTAATACTGATAACTTTTTCATGATTCTAATTTTTTAAAGTTATATATTTTCTTTTGCTCAAAGATAGAACGTTTGCTTTATTTTTTTTCAAGTTTATTTTCTGAATTGTAAACGGTAGTTGCTAAATTGTAAATATGGTATGCTGAATCGTAAAAGTAACATTTTAAATAGATACGGAATGGTTTTTGTAGCTATGAGACACGAAGTCGGGATTGAAAAAACTCCCTTGAGTGGGCGTGTACTCACTCAAGGGAGAATTAAAAAAATGATTGGATACGGAGATTTATTTTTTCAACAGATTTTGCAGTTGTACCGGTTCATTGGTGGTGATGAAATCTACTTTACGATCGATCAGCCATTTCATGTCATCCGTCTTGTTCACAGTCCAGGCATTCACTTTCATGCCCAAATCATGGCATTCCCGGATCCATTCGGGATGTTTGCGGAATACTGTGTAATGATAGTCCGGCCCGGCACATCCTAATTCTTTCAGCTCCTTGGGAGACAAATTACCGTCCAGATAATAAACCGGGGTTCCTGCCGGAGCCAGGCGGATGAATTCTTTCGTGGCATGCAGGGAGAAGGTGATGTATTCCATCCGGTTTTCCAGTCCCATATCTTTTACCAGTGCAACGATTTTTTCGATGGCTTTTGTTTCGCGTTGGGGAGTGGTGTGTGCTTTCAGCTCAAGAATCAACCGGGTGTGTAGCGGTTGTGCCGCTTTCAAGTATTTGGCAAGGGTAGGCAGGCTCTCCCCGTTATCCAGTTTGATGGCTGTCAGTGCGGTGGAAGGTGAGTTTTCCATCCTTTTCCCTTTAAATGTGGGATCATGGTTGACCACTAACTGGTCATCGGCTGCCAGCCATACATCAAACTCCGAACCGTAGCATCCGATGGAGTCGGCTTTTAGCAAGGCGGCGATACTGTTTTGCGCAGAACCTTCGGTTTTCCAGAATCCGCGATGTGCAATGACCTGGGTTTGCGCAGCGGCATTGTATGCTGAAAAAAGCAGGGCAGAGGCAAACAGAAGTTTTTTTATTTTCATATATTTCAGTTTTTGGTTCGCCTTCAAAGATATAAAAAAGTAACGCAAATCAGCAGGATAAGGATGCTAATCTGCGTTAAACAAAGCTATAAATTTCTTTTAAATCTCTTTACAATACATTCCTGTGTACCGAAAATGGGAGTATGGGTAGGAGCAACGCTTCTGTGGATAGGGTGTAGCCATCCGTTTGTCGGGGCTACACCCTGAGCGTCCGATGGCTACACCCTTTGCCTATTAGAGTTACCCCCTTTTTAATATGCTTCTACGTGTATCCCTTTTACGGCACGTCCGCTGGGATCGTTCAGGTTCTTGAATGCGGTGTCCCATGTTAGTGCCTCGGCTGTCGAACAGGCTACACTGGGAATGCTGGGCACACTGCGGGCAGCGCTTTCACTGGGGAAGTGCTCTTCGAAGATACTGCGGTAGTAATACTCTTCCTTATTCATTGGGGGATGGATAGGAAAACGTTCTGCAGCGTGTGCCATCTGGTCGTCACTGACAGCCGTTGCGGTGATCTCTTTCAACGTATCTATCCAACTATATCCTACACCGTCACTGAACTGCTCCTTTTGGCGCCAAGCGATGCCGGAGGGGAGCATACCCGCAAAGGCTTCACGCAGGACTTTCTTTTCGATGACTTTTCCCGGAGCCATTTTTACTTTGGGATCAAGCCGCATTGCCACATCGAGAAACTCTTTGTCGAGGAAAGGGACACGTCCTTCCACTCCCCACGCTGCCAGGCTCTTATTGGCACGAAGGCAGTCGTATAAATGCAGCTTGGATAGTTTCCTTACGGTTTCTTCGTGGAAAGCCCGGGCATCCGGTGCTTTGTGGAAATAGAGGTAACCGCCGAAGATTTCGTCGGCACCTTCACCGCTTAGTACCATCTTGATGCCCATCGACTTGATGACACGTGCCAATAGATACATCGGTGTGGAAGCCCGGACGGTAGTGACATCGTATGTCTCGATGAAATAAATGACATCCCGGATTGCATCGAGCCCTTCCTGAAGGGTGTAGTTTATTTCGTGATGAACAGTACCGATGTATTCGGCCACTTCACGTGCCTTGACTAAGTCCGGTGCACCCTTCAGCCCGACAGCAAAGGAGTGGAGCTGCGGCCACCAGGCATCGCTTGCACCGTCCGTTTCAATACGTTTGGCTGCATACTTCTTGGCAATGGCAGAGATAACAGAGCTGTCCAGTCCGCCCGAAAGAAGTACTCCGTAAGGTACGTCGGACATCAGCTGGCGGTGTACTGCTTCTTCAAGAGCGTCATGAATCTGTCGGCAGGGAGAGGTGCCGTTTTCTTTCGCCACTTTTTCATAATCCATCCAGTCGCGGGTATACCAGCGTTTCATTTTTCCTTCTTTACTGTGATAGTAGTGTCCGGGAAGGAAGGGCTCGTACTCGTCGCAGAATCCTTCGAGTGCCTTGAGCTCGCTGCCAAAGTAGATGTGTCCTTCGGAATCTTTTCCTATATATAAAGGTATTACTCCGATGGGGTCACGGGCGATCAGGTATTCATCTTTCTCTTCATCATAAAGGGCGAAAGCAAAAATACCGTTGAGATCCTCAAGGAAACGGATGCCTTTGTCGCGGTAAAGTGCAAGGATCACTTCACAGTCACTTCCAGTCTGGAACTCGTAACGGCCGGCATACCGGGCACGGATGTCACGGTGATTATAAATTTCGCCATTGACGGCCAGTACCAGTTTCCGGTCGGGCGAGTAAAGGGGCTGTCCTCCGCTTTGAGGGTCGACGATAGAAAGGCGCTCGTGTGCCAGGATGGCACTTCCACCACAATAAATTCCACTCCAGTCGGGTCCCCGATGCCGGATTTTCCGTGCCATCTGTAAGGCTTTGCTTCTGAGTTCTCTGCTCTGAATTTTTATATTAAAAATTCCTGCTATTCCACACATAATCGTAATTGTTTTAAAGGGTTAATGTCTGATGATGAATAAACTACGTGCTGTTCACCGCTTGGCGTTTAAATATTTTTCTATCTCTGTCGCTGCTGTACGTCCGCTTGCCATGGCACGCACCACAAGGCTTGCGCCTGTTGCTGCGTCTCCGGCGATGAATACGTTTTCGGCAAATACTGGCTGTTCGGGTTTGAGGAATCCCATCGCTAATAAAACCATATCTGCTTCGATTATTTCCTTTTTTCCGGTCGGCTTCATAATAGAGCGTTCGTTGACGGGGTCCGGTAACCATTCCACTTCTTCTACTTCCACTCCGGTGACTTTACCGTTCTTTCCGAGGAACCGGTTGGAAGTCAGGCTCCAGCGACGGATACAGCCTTCTTCGTGGCTGGAGGTGGTTTTCAGTACAGCCGGCCATTGTGGCCACGGAGTGGCAGGATTATGGGCAACAGGAGGCTTGGGCATGATTTCGATTTGTGTCACGCAGGCCGCCCCTTGACGAATGCTTGTGCCGATACAATCGGAGCCTGTGTCTCCGCCACCGATGACCAGCACTTTTCGGCCTTTCGCATTTACTTGCCCGTCTTTGGAAAAAGTTTCTCCTTCAATGATTCGGTTTTGTCCGCTCAACAGCTCAAGAGCGAAATGGATTCCTTTCAACTCGCGTCCCGGAATGGGCAGATCCCGGGGTGTTTCCGCTCCGGTGCAGATGCAATAGGCATCGAAATCGGAAGTGCGACTCTCCGGAGTGAGTTTATGCGTGTCGATCTCGGTTCCCATTCTGAATTCAATGCCTTCCGCTTCCAGGAGCTTCATCCGGCGGTCGATAATGACTTTATTCAGTTTGAAATTGGGGATTCCGTAGCGAAGTAATCCACCCGGAGCTGCTGCTTTATCGAAAACGGTGACGGCATACCCCGAGCGGTTTAAGCGGTTGGCAACCGTCAGTCCGGCAGGGCCGGAACCGATGACGGCTACCCGTTTTCCATTTCGTTTGGGAATTGCCGGCATGATATAACCTTCTCGGAAAGCTGCTTCCACGATGGCTGCTTCATTTTCACGGATGGTGACAGGGGCGTCACACGATAGCTTCAGTACGCACGACTTCTCACAGAGTGCCGGGCAGATGCGTCCGGTAAACTCCGGGAAGTCGCACGTGGCAGACAATATCTGGTAGGCCTCACGCCATTTTCCCTTGTAGAGTGCGTCTTGCCATTCGGGTTGCTTGTTGCCCAACGGACAAGCCCAATGGCAGAAGGGGACACCGCAATCCATGCAGCGTGAAGCCTGAAGTTTGCGGTCACTTGTGTTGAGGGTCTGTTCCACCTCACTGAAATCAGTGATGCGCTCGTGTACGGGGCGGTATCCGGCCTCGTGACGGGGAATATTTAAGAATGCTTTTGGATCTCCCATTTTTATTTACGATTTTATAGTTTACGATTGAGATTGGTATCTGATATACAGGTTCGGCGGCTTATCTAATAGTCTCTCTGCATATCTGCGATTTTCTGTTGCAGTTTCCGCATCTGTTCTTCCTGCAACACCTTTTTATATTCGATCGGTACCACCTGGATGAATTCGTCCACGCAGTGATTCCAATTGTCGAGCATGGTGCGTGCCAGTTTTGAGCCTGTATAGAGATAATGTTGGCGGATCAGTTCATGAAGTTCTTTGCGATAGCCGGCTTCTTCGATCAGTGAAAGTTCCACCATCTCCATGTTGCAGAAATAGTCGAAGTTTCCTTCTTTGTTCCATACATAGGCTACGCCGCCCGACATGCCGGCTGCAAAGTTGCGTCCGGTCTGTCCCAACACGACCACCCGTCCGCCGGTCATGTATTCGCAACAATGGTCACCCACACCTTCGACAACAGCGACGGCTCCGGAGTTTCTCACCGCAAAACGTTCGCCCGCACGTCCATTGATGTATACTTCACCACTGGTGGCTCCGTATAGCAGGGTGTTTCCGGCAATGGTGTTTTCTTCCGCTTCGAAATTGCTCCGTACCGGTGGAAGTACGGCGATACGTCCGCCACTCAATCCTTTTCCCAAATAGTCGTTGGCTTCGCCCTCCAGCTTGAAGTTGACTCCCGGTACAAGGAAGGCACCGAATGACTGTCCGGCGGAACCTTTGAATTTGACGTTCAGCGTATGTTCCGGCAGACCTTTTTCTCCATACCGGGTAGCGATGGCACCTGAGAGCATGGCACCGCACGCGCGGTCAGTGTTGGCAATGGTATATTCCAGAGAGACTTCCCGTTGGCGTTCGATGGCTTCGCGGGCGGCATGGATTATTTCCACATCTTTCACCGCCGAGATACCGTGGTCCTGATTGGTGGTATGCAGAATGGCAGCCCGGTTGTCAACCCGTGCCAGCAACCTGCTGAAGTCAATCAGGCTGTGCTTGGGGAGCATATCTTGGGGGGTGCGTTCGATCAGGTCCGTCCGTCCGATAATGTCGTCCAGCTTTCCGACACCTATTTCCGCAAGATACTCGCGTACCTCCTGTGCCAGGAAAGTGAAGAAGTTCACCAGGTATTCGCTGCGTCCGTGGAAGCGTCTACGTAATTCTTCATTTTGTGTGGCCACGCCTACCGGGCAAGTATTCTGATGACACTTGCGCATCATGACACATCCCAGAACAATCAGGGCAGAGGTGGCAAATCCAAACTCTTCGGCTCCCAACATTGCCATCAGGATGATGTCCCGTCCGGTTTTCAGCTGTCCGTCCACTTGGAGCATGACTTGACCTCTCAGTCCGTTCAGCACCAGGGTTTGCTGGGTTTCACTCAATCCTAATTCGGGTGGGATGCCGGCGTAACGGATGGAAGAGGCGGATGAAGCTCCTGTTCCGCCTTCGGCACCGGAGATGACGATCAGGTCGGCTTTGGCCTTGGCTACACCTGCGGCAATGGTGCCGACTCCGCTTTCGGCTACCAGTTTGACACTGATTCTCGCCCGGGGATTTACGTTTTTCAAGTCGAAGATAAGTTGTGCCAGATCTTCGATTGAATAAATATCATGGTGAGGAGGAGGGGAAATCAGCGAGATGCCCGGTATGGAGTGACGGGTACGGGCTATCACTTCGTCCACCTTATAGCCGGGCAACTGTCCGCCTTCGCCCGGCTTGGCGCCTTGTGCAATCTTGATCTGTATTTCATCCGCGTTTACCAGATATTCGGCAGTCACGCCAAAACGTCCCGAAGCTACCTGTTTGATGGCACTTCTCAGGTTTGTTCCGTCCGGACGCGGGGTGAATCGCTTGGCATCTTCACCTCCTTCACCGGTATTGCTCCGTCCGTGAATGGCATTCATGGCGATGGCCATTGTCTCGTGTGCTTCCCGGCTGATCGAACCGTAACTCATGGCACCGGTAACAAAACGTTTCATGATGTTTTCAACGGGCTCTACCTTGTCGATAGAGATAGGCGACCGTTTGAATCCCAGGAAATCGCGCAGAAAGATGGGCATTTCTTTTTCATCTGCCATTTGTGTAAACTCTTTGAATTTCTTGTAGCTGCCCAGGCGGGTTGCCAGTTGCAGGGCACTGATCGTTTCCGGATTCCAGGCATGTTTTTCCCCGTCTTTTCGGAAAGAGTATAAGCCTTTGTTGGGCAGAATGTCATCACTGTTTTCCGCTGCGAATCCTTCATTGTGGAAAGCGATGGCATCTTTGGCTATCTCTTCAAGCCGGATGCCGCCGATGGTAGAGGGCAGGCCGCCGAAACAAGCCTTGCTCAGTTCTTCGCTTAATCCTATAGCTTCGAATATTTTTGCTCCCCGGTATGAACGGATGGTACTGATCCCCATTTTACTCATGATTTTGAAGAGCCCTTTGCAGATGGCTTTGATGTAGTTCTTTTCTGCTGTGGCATAATCGAGTTGGATATCTTTACCGGTAACGAGCTTGTCGAGAATGGCAAAGGCCATGTAGGGGTTCAATGCGCTGGCTCCGAAGCCAAGCAGCAGGGCTGCATGCATCACTTCGCGTATCTCGCCGCTTTCTACTACCAGAGCAGTCTGGACACGTTTGCCCACTGAGATCAGATAATGATGCACTGCACTGACAGCCAGTAAGGATGGAATGGCAGCATGTGTGGCATCGACCTCTCTGTCGGTCAGTACGATGTAGTTGACTCCCTCTACGACGGAGGCTTCTGCCTGCTTGCACAGGGCGGTCAGTGCCTCTTGAAGTCCGGCTTTTCCTTTATCAGCCTCAAACAGCATGGGCAGCTTTACCGTTTTGAATCCTTTATACCGGATATTGCATAAGATATCCAGTTGGGCATTGTTCAGTACAGGGTGGTTGAGGCGCACCATTTTGCAATGACTCTCGCTGGGGGTGAGAATGTTCATGCCCACAGCACCGATATATTCCGTCAGCGACATCACCAATTCCTCGCGGATGGGATCGATGGGAGGGTTTGTCACTTGTGCAAATTGTTGCCGGAAGTAATTGTACAAGAGTTGTGGTTTATCCGAGAGTACGGCCAGGGGGGTGTCGTTGCCCATCGAATTGATCGGTTCGGCCCCTCCGGTCGCCATCGGGGTGATGATCTTTTCGATGTCTTCTTTTGAATAGCCGAAGGTACGTAGCATGCGGCCGTAGTTCTCTACACTGTGTGATACTTTGCGTCCACTTTTCAGTTCATTCAGTTCAATCCGGTTGTTGGCGAGCCAGGTACGGTAAGGCTTGGCCTCCGCCAACTGTTTTTTCAGTTCACCGTCGTAGTAGATCTCACCTTTTTCGGTGTCTACCAACAATATCTTGCCCGGTTGCAGGCGTCCTTTCTCTTTGATATCTCCGGGCTCGAAGTCCATTACGCCGACTTCGGAGGCCACTACCATCATGTTGTTGTGAGTAATCAGATAGCGGGCGGGGCGTAGTCCGTTACGGTCGAGCATACCTCCCGCATAGCGACCGTCGCTGAACAGCAGGGCAGCCGGTCCGTCCCATGGTTCCATCAGGATGGAGTGATATTCGTAGAATGCTTTCAGGTCTTCGCTGATCGGATTCTTTTCGTTGAATGATTCCGGTACCAGCATAGCCATGGCATGTGGCAAGCTGAGGCCGGACATTACCAGGAACTCGAGTACGTTATCTAAAGAGGCGCTGTCACTTCCACCCGGCTGGATGATGGGGCGGAGCTCCCTGATATCCCCCAAGGTAGGTGAGGAGAGTACGCTTTCCCTTGCTTCCATCCATCCCCGGTTACCGCGAATGGTATTTATTTCACCGTTGTGTGCCAGTAGACGGAAGGGTTGCGCCAGTCCCCATGTGGGAAATGTGTTGGTGCTGAAACGTGAGTGTACCAATGCAAGTCCGCTGGTGAAATAGTTGTTTGTCAGATCGGGGAAATAACTACGCAACTGTAAGGATGACAACATACCTTTATATATGATGCTTTTGGTAGACAGCGACACAATGTAAAAGTCGTCTTTTGCCGGGACAGATGATTTGCGTATCCGGTTTTCAATCCTTTTTCTTATCACATAGAGTTTGCGGTCGGCTGTCTCCGTTTCCGTAAATCCGGTGATGAATATCTGTTTGATGTCCGGTTCGGCTGTTCGTGCCGATTCACCCAATATGTCCGGGCAAGTAGGTACATTGCGCAGGTGCATCAGTGTTAATCCTTCTTTTTCAATCTCCTCGATAATAATACTCAGAATGGTTGCCCGGTCTTCTTCGTTTTTGGGGAGGAAAATCAAACCTGTTCCGTACTTCCCTTTTTCGGGGACAGGTATGCCTTGCAACAAGATAAATTCATGAGGAATCTGGAGCATGATGCCTGCGCCGTCTCCTGTTTTGTTATCCGCTCCTTCGGCACCACGGTGACGCATGTTTTCCAGTACTTTTAGTGCGGACTCCACAATGTCGTGCGATTTTCCCCCGTCAATGTTCACCAACATACCCACTCCGCAGGCATCATGTTCGTTCATTGCATGATAGAGCCCCAACTGTTCGGGCAGTCGTTGACAGGGCAACTCTTTTGTTTCGTTGTTAAAAAGTTCTTGTTCCTTCATTCTGTTTAGCTTTATTATACGATAATACCTGTTTGTTGTATCAAAATGTTTGGCAAAAATAGGGATTTAATTTCATTATGATATGTATTGCGCGCCTTTGTGTGACACTAATTCTCTTTTTAGTTTTTTGATATTTCAGATCGTAAGTAAATTAACTACTTTTTGTTTCAAACTGTAACTTGCTTCCATTATATCATTAAACGATTGTAATCTCTTTCTTTTTGAGACTGAAATAATAGATAAATTAACGTTTTGATATTAAAACAACTTTTTTGTACGTTTATGTCAAATATTTATAGGAAAACTAATCTTTATGTTATTTAGATTATGTATCTTTGCACGCGAAAACAAAAAAGGATAATATGTGTGGAATGGTAGGCTATATTGATATGTATCAGCCGAAAGGCGAAGCATCTGTTTTTATTGCTAACGGCAATCTTGAAATTTCCACCGTTATCCTCCAAGAATTTCTATCCCAAAGTTATACTTCCTGTAACAGTACCTGTACAGAGATCCCCGTTCATTTCGTTTCATGTTTCCTGCAGAGTTACCGGTTTTGTAAGACCGATAATCTATGTATCGGAAGTCCGGAAACATTAAAGTGCTTTAAACCGTTGATAATTAGTGTACCTTTGCCCGTGATGTATCGTTATGGGTCGGGAAGGCACGACAGACCGACCGGGATAGGAGGAAAAGAGTGTGATTATGGTGTGAGTTCAATAACCGATTGTAATATAGTTAAATCGAAAATAGATGGAACAACTGAAACATGAATGTGGCGTTGCCATGATTCGTTTGCTTAAACCGCTGGAGTATTACGAAAAGAAGTACGGGACATGGATGTATGGGCTCAATAAGCTCTACCTGCTGATGGAAAAACAGCATAACCGTGGGCAGGAAGGTGCCGGACTGGCATGTGTGAAACTGGAAGCAAATCCGGGTGAAGAGTATATGTTCCGTGAACGGGCGTTGGGTTCCGGTGCCATCACTGAAATTTTTGAAACGGTGCAGGCCAACTTCAAGGATCTGACCGGGGAGCAATTGCATAATGCCGGGTTTGCCAAGCGTACACTGCCCTTTGCGGGGGAAGTATACATGGGACATCTGCGTTATTCGACCACCGGAAAATCCGGCATATCCTATGTCCATCCATTTCTCAGAAGGAACAACTGGCGGGCGAAGAACCTTGCCCTTTGCGGTAACTTCAACATGACAAATGTGGACGAAGTGTTTGCCCGTATCACTGCCATCGGACAACATCCGCGTAAGTATGCCGATACTTATATCATGCTCGAACAGGTGGGGCACAGACTCGACCGGGAAGTGGAACGACTGTTCAATCAGGCCGAGGCCGAAGGACTGACCGGTATGGGCGTGACGCATTATATTGAGGATCATATGGATCTTGCCAACGTGTTGCGTACATCGAGCAAGGAATGGGATGGAGGATACGTGATGTGCGGACTGACCGGAAGCGGAGAGAGCTTTGCGTTGCGTGACCCGTGGGGGATCCGCCCGGCATTCTGGTATCAGGATGAAGAAATTGCGGTGCTTGCCAGTGAACGTCCGGTGATTCAGACTGCACTCAATGTTCCGATAGGAGAAATAAAGGAATTGCAACCGGGGCAGGCACTTCTTATCAGCAAAGAGGGAAAACTGCGTACGGCACAGATTAACAAAGCGCGGGAGAAGAAAGCCTGTTCGTTTGAGCGGATTTACTTCTCACGGGGTAGTGACGCGGACATCTATAAGGAGAGAAAACAACTGGGTGAAAAGCTGGTGCCGAACATCCTGAAGGCAATTGATAATGATCTCGACCATACCGTATTCTCGTTCATACCGAATACGGCGGAGGTGGCATTTTACGGTATGCTTCAAGGGCTGGACGATTACTTGAATGAAGAAAAGGTACGACAGATTGCCAATCTGGGACATAATCCGGACCACGATGAACTGGAAGTGATCCTGTCTCGCCGTATCCGTTCGGAAAAGGTAGCGATCAAGGACATCAAACTACGTACTTTCATTGCCGAAGGTAATAGCCGGAACGATCTGGCGGCACACGTGTATGACATAACATACGGCAGCCTCCGGGCAGGTATCGACAATCTGGTGATTATCGATGACAGCATCGTCCGTGGCACCACATTGAAGCAAAGCATTATCGGTATCCTCGACCGTTTGGGACCGAAAAAGATAGTTATCGTTTCTTCCTCCCCGCAAGTTCGCTATCCGGACTATTACGGCATCGATATGGCGAAAATGTCCGAGTTCATCGCTTTCAAGGCGGCAATCGAACTATTGAAGGACCGGGATATGAAAGACGTGATCGCGGCAGCTTACCGGAAATCGAAAGATCAGGTAGGATTGCCGAAGGAACAGATGGTAAACTACGTGAAGGAGATTTATGCTCCTTTCACCGACGAGGAAATCTCTGCTAAAATGGTGGAACTGCTGACGCCGAAGGGTACGAAGGCCAAGGTACAGATTGTTTACCAACCCCTTGAAGGATTGCACGAGGCATGTCCCAACCATACGGGAGACTGGTATTTCAGCGGTAATTATCCAACGCCGGGCGGAGTGAAACTGCTGAACGAAGCATTTATTAATTATATTGAACAGGTATATCAATTTTAAGAAAATCAGGATTTTACTACAGAGGATGCAGCGTACACAGTGGACCGGTTTCTTTTAGATGTACTTTAAAATAAAAGATGAAACCTCTGCGAGCTTTGTATCCTTTGTGGTGGATTAAAACGAAGATAAGAATGAAGAATGTAACTTTGATCCTTGACGACGGGAGCCGTTTCCACGGCAAGTCGTTTGGCTACGAAAAGCCTGTGGCAGGTGAAGTCGTGTTTAATACCGCCATGACCGGTTATCCGGAGAGTCTGACCGACCCTTCGTATGCAGGGCAGCTGATGACACTGACTTATCCGCTGGTAGGCAACTATGGTGTGCCTCCTTTCAGTATGGAACCCAACGGGCTGGCTACATTCATGGAGAGCGAACGCATCCATGCCGAAGCCATCATCGTGAGCGATTACTCACAGGAGTACAGCCATTGGAACGCAGTGGAAAGTCTGGCGGACTGGCTGAAACGGGAGCAAGTGCCGGGCATTACGGGCATCGATACCCGTGAGTTGACCAAAGTGCTGCGTGAACACGGAGTGATGATGGGACGGATTGTGTTTGACGATGAACCGGAAAATGCTCCGGAAGCTGTTTACAGCGGGGTGAACTACGTAGACAAGGTTTCCTGTAAAGAGGTGATCCGTTACAATGAAGGCGCGGGTAAGAAAAAAGTCGTACTGGTGGATTGCGGTGTAAAGACGAACATTATCCGCTGCTTGCTTCGCCGGGATGTGGAAGTGATTCGCGTGCCTTGGGATTATGATTTCAATCATCTGGAATTCGACGGACTCTTCATCTCCAACGGACCGGGTGACCCGGATACATGTGATGCTGCGGTGCAGAACATCCGCCGTGCCATGCAGAACCCGAAACTTCCTATTTTTGGTATCTGCATGGGTAACCAGTTGCTGAGCAAAGCCGGAGGAGCCAAAATATACAAACTGAAATACGGTCATCGCAGTCATAATCAGCCGGTACGGATGGCAGGCACTGAACGTTGTTTCATCACTTCACAAAATCATGGTTACGCGGTAGATAACAACACACTCGGCACCGATTGGGAACCGTTGTTCATCAATATGAATGATGGCTCCAACGAAGGAATCCGCCATAAAACAAACCCGTGGTTCTCCGCACAGTTCCATCCGGAAGCGGCAAGCGGACCGACCGATACGGAATTCCTTTTCGACGAGTTCGTGAAACTGCTCTGAAGTATATTCTGCATAAATGATGAGAAACGAATACGATTCACCACAGAGGACACGGAGGACACAGAGTTTTAATCTCTTGTTTATTAAGATGTTTAAGAGAAAGATATTCTCTGTGTTCTCTGTGTCCTCTGTGGTGGATTAACCTCAAAAACAAACTAATAATGAAAGAAAATAATATAAAGAAAGTACTGCTCCTTGGTTCCGGCGCCCTGAAAATCGGTGAAGCCGGTGAGTTCGACTACTCCGGTTCCCAAGCGCTCAAAGCCTTGAAAGAAGAAGGAATCGAAACCATCCTGATCAACCCCAATATTGCCACCGTACAGACATCGGAAGGTGTGGCAGATCAGATTTATTTCCTTCCCGTAACTCCTTATTTCGTCGAGAAGGTGATTCAGAAGGAACGTCCTGAGGGTATCATGCTTGCCTTTGGCGGACAGACGGCACTGAACTGCGGCGTGGCCCTTTACCGCGAAGGCATTCTCGAAAAATACGGAGTACGTGTATTGGGAACTCCCGTACAAGCCATTATCGATACCGAAGACCGTGAGCTTTTCGTGGAGAAGCTGAACGAGATTGACGTGAAAACCATCAAGAGCGAAGCTGTTGAGAACGCCGAAGATGCTCGTCGTGCAGCCCGGGAATTAGGTTATCCGGTCATTGTCCGTGCGGCTTACGCATTGGGTGGATTAGGTTCCGGCTTCTGTGACAACGAAGCAGAACTGGACGTACTTGTTGAGAAAGCGTTCGCTTTTTCTCCGCAGGTGCTGGTTGAGAAGAGCTTGCGGGGATGGAAAGAGGTGGAATACGAAGTAGTGCGCGACCGCTTTGACAACTGTATCACGGTCTGCAACATGGAGAATTTCGACCCACTGGGCATCCATACCGGAGAATCCATTGTGATTGCTCCTTCGCAAACCTTGACCAATAAAGAATATCATAAATTGCGTGAGCTTGCCATCCGCATCATCCGCCACATCGGTATCGTGGGCGAATGTAACGTGCAGTATGCTTTCGATCCCGAATCGGAAGATTACCGGGTGATCGAGGTGAATGCCCGTCTGAGCCGTTCGTCTGCTTTGGCGTCGAAGGCTACCGGTTATCCGCTTGCTTTCGTGGCTGCCAAACTCGGACTCGGGTACGGGCTGTTCGATTTGAAAAACTCCGTGACGAAGACTACCAGTGCGTTCTTTGAACCGGCGCTGGACTACGTAGTCTGCAAAATCCCCCGTTGGGATCTCGGTAAGTTCCACGGAGTGGATAAAGAACTCGGTTCTTCTATGAAGTCTGTCGGTGAGGTGATGGCCATCGGGCGTACCTTTGAAGAAGCGATTCAGAAAGGACTTCGTATGATAGGACAGGGTATGCACGGTTTTGTGGAAAACAAAGAACTCGTCATCTCCGACATCGACAAAGCGCTGCATGAACCGACCGACAAACGTATCTTCGTCATATCAAAGGCCTTCCGTGCGGGATATACCATCGATCAGGTGCACGACCTGACCAAGATCGACAAATGGTTCCTGCAAAAGCTGATGAACATCATGAATACTTCGGAGGAGCTTCATCAGTGGGGGAATAATCACAAGCAGATAGCCGACTTGCCTGCCGACCTGCTTAAGCAAGCCAAGCGACAGGGATTCTCTGACTTCCAGATAGCACGTGCCATCGGTTACGAAGGTGATATGGAAGACGGAAGCCTTTATGTCCGCAATTACCGCAAGAGCCTGGGCATCGTTCCCGTGGTGAAGCAGATCGATACGCTTGCTGCCGAGTATCCGGCACAGACCAATTATCTCTATTTGACCTACAGCGGCACAGCCAACGATGTAACCTACCTGGGCGACCACCGTTCCATCGTGGTGCTTGGTTCGGGTGCTTATCGCATCGGTTCTTCGGTAGAGTTTGACTGGTGCGGGGTGCAGGCACTCAATACCATCCGTAAGGAAGGCTGGCGTTCGGTGATGATCAATTATAATCCCGAAACCGTATCGACCGATTACGATATGTGCGATCGCCTCTACTTTGACGAATTGACTTTCGAACGTGTGATGGATATTCTTGAACTGGAGAATCCGCATGGTGTCATCGTCTCCACCGGAGGGCAGATACCGAACAACCTTGCTCTGCGCCTCGATGCCCAGAATATTCATATTCTCGGTACTTCCGCCAAGAGTATCGATAATGCCGAGGACCGTGATAAATTCTCCGCCATGCTCGACCGCATCGGCGTGGATCAGCCGGAATGGCGTGCGCTTACTTCGCTCGAAGATATCAACTCCTTCGTAGACAAGGTCGGTTTCCCTGTGCTCGTGCGTCCGTCGTATGTGCTTAGTGGGGCGGCCATGAATGTTTGCTCCAATCAGGAAGAACTGGAACGCTTCCTGCAACTGGCAGCCAATGTTTCGAAGAAGCACCCGGTTGTGGTCAGCCAGTTCATTGAACATGCCAAAGAGGTGGAGATGGATGCCGTAGCACAAAACGGGGAGATCGTTGCGTATGCCATTTCCGAACACATCGAATTTGCCGGCGTACACTCCGGTGATGCCACCATCCAGTTCCCACCGCAGAAGTTGTATGTGGAGACGGTGCGTCGCATTAAGCGTATCAGTCGTGAGATAGCCAAGGCACTCAATATCTCCGGTCCGTTCAACATCCAGTATCTGGCTAAAGACAACGACATCAAAGTGATCGAGTGTAATCTCCGTGCCAGCCGTTCGTTCCCCTTTGTCAGCAAAGTGCTGAAGATCAACTTTATCGAACTTGCTACGAAAGTCATGCTCGGTCTGCCTGTTGAGAAGCCGAACAAGAACCTTTTTGAACTCGATTATGTCGGTATCAAGGCCAGTCAGTTCTCTTTCAATCGTCTTCAGAAAGCTGATCCTGTGCTGGGTGTCGACATGGCATCGACCGGTGAGGTAGGTTGTATCGGCAGCGATACTTCCTGTGCCGTACTAAAAGCAATGCTTTCCGTGGGCTATCGCATTCCGAAGAAGAACATCCTGCTCTCTACCGGAACGCCGAAACAGAAAGTGGATATGCTCGAAGCGGCCCGTATGTTACAGAAGAAGGGATATAATATCTTCGCAACGGGAGGTTCCAGCAAATTTCTTACCGAGAATGGCGTAGAGAACACCCGCGTCTACTGGCCCAGTGAGGAAGGACATCCCCAGGCACTCGAGATGTTGCACAAGAAAGAGATCGACATGGTAGTCAATATTCCCAAGAATCTGACTGCCGGTGAGCTGGATAACGGTTACAAAATCCGTCGTGCCGCCATCGACCTCAACATCCCGCTGATTACCAATGCCCGATTGGCGAGTGCGTTTATCAATGCGTTCTGTACGATGGATATTGACGATATAGCAATCAAGTCATGGGAAGAATATAAATAAGAAGTTCCGTCTTCTTCTCCTCTTTTGCTTAACAATCCTGAAATCCGGAACTTTTTCTGTTGACTGTTGTTGAAAGTACATATAAATCAATAAAGCGTGTAACAATGAGTATAGCAGAGCAATTGGATGCCGCATCCGGAACGAATCGTCTGGTGTTGGTAGAATTTTATGCAGACTGGTCTCCCCATTATGAATGGCTGGAACCTGTAGTACGGACTTACGAGAAACAAGTCTCCGAGGTGGTTAAAGTGAATATAGTGGGAGATAAGGCAGTCGCGGATTCATTCAATATCGAGACGGCTCCGGCTTTCATCCTTCTGCAGCGTGGACACGAATTGTGGAGGCAAGTGGGAGAACTGACCATCGATGAACTTAAACTGGTGTTGGAAGAGTTCAAATAGCAAAGTGCCAATCATGTCATTTTGTATTTTCTACCCGGTGTAGCATGCGCTATATCGGGTAGTTTGTTTATAAGGTTAGTAAATGAACTGCTTTTCTTTCTTTAAG
Source organism: Bacteroides sp. ZJ-18 (assembly GCF_011038705.2). Lineage (NCBI taxonomy): Bacteria > Pseudomonadati > Bacteroidota > Bacteroidia > Bacteroidales > Bacteroidaceae > Bacteroides > Bacteroides sp. ZJ-18. The sequence continues at coordinate 3,659,820 of NZ_CP072198.1, read as the reverse complement.
ATATTTTTTACTTCCGATAAATTATTATCTTTGCATTTATTGTACCTTAAAAATATCATAATGAAATCAGCAATAAGAGTGATCCTGTGGATAGCAGGTCTGTTTTTATTTACAAATCATATTGCTTATGCACAGAATTGGACTCTTCCGACGCCGTCCCAAGAGGCCTGTCATCCTGCCATAATACCGCAGCCTAAATTTATTGCTTCAACTCGCAAAACCATAGATTTTACAGAATTATCGATCTTGTTTTCTGGTTCTGTCGATTGTTCTACTCAACAAAAAGTGAAGAGAGAGGTGATAGATATTTCTAATTCACTAAAATTCACGTCGGTGAGAAAAAAAACATGCGAAATTAGATTTACAACTCCTTCAAGGAAGCTCAAAACGGATGAAGCATATACATTACAAGTTAACAAACAGGGTATTATTATTGAGGCAAATACATTTGGTGGGTATTTTAACGCTTTACAAACGCTTCGTCAAATGATTACCGAATCACCTCACGGCATGTTACGTTTACATTATTGTAACGTTGATGATCTCCCTGAATTTAGCGTTCGTTCGGTGATGATTGATGTAGGACGTAATTTTTTGGAGATCTCTTTTTTGCGTGAAGTGATCCGCAAATTGTCTATGTACAAAATAAATATGCTCCACCTTCATTTAACTGATGATCCCGGGTGGAGAATTGAGGTTAAGAGTCATCCTGAACTGACATCCTATAATTCTTACTGGAAAACACGACAGCCGGGAAAATTTTACACACAAAAAGAAATAAAAGAGTTTGTTGCCTATTGTGATTCTCTTAACGTAAGGGTACTCCCCGAGGTTGATATGCCTGGTCATAGTGCGTATTTTAAAAAGGCAACAGGATATGATATGCAAACCTCCAAAGGAATTGCTATACTAAAAGAGGCATTGGATGAGGTAATTCCATTATTCAAGGATTCTTTATTTCATATCGGATCCGATGAAGTTAGGTTTGCAATGCCTGAGTTTATGCCTGAGATGATTAAGTATATTCGAGATAAAGGCAAGCGGATTGTTATTTGGAGTCCCGGCTACCAGCAAGATAACGATTGTATTCGTATGTTTTGGGGTAAATGTGAATCAGGACATCAGATCAAAACAGATATACCTTATATTGATGGTAATGGATTTTATATGGATTATATGGATTCTCAGTCCGGCGTACAACAAGTATTCTTTCAGCAACCATGCGAAGTTGCTTCTGAAAACACAAATGCATTGGGGGGAGTGATGTGTGTATGGACAGACGGTGGACTTGGGGAATATCCCGAAAAGCAAATTTTAACTCAATATCCATTTTATCCTACTCTATTAACATATGCCGAAAGAATATGGAGAGGTGCTAAAGAATCAGCCAATCAGTTTGTTGCTAACATGCCTAAAAAAGGGAGTAATGCATGGATCGCATTTGATGAGTTTGAAAATCGTTTAGTAGCTCACAGGGATAAATATTTTCAAGGAATTCCTTTTGCTTATGTCAAGCAATCTGAGCTTAAGTGGAGAATCATAGGTCCCTTTGATCATAAGGGAATCAATGATACCTCTTTTGAGCCTGAACGGATTATAAAAAGTGAATATATCGATAATAATAAGATTTTAAAATGGAAAGATGAGGCAGCTTACGGAGGAGTAGTACAAATTCGTTCTTTGTACGCAATGTTTAATATGCATAACAATAGATATCAGCCTAACTTATGGCCTACATTAATGTCTGATGATGTGGGAATTGGCAATGGGACATGTTATGCATTGACATATATTAAAAGCCCCAGGGAGCAAGACGTTTTTTTAATGTGCGGATTTAATGGTATGTGGGGACATTCGGGCGGGTATCGTTCCGAAAGAGCACCGCAACAAGGCAGTTGGGATTGGAGTGGAGGAGATATATGGCTCAATGAAAATAGGATTGAGCCTCCTGTTTGGGATTTTGAAAGTTTACCGTGGTCAGGATGGGGACAGGGAAGAATTGAAATACCGCTTACAGGGCAAGGATATTTTTATCGGGCACCAATTAAGATTAGTCTCAAGAAGGGGCTAAATAAGGTTTTAGTTCGTGTACCTTTCGGCCACTGGAATGGGGATGAAGGACAACGCAGGTGGCAATTTTGCTTTATGCCTGTAAAGTGGGATGGCATTCATTATTCAGAGGTGGAAGGATTGGAATATGAAACTGATATTAAATAATATTGTAATACTGTGTACTTCATTAGAATTCAATGTTTTGTGACCTTTGATGTTTTTCTATTTAAATCTAAAATATGCTATCAAAGTGAATTTATCTTTTTTGATACTCCTGTGGTGTCATGCCCGTCATTCGTTTAAAGAACTTGCAGAAGAAGGAGGGATTCGGAAAATGCAGTTCATCCGAAATCTGGTATACAAGCAGGTCACTGTGTTTCAGTAATACTTTTGCTTCGAGAATAACAGACTGATTGATCCACTCCATCACTGTCTGGTGACTGACCTGCCGGATCAGCGTGTTCAGGTAACGGGGAGTCAGGCATAGCTTGTCGGCATAGAATCCTACGGTACGTTCGTTTTTGCTGGATTCGTTCACCAGTGTGATGAATCGCCAGAATATCTCTTCCTGATGTGAAAACCTGTGAGAAGCGTCATTGGCTTCTTCCGTCCGTATATACTTTATATTATGCAGTAGAGCTGCAAGCAGATGTTGTACTACCTCCCGGCGGAAGGGCTTTTCCTGAACAGTTTCCCAAATCAGCGTGAAATAAGCATCCGACAGCTTCCATTCGGTATCTGTCACCCGGGTGACGAGGTTCTGCCGTACGTGTGATTCAAAGAGCTGGTCACGTCGTAGGAGCGGCAGGAAGTCTTTGTCCACTGCGATCATCTGAAAATCGTAATCGGGTGTGAATTCTAAAAGTTCGACAATGGAGCCGGGGATGAAAGTGACAATGGTTTGTGGATAGACGGTATATTCAATCAGGTTGATAATGATCCGTGCCTTTCCGCGTAGTCCGCGGATGATTCTTCCTTCCTTCAGCCGGTAGGGTTGTCCCAAACGGAACAGGTGGCTTTCCATATTGGCGAAGCTGATGACAATGCCAAAATCCGGGGTGACGAAGCGATATTCGTTGTTGCATACCACGTTGCTGTGCTTCAGCAGGTCGAGTGCCAGTTCCAGAGGTTTGTTCTTTTCCATAAATCAGTTGTTATCACACGGCAAACTTAGATAAAATATGCGATTTATAAGCGAGCCAAGTAAAAGAATAGCATATTTTATCCAAAACACAATGAGATAGTGTGCGTGTATCCCGGTCCGGACCTTAACATACATGAGGCTGATGGGCATGGAGGATAATATAATAGGGGTATGGGCAGTAGGGTGAAGCTTGTCCTGAAAAAGTTAATATAGTTTAATCCGGAGCAAATATGTTTATACGGACAGTCTGTAATTACGAACTATTCGTATATTTGTTGATGACGAATAACTTAAATACAATTCTGCATGAAAACCACTTATTTACTTTTATCCTCCGCTTTGTTGCTGGGATGTGTATCCGCTTGCAACACCTCCGGCCAGAAATCCAAAGAAATGAAAACAGACGATGGGAGCATCACTACTGTCGAAACTGCCGGAAGCAAACTGACTATATGTGACTTATCACTCGTAAAAGACACCATAGAAGTGCCACTCAGCGAGTTTGTCGAAGATTGTCGCATTGTTCGTTTTGAGACCTCCGAAGAGGCATACTTCAAAGCCTGGTTTATTAATGCTACCGACAATTACATCGGTATCCGCCAAGGGGATCGGGGTGTGTTTAAGCTGTTTGACAGGAATGGTAAATTCCTATATAATGTCGGTTCCGTAGGAAGCGGTCCCGGTGAATATGACACCACCCTTTACGATGAATGCATTGATGAAAAGAATGGTCATATATTCTTCACGCCTTTTGTGGGGAAAAGAATCATGATGTATGATATAAACGGGCAATGGATTAAGGATATCCACCTTCCCATACAAGTCAATAAACCGAAAATATGGGTGAATGAAGATGGAAGTTTATCTATTATACACATGCCTTTCAATGAGGGAGAGCCTCTTGCTTTCCAAATGGATACGGACGGAAATATACTGAAGCAAATCCCTGCGACAGCCGCAACGAAGGTGATGAATTTCGACGGAGAAATTTTCTCATACAGAAATTGCAACGATTTCGATTTCTTCCATACCAGTATAGATACTCTTTTTACTTATGATTCCACTAACAATAAGTTGTTACCAAAATTCACCATGACCTTCCCGAATATGAATGAGAAACCGATACATTTATATTACAGACTACCTCATCATTTCATGGTCACCTATTGGGGGAAAAAGGGAACAGGAGGTGGAGATGTCTTGGTAGACACTAAGAAGAATGCTTCTTCTTATTTCCGCCTTGTTAATGACTTTTACGGTAATCTTCCTATTTCGGCTCCGGGTCACAGTTTTTATCGCGGGTACTTTATCCAGAGTATGGAACCGGGCCAGTTGATTGAAAAGATAGAAAAACATCTTGCTTCCGGCAAATGCTCCGGTCCGGATGAAAAGAAACTTAAGGAACTGGCAGCTACTTTGAATGAGAATGATAATAATGTTCTGTTTATCGGAAAGGTAAAAGAATGAAGAATCCATATGGAGATATGGCAATGTTGATTTAGAAAGAAGTTTTTCTAAATATGGAACCCCGGGAGAGTCATCTTCCGGGGTTTGTTTTTTCGGTCATCGCTTTTCGCGGACTCTAATAAGGTATGGATTTATAAACGGCTTCAATAAAAGGATAGCGTATCTTAAATCCTGAATAAATCCACAGTCGACATTTGATTCATATGATTTATTCTAAAGAATCGAACTAATAGAACATTATTGCAAACAATTGGAACCTGGTTGCGTGTTCTTATTCTCTATCTTTGCAGGAAAGAAGAATTAATTAGGAATAGAATAATGAAACGATTTATTTTTTCTTTGTCTTTTTCTCTGTTTGCCCTGCTGATATATGGGCAGATCACCCTTGAAGAGTGCCAACGGAAAACCCGGGAAAACTATCCGTTGGTGAGACAGTACGGGTTGATAGAGAAGACTAAAGAATATAATCTGGCAAATGCGTCGAAAGCTAATCTGCCTCAGTTCACCCTTTCGGGCAAAGCTACCTGGCAGAGTGAGGTAACAGAGCTGCCCGTGCAGATTCCCGGGGTAGATATCAAGGGCTTGTCCAAGGATCAATATCAGGTGATGCTGGAACTGAAACAGAATATTTGGGACGGTGGTGAAATCCGTTCAAGGAAAGAGCAGGTAAAGGCGATGTCGGACGTAGACCGGGAAAAGCTGAATGTGGATATGTATGCACTTACCGAGCGGGTGAATCAGGTATATTTCGGGATTCTGTTACTGGACGAACAATTGAGTCAGAATCAGCTCTTCCTGGAAGAGCTGGAACGTACCCACAGGCAGATTTCTTCGTACATTGAAAATGGCATTGCCAGTCAGGCCGATCTCGATGCCGTCAGTGTGGAGCAATTGAACACCCGGCAAAAGCGGATAGAGTTAACGACTTCACGCCAGGCCTATCTGTCAATGCTTTCGCTGCTGACAGGCGAAGAAGTGCCTGCCAGTGCGTCTTTGCAGAAGCCGGTCGCCGAGTTGGACATACAGGTGATGGCGAATAATCGTCCGGAATTGCTATGGTTCGATGCACAGAACGGACGCTTACAAGTACAGGAAGAAGCTTTGAAAACCGGACTGATGCCTCGTCTCGGGCTCTTCGTACAGGGGGCGTATGGCAATCCGGGACTGAATATGCTGAAAAATGAGTTCACCCCTTATTATGTGGCAGGAGTCCGTTTGTCGTGGAACTTCGGCAGCCTGTATACATTGCGTAACGATAGGCGGGTGATAGATACCAGTCGCCGACAGTTGGACAGTAACCGGGATGTGTTTCTGTTTAACACCCGCATTCAGGCTACTCAGCAGGAGAGTGCCGTGGAGAGCGTGCGCCGTCAGATGGTGGATGATGATGAAATTATCCGTTTGCGGACTAATATCCGTAAAGCTTCGGAGGCGAAAGTGGCTAATGGCACCATGACCGTTACCGATATGCTTCGGGATATGACTTCCGAGAATCTGGCTCGACAGACCAAGGCTTTGCATGAAGTCCAGCTCCTGATGAATATTTATCAATTGAAATATACTACGAATAACTAATATAATAGCAGTTATGAAATCAAATAAACTTATAGGATGTCTATTCTTACTGTCTTTACTTTCCGCTTGCGGAGGCAGAACTACCGACTATGATGCTACGGGAACTTTCGAAGCGACTGAAGTTCTGGTTTCGGCCGAGGCTTCGGGAAGGCTTCTGTGCTTTGATGTTGAAGAAGGTACACGGTTGGCATCCGGTGAAGAAGTGGGATTGATCGATACCGTGCAACTTTACCTGAAGAAACTGCAATTGCAAGCCAGTATGAAGTCGGTTGAAAGCCAACGTCCGGATGTCAACAAGCAGATTGCCGCTACCCGCCAGCAAATCGCTACCGCCCAACGGGAGAAGAAACGTGTAGAAAACCTTTTGAAAGCCGGAGCCGCTAATCAGAAGCAACTGGATGATTGGGATGCGCAGGTCGCTTTGCTCGAGCGTCAGCTTGCGGCACAGATGTCGTCTTTACAAAACAGTACGAACAGTCTTACGGAACAAGGTTCGTCAGTAGCCATTCAGGTGGCACAGGTGGAAGACCAGTTGGCGAAGTGCCATATTGTTTCGCCTATCAGCGGTACTGTATTGGCGAAATATGCCGAAGCAGGAGAACTGGCTGCCGTGGGCAAGCCACTCTTCAAGGTGGCAGATGTCGATCATATGTATCTTCGCGCTTATATCACATCCGAACAGCTCTCGCAGGTTAAAATCGGTAACCGGGTGACAGTTTTCTCCGACTATGGAGGAAACGAACGTAAAGAGTATCCGGGAGTCGTAAGCTGGATTTCAGATCGTTCTGAATTTACTCCTAAAACGATTCTGACGAAAGAAGAGCGTGCCAACCTGGTGTATGCCGTCAAGATAACCGTGGAGAACGACGGACTGCTCAAAATAGGTATGTATGGTGGAGTGAAGTTTTAAATGATGCCTGATGATGAAACCAGCTGTATCTGTCAGTGACGTGACTAAATGTTACGGTGAAGTAGAAGCCTTGAAGAAGGTTTCCTTTTCCGTGAATTCCGGTGAGTTGTTCGGCATCATCGGACCGGATGGAGCCGGTAAGAGTACACTCTTCCGCATCCTGACTACACTGTTGCTTGCCGACAGTGGGACGGCTACGGTGAACGGGCTCGATGTTGTGAAGGATTACAAACAAATCCGGCAACGGGTGGGATACATGCCCGGACGTTTTTCGCTTTATCAGGACCTGACGGTGGAAGAGAACCTCGACTTTTTTGCTACTGTATTTCATACGACTATCCGCGAAAACTATGATTTGGTGAAAGATATCTATCAGCAGATAGAACCTTTTCGTAAACGCAGAGCGGGGGCTTTGTCGGGAGGTATGAAACAAAAGCTGGCCTTAAGTTGTGCGTTGATTCACAAACCCGGCATTCTGTTCCTGGACGAGCCGACTACCGGTGTGGATCCGGTTTCACGCAAGGAGTTCTGGGAAATGTTGAGGCATCTCAAGGAGCAGGGAATCACTATTCTCGTTTCTACTCCGATTATGGATGAAGCCCGGCAATGCGACCGTATCGCTTTTATCAACGAAGGAGAGATACAGGGAATCGATGTGCCGGAACGCATCCTGAAACAGTTCAGTCACATTCTTTGTCCACCTGGTCTGGAACGTGCGGAAGTACATGCCGAAAATGATTTTGCCATTGAGGTAGACCGGCTTACCAAATGTTTTGGGCATTTCACGGCTGTCGACCATATCTCCTTTCAGGTGAACCGGGGAGAGATCTTCGGATTTCTCGGGGCGAACGGTGCGGGAAAAACCACTGCCATGCGTATGCTTTGCGGATTGAGCAAACCTACCTCCGGCATAGCACGGGTAGCCGGCTTTGATGTTGCCGTTCACCCTGAAGAAGTGAAGAAGAATATTGGATACATGAGCCAGAAGTTCTCTCTATACGAAGATCTTAAAGTATGGGAAAACATTCGTCTTTTTGCCGGCATTTATGGAATGCAGGACCGCGAGATAGCCGAAAAGACAGATGCTCTTCTCGATCGTCTGGGGTTCAGCGACGAGCGTGACACACTTGTGAAGAGCCTTCCTTTAGGCTGGAAACAAAAGCTGGCCTTTTCAGTTTCGATTTTCCATGATCCGCGGATTGTGTTTCTTGACGAACCTACGGGAGGAGTCGATCCTGCTACCCGCCGGCAGTTCTGGGAATTGATTTATCAAGCGGCAGATCGGGGGATAACGGTCTTTGTAACCACCCATTACATGGACGAGGCCGAGTATTGTAACCGTGTGTCTATCATGGTAGACGGACGTATCGAGGCACTTGACACCCCTCGCGGACTAAAGGCACGTTTTCATGCCGATACCATGGACGATGTATTCCAGCAACTGGCCCGTAAGGCAGTGCGTAAAGCCGATTAACCTATGAAACAGTTTATAGCATTTGTAAAAAAGGAGTTCTTCCACATTTTCCGCGACCGACGGACTATGTTGATTCTGTTAGGGATGCCTGTTGTTCAGATCATTCTCTTTGGTTTTGCCATTACTACCGAAGTGAAAAATGTACGTGTGGGTGTACTCGACCCTTCGAATGACATGGTTACCCGCAAGATCATCGACCGTTTGGATGCCAGCGAATACTTTTCCGTGAAGTGCCTGTTGCATTCTCCACAGGAGATGGAAAGGGCGTTTCAGGAAAATGAAATCGACATGGCACTTGTATTCAGCGAACAATTTGCCAATCATCTGTATACAGGCGATGCCCGTGTGCAACTGGTTTCCGATGCAACCGATCCGAATATGGCTACCACACAAGCCGGTTACGCCACTAATGTCATAGCTTCCGTCCGACAGGAAATGCTTCCTCCCGGAATGTCCGTATCTTCTGTTGTGCCCGATGTGAAACTGCTCTATAATCCACAGATGAAGAGTGCCTACAATTTTGTGCCCGGTGTGATGGGACTTATCCTGATGCTGATCTGTGCCATGATGACTTCCATATCCATTGTCCGCGAGAAGGAGACAGGTACGATGGAGATATTGCTGGTTTCTCCGGTGAAACCTTTGTTCGTTATTCTGGCTAAGGCCGTTCCTTATTTTGTGCTGTCGTTTGTCAATCTTACGACGATTCTGCTGCTTTCAGTTTATGTACTTGATGTACCCGTGGCAGGCAGCCTGTTCTGGTTGATAATGGTATCATTGCTTTTTATCTTTGTGTCGTTGGCGTTGGGATTGCTTATTTCCACGGTGACACGGACGCAAGTGGCCGCCATGCTCGCTTCGGGGTTGATCTTGATGATGCCTACAATGTTGCTTTCCGGCATGATATTTCCGATAGAGAGCATGCCTCTGGTATTGCAATTGATTTCCGATATTCTGCCCGCCCGCTGGTATATTCAGGCCGTACGTAAATTGATGATTGAGGGAGTAGATATTTCTTTTGTACTGTCTGAGGTCAGTATTCTGGCTCTTATGGCAGTCGTGTTGATAACAATTAGCTTCAAGAAATTCAAAAACAGGTTATGATTAAATATCTTATAGAGAAAGAATTCAAGCAGTTGCTCCGCAACTCTTTCCTGCCGAGGTTGATTTTTATCTTCCCTTGCATGATTATGCTTCTTATGCCCTGGGCTGCTAATCTTGAAATAAAAAATATCCGGATGAATATTATAGATAATGATCATTCGGCTCTTTCACGCAGGCTGGTCGATAAGATAACGGCTTCAACTTACTTCCGGACCACTGCTTTACCGGACTCCTATAAAGAAGGGTTGGAAGCGATTGAAGCGGGGACAGCCGATGTGCTGCTTGAAATTCCCGGAGATTTCGAGAAGGACTGGGTGAATGGCGAGGCTGCCCACGTACTTGTGGCCGCCAATGCCGTAAATGGGACCAAGGGCGGTTTGGGCAGTTCATATCTGTCTGCCATCATCAACGATTATGGTACGGAATTACAGGCGGAGAGTGGAAACATTCCGGCTGCTGCCAACGGGAATCTGCCCCGGATTGATATTCTTACTCAGAATCTTTTCAACCCTAATCTGGATTATAAACTGTTTATGATTCCGGCCCTGATGGTGATGCTGCTTACCATGCTTTGCGGCTTCTTGCCTGCGTTGAATATAGTAGGGGAGAAGGAGGCCGGTACGATTGAGCAGATCAATGTGACTCCTGTCGGAAAGTTCACTTTTATCCTTGCCAAACTGATTCCTTATTGGTTGATAGGCTTTGTGGTTCTGACACTTTGTTTTATTCTGGCATGGGCACTTTACGGAATTTTTCCTGCAGGCCATTTTCTGGTGATCTATTTCTTTGCCATCATCTTTGTTTTGGCTGTATCCGGTCTTGGATTGGTCATTTCCAATCATTCGGCTACCATGCAACAAGCCATGTTTGTCATGTGGTTCTGTATGCTGATTCTAATCTTAATGAGCGGATTGTTTACTCCTGTCCGCAGTATGCCCGAGTGGGCACAATGGATCACTATGCTCAATCCACTGAAATATTTTATGCAGGTGATGCGTATGGTATATCTCAAGGGGAGCGGGTTTATCGATTTATTGCCGCAGCTGGGAGCTTTGCTGGCCTTTGCGCTGTTTTTCAATATTTGGGCGGTGAAGAGCTATCGGAAGAGTGGCTAATTAGGCAGTGGAGAGCTTCAAAAAGCATTCGAAAAGTGGTTAACAGACTGGAAAATTTAGGATAAACCTGTGTTTGCTTGCAACTTATGTGTATTTTTGTAGAAAGAAAACAGATATACTAAGATATTACGTAATGAGCAAACAAACATCAAGCCCTTCTCAAACCCATAGACTTCAGCAAACTATATATGAAAATCTTCCCGTAGGGATGGAATTGTATGATTGTGAAGGCCGCCTGATAGAGATAAACAGTGTAGGACTGAAAATGATGGGGGTGAAGGATAAACAAGATATGTTGGGTATCAACATTTTTGAAAACCCGAATGTTCCCGATGAAATGAAGAGCCGCTTGCGTGCGGGAGAGAATATTCGTTTTACAGTCAAGTATGATTTTGAATTAGCCAAATTTTATTATCCGACAACTTTATCAGGGATACGTTATTTTGAAATTACCGTATCGGTAGTCCGGGATGATGAGAATAAGGAGATCGATAAGTTTCTTTTTATAGCACAGGATGTGACCGAAACGGTACGTACCGAAGAGATATTACGTCAAAGCAAGCAAAAAACCGCATTGGCCATGCAGGCCGCCGATGTGGTTTTATGGGAATTTGATGTTCGCACCCATTTGTTCTATGCGGAGAATGAACCACTTAATAACTGCGATCCTACCCAGCCCCTCACTATTGAAGATTATAAAAAACATATTCATCCGGAGGATTGGAAAGAAGCGGAACCTATTTTGCTTGATATGCTTAATGGCTGTGATTGTCTGTATGAAATGGATATCCGGATTAGACTGTCCGATACATCAGAGTGGCAATATTGTAAATTGAATTGTTCTCCGTATGAGAGGGGAGTCGATGGAAAAGTTGTCAAGTATGTAGGGTTTCGCAAAAACAATACAGAGTTACAAAGACGGAAGTTGTTGCAAGAGAACATTTTGAATAGCATACCGTTGCCTATACACATAAAAGATGTGGAAGATGATTTTCGTTATGTTTTCTGTAATGAAGAAAGTATGCGGATGTTTGGCACCTATGAAGGTGAAACAGTAAGTGACATTCTGGATCGTGAACAGGCGGAGCGCATGCAAAAAACAGATTTGGAAGTTTTTACTACCGGCAAGCCTTATTTTGGGGTAGAAAGAATTATTCTGAAGGATGGTCGCAGCTATGATACCATTGTACGCAAGAATATCATTTATGATGGTAGCAAGCGTCTGTTGCTCAATATTCGTTGGGATCAGAAATTGCAGAATGACCTTGAACGCCGTGCCAAGGTTCTTTCCATATCCATGGAGGTGATGAATGCTTATACTTGGTTTTACGAGCCGTCGAAGCAAAGAGTCAGTTTTGGTGAGGGATTTGATAAGATAGGGCGGAATGCTTTGGACATCAATACTTTTGAAAAGTTTGCAGAATGTGTACATCCTGACGACCGGAGGCAGTTCATCGGTACGATGGATGCAGTGCTGAAGCAGGATAGTGGTGAATGGGACATAGAATATCGTGCAGACTTGCGGGGAAACGGGAATTACGAATGGTGGCAAACCCGTGGAGTGCTTGAGACCTCTATTCTTAATGATACTCCTTATCAGTATGTCTCCGGCATGACGATCAGCATTGAATCTTATAAACAGACAGAATTGACTTTGCTGAAGAATAAGGAGAAACTGAAGAGGCTGATCCGACAGAATGAATTGGTACTGAATAATACTAATTCCGGATTGGCTTATATCACTAAAGATTATGTTGTGCAATGGGAAAATGTATCGGTCTGTTCGTCCAGCCTTTCCTTTGAGGCATATAAGCGGGGAGAGTGCTGTTATAAGAGTGCCCATAACCGGACTTCTCCCTGTGAAAATTGTGTGTTAGGCAAAGTATTGGCATCAAGGCAGATGGAAAAGATAAAGTTTCATTCGGAAAACAACCGGATTGTAGAGGTATTGGCTACTCCCGTATTTGGTGAAGGTGAAGAGATAGATGGCATCGTGATTCGTGTGGATGATATTACTGACAGAGAGAGAATGATCGAAGAACTGAGGCAGGCGAAGCTGCTGGCCGAACAATCGGATAAACTTAAGTCAGCTTTTCTTGCCAATATGAGTCATGAAATCCGTACACCGCTAAATGCGATTGTCGGCTTCTCTGATTTACTGATGAACTCGGAAGAGCAGGCTGATAGAGAAGAGTATATGCAGATTATCAATACCAATAACGAACTGTTGCTGAAACTTATTAATGATATCCTGGACCTGTCGAAATTGGAGTCCGGTTCGGTGGAACTAAAATATGAAGATTTTGATCTGGCCGAATATTTTAATGGCATGGCATCTTCTATGAAGCAACGGATGGTTAATCCGGAAGTCCGGTTGGTGACGATTAATCCTTATGATGTGTGTCTGGTGAAACTTGACAGAAACCGTGTGGCACAAGTGATGACTAATTATGTCACAAATGCCATTAAATATACTCCGAAAGGATCTATAGAAATGGGGTATGAAGTAATGGATACAGGAATCCGTCTGTATGTAAAAGACACAGGTATCGGCATACCGGAGGAGAAAAAGAATAAAGTTTTCCATCGGTTCGAGAAACTCGATGAGTTTGCTCAAGGCACAGGGCTCGGCCTTTCTATCTGTAAGGCAATTACCGAATCGATGGGAGGAAGTGTCGGTTTTGAATCTAAATACCATGAAGGCTCTCTGTTCTGGGCCATTATTCCTTGCAATCCGGAAGTGAAAACCGGGCGGGAGCCCGAAAGGCATATCGGGCCAAGCATAGATGAAGAGAATATGACATATGGCCGGAATCTGAATGCGGCTTTGGATAGAAAGACGATTCTGATAGCAGAAGATATCTCAAGTAATTATCTGTTATTATCGGCCATGCTGTGTAAGCATTATAATTTGCTTCATGCCATGAATGGACAGCAAGCTGTAGAGATGGCGAAGAACTACAGGATTGATCTTTTGCTGATGGATATGAAAATGCCTGTAATGGACGGACTGACGGCAACAGTTGAGATTCGGAAGTTCAATAAGGAATTACCCATTGTAGCGCTTACGGCACATGCTTTCGACTCCGATAAGGCAGCTGCATTAGAAGCCGGTTGTAATGATTATCTTGCCAAGCCGGTAGATAAAGCAAGACTGATGTCTGTATTACGTAAATACTGCTATTCTCCAGATGTTGCTTTATGACGGTTTACTAAATAATCGCTGATTATCAAAATGTTATATTTACCATGGTTTTACATTACTATGTAAAACCATTTACCTCGGTATGTAACGTCTTTTACCTCCGTGCGTAAATCCTTTTACCCCGGTATGTAAATGCCTTTACCCCGGTATGTAAACGGAATATTCCTTTGGGGCCGGAGGAGTTAGGCCCTATTGTTAAAAGGTAGATCTGGTAATATGAAGTGATCCTTTAATCGGTTTCATTATGCCATTTGTACTCTTCTATATAATTATCAAAGTATTCTTCTTGATGAACGCCCAGCTTTTGGGCAAGTGAGATGACTTGTAGTTGTTCGGCGGGAGAGAGTAAAGTTTCCCCTTTTCGCTTCTGGTAATATCGTCTGATTCCCCAAGTGGCAATTAGCTTGTAGCGGAATGTACTTGCTGCATTTACCGTCAGGACTCCCGTAGTGCGTACAAATCCTTTAGCATAACGTACTTTTTCGTTTGAACAGTAATGTTGACATCTCTTTCTTGTCGCTTCTTTATTTGCTTTCGGATTCAGTATAGACAGAAAAGTTATACTTGCCGGAACATGATCGTACGCAATGCGACGCAGGCAAGTATCGGCATTTGGACAATTTTGTTCTATACATAAACTAAAATTATTGGGAACCATTGAGTAGTCGAACGTTTCTTTTTCCATTGTATATATAATAGGTTAATAATAGTTTTACAAAGGTACAACATATATTACCAAATTCCCTAATTAAAGCAATCTAATTGATGAAGTGCCGGTTGAATATTCAAAAAAGATGGATGACAGACTTGATGTTATTGAAGGAATAATGATATAATGTTTGTTTTATTCTATCTTGGCGTGGGCTAATTGTGTTGCACTTTATAAAAAAATACACCGGAACTTCATCTCCTTAGGGAGAATAATTCCGGTGTAGCCCTTAGTCCTCTTTGTGTTAGGGGACCTTTCCTTATTCAATGAGCTTATTTAACTTCAATGGTTCTGTCCGGTTTCTTCACTTCTTCTTCACTTAATTTGGGCAATTCAATGTTCAAAACTCCATTTTCTACTTGTGCGGAAATGTGATCTTTGTCTACATTTTCAGGCAGAATCATTGTCTGCTGGAATTTTGAGTACGAAAACTCACGGCGCAGATAACGACCGTCTTTTTTCTCTTCTTTGTTTTCAGTTTTCTTTTCCATTGAAATTACCAGGTTGTTTTCTTCGTCAATACGCACGTTGAAATCTTCCTTGGTCATTCCCGGTGCAGCCAGCTCTACTTTGTAGGCTTTTTCAGTTTCAATTACGTTAATAGCAGGTGCAGTAGCATTTGCTTTTACCATCCATTCGTTATCAAAGAAATCATTAAAGATACTTGGTAACCAATTCTGAGATCTTCTAACAGGCATCATAATTTAGTCTCCTATCTTTTTAGTTAAACATTCAGGTTAATTTTTGAACTCCGGCTCTTTCTTTTGAACCGTTGTTCACTAAAGAAGATACAAAACCTGTGCCAGTGCCATATTCTTTCTTTGTTTGACTAAATGTCAGAGATGTAATGTCAAACTTGCTATCTTGCTGTCAAATTGTTCTCCTATTTATACTTTGATAAGATATTTGTTAAAAATCCCTTGGTCGTTCGATATCATTACATGCCTATTTTATCAGTTTGAATCTAAGGCGTAATTTTCCGTCGGCATAGTCGTAACTGATAATTTTAAAGATGCCTATTTCCGATGTGTTTTCTACGTGTTGCCCGATGCAGGCGCAGGCATCGTAATCTCCTATTCTAACAATACGCAACATTTCGCTTGCATTTTCCGGAAGCTTACTCAGGTCTACAATGCTTTGGGCTTTTTCGTGTGTCATGAACTCACAGGTTACAGGTAAATGGCGATTGATGGCTTCGTTTACTTTTTCTTCAATGGCATGAATCTGCTCCTCGGTTGGGCAAACCGGAAGTTCGTAATCACATTTGCTCTTTTTCTTTTCGATATGTGCATTACGTGAACGTGGACATCCGAATGTTTTTACCATAGTAGCATTGAGCAAATGCTCTGCTGTATGCATAGGTGCAATTGACACATCCTGAAACTTGGGGGCTGCTTGGTTTATTTCCATAATAGACAAATTTTTATTGTTTTTAGACATAAGAACAAAAGAACATATTTTTTCTTATGGGTGATTATAAATGTTTATATTCTCTGAATTTTCTTTTTATTTCAATGCGTTCACCGCCAAAGTTTATTAATAAGCCGTGGTCTGTATTGGTAGCGGTTAAGTAATTTACTAATTGGGTTTCGTGTATGGGAAGAAGATGCTGTACAGCTTTAAGCTCAATGATTATTTCTCCTTTTACGATTATGTCCGCTCTAAATTCTCCCACAATTTCATTTTTGTAATATACATTTATAGGCATTTCTGTATCTGCATGAATACCTTTTTCCTTTAATTCAATCATCAATGCTTTCTGATAAACACTTTCAAGAAAACCCGCAGCAAGATGTGTTCTTACATTATATGCACACTGAATAATAGTTTTTATCAAACTTTCTATTTCCATATTCCTTCTTTTGTTCTTATGTCTAAAAAACAAAATAATATGTCTCTTTCGTATGCATAGAGGGATATTCTTGTTTGTTATGGTCGTTGAGTTGAAGTTGTTGTTCCATAATTATCTGAATGTTATTCACCTTTCTATATTTTTGATATGTATTTATTCTTTTACTATTTCTATAGATTTAGGTACTAAATCCATGAAAGAGTTCAGTCCGCAGTCTGCATAATCTTTTCCGGCAAAGAGTCGGATTATAGTTGTCGGTAGCCAGCTTTTTCCAGATTGCGGGTCTACTGCCATCCATCCGTATTGTTTAAGGTAACATTCGGCCCAGGCATGACATCCATAGAATTTTTGTTCAGGTATAAAAATAAAGCCGGCAACAAAACGGCAAGGAATTCCTTTCTTTCTCATAAGTGCCGTGAACAAATTGGTGTATTCGCTACAAGTACCTTTCTTTCTTTGGAGGATATGATTTACATCCAATGTTTTACAATCACCTTTTGAAATAGCCATGGCTAAAGAATCGTCAAAACTTATATAATGGGATACAAACTCTAAGCCTTTTTTAATAATTATCATTGTACTGTCTTCACCTTTGAATAAAGAGTCTGTTATGAGTTCGATAGTAGGAGAAGAATAGTCGATAAGTTTGGTTGGGTTCAGATAAGGAGCAACCTCTTCGTCATAGATGTCATTGGGGATATAAAGGGCCTTTTCTGCTACTTTTCTTTTTAAGGTATCGTCATAAGCTTTGGATACTTTTACGGTGAAATGGTAGACACTGTCTGCCTTTTTAAAATCAGAAACCTTTTGTGGATAAGAATCTGTGACCGGAGAGTAATTTCTTGTCACCATTCGATAAGTCGTCTGAGCATGACACAGGAAAGAAAATGGCATCAGCGACAATAAAAAAAGAAATAGCAACTTTTGCATGTTTTTCATGATAACTGAGTTATTAGGGAAATATTAAAATTATTATTCCGGTATCTCTATCTTTTCCCCAAGATGTTTGGGAGCTTTATCGGTAATGATATCCATAAAGACTTTTACTCTTGCCAGTAATTCTCGAAGGTTGGTTTTAAAGCCGGCATATGCACTCACGTCCTGAGCATTATATCCAATAACCTGAAGATGGTTTTGCTGAGCCAGAAAAATAGCCCGTTCATTGTGAAATTCTTGTGAAATCAGAGTGAAACGCTCCAGACCAAAAATTAAATGCGCTCTTATAACAGAGTCCAATGTTCTCAGACCGGCATAGTCTAATATGATTTGCTGTTCGGGAATACCTGTGGCAATTAATGCCTGCTTCATTTCTTCGGGTTCATTATAATCATTTCTCCGATTGTCACCGCTAACCAATATATATTTGATTTTTCCTGCGTTATATAATTCTGTGGCAGCTTTAATCCGATAGTCGAAATACAGATTGTTTTTCCCGTTTTTCAATTTGGGCGAGGTGCCCAATAACAGACCTACTTTATTATAGGGAATATCGGATACTGTTGAATAAAGATATGCTTCACTGTTTTTCTGAATAGTCCGATTACATACATAGATGGTAATTACAAGAACTGTCAGCAATAAAGGTGCTCCTATAAAGATAATCTTTTTCATTTTTTATATTCAGAGTTCTTTGCAAAGATAGGGATTTGGGTTGAAAGTTGACTTGAAAGCATAAAAAAAGGAGCAACGCCTTGCTCCAACCTTTGTTAACCTTAAATCTAATACTATGAAAAACACATTGCAAAGATACAGCTTTTTCAAGTATTGGCAAGCGTTTTATTAGAAACGCCTGATTTTATAACATTTATTTTATTTCTTAATTGAATTTGTTAGGATAATTAAGAAAAAGATGGTTTCTCCGATATATTCTAACTACTTGTTATTCTATCAAAACCAAGGTGCTTTTTATCCTGGCCACTTCTCTTTCATTAAGTCTTCCATCTTGAGCAATTCGTCCCTGTATTGGGCAGCTTCAATGAATTCCAGCTTCTTAGCTGCTTCTTGCATCAGTTTACGGGTGCGTTCCATACTTTTCTCCAGCTGAGCTTTACTCATATACTGTACGACCGGGTCTGCGGCAATATTGGGTGAAGAGGGTTCCACGTATGCACGGGTTGCTTTTTGCGTTTCCTCCATTTCGTTACCATTACCGAATACAGCCAGGTTGCGTGCTTTCTTAATCTGCTGTGGAGTGATTCCATGCTCTTCATTGTATGCGAGTTGTTTTTCGCGGCGGCGGTTAGTTTCGTCAATGGTCAGTCGCATGCTGTCCGTGATCTTGTCGGCATACATGATTACCATTCCGTTTACGTTTCGGGCAGCTCGTCCGGCCGTTTGGGTTAATGAGCGGTGTGAACGGAGAAAACCTTCTTTATCTGCGTCGAGGATGGCCACCAGTGATACTTCCGGAAGGTCAAGTCCTTCACGTAATAAATTTACCCCGATCAATACGTCATATACACCTTGGCGAAGATCATCCATGATCTTGACGCGCTCTAAGGTATCCACATCGCTGTGGATATAGTTGCAACGTACATTATTATTTAATAGATATTCCGTTAATTCTTCAGCCATACGTTTAGTCAGAGTAGTTACGAGTACGCGCTCTTCCCGTTCGATACGGAGTTGGATCTCTTCCATCAAATCGTCTATTTGGTTTAGACTGGGGCGTACTTCGATAATAGGATCCAATAGACCGGTAGGGCGGATCACTTGCTCAACGACGATGCCTTCTGATTGCACCAGTTCGTAATCGGCGGGGGTAGCACTTACATAGATAACCTGTTTAGCCATTGATTCGAATTCTTCGAACTTTAACGGGCGATTGTCCATTGCGGCAGGCAGTCGGAAGCCATATTCCACCAAGTTAATTTTGCGGGCCCGGTCTCCTCCGTACATAGCACGTATTTGCGGAACACTTACATGACTTTCATCTATTACAATCAAGAAATCATCCGGAAAAAAATCTAACAGACAGTAAGGGCGTGTACCTGCTGCACGACCGTCAAAGTATCGTGAATAGTTTTCGATGCCGGAACAATGACCCAGTTCCCGTATCATTTCCATATCATATGTTACTCGCTCATAAAGGCGTTTCGCTTCATATTCTTTGCCGATAGATTCGAAATAGGCAACCTGTTTGGTGAGATCATCCTCTATTTCATGGATGGCGCGTAAGGTTGCTTCTTTGGTAGTCATAAACAGGTTGGCGGGATATATTTTATAAGCCTCAAAAGGTGCGATGGTTACTCCGGAAACCGGATCTACTTCTTCGATGCCGTCAATTTCATCCCCCCAAAAGGTAACCCGAAGTAAATTGTCCGAGTAGGCCAGATAAATGTCTACCGTGTCTCCTTTTACCCGGAAATTTCCACGATTGAGTTCAATGTCGTTACGCATATACAGGCTATCTACCAATCGTCGGAGAAACACATTGCGGTTGATGGTTCGTCCTCTCTCTATTTCAATAACATTATTATAGAAATCCGACGGATTTCCCATACCATAGATGCAAGATACGGAAGATACCACCACCACATCTTTTCTTCCGGAAAGGAGAGCTGAAGTTGCAGCCAATCTGAGCTTGTCAATTTCATCATTGATAGCGAGGTCCTTTTCTATATATGTATCCGAACTCGGAAGGTAGGCTTCCGGCTGGTAATAATCGTAATAAGAGACGTAATATTCGACAGCGTTATTGGGGAAAAATCCTTTAAACTCACCATATAGCTGAGCTGCCAGCGTTTTGTTATGGCTCAGAATCAACGTAGGTTTATTGATATTGGCAATAACATTGGCAATGGTAAATGTCTTTCCGGAACCGGTTACACCCAGTAACGTTTGTGCCGGTATACCTTCAAGAACTCCTTCAGTCAGTTGTGCGATTGCTTCCGGCTGATCTCCGGTTGGCTTGTATGCGGATGTTAATTCAAAATTCATGTTTCTTTTTTCTTTCAGAAGACAATATTCGGCAAAATAGTTGAGATAAACAAATAGATTTTTAAAATAAATCCTTTACTTTGCACAACATAACTAACAAAATACAACGAAAGACATGATTTGGAATGAGAGCATCGAATGCATGGAACGCGATAATTTGCGTAAAATCCAGAGCATTAGACTAAAGAAAATAGTAGAATACGTTTATCACAATACGCCGTTCTATCGTAGGAAAATGCAAGAATTAGGTATCACTCCTGATGATATCAACGGAATAGAAGACATCTCCAAACTACCATTTACCACTAAATTAGATTTACGCGACAATTATCCATTCGGACTGTGTGCCGTGCCTATGAGTCAGATTGTACGTATCCATGCATCATCGGGTACTACCGGCAAACCGACTGTAGTAGGGTATACCCGTAAAGACTTATCGTCCTGGGCAGAGTGTTTGTCCCGTGCCTTTACGGCCTATGGAGCAAGCCGTTCGGATATATTTCAGGTGTCATATGGCTACGGTCTGTTTACAGGTGGGCTGGGAGCACATGCCGGTGCCGAAAATATCGGGGCTTCAGTTATTCCTATGTCGAGTGGTAATACGGAGAAACAGATTACTTTGATGCATGATTTCGGATCAACCGTCCTATGTTGTACACCGTCTTATGCCCTTTATCTGGCTGATGCGATTAATGATTCCGGTTTCCCGCGTGAAGAGTTTAAGCTGAAAGCAGGCGCCTTCGGTGCAGAACCCTGGACAGAAAGCATGCGTAAAGACATCGAGGCAAAATTAGGGATTAAGGCTTATGATATATATGGATTAAGTGAAATTGCAGGTCCCGGCGTCGGATATGAATGTGAGTGTCAAAACGGCACCCACTTGAATGAAGATCATTTCTTCCCTGAAATAATAGATCCGCATACATTACAGCCTGTAGAGCCCGGGCAAACCGGTGAATTGGTTTTCACCCATCTGACTAAAGAGGGTATGCCTCTATTGCGTTACAGGACGAAAGATCTGACCGCATTGCATTATGAAAAATGCTCTTGTGGACGTACTTTGGTACGTATGGATCGTATTCTGGGACGCAGCGATGATATGCTTATTATCCGTGGAGTCAATGTATTCCCCACACAGATTGAATCTGTTATTTTGGAAATGGTAGAGTTTGAGCCGCATTATCTGCTGACTATCGACCGTAAGAATAATACGGATACTATGGAACTGAAAGTTGAAGTTCGTCCGGACTATTATTCGGATGAAATAAATAAGATGCTGGCTTTAAAGAAAAAGCTGACAGCACGTTTGCAGAGTGTGTTAGGTTTGGGAGTAGATGTGAAGTTGGTGGAACCTCGCAGCATCGAGCGTAGTGTGGGTAAAGCGAAGCGTGTGATTGATAATAGAAAACTATAACGAATATAAATATAAAGTCATTTATTATGGTAGCAAAACAACTTTCCATTTTTTTGGAAAATAAATCAGGCCGACTGACAGAGGTGACTGAAGTATTGGCAAAGGAAGGTATTAATCTTTCGGCTCTTTGCATTGCTGAGAACGCCGATTTTGGTATTCTCCGCGGAATTGTATCCGATCCGGATAAGGCTTACAAAGCTTTAAAAGATAACCATTTCGCAGTCAATGTGACGGAGGTAGTAGGTATTAACTGCCCTAACGTGCCCGGTGCGTTGGCTAAAGTATTACAATATCTTTCCAATGAAGGGGTTTTCATTGAATATATGTATTCATTTGCCAATAATAATTCTGCAAATGTGATTATCCGTCCCAACGATATGGAAAATTGTATCCGAGTGTTAACAGAGAAGAAAGTTGACTTGCTGGCGGCAAGCGACCTGTATAAACTGTAAAACCTGTGAGTAGTGATGGGTGGTTAGTGAATGACTGTTGCATTGTTTATAAATTAGCCATCCATCATCGCTTGTTCACTATTCGTAACTAAACTCTATTCTTCCATTCTTTTTTATCTTAAAAAACATTGATTAATTGGTTTATTCAGCGCGAATCTTTAACTTTGCGCATTATTTAAATACAGAATGAAGAAGAACATCATTATAACGCTGCTTGCAGCTACTGTTTTATCCTCGTGTGGAGAGTACAATAAGTTGCTAAAAAGCACCGATTACGAATACAAGTATGAGGCCGCTAAGAACTACTTCGCTAAAGGTCAGTATAATCGATCGGCTACATTGCTGAACGAGTTGATAACTATCCTGAAAGGTACGGATAAAGCAGAAGAATCATTATACATGCTGGCTATGAGTTATTATAATCAGAAAGATTATTCTACTGCGGCCCAGTCATTTATCACTTACTTCAATACATATCCGCGCGGTCAGTTCTCAGAGTTGGCCCGCTTCCATGCCGGTAAAGCTCTGTATTTGGATACTCCCGAACCCCGTTTGGATCAATCAAGTACTTATCAGGCTATCCAGCAGTTGCAGATGTTTCTGGAATATTATCCCCAGAGCAGCAGAAAACAGGAGGCACAAAATATGATTTTTGCTTTGCAGGACAAGTTGGTTTTGAAAGAACTTCTGTCTGCCAGATTATATTATAATCTTGGTAATTATCTGGGCAATAACTTCATGTCTTGTGTGATCACTGCCCAGAATGCTTTAAAGGACTATCCTTATACTGATTATCGTGAAGAACTATCTATATTGATTCTCCGGGCCAAGTATGAAATGGCGGTGAATAGTGTGGAAGACAAGAAGATGGATCGTTACCGTGAAACGGTAGACGAATATTATGCTTTCAAGAATGAATTTCCGGAAAGTAAATATCTGAAGGAAGCCGAAAGGATATTCAAAGATTCTCAAAAAGTAATTAAAGACTAAATTATAAATAGATTTATGGATTACAAGAAAACAAATGCTCCGACGAATACCATTACCCGTGATATGATGGACTTATGTGCCGATACCGGTAATGTTTATGAAACAGTAGCTATCATTGGTAAGCGTGCCAATCAGATCAGTGTGGAAATAAAGAACGACCTTTCCAAGAAACTTGCGGAGTTTGCTTCCTACAACGATAATTTGGAGGAGGTATTTGAAAATAGAGAGCAGATCGAAATTTCACGTTACTACGAGAAATTGCCGAAACCCGATTTGATTGCTGCGCAAGAGTATGTAGAAGGAAAGATCTATTATAGAAACCCGGCAAAGGAAAAAGAAAAATTACAGTAATTTTCTTCGCCGGTTGAAGAGTTAACAGTCAAGTAGTAAGTAGGAGTCTATTCTTCTATCTCTTATTGCTTGACTTTTTTATTCCGGATTAAACACAACTTTAAAAACTATGATTCAACGAATTCAAACGATTTATCTTTTGCTTGTTACTGCATTACTGATAACAAGTATGTGTCTGCCTGTCGGCAGCTTTATAGGTGCTGATGCTGCCATGTATACTTTCAAACCATTGGGGGTGGAACAGAACGGAATGTTTTATTCTACTTGGGGAGTATTTGGTATATTGTTGCTTAGTGCAATCATCGCATTTGCCACAATCTTTCTTTTCAAGAACCGTATGTTGCAGATTCGCATGTCGATATTCAATAGCATTTTGTTGATTGGTTATTATCTTACCTTTCTTGCTTTTATGTTTGTCCTGAAGAAAGATCTGAATGCTGCTTTTCAGATTTCATGGGCGTTGTGCCTGCCGTTGATTTCGATTATTCTCAACTATTTGGCTATTCGTGCGATAGGACGGGATGAAGTGATGGTAAAGGCTGCCGACCGTCTCCGATAAAAAAGATTCACCACAAAGGATACAGGATGTCTCTATGGACACCATATCCTTTGTGGTGAATTCATTTATACGCTTTTACTTCTTTATGTCAAATAAATAAGTGATTTTTGCTGTAATGGTACTATTGGCCGAACGTGCAAAATAGTCTTTTTTGGTGCTGTTATAAAAATCGGCCAGTCCAAAATAATATCTTCCTTCTAAAAGAAAATTTCCGGCCTTAGTCCTGACTTCGATTCCGCCGCCACCTGCAATTCCATAGTCGAATTTATTTTCTATCCGTTTTCCATATTGTTCGTTGGGTGCCCGATTGGCTGTTTTCCAACTACCTTCTCTTTTTTCGTTTTCGCTTAACAAGAAACCTATTTGCGGTCCCAGGTTGATGAAGAACTGTGCTCCTCTGTCTTTGCCGAAAGCCAAATGGGCAAGAAAAGGTATTTCAAGGTAGTTCAGGGTACGGACATAAGAGTCTTCTGAAGAAAAGCCTTGCTCGGGGTCGAATTTTTCGTCCCATCCCCGTTGCGAGAAGTTAAGTTCCAATTGTGCTCCACAAATCATAGCGAAGTATTTTTCGGAAATATAACGTGCTGTTACTCCTCCGGTAATTCCTAATAATCCGTTTTGCTTAATGGTAGGTTGGAAAGAAACGGTACTGTAATTTGCACCTCCATTAATTCCGATGGCAAAATTATGTCGTTGTTCGCCTATCTGGGCATTTGCCGGCAGTACAATTCCTGCCAGCAAAGCAGTTCCCAGTAGGATTGATTTCAGTTGATTCTTTTTCATTCGAAGTCAAGTTTAATCAATTCAAAGTTCTTTGTGAAATGGACAAAGAATACTTTCTTGTTTACAAATCCTCCCCAGTTATTGACACGTTGGAATTTAAATCCGGTTTGGATAGGAGTTAAATCCATCAGAGGGAGATTTTTTTCCAGTTCGGAACCGTATTTGGACAGTCCTTTGAGGAAGAAGTATCCTGTGTCAAAACCCAGCATGCCGTATTTCGGGTACCGTTCTTCCATCTCTTTGCTGTACCATTTGCGATAAGCATGAGTGAAGTTGATTGCAGCAGGTAGCAGATTATTCGTGTAGAATGACGAATAGAAATAGGTGTCCAGCTCAAAGAAACTTTCCAGATGATCCTTTGTATAAGTTTGCCATTCAGGATAACCGAATAGATGAATACGCGCTTCTGGGTTATCTCTTACAAGTAATGTCAATTGGGGAATGATTTTCAAAAGCGTCAAATCGTTACCGGAGGTGGGGATGAAGAAGTTCTCTTTGTCGTTACGCAAAGCTGCTTTCAGCGTTTCCACCGGGGCGTTTTCCTTTAATGTTTTCACTGGAATCCCTTTGCTTCCCAGTTCCTGTTTTAAGCCTTTGATAAATTCAATTTTATCTTTATCCACAACCGAAGATTCCAAAAGAATCACGTTAGCATTCGGGAATTGACGTGTGAAGTGCTCGTAGACTTCGGAGTACAGATAAGACTGTGGAGTATTGATTTGATAAATAAACGGGTTGCTGAATACTTCGCCTTCTTTTGAAGAGAAAGGGACAACCAAGCGAATATCGTTTTTCTTCGCGAAAGCTGCTAACGGTTTAATATGCTGTTGCTGTGCCGGACCAAAAATGACATTCATATTCTTCATCTCACTTTTTGCCAGAATGTTGTTCAATGATGAACTTTCTTTATTGCAATCGTAGACGTATAGATCGATTGAAGTGCCGGTACGTTTCAGACTGTCGACTGCCATCAGGAAGCCTTCATAATATTCTACCATTCTTTTGTCGTCAAAGGGTAACAAGAGAGCCGCTTTGATGGTAGAAATGCTTTTGGGTGTTTCTTTGTTTTCACGGAACAATTCGCTGTTGCTTGGCGGTGTGATATTGGTGTCTGTCTGTGGAGTAGTGACTGCCGATTTCTCTGACGGGTAGGGGATACAAAGGAATTGTCCCTTCTTCATACCGTTCTTCAACTCCGGATTGGCTGCAATCAGTTCCTGTTCAGAAATGCCATATTCACGGCTGACGCTGAAAATAGTCTCTCTGCGTTTCACCTTGTGCATGTCTCTGCAACGGGGCTTTACAGCCGGTTGGATAATGGGTTGTTCGGGAGTTGTGACTACTGCTTCTACTGTAGAGTCGATGGCTTCTGCAGCGGAAGGGATACGGATAACCTGTCCGATACGGAAGTTCTCTGCACTTAATCCCGGATTGGCGTCACAAATGGCTTTTGCAGAAACTTTATAGGTGGTTGTCAACCGATAAAGGGTTTCTCCCGGTTGAATGGTATGGAACATTTCACTTTTCTGGGCGGTTTTGTTCTGTGGGATTTTGATGGCTTGTCCTGCATAGATTTTGTCCTCACAACCGGGGTTCAGGCGAATAATATCTGCTTTGCTGACTCCATACATACTTGAGATGGAATATAAGCTTTGCCCCTTTTCAATAGTGTGAAGGAAGTAGGATTGGTTCTCTTGTGCCAATGTGCTTAAATAGGAAACACTTATAAAAGACAGGAGAAAGAAGATTCGTTTGATTGATTTCATCAATTTATTAATCTTAATTTGTAATTTTTACTATTCAATTCTCAATTGATTACGGCAAAGGTACGAATAATGTCATAGATTCACATAATATATTGAGTTAAGAAAATAATATTGTGTTTTTTAAAACTATATTTCGGGCGGAAACATTAATTTTGCAACTCAATAAAAGTTAGAGTATGCAGGAAACAGAATATATAAATGTGTACGGTGCGCGCGTACACAATCTGAAAGACATTGATGCGGAAATACCACGTGACAGCCTGACTGTGATTACCGGACTGAGTGGAAGCGGGAAATCATCTCTTGCTTTCGATACAATATTTGCAGAGGGCCAGCGCCGCTATATTGAAACCTTTTCGGCTTATGCCCGCAACTTTCTGGGCAATCTGGAGCGTCCGGATGTAGATAAGATTACAGGGTTGAGTCCGGTTATTTCCATAGAACAAAAGACTACGAATAAAAATCCCCGTTCCACGGTCGGCACTACTACAGAGATTTACGATTATCTCCGTCTGCTTTATGCCCGTGCCGGAATAGCCTATTCTTATCTCTCGGGAGAAAAGATGGTGAAATACACTGAGGAACAGATACTGGAACTGATCCTGAAAGATTATAAAGGAAAGAAAATTTATATGCTGGCACCTTTGGTGCGTTCACGTAAGGGACATTACAAAGAACTCTTCGAGCAGATTCGCAAAAAGGGATATTTGTATGTCCGTATAGATGGAGAAGTACGCGAAATCACCCACGGACTGAAACTGGATCGTTATAAAAACCACGACATCGAAGTCGTTGTGGATAAGCTTATCGTGGAAGATAAGGATGACAAGCGGTTGAAACAGAGTGTCGCTACTGCTATGCGGCAGGGCGACGGATTATTGATGATTCTTGATGCACAGACAGAGAGTATCCGTCACTACAGTAAACGCCTGATGTGCCCTGTCACGGGACTGTCGTATCGTGAACCGGCTCCGCACAACTTTTCGTTCAATTCTCCGCAGGGAGCTTGTCCGCGTTGTAAGGGATTGGGGGTAGTCAGTCAGATTGATGTAGATAAGGTGATTCCTGATAAAGAGTTGTCTATATATGAAGGGGCGATAGCTCCTTTAGGTAAATATAAGAATGCAATGATTTTCTGGCAGATCGGTGCTTTGCTGGAGAAATATGATGCGTCATTGAAGACTCCCGTAAAAGATTTGCCAAATGATGCAATCGACGAGATTCTGTATGGCTCGGACGAACGTATCAAGATAAAAAGCTCTTTGATAGGTACTTCTTCCGATTATTTTGTGACGTATGAAGGTGTTGTCAAGTATATCCAGATGTTGCAGGAGAAAGATGCTTCGGCCACTGCACAGAAATGGGCGGAACAATTTGCCAAAACCACAGTTTGCCCTGAATGTAAGGGAGCGAAACTGAATAAGGAAGCACTCCACTTCCGTATCCATGATAAAAATATCAATGAACTTTCAAATATGGACATCAATGAGTTGTATGACTGGTTGATGAAAGTGGACGAATTTCTGACGGATAAGCAGAAAATGATTGCCGCAGAGATTTTGAAGGAGATACGTACCCGCTTAAAATTCCTGTTGGATGTAGGATTGGATTATCTGTCTTTAAACCGTAGTTCCGTCAGTCTGTCGGGTGGGGAGAGTCAGCGTATCCGTCTGGCCACACAAATTGGTTCTCAACTGGTCAATGTGCTTTATATTCTTGACGAGCCGAGCATCGGGCTGCACCAACGTGATAACCTGCGGTTAATCAACTCCTTGAAAGAACTGCGTGATATGGGTAACTCTGTGATCGTGGTAGAGCATGATAAAGATATGATGCTGGCTGCCGACTATGTGATTGACATGGGGCCTAAAGCCGGACGACTGGGGGGAGAAGTTGTTTTTGCCGGAACTCCGCAAAAGATGTTGAAGACCAGTACGCTTACTTCACAGTATCTCAACGGACAAACTGCCATCGAAGTGCCTTCCAAGCGGCGTCCCGGTAATGGAAAATCTTTATGGTTGCGTGGCGCTAAAGGGAATAATCTGAAGAATGTAGATGTCGAATTTCCGTTAGGCAAACTGATTTGTGTTACGGGAGTATCCGGTAGTGGTAAGTCTACGTTGATAAATGAAACTTTGCAACCGATACTTTCGCAGAAGTTCTATCGTTCTTTGCAGGATCCTTTGGAATACGATTCTATTGAAGGATTGGAGAACATAGATAAGGTTGTCAATGTGGACCAGTCTCCGTTGGGGCGTACTCCGCGTTCCAATCCTGCCACTTATACCGGTGTCTTTTCAGATATCCGCAGTCTTTTTGTCGGATTGCCGGAAGCTAAGATTCGTGGCTATAAACCCGGTCGTTTTTCTTTCAATGTCTCCGGAGGACGTTGTGAGGCATGTTCCGGGAATGGCTACAAGACAATCGAAATGAATTTCCTGCCCGATGTATATGTTCCATGTGAAGTTTGTCATGGCAAACGTTATAACCGCGAAACTCTGGAAGTGCGTTTCAAGGGAAAATCCATTGCCGATGTGCTCGATATGACCATTAACCGTGCGGTAGAGTTCTTTGAAAATGTTCCTCAGATTCTGAACAAAATTAAGACTATCCAGGATGTTGGATTGGGATACATTAAATTAGGGCAATCATCAACCACCCTTTCGGGAGGTGAAAGCCAGCGCGTAAAATTGGCAACGGAGCTTTCGAAACGAGATACGGGAAAGACTTTGTATATTCTTGATGAACCGACTACCGGTCTGCATTTTGAAGATATCCGTGTGCTGATGGGAGTATTAAATAAATTGGTGGATAAAGGTAATACTGTGATCGTCATTGAGCATAATCTGGATGTGATAAAGATGGCGGATTACATTATCGACATGGGCCCCGAAGGCGGTAAAGGGGGAGGGGAACTTCTCAGTTTCGGGACACCGGAAGAGGTTGCGAAGAGTACAAAAGGATATACCCCGAAGTTTCTTCGCGAAGAACTGAGAATCGATTGATAATTTATATATACGATATTAACTTGTTAAATAATAAAGAGTTAATATCGTATTTGTACAAAGTTAACTTCCTGCAACTACGAAGTTAACTTTGTAGAGTTACGTTATTAACTTACTAATAGCAGCTTTTTTCTATGGCTGCTCCAATATACATATATCTATGAAAATCAATAAGACCAATGCTGCCCGTCTGTTGGATAAGGCCAAAATTTCCTATGAACTTATCCCTTACGAGGTAGACGAAAATGATTTGAGTGCTGTGCATGTAGCGGCCAGTTTGGGAGAGAATATTGATCAGGTTTTTAAAACTCTTGTGCTTCATGGCGATAAAACGGGATACTTCGTTTGCGTGATTCCCGGAGACAAAGAGGTAAATCTGAAGCTTGCCGCAAAGGTGTCCGGTAATAAGAGTTGTGATATGATTCCTATGAAAGAGCTTCTTTCCGTCACCGGATATATCCGCGGTGCCTGTTCGCCTGTCGGAATGAAAAAACATTTTCCCACCTATATCCATGAAACCTGTCTGGAGTTTCCGTATATTTATGTAAGTGCGGGGCAACGCGGATTACAGATAAAAATTGATCCTAAAGAGCTAATAAACGAGGTTCGGGCGGAAGTTTGTGTATTATATACTGTTTAATTTCAGTAAAAAGTATATATTTGCAGAAAATATCTATTTAATAATCTAATATTCTAATTTTATGTTTGAAGGACAACCTAAGGGTTTGTATGCTCTGGCACTTGCCAACACAGGCGAGCGATTCGGTTACTATACCATGCTTGCGATTTTTACTTTGTTTCTACAAGCAAAGTTTGGTTACACTGCTGCTGAAACTTCTACCATTTTTGGATGCTTTTTGGCTGCTGTTTATTTTATTCCGTTCTTTGGTGGTATTCTTGCCGATAAGTTTGGTTATGGCAAAATGGTGACAATGGGTATTGTAGTCATGTTTATCGGCTACGCACTGCTTGCCATCCCGACTTCCAACGATTCCGGCAAAGTAATGATGTTTGGTGCGCTGGCTCTGATTGCTTGCGGTACCGGACTTTTTAAAGGTAATTTGCAGGTAATGGTGGGTAATTTGTATGATGCCCCCGAATATAGCTCCAAACGTGACACGGCGTTCAGTATATTCTATATGGCTATCAATATCGGTGCGATGTACGCTCCGACAGCTGCTACAAAGGTAACCAACTATATGTTGGGCAAGGCAGGGCTTTCGTATGTTCCTCAGATTCCTTCATTGGCACATCAATATCTTGACGGTACAATCACTCCTGCTAACCAGGCTACTTTGGAATCATTGCAGGCTGCACAGAACTTTACCGGCGACATTGCCACATTCTGTACTACTTATATCGATAAGCTTTCTGAAGCATATAACTATGGATTTGGTGTGGCATGTGTATCATTGATTATTTCGATGTTGATTTACGTCGCTTTCCGCTCTACATTTAAACATGCCGACTACAACTCTAAACAAGCTAAACCGGCTAACGTAGTTGAGGAGAAGTTGACCCCGGAACAAACCAAACAGCGCATCGTGGCTTTGTTGCTTGTATTTGCCGTAGTTATTTTCTTCTGGATGGCTTTCCACCAGAACGGACTGACACTGACATTCTTTGCACGTGATTATACCGCACAAGAGGTGACCGGACTCGACCGTTTGGGCTTCAATATCGTGAACCTCACCTTCTTGTTGATTGTTATTTACGGACTTTTTTCACTGTTCCAGGGAAAGACCGGTAAATCAAAAATGATTGCCGGTATAGTAGTTGCTGCCGCACTTCTCTGTCTGGGATGGAGCTATAGCTCTATGGATCCTACTGTTAATATTCTGCCTCAGATCTTCCAGCAATTCAATCCGTTCTTCGTGATTGCCTTGACTCCGGTTTCACTGGCGGTGTTTGGATATCTTGCCAGAAAAGGGAAAGAACCTTCTGCTCCGCGTAAAATCGGTATCGGTATGATGATTGCCGTATGCGGTTTCTTGATAATGGCCATTGGGTCTATCGGGTTGCCTACTCCGGATGCTCTGGCAGCCAGTGGCATCGAGAAAGACGCACTGGTTTCTCCAAACTGGTTGATCTCTACTTATCTGGTGCTTACTTTCGCCGAGTTGTTCCTCTCTCCGATGGGTATTTCGTTTGTTTCGAAAGTAGCTCCTCCTAAATACAAAGGTATGATGATGGGTGGATGGTT
Source organism: Bacteroides sp. ZJ-18 (assembly GCF_011038705.2). NCBI lineage: Bacteria > Pseudomonadati > Bacteroidota > Bacteroidia > Bacteroidales > Bacteroidaceae > Bacteroides > Bacteroides sp. ZJ-18. The sequence continues at coordinate 3,627,751 of NZ_CP072198.1, read as the reverse complement.
TGCCGCAACTGCCATTGGTAACTACCTCGTTGCCATCATTGGTTATCTGTGGGGTGGCATGCAGTTGTGGATGGTATGGAGTGTACTTATCGTATGCTGTCTGCTGGCCGCTCTGTTCATCTTCTCTATCATGAAGAAACTTGAAAAAGTAGCATAACCTTTGGGTTGTATCTATACACCAAACGCCCCGTTACATTATTTGTTATTACGATAACAATATATGTAACGGGGCGTTTCTTATATTGGCATTTTCTTTACATGCGCATCAGAGTTCCAATCCCATGATATAGTCATTCATATAATATCCGTTTCCGATGTGAAAATCACCTTCACGTAGTTTTTTCATCCCTTTATGTTCATAAAAGTGCAATGCCTTGTTATTCCGGTTGACATTTAATTCCATCAGACAGGGAGACGGATGAATCTCTTTGATGTATTGTACTGCATGGTCAAATAGTTTGCTTCCCAGGTGTGCTCCCTGAAAAGAGGGAAGGACATATATTTTCTGGAGATGAAACACATCATCTCCTTGAGGCTGTACTGATACATAGCCGCAAGGTTCATCTTCCTGGTAAGCGATGAAGTATACGTGTCCTTCTTCTTCCATTTGTTTGCGGATATTCAGGGGCGCGTACATCCATTCCATCATGTAGTCAAGTTGATCGGGCGAAAGTATTTCTTTGTAGGTAGCCGGAAATACCTGTTTCGCCAGTTTGTTAATCAGTATGCAATCATCTGAAGTGGCTTCTCGGATAGTAAACATGTTTGTTGTATTTTTCGGTTTATGTCGCAAATATAGTGATAATTTGCTTTTATAATAAGGTGGAGGTATCTTAATAAGTTAATTAGTATGAATTTAAGGTACTTTGCATTGCATAGTACTAAAGTTATGCATATATTTGTCGCATCAAAAAGGTAAAGCTTATGAATGTAGATAATGTAAAGTCGCAAATGCGAAAAGGCATGCTGGAATATTGCATCATGCTGCTGTTGCATAAAGAGCCGGCTTACGCTTCGGATATCATCCAGAAGTTGAAAGAGGCAAAGCTGATTGTGGTGGAGGGCACATTGTATCCATTGTTGACCCGATTGAAAAACGATGATTTACTTAGTTACGAATGGGTGGAATCTACACAGGGACCGCCACGGAAGTATTATAAGCTGACAGAGAAAGGCGAGTTGTTCCTTGGCGAACTGGAACTTTCGTGGAGGGAGCTGAACGAAACTGTGAATCATATTGCTAATAGAGAATCCATTTAAAAAGAAATAAAGATGAAAAAAACATTAACCGTAAATTTAGGTGGAACCGTTTTTCATATCGACGAGGATGCCTACCGGTTGCTCGATAATTATTTGTGCAACCTAAAACTTCACTTTCGCAAACAAGAAGGAGCAGAGGAGATTGTGAACGATATAGAGAATCGCATCTCCGAACTATTTGCCGAGAAGTTGGCTGCCGGATCGCAAGTGATTACGATTGCCGACGTAGAAGAAGTGATTGCCCGGATGGGAAAACCCGAAGATTTTGGTGAGGAGAGTGAGGAAGACGAACCTCAAAAGACAGCCGGACATACAGGGGCACAATCCGGCACAACCATTCATCGCCGTTTTTACCGTAATCCGGATGATAAAATATTGGGAGGGGTGATTAGCGGGCTGGCTGCATATCTGAACTGGGATGTAACGCTGTTGCGACTGATTATGTTCGTTGTGCTGATCTGTGGATATGGAGTGTTGATTCCTATATACATCATCTGTTGGCTGATTATTCCCGAGGCCCGTACGGCAGCCGAGAAGTTGAGTATGCGCGGCGAGGATATCACCATAGAGAATATCGGTAAGACGGTGACTGATGGGTTTGAAAGGGTAGCCAACGGGGTGAACAATTATGTAAATTCAGGTAAGCCCCGCAGTTTTCTGCAGAAGGTGGGCGATGCGTTGGTATCGATAGCGGGTTTCTTTCTGAAAGCCTGTCTGGTGGTGCTCGCCATTATATGCAGTCCGGTGCTTTTTGTGCTTGCCATTGTTTTTGTTGCTCTGGTGATTGCTGCCATTGCAGTAGCCATTGGTGGTGGAGCTGCTCTCTATCATATGCTGCCAGCAGTCGATTGGTCACCGCTGATCTCCACTTCGCCGATGATGACCATTGTAGGAAGTATTGCAGGAGTAGCATTGGTGGGCATACCTTTGGCGGGGATCATTTATGCTATTCTCCGACAGATATTTGATTGGCCGGCTATGGCGTCCGGACTGAAATGGTCTTTATTGATACTGTGGGTGCTGGCAGCCGTAATCTTTGTTATCAACCTGTCTTATTTGGGATGGCCTTATCCTTTCCTTTTGGTCGGATGACCTGTCCATGAATAGATTGACATGTGTAGAAATACCTTCCGTTGTGTGTCCGGAAGGTATTTTTTTTTGTAGATAATATGCGTTTTATTTCAAAATCGGGGATTCGGGTATGAGTATCCGTAAATCATATACAACCGCTCCTTTTTATTCCGGTAATTTTGCAATTAAATATATCGGCTATCGGATTGGTATCGCGGCATAGGATGTAGCCAAAGATGTATGAGTAAAATTATAACGACAATAATATGACTATCGAAAGTTTTAAAGAGTATGTAAAGTCACGTAAGCCTCTCAACACAGAAGAAATCCACTGTTTTATGGATGATATGAGTAACGAGGCAAGGCGTTTTACATTCAGGCTGAATGCTTCTTACCATACGCCGGCCGAAGTACGAAATTTATTATCCGAGCTTTTTGGAAGTCCGGTTCCGCCTACACTTCGCGTATTTCCTCCGTTCTATACTGATTTTGGGAAGAATATAGTGATAGGTGATGATGTATTCATAAATGCCTGTTGCCACTTTCAGGATCACGGTGGCATAACCATTGGCGACAGTTGCCAAATCGGACATAATGTAGTGTTTGCCACTCTTAATCACGGGCTTGCTCCTGAAGACCGCGGAACAACGTATCCTGCTCCGATTGTTTTAGGAAAAAATGTCTGGGTAGGGGCAAATGCCACAATTCTTCCGGGTGTGATGATTGGTGACAATGCCGTTATTGCGGCGGGAGCGGTGGTCACAAAAGATGTGCCGCCGAATGTCATTGTCGGAGGAGTTCCGGCGAAATTCATCAAATCAATAGTCCCTGAATAGAGCTGAAGATGAAGAGTTGCTAAATTCGGAGTATAACTGCCGTATATTTGACAGTACTCCTGTATGGTTTGAGCTTTAGCAAAGGATGGTGGCAGGCAACGATCGACGGCTTGCATTGCAGCAATCGTAAACGTATGAGAAAAGTAATAAAATAACTTATTAAAATATTGAATAATATGAGAACAAAATCTGTTTTACTAACGCTTTTAGCAATCTTATTTATGAATTTACACGCAGCGGTACAAAATCCCATAAAGCAGGGGCACAATGGTAAACGAATTTTAGTTGCCTACTTTTCGGCAACCGGTACTACGGCGGAAGCTGCAAAGAAACTGGCTCAGGTTACGGGTGGTGAACTGTATGCCATCACTCCTGCAAAACCTTATACGAATGCCGATCTTGACTGGCATAACAAACAATCGCGCAGCTCGGTGGAGATGAACGATCTGAAATCACGTCCGGTCCTTAAGAATAAAAAAGAAAACATAGCCGATTATGAAGTGATCTTTATCGGCTATCCCATCTGGTGGAATCTTGCACCTCGGGTTGTGAACACTTTCATTGAAAGTCATGATCTTAAAAATAAGATCATCATACCTTTTGCCACTTCGGGAGGAAGCAGTATTACAGGTAGTGTGACAGCATTGAAAAAAGACTATCACAATTTGAAATGGAAAGAGGGAAGATTACTTAATCGTGCCAATGAAAAATCCATTCGTGAGTGGGTCGATAAGTTAGGGTACTGACTATCTGGAACCAAAAACAATGATAACGTATTTATTTATCGGTAGCATTGGCTTGTAGAGAGCGATGCTGGTCGTACTTGCCATACTGCATACGGATGACGCTTGCGAAGATTACCCCTCACGTTACAATCCTGTTTGACGTGAGGGTGATCTTTTTAAGTTAAAAAAATGTCTTATTCTGCGACTATACACAAATCTTTTGTTATTTTTGTTTGTTACACAACGAAAAAAGTATATAAGTGTATGGGCGAGCATATATGTTTCAGAAGAAATGAAAGACTGGCAACGGTAAACCCGCATTGGCGGGGTAATCCTGTGGTGAGAGGAAAGTTTGTCAATCGCCAGCATCGTTTTCGTCCCGGGATGGGAAGTGTCTTGAAATGGCGCCTTTCTCCCAATCCGCAGCGGAAAGAGAAGAAGAGTGTGAAGTGGAATCCCCGGATGAGTTATCTGCGTTCATTGGAAGGGGTGGTCGGTAATTCGCTGATATGGCTGGGGCATAACTCCTTCTTCCTTCAATTGGCAGGAAAACGTGTCATGTTCGATCCTGTTTTTGGAGATATCCCTTTTGTCAAACGTCAGAGTGATTTTCCGGCAAACCCCGATATTTTTACCGATATAGATTACTTGCTTATCAGTCACGACCATTTCGACCATTTGGATAAGCAAAGTGTAGCCCGGCTGGTGAAGAACAATCCCCGGATGAAACTTTTCTGTGGGTTGGGTACCGGTGAATTGATAAAGAGTTGGTTTCCGGAGCTTGAGGTAACGGAGGCTGGATGGTACCAACAGATAGAAGATGACAGGTTGAAGATTACTTTTCTTCCTGCCCAGCATTGGAGCAAGCGTTCGGTGCGTGACGGAGGACGAAGGCTGTGGGGAGCGTTTATGGTACAGGGTGACGGCATCTCCATCTATTACAGTGGCGATACCGGATATTCCAGGCATTTCCGTGAGATACCCGAACTATTCGGGACACCCGATTATGCTTTGGTGGGTATCGGTGCTTATAAGCCGCGTTGGTTTATGCAGCCCAATCACATTTCACCTTACGATGCACTGACAGCGTCCACCGATATGAAAGCAGCTCTTACCATCCCGATGCATTATGGTACGTTCGACTTGTCGGACGAACCTCTGCATGACCCTCCGCAGGTTTTTGCTGCCGAAGCAAAGAAACGTAGGATAGACGTGTATATTCCGGTACTTGGAGAGATTGTCAAGTTGAAGCGGATGTAAGCTTTCCGAAGGAGTAAACGGACACTCTGTTCTGCTAAAATAAAGGCTCTGTTCCGTCGGAACAGAGCCTTTATTTTAGCAGAACAGAGCCTTTATTTGGAATCTGTTGTGTTTGGTTTCAACCATTCGTCCAGCCATTCGAAGAAAGTGCGTTGCCACAACACACCGTTTTGCGGTTTCAACACCCAGTGGTTCTCGTCCGGATAAATAAGCAGTTCAGCCGGTACGCCACGCATTACGGCAGCGTCGAACGCAGCCATGGCCTGATTGGCAAGGATACGGTAATCCTTCTCACCGTGGATGCAAAGAATCGGGGTATCCCATTTTTCGACGAACAAGTGCGGAGAGTTCGCAAAAGTGCGCTGGGCAACCGGATTCTGCTTTTCCCAGTATGCGCCTCCCATATCCCAATTGGCAAACCATTTCTCTTCTGTCTCCAGGTATTGCATCTCCATGTTGAAGATACCATCGTGGGCAATGAAGGCTTTGAAACGTTTGTCGTGATGTCCTGCCAGCCAGTAGACGGAGAATCCTCCGAAGCTGGCACCCACACAGCCCAGGTGGTCTTTGTCAACGAAAGGTTCTTTTGCCATTTCGTCGATTGCCGTGAAATAATCCTTCATGCATTGGCCACCGTAATCTCCGCTGATAGCTTCGTTCCATTCCACTCCGAAACCGGGAAGTCCGCGGCGGTTCGGTGCTACAACGATATAGTCGTTGGCAGCCATAATCTGCATGTTCCAGCGATAACTCCAGAATTGGCTTACCGGGCTCTGCGGACCGCCTTCGCAGAAGAGCAGTGTCGGATATTTCTTATTCGGATCGAACTGGGGCGGATAGATGACCCATGTCAGCATTTCTTTACCATCTGTCGTTTTCATCCAGCGTCCTTCAACTTTGCCCATCTCTATCTGATCGTAGATCTGCTTGTTCTCTTGAGTCAGTTGTGTCGTCTGCCCATCCAGGGAAACGGCATAAATTTCATCTCCCATGCTCATAGAGTGACGTTTGGCGATCAGTTTATCACCGAAGAGGGCAACGCCTTCATAGTCGTACATACCCGAAGTGACAGGACGTACAGAATCATTGGTCAGATCGAGTGAGTAGATTTGAGTTTCACCATGCCATACACCGGTGAAATAGATCGTCTTGGCATCCTGGCTCCATACGAATGCATCTACATTCGAATCGAACGCTTTGCTGGCAAAACGTTTTTCTCCGGTTTCCAGATTCATGATGAAGAGACGGTTCTGGTCTGCTTCGTAACCATCACGCTCCATACTTTGCCAAGCGATGCTCTTTCCATCCGGAGAATATTGCGGATTAGTATCATAACCCATCATACCTTCGGTGATATTTATTGTTTTCTTGGTATTGAGGTCGTATACATAGATATCCGAGTTGGTAGAAATGGCATAAGCCAGTCCCGTTTTCTTTCGACAGGTATAAGCCACTTTATCCGAGGTCGTGTTCCATGCCAGTTGTTCGATACCTCCCCATGGTTTCATCGGACTTTCGTAAGGCTCACCTTCCAGCACGTCTACGATGTTGGTTACCGACTTGCCATCGAAATCGGCGATAAAGGGGTGGGGGGCAGTTGTCACCCATTCATCCCAATGTTTGTACATCAGGTCGGTGATGATGATGCCGGTTGCTTTGTCCAGGTCAGGATATTTGTCAGCCGTGCTTTTAACAGTCTTTACTTGGGCGATGAACAGTATCTTCTTGCCGTCCGGCGAGATGGAATATCCTTCGATATCCCCGTCATAATTGGAAATCTGTTTGCGTCCGCTACCGTCGGGGTTCATTTCGTACAGTTGGCTGCTGCCGTTGTCGTTGCTCAGGAAAAGCAGTTTGCTTCCGTCCGTTGCCCAAGTCACTTCATTTTCCTGAAAAGGAGTGTGAGTGATTTGCCGGTTGTCGGTTCCGTCTGCGTTCATCACAAAAACTTCCCGGTTGCTTTTGTTTTCGGGTACACTGTAGTAAGCCACTGTATAGGCTATCTGCTTTCCATCGGGCGATACGGAGAGTCCGCCGATACGTCCCATTGCCCAGAGTGCTTCGGGAGTCATCCGCTTCCCCTCGATTTTGATATCGGATTTTCCGATCAGCGCCTGGTCCGTTTTGCCTGCATCCTTGGTTCCGCCACAGGATGCTAACATCATTGTTGCCGACATAATAAATAGGTTTACTTGTCTCATAAGTTTTTAATAATTGATTATTTGAGTTGCGAAGATAAGCAAAAATCAGGTCAAATCTGCTTTTTTTGCCAGTTTCCTTTCTTTATATAGATGTACGACAGAGTCAGGATACAGATTCCGTATAAATGCTCTGTAGTCCAGCAGAAGGCTACGTCTACTCTCAGATAGAGGATGACATACGTGATATAAGCCAGATAGACAGCCAGCACGCAGAGTTCCAATCCCAGTGCCGTACGTGTATTGCCCGTTCCGGATACCGCCTGGAAATAAACATTGGCCGGGACCAATATCAGATAGGCGGAACATAATACCCATAACGAGGGGATGGAAGCCTCTTTCAGATCCGGTATATCTGTATAGATACTTAATACCAGATTGGGGAAGAGGGCGAAGAACAGTATCAGAGGTAATACAAAAACATAGCCGATGCGTACATGCTGCCGGATAGTTCCGGGTACGCTTTTAATCTCTCCTGCGCCTATCAGGTTGCTCACCAGTGAACCGCATGTGGTGGCAAATGCCATCGCAACCATAAATGGAATACCCGATACGTTGCGGATAATGTTCGTAATGGCCAGTGCGCGTTCGCCCAGATGTTCCACAAAAAGGAAGAACATGAACCAGGTGGATAGTGAGAAGAAATTTTGGATCATAGTCCAAAAAGATACGTTTAATATTCGTTTTAATGTTTCCGGTTGGAAACTGGGAAGCTGGTTCAGTGCATACTTCTTACAGTCTATCCGCTTCCAGGTATAGACGATGAAGAAGATGACCGATACCATTTCGGCCAGTGACGACCCGATAGCAGCTCCGGCAATACCTAATGCGGGGAAGCCGAACTTACCGAATATCAGGATATAGTTGAATACTATGTTGGACAATACCATTACGATTGAATTCAATGTCAAGGTCTTGGTCTGTGTGGTACCTACAAAAAATGCCCGGAACATCACGCCGACAAAAGAGAAAAAGAAACCAAAAACTCTCCAGTTGATATAGCTGATGGACGCGTCATAAATGTGCTGCGAACTGATAACCAGTTTCAGCAAATGAGGAGAGAAGCATAAAGAAAGGGTAAATGCTACTATTGCCAATGCCAGCAAAAAATAGACCCCCTGATAGAATATCGGTCCGATGGTGCGGTATTGTTGCTCGCCGTTTCGCCGGGCTATCAGGATTTGTGCTCCGATGCTGAATCCGAACGCCATCATGAAAATGGCCAGATAATATACGCCTGCGATGGCCGAGGCTCCCAGTTCGATTTCGCCTACCCGTCCCAGGAAGGCAGTGTCTGTCATACCTATTAATTGTTCCATGATCAGGCTGATCAGGATAGGGTAGGCTATGAGCCATATCTCTTTGTATGTGTATTTGGTAGTCATGTTTTTATATATTCTATAAAGGGGAAAAAAAGCCGGACAAACATATACTGCTTGCCCGGCTCTTCGGTCTTTAAGCTAATTTTTATTTCTTATCGCTTATTCTGCTTATTAGCCCGTTCTTTTGCCATCTGTTCCTGCTGTTTCTGCATGGCTTCCAAACGTGCGGCAAATCCGGTCTTCTTCATTTGCTTCGGATCTTTTTTCTTTGCTTCCAGATCGGCGAGCAACTTGTCTTCGTCAGTTGTCCGGCGCAGTATGATCATGGTTACCACACTGATCAAAGTCGAAATGAAGTAGTAATAGTTCAATCCCGAAGGATAGTCGTTCAAAACGAAGAGGAACATAATCGGCATCAGATACATCATCCACTTCATTGCTGCCATTTGCGGCTGGGCACCTGTATCCTGCTGCTGCATCGTGTACTTCGTGTTCAGGATATTGGTAATGGTCATCAGCAGGCAGAACAAGCTGAGGTGATTACCCAAGAACGGAATATGGAACGGGAAAGTGATGAATGCGTCGTAGGTCGATAAGTCGTCCGCCCAAAGGAAACTCTGCTGGCGGAGTTCGATAGCGCTCGGCACAAACATGAACAATGCCATCAGAATAGGGAATTGAACAAGCATCGGCAAACAGCCGCCCATCGGGCTTACACCGTATTGACTGTATAGTCCCATTACCTCTTGCTGTTTCTTCATCGCATCTTCCTGCTTGGGATATTTCTTATTGATCTCGTCTATTTTCGGTTTCAGTACACGCATCTTGGCCGATGACATATAAGTTTTCCAGGTTGCCGGAAAAACCACAACTTTCACCATAATTGTCAATAGCAACAGTACGACACCCATGCCTAATCCCCAACCTGACAACCAGTCGAACACGTTGATGGTGATCCATTTGTTGATCCATCGAATCAACGGCCAACCCAGATATACCAGGTTGTTAAGTTCCCATTTCTCTTCACGTCCCTTGTCCAATGCGGTCAGTGTTTTATAGTGGTTCGGGCCGAAGTAGAAATACATGTCGGTCGGTTGCTTACCGGTAGGATCGAAGAACGTACTCATTTCAGCCGAGTAGTCTTTGATGTAGCCACTTCCCTGTTTCTCCATTTTCGATCTGACCGTAGTCTTTTCGAAATCCTGTTCTGCAATGAATACAGAAGAGAAGAACTGGTTTTTGAAAGCAATCCAGTCCAGACGCTCCGGTACTGACTTTTCATCGTCTTTACTTGCCGAAAGGTTGTCCACATCATCACCTGTATATTTGTAGGTGAGGTCTGCCAAACGGTTCTCGTAAGTATATCCTTTCTCGATCTGGCGGGCACGTTGTGACCACGAGATGTCCACATAGTTTGTAGTAGCAGCCAATTTGCCTTCCATACCTGTTGCTTTAATCACAAAGCTCATCAGATAATTATCCGGTTTCAGTGTATAAATAAAGTCGATATAGCTGGCACTGTCGGCGGCCAGACGCATCGTAACACTGCTGTCTGTTTTATTGACTGCTTCGAAATAGAAGTCTTTTGTCTGGAGGGCACCCTTCTTATTGTAGAAGTTGAAGTTCATGGAAGCATCGCTACCGTTGAACAACACAACCGGTTTCTTATCTTGTCCCATGTAGTTTTTCAACAGGGCAGAGTAAACGCGGCCGCCTTTGTTATCCAGAGTGATTTCTACCAAATTGTTCTGGATAGTAGTAAACGCCTCTTTACCTTGGGTGGCATTGAAGAAGAGAGATGCCGAATCGGCGGCTGTTTCCTCTTTTTCGTTAGCCAGTGCAGCTTCGGTTTTGGCTTTCAGTGCTTCTTCTTGCTGCTGTACCACGGCTATAGAGTCATAATACCGCTTCTGGGCGGCTATTTGCTCCTCGCTGGGACGGCTCAGAAAACTGAATCCTACCAGTAATATACCTATTAAAACGAGGCCTGTGATGGTGTTTTTATCCATTCTCTTGTTTTAGTGATTAATGATTAATAATCTATACGATAGTGATTTTACTTATCGATTGCAGCCTTAATGAACGATACGAACAACGGATGCGGGTGTAGCACCGTACTGCTGTATTCCGGATGGAACTGCGTTCCGATGTACCATTTCAATGTAGGGATCTCTACAATCTCTACCAGGTCCGATTCCGGATTGATACCTACACATTTCATGCCGGCCTCTTCGAATTGCTTGCGATAGTCGTTGTTGAATTCGTAACGGTGGCGATGACGCTCCTGAATATGTTCTTGTTTATAAGCTTCGTATACTTTAGAGTCTTTTTTCAAGACGCATTCGTAAGCACCCAGACGCATTGTACCTCCCATATTGGTGATGGCCTTCTGCTCTTCCATGATGTCGATAACGTTATGTTTGGTCTTTTCGTCCATTTCAATAGAATTGGCATCGGCATAACCCAGTACGTTGCGGGCAAATTCGATGGCCATGCATTGCATACCCAGGCAGATACCAAAAGTCGGAATGTTATGTTCGCGGGTGTACTTGGCAGCTACGAACTTACCTTCGATACCACGTGAACCGAATCCCGGACAGATAACTACTCCGTCTACATGTCCCAGCTGTTCGTCCACATTGTCCGGAGTGAGGTGTTCGGATGATACATATTCTATTTTAACTTTACGGTCATTATAAGTGGCAGCCTGTGACAGTGATTCCAGGATAGACTTATACGCATCCTGCAGTTCAACGTATTTACCTACCATTGCAATAGTCACCGTTTCGGTAGCATTAGCACGACGGTTCAGGAAGTCTTTCCAAGGTCCCAACGGCGGACGTTCGCCCACAGGTAAGCCCATCTTCTGAAGTATGGTTTCGTCCAAGCCTTGTTCCTGCATCAACAGGGGTACTTCATATATAGTTGAAGCATCGATTGACTGAACGACCGCATTCTCGGCAACATTACAGAACAATGCCACTTTCTTACGCAGGTTGGCGTTCAGGTCATGTTCGGTACGAAGCACCAGAATATCCGGTTGCACTCCGAGTGACTGCAATTCTTTTACAGAGTGTTGGGTCGGTTTGGTTTTCAGTTCTTGAGCGGCAGACAGGAAAGGTACATAAGTTAAATGCACGCACAACGCATTCTGTCCCAACTCCCATTTCAACTGACGGATACTTTCCAGATAAGGCAAGGACTCGATGTCACCTACCGTGCCTCCGATTTCTGTAATTACAAAGTCGAACTTATACTTGTTGCCCAGCAACTTGACGTTACGCTTGATTTCATCCGTGATGTGGGGAATGACTTGAATGGTTTTTCCCAGATAGTCTCCACGGCGTTCTTTATCAATGACGCTCTTATAGATACGGCCTGTCGTGATATTGTTGGCCTTTGTAGTCTGGATGCCCAGGAAACGTTCGTAGTGTCCTAAGTCAAGGTCGGCTTCATGGCCGTCTACAGTCACGTAGCATTCTCCGTGTTCATAAGGGTTCAATGTTCCCGGGTCAATGTTGATGTACGGGTCAAACTTTTGGATAGTTACTTTATAACCTCTTGCTTGCAGCAATTTACCGATGGAAGATGAAATGATACCTTTTCCTAAAGAAGAGGCAACACCACCGGTTACGAAAATATACTTTGTTTCTCCCACAGCTATAACTGTTTTAATAATTTGTTTCTAAATCGTTTGATTTGAATCTTAAAAACCGCAAAATTACAAAAAAATGGGGAAGAACGGATGCTTTCTACAAAACAAATTTATTAAAAAATGCAATTCCGGGTTCCGAAATGTTTGGACGACAAAAAGTTGTATGCCTCTAACGGATGAATGGGGCTTTATCCGTCTGGTAGCATAAGTAGCATAAACCTGTCTACAGGATAAATCCGTGTAGCTCATGCATGCCATACAAATTCCGGTAAAACAGATCGGTTGTTTCATCGATCCGTTTGATCGGTTATTCCTATTAAAAATGAGCGAATTTTATGTAATCTAAACTATTTAATGTAAATTTGCCCTCAAATTTGTTATAAAAATGAAGACTAGTCACATCTCAACATTAGCATTTGCAATCCTGTTTTCTTCGTCAGTGATGGCGCAGAAGACGATAAAACCGGTTTCCGAGACAGTGCAAAATGAAGTGAAAGCTGATACACTTTCCGAGGTGCTTCAGCAGTACCTTCTCCTGAAACTGAATCTGGATGGTCCGAAGCCCAAGATGGATACAGTGTCCATCTTATATAATAATTATATAGGAGAGTTGGAATACCTCAATGATCCTTCAGTACCTATGCGTTATGTGAAAACAGATCCGGATTACTACCGCCTGTTTGTTCCGCTAACTTATTATTATTCGCCTATTGCGGAATATTCTACTATGCGCTGGAAATTTAAAGAGCCTTTTACTGCACCTTCTCTTAATGAGCAGTTATCACCGTGTGACACTTTGCAGTTTACCAAAATCAAGAGATCGGCCCGGCTGGTAGATGCTGCTTTGATGGATTTATACCTGAACCATCCCAATTTGGTTGTTACTACCGAAGATCATATAATGAGCCGTAAATTGTATCATGGCAATAAAAAGATTGAAATTCCGAAGACGGAAGTGAAAAGCCTGTTCCGTGCAGATAAGGTAGAAGAGAATGTAGGTGAAGCAGAAATGGTAATTTCGAAACCTAACTGGTGGGTGACGGGAGGTAACGGTTCGCTTCAAATTACTCAGAACTATATATCGGACAACTGGTATAAAGGTGGTGAGAGTAACAATGCTGTAATGGCTAATTTACAGTTGTTTGCCAATTACAATGACCGTGAGAAAGTACAGTTTGAGAATCTGTTGGAGGCTAAATTGGGATTCAACTCTTCTCCATCGGATGAATATCATAAGTATTTGGTCAATACTGACCAGTTGCGCTTGTATTCCAAATTAGGTATCCAGGCTGCACATAATTGGTACTATACTATCACCGGTGAGTTTAAGACTCAGTTTGCCAAAGGTTATAAGGCTAACAGTGAAGAACTGGTTGCTGCTTTCCTTGCTCCTGCTGATGTGATTGTCAGTGTCGGTATGGATTATAAGCTGAAAAAGAAAAAATTCAACCTTTCCGTATTTATGTCTCCATTGACCTATAACCTTCGTTATATTGGTAACAAAAATGTGGACGAAACCAAGTTCGGACTGGATAAAGGTAAATGTTCAAAGAATGACTTTGGTGCACAGGTACAACCTACCATTTCATGGACCATTATTCCGTCCATTGTAGTCGATTCCCGTCTGAACTATCTGACTAACTATAAATGGGTACGCATCGAGTGGGAAAATACTTTCAATTTTGTATTGAACCGTTATCTTTCTACTAAGCTTTTTGTGCATGCACGCTTTGATGACAGTGCAAAGCCGACCACCGGTAGCAGTTATTTCCAGTTGAAAGAGTTGCTCAGTTTTGGTCTGAACTATAAATGGTAAAGGAATAGTTGACACAAAGATAAATATGGGGCCGGCTGGAGTTTTCAGTCGGCTCTGTTGTTTCCGGTAGTGCAAATTTCATCGCTGTAATTAAAATGTTATACTTAAAGAAAGTGCCTTATGATTAAACAAGATTATCTGATACGAATGATTCAGGAAATCATTTCATTAATTGTTAATATGATTTTGAATAAAAAGAAGTTTCGTAAGGATGAATGGACAGAGTACGACTGTCTTACACGACAGATTTTAGGACTTCCTCAGGAGCAGTTGCAGAGTATGAATCCGGATGAACTGATTGACCATTATGAAGGAGATCCTAACCGGATGGGAAAGATAGAACTGGCTGCCATGACCCTGCTGAAGATTTCGGATGAGATGGAGTCTAATATTTTGCAAAAGTCTAAACTGCGCCAGGATGGGCTCACTTTACTGAAGTATGTTCAGAAAGAAAGCAGCACTTTTTCCATTCAACGGACAGATTTGATTCGGATGATTGAGATAAATGAATGTTTGAAGATGTAAAATAAGGAAATGAACAGAAAGTGATAAAAGAATCGGTTTCTGTTTCTAATTTATTTTAAAATATCGGAGGATGATAACAATTTAGCAGTAAAGCAGGCTTTTTGCCTGCTTTTTCTGTTTCTACTCCTGATTAATGGAGTAAAAAAATACTTCAAAAAGAACTCTTATTGCGCTATAAAAAACATTCAAATACTTCGTAGTTCTCAAACTTATGCTTAAATTTGCCGCAATTTGTAATGTGCAGTTTGCAAAATGACTAATATAATAACTCATCAAGGTATTGTGGAAAACATAAGTGGTTCTCAGGTTTCTGTGAGGATCATCCAAACATCGGCCTGCTCAACTTGCAGTGTCAAGGGACATTGCTCTTCGGCAGATAGCAAAGAGAAGGTAATTGAGATTACCGACACTTCATCTGTATGGAAGGTAGGTGACGAGGTGACAATTATTGGTGCTACTTCCATGGGTATGCAGGCTGTATTTCTGGCCTTTGTTATTCCTCTCTTTCTTTTAATTCTCGGCCTTTTCGTTTTCAAGACAGTTCTTCATAGTGAACTATATGGAGCGCTTGCTGCTTTAGCGGTGCTTGTTCCTTATTATTATATAATATGGCTGAACAGAACTCGGTTGAAACAAAAATTTTCTTTTACTATAAAACCAATAAATAACTAAAAATTATGAATTTGATTCTGATTGCAGTGATTTCTTTGGGAGCTATTGCGCTTGTACTGGCTGCGATATTGTATGTTGCTTCCAAGAAATTTGCCGTGTACGAAGACCCACGAATTGCCCAGGTATCCGAAGTGTTGCCTCAGGCTAACTGCGGTGGATGTGGTTATCCGGGTTGCAGCGGATTTGCTGATGCTTGCGTCAAAGCCGGTTCGCTGGAAGGTAAGTTTTGTCCGGTAGGCGGACAACCTGTGATGTCGCAGGTTGCTTCGATCCTCGGGCTGGACGCCGGAACTGCAGAACCGATGGTGGCAGTGGTTAGATGTAACGGAACCTGCACGAACCGTCCGCGTACAAATATGTATGACGGTGCAAAGAGTTGTGCTATTGCCGCTTCGCTTTATGGTGGAGAAACCGGCTGTAGCTATGGGTGTCTGGGATGTGGCGATTGTGTGGCTGCTTGCCAGTTTGATGCTATTCACATGAATCCCAAAACAGGACTTCCTGAAGTGGATGAAGAAAAGTGTACAGCCTGTGGCGCTTGCGTCAAAGCTTGTCCGAAAGCGATAATCGAACTTCGTGCTAAGGGCAAAAAATCCCGCCGCGTATATGTATCTTGTGTCAATAAAGACAAGGGGGCTGTTGCGCGTAAAGCTTGTACGGTAAGTTGCATCGGTTGTGGTAAGTGTGTCAAGACTTGTCCGTTTGAAGCAATCACACTTGAGAACAATCTTGCTTACATTGACTACAACAAATGTAAGTCTTGTCGTAAGTGTGTTGAAGTTTGTCCCCAGAACACTATCATCGAGTTGAATTTCCCTCCGCGCAAACCCAAAGAGGAAGCACCTGTTGCCGAAGCTGCTAAAACAGCTGAAGCTTAAGAAAACGAGTAATAAACAGATAAAATACAGAATTGTATGTTGAAGACATTTTCAATTGGTGGTGTTCATCCACACGAAAATAAACTGTCAGCACATCAACCCATTATTACGGCGGAAGTTCCGGCAAAAGCTGTAATACTTTTGGGGCAGCATATCGGTGCACCTGCTAAGCCTATTGTGGCAAAAGGTGATGTGGTGAAGGTGGGCACTAAAATAGCCGAAGCCAATGGCTTTGTTTCGGCTGCCATTCACTCTTCTGTCAGTGGCAAAGTCGCTAAGGTTGATTCGATCGTCGATGCGAGTGGTTATGCCAAACCTGCTATTTTTATAGATGTAGACGGGGACGAATGGGAAGAATCTATCGATCGCAGCCCTGAACTGGTGAAAGAGTGCGAATTGACTTCGGAAGAGATTGTGAAGAAGATAGCCGATGCCGGTATTGTTGGTTTGGGAGGAGCTTGTTTTCCCACTCAGGTTAAACTCTGTCCGCCTCCTTCATTTAAAGCAGAATGTGTTATTATAAACGCTGTAGAGTGTGAGCCTTATTTAACCGCCGACCATCAGTTGATGTTGGAGCATGCCGAAGAGGTAATGGTAGGAGTTTCCATTCTGATGAAAGCCGTAAAGGTAAATAAGGCATTTATCGGTATTGAAAACAATAAACCCGATGCTATTGAGTTGATGACAAAAGTTGCATCCAGTTATGCCGGTATCGAGGTTGTACCTTTGAAGGTGAAATATCCGCAAGGAGGTGAGAAGCAGCTGATCGATGCTATAACCAAACGTCAGGTTGCGAGTGGTGCACTACCCATCTCTACAGGAGCGGTTGTTCAGAATGTAGGTACAGCATTTGCAGTATACCAGGCTGTGCAGAAAAATAAGCCTTTGTTTGAACGTGTGATTACGGTGACCGGTAAATCGGTTGCTAAACCTTCCAACTTCCTGGCACGTATCGGAACTCCGATGCAACAACTGATTGATGCCTGTGGCGGTTTGCCCGAAGACACCGGAAAGGTAATTGGAGGCGGCCCGATGATGGGTAAAGCATTGGTTAATACCGATGTTCCTACTGCTAAGGGAAGTTCCGGAATTTTGATTATGAACCGGAAAGAGGCTAAACGCGGAGAAATACAAAATTGTATCCGTTGTGCGAAGTGTGTAAGTGCCTGTCCGATGGGACTGGAACCGTATCTGCTTTCCGCTTTGGCCGAGAACACAGAATTTGAAAGAATGGAATCAGAAAGAATCATGGATTGTATCGAGTGCGGTTCTTGCCAATTCACTTGTCCTGCCAATCGTCCGTTACTCGACTATTGTCGTTTGGGTAAAGGGAAAGTTGGTGCCATGATTCGTGCACGTCAAGCTAAAAAATAATAAGTATGGAAAATAAATTAATCGTATCATTATCGCCTCACGTTCATGGTGGAGACAGTGTACAGAAAAATATGTACGGTGTGTTGATCGCACTGATTCCTGCCTTCATCGTTTCGCTCGTATATTTCGGACTGGGTGCGTTGATTGTCACAGCGACTTCTGTGATAGCCTGTCTGTTTTTTGAATGGGCAATCGGTAAGTTCTTGCTGA
This sequence comes from Bacteroides sp. ZJ-18, assembly GCF_011038705.2. Lineage (NCBI taxonomy): Bacteria > Pseudomonadati > Bacteroidota > Bacteroidia > Bacteroidales > Bacteroidaceae > Bacteroides > Bacteroides sp. ZJ-18. The sequence continues at coordinate 3,609,949 of NZ_CP072198.1, read as the reverse complement.
AGAAAGAAACCACTACTATTTGTGATGGGTCTGCTATCATCACAGGGGTGTTGCTGGCATTCAATCTTCCGTCGAATCTGCCTATTTGGATCATTATTTTAGGTGCTTTATTCGCTATTGGTGTCGGTAAGATGTCATTTGGCGGATTGGGAAATAATCCGTTTAACCCGGCATTGGCAGGACGTGTGTTTCTGTTGTTATCATTCCCTGTGCAAATGACTTCGTGGCCGGTGGTTGGTCAGTTGACTGCCTATACTGATGCTACTACCGCTGCTACTCCGTTAGCCTTGATGAAACAAGCCGTTCATGGTGATGCCTCAGCTTTTAGCCAACTTCCTGATGCCTGGAATTTGTTCATTGGCAATAATGGCGGATGTTTGGGCGAGGTGAGTGCAGCTGCTTTGATTTTGGGCCTCCTCTATATGTTATGGAAGAGAATCATTACATGGCATATTCCGGTATCTATTCTGGCCACTGTATTTGTATTCTCAGGCATTATGTACCTGGCCAATCCGGAAGCTTATGCTTCTCCGGTAATCCAGTTGCTTTCCGGAGGTCTGATGCTGGGTGCCATTTTTATGGCGACTGATTATGTGACTTCTCCGATGAGTAAAAAAGGTATGCTGATTTATGGTGTTTGCATCGGTTTGCTGACAGTTGTTATCCGTTTATTCGGTGCATATCCGGAAGGTATGTCATTTGCTATTCTGATTATGAATGCATTCACTCCGCTAATCAATACATATTGTAAACCAAAACGCTTTGGGGAGGTAGCGAAGAAGAAATGAAAAAGTTAGAATCATCATTGAAAAATATGTTGCTGGTACTCACGGGAGTAACAGCTATTTCGGTAGCTCTGCTGGCTTATGTGAATGAGTTGACCAAAGGGCCTATTGCAGAAGCAAATGCAAAAACACTGAATGAGGCTTTAAAAGAAGTCTTACCCGAATTCACGAATAATCCGGTTGCAGAGTGTGATACTATGTTTAGTGAGAAAGACGGTAAGAAGATTGTTGACTTTATTATTTATCCGGCTAAAAACGGAGATCAATGGGTCGGGACGGCGGTTGAAGCTAAATCGATGGGATTTGGCGGAGAACTGAAAGTACTGGTTGGTTTTGATGCCGAAGGCAAAATCTATAACTATTCATTGTTGTCACATGCCGAGACTCCCGGGCTTGGTTCAAAAGCGGCCGATTGGTTTAAGGAAGGCAATAAAGGTAGTATTAAAGGAATGAATCCGGGTGAGCAACCGTTAACGGTAAGTAAGGATGGTGGACAGGTAGATGCTATTACCGCTTCTACAATCACTTCACGCGCTTTCTTGAATGCCGTGAACGCTGCGTATGGTGCTTATAAAGGCAATGGCGATACTAACGGGACAACCGGTGCTTCTCAGAAAGCCGCTCCGGTACAGGAGTCTGAAACTGCGATTGTCGATTCAGTAGTTATTAAATAAGAAAGGAGTATAAAGATATGAATAACTTTAAAGTATTGATGAATGGGATTGTTAAAGAGAATCCGACATTTGTGCTCCTGCTTGGTATGTGTCCTACATTGGGTACGACTTCTTCGGCCATTAACGGTATGGGTATGGGACTTGCCACTATGTTTGTTTTGATTTGCTCTAATGTGGTGATCTCGTTGATAAAGAACTTGATTCCGGACATGGTACGCATTCCGTCATTCATTGTGGTAATCGCGTCTTTTGTGACTTTGCTCCAGATGGTGATGCAGGCTTATGTCCCTGGATTGTATGCTACATTAGGGCTTTTTATTCCGTTGATTGTTGTGAACTGTATTGTGTTGGGACGTGCAGAAGCATTTGCAGCTAAGAATAATGCTCTTTCGTCCATGTTCGACGGAATTGGTATGGGACTGGGCTTTACGATTGCTCTTACATTGTTGGGAGCTGTCCGCGAGTTTCTGGGTACAGGTAAGATATTCAACTTGTCAATCATCCCCGAAGAATATGGTATGCTTGTCTTTGTTCTTGCTCCGGGTGCGTTTATTGCATTAGGATATCTGATTGCGCTGATTAACAGCCTTAAGAAAGCAAATTAAAATAAACGATTATGGAATATATATTGATATTTATCTCGGCAATCTTTGTTAATAACATTGTGTTGTCGCAATTTCTGGGAATCTGTCCGTTTCTGGGTGTTTCCAAGAAAGTGGATACAGCGTTGGGTATGAGTGCAGCGGTGGCTTTTGTGCTTACCATTGCCACAATCGTAACGTTCCTGATCCAGAAGTTTGTGCTCGATGCTTTCGGATTGCAGTACTTGCAGACTATTACGTTTATTTTGGTCATTGCGGCACTGGTCCAGATGGTGGAAATTATTCTAAAAAAGGTTTCCCCTGCACTTTATCAGGCACTGGGCGTATTCCTTCCCTTAATTACGACAAACTGTTGTATTTTGGGTGTGGCTATTCTTGTTATCCAGAAAGATTATGATTTATTGACGGGAGTTGTCTATGCATTCTCTACTGCTATCGGTTTTGGCTTAGCCTTGGTGCTTTTTGCCGGACTCCGTGAGCAAATGAGCCTTGTGAAAATTCCCGAAGGTATGAAGGGAACTCCGATTGCTTTAATTACAGCCGGATTGCTGGCTATGGCATTTATGGGATTCTCCGGAGTGGTATAAATCCTGACGACAAACAACTGAAGGATGAGCGGCGGACAGGCTATCGTTAAGGTAGTTCTTCCGTCGCTTTTTCTGTTATTTTGTCTTAATGCACATTTCCATCATGAAATAATATTCGTTTTTTGTGCATTTATCTAAATTTATTTTGTTACATTTGCAAACACTTTACAAGAAAACCGAAAAAACTAACCATTATACACGTTATGAAAGAAAGAATTTTAGTAACAGGCGGAACCGGATATATCGGCTCTCATACTGTAGTAGAGCTGCAAAACAGTGGATACGAAGTAATCATCATTGATAACTTATCTAATTCAAATGCTGATGTAGTAGATAACATCGAGAAAGTATCAGGTATTCGTCCTGTTTTTGAGAAACTGGACTGTTTGGATTTTAACGGTTTGGATGCCGTGTTCAATAAATATAAAGGTATTAAGGCAATTATTCACTTTGCAGCCAGCAAGGCAGTAGGTGAATCTGTAGAAAAACCATTGCTGTACTACCGCAATAATCTGGTTTCTTTAATCAACCTGCTTGAGCTGATGCCAAAACATGGTGTAGAAGGTATTGTATTTTCTTCTTCATGTACTGTATATGGTGAACCGGATGAATTACCTGTAACAGAGAATGCTCCGATTAAGAAAGCTACTTCTCCCTATGGAAATACAAAACAGATTAACGAAGAGATTGTCAGGGATACTGTAACTTCAGGTGCTCCGATAAATGCTATTTTGTTGCGCTACTTTAATCCGATCGGTGCTCATCCAACAGCATTATTGGGAGAACTTCCTAATGGCGTACCACAAAATCTTGTTCCCTATTTAACCCAGACAGCTATCGGAATTCGTGAAAAACTGAGCGTGTTTGGTGATGATTATGATACACCCGATGGTTCATGTATCCGTGATTTTATTAATGTTGTAGATCTTGCCAAAGCACATGTGATTGCTATCGCACGTATTCTTGAAAAGAAACAAAAAGATAAAGTTGAGACTTTCAATATCGGTACAGGTCGTGGAGTTTCGGTTCTTGAACTGATCAACGGATTTGAGAAAGCTACAGGCGTAAAACTGAACTATCAGATTGTAGGGCGCCGTGCCGGTGATATAGAAAAAGTGTGGGCTAATCCTGATTATGCAAACAATGAATTAGGATGGAAGGCACAGGAAACTCTTGAAGATACACTGCGCTCTGCATGGGCTTGGCAGTTGAAACTTCGTGAAAGAGGTATCCAATAAATTAGAATATTGTTTTAATTAACATATAAGAAATGAACAAATGTTTTTATACATTTGTTTATAGGATGCAAATCGGCCTGATGCTGTTTATGTGTATGTGAATATCCATAATTGGTACTTATGCCTCCCCGGCATAGACAGGTAAGATTGCATAGTAGTTTTGTCGTGTTTTATTTTGTGTTTGTGTTGTGACAGTACTACGACGTGAGTCGTGGTACTGTTTTTTTATTATGAACTTTATTTGATTTATCTTCTTCCGCTTTGTCAGATTATTGTCTGAGAACAAAATGTGATTACACTTTTAAATCACTTTACCAATACTACTACCGGATTCGATTCTTCATTCAATTCTTTTAAGACACTTAGTTCTTTCTCTATTTTTATTTCGGGATGTTCCTCCAGCCAGCTAAGAATGTCGTCTGCCTGGACTAAAGAGGCATATTCTCCTTTTTCATTAAAGAAAGTAGGGTTGAAAGGCATAAGCTGAGTTAAGTCATCGATGAATTTATTATCAGCTAAAGCTATATGGGTTACCTTCGTCTTTTTATCATAAATTCCATTGTATAAAACAGGCTTTTCTGTGTATAGTCCTCTGATAAATTGGAAATAGAGTAATTTGTTATTCTCTATTGCATAGCTGACCAGGATACGGTCACTATTGTTTTCCGAAAGTGTTCGTTCTTCTGCCGGCCAATGATATTTGCCGGTATTGAATATCATGTGTTTTTCCAATTGATAATCTTTCAATGTATAAATGGTGTCAGTAAACAATTCCTTGAAACGGATTTCATTATTATTTTTCCAAAGTGCCGTATGATTAGGCACACAAATGCTCTGCTTTCCATTACTGTATTGTATGTGGATGATACCACCTAACAGTCCGAATCCTTTGCGTACGGAAATACTGCTAATATCGTCTACCTGCCCGGTACCTAATTCAGGTATAATATTAGGGATTGTATCTATAAAATTGCCTTTTTCAGAAAAGTATAATACCGAACTGGGACATTTCTGACCCAAACCACCTACATAATGTCCTACAATAATAGAATCACAAAATATAAATCCGTTGAGTCCGGGACGATTTATTTGAATACTGCCGGTTGAGGTTTCCGGAGTGGGAATGGTAATGATTCCCGCAAATTTACCTTTTTGGTCATATTTTACCAGTTGATTAGGTTCACGGTTAAAATATAACAACTGGTTTTGTGGATTCAGATATCCATTAGTATTATTATAAGCCTCCGGATCATCTCCTCTATGTCCTACGGAGCAAATAAACTTTCCGGTTTGCTTATCAAACAACAAACATTGTTTCCCATTATGGATCATAATCTTATTATCCAAAAGTTTAACTTCCGGAAAATCTCCGATTAAACAAGAGTCTGTTGTTTCTAAAGGGATGTATTGGATTGTTTTTCCAAGATCAGATACTTTGAGCTCTGCCAGTTTTTCTATTCCTTCGGCAATATCTATCTGATTGATTTCCGAGGTTTGCTGTGTTCTATTGCAAGAAGGCAATAATAATAATAGGGCGAAAATGCCACATGGTACAATTTGTCTCTTCATGTTTTTATCATTTATTTTAGGTTATAAAATACCTGTTGTTCGTTATGAAGGACAAATAAACTAAATATTTTAGTGATTAAACTATTTGTTGTAGTTAAATAACCAAAATATTTAGTTTTTTGATTCTTGAAAAATCTATTTCATAAGGATGACTACCGGATTAGATTCCTCGTTGATCTCTTTTGCAAAAGCAAACTTGCCATTTGGTTTAATTTCCGGATGCTCTTCCATCCATTCTAAAACACTACTTGCCTGAATAAGATCTACATATTCATTATCAGCATTGCATCTACGGGGATTCAGAGGCATGAAGTTATCAATATCGTTCATAAAACTCTGTCCTTTGCTTACTTGAGTCGTTTGAGTGTTTTTATTGTATATGCCGGTGTATACCTCATCTCTCTGCCTGAACTGGAATATGATGATTGAAGCACTTTCCATCACATGATCGATTTTAATTCTTTCATCATTTTTCTTTTTCTGGTATCTTTCTTCTACCGGATAATGATATTTTCCTGTATTGAAAACCAGATAAGGATGTGACTTATTTCCGGATAAGGTGTAGATTGTGTCCAGATAAGCTTCTTTAAAACGTACTTTTCCATCATGTTTCCATAATGTAGAAAGCATCCGTGGAGATTCAATGACCTCATCACTGTTAAAGTATGCTATTATCATGCCATAGATCCCCATGTTGCCGTAGAACTCTCGTGCTTTTTCATTCTTTAATATGTTTATTCGTATTGTATTTATGGCTACGGGTATAACTGGCAGTAGAGATGGGATACTGTCTAATATTTCCCCCTTTTTGTCAAGGAGGAGAAAAGGGGGCTTCTTTTCCGTTCCTTTTATCGGGAAAAGGTCAGATTGGTAACTGATGATTAATGAATCTGTGAAAACAAAGCAAGCAGGATTTCTTGGGCCTAAGCTTTTGGAAACCTTAACTTCGCCTAAATAATTACCTTTCAGATCGTAGCGCATTAAACTACCGTTCCACCCGACAAAATATAGTTCTTCTGCCACATCATCGATCCAGAAAGTCGCTTCACTATATCCTCCCGGATCGTTACCTACATGTCCGATAGAACGTATGAATTTGCCGTTGGTTTTATCGAAGACTAAGCATTGCTTGTTTGTGCTAACGATAATGTTGTTTTTATAAACTTGTATATCCGGATTGTTATTGATCAGACAACTGTCTGTGGTTTCTAATGCTATATAATTGATTTCCTTTAGAAAATCGGAGGCTTTAAGTTCCGTTGGATTTTTAATTTTTCCAACAATATCTATCTGTCCGGGCGCTTTCGTTTCTCTTGATGGAGAGGTACAAGAGGCTAATAAAAGCATAGCACATCCGTATGCCAATAAGTAGTTTTTCATTGTATTATAATTTATGATGGGGCTATTTCAATTTCGTTTGAAAACAGAATGCCTGGCCGAAATCTAAATCTGCTATTTCTTCTTCAGGGTTGAATAAACCGAAGACAGATGAACCGGAACCAGACATGGCAGCATATACGGCTCCTTTGCGGTAAAGTTCTTTTTTGATATCTTCGATTACAGGGTACTGTGGGAAGACACTTTCTTCAAAATCATTCAGCATGTTGTCTTTCCATTCGTTTACCGGACGTTTGATGATTTCTTTTAATGAATGTTCGGGATGGCGGGGCCTAATGAATGAAAAAGCTTCCCGCGTCGAGACAAAGATATCGGGTTTTACAAGTACTAACTGATACCCTTTCAGTGATAAATCGACAGGGGAAAAGACATTCCCGATACCCTCTGCGAAAGTTGGTTTGTTTTTTATAAAAAAAGCGCAGTCTGCTCCTAACATGGCAGCATATTCTTCCAGTTTCTCATCTGTCAGATGCAGGTGAAATTTTTCATTTAGCAGCTTCAGCATGAAAGCAGCATCTGCAGAGCCACCTCCTAATCCGGCACCCGAAGGAATGTGTTTGTACAAGTATATATCTATCGGGGGTAATTGAAATTCCCGATCAAGTAAAAGATAAGCTTTTACTACCAGATTGTTTTCGGGTTCTCCACTGATTTCAAGACCGGATTGATGCAAAGCAAATTTCTGTTTAGAGTCATTCAATATTGTAATTTCCAGAGCATCTTCCAGAGGTACAGAATAGAACACTGTTTCCAGGTTATGGTATCCGTCCGGACGTTTTTCAGTAATGTTCAGCCCCAGGTTTATTTTGGCATTCGGAAATGTAATCATGTCTTTGGACTATTAATGATTCGTGGTTAATGATTAATGCTATCTAATGGACGCAAAGTTAAATAAATAATTCAGATTTGATAATGGAAAATTGATAATAGAGAATTATCTTTGCCTACATTTTGTGGATGTATACAACTTAATCCACTATTCATTTTCTATATTTCAATAAAAATACAGATGGCCGAACAAAGAAGAAATACCCGTAGTACCACTAAGTCCAAGGTTCAACCCGTAAATGATTATGGGCGTATCCAGCCGCAAGCGCCGGAACTGGAAGAAGCTGTGCTCGGGGCCTTGATGATTGAAAAAGATGCTTATTCGCTGGTGAGTGAGATTCTCCGTCCGGAATCGTTTTATGAACATCGGCATCAGTTGATTTATGCTGCTATTACCGACCTTGCCGTTAATCAAAAACCGGTAGATATTCTGACAGTAAAAGAGCAACTCAGTAAGCGTGGCGAGTTGGAAGAAGTCGGAGGACCATTTTATATTACTCAATTGAGCAGTAAAGTGGCATCTTCTGCTCACATTGAATATCATGCTCGTATCATAGCACAAAAATATCTGGCAAGAGAACTTATAACTTTTACAAGTAATATTCAGAGTAAGGCGTTTGATGAGACTCTTGATGTAGATGATCTTATGCAAGAAGCTGAAGGAAAACTCTTTGAGATTTCGCAGCGGAACATGAAGAAAGACTATACGCAGATCAATCCGATCATAGCGGAAGCTTACGAACAGATTCAGAAAGCCGCCGCACGTACCGATGGTCTGAGCGGATTGGAGAGTGGATATACCAAACTGGATAAGATGACTTCCGGATGGCAGAAATCCGACTTGATAATTATTGCAGCCCGTCCGGCCATGGGTAAAACGGCTTTTGTACTTTCAATGGCTAAGAATATTGCCGTGAATTTTAGGAATCCGGTAGCCTTGTTTTCTCTTGAAATGAGTAACGTTCAGTTGGTCAATCGTCTGATCTCGAACGTTTGTGAAATTCCGAGTGAAAAAATCAAGAGCGGACAATTGGCAGCTTATGAATGGCAACAGCTCGATTATAAACTAAAGGATTTGCTGGATGCACCGCTTTATGTGGACGATACACCTTCACTTTCCGTATTTGAACTTCGTACCAAGGCGCGTCGGTTGGTACGTGAGCATGGAGTGAGAATTATCATCATTGACTACTTGCAGTTGATGAACGCCAGCGGTATGGCATTCGGCAGCCGCCAGGAAGAGGTCAGTACCATTTCACGTTCATTGAAGGGACTTGCCAAGGAGTTGAATATCCCGATTATTGCTCTGTCACAGTTGAACCGTGGTGTCGAGAGTCGTGAAGGACTTGAAGGAAAGCGTCCTCAGTTGAGTGACCTTCGTGAATCCGGTGCCATTGAGCAGGATGCCGATATGGTGTGCTTCATTCACCGTCCCGAATATTACAAGATATTTCAGGATGATAAAGGAAACGATCTCCGTGGAATGGCCGAAATTATTATCGCTAAACATCGTAATGGTGCAGTTGGCGATGTTCTGTTGCGATTCAAAGGTGAATATACCCGTTTCCAGAATCCGGATGACGATATGGTGATTCCGTTGCCTGATGCAGGAGCTATGTTGGGGTCGCGCATGAATAATACCGGGAGTGTACCTCCGCCTCCAGCTGAATTTGCCCCTCAGGGAGGTAATCCGTTCGGAGGAGGCAATGACGGACCTTTGCCTTTTTAGAAATAAGATATTTATTTAATTTATAATACCATGAAAAGATATTGCCAAACACTCGAATTGTATGACGATTCGGAATTGATTCGTGCTTATGTCGCAGAACATCAGCATGTGTGGCCGGAAATTAAAGCAGGTATCCGTGAAGTCGGGATACTCGATATGCAGATTTATATCCACGAACATACTCTCTTTATGATTGTCGATACGGTAGATGAATTCGATTGGATAAAAGATAACGAACGTCTGGCTAAACTGCCTCGGCAGGCTGAATGGGAAGCTTATATGTCCCGTTTCCAGCGTTCGTTGCCCGGACAAGCATCACACGAGAAATGGAAAATGATGGAACGTATATTTAAACTCTGATGATATGCAAAAACTACTATCTTTGCCTCCTAATCTGGTTCAGTCCTTTCATGAATTAGAGCGGGTAAACCGTACCGATTGGTTTTGTACTTCCGATCCGGTAGGCAAAAAACTTGGTTCCGGAGGTGGAACAGCTTGGTTACTGAAAGAATGTTATAACGAATTTGCTGACGGGACCTCTTTTTCCGGGTGGCTGGGAAAAGAGAAAAGAATTCTGTTGCATGCAGGCGGACAAAGCCGTCGTCTGCCTGGTTACGCACCATCGGGCAAGATACTGACACCGGTTCCTGTGTTCCGATGGGAGAGGGGGCAACACCTTGGGCAGAACTTGCTTTCCTTACAGTTGCCTCTGTATGAAAAGATCATGTCTTTAGCTCCGGAAAATCTACATACATTGATTGCGAGCGGTGATGTATATATTCGTTCGGAGAAGCCTTTACAAACCATTCCGGATGCAGATGTAGTTTGCTATGGACTGTGGGTTGATCCTTCATTGGCCACTCATCATGGTGTATTTGCTTCCGACCGGAAACATCCTGAAAAACTTGACTTCATGCTCCAAAAACCTTCTTTGGATGAACTGGAGTCATTGTCAAAGACTCATCTTTTTCTGATGGATATTGGCATCTGGCTTTTGAGTGACCGTGCTGTGGAGGTGTTGATGAAGCGTTCCTATAAAGAGAATTCTGAGGAACTGAGATATTACGATCTTTATTCCGATTTTGGATTGGCTCTTGGCGCACACCCGTGCATTGAAGATGAAGAGGTGAATACTTTGTCGGTTGCTATTTTACCTTTGCCCGGGGGAGAGTTTTATCATTATGGTACCAGTAAAGAGCTGATTTCTTCCACTCTTTCTGTGCAGAATAAAGTGTACGATCAGCGTCGTATCATGCATCGTAAAGTAAAACCCAATCCGGCTATGTTTGTCCAAAATGCTGTAGTACAGATACCTCTCTGTGCAGAAAATGCTGATTTATGGATTGAAAACAGCCATATAGGGGCTCAGTGGAAGATAGCTTCACGACATATCATAACCGGTGTACCGGAAAATGACTGGACATTGACTGTTCCTGCCGGAGTGTGTGTAGATGTGGTTCCGATGGGAGATAAGGGCTTTGTTGCCCGTCCATACGGTCTGGACGATGTTTTCAAAGGAGATTTGAGAGATTCTAAAACAACCCTGACGGGTATTCCTTTTGGTGAATGGATGGCGAAACGTGGTCTTTCATATACAGATTTGAAAGGACGTACGGACGACTTGCAGGCTGCTTCTATATTTTCTTTGGTTAACTCTGCTGAAGAATTGGGATTGGTGTTGAGGTGGATGTTGTCCGAACCTGAGTTGGAAGAGGGAAAGAGCATTTGGTTACGTTCCGAACGTTTCTCTGCAGACGAGATTTCGGCAGGTGCCAATTTGAAACGTTTGTATGCACAGCGTGAAGAGTTTCGGAAAGGAAACTGGAAAGCATTGGCCGTTAATCATGAAAAAAGTGTTTTCTATCAACTCGATCTGGCCGATGCGGCCGAAGATTTTGTACGTCTTGGTCTGGATATGCCTGAGTTATTGCCTGAGGATGCTCTGCAGATGTCACGAATCCATAACCGGATGTTGCGTGCGCGTATTTTGAAATTAGACGGGAAAGATTATCGTCCGGAAGAACAGGCTGCTTTTGATCTGCTGCGTGATGGACTGTTGGGCGAGATCAGCAACCGCAAGAGTGAACCAAAACTGGATGTATATTCCGATCAGATTGTTTGGGGACGCAGTCCTGTACGTATCGATATGGCAGGAGGGTGGACCGACACTCCTCCTTATTCACTTTATTCGGGAGGAAACGTTGTGAATCTGGCCATTGAGTTGAACGGACAACCTCCCTTACAGGTTTATGTGAAGCCGTGCAAAGACTTCCATATCGTCCTGCGTTCTATCGATATGGGTGCCATGGAAATAGTATCTACGTTTGATGAATTGCAGGATTATAAGAAGATCGGTTCACCATTCTCTATACCGAAAGCCGCTCTATCGTTGGCAGGCTTTGCACCTGCGTTTTCTGCTGTATCTTATGCTTCATTGGAGGAACAGCTTAAAGATTTCGGTGCAGGTATTGAAGTGACTTTATTGGCGGCTATTCCGGCAGGTTCCGGCTTGGGTACAAGTTCTATTTTAGCTTCTACCGTACTTGGTGCCATTAACGATTTCTGTGGTTTAGCCTGGGATAAGAATGAGATTTGTCAACGCACCCTTGTTCTTGAACAATTGTTGACTACCGGTGGTGGATGGCAGGATCAGTATGGAGGTGTGTTGCAGGGTGTGAAGCTTCTTCAGACCGAGGCGGGCTTTGCTCAAAGCCCATTGGTGCGTTGGTTGCCCGATCATTTATTTACGCATCCTGAATATAAAGACTGTCACTTGCTTTATTATACCGGCATAACTCGTACGGCAAAAGGAATCTTGGCAGAAATAGTCAGTTCCATGTTCCTCAATTCATCGTTGCATCTCAATTTGCTCTCGGAAATGAAGGCACATGCATTGGATATGAATGAAGCTATACAGCGTGGAAGTTTTGTTGAGTTTGGCCGTTTGGTAGGAAAAACCTGGGAACAAAACAAAGCATTGGATAGCGGAACGAATCCTCCGGCTGTGGAGGCAATTATCGATCTGATAAAAGATTATACTTTGGGATATAAATTGCCGGGAGCCGGTGGTGGCGGGTACCTATATATGGTAGCGAAAGATCCGCAAGCTGCTGTTCGTATTCGTAAGATACTGACAGAAAACGCTCCGAATCCTCGTGCACGCTTCGTTGAAATGACGCTGTCGGATAAGGGATTCCAAGTATCACGATCATAAAATCATTATTAGTCGACGGGAGGTAAATACTTTATCTCTTGTCGACTTCCTTTTCTATTCCTCATTAAGTTTGCCTCTTCTGTTATTCTGATAGTAAAATAGAGATTCTGGTATCTTTAAGTCTGCTTTTTTCTTGTTTTAAAAACTCCGTTGTCTTGAGAAAGTGATGAAATAGCAAGTGATGGAGCATAAACTTGCCTTTAATTCGTTTCTTCATACGTGTACTCTTCATACGATGTTAACTTCGTCTTTGCAAAACATTAACTTCTTGTGAAGAAGAAGTTAGTTATAAGAAAATACGAAGTTAACTTCGTATAGTTACGAAATTCATTTTTATTGAAAATTCTCCTACTTTTTGCCTAACGGTTTCATTTATTGAACAAAAACTATAGAATTCTCTTCTGTAGCATAGGTCAATATGAATCATTCCTGAATGTTATTTTGGAGGTATAGGATGCCGTTGCCGTTGCTTACTGATTGAAATTAGCACATGTTTATTGAACTTGTGACTGGTGATCTGATTTATTTGGTGGAGATATGATATTGGTGAAAATGGAATCCCGGTGTTTTTTATAACAACTTAGTCAGTGGTCCGTAAATAAGGGATTCCTGAGGCTACTCAAAATACAATGTGACAGAATGCTTTTGGGAGTATATAATTTCTAAACCTCTATAGATGGAATAATGAAGATTTTATTTTGTCAGGTAATTTATTTATTATCAGTATGTTATGTGGTAAGCGTAAAAAGAACAAAAAGAATAAATTCTTTTGTAATTAACTGATATTCAGCAGTGAATGTGTTTCAAAAGACGTTCGTTTAATAGCACAAAGGTATGAACTAAATTTTGATGTGCAAAATATTTTTAGATGAAAAAGTAAATATACTTCTTTATATGCTGATTATCAGATAATAATCTGATAATAAAAACAGCTTTTTACTTATTTTGCATGTGGTCTTTTATCTCCATAATTGATGTTTCAAAAGACGAACGTTTTTTGAAACATCAATTGATTGAATCCGTTCGTTTCCACCTAAAATAAGTCATAAAAAATCTTGCAGTTTGGCTGAGAAAAAGAGTCTCACCCAACTGCGAAGCATACCCGGACTTAAGTAAATCACTCAGGAATATATCCTTCTAAATGTCTCAACAACAAGAATATTGGTTCGCTGCCCGTACCCGTAAGGATCAGGAGCTTACTACTCGTGACGCATTAGAGAAAATAGGTGTCGAGTACTTTTTGCCGACCCAATTTGTCATTCGTCAATTGAAATATCGCCGGCGTCGTGTAGAAGTTCCTGTCATTCGTAATCTTATTTTTGTACATGCTACCAAAGAGTTTGCTTGTGCTATTGCCAACGAATACGGGGTTCGTCTTTTCTATATGCGTGATTTTGACACTAAGAGTATGCTTATTGTTCCCGATAAGCAGATGAAAGATTTTATGTTTGTCATGAATCTCGACCCTGCTGCTGTTATCCTCAACGATGATTGTTTCGCAGTTGGCACCAAAGTACAAGTTATCAAGGGAGATTTTTGTGGAGTTGAAGGTGAACTGGCCAGTCTTTCTAATCGTACTTATGTCACTATCCGTATTCGTGGCGTTTTATCTGCCAGTGTCAAGGTTCCTAAAAGCTACCTTCGCATTCTCGCACCGTAATCAGTAATATTTTATCATATAAAATGAATACTCTTATGACCCAGATTCATGAGCTGCAACATGTGGCTCACGAATTATTGTATTTGGGCGCTGACGGTTCTCCTATCTATACCGACAGTTTCCGTCAATTAAACACTGAAGTGCTTCAAAAATCTGATGCTTTGTTTGCTTTGAAAGGAGAAAATCCGGAAGAAGAAGCACGACTTTGCCTGGTTCTCTTGATGGGCTACAATGCAACAATCTATGATTATGGCGACAAGGAATCTAAGAAACAGGTTATTCTGGATCGTTCCTTGCTTGTGTTAGAGTCTCTCCCGTCTTCTTTGCTCAAGTGTCAGCTTTTGACATATTGTTATGGAGAAGTTTTTGAGGAAGAGTTGGCAAAGGAAGCTCATGCAATTATAGATTATTGGGATAATAAAACTTTATCGATAGATGAACAGGAGGCTGTAGATATGCTGAAGATGATAGAGGAAAATCAGTATCCAAATAATTACATAGATTAATTTTTAACCTATAATTTATTGTCATGAAAGGTATTGTCTTGGCCGGTGGTTCGGGCACTCGCTTATATCCGATCACCAAAGGAGTCAGTAAGCAGTTGCTTCCGATATTTGATAAGCCGATGATCTATTATCCTATCTCTGTACTTATGTTGGCAGGGATTCGTGAAATATTGATTATCTCCACTCCTTATGACTTACCCGGCTTTCAACGTTTGCTGGGTGACGGTTCTGACTTTGGAGTACGTTTTGAGTACGCCGAGCAACCTTCTCCCGACGGCTTGGCACAGGCATTTATTATTGGTGAGAAGTTTATAGGCAATGATTCTGTATGTCTGGTTCTTGGTGATAATATCTTTTATGGGCAAAGTTTTACCCGTATGCTGCGTGAAGCAGTCCATACAGCCGAATCGGAGAACAAAGCAACTGTTTTTGGTTATTGGGTAAGTGATCCCGAACGCTATGGTGTAGCTGAGTTTGACAGGGCCGGGAATGTTCTCAGCATCGAAGAGAAACCTGAGGTCCCTAAGTCCAATTATGCCGTTGTGGGTCTTTATTTTTATCCCAATAAGGTGGTGGAAGTAGCCAAGAGTATTCAGCCTTCCCCTCGTGGAGAATTGGAAATCACAACGGTCAATCAACGGTTCCTGTCCGATCGGGAACTGAAGGTCCAGCTTTTAGGACGGGGGTTCGCCTGGTTGGATACAGGCACTCATGATTCTTTGTCCGAAGCAAGTACATTTATTGAGGTTATTGAAAAACGTCAGGGATTGAAAGTGGCCTGTTTGGAAGGCATAGCCCTGAGGCAAGGCTGGATTTCTCCTGAAAAGATGAAAGCATTGGCAGGTCCGATGCTGAAGAATCAATATGGGCAATATCTGTTGAAAGTTATCGATGAATTATCCATAAAGTAGAATTTTTATTCCGATGAATATAATAAAAACATCAATCGAAGGTCTTGTTATCCTTGAGCCCCGTCTGTTTCAGGATGACCGTGGCTACTTTTTTGAATCCTTCAATCAGGGGGAGTTCGAATCAAATGTATGTCAAACGACTTTTGTTCAGGACAATGAATCCAAATCGAGCTACGGGGTCATTCGCGGTCTCCATTTTCAGAAACCTCCTTTTGCCCAAAGCAAACTGGTACGGGTAATCAAGGGTGCAGTTCTTGATGTGGCTGTCGATATCCGCAAAGGTTCTCCCACATTTGGAAAACATGTTTCGGTTGAATTGACAGAAGACAATCACCGTCAGTTTTTTATTCCGCGTGGCTTCGCACATGGTTTTAGTGTGCTGAGCGGAGAGGTCATCTTCCAATACAAGTGTGATAATTTCTATCATCCGGAAGCTGAAGGGGCGATTGCCTGGAATGATCCGGATTTGAATATCGCCTGGAAGATACCACAAGACCAGGTTATATTGAGTGGTAAAGACTACACGCATCCTCTGTTACATAGCATAGAACTACAGTTTGATATAAACAATACATTATATGAGTAAGAAAGAAACACTCAAGCAACAAATTCTCGATTTAACTCGGGAATACTACAAAGAGGTTCACGGGTCCTCCCCCTCCTTCGAACCCGGTAAAAGTTTTGTCAACTACGGCGGTCGCTATTTCGATGACCGCGAATTGGTGAACCTGGTTGACTCGTCCCTTGACTTCTGGCTGACTGCCGGTCCGTGGGCACATAAATTTGAAGTCCGTTTTGCTAAATGGTTAGGGGTAGATTACTGTTCACTTACTAATTCCGGTTCTTCTGCTAATTTACTTGCATTTATGGCTTTGACTTCTCCTCAGTTGGGGGAACGTAGAGTAAAACGTGGTGATGAAGTGATTACGGTTGCTTGCGGATTCCCTACGACAGTAACACCTTGTATTCAATATGGTGCTATTCCTGTTTTTGTGGATGTTACTATTCCTGAATACAATATTGATATAGAACAGTTAGAAGCAGCTTTATCGTCAAAAACAAAAGCAGTTATGATTGCTCATTCTTTGGGAAATCCATTTAATTTGCAAGTTGTCAAGACATTCTGTGATAAATACAATCTTTGGTTGGTAGAAGATAATTGCGATGCACTTGGTTCTACTTATATGATTGATGGAGTAGAAAAGAAAACAGGCACAATTGGTCACATTGGTACCAGTAGTTTCTATCCTCCACACCACATGACTATGGGAGAGGGTGGTGCTGTTTATACTAATGATCCTTTACTCCACAAGTTGGTTAATTCATTCCGCGATTGGGGGCGTGACTGTTGGTGTGTCGGTGGAGTAGATAATACCTGTAAATATCGTTTTAGTAAGCAGTTCGGTGAATTACCACTTGGCTACGATCATAAATATGTATACTCTCATTTCGGATATAATCTGAAGGTAACAGATATGCAAGCAGCGATCGGTTGTGCACAGCTGGATAAATTGGATGATATTGTGGAGGCACGTCGTCATAACTTTACTTATCTTAAAGAAGGACTTACAGGAACAAGAAATATCATTCTGCCGGAACCTCAAAAAAACTCTAATCCCAGTTGGTTCGGATTCCTTATTTCGGTAAAAGAAGATGCCGGGTTTACTCGTAATGATTTAGCTGTCCATTTAGAAAGTAAAAAAATACAAACCCGTAATCTATTTGCTGGAAATCTGTTGAAGCACCCAGCCTTTGATGAAATGCGCAAAAAAGGAGAAGGATATCGGGTAGTTGGTGAATTGAAAGGAACTGACTTTGTGATGAACAATACTCTTTGGATAGGAGTATATCCGGGAATGACGAAGGAAATGTTAGATCATATGATTACAACCATAAAAGAATTTTGTAACAAATGAAAGCTGTAATTCTTGCCGGTGGCTTTGGCTCTCGCTTGAGTGAAGCAACCAATTTGATTCCTAAGCCGATGGTAGAAATTGGTGGTAAACCCATCCTTTGGCATATAATGAAAATTTATAGTCATTATGGAATCAATGAATTTGTTATTTGCTGTGGCTACAAACAATATGTAATCAAAGAATACTTTGCTAATTACTTTCGGCACAATTGCGATATGACAGTTGATCTGTCTAATAATACTACAACTATTCATGATAATCATTCAGAGAACTGGAAAGTGACTATGGTTGATACGGGTTTAAATACGATGACTGGTGGTCGTATCAAACGAGTTCAAAAATATATTGGAAATGAACGCTTTTTATTAACTTATGGGGATGGGGTGGCTGATCTGAATATAACTGATACAATTCAGTCACACGAAGCTGCAGGAGGAATCCTTTCTCTAACAGCTTATAAACCAGGAGGAAAATTTGGTGCTCTGCAAATAGATTTGGCTACGGATAAAGTACTTTCTTTTCAAGAAAAACCTGACGGAGATCGTAACTGGGTTAATGCCGGTTACTTTGTTTGCGAACCAGAAGTATTTGACTATATAAAGGACGGTGATTCTACGATATTTGAACGTCAACCATTGGAGTCTATCTCTAAAGACGGTAAGATGCATGCTTTTAGACATACTGGTTTCTGGAAGCCAATGGATACACTCAGAGATAATACAGAATTAAATGACATGTGGGATAATGGGAAAGCTCCCTGGAAAGTATGGTAGGAATATGAGTATAGATATATTTAATAACTTCTATAAAGGTAAACGAGTACTTGTTACTGGTCATACCGGTTTCAAAGGTTCATGGCTTTCGATTTGGCTGCACGAATTGGGTGCTGAGGTGATAGGTGTGGGCTTAGAACCATTCACAGAGCGAGATAATTATGTTCTTTCCGACATAGGAAAGAACATAAAAGCTGATATCCGTGCTGATATTCGTGATGGGGGACGTATGAAAGCCATTTTTAAAGAATACGAGCCTGAACTTGTTTTCCATTTAGCAGCCCAACCACTAGTACGGCTTAGTTATGATATTCCGGTTGAGACGTACGAAACCAATGTTATGGGAACAATTAATGTCCTTGAAGCTATCCGTGTAACCGATAGTGTAAAAGTGGGGGTGATGATTACCACTGATAAATGTTATGAGAATAAAGAGCAAATTTGGGGATATCGGGAAAATGAACCGATGGGAGGTTATGATCCTTATTCAAGTAGTAAAGGGGCAGCTGAAATAGCGATAGCCTCTTGGCGTCGCTCTTTTTTCCATCCCGAGCAATATGAGAAGCATGGTAAAAGCATTGCCAGTGTACGTGCAGGTAATGTGATTGGTGGTGGTGATTGGGCATTAGATCGTATTATTCCAGACTGTATTAAGGCTTTAGAAGCCGGCAAAGAAATAGAGATTAGGAGTTCTAAAGCGATTCGTCCATGGCAGCATGTACTTGAACCCTTAAGCGGTTATATGCTTCTTGCCCTAAGGATGTGGAAAGAGCCTATAAAATATTGTGAAGGTTGGAATTTTGGCCCAAGAGCAGAATCTATTTCCACAGTATGGGATGTGGCTACTAAAGTGGTGGAAAACTATGGGAGTGGTCAATTGCGAGACTTATCCGATCCCAATACCTTGCATGAAGCTAAACTATTAATGTTGGATATTTCTAAAGCAAAATTTATGTTGGGGTGGGAATCCAGAATGGATATAAATCAGACAGTAGCATTGACCGTAGACTGGTACAAACGTTATCAAGAAGAAAGTGTCTACAGTATTTGTGTAAATCAAATAGAGCTATATACTAAAAAGTGAAACGGACTTGCGTTATAACGGGAGCAACAGGCTACATTGGTTCTCACTTAGTACATTATCTGCTTGATAGGGAGTGGGAAATTTTTATCATACTTCGAGAAAACTCTAATTATAAGAATATTGAGAGAATAATTGATAGGATAAATATTTTTATATATACTGAAAATATAATAGAATTAATTTCTTTTTTTAAAAGAGCTAATCCTACTGTAGTATTTCATTTGGCAGCCGCTGTATACACAAATTGTAAATCCGAACAAATACCGGCTCTTATACAGAGTAATATTTTGTTTGGAACACAAATTTTAGAGGCTATGCAGTATAGTACTACTCGCCTATTTATTAATACTGGTACTTATTGGCAAAATTACAATTCAGATGAATATAATCCTGTTGACTTATATGCGGCTACTAAAGAAGCTTTTGAGAAAATATTAAAATATTATGTAGATGCTTTTGGGATTAGAGTAATAACTTTAAGGTTATATGATGTCTATGGAGAAGATGATAAACGTCCGAAATTACTTAATTTATTGAAAGAAATAGCAGATACAGAACGTAGTATTGATGTTTCACCAGGTGAACAGTATCTTGATATGGTTTATATTTCAGATGTTTGTTCTGCCTATTTACAAGCTTGTGAACTACTTTACTCAGATCGTCTAATTGAAAATGAGATATACGGTGTGTATACAGGTGAAAAAATACGTCTAAAAGAACTTATAGAATTATTTTCTGATATATTGAAGTGCAATATAAAAGTTAACTTAGGAAAGAGAGCTTATAAAAATCGTGAAGTGATGGAACCAATGGAACATTACCAATGCCTGCCACAATGGAGACCTGCTATTTCTTTACAAGAAGGATTAGAAAAATTCAATAAACGATGAATTATTTTTTGCGTATTCATTGATTTACATTTGATTGCCTATTTATTTAATAAATATCCATTATTAGTTTTATTATCTGCTTTAAAGCTGTTTAATATTAAGATAGAATGTAGCGAAATCTTGGATTATTTATTAAAACTGTGACATGAAAAATCAATATTTATCCAAGTAATAGGATACTTATTAAAGTTTAATACAACATATATTATGACTATATCAATTTGTATCCCCACATACAATCGTTGCTTTTTCCTAATTGATACGTTGCATGATTTGTTTAAACAAGCTATAGATTTAGGAGTGGAAAGCCAAATTGAAGTTTGCATTTCTAATAATGCTTCTACGGATAATACAAAAGAAGAATTAGAAAAACTTCATTCTGATTTTCCTCAATTTAAGATTTTAGTTAATCATAATGAAACAAATATAGGGGCAGATAGAAATTTTATCAAAGTTTTATCTATGTCTTCAGGGCAGTATTCTATATTGAAAGGAGATGATGATTATTTTCAAGCAGGAGGTTTGAAGTATCTGCTAAATATGTTGAATGAAAATCCACAAATAGATTTTTTTATTTCCGATGTAGATATTGTAAACACTAGACGTGAATTTATATGTCATGTTGACTATTTAAGGGAAAAAGAACAATTAATTGTTGATTTTTCTAAGGAAATTGAGGCAAGAAACTACTTTGCTTTATGCAATAGTATATTGCCATTGGGCAGTTTTATCAGTGCTGTAATATTTAAAACAGAAGCTGTGAAAAGTGTAGAGATGGACCCTGTGTTTATAGGATCTTGTTATGCTTTTGAATTTTATTTTTGGAAATATTTGTTGAATGGTCATAAATTAATGTACCGTAAGCAATCTTATATTCAAGCAGTAATGGGAACAAGTAATATTTGGGGCGGCGGTATAGCGAGAGATGCCTTGGATATCAGTGCTTTTGGCTTTATAGCTGATTACTTTTTCATGGATTCTCCTTTAAGACAGGATTTTAAAGATGTAGTAAATAGAATGTATAAAGACTATTCGTATATACCTATTGACCAACGGAAAGATTTTAAAGAAAAATTATATCCTGCATTGATAAAAACGAATCATCCTTTAATTAAACAAATAAAGGGTAGAGCATCTACACTTTCTCTTTTGGCATATGTGTTGCTCTCAATTATGCCAAATAAAATTGTAAATAAAATAAGATTGATAATTAAAAGAAGACAATTCTGGTCTACACTTGAAAAATGTTAATTTAAAACATTAACAATTTTATGTCCTTTTGAGATGTTAAACAACTCGGTAAATAATAGACGTATATTAAAAAATACCATATATTTATATATACGGTTATTTTTCGCCATGGCTATTGGTTTATATACTAGTCGAGTAGTGCTGGAGGTGCTGGGGGTAGATGACTTTGGTTTATATTCTTTGGTGGGAGGCTTTGTTTCTATGTTGTCTATTTTGACAGGAGCTTTTTCAGGTACAGCCGCTCGTTTTATTATGTATGAAATAGGCGTAGGTGATCCAGATAAGTTGAAGGAAACAATATCTACAATAATTAACTTGCTTATTATTATAGCAATAGTTGTATTTGTAATTGGATTTATTTTGGGATCGTATTTTATAAGTAGATATCTTAATATACCTCCAGATAGAATAAAAGCGGCTTACTTTGTTTTTTATTGTTCTTTATTTGTTTTTTCAATGAATCTTCTTGTAGTACCATATCAAGCTATTATTATAGCTCATGAACGCATGGACTTTTATGCTGTAATGAGTGTGTTAGAATCTGTTGCTAAAGTTGTTGTAGTTTTATCATTGTCTAGTGTCACATTCGATAGATTATGTGTTTATGCTTTTCTTTTAGTTCTGGTAAGTGTTATGTCTCGTATTATTTATGGGATATATTGTAATTTTCATTTTAAGGAATCGAAATACCATTTTATTTTAAATAAGAATATTTCTAAACAAATGACTTCTTTTTCTATATGGATGGGTATTGGAACGGCAGCGGGTATCTTAAAAGATCAAGGCATGAATATTATAATTAATATTTTCTATAATTTGTCACTTAATGCAGCACGTGGCATTAGTATGCAGGTGATGTCTGTCTTCAATAGTTTTGCCTCAAATATAGGAATTGCAATATCACCTCAAATAACAAAATCTTATAGTCAAGGTAATATTGAACGTAGTATTAATTTAACTTTCGTTTCGGCAAAGGCCCAAGGTTATCTTATTCTTGTTATGATGATTCCATTTTTGTTAGAATCACATTATATACTTACTATATGGTTAAAATCGTTTCCTGCATATACTCAAGAATTTGTCTGTTGGGGCATAGTAATATGTTTTATACATTCGATTGCCAGTGCTTTTTCTCCTATTTATTTAGCAATGGGGCGTATCCGGAATTTGCAGTTAGGGGGGAGTTTCCTTAGTTTTATGTATTTACCTATTTGTTATTTTTGTTGTGAGCGTGGTATGGATATTATTGTTTGTATGCAACTTGCATTTGGATTAGAAATACTTTTGTTTATTATGAGTTGTATATGCATTAAAATGGAAATGAATTTTCCGTTTGGACGCTTTTTTTGCTCAGTTGTTATACCTATGCTTTTAGTTGGTATAATAACATTTTGCGT
Organism: Bacteroides sp. ZJ-18; assembly: GCF_011038705.2. Classification (NCBI taxonomy): domain Bacteria; kingdom Pseudomonadati; phylum Bacteroidota; class Bacteroidia; order Bacteroidales; family Bacteroidaceae; genus Bacteroides; species Bacteroides sp. ZJ-18. Next base: position 3,586,937 of record NZ_CP072198.1, on the reverse strand, counting down.
AGTCTATTGTGTAAGGTATATAATAAAAGAAGAGTCTTTCGTTCGGTTGATATTATCTTCAATAACTTCATTGGTATTTCTTGCTATCTCGGCTTATTTTATAGGTATTAATGATTCGGAAAAGAGATTAGTAAAAACTGTACTTGTCCAGCGGTTAGGTATAAGTAATCATACAAACAATATAGAAATAAAATAAATGTATAATGGATATTGTTGTTATTTTTAATGGTTTGGGCAATCAAATGTCTCAATATGCCTTTTATTTAGCAAAAAAAAAAGATAATTTGAATTGCCATGTTATATTTGATCCTAAATCAACTAATGTACATAATGGGGCAGAATTAAAACGAGTTTTTGGGATAGAGCTAAATAGAAATTATTTAGATAAGATTATTAGCTACTTTTATGGATATATTTTTAATAAAAGGATAGTTAATAGATTGTTTTCATTGGTGGGTATAAGAATGATCTATGAACCTAAAAATTATGATTATCGAGAGGAACTATTAAAACCTAGTTCTAACTTTATAAGTTTTTATTGGGGAGGGTGGCATAGTGAAAAATATTTTAAAGATATTGAGTTTGAGGTAAAAAAGGTTTTTAAATTTCCAGAAGTTACAAATTCTCCGTATTTTACAGAGTGGTTTAATAAAATATTTTTAGACAATAATAGTGTGTCTATTCACATTCGGAGAGGAGATTATTTAGATAAACCTTCTGACCCTTATTATCAATTTAATGGAGTTTGTACAATAGATTACTATGAGAAAGCAATTCTATATCTTAAAGAAAAAATTTTAGAGCCTAATTTTTATATTTTCTCTAATGATATAAATTGGTGTATGAAAACTTTTGGAACAGAGAATATGTATTATGTAGATTGTAATAAGGGGAAAGACTCTTGGCGAGATATGTATTTGATGTCTGAATGTAGGCATCATATTAATGCTAATAGCACATTCAGTTGGTGGGCGGCTTGGCTTTCTCCTTATTCTAATGGAATAGTTCTTCACCCTAAATGTTTTATAAAAGATATAGAAACTAAAGATTATTATCCCCAAAAATGGATAATGATAGAATGAGTAGCTAGTAATTTTAAAATAAGATATTCAAATGAAAAATTGTGCCTTTACTATAGTTGCTAAAAATTATATTGGTTTGGCTTTAATACTAGAGTCTTCTATACGTAAGTATTATGGTGATTTATCGTTTTATATTATTGTTGCAGATGAAGTTTCCGAAGATTTAAGGAGTAAACTTCCTGCTAATGTATTAATCGCTAAAGAATGTTTGGGTTTAGATGTTGGTACATGGCATGAAATGAGTTTTAAATATAATTTAACGGAATTCTGTACATCCATAAAGCCTGCCTCTTTTTTATATTTATTTGAAAATACAAATTTTGATAAGATAATATATTTAGATCCAGATATATATTTCTACAGTAGTATTGGACAAATTTTTAAAATGTTGGATGAATGTAACATATTACTAACACCCCATATAACTCAAATATTAGATAAAGGCTTAAGTGATTCTCCTGAAAATATTTGGCATAGTTGCGGAATGTATAATCTTGGATTTTGCGGACTTAAACGTAGTGCTTCAGCTCTACAAATGCTTAAGTGGTGGCATGCTAGACTTCGCAATGATTGTTATATAGACAGTTATAATTTCTTGTATACTGATCAAAAGTGGATGGACTTTCTCCCTTCTTTTTTCTCTCCACAAGAATTGAAGATATCTTTTAACTTGGGGATGAATATCGCTCCATGGAATTTTTATGAGCGTGAAATTTTTGAAGAAGATAATCAGTTGTATGTAAGGTCACGTTGTAATAAAGATAGGAAAGATCGGGTGATTTTTGTACATTACTCTGGATATGATTATAAAGAGTTGAAGAAAGGTGGAACTGTTCAAAAAAATATTTTAAATATAAAAAAATATAGTGATATTGAAAAAATACTTTTTATGTATGGGAAAGCTATAATAGAAAATGTGAAATTCTTTGACTGTTTTATTTCTTTACAATATAGCTATGGCTTTTATAGTAATGGTAATGTTGTTACTAGTGTTCATCGTCGGTTATATCGATCGATGGTTTCTAAGGGAATGAAAGATGATAATCCTTTTCTTATAAATGGTGTATTTTATTCATTATTAGCTAAAAAAAAATTAATAGTGACAACTAAATCGAATTTAGATAAACTTACCAAACAGAATTTCCCTAATGCTGAAAAAAAGTTGAAATATTTTAATCTGTTTATGAAAATGTTATTTTCTATCTTGGGCTATGAACGCTATTTCCTGCTTATTCGTTTGTTACATCCATATTCTCGTTTGGAATCTCAAATACATCTTTTAGATGATAAATATTTAGATAATAATATTTATTAGTATTGTAATGGCATAATGTTTTGTGCTTTTTTACGTATCTTCTTAAAGCTTTTTGATAAATTTTGTCTGGAATAAATTTAATTTTAGAAAATGGTCATTTGTATTTATTTTTGTTGTTATACTTATGGCTTTTTGTTGTGTTAGAATCTTCTCAAAAATTTTCCTATTATAAAAAGTTTAGTTTTTTACTTTCTTCATTTATACTATTTCTTGTTATTGGATGTAGATGGGAGACTGGAACGGACTGGAATTCATATTTGTTACTTTTTCAGGAAATCAAAATTGATTTGAGTTTTTTATTGATGGCCAATTCATTTGATGTTGGGTATCTATTCTTTAATGCAATAATAAGGGTATTCACTGATAATTATGTACTCTTTCTTTTAATTAATTCTGGTATAACTATTTTTTTGCTATCTAAGCTATTAAACAAAATATCTCCATATCCAAATTTATCATTATTCTTCTTCTATACCAACTTTATGATATCTCATTTTATGGGTTCTAATAGAAGAATGATGTCATTGGTCTTTGTGCTTTGGATGTTTTATTTTATATATCAAAATAAAAAGAAATGGTATACTATATATTGGGGGCTGGCATTTGCTTTTCATCGTTCGGCATTAGTAAATATTGTTTCAGTTTTCGTTTCTCGGAAAATATTTTCTTTACAGAGAACAATCTTTTTCTTAATTCTAGCTCTCTTAATAGGCGTATTTCAACTTCCTATTAAAATGATGGAATATGCAGGAAAGCTGTTATCTACTATTATCAATAATCCCATTGTAGATAAAATGCTGGTTTATTCTGATACAGAAGATGCCGCAATGACTTATAGTACGGGAAGCTTGTTACTTTCAACAACGTTGGCAGTTATTAAGAGGAGTATACTGTTAAGTTTTTATATTTATGTTTTCAAAAAGAGTAAGGTAGACCCAATGACCTGTTTTTTTTATAATCTTTATGTCATTGGGTTTATTGGTTATCTATGTTTTATTGGATCTTTTTTTCAAATCTTGACAACCTATTTTGCGCTGATTGAAATAGTACTTGTAGCACGAATATATTCTTATACATCTGGAAGACTAAAAACTGTTTTCTGCTTAGTTCTTGGATTGTATGGTTTTTTGCAATTGGTAAATGCATTAAGCATATATCCTGATTTATATATACCATATACTCCATTTTGGGCATTTATTAATTAATTTCAATGAATAAATATTTAATGATAACAGGATCCTACCCACCTGATATATGTGGAGTCGGTGATTATACTGCATGCTTTTTAAAGGCTGCAGATAGAGATAAGTGGAGTCTGTATAATTCTTCTGTTTGGAAGATATCTACATTTTTTCAGAAAAAGTCGGATATTAGTAAGTTTCAATTCTCTCATATAGTTATCCAATATCCTACTTTAGGGTATGGGTGGAATCTATTGCCTCAGTTGCTTTGTATTTATTATTCTTTGTTTACCGATAAAAAGGTGGTAGTCGTATTGCATGAATTATCTCAAAGAACTCTAAAGGCTCAATTAGCATCTTTACTATTTTTTATATCGCATAAAGTAATCTTGACAAGTGAATATGAAAAAGAGTACGCACATAGATATTATAAAATTTCACTTAACAGGATGGGCGTTGTGAAAATAGTCTCAAATATTGAGGCTTGTAATGTAATTAAAGACTGGGATTGTAGATCTATTGATTTATGCTATTTTGGGCTCTTGAGACCAGAGAAAGGTTTAGAAGATTTTTTTGTGGCGGCTTTGTATTTAAGGAAAAACAGGGAAAATGCAAGAATATGTTTAATAGGGCAAATTCTTCCAGAGCATAAGTTATATATAGATAAATTGCTAAATACATATGCAGATGCAAGGGTTGAGCAAATCTATAATCGAGAGAATAAGGAGGTTGCTTCTCTATTAAATGAATCTAAAGTTACTTTTTTGCCATTTCCTGATGGACTTTCAGAAAGAAGAGGCTCTTTTCTTGCTGCTATCTCTAATGGGACATTAGTTGTGTCATACGAAGGCTCTTGCACTCCTCAATTACTCAAAACGATGTATGTTAAAACATCTTCTAGTGAAGCTCCTAAAGTTATATTGAAAGAAATCACAGAAGGAAATAATAGTAAGCTTGTCAAATATCAACAAAAATATATTCATTATTTGCAAAATGGCATACCAAAGTCTTGGAAAGAAGTTGTTGAACTTTATGAGAAAATATTAAAATGAAAATATTACTGATAGCAGAAAATCCTGCGGGTCCTTTTGGAGGAATTGAAAGACATTGTTATAATATTTGTAAAATGTTTTGTTCTTCAGAGGTGGAAGTGCAAATGGCTTCTATAGAGTCTATTGAAAACAGAACTATTTTTAATAAGCGTTTTTTTAAAAAGAAATCATTGAAACGAACTATAATTGATAGTAATTGTGATATAGTACACGTGCATGGTTTTGCTAATTTTACAGTCTGGCAAAGTCTTTTAGTTGCACTGAATGTTAGAAAAAAAGTTGTTTATACTCCTCATTTTCATCCATTTAACGCATTGGAAAAGCCGATCTTGGGTAGATTGTTTTTTTATGTATTATTACGCCCTCTATTATTTAAGATTTCTACAATAGTGTGTATTAATCATGAAGATTTTAATTTTTTTTCTCGCTATAATAAATCTACAGTACTATTACCTAATTGGCTTTTTAGAAACTCTTCCACAGTAAACGTAGTAGAAAGAAAGAAGAATATGATATTATTTGTGGGACGTAATGATAGTAATAAATCTCCAGATTATTTGTTAGAGTTACCTCAAAATAAATATGAAATACATTGTGTTACAAATGATTCTACTAATTTGCGTAATGATTTTATTATTCATAATAAATTGTCGGATAGTGAATTGTTAAAATTGTATTTTCAAGCATCTTTATTAGTAGTTCCATCTCGATATGAAGCTTTCTCGTACGTAGTGTTAGAAGCTTTAAACTGTGGTACTCCTGTTTTGGTATCTAATAGAGTTCGAATTGTTGACCATCTTCAAAATGTGAGTGGATATACAGTATTTCCGTATGGAGATAAAAGTGCTTTTGTGGCATCAATTGACAAAGCTATGAATGTAAAAGTTAATATTGACGCTATAAGAAATATATTTAGTGAAAAAAAAATACAAAAAAGCTTGTATGACATTTATAAAAAAGTAAGCTCCTCTCAATAGGTATCCGATATTATGAAATATTCAGTCCTTTTATCTGTTTATAAAAAAGAACAGCCTGTTTTTTTTCAGCAAAGTTTGGATAGTATTTTTAACCAAACATTACTACCAGATGAGATCGTTTTAGTTAAAGATGGACCTTTAACAGATGATTTAGAGCGGATAATAGCTAATTTTTCTATTCGATTTTCGAGATTAAAAGTTATAACATTGTCAACTAATCAAGGTTTGGGTAAGGCTTTGAATGAAGGACTAAGTCATTGTACGTTTGAATTGGTGGCTCGTATGGATACTGATGATATTGCAAAACGTAATCGCTTCGAAAAGCAAATAGATGTTTTTCAGAAAATGCCAGAAGTAGATGTTGTTGGAGCATGGGTTGATGAGTTTGAAAATAATTGTAATAATGTAATATCAACTCGTAGACTTCCAGAACACCATAAAGATATATATAAATTTGCTCAAATGAGAAATCCTATAAATCATCCTGTAGTGATGTTCAGAAAGAGTGCAGTATTGGCGGCAGGTGGCTATCGACATTTTCCTCTTTTGGAGGATTATTACTTGTGGGTAAGGATGTTGAATAGTGGAGCTAAATTTTATAATATACAAGAAAGTCTTCTTTATTTTCGATTTTCGACTGCTATGTTGGAACGTCGTGGAGGGTGGACATATGCTGTTAATGAATTGAAGTTTCATTGTGAAATGTGGAAGATGCATTTTATATCCTTGGGAGGATTAGTAAAAAGTACACCGATACACTTTGTAATACGTCTTTTACCTAACTATTTACGTTTAGTCTTTTATAGAAAATTTCTGAGAGACTAACTTCTTTAAATTATTGTAGAATTATCTAAAATGAATCTTCTTTTTACTGGTGCTTCTGGCTTTTTAGGCAGCAATCTTTATTCTCTACTGAAAGATAAATATCAAATTAGGACTGTAGGGCTGACTCTTCGGGATAACTATACTATAAATTTAGTGTCGGATGTTCCTAAACTGAATATCAAGTACGATGTTGTACTCCATGCTGCAGGTAAAGCGCATTCTATTCCTAAAACAGAAGAAGAAAAACAACTCTTTTTTGATGTAAATCTTCAGGGTACCAAGAACTTATGCACTGCTTTAGAGAATAGTGGTATTCCTAAAGCTTTCATTTTTATTAGTACCGTTGCCGTTTATGGTTGTGATTCGGGTGAGAATATCACGGAAGAGCATCCTTTAAATGGAACGACTCCTTATGCTTTGAGTAAGATTAAGGCTGAGAAATACTTGGAAGGGTGGTGTATTATGCATAATGTGAAGTTAAGTATACTTCGTCCTTCATTGATTGCCGGACCTAATCCTCCGGGAAATTTAGGAGCGATGATTCATGGGATTAAAACTAATAAGTATCTGAGTATTGCAGGAGGAAAAGCAAGAAAGAGTGTACTGATGGTTCAGGATATTGCAAATCTTCTTCCTATGTTAATAGAAAAGGGTGGAATATATAATGCTTGTGATAGTTACCAGCCGAGTTTTCGTGAATTAGAGATGGTAATGTGTAAACAATTGAATAAAAAAACACCAATATCTATTCCTTATTGGTTGGCTAAAAGTATGGCTGTAATGGGCGACTGTCTGGGAGCAAAAGCTCCGATTAATTCTTTGAAACTTCGCAAAATCACAAGCTCTTTGACCTTTAGTAATGAAAAGGCAGTACGAGAACTTGGATGGAAACCTATGAATGTTTTAGAGAATTTTCGAATAGAATAGAAGAAAGTGTGGTGGATATTCTTCTTTGGATAATAGGGCTTTTGATGGGATTGGCAGCTTTAGTCTTTTTAGGGCTTCAGTTTTGGTTTCATTTAATAGACAAGAATGAATAATTTATGTATTATTTGATGATTTTAGTTCTGCTATTCTTAGTAGAACTTCTTTATTTTCGTATCGCTGATAAATGTAACATTATCGATAAACCTAACGAGCGTAGTTCGCACACCCGGATCACGCTGCGGGGTGGGGGAATTATCTTTTATTTGGGGGCGTTGGTTTATTTTCTGACAAACCATTTCGAATATCCCTGGTTCATATTGGCCTTGACCTTGATTACTTTTATCAGTTTTGTGGATGATATCCGTTCTACCTCGCAAGGATTGCGTTTAGTCTTTCATTTTACGGCAATGGCTTTAATGTTCTATCAATGGGGATTGTTCAGTTTGCCTTGGTGGACGGTCTTTGTTGCCCTGATTGTTTGTACGGGAATTATTAATGCTTATAACTTTATGGACGGGATTAATGGCATAACAGGAGGTTATTCTTTAATTGTATTACTTGCTTTAGCCTTTGTCAATATGCAAATGGTTCATTTTGTGGAAGGGGATCTTATATACACTATGCTTTGTGCGGTATTGGTATTTAATTTTTTCAATTTTCGCAAGAAAGCAAAATGCTTTGCCGGAGATGTCGGATCGGTCAGTATTGCTTTCGTTGTTCTTTTTTTGGTAGGCAAACTAATAATTCGAACAGAGAATTTCAGTTGGATCGTTTTGCTTGCGGTGTATGGAGTAGACAGTGTACTGACTATTATCCATCGGCTTATGTTACATGAAAATATTGGTTTGCCGCATCGCAAGCATCTATACCAGTTGATGGCAAATGAATTGAAAATTCCACATGTGGTGGTCTCATTGATTTATATGATGTCACAAGCTGTAATTATAGTTGGCTATCTGTTAATTCCCGGCAATGGTTATTGCTATTTGATGGGAGCAATCATCGTATTAAGTGTAGTGTATGTCTTGTTTATGAAGAAATATTTCCACCTGCATCAGATGACAGAATGATGCTTCGGTGGCAAGTCTGATGAAAAAAGCCTCCCGGTCATCCTTTTTTAAAGGTGACCGGGAGTTTTTTTATAAGCATTCATTCCCTGTCAACCAAAAAATCTTATTAACTTTGCGGGTCACTTTTGAAAACATAAAAAACTTAATGATATGAATATCTCTTATAATTGGCTGAAAGAGTATGTCAATTTCGATCTGACGCCCGATGAAGTGGCGGCTGCGCTGACTTCTATCGGACTGGAAACAGGTGGAGTGGAAGAAGTTCAAACGATTAAAGGCGGACTGGAAGGCCTCGTGATTGGCGAAGTGCTGACTTGCGTTGAACATCCGAATTCAGACCATTTACACATCACAACCGTAAATTTGGGTAACGGCGAACCTACTCAGATTGTGTGCGGAGCACCTAATGTCGCTGCCGGACAAAAAGTAGTTGTTGCCACTCTGGGCACGAAGCTTTATGATGGTGACGAATGTTTTACGATCAAGAAGTCGAAGATTCGTGGTGTAGAGTCTATTGGTATGATTTGTGCTGAGGACGAAATTGGTATCGGAACATCACATGACGGCATCATTGTATTGCCGGAAGACGCAGTGCCGGGAACACTTGCCAAAGATTATTATAATGTAAAGAGCGACTATGTACTTGAAGTAGATATTACTCCGAACCGTGCGGATGCTTGTTCACACTATGGAGTGGCGCGTGACTTGTATGCTTATCTGATACAGAATGGTAAACAAGCTGTATTAACCAAGCCGTCTGTCGATGCTTTTGCTGTCGAAAATCATGATCTGGATATCAAGGTAACTGTGGAAAACAGTGAAGCATGCCCTCGTTATGCAGGCGTTACCGTGAAAGGCGTTACAGTAAAAGAGAGCCCGGAATGGTTGCAGAATAAGTTGCGTATCATCGGATTGCGGCCTATTAATAATGTAGTGGATATTACTAACTACATTGTTCATGCTTTCGGGCAGCCGCTTCACTGCTTTGATGCGGACAAAATAACAGGTGGCGAAGTGATTGTGAAAACAATGCCGGAGGGTACACCGTTTGTTACACTGGACGGAGTAGAACGTAAGTTGAATGAACGTGACCTGATGATTTGCAACAAAGAAGACGCCATGTGTATTGCAGGTGTTTTCGGAGGTCTTGATTCCGGTTCTACAGAGGCCACAACGGATGTGTTTATCGAAAGTGCTTATTTTCATCCGACATGGGTACGTAAGACTGCCCGTCGCCATGGTCTGAATACAGATGCTTCTTTCCGTTTCGAAAGAGGTATTGATCCGAATATCACTATCTACTGTCTGAAACTGGCAGCTATGATGGTGAAAGAACTCGCCGGAGGTACCATTTCTTCGGAGATTAAAGATATCTGTGCTGCTCCTGCACAGGATTTTATTGTCGAGTTGACTTACGAAAAGGTACACAGCCTGATTGGTAAAGTGATTCCGGTAGAGACGATTAAGAGCATTGTTGCCAGTCTTGAAATGAAAATCATGAACGAGACAGCCGAAGGACTGACATTGGCAGTACCTCCTTATCGGGTAGATGTACAGCGTGATTGTGATGTAATCGAAGATATCCTGCGTATCTACGGATACAATAATGTGGAAATTCCATCGACTTTGAAGTCGAGTCTGACTACTAAAGGAGATTGTGACAAGTCGAATAAGTTACAGAATCTGGTAGCCGAACAACTGGTTGGTTGCGGTTTCAACGAAATACTGAATAACTCTTTGACTCGGGCAGCCTATTACGATGGTATGGAAACTTATGCTGCCAAGAATCTGGTGATGCTCTTGAATCCTTTGAGTGCAGACTTGAATTGCATGCGTCAGACATTGTTGTTCGGTGGCTTGGAAAGCATTGCTCACAATGCAAACCGTAAGAATGCCGACTTGAAATTCTTTGAATTCGGTAACTGTTATCACTTTGATGCAGAAAAGAAGAATCCGGAAAAGGTATTGGCTCCTTATTCAGAAGACTACCATTTGGGCTTGTGGGTAACCGGTAAGATGGTATCAAACTCTTGGGCACATGCAGATGAAAACAGTTCTGTGTATGAACTGAAAGCTTACGTAGAGAATATTCTCAAACGTTTGGGACTGGAATTGCATACACTGGTGGTGGGTAACCTGAGTGACGATATTTATTCTACAGCCTTGACTGTGAACACAAAAGGTGGCAAGAGACTGGCTACGTTCGGTGTAATTACCAGGAAACTGCTGAAAGCTTTTGATATCGATAATGAAGTTTATTATGCAGACCTGAACTGGAAAGAGTTGATGAAAGCCATCCGTTCAGTGAAAGTAAGCTATAAAGAGATCTCTAAGTTCCCGGCCGTAAAACGTGACTTGGCTCTGTTACTGGATAAGAAAGTACAGTTTGCCGAGATCGAGAAGATAGCTTATGAAACGGAGAAAAAGCTTCTGAAAGAAGTTTCTTTATTCGATGTTTATGAAGGCAAGAATCTTGAAGCCGGTAAGAAATCGTATGCTGTCAGCTTCCTGCTTCAGGACGAGAGTCAGACTCTGAACGATAAAATGATTGATAAAATCATGTCGAAACTGGTGAAGAACCTTGAAGATAAACTGGGAGCAAAGCTCAGATAATACGGAACATAAAAATAACAATTAAATAATTAATAAAACTCACGCTCGCTTTTTCTATCGCGATAGAGGAAGCGGGGTGAGGCAAATATTTTAAACCAATGGGAAGAGCGTTCGAATATAGAAAAGCTACCAAGCTGAAAAGATGGGGCAACATGGCCCGTACATTTACGAGAATCGGTAAACAAATTGCTATCGCTGTAAAAGCCGGTGGTCCCGATCCTGAAAACAACCCGCATCTGCGTGCAGTAGTTGCCACTGCCAAACGTGAGAACATGCCGAAGGATAACGTGGAACGCGCTATCAAGAATGCAATGGGCAAGGACCAAAAGGACTACAAAGAGATGAATTATGAAGGTTACGGTCCGTTTGGTATTGCAGTATTTGTAGAAACTGCTACAGACAATACGACCCGTACTGTGGCTAACGTTCGCAGTGTCTTCAATAAGTTTGGCGGAACATTGGGTACTTCGGGTAGCCTTGATTTTATGTTCAGCTGGAAGTCAATGTTCACTATCACAAAGAAAGAAGGTGTGGACATGGATGATCTGATTCTGGAACTGATTGATTACGGAGTAGAAGAAGAATATGATGAAGATGGTGATGAAATCACACTTTACGGTGATCCGAAGTCATTTGCCCAGATTCAGAAATATCTTGAAGAGAATGGTTTCGAAGTGAAGGGTGCTGAGTTTACCCGTATTCCGAATGATGAAAAGGACCTGACTCCGGAACAACGTGCCACGATCGATAAGATGGTAGAGCGTCTGGAAGAAGATGAAGATGTACAGAATGTGTACACAAACATGAAACCTGCTGAGGACGAAGGCGAAGAATAATGAAATACGTTTATAAAACCAAGGGCACTTGCAGCACGAACATTGAATTGGATGTTGAGAATGGCATCGTGAAGGAAATTGCTTTTTGGGGTGGATGTAACGGCAACCTGCAGGGCATTTCACGTTTAGTGACGGGAATGCCTGTGTCAGAGGTGATCACGAGACTTGAAGGGGTCCGTTGCGGGACTCGTTCTACTTCATGTCCCGACCAACTATGCCGTGCTTTGCACGAGATGGGTTTCTAAAAAACAAAGTCTGTATTTGGGGTAAACAGAGCCTCTGTCAACTACGAACGTAGCTTCTGTTTGCACCATTTAAAGGCTCTATTTAAAAATAAGGGAGGCGATGAACTGACAGTTCATCGCCTCCCTTATTTTTAAATAGAATACAGCTTCTTATTTATACATCTCGGGAGTAACTGTTACCTGCATCAGCTCTTCTTGCGTTTTACCTGACAGATAAATATATTTAATCGTCACATCTGATTCTCTGTACACTTTCATCTCTTCAGTGTTCTTTATAGTTTCCGGGAGCGTTTCTTCAAGTGATTTCTTTAATTGTTCCGACATGGTAGGATCGTCAGCCTGTCCGCTCAGGGTATAGAAATAGGTAAATGTATTGTCTTTGCCTGAATAAGTGGTACTGTCCATTCTTGTCATTTCATCTACAGTGATAGGGCACTGTTTGTTTACTTGTTCAGAAGCCAGTTCGAAAACCTTTTGTTTAGCTTGTTGGCAAGAAGCCAGCGTGAAAAGAACAGCGCAAGCTCCGAGAATGATTTTTTTCATTTGCTTAATCTTTTTAATGTGTGAATATGGAACAAAGATAGTTGTTAAAAGTGAACCGAACAAGGTTCTTGCTTGTTATTAATAGCTATCTTTGTAGATACATTCTGTAAATTAGAGGAAAAACAAGAGACATGACATCCTTATGAAAAATATTTTTAAAGATTTGAGAAGTAAAGACCACAAACGCTATCTGGGAGGTTTGGACGTCTTCAGATATATTGGTCCCGGTTTATTGGTTACTGTAGGTTTTATTGATCCGGGCAACTGGGCTTCTAATTTTGCAGCAGGTTCAGAATTTGGTTACTCACTGTTGTGGGTGGTCACGCTGTCCACCATCATGCTGATCGTATTGCAGCATAATGTTGCCCACTTGGGGATTGTGACCGGACTTTGCCTTTCGGAGGCTGCCACACAGTATACTCCTAAGTGGGTATCACGCCCTATTCTGGGTACAGCCGTACTCGCTTCCATCTCCACATCGCTGGCCGAAATACTGGGAGGGGCTATCGCTCTGGAGATGCTGCTTGATATTCCAATTATCTGGGGAGCGGTGCTGACAACTGTTTTTGTATCCATTATGCTTTTTACAAATTCATATAAGAAAATCGAACGCTCTATTATCGCTTTTGTATCGGTGATCGGGCTGTCGTTCATTTATGAACTTTTTCTGGTAGACATTGACTGGCCTATGGCAATCGAAGGTTGGGTGACACCGTCTATACCCAAAGGAAGTATGCTTATCATTATGAGTGTATTGGGAGCGGTGGTGATGCCTCATAATCTTTTCCTCCATTCGGAGGTGATTCAAAGCCACGAATATAACAAGCAAGATGATGCATCTATAAAAAAGGTATTAAAGTATGAACTGTTTGATACCCTCTTTTCCATGATTGTGGGATGGGCCATCAACAGTGCTATGATTCTGCTGGCAGCCGCTACTTTCTTTAAAAGCGGTATCCAGGTGGAAGAATTGCAACAGGCAAAGTCATTGCTTGAACCCTTGCTTGGTAGCAATGCAGCCATTGTTTTTGCTCTGGCATTACTTATGGCAGGTATCTCGTCTACAATCACCAGCGGGATGGCAGCCGGATCTATTTTTGCCGGTATTTTTGGTGAATCTTATCACATCAAGGACAGCCACTCTCAGGTAGGAGTCATTTTATCGTTGGGCATTGCGTTGCTGTTGATCTTCTTTATCGGTGATCCGTTTAAGGGGTTGATCATTTCCCAGATGGTGCTGAGTATCCAGCTTCCGTTTACCGTTTTCTTACAGGTAGGTCTGACCTCTTCGCGTAAGGTGATGGGAGATTATGTAAACAGCAGATGGAGCACGTTTGTGCTTTATGCCATTGCTGCGATAGTGACTGTATTGAATATCATGTTGTTGTTCTCATAAAATATAGACGATGAAAATTATAACTTATAACGTGAACGGACTTCGTGCCGCGGTGAATAAAGGGTTGCCCGAATGGTTGGCAGAAGAGAATCCCGATGTGCTTTGTTTGCAGGAAACCAAATTGCAACCCGACCAATATCCGGCAGAGGCATTCGAGGCGCTTGGATATAAAGCATATCTTTACTCTGCACAGAAGAAAGGGTATAGCGGAGTGGCCATATTGACCAAAATCGAGCCCGACCACATCGAATATGGGATGGGTATCGAAGAGTATGATAATGAAGGGCGTTTTATCCGTGCGGATTTTGGCGACTTGTCGGTGGTAAGTGTTTATCATCCTTCGGGTACGAGCGGAGATGAACGTCAGGCTTTTAAGATGGTTTGGCTTGAAGCGTTCCAAAAGTATGTGACCGAACTGCGAAAATCCCGTCCGAATCTGATTCTTTGCGGGGATTATAATATTTGTCATGAACCCATCGATATTCATGATCCTGTACGTAATGCCACCAACAGTGGTTTCTTGCCTGAAGAACGGGAATGGATGACTCGCTTCCTGTCCGCAGGGTTTATCGACTCCTTCCGCACGCTTTATCCCGAAAAGCAAGAGTACACCTGGTGGAGTTATCGTTTCAACTCACGCGCTAAGAACAAGGGGTGGAGAATTGATTATTGTATGGTAAGCGAACCGGTGCGCTCTTTATTGAAAGAGGCCGTTATCTTGAACAATGCCGTTCATTCCGACCATTGTCCGATGGCATTGGAAGTCGGCTGAATTATTCGAGAATGGTGATACTCAGTTTGCGTCTGTCTCCTCCGTCACGGAACTCACATAGGTAAATGCCCTGCCAGGTTCCGAGGTTGAGCCGGTGGTTTCGGATGGGAATGGTGACCGATGTTCCTATTAATGATGCCTTAATGTGTGCGCTCATATCATCCGGTCCTTCTTCGGTATGGATGAAGTAAGGTGCCCCATCGGGTACCAGTTTGTTGAAAAACGTATTAAAATCATGGCGCACGTCCGGATCTGCATTCTCGTTGATGGTGATGCCTGCCGAGGTGTGTTTGATGAACACGACCAACAGTCCGTTTTCCGGTAATTCAGGGATAAGGGAGAGGACGTCATGAGTGATCAGATGAAAGCCGCGCGGATAGTGCGGCAGTCGTATGTCGAAGGTTGTTGCCATAAAAATCATTGGTTAGTTGCCGGCAAAGATACTTTTTTAATAAATTTGCAAGAAATTAAAAAGATATAAAATGACACTGGAAGATAGAATAAACCGGGCCTCTGAGCTTTTTAAGAGCGGTTATAATTGTTCGCAGTCTGTAGTAGCTGCGTTTGCCGATATGTATGGATTTACTGAAGAACAGGCACTGCGTATGGCTGCTTCGTTCGGTGGAGGTATCGGGCGCATGCGTGAAACGTGCGGAGCGGCTTGTGGCATGTTTCTGCTTGCCGGATTGGAGAAGGGAGCTGTCGACGGAGCCGATCGTGAAGGGAAGGCTGCCAATTATGCTTTGGTGCAAGAGCTTGCAGCCGAATTCAAGAAACGAAATGGTTCGTTGAATTGTGGCGAACTGCTTGGTTTAAAGAAGAAAGCGCCGGTTTCATCCGAACCGGAGGCCCGGACAGAACAGTACTATGCCAAAAGACCTTGTTCGAAAATGGTAGAAGAAGCAGCCAGAATATGGGCTGAATATCTCGAAAAACAGAAAAAATAGCTGTTAAATTGATGTTTTCATTACAAAGAAGAGAAAAAACTTACTAATAATCTGTTATATAACATAATTATAACTATCTTTGCAGCCGAAATAAAATCTGATTTGTTCAGGTTTTAACTCATGTCTAACTAAAATTTCTAAAGCAAATGTTGAAAGAAAAAGCAGGTGAAATTGCAGGTAAAATCTGGAATGCACTGAATGGAACAGAAGGACTGACTGCCAAGCAGATTAAGAAAGCGACTAAGTTGGTAGATAAAGATTTGTTCCTTGGCCTCGGATGGCTGTTGAGAGAAGACAAGATCTCTACTCAGGAAATCGAAGGTGAAATCTTCGTTACATTGAACTAAGGAGTGGGCTACTTCCCCAATAAAAAAATGCGTTGATACATTATGATATGTTATCAGCGCATTTTTTTATGTTCTGGCATTTGTGTATATTTGCGCACCAAATTAAATTAAGATAATAGTATCAGATGGATAAAATCAGAAATTTTTGCATCATAGCTCATATCGACCATGGTAAATCAACATTAGCGGACCGCTTGTTGGAGTTCACTAATACCATTCAAGTGACAGAAGGGCAGATGCTTGATGATATGGACCTGGAGAAGGAGAGGGGGATTACAATTAAAAGTCACGCCATACAGATGGAGTATACATACAGGGGGGAAAAGTATATTTTGAACCTGATTGATACTCCGGGTCATGTTGACTTTTCGTATGAAGTGTCCCGCTCGATAGCTGCCTGTGAAGGTGCGTTGCTTATTGTAGATGCATCACAAGGGGTCCAGGCACAGACCATCTCAAATCTTTATATGGCTATTGAGCACGATCTTGAAATCATTCCGATCATTAATAAATGCGATATGGCGAGTGCCATGCCCGAAGAGGTGGAAGACGAGATTGTAGAGTTGCTGGGATGCAAGAGGGATGAAATTATCCGTGCATCCGGTAAGACGGGTATGGGGGTTGAAGAAATACTGGCAGCAGTAATAGAGCGTATACCTCATCCGAAAGGTGATGAAGACGCACCGTTGCAAGCTTTGATCTTCGACTCTGTATTCAACTCCTTCCGTGGAATTATAGCTTATTTCAAAATCACGAACGGAGTTATCCGTGCGGGGGACAAAGTGAAGTTCTTTAATACCGGAAAGGAATACGTTGCCGATGAAATTGGAGTGTTAAAGATGGAAATGGTTCCCCGTAAAGAATTACGGACGGGGGATGTTGGATATATCATTTCCGGTATTAAGACCTCGAAAGAGGTGAAAGTGGGAGATACGATTACCCATGTAGCCCGTCCTTGTGATAAAGCGATTGCCGGATTTGAAGAGGTGAAGCCGATGGTGTTTGCCGGAGTTTATCCTATTGAGGCCGAAGAATTTGAAGATCTGCGGGCTTCGCTTGAGAAGTTGCAGTTGAACGATGCTTCGTTGACTTTCCAGCCGGAATCTTCTTTGGCGCTGGGATTCGGTTTCCGTTGCGGTTTCCTGGGGTTGCTTCACATGGAAATTGTACAGGAGCGTCTGGATCGTGAGTTCGATATGAACGTCATTACTACGGTTCCTAACGTATCTTATCATATCTACGATAAGCAAGGCAATATGGCGGAAGTTCATAATCCCGGCGGTATGCCCGATCCGACAATGATTGACCACATAGAAGAGCCTTATATCAAAGCTTCCATTATTACAACTACCGATTATATCGGACCTATCATGACGCTTTGCCTTGGCAAGCGGGGAGAGCTGTTGAAGCAGGAATATATATCTGGAAACCGCGTCGAGCTGTTTTACAATATGCCTTTGGGCGAGATTGTGATCGACTTCTATGACAGATTGAAGAGTATCTCGAAAGGTTATGCTTCGTTTGATTATCATCCGGATGGTTTCCGTCCGTCTAAGTTGGTGAAACTGGATATTCTGTTGAATGGCGAATCGGTTGACGCGCTTTCCACCTTGACTCACTTCGATAATGCCTACGATATGGGACGTCGGATGTGTGAAAAATTGAAAGAACTGATTCCGAGACAGCAGTTTGAGATTGCCATCCAAGCTGCCATCGGTGCCAAAATCATAGCACGTGAGACGATCAAGGCTGTGCGTAAAGATGTTACGGCGAAATGTTACGGAGGTGATATCAGCCGTAAACGTAAATTGCTTGAGAAGCAGAAAAAAGGAAAAAAACGTATGAAGCAGATCGGCAACGTGGAAGTGCCGCAGAAGGCGTTCCTTGCCGTGCTTAAACTGGATTAGGAAATAAGGGCTGCAACGTGATAAAAAGCAGAAATCTTTCTGAACAAATTTCGTTGCAGCCAGTTTCTAATATACCAGGTAATTGCCATCTGTCCGCAGAGCTTTCCCTGGCAATTGCCTTTAAAACAACGATAAACAATAAAAATGAGAAAAGTTCTGTCTTTTTCGGCCTTTTTGATTATTGGCCTTTTACTATCACAATTCCTGCCATCATTGGCAGGTGAAGGATATGCTGCTGTAAAAACTGTATCTAGTATTCTTCTTTATGTCTGCCTGAGTTTTATTATGATTAATGTCGGGCGTGAGTTTGAAGTAGATAAGACCCGTTGGCGAAGTTACGCTGAAGATTATTTTATTGCGATGGCTACTGCCGCTATGCCTTGGTTCCTGATTGCCCTTTATTATGTGTTTGTACTTCTTCCTCCTGAGTTTTGGAGTAGTTGGGAGGCGTGGAAAGAGAATTTGCTGTTAAGCCGTTTTGCCGCTCCTACGTCGGCAGGTATCCTTTTCACAATGCTCGCTGCTATCGGACTTAAGTCAAGTTGGATTTATAAAAAGATTCAGGTGTTGGCTATCTTCGATGACCTTGATACGATTTTATTGATGATTCCTCTGCAGATAATGATGATCGGTATGCGCTGGCAACTGATTGTGGTTATCTTTATCGTCTTTTTGCTGCTTTCATTAGGTTGGAAACAGTTGGGCAAATATAACTGGCGTCAGGACTGGAAAGCGATAATGGGCTATTCGGTACTTGTTTTTGTTGCTACACAGGCTGTTTATTACTTCAGCAAGCAGTTGTATGGCGAAGAGGGCAGCATTCATATCGAAGTGCTGTTGCCGGCTTTTGTTCTGGGTATGATCATGAAACACAAAGAGATAGATACTCCGGTGGAGCACAAAATTTCGACGGGAGTCTCGTTCCTGTTTATGTTTTTAGTCGGACTCAGTATGCCGTATTTTATTGGGGTGAACTTTGCAGAGACGCATGCCGGAACCCATTCGGTGACAGGCTCACAGGAAATGATGTCATGGGGAATGATAACGTTGCATGTGTTGATTGTTTCACTGCTTTCAAACATAGGTAAGTTATTCCCCGTATTCTTTTACCGGGACCGGAAGTTCAGCGAACGACTGGCACTTTCTATCGGTATGTTTACCCGTGGTGAAGTAGGAGCCGGAATTATTTTTATTGCCCTTGGATACAATCTGGGTGGTCCTGCTTTAGTGATCTCAGTGCTTACGATCGTGTTAAACCTGATCCTGACCGGCATCTTTGTTCTATGGGTGAAGAAGTTGGCATTGCGGAGTTATACAACTTAGCAAAGGCATAAAGTTACTTAAACCTAATTCTATAAATACATATTATGACAGTTTTACGTTCGATGAAGGATTTCTCGTCGATGAATATTACGGCGAGTATTTTATTATTTGTAACAGCGATTGCTGCTGCGGTAATTGCTAACTCTCCTGTGGCACCGGTGTATCAGGAATTTTTGTCGCACGAACTTCATTTCCGTATCGGAGGCTTTAATTTACTTTCGCATGCGGGACACAATCTGACAATGATTGAGTTCATCAATGACGGATTGATGACGATTTTTTTCCTGATGGTCGGGTTGGAGATTAAGAGGGAGTTGCTGGTAGGTGAGCTTTCTTCGTTTCGTAAAGCTGCACTGCCATTCATAGCCGCATGTGGCGGAATGGTAGTGCCTGTTGTAATCTATTCCATGATTTGTGCTCCGGGCACTGAAGGAGGACAAGGGTTGGCTATCCCCATGGCGACCGATATTGCCTTTTCCTTGGGAGTACTCAGTCTGTTGGGCAAGCGTGTGCCGCTAAGTTTGAAAATCTTCCTTACAGCTTTTGCGGTAGTCGATGATATAGGCGGTATTTTGGTGATTGCTATCTTTTACAGTTCACATGTGGCTTATGAGTATTTGTTATGGGCGGCATTACTTTACGTACTGTTATATTTTATAGGTAAGAAAGGAGCCACTAATAAGATTTTCTTTTTAGTCGTTGGGGTGGTTATCTGGTATCTTTTCCTGCAATCGGGTATCCATAGTACGATTTCCGGTGTCATTCTGGCTTTTGTCATTCCCGCTAAACCTCAGTTGAATGTCGGTACTTATATTGAG
Organism: Bacteroides sp. ZJ-18; assembly: GCF_011038705.2. NCBI lineage: Bacteria > Pseudomonadati > Bacteroidota > Bacteroidia > Bacteroidales > Bacteroidaceae > Bacteroides > Bacteroides sp. ZJ-18. Next base: position 3,566,761 of record NZ_CP072198.1, on the reverse strand, counting down.
CGTATCCGGCGTATTATCAGTACATTCCCCGAAATGGGAGCAAATAATATCGTATTGACCAACCAGCAGATAGCTAAGCTGAAGGAGGTTGAGTCGGCTTCCGACAGAGTCATCAGTCCGCTTCAATCACTTGAAGATAATCTTCATGGTGCGGTGAATTACCTTGTTCTTCCATTATTTGCTTTTGTCAATGCCGGTGTTATGTTCAGTGGTGAAGGCGAGGTCATTGGCGGAGTTACCTATGCGGTTGCTCTGGGGCTGTTGGCTGGCAAGTTTCTTGGGATTTATTCTTTTACCTGGTTGGCCATCAAGAGTGGACTCACTCCAATGCCTTTAGGGATGAACTGGAAGAACATATCCGGAGTGGCATTATTGGGAGGCATTGGTTTTACGGTATCACTCTTTATTGCCAATCTTTCGTTTGGCTCCACTCACCCCGTATTGTTGAACCAAGCTAAACTCGGTGTTTTGTCCGGTACGGTAATAGCAGGTATATTGGGATATCTGGTTTTGCATTGGGTCTTGCCCCGGAAAAGATAATTTTCTTATATAATAAGGTGGTCTTCTAATCTCCTGCTAAGATTAGTTAAATAACTTATGGTATTAGTTGAATAACTAATAGTTGCAGTTGTTTGTTCTGAATGATTTATTATCTTTGTGGTATCAGAACCTTTTAATTCTTAATTACGATGAAAAGACTTACTGCCAAAGAAGAAGAGATCATGCGCATATTCTGGAAAGAAGGTGCAATGTTTGTCCGTGAACTTCTGAAGTATTATGACGAGCCCAAACCCCATTATAATACAGTATCTACTATCGTACGGGGTCTTGAAGAGAAAGGGTTTGTCGGATATAAAGCTTATGGCAATACCTATCAGTATTTTGCCTTGATCTCAGAGAAGCAGTATAAGCGCTCCGCTCTTCATGAAGTTGTTTCCCAATATTATGATAATTCCTACACCAATGTTGTATCGGCATTTATTGAGGAAGAAGGGTTATCTGTTGAAGACCTGAAAGCTTTGATTCGCCAGATAGAACAAGGACGTAAAAAATAATCTTATGGGAGCTTTCTTGTTTTACCTGCTCAAGTCAGCTTTCTGCCTGATATTATTTTATGTGTTTTATCGAGCGTTGCTGAGCCGCAGCACTTTCTTTCGCTTTAACCGATTGACATTGCTGGTGGGGATGTCGGTATGTGTCGTCCTCCCTTTGATGGAGTTTACTACTGAGGAAGAGCATCTCTTCCATACTCCTTTTCAGGTCATCCATCGTGTATTGGTGGAAGAAGGTTATTCCGATTCTTCGTTGGAGTTGGTTCAGGAAGGAGGAATGGGGCGGTTGGCAAACTCGCCTGAAAGGGTACGACATACTTCTCCTGATATCACATTCCGGCATGAATTAATAAGAGTAGGGGGAGTTGTCTATTTGATAGGGAGCGTCGTAGTGTTCTTAGGCTTTGTACTGTCTGCGATTCGTATGTGGCGTCTGATATTACATGCCAGGAGGAGCAGATACGGAAAGTATACATTGGCATTGACTTCTCAAACGGTAGGTTCTTTTAGCTGGGGGAGGGTTATTGTGATTTCTGAAGCGGATTATGGTCATTCACAAGAAATTCTGCTGCATGAAGTGATGCATTTGCGTAGTTGGCATACGCTGGATTTATTGTGGATTCAACTTCTTCTCATTCTATTCTGGTTTAATCCGGCCGTGTGGCTGTTGAAACGTGAGTTACAGGAAGTTCACGAATTTGAGGCAGACGACGGAGTGATAAATAATGGCATCGATGCAACGAGATATCAACTTTTGTTAGTGAAAAAGGCTGTTGGTACAAGGCTCTACTCTATGGCCAACGGTTTCAATCACAGTAAACTTAAAAACCGAATTACCATGATGTTGAAAGAAAGAACCAATGGGTGGGCACGTTTGAAGCTGTTGCTTTTTGTGCCCGTGATGGCCGGAACGCTTTATGCGTTCGCCCGGCCCGAAGTGAAGGAGACATTTGTACAGACAGTGCCCGGACTGCACCAGAAACAAGCAATGGATTATCAAACTCTGTCGAAACTGTTGAGGAATGAAGAGGAGGCCTACAACCTTCGGAAATTTGGAAAGAAGGTTGCCCCTACTACCCCTGAGAACCGGATGAATCAATTGCTAATGAATGCCAGGAATGTGATGCTGTTCGATGGAGATTATGTTCTCAAAGAAAATCTGAAGGATAAAGTTAAGGAAAAGCTTTTGTATAAACAACGGAGAGAGAAAGAAAAGTCTGGTCGTAAAGACGAACAGATTGTTGGGTTCTGGTGTGACAGAGGAACCAACGTGGATGAAGCAAGGCAGGCATTGCAGGCGGTTTACGATGCATATACCGAAATACGTGACAGCATTGCTATTGCTTCGGGTAATGATAGTAAAGATTTTCTTGACAAGGAATTCCCCATCGTTGTTTCGCAATATGAGAATTTGAAGAAGTTTGGCTCCCAAAATGGAGATTGTCTGAGTGGGATCGAGTTGAATTTTATGTCCGGTAAGGATTTGCTTAAAGAATTGAAGAATCCTACGGCAGAGGAGTTACAACAGGCGGTAACCGATTATCGGGAGAAACTGAAAGATGGCCGGAAACTTAGTGTGAGGGTCAAGGTTGATCGTGAATGTAATATGGGGACAGTGTTGAAAATGAAACAGATACTCAGAGAGAACTGGTAAGAAGAACCGGTTTCGGTTACTTTGATAAGAGCTATTCCGGTGAAACAACTCTCCGGAATAGCTCTTTTATTTAAGACTGATTGGATTTGTCCATTCTCTTTTTAATAGTTTCCCACGTAGCTGTCTTCAGGAAGCTTTCTTCCATTTGCAACACCATTTTTTTGAATTTGTTAAATGGAATGGCAAAAGACAAAAGGTCGGATTTCATACATTTGCGTGCCGAAGGGTCGAATGATCCTAACACTGCCCGATTGGTTCCGTTCAGTTGTTCCCGGTACGGATGATAGATAATGGAGGCACAGCCTGCACCGAAAGGAGCAATCACTGCATCAGGATCTGCATTGTCAAAACAAGCCAGTGTGAACAATCCGGAGAGAACATCGGCAGATGCAAAGAAAATAACCGCTTCCGGTGTGTCTTCTGCTTCCAGTTTGTCCCAACGCTTGAAAATCAGGTTTTCCCCCTTGATAGGAAGTACGGGTAACTGTGCCAGAGCCTCCGCAGCCAATTCCGGCGTTTGTTTGTATCGTTCTCCTTCTCCTTGCCCATTGTGTGAAAGGAAACATTCAAACCCGGGGAACATTTTGTCCGTAAAGCTTGTATACCGTTTTCCACCCCGGCATCCCACAGAATCTGCCTGTATACAGAGAGTTTTTCCTCGTTGTACTTGTGTCAGTTGGGCAATGATACACCGATGTCCTTTCGGAGCTTCCACTACCGGAAGATTCTGTGTATCTGCCGAGTATTCAAATGCTATGGGGAGTCCGGCTTGTGGAAAATAAGTATCCCACAAGGTAATGAACTGATCCTTAAGTGTTGTTTCCATGACCTTATATCTCGTTGTTTTATCAATTAATCATCTTCTCCGCCATCGTCAATCGGTAAGATTTTCCGGCTTTCTTCGTGTGGGAGCTCTTCGACCTGCCGGAGCTTGCGTTCGATGGCGCGGGTGCGTTTTCCCATTACTTCTTCCAATTGGTCACCTGCACTTTGCAGATTTTTCTGCACCTTCTCAAGCAGTCCTCCGAATTTTCCGAATTCAGTTTTTACGGCTCCCAGTACAGTCCATACTTCACCAGTACGTTTCTGTATGGCAAGTGTCCGGAATCCCATTTGCAGGCTGTTCAGTATAGCTCCCAAAGTAGTTGGCCCGGTTACGACAATCTTGAAATCCTTTTGTAGTGTTTCCACTAAAGTTGTGCGGCGGATTACTTCTGCATAAATGCTTTCAAAGGGGAGGAACAGGATGGCGAAGTCCGTTGTAAACGGCGGGTCGACATACTTGTCATGAATATCCTTTGCCATCTTTTTTATGGTTGTTTCCAGTTGACGCCCGCATGATTCCATCAGTACAGCGTCACCTGCCTCAAAGGCATCATAATATTGCTCGTAAACATCTTTTGGGAATTTTGCATCGATTGGCAGATAAACGGTACTGTTTGCATCGTCTTTCCCGGGAAGTTTGATGGCGAACTCTACAAATTCGGTTCCGCTCTTCTTGGTCTTGACATTTGCTTCATACTGTTCAGGACTCATCATCTGCTCCAGAAGAGCACCTAACTGGACTTCTCCAAAGGTCCCGCGCATTTTCACGTTGCTCAGAACTTTCTTGAGACCACCCACGTCTTGTGCGAGAGACTTCATTTCTCCCAGGCCTTTTTGCACGTTTTCAAGTTGCGAACGGACTATCTCGAAGGACTGTCCGATACGTTCGTTAAGAGTCTTTTGTAATTTCTCTTCAACCATCACGCGCATGTCATCCAGACGCTTCTCAGTAGACTGTATCAGCGTTTCCTGCTGACGTGCCATTGCGTCGAACTTCTGGCGTTGCAGTTCTCCGGTGGTCATCATGTTCTTATGCATGGCGTCCTGCAACTGTTGTAAACCCTGATTCAGGGTTTGCGTCATTTCCATGCGCAACTCACGAATGCTGCGATTCAACTCTTCCCGGTTTTCCTGCATTTGTTGACGCAATGCCCGTTGCATCTCTTCGCTTTGCGAGCGATTGTTGCGGGTTAGTGTCAATACAAGCTGGACAACCAGCAAGGCTGCAATAATCAAGAGGAGAGTCAGTTCCATTTAATAAGTCAATATTTCGTTTCCGGTTTCAGTAATCAGAATCATATTTTCCCATTGTGCAGACGGCAATCCGTCGTCTGTGCAGACTGTCCAGTCATCAGCAGAGTCGACAAAGACCTCATATGTTCCCATATTGATCATCGGTTCGATGGTGAAAGTCATGCCCGGAAGAATTAACATTCCTGTTCCCCGGCGTCCGAAGTGTTCTACGTCGGGTTCTTCATGGAATTTGATACCTACTCCGTGCCCGCATAAGTCACGGACCACGCTATAACCGTTCTTCTCGGCATGTTCCTGAATAGCGGCACCCACATCTCCTAACCGTGCCCAAGGCTGTGCGGCTGCTATACCGATTTCCATACACTCTCTGGTAACTTGCACCAGTCTTTGTTTTTCCGGACTGACTTCACCGATCATGAACATACGTGATGCATCGGAGAAATAGCCTTTGTAAATAGTCGATACGTCCACGTTGACTATATCTCCGCTTTGCAGAAATTCGGTCGGACTGGGTATTCCGTGGCATACCACATCATTGATACTGGTACAGACGCTTTTAGGGAATCCTTCATAATTGAGAGGGGCGGGAATAGCACCGTGAGCTGTTGTGAAATCATAAACCAATCGGTCGATCTCTTCTGTAGGCATTCCTTCACGAATGTTTTCCGCGATGTGGTCAAGCAGCGCCGTATTAATTTTGGCACTTTCACGGATACCTTCAATCTGTTCCGGCGTACGGAGCACTTTGCGTGGGGGAAGTTTATAGCCTTGTTTTCTGTATTTCTGTATCTTATCTTCTATTTCATCCGGATAATTGGAAGGAGTAAACCGGACTCCTTTAATAAACTTTTTCATTTTACTATCTTGATTTTTTATTCGTAGCACAAATGTAGGGAATAAAAAGGGGAAATGCTGTGTATCGGGAAAGATTATTTCTGCGAGTCGGAGGTGAAAAGCAGCAATTAATACTCAATAACTCATTTTGTCATTTTATTTTAGGGGAATCTTCCATAAGGATACTTTGATCTTTAGTGTGAGTTAGCAAATTCTTTATATATCAAACAACTTGCGGGCTATTCATGTTTTAAGCTTTCTTTTTGAATTGATTATTAGTGATTTTTGTATTTCGTGGTTATATTAGGAAACTTTTTAACTGTATGTTTACTTGATTCTATTTAAGAAGAATGTTGTATAACATGCTTGGAAATTATCATGTCAAAAAATAAATGCTTTTCTTCACATAAAAATGGAATGACAAATGAGAATAAGAATTGAAACAACTTCAAGTAAGAAAATCCTTCCTTTTGATTATCAAGGGAAGTTGATTGGAGTAATTCATAAATGGTTAGGAAATAACGAATTGCATGACAAGATATCTTTATACTCTTTTTCATGGCTGTTAGGTGGTGTAATGGTTAATAAAAAAGGCTATATATTTCCGAATGGAGCCGAATTGCTTATTAGCTTTTATGAAGATCAGTATCTTAAGAAGATAATTGATAGTATTCTGTTGGATCCAGAAATCTTTTATGGCTTATGTGTGAAAGATATTACTATTGTTGAGAGTTCTATTTTTACAGAAGGGCCGCAAAGATTTTTTTTAGCTTCTCCTATATTTATTAAACGGCGAATAGAAGAAGGTATAGGCTATAAATATTATTTCTATGATGATCTGGAAAGTAATCAACTTATGACAGAAACCTTGAAACATAAAATGAGGGAAGCTGGGTTACCGGAAGACGATACATTAAGAGTAGAATTTGATATAAGCTACTCAAAGAAGAAAAAGAAAATGGTGACTATTCATGGTATCAAAAGTATAGCCAATATGTGTCCGGTTATTATTCATGGCACTCAGACTAGTAAAAGGTTTGCTTGGGTAGTTGGTTTGGGGAACGGAACTGGTAGCGGATATGGAGCTTTGATTTAAAAGGTGTAAATATGAAATATTATGTAGTAAAATATGCAGGACCTTTTGGCTTTATTAAGCCTTGGACTGCGGTTCGTGATGCCAGTGGCGGAGAAACTTATTCTCAGCAGTTTCTGACTCCTTCCATCATTGAAGGAATTAGGCAGAAGTTGGAAGTGACTGCAATCATGAGACATAAACTCTCTTACGCTGGCATAGATCTCCAACAGGAAGTGGTGCAGGCTAAGGCTTGGAGTAAGAAAGGAAAAACATATGTAAAGGAACGCTCTATTTTAAGGCGGGGAGTAATGCTTTCTCCTGTTATTTATATTGCTTTTTCCACACTGGAGGATGCCTGTAAAGCAAGTTTGCAACATATTTGCCTATGTCGAAATGAAGATATTCTTTTGCCTGAATCAAATATTCAGGAACTGTCAATATCTGAATTTGATAAATTGGAAGGGTACGAACTCCGTTTCGGTGAGAGTGAGCAATCATTTCTTGTTGGCTACAATCGTTTTAAAAATAATGAAGAAATGTATGGGTGGATAGAAATAGTAGGTAACCCTACAAAAGTACATAAATATGGGGAGTAGATACGATTATATTCTCGCTAAGAGTGAGAGTAACGGTGGTACTCCGCTTAAATCCCATTTAGAGTCGGTGGCTTTTTTTGCTCAGATAGCGGCTCGCTATGCTGGAATGGATGAAAATGTAGTTAAGATTGGCGCTTTACTACACGATATAGGTAAAGCAAGCCCACTCTTTCAGGCACGTTTGAAAGGGGAAAAAACGCCCTATGAAAAGGTTTTCAGACATGAAGTAGCATCTTTGTTCTTTTTAAAACTGATAGAGCGGAGTTTATGGCCAGAAGTGATTGATATGATAATCGCACACCACAAATCCGTTTATAAAGATAGAAGCAGTAGTGGGCTTCTTGATTTAAAGGACTATTATGGAGAAGAAAACACTTTTAGTGACCATGTGGCTGGTTTTCCATCTTGGAATGTAGACGCTATAGGGATTTTGAGAGAACTGAACTTTCCGGGTCTATCTGCCGATTCACTTCTTTCGGAAGAAGATGCATTGGAAGCCTATCGATATGCAATTGAACATTGTAGAAGAAAGCCAAAAGGATGGTCCAAGTGGAAAGGATTGTTGATGGGAGTGGATCATCTGGCATCTGCGACGGAAGAATTCAAGGAACGAATTCCTACCTTATTCTCTATCCCTGATGTAGGTTTTTACAATCGTCAACATCCCTTGTATCCACTATCGCAGGTATTGTCAGAGGCTAATAAAAAGCATACATTTGTTAAAGCTCCCACCGGTGCGGGTAAAACTGATTTTTTATTGAAGCGTTGCCAAGGGCGTATATTTTATACTCTGCCTTTCCAAGCATCTATCAATGCTATGTACGAGCGTATACATCGTGACTTGAATGGAATGGTAGAGGATGTGAGATTACTGCATTCCATGTCTCGCTTGGTGATTGAAGGCGAGAAAGCTTGGGAAGAAAAAGTAATACAGGATAAGATAGGTGCATCCATAAAAGTTTTGACTCCCCATCAGTTGGCTTCTGTGTCTTTGGGTACTAAAGGATACGAAACTCTTCTGTTCGATTTGTGTGGGTGCGATATCATTTTAGATGAGATTCATACCTATTCCGATATAATGCAATCAATTATATTAACTATGATTGAGGTACTTGTACACATCGGATGCCGGATTCATGTAGGGACAGCAACTATGCCATCAGAGTTGGAACAGAAGATTCTTGATATTTTAGGTCGGGATAAGACACAACAGGTAGAATTGTTGCCATCCGTTCTTGATTCGTTCAATCGGCACATCGTCCATAAAGTGACGGATTTTGACTCTGTTCTTCCTGTGCTTAGGGAGGCGATAGAAAATGACCAGAAAATACTGATTGTATGTAATCGGGTAAGGAATGCCCAGATTCTTTTTGAAAGAATAGATGAGTTATATCCCGAAGTAGACAAGATGTTGATACATAGTCGTTTTAAACGAAAGGATAGAAATAGGCTTGAAAAGGAATTGCAAGACACCTATAATAAAATGCCTCGGGCTTGCATCGTTGTTTCGACTCAGGTAGTAGAAGTTAGTTTGGATATCAGTTTTGATATGATGATAACCGAGACTGCACCCATTGATGCTTTGATTCAGCGTTTTGGACGTATTAATCGTAAGCGAAAACCCAAGGAAGAGAGAACTTTGAAACATATATATGTGATAGCTCCTCCTGATAAAAAAGAAGATTGTTTGCCTTATTCGCAAGAAATACTACAACGCAGTTATGACGCATTACCTCAGGATAGCTTGTTGGAAGAATCTTCTTTGCAAAGGCTTATTGATCAGGTATATCCTCAAGTGAATGTAATAGATCTGAGTCTAGATGCTGCGTTTGCGGATGGAAAATGGAGATTGAAAGAATTGTTTCATTTACCAAAATCCGCTTTTATTGAGAAGTTGGATATTGATTCTGTATCTTGTATCACGCAGGAGGATGCTGACACCGGAAAATATCGTGAAGCTACGGCTGAAGAAAGAATTTTGATGGAGATTCCGATGCGATACAGTTCGTTGCGGTGGAAAAAGCTTGAAACATTTCCGTATGGTTCGCATCCGTTTGTGATTCCAGATATTGCTTATTCATCCGATAGAGGCTTGGATGTAACAAAAATGGGAGCTGAAAATTATGATACTAATTATCAAATGTTATGATCTATGTATACAACAACTATAGGAAAAATATTTTTGAAGGCTTATAATCGGAAGTATCAAAAGGAGCATACAGGCAAATCTTTTTTTATTGAAGAATTTGTGCCTTTATTTTTCGATCATCAGAAATATATGATGACTGCCGGAAACTCTCCTCTTGAAAATCCTAAATTGAGTTGGGAAGATATGATTAAAGGTAAGAAGCCGTTTGAAACTCCAGAGCAAAGGCAGGCAAGGATTGATAAAATGATTCGAAAAATAGAATCTGAAGAGGCCGATGCGAGTATTGCTGTTGGATATGGAGTTTCTGATAATACTGCGGCTACCACCGGACAGGTTACCAATATTGATTTTCCAGACAATAAAGAAAATATATATTTGTCTTGGATCGGTGCTGGACTAGGAGTAGGGGTCTCCGGAGGTTTGACCATCTCGTTTAACCACGAACAAATACTTCTGGATATTTTTGACGGATGGAAATATTATCGTGATTATTTAGAGCGTTACCCGTGGATGAAAGGAAATCAGATAAATACTTGGAATGCGCATTGGATAACGCATCGTTACGATGATTATCTTTATGATGTTGACAATCCGACATCCGGCATGAATCCTGTGGTATCTGTAGAAGGGGAAATTGTCAATTTACCTACTATTTCTTGGGTTCCGGTCGTTATGGGAATAGCCCGATATTTCCCAATAGACAATTTGGTCGGGTATCTATACAGTATTGGACAGTCCAATACAACCATTGGCTTTATGCCTTTTAGACTTCAGGACATAATAAGTATAGAACACCTATATTCTAAAGTATTTGGATTACCTGCACTTAACGATAATAGAAGAAAGATTGAAAGCCTTTTGGGAACCGCTTTCGGGTTAAGAATAGCTTGTCAGGCTGGAACGATCGGTATACCAGCTATGGAGCCTAAAGGGCTCAAGGCTTATTTTTCCACGGGAAAAGGACTAAAAAAAATTGTGTATAAAGACGATAATGAACAAAAAATAATAATCAATATTTACTTAATTTGGATATTAGCTATGTTGAATAATGAAAAATTATGGACTTTGTCTGAGGAATTCGCGAGATTGCTGTTGCAATATGAAGCGGATGCCGGTAAAATGAAAAGAGATAGAATGAATCAGGTTGGCCAATTATTTGCTTCAGTATCAGCCAAGCAATTTTTGAATAATTTGATTCCTATTATAGAAAATGAGAAAGAAGTAGAAGGGTATAGAAATATGGGAAAGGTACTTCATGAAATGCCTAAAGATAATTTTCCTTATTTCAATACATTGATCCGATTTCAATATGCATTGTTAAACAAATAATAAAATAAAACTATGAAACCGTATATTTATTTAAGAGGATTACGTCATGTCGACCTATCTGTGTTTTGTGTAGAGAATGGACAAAAGAGATATTGGGATCCGGTATTTAATGTGTGGGCACCTTATTCAAGCGGTCAACAGGTGAAACGAAGTATTCTTAATGCCATCAACGATGAATTGCAAGCAGAACCTTCTCCTGTTACTTTTGTTTTTGATGTTAATAAAAACACATTAGGAGAAGGAGAAGTGTTGTCATTATGTGATCCTCAATACTTTGATCAACTTCTTGGAGGATGGATGAAAGCTGCTAAAGGAGGTAAAGAGCGCACTCTTAAAAGAAGGAGTCCTTTTTCTATTTCTGCTATGCGTCCATTGCATCCTTTGTTAGGTGGACGTTTTATAGAGAACGCTACATTTGACAGAAGTGATCGACCAGAATTGCATAAAGTAATAGTTCGGGATTCTTCGGGAAAGCCTATGACTGAAGAGCAAATAGAAGAGCTGCTGGTAGATACAGATAGAAGCCTTTACCGTAAATGGATTCCTGAAAACAGTAGAGCAACCGGACTTTTTGTATATGATGTAGCTATTGATATGCGAACCTTGTTCACGGTGTCTACTAACCAATTGGAACCGGAGCTTTCTAAAGAAAAAATACAAGAGCTTAAGGAAAAAGGTTGGGGAATCACTCAAAATGTATTTGGAGAATGTCTGATAATGCCTGAAGTGGAAAGATTAAAAGTGATTCCTGCTATTGCAAAAGCGCTTGTCAATTGGAGAATCTCTAGTAATCAATCCCGAACATTTAGCTTAATGGAAACATTGGCCGTGGCTATTAGCGATAATGCTAATACTTTGGCTGGGGCAATTCGTGCGAAATTATTGGATAATAATCCGGATAAACCTCAGGCTAAACCAGTGATAGATGAAGCAGCCGGTGCAGAATTGTTTGTTACTTTACCCTGTTCTGGTTATGTCGTGACCGAGAATGAGTCGGCAGACGCTTTGCAAAAGGCAGAAGCAAAATTGATTGCATTATTGACTGCTTTTGATTACGAAACTCAGAAATAGGGTATGTTAGTTTTATTAGGTGAGGGAGATCATCTACCTCACCTATGAAATAAAAAAGCTATATATGAATTTGATAGGTACACATTTCAATTATTATCAGGTTTGTAAACGGAAACTTTGGTTGTTTGCCAACGGCATACGCATGGAGCATACATCCGATTTAGTTTATGATGGAAAGTTGATTCATGAAAACTCATATCCTCAACGTTCTTCCAAATATGAAGAGATAGAGATAGATGGCATTAAAGTAGACTATTATGATGCTTTACATAAGACAATTCATGAAATCAAAAAATCAGATAAGGTAGATATTGCGCACGAATGGCAGTTAAAATACTATATTTATGTGTTTGAAAGAAATGGTATTATGGATGTTACAGGAGTGTTGGAGTATCCTATTTTGAGAAAAAGGAATATAGTGTTGCTGAGTGAAATAGACCGTGAAAAGATTAGTGAAATGGAGACAGATATCATAAGAATCATGGATTCTGATATTTGTCCTTCTTTGGAGAGAAAGAGGATTTGTAGGAATTGTAGTTACTTTGATTTTTGCTATAGTGGGGAGGATGTTGAATGAAAAAAACTTATTATCTATTCAATCCTGGAGAATTGGAGCGTAAGGACAATACGTTGAAGTTTACTCCGATTTCGGAAGATGGTTCAGAAAACAGTGTGGGGGAACCTCGTTATTTACCAGTTGAAGATATAAATGAGTTCTATGTCTTCGGTTCATTACGTGCAAATAGCTCTTTATACAACTTTTTGGGACAAAAAGATATTGCAGTACATTTTTTTGATTATTATCAAAATTACACCGGATCTTTTATGCCCAAAGATTCTTTATTATCCGGGAAAATGATCTTGGCGCAAACTTCTGCTTATCAAAATAAGAAAAAAAGGATTGTAGTTGCTCAGAAGTTTATAGAAGCTGCGTCTTGGAATATGCTAAAGAACTTGCAATATTACAATCGTCGTGGTAAAGATATGGAGGATTTGATGGATGCAATTAAAAAGTATGCTTCTCAGCTATCTGCAACAACTTGTGTTCAAGAATTAATGGGGTTAGAGGGTATGATAAGGCAAACTTATTATGATGCTTTTAATTTGATTCTAAATGATTATGAGATGGGTGGTAGGAGTAAGCAACCTCCAAGAAATGAAGTAAACGCTCTTATCTCTTTTGGGAATATGATGTGCTATACTATGTGTTTGCGTGCCATTCATCAGACTCAACTAAATCCAACAATTAGCTTCTTGCATACTCCAGGCGAAAGACGTTACTCATTGGCATTGGATGTTGCGGAGGTCTTTAAACCGGTAATTATTGATAGGGTTATATTTAAAGTCTTAAATAAAAAGGAAATCCAAGAAAAGCATTTTGATTGGAAATTGAATAAATGTTTGCTCAATCAAACAGGTAAAAAAATCTTTGTAAAGGCAATTGAAGATAAGTTGGTTGAAACAATAAAGCACAGAACCCTAAACCGTAATGTCAGCTACAGGCATTTGATAAAATTAGAGTGCTATAAGTTGGCAAAACATTTATTGGAAATAGAGGAGTATAAACCGTTTAAAATGTATTGGTAAATATGTATGTTATTTTAGTTTATGATTTTGGTGAAAGGAGAGTTTCTAAGATGTTGAGATTATGTCGTCGGTATTTGAATTGGATCCAGAATTCTGTGTTTGAAGGTGAACTCTCGGAAGTACGTTTAAAAGAGCTATTATTATTGGCAAAAGGGTTTATGAATCCCGAAGAAGATTGTATTATCATTTTTAAAGGGGCTACTCAATGCTCTTTGGAGAAGGAAATAGTGGGTAAAGAACTTTCTAACATCGATAATTTTTTGTGAAACGGTTGTCGAAGTGGATCGTTATTGTGAATTATTCAATGATAATGCAACCGAAACGCTCTATGACGTGTTGATACATAGATGTTTAGCGCCTATGTCGCTAACCCATGTTTTTTATATTATTCTTGATCGACGCATTATTTCTAAATAAAAGTATTTTTTCTAAAAAGTATTTGTCTTATTACTAAGTGATTGCGTTGGTTGATGGACAGGGTGTTAATTGTACCTTATGGAATTGAAACACTGTACGAAAAATTATAACCACCTTCAGAGGGAGTGTTAATTGTACCTTATGGAATTGAAACACATTGTTGGTTCTGTTGCTAAGTTTGGTTTCTTAGTGTTAATTGTACCTTATGGAATTGAAACTTCGGTTCTGTCGCTTTTACTGGTCAATTACGTAGTGTTAATTGTACCTTATGGAATTGAAACTCAATCTTGATTAAAAATAATTCAGATTTGCCATTGTGTTAATTGTACCTTATGGAATTGAAACTAATTTTTGGATACAAGGTCGCCGCAGCGCTTACAGTGTTAATTGTACCTTATGGAATTGAAACTTGTTAAACGTGCGCCCAAAAAGGCAAAGGAGGCGTGTTAATTGTACCTTATGGAATTGAAACAAATTTGATTGAGATATGAAAGGAAGAATAAAACGTGTTAATTGTACCTTATGGAATTGAAACATAAAAAATCATCATCATAATGATTAGTATAAGGAGTGTTAATTGTACCTTATGGAATTGAAACAAATGAATAACAGCAAGATAGAAATCACCACAAAGTGTTAATTGTACCTTATGGAATTGAAACGAATTTGATTCTTTAGGCTTGGAGTCTTTGCCTTTGTGTTAATTGTACCTTATGGAATTGAAACTTGATTAATGTCAAAGAGATTAGTCCTGTTCTTCGTGTTAATTGTACCTTATGGAATTGAAACAGCGTAGAAAGAGCTATCTGTTTTTCTTGCGGAAGGTGTTAATTGTACCTTATGGAATTGAAACTCAATACATACCACACCCCAACATAGTGGATTAAGTGTTAATTGTACCTTATGGAATTGAAACAGAGAACCTTTATAAAATTGACCTACTGGCAAATACTGTGTTAATTGTACCTTATGGAATTGAAACAAATAAATAACAGCAAGGTAGAAATCACCACAAAAGTGTTAATTGTACCTTATGGAATTGAAACACCTTTGCTCGGAGTGAAATCTATCCAATCATGCATGTGTTAATTGTACCTTATGGAATTGAAACATTGCTTAACCGCCTCTGATATGCTGTTATCCGGGTGTTAATTGTACCTTATGGAATTGAAACAGCGAAAATAGAGGCGGAAGGCAAAGAAACTGAAACGTGTTAATTGTACCTTATGGAATTGAAACTCGAACTAAAGGCTCTACGCTTCGTTTCATCGGTGTGTTAATTGTACCTTATGGAATTGAAACGTATTTGGGTCAAACTGTAACCTTTCTTGAATCACGTGTGTTAATTGTACCTTATGGAATTGAAACTTTTAAAAATAGAAAAATATGATTGATTTTAGCAAAGTGTTAATTGTACCTTATGGAATTGAAACGTCCGTGCGATGGGTGTGACTACAAAGATAGAAAGGTGTTAATTGTACCTTATGGAATTGAAACAATACTCGTATAATGGGAGCGGAGAAAACGTCACGGTGTTAATTGTACCTTATGGAATTGAAACAAAGATTATACTCACCTCTCCTTTCAAATCACCGAAGTGTTAATTGTACCTTATGGAATTGAAACTTAGGAAACATTGACAAAAGACGTTCAGCATGTTCAGTGTTAATTGTACCTTATGGAATTGAAACAGTTGGAACACATTACTACGAATCTGTAGGCGATGTGTTAATTGTACCTTATGGAATTGAAACTTCTTTATCTGATATAAATTCAGCTATTGTTAATGTGTGTTAATTATACCTTATGGAATTGAAACATCTTCGTCAGAATGATAGGTGCTGCTATTGGTGGTGTTAATTGTACCTTATGGAATTGAAACAACATATAAGGCTACATTCGTTGTACTCTCACCAGTGTTAATTGTACCTTATGGAATTGAAACTTATCTACGTATTTAGCGAAGTTCTTGAACTTGTGTGTTAATTGTACCTTATGGAATTGAAACTATTGACTCTGAACGAGATAAGTTACGCTACGATAATGTGTTAATTGTACCTTATGGAATTGAAACATCTTCATCAGAATGATAGGAGCTGCTATTGGCGGTGTTAATTGTACCTTATGGAATTGAAACCAGTTTTTTTCTTTGCATGAGTTGATTGACACAAGTGTGTTAATTGTACCTTATGGAATTGAAACATCGTGAACAAGGGTGTTTGAATCGGAAATAACAATTGTGTTAATTGTACCTTATGGAATTGAAACTAGACAACAGGCATCATACCATTAACGTTAGCACGGTGTTAATTGTACCTTATGGAATTGAAACTTAAGATAACGACGCAACTGCGTAGGATTCATTTGTGTTAATTGTACCTTATGGAATTGAAACAAATGAATAATAGCAAAATAATATTTTTCCATATGTGTTAATTGTACCTTATGGAATTGAAACCTCAGCATTTGTTAGGTTGTGCTGCTGATATTTCGTGTTAATTGTACCTTATGGAATTGAAACTTTTGCGGAATCCGCTTTTGATGAAGTGTTTAAAGTGTTAATTGTACCTTATGGAATTGAAACGCAAGAAATCATCATCATAATGATTAGTATAAGGGTGTTAATTGTACCTTATGGAATTGAAACGCTGGCTGGACGGCAAAGCAAGGACAGGCAGTAAAGTGTTAATTGTACCTTATGGAATTGAAACAATCCAGTGTTCGCATTGAACTTTGATAATTTCGCGTGTTAATTGTACCTTATGGAATTGAAACTTTATTACTAACTTATAATCTCTTTTCTTCATAACGTGTTAATTGTACCTTATGGAATTGAAACTTCTTTACTCAGGGTCAACGCGTAATCGTACCTCTTGTGTTAATTGTACCTTATGGAATTGAAACTAATTTTTGGATACAAGGTCGCCGCAGCGCTTACGTGTTAATTGTACCTTATGGAATTGAAACTGTAGAGGGCCTCACTCACCAGATAACGGTAGATGCGTGTTAATTGTACCTTATGGAATTGAAACGTTTGCAAGACATCAGATTATGATATGAAGATCGGAGTGTTAATTGTACCTTATGGAATTGAAACTCATAATCCCCTCTCTTGAAGGATGTCGTTATATGTGTTAATTGTACCTTATGGAATTGAAACGTAGTTTGATAGAGGCTAATTGATACGCACGCTGGTGTTAATTGTACCTTATGGAATTGAAACTCGAGATCAACAATGACAGGAAAGATAGCAAACTTAGTGTTAATTGTACCTTATGGAATTGAAACTCTCGACGCAATAACCACTATTGCAGAGGGCTACAGTGTTAATTGTACCTTATGGAATTGAAACTCTCGACGCAATAACCACTATTGCAGAGGGCTACAGTGTTAATTGTACCTTATGGAATTGAAACAAGTTATATGCTGTGAGTATATTCCGCTTTACTCGTGTTAATTGTACCTTATGGAATTGAAACCAAAGCCATCATGCTTTCATACAGACCTGATACTGTGTTAATTGTACCTTATGGAATTGAAACTTTATTGAACGTATTTTCTGTATAAGCAACTCAAAGTGTTAATTGTACCTTATGGAATTGAAACCCGCTCATACGGCCGTCATTGTAACGTTCTCCATAGTGTTAATTGTACCTTATGGAATTGAAACCTGTATAAGTCACTTCATACTTCTTATCCAGTGCGTGTTAATTGTACCTTATGGAATTGAAACTTTTTTGATCCAGTCGAGAGTGATACCATCAATGGTGTTAATTGTACCTTATGGAATTGAAACATCAACAAACTTTGTATATGAACAATACAATTTAGTGTTAATTGTACCTTATGGAATTGAAACATAAATATTGGGGTGATTCTGCCAAAATATTTAATGCGTGTTAATTGTACCTTATGGAATTGAAACACAACAAAGCCGATACAGTTGACGGTCGAGTCACCGGTGTTAATTGTACCTTATGGAATTGAAACGCAAAAACCCCGATACGCAAATACTTGATTTAAAGGTGTGTTAATTGTACCTTATGGAATTGAAACAACAAACGGTTTACGATCACAGGCGGCACAATTGGTGTTAATTGTACCTTATGGAATTGAAACTTCAGTACCACCCGAAAGACGGTGTTCTCCGCCACTGTGTTAATTGTACCTTATGGAATTGAAACCAGAAAAGCGGGCTATCTTTGCAGCGTAGGAGAGGTGTTAATTGTACCTTATGGAATTGAAACTTTGAGAACTGGAGTATAAAGAGAACGACGTCAGCTTGTGTTAATTGTACCTTATGGAATTGAAACTTTGAGAACTGGAGTATAAAGAGAACGACGTCAGCTTGTGTTAATTGTACCTTATGGAATTGAAACAAAGATTAGTCAAATACTTGCCAAAATTAGAATTGAGTGTTAATTGTACCTTATGGAATTGAAACCTCTTTCAAACTCAATAGACTGAATATACCGGGAGTGTTAATTGTACCTTATGGAATTGAAACCCGATTTTGTTTCCAAACTCCGTCAGAGCAGCCGTTGTGTTAATTGTACCTTATGGAATTGAAACAGGTATAAAACAAATTTATGCCATTCAGGAGAATGTGTGTTAATTGTACCTTATGGAATTGAAACTTCTCTCTCATAGCCGTTTTCAACTTCTCCTTATAGTGTTAATTGTACCTTATGGAATTGAAACCGCAATAGAAACGAAGAACATCTGACTGTCTTCGTGTTAATTGTACCTTATGGAATTGAAACACGAAAATATAACGAATATCAAGTTTATCACACTGTTGTGTTAATTGTACCTTATGGAATTGAAACTTGATAAGATAAATCAAGAAGTTGAAAATTTGAAGTGTTAATTGTACCTTATGGAATTGAAACAAGACAACTTAGTACCAGCCTTCAAACTATTAACTTGCGTGTTAATTGTACCTTATGGAATTGAAACGCATTAACCGTAGTGAACTTTTCTCCAAGTTGGGGAGTGTTAATTGTACCTTATGGAATTGAAACCTGAGAAAAAAGCAAAATAAAGATAAAATGACAGGGTATTAATTGTACCTTATGGAATTGGACTCTTTGTGTGCTACAACGGTACCTACACCGCCTGCACGTATTAATTGTACCTTATGGAATTGGACTAAGGAAGATGTATATTTATAAGATTGGCTTAATAGAACTTAATAGAATGAATTTTTTTTTCTTGCTAGCATATTCTCTCATTATCTTTTGGGAAATGTTTTTATTAATCCTATTTCCTTTTTATTAGAAAACAATCCTTATATTTGTCCCTTGTATTATTAATTTAATGACAAATGACACTTATGAAGACATTGAATTTTATGAAGACGCTGCTTTTATTGGTAGCTATAGTAGGCTTGAACTCTTGTGGCGACAAGTATTATTCAGATGATTATTTGCGAAACAGTAATGCAAAGTTATGCGGAAAGACTTGGGTGAATGATTCTGATAAAAATGATGCGGATGAATGGGTGCGCCATACATTGAAGTTTGATGATAGCGGACGGCTGGCAGAAACTTATGCTTATTATCATTTGAATGAAAACCAACCTTACCGGACAGAAACAAATAATCTGACTTGGTCCTGGATAGACGATTCGATGGAAGGAATTGTTTTTGACTATGGCGTAAACGGGATGACTTATTTTGATAATGTGTGGGTGCGCGAACATAATCTTTCCGGAAAGCTGAACGGAAAGGTCGTTGTATTTGTTGATTCAAAATACAACAGAAACTAATTTAGAAAAGGAGATAGAAAGATGAAAGGCTATTTAAAGATTCTGCTGGGACTGCTGCTGGCTGTCGGACTGGCATCCTGTGAAGACGATCAGGGAGAGATTGAATATGTCATTGCCGGACGGGCATGGACAGGAGATGTGGGGATGAATGCCGATAACGGTGAAGCCTTGTTTAGTACCTTTGAATTCGGGCTTGACGGTTTTGGGGTGGAAACCCAGTTTTATGCTTCTGACGGCGCTTTGTATGATCAGTATCGTTTCCGGTGGTATTGGGGCGACTCTTATAATCGTAATTTAGTGTTGGATTACGGAACTAACGGTATTTCTTTTATGGATGACGTAAGAGTATACGGAGATCGGCTGAGCGGTATCTTTTATCTTTCGGACAATGCACCGGGATTTAATTTTGAGCTTAGGATGGAATAATACTTATATTTGACAGGTGGGATATATCAAAATGGGCGTGAAATAGTTGTTTCACGCCCATTTTAGTATCATTTTCTGAGAAACAATTTCTTGAATGCCGGGGGATAAGGAGTTTCAAATTCCATCAGCTGATCTGTTACCGGATGATAGAAACAAAGTTTGAAAGCATGCAACGCCAGACGCCCGAGAGGATTGGGGCCGCCGTCGATACCGTAACGCCCGTCTCCGATCAGAGGATGCCCTAAATCCTGCATATGTACACGTATCTGATTTTTACGTCCGGTTTCCAGTCGCAGTTCTACCAATGAATATCCATTGGCGCGTTTGATAGTGCGATAGTGGGTGATTGATTTGGAACCACCGTCATCGTAGCTGCTTGAACTGACATATAAGGTACGGTCTGTCAACCAGGATACGACGGTGTCGCTGTCCTTTTCCATCTCGCCGGTAACTACTGCTACATAACGACGGTCCGTCACGATGTCATGCCAGTGGTCACGCAGTGTACGTTGTGTCTTTTCATCTTTGGCAAACATCATCAATCCTGAGGTGTCACGATCCAGACGATGAACTACAAAAATACGGTTTCCACGCCCCGAACGCCCCACATATTCACTTAAGATATGCTGTGCTGTGCGTTCCTTTTGCCGGTCGGTGCCAACAGAGAGTAAGCCTTCTTTTTTCTCTACTACGATGATATAAGCGTCTTCATAGACGATTTTCAGCAGCGGATGACGGAATTCCTTTTTATTCTTATCTTTGCTGATAAGCACTTTCATGCCCGGTTGCAGAGGGAAGTTGAACTGTGTCGTAATCACATTGTCAACCAGTACGATTCGTTTGCTGAGCAGTGACTTTAGCTTGGTACGGCTGGCATCAGGCATTTTCGCTGCGAGGAAGTCCATTAGTTCCATAGGCTCTTTCACCAGATAACCTGTATATTGCGCACGTGCCTTTTCGGCCGGAGTTCGTTTCATTCTTTTCATATTCGTTTCCTTATTTAAGTTCGAGCAGCACTACGTTTTCCACGTGATGGGTATGTGGGAACATATCTACCGGTTGCACTGCTTTCACACGGTATTTAACGTCGAGCAACTGAAGATCACGGGCTTGCGTTGCCGGATTACAACTAACATATACAATTCGTTTTGGTTCGGCAAACAAGATTACGTCTACCACATCCTGATGCATTCCTGCCCGGGGAGGATCGGTGATAATTACGTCCGGACGTCCATACTGATTGATGAAGTCCTGAGTCAGGATATCCTTCATGTCTCCGGCAAAGAACAACGTATTCTCTATTCCATTAATTTCCGCATTTACTTTCGCATCTTCAATGGCTTCGGGCACGTATTCGATGCCAATCACTTGCCGTGCCTGTCGCGATACAAAGTTAGCAATGGTTCCTGTTCCGGTATACAGGTCATACACCAGTTCGCCACCCGTTAATCCGGCAAAGTCGCGCGCTACCTTATAGAGGTTGTATGCCTGCCCCGAATTGGTCTGATAGAACGATTTCGGTCCCACTTTGAAACGCAGGCCCTCCATCTCTTCAAAGATATGGTCGTTGCCACGGAATACGTGTACATCGAGATCATTGATGGTGTCGTTGCATTTATTATTAATAATGTATAGGAGAGAGGTTATTTCCGGAAATTGGTCGGCCACATACTGCAATAACTGCTTGAAGAGGTCCATTTCATGCTCTTCGGTAATTTTACAAATCAGAATTACCATCAGTTCGCCGGTACTTGAAGTACGCACAATCATGTTGCGGAGCATTCCTTCCTGTGAACGAAGGTTGATGAAAGAGTAATTGTGCTCGTAAGCATAATCACGGATTGTGTTTCGGATGCGATTGGAAATATCGTCTTGTAACCAACACTTTTCGATAGCCAGTACTTTGTCGAATGCTCCCGGGATATGGAATCCCACTGCATTCATCTGGTCGTACTTTACATCCTGTTTCACTTCTTCTGCTGTCAGCCAGCGTTTGTTTGAGAAGGTAAATTCCAGTTTGTTCCGATAAAATTCGGTTTTGGCAGATCCCAGGATAGGAGAGATCTCCGGTAATTCGATCTTGCCGATGCGACGGAGGTTATCTTCCACCTGTTTCTGTTTGTATTTGATTTGTTCGGCGTAAGGCAATACCTGCCATTTGCATCCGCCGCATACGCCATAGTGTTGGCAAAAAGGAACGGCACGTATCGGCGAGAGTTCGTGAAACTTCACCGCTTCGGCCTCGGCATATTTATTCTTTTTTCTTTTGACTTGCAGATCCACCACATCGCCCGGCACTACGTAAGGCACAAAAACTACCAGGTCATTTACTTTTGCGATGGCTTTTCCTTCGGCAGCCACATCCGTTATTGTCACCTTCTCCAGCAGGGGAAGTTCTTTTTTCTTTCTAGCCACAATACTCCTTGAATTATATTAAAATGATTTCTTTATGTATAAAGCGTGAATATATAAAATCACCATTCTACGCCATATTAATAAAATCTTTCGCAAAAGTAGGTATTTTTTTTCGTATTTCTCTATATGAAGTGAAATAATGCAGATTGCAATGTCGAAATTGCATTTTGATAGAAAGTTTTTCATATAAAAGTTTTCTGGTTTGCGAAATATCCTTAGATTTGCGAACAGAAAAGAATCACAACTAATAACTTTAAAATCGTATTATGGACAAAAAAAGAGTTTATACCTTTGGTAATGGACTGGCAGAAGGAAAAGCCGGTATGCGAAACTTACTTGGGGGTAAAGGTGCGAACCTTGCCGAAATGAATCTGATCGGTGTCCCCGTACCTCCGGGCTTCACAATTACAACTGACGTTTGTACCGAATATTACGAGATGGGACAGGAAAAGGTCGTATCTCTCCTGAAAGAAGAAGTAGAAAAAGCCATTGCAAATATAGAGAACCTGATGCGTTCAAAATTTGGTGACGTAGAGAATCCGTTGCTGGTTTCTGTGCGTTCGGGTGCGCGTGCATCCATGCCGGGCATGATGGATACGATCCTGAACCTGGGATTGAACGATGAAGTGGTTGAAGGCTTGACCCGTAAAACAGGAAATGCCCGTTTTGCATGGGATTCTTACCGCCGTTTCGTACAGATGTATGGTGATGTAGTATTGGGTATGAAGCCTGTTAACAAAGAAGACCAGGATCCGTTTGAAGCCATCATCGAAGAGGTGAAACATGCCAAAGGCGTGAAATTGGATAACGAGCTTGAGGTAGAAGACCTGAAAGAACTCGTGAAGAAATTTAAAGCTGCTGTAAAAGCACAGACCGGCAAGGATTTCCCTACTTGTGCATACGAACAGCTTTGGGGAGCAATTTGCGCTGTATTTAATTCATGGATGAATGAACGCGCCATCCTGTACCGTAAGATGGAGGGAATTCCTGACGAATGGGGTACTGCCGTAAGTGTTCAGGCAATGGTATTCGGTAATATGGGCGATGGTTCTGCTACAGGTGTTTGCTTCTCACGCGATGCTGCCACAGGTGAGGACCTTTTCAATGGTGAATACCTGATCAATGCACAGGGCGAGGACGTTGTTGCCGGAATCCGTACTCCGCAACAGATCACGAAGATCGGTTCTCAGCGTTGGGCCCAGTTGGCCGGTGTGAGCGAAGAAGAGCGTGCTTCGAAATACCCTTCTATGGAAGAAGCAATGCCGGAAATATATAAACAACTGGACGAATTGCAGACTAAGCTCGAAAATCACTATAAAGATATGCAGGACATGGAGTTCACCGTTCAGGAAGGCAAACTTTGGTTCCTTCAGACACGTAACGGTAAACGTACCGGTGCTGCCATGGTAAAAATCGCAATGGATCTGTTCCGTCAGGGAATGATTGATGAAAAGACTGCCCTGATGCGTGTAGAACCCAATAAGCTGGATGAATTACTCCACCCGGTATTCGATAAGTCTGCTTTGAAACAGGCTAAAGTGTTGACTCGCGGTTTGCCGGCTTCTCCGGGTGCTGCTACCGGTCAGATTGTATTCTTTGCTGACGACGCTGCCGAATGGCATGCTGCCGGAAAACGCGTCGTAATGGTTCGTATTGAAACATCACCGGAAGATTTGGCCGGTATGGCAGTTGCTGAAGGCATTTTGACCGCACGCGGAGGTATGACTTCACATGCAGCCGTGGTTGCCCGCGGTATGGGTAAATGTTGTGTTTCGGGAGCCGGTGCACTGAACATCGACTATAAAGCCCGTACAGTAGAAGTGGACGGCGTGTTGCTGAAAGAGGGTGATTTCATCTCTTTGAACGGTAGTACGGGTGAAGTTTACCAAGGTAAAGTAGAAACGAAGGCTGCTGAGTTATCGGGTGATTTTTCCGATTTGATGAAGTTGGCCGATAAATATACCCGCCTGCAAGTACGTACTAATGCCGACACTCCGCATGATGCTGAGGTTGCCCGTAACTTCGGTGCGGTAGGTATAGGCCTTTGCCGTACGGAACACATGTTCTTTGAAGGTGAAAAAATTAAGGCTATGCGTGAAATGATTCTGGCAGAAAATGCTGAAGGGCGCCGCAAAGCACTGGCTAAGATACTTCCGTATCAGCAAGCCGACTTCAAAGGTATCTTTAAGGCTATGTCCGGTTGTCCGGTGACCGTACGCCTGCTCGATCCTCCTTTGCATGAATTCGTTCCTCACGATCTGAAAGGACAGCAAGAAATGGCCGATACGATGGGGGTAAGCCTGCAATATATCCAGCAGCGTGTAGAATCACTTTGCGAACACAACCCGATGTTGGGTCACCGTGGCTGTCGTTTGGGAAATACGTATCCCGAAATCACACAGATGCAGACTCGTGCCATTTTGGGTGCCGCTCTTGAACTGAAGAAAGAAGGAATAGAAACACATCCCGAAATCATGGTGCCGCTGACAGGTATTCTTTACGAGTTCCAGCAGCAGGAAAGTGTGATCCGTGCCGAAGCAGAAAAGCTTTTCGAAGAGGTGGGAGACCGCATCGACTTCAAGGTCGGAACCATGATCGAAATTCCTCGTGCAGCTCTGACTGCCGACCGTATCGCTTCGTCTGCCGAGTTCTTCTCGTTCGGAACCAACGACTTGACTCAGATGACTTTCGGTTACTCTCGTGACGATATCGCTTCTTTCCTTCCGGTTTATCTGGAGAAGAAGATCCTGAAGGTAGATCCGTTCCAGGTACTCGACCAGAATGGTGTAGGCCAGTTGGTACGTATGGCAACCGAAAAAGGGCGTGCTATCCGTCCGGATTTGAAATGCGGTATCTGCGGTGAACATGGCGGTGAGCCTTCATCTGTGAAGTTCTGCCATAAAGTAGGTTTGAATTACGTTAGTTGTTCTCCGTTCCGTGTGCCTATTGCACGTCTGGCAGCGGCACAAGCAGCTATCGAAGACTAAATAGATTTTAGATAACTGGTTAGGCGAGGCTACCCGTGAAAGGGTAGCCTCGTTTTTTTATGGAAACAGAATAAGAGAAAGCAGAAGCAGGGGGAGTGGATAAAATGTAGAGTGAATATTTGTATAATTCAAATAAAAATATTTCCTTTATCTTATGAAACCTTACTTATTATATTTTTAACAAACTAAAATTACAGAATTATGAAAAGAAATCTTGTGTTTGTATTGTTTGCCCTTGTTTCGGTTGTGGGCTTTTCTCAAGTGAGCTGGAATGCCAAGGTGGGAATGAATATCAGTAATTATACCGGTGATTTTGACATGAATGCCAAAGTAGGATTCAAAATAGGCGGTGGTATGGAGTATGGATTTAATGAAATCTGGTCTTTGCAACCCTCTTTGTTCGTATCTTCCAAAGGTGTCAAGAAGGATGAACTGAGTGTGAATGCTGTTTATCTGGAACTGCCGGTTATGGCTGCGGCGCGTTTCAAAGTGGCCGATAATACCAATATTGTGTTGAGTGCCGGTCCTTATTTTGCTTGCGGTATCGGGGGTAATTCTAAAGTCGATTTAGGTAAAGGACGTTTGGAAGTTGATACCTTTGGCGACGACGGTCTGCTGAAACGTGGCGATGTAGGTTTGGGTATCGGTGTGGCCGCGGAGTTTGGCAAGATCATCGCAGGGCTTGACGGCCAGTTCGGATTTGTCGATGTAATGGACGACGTAAATGGTAAAAATCTGAATGTTTCGATCAGTGTAGGTTATAAGTTCTGAGAAACCGATAAATATTAAAATAGAGAAGCCGCTGTAAATCAATTACAAGCGGCTTTTCTTTTATATTCACTCAGCGAATAATGGCGGAAATAGTTGTTTAATTAATGAATATACTATACTTTTGCGCCCCGAAACAAAAGTGAAATAATTCTTTTGTTTGTTTTCAAAATAGGTACATTTAATTAAAACTACTAAGAAGATGAAAAAGATTGTATTGTTTTTATTTGTTGCTATTGCAACTTTATCTGTCAAAGCTCAGGACATTTACATGGGAGGTACCGTAGGTTTGTGGCGTAATGATGACGCTAATACTACTTCTTTCAAGCTCGCTCCGGAAATCGGATACAACCTGAGTGAACAATGGGCACTGGGCGTTGAACTCCAGTTTAACCATGATTATATAAGTCATAAAACGATTAATTCTTTTGCTATTGCTCCTTATGCACGCTTTTCTTATTACGAGAACAAGATTGTACGTCTGTTTATTGATGGTGGGTTTGGCTTTGCTACCACTAAGGTGAAAGATGGCGGAGATGCAATAAACGGTTTTGAGATCGGTCTGAAACCGGGTATTGCCATAAAACTGAACCAACATTTCAGTTTGGTTGCCAAATGTGGTTTCTTGGGTTATAAGGACGACTATATGAATAACAGCGGATTCGGCTTTAGCGCAAGTAGCGAAGACTTAACATTCGGATTCCATTACGAATTTTAATCAAATAGGTTTCAACGAAATAGGGTGGCTTCCCTTCATAAGGAAGTCACCCTATTTTATTTAGTCCGTTATTCTTTGGCTCAGTCCGCCATCTTTTTCAGTTTCTTGAAGTGTTCTATCACTGCCAGATAATCTCTGTCGGAACAGGCATCGAATTTACCCCACAAGTCTCCTAAAACCACTGCACCTCCGAATCCGAAATCCTTTACTTCCAGTATATTCTCCGGCGTGATGCCTCCCAAAGCCATTACTTTGCCATCGATGATTTTGTCTTTACCTGCCTGACGCAATTCTTCAGCCGTGTAAGGCGAGTTATATCCTTCTTTTGAGATACTGTCGTAAATCGGGCTCATAAACACATAGTCGTAAAAGTGTTTTTTGTTTTTCACTTCCTCCACCGAGTGGCAGGAACAACTGATATGCCCGGAGTAGTCATGTGGCTCTTTCGGGTTGCGGGCATTCAGGTGAATTCCCATCAGGTTGAATTCTTCTTTCAGGTAGAAGTGTTCATGGGTGACAATGCGTTTATGATATTTTTCCGGAATCAGTGTGAGCAAGCGTTCCGAATACATAGCCGGCGTTTCCGGTTTCCTGAGATGCAGAATATCCAATCCCTCTTCAAAGAGAGCAGTGATAATCTTATCTTCTTCTACAAAGAAAGTAGGCGTCGTTACTACGATAAGTTTCATTTCTGTTGTTAAACTGTTAAGTTTAGCAAAGTTAGTAATTAACTTACTCAGAAACCAACCTTTATAGTGAAAATATGTTAGATTGCAATGTCCGTAAGTCAATTGTCCATAGTTTGCCTGCCAGAACCTCGCCGAATCCGCAGATAATCTTCAGGACTTCGGTTGCTTCCACACTGCCCGTCACTGCCGGTGTTACTCCGACTACCCCTTTGGGAGGGGGAGGCATACGCAACATCTCTTCTTCATCCGGATAGAGGTCACGGTATGTTTTCCGTTGTGCCCCGCTCCCGTAGTTAAAGACAGAAACCTGTCCCTCGAAACCACAGATGGCACCGTACACATAAGGTTTTCCCAACTCTACACAGACGTCATTTATCAGATATCGGGTGATAAAGTTATCGCATCCGTCCACTACGATGTCGTACTGCCTTATCAATTCACGGGCATTGTCTTTGCTGAGCCGTCCCGGACAGGCATTTACCTCTATTTCCCGGTTCAGGGCACTGAGCCGCAGTGAAGCGCAAATCGCTTTCAGGTCTCCCACCTCTTCTTCTGTATAGAGCACCTGCCTTTGCAGATTGCTGAGGCTTACTTCGTCGTTATCCACCAGTCCGATGGTACCTACTCCTGCACCCGCCAGATAGAGGGCGATGGGAGAACCCAGTCCTCCTACGCCCACAATCAATACTTTGGCAGCTTTGAGTTTTGCTTGTCCTGCTTCTCCTATTTCCGGAAGCATGATTTGCCTGTTGTATCTTTCCATGATTCGTCTTTATCGTTAGCATTGAGTCAGGGTCAGTGCCGTGTCCCAGTCTTTGTAAACGGGTATCCGCCCCAGTGAACGCAGTGCGGCATCCACTTCCACGGCTTTCCGTTCGTCGCTGACATGAAACTGCTCCAGTGCCTGCGGATAGGTAAAGTAGCCTCCCGGTTCCGTTTTACTTTCGGCGCTCATGGTAGTCACCCCGAGCGTAGCCATGTGGTTACGGAACTCTGCGCTTTCGCGGGTAGAGTAGGAGATATCCACATCGTGGTCGAAGATGCGCATGGCAAAAGTCACCTGTGCCAGTTCCCGGTCGTTCATCACAACATTAGGTTGGAAACCTCCGTTCTCCGAGGGACGCATCCGGGGGAAGTTGACGCTATATTTCGTTTTCCAGTAGTGCTTTTGCAGATAGCGCAGATGGTAGGCCATCATTGTGACATCCGTGCGCCATTCTTCCAGACCGATCAGTACCCCCATGCCTATTTTGTGTACACCTGCTTGTCCCATACGGTCAAAACCATTGACACGCCACTCAAATTTCGATTTCATACCACGGGGATGATACACATTATAATTGGTTTTGTTGTAAGTCTCCTGAAAGCAGATGACTCCATTCAGTCCGGCATACGTAAGCCGTTCATATTCTTCTGCTTTAAGTGGCATTACCTCAATTTGCAGATTAGAGAAATAAGGCTTTGCCAGCAGGAGGGCCCGTTCAATGTAATCTACTCCTGCTTTGGCAGGATTTTCGCCTGTTACTAACAGCAGATTTTCGAACGGAGCCAGTTTCTTGATCGCTTTGTACTCGTTTACCATTTCCTCTTCCGTAAGGATGGTCCGTTTCATCGGATTATTGTGGTTAAAGCCACAGTATACACACGAGTTTGTACAAGAATTTGTAATATAGAGTGGAACGAACATCGAAATTGTCTTTCCGAAGCGTTCCAGCGTATATTTCCGGCTGAGACGCGCCATAGTCTCCAGATAGGGGGCGGCAGCCGGCGAAATCAATGCCATAAAATCGTTTACATCGCAATGTTCCTTTGACAATGCGCGGCGCACATCGGCGTCGGTTTTGGAATAGATGATTTTAGTCGTCTCTTCCCAGGAAATCTTTTCTAATTCATCTGAAAACATTTTATTTTTTCTTTTTATTCTTCTGATTTATTTTCTTCAATGTGTTCCGCACAGTTGTTTTTACAGCGGTCGAATACAGTTCCGTATCTGTGCTTTCCAGTATGGTCCGCAGTTCGTTGAGCAGTTCGGGTTCGTGCTTGCACAGGTGGTAGGCCATTCGGACGGCTAAGGATTGCACGCCTATGCTTTCGTGGCGAGACAGCATGCAATCCAGACAGAAGTTAAGCAATTCAACCGATGGGATTTCTTCGGCGGGAGCATGGTAGAGTATGGAGAGAAGCAGGCGCTTGGAACCATCGTGTTTGCAGGTCACCAGCCTTCCGGTCAGTTCTTCCCGGAGCGGGGCGAACCAATCGGGGTATTGCCTGCAAAGTTTATCGCATACCCACAGTGCCCGCCAGGAGACCAATAGCTTCTCGTCTGTCGTCAGATGATAGAGGGCCTCAAAGCTCTCCGGCTGCCGGCGGATCTCCTCAATGATCCGGTCTATGGATAGTTCGGAGATGGGTACGTCCAATGCTTTCCGGTATTCGTCTGTTCTTTCCATGACAGTTGGTCTTACTCTTGTTTTTTAGTTTTCTTCAAATCCCGGCTCAGTCGCATTGCGCAGAAGTTCGGTCCGCACATGGTGCAATATTCTCCGTCCGTGTGTCGTCCGGCATGGAAATAAGAGAATGCGCGTTCCGGGTCGAGCGATAAGTCGAACTGGTCTTTCCAGCGGAATTCATAGCGTGCTTTGCTCAACGCATTGTCCCGTACCTGGGCTCCCGGATGCCCCTTGGCCAGGTCGGCTGCATGGGCGGCAATCTTATAGGTGATCACTCCGACGCGTACATCTTCTTTGTCGGGCAATGCCAGGTGCTCCTTGGGCGTCACGTAGCAGAGCATGGCTGTTCCGAGCCAGCCTATTTGTGCCGCACCGATTGCAGAGGTGATGTGGTCGTATCCCGGTGCAATATCCGTCACTAACGGGCCGAGTGTATAGAACGGGGCATTGTGGCACTTCTCGATCTGGCGTTCCATGTTCTCGCGGATTTTGTGCATCGGCACGTGTCCGGGCCCTTCGATGAAGGCTTGTACGTTCTTTTCCCAGGCGCGCACCACCAGTTCGCCCATGGTATCAAGTTCGGCAAACTGTGCCTCGTCATTGGCATCGTGGGTGGAACCCGGCCGCAAACCGTCTCCCAATGATACCGCTACGTCATATTGTGCCAGAATATCACAGATGTCGTCAAAGTGTTCGTAAAGGAAACTCTCGCGGTCGTGCACCAGGCACCATTTACTCATGATGCTCCCGCCGCGGGATACGATTCCGCAAAGCCTCTTTTCCGCCAGGTGCACATTGTGCCGGCGGATTCCCGCATGAATGGTGAAGTAGTCCACTCCCTGCTCGCACTGTTCTATCAGTGTGTCGCGATACAGTTCCCAGGACAGGTCCTCTACTTTGCCGTTTACCTTTTCCAGTGCCTGATAGATGGGTACCGTACCCACCGGAACCGGGCAGTTGCGTATGATCCATTCCCGTGTTTCGTGTATGTTTTCTCCCGTTGAAAGATCCATCAGCGTGTCACCTCCCCATTTGCAGCTCCACATCGCTTTCTCCACCTCTTCGTCGATGCTCGACGTGGTTGCGGAGTTACCGATGTTGGTATTGATCTTTACCAGAAAGTTACGGCCGATAATCATTGGTTCGGCTTCGGGATGATTGATGTTGGCAGGCAGAACCGCCCGCCCTTCGGCTATCTCTTGGCATACAAATTCAGGAGTAATGTGAGTATCGATACCCAGTTCCTCACAGTTCATGTTTTCGCGGATAGCTACATATTCCATTTCCGGAGTGATGATACCTTGTTTGGCATATGCCATTTGGGTGATATGTTTCCCGGATTTGGCCCGGTAGGGCAGTGCGATGTGCTCAAAGCGGAGAGGGTCGAGGCTTTTGTCGTCCCGCCGCATCCGTCCGTATTCCGAACTGATCTCCGGAAGTTGCTCTACATCCCCCCTTTTCAGTATCCATTCTTCCCGCAGCCGGGGGAGACCTTTTTTCAGGTCAATCTCTATGTCCGGGTCACTGAAAGGTCCGCTTGTATCATAGATATATACGTGTGGGTTGGGAGTTATGATTTTCTTCTCTCCTTCGAAAGTGGTGCTGGGCACTTGCTCTACTCTCCGCATACCTACGCGGATTTCGGGGAAAAGTTTTCCGGACAGGTACACTTTCTCGGAGCGGGGGAATTTTATTCTTTGTTCCATAAATTCGTTATTAGAGGTGGGACTGTTTTTTTATTCGTTTAAAAATGCCGTCAGCGGTGAACTTGCTTCTGCCACCAATCCGGTAGTCTGCATGCCGAGTCCTGCTTCATAGGCCATTCGTCCTGCTTCGACTGCCTGCTTGAAGGCCTTTGCCATTTCTACCGGGTTGCCGGCTACGGCAATGGCAGTATTTACCAGACACGCCGATGCTCCCAGCTCCATCGCTTCTGCCGCATGGCTCGGCGCACCGATTCCGGCATCCACTATTACCGGGATACCCGCCTGTTCGATAATGATGTGGATGAATTCTTTGGTCTGCAAACCTTTGTTGGTTCCGATCGGTGCTCCCAACGGCATCACTGTGGCCGCTCCCGCCTCTTCCAGTTGTTTGCAGAGCACCGGGTCGGCCTGGCAATAAGGCAGTACCACAAATCCGAGTTTCACGAGTCGTTCGGTTGCTTTCAGAGTCTCTACCGAGTCGGGCAGCAGATAGCGCGGATCCGGGTGTATCTCCAGCTTCAGCCAGTTGGTCCCGAAGGCTTCGCGTGCCATTTGTCCGGCAAACACCGCTTCTTCTGCATTGCGCACTCCCGAGGTATTGGGCAGCAGTTGGATGTGTGGATGCACGATATGTTTCAGCATGTCGTCTTCCGAATTCTCCATGTCGATACGTTTCATGGCCACTGTTACCATTTCGGTGCCCGAGGCCAGTATCGATTGTTCCATCAATTCGTTTGAGTTGAACTTTCCTGTTCCCAGGAAGAGGCGGGAGTTGAATTCACGTCCCGCAATAATTAGCTTTTCCATTTCTGATTTTGTTTTGAGCTTTATTCACCACAGAGGACACAGAGGGCACAGAGTTTTAATCTCTTGTTTATTAGTACATTTAAGAGAAATATATTCTCTGTGTCCTCCGTGTACTCTGTGGTGAACTCGTATTCATTTCCTTATATGTTTAGAATCCTTCTTGTTTCTTCTACCGGGTCCGGCGCTTGCAGGATGGCTCCTGAGAGGGCGATGCCGTTTACGCCTGTTTTCATGATGGCAGGGATATCTTCCGTTACGATGCCTCCGATGGCGACTACCGGAATCCGGATGCCGCATTCATCCATTTGCGATAAAATAGAGGTATATCCTTCGAGTCCCAGTACGGGGCTGAGGTTCTTCTTGGTTGTAGTAAACCGGAACGGGCCGATGCCCAGATAGTCGGCACCGGCGCTGAAGTGCATTTTCACGTCTTCAAAAGTATTGGCTGTACCTCCGATGATGAATGCTTCGCCCAGGATTTTTCTGGCTTCGCTGACAGGCATGTCTTTTTTGCCCAGATGCACTCCGTCCACTTCCAGTTTTTGGGCGAGTTCCACATGATCGTCAAGAATCAGGATGGCTCCGTGTGTCTTGCAAAGAGGTTTCAGCTGCCGGGCTACTGTTTCCACCTCTTCCGGAGATGCCTCTTTCATGCGCAGTTGTATCCATTTGCATCCTCCTTCGAGGGCCATACATGCCGATTCGAAATAAGAGTATTTCCCGGTCTGGTGAGTGATAAATTGCAGGCTCAGCATGATTTATCCTCCACAGGCTGCTTTAATCACAATCAGGTTGTCATTCTCGTGCAGGCTGAATTCGTCCCATTGCGGACGTGGGATCATTTGGTTGTTCACAGCGATGGCAATGCCGTTTTCGGGAAGTTGCAATTGCGTGGCAAGCCCGGTGATGGTGCTTGCGGTAGTTTCCACTTCTTTGTTGTTCACTTGTACTTTCATATTCGTATATGTATTTATAGATAAATGAAAGTAAATACAAAGAGAGTGCATGCGGAGAGAAACGATAAGAAGAAATACACAATCCCTTCGGCAGTACTAACTGCATCAGGTTCTTAGGGTATGATCTCAGCCACCGGGTGGCACCCCTTTGTCTTTACGGGAACAAAGTAAGTGAAAAAGGAGATAAGAAAAAAGTAAATCAGGGATTATTTCACCACGGAGTAGGCAGAGAGTGGTGCAGAGGAAACAAAAGACGCAGAGGACACCAGAGTCAAATTCGTTCTTTTCCCGAATTTGAAACTCTGTGTCCTCTGCGTCCTCTGTGGTGAATACTTCTGAATTACAGTCGTTTTTCCACTACATCCCAGTCGATGATCTCCCACAGTTTATTTACGTGGTCGGCCCGCCGGTTCTGATAGTCGAGATAATAAGCGTGTTCCCACACATCGAATCCCAGTAGCGGTTTTAGTCCGGCACGCACCGGGTTGCTTCCATTGGCTTCTTTGGTGATATGCAGTTTCCCGTTTTTATCCACAGACAGCCAGGCCCATCCCGAACCGAACAATCCTACGGCAGCCGCATTAAATTCTTTCTTGAAGTTCTCAAAGCTTCCAAAGTCGCGTTTGATGGCTTCTCCCAACTTACCTTCCGGTTCGTTTTTCGCCGGTTTCGGTGCGAATTGCAGGAAGTAGAGTGTGTGGTTCAGCACCTGTCCGGCATTGTTGAAGATGGCTCCGTCGGGAGCCGAAGCTACGATGGCTTCTACTGTTTTTCCTTCAAATTCGGTGCCCGGAACGAGGCTATTGAGATTGTTTACATATGTTTGAAGATGTTTACCATAATGGTAATCAATGGTCTGCTGACTGATTACAGGTTCCAGCGCATTGTTTGCGTACGGAAGTTTAGGCATTTCGTAAGTCATGGTTGTAAATATTAAAGACATTAATAATGTATTCATAAATTCAAATCTTTTATTTCATTTCTATAAATATATAACGGGATATAGGGCCTAAATGTTCGGAGTTGTCCAAACTTTCCTCTATCTTTGCCAGTGAATAGAGATTTAACAGATAAATTTTATGCCCGACTATATCGAAGAACTTAATGAAAGCCAGCGTGCAGCGGTGCTCTACGGTGATGGTCCTTCACTGGTCATTGCCGGTGCCGGTTCTGGAAAGACACGCGTACTTACTTATAAGATAGCCTATCTGCTCGAGAACGGTTACAATCCCTGGAACATCCTGGCACTGACTTTTACCAACAAAGCCGCCCGTGAGATGAAAGAGCGCATTGCCCGGCAGGTGGGCGAACAGCGTGCACGGTATCTCTGGATGGGTACATTCCATTCGGTGTTCTCCCGTATTCTTCGTGCCGAGGCATCCCACATCGGGTTTACGTCACAGTTCACCATCTACGACTCGGCGGACAGCAAGAGCCTGCTCCGTTCCATCATCAAGGAGATGGGGCTTGATGAAAAGACCTATAAACCCGGCAGTGTACAGGCTCGCATTTCCAATGCCAAGAACCATTTGGTGTCTCCTTCGGGCTATGCTGCCAACAAGGAGGCTTACGAGGCAGATGCTGCGGCCAAGATGCCTGCCATACGCGACATTTACAGCCGTTACTGGGAGCGTTGCCGGCAAGCCGGAGCAATGGATTTCGATGATTTGCTGGTCTATACCTATATTCTTTTCCGCGATTTTCCCGAAGTGCTGGCGCGCTATCGTGAGCAGTTCCGTTATGTGCTTGTCGACGAGTATCAGGACACCAACTATGCGCAGCACAGCATTGTGTTGCAGCTCACTAAGGAGAATCAGCGTGTTTGTGTGGTGGGTGACGATGCGCAGAGCATCTACTCTTTCCGGGGAGCCGACATCGACAATATTTTGTATTTCACCAAGATATATCCCGACACAAAAGTCTTCAAGCTTGAGCAGAATTACCGTTCTACCCAGACCATCGTCCGTGCAGCCAACAGCCTGATCGAAAAGAACGAGCGGCAGATCCCCAAAGAGGTTTTCTCCGAGAAAGAACGGGGGGAAGCCATCGGTGTATTCCAAGCCTACAGCGATGTGGAAGAGGGCGATATCGTGACCAATAAAATCGCCCAGCTGCGTCGCGAACACGATTATGGCTATTCTGATTTTGCGATCCTTTACCGCACCAATGCCCAGAGCCGTGTCTTCGAGGAGGCCTTGCGTAAGCGGAGCATGCCTTATAAGATTTACGGCGGTCTCTCTTTCTATCAGCGTAAGGAAATAAAAGACATCATAGCTTATTTCCGTCTGGTGGTCAATCCCAACGACGAAGAGGCGTTCAAGCGGATTATCAATTATCCGGCACGCGGCATCGGTGATACTACGGTGGGGAAGATTATCAAAGCCGCCACCGACAACAATGTCAGCCTGTGGACTGTGCTGTGCGAACCCATCACTTACGGACTTACTATTAATAAAAATACACACACCAAGTTGCAAGGCTTTCGTGAACTGATCGAACAGTTCATGACCGAGGTGGCGGAGAAGAATGCCTATGAAATAGGTACGGCAATCATCCGCCGGTCCGGCATTATCAATGACGTCTGTCAGGACAATTCGCCCGAAAACCTGAGCCGCAAAGAGAACATCGAGGAACTGGTGAACGGTATGAATGATTTCTGTGCCATGCGTCAGGAAGAGGGGAACACAAATGTTTCACTGATCGACTTTCTCTCCGAAGTATCCCTGCTCACCGATCAGGATTCCGATAAGGAGGGAGATGGTGAGAAGGTGACTTTGATGACGGTGCATTCTGCCAAAGGGCTGGAGTTCCGCAATGTATTTGTGGTAGGGTTGGAAGAGAATCTCTTCCCCAGTGGCATGGCGGGCGATTCACCGCGCGCGATGGAAGAAGAACGCCGCCTGTTCTACGTCGCCATCACCCGTGCCGAGGAACACTGTTTCCTCTCGTTTGCCAAAACCCGTTTCCGTTACGGAAAGATGGAGTTCGGCAGTCCCAGTCGGTTCCTGAGGGATATCGACACCCGCTTTCTGCAACTTCCGCAGGAGGCAGCTTTAGGCCGTAGCGTTGACGAAGGAGCCGGCCGTTTCCGCCGCGAAATGGAGGAGGGATACTCCCGCCGTCCGTCTGCCGAGCGTTTTTCTGCCCGTCCGTCTGCCGACCGTCCGCAGCGTGAACGTCCGAAGGAGCAGATCATTGCCCCGACCGTCCCCCGTAACTTGAAGAGGGTGAGCGGTACCACGGTATCCCCATCGGCAGCTCCCGGAGCCGGCATTACAGGTGTACAACCCGGGCAGACCATTGAACACGAGCGTTTCGGCATAGGCCAGGTGATTCGTGTCGAAGGTTCGGGCGACAATGCCAAAGCAACGATCCATTTTCGTAATGCGGGCGATAAACAGTTGCTGCTGCGTTTTGCGAGATTTAAAGTAATAGAATAATTATTCACTACAGAGGACACAGAGTTCACAGAGGAAGAATTTAAGATCTTTCTATAAACCTGGAAAATAAAAACTCCGTGCCCTCTGTGTCCTCTGTGGTGAACCTTGTAGTTGACTATGATAGATTTTACCCAATTTCCCTCTCCGTGCTATATCATGGAGGAAGAATTGCTGAGAAAGAACCTCAGTCTGATAAAGAGTGTGGCCGACCGGGCCGGAGTTGAAATCATCCTTGCTTTCAAGTCTTTTGCCATGTGGCGTTCATTCCCAATTTTCAGGGAATACATCGGACATTCCACGGCAAGCTCCGTCTACGAGGCACGCCTGGCACTCGAAGAGTTCGGCAGTAAGGCACACACTTATTCTCCGGCTTATACCGAAGCCGACTTTCCGGAAATCATGCGTTGCAGCAGTCATATCACGTTCAATTCCATGGCGCAGTTCCACCGGTTCTACCCGATGACCGTGGCCGGAGGCAGTGATATTTCTTGCGGCATTCGCATCAATCCCGAATATTCCGAAGTGGAGACCGAACTCTATAATCCGTGCGCTCCCGGCACCCGTTTCGGCATCACTGCCGATCTGCTGCCCGAACAGTTGCCGCAGGGGATCGAGGGTTTTCATTGCCATTGCCATTGTGAATCATCTTCGTTCGAACTCGAGCGTACTTTGCAACATCTTGAAGAGAAGTTCTCCCCGTGGTTCTCTCAGATAAAGTGGCTCAACCTGGGAGGCGGACATCTGATGACCCGTAAAGATTATGATACCGGGCACCTCATAGGCTTGTTGCAGGGCTTAAAGAAACGTTATCCGCATTTGCGCATCATCCTTGAGCCCGGTTCGGCTTTCACCTGGCAAACCGGGGTACTGACTTCCGAGGTGGTAGATATTGTCGAGAGCCGTGGTATCCGTACCGCCATTCTTAACGTCAGCTTTACCTGTCACATGCCCGACTGTCTGGAAATGCCTTATCAACCGGCCGTTCGCGGGGCGGTGATGGGAGAGGAGGGACCGTTTGTCTATCGGCTCGGAGGTAATTCCTGCCTGAGCGGAGACTATATGGGTTCCTGGAGTTTCGATCATGAATTGCAGATCGGCGAACGTATCGTTTTTGAAGATATGATACATTATACGATGGTAAAAACAAATATGTTTAACGGGATTCACCATCCTGCCATTGCTTTGTGGACGGCGAGTGGAAATGCTGAAATCTTCAAGCAATTTTCCTATGAAGATTATCGCAATAGAATGAGTTGATAATCAAAACATTTGTCGTTTGGCAAAAACAAAATGCACATTTTCCTGAGAAAAAAGTATCCCGAATGCTTGCAGATATCAAGAAAATGCCTACCTTTGCAACCGCAATCGAGAAACAACGGTTGCAAATGCGGAAATAGCTCAGTTGGTAGAGCATAACCTTGCCAAGGTTAGGGTCGCGAGTTCGAGTCTCGTTTTCCGCTCTCTTTGAAATGTTGGAAACCTTTTGCCCAGGTGGCGGAATTGGTAGACGCGCACGTTTCAGGTGCGTGTGTCGAGAGGCATGCAGGTTCGAGTCCTGTTCTGGGCACAAAAGGTGAGAATAGTTCAAAGCTTTAATCGAGATTGGAGAGGTGGCGGAATTGGTAGACGCGCTACTTTGAGGGGGTAGTGACATTACTGTCGTGGGAGTTCGAGTCTCCTTCTCTTCACATTCTTTATTAAAGTTGTTTTGCGGAAATAGCTCAGTTGGTAGAGCATAACCTTGCCAAGGTTAGGGTCGCGAGTTCGAGTCTCGTTTTCCGCTCAACAAGAATGTCGGTTATCTGTTCCTCTCCATTTAAACAGCAGATTCCTGATTAGTCAATGCCCAGGTGGCGGAATTGGTAGACGCGCACGTTTCAGGTGCGTGTGTCGAGAGGCATGCAGGTTCGAGTCCTGTTCTGGGCACTACATTGCGGAAATAGCTCAGTTGGTAGAGCATAACCTTGCCAAGGTTAGGGTCGCGAGTTCGAGTCTCGTTTTCCGCTCAAAGAAAAAGGAAGTTGAATCATTTGATTCAGCTTCCTTTTTTTGTTTGCCGTTTACCGGGGTCAGTGCCATGCTGATTCCACAAACTTCACCACAGAGTCACACAGAGTTTTAATGTTTTTCACCACAGATTACACGGATTATCACAGATTGAGAAATAGATAAATCTGTGTTAATCTGTGTAATCTGTGGTGAGCTCCGTTCATTAGCAATAAAACTCTGTGTACTCCGTGTACTCTGTGGTGAAGTTTGTGGTGAATTTAAAAGCTTTCCTCTTTTACCTCAAAGCACGGGCATGCCTTGATCCACTCTTCGGGTTCTATCTCTCCGTTTCCGTTCAGGTCCGGACTCAGATCCCTGTGTCCGCATACCCTGCTTCCGGGATACTCCTTCAGCAATACTTTCACCAGTACCCGCATTGAATGTTTTTGCCATTCTGTCCGGGTGTCTTTGGGTCGTCCGTTGCAGTCCAGCCCTCCTTCGTAGCAGATGCCTATGGAGTGTGCGTTGAATCCCTTGGCATGTGCCCCGGCCCGTTCCACCGGTCGGGTAGTGATGATCTTCCCGTCCTTGCGTATGTAGAAGTGATAGCCCGCTCCTTCGAATCCCCGTCTTCGGTGACACTCCTCCAGGTCATGCTCCGTGAAGCAGCGGTCTTCTCTGGTTGCGGAGCAGTGAATAACAATCAGATTGATTTCTCTCATAGTTCCGGTTCTATTTTTCGGTGTTCCCCCCGCGGAGAAACATCAGGAATGCCAGTAGACATTCCAGTATTTTTTGTATTTTCTTCATTGTTTTTGCTGTATTAAGTTTCGTTGTTTCACCACAGATTTCACAGATTATCACAGATAAAGATTTATTTTCTCTGCAATCGAACTTAAAATTTAAATCTGTGTAAATCTGAGTAATCTGTGGTGCGGATTTATGCCGTCGGGTCGTCCACAATGCCCCCGTCTCCGCTTCCTCCGCCTTCCGGAGCGCCTGCCGAAGCCATGGCAAACGTCACGTTGTTCGGGCTTCGGGTCATGCTCCGACTGGCGTTCACCAGCTTCATTGCCTTATCGGGTATGAACCGCACGTTCACCCGCTTGATATTCTTCACCGTGCACTCCTTCTCGGTTTCGCCCGGCAGGCAGGTCAGCGTCATGTGGAAGGTTCCCAGTCCTTCTATTTTCACTTTGTTTCCCTGCGTCAGCACCTTTCGCAGCTGTTCCACCAGCGCCTCTATGGTGTGTTTCACATCGCCCGTTGTCAGGGCGCAATTGGTCTGGATATCTTCCGCCAGTGCGTCGATATCCATAACTTTGGCTGTTCCCGCTTTCTGGCGGATGTAATACAACATGGGAGAGTTCTCCTGATTGACATACTTCTTGCGCTGATAGCGCTCCACTGATACTTCCATACAATAAAAAGTTAAGGTTTAGGTTAATAAATTTCTTGTCTCAATCACTACGTAAAGATACGAAATCAAACAGGTAAAGTCAAGTAAAATGATGAAAATAACGATGTGTAGGTTAAGAAAACGGAGCCTCTATCTGGCATTCTTTTTTATCCATTCCATGGGCGGAACGTAGTCGCCTATTTTGGTCATGCTCTTGTTGTGTCCGAAGTATACGTTTCCCGTTTCCCCGTTGCGGTGTTTGGCGATGATGGCTACTCCCAGTCCCTCCGTCGGATATCCGCTTTGTTTGTCTGTTGCCAGATGTGCCAGTGCCGGACGATAGAGGAGGAGCACCAGGTCGGAATCCTGTTCGATGGCTCCACTCTCACGCAGGTCGGCCAATTCCAGACGTCCGTACGCCCTGTTTTCGGAGCCACGGTTGAGTTGGCTTAGCAAGATGACCGGGATGTGCAGCTCTTTGGCCAGCAATTTTGCTTTACGGCTCGCCTGCGCCACCTCTTGTTCCCGGTTCCGGTTGGTTTGTTCGGTGCGCATGTCACACAGTTGCAGGTAGTCTATGATGATAAAGTCACACTTCCCTTTGCTTTGCAGTAACCGGGCGCTCGAGCGTACACGGTCCATGCTCATATCCGGGTTATCGTCTACGCAGATGGGGAGCCTTGCCAGTTCTCCGGCCGTTTGCCGGGCCTGTAGCCATGTTTCCTGTGATAGCTTTCCGCTTCGCCAGAGGTATGGGTCCATTTCTCCTGCCGACAGGAGCCAGCGGTCGCCCAACCGCTCGGCTTGCATCTCGAGGCTGTACACTACCGTGTGGTGTCCGGCCGCTGCCGCAGCTTTTGCCAGATGGAGTGCAAAGGCGGTTTTTCCCACTGCCGGACGGGCGGCGATGGTGATCAGATCGCTGTTTTGCCATCCTCCTGTCATCTTGTCCAGTTCGGCCAGTCCGGTGGGGATTCCGGTCACTCCGTCCTTATTTTTCTGCATGCGTCCTTCCGCTTCGGTCAGGGTTGCCTGCATCAGCGTGTCCATATCGCGCAACTGCCTGTTGTGCCCACATGCCCCTTCCAGCCTGTCCAGCAGGTTGTGTCCATCCACTAACGTGTCTGTCAGGTCGATGGTTTCGTCGCCGGAGAGTGTCAGCAGTTTGCTGAATCCCACGATCATTTCCCTTCGGATGTACTTTTGGTGAACGATGCGTGCGTGATATTCCAGGTGTGCCGAACTTGCCACCCGGCTACTCAGTTGGGTGATGTAGAACGGCCCTCCGGCATCGTCCAGCTTTCCACGTTTGCGAAGCTCCTCGGTGGCGGTGAGGATGTCGATGTTCGTACCGGCGTGGAACATCGCCTGCAATGCGGCGTAAATCAGTTGATGACGGGTGACATAGAACATTTCCGGTTTCAGCAGTTCGTCAATCAGTGCCATGCCTTCTTTTTCAATCAGGCAGGCTCCGAGGATGGTTTCCTCGAGTTCGGGTGCTTGGGGTTGTAACATAATGTTTGGATGGTATATGGTTTGGGGTATAGTTCACCACAGAGGGCACAGAGGGCACAGAGTTTTAAGCTTTTATTATGGGATATTGAAGAGAGAGAAATTTCTCTGTGCCCTCTGTGTCCTCTGTGGTGAATAATCTTAAAATTCGTATTCGTTCAGAAACGCCTTATCTTCCAGATATGTGGCTGCCTGTTTACAGAAGCGTATGTCCTTTTGGTGGGTGTAATACTCCTCGATGTTTTCCAGTGCCAGTTTCTTTTCCGTTACCGTCAGTTTTTTCCATTCTTTCCGGGCACGGGCTATGTTTATCTTATCTTTCTGGGTGATCTGGTGATAAAGATCCCAGAAGTCGGCAAAGCCTTCCGTCGCATGGCTGTCCCGGGTGGTGGCGGCTTTTTTATGTCCGGTCCAGAGGTCATAGTCTGTTACCCGGAGCAGGGTGATTCCGGCGGGATTCTCTACCACCTCCATGATTCCGGATTTGAACAACGTTTCGAAGAAGCGGCGGGTGCGGTATCGGCTCCATCCCAGTGTCTTTTCCCACTGTTTGTAGGTATATACGGTTTCACCCCGCCGGCAAACGATCCGGTTGCCTTGTACACAAACCTCCGTATCGGAGTAGTTGACCCGCGTCAATACCTGTATCCATGCTTCCAGGTAGCCCTCGGTTTGCGATCCGGTTTTGAAGAAATCTTCGATCATGGATTTGGGAATCAGGATATATCCTTTTTTCAGAATTGTCTCGGTCGGTGCGTTCATGGAATTTCGTTTTAAAGGTTATTGAATGTGCCGTCCTTTCCCGAACGGCATGACAAAGCTACGCATAGAAGGGCAAGGATGCAAAAGATTGGTGTAGATTGGTGCAAAAGTGTACGGTGATCCCCATTGCCGTCCTACGCACACTCTGCCGGGGTGAAACCGAGCCTTGTTTTCACCCTTTCAGACCCTCTGTTGCCGTCA
Source organism: Bacteroides sp. ZJ-18 (assembly GCF_011038705.2). Classification (NCBI taxonomy): domain Bacteria; kingdom Pseudomonadati; phylum Bacteroidota; class Bacteroidia; order Bacteroidales; family Bacteroidaceae; genus Bacteroides; species Bacteroides sp. ZJ-18. Next base: position 3,523,923 of record NZ_CP072198.1, on the reverse strand, counting down.
TTCAGAGCCTCCAAATCACCAACACGGACACCAACATGCTTTCAGACTTGTAGTCCGTTGTCCGTCAGTTATTTACGGAGGATGTTCCGGAAGCCGCCAACAGGCAGACCTGCACATAAATAAATAATAAGCAAAAAGATATATTAACATATATCAGTCGAATTTGCGATCGGCGAACAGTTTTTGGACCCGATCCTCCGGATGTTCGCGTAGCCATTGGTACACCGTGTCGGGCATTCCCCAATGCTGTATCACGATACAGATCTGCCGGGGTGTCAGCAGTGTATTGGAGCGTTTGTATCCTGCTTCCAGTAGTTCGGCATGCAAGTCCGGATATCGTTCTATCTGCTCACGCATCTGTCTGCCCGCCGAGCGGGGATAAATACAAGTTGTAAAATACGCCATCGCCACGTCCGACAGCAGGCAGCTTCCACTCAGCAGCCAGTCAAAATTTAAGTCTTTCATTCTTATTGTTTTTGTTTACGTGGCAAAGTAGCATATTCTCTGCTTATCGAGAAAGACTTTTTTACTATGTAACGGAACTGAATGCTTGCATGGGTTTTGTTCTGTTCTTTCACCACAGAGGACACAGAGGACACAGAGATTAATTGGCTGCGCTCTATTTGTTTTCAGACGAAAGAACAGATGAACCAATAAAGAATTATCTGTTCTTTTGTTCTTCTGTCTAAAAAAACTCTGTGTCCTCTGTGTCCTCTGTGGTGAAATCGTTTTTATCCCGGTTTTGAGCAAAAATCCTCCTCAGTTGTTATTTACAGAAATAAAGATCATCCATACATAAAACCAACACCATGGAAAAGAATATTTTCAAACTGGACAACGAACAACTCAAAGGGATTGCCTATGCATTCCGGGAGAAAGTGGAAGAAGGATTAAGTAAAAAAAATGCAGAGATACAATGTATTCCTACCTTTATTCTGCCCAAGGCGGCCGATGTCAAAGGGAAGGCCTTAGTCCTCGATCTGGGAGGTACCAACTACCGGGTGGCGATTGTCGATTTCACGCAAGAAAAGCCGGTCATCTACCCGAACAATGGCTGGAAGAAAGACATGTCCGTCATGAAGTCGCCCGGCTATACGCGCGAAGAACTGTTCAAAGAACTGGCCGATCTGATTGTGGAGATAAAACGGGAAGAGGAAATGCCTATTGGCTATTGTTTTTCTTATCCCGCCGAATCAGTGCCCGGAGGAGATGCAAAGCTGCTTCGTTGGACCAAAGGAGTGGATATCCGGAAAATGGTCGGGCAGTTTGTGGGGAAACCTTTACTCGACTATCTGAATGAAAAGAATAAAATAAAGTTTACAGGCATCAAAGTTCTGAATGACACGATCGCCAGTTTGTTTGCCGGGCTTACCGACAAGAGTTACGACGCCTATATCGGCCTGATTGTCGGGACCGGTACGAATATGGCCACTTTTATTCCCGCTGACAAGATAAAGAAACTGGATCCGGCATACAGCGTAGAGGGTTTGATTCCTGTCAATCTGGAGTCGGGCAACTTTCATCCGCCATTCTTGACAGCGGTGGATGATACGGTGGATGCAATGTCCGACAGCATGGGCAAACAGCGTTTTGAGAAAGCGGTGTCCGGCATGTATTTAGGGGATATATTGAAAGCGGCCTTTCCGTTGGATGAATTTGAAGAAAAGTTCGATGCCCGGAAGTTGACTGCCATCATGAACTATCCGGATATCCACAAAGATATCTATGTGCAGGTGGCCCGTTGGATCTATAGCAGATCGGCCCAACTGGTTGCCGCGTCCCTTGCCGGACTGATCGCATTGCTGAAATCATACAACAAAGATATTCATCGGATTTGTCTGATAGCCGAAGGAAGCCTCTTCTGGAGTGAGAGCCGGAAAGATAAAAGTTACAATATTCTTGTGATGGAGAAATTGCAGGAACTTCTTCGCGAACTTCAACTGGAAGATGTGGAAGTTCATATCAATAACATGAGCAATGCCAACCTGATAGGAACCGGTATTGCAGCACTGACTTGATTGTATTTGGGCTCACCACAGAGTACACAGAGTACACAGAGTACACAGAGTACACAGAGTACACAGAGGATATACAAACAAGAGCTTAAAACTCTGTGTCCTCTGTGTCCTCTGTGGTGAATTGAACTCAAAACCATTCTTTTAAGACACAACACGTAAAATACAAAAGAAAATGTTATCTTTGTATTTATAAGTTTGTCTGTTATTTATCCGGAATAAAAGAATATGAGCAATAAAATCTATCCTATCGGGATACAGAATTTTGAGAAAATCCGTAAAGAGGGCCTTTTCTATATTGATAAAACAGCATTGGTTTATCAAATGGTAAAGACCGGGAGTTATTATTTTCTGAGCCGTCCCCGTCGCTTTGGAAAAAGTTTGCTTGTTTCTACCCTCGAAGCCTATTTTCAGGGAAAAAAGGAGCTCTTTGAAGGGCTGGCGATGGAAAAGCTCGAGAAAGAATGGATAAAACACCCGATATTGCATCTGGATTTGAATATAGAGAAATATGACTCACTGCAAAGTCTTGAGGATATATTGGAGAAAGCAATTGTGGCATGGGAGAAACTCTATGGAGCTGAACCTTCGGAGCGCTCTTTGTCTCTGCGCTTTGCCGGTGTCATAGAGCGTGCTTGCAAGCAGGCGGGGCATCGTGTAGTCATTCTGGTCGACGAATATGATAAGCCTATGCTGCAATCCATCGGGGATGAAGAATTGCAAAAGGAGTTTCGCAAGACGTTGCAAGCCTTTTATGGAGCCATCAAAACAATGGATGGATACATCCGGTTTGCTTTTCTGACCGGTGTCACTAAGTTTGGTAAAGTGAGTGTGTTCAGTGCTTTGAACAATCTGATTGATTTGTCGATGGACGAACGTTACGTGGCATTGTGCGGCATCACTGAAGAGGAAATACGGACTAATCTGGAGCAAGAATTGTACGAACTTGCCGACAGGCAGAGGATGGGTTATGAAGAGGTGTGCCGTGAATTGAAGGAATGCTATGACGGGTATCATTTTGTGGAAGATTCGATCGGCATTTACAATCCTTTCAGCCTGCTGAATACGTTCTATAAAATGAAATTTGGAAATTATTGGTTTGAAACGGGTACTCCTACCTATTTGGTAGAACTGTTGCAGATGCATCACTATGATCTTCATAAAATGGCGCATGTGGAAACCGATGCGGATGTATTGAACAGCATCGACTCTTCCTCTACCAATCCTATTCCTGTGATTTATCAAAGCGGTTACCTTACCATTAAGGGGTATGACCGTGAATTTGGAATTTACCGTTTGGGATTCCCGAACCGTGAAGTGGAGGAGGGGTTCATGAAATTCCTGCTTCCCTACTATGCGAATACCGATAAGGTAGAAGCTCCGTTTGAAGTTCAGAAGTTTGTCCGTGAGATTCGCGCCGGAGACTATGACTCTTTCTTCCGCCGTTTGCAAAGTTTCTTTGCGGATACCACTTACGAGAGATAGTTCGCGAGCAGGAACTCCATTACCGGAATGTGCTCTGATAGGAACCGGTATGGCAGCGCTGACTTGATTGTATTTGGGGCTCACCACAGAGTACACAGAGTACACAGAGGATATATAAACAAGAGATTAAAACTCTGTGTCCTCTGTGTCCTCTGTGGTGAAAAGAAAATGTTATCTTTGTATCTATGGGTATAAGGATAATAAAGAAGGGACAATTGTTGCATCCCTTACATTTTTGTAACCACGTGTGAGAATCTAAAAAATAATTGTGTACATTTGCAAAAGACTAACTTCAATGCCCCATGGATACACTGATCAATGCCCCGCTTAGAAAACTCCCGATAGGGATACAGAGTTTTGAGAAACTGCGCTCCGAAAATTTCCTTTATGTAGATAAGACCGCATTGATTTACCGGCTGGCTCAAGCGGGCAATCCCTGTTTCCTGAGCCGTCCCCGCCGCTTTGGCAAGAGCCTGTTGCTTTCTTCTTTCGAGGCCTACTTTCAAGGTAAGAAGGAACTCTTCCGCGGATTGGCTATCGAGAAATTGGAAAAAGAGTGGCTGCAATATCCCGTGCTGCATCTCAGCCTCAATGCGGAGAAGTATGACAGTCGTGAGGGGCTGGTCGATATACTTGAGCGGCAGTTGCGGCAGTGGGAAGAGTTATACCGGACTGGAGGAGAAGGCATTACGCACTCCGGACGTTTCATGACCGTCATCCGGCGCGCCTGCGAACAGACGGGGCGCCGCGTGGTGGTGCTTATCGACGAATATGACAAACCCTTGCTGCGTTCGTTCGACAATCAGGAGTTGCAACACGATTTCAGGGAGACGCTGACCGCTTTCTATACTGTGCTCAAAGATGCCGACCCCTGGTTGCAGTTCGTCTTCATCACCGGAGTGACCAAATTCGCGCAAATGGGCATTTTCAGTAATCTGAACCAACTGAACGATATCAGTTTCGACCTCGACTATAACACCCTCTGCGGTATGACCCGTGCGGAGATAGAAGCTACCTTCTCTCCCGAATTGGAAGCCTTGGCAGTGAAAAGTAATGCGACCTGCCGGCAGGTGATGGACCGGCTAACTCTCCAATATGACGGATACCGGTTCACCAAAGACGAGGAATTCACCTCCATGTATAATCCCTTCAGCGTGTTGAGTGCCTTGCAGAAGCGTTCGTATGGCAATTACTGGTTTGCGAGCGGCACGCCCACCTTCCTGGTGGAGATGCTGCAGAAGACCGATTTCGACCTGAGGGAGATGGAGGGCATTGAGGTGAATGAGGCTTCGCTGAGCGACGACCGCGCGGATATAAACAATCCGATACCCATGATTTATCAGAGCGGATATCTGACGATTAAGGACTACGACGAGCGCTTCCGGATGTACACGCTGGGGTTCCCCAACGAGGAGGTGAAATATGGTTTCCTCAACTTCGTCAGTCCCTTCTACACTCCTATAGCCCAGACAGACACCTCGTTCTATATCGGCAAGTTCATCCGCGAGTTGGAGAGCGGCGATGTAGACGCTTTCCTCACGCGCCTGCGCTGCTTCTTTGCCGGTATTCCCTACGACCTGAACGACCGCACGGAGCGGCATTATCAGACGGTGTTCTACCTCGTCTTCCAGCTTATGGGGCAGTTTACGGAGACGGAGGTCCGGAGTGCCCGGGGGCGTGCCGATGCGGTGGTGAAGACACCGGACTACATCTACGTGTTTGAGTTCAAGCTGAACGACAGCGCCGAGGCTGCCTTGAGGCAGATTGATGAAAAGGGATATCTGCTGCCCTATCAGGCGGACGGGCGGAAAGTAGTGAAGGTGGGTGTAGCCTTCGAGAAGGAAGAACGGAATATTGGGAAGTGGGTGATAGGAGGATAACTCACCACAGATTACACAGATTCTCACAGAAGTGTACGGGCGATACGAAATTAAAGAGCAGAGGCTACTTCCCCTTCATCCACCCCTTTCTCTCTTAAAATATCCCAGTACCGTGCAAGGCGACAGCTTGTGGCGGTCGCGATAGCGTGACTCAAACTCGTAGCGGGTGCAGAGCCAGCGGCAGAAGCAGCGGTAAGTGATGCGGAGGTTCAGGCGTCGCTGCAGGTCTTCATAAAATAGGGCGATCCGGCTGAAAAAGCTGCTTACCTGTTTTCGGGTGATTTTCCGTTTCCGGGGGGCTTGTGGTGAGGCGGCTTGTTCCTCCTTGGCTATCAGGTAGCGCAGCACACGGATGTCTTTTTCTATCGATTCTTCTTTTTCACGCAGTCGCTGTTGTTTCTCTTCTTTTTTTCTTAATGACTCTTTCAGGTCCTGGATGCTCTTTTTCATTTTACTTTGAGGTTTGTATGGGATGGCGGATGCCAATGTTTGTTAAATCGACGTTAGGATCGGCAAAGATATACAAAAAGAGTATAGCATATCGTCCCGGGGATTGTTCTGCAAAGTCTCTTTAGATGTTTTTTGTAAAGATATAGATTCTGTTATCCGGCTATTTACACAATTTATATCTAAAGGAGATTTGTAAACTAAAAACAATGGATAAGATGAATGAAACATTAACAGTATTTATGATTTCGGAGATCGAAAGGCTCAAAGAAGAGGGGCGTGAACCGGCCCGGCGTATCTACCATAATATGCTGCGTACGCTTAGGGAGAGTGCAGGAAAAGAGGAGATCGGATTCGAAGAGGTGAGTCCGGTGTTTCTGGACAAGTATGAACATTGGCTGCTGGGAAAACGGTTGAGCTGGAACACGGTATCGACTTACATGCGTGCCTTGCGTGCGGGCTACAACAGAGGGATGAAAGGCCGCCCGGGATATGTGACCGGGCTTTTCGATAAGGTATACACCGGTACGCGCTCCGACGTGAAACGTGCTGTCAGTCCGGGGACAGTGGGGCGGATGATCCGGATGGCAGGACATCCGGATGGAGACGCTTCAGGGAAAGCCGTCGACTGGTTTGTGCTGATGTTTATGCTTCGGGGAATCCCGTTTGTCGATCTGGCTCACTTGCGCAGGAATAATCTCGATAAAGGAGTGCTGACCTACTGCCGCCACAAGACGGGGCAGGAGGTGACCATCACCGTACCGCATGAGGCGATGGAAATTATCAACAGGAGGATGGCTGAGAACTGCCATCCGAGCTATCTGCTGCCTATCCTGGGGCAACCCCGTACCCGAAAGCGGCATACAAAGAAAAATCCCACTCCTTATCAGGAATATCAATGTGCCCTGCGTAACCTGAACCGGCAGTTGGAACGGGTTTCGGTGGAGTTGAAACTGGGAGGCAGGCTCAGTTCATACACCGCCCGCCATACGTGGGCCACGGTCGCTTTTCATCAGGAGACTCCCGTAGGAGTTATCAGCCGTGCGTTGGGACACTCCTCGGTGAAGGTGACCGAAACTTACCTGAAGCCTTTCGGGGACAGGGAAGTAGATCGGACAAACAGGAAGATAATCCGGTATGTGCTGAATGCGGTTTGAAAAACGAAAAATAGAATGTATTATGCTTGTAATCAGAGAAGTGTATAGACCGTTACTTTGTAGGTAACGGCAATGAATTATTGCTGCAAAATTGGATATTATTTTTCACACAAACAAATAAAAAGACAAGTTTTTTATAAAAAAGGCAATTAATTTTAAAAAAGATGCATGCTTTGCATTAGTTTTCCCTATTTTCTCCTAAAAAAACTATAAGAGGGGTTGGCCACGTTTACTGTTATTTAACGCGGATGATTATTCTATTGCCATCATCAGATGTTTTTTATTATTTAAATCTCAGTGTCCTGTCAGGAACGCTATCCGAATCTATTTTATGTTAATTGCCGTTACCTACAAAGTAACGGACGATCACACAACAAAACAAAATAGCTTATGCTTACGCCGTTAACTTTGACAGCCATATCTGTCTTGCGTCATATTTCCCTTCAGGAAACAGTAAACTTCCAGGAATTAGAAGGTAGTTGTAAGCCTCTTGGCGAACTTCTGGGGCAATTGGAATCCGCAGGGCTGATACGTGTCAAGGCGGATCATGCCGGTGATGTCACTCCGGAAATCTATGAGCTGACCCGTCCCCTCTTCCAAATCTCCCTGCTCCATGTAATGGAAGCCACGGACCAACATCTGAATTGCAATCAACCGGATTGTGAGAAAATGTACGCACGCTATCACCGTGCCGCCCATAAGTTGGGGATCATCAACCAGATGACCCGCGTCTACCTGTCGGAGATACCTCTGACCGATTTATGAACGGATTGCCGGTTTGTTTCAGATAAACTAACAGAATGAAAAAACAACTATTCATATTGCTTTTGCTTGTTTCGGGCAACGTGCTGGCACAGAGGGCAGCAGTTAAAACCAATTTGCTGCACGATGTCGCGACCGCTCCTTCGCTTGCCGCCGAGTGGGCGTTGGCCTCCCGATGGACACTCGATGTTTCGGGAAGCGCCTGTCCGTGGAGCTTTGAGAACAACCGGAAGTGGAAATTCTGGATGGCACAGGGGGAGGCGCGCTACTGGCTTTGCCAATCGTTCTACGGGCATTTTTTGGGCGTGCATGCCGGAGGGGGAGAGTACAACCTGAGCCGGGTGCGTCTGCCTTTTGTCTCCCATTCGGCCTCTTCCCGCTACGAGGGGTGGGCGGTGATGGCAGGGTTTTCATACGGCTACTCGTGGGTGCTGGGCAAACGCTGGAATCTGGAGGCTACCGTAGGCGCGGGATGGGTACATGCCGAGTACAAACGCTTTAATTGCCCTGCCTGTGGCGAATATCGGGGAGCGGATAAGAAAAACTTCCTGGCACCGACCCGTGTGGGCGTCAGCTTGATTTATATGCTAAAATGAAAAGTTTTATGAAAGAGAAGATACGATCGACCCGTTTAAGAATATGCTTTCGGAAGGCTTTGGCGTCAGCCTGTTGCCTGGCGGCCTTTGCCCTGTGTTCCGGCATGCCGTCTGCCCGTGCGGCGGGGCCGTCCGGAGGAGTGGCCCTTACTGCTGCCCGAATGCAGCGTGCGGGTGGACAGGTATATGTCTCGTTTGCCATAAAGATAGCCCCCCGCGCAGTGCGTGCCCGTCACCGCTGGGTGATTACCCCTTGTCTGGGCAATGCCTCGGATAGCGTGTTGCTCAGCCCGTTTGTGGTGACGGGGCGCATCATGGCACGCAGGGCGAGGCAACAACGTCTCTTGAAAGGCAGTGCCGGTGAGGCGGGTCATCGGCTGACCGCCCGCAATGGAGATACCTTCTTGTATACCGATACGCTGCGCTATGCTCCGTGGATGGAGAGTGGTTTGAACCTGCGGCTCGACATCGACCGGGAAGGTTGCTGCCGGGTACAGACGGTGGGGAGCGTCGTTTCCTCCGGTGCTTTTCCGGTGGTTTTGCCCTATCGTCCCTCGGTTTGTGAGGTTGCTCCGCAGGTGAGCCGGTCGGTAGCGGAACATGCGGCTGACTATCCGTTCTTGTGTGAGGCGGGCAGCCGTCCCCTGCGTGAAAGCGGCATCGGTATTCGTTTCCGTGCGGCGTCGGCAGTGGTGGATACACTATACTCGGCCAATGCCGGAAATCTGCGCCGGATAACGGAAGCCATCGGATTGCTGCGTGCGGACAGTTGCGCATCCCTGCAAGGTATCTCGATCACCGGATATGCTTCGCCCGAAGGAGCGACGGAGCTGAACCGGAAGTTGTCGGCGAAACGTGCCGAGGCTTTGCGGCATGCTCTCTCGGGCCGTATGAACCTGCCTGTATCGTTGTTTGAACTGAATGCCGGGGGAGTAGACTGGGACAGGCTGGCCGAACTGGTAAATGAAAGCGACATGACGTATAAAGAGGAGGTGCTTGCCATTCTTCGCAGCCATCCGGAGGAAGAACGGAACGACAGGCTGAAAGCTTTGGCGGGAGGGCGTCCGTACCGTTCGGTGCTGGATGTGCTCTATCCGCAGTTGCGCGATGCCTGCTACATCCGTGTGGAGTATGCCAACCGTTCTGACAGTGTGGCGGATACGGTGAACCGTGCGATAGCCGCCATTCGGGTGCGGGATTATGAAGAAGCATTCCGGCTGCTGAAAACAGTAGAGGCGGACGAACGTTCGTGGAACGCACGGGGAGTATGCCATCTGTTGTGCGGAGACGACAAAGAGGCCGGGATATGGCTGCACAGAGCGGCGAAAGCCGGAAACCGGGAGGCGGAGGAGAACCTTAAAAAGATGAATGCGGAACAACGGGCCGCGACAACCGGTATAACGCAATAAGTGTATCACATAATATAAAAAGAAATGAAAAGACTAAAGTACATGAGTATGATGGGGTTGGCTGCTTTGCTGCTGACAACCTGGTCCGCCTGTTCCGACGATACGGACATCCCGGGCGGAGAGAATCCGGAAGAAGCGAGAGCTTATACCACAGTGACCATTGCCGTGCCGAACGGCGTGGCGGAAACAAGAGCCGGTACGACGGCAGATACTGACGATAACACTACTGAAGCCGGTTCGGAGGATGAATACAAAGTGAAGACCGCCAATCTGTATTTGTTTCCGGGAGGAGCGGGTAGTAGCTTTGGTAGCGCTAAGTTGAAAGAGATTATTTCCATCAACCAGTTTACACAAATGACAGCCAGCACTGCCGACGCTAAAACGATTGTATGGACCAGTAAGAAAACAGCCTTGACCCCGGGAGACTATCGTATTTATATTGTGGTGAACGGTACGGTCAATGGAGTGTCTGACAGCAGCAAGAATAGCTTGACCGAAGCCGATTTCCTTGCAAAGACAACGGCTGACGCTACGGGCGTGATAGCCGCTGTGCCGGACGCCGGACTGGTGATGGCGAGCCGTTCTCCCAACAGTGATAATACGAATACTCTTCCTTATATTGCCCAGACGATCACCAAAGATCCGGAACAAACCATTGCGGCAACGGTAGAGCGTATGATGGGAAAGATTACGGTGACGGCGGGAGGAGCCAATGTGGCTTCTGCCCCTAATGTGTATACCAGCTTTTCTACCACAGTGACTGCTATCGGCAATATTACGAATATCACCCTGAAAGGCTATTATGTAGTCAACGCACGGAAAGAGGGATATTATTTCCGTCATGTGGATAAAGAAAGCACTGCAACGAGTTCTTTGACCGAGGCAAATTATGGTAACTCAAGCACTTCATTGCCGTATGTGGTAGATCCGAAAACGTATAGTAAAACTTATTCCGGCACACCTGCTGCTTTGGCCAATAGCTATGCCACCTGGTATCTGCAAGCATCAGGCGCATTCAGCTTGTCGTCTTTCGGTTCTTTTGGGGGAACTTATACGGCTATGCCGGGTTATTCTTCCAGTGCGGCAGAAACCAAAGTCGCCGCTTACTGCCATGAAAACACGATGCTGAAGGATAAACAGAAGAACGGATATACAACCGGTATCGTATTTAAAGCGGAAATAGCTCCGAGTAAAATGATGCAAAAAAAGGCTGGTAGTGGTGGTGTGGAAGAGAACTCCACATTTACCAGCATGTCTGAAATCTTCTATCATTCCGGCATCTTTTACAAGGATATTGCAGCGCTGAAGGAAGCCGGCGTATTGCTGGCGGACGGAACTACTTCCAGCTCTGCCAGTGGTGCCCCTGCTGACCTGAAGAAGAACGACGTCCAGTGCTTCAAAAAAGGGAGTGCCGATGGCAAGTTCGTTTGTTATTATCCGTATTGGATCAAGCATATCCCTTCGGAAAATACGGCAGAAGACGTGATGGAGTTCGGCATTGTCCGCAACAATGTCTATAAAGTAACCGTCACCGGTATTCAAGGTGTGGGCAAAGACGGTGTAACCGAAGATATCATCACCGATACCGAAACCGATGATCCGACCACCGTATTGCTGAATGTGAAGTTAAGTATCAAACCCTGGACAGTACGCACGAATAGTGCCGTATTGGGACGTTAACCCACTGTTTTCTGTTATAAAGTAATTGCTTTGAGATAGGTTTTCACCACAGAGTACACAGAGGGCACAGAGAACATATTTTTCTCTTCAATACCCTATAAACAAGAGCATAAAACTCTGTGTCCTCTGTGTACTCTGTGGTGAACCCCTTGTTCAATCATAAAATTTTCCCAACCATGTCCGATAACTTTCAGACCTCCTGTTTCTTCCATTCCGGCAGTCGGCTTCTGCCGTTCTTATGGTTTTGCCTGTTGGCGGGCTTATCCGCCTGCTCGTGGACCAAGGACGATCGCGGCGACTGTCCCAGTGGTTTTCGTATTCGTCTTCAGCCTGCATTGCATGCACAGATACAGCCCGGTAGCGGGATAGGCATCATCACCGACGAGATTGACACATTGTCCCTCTACGTGTTCGACGCACAGGGACAGTTTGTCTGCCTGCACACTGAAAACAGGCAATCGCTGACTGAAAACGGATCTATCATTACCCTGCCACTGGAATATAAAGACGGAGATGTTTACGAACTGGTGTTCTGGGCGGGAGGGGACAACCGGCATTACCGGATACCGCAGCTCACACCGGGCAGTTCGACCCGTGACGAGTTGGTCCTCTGGCTGGAACGTGACGGGGACGGACGTCAGGATGACGAACTGGGACACCTGTGGTATGGGCATGTCCGGCTGAGCCGGATACAGCCTTCGGAACTGACATCGGTCAGTGTGCCGATGCTGAAGGATAGCAACCGGTTCATCATCACCCTGCACGACACTTCGGGCGAGGGGCTGGATGCCGATGATTATGACTTTACCCTGTTGGCGGATAACGGTCACCTGAATGCCGATAACGAGATAATAACGGGCAACCGGGTGACTTATGCCGCCTACCATACGGAGTCCGCGTCCGAAACGGAACCGGCGGTCACCCGCACGGGAGAAGTCAGCCTGGCACGTGCCCGCTTGAATACATTGCGCTTACTGGCAGGGCAGGAGGCCCGTCTGGTGGTGACTGACCGCACCTCGGGACAGAAAGTAGTGGACGTCGACCTGACGCATTATCTGCTGATGACGCGTCCTTTGTTTGAAGAGAGCAGCGGTGTGGAGCTCAGCGACCAGGATTACCTTGATTACGAAGATCAGTTCAACGTGATTTTCTACCTTACCCCGATGGGAAGGCTGGAGGCGCTGAACATTAACGGATGGATTATCAGACTGAATGATGCACAACTGTAAAGGCAGCATATTTACCTTGTTTTTTCGGTTTCTGCTCTGCCTGCTGGCATGTGGATGCTCCGACGATACCGATATGCCGGGCACTCCGGCAGGGACGGACCGGGTGACGGCGTGTGTCCGTTTCTCGGTGCGGGTGGCGGGAGCAACTACCCGGGCGGCCGTATCGGCGGGCGAAGCGGTTGAGGAGAAGATCTCTTCTGTCGCCGTTTTTCTGGTATCGGTAGACGGGAGCGGAAACGAAGACTGGAATGATGTGCAGTACGAAGTGGTTTACGGCGCTACAAGTGGTGTGACGGACGTATATCAGGCCCGCATACCGACCGCTCCCGGACGGAAGAAGGTCTATGTGGGTGCCAATCTGTTGCCCGGTCAGGTGCATGCCATTTGCGGGCAGGCGGGAGGCCTGGGATTGTATACCGCTGCCGGAGACGGATATGACGAAGTGATCGGACAGTTTGCCCGTCAGGCGGAGGGCATTGCCATGACCGGAAAAGCCGCCGATGCCGTAACGGTCAGTGCGGGTACCGATGTGAATATAGATCTTACGGCCTCGCCTGTCGCGCTCGAAAGGGTGGTGGCTAAAGTGCTGCTGGTGTGCGATACCTATACGGACGACGGAGGGGCGTATGTACGGATGTCCGACAATGCGGCTCGTCCGGCGGATGATCCGGGCTGGATCTGTTTGTCGGAAGTGCGGTATGCCCTCAATACGGTGAACCGGAAGGTGTATCTGAATGCGCCTTCGGATGGGAAAGATCCTAACTATGAAGTAGACCCGTATGTGGTAAAAGATGGTGGCAGCAATTATGTGTCGGCACCCGATGTGCCTGAACAGCAATTCGCTTACCGTACCTTGGGCAGTGTCTGGGCAGAAGGTAGCGCTCCGGAAGCGTATGACGCCCCCCGGTACAATGCTACGGCCACTGTCCCCTCGACAAGCGGCGCTTATACCGGTGGACTGTATTGTCCGGAGAACACCACTGCCACTTCTACCGCCTCTCTTGAAGGCGGGCTGGATCTGACAGGAACACTCAATTCAACCCAAGCGGAGATTCCCCGCCTGGTGGCTACCCATCTGCTGGTAGCGGCGAAGTTTGTCCCCAAACAGATTATTACCGGGGCGGGAACCACGCAAACCCTGTCATCTCCCGCCGATGCCGCTACTCACTTGCCCGCAACGACGACACCTGCCGATGCGGAAGCACATGCGGCAGGCACTTACTTTACCAACGGGAGTGACTGTTACAGCTATGCGGGCATGAAGGCCGTCATCGATGCGGGTACGCTGAAACGTACTGATTTTACCGCTTACGAAGGCGGGATCGGTTATTATTACACTTATATAGACGGCGCAACTGCTGCCGACGGCACAATTGCTTTCAGTGCGGATTCCGGCATTTTGCGCAACCGTTATTATCTGCTGCGTATTACCCGGTTTAGTCTGCCTTCGGCCGCTTTGCCGCAACCGATGCGTGCCACGATGAAAGTAACGGACTGGGTGACGAGTTCGGGTAATACAATTATAGTCAGGCCGACGTAGAAAGGAAAATGTGGTGAAAAAGAAAGCATACAACTATGAATAAAGAAGAAAAAAAGAGTAGATTCTGCCGGGCATGCCTGCTGCTTTGCCTGTGTCTGCTGTCTGCCTCGTGTGCATCCGGAGAAGGAGAGTACGAACAGGAGATACCCATGGAGGTAGCTCTCACCCGTACGGATGGGGTGGCAGGCAGCGAAAGCACTCCGTTACTGCTGTTCTGGAAAGAGACGGATTTCAGTGCGGGGACATTGGGCTCTCCTTATAAAATCTCCACTCCGGCAGGGGCGATCGGTGATTACGCCGATGCACCCTATAATACGGAAGCGGATTATCCGGCTGATAACTCCCGGGTGGTGGTGATGGGACTTTGCCCTTCGGTCATGACTATGGCAGATGGTCACGGCACCTATTCGTTACCGTCTTCGGGAACAGGGCTGACCGATGTGCTGGTTACTCCGAATGGAGTTACGGGCAGCAGGAAGCAACCTTTCGGGCGGGCGTTGGAGTTCGCGCATGCCGCCGTACGCATCGTGCTCAAGGCAAGGCGTACGGACAACACGGTCGGTAAGCTGTATGTCAAGAACCTCAGGTTGACAGTACCCTCACGGTTAGTGTGCGGAGGGGTGAAATGGGATACGGGGGTGAAACACTATGTAGCGGCTCCGGCTTCTGCCGATTTGGCTATCGATCATCCCGGTCAGATATTGAGTACGGAGGATACGCAGATTGCGGTATTCTATCTGATACCCTGTGCGACGAACGACTTGCTGACCGATATTTCCTCTGTGGGTACACCGGGGCTTACGTTGACAGCGGATGTGGCCAAGGATGTAAATTTTACGACCGGAGCGCGAAAGGCAAGCTTTCCTGTTTTGGATGGCAATCTGAATTTCATGGATCAATCCGGAACCCCGGTAACTCAGTTGCAAGCCGGAGAGTCGTATGGAACCACTCTCAATTTTGATATCGACTCTTTTACGCTGGAAGGCGAAGAGAAAGAGTGGGGGGATGGAGGAAAAATGACCATTCCCGTGGTAGTTCCTGAACCGGTTCCAAGTACATAGATGAACGGTGAACAGGGAACGGTGAACAGGGAAGGGGCTGTAAACTTAAATACTCTAACTCTGTGCCCTCTGTGTCCTCTGTGGTGAATCTAAATAAAAAGAGCTGAATATATGAAAACAATAATACGATTCTTTCTTTCAACCGTAGCCGTGACTGCTGCACTGGTTACCGGCTGCACTCCCGAAGAGGAACACATACCTGCGCAGGGTGGTGACAGCTTTACACTCTCCTCGAGTGAAGAGCAGGCCATCACCCGTGCGGGAGATGTGTCGGTGAATCATTTCACAGCCGGCACTAAATACCGGCTATACGGACTTATAGGGAGTTCGTGGAGCGGCAGACTCTCTACGATGGATGGGCGGGAAGGCACGGAGACCGTGGATGCGGACGGCACACATCAGATAGAATATCTGAGTACAGGTACTGACGAAGACCGTTTTGAAGGCCGAATCCTCGACTTTTATGCACTGACATACGGTAATACGACTCTGCCGGTATGCGGTTCCGAAGCAGATGGCATACCTGTTTGCAACGTCACTTCCTCTGCCGGAGGAGCACTGCCCGATTTGCGCCGTGCTGTGCTGACAGGACAATCGGGTATCAACTCGGGAGTGATTACCTTACCCTTCAAGCATACTTTGTCTAAGTTGAAGTTTGAGGTGGTGAAGCAAAAACCGGAAAGCGGTTCAACGGGTACGGATGTATTGCAAAATATCCGGTTGCAAGGTATCTCTGTCAGTGATTATAGCGAAGGAGCGCTCTTGCTTTCGACCGGAGAATACAGCCATACGGGAGGGAAAAGTGACCGTACGGTTCTGGGCAGCGGATTCTCTCAAGCTGTGACGGAAAGTGTGCAGTCTGTAACTATAGACGGGCAATCGGGCAGTGCGGCTGCCGAATGCCTGATATTCCCGACTCTAACCACGGCTGCGGAGGGACTTAAAATAAAAGTGGCTACGACGGGAACGAACAGTGGAGATCGAACGGATACGTATGAAATTCGTGTTCCGGTTATGGGAGATGACGGGAACGTTCAGAAAGATGAAAGTGGTCAAACCGTGACGGAGCCTTTCCGCTTCCTGCCCAATTACGAGTATACACTCACCATTACGATCACTAACAGTGATGTACAGATTATTACTATTATTCCCCGCCGGTACGATTGGATCGAACATGATGATGATTCGCAATATCTGGGGCAACCCCTGACTTTTAACGGCCTAATGTGGATGGACCGGAATCTCGGAGCTACCAGTGCGGATATGACAACCGCCGAGGGATGGGAAGGAGCCAGAGGATATGTGTATCAGATGGGAAGAAGTATTCCATATTATCTGCCTAAAACAGTAAACTATAGGGGAAGTGACGGAGTGACGCGTCAAAGACCTAAAAGTATGGTTGATAGAGACGGGGGTGCAAAACCTTACCCACAGATAGTGGGACATGAAAACGATGCTCCTGTCGGGCGGCCTGCGGTGGGAACCTTAGCGCTTAATCCGGGAGATGTCGGTAAGACATTTAGTTACGTTATGATCGGTGGTGATTGGGATAATACTGCCGCTACCAGTTCTACTTATTGGAAGAACACAAAGAATGACCCTTGTCCGACGGGCTGGCGCGTGCCTACTAAGGCGGATTTTGATGGAATTATGCCTACGGCAGAGAAATATGGCGACTTGACATTTGCAAAACATAGCGGAACGTCCTGGAGGGAAGTTGCTTCGAATGATCCGGAGGCAGGTGCCCGAACTGTTTATGTATGCCAACGGGCAAGTGGTGCACCGTATGGAGTCATTTATGCAATTAAGTATCAGGGAACTTCACAAGCTTATCGCCTGATGTGGACGGTGGGGATGGTTGGAGACAATCAGTCTGTAACGGATTATGGAACACGCTATCGCGCCTATGTTACAATCTCGAGGTTTCCATGTGATAAAGATGCCGACCTGAATATAAATACCTGTAATACGGATTATGATTGGGTGCATCCCAGTGATTTTATCAATCTGCCTGTTTCCGGTTATATTTATCCCAATCAAGCGGCACTGTATAATGCCGGTGCTGAGGTAGTATATGCGACATCGACCCCTAACGGTGCTTATATGTATGCTGCTTCGTTTAAATATACGGGCAATGATAGTCGTCGCTACTTTGCGGTATATGACACGTCAAGGGCTGCCGGCGTTTCCGTCCGTTGTGTGCGGGATGTCACTTCACAATAAAATGGTAAGTATGAAAAGAATGATTGTCTTCAAAAGTTGGTTGTATGTAATCATGGTTCTGCTCTGTACGGCATGTGTCCCTGCCTCTCCCGAAGAGGAGAATACGGAGGAACTGGTACAGGTGAATCCCATTGCCGGCGGATATTACGCTTCTATGCTTCCTTCGGTCCGTACCCGTGCAACGGCACAGGATAGTGAAACATTGCAGGATAAACCGATTTATCTGCTGGAAGACGGGAGTACGATACGACTGGTGGTATATGATAATACCAAGAACTTAATGGAAGAGTATTCCAAAGCCTATCTGGTACGTAACGCCGGTACGTCAGGCAGCAGTTTGCTTTATCCCTGCGAGGTAGACGACGACGGGACGGTAATATCTTCAAGCAGCACTCCTCTTTATATGAAGGCGGGTACTTATTACTTCAGAATCCTGTCACCTGCCAAGGCCTTAAACTCAAAGGGTTTTGTCAATATCGGTAATGGAGAATATCTGCTTGCGACCGACGACCGGTATACGCAAACAGCCATGACAGCGGTGACCATTACGAAAATTGATGAAGGGGGTACATTGAACAATGTTCAGACCCTGTATCTGCCCCCCATCATCAACCAGACGGCACGGATGCAGTTTACTGTCAAAGCGGGTGAGGGTGTACACTCCTTGGAGATGCTTGCCGAAGGAATTGAAATCAGTGGCATACAGCAACCACTGGACAATACAACCAGTTTTGACTGGGTGAATGGAGAGGTGCTGCCCGTGAAAGTGGGCGACCAAAGTGCATCGGTACGTATCACACAAGCCACCCAAAATGCCGATAACAGCCTGATGGCACATACCGGCATATTGCCCACAGATGCACGTTCGCACTCTATCAGCGTGTTGCTGAATCTGAAAGTGAATGGTAACCCCACTCAGTATCAGATGTTACTGACCGGTTTGTATCTGACAGCAGGACATTCGTATAACTATACCGCTACGGTGAAGATCAGTAACGGGGTGACTGTGCTGACCTGGCAAAACCGTTCGTGGACGGAAAATGTGGAAATGGATACATAAGAGCTCACCACAGATTACACAGATTAACACAGATTTATAATTTATCTCGTTGATATCTACGATTAAAAGTTCTGTGTTAATCTGTGTAATCTGTGGTGAAATGAACAAATTAGAGTAATACTTAATAATAGTCCCATGAAAAGATTCGGATATATCGTTTTTAGTGTTTGTCTGCTTACGTTGGGTGCCTGCATATCCCATGAACCGATGGATCAGGAAGAGGACGTGGTAAAAGTGTCGGTTGGGCTCACTGCCGCTTCTTTTACCAATGATGCGGTTACCCGTGCGGAGCAGCCGATGGCGCCCGATTATGAAAACCTAATTGGTAATTTGTGGATTCTGCAGTTTGACCGTGAAGGTATCCTGATCGGCAGTGAACAGATAGTGCTGACCACACCGGTGCTCAATACAACGCTTGAAGGAGTCGCACTGAGGACCGGGCGCAGCACCCTTTGCATAGTAGGCAATCTGACAGATGCGGAGACTCCCGCGTGGCCTGATAACCTGAATGGTTTCAAAAGTCTGGTGGTAGATATGGGCTGGATGAAAGAACGGAGTGCGGACCGGAATGTATGTCTTTTCGGCTATTATGAAGGAGAGATTACTGCCGGAACCACTGCTGTGAATGTGGTATTGGGACGTCTGGTATGCAGGCTCAACATAGCTGTTTCGGCCAAGGCGGCAGGAGTATTCAGCAACGTGAAAATTCAATTGAAGCGGGCGCAGACCAAAGGTTATCTATTCCCTTCGGATACGTATCTGGCACCGGAAAGCGGTGATTATACGGAAGAGGTGATCACCACCGGAACATTGGGAACAGCTTCTTCTTATCGTTATTACTATATGGCGGAGAATGTAACCACAGGAACAAACCGGGATGAACGCACGCAACTCCAAATAAAAGCAACGAAAGGGGGGACTGAGTATACAAAAATCATTGATCTGGGCAGGAGTGATATCAATGACTATTCTCTCCGCCGAAACAATAACTATACATTCAATATCATTTTAGAATAATCATATATCTTAATAGTGTGGAAGCTATCTGCGACAGACGCTTCCCCTTGCTTGTTTTGTTTGTTGCAGGTCCATGCTTTCCCGGTGGGGAAAGGTGGACTTGCTCGGTTTATATCGGTTATCATTCATATTAAAAAATTAATGGGGTAGTCAGAAGAAATAGCAATTCAATAAGAGAAAATAGTTGTTTGTCGTCAGTAAAGCTTCTACTTTTGAGGTGTAAGCTTATAAGGAAGAATCCGAAAATCCTGATAGTAAATAGAGTAGGAGACTATAATTATATTTTATATGGGACTGACACAGTTAAGAACAAATCCGCAAACAGTATTGAGTAGCGAACATTTTTTTGTTGATACACGTAATTTAGTTCAAACTCCTTTAGGATGTACTGTACAGATAAATGAACAGTTGAAGAATGGAGTGTTTTATTGGGACATTGCTAATCATCACTCAACAGATTTTTATTTTCCATATGTGCAGGGCAATGCCGGATATGTGGGGATACAAACTCCTGTTCAGGATGGAACGGTTGTAGTGACAGGAGGAATGAACGGATGTGCTTTGGAAGTTTGCTACCTGAATGATAACTATTATTTTTATCATGATGCAAACGGGAGCAATATGCATAAACAACGCAATGTGGGAACACAGGTATGCAGAATTGAGGCTGGGAACTATTGGAATAATAATATAGCAGGGCAATCAACGTTTTATATACCTACCATTCAGTTTGTTTGTGTTTATAAGGCAGGTTTCTGGCATGTAGGAGCTTCTGGCATTTATTATACTGGTAATGACTTTGCTTCTAAAGAAATAAAAGGCGTATTTGTGCCTGAGGGAGGAAAGTATAGAGGTTACTTTAATGATACAATTCATCTGATTCAAAGGTGATGATTGCTAATAACTGATAAAAACGTGCTTGTTTTCATTGTCTCTACGAAGGATTCGACAGATTACAAAAAGAAAGGAGGGCTACTATAAGGTCCAAGAGTGTAAATGGGAGTATACTGGTAGGATTAGTCTGATTGCTATGTTTGTGGTGACAAGAGAGGGAAGAATTTGGTCTGCTCGTAAACAAAATCTCGTTTCGGACGTTGTTCTTTGTAAAATTAAATCCTATTATTGCAGATGATGTACCTTACTATTATAGTCAAAATTGTGGTAGGCATGCTGGGCGTGCTCTTCTTTCTTCGTATCTCCGGTAAAACACAGATGGCGCAACTGACTCCTCTTGATTCAGTCAATGCTTTTGTGCTGGGTGCGCTCGTCGGAGGTGTTATCTATAGTCCCGATGTATCGGCATGGCAACTCGTTTTCTCTTTGGGGGTGTGGACCTGTTTCAACATGGGTATTCGCTATCTGCTTCGTTTCAAAACGTTGCGTCGCCTTATAAAGGGAGATACGGTGATGATTGTCCGCAATGGTCAGATCAATCTGAAAGAATTTAAACGAAACGGGCTGGAAATGGAACAGTTCCGTACCCTTTTGCGTGAGAATGGCATCTTCTCGATGATGGATGTGGATGATGTACGCTTTGAAACAAACGGGCAACTTACGGTATCGACCCGCAATTCCAAATCGGAATCGTATCTTTTCGTAAACAGTGGCTCAGTGCTGGATTCTTCATTGGAGAGTGCCGGTAAAACGGAAGAGTGGCTGAAGGATAATCTTGCCCGGCAGGGGTATCCGGACGTCAGTGAATTGTTTTGTGTGGAGTGGACGCCCGGACGTGGTTTCTATGTTGCAAAGAAAAACTCGGATAATGGTATCATAGGCAAAGAAGAGAATGATGTGTGTAATTAAAATCAGTTAACGAATCACTTTCCCTTCTTCCGTTATCAGCAGAATAGTCAGTTCTCCGTTGGGCAACAGGGGGGCGCAATGGCGATGGCATTGTTCGATCAGTAATGAACAAAACGCCTGAAGTTCCGCTTCGGGCAGGAGTTCCCAAAGTTCCCGTGCCAACGTGATGCCTTCGATGGCTGTTACAGTGGCAGTGTTGCACCCGGACTGACGGGCTATCTCTTTCAGGAATTCCTTATTCATCGTTACTTTTTTGCTATGCGTGTCGAGATGTCCTTCTGCCAGCTTTACGGCTTTACCGATCATAACCCCCAACGTGAGTTGCCGGATGCCGAGTTCGGCAGCGATCCGGATGGTTTCACCAATGAAGTTACCATAATGGACGAAAGCCTGTGAGGGTAATTCAGGGTAGAGGCTGCGGATGTATTTCTCGCTCTTGGCACCCGAATTGATGACGATGCGGGGAGAACCTGTAGCCCGGGCTACCGACATTTCTTTACGGATGGAATTGACAAATGCTTCGGAAGAAAATGGCTTCACAATACCGCTGGTGCCGATAATGGAAATGCCACCTACAACACCGAGGCGGGGATTGAAGGTGCGAGCGGCAACCTCTTCGCCTCCGGGGACAGAGATGGTGACATGTATGGGGGCAGTGGGCACGGGGGTGTGTCTGTCAAGGATGTGCAGTAGATTTTCTGTAATCATTTGCCGGGGAGTGGTGTTGATGGCCGGTCCGCCTACTTCCAGTCCCAATCCGGGCAGGGTGACGGTACCGACACCTTGTCCGCCGTGGATTTGTATAACCTGTTGCCGCTCACCTCCGGTGTGCGGCTTTTCTTCAGAAATATCGATGGATACGGTAGCTACAATGGGTAGCCCGTTCGTGACATCGGGATCATCACCTCCGTCTTTGGTCACAGTGCAGGAGACTTCCATGCGCCGGTCAGTGAACGAGCCGGTAACGGAATGGACAGGGACGGCAATCTTTTCTCCGTTGGGGAGCAAAACGGAAACATCTTTTATTCTATTTCCGGGTATGGGCGACAGGAGTTTCCGCAGAGCTGCGTTGGCGGCTGCGGTTGCGCATGTCCCGGTGGTAAGTCCGCTGCGCAGGGGCAGGAAGTCGGGCAGAAAGTGCTCGATGGCACGGCGCATTCCATTCACTCCATTCACTGTCTGGTCATACGGGGGCAGAGAAGGGCGAAGAAGGATATAAAGACGGATTCCCTGTTCGGTAATGATGTTCACTTTCTCGGAGAATCCTCCGGACACGCCGCTTTCTTTCAGAAGAACGACTTCCGGAGAGAGTTGCCGGAGGAGTTCGGGCAGGTTCTCTTTGCCGGGAGTATAATAGACCAGGCGGTCTTCGGGAAAGCCTGCCTTCCGGACTATCTCGCGGGAGCTTTCGCGGTCGAGAATGCGGAAGTAACACTCACTTTCCTTTTTCTTCCAGAAGGGTTTTAGTTTGGGGATGGACTGGACCCCGGTCAGGGCAAGTACCCGATGTATACCTTCTTCGTTGAGTAACTCTGACAGTTCTTCGTACTTTTCCCTCAGTTTGAGCGGATATTCATCGTACATCTCTTCATTAAACAGCTTGAACAGGTCATCATACATGCGTTCGTACCGAACGCAAGGGATGCCGAGCGCTTGTGAAACGGCGGTGACCGTTGCGTGCAGTTGTTCTGCAAAGGGATGGGCGGCATCCACCAGCAGGCGGATACCGTTCTTTCGGCAGAAGGCTTTCATAGTGGTCTGGGTCAGCGCACCTGTGAGCCGTATTCCGTGTTGCAGGCTGATTTCCTGTTCGTCTCCTTTGGTTGAATAGTAATAAGGTTTTCCGGCTTCTTCGGCAATGCCGACGACTTTCCTTCCTTCGGTTGTTCCTCCTAATATCAGTATCATTTTACTTACGGAATAGATGTTTAAATTGGTGTGAGTACAGGCGTGATAATCCTTCACGGTTGTCGATGGCGTCGCCTACGACAATCATGGTGGTCAGTGTCAGGTTGTTCTCCTTTACGATTTGTGCCAGATCCTTCAGCTCGCCACGATAGATGCGTTCGTCTTTCCACGTCAGATGATAACAAGCGGCAACGGGGGTAGTGGGAGGATAATGTTCAAGTAATTCCTGTTGAACCTGATCGATCACACCCGCACTGAGGAAGATGCACATGGTGCTTTGCGAACGTGCCAGCAGGCTGAGTTTCTCTTTCTCGGGCATGGGCGTGCGTCCTTCGCCTCGGGTGAGGATGATGGTTTGTACTTTCTCGGGGATGGTGAACTGTGATTGTAAGGCAGCGGCCGCGGCCTGGAATGACGAGATGCCCGGAGTGATGTGATAATGCATGCCGTATCGGTCGAAGAAGTTCATCTGTTCCTGGATAGCACCATAGATGCAGGGATCGCCCGTATGCAGGCGGACTACCAGCTGTCCGCGGTCGTAAAAGTCTTTCATCAGGGCAAACTGTTCTTCAAGAGTCATGGACGCCGAACTGCGTATGGTGGCTCCGGCTTTGGCACATTCGGTCAGTTCGTGCGGGACGAGGCTACCGGCATAGAGAATCAGGTCGGCTTCTTCAAGGAAACGGCGTCCGCGTACCGAAATCAGTTCGGGATCGCCGGGACCGGCTCCCACAATTTCGATGTGCCCTTGGCGTACGGCTGCGCTGTCCAGGGAGATGGCAACGGTAAAGTTCTCACATTTCTGCTTCGGCAGAATCAGCGGGCCGCCTCCGGCTGTCAGCAAGGCTGAGGCTTCGGACACGCTGGGCGTACCCATGTATTTATCGACTACCTCGCTTGGGGTAGGTACATCTACCTGGCTGAGTTGGCTGGCTGTATACAAGTGCAGTTCATAAGCATCGGCAAGCAGTTTCAGCACTTCTTCATGCTTTTTCTCTTCGATGGAGGAGATGGTCCGAATGGCGGCAGGTATGATGTTTGCCTCCAGTAAGGTGTTCATCAGGCGGGTGATGACGGCATTCTTCGGGCCGGCGTTGCGTGCCAGTCCCATACCCATGTGCAGCACTTTGGGTACATAGTAGAGTGCTTGCATGCCGGAAGTTTCATACAAATAAGGAGTGACGAGCAGCAACAGGCGGTATTTGCCGGTATCTATGTCCTTGAAGTTATAGAACACATCTACGTGTGACGGCAAGGTGTGTTCCAGTTGGGCAGTGCCTTCGTCACGAATATCGAGTAACAGGGCGGTCGGTGCACAGTCGACGAAAAGGGAGATCAGGTGGTTCATGTCGCAGTTTTCGCTGGGGATTGCCTGCCAGTCGTATTTCTTTCCGAGGGTGTCGAGTGCCCAGAGTCCGGTGCGGTCGCTACGGGTGGTGATGACAGGTTCGGCACCCAGAATGCCTGCCACATATTGGGTGAGTCCGTTGGCACCGCCGACGTGTCCGGAGAGTACGGAAATGACGTAGCGTCCCGTACTGTCTACGCATAGCACGGCGGGATCTGTCTTCTTATCTTCAATGCAGGGAGCGATGGCACGCACACAAATGCCCATCGCCCCGATAAAGATAAGTGCGTCGGAGTCGCGGAACAGTTGTGGAACTGCCTCCTGAAGGGCCGGGATATGCCGGCAGTCGGCATTTGCGATGGTAGAGACAATTTCAGACTCAGGTAGTTCCTGCTTGAGGGTTTTCGCCATGGATATGCTGGCTTCTGATATTACGATAATAGCTGTTTTCATTGTTGTTCGGCTTTGAGTATTTCAATGGGGTTGTATTCATTGACGGCAATTCTTGTTCCGCTGAGGAGCCGGAGTCCGGCTTCTCTTATCCCTTCGATAAAGAGCGACTTGCTTTCTTCGGATACGGAGTTGAAGACAATGCATCCTCCCGGAAGGAGGTAATGGGAGATGCGTGTAATTATTTCCTTCAGATGTCCGCCATGCCCGCCGATAAAGACGGCATCGGGGCGGGAAATGGTGTCGAGGTCGGCTTCAAGGAAATCACCTATGAGGATGGTGATGCCCGGAGTGCCGAAACGCCGGCTGTTGACCTCCATCAGTCTTTGTCCTTCGGGACGGATCTCAAAGGAGGTAACGTGCAGGTGCGGGAATTGCAGTTTGGCTTCGATGGATACGGAGCCGGTACAGAAACCGACATCCCAGAAAGAGACGCGGCGATTCAGTTCCAGCGCACTGAGTGTAAGCAGACGGATGGGAGCTTTGGTGATCATTCTGGTGCGCCCGTCCAGCAGTTCGAACTCTTCATCGGGGATTCCGAGTGGAGGGAGATTTATACGCGCTCCGGGGTGGGTGGGAGTATAGGTGTCGGGGTACTGATGGACAATCAGGCAGTTGGGATATTCAAAGGTCAGTTCTGCCGCCTCTTGAAGTTCCAGCCGGCGGATACGTTCCCGTTCCGGGTTGCCCAGATGTTCGCCGACGTACATCGTATAATGAGTGTAGCCATAGTCCAACATACGTCGGGCTATAGCGGCAGGGGTGTGTTCCCTGTCGGTGAGAATGCCCATTTTCGGTGTGCGTTCTATCAGTGTCCGGTCAAATTCATGCCAGGGACGCCCTGTGAGGGATACGGTGCGCATGTCGTCATAAGGCATGACTAATCGGTGAGCCAGTGTTTGCAGGGAGTTGAAGGTAGGATAAAGTTGTATCCCCGCCTCGGGCAAACGCCGGCGGATGGTATTGGCGAATCCGAAAAAGAGCGGGTCGCCCGAAGCGAAGACAACAATGTGGTCGTAGGCCTCGTAACGGGCAAATACCGCGTCGAGAGGGACAGTGATATCGATCCATTCCGCCCCTTCGGGAAGGAAGGCGGAGATGATGTCATGGTGACGCAAGCCCCCTGAAAAGACCTTACCCTCGCGTATCAATGCCTGTATCGAGGGTGGGAGATAAGGAGCAGGGCTGTCGTCCAGACCGATGACAATGAATTGGGTGGGATGATGGTGATCTGTCATGTCTTTAAGTTTCTAATGGGTTTTCTCTCCTTTTAAACGTCTCTTCCCGGTCTTAATTGTTCGGCATCCGGATAACAGAGGATGGCGTTGACCAGTGTGGCTGCCAGGTTACTGCCTCCTTTACGGCCTTCTACAATCAGTTTGGGGATGTGAACGAAGGGTTTGGTCATGTGCTTGGACTCCTGTACGTGGACAAAACCTACGGGAGCGGCAACGATGCCGGACGGCTGCGCTCTCTCTTTGCGGATCAGGTCGCACAGTTCCATGAGTGCCGTGGGAGCATTGCCAAATACGAATAGAGCGTCCGGGTGTTCTTCTACGGCCAGGCGGATACCGGCTTGTGTGCGGGTGATGCCTTTAGAGGCAGCCATTTCTGCTACCCTTTCATCATTCAGGTAACATTTTACCTCGACACCCAGACGTTGCAAGGCACCTTTGCGAATGCCGGATGCAGCCATGGTCACATCTGTGACAATCGTTTTCAATTTTCCCTCACCGATGGCATGATAAAGTGAAGCCACTGCACCGGGGTCGGTGTAGAGTAATTTTTCCATATCAAAGTCCGCCGTTGTGTGGATGGCATGGAGCAAAGCCCATTTATGGTCGAGCGGGATGTTTTTGTTTTTCAATTCTCCATCGATGGTACGGAAACTGCGTATCATAATATCCTGTCCGATGCCGGTTGCGTCTTCTTTTGTCTCACGATAATACCCGCGGGGAGTAATCATCGTTTCACCGAAAGAGTAGGTTTGCGAATTACCAATGATGATGACCGTGAACATGTCTACTTCTTCCGGATCGAATGCGGAAAGAGTCGTTACGTGTATTTCCTGTTCATCTCTGCCCGCCTGGCGGACATATCCCACCGGAGTCTCCGGCGAGCGCCCTTCCTGCAGAAACAATTCCCGGAGGCGGTATAGCTGCCAGTAGCGTCCTTCGCTTTTGGGGTTGTAGACGGCAGTTACAAAATCGGCTTGTGCGGCGGCGATGATACGGCGTTCGATGCGTTCCCACGGAGTCATCAGGTCGGAGAGGGAGATGACGCAGAAATCGTGTCCTACCGGAGCACCCAGCAGGGAGGCGGCTTTTTGGAAAGCACTGATTCCGGGCAAGGCGATGATTTCCACATCGCTCTGTCGTTCGCGTTTCATTTCATATATCAAGGGAGTCATGCCATAGATACCTGCATCGCCCGAACTGATGACGCAGACTGTTTTGCCTTGTTCGGCGTATTCGAAAGCTTGTTCGGCACGAACCCGTTCGCGCTTCATTCCGGTGTCGATACATTCGGCATCCGGACGGACAAAGTTACGGATAAAACGAAAATAATACTTGTATCCCACCACTACATCTGCTTCACTCACGGCAGCGAGCACCGCAGGGGTAATATCCTGTTCACTTCCCGGCCCGATGCCGGCTACGATTATCTTGGGTTGTTTCATAATTTATCGGTTTTGAGTATTATTCACCACAGAGGACACAGAGAGCACAGAGTTTTAATCTCTTGTTTATATGGATGTTTAAGAGAAAGATATTCTCTGCGTCCTCTGTGTCCTCTGTGGTGAACCTGATTCATTTCCTATTCCTGATTTAGAGAAACTATGTAGCAAAGATACGGATTAATCCGTTTTTAGCCTTTTATTCGGGAACATAAAGATGGGTGGACCCTTTCATTTTATCTTTTTATTTTCTTTCTGCATTTACGTTCGATGTACCTCACTCCGAGCACTACACCACTTAGCGAACAGACAGTACCGCCCAGCAATAGTACCCAAAGAACGGTTTTACGGAGTGTAGGCGAAGAGTTCAGTCCCTGTATGCGTAAGCGGTGCAGGGCGGTGTACATCCAGTATTTCCAACGGACCGTATCGTTCACATATCGTACGGTGGCCGTTTCCGGATGGATGTAGTAACAACTCTTGTCTGCGTCGCCGACAGTGACTTTCCAGACGGGCAACAGACTGCGGTCACGGTACATCCGGCTCATATCCCTGTAGTAGGTTTCAAATTCGTTGATCAGTGCTGCATGTAGCCGGGCGCTGTCACCATGTATGGCTCTCACGGCATCCGTTATCTGCTTTTCGTCCAATTTCAGCGGGCGCGACAGGGAGTCCGATGCATCGATATATAGATCTCCTTCACTTCGTTTTACTATATAGTAAGGTTGCGAGCGGAAATTACTCCATTCTATCTGGCGTACGTCGGGATATTCGGTTAATATCCGGCGGTAATCCAGCACATACTGCTCTAACCTCGGTGCTCCTTTCTTTATTTCGCGTGTGGGGTTTTTATCCAATACCGGTTTGCTGATCCAGGACGGAACTTCTGCCAGCGACATCATTCCGCTGAAACAGAATGTCAGCACGAAGAGACCGAAAACGATTCCCGTCACATAATGCCAGTGATACCACTTTTTGCGATAGGGAGAGAAACTTTTTCCCTGTTTGCGTGAGCGGCGCCAGATGTCGATACCTATCCACAGTCCTGCAATCGTCATCAGGCAGCCAATGCCCGACAGCCAGATCACCGTGACGCTCCATAAAGCGGCATCTTGCCGGAGCCAGGTGAAGTAAACCCAATGTGGAATAGCCCCCAGCCATGCCCAGAAACGTTCGTTACGGGTGGTGAACTGCAATACTTCTTCACTTTGTGAGCCGATGTATAACTGGTGTCTCTCCGCATCGGCAAAGTGGAACTTATAAATGGGAAACTCCTTCTTCAGGTTACCGAACGGAATCCATTGGTCGAGCCGGTTCAGCGTATCTATCCGCTCCACCGGCGCACTGCACCATAGGGACGCTGTCCGGCGGATACGGGATCCGTCTACAGATGGTAGTACCTGAGCAGAGTCAGCGGGCAAGTTATGTTCACCTTTGTCCGTGCGGATGTGGAAGACGGTCTGTCCGAGGTATCGGTCTATCCGGATTCCTTTCACTTTTTCACCTTCGGGCAGTCGGGAAGTGATTTCGCCGACAGAAGGCAGTGAAGGAGACAGGGGTTCCAGTTTCTCTAATTTTTCAGCTTGAGATGCACGTGGAAATCCGTGGTACATCATGACAAAAGCTGATAGGAACCAAACTAAAAACAGGATACTGAGCAGTGTGCCCAGTACCCTGTGAATGGTATACATCAATTTCGTGATCATCATTATAAAGTATAAGACGCAGAAAGCATGAAATTACGTGGCATGCTTGGTATCAATTGATTGCCAAGTGCCTGGTTGCAGTATTCCTTGTTGAACAGATTGTTGACGTTGACTCCCAGACGCACATTGCTCTTTAATGTATAAGAGAGACCGAGGTCGGTCAGCCAGTAAGCATCGAACGAACTTGTATTGTCTAAGTTGCGGTACACTTTGTCCTGGAAACTGGTAGAGAGATTCACTCCCAAACCTTTCAGTATACCTTTTGAAACCGTATAGGCACCGAAAGCGTAGAAAGTATTTTTAGGGATATAAGCATACTGCTTGCCTTCGCTTGCGTTTGTCTGCATATAAGGGTTGTTGGCCAGGTCACGCACTTTGGCGTCGGTGTATCCGTATCCGGCACTCATAGACAGGTTGTAAATAAGACTCCAGGTAATATCAATATCGAATCCTTTGGAATCCATTCTACCCACTTGCCCTACAACTTTTTTGTCCAGTTCTACACCATTGGCAATGTCTCCTTTGTTTGCAAGAGTCTGGCGGATATTATTCTTATTGATATAGAACAAGCTTACGTTAGCCTGCAACGTACGTGTGATCTCGTATCGTGCTCCCACTTCTACCTGGAAACCTTTCTCCGGCTTGAATACCTCTTTACCATTTATCGGAATAAACTCTTTACCATCTTTATCAATGTAAATGGTATTAGCGTCATAAAATGCGCGGATAGGTTTGAAGTAAGTACCGTATGAACCATAAATGGACACTTTGTCAATAGGCAGATACACCAATCCGGCACGGAACGTAAAGGCACCGTTGGTGATTTTGTTATATGCATCGTCATCCGGTTTGTCATAATGGCGTCCTCCGTCACTGGTGTTCAGGTTGGCGGTCTTGTACATGAACAAGTCATAACGTCCTGCCAGCATCATTTTCAGTTTATCACTGAACTCCACCAGGTCTTGCAGGTAAAATCCGTGGGTGAATGTTTTCTGTGCGGTGACAAATCTGAAAGGCGCTTCCATCCAGCCAATGCTGTGTGGATTATATACCGAACCGTGTCCTGTGGTTCCGGGGCCGGTAGCTCCGGTACTTCCGCCACCATAAGCCATGTAAGAGTCACGCATCAGGGATACAAAAGAGTAACCGCCCAGATAGTTGTGCACAACGTCTCCGGTATAGAACTTACCGCTTGCTTCCAGTTGGTTGTTCACTGTTTTAGCGATATGTGAGAAGCGTAGCGGATAACTGTAATAGATGGAATCCAGACAGATATACTTTTTGGTGTCGTTACCTTGCTCGTCTTTGGTCATGTAATAATGATCATAGATAGGGCTGTCACTTGTCAGATAGTCCAATGACTCGGTACCGAAGTAATCAATATCGTCATACGTATAAGAGAGTTTGTCCATCAGCTTGAACGCTTCGCTGAAGGTGTGTTTATACAGGACGGATATGTTGAAACCACGGTTGTACATAAAGTCCGATTCACTGTTGTAGCGGGCTTTTTTGTTCAGTCCGGGCAGGGCATCTCCTTTGCTTAGGTATTTGCTGCCGTCTGTGGCTGAGAGTATATCATAAGACATTGTGGGAGGTAAACCGATCTCGGTCGGATAGAAATCGCGGTTGGCGCCGATACGGATGTCCAGTTCGTCGCTTTCAGTCAGATGTCCGCCAAGGGCCAGGTATCCGGAAAGACGTTTGGTAGCATTACTTCTCCATCCTTCCTGATCTTGCCAGTTGACGCTTGCACGATAGTTTAGGGGACCTACCAGTTTGCCGCCTAACGCCATTGTAGCCTGTTTGTTATAATAACTGCCATAAGCGAGACGTGCGTATACGCTTTGTTTGCTTACGGGAGCTTTACGGACAATGTTGAGAACGCCACCTACGGCGGACTGTCCGTAGAGTACCGAAGCCGGACCTTTCAGCAATTCGATACTTTCAACGGAAGACAGGTCCATAAACGGATAGGAATTGTCGATGGATGAACGTTCGTCACGCACTCCGTCCACCATAATCACGGAATTATCGAACCCGCGGATAGAGAACTGCGTAAAGGCTCCGTAGGAGGTGCGGAAGCGTACACCTGGGAGGAAACGGGCAGCTTCCTGTATGTCCCGGATGTTTCGTTTCTCAAGCATTCCGGAAGTGATTGAATTGGTTGAAATGGGAATGAACTTGGCGGGAACATCCAGTTTCAGGGCATCGGTCTTTCGTCTGTAGTTGGTTGCCACTACTACTTCGTTGATTGAGAATATAGAATCATTGAAGTTGGTATATTTTCTGTTTTGCAGCTGTGCCTGCGAGGGGAGCAATAGTGCACTGCCTATTGCCATTAATATCACTCTTTTCATTCGTCTTTTTCTTTTGCATATTTGGCTTTTTTCTTCATAATGTCCACCATTTTGTGCTTCAGCATAAACCGGGCATGGTCGATAAACAGTTGTTGGATAGCGGGTATTTCACCCAATCCCTGCATACGTACATCTACTTTCAAGCCTTCCTTTTCAAGAGCTTCTTTCCAGTCGACGGCAATGTCGTTGTTGGCATGGTCACCTGCTACAAACATAAAGGGAACCAATGTCACTTGCTTGGTTTTGTTATCCTTCAGTTGCTGAAGCATGGTGTCGAATGTAGGGTAACCTTCGATGGTACCTACATGAAAGTTTTTCAATCCTTTGGCTTTCAGCATATAGTCGATCATGGCATAAGTAGCTGTACTTGGGGTATAAGTGCCATGTCCGACGAGGACCACACTGCCTTTTTCCGGCTTGCTGTTGCTCAGGATATCCACCACAGCCTCAGCGTCTTCTACCGAATAAAGAAGCGGATTACCTACCCGGATCTCTTTAAAGAATGGCGCTACTGAGGCTACGTCACGTCTCAACGACTCCATCTCAACACCTTCTATAATGTTAGTACTCTGCACAATGACATGTGTATAGCCATCTCCGAGAAGTTTCAACAGTGCTTCCAGTGGACTGGGTTTCTCAATGCCGCGAGCTTTGAGGCGGCGCATGACAATACGTGAAGTATAAGCCTCGCGCATTTCCAGTTGTGGGAATGCTTCTTTGGCTTTGGCATTGATGGCATCGATTGTTTTGGTACGGGTGTCATCGTATGTAGTACCGAAGTGTACCATAAGAAGGGCGGCTTTATCGCCCGGTTGCATGGTGGCCAGCATATCGGAGGCCACGAAGTTTCCCCCTTCGTGCGCGGAGCAGAAGAGGGAAACTAACAAGAGTAAAGAGAGAATAGATGTTTTCATTGGTTATTTCTTGAATCGGAGAGTTAAACTTACATATGCCATACGTCCCGGAGAAAGAAGTGCGTAGTTAACGCCATTGGGACGGGTATCACGTTTGTTGAAAATGTTGTCGAGCCCCATGCCGAAGTCCAGTCCCAGGTGTTCGAATCCTGTCAGTGAATGTTTCACGTTCAGGTTCCACACCCCATAACCCGGAGCGTCACCATAGCTGTGTCCCGGATGGAAGCGTTTGCTCTGGAAACGTCCGTTGATGTTGATGTTCAGCAGATAGTCATCCCAGGAATGGCTGTAATTCCCCGCTACGGTTCCTGTATGGCGTACCGAGCGTTCGATGTTACCCCACACACCGTCCACACTTTTACCACGTGCATAAGCGAAAGCATAGTTTCCATTCAGGCTGAAGCCTGCACCGAGGTTGCTTGCTGCATTTATTTCAAAGCCACGGATAACACCCTTGTCGAGATTGCCGTAGAGTTTGTAATTGGAGAGCTTTTTGGCTTCGGCATCTGTCAGGTTGAAGTCTTTCTGAGCTTTTGCACGAAGTTCTTCACCATTGGGTAAGTCTTTGAGGGGAGTGGTGGTTGCGTTAATCATACCATTAATGTAATTCAGATAGCCCGTAACAGATACATTCAGACGGTTCGTGTTATATTCCAGATTGATGGAGTAGTAGTTACTGTGTTCTGCTTTCAGGTCTTTGTTACCTTGGGTAATGGTATTTCCTCCTGATTTTACGAGATAATAATATAATTCATCCAAACCAGGAGCACGGTAACCGGTAGAGTATGTACCACGGATATTGAAAGCCCCCACGGAATACATCAGAGCTACTTTTGGAGTGAAACGTCCCCCGGCAAGTTCGTGATAATCGTAACGCACACCGGCAATACCTTTGAGGCAGTTCCATAATTTAATTTCGTGTTGTGCATAAGCAGAGGCCGTATAGATTGCTTTATCAACATTAGCACTGGGACGGTCAAGGCTTTCCGAACGGTAGTCTACTCCGAATACCGTCATGTTGTCTTTCGCAAAGTTGAAGATACCTTTCAGTTCGGCATCATAGAAGTGCTGCCGTTTTGTTTTTGTATAATCACCAATTGCAATATTTTTTTTAGTGTCATCAACCAGGTACTTGTAGTTCTGCATATAATTGTCGTTTATCAGGTCGAGTTGGATAGAAGACCGCTTATTGATTTTATAGCGTCCGCCTACACCGAAGTTATATGATTCGTAATGCAAGTTATATTTAGAACCTCCGTCGATGCTTTTATCGTATACAGGGCGATCTGTTAATTTCCAGTAGTAACCTCCATTAGCATAGAAAGAGAACTTCTCAGTCGGTTGGAAAGTGAACTTTTGATTTACTAAATTGGAGTGGAAGCCATTGGATGTAGGCGATACGGTGGGAATAGTTGATACTGCTCCTGTTTTACTATCTGTTACGTATGCTAAGTCACTGTTTCTCCACCCTGCGCTTTGTTCATGTTTGTAGGAGGTATACGAACCGAACTTTTCAGTAGCGATGTCCGCATTTACCATTTGTGTCAGTTGGCGGTGATCTTCATATCGGGTGGTAGAAGTCACCTGCATCAGTTCTTTCGGTTCATTGGTGATGATGTTGATTACACCTGCAATGGCATCAGAACCATAAAGTGATGAACCTGCGCCGTCAAGCACCTCGATGCGTTTCACGCGGCTCATGTCGATGCGTGAGAGGTCGATATTGTTCGCTGTGTCCCCTATCAGTTTTCGGCCATTAATCAAGATGAGTACATATTTGTTGGAGAGGCCGTTCATCATCAGGTAAGAACCCATTGAGTTGGTAGAGAATGAAAGGGAAGGAACGAGCATGGTCATTGCCTGCTGAAAGTCTGTGATACCGGCTTTCTTTATTTCGTTGGCAGTTACTACTTCCACCGGAGCCGGTGTGTTTTTCAGTCTTTGGTGTGTACCGGTACCTGTCACAACTACAGGGTTCAGGTCCACAGTCATCTCTTTGTCTTTGCCTGTTGCGTGTTGCTGTGCAAACGCACCCACCGCTGCACATCCTCCCAAGAGAATGGTCAGTAAGCATCTTTTGTCCATTGATGTTTTTGAATAATGTGTTAATAAACGGCCTTCCTGACCCCGGGACGGCACTGTTATCTATGTCTGCTCGGCAGGTTTCCTGACTATCCCTTTTTTAGAAAGCAACCTTCCCGCCTTGCCTTCCGGCATCGACAGTGGTATGTGTAGAAATGCTTTCCTTTCCTCCTTTGAACAGAATGCGGAGTATATGGGCATCACAGTAGCGGGCACTGTTCCGGATTCTCACCGGATTCCCTTTTATGCATCGAACGGAATGCTTCGACTGCATCACCTAAGCGGGGGCAAAGATATACATTTATTAGTTTATATAGAAATAAATTAAAGAATATACTTATTTATAGGTATATCGGAGAAGTGAAGCCTTTTATATTGGGAAAGGCGGATGTCTTTTAGTCAAAAGGACGCGGTTTACTGCTTATTTGTAGCAGAAAGAAGGAATTTACTCTGTTTTTAAAACAAGGGAAGAATTCTATATGTGTGAAATAGAAAAGTAGTCCGCATAAATATGGCATTAGTATACGATATCCGGACTGTTTTGTGATTAAATATACTTTGGATGATCAGAGATGATCGATTTCTTGCCTTTAGGAAGTTAATATTGTCTTTATATGAAGTTAACATCGTATTCGGAGGAAGTTAACATTGCGTTCAGAGGAAGTTAACATTGTATCCGGGTGAGGTTAACACTCTAAAAAGAGGCACTAAAAGCTCTGTTTCTTATGCTGGTTGACTCCGTCTCGATGCTCGGCCGGATTAATCGTTTGGATTGTAATATCAGTTATTTATATGCTTTATGCTACAAAATGCAGTGGATATATTTTAATTTGCTTGGAAGATATGTTCACGAATGTTCTTTTGTTTTTGGAGAATTGTAAATACGGCGCTTTTTCCGGAGAAGCCTGGGACAGACTCCGAAAAATGCGCTACAAGCCACATAGAAAATACAAGATGACAGAATGTCAAAATGTCAATGATGGAAGATGCTGAATGGAAGCAGGAAAGCGGTGCGAAACAAGATTTGGATAAAATGAAAGGTTGCATCATGTCTCTCTTTCCTATCTTTTTTGTACTTTTGCGCCCGATTTAAAAAGTGAGCATTATGACTACAAATGAATCTTTGATTTCCATATCCAAGTTCATTGCCGGATATTCGGCCCATCTGATGGGAGCAGGTGTGCACACCTCACGTGTCATCCGTAACTCGAAGCGTATCGGAGAAGCCTATGGGGTGGATGTGAAGTTGAGTGTTTTTCATAAAAACATTATCCTGACCATTATTGATAACGAAACGGGTGAGGCCTGTAACGAAGTAATTGATATTCCTGCCCATCCGATCAGTTTTGAACACAACTCTGAATTGAGTGCTTTGAGTTGGGAGGTTTATGACAAACATCTGCCTTTACACGAGATGGCGGACAAGTTCAATAAAATTATATCGGCACCGAAAATAGATCCGTTGTTTGTGCTTCTGCTGGTTGGATTCGCCAATGCTTCATTCTGTAAGTTGTTTGGTGGTGATATCATTTCTATGAGCATTGTCTTTTCGGCTACTATCACGGGACTTTTCCTGAAGCAACAGATGCAGAAGAAGAAAATAAATCATTATATCATTTTTATTGTTTCCGCTTTTGTTGCGTCATTATGTGCGTCGACGGCACTTATTTTTGACACTACCTCTGAGATAGCCCTTGCAACCAGCGTGCTTTATCTGGTACCGGGCGTGCCGCTGATCAACGGTGTGATCGATATTGTAGAAGGATATATCCTCACGGGATTTGCCCGGTTGACGGAGGCTGCCCTGCTGATTGTCAGCATTGCGATAGGTCTTTCGTTTACATTGTTAATGGTTAAAAACAGTTTGATATGATAGCTTTAGATATTCTTTCCGATGGATTTTTTGCCGCAATTGCGGGTATTGGCTTTGGGGCTATATCCGATCCGCCGTTGCGGGCTTTCAAGATGATTGCGTTACTTGCGGCTGCCGGACATGCCTGCCGTTATTGCCTGATGACTTTTCTGGGGGTGGATATTGCTACGGCTTCTTTGTTCGGAGCATTGATTATCGGTTTCGGCAGCTTGTGGCTCGGGCAGAAAGTATATTGCCCGATGACCGTACTCTATATACCGGCATTGCTTCCGATGATTCCGGGTAAGTTTGCTTATAACATGGTGTTTTCACTGATTATGAGTCTGCAAACAATGAACGAGCCGGAGCGGCTGGGTAAATACATGGAGACATTCTTTGCCAACGGACTGGTGACCTGTACCGTTATCTTTATGTTGGCGGTGGGAGCCACTTTCCCCATGTTCCTGTTTCCTCACAAAGCATTTTCCCTGACGCGGCATTAATAAATTAATCTGTTTAATAAGAATCTATATTTTATGGAGATATTCTGGAAAACTATTGCGTATTATAATTCTGCTACCTGGATCTATCAGTTGTTGATCATTGTTGCCGGCTTGCTGCTGACAGTGATGCTAATAAAGAATCCCCGTCCATGGGTGAAGATGGGCATGAAACTGTATATGGTTTTTCTGTATTTGTGGATTGCCATCGCATACTATGCCATCTGTTGTGACGAGCGCAGCTATAACGGGGCATTGGCTATGTTTTGGATTGTTATGGCTACGATATGGGTGTGGGATGCCATCACCGGATATACCACTTTTGAGCGTACGCATAAATACGATATGCTTTCGTACGTGCTGTTGGCTTTGCCATTCGTATATCCTTTGGTGTCTGTCGCAAGGGGACTTGCTTTTCCCGGCATTACATCGCCGGTGATGCCTTGCTCGGTAACCGTTTTTACCATCGGTCTGCTTCTGTTATTCTCGCGCAAAGTGAATATGTTTCTGGTATTGTTCCTGTGCCATTGGTCTCTTATCGGTTTGTCGAAAACTTACTTCTTTAATATTCCGGAAGATTTTCTGCTGGCCAGTGCAACGATTCCCGCATTATACCTCTTTTTCCGGGAGTATTTCCTCAACAATCTGCATGCCGATACCAAGCCTAAAGCAAAATATATTAATTGGTTACTTATTCTTGTCTGCGTATCTATCGGGATTTTACTGACCACGACCATGTTTCTGGAACTGGTGCCGACCCAGCAGCCATAGCGCATTTTTACAGACAAAGGTATACCCTTAGAGAGAAATATCCGTATCTTTGCAGGATAAAAACTGACAATATGGAGTGTAGGATGATTTCTCAGTTTCTGATAGCAGCCCCTTCTTCGGGCAGCGGAAAGACAACGGTCAGTCGCGGATTAATGGCACTATTGATAAAGAAAGGGTTGAAAGTACAACCTTTCAAGTGCGGGCCCGACTATATCGATACCAAATATCATACGGCAGTTTGCGGGCGTCCTTCCATTAACCTGGATACCTTTATGGCTTCGGCAGAGCATGTGGGGGAACTTTATGCCCGCTATGCCACAGGGGCCGATGCCTGTATTGTGGAGGGGATGATGGGCATGTATGACGGATATGACCGTGACCGGGGTTCTTCGGCCGAAATAGCCCGCTTGCTGAATTTACCCGTCGTATTGGTAGTCGATGCCAAGTCGGCGGCCTACTCGATGGCTCCTCTGCTTTCGGGTTTCCTTCATTTCCGTCCTGAGATAAGAATAGCGGGAGTTATCTTTAACCGTGTAGGGTCTCCCCGTCATTACGAAATGCTACAGGAAGTATGTAGCGAATTGGGTATTTCCTGTTTAGGATATTTGCCTAAGCGGGAGAATCTGGTGCAGGAATCCCGTTACTTGGGGCTGGACTTCAGCCGTTCGGGAGGGACGGATGCACTTGAGGAGTTGACCGCCTTAATGGAAACACACATCGACTATACCCGCCTGCTTGAAGAGACAACGCTTCCTGCCCCCATACCTTCTACTCCGGATACTTTCCGACAAGGAGATTTAAAAATATCCGTGGCATGCAGTGCAGAGTCTTTTTCTTTCATCTATCAGGAACATCTGGATATACTTCGCCGTTTGGGAACCGTTACCTTTTTCAATCCTGAACACAATCGTCCGTTGCCGAAAGGAACCGATCTGCTCTATCTTCCCGGAGGCTATCCGGAGAAATGTCATACCCGGCTGAGTCGGGCTTGGCGAAGAATGCAGTCTGTCCGTAACTATGTAGAGGCGGGCGGGCGCGTGCTTGCCGAATGCGGAGGGATGATTTACCTTTCTAAAGGTATTCTCTTCGACCGGCCGGAACATCCGGGGATTGCGACCGGACCGCAAACAGGGGTATTTCCTTTCTATATTTCAAGCCGTAAAGCTGATAGGCGTTTGACGTTGGGGTATCGGTCTTTCGATTATAACGGACAGCATCTTCGCGGCCACGAGTTCCACTATACGCAATTCGAACCGAAGACGGAAGAACTGCCGGAGTCTGTCACTCAGGTATACAATGCCAAGGGAATACCTGTCGGTACACCTGTGTTCCGATACAAAAACGTGATAGCCAGTTACACGCATCTATACTGGGGAGAGATTGATTTACTTAAATTATTTGAATAATGAAACGAATCTATACACGGACCGGCGACCGGGGAACAACCGGTATTCATGGTGGAGAACGGGTAGAAAAAGACGATATCCGGATTGAAGCAAACGGAACCATCGATGAATTGAATGCGGTGATCGGCATCATCCGTTCATTGCTTCCGCAAACACATGACTGGCAAAGGTTGCTGCATACCCTCCAGCGGGAGTTGATGGTGGTTATGAGTCATGTAGCGACTCCGTCGGCCATTCGCGACAAGAACCCGAACAGTCTATCACCTCATCTGGCAACCTTCTGTGAGCAGGAAATGGATGCGATGACGGCCGAGCTGAAAGAGAATGGTTACTTCCTGCTGCCCGGAGGCACACCGGTTTCTGCCCAATTGCAGTTTGCCCGCACAGTTGCCCGAAGAGCAGAACGCCGTCTTTGGACTTTGAACCGGCAAGATGCCGTCCCGGAAGAAATCCTGAGCTTTATCAACCGCTTGTCCGACCTGTTTTTTGTTATGGCACGCTATGACATGCAACAACAGGACTGGCCGGAAGAGCGCTGGCAGTCGTTCGCATATAAGACAAAGAAAAAATAAGGGGCCTATCCCAAATTCTGTCAAAACAAAGCAAACATAATGATTAGCAAAACTCCTTTGGACAATGTAGCCAAACTGAATAAGATTTGTGCCGATGCACAAATCGGATGGTGGGAAGTGAACTTTAACACAGGACAATGCCTTATTGCGGAAACCCTGCTTAAGGCGCTGGAAGTCAGCAGTGAATTGTTGAGCATAGACGAATTAATGTCCACCGTACGCCGGGACTATCGTAAACGCATCACGGACGAATTCATGTCCATTCCCCAAAAAGGAGTATTCGAACAGACCTTTCCCGTATCTTCCAACCACGGTAACATCTTCTGGATGCACTGCGCACTGAGCATGGAAGAGGAAAATGAAGAAGGACAGCTGATTGCTATCGGGTATAGCCAACGGATAGAAAACCCGGAGACAGAAGGTTATCAGTGCGTATGGAGCCAACGTAGCGATAAGTTGTTTCGCGATATATTCAACAACATTCCGGTCGGTCTCGAGCTATATAATAAGGAGGGCGTGTTGCTGGACTGCAATAACCGGAATCTCGAGATATTCGGAGTAACAGACAAGAACCGGATCATCGGCCTGAGCCTGTTTGAGAGCCCCAATGTGACTCAGGATATGCTTGAAAGCCTTCAAGCCGGCTGTCCCGGCAGTTTTCATTTGCATTATAACTTCGACGAAGAACGCAGACTCTTCCGGTCGGAACGGAAGGGGATGGCCGATCTTGATGTGCGGAGCCTGATGCTCTATGATGCGGAAGGGAATCTGTCGAACTATCTGCTGATGAATATAGATAATACCGAACGCAATAATGCACTGAGCAAAGTGCATGACTTTGAGAACTTCTTCTCTATTATTTCCGACTATTCCAAGGTGGGATATGCGAAAATCAATCTGCTGGATCACACCGGATACGCCATCCGCCAGTGGTACAGGAATCTGGGTGAAAGCCATGACACGCCGCTGACGGATATTATCGGTGTGTTTTCGTACATGCACCCCGATGACCGGAAGTTGGTACTCGATTTCTATGAAAAGGCCAAAGCGGGTACGGAACGTTTCTTTGACGGTGATCTGCGTATCCGTCGGGCAAAGGATTCGGACGAATGGAACTGGATACATAAATCTTCCATGGTGACTGCCTACCAGTCGCCCGATCCGAGACTGGAATTAGTAGAGGTGAACTATGACATAACGGTCCAGAAAGAAACAGAGGCAGAGCTCAGGGCGGCCCGCGATAAAGCGGAAGAGTCCAACCGGTTGAAGTCCGCTTTTCTGGCAAATATCAGCCATGAAATACGTACGCCGCTTAATGCCATTGTCGGTTTTTCCGACCTTCTGATGACAGTGGACGATCCGGCGGAGCAGGAAGAGTTCCGCCAGACCATACAGAAAAACAACGTATTGCTCCTGCAACTGTTCTCCGATATCATCGACCTTTCTAAGATCGATGCAGGTTCGTTTGAGTATGTGCCGAAGCCTGTTTATCTTTATCAGTTCTGTGCCATGATGCTACAGAAGATGAAGGATAGAGTACCCGAAGGAGTAGAGTTACGGATCGATGAAGACTCACCGCTCGATGCCTGGTTCAACGCCGACAGCGGATACTTGAACCAGGTGATTACCAATTTCGTGAGCAATGCGATTAAGTTTACGCACCGGGGCACTATCACCATCGGTTACCAGATCGATGCCGCCCGGCAGCTTGAAATGTTTGTAGAAGATACCGGCATCGGTATCTCTGCTGAGAATCAGACGGCAGTTTTCGACCGCTTTATGAAAGTAGACAGTTTCGTACAGGGTACGGGCCTCGGCCTTCCTTTGTGCAAGAGCATTATCGAAAAGATGGGCGGACGTATCGGCGTCACTTCCGAATTGGGGAAGGGCTCGCGCTTCTGGTTTACGCTTCCAGTTTCTTCTTGTATACCCACACGCTAAGTCCGAAATAAACAACAACCTGTATCCATAAGGTAATGTATTCCGGTTGTATGTCTGCCATATCGGCCCCCATCGAGTTCAGCTTGACGAAGGCGAGAGTAGCGGGTGCGGCCGGGATGATGTAGTGCATCATACGCCAATACCACGGCATCAGCTCCAACGGATAGGAGACTCCCGACAGGAAAATCAGTCCCACCGAGAAGAAAGCGATCATCAGCAGTGGGGCTTCCGAATCGGTGAAGAAACGCGAGGCGGCCAACCCGAAGAAAGAGGTTGCCATCAGGTAAGGCACCATCATGGCGGTGATGTACAGTCCGTTCCCAATGTTTGGGATACTGAAGAAGTGGGGTAACAGCCCGAGCAGGAACATGGAAAAGATCGCATAAAGCCCGCAATATACAAATGTTTTTCCCGCCACAAGGCGCGTTGCCGCTCCCCAAAGCCCGTTTTTACCGGTCGTCCTGAATGCCGGAAGTAACGGCTCTGTGGCACGGTGCTGATATTCGTCGCCCGTCAGCATACCGATGACCATCAGCAATGTCTGAAAGATAATGACCATCATGACAGCCGGAATCAGATAGGAGCCATACCCTTCGGTGTGGTTATAGAGTGCCGTGCCTGCTATGTTGACAGGTTTAGCCATCATTACGGCAAGCAGTCCCTGCGGAGGAAGGAATACGGCACCATCCATGCGGTGGGCATCATTGAGGGCAAGGTATACACGTGAAGTGGCTTCCTGCAACGCCTCGAAATAGAGAAAGGCATCTGTGGTGGCGTATAGCGAGAACACTGCTTCCCGTCCTTGAAAGACGCGGGTTTCGAAATCATGCGGAATATACAGAATGCCTTGCACTTTGCCTTCTTTCATCCATTCGCGGGCTTCCCGGTAGTCCATTGCCTGTGCATAGACGGCTACTTGCGGCGTGGCGTCCAGCCAACGGATGTATTGGCGGCTAAGGCTGCTGTGCGAGTTGTCGACAACTGCTACGGGAGCGTCGGTCACGATGTTGGGAGCATACATATAATTATAGAGCAGCCCATAAACAAAGATACCTCCCATCAGCACCAACAGTACGGCATAACTGGTGCTGATGGCACGGAATTCACGTGTGATGATGAAGGAAATCTGCGATAGTTTACCGGATATTTTCATATTTACGACTGATTATGGCTCGTCTGAGGTGGGGGAGCATCGCCAATGCCAATAGCGGGAAGATACAAAGTATCACTGCCGAAGGCCATAGGTGGATGAATCCGCCACCATAGTAGAGCATGGTTTGTGTAATCTCGGTGTAATGGCGCACGGGGAACAGATAAGAGGCGTCTCGCACCAACGGATACATGTTGAGTACCGGGAAGGTGACGCCGGACAAGGTAGCCCCCAGCGATCCGACCATGGATACGATACTGATGATGATTGCCACGGCAGGAAACAGGGAGAAGATGAACAGAGCCAGTGCCTGGGTGGCGATAATGAAAAGTACCGTCATTCCATTGAGTAGCAACCAGCTCCCTTGAAAAGGTATGTGCAGGATGCCGAACATGACAAAGTTGCCCAGTATGCCGATCAGGCTGAAAATAAGTGTATAAGGCAGCAACTTGCCGATAACGGCTATCGTGATGTCACCCCCGGCCGCCTGTAACCATTCGCCGGCCGTACGGAAC
This sequence comes from Bacteroides sp. ZJ-18, assembly GCF_011038705.2. Taxonomy (NCBI): domain Bacteria; kingdom Pseudomonadati; phylum Bacteroidota; class Bacteroidia; order Bacteroidales; family Bacteroidaceae; genus Bacteroides; species Bacteroides sp. ZJ-18. Next base: position 3,480,410 of record NZ_CP072198.1, on the reverse strand, counting down.
TTGATCTCGCTCCCCACGGCATATACCGTGATAAGCAGTACCAGCACCTGGAAGAGTACGAAAAAGAAGGGCTGGCTCAAGTAGACCGAGTAGTCCAGCGATGGATTGTAAATCGGGTGATTGTTGGCTTGTACGGGGAGTAGGAAGGTTTCTATCTGCTGTTCGTTTACGCCCAGCGCCACGGCCTTCATCACGATAGGTGAGAGGGCTACGGGAGCAAGCGAGCTTTCGAAGGCGGCCATCAGCTCGCCTCCCACCGAGAGCAGTGCATAGTGATAATAATAATTCAGCGTAGCGTCCTGTCCCGATATCATATCTTGCTCAAAGTGTGGAGGAATGGAAAGGTAACCATATATTTCTTTCTGCTGTACCGCTTTGCGTGCTTCGGCTTCGTCGACGAAGTGACGAACCACCCGGAAGGTGGGTACGGCAGACATCCGCCGGGTAATATCCCTCGAGGTGGCCGTATTGTCCTGGTCGACAATGCCGATGGGGATGTTCTCCATCTGTCCGTTGCCGAATATGGTAGCCATGAAGAAAAGCGTGAATAGCGGAAGCACCAGGCAGACGCCGAAGTAAAGGCGCCGTGAGGTCATCCGTCGCCACTCACGTTGTACGACACGGGTGATAGGGGATTGTTGCATAATGATTGGTTTTTGAGTTTGATTCACCACAGAGGACACAGAGGGCACAGAGAAAATATATTTTTCTCTTTGATATTCTATAAACAGAAAATTTAAACTCTGTGCCCTCTGTGTCCTCTGTGGTGAATCGTATTCATTTTTATTCTCTATTTGATTTCCACCAATACCGACATCCCCGGACGCAACCCTTCCACTTTCCGGGTAGGGCGGGCGTGGATCTCGAAAGTCCGTAAGTCGTAGCTTCCTGTTTGTTTGGTCGACTTCCAGGTGGCAAAACTCCCCAGCGGACTGATATAGTAGATTTTAAACTCGATTCCCTTTTCGGCGAGGGCCGGCACGTCTCCAATGAATGTACCTCCCATGCGGAAGTTTGGCATCAGGTCCTCCCTTACATTGAGAACGACATGCACGTCGTCCATCACTACGAGATTCATGATCGGAGTGCCCGGTGCCACAAGTTCGCCCCGTTTGGGGAAGATCGTTGCTATCTGCCCGTCTTCCGGCGCAATCAGGCGGGCATCCACCAGCAGTGATGAAACTTCATCGACCGTGCTGTTGGCCGCGTTTACCATGGAGCGGGCCGAAGCTTTATCTTCACTCTGCGCCCCGTCCACTGCCATCTGGTATTGTTCGTAGGCCGCACGCTCGGCTGCCTGAGCCGCTTTATACATGGCTTCTACCTCGTCCTTGCGTTGAGAAGTGACCACGCTGTCCTTGTATAAGGTGAGGATGCGGTTATACGTTGTCCGTGCCAGTGCCAGGTCACTCTGGGTTTTGTTCCACAGTTGCTGCGCCGTAGCTATGATTTGCCGGCGGGTTCCGGCATCTATCTTCTTGTTTTGCTCTACAGCCACTTGCTTTAATGCGTCCACCTGGCGGTATTTCGCCTCTACGGTGGGACTGTTGATGACCACCAGCGTATCACCCTGTTTCACCCACTCGCCTTCGTCCACCAGGAAGGTGTCGATGCGTCCCGGCAGTTTGCCGCTGATACGGATTTCGGTTGCTTCGGCCTGACCTTGCAGGATCAGGGGCTGGCGGCGCATGGCAATCATTCCGATGGCTGTGAACAAGGCTACTGCCACAAGTACGGCGATGAAGGCGATGCTTAAGGTTCTGCCTTTTTTAGATTCTGACTTCTCCATCTCTTTATTATTGTTTTATTGATTATTTTGCAGGTTCGAGTATTGTTCCGGTATGCCGCAGAGTGCCAGCAGATTCATCAGGGTTACGTCATACTCGTAGTAGGCTGCCAGTCTGGCCACCTTTGTTTTCGATAGCAGAGTTTCTGCGTCTACTACTTCTGTTGAAGTTGCCATTCCCTCGGCGAAGGCTTTTTTCCGCATCCGCACCAATTCTTCGCTCAACTCGATGGTAGTGTTCAGTGCCCGCACGTTGTCGAGCGCCTTTTGCAGACCGGTGTACAGTTTGTCCACTCCGACGGAAAGATCGTCACGTGCTTTCTCCTGCCCCAATGCGAGAGTCTGTTGGGTCAGGCGCGATTGTCGGATCCGCTTCTCCCGTTCCAGTCCGTCGAAAAGGTTCCAGGTGAAACCTATGCCGACCATGGTGCGAGGCAGCAGATTGCTTTGTATGCCATGAGAGTAAAGCGTCTGCTTACCGAAGAGGGCGATATTGGGCAGATAGCCGCTCTGGTCTATCCGGACCTGTTGCTTGGCCATGTGTTCCTGAAGGTTCAGTTGGTTGAGCAGGTAGTTGCTGATGCCTACCACCTGCAAAAACTCCATCTTGGGAGGTAGGGTATCGTTGATAAACAGGGGAGAGGAAGGTGTGATGTCTCCGCTTGTTTCCAGATTGAGCAGGGTTTTCAGCGTACGTTGCACCACGGCCTCTTCCTTGCGGGCGGCTTCCAGCTCGCGCAGTGCCTCGTCCATGTTGACTTGGGCAAAGAGGCGTGCCGCCTTGTCTATCATGCCGGTGGCCTCCAGCTTTAACGCATTCTCGTAATGGAGCTTCAGTGCCTGGTACGATTCCCGGCGGACACTGACGACTTCCTGCGCCAGGCGCAGGCCGTAATAGCTTTCGGCAAGCAGCGTGCGCTGCGTGGCGTCTACCTGTGCCCGGTTTTCACGGGCGAGGTCTATCATTGTGTTACCTATCTTGGTGGCATGAATACGTTTGCCCCCGGCAAAGAGTACCCATTCGGCGGTGAGGTCTACAGTGGTCAGGTTACGCGGCGCCAACGGGAAAATAAGTGTGTTCGTACCAATCTGGTCAAGTATGGACGATATGATCTTATCATCCGGCAGGATGGTATGTACAAAGTCTTTGGCCGGATCGGTGAACTGGGAAAGGGGTTGTTTCACTTCGATCTTTTCGGAAAGGTGCACAAAGACACCGGTCGATTGCAGGCTGGGCATCCAGAAGGCATTGAGCTTTCCCCGTTCGGCACGGGCTATGTCGATACCTTTGTCGGCTATCTTGAGGCTTTGGTTGCCCTTGTGCAGCAGTTGCAACGCTTCATCAAAGCTGAGTTGCTGCTGCGAAGTTTCCCGCGTGGGAGGGAGGCTTTGCGCCAGAACGGTGTTGCTGTATAAGAGTATTCCTGCCGCTATCATCAGCGCGACTGGTATTTTCTTTTTTTCCATACGTCTGTTACGGTTTAGGTTTATGAGTCCTTGTAACAGACGAGGGGGGAGGTTTGTTCAGAAAATGTAAGGGAATGCCGTCTTTATAATTCGACTTCTTTGTCCAACTTTGAAGGATGTTGGTGAGTATGGAACAAAGTTACGATGTATATGCTTTCTTCCTTTTCATCTACATAATATATAATTTTATAAGGATTTACGAGTAAGTATCAGCAGCTAATCTTTTTCTCTTTGGCAAGTATCAGTTCTACAGGTCCTCGGAATGGGGTATTGATTAGTTGCAATGTTTTTTGTTCAATGGTTCTTGCCAGGCGATCGGTTGCTTTGTTACCAAACTCTTGTTGGCTGTATTCTAAAATTTCAATAACCCTTCTTTGTGCTTGAATTGTCCATGCTATCTTCATCATAATAGATAGTGTTTAAAAGTAGTGTGCATTTCTTGGCTGCTGATGATTTGTCCTTGTTGTATTTCATCTATTGCTTGTTCTATTTCTTCTTTAATTTCATCTTCTGTGAGCTGGCAGGGAGCTGCTTTCTTAACAGCAGTTTTCTCTCTCAAACCGAGCACATCGTGAAGTTTCTGCTTCACTTTGTCGATGATTTCTTTACTGTCTATATTGGCAATAGTCCGGATCAATTCTGCTTTCTCTGCTTCCAATTCAAGATAAGCCATACTATTGTAAGCTACTACCGGTTCGGATACTTTGGTTGTTTCCTCTTCTTGTTGCTTGTATTTTTTAGACTCCTTCATAATGCGTCTTGTTTTTTTAGTATGAATACAAAGATAATAAATTAATTGATAGCGAATAAGGTTCCGTTCAGAATTAATTTCATTTGCCTAATTGATGTCTATAAAACGTTTTCGGAATCAAAAAGGCGGATAATGGCCTTTTCCGCTAACTATCCCTTTTCATCTTCTTGCCCATATAGGAGAGAATGTCCCGGAACTTTCCGCTTCTTCGCCCGGAAAGCCGGGCTTGGGAGGAGGAAGAGCCGGCGTTTTCACCTTGAAGAGCCGGCATTTCGACTAAAAGAAGTAAGCATTTGCTCCGAAAGACGGTTGCGTTTTTCAAAAATGAATAAGAGTTTTGCCCAATATCTCTATATGTTTTCTTCCATTACATATATTGTTCTTGTTTGGGAGTGAAAACAGTGGTCCTATTTCTCTGGTTGCTTTCGTAGAATGATAGATTGATGATTGATAAAAATATGATATTTTATTGGTTTTTGTTTCTGTTGTTAAACGATAATGCAAAATAGGTATCCTTTTGTTCTCGTAATGGATGTATTTGTTTCTAACGGTATTCTCTTGATGCGAAAATACGGCGATTTTTGCCCATCCTTGGTACTTTGTACGGGAAAAAGCGAATCTAAAGCGTTTGGATTATCATTTTGATAAAAGGGTACTTTGTGTCTGGCTCAATTCCCTTCGGGATACTCGGTTCTATCTTTTTTATATTACCAGCGCAGCGATCTCTGGTGACAGCTCGATGTTTCCGTCTTTGCGGACAATGATGAAGTTGGCATCCCTTAGTGCGTTCATCACACTCTTATACGTAACCAGTCCCATGCCCTTGAAGCGTCTCAGGCTTTGCCATCCGTTCTGGGTGGTGTATTGCAGAAGGTCGCGTACTGTCCTGAATCCCATCTCTCCATATAAAACATTATAGGCATGCGCGCCGACAAGGTTTGATAGGGGAGTATTTACGGGTGTGACCGTATTGCATTTATCGAACATCAGTTCCATCGTCCGACTGCGAAATGTGGCGATTCGCCCCTTATGTTCGCCCAGAGTCCGGAGGATGGAACTATAGTTAGTCGCCACTCGTGCATACGTCATTTTGTTACGTTTCGCCACCCGTGCGATGGGTTCGCCACTGGAGACGGAAAGGAATATTTCCCGTTCGTGATCGTCCGTAATCAACTGACCGAGTTCCTGAATGAGGATATGGAAAAGTGGTTGGTGTAGTTTCTGGGTTTTCAATAGAAATAGTTCGTCGTCACATTGTGAGAGGAGTACTTACGTTCCAGTTCCTTTTCTTTGATGATCTTTTCCAGATAATTCTCACCTAAATCTTTGATCTGGTGAACATCAAGATATTGGGTCAGGCTTTCGTCATCAATCATTAGGACGTTCTCTATCCTCGATGAAGCGATATATCCCAAGTTTGCCCATGTGCGGAGGTCGGATTCGGCAATACCGCGTTTCTCCGACAGTTGTTTGAGGGTTATCCAGTTAGCCATGCCTGCCCCTCCTTGTTACTTCTTTGATTGGTCTGTTCATACCTTTCTGATTATTATGAACGTCCACATCCTTATGTATACCTTATATATATAAGAAGTCGGGCGCTGAGTTCATATTTACGCGGAAAGAGGTAGTACCAATACCTAGAACTTCATAAATATGTTCACACGCCCGACCCTACGTCGCACGTATGAAACTGATTTATTGAAGTTCTTGTTTTTATGCATTAATTAAATTTGGTACTTTTCTTTCCGCAAAAAACGTTTCAATATGCCGCATTTCTCTTCGGCTTTCAAGTGACAAAGATAAAGAATCTTGTGGGAATAGCAAAGAATGTGACAAGAAAGTTGAGACTGTTATGACTTCCGCATGGAAGCACTCTGCATGGATTGGGGATGTGTCATTATTCACCCCAGAGTAACACAGAGTTCCATAGAGCAAACTTAATCTGTTGATAACTAATGATACTTATCTGTATAAATCTGTTGTGAATACGAGTTTCGACACACCCCCTCTCTGTGTTATTCTGTGTTCTCTGTGGTGAGTTTTTGATACCCCCACTTGTCCCCCCCGAATATTTTCACTAAGTTTGTCGCCCATTAACGTGACAAACACGATATGAATAAGAACTTACACCCTTTAATGTTGGCCGGAACCGGTAGTGATGTGGGTAAAAGCATCATTGCCGCAGCTTTTTGCCGCATATTCCTGCAAGACGGTTATCATCCTGCACCATTCAAGGCACAGAACATGGCATTAAATTCATATGCCACTCCCGAGGGACTTGAAATAGGAAGGGCACAAGCTGTGCAGGCCGAGGCCGCAGGCGTGCCTTGCCATACGGATATGAACCCGTTGCTACTGAAACCATCGTCCGATCATACTTCACAGGTGGTACTCAACGGGCGCCCCATCGGTAACCGGAATGCTTACGAATATTTCCGCCGTGAAGGGCGGGAGGAATTGCGAAAAGAGGTTCATGCCGCATTCGACCGTTTGGCTGCCCGTTACAATCCGGTAGTGATGGAAGGGGCGGGGAGTATCTCCGAGATTAACCTCCGGGACAGTGATCTGGTGAACCTGCCTATGGCTATGCATGCCGGAGCAGATGTGATTCTCGTGGCGGATATAGACCGTGGAGGAGTGTTTGCCAGTGTTTACGGTTCGGTGATGCTGCTTCGGCCGGAAGAGCGGAAGCATATCAAGGGGATATTGATTAATAAATTCCGTGGAGATATCCGTCTTTTCGAGTCGGGGGTAAAGATGCTGGAAGATCTCTGTGGTGTTCCGGTGGTGGGAGTCGTGCCTTATTACAAAGACATTTATATCGAAGAAGAAGATTCGGTGATGCTGCAAACCAAGAATATCCGTGCCGGACAGGGGAAGGTAAACATAGCCGTAGTGCTGCTCCGGCATTTAAGTAACTTTACCGACTTCAATGTATTGGAGCGCGATCCGCGTGTACACCTGTTCTACACCAACAATACGGACGAACTGATGAAAGCTGATATCATCCTGTTGCCCGGTTCGAAAAGCACTTTGTCCGATCTGTATGAGTTGCGCCGTAACGGAGTGGCGCAGGCCATCGTCCGTGCCCACCGGGAGGGTGCCACGGTGATGGGCATTTGTGGAGGTTACCAGTTGATGGGGCAGGAGGTTTGCGATCCCGATCATGTGGAAGGTGAGATAGAACGCTTGCCGGGATTGGGATTATTGCCCGTCAGCACCCGTATGCAGGGGGAAAAGATTACGCGGCAGGTACGTTTCCACTTTCTTGAAGGCAGCGAGACCTGTGAAGGATACGAGATACACATGGGCACAACGACGCCCCTTGCCGATGTTCCCGCTTCGCCACTCAACCATCTGGCAGACGGAAGGGAGGACGGATATTTTGCCGACCGTACCTGTATGGGGACATACGTACATGGCATTCTCGACAATCCTTCGGTCATCGACTATCTGCTGGAACCTTTCGCCGATAAGCTGAAGGAGACCACTTTCGACTATAAAGCGTTTAAAGAAGAACAATACGATAAACTGGCAGCCCACGTCCGCAAGCATGTCGACCTGCCGCTTATCTATCAAATATTGACAGACAATGATTGAAGGACACGGAGACGATTCTTATAAATACCTCCACCCGATACGGAGTAATTTCAGTTCGAACGTATATAATAAGGTAAACCTTGACGGGCTGCGGACGCATTTGTGCGGGCGTATCTCCACCATTTCCGCTTATCCCGAACCGGAACCTTATACATTAGAGGCCCGTCTGGCCGACCGTCACGCTTTGCCTGCCGCTTCGGTTTGCGTGACGAATGGTGCCACAGAAGCCATTTATCTGATAGCGCAAACCTTCCGGGGGACGAATACGGCCATCCTGATGCCTACGTTCAGCGAATATGCCGATGCCTGCCGCATGCACGGGCATAGGGTCACATCCCTGTATACGCTGGAGGCAGTGCCGGAGGACGTGCGTATGGTATGGCTCTGCAACCCGAATAATCCGACAGGAGAGGTGCATGGTAAGGAGCGCCTGACCGAACTGATCAGGAAACATCCGCAGGTTTGCTTCGTGATCGATCAGTCGTATGAATACTTTACGTTGGAGGAACTCTTCACCGCACGTGAAGCTGCCGGATTTCCCAATGTGATCCTCTTGCATTCCATGACCAAGCGATATGCCATACCGGGGCTCCGTCTGGGATACGTAACTGCGCAGCCGGGGCTGATGGCTCGTCTGCGTACGAACCGCATGCCTTGGTCGGTCAATCAGCTTGCCATCGAGGCAGGTCTCTACCTGCTTTCCGAGGGCATTCCGGAAGCTCTCTCCATGAAGGACTATCTGGCAGAGTGTGCCCGTCTGAAAAGTTCGCTTGAAGCGATAGGCGGACTGGAAGTATGGCCTACCGATACGCACTTTATGCTGGTTTGTTTGCGATTCGGTAAAGCTGCTGCCTTGAAAGAGTATCTGGCCCGTGAAGAAGGAATTCTGATTCGTGATGCTTCCAACTTCGAAGGGTTGGACGAACGTTTCTTCCGTGTTGCCACCCAGACACCGGAAGAGAATGATGAACTGGTGAGGGCCATTGCGAAGTGGATGGCGGAATAATGACAGATTAAGGATGTATCAGAGTATGGACGAGATGTTTTTTGGGTTTGTTTGCCTTGTATATTTCTGCCGGCTGTCCCCCTTGCCTTTGGCTTGGCTGCTGGATCGCTGGTTGGGAGACCCTGCCTGGTTGCCGCATCCTGTGGTGGGATTCGGCAAACTGATAGCTTGGGGAGAAAAGTCGATGAATGTGGGGAGTGCCCGCGTTTGGAAAGGTGGGCTGGTATCGGCAGTGCTGATTGCGGGAGTCTATCTTTTCACTTGCTTCTTTCTCAGGGTGACCGAAGAGTATTCCATCGTATTGACGGCTCTGATAAAGACCTTGCTGATATTCTGCTGCCTGGCCGGAACGACGTTGATACGTGAGGTTCGGATGGTTTTCGAGGCGGTAGACCGTTCGTTGGACGAGGGACGCCGACAGGTGGGGCGTATCGTGGGGCGGGATACTTCTGCTTTATCTGCGCAGGAAGTGCGCACGGCGGCTTTGGAAACCTTGGCGGAAAATCTGAGTGACGGAGTGATTGCACCCCTTTTCTGGTATGCTGTGCTGGGAGTACCCGGCATGATGGCGTATAAGATGGTGAACACGCTCGACTCGATGATTGGTTACCGAAACGAGCGCTATCGTCAGTTCGGCTGTATAGCGGCCCGGATAGATGATGTCGCCAATTACATTCCTGCCCGCCTGACGGCTCTGTTGATGATAATCGTCAGCGGACGGCTTTCTTTATTCAGGTTTGTGGGTAAATACGGCAGTCGCCATGCCAGTCCCAACTCCGGTTATCCGGAGGCGGCATTGGCGGGTATCCTGAATTGCCGGTTCGGCGGTCCGCATTATTACTTCGGGGAGGAGGTATGGAAACCGTTCATCGGTGATAACGAACGGGTATTGACAACAGCGGATATGAGGAAAGCGGTATCCGTCAATCAGAAGGCAGAGGCGTTGATGGTCGCGTTGGTGTGGCTGACTGTTCTGCTGTCTTTGGGTTAAGTTGCAGCCGGACTATTCCACCGTAAGGTGTCAGTGCGCCGAAAGCATCTTCCATCTTTAATGTTCCTGCATAGATCTGTGCACAAATCAGTACTCCGCCATGTGCGAAGACAGCCACGCGCCCGTACTTTTGCCTGCTCACTTCATCCAGAAATTCGGAGACCCGTTGAAGTTGCATCATAAACGATTCTCCGCCTGTGGCTGCCACATGGAAATAGTCGTCATACCACTCTTGCAGTCGCGGATCATCTATTTTGTCGAACTCCTTCATTTCCCATTCACCGAAGTCCAGTTCTTTCAGACGGGCATCACGGATGGCATCCGGATAGCCACAGTGCTCTGCCAGACGGGTGCAGCGGCTCAAAGGACTTGTGAATACGGCATCAAACACATCATCCTGCAACTGTTGAGCCGTGATTGTGGCTTCTTCTTTAAAACTATCCCGTAAGGGAACATCGGTCTGGCCATAACAGACGCCTTTGGGAACATCGACAGAGGTATGTCGGATCAATATGATTTCCATGATCTTATTGGTTTAAGTATGAGTTTGATTCACCACAGAGTAACACAGAGTTTCACCGGTTTTTAAATTATTGTCTATAAGATGTTTAAGAGATAAATCATCTCAGTGGAACTCTGTGTTACTCTGTGGTGAGTCAAACTATATGAATATAAGAATAACTACCCCCAGGTAGAAGGACAGTTCGCTTAAAAGGAACAGTGCACCGCAGCAATCGCCTGTATACCCTTGTAACTTTCGTTTCATCAGCCTGTATAGTAGATACAACACTGCCAGTGGGAATATAATGGCAATCCAATACCTGTACGGAAGCAGGAGCGTCAAAGGAAGTATTCCGCATAAAAGTCCGAAAGCAAATTCTCCTTGCGACATTCTATTATAAACCACCTTCGCCTTACTCTCTTCTTCTTTCCGTGCGTAAGGCAGGAAGTTAATGATCTGTGATGAAGTCAACTTGCTCACAGTGTCGCCTGCAATCAGTACAGAGCAGGCGAAGGAGAGAGGAAGACTTGTCAGGAGATTCCATAGCAGGAAGAAGTATACGATCAATCCGATGACCCCATAACTGCCGATGTGCGAATCCTTCATAATAGAGAGGATACGTTCCCGGCTGGTTCCTCCGCCGAATCCGTCAAAGAAATCCGCCAGCCCGTCTTCGTGCAATGCGCCTGTAATCAACAATCGGCTGGTAAGTGCCAGCAATACGGCAACGGTGAAGGGGAGAACCTGTGCGGCCGACCAGAGTACCCCCGCCATGACGCCGCCCGTAAGCCATCCTGAAAGGGGCCAGTAAGGCACCACGTGCTTAAAACATTCTGCCGGAACTTCCCGGATGCGCCAGAAGGGGAGACGGGTGAAAAAGATAAATGCTGCTAATATATTCATGTGGGGCTTCTTTAAAAGTATTTGGTGATGGACGCATGCGCAAAGTTGTCCATTTCGTTGATCATCCGCACCGCAGAGTCTACGATAGGATAGGAGCAGATGGCTCCGGTCCCTTCTCCAAGGCGCAAACCCAGATTCAATAACGGCTTGGCTCCCATGGCATCAAGCAGAAGCTTGTGTCCGGTCTCGTCTCCCTGATGGCCGAAGATGGCGTAGTGCATTACTTCAGGGTAAAGCCGGGATGCCGCGAGGATGCAGTTTGTCATGATGAATCCGTCCACCAGGATAATCATTTTCAGTTCGGCTGCCTGAAGCATGGCACCTACCGCCATTACCATTTCCAGGCCGCCGAAGTAACGAATCAGGTCGCGTACGCTTCCGTCTCCCTGATAATTGTCCAGTGCCCGCTGCAATACGCTGTATTTATGACGGATTCCGGCATTGTCGAGTCCGCTTCCGGCGCCGACGCATTGTTCGAGGGGAATACGGGTGAAGCAGGTCATCCACATAGAGGAGGATGAAGTGTTGCCGATTCCCATTTCACCCAAGGAGAGCACATTGCATCCTTCGGCGTGGCACCGGCGGACTATCTCTGCCCCACGGTCTATACACAAGTCCATCTCTTCTTCCGTCATGGCCGCTTCATGCAGGTAGTTGCGTGAACTTTTGCGTACTTTCATATTGATAATTCCCCTGTCGTAAGGCAGATCGTAATCCACTCCGGCATCCACGATCTTTAATTCGAATCCGTGTTGGCGGCAGAGGAAGTTGACACCTGCCCCTCCATGAAGGAAGTTGCTGATTTGCTGCCAGGTGATCTCTTTGGGAGAGAGGCTGACACCTTCGTCGACAATGCCATGATCGGCTGCAAATATAATGTTCTGCGGACATTTCAGCGTGGGAGTCAGTGTCTGCTGGATAAGCCCGATTTGCAAAGCCAGTTCTTCAAGTGTTCCCAGAGAACCTTTGGGCTTGGTCAGATTGTTTATTTTGTCAGTCAATGCTTCCCGGATTGTTTCGTCCGGTCTGGTGATTTGAAATGTTTTCATTTTATATAGGGTTAGTCTATCGTTTGTTTTTCATCTTTTACTTTCACGGGAATGCCCGATACCATTAATAAGACCTGATTGGCCCGGGTGGCAATATACTGGTTCATCCACCCCTGCATATCGGTGAACTTTCGTTGTATAAGGTTTTCTGAGGTGCCTCCCATGCCGATCTCGTTGGTGACGAAGATAAAGGTGGCTTCCTGTTCTGTCAGCCGGTCAAACTCGGCTTTTATGGCGGCGAGTGCCTTGTCTGTATCCGCTTCAAGGTCGAAGAAGTAATTGGTACACCAGAGTGTTACGCAATCGATCAGCACTACACGCCCTTGCAAAGAATGGCGGCTCAGTTCCTTTTCTTCTTCTATGTTGGTCCATTCCGGTCCCCGGTTGGCCTGATGACGTAACACCCGTTGACGGAACTCTTCGTCCCAGATGCGTGAGGTGGCCAGGTAGACCGGATTGGGGGAGAGAGATAATGCTAACCGTTCGGCATAGCTGCTTTTGCCCGAACGGGCCCCTCCGGTGATAAGTATGATCTGTTTCATGAATCTATCTGTGTATTTTCGGTTAGCAAATGTACGGTAATATTTTATATTTCCGTTCCCGGATGCAAAATATTGTGCCATTGCCATGGGTATTTCAGAAACAATATTTATCTTTGCACTGCTTTACAAAACGGAAGCAATTTATATTGCGGTAGTAGCTCAGTTGGCAGAGCGGCGGCTTCCCAAGCCGCAGGTCACGAGTTCGACCCTCGCCTACCGCTCAATTCATGTTTTCAAGTCAAAAGTAAATATCGCAGGTTCCCTTGATCTTTTTGTGAGAAAAGAATGATGGAATCTGCGGTTTTTTTGTGTATTTCCTCTTTCACTCTTTGTTCTTTTCTTACCTTTGTGAATCAATTTTAATAGATAATCACATGAATAAGAAACTAATCTTATCTATCTTCGTTCTGGCGGGGGCTCCTGTACTGTTATCGGCTGCGGGAGAAGCACGATTACTGCGTTTTCCTGCTACGAACGGAAAGGAGATCGTATTTTCGTATGCGGGCGATTTGTATAAAGTGCCTGCTGCGGGAGGTGAGGCACAGCGTCTGACTTCCCATGTGGGATACGAAATGTTTCCCCGGTTTTCTCCGGACGGCAAAACGATTGCATTCACCGGACAGTATGATGGAAATACAGAAGTGTATACCATGCCTGCGACAGGGGGTGAACCGTTACGAGTTACCTATACGGCTACCAATAGCCGCGATGACCTGGGTGACCGTATGGGACCCAATAACATTGTCATGACCTGGACACCGGACGGACAGCGCATCGTATACCGTAACCGTATCAGTGATGGATTTTCCGGCAAACTGTTTACAGTGGACAAGGAAGGCGGATTGTCAGAAGCAATTCCTCTTCCGGAGGGCGGATTTTGTAGTTACTCACCGGACGGAAAACAGTTGGCATACAACCGGGTGATGCGTGAATTCCGTACCTGGAAGTATTATAAAGGCGGTATGGCGGATGATATCTGGGTGTATAATCCGAACAGCAAAACAGTGGAAAACATTACCAATAATGTAGCTCAGGACATTTTTCCGATGTGGATTGGCGATGAAATCTTTTTCCTTTCCGATCGTGACCGCATCATGAATATCTTTGTATACAATACGAAGACTAAACAGACTGCCAAGGTAACTGATTTCACTGAGTATGATGTGAAGTTCCCAAGTGCCAGTGGAAATACCATTGTCTTTGAGAATGGTGGATATATTTATAAGATGGATGCCGCTACCCGGAAGGCTGAAAAGGTAAACATTACACTGGCTTCGGATAACATCTATGCCCGTACCGATTTGAAAGACGGAGCGAATTATGTGACTGCGGCCAGTCTGTCGCCGGATGGAGCACGAATGGTAGTGACAAGCCGGGGTGAAGTATTCAATCTGCCGGTAGAAAAAGGGGTTACAAAAAATATAACTCGTTCGCCGGGAGCTCACGACCGTGACGCACAGTGGTCACCGGACGGAACACAGATTGCTTATATCTCTGATGCTACAGGCGAAACCGAACTTTATCTGCAGAATGCGGCAGGTGGCGAACCGATGCAGTTAACCCATAAGAACGATACATATATCCGTGGCTTTAAATGGAGTCCGGATTCTAAGAAGATAGTGTATATGGATCGTAAGAACCGAGTTAATCTGCTGGATGTGGCTTCCGGGAAAGTTTCATTATTATTGCAAGATCCGATGGGAGTGCCGGGTGGAGTTACTTTCTCTCCGGACAGTGAGTGGTTGACTTATACACGGATGGGTAAAAATGAAATCAATGTCGTATATGTCTACAATATTGCGGAAAAGAAAGAATATCCGGTGACCGACAAATGGTATAACTCTTCTTCTCCGGTGTTCAGTGCCGACGGAAAGTATCTGATATTCTCTTCTGCCCGTGATTTTAATCCGACTTACGGATCATTGGAATGGAACCATGTATATAATAATATGTATGGTGTGTACATCGCTTTGCTGTCTAAAGATACATCGTCTCCTTTCATGCAGAAAGATGCGGAAGTGGCTGCAGCTAATGCTGCACCCAAAAGCGGGGATAAGAAACCGGCAGATAAGAAGGAGGTGGCTGATGCTTCGTTGGTGAAGTTCGATCCGGATGGCATTACCGATCGCATTGTTCGATTGCCCTTGTCTCCGTCTTATTATGGTAACTTCTATTCGGATGGCAACAAGGTGTACTACTGGGGACGTGGTGGTACGAAAATGTATGACTTGGTAAGTCAGAAAGAGGAATCGATTGCCGATGGAGCTTCGATGGATGTTACTTACGATGGTAAGAAGGCACTTTTCTTTAAAGGCCGTCAGATTTATGTGACCAATCTTCCTTCGGGTAAGACAGAACTGACCACTCCGGTCAATTTAAGCAATATGAAGATTACTGTGGATTATCCGAAAGAGTGGGCACAAATCTTTGATGAAGCTTGGCGTGCCTATCGTGACGGATTCTATCAGGAGAGCATGCACGGTGTAGATTGGAAAGCAATTAAAGAAAAATATGCGGTCTTGCTGCCTTACGTTAAAACTCGTTTAGACCTGAATTACATTATCGGTGAGATGATAGGTGAATTGAACTGTGGGCATGCTTATGTCAATCCGGGAGAAACGGAACAGCCCAAACGGATCAATACCGGTTTGCTTGGTGCGGAGATTACCCGCGACAAGAGTGGCTTTTTCCGTCTGGAGAAGATATTCCCCGGAGCATCTTGGAGCAAAGAACTGCGCTCTCCGCTTACGGAACCGGGGGTTGATGTGAAAGCAGGAGAGTACATCGTAGCTATTGACGGTGTGCCGACCAATACAGTTAAAGATATGTATTCTTTACTGGTGGGTAAAGCAGAGATACCTACTGAAATTTCGTTGAATGCCAAACCTCAGCTTTCCGGAGCACGTAAGGTTGTGATCAGTCCGCTTGCCAATGAATATCCTTTGATACATTACAATTGGGTACAGGATAATATAAAGAAAGTGGACCAGGCTTCCAACGGACGTATCGGATATATTTATATTCCGGATATGGGACCGGAAGGCTTGAACGAGTTTGCCCGCTATTTCTATCCGCAACTTGATAAAGAAGGGTTGATTATTGATGATCGTGTCAATGGTGGAGGTAATGTTTCACCAATGATCCTGGAACGTCTTTCCCGTGAACCTTATCGCTTGACTATGGGTAGAGGTACCAGCCATGTGGGAACAGTGCCTGATGCTGTACAGGTGGGACCGAAGGTTTGTTTGATTAATAAATACTCCGCTTCTGATGGCGACCTGTTCCCATGGGGCTTCCGCGCACTTGGATTGGGCAAGTTGATAGGTACGCGTACCTGGGGAGGTATTGTTGGCATTAGTGGTTCATTGCCATATATGGATGGAACAGACATACGTGTTCCGTTCTTTACCAGTTATGACCCGAAGACGGGACAATGGATTATCGAAAACCATGGTGTGGACCCGGATATCCTGATCGATAATGATCCGGTGAAAGAGTGGAATGGAGAGGATCAGCAGCTGAACAGAGCCATCGAAGAGGTTATGAAACAGCTTCAGGACCGTAAACCATTGGCTCCGGTACCTGCTCCGAGAGATTTTAGCAAATAAAAAACTTACTGAGATTGCAGTAAGAGGTTTTCACCACAGATTCCACGTACTTTTACAGACTCATTATCAGTGTTATGTATAGAATCGCGTAATCTGTGGTGTTTCTTTTTGATACATACCTTCTAACGTTTATGAAACAAGAACTAAAGAATAAACTTGCATTTTTGGCAGAGAAATACGAGGTAGCCGAATTTATTATGGATGACCCTGTACAGTTTCCACATCGCTATACCGGCAAGGCCGATATTGAGATCTCTGCCCTGGTAGCTTCTTGGATTGCTACCGGAAACCGGAAGGCTATTATCAAAAGCGGCGACCGGATTGACCGTGAACTGTTCTCGAATGCTCCTTACCGGTATATACTTAGTGAGGAGTGGAAGAAATATCGAGGAGTAAAAACCAGCTTCTATCGTTATTATTCCTGGAATGATTTCTATTTACTTTGTCAGGCTTTGTATGCGGCCTATCAGGAACATGAAGACCTGGAGTCGCATTTGTGCCATTCGCTTTCTTGGGGTACTCCGTTGGAAAGACTGCAATCCGTGTTCGGACATATCAATGGGATGCCTGCTTTGGCAAGTGCTTCCGAAGCGAAAAAGATGTGTATGTTCCTGCGCTGGATGATTCGTCGGGATTCTCCTGTGGATCTGGGTATCTGGCGGAGTTTTGATCCTTCGGATTTGATTATCCCTCTCGACACGCATGTGCATCGCATTTCAGTCGATCTTGGACTGACCGATGCACGTAAATGTCTGAAGACTGCGCGTTGTATTACCGATGCATTGCGGGAGATATGGCCGGATGATCCGGTGAAGGGAGACTTTGCACTTTTCGGGTTTGGTATCAACGAATCCGTAAGAAGTTAGACGGTGTTATAAGAAACTTTTTAGTTTGACTATCTGTTCTTTAAGCGATAAAGGATATGTTAAACCTCCTTATGGCGTAAAATTATGACTAAGAAAGAAGAAATTTTAGTAGAAGAGGGCAGTCGGCAAGCACCCGAGAAGTATTATATCAAAATAACTCCTGACGGCCCTTATCTTGTTTATGGTAATCCTCCCATTGACCAGGAAATTATTCTTCCCAATGAAGAAGGTTCTTCGTGGGTGTATCAACGCGGGCTGAGTTTCGACAGTTCGGCCACTCCGGTAGCTCTGTGCCGTTGCCGGCATTCCCGCCATAAACCCTTCTGTGACGGTTCTCATAAGCGTGCCACCGATTGGGACTCTAATGAAACCAATAACAAACGTCCGTTACTTGAAGAAGCCGAGGAATTGGAAGGCCCCGCCATGGTGCTTGCCGATAACGAAAAGTATTGTGCTTTTGCCCGTTTCTGCGATGCACGCGGTCGAATCTGGAATCTGGTACAACTCGCTGAAACCGAAGAAGAGCGTGAACTTGTCCGTCGCGAGGCCGGCCATTGTCCTGCCGGGCGGCTCGTCGTTTGGGACAAAGAGACGCAAAAAGTCTTCGAACCGCCTTTTGAGCCCTCTATCGGTATTATTGAGGATCCCGGAATCAGAGTGAGCGGACCTATCTGGGTAAAAGGCGGTATCCGCATAGAGAGTGCGGATGGCAAAAGCTATACAATCAGGAACAGGGTGACTTTGTGCCGTTGCGGACAGTCCTCCAATAAACCGTTTTGCGACGGTACGCATGCTTCCATGGGATTCAGTGACGGACTTCCGTTGGAAGAAAAAGGCAAGAAGTGGTGATTCTGCTTTCTGAAAAATCATAAATAAGCCGGTTGTCAATCGATAAACCGGCTTGTTTATGAACTGCCCTGCCGGGTTACCTCTTAAAATTATAGATAAAGAATGATCACAGTTCACCCATTTTTAGTATTTTTGCATCCTGTTTTGAAGATAGAAAACTTTAAAAGAAGAAAAATATAATGGCAAAAGAACTGAAAGACCTGACCAAACGCAGCGAAAACTATTCGCAGTGGTATAATGATTTGGTAGTGAAAGCCGATTTGGCAGAGCAATCGGCTGTACGCGGATGTATGGTGATTAAGCCTTACGGATACGCTATTTGGGAGAAAATGCAACGTCAGCTGGACGATATGTTTAAGGAAACCGGACATGTGAATGCTTATTTCCCGTTGCTGATTCCAAAATCATTCTTGAGTCGTGAAGCTGAGCATGTGGAAGGCTTTGCCAAAGAGTGTGCCGTAGTTACTCACTACCGCCTGAAGAATGCCGAAGATGGTTCGGGTGTGGTGGTTGACCCTGCTGCAAAGTTGGAAGAAGAACTGATTATCCGTCCGACTTCCGAAACAATCATCTGGAATACTTATAAAAACTGGATTCAGTCTTATCGTGACCTGCCTATCTTATGCAACCAGTGGGCAAACGTTTTCCGTTGGGAGATGCGTACACGACTGTTTCTCCGTACAGCAGAATTCCTGTGGCAGGAAGGCCATACGGCACATGCAACACGTGAGGAGGCAGAAGAAGAAGCAATCCGTATGCTGAATGTATATGCTGACTTTGCAGAGAAATACATGGCGGTTCCGGTGGTGAAAGGGGTGAAGTCGGCCAATGAACGTTTTGCCGGTGCGCTTGACACCTATACCATTGAAGCGATGATGCAGGACGGCAAGGCGTTACAGAGTGGTACGTCTCACTTCCTGGGACAGAACTTCGCGAAAGCGTTTGATGTGCAGTTTGTTAATAAAGAAAATAAGCTTGAGTACGTATGGGCTACTTCATGGGGTGTTTCTACCCGTCTGATGGGTGCATTGATCATGACCCACTCGGATGACAACGGTCTGGTATTACCTCCGCATCTGGCTCCGATTCAGGTAGTGATCGTTCCTATATATAAGAATGACGAGCAGCTGAAACAGATTGATGCCAAGGTAGAAGGTATTGTAGCGAAGCTGAAGGCATTGGGCATTTCGGTCAAATATGATAATGCCGATAACAAACGACCGGGCTTCAAATTTGCCGATTATGAACTGAAGGGTGTACCGGTTCGTCTGGTAATGGGCGGACGCGACCTGGAAAACAATACGATGGAGGTGATGCGTCGCGATACATTGGAGAAAGAGACCGTCACTTGCGATGGTATCGAGACATATGTTCAAAATCTGTTGGAAGAGATTCAGGCCAACATCTACAAGAAAGCGCGTACTTATCGCGATTCACGTATCATTAAGGTAGACAGCTACGATGAATTCAAGGAAAAAATCGAAGAGGGCGGTTTCATTCTGGCTCATTGGGACGGAACTACGGAAACAGAAGAGAAGATCAAGGAAGAGACAAAAGCTACTATTCGTTGTATCCCGTTCGATTCGTTTGTTGAAGGTGACAAAGAGCCCGGTAAGTGTATGGTAACCGGCAAACCTTCTGCTTGCCGTGTGATATTTGCTCGTTCTTATTAATAATTAATATAAGGTATAAGGAAAAAAGGTTGGAGGTACCGAAATGAACTTCCGACCTTTTTCTTTACTACCGTTATTCTAATAGCCTATGAATCCATTCTTGAATCTTATCTGGCTGCTGTGTGGCGGCATTTTTACTGCGATAGAGTATCTTATTGCAAGTCTCTTGATGATGGTTACCATTATTGGTATTCCATTTGGCTTTCAGACTCTGAAACTGGCCGGGCTTGCTTTATGGCCGTTCGGCAAAGAGGTGAGGAGCACCCCCGATTCGGGAGGTTGCCTCAGTATCATAATGAATATAGTCTGGCTGTTTCTCGGTGGAATTTGGATCAGCCTCTCTCATCTGGGATGGGGAATTCTGCTTTGTATCACAATCATTGGTATACCATTCGGGAGACAACACTTCAAACTTGCCGGACTGGCTCTGACTCCCTTCGGAAAGGTTATTGTCGATAAGGGCTTTTAATCGTTCTATCTTCTTCACATCCCTTTTCGGTATTCATACACTTTCCGTTTTTGTATTCTTTCTTTGTAAGAGAGACATACGAAAATAAAGACTGAAGAAAAGAGAGCGTCACATTGGATGCTCTCTTTTCATTTCCGATTTAGCTTTGGTGATGTCTTTTACCGTGTCATTCGGGATGCTGTCCCGTGCGGCAGCCTGTTTCTTTCTCAGGTTTCTCAACTTCCATTTATTCCAGAAGAGAAGTTCACTCCATTTATTAAAATCTTTTTTGTACATGATACCGATTCCTTGGGTAGTCAGGTTGGTCCGTGTATAATAACGGTCGTTCGTTTCATTATACGCCTTCAGACGTATGTCTCCTGAGCGGTTGAGCAGCCATTCCGCTTCAAAGTCTCCGATGAAATTGGTATTAGCTAACGGATTATCCCGGTAGCCGAAATTACCATTAATAATCAGACGGTTGTTCAATAACTGCCCGGACAGGATACCTTCTATTTCCATGTCCGTCCAGCCTTTGTCACCGGTACTGAGATTCGTTCCGATGTTCCAGTTGTTGTTATCGAATACCTGCGATAACAGATTGTTTAACTGTCCGGACAGGGTAGAGAATAGGGCTGACGATGTCATATTGGAGTTTTGGGTGCCTCCGGTACTCTCCTGTGGATAGAACTTGCCGATACCCAGCAGATAGAGTATCTGTATGTTCATCTGCTCTTCCGTACTGATGTAATTGCGTACCAGCGTCTGTATCTCGTCCCGTTCGTTGGGGAGTTCGATACCTAATTTAATATTGGGGCGCCAGAGAATTCCGGTCAGGTTCATGATGCAATTCACCTTTACATTGGGTTGCTGGGTGATCGGGTCTGCGGCATCGGGGATCAGGTCATTCAGCGAAGCAGAGTTCACCGTATAACTGGCTTGTATATCGAGCGTCGCATCCAACGGGGGACCGTTGAAAGTGATACTGCTTCCGTCTTTTATGATAAAGTCCTTGCGGATGACTTCCTGCAAGCTGAACTTATAAATACCCTGGCTGATGCGGTAGTTTCCGAACATTTTCACATCTCCTTTATTAAAGAACTCTGTCCGTATGTTGCCGGAGCCTTTACCGCTGATGTAGTCTCCGGCAATGGGGTCCATGATAATTTTCATAGTAGCGTCCGGAGTAGCATCTATCAACAGATTCAGGCGGATATCCGTTTTTATCTCTTCCTCCTCCATCTCCTGCTGCAGCCGCTCATATTCTGATATTACATTGATGGAATCTTGAACGAATCTGCGCGGAGTTTTGTCGATAAACTTAATGAACTGGTTGCTGGCTGCTGAAGCAGTGGCATTGGTTATGTAGACAAAATTGGTATTGCGGTTGGTCGTGACGGCTGCATTGACTTGCAGTTCCTGCGGATTGCCAACCAGCATCGCATTGCCGGTTCCATACACTTTTCCGTAGAAGTTGATATCAGAGCTTTCTTTCGTGTCCATCAGTAACATGTTGTTCACGTTGAATTCGAAGTGATAGCTCAAATCCCTGAAATGCCTGAAATTCAGTTTGCCGTTCATCGTGCCTTGGTGCCCTTCCATATCTGCGATATGTATATTGTCGAAAGTGATACCGGTGGTGGACAGACGGATAGTGTCTTTTACGGCAAATGATGTGTTTAATATTCCTATCTTCAACGACGCATCTGTCATCAGATCCCCTTCGATGTTGAGTTCCTTGAATTTTCCATAGAAATGAGCTTTGCCGCTGGTACGTCCATGCAGGTCTTCGACAATGGAACGCATGAAATATTGGAGGAACTGAATGTTTGTATGCTCCGTTTCTATATTCAAATCCAGTTTACTTTCCGGCTTTAACGGATAGACGTGCCCGATGACGTGCGTTTTCGATAGCCCTTCTTCTTCCATGTGAGCATCAAGGAAGATGGCACGTTTGTCGTTCTCCCATGCTCCGTAAATATCCATTGCTCCCAAAGAAGCATCATTGAAAGTGAAGTTTTTAAAATGTAAGCGGGTATTCATGACCGGCTCCTTCAAAATGCCACTGGCATATGCCGTTCCGGTGGCATCTCCTTTAAAGTCCACATCGTCAAAATCTACCACATCGAATACGTAACCCACATTGATGTCCTTCAGGTCTACCTTCAGTGTATCTTCGGCATGTTCCGAGATGCGTCCGTCGATGCGGATGTGACGGTCTTTATGCGAGAAATAGAAATCGTTTACATCTACTTTGCCCGAATCTACTACTACTTGTGACGGATGAATCTGCCACAAAGTGTCGTTCAGGATAATGTCTGTCTGCTTGATGTCTACGACTGTTTTCAGTGCCGACTTTTCTTCGGCCTTGCGGAAGAAGCTGGCAGCAGCGGATAATCGTCCACTATAAGTATTGATGGTATTATTGCCCCAATTGATGTTGGCACTTATGGTATCATTTTGGGCTTGCGCATCCAGTGAGATGCTTACGGCACTCTCTTTTTTCAGGTTATTGAACCGTATCTTGGCCTTGAACTGGTCAGTAGGATTTTCACAGAGCACCAGTCCGGACTCGATAAACGTGTTTTGATATTGTAGCCGGGGGAAATAGCCCTCTACTCGCAGCCGCTGTGCCTGGTCATTGAAGTAACCCTTTACAGTCGAGTGAGTATATATCTTCAATGGGATGTCGAATACGGTAGACAGCAGTTCTGTATTGAATATGTGGACATCGAAACTGAAGTTGTTATTCGTTTCAATCGGCTTCTTATCCGGCTGGATCAATGAAGGAATATATCGCCGCATAATATTCATTACGCTTGCCGGAAGTGTGTGATACAGATATTTACCTTCAATACTTGCTTTCAGGAAACTGGAGGTCAGTTTCAATTGGTTTTGTTTGTCTTGTCGAGTGGCTATGATGTTGATATTATCCAGAAAGTAATTCTTTTCGGGTGCGGTGAATTGTAGACTGTCTATGTTGATTTCACCTATCATTTCATCGATGGAACCGCCACGGAAGTTAGCTTTCAGCTTCAGAGAGAATTCTGCGTCCGGATAATCCTTGCTCAGGTTCAAGTCGTGCGGGCGTACTTTATCTATTACAGCATTGAAGTTGAAAGTCGGGATTTTCTCGACTACATTAATGTTACCATTTAAATGTATCGAACCGTTTTCATCATCCAGTGCTACCTTTCCGTCGAAGCCGCCACGTTCGAACTCTCCGTCGAGTGTGATATTCTCATATTTATAATTACTGTATTCAAAGGCAGCTATCAGGCCTTTTAGCGTGATGGCGGGGTACTGGTTACGGTAGTGGCTGCCTTGAACATTCAGATTAAAGGTAATTTTGCCCAGTTGCTTGTTATCCAGCAACTGTCCCAGTTCGAAGTCGGTGGTCTTTACACCTCCCGAATAAGAAAACAAGGCTTTGGCCTTATCGGAACTGAGCTTTAAGTCAGTTTGGACAGAACCAATGTTGGTACGAAACAGACCGTACATGACCAAATCTGTGAAATACCCCGATATTTCACCGTGAAAGGAAGCATTTCCTAAACGTTGCAGAATAGGAGGAACCCCATTGTAATGCGGACTCAGGTTGCGTACCAGGAATCCGATTCCATCGTTATTAGCAGATAGATTGGCAAGATGCCCGTATACATAGGCATCTTGCGGGCGTGATAGATCCTGTAAAGAGACATCTCCCTTCAGTCGGAATTTATCGCCTGCATTAATTTCCAGCGTTTTGCAGTTCAACTGGTTGAGTGTGCCTTCTACATCGATGCCCAGATCCAGCTTTTCTTTAAAGTTGGATAGTGCCGGAACAAAAGCTGAAATATCATTCAGGGTCACGTAGGATGGCAGAGTACGGAAAGAGAAACGGACTTCATCGGCAAAATGATTGAGTGCTCCCAAACTGTCATATTCCATCCGAATGGTATCCATTTTCATTTCGGTACCCGGCATTTCTATAGCAAAATTCTCTATTTTCATGCCTCTGTCATTAGCTATGACTTTCAGGCTCAACTTTCTCAGCTCAAAGCCCGATTGTTCATCCACGCTTAGCCGTTTGATGGCCGCATTGATCGAATCGCCTTGAAGTGCTTTGAGAGAGATGTTGGCAATGATATTATGCAATTTGACATGCTGGGGGTTGAACTTTCCGGGAGTTTCTTTTTCCGACAGTACATCGTAAGCCAACTTACCACGGCGTATCAATATAGAGTTGATACGCAAGTCGAGGCTCTTGTCTGTTTTTACTGTGTCTTTAGAGGCAAATGCGTCAAGGACAAATTTGAAATTAGGGTCCGTATTCGGAGTAGGTTTGTTCAGGTTGATGTTAAAGCCGAACAATTGTACACTGCTGATTGCGATTTTTCCGTTGAATAGGGGGATAATATCAAATTTGGCGGAAAGACGAGTAATTTTAAGCATCTCTTTGCCCGATTGATCGTCGAGCAGCACATCGTCTATGATGATACGATTCAATAGTCCGATATCTATCTTACCGATAGTCAGTTCAGTACCTAATGTCCGGGATAGTTCTTTTGCGACAAACGTGGTCATATTTCGCTGAATAAAAGGAATATTCAGCAAAATGATAGTTCCGATATATACACCTAATATAATACCGATAACCCAGCGTACAGTCTTCTTCAGCGTTCTGATAAGCGGTTGTTTTTATTTTGCGAACAAAAATATAAAATAGTTCGTTATGAATCCTACTTTTATCATTACTTTTGCATCGTTTAAATATCAAAAAGCGTATGAGTACAATTATATTAGGAATTGAGTCTTCCTGTGACGATACGTCGGCTGCGGTAATAAAAGATGGTTTTCTGTTGTCGAATGTAGTGTCCAGTCAGGCGGTGCATGAAGCTTACGGTGGTGTAGTACCCGAATTAGCATCACGTGCGCATCAGCAAAATATAGTACCTGTGGTGCATGAAGCATTGAAACGTGCAGGGGTGACGAAAGAGGAATTGAGTGCGGTAGCTTTTACAAGAGGCCCCGGACTGATGGGATCGTTGCTGGTAGGAGTATCTTTTGCGAAAGGGTTTGCCCGCTCATTAAACATTCCCATGATCGATGTTAATCATCTGACAGGACATGTATTAGCACATTTCATTAAAGAAAAGGATGAAGAGAATGAACAACCCACTTTCCCATTCCTTTGCTTGTTGGTGTCCGGAGGTAATTCTCAAATCGTACTGGTGAAGGCATACAATGATATGGAGATTTTGGGACAGACAATTGATGATGCTGCCGGAGAAGCTATTGACAAATGTTCAAAAGTGATGGGGCTTGGTTACCCGGGCGGTCCTATTATTGACCGTTTGGCACGTCAGGGCAATCCGAAGGCTTATACATTCAGCAAACCCCACATCCCGGGGTTGGACTATAGTTTTAGTGGATTGAAGACATCGTTTCTTTACTCGTTGCGTGATTGGATGAAAGAAGATCCCGATTTCATCGAACATCATAAGACTGATTTAGCCGCTTCTCTTGAAGCGACTGTTGTAGATATATTGATGGATAAACTCCGTAAAGCAGCCAAACAGTATAAAATTAACGAGGTAGCTGTAGCAGGTGGTGTGTCCGCCAATAACGGTTTGCGTAATGCTTTCCGTGAGCATGCGGAGAAGTATGGCTGGAAGATTTTTATTCCAAAGTTTAGCTATACCACGGACAATGCTGCAATGATCGCTATTACGGGATATTTTAAATATCAGGATAAAGACTTCTGTCCTATGGAATTGCCGGCTTATTCACGTGTGACTTTATAAAAGAAAAGAGGGTAGATCTTTCTTCTTCTTTATATCTATAATATTGAGAAAGCTAAATAAAAAAAATCATGTTTGCAGAGATAATAACCATCGGTGATGAGTTGCTGATAGGCCAGGTGACTGACACTAATTCGGCATGGATGGGACGCGAATTAAATAAAGTCGGTATCGAAGTTATTCGTGTAGTGTCTGTACGTGATCGTGCAGAAGAGATAACCGAAGCAGTGGATGCCTCGATGAAAAGGGCGGATATTGTATTGATGACAGGTGGTTTGGGCCCTACTAAGGATGATATTACCAAACAAACCCTTTGTGAATATTTTGGTACCAAACTGATTTTTAGTGAGGCTGTATTTGAAAATGTGAAGCGGGTATTAGCTGGAAAAATACCGATGAATGCGTTGAATAAGAGTCAGGCGATGGTGCCAGAGAATTGTACGGTCATTAATAATCGGGTGGGAAGTGCCTCTGTCAGTTGGTTTGAAAAGGATAGTAAAGTGCTTGTTTCCATGCCCGGTGTTCCTCAGGAGATGACTACGGTAATGAGTGAAGAAGTGATTCCTCGTTTGTGCGCAAAGTTTCATACAGATGCCATTGTACATCGTACTTTTACTGTGCAAAACTATCCGGAATCAGTGCTGGCTGAAAAACTGGAGCCTTGGGAGGTGGCGCTGCCGTCCTGTATTAAACTTGCTTACTTGCCTAAACCCGGTTTGATTCGTTTGAGATTGACAGGACGTGGACAAGATCGTCAGGAAGTAGAGACATACTTAAATGTTGAGAGCGCCAAATTGGAAGCCATTTTAGGTGAAGATATTTTGGATGAAGAAGATACACCGATTGAGATTCTGATTGGGGAACTTCTGAAAAAGAAGAAATTGACCCTTTCCACCGCAGAAAGTTGCACCGGTGGAAGTATTGCAGCCCGTGTTACTTCGGTTGCCGGAAGTTCGGAATATTTTAAAGGAAGTGTAGTGGCATACTCTAATGAAGTAAAGATGAAATTGCTGGGGGTATCGATGGAAACGCTTGAAAAGAAAGGTGCTGTAAGCGAGGAAACCGTAATTGAGATGGTAAAAGGTGCGATGGAAGCGCTGAAAACTGATTGTGCAGTCGCCACTTCGGGTATCGCAGGTCCTGGCGGAGGTACTAAGCAGAAGCCTGTTGGTACAGTCTGGATTGCTGCTGCCTATAAAAATGAAATTTGCACTATGAAGCAGGAAACTGACCGCGGAAGAGAAATGAATGTGGAGAGAGCAGGTAATAATGCTCTTCTGTTACTTCGAAAATTGGTGAAATGAAGAAAAATTACTGCTGAATAATGAATTTATTTAAGAAATGCTTGTTTTATATCTATAAAAGTGCTTACTTTGCGCTCTGTTTGAAAGAAGTATAGATTAAAACTATAAAAATAAGATAGAAATGTCGAAGATTTGTCAAATTACCGGAAAGAAAGCCATGATTGGCAACAATGTTTCACACTCAAAGAGAAGAACTAAGAGAACCTTTGATTTGAACTTGTTTAACAAAAAGTTCTACTATGTAGAACAGGACTGCTGGATCAGCCTGAGCCTCTGCGCTGCTGGTTTGCGTATTATTAATAAAAAAGGTTTGGACGCTGCTCTGAATGATGCAGTTGCCAAAGGGTATTGTGATTGGAAAACCATTAAAGTTATTGGCTAAAACGTAAGAGGAGAAACTGATTATGGCAAAGAAAGCAAAAGGTAATAGAGTTCAGGTGATTCTGGAATGCACAGAACACAAAGATAGCGGTATGCCGGGAACATCTCGTTATATCACAACTAAGAACAGAAAGAATACTACAGAAAGACTTGAGTTGAAAAAATACAACCCGATTCTGAAGAGAGTAACAGTACACAAAGAAATTAAATAAAAAAGAAAGAGTATAACCCATGGCAAAGAAAACAGTAGCAAGTTTGCACGAAGGATCTAAAGAAGGTCGTGCTTATACTAAGGTTATCAAAATGGTTAAATCTCCGAAGACTGGAGCTTACATTTTTGATGAACAAATGGTTCCTAACGAAAAAGTACAAGACTTTTTTAAGAAATAAGCCGGTTGCATTAGATTGCAACCTGAAAAATCCTCTCACTGATATTCATTGAGGGGATTTTTTTTGCCAATTTTATTCGCTTCAATTTTTACTTTACGCCAGTTTTATTATATCTTTGTAGCATAATGTATTATACAAATAATTGTAATCATGGGATTTTTTAGTTTTTTCTCAAAGGAAAAGAAGGAAACTTTAGATAAAGGATTATCTAAAACCAAAGAAAGTGTATTCAGCAAGATTGCCCGTGCGGTAGCCGGCAAGTCGAAGGTGGATGATGAAGTGCTGGATAATCTGGAAGAGGTGCTTATCACATCGGATGTGGGAGTAGAGACTACTCTTAATATCATTAAACGTATTGAAAAACGTGCAGCAGAAGATAAATATGTAAATACACAAGAGCTAAACTCAATTCTGCGTGAAGAAATTGCAGCATTGTTGACTGAGAATAATTCGGATGATGTTGCTGATTTCGATGTTCCGGTAGAGAAAAAGCCTTATGTCATTATGGTAGTGGGTGTGAATGGAGTTGGTAAAACAACTACCATTGGTAAACTTGCTTATCAATTCAAGAAAGCTGGTAAATCTGTTTACTTGGGTGCGGCCGATACATTTCGTGCAGCAGCTGTAGAACAGCTTGTAATTTGGGGAGATAGAGTAGGGGTACCGGTAATAAAACAAAAAATGGGTGCTGATCCCGCTTCGGTTGCATTTGATACATTAAGCTCGGCCGTTGCTAATGATTCGGATGTTGTGATTATAGATACAGCAGGACGCCTACACAATAAGGTCGGTTTGATGAATGAACTGACGAAGATTAAGAATGTAATGAAGAAGGTGGTACCTGATGCTCCGAATGAGGTGTTGCTGGTGCTTGATGGTTCAACCGGGCAGAATGCCTTTGAGCAGGCTAAACAATTCACGTTGGCTACAGAGGTGACTGCCATGGCTATAACAAAACTGGACGGAACGGCAAAGGGAGGCGTTGTTATCGGAATTTCAGATCAGTTTAAGATTCCGGTGAAATATATTGGATTGGGTGAAGGTATGGAAGACCTGCAGGTTTTCCGCAAGAAAGAATTTGTAGACTCCTTATTTGGAGAGAATGCATGAAAAGAAAAACTATAGATATTATAACATTAGGGTGCTCTAAGAATTTGGTGGATTCGGAACAGTTGATGCGTCAGTTGGAAGAAGCCGGATATGATGTTACCCATGACTCGGAAAAACCGACAGGAGAAATAGCAGTTATCAATACCTGCGGTTTCATCGGTGATGCGAAAGAAGAATCAATTAATATGATTCTGGAATTTGCCCAGGAAAAAGAAGAAGGAAATCTGGAAAAACTTTTTGTTATGGGCTGTCTTTCGGAACGCTATTTAAAAGAATTGGCGATTGAAATTCCTCAGGTTGATAAGTTTTATGGTAAATTCAACTGGAAAGAGTTGTTGCAGGACTTGGGAAAAGCCTACCATGACGAACTTCATATTGAACGTACGCTAACTACCCCTAAACATTATGCTTATCTGAAAATATCAGAGGGGTGTGACCGTAAATGTTCTTATTGCGCTATACCAATCATTACAGGACGTCATGTGTCTCGTCCCATGGAAGAGATCTTGGACGAAGTGAGATACTTGGTTTCCAATGGTGTGAAAGAGTTTCAGGTGATTGCCCAGGAGTTGACTTACTATGGAGTCGATTTATGCAAGAAACAAATGCTCCCGGAATTGATTGAGCGTGTTTCTGAGATTCCGGGTGTGGAATGGATACGTTTACACTATGCATACCCGGCACATTTTCCTGAAGACTTGTTTAGAGTGATGCGTGAACGGGATAATGTATGCAAATACATGGATATAGCATTGCAACATATTAGTGATAACATGTTGCAACGTATGCGGCGTCATGTGACCAAAGAAGACACCTATCGGTTAATTGAACAGTTTCGTAAAGAAGTTCCCGGTATTCATTTACGTACAACGTTGATGGTGGGGCATCCGGGTGAAACAGAAGAGGATTTTGAGGAATTGAAAGAGTTTGTTCGTAAAGTCCGTTTCGATAGAATGGGAGCTTTTGCTTATTCAGAGGAAGAGGGCACGTATGCGGCAGCTAATTATGAAGATTCTATTCCTCAAGAAGTGAAACAGGCCCGCTTGGATGAACTGATGGATATTCAACAGGGGATTTCTGCTGAACTTAGTGCATCTAAGGTGGGGTGGCAAATGAAAGTTATCATTGATCGTATAGAGGGTGATTATTATGTTGGGCGCACTGAATTTGATTCTCCGGAAGTAGATCCTGAGGTATTAATAAAGTGCGAGGGAGATAGTCTGAGGGTTGGTGACTTTTATCAAATAGAGGTGATTGATTCCGATGAATTCGATCTTTTTGCGAAAGTTATCTAAAGATATTTCCCTAAGAATTTGTTTTTTTCATTCGGATTGACTAATATAGCAACACACTTTTAAAATTGTAGTATTTTGAATAACAAAGAATTTACTTCAGAACTTTCGCGCAGGTTAGGATATAATACAAAAGATACTTCTGACTTGATAACTACTCTGCTGTCTGACATCATTCAGGAGCTGCAGGAAGGTAATGCTATAGGAATACAGGGATTTGGTGCTTTTGAAGTAAAAAAGAAGGCTGAGCGTATTGTCATCAATCCTGTCACCAGACTACGCTTGTTGGTTCCACCCAAACTGGTGTTGGCATTCAAGCCAAGTCCAATCTTAAAGGATAAGTTTAAAGAAGCATTTCCGTATGAATGAAAGGTTGACTATACAGAATCTTGTTGATTTACTGGTTAGCAGGCATGGGGTCCCTCAAAAAGATGCCGATGTTTTTGTTCGGGAGTTTTTTCTGTTGATAGAACAGGCTCTGGAGAATGATCAGTACGTGAAAATCAAGGGGCTGGGAACATTTAAACTGATAGGGGTTAATAGCCGTGAAAGTGTAAATATCAATACAGGCGAACGAATTAAGATAGAAGGACATACAAAGATTTCTTTTACTCCTGATCCTTCTTTGCGGGATATTATTAATAGGCCTTTTTCTCATTTTGAGACGGTTGTACTGAATGAGAATACTGTATTGGAAGATACGCCGATAGAGGAATTGGAGGGAGATCCGGTGGATGTGCCTGGAGTAGAAGGAACACAGTTTATAGAGGATGTTTCAGGGAAAGAGCAGATTGAAACAGAGCCTATAGAGGCAGCAAAGCAGATAGAAACAGCAGAATCGGAGGGTATGCCAGAGCAAAACGCAGAGAATGCTGAGACTACTACAGGGGATATTGAGGAGGATACGAAAAAAACGGAAAATATAGAAATTGGAGGTCGAATGGTTGATGTGCCTGAAGAAGTTGAAAAGGAAACCTGCAAGGATACGGGCACAAAGACTATCATAGAAATAGAAGGATTATCTGTTGGTGAAGTATCGGAAGACATTAAACCAGATAAGACTGACGAGGGATTCGAGGAAGAACAAGAGCCGGCGGAAAAAGAAATAGAAGAAGGTGAGGCTCCTAAACTGACTGCAGAAGAAATAATTGCTCGGGAGATTCAGAAAACAGAAGTTCCGATTGTTCCTATGAGAAAGGAGAGGCACCCCCAAAAAGAAATTAAATTCAAAAAAGAGAAATCTCCTGTCCCTTATTTGGTAACTATCATAGCGGTTGTTATGCTGCTTTGTGGTGCGGCTCTGGTTTTTGTTTATTATCCGGATTTGTTTTCTAAAAAAGAAATGCAATCAACCGTAATTGAAGCGGTGGAGAAAAAAGAGCCTATAAAGGAAGTCCCGTTAGATACTGTTATGAAAACAGATACTATAGCCGAAGTGGTGGTAAAAATGCAGGATAAACAACAGGTAGTGAATCCTAAACCTGTGTCGGTGAAAACGGATAAAGTATCGGAGAGTAAATCGGTTTCTCAGGAAAAGGTTACTAAGAAGGTGGTGTCAATACCTGTTAAGCCGGATTCTGTAAACTACATAATTACCGGTACTAAGACTACCTATACGATGAAAGAGGGGGAGACTTTAACCAAGGTTTCTTTACGCTTCTATGGTACAAAAGATTTGTGGCCTTATATTGTTAAGCATAATCAGGGAGTGATTAAGAATCCGAATAGTGTGCCATATGGTACTGTACTTAAAATACCGGAACTTGTTAAAAAGTAACGGCTTTGTATGGCACCCGGGTGTATAAACTTGTATACATCCGGGTGCCGTGTTTATGTTATACAAATACAAAAGCGTATGAAAGTACCTTAATCTAAAGACTTCGCATTGTTTTTTAATAAAAATTAGTTGGAATGGTTAAAGATATAGTGTACTTTTGGAATCGAAATTAAAAAGCCTTACAACATAGGTTTCATTTATATTATAAGTAAGAAATTAAACAATAAAATAATTAGTATTTATGGCTGAATCAATTGACATCCGCGAATTGAACGAGCGGATTGAAAGACAGAGTGCTTTCGTTACCAATCTTACAACAGGCATGGACCAGATCATTGTGGGTCAGAAACATTTGGTAGAGTCACTGTTAATCGGGCTACTTTCTGACGGGCATGTATTGCTTGAGGGTGTACCAGGATTGGCAAAAACTTTGGCAATCAAGACATTGGCTTCGTTGATCGATGCAAAATACAGCCGCATACAGTTTACGCCTGATTTGTTGCCTGCCGATGTTGTAGGTACTATGGTTTACAGTCAGAAAGATGAAACCTTTCAAGTGAAAAAAGGTCCGATTTTTGCTAATTTTGTATTGGCCGATGAAATAAACCGTGCGCCTGCCAAAGTGCAGAGTGCCCTGCTTGAAGCAATGCAGGAACGTCAGGTGACCATTGGTAAAGAGACATTCTTGTTGCCTGAGCCATTCCTTGTGTTAGCTACACAGAACCCGATTGAGCAGGAAGGTACATATCCGCTTCCGGAAGCTCAGGTAGACCGTTTTATGCTTAAGGTGATTATTGATTATCCGAAGCAGGAAGAGGAGAAATTAATTATTCGCCAAAACATTAATGGAGAGAAATTCAATGTGAAACCTATTTTGAAGGCAGAAGAAATAATTGAAGCCCGTAAAGTAGTACGCCAGGTTTATCTGGATGAAAAGATTGAACGCTATATTGTAGACATCGTATTTGCTACACGTTATCCCGAAAAATATGATTTGAAAGAGCTGAAAGATATGATTGGATTCGGTGGTTCACCTCGTGCTTCCATTAATCTGGCTTTGGCTGCACGTACTTATGCATTTATTAAACGTCGTGGCTATGTGATTCCGGAAGATGTACGTGCTGTTGCACATGATGTCCTCCGGCATCGTATCGGATTGACATATGAAGCGGAAGCCAGCAATGTAACTTCTGATGAAATTGTAAGTAAAATATTGAATAAGATAGAAGTGCCTTAATTTTAATTGAGAATGAATAATCCTCAATTACCAACTTTCAATTCTCAATTAAATAGATGGAAACAAGTGAAATTCTAAAAAAAGTTCGTCGGATTGAAATAAAGACGCGTGGATTGTCGAACAATATTTTTGCAGGACAGTACCATTCGGCCTTCAAAGGTAGAGGTATGGCTTTTTCTGAGGTGCGTGAATATCAGTTTGGTGATGATATACGTGACATTGACTGGAATGTGACAGCGCGTTTTAACAAACCTTTTGTGAAGGTGTTTGAGGAAGAGCGTGAACTGACGGTGATGTTGATGGTGGATGTTTCCGGTAGTTTGGAATTTGGCACCGTAAAACAACTGAAGAAGGATATGGTAACAGAAATTGCAGCTACTCTCGCATTTTCTGCTATTCAGAATAACGATAAGATCGGAGTTATTTTTTTTTCAGACAGAATAGAAAAATTTATTCCTCCCAAGAAAGGGCGTAAACACATTCTGTACATTATTCGTGAATTGATTGATTTTAAGCCCGAAAGTCGTCGTACAAATGTTCGCCTTGCTCTGGAATATCTGACGAATGTCATGAAAAGACGTTGTACAGCTTTCATTTTATCCGATTTTATAGATCAGGAAAGCTTTAAGAATGCAATGACCATAGCCAATAGGAAACATGATGTTGTCGCTATTCAAGTATATGACAGGAGAGTAGCTGAGTTACCGGCAGTAGGTTTGATGCGGATTAAAGATGCGGAAACCGGACATGAACAGTGGATAGACACATCTTCGGCCGGAGTGCGTAAGGCGCATCATGAATGGTGGGTAAATAAACAAACTGAGTTAGACGAGACGTTTACCAAAAGTAATGTTGATTCTGTTTCGGTACGTACTGATCAGGATTACGTGAAAGCGTTACTGAATTTATTTGCTAAACGAAATTAACAGGAAAGATGAATAAAAATATATTTCTGATAGTATTGTTATTTCTGGTTTCTGGCAGAATTGCTGCACAGTCTGTGACTGTCGATGCTAAAATAGACTCTTTGCAAATTCTAATAGGAGAACAGGCAAAAGTGCAGTTACAAGTAGCGATGGATGTGAAGCAGAAAGCTGTTTTTCCGGTATTTACAGATACGCTGGTACGTGGGGTGGAAATTGTGGAAACTGCTAAACCTGATACACAATATTTAAATGATCGCCAGAGAATGTTAATTACCCAGGAGTATATGGTAACTTCTTTTGATTCAGCTTTATATTATATTCCTCCTATGGGTGTGAAGATTGATAATAAAGAGTATAAATCGAAAGCATTGGCATTGAAAGTGTACTCAATGCCTGTGGATACTTTGCATCCTGATCAGTTTTTTGGTCAGAAGACCGTTATGAAGGCTCCTTTTGCATGGGAAGATTGGTATGGCTTGATTGGTTGCTCTTTTTTGGCATTACCACTGTTAGGATTGCTCATTTATTTGATTGTTCGCATCCGTGATAATAAGCCTATTATTCGTAAAATAAAGGTTGAGCCTAAGTTGCCTCCACATCAACTGGCAATGAAAGAGATAGAGCGTATTAAGACAGAGAAGATATGGCAAAAGGGACAACCGAAGGAGTATTATACGGAATTGACAGATGCTCTTCGCACATATATTAAGAATCGATTTGGTTTTAATGCATTGGAAATGACTTCATCTGAAATTATAGATAAATTGCTTGAATTTAATGATAAAGAAGCTATATCGGATTTAAAATATTTATTCCAGACAGCCGATTTGGTTAAATTCGCTAAGCATGATCCGCAAATGAACGAAAATGATGCGAATTTAATTAATGCAATTGATTTTATTAATGAAACCAAACAACCGGAAGAAGAGAACCTGAAGCCACAGCCTACTGAAATCACCATTATAGAGAAAAGGTCTTTGCGTACAAAGATATTACTGATATGTGGTATTGTATTTTTGTCGGCTGCTCTTATTGGAACCTTTGTATATATAGGGTTACAACTCTATAATCTGTTTGCGTAATAGGTTTTTACTTTTATCATATAAAATAAGAAATAGTAAATTGTAAATAGAATGGTTTTTGCCAATATTGAATATTTGTTTTTGCTGCTGTTGCTTATACCATATATTGTGTGGTATATAATGAAGCGGAAGAAGACGGAGCCGACTCTTCAGATTTCTGATGCACGTGTATATGCACATGCACCGAAAAGTTATAGGAACTATTTGCTGCATGTACCTTTTGGTTTGCGCATCATTGCTCTAATATTGATCATCTTGGTTTTGGCACGCCCTCAAACAACCAATAGCTGGCAAAACAGCGAAATCGAAGGTATTGATATTATGTTAGCTATCGATGTATCTACCAGTATGTTGGCGGAGGACTTGAAGCCTAATAGATTGGAGGCTGCAAAAGATGTAGCTGCGGAATTTATTAATGGCCGTCCGAATGATAATATAGGTATTACGCTTTTTGCCGGTGAAAGTTTTACTCAGTGTCCTTTAACGGTAGATCATGCTGTATTACTGAATCTATTTCAAGGTATTAAGTGCGATATTATAGAGGATGGGACAGCAGTGGGAATGGGAATTGCTAATGCAGTAACTAGGCTGAAAGATAGTAAAGCAAAATCAAAAGTGATTATTTTGCTGACAGATGGTACAAATAATAAAGGAGATATTTCTCCATTGACAGCTGCTGAAATAGCAAAAAGTTTTGGTATACGTGTTTATACTATTGGTGTGGGAACAAATGGTATGGCTCCTTATCCGGTACCGGTCGGGGGAACAGTACAGTATATTAATACGCCGGTTGAAATTGATGAAAAAACCCTTACTCAAATAGCAGGTATTACGGATGGAAACTATTTTCGTGCTACCAGCAATTCGAAACTGAAAGAGGTTTATGAAGAGATTGATAAATTGGAGAAAACGAAATTGAACGTGAAAGAGTATAGTAAGCGTCAGGAAGAATATCGTTGGTTTGCGCTGGCTGCTTTCTTATGTGTACTGCTTGAACTATTGTTACGTAACTCAATATTGAAGAAGATACCATAAAATAGATAGAAAGATGTTTCGATTTGAAGAACCTGCATATTTATATTTGTTGTTGTTGCTACCATTGTTGGTAGCCTTCTATCTTTTTTCTAACTATAGAAGGAGGAAAGCTATTCGTAAATTCGGGGATCCGGTATTGATGGCACAACTGATGCCTGATGTATCTAAATATCGTCCCGATGTAAAGTTCTGGTTGGTATTTACCGCCATAGGTCTGTTTGCGGTATTGTTAGCCCGTCCACAATTCGGCTCTAAACTTGAAACTGTAAAGCGTAAAGGAGTAGAGGTTATGATTGCATTGGACATTTCTAACTCTATGCTTGCACAAGATGTTCAGCCAAGTCGTTTGGAAAAAGCTAAGAGGCTTATATCTAAATTAGTAGATGGTATGGAGAATGACAAAGTGGGTATGATTGTATTTGCGGGAGATGCTTTTACTCAGTTGCCAATAACGAGTGATTATATTTCCGCTAAAATGTTCCTGGAATCTATTAATCCTTCGTTAATATCTAAACAAGGTACAGCTATTGGTGCAGCGATCAGTCTGGCAGCTCGCAGCTTTACTCCACAAGAAGGAGTAGGACGTGCTATTGTAGTGATTACCGATGGTGAGAACCATGAAGGCGGGGCTGTTGAAGCTGCTAAAGAAGCTGCCAAAAAAGGTATTCAAGTGAACGTTTTGGGAGTTGGTTTGCCCGATGGTGCTCCTATTCCAATTGAAGGTAGTAACGATTTTCGCCGTGATCGTGAAGGCAATGTAATTGTGACCCGTTTGAATGAGGCTATGTGTCAGGAAATTGCAAAGGTAGGGAATGGGATTTATGTTCGTGTAGATAACTCGAATTCTGCGCAAAAGGCTATTAATCAAGAAATTAATAAGATGGCTAAATCAGATGTTGAGTCTAAAGTGTATACAGAATATAATGAACAATTCCAAGTAATTGCTTGGATGATATTGCTTTTATTATTGGTAGAGATGTTGATTTTAGATCGTAAAAATCCATTGTTTAAAAACATTCGGTTGTTTTCTAATAAGTAATAATGTGTATGTCAAGAAGTAAATATATATTATTCGCTCTGTTGCTATCCCTCTCTCTGGGTACTTTTGCACAAAAGGCTGAGCGTGATTATATCCGTAAAGGCAATCGTCTTTTTAAGGACAGTGTTTTTGTGGATGCTGAGGTTAATTACCGAAAAGCATTAGAGGTGAATCCCAAATCAACTGTTTCTATGTATAATTTGGGTAATACGTTGTCGCAACAGCAAAAGTTTAAAGATGCGATGGAGCAATATGTAGCTGCAACTCAAATAGAAAAAGATAAGGCCAAGTTGGGACAGATTTATCATAATATGGGAGTATTATTCCAGTCTGGTAAAGATTATCAGAAAGCGGTTGAAGCATATAAGATGTCTTTGAGAAATAATCCGAAAGATGATGAAACCCGTTATAACTTGGCATTGGCTCAAAAGTTGTTGAAAGATCAACAGCAAAATCAACAGAACCAAGACCAAAATCAAGATCAGAATAAAGATGATCAGCAAAAGCAACAAGATAATAAAGATCAGAATAAGCAAAATGATCAAAATAAGGATAAACAGCAGCAGCAACCTCCTAAGTCTGAGAAGAACGACAATGAAATGTCTAAGGAAAATGCAGAGCAGTTGCTTAATTCTGTAATGCAAGATGAAAAAGGTGTTCAAGATAAAGTGAAGAAGCAACAGACTCTTCAGGGAAGACGTTTAGAGAAGGATTGGTAATAATAAAATAATTGATGATAAAAACTTCAGAGGAAATGAGAAAATTGATTTTCTTATTGATTACACTGGTAGCGGTGACTACACAGGCGTGGGCTGATGGGAAGGTAGTATTTACTGCATCTGCACCTGATGCTGTAGTAGTGGGTGACCAGTTTAGGTTATCGTATACAGTAAATACGATAAAGGTAAGGGATTTTCGTGTGCCTTCTATAAAAGGATTTGATGTATTAATGGGACCTAATCGTTCGCAACGTATGCAATCGATTAATGGGGTTACCAATAATAGTATTACTTTTACTTATATTCTGATGGCTACGGCTGAAGGAGAATATTCTATTCCGGGTGCTACGATTACGGCAGATGGAAATCAGATGGTTTCTAATTCGGTAAAAATAAAGGTTCTTCCTCCCGATAAAGCTGGAGGAAATACTGGCGGTAGTAGCGCTTCGTCATCAAGTAGCCCAACTGGGACATCCTCTTCCGCTTCCAATCAGGATCTGCTTATTACTGCTACAGCCAATAAGACTAATGTATATGAGCAGGAGGCTTTCCTTTTAACTTTTAAAATTTATACTCGTGAGTCCCAACTTCGATTTGAGAATGTGAAACTACCTGATTTTAAGGGATTCCATTCTCAAGAAATAGAAATGCCGGCTAATGCTAAATGGTCACAGGAACATTATAAGGGAAGGAATTATTTTACGACTGTATATCGTCAATTTGTATTATTTCCTCAACAATCCGGAAAGCTGACGATTGAACCTGCACGTTTTGATGCTACTATCGCGAAAGCTGTACAATCTGATGATCCATTTGATGCTTTTTTTAATGGTGGTAGCAATTATGTAAATGTGAGTAAGGTAATCGTGACACCCAAAATCACAATTAATGTAACTCCGTTGCCTGCTGGTAAACCCGCTAACTTTTCTGGAGGAGTAGGGGAGTTTAGCATCACTTCTTCTATTAATTCTAAAGAAGTGAAGACGAATGATGCTATAACGGTAAAGCTGGTAATTTCAGGAACTGGTAACTTGAAATTAATAGCCAACCCGGAAATAAAATTCCCAGAAGATTTTGATGTATATGAACCGAAGATGGACAGTAAAGTTCGTTTGACCCAAGAAGGACTTTCAGGAAGTAAGGTTATTGAATATCTTGCCATTCCGAGACATGCTGGAGTTTATAAGATTCCGGGAGTTTCTTTCAGTTATTTTGATATAAAGTCAAAGTCTTATAAAACACTGAGTACTGAAGATTATGAAGTCAAAGTGGAAAAAGGGGCAGGAAATGCAGATCAGGTTATTGCAAACTTTACAAATAAAGAGGATCTGAAAATATTAGGTGAAGACATTCGCTATATAAAATTGAATGATGTTAAGCTTCAGCCAAAAGATAGTCTTTTATTCGGTTCTTTAATTTATTGGCTATTCTACATTATTCCTGCTGTTATATTTATCATATTCTTCATAGTTTACCGTAAGCAAGCTGCAGAAAATGCAAATGTAGCTAAGATGCGTACAAAGAAAGCTAATAAAGTAGCTGCAAGGCGAATGAAGTTGGCTGGAAAATTGCTTGCAGAGAATAAGAAAGAAGCATTTTATGATGAAGTACTCAAAGCTTTGTGGGGGTATATTAGTGATAAACTTAATATTCCGGTTTCTCGTTTGTCAAAAGATAATGTGGAAGATAAACTTAGAAATCATGGAGTCAGTGACGAGTTGATAAAAGATTTCTTGGCTGCTCTGAATGAGTGTGAGTTTGCACGTTTTGCGCCGGGAGATGAAAGCCAAGCTATGGATAAGGTTTATTCATCATCGTTGGAAGTGGTTAGTAAGATGGAGAATTCAATAAAACGCTAAATTAGAGAAGATAAAGTCATGAAAAAAATATTGTTTTTTACTTTGGGCTTGTTAGTGGCAGTGACTTCTTTCGGGCAGGATTCATTAGTAACAGATTCTACTCAGAGGATGGAAGGCGATTCTGTCAATATTCGTAATACAGAGTTTTCCAGTTCTAAATTAGAGGATGCTACGAAATCTGAAGGCGACAGTGCTTATATAAGAAATGATTTTGCATCTGCAATTCAAATTTATGAATCACTATTACGTAAAGGAGATGCAGCTGATGTATATTATAATCTTGGAAATAGCTATTATAAAGTCAATGAGATAGCAAAGGCTATCTTAAATTATGAAAGAGCATTATTACTTCAACCTGGTAACGGAGATATTCGTGCTAATTTAGAGATAGCTCGTGGTAAGACTGTTGACAAGGTGGAAGCTGTGCCCGAGGTGTTCTTTGTGACGTGGACCAAAGCATTGATTAATAGTATGAGCGTAGATGCATGGGCTGTATGGGGTGTTGTGAGCTTCCTGTTGCTAATCGTATCTCTCTATTTCTTTATATTCTCAAAACAAGTGGTGTTGAAGAAAGTGGGATTTATTACAGGCATAGTCTTTCTAATAGTTGTTGTAATGGCCAATGTTTTTGCTTCTAAGCAAAAAGAAGAATTATTGCATCGGGATAGTGCAATCATAATGAATCCAAGTGTTACGGTTAGGAGTACACCCAGTGAGAGTGGTACTAGTTTGTTTATTCTTCATGAAGGGCATAAAGTTGATATTAAAGATAGCTCTATGAAAGACTGGAAAGAAATTCGTCTTGAAGATGGAAAGGTAGGATGGGTACCGGTTAGTTCGATTGAAATTATTTGAGAATAGAATCTATAAATATTTTATCAAAGTCCCTCTTTAATAGTATTGGATTTATTGAAGAGGGACTTTATTGTATTATAAGAAGTTACTATTGATTTAGATTGTTTTAGCGAAAAAAGAAGCACTTTTTTTTTGTTTTATCTTTTTTTTTCCTTAAGTTTATAGCGTGATAATATAGTCACGTAGTATTAACCATTAAATTTATGAGACATGAGAACAATAACATTTAATGAACTTCGTAAAATTAAAGATTCATTGCCTAGCGGTAGCATGCATAGAATAGCCGACGAACTAAATTTAAACGTCGACACGGTGAGAAATTTTTTTGGTGGTCATAACTTTAAGGAGGGGAAAAGTGTCGGAATACATCTTGAGCCTGGTCCGGATGGTGGATTGGTTATGATTGATGATACCACTGTGCTTGATCGGGCATTAAGGATATTGGATGAATTGAATATGAGAAAAGAAGAAGCTACCGAAGCTATGCAGGCTTAAATAAAAGATAAAGTCAGAATCCCAATTGGCAAAAACAATTGGGATTTCTTATTTGTTAAATTCAATAAAACAAACGAATTATGGAAGACAAATTAGTAACTTTAGCTATTCTGACTTATACAAAAGCTCAGA
The DNA here is from genome assembly GCF_011038705.2 of Bacteroides sp. ZJ-18. Classification (NCBI taxonomy): domain Bacteria; kingdom Pseudomonadati; phylum Bacteroidota; class Bacteroidia; order Bacteroidales; family Bacteroidaceae; genus Bacteroides; species Bacteroides sp. ZJ-18. The sequence continues at coordinate 3,438,953 of NZ_CP072198.1, read as the reverse complement.
TATTGAAGAATGTTCTTGAAAATGAGGGTATAGAGACGTATATTCACAATGTTAACCAAATACAACCGGTTGTGTCATCTGGTGTGCGTTTGCGTATTAAAGAAAGCGACTTACCTCGTGCTTTAAAAATCACAGAAAGTTCAGCTTGGCTTGCTGAAAGTATAGTGGGAGAGAAGGCGCCTAAAGTAGAACACCGTACTAAAAAGGTACTTATTCCAGTCGATTTCTCTAATTATTCGATGAAGGCTTGTGAATTTGGCTTTAATTTCGCGAAATCTTATGATGCGGAGGTAATACTATTACATGTTTACTTTACACCAATTTATGCTTCATCACTGCCATATGGTGATGTATTTAATTATCAGATTAGCGATGAAGAGACCGTAAAGAATGTGTTGCATAAAGTTCATGATGATTTGAATGCTTTATCAGAGAAAATAAAACAAAAGGTAGCGTCAGGCGAATTCCCTGATGTGAAATATACCTGTGTGTTACGAGAAGGCATTCCTGAGGAAGAAATATTACGGTATAATAAAGAACATCGTCCTAGAATCATTATAATGGGTACACGTGGTAAAAATCAAAAAGATATTGATCTTATTGGTAGTGTAACCGCTGAAGTGATAGAACGTAGTCATACTACAGTATTGGCTATCCCTGAGAATACTCCATTTAATAGTTTTAATGAAGTGAAACGGATAGCTTTTATGACAAACTTTGATCAGCGTGATTTGATTGCTTTTGATTCATTTATCAATGGACTTGATCCATTTCATTTTTCTGTTTCTCTTATTCACTTATCAGATGTAAAAGATACATGGAATGAGATAAAACTGGCAGGCATTAAAGACTATTTCCAGAAGCAATATCCGGATCTTGAAATTCATTATGATGTGGTAATGAGTAATGATTTTCTAAATAGTTTAGAAAACTACATTAAAACAAATCAGATTGATATTATTACATTAACTTCTTATAAGCGGAATATATTTTCTCGTTTGTTTAATCCAGGCATAGCTCGTAAGATGATCTTTCATTCTGATACACCGCTCTTAGTTATTAATGGATGATCAAGTTCTCAAAATGCGCGCTTTAAAATAATGGAATAATAACCATTATGTTTAATAGAAAAAGGCAACTTACTATACTTAAGTAAGTTGCCTTTTTGATAATGATAAATACACTATTTCTTATATTTTTCTGGAAAAATAAAGAGGTATCACTTTAGCTTGTGATACCTCTTTTTAAAGACAAGTTTTGTAATTTATATCTCTGATTAATCCATCAGTGAGATTAATTCATCAGTTTCTCTATAGCTTCAAATTCCGGTCCCATATTTAAGTTATAATAAACTCTATAAAGACCTTGCAGCCACAAATCTTTCTGATCAGGTTTTAGTTCTCTTGCTTTTTCGTAATACGGTTTAGCTTCCTCGTAGAACTTTTTGATGTTGGCTTGTGCTGTAGCATAATTCGGATCATTAATATCTGTTGGTGCTTTATCAGCATAGTCTTGTGCCTGTAGCAGATAGACTAATCCCAAGTTTGAGCATGCTTCTGCATATGTAGGGTCTACATCAAGAGTCTTCTTATAGAATTCAATTGCTTTCTCATAATCTTTCATATTATGATACAAATACGCTTTTACATACAAATATAATTTGTTGTTAGGATCTTTAGCCAACATGTCATTAGCAAATTGCATTGCTTTGTCATTCTGGTTAGAGCTACTATAATAATCAACCAGATTAGCAAAGAAATATTGATTTTCTGGGAATTTAACAATACCTTCCTGCAACTTCTCTACCCATTTGGCAGTATCGCCTTTAGCTTTATAAGCGTCTGTTAACAACTGCATTGCGAATTGGCCATTTTCTTTATCTTTCAAGGCATATTGAGCATATTTCATGACAGCATCCTTATCGCCTACTCTATCGGCAGCCAAAGTTGCATAATATGCTACTTGCGGTAAGATAGTGTCTTTTTCCAGTAGATTTTCTTTTTCTAACATAGGCAGTGTAGCTGCATCTACGTAAGCAGCAAAGAATTTTAATGCTTCTTCGTTTTGGTTTAGGTTAAAATACTGAATACCACCATTAATTAAATTGGGGCGTTCTGCCAGAATCGTTTTTGAGTTGGCACTTCTATATTTGTTTTTAATCTTACCCTTTTCATTGGGAATCTGTGCCAATTCGTCACATTTAACAAAATAATTATACATGTTCAGTACACTGTTGTATACCTTCAATGTATCATAGGGTTTTCTCAGATAAGCATTTTCCATCTCCTTTTCATTGATTCTTTTTTGGATATAACCAGCTACATCCCAAGTAGCTGCATTATCCTTTGTTTCAGGATTGGTTAGTGCTTCATTAATCAGCTGTTCAGCTTTTGCGAAGTCTGGTTTTACTTCACCGGCAATACTTTTCGCTTCTTTCACATTCTTTTCTTGAGCGAAAGCAAAACTTACAGCCATCAGTAAGACCATTGAAAATAATACTCTTTTCATGATTGTTGTTTGATTAATTATTAATATTATGTCTATTCTTCTGTTTCATTTACCAACGTGTCAGTTTCTGGATTACTTGGAATATTTCCCTCTCCCTCTTCTGCAGGAATTTCATCTTCCAAACTCTCTGACGTTACTTTACATACCGAGCCAATCTGGTCATTACGTTTCTCAAGATTTATCAGACGAACTCCTTGAGTTGCACGTCCCATAATACGAACATCAGCTACTTTCAGACGAATCGTGATACCTGACTTATTGATAATCATCAAGTCATTGTCATCTGTTACAGACTTAATTGTAACCAATTTGCCTGTTTTTTCGGTGATATTCATTGTTTTTACACCTTTACCACCGCGATTCGTTTTGCGATAGTCTTCAATATCGGAACGTTTACCATATCCTTGTTCTGAAACAACCATTACAGATTCTGTTTCAAGATCCTTGATGCAAATCATACCTATCACTTCGTCCTGTCCGTCATCATCCAATGTGATTCCTCGAACTCCAGTTGCTGTACGTCCCATAACGCGTACTGCTGCTTCATGGAAGCGTATTGCACGTCCATTACGATTAGCGATAATGATTTCATTGTTTCCGTTTGTCATACGTACTTCAATTACACGGTCGTCTTCACGAATAGTTATGGCATTTACACCATTCTGACGTGGACGCGAATATTGTTCTAATGATGTTTTCTTTATAACACCATTCTTGGTACAGAACAGTACGTAATGACTATTAATATATTTCTGATCATTCAAGCTCTTTACACGCAGGTATGCATTAACAGCATCGTCTGAATCTATGTTCAGTAAATTCTGTATTGCACGTCCTTTTGAGTTTTTGGTACCTTCGGGAATTTCGTATACTTTCAACCAATAGCACTTACCTTTTTGAGTGAAGAACATCATAGTGTTGTGCATTGTTGCCGGATAAATATGCTCAATAAAGTCTTCGTCACGGGTTTCAGTGCCTTTGGAGCCTACTCCGCCACGGTTCTGGGCACGGAACTCAGTTAATGGTGTACGTTTGATATATCCCATATGCGAAATGGTGATGATCATTTGGTCGTCTGCATAGAAGTCTTCCGGATTAAATTCTTCTGAAGAATATACGATTTCGGAACGTCGTTCGTCACCGTATTTAGCTCTTACTTCCAATAGTTCATCTTTAATCACCTTACGGCATACTTCATCATCAGCCAAGATACTTTCCAAATAAGCTATTTGCTTCATAACCTCGTCGTATTCAGCATGAAGCTGATCCTGCATCAAGCCGGTTAATTGGCGCAGACGCATTTCAACAATAGCACGTGCTTGAATTTCGCTCAGTTTGAAACGTTCCATCAGCCCGGAGATTGCGTCGTTAGGTGTTTTTGCTGCACGAATAATACGGATTACTTCATCAATATTATCCGAAGCAATAATTAACCCCTCTAATATGTGTGCACGTTCTTTAGCTTTACGTAGATCAAACTGGGTACGGCGAATGACCACATCGTGTCTATGCTCTACAAAATATACGATTAAGTCACGTAAATTCAGCATCTTAGGACGTCCGTTGACTAATGCTACGTTGTTTACACCAAACGAAGTCTGCAATGCTGTCATTTTATAAAGTTTGTTCAGCACTACACTTGCGTTAGCATCACGCTTGATATCGATAACAATACGCATACCTTCACGGTCGGACTCGTCATTAGCATTGGAGATGCCTTCTATTCTCTTTTCATTAACAAGGTCAGCAATTGCTTTGATCAATTCTGCCTTATTAACGTTGTACGGAATCTCTGTAACAACGATCTTGTCATGTGTTTGTCCAGACTCTATTTCGGCTTTTGCACGCATGACAACACGCCCACGTCCTGTAAGGTAGGCTTCACGTACACCACTTATACCATATATATATCCTCCTGTCGGAAAATCGGGTGCCTTTACGTATTCCATCAATTCCTCTACAGTAACATCTTTATTGTCAAGATAAGCTTCACAGGCATCGATGACTTCAGACAGATTATGAGGTGGCATGTTCGTGGCCATACCTACAGCGATACCCGAAGCCCCGTTGACCAGTAAGTTAGGAATGCGTGTTGGCATCACTTTGGGTTCCATCAGTGTGTTGTCAAAATTAGGCTCAAAGTCTACAGTTTCTTTGTAGAGGTCCTGCATCATTTCTTCACCTAATTTATTCAAGCGTGCTTCAGTATAACGCATGGCAGCAGGACTGTCACCGTCTACAGAACCGAAGTTTCCTTGTCCGTCTACCAACGGATAACGCATTGCCCATTCTTGAGCCATACGTACCATAGCAAAATATACGGAAGAATCTCCATGCGGGTGATATTTACCAAGTACTTCACCTACGATTCTAGCTGATTTTTTATAAGGTTTATCTGACGTATTTCCCAGTTCCATCATTCCGTAAAGAATTCTACGGTGAACGGGCTTAAATCCATCTCTAACATCAGGAAGGGCACGTGAAACGATGACCGACATGGAGTAGTCAATGTACGATGACTTCATTTCCTCCTCAATGTTAATCTTTATAATTCTGTCTTGTTCAAGCATTTAAAAAGATTATTAATTATACATTTGTGGCTTATGAAAAACCACGCTAAAGTACTACTTTTCCTTGATATACGAAAGTTTTAACGAAGAAAGTTTTTAGGCTTTTTAAAAGGGTCCGAAGTTAGTTCTTATAATATGATGATGCTTGTATACTGGCTGTATCAATTTCTTTTCTTTAGTAGTTTTTGTGTGTTTTATTGCTCTATTATATTATAATGTATAGAAATGAAAGAAATAATGGCACGACATTTGTTATATAACAAATAAAGCAAATGATGCATAAGCAAACGATATGAAATGCGTATATTTGCAAGTAAATAATCTCTTAGAAGAAGGAAGAAAAGTATGAATAATCAATTCTCACAAAAAGTTTCCGATATTATCGTATATAGCAAGGAAGAGGCCAACCGCCTGAGAAGCAGCTATATAGGCCCTGAGCACTTATTGCTTGGCATGCTTCGCGATGGTGAGGGAAAAGCAATTGAGATATTGTCTAAGCTCAAAACAAACCTGACCGACATAAAGAAGCAGATTGAGGCCATACTGAAAGAACATGCAGATGACATGCTGCTGCCTGATGCTGACGTTCCATTGTCAAATGGGGCTGCAAAGATATTAAAATTATGTATTTTAGAAGCACGTGTGATGAAAAGTCAAGTTGCAGATACAGAACATGTTTTGCTGGCTATTCTTAAAGATAAGGATAATTTGGCAGCTACAGTTCTTGAAGCCAACCATGTAGACTATCAGCAGGTGTTTGAACAATTGTCGTTACAACCTGATATCAGTGCAGGTATGGGATTCACAGAGGATGATGACGATGAAGATGAGATGAATCAGTCTCGGTCCGCTCATGGAGCGGGTGAACATCAGCAACAAGCACAGACAGCTTCCAGAAAGCCGACAAATGATACTCCTGTGCTTGACAACTTCGGTACGGATATGACTAAAGCGGCCGAAGAAGGTCGATTAGATCCTGTTGTAGGACGTGAACGTGAAATAGAACGTTTAGCACAGATACTTAGTCGTCGTAAAAAGAATAATCCTATCCTGATTGGTGAGCCGGGTGTTGGTAAATCGGCTATTGTGGAAGGATTGGCGCTTCGTATTATTCAGAAAAAAGTGTCCCGCATTCTGTTTGATAAACGTGTGGTAGCGCTTGACATGACTGCTGTTGTGGCCGGAACTAAATACCGTGGGCAGTTTGAAGAGCGAATACGTTCTATTTTGAATGAATTGCAGAAGAATCCGAATGTGATTTTGTTTATAGATGAAATCCATACTATTGTCGGAGCCGGATCAGCTGCCGGATCGATGGATGCTGCCAATATGTTGAAACCAGCTTTGGCACGTGGTGAGATACAATGCATCGGAGCTACTACTCTTGATGAGTACCGGAAAAATATAGAAAAGGATGGTGCTTTAGAGCGCCGTTTTCAAAAAGTGATGGTAGAACCTACTACGGCTGAGGAGACTTTGCAGATTCTTCGTAATATTAAAGATAAATACGAAGATCACCACAATGTAAATTATACAGATGCTGCACTGGAAGCTTGTGTCAAGTTGACAGATCGTTATATAACTGATCGTAACTTCCCTGATAAGGCTATTGATGCATTGGATGAAGCCGGTTCACGTGTACATCTTACAAATGTCAGTGTTCCGAAAGAGATTGAAGATCAGGAGAAACTGATTGAGGAGGCTAAGAACAAGAAAAATGATGCAGTGAAATCGCAGAACTTTGAGTTGGCTGCCAGTTTCCGGGATAAAGAGAAAGAACTTACCACTCAATTGGATGTGATGAAAAAAGAGTGGGAAGAGCGTTTGAAAGATAATCGCGAAACGGTTGATGCAGAAGAAATTGCTAATGTTGTATCTATGATGTCGGGCATACCTGTACAGAGGATGGCGCAGGCTGAAGGTATAAAATTGGCCGGTATGAAAGAAGACTTACAGTCGAAAGTGATTGCTCAAGATGCTGCTATCGAGAAGTTGGTAAGAGCTATTTTGCGTAGCCGCGTCGGACTGAAAGATCCCAATAAACCTATCGGTACTTTCATGTTTCTGGGACCGACAGGTGTCGGTAAAACCCACTTAGCTAAAGAATTGGCTAAATATATGTTTGGCTCTTCGGATGCGTTGATTCGCATTGATATGAGTGAATATATGGAGAAATTCACAGTTTCGCGTTTAGTTGGTGCTCCTCCGGGATATGTAGGATACGAGGAAGGCGGTCAGCTGACTGAGAAAGTACGTCGTAAGCCCTATTCCATTGTTTTGCTTGATGAGATAGAAAAGGCACATCCTGATGTGTTTAATCTCCTGCTTCAGGTAATGGATGAAGGACGTTTGACTGACAGTTATGGCAGAATGGTTGATTTTAAGAATACGGTAATCATCATGACATCAAACGTTGGTACTCGTCAACTAAAGGAGTTTGGCCGTGGAGTCGGATTTGCTACACAAAGTCGCTTAGACGATAAAGAATTCTCGCGAAGTGTAATTCAGAAGGCTTTGAATAAATCATTCGCACCTGAATTCTTAAACCGAGTGGATGAAATTATCACCTTCGATCAGTTATCATTGGAAGCTATTACGAAGATTATCGATATCGAGTTGAAAGGCTTATATGATAGAATAGATTCGATTGGTTATAAGCTGGTTATTGAGGATAAGGCTAAGCAATTCATTGCTTCTAAGGGCTACGATGTACAATATGGAGCCCGTCCGTTGAAGCGCGCAATTCAGGCTTATCTGGAAGATGGTTTATCTGAACTGATCATTTCGGCTGCTTTGAAAGAAGGAGATACAATAACTGTTTCTTTGAACGAAGAAAAAGGAGAGTTGGAAATGAATCATGAAGCCAAAACGACTGAATAGCTAAGTTATTTCCTTTGAGTATACGTCAAAATGTCAGACCTTCGGGTCTGGCATTTTTTTTGTCTGTATCTCTACAAAAAATAATTCGATTTAATAACCAGATAATTAAAAAATACACGTTATTATGCAAAAAGGTAATATTGGAGTTACAACAGAGAACATTTTCCCTATCATTAAAAAGTTTTTGTACAGTGATCATGAGATTTTCCTTCGGGAATTAGTCTCCAATGCTGTTGATGCTACACAGAAGTTGAATACACTGGCTTCTATCAGTGAGTTCAAAGGTGAATTGGGTGATTTGACCGTACATGTTTCATTGGGCAAGGATACTATTACCATTTCCGATCGAGGCATCGGTTTGACAGCTGAGGAGATTGATAAATATATCAACCAAATTGCTTTCTCGGGGGCAAATGACTTTCTGGAAAAGTATAAAAATGATGCTAATGCCATTATCGGGCATTTCGGTTTAGGTTTCTATTCCGCCTTTATGGTTTCTAAAAAGGTAGAAATCATTACCAAATCTTATAAAGAAGGTGCACAAGCGGTAAAATGGACTTGTGATGGTAGCCCGGAGTTTACTCTTGAAGAGATAGAAAAGGCCGATCGTGGAACAGATATTGTATTGTATATCGATGATGATTGCAAAGAGTTCCTTGAAGAAGTTCGTATCTCTGCACTCTTGAAAAAATATTGTAGCTTCTTACCTGTACCTATTGCCTTTGGTAAGAAAAAAGAGTGGAAAGATGGCAAGCAGGTTGAAACCACTGAGGATAATGTAATCAACGATACTACTCCTTTGTGGACTAAAAAACCGAGTGAGCTTTCTGATGAAGATTATAAGAAGTTCTATCGTGAGTTGTATCCAATGTCTGATGAACCATTGTTTTGGATTCATTTGAATGTGGATTATCCGTTCCATCTGACAGGTATCCTCTATTTCCCGAAAGTAAAAAGCAATATTGACTTAAATAAGAATAAGATTCAGTTATATAGCAACCAGGTTTATGTGACCGATTCGGTAGAAGGTATTGTTCCGGATTTCCTTACTTTACTTCATGGAGTACTTGATTCACCGGATATTCCGTTGAATGTGTCCCGTTCATATTTACAAAGTGATTCAAATGTAAAGAAGATCTCGACTTATATTTCAAAAAAAGTTTCAGATCGTTTGCAGTCTATCTTTAAGAATGATCGTACACAGTTTGAAGAAAAGTGGAATGATTTAAAGATCTTTATTAATTATGGAATGCTTACCCAAGAGGATTTCTATGATAAAGCACAGAAATTTGCCCTATTCACAGATACGGATGGAAAGCATTACACTTTCGAAGAATATCAGGCTCTTATTAAAGATAATCAGACAGATAAAGATAAGAATCTGGTTTATTTATATGCCAATAATAAAGATGAACAGTTTGCTTATATTGAAGCTGCCAAAAATAAAGGATATAATGTATTGTTGATGGATGGGCAGTTGGATGTGGCAATGGTGAGCATGCTCGAACAAAAACTGGAGAAATCTCGCTTTACTCGTGTAGACAGTGATGTTATTGACAATCTGATTGTGAAAGAAGATAAGAAAAGCGAAGTGCTTGAAGCCACTAAGCAAGAAGCTCTGACTGCAGCTTTCAAGAGCCAGTTGCCAAAGATGGAAAAGGTTGAGTTTAATGTGATGACTCAGGCATTAGGCGAAAATGGTGCTCCTGTAATGATTACGCAAAGTGAATATATGCGTCGCATGAAGGAGATGGCAAATATTCAGGCTGGAATGAGTTTTTATGGCGAAATGCCGGATATGTTCAATCTGGTATTGAATTCAGATCACAAACTGGTAAAAGAGGTGCTGTCTGACGAGGAGAAAGAATGTAGCGCAGCTATTGCACCGGTACAAGCTGAATTGGATGAAGTGACAAAACGCCGTGATGCACTCAAGAAAAAACAAGAAGGTAAAAAAGACGAAGATATTCCTGTTGCTGAAAAAGATGAACTTAACGATTTGGATAAGAAATGGGATAATTTGAAACAACAAAAAGAATCGATATTTGCAGGATACGCAGGTAAGAATAAGGTTGTTCGTCAGCTGATTGACCTGGCATTATTACAGAACAACATGCTGAAAGGTGAAGCCTTGAATAATTTTGTAAAAAGAAGTATTGAGTTGATTTAGTCTATCACATTTAATTCATATAACATAAATTAAAAGAGCATTGCGCACGATAAAAGTGTCCGTAATGCTCTTTTTTTATTAATAAATGTGCTGTCAGAGTCGATAGATTAGAAACTATTGTATATATTTGAACGTTAAATCAACCATTTACACGATGTTTTGCTGAGCCTTATGAAGAAAGTTTTTTTATTGTTATTTCTCTTTTTACTGTTCTTGCCAATGCTTGTCCACGCTCAGAAAGTTGGGTTAGTATTGAGTGGTGGCGGTGCAAAGGGGCTGACACACATAGGAATAATTCGTGCTCTGGAAGAGAATAATATCCCAATTGATTATATTACAGGTACTTCTATGGGAGCTATTATAGGGTCTCTTTATGCCATGGGATATTCACCTGATGATATGGAGATATTGCTGAAGTCAGATGACTTTAAACGTTGGTATTCTGGTGAAGTGGAAGAAAAATATATGTATTATTTCAAAAAGAATCTTCCGACTCCTGAACTTTTCAATATACGCTTTTCGTTCAAAGATTCACTTAATTTAAAGCCACAGTTTTTGCCAACCAGTGTGGTTAATCCAATTCAGATGAACCTTGTCTTTATCGATCTTTACGCACGGGCAACTGCCACTTGTGAAGGCGATTTTGATAAGTTGTTTGTGCCTTTTCGATGCATAGCTTCCGATGTGTATAATAAAAAACAACTTGTCTTAAAGCGTGGTGATCTTGGAGATGCAGTACGAGCCTCTATGAGTTTCCCTTTTATGTTTAAGCCCATTGAAATAGATAGTTTATTGGCATATGACGGTGGAATTTATAATAACTTTCCTACAGATGTCATGCGAGAGGATTTTCATCCGGATATAATTATAGGTAGTGTTGTTTCTACCAACCCAGGAAAACCGAAAGAAAATGATTTGATGAGTCAGATTGAGAATATGGTAATGCAAAAGACTGATTATTCTCTTCCGGATTCGGCTGGAATATTGATGACATTTAAGTACAACGATGTTAATCTGATGGATTTTCAACGAATGGATGAACTGGTGAAAATAGGATATGATCGGACCATGGGCTTAATGGATTCTATCAAAAGTCGTGTTCATCGTAGAGTAAATATGGATAATATACGACTGAGGCGGTTGGTTTATAAAAGTAATTATCCGGAACTCCGTTTCAAAAATATATATATCGATGGTGCTAATTCTCATCAACAGGTTTACATAAAGAAAGAATTCCATACTTCAGATGATAAAGAGTTTACCTATGAGGATTTGAAACGGGGATATTTTCGTCTATTATCTGATAATATGATCTCAGAGATTATTCCTCATGCAGTTTTCAACCCCGAAGATGATACTTACGATTTGCATTTGAAGATAAAGATGGAAAATGAATTTTCTGTTCGTTTGGGTGGAAATGTGTCCACTACCAGTTCTAACCAAATTTATCTGGGACTTACATATCAGAATCTTAACTATTATTCGAAGGAGTTTACATTCGATGGACAGTTGGGAAAAATATATAATAATGCTCAGTTTATGGCAAAAGTAGACTTTGCCACTACTATTCCTACTTCTTATCGCTTTATTGCTTCGATCAGTACTTTCGATTATTTTAAGAAGGATAAGCTTTTCTCTAAAAATGATAAACCGGCTTTTAATCAAAAAGATGAGCGTTTTCTGAAACTCAAAGTTGCTCTTCCTTTTCTTTCAAGTAAACGAGTGGAGCTTGGGTTTGGAATTGCACAAATAGAAGACCGGTATTTCCAAAATAATGTAATCGACTTCGATAAAGACAAATATGATAAAAGTGAATATCGTTTGTTTGGCGGTTCAGTAAGTTTTAATGGTAGTACATTGAATTTTAGACAATTTCCTACTCAAGGAGCACGAGAGGCACTCGTTGCACAGATATTTACAGGGAAGGAACGCTTTCGCCCTGGGGTGAATTCTGAGAGTAGGAAATCTACCGAAGAGAAACATTCATGGTTACAGTTATCTTATATGAAGGAGAAATACCATAAAATGGGAGCAAATTGGACATTAGGATGGTATCTGGATGCATTATATGCGTCTAAAAACTTCTCAGAGAATTATACAGCTACAATGATGCAGGCCAGTGAATTTGCACCTACTGCACATAGTAAATTAACATATAATGAAGCTTTTCGTGCCAATCAATATCTGGCAGCCGGGATACGGCCTATTTATCGTTTAAATCAGATGTTTCACGTTCGTGGAGAGTTTTATGGCTTTTTGCCGATTTTTCCTATAGAAAGAAATCCAATTAATAAGGCTTACTATGGAAAAGCTTTCTCTCGTTTCGAATATTTGGGAGAAGTTTCAGTGGTATGTCAGTTACCGTTTGGTGCAATCTCGGCATATGTAAATCATTATAGCTCACCGAAAAGGGAGTGGAATGTCGGTTTGACGCTCGGTTGGCAATTGTTTAACTATCGTTTCATCGAATAATTTATTTGCAAAAAAGTTTGCTGAAAGCTTGCAAATTCAAGAAAAGTCCGTATCTTTGCACCCGTTAAACAAAAACAATGGTCGCGTAGCTCAACTGAATAGAGTAGCTGACTACGGATCAGCCGGTTACAGGTTTGAATCCTGTCGCGATCACTTTAAAGTTTAACTAATGGCCGCGTAGCTCAACTGAATAGAGTAGCTGACTACGGATCAGCCGGTTACAGGTTTGAATCCTGTCGCGGTCACTCTAAAAATAACAAACGGTCGCGTAGCTCAACTGAATAGAGTAGCTGACTACGGATCAGCCGGTTACAGGTTTGAATCCTGTCGCGATCACAAAAGAAGGTGTCTTAAAAGGGTACCTTCTTTTTTTGTTATGCCGCCATTAGGATCATACCGGGATCAAGGATCAATGTAAAAATCTGAGGGCTTTTCTTTTTATGCATATAATTTGGCGAGTCTGTACAAGAAAAATGCTTTATCTCTTACTCCTCTGAACTGTGCCCTAAACGCTTTGATTTTAGCATTAAATGATTCTGCTGCTGCATTGGTAGCCCTTCTTTCAAAGAAGTTTATTATATTCAGATAGTGCGTTTGTATAGAGCGCGCTACCCTTCCAAAGGTGAGGAACTCCGATTTGTCTACTTCATCATACCACCTTGCAAGCCTTGTCAAAGCAATATCTTTAAACTTACACTGATGATAGATTGAGCCTAACCGCATGGCCAGATAATATCCCTTCTTTATATCGGGATATTCTTTAAATAGAATCTCGGCCCGTATCCTTTGTGACTGAGTCCATAGCGATTCTTTTTTGTAAAGCAGATAAATACTCCTTGCCAGCAACTGTTTTCTTGTATCTCCATTAGCGAAAACGGGCGCATGATACATCTTTCCGCAGGCCTTTGCGTAAGCAATCTGTATGGACTCTTCGTCCAAAGCCTCCCAGCGAGCTTTCACGCGCATCTCCTGAACAGCTTCATAAGCTAATTTCGGTACATGGAAACGATCTGTAACGCGTTTGGCGGCAGGGAAGCAAGTCCGGGCAATCTGTGCCATATTGGGGGCCATATCCAATGTTATCTCACGTACCTGGTAGCGACGACGACGGGAAAGTTTAAGCAGGACAGAGGTGACTGTACAAACAGCCGTACCTTTAATGATAGCGATAATACTGCCTTTACCACCGTGAGCCTCTTTATTAATCAACACAGTATAGAGTTCTCCACGAGAGAGAGCCACTTCATCAATGCAGACGTAGGCACCAATGTTCTTTTCAAACAAAAGCCAGTTCTCTGCGTGGGCAAGCTGCTCCCAGTGGAGGTAGCCACTTAAATGGTTACGGTATTGACGTTCAAATAAATCCCCGTCAACGCCATATAAAGTACCCAATAACTTGCAGCTGATCGGATAATTATCAATATAGTTCTTTTAAAAAAAACGCAAAATCCTGCGTCATACGAGTACCCTCAGCTAACATGCGCCAGTTACGGCAGATATACTCATTGCTCTTCTTTAATATCCAGCGACGACGGCGAATGTTCAGATACACTTTCTTGCCACGAAGGGGAAAGTCCTGGACAACCACTGGATCATAAAAGCCTTTGCTCTCAGTGCCCTCACCGGCATACTGCTCAGGAACCAGATTCTTCTCTTCAAGGTAAATCACAATCTCATTCACGCTTTCCTTCACATCAACAAGAGCAAAGTAATCCAAGGTGCCTTCAGGAAGAAGAAGGCGATAACCATTTAACTCCATTTTCTATAAATTTGAAGGCAAAGATAAGAATTTATAATTTCACCCCTCAGAGTTATTCATTGATCCGGGATCAACGTAAGTTGATGGACTGTCTTTCTCTTCAAGAAAAACATCAATACGAAGAAGGCTGTGTGACAGAGGAAAGGTCTGGATATACAAACAAAGAGTAAAGTCATTTTTTATGTAACTTTACTCTTTGTTTTCTTATAATGATTTAGTTATTAGCATTTTATATTTAACTCGTTAAGTACGTTTCGAATGGCTTCAAATGTTGTGATACGTGTTGGTACCAGTGGCAAACGAAGTTTATTCTCGATCATTCCCATTGCATTCAACATTGATTTTACTCCGGCAGGGTTTCCGTCTACGAATAACAGGTTAAATAACTCTGTAAATTTATGGTGTATGGTCAGGGCGTTGGCAAAGTCACCTTGCAATGCCAGGCGTGTCATCCTGCTGAATTCACGTGGAAAAGCATTTCCAATAACTGAAATAACCCCTACAGCTCCTAATGTGATTAAAGGGAAAGTAATGCCATCATCTCCGGAAATAACATCAAAATTGGCCGGTTTGTTTTTGATAATATCGTCCATCTGAGTGATATTGCCTGATGCTTCTTTAATTGCTATGACATTTTTGAAGTCTTTAGCAATGCGTAAAGTCGTTTCTGCGGTCATATTAACCCCTGTCCGACCGGGAACATTATACAATACAATTGGAAGCTCTGTAGCGCCTGCAATTGCCTTATAATGTTGATAGATTCCTTCCTGTGAGGGCTTGTTATAGTAAGGAACCACGGATAAGATGGCATCCACTCCGGTGAAATCATCATTTTTGAGTGTTTCTACGATAGCTCGTGTATTGTTTCCACCGACTCCTAATAGAATGGGAATTTTTCCGTTGACACGGTCGATTACCATTTTTTTGATTTTCTTTTTCTCGTCTTCGCTCAGAGTTGGAGTTTCGGCTGTCGTTCCCAGCACACACAGAAAATCTGCATTATTTTGAAGCAGATAGTCTACTAATCGCATTAATGCATCGTAATCAACGCTTTCATCCTCTTTGAAAGGAGTAATCAGCGCTACCCCCATTCCTTTCAATCTAGTCTGTATCATGAGTATTAATAATAATCTCTAAATAATTTGCTCGCAAAAGTACGAATATTTTCTTTTTTTACAGCAATAATAATATATAAAATAAGAATATAGCAGAAAAATGTTACAATATAAGCTTTAGAAATTCCTCTTCGTTCATAATTTTAATCCCCAGTTTATTGGCTTTTTCTAATTTAGCAGGTCCCATATTATCTCCGGCCAAGATAAAACTGGTTTTGGCGGAAATACTTCCCACATTTTTTCCTCCATGCTTTTCAATAAGATCTTTGTATTCGTCTCTTGAATGATGGGTAAACACACCACTAATAACGATGGATTGCCCGGCCAATTTGTCAGTATGCTCACTTAGATCTTCTTCCGGTCTGTATAACTGTAATCCTGCTATTTTCAATCGGTCAATTAATTTACGGTTTGAATCGTTTGCAAAATAGTTAAGAATACTCTGGGCAATTTTTTCGCCGATTTCATCGATGCTGACTAAAGTTTCCAAATCTGCATTTTCCAATTCTACTATGTCTTTGAATGATTTAGCTATTTTTTTAGCTACTGTCTCACCTACAAAACGAATGCCTAATGCAAAAATAACTCTTTCAAAAGGAATTTCCTTACTTTGCATAATTCCTCTGATGATGTTTTCCGCAGATTTGTCTCCCATACGATCGAGATTCTTAATGTCATCAGTCGTCAATTGATAAAGATCGGCTGTATTATGAATTAGATCTAAACGATAGAACATATCAACAGTTTCAGGGCCTAATCCGTCTATATTCATTGCTTTCCGGCTGATGAAATGTTCTATTTTTCCTTTGATCTGTGGTGGACAGGCAGTTTCGTTCGGGCAATAGTGGGCAGCTTCTCCTTCATATCTTATTAACTTGCTGCCACATTCCGGACAATGAGTGATGAATTTTACTTTTTCACCGATCATAAAACGGGCAGCAACATCTACGCCTGTGATTTTAGGAATGATTTCTCCTCCTTTCTCTACATAAACCATATCACCTATATGTAGATCGAGTCCTTCGATGATATCTGCATTGTGTAGAGATGCGCGTTTTACGACTGTTCCGGAAAGCTGTACCGGATCAAGGTTGGCTACAGGTGTAACAGCTCCGGTTCTTCCTACCTGGTAAGATACTGTATTCAGGCGAGTGAGTGCCCGTTCAGCCTGAAATTTATAGGCTATTGCCCAGCGTGGAGATTTGGCAGTGAATCCAAGATTTTTTTGTTGTTTGAGACTGTTAACTTTCAGTACGATTCCGTCTGTAGCAACATTTAAGTTTTTACGTTCTACGTTCCAATAATTAATAAAATCGAATACCTCCTGTAATGTTTGGCATTTACGCATTAGAGGAGAAATCTTGAAGCCCCATTTAGCCGCTTCTTGCAAGTTTTCATAATGTCCGTCAGTAGGCAAATTATCGCCAAGCAAGTAGTAGAGGTAGGCATCCAGTTTTCGGGAAGCCACGATTGCTGAGTTTTGTAATTTTAAAGTTCCTGAAGCGGCATTTCTGGGATTAGCGAAAAGAGGCTCTTCACGGGCCTCTTTTTCCCGGTTTAGCTCTTCGAAAACTTCCCATGGCATTAGGATTTCTCCACGGATTTCGAAAACATCCGGATAATTATTTCCATGCAGAACAAGAGGGATACTCCGAATGGTTTTTACGTTGTCTGTTACATCGTCTCCTTTTTCGCCATCGCCACGGGTTACGGCACGGATAAGTTTACCATTTTCGTAGGTCAAAGAGATCGAGGTACCGTCATACTTCATCTCGCAACAGATCTCAAAATCTTCATTCAATGCTTTTCGTACTCTGTCATAGAAATCGGTTACTTCATTCTCAGAATAGGTGTTTGACAATGAAAGCATTGGGTATTTATGAGCTACTTGAGTAAAGTTTTTATTGATATCGCTACCTACACGCATAGTAGGTGAGTTTTCATCTTTATATTCTGGATGTTCCTGTTCCAAAGTCTGGAGTTCTCTCATTAAGTCATCAAATTCTTTGTCGGAGATTTCCGGAGCATTCAGCACATAATAGTTGTAATTATGTTGATGGAGTTGGATTCGAAGCTGATCTATTTTTTCTTTTACAGTCATATATTCTTTAGATTGTTTTAGGCAAAAATACAGGTTTCTCTTCGAATATTTGTACTTTTGCGAAAAATTAAAGATTATGCGTATCGATATTATAACAGTATTGCCCGAAATGATTGAGGGTTTCTTCAATTGTTCTATTATGAAACGGGCTCAAGACAAAGGGCTTGCTGAGATTTATATTCATAATTTGCGTGATTATACAGAAGATAAGTATCGTCGGGTAGATGACTATCCTTTTGGTGGATTTGCCGGTATGGTGATGAAGATAGAACCTATTGAACGATGCATTAATGCTTTGAAAGCAGAACGCGATTATGATGAAGTGATATTTACTACTCCGGATGGCGAGCAGTTTGATCAGAGGATGGCCAACAGTTTATCATTATCTGGTAATCTTATTATCTTATGCGGGCATTTTAAAGGTATTGATTATCGTATCCGGGAGCATCTGATAACGAAAGAAATTAGTATTGGAGATTATGTTCTGACTGGTGGTGAATTGGCTGCTGCCGTGATGGCGGATGCTATAGTGCGGATTATTCCGGGAGTAATTTCTGATGAACAGTCTGCTCTTTCTGATTCTTTTCAGGATAATTTGTTGGCAGCTCCTGTTTATACCCGTCCGGCAGAGTATAATGGTTGGAAGGTACCTGAAATCTTGCTTTCAGGGCATGAAGCCAAAATTAAAGAGTGGGAACTTCAACAATCGTTGGAGCGCACCAAAAGACTTCGCCCCGATTTATTGGAAGACTAATTCTTATTGTATGTAAAAAAGAATGTCTTGTCTTTTAGCAAGACATTCTTTTTTTATGAAACTATACTATTAATAATGGAATTTGTTTTCATGGAACTTCTCTATTTAATACCAGAATTTGTCTAACTTATTCCGGGATTAACAGAGAAAGGAATATCCATGTTTGAATAACTTTTTTATGGCTAATTGTGACGAAGGGCTATTATCTGTTTGTTACTATACCTCAAGTGCACCTATAATTTCAGAAACGGACTTGCATCCATGTCTTTCCAGGTAATCATTTATACCATCTATTACTTTGATGGTGATAGCCGGATCTATGAAATTTGCTGTACCAATCTGTACAGCTGAAGCCCCTGCAAGCATGAACTCGACGGCATCTTTCCAGTTCATGATACCTCCTAATCCTATGATTGGAATATTTACCGCTTTAGCAACCTGCCATACCATCCGTAATGCTATTGGTTTTACAGCTGCTCCCGACATACCTCCGGTTACGGTTGAAAGTATGGGACGTCTGCGTTCAGCATCAATAGCCATTCCCAGTAATGTATTAATTAATGATACACTATCGGCACCATTAGCTTCAGCTGCCCGTGCCATTTCGGCTATATCGGTAACATTGGGGGAAAGCTTAACGATAAGTGTCTTTTTGTAAGCAGAACGAACTGCCTGAACAACTTCTGATACTCCTTTAGTTGTTACTCCAAAAGCCATACCTCCTTGTTTTACATTAGGACATGAGATGTTTAGTTCGATAGCAGGAATTTTGTCAAGTTCATTAATAATCTCTGCCGTTTTTACATAGTCTTCAATAGCCGATCCGGAAACATTCACAATCATATGGGTTTGAATGTCCTTAATACGGGGATATATGTGATCAGAAAAATATTTCACACCCTTATTTTGCAGTCCTACAGCGTTTAACATTCCGGAAGGAGTTTCAGCCATGCGCGGATATGGGTTACCTTCACGCTTGTGAAGAGTAGTACCCTTCACAATGATACCGCCTATTCGCGTTATATCAATAAAATCTGCAAACTCTTCACCATATCCAAATGTACCCGATGCTGTCATTACGGGGTTCTTCATTTGTAGTTTACCAATATTTACACTTAAATCTGCCATAATAGTTTATTTATATTAAAAACCGGACCTTCTTTACAAACGCACAAATGCCCTTCTGTAGTATTCTCAACACAACAAAGACATGCACCTATGCCACATGCCATTGTATTTTCCAATGATACTTCACAATTGATATGATTAGCTTTGGCATATTTGGCTACTGCCATCATCATGGGCTTGGGACCGCATGTATATATCTGTTCGAAGTTTATTTTATTTAATATAGAATGTTGAGTGACATATCCTTTTTCGCCATAACTGCCATCTTCTGTTGTGGTGTAAACCTCTCCGTAAGCGGTAAACTCTTCCAGTTGGAGCAGATCTTTGTCGCTACGTGCTCCTAAAAGGAATGTTGGTTTGCTACCGCTTTTGAACAGCTGCTCGCCTAAATAAAGCATAGGAGCTGTCCCTACACCTCCACCTACTAATAGTAACTTGTCAGAAGGTGTTTTAGGCATTGTGAAACTGCTTCCAAGCGGGAGTACTACATTTATTATATCTCCTTGAGCGGCTTGTGCAAGGCGTTTTGTTCCATCACCGATGAGTTGAATCAGAAACCATACTTCGTTACGTTGTCTGTCTACATAGTTAATAGAGATAGGGCGGCGCAGGAAGGTGGTAGGTGAACCATCCACCCGAATTTCCGCAAACTGTCCCGGTAGCATATCCGGGAGGACGGACTGAGATGTCAATTTCAGCAGAACATAATTAGAATGCAATCTGAGATTCTCAGTTACTGTCAGATCTAAAATAAATTTTTTCATGTATTGTGAGTAAATTCGTATTCGTGTTGCAAAGATACGGGAAATTGTGCAAACAGTGATTTATCTGTCTTATTTTTCTCCTCTGAATGTCTCGTATGTATTATCATCGAAGAAAATTCTTATTTCAGTGATTTTTCTGGAAGGCTTTTCTATATATCTAATTTCCTGTTTTACAATCTCTTTATGGGATGTTTCGGGGCTTTCTAACGCTATTTCTCTGCGATTTTCCGGAGCCATCGTCTCATTGGACGGAATTATAGCATTCTCAGCAAATAAAGAAGGCTGAAAATCGGAAGTCGGTTGAATGGTTTCTTCCGACATATTGCCGTGCCCATATAATAACCATTCCAAATTTACATAATTATATTTTTGATGTACTTTCATGATAACATCTAAACTGGGATTGTTGCGGCCATTCAAAATGTGCGAGAGAGTGGATTGTTGGATACCTATGCTTTCAGCGAAAGCACCGGAAGCCATATTCTCTTTTTCCATGATCATTTTAATCCTATCTTTTATTTCCATATCCTTTGAAGGTTTTACAAATGTATGACTTATATATTAATTCACAAAAGTAAATGAAATATTTACTAATGCACAAAAGTAAAAAATAAAAATCACAAAAGCAAATTACAAATACATAATTCATATTTTACTATTGTAAACGCAAGATAGGACTTCCTCTTTAATTCTGTTTGTATTGCCTATACAGTCGTAACAATATATAAAGTATTACTTTATATAGATATTATAATATATTGATTTATTGTAATATGTATCTATGAATTTTATCTTGTGTTGCTTGTTTATTACAAATGTGTCCATATTTTCATGCATTAGTTGAATATTTGATTGATATATATTTTTTTTCTTATTGATTATTCTGTCATTAGCATGTAAAAAAGGAAATGTTAACTACTCCCCTATTACATCTACAAATGTAAATACACATATGTAATGTCGTCTATTTACATTTGTACTATATTTATTTGCTATACAAAAATGATATTATTACTTTTGTAAATCCATATAAGGGCTATAGTCCTTATTCACAATTGTCATATTGTATCGTTATATATGCAACAAATAGCATGGGAGTTGCTTTTGTCTTTATGCCTATTGGATATAGAATATAAAGAATAGCGTGTCATCATACCTTACATTTAGGCTATAATGCCAAATTTTTGCGTTATTTCCGTATGGTTGGTTATCCAAATGAAATTATTCGATTCTGAGGAAGTCAAATATTACCTAATTATTTGATATATAGAAGAATATGCTTGTTTTTTGATATATATTTTTTTTATATTCTAGAAAAATGAATCTATACATAGAGAAATAGCATTATGATATAATTTATACTACTTTAGATAGCATTATGATGAAGCATTAGCACCATATCACACCCATATAGATGATTGATAGGAATCAGTATAATCACAATTTTATTATATGGGATATGTTATCTTCTTTTTGTTGATTTTTATATTGTTCTATTGGGAGTATACTTATTCGCCCCATGCAAAATCTGTTTTCTTTTAGAAGAAACAGAATACTATATTTAAGTTTTATATGTATGGTAGAGACAGGGAAAAGAGTGTAAAATTGATGTGAAGAATAAAGTGGATAATTATAGGAAAGTATATTTCGGATTATGAGGATATATTTACTCCCCATACACATATTTTATACCGGCAAAATATATGCATATAGGGAGTAGATTTAAAGTGGATTGTTTTTAATGAAGAATCTTGAAGACCAACTCGCGGAGGATGTCTCCATCACTAATTGAACCATTGCCCACACCTTTCGATTTAGCATCTGCATATCGTATTTCTCCTACAATTTGCATTGTTTTTACTCCACTGTATTTTCGCATTGCTGCCAGATAATCGCGAGCTTGCCATGGGGTTTTTAGTCCTAACATTGTGGCTACTCCTTGCTCTGATTTATCCGGTGCATAGTACGCTAACATAAGATTTGAGTAGAAATTAAATAGTAAAGAAAGTGTCATCTGTATCGGGTTTGTTTTAGGATTTTCCTCAAAGTATTTTATTATTTTATTAGCTTTGAGTATATCTTTCTCAACCAGTGCACTACGCAATTCAAAGTTATTATAGTCTTTGCTAATTCCTATGTTTTTCTCTATCTGTTCAGGTGTGACACGTTTTTGACCACTGGGTAATGTAATAATTAGCTTTTCCAGTTCGCCTGTTAGACGGCTGAGATCAGTCCCTACAAAATCGGCCAACATCGCAGTGGCTTTGGGTTCCATATCTATGCCTTTACGTTTCATGTACGAACTGATAAATGCAGGTAGTTGCGCCTCTTTTATCTTTTTAGATTCGAATAGGACACCTGCTTTTTCAACTTCTGCAGCTAATTTTTTTCTACGATCCAAAGTGCCATGCTTATGACAAATGACTAAGATAGTTGAATTTAATGGCTTTTGCAGATAATAAGATAACTCTTCTATATTGCGTATAGCTTGTGCTTCTTTTACTATTACAACCTGATGTTCGGACATCATCGGATAACGTTTAGCGGCATTAATTACGGTTGCTACATCCACATCCGCGCCATAAACCACAGTAAGGTTAAACTCTTTTTCTGTATCCGTCAATACATTGTCGGTGATATAATCGGCTATCAAGTCGATATAATAAGATTCTTCTCCCATCAAATAATAGATGGGGCGATATTGTTTGGCCCTCAATTCTTTGAGGATATCGTCGCAAGTCAGTTCTTGTTTTGCCATATAAATGTTGGTGTGGCGTTACCAGTCGAATTTCAAGTGTTTTACAGTTTTCTTTTCGTCAATAATCATTCGTAATGAAGCAATACCTATCTCTACATGTTCCTCTACATAGTTTTTAGTAACTATATTATCGCTTTTATCGGTTTTCACTCCTTCCGGAATCATAGGCTGGTCGGATACAAGCAGCAAAGCACCGGTCGGAATATGATTGGCAAAGCCACAACTGAATAAGGTTGCTGTTTCCATGTCGACTGCCATTGCACGAGTTTTCTTCAGGTATTCCTTAAAGGCGTCATCATGTTCCCATATACGGCGGTTGGTTGTGTAGACGGTTCCTGTCCAGTAATCGCGTGCATAGTCGCGGATGGCCGATGATACGGCACGTTGTAACATAAATGCCGGTAACGATGGAACTTCGGGTGGAAAATAGTCGTTTGAGGTACCTTCTCCCCGGATAGCGGCAATTGGCAGGATCAGATCACCTATTTTGTTCTTTTTATCAATTCCTCCACATTTGCCCAGAAACAGACAAGCTTTGGGAGAAATGGCGCTTAACAGATCCATGATAATGGCTGCATTGGGACTTCCCATGCCGAAGTTGATGATTGTAATCCCTTCTGCGCTGGCAGATATCATATTGGCATCTCTGCCAAGGATAGGAACATTAAATTTTTCCGCAAATATTTCTACATACTTGTTGAAGTTAGTCAACAGGATATACTCTCCAAAGTCTTCCAGATTACGTTTGGTGTAACGGGGCAGCCAATTAGCTACGATTTCTTGCTTTGTTTTCATAAGATTCCATTAAATTTGTGCTTCCAATAACAGGAAGCCATTATTTAACTTACAAAAATAGTAAATGTTATCGTTAAACCTACCAGTATTTGACACTAAAATCGCCACTCGAAATGGAAAAAATGTTATTTTCGATGTGATTCGCCGTCGTTATGTCGCGTTGACCCCCGAGGAATGGGTCCGTCAGCACTTTGTACACTTTCTTATTGTCTATAAAGGATATCCGTCGTCTCTGATGGCCAATGAGGTGCTGTTGAACTTGAATGGAACCAAGAAACGATGTGACACAGTGCTTTATAAGCGTGATCTTACTGCCAGAATGATTGTTGAATACAAAGCTCCCCACATTGAGATCACACAAGCTGTTTTTGATCAGATTACTCGTTATAATATGGTTTTGAAGGTTGATTATCTGGTTGTCAGTAATGGTATGCAACACTATTGCTGCCGGATGAATTATGATACTCAAAGTTATTCATTTCTGGCTGATATTCCGGATTATGCTATCTTGTAAAATTAACAATGTTAACAGTGAATTCGGACCTTTATTGATTTATCTTTAGGAAGTTAATATCGTAAATGTAAAAAGCTAATTGTTTATCATTACGAAGTTAACTTTAACACACTGTTAAAGTTAACTTCGTAATGACAGATTGTTGTCTTCATAATTTGTTTATAATCAGAACTATTACCTAATAACTCAACATATTCCTATTTTTATGGAATAAGCATGAAAGCACTTAATTGTTTTTGTGATAAGTATAAGAAAAAGTCTATTGTCATCCGAGATTCAGCTCGGTGACAATAGACTGTGAAATGAAAAGGACGTTTTTTACAATAGAGATAGTGATATAGAGAACTATTTCTTTTTCTTCCGATCCAAGACGTTTTCTTGGAATTTCTGCATCAATTCATAAAAATTGGGGATATATACGGTTGCCAGCAATGTATTCAGTGCCATACCAAAGACAACAGCTGCCCCAAGAGCAATGCGGCTTTGTGCCCCGGCTCCGGTAGCGAACAGCAATGGCATTACTCCTAACACAAAGGCGAAAGAAGTCATAAGGATCGGGCGTAAACGAACGTGTCCGGCTTCATAGGCAGCGTCACGTATGGAGTTGCCTTCGGCACGGAAATCGCGTGCGAATTCTACAATTAGAATTCCATTTTTAGCTGAAAGGGCAATCAGCAAAATAATTCCAATCTGAGTGTAGATGCTCACTGGGGTACCCATGACGAAGCAGCCTATCATGGCACCCAACAGAGCCATTGGTAGTCCCATGATAGCTGATAACGGGCTTGTCCAGCTTTCGTATTGGGCTGCCAATACCAGAAATGCTACCAATAGTGCCATAATGAATACAATGGTCGTTGTGTTTCCTGCCTGCGTTTCCTGGTAAGCTACCGAAGTCCATTCGTAACCGAATTCATTGCCCAGTTGCTCTTTTATGAGATTCTCCATCTGTTGTATTCCCTCACCTGAACTACTTCCTGAGGCTACGTTGCAGGTTATGGAAGCTGTTGAATACATATTGTAGCGGCTTATCTGGTCCATACCCAGACGTTCTTCAACTTTTGTAAAAGAAGAAAATGGTACCATATTTCCCGCGGCGTTGGGGACACTGAGCTTCAATACATCATCGATCACTTTCTGAGCCTGTTCCCCGGCTTCTATTTTTACCTGATAGATGCGTCCGAACTGAACAAAGTCGTTGACATAGGCTGCCCCCATGTAATAACTTAGCGTAGAGAATACATTGTCCAACTGGATACCCATAAATTGGACTTTATCACGGTCAATATTCAGGAAGTATTGTGGCACATTGGCCTGGTACATACTGGATATGGATGCGAGGGCCGGTTGTGTGTGATAGGTAGCCATCAAAGTTTCGATAGCTCTCTGCATTTCTGTCGGTCCCAGATTGTTACGATCTTCCAGTTGTAACTGTAAACCTCCCGAGGCTCCTAAGCCGGGAATGGCCGGAGGCACCATCGCAAATATCTGCGCTTCCTGAATGCCATAAGCCATTTCATTGAAACGCTCTACTACAGCTGCAGCAGTGTGTTCTTTTCCTTTCCGTTCATCCCAGTTTTTCAGTACAACGAAATAGGTACCTGTATTTGATTGTTCGCCACCTCCCATAATAGAAAAGCCACTGATACCAATGTAGTCTTTTACTTCCGGATAACTGTCTAAAATTCGGTTCACTTTTTGTCCGACAGCTTGTGTGCGTTCGAGGCTCGATGCCGGTGGCAATTGGATGACAGCGATAAAATACCCGTCATCTTCATCGGGCACGAAAGTTGAAGGCCATTTCATGAACAGAATGACAGCTATCGCTGTAATGATCCCATAAGAGATCAGTGCAAGTCCCGGACGAATGAGTAATCCTTTTACAATGCGGTCATAGAGATTCTGTGTCTTGTCATATACTTTGTTGAATCCTTTGTATATGAAAAAATTGGATGGCTTGTTATGTTCCAAAAACAAGGCACATAATGCAGGGGTCAGTGTCAACGAGTTAATGCCACTCAATACGGTAGAAGCGGCAATGGTCAAGGCAAATTGTTTGTAAAGCTGTCCGGAGATGCCACTGATCAATGTAGTTGGTATGAAAACAGCAAGCAATACCAGTACAACCCCGACAATTGGGCCGGTGATCTCTCCCATTGCTTTGGTGACGGCATCTTTAGGAGAATACTGTCCCGTTTCCAATAATCGGGAAGCATTTTCTACCACTACTATTGCATCGTCTACCACTATCGCTACGGCAAGTATTAATCCAAACAGAGTTAAAGTATTGATTGAGAATCCAAGAGCAGCCATTACTGCCAAAGTACCAATCAGTGATACAGGGATGGTGATACATGGGATGATAACAGCCCGCCAGTTTTGCAGGAACAGGAAAATAACAAGTACTACCAGTAAGGTGGTTTCCAGGAAAGTTACCAATACTTCATCGATAGATGCATTGATGACATCGGTTGTATCCAATGTCACATTATAGCTGACGCCTGCCGGGAAGTTTTGTGCAAGCTCCTGCATCTTAGCTTTGACTCCTTTGGAAACATCAAGCGAGTTTGAACCCGGTTGTTGATAAATAGCAATGGCAGCAGTGGGATGTCCTTTTAGTTTAGAGACAACATTGTACGAGGAACTGCCAAGGTCGATGCGTGCTATATCTTTCAGTCGGAGCATTTTCCCTCCTTCTCCGGTTCGGATAATGATGTTACCGAACTCTTCGGGAGATGTCAGCCGTCCCTGTACATTCAACGTATACTGGTAGGCGTTATTATTATTTTTTCCAATAGGTTGTCCGATATAGCCGGCACTGACTTCAATGTTTTGTGACTGGATAGCTTGATAAACTTGCGCAGGAGAGAGATTACGGATACGCATTGCTTCCGGATCGAGCCAGACACGCATACTGTAGTTTCCTGCCCCCATTACATTGACAGCTCCTACACCCGGTACTCGTGTTAGTTGATCTACCAGATTTAGTTGTGCATAATTCGTAAGATATAGTCCGTCGTATACAGAGTCTTTTGCCTGCATTGTGAGAAACATCACAATGTTGGACGATTGTTTCTGTACAGTTACTCCCTGGACTACAACTGGTTCCGGCAGTGAAGATTGCGCTACACTTACCCGGTTCTGTACCTGTACGGTAGCCATGTCGATATCTGTGCCTACGGCAAAGGTTATAGTCAGTGAATAGGCACCCGAACTGGATGCGGTGGAACTCATGTAAAGCATACCGTCTACTCCGTTCACTTGCTGTTCAATGGGGATGCCGACAGTTTGAGCTACAGTTTCAGCATTTGCTCCCGGATAGAAAGCAGACACCTGTACTGTAGGTGGAGTAATCTCCGGAAACTGTGCAACAGGCAATATATTTAATGTTACCAATCCCGCCACCACGATAATCAATGCCAGTACCGTGGCAAATATAGGCCGATTGATAAAGAACTTTGAAAACATGTACTTAATGATTAGAGGTTTGTGACTCGTGATTGACTGATATTGGCTTGATTTTCATGCCGTCACGCACTTTCATTAATGCCGTTGTGACGTATTGCTCTTTAGCCGAAAGCCCGCTTTTAATTTGACGTAACGTATCGTTAACCAGCTGTCCCGGCTCGATGTGGCGATAGCGCACAACATTCGAATCATTTACAATATATAGGTATTTTCCTAACTGGTCTGTTCCAATAGAGGCTTCTGGTACGAGCAATGCTTGCTTCGCTTCGGCATATGGCAATGTAATGCTGACGTATAGTCCGCTTTTCAGAACCCCTTTCGGATTATCGAGGTTGGCGCGTACGTTAAGTGTTCCTGTACCCAGGTCTACATTGGGCGATAAGTAATCCAGTGTAGCCGGATAGTTTTGTGTACCGTTTTCTCCCAAGCGTACGATAACATTTTTGGGAAGTTCTTTCTCCTTACCGGTTTGTGAAAGTAGCATGGATAGCCATTGGTTGTCTGCTACATTAAAGTAGGTATACATTCGGTCGTCTTTATAGATCGTGGCCAAAGTGACAGGTTGTCCGGCTCCGCTGATATAGCTTCCTACATCGTAAAGTGAGCGGCTGATTGTTCCATTGAAAGGAGCACGGATGTAGCAGTATCCCAGATTGGTACGTGCAGTATTCAGGGTGGCTTCAGCATTGCTAACAGCAGCGGTGGCTTCGGCAACGTTTGATTCTGCCTGTAAAACCTGTATACGACTGACTGCATCACTTTTCAAAGCTTCTTTCATTCGGGTATAGTTATTGCGGGCATATTCCAGTTGTGCAAGCGCAGTTTTCAATTGCGCTTCAGCCTGTGTTACATTATCTTTGTAGATAGTAGGTTCGATAACGAACAGGAGTTGCCCCTGCTTTACACGAGTCCCCGGTGTGAATGAGGCGGATTGCAGGGTGCCGTTGACCCGGGCTACCAGATTTACGGTTTGTTCGGTAGTCAGATATCCCGGATAATCTTTTGTCAGGGTAATGTTTTGTACGAGTGGATATGCCACACTGATTTCCGGAGTAGGCATCTCTCCTCTTCCGGCTTCTTTTTTTCCTTTACATCCGGTCATTACCAAAGGAAAGATGAGAAAAATATACATTAGTTTTTTCATTATGATAGGTCTTTATAGTTAATCATTTAGGTTTCCGGACCATCCGCCTCCCAGGGCTTGGTACATGGCTATCAGCTGGAGCAAGGAATATCCTCTTGCTTGGACCAGTTGGTTCTCATAACTGAGTAGCGAGCGTTGTGCATCCAGTACATTCTGGAATGGGGTTAATCCTTGTTTATAGAGTTCCAGTGAGAGTGTCAAGGTTTCTTGTCCTTGATTACGCACTTCGCGTAGAGCTACTATTTGCTTGATGGAGTTCCGGTAAGCATTCATGGCATTGTCTGTCTCTTGTACGGCAGTCAATACAGTCTGATTAAACTGGTTGATAGCTTCGTCTAATTGTGCTTTAGCCAGTTTGGTGGCATTTACCAATTGAGTCCCTTTAAAAAGTGTCCAGCTTAGTGCCGGTGCTATTTCATAGGTCATGCTCTTATGATGGGTCAGATCTTTCAGGTCCTTAGCAGTATAACCAAGCGAACCTTTTAGAAAAATCTGAGGCAGCCAGTCCGATTTGGATGCCCCCACTAAAGCCGCTTGAGCATTCACACTTCGTTCTGCACTACGGATGTCCGGACGACGAAGCAGTAAGTCGGCCGGAAGTCCTACTCCAATTGGTTCCATATAGTCAGGCAATATTCCTGGAGACTCTAATGTGGGACGTATCTCCTGAGGATAAGTGCCTAATAGTATAGCAAGGGTAGTAATGTATTGATTGATACCCGATTCAATTTGGGGGATAGAGGCTTTTGTGCTGAAAAACACAGATTTAGCTTGTGCTACGTCCAATTTAGAAACGAGTCCGGTATTGTATCTCACTTCTGTGATTTTCAATACGGCTTCCTGCGATGCGCAGTTCTTTTGTATTACTGCCAATTCTTGTTGCAGCTCCCGCAGGTTGATATATGCTGAAGCTACTTGGGCGCAGAGTGATACCATTGTACCGGTGTACTCTTCTTTGCTGGCAGCAAAGTTTTCTTTCTGAGCTTTTACACGGTTACGGATGCTTCCGAAGAGGTCTAATTCCCAACTCATATTCAGCGAGGCATCGTAATAATGCTGAGTGGATTGAGGCAATTCACTGGTATTGCCACTACTTTGTTGACGAGTCCATCCGGCATTCAGTCCGATCGTTGGAAAAAAGTTTCCACGTTCCATCCTCAGGTTGGCTTTTGCCATATTGATACGGTCAATAGCGGTCAGTATCGAGTAGTTCTGTTTGACCGCAACAGAAATAAGAGAATCGAGAACCGGATCCTGAAAAGCTTTCCACCATTGGTCATCCACCGGCAATACTTGCTGAAAAATTTGTGCATCTTCTTCCCATTCTTGTGGCAAAGGTTTGTCCAGATAGCGGTTCGTAGCCTGTGGAAAGGCTACGGACGAAAGAAACAGCAAGAACATGATATTTCCTATTCGTAGTTTCATAAGTTTAGGTTATTTAGAAATGAAAACATAACAACGAAAAGAAATATTTGTTTATCCTGTCTATAAGAGAATCACTATGCTTAAAGGGAATATACTTTCTTTATTGAAGAAACGGATATTAATGAATAAACCCGTAACTTTACTATGCTAACAATCGGGCTATAGTAAAATTACGGGTTTTAAATATAATGAATTCCGAACTTTTAAAATTGGACCATCAGAATATCAATGCAAGGCTTTATTCAGCTTTTCTTCTGATAGCTCTTTTGGTTGTAACGGGTGCTTCTTCTACTTTGTGCTCTATCTCCACACCTGCCAGTTCCGGGTCGATCATGATGCGTCCGCAATATTCGCAAACGATAATTTTCTTACGTGAACGGATATCCAACTGTCTCTGAGGCGGAATTTTATTAAAACAACCACCGCATGCATCACGCTGTACGTAAACAATACCCAATCCGTTACGTGAATTCTTGCGGATACGTTTGAAAGACTGGAGTAAGCGCGGCTCTATTTTTGTTTCAAGATCTTTAGCTTTATCTCTCAATTTTTCTTCCTCTTGTTTAGTTTCCTCGATGATCTCGTCCAGCTCATTCTTTTTCTGGTCAAGGTCTTTCTGGCGTTCCTCCAGTGCTTTGGTATTTTTCTCTATTTCTTCAGATTTTTCCTGCTCTTCTGCAGTGAATTCTTTGATTCTTTTTTCGCAAAGCTCTATTTCCAGGGACTGGAATTCGATTTCTTTTGTCAGGAAGTCATATTCGCGGTTGTTACGAACATTGTCTTGCTGTGATTTATATTTCTCAACCGAAGCTTTGGCTGCTTCAATTTCCACTCTCTTACCGGCGATAGCTGATTTGAGTTCGTCTACTTCCGCCTTGATCTTATCGATACGTGTACTCAGACCGGCAATTTCGTCCTCAAGGTCTTGCACTTCCAATGGAAGTTCACCTCTTAACGTTTTAATTTCGTCAATTTTAGATAATGTTGTTTGCAGCTGAAACAAAGCTTTCAACTTTTGTTCCACTGTCAACTCTTTCGGTTCATTTTTAGCTTCTCTTGCCATTTTACTTATAAATATTTAATGGGATTCGTGTTAACCTTACTAAATTGGAGTGCAAAATTAGGAAATAAATCCCGTATTATGGAATAAAAAATTTCTTTTGTGTATTGTTCGCTTTCGTAATGTCCTATTTCTGCAAGTAAAATGTCTGTTTCACGACCAAAGTAGTCATGATATTTAATTTCACCTGTGATAAAAACATCAGCTCCGCTACCTATAGCTTGTGGAATAAGGAAAGCTCCTGCCCCTCCACAGAGGGCAACTTTCTGAATCAGGCGGCCTGTTAGTTTGTTATGTTTCAAACACCCTACTTCAAATGTCTTCTTTATACGCTTCAGGAATTCAAGCTCCGATTCAGCTTCTTCCAGCTCTCCGATGATTCCTGCTCCGACCTGTGCCCAACTATTGTAAAGAGGATATAAGTCGTATGCCGGTTCTTCATAGGGATGTGTCAATAGTAACGTACGGATAACCTCTCTTTTCTTATATTCCGGCAGGATGGTTTCAATCCGTACTTCCGCTTCATGATGAAGTTCTCCTATATTTCCACAAAAAGGTTTACTTCCTTCCTGTGCACGGAAAGTTCCCTCGCCTTCTGTGTTGTAGCTGCATGAGTCATAGTCGCCTATATATCCACATCCGGCAGTGAATAAAGCATTACGGACCTCTTCGGCTTGTGCGGTCGGGACGAATGTGACTAACTTTATCAGGCAGTTCTCTTTGGGTTCAAGTATGCGTACATCTTTTAATCCTATTTTCTCAGCTATTTTATAGTTCACTCCCCCCGGAGCATTGTCAAGATTGGTATGGGCCGAATAAATGACGATGTCGTTTTTGATTGCTTTTAAGATGCAACGTTCAACATAATCTTTACCGGTAATCGATTTATAACCTTTAAAAATAAGGGGATGATGGGATATAACAAGATTACAGCCGGACGCGATAGCTTCGTCAAGCACAGCTTCGGTAACGTCAAGACACAACAAAGCCCCTGTTGTTTCCGCATCTGTCAGTCCGATTTGCAGGCCGGCATTATCAAATCCGTCTTGCAATGGCAGAGGCGCGAACCGTTCAAGGGCGCTTACAATTTCTTTAATTTTCATTATCAGTAGATAATTTGTTGCAAAGATAAGAAAAAGCCAATACTTTACCTTGCTTTTATTGATTTTTTAATATATTTACCTCCAAATTTATAAAAGCACAAACCGATGAAGGCAATTCTATTATTATTTTTTTCTCTCTTTTTTATTATTTCATGTCAACAGCATAAAGAAACTCCTATATCTGCTACTGAAGAGGAAAATGGATTGCAAGAAACAGTAGATAGCCTTTCCAAGGCAACGGCTATTTTCTGGATCGATAAATACCATATGAAAGAAATGAAAAAGGACGATGCTCTTTCTTTTCGTACGGCCAAGGCTAAAGTTATTATTCGGACTGATGGGACGATTGCCCTTCAGTCCTTTGTG
Organism: Bacteroides sp. ZJ-18; assembly: GCF_011038705.2. Taxonomy (NCBI): domain Bacteria; kingdom Pseudomonadati; phylum Bacteroidota; class Bacteroidia; order Bacteroidales; family Bacteroidaceae; genus Bacteroides; species Bacteroides sp. ZJ-18. The sequence goes on along the minus strand of NZ_CP072198.1, from coordinate 3,406,099 downwards.
GAAGTACAGCCTGCAAATGCACAACGATATATCCGTTACCGGCTGAAAGATTTCAAAGTTAAGAAGATACTGATGGACAATCGGTATATTAATCCTGGCGAGCAATATGTGCAACTTCGCTACATACCTGCACTTGCTAAGCGTGTCAAATAGTGATTTCTACAATATTTCCTTCAGGATCCAGGATTGCACTTTCGAAATAGCCGTCTCCTGTAGTCCGTGGCTCACTTGCGATTGTAAAGCCATCCTTGCGTAGACGTTCGGTGAGTTTCAATACAGCTTCTTTACTACCGGCAGAAAAGGAGAAATGGGCCAATCCGAGGCTATCTTTTAATGCCGGGGTAGTAATGTCTTGTCGTTGCATAATTTCCAGGGAAGCGAATCCTTGGTCAAAACTGACAAAATAAGATTCAAATCCCTTTTTAGGATTGATATACTTTTCATGGCTTGTTCCGTTGAAATAAGTAATATAGAAATTTTTTAGCTCTTCTAAATGGGTACTCCAGATAGCAATGTGACTGATGTGCATATTCTTTGTAGTATTGTTTAATTATTAATGTTCGCAAATATAGGCAAATATTGATAGTAATGATTTGATTTACATCAATAATCATATCGTTTCTTTATCATTTTGTTTTTCATTGCATATTTTTCATCGACTACCCGATCGGTTGGATAGAATGTGAATGCTATGCGCCAGCCGGATTGTTGATAAATGAATTTTCTTCCGTTGGCACCTTGAATTATCTTCGCATGCTTTTCTTTTAAAAAAAAAATCTATTCCTTGGGGGAGAAATTCTCCAGTTTGCAGAAAATCTGTGGTAATGAAGAATCCCGGAATATGTATTTCGCTTATTAATTGTAAAACGGAGTCGGTTAGTGTCATGGTTACTTATTTAAGGGATTCTTTGGTTATTTGTAACATACGGCCATATTCATCGAATGATTTACGGGAGGCCAGTGAGATGGTGATCATTAGTGATAGCATGGAAGCCGTAAAAGTAATGACCATAATCATCATTTGGTATTTGATGGCGACATTCGGGCTGCTTCCTCCCAGAATCTGTCCGATCATAGTACCTGGGAGTGCTACTAATCCCATTACTGAGATGTTGGCAATCAGTGGACTGAAGGATTTTATAATAGCTTGCCGTATAAATGGTGCCTGTGCTTCCTGGCGGGTGGCGCCATTGCCGAGCAGATAACAGTACAATTGTTGCTCCCGTTTCAATCCGCTGTAATATGTATTCAATGCAATGACATTGCTCGATAACATATTTCCCATTAAGATCCCGAAGATGGGGATAAAATATTGGGCGCTGAAGATGTTGTCCAGTTGCAATACAATGCCTATGAAATACATGCCAACCAGAACAACACTACACAGAAATCCAACGGATATAGGGATCAAAAGTACTTCACGTTTTAGCCCGGTGCGCATTAAGGCGGTTTGTCCGGCTACAAAAATCATGATGATAACCCAAAGAAAATTAATCCATGGATTGTTCCATAGGAACAGGTATTTGAGGTACATGCCTATCAGGAAGAGCTGTATAATCATGCGCCCCGTCCCTATCAGGGTGGCTTTCAGTAATCCGGTCTTGAATTTCCACAGATAGAAAAGCGGGATTGCCAATAGTAGTAGTCCTACGAGTAGGTTGAAATAAGATATATCGATAGTTCCCATATAACTATAATGTGATTAGCTGGTTACATCCGTAGGCGAATGCCCGGTCATGTGAAACGGCAAGTATAGCTGTTCCTTTTGTTGTCTGGTTACGTAGAAAAGCTAAAACTTTATCTGTAGAACCGGAATCCAATGCAGATGTCGGTTCGTCTACAATAATCAAAGGCTTTTCCAGCATAGCTGCCGCTGCTATCATAATGCGTTGGCGTTGTCCACCGGATATTTCTCCTACCCGCTTCTGGTATAAGTCCTTGTCCAGACCTAATTCATCAAAATAAGTGAAGAGTTTTTCCTCAGAAAAAGAGATATGTCGGTTGGCTTTTAGTGCAAAAGGTAGTGCTATCATTTCTTTTACCCACTCGGAGGGAAGCGCTAACTCTTGTGGAATCCAAGCTATATGTCGGCGTATAATATCAATGGTGGCAGGTTCAAGTAAAATATCCCCTACTTTGATTCGGCCTTTCCGTAAAGGAACGAATCCCATGATTGCGTTGAGCAGAGAAGTTTTTCCACGTCCGGATTCTCCTGTTATACAGGCTGTTTCGCCTTTTTTAAGCTGCATGCAAAACTCAGAAAAAAGTATATCCTCCCCGAAAGCAATGCATGCATTGTCTATTTGTAACATTGTGTATCTTTAAATCTATCTTGCAAAGTTAGTGAAAATTCATAATATGTGCGGGATTTCTTTTATCTTTGTATCACTAATTAATGGACAAGATATGATACTGAACGAACGAGATAGTCGCCACGAGCATATATTGAATGTGGCACGGCAGATGATGACTGCTGCCCGTACCGCCCCTAAAGGGAAAGGAATTGATATCATAGAAACTGCAGTTGTCACCGGTAAAGAAATACAGTTACTTTCGGACACATTGAAAGTTATGTTCGAAGAGATGGGAATGAAATTTTTCTTGCGGGATGCAGATAATATTCTCCAGGCTGAATGTATTCTGTTAATAGGTACACGGGAGCAAGCACAGGGACTGAATTGTGGGCATTGCGGTTATGCTACTTGTGCGGGGCGTGCCGAAGGTGTGCCTTGTGCATTGAATAGTATTGATGTGGGTATTGCTATTGGTTCGGCATGTGCTACAGCTGCTGATCTGCGGGTAGACACCCGTGTAATGTTTTCGGCCGGATTGGCTGCCCAACGTCTTGACTGGTTGAAGGGGTGTCGCCAAGTAATGGCTATTCCGGTTAGTGCTTCTTCCAAGAATCCATTTTTTGATCGTAAATCTAATAAATAACATAGATAGCAAGTGGCATTCAAAGATGTATCCACTTGTTATCCGTATCCTATTCTTCAAAAAACTAAAATATAATGGGAATAATAGTCGGTCTTCCTACTTCAGGAGGTTCAGAGAAAGATTTGCAACTGAACTTTGGTTTAACTGTCGATGATCAGGTAGAGATGTTGGCTCCTTTTCTGCCTGCGGAATGGTTTTTGCAAAGTGGTGTGCAATTAACATGGCCGCATGCTGAAACAGACTGGGCATATATGCTTTCTGAGGTTCAGGAATGTTTTATCAACATAGCTCGTGAAATTGCCAAGCGTGAGCTTTTGCTTATTGTTACTCCCTGTCCGGAGGTGGTAAAGAATCAGATAGCCGGAGTAGTGAATATGAACAATGTACGTTTTCTGGAGTGCGAAACGAATGACACTTGGGCACGTGATCATGGGGCCATCACTCTGATGAATACGAATGGAGCATGTTTGCTGGACTTTACTTTCAATGGTTGGGGAGAAAAGTTCGAAGCCGGTTTAGATAATCAGATAACCCGTAAGGCTGTAGAGGCTGGAGTTCTGAAAGGGCAATATAAAGATTGTCTGGACTTTGTGCTTGAAGGTGGTTCTATTGAAAGTGATGGTATGGGGACATTGCTAACTACTTCCGAATGTTTATTGTCTCCGCATCGTAATGCACCGATGAATCGGGTTGACATAGAGGAACACCTCCGCAGAGTATTTCATTTGCAACGGGTGTTGTGGTTGGATCATGGTTATCTGGCCGGAGATGATACGGATAGTCATATAGACACATTAGCCAGGTTTTGTTCTCCGGATACAATTGCATATGTGAAGTGTTCCGATCCCAAAGATGAACATTATGAGGAGCTTTATAAAATGGAAGAACAGTTGAAAACATTCCGTACGGCATCTGGTGATCCTTATCGTTTAATGGCATTACCTATGGCGGATAAAATAGAAGTATCTGGAGAAAGACTGCCTGCAACGTATGCTAATTTTCTGATTTTGAACGATTCTGTGCTCTATCCCACTTATAATCAGCCGGAAAATGATGAACTGGCAAGAACAGTGCTTCGTGAAGCTTTCCCGGCATATGAAGTGGTGGGCATTGATTGTCGTGCACTCATTAAACAACACGGGTCATTACATTGCGTAACAATGCAATATCCGATGGGAGTCATTAAATAATAAAATTTGAGTATGAGAAAAATAAAAGTAGGAATCATTCAACAGGCCAATACGTCAGATATTAGGATGAATCTGATGAATCTGGCTAAAAGCATTGAAGCTTGTGCCGCTCATGGCGCACAACTCGTCGTTCTTCAGGAACTTCATAATTCATTGTATTTTTGCCAAACTGAAAATACTGATCTATTTGAATTGGCGGAACCGATTCCGGGACCTTCTACAGGATTCTATTCCGAACTGGCGGCAACTAACCGGATAGTGCTTGTTACTTCTTTATTTGAGAAACGTGCTCCGGGATTATATCATAATACAGCCGTTGTTTTCGATCGGGATGGAAGCATTGCCGGTAAATATCGTAAAATGCATATACCTGATGATCCGGCCTATTACGAAAAGTTTTATTTTACTCCGGGGGATATTGGTTTTGAACCGATACAGACTTCTTTGGGTAAATTGGGAATATTGGTTTGCTGGGATCAATGGTATCCCGAAGCTGCCCGTCTGATGGCATTGAAAGGAGCTGAAATCTTGATTTATCCTACTGCTATCGGTTGGGAAAGTTCAGATACGGATGATGAAAAAGTCCGTCAGCTCAATGCTTGGATTATTTCTCAGCGCGCACATGCGGTGGCCAATGGACTTCCGGTGATTTCTGTAAATCGTGTAGGCCACGAAGCCGATCCGTCAGGGCAGACCAATGGTATTTTGTTTTGGGGGAATAGTTTTGTTGTTGGTCCTCAAGGTGAATATCTGGCGCAGGCAGGAAATGAACGTCCCGAAAATATAGTTGTTGAAGTAGATCTTGAACGCTCGGAAAATGTACGTCGCTGGTGGCCTTTCCTTCGTGACCGACGTATAGATGAATATGGTAACCTGACGAAACGTTTTATCGATTGAAGTCTTACGTTTCTGTAAATATAAAAAGTCCCGCAGAGTCTATAATCTGCGGGACTTTTTATTGAATATTTTAAAATAGTTTTTATCTAAATGTAAGTTTCTTATTGACGATGAAGTTTACTGTTCCGTAGATAAACAATCCCAGGAATTGTGCCAGATACTCATTTACATCCCCACATTCTACCAAAGTAACTAAAAAGAGGAACTGGGCGCTATATGCCAATCCGAAAGCTGAACAAAAGAATAATATCTGCTTCCAGATATTATTCTTTTTATTTTCAATCGGAAAGATCCAATATTTGCTCCAGATAAAATTATGTATCTGGGCTACTATGTACGCTGTAATGTTAGCCGGAATGTAATCGTATGACAATTCATCCATCATCAGCCAAATAACAAAGGCTGTGATTAATGCATTGAGCGTACCAATTACGGCAAATCGAAAAATGCGTACTGACTCTTTCACTTACTCCTTAATATCTACAATCAGATTCAGTTCTTCCAGTTGTGACGGATCAAGTGCTGCAGGAGCATCCAACATAACATCACGGCCTGAATTATTTTTCGGGAATGCAATGCAATCGCGGATTGAGTCGAGTCCGGCAAAAAGAGATACCCAACGGTCCAATCCGTAAGCCAAACCACCGTGAGGAGGCGCACCGAATTTGAAGGCATTCATCAAGAAACCAAATTGTTCTTGTGCACGTTCCGGAGTAAATCCGAGTAGTTCGAACATTTTATTCTGTAACTGGCTGTCGTGGATACGGATTGATCCTCCTCCTACTTCTACACCATTGATTACCATATCGTAAGCGTTGGCGCGTACAGCTGCAGGATCTGTATCCAACAGATGGATATCTTCCGGTTTGGGCGAAGTAAACGGATGGTGCATAGCCATTAGACGACCTTCTTCTTCACTCCATTCGAATAGAGGAAAGTCTACTACCCATAAGCACGCGAATGTGTTTTTATCACGTAATCCCAATTGATTACCCATTTCCAGACGCAGTTCGCAGAGTTGCTTACGAGTTTTCATGGCATCATCTCCTGATAAAATCAGAATTAAATCGCCTGGTTTAGCGCCAAAAGCTTCTTTCAATTGCTGTAATACTTCTTGCGTATAGAATTTATCTACACTTGATTTTACAGTACCGTCGGCTTCAATACGGGCGTATACCATGCCTTTTGCACCAATTTGCGGTTTTTTCACAAATTCAGTCAAGGCATCCAGTTGTTTACGAGTATAGCTGGCTGCACCTTCGGCACAAATACCACCAATATATGCAGCATTATCAAATACAGAGAAACCGTGTCCTTTCAGGATATCCATTAATTCAACGAATTCCATGCCGAAACGAATATCCGGTTTGTCGCTACCATACAGTTTCATTGCTTCACTCCAAGGCATGCGTGGGAATGGTTCTGTCAGTTCAATATTACGAATAACCTTAAACAGGTGTTTGGCCATTCCTTCAAATGTAACGATTACATCTTCTTGTTCTACGAAGCTCATTTCACAGTCTATTTGAGTGAACTCCGGCTGTCGGTCGGCACGCAGGTCTTCATCACGGAAACATTTGGCAATCTGGAAATAACGATCGAAACCGGAAACCATCAACAATTGTTTCAAGGTCTGTGGAGATTGTGGCAATGCGTAGAATTGCCCCGGATTCATGCGGGAAGGTACAACAAAATCACGGGCTCCTTCCGGTGTTGAACCGATCAATACCGGAGTTTCTACTTCCAGAAAGCCCAGTTTATCAAGATAACTACGCACTTCGATTGTCATTTTATGACGTAACTCCAGATTTGAACGGACAGCGTTACGACGTAAGTCCAGATAACGGTATTTCATGCGGATATCGTCACCACCATCTGTGTTATCTTCAATGGTAAAAGGAGGAGTAATGGCTGAGTTCAAGATATTCAGTTCCGAAACAATAATTTCAATATCACCGGTCGGAATATTTCCGTTCTTACTAAAGCGTTCGTTGACGGTTCCGACAATCTGAATAACGAATTCACGCCCCAGCTTGTTGGCACGTTCGCAAAGCTCAGCGTCTATTTCTTCATTAAAGACTAATTGAGTGATACCGTAGCGATCACGAAGGTCAACAAAAGTCATACCTCCCATTTTACGGCTGCGCTGTACCCATCCCGACAGCTTGACTTGTTTATTAACATCGGAGATTCTTAATTCTCCGCACGTGTGCGTTCTGAACATATTTAATATATTATTTTTATATTTTTGTTAAAGTAGTCTGCAAAAGTACATATTAATTCGGATTCTGTACTATTTCTAAAGGGCTATTTTTTAGTAAGCTTTTGTATCAGCTGCTTATTTTTTTTCAAAATAACTTTGTTTTTATGTGCTATGTCTTCTACGATGGCTTCATTCATCAGCTTGATACCATTCACATATTCTTGTGCTTTTTGCAGTACGTTGGAATTATCTTTTTTTTTATCGGTAGGTACAACGACTCGTAATCCTTTCTGAATCAGCTCTATCTTGATATCTTCATCAGCCTGCATCGGATCACCGTCAAAATGGACTACTCCCGGTGAACTGCGGTGGATGCACAATTTCTTGCAACGGAAGGTTTTAATTCGGCTGTTTTGGTCAATTGTTTTATTGAAGAGTTGGAAAGCCAGTGCCGGAACATCCAGTACGGTAAATGGTTCAAGAATGGTTACGTCTAACAAACCGTCTGTCAACGTAGCTTGTGGAGCTATATAAGCATTATTTCCATATTGTGAAGCATTGCCGCAAGCTATCAGGAAGGCTTTGTATCTGGAAGTACCGTCTTCTGTTTCCAGTTCATAGGTTTCTGGTTGATACTTCAGGCTTTCTTGCAGAGTTTTTTCCAGATAAGTCAGGAGTCCGCGTTTACCCGCATTGGCAAATTTCAGACTGACAAAAGCATCAAATCCTACTCCGCAGGTGCAAAAAAAGTCTGTACCATTTATTTTTCCATAATCTATAATATCAACTAATCCGTCATTCAAAATCTCAAGTGCTTTACGCGGATCCATCGAAATTTGAAGATGTCGTGCCAATCCGTTTCCGGAGCCGCAAGGAATGATGCCCAATGCCGTATTGGTATGTACCAGCGAACGGGCAATCTCATTGATTGTTCCATCGCCTCCTACAGCCACTACTATATCTGTGTGGCTATCTGCCGCATCTGCTGCTATTTCGATTGCATGTCCGGCTCTTTCGGTATACACAATTTCCCAAGTATACTTATCCTTATCTATCTTCTCATCCAGTAGACTCAGAACAAGTTCCTTACTTTGTGTACCCGAAATTGGATTAACGATGAATATTATTTTTTTCTTGTTTTCGATCATGCAAGTTGGTTCCATCATTTATATGTTGTGGTCGACAAAAGTAATATAAATATCTTAATTTTTGCCCTTTCCCAGCTTTCTAAAACTATAAAGAGTATATTTTTTCATAGAAAAAGAACAGCTAAAAACATATTTTGTTATCTTTGCCCCCTGTTTTAAACACTTGTTAAGGAAAAAGGATTTAGACTATTATAAATAAGGTAGTCAATAAGCGAATTATATAAATAACTATTCATGGGATTATTACAAGAGAAGTTAGCTAAATACGACCTCCCTCAGCAGATAAAGGCTAAAGGCGTATATCCATACTTTCGTTGTATCGAAAGTGAACAGAACACAGAGGTGATAATGAGTGGCAGAAAGGTGTTAATGTTTGGCTCGAACTCATACTTAGGCCTGACTAATCATCCGAAAGTAATTGAGGCTGCTGTTGAAGCTACCCGCAAATATGGTACGGGTTGTGCCGGATCGCGTTTTCTGAACGGTACACTTGACCTTCATCTTCAATTGGAGAAAGAACTGGCCGAATTTGTTGGCAAAGAAGATGCTATCATTTATTCCACAGGATTTCAGGTAAATTTGGGTGTAGTTTCGTGTGTGACAGGTCGTGAAGATTATGTGATCTGTGACGAACTTGACCACGCTTCTATTGTTGAAGGACGTCGCCTCTCTTTTTCTACTATCCTTAAGTTTAAGCACAACGACATGGAATCTCTTGAGAAGGAGTTGCAGAAGTGTCGTCCGGATGCAGTGAAACTGATTGTAGTAGATGGAGTATTCAGTATGGAAGGTGATATAGCCAATTTGCCTGAGATCGTTCGTTTGTCTAAGAAATATGATGCCAATATCATGGTAGACGAAGCACACGGCTTGGGAGTTCTGGGCAATAACGGACGTGGTACTTGTGATCATTTTGGGTTGACTAAAGAAGTGGATCTTATCATGGGTACATTCAGTAAGTCATTGGCTGCTATCGGTGGTTTTATAGCTGCTGATGAATCCATTATTAATTATTTGCGTCATAATTCCCGTTCGTATATCTTCAGTGCAAGTAATACGCCTGCTGCCACTGCCGCTGCTCGTGCCGCACTCCAGATTATGAAAAACGAGCCAGAACGTATCGAACACTTATGGGACATTACCAATTACTCTTTAAAGTGTTTCCGTGAGCTTGGTTTCGAAATCGGGCACACCTCCACTCCTATTATTCCGCTATATGTACGTGATATGGAGAAGACATTTATGGTAACCAAAATGTTATTTGACGAGGGCGTATTTGTAAATCCGGTAGTTCCTCCCGCATGTTCTCCGAACGATACGTTGATTCGCTTCTCATTAATGGCTACACATTCCAAAGAACAGATTGACTTTGCTATCGGTAAGTTGGTGAAATGTTTCAAGGCACTTGATCTTTTATAAACAACAATTAAGAATAAAAATATAGAAGGGATTATGTAGAACAACATAATCCTTTTTATTTTTAAGATACCTTTGTGTCCGCTTATGATTATCTTTGTCCAGATACAAGGATTCTCCGTATAATTGATCAAATAGACAGACTCTCAATTTAAAAAGCGGAAGCTGCTTATCACGAGTTGCCTCAGCTTGGATTCCAGTGTCTTAGTCCTTATTATACTGGAATACATCTACATACTCTTTTAGCGCTTATTCGATAAACCGACGGTTTGAATGTCTTAATCCTTATTATACTGGAATACATCTACATATGGAAGGTAAGGAAGTTGTTGTAAAAGCCGTGATTGTCTTAATCCTTATTATACTGGAATACATCTACATATATTTTAGTAACAGAAGAATGAAAATGCTGAACTGTCTTAATCCTTATTATACTGGAATACATCTACATCTGCCAGCCTGTTATCTATAATCCATACGAATAAAACGTCTTAATCCTTATTATACTGGAATACATCTACATGGGTACGCGGTCGTTAAAAAGAAATCTTTGTTTGTCTTAATCCTTATTATACTGGAATACATCTACATCACTCAAAACTTTAGTTGATTTGTGCTTTGCAGTTGCGTCTTAATCCTTATTATACTGGAATACATCTACATAAAAGAGCTTAAAACAAATTGTTTTCATAATTAAGTCTTAATCCTTATTATACTGGAATACATCTACATTTCTGTTTGCTGGCGCATGGGCTTAAAGGACTGGAGTCTTAATCCTTATTATACTGGAATACATCTACATAATTATTGGACCGTTTGTTTTAGCGTCATATACCTTGTCTTAATCCTTATTATACTGGAATACATCTACATCTCAAGAAAATCCAATGGTGCTTAAAGCGGCATTGTCTTAATCCTTATTATACTGGAATACATCTACATGAACCTAAAATGTAAAATAATCTTAGGCTAATAAAAAAGTCTTAATCCTTATTATACTGGAATACATCTACATTAAGGAAGACGGCCACAAAACATTAGCTAGTACAAACGTCTTAATCCTTATTATACTGGAATACATCTACATTCATGGAAAATGTAGCAAACAGCGGTCAGCCGCAAGTTGTCTTAATCCTTATTATACTGGAATACATCTACATATGAAAAAGCCTATTGGCAGTCTGTATTGGAATAAATGTCTTAATCCTTATTATACTGGAATACATCTACATATATTGATAATCAAATTATTAAATAATGTGTGTTCTATAGGGGTAAATATATAATAACTTGTTATTCAGATATATAGATTCATATTGAACTAAATTTTCGCAAATATACTCCTTTTTTCTATAATTTAAATAAATAATTTGTAGAATATAGAGATATTTAATTGATTATCACTTTGATATGATCGATTCATTATTCGCAAATGCCTGCTTTATTTGTTATATTATAGCCTATTTCGAAAATAAGATTAATCTTATATTTATAATTATCAGATAATAAATGCATTATGTCAAAGAACGAATTACTTATTTGTTTTTTTTCGCAAATGATTTACTAATATACAGAAAAGCTAGTTTTTTCGTAGCTTTTATACATTATATATTATTTCTCATTTAAAATAATAAGCAGAAAATCAATGAATTAAACAAATTCTCATTTTCGCAAGAGGTTTAGACTATTTCGACGGTTTTAATTATCTTTTTTCGTATAGGTTGATATATAATTCTTGTATAGCAATTGATGCACATCGGATAATATACCACAGTGTCATAACGCCTGTTAATCCATCTTTCTAAATTAATTTGGATCTTCTGAAATTCTCTGTCTGTAAACATACATTCAAAAACACTATAGTTGATACGTGTTCCATACTTTTCTAATATTTTTGATATTTGTATACGACTTCGGTCATCTTGAATATCGTATGCTACAACACAGAAAATTTTCTTAGCTTTTACCATTTCGCAACATAAGGTTTAAATATTAAATTGTCTCCAGAAATAAAAAGTGCAATTTCTTGGGCTTGTCTTAAAATTATTTGAGAGAAGGTTATTTCTTCTCCTCTATATTTTTCATACCGATTGAGTCGCTCTAATATATATCGGATCAAAGCTCGTTTGGATGATTCATTTAATAGACCGTCATGCATTTTTAAAGAAACTTTTTTTTGAATAAGACTAACTACTACTCTATCTACCATTTGAGCGCGAAATAGCTCCACAACATCAAATACTAAAGTAGGTTTGCCATCTTGCTTTGCATGAAGCACCCCGATGGATGGATTTAGTTTGGCCGCAAGAATATTTTTCCAGACACGAGCATATAGAATAGCATAGCCATAGTTTAATAAAGAATTAAGTAAATCGGTGGCACCTTGGTGCTCACGGCGGATAAAATCAATCCCGTCATCAGCTGTTAAAACTCGTATGTACGACCAATATGCTATAGCAGCCTGTGACTCAATGGCCATTAATTCTGCTGTATATTTTTCATTTCTCTGAGAATAATTTTTAGCTTTCTCTATTAGCTTGTCTATCTTTAATACAACTTCCACATATTTTTCAGATAACTTTCCTCCTAAAATATCTTTATGGTATTTATGGTAATACTTAATCAGATTTAATTGATTTTTTAATTTACCGATAATAATTTGAGTAGCAAGTTTTATTTTTTGTTCCAAAGGAAGTGCTACTTGTTTATTCCACAAAGTTACATCCAAAAATACAGGATTTAGTACAGTGCCATATTGTTTTCCTCTACTATCGAAAAAGTCAATCGGGATTTTATGGTTCATGCAATACGTAATTGCATTGCTTGAGAGACTTATCCCTCTACCTACTACCGTAATGTGTTTCAAAGCAGGAGAAGGCTTATTAATAATCTTGCCTTGCAATTTTACCGTAATTCCTTTATAAGTGGCCCCTATGTAGCTACCTGGGATACTTATCACTAATTCTGCACCTTCATTTTCACGTTTCTGATATTCTTTCTTTTTTTGTGTGATTAGCTTTGTATTATTAATATGGGCACTGGTTAACCGAGTCTTTGATTTTGTAGAGTGTACGATATATGTACTACATAATTGTTGTATCAGTTGAGATTTGTTTTTGTTACTATTTTCTGAATAGAATTCTATTTTTTGAAGATTCGAAACTAATTCTTTTTTGTTATTAATAGAGTTTTGGTTTCGAATAATCAATGCATTGAGCCGGTTCATTAAGAAGCAATCCAATTCCTTTAAAGTATTTTCAGGGAGCAATTTGGCATAGTAATTTTTTATACCTTGAAGCATCTCTTTACTTTGAGAGGACAATGACGATTTTATAAATTTGATTGAATTGATTTTCTCTTGTAACGTCTTTTTCTTTTTTTCTGTGATGGATAAACCCGTATCAGAGATTGTGATTCCAAGAAATTCTATCCCATCATGGAAATTATGTATTATCGGTGTATTGAGTTGTAAATAAAATTGGCTTTCCAGTTCTTCTTTTATTAATTCTACAGCTTCTTTTATTTGTTTTTCTGTGGATGTAGCGATTAGAAAATCGTCTGCGTAGCGTATATACATAGGGACTTTATTGGCAACAAACTGATCAAAAGGGTGAAGATAAAAGTTTGCCAATAAAGGAGATAGTATAGCTCCTTGAGGTACTCCTTTATCTATTTCTTGCCATTGCAGTTGCGGAGTAACTATTCCTGTTTGGATACATAGACGGATCAATCTGAGTGTTTCATCATCTTTTAGCCAATTGGCAAGACGAGTGAAGAGCCGTTCATGATTGATCGTATCGAAATAGTTGTCTATATCTAATTTGGCTACATAACCACTCTTTAACTTCTTTAAATCGTGTACGACCCGTTTGATAGCTCGTTCCGGACCTTTGTTGGGGCGGTAACCGTAATTGAGATTTAAAAAGGTTTTCTCTAACTGAGGTTCAATGGCTATTTTAATGGCTTGTTGTACTATTTTGTCCTTGATGCACAATAATCCTAATTTACGTTTTTCTGTTTCATTCTTAGTAATTTCTATTCGTAGGTAAGGTTCGGGATTCCATGTTTGGGAAATAAGTTCATGTTGTAATTCAATCAAATTATCGTTCAAACGCATCTCAAAATGAGATAAAGTGAATCCATCAACCCCTCCTGCCGCATTTTTGGCTCGCACAGCCCTCCATGCATTCTGTAGAGCATGGAGGGTGGTAATGGAATGATAATAATCGGGCATATTTAAATTATAAATTCATTTAAAGTTTCTTTAATTGTCCGTATCCTATATTGGTTTTAGCTCCGATTCCGATACAAAGGAGAATTTTCTCAAATAGATTTCGCTTTTGGTGTGCCGTAATCATTTTGTAGTCCGAAGAAGAGAAATCATTTTGTTTTTTAATTTCTTCTATTTGTTTTGAACTACATACCTTTTCTTTGTATAAGTGAGTAGTACACAATTTGAAATAAAAGTTTATTGTTACATCAGGTCTGATCTTTAAGAATAAAATAGGTTTGGGATCTTTTAATGGATTCTCACCATGAGGAGTGATATAGTCATCGCTTAACATTACTCCATCCTTTGAATCTGCAACAAAAGCATCATAGAAGACATCTTTTTCTTTAAGAGAGAATTCTATCGTTTGGCCAGATGGAGTGCTGTTAGTGAATATGGCATATTCTAATGCCTGAATTTCTGTATCTGAAATTTCATTTATATTGGTTACTTCTATTATTAAATCTCGGATATATTCCATACGTTCTTTTCTATATTCCGGTAAAATACGTTTAGTAGAGCCTTTATCTTTCAATGAAAAAGGAAACATACTGCGTAAAGTTCCTTTAATAGATGATCCAGGAATATAGGGAAGTCCGGTAGTATAATCAAATTGAAATCCTAATTTAGATTCTCCTTTACTGCCTGTCTGATGTGGAAGTCCGCTACCTGTTATTAAACCCGGATAAATGGTTTTTAGTTGCAACGGTGTACCAAAATGGTTATTGAATGCTGAAACTAATGGTGATTCGGAATTTAATTGATAAGCAGTGATTCTCTGATTGGTTTTTCTGAAGAAATCAGCAGTTGTATCACTTTCTTTTCCTTGTGTAGAAATGAAATCTACATTCGGTTCTTGTCTATAATAGCCTTTATAGAATAGCCAACCTAAATTGGAGGCGTTTTGTAAAGTATAGTTTTTAGGCATAATCATTTACTTTTATACATTCTTAATGCTAATTTCATGGCAACAGCTGCTTCTGTTATCTCTTTTAGCAGTTGATCAGTGTTCCCATGTTCTATGATATACTGTGCCATAGAATTATTTGTAGGAATCTGACTTGACACAAGTATGGTCACATCGGTTACAGTATATTGCTGACGCATAGCATTGATGATATCTTTTAAAACTCCAATGATTTTATGTCTGTCAGCGTCGGCATCATTATCTTCGTTTTCAAAGAAAATAATGGCTGGAATCAGACCGGATTGGATGACAGCTGCTCCAAACGAAGAGATATATCCCTTAAAGACCTTGGGATATTGATTGTCGTTGGTGATAATATTGTTCGCTCTAAGTGCTTCAATAGCGTACTCAATTAGCTTTTTACTGATTTTCATTTCTATCTTTTGTTAAAAAGGTGATAATTCTGATATTTGGCAGTAACCGTACCCTATACTGGCGTTAGCTCCTATTTGAATAATGGTAGAAGGGGTACATAGAGTATCTCTGAATTTTTTCAGATACTCACCTTGTGCATTTCCGTCCATTAACATAAAATAAAGTCGGCTATAGCGGGGTAAAACCTGTTCATACCACAAATTGGCACTCTGCCCGTTTTCAAGATTATTGCGTGACAGGACTGGAAGATGATTGTCATCGGATAGTATAGAGAAATATTTATGTGATAAAATCACCAGTCTATCTCCTAAAAGCTTCATTAGAGGCTTTTCAAGTTGGATATGGCTTGGATAAGTAGCCCGTATAGAAACTTCTTCAATAATTGCATCTTGCAGTGAATTATCAAACACGTACGCAAAATCGGCACCTTTCGCTTGTGTTTTTATATGGTCGAGCAATGAGGACAGATGGGATATGTATTGAGTGGCTTCTTCGCAGTTAAAAAACTTCATTTTGGTTATCAATTCTTGAAGTATCTCGTCTGAGGTAGCCATCAGAAATGGCACCTTGTCACTTCTTACTGGCATTGACAGGAGGTTGGCTTCAAAGAAACGCGCTTTTCCGGGAAGTGTTTGTTCATCTTTGGGAGCACTGCCGAATAATTCTCTTACTAAATCTTCATTTCCCTTGAAATATTCGCGTATAGCTCCTTTCAAACCGGAAGAATTGATATTGGGTAGATTAGTGACAGAGTCACGCTGAATCAGATTGTCTATCACTCCATAATTGACCTCACCACTGCCTACATGCATGTTGCTCAGGGTGTTAATTACATACATTCTTGTTGCCATATGATTTGTTTTTTAGTTTTTATATATATGTGTTATAACCAGATAAACGGAGATAAGTGTAATCCATCAATAGTTTCTCGACTTCTTCGCGTTTCCCTTGCTTAAAATAAAGTACTGACCCCGGCTTTAAGAAGTGGTATTTACTACTACTTTTGATCGGTTTACCATAAAAGTTGCTTGCGTTAGTCGTTTGAATATTACGAAAGACAATGGAGTCGCTCCACATAAAGTTACATAAAGCAGAAAGATCCTTCAGGTTATCTACATAAGTTGGACTCAGTATTAGAAGACGATCGCTTTGAGCCAGAAACTGAGCAGCTGCTTGGTGTTTTTTTTGTATATCACTATTCTCTTCTATTACTTCTACTTCCATGCGGAATACAGAACGTTGTCCTCCTAATTGGATAATATCGGAAGATAGCTCTGATTCTCCCGATAAGGTGATATAGAAGGCATACATAAATGTTTTTTTCAATTGAAGGAACTCCTGTTTATAAAAGCTTTTGTCGTTATTTTCACCCTCTTCCACATGTTTGGTAATACCGATTTGCATTTTGCTTATCCATATTTCATCAGATAGTAATTTTTTTATCTGATTATTTTCTTGGGTGCACCAGAAAAGATAATTATTGTAAGTTTTATGATCGAAAAATTTTTCTTGAATATCGGAATCTTGCTCTCCGGAAGCCAAATACACATTGGGAATCGGGCATTCAATTCCATTGTAGAAAACTCGGTCTGCACTGCTTGTTTCATTAAATGATACTTTGTATCCATCGTCTAATGGCAATGGCAAGTAGATAGAGCGTGGCGAAGTATCATTCTTGCATTCTACGAGCATGAGCGGAGAAATCTGTTTAATGACACCTAAGCCAAGTGAATCTGCCTTTCTTTCGGTCATTCTGAAACTCTGTTCGCCAATCAGTGCTTTTATCATCTCTTTTTCTGTCGGGTTATTCTCTTTATAAGGAAATTGGGACAGTAAATTGTGCTGCTTCAGCAATTGGTAACGGATCATGCCTAAAAGAGCGGACTGTTGAGGGAATTTATTTGAATATGATATATAGTCTGCACTCTTTCCATCATCCAATGTTCTTTCTCCTCCAAAGAAAAACCAATCCATCGGAGTCAATGTTATTAAATAATGTCTATTCATCTTTATTATAATTTATGAAGTGAATAAATTGTAAAGCTGTGAAAATCATATTGATAGCATCCATGGCGGGAGAGACTATTAATTGTTCTTTTTCATCTGATGTCAGAACCGTATTTTTCCGGATAATTTCATTCCTTTCTTGATAATCTTGAATGTTTTCTTGATATCTAAGGCGAAGAAGCATTTGAATATCTTCGAACAAACCAGTATAGCCCTGGTGGCAGGGCTCATTAAAGTTATTGTCGAAATAGTTCTTTAACATCTCAACTTGATTGTCCTCATTCTGAAGAATGATTTGTAATATTTCAGCATGTATTCTGACCATTTGGATGACGGATGAGAGGAATTTTTCTGATTCTTGCGTATTGCTCGTATCTTTATCTTTCCGTATATACTTTCGAAGTAGTATATTAAACTGGGTGTAGCTTTCCCCTTTTTTAGACATTGCGGTCTGATAGATTTGTCCACTATGTTTTTGTAAAGAGAAAGCTAATTTATTTTTTAAAATGAAACGCTTCATGTTTTCATTAAGTATCTTCTTATTGCTTAATGTATATTTAAACAAGTTGTCTTTGGCCACTATCTCTAACAAACTATCCGTTGTATGCAATGCTTCAAACATGGGATATTTATGATAAGTAATTGAAATGCCAAATGAGAGACTTGGTAAGGGCCTGTGAATTTCTGAACAAGCGTTGATGTATTGATGTAAGTGTCGATTTATACATTGGTCAAAACAAGCACTCAGTTTTTCAACAAGACTGAATACATTATTACCATTGCAACATACGGGTGCAAAGCACAGCAAATCATCTCCACCAATGAAAATTGGCTTTCCTCCATAAGCTACGATTTCGTTAATAGATTCGATGTTGAAGCTTAGTAAGGCTTTACTAAGTTGGGTTATAGGGATGTTGTACGCTCCCATGCTTTTTATAGTTTCACCCATTGAATCACCATCTGACTTAATAATAGCAATATATTTATGATATGGTCTAAGTAGTGCTTTGTAGTCGTTTAGGATGATTTCTTCCGCATCCCAGATCCGTTCGCTATATTTTCCATCTTTGCTTTCTCCGTTTGCTGTAATTACTTCTAATGCTTTTTGTTGGATGTTTATGTTTAATTCGGATGCTGATATTTCAAGAATGGACTCAAACAATCTTTCTCCGTCCGTATCACCAAATGCATCTTTTGTGAGAAAAGATCCGGTAAAATGGGGAATCGAATTTTTATCTTTTCGATATATTTTACCGTTGACATTGGTTATCAAGAATTTTAAGAAATCGCTTTTTTGAAGGGATATCATGGTCTCTTCCTGTTCTGGAAATGTTTCTTGATTCTCAATAACATTAAGGTATTTTTCACAAGCCGGAATTACTACATAAGGATCGTTTGACTCTAATGTGAGTTCAATAAAATATATTTTGATATACGATTTTAAATAACGATATACTTGAGATACATCTTTAGCTGTACCCGGCAAGTTAGGAGAAGCGATATGACCGGCTATTTTGATTAATACCTGCTCAGAGTGTTGTTTAAGCAACTCCAAATCTCCGGGTTCAGACTTAAAAATGTATCGATCAGGAAACAAACCGGCACCGCAATGAGGCTTTTGCATCTCTTCATTGATAAGAGGTAGTTGAAAGGAACGATTCTTTTTTACGAATGGTTCTACTATCTTTTTAGCAAGATAAGAGAAGAAATAACTGGCTGCCCAAAGCTCTTTGGTGCTTTCAGCCATTTCGATGGTATGGGTAATGGGGCCTAAAGTGATTGCAATGTATTTCATGGCGTTATTATTTTAAAGGAATATAATTTAATATGTTTTTCCCATTTTTTTTATAGGACATTGCATATTTCATAAAATCGATCAATGAAAAGGAGCTTGGCGTGTAATGATAATTAATTCTATTATTATAGTTCATTTCGATCTCATTTATATGCATTGGCCGCTCTGTTATCTCACTCTTGCCTGTTCTCATATTTCTATTTTTAGTTTTTTCTATATAATTATATTGAAATGGTTTATTTAGTATTTCAGTATTTATTTCATTACCAACTAAATAAATACTGTTATTGATTATTTTGAATAACAAAGGAGATTTATAACGATTGATACAATTGTTAGTTGACTTTATCTTGACAACGACTTTTTTATACGGTGTTTCTAATTGGAATTCATATTGCTCTGCTAATCCTAAGACTGCTCTTATATAAGCATAATTATATCCATTAGGGTTAGGATCATTCCATGAACTGTCGTTCTCTCTTATTCCAAAAGTGGGAGAATGATCTCCTTTCAATTCATAACCTTTTGCTTTAATTAGTTGCTTCATTTTTCTTTTTTCCCATCTATAATTAGGGTATTTGCTAACGAAATAACAAAATAGAATTGATTTGATATATTCGTTCCTGAAATTATATCCAGATTTTAAAATCTGGTAATCCTTCTTTATTATTGAAAATATTTGATTATAGATAATATCTAATGTACTTTGGTGAGACAAAGCTATTTGTTTCTTATATACGAAAGAAAAATTTTCTTTTAAGGTATCTTCTACATTACATATATATTTTTGATTATTGATACATTCAACTGTAAACGAGCCAAAACCTTTGTTGTTTCTTGTACCGAAATTGTGACATATGAAAAAAGCAGGTAAATATGTTTGGATTTTATTTATTAAATCACCCTTTAGAGAGAAAATTTTTATAGTAAAATCTTGCCATTCCAGCCCTTTTTTGTCTATTTGACTCCAATTTTTTTCTTTAAACTCAGCCTCTTTTTTGCGAGGGTCATTATTGCTTTTTTTTAAGATAATGGTGGAGTTTGTATTTACACCAACACACTTTTCTTGAGCAAAATATGGACTATTTTGGATCGTAAAGAAATTAGAGGGATGTTCAGTTGGAAGAGGAAATGTGCCGGAAGTTATTAAATATTCTAATCTACTTTTTTTTTGTAGTGATATACTTAACTTATAGTTTAATGCATAATTTTTCTCATTATCTATTAACCAATTGCTGTTTTTAGCATAAAGCCGTCCTTTGCTAATATCTCCATCTCCGAGTTTTGTAAGAATGAATTTATCTAATAATGGTTTAACTTCCGATGCTCGCAAGGTTGCTCCCGATTCATTGTGCTGAAAATGAATCATTGGAGTGTGTTGTTTTAGTATAGCAGTTAACTGATTCATAATATTATTTTCTCTATTTGGTTATCTTTTTATATTCTTCAAAGAAATCCTTCATCTTTTTAAAGTTTTCATCAATCGACTTCAGATCGTCTTTGGAGCCAATAATAGAAAGAGTGGAAAGATAAAATTTTTTCAATTCATTTTCTTGATTTTCTATCAAGCCATCACATTTTTGTTGTAATCCATTTATCTTATTGGTTAGCTCTTCTTTTTCTTTATCCTTGATTATTGCTTCACGGGCGAGCAACCATGTTTTCATCTTTGCATCAGCTTCTTCTTTAGCCTGACGCTCCCTTTCTTTCTGACGACTTTGGAAGCATGAGAGATGCCATTGTTGCCATACACCAATAAGCGGCAACAAAACAATCATAATACAAAGAAACACAGTAAGACATGTAATGTCTTTGGTGGGATTCTGCCCTATATTCACACATTCAATGACTGTCAGAGATACGATTAGTGCAATTTCACATTCTACTAATTTCCAATTCATAGTTTTCTTTTTCTTTTATAGATTATACATATGGCACAGAGTGTGCCTATTATTAATAATAGAGACTGAATGATAAAGCCGGTCGAGAGTTTCCCATTTTTTTCCATTACTTCACTGATTTGATTCATCCCCCAAAAACCGGTAATTACGGTAATGGGTAAAAATAGAGTCGCAATATCATTAAGCAAACTCGCTTTTTTGTTTCGTTCCCGATCTTCCATTAAGGAGATGTATTGATGCAGTTCTTCTATTTCTCCATCTAAATCCTTTATATAACTTTCCATTTGCAAGCAAGAGTGAAGCTTATTGTACATTTCGATTCCTTGGTCTTGAGCCGTAATTTCACGGAAATAGATTTGATTTACGAAACGAATATATTCTTTATATAAAGAACTAACCCGTTTAGAAACCGCTTCTACATCCTGCTTGGATAATTGGCTTACTTTAGTGATTTCTCCGGAAAATCTTAACATGGAAGCACGTTGAACTAATACCAGTTCGGCCATGCGCGCATAGATTGTCTGAAAATATTCGATAAGGTAATCAGGTACCTCATAATTAGTGAGGTACACTAATGAATATTTACTGATACCATAAAGCGAACTCCACTGTTGCCAACGATAATAAGTATGTTTCTCTAATAGTTCTTTTTTCATTTTCTCATTTTGGCAAGTGGCATTGCTTCCATCTATAAACAGAAACCGATACCAGTAATCTGAAAATGGATTCCGGCAATCAAAGTAGGCTTCCGCATTATTTGTATATTGCTGAGATAGCTGATTATTTTTGTACCATGTTGCCACAAACATACGATCATCTATAATAGGATCAATTGATAAATTGGTAGTTAACTCACCAATCAGCTCTTTTATGGACGAGGAAGGCTGCCAGCTGTCATAGGGAGTATATGATTTGAAATCTTCGAAATAAACGGTTTGATTTAAACCTTCTATCCGAATGTATTCAGAAATCTCATTTCGTAATCTTGTATCATTAAAAAAAGGAGGCATAATACGTCGTCCATATTGGTTGATAGCCAATATGTCTTCCGGGCTATTTTGAGTGCAATCTTCATTTTTTAGATAAAAGGACAAGAATCCAACACCTGTGGCGTATAGATTAATATTCATCGAGTCTACAATGAGCTTATATGGACTATTACGCCCTTTTTTCTTTATATAATAGTAGATGTGATTACTTATCTTAGGCTCTTTGCGCTCGAAATGGTGAATCAGGTTAAATGGGCTGTGCTCTTCATCATATAATATATTGTGTACAAATGTATAATAATAGTTCTTCTCGTTATATAATGACTCCTCTTCTCCAAGATCTGGCTTTTGTGAGTGTTCCCAAGGAGAATTCTGGTTATATTGAATGCTGTTTAAGTCAACTTGGTCAGAAAATGCTTGATTTTCTAATCCTTTAATTTCCCATTTGAATGGGAAATAGAATATGTGATAACTATATATCATGATTCTAACTGTTTTATCTGTTCGACTATATTGAGTATTTCGTTTGTGGTGAGATAATGGCACTCTATTCCAATAAACCCATTGAGCCCACCTCCCCAGAAAATATGACTTGTCGGAATATATAGTTCTAGTATTTTTTTGATAGAATTTACTCCTTTTCCATAATATATCAATTCATCTGGTGTGTAGATTAGTAACTTTTCATAAGGATATAATCTGTCACATATGGGTGAAAACCTATTTATTGTAGTGAAAATAACATATAAGCCACCTATTTTTTCTATTCCATTCTTGATTACTTCTTGGGCCAATATTTCATCATTTTTCGTTATCCCCTGTGCCTTTCGGTCTTCCAGCCTGATTAGATTTATTTCTTCAGAACTAGCTCCTATTTTTTGCATTCCTGGAATATAAGCTTTATCATTTGCCGCAACTAATGATTGATATCGGTTGAGAGTATAATTAAGTATAGAAGCTACTTGCTCTAAAGCCGAAGGATAAGTAGCATAATTGTTATGATGATCGATTCGGATATAATTAGTTGGAGGTGTAACATCCTCTTTCAATTCTACACCATAGATGATAAACGGCTCTTTATTACCATATTGCTGCATGTCTTCCTCATATTGACTCAATAATGCATTATCCCATTGCAAATGATTGTCTTTGAATATAACATTTCTATCTGCTAATATCTGAGCAATGACTTGCATCTCTAAATCATGTCCTCCTAATAGGAATATATATTTTTCTATTTCTTTTGTTTGCATTTACAGATCTTTTTGGTTAAATCTTTATTTTCTATGGCAATTTCATTTAATTCAATATGTTTACATGCTTCTTCTTGTAAAAGTCTGGCTGTTGATGACTTTGATGACAGACCCCATGTTAATAGAATAACACGCACTTTTAAGGATTTTAGTTTTTTTATCAACATTTCATGGTCTGCATCACCCGTAATAAGCACGACAAAATCAAATTTACGTATTAATGATAATTCGTAAGCTTCAAGGGCAAACCAAACATCTATTCCTTTCTCTACTATCGTATTTTCTTCCCTTTTTTGTATTTCTCGCAAGTGTTTATAATGAAAAATAATATCATTTTCAATCAGAGAGTCTTCAAATTTGCGTTCGCAAAACAACAAATGTTTATTGTTTGCATCATTAACCCGATACCGTCCACGGAAATAATGACTTTCTGTTATGCAACAATCTTCTTTTTTAAAATTGTATTCATGAGCAATCTCTTCCTGAATAAATTTAAAAAAAGAAGTGATATCAATATTGAGTGATAAAGATTCTTCCAATGCTTCATTGATTTTTGAGAAATAGCCCCCGTCAATGAAAATTCCTATTGATTTGTAAGTTTCAATCATATCTAATATTAAATTAATGATGTTGTGTCACAATTCCATATCCTATACTTGTGCTTTTTCCAATACCTATATATTCCGGTATATATATATTGGATTGAAAATCAATGTTGAAAGACATCAATTTGACATCTTTGTTGATTATTAATTGAGGGAAATTTATTTGGGTTATTTTACATTGAATGTGAAAATCTAAAAATACATTTATTCCTTTTGTAAAAGAGAGTAGATTACCAATCAATATATTCTCCAGAAAAGTAACTTTTTCAGTGAGACCATCCATTTTTAAATATTTTCTATAGTTATCCGAATTTAGAGGTAACCATTTGTGGATATGGTAGTTGGCTAATTCAGAACACTGCTGTATTTGAATCTTATATGGGATTAAAGAATCTATTTGCATATTAAGATTTCTTTTTCCTAACTGAAGATCTAAATCACACTGAGATATAAAACTTCCAATAACTTCTGTTCCTTTGTCAATACAGACAATGGCTGCTTTCTGCTTGATTTTTTTATACTGTATTAGTGGGTAGGAATACCGATATTTATCTTTGTCCAAATGATTGTGGAATAAGACTTCTGACTTATTCTCCAACTTTTGGATAATGGCACTTCTAAAGAAATAAACTTCATCATCAGATATATAGTCTCTAAATTTTATAATGAGTATATTTGTGTTTTCCATTTCAGTAGTATTAATGATTTTGTTATCAAACTTATGTATAGATAGCAATATTCGGTAATAAAAAGCAAAAAAGCAAGAAAATCAGATTTTATTTTCTTACTTTTTTACCAAATGATAAGCTTTGTCACGGGATCCCGTGATCTCATCTATTCTTTAATTGCATCTATTGGATTGGACTTTGCAACCCGCCAACTGTTAAAGCTAACAGTGCATATTGTCATGACTAAAGTTATCAATAGAGGAAGAATAAAAACTTTCAATCCAATGGGGGCTCTATAAGCGAATTGCTCTATCCAGTGCAACATTAGTGTATATACAATGGGAGTTGCGATGATAAATGCAATTAAGATATAACACAAGAATGGACGATTAAGTAACCAAACGATTTGCCAGGTGGAAGCACCGTTCACTTTACGAATTCCTATCTCCCGAGTGCGTTGTTCGGATGCGTACCATGCTATGCCGAACAGACCAAAAGCTGTCAAGAATAAGCTTATGATTGAGTATACCAATAATAATTGAGAGAAATTAGTTACTTCTTGATTGAATGACAAGTATTTCATGTACAAATCTGTACCGGTAAAAGAACGATTAGGGAAATGTGTTTCCCATAGTTGTCGTATCTTTTGTAAGGTTTCAACTCGTTGGTCCGGATCGATCTTTAAAGATATATAATAACATTGGTTCTCGGGGACTTCTTGCAAGATCATTTGCAATGGGGCTACCGGTTGATTAAAAGAGGTCAGTTTAAAGTCTTTGATTACTCCTACAATAATAGCTCCTTGCTGAGTATTATTCTTGTTGTATTTGTTCAGTGGCTGACTAATGGGGTCTTCTCCTGCGGGTACAAAATGATGTTGGAAGGATTCATTGACAATAACCGGTATAGCGGTTTGGGCTATTAGTTCTTTAGTACGTTCCGGATGAAGTAAAGTCATGTCATATAGTTCCTGAAACTTCGGGCTTTCATTGTACAAATTAACCATGACCAGTGTTTCTTCCTCTCCTTCCTGGTTCACAGGTACTGCCATGCTCCAGGGTTCAAAAATGTTCCCGCGGGTAGTAATCGCACTTTTTATTCCAGGTAGACTTTTTAAATCATTATATATTGGGAGTAATGATAGTTGCTGTCCATCTCCAAGTTCAATTATATTTTCATAACGCTTTCCTTCATTCTCTATCATATTTAATTGTGAACGTATAATTAAGAAAGTTGTCATTAAGGCAATAGATATTATGAACTGGAGTATAATCAGTATAGAGACTATGCGCCTCTTTTTTTTACCAATAAAGAACAGGCGGTAATTACTTTCTGATAGAGAATACATCTTCCTGCTCATGTAAAGTGCGGGAATGACAGATAAGATTATAATAAACAAAGCTAATAATGGCAATACCTTCCCCGAAAATATGAAACCGAATGTTAAATGCGCTGCTACAAGAGAGTTGAATGCTGGTAAAAGATCATTTATCAACAGTACAGACAGCAAGAACGCAAGCATGACAGTCAGAAAAGTATCGGCAAATAGTTGCTTGTGTATATATTGACGGGTAGCTCCCATTAATGTTTCTACATGGAGCATTCTAACCTGTTTCAGCAATCGTGAAAAACTAAGATTGACATAATTAAAACAGGCTATGGATAATATTAACAAAGCAGATAACAGCCCTATGCTGAGTAATGTAATTTCTCTATGTTCCATAGTTTGGGAAGTATCAGAGAGGTCTGTATTGAAATAAGAATCTTGCAGACCTAACAACTGATAATTTCCTTTTCCCATCAAAGTAGGCAGTCCTGTTTCTTCAAATCGTTGACGAAATGAGGCTGACTGGACTTCTTTTTTCAGGAGAATCATACAAGAGCTTCCCTGTTCAGGATCTGACAACGAGGTAAGGATATCAGCTTGTAACATGGCTTGTGGATAATGTCTGAATACCGCAGTTACTTGTACCGTATAAATGGTATCGGGCAATTCCAGTGTAATCGTACGATTTTCATAATTCTCATTTCCAAAATAAAGACGAGCTAATTTCTCGCTGATGGCTACTTGACCGGGGTGAGATAATACTTCAGGCAAATTACCATATACTGTTTCAAAAGGGAAAAAATGAAGTAGTGAACTATCTGCTTTAACTATTGTTTGTTTGTCGAATTTTTCATTTCCGACCCGAATACCTGACGTTTGAAGTTCATTCATTCGCAGATAACTTTCAATTTCCGGGAATTGGGATACAATGTCCGGAACACTGCCTCCATAAACAAAGGTCCCTTGTTTTTGCTTTTGCATAACCGGAACATTTTGTGTTAGCCGGAAAATATCTTCTTTTCTTGGATTGGAAGATTCTATAGTGTACTCATAAGTAACGAATGATATCAGCAAGATAGTGCATGTAATGCCAATCGCTAAGCTCAATAAGGAGATGGAGGCGAATAGTTTATTTCGCCACCAACTCCTTAAAATAAGTTTCAGTATAACCGGATATTGCATTCTGTTTAAAGTTAAATACTTACTTCTGTTACTACCTGACCATCAAACAGATTAATCACTCGGTCAGCAAATCCTGCATCATGTTGGGAGTGTGTCACCATGACGATGGTAGTTCCTTCTTTATTAAGTTCATTCAGCAGTCCCATCACTTCTTTACCATTCTTGGAGTCAAGGTTACCGGTAGGTTCATCGGCAAGAATCAACTTCGGATTAGCAACGACTGCACGTGCTATGGCAACACGTTGTTGCTGACCTCCTGAGAGTTGTTGGGGGAAATGTTTGCTGCGGTGAGTGATGGCCATGCGTTCCATTGCTTTTTCCACCCGTTGTTTACGTTCAGAAGCGGGAATACCCATGTAAAGTAATGGCAGTTCAATATTCTCGTATACATTCAGCTCGTCGATCAGATTGAAACTCTGGAATACGAAACCGATAACTCCTTTGCGGAGATTGGTACGTTGCGATTCCGTATACTTGGATACTTCTTTCCCATTCAGGTAATATTCGCCTCCTGTAGGATTATCAAGCAGACCTAAAATATTGAGCAAAGTGGATTTTCCGCAACCGGATGGTCCCATAATGGCTACAAACTCGCCTTCTTTCACTTCTACACTGACATTGTTTAACGCCCAGGTTTCTACTTCTTCGGTTTTGAAAATTTTCTGTAAGTTTACTGTTTTAATCATAATGGTAATTTTTTATTGGTTTATATTATTCATTTTTAATGATATCGGCCGGGTTGAGGTGCATCACTCTGTATATTTTGTATGCCGTTGTTACAAAGATAAGCAAACCTATTACAATGAACAGGTAAATGCCCCAGGCAAATCCGCTGACACTGCTGATTGGAGAACTTTTGGTCATATCAATGATCAGTAGCCGTAACAATGGATAAGTGATCATATAGGCCAGTATGAATTGGATGATGTAGACTCTTCCAAACATGAAAGCGATCACTTTAGGTGTAGCACCGTTAATTTTACGAATGGCTACTTCTTTTTGCCGACTAACGGTATCCATGGAGATCGCAGAATACACACTTAACACCACAAGCAATATACTAATGATAGCAAGTAACAGTGAAATATCACCCATCATGTCCCTAATTCCCTGAGTCGTACTTTTTCTTACGTCCAAGGGCTCTATGTCTAATGCCAGTGATTCTGGTACATAGTTACGGCATACCTTCTCTATTTGTGCTTTCGCTTTAGAAAAGGCAATGTCATTTCGAAAACGAATGTATATGACTGATATTTCTTTGGTGGGGAAAAATACGGATATGTGGTATTGGTTATATTCGGAAAGATTTTCTCCGTAGCAGGCTTTATAGGTTCCTAAAATCCGGTAGCTCTCCTCTCCTAATTTCACGTTTCCGCTGATAGAATCTTTGTCCAGTTGTTGCCGGAAGGCTTCGCTGATATAGACCACTTTACTTGCATCGGCATCAACAGTTTCCCCTTGAAATGGAATCCGGAAGAACTGGAAATAGCTGGGATCACCTTGCCGGACATTGATGGTAAGTGTACGATGATCCGCAGACTCATAGCTGCTGGTCAAGAAAGAGTTGAATGAGCCGGTCATCAAAGCTGCGCTTGTTTCTTCCACTCCGGGTAACATCTTTATTTGTGAGAGGATAGCATCTTTGTTTTTATAGAGTGTAACGCTATTCATTTGAAGGCAGAAAGTACGGCCTGTTTCTTGGTCGGATAAAGGAAGGTATAGACGGTTATCCTCCTTATTGAATAAATGAACGGCAATGGCTGTTCCCAAGAAGAAAATACACACACATAGTTGTATGCACATCATGATATTGCGGAAAATATGTTTATGACTTTTCCCCGTAATATTGCTTGCAAGTCCGGATCTTTGAAGTCGTCTGACTGGAAAGAGAATAATGATTGCACAAATTATGAGTAAACCTAAATATACTTGGAATTGGATAGAGTATAACGTTTGTATATCTATTGGAATCATTTCTTTTGGCGGAATGTAATATACAAGAAGACCACTTACACATTCAGACAATACCAAAGAAAGAAGTAAAGAGAAGGTAAGCATCCAGAAAACTTCCGTAAACAATAGTCCGAACAAACTTCGGGCAGTTGCTCCCATACTTTTGCGCAATGCCAGTTCACGGTTTCGGTTATAGAAAGATTGTATGATAAACTTTAAAAAGTTAATCATGCCTGATAACAAAATTAAGGAAGATAAGAAAGTGATGAATGCCATAGCAATGAGGCGTTGTGGCTCTTGATATGAATCGGCTTCTTTGGAGGCAACAAGATATGTCATTTCTCCACGATGCAGAAAAGGGACTCCTTTTAAGCTTTCATTTGCTTTATCAAGTCCGTCAGGAGTGTCTAACACTCCTTCCATAATAAATCCATTTTGCTGGGCATCGTCTCTGCGATAAGAGAAATAGATATCGGCTTGTACACGAAGTACTTTCGGCAACTCTTTTACTACGTTAACGACTTTGTAATAAATGTCTTTTTTCTTTTCTTCTTCTTTGAATTGTACTATTTTCAGCAGAGTACCGACCGGATTCTTTTCTCCATAAACTTTGCGGGCACAACTTTCGGATAACACAACCTCGTCAGGTTCAACAGGAAGTGTATTCCCGTATAAGAATGACGCTTGATAATGCGGGAAGAAGTTGGGGTCTGTACTTATATAAGATACAATATAGGGCTTTTCCTCCTGTTCTTGATTGATAAAGACGACTTCAGCTTGACTTTCAAAGGATCGGCAGCTGAGCTGTTTGATTCCGGGTATAGGATGATCTGTTAATGTTTTGATTTGGGAAGGGGTGAGAAACCATCCCCATGCCCTGTCTTCCTTATTGTTGGGGTTCATGATCCGGAGTCCGATTCTCTGTTCAAAATTGGGCAGACGACGAGTGGCGCCATCTATTTCACTAATGTAGAAATGTACAATACAGAAACAGGTCATACCTACCGAAAGGCAAATGGCTGAGATCAAGCAGTGAGTCTTGTACTTCAAGAGACTGCGAATGGCTATTTTTAAATGATGTAGTATCATAATGGTGTATAGTGTAATTTGTTTTTATTCGTTTTTAATAACTTCCGCCGGGTTAGTTCGTGCAATATGGTATATTTGCCAGCTAACAGTACCTGCTATAATTATTATTAAGAGCAAAAGAGAATATATCCAAAGCCATGGGTTAGCGTAATCAAATAGAATGATTTTATGTTGGCTACCTGTAATCATGATAAACAAACTGCTCAAACTCCCTAAAATAGAAGATATTAAGAATAAAATCAGGTAGGTTTTCCCAAATAACCAATAAATATTCAACAGGCGTGCACCATTAATTTTACGGATAGCCACCTCTTTTTGTCTGCGTACGGTGTCAATACTGATTGCACCATAAATTCCTAACATCGTAATCAGTAGGCAAATAGAGGAGCAAACAATGAATAGCCATATAAGTGAGATAGTCCTCAGACCGATTTGTTCTTTATATAAGCTGATGAACTCAAAAGGTTCGTTTTGCGGCAAATATTGATTTATCTCCCCGGCCATCTCTGCTTCTATATCTTTGTGAGAAACATTGGAGGCTAATTGGATATAAATTTTTCCAATTTCATTGTTCATTGCAGAAATGGGCAGAATGGCGAGTAGCTTTGCGCTTGGTGAGTCACAACCTATATGCACCAAACCTTTCACTGGATATATTTTGTTTTGATAACGATAGATTTCCGGAGTAGAATCTGTCTGTAAAGTCTGATATAGCTGTTCGTTTACATAACAAAATGGTTCCCCTGCCTGGTGTTTACAATCTATATTCATCAATTCAAAATATTCGTCTGAAACGTAAATAAGTTCTGTGAACCCATAATCCTGAGCATAATCTCTGTTACTATATGCCATTTTTTCGTTCCAGTGGCGTGAACGGAGAAAACTTATAAGTTCCTGCCGGTTCTCTTCGATACGGTTATATCCTCTAATATCCAATACCATGATTTCTTTCTTTTCTTTAGCGCTCAAGTACGGATTGGCTATTCGGTTATACTCCTGCATCTGCATCCAAATACTGACTGTTCCAATGACGAATAAAAGGGAGAAGAAAAGTTGGAAACCCAATAAAGAGTTTCTTATGATGTGACGCTGACCGGTAGCAGTTCCCCCCTTTAAACCTTGCGCCGCAGTTTTACGCGTAATATACCATGATGAAAGAAGAGAGACTAAGGCACTGATTGACAGTATCCCAATCAAGTATTGGCATTCGTATTTCCAGAGCCGATAGGTATCAATATACAATTCTTTTTGCATCTCATACGAAAACGTACTTATAAACCAGGGTAGGAAACTTTCGGTGACAGCTAAGGTGATTATTCCACTAATCAGGATAACGACAGCTTGTTCAAGGAAAAGTAGCATGAATTGTCCTGAATAAGTAGCTCCTAATGTACTACGCAGACTGATTTCTTTGCAGCGATTGGCAAATGTTCCTATGCTGAACGAGAAATAGTTGATCATACCTACCAATAAAACCAATATCCCAAGAATTGCAATCCATAATTCGGCACCGGACTTGTGCTCCATTTTGCTTTCTAATACTATTTGAGGTACCCATTCCGGGAATTTTGGAAAAAGTTCCAACTTTTGTAGATATTGAGAGAGCCGTTCGGCATCTTCTGCATGTTTTAATAAGATTTTGTGTGCTCCAAATGAAGCGTTTTCTGCTAACGGGAGAAAAACATCATACTGATTGTGGTAGTTGTTCATTCCTGCCGGATAAGGCTCTATGACGGCAATAATCGTATAGTTTCTTCCATTTTCAGTTAGTATGTTCTTTCCCAACGGAGATTTATTACCACAGAATTCTCTTACAAAATCAGTAGTTACTACTGCCTCATTACATGATATTCCAAACTGTTGTAATGACCCGTTCACACACTTGGCAGGAAATACTTTGAAATAATCAGCATTGCATTCAGTTTTGCTTATCTTATAATAAATGGTTTCATCCAAAGTAATCTTGGCATTAGCATTGAAATAAAAAGCAACTGCTTCAAAGTTTTCTTTTCCGATTTTTTTTTCAAAATCTTGTATTGGAATATTTACTTGGTATGCATTTCCCTCTATCCATATTTCAGCCTGACGTTCATAAGTCGCTAAATCTTTATTGCCAGTACTGAAAATACGATTATAATAATTGCAAACACTGAAGCAAAGCAATCCGCAAGTGATTCCCAATATAGAAATGATAGTCTGCGTTTTGTGTTTTATCAATTGCCTGAATGCAGCTTTTATATAATGTAATATCATAATTCGTTTGTATTATTTGTTTTTATGTCTTTATTATTGTTATTATAGATTCAATAAATGTGCCAAACTTGTATAGTGCTGTATTCATGTATATTACATCTATTGCTCATTCAAAAACAGTGTGTGATATTGCACGATTCCGGTGCGAATACGCACTCTGACGGCTTATTCACTTTTCATACATTCCGCCGGATTTATTTTAGCTGCTATTATTACTTGTTTTATAACGGAAAGGATAACAATAATACCGGTAAAAAGAAACACACATATAAACAGCCATCCGTGGAAGCCCGTGTGGTATGCGTAGGTTTCCAGCCAGCGGCGGATAAAGATATATCCTAACGGAAGAGCAATCGCATTACCGGTTAAAGTCAGCCATAAATACTCTTTAAAAAACAGGCACAAAATATCAGAGAATCGTGCACCGTTTACTTTCCGAATGGCTATTTCTTTCTTGCGTTGCTCAGTAGAGAGCGAAACCAGAAAGTATACTCCGAATGAAGAAATGAGAATGCAAAGGATAGCCAATAGCAGGAAAATACGGAACATCATCTTTTCCGGCCGGTTGAACAATTCCATCAATGTAGAGAGCTGAATGATCTGTGCATCTTCAGTAATCTCTCCTTTGCTATATTCCGGATAAATCTGCCGGACATGTTCCAATGCTTGCTTTTCTTTTCCCGGACGTACCTTTATATAGAAGTACCGGAAACCGTTGTAAGCTTTCGCAGCATCGGCATTGCTTTGATACATAAAGAAGGTCTTCGACAGAGGATATTGCATCGGACAATAGTAAAAGTCGCGTAAAATACCACTGATTCTATAAGACTTTGCATCGGTTCCTGTATTATTGATAATAGGACGACCTGTTAAGGAAGGGATATTAAGTTGGCGTGCCCCGGTTTCATTGACAACGATATCTTCTGTTCCTTGATTTTGTATCCATTCTCCTTCTTTCATCTTCATCCCAAAGAATGGGAGAAAATTCTTTTGTACGATGACGCAGTTATCCTCCTCAGATTCATCAGAATTCCGTCCTTCAATAGGGAAATTGGTAATGAAAGTACAATACCATTCCCCTCTGAAAACAAGGATCGGCTGTGTTAAAGCTGTCACTCCTTCGATAGCAGAGCTTTCTTTTAATGCTGCTATAAAAGGACTGCAGTCTTTATTATAAGTCGCATCATATCCTAAATCGATTTGCCATATATGGTCTGTAACGAGCCCTTTATCTGTGTGTGTCATGAAGCTATATTGACTGTAGAACATACATGAAGTGAAAAGAAATAAAGCACCAATAAATATTTGTCCGATGATTAATCCGTTTCGTAAGGACGTTGAAGTCCCATGACTGCTTCGTTTCAGCAATCCGATGATGGGAAGCAGACTTATGACAAGGAAAACAACACAACATAACGGATAAATCCAAAGAGCTGTTCCAAATATTTCCTGTCTGGTGATACTTTGAATCGTGCCAAAATAATAACTGTTACTCTCTGCCACCAGACTGGTATAATCTTTATAATATGGAAATAAGAATTCACAAACTCCCATTGATATCAAAAAAGCGATGAATAAAGGTATAATGAGCTCAAGCAGGTTTTTACCTACCAAGCTCAGGGTAGAAGCTCCGAGAGTTGAAAAAGTTGAATTATACCGTGCTTTTCGTTGCTGTTGTCCGATGAACAATACGAGCAGATTCATTAACGCACTGACAAAAGCCAGTAAACCTGCTGTTGCCAAAATGCCGATATGTTGAAATCTTCCCTTGAGTTCCGGAGAACAGTAGACATGAACCTCGGGCAATGAACGTAAGTGGAAATGCCATTCGGAATAAGTATCCCTTTGAGTGTCTGCCTCTTTAATCCGGAAAGATGTTATTTTCTTATTCAGATGTGATGCATTGGCACTGGAGTGTAATAATACATAAGTGGTACTACGCTTCACAATATTGGCTTGGGGGGTATTCAGAATGAGATACTCAAACTTAAAATCACTGTTCTGCGGATAATTCTCCATTACTCCCGCAACGGTGTAAGATATTTCTTTATTAATTTTCACTTCTTTCCCTATACAGCTGCTATCTCCATAAAGATGTTTTGCCATTTTCCGGGTCAGAATTACAAAGTTTGCGTTATAAGGCGTTTTATGATAATTTCCTTCGATCATCCGGCATTGGAAGATATCAAAAAAAGTGGAGTCTACTGCCATTCCTATCCAACTTCTTTCTTTACCATCTGCTTCATATTTCACATCGCTGACATGGCATACCTTAGCTATTTCAGGGAATGCTATTATCTCTTTCTCCGCCAGCTGGTGTATTTGGTTCAGTTCTCCTTCCAACCCATCGGCTGTTTTAAATATTCCGGTAGTCGTCAAGGCATAAGTATGTTCACTTTGTGGATGAAAACTGTCAAAATGGTGCTCCCAGTAGTACCAGTAGCCACCTAACAAAAAGGCTATAAAACCGATGGAGAGTCCAATAATGCTGAGTATGTTCTGAGCTTTATACTTCAGAAGATTCCTACATGTTATTTTTAAATAAGATCGTATCATGCTATTTTTTTATTCTGTTTTTACTACTTCCGCCGGATTTTGCCGGGCGGCTTTCCACACTCTCCAACCAATACAAAGGCTTATGACAATAGTAGTTCCTGCCAAGATAACGATGTAAATCCAAGCATTTATATAGGTTTGTTCCACATAGCTCTGTAACCATGACTTCATGACGACATAACCGAGTGGAAATGCCAGAAGAGAAGAGAGCAGTATCAATATGAGGTACTCTTTTGCAAAAATAGAGAGTATATTTTTAAGTGTTGCTCCGTTCACCTTTCGAATAGCTATCTCTTTGCGACGTTGTTCGCAAGCCAGTGTTATTAACGAAAATATTCCAAAAATTGCGATCAAAATGCAAACTATTGCTACACAGCTTAATAATTTCAAGAGTGCATGTTCAGATTTTAAATAATCGTTATAAACATCTTCCATGTTGGATAATACGATTTTTGTGTCCGGATATTCTTTTCGGCAAAGATCTTCAACAGCCTGTTTCAGTTTAGGCCACTCCCCTTCCCTGTATTTTATCAGAATATCTCCTTTGCCAAGATAGAAACCGGAAAACCCTTTGGCTATGAATGCTATTGGTTTTACAGGAACAGTGGGCGAAGTAGTGTGGAAGTCTTTGACCAAACCGATGACAGTGGTGGCTGTTCCGTTAGGCCTGATTAATTTCTTGCCAATCGGATCGTTCCAGCCCAAAGTTTTTGCAGCCGTTTCGTTGATAACAATAGTGCTTGCGTCACTCTCTCCTTCTTTCAGCATTTTCCCTTTTAAAAGCCGGATGCCATAGAATTGGGCCAATTCCTCACTTTCCATCAGTACTTCCATGTTCATATCGGGGTCCGAAGGTTGTTTGCCATCCCAGTCCTTGAAAGCCATAGACATAGACACTGTTCTCGGGAGCAAAGAGAAATGTCCTTTCAGTATTTGAGTAACAGAAGGCATCTGCTCTATTTTATCTGCTGCGGGAGGTAGATTGTCTTGCGGATACAAGCTTAAGGTAGCAATGTTTTTACGTTCTATGCCGATATCTGTAGTACTTAGGAAATAGAGTTGTTTCATTATAATGCAGATACAGAAAATGAATCCTATACTGATTGATAACTGAAACAGGATACTTGCCTTACGAATGAAATATCGATGTCTGTTTGTGTTACTCTTCTGTATGTTGGTGTGCAGGGTCTGTCGGTTGAAATAGAGAGTGACGGGCATGAAGAGGCAAAGAGAACATCCAATAATAATCATAAAATACAGAGATGATTCCCAATATATATTTCCGTCTGTCACTCCCGAAAGCTCCTTAAACTCCGACAATACTAATTCTATTAATGCCATGCCTATCAATCCGGCCGAAATCAGGATAACCAGGAACTCGATGGTCAGTAAAGCAAACAGGTTCCGATTGGACGAACCGCAAACTTTGCGTAATGCAAGCTCCTTGGCCCGCATCCATAGGCGGCTGATAAACAGTGACAGATAGTTGATCAACGAACAAAGGATCACCAAACCTCCAATCACAGCGAAGAGAATAATATAGTTGAACTGAATGGCATTATTGTCTGCCAATATCGTGTAATGGCATTTACTGACAGGCATCATTAATAACTCCTTGATAGCCCCCTCGTTTTTATTTGTCTTTATTTCTGTTTGCTTCAGTTTATTACTTAGTGCCTTGGCATCTACTCCTTGATGAAGTTTAATAAAAACATAGAATCCATTATTGTACCAGACGTCCTGCCATTGCCGTATTCCGCCTCCTAATATGGAGAATGGTAAATTGGTATGTTCGCTCCAACTGTTGACAATGGCACAAACTGTTTTGGGGTCTCCATAGACTTTGATTTCTTTACCGATAGGGTTTTCTGTTCCAAAAAGACGGTTGGCAGCTTTGTCCGTCAAGGCTATCTTATTGGCTGATTCTAAAAAGTCAAGGTTTCCCTCAAGAACCCGTATCCGAAACATATTCATGAAACAAGAGTCAGCATTGATCCGGTATAGCTGTTGTGTGGCACCGTCATTGACAGTTATATCCGATTTATAAAATTCAAAAGCACATGCATCCTCTATTTCAGGGAGCATTCTTTTTAAAGAAGTTGAAACCGGATATGGCACCGTTTTATCAAATCCTGTATCATCCAGTATGGATTTCTTGTATATTAGATGGATTCGGTCGGCTCCCTCGTGAAAAGTGTCGTATGTCATTTCATAGCGAATCCATAAAACGGTAAGAGCGAAACAGGTGAATCCCATAGCCAGTCCGATTATACTAATTATACTTTGGGCCTTATATTTCAATAAGTTTCTGAAAGCAATCTTAAAATAGTGTCGTATCATACTTTTCCTCTTTTATTCTGTTTTTACTACCTCTGCCGGGTTTTGCCGGGCAGCACTCCATACTCTTGAGAAAATACTGATGACAATAACTCCCGCTATGCCTGTAAAGATGGCGACGTACATCCAGCCCGGAATAGTCGTTTGCCGGATGTAACTTTCAATCCATGTTTGCATGATGATGTGGCTGATTGGAAACGCAATGATGGCGGCTATAAACAAAAGAATGAAATACTCTTTAAAGAACATCTGCAAGATGTTCTTTATGGTAGCTCCGTTCACTTTGCGGATAGCTATTTCTTTACGTCGTTGTTCGCATGACAAAGTCACTTGAGAGAAAATGCCAAAAATGGAGATAATGACACAGACCAAAGAAACAATTCCCAATAAGGTCATAAGTGCATCTTCGGAGCGCAGATATTTGTTGTATTCCTCCTCTTCGTTATACAGTCTCATGAAAGAAGACGGGAAATCTTCGTTCTGCATTTTTTGAATTGTGTCCAGACAAGCTTTCCAGCTTCCTTCTTTAAACTTGAATAGGATACTGGCACGTCCCCACAAATATTGCTGCTCTTCGGCACGGACAAAGGCGAGAGGTTGCGGAGCAACCGTAGGGGGAAGATGGCTAAAGTCTTTCACAACTCCTATCACATGATAGAATGTTTTCTGTCCGTCGTATTCTGAGTAGAATTTCTTTCCGACGGCACTTTTCCACCCGAATTTTAATGCGGCGGTTTCATTGATGATAACATCATTTGTAATACTCTTATCAGATAACCATTCTCCTTCCGACAAATGCAATCCGTAGTATCTGAAGAAATCTTCGCCCGAAGGCATGATACCTACCGAATATGTTTCATCATTTGTTTTGTTCTGCCCATCCCATCCGTTGATCTCTGTATACATCATTGGCCCTGTGGGAATGATCGGGAAATAGTGTGGCGGCAAAGTTTCCGTAACCATGGGCAAACTGGCAATTTTAGTATTCCATTCATTGATATCACCTCCCTTCATCCAGATGGCAACGTTGGCTAAGTTGTGTCGTTCCATACCCAGATCTGTGTTTTTCAGATAATAAAGTTGTTTCATCATGACAGCTGTGCAGAAAATGAAGCCTAAGCTGATAATTAACTGCATGACCAATCCGGATT
The DNA here is from genome assembly GCF_011038705.2 of Bacteroides sp. ZJ-18. Lineage (NCBI taxonomy): Bacteria > Pseudomonadati > Bacteroidota > Bacteroidia > Bacteroidales > Bacteroidaceae > Bacteroides > Bacteroides sp. ZJ-18. Next base: position 3,367,630 of record NZ_CP072198.1, on the reverse strand, counting down.
TGCGAAATATCCCCCGTTGAGCGGTCTCTTTTTTGTTTTGAATATTATTTTGTAAAGTCCGTTTTCTGAAGTAATACAGAGGGATTTGTGAAATGATAAATGACAGGATAATTACCGCAATGATGTATATCATTGCTTCTGAATATAGTGATGTTGTTTCTGATATTTGTGCCAGTTCTATAAATCGTGATAAACATAACTCTATAAGGACCATTCCTGTTGCAGATCCGGCAATCAATACTAACAGGTATTCGATGGAGAATAGTGCGAACAGTGAATGGTCTGTAGCACCACAAACTTTGCGAAGTCCCATTTCACGGCCACGCATGCGAAGACGACTGATAAAGAGAGTCAGGTAATTGAATAGCGAGCATAGGATGACCAGAGCCCCTGCTATGGCAAAATAACGGATATAATTAAACGAAATAACGATTTCGTCTCTATTTAAGTAATCTGAATAGCGGAGTGAGGTAATCGGCGTTATGGCCAATTGGCCCAAACTGCTCTCTTTTTCTTGTTTAGAGAGGTTGATAGCAGATACTCTTTTTTGAAAGCTCTCGATGTCCGTATTGGAACGTATGCGAATAAATATTTGTTCCGTTTCACTTAACCAGTCGGGGCAATGGCGGATGGGTAGCAAGATACTGTATGCCAGATTGGAGTGTTGTGACCAATCGCTGACGACTGCACATATCCGGCAAAGACGCCCTCCCAACTCAACCTCTTTTCCTAAAGGGTCTTCTTCTCCGAACCAACTTTTAGCCAGCGATTCGGTGATGGCTATTTCTTTTCCTCTTTCTTTAAGAAAGTTGACATTTCCTTTTAGGAGACGTATATCGAACATGTTGATAAAGGCAGAGTCTACTTCGACAGTCAGCAGATTCTCACTCCTATCATTGAACTGAAGTTTCCGTCTTATGGGAGAGATTCCGCAGATGTCTTCTATCTCGGGTAAATTCTTTTTCAGATATTCCATGGCAGGATATGGCAGTGAATTGCTTAGTACACCGGTTGCCGATTTGAGCTGTGCTCTAACCATATAGATATTGTCGGCCTTTCTATGAAAAGTATCGTATGTCATTTCATAGCGTATCCATAAGGTAGCAAGCGTGAAGCAGGTAATTCCTACAGCCAATCCGATAACACTGATGATACTCTGAGTTTTATATTTCTGCAGATTTCGGAATGCGATTTTAAAATAGTGTCGTATCATTTGGTTCTTGTTTATACAAATAGTGTTTCAAGAAGTATGCCAAAGAAGCAACTCGTTGAGACACTATTGTTTATATGCTTATGGTGTATAGATACACCGTGTGAATTTGCACGATCATAGTGCGCATGCGCACAAAAATACAAATTTACTACTCTCCTTTCAACACTTTGGCCGGATTGATATTGGCAGCTTTTCGTATTTGCCATATCAGAGTGGCCAGCGAAATGAAGGAAGTCACTATGGCAGCAACAGCAAACAGCCACCAGGATATAGGAGCTTTGTTGGCAAATCCTTCCAGATATTTTGAGATGATATACCAGGACAGAGGTGCTGAGATGACAAATGCCACTCCCAGAATAATCGAGTATTTCTTTAACAGGAGCGGATAGATCTCCTTCAGGGTGGCTCCGTTCACTTTACGTAGTGCAATTTCGCGATATCGCTGACGGATGTCGAACATAGATAATCCGAATAATCCCAGGCAAGATATAAGAATGGCAATGACACTGAACAAGGAGTATATCTCGGCAGTTCGCTTATCTTCTTGATACATGGTCGCTATCTCGTCTTCTAAAAAGCTGTATTCAAACTCACCTTCGCCCAGTATTTCATCGTGCAGTTTTTTCAGGAAGGCAATGGCTTCTTGCTTTTTTCCGGGAATGATTTGTGCCATCAGTCGATCTCTATAACTGCCCCGCGGATCTTCGTAAACAATGAAGAGCGGAGGAGTGGTTTTTGATAAGTGACCGATCTTGAAGTCTTTGATCACTCCGATAACCTGATATGGAGGATTCTTCTCCATTTCTTCGGATTTTGAAGAAGACCACCACAATCTTCTTTCGGGTTGAATCAGGGCCGTTTCTATATTATCTATTTCTAAGAGTGATTTGGCCGATTCATTAATGATCATTTTATAATCACTCCATTGATCAACAGAGTCATTCCACAGGCGCCCCTCTTTTAGCTGAAAGCCGAACAGTTCAATATATTTGTTGCTTAGACTGCTATAAATAACTTGCTTGAACTCGTCCCGCTGCACATTCCGCACATTATTATAATTACCGTCCAATTGATTCGGGTTCTCTCCATACTCCCAACGGATAAAGAGCGGAGAATGGTCCATTTCTTCTTTGATGTAAGCCAGATTACTTTTCTCTCTTTGTTTACGTCTCTCCCACTCTTCGTTCGACATATTTAGATCATATGAAGAACGTTCGGCATATAACTGGCACTGAATGATGTCCTTGGTAGTATAGTTCAAATCGGCAGCCAACATGAAACGCACTTGCTTTGTGAAAAAGAGAGAAACAATAATAAGCACAAAGGTGATGAGGTACTGAACGAATAAAAATAGCACACGGGATACGATGGAATGTCCTCCTGCATTCACCGAACGGATAGATACGGAAGGCGAAACGTAATTGTATCTGATGAATGGATAAATAGAAGTCAATAATGGCAACAGAATCAGTACTCCGACAGAAAGTATGGCACTGAATTCCGTATTGGAGATTTGCGGTATCCGGAGCACATGTTCCATCATACCACCGGTTATTTCGATGATGCACCAGGATATACATAGAGCCATGCCTGTCAGGATAAAGTTTTCAGTGAAAATCTGTGCGAATACATCCTTTGTACCGGCACCGTATACCTTTTTAACTCCAAACTCTCTGGCACGCTTGAGCATCATTACCGTATAGATATTGATGAAATTGAACAAACCGATTATCAACAAAGCAATGGTGACAACAGCAAGTACTAAGATATTATTATAGTTGCCTCTCTGGAAATTACTCTTGCCGTTATCATAGATACGAATGGTCTTGTCGAAATAGAAATCTTTTAATGGAAAAAATTGCAGGCGAGTCGGTGTGTCCATATAGCACCTTAACTTCATAAACTTTTCGTTCTTGACGTTCAGCTTCTTAAAGTCCGTTCCGGGCATCAGTTGTATCAGGCTATAGCTTGAACGCGACCATGAATGTTGCAATTGTTCGGATACAATCAGGTCGAAATCTAAAAAGCTTTTTGTAGGCGGCTCCCCTATTACTCCCGTAATCGTGATAATGTCTCCTGTGCTGTAAGTTATTGTTTTCCCAATCGGATTATCTCCTTTGAACAGTCTTTCAGCCAATCGCCGGGTGATGATGGCATCATTCGGAGATTTCAGAGAGGAGATGCCGGATACAGACGGATATGGCAGTATTTGCAGAAACGCACTGTCTGTCACTACGGTTTTCACATTGTATATCTGTTTGCCGACTGTAATCCTGTCTTCCGAGAAATTAATCCACCGGGTACTTTTCAGAACAGACGGATCTTTCAGCGGATCGATAAAGTTGGGGTCGTTATTTCTATCTTCATTGCTGCTTATTGTCCGCGTTCCATCTTCATACTCGCAATATAGCAGATAGGTGTTTTCAAGGTCTTTGCAGAAATGGTTTACAGTAACCTCTTGATGGGTATACCGTAGGATGATAAGTACACAAGCCAGACTCAAGGCGAGGCCCAGTATATTGATAAATGTATATGTTCTGAAACGTGCCAAGGCTTTCCAGGCCAGCTTTATAGTTTTCATGTTTGTAATGGTTTTGAGTTTGATTTCACCACAGAGCGCCACAGAGTCTCACAGAGTTTTAATCTCTTGTTTATAGGATATTAAAAGAAAACCATCTCTGTGCTACTCTGTGGTGAGTTTGATCCATTTTTTATATTACTTCAGTATTAATTCTTCCGCCTCCCCAAAGGTATCATATCCTGTCGTAACGACATAATCTCCGGGCTCTAATCCTCCGGTGATTTCATATTGCTGAGGATTTTGGCGTCCGATGGTGATGGGCGTACGTACTGCCTTTGTTTTTGATGCATTGGTTTTGTAGATCCATTGTCCTCCGGTAGCCTGATAGAAATTACCGCGTGGGATGACAATGGCCTGTTCTGGTTGTCCCAGTTCGATCTGTACACGGAAACTCTTGCCCACACGTACATTATCGGGCATTTCACCGGTGAAAACCAGATCGACATCGAACATGCGGTCTTTCACTTCGGGTACGACTTTAGTAATGCGAAGCGGATACCTCTTGCCCTGATAGTTGACGGTAGCAGGTAGTCCGGTGGTGATGCGGTCAATATAATACTCGCTTAATGAAGTGTGAATCTTGTACTGATCGAGTACCTTGATTTCGGCAATGCTCTCACCTGAACTTACCTGCTGTCCCGGTGTCACTTTGACGAAACTGAGTTGTCCGCCGAGGGGTGCCTTCACTACCAGATTGCCCAGACGCTCTGTGGCTCGCTCATATTTCTTGCGTTCGCGTTCCATATCTGTACGTATCAGATCTTTACGGATGATGGTCACAGCCGAGTCGTGGCGCAGACTTTCACGTTGCAGTTCGGCATTTTTTACCTTATAGTTATATTCGTCTTCCGATACTTCAAGTTGTGCCTTGCTCTTGATGCCCATACGAAATTCTTCTTTATCCAGCGCAAAGCTCTTTTTGAGCCGCGCCAGTTCATAATTGGTTTCCAACGTTTGTTGTTTTAGGTTCAGGCTTTTCTGTTCCATTTCGATCTCTTTTTCCTGGTAAGTGATGCGCTGCTTCTCCCAATCGTCCCGTTGGTCCTCGATGCTGCGCAACAAATCCGGATTAGAAAGGGTAAGGATCGTATCTCCCTTTTGGAGCAGGCTTCCTTCCTCAGCGATGATACGCTCTACGCTGCCGGCTTCGCGGGTGTTCACTTTGATAGTGAGAATTGGCTGGATCAGTCCTTCCACATCTACATATTCCATAAACTTACCGTCTTTGACCTCGGCTATCTGTATGTTTTCCGATTCGATGCGGAGCTTGCGCGGACCGACCGACAAAATAATGACGTAAACAAGGAAAGCGGCGAATGCAATGCCTCCGGCTATGTAGAATTTATAGCGGATGTACCAGGGTTTCTTTTCAATTTTAATATCCATATTATTTTTATTTTTTTCGATTAACGATTTTTGTTTCGGATCAGTCTATCAACAGATCATAATTCTCGGTGAGTGGTGCCTTCCCTTCAAAGTCGAAGAGAGTGAGGCTGCGTAAGGTGTAATATAAACTCCAGTAGTTATAAAGGGCTGTTATATAATTACGGCGTGCCTGGTCTTTCTCTGTGATGGAAGCATTCAGGTCGAGAATGGTCGACTTACCGAGAAGATAGAGCTTGCGTGCCACGTCGCTACGCCGTTGGGCAGTTTCGTCGGTACGTGCGGCTATCCGTACCCGCTGCGCCTGAAGGTTGAATTGTTTCACCAGTTTGCGCACATTTAGTTCGAAGTCGGTTTTGTCCTGTTCCACCTGTGTGTATACAAGATCGCGATTGGAACGTGCCACACGCACCTTGCCTTTGCCGCGTCCCCAGTCAAGAATGGGAAGCGCAATGCCCAAACTGACGTATTGCTGGTCTAAAGGTCGTTTGTATGCACTCCCCAGTTTATCGGCTGTCTGTGTCAATCCGAAACGCAGATAAATATCCGCTTTCAGTCCGGCATTGGCTCGGGCATATGACACATTACTTTCACTTTCCAGTTTCCGGCGCATCATGTTCTGTATCTCCGGGCTGTTCTCGTTGGCCAGCAACAACGCTTCGTGCAATTCTACACTGAAGTCCGGCACATGGTCATTGACTTTCACTTTTAGTTCTTCATCACTTTGAATGCCCAGATACGAGCGTAGCTCCTGCATGCAGTTGTCCATCTCAATACGGGCATTCATTCGGTTGGTTTCTTCGGTTAGTTTGTTCAGTTCCAGTTGCAACATTTCGTTTTCGGTAATGGTACCGATGTTATAGCGCCCCTGGGCATATTGATAGAGTGTGTCTGCGTTGGCATAATTGATGGTGGCGGTTTCGTAATTGCTTTGTGCGGTGGCAAGGTTAAAGAACTTCTGTGTAGCCCGTGCAGCTACCAATTCGAGTGTTTCTACATACGATTTTTTTGCTTCCCGGTAACGTACCGGTTCAATGCGGCGGTCCCATTTCAAACTGTTGTATCCGAAGAGCGACTGGCGGTAACCTATATTAATAGGTGAAGTCTGCCAAGCCGTTGTATGATCACTGAAGAGATCCATGCGTTGCGCTGCCGTCTCTATGAAAAGTGAACCTCCGGTCCAGGGAATATTCTGAGTCAGGCTTAGGGTGAGGTCTGTGCTGAGCATATTCTGTTCTACGAACTTTACAGTTCCGTCTCCCAGTGTTACTTTGTTGATGGCCCGGTTTAAATTGGGGTCCGAAGTCAGGCTCAAAGCAGGCAAATAGTTTGCTTTATAATATTTGTAATTCCAGTAAGCCGAACGGAAACTATGGCGTGCCGTTTGTGCGTCCGGCGACTGAAGCTTGGCAAGCTTCACGGTTTCGTCCAAAGAGAGCTCCATCGTGTGTTCCTGTGCGGCGACCAATGAGATGCAACTGCATCCGGCAATAATAAATATCGTTTTCAGATTCATTGTGTATTTACTTTTTATATAAATCATTCAAAAGGTGTGCCATGAATGTAAGTTGCTTTTTAATAGCATTTTATATGTGCGCGCTTCTTTGTCTTCATGTGCATATACGCACAAAAATAGTGCGAATTAGCACACACAACGCATGAATATAATCTGTATCTTTGCCCTCAGCCTAAAGGTAAGCAGTTGTATCCGGCTTACATTGGCATCATTGCATAATGAGATAAGATGTACGAGATGTATAACCGGGATATGACGAGCTGTACAACTGGTATATCTTATCTTTTAAAGGAACATAAATTAGCTCGTAATATAATATGGAACAGCTTGGAAAGATATTAATTGTAGATGATAATGAAGATGTATTGTTTGCCCTCAATCTTTTGCTCGAACCTTATACCGAAAAGATTAAAGTGGCTACTACCCCCGATCGCATTGAATATTTTATGACTACTTTCGGCCCGGACATCATCCTGCTCGATATGAATTTTAGCCGTGACGCCATCAGTGGGCAGGAAGGATTTGAGAGCCTGCAACAGATTCTGAAGATTGACCCGCAGGCAATCGTGATTTTTATGACGGCATATGCCGATACGGACAAAGCTGTACGGGCCATCAAGGCAGGTGCAACAGATTTTATTCCCAAGCCATGGGAGAAAGAGAAACTTCTGGCAACCTTGTCTTCGGGCATGAAACTCCGACAGTCACGTCACGAAGTGAATATGCTGAAGGAACAGGTGGAAGTATTGAGCGGACAGGGAGGATCAGAGAACGAGATCATCGGTGAGTCGGCAGCCATGCAAGAAGTGTTTGCTACCATTAATAAATTGAGTGAAACGGATGCGAATATCCTGATCTTGGGCGAGAATGGTACCGGAAAGGATGTGATTGCCCGTTTGCTCTATCGTTGTTCTCCTCGTTACGGAAAGCCCTTTGTGACAATTGATCTGGGTAGTATCCCCGAACAATTGTTTGAAAGTGAATTGTTTGGTTATGAGAAGGGTGCTTTCACCGATGCCCGGAAAGCGAAAGCCGGGCGGATGGAAGTGGCTACGGGCGGAACTTTGTTTCTGGATGAAATAGGTAATCTTTCACTTCCAATGCAATCGAAGTTACTGACTGCGATTGAGAAGAGGCAAATCAGTCGGTTGGGTTCCACTCAGTCGGTGCCTATCGATGTACGTCTGGTATGTGCAACCAATGCGGATATCCGGGCAATGGTGGATGAAGGAAACTTCCGTCAGGACTTACTTTACCGCATCAATACGATAGAAATCCATATTCCTCCCCTGCGTGAACGTGGTAATGACGTCATCTTGCTGGCCGAGTTCTTTCTGGAACGTTATGCCCGCAAGTATAAAAAGGATATGCATGGGCTGACGCGTGAGGCGAAGAATAAATTGTTGAAATATAACTGGCCCGGCAATGTGCGCGAGTTGCAACACACCATAGAGCGTGCTGTGATTCTGGGCGACGGCTCTCTGCTGAAGCCGGAGAATTTCCTTTTCCACTCTTCTGTACGGCAGAAAAAAGAAGAGGAAGTACTCAATCTGGAACAGTTGGAACGGCAAGCCGTAGATAAAGCCATGCGCCTGAGCGAAGGCAATATCACCCGGGCGGCCGAATATCTGGGAATCACCCGTTTTGCTCTTTATCGTAAACTCGAAAAACTCGGCTTATGAAACGCTATTCTATCAGTGTAGTGCTACACATCCTTTTGTTGGTAATACTCTCCATCGGAGGATATCTGCTCTTCCATTACGAATTGTGGTTTAGCACTTTGATTGTGACACTTTTGCTGATTGCCACAGGAGTGCACCTCTATTCCATCCAGATGAGATTGGCAGGCATGATGCGGCGACTGACGGATAGCATCCGCTTCAATGATATGACGCAAAGTTTTCAGCCGCCGTTTAAAAGCAGGATGATGGTTGAACTGGCGGATGAACTCTCGCAAACGCTGAAATTGTTCCGAGGCAGACTGCTTGAGGAAGAAGTAAAGCATCAATATTATGAGAATCTGTTAAGTAAGGTAGATACGGCTGTGATGGTGACCGATCGTTCAGGCCGGGTAGAATGGATGAATCATGCGGCTGTGGCTTTAGTCGGGCAAGAAACCCAATTGCCTCAGGAATGGCTTACCACTTCCTGGAACGAGACGCAAGTAGTACGCATCCGGCAGCAAGGAACTTCTGTCGAAATGGCTGTGTCCTGCACCCTGTTTGCTGCACAAAACAAGGAAAGGTTACTGGTCAGTCTGAAAAATATCCATTCGGTATTGGAACGTAACGAGATGGAGGCCTGGCAAAAATTGATACGGGTATTGACTCATGAGATTATGAACTCTATTACTCCTATTATTTCTCTGTCTGAAACATTGAGTGAACGTGGAATACCCGAACGGCTTAGCGAGAAAGAATACGGTGTCATGTTGCAGGCTATGCAGACCATTCATCGGAGAAGCAAGGGACTGCTCGGGTTTGTGGAAAACTATCGTCGGCTGACCCGTATCCCTACTCCTGTCTGTGCGTTGGTGATGGTAGACGAACTTTTTTCTGATCTGAGGAAACTATTTCCGGATGCGTTTATCCATTTTGCGGCTACACATAGAGGTGCTACTCTCTACATCGATCGTGCACAGATAGAACAGGTATTGATTAATCTGATTAAAAACGCGAAAGAAGCCTGTGGACAAAGTACTGCTCCGCAGATTGAAGTGGAATTGGAACAAATACCCGGAAAAGTCTGCAGTTTGACGGTCCGTGATAACGGTGAGGGCATTCTTCCGGAAGTGATGGATAAAATATTCGTTCCGTTTTTTACGACGAAACCTTCGGGGTCCGGTATCGGACTCAGTTTGTGTAAACAGATTATGAATCTGCATGGGGGCACTATCACTGTTTCCTCAGAGATAAGTAAAGGCAGCTGTTTTACACTGATGTTTCCGGGAAGATAGGGGCTGTTAACCCCTATCCAATCCGCTCATGTCCGGATTGAGTTCTTTTACTGCATCGCGCACTTCTTTTTTGGTGGCTTCGCTGTAAGTTCCGGTTTGCTGTACGGGTACTTTGTCTTTAAGTACCTTTTCAGCCTTCTTCTGTTCTTCCGATGAAGTTTTCTCTTTTTCAGTATTCATAAGTCCGATCTCCTTTATTTAGTTAATAATAATGTAAACACCCCCACAGATGGATGGTTCATTACATTTTAGTTATTTTCTGTTTCTAATTCTTTGATTTCTTTGTTCAGGAATACCGATAATATGGTTCTTACGACAACGATACCGCCTAAAATAATCAGTTCGTTCATTGTAGGCTCCAATACAGTTTTCAGGATGTCCGAAGCAATCAGAAATTCTAACCCCAATAATAAATAGGTTCCGAATACGGCTCTCAGCTTCCGTATATTAGTTGGGGTATAGGTGCCGGTTATCCTCTTCAGTTCATTGAGGATAAAAGAGAGGATAGCAATCAGCGCCCCATAAGTGACAATCAGCAAGCTGATGACACTGATAATAGTAGCCAGTAGACTTAAAAATTGTGTAAGCATAAAAGTTGTTATTTTTGTGATGGATAAAGCGGGTTACCTGTCTCGTCTACTTCCGTCCAATCCTTTACGCTGACGGAAGGAATAGAAACGGAACTGCCATTGATCACCGCACTGAATAAGTAAGAATCTCCGGCTTTCAACTCTCCGCTTGGGACAGGGATCTGAACGCTATAAGTTTTCGAATTGTTGTTTCCATCTGTTTCCACTTCAAGCGTAAGTGTCATCGGATCATTGGTCTGCAGTGGAAGCATGATATATTGCGCCAGAAATCCATTAATGCCCATTTTATCGGGTTTGTCATATGATGTTGCGGGAGGAATAACTCCGGTGGAGAGTGTCATGCTCGCTCCTGGAACCGGCGGAGTGATAGTAGCTGATAGTAGCCTGCTTAATTGAATACCATCTCCGGCAGAGACTTCAACGACAACTTGTGTACAGGCATGCTGGAATACAATGGGAATATTGATCTGTGCACTGCTTACATCCTGGTCGGTACTACCCCACCAAAGATAATCGATGCCATTGAATAAAGGTTCTGACTCTTGTCCGGTAAAAGAAGGTGGTATGGTTGAGAAGTTGTCGGATACGGCGTAAAAATTATAGATGCCGTTCGCAAGATACATTTTATACCCGTCTTTTCCGGATAATACCCCCGGAGAGGAAGTGATGTACAATCCTTCGGCAAACAGAGTTTCCTGACTGGTGGTACTCTGTGCCTTTTGATAGGCGTACAAAGTGCTCTTGATTCCTTTTTTCATAGGAGACATGGCACGGGTCAGGTTTCGGCTTTCGACAGAAGCATTGAAAGTGACGAGTGTCGTCTCCTTTTGTGGAGTTTCGGGAAGATTATCTTCTCCGTTGCCATAAATAATGGTGGTATTTTTGGCACAACTGCCCATAAACAAAGCCATACCGGCAAAAGCAATGAAATACATAGGTTTAGGAATTCTAAGTCTCATGATATTTGTTTTTATAGTGATGTTTCTGTATTATACGTTTGAAACGGGATTTAGTTCACAGCTTTCGGAAATATTGCCGGAAAGTACCGTTTAAAATCTATCTAATAGTATCAAACTTCATTAACAGAGAGAACTTTTTCTATGTTTTATTGTCATTATAGCATAACAATAAAACGTAGAACATATGGCTAAAGTAATTAATAGGGATGTACCTATCGCAGAAGAAAATACCACCCTGACCGGTCAGCCGGCATCGAACATGTATGATGACTGGAGTGAAGAGATGGTGGATCGTGCAGACAATGTGTATGATGATACCAAAAAGAAACCTGCCCAAAGCAAAAAGATAAGAGAAAAGAAGATCAAGGAAATAGATGAAGTGATCAAAGAGGATCTTGAATAACTTGTCTCTGTCGTGTGTTTAGCATAAAAGTCCTGATTCTGGCGGAATCGGGACTTTTTAGGTTAATAGCTTCTATTTTTCTTATATATCCAAATGCGTGACTGATAGGATGTTAAAAAATAAATATGAAAAAATGCTTCTTTCACTATTGTATATTTAAAAATAGTCCCTATCTTTGCACCGCTTTTGAAAGGAACTTCCCTATAAGAACGGGGTGTAGCGCAGTCCGGTTAGCGCACCTGCTTTGGGAGCAGGGGGTCGTGGGTTCGAATCCCGCTACCCCGACGAAGTCAAAGGGAGTTTTTATTAAAAGTTTTCGGGGTGTAGCGCAGTCCGGTTAGCGCACCTGCTTTGGGAGCAGGGGGTCGTGGGTTCGAATCCCGCTACCCCGACAATAAAAAAACACTGGTAATTAAGTTTGCAACTTAACTATCAGTGTTTTTTATTTATCAGATGGATATTAAAAGGATTTAAGTTCTTCTTCAAATTTGGTGGTAAGTTTTCTTTTACTTATGGAATCTAATTCCGTTTTCGGAAGTGTAAGCCCTCGTTTATAGTTGATAAAAAAGCAAGTATCCCGGTTTTCTCCCGAAGAGTCCATCCATGAGGTGAAGAAGCGAATTTTAGAATAAACCATCTGAAAATCAATATCTTTAAAAAGTAAGATTTCTATCCTCAAAAGCTTTGTTTTAACACAGAGTTAAAGCTTGTTCTTTGGATGTGAATAACAAGTTCTTTAAATGCAAAAGACTTATTATTTGCGCACAAGAACTTGACAACCTGCAAAAGGCGTTAACAATGTTAATTGAAGAAAGGTATAAGAGTGAAGATACCGGTCCGGACGTCGCAAATTCACTTCCGAAACTTGAGTTATCTTATTCAGCCGGTGTCTGGTTTTTCTTATTAAAGCAAGCAAAAAGGACAATTATCAACTTGAAAATAAAGAAATAAAGAATTTACCGCCAAATTTGAAGAAGAACCAGGATTTATGATTCTTCAAGAATGAAAATACTGCAAAAAACGCAAATTTTAAAATGTTATCCATATAATTGTACTTATGCCGACCTGTGAAACAGAAAGATGAGAAGCTCCCATTGAAAATTAGCATATCGTACATGCAGCAATTTACACTGATAAACTTAAATGCTTTCTTTCTCTTCTAAAATGGGATACAAGAAGGGAATAATTTGTAGAATTATTGCCAAACTCCGTAATAGTGCTCTTGTTGATGGTTTCTTGCGGTTCAATGGTGAATTGGTTATGTAATTGTTGATGCACATCGTATAATACCAAGAATACCATCTGTGACAGAACGCTTGCACGGCTTTATAGATGGAACTTGTGTTAGTTTTTTCACATTTTCAGATAAAAATCCCGGGTGAGTTCTATATACTTTTCACTATATTGATGACGGGAGGTTTCAGTCAGTAATTCTTCTGTTTCGCATGTCTGTTTGGTGAATCTAAATGAAATTAGAGTTCGTTTGGGCGTTCCGCCGGGCTTGGTTATGATAAAGAGTTGACGTGAAGGATATAGCCCATATTTATGAGCAAGTGTTTTAATTTGCTCACCGACATCCATTGGTATCACTATAGTGAATGCTCCCTCTTGCGAAAGTAGTCCGGATACACCTGCTAATAATTCTTCATATGTCAGGCTGTCGTTGTGACGGGCTTTATTACGTTGTTCGTCAGAACACTTTAATGAAGCGTTAAAGTAAGGAGGATTGGAAACTATTGTATCAAATTTGGATATACCATTTTTACTGCTATAATGTTTAAAATCTTGTTGGATTACCTCTATTCTATTTTTCCAGGGCGAGCGGTTTATGTTTTCTGTTGCTTGGGCAGCAGCGGCTTCATCAATCTCAAGGGCTGTAATGGGAGCTGTACTGCGCTGGGCTAACATAAGTGCCACCAGTCCTGTGCCGGTACCAATGTCGAGAATGCGGACCGAGGATTTTACGGGAGTCCATGCCCCGAGCAGAACGCCGTCTGTACCTACCTTCATGGCACATTTATCGTGCCAAACGGTAAACTGTTTAAACTGAAAATAAGGTTGGCTCATTTAGCTAATAAATAATTAAGTTCGCCAAAAATAGGTAAATATTGTGATATGACATTCCGTCCGTATTATTATTTGGCATTGTTTTTGTGTTTTTATCGAACAGATGTTTTATTCTTAATGAAGAATCGATTAACTTTGCGAACGTTTTATGCTCGCTGATATGACATAAACTAATTTATACGAAATGAAGAAAGAAAGATATTTAAGAGAGATGGATGACCAGAATGATAACGCATTTTCATTGATTGCCGATTTTGACGGAAATGAAGATCAAGTGTTTGATATTAAGGTTGGTGAAACTCTTCCGGTTCTCCCCCTCCGTAATATGGTATTGTTTCCCGGAGTATTTATGCCTGTTTCTGTAGGTAGAAAATCATCTTTGAGATTAGTGAGGGAAGCTGATAAGAAAAAATCCTATATTGCAGTAGTTTGCCAGAAAATGGCAGAAACAGACGAACCGGCATTCGAAGATTTGCATCCAATCGGAACGATAGGTAAGATTGTACGTGTGCTTGAAATGCCTGACCAGACGACAACAGTCATTATCCAAGGGATGAAACGCCTGGAGTTGAAGAACATTACAGAAACACATCCATACCTGAAAGGAGAAGTGAACATTATTGACGAAGAGATACCTTCGAAAGACGATAAGGAGTTTCAGGCATTGGTAGAAACCTGCAAAGACCTAACAATACGATATATTAAGTCATCGGACTCTTTACATCAAGAATCGGCGTTTGCCATCAAGAACCTGACGAATCACATGTTCCTGGTAGATTTTATCTGCACGAACCTTCCATTAAAGAAGGACGAGAAAATAGAATTGTTACGCATCGATTCTTTGCGCGAACGTACCTATCGGTTACTTGAAATTTTGAACCGCGAGGTACAACTGGCCGAAATTAAAGCATCTATCCAGATGCGTGCTCGTGAAGATATTGACCAGCAACAGCGTGAATATTTCCTGCAACAGCAGATAAAAACCATTCAGGATGAATTGGGTGGCGGAGGCCAGGAACAAGAAATAGAGGAAATGCGTCAGAAAGCGGAACACATGAAGTGGAGTCCCGAGGTGCATGAGACTTTTCTGAAAGAATTGGCTAAACTGGAACGTACTCATCCTCAATCACCTGATTACAGTGTGCAGTTAAATTATCTGCAGACGATGCTTAATCTTCCGTGGGGAGTATATACCACTGACAATCTGAATCTGAAGAATGCGGAAAAGACTCTTAATAAAGATCATTACGGTCTGGAAAAGGTGAAAGAGCGTATTCTGGAACATTTGGCGGTACTGAAGTTGAAAGGTGACATGAAGTCTCCTATTATCTGTTTATATGGTCCTCCGGGAGTCGGTAAGACGTCATTGGGTAAATCCATTGCCGCTGCATTGAAACGGAAATATATCCGTATGTCATTGGGAGGTGTGCACGATGAAGCGGAAATCCGCGGACATCGTAAAACTTATATCGGTGCAATGCCGGGACGTATCATCAAAAACCTGATAAAAGCCGGATCTTCTAATCCGGTGTTTATTTTGGACGAGATTGATAAAGTAAGTGCCGATCGTCAGGGAGATCCTTCTTCTGCTTTGCTTGAAGTGCTTGATCCGGAGCAGAATACGGCTTTCCATGATAATTTTCTGGATGTGGATTACGACTTGTCTAAAGTGATGTTTATCGCTACGGCAAACAATTTAAATACTATCCCGGGACCATTGCTCGACCGTATGGAGTTAATCGAAGTAAGTGGTTATATCACCGAGGAAAAAGTGGAGATCGCACGGAAACATTTAGTGCCGAAAGAATTGGAAGCAAACGGTATGAAGAAAACCGATATCAAGATTCCAAAAGACACCTTGGAGGCTATTATCGAATCATATACACGTGAAAGCGGTGTGCGCGAACTGGAAAAGAAGATCGGTAAGATCCTTCGTAAGTCCGCCCGTCAATATGCTACGGATGGTTTCTTTTCCAAAACCGAAATTAAACCGGCTGATTTGTACGACTTCCTGGGGGCTCCGGAATATACACGTGATAAATATCAGGGCAACGATTATGCCGGTGTGGTAACAGGTTTGGCATGGACAGCTGTAGGAGGTGAGATCTTGTTTGTCGAAACCAGCTTGAGCCGTGGCAAAGGCGGTCGTCTTACTTTAACCGGAAATTTGGGTGAAGTAATGAAAGAGTCTGCAATGTTGGCACTTGAATATATCAAAGCACACGCTTCACTTCTGAATCTGAATGAAGAAATCTTTGATAACTGGAATATTCATGTCCATGTTCCCGAAGGAGCTATTCCCAAAGACGGTCCTTCGGCAGGTATCACAATGGCTACTTCATTGGCTTCTGCTTTGACACAGCGTAAAGTAAAGGCTAACCTGGCTATGACCGGCGAGATTACCTTACGTGGTAAGGTGCTTCCGGTGGGTGGTATTAAAGAGAAGATTCTGGCTGCTAAACGTGCCGGTATCAAAGAGATCATCATGAGTGCCGAAAATAAAAAGAATATTGACGAAATACAGGATATATATCTGAAAGGACTGACTTTCCATTATGTGAATGATGTAAAAGAAGTTTTTGCTATTGCGTTGACCCAGGAGAAGGTTGCCGATGCCATTGATTTATCCGTAAAGAAAGCCAGCCAGGAATGACATTCGAACTACAATATACAGACGCAAAAAGTAATGCCCGTGCCGGTCTGATCACGACAGCCCACGGGCAAATACAAACCCCTATATTTATGCCGGTAGGTACAATCGGCAGTGTGAAAGGAGTACATCAGACTGAATTGAAAGAGGATATTCAAGCTCAGATTATTCTGGGAAATACGTATCACCTTTATTTGCGTCCGGGACTGGAGGTGCTCGAGAAGGCCGGTGGGTTGCATAAGTTCAATGGATTTGATCGTCCGATGCTGACCGATAGCGGTGGTTTTCAGGTGTTTTCTTTATCCGGAATTCGTAAATTGCGTGAAGAAGGAGCTGAATTCCGTTCACATATCGATGGAAGTAAGCATATCTTCACTCCCGAAAAAGTAATGGACATCGAACGTATTATCGGTGCCGACATTATGATGGCATTTGATGAGTGTCCGCCGGGAGATTCGGATTATGAATATGCCAAAAAGTCATTGGGATTGACGCATCGCTGGCTTGACCGTTGTATTCAACGGTTCAACGAGACGGAACCTAAATATGGCTACAATCAGTCTTTGTTTCCAATTGTGCAAGGATGCGTATATCCTGATTTACGTAAACAATCCGCAGAGTATATAGCTTCTAAAGGTGCAGATGGCAATGCCATAGGCGGACTCGCTGTAGGCGAGCCTGTAGACAAGATGTACGAGATGATAGAGTTAGTGAATGAAATACTTCCGAAGGACAAACCTCGTTATCTGATGGGTGTGGGCACGCCGGTTAATATTCTTGAGGGCATTGAACGTGGAGTTGACATGTTCGACTGTGTAATGCCTACCCGTAACGGGCGAAATGGAATGTTGTTTACGAAAGATGGTATCATGAATATGCGTAATAAAAAATGGGAAGCAGACTTCTCTCCTATTGAGGCTGATGGTGCTTCGTATGTGGACACGTTGTACAGTAAAGCATATCTGCGCCATTTGTTTCATGCTCAGGAACTGTTGGCCATGCAGATAGCATCTATCCATAATCTGGCGTTTTATTTGTGGTTGGTGGGAGAAGCACGCAAGCACATTATTGCAGGGGACTTTTCAACCTGGAAACCTATGATGGTGAAAAGAGTGTCAACAAGACTATAAACTTATGAGAAGCAATCGGTTTATTAAACGCCTGGACTTGTATATCATCAAGAAATTCTTGGGGACATACGTGTTTGCTATTGCATTGATTATTTCTATTGCAGTAGTATTTGACTTTAACGAGAAAATGGATAAGTTTATGGAGCGAAGTGCACCGTGGTCGGCTATCATCTTCGATTACTACATGAACTTCATTCCTTATTTCGCAAATCTGTTCAGTCCGTTGTTCGTATTTATTGCTGTCATATTCTTTACTTCAAAGTTGGCCGAGAACTCTGAGATTATTGCGATGTTCTCTACCGGTATGAGTTTTAAACGCATGCTACGTCCTTATATGATATCGGCCGGTATCATTGCGATCTCTACCTTTATATTAGGATCGTATGTTATCCCGAAGGGAAGTGTGACGCGTTTGGATTTTGAAGATAAATACGTAAAGAAAAAAAAGACTACTTATGTACATAACATACAGTTGGAGATCGACACAGGCGTGATTGCTTATATTGATAATTATCAGGATTATAACAAAACGGGAAACCGCTTTTCGCTGGATAAGTTTGTAGATAAGAAGCTGGTGTCTCATTTGACCGCCCGCAGTATAACTTATGACACTACAGCTGTTAATAAATGGACGATCAAGGATTATATGATTCGTAATCTGGACGGATTGAAGGAGACAATTATCCGTGGGGATAAACTGGACTCCATCATACCGATGGAACCTGCCGATTTTATGATCATGCGTAATCAACAGGAAATGCTGACCAGTCCGCAATTAAGCGCTTATATTGATAAACAGCGCCAAAGAGGCATCGCTAATATCAAAGAGTTCGAGATCGAGTATCATAAGCGGATCGCCATGTCATTTGCATCGTTTATCCTGACTGTAATCGGAGTATCTCTTTCTTCAAGAAAAACAAAAGGGGGAATGGGGTTACATTTGGGAATCGGGCTTGGTTTGAGTTTCTCATACATCCTGTTCCAGACCGTAGCATCCACTTTCGCAGTGAATGGAAATATGCCTCCGGTGATCGCAATGTGGATTCCTAACTTACTATATGCACTGATTGCATTTTACTTATATAGAAAGGCTCCCAAATAATGGAGTGCATCTGAATATGAAAGGTCTAAAAATAAGAATTTCCGCCTGCTCCTGTGAAATCACAAGTGCGGGCGGAATTTTTTGTTGTATTCATTTCCTCTTTTGTCTCGTTCCCAAGACCGAAGTCCTGTAGGGAACCCCCACTCTCTTCTTACGCCTTAAAATCAACCTTTGATTTTGTTTGCATAAGCAGAAAGTTCTGCAGCAGAGATGTTTTTGGCTATAATCACACCATTTCCATCCAATAAATAGTTAGTGAAACCCCGGTTCAAACGGTATTTCTTAAACAAGCCGGAGCTTTCGCCTTTAGTTTCCACGAAACAGGTGGGCGTAACTATTTGGTCCTTACGAATGGTTTCTTTAAATACCGACTGGTACTCGTCAAACGAAACGGAAACCATTTCCACATCTTGAGAAGTTGATCGAAGCGCATTGCTTAAACTTGCGTTTTGCATCCGGGACTGCGCATCATAACTTGCCCAGAAACTAAGCAGCACATATTTACCTTTCAAATCGGTTAAATCAAGATTGTGCTGTACATCTGACGTAGTTTCGATTCTGAAATCAGGGGCTACGTCACCCACGTTCAAACCTCCGGTGGGTTTGTCTTTTTCTACGAAAGAAGTCAAGGAACTAATTAGTAATACAACAAAAATCCATTTTACATGCCTCATGTAATTCGGTTTTAGTTAATACTATCCGGGACTGTCCTCTAAACAGTGGTCTCTCCCCGAAACATCGTCTTTTTAGGCACAACAGAGAGGAATCTGTTGACTGTCAAGGCCTTTAATTCAGAAACCGGGTGCAAAGGTAAGTAAATATTATTTCAACTTCCAAATAAACAAGTAAATTTCTCACTTTTTAGGTGCAGTTTTTTATGTTATTTAGCATAAATACTGGGAATTTTCTCCTACTTTTGCAGGATACTTAATGAACAATCCGCTATGCAACCATCAAAAACAGAACTAATTCTGATCCGTATCACCGGTGAAGATCGTCCGGGACTCACAGCTTCCGTAACAGAAATATTGGCAAAATACGATGCTACTATTTTGGATATTGGTCAGGCAGACATTCATAATACTCTTTCGTTGGGTATTCTTTGTATGACTGAGGAGCAACTTTCGGGATTTATGATGAAAGAGTTACTTTTCAAAGCATCTTCTTTGGGAGTGACTATTCGTTTCTATCCAATTTCTGCGGAAGAATACGAAAGCTGGGTAAATCTGCAGGGTAAGAACCGTTATATTCTTACTTTGTTGGGACGTAAGCTCACTGCTCGTCAGATTGCAGCGGTAACCCGTATCTTAGCTGAACAGGACATGAATATTGATGCCATCAAACGTCTGACCGGACGTATTCCATTGGACGAAAGGAAAATGCACACTCGTGCTTGCATTGAGTTTTCAGTTCGTGGTACCCCCCGGGATAAAGAAGCTATGCAGGGACAATTGATGAAGTTGGCCAGTGAACTTGAAATGGACTTCTCTTTCCAGCTCGACAATATGTATCGTCGTATGCGTCGTCTAATCTGTTTTGATATGGATTCTACCTTAATAGAAACCGAAGTGATTGACGAGTTGGCTATGCGTGCAGGTGTAGGGGCCGAAGTAAAAGCAATCACCGAACGTGCCATGCGCGGGGAGATTGACTTTACGGAAAGCTTTCGCGAACGGGTTGCATTGTTGAAGGGGCTGGACGAGTCTGTTATGCAAGAGATTGCCGAGAGTTTACCAATTACCGAAGGAGTCGATCGTCTGATGTATGTACTGAAGAAATATGGTTATAAAATTGCTATTCTTTCGGGAGGCTTTACCTATTTCGGACAATACTTGCAGAAAAAATATGGTGTTGATTATGTATATGCTAATGAACTTGAAATAGTCGATGGCAAACTGACAGGCCGTTATCTGGGAGATGTAGTGGATGGAAAGCGCAAGGCGGAATTGCTCCGGCTGATTGCTCAGGTAGAAAAAGTGGATATTGCTCAAACCATTGCTGTGGGTGACGGAGCCAATGATTTGCCAATGTTGGGGATTGCAGGTCTTGGCATAGCCTTTCATGCAAAGCCTAAAGTAGTAGCCAATGCCAAGCAGTCTATTAATACAATTGGGCTTGATGGGGTACTCTATTTTCTGGGCTTTAAAGACTCATATCTGAATATGTAAGAGTGGGAATAATAAAAGAACCCGAAAAATTTGTACTACGTAGTGAATTTTCTATCTTTGCGAGCAAATAAAAAGAAACGATGAAGTTTTCCGAATTACAATTAAATGACAATGTACTTGAAGCACTCGACGCTATGCGTTTTGAGGAATGTACTCCCATACAAGAACAAGCGATTCCTGTAATACTTGAAGGTAGAGATTTAATAGCAGTAGCGCAAACGGGAACCGGAAAGACGGCTGCCTTTTTGTTGCCTATATTGAATAGATTGTCCGAAGGCGGACACCCGGAGGATGCTATTAACTGTGTGATCATGTCCCCTACTCGTGAACTGGCTCAGCAAATAGACCAGCAAATGGAAGGATTTTCTTATTTTATGCCTGTTTCAAGTGTAGCTGTCTATGGTGGAAATGACGGAATACTTTTCGAACAACAGAAGAAAGGCTTGATGCTCGGGGCTGATGTGGTTATAGCTACACCGGGACGCTTGATTGCACATCTGAGTTTGGGTTACGTTGATTTATCCCGAGTTTCTTATTTTATTCTGGATGAAGCGGATCGCATGCTTGATATGGGCTTTTATGAAGATATAATGCAGATTGTAAAATACTTGCCTAAGGAACGTCAGACCATTATGTTTTCTGCTACCATGCCCTCCAAGATACAGCAATTGGCCAATACTATTCTTAATAATCCGGCGGAGGTCAAACTGGCAGTATCAAAACCGGCTGAAAAAATCGTTCAGGCTGCCTATGTTTGTTACGAGAATCAGAAATTAGGCATTGTACGAAGTCTCTTTGCGGAGGAAGTTCCTGAAAGAGTGATCATCTTTGCATCTTCCAAATTAAAGGTAAAGGAGGTTGCAAAAGCCTTGAAAATGATGAAATTGAATGTCGGAGAGATGCATTCGGATCTTGAGCAGGCACAACGTGAGTTTATTATGCATGAGTTCAAATCGGGACGTATTAATATTCTGGTTGCTACGGACATCGTATCCAGAGGTATTGATATTGATGATATCCGTTTAGTCATCAATTTCGACGTACCGCATGACAGTGAGGATTATGTACACCGCATTGGACGTACTGCGCGTGCAAATAATGATGGAGTCGCTCTTACGTTTGTTAATGAAAAAGAACAGACAAACTTTAAAAATATCGAGAACTTTCTTGAGAAGGAAATTTATAAGATTCCTGTACCTTCAGAATTAGGAGAAGCACCTCAATATAACCCTCGTTCGAATAATAGTGGCGGAAGAGGAGGAAGAAACTTTCGAAATGGAGGTAGAAGAAACAGTAATGGGGGACGCTCTGCATCACCCAGATCGGGCAGAAAATAAGCGTACGCTTTCTGCCCCCTACCCTTTTTTTCTAAAATATGTCTCTTTGATATCTTTTACAATCAGATGCTTATTTGTATTTAGCAGCTGCTATATTCAATTGTCCATTAAAGCTAATGGTCAAATTCACAAGATTGCATACCGGACTTTCCGGAATGCAAACTAAGGCTTGGTAATGATAACCTGTGCGATCAATTCCTGTAAAATTCATATCGGACAAAATGGCTTGTTGCAAAAAGTCCGCAGGAATCACATCAACAAACATTTGTTTGGTGATATCTTTGGCATATAGACTCTTTTTGCCTTCATACACACATATATGCATCACGTTATCATAGTAAATGTTGTCCATACTGATACCATCGTCTGAATATGTTGTTTTCACTACTTTCATTTGTGACGGATTAATGTATACGTAGGCTCTGTAACGGACACCATCGTATATTACTACACTATCTTTTTTAGTAACTTCCGTATAAGTTGGGATAACTTCTGCAGATTTGCGAGAGAAGACCAATGTATCATTCGGATCTTCTGATTTATGCAACTTGACAATGTTGTCAGCCAGAGAATGAAACCAAAAAGAGTATTCACTCTGTTTGTCAATCTGGTATCGGGTTATATCTTTGCCATATGTATAAAGAGTATCTTTTAAAACCTTGAAGTAAACCGGAGTGCTCTGAGTGTCGGCATAATATATAGTATCTCCGATTATGCGCATCAGGGGAGTTTCTGTTTCATCATCAAGCCAAATGCCTTGGAGGATTTCTTTAGCTTTGGGGTCTTCATTGTCTTCAGAGGGCTGTTGTCCTTTGCCATTATTGCATGCTACGAATAAGACCATCAGTAACAATGTTGCAATGTACTTTATCATCTGTTTAATTTTGTGCAAAATTACTCATTTATATCGATAAAGATATAAAAAGGAGCTGAAAAGTAAGTCGGGGATTACAAAAAAACTCCTGACTTTTCAGCTCCGTTATTACTTTTTTGAGGATATGGATATTGGATATTATTTACCGATGCAGTGGTATATAAAGCCTTGTTCCTCCATTTCTTTTTTATCATAAATGTTACGACCGTCCATGACTACCTGTTGTGACATTGTCTTTCTCACAACAGCCCATGAAGGCAGACGGAATTCTTTCCATTCGGTAACCAGCATCAGCGCATCGGCATCCAAAACGGCATCGTACATGTCGCGTGCATAATATATGGAGTCGCCGATCCGCCTTTTACACTCATCTGCCGCTGCCGGATCATAAGCACGTACGTGACATCCTGCTTTAAGCAACTTATCAATTAATACCAGCGCAGGTGCTTCACGCATGTCATCTGTTTCGGGTTTGAATGCCAGTCCCCATAATGCAATGGTTTTGCCTTTCAGGTTTCCATTGAACTGTTTTACTAACTTATCGAATAACAGGCTTTTTTGAGCTTCATTCACATCCTCTACAGCCCGTAATACCCGCATTTGATATCCATTCTGTTCAGCCGTTTTAATCAAAGCCTTTACATCTTTTGGAAAACATGATCCGCCATAACCGATGCCCGGATAGAGGAATTTACGTCCGATACGGGTATCTGAACCGATACCACTGCGTACCATATTGACGTCGGCCCCTACCAATTCACACAAGTTTGCAATGTCGTTCATGAAACTGATCCGGGTAGCTAACATTGAGTTGGCAGCATATTTAGTCATCTCAGCAGAAGGAATGTCCATGAATATCACACGAAAGTTATTTAGCATAAACGGTTTGTAAAGCTTGGTCATTAGTTTCTCTGCACGTTCCGACTCGACGCCAATGACAACACGGTCAGGACTCATAAAATCATTAACAGCATTACCTTCTTTCAGGAATTCAGGATTCGAAGCCACATCAAATTCTATTTTGGCTCCCCGTTTGTCCAGTTCTTCCTGAATGGCAGTACGAACTTTACAGGCTGTACCTACGGGTACGGTACTCTTGGTAACTACCAGTTTATATTTTTTCATGTTCTGTCCGATAGTGCGTGCTACTGCAAGTACGTAACTCAAGTCGGCACTTCCGTCTTCATCGGGAGGGGTTCCAACAGCGGAAAATACCACTTCTACATCATCCAGGCAGCTTTCCAATGAAGTTGTAAACTTCAGTCTTCCGGCTCTGGTATTGCGGATAACCATTTCTTCCAACCCATTTTCATAAATGGGAATAACACCTTTTTTAAGTGCTTCTATTTTTTCGTTGTTCGTGTCAACACAAGTGACATCCACGCCTATTTCTGCAAAACAGGTTCCTGTGACCAAACCTACGTATCCGGTTCCGACAATTGCAATTTTCATATTCTTTTGATTATTGAGGGTTTCTATTCAAAATACTCTGCTGCTCGGAAATTTCCTGCCTGCCGGTCTTTTTCCGACATGACGAGTTGTGAATCGGCAATAGGCCAGTCGATGCCCAATGCCGGATCATTGTATATTATGGAGGCTTCCGCCTGAGGAGCATATATATTATCTACTTTATAAGTAAAAACGGCCTCTTCGCTTTTCACCAGAAATCCATGAGCAAAACCACGAGGAATAAAAAGCTGGCGCTTATTGTCATCACTTAGCAATACGCTGATATGTTTTCCGAACGTGGGAGACGATTTTCTTAAATCAACAGCTACATCCAAAACTTCGCCTTTAATGACGCGTACCAGTTTAGCTTGGCAATAGTCTCCTTTCTGATAATGGAGTCCGCGCAACGTGCCGAATGAAGATTTGGATTCATTATCCTGTATAAAATTTATCTGCCCGATAGTAGCATCAAACTCTTGCTGCTTAAATGCTTCCATGAAATATCCGCGCGGATCAGAAAAAACCTTCGGCTCAATGATCCACACACCATCTATTTCTGTTTGTATATAATTCATTCGTTTCTGATGATATTATTAAGTAGCGCAAAAGTAGGCATTTTTTCTAATATGACAGGTATAGATAGATAAGAAAGGAAGGTTGAGTTTAGCATTTGTTAATAATAAAATGTGCAGTTTTATGGCATATCTTGAATTAATCTGTTAATTTTGCACACATGATTGAATTGGCACAGCATATTGAAGTATTATTATTGGAGAATGATTGTGTAATTGTTCCCGGATTTGGTGGATTTATCGCTCACTACGCTCCTGCTATGAGAGTGGCTGAAGAAAATATATTTCTCCCTCCTACCCGTGTTATCGGTTTCAATCCCCAATTGAGGTTGAATGACGGAGTATTAGTGCAATCATATATGGCTGTGTATGATACCAATTTCTCGGATGCCACAAAAATGGTGGAAAGAGAAGTGGCAGAGCTTATTGCCGTTCTCCATGAAGAAGGAAAAACTGATTTACCTAATATTGGAGAAATCCGTTATACTATTCATAACACTTACGAGTTTATTCCATACGACAATAAAATTACTACTCCTTATCTTTACGGACTCGATTCGTTTGAGATAAAAGAGTTAACGTCTTTACGACGTCCGGAAAGAGAGAAAATTCTTCCGCTCATTCCTAAAGAAAAGAAAAATCGTGAAATCAGCGTAAACTGGGCATTTTTAAGAAATGCAGTAGCAATGATTGCTGCGGTTGCATTGTTTTTTCTAATGTCTACTCCTGTCCAAAATACATATGTAGAAAAGGGTAATTATGCTCGATTGCTTCCTACTGATCTGTTTGAGAAGATAGAAAAACAATCGGTAGCAATGACTCCGGTTATGCTGAAAGCAAACGTTGCTACTCCACAAGCTAAACCGGTAACTACAAAGAAGAAAACGACGACTGTCTATAAAGCGTCTGTAACAAAACCGGTTGCAGTAAAAGAAGTAAAAGTTGCCCATGCGGAAAAGCCAATGAAAACAGCTGATGCAAAGGTTACAGAAGCTTCTTTTCCATATCATATAATCATAGCCAGTGTAGCTAATACCAAGGATGCTGAGTTAATGGCTGCCGAATTGAAAACTAAAGGTTATGCAGGTGCCAGTGTATTGACAGGTGACGGCAAAATTCGTGTTAGCATAATGTCATGTGCCAATCGTGAAGACGCTAACCGTCAATTGTTGAAATTAAGAGAGAACGAGGCTTATAAGAATGCCTGGATGCTGGCTAAATAAATATTTTTATAATGAAAAGAATTCTTTGCCCTAAGTGTGAAAATTACCTTTCTTTTGATGAAACCAAATATAGCGAAGGCCAATCATTGGTTTTTGTATGTGAACATTGTGGTAAACAGTTTAGTATCCGACTGGGAAAGAGCAAAATAAAAGCTTCCCGTAAGGAAGAGAAGTTGGACGAGGAGGTATATAAAGAAGAATATGGCTGTATCGTCGTGATTGAGAACGTATTTGGTTTTAAACAAGTCCTACCCCTGCAGGAAGGTGATAATATCATTGGGCGTCGATGTATCGGTACAAATATCAATACTCCGATTGAAACCGGCGATATGAGTATGGACAGACGTCACTGCATTATCAATGTAAAACGTAACAAGCAGGGGGAATTAGTTTATACTTTACGTGATGCCCCGAGTCTGACAGGTACTTTTCTTATGAACGAAATTTTGGGTGATAAAGACCGTATTCGTATTGAAGACGGAGCTATCATTACTATTGGAGCTACTACTATTATTCTCCGTTCCGCAAGAAAAAGAGAGGAAATCTGAATTCTCAATAGAGTATGAACAGTGATATACTTTTCATGCTAATAATCTGAAAAACAGTATTTTTAGGAAGTTAATATCGTAAAGGCAGGAAGTTAACTTCTTGCAAACAAGATATTAACTTTCTATCCTTTATGAAGTTAATATCTTACCCCTCCCTTTAAAAGAGTGTTTTTCCCATATTATTTTAAAGTTTAAATTCATAAATATCTGGTTTGTCTTTGCATCTCTAAGTAATTTTTTTAATTTTGTGTTCGATAACGATAAATAAAATCGAAATATAAATAGAATATATTGTATTTATAATCAATAATATACCTTGGCTTTAATACAAATAACTATTCTGTACAATAAAAACACAAAGAAATGAAAAAATTTATGGGTAAGAACTTCCTGCTGCAAACAGAAACGGCTCAGGAATTATATCACGAACATGCATCTAAGATGCCGATTATTGATTATCACTGTCATTTAGTTCCCCAGATGGTAGCGGACGATTACCAGTTTAAATCTATAACCGAAATCTGGCTCGGTGGTGATCATTATAAATGGCGTGCCATGCGCTCAAATGGTGTGGAGGAGCGTTTTTGTACAGGAAAAGACACATCAGATTGGGAGAAATTTGAGAAATGGGCGGAAACTGTTCCATATACCTTACGTAATCCTTTATATCACTGGACTCATCTGGAATTGAAAACAGCATTTGGTGTTGATAAAATATTGAACCCCAAAACAGCTCGTGAAATTTATGATGAATGTAACGAGAAACTGGCTTCTCCAGAATATTCTGCCCGTGGAATGATGCGTCGCTATCATGTGGAAGTCGTTTGTACGACCGATGATCCTATCGATTCATTGGAGTATCACATTAAAACACGTGAAAGTGGATTTGAAATAAAGATGTTACCCACTTGGCGGCCGGATAAAGTGATGGCTGTAGAAATACCATCAGACTTTCGTGCTTATGTTGAAAAACTATCGGAAATAAGTGAGGTCGATATCTCTGATTTTGACGATATGATAACAGCCTTGCGTAAACGCCACGATTACTTTGCCGATCAGGGATGTAAGCTGTCTGATCATGGAATCGAAGAATTTTATGCTGAAGAGTATACGGATGGCGAGATTAAAGCTATTTTCAATAAAATTTATGGTGGATCTGAACTAACAAAAGAGGAGGTTCTGAAATTTAAATCGGCTATGTTGATTATACTGGGTGAAATGGATTGGGAGAAGGGATGGACACAACAATTTCACTATGGTGCAATTCGCAATAACAACAGTCGGATGTTTAAATTGCTGGGACCTGATACTGGGTTTGATTCCATTGGTGAGTTTATGACCGCTAAAGCAATGAGTAAATTTCTGGACCGTCTGAATTCAAAAGGTAGACTGGCCAAAACAATTCTATATAATCTGAATCCTTGTGCAAATGAAATGATTGCTACTATGATAGGTAATTTTCAGGATGGCAGTATCCCCGGAAAAATTCAGTTTGGATCGGGATGGTGGTTTCTTGATCAGAAGGATGGAATGGAAAAACAATTGAACGCCCTTTCTTTACTTGGATTGTTGAGTCGCTTTGTAGGAATGCTGACGGATTCTCGTTCTTTCCTCTCCTACCCTCGTCATGAGTACTTCCGCCGTACATTGTGTAATCTATTGGGGCGTGATGTGGAAAACGGTGAAATACCGGCATCTGAGATGGACCGTGTCTGTCAGATGGTTAAAGATATCAGCTATTTTAATGCTAAAAACTTTTTTCAGTTTTAATTACCTGTTTATTTAACTGTTATAATTAAGTCGGAAACTGGTTTTCCAAGCCTTTTTCCGGCTTTTATTTCATGAGTGGCTGGTCGGATTGGCAAAAAATCTTATCTTTGCGTTCGATTATCAATTAAAAAAAGAAAAACATAAATGAACAATTCCCCTCAGCCTGCTGCTAAAGGTTTCACAAGAGCCTTTTATGTCAGCAACACAGTCGAACTGTTTGAACGCATGGCTTACTATGCCGTGTTTATCGTTCTCACTATTTATCTATCTACAATTTTAGGTTTTAATGATTTTGAAGCAAGTATGATTTCCGGCCTTTTTTCCGGTGGATTATACTTGCTTCCTATTTTTACCGGAGCGTATGCCGATAAAATCGGTTTTCGCAAATCAATGCTTGTTGCTTTTTCATTATTGACAGCCGGATACTTGGGCCTGGGAGTATTACCCACGTTACTTGAAAGCGCCGGATTAGTGACTTATGGAGAAAACACTCATTTCGATGGACTGACGGATAGTGCCTCCCGTTGGTTGATAGTTCCGGTTCTATTTATAATTATGATAGGCGGCGCATTTATTAAATCGGTTATTTCAGCTTCTGTTGCCAAGGAAACAACTGAAGCGACTCGGGCACGCGGATATTCTATTTTTTATATGATGGTTAATATCGGTGCCTTTACCGGTAAAACGGTTATCGATCCTCTACGGAATGTTATTGGTGACCAAGCTTATATCTATATTAACTATTTCTCAGGAGTCATGACTCTCATCGCTTTGTTGGCTGTTTTCTTTTTGTATAAATCGACTCATACCGTAGGAGAAGGAAAGAGTATGCGTGAGATCGGACAAGGTTTCTTGCGTATTGTCACTAATTGGCGTTTGCTAATCTTAATCCTTATTATTACGGGATTCTGGATGGTACAACATCAGCTTTATGCTACAATGCCTAAGTATGTTATTCGCATGGCTGGTGAAACTGCAAAACCGGGGTGGATTGCCAATGTAAATCCTTTTGTCGTTGTTTGTTGTGTGAGCTTTGTGACTCGCTGGATGGCCAGACGAAGTGCTATCACTTCGATGAATATTGGTATGTTTCTGATTCCGATATCAGCGCTGTTGATGGCATGTGGTAATCTCTTGGGCAATGAAGTTATCTCGGGAATGAGTAATATTACGTTGATGATGATTGCCGGCATCGTGGTACAAGGCTTGGCAGAATGCTTTATTTCTCCGCGTTATCTGGAATATTTCTCTTTACAAGCTCCTAAAGGTGAAGAAGGCATGTACTTAGGTTTTAGCCATCTTCACTCTTTTTTGTCTTCTATTTTTGGCTTTGGGCTCGCAGGGGTGCTGCTGACCAAGTATTGTCCGGATCCTGCCCTGTTTGAATCCAGAGAAGCTTGGGAAGCCGCCAGTGTAAATGCTCATTACATCTGGTATTACTTTGCAGCAATCGGTTTGATTGCAGCAATTGCATTGCTTATTTTTGCAAAAATCACCGATTTCATCGATAAAAAGAAGAAAGCTAACACCTGATTGTTTCCTTTTTTATGTATATTTGCCGTCACTTTGCCATAAAAGTTGACGGCAATTTGCATTTAAAAGAAGAGAATAATAATGAAGATTAGATTTATAAGCCTGGCAAGTGGCAGTAGCGGAAACTGTTATTATCTGGGTACCGAAAAATACGGCATACTCATTGATGCAGGTATCGGAATTCGTACCATAAAAAAAACGTTGAGAGATATAAATGTGACGATGGATTCGATACGCGCAGTGTTTATAACGCATGATCATGCTGATCATATCAAAGCTGTGGGGCATTTAGGTGAGAAGTTGAATATTCCGGTATATACCACAGCACGTATACATGCGGGGATTAATAAAAGTTATTGTATGACAGAAAAATTGCATGCTTCTGTACGCTATCTGGAGAAAGAAGAGCCTATGAAATTGGAAGACTTCCGCATTGAGTCTTTTGAAGTTCCACATGACGGAACAGACAATGTGGGTTATTGTATAGAAGTTGATGGTAAAGTCTTTTCTTTTCTAACAGACTTGGGAGAGATTACTCCGACTGCTGCCCGATATATCTGTAAAGCCCATTATTTGATTCTTGAAGCTAATTATGATGAAGAAATGCTTCGTATGGGACCTTATCCTACATATCTGAAAGAACGTATTTCAAGTAGTACAGGCCATATGAGTAATGTAGATACTGCCGACTTTCTTGCTGAGAATATCACGGAACATCTTCGTTATATCTGGCTTTGTCATCTGAGCAAAGATAATAATCATCCGGAACTGGCTTATAAAACGGTTGAATGGAAATTAAAGAATAAAGGCGTCATTGTTGGGAAGGATGTGCAACTGCTTGCTTTAAAGAGAAATACGCCATCAGAGCTCTATGAATTTGAGTAAGTGTGAGAAAAAAAGAATAAAAAAGATTCCTATTTGTTTTGCAATATGAAATAAAAGCCCTACTTTTGCAACCGCAAACGAGAAACAAGCACTCTTAGCTCAGCTGGTAGAGCAATTGACTCTTAATCAATGGGTCCAGGGTTCGAGTCCCTGAGGGTGTACAAAAGGAGATTATTTATAATCTCCTTTTTGTTTTTGTGACATTTTGAAATATTATCTTATCTTTGTCGCCGCAAAGAATAAAATTGATGAAAACAACTTATCTGTTTGACATACTTGTCGATTATTTGGAACTGGCTTAGCTACGGTTTCACCTTATTTTGATATGCCTTTTCTCGTAATGGTATATCTCATTCTTCTTTTCCTCCTGTATAAATGCAACAGAGGAATGATCTCATTCTTTATCTTATTTCAACTTTAATATGAATAATTGGAAGAAAAAGTTTATTATTATATGGACCGGGCAGCTATTCTCTATACTAAGTAGTTCTATTGCCCAGTTCTCTATTGTTTTGTGGATTAGTCTTAAAACTGGTTCTGCAGAAGTATTGTCATTTGCAACAATTGCTGCCCTATTGCCACAGGCGGTATTAGGTCCTTTTGCCGGTGTATTTGTCGATCGTTGGAATCGTAAGTGGACTATGATTGGAGCAGATAGCTTCGTCGCCCTTTGTTCCGGTATAATTGCATTGTTGTTTTATCTTAATACAGTTGAGCTATGGCATATATATTTTTTGCTTATGTTGCGCTCTGTCGGTGGTGCATTTCATACGCCTGCCATGAAATCGTCTGTGCCATTGCTGGCACCCGAGAAAGAGCTTATGCGCATTGCAGGTATCAATCAGGCGATTCAGTCAGTATGTAACATCGGTGGACCGGCTCTCGGGGCTATATTACTGCTTGCCTTCGACATGAGCCTTGTTATGCTTTTGGATGTATTTGGAGCCATAATAGCTTGTACAGCTTTACTTTTTGTGTATATTCCTAATCCTAAAAAAGAAAATGCTTCTGCTAAGAATGTGCTTTATGATATGCGAGATGGGTTTAATGTCATCATGCGCAACAAAGGAGTCAGTTGGGTTATGGTAACAGAAGTTCTTGTTACATTTTTTGTTATGCCTATGGTAGCTTTGATGCCATTGATGACCTTGAAGAATTTCTCGGGAACGGCATATCAGGTGAGTTTGATAGAGGTCCTTTTCGGTGCAGGCATGCTGGCCGGTGGTGCATTGCTGGGTGTTTGGAATCCTAAGATACGGAGAATTCTGCTGATTGCCACCTCTTACTTTTTACTCGGTCTGGCGTTGGCATTCTGTGGAGTGCTTCCGGCTGAAGGCTTTATCTATTTTGCCATACTAACAGTAGCACAGGGCATAGTTGTTCCGTTCTTTTCCGGACCTTTTACTTCATTGCTTCAAACTCAATTTGAACCGGCATATTTAGGACGGGTATTTTCACTTTTTGATAGCGTGAGCTTACTCCCCTCTATTATAGGGTTGTTTATTACGGGATTTGTTGCTGATAATCTGGGGATAGCCAATATTTTCATTTATTGCGGAATAGCAATTGTGCTTACCGCCGTTTTGATGATGTGTATTCCAGCCGTTAGGGATTTGGAAAGAAAAGGCAGGTAGAACGAATTTATTTATTATAAGTCATCCGTTTATGCTCACTGTTTATCTCTTCACAACCCAAGAGATAAACAGTGAGCATCTTATGAAATATAGTATAACCTGAATATATTAAAGACTATTGATTAGAAAATGAATTGGAATCTTCCCTGAACTACGCTGAAGTTTTGGTTGCTTATCTCTTTTATATTAGCTCCGGGTATCATATAGCTATAGTTTAATTTTACTCCGATGTATTTATTAATGTAATAATTAAGTCCAACGGAGATATCTTTTTGTTCTCCTCCCCAGATAGCAGCTTTTCCGTCATTAAGTGTTAGATAATTAAATCGGGAACAGAGCTCCAGGCTTTTTCCTTTCGGCCGGCCGGGACATGCGACTGATTCGTCATATAAATAAGTCTGACCGGCTAAAAGCCAAGAGCATTGAAGATAACCACCTTGTGCTACATAATTTTCAAATGCATCATCCCGCTTCACATGTGTGCGTATATATTCACTTTGCAGACAAAAACGGTGATAATAAACCAATAATTCGGTGCCAAACTTTATCTGATGTGTCGCATGGTCGACAGTGGCTGCAACAATGTTTCGGTTGTCAATCGTGCTCACTCCAGGAGATTTATAAGAAAATACGTTTTTGTCTTCTTCATTCAATGAACCGTCAGGAGTACGATAGATTGTTGCAAACCCTATATGGATAAGCTTCTCATTTTCAAATACCGGTCGATATACTATCCTGCCATCCAACGCATAGCCTTGTGAAACATTTTTCAGATTATTGACATCATTGTCGGTAAATGCCCCTCCCGACAAATAGTAACGTTTACTTCTATAGCTATATGCGACTCCCATTCGCCGACTGTTTGTCAAGGCAAGAACGACTCCGGGAGATTGATTAAAGCGAAGGTCGAAAGTACTACACAGCATTTCTAAGCTGAAGGGTTCATAAAATTGTCCAACCTGTATAGTGTGCTTTTTTTGTGTATACATTGCGTAAGCATCCTTGATTGCTGCTTTATTGCCCGTATAGCCTATTTCAACTTTCATATTCCAGTTTTGATAAGCAACTTTTGCGCCTATGCGAAGATCACCAAATTCCACTCCATTACCAAAATGGTTATCATTTTTAAGATATACGCCTCCATCCAGAAGCATTCGTCCTGTCACTTTACATTGCAGTTTGTCCGAGTTGGGCTGTGCCGAAGATAATAAAGCGTAAGATATGCCCAACAAGTAGGAAAAAGTGTGTTTTAGATATAAGTTCATTTGTTATTAGATTTTTAGCCTTGCTATTTATTTCGGATACAAAAATACATTAAAAGAAATATAGATGAAATGAATATTTATAATTTATTGATATATTGATTTTTTTTCATTAGAAGATTGTAATATAAATCTAATTAAATAGATACAGATAATTTTATAAATTATATATTATAAGAGGTATTATACATTTATCTGTTGAATTATAATAGTTTACGTAAATCGTACTATATAAAATGCTTTAATGTGCGATTAAAAAAACTTTTTTAAAACTTAATCTTTGACCGGAATATGTTTTTTCTTTACTAAATCTTAATTCAACGCTTCTTGGTCTAATATAGATTATTGTAAATGAGACAATTTATCATGTATGATTATTTATGAATGAATACTTAAAAAGATACAAGTGTTTCATTAGACAGAATAAAAGACATTCTTTAGACGAAAAAATTCCTTCAAACATTTGCAGTTTAAAAATAAAGGTTTACCTTTGCACCCGAAATCAAGAACGCTTGATAACATGCACTCTTAGCTCAGCTGGTAGAGCAATTGACTCTTAATCAATGGGTCCAGGGTTCGAGTCCCTGAGGGTGTACAATTCGTTATAAATCCACTGCATATAAAAATGTAGTGGATTTTTTATGTGTTTATTTTTATTTTGCTTCTGTTCTTCAACAAGATATTGAATTAATCGGAAATTTTTGTTGGTGCTCCTCTCTTTATATTTCTGCATCTTAGCGATGCCTTTGTCACACAACCTTCTTCGTATTGATGTTTTTCCTGATAAGTAAGGATAGTCCATCAATAATGAAACCTAAAGATTCAGGTGGAAGAGTATCTTTTGATCCTTGGGAAAATGGTTACTCCCTATAATTCAAGTTCATCTTGGCAGCTAAGATACAGATCTTGCGGGCCAAGATGTGTATCTTGCGAGCTAAGATGTAGATCTTAGCCCGTAAGATGGACTTTAACTATCGGTCTGAAAAGTTTATTTTCTATGTTTCAGCACTTTATAGTAAAGTGATTTGTTATTTTATAATTGGGTCTTTACAACCAATAAAAAGAAATGTATACCGCTCCTGTGGTTAAGTTCTGATTATATTTCTTTAGGTGTACTTTAATCATTTTTATGGGCTGCAATCGGACTGTCCCTTTTTACATAAAGATGAATGCCAACAAAAATTTCCGATTACTCCGTTTTTATGTATTTGATAGTAAATAGATAGATAATTATAGCAAAAAGACTGGAAAAAAATGGATTTTATTTTGTTTTTAACCTTGAAACTTACTATCTTTAGGAAATAGATTATAATTGGGGGCAATTAATAAGTCCTGGCCCACAGGCGAATGATATGAGAATACAATTTGAAATTAAGGAAAAGTTACCTGAAATAATCGGGGAAATTCTAAATTCCGAAAGATGGACGACCCTTATTAAGGAAGATATTTCAGGTAGGAAATTAGTCGTAATCCGTGATCGTGCATTCGATTCGGAGGCAACTGTGGAGATCTACTCTCGTGAGGTTACTATTAAAACAGCATGGTCCAGATACACTTATCGGCTGTTTATATTGGGAGATTGTGTGTGGTGTGAATACAACGGTGCTTATCGTGGGTTATTAGAACAAAACTTATTGCCGTCTATAACTCCTAAAGAGAGTTTATTGGATTCGGAAGTTTTGGATAGTTCATTGTATGGGCATGAAAAGAAAAAACTCCGGGAATATGCTGAGGATAATCTTAAACTGAAGAAATTCAGACGTGAGAATTTTAATGAAAATCGCACTGGAGTAGCTCCGTTTGATCATCCGAAAAAGGTGTATGACGAATTCATTAAAGAAGATTACATTGCTCCTTCTTCGGAAAATAATAATAAATAAGAATAATAAAGGAGGATTTTATACTATTCAGAGTATCAATCCTCCTTTATTTCTATAGAGGATTACTCTCTGTATCCTCCATTTCCGGTGCATCATGTATACTTTTCATTATAAATGCCCACGTGATAAGCAAAAAAGCTATATAAATAATTATATATTCCATAATCCCTTTATTTTATTGACTATATAACAGGTTGGATTTTGAAAAGATGTTCGTATTACATTTTTTTTGCATATTCGGATGAAAATAAATGCATTGTTCCTGAGAATACGATACATTTCTCCAATAATAACATCAGTAAGAGATTTATTTGTCATTAGAGTAGCCATATTCTTTAAGAGTATTTCTGCCAATCTCCTCCAGACAGCTTCTCAGAAACTTCCCTATTTTTTTCATGATCACATTCCTTTCATTTTAGTTGTCATTCGCCGATACAACAAAAATGATAATTCATGAGTTGTATTTTGATATTGCTTTTTGGGGGGATCTGGCTATTATTTGATCTGTATCAAGTAAACAATACAAAACGGATAGTTGTTTATATTATAAAATCTAAAAATATAAACTTATGATTTACAAATTTTTATTTCCTCTTAAACCAGACAGTATGGGAGCATCCGCATTCCTGCTGATTCTAAGAATCTCGTTTGGATTATTGTTAATGAATCATGGCATACAAAAATGGAGTAATTTTCAGGAACTTTCCACATCCTTTCCTGATCCGTTGGGATTAGGTTCTCCCCTCTCCTTGGGGTTGGCCATTTTTGCAGAGTTAGTATGTTCGATGGCCTTTATTATAGGTTTTCTTTACAGGTTGGCCATGATTCCAATGATCTTTACTATGGGTATTGCATTCTTTGTTATTCATGCAAATGATGCATTTGCAATGAAAGAATTGGCATTAGTATATTTGATTGTTTTTATTTTGATGTATATAAGCGGACCGGGGAAATATTCTGTCGATTATATGATAGGCCGGCAACTCCGAAACAAAAGGAAAATGTAAGCAGAAAAGTAACCTAAATTTGTTCTCTTTAGCTAAAAAGAGTATATTTGCAGATTATAACAGGATCGTTTTTATATAAATGATCCATAATATTAACCTAATAACAAATAAAAAAATTAGTATGAAAAAGAACAGATTAACTTTGGTTGCTGCCATTTTTCTCAGTGGTACTATCCTGTTTAGTTCATGTGTAGGATCATTCGGATTGTTCAATCGCATTTCGTCATGGAATCAGTCCATTGGTACAAAATTTGTAAATGAACTTGTTTTCCTTGCTTTAAATATCGTTCCGGTATATGGTGTCGCTTATCTGGCAGATGCATTGGTAATTAACTCAATCGAATTCTGGAGTGGCACCAATCCTATGGCTAATGTAGGTGATGTGAAGAAAGTAAAGGGTGAGAACGGAGATTATCTGGTAAAGACCCTTGAGAATGGTTATTCCATCACTAAAGAAGGTGAAGATTCAGCTATGGAGTTGATTTATAACAAAGAAGCAAACACTTGGAATGTTGTTGCTGACGGAGTCAGCACGGAATTGTTGAAAATGAACAATGACGGTACTGCTGAAATGAATTTACCGAATGGAGAAAAGATGAACGTAACTCTTGATGCACAAGGTATGATGGCTGCACGTCAGGCTACAATGGGCGGACTGCTTTTTGCAGCACGCTGATTATCGAAATAACTATAAATATAAAGATGAAACCGCTCTGAGAGTCAGTTTCATCTTTTTTTTATCTCTATCCTTAATAGAATCAGAATGGATAGCCTACAGCAAAATGAAATGCGAAATCACGGCTAAATTTAGGATGAATAATAGGATAACGTTCTTTTGTTTTCTCATATTTAGGATTTACAGCTTTCATACCTCCGTCAAAACGAAGTACAAAAAAGTCAAGGTCCAGTCTGAGCCCTAATCCATAAGCCACTGCGATTTGCTTATAGAACTTGTCGAATTCAAAAGCTCCTCCCGGCTGGTTTTCATATTCACGGATAGTCCATATGTTACCTGCATCGATAAATGCCGCTCCGCGGAACTTCCAAAACAGACGGGTCCGGTATTCGATGCTTGCATCCAATTTGATATCTCCGGACTGATTCATGAAATTTCCATCGCCGGCAAAAGAGCCCGGTCCTAAATTACGTACAGACCATCCTCTTACGCTGTTGGCTCCTCCTGAGAAATAACGTTTCTCAAAAGGAACTACCTTGGCATTTCCATAAGGTACGGCAACTCCTATCCCCGCATGAAACGCAAGGGAATTGCGATGATCGATTATAATATTCTTGGCAAAATCAAAGTCGCCTTTCAAATATTGTGCATAAGGTATCCCTAAAATAGCATATTCCCCATCTTTATTCTTTCTCATATTAATCATTTTAGAGACTCCGTAAAGAATGTTGCCTGCAGATTCGAAGCCTGCCCGTATGGAATAAGAATTGGAAGTTATCGTATTATTGACAAGGGTTCCTCCTGCACTATTATAGTTATAAGTATATCCCATACGTACAATAAGACGATTTTCATAATTATATCTGAGGATGTAGTTGTCTTTGTCCTTATCAATATAGTCTTCCTGGAATTGAGGAGAAATCCAGGGAAGGTAGAGGTAACTGATATCCAATAAATCGATGCGGTGCTGAATCTTTTGTTTTTGCATCCATTTGTAGCTCCATGAAGCCGAAGCAATGGTGCGGGAGAACTCGGGGCGTAATTGATAATTGTATTGTAGTCCGAACTCTGTCGTTGCTCTTATCCGCCGTTTAAAGTCAGAAGTAAGAAAGGGAAATAAGAAACTGGGGAAATTGATGCTTGTTTCAACTCCGTATTCAGTATAATTATGGTTTTTATATCCCGGCTGTAATCCGGATATGGCCTCATAAGCTCCTCGGAATTTTACCATGAAAGTTTCTGAGCCGCGAAATAAATTTCTATGTTGAAAAGAAACGGACGCGGCAGCTCCCAAATCACCTGCCGAATTAGTACCTTCCAACTCAAAAGAAATGGATTTATGCTTGCTTTTGGTTAGCATTACATAGCAATTCAGTCTGGTACTATCGTCATTTTGTGTCTCAAAAAAACGAATGTTAGTATACTTGAGAGCTGAAAGCCTCCCAAAATAAGTATAGGTCTTTTGTACGTTACGTTCATCATATAAATCTCCGGAGGTGAATCTTAAGTTATCTACGAGCACTTTAGGACGTAAATACAGTTGGTCTTTATAATAGATCGGGAATCCGTTATAATGCAAAGAGTCATTAATTTCAATGCTGCTCAGAGCTGATGATTGCAAGACATCATAATCAGTAATAAAATTGATTTTGTTGATCTTGTACTGAGGATGTTCTTTAGGAACATCACCAACATAAGCTTTATAGGGCAACAGATGTAAAGTCAAATCTACTTGATAAGTATTGCGGGCAGTATCTGCCGTATAAGTAATATAATCCTTATTAAATTTATAATAACCGTTACACAATAAGTAGTCTGTAATACGTTGCCGTTCCGCATCAAGTGTGTTTACATCGAAAAGCATTCCTTCTTTCAACGTTGATTTGGTAGAATCATTTTGAAGATATTCGGCTATTTTCTTATCAGAAATATCATACTTCAGTGTGCGTACAGTATAAGGTTTGCCTGAATTGATTTCATAAAACAGTTTTAGCTTTTTCT
Source organism: Bacteroides sp. ZJ-18 (assembly GCF_011038705.2). NCBI lineage: Bacteria > Pseudomonadati > Bacteroidota > Bacteroidia > Bacteroidales > Bacteroidaceae > Bacteroides > Bacteroides sp. ZJ-18. Next base: position 3,328,261 of record NZ_CP072198.1, on the reverse strand, counting down.
TTTTAGTTTTTATGGTTCTTTTTACGGTAGCTCCCATATAGCCGAGATTCTGCACTGCTTTTGCAATTTCTTCTTGCGAACGGATAGCATCGGCTTCATTATAGATAACCGGAGCATCTCCTATCTTGCGCAAGAATTTATTGAGCCATTTCGTAGAATCCCTTCCGGACCAATTATACACATACAGTTGAGTCTTGACTGCACTGAACCATTTCGAGTTAGGATTCTGTCGCACATAAAGTCGCATGTCCGACGGTTTTATGTCTTTATTATCAGTATGTATTTTTACTTCATCCAACAAATAAGAACCCTCCGGCACAAACTTAGTGGCAGAACACGAAGCTAGTGACAAAACAAAATAAAGAAGAATCGTGTAAAGAACCCCTTTCTTCATATACGGTTTTTTAATAGATTACGCCAAATAGGTTACAAATATAAACCATATTTTTTGTTTTGGGAAATAAAAATGCCGGAAGAGCATTTCTACTCTTCCGGCATTTTTATAGATGACTACATCATTTAAGCCTAAACCTGACCGGAAGTGTAAATCGTGAGTTTACATTTTCGCCTTTGTGCTTTCCAGGAATCCAATCAGGCATTGAGTTTACCACTCTGATAGCTTCCGCATCAAGTAGCGGAGATACGCTTTTTACAACAATCGGGTTAAGCAGTTTACCATTCTTAGAAACAACAAACTGAACTACTACCTGACCTTCTTCCTTGTTTTCAATGGCTTGGGCCGGATATTTGATGCTCTTTGCAATAAACTGTAAGCATCCCTTCATTCCATCCGGAAATGTAGGAGCACTATCAACGACATCATACACTACGTCTTTTAGTATAGCTACAGAGTCCGGTACTACTTCTTCTTTAAGGGATTGTGTGGCACTTACAGAGTCTTTCACTTCGGTAACAGCCTGCTCGTTACTTGTTTTACTCCCGCAATTGCTAAACAATAGCAACATGGCTACTACCGGCAGAAATATCAGAAATTTGCTCTTCATAATTTTTTGAGTTCTTTTTTCGTTCAACATTTTAATTCGTTTTTAAAGGTTATACATTAGGATTAATATCTGGATTTGCTGCAGCCAATCAGAGCTTATTTATTTTTTAAGAGAAGATACTGTTCTTCTTTCTTTATTGTATTTTATGTGTCTGGGCATACCTTCTTCGTTCTGGATATCAATATAATGATGTATTACAAATCTACTAAATTTAAGTAGATGGTTTATATTTATCAATATAAAGTTTGTTAATGGTAAGAAAATAAAGACATAAAAAGGATTAGAAATATAATAGTTAATTGGGAATATCTTTATAGCTTTGCCGTAAAATTAGAGTTAGATGGGAACATTAAGTAAAAATAGAGTTAAATATATCCGATCGCTGGAATTAAAAAAAAATAGGAAAGAAGAAAGAGTCTTTCTGGCAGAAGGTCCCAAATTGGTAGGTGATTTACTGGGACATTTCCCTTGCAAGTTTCTGGCGGCCACTTCGGAATGGCTTAGAGAACATTCTGCAGTTAAGGCTGTGGAGGTAATTGAAGTCGGTCCTGAGGATTTATCTCGTGCCAGTTTGTTGAAGAGCCCTCAACAAGTACTGGCATTGTTTGAACAACCGAAGTACGAGATCGATACAGAAGTTATTCGTAATTCTTTATGTTTAGCTTTGGATGATATTCAAGACCCCGGTAATCTTGGGACAATCATTCGTCTTGCAGACTGGTTTGGTATTGAACACATTTTCTGTTCGCCCAATACTGTTGATGTTTTTAATCCTAAAGCCATACAAGCTACCATGGGAGGCATTGCCAGAGTAAAAGTACATTATATCGCATTGCCAGAGTTGATTTATGTACTGGGAAATGTACCGGTATATGGTACCTTTCTGGATGGAAAGAATATGTATGAGCAGCCTTTGTCAAAGAATGGAATAATAGTAATGGGGAATGAAGGAAATGGTATTGGAGCCGAAGTGGAAAAGCTGGTAAACCGTAAGTTATACATTCCAAATTATCCTCAGGAACGCGAGACCTCAGAATCATTGAATGTAGCCATTGCTACCGCAATTGTCTGCGCTGAGTTTCGGCGACAGGCCGCATTGTAGCAAAGTCAAATGGAAATAACAAATAAGCCTGCCATTTCATGCATGAGGTAATTTCCGGAATAGTAATACTTTGTTCATCGGTATTGGTTAAGTTGAACAAAGTATTATTTATATCCATCCTTTCTTGCGGAATCAATAAAATGACACCGGGAAACCATTCTACAGATTCAATTTCTTCACTACAGGGAAAAATACGATAGACATACTCTCCCTCCATTTCTATGGCATGCAGTTTTAAAAATCCACTTTCCGGAATAAATATATAATGTGCAGCAAAACGTTTCATCTTATTTTCTAATTATTCTGACGACGCAATGGTCTCCTTGGATTAGTTCGTTGCTGTCTTTCTAATTGCTGTTTTTCTTTTTCTATTTGTTGCTCTTTCTCTCGTTGTTCCGGTTTAACGGGACGGACATCGTTATTGGGGCGGTTCAAATCCTTTGGATTAGTCCGTTGATGTACCGGCGTCGTTTGAATAGTATCTTGGGGAGCTTTCTTCCGGATAGAATCTACCTTATTTTTTTCTGTTATTGAGTCGGCATTTAAAGAGTCTTTTCCCATTTGTGTTAATGAGTCATTTACATGATAACGGGTCAACGAAATGTCACTAACCAAAAGTGTTGTTGACTTTTGGGATTGCGGATAGAAAATGAATCCTTTTATTTCCTTGATAGTCATCGTATCTGATTGAAGACGAATGTCCTGAATTCCTGATTCAAATATATGTTTCGTGCAACTATTGGTCACACTGTCGTTCTTATAAACAATCTGCATGGCCATTACCGGAGCCATTGTTGAGTCCGGCATTCCATCCAGGAAGTTATATTGTATTTTCCAGAGCAATACATCACGTTTCTTGAAATTTGTATCAGAAGGTAATGTGAACGTGAACTTATTATTCAATGGAGATCCCGTTAACTGGGCAACCCGCTGCCATGCCCAGACATCAATACTGTCGCCTGGAGCAGACATCTTAGGCTTATTATCACGCAATGCTATCAAGTGGTTGATGGCATCCTGTTGGGCTTTCAGCCTTTTATTTACCTTTTCATAGATTTCCGATAGTATTTTTGTGTTGCGTGTATACCATACCATAGACGAGTCAAAAACTTCTTCTGTTGTACCATATTTCTTAAATACAGCTTCTACATACAGTGCTTTTTTGTAATTCTCGCCACCAGGCATGTTCTCACCCATCGCTTTGGCAATGTGGTAATCGTATAGCAGATTTTCCATCTGTGATTCTGATATAACGCTATCAGGTCTTTTCACCTTACAAGCAGATGTTATCAGTACCAAAAGACAGATACAACATAATTGAAACCGGAAATACTTTTTCATTACCTCTTTTTTACTTTTTGGTCACAGAATGATGGTATGAATCATTCAGATATTTGCTATAGAACAGTAATAAGGCAATAATTCCGCAGCTAATGGCTGCATCTGCGAAATTGAAGATCGGACTAAAGAAAATGAAATGCTCTCCACCTACAAAAGGCATCCATGCCGGCCAGTTTGTATCGATAATCGGGAAATAAAACATATCAACTACTTTACCATAGAACCAAGTGGAGTAACCACCTCCTTCGGGCATAAAACTGGCTATTTGTGAATGTGTGCTTTCGTTGAAAAAGACTCCATAGAAAACACTGTCAATAATGTTACCCAGTGCACCGGTCAAGATTAACGATACACAAATGATATATCCGGTTTTTAATCCTCTTTTTACTATTTTATATAAGTACCACCCTATCAAGCCTACTGCAACGATTCGGAATGTAGTCAGAAAGAGTTTTCCAAATATCTCCATTCCAAACGCCATACCATTATTTTCGGTAAAATAAATATAAAACCAATCTGTAATACGGATACTCTCATGCCAATACATATGAGTCTTGATCCAGATTTTAATCACTTGATCAATGATCAGCACAGAAAAAATGACGAGCAGAGCGATTTGTCCTTTCGTGAGTAGTTTCTTCATTTTGTTAAGCTATCAGTTATATAAGTTACGAGCTACCAATTACAAGCTAAAGAGAAACACGATATTACCGTGTATACACTTGTCTCTTGCAATAGGTAGCTCGTAGCCTACTATTTATTTCTTTCCACTGTTCTTTGCTTCAATGCTCAGTGTAGCATGAGGCACGGCACGCAGACGTTCTGCCGGAATTAATTTTCCTGTTTCACGGCAAATACCATACGTTTTATTCTCGATACGTACAAGAGCAGCCTGTAAACCCTGAATAAACTTCAGTTGGCGTTGAGCCAAACGTGTAGTCTCTTCTTTCGACAATGTATTTGCTCCTTCTTCCAAGACTTTATATGTGGGGGACGTGTCATCTGTGTCATTTCCGTCCAGCCCCATTAAGCTCAGTTTTAACTGTTCATAGTCACGTTGTGCTAGTTCCAGTTTTTCATTAATGATGGCACGGAATTCTTCTAACTCCGCATCCGAATATCTTGTCTTTTCTGCCATAACTTTTACTGTTTATTAGGTTATTAGTATTAGAATTATTCTTTCACTACATTCACAAACAAAGAGAAGTCGTCGAAATTTAATTCTGTGCCGCCTTTTACTTCGTCTGCCAAAGTAAGGGATGTACCCAAAACTTGGTTACAAATATAACCATTATATTCATTTACCGCATCATCTGTCTGCGGATTTTTAGATAATGTTATTTTTATTTTGTCTGTAATCTCGAAACCACTTGATTTACGGATATTTTGAATGCGGTTTACCAATTCACGTGCAATTCCTTCACGGCGAAGTTCTTCCGTTACAGTAACTTCCAGCGCAACAGTCAATTTCCCTTCATTGGCAACCAACCATCCCGGAATGTCCTCGCTGAAGATCTCTACATCTGCAGTTTCTATAATAGCTTCTGCCCCATCTAAATTAAAGGTATAACGGCCGTTCTTCTCGAGTTCGGCAATAGCTTCCTGTGACATTTCTGCTACAGCTGCTGCTACAGCTTTCATTTGCTTTCCGAATTTTGGTCCCAGTTTCTTGAAGTCACATTTAACCTTTTTCACCAGAACGCCGGCTGTACCATCAACGAATTTAATCTCCTTTACGTTGACTTCACTCATGATAAGTGCTTTTACAGCCTCGATATGGGCTTTTTGTGCTTCATCCACTATAGGGATCATGATACACTGCAACGGCTGACGAACTTTAATATTCACTTTACGACGCAATGCCAACACCATGGAAGTAACGTCTTGTGCCATCTGCATTTGTGCTTCCAGTTCCTTATCTACCATTTTTTCATTGTATTCCGGGAATTTCGCCAGATGGACAGAAACTACATTATCGCGTCCTGTTGCACTGATTAGGTCGCCATACAGACGGTCTGCATAGAAAGGAGCGATAGGTGCCATTAATTTGGCTACCGTTTCCAGGCATGTATACAAAGTCTGATATGCAGATAGTTTATCCTGAGTGAATCCACCACCCCAGAAACGCTTACGGTTCAGGCGGACGTACCAGTTAGACAGATTATCGTTTACGAAATCAGAAATTAAACGTCCTGCTTTAGTCGGTTCATATTCGTTATAACAGGTATCTACTTCCTTTATTAATGTGTTCAGTACAGAGAGAATCCATCGGTCAATTTCCGGACGATCGCTCATCGGAACATCAGCCTCTTTGTATTCAAACCCGTCTACATTAGCATACAAAGCAAAGAAAGAATAGGTGTTGTATAAAGTACCAAAGAATTTACGACGAACTTCCTCGATGCCTTCTACATCAAACTTCAGGTTATCCCATGGAGAAGAATTGGTAATCATATACCAACGCAAGGGATCGGACCCATATTTCTCGATGGTAGAGAACGGATCAACTGCATTTCCTAAACGTTTAGACATTTTATTGCCATTCTTGTCTAATACCAATCCGTTTGAAATGACTGCTTTGTATGAAACACTGTCAAATACCATGGTTGCAATGGCATGTAAAGTGAAGAACCATCCACGTGTCTGGTCCACACCTTCTGCAATGAAATCTGCCGGATATACCTGATGGCTATCCAATAACTCTTTATTTTCAAATGGATAATGGATCTGTGCATAAGGCATCGCACCCGAATCAAACCATACGTCAATCAGGTCTGTTTCGCGTTTCATAGGCTTACCATCTTTTGAAACAAGGATAATATCGTCTACATATGGGCGATGGAGATCTATCTTATTATAATTTTCTTCATTATATTCACCCGGTATGAAACCTTTATCTTTATAGGGGTTCGATTGCATATACCCTGCGGCAACCGATTTTTCGATTTCATTATATAACTCCTCAACCGACTCTATACATTTCTCGTCGCTGTTGTCTTCTGTTCGCCAAATAGGCAACGGAGTACCCCAGTAACGGGAACGGCTCAGATTCCAATCATTCAGGTTTTCCAGCCATTTGCCAAAACGTCCGGTTCCGGTAGATTCCGGTTTCCAGTTAATGGTTTTATTTAACTCTATCATGCGCTCTTTGCACGCAGTAGAACGAATAAACCAACTATCCAGCGGATAATAAAGCACCGGTTTGTCTGTACGCCAGCAGTGCGGGTAATTATGCACATGCTTTTCTATTTTGAAAGCCTGATTATTAACTTTCATCATCATACAGATACTTACATCCAATGATTCATCCTGATCGGATAGATTCGGATCATAAGCATTCTTCACGAAACGACCTGCATACTCTTTGTATAAATCTACGTTAACGCGCTGTTTTACAAAATCTTCATCCAACTCATCTAAAGTATAGAATTTACCGGTCAGATCTACCATCGGACGAAGTTCACCTTTTTTATTAACCAACTGTAATGGAGGCACACCGGCAGCTTTTGCCACTTGAGCATCATCCGCACCAAATGTCGGAGCGATGTGTACAATACCCGTACCGTCCTCTGTTGTTACATAATCGCCCAGTATTACACGGAAAGCACCTTCTCCCGGATTTACCCATGGAATTAATTGTTCATATTCCATGTCTACCAAATCGGTACCTTTATATTCAGCAATTACTTTGAAAGGAACCAACTTATCACCTGGTTTATAATCTTCCAGTTTCAGTTCGGCTGCTTTCGGGCTGAAATGTGCATTCAACAATGCCTTTGCCAATACTACCGTGATTGGCTGTCCTGTATATGCGTTATACGATTGAACTGCAACGTAGTCAATTTTAGGACCTACACAAAGTGCTGTATTCGAAGGTAGTGTCCATGGAGTAGTAGTCCATGCTATAAAATAAGGAGTACCCCACTCTGCCATTTCGGGTTTAGGGTTCTTCATCTTAAATTGTGCCACTACCGTTGTGTCTTTCACGTCACGATAGCATCCCGGCTGATTCAGCTCATGCGAACTTAATCCAGTCCCGGCTGCCGGAGAATATGGCTGGATAGTATATCCTTTATAAAGTAATCCTTTTTTATACAATTGTTTCAATAACCACCACAGTGTTTCGATGTAACGGTTGTCGTATGTGATGTACGGGTGCTTCATATCCACCCAATACCCCATTTGATGAGTCAGGTCTTCCCATTCTTTTGTGAATTTCATTACATCCTGACGGCAATGAGCATTGTATTCTGCTACAGAAATTGTTTTTCCAATATCCTCTTTGGTGATCCCTAAAGACTTTTCTACACCTAATTCTACAGGGAGCCCGTGTGTATCCCAACCTGCCTTACGTTTCACTTGATATCCTTTCATCGTTTTGTAACGACAGAAAATATCTTTTATAGAACGAGCCATTACATGGTGAATACCCGGCATACCGTTAGCTGATGGAGGCCCTTCGAAGAAAACAAACGAAGGACAGCCTTCACGTTCTGTCATACTCTTGGCGAAAACCTGGTTTTCGTCCCATTTTTTCAATACGTCCTTATTCACCTGCGAGAGGTCGAACTGCGAATATTCGGCAAATTTCTTGCTCATGGCTATATTTACAATTTTACTATTTTACAATTTAAGATCGGGATACCCTCCCTATTTTAAGGGTGCAAATGTACAAAAACATTCGTTTTCATACAAGAAAAGCCTTTTTAATTTCAGTCTGACAGGAAGGGCCACCTTGTGAAAAGAGTGTAAAAAGTAGTAAGGGGAGCAAAACAAAAAACTATATGCCTTGTTTATCAGGGAAATTTTAAAACCCTATATGTTATGAATTACGGTATTAGTATATTGTTCAGAGCAATTCCTTTGGCGATGGCTCTGTTTTGTTTCGGCTACGGAGCGTTTATCAGTGTATATGGAGATGATCCTAACCGATTGGTGGCAGGTCCTGTAGTCTTTTCATTAGGTATGATTTGTATTGCATTGTTTGCAACGGCTGCTACTATTATCCGGCAAATTATACATACTTATGGGCGCGGTTCTTTGTACGCACTGCCTATTATCGGTTATCTCGCTGCTGCCGTTACTATTATTGGTGGAATCTGTATGTTTACCGGATCTGCCTCTGCCTCTTCCTTTGTGGCTGGGCATGTGGTTGCCGGAGTAGGACTGATAACTACTTGTGTAGCAACCGCTGCAACATCTTCTACCCGTTTTTCACTGATTCCTGCCAACTCAAAAATGATTGGTAATGGTATTCCTAAAGGAGCGTTTACTAAAGGTCAAGAACTTGTATTAAAAACAATAGCTATTATTGTATCGTTGATTGCTTGGATATGGGCTTTTGTTTTATTGGCCAAAAGCGATGTACATCCTGCTTATTTTGTAGCAGGGCATGTGATGGCAGGTCTGGCTTGTATTTGCACAAGTCTGATTGCTTTGGTCGCTACTATTGCCCGTCAAATCAGAAATGTATATACGGATAAAGAGCGTAAACAATGGCCGAAACTCGTATTATTGATGGGAACTATTTCCCTCCTTTGGGGGCTGTTTGTTATTTTTGCCGATTCAAGCAGTACAAATGGGGTTATCGGATATATTATGATTGGGCTTGGCCTTGTTTGTTACAGTATTTCCAGTAAAGTAATTCTACTGGCAAAAATCTGGGGACGAGAATTTGCTTTGGCCAACCGCATCCCTCTGATTCCGGTATTGACAGCATTAGCTTGCCTGTTTCTGGCCTCTTTCGCCTTCGAATTAGGTACAACACGCGATGATTATTTTATCCCTGCACGCGTATTAGCCGGTTTAGGGGCCATTTGCTTCACCCTCTTTTCAATTGTCAGTATTCTTGAGAGTGGAACATCTTCAAAATAAATGCAATAGGACAATACTAAAAAGAAAGCGGAATTGTGAACTCCGCTTTCTTTTTAGAGAGTTCATTTATTCATAGAATTTATTAAGTGAGACATAATATTCTAATCGGGAATTGGGTAATGTGAATGACATATAATTGCCAAAATATACATTTGGGCAGCCGGTTTCACCAAGAATTTTTCCTGCATGAGATTTTTTAATAGCAGATGCAAATGTCGACGCTCCGGAATAAGTGGTTTCATTTACCAATACTGTAACTGTTCCTTTATAAATATCTGCTTTATCCCGGTTTCCCGCTACAGAAGAATCTTGAATAGCAAATAAAGAACCGTCAGGTAAATTTTTGATCTCTTCATAGGTTTCCGGATGTTTTTGCTTATTATACAGTTTTGAGTATGAACTGATTTTTAAATCAGTTTTAGCATATAATGTATAAGCATCATGCGATAAGTATGATAGAAGCATGTCAACTCCGGCACTTGACCCTCCTTTGTTATTTCTGATATCTATAACCAAATTGGGTACATGTTCTCTGTTAATCACCGAAAAGACAGAGTCACAAAATTGTTTTAGTTGTGGTAATTGATATAAGTTCATTATTTGCAGAGTAGCAGTCTGTCTATCGGGGCTTAGAGTATAACTAAATTGCGGCAGGCTTTTTCCAAGTTTTGCTTTTAAAACAGGGAGGGCATCTATTTGTCCGATGCCACTCAATGATTCTTTCCAGATCTTATTTCCCCTTTTAATTGTAAAATCATATTTGTCACCCCAATTATATTTATACCATAGCAAAGTAGAAAGATAAAGGGTCAATTGATTTTCCTTAATAGCGTTCCCTTTTTCAGCTCCCAGTAAAAGATACAATTGGCTTAATATAGTTTGACTATTTATATTATTCATACATGTTATTTCATCATTTTCCTGTATCGAACAGGATATTAAGGGGAAATCAACTACTATCTTATCGTCTACTATTTTTAAGCGTAAAGGCAGAGTCAGTCCTCCATGATTCAAATAGTCTATTCTGTCTGGAGTAGCAGGAATTGCGAAATTAGTATGACCATCTTTTACAGATGCAACAAATGGAGAGACTATAAAGTAGAAATCAGAAACGTTTCGTTCTTTATTTAACAAGCGATATATTGAATCATGCTTTTCTTCGAATTCTTTTTGTGTTTGATACATAAATAAATCCGGATGTACTTGACATAATAAGCTATATAAGGTGTCAAAATCTTCTTTTTGCTGGCGGGAGGTTAGTACTTGAGCATTTATTGGGATGCTGAGATTACATAAAATGATTATCATCAGAATTAAAGATGGAGTTTTCATGTTTTGTCGTTTTTAAGATTAGACATTTAATGATTAAAGCTATTTTGTGAATGCTAATATAGATAATCTCCTGGAAAGCTACTTTATTCTAAGTACTAATTTATATTTTCTTTTATTTTGTATCCCGGTCATCCCCAACTAATATTATAAATAGCAATGTTCCTTTTCAATTTAAATCTACTTCAAAATTGTATTTAATACAAATTAATAGCCTTTTATACGTTTATTGGCATATTTTTACTTACTTTGCACCATATAAAGGCACAACTATGCACAAAAAACTATTAGTAACTGCATATTTTGTAATAGCGGCATTATTGCAAACTATGACAGGCAATTTCCCCTTATCTTTTTTTGCATTCCCTCTGAATGTGATTATAGCAGTTATATGGGTCTATTTATTATGGCGTCTCTATAAAGAAGGGAATAAGTTACCGTTAACCCGTTTTCTGCTGTCTTCCCGGACAAGTATTTTATCAATCTTATTATTAGTAGGTGGCAGCTTGGTTATCGGGTTGTTTCCCCAATTATCGGAAGCAGAAGCTGCATCCATATCAGGAGTCCCAGCCTCATTGGGATGCTATAACTTTATGACTTCCTGGATATTCATTGCCATTCTTTTTCTTTTATTGAGTAATCTGGCAATGGTGGTTATCCATGCTTTCTATCATCGTGTACCGGCAAAGAAGCGTTTTCTCCTGAACCATTTGGGATTATGGCTCGCTTTATTTGCCGGATTCTTCGGTAGCAGCGATGTGCAGACATTACGGATCCCGCTTTATGCCGGACAACCGGGACGCGAAGCCTATAGTATGGATGGGAAAGCCTATTATCTGGATTATGAATTGGAACTCTACTCTTTCAATACAGAGTATTATCCGAACGGGATGCCTTCGCGTTTTGCGGCAGATGTACGTATTGGAGAGCAGAGAACTACGCTTGAAGTAAATCATCCTCACAGTTACCGTTTGGGAGAAGATATTTATCTGACCGGATATGATACACGTAATGTGGGAAATACCCGATATTGCATTCTTCAGATTGTACATCAACCCTGGAAATATGTAATGGTGACTGGTATTTTAATGATGTTAGCAGGAGCTGTTCTGCTATTTATTAATGGTCCTAAAAAAGCTAAATCATGATAACCTGGGATAACTTCTATCTGTTTGCAACTGTCTCCATCTGTCTTTGGCTTATTGGGGCCATATCGGCACTTCGTTCATCGGGACAAAGTAAAATAGCTGTTGTACTGACTGTAGCAGGAATTACTTGTCTGGGGATATTCATTGCCGGGCTATGGATATCTCTGCAACGCCCTCCTCTTCGCACTATGGGTGAAACCCGTTTGTGGTATTCCTTTTTTATGGGGATTGCCGGGCTGTTGACGTATATTCGCTGGAAATATCGATGGATACTTTCTTTCTCTACTCTGCTGTCCACTGTTTTTGTTATCATCAATTTGCTGAAGCCCGAGATACATGACCAATCACTTATGCCGGCTTTGCAAAGTGTCTGGTTTATTCCCCATGTCACAGTTTATATGTTCTCCTACTCTGTATTGGGATGTGCTTTCATTATTGCTATTTGCGGGCTTGTACACCACAAAGAAGAATATTTGGTGACAGCGGATAATCTGGTCTATTCTGGTGTGGCTTTTTTATCGATCGGCATGCTTCTTGGATCTTTATGGGCAAAGGAGGCCTGGGGAAATTATTGGAGTTGGGATCCCAAAGAGACCTGGGCAGTGGTTACCTGGATGGGATACCTATTATATATGCACCTGCGCTTACGGGGCAGGTTTCGTAAAAAGATGCTGTATGTCATACTTATTTTCTCCTTTTTGGCTTTGCAGATGTGTTGGTATGGAGTAAATTATTTGCCCTCGGCTCAACAAAGTGTACATTTATATAATCGTAATAATTAACTAAAAGAATCCACAATGAAGAAAAGTACAAAATTTATCATCGCATTACTGGTGACGGTCGGAGCTTTGGCTATCACTTACCGCGTCGTAAATCAGGCTCCGTCAAAAGAGCTTGCCGCTGACGCTCAGATGCAAGAGATCATTACTTCCGGTGGCTGCCTGCAATGCCATTCGGGTAGTCCGGATCTTCCTTTTTATGCAAACTGGCCTGTTGCCGGCGGAATGGTTCAGAAGGACGTGGAACAAGGTTATCGCGCTTTTGACATGACCGAAATGGCTGAAGCCTTAAAAGTCGGTAAACCTGTAGGAAAAGTGGCTTTGGCCAAAGTAGAGAAAGTGATCATGGACGGAACAATGCCCAAACATGCCTACTATATGGTACACTGGGGAGCCAGTGTGACAGATGCTAAAAAGGAAATGGCTATGGCGTGGGCAAAACAACACCGTCTGGCACATTATGCTAACGGGCTGGCTTCAGCCGAATTCGCTAACGAGCCGGTGCGTCCCATCGCTGATTCCATTCCGGTAGATATGCGTAAAGTGATTTTGGGAGATATGCTTTATCACGATACTCGCCTTTCGGCCGACAACACCGTTTCATGTGCATCATGCCATGGATTGAATACGGGAGGGGTAGACAACAAGCAATATTCAGAAGGTGTAGGTGGACAATTCGGAGGTGTGAATGCTCCGACGGTATACAATGCTGCCTACAATTTCGTGCAGTTCTGGGACGGACGTGCCGGAACACTTGCCGAGCAGGCTGCCGGTCCTCCGTTGAATCCGGTCGAGATGGCTTGCCAGTCTTTTGACGAAATCATTGCAAAACTCGAACAGGACGCTAATTTCACCAAAGCCTTTTTAGCTGTATATCCCGACGGATATTCGGAAAAGAATATCACTGACGCTATCGAAGAGTTCGAAAAGACATTGCTCACTCCCAATTCTCGTTTCGACCTTTATCTGAAAGGTGAAAAGACTGCTATTAACGATATGGAACTTGCCGGATACGAATTGTTTAAGAAATACGATTGCGCTACTTGCCATGTAGGTGAAACTTTGGGTGGTCAGTCTTACGAGTTAATGGGTGTGAAGAGAGATTATTTTGCAGATCGTGGCATTGAATTGACAGAAGAAGATAACGGACGCTTCAAACAGACCCAAAATGATCGTGATAAACATCGTTTCAAAGTTCCCGGTTTAAGAAACATTGCCCTGACAGCTCCTTACTTTCATGACGGTAGCATGAAAACAATGAAGGAGGCTGTGGATTATATGGCCAAATATCAGGTAGATAAGAATCTGCCGGAAGATGAACTGAATAAAATAGTAGCTTTCCTGGAAACACTGACCGGAGAGTATAAAGGTAAACCACTGACCAATGATAATCAGAGCAAGGCATTGTAATGTCTGCCGGATAAAAACAAGAAAAGGATACTCTGCAAAGAGTATCCTTTTTAGTTTTATGCTATAAATGGATTAGTTACGAGGCAGGGCTTCTTTAACAACCATCTGACGGCCTTCGTATTCAGCACCGTTCAACTCAGCGATAACATTTTTGGCTTCGTCGTCGTTCGGCATTTCAACGAATGCGAATCCTTTAGATTTGCGAGTCTCGCGGTCGGTGATCAGTTTTACTGAATCAACTGTTCCGTACTCTTCCATTACTTGTCTCAAATCTGCTTCCTTAACACGATAGCTAAGGTTTCCAATGTACATGTTCATAAAATAAAAAAATAAAAATTGATAAATAAATTTAGAAACAACAGAAGTTTGAGATTAGATCCGGATTCGACTGATTCAGTAGAAAATAGAGTAAAATAAAACGATCAATTGTTTTCGGCAGCAAAGAACGCCATAATATTTGGATTATCAACTATAAAAGGGCATTTATTTTTCAATAAACGCCCTTTTTTCTTACAGATGTGTCTCTATTAATGTTTACTCAGATAGCTGGCCACTCCGTCTTCGGTTGCTTTCATGGCATCTTTACCTTTCGACCAATTGGCCGGACAAACTTCGCCATACTCTTCAAAATGTTGCAAGGCATCCACCATACGCAGTACTTCGTCTACGTTACGTCCCAATGGTAAGTCGTTGATGACACAATGTCTCACTACACCTTCTTTGTCAATCAGGAACAGACCGCGGAAAGCCACCGGTGCCCCTTCGCATACCCAATTGCCATTTTCATCGGGAGCATAGCTTCCGGCCAGTACTCCGTAACTTTCAGAGATTGATTTAGAAAAGTCGGACACAATAGGATACTTCACGCCTTGGATACCTCCCTCGCTCTTGGGCATCTGCAACCAGGAGAAATGAGAATATTCAGAGTCGACCGAGCAACCTACCACAGCTACGTTCCGTTTTTCAAACTCGTCGAGCTTTTCCTGAAATGCGTGCAGTTCGGTGGGGCATACAAAAGTAAAATCCATCGGATAGAAGAAGAATACTACATACTTTTTCCCTTTATACTGATCCAACGAGAAGTCCTGAACGATTTCATGCCCATTGATTACGGCCGTGGCATCAAATTTCGGCGCTTGTTTTCCAATTAATGATCTCATAATTTTCTTGTTTTAGAAGTTATTAAACGATTCATTTCGGAAACAAAGCTATCAGAATCTTTGTTTGCTACCAAAGTTTAACGATTTATAATATCTATCGGATAATAGACAAAATCTATTGCGGCTTCTTAAATCTCACTTCATATACATCGTTCCGGCGATCTTTCAGGTTACGTACACTGCCATAAGTATGCAACTCGTTCAGCAAATCGAGATCTACGTCCGAAACCAGGATCATTTCCGTATTTGGAGTGGCTTCGGCGCGCTTTCCGTCCGTCGGGAAGGCAAAGTCGCAAGGTGTAAATACCCCAGACTGGGCATACTGAATGTCCATGTTATGTACACGGGGAAGATTGCCTACGCTGCCGGCTATTACAACAAAACATTCGTTCTCAATGGCACGTGCCTGTGCACAGACCCGTACACGTGAATAAGCATTTTGAGTATCGGTGAGGAACGGCACAAACAGAATCTGCATTCCCTGGTCGGCCATCAGCCGGGAAAGTTCGGGAAACTCTACATCATAACAAATCAATATGCCGATCTTGGCACAGTCTGTTTCGAATGTTTTCAACTGTTTGCCCCCGCTCAGTCCCCAGCTCTTTATTTCGTCCGGAGTGACATGAAGCTTTTCATACATTTCGTAAGTTCCGTCACGCCGGCAGAGGAAACCGGCGTTGTACAACAGTCCGTCCTCTTTTATTAGCGGCATGCTGCCCGTAATGATATTGATATTGTAGCTGATTGCCAGATTGATAAAGCGGTCACGGATTTCCTCGGTATATTGGGCCAGTCCGCGGATAGCTTGTGATTCGCCTTTATCATTGTACTTTGACATCAGTGGCGCATTAAAGTATTCGGGGAAAAGCACAAAGTCGCTTTTATAGTCGGATACGGCATCAACGAAAAATTCTACTTGTTCGAAAAGGTCGTCCAAAGTTTTGTAACTGCGCATCTGCCATTGCACCAATCCTACGCGAACCGTCGTTTTGGGAGCGAGGTATTCCTGTGTAGGGGGCTGATAGTAAATGTTGTCCCATTGCAACAGGCAAGCATAATGTTTGGATTCTTCATCATTCGGCAGATAATTGGTCATCACCTTCCGAACGTGGAAATCATTGGAAAGTTGAAAAGTGAGCACCGGGTCGTAGATTTCCCGCTGGCGTACGCGGTCAATATACTCTTTGGGACGCATCTTGTCAGCATATTTATGGTAATTCGGAATACGTCCGCCAAACATGATCGCTTTCAGGTTAAGCGTTTCGCAAAGTTCTTTGCGATATTCGTACATGCGCCGTGCCAACCGTAATCCGCGATATTCGGGATGAATAAAGACCTCGATGCCATATAGGATATTTCCTTGGGCTGTGTGGGTATTGAAAGTCTCCTTCCCTGTGACTTGGGCATAAGTGTGGTCGTTCTTCACTTTATCATAATCTACAATGATAGAGAGTGCACAGCCAACGATCTTCTCGTCGACTACGGTTACAATCTGCCCTTCGGGGAAAATCTTGATTAGTTTCTCAATCTGTCCGTGTGTCCAGAAGACATCACTTCCGTCCGAATATACACGTGTAAACGATTGGGATAATTGAGCGTAATCTTCAATCTGGAGGTTACGGATCTGTACCTTATTAATTTTATGAGGATAATCCATAGTAACTTGTATTAAAAAAACGTTGCAAAGGTAAGCTTTATCTTTATAACCGGACAGCTTTCATATAATTTTATACCTTTGCACTTCATAACAACTATCAAGAGTATGCGTAAATTTATTATTTCTTTCTGCTGCTATGTTTTCTTTATTTTTACTTTGGCAGCGCAGGACAAGGCTCCGCACTACACCGTAATTGTTTCGTTGGATGCCTTCCGCTGGGATTACCCGGAGATGTATGATACCCCTAACCTGAACCAGATGGCCCGCGAAGGGGTTAAGGCAACTATGCTCCCCTCCTATCCGGCATCTACTTTCCCCAACCATTATACATTGGCTACGGGGCTGGTACCTGACCATAACGGTATTATCAACAACACTTTCTGGGATGTAAAACGGCATCGGCAATACTCCATGGGAGATCCTGCCACACGAAACAATCCCGACTATTATCTGGGTGAACCGATTTGGATAACAGCTCAGAAGCAAGGTGTAAAAACAGGAAACATCTATTGGGTAGGTTCGGATATTGCCATTAAAGGTTGCTACCCCACTTATTACCGGGAATATGCAGAAAAGCCCCGTCTTACTTTTGAGCAACGGGTAGATTCGACCATAGCTCTGCTGAGAAAGCCGGAAGCGGAACGTCCCCGTTTTGTTATGCTTTACTTTGAGGAGCCGGATGGAGTGACGCATCATCATGGTCCTCACAGCGCGGAAGCTGCCGCTATCGTACATCGTATGGATAGTCTGATAGGAATGTTGCGACAGGGAATCGCTGCTCTCCCCTTCGGAAAAGATGTCAACCTGATTGTTACTGCCGATCATGGGATGACGGAAATCAGTGACGACCGGGTGGTAGATATGAATAAATATCTGCGTCCGGAATGGTGCGAAGCGGTAGACGGGCGGACACCGACTTCTATCTTTACCAAGCCGGAATATCGTGACTCGGTATACAATGCTTTAAAGAATGTAGCCCACATCCATGTTTGGAAAAAAGAAGAGATTCCTGCTGAGCTGAATTACGGAAGCAGTGACCGTGTTGGAGATATTGTAGTGGCTCCCGAATTGGGATGGCAATTTACCGACGTGCCGCGTGCGCTGAAAGGTGCTCATGGTTATTTTCCGCAAAGTCCGGATATGCAAGTAATGTTTCGTGCCTGCGGTCCCGATTTTAAGGAAGGATATGAATCGAAAGGTTTTGTCAATGTAGATATTTATCCGTTACTGGCGTATTTGATGAAGATCACTCCGGAGAAAACGGACGGACAGTTTGAAAGGATAAAAGACATTCTGAAAGATCTGTCTTTTTGATAATCTACTGCGTGTAGAATAGCATATTTCTGTCCAACGGGCAAGGCGGACAAAAAAAACGCCCGGAATTTGAATCAGTCTATTTAAGAATGAAAGCCTATTGCGCGTATTTATTACAATATGCACAACAGGCTTGCGTTATTTTAATCTTTATGATCGGAGTTGACTCTAAACAGTGATCTTTTTTCTATTTTTCGCTTGTTGATCTTTTGCGCTCAAATAGAGAAAAAAGGTCTGCGTTCTTACCATTTTATAATATCATTATACCATATGGGGCAAATGTAGTAATCATCCGGACGGGATGGTTACGGCATAATGAGCAAATGCAGTAACCATTTTCTCTCTTTGCTTACTGTAATTTGTCCGAAAGCCTATTGTTCTACCCCTCTCACGTTACTTCTGAAAGGGGTAGGACTATAGGCTTCGTGTTATTACGCTTCCGGTTCGCCGGATTCATAAAAAGTGCATGTCAGCAATAGATAAGTATATGCTACATTCGGTCAGTATTCAGACCATTCTGCTTTCAAAGTGGAATGGGGCAAGAATCCTCTCCCATCAATGTTTTTTCCAAAGTTTACTCATATCTTCCAATGTCTTTCCTTTGGTTTCGGGCACCCAACGCCATACAAACAGTGCGGCAATCACACAAATGACCCCATAAAGGCTGTAAGCAAACATCGGACTGAAATCATAGAGGGCAGGGAAGGTGGACGAAACAATGTAATTGAATATCCATTGAAATGCTACGGCAATGGCTACGGCTTTGCCACGGATGGTGTTGGGGAAGATTTCGGATATCAGTACCCAGCAAATAGGTCCCCACGACATCATGAAAAAGGCTGCGTATACAATTACCGACAGCACGGGAAGTATCCCCTTGACGCCCATGCTGTCGCACAAGGCAACGGCGAATGCCCCGGCCGCCATACCGATGGACCCGATGATGAGTAAGGGCTTACGACCGAAACGGTCGACGGTAAAGATGGCTACCAGTGTGAAGATAATGTTGACAATCCCCATAATGACGGTTTGCATCATTCCTCCGCCTTCGGCACCGGCATTTTCGAATATTCGAGGTGCGTAATAAAGCACGGCATTGATGCCGATGGCCTGCTGGAAGACGGAAAGCAGAATACCGATGACAATCACTGTTGCGCCATAAGTGAACAGTTTTTCTGCCTTTTCCTGCGAAGTAGCCTTTATATCCGCCAAGATTTCTTGTGCCTTGGCGGCTCCGTTCACTTTCTTTAGAATGGAATATGCTTTCTGATCCTGATCGATCATCACCAGATAGCGGGGAGTTTTGGGTACAAAGAAGAGCAACATGCCGAAGAAGGCAGCCGGAAAAGCTTCGGAACCAAACATGTATCGCCATCCTTCGGTTACGGTCCACATATCCGATTCGCTGCTGACGGAAAGTGTACCGGCGGCATCTTTCAGGATGATCGGATTTTGGTGGTCACCCAAAATCAAGAAGTTTACAAAGTAGACTACCAGCATGCCGAAAATAATGGCAAACTGATTGCAGGACACCAGTGTACCCCGGATATTGGATGGTGCTATTTCGGCAATATACATCGGACAGACGGCAGATGCCAGCCCCACACCGATACCACCTACGATGCGGTAAAGGTTAAAGGCTATAAGCAGGTTCATATCAGCTTTTCCATATTCAAAGAACAGGAACTCGGGGTAATATGATCCCAGTGCCGAAAGGAAAAAGAGAACGGCAGCCAGTCGCAGCGAGTTGCGGCGACCCAACCGTGATGCAAAGATGCCGGACAATGCACCACCCAGTACGCAACCAATCAGTGCACTTGAAGAGGTGATGCCGTGCATCACTTTGTCGTATTGAAAATCTGTGGCTGTGAGGAAGAAGGCTTCGAGCCCTTTCTCAGCTCCCGAAATCACAGCGGTGTCATAGCCGAACAACAGTCCGCCCAGGATGGCTACCGATGTGATGGAATACAGGTAGAGCTTGCTACCTTCGTTGGTATGATTCATGGCATTAGCTGTTTTGAATTACGGTTTGCAGACGGAAACTGTCTGCAAACCGCATTGTACGGACTTATAGTGAGTATATGTTAACGAGCGCTTCATACAACTCTTGTTTACCACTGGTTTGTTTCGGCTCACCATTGGATTTTGCATAAGCAACAAGTTCATCCAGAGACATTTTACCTTCTTCAAACTCTTTCCCTTTACCTGTATCGAACGAGGCATAGCGTTCGGACAGCATCTTCCGGTAAGGAGATTCATTGAGCAGATTGGCTGCGCTTTCCAAAGCACGTGCCATCGCGTCCATTCCGGCAATGTGGGCAATGAAAATATCCTCCGGATCGGTAGAGTTCCGGCGGGTCTTGGCGTCGAAGTTTGTTCCGCCGTTGCCCAATCCGTCATTACGGATAATCTGCATCATGGCTTGTGTCAGTTCGAAGTTATCAATCGGGAACTGGTCGGTATCCCATCCATTCTGATAGTCGCCGCGGTTTGCATCGATAGATCCTAACATACCGTTATCTACAGCCACTGCCAGTTCGTGTTCAAATGTATGTCCCGCAAGGGTGGCATGGTTCACTTCAATGTTCACTTTGAAGTCGCGTTCCAGCCCGTGAGCTTTCAGGAAACCGATGACAGTTTCGGTGTCGACATCATACTGGTGCTTGGTCGGCTCCATGGGTTTCGGCTCAATCAGGAAGGTGCCTTTGAAACCTTGTGCGCGGCCATAGTCACGGGCAATGGTGAGCATTTGTGCCAGATGTTCTTTTTCTCGTTTCTGGTCAGTATTCAGCAGCGACATATATCCTTCGCGTCCGCCCCAAAAGACATAGTTTGTCCCCCCCAATTCTATAGTGGCGTCAATCGCATTCTTAATCTGAACGGCAGCACGGGCCACAACATCGAAATCGGGATTGGTAGCCGCACCGTTCATGTAACGGGCATGGCTGAATACATTGGCTGTTCCCCACAATAGTTTGATACCGGTTTCGGCCTGCTTCTGCTTTGCGTAGGCAACCATCTCTTTCAGGTTGGCTTCATAGGCCTCGATGGTATCAGCTTCTGCAACCAAGTCTACGTCGTGGAAACAATAATATCCAATACCCATCTTCTGCATAAACTCAAAACCTGCATCCATCTTGTTCTTGGCTGCCTGTAAGGGATCAGGGTCACCGTTCCATGAAAATTGTTTGGTTCCGCCTCCAAACTGGTCACCGCCCTCGGCACAAAGTGTATGCCACCACGCCATTGCAAACTTCAGCCAGTCTTTCATCTTGCGGCCGTTAATCACTTTCTCGGCATCGTAATAACGAAATGCCATCGGGTTCTTACTATCTTTACCTTCGAACTTAATTTTCCCTATACCCGGGAAGTACTCTTTTGTTGCCATATTATTTAAAATTTTAGGAGCTTCGCCCGCTCCTTCTTCATTTGGAGAAGGCACAGGAGACAGCTTTGATGATTCATTTTTTTATCTTATGATTATTCGTTTTCTTTATTCATCTGCATAGATCGGGCCAGGCATTGTTTCCAATGTCCATATGCATCGGCATATTCCTGTTGCCAGGCCGGATCGGGTTCAACGACTTCCAGCTTGTCGAGTGACGCGAAAGCCTCTTGATGGTTTTTGTAGATGCCCGCTCCCATCCCGGCACCCTTGGCTGCGCCGACAGCACCATCTGTGTCATAAAGTTCGATGGTAGCTCCCGTCGTGCCGGCCAATGTCTCACGAAAAATGGGGCTGAGAAACATATTGGCATGTCCGGCATGGATCTTTTCGACAGGGATACCCATTCCTTCCATAATATCGATACCATATTTAAAGGAAAAGACGATGCCTTCCTGTGCCGCACGGATCAAATGCGCCTTGTCATGCATGTTGAAGTCAATTCCGTGAAAACTGCAACCGGTCGTCCGGTTGTTCAGCATGCGTTCCGCTCCGTTACCAAAAGGCAGAATGCTGATGCCTGCACTGCCAACCGGAACCTGTGAAGCAAGGCGGTTCATCTCTGTATATGAGATGCCTTCCGGAGCGACATTGCGTTTTATCCACGAATTTAGAATCCCTGTTCCGTTGATGCAAAGCAATACACCCAGACGTGGATTCGCGGCAGTATGATTGACATGCGCAAAGGTGTTGACACGCGACTGCGGATCATAGCTGATTTCCCCGTTTACTCCGTATACGACTCCCGACGTTCCGGCAGTGGAAGCTATTTCACCCGGATTAAATACATTCAAGGAAAGAGCGTTGTTGGGCTGGTCGCCAGCACGGTAAGTGATCGGTGTACCTTCCTGCAATCCAAGTTCCCGGGCAGCACTCCCGGTTAATAGTCCCTGTTCGGCGAAAGTTGGCCGGATGTCGGCTATCAGAGAAGAATCGAACCCATAATATTGCATTAAGAAATCTGCCGTACGGTCATTCCGGAAATCCCAAAGCATACCTTCGGAAAGCCCTTCGACTGTCGTACAGATTTCTCCGCTCAGTTTCATGGCAATATAATCACCCGGCAACATAATTTTATCAATCTGTGCGTAAATGTGCGGCTCGTTTTCCTTTATCCATGCCAGTTTAGAAGCGGTAAAATTGCCGGGAGAATTGAGCAAGTGCGCAAGGCAAAACTCCTCTCCGATTGTTTCGAACGCCTTTTGTCCATAGGGGACCGCACGCGAATCGCACCAGATTATAGCCGGGCGCAGCACGCGCTGCTGTCTGTCTACACATACCAGGCCGTGCATCTGATAAGAGATGCCGATGGCCTTGATGTCTCCGGCAGCTATCCCCGATTCTGAAAGGACGGACTGTGTGGAGAGTTTCAGATTCTCCCACCAGTCTTCCGGTTCCTGTTCTGCCCATCCGGAGCGTACGGCAATAATGCCTGCCTCCGTTTTCGGAAAGAATGCGGAAGCGACACATTTGCCTGTCCCGGCATCTACCAAGCTCGCTTTGACAGACGAGCTGCCTATGTCATACCCTAATAAAAACATGATCTTGTTTATTAATTAATTTGTGATTTAAAATAAAATCTCCATAAGACTTACCGTCTTACCTTATTATATATCTTTTTGTCGAATTTATAATAGCGGGCTGCCCGGTGGGCCACTCCGGTTTGTTTTTCTTCCAATGGTACGACGTACTCCATCAAGGCTATCTTTTTATGGAAGTTGCGTACATCCACTGCTTTGTCGTATACCAGTTCGAACAAGATCCGAAGTTGGGAAGCGGTAAACTTGCGCGGCAGCAGATCAAACAGCATCGAAGGATTGAACTCCACAAATTGCCGGATATAAATCAGCGCTTCTCTGATAATCAGATTATGGTCAAAAGCCAACGTCTTTATGTCTTTCAGTGCCACCCAACAGGCCTGGAACTCATCCAGGTTTTTGTCCAACGCCCGGTCTATCTTTACCATCGATAGATACGCTATGGTGACAATGCGCTCTACTTTCGATTGCATTGCCCGTTCCAACCAACGCACATCTTTAGGATTGCTCGTCCGGTTCTTAGAACCAAATGCTTTAAATTGCATCAGGTTGACGCTCCGGATACCTGTCAGTTCGAATAAAACACGTTGTGCTGCTTCGTCCAGGTCTTCATCCATGTAGATCAGGCTCCCGGGAAGCTTCATATCATGGTAAACTTCTCCGTTTTCCTCTCCTACCCGCTTAATCAACAGGACTTTGAGTTGCTCTCCGTCAAAACCAATCACTACACAGTCTACTGAGATATGATTGTTTGCCAATGGGGTTTGTTTCGGTATGTCATGCATAATATTTAGTCTTTGAACATTGCAAATATAGAGATATTCTCATCTGGTAAGCAATTAAATTATATGCTATAAAGCATTGTTTTTCATATATATACATATCGTATGTTTTACACTAAGGAGTATTCATCTTATTGTATATACAACAATATGTATTTCTACCTTCCAGGAAAGACAGTAATTGTAGAAAGTACAAAAAGACGGGGATACTTTATAATCAGCTCTTTCGATTGATGGCAGACCATTGGTTTTACGGCGGACTTATTGTATTTTATAAGGTGTGTCATTTTGTATCTTCTTTGTTTTTATCCTATCTTTGTTGTAGAATTATTAAAAAAACTAAAATGAAACGTTATCCGGTTGTTCTTTCTATTGCCGGTTCCGATTGTTCGGGAGGGGCGGGTATACAGGCAGATATTAAAACGATTTCTGCTCTGGGCGCATACGCGGCATCGGTGATTACCGCAGTCACCGTACAAGATACAAGGGGAGTGAAGGCTGTACACACGATTCCCGCCGCGATTGTGCAGGGACAGATTGAAGCGGTAATGGACGACTTATGTCCGGATACTCTGAAAATAGGTATGGTAAGTGAACCGCTCCTCGTAAAAGTGATTGCGGATTGTTTACGGAAATACCCTCACCGCCCGGTGGTTTATGACCCCGTTATGGTGTCTACCAGTGGGCGGAAATTAATGACTGACGATGCAATACAGTTGATTAAAGAAGAACTTATCCCGCAAACAACCCTGATAACTCCCAATCTGGATGAAACGGAAGTGCTGACAGGAATGAAAATAACCACAGTGGAAGAGATGTTAGATGCGGCCCGGACGCTCTCCACGATGTATCATACTGCAGTATTGGTGAAAGGAGGACACTTGCAGGGAAACGAAATGCAGGATGTATTGTTTGCAGACGGAAACATCTATATATATAAGGAGAGAAAAATAGAAAGCCGGAATTTACATGGTACCGGATGTACTCTCTCTTCTTCAATCGCCACCTATCTGGCATCAGGACTTCCAATGGATCAGGCAGTAGGCAAAGCTAAAACATATGTCAGCAGGGCCATTGATGCCGGAAAAGAAATAATTGTCGGTCATGGCAACGGCCCGTTGTGTCATTTCTGGGGACCGGAAAAAGCCAGTATATGGGAAGATAAAGAAGAGGAATAAACCGAAAAACGCTTCTCTATTGCACAATTTTGTCAATTCTGTGCTATCATATTGCAAAAATATATAACTTTGTCCCCGCAAATTAAATTAAAAAACAAAAATATGAAAGCATTTGTATTCCCCGGTCAAGGCGCCCAGTTCGTAGGTATGGGCAAAGACCTGTATGAAACTTCAGCTTTAGCAAAAGAATTGTTTGAAAAAGCAAATGATATCCTGGGATATCGCATTACAGATATTATGTTCAACGGTACTGATGAAGACCTCCGTCAGACCAAGGTTACCCAACCTGCTGTATTCCTTCATTCTGTTATCTCTGCGCTTTGCATGGGGGAAGATTTCAAACCGGAAATGACTGCCGGACACTCATTGGGTGAGTTTTCTGCATTGGTTGCTGCCGGTGCTCTTTCTTTTGAGGACGGTTTGAAACTGGTTTATGCACGTGCCATGGCAATGCAGAAGGCTTGTGAAGCTACTCCTTCTACAATGGCTGCCATTATCGCTCTGCCTGATGAGAAAGTAGAAGAAATCTGTGCGGCTGTTGCCGCCGAAGGCGAAGTTTGTGTACCGGCTAACTACAACTGTCCGGGACAGATTGTAATTTCCGGATCTGTACCGGGAATCGAGAAAGCTTGCGAACTGATGAAGGCAGCCGGAGCAAAACGTGCACTTCCGCTGAAGGTAGGTGGAGCGTTCCACTCTCCTCTGATGGGTCCTGCCAAAGTAGAACTGGAAGCTGCTATCAACGCAACCGAAGTCCACACTCCGAAATGTCCGGTTTACCAGAATGTGGATGCTCTGCCTCATACAGATCCGCAAGAAATCAAAAAGAATTTGGTTGCTCAATTGACAGCTTCTGTACGCTGGACTCAAACCGTAAAGAATATGGTTGCCGACGGTGCTACCGACTTCACTGAATGTGGACCGGGCGCCGTATTACAAGGGCTGATCAAGAAGATCGACTCTACAGTATCTGCTCACGGAATTGCATAAAAGTCTTTTGAAGACTTTCCTATAATACAACACCGAAACTCTTTCTATAGGATTTCGGTGTTACTTTTTTAAAATAACATATCCGATATCTTGATTTTACAATCTTTCTTCTGGTTTTAAGGAGATATCCAGTTGCCTTTATATCCATTTTGCACATGTGAATCCGATGGGTGGACATATCTGGCGTGTCCTGAGTGCTTTGCAACCTTTTTGCCTATGCTTTTGTTATAATTAGAAACAAACCTATTTGTCCAATGAAAGTACACGAATATCAGGCAAAAGAGATTTTCTCCTCTTACGGAATACCTGTCGAAAGACATGCTTTGTGCCATACTGCAGACGGCGCTGTAGCCGCTTACCACCGTATGGGTGTAAACCGGGTCGCAATTAAGGCACAAGTATTGACCGGGGGCCGTGGAAAAGCCGGTGGGGTAAAACTTGCCGATAACGACAGGGATGTCTATCAATATGCTCAAACGATTTTGGGGATGACCATTAAAGGATATCCCGTAACCAAAGTCCTTCTTAGTGAAGCCATCAATATCGCCGCAGAATATTATATCAGTTTTACGATAGATCGTAATACACGTTCTGTTGTACTGATCATGAGTGCAGCCGGTGGCATGGACATTGAGGAAGTGGCTCGTCAATATCCCGAAAAAATAATGCGTTACAACATTGATCCTCTGGTCGGGATTCCCGATTATCTGGCACGTAAATTTGCTTTCTCTCTATTCGAACAAGCAGAGCAGGCCAATCGGATGACAACCATTATTCAAAACCTTTACAAAGCATTTATTGAAAAGGATGCCTCACTGGCTGAGATTAATCCATTGGTACTTACCCCTACGGGTACATTACTGGCAATTGATGCGAAAATGGTGCTTGATGATAACGCACTTTACCGTCATTCGGATTTGCAGAAACTATCAGAACCTACAGAAGATGAAAAGCTTGAAGCTATTGCCAAAGAGAGGGGATTCAGTTATGTCCGTATGGATGGCGAAATTGGCTGTATGGTTAACGGAGCCGGTTTAGCTATGGCAACCATGGATATGATTAAACTTTATGGAGGTAATCCGGCAAATTTTCTTGATATTGGCGGTAGCTCGAATCCTATCAAAGTAATAGAAGCAATGAAATTATTGCTGGATGATAAAAAGGTAAAGGTTGTCTTTATCAATATTTTCGGTGGCATCACCCGAGGTGATGACGTGGCTGTCGGACTATTGCAGGCATTTGACCAGATACATACGGATATCCCTATTATTGTACGACTGACGGGCACGAACGAACGTATGGGACGTGAATTATTGAGTAAAAATAGTCGTTTTCAGGTAGCACAAACAATGGAAGAAGCTACTCGGATAGCTGTAGAATCATTAAAAAAAGAATCGATATGAGCATACTTATTGATAAATCCACTCGACTCCTGGTACAGGGAATTACTGGCAGGGACGGACTCTTTCATGCAAAAAAGATGGCTGAATATGGAACTAATGTAGTGGGTGGCACATCGCCCGGAAAAGGAGGCACAATGGTAGATGATACCTTTCCGGTATTCAATACCATGTATGAAGCTGTCCGTCGCACACAGGCCAATACATCTATTATTTTTGTACCGGCCCGTTTTGCTGCTGATGCTATTATGGAGGCTGCCGATGCAGGTATCCGATTGATTATTTGCATTACAGAAGGAATTCCGACACTGGACGTGATAAAAGCCTATCGGTTTACTGAACAGAAAGGAGCAAAACTGATTGGACCAAACTGTCCGGGGCTTATCTCTCCGGGGAAAAGTCTGGTAGGTATTCTTCCCGGACAGGTATTCAGTCCGGGCAATATAGGAGTGATAAGCCGAAGCGGAACACTGACTTACGAAATCGTGTCACATCTCACAGCCGAAGGTATGGGGCAATCCACCGCTATCGGCATGGGAGGAGATCCTGTTGTCGGACTTTATTTCCGTGAATTATTGGAAATGTTACAGAATGATCCTCAAACAGATGCTATTGTTATGATTGGTGAGATCGGAGGAAATGCAGAAGAACTGGCCGCAGCATATATTCGTGAACATGTAACTAAACCTGTAGTAGCATTTATTGCAGGGCAATCTGCCCCGCCGGGCAAGCAGATGGGACATGCCGGAGCCATTATATCCGGAAGTTCCGGTTCTGCTGCCGAAAAAATTTCAGCATTGGAGATTGCAGGAATCAGGGTCGCCGGCGAACCTTCGGAAATACCGGACCTGTTAAAGGGTCGTTTTTGAACAAATCATTTTAATTCATCAAACTTATAGACTTAACGATATGAGCAGGCGCAAGGAATTAGAGCATGAGGTATCTCTTGCTCAGGAAAGAATTAAGAAAGCTCCCAAAGATACCCCCAGAGAGATATTGAAGATATGGGAGCAAGAGTTGGTTGATCTGGAAGTGGAACTTAATAATTTGGTCGACGACGAGGAAGATAATAACGATTGAATCACTTTTCTGCATAATAAAAGGCCCGTACAAAAAATGTACGGGCTTTTTCAAAGGAAATAGAATACTCCCGGCTACCTTCGGGAATGGCTACGCATAAAGGGTGTACGGCTCCCTCACTTTATCAGTTGTATAACATTTATAATAAGACGGTATTTTATCTACTTTGTTCCGTTTTCATCCATCTTTTAACTATTTATTTTCACATTTACTCTTTGTCGGGTTATTCTTTGATAAGATGTAACAGGATTATCCTGCAATCATTGACATACATCAAAAACAAACAGTTTAAAACAGCCTTTTTATCCTACGTCAATTCAATCGTCATATTTCTCCCTTACATTTGTAATGTTTTCAAGGTATAACATAAAAATTTGAGATTATGAAATGGGTAAAAAGATTGTTTGATAGAATCGGCAATTCCGATTCTATGATTTGGGGCTATGTAATGCTCCATGAATAAAGGATTATAAAACAGAGTTTGATTGAAAAAAACGTTTGAAAAAGGAGGCCGGGATTATCGGAGGGCACTGAAAAAGTCCTCCTGTCTCCCTTCTATAAAAAAATGGCGGTATAAATCCAAGAAAATCCGGATTTATACCGTTTTTTTGTATCTTCGAGTCACCAAAAGAATACCGCCATGTTAGCACCCCAAGAACGTTTGGCTTTTAGTGATTATTCAAGTCTTTATGATTTGATCATCCCTCAGGATAACCTGCTTCGACGTATCAACTCGCTGATAGACTTTTCCTTTGTTTATAATGAGCTCGTTTCCAAATATTGTCCGGACAATGGTCGTATCGCCGAGAGCCCTGTCCGTATGTTCAAGTACCTTCTTTTAAAAACCATTTATGACTTGTCTGATATTGATGTGGTTGAACGCTCACGCTATGACATGTCCTTTAAATACTTTTTAGGGATGGTACCGGAAGAGGATGTGATAGAGGCCGGCTCTTTATGCAAATTTCGTAAGCTCCGTCTGAAAGATATGGACTTGTTGAACCTGCTTATCAACAAGACGGTAACTTTAGCAATAGAGAAGGGCATTATAAAATCCACCTCTGTAATCGTTGATGCCACACATACCGGTTCGCGTTCAAATCCCCATTCTCCTATTGAGATACTGAAGCTGCGTTCCAAACAGTTACGTAAATGTTTCTATGAAGTGGATGAAAAGATAAAGGAAGTATTACCCGAGAAGAATTCTGACGACGTTCTGGAACATGAACTGACTTATACGCAAACACTGATTGATACATTAAAAGAACAAGAAACCTTCGTCTGCATTCCCAAAATAAAGGAAAAACTGAACCTCTTAAAAGAGATATTGGATGATATCAGCGACCATTACACTGTTTCTGAAGATGAGGACGCACGTGTCGGGCACAAATCGGAAGAAAGTTCTTTCTTTGGGTATAAGACGCATATCGGAATGACCGAGGAACGTATCATAACAGCGCTGTCATAACTTCGGGTGAAAAGGGAGACGGTCCCCAGCTGCCCGCGTTGATTGAACAAAGCCGGAAGAATGGTATCGATGTACAAACAGTGATTGGTGATTCAGCTTATTCGGGAAAGGATAATCTGGAGAAAGCTCGTGATGAACACTTTGAGTTGGTAGCTAAATTGAATCCCAGTATCAGCCAAGGTTTCAGAAAGGAGGAAGGCAAGTTTGATTACAATAAGGATGCCGGCATGTTTGTTTGCCCTGCCGGCCATATAGCTATACGTAGGGCAAAACAAGGGAGAAAGAATGGAGCATGGAATCAGGCGTATACTTATTATTTTGATGTGCATAAGTATCAATGCTGCTCAAAACGGGAGGGATGTTATAAGCCGGGAGCTAAATCTAAAACCTATTCTGTACCCATAAAAAACGATGAGCAGCAACAACAGATAGAGTTTCAACAAACCGAACGGTTCAAAGAGAAGGCTGCCGAGCGTTATAAGATTGAAGCTAAAAATGCGGAACTGAAACAGGCATATGGATATGACAGGGCGCAGTCCTACGGACTGTCATGTATGAAAATGCAAGGAGCAATGGCTATTTTTGCAGCAAATCTCAAGAGAATACTCAAACTCAGTTAAAGTAAGTGTAATCCATGCCCGTGGAAGATAAACACGGCTTGTATAAAGCAAATTATGGAGTTATTACCCTTAATATAAGAAAAAGTTGTATGTGAATGAAATGCATCATTCGACATGCAACTTTTTCCAAGAATTTCTAAAAAAAGGATTGGATGCTAAAAAAGATCACTTTTTCAGTGCCCTTGATTATCGCGGACTCCTTTTTTAGTTAATCCCCTTATTATTTGCACAAATATGGTTTATTTTACTCTTCTTGTTACAAAGCCGGATTATCCGGTAAAGAGTACTTGAGATTTACACTAAAAAATGCAAAACCAGAATAAAAACATGACTTAAAAATTCTGTATTTGAATGTTTTTCTGTATATTAGGAACATAACCAAATAATGTAAAATGGAATTAGAAACAATTGGAGAAAACGCCGGCAAAGTATGGCGCACCCTGAATGAAATGAGGGGAAAAATATCTATTCAGGAACTTAGTCGGAAAATTAACCTCAGCGCTGAAGATGTTGCACTTGCAGTAGGTTGGTTAGCCAGAGAAAATAATATTTTTATTCAGAGACACAACTACCTGCTATATGTCAGTCATGATGCTTTCTGATTTTACTTTAAGAGAATTGACTGTCAGAGTCTAAGAAATATAATAGGGATTATTCGTCACCGGATAATCCCTATTATATTTCTTACGATTTAGGACAAGTATGCGTGTCACTCTCTTTCCTAAAAATTAAATTTGTCAGAAAATAAGCTAACTCTACCATCATGATGCCAATGGTAGCACCAGCCAATACGTCACTTAGCCAATGACGATTGTTTAATTGGCGTGTGAAGCCGGTAACAACAGCCGGCAGGAAAGTGGCAATGGTGGCTAAAGGAGTCTTGAAGCCATATTCTTTATATAAAAGAGTAGCAGCCGTAAAAGCAGTAGCCGTATGGCCTGAAGGGAAGGAAAGAAAATCCGAACCGTCTGGACGGAGAACACCCGCCAATGATTTCATGGAGATGACTACTGCTCCCATTAAGACATACGCAAATGCAGTTGAAACGAGCATACGTTTCCAGTTACTACGACTTTTTACTCCTGCAAGTTTCAATATAAACATGACAACAATCGGTAGATAGGGTAGAAAATCATCATACCGATATGCAAAAGTCGAAGCATGCATATTCCGCAGATGATAGATATATTGATCTGCACTTGTCAATAACCCGGCCCGCAGGGCACATACTATAAGGGTACAGGCAAATAGCCAAAGTATTAATTTACGTGGACTCATTTCGTTCTATTATAGGTTTATAGTATATGCCTACAAAGATAATTCTTTTGATGCAGAAGACATTAGGAACAATTAATATGAAAATATTATTTGTCTTATTATAACATTCATATTAATAAATATTCCGGGAGCTGCAAAGATCGAACGAAAGTAGATAACTCAATCTGTCAAATGTCAGAAAAACCGGAGCCCTACTTCTGCTGTCACATTTTACAATAAATAGAAGCAGGCATTATTCTCAAAAGCATTGCTACATATCTCCATCTTCTTGAGATGTATACAACTTTTCTTTTCCGAAAGATCGCCCGGTATATCTGTTGTACGGCTTTCTGTAGTGGAGTGACCCAAAACAACCCCTCTCCTTTAGCCATCGCTGTATCTACGAATCCTGGGCGTATGTCCGTAATGTGAATGGGGTAAGATAGCTTGGCTGCTTTCTTCCTCAAGCCTTCCGTATAATTGATTTGATAGGCTTTCGAAGCATTGTATGCCGGTGCTATTCCTTCACCACGCATCCCGCCTACAGAGGAAATTGTAACCAGATGCCCCGATTCTTGTCTCTGGAAAAAATAAAATGCCCAGTCTGCCACATTGGTGAATCCGATAACATTGGTCAAAAGAGCCGGTCTCTCTAAATTATAATCGAGCTCAGGGTTTAGTTCCCCTACCCCCGAACAGAACACGAGTATATCCATACCTCCCATTCTGTCCACAAGATTATTGAGTTGCCGGATTGTATCAGTTTCCTTTGTAACATCTGATATGGTATAAAAACAGTTTTTATTTTGTGAACAAAGCTCTTGCAGTTTATTTTCCCTTCGTCCCGTTATGCCAACCATATTCCCTTCCTGAATAAACCGTTCTGCCAATCCTCTGCCGATCCCGGATGTAGCTCCTATTATGATAACCTTTTTCATTTTTATTCTTTTTAATGCTTACACAAAGGTATTGGGATCGGAACAAATGAATCTTGACTGAAATCAAGATTTTATTTTTGTACTAACTTTCTTCGAAGACGGCTGAGTGTTTCCGGACATATCATCAGATAGGATGCCAGTTCCTTCAATGAAATCAAATTCAACAGTCCGGGACAACGTTCAAGTATCTCCCTATATCGTTCTTCGGGCGTCATGCTGTACATCGATATCATCCGTTCATATACTTCCCATAACAATATTTCAGCTATATGTCTGGCCAATTTCAGATTCGTGTCGTCCCGGTCATAGAATTTCCCTAACTGTCTGTTGTTTACTATATAAACAGTGCAGTTACAAATGGCTTGTATATCTACATTTGAATTATCTCCTAAACGGAATGCCGGATAATTACCCACAAACGAGTGTTCGAATGTATAGCCTACAATTTTATTTTCTCCCCGACTGTTGGTACAGCAATAGCGGAAAGAACCTTCTGCCACATACCCCATCAATTTGCAGGATTCACTTTGTCGGCAAAAGAAATCTCCTTTTTGATATTGAGTAAGTTGCCCATTTTGAAGTACAAAATCTGTAATGGGGGCAAAGTTAACCTTCGATGTATACTTATTGAAATCTTTTGCTTCTTCCATGATATAATTTCATTTTGAAGTGCGAATATAAATAATGCGGACTGAACTATGATACTCAATCCGCATTAAAATGATCTTTGGGGGACTTTATCCGCAATGGAAGTACTTGCTTACTAATGCCAGCATCTCCTCCGGGTTTCCCTGTATCTCTATACGCAGGGTAGCATCATTATAGCTTCGTAATCTACTGATAATGCCATCAATCATAGCAGGGCTGAATACATTATATTGTTCAAATACAGTCCGTTGTTTCTGTAAGCAGTCTGCTGATGCCGCACAGCTATCCGGTAGTTGTGCTAAGTTTTTCAGTTTATCAGCATTCTCTTTCTGATGGATATTTACGTTAACGTATGTCTTCTCTGCAATGGTTAAGGCGTTGTCTATCTCAAAACCGTGACGACAGGCCACTGCAAGTCCTGCCAGTAATTGATAGAGATCGGCTGATCCGTCCGGTGAACGCATTTCCACTGTCTGCTTTTGCGTCGTGTCATAGTGGCTGTCCAACTCCAATGGATTGGCTAACGCACACATATCTGTCTTAGCAGACCATCCCAATGGAACTCGTACCAATACAGAACGGTTTCGATCGCCCCAACAAACATTAGTCGGCGC
Organism: Bacteroides sp. ZJ-18; assembly: GCF_011038705.2. Taxonomy (NCBI): domain Bacteria; kingdom Pseudomonadati; phylum Bacteroidota; class Bacteroidia; order Bacteroidales; family Bacteroidaceae; genus Bacteroides; species Bacteroides sp. ZJ-18. The sequence goes on along the minus strand of NZ_CP072198.1, from coordinate 3,294,185 downwards.
CTCTTGATGTGGTACAAGCCGGAAATATGAAGTAGGATTTGTATTTCCGAAAGCCGTGATGGATGGGGCAAGCAGCATCATGCCCGCAATGGCTCTACGAGCTGTATCAGAAAGAATCCCACCTTTTAGCATCTGGTTCTGTCCGTCTTTCATCATGCGCATATGGATATGTAATCCGGATCCAGCTTTGCCCACTGTAATTTTCGGAGCAAATGTAATATCATAACCATATTGGTAAGCTAAGTTGCGGATAACCCATTTGGCTATTATCAATTGGTCGGCAGCATCTTCTGCACGGACTGGCAGAAATTCTATTTCATTTTGCTCGTAGACTTTATCGTCAAGCATAAAATTACCGACTTCAGAATGCCCGTATTTTATTTGTCCACCCGTTTGAGCTATGTAAGACATACATTGTGTACGGAAATCATTGAATTTAGCATAAGGTCCTGATTCATGATAACCGCGCTGATCGGTTGCCGGAAACATTCCGTCGTCCTCGGCAATCACATAATACTCCAATTCTCCCATAGCCTGAAACTCCATGCCTGTTACTTCCGTGAACGCTTTACAAGCTTTGTGTAAGGTATATTCGGGAGAACTTTCCAGAGGTTCTCCATCTTTATTAAAGAAAGAGCAAAGCATCACGAGTGTAGGTAATTCTGCAAATGGATCAACGAATGCGGTACGGAAGCGTGGAATTACATACAAATCACTGCTCCCTGCCTCTATAAAAGGAAACAGGCTTGATCCATCCACTCGTTCACCACAAGTCAGGATAGCATCCAGATAGGCAGCGTTGTTTATTACAAAATTCAATGTTTTAAGTCGTCCGTCCGCAGCAGGATACATAAAGTTAACCATGCGGATTTCATTTTGTTGGATATAGGAAATAATATCTGCTTTTGTAAATTCAGCAGCAGGCTTTTGCAAAAATGTCACCAGATGATTGGGACTCATTAATAATTCTTGATTCATCATACGTTGATTGTTGTTTCATTAATTATTTGGGTTAACAGATTATTTTATGAACCAAAGATACACAAAAAGTTAGCAAATCAAGATTTATTCCCATGAAAAATAATAGTTCCCTTTCATCCGCTGACGATTCGGCTATTCTTTAATTTAGACTCACTCCTATGCTACTTACTTCTTTGTTTTTTATACCTTTGCATCCGATTTTAAATAAGGTATAGAATATATGGTACAAAATCAGGTCCAACCGGTTCGTAGGATTGCATTTCCTATATTGATCGCATTAAGTATTTCTCACTGTTTAAATGATCTTTTGCAGGCTGTCATTTCGGCTGTATATCCTCTCTTTAAAGAAGATCTCTCGTTAAGTTTTGCTCAGATTGGATTGATAACTCTTGTTTACCAGATGTCCGCTTCCGTGTTTCAACCACTGACCGGTCTTATTTTTGACAAACGTCCTATAGCATGGTCACTTCCCATCGGAATGAGTTTCACACTGGTAGGTATGTTGAATCTGGCTTTTGCATCCAATTTACACTGGTTGCTTGCATCCGTTTTTATTATTGGAATCGGTTCTTCTGTCCTTCATCCCGAAGCATCACGTATAACCTTTTTAGCTTCAGGAGGAAAACGGGGATTAGCGCAATCACTCTTTCAGGTGGGCGGCAATTTGGGCGGATCATTAGGCCCTTTGTTAGTGGCGTTGTTAGTGGCTCCTTACGGCAGGCATTATATTGCTTTGTTTGCAATTCTTGCTTTAGCGGCTATCTGTGCAATGTTCCCTATTTGTCGGTGGTACCGGGCCTATCTGAACCATCTTAAAAAACGTCCCATACTTGCAAGAACCTATATTGAACGCCCGCTCTCTCCAGGCAAAACAGTGTTTGCCATTACGATACTGATGATCTTGATCTTTTCTAAATATATTTATATGGCGAGTCTGAATAGCTATTATACTTTCTATCTGATACATAAGTTTAATGTAAGTATTCAGCAATCACAACTCTTCTTATTTGTATTTCTGGTAGCTACTGCCATCGGTACATTAATGGGAGGCCCTATCGGTGATAAGGTCGGGCGCAAATATGTAATTTGGGGATCAATCCTTGGCACAGCACCGTTTAGTTTGTTGATGCCACATGCCGGACTTGTATGGACTGTACTTCTTAGTTTTTGCGTCGGACTGATGTTATCGTCCGCTTTTCCCGCTATTTTGCTTTATGCGCAGGAACTGCTTCCTAATAAATTAGGGCTGATTTCGGGACTTTTTTTTGGATTTGCATTTGGTGTTGCCGGTATCGCCTCTGCTGTCCTTGGCAATATGGCCGATAAATTTGGAATCGATGCGGTATACAATGTTTGTGCATTCATGCCGTTATTAGGATTGGTAACTTGGTTTTTACCGGATTTAAAAAAAACGAAAAAAGAAAAATAAGAATAATTGAAAAGTAGTCTGTATCTGCTTTTTATATTTGAATAAATAAAATCCGGAAGCACTTTTCCGGATTTTATCCTTTTTAATGCTATTTTCTACCAGTTTTTTTCTTATATCAATTCTCCCTCTTAATTATTTTACTAATTTCGTGGCGTACATATATGAATCAAGTAAATGAAAATGGAGAATAACGCATTAACCGGAAAACCTTATAACATTGGATATGCCTTAAGCGGAGGCTTTATTAAAGGATTTGCCCATTTGGGAGTTATCCAGGCCTTATTGGAGCATGATATTAAACCGGATATCATTTCAGGAGTAAGTGCCGGAGCTTTGGCCGGAGTTTTTTACGCCGACGGTAACGAACCCTATAGAGTGTTGGACTACTTTTCCGGACATAAATTTCAGGACTTGACCAAACTTGTGATTCCCAAAGTCGGTTTATTTGCACTGGGAGAATTTATAGACTTTCTGAAGTCGAATCTTAAAGCACAGAAACTGGAAGACTTAAAACTTCCACTTATCATCACCGCCACTGATCTGGATCATGGGCGCAGTATGCATTTTCATAAAGGGAATATAGCCGAACGAGTGGCAGCTTCATGCTGTATGCCGGTATTGTTTACGCCTGTAAAAATAGGAAATACACACTATGTGGACGGAGGGCTTTTGATGAATCTACCGGTTTCTACCATCCGAAATGAATGTGAAAAAGTAGTGGCAGTAAATGTCAGTCCGCTGATGGCAGAGAAATATAAAATGAATATTGTCAGTATTGCCATGCGCTCTTATCATTTTATGTTTCGCGCCAATACGTTTCCGGAGCGCGATAATTGTGATTTACTAATAGAACCTTATAATCTGGAGGGTTACAGCAATACTGAGCTTGAAAAAGCTGAAGAGATTTTTGAGCAAGGCTATAACACAGCTTCCGAAGTTTTGGATCAACTGATTGAGGAGAAAGGAAAGATATGGAGATAATAAAAACCGGATTGGCTGCTTTTGGTATGTCGGGACAGGTATTTCATGCCCCGTTTATCAGTACGAATCCGCATTTCAAACTTTGTAAAATAGTAGAGCGTACCAAGGAACTCTCTAAAGCACGTTATCCGCAAGCAACGATTGTGCGTAGTTATAATGAGTTGACAGAGGATCCCGAGATAGATCTGATTGTGGTTAATACCCCGGACAGCACACATTATGAATATACCCGAATGGCTCTTGAAGCCGGAAAAAACGTGGTAGTTGAGAAACCTTTTACTTCTACTACAGAACAAGGAAAAGAATTAATAGCTTTGTCTGAACAAAAAGGACTAATGCTTAGTGTGTATCAAAACCGCAGGTGGGATGCAGACTTTTTGACAGTACGTGATATTTTTGATAAGTCGTTGTTAGGTCGCTTAGTGGAATATGAATCAACTTTCGCCCGTTACCGAAACTTCATCAAGCCTAACACATGGAAAGAAACCGGAGTATCGGGAGGTGGACTGACATATAATCTGGGATCACACCTGATTGATCAGGCAGTTCAGCTTTTCGGAATGCCTGAAGCTGTTTTTGCCGATTTGGGTGTACTTCGTAATGGAGGAAAAGTAGATGATTATTTTATAATTCATTTGTTACGTCCTTCCTTGGCACCTGATGTGAAGATCACCCTGAAAGCAAGCTATTTGATGCGGGAAGCCGAACCACGTTTCATGTTGCATGGGACGTTAGGATCGTATGTCAAATATGGAGTCGACAAACAAGAAGCTGCCTTATTGGCTGGTGAAATGCCTGGCAGCCCTAATTGGGGAGAGGAATCGGAACAAGAATGGGGATTATTGCATACAGAAATGAATGGAAAAGAAATCTGCCGGAAATATCCGGGTATATCCGGTAATTATGGTGGTTTCTATCAGAATATATATGAACACTTGTGTTTAGGAAAAACGTTGAAAACGCATGCACAAGACATCTTGAATGTGATACGAATAATCGAAGCGGCTTATCAGAGCCATCGGGAAACTAAAATAGTTAATCTTAAATAGCTTTTATAAAAATGAAGAACGAAGAAAAAATGATTATTTATCAAGTGTTTACGCGCTTGTTTGGAAATAATAATAACCACTGCATCAATAACGGAGACATCTTACAAAACGGTTGTGGAAAAATGGCTGATTTCACAGCCAAAGCTTTGGGTGAGATCAGAAAGCTCGGAGCGACTCATATTTGGTATACCGGTATTATCGAACACGCTACTCAGACTGATTACAGAAGATATAATATCCGACCGGATCATCCGGCTATTGTAAAAGGCAAAGCGGGCTCTCCTTATGCCATTAAGGATTATTATGATGTAGATCCGGATTTGGCTACTGATGTTCCCGGACGAATGAAAGAGTTTGAAAACCTGGTAAACCGCACACACAGGGTAGGACTAAAAGTGATTATCGACTTTGTACCGAATCATGTAGCGCGCCAATATCATTCGGATGCACAGCCGGATGGTACCAGCCAACTCGGAGCCAACGATGATCCTAATTACTCGTTCAGTCCATACAATAATTTTTATTATATTCCACAATCGGAATTGCACGGTCAGTTTGATATGACAGGAAACGCAGTGGAACCTTATCGTGAATTTCCTGCTAAAGCAACTGGTAACAATCGATTTGATGCTTACCCGAATATAAATGACTGGTATGAAACTGTAAAGCTGAATTATGGAGTAGATTATCAAAATGGAGGAACCTGTCATTTTTCACCGACTCCGGATACCTGGATTAAAATGTTGGATATTCTTTTTTTCTGGGCTTCCAAGAACATTGATGGATTCCGTTGTGATATGGCTGAAATGGTTCCGGTAGAGTTCTGGGAATGGGCTATTCCACAAGTGAAACAAACCTATTCCAATATTTTGTTTATTGCTGAAGTATACAATCCTCACGAATATAAAAATTATCTGTTTCGTGGTAAGTTCGATTATCTCTATAATAAAGTAGGACTGTATGATACCTTGCGTAACGTGGCTTGTGGTTATGATTCAGCAACTGCCATCACCCGTAGTTGGCAGTCTTTGGGGGGGATTGAAAAGCGGATGCTTAACTTCCTTGAGAATCATGACGAACAGCGCATTGCATCTGATTTCTTTGCCGGAGACCCACGCAAGGGCATTCCCGCACTAATCGTATCAGCTTGCATGAATACGAATCCGATGATGATCTATTTTGGTCAGGAGTTCGGAGAAATGGGAATGGATAGTGAAGGATTCAGCGGACGTGACGGACGAACCACTATTTTCGATTATTGGAGTGTAGACACCATTCGGCGTTGGCGTAACGAAGGTAAATTTGATGGAAAAATGCTAACTGAAGAACAAAAGCATTTATATGCAATTTACCATAAGGTTTTGACTCTATGTAATGAAGAGCAGGCAATATCAAAAGGTGTATTTTTTGATTTGATGTATGCCAATGAAAATGGATGGAGATTTAATGAACATAAGCAGTATACTTTCATGCGTAAGTATAAAAATGAATTGCTGTTTGTAGTCGTAAACTTTGATAATCAATCGGTAAATGTTGCAATTAATGTACCTTCTCATGCCTTCGATTTTTTGCAGATTCCCCAATTTGACTCATACAAAGCAACCGATTTAATGACCGATAAAGAAGAAGTAGTCTGTTTATTGCCTTATAAAGCCACAGAAATAGCTTTAGGAGCATATACCGGTAAAATACTGAAGATTAAATTTTAATTGAATATAAAACAGCCCTTGCAATCTAATCTGTGCAAGGGCTGTTTTTTTATCTGTTTATTCCCATTTTTATTTGGTTCTTTTCAATACCATTGCTGTTCGCGCAGGAATGTAGAGTTTCAACCATTCTTTCTTTTCTTTTTTATACAAAGAATCGGGTAATGTGAAATGCTTCACACTATCATCTGACAAGCCATTGCCTCCATAAACTACATTGTCTGTATTCAATATTACCTCATAAGTTCCGGGGGTTACCAAAAATCCATAATCAGTAAATGATTGTTTCGGATTGAAATTGAACACAAAAATCAAGTCTTTACGTTGGTATGCCAGTACTTGGTCACCATCGTTATGCCAAATTTCCTGTACAGGAGTCTGCTGAATGTTTTTAACGCTCTTGATTACTTTCAGCATGTCAGCATCAAAATCACCTAAATAATGGTAAGTCAGGTTTTTATTATCAACCAAATCCCACTGCCGGCGAGCATATTTACATGACCATCCGTTACCTTCACGCGGGAAGTCAATCCATTCCGGATGTCCGAATTCGTTTCCCATAAAATTCAGGTATCCACCGTTGATCGTACTTGCCGTAAGTAGACGAATCATTTTATGGAGAGCAATGCCCCTATGAACCATATAGTTTTCATCGCCCTTCTGCATATGCCAGTACATGTCGGCGTCAATCAGGCGGAATATGATTGTCTTATCTCCTACTAACGCCTGATCATGGCTTTCGGCATATGAGATTGTCTTCTCATCCTGTCGGCGGTTAGTTACTTCCCAAAACATGCTGGATGGCTTCCAGTCTTCGTCTATCTTTTCTTTAATGGTCTTAATCCAATAGTCGGGGATATTCATAGCCATACGATAGTCAAATCCATACCCTCCGTCTTCCACTTTGGCGGCAAGTCCCGGCATACCGGATACCTCTTCTGCAATGGTAATAGCCTTAGGATTCACTTCATGAATCAATTCATTAGCCAGTGTCAAGTAACAGATGGCATTGCCATCCTGATGCCCATTAAAATAATCTCCATAATTACAGAATGCCTCGCCCAATCCGTGGCTGTAATAGAGCATAGAAGTGACACCATCGAAACGGAATCCGTCAAAGCGATACTCTTCCAGCCAGTATTTGCAGTTTGAAAGCAAGAAATGCACTACTTCGTTTTTACCATAGTCGAAGCAAAGTGAATCCCATGCCGGATGTTCTCTGCGTCCGCCCGGATAGAAATATTGGTTCGGATCACCTGCAAAGTTGCCCAACCCTTCTACCTCATTTTTTACGGCATGCGAATGAACAATGTCCATAATAACGGCAATACCCAGTTCGTGAGCTGTATCAATTAACAGTTTGAGTTCCTCTGGAGTGCCGAAACGAGATGATGCCGCAAAGAAACTTGACACATGATAACCGAAACTACCATAATATGGATGCTCCTGTATGGCCATAATCTGGATACAATTGTATCCCTCTTTGGCAATGCGTGGCAAAATTTTCTCGCGAAATTCATTATATGTTCCAACTTTTTCCTCTTGCTGTGCCATACCGATGTGGCATTCGTAAATCAGCAATGGATCGGTACTGGGTTTAAAGGTTTTCTTTTTAAATTTAAATGGCTTCTCCGGTGCCCATACCTGAGCACTGAATATTTTGGTGCTTTCATCCTGCACCACCCGGTTAGCCCAAGCGGGAATTCGTTCTCCCTGACCACCTTCCCAGTATACATGTAATTTATATAGATCGCCGTGTTTGATAGCGTCAGCAGGCAATTTAATTTCCCAGTTACCATTTTTCAGGCGTTTTAATTTATAAGTAGGTTTTTCTTCCCAATTACTGAATGTACCTACCATGTAAATATGCGACGCATTCGGTGCCCACTCACGGAATATCCATCCTTTATCAGTGCGATGTAAACCGAAATAAAGATATCCGGAAGCGAAGTCCGACAACGTAGATTTTCCCCCATTGGTCAATTCGGCCTTCTTATCCATGGCATGTTCAAAACGTCCGACGATAGCGTCTTTGTAAGGTTCCAGCCAAGGATCATTTTTAATCAGATTAAGAGTCTTTTCCATAAAAAGGATGTATTATTGTGTTTCAGAATTTGTTTTTAGAGTCATTCAGGATATAACTATCCAATCGTTATTCAAAATCATCGATAGTAAAATTCGTAAAGTCAGCAAAGCGTTTGAATTGCCGGAACACCTCTTCTGTTTTATCCAGAATATCAGGAGCCAGGAAAAAACTGTCTGGCACAGAATAAGCACAAGTAAATTCTTTAGGTTTCAAATAATCAATGTATTTGAAATCTTTAGGAAAACCTTTAGGAGCAGTTTTTAGAAAATCTTCACCAACAACTGGAAAGAACTTTTTGAATTCAGGATCTTCCACAATCGAACGATACTCGTCAATGTTATCATAAATAGATTGACGCAATGCTTTTAAAACGTTGGGTGGCAGGCATAAACTACCTCCGGCCAGCATACAACCTTCTGGTTGTATATGTACGTAATAACCACTATGATTGGATTTTTTCCCTTTCGCATTAATATATCCTCCGAAATGATTCTTATAAGGAGTTTTATCAGAAGAAAAACGGGTGTCTCGGTAAATACGATAGGTACAATCTTTGGGTTGAATGCCACGGATACTTTCGTCAAAGAGTGAAATACGGGCAATTACGGAAGAAAGGAAGTTTTCAAATTCTATGCGGGCTATTTCATATTCACCCCGATGTTCATTAAACCACTCACGATTGTTATTCGCAGTAAGGTCTTTTAAAAAACGAAAGATAACAGGTATATTACTCATTGTGTCATTCTTTTCTGTTTATATCCCACAAATATATAAGAATTATTTGTAACTATCCATAAAATTGACGAAAAACAGGTATAAAAAAAGTGTCGGCTACAAAGAGCCGGCACTTTAACACATTTATCAATAAAACAGACGCCTCTGTTTCTGACGTACTTACTTATCACAAGCTGGTACAATCTCTTTAATTAATCTTATATCTAATACTATGAAAAACACATCTATATAACATGCTCCAAAGAGGTTTTGTTCAAACAGACCAGAAATAAACTTGTTAATAATCGTTATATCCGTATGAGATCCTGATTGACATCAATCTTTATCTTACCAAAGTCGATCATTGCGTTGAATAAACAGATTTGAGAGTATTCAAACAACCGCTCTACGGTTATTTCTTTTTCCTTGATTAGATTCATAGCTAACAATGATGCTCTTCGGGTACCTTTGAGGAGAGGTTGTTTTGGAGTATACCATTCACTTCCATCGAAAAGAGCAATATTACCTATAGATGTATCTGTCAGAAGTCCATTCTTGACAATTAGTATGTCGTCTTGTTCCTGTCTGCGAGCGAAAAGTTCATTAATTACACTCCGGTCTGTACTTTTGTAAGTGTAATCGATATCATCCGAATAAACAATCTGTAAAGAATGTACCGGACGTATTTGATAAGACGTATATGTAATCTCCTCTATTTCGCGACCATAGATTACTCTGCACTTCATCACTCCTTCGCTTGATACAGGATAAAGGTATTTCGATAGCTCTAACGCAGGCTGTTCCGGCCAAAAAACTGCACGTGTCCGGTTCATCCGATTCGTGTGATAATCCAGATTATATATTATTCCTCTCTCTATATGTATTGTTTCAATAAATTGGCACATAAACTTTCTGCTTCATTTCATTATATTCACTTTCTAAGTCACTTTTACAGGTAATCCCTCCTCCACTCTTAAAAAACATTTTTCCATCTTGTTCTTCAATGAAACGAATCATGACGGCACTATCCAACTTTTTTCCGTTATAGTATCCGGTAATGCCAGTATAAAACCCTCTATCATAATTTTCCGCCTGTTCTATTATCTCCATCGTTTTATGTTTTGGGGCTCCCGTGATGGAACCGGCAGGGAGAAGCTTGAAAAGAACATCTCCCAAACAGGAAACATAATCTTTCGGCAAAATCCCACTGATTTCCGAACTGGTCTGTAAAATAGGGCCGTGATTTGTATGGAGAGTATCTACATAGCGATAACGGGTTACAGCTACACAATCTGCCACCATACTCAAATCATTCCGTATCAGATCAACAATTGTGGCATGTTCTGCCGCCTCCTTTTCATCCTCCATCAATACCTCCAAGGCAGAAGGTAAAGTTGCGTCCATTGTTCCTTTCATAGGATAAGAACAAATCTTCCCATTCTCTATACGAATGAATATCTCTGGGGAAAAAACGACAAAGCGATTCTTCAGCCAAAGTTTGTATAAAGCTTGAGAATGATAAAAAATATCTTCCAATCCTAAATTTGTAGTGACCGGAGTTATACAGGTGAGATTCGTTAAAAAACTATTTCCTCCCAGAATATTTCTGCGTACAATATCGAACGAAGTTTTATATTGTACAAGCGATATTGGGGTCGGCCTCCATGTTATAGGAGATTGTAAAGGTATAGGTACAGACGTACAGTTGCTAAAGCCATTCAGATTATAAAGAAGCTCAGACGGGTCTATATTATCTATCTGCTCTACAAAAGAACAATCTTGTTTATAGTTTATAATAAACAGAAACGCTTTTCCTGTTTTGGCCAGTTTATTTATACGGTCGATAGCTTCATTTTTACTATAGGATTGCATCATTCTTTTTTTCACTGTTTAGTTCAAGTGACAAACTTACAATAAAAAACAGATGCATACAAAAAAATAGGGTTGCTGATTTTAGCAACCCCATTCTCTTCTATCTTCAGGATAATCTTTTTATTTTATCATTCCTTTTGCTTGATCTTGCATCTGTTTGATTTCAGTTCTATTGGGTGACAAGGTAATTGCCTCTCCCAGGTAGTCTACGGCTTTTTTGAAATCTGCATCTGCTTTGGCTTTCTCGGAAGCATATTTTTCTTTGTTCGAATTTGCTAAAGGAGTTGCTTTCTGCAGAACACTTGCTCCATTGTTATAGAACAAAACTCCCAAGCTATATAAAGCATCAGTCTTCCACTTTTTACTGCTCACGTCAGTTGCATGTTTATAATTCTCTTCTGCTTTTTCAATATTGCCTGCCTGCTGAAATTTCTGCCCCTCTTTTAAATAGTATATTGCATATAGCTTTTCAAGCGTTGCATTGCCTGGAACAGCTTTGATACCTTCTGCCAATGTAGCAATATACTCCTTATTATTCTTCATATCACGATAGGCAGCTGATTTACCGATATATGCATTTGCTAAGTTGTACCCTTTTTTAATTGCAATATCAAAATAGTTGGCAGCTTCATTATATTTCTTTATGTTATCCGCACATACGCCACAGTTGTATGCAGTAACAGAGTCCTGATTATTAGTTAATTTCAGGTATTCGCTATATTTCTCATAAGCAACAGCATAATTTTTTGCATTCAAAGCGTCATTACCTTCATTCTTCAGTTGATTCGGATCAGTAGTCTGCGCAAAGAAATTATTTGCGGTAAAACATAAAGCAAGTAATAAAATAATTTTTTTCATGGTTATTGTGTTTTTTAATTGTTTATCGTTCAAATGTAACACGAATCTTATGTAAACACAATATATTTTTTCATCTTTTGACTTTTTTGAAAAGTCAGTAACGATAGTTATTTTTTTGTTAAAAAAAGTGATAAAATACCAATCTGATAATATTCCGGAAGCCATACACCAACTTTATGCCCGCTGCAAAATACTTTTGTCCGTTGGCATTTTCTTTATAAAATCATTACCTATCGGGTATGCCCCCATTTCATCTGAAGAATATGGTTTAAAGAAATATTCAATATTCTCGCGGGATAATTCAGGATTCAGCCACTGTTCTTCATCTTCCGGTGACAAAATAGCTGGCATTCGGTGTTTAGTGTTATGTATGTAATCCGTTAACGAATTTGTAGCAGTCGTTATGATGGAGAAAGTAGCATGCTGCCTACCCGATTCCTTATCTGTCCAGATGTCATAAATGCCTGCCATTGAAAAGATGGATTCATTTTTAACATAAATATAATAAGGGGTCTTCTTACTCTCTTCATGTCTCCACTCAAAATATCCAGTAGAGGGAACGATACATCTTTTCCTCATTATAGATTCACGAAACGACGGCTTTTCAAATATTGTTTCTGCCCTTGCGTTTAAGGTCATTTTACGCATCTCTTCAGCATCCTCTTCTGTCTTTACCCAAAAGGGAATAAGTCCCCAATTGAATACCTGTATCTCATCAGATGCAGTGATAATCGGATATTTGGGAAAGTTAAAGGCGTTAATGTGATATTGTTCGTTAAGAACATCCCGATATATCTCAATGATATCAGATTTTCGTCCGTAACGTGTAGCCAGTTTTATAGCTTTGGCAGACATTGAATTATGAAAACACATGGTTTAGTAGTTAATAGTTAGTATTTCATTAATATTGGTTATATAACATCCAGATGGCTTTACTTGTTTCCATCCACTACTTTAGTTGTTTTCTAAATTCTTTCTGAGGTTGCGTCAAAACGCTGACACAGCCTCTTTTTATGCGCAAAGCCCAGACTTTCTCAAGCCCGGGCTTTGTTATTACCCAAAGTTTTCGTATCTTTAGGTATAAAGTTTTTCGTTATGGCAAAGTTACATTTTCGTCCTTACATTCCCAACCAAACCGTTCTTTTTCCACAAAGAATTGATGAAAACATAGCTGCGAACGACCCGGTCCGCATCGTGAATGCTGTTATTGACAATCTCAATCTTGAGAGTTTCAAGAAGCTTTATAAGGAAACGGGCCGTTGTCCTTATCATCCTAAAATGATGCTTAAGGTGATAATCTACGCCTACATGAACAATATCTATTCTTGTCGTAAAATAGAGAAGCACCTCCTTCGTGACATTCATTATATTTGGCTTGCCGGTAATGAGCGTCCGGATTTTATCACGATCAACCGTTTTCGTAACCGTGTAAAGGAGGAAATAAATAATGTATTTACCCAGTTGGTTCTTGTCCTTGCCGATAAAGGTTTCATCAGCCTTGATGTGGAGTATATCAACGGCACCAAGATTGAATCCAAAGCCAACAAATATACTTTTGTCTGGCGCAAGACAGTCGAACGGAACCGTACGAGACTAATGGATAAAATCCGTATTCTCTTGGAGCAGGTGGATGAAGCCATTGCACAGGAGAACTCTATAAAAGACACATCCGTGGAGTTTACTCCCTGCAGGCTCTCTGACATAGTGGATGGACTTAAAGAAGCCCTGGAACGCCAGCCTGCAACAAAGGATAAGGAAGAAAAGAAAGCCCTGCGCAAAAAGAAGAAGCAGGTCAGGGAACTTGAAGGGTATCGTGACAAGCTGATAGAATACGACAATCACCTTGATACCCTTGGAGAACGTAACTCCTATTCCAGGACCGATCCTGGTGCCACATTTATGCGCATGAAAGAAGATGCCATGAAGAACGGGCAGACCAAACCCGGATATAATCTGCAAATAGGTACTGAAAACCAATTCATCACAGACTTCCGTCTGTTTCCCAACCCTACCGATACACTGACCCTCATACCTTTTTTCCACTCTTTCCAGTACCGCTATAACCGTTTACCGAATATCTGTGTGGCAGACTCCGGTTACGGTTCGGAAGAAAATTACCGGTTCATGCAGGAGAATGGGATAGAAGCCTTCATCAAGTACAATTACTTCCATAAAGAACAGCGTCCCCGTTATACTCCCAACCCGTTCCATGCCGAAAGTCTCCATTACAATGCCCAAGAGGATTATTACGTTTGTCCTATGGGACAGCACATGAACCGTATAGGAACCAAACGTGACAAGACAGCGAGCGGATACATCACCGAAAGTGCCCGGTATAAAGCAGAAAGATGCGAAGGTTGCCCTTTGCGTGGCAGTTGTTTTAAAGCCCGGGGGAACCGTATTATAGAAGTCAACCACCGATTAAATCAATACAAACGGCAGGCACGGGAAAGGCTGCTCTCAGAAGAAGGTATCAAGCATAGAGGCAGGAGGTGTATAGAACCAGAGGCTGTGTTTGGACAAATAAAATACAACATGGCATACAGAAGATTCCGGCATGTGGGAGAAGACAAGGTTACAATGGACTTTGCTTTCTTTGCCATAGCCTTTAATATCAAAAAAATGTGTGCTAAACTGATAAAAGAAGGAAAGGGGCTCATTATAGTTGCCAAATATATGTTTATGGGACTATTTATAACCCGATATAATTGGAATATAGCAACTTGTTGCCAAATGCATGAGGAAAAAGCAGCATAGCCAAAAGAAAATATAGCAGAACTGTAAAATATAAAAGGAGGTTGTGCCAACGTTTTGACACAACCTCTTCTACCTTTTTGAAGAAATTCGCACGATTTTGATCTGAAACGATATAGTACTAAGTGTCTGATAGCCAGAAAAATGACGAAAGGCAAGCAGTCTTTTTACAGACTACTTGCCTTTACGTTGTGATTCCGAAGCGATTCGAACGCTTGACCCACGCCTTAGAAGGGCGTTGCTCTATCCAGCTGAGCTACGGAACCATCCTTGATTTCGAGTGCAAAGGTAGTGCTTTTTCTGAAATCTCCAAAAGAATCTATGACTTTTTTTACTTACATTTTCATCACACTATTCTATAATCCTAAAGGTAAGCCAGTTAAATACCAAATAAAAAGTAACATAGTCCATCCTATCAATATATATACAGAATATCGCCAGGTATATTTTAAAAGCGAACCATAAGTGGCCTGTTTATCGTATTGTTGCATATAGGTTAATACTAAAGGCATATAAAACATAAATGGGGTAATGGCATTCGTCGCACTGTCACCTATCCGAAAAGCGCATTGCGTCATATCCGGTTCAATCCCCATCCGTGCAAATACAGGTACGAAGATAAAAGCCATAAAGGCCCACTTGGCAGTCGCAGAAACCATAATCAGATTGATTGCAGCAGTGAACAATATAAACAGGATGAGAGTCCATAATGGACCTACTTGCACCGAAGAAAGCAAATTGGCCCCTATGATAGCCACACATTTATCAAGATGTGAATATTCAAGGCAAGCAAACATCTGAGCAGCAAAAAAAGCAATGACAAGATAGCCACTCAATAACTTCATCGGTTTTGCCAGTCCCTCTATTACATCTCCGTCCGTACGATAACGTCCGGAACTAAATCCGTAGACCATTCCCATGATTGCAGCTCCCAACGATAGTAAGAATAAAATGCCCATAATGAAAGGTGAACGTATCAGTCCTCCATTTACTCCCCGCAAAATACCCCAAGATGAAAAAGTAGCCCATAGTATGATTGAGGCGTAGATCATCCCTACTACGATTGCCATAGTCATAGCCCGACGTTCTTTCCGTGAGAGTTGTTTATAGACCTCAGATATTTGCATTCCTTCATATTCTCCCAAAGAAGGAATCAGTTGTTTACAGGTTATTCTATAAATAATAGCTCCAATAATAAATGTAGAAACAGACATGAAATAATAATTGCATAAAGGTCCTGTGTTTCCCTGATATACTCCGGAGTCGATAGCCGCCTCTTGTGTGGTACGTGCTATCAACGGATCCATTGTACTCAACATCACATTGGCACTGTAGCCACAAGATACCGATACGTATGCAGTGATGATTCCTGCTACCGGATTCAATCCAACCGAATAGAATAGAGTAGCTGCTATCGGCAGTAGTATGATATAACCTGCATCCCCCACTATATTCGATAACAATCCCAGGATAATCACCCAAAGAATTATTTTTTTAGTGTTTCTCCGGTTCTTCACTCCCTGTCGGATACAAGCATCGATAAATCCGGAATGTTGGGCTACTCCGATGCCAAACATTGCTGTCAGTACCATGCCCAGTGGTGCGAACCCAGTAAAGTTAGTGATCGCATTCCGCAACATCCAGCGAATCCCCTCCGGACTCAGCAGACTCTGCACACGAATTTCCGCTCCTGTTTGCGGAAGCTGTACCCTTAGTCCATAGATATCGAATATCCAGGATAAAAAGATGACTGCCAGCGTAAACAGGAAGAACATCGTTGCCGGATGCGGAATGCGCCATTTACTCTTCATCGGCTTCCAGATTGTCCAGATCGATAATGCGAAGTTCTAATGCACGAACCACCAGCCGGGTTGCGTTTACTCCCACCCGTTCACCTTGCGGAAACAACCTCCCAATCAAATCGTTTTGCCGTTTTTCTAGTGATTTCACTCCGAAAGGCATACCCTTCAGGTTAGCTATCATCTCTTTGGTATACCCTAAGGCCAAGTGGCGGAGAAACCGTTCGTCATATTCATCGATATCATAGCTTATGACAGCTTCCTGACGTTTAGCGTCATTGCCAACGGATTTTTTAAACCGCTCGACAATCTTCTCCAGAATAGGATAATTAAATACCAGTTTTTTGCCATCCATCACGGCCTGCACATCTGTTTTGGTCAGTAATTCACCTGTTTTCAATATAATTCCATCTGCTCCGGCGTTCAATACATCTACCCATAACTTTTCATTTAGAATTTCTCCTGTGAATATCAGCACCCGCACCCCTGGATAGCGTTTAAATATGTTCCGGCAAATATCGACACCGATCGTCGTAGAGCCTCCCAACCCTAAATCCAGCAATACCATATCGGGTAACTGAGTCTCCATCAAAGGCCAGAATTCATTTTCCGTCATTGCCGTACCAATTACCTGGGCATTCGGTATTTCATGACGGAATATTTCTTCGGTTCCTTTCAGTTCCAGTTTGACGTCTTCTACAATAATTACTTTAAATTTCTTATCTTCCATACTATTATCTATGTATATTAGTTTTCTTATCTTTTAGGTACAGTAAAATAGACTGTAAATCCTCCCCCCTGTGCCGGTTCGGCATTGATGCGACAACCGCGTCTTCCGGCAAATTCATCATGATCACGGATAATTTGTTTGCATATCAAGTATTCAGTTCCCCGTAACTCACCTTTTTCCCCCGAAGTCATACATGCCAGATTCGGATAAAACAACAGGTTCAGCTCTTCTACGTGTTTTTCACGTCTTCTGTCTGTAAACAGGAAACGAATGTATTCTCCGTCTGCGACAGCTTTTAATATCAACTCTCCATCCTGATGGAAAGAGAGGGCTTCATCAATCAGGTTTTCCATAAGGAAACGCAATTGATTGATATCTCCTATTACTTTAGCTTCAAGAGGCTCTATAGCCATCGTTATCTTATTGGCTCCCCCTTTACCAGCTTTCTTGAAATACTTACCGGCATATGCCATTATATCGGCAACCGGAATTGTTGTTCTCCGAAATGTAACCTCTTCCAACTGACGTGAAGCACACGAACTCAATATCGTAAAAATACCTTTATAATATTCTATCAGCTCACTAATGGTCTCTACACTCTCCTTCTCTTCCTCTTCTGAGAGGGACTGCACATTCAACCTGCCGATGATCTGTTTGATTTTATTCGGATAATAAATCGTTTCATGTTTAATGGTCGAAAGGCAATTATCCAGTACCATGTTCTGTACATGCAGCATACTGTCTTCCCATGAAGCTCTTCTTGTTTCTTCATGTGCTGCTTCAATATCGCGGTATTTCGTAGCAAGCCTGACAACTGCATTAAAGACCACAATGCCTACATATCTGGAGATCAATTGAAACAGCAGGCGGTCTGCCTCTTGCATGCTTTCTTCCTGCCTTTCCAAATATAATACACCCACACACTGATGTTCACCTCCCGCATCGACCAGCAAAGGCAATGCTTGCATGTCTTTGTCAGAAAGATAAGACTGACAGTCAAAACATTGTTGTACAATTTCCGGAGTCACATTCATGTGAGGACTGGAAGCAAACTCAAGCCGATGTCCCATTTCGTTATATACTGCAATGCCTAACCTCTCTATGGTCAAAAGTTCGTTTACCGAGTCAAAAGCTTCATTTACAATTCTCTGTGGTATCTCTTTCAGCGTATCTTCTTCGCGTTGCAAAGCTTCTGCCGATTCTTGCGTACGTGTCAGTGAAGAGGCAAATACTTTTTTGTTAATCTCCAGGACTTGCTCCAGATTCAGGCGGTTCAGGAGCCGTTTTCGCATGTACAAAAGATAATAGCCGCAAAGAGAAGCCACTAACAAAAGAATACACAAAATAATCCCTACTGTCTTATTAGTAGTCGACCGTTCCAGTTGACGGCAATAACCTTCCAGAGACTGATCTTCTCCAGTCAGTTTATATAATGCCGTATAAGCGACATTATTGTAATTATATGCATCCAGTTTTTTGAGACCTAAGAAAGCGACTGACGCTTCGTTTCGCACATCCAATATCACATGGAAATCGGTATTGAACGGTTCCACCCACCATTCCAGTTCGGCCGGTACTCCACTCCCCACCAGTTTCATATATCGTTGAGGATGGCGAGCATACTTTTTATAATGTGCATTCAGTCGGTTTAGTGCCGAATCGGCATACTGCAAAGCGAGTTCAAAATTTTCTATCACATTACAATAGTACACTGTATCAGCAAAGCGGGAAGCTTCGTCTAATAAACGTTCGTATTCCTCTTCAGCTACCAAGGTTACGGAGTCGACAGGGACATCTTTCAGTTTCTCCGGCATCGGTTCATCCTGACAAGAGAAAAAACTGCAAGATATGATCAGGTATAGCCAGATCCCGAAGATCTTACGTATCCCGGGAGGCAACCGGAAATAGAAGCGACTTCCTTTACCCGGTGTGCTCTCTACGTTAAATGTACACACCCTGAACAAGTCGTTGGTCTTTTTGTATTTCTCAATAATTCCCTTACAATTCATCAGTCCGAACCCACTGCCTTTACTACGTTTCAGTTCTTCTTGATCCGTACTTTCTTTCATCCCTATCGATTGAGAATCATAGACTTTCTCACCGATAATTTTCGTTATATCTTCAGACGAAAGTCCCCGTCCGTTATCCTCCACAGAAATCTCCACATATTCATCGGTCGTCCCAGCATATATCTTCACGGTACCTCCCTCCGGGGTATATTTGCGGGCATTCTCGGCCAGAGTGTTAATCATAAACAAGGTCAGAGCTTTATCCGCCTTTACCAATGCCCCTGTCGGTTCTATTTCAAGCCTCTGCTTCTTCATTTCAAAAGCTTTACGCCCTTTGCCTATCAACTCAAACAGTTCGTTCAACTCAAAATTTTCAATATTCAGGCTAAGTGAACCTTGTCTCATTTTAATCCACAACGCCAATATATCATTGTATTCATTGATAGTAGTGACCAGTTCGTCAATGTACTGGTACTTCTCTTTTTTTATCCGGTCGTCATTAATAAAGCCTTTTTCCGTCAGCTTGTGGACTTCGTTAATAATCCGATCTATATACGGATTGATTCCGTCTACGATAGCCAGGCAGGATTTTTTTATCAGGTTCTGACGTTTGTTTCCGGCGATATGCTGTTCATAAACATACCTTTGTTTTTCCAGCTTATTTCGTTCATCACCCAATGAAATAAATGTCATTCCATTGTCTAATGCCCAAGCAATATAAGGAGTTATTACTTTCACCAACGCCTGTTCGTCTTTATTCAGCCGATGGCGGGTAAAGAGAATCAAAATACCGATAGGATCTGTTTTATCGGGTACATATAAATTAAAGTCGGCTCTTATACCAATCTCGCTACCCGGCTTTACTTCAGTTTCCTGTTCACTTTCACATTCTTCGTCAAACTTAATTTCTCCAGCTTCTTCATCCCTCACCCCGATTCTGATTCCTGTCGCACTAAACAATTGTTCCATATCCGGCAATATCGATCCGGCGATGGCACGTACAATCTCACTTTCATCCGCCACATCAGCCGGGATAGAAGCGGTGATTTTCTGACAGACATCCAATGTTTGTTTCAAACGGGCAATATGGATGCGGTTTCGTACTTTCGATCTTTTGTTGAACAGCCAAAACATGACAGCAACCAGTACGAGCCCTATAACTACGAAAAATAATACCACATTCAACTGCCTGGATTCTTGTTCCAGAGACAGGTAACGACTCTCCAGTTCCTTGTCCTGACGGGTATATCGCAAGATATCCAAATAGACATTTCTATTATAATCCGAAGCCGGTTTCATACCCAGACACGCAAATGACACACTCAACTGTTCACGTATTCTGGAGATCCATTCCGGCACAGTTTTCACCTTTTCTTTCCCAAGCCAGGTTACTTCAGTATATGCCACATCTTTGTTTGGGACAAACACCTCCAGTTTATCAAGTGTATCTGCTACAGAATGGTAATATGTAATATGGTGCTGGTTCACGCAATCCAACGCTTTTGCCAACGTGTCCAGCGCTTCTGCATAGCGCCCATGAGCATTCAGGTATTTGCCGATTGATACATACGCACCCGCTATTTGATAAAGGTCGTTATATTTACGAAAACGTTCCAGTGCCATTTGTCCTAATCTCAACGGCAACAATGAATCTACAGGCATACCGAATCTTGTCAGAGCATGCGAACGCCTGTTCAGGAATAATTCATAACTACCCGGAGATGCCATCAGATTGGCAAGCCCCTGCAAGCCATTTCCTTCGAAGTATAAATATCCTTGCTCCGATGCCATTTTCCAAGTGGTATACAGTTCATCAAACTCTTCAAGCTTCCGGTCTTCCGGTGTTTTCCCCTCACATAAACCGGCTGAACCTTTGATATAATGAAAATAGAGAATTTGGTTTGTATCGGCTGCCAACTCCTCGTTTTGCCGTATTTCGTTCAGCGAAGCCATCGCCTCGGCACGTTGTTGCAGATAGTAGTAATAAACCGCTGAAACGATAAAAAATTCTGTAAAAGCATAATTCAACCGGGCACTTTCGTGACGATCTATAAACAGGTTACTTTCTTCATCAATCCGCTTCATTCTCCGGATTGCACTATTCCTGTAATCATAGAACTCTTTATTCATAGCTGTCCGCTGATAAATTTTCATCAGTCCGATATCAGCAATCAAAAGCTCCAGTTCATTTTTCGTCAGATTGTAGACCTCTTTATACAAACGTTCCGAATTATCAAAGTCCATCCGCATGAAAGCGCAGAAAGCAAGATTATTAGAAGCTTCCGCTTTTCCCTGCTGGTACATGCTAACCTCTTTATAGGCCTGCGACGCAGCCCGGCAAGAAGAATCCAGATTTCTATATCGATAAGTATATGCCAGTTGGTTTAGCGAATCGATATGCTGTACCTCCTTGGTTGGAGCTGTATCGACACAAGAGAAGAATGTCGTCAGCAACAACACACAGAAAAGCACTATAGGCAAACGCGGATTCATTTCTTTTCGGATACAATTAGTGTTCAGGTAGCAAAACTACAATTTTTTCTACAATAAGTCTTTTAAAATGCCCAGATAATTCATACCTTTGCGCGCAAATTATAACCAATAGGTAACAACTATTACACACAATGAGCGAAAAAGCACCCTTTATGGTATTCTCGGGAACTAATTCGAGATACCTGGCAGAAAAAATCTGCGCAAGCCTCAATTGTCCTTTGGGAAACATGAATATCACCCACTTTGCTGATGGTGAATTTGCAGTTTCTTATGAAGAGTCAATTCGTGGCGCACACGTATTCCTGGTTCAGTCCACTTTCCCTAATTCTGACAATTTGATGGAACTTCTTCTGATGATCGATGCAGCCAAGAGAGCGTCTGCAAAGAGCGTCGTTGCAGTTGTCCCCTATTTCGGATGGGCACGTCAGGACAGAAAAGATAAACCACGTGTTTCTATCGGCGCAAAGCTGGTAGCAGACCTGCTTTCAGTTGCAGGCATCGATCGTCTGATCACAATGGATTTGCACGCAGACCAGATTCAGGGCTTCTTCAATATTCCGGTGGATCACTTGTATGCTTCGGCCGTGTTCCTCCCCTATATTCAGTCATTGAAGCTGGAAGAACTCGTAATTGCAACTCCCGACGTCGGTGGTTCAAAAAGAGCAAGTACATTCTCCAAATATTTGGGTGTACCCCTGGTTCTCTGCAATAAGTCACGTGAGAAAGCAAATGAAGTAGCCTCTATGCAGATCATCGGCGATGTAAAAGGTAAAAACGTAGTATTGATTGACGATATTGTTGATACTGCCGGTACTATTACAAAAGCCGCCAACATCATGCTTGAAGCCGGAGCTAACTCAGTACGTGCCATTGCCAGTCACTGTGTAATGTCCGATCCCGCATCATTCCGTGTTCAGGAGTCAGGACTGACTGAAATGGTCTTCACCGACAGCATTCCTTATTCTAAAAAATGTGTCAAAGTAAAACAGCTGAGCATTGCCGATATGTTTGCCGAAACAATTAAACGTGTAATGAACAACGAATCCATCAGTTCACAATACATTATCTAAGAAAGATAGGATAAAGGACAATAAAAAAACGTAGAACTTTCAGTTCTACGTTTTTTTATTTATGCTTATCTCTGCTCTGTCTATTGTTCCAGTCGTCCGAATTTGTAAGTTCCTTTACGGATTACTTTTCCGGTACTATCTGTTTCTACAAACGGTCCATTTTTCTTACCTTGCTTGAAGAAGCCTTCATAACGATTCCCGTTTTTATCTTCTTCCACTCCATTGCCTTCCTGCAATCCGTTCACAAATCCACCTTTATATTTGGTACCGTTTGTCAAAGTAAGAGTACCTTTACCATTAGGCTGGTTATTCTTCCATTCTCCCTCGTACACATCCCCGTTGCTCCATTTATAGGTTCCATGTCCGTTACGCTTGTTATCTTTCCATTCACCTTCATATACGGCACCGTTAGCCCAGGTAAACGTACCTTCACCATCCTGCATGCCATCTTTGAAGTTACCTACATATTTGTCACCATTAGCATGATAATATATACCGGAACCGGTACGTTCGCCCTGCAGATATGAACCTTCATAGCGGTCGCCTCCCAGAAAGAAGATACCTTTTCCATGTTGCAAGTCGTCCTTCCAGTCACCCACATATTTTTCACCGTTTGTATATTCAAAGGTTCCTTTACCTTCACGGACATCATTTTTCCAGTCACCGTCATATCTACAACCGTCATTCCATTCCAATACGCCTTTACCGTCTTTTTTATCATTTTTCCAGTCGCCCACGTATTTGGAACCGTCTCTCCAAGTGTATGTTCCTTTACCTTCACGTTTGTCGTTCACCCAGTCACCCACATATACGTCTCCATTATGGTAATACATCGTTCCCGGCCCGTGCTGATAATCCTGAAACCACATACCGTCATAACGGTTATTGTTCATAAAATAGTAGATTCCGTTGCCATGTTGCTGGTCCTGGTACCACTGTCCTTCATACCGTTCACCGTCTGGGAAAGTATAAACTCCGAATCCCTCACGCTTACCTTTTACGTACTCTCCTTCGTAAACGTCGCCATTCTTAAAAACAGTCTTACCTTTACCGTTTGGCTTACGTCCCTTCATTTCTCCGGTATATACGGAGCCATCCTTAAACGTGTAGTTTCCTATTTTAATTTCAGTAGAGAAGGTGTCCCGCACTTTGCTGAAGAATCCACCTTTATTTTGTGCGACAGCACTCCCTTGCGAAAGAGCCGCTAAAATGAGTGCTGTATAGATGTATCTTGTTGTTTTCATTTGGCAAATATACAATTTATACACTAAAGCTGCTTTCTTTTGACGCTTTTTTATGCTAACTTTTTACCTGCAATGACCTCTTTTAAATTCTCTTTGCACAAATAACGACCTGCCAACTCCCGTATTTCTTCCGGCGTAACCTCCTTCACAGCTTGTAGCGAGCGGGCAAAATAAGCATCATCCAAACCGGAAGTAAGGATAAACATCCAAGCGTCAGCCAGTGAGAAAGGTGATTCATAATTCCGGCACATCTCTCCAAGCATATAGTTACGTACCATGGCCAGCTCCTCTGGTGGCACCCGGTCATTCTGCAATTTATCGATCTCCTTGTAAACTTCCTGTATCAACGGTTCTACATATTCATTCGCTGTCTCCGTGCTGATGCCAAGCAGGCCACTACCCGGATAGAACATGATCCCGGCAGAAATTCCATAGGTATATCCTTTATCTTCACGAATATTCGACATCAATCTACTGCCGAAATACCCCCCGAACAGAGTGATCAACACTCGTAGTTTCAGATAATCGGGATGTGTTCGCAAGATAGTTGTAGTTCCCAATTTCACCGCACTCTGCATTGCATCTTCTCTTTCCGTGAAAATACGCTTCTCCGGGACCGCAACAAACGGATATTCTTTCTTAACCAGCCTTTGCTGATAGTTGCCAAACGGAACCGTACCGAATGCAGCTTCTATACGGCGGGTAATTTCGTCCGTTACTTTACCGGAAAGGTAAATATAGCAATTTCCCGAATGATAATACGTATTATAAAACTCACGCAATAAGTCTGGAGTTATGTTATGATAGTCTGTCTCCTCCACATAGCGTCCGCATGGATGTTCTTCACCATAAAGTGCCCTCAGTAGACTCCTGTGTGCCAGAAAATCCACTTTTGATGTATTAACCAGATACTGCTGAATATTGGCATCTATTACCGTATTCAGTTCTTTTTCCGGAAAAAGCGGCTCTTTGATAATCGATTCAAGCACATCGAGCGTTTCGGCAAAATACTTATTCAGTGAGTACAGTGTGACATATGCATATTCCGCCGAACTGGATAGTTCGAGCCATGCCCCGTAATAATCCAGCCTTTCAGCAATCTCTGCTGCCGTATATTTCCGGGATCCTTCACGCAACATACGGTTCGCAAACAATGCCTGTAGTTTTTTCGACTGTTGCCAACGTCCGCCACCAAACAAAATGTCAACGCGTACCACATCCTGTTCGCCGGCATTGATAACCGTCAACGGTACTCCATTCGGCATTACCGTACGTTCCGGAGGAAGGATGTTGAACTGAACTAATTCCTGAATTTCGGGTTGAAGTGTCCGGTTCATAATAAATTATTTTTCTGTAAAAACTTCTCTGCCTCTTCCAGGTCCTGAGGTGTATCGATCCCGATTGTCTCTACTTCACTGATTCCGACTTTAATGGTATACCCGTTTTCCAGCCAGCGAAGTTGTTCCAATGATTCAGCCAGCTCCAACGAAGACTGTGGGAGTGAAGTTATCTCTTTCAGTACTTCTGTTCTGTATGCATATAGTCCGATATGTTTATAATAAGTGTGATTTTTCAACCAATCTTTTTTATCTGCGTTACGTTGGTACGGGATCACAGACCGGCTGAAATACAATGCATTCATGTTCTTATTCAGTACTACCTTCGGAGAATTCACATTTTCCAGCACGGCAAGCTCGTCATCTGCCGGAAAGGGTTTCACTAAAGTAGCAATCTGTGTAGACACATCTTCAAAGCAGGCTTTTACAGCTTTCAGCTGCGAAGGCTGAATAAAAGGTTCATCTCCCTGTATGTTAACCACTACATCAAAGTCCCCGCCTATCTTTGTACAAGCTTCATAACAGCGGTCTGTTCCACTTTTATGGTTAACAGAAGTCATTATTACCTTGCCGCCAAATGCTTTTACAGCAGCTTCGATCCGTTCGTCATCCGTGGCTACATAGGCATCATCAAGCACACCGGCCACTTGTTCATATACACGTTGTATCACCGTTTTTCCTCCCAGCATAGCCAATGGTTTTGCCGGGAAGCGGGTAGAAGCATAACGTGCGGGAATTATTCCTAAAAATTTCATATTTCTTATATTTAGTTGCGAGCCATAGGCTACTTCAGTTCTTCAAGTCCTTTGAGAATATAGTCTCTTTTCAAGTCTTCCGGTTTCAATACCCGGTTATCAAAAACGAGTAAGTCGATATCCAGACAAACCTTTTCCCTCTTTTTGTCTTCCTTCTCTCTTCCAGCCTCCTTTTCGATTGTTTTCAACTCTTTCACCACCCGTTCGGCGTCCGCATCAGTATAGAAGCGAGCCACTTGGTTAGAGAACAACGCCGGATTACGAAAGAATAACGGCCTTGTTTCCTGCTCACCCGTAAAACGGATGGAGGGAAACAGAGCCGTCAGCCTCCTGCGGGCAAGAAGGAGATTCTCCTTCCGGTTATAATTACTTCCGATACAAATCAGACAGGAGTGCATCGCTGACTACATTAATTGAATAAATCGTCCAGTCCCGATGCCGGTTCATCTATGATGCTATCCCCCGAAATACTGAAGTCTTTGCACGGGTCAAATCCGTCAGGCAGTTTAAAAGTCTCTTTCGGATCATATCCCAATGTCTGGTCTGCATACACCTTATGCATGTATTTGGTCCAGATGGGCAATGCCAGCGCAGCACCCTGTCCATCTCTCATCGAGTCAAAATGGATATCCCGTTCTTCACCGCCTACCCAGCAACCGGATACCAGTGAAGGAGTGAATCCCATAAACCATCCATCCGAGTTGCGCTGAGTCGTTCCGGTCTTACCACCCATATCGGCTGTTATTCCGTACCTGCGGACACGTCCTCCTGTACCTTCATTGATTACGGCACGCAGCATTACCAGCATCTTATAGGCACTCGATGCACTGATCACCTCTTCCATCTGTGGCGAGAAGGTGGACAACACATTGCCTTCACTGTCTTCTATTTTGGTCACAAACAAAGGTGCTACCCGAATTCCCTTATTCGCAAAGGCTGTATAAGCACTGACCATCTCTCCTACCGAAATTTCGCACGGACCAAGACAGAGAGATACTGTAGGTTGAATTTCTTTATTGCGTACCCCGAAAGTGTGGATCAGACGTGCCAACGCATACGGGTTCAGTTTACTCATCAAATAAGCCGATATCCAGTTATTTGAGTTGGCAAGTCCCCATTTTAAAGTTACCATTTCACCATAATGTCCTTTCGAAGTATTCTTCGGTGACCAGGGCTTTCCATTTTCATCAATAAGGGTGATTTCCACGTTGCGTGTTTCATCGCAGGGAGAGAATCCGTTTTCCATTGCCAACGCATATAGATAGGGTTTAATAGTAGATCCCACCTGTCGGCGCCCCACCATCGCCATGTCATATTGGAAATAAGTATAGTTCGGTCCACCCACATATGCCTTTACCTGTCCGTTTATCGGATCCATCGACATAAATCCGGCACGCAGGAAGTGTTTATAATAACGGATGGAATCCATTGGAGTCATAATGGTATCTTTTTCACCGTGCCATGTGAAGACTGACATCGGCTCCGGCTTGTCGAATGCCTTCTTGATCTCCGTTTCCGAGGCCCCGGCTGCTTTCATGCTCTGATAACGGCTGGTCTGCTTCACTGCCCTGTCCAGAATGCGGTCAATCTCTTCTTGAGTCAATTGATTGCTGTACGGAGCTTTTTTGCGTCCTTTCTTCTCTTTGAAGAACAGAGGTTGCAGATAGTCTCCGATATGCTCTTCCACTGCCTCTTCGGCATAACGTTGCATGTGCGAATTGATGGTTGTATAAATTTTCAGCCCGTCCGTATAGATGTTATAGTTCGAACCGTCCTTTTTCTTATTTTTCTCACACCAGCCATACAACGGATTCATTTCCCAGTCGATCGAGTCTTCATAGAACTTTTGCATCTGCCAGCCACGATAGTTACTGCGAACGGGTTTAGGAGCAGTCATCACACCACGTAGATATTCGCGAAAATAAGTAGCCAATCCTTCTTTATGGTCCACCCGGTGGTACACCAGCTCCAGCGGCAGGTTCTGCAACGAGTCACACTCCTCCTCCGTGATATATCCGGCTTTTCTCATCTGGTCGAGTACTGTATTCCGCCGTCCGCGCGAACGCTCATTAAAGCGTACCGGATTGTAGAGTGAAGGATTCTTACACATACCGATCAGCGTGGCCGCCTGTTCAACTTTCAAGTCCTTCGGTTCACATCCGAAATAGGTATAGGAAGCCGTTTTGATTCCTACTGCATTGTTCAGAAAGTCGAACTTATTGAGATACATACTCAGAATTTCCTCTTTGGTGTAATATCGCTCCAATTTCACGGCAATCACCCACTCTATCGGTTTCTGAAACAGACGTTGCAGAGTGTTTTTGGCAACTTCATCTGTGAACAGCTGCTTGGCAAGTTGCTGCGAGAGCGTACTACCTCCACCTGCGTTTTTCTGCATCAATAATCCACGTTTCACTACAGCGCGTATCAGTGCCTTGGCATCAATACCCGAATGTTCGGCAAAGCGTACATCTTCCGTTGCTATCAGTGCATTGATGATGTTAGGTGAAAGTTCATTATATGAGGTATATACACGATTTTCCTTACTAAGCGACCATGTTCCTAAAACCTTACCGTCCTCCGAAAGAATTTCGGTGGCAAACTTGTAATTTGGATTTTCCAATTCTTCCACAGGAGGCATATATCCAATCCATCCATAAGCGATAGAAGCAAATACTGCAATTCCTGCCAGCACCATCAGTGCAAAGAAAATCCAAAGGCCTTTTACTATCTTCTTAACCATTTTATTCCGTAGTTTTATTCGAAGTTGCAAAGATAATCATTCCCTTCCATCTGACAAGCGTTCCCTTCCATGTTTGCACACAAAAAAGCCTAAGCGAAGTAAAAAAAGGCTCCCGGCCGTCCCGTTTTTTCGGAAACCGGCCGGAAGCCATACACACATCCTGTTTTCTATTCGTCTGTTACAGGATCATTACCTCTCCGTCAGCCGTTTTATGCCGTCGGATCATCTACGATACCTCCGTCTCCTCCATCAGTTGTCCCTTTCAGGTAATCGTCCAGACTGATCAGGTCCAGTTTTTCACCCGCACGGGTAGCCGTTTTGGTAATTTTCAACTCTTTGTTAGCCTGAAAATAGATACGTACAGCCTCTACACTTTTGGCCGTGATGTCTTCTTTCTTTTCGGCACCTTTCGACTTGGCTGCGAGCATAAACACCCCCAATCCTTCAATGTTTACCGCTTTTCCTTCCAGCAGCTGCTCTTTCAACTTTTCTACAAAATTCTGAATCGTACTCTTAATGTCACCTACCGAAAGTGATGAACGGTCCTGGATTTTCTGTGCTATAAACTTCAGGTTTACCGACCGACCCAATGTAATGAGTTGCGGATAATACCTCTTCGGAGAATTCTCAACGCGCGGATCTGACGGGCGTTGCACTGTTTTAAAAATTACACTCATACTACGTTTCTTTTTAAAGATTTAAATTTCATTTTTATAGTCTCGTTTCGTTGATCAACAGTGCAAATATCCGGTTTTCCCTGAAGAGTACCAAGCAAAACAGCCCCTCACGGAGTGTTTTTCAGGATTATGATATAACTCGCTTATTATCAACTGATCTCACGACTACATTACAGAATAGCTTTATTTTCTTTACTCTGCCTTTAATCTCATATTATTTCTGTCGCCAATATGGATGCAAAGCTGTTGCAATATTAAAATCTGATACATTAAATTCATAATCCCAATCAAGTCGAGTCCATAAACCTGAGTTTTCTCCAATGATAAATACTACACTATCACACAAGACAGCTTCAAATTCATATGGATGCCGCCCGATCTGAAAGTTTAGAATTATAAACCGAACTGGGGACTTGTCTTGCTTTGGAATCACAACAGAAGTGCATTGGAAAATCGATTTAGCTTGCCGACCGATAGACCTGTTGTTTTTGCTCATCACTTCAATGGCTTTCTTTGCGTTTCTTGATACCGCCTTTGGATTGTAAACTGGGCCATATTGAGGCTTGATATCAGCAAATAATAAATCCATTTGCCTTGATAACTTCGTAAGTCCCTCGATAATCATTTCTTTCATGTTCGTTGGGCTGATTTTACAAAAGTCTTCCCATGTGGCAAGTTGTTTTTCAGTGGGAAAATTTTCATTCCCGACGTCAAACCACGCAACAAAATCTCCATTCAAAGAATCTATGTTGATTGGATGTTTGGTTTCATATAATCCTAGGTCTCCAATTCTCCAAAATTGGGAATTGAAACCTGATATGTTATTTACTATTTGTTGAAGGCAAGAGAACTGATGTTGTTCGCCTTGCTTTAAGGCATCAACAGTTTTTATTCGTTTCTTTTGTAATAGATCAATAATATCTTTCATTTTATTCTTTAAGTTGATAATGTCCACTGGCTATCTAACTACGCAATTTGTTCGATACGACTCTTTTGGCATACTATCACATGTAGAACAAATGATATTTTCACACATAGAGTCATTCCTTCCGAGATTTACAACATCAGCTTATGGACTTCATCATAATTCTAATATCTAATAAATTAATTATCAGAAATTTATATACATATCATCCGACCGCACATAATCATGTCTCTAAAAATACGGTTTTGTCTAATTACTCACAGAGGAATCTGTTCTTTTTTTCTTCTATCCTATAAAATAGTATTTCATGACAGTTGTTACTCCAATCATCATATTATTATGATTCGTAATAGTAATCATCTTACCAAGATACCCTTTCATAGATGCAGACAATTTTGTAAAATGTAAGTTAGACAACAAAATAATATTCTAAAAATCAAAAAGATATAGTTCCTACAAAGAGAATTATCGGAAGGAGGTAAGACTGATTACCTGAAAAGGGTGTAGCTATCCAAGGTGAAAGGTGTAGCCATAACGATCGGATGGCTACACCCAAACAACAGTTGGGCTACACCTTTCTCAAATGCAATTTTGGAGAAAAGCTAAAGAATAATTGCGTCCGGGAATGAATTGTACGAGCATAAGAAGATAACGATACAAAATCTGAGGATGATTCTGAAACCATGGCACAATAAAAAAGAAATCTCAATGAACAATCGCATGGAGAAAAGGAATGATCTTCATAGATTAGTCACCACAGATTCACAAATTACACAGAGAAAAAAGAAATCAATAGATGTGATTTGAATATCTGCGTAATTTGTTTAGCTGTGGTGAAAAGAGTAGCTGGTATTATGTAGCAAACTCTATTTAAACAGTCCGGGATAAATCTCCCCTCCTGTTTCGCTTACATTAAGAGTCTGTAAGAGTTTACCGTCCGGAGAATAAAACAACTGAAATTCCGAATCAGTGTCATATTCCTCCACTTCGATTATGATGACCGCCGGCTGCTTGGGAAAAGTGATGATTCTTACATCTTCCAATTGCATGGACGCCATCGTACTTTGCATAAAGGCCTTTGCCACAACAGGAGGAACAGCCTCCAAAGATTCGACATCGGTCTCTGTCATCAACCATTTACCTTTATCACTGAACCAGACGTTTAGCTCCCACCCTTTCACCCTGATATCGGCAATGTGATAATCTCCTTTTCGTTCCCAATCGACCGTGGTCACTTTAGGATACATTTTCTGAAAGGCTTCCTGCACTTTATCGGGAGGAGGAAAACCGGCTGAAAAAACAGTGCTGGAAATGAATAACAACATTGCCATCAACAAAAGGGGGTTAAGCTTCTTTATCATTTGGGTTTCTATTAATTTAAGTTTGATACAACAACAACGTCAAGCGGATTTTGTTTGTGGATTTATTCCACAAAATTGTGGTGAATTCCACATTTACATCCCCGTATTATACTTCATTAGTGCCTTATACCATCTTTTCACATCTGGCATAATCTTTGTCTACTTCATCAATTAGTTTCTTTTCAGAGAAACCGGAATAATTGTATCACTTAAAAGAAAAATTATGAAAAAGTAGAAGAAAACAAAAACTAACAAGACTTCGATTCCGAAATGAGGACGGAGTTACAAAAGAAGTAAAAAACTGAAAAACATGTTTAACTCAAACCTATTAATTTATGACGAAAAAAAGTAACCTATCCTTAAGGTTTACAAGAGTATGGGAAAAACACTGCCTGAAAACAGTAGTTGCTACTTTGTTGCTGTGGTGCGCACAGTCGGCACAAGCGACGACCGATACTTACAAAACACAAGCGACTGCCAGTATACAACAACAAACCGTGAAAGCCACCGGTGTAATCATCGACAACACGGGTGAACCACTTATCGGAGTTTCCGTAAAAGTGCAGGGCACCAATACGGGAACCATCACCGACTTGGACGGAAAGTTCTCTATTGACACTCCCAAAGGAGCTATCCTCGAGTTTTCATTTATCGGTTACAAAACTGTCACAACGGAAGTGACCGGAAAGGAACTCCATATCACCATGCAGGAAGATTCAAAGCAACTGGATGAAGTAGTAGTTGTGGGCTATGGTTTACAAAAGAAAGTAAACGTTACCGGATCTGTAAGTATGGTCAATGCGGACGTCCTGGAGTCGCGCCCCGTACAGAATGTGTCACAGGCACTGCAAGGAGTTATTCCGGGACTGAATATGTCCGTGGGCAGTAGCGGTGGTACACTGGATGGCGAACTAAACGTAAACATCCGAGGAGCAGGTACGATAAGCGATGGTTCGAGCAGTAGTCCGTTGGTACTGATCGATGGAATCGAAGGAGACATGAATACAGTCAACCCGAATGATATTGAATCGGTATCTGTACTGAAGGATGCAGCTTCTTCATCGATCTATGGTGCGCGTGCGGCATTCGGGGTCATCCTGATCACTACGAAGAGTGGTAAAAGTGGCAAAACACGTGTAAACTATTCGGGTAATGTACGTTTCTCGGATGCCATTCAGTTGCCTGACATGGTGGATTCTTACACCTTTGCGCAGTATTTTAACCGGGCTTCGACCAATGGTGGGGAATCTCCTACCTTTGACGAAAAAGCATTGCAAAATATTCTGGACTTCCAAAACGGAAAGTTTACCGATCCTTCCACTCCCGAGTATTACGGGCTGGAAGCTGGACCGGACGGCAAATGGAAAAGCTATGCAGGATCATTTGCCAATACAGACTGGTTTAAAGAGTTTTACAAAAGCTGGACACCCTCTACGGAACACAACCTCAGTATCAGTGGAGGAACAGAAAAGCTGACTTATATGATCAGCGGCAGTTTCTTGAATCAGAATGGCCTTATCAAGCACGGCGAAGATAACTTCAACCGTTATACGATGAATGCTAAAATCTCGGCAAAACCTGCGGAGTGGATCACGTTAAACTACACGAGCAAATGGACCCGTGAAGACTATGACCGCCCAACTTACATGACAGGCGCATTTTTTCATAACATTGCCCGCCGCTGGCCGACCTGTGCTCCTATGGATCCGAACGGTCATTACATGCCCAATATGGAAATCATTCAGTTGGAAGAGGGAGGTGTGCAAACGAGCCAGAAAAACTGGTATACCAATCAGCTGCAAGCTATCTTCGAGCCCGTCAAAGACTGGCGAATTGTAGTAGAGGGAAGTATGCGTACCTATACACGAAAGCAACATTGGGCAGTATTACCGATCTATGGATATGACGTGAACAACAAACCTTACTTATTGTCGTGGAACGGTGGAGCGGCCGGATATTCAGAGGTTCAGGACGAACGTGAAGATGAAGATTACTTCTCCGGCAACATTTACAGCGACTATGCAAAAACAATCGGTGATCATTATTTTAAAGTGATGGGTGGTTTCAACGCCGAACTTTTCCGGCCAAGCGGAATGACCGGATTCGGAACTGACCTGATCAGTTCGAATGTTCCTTCTTTAGGATTGACTCAGGACAATCAGAAGGCAAATGCATGGGCACGCGAAAGAGCAATTGCCGGTTTCTTCGGACGTGTGAACTATAACTACAAAGAGCGGTATATGTTAGAAGCCAATCTGCGTTATGACGGTTCTTCACGGTTTGTAGGCGATAAGCGTTGGGGATTGTTCCCTTCTTTTTCAGCCGGATGGAATATCGCACGCGAAGATTTCTTCCGTCCTTTGGCCGGTATTATCGGCACCTTAAAGCTGAGGGGCTCTTGGGGGCAGCTTGGCAACAACAACACGGATAAGGCCAATGCCTGGTATCCCTTTTATCAAAATATGATTACGGGATCTGCCAATTCCGGATGGCTGATCGACGGCAAGAAACAAAATACAGCTCAACTGCCGGGCATCGTTAATTCACTGATGACATGGGAAACCATTGAATCATGGGATCTCGGTCTGGATTTTGGTTTGCTCAATAATCGCCTGACAGGATCGGTCGGTTATTATAACCGTTACACATACGATATGATAGGTCCTGCTCCTATATTACCCCCCGTACTGGGAGCTCTACCCCCTCAAGTGAACAACTGCGACATGAAGTCATACGGTTGGGAGCTGGAGCTCTCATGGAGAGACCGCATCAGCGAGTTTGATTATAGTGCGCGATTCGTTTTATCTGATGGAAAACGTAAGATACTGAAATATCCAAACCCGACGAATTCACTCTCTTCGGACGTATACTATAATGGACAGATATTGGGTGACATCTGGGGATACAAAACTGTTGGTATCGCACAAACCCAAGAGGAAATGAATGCGCACCTGGCCAACGGAGGCACACCCAACTGGGGAACAAACTGGGGAGCCGGTGACATTATGTATGCAAACCTGGATGGAAAAGAAGGGGTTAACAACGGATCGAACACTCTGGAAGATCATGGTGACTTAACAATTATCGGTAACAGCACACCCAGGTATAATTTCGGTCTGACACTGACCGGAGCATGGAAAGGATTCGATTTCTCAGTATTCCTACAGGGAGTGATGAAAAGAGATTACTGGTTGGACGGTCCGTACTTCTGGGGAGCAAATGGCGGATTATGGCAATCAACTGCATTTAAAGAGCACATGGACTATTGGCGTCCGGAAGGTGATCCTCTCGGTGCAAACACTAATGCTTACTACCCAAAACCCTATTTTAATACAGATAAAAACCAGAAAGTACAAAGCGGATATCTACAGAATGCCGCATATTGCCGTCTGAAGAATGCCCAGATTGGCTACACTCTGCCCAAAACATGGACCCGGAAAGCAGCAATGGAATCGGTACGTGTTTATGTGTCCGGAGACAATCTGTTGACCTTCTCGGGAATCAGCGGAGTATTTGATCCGGAATTATTGGGTAGCGACTGGGGAGACGGTAAGCTCTATCCTTTGCAGAGAACGATTTCTATCGGCTTAAATGTTAACTTCTAATTTTACCAGACAAATGATGAAACTAAAACTGAAACATATCTGTTTCTGCTCGTTAATCGGAATGGGCGGACTGGCACTGACTTCATGCAACGACTTCCTGGACCGTTCGCCAATCAGTGATATCACTCCGGAAGATTACTTCAACACAGTAGATCAAGTGGGAAGCTATGTTATCAATTACTATGACGACTACCTTGAAAATTCAAATACAACCAAGATGTATCACCAAAGGGCATGGAACTCCGGAGTGGTAAGAAATGATGCTAACACCGACAATTTATTGAGTGATGATGGAAACCTTGATTATTTTGCGGGAAACAAACAGGTGCCCGAAGGGAAAAATATTCAGGAACCTCTGAACCGTATTCGTGTGTGGAATTATCTCTTTGAACAAGTACTGCCGAAAGAGAAAGAGGGTACGATTCCCGGAGATGCAGAATTGTTGAAGCAGTATATCGGAGAGGCTTATTTCTTCCGTGCCCTGGCGTATTATAACGCATTGGTACGTTTTGGCGATTATCCCATCATTACCGAAGTATTGCCGGACGACTCCGAAACACTGATCAAGAAAAGTCAGCGCGCACCGCGCAATGAAGTGGCACGCTTCATTCTAAAAAATCTTGACGAAGCTATCAGTCGCCTGAAAGAACGTGGTTTCCAGAATAACCAGCGTATTAACAAACAGGCTGCATTGGTGCTGAAATCAAGAGTTGCACTGTTCGAAGCAACCTTCGAGAAATATCATCAGGGAACGGGGCGCGTACCGGGTGATCCAACATGGCCCGGAGCCGTAATGAGCTATAACAGTGGAAAAACATTCGATATAGCAGGAGAAATAAACTTCTTCCTGACGGAAGCAATGCAAGCAGCGGCAGCAGTTGCCGATCATGTTCAACTGGCAGAAAACTCGCATGTAATGAATCCTCCATACAATACACTTTATGGGTGGAATCCTTATTTCGAAATGTTCAGCCAGCCGGATCTTTCGAATGTGGAAGAAGTACTGCTGTGGAAACAATATAACCTGTCACTTACCGTATCACATTGTGTAGGTGCACGCCTTAAAAACGGAGACCGCACCGGACTGACACGTTCACTGATCAAAACATTTCTGATGAAAGACGGTATGCCTATCTATGCAAGCAACAATGCTATTGATGACAGAACGGTTTCTGATGAAAAGAAAGACCGCGACGAGCGCTTGCAACTGTTTGTGTGGGGAGAAAAAGATGCGTGGATGACAGATGAAAGAGCAGATACAGTGAAGAATTACAATAAGGACCAGGCGGGAAACATGGTAACGAATCCCGTACCTGTACCTTGGGTAAAATCTACAGTAATCAGTGATCAGGAACAGACACGTGATATCACCGGTTATCGTTCCCGTAAGTTCT
This sequence comes from Bacteroides sp. ZJ-18, assembly GCF_011038705.2. Lineage (NCBI taxonomy): Bacteria > Pseudomonadati > Bacteroidota > Bacteroidia > Bacteroidales > Bacteroidaceae > Bacteroides > Bacteroides sp. ZJ-18. The sequence continues at coordinate 3,257,613 of NZ_CP072198.1, read as the reverse complement.
ATCCGTATGATGACGAACAAAGCAGATCGGACGAATTGCTGGGGACCAATGCCTGTCCTATTTTTCGTGCTTCCGAAGCATATCTTAACTATATTGAGGCTTGTTATGAGAAGAATGGTTCGTTAGACAGTAAGGCACAGGACTACTGGAAAGCCATTCGCAGACGTGCCGGTGTCGATGAAGACTATCAGAAGACGATCAATAGTACGGATCTGAGCCGCGAAGACGACCTCGGAGTTTACTCGGGAGACCGAATGGTAGATGCGACGCTTTACAATATTCGCCGTGAACGCCGCTGCGAATTTATCGCCGAGGGCATGCGCTGGGATGACCTGAAGAGATGGCGCTCTTGGGACCGGTTATTTACACAACCGTATATTGTAGAAGGCATCAACTTCTGGGATGAAGCCTATAAACTCTACACAACCACGGATAAAGACGGAAATGAAAAGTCTGCTGTAGTAGCCGATGGCAGCACATCTGCCAACATGTCGCCGAAATCGGACGGGAAATACGTACGACCACTGCGAAGGACACAAACGAATAATCAACTTTATGACGGATATACCTGGAAAAAAGCTTATTATCTGGAACCACTCGGACTACAGGATTTGCAATTGTCGGCCACCAATCCGGAAGACATCAATACATCCATGATGTATCAGAATCCATATTGGCCTGTCGGTACAGGAAAAGCGCTTGAGTAATGTCGCCAAATACGTAAAACCGTAATATAACAAAGTTCACCACAGAGTTTATACAAGGTATGTTTGCCGATGTATCCTGTGGTGAACAAAATCAAACCTCCGAATGAACCTAAGCCAAGTCTTTTAAGTTATATGATATTCTGATTTGATCAGATCAGACCGACTACAATAAACAACAACTTTAAAATATAGGAAAGTATGAATGTACATGAAGAATTATTCGGTGGAAATATACCACAAGATGTAACTGAGAAACAAGGCGAAAACGCTATTTTTATTGTTTATGGACTGAAGCAATCGGACGATGCAATCAAGCAAGTAAAAGATGTATGTGCTAATTTCTCCGCCCTGATACGCAGTATGCGTAACCGTTTTCCTGATATGCAATTTAGCTGCACGATGGGGTTTGGTGCCGATGCCTGGAGCAGACTTTTTCCGGAGTTGGACAAACCTAAAGAGTTAAGTACCTTTGAAGAGATAAAAGGAGATAAATATATAGCTGTATCTACCCCGGGCGACTTGTTACTGCACATCCGGGCTAAACAGATGGGTCTCTGTTTTGAATTTGCCTCTATAATTGACGAAAAACTCAAAGGTGTGGCAGAATCCATCGATGAAACACACGGGTTCAGATATATGGACGGAAAAGCGATCATCGGTTTCGTAGACGGTACGGAGAATCCGGCCGTAGATGAAAACCCTTATCATTTTGCAGTTATCGGTGACGAAGACCCGCAATTCGCAGGAGGCAGTTACGTTTTTGTGCAGAAATATATCCATGACATGATAGCATGGAACTCGCTTCCAGTCGAAGCACAAGAAAAGGTGATTGGCCGCCGCAAATATAATGATGTGGAATTGTCGGACGAAGAGAAACCGCAAAATGCCCACAATGCCGTAACCAATATCGGTGACGATTTGAAAATCGTACGTGCCAATATGCCGTTTGCCAACACTTCTAAAGGAGAATATGGAACATACTTTATCGGCTATGCCAGCACCTTCAGTACTACCCGCAAAATGTTGGAGAACATGTTTATTGGTGACCCTGTGGGGAACACCGATCGTTTGTTGGACTTCAGTACTCCGGTAACAGGCACATTGTTTTTTGTACCTTCGTACGATTTGCTTGCTACACTCGGAGAATAGTAATCACTCTCCATACAGTACAGTCTCCGCTATCCAGGCAAAAACATTGGCTATCAGTTTGGAGGCATCATTATTAATGGTCCCATCATCATTATTTATACGATTATTAGTGGTCCCTCCTGTACCTGTTCCCGAGTTGCCTATATCCGTATCGCCCCAATAGACTATTCTTCTTGAGTAGTCTATGCCTAAAACAATTCCTCCTGAAGATCCCATCAATATAGGAGTGATGCCTTTAGAAGCATCGGTATTAAGCAATATCTCACCATGAAAAGAATCGTAATTGCGTAAGGAAAAACCAGTGCTGACAGGAGTATATGAACCACTGGTAAAAGGACCGGTGCTAGTAAAATAACGATTACTGTCTACCGGGTTTGCCAAAGGAAATGCTCCGGTATTACTTCTGATAAAAGAAATGCCACTATTTCCACCCAATATCTCTTTTAATAAATTCTGGCTGACATCACTGGCATCATAAGAAACAATCAATACACGGTTCTTTTTAGCCTTCACCCAATTGTGCGCTTTCTGGGCATCCGAGATCCCGAATAAAGAATTGCTCATATAATGGACATAAACGACATCAAAAGCCGCGAAAAGAGCATCTGTCAGATTATTATTGCTCGCACTCACGCCAATCAGATTATATCCTCCGCATTCAACTGTTCCGGCCGGACCGAAATTATTTTGATTATTGAGTATTCCGCGAAGACCGGTTGCGCGCGCCTCTGCATTGCCAGAGCCAATTATATTCGTTCCTAAATATCCCAAACCGGCATTGAATGTTAAAAGATCAATTGTTTTGTAGGCAGCGACATCATATCTCTGCTGTATATTCACTAAAATACGCCATCGATGGGCTGTAATCATAAAGTTTTGAGTACGGCGGATATTGCTTGCCGAATTGTTCTGCAGAGCTGTAATCACCAGTTGACTCCCATTCTGTGTTTTTTCTACTTTAAAGAATTCATTTGCTAATGACTGGTCGGCGGTTCCTTGGGGAGTTCCTGCCGCGTCGGCCCATTGTAAAGTATAATCCGGAAGATCGGTATTCACACTGATGATTCCTGCCGAACCGGCTTTGTTCTTGAGGATGATCTCTCGCGAAGATACCCCAAAATGATGTTCTCCATCGAAACTCATGTCAATGGTATAATCATCCCATGCCTGTACTTCGGCTACGATATGGGCGGAACGATTATTCGCCGCTTCGTCCGGACTACCCCACCCCGGACCTGAGACCTTCTTTATATTGAAAATATACTTATGATTACGAAGTACTTGCCCGAAAGCATTTTCAACATTATCGGGATCAAAATCCATACGGTAGTAACCCGGTTGATCACTTCCTTCATAATAACCCTCCACAATAATACAGGTTGCCTGACTGACCCGATTGTCCGGGGCTGGTGAATCGGCCTCAGGCAAGTAGAGTTGGGCTGAAAATTCATTCAGGTCCTCAGCAGGTACAGGATACAGGACACTGTTTACATTTCCGGTACTTCCGGCAGGTACGCTCGGAAGCGTAACCCTGACGACTCCGGTTTCATCGGGTATTATCTGTAAGTGGTCATTGGCACGATATGCTTTCACCCCTGACAGCTTAAAGTTTGCCACTTCCGTAGCTTTCACGTCTACCCGGGCAATGGAACGTAACATCTTTATCCCGGTAATATTATTTATAACCGTTGCTTCTAATCCGCCGGGCAATTCATACTCCCCATACATTGGAAAATCGGAAGTGATATTGTTGAACCGGAGATTGATGTTCTTTTTCACCAAATCTTCGCTATCATCCACCGAAGGCTCATTGGCTATTACCGCATCGGTAGCATTGGCTAATATGAGTAATTTTAAAGGCGAACTGCTTGATTTTAATAAAGCTTTAAAAGAAGCAGCGGATGAAGTGTTGTTGATGGATATGCCGGGTACACGGTACTTATATTTACCTTCTTCAAACACTAACACTTGAATCTCACTGATTTTAGACTCATGATCGGTCGTCGCAAATGTTCCTCGCGTCCGGGCATATGTAGTGGAGGCCGGTATGGTTATCACTAACCTTACCGATACATCCTCTGTATTATTTCTATCTGCATCTCCGGGCACTTCCATACTGTCGGTACATGACATATATAAAAGGCCGGTTATCAGAATAACCATTAATTTTTTCATTAGGGTTTAGGTTTATTTTCTCAGATACAAAGATGGACTTTTTCAGGAAGGAATCCGTGGCGTTTAATGAATGGTGTAAACAAAGATTTTTCTATTATCACATCTCACATGAATTTATTGTCCAATTATGCAACAATCGGAAATGTGTATAAAGACGTGTATCCATTTTCGAAACTTCATTATAAACTTTTCACCAGTTCTTGTTGCCGGTTAAAAAAATGGATTCGCTGAACCTCACCACTCTGCGAAATCAAAGTTGAATACTTCTTTAATGACTGTATCCATACCTTCAAATGCTGAAATAGCAAATCATCTTTCGAAGTTATGGAATTAATGGAAAAGACCCCTATCAGGCATTGATGGTAGATATCTGTTTCTACATAACTATATGTAGACTCAAAATTGATATCGGATATATATATTTTCACATCTTTTCCGGATGAATATTTTCCCTGAGCTGAGATCTCCTCCAATTCATTCAGTAATACCAATAATTCCTTCTTTATTCTTTTTACACTGTCTTCTGATATCAGATTGATATTTAAGAAAAACTTGATCTCATTGACCAATCTGATAAATATCTCTTTATCCCATATATAATTGGTTGTCTGGAATAGCTGGGATAAATTTACAAATTCTTTTTGCTTGTCAATCAATTTTTCCGGAATCTCCAAATCTTCATAATGCCTGCCTGCATATGTGCTTTCATGTTGGTAAATCCATTTGAAAAGCTGGAATTTGGATAAGGCTTCATACTTTAAATACAGGGTTTGCGGAACGGTATTTGAGGAGGTACTTCTTTCCGAACTTTCCCGTTCAATCAATTGACCGAACAACTTTATATACGAATCAATAATAGAATAATAGGTCTCCGCAGGGCATTGACATTGCAACATATTCAGATTAACGATAGCGTTGTCATTCAAATCGGCCCCTACTATTTTATCAAGAGAAATGCCCATGTGTTGAGATATGGTGGCAACTTCGGCAAAAGTGAACGGCACTTCACCCCGCAACCGCCTGTAAGTAGCTTCTTTGCCAAGGTAAAGAATGTCCATCAGCGCATTTGCAAGATTATTCCCCTTGGGTAAGTATATTTTCATTGCATCTATTAAATCTGTATTTATATCACGCATAATCATTGTTTTTATATTTTTATCTGTAAACAAGTAATCTGTAACTTTTGTTGCGCCTATCGAAACGAACAATCCCTTTGATGACGGTGCGTTGCATTATCAGAGCTTTCTTTTTCAGGGGTTGCTTCAATAGACACTTTTTGTTTATAAATACATTTTTAAAGTCACAAATCGTTGCTGTCTGGAAGGTATATTTGTTATCTGAAAAAAACGTAGTATATCCACTTAAATAAAAAGATAATGAAAACAAGTAAAATCTTTATGACTACACTGGTTGCATTGACTATGGCCGCATGCAGCAATGACAATGATTGGGTTGACCAGCCCAGCAATCCGGACGTAATTGCCCCGGATGCATATGCCTCTTTTTCCATCAGCATTCCCCACGCATCGAAGACACGTGCAGTATCTACAGATCCGGGAATTGCAGCGGAAAATACAGTGAAATCCCTACATGTGTTTATTTATGACGCAGAATCTCCCAATACACCTACTGTAGCTGAATTTACAGTCGCAGGAGGTACGCTCACACAGAAACCAGCCGGGAGTTCTACCTGGGTGACCAGCCAACCGGTCAGTACCAAAAAGACGGATAAATATATTTTTGCGGGAGTAAACCTTAATGCAGAAATAGTGAACTATATTACTTCTAATGGATTAGGTGCATTCAGCTATAAAGATTTCACACAAGAAATAACAAAATTGGCCGATCAAACAAATGGATTTGTCATGTTCAATAGTGCTTATCCGACCCTTACGCCCGCTACTGATTTATATGAGAAGAAAAGTGAAGCCGAAAACAATCACATAACCATTTCTGTAAATCGCGTCACTGCAAAAGCGGCGGTGTTCCAATCACAGAGCTTTGTAGTGAATGGAGGCGGAACGATGACAGATCTGAAGTTCGGCTGGAGAAACCTGAATAAAAAATTCTACTTTATTCAGGATAACAGGGACGCTCTCATCAAAGACTATAACTGGGCTAATTATACCGCAGCAGATTTTACGAGGGGAGCAGATGCCATCAACGTTTATGCTTCGGCTGATGTGCCTACCTCTTTTTCTTATGCTACGGAAAATGCATTCCAGTATATTTCGGGTACATCCAATGTGGATGCAGCAACTTTTATCAGTGTCAGCGGGGTATTTACACCCACTAACATCATATCTGCCAAAATAAATCCCCCTACAGTTGCGGCTGATTTTGAAATCATCGTCAATCCGAAACCGGCGGATAAAACATTCTTTGTCGTGCGGACTGCCGATGGTGTTGCCAATTACTTTATAGATGGACCTACGGCAGAAAAGTTTGCGGAGCTATGTGTCGCAAATACTCCGCAAATGCCATCTATCAATGGGGCCTACCTATTATCGGAGAATACGTATAGCAACGGATTGTGTTACTATCATATTTTTGTTAACGGTGATGCAGTCACACCACAGGCTCCTTATAATATCTACAGAAACCAATATTTTAAGATCAACATCAATTCTATACAAGCACCGGGAAATCCTTCGGATAACTTTGACAGCGGAGAACCAATCAAGCCTAATTCATGGATTGGAGTCGACATCCAGATTATCCCTTGGGAAGTAATTGAAGAAGATCACGATTTATAACCAGCTAATTAATGTCCCACAGAATGTTCACCTGCAAGATAGAAGCCGGATTCAGAGTATTCATATTCATTATATTGCCTTTCGTACTCACGAATTGCATCCGGGAAGATATGTCCGGATGTCCCCGGGATGATGGAGGGTTGGCCCTCAAATTCAGCTATGATACAAATGCAGACTCAAGGCAGAGCACTCCACAAGGTATCGATCGGTTGGCTGTTTTCATATTCGATGAAAAAGGGCTTTTTATCTCTCAGGTAAACGATTCTATGACTTCAATCAATGACGATTATGTCATGGAGCTGCCTTACAAACAGGGCAGTTACCAATTTGTAGCATGGGGTGGCTATGATAAAAGTACTTATCAGACTTCTGAATGTGTGCCGGGAAAAACTTATATCGATGATTTCTTTCTATCTGTAAAACGTCAGGAGGACAACCGGGTAATCAATCAGCCCAAACTGCTCTATCACGGTATGCACGATATAGTCGGGCATAACAGTAAAGAAAAAACAATTGTATTGATAAACTTGAAACAAATGACGAATCATATCCGGGTCATTGCTCATAATTTGAATCAAGACAGAAGTGACAACATTTATATAGAGGATAATAACGGTAAGTATGGATATGATTCACAATTCTCCGATGATGACCAGATAAGCTATATTCCCATTTATGAAGCATCATCGGGACAATCAGATCCGTTGATTGCCGACTTCAATGTAATGAGACTGGAAAAGGATAGAGAACCCCGGCTGCGAATTGCCGACAAAACAGGTACAATCCGCTATGATGAGAATCTTATTGGTAAACTCATAGGCGGAAATCCCAATATTGATTTTGAGCATAACCATAATTTCACCATTGAAATATCCTTCGATAACTACATCCCGGTCATTATCAAGATTAATGGCTGGGAGATAGTTAATGAAGAAATATAACTATAAACTGCAGAAAAATGAAACAAAGAAAGGTACACTCATATCAATGAGGATTCCGTGAAAGATGGCAACAGGTATCATGTCCTTTCCCGAATAGTGAGTAATGGACGGCAACAATACATCCATTGAATTTACACCGGCAGCAGAAATAGGGGCCAGTTTCCCAAAATATTTCCTGATCAGTGGTGCGCCCAGCAAGGCCATCATTTCGCGGAAAATATTGGCCAGCAAAGCAATTGTACCAAGTTCCGTTGCCAACTGTAATCCTACAGAAGCTTCCTTAAACTGAGTAATCAAGATGGATGAAAGGGAATAATATGCAAATCCACTTCCCACTGCCATACAATCGAATACACTCCACTGACTCAACAATAAACTGGCAAAAGCTGAAAAAAGAAGGGTTCCGACAATGGTAGCTATCGGCACTAAAAGCATATTGGGGCGTAGACTTTTGATCAGAAATTTCAGATTCTTATTGCTTCCGATACTGATGCCAACCTGCAACATCAACGCATAAAGTATATACATAGAAAGATTGTGCATGTCAAACTGGAAATCATTGAAGATTCCGACCAGACAGCCTATACAGAAAAATGCGACAACAATCAGACTGCCTTTCATGATTTTCCTCCTTTCTTGAAAAACAGGTGTAATACGAGAAAAGAAGCCAACATGCTGCCCAAGATACTTGAAGTAGCCAACACAATGGCTTGCCATCCGAATTTACCCAGATTATTTACGATTAAACTATTGGAGCCTATCGAAAGGCCCAGCACGAAAAGTAGCAGGAATATCGTAAGCGAAGTACTCTTTTCTACTTTCTCCAGAAATTTCAGGTTACGCAGCAAATAACCGATGCCAATACCTAAAAACATGATAGATATAATGAAAAACATACTCGTATATTTTAAAAAGTTACACAATGCAATCCCTGGCAACTTTTATGTATGAGCTGCCGGACAGATCCTCCCTTTCACCTTATATTTAATAAGGGGAACGAAAAGAGATAAATCAAACTACAAAACAGGGAGTAATTCAGATAAATCCGCTAAACCAATGTACATGCACAATGCAGTGTCCGTACAGAATCTTATTTTCTCGCACGGCATTGTGTATGCTATATGTAGTAAACAATCGGTTCATATCATTCATTAATTACAGTGCAAAGGTAATACTATTGCGCATATTTTCCAAATAATTATGCAAAATATAAATAGTCATAGTAGTGGAATTACTCATAAAAAGACGATGAAAATCTTGCAGAACCTGTATTTTTCTTCGTATCTTTACAAACCGAAATAAAGGATATATCAATAAACATATAACGATATGGAAAACAGAAGTTTAGTAACCATAGCAGAGCATTCGAAAGAAAAAATCCTCTATATGCTCGAAATGGCGAAACAATTTGAGAAGAATCCCAACCGCCGGTTATTGGAAGGTAAAGTAGTGGCTACCCTATTTTTTGAACCTTCTACCCGCACCCGGCTAAGTTTCGAAACCGCTGCCAATCGCCTGGGCGCACGGGTTATCGGATTCTCGGATCCTAAAGCCACCAGCTCATCCAAAGGGGAAACTCTGAAAGATACAATTATGATGGTTAGTAACTACGCTGACGTGATTGTAATGCGGCATTTTCTGGAAGGAGCAGCACGCTATGCCAGTGAAGTGGCTCCGGTGCCTATCGTAAACGCCGGAGACGGAGCCAATCAGCACCCTTCACAAACAATGCTCGATCTCTATTCCATTTATAAAACACAAGGTACACTGGAGAATCTGAACATCTATCTGGTAGGTGACCTGAAATACGGACGTACAGTACACTCTTTACTGATGGCAATGCGGCATTTTAATCCGACTTTCCACTTCATTGCTCCCGAAGAGCTGAAGATGCCGGAAGAATATAAGATTTATTGCAAAGAACATAACATAAAATATGTGGAGCACACAGACTTCAACGAAGAGGTAATTAAGGATGCGGATATTCTTTACATGACCCGCGTACAACGTGAGCGTTTCACTGACCTAATGGAATATGAACGGGTGAAGAATGTATATATCCTGAAAGCGAAAATGCTCGAAAACACTCGTCCCAACCTCCGTATACTGCATCCATTGCCACGTGTTAACGAAATAGCTTATGACGTGGACGATAGTCCGAAAGCATACTACTTTCAGCAGGCACAGAACGGTCTCTATGCCCGTCAAGCTATACTTTGCGATGTATTAGGAATCACTTTACAAGATATTTTATAAAATCATGAGCGAGAATAAACAAGAACTACAGGTGGCCGCACTGAAAAACGGCACTGTTATTGACCATATCCCTTCGGAGAAACTCTTTACTGTAGTTTCACTGCTTGGGTTGGAACACATGACGACCAATATTACTATCGGATTCAATCTGGACAGCAAGAAACTGGGTAAGAAAGGGATCATCAAGATTGCTGACAAGTTCTTCTGTGACGAAGAAATCAACCGTATTTCCGTAGTAGCACCTCATGTAAAACTAAACATTATCCGTGACTACGAAGTGGTAGAAAAGAAAGAGGTACGTATGCCGGACGAGTTAAAAGGTATAGTGAAATGTGCCAACCCGAAATGTATTACGAACAATGAACCGATGGCCACGTTATTCCATGTGATTGACAAGGATAGTTGCGTTATAAAATGCCATTATTGCGAAAAAGAACAGAAAAGAGAAGATATCACAATCATTTAGTTACGTGTCACAGCGCTACGAGTTTTAAAATACTGTGCTATGACGTAATAGCACTTGTAGCGCATATAGCACGCTATTAATAAAAAAGATGAAGCAAGACTGGAAACCCGGAACCCTGATTTATCCGTTGCCTGCCGTACTGGTGAGTTGCGGAAACAATGAAAGTGAATACAATATACTTACGGTAGCTTGGACCGGAACCATTTGTACCAATCCACCGATGTGTTATATTTCTGTCCGTCCCGAACGCTACTCCTATCCTATTATAAAAAAGAATATGGAGTTTGTGATCAACCTGACAACCCGGGATATGGCTTTTGCAACAGATTGGTGTGGGGTACGGTCGGGTAAGGATTATCACAAATTTGAAGAAATGAAACTGACACCGGGTAAATGCACGGTGGTGAGTGCGCCTCTCATTGAGGAATCTTCCCTTTGTATCGAATGCCGGGTAAAAGAAATTGTATCTTTAGGATCACATGATATGTTTATTGCCGATGTGGTAAACATTCGGGCGGATGACCGTCACTTAAACCGGGAAACCGGAAAACTGGAACTGGCAGAAGCTAATCCGCTTGTATATGTACATGGAGGATATTATAATCTGGGAGAAAAGATCGGTAAATTCGGTTGGTCAGTAGAAAAGAAAACAAAGTGAAGCTATGAAACGAGTGATTCTCCTTTTTATATATATGTGGATTACTTTTGCCGCTTATGGTGAAGGTGATCATAAAAAGGAAAAACGCCCGGATGACCGCAAAATAAATGTAGGAATCAGGGGTGGTTTTAACTCTTCCATGTTTTTGGTTTCCAATCTGAAAATCAAAGATGTAACCATTGACGAGATTCAGAATAATTATAAAATAGGTTATTTCGGTGCTCTCTTCATGCGCTTCAACATGAAGAGACATTTTATACAGCCCGAGATATCGTATAACATCAGCAGATGCGAAATCACTTTCGACAAACTGGGTTCACAACATCCCGATATCGAACCTGACTATGCATCGGTTAATTCAACTATTCACAGTATTGATTTTCCGTTGCTTTACGGCTATCACGTAGTAAGACAAGGCCCTTACAGCATGTCTCTTTTTGCCGGACCGAAACTAAGATATCTGTGGAATCAAAAAAATAAAATCACCTTTGAGAACTTCGACCAGCAAGGCATCCATGAGAGGTTACATCCCTTCAATGCCAGCGCAGTGATCGGAGTAAGCGTCAGCATTTCACGTATCTTTTTTGATTTTCGTTATGAACAAGGACTTCGCAACTTGTCGAAGTCTGTTACTTACGATAATATAGACGTCGAAGGTAAGCCCGAAGTAAGTAATATCACTTTTCGACGCCGTGATAATGTACTTAGTTTTTCACTCGGAGTTATATTTTAAATAACTTTTTTAGCTAAAAGGTTGCACACTCTTTAAATATTACCTAAATTTGTGCGATTATAATAATAAAGGTTTCAAGATATACTTTAATCTTATTATAACAAATAATGAAAAGAGACGATTTAATTTTCGAGATTATCGAAAAAGAACATCAACGTCAGTTGAAAGGCATTGAGCTGATCGCATCAGAGAATTTCGTGAGTGATCAGGTGATGGAGGCAATGGGATCTTGTCTTACCAACAAATATGCGGAAGGATATCCGGGTAAACGCTATTATGGCGGCTGTGAGGTGGTAGACCAGAGTGAACAAATTGCCATCGACCGCTTGAAAGAGATTTTCGGTGCAGAATGGGCCAATGTACAACCTCACTCAGGAGCACAGGCTAATGCTGCTGTATTTCTTGCTGTGTTGAACCCGGGCGACAAGTTCATGGGACTGAATCTGGCACACGGAGGTCACCTTTCACATGGTTCATTAGTAAATACTTCGGGAATCATTTACACTCCCTGCGAATATAATTTAAAACAGGAAACCGGTCGCGTGGATTACGACCAGATGGAAGAAGTGGCATTACGTGAGAAACCCAAAATGATAATTGGAGGAGGTTCAGCCTACTCTCGTGAATGGGATTACAAACGTATGCGCGAAATTGCCGATAAGGTGGGTGCGATCCTTATGATTGATATGGCACATCCTGCCGGATTAATTGCAGCAGGACTGTTAGACAACCCGGTGAAATATGCTCATATCGTAACTTCAACTACCCATAAGACTTTGCGGGGACCTCGTGGCGGTGTAATCATGATGGGTAAAGATTTCCCCAATCCATGGGGAAAGAAAACTCCAAAAGGAGAAATTAAAATGATGTCTCAGTTGCTCGACTCAGCTGTATTCCCCGGAATACAGGGTGGTCCGCTGGAACATGTAATTGCAGCTAAAGCCGTAGCTTTCGGTGAGTGCTTGCAACCGGAATATAAGGAATATCAGAAGCAAGTACAAAAGAATGCTGCCGTATTGGCACAAGCCTTAATTGACCGTGGCTTTACCATCGTTTCCGGCGGTACGGATAATCATTCGATGCTGGTGGATCTACGCAGTAAATATCCTGACTTGACAGGTAAAGTTGCCGAAAAAGCACTTGTATCTGCTGATATAACAGTCAATAAAAACATGGTTCCGTTCGATAGTCGTTCTGCGTTCCAGACTTCAGGTATCCGTTTGGGTACTCCCGCTATCACGACTCGTGGTGCAAAAGAAGATCTGATGCTGGAGATTGCAGAAATGATCGAAACCGTTCTATCGAACGTAGAGAACGAAGAAGTGATAGCACAAGTACGTGCACGTGTCAATAAGACAATGGAAAAATATCCGATCTTCGCTTATTAAATAGCACATTTTAGTATTAAACAATAACATACGTGGGCTCGCAATTCTCTGTGAAGAAAGTTGCGGGCATTTTTTTTGCTCTTTTAACATGGCATTAACACCCCACCCTAAAACCTTTCCTTCCCAAGAACCGTTGTTAAGTAGTTAAAAAAAGAAGATATTCACTTAATACCTAAACTGATATGAAAATAAGAAATTTAATGGTTGCAACTACATTATTTGTTGCTGCAGGAGCTATGGCTCAAAATCAGGATTGCGCCTTCTTCTTTCCTAATCAAGAAGGTGAGCAAATCACTCGTAATTGTTACACCGCTGATGGTAAACTCACCAACATCCTTGTCTACAGAGTAGACCAAGCCTACGATTACCCTTCAGGAATGGAAGTAGTAGCCAACTATACATTTACTGATGCTTCCGGAAAAACACTCAATTCCGGGCAAATGGTAGCTCGCTGCAATGACGGTAACTTCTCTATGAGTATGGGAGATGTGGCCACATTCCCCACTGCACTTAATATGATGAATGCCGATGTATATATGATGGGAGATTTAATGAATTACCCGAATGCATTTTCCGATCCAATGAATCCGGGAGACGATGACGAGTTTGATGACGGCACTCTGCGTCTTTATCAAAAAGGCAATAAAAATAACCGCGCCGAAATTTCTATCTTCGACCGGGAATTTGTTGCTACCGAAACGGTAAACACTCCAGCAGGAGCATTCTATTGTACCAAAGTAAAGTACGAAATGAATATCTGGACTCCTCAGGAAACAATAAAAGGTTATGGATATGAATGGTATGCACCCAATATTGGAATTGTCCGCTCTGAACAATACAATAATAAGAAGGAGCTACAATCGTACAGTGTGTTAGAAAGAATCAAAAAGTAGCACACTGGACTCTATATATCCGTCATCCCCGCCATTCTTTCAAGAAGAATAGCGGGGATTTATTTATTGCTTTATATCGGACTATCTTTAACTCAATCCTTCAATATTACCATCCACGATGTCAATATGCAGAGCTTGTGGTTCTTTAGGTAAACCCGGCATACGCATTATTTCGCCCGCAATCGCTACGATCATCTCGGCACCGTTATTTATAACGATATCTTTAATATGAAGTTCGAAATTATCTACCGCACCATATACTTTCGGATCGGCAGAGAAAGAATATTGGGTTTTAGCAATACATACAGGATAATGACCAATACCCATTTCTTCAATCAATTTAATCTTGTTACGGGTCTGTGTGCTATAAGTCACGACACTTGCACCATATAGATTGATTGCGATTTTCTCGATTTTCTGCTGTACGCTGTCTCCATCATCATATGTAAACTGTAACGGTTCAGACGGTTTATTTTCAATTGTTTCAACCACAAGGTTCGCCAGTTCGACAGCACCCTCGCCTCCTTCCGTAAAGGCATTATTGATAGCATAGCCTACTCCTAACTGCTCACAGTGCTCACGAAGCAACTCCATTTCTTCATCCGTATCACTCGCAAATTTATTGAAAGCAACGATAACCGTTTGACCGAACGAATGAAGATTACGAACATGCTTGTCCAAATTGCGCAAACCTTCTCTCAATCCTTCAAGATTCGGTTCTTTAATTCGGTCCAGGCTTACTCCTCCGTGCATTTTGAGCCCTTGTGCTGTGGCAACAATCACTGTCAGACGTGGTTGAAGCCCGCTCTTACGACATTTAATATTATAAAATTTCTCTGCTCCCAGATCGGCACCGAAGCCGGCTTCTGTGATAACATAATCTCCAAAAGTCATCGCCATTTTTGTTGCCAAAATAGAGTTACAGCCATGGGCAATATTAGCAAATGGGCCACCATGTACAAATGCAGCGGTGCCTTCGGTAGTCTGTACCAGATTCGGATGTATAGCATCTTTCAGCAAGACAGTAATAGCCCCTGCCACGCCCAGATCTTTTACAGTAAACGGTTTGTTATCATAGGTGTAGCCTAAAAGAATATTTTCGATACGACGGCGGAGATCATCTACATCCTTTGAAAGACAAAGAATAGCCATAATTTCCGAAGCCGGTGTAATGTCAAATCCGGATTCCTGTGTAATACCATTTGTTTTCGGACCAAGACCAACTACGATATTGCGCAATGAACGATCGTTGACATCGAGTACGCGACGCCAGAGAATCTCTTTCAGACCAAAACCTTTAGATTGATTCTGGTATAAATAATTGTCCAGTAATGCAGAGATCATATTGTGAGCCGAAGTGATGGCATGAAAATCACCGGTAAAATGCAAATTAATCTTTTCCATCGGAAGTACCTGGGCATAACCTCCTCCTGCTGCCCCTCCTTTCATACCGAAACACGGCCCCAAGGAAGGTTCACGCAAAGCAACAATTGCCTTTTTACCTATCTTGTTTAATCCTAATGCAAGCCCTATGGATACAGTCGTTTTACCAATCCCTGCTTTCGTTGCGGTAATGGCAGTGACCAAAATCAGATTGCTCTGTTTCACCTTTTCTTCATCAATCAGATATTCAGGGATTTTTGCAATATACCGGCCATAATTTTCTACCTCATCGCGAGGTATGCCGATGCTTTCAGCCACTTGTTTTATTTTCTTCAATTCAACACTACGTGCTATTTCTATGTCTGATTTCATATTGGGAGTTATTAAGTTAGTAAATGAAGTCGCAAAATTAACAATTAACTCCATATCAAAGTTGTCTTTATTACCTTTTTTTAGTGGAGATAAAAAGATGCCACATCATTGCTGGATTTTTCAGGGAAAAAAGACGTATATTTGCTACTTACAAACAAACAAGCAATATGATACGATATATAATCTTTGTGGCTCTATGTATCTGTACCGGAATAGTATCAGCTATAGATCACCATGCAAAAGACAGCCTCTTACTACAACTAAAACATACGACAGTATCCGCTCAACGAATCAGTATCTACAGAAATCTGGCAGATATCTGTTTTGAAACACCGGACGAAAAAACATATTTGCTTGGCATGTATAGAGAAGCTAAAAAGGCGGGTGACACACCCATGATGCTTGATGCATTGAATGATCTTGCATGCGGAGAGGCTAAAGAATACCACATGGATTCAGCGTATCATTATATGAATCTGATAAAAGCAACTCATAATGTCAAAGAAATAATTCCTTTATCAGCTTATCTTCACATGCGTTTTTTCGATATGCTATGCAGCCATAACGAGACAGAAGAGGCCATTGCGAAGGAATTGCAGTTTACGGAAGAAAAGAAATCGGACGCACCATCTCTATACAGCAAAATCGTACAAGCTTATATCACCGGAAGTAGCCTTTATTCCAATGAAATGATGAAAGAAGCACTCCCCTATTTGGAAACAGCAATGAACTTATCCAAGCAATTACCTCCTGAGAAACGCATTAAATTTGTATCAATGATTGTTTGGAAATTATCCAATATCTATAGCTTTTTGAACGAATGTGACTCAGCGATCCGTCTTTTGGAAGAAGATTTGGAAAATCAGCAACTGTATTATAAAGATCATTACGAAGCAAAACGCCCCTTTTACAATCTGGCTGCACGTGAGTTACAAATCTATGCGTCACTGTTGACAAATGCTATCATGGTAGCTCCCGAAAAGATGGATTATTACTGGCAGCAAATAGTAAAACTGAACAAGGAGCTGACAAATCCGTACGACCGGTACAATTATTTCCTATCAATGGACAACTATTACTTGAACTTAAAGCCTCACCCCAATTATGAGAAAGCATTAATTGCCAATGACAGTCTGATTCAAATAGCTCAAACGATAATTCCAAACAATCTGCCAGGACTCTACGACATCCAATCACAAACATATGAGGCCATGGGCAATTTTAAGGAGGCGCTGGCATATCTTAGAATATCTGCTCAGTATAAAGATTCGCTAAACACTGAAAATATGCAAAAGCAACTTAGTGAACTCCAAATAAAATATGAGGTGAACAAATTGAATAATGAAAAGTCACAGCTTGAAATCAAAAATAAACGCATTTTAGTGATATGCCTGTTCGTCATCCTGACCATTGTAATCGTTATCTGTCTTTATTTATATCACAATCTGAAAAAAGAAAAAAAGATGAAGATTCACCTCCGGAATCTCAAGCAAAAGGCTGAAGAAAGTGAAAAGATGAAAACAGCTTTCATTAATTCTGTTTGCCACGAGATACGAACACCACTTAACGCCATTGTCGGTTTCTCTGACTTGATATTCAATGATGAAGTAGATAAAGAAAACCGCGAAAGCTTCTCACACGAGGTGCAGAAGAACACGGTCTTACTGACTTCACTGATCAATAATATGCTCGAGGTATCCAGTCTGGATGTATCACAGGAAAAGCTGCCTTGTAAACAAGTCGATTTACATCATATCTGCATACAAGAAATGAAGCAACTAAGCCAGTATCATAAGCCTGATATAGAATATCATATGGACTTACCGGAACACCCTGTCATTTTGTCTACCCATGAGAAATATTTATCATTGGTTATAGAACACTTGTTGAACAATGCTAATAAATTTACCGAAAAAGGAACTATCACCCTCCGTTACCGTATGGATGAAGCACACCAACAGCTTCACATCAGTGTGACAGATACCGGATGCGGTATTCCGGTTGACAAGCACAAAGAGGTATTCGAGCGTTTCTCGAAACTCAACACGTTTACTCCGGGAAATGGATTAGGACTATATCTGTGTCAACTAATTATCCGCAGGTTATCCGGAGAGATAAATATCGATCCTACATACAAGGAAGGTACTAAAATAACAGTAACAATACCTGTCCAATAGCCCCTCCTTAATTTTTAAGAGTAAATCTACTTGAAACGTGAAGTATCCACACCTTCACGTTTCTTCTCTTTATATCCTCCGAATTTATAGGTAAACGAGATACCCAATTCACGAAAAGCGGAATAATGGTTTGTTACGTTCTGCGTGGCATAACGAATATGCGGAGAGATTTGAGCCGTTTCAAACAAGTCATTGCACCGAAAGGTTAACAACGCTTTCCCACCAGCAAAGGTATATCTGAGTGCCACATCTACATTGCCGGATACCGGTAAATCATAAATGCCCTGTATTGCCTTACTGCGCATCATCCCATTCACAATCAACCTGAGATCCGGACGGGAAGAAAGGGTCAGGGTATGATTCATATTCAACATGGCATAATATACTTTCCTGTCAAAAGGAATATTCCAGAAGTCACTGTCTTTCTGGCGATCGTAAACGCCGGTCAACGTAAAACGTGAACTTAGCCAGCGACCTATCGTAAATGGAACAACAGCTTGTATACCTGCTTGTTGCTCAAAATCAAAATTGAAGTATTTATAGATCTCGACTAATCGGTCGGGGGACTGATAAAGAGTTTGTGTTGCATTATCTTTAGTATGGCTATACCAGACATTGAATATATATTTACTCTTCAGAATATAAGTCAATTGTAGCTGATAATTAATTTCCGGTTTCAGATAAGGATTTCCATGAATTTCTGAATATTCTCCGCCCATATAGGACACGGCATTTTGAGTTGCCCAATAGTCGGGATAACTTTTATCGCTGCTGAGTGACAATTGCCATACGTTTCCCGGTGCCGGAGTGTAATTGAGATTAAAAGCCGGATATAGACTCCATTCATTCCATACAGTCGTATGGAATTGTTCGGCAGCCAACGAGGCATCCAAAGACAAGTTATCGCCAAAACTCTTGTTAAATCCGGCATAGAAATTCAGTGTTTGTTCCCGCCGACGAGATTTCATGTTGTTGCTTTCCAACATCATGTTGTCATTCTCAGAGTTATAATAATATTGATAGCTGTTGTCTAAACTTGTAGTATAGACAGCTCCATAGTTTACTCCCCACCCATTAGGCAGTTCATGTTCTTGAGAAAGGAAAAGCTTCCAACGATTGATACGCTGAGAATCGCTACTACGAAAATTCAATTCATCGCCTTCTAACCGGCTATGTAGCAATTGTGAAGAAGGCGAATGATAATAAGTATATTCCACTCCTGCTTTCATTCCGAATGGGGTGTGATAATCGATCCGCCCGTTATGTAGTTGATCGACCATCCGGGTACGGGCATTTGAGGTTTGTGTACCATTCACTGTACTTAAATTAAAGCCATTCATAAACTGGGCATTGTATGTCAAACTGAGCTGATGATCGTCGGCAAAAAGATAATCACCTCCCAAGCGTAAATTGTGTCTGTTAAAACGACTTTTTTGAGATTCGTTGGTGTTCATGGGATGTATCGTACCATCCGACAAGGTGTGCAAAGCCTTCTTATCCGTCAAGAAATAGTTCCGTCCATGACTGTAAGAGTAAAGAAAGTCTACAGAAAATTTATGTCCGGAATATAGAAGGCTCGCACGCTCAGTCAGGTTTTCATAATGCTTTTGCCGGTAGTCACTGAAAATTTCTCCTTGCAGGGAGGCTGCTCCGGAATCACCTTGCTTCAGACAAATGTTTATCATGGCTCCACGCACCTGATAACGTGCTGGAGCCGAATACATCACTTCAGCTTTCTCTATACGACTGGCAGGAATACTTTTTAATAGAGTGTTCAGTTGTTCGGGAGTCATTGTAGTCACTTTGCCATCCAATACAACAGTAACGCTCTTTCCACCTAAAGTAAGGTTATCGTTCATTTCCGTGACACCGGGAAGCTCCTTCACTGCATCATAAGCATTATCTACCGCTAAATTCCGGAGGAGCCGTGGCAGGTCATATATAAGTTTGCCTTGCATAGCTTTCACTATCGGGCGTTCACCTACCACCATCACTTCCGGCAAGGATCTGTATAAACTGTCTAAACGTCCATCCATCGTAATCAGGCTATCTGCAGAAAGTATCCGGTCTTCATTTTGCGCTGCCACCTGCCAACAGACAGCAGCAACAAACACTAAAGTTATGTAAATCCGTTTCATCTTTTCGTTTTTTGTTTGGGTTACAGCTGCAAAGTACCGAAGAAAAGACAAAACAATGAGTTATCACCGGCTTATTTAGAGTTATCTACTGTTATCGGGAATACTATTCTTATATTTACTCAATTGTATCATGGAGCAGCATCTACCTATCCCGACAATAGCAAAGACTTATTTCTTTAAGACCTCTCTTCAATCGATTTAGGCCGTCAATCAATATCTGTCGGGGACAGGCTATATTGATACGGATAAAGCCTTCACCGGCTTCTCCATACATACTTCCTTCGTTTATACAAAGTTTTTCTGCCTTCAATAATAACTCTGCAATTTCCTTTGAACTACGATTCAGCACCGAACAATCTACCCATACCAGATATGTACCTTCCAATTTCACAACAGGAAATTGTGGAAGATACTTATTGAAAAAAGTCCTCATGTACAGGTAATTATCCGACAGATAACATTTCAGTTCCTCCAGCCACTCTTCCCCGTCATTGTAGGCGGCCACTAAGGCTTCCACACCAAACGGATTCACGTCACAAACCTCATTCAAATTGATTGCTTTATCTATTTTCACACGTACAGATTCATCAGCCGCAAAGATATTGGCAATCTGCAATCCGGCAAGGTTGAATGCTTTGCTTGGCGAAGTACAGGTAACCGAACGATTTCGGAAATCATCCGAAATAGAAGCAAAAGGTATATAAGTATGCCCCGAGTAAACCAACTCACAATGTATCTCGTCCGCTACAACCAGTACATCATTACGAAGGCAAATTTCACCGATACACATCAGTTCTGCCCGGGTCCAAACCCTTCCTACAGGATTGTGTGGATTGCAAAGTAACAATAGTCTTACTTTCGGATCGGTAGCCTTCCTTGCCAAATCGTCAAAATCAATCCGGTATGTTCCATTCGTGTATACAAGGGGATTAGCTACTATTTCGCAACCATTATTACGAATAGAAGAAAAGAAACAATTGTAAACCGGGGTTTGTACCAGCACACGGTCACCCGGAACAGTCAGGGCTTTGATTATGGCAGATAAAGCCGGAACGACTCCCGAAGTGTATATAATCCAATCTCTATCTATCTGCCAACCATGCCGGCGCGTGAACCAGTTTATAATGGCATCATAATAAACCGGAGGGACTTTGGTATAGCCAAAAATGCCATGATCCATCCGCTTACGTAACACTTCAACCACAGCAGGAGCCGTACGGAAATCCATATCGGCTACCCACATAGGCAGAACACCCTCTTCCATCACCGCATCCCATTTATAGGAATTGCTATTACGACGGGAAATTATTTCATCAAAATCGTACTTCATGCGCTAAAGCAAGTTAAGTTGTCCCATAGTTGCAGTGCGCAGTTAGCAGGAGCTTTAATACTTCCATCCATAATGATTTCCCCGTAGCTTTCTGCCGTTATACTGCCGGTACGCGGATTCTTCACACTATGTACCGGAGTGTTAATAGTTGCCTGCAAACTGCTGTATTCAAAACAAAGGTCAGCATCATCAGCCATCATACAATTCTCCATAACAAGGTCGTGAGCATAACAAAGTGGCTGCGTTCCCGAGATTCTGCAATTTACCAGACGTAGATTGTGAGAGTGCCACCCCAAATACTCTCCGTTCAATTCAGAGTCATACACGGTTACATTCTCCGTATTCCAAAAGGCATCTTTCGAATTAATGACAGCATTATGAATTTCTACGTTCTTGCAATACTGAAAAGAATAATTCCCGTTCTGGCTATAATTATCAATACGGATATTTTCACTATGCATGAACAGGTAATCGGCCTTATCTATCTGTACCTTTTTTAATTCTACATTACGACAATGCCAGAACGTTTCCAACGCATTGGGAAGTTGTACGTTTTCCAATTTGATACCATCCATTTCACGAAACATTTTCGGAGCTTCTACCACGGTATCCATCATCTGGAGATTTTGTGAATACCAAAGTGCGGCACGTGCTCCTTCCGTAAAAAAGCTGCTTCTCACAATGAAACCATTCGTGTGCCAGAAAGGATATTTACCTTCAAAACGGCAGTTCACTGCTATGATATTACTGCACTCTTTTAATGCGGATTCACCGGCATGAATCGTTACGTTTTCCAATTGCAAGTCGTGTGTGGCAAACAAAGGACGTTCGCCTTCATAGTCCTTATTCTTAATTATTTCCATGATTTGATTGTTTAGTTATCGATTTTATTTCTTCCCCTGGTATATCCTCCATCAAAGTAACTCAAAAGAATGATTATATCATATTTCATTCCCATATCCTTCTTTTTTATGGTTCACCCGATACATGCGCAGTTGAATCAGCGTTTAAATGGAATTGATAATCAGAATATTATATTTACCTAAATTTTACTATCGACGTAAATCCATTTACCCAGGCACGTAAAAGCTTTTACCTGGGCATGTAAATCCATTTACCTCGGTATGTAAAAGCATTTACCCCGGCCGGTAAATGGAACCGGCATTCAAGGTTACGGATGTCCGCACCTGGAGTTAACGTCAAGACAACGCATTCTTCGGATAAACCAGATTCCAGCAATGCATGAGAAAAAACTACGCATTTGTGTCGGATGAACTTTTATTATTTCAAATATGTCTTAAAGAAATCCTCCAATTTGTCGAACGGAATAAAATTCACGCGGTCGTAAAGATCCACATGACCCGCACCGGGCACAATATAGAGTTCTTTTGGTTCGGCGGCAAGCCGGTAGGCATCTTCACTGAATTCACGCGAATGTGCATTCTCTCCGGTAACAAAAAGCATCGGACGTGGTGAAATGGTTTCAATATCAGCAAACGGATAAAAATTCATAAACTTGACATTGCTGCTGAGCGTGGGATGTGTAGTGGTCAATGGGGTTGCTCCTTCAGGAGTATATTCTCCCCGTGAAGTACGGTAGAACTCATAGAACTCACGTGCTATCGGATCGGAGTTTTCTGTTATTTCATGAGGAGTCCCACCAGTATATCGGGTTTCTCCACCCAAGAACTCTACATAGCGTTGTTCGGCGGCTTCGACCATGATTTGCTTCCGTTGCTCCAAAGTCAAGGCATGCTTCAGCCCATTACGACTGGCTGTCCCCATGTTGTACATACTTATGGTTGCAATGGCCTTCAGACGAGGATCTATTTTTGCCGCACTGATGGCAAAACTTCCACTGCCACAAATCCCAATCACACCGATATGCTCACGTTCGACAAATGAACGTGTCCCCAGGTAATCGACTGCAGCACTGAAGGCTTCCGCATAAAGCTCCGGAAGGACTGCATTGCGAGGCTCTCCTTCGCTGCTTCCCCAGAAAGATAAGTCGATGGATAAAGTTACAAAACCGCGTTCGGCCATTTTCGTAGCATAGAGATTAGCACTCTGCTCTTTGACGGCTCCCATAGGATGTCCTACAATAATTGCCGGACGTTTCTCGTCTGCTTTCATCTCTTTAGGCAAAAAGAGATTACCTGCCACTTTCATTTTGTACTGATTGGGAAAGGATACCTTCTCCATATTTACCACATTGCTTCTATAGAAATTATCTGCATCGGTTTGAGCAAAAGAAGGATTTGTACTGAGTATCGTAAACGATGTTGCTGCCAATAATAAATTTCGCTTCATATCTTCCTTGATTTTAGTAATTAAATAATTGATTATCTTCTTTCTACATTGCAAATATACAAGGAAGAAAAGAGACTCCTTGTAGACATATTACAGACATCATAACCCGAATTACAGATTATGCTTCTTTATGCCTACACCAATTTTAAGTTTGGCATAAAGTGCCACTGCGATACAGACAGCTAACTAACGGCATTACGCAAAAAAGCATTCCATACCTTACAAGGACAGAATGCTTTTTTTGATATCTACCAATATGTTGGAAATGAAACACACGGACCATGTCCGTGTTATCAGTCTATGGGACCTTACATCACATTATCGGTATTCGGAGAAACTTTTTTCGCTTTCATGTCAATCACAAAACGGTACTTGACATCATTCTTCTCCAAACGTCGGAAGGCTTCGTTTATCTGATCAACACCAATCAACTCTATCTGAGCCGTAATATGATGTTCCGCACAGAAATCAATCACCTCTTGTGTTTCGGCAATACCGCCAATATTGGAACCGGAGAAACTTTTGCGGCCATTTACAATATTGAATGCACCGACTTCAAGCGGTTGGTTAGGAAGACCAACTAAAACGAGACTACCGTCCACTTTCAAGGCATTCAGATACATATTTACGTCATGCCGTGCGGAAACCGTATCCAGGATCATATCAAAACGAGTCTGATATTCCATCTGTCTGGAGTCGGTGGACAGAACAGCTTCGTCTGCACCCAATTCTCTGGCTGTATTCATTTTTGAAGGAGATGTTGTAAACACAGTAACATGGGCTCCCATCGCCTTGGCAATCTTTATTGCCATGTGGCCTAACCCACCGATACCGACAATACCTACTTTCTTTCCGGGACCTGCCCCCCAATGCTTCAATGGCGAATAAACGGTAATTCCTGCACACAAAATGGGAGCTGATGCTGCAAGATCAATCGTCTCAGGAAGTTTCAGTACATAATTGGCATCGGCCACAATAGCTTGCGAAAAACCGCCATAGGTCTGTCCGCCAAGATATTTATCGGGCGAATTAAAAACAACAGTCCAGCCTTCATCACAATATTGCTCTTCACCGTTGTGACAGTGTTCGCAATGTCCGCAACTATCAACAATGCAACCAATACCAGCTAAATCACCAACCTTAAATTTTGTCACATCCGAACCAATTCCTGTAACACGTCCTACAATCTCATGTCCGGGAACTATGGGATAAATAGTTCCGCCCCAGTCATTATGCACAGAATGAAGGTCTGAGTGACAAATTCCACAATATAAAATATCAATTTCCACATCGTTCGGTAGAAGTGAACGACGCTGAATATCCAAACGATGAAGCGGTGTTTCAGCCGATTCTGTTCCGTAAGCTTTTACTGTCTTTGTTTCCATACTGTTTTAGGATTATGTTTTGAAATAATTTATTCTATACCAATCTATATTATGAAATTAGTTTCCCCATTTCATATGCTTCTGCCAATGCCGGATTACCTTTTATTTCACCCACATGCCAAACACCGGTAGCAAGCACTTTACCTTTCACTACCGGATTTTCCAGACAATCGATAAATCCCATGAGGTTATCGAATACATGTTCCAAATAAGGAAGTCCTTCTTTACCCTCGGCAGCAGAAGCGAGAAAATAAAACTCCTTATTAATCATTTCGGTATAAGGGCCGCAACAACGGTCGAGTAACGTTTTCAACTGTGCACTCATTGCATAAAAATAAACGGGTGTCGCTAAAACGATAACATCGGCCGATAACATTTTCTCAATAATTTCCGCCGCATCATCTTTCTGAGGACACGGCTTCTTATATTGGCTGCATACGCCGCATCCCGTACAATAGTGGATAGTCTTGTCCCGTAGAAAAACCTTTTTCACTTCGTTCCCCGCCTCTGTGGCTCCACGCATAAACTCATCACAAAGTGTATCAGAATTTCCCCCGCGTCGCGGACTGGATGATAAAATCAATACTTTCTTGCTCATAATTATCTATTGTTTAAATTGTTGTTGTTCATGTTACAAAGGTATGTGGTTAAGAGAATATACTTAGTAGATAAATTACGGGGAATATAACCCGAATTACAGATTCTGCAATTAGGCGTCTACCTGCAGTTCGGCCTGGTGGATTCAACTGGCAGTAGGAGGGTGCGATACTGGATATCGGCGTGGTTTTATCATGAACTGAATAAGGTGTACGGCTATAATTACCTCGACCGGTTGCCGACAAGCGATTATACCCTGCGGGAACAGTTCACCTTTGAAACTTACATCAACACTCCCGAAAAAACTCCGGCTGCGGAGCTTATAACAGATATTTATATCCCTATTACAAAAAAAGAAACATGAAATACTTAAACCAAGAAATAGAAAATGAATTAAAAAATCATGGAGCAGGACTGGTTCGCTTTGTCGGCATATCGCATTTGGACGAAAGGCAAAACAGACAACTCCCGAACCGATTGTACACCGCCTTCAAATCACGCATGTAGGTAGAGATGGTATTGAGGCTCAACCCTTTCGGCCCCCTATCTATCTTTTGCGCCCCTTCCTTGCCGGAGCTTCTCTTTCGCGCCCCTTCCAGTTTCATCCATTCCTCATACTCCTTCAACCTGCCCGGAGTGAAAACTTCACCCACCGGCATCGGTGTTCCTTCACCCCCGTAAAACTCCGTAACAGATTTCAGCGCATACGTGTACGTATGTACCGCCGAACGTTTCTTGTCCGCTTCCAACTGTCCGATCACCGACTGCATGTAACATGCCAGATCCGGTAAGTTCGTGGTTAGCGTCCCTCCTGCATTCCTTTCTTTTTCATCCATAATACTCTGATTTTTAGTTCCGCATCGCGCGTATGTCCTGAAACAGGCATGACGACGGGAAAGTTTTGGGATGCAAAGTAAAGAATGTGAGGAAGTGATAAAGAACACAAAAGGGGAAATAAAAGAACCCGGCAAGTATTCAATTTCAGGCGTAGGCTGTATAATTTATCTATTCCGGATGTCCAGGTTGGACACCGAAATAACCACCAACTTTATCCGCCGCTGTTCTTTCACTTATCACGATAAAACGATCAGGTTTTGCTTCTTCTCCTAACACAGAGATAAGAGCAAGTTTGGTTAAGTGATGCAAGGGAAAATCAATAATGCTAATTTATAGTTAAGGGGTACCCGCAAATTATTAAATAGAACCCTAACAGAAAGAAATTTTACACTAATGAAAATATAATCACCCATTACTATATGTAAAGTATTGAATCTATAATTATATTAAGGCATTCCCTATTTTCTTTTAAAAGAAGACTACTTATGGTAACCTTTAGCACAATCTATTGATTAACTTTGCACCCCAAGAACAAGAAATATATGAAAATCAATGCTGAAACAAAATATTGCCAAACGTGTGGAATCCCATTAGACATAGATTATACCAATCTTAAAGCAAACCAAAATGTGGAGTATTGCGACTATTGTTTGCACAACGGGGTTAAACTCTATGATTTCTCAATGGATTATCTCATTTATCTTTGGGGGCTTTTCCCCGAAGAATATTATAAAGAGACAGGAGTCAATCTCACTTCGGAAGAATTGAGAGCGGAAATGTCCAAACGACTTCCGAATATCAAGAGGTGGAAACAAAAGATCAATACGGCTCATGTGCAATATGATTTGATTATAAGAGTTCAGGAGTATATCAACCGCCATTTGTTTGACGACCTTAATTCCGAAAAGCTATCGCATGTTGCAGGTATCTCCAAATATTATTTTCGCAGGCTTTTCAAAGCAGTTTGTGGCGAAAATATGGGAATGTACATTCAACGACTGAGATTAGAGTACATTGCATTTAAGCTAATAACAACTGATATAAGTGTCCCGAAACTTCTCGGGCAAATCAATTATCAGAACAAACACACACTTTCGAGGGCATTCAAGAGTTATTTCAATTGTTCCATTCCGGAATTTCGCAAAAAGCATTCAAACGTCAATCCTGAAAGAAAGAATCCGATACGAATTGAACCAAGTATTGAAAAAATATCTGGTATCCGAATCGCATACTTGAAATTGGAAAGAACAAATAATGTCATCCATAGCTTCTCTGTTTTGTGGAAGCAGTTGCTACAATTTTCCGAAAAATATGAATTGTCTTCAAAAGGATGTAAATACATGAGTTTGACTCTCGATTATCCGTATATCACGCCCGAAGAACAAAGCCGTTTTATGATTGGGGTAATATTGCCCAAATCATTTGAAATGCCGAAAGGCTTTGGCGTTTATGAGATTCATGCGGGAGAATATGCAATCTTTCGTTTCAAAGGGTTTTATCATGAACTAAATAAGGTGTACCGCCATATTTACCTTGACTGGTTGCCGACAAGCGATTATACCCTGCGAGAACAGCTCACCTTTGAGACTTACATCAACACTCCCGAAAAAACTCCGGCTGCGGAGCTTATAACAGATATTTATATCCCTATTACAAAAAAAGAAACATGAAATACTTAAACCCAGAGATAGAAAACGAATTAAAAAATCAAGGAGCAGAACTGATACGCTTTGTCGGCATATCGCATTTGAATGAAAAGCAAAACAGACAACTCCCGAACGCCATTGTTTTTGCACTCCCGCTAACCGCAGAATATGCTAAAATGGTATTTAATATTCCCGACTACGTACAAGCACGGATAGCGGATAATTACAATTTCGACGATGATGAATATTCGCAAACCGAACATAAGGCGGGAGAAATAGCAGACGAATTGGCCAAGTTCATCACCGGAAAGGGGTATAAAGCCATATCGCAATCCGATACAGGATTAGTGGCTGACGGCGTATTCAATTTTGAAACAAAAGAATCAGTATTGCCCCATAAAACCGTTGCACTACTTGGCGGATTAGGGTGGATTGGGAAAAACAACCTGTTAATTACTCCTGAATATGGTGCAGCACAATGTCTCGGTACGGTTTTAACTGATGCTCCACTGGAAACGGTATTGCATGAACCTCTAACTCCAAAATGCGGAAATTGCATTACTTGTGTCAATATCTGCGAGAGAAAGGTCCTTAAAGGTAAAGTTTGGAGTAGATCTGTTTCAAGAGATGAAATCGTTAACATACATGGATGTAGTACCTGTTTGAAATGCCTTGTGCATTGTCCCAGAACACAAACATATATAAAGAGGAATATTGTCTGAATCTCCACAAGCAACAAACGAAGGTTCACAAGAATAAAAACGGAAGAGAAATCAATCCCTTCCGTTTTCATTCTTATATTTTTCCATAACCAATAATCGAAAAATCTAAATCCTTCGAATTACCCTGGCGGGGTTACCTGCCACAATCGTGTTCGGTTCTACATCACTGGTCACAACACTGCCCGCTCCTACAACACTATTCTCACCGATTGTAACTCCCGGAAGGATCGTAGCCCCTGCTCCTATCCATGCCCTGCTACAAATATGTACCGGTCTACAAGTAATAATCGAGCGATTGTCAAGATCATGATTATTCGATATCAGTTGTACGTTGGCAGCTATCTGAGCATCATCGTCAATCGTAATACCACCGGCAGACATCATCAGGCAACCATTCATAATAATGACATGGCGGCCAATCTTCACCTCATGGGGACGAACGACAGTAAGCGGAGTATTCACACGACTGCCTTCCCCCATATCCGGAAAAAGACGATGAAGCAGCTCATCATATTCGTCCGTCATCGGCATAGTATGGTTCAGGCGGAATACCAATTGTGCCTGTTCTTTCGCCAAAGCAAGTTCCGCCTCACTCTGGTGTGCGCAGTCTATTCTTATTTCTTTCATATATAATGCTACTCCTTATTTCAATCTCTTCCCATCCGAAAAGGCGTTACCTACCTTTTTACCCACTTCCAGGTAATCGTTATTGAACGGATCGAATATAATAGGAGACACTTTGGATACATCCACCTTACCATTTTCGTCGAGAACACGTTCATCTACACTTACGTTTATTATCTCACCACGCAAAATGCAGGTTTCAGGATTATAATCCTTCAACTTACATTCCAGCACTACAGATAATTCGTCGATCAACGGTGCATCTACAAACTCCGAACGAGTAGCATGGAAACCTGCACGAGCAAATTTATCCGAAACCTTATTGCCGGAAACAATACCCACGTAATCACAGGCAACCACCTGTCCGACCTCTGCCATACTTACGGTAAAAGCCTTACGCTTCAGTATATTGGCTGTCGTTTTATGTCCCTCACTAATACAAATACTAATTTCATGCATCTCGCTGATACCACCCCAAGCCGCATTCATAGCATTGGGAGTACCATTTTCATCATAAGCAGCGATAATAAACACCGGCTGCGGATAAGTAAAGGGCTTTGCCCCAAAATTCTTTCTCATAACAATTTATTTTTTAGTCCATTTCTTAATATCTTCCTTCGCCACACCATTCAAAAGGCGACCCTTTTGCCATTTCATATCAGGATAGGTTTCCTGTAACTCTTTTTCCGCATTAGAAATACTACTGCTACCCGATGTAGCAAACGGAATAATGTTTTAGTCTCTATTATCATGGTACAAAATTACAGAATAATATTCATCATTAAGGTATATAAATCACTGATTATCTAACCAAAATCACTGATAAAAGAAAAAACGAAGGACGAGCTTAAATCTATATCTGGGTTACCGGTAACTTCGATGATACTAAAAGTCTTTTAGATTTAGAAATAGTATGTGTAAGAGGCTGTGTCGAAACTCTTTTCACCACAGAGTAGCACAGAGTATCACAGAGTTTTTTACTAATAATCAGTAACTTAAAAACACCTCTGTGTTACTCTGTGTCCTCTGTGGTGAGTTATGACACCCTCTTACACATAAGTTATACATTCATTATCAATACATTAAAAAATCGACATATTAGCTATCTTTTGAAACTCAGTATATATGCAGACAAAAACAGACAAATTCTCAATTTTATATATTTCCAATCCAAGTTATCGAAGTAACAAACAAATATTTTATCTTTGCCTGAAAGAGAGTTCTTTGAAGATTAATGCAGAATAATGAAATTGACCTCAAAAATCAATCGTTACCTAATTCACTATTCATATTTCTTTGACTTCACGAATATCCTGCTAATCAGGCTATTTCGTCACTGTAGTTTTTGACTTTAGTGTTATTTAGTCTTATCAGATGTGATAATCCAGAAAGTTTACTATTATCTTTGTTTGCATGAAACTCCCCATAAAACATATTGCCATACTCGTAATAGCCTCTTTGATAGCTATTTTTGCCTACCAGACATATTGGTTGGTCAGCATGTACCATACCATGAAAACAGACATGGAGCATTCCATTACCGAGGCTATGCGCACATGTGATTATAATGAAATGATGCTACGCATAGAATGCATGCGCCGTGATGACAAAGATCATGGTGAGATCTCTGTCTCTGCCGGGTACAATGATGAAGGTGGAACACTGGTTCGCAGCAGCACTACAGTTCATAAAGAGAAGGTTCCCAAAGGTATGGATGTACAACAGGACACCATTCTTAGAACCGAAAAAAAACTGGACACCCTGATCGTAGTCCGTAATGATCAAAAGGAAATAAAAGTAATCCCCAAGGACTCTACTTCGCAGGAAGTGAAAACTGCCATGCTACAAACGAAAGGTGGTCTGGACCTATTATTGAAAGATCAGAGTAGCATGCTCGAACTGGCTACTTATTTTCAAAGGGGATTACATTCGGGACTTGACATAATCATGGATCCCGACTTTCAGTCCTACGACAGCCTGCTGACACTAAACCTGCAAGAAAGGGGAATAACACTTCCATATCGGATAGAATATCTGCGTTTCAGCCACACTCTCGATTCTACTCAGTTTTTTACCGATACCTTGGGAGTTGCCGGTACAGCGGACTACATCCCCGGACCGGATGCACATACTTACGACTATACTTTCGACATCCATTCACACTCGCTCTACCGCCTCCGGATGGATTCTGTAGCCGGAGTTATTGTCCGGCAGATGGCTGGTATACTTATTACTTCATTTATCATCTTGTTGATATTAGGATTCTCTTTCTGGTACTTGATCCGTACATTGCTGAAACAGAAAACACTGGAAGAAATGAAAAGTGATTTCACCAACAACATCACGCATGAATTAAAGACCCCTATAGCTGTGGCATATGCCGCCAACGACGCATTGCTAAACTTCGGACAAGCTGATGAGAAAGAAAAGCGAGACAGATATCTAAATATCAGCCAGGAGCAACTGCAAAGACTCAGTGGGCTGGTCGAACAGATACTAACGATGAGTATGGAACAGCGTAAGGCTTTCCGACTCCGCCCGGAAGAGATAACTCTTATCCCTTTGCTCGAAACATTAGCAGAGCAACACCGACTCAAAGCAAAGAAACCCGTCAGCATTGACTATAAAACAGAACCAGAAGATCTTACGGTATTTGCCGACCGGACTCATTTCAGCAATATTCTGAGTAATCTGATAGACAATGCCGTGAAATACTCACCAGAGAAAGCCGTTATCCATATCCGCTGTCGTGAAACAGAAGTTAACGGAAAAGTAGAAATCTCAGTCACCGATGAGGGAATAGGTATCGCACAAGAGAAACAAAAACATATATTCGACAAATTTTACCGTGTACCGACCGGAAATCTCCATAACGTAAAAGGATACGGTCTGGGACTCTACTATGTGAAAACAATGATTGAGAAGCATGGAGGCACAGTTTGTGTAGAAAGCGAACCAGGACACGGTAGTACATTCACCATTATGTTATGAAAGAGAAAATTAAAGTATTATTAGTGGAAGACGAACTAACCCTCGCCATGATTATCAAGGATACACTTGAAGAGAATGACTTCACCCTCACCATTGCTGCCAACGGTGAAGAGGGATTGCGTATGTTTTTCGACACACGTCCGGATGTGCTGGTAGCCGACGTGATGATGCCACGTATGGATGGCTTTGAGATGGTAAGACGTATCCGCCAGACCGATAAACAGACCCCGGTACTTTTCCTGACAGCCCGTTCGGCCATCAATGACGTAGTAGAAGGTTTTGAATTGGGTGCCAATGATTACCTGAAAAAGCCATTCGGAATGCAGGAACTGATCATCCGTATTAAAGCATTGGTAGGTAAGGCATTCAGTTTTGCAGAAGAAAAGAAAATAACCACACGGTTTGAGATAGGCAACTATTTGTTCGATACCCTTGCACAAACACTGACACATGCCGGATTGAAACAAGAGCTCTCCCATCGGGAAACAGAAATTCTAAAACGGCTTTGCGAAAATCAGAATCAGGTAGTCAACACACAGAATGTACTACTCGACCTTTGGGGAGACGATAGTTTTTTCAATTCACGGAGCTTACATGTTTTCATCACTAAACTCCGACATAAATTATCGGCTGACGAACATATACGCATCGTAAATGTCAGAGGAATCGGATACAAATTGATATTAAACTAAAAAAACAGCATGATAACCTCAAAGATATACAGCACATTTATACTGGCAATCATGTCTACGATAGCCTTTGCACAAACGGAACAACCGCAAGACAGCGTCACAGGTCATCGCAGGACTGTGCCCGAAATCCGTCAGGAATTACTTGAACGTATTCGGACAATATTCACTTAATGGCCAACGTAACTCTAAAATGGACTATATGGTTACCGATCTCTATATGCAAAGCCATTTCGGAGGTACACTCGACTACATGTTCAATGATAAATTCGGTATTACCGGGGGAGCTGTCCATGAATTTAATCCAATAAAAGGGCACTGGGAAACCACCCCTGTTTTCGGTCCCGTAATTCATCTAAAAAAGAAATAAAGGATTCACGGCAAGCTGATTATTTTCATATCTTTGCGACACTAAAGATAAACCCAACGGATATGAAGAAGCTGATATTCTTTTTGCTGCTGTTACTGAGTACGGCCTCACTTTCTGCACAGTCGGAATTACCGTCCGACAGCATCCGGCATTTGCCCTCTACCGTCAAACAATACGGAGACTTCCTGATCGACATGGGACTGTTTATGGCAGCTCCTCCCAAACTACCGGAATATAAATTCGAGCTGCCCGATGCGAGCAAAGATTATAGCCGAATATTCAGTCTAAATCCCGACATTATAATGACACAAGGGTTATCCAATGTATTCACGCCCTCTCTTTCATACGGATTTGGTGGTTTCTTCTCGTCTCCACAACAACTCCAGATGGGATCGTTTAAACTGAAAAACGGCATGCGCCTGAATACATACGGAGAATATAATGCCAAAGGCCAGAAGGTGCCTAACCATGGTGCCATGCCATGGGAAAAGAATAACTTCAAAGGTGCTTTTGAAATGAAATCTTCCGATGGTAATTTCGGTATCCGCATCGAGGTTCAACAAGGACGCTACTATCCATATTAAAAAAGAAAGAAATGAAAAACATACTGATTATCGGTGCAAACGGATTTACGGGCCGCCGGATACTGAACGATTTGTCGGCTAAATCTATCTACAATGTCACCGGATGTTCTTTAAGAGATGATATCTGCCCCGGAAAGGGTTACCGTTTTGTACGTACAGACATTCGGGACACAGATGCCGTACAAAGGTTATTCAATGAATCCCAACCGGACATTGTAATCAATACTTCTGCCCTTTCGGTGCCGGATTATTGTGAAACTCACCATGCAGAAGCTGAAGCCACGAATGTAACGGCTGTTGAAACCATTTCACATGCCTGTGAACAGTATGGCAGCCGTTTCATCCATCTGTCAACTGATTTTGTATTTGATGGTAAAAGCAATCAACTCTACAAAGAAGAAGATGAAGCCTCTCCGGTCAATTATTACGGAGTTACGAAACTGAAAGCTGAAAAAGTGGTGGCTGATTGCTGCAGCAATTATGCAATAGTGCGTGTAGTTGTTGTTTATGGAAAGGCTCTCACGGGGCAGCATGGCAACATTCTTCAGTTAGTTGCCAACCGGTTGAGAAAAGGGGAAACAATTCGTGTTGTATCCGACCAATGGCGTACACCGACTTTTGTAGGAGATATTTCGGAAGGAGTAGAAAAACTGATGTTTCACTCCTCCAACGGAATCTATCACATTTGCGGGAATGAATGTCTCACGATTGCCGAAATCGCCTACCGGGTAGCCGATTTTCTGAAACTGGACCGTTCTTTGATTGAGCCCGTCACTACCGAAGAAATGCAAGAGGCTACTCCCCGTCCCCGCTTTAGCGGATTGAGCATTGAAAAAGCTAAAACTGAAATCGGATACAACCCACGCACATTGGAAGAAGGAATGGCAGCCTGCTTGTCTGAATAGTATCGACACTTATATTTTTTCACCACAGAGGAGACACAGAGGGCACAGAGTTTTAATGTTCTTATTTGACGTATTCGCAAAATCAGATATTAATCCTCTGTGTCCTCTGTGGTGAAAAAGCGGGCTTCATCCTAACTTCTCCAACAATTCTTCAATACTCCCCACCGTCACCACTTCTCCTTCCTGCAGATGCATAATGAATCCATTACCCTCTTTCAAATCACCGGTTTCGATATAAATATCGGACTCAATGTTACGATTTGCCAGAATTCCATTACGCTGCAAGGCTTTACGTACCATGGCATATTTCTGTCCGTGCCCTACCAGACGTATTCGTGATGTATATTCATTATCTACCCGGAACAAACCGGTCTCCAGATCGAATACAATACCTTTACGAGCGAAGAAACTACTCAATTTACCACTTAGGGAAAGATCTTCGGGAGTGCCGATAGTCACTCCATTCATCTTATCCATCAGCCATATTTTATCGGCAATCTGTAAAGCCAACTCTAAGTCGTGGGTAGAAAGAAAAATCGTTTTGTTGGTCTGCCGGCTCAGTTGGTGGAGCAATTGCATCATCTCCACTTTACTGGGAAAGTCGAGAAAGGCTGTCGGTTCATCCAGAAAAATCACCGGGGTTTCTTGTGCCAGTGCTTTGGCAATCATTGCTTTCTGGCGCTCACCATCACTCAGGGTATGTACCATGCGGTGCGCCAGATTCTCAATCTTTACCAGAGCAATAGAACGTTCAACCACCTCTTTGTCTTTTCCACGGAGTGTTCCCCAAAAACCGGTATACGGACTCCGGCCTAAACCTACAAGCTCGTGTACCGTCATATTGCGTATGTCACATTTCTCGGTGAGCACCACACTAATCACAGTCGACAACTCCTTGTCGGTATACGCATCGATTTCCTTACCCACAATTTCTATCTTGCCTCCCAGTTTAGGCTGAAAAGCCGAAAGCGTACGCAACAAAGTAGACTTCCCCACTCCATTGGCGCCCAGTAAGCAAGTCAATTCTCCACAGTTAATGCCGGCATTGATGCGGTCGGCCACCACTTTGACATCGGTCTTACCCAGATAGCCTATCGAAAGATTCTCTATATGAATGGTCTTCTGCTTCATATCTTTATTCACTTAATTCACTTTTACGTTTACGGAACAACACAGATGCCACGACCGGCGCACCGACCAATGCTGTCACGGAGTTGACAGGAAGTGCCCCCTCGAACCCCGGCATACGGGCCACCAGATTACACACCAAAGCCAGTGACGCCCCCGCCAGCAAAGTAGCCGGCATCAGGATGCGGTGATCCGAAGTGTGAAAGATGGCACGGCAAAGGTGGGGAACCGCCAAACCGATAAACATGATCGGACCACAATAAGCCGTCACAATGGCGACAAGCACTCCCGAACAAGAGATTACCAAAAGCCGGGCACGCTTTATGTTCAATCCCAGGTTACGGGCATATCCATCGCCAAGCAACATCAGGTTCATGGTTTTAATCAACAAGAAAGAGAGCGGAATCAGTACGACCATAATGCAGACAAACAAAGTCATCTGATCTCCGGAGACACGGGCAAAACTTCCCAGTCCCCAGATCACATAGGCACGGATATCTTCTTCCACACTAAAATATTTGAGTACACCGATGATAGCACTTGCCACATACCCAATCATCACACCGATTATCAACAGTGTGACGTTCCCTTTCACTTTTTGCGACACATATACAATAAGTGCCATAACCGACAAGGCTCCGATAACAGCCGCTAACGAAAGTGCCACTTCACCCATATATCCCAGTTTGCTAAGTGCCACACCTCCCAACGCACCGGACAGCAATACGACAAAAGCTACCCCCAGACTGGCACCGGAACTGATTCCAAGTACGGAAGGTCCCGCCAGCGGATTACGGAATACGGTTTGCATCTGCAAACCACTGATGGAAAGCCCGGCACCGGCCACTAAAGCTGTCAGGGCCTGTGGCACACGTGATTTCCAGATTATATTCTGCCAGATAATGGACTCATCTGTCCCTCCCCAAAGTATGTTCCATACCGAACCGATAGGGATGGAAACCGAACCCAAAAGAAGGTTCAACAGGAAAAAGATAAAAATAGATGCCGCTATAAGCAACATAAGAGGTACTGTCGGTCGTTTCATCAGGCAGATCAATTGAGGCGTTCGTAATAAACAGGAGTATAATCGGGCAACAAATCCGGATGAAAAGCTTTAATCAAATCCTCCAGTACAACTTCCGGCTGGGTAGGCATACTTTCATAAAACGGCTTCTCCCGCATATTGCAATAAATCACCCCTTTATCACGGAAAGCCCGGAAATCGGCATATCTCGGATCTTCGCTTTTCAGTGCATCATAAGAAAAGGCTCCGTCGAAACTATTGACGATGCGCCAATAATCGGCATTCTCTGCCTGGCTATACACCGTTTCAAAATCGAGCGTGACACCTCCTGAACGGGGATCGTCTTTCAAGAAATAGTCGGCTCCTGCGTCACGGAAAAGTTGTGCCAGAAAACTCTTACCTCCTACAGCATACCAGTTGCCTCCCCGGATTTCTCCACTGAAAACTACCGGACGCTTTTCTACATGGGCAACCCGCTCTTTCAGTTCGTTATAATGCTTTTCAATAGCCGCAAACTTCCGGTTGGCCGCTTCTTCTTCACCTATAAAAAGTCCGATAAACTTAATCCACTCGGCCTGCCCCAACGGAGTCATCTCTTTGTAACCCAGATGCGGAACCAGCGGAATACCTACTTCACGCATGGCATCGTATCCGCCTCGTTTGAATGGTGAGATGAAAATGACATCGGGATTTACACTCATGATTACTTCGTTATCGAAATTCCCCTCAATACCTATCTTAGCTGTTTTCCCTTGCTTCAGACGTTCGTTCATCTCTTTGTTGAAAAGATGGCGGGTGCTCGTAATACCTACCACATGACTTAAAGCATCCAGTTTAATGAAATTTGATAACTGCAAGGAGGTCATACAGATAACACTTTTAACAGGCGTTTCTATGACCGTATAGTCAGCAGGAATATTTTCGGGTTTCACGCCTCTGGGTACAAGCGCATAATGAAAAGACTCGCCGCCTTCCTTCTGAGGATCACTGATATCGACCAAACGGCACGTAGGTGTATAAGTCACTCTGAATCCTTTGGCATAAACAGGTGTGATACGGATGGAAGAAGTATCGGCCGCCTCACAGGTTACAGTTGTTACGTTCTGGTTGTTCTTCGGACGGCAACCGGCAAAAGAAATACAGGCCAGCAGTGCGCATCCAATCAGGAATTGTTTCATCGGTATTCGTCTTTTAATTCAGATTATAGCGGTCAAAGATACTTAATAATTCTTGTTTCATAGGGATATTTTCCTCACTTTTGCAGAACATTAAGATGATAAACCGATAGCAAATGACAACATCACACCCCATACGTTTCGTATCTTTAGGACCGGGTGAACCGGACCTGATAACGCTGAAAGGATTCAAAGCCCTGCAAACGGCCGACTGTATCTTTTGTCCTGCCACCATGACCCGCGACGGGAAATCTTCGTCACGGGCACTTTCCATCTTGGACACTCTCGGATTCTCGGACACCGTACAATGTTTTCGGCTTCCAATGGACAAAGATCGGACACAAGCTCTAAAAGCCTACGAAGCTGTATACGAAAGCAGCAAAACACTCCGTGCGGAAGGAAAAAACATTGTAATTGTGGCTGAAGGAGATGCAGGTCTCTACTCTTCCATCCATTATATTTACGACAAGTTGCGGGAAGACGGTATCCCTGTAGAACAGATTGCAGGTATTCCCGCTTTTATAGCTTCCGGAGCAATGGCAGGCATGCACATCGTCAGCCGGGAAGAACGGCTGATTATACTACCCGGACTTGTCACAACCAAAGAGCTGGAAAATTACCTGAAGCAACAAACCGTAGTGGTCATTATGAAGCTCTCGCAATGTGTAGAAGAAGTACACCAATGCATAAACAGCCATCCAGAATATCAGTATCACTATTTTGAGAATGTAGGAACAGAGAAGGAATACTACTCTTGCTCCAACGAAGAACTCCGTGAGAAGAGATTCCCCTATTTTTCAGTAATGATTATCAGGTTCTGACCGGACTTTATCCGGTGAAGGTCTTGAACTACCTATAGACGAGTTGTGTACCCCGGCATATACCGGTTGTACAACTCGTCATGGACCAGTTGTGTAACTCGCACGAATCTTTCATACCCTGCCTTCCTCTCATACAAAAAGCGCGTTTCGATCTTCCATCTTCCACCTTTTAGAGTGCATATCGTTGATTGTGAGATGTATAGATTGGTGGAAGATGCGGTTTTTATGCCATTTATCTTCCACCCCCATCTTCCATCTTCCACCCGCTGTTTTAGGGGATATTTCAATAGTAACGATTTGGAAAACAAATGGATATGTCCAATTTCTTATCCGTTTATCTCTCTAAAAGCATTTCATTTCCCTTACTCTCTTTAGTGCAAATGGTCGGATCTTTATCTCGGCCCGGGCATGCGGGCTCATCGGCCCGGGTATGCGGGCTCATCAGCCCGGGTATGCGGGCTCGTCAGCCCAGGTACGCGGGCTTGGATAAAGAGTTGTATGACAATGGTTAATCTACTACACTTCTCCGGTAATAGCCGGCCGGATTCTTTCTTAAAAAAGAAACAACGAAGCGCTGTTTCCACATCGCTGTGTGCGAATGGAAGGTTTTGTGGGGAGGGACAAGGGAGGAAGACGGTTGTTAGATGAAAGAGCCGTGTGTAACTCGTCTATTATTGGTCAGGACGATTGCATATTTGAGATGGAATAATTACCTTTACATGCCCCTAATACGATGATGATTATGAAAACAACCAAACTCCAACTTTCCCTTTTAGCCCTTTTCCTGGGATGTGTTTCTCTGCAAGCACAATACAAATGGGCAAATCCATTAAACCAAGATATCCATGTGGTGCGCGGACAAGCATGGCAGAGCGAATTAAAAGATTCATATGCCCGACTGCCTCTACGGGCCCGGGATAAAGTGCGCAAGCCTTTATGGGATTTGGCGCAGCAAAGTGCAGGACTGTCTGTTGCGTTCCGTTCCAATGCACCGGAAATAAAGATTCGTTATGTGGTGAAAGGCGGACTCTCTATGCCACACATGCCGGCAACCGGAGTTTCGGGTGTAGACTTATACGCTACGGACAACAACGGACGGGAACGATGGTGTGCCGGACGATACTCCATGGGTGACACGATAACCTACAGTTTCAGCGGACTTTCATATGCAGCCAAATCCGGTAACGGGTTCGAATATCAATTATTTTTGCCGTTATACAATAAAGTATCGTGGATGGAAATAGGAGTTCCTGCCGATGCCTCTTTCCGTTTTCTACCGGTCTCACAAGAAAAACCACTGGTTATATACGGTACTTCTATTGCACAAGGAGCTTGCGCTTCCCGCCCGGGCATGGCATGGGGAAATATTTTAAACCGGAAATTGGGACATCCGGTCATCAATCTTGGTTTCTCCGGCAATGGAAAGCTGGAAGAAGCGCTCTTTGATCTATTGTCTGAAATCGATGCGCAATTGTATATCATCGATTGCATGCCCAATCTGTCGGGAAAGAAAGAATCCGCCGTTGTATACGAGCGCACTCTGAAAGGAGTGAAAAAGCTGCGTGAAAAGAGCCGGACCCCTATCTTGCTGGTAGAACACGACGGTTATAGTAACGAATATAGTTCCGAAAGTGCGGAAGAATCTTATCGTGTAGCCAATGCAGAACTGCGCAAGGCATATGAAACGTTACAAAAAGAGCAGGTTCCGGCTGTATACTATCTGACCAAGGAAGAGATCGGTATCCCGATGGATGCCATGGTAGATGGTGTTCACTCCACCGACCTGGGTATGCAACAATACGCTGACAGCTACCAGAAGAAAATACGTGAAATTTTGCGTGAAGACAATCAAGGACCTGCTTCGTGCATCCCATGCAAGCAACAAAGAGATCCGTATGATTGGTACGGCCGTCACGAAGAAATCTTGAAACTGAACAAACAAAGTGCTCCTGAAATAGTGATGATCGGCAACTCGATAACACACTTCTGGGGAGGCGAACCCATCGCGCATAACCAGTTTGGCAAAGAATCCTGGGAGAAATTATTCAAAGGGAGAAGTGTACGCAACCTCGGATTCGGCTGGGACAAAACAGAGAATGTACTATGGCGCATCTATCACGGAGAACTGGACGGTTTCCAGGCTCGCAATATATTTCTGCTGATAGGTACCAATAATCTGTTATTCAACAGTGATGAAGAAATTATAGAAGGTATCTGCCGGATCGCAAAAGCCATTCATGAACGTCAGCCGCAGGCAAAACTCTGTATCATGGGCATCCTGCCAAGAAAAGGGATGGAAGCCCGCATTGCCGGAATCGATGCGGAATTACAAAAACAACTGGCAGGCAAAGACTGTACTTACATTGACCTTGCTCCGCAACTGACGCAAAAAGACGGATCGATAGACTCTTCTCTGTTCCGTGACGGACTGCATCCGAATGCAGAAGGATACAAACGGATCGCAAAGGTGCTGAAAGGGTATCTATAAGCAGAGATCCGGTTGCTGATAAATACATATCAACCTTTCATCATTACAAGATATTCAGATGAAAGATCTGAGATATACCTGTTACCGAAATCTGTATGCCGATGCAAAATGTAAAAAAGGCTACGAGCTTATTTATAATCTGATTGCCTACAGGCCCGAGTTTCTGAATAATCCTCTGCCCCTGTGAGAGGAAAACATACAGTATCGCAGCCATACAGATGATGACAAGTGCGATAACAAAATAGTTGATTCCGGTCTGCAGTAGTTTCCCTTTGACACTGGCAGAGGCCATCAAAGTGAATATGACAGATATACTGCCGGGACCGATGCTGATGGGGAATGTGATGGGGTAAAATATCTTCTGTTCTATATTCTTCCATTTAAAGCTATCCAGATTCTGGTTAGACTCTCCCTTATCAGAAGAACCGGAATCGGCAAGCAATTCCATTGCCGTTTTACAAATCAGTATGCCGCCTCCAAGCTGAATCACAGGAATGGCCAGACCGAAAATCAACAAAAACAGATGCCCTATCACCAAAGTACCGACACCGATCATTATAAAGTTGAAAATCAGCTTCTGAATGGCAGTCTTTCGCTGTTTTGGGTCCAGGTCTGTAAAAAAGCCATTTACAACAAAACCGTTTCCCAAAGGGTTTACTACGGGAAACAAAGCCATAAAGGAGGATGAAAATATGATTAGCAGATTACTCAACGACATAGTTCTTGCTTTTTAAAACACTTTATTAAGAATGCAACACTCATCTACAAACACAGATTGCCTCTTATTGATGTTATAAATGCAAGAAACATCTTCTTATTGTGATATTTTAACAGCCCATCATATACGTGCCAAAGCATATGCTAACGTACGTACCCCACTTAGAAATCCGGATGATGCGTCACCCGAAAATGACCTTCACTTCCGTCCCCTTCCCTTCTTCGGAGGCAATCTCTATTTTTCCTCCGTAAACAGAAAATATTTTCGCTGAAAGGCTGAGTCCAACCCCCTGCCCTGTATATTCTCTCGTATTACTTCCCCGGTAGAACGACTGGAAGATATGTTCTATCTCGTCCTTGGGAATTCCGATTCCGGAGTCCCCGACCGCTATTCCCCATCGTTCCCCCTCTTTGTAAAGCCGCACAATCACCTCTTCTTGCGAATACTTGCAGGCATTGTCTATAATGTTCTGCAAGGCTATCTTAAACAAATAGGGATTTGCATCGACCACAGCACTCTTTACGCCCTCCTCCGGATATTGCAACCGGAGGCGAGGAACAGCAGAACTCATCTCCTGTAATAAGTCTGCCAGATAAATCTTTTCGACGTTGTTTTTCCGGATATCCTCTTCCTGCCTCGACAAAAACATCAAATGCCTGATCAAGTTAGAGAGACGTTTGCTTTCCCCGGCAATTCGTTGAAGGGCTTCGACATATTCCTCCGTGCTACGCTCCTTTAACAAACTGATTTCACACTCACCCTGAATGGCGGTAATGGGATTATTCAATTCGTGGGAAGCATGGCTGACAAACGATTTTTCTGCTTTGAACGCAGTGTCGATACGGTCGAGCATACTGTTTAATGCTTCTATCAAATGATCCAGTTCATCTTTATTGCCGGTAGTCTTCAGTCGGCGGTTCAGGCTATTGCCCCGTATCCGCTGCAGCTGCAATAAAATATGTTGTAAGGGGATTAATATTCTCGTAGAATAAAGTTGCCCCATGAAGAAGATCAATACTGAACTGCTGAGTATCAGGAAGGTAGATAATACCAGCAAATGTTCCTGTATTTTAACCCCATAGCCATTATGCGACATTACGATTACGATAAAGTTTCCCTCATTGTCAGGATAGTACAAAGCAGCGCCCAACATATCTTTATGGACAAAAGATACCGATGACATCTCTTTTGAATCAAGGAGCAGTTTTTGTTGCCCGGCAGAAAGATATTTATTCAACGTATCACGTACCACGACGTCACTGTCCATATTCAGCAAAATCTCTTTGGCCTCCGGCAACAGTTCATCATACTTCCGTTGAATGGCCAGATAGCTTTGTTCGTCCACCTCATCCCGTTCCCAATGTTTCTGGGCAGTCAGAAAAGCTTTTTCCCGAAGATACGACTGATACAATCCGTCGATATACCTCGAACTGAAGAGATAAAACACTCCAATAACGATCATGGTGGTCAACACTGTTATCAATGTATAAAAGAGGGCAATCTTACGTCCGATTTTCATAGTCAGGTGTTTTTTAGTCAGGCATACATGATATATCCGGAACCAACTACAGTATGAATCAGTTTCTTACTAAAGTCTTTATCAATCTTACCACGAAGGTAGTTTACGTATACATCCACTACATTGGTATTCGTATCAAAATTCTTATCCCATACATCTCTCAATAATGTCAGGCGCGAAAGTACCAATCCCTGATGGGTCATAAAATATTCCAGTAAACGGTATTCCTTGACGGTGAGGTCTATCTCCGCTTCTCCACGTCTGGCACGGCGGCTGTTACAGTTAAGCACCAAATCATCACATACCAACTGCCGGGCGGAATCTTCTCTTCCTCTACGCAGGATGGCCTTGATCCGGGCTTCCAGTTCCTGAAAGCTGAAAGGCTTCACCAAGTAGTCGTCAGCTCCCGCATCCAATCCTTTTACGATATCCTCCGTCGTACCCAGCGCAGTCAACATAATCACCGGAACCAGATAACCATACTGACGGCGATAGAGACGGCAAAGCTCCAAGCCATTCATTCCGGGCATAATAATATCTATGATCAGCAGATCGAATACTTCCTGCCGGATCAGTTCCCATCCGGAATTACCGTCATTGGCAACTGACACTGTATGTCCGAACTCCTTCAGTCCCCGTTCTATGAACGAAGCTATATTCACTTCATCTTCTACCAATAATATCTTTGCCATAACTTTTGAGTTTTAAAGTGACAAATATACGGTTTACACTCGTCTTTGCCGCAGTTTTCCATCTTTATCAAACAAAGTTTTACCATAAATGGCCTCTACAATCAGCGGAAA
Organism: Bacteroides sp. ZJ-18; assembly: GCF_011038705.2. NCBI lineage: Bacteria > Pseudomonadati > Bacteroidota > Bacteroidia > Bacteroidales > Bacteroidaceae > Bacteroides > Bacteroides sp. ZJ-18. The sequence goes on along the minus strand of NZ_CP072198.1, from coordinate 3,212,755 downwards.
AATAAAAAGCGTAAAGAAAGTATCACACAATACGCCACCGATAATAACAATGGCAAGCGGACGCTGCGACTCGGAGCCGATACCATGGCTCATGGCTGCCGGCATCAGTCCGATAGCAGCCATAGCAGCCGTCATCACAACCGGCCGGACCCGAGAATGAACCGTACTCTTCACTGCTTCGGCCAAAGACATGTGCGAATGCACATTCGACTTAATACCCGAAATCATAATCACTCCGTTCTGAATGCAGATGCCGAACAAGGCTATAAAACCGATCCCGGCAGAAATTGAGAAGTTGAAGTGAGTGATCAATAGGGCAATGATACCGCCGGCCGCCGCAAATGGGACATTCAACAATACCAGTCCTGCATCCCGGGCATTGGAAAACAGGATGAAGAGGATAACGAATATAATGGCAATACTGACGGGAACAACCTGTGCAAGGCGTTTGCTGGCACGTTGCTGATTCTCAAAATCTCCGGTCCATTTCAGTGTATATCCGTCCGGAAGATGTACCGAAGCTTCCACTTTCTTTTGTGCTTCGGCAACGGCAGACCCCATGGCACGACCACGTACAGAGAACTTAACAGCACAAAAACGGGTATGGCTGTCACGGAATATAAGCAATGGTCCTGTAATGGTCCGGATATCTGCCAATTCCTTGATCGGGATCATCGCACCATCCATCGCTGGTACCAGAATCTTACCTATCTGCTCTTCGTTCTGGCGGAACTCTTCATTATAACGAACCATGATATTGAACTTACGCTCGTCTTCATAGAGCAATGAAGCAGATTTACCTCCGATGGCCATCTCAATAATAGATTGTACATTTTCTTTCGATACACCATAACGGGCAAGCTGTTTTTCGTTCAACTCGATGCGAAGTTCCGGCTGACCTATATTCCGGATCACTCCCAGATCTTCAATACCCGCTACGGTTCCCAATACTTTGTTTATCTGTACAGCCAGTTTCTCTGCCTCATATAAATCCTTCCCGAAAACCTTAACGGCAATAGAACCTTTTACACCCGAAGCGGCTTCCTCCACGTTGTCGGTAATCGGTTGTGAGAAATTGAAATCGGTACCGGGATAGAGAGCAAGGGCAGATTGCATTTTTTCAATCAACTGTTCTTTACTGAGTCCGCTCTCCCACTCTTTCTCCGGATAAATATCAACATGAAATTCCACATTGTAAAAACCGGTAGCATCAGTCCCATCATTCGGGCGCCCGGTTTGCGAGAGCACCTGCTTTACTTCGGGAAAAGCCAACAGCTCTCTACGCATTCTGTTGGCAAGTGAAACTGACTCATCCAGAGAAATGCTTTGCGGAAGGGTAGCACGAATATAGATGGCTCCTTCATTCAACTGCGGCAGAAACTCCATCCCCAGAAAAGAGTAAAGAAACAGCCCGGCTCCTCCGACCAAAGAAGCTAATCCGATGGACAGCTTACGATGAGCATGAAAAATGGCAAATAAGGCCGAACTTTTCTCTCTAATAAAACTCACCAGAAAATTACTTTTCTCACTCACATTTTTCCTTAACAGGATGGATGACATGACCGGAACCAGGGTCAAAGTAAAAATCAAGGCCCCCAGTAAAGCAAACCCCAATGTATAAGCCAAAGGAGAAAACATTTTCCCTTCCACCTTTTGAAACGAGAATATGGGGATTAACGCCGTAATAATAATCAGCTTGGAGAAAAAGACCGCTTTGGCCTTTTCTTTGGCAGTATTCCGGATCAGCCCCATCTTCGACATCCGGTTGAAAACGGGCATCCCCACTTCTCTCGCTTTCCGATCGAGAGCAACGAATATACCTTCTACCATCACTACGGCCCCGTCTATTATGATCCCAAAGTCAATGGCTCCCATAGAAAGCAGATTGGCGGACATCCCCATTACATGCAAGCAGATAAAAGCAAACAACAGGGATAAAGGGATAATGACAGCTACCACTACCGTTGTCCGCCAGTCCGCCATAAAGATGAATACAATGAAAGTTACCAATAGTATGCCTTCCACCAGATTGTGCGTTACTGTATGTACAGCAAGATCCACCAGGTCTTCCCGATCATAAAAAGGTACAATCTTTACATCCGTCGGTAAGATGCTTTCGTTCAATTCATCTATTTTCATCTTCAGCCCGGATATCACTTCACCCGGGTTCTCTCCCTTGCGCATCACTACAATACCTTCCACGACATCATCCTCGTCCATTCGCCCTACCTGTCCCAGACGAGGTAAACAAGATTCACGGACATCAGCCAGATTCCTCACCAGAATGGGAGTACCATTGATATTTTTCACTACAATGTTCCGCAACTCCTCCAAATCGTTAATCAGCCCTATACCTCTTACGACATAAGCCTGGGAGCTTTTGGTTATTACATCTCCGCCCACATTAATATTACTCTTCGAAATGGCATCATAAAGTTCCAGCGAGGTGATGCCATAATTGATTAACTGGTTTGGGTTGACACTTACTTCACAGGTTTTTACTTCACCACCGAAACTGACAATATCCGCCACACCCGATACGGCACGCAGATTGCGATCGATCACCCAATCCTGAATCGTTTTCAGTTCGCGTACACTCCGTTTGTCACTTCGCAGGGTATAGCGGTAAATCTCTCCTGTAGGTCCGTAGAGAGGCTGCACCTCAGGAGTTACTCCTTCCGGCAGATCGGCATCATTCAATAAATTATATACCTGTTGACGAGCAACAAAATCATCCACATGATCCTCAAACAGCACATTGATGACTGACAACCCAAACAAGGTTGTCGAACGGATATCTGTCTTCTTCTGTACCGAATTCATGGCTATCTCCACCGGAATCGTAATAAACTTCTCTACCTCTTCGGCACTGCGTCCCGGCCACTGGGTAATGATGGTCACTTTCGTATTCGTCACATCGGGAAATGCATCGATCGGAGTGTGTCTGAATGAAACCACACCGGCGATGATGGCAATCACCGTACAAAAAAAGACGAAAAACTTATTCTTCAACGAAAAAGCCACAATATTGTCTATAAACTTATGCATAGTTTTTTTCGCTTTTAGTCTGCATTCAAAGCATTGTAGACCAATAATACATTTTGATTCAACACTCTGTCACCTTCTGAAAGTCCGGAACGGACATAACATTCCTTACTCAGCTGTTTGTAAACATCAATCTCCTTAATCGATAAACGGTGGTCCGTAGCCACTGCCACAACATAGTTTTTCCCTCCTTCGAATATCAGGGCATGTGCATCGATCCGGGGCATTTGTTTCCCGGACGACTTACACTCCACACCGACATTGGTAAACATACCCGGCTTCAGCAAGTAATCTTCATTACACAATTTAATGCGCACATTCATCGTCTTACTTTCGGTATCCAGCATGTGATAGACTTTATCGATACTTCCGGAAAAGACCTTATCGGGATAAGCCAAGGTAGTGATATGTACGGGTGCTCCTTCAACTACTCTGCTAATATCACTTTCATAAACATCTGCCATCACCCATACATTTTCCAGGCCGGAAACAGTGAATATCTCCTCACTCTGATCGGAGCGGAGTTGCATGTCTTTACTCACCTTTTTGTCTACAATAAAACCGGAAACCGGAGATTTGATTTCGTAAAATGATCGACCGCTGAAATGGTTGATGGAAAAGATTTCTTTGATGCGGTTCTCTTCCGCCTCTGCATTAGCCAATTCCTGTCGCACCTGCAATACGTCTTTATCAGACGCCAATCCTGAATCGAACATATCCTGAGTGGCATCCATATTTCTACGGGTAATGATAACCTGCTGGTTTGCTTCCTTCATTTGTTTCTCGTAGTCAGCCACTTCACCGCTACGGATCACCGCAAGTATATCTCCCTTTCGTACGTAATCCCCTACTTCGGCATGAAGCTCCGCCACAGTACCGCCAAACATAGGATAAATGTGCGCTACCTGCTCCTGATTGAAAGTCACACGCCCGTTTAGAACCAGTTCATCCGTCACATCATGCAGATGTACCGTATCGACAGAGACTATTTTCAGTAAACTATCTGTCAGACATAAGTTTGTATGCACCTCAGATTGCTTCATCTTTGATGAACAACCTCCCAACCCCAGAATCAATATACATGGAAAGTATTTTGTCCAATTCATAAATTATATGGATTTAATTATTAAAGACATGTTGCCCGACTACTGCATTCAGATTCTCAATGCCGAGAAATACGTTTTTCTTTATATCATAAAGCTGAATGCAGGTCTCTTTATAGCTATCGTAAAAATCGATAAACTCTAAAAGACTGATATTACGTTTGATAAAGTTTTCATTGGCTCCGGCTATCAGTTTCTCAAAGTTATGTTCCAATCCCCTATCTACTGACCGATAAAGCCTGAACGCTTTATCTAAGGCAGTATAGGCAGCATACAGTTCTATCTCAGCTTTACTGCGAATATATTCCTGCTCCCGGCCTGCCTTCAGGAGATTGAAGCGTGCCATCTTGATATTCCCTTGGTTACGGTTAAAGATAGGAACAGACATACTAAACCCGATAGCGAAATAATTATTAATAAAATTACCTTGACGATCATAGTTACCTTTCACTGAAAATTCGGGAAAGGCCAACGATTTCTGTAATTTCAGATCGGCTTGCGAAGCAATGATATTACTACGTGCCATCTTTTGGTCAGGCCTCACGGATACCATCTCTTGTAAACCGGCATAAGACAATCCATTTATGGTCAGACGTTCAAGCGAACCTTCATCTACTATTGGCTCAGTGCGAAAATCAATGGGCAAGTTCAATAATAAATTCAACTCTCCCCGCCGTGATAGATAATGGCTCTCACATTCGCTCATATCCTTTTTCAAGGAGAACAGCATTGACTCGAGACGGGTCATCTCCATTAAAGAAACATTCCCCTTCACATGCTGTTCCTTAATGCCTGCCAACAAATGTTCAAGCGAACTGACCTCTTTATCATAAACCGATAATGACTTTGACAGATAGTAAACTTCGATAAAAGCTTCCCCAAGCTCCTGACGTAAAGTCCGCATTACCTCCTCAAACTGATAGCCGGCAATTTCCCGGTTTATTTTCTCCAACCGTATTTGCTTATTCCGTTGTCCGGCAAGACGGATCACCTGTTCTATCTCTACAACAGATTCACCGCTCTTACCAAAATCAAAATAAGTGCCATTAAGCCGGTTGTAAACATTTTGTTCGAATGAGATCACCGGGTTATCAAATAATCGAGCTTGAAGCAACCTGGCTTGTGCCATATCTATATTGTAGCGTTCGGCCAATAGGGATAAATTACATTTCAGGAAACGTTGCTCGGCCTCTTTCAGCGTCAAGCTCCCGGAGGGTTGCTGTGCTCCGGCAATTCCGAAAAATCCAAGAAAAAAGAGAATAAAAAACTTTCTGGTCATAGTCCTTGTTATTTTGATGACAAAAGTACAATTCACACTTCACGCAGACCGTTTGAAAGCAATTATAAGATACTCAGATGAGATTAGAAAGTTATTAGAAAGCGGAAAAAGCAGGACAAGGAAGAATTGCTAATACAATAGGAGAAATAGCTATCTGCCAATAACTCCGATCTTCCTATCTTTGCAACATCAAAGAAACAAACAAGTAGTAACCCTTTAAAAAATAGAAATATGAAAGTCATCGATTTAACCAAAGAAAGTTTTGTAGAAAAAGTTGCAGATTATCAAGGATATCCGAAAGAATGGAAGTTTAAAGGCAACAAGCCCTGCCTGGTAGATTTTCATGCTCCCTGGTGTGTATATTGCAAAGCACTGTCACCCATACTGGATCAACTGGCTGTAGAATATAATGGTAAAATAGATATTTATAAAGTGGATGTAGATCAGGAACCGGAATTGGAAGCGGCTTTTGCCATTCGTACAATCCCTAATCTGCTGCTTTGTCCTGTTGGAGGAGAACCGACCATGAAATTAGGAACCATGAATAAAACGCAACTAAAAGCGTTAATAGAAGAGGCACTATTATAATTTACCTGACTAAGCATTGGGTACGTCAGTCAACCACGGTAAAACGTAAGCTGACTGACGTACAAATCTTATGATTCTTTTTTTCCGGCAGCAAGTACCAGCCTTATATCTGCATATGAAACCTCATCACCCAAAGCAGCTTTAATTGCCGTAAGTCCTTTGTCACTTCCATTAGCTTGCACATAACGGGTAATTTTCATAATCTTTTCTTTCGGAACGAGCTGCTCTATCTTAACTGCTCCCAAGCGTACATAATGCTCCAGATGTCCGGCTATAGTCCCTGAAACCAACTCACGTTCCTTGGCTATCTCTTCGATATTTTTCCCCTGCCTGAAAAGACGATAGGTTATCTCTTTGGTGTCAAGTTTTGGCTCCTTCACGGGTTTAGTTTCTTTTAGAGGCTTTGGCTCTTTTGGTTCCTTAGTTTCTTTTTTGAGGGTCAATGTTATTGCAGGCATTGGTGGACGTTCTATTCCCTGTTCCTTTACATATCGGCTCACCATTTCAAGCAAAACATCGCCGTACTTTTCGGCACCACGCTTCCCAAAATATGGAATACGCACTAACGAAGCCGTATCACAGGGCAATAAATTCACAATGCCCAGTATTGCTTTCTGTTGTATAACAGTGTAAACAGGAAGATTAGCTTTCGAAGCTTCTGAATTTCTCCATGCAATCAACTGTTTATACAGTTCCGGATGTAGGATATCGGTAGGAACTTCTATTTTTTCAGCAGTTCGGGGTTTACGTTCTGATCTTCCGGACGAGGATGTACTTTCTCCTCCGGAAACGGATAAGGTCAGGACAGCCTTATGTTTTAGAAAAGCTGATACGGTAAAACCTTCTTTTTCGGTATAATAGAGTGTTCCCAGCTTCACATGTAGTGTCGTCTTCAATGTATCTAACGCTTCGGAAAATTTCTTTTTCAGTTCTTTATTATCCGTTTCTACCTTTGTAGAAACCATCAGTGGGTTTAACAAATCCTCCAGGTGTTTACGGAAATAATGGGCACCGGCCACAATTCGTTCATTCAGTTTCGGATTTGCGTCATAGTCCTCCACCTCCATCAACAGAGTCGAATATTGCAACTTGAAAGTATCGGCAACCTTCATTATCTGAGCTTTATACAGATCGATCGTTTCTTTATACCGTTCCAGCAACTTTGGATAGAGTCGGTATAAGTGTTCATCGAGCAGACGCAGAACACGTGCGAAATGTTGCTCAAGAGGATGAAAATCGAATTGTTCACATAGCAACTCGTAGAAATAATGTTGACGCAACAGAGCCAGCTTATGCTTATCAGGGGTCAGTTCTCCGGCATTACGGGTGAATTCGTCAATCGTGTCGTCACTGATAATAGACTCTCTCCTTAAAGGAGAACTGAGTACCAGTCCCTGAAGAGATTTACAACGACTCAGCGCAACATAAACCTGCCCATGAGCAAAAGAAGCGTTTGCATCAATGATGGCACGTTCAAAAGTCAAACCCTGACTTTTATGGATCGTTATAGCCCATGCCAAACGAATAGGATACTGCCGGAAAGTACCTTCAACCTCTTCCGTTATCTCTTTCGTCTGCGGATTCAGACTGTATTTACTATTTGTCCATTCTTCCGTTTCAAGTAAAAAGTCCTGCGATTCTCCATTTCCTTTCACCCGGATGCCATCTTTACCAACAGCCGTAACCAAACCGATCATTCCATTATAATATCGATGTTCCCCAGAAGAGTCGTTTTTAATAAACATAATCTGAGCCCCTTCCTTGACAGTGAGCATTTCATCCGCCGGATAAGCCGATTCCGGGAAAGTACCTTCTACCCTCGCCTGAAAGCTGAAAGCCCTGCCGGAAAGAGAAAGCAGCTGTCTGTCATTATATTGCTGGGCCTGATAATTATGTGTCGTCAGCCGGATGTACCCTTCTTCTTCTCTCGGACGAAACTCCGGAAGATAACGTTTATTCAATTCTTCCAGCACAGATTCGTCGGCCTCTTTGTCTCTGATTTTATTTAATAATCCGACAAAAGCCGTATCGCTCTGTCGATAGACTTTCTTCAACTCTATAGTGATATATTCAGTCTCTTTCAGTGAATGACTGCCAAAGAAAAATGCCGTGTCATAATAAGAGGTCAACAAGTTCCAGTCTTCTTCCTTTACTACCGGAGCCAACTGCTGTAAATCGCCTATCATCAGAAGTTGAACACCTCCAAAAGGTTTCGAACGATCCCGATAACGACGCAACACTGCATCCACCGCATCAAGTTGATCGGCACGTACCATACTGATTTCATCGATCACCAACAGGTCCATACTACGGATAATATTGATTTTTTCTTTCCCGAATTTATGGAAGCTTTGTTGGGCAGAATTGAATGTACTCTCCGGAATATATGGCGCAAAGTTTAATTGGAAAAAAGAGTGTATGGTGACACCTCCGGCATTAATGGCAGCAATCCCCGTAGGAGCGACCACTACCATGCGTTTGGGAGTTAATTCCTTTAACCGACGAAGGAAGGTTGTTTTTCCGGTTCCGGCTTTTCCTGTCAGAAACAGATGGGTACCGGTATTTTCAATGACTTGCCAGGCTAATTCTAATTCGTGATTTTCTTCCATGAAATAATACTTTGCTACAAAGTTATAGCAAAAGAAAGAAGAAACCAATATAATAATAAGTTATTTTGCCACAGAAGATACAAAGGCTACGGACGATGATTAGTTGTCAGTTTCTTCATTGATAACAACTCCGCAACCTTTGTGCCCCCTGTGGAAAGTTTAAGCCATACTACCGCCCACAATATCAAGCAACTCGTTTGTAATGGCTTGCTGGCGGGTCTTATTATACTGCTTTGTCAGTTCCTGAATCAGTTCATTGGCATTATCCGTTGCTATTTGCATAGCTAAAGTACGTGCGGCATGTTCGGATGCATTAGAATCGAGAGCAGCCGTAAAGATCTTTTGACTCAAAACCTGCGGAATCAGATCTGCTATCAACTGGGCTGCGGAAGGTTCTATGATATAGTCATTTACCATTCCGGTTTTCCCGTCTTCATTCTGAACGGCAGACAGATCAATCGGCAAGTATCTTTCACGCAACAGCTCCTGTATTCCCATCGATCTGAAATGATGATAAATCAACTCCACCCGGTCGATGTTCTTCTCCAGAAAAAGTTCCATCAACAATTTGGCCAACGTAGCAGCTTCATCGTACGAAGGCTTATCTGCCAGTCTCTGATAGCTCCCTTGAGAAAAAAATCCTAATTTTTTCACAGCTTCCTCTATTTTCTTGCCAACCGGATAGATCAGGATATTATCCTGCCCCAGCTCACGATATTCTCCAACCGTCTGCAAAAACATCTTTAGTACGTTCGCATTGAAAGCACCACATAAAGAGCTGTTGGAAGAGAAAGCTACAATAGCAATACGCTTGACAGGGCGTTCCGCACAGAATGGAGACTCTACCGGAAGGTCAGCACTCAGAAAGTTGGTCAATATCTTATTCAGTTTCCTCTGATAAGGCAGCATGTTTTCAATGGCTCCCTGTGCCTTGTGTAACTTGGCAGAAGCCACCATCTTCATTGCTGAAGTGATTTTTCGGGTACTCTGTACCGAATTTATTCTGGTTTTTACTTCTTTTAGTGAAGCCATAGTCTTTATGGTTTATAATTAACTAAACTGTTTCGCAACCATCGTTGCTGTTTCCTCAATCGCTTTCGTTACTTCATCATTGATTACTCCTGTCTTCAATACGTCCAGTACATCCGACTGATGATCGAGAGCGAGTGTATTGAGAAATGCCGCCTCAAAGTCTTCTACCTTATCCAGTGGAACATTTCTCAGCAATCCGTTGATACCACAATAGAGAATCGCAATCTGCTTCTCTACCGGCATCGGAGAATATTGAGGTTGAACCAATAAACGGGCATTCTTTTGTCCTTTGTCAATGGTCAGTGCGGTAACCGGATCCATGTCTCCGCTAAATTTGGAGAATGCTTCCAGTTCACGATATTGCGCCTGGTCTATTTTTAACGTACCGGCCACTTTTTTCATAGCCTTAATCTGAGCATTACCTCCCACACGGGAAACTGAGATACCGACATTGATAGCCGGACGGTTACCTTGATTGAATAAATCCGTATCAAGGAATATCTGACCGTCTGTAATGGAAATCACATTAGTCGGAATATAGGCAGAAACGTCTCCGGCCTGTGTTTCGATAATAGGCAATGCTGTCAGTGAACCTCCGCCTTTCACTTTTCCTTTCAGACTCTCGGGCAAGTCGTTCATTTCACGAGCCACCTCTTCCTGATTGATAATCTTGGCTGCACGTTCCAGCAAACGGGAATGCAAATAGAAGATATCACCCGGATAAGCTTCACGACCGGAAGGACGACGGAGAATCAAAGATACTTCACGATAAGATACCGCCTGTTTGGACAAGTCATCATAAACCACCAACGCATGACGACCGGTATCACGGAAATACTCACCGATAGCAGCCCCTGCAAACGGAGCGAAATATTGAAGTGCAGCAGGATCTCCGGCTGTGGCAGCTACTACAATAGTGTAATCCATCGCACCATATTGGCGTAAAGTATTCACAATAGAAGCCACTGTAGATCCTTTCTGTCCGATAGCTACATAAATGCAATATACCGGATCGCCCGCTTCGTAATTACTACGCTGGTTTATTATCGTATCAATAGCTATCGATGTTTTTCCCGTCTGCCGGTCACCGATAATCAACTCACGCTGTCCACGACCGATAGGAATCATTGCATCAACTGCTTTCAGACCTGTTTGCAACGGCTGATTTACCGGCTGACGATAGATTACCCCCGGAGCTTTACGCTCCAAAGGCATTTCATAGAGTTCACCGCCGATCAATCCTTTTCCGTCCAACGGTTCTCCCAACGGATCGATAACGCGTCCCAACATACTTTCTCCCACACGGATAGAAGCGATTCGTTTGGTACGTTTCACTGTGAAACCTTCCTTGATCTTATCCGTAGGTCCGAGCAAGACGGCACCCACATTATCTTCTTCCAGGTTCATAACAATGGCCTTGATACCATTATCAAACTCAAGCAGTTCGTTGGCCTCGGCATTGCGCAGACCGTAAATACGTACCACACCATCACTCACCTGCAGCACCGTACCGATTTCATCAAGCTGCACCTTGGTCTCGATTCCTTCAAGCTGTTGGCGCAGAATCTCAGATACTTCGCTTACTCTTATATTTTCAGACATAATTTTTCACTAATTATACAATTCTTCGATTCTTATCAATGAACTGTTGTTTCACTTTCTTCAACTGTGTAGCGATACTGGCATCAAGTCGGTAATCGTTAATATCGAAAACAAAGCCACCTTCTATAGAAGGGTCGATCACTGTTTCCAACTCCATATACGCATGCAAAATATGTGCAGCAGTTTGTCGGATACGCTCTTCAGTAGCCTTATCTACCGGGACAGCAGTGATCAGTTTACCTACACCAATATGCTTCTTCTTCCGGTAAAGATCCAGATACATCAGACTCATGAATTGCAGATAAGTCTCCCTTCTCTCCTTGAGTACCAGACGGACAAAACGAATAAACTCTTCACTCGGTTTATTGTCTCCATCGGCTGCCGTACAGATCAGACTGAACTTTTCGTCAACAGAAACAATGGGATTATCAAGTACGGCACAAAATCCCTTCACTGTACGGAAACTGTGTGCCAGCGTGACAAGTTCATGATATAGCCTGTCTTCCGCTCCTCTCTCTTCCGCATAAGCCATCAGAGCTTTCGCATACCGCATTGAAATTATTCCGACTTCCATTTTCTCTTAGTTCTTCGTTAATACTTCATCAAGCATGCGGTCTATCATTCCCATCTGCTCTTGTTTATCAGCCAGATTCTTACGAATAACTTTCTCAGCTATATCCACAGATAGAAGAGCTACCTGACGACGAATATCGCGTATGGCTTCTTCCTTTTCAATCTGAATCTGTCGTTTCACTTCGTCCAGTTCTTTCTGGGCAGCTATTTCAGCTTGTTTGCGGGCCTCGTAAATAATTTTCTCACGTTCCTGCATAGCCTCTTTCATGATACGTCCCTGTTCCTTATTAGCGGCAGCCACAATAGCTTCGCCCTCCTCTTTCAGTCGTGACAACTGGGCGTTTGCTTCTCTGGCTACCTCCAATGATTCGTCGATATAGGTTTTACGGCCTTCCACCATCTTAATGATGACGGGGAAGCCGTATTTAGCCAATACCGCGAATACAATTCCAAAAGAAAGGAGCATCCAGAATATCAGGCCACTATCGGGTAGTAACAATGACATAATCTTCTTTGTTTATTATAAGAAAAGTACTAACAGACAAACAACCAATGCCAACAATGCCACACCTTCTACCAAAGCAGCAGCAATAATCATATTCATACGAATATCTCCCGATGCCTCCGGTTGACGTGCAATACCTTCCATGGCCGAGCCACCAATCTTACCAATACCGATACCTGCTCCGATAACAGCTAAACCAGCTCCGAGGGCAGCTCCCAATTTACTCAATCCTACTCCTGCAGCAGCAGCTTGCAATAATACTGATAGTAACATAATTTTCAGTTTTAAAATGGTTTATATTATTCTTTTACTTCTTCTTTTTTACCGCCTTCCTGAGCCAGTCCGATAAATACAGCCGATAACATTGTAAACACATAGGCCTGAATAAAGGCAACCAACACTTCGAGCAAATTCATAAAGATGTTGAACAGCACCGAAGCCACCGTAAGCGAACCGTTAATGGCAGGCCCCATACTTGCCGATATAAATATCAAACAGGTAAGAACCAACATAGCCATGTGTCCGGACAACATATTGGCAAACAAACGGATCATCAATGCGAACGGTTTCGTAAATACACCGAAAAATTCGATAAATGGCATCATGGGTATAGGCACTTTCAGCCACCAGGGAACATCGGGCCAGAAAACATCTTTCCAGTAGTGTTTCGTCCCGAATATATTAACGATGACAAATGTAAATAAAGCCAATACCAGCGTTATAGCGATATTTCCGGTCACATTCGCTCCTCCCGGGAAAATCGGTATCAATCCCATGATGTTATTGATGAAAATAAAGAAAAAGGCTGTCAACAAATAAGGAGCGAACTTTTTATAGTTAGGCCCTACACAACTCTTAATCACATCATCATGGATCATCATAATAAACATCTCCATAAAACCGACAAATCCGCCAGGGGCATAAGTCCCCTGTTCACGCTTACGATACCAATGCGCCACACTAAGGATGATTATTAATAAGATAGCACTATTGATAAATAGAGATAAAGTAACCTTAGTAATAGAAATATCCCATGGTCGAACCTCTTCTCCCGCCGCATTACGTTCTACAATTTTGCCTTCGTACCTGCTTCCGGCAGGAGCGATATAGAATCCTTCGTATTTACCGTCATTCTCTTCAAGGCGCGATGACAAAAAAGCATGCCAACCCGAAGTTTCGCTATATACGATAATCGGCAATGGAATACAGATAGAGGTTTTTCCTATATTTGTGATGTGCCATTCGTAGGAGTCGCCGATATGACCGAATACAATGCCTTTTACATCTACCTGATTTGCCTCCTGATTGATTGTGTCTTTCCCCACAATAATCTCTTGCTGTAAAGCAGTGGCGGTATCGCCCTCCACAGGCTCTTGTGCAGAGACCATAACAGGCAACATACCTCCTATCAGGATCAACATTCCGGTAACTATGTTACGCAACTGTTTCATATTTTTTTGATTTCTTTTTTAGTTTCTGATTCCATTCGAAAACGAAGAAAAACCAGCTTTCATATATAAGGTAGCCCAGATAGAATGCCAGAAATGTCAGCAGAAATTCCACAGCAGAATCGGGCACAGCCACACAGTAGATTATCAACAGAAAGACTGATATAATCATCTTCAGAACCTTTGCTACCAAAAAAAGCATCACCATCTTGTCCGGTGCATGACGCCTGCAGGCATCAAACATATAAATGTAAAATACACCGAATATATAAAAGTATACCGGTATCAACGGATAACCTCCGAAATAGTGTCCGGGCTCAAGATAATGCAAAACCAAAGCTCCCAACCCACCTCCGACAAGAGTCAAAATGGTAAGATAACTCAGGAAATTGCGTTTTGTAATGCTCATATTCATAGTAAAAACAGGTTCTTGTGTGGATCAAGGTCAGGATACACAAACGGAAGCTTCTCCGTTACTTAGCTCCACAAAACCGCTGTGAATATCCAACGTATGTTCTTCGCCATCCGTTGTCGTGTAACTGACTGTTCCTTCTTGCAGAGAAGAGACAATCGGCGCATGCTGCGCCAAAATGGAAAATACTCCGCTGGTTCCCGGAAGAGTAACACTCTTCACTTCACCATCAAATACCTCCTTTTCCGGCGATACAATATTCAAATGCAGTTCTTTCATGATTCCTTATTTTATTTATTGGCTTGCTCAAGCAACTTCTTACCCTTTTCAATAGCTTCTTCTATCGTACCTACATTTAAGAATGCCGGTTCGGGCAGATAATCCACTTCACCGTCCAAAATCATCTTAAACCCTTTGATGGTGTCTTCAATAGAGACCATTGCTCCCGGCACACCGGTAAACTGTTCGGCTACAGTAAACGGCTGAGACAGGAAACGTTGTACCCTGCGCGCACGGTTCACAACCAAACGATCGGCATCGGACAGTTCCTCCATACCCAAGATGGAAATGATATCCTGCAATTCCTTGTTTCGTTGCAGAATCTGCTTCACACGCTGAGCCACATCATAATGCTCTTGCCCCACAATATGTGGGTCAAGGATACGAGAAGTAGATTCCAACGGGTCTACAGCCGGATAAATTCCGAGTTCAGTGATTTTTCGACTCAATACAGTTGTTGCATCCAAGTGAGTAAAGGTGGTTGCCGGTGCAGGGTCGGTCAAGTCGTCAGCCGGCACATATACAGCCTGCACCGAAGTGATGGAGCCCGTCTTGGTTGAAGTGATTCGCTCTTGCATAGCACCCATTTCCGTAGCTAATGTAGGTTGATAACCTACGGCAGAAGGCATACGTCCTAACAAAGCTGAGACCTCGGATCCTGCCTGAGTAAAACGGAAAATATTATCAATGAAAAACAAGATATCCCTGGCACCCGACTTGGCCCCCATATCCCGGAAAGATTCGGCAACAGTCAGTCCCGACAGCGCAACCGAAGCACGTGCACCGGGAGGTTCATTCATTTGTCCGAACACCAATGTAGCCTGCGATTTCTCTACTTCGTTATAATCTACTTTCGAAAGGTCCCAGTGTCCTTTTTCCATACTTTCTTTAAAAGCCTCTCCATAACGGATTACACCCGATTCAATCATTTCACGAAGCAAGTCATTACCTTCACGGGTACGTTCTCCTACCCCGGCAAATACGGAAAAACCATTGTGCTTCTTTGCAATGTTATTGATGAGTTCCATAATAAGTACCGTCTTACCTACTCCGGCACCACCAAACAGACCAATTTTACCTCCTTTTGAATAAGGTTCAAGCAGGTCGATCACCTTTATTCCGGTGAACAACACTTCCTGTACGGTGGTTAAATCTTCAAATTTGGGGGGATCACGGTGAATGGAATAGGCACCCTCACGATTGAGTTCTTTCATTCCGTCAATAGAATCGCCGACTACGTTCATCAAACGTCCTTTGATTTGTTCACCTACCGGCATTGTGATAGGACCTCCTGTAGGAAATACCTTCATCCCGCGTTGTAAGCCGTCGGTACTATCCATGGCCACGGTACGAACAGTATTTTCACCAATGTGTTGTTGTACTTCTACAATCAGCTTTTTGCCGTTGTGCCTTTTTATCTCCAATGCGTCGTGGATACTTGGCAATATCAAGTCCGATTCTGTACCTTCAAAATACACATCGACCACAGGGCCAATTACCTGAGAGATATGTCCTATAATCTGTGACATAAGCAATCTTTTTATATATTATTCTTCTAATACTCTAAAGCGTTATAGCATGGTAAGTCGCGTTTTTACCAGTTTCACTATTAACATAACGTTCGATATTCGGTTTTGTTCACACAGATAGTTAAACAAACAACTTCGCAAATGTAGAAACTTTTTTTTCCCGTTGTACTATTTTTCTATATTTTCTCTTTAGATAACATTCATTAAACTTACAGCAGCGTGAAAATGAACATTATTAGTGCCCTTTTTACTGTTATACAAAGCATGTTCAGGCAAATAGGCACTGTTCTCAATCTAACAAGGCGACCTATCAAGTTTTCAAGTACCTATAGTGTTTTCAGTCAATTAGTCAAATGTTAGATAGTACAACATGCAACGAGTTTTATATTGATAAAAGAGAGTTGTGTTTGAGAGTCATTTTTCGGTCTCTGCAGACTTAACCGGGCAGAGTATTAACAATTGCAAAAGAGCAGAAAAAGACAGAGGCATAGACTAATAAAAAGACAGGTCTCTGCCACCTCTTAAGCGACAAAGACCTGTTATTGGATTTTCAGAAAGAAACCTCCGTATTTAATATACCTCTACTTTATCAGCTATTCGTTTTGCCTTATCACGCAAAGCATCCAGATCAGAACCGTTCGGAGCATAACAGAGTACTACCCCCATACGGCGATTCACACGTGTATATGGCTTACCAAATATACGCAGATAGGTGTCCTCTTCTATGGTAACTTCCTCCATGCCTCTATACTGCGGACGTTCCTGGCTGGCAATCGGTGAAAGAATAACAGCACTCGCTCCTATTCTCTCCTGCTTTATACCCGGAATGGGTAATCCTAATACGGCACGTAAGTGAAGTTCAAATTCATTCAGGTTTTGTGTTCCCGCCAATGTTACCATTCCTGTATCGTGCGGACGCGGAGACAGTTCTGAGAAGTAAACCCCATTTTCATGACTCAGGAAGAATTCAACTCCCCATAATCCGGCACCGGTCAATGCGCGGGTTACTTTTTCAGCCATCTCTTCCGCTTCCTTCAGATGTGCCGGGTCAATGTGTGCGGGCTGAAAACTTTCACGATAGTCTCCTCCCTTCTGTACATGTCCGATAGGCGGACAAAATAGTGTCGGACCATTCTTCTGAGTTACCGTGAGCAAAGTTATTTCACTATCGAATTTGATAAACTCTTCAATAATCAGTTCACGAATATCTCCGCGGCTGCCGCTACAACCATACTCCCAGGCATGCTCCAACTCAGCAGCACTTTTTACCAGCGACTGCCCTTTGCCCGATGATGACATTAAAGGCTTCACAACACAGGGAAAACCTATCTTCGCAGCAGCTTCCTTCAATTCCTCCAACGATTTGGCATAATAGTATTTCGCAGTTTTCAGCCCCAATTCCTTAGCGGCCAAATCACGGATGGCTTTGCGGTTCATGGTATAATTCACTGCACGGGCACTCGGCACTACCTGAATGCCTTCCTTCTCGAAATCGTATAAACGTTCCGTGCGGATGGCTTCAATTTCGGGGACGATAATATCCGGCCGGTGTTTCTTTACAATACGCTCCAGTTCTTCACCGTTCAGCATATCGAAAACTTCATATTCATCGGCTACCTGCATAGCAGGTGCTCCGGCATACGAATCACAAGCAATGGTGTATTGACCTTTACGTTGAGCAGAAATTACAAACTCCTTTCCCAGTTCGCCCGATCCGAGTAAAAGTATTTTCTTCATGATTGAATATTTTAAGATATAATGACGCAAAAATACTACTTTTCTTCCAATAAATCCCGAACGAGCTACTAAATGATTGCAATAAAGGAAAGAAAAAGGGAACAGTATAAAAAATGATTAACAAGTAAAAGGTCTGCAAAACATATTCAAGAGAAAACTCTCCTCCTAAAAGAAGAATGGAGTATTTTCACTTCATAGAACATCACTGATTTTCAACCACTTAAAGCACACATAGAAAGGGATTATACGAAGTTAATATCGTATTTGCAGGAAGTTAACTTCTCGACTTTACGATATTAACTTCGTATAATTACGTTATTAACATCGTATACAACAGGATGTTAACTTCATAAACGGCATAAAATAATTTCTAATATAGAGACAAATACAAGAATGGGTGGCCAAAACAAAGTGTTAATTATTGGTCTAATTACACAAAAAAGAATATTTAAAAGGATGAAAAGAACCGAATATAGCATATTATCCGGAATTAATGCCTTACTTTGCAAAACCAAACAATAAGAGGTTTTTATTGGTCTAACTCTCACATGTATTTCCTCAATGTTCGCATTGAGAACTTTCATTTCTGATTTACACTTCCTAAAGCTTTATTGTTATTTTATTAATTTTTTATTTTTGTATATTTATGAATATGTACGTTGGAAATCTTAGCTATAATGTTAAGGAGTCAGATTTGAGACAAGTTATGGAAGAGTATGGAACAGTAGAATCAGTAAAACTGATCACAGATCGCGAAACAAGAAGATCTAAAGGTTTTGCTTTTGTTGAAATGCCGGAATCTTCAGAAGCCAGCAATGCCATTAAAGAATTGAACGGAGCAGAATATGCCGGTCGTCCGATGGTAGTAAAAGAAGCTTTACCAAGAAACTGATCTGATAAGCAATAGAATAAGAGAAAAGGGATGTCAATTGACATCCCTTTTTATTTCTCCCTCGACTATTGGTGTTGTTCACGCAACAGATCATTTACCGTCTTCACCGGATTAAATGTAGAAAGTGGTACTTCCACAAATACCGTACTCCAATCACTCATGGCACCATTCCACAAGCCGGGAAGCTCAAGAGCTTTCAAGTCTTTACCACTCTTCGACTTATAAGATATGAAGCCTGTGGCTTTATCCACGTATCTTACCAGATCAAACTTATGTCCTTTGTAATCACGTACCGCACAAACCAAATCTACCGGATTGAAGTGGGTACCTTTCTCAAACATTTCTTTAGCTTCCGGATTATTCATATCGATCTGTGAACTTTCAAGGATTTGCGATGAAATCGTTCCGTCACTGTTATAAGCAAGGAACGGACCGCCACCCGGTTCACCCACATTCTTCACCATACCACAAACACGCATCGGGCGGTTCAATTTATTCTTCAGATAGATGACCAATTCAGCATCTTCCAGATCCTTTGTTTCTGGATTCTTGCAGAAAAGTTTCTTCTGCACAAATTGCAGAATATCCATTACCTGTTCGTGTGTGTAACGACCGCTATCCAAAAGTTCCAGATATTCAAAAGCCTGCTTCTGGAGGGATACCAGTACACCGGCAATCAATTTCTTATAAAGCACCGTATCACCTTTTAATCTGTCCGGAACGACATTGTCTATATTCTTAATAAAAATCACATCCGCATCCAAATCGTTCAGGTTCTCAATCAGTGCTCCATGACCACCGGGGCGGAACAAAAGCTTGCCATTATCGCGGAAAGGCTGGTTTTCCATATCAGCCGCAATCGTATCGGTACTTGGTTTCTGCTCGGAAAAACTAATATTATAATCTACTCCATAACGTTTGGCAAAGGCATCGGCTTTCTCGGCTACCAATGATTTAAAGAGTTCACGATGTTCGGTTGAAACAGTAAAGTGGACATTCACCTTTCCGCTTTTACCGGCAGCGTACATAGCACCCTCCGCCAAATGTTCTTCAAGCGGAGTACGTGAGCCTTCTTCGTACTTATGGAACTTGAGCAAACCTTTCGGAAGTGCACCATAGTTTAATCCCGCTACGTTCAGCAATCCTGAAACAACTGCCTTGTAGTCGCCGTCTGCAATCAAACCGGGAATGTCTTTACCTTCTATCCTCATACAAGCAGTATTCAGATCATCATAGAAAGCAAATTTCTCAATTGAGGCAAAGAACGTTTGTTCGAACTTTGTAGTCGGCTCAGCATAGTCAGCATCCAGAAATTCAAAAAGATTTTTGAACATACGGCTGGCAGCACCCGAAGCGGGTACAAACTTTACAATCGTTTTGTCAGAATTGGTATAAGCATCCCAGGCTGCGAGATAAGCTTTCTGTTCTTCGGCATCGGGAGCCAGAATACCTTTTTCTACAGATGCGGCAGCATCTAATTTCAAATAAGGAAAGCCTTTTTGGAAACAAGTCAACTGTTCAGCGATTTGTACTTCCGAAATGCCTTTTTGGGCAAGCAATTCTTTGTCTTCAGGTGTTATCATACTATCTAATTTTATTAATTCATGCCCAAAAATACAAAAAAAGGAAGAGGACACCCTACAAAACCCGGAAAAAAACTATCTTTACCGACGATAAATTTGAGCTGCTTATGGAAAGAGATGAATTCTTTACGAAAGAAGAGAGAGAATTATTGTTCTCACTATACAAAAAACTACTGCGCCTCACCGGAGAAACCTTACAAAAAGGAGACTGCAGAAAGCTGAAAAAGCACCTTATCGACTCCACACAGAACAATGCGATGCAAAGGGACAGTTTCGGTCTGAATCCTGTCATCAAAGATATGCAGACTGCTGTAATCGTGGCCGAAGAAATCGGTATGAAACGGGCATCTATTCTGGGTATCATGTTACACACACCGGTGCGTTGTCACTCGTATACAATAGAATATATTCAACAGGAGTATGGTGAAGATGTAGCCGGAATTATCCGGGGACTCATTAAGATTAATGACCTTTACGATAAGAGTCCGACTATCGAATCGGAAAATTTCCGTAACCTGTTGTTGTCTTTTGCCGAAGACATGCGTGTGATCCTGATCATGATTGCCGACCGTGTAAACGTGATGCGGCAAATAAAGGATGCCGAGAATGACGAGGCCCGCAGACGAGTGGCTAATGAAGCCGCCTATCTGTACGCTCCGTTGGCTCACAAACTGGGATTGTATAAACTGAAATCGGAGCTGGAAGATTTGTCATTGAAGTACACCGAACATGACATTTATTACCACATCAAAGAGAAACTGAACGAAACGAAAAAGTCACGTGACCGTTATATTGCCAACTTCATCGCTCCGATACAACGGAAACTGGAGGAAGCGGGACTGCATTTTCACATGAAAGGACGCACCAAATCCATTCATTCCATCTATCAGAAAATGAAGAAACAGAAATGCCAGTTCGAAAACGTGTATGACTTGTTTGCCATACGTATCATTCTGGAATCCCAGTTCGAAAAAGAAAAGCAGGAATGCTGGCAGGCTTACTCCATTGTGACGGATATGTATCAACCTAATCCGAAACGTCTGCGTGACTGGCTGTCGGTTCCCAAAAGCAATGGTTACGAATCATTGCACATCACTGTAATGGGGCCGGAAGGAAAATGGGTCGAAGTGCAAATCCGTACGGAACGTATGGACGAGATAGCCGAGCGCGGACTGGCCGCACATTGGAGATACAAAGGCGTGAAAGGTGAAAGCGGGTTGGACGAATGGCTGACTTCAATACGCGAAGCATTGGAGAATACAGAAAACGACCTAGAAATGATGGATCAGTTTAAACTGGATCTGTATGAAGACGAGGTATTTGTGTTTACGCCGAAAGGAGACCTCTTCAAACTGGCAAAAGGAGCTACGGTACTCGATTTCGCTTTCCACATTCACAGCAAATTGGGGTGTAAGTGCATCGGTGCAAAGGTGAACGGTAAAAATGTACAGCTGAGACAAAAGTTGAATAGCGGAGATCAGGTAGAGATTATGACATCGAACACACAGACTCCGAAACAGGACTGGCTGAACATTGTCACTACCTCAAAAGCCCGTACGAAGATCCGCCAGGCCCTGAAGGAAATGGTAGCACGCCAGCACGATTTCGCCAAAGAAACATTGGAACGGAAATTCAAAAACCGGAAGATGGAATATGACGAAGCAGTAATGATGCGTCTGATCAAACGCCTGGGATTCAAGAATGTGACAGAGTTTTATCAGAATATTGCCGACGAAGTGCTTGACGTGAACGACATTCTGGATAAATACATCGAACAACAGAAACGGGACGGTGAACGTGATGAAGTGATCTACCGCAGTGCCGAAGAATACAACCTGCAAAACCAGATAGACGAAACCACTGTCACTAAAGAGGATGTACTCGTCATTGACCAAAACCTGAAAGGACTGGACTTCAAGTTGGCCAAATGTTGCAACCCCATATATGGAGACGACGTATTCGGATTTGTCACTGTATCCGGAGGTATCAAGATTCACCGCAACGACTGCCCCAATGCGGGACAGATGCGCGAACGTTTCGGATACCGTATTGTCAAAGCACGCTGGGCCGGAAAATCGGAAGGTACTCAATATCCGATCACACTCCGTGTAGTGGGTCATGATGACATCGGTATTGTGACCAATATCACCTCTATCATATCAAAAGAGAATGGCATCTCACTGCGTTCCATTGGAATTGATTCGAACGACGGACTCTTCTCGGGCACGCTGACCATTATGGTGAGTGACACCGGACGACTGGAGGCACTGATTAAAAAGCTACGCACAGTGAAAGGTGTAAAACAGGTTAGCAGAAACTGAGAATGGAAAAATTCAGTATAAAAAAAAGGATACAAAGCTTCGGATATGCCTGGAAAGGCATTCGGAGTTTTGTAAGCAAAGAGCATAATGCCTGGATACACTGTGTGGCAATCATCACAGTAACAATCGCCGGATTTTACTTCGGTATCACCCGGAACGAATGGATAGCCATCATACTTTGTTTCGGAATGGTACTGGCAGCGGAGGGATTCAATACAGCTATAGAAAGATTAGTCAACCTCGTATCCCCGGAACACAATCCGATTGCAGGTGATGTGAAAGATATTGCGGCAGGTGCAGTGCTGATATGTGCCATAGTTGCCGCCATCATAGGAGTCATTATCTTCATGCCTTATATGCTTGCGGTTTTATTGTGCAACATGGGATAGACAATAAAAACGAACTCCGTAGTTTTGCGACAATTCATCACCAAACTACGGAGTCTGTTTTTCAGATATACATATATCGTTTATCTCACCTTCTTCCTTTTAAAATAAGGATATGTAATCAGGACAAAGAAAGCCAGAGCCACGATTGCCGCCAACAATCCTACCCGACAAACCACATGTTCATTAGCTGTGAGATGTAAGTGACAGGCAGATGCAATACCTAAGCCGACTCCAAGTTCCCATGCAAGTAAATGAGTCGTATTGGCCGTGCCACGCTGGCAATGTTGAGACAGCTTGACAAACATCATCAAGAATTCCGGAGTAACCAATCCAAGTCCTAATCCCATCAATATCGCTGCCGGGACATTCCAACCGGTTTCAGGAGAAAACAACAAAGCCATCGCTCCGATCATAGTTATCAACCCGGTGACTATCTGCAGCCATATCTTGTTATCATAACGGAAAAACAGTCTCACCACCATTACTGACAAGAGAAAACCGACTCCGGCCAAAGCAAAGAAAGGTATCAGTTCACCTCCTACCGGCACATCACTTGGCGCACCGGCAAGCACAGGAAGCAACAATCCGGGCACAAAAGCGATCAACATCAGGTTAAATGCCGGAATAAATCCACGGGGAAGCAGAAAACGGTCCATCGAACAAACCTTCATCCCTATTGGTGCACGGAAAGGCACATATACCCTCGACACAAACAGCATTCCCAAGGCTCCCGATGCGACAGAAACATATAACAGAGTTTCAAAGCCATGTGTCCGGAATAAAAACACTCCTAACGCTGTCCCTATAATCATCCCCAGACGTGCTGCCCAAGAAAAGACTACATTGCCGGCACTGCGAAAAGTGGAATTGGTGACATCAATGGCCAATGTAATGCCTGCCGTAGCAGCCATTCCAAAGGAGATTCCCTGTACCAAGCAAAGCAACAACAGATGTGTGGCACTTTGCACAAGTGTGTAACCGGCAGTCGCCGCTACCATTATCCCAAACGAAAGCATACATATATATTTTCGCTTGTAGACATCGACCAGATACGCATGAAACGGGCCGATAAAAAACATGGCAAGCGTAAAAAGTATATATATTCCCCCCGTCTGACTGACTGGCACGCCCAAACGTGAAGCCATCACTACCGGAAGCACAGGGTACAACAGGTACAGGGATATGAACAACAATAAATTAGCAAGGCATATCCGCATAAAATGCAATGTCCATAATTTAGTTGCCATACGACAATTAATATTGTTCTTTCTCGTTCGGGAAGTCGCAGTTCTTTACGTCCGAAACATAGTGGCTGATTGCATCAGTCATCACCGTATAGAGGTCGGCATAACGACGAAGGAAACGGGGACGGAAACCATTGTTCATACCCAACATGTCCTGAATAACCAATACCTGTCCGTCTACATCGCCACCGGCACCAATGCCGATAACCGGAATAGTCAGTTCGCTTGCAACGCGGGCAGCCAATGCTGCGGGAATTTTCTCAAGCACAAGCCCGAAACATCCGGCTTCTTCAAGCAGATGTGCATCACGAATCAGCTTCTCTGCTTCTGCATCATCTTTGGCACGAACGGTATATGTACCGTATTTATTGATAGATTGCGGCATCAGTCCGAGATGTCCCATCACCGGAATACCGGCACTCAGGATACGCTTCACAGTGTCGAGAATCTCTTCGCCGCCTTCCAGTTTCAAAGCATCAGCGTGGCTCTCTTTCATAATACGGATAGCCGAAGCAAGCCCTTCCATCTCATTTCCCTGATAAGAACCAAAAGGCATGTCAACTACTACCATTGCACGCTTCACACCGCGCACAACCGATTTACCATGATAAATCATTTGATCGAGAGTAATAGGAAGTGTAGTTACATTGCCTGCCATCACATTTGATGCAGAATCGCCTACAAGGATAACATCGATACCGGCACCGTCTACAATCTGCGCCATAGTATAGTCATACGAAGTAAGCATAGATATTTTTTCGCCTCTTTGCTTCATTTCGATCAGGCGATGAGTCGTCACTTTTCTTGTGTCATCTGATATATAACCAGCCATATCCAATCTTTTTAAATTAAAAATCGGGCGCAAAGGTATAACTTTTAATTCATACCATACAAGTAAAAGCGAATAAATTAGCGCATCCGCATTAAAAGGTCAGCAACCATTTTTGCAGTTCATCAGTCCATAACTTCTTATATATGAAGCTATCACGAAATCCGAAGCTATGTCCGCCTTCCGGATAAATATGCAGTCCGGCAGAAACCCCATGTTTCAATAATGCTGTATAATAGACAATACTGTTGAGAGGAGATACCGCCTGATCATCCTCAGCCAAAACAATGAATGTACGAGGAGTATCGGCTGTGACATGAAGTTCAAGAGATAATGTCTCTTTCAGACTTTCCGGAATAGTTTCTCCCAACATACGTCCGCGTGAAGGCAAATGGGTCAGTCGGTCGTTCATGCTGATAACAGGATAAAGCAATACCTGAAAGTCGGGGCGGTCGGTCCCGGTATAAAGAGTTGCGGCAGTAGCAGCAATATAGCCTCCGATAGAAGCTCCCATAACACCCAGTTGATGGATTCCCCACTCTGCCGACTGGCGGCGGATCAGGCGAATCGCTTCACGAATATCTTCACGAATCACTTCAACATCACCATGAGGCATGCGATAATTCAGTACGGCATATGTGATACCCAGATTATTAAACCATACGGCAAAATCGCGACCTTCATGATCTGAAGCTACTTGATTGAATCCGCCACCGGGACACATAATAATGGCTTTACCTCCTGGCTTACGAGCCGGATAAACCCAAAGAGTAGCCGAAAAAGCATCTTTTCCTAATGAATATTCAATAAAACTCTGTTCCATAACTTTATTCCTTATTATTTAATTTCCTGAATCATCTTTTTCACTATGCCCGGCCCTTCGTAAATAAACGAAGAATAGATTTGTATCAGATTGGCCCCCGCATCCAACATTCGACGGGCATCGGGGGGAGTAATAATTCCGCCTGCCCCTACTATCAAAAGGCTTTTTCCGGCATGGGCACGCAAATAGCCGACGGCTTTTAATGACTTCTCCCCTATCCCGCGTCCACTGACTCCACCGGCTCCGATCTTCTGCAATTGTGCAGGCGAATAACCTTTTAAACAAGTACGCTCCATGGTAGGTCCGGTAGCTATCACCCCATCTACCCGGTACAGACGAGTACAGTCGATCACATCATCCATTCCTTCTTCTGTTATATCGGCAGGAAGTTTGAGAAGTACCGGAACATGTATATTCTGTTCCAGACGAAAAGCAGCCAGCGTTTTGAGTACCCGCTTCATCAGAGTAATCTCCACCGATCCCCAATTAAGCGTGAAATAGCCGGCATAAGGATATAACTCTTTGTATAAATGCAAAAAGTCTGCCACAGCTTGTTCGCCTTCCGAAGAGGGATTCTTATTGATATTTACACCTAAAACATATGAACCGTGTTTCTGTTCAAGACGGCGTTTAATAATATCCAATCCGGGATTATTGAAACCTGTACGGGAAATTAAAGATTCACACTGAGGTAAGCGAAAAATACGGGGACGGGGATTTCCATCCTGGGCATCGGGAGTGACAGTACCGACTTCAATAAATCCGAAACCATAATCGGCCAATTCATCAAAAACCTCGGCACCTTTATCGAAACCGGCCGACAGGCCGATACGGTTTCGGAAAGTAAGATGGTTCCATATCAACTGTTTGTCGGAACAAGTATAGAGATGACGCATCCAGCATTTGCACCATGGCAAATGCCGGTAACATTTGAGGAAGGAAACCAACAAGGTGTGTACCTTTTCGGGTTCCATCAGAAATAAAACAGGGCGAATCGTTTGCTTATACATGATTTTCTCTCTTTTTTTAATACCATGCAAAGCTAAGGGATTCTTCCCTGAGATACTATTCAATCTTTCTTATCAGATATAACGTGAAGTTATAGTCAGCAGCTTTTCGTAAGTCATTCCTTTGAAATCGTCTATCACATAGTCTGCCTTATCAGCAATAGCTTCGCGTGGATTTGTAGTTGCCAATCCGACAACAGTGGCACCGGATGCTCTGCCGGCCTGTAAACCATGAAATGAATCTTCGAACACATAGGAATCTTTTGAATCGGAACCGAAAATCGTCATTCCCAATAAGAAACATTCCGGATCGGGTTTAGAACGTTTAAAACGCTCAGCAGTCAATATTTCATCAAAAAGGGATTTAAACTCGGGATGTGCACGATAAACATTCTCCATTTTAGCTGTATTGGAACTGGTGACCAAGGCTATTTTTACACCATGCTGACGCAGATCTGCTATAAACTCAACTATTCCGGGAACATAGTCATAACTCATTTCTATTTCAAAACGATTCAATGCCTCGGTTATGTCCCTTTGTTTCTCCGGTTCTCCCGCAAAGTATTTATCATAAATCTGTACCAGCGTCTGACCTTTAACCTTGGAACCGAAGTTTTCATCGTTTACGTACTTTTGTCCCATTTCATTCCAGAAAACAGTATATTGTCCTTCTGTATCGACAATTACACCATCACAATCGAATAATGCGGTAATCTTCTTTGTTGTATCCATAAACATTCTTTTACCTGTTTGTTAAACTCTGTGGGCAAAGTTCAGAATAATCATCGAATCAGGCAAATTATTTGTACCTTTGCCGCACTTAAAAATATGTAACGCTTCACTATATGGCACAACAAACCGATCCTCGTATACTGGGCACAGAACCTATTGGCAAACTTCTGTTACAATACTCCATCCCGGCCATCATCGGAATGACTATTACGTCACTTTATAATATCATCGACAGCATTTTCATCGGGCACGGTGTCGGTCCCATGGCTATCTCCGGACTGGCTATCACTTTTCCGCTAATGAATCTGGTCGTGGCCTTCTGCGTGCTGATCTCTGCAGGTGGTGCCACCATCTCCTCCATACGCCTGGGGCAAAAAGACATCAAGGGAGCAACCGATGTTTTGGGAAATACATTAATGCTTTGCCTGACGAATGCAGTGCTGTTCGGCGGACTGGCTTATCTGTTTCTGGACCCGATATTGTTTTTCTTCGGTGCCAGTAGCGGCACACTTCCCTATGCCCGCGATTTTATGCAGGTAATTCTTCTGGGAACTCCCATCACCTATACCATGATCGGACTTAACAACGTGATGCGTGCCACCGGATATCCGAGAAAGGCAATGCTGACATCATTGGTGACGGTTATTGCCAATGTTATCATCGCCCCTGTCTTCATTTTCCATTTCGGTTGGGGAATTCGGGGAGCTGCCATGGCCACAGTCCTGTCACAGTTTATCGGAATGATATGGGTAGTAAGCCACTTCCGTAACAAAGAGAGTTTCGTTCACTTTATGCCGGGCTTCTGGAAGATGAAGAAACGCATCATCGGCAGCATTTTCTCTATAGGAATGTCTCCCTTCGCCATGAATGTCACGGCATGTATCATCGTCATCCTCATTAATAATAGTTTGCAAAAATACGGTGGTGATATGGCCATCGGTGCCTACGGTATCATTAACCGACTACTGATGCTGTATGTGATGGTAGTTATGGGATTAACAATGGGAATGCAACCCATCGTCGGATACAATTATGGTGCACAGAAGATTGACCGCGTGAAACATACGCTCCGTCTGGGTATCATCGTCGGTGTATTGATTACGAGCAGCGGCTTCGTTATCTGTGAACTTTTTCCGCATACAGTTTCGGCTATCTTTACCGACAGCGATGAACTGATTGACATGGCATCGTCCGGACTACGCATTTGCACGTTGATGTTCCCGTTCGTAGGTGCACAAATCGTTATATCAAACTTCTTCCAGAGTATAGGGATGGCTAAGATCAGTATCTTCCTGTCACTCTCACGCCAGTTAGTATACCTGCTTCCGGGATTACTTTTGCTTCCCCCTTTATATGGTGTAAAGGGAGTATGGATCAGCATGCCTGTCTCTGACGGATTGGCTTTCATAACAGCGGTAGTGATTTTGATGGTATATATTAAAAAGGTAAAAGAAAAAGCATCCGGACAGAGCCTCTAACCCTATGAAACAGAGGCTTGGTATAGATACGACAGAGGCTCAGTTTCAGTGAAACCGAGCCTCTGTCGTATAGTCTTGAAACATTACTCAGATTTAATGCTGTTCACCGGATTTTCGTTGGCCACTTTCCATGCCCGTAGCATTACGCTGACAACAATCAACAGCAACACAACCAATGCTATGCTGAGGTATAACCAGGCACTGGGGACAATGGCATCGCTAAACTGCTCAAGCCATTTACCACCGACAAACCAGGCTGCTGCTGCACCCAATAGTACAGCAGGCAAGGCTGTCCAGAAAATATCTCTTGAAAGAAGTTGCAAAACATCTCCGGCCTCAGCCCCATTTACTTTACGGATCGCAATCTCTTTACTACGACGACTGACTTCATCGTTAGTATAGCCGAAAAGTCCCATCAAGGTAATCAGCAGGATGGAAATAGAAGCAATGATTACCGAATCGCGGAAACGACGAATCGCTTCGTATTGCTGATCGATTATTTCCTGCAAAGGGATAAACACAATATCCTTCGTAGTAAACAGTTCTCCCATCTTTTGATTGAGAGCTTTCAAATTTTGATCGAATGGTTCTTTCAAACGTACATGGGGAGCTCCGGAAGCAAAGGGACTGCTGATATACATCACTATATCCTGAGGAGTATATGCACTTCGTATCGGAAAATCCTTTGCGACTCCCACAACAGGAAGAGAAGTCCCAATATTGACCTGTTTACCTACCGCACTGTCTTCCCAATGCATCTTCCGCACAAATTCTTCATTTACAATAGCCTGTTTGGGAGAATCAAAATTTTTACCATCAATAAGCTGAACTCCCATCATTGACAAAAAGTGGTAATCGCACATTGAAGTATGTGCATCGAAAAGCAACTTTCCTGTACTGTTGTAGACACTGAAACCACTATAGTAATCGGAAATAGGAAACCAGGCAAAAGCAACATCTTCTACCATCGGCAAACGACGTATATCAGAACGGGCATTATCAACTTCGTCATCGCTGAAGTAACACCTCGCAACAGCTATCCGTTCAGGATTATAATTCAACTCACGATTCATCACACTATAGTATTGAAGCAATACGACTGCCAATAAACCAAAGACAAAAGGTACTCCGGCAAACTGAACAAAAAGTAACGGGCGCTTCCAGGTTGTCTTCCGTTCGGTATAACGACGAAAAACCTGACTCACCGGAATAGACGAAAACATATATCCGGGTATCACTCCTGCCACGAAGAAAACAACTGCTATCACAAGCAAAGGCACCCATAAGGTCTCCCAAGTGAAAAGTGCACCGACCGAGGCGTTCAGCGTATCCTGAATCAGTTCTCTAAGATTCAGAATCAACAGGCCGACCAATACGAGTGCAGACAATATAATAAACATGGTTTCCCATAAAAACATACCGAATATGTTACCATCACTGGCCCCACTGCATTTATGGACTCCCACTGCTTTTGCACGACGTGCCAATGACGATACGGAAATCAAGACATAGTTCAAAGCAGCTATCAATAAAATGGCAAAAGCAAGAACCGACATGATAAGCACCATTTTTCGAACCTCCGGCTGACTACTGTGGTACTCAGATATAGGTTGAAAAGAATACTCTTCAGAAAAACCATCCTTCCCCTGCGGAAGATACTTTTTCTGCATTTCCGGTAACCGTCCGGCAACCCTCTCAGGAGCTTCCGTTTCATTATGGAAACGAACCACCCCCATGTAACTGATATCATATCCCCAACCGGCACGATCCTCTCCCATCCGCTTATACAAAGTGGCAAACGATACGATTACATCATATTTCAGGTCTGTATTCTCCGGCTGATCGGCAAATACTCCCCGTACAGTGACCGGATAGTTCTTTTCCCATAACATGGTTTGCCCGATAGGGTCTGCATCACCAAAGAC
Source organism: Bacteroides sp. ZJ-18 (assembly GCF_011038705.2). Lineage (NCBI taxonomy): Bacteria > Pseudomonadati > Bacteroidota > Bacteroidia > Bacteroidales > Bacteroidaceae > Bacteroides > Bacteroides sp. ZJ-18. The sequence goes on along the minus strand of NZ_CP072198.1, from coordinate 3,181,791 downwards.
ACGTCGTGCCAATGATTCATTAATGAAAATAGCGTCGGGAGCCACTAAATCAGCTTTGTTCCCTTTCAACACTTCTACCCCCATAGTTGGGAGGAAGTGATCGTCTGCATAAATAGTCTGCTGTTGATCAAAACGTTCGTTTCCTTTAAAAAATATTTGCTGACCAACATTACGCAGCACAGTAGCCTCTTCCACCTCATCAGGAAAGTTCTCCCGGATAGCAGCAGGCATTGCACCATAAATATAAGGACTTGGCTTCTCCTGCTTTCCTTCATAGGAGTAAGAAGCCTGTATCAGAAACAGGTTTCTTGACTCCGGATAAAAATGGTCATAACTCAGTTCAAACGCGACCCGGGCAAACAGTAGAAGTCCGACAAACAGTCCCAAAGTTAACGAAATAATCTTAATGACATTTGAACTGCGTCCACGGACTAAGGTCCGAATGGTATAATATATGTGTCTTAGCATATTGATCTTTATTAAGCCTTTACACTTGCCACCACGCTACCGTCAAACAGATGCACCGTGCGATGGGCAAATGAAGCATCATGTTGGGAGTGGGTCACCATAATAATTGTTGTTCCCTCTTTATTCAATTCGGTCAACAGATTCATTACCTCCGCACCATTCTTGGAATCAAGGTTACCCGTCGGTTCGTCAGCAAGAATCAATTTCGGGTTAGTCACAACTGCACGGGCTATAGCCACGCGTTGTTGTTGTCCACCGGAGAGTTGCTGTGGGAAATGCTTGGCACGATGACTAATATTCATCCGGCGCAGCATATCTTCTACCATCTGACGCCGTTCAGAAGATTTTATACCCAAATAAGTGAGAGGAAGTTCCACATTTTCGTAAACATTCAGTTCATCTATCAAATTGAAACTCTGGAAAACAAAGCCCAGTTTACCCTTACGTACCCGTGTACGCTCCTTCTCCTGAAGACCGGCTACCTCCTGCCCCATCAGCTGATAAGAACCTTCTGTCGGGTTATCAAGTAATCCCAAAATATTGAGCAACGTAGACTTGCCGCAACCGGAAGGTCCCATAATGGCAACAAACTCGCCCTCCTCTATATCCAGGCTCACATGGTTTAACGCTACGGTTTCTACTTCAGAAGTACGAAAGACTTTACTAATGTCATTAATCTGTATCATAATTTATTTTATTTGTTATTCACTCTTAATACTATTCACCGGATTTTCATTGGCGATGTGCCAGGATTTCCAAATAATGCATATAATGATAAAAGCCAGTAGGCAAATAGCTATTGCTACATACCAGCCTATACTTATACATACCGTATCCCGAAATTGGCTTATCCATATTTGACTTACTAAGTAAGCTCCATATGTACCGATAGCAATTGAAGGAATAGCTACCCAGAAGATATCTTTAGATAACAAAAGCAAAACAGAACTTACTTCGGCGCCATTTATCTTACGAATAGCTATCTCTTTACCACGTCTGCGAACTTCATCATTCGTATACCCGATCAATCCCATCAAAGTGATAAACAGAATCGTTATAAAAGCCAATATAGTAGTATCACGAAATATCATTGTAGGACGATAGCCCCTTTCCAAATCCCGCTCCAAAGAGGTGAACTCTATTTCTTCTTGTGGATATATCTTTTTCATTTCATTATTCAACATACGCAGATTATCTGCAAAAGGTTCTTTAAGACGTACATGCATATTTACTAAATTAGTCCCCCATTCAATTTCTATGGGTTCATAGTCAGGTGGAAGCGTACCAAAACAGCAAGGAGCGAGTATTCCTACCACTGTTCCTCGATTAGGGATTATTTCACCAACGCCACTACCTGTCCAACCCATCTTTTCTACATAGGGTTGATTAACCAGAAACTGCCTTTCGCCAGTGAGGTTTTTCCCGGCCTTAAGCCGAAGCCCCATAAGTGGGACAAAATCTTTGTCAAATATACCACAACGGGGAGTAAAAAGAGCATTCCCGTTCTCATCAGTCACCTGTCGGTTCCCAAGCCACATCATACCTCCCTCAGCAGTGGCTACCCCTTCTACATAAGGCAACGATTTCAAATTATTACGTGCATTATCCGGCTCAGCAAACTTATGCCAACAAGATGCTATACGTTCCGGTCGATACCCCATATCTCTATTTGTAATATAATGGAACTGAAAAAAAGTCACACACATCAATCCAAAAATAAAAGCTACTCCTGCAAATTCTATAAATAGAAGTGTCCGCTTCCAACCCATATTCCCTTTAGTGTAATGATGGAAAACCTGCGTTACCGGAATTGAAGAGAAAACTTTTCCCGGCAATACACCTCCAATAATAAACAAAAAGGCAACTACCGACAATGGAGCCCATAGATTGTGCCAAGTGAAAAGAGATGATAACGACACTCCCGCCAATTCTTCAATTTTTTCCTGGAACTGGAATAAAAGTACTACCATGAAAAGCAGAGAGATCCCTATAATCAAAGCTGTTTCATATATAAACATCGAAAGTATAGCCCTATCAGACGCACCATTACACTTGTGAACACCGATTCCTTTTGCCCGCTGAGAAAGTGAAGAAATAGAAATAAGTACATAGTTCATAGTGGCGGCAAAAAGAATGGCAAATCCTAATAAAGACATTATTAAAATTGTCTTCCGCACATTAGATTGCTCCAAATGAATAGTACGTAAAGGTACTACAAACATATGTAAATGCAGATTCATTTCAGGAGGAATGTGCTTTGCAATCACCTTATCAATACCGGCATTGATAGCATCAGCGCTTCTTTCTCCGTCTTTTAAGCGGATAAAAGCATTATAATTACCACCACTCGTCCAGCCCGAACGTCCCCAACCATATTTATTATGGCTGGCAAAAGAAAGAACCATTTCGTGACGTTCCAGCGATACATTATCCGGAAGATCGGCATAAACTCCTCTCACCAAAGCTTCAACTTGAGTGCCCCAAACCATCAGATGTAAGGTTTTTCCTATAGGATCCTCTTCACCAAATACTTCTCGTGCAACAGACTGTGACAGAAAAACCACATCTGGGTTGGTCAAATCATTCGGATTGCCATTAATAACTTCTATCCCCATGGTACGAAAATAAAGAGAGTCAGATAAAATGAAAGACCGATTCAACTTTCGGTTGCCTATCTTTAAAGTAGTTCCGAAAGACAAACTCGAAAAAGCTGCACTTTCTACCTCTTCCGGAAATTCCTCAGCAATGGTAGAGGCTACCGGAATCAATGTATATACTCCGGCATTCCCTTTAATCACTCCATTCTCAACCCACTCCGTTTTTACGATGTAAAGATCATCCACATCCTGAAAAAAGTTATCATAACTAAGCTCAAAAGCAACTCGAGAGAATAAAATAATAGAAACTAATAACCCCAATGTCAGAGATATTACTTTAATGACATTACTTCCGCGTCCGCGAATCAATGTCAGAATGGTATAATAGAATTGTTTCATCGTTTTTACATATTAAATCATCACTATTCATTTTTTATGCTATTCACTGGATTCTCATCAGCAATATGCCAAGATTTGCCAGTGACACTTCCTACAATCAATAACGATATTAATAAAAGAAGCAAAAGAAAATGCCATGCGCTGAGACTAATTTGATCGGTAAATTGCTCCAACCATTTGTTTCCAACGACATAGGCCAATACAATCCCAATAAAAATGGATGGTAAAGCAATCCAGAAAATATTCTGATTCAAAAGATTAACAATATCCCACGACTTAGCCCCATTCACCTTACGGATGGCAATTTCTTTACTGCGGCGTTGCACTTCATCATTCACAAACCCCAATAACCCCATCAATACGATCACTAAAATCGCAACAGAAGCCACAACCACGGTATTACGAAAACGGCGCACTTCCTGATATTGATTATCGACCTCTTGACGGGCAGATCGGAATTGAATATCTTCCGTAGGAAATGTTTCCTTCATCAAAGCAGTGATTTTCGAAAGATTCTCTGTAAATGGTTCTTTCAAAATCAGATTCCGTTTATTAGCTTCCCATCTCCTTTCCAAATTGTTTACCAATGCCACAGGAACTTGTGGCTGATATGCGCTTTGCGCCACATAATTTTTAAGTACCCCAACCACAGTACCCCACTCATAGTTAGCTTCCATCAATTTCTGACCTATAGGCGAATCAACCCATCCAATTTGCCGTACCAATTCTTCATTTACCAATACTTCACCATCCTGACGGACATTACGTCCCTGCAAAATCTGTAATCCTAAATTCGGAACATAATGCTCGTCTATAAATTCGACACGCCCCATGAAACGTTTTCCATTAATATCAGTAAAAGATTGCCTCATATGCCCATCATAAATAAATGAAGCACTATTACAAGATGTCTCAATAAAAGGTAATCCTCGGAGAATGCCATCTATTTTATCCATCGAATCAAATGGTCCCCACCCTATAACTAAATTATCTACTCTATAGCCCATATTCCGACTCATAACCTGATTATACTGTAAAAGGATAATCATTAATAATCCCAATATGAAAGCAACTCCTGCAAATTGCACAAACAACAATGGGTATTTCCAAGAAACACGGTATCCAGTAAAACGATGAAAAACTTGTGTCACAGGAATTGAAGAGAAAAGTTTTCCCGGTAACAAACCAATCAGTAAAAACAATAAAATGATTACTAATGCAGGTACCCATAGAGTACGCCATGCAAATAGTGTCGCCAATGAAGCACCAAACAAGTCTTCTATTTCCAGTTTAAAACAAAGTAAAAGGACTATGACAAATAAAAGAGAAATTAAAATCAATAATGCCGATTCCCATAAAAACATACAATATATATGTCCAGTTGATGCTCCACTGCATTTATGTACTCCTACTGATTTGGCCCGCTGTGGCAAAGAAGAAATTGAAATAAGTACATTATTCATTCCAGCAATCAGCAAAATAATAAATCCGAGAATCGATAGGATATTCACAATCTTACGTGATTCTTTTTTTTGCAAATGAAATTGAGAAGGAGTTATAAACGAAAATTCTTCAGACCAGTCTTTAGTATACTGCATATATTTTTTCATCATTTCAGGCATACGTGCCGTCACCTTCTCTACATCTTCCGAATGGCGAAAACGAACCATACATATATAGCTGATATCACCCCGCCATCCACCACGTTCATCTCTAAATCTTTTTGCACGAGTCACAAATGAATAGACCCCATCAAAACGAAATTCAGCGTTCTCAGGAATATCTTCAAAAACGCCCCGAACTGTTAATGGATAATCAATGTTAATCATTACTGTCTTTCCAATGGGGTTAGCATCAGCAAAAAGACTTCGGGCAAGAGAACGAGACACAAACAATGCATCCACATTGTCCAACTCAGACACATTGCCGGAAAGTACTTTAATGCCCAAAGTGGAAAAGACATGGCTTCGAGAAGTAGCCAGTATTACATCTTTTTTTTTCTCGCCTTCATGATAAAGTGAACTACGACTAAACAAATCAATCAAAGTTGCATCTTCCACTTCATCAGGAAAATTTTCACGAATTGCCACCGGAAGTTTTCCGTAATTATCATAAACGGGCTCTTTCTTCTCACCCTGCGAAACAACTGTGCGTAAAGTCAGAAAAAGTTTTTCCGACTCTTGATAATAGCTATCGTAGTTTAACTCAAATGCTACGCGGGAAAAAAGCAATATTCCAACAAATAGTCCCAAAGTCAGTGAAACAATCTTGATGATATTGTTTCCCCGTCCTCGCAGTAATGTCTGAATGGTATAATATATATGTCTTAGCATATTGTGATCTTTATTAAGCCTTTACACTTGCCACCACGCTACCGTCAAACAGATGCACCGTGCGATGGGCAAACGAAGCATCATGTTGGGAGTGGGTCACCATAATAATTGTTGTTCCCTCTTTATTCAATTCGGTCAACAAATTCATTACCTCCGAACCATTCTTAGAATCGAGATTTCCCGTAGGTTCGTCAGCAAGGATCAATTTCGGATTAGTTACTACCGCACGGGCAATGGCTACACGCTGTTGCTGTCCTCCGGAAAGTTGCTGCGGGAAATGCTTGGCACGATGACTAATATTCATCCGGCGCAGCATATTCTCTACCATCTGACGCCGTTCAGAAGATTTTATACCCAAATAAGTGAGAGGAAGTTCCACATTTTCGTAAACATTCAGTTCATCTATCAAATTGAAACTCTGGAAAACAAAGCCCAGTTTACCCTTACGTACCCGTGTACGCTCCTTCTCCTGAAGACCGGCTACCTCCTGCCCCATCAGCTGATAAGAACCTTCTGTCGGGTTATCAAGTAATCCCAAAATATTGAGTAACGTAGACTTGCCGCAACCGGAAGGTCCCATAATGGCAACAAACTCGCCCTCCTCTATATCCAGGCTCACATGGTTTAACGCTACGGTTTCTACTTCAGAAGTACGAAAAACTTTACTAAGATCATTAATTTGTATCATAATCCTTTTTATTTTAATCGGTTTATTTTTGTTTATTCATTCTTTATACTCTTTACAGGATTCTCGTTGGCTATGTGCCAGGATTTTATCATCACACTAATCACAATTACAGCCATTATAGCCAAAGCAATCAGTACAAACCAATACACCTTCAAATGAATCTGTTCGGTAAATTGTCCCAACCAATGAATACCCATAAAATAGGCTCCTGTAGCACCTAACAATACGGCTGGCAGAGCTACCCAAATGACCTCCTTGGAAAGTAATTTTAATATATTGGAAGCTTCGGCACCATTCACCTTACGAATAGCTATTTCTTTGCTATGACGACGTACTTCATCATTAGTATATCCTATCAGTCCCATCAGTGAAATCAGCAAGATAACAATAAAAGCCAATATCACGGCATTGCGAAAGCGAAGTACGCTTAAATATTGGTTATCAATGGTTTTCTGTAATGATATAAATACAATATCTTCAGTAGGATACATTTCTCTTATTGTTTTATTAAGCAGACGAAGATTTTCCTCGTAAGGTGCCTTGAGCCGGACGTGATAACAATCATTCACATCCTGTTGCCCCATAAATACCACCGGTTTTAATTCATTATAATAACTGCTTACCGGAAAGTCTTCCATCACTCCCACAACTGTAAAATCCTCATATCTCATGCCCACAGCCCCATCAGTCCAATGGATAGACTTTACAAACTTTTCATTTACCAGAACCTGATTGGGACCATCCAAATTCTTCCCTTCTTTAATACGAATCCCCATAAACGGAGCATAATTATATGAACAAACATTCAGACGGGCTGTGAATACAATCGTTCCGTTATCATCAGCAACAGGCTGACCGCTATAACCGGAAGTTATGTTTGACCAACAGACTGCAACATCTTTTACCATTGATAAACGACGGAGATTATCCAAAGCAGATTCCGGATCATCAAAGCTGTGATAAGTGAAAGCCACTCCGTCAGCATTATACCCTAAAGGTTTGGTTGTAATCCGATTGTACTGTATAAGAACCACGCACAATACACCAAAAATAAAAGTCATCCCGGTAAACTGTACAAAAAGCAGAGACCGTTTCCAACCTCTCCTCCCTTCAGTATAACGTCGGAACACCTGAGTGACAGGAATAGAGGAAAATAGATATCCGGGAATGATACCGGCAAATAAAAACAGAACCAGAATAACACAAACAGGTACCCAGAGAGTTCTCCATGCAAAAAGAGAACTTAAAGAAGCGGAAGCAATATCCTCTATTTGCTCATCAAAATTTAAAACCAAGCTACCGACCAATATCAAAGATACCAAAATGATAATGCTTGTCTCCCAAAGAAACATCGAAAAGATGTTTTTGCTACTGGCTCCACTGCATTTATGTACACCTATCGCTTTGGCACGACTTGCGAGTGACGAAACAGAAATCAAAACATAATTCATTGCAGCTATAAAAAGGATAACAAATCCCAATAAGGACATAATCATTATCATTTTATGTACAACGGGAGTCTCTGCGTAAACTTCACGGATCGGTTGAAGTGAATAGCGCATTCCAAAGCCGTCATTTTCAAGATCGAACGGCAAGTACTTTTCAATCACCTTATCTATCCGAGAGTTCACTTTCTCCAAACTTCCGGTCTCTTTCAGGCGAATATACCCTTCGAAACTATCGCCACAAGTCCAGCTGACACATTCCCACTCATATTTTATGATGGTAGCAAAAGATATTACCACATCATGGCGTAAAGAACTATTCTCCGGAATATCCGCATAGACACCTTTAACAGTCATGGGAAAGGAACGCTTATAAAGTAGTACTTTCCCTATCGGATCTTCATTGCCAAATGCTTTTCGTGCAAAACTCTCGGAAATGAACATGGTTTCCGGATTACCCAGCTCATGCGGGTTACCTTTTAGGACCTCAATACCCATCGTCCGAAAAAAAAGAGAATCGGCAAGAATGACCTTAGGCTCCAAACGAGTATTTCCATTGAACAAAGTATTACTACGACTTTGCACACGCACCACTGTAGCCGACTCAATATCTTCGGGAAAGTTTTCACTAATAGCAGCCGGAACAGGAGCCATCACTGTCGGGTAAGGACCTTTCTTTTCACCATCCTTATAATGCACTGTAACATTGACGGCACATAATTTATCAGCCTCGTAATAATGGTTGTCAAAACTCAATTCAAAAGTAACACGTGCAAAAAGCAGTATCCCCATAAATAATCCCAAGGTCAACGAAATAATTTTAGCCAAATTTAAGCCCCGCCTATTAAGAAGAGTCCGGAAAGTATAGTAAAGTTGTCTCATATCTCTGTCTGTATATTATTATTTTAGAAAAACAGAAGTAACTCAATAATTATAAAGTTATTTATCTATTATAAAGCAGAAAGCGTGCCAAGAGGATTTATCTATTGACAATCAAACCATTGCATTTCACCATCTTCATTCTACCTGTCTAATTCTTAGACACTGCTGTCTATTTATTAGACAACAATATTTGCTTATCGAGAAGAAAACTCTATCTTTGCATCGAGTTTTCAATTCAAAAAAATAGTTTATGGATAAGAAAAAAGGAATAATCGGAATCTTTCTCTCTTGCCTGTTACTTACCGGTTGCGACATGATAGACTACCATCCCTACGATGTCAAAATCAAAGGCGAAAGAGATATTAATAACAAAAATATCGAGAAGATAGAAGCCAAATGTCTGAATAAGACCACTATCCGCTTTATAGCTATGGGTGACTCGCAACGATGGTATGACGAGACAGTAGACTTCGTAAATGCCGTAAATAAACGAAACGACATCGACTTTGTAGTGCATGGAGGAGATCTGAGCGATTTCGGACTAACAGACGAATTTCTATGGCAAAGAGATATCATGAACAAACTAAATGTGCCGTATGTCGCTTTGATTGGTAATCATGACTGTTTGGGAACAGGAGAAGAAGCATTCAGGAAGATATTTGGAGATACTAATTTTTCATTTATCGCAGGAAGAGTAAAGTTTGTATGCCTCAATACGAATGCAATGGAATATGATTACTCGGATCCGATTCCGGATTTCAATTTTATCGAAGCGGAATTGACAGAACGTTCGGACGAGTTTGACAAGACGGTATTTTGCATGCATGCCCGCCCTTTGTGCGATCAGTTTAATAACAATGTAGCCAAGATCTTTCAAATGTATATACGTCAATTTCCAGCCCTGCAATTCTGTACTGTAGCCCATGAGCATCGTATCAGTGCATCGGATGTATTTGAGGACGGAGTAATGTATTACGGCAGCAATTGTATGAAAAACCGCAGTTATTTAGTATTCACCATAAAACCTGAAGGATATGATTATGAAGTGGTTGAATTTTAAATCTACTCTTTATACTGTATTGGCACTGTTCTTGTTTTGTCCGGAAGACGCTTTGGCACAGGCAGACAAAAGTGATGAAGAAGAAACCAAAGATACTGTTCTGGTCTCCAAATCGGAGCCCAGCAAATATGATAAACGCATCCACCGTTTCCGGAAAGGATGGAACTCTTTGATACCGACTCACAATAAAATACAGTTTGCCGGAAATATGGGCATGTTCTCTTTCGGAACCGGATGGGATTACGGACGGAGGGATCAGTGGGAAACCGACCTTTTTCTGGGATTTATTCCCAAACATGACTCACATCGCACGAAACTGACTATGACCCTCAAGCAAAACTATATGCCTTGGAGTCTTGAGTTGGGGAAAGGCTTTTCTACGGAACCTCTGTCATGCGGGCTCTACTTTAATACGGTATTCGGACACGAGTTCTGGGTAAAAGAACCCAGCCGCTATCCGGAAGGGTACTATGGCTTCTCTTCCAAAATCCGTACCCACATCTTTTTGGGACAACGGTTAACCTATAACATAGATAAAGACCGTCGTTTCTTTGCCAAGTCTGTCACACTCTTTTATGAATTGAGTACTTGCGACTTGCTGCTGATAAGCCGTGCCACAAACCGTTACTTACGGGCACGTGACTATTTAAGCCTATCTTTCGGATTAAAATTCCAGTGGCTATAATGACATAAACAAAAGATAAAATTTTATCTCCCCTCTTTCTCCTGTCAGGAGGGGAGATAATAAGATATTTCCCGGATTTAGATTCATTTTGATCCTCTGTAATAGAGAATTGTTATTAACTTTGCCGCTAACAATTAAATTTCAATCTTCTAAATGGAAACCATTATCATTGTCGACGATAACAAAGGAGTACTGACAGCAGTGCAGCTATTACTGAAAAATCATTTTTCGAAAGCCATCACCCTCTCTTCACCAGTCAGCTTGTCATCTGTTCTGAGAGAAGAAAATCCGGAAGTCGTCTTATTGGACATGAATTTCACTTCCGGCATCAACAACGGCAACGAGGGCCTATTCTGGTTGCACGAAATCAAACGCCAATACCCCAATCTCCCGGTAGTACTTTTCACCGCATACGCCGATATTGATTTAGCTGTACGAGGTATCAAAGAAGGCGCTACCGACTTTATCGTAAAGCCATGGGATAACCAAAAGTTAGTCGAGACTCTGCTAAACGCTGCTTCACAGGCCAAAGAAGGCAAAAAGAAGAACCGAAAGAAAGAAAATCCTTCTATAGCTGCCATGTACTGGGGTGAAAGCAGTGCTATGCAACAACTTCGCATGCTGGTAGAAAAAGTAGCTACAACCAATGCCAACATATTGATTACGGGAGAAAACGGCACCGGAAAAGAAATGCTCGCCCGGGAGATTCACGCCCTGTCATCCCGTTATAAAGAAACGATGGTCTCCGTAGACATGGGGGCAATTACCGAGTCTTTATTCGAAAGCGAACTTTTCGGACATGTGAAAGGTTCTTTTACCGATGCACATGCCGACCGCACGGGTAAATTTGAAGCAGCCAACCATAGTTCTCTCTTTCTTGACGAAATCGGGAACCTCCCCTACCACCTGCAAGCCAAACTGTTGACAGCCATCCAACAAAGAAGTATCGTACGGGTAGGTAGTAACGAACCTGTTCCTGTAGATATCCGGCTGATTTGTGCTACCAACCGGAATCTACAGGGAATGGTTGATAAAGGAGAGTTCCGCGAAGACTTACTTTACCGTATCAACACCATTCATGTAGAGATTCCGCCTTTGCGTAATCGCAGGGAAGATATTGTCCCACTGGCCGAACGCTTCATTACACGTTTCTGTAAACAATACGACAAAGCTCCCATCAGCCTGACTGCATCTGCTTGTGAAAAGCTGACCGCACACTCCTGGTACGGTAACATCCGGGAACTGGAACATGCCATCGAAAAAGCAGTCATCATCTGTGACGGCAATTCGATACCTGCTGAAATGTTTCAATTGGTACAAAAAACAGAAATACAGCAAACCGAAGCTTCCACACTTGAGGAGATGGAAAAAGCCATGATCCGGAAGGCATTGGATAAATGCGGAGGCAACCTTTCGGCAGTAGCTTCCCAATTGGGAATCACCCGCCAGACACTATACAATAAGATGAAAAAGTTCGGCTTATGAAGACTCACATCAGACTACTTACCGAACGATATTGGTTCCGCCTCGGAGTGAGCCTCTGTTTTGCCATAACAGCGGCTCTGTTTTACTCAAACAGAGACTTCGTTTGGATGATATTGAGCCTCTGTTTTTTAATCTTCAGCATCTGGTGGCAATTATCTCTATACCGCATCCATACCAAGCGGGTTCTTTTCATGATCGATGCGCTTGAGAACAACGACAATGCCATTCACTTCCCGGAAGAAGAAACCACACCCGAAACCCGGGACATCAATCGTGCACTGAACCGGGTGGGACACATATTATATAATGTAAAATCGGAAACGGCACAACAAGAGAAGTACTATGAACTTATTCTTGACTGTATAAACACAGGAGTATTAGTGCTCAACGATAATGGAGCCATCTATCAAAAAAATAACGAAGCACTCCGTCTGTTAGGATTGAATGTACTCACTCACATCCGCCAACTGAGTAAAGTAGATGTGACATTGATGCAAAAGGTGGAATTCTGCCGTACCGGAGAAAAGCTACAGATTACTTTTAATAATGAACGGGGCACAGTCAATCTTTCCATTCGCGTATCGGATATTACAATACGCAAAGAACATTTACGCATCCTCGCCCTCAGCGACATCAACAGCGAATTGGACGAAAAGGAAATTGATTCGTGGATACGCCTGACGCGTGTATTGACTCACGAAATAATGAATTCGGTAACTCCCATCACTTCACTGAGCGATACCCTGCTCTCACTTTCCGATGCCCATGACGAAGAAATACGCAGTGGTCTCCAGACCATCAGCACTACAGGGAAAGGGTTATTAGCTTTTGTAGAGTCTTATCGACGTTTTACCCGTATCCCCACTCCCGAACCATCTTTGTTTTATGTAAAAGCCTTCATCGATCGCATGGTAGAACTGGCACGGCATCAGAACACTTGCAAAAACATCACGTTTCATACAGATATTTCTCCTGCCGACTTAATTGTTTATGCCGATGAAAATCTAATCTCACAGGTTGTCATCAATCTGCTCAAAAATGCAATTCAAGCTATTGGTACACAAGCTGACGGAAAAATAGAAATCAGTGCCCGCTGTAACGATTCGGAAGAGGTACTGATAGAAATCAAGAACAATGGTCCCGTCATTCCCCCGGAAATAGCAGACCATATCTTCATCCCATTCTTTACGACCAAAGAGGGAGGTAGCGGCATCGGACTTAGTATCTCTCGCCAGATCATGCGTCTGTCCGGAGGAAGCATCACCTTATTACCGGGTAAAGAAACTAAATTTGTGCTGAAATTTAAGTAAAACCATTGTTTCCAAAATGCGATATCAGTATTATTAGCAACGCAATAGCAACAGTTACCGGCAAACAATGAGAAAAGATTCCTGTTATTAATAATATATCAATTCAATCTTTAAAGCCATGACCTATCTTGCTAACAACCCTTTATTCCACGGAATTTCGCCCGAAACGCTATCCCGTGATTTTGACGGAATCGTTTCTCACCTCCGTATGTTCCGCAAAGGTGACATTCTTGCCAGACAAGGTGACGTATGCAACCGGCTGATGATATTGCTAAAGGGCAGTGTCCGGGGAGAAATGATCGATTATTCGGGCAGACTGATTAAAGTAGAGGATATTACTGCCCCTCGTGCGATAGCCCCACTTTTCTTGTTTGGTGCCGACAATCGTTACCCGGTAGAGGTCACAGCAAACGAAGTTACTGAGATTTTTGAAATTCCTAAAGAAAGTGTACTGAAGCTATTCCGGAGAAATGAGAGATTCTTAGAAAACTATATGAACCTTTCGGCCAATTATGCCCGGACACTTGCCGACAAACTATTTTTTATGTCTTTCAAGACGATCCGGCAAAAACTGGCCTCGTACCTGCTCCGGATTTCAAAACAGCAGGAGGGAAATCCTATACTACTCGATCGCTCACAGCAAGAATTGGCCGATTATTTCGGAGTGTCACGCCCCTCACTGGCACGCGAACTGGCACACATGCAGGATGATGGCCTGATCAGAACAGACCGGAAATTAGTGCACATCCTGAGAAAAGAAGATTTAATGCAGTTGATACAATAAAATCTCCAATCTTTTTTCTATTGTTTGTAACATTGGTTACAGAACTACCTCAAATCCTCCACCTATCTTTGCCTTCAATTAAGAAACCAATTAATACGTAAGAATTATGAGTATGTTCTGTTATCAGTGTCAGGAAACCGCAAAAGGTACAGGCTGTATCCTTAGCGGAGTATGCGGGAAAACTCCCGAAGTAGCCAATATGCAAGACCTCTTGCTTTTTGTTGTACGCGGAATCGCAGTCTACAACGAGGCATTACGCAAAGAAGGACGTTCTTCTGCCCAGGCAGATAAGTTCATCTTCGATGCCTTGTTTGTCACTATTACAAACGCCAATTTTGACAAACGGGCCATTATTGAAAAAATAAAGAAGGGCCTCGAACTTAAAAAAGATTTAGGTAGTCAGGTTACTATCGAGTCCGTCCCCGATGAATGTACCTGGTATGGCGATGAATCAGAGTTTGAAGAAAAAGCCCAAACTGTAGGCGTACTTCGCACTCCGAACGAAGACATCCGTTCACTGAAAGAACTGGTTCACTATGGCATTAAAGGTATGGCGGCATATGTAGAACATGCCTATAACTTAGGATACGAAAACCCGGAAATATTTGCTTTTATGCAACACGCACTGGCAGAACTGACCCGCGAAGATATTACGGTAGATGAACTGATAGCCCTCACACTCACTACCGGAAATTATGGGGTACAGGCAATGGCCCAGCTTGATACTGCCAACACCAATCATTACGGAAATCCGGAAATATCTGAAGTGAATATTGGCGTCCGGAACAATCCTGGTATCCTTGTCAGCGGGCATGACCTGAAAGATATAGAAGAATTGCTACAGCAAACAGAAGGTACCGGTATAGACATTTATACCCACAGTGAAATGTTGCCGGCACATTATTATCCCCGGCTGAAGCAATACAAGCATTTAGTAGGAAATTACGGCAATGCCTGGTGGAAGCAAAAAGAGGAATTTGAGAGTTTCAACGGTCCCATCCTCTTCACTACCAATTGCATCGTTCCACCACGCCCGAATGCCACTTATAAAGATCGGATTTACACAACGGGAGCCACCGGTTTGGAAGGTGCTATCCACATCCCCGAACGTAAAAACGGAAAGCCCAAAGACTTCTCTATCATCATTGAACATGCACGACGTTGCCAACCACCGGTAGCAATAGAAAACGGTACGATTGTAGGCGGATTCGCCCATGCCCAAGTAATCGCATTGGCCGATAAGGTGGTAGAAGCAGTAAAAAGCGGTGCTATCCGTAAGTTCTTCGTCATGGCCGGATGTGACGGCCGAATGAAAAGTCGCAGTTATTACACAGAGTTTGCAGAGAAACTTCCGGCAGATACAGTGATCCTGACAGCAGGATGTGCCAAGTATCGATATAATAAGCTGCCTTTAGGAGACATCAACGGCATTCCCCGAGTACTGGATGCCGGACAGTGTAATGACAGTTATTCGCTCGCTATCATCGCCATGAAATTGCAGGAAGTATTCGGACTAAAAGATATCAATGATCTGCCAATCGTTTATAACATTGCGTGGTATGAACAAAAAGCCGTTATTGTTCTGCTGGCTTTGTTAGCACTTGGAGTGAAAAAGATTCATTTGGGACCGACACTTCCTGCATTCTTATCACCTAACGTAAAACAGGTACTGATCGATAACTTCGGAATCGGAGGTATCAGCACAGCGGATGAAGATATTGCAAGGTTCCTGGCATGATATGAACGGTAAATGATGAACAGTAAACGATAAACGGAGGACTCTTGCCTATGGCACACAACCGGTTTATCGTTTACCCTTCATCGTTTATCACTCTTCTCTCGGGAGCACCAGGTTCAACCCTACTCCTACCAATGCAGCGAGACCGATTCCTGACAATGAAAACTCACCCCATGTCAACACGGCTCCACCTATGCCTATTGTCAAGGTCAGAGAAACAATTATGATATTGCGCGTCCGGCTCAAGTCAATGCAATTATTGACAAGATTGGCAATTCCCGCACAAGCAATCGTACCGAAAAGAAGCAGCATGATTCCTCCCAATACAGCCGAAGGGATAGACTTTAGCAAAGCACTGACTTTGCCGATCACTGAAAACAGGATTGCCGTGACCGCCGCAATTCGTATTACCTGAGGATTTGTCACCTTGGTAAGTGACATCGCTCCGGTTACTTCCGAATATGTAGTCACAGGAGGACCTCCCAACAAGCCTGCACAAAGACAGGCCAAACCATCTCCCAAGAGCGTTCGATGCAATCCGGGATCTTTCACATAGTCCTTTCTGGTTACAGTATTTACTACATACACATCACCGATATGTTCTATCACCGGAGCAATCGCTACCGGCATCATAAACAAAATAGGCTCCCAGGAGAACTTAGGAAATACAAACTGCGGAAAGCCCAACCATGCTGCATCTCTCACTCCCGACAGGTCGACATCATAAAAGACCAATGCGGCAACATACCCCACGATAATTCCGCAAAAGATAGGTATTAGCTTCAATAGTCCTTTAGCACGGATAGATACAACCACGGCAGTCAGTAATGAAAGTAATGCAAGAGTCCAGTTTTCTTTTGCCATATTGACTCCGGTTCCGGCAAGTGAAAGCCCGATCAAGATAATTACCGGACCAATAACTACCGGAGGGAACAGGCGTTCAATCAGTCTGATTCCCTGCCATTTGACCAAAGCACTCATGACAAAGTATACCAATGCAACCCCCACCATTCCAGAAAGCGTGCCGGCGAGTCCGTATAATTCGGTTGCTTTAATAATGGGAGCAATAAACGCAAAGCTGCTGCCCAGGAAGATAGGAACTTTCCCCTTTGTTACCAAATGAAAAAGAAGTGTACCGATACCGGCCGTAAATAAGGCTGTAGAGGGGTCAAGTCCGACCAATAAAGGTACGAGAACAGTAGCGCCAAAAGCCACAAAAAGAAACTGTACTCCTACCACGCCCTTACGTAAAGGAGAAAGATGATTTGAATCCATATAGATATAGAATGATATTATTTTGGCTGCAAAAATAACATTTTTAAACTATTTTACGGCAATTTGGGACATAAATACATCCAAAGAGCATTTCTATTTGTTACATAATTTAAGTAACTTCGCACAGTGAAATGTAAAATAACAAATTAATAACCTTCAGCACTTATTGCTTATGATATTTACCGCAGAAAACATTCTACTCATTGGCTCTATCTTACTATTCGTTAGCATTGTTGTCGGAAAAACCGGCTATCGTTTCGGAGTACCCGCTTTATTATTATTTCTTCTCGTAGGCATGTTTTTCGGAAGCGACGGTCTGGGACTGCAGTTCCACAACGCCAAAGTCGCTCAATTTATAGGTATGGTAGCCCTTAGCGTCATCTTGTTTTCCGGTGGTATGGATACTAAGTTCAAAGAAATCCGTCCCATCCTGTCACCGGGAATTGTACTCTCTACTGTAGGAGTACTCCTCACAGCTCTTTTCACCGGTTTGTTCATTTGGTATCTTTCCGGAATGGGTTGGACGAATATCCATTTCCCGCTGATTACTTCCCTACTGCTTGCATCGACCATGTCGTCCACCGATTCTGCCTCCGTGTTCGCTATCCTCCGTTCACAGAAGATGAATCTGAAACATAATCTGCGTCCCATGCTTGAACTGGAAAGCGGAAGCAACGACCCGATGGCTTATATGCTGACCATTGTCCTGATACAGTTCATCCAATCGGATGGTATGGGTACAGGCACCATTATCGGCTCATTCATCATCCAGTTCCTGGTAGGCGCAGCCGCCGGATATATACTGGGAAAGCTGGCAATACTGATCCTTAATAAAATAAATATCGATAACCAGTCACTTTATCCCATTCTGTTACTGTCATTTGTATTCTTTACTTTTGCCATCACCGACCTACTCCGCGGTAACGGATATTTGGCTGTATACATTGCCGGTATGATGGTAGGTAACCATAAAATAACCTTTCGGAAAGAAATTGCAACGTTTATGGACGGACTTACATGGTTATTCCAAATCATTATGTTCCTCATGCTGGGACTACTTGTCAATCCGCACGAAATGCTTGAAGTTGCTGTTGTAGCATTACTTATCGGAGTATTCATGATCGTTATCGGGCGTCCTTTAAGTGTATTTCTTTGTCTGTTGCCTTTCCGAAAAATCACTTTGAAATCGCGTTTATTCGTTTCGTGGGTAGGTCTGCGGGGAGCTGTGCCTATCATTTTTGCAACCTATCCGGTAGTAGCCAATGTAGAAGGATCGAATATGATTTTCAATATTGTATTTTTCATCACGATTGTTTCGCTGATTGTGCAAGGAACAAGCGTATCGTTTGTAGCACGCTTATTGCATCTGTCTACTCCTCTTGAAAAGACCGGAAATGAATTTGGTGTCGAACTTCCCGAAGAAATAGATACCGACCTCTCGGACATGACCATCACTTCGGAAATATTGAGTGAAGCCGATACGCTGAAAGATATGAACCTGCCTAAAGGAACTTTGGTAATGATCGTAAAACGCGGAGATGAATTCCTGATTCCTAATGGCACACTAAAACTGCACGTAGGGGACAAATTATTGCTGATCTCAGAAAAGAATAAAAAAGAAATGGCTGAGAGTGAATAAAAGCTCATAACGAAGTACACAGAGAACACGGAGATTATATATCACCCTGATATCATAAGACGTGTCTCTGTGACTTTTATCGGCTTAATAATAGACAAATAAAGCTCTCCCATCCTCCGTTAATTTAACGTAAAACTTTACGAAAGAATTCGGTTTCCGTTAATAGAATATTAATTTTGCGCAGTTTTAAACTGAATGTGCAAAAATTACAAAATGGAACAAGAACAACGGTTCATTGGTTATATTGAACAGAGCATCATAAACAACTGGGATGCAAACGCCCTGACAGACTACAAAGGAATCACCCTTCAATATAAGGATGTAGCCCGGAAAATAGCCAAATTTCACATCATATTAGAAATGGCCGGCATTCAGCCGGGAGATAAAATAGCTGTCTGTGGACGTAATAGTGCCCACTGGGCTGTAACCTTTTTGGCTACTGTGACCTATGGTGCAGTAATTGTTCCTATCTTACACGAATTTAAGGCTGACAATATTCACAATATCGTCAATCACTCCGAAGCAAAATTGCTTTTTATAGGTGAGCAGGTGTGGGAAAACCTTAATGAGGACCGGATGCCGCTACTTGAAGGCATATCTTCCTTAACTGACTTTGCCCCACTTGTGTCGCGCAACAATAAACTGACGTATGCACATGAACACCGTAATGAAATATACGGGCAACGATATCCCAGAAATTTCCGCCCGGAACATATCTCCTACCGTAAAGAAATGCCGGAAGAACTGGCTGTCATAAATTATACGTCGGGAACAACCGGCTATTCCAAAGGAGTTATGCTTCCATACCGGAGTTTGTGGTCAAACATCGCCTATTGTCATGAGATGCTTCCGGTAAAACCGGGAGATCATATCGTCTCCATGCTCCCTATGGGACATGTGTTCGGCATGGTCTACGACTTCCTTTACGGATTCTCTGCCGGCGCCCATCTCTACTTTCTGACGCGTATGCCGTCTCCTAAGATCATTGCACAGTCATTTGCGGAAATCAAGCCGAGAGTGATCTCTTGTGTGCCGTTGATTGTTGAAAAGATTATTAAAAAAGATATTCTCCCCAAACTGGACAATAAAATAGGTAAATTGCTGTTGAAGGTCCCCATTGTTAATGATAAAATAAAAGCCGCTGCCCGACAGGCCGCTATGGAGATCTTCGGGGGAAATTTCGAAGAGATTATTATCGGAGGAGCTCCATTCAATGCAGAAGTGGAAGCCTTCCTTAAACAAATAGGATTTCCATACACCATTGCTTATGGCATGACAGAATGTGGGCCCATTATCTGCTCAAGTCGCTGGGAAACCTTGAAACAGGCTTCGTGCGGAAAAGCAACCAGCCGTATGGAAGTGAGAATCGACTCCACTGATCCGAAAAGCATTGCCGGAGAAATCATTTGTAAGGGTATGAACCTAATGTTGGGGTACTACAAAAATCCGGAAGCGACTTCACAAATCATCGATGTAAACGGATGGCTCCATACCGGAGACTTAGCCACAATGGATTCGGAGGGGTATGTCACAGTACGTGGACGAAGTAAAAACATGTTACTAACTTCAAGCGGACAGAACATTTATCCGGAAGAAATAGAAAGTAAATTCAACAACATGCCTTATGTATCCGAATCATTAGTCCTGCTCCAGAAAGATAAACTTGTGGCATTAATCTACCCTGATTTCGATGATGCCTTTGCACATGGACTATCACAAACAGATATTGAAAGGATGATGGAAACCAACCGGATTGAACTCAATCAGCAATTACCCTCTTATTGCCAGATTACTAAAATAAAGATTCACTTCGAAGAATTTGAGAAAACTGCGAAGAAGAGCATCAAACGATTTATGTATCAGGAGGCAAAAGGATAAAAGCATTAAAGTACCAATTCCCGGAACAATCGCTCCAATGTCTCCTCCAGATCATCGGAGTAACCCACATGAGGTCTTGAAGTTTGAATACACGAACTCCGGTGTGCAGTCAACCATCGAAAACGTTCCGGGATTTCCAATTGGGCAATAGCTCCTCCTGTACGGCAACCGGCACAAATTTTGCTAAAAGCCTCCAGATGTTCACGGAAAGAATCAATATCAAGTTCCGGTGCAAATAGCCTCAGCCTTTTTTCATTGATATCATAACGCATCCTGATAAAGCATGCTTGTTTGGAAAACAGGATAACTCCAACATTGATAAACTCCTCACGTTCCACTTTCGGAACAATCCGGATAACGGCGTATTCATAAATATGCTTCTCTGGCATGTTTTGCTTCTTTTACAAACGTTTCAGAATGTTCTATCCTTTCTATAAGAAATTGGTAATAGATATCACGGATATCTTGGGGAGTTTCATTTTTGTCACGCCACTCCACCCAGTCATCCGGAATCAAATTTACGATCTC
Source organism: Bacteroides sp. ZJ-18 (assembly GCF_011038705.2). Taxonomy (NCBI): domain Bacteria; kingdom Pseudomonadati; phylum Bacteroidota; class Bacteroidia; order Bacteroidales; family Bacteroidaceae; genus Bacteroides; species Bacteroides sp. ZJ-18. The sequence continues at coordinate 3,160,597 of NZ_CP072198.1, read as the reverse complement.
ACGAATCTTCTCCGATGTCAGTAATACCCGAAATTCGGCATCCACCTCCTCCAACTTATCGGCTTGCGGCAATAGAGCATGATCTTTAATCTGAGTAAAAGGACTCATTGCATGTTTGTGCCAATTGACCCATGAATGCTGAAAAAAGAGAGAGGCACCATGATCTATCAGCCACAACTCTTTATGCCACATAAGCATATTGGTATTTTTCGTGGTACGGTCCACATTAGTCAATAACGCATCCAGCCATACAACCTGTGACGCCAGTTTGCCGTCGATCTCAGTAACAACCGGATCGAATGGTAAAGCGCCTGAAAGAAAATGCAAGCCCAGATTCAATCCCCGGCTTCCCTGCAATAAATCCTGTATCTCTTCGTCACCTTCCGAACGTCCGAAAGCTTCATCTAAATTCAAAAAGACCAACTCCGGCAGACGAAAACCCAACATCCGTGCAATCTCACCACCAATCAATTCTGCTATCAGTGCTTTAGTTCCGTGCCCTGCACCCCGAAACTTAACAACATATTTAAAACCATCATCAGCTTCGGCCAGCGCCGGTAGAGAACCACCCTCACGCAGCGGCATGATGTAACGAGTGACATCGACTGTACGCAACTCCATAATTCAAACTCCTTCCTGTATACTGTTACAGGTGATAAAGATACAATAATGTTTCCATTTCACCAACTTCTGTTTATAACACTCCATACGAATATATGTTTATACAAGCCGTTGACATACAAAAATACAACTATGCCTCAATTTGGCAGAAAAATCCCTTATTTTTGCACAAAATTCAGAAGTACATGAAAACAGTAAAATCACATATTACCCAATTATTGTATGCCATGAACGAGGGAATCTTTGAGAAAGAACATCCCATCGCATTATCACTTTTATCAGCCATTTCCGGAGAAAGCATTTTCTTCCTCGGACCTCCGGGAGTCGCCAAAAGCCTTATCGCAAGACGATTGAAACTGGCATTCGACAGAAGCACTTCCTTTGAATACCTGATGTCCCGTTTCAGTACCCCCGATGAAATATTCGGTCCGGTATCCATCTCTAAGCTGAAAGACGAGGATAAATATGAACGTATTATCGAAGGCTACCTTCCATCGGCAACGATCGTATTTCTGGATGAAATATGGAAAGCCGGACCAAGCATACAAAACTCATTGCTGACAGTCATCAACGAGAAAATATACCGCAACGGACAATATACGATCCGGTTGCCATTGAAAGGATTAATAGCAGCTTCTAACGAACTGCCCGCTCAGGGAGAAGGTTTAGAAGCTCTGTGGGATCGTTTCCTAATACGCTGTTTCGTAGGGAACATCGAACAGGAATTCGCTTTCGACCGGATGATAGCCTCAGTAAATGATGCTGAACCGGTAATTCCATCCGGACTTTCCATTACAGAAGAGCAATACAGGGACTGGCGAACTCAAATCAACCAAGTCAATATACATTATACCATCTTTGAATTAATTCACTCCATCAAACGGCAGATAGAAAAATATAACATACAGAAAGAAGAAATCCCCCACTCTGTTCTTTATGTTTCTGACCGCCGATGGAAAAAAATCGTATCCTTACTCAGAACTTCTGCTTTTCTGAACGGAGCAGATACCATTCGCTTCTCCGACTGTACGCTATTACTACATTGCCTGTGGAACGAGGTGGAACAAATCCCGGTTGTCGAACAAATAGTTTCGGCCGCACTCCGCGAGTGCATCGACCACTATCTTTGTGGTGAACGAATTTTAGAACAGAAATTGAACAGTATCCGGGAAAACATGAAATCAGAACACAGCCTGAGAGAAATAAAAGATCCTGCATTACAGATTGTAGATACTTTCTATCATCAGATTGAAGGATATCCTGTAGCAGGCAATTTATTGATTTTTGCTTCCGACTACCAAGGTTTAAGGAAAGATACTCAAAAATTGTTTTATATCCAGAGAGATAAGTATCGTCCTGTAAATTGGATATTAAAGGTATATGACTATGTCCGCAATCGCAATGTATCCCAATCAGCCGTCGTCTCACTTAAAAAAGGCACTCGCTCTGTATTCATCAATAATCAAGAGCACCCATTAACCTGTAATACAGGATATGACATTGATATTCCGGAAGAGACATATCAACCTTTTGAATTTCGGTTTCAGGAGTTGATTGACCTATGCCATAACCGCGAAAATGACTTAAAGCGCATAACTGACATCGAATTACAATATTGCAAGGAACATTTATTTATGGACGATAAACAACGCAGTATGATTAAACGAGTATTAAACAGCCAGAAAGAAATGCTGGACATCTGCCAGAATGAAATCCGGGAAATAGCATATACACATGGATTGGAAAATAAGGAATATTAGGCTGCAAGAACTTAGAGACATCTATCTGGAAAAGCTGGAAAAGGTAACTTACCAACTATACGAGTCACATCTTCGGAATGATATTATCAAGCAAGAGGAACTTGATGAAGAAATCAAGTCTTATTATCAACACACTCAACCCTCCCTGCAGGAATTTTATTCACATTATGCTGCGCAATGGGAACATTTTTACGAAAGTCGTGAACTTACGGACACCGCTTTTTTGCATTTTCTTGAGAATTCAGCCTATCCGTTACAAATGAAATACAACCGCGGTGACTTAAATATTCAATACTATATCAGCCGATTTCATACACTTAAAAAACGGTCGAAAGAGTGGAAAAACCTTCGAAATCTTTTTTTTGGCAAATGGCATCACCTGTTAGCTAATAATGAATATAATTATCAGACAGAACGTATCGACGGACTTTGTGAGAACTTCTACCAACTACAGAAAAGCATAGCCAATCAGCTGCCCCAACGTGGTAGCATCCGCTTAATGTGGTTATTAAGGGGGCACAAAGAACTGGCTAAACAACTTTTCCATTACGACGAAATAGCAAAAACTCACCCGGCTATTCGGGAACTGGCAGAAATTCTCGGAAAACAACATCAAGGTAAGGAGAAAAAATTCCGTATGATTGCAGGCATACACCAGGAACAGATCATTACGCATGCTGCCCAAAGCGATATAAGAGGAATATGTGAAGGCAATGATTTAAACAGCCTCTTACCCATAGAGTATTGTTATCTTTCAGATCCAGTCTTACAATCTCTTTTCTTCGAACGATTCAGCAAGAAGAAGTTACAGATGATAGACTATGAATCAAAGGAACAACACCGCATAAAAGATGTAAAGGTACAGGGAAAAGATATTGCAGAAGAACAATCAGGACCATTTATTATCTGTGTGGATACTTCAGGATCTATGAGTGGAGAAAGAGAAGAGTTTGTCAAATCGGCCATTCTTGCCATTGCCGAACTCACAGAACAACAAGATCGAAAATGCTATCTTATCAGCTTTTCCGACGACATAGCCTGCATTGAGATAGAACGTTTAAGCCAAAATATACAGGAATTAGCAGATTTTCTTTGTCAAAGTTTTCATGGAGGCACTGATTTAACCCCTGCACTTCTTCACGCTATACATATTTTAAGAACTAAATCTTATCGGAATGCTGATCTGGTAATGATGTCCGACTTCGAAATGTCTCCTTTAAATGACGAGCTTTCGGAAGAAATAAAGAAAATCAAGCAACACAATACCTACATATATGCTCTTTCTGTACAAAAACAATGTGAAAAAACTTATTTAGATATCTGCGATAGATTCTGGTTTATTTAAATTATGTTATAAAGCATGCTTTTTTTCTTGGATAGTTTGCAGATTAATTTATCGTGCGTATATTTGCAATGTGTTTTTCATAGTATTAGATTTTAAGGTTAACAAAGGTTGGAGTACGGCGGTACTCCTTTTTTTATTTATATATTGATCCTATTAAATATCCAATCAAACAGGTCAGCATCTTACTCACAAAACGGTAAAACAGTTTTTGAGTAAAAAGTCCCTAAAGTAAGGTTATAACCCCATTGTTCAGGTACCAAGCCGTTCCTATATCCACGACATCCCACTATCTTTAATCAACGAACTTCTGTTCATCCATGAATCCTTCCCTTATTTGGGTGGGTGTAGCGTTCAGGTTACGTCTGCAAAAGTCCCAGAAATAGTTGCTCGACTCAAACCCGCAATCACCCGCAATCTCTTTCATGGGAAGGTTGGTATGGGTGAGCAGCGTTACTACACGCTTTGCTTTTTGCTCCATCATCCATTTGCGGGGAGCAGCCCCGAACTCCTCTTTGAAACGACGTTCAAAAGTATTCACCGCACATCCGCATTTCTCCGCCAATTCCGTAACGGTCTTTGCTGTAGGGAAGGCAGCCATCACTTTGTCACGAAAAGAATATTCTTTCAAGTGTGGCAAGTACTTTTCCGCCACTTGCAGATCCGCTTCGCTGAATACGGGAATATTCCCTTTTCGGTACTCCTTTACCCTATCACGGCGACAAGATAGCAGGTAGCCCGTTAGTTCGTTGTACAATCCGTTCAGGTGCGGATAATCCTCATTATCATTGATGGCAGCCTGCATCCGGCATAAGAACAATATCCCGTCATGGTCTTTCTTTTTGATATATACTTTCATTGTATCCAATAAATATCCCAAAGAATCGTTGTCGTTATGATAAGCAGCCAATATCAGGTAAGCCGGCTCTTCCTGTGTTTTTAATGAAGGGCAAGGGCAATGTTCCTTCAACAGTTTCACCAGACAGGGCATATTATCCTCGTCCCGGGACAATCTTTCCAATGCCATCCACGTTACCGGATTCTTCACATCCGTCTGCCGCACAGCGACCTGTACCTTTTTCATCCACTCCTGTAACCCTGTTTGTCGAGCTTCATCCATCAAAATCTGACCCAAAGTTTTTCCCATACTTTCTATTTTAAATGGAAAAGTTATATGAACTTTATTTCATTCTGTTTAGCTGATCTTTTCCAACCGCATCCCATGTACTGGTTCTTATCGCCCTTTTTCTCATCTATTAACAGGGGCAGCGGTTCCGATTCCGGGCTACACATCTTATACGTCCAATAAACTGATTCCCCAAAATAAAACATGTCGTACTGCATTTTATTCAGTTGCTTTCATATTACTTTACTCTGCTTGTTATAAATGCCGTGCAGCCTGCTGTTTATTATTATCAAATATATGCGAAAGGTGTATAATACCAGTGCCCATCCTGTTTATTAACGTCAGTTTAACACGTTAAAGATAAAAACAAGCTCCGGTCATAATCTTTTCCCGATTGAAATTTGCCCTTTCCCTGCCATATCCGTAACTTTGTAAATCAAAGAATCCGATATGAATCAGGAATTATTAAAGCGCACGCTAAAGAACCGCCGCATAGAGCTGACGAATCAGGAGAAAAAGGATTACTATCCTAAAGAACCTCTTTTTATGCTTCTGTTTACTTCTGTCGCTTTACTGTTTTGCCTTCTGATGGCAAAGATTAAGGGTGAAACGATAGAACCGGAATCTGTATGGTTTGTCGTATTGTTTCCGGTTGTTTTCGCTGCGGTTGGTTACATTACCTATCGGAATAAGAAGAACACGCTCAAACTGCATTACATCAGTACGGCACTCACCCCCCAAGAGCAACAAAAAGTCCTGATACGGCTGGCTAAGGAAAATCAGTGGAAAATAATATTGTGCAACAAACAGCAATTCGTAGCCGATGACATTTGTATGCGCTGGCGTGTGCGTATAACCGTCATTTTCGGGAATCCGCATATGGCTTACAATAGCCGATGCAATCCCACTCGCCGTTGGCACGCTTCCGGTGGCAGGAATTGTGATAACCGGGAAGCAATCCGTCAAGCTATCGAAAGAGAATGGACAACCAAAAACAAGAACTAAAAGGTACGGTATAAACAACAATATGATAGAGTACATGAACATTCCGGCTTTGGTCTGTGTCTCCCTGTTAGGTGCGGGAGCCCTTGCCATGATAGTAGGCTCGCTATTGAAAATGCAATGGGCTACGGAGGGGAAAAAGACTTCGCTATTCACTTATCTTTTATGCCTGATTGCAATGGCAGGTTCCGGCTGGACATGGTATGATAGCATACACAAAGCCCGCGCGTTGGCAGAAGGCAACCGATACACTTTAGCCACTTATGAAAAAGTGTCGGGTGTCATTAAAGGGGGGCACAAGGTACGCCAGTTCGGTTTTTATGTGGATGGGGTGAAATATAATACTACGACGACATACCCCAAATTCTTGGGTGTCAGCAATCCTTTGCGCATCATAGTGAGGTATGCCGTCAGCAACCCTGAATACAATAAGGCTTTCGGGGACGAGTTTGTCCCCACATGGGTACTGTCCCCACCGAAAAAAGGTTGGAAACAATACCCGCCTGCTATTCATTGGGAAGGTGCTGTGCTGGATTCTGTTTATATGCAATCATTACAGGGTAATAATTAATCCGATGACGGTAAGTGCCGTATATACGCAGTTGATATAAAATGCAGCCATCAACAGCCGGGGGATATATTCCGACTTTCTGAATAAAGAGGCAGGCTGGATGATTAGCAAAGTAATAAAAAGAACAATGCTAAAGCCGACCTGGCTCATCAGCAACCATTGCGGATATTCCGTTATGACAGCCGCAGACCATGCTTGGAGCAAGGGAGTTATATTTTGCAGAAATACGTGAGCCGCAAAATATCCCAGAGAAGAAACGGCTTCTTTCCTCTGCCGTAGAAGCACATTGATAGTATAAACGCCTATTCCGGCTTGTCCCAGCAGTATGGATAACTGGAAAAAGTCGAAAATCCAATAGATGGGATTGCTGGTAGTATCATCGTTGGCAAAATAATCATAGAAACAGAGTGAGGACACGCAACTTGTTGCTACCAACCCTGCACAGATAAATGAAATGATTCTTATATTCATTGTCTTTCATTTTTTCAGATGCTTTTCCAATGCAATATACACTTCTTTCCGGTAACTGACAAAAATAGTTTTATCTGTTTGGGACGAATCTTTCTTTTTCCCGTCATAGTGCGGAATATTGGATAAAAACAGGCTATACGAGAAAATTATGTTCTCCTCTATTTTACGGGAAGGTTTGAATGACTTGGCAGGTATATAAGAATAAATACCCTCTTTACAACGGTAGGGCTTATACATTTGCACAACTCCCCACGAGTTTATCTCATCCACCCGGATGCTTCTTTTCCCGAACAGGCTTCGTGCTTCTATTCTATCCTCACAAAGTAAAATCTTACTGGGTAGTGCCCAACAGATTAACAGGATAGACAAAGATATGGGCAACAGGAAAATAAAGAGGACTTTATTCTCACTTAAATTGGCTACACATAAAAAGTAGATCATAAATGCACTGAATATACTGCATATTACGACTCCTGCCCAAACAAACTTATTTGTAGGGTAAATCCAGAATGTCTTTTTCCCGGAATCCTTATCTCTCATTTTATCATTATTCTTTTATATTCTCCTTATGCCCTCTAAGGCACTATATCGTAAATGGTCTGATCGTTATTCTTGAAAATGGTTTGTTCAATCAATTTTCCGACATGAACGATGCTGTCAATATCCGCATTGACTTTCAGGCTTAGAACCGGAGCATATTTCACATGATCGTAATCTATGGGCGTGTTGTTATAGGTCGTTTCGATAATTGGGTAATTATGCTCTTTGGCAAACTGCTTCAATGTATCCAGATAGGGAAGCTGGTCTTTGCTCATGGCTTCAAAATCAATGTAGAACTTTCCGTTATCCTGCATGAAATAGATACAATCCACACCATTGGCACAGATACCCGTAAAATCATATTCCGTTCGTCCTGCCTGTACGTTTTTCAGCACGCCCGGCAACTTATCCATTGTAATCTGTGCGGCTACCGGAATATAAGGATTTATACTCTCACTCTGCGTAGCTCGCTTGTTTCCATATCCACATCCCAGTAAACCCAGAATAGAAGCAAGTATTCCCATCGTTATTATTTTAAAGTGTTTCATATTCAAATTACTTTTATGATTTCATCCATTTCATTGAAATAGACTGCAAATATACGTTATGTGTTTCAATCCTATACTCTGATTTTTATCATATATATTCGATAATGTCTGGTGGCTAATCGACCATCAGGTCGATTCATCCGCTTGTTTTCTGTATTATTTTATTTCTAAACAATATGTATGACGCCAATAAACAAAGTAAAAATGGTATTGTAGTATCATACAAGCACATTGCACCAGAAAATAAAATCATCAAAATAGGAATAAGAAAAAATGATAGGAAACTATACAGTATGCTGTTTCTAACTCTTGCAAAGCAGTTCAAGAACAAAGTGATTGCTCCGGTAGATAATGCCAAAATTCCCAAAATTGACCAAGCCAATGCCATGCCTCTATAAGAAGCATCCATATCTGGTACAGGTTTTATATTTTGAGTCCTTAGCCAAAGAATACCCGTGGTACACAATAGGCTAATACATAATATTCCAAACCATATTTTCAATAATAGTTTGATTATATAGTATTTCTGTTTCATTTTTCGTTTATTTATTATCAAGTTAATGTCCGGTGGCAGCATTTTAATTCGAGCTATCTTTCATCATTATTCGTAGTTGTTTTTGCGTAGGTAATGTTTTCCATCCTTTATCTGGTGCTTTTAGAGTAAACCAAGATGGTACGCTGTCTAATATAAGATGTCGGTCGGGGGCTTTGGCTAAGAATGTTACAAAGTAACGGGTTCCGATTGGAGTGTTTTTACTCTCGGCAAATGATATAAAAAAACTTCCTTCATATAAAGTCTTATTATATATAAATTCATATTTTGCACTTTGCCCTCTATAAGCAGAACCGTATTTAATAAGAGTTACGATAGAATATATGCCATCCTTTTTTACATTGTTGTTTCTAATTGTTGAGACAGCATACAATAGAATAAATACTACAATAGGGATTATAAATTTTAAAATCTTGGTTTGCTTAATCATATTTATTGCTATTCTATATACTTTCATTTTTTTACTCTGTTGATAATGGTTTGCAGCTTGCCACCGTTAAGTGGCATAGGTGCGTGTTATCGTGATTTTAAAGAGTTTTCCAATGTTGTTATTAACAAATTTGCCAATTCTAAATCTTCAGATTTTATATTATTGGAATTTTCTGAAATCACCTCTTTAAAAGAGTTTAGAAAATCATACCAACCGTCTGTTAAACCAGTGGCATAGAATTGTGTCTGCTTTAATCGTTGCGCCAACAATTCGTTTTCTTTTTTTATATTAGAATATAGCACTTGATACAACTGCCAATATTCAGACATACTGTTTATCTTTTGCTTCATAGTTTTTTATATTCATGATAATGGGTTGCAGCTTGCCGCCGTTAGGCGGAACAGGTGCATGTTATGTGCATTTACTTCCAAAAATTGTCCTGCAAGTGTTTCTCTAAATATCGGCTTACAACTCTCCAGCCTTCGTTATCAGGGCTGTCATAGTACCATAGTTCTGCCGCAATGTCATCCAGTTTGCGGATAGTATCTGTATCTCACAAGGTTGTTATTATCTAATCTACTATCTCACTATTTATATACTCGAAATCATGTATTGCTGTAATTCTGGAACTATGTATTGATACAACAAATCCATTAATATCTAATGCGTTGAAAAGTATATAATGATTGTTGAAAATTAATCCTATACCTATCAAGTTTTTCTTTTCATCAGTAAATAGTTCCACTTTCAATACACATCCATACTCGCACTTAGAATGTGAAAATACAGTAAACTTATCCTCTTCTTCAATATCAAAATAACACTCTATCTTGTCAGCTATTTTTGTTGTTATATGTCCACTATTAGAATCTAATACAATATAGAAATTATCAAACTGTAAATATATCCACCAATACATTGGACTAAACAAATAAAAATTCTCTTGTTTCTCCGAATAACCGGAGACGATTATATCTTTTAATTCGTAATTTATAATACCTCTAAACATAATTGCTTTTCTTATAAATTGATATATCTGCTTTAACATATTTCACATCATTATTGCACATAATGACTGGCAGCTAACCTATTTTCGGAAGTTGAGCTGTTTATTAGCATCGTCTTTTAATCCAGTTCAGCACGGGAAAACAAGTCTATAATAAACTCTTGATCTTCACATGCTTCTTTGAATTTTAAGATAAACTTTTTTAAAGCATTTCTATCTTTTGAATAAACACAGAACATACTTCCTTCCGAGTCAAAATCAATACTTTCGGATAGTTCTGGTGCTTGTTCATCAATAAAGACACGAGCCAAAGATTCCCAATCATAGCCATTACCTTCAAATCCTTCATCTTCTCTTGATTGAAAGATTTCTGTTTTATATTCGCCAACAGTCAGACATACTGAAGCTGTAGTTTTATGTTCCACCCAAAAGAAGGGGTTAATTTCATCATTGATCTTCAACATAGCTATTCTGATTTTGCCCAACTTTTTATTTCTGTCAATTCGCTAAAAAGTTTATCTGCTGTTTCTTTTATTCCGGCACGATACTTTAAGGGTATTTTTTTCTCATTCCTTTCCCACCATTCATAAAATGTTTCTTTAAGCTGCTTGCGATTTAGGCGATAAATCCCCATTGAGGCTGTTGTTGGATATTTCTTGCAGATTGTGATTAACATATCAAGATTTACAAGTAAATACTGACAACCATCATCGTAATCTAATACCTTTAAACTCTCTTCCGCTTTTTGTACATTTTCTAAAGCAAAATTGAAATATCTCAAAGGAAATAAATCAGCCTTTGTATTTTCTTCCGGTCTTATGCCTTTATTGGTATGCTTCTTCATTTTATTTATTAATTCGATGCTAATGTCCGGCAGATAATCGACTATTAAGGTACTTTATCTGTTTGTTAGCAATCTAATTCATTTCCGTTTAATAATTCTATATCTCCTAATGCTTTATATTCCCTGTCCAAATCTTCTTTTGTGAATAGGTAATAATTGTCCTCAAATCTTGGCATATCATAGCCTTTTACAAAAGATAAGAAAGAGAATATTTTTGCATCTATATCTATACCTTGATTATCCTTGTTATCCAAAGCAAATAATAGATTATCAGCTTTCATCGAATTTCTATTTCTAATACCTTCTACATTATATTCTTCATTATCAGGTAACTCTTTAAGTATCTGATAGAAGTTTATTATCTGTTGTTTTACTTTCATTCATAATTTGTTTAGTGATTGCTAATGGCTTTCAACTAACTGCGTTTAGCAGTTAAGGTGATTGTTACAAGCATGATTAACTTTCAGTATCTGAATATTTAAGGAATTCCTTAAAGTAATTCATAAAGGAATCATATAATTTTATAGGTTTACTCATATGGGGAGTATCATCTTCCCAATATACATCAGCTCCCCAAATAGAAGAATCTTTCAGATTATTACCAACTGGAATTTTGTATAAAATAAGATATTCTCCTACCTCATAACTTAAAACTATCCAATCCATAGATAATTGAAATTCTTTTTGAACTTCCTTTGTTAATTCAATTATAGGATAGGAAATAATATCTGAATCTTTCGCTATTCCCGAAATGCAAACATCACTCCAATTACACATTCCGCATTGAGATAAAAAAGTTTTGTATTGTAATGGGAAAGATATGCCTAATTCCTTTTCAGCATATTCTATTTCCTGTTCTGTTGCACCATCCCAATGAACAAAGTCTTCTTTATCTTCTATTAGGTTCATTTGGTTGTTAGTAGCTCTATTTACTTTTTTATATTTTTCATCAGCAGCTTATCGAAAGAAACAAAATATTGCCAAGATGAAAAGAAAAATCGTGGTTACGCGTTGATTATATCCATTTTTTAAGTTTATAATAACCACTAAAAAATATAAGATTACTCTATTTTAAATGTTTCTTTGAATCTACAAATACCATTCTTTAAATCAACCATTACCATAGGTTCATTTTTTATTGGAGAACCATCAACCATATATAAATGCATAACAGACTTATATAAGGCAAGGCAAAATTCATCAAAATTCAATTTAATCTTTTGTCGAAAATATAAAATCTCTAATACTGTTTTTTTCTTTATAAAAGAAATAGCAAATGATGAATCCGCACCAATAAAAAGAAATCTTTTCTTATCGCATTGCAATCTATTTATCCCATTTAACAAATCTAATGCAGAAATAAAAACCATCATGGATTGATTCGGAACTGTGTTTTTGGAAGTTATTAATACTTCTTCATTTAGACATAATTCAAAATCCCCTAATTCAAAAGGACTAATTCTGTCGTCTAACGAATTTAAATAAAAGTTGATTTTTATCATATCTTTCTATTTTATTGTTGAGGTTACTAATGTTTAACAGCGTGCCGCTTTAGGCGGTTTGCTGTTTGTTATCAATCTTTCACTTCATTGCTTTTAAAATTATTTCAAGTATCTCTATTGGTGCAGCATCGTTATCACCAAAAGCATCAGTTCTTATATTAAAACTTTTAGGTAAATTCAAATTTTTCTCTAATAAAGGAAAATAGTACACACAGTTTAAAGGAATCCAAAACCATTCTTTGACCCATTCTTTAGGATATGGCATATCTTCATAGAGTTCAGGATAAGGTTCATATTTAGGTTCACATATTCTTTGAATGATTTCAAATAATTCCTGTTCTAATAAAGGTGATACAAGTGTTGGAGGCTCTGATAAACAAAATCGAAAAACGAGTTCTTCTGTTCCATCACCTTCCCAATGTTCAAATAAATCATTTTCAGTAATATGTTTACCTGTTAGTATTGAAAGCTGCTGAATAATTTCTGCACACTTTTCCTTATCCTCAATATTGCAAGCATTGTCGTATTTATCAATCAAGTCCAATACTTGTGGATAAATTTGTTTGGCTTTAATAATATTACATTCTATTTCATCTCTTAATTTCATGACATTTTTAGTTAATTTCTGACTGATAATGTTCGGCAGCGTTCCGTTTTAAGCGGTGTAGCTGTTTGTTAGCCGCTAATTTTATGTTCAAACAAAACATTTTTAATGCTTTTACAAAAGTTATGTAGATTATTCGGCGTTTCAAATGGAAATAGTTGATTTTCAAACTCATTTACCCCTAATTCAATCTCACCACTTTCCAACTTTACTAAAAGAGTATTCAAATCTTCTTTCTGAGTCAAAGAAAAATTAGCTTCATAAAATGGTATGATTTCATGTTGAAGAAATTTGCACAACGAATTATCATTATTCAAATCTAAATTTAGAAAGTTCATTGACATTTCATCATCATCAGCTCCACCAATAAAGTTATTGAATAGGTAAAAAAACAAATCGTTATTCATATTATTTCATTATTTAGCGACTAATGCCCGGCAGCTAATTGCCTTTTAGGGCAATTAAGGTGCGTGTTATCAGTTTTATTTTTGTGGAAAATAGATTGTACCGATCTTATTTTTTCCAGCATAAACATCTATCGAATTTGTTGAATTCAAAATGTTATAAGGTGCGTGATCAAACAAAAAGGACACTAAACAATCACTCACATATTTACCGGGTTCAAGTATAAACATTTTTATACTCCACCAAGAAGGCGTTGCTTGCGGTAAAAAGGTGACAGCATATAAAGGGTCTGCTGTTGGCAGATGGGGCAAACCACCTTCATCTTGTTTTAACCAATATATTTTCCCTTCTCTTTTCATTGTTTTAACTGATAATGTCCGGAGCGTTCCGCTTTAAGCGGCAGTGCTGTTTGTTAGCAACTTATTCAACAACCAAAATATCTCCGAAGATATTTGAAAGTATTTTTCTATACTCTTTTATGTCTTCAATTATATGTTCCTTATATGATACAATTATTGAAGTAATATCATCCATTCGTTTATGTTTTATCGAAAAGACAATTTCATTTTGATGTAAGACGACTTTGCTGCATAAGCCATAACCAGAATTAGATTGGTCTGAATATTCAAAATAGTATGAATCCATTCCCAATTTAATATCCTGTTCATCAAACTCTAATGCTCTTTCGACAATAACATACTCATTTGGTTCATTCTTATTATCTGCGAAACCAATTAAATAAGAATTGTCGACTGTTACTTCATATACTACGTCATTTGCTATAAAATTTATTTCCATATTTGACTTGTTTTACTCAGTTGCTAACGTTATGCTAACAGCGGTCATTTAATGTTCCGCTGTTATTTTCTCTAAGTATTTTATTAAATCTCTTCTTCTAAAATATCGTCCAACGGACTTTTAATTTTGCTTTTGTAAGTGTCTGCAATATGGACGTACATCTCGGTGGTTTTAATATTTTCATGCCCCAACAGTTCTTTTATGATTTTCAAGTCTGTTCCTTGTTCTATCAAATGTGTAGCGAACGAATGGCGGAACAAATGGGGATATACTCTTTTTGTTATTCCTGCTTCATGGGCTATCTCTTTCAGTTTTTTGGAAACGATACTTTCAGAGAATTGTACTCCGGCTTCACGTTCAAAAAGCCACTTTTCCGGCTGATATGCTATCCTATATTCTTCCAGTTTATTGATAAACGGTTTGGATAGCAGCGTATATCGGTCTTTCTTCCCTTTTCCCTGTCGCACATGTATCAGTGAACGGGAAATGTTTATATCATCCGGTTTTAAATTCAGCAATTCGCTGATACGAAGCCCTGCCGAGTACAACAGCGAATACATGCAATAAAACCGCAAATCTTCTTTAGCTACTGTTAGAAAGTCTTTCACTTCTTCCTTGCTCAATACATCCGGCAATGTCTTCTCACGTTTTGCACGGTTTACCTTGTAGCAGTGACGTTCGTTGCCCAGCACCTTTTCATAATAGAACTTGATCGCGTTGATACGTTGGTTCTGTTGGCAGGAAGAGATATTTTTCTTGTCTATCAGTTGAAGCAGGTAAGCATTTATTTCGTCCGGCGAAATCCTTTTCAGGTTGCTTCCGGCAAAATACTGTTGAAAATCTCCGATATAGGTAGTATATACCCGTATTGTATGATCGCTGTAACGCATCTGTTTCAGCTTTTCCAAAAAGCCCGCAGGCAGTTCCGGGCGGATGGTCTTTTCTTTCTCCGGTTTATTTGTAGTGTCTGTTACTTTGGAATAGTCAATAAATGCAAGATTCACATAACGGTCGAAGAAGTCTGCCAAAACAAAGTCTTCTGCCGGCAGGTATGCCTTGTCACTTTCAAACAGCACACCCTTCTCCTTTGACAACAATAGCCTTGCAGCATCGTTATTTCCGAAAGCTACCTCAATATACCTTCTCCTTCTCCGTATGGAGCGGGAGAGAATCATGCGTTCTTTTTTCCGGTATGTTTTTATATTCTTTATTTCGTCAGGCATAATGTCTGTGTTATATGGCTTCTTATCTACTAAATGACGATATTGGGCAAATTTACGCTATTTCCTTCTATTCTCTATTCTGATTTTTATCACATACATTCTGATAATTCATCAATATCAGTATTATGACCTCTAAAAATACGGTTTTGTCTAATCACCCACAAAGGAATCTGTTAGTTTTTTCCTATATCCTATAAAATAGAACAATACGGCTCCTCGTTTCGAAAGAATTCCCAATTAACAATGTTAATGCTATTCTTAAAGTATTCCATTCTTGAATAGAAAGAATAAATCTTTTGCACTTAAAAGACTTCTTCTTTATCATCAAAAGCCTTGCTTTAACACTGTGTTAAAACAAGGCTTTGACCGACAAGCAGCAAAGCGTCATAATCATCTAATTTGCAAACACATAGATAAAACATTCAATTCATATCCCCTGAATTCCGTTCATACATTCTGAAAGGAGATAATTACTTTTCTGACAAGTAAAGTTTCATTCTAAATCAATACTAACGTAAGCTATTTATTAGGGCACAGCGATAAATTACAAATAAAAAAAGCCGCAAAGTCTTTTTATAGACTCTGCGGCTTGGGTTGTGTGTGCTTTTTTTAGATCTTCATGTGTATTAGTTGGCTAATCCCGGATTGGCAGCAATAGCATCTTTCGGAATAGGAATCGTATAGCGTGGATCATCCTGTTCCAGTATATAGGTTTCGCCTTGGAGGACTTTCACAATCCGTGGACGCGTAGTACGACGAAGGTCAAACCAGCGATGTCCCTCAAAAGCAAGTTCACGGGCACGTTCATTCAATATTTCACCAATCAAAGCATCTTTATCCATTGTATTCACAGCATTCTTTTTCTCAACATAAGCTACGGGAGTGTAACGTTTCTGCATCAGTTCCAAAAGACGCGTACGTGCCTGCGGCAATTTGTCCAGACGCGCAGCAGCCTCGGCTGCATTGAGATAAAGTTCACCTACACGGAAAGTACAGGAGTAATCTCTTTTCCCTCCTTTAGAACTCTTTCGATTTCCATTTTCATCGGGAGCAGCAAAATAGGCAGCCAATCTCCTGTCACCTTCCTGATAAATAGTAAGAAAAGAGGCAGGAGCCCATGCGGCGTTATTGACTACTGAACTCATAACTTGCTCCAATGCCGTTATGGTTTCAACAGATTCAAAATGATTAGGCAGAACAAAGGAGGCTTCGTTCATATCAACAAGAACAGATTTTTTTGCTAATACTGCTTCAGCAGATTCAAGACATTTCTGCCACTCACCCATATATAGGCTGACACGGGACTGCAATGCATCTACTGCCAGAACGCTGAACCGATAAGAGAAAACTGTTTCCCATTCTTCTTTGTTTATCAGTTCACGAGCTCGTTCGATATCTGACAAAATAGAAATATAAACTTCTTCTACAGTATTGCGTCCTAATGTCTTTTCAATATCCGTATCCAACTTCAAAGGTACTGACTTTGAACTTAAGGCTCCGGGCTTAGTATATGGCTGACCATGTAAGTTTACCAAAACAAAATGCATATAAGCACGAAGTAGATAGGCCTCCCCCACCAACTGGTTCACTACTTCAAGAGTGCCCTCTGTAATTTCTTTTTCATTCTCGATCAACTGGTTAGCTATAAAAAGTACATTA
Source organism: Bacteroides sp. ZJ-18 (assembly GCF_011038705.2). NCBI lineage: Bacteria > Pseudomonadati > Bacteroidota > Bacteroidia > Bacteroidales > Bacteroidaceae > Bacteroides > Bacteroides sp. ZJ-18. The sequence goes on along the minus strand of NZ_CP072198.1, from coordinate 3,143,592 downwards.
TAGAAATTGGACCAGGTAAACTGACTCGTCCCCGGAAACGGAGAAACATCATTCCAACGTTCAATGTCTCCGAATGAATTCCGGTCGTATTCATTATCATTCACCATCATCTCGTCCGAACGGAAACAAGCTTGTCCGCGGTCCTTCGGTACATTCAGATAAGCACGCGCCAATAAAGCGCGATACTCTTCAGCAGTTTGGGGGATCACGCTTCCCACCGGTTTTATGTCCAGATAACTATCACAGGCAGATAGCATCAACAGACAACTCAACAAAGTCAAAACATATATTTTTTTCATCTTCTTTTTTCTGCTTAATGATTAAAAATTTAAATTCAAGCTAAATGTAACTGATTTAGGAATGGGCGGTGCATACGGATTGTACATTGATTCCGGATCGAGGAAATTCTTGTAGCTTGAACCAAATACAAGTAGATTACGTCCTTCAATAGCTACCGAAGCTGACCCCATTCCCAAAGCTTTGGTCATTTTCTCCGGTAAACGATAACCTAAACGCAGATTCTGCAAACGGAAATAGTTCAGCTTCTTCACCCAAATATCCAGATTCCGATATATATCACTCTTTTGATCATACCAATAATACTCATCAGCACGTTTTTCACTGGTAATCAATGCCGGTAAATGTCCGTCGGTGTTTTCCGGAGTCCAACGATCCAAAATGTCACGATTCACATTCTGTCCCCGATCAAAATTGATAGAGTTATAGGAAGGGGTCGTACGTACATATCCCCCTAAATTAAAGGATAAATTCGCTGTCAACTCCCAGTTTTTATAACTGAATGTATTGATCAGACCACCGGTATAAGGAGTATCTTCCGAACCCATATATGAATAAAATCCACGTTCTTCTGCCGGAGTTACATCCGAACTAACCGTAAAACCTAATCCATAAGGATCCTGTAAGCGATACAGTTCTTTCAAAGTAACCTTCTTCCCTTCTTTATCATAGAACAGAGGATAACCATCCGCATCCAATCCGGCAGTCTTTATCGCAAAAATAGCACTGACCGGATATCCTTCACGCCCCGGAGTAGTCTGAGCCTCCGGAATAGCTTCCTGCAATACCTTGTTGTTATTGTAGGCAAAGTTGAAGTTCGTATACCATGAGAAATTTTTGGTAGCAACGTTTCGTGTGGAAAGAGATACTTCCACACCTTTATTGGTCATACTCGCCCAATTGACACTGGTCGAAACAAAACCGGTTTCAAGAGGCAACATTTGTCTTCCGATCAGATCTGTACCTTTACGATAGTAATAATCCACACTCAGGTTAATTGCCTGATTGAGTACCGAGAAATCAAACCCAACATTCACGGATTGAGTTTTCTCCCAACGAAGCTTCTTGTTCGGAGCCGAGTTTATATCGATCATATGTTCGGATCCACCCGGTAAAATATTGTCTACCACATATTTGCCCAACAAGAAAGGAGAAGTGTTTTTATCTATATTTCCCTGAATACCATATGAAGCACGGAATGCAAGATTATCCATCCACTTTCTGGCTCCCTGCATAAAAGGTTCATTCGATAACCGCCATAATCCACTTATTGAATACAGAGGGAGATAACGGTACTTCTTATCGACACCAAATAAATCCGAACCGTCAAAACGGATGCTTCCTCCGAATGTATAACGGTTCATCAACGAATAGGAAGCTGTGGAGAAGAAAGAAACATAAGCATTCTCTTTATACGTTTTCTTATGGAGTGGAAATTGTTTGGCACGATCTTCGTCCGGAAAGATAACCGGCTTCGTAGTCAACGTCTGTCTGTCGAAGCCATATCCCGCGGAAAAGAGTGTCTCATACCAGGTTTTACGCAATTCAGTACCCACCATTATTTCCAGTTCATGAATATCATTGAAGCTATCCCGATATTCTCCCATTGCCTTCCAGGTAATCTGAGAATTCGTGTTTTCATATGCTTTGTGCACGCCTCCGTCCGGTATGAAGTATTTGTTGCTTTGAGAAGCAGAATCCCAATATTTACTGTTCTTACGGGTTAAACGCATTGAGAAACTTTCCTGGTCGGCAATCTGTTCTTTTGAGGCCTTATCTAATTGCAACCCAAGCTGGGTAGTAAACTTCAGCTTATCATTGAATCTCAGTTCAGCATCGAAAATAGATGAAATCGCATTGATCGTCTCTTCGTTCGATGTATTTTTACGTTCCTCAAAAATATTAAAACCTAAATCTGTATCAGAAGTATTTTGTACATCGAAATCGTACACGTAATTTCCATTTGCGTCGAAAGGCTGATAATATGGATTAGCCTTGCGTGAATAGTAAACCGGATTCACTAATCCGTACGTATCTGTCAGGTAAGTTTTGTTATTACGACGGTTGGCAAACAAAGAAGCACCGAACTTTAACATGCGGTTGACTTTATACGAAGTCTTCGCTACAATATTCAAACGATCCAACCCAACACCTTTTACGTTACCGTTTTCTTTATAATATCCGATAGAGGTATAATAGGTTACACGTTCGTTACCTCCCGAAAGGCTCAAACTATACTCCTGATTAAAAGCATCACGAAAGAGAATATCATTCCAATCGGTTTCAGTATCCCGTAACCGGTTGATATCGGCTTGCGCTTCAGAAGTCAATGCTCCCCAGCCCCCGTTTTTGTATGCATCGGTCAGACCGTAGCCGGAAATGATTTTAGAGACTCCACCCTTATTATTCCCATAGGCAAAATTAGAACGGAGCAGTTCAAGTTCCAGATCTACTTTCTCCTGAGAGTTCAACAGATTCAAACGCTTGGAACTCAGTGTAGGCATATAAGTAAACTTTGAAGAAAAGTTAATCACCGGCTTCCCTACTTTTCCTTTTTTAGTAGTTATCACAATCACACCATTTGCAGCGCGAGCCCCGTAAATGGCAGTAGCAGCCGCATCCTTCAGTACGGTAATATTTTCAATATCCGCAGGATTCAATCCGGCAATAGACGACTGTTGTATATTAGAAATATCATTCAAGATCTCTGGCTGAGGTACATCCGTACCTTCCAATGGAATACCATCCAGAACCCACAACGGATCCTGAGTTCCATTTAATGACGAAGTTCCACGAATACGTATTTTTGCCGGTGCACCGGGTGCACCGGAAGTAGAGGTTACGGAAAGTCCGGCAATTTGTCCGGCCAATGCCTGATCGATACTTTTTACAGCACCAATAGTTTCATCCGAAATGTTCAGCTTCCCAACGGCAGCTGTCAGTTTACGACGTTCTACAGTTTGATAACCGGTCACTACTACTGCATCAAGCATTTGTGCCGATGGAGAAAGAGTTATTTCATATTGATTCTTCCCGGGAACAAGCTTAATTTCCTGCACATCATATCCTACATAACTACAGAATAGACGAGTTACTCCCTCGGGTACTGAAATATTGAATTTACCATTTATGTCGGTAATCACTCCTGTCATTGTCGGAGAGTTGCCGTCTTTTGACAGATCCTCTGCCTTTATATAGACAGAAGCACCTATCAACGGCATATTATCTTCCGATGAGATCACCACTCCTTGAACTTGCCTGTCGGCGGCAAATGCAGAAGTCAATGCTCCGACAAAAGACAATAAAAGAATAAAAACGTGTCTTTTCATTTGTTACATCCTATAAAATTAATACTCATTTTGAAAACTGTCTTTTATTTATATAAATACACAAAGCCCCTCGCTCAGCAAATAAAATCGTTGAGTGTTTGTCAGAGGGAACTTTGTGTTTTTGGTGTATTTACTTAGAAATGCCTAACGCAGTGTTGATACGCAAAATCAAATCTTTATAATGATATTTGGTGGCTACATCCGATGTACCCAAACGGCTCTGGAGCAAATCTTTAATGCGGAGCAGCTCTCCCCGTTTCACTGAAATGGCATCGGAAATACGATTTATCTGAGAACCATAAAAATTCAGTTCACGGCGTGCCCCCATACGGTCGGCGTATGCCGAACGATGTGCATGATCGTCACAACTGCAAAGCGGTGCCTGATGATCGAACAAGAAATGATTATCGGTCAACTTTTTGTTCACCTTCACTCCTTCGCTTTCGGCAGCAGCAGTAATCAATGCATCTACAAAGCCTTTTTGCAAATTGCGGGTCATCACATCGGGTAAGCCGCCACGCTCGGTTACGGCAAAAATCCCCTTATGCAGACCATCCATCATTTCCACGGCTGTGAAAGCCTTTCTGCCGTTTACAGACTCATTCTCAAGCATACGCATCAGGCGATTATTTGATAGCAAGTCCCAAAAGATATAGGACTGTGCATTTTTCAACACTTGAGTCGGTGCATTCTCCACTACTCCTAAAGGTGTATTTCTGAGCAGATAAGTATATTGTGCAACCTCCGGATCGAACAACCACTTAGGATAACACAATACTTCATCGAGCAAAAACTTCAAAGCAGCCTGCTGCTTCTCTTTTTCCACAAACGTATAAGTCTTCTCGCCATCACCTACGGTTGTATTCTCAATATAGATACCCCCGATATTTGCCATCACATGATAGAGATAATTATTCCATTGATTGATAACTGCGTAATACAAACGTGACGCCTCTTCGTATGTTTGCCCTTTCTCCCCGGTAGTGGTCCACTGGATTATTTGAGGAACAATACGCTTCAAATTGGCAATACCATACTGCGAAGAACGGATGGGGTCATCACCAAGATCCTCGTTCTGCGCACGAGGGTCAACGGCATCCCGGGGATCCTGTGCCTCGCTATACTTGTAAAGCCGATCGGTATGTTTTGCCAGAAAATCCTGCAACAATCCTTTTTCTTCTTCCGGAGTCTGTTTGCCATACCAACGGTAACCGTATTCTATGGCAAAAATATCATAAGGTCCGATATGAGGTGACAAAGCTTTCACACCGTCACCGGGCTGTGCCACATAATTAAAGCGGGCATAGTCCATTATGGATGATGAAGTAGAATTCATCCGGTCGGTAAATGCTTTCGAACGAAGAGAGTCGGTAGGAAAAGCCCAAGAACCCATCATATTATGACGTAACCCGAGTGAATGCCCCACTTCATGGCAAGCGACAAAACGCATAGCATCCCCCATCAGACTATCCGGCAGTGTTACGCCGCGAGCTTCGGGACGAACCACACCGGTTTGTACCGTAATCCACTCCTGAAGCATTGAAAGCACATTATGCCACCACATTATATCAGCCTCAAGTATTTCCCCCGAACGCGGATCAAGAATAGAGGGTCCCATTGCATTTGCCTTGGTAGATGCGGCATATGTCAATACAGAGTAGTTTACATCATCCATATCCACCTCCATATCATCGGTAATATCTTTGGCTATAATGGCATTCTTAAATCCGGCACGCTCAAAAGCTACCTGCCAGTCTTCAATTCCCTGTTTGATATACTTCCTCCACCGATAAGGCGTAGAGTTTTCTATATAAAATACAATGGGCTTCTGGGGCTCTACCAGTTCACCGCGCAGATATGCTTCCCTGTCCTCAGGCTTTGGCTCAAGACGCCAGCGGGTAATGAATTGTTTTTTATTCACCCGTTGTTGACCATCACTGAAGTTAGTCAGAGGATTAGTAAAATACCCCACGCGAGGATTATCCAGACGTCCGGTCATCGGCACTTCGGGAAGCAACAGGATAGATGAACTTACCTCCACTGTCACGTAGATAGTAGTAGTCCCTTCTGTGACACGTGTAGTGAGTTCTGAAGTTGCCACTACATTATTATCGAAAGACTTAATGGATAAAATTCTCGATAAGTTCTTTATAGCCGATGTTCCCAGATTAATATTGGTAAATACGTTATTAATACTTGTCTCCGTACCATCATATATATCGTTTACCTTAATCAACATGCTGGTAGAGTCATTATTATATGCCTCTATCTTGAAACCGGCTATTAACGGAGATATATAGTTGTCCTTCACCGATTGGCTGATAGCATCTTCGGATGGAGAAAGAGGCAAGGGCCGACTTTGACGGATTAATAATTTATTAGCCGGCTTGTCCAGCTCCAAACAGATCATTTGGTTCTCATAGTTAGTTCCGCGGTTCACTCCGGCCTCATTCAGTTCCGAAGGTACTCGTTGCAGTTTATTTACTACCAGCATATCACGTCCCAACAAAGTGGCGGGAATCTCAAAGTAGTAATCATTCTTCTTCCGGAACACATTGAACATACCGCGATGAGCGACACTATCGCTTCCCGTCAGTTTCTCATACTCATTCTCAACTTTGACGCTGTCTTGGGGATTACTCTTCTTTTTCTTTTTCGAGAACCATCCCATTTCAGAAATAGCGGGAGGTTCAACACGCATAGCAGCGACAGGCTCGCACAAAAATGAACCGGTGGCCACAGTGGTCAGTAGGATTGTTTTTAGTCTCATGTTAAATCTAATTAGCACTTAACCTTATTCTACGCTATGGAATAAGGGGGCGCAAAGGTAACAAAATAGCCCATAATACCTAATAAGAATGATACATTTTGACTTTTTTTCTCTATTTCATGAGTAAATATCACATTTTTATGCAAGTTTTCGATTAAAAAGAAAGTTCAGTTCTCCCCTCTTTCTGTGCTGAAGTGTCCGTTTTCTCGTACAATAATCGTATATTTGCCGCGAAACTAATTAAATAAATTAATCCCATGAAAAACTATTTAGGACTGATTTTCCTTCTTTTTGCCTTTACGGCAATTGCACAAAACAATCGTTCGGCCCTGTTGCCTATGCCCAATCACATAGAGCAACTGCAAAGTAAACCTTTTAGCCTGACAAGCAAAAATATCTCTATTCATCCAGAGCAACCGGAACTTAAGTTTGCGGCTACCACCCTGCAAGCCATCCTGAAAGATCGGATGCAAATAAATATCCCTCTTTCCGGCTCACGGCAATCAGCCATCCGGTTAACTATTGATCCGCAACTAAACGGGAAAGAACATTATAAACTCAAAATAGATCAGAAAGGAATTACCATTAGCGGAGCCAGTGCAGCAGCTGTCTTCTATGGGGTAATGACGGTTGATCAAATACTTTTAGGAGATGTATGTACCACCAATCGGAAAGAAATGGCTGCAGTCAGCATTGATGACGCTCCACGCTTTGAATATCGGGCTTTAATGCTCGATCCTGCCCGGCATTTTTTACCGGTAGAAGATGTAAAATTCTACATTGACCAAATGGTACGATACAAATACAATGTGCTTCAACTTCACCTGACAGATGATCAGGGATGGAGAATGGAGATCAAAAAGCACCCGAAGCTTACAGCCGGACAACCTTTTTATACTCAGGAAGAACTAACCGATCTGATTCATTATGCAGCTGAACGCCATATTGAAATAATCCCGGAACTGGACATTCCCGGGCATACGGTTGCTGTATTAGCTGCTTATCCGGAATTGGGATGTACACATACCGATACCATTGAAAAGAATGTGGGTAAAACAGTAGATTTAATGCTTTGCGCCAATAATGAAAAGGTATACACGGTATACAAAGACATTATTGACGAAGTAAGTGCTCTCTTCCCTTCACGCTATATCCATTTGGGAGGCGACGAGGCAGTAATAGAAAAAAACTGGACCAAATGCGAACGCTGCCAAAAGATGATGAAAGAACTGAAATATGAAAAAGCATCTCAGTTAATGATTCCTTTCTTCGACCGAATGCTCAGTTTTGTACGGGCAGATGGAAAACAGCCGATCCTTTGGTGCGAACTGGATAATATTCGTATGCCTGCCAATGACTATCTGTTTCCTTACCCCAAAGATGTGACACTCGTAAGCTGGAGATACGGATTGACACCTACTTGCCAGGAGCTGACCCGACAGCACGGCAACCCTCTGATCATGGCACCGGGAGAATTTGCATACCTCGATTATCCCCAGTTTAAAGGTGATCTTCCGGAATTCAACAATTGGGGAATGCCTGTCACAACGCTCGAAACTTGTTATCAATTTGACCCGGGATACGGAAGACCTGCATCCGAACAAGCACATATTCTGGGCGTAATGGGAACGCTTTGGGGAGAAGCAATAAAAGATATCAACCGGGTAACGTACATGACCTATCCTCGCGGACTGGCATTGGCAGAAGCCGGATGGACCCAAATGGAACATCGCAGCTGGGACTCTTTCAAAGAACGGTTATATCCGAACCTGACCAATTTAATGAAAAACGGTGTTTCAGTGCGCGTGCCGTTTGAAATAGTAAAAAGAAAATAATTATTATCCAACATAAACTGTGAATGAGCGAACTTATTGTCTATAAAGCCTCTGCCGGTTCCGGGAAAACATTCACCCTGGCCGCTGAGTATATCAAGTTGCTAATACAAAACCCGCGTGCCTACCGCCAGATATTGGCAGTGACTTTCACCAATAAAGCTACTGCCGAAATGAAGGAACGTATTCTCAGTCAGCTATATGGAATACATATAGCTGACCCGGACTCGGATGCGTACCTAAAACGCATCATCGCTGAGACAGGCCGTTCGGAAGATGAAATACGAAAAACAGCTGGCATAGCTTTGAGCTACATGCTCCATGATTACAGCCGGTTTCGTGTCGAAACCATCGATTCCTTTTTCCAATCCGTCATGCGTAATCTGGCCCGTGAACTTGAGCTGAGTCCCAACCTGAATATCGAGCTGAATAATATTGAAGTATTAAGTGATGCCGTAGACAGTATGATTGAAAAATTGGGCCCTAATTCACCGGTATTGGCATGGCTACTTGATTACATAAACGAACGCATTGCTGATGACAAACGCTGGAATGTTTCGGATGAGATTAAAAATTTCGGACGCAATATTTTTGATGAAGGGTATATTGAAAAAGGTGACGGTCTCCGTCAACGTCTTCGCGACCCGAATGTAATCCGCGAGTATCGCAAGACATTAAAAGAGATGGAAACAGCCGCTCTTGAACAAATGAAAGATTTCGCTCAGCAGTTTGAAAATGTACTTTCCAGCCAATCGCTAAAGCCAACTGATTTAAAAAACGGTGCTAAAGGGATAGGAAGCTACTTTAATAAGCTCAGGAATGGTATATTAGGGGACGAAATAGCGAATACAACCGTAGTAAAATGTCTGGAGGACGAAACAAACTGGGCTGCCAAAACTTCCAGATACTATACTGACATCATCGTATTAGCCTCCTCCATCTTAATGCCGCTTCTGCAAGATGCTGAGCAACATCGCTCACGCAATAACCGGATTGTTAACAGTTGTCGGCTCTCAATGCAGCATTTAAACAAAGTACAACTATTGGCTAATATTGATGAAGAGGTACGTCAACTGAATCGTGAAAACAATCGCTTTCTCCTTTCAGACACCAATGCTCTGCTCCATCAACTGGTAAAAGACGGAGATTCTTCTTTTGTGTTTGAGAAAATCGGAACAAACATCCGTAATGTGATGATTGACGAATTTCAGGATACCAGCCGGATGCAATGGGATAACTTTAAACTGTTACTTCTTGAAGGCCTCTCACAAGGAGCGGACAGCTTGATCGTTGGTGACGTCAAGCAATCTATATATCGCTGGCGAAACGGTGATTGGGGCATCCTGAACGGATTGAACAAACGCCTTGGATACTTTTCCATCCGTACAGAAACACTGAAGACCAACCGACGAAGTGAAACTAACATCATACGGTTCAACAACAGTATCTTTACGGCTGCTGTAGATTATCTGAACGAAATACACAATAAGCAATTGGGAAGCATTTGTGAGCCTTTAATTAATGCATATGCTGATGTGGAGCAAGAATCCCCCCGGAACGAACAAAAAGGATACGTTAAAGTCGAGTTTCTCGAATCAGATGAAAAACACGATTATACCGACCAAACCCTTATCAGCCTCGGAGCGGAAGTAGAACATCTGATACAATCGGGTATAAAGCTGAACGATATCGCCATTTTGGTAAGAAAGAATAAAAGTATCCCCCGCATTGCCGATTACTTTGACAAACAACTGCATTATAAGGTTGTGTCTGACGAAGCCTTCCGGCTTGACGCTTCACTTGCCATCTGCATGATGCTGGATGCCCTGCGCTATCTTTCCGATCCGGAAAATCGGATTGTAAAAGCTCAACTTGCAACTAACTATCAGTTACAAGTACTTCATACCGAAAACAATCTTAATTCACTGCTCTTCCATAAGGCTGAAGAACTATTGCCTTCTGTTTTTCTGGAAAGGATGGCAGAACTCCGTCTGATGCCTCTTTACGAATTACTGGAAGAACTTTTCAACCTCTTTGAGCTGCACCGCATCAAGCAGCAGGATGCTTATTTATTTGCTTTCTTTGATGCAGTGACCGATTATCTTCAAAACCATTCTTCAGATACGGACAGCTTTATCCGATACTGGGACGAAACTTTATCTGGTAAAACAATACCAAGCGGTGAAGTAGAAGGCATACGTATCTTCTCCATCCATAAGTCCAAAGGGTTGGAATTTCATACAGTACTTCTCCCCTTCTGCGACTGGAAAATGGAAAATGAAACAAATAATCAACTCGTTTGGTGCGTACCCCAAGAGTCTCCTTTCAACGAGTTAGATATTGTACCGGTAAACTATTCTTCTGCGATGGCAGAATCGGTATACCAGAATGACTACTTGCACGAGCGCTTGCAACTTTGGGTAGACAACCTGAACCTGCTCTATGTAGCATTTACCCGTGCGGGCAAGAACCTGATTATCTGGAGTCGGAAAGGACAAAGAAACACAATGTCTGAGTTATTGGCCGGAGCATTACCGCAAGCAGCCTGTAAGTTGGAGCAGGAGTGGGACGAGGAGCAAGTATATGAGTTTGGTGACCTCTGCCCGTCCGAAGATGAAAAAATGGTCGATTCAGGCAACAAGCTTACACGCAAACCCGAGAAACTTCCGGTTAGCATGGAATCCATGCATCCGGATATTGAGTTCCGGCAATCAAACCGTTCAGCCGATTTCATAAAAGGACTTTCCGAAGAAGAATCGGATGATCGCTTCATAAATCATGGACAATTATTGCATACACTGTTTTCTGCCATTGAAACGAAAGAAGATATAGAATCTGCCATCCAAAAACTGGTATTCGAAGGTGTTATCGGCAGCAAAGAGACAGAAGAGGAAATACGTACTTTGACCATGAAAGCCTTTTCTATGCCTGAAGTACAGAAATGGTATTCCGGCGAGTGGAAATTGTTTAACGAATGCGCCATCATCTACAAAGATAAAGGAGTATTGCAAACCAGGCGCCCTGACCGAGTGATGATGAAAGACGGGCAAGTCATCGTAGTGGATTTTAAGTTTGGTAAAGAAAATAAGAAGTACAACAAACAGGTGAAAGGATACATGCAACTCCTCTCCCGAATGGGATATAAAAACATCACAGGCTATCTGTGGTATGTGGAAGAAGAAATAATTGAAAAAGTATGAAAACATTTCTCCAGTTGGTCGCACAGGACCTCTATAGCAAGATAGGGAACGATCTGTCACGTACAGCTATCGTTTTCCCAAATAAACGTGCCAGCCTGTTCTTTAACGAGCATTTAGCCAACCAATCCGATCAACCACTTTGGTCACCTGCTTATGTGAGCATCAGCGAACTGTTCCAACAGCTTTCAGTCTTGAAGTTAGGAGATCCGATTCGTCTGGTATGTGAACTCTACAAGGTATTCCGTGAAGAAACGAAAAGCGAAGAATCACTTGACGATTTCTACTTCTGGGGTGAGCTACTGATAAGCGACTTCGATGACGTGGACAAAAATATAGTTGATGCCGACAAGCTATTTACCAATCTTCAGGACCTGAAAAACGTCATGGACGATTACAACTTTCTCGACGAAGAGCAAGAACAAGCGATCCAACAGTTTTTCCTGAATTTCTCTATTGAAAAGCGAACACTGTTAAAGGAGAAATTTATCTCACTTTGGGATAAATTGGGTAATATATATCGTCAGTACCGAAGGAATCTGGAAGAATCAGGACTTGCATATGAAGGTATGCTCTACCGGAACGTCATTGAACACCTTGAGCCTGAATCATTGAAGTACGATCGTTACGTATTTGTCGGCTTCAATGTACTGAACAAAGTAGAGACCCACTTCTTCCGGCAATTGCAGAGTACGGGAAAGGCCCTGTTCTATTGGGACTACGATGTATTTTATACTCAACTTCCTTCACAACACAAACAACGCCACGAAGCCGGAGAATTTATAAATCGTAATCTCAAACTGTTCCCCAACGAGCTTCCGGCCGAATTGTTTGATGAATTGAGAAAACCCAAGAAGGTCCGTTTTATCTCTTCACCCACCGAAAACGCTCAGGCCCGTTATCTGCCCGAATGGATCAGAGAGAACCTGAGTAGTGAAGAAAAAGAAAATGCTGTCGTTCTATGTAATGAAGCCTTACTCCTTCCTGTCTTGCATTCCATCCCGGAAGAAGTAAGGAACGTTAATATCACCATGGGATTTCCACTGGCACAAACGCCGGTATATAGCTTTATCAATGCCATACTCGAACTGCAAACCAGCGGATACCGTACAGAATCAGGAAGATACACTTATGAGGTCGTACAAACTATATTAAAACATCCGTATACCCGTCGTCTTTCGGACAATGCCGAACCATTGCAACGGGAACTCACTAAAACCAACCGCTTTTATCCTTTTCCTTCCGAATTAAAGAAAGACAGGTTTTTGGATTTATTATTCACTCCCCGTAATGGCATTCGGGAGCTCTGTATTTATATCACGGAATTACTGAAAGAGGTATCTATTCTATACCGTCATGAGCAGGAGAATGATGATATTTTCAACCAACTGTACCGTGAATCTCTTTTTAAGAGTTTCACTCTGGTAAACAGGTTACTCAACTTGATTGACAACGGTGAACTGCAAGTGCGTATAGAAACTCTGAAACGCCTGCTGAACAAAATATTAAATGCCGCCAATATCCCCTTCCATGGTGAACCGGCCATAGGAATGCAGATAATGGGAGTTTTGGAAACACGCAATCTTGATTTTCGTAATCTGCTCCTCCTCTCGCTTAATGAAGGACAGTTACCTAAATCGGGAGGCGAATCATCGTTTATTCCATATAACCTACGTAAGGCTTTCGGCATGACTACCATTGAACACAAGAATGCAGTTTATGCCTATTATTTCTATCGCCTGATTCAGCGGGCAGAAAATATCACCCTGATGTATAACACTTCATCGGATGGACTAAACCGGGGAGAATGGTCACGCTTTATGCTACAGTTCCTGATCGAATGGTCACATGAAATCAGCCGTGAATATCTGGAAGCAGGCCAATCACCACAAAACAGCCGGAACATCCGTATCACAAAAACACCGGAAATCATTGATCGTTTATACCAGACCTACGATTTCTCACATAACGCCGATGCCTTGATGCTTTCTCCATCGGCACTGAATACATATCTCGACTGTCGACTGAAGTTTTATTTCCGTTACGTGGCATGTCTCAAAGCCCCCGATGAAGTCAGTGCAGAGATTGATTCCGCTCTGTTCGGAACTATCTTCCACCGTTCGGCTCAATTAGCCTATCTGGACCTGACAGCCCACAAGCAAGAAATACACAAAGAAGATATTGAACGTTTGTTGCGCGATAATGTCCGTCTGCAAAATTATGTCGATACAGCTTTCAAAGAAGAATTTTTTCACGTTCCTCTTGACGAAAAGCCCGAGTATAACGGAGTACAATTAATAAACTCAAAGGTTATCACTTCCTATCTCCGCCAGTTGTTACGTAACGATCTGCAATATGCTCCTTTCCGAATGATAGGTATGGAACAGAAAGTAACGGAAGATATCCAGATAGAAGGCCCCAAAGGAATGTTATCATTAAAGATCGGAGGTACGATTGACCGTATGGACAGTAAAGAAGGTACACTTCGGATTGTGGACTACAAAACCGGAGGAAGCCCCAAAGTGCCGGCGAATGTGGAGCAACTATTCACACCTGCCGAAGGGCGTCCCAACTATATTTTTCAAACCTTTCTTTATGCCGCCATCATGGCACGCCAACAAACATTAAAGGTGGCTCCTTCTCTATTATATATCCATCGGGCAGCTTCCGAAAGCTACTCTCCTGTAATTGAAATGGGAGAAGCACGCAAACCCAAACTACCTGTCGATGATTTTTCTGTTTATGAAAAAGAGTTCCGCGAACGACTATTGGCACTACTTGAGGAAATATACAACGACCAAGAGGAGTTCACCCAAACTGAGGATCTAAAGAAATGCGAATATTGCGATTTTAAAGCTATGTGTAAACGATAAAAAGCTCCCACTGGTATAATCACACGAATGAATCAGACAAAATAAAATGGTGCAGACTTATTTTTAGAAATATAGTCTGCACCATTTTTATCTACTTGAATAGTCTGATTCTCAAACGATCTACCCAAACTGCTGAAGCCTTATTTTTTCAGTGGAATAGAAAAATAGAAAGTTGAGCCTTCACCCTTAACAGAAGTAAACCACAACTTACCTCCATTCTTCACTACGAAATCCTGACACAACAGCAATCCAAGTCCCGAACCTTCTTCATTATTAGTCCCGAAAGTACTGAAGTGCGTATCAGTGTGCAATAGTTTCTTCTGACTTTCTTCATCAATACCACATCCGCTATCCTTCACACTAACGATTGACATTCCATCCATATCTTCTACTTTTATAAGGATCTCAGAACCTTCATTACTGAATTTGATAGCATTGCTTATTAAATTGCGTATAACTGTTTTTATCATATCAATATCAGCATATACAGCCTGATGTTCCGGTGCTTCAATACGTAAATGAATATTCTTCAAACCGGCCACCATTGAGAAAATCTCTCCAACTCCCTCCACAACTTCAACCATGTCAATATCCTGATATACAACTTTAAGTTTACCTATCTGACTTTTTGTCCACTTCAACAAGTTGTCCAACAGAGAAAATACATCTTCAGTAGTCTGATTAGCCATGGTCAGCAGTTCGTACATGTCTTCACCTATTTTTTCTTTGGGCAAACTCAAGATCAGCATATTAAGTACCATCTTAATAGATCCCATAGGCGAACGAAGATCATGAGCTATAACCGAATAGAGCTTATCACGCCCGATAATAGTCTTTTTAAGCTCCTCCGTTTTAGCTTCAATAATACGTTTGGCTGCTACTAAAGAAATTTGGTGTGTGACACGGATTATCAACTCTTCCTTATTAAAAGGTTTAGATATAAAGTCATTGCCACCTACCTGAAAACCTTTCACTATATCGGCAGTGCTATTCAGTGCTGTCAAAAAGATAATTGGAATATGAGCTGCTTCGGGATCAGCCTTTAATTTCTGAGAGACTTCAAAACCGCTCATGTCCGGCATCATCACATCCAACAATATCAAATCCGGATTCTCTTTTTTCACTTGATCCAGTGCCTGGGTTCCATTACAGGCTGTCACTATGTTAAACTTCTCATTGGTCAACAATACTTTCAGCAAAAGGACATTTGACATTACATCGTCTACAATGAGAATTTTATATTCCGAGGGATTAATTTCCATATTCATCTTTATGTAGCTTTAATCTTGAGTTCTTATTTTATTATAACGTGTACTTCTTTTTAAAATAATCAATCATACGATCCAGACCTTCATCCAACAAAATTGTAGGCTGCCATCCCAGCTTTTCCTGTGCCAAACTGATATCAGGCTTACGCTGTTGAGGATCGTCATGAGGCAAAGGTTTGAAAGTTATCTTTGACTTCGACCCGGTTTTCCGGATAATCATCTCTGCCAACTGAAGCATGGAAAATTCATTGGGATTACCAAGATTTATAGGTCCCGTAAAATCATCATCCGTATTCATCATCCGAATCATACCTTCGACCAAGTCATCTATATACTGAAAGCTACGGGTTTGCTCACCGGTCCCATAGATAGTTATATCATCGTTCTTCAACGCCTGAATGACGAAATTAGAAACCACTCTCCCATCATGGGGCAGCATCCGTGGACCGTATGTATTGAAAATACGAACAATTTTAATACGTACGTTATTCTGGCGGTGATAATCCATAAAAAGGGTCTCAGAGCAGCGTTTCCCTTCATCATAACAAGAACGGATACCTATCGGATTGACATTTCCCCAATAAGATTCCGGTTGCGGATGTACCTCCGGATCACCATAAACTTCACTGGTCGAAGCCTGCAGAATTTTAGCATTAAGCCTTCTGGCTAATCCTAACATATTGATAGCTCCCATCACCGATGTTTTAATGGTCTGAATAGCGTCGTACTGATAATGTATGGGAGAAGCCGGACAGGCAAGATTGTATATTTCGTCTACTTCAGCACTATATGGGAATGTTATATCATGACGTACCACTTCAAAATGGTGATTATCCATTAAATGGATAATATTTTCTTTTGATCCGGTAAAAAAATTATCCAGACAAATGACGTCGTGTCCCTCGTTGATTAGCCGAGTACAGAGATGTGAGCCAATAAACCCGGCACCTCCGCTAACTAAGATTCTTTTCATGTAATTATTTTATAATGACAGAGGGCAAACGTGCGCCCTCTATCATTTAGATCTGCACAAATGTAAACGATTTGATTAAAATATGCAAGTTTTCCGAACACATATTTTTAATAAAAAGCCGCCAATTCTAAAAATTCATTTATACTCCGAACGTGCTGCGCCAGCTTTCAAATTCCGCTTTTTTTTCTTCCGGAATGCTGATTTCCATTTCATCTGCTCGACCCGTCTGTACCAATGTGTGTTCAACAAACTTCTCAATCATGGCATTACTCAGCATAACACACTTCAGTACAATCTCATATGCATGATAAATACGATCAAAAGCATTGAACTGCGAATACAAAAAACAAAGATGACGCGCCGAATTATCGTGTGCACTCCAACAATCTCCTTCCTTATACAAAAAAATACGGCTTTTATTGTCTATTTCTCTAAATAATACTTTTTCTAAATCCATAATAATCATTTTTAGGGGTTTAACATAAAAACGGAACTTCCGACTCGGTGTATACAAAGCTACATCAGGATCAGAAGATATTCGTGACCGATAGAATGTTTCTGTTTCAGAAATGCTTTCTCTCTATCTACATTAAGCGGTATCAACTCACTTATTATGCAAATAGAGGCTGCAAATGAAAAAATAGTTGCGAATACCGAAACAAGCCAGGGTGCAAATATGTTAAACAAAGAAACAAAGGCTATGATAATAAACGAATTAAATACAGGCTTAATAGAAGCCGCAAAAGAAAAAGTTCCGGCCGGAGCCAATCTGGCAAATACATTGATGGATATCTTATATATAGGTAAAGAAGCTATCTATCGCCGCCTGCGTGGAGAAGTACCATTTACACTGGCAGAAGCTGCTGTCATTTCAAGAAAATTAGGAATATCGCTCGACAAAATGATTGGTGTGAGTTTCAGCAATAACGCAGTATTCGATCTTAATGTAGTACACCATAGTAACACATTCGAGACTTACCATGACATCCTCACAAGATATGTCAATGCATTCGACAGTATCCGTGAAGACCCTACAACAGAAATGGCAACGTCATCGAATATTTTGCCTCAGGCACTATATCTCAAGCATGATATTCTTTCGAAATTCCGTTTGTTTAAGTGGATGTATCAGAACGAAAATATCAGATGTAAACACTTTGACGAACTGGAGATTCCACACAAAATATATGATGCCCAAAAAGACTTCGTCAACATGACACAGCAGATGAGAACTACAGATTACATCTGGGATAATACCGTTTTTGAACATGTTGTGAGAGACATACAGTTCTTCTCGGAAATCCATCTGATATCTGAAGAAGATAAAGAAATGATAAAAGATGATTTACTACTTCTGACGGAAGAATTGGAGGAACTCGCCGGGAAAGGTAAATACGAAACCGGCAATGATGTACGCATCTATATTTCGAATATTAAGTTCGACGCCACTTACAGTTATGTGGCAACCAGCAACAGTCACATCAGCATGATACGTATATATTCTATCAATGCCATTACTACCCAGGATGACGGCATGTTCCGCAGTTTGAAAGAATGGGTGCAGTCACTCAAGAAATTCTCAACACAAATATCCGAAAGCGGAGAGATGCAACGTATACGCTTCTTTAAAGAACAGCGTGAAATAATAAACACCTTGTAACTTTCTTAAAACGAAAAACGAAACAACTGGGGAGAATAGTGACAATTATCGAAAACAGGTGGCATTGCCATCTGTTTTTTTTCATTCCCAACCTGTCTTTCCGACAATTATTTCCCAATCAGAAATACCTTCTTTTTTCCACACATGATATGCCACACAAAAGTTCGGGTTACTTACTCTATATTTGTATATGCCACAAGCTATTACAATTATTACAATATTATTAATCAATAACCCAAATGGCAGTTATGAAAAATTATATCGTTAACGAGCTTATTGCAGCAATGAAAGAGCGGATTCCCCGGGGAATAAATCTGGCTAACTATCTGACAGATGCGCTATGCATGGGAAAAGAAGCTGTATACCGAAGATTACGGGGAGAAGTAGCCTTCACTTTCGACGAGGTTGCACTGGTTTCATGTAAACTGGGGATATCAATCGACCAGATTATTGGGAACCACCAGTCAAACCGGGTGACTTTCGACCTGAACTTACTGCATTCACCCGATCCCCTGGAGAGTTATTATGAAATTATAGAGCGTTATCTTCGCATCTTCAATTATGTAAAGGACGACAGTAGTACGAAGATATATACGGCTTCCAATGTGATCCCTTTTACTCTTTATTCTTCGTATGAATACCTATCGAAGTTCCGTTTATGCAGATGGATTTATCAGAACGGGAAAATACGTACTCCTAACAACTTGTCGGGTATGCAAATACCCGTCAAAGCGGTAAATGCCCACAAGTTATTGAGTGAAGCAGTTAAGGCGTGCAGAAAGACTTGTTTCATATGGGATAGTAACGTATTCTACTCGTTCGTGAAAGAAATGAAATACTTTGCCGGATTAAATCTGATCTCGGAAACAGACCTGATGCATTTAAAAAACGAACTGGTACTGTTGCTGCATGAATTGGAACAAATATCCGCAAAAGGAGAATTCGGTAACGGAAACAAAGTGGCCATTTACTTATCGAATATCGACTTTGAGGCAACCTATAGCTATATAGAAAAGAAAGATTTCCAGATCAGTCTCCTCCGGGTATATTCCATTAATTCGATGGATTCTCAGAGCCCACGAATTTGCGGGATACAAAAAGATTGGATACAATCGTTAAAAAGACACTCTACACTGATCTCAGAGAGCGGAGAGGCACAAAGAATCAGCTTTCTTGAACAGCAAAAAAGTTTTATCGACACATTATAAGCTTACCCGACGAAGATATGCATAAAAAAGATGGCTACGCCCTTTAGTATATAGGGTGTAGCCATCCCGACGTTTGGGTGTAGCCATCCGCCCCAGATGGCTACACCCTCCCACCTAAACTCCATCGACCTCTTGTTTCCGAATCAACCAACCGTTGATCTGCACGTCCACACTAATATAGTTTCCATTGCTATCCATGCCCTTAAAGAACAAAATGATACCATGCTTATCAGCACGATCCAGATATTCCTGCAGAGGTAAATCAGAATATTGCTGAAGCCTCAACGCGTTGAGATACTTATTCAGAGAGATGTCAAGAATCACATTGCCCGATGGCTTATGTGTAATAACCAATCTGTTTTCTTTGTCAGTCATCAGTCGCAATGTGTTCAGTTCGGCTATAGCTCCGGTTTCAGAATCGTTTTCGGTATGGTAAGTAGTATATTCTACTTTCTCGTCCGTTTCATCTCCCAAAAGCCCGTTTTCATGATCGTACCTTCCATTGGGTGAAACGATCCGAAAATCATAATCATCCACATCAATGTTGCTATCATCAAGCATTTGCATGATAATGCGAAATTTTTTCGTATTTTTCAGCAACGAGACAGTAGTGACATCATTATTATATTGCGGAGACACTTCTGCCTGCTTGCCATGCCATAGCAGATGGAGTTCCCTGTCGACCACTCCCCCACCACTCCGGGTTTTCAAGTTATTGACGCTGACCTCCAGATCCGCCAGTGTAGATACTCCGGGAGTGAGTGCAACCTTATCATACGACTCGCCGTACAATCCGGACCAAGCAACAAAAATATACTTCTTGCCTGCCATGGATTGAGGTAAAGTCATCAGATAATCCGGTGCAAAAGCACCGGATTTTTCTTCAAGTTCTGTCACAAATACGCCTTTTTCATCGAATACATACAAGTTCATCTTGGTTGCCTGCTTATGAAACAGGTCTATGTATTCCAGGTTGTAGTCGTATACAAAGCGGACATAAGAGTTGCAATCTTCATCCATCCCGTCTCTGACGCAGGAAGCACATAGCAGAAGGCAGCAACATGCAACCTGTATGTATCCGATAAATCTGTTCATAGCTACTTCAGTTTAGTTTAAATAAGAAAGAATTTATAAAAGTTCCTCTACATTCTGATTACGGATATACCACCGCATAATGTTGACATCTGCCGAGATCCAAGAGGTATCTTCATCATCCGGATCTGTTCCCGGAGGATTGATCACCGGCTGTCCCGGACCAATAATCTTATTGATGCTAAGTTGGTAAACGTTATTACGCACTACACCATAACGTCCATATCCCATCAGTACGGGTACCATATTATTGGAGAAATGGCGAATCAGGACAGTATAATAGCACACTCCTTCATAGTAGAAATTAAGGCCACCCACCGAAAATGAAGCCGTAGGCGAGTTAAACGCATTCGGATTCCATGCCAGTACATCGTTGATAGCCTGTTCCAATCCGGCGTCACGCAATTCCTGAGGAATCAGGTTCCTGTCATTCACCATGTCTCTCATGGCTTCTACTCTGATAGCATTACCTTTGAAATAGTAGAAGCTGATGCCACCACTGTTACGAGTTGCAACCGATCCAAAGCCATTCGGTGTATAAGTACCACTGATCACTACGCGGGTAGTAACGTCATGGCGCTGTTCAACAGCTTCCATTGTATTTTCCAGAGTATAATCATAATCATCAAAATCCTTCGTCAACTCCGGAGTTCCGGACAGGTATTCAAATTGCCCGGCAGGATTTCCACCATTCCATGCACTGAATCCGGTAAAGTTCGGGTCCTCGGCATATCGTTCTTCCCTGTATCCGCTATTGAGCTGTTCCATTTCGCCCGGCACACCACCCGAATTAGCGATAAAAGTCATTTTACGCATCCAATAAGTATACTGGTTGGTTACATCCAGCCCCCATTTCAAATTATCAATCCGGTCTCCGTGCGGCACTACTTCAGGCACCCCACTAACAACCACTTTTGCTACTGCACGCTCTACTTCTACCCTCACCGGATTTTCCTCAGCCATCCGCTGATTATCCTTCAGCTCTACTTCAGGAACAAAAATAAGATCCTGATGATTGGTCATATAAAAGTTATTGTCTGCGGCAATACCATAAGGCTGTATCAACGACTCTTTTGTCATGTTGGCAGCACGTGATAAATAACTTCTGGGATTTCCTTGTTCGGTTATTTCCAGTAATTCGCCGGGAGGATTGATCAGAATAAGCAATTCATAGTCCTGCTTCACCACTTCACGCCCCACCGTCACAAAACGGCTCACTGTAGGAGTAGCCGAAGGCACGTCTTCTCCTCTGACTACATCTCCTCCGGTAAATTCATTCACTCCATCAGTAGATACATTCAGGTCCCAAGAGTATCGCACCGTATTATTCTTGGTTTCATACAGCACCATGCGTACATGATTTACCACCTGTTCTTCTGTACGTCCCGAGGTTGTCGGGTCGACTGCCACCCGGGTACCGGCCAACGAACCGGTAGATAAGCGCATGGAGAGAAACGCTTTCTCCGTTGGTTCCGGCACTTCTTTACCGGGACTGCCGCCAGGGTCAAAATTCTCTTCATCGCTACAAGATACCATCATCATCATTCCGGCTCCGATTGCGAGGCCGAACATTAGTTTTTTCCATTCTACTTTCATAGTTCTACAATTGTTTAATTAATAAATACATTTATTGGTCACTCCTGGGTTTTTAGCCAAGCCGCTAACTGCCCCATATTGTATACTGCCGTTTGTATACCGGCATTTATTGCTTTCTCCAGATATTCTCCTCCTTTCCCATATTCCTGTTTCATCAGGTAGGCCACTCCTAAATTATTCCACGCTTCGGGCATATCCAGCTTTTGCAGACGAATAATAGCAGCATCTACAGCACCCTTCTCCAATTCGAGTGCTGCCGTATTAAGCTGTGCTATCGGATCATCGGGATAAATACGAGCAGCTATGTCGAACACTTCTTTAAACTCCTTGCTATCCTTGGGATAGGTATCGGCTACAAGAAACATCTCATTCAGACTGAGATACCGGGGTTTTGTTTTAATCAGTTCTTTTGCTTCATCTATATTGAAAGCACGTGCCACATAGGCAATGGTATATTCGTTACGACGCAAAGGCGGATAATAGTCTTGCAATAGCATTCGGTAGGTAACGCCCCCATTCAAAGCTTGCAACCGATTCTTTCGCCGGGTAATATCAGTCTCCCCATCAATAAGAGCGAGTATAACCTCTTTATCATTCAGGCGAGAAACTGCGACTTCATTACGCAGACCTGTCCAGTCTTCTCCCTTCCAATCAACGGTTAACAAAGACCTGTCAACTCCCCCACGATTCCGCAAATAACCGACCAACGCCAATGCCCGATTTTCCGACAACTTCATGTTACGATTGTAATTGCCCTCAGGTGATGCATAGCCTGTAACCTTAAATTCCGTTACAGTCAGGTTGGAGTCATTATGTATCTCATGGACAATCCGATCTACTTCAGCAAGTACATTGGCATTATTCTTATAATTGCGTAACAAAACGTGTTTATCTACTTCGAAATTCAGACGGGCCGTATGCGCCTCGCTACGTTGCTTCAACGGTTCCACCGGTGGAGTTACATAGCTCAATTCATACCGGGGCGTAAACACTTCGTCAAATACCGATGTCATGACAATATGCTCATCCCGCCCGACAGCACAATCGGCACAACCGGTCACTTTTTCATAAAAAACAAATCTTGACTGCCGCATCCATTCATCATATGGTAACCTGAGATGGATATCCACCATCTGGGGCATTCCGTTTTTCCGTTTTTCGACAAGCATAGGAAGCGTATCAAAATCAGCAGAACCAAAAGCCAAAGCTCGTTTCAGGGCCCGATATCGCTTGGATCCGGCAATCACTACAGGAGCAAACTGTTTCTGTTCCCCGCCTCCGGCAGATTGCAGAATCGGTGTAAGTACAACCATTTGCTGACTACCCAACTTCACGGTTTCCAAATCAAGGGATACATCCAGATTCAACTCCCCTCCCTTCCGGACTACATGATGCTGTCCAAAAACGATATGACCTTGATAAGTATTTTGCGCTTGAATGCCCATGCTATAAAGGACAAAACCCAATATCAGAAAATAAAACCTTTTCATATCTTTCATTTTTAAAAAATTCAACTTAGCGAATAAAATAGACTAAAGAGACAGCTGCTTTAGTAGGACCTACATAATTTTTATGTCCACTCTTTATTTTAGGGCTACAGTTCACACAACGATATTTATCGTATACCCAATGAGCATATCCCACTCCGACCGAGGCTTCCAGGCTCCAACGCTTACTCAGCACCCACTGATGTCCCACACTGACGCCTCCTCCATAGAAATACCCTTCATAACGATGATCTTTGAGTGAAGGAAACATCTTAAAAGGCAAATGGATACCGGCCACGCTAAATTCACCCCCATGCAGGTGTAGTCCCCAGAAGGTCCCATTGAAACGTTCGCAGGTCCAGTAACGAAATTCCGGCTGTACCAGCCAATGCTTGAAACGCTTGTTCCCCCCCAACGTAAACGGATTGTAACCGCCATACAGATCGAGTGTGGTTTTCTTGCCCAGCCCTATCTCCAATGCCAGATTCGGTGTAGTGGTAGCATCATACAGAAGGTTGTTTTTCAGAGCGACATGCTGTGCACTTATAGCTACTGAAATCGATATTGCGGCTCCAAACAGAATTAGCTTTTTCATACTCGTTTCTTCTATTATATATACTGACTAAAAAACTTGCTCAAAATGAACATGACAAATATCGCGGAATTGTATCATTCCGGGAATTGTATTCATTTCTCTTATAGAAGAAAAAAGAATAATAAAAATTCTAATAATGAGGCTTTAATGAAATGAAGTTGCTAAATGTAAAAAAGGGAGGGGAAAGTTCTGCGTAGTTTCGCTTTCCGCAAACAAAACAGCAGTATGTTGCGATCCGGGCAAAAAGAAGGGGCAAAAAAACAGGCATAGATTCTACACAGAATATGCCCGTCAACGATGGGATATATGCTTGTAAAATCTATGCCTGCAAGATTAATTTAACGGGCAGGCTTCTTATCAACATTTCCCGGCTGGTCCTCTTCAGGAATACTAAAGTCGCGGTTGGCAAACAGATCAGCCAGACCCGATATTTGCTTTAAGCGCAACAACTCATCCCGATCCATACCAATATTCTTCATTATCCATTGGTCGGACATGCCTGCTTTATCCAGTTCGGCAACAATGTGACACATCAATTCTATATTGTGTGTACCCCGGGCACGATTATGGCGGATAGTGGAACTCATACGATTGGAAAGATCTTTGTCGATCACCACTACAGGCAACATCCCATTTTCTCTCTGAAAGATACGTTTGGAGGTCTTCAGCACAGAATAACGATGGAAACCATCGACAAGGATATAAATATCCTTCTCCTTATCATAATAACAAACGCAAGGCATAGTGAACCCATCCTCCCAGATAGAAAGTTCAAGGAGCTTCATTTCCGGAGGAGCCACTATATTGGGATTGTAATCATTGGCCTGTACTTTTTCAACCGGAACCGCAATTACATTATATACCGGACTTTTCTTTATACTCATTGCAATATGTTTTTATATTGTTCGATTACTTGATTTCGTTTACTCATCTCCTCTTTCGTCGGAGAGAATCCCATATACTTGCAAGCATGATCATTTTTCAAGATACAGATACACATACGCTTGTAAGTGGGAATTTCCCTGAATTCCGGAATATCGACATCATCCTGATATTCCATACGAACCGGTTTCTTGTTCGTTTTATAGTTGGAGCTATCCATAACGATAATAGGCACTTTTGCCGCATTCAGTCTACGAATTGTTTCGTCACTCAGACATCCTCCTTTTGTACGCCAAAACTGAACGCTGACCTGCAACTTACGAAGATATCCGTTTCGGGTTCGATCGGGTAAAGTGGAAAGCAGGAAATACATAAATTCCCGCCAGGTATATCCTTCCGGAAGTTTGATGGACTGCCATCCCATCGCATGAGTTCCTCCATACATACTCGTAAAATTGACCCCATTGACACGGCCTATCATTTTCCCCCATGTATTCGGATCAATAGCACGATAAAGTGCCAGGCTCTCTTGCGCCTCACCTATGAACGGACTGGCTACACGCTGACGCTCCAGATTAACCCCTGCCCAGTAATAATAATCATATAGTTTATTGTAATCCCACTTAAATTTCCCGTTAGCTGTCCATACGTCCGTTGTCTTCCAGTCATATATAGGGTATGCATTAAAGATGTCGTTTCCCACCTTTGAGGTCCATCGATAGCGATGATACATCTGATATTTACGATTGAGATAGATACAACGCCAACGGTTGAAACTTTCTTGTGTACGGATACCAATCAGGCAACAAGTACGCACGGCATCCTTTTTAGTATGCAGCCAAGAAGCAAAACGCATCTGGAACTCATAGTCCCACATCTGTATATTATAAAAAGGAAAGTCTTCCTTCGTCATGGCATTCTCAGGCATCGGACGTACCCACAATTCCTTTTTGCTGTCCTCCCACGGACGCCAGAAAGACTGATACATGGATGTACAGGTTGCTACCCGGAACGGTACACAGACACGGTATACTTCCAGAATATCCTTATTGTCCTCCAACATACGGGCAATGTAATCGATTGTCATTTTATATTGTATCTCATAATCCATATGGAAAACCCCGAGTTTTATTTTCAGGTTATTCTTACGGATATAATCAATACATAAACTCAATAACACCCCGCTGTCTTTACCCCCCGAAAAGGAAAGATAGACATTATCAAACTCATTGAAAATGATACGCAAACGTTCCTGCGCTAACTCATATACATTTTTAGGAGTAGTTGCTGTTTTAGTCATCATTCATCTTTTTGCATTTTTACATAACGTTTCCATGCCTTCTCTACTATAAACCCATGTTTTTCAAACACTGCCTGATGCTCGACCATGACAACGGCACACAACCGTACTTCCGAGCCGATTGCCTCCAAGGTGGTGGTAATTAATGAAGAAAGTATTTCACGGTTATCATCACAGACATAATAGTTATTGATAACACAACCGCTTCTCCTCCGCTCCACCGGCATGAAGCCAACAACAGACTTTTTATCTACAGCAATGAACCACACATAGTGTTCAGTCGTTTTAAAAGGATAATTATTATTTGCACTCAAAACATCCGGATTCATCACTAACGGAGCTATAAGTTGGTATAAGCGTTTTTCTGTTCCTTGCACTTGTATTGTTTGTATCATGGTATCAAAGCCCTTTTGGTATATAATCTATGCAAATGGCAAAAATAGATAAAAAATGAAAGCAAAATGCAGATATAACTATAAAAAACCAAAAAGAAAAAAGATGGCACGATTATAAAACATTGTGTCTTTTTAATATAAAACTTCCCGCTTTCCTTTTTTGTTCTTATATAATTATTAAAATAAGAAATAGCTTGACTATGAAATTATTACATATAAAACGACACACCACTTGCCTCAATTATGTATCTGATTACAACATATGCTTTATTCACCAAAGACTCTTTTCAGGAGGCGATTTTAAAGTAGATAATCATCATCACTCGTGCATTTTATTTCTTTTAAAAGGAGAACTCCTGACATCTTGCAGTGAGTTCCACAATCAACAAGTTGCTGAAGGAAACATGATTCTCTTTCCCCAAAACGACCCGAATAAAAGCAAGAGCATGACAGAGACAGAATTTGTATTGCTATTCTTTGACAACCAGATAAATCTTTATAATAAGACGTCTATCGAATCGCTTACCATTCACTCTGAATACGAAAATACTTATTTCTACTCCTTACCTATCTATCCCCCATTGCGACATGTGTTGGACAGTATTTGCTACTATCTAAAACAGAAGGTTCAGTGTAGCCATATACACGAATTAAAACAAAAAGAGGTATTCATGGCATTCGGAACATTCTACAACCAGACAGAAATGGCACATTTCCTGATGCCTATCATAGGACGAGATCTAAACTTCAAGAGTTTCGTACTCGCAAATTACAGACAAGTACGAAACATCAAACAGTTTGCACAACTATATCATTGCTCCGAGCGCTCTTTCAACCGTAAATTTAAAAGTTGTTTTCATGATACTCCCTATAATTGGATTCTCACCCAAAAAACACGCCACATCAAAGGGCAATTAGCCAATCGCGATATACCCATCAGTGAGATAGCCCGAACTTTTCACTTTGCCTCACCCTCACATTTCACCACCTATTGCAAAAAAAAGCTTGGAATCACTCCAAGTGAATTCAGAGAAAAAATTGCAGAATAAGAAGTCCTGACCCGAAAAATGGAAAAAATAGAATTTGTATTGCGACGGGAACAAAATAACAGAAATGGCATTTATCTGAACTACGTCAACGGCTACTGGTATACTTATGAATGGTCGGCTTTCTTGTTATGCATGCTCTTCCCGGAAATCGAAGTAAGAAAACTCTTTGGAGTGCAGCCTGAAGAGAGTTACGCCATAGCACGAGTAAAAAAAACAATTATAAAAAAGCTTGAAAAGAAATATCCGACATCCGTGATGGATGACTCTATCAAAATTTTGCTTCCTCCTTTCAACGAAGATGAAAATATCTTCCTGAATTGGAAAGCATTACTCCCTCCGTAAAATCGACTATCACAGCATCTCACTAAGAAAGGCACTGCAGAACCATATATTGAATATTCAAATATTAGGTGGAAAATTCTTATTTTATAGTTAGTCCCCCCTTATAAATCATTTATCGATATTTAATACGGTTGTATGTTTAATTTCACTCAAAACAAATGAACTCTGCATTTTAATGATACCGTGTACCTTAGTCAGTTTCTCAAAAACAAATTGATTATAAGCATCCAAATCTTTTAAAACTACTTTAATGAAGAAGTCGTAAATACCACCGGTAGAATAACATTCCATGATTTCATCTATATTCTTTATCTCTTCTTGAAAACGTTTAATATGTTCGTCATCATGAACTGCCAGAGAGACATTACAAAAGACAATTAACGGCAGTCCTATCTTCTTATTATCTACCAAAGCAACATACCCTTTTATATAGCCATCATTTTCCAGCCGTTTGATGCGTTCGTATATCGGAGTTTTGGAAATATGAAGCTTCTCGGAAAGCTCCTTAGTGTTTACCTTAGCGTCTTTCTGTAATACCTGAAGTATTTCAATGTCGGTTTTGTCTAATTGCCCCATAGTCTTTTTTCCTATTTTAAATGGTTTAAGTTCTCCTTTTCAGGAAAATAGAATAGAAAAACAAGCGAATATAGGAATAATATCGTATTTTAAGCCGACATATAGGAAAATAATCCATTATAGATAACTTTGCAAGCACAAAAGCAATATAAATATATGGAAACAAAGAATCTTTCAAGTGCCACACACAAATGTGTTTTAGTGATTGATAACGCCCAACCTACGGGCATAGTAGCTAACATTGCCAGTGTCTTGTCCATGACACTTGGGTGTAAAGTCAATAACATTGTGAGTCATGATGTATACGATAAACAAGGCGAAAAACATTTAGGCATAACCCAACTCCCAATTCCTATACTTGGAGCTTCGCAAGAAAAGATAAAAGAAATCCGTAAGCTATTCAATTCTTTAAAAATAGAAGAGCTGGTATTAGTCGATTTTTCTACTATTGCTCAACAATCTAAAACTTATGATGAATACGAACGGGAAATGTATAGTGCCAATGAAGCAGACCTGCACTACATTGGCATTGGAATTTGTGCCGAGAAGAAAATTATAAATAAAGTAACCGGCTGTTTAAGCCTGATCAGATAAAATGTATAAAAATAAGAATATACTATACCCTATTATCTCTTTACTGACGGTTGTTATACAGGGTACCATTTTTGTCTCTGCCAAAGTATTAATCAATGAAAGATTACCACTGGTAGAGATTCTATTATGCCGTTTTATTTTAGCTTATTCATGTATATGGATAATATCACACGGAAAACTTTGGGCTAATTGCCCGAAGGATGAATTACTTCTTTTCCTTGCGGGATTATGCGGAGGTTCTCTGTATTTTATTGCAGAAAACACAGTTTTGGGAATAACACCAGCTTCCAATTTATGCCCGGAACATTGCAACACAACAGAAAGAATCAGAATCATTTGAAAAAAACGCAATAGTCCAAACTATTTGGCATATTCTACTATGCCATAAAAAACAATCGTTATATTTGCTTACGAAACAGGCATCCAATTTGGATATACGTTCGTTGGTCGATGTTGAAACATTCGAAGGAATATTGAATTTTCAATACAAATTAAATCTTAAAACATTATATAAAGATTACATAAAAGCTATTGAATATTATCTAAATCATGACGAATTCCTGAATAAATAAAAGTTGAACTTATGAGAAAGCGATTGTATTCACTTGTCGTACCATTGATATTGGTAGCATGTAGTCAAAAAGTTGAATTGGGTAGTACCGGAATGTATCCGAACTATCAAGTTGGTGAAGTGGTTAGTCTTATTCCGGTAGACTCCCTGACTTATGGAGATGTGATCGCATATTATGCATATATACCCGGCTTTCAGGAGAGGGCATTTAAACGAATTGTCGGACTTCCTGGTGACACTATCCGTTTTCAGGATCAGCAATGTATCATTAACGGCAAGAAGTGCGAATGGGAATTTATACGAAAGCTTTTCTATGAAGATGATGAATGTGAAGAGTATTGCGAACGTCTGCCCAACGACATAAAGGTAAACATCTGTAAAAGCGTTGTACCCATAGATTCGACAACGGCTACCACGTCTGCGA
Organism: Bacteroides sp. ZJ-18; assembly: GCF_011038705.2. Lineage (NCBI taxonomy): Bacteria > Pseudomonadati > Bacteroidota > Bacteroidia > Bacteroidales > Bacteroidaceae > Bacteroides > Bacteroides sp. ZJ-18. The sequence continues at coordinate 3,113,282 of NZ_CP072198.1, read as the reverse complement.
TTGTTGTTCCGGCGGGCAGCTACTTCGTTGCAGGGGATTACAGAAGTGGCTCAATTGACAGCCGTTCGCAAGGATGCATAGCTGCGGATTCAATTATCGGTAAAAGTGCAAAAAGAAAATGAACATCTGAGGATATCCCCGATTTATCATACCACAAAACAATGAATAGCAAGAACTTCAAATAGGTTAAAGTTGATATCACTTAAGCGCAACGAATTTTTTGTATACCTAAAGCCCATTGTTCAACGATACAGATGAACTAAAAGAGGGTGTGTCGAAACTCACCACAGAGGACACAGAGTAACATAGAGTGATTTTTAAGTTACTGATTATCAACATTCTTATTCTGTGATAATCTGTGTAATCTGTGGTAAAAAGAGTTTTGACACAGCCCCGGATATATACAGCTCCTATTAAAACATGGAACATTTACTATTTCGCTTCTCTTCCGCTTTGATCCGGGTTTCGCTCTATATAGTATTTGATTCTTTCAGACCAGGGTTTATCTTCAAGTGGAAACACATTAGAGCGTTCCGCCCATTTATTCCACTTAGCCTCCAGCTTTTTCACTTCTTTCGGATATTGAGCGGACAGATCTTTTGTTTCAAATGGATCCGTCTTTAAATCAATTAGTTCCCATGGTTCATTCTGGCTGCCACGTACCAGTTTCCAATGATCGGAAATAATAGCGCAGGAACTTTGGTGTTCAAAGTATAATTCTCTGGGCTTTATTTTTTTCCCATTGATTGAAGGAAGTAAGCTTTTACCTGGCAAATTATCTTTGAAATCCGAAGGGTAAGTGGCTGTGGCAAGATCTATACAAGTAGGCAGTATATCAATAATATGAGCCGGTTGTCTGCAAATCTGACCTCTCATCTTATTTTTTTCAGCATCTCCATAGGATAAGATAAAAGGTGTACTTGTACCTCCCTGAAAACATTGTGACTTATAACTTCTATAAGGGGTGTTACTCAAGTCAGCCATAAGCTGTCCCAAATATCCGCCTTCTTTTGTTGCGCCATTATCACTTAAAAAGATAAATACGGTATTATCCAGCATCCCTTTTTGCCTGATTGTTTCCACCAATTCACCAATTCCGCTATCCACGATTTCAATCATAGCAGCATAAGTAGCCATATCGGTAATCCATTGTTCCTGTTGTTTTCGTGTGAGTGTTTCCCAAGAAGGACGTTTTCCACCAAACTCTTTTTGGAAGACGGGATAATCCATTTCGTCCGGAATGAACTTCAACTTCTTTAATCTGTCGAAACGTTGCTTGCGCAGCACGTCATATCCCACCTTATACCGATTTATGCATTTACCCACGCGATCAGCAGGAGCCTGAAGAGGCAAGTGAGGAGCATAATGAGCCACGTACATAAACATCGGTCTGCCTGCAGGATGCTGTTTGACAAAACTTACTGCCGAATCGGTGATGGCAGTGGTGTAATAATAATCATCGGGGAATTCGGTAATTCGGGTCAGATTACTGTATACGGGAGTCGGTTTATAATAATTCCCTCCTCCGCTCAGGCAACCGTAATATTTGTCAAAACCTCTCTGGGCCGGATAGCTGCCGTTAGGAGCATCAAAAGCTCCATCTACTGTAACGTGCCATTTGCCGCTCATATAAGTGCTGTAACCATTCGCCTTCATCACTTCGGCAATAGTAGGGATGTTTTTCGTAATCTGTCCTCTGTATCCGGGGCGATGTTCATCTACTGCCGTCATCCATCCCATGCCCGCCTCATGCTGGTAGTGCCCTGTCAGCAAAGCAGCACGGCTGGGGCAACTTCTTCCTGTATTCTTGAACAGGCTGAAGCGAACACCGTTTTCTGCAAGACTGTCGATGTTGGGGGTCCGGATTTCACTTCCGTAACAACCCAGGTCGGAAAAGCCCATGTCGTCACATAAAATCAATACAATGTTAGGAGGAGTATTTGTCTGGGCCTTTATACAGGTGAGCCCGGCTCCTAACAAGAATGAAGTATACAATACTCTGTTCATATGATTATAATTTAAAATTGAAATAAATATGTGTTTATTCTATCCACAGCAAGCCGGGGTGATTATTCAAAGTCACTCTGCTGTTTTTCTACCTCTTTTAGTTTCAGGCGGCTTAATTCCTGTTGCAGGTCAAGGACACGCTTTTCACAATCAGAAGAGACAGTAATTGCTTTTTCGTTGTTACGCCCGTCTGTTGATTGGGCTTGTGCCAGTTCCTCTTTGTCCGCTATCAGAGTATGCTCTGAAGGAAAAGTGGAAATAATCAATTCTGCCGGAACGGGAGTCTGTTTGCCTTGCCATACCACCGATGCGCGAATCTTGATTTCTCCGGGTGTAGTGGTAGACCTTACCAGCACCGGGGCAGTTCCCCAAAGTACCGGACGGGGATTGGTAAATGTCGCTTCATCGGCAACGAGCTGCCCCTGTCCTTCAATCTCAAATTTGACTTCGTAGTTATTCAAACGTTTGATATTCCCGTTTTCATCTGCGATGGCGGCTATGATTGTCACTATGTCTGAACCGTCCGCTTTCATCTGTACTTTCTCATCGTCCGCCCAAAGCAATAATTTCACGGGACGACGGGCAGGCGTTACTTTATGTGTCACAACCACCTTTCCGTTCATTATTCCTTCCGCCAGGAGATAAGAATCCGCCTGTTTGTTTTGTCGTGCCAACTTTTTGTCGTGCATGACATCAAAGACATCCTTGAACATGATAACCGGTGAAGGCATTCCGGCTTCATTCGCCGGCTTATGGTAAGTATATTGCTTGCCTCCCTTACAATAGGTAAGGCGAACTTCATCGCAGTTGCTATATACTGTCACATCTTTTGGGGAGAAAGGAGTCATCGCATTGGCTATGTAAACCATCGGTCCGTTATCGGCTATCAGTTCTTTGTTGGGTTCGGCAGGACGCTGGGAACAGAACATATAATAAGATAGCTTGGGTTGCCGGAAGGCATCCATGATTCCCCCGTAGAACGGATCGGGATGATAGCCTCTCTGGTGGTCGAATGAGTGCCAGAGGCAACCGCCCATATGTTGTCTGGGAGTCCTGTACAGTATATCGTAACTTGTAAGCCGGTAATCATTTTTAGCATATCCCTGTGCTTGAATCAGCATAGGCATTTCTCCCCAGCCACGATTGACCCGACTCGGTGAGTTATGAGAGTTCCAGTCGTCCACATTATCTCCCCATTCGCGGGTGAAATAACTGATTTTAGGGTCTAAATCTTTGGAATTAAAGGCTCCGCCGCCACCGTTTATCGGGTGGGTAAATTGGACGGGGAAATATTCATGTCCGCGTGCCGTCGCATCACATCCGGCATAACAATACGGATATGGATATTCTTCTTTGAGAACATCTACTACCTTCTTGGCGAAATCCACCGGATACCAGGTTTCATTCAGGACCGGTTCCCACATCCATACGCAAGGATGATTACGGTCCCGGCGAATCATATTGCGGATATCACTGAATACTCTCCGGGCAAAGATCGGCTTGTCATTCCAAAACTGCCACCCCGGTGTATTGACAATCACAAAGAGTCCTAATTCATCGCAAGCATCCATAAATGCCGGATCTTGCGGATAATGGGCATTCCGGATAACACGTAATCCGGCATCACGCAACTTTTTCGCATCGCGCCAATGCAGACTGTTGGGCAGGGCATTGCCTATTACAGCATAATCCTGATGACGATTGGCTCCTATCAGAGGATACGGATACGGCTTTCCATTCAACCAGAAGCCATCTTTTCCCTTGAATTCAATGCTGCGGATACCAATACGGCGGCAATATCCGTCAATGATGTTATCGGCTTTGTCTTTCACATAAATGTGCAGTTTGTAAAGGTAGGGAGTGTCGGGTGACCAGAGGTGAGGCTTTTCGACAGTTGCTTTACAGGAAAACTGTCTGGCAATCCCGTTACTCACTGACAAGCCGGTTTCTTTAGTAAGAATGCATTTGTTATCTTGATCATAGAGTTCATACGTTATTTTTCCGCCAAAAGATTTTCCGGAGTTGTTGCGTATATGGGTGTCCAATTTCAACTGTGCAGACAACTCGGACACTTTGTCGAAGGAGACAAACAGCCCGCCTCCGGCAGCCTCGTCTTCATAATTGGGATCGGTAATAAATACCTGGTTGTGGACTATCATCCAGCAGTCGCGGTAAATTCCTCCAAAATAAGCAAAATCCAATGCGTCCTGTGGTTTTCCGGGAGGATAATCGGGATCATCACCATTGTCCGCCCATACGGCAATTACATTATCTTCTCCGTATTTCAGGTATGGAGTGACATCAACGATTACAGGCAGATAACCACCGAAATGTTCCTTCAGCAACTTTCCGTTCACCCATATTCTGGACTTTCCCATAATAGCTTCGAAATGGAGGAATTGCTGTTTGCCCCTCCAACACGGTTCGGGAGTAAAATGTTTCCGATACCAGACCTCACCCTGATAATTGACGCATCCGCTGGCCTCAGTGGGGAGATACTCTATGCCATCCGGCAATGATACGATATTCCAGGCCTTGTCATTGAATCCCGGCCGTTCCGCTCCTTCGATATTTCCTTTATGAAGTCTCCAGGCGGGATTCATACTATACACCGCACGTCCTGTGTTGGGAAGTGAATAAAAGCCGGCAGTGGAATAAGATGGCTGGTAGCCGTCTGCATAAATACCTGTTGCTTCGGTCAACATCAGACAGATAAGCACAATTTTCCAAAAGATTAAAGAAAATCTCATAATTCTTCTATTTTACTAAATTAGGTATTTTTCTGTATATCAACGATAGACTATTTTACTTTCTCATAGAACTTCATCCGGCCAAGGTACTAATTTTCCAGTACTTTTAAATCTCGGACGCTGAGCTTTATTCTTTCTTAAATATTTACCTAATTCATCAGATAACCTTTTCACTATACCGGGATGACTTTGTACGAGATTCTGTTTTTCTGAAAGATCATTGGCTATGTTGAAGAGTTCTTTCTTTTGCGTACCATAGTAGTAGATCAACTTCCAGTCGCCTTTACGGATAGTACAACTGGCTCCGAACCCGGGCCCTTCTTCCCCCCATCCATTGGGGAAATTCCAGAAAAGGGCCCGATTTTTAGAGGTATCCTTTTTACCGGTCAGCAACGGGATAAAGCTGATTCCATCCACACGCTGTACCGTATGGTAACGTTTGATTTTTGCCATTCCAAGAATAGTAGGAAAAAAATCCTCTATAATTACATATTTGTCACATTCAGTCTGCGGTTGAGTTACACCAGGCCAATAGACCATCATCGGTTCGCGGATTCCCCCTTCATGGGCCGATCCTTTTCCACTACTGAGCGGAGCATTTTGTACATACAAAGGCGTGTGCCAGTAAGGCTCCGACGCCAGTCCTCCATTATCCGACATAAAAAGTATGATTGTATTATCCATCAGGTCATTCTTTTCCAGATAATCCATCAGATCCCCAAGGCTTTTGTCCATTCCTTCAATGAGTCCCGCATAAGCAGCATCATTATCTGATAGTCCTTTCTCCTTATACTTCTTATAAAACCGCTTATCTTTTTCCAGTGGCACATGAATGGCATAATGTGCCATGTACAGGAAAAACGGTTGGTTTTCCTGCTTCACTTTATCGAGTGCCCTGACCGCTTCCAAGGTAAGTGCCTCAGTCAGAAAAATATCTTTCCCGCGATACTCTTCAAGGCCGGGAGTAGCAAATTTCGATGGCGCATGGCCTTCATAGGCATTTCCGAAATGTGTAAGTCCCTGATAAGTGCCGGGAGCCCCGGGAGCTCCACCGGCAATATTAACATCAAACCCCATATTCAGCGGATTTTCACCAGGTGTTGAACGTGCGGCAAAATGTGCTTTACCACAATGTATGGTATAATATCCATTGTCTTTTAATAACTGTGCCAGCGAAGTCGCATAGGTACAATGCTCAATCTTGTCCTGTTGACAGAATCCGTTTACATTCCATTGTGGATAGATGAGTTTGTCACTTGGAGCATCATTGGAAGCATTTCTCTCCAGGGTCCAATTGGTGACTTTGTGGCAGGTACTGTTCATACCTGTGAATAAGCTTACTCGACTGGGCGAACTGATGCTATTGGCATATGCCTGTGTGAACTTCATACCTTTCCGGGCAAGACGTTCCATGTTGGGTGTCTCGTAACGTTCATTAAAAGGTGTCTTCTGATTCCAAAAAGGTACGGAAGTATCCTGCCACCCCATATCATCTACCAGAAAAAGAAGGATATTGGGACGCTTGTCCACTTTTATGCCTCCTGCATACATATTACCCGCAAGACATAACAAAAATAAGGAAGCAATTCTTTCCATTTTTAGTTTGTTGTTAAAGAAGAAGTATTGCAAAAGCCTTCTCCCCCCCACTATTTTTTCTCAGGAAGAAAGAGTGGCTACCCAAAGAGCGGTGTTAGGGATATATAATAGTGGCAATTGGTATTTTTACCTACCACCCAGGCTCTTGCAATAACTTCTTTCAAATTGAAATTCTATATGTTTTACTTTACACCAATCGGTCCTTCATTAGCTACAGTAGGCCATCCCGGATTCTGGTAAATAACAGAAGTACTGGGATCATTAGGATCTGAAGCAGTAATTCTGAAATGCGTAATAGCAATCGGATTCAGATAATGTGCTTCACACCAGGAGTATCCGGCATCATACATCAGATTATTTGTTTTAGTAGCCCGATAAGGACATAGATACTTACCACTACTGGCATAGCTTGAAACATTAGAATTCGGTTCGCCCTCCTGTACCAAAAGATTCTTCCCGTCCTTCATATACATATCCTTCAAATCGGATTCCCACAGATTGACACCTTCAATAATGTAACCCTTAACCTGATCCAAGGCTCTCCACCGTTTTAAGTCCATCATACGAAGACCTTCCGCCATGAGTTCGCAACGCCGTTCACGACGTATATTATACAATAAAGAAGAAACTTCTTTTCCTGCCGAATATACCGCCCAGTCTCTCTCTCTGGAAAGGTCCGTATTATTCACTGTCACCGTATAATCTCTCGGCAACCCGGCCCTTTCGCGAAGATCCCCCCAGTAGCCGGCCGCTTCTGAACCGATAGATGTACCGTTATGTTCCATACAATCGGCTTCAATATAATTCAGATACGCCTCGGCTACACGATATACCGGACAACCTTCGATCGCTGTATTGCCATCACGATACCAATGATCGGAAAGCCCTTTGCGAACCTGATAGCCCGTCACACATTTTAATTCTGTTATATCCAAAAGATTCGGAGCTTCCGGTAGTAAATCGGGAGTACCATTCATGATAGTCGGGCTGAGTGTTTCACCAGGAGTCATCATGAAAAGTTGCAGACGCAAATCTCTGTTTTTACGTACATTCCGTAATGCCCCATCCCCTTTATACTCATCGCTTGCATAGATCGGCTTGCCGTCACGACAAAGGAAGCTCTCCACATAATTCCGCGTATATCCTGTATTTCCTCCCACTCGAATATAATAAGGAGCCGAATGCATGATTTTATACTCAAGGAGATTGTATTGACGCCACATTAATATTTCTGAATATCCTTCCAGGTTATCTGCGGAAAATTGGGCAAAATAAGGATTGCTCATTTTATATACGTCTTCATCTGTCTTAACTATTTCATCCGTACAGTCTTTTGCTGTATTCTGTACCAAAGCCGCATTCCCGATTACTTCCTTAGCTGCGGCCTTAGCCTCCTTCAGAAAAAATGCAATTTCTGTATCGATATTAAAACCCGTTATATCCTCCGCCTTTCCCGGCCACCCCGGGCCACCCGGAACTAAAGCCGTACCTTTATGATATGTCAGCCAGGAGGCTTCAAATAAGGCAGCTCTCGATTTCAATAATAAAGCCGCATTTTTGGTTATACGATTCTTTCCACCTGTAATATTATTGCTCAGCATACCGATGGCATTATCCAAATCTTGCAAAATAAAACGGGCGACTTTGTAGCGGGGCTCCCGTTTACTGGCTGCAACTAAAGCCTCGCTTTCGTCCGGCAATGTTTTTGTTATGATAGGAAAATCACCGAAGGTCTGTAATTTAGATAAATAATTTTTAGCACGTAAAAAATACATTTCGCCAATATAATGTTTGATATTGGCTTCCGTACCTTCTATTTCTCCTTTTTCAAAACGGGGTATCACTGTTTCAAGAAAATAATTTGCTTCACGAATAGGCCCAAAATACCAAGGGTCATTATTACTGGGATCACTGTAAGCTTCCGGCACTTTCCATTGACCGGGAATCCACTTATTATCATAACTGGTAGCAGCCTGATTATCGGTTGCATTATCATTTCTCCAAATACCTGCATTGTATCCGCCGTGAGTCGTGAAATTGTAGTGCTTTACAGCATAGGCAGCCAAGTCACTTTCATTGAAGAAGAAGTTGTCCGGAGTCACACTATCCAAAGGTTCCTTATCCAAGAAATCATTGCAAGAAGAAAGAATAAAACTTCCTCCTGCCAACAAAAACAAATATTGAATTATCTTTTTCATACGTCATCAATTAAAAATTAACACTAAATCCTGTGGAGAAAGTACGAGACAACGGATAGGTCTTTCCTGAAGTATATGAATTTGATCCGTATCCGGTACCGATTGTTTCCGGGTCAAAGCCTTGCGGCAATCCCGTAAGTGTAAACAGGTTTTCTCCTGAGAAGAATATTCGCAGATTGGAAATACCCATTTTAGACGTTATCCGTGCAGGGATAGTATAGCCGATCTGCAGATTTTTCAGCCGTACATAAGCGGCATTTTGCAAATAACGAGTCTGCGCCTGTTGGTTTTTAGCATAATTGACAGACAGCGGCCTGGGGAAATAAGCATTTGTATTAGGACTCCAAAAATCATCGCCTTCACGAAAGAAATCAAGATGAGGAGTAAAACATGCTGATTGCCATATGTCACCTGTAGCTCCCCAGAACATATTATCACCTAACCATGCGTCACGTTTTGCTACCCCCTGGAAGAACAAACGCGCATCGAAACCTTTCCAGGATGCATTCAAATCCAGACCGAATTTGAACCGAGGAGAACTGTTACCGATAATCTTCCTGTCTCCCGGGTCATTGAGAGTGGCACCGGAGGTAATTTTACCATCGCCATTCAAATCCCGGTACATGATATCACCCGCACCCCATTTGGTGCCTAAAGCATCCTGTCCGCCATTGGGCAGTGAAGCAAGATGGGCGTCCATTTCTTCCTGGCTCTTGGCTATGCCGATGGTTTCAAATCCCCATATATTACCGCTATATTCACCTGCATACCAAGTGTCGATTTTACCCGTCTTATTAGGATACCTCAAAATCTTCTGGCGGTCATCCGAAAGTAACAGGTGGACTCCATAATTAAATCCTCTGATTTGATCTCTCCATCCCAAATCCAGTTCAAAACCGGTAGACTGCATATCGGCATTGTTCACTTTAGGAACATTCGTTCCCAAAGTGACAGGAAGTTCGGGAGCCGGCCCCACCATATTAATGGTTTTCCGGTTGAACCAGTCAAGGCTTACAGTCAAGCGGTTGCTCAACAATCCCAAATCGAAACCAATATTCCATGACCGCATGGTTTCCCAGCCTAATAACGCCGAGATCAAATCCGGTGCATTCGCTGTGTTGGGACGCTTGTTTTCAATCAGCCAATTAGAGTTAGGATCTTCAGCAACAAACTTCATCAACTGGATATACGGATATAGATTTGTCGTATTCTGATTGCCAAGCTCTCCCCAAGAGCCACGGACTTTCAAATTATTGATAACATCGTTATAAGGTTCCATAAATGCCTCACGCGCCACATTCCATCCGGCAGAGAACGAGGGAAACAAGTTCCAGCGCTTATTCCTTGCAAAACGTGAAGTTCCGTCATAACGAAGATTCATCTCGAACAGATAACGTTCTTTATAATCGTAATTGACTCGACCGAAAAAGCCGGCTGTAGCCCAATGAGTCAGTTGAGACTTGTCAATAGTAGGTTTTCCCGTGGCAGCATTTATATTAGGGACGGATTCTGATATCAAATCCTGCTTCGTAGCCTTAAGCTGTCTCCATTTGCTCATTTCAGCTTGAAATCCTGCCATCACTTTCACATGATGTGCCTCAGCAAAAGTTCTGCTATAGTCACTATAAACATTTGTGTTAAAATAATTGGTACGTTCAGCATTTTCTGTAACTTTCGATGTTTGCCAGGTATCACCCAAATAAGGCTCACCGGCTACATTCATTTGTGTAACCTTTAAAGAAGCCGTATGGGAAAAGTTATCGATCGTTTTATAATTAATCTCCCCGAAAATTTTCCAGTTCTTGACAGGCTCCACTACTACCTGGAATTGTTGGTATAGCCAGTCAGTCTGAGAATCATTGTCACCTCCGTAGAGAATAGGCCGGATGATCGTGTTTCCCATTGGATATCCATTAGGATCTACAGTAGGCTCCATCGGCCAACGTTTGGAAATATTCTGATAAAGAGTATTATCGGTCATAGCAGTAGGCTTGGAATAATCCTTTCTCATGTATTTCATACTATAATTCATATGAAGCCAGGGAAAAAGTTCTGCATTAATCTTTCCTGTCACCGAGTAACGCTGCAATTGATCACGACGGATAGCCATCATGCCTTCCTGCCCCATGTAATTTCCCGAAAAATAATACTGTATTTTCTCCGTTCCGCCACTAACACTCAGCGAATGCTCCTGTGAAAATGCCGTTCCTCCGAATACTACATCATACCAATCCGTATCCGTATTGCCGATCCAGTCCCAAATAGTAGGGGTATTCCTATTAGGCTGAGTAGTAGTGGTAATCACTCCCGATGCATAATCTTTGATAGCTTGAAGGCGGGTATCATCAAACTGTACTGCCGTTACACCGTCATTCCGCTGCATAGTATTGAAATACATAGCATATGTGTATGCATCTACTACATGCGGCAGATTGATAGCCTGCGACCAACGAAAACTGTTATTGTAATTAACGGTTGCCTTCCCGGCTTTTCCTTTCTTAGTTGTTATCAACACTACCCCGAAAGGTGCACGCGAACCATAGATAGATGAGGCGGCAGCGTCTTTCAGAACTGATATGCTTTCAATATCATTCGGATTCAGCATATTCATATTTCCTTCCATACCATCGATCAGGATTAACGGAGCCGCATTGGAACCAGCGCCGATAGTACCTGTTCCACGAATATTGACCTTCATGTCCGCACCTATCTCACCGCCATTGCCATCGGAAGCATAGGAAAAATTCATTCCCGGAACCAATCCCTGTAAAGCCTGGCTTACGTTGGAAACCGGACGCGACAATAATTCATCAGCATTTACCGTAGATACAGAACCGGTCAGATTCACTTTCTTTTGTGTACCGAAACCTACGACCACGACTTCATCCAATGTTTGCATATCCTCTTTCAGAATAATCGACAAAACTTTGTCACCTTGCGCCTTCACAGTCTGAGATACATAACCTACATAAGAAACTGTGATAGTAGCGTTAGGCGAAGAGACATCCAGAGTGAAATTTCCGTTCAGATCTGTTATCACGCCGTTTTTAGTGCTATTCTCCATAACAGTAGCTCCAATCACCGGATCGCCGGATATGTCCGTCACCTTTCCCTTTATATGTATTGTCTGTTTTACGGAAGATGTATCCGGTATCTTCGTGGACAATATTATTTTCTTGTTATTTATAACATATTTTACATTAGTATTTTTAAACACCTCATTCAATATAGTAAAGATGTTATTGTACCCGGTTGATATTGATACCCGACGGTTAATATCAACATGACTATCATTATAAAAAAAACTAAATTCAGATTGTGACTCAATTTGGGAAAGTACTTCTTTTACAGTCTGATTTTTTGCTTCCACATTGATTATAGTGCGTTGGGCATAACTGTCGCTGGCACATAGTAAACCAACAAAACAAAAAGAAAACACAAAAAGCAATTTCATAGTTAATGGAAATTTTTTCCAAACGGCAGGCATGGGATTATCCGCCCATAATTGTTGGACATAGTTGTTTTTCTTCATATCTTTGCATGAATTAAAGTTAAGAAATAATTTATTCTGTTTGCGCGCAAACAGTTTAAAGGCTTTCACATACAGGCAGATGTTGGCGCATCATGCCTGTATGTCTTTTTAATTAAGGAGGCTTGTAATGTTTCATAATAGTATCAAATTTAGTTAAACATAAGGGTTCTTTCTAATATATCTCTATAACCCGCTTCTTCTGATCGTTATCTTTTGCCTTAATGACCCGCCAACGAATGCATGATGAAATTTTAAAGTTTTCCAAGATTTCGTCTACATATTGATCTGTAAACATACCGGTGAATGTATATTTGTCATACTTAGAAGTATTTACTATAAAGTCTACATTATAACGTTTCCCCAGCATGCGTAATGCATCCCTCATAGGAGTCCGGTCAAATATCATTTTCATATCTTTCCACGACAATTCCGATTCTCCATTCGTACTCTTTAATAAAATTTCTTCGTTCTTTTTGTTATAAATGGTTTTCTGTCCCGGCTTCATTGTCACTTTACGTTTAGTACCTGCCTGCTGATATATAAATTCTACTTTACCTTCTATCAACGTTGTAGTGACTTCATCCATATTGCCGAATGCTTCCAGATTAAAACGTGTACCCAAAACCTCCACTTTAGAATTTTGAAGCGTTGAAACAATGAATTTGCGAGTGGAATCCTTAGTCACATCAAAATAAGCTTCACCATCCAAGCTTACTTCACGAATATCACCAGTAAAAGCTGAAGGATACTTCAAAACTGAACCAGAATTCAAATATACCAAAGTACTGTCCGGTAATCTAAATGAGGTAATCATCCCAGGCTGTGTACGGATTTCGTATAATTGGGTACGGACAGGCGCAGCAGATCCCGATTGATAGAGCAAAATAAAAATAGTAATTGTCATCGGTATAAGTAAAAACACGGCTACGCGCTGCATCCAACTCCACCAGGGAATATGATACTTGCTTCCCTGCATATACCCTTTCACTTTGGTTAACTCTTCATTCAAATCTATATTTTCAGCGACTTGCTGTGCGTCGGTCATAAGAAGAAGAGTATAAATGTCAATAGCCTTCTTTTTATTCCCATCTGACGACTTGATCCAGGCTTCTATTTCCCGTACTTCATCTGCTGTCGCTTTACCATCATAATAGCTAATGAGCAAGTCTTCTATATTCGAATAATCCATTTCCATGATAAATTTATTAAAGAGACAACCGGGAAATAAAAAATACTAAACTCATTTTCATAATTAACATTACTTAATATTAATAAACTTTATAATTAACAACAGTGATTGTATATATTTAAAATACAAGCATTATCATTGCAGACATGGAACACAGCAATGAAGATGCATATTTATTAATTGCACTGAGAAAAGGAGAAGTAATAGCTTTCGATAGTATATTTAAAAAGTACTACCCAATTCTTTGCGCATATGGGAATAGGTTTGTAGATAATGAAGAGTCAAAAGAAATAGCCGGAGACGCAATTTTGTGGTTGTGGGAACATCGCCAGACACTCCAGGTTGAAACTTCATTAGGTCGATATTTACTCAAATCGGTATATCACAGGTCACTCAACTGCATTAAGCAGAAAAATTTGAAAAATCAAGCTGATACCATATTTTATGAAGAAATGGAAAAGCTAATACATGGTGTAGAAGCATTTCAATTTCAAGAGCTTTCCAGACGAATAAAAGAGGCCATAGATGGGTTACCAACTTCTTATCGGGAGGCTTTTCTTATGCATCGTTTTACCAAAAAGAGTTATAAAGAAATTGCTGAGATTTCCGGAGTTTCAATAAAAACCATTGCTTACCGCATACAACAGGCAACAAAGCTGCTTCGTGAGGATCTTGCAGATTTACTAATCACCACCCTCGTTTGTGTATTGACAATCATCCGTTAGCTATTGAATTAGTTTTTCCTCAGTTGCTGAAAAAGAATTCTTAGAGTAAAAAATTACTATCAGAGAAGTCCCCTTCCAACAAAAGTAGAAAACATTTTAACAGAGGAAAGTCTTGGTTCTTGATTTTTCTCGTTTGCAAATGCAGCAGAAACAATATTTACCCCATACTCAATCTCTTTCCGGGTAATTAGCAGAAGAGGGACTTCTGATTCTGCCAAGTTTCTACCAATGAAGAATGATATTGTTTTTTGTTCTTCTTTTGGCATATTGTCTATCACCAGAGGAAGTCTTTTCATAAAAATATTTATGGTATGAGTTATGTGTTCCTTTGTAGGAAAGTGAAAGATTCCTCATCTTTTTTATTCAATCCTAATCATATTACCCAAATTATAATTAAATTTGTCTGAAACCTTAAAGACATACATCCATGGAGCTAACCCATTATATACCAGTTAATACCACAGAAAAATAGATTTGATAATCAAAGAACTTTTGGAAGAGAATCTACTAAACAATAAAGTTTTCCAATTAAGAATCATGAATATGATTAATAAATATAAGATACAACTCTATTTCCTTGAACAACTGACTGAACTAAGGAAAATTAAACAGGTCACGCAAAAGAAAAAGGAAGCAGTATGCCAAGAGGAAAAGGAACTAATACGCCAAAAGAATTTTTTAGTTCCCAACCCAAACGATTCCTATAGCCGAAAGAAATTCAAGAATCTAGTTGGAATGACTATCGGAGACATTGCCAAAGCATATAATGTAAAAGTAAACGATATATTGGAACTCATCAAAACAAAAAATCCGTATACAAATTCATGTTTATCCACTTCCAAGTTGGAAATAAGAGATTTATTTATCAATAGATCTTACTTTAAAGGAATAATTTCCAATTATTTATCATTCAAAGCACAATGCAAAATACAGAATAACAGTTTTAAAGGTTCTTCTTCAAATTTGGTGGTAAGGGAAGTGTAAGCCCTCGTTTATAGTTGACAAAAAAGCAAGTATCCCGATTTCCCCCGAAGAGTCTATCCATGAGGTGAAGAAGCGAATTTTAGAATAAACCATCTGAAAATCAATATCTTTAAAAAGTAAAATTTCCATCTTCAAAAGCTTTGTTTTAACACAGAGTTAAAGCTTGTTCTTTGGATGTGAATAACAAGTTCTTTAAATGCAAAAGCCTTATTATTTGCGCATAAGAACCTGACAAACTGCAAAAGGCATTAACAATGTTAATTGAAGAAAGGGATAAGGATGAAGATACCGGTTCAGACGGCGCAAATTCACTTCCGAAACTTGAGTTATCTTATTCAGCCGGTGTCTGGTTTTTCTTATTAAAGCAAGCAAAAAGGACAATTATCAACTTGAAAATAAAGAAATAAAGAATTTACCACCAAATTTGGAGAAGAACCGTTTTAAAGGAAAGAAACACATGGGAATTTATGAACGTAAAGTTGATATGGTAGAACCATTAAAAGCTGTCCTTATCTCCACTCCTATGGGAGGACTAAACAAAGGAAAAGGTAGAAGATAGATAGCTGTGTCTTGGCATGTTACTCAAAAGAAAGGATTAGTCAACAAACTGAAGTGGAATGGGACACCAATAATACCAAAACAAGACAAAGAATGCATTGAATTGCAAGACTGTTCTGAACAAAACTCCATACAGTCTTTTTTGCTTATATGACATAAGGATCTCATCCTTTTACAAAATCACTTTACATGATAAATGATGGACTTAAGATAGAAAAACGTATTCATATAAGACGGAAGGTACAAAATTTAAAAAGTAATCAATATATAACATTCATTAGTTCAGTTAGTTAAAATACATAAATGTTACGCATGGATTGGTCGCACGGGTTACTAATAATCGGTCGCATATTATGCACACCATTTTTAAAAGTGTAGCAAAGGTAAGAACATAAAAAAGCACTAATATATTGAATATCAGTGCTAAATATTTGTTCTCAATTCTCCTTTGCGGTGCGTACGGGACTCGAACCCGTGACCCCATGCGTGACAGGCATGTATTCTAACCAACTGAACTAACGCACCAGTATTTCATTTCTTAATCGCTATCTCTCTCGATTGCGGTTGCAAAGGTAGATATTTATTTTATATCTGCAATAGCTAAGAAAGATTTTTTTCATCTTTCTTATTCATTTGTTGATTATAAGTAGATTATACCTATCTTTGTGACACAAATTATAAAGCAATAAAAAGAAACATGAAAGATACACCTATCAAACGGCATCTTATTGATGAAACTATCGAAGAATTTCAAATAGCCGACTTTTCAAAAGCAACCATCCGTGAAGTAAAAGCCATAGCAGCGAAAGCAGAAGCAACATCCGGAGTTGAATTTATAAAAATGGAAATGGGAGTACCAGGTCTTCCCCCCTCTTCTGTAGGAGTGAAGGCCGAAATAGAAGCACTGCAAAACGGAATAGCAAGTTTATATCCTGATATTAATGGATTGCCGGAACTAAAACTGGAAGCATCAAAATTCATAAAAGCATTTATCAATATAGATCTCAAACCGGAAGGTTGTGTACCTGTCACAGGATCTATGCAGGGTACTTTCGCATCTTTCCTGACTTGCAGTCAATGCGACGAAAAGAAAGATACAATTTTATTCATAGATCCCGGTTTTCCGGTACAAAAACAACAATTAGTTGTTATGGGGCAGAAATACGAAACATTTGATGTTTACGACTACCGAGGAGACAAATTAAAAGAGAAACTTGAAAGCTATCTGAAAAAAGGAAATATTTCAGCTATCATATATTCGAATCCCAATAATCCAAGCTGGATTTGTTTGAAAGATGAAGAGCTAAAGATTATCGGTGAATTAGCGACCCAATACGATGTGATTATCCTTGAAGACCTGGCATATTTTGCTATGGACTTCCGTCAAGATCTAAGCAATCCATATCACGCACCTTACCAACCTTCGGTAGCACACTACACAGACAACTATATTCTACTTATATCCGGTTCTAAAGCATTCAGTTATGCAGGACAACGTATCGGTGTCAGCTGTATCTCTGATAAATTATATCATCGCCATTATCCCGGATTCGACAAACGCTACGGAGGCGGCACTTTTGGTACTGTATTTATCCATCGTGTACTGTATGCTCTCTCGTCAGGAACCAGTCATTCGGCACAATTCGCTATGGCAGCTATGCTGAAAGCAGCCAATGAAGGTAAATACAATTTCCTAAATGAAGTGAAGATATATGGTGAACGTGCCCGTAAGTTAAAAGAGATATTCTTACGCTACGGCTTCCATTTGGTATACGATAAAGATCTTGAAGATCCTGTTGCCGACGGTTTTTATTTCACCATTGGCTATCCGGGAATGACCGGTGGAGAGTTAGCTAAAGAATTGATGTACTATGGAGTGAGTGCAATTTCTTTAGTTACCACAGGAAGCCATCAACAGGGATTGCGTGCATGCACTTCTTTCATTAAAGAGCACCAATATACTCAGTTGGATGAAAGAATGAAATTATTTGCCGAGAACCATCCTATATCTTAAAAAGAGCACACTAAATCGAAAAAAAGAGGAATATTGTTTGTTCGTGTAAAATAAATCTTTAAATTAGGGGCATGAACATCAATTCCGACATATTTAAGATCCAATCGAATAACGTAATGCCGTCGAGAGGAAAGATTCTGATATCAGAACCTTTCCTCCACGACGTAACCTTCGGAAGGTCAGTAGTATTACTTGTTGATCATACTGAGGAAGGAAGCATGGGATTGATTATAAATAAACAACTCCCATTGATGCTCAATGATATTATTAAAGAATTTAAATATATAGAAGATATTCCGCTACACAAAGGTGGTCCTATCGGAACCGATACCCTATTCTATTTACATACTCTACGCGAAATTCCCGGAACCCTTCCAATCAATAATGGATTATACCTCAATGGAGATTTCGATGCTATCAAAAGATACATTTTACAAGGAAATCCTGTAAAAGGAAAGATACGCTTTTTTCTCGGATATTCCGGTTGGGAGTGCGAACAACTAATTCAGGAAATAAAGGAGAATACCTGGATTATTTCAAAAGAAGAAAACACCTATTTAATGAATGAAGATATAAAAGGCATGTGGAAAGAAGCTTTAGGGAAATTGGGTAGCAAGTATGAAACCTGGTCCCGCTTCCCACAAGTTCCTTCTCTAAACTAAAATTACCGCTTAGGATTCATACATTGCACAAGTACTGCATCTTTATAACCTTCGTGTGTCAACAGCCAATCTTTCAATACCCCACATTGGGTAAATCCACAAGAAGTAAACAATCGTAAACTGGCCTCATTATCTATAGCTATATGGGCATACAATTGTTTCACAAATAAAAAATTAAAAGCATATTCACAAAGCAGCTTCAATGCATCGGCAGCATACCCCTCCTGTCTATAATTCCTATGAACGGCAATTCCGACTGCTCCTCTTGAATGCAAGGGCACAAAATCAGTTATATCAACTGTTCCCAAAGCACGATTGTCATTCCGGCGCATAATCATCAACCTCAGCTGTTTATCAGCAAACATGTCGCTCTGTGAACCTTCAATGTATTGTTTCAGCACAAAACGAGAATACGGAACTGTAAAACTACTGATATCCCACATGGAAGGATCATTTTCCATTTCGTACATGATATCCAAATCCTCCGGTTCCACTGCACGGAGGTATATTCGCTCATTGGTCAAGAAAGATTGTTTCATCATTTATTCTTTGTTGATATGTAGCTCGGCACGTAATCTTTTCTCTCCCGGAAGACAGAAAAAGGAGGCCGTCAGGCCTATAAGTGCACATAGCGCACCTGTACTGCTAAGTGTAAAGTAGTAACCTGCCAGATTAAACACCACTACAAATTCCAGTAAAGCCAGCCGAACAGCACTCCAAAGCATGTAGCGGCTCAATGCCACCGGAAACGTCAGTTGATCTATTTTCTTTGTCAAAACAAAACTGAATAATTTAAGAGAAAGTGGTATACAGACAGCCGTTATCAAAATACCGGTTGTTTCAAAAACATAAACGGCCCTTACATTGTCTGCTTTTATTCCAACAGGCAACACACCAGCTTCTCCAAGCAATACCAACAGTAACGGAATGATCCAAAAAGAAATATACTGTATCTTCTGGCTTTTCACAACGCGTTTTATTTGTTCTTCCATTTATTATATATAATGATTATCAATTACAGTAATTCCATTTTAAACGGTTCCGGTAAACGTTGTGCGGTTCACGATACTTCTACCTAATGTTATCTCATCAGTGTATTCCAACTCGTCACCAATAGATACCCCGCGGGCAAGCACACTCAGTTTGACACCCATTTTCTCAAGTTTACGGTAAATATAAAAATTTGTAGTATCCCCTTCCATGGTTGTGCTGAGAGCAAGAATGACTTCATTTATTCCGCCTTCGGCTACCCGACGCACCAGGCTTTCTATCTGCAAATCGCCCGGCCCCACCCCATCCATAGGTGAAATTACACCACCCAAAACATGGTATAGTCCACGATATTGCTGAGTAGCCTCTACAGCCATCACATCCCGTATATTCTCTACGACACAAACCATAGAAGCATCTCGCTGCGGATTTGCGCAGATCTGACAAGTCTCTGTATCAGATATATTATGACACACCTTGCAATATTTCACCTCATGCTTTAAAGTTATAATAGAGCTTCCGAAAGCTTCTACCACAGATGTATCCTGACGCAATAAATGAAGCACCAGTCTCATAGCTGTTTTCCGTCCGATACCCGGCAATTTAGAAAATTCTCCGACGGCTTTTTCAAGCAACGTCGATGGATATTGTTGATTCATATACAAACAAGTATATCTATTTAATTTTCAATAAAGTATATATCAATACGCATAGAAGCAACAGATTTAATATAAAAGCACTTCAACTCTCCCATAAAGATATTGTATACTTAATGAAGCACAAAGATACGCATATTTTATAAATGGCAAATCTGCCACTGATAAAATAGGAGACTTATTCAATCGACCTGTTCATTTCTTCTATTACAATTTCCGAGACAACCTATCATTACGGAACTATAAAAACAGCTCAGAATAACGATCACAGACACATACCGCAATCAGGTTCGACACCGCCGAACGATCATTTTCAAGTATCAGATGATAAAAATTAATCTCAAATATTCCTAAATGTTCAGATCATATTTCTTACGGCATGAACAAGTGCGGTTCCCGATGGCTACCCCTTATACGTTGAACAACCAACGGCACATTTTTGTTATTATAGCTAAATAACTAAAATTATGAACTTACAAAAGACTACTTTCTATCTATTCACCCTCATTAGTTTAGTGCTTACATCCTGTAGCAGCGATGATGAAAACAAAAATGATACGCAGGTATTAGTCACTGTGATCAGTGCTGATGACAAACCCCTGTCTAACGAAATCGTCCAAATGTTCGATGAAAAAACTTATGAAGAGTTCAAAAAGGATAATCGAACGACTCCTACAGCATATGCATTAACCAACTCTAAAGGAGTGGCCACTTTCATTTTTACTTATGATGAGTGGTTCGAGTCAAGTAAAGACAGATTCTTTACTTTCGCCGTTCAATATGGCAGTGGTACGGAGAACTATGAAATATGGTCTTCGGGACGTACCATACGTTCGGGCTCAGTTACACAAATAGAGTTGAAGTTAAAACCTTTGTAAACGGAAAGCGGTTTTATAAGCGGTTCCAGGTTATAATCTCACGGAATTACTTTTAAAACCGCTTTTTAGATTTTATCTTCAGCAAATTCCTTTTTTCACAAATATCAAACAGATCAGAATGAAAGCCGCATATTTTTAACCAGTATTTAAAAACTCCTATGCCCATCCGCCAATTCATAGCTATTCTGAAATGAACTGAGTTTCGGCTCGTTTGTGCCGGGCATTCCTTCGTCATTTTGAGAACGAAAATAAAAAATTATCTTTGCTCCCTAAAATACAAAAACAATGCAGAATATCATTATTACATTTATCGTCTTTTTCACACTCAGATTGTTGTCCTTGGCCTATTCCATTCGTAACGAAAAACGTCTCCTGAAAAACGGAGCTGTACAATATGGTAAAGTTAATTCGTTATTACTGACATTAGCGCATGTCGCTTACTATTTATCCGCCCTTTATGAAGCGTATATTTCGGGAACTACCTTCAACTGTTTCTCCGTGTGTGGTGTTCTTGTAATGGGCTTTGCCTATGCTATGTTATTCTATGTCATCTATAAACTACACGATGTATGGACAGTGAAACTTTATATTGTTCCCGGTCAACGCATTGAAAAGAGCTTCCTTTTCAGGACGGTGCGACATCCCAATTACTATCTGAATATCATACCTGAGCTAATTGGAGTTGGTTTACTCTGTAATGCCTGGTACACGCTATTTATCGGGCTACCGATTTATGTATGCTTGCTGGCTGTACGTATCCGACAAGAAGAGAAGGTGATGAAAAAACTACTGGAAAACTAAATCCATTTCACCACAGACTACACGGATGAGCACAGATTCTTTAATCTTATTCTCAACGAAATTAATTATCAATCCGTGTAATCTGTGGTGAAATCAGAACCATTACAAATCTGAACTGAATCAGCTCCCACTTCTCACCGCTCCCAAACTGCCTCAAACAGAAACTTTTTATCCGTAACCAGTATTTGAATCGTTCTTTATCCATTATTATTTCTAAATTTGCCGGACTTATTTATAAAGCACCCCAGTCATAATGAAAACTATATCAAGAATCGCTACCGTTCTCGCGCTATTGGCCAGCATTATTCCTGTCTATGCCGTCATGGGCATCGTATTAGATTCCAATGGCGATGGAAATCTGTTAATAACACTCGGCACCCTGACACCTATATTGGGTGGCCTTTTGATGGGTATCGTGAAACTCGTGAAGAAATCACCAAAGTCTGCCACTATTTATTCTATAATAAGCCTCTCAGTTTCGGCAGTTGTTTATGCCGTCATATTGACATAAATATGGTTATTCATCATTTGCTTATCAATCGTTAATATCTAAATAAACGCAGCATAGGCGGGTGTTTCAACTGTTACAAGAGGGTGGGTTTACCTGCAACAGAGCGGTGCGGGTGATTACCAAACTTTTATTATTTATTCGTCTATAAATATTGCTGATCCATATATAAAATTCCATTATAGACCCGTAGAGATAAATATCAAATTTTAATTAGCAATCATCGTTTGCAAAATAAGTGTTACCTTTGTACCCGTTATGATGATACTTGTCACTATTGTATGTTACTTTGCCATTCTCTTGCTGATAGCCCGTATCACCGGACGGAAAGGAGGTTCGAATGCAGCGTTTTTCAAAGGAGAAAACCAGTCTCCGTGGTACATCGTTGCTTTCGGAATGATTGGCGCATCCATTTCGGGAGTGACTTTCGTATCTGTACCCGGCATGGTAAAGGCGATGGATATGACGTATATGCAAACTGTATTCGGATTCTTTTTCGGTTACCTGGCAGTTGCCCATATACTCCTCCCACTCTATTATAAACTCAACCTGACCAGCATATACACTTATCTGGATACCCGTATCGGAAAGCGCGCCTACCGTACAGGAGCTTCTTTTTTCCTTCTTTCGCGTATGCTGGGCACAGCTGCAAAACTATACCTCGTCTGTCTGATTCTATATACCTATGTGTTTCGCGACATGGGCATGCCATTCTGGAGTATTGCTGCCGGATCGGTAGCCTTAGTCTGGATATACACTCACAAGAGCGGTATTAAAACTATCGTCTGGACAGACACCTTACAGACCTTCTGTCTGATTGCCGCACTGATCTGTATCCTTGTTTTTGTCACAGCAAAACTAAATCTCGACTTCAGCGGAGTCATACAGACAATCAGTAACAATGAACACAGCCGCATTTTTGTATTTGACGACTGGATGTCACGCCAGAATTTCTTCAAGCAGTTTCTGAGCGGGATTTTCATTGTTATCGTTATGACCGGACTCGATCAAGACATGATGCAAAAAAACCTTTCTTGCCGTAGCCTGCGTGACGCACAGAAAAATATGTATTGTTATGGCTTCGCATTCGCCCCGCTCAACCTGCTGTTCCTCGGCCTTGGCATTTTATTACTGGTCCTTGCTCAGGAGATGCAGCTGGAACTTCCGGCAACCGGTGACGATATCCTGCCTATGTTTGCTACTCAAGGGTATCTGGGAGAAGGAGTGCTGATTCTATTCACAATCGGTATCATTGCCGCCGCCTTTAGTAATTCGGATTCGGCTTTGACCGCCATGACAACGAGCTTTTGCATCGATCTGCTCGACACAGGGAAAGACACAGAAGGAATAGCCCGTAAAAAACGAAACCGGGTACACATCGGGCTCTCTATTCTGCTCGTTTTCTTTATCTGCCTTGTCGATGCATTGAACAATCAAAGTGTTATTGATGCCATTTACATCATAGCTTCCTATACATATGGCCCTCTTTTGGGAATGTTTGCTTTCGGTTTGTTTACCCGACGGCAAACAAACGATCGGTACATACCGTTTATTGCGATAGTTTCACCGCTGATATGTTACGCAGCCGATAGGCTTGCCCGTCAGGAAACCGGCTATCAGTTTGGTTATGAATTACTGATGCTGAACGGTATGCTTACTTTTGCAGGGATGTGGATTGCATCAAGAAAAGCAACTAAAAAATGAATTTAAAAACTAACAAGAAATATGGAAATAACCAATGCTGAGTTTGTAATTAGTAACACGGACGTGAAAAAATGTCCTGCAGGCACCTTTCCCGAATACGCCTTTATCGGCCGATCCAATGTGGGCAAATCCAGCCTCATCAATATGCTGACCGCCCGAAAGGGACTGGCCATGACTTCCGCCACTCCCGGTAAGACAATGCTTATCAACCATTTTCTGATCAATAACAGTTGGTATCTGGTTGACCTCCCCGGATACGGATATGCCAGACGAGGCCAGAAAGGACAGGAGCAAATACGCACTATCATCGAAGACTATATCCTCGAGCGGGAACAGATGACCAATCTTTTCGTATTGATAGACAGTCGGTTGGAGCCCCAGAAAATAGATATAGAGTTCATGGAATGGTTGGGTGAGAACGGAATCCCCTTTTCCATTATCTTCACCAAAGCAGACAAGCTAAAAGGAGGACGACTCAAAATGAATATCAACGCATATCTGAAGGAGTTACGGAAACAGTGGGAAGAACTCCCCCCCTACTTCATCACTTCATCGGAAGAATGCCTTGGTAGAACAGAAGTATTAAATTACATCGAATCAATTAACAAAGAACTTTATTCAAAGTAAAAACAGAGATATCAAAATGAAAAGAGAACTATTATCATTGGCAGTTCTTGCCACACTGCTGCTTGTACCGGCCACAGGTCGTGCACAATCCATTAAAGATCTATTCAACAAAGACAATATTTCCAAAGTGGTCAATGCCGTCACCGGGCATACCGAAACAGTGGATATGACCGGAACCTGGCGTTATACCGGCTCCGCCATTGAATTCGAATCGGAAAATCTGCTGAAAAAAGCCGGAGGAACGGTTGCCGCTTCCGCTGCCGAACAAAAACTGGATGAACAATTAGCCAAACTCGGCATAAAAGAAGGGCAACTGAGCTTTACGTTCAACACAGACAGTACTTTTATCAGCACTTTAGGCAAACGCAAGCTGAACGGTACCTACTCTTATAACCCCACAACCGGCATGCTCCAGTTGAAGTACATGAAATTGATCCCCATGAACGCAAAAGTCAACTATACGACCCAGCAAATGGATCTTCTGTTTGAAGCAGATAAGTTACTGAAATTAATCACTTTCTTATCCAGTAAAAGCAGCAGTGCCACTCTCAAGGCCATCAGTTCATTGGCAGACAGCTATGACGGCATGATGCTTGGATATGAACTGAAACGATGAAGGCTTTTGAATGATGAACGGTAAACAACGATCAACGATGAATAATAAAGTAATTAGCGAGTAAAATAGGTTATCATAATTCTCTCTGTTAATCGCATTATTCATCGTTGATCGCTTATTGCTTATCATTCAAAAACCTTCATCGTTTGCTTTCCGTCAAAATGCACCCATCCATCATCCTCACAATACGGTTGGCCTCCCGCGCATTCTCTTCCGAGTGGGTCACCATTACAATAGTTGCCCCATCCTTATTCAACTCTTTCAACAAGGCCATCACCTCATTACCATTGGTAGAATCAAGATTACCTGTCGGCTCGTCCGCTAATATAATCCGCGGATTCGTCACAATGGCCCGGGCTATAGCTACACGCTGCTGCTGACCTCCGGATAGTTGTTGAGGATAATGTTCCGCACGATGGGCAATCTGCATTCTTTCCAACGCCTTGTTCACACGTTCCACACGTTCACGAACCGGTACTCCGGCATACAGCAATGGCAATTCCACATTTTCAAACACAGTCAGCTCGTCTATCAGATTAAAACTCTGGAAGACAAAACCAATATTCCCGTTCCGCATATCCGTCCGATCGTTTTCCGAGTAGCGGGAAACCTCTTTGTCAATGAACCACAGCTGCCCCGAAGTAGGATTATCCAGCAAGCCCAACATATTCAGCAAAGTTGATTTTCCACACCCCGAAGGCCCCATGATTGCTACAAATTCTCCTTCTGATATTTCGATGCTAATTTCGTTCAATGCGGTAGTCTGCACACTTTCTGTACGGAATATCTTTGTCAATCCAATTGCTTTTATCATAATCTTTCAGTTTTTTTATTATTCATATCTCAATGACTTTACCGGATTTTGTGAAGCCGTCCGCCAAGTCTGGCCAATCACCGTAAGCAAGGTGATGCCGGCTATAATCAGTCCCACCAACGGAAACAGCCACCAGCTGATCGCTGTTTGATAGGCAAAATCGCTCAACCAATAGTACATCAGGAGATAACCCGACGGACAAGCAATCACAAAGGCAATGCCCACCCATTTCAGGTATTCCAGACAGAACATCTTTACAATCCGATCCGAATGGGCACCATTCACTTTACGGATACCGATCTCTTTAGTACGCTGCCGGGTAGAGAGTGAAACCAGCCCGAACACTCCCATCATGGCTATAACAATAGCAAGTACGGTAAACGAAAACAGCATCCGGCCTTGTTGTCGCTCTTTCTCGTAATTCCGATTCAAAGCATCTGAAAAAAACTGATACTTAAACTCCTTGACAAACAGGGGAGCCATCTCCTCAAACTTCTTTTGAATAAACGCCAAAGTTTCCTGCTTATGCTCCGGAGAGATCTTAATGTGTATATTCACCAGACATTCCGGACTGTACATCAGGTATGCCGGTTTAATTTTTTCACGCAACGATTGAAAATTAAAATCCTGCACAACGCCCACAATACGTTTCTTAAAACTCCCCACACCAAAACCTCCGCTAATCTCCATACCCACGGGATCAGACACATTCATTGCCTTCCAGGCTGTTTCATTAATAATTATCGGAAAATCATACACTCCACTAAAATAAGCTCCGCCATCTGCCTTTAAAATCTCTCCTTTCAGAAGTTTCAGTCCGAAGGTATTCACAAAATTGCCATCAGCCCAAATACACATCATCCGCAGTGAATCGACCTTTCCTTCCGCATCCGTCCACTGCAATACATCACCCTGCCCCTTGCTATCTTCCATATAATCGGCAATTTCAGCCCCCATCGAAACACTGAGGATATTCGGATTCTTTAGAATTTCTTGTCGGAATCCATCAACGTTATACCATAAACTCGTATAGACAGAAACTATATTCTCTCTATTCAGACCTAAATCTTTATTCTGTAAATAATTCAATTGTTTGAATACAATGCCGGTATACAACAGCAGCGTGATGGCAATAACAAACTGTACGCAAAGCAGACCGCGTATCAGGCCTCCCTTTTTTCCCGACTTTTGTCCTCCTTTGAAAGCCATCAGCGGATTTATGGCCGAGAGATAAAATGCCGGATAACTGCCGGAAAGACATCCCACACCGACAATTCCCACAACAATATAGGCCAATACACTCCAGCTGAATTGCAGGGTAATATCTTTACCCATCATCTGATTGAAGAGTGGTAAAAGCAGTTCTGTCAGGGCTAATGCCAACACCAGTGAAATGAACGCCTGCACCAGACTTTCGGAAAGAAACTGCACAATCAGTGTTTTACGCTTGGCACCGGTCACTTTCCTCACTCCTATCTCTTTATAACGTAACGCTGCCCGGGCTGTAGAAAGGGTAGTGAAATTAAATGCCCCCATAAAAACAATCAATACGGCCAAAGCTATAAACAGGAAAATGGAAGTCATATTGCCGTGATTCCGGACAGATACATCTACAAAGTCGGTCTTTAAATGTATATCATTCAAGGGCTGAAACCGCAGTAAACGTTCTGCATGGACACGGTTACTCAACAAACGACTCATTTGGTTCCTGTCTGCATCGGACATCGACGAACCGGAACGCATTTTCACGTAGACATTCGCTTCTCTGCGATCCCAGTCTGTGCCGCTCCGGTAGATGCATACATTCTCGTTCATCTTATCAAATAATGCCTGTCCGACGACAGCATCAAATTGCAGATGACTCTTACGGGGCACTTTTACCACCCCGACTACCGTAAGGCTGTACTCAGTATCCATACCTTCGGTATATATCAGCTGTTGTCCGATTGCCGAAGCTGTACCAAAGAACTTTCGGGCCATTTTCTCGGAAAGTACTATATGGTTGAAGCCCGATTTGAGTTTGGAAGGATCACCTTCTGCCACTTTGAAGGGAAACATATCAAAAAATGTCGTATCGACACATATCATATCAGCAGAAAGATTCCGGTCCTTCAAGCACAAAGACCTTAACTCCCTGGCTTTAACGTATGTTGCCTGTTCCACCTGAGGGAACTCTTTACGAAAAGCTTCGGCCAAGGGTATGGCTGTAAAAGGGCTTTCCACTATTTCCCCACTCTCAGTACAATTGGCTTCAATCACCCGGAATATCCTCCCTGCATCCGGATTATAATCTTCAAATGTCAATTCATCCACTACCCACAAATAAATCAGGAATGCAGCTGCCATGCCCAATACAAATCCCAACATATTAATGGTAGAAAACAGGAAGCTCCGTTTTATCAACCGAAGAGCTACTTTTAAATAATGGCTTATCATATTTACCTATTTAATAATTAACCAGATATTATCAGTCTTACTCAACTTCTCCACTTGCCCATTTTCCCGCATCTGGGCCGGATACAACTCTAACAAAGAACTTTTAGAGAAAAACCGGGCCGGATTGCCTTCTATACTCCGGTTGGGCCAGAAAGGTAAACTTTCCGGCAAATCGGCAATGATAAGCGGCTGCTCCGGATTCACTTTATCAGACACCACAGGCAAGGAGAAAAACTCTCCGCTCCGCTTGTCATACACCAGAGAATAAAGTTTCACACTCCTGTTTCTACGGGCATTTATGCTATCATATCCTTTATCGATACTTAAGAAAAGGAAGCGATCCGTATCAACGCACGAAGTGAGGAAATAAGAGTTACCCACATCAGCCCCACCGGCCACCTGGGCCCCTGCCAGATGGGGCAATGAACCGAAATCGAGTTTATAGGCAACTTCCAGAGTCGAAGCATTTTTTATTCTGTATATCTTACCGCCATACGCATGGTAGAACATGGTGTTGCCTTGATAATAGTAAACGATATCCCCTTCAGCCTCAAAAAGCCGGGCCTTGTACCGCTCGTTATCCCCCAATACGAAATGGCAAAGCGTATCACCTTTCAATCCCATCGTATAAAGTTCATCCGAACAACTGACACGCATTCCATAACCGTCGGGCATGGAAAAAAGATAATTTCTGTCTATCGGGAGCTTACTGCGGATAGACTTTAACTCTACCGGCTGAGGAGATGCCAGCAACTCTGCCCAGGAAGTAACCACTAAATGCGCTTTGCCCGTCTTCATATTCCGGCATGTAAATCGCAATTGCCCCTTGGCAGGATCATAATAAAAATCTCTCAGGAAATATCCTCCTTCAACTTTCACTGAACCACCTCCGCTGTGAATAACCTTTAAATCCGAACGAACCAGCATTTTCTTTTTCTCAAAATCCCGGTCCAGCAACCAAAGTCCGTCTTCGGCAAACACCAGAAAGTCATCATCAATCCTAATCAGTGAGCTCCCATCACATCGGGGTTCCATCTTTTTATAATTCACCTCCTTCCCCAAATCACTGAGCCGGAAAGGACGGACATTCTTCAATGCCGATTCAACATTCAGCACAATCGCACCTTCAGTCATGATCCGGGGCTGATATTTGATACCCGGAGGAGCCTGATAATCTTCCGCAAACTCCGATGGTGCGCTTTCTTCAACCGGAGAATCCTTTTGAGTTCTGTCTTTGACAAATTCTTTTTTCAGCTCTTCCTTACTGACTCCCGGATTCTTACTGCCACAAGCTGACAAGCAGATAATGCCTGCCAGAAACAAACTTTCAATGTAACAACATCTTCTCTTCATACCGTTCTTCTTATTTCCTGTTCATACTCCGATGCCCCAATGCCATGCGTTATTTTAATAAGATAATGACAAGAAGCATACCAAATAAGCACTCCCCTATTTATCAGCCGATTGGCGCAAACAGCAAACCGGTATTTTGCACGATACCGTGCACTTTTTGTACGATATCGTACACCGCTTATTCAAACATATTCCCTATCTTTGTCGCTATACAAGACATCCGACTATGACACTAAAGCGAGGAAGAATACTGATTGCGGACGACAATGAAGACATCCTCTTCACGTTGAAGATGTTGTTGCGTCCCATTGCGGAAACAATAACCGTCACCACCGACCCGCGGGAATTGTTGCCGATTCTCTCACGTACCCATCACGACGTAATACTGCTGGATATGAACTTCCGCAGCGATGCCGTAAGCGGACGTGAAGGTTTCCGATGGCTGGAAGAGATTCTGAAACTCGATCCCAAGGCCGTAGTAATATTTATCACCGCATACGCCGATACGGAAAAGGCCGTACAGGCCATCAAGCAGGGAGCCACCGATTTTATAGCCAAGCCCTGGCAGAATGACAAGATGATAGCTACGGTATCTGCCGCACTGCAACTCAGTTTCAGCCGCACGGAGGTGGAATCTCTCAAAGAACAGAAAGAGGCTTTGGCAGCACCCTCGCCCGAACCAACCCGCATTATCGGTGAATCGGCCGCCATGCAAGCCATCTTCCAGACCATCCGTAAATTGGCCGATACGGATGCCAACCTTTTATTGTTGGGCGAGAACGGTACTGGGAAGGATTTGATAGCCCGATATGTATACGAACAGTCGCCCCGCAAAAATGGGATATACGTACCGATCGATTTGGGTAGTATCCCCGAAACACTGTTCGAGAGCGAACTTTTCGGATATGAAAAAGGAGCATTCACGGATGCACGGAAAAACAAACCCGGCAGGCTGGAAGTGGCTTCGGGAGGTACGTTGTTCCTCAACGAAATCGGCAATCTCAGCCTTCCGCTACAAGCCAAACTGCTTTCGGTCATCGAGCAACGGAAGAGTTCCCGACTGGGAGCCACTGCCTCTTACCCGGTAGACGTGCGGCTGATATGTGCCACCAACACCGACCTCTATACGGCTATCGACAACGGACAGTTCCGGCAAGACCTCCTCTACCGCATCAATACCATCGAAATACGCATCCCTCCATTGCGTGAACGGGGAAACGACTTGTTCCTGCTGGCCGACCATTTCTTGCAACATTACCGGAAGAAGTATAAAAAGGAAGTCCGTACCATCTCGAAAGAAGCCCGCAAGCGCATGCAGCTCTATCACTGGCCTGGCAATGTACGCGAACTGGAACACACCATCGAGCGGGCCGTCATTCTCTCAGGAAGCTCCACCCTGACACCCGACGATTTTATGCTCCGTCCCGCCCTGCAGGAACAGCCCTCCGAAAAAGAGAGATACAACCTTGAACGGCAGGAACGGGAAACTATCGATGAAGTACTCCGCCTTTGTGCCGGCAACATCACAGTGGCCGCGGAAATGCTGGGCATCACCCGTACATCGCTGTACAGGCGCATTGAAAAGTACGGATTATAAGAGCACCAAACAGAAACAACATGAAACAAAAATGGGTGAAACATCCCCTCTTATTAACGGCAGCGTTGCTGCTCTGCTGTTTTATCACCATCTGGCTCGGCATGCACGGGTTTTATATCAGTCTGCTTGTTGCGGGCTGTGTCACCCTTTTCGTGGCTTACACCATTTACCGGTATATCCTCCGTTCCGCACGTGCCATGGCACAACTCATCTGGGCCATTCGTTATTCCGATTTCCTCTCCTTGCCCGCACAGCGAGAAGAGCACCTCCATTCGCTCCCTGCAGAACTTTGGGATGAACTGAACGAAGCCTTGGACTTCTATAAACAGAATCTTCAGAAAAAAGAGAGCCAACTCCAGTATTTTCAGGCTCTGGCCAATCATATCGACCTGTCGGTCCTTGTCTACACCCCTTCCGGAAAGATAGAATGGCTGAACGAAGCCGCCAAAAGATTATTGGGAAAATCCACACTGAAAAGTGTCGAAGATCTGGCCGACTTCCAACCCGAACTTCCTTCGCGGCTCTATTCGCTCAAAGCCGGAGACCTGTCTGTATTGCAGGTGCAAAAGGAAGAAGAAAAAATACAACTCGCACTCTCAGGCATGGAGTTCGTCATACAGGGACGTCCCCTGATCGTAGCAAGCATGAAGAACATACACTCTGTATTGGACAATCAGGAGACGGAAGCCTGGCAAAAGCTGATCCGGGTACTGACGCACGAAATTATGAATTCCATCACTCCGGTCACCTCTTTATCGGAATTGCTGGAACAGCAGATAGGCAACTTCGACGGTGATGCCGAAGAACGGAAAGAAATACTCCAGATGTTACAGACCATCCGCCGGCGGGGCGACGGACTGATCCGGTTCGTGAACAGCTACAGGGAAGTATCCCATCTCCCACAACCGCTCCTGAAAATATATACAGACCGGGAATTACTGGCAGGGATAGCACAACTGATGCATACAGACCGGGATGACTTGCACCTGGTATTGCCGGACAAGCCCCTGCGTCTTATTATAGACAAGGATCTGATAGAACAAGTACTTATCAACCTGATCAGGAATGCCCGCGAAAACGATGCAACCGACATTCGGCTGTCGACCGGATTAAGCTCCGGCGAACGTCCGTATATAAGGATTGAAGACAATGGGACGGGAATCGAGCAGGAAGTGCTCGAACGTATTTTCGTACCGTTCTTCACTACCAAAACTACCGGTTCGGGTATCGGACTGACCATCTCACGACAAATCATGCACCTGCATCACGGCACCATCACCGCTTCGTCCGAAACAGGTAAAGGCAGTACCTTCACCCTCCTGTTTCCACCCCTTTTTTAAGGAGGGTGTAGCCATCCGGGGCATTGGGTGTAGCCATCCGCACCTTAGGGCTACACCCTATACACCGGATGGCTACACCCTCTCCATCAGACGGTTTTTAATACAATTTCACCGTCATACGACACCATTTATCAAAAAAAGCCTTAACTTTGTCGCCCACGAAACCATAAAAAAGAAATAGAAAATGAAGAAAATACTATTTTTTATCACTATGATGGTACTGAGCGTCGGTCTTGTCCAGGCTCAAGGTAAAGCAGAAATAAAGTTTGATAAGACAACACACGACTTCGGGACATTCTCTGAAAACAACCCGATTGTCAGTTGCACATTCAAGTTTACGAATATCGGCGATGGTCCGCTGGTCATCCATCAGGCAGTGGCATCATGCGGATGCACCGTACCCGAATATACCCAGGAACCCATCATGCCGGGAAAAACAGGTACAATTAAAGTGACTTACAACGGAACGGATAAATATCCGGGACACTTCAAAAAGTCGATTACCCTGCGTACAAACGCCAAAACAGAGATGATACGTCTTTTTGTGGAAGGCGACATGACGGCCAAAGCCTCAAAGTAAGCAAAAATAAATAACAACAAAGAGGAGAATCTTTCGGGATTCTCCTTTTTTTTTGCTTACTTTGAGGCTGTTTTGAAAAACCAACCGTTTGGAAATCCGATAAACTATACATAAACTACAAAAAACAATTATGAAACAAGAAGAAGACAAATTTACGGGCTTGCCCGAAAACGCGTTCCGGGAACTAAAGCCGGGAGAAGTGTACAACCCGCTGATGAGTCCGACGAAAACGTATCCGGAGGTCACTCTCTGGTCGGTAGCATGGGGAATCGCCATGGCCATCCTCTTCTCTGCTGCCGCAGCCTATCTGGGACTCAAAGTGGGACAAGTATTCGAAGCAGCCATCCCCATCGCAATCATAGCAGTCGGTGTGTCCGGTGCAGCCAAGCGTAAAAACGCACTCGGCGAAAACGTAATCATCCAGTCCATCGGTGCCTGCTCGGGTGTCATCGTAGCAGGAGCCATCTTCACACTGCCTGCCCTCTACATCCTGCAAGCCAAATATCCGGAAATGTCAGTCACCTTCATGCAAGTATTTATCAGTTCACTGCTGGGCGGTGTGCTGGGTATCTTGTTCCTGATTCCTTTCCGCAAATACTTCGTAAGCGATATGCACGGTAAATATCCTTTCCCGGAGGCAACAGCCACTACACAGGTGCTGGTGTCGGGCGAGAAGGGCGGCAGCCAGGCAAAACCATTGCTGATGGCCGGGTTAATCGGAGGTCTGTACGACTTTATCGTGGCAACTTTCGGCTGGTGGAACGAGAACTTCACCACCCGCGTCTGTGGTGCGGGTGAAATGTTGGCAGAGAAAGCCAAACTGGTATTTAAAGTAAACACCGGTGCAGCCGTACTGGGTCTGGGCTATATCGTAGGATTGAAGTACGCTTCCATTATCTGCATCGGTTCATTGGCCGTATGGTGGATCATCGTACCGGGTATGTCCCTTTTCTTCGGCGACTCTGTACTGAACCAGTGGAATCCGGAAATCACCGCCACTGTAGGTTCCATGAGTCCGGAGCAGATCTTCTCCCATTATGCCAAAAGCATCGGTATCGGCGGTATCGCCATGGCGGGAGTGATCGGTATCATCAAATCATGGGGCATCATCCGCAGCGCAGTGGGACTGGCAGCTAAAGAGATGGGAGGAAAAGGAGACGTGGAGAAAAACGTCATCCGTACGCAACGCGACCTCTCCATGAAGATCATTGCCATCGGTTCCATCATCACGCTGATCCTGGTGGTGCTGTTCTTTTATTTCGACGTAATGCAGGGTAACCTGGTACATACACTGGTAGCCATTTTACTGGTAGCCGGAATTTCATTCCTGTTCACCACCGTAGCGGCCAACGCCATCGCCATTGTAGGTACCAATCCGGTATCGGGCATGACGCTGATGACGCTGATTCTGGCATCGGTTGTAATGGTAGCCGTCGGGCTGAAAGGTCCTTCGGGCATGGTTGCCGCATTAGTGATGGGCGGTGTAGTCTGCACAGCCCTCTCTATGGCAGGCGGTTTCATCACCGACCTGAAGATCGGCTACTGGCTGGGCAGTACGCCCGCCAAGCAGGAAGCGTGGAAGTTCCTCGGAACAATCGTATCCGCTGCCACCGTAGGCGGTGTAATGATTATCCTGAACAAGACATACGGATTCACAAGCGGACAACTTGCCGCACCGCAGGCCAACGCGATGGCTGCTGTAATCGAACCTTTGATGAGTGGTGTAGGCGCCCCCTGGCTGCTGTACGGCATCGGTGCGGTGCTGGCCATCATCCTGACGTTCTTTAAGGTTCCTGCACTGGCGTTTGCGTTGGGTATGTTCATCCCGCTCGAACTGAATGTACCGCTCGTAGTGGGCGGAGCTATCAACTGGTATGTCACCACCCGCAGCAAAGACAGTGCGCTCAACACCGAACGGGGCGAAAAAGGGACGCTGCTGGCATCCGGATTCATTGCCGGAGGTGCCCTGATGGGTGTAGTCAGCGCTGCCATGCGCTTCGGCGGAATCAATCTGGTGAACGATGCATGGCTCAACAATACCCTCTCACAGTTGGCTGCCCTGGTAGCTTACGTACTGCTAATCCTGTATTTCATTAAAGCATCCATGAAGGTAAAATGAAGTATATAGCTGAATTTCATGCATCCGGGAGGAGCGTATGTCAATCCGGCTCCGCGACGGAGTGAAATTCTCCAGATGACATATAAAGAAACTCACGAAACAACATTTATAAAGATGAAAACAATTCGTACACTTTTGTTATGTACCAGCCTATTGGCCGGAACAGTTGCAGCACAGGAGAACAGTCTGGTGCTGAGTAACGGACTCGGGTTCGTTGATACCCCCTATAAGGCAGGTACCCTTGAAGTAGACGATGCAGAAGACCTCATTATCAATTGTGACGAGGTGGACTGCACCACTTTCGTAGAATATGCATTGGCAATGGCACTCTGCCCGCAACAGGGAGACGACATGCAGGAAAGTGACTTTGCCCGTAACCTGCAACGTATCCGCTATCGCGACGGAAAAATTGACGGTTATACCTCTCGTCTGCATTATATATCCGACTGGATCAATAATGGTGTCCGCCAAGGCTTTCTTGAAGACGTAACGGCTGCCCACAGCCCTTTCACACAGAAACTGTCGATCTCTTACATGAGCACACATCCGCAACTCTACAAATCGTTGAAGAACTCTCCGGAAAATGTAGCGCAGATGGCAAAGTATGAAAAGGCACTGAGCGGTAAAGAGGTTCATTACCTGCCGAAAGACAAACTGGAGCCGGACGGATTGCCCTGGATCAAGAATGGGGACATTATTGCCCTGACCACCAATACTCCGGGGTTGGACGTAAGCCACATGGGCATTGCCATTTACATCAAGGGACAGCTGCACCTGCTGCATGCTTCGTCCAAAGAAGGCAAGGTAATAGTAGACAAGAGTGCACTGAGCCAGATGTTGAAAGACAGAAAATCACTGACAGGTATCAGAGTGCTGAGAATGAAGAAATAAACCGGAAACAAACCATACCGGACTTATCTGATCCCCGAAACCATTTTGATGCGTTTCGGGGATTTTTCTTTTCAGTAAGAAAGAGAATAGCCTTATTTCCTGACAGCCCCTTCTGCTTTTCAACGGCAACGGGAAGCACAGAAGACGGAAAACAGGACTTTTCTTCCCGAAAAGCCGGGGTTTTGCGTCCGGAGAGCCGGGGTCTGCCCCGAAAAGAGCCGGGATTTCTATGAAAAGAAGTAAGCATTCGACCCGAAAGACGGTTGCATTCCGCTGAAATGCTTACTTCTTTTCAAATTATCTCTATATGTTTTCCCACTTTACATCTGTTGTTATGGTTTTATCGTTAAAAAGAGAAGGATTATTCTCTGGTTGCATACCGTAAACGAACGAGTCCCGACTGTCAAAAAGAAAGCCGTAAGCATCCATTGATACAACTCTTCACGCATTTAGCTTCGCCACACTTACATCATGCCAACTCTTAAAGTCTTTCGGCATCAAACATAAAATCGCCAACCTGTAAGGAGGGCGATTTTACCAGGCAACCGTATCATTGGATGCAAACAGAGCAAACCAGAGAGGTCTGATTATCATTTTGACAAAAGGAAAGTAAGCAGTTCGCTCCCCAGCCTCTCTTTTACCTCGTCCATATCAACATTGTGTCCGAGTTCTTTCTGAAGGGAAGTCACGCCTTTATCGATAAAACCGCAAGGATGAATGTAACTGAAATAGCGTAAATCGGTATTCACATTCAGCGCCAGTCCATGCATCGTCACGTAATGACTGCTCCGAACCCCTATCGCACATATCT
The DNA here is from genome assembly GCF_011038705.2 of Bacteroides sp. ZJ-18. Classification (NCBI taxonomy): domain Bacteria; kingdom Pseudomonadati; phylum Bacteroidota; class Bacteroidia; order Bacteroidales; family Bacteroidaceae; genus Bacteroides; species Bacteroides sp. ZJ-18. The sequence goes on along the minus strand of NZ_CP072198.1, from coordinate 3,076,346 downwards.
TACGGGCACGGGGCGTATCACCTTCCAGCCAGACTCCTGTCGCCTTCTCTAAACGGCTGGCCTCGACGCCGTAAGATGCACAGACACGGATAACGGCTTCCTCCAGCAAGTGTACATATTCCTTCAGCCCCAATCCGAACTCCTCAAGATTAAGAATCGGGTAACACACCAATTGCCCGGGACCATGATAGGTGATATCGCCGCCACGGTCGATGTGATAGAGGGTGGCACCGATAGCCTTCAGTTGCTCCTCTCCCAGCAGCATATTATTTTCCTTTCCGCTACGCCCCAGAGTATAAACGTGCGGATGTTCACAAAAAATGATGCGATTCTCGTACTTTTCTCCGCCCTGCTTGGCATGGACGAGGGCATCGAACCATTCCGTCTGTCGGCTCCATGCTTCAGAATACGGAATAAGTTCCCAATCGGTTGTAATTGTTTTCATACGGACAAAGATAAAGAAATAAAAGAAAATGTGTATATTTGCGTGATTCAAAAAAAGAAAGTAATATGAAGTTTGACTTTCCACAAGTAGATCTCCCATGCGAACTTCTGGCATGGAATGATGTAACTGAAGATATCTTGAATATCTACAAACAATCGTGCAGGCTGAAAGCCGGCATCTTTGCTATTTGTACGGAAGGTAAGATGACCGCAACCATTAACCTGATCGATTACGAAATAAAACCGAACGATCTGATCACACTGCTGCCGGGCACTATCATCCAGTTCCGCGAACGGACAGAGAAAGTACGTTTATGCTTCGCCGGATTCTCGTCGGAATGTGTAGAACGAATCAACCTGATAAAATCGATGGTCAGCTCTTTCTCTAAGATAACCGAGTGCCCGATTGTGGAATTACAGGAGGATATAGCCAGTTATCTAAAAGATTACTTCTCCCTGTTGGCACGAGTGACATGTGATGAAAGGTTCTCTCTTCCCTCCGAGATGACGGAAGTATCTTTGAAATCTATTCTGACCGCCGTCGGACTGATTTATCAGAAATATTCCCGGAAAGATCACAACACGAACCGTAAAGAAGAAATCTGCCGCGAATTGGTAGGATTGGTCACAGAGCATTATGCGGAGGAACGCCGTGCCCAGTTCTATGCAGACAAGTTGGGAATATCACTGCAACACCTCAGTACCACAGTCAAACAAGTGACAGGACGCAACGTACTGGATGTGATAGCCTATGTGGTCATTATCGACGCGAAAGCCAAATTGAAATCGACTCACATGACCATTCAGGAGATTGCCTATTCGTTGAACTTCCCCAGTGCTTCTTTTTTCGGAAAGTACTTCAGGAGATATGTAGGCATGAGTCCGCTGGAATTCAGAAACAGCTGACACCTTTCGTGGCAAAAAGATTTTCACCACAGAGGCCACAGAGTATTCATGTTGATCATCCATGACTTGAAGTTTACTCTGTGTCCTCTGTGGTGAGTTTGTTTTGAAAGGACTTGTTATTTTCTGGCCAGACTCAATGAATTCAGTACTACACTAACACTTGAGAATGCCATTGCCGCACTGGCAAGCATCGGGTTCAGCAACAGTCCGTTGATAGGGAACAGGATGCCGGCTGCAATAGGGATACCTATGAGATTATAGATAAATGCCCAGAACAGATTCTGGTGAATCAGTTTCACAGTCTGTCTTGACAACTCGAAGGCGCGGGGGAGCAACAGCAGGTCGGATGTCATCAACGTAACCATTGCTACATCCATGGCTATATCCGTCCCCTTCCCCATCGCTATGCTGACATCGGCCAGTGCCAACGCCTGTGAGTCGTTAATTCCGTCACCTACCATAGCTACGGTTTTTCCCTGCATCTGGAGTTCACGCACAAACTCTTCTTTATCATCCGGCAAGGCATCTGCCACAAAGCGGTCGATGCCCAACTTACCCGATACGGCAAGTGCCGTGCGCTGTCCGTCGCCGGTCAGCATACAAATGTCGATCCCCTGACGTTTCAACTCTTTCACAGCCTCGGCCGAAGTCGGCTTTATCTGATCGGCAATGGCAATTACGGCAAGCACCTCACTGCCACGGCCAAAGTATACAATGCTGTTTCCATCCGATTCGTATTGCACCATCATTTCGGCAAGCACATCAGAGAGCGAAGCGCTGAAATCTTTCAGTAACTTGTGGCTACCCACCCAATAAGTCTCCCCTTGATAAACCACCTTGATTCCTTTTCCGGTGATACTCTCAAAGCTGTCCAGTTGGGCAGGAACTATTTTCTCCACTTCCTGCAGAGAAGAGACAATGGCTCCGGCAAGCGGATGTTCGGATTTAAGTTCGGCCGCCAACAGGACATTCTTGAAGTGCTCTTCCTGCACCTGTGCCCAAAGCCATCCGGAAACCGTGGGATGTCCCTCGGTCAACGTCCCGGTTTTATCGAGCACCACTACATCTACTTTACGCATCTGCTCGAGGGCAACCGCATCCTTAATCAGGATATGATTACTGGCTGCTTTGCCTATGCCCACCATCAGAGCGGTAGGTGTGGCAAGTCCCAGAGCACACGGACAGGCAATGACCAGTACGGATACTGCCGAAAGCAGGGCGTGTGAGAAATAATCGGTACCTCCCACCAAAAGCCAGATAACAAACGTCAGCACGGCAATACAAAGCACGACAGGCACAAAGATTCCGGTCACCCGGTCTACGATGCGCTGTACGGGCGCTTTACTCCCCTGAGCCTCCTGCACCATGCGGATGATGCGTGCCAGCACCGTCTCGCTTCCTACACTGGAGGCTTTAATCACAAAAGAGCCTTTCTGGTTGATAGTTCCCGCCAATACACGGTCGCCCGTTTTCTTTTCTACGGGAATCGGTTCGCCGCTGATCATACTTTCGTCTACATAAGATTCTCCTTCGGACAACCGCCCGTCTACGGGAATCTGCTCACCGGGACGTACCACCACCAAGTCGCCTGCCTGCAACTGGTCTATCAGGATATCTTCTTCAACTCCTCCCCGAAGCACACGGGCCACACGGGGTTGAAGTCCCATCAACTTCCGAATGGCAGTAGAGGTATTCCCCTTGGCACGCTCTTCCATCAGTTTACCGGTCAGCACAAAAGCGATGATGACTACTGCCGCCTCATAGTAAACGTGAGGTTCAAGTCCTCGGTTATACCAGAATTCGGGAAAAAATGTGTTGAAGACGCTGAACAGGAAGGCGATGGAGGTACTGAGTGCCACCAGGGTATCCATATTACTCCTCCCCAAACGTGCCTGCCGCCAGGCATTGACATAGAAAGAACCTCCGAAGAAAATCATCACGGGAAGGGCGAGTATCAACTGAATCTCGTTAGAGAAGGGCACATGCATCAAGACCATAGAAAACAGCAACATGGGGACAACGAAGATCCATGCACCGATGACCTGCCGCTTCAGCAGTCGGTAATGTTTCTCCTGGGCCTCCTCCTGACGCTCCTCTTTCAGGGCCTCTTCCACTATCAGGTCATAACCTGCGGCAAGTACGGCCGCACGGATTTCTCCGGGAGTCAGCTTGTCGGCTTCGTACGAAACGGACAGTGTGTTTGTGGCGAAGTTGACCGATGCGTCTACCACACCGGCCAATTTCTTCACTGTTTTTTCCACATTATTAGCGCACCCCGCACAGTGCATGTTCAGTACAGGAAACGCTTTCTTTATAATATTACCCATAATCTATTATTATATATACTATCTAATAAACAATGAGGTAAAGAACAATGTTCACTTCTTGTCCGTTTCCTTTGCTTCCTTTATGACTACAGCTTCGTATTTAAATTTCCGAAAGCCTTCTTTCAGTTTTTCAACATTCGTCTTTTCCGCATCGTAAGTGATGGTGACGGTTTGAGTTTTCAAATCAGTCTTAAAGTTTTTAAGTCCTTTTTCGAACTTGATATTGTTCTTCACCTTTCGTTCGCAGTTGGCGCACTCCATCTGTGCCACTTTGAAAACAACGGTACGAAAGTCTTTTGCCGCAACGGCAGTCACCGAAAGTAAAGCCACCACCAGTGTGGCAATCATTTTTTTAGTCTTCATGAATGTAAGTATTAGTAATCAATAATTTTAGTCGTTCGTTCTACTCTCTTTCAATCTCGTGCCAGGTTAAACCTCACTCCGATATATCCCTTTGCTCCATGTACCGGTCCCCATATCATAGTCGAGTCAAAATGATCTCCCCAAGGATTGGCTGCATCGATAATCGGATTCTTTTGTTTGAAATTTGTCAGGTTCTCACCTCCAATGTATACCGACCAACGACGGAAATAGCGCGTCACCTGTGCACTAAGCTGACTAAAGCCTTTATAACGGGCATCCCACGAAGGAGTGCCGTCAGCAAGTGTATACGGATCGGGCATACGTCCTCCTCCATTCATCTGCCAGGTGGCATCAAACTGCCACAAGCCCAGCGGAGTCTGATAAGAAGCGGTTACAAGTCCTTTGTATTTCCCGGTCAGCGGCTTCTCCATCAACCGGTGATTGTAAGTCGTCTTGGCGTCTGTCCAACGATAGGCAGCTGTCAGCGAAAAACCCTGAAAGAACGGATAGGTAGCCTCCACCTGAAACACTTGTGAATACGACCGTCCGTCGAGATTGTAGAATGCCACCTCATGGGGATTCGTATCCATATCGACAACGACCTGTTTCAGGAAGTCGGTGTAATAGTATTCCAGATTCAGGTTCAGCGTTTTCCCGAAAAGCGGAATGTAACCCGATATACTTGCGCCATAGTTCCACGCTTCTTCCTGGTCGAGGTGACCGGCAATACTTACCTTCCGGCTACTTGCCATCAGATAATTGTTTTCGGCAAGCACGTGATTCGTACGATACCCTTTTCCGGCAGAAAGACGGAAATGAACAAAGTCATTGGGGTTGTATTAATGTGGGCACGTGGAGTCACGAAAAAGCCGTACTCACTGCTATGGTCGCCACGAAGTCCGGCCATCACCACCAGTTTATTCTCCAGATTAAAAGTGTACTGCGCATAAGCTCCTCCTACCGATTCGCGTGCAAAAGCCTTCGTCAACGGAGTGTCAGCATTGTTGGTCAAACGGTAATGCTGGTCATATCCGTCATAATTATAACTGAATCCCGCCGAAAGACTGTGTTGCTTTGTAAATTCGGTTTCAAACATCAGCGAAGCATAAGCGTTGGACTGGTCAACATCATAAATCTTACGTCCATAAAGCGCATCCTGGTTGTGCAGCGTACCGGACAGAATCAGCGCAAGATTCGTATTCTTCTCCTTATTAAATATATAGGCATTCTTGGCAAAAGCCTCGTAACGGCGGGTTTCAATATCGATAGCATAGCGATCGGCTGCCGGCACGCCGCTATGACTCACCTGACCGCCTTTTCTGCTTTCGTCCAGCGCTTTGATGCCTGCCTGAAACACATAGTGGTCACCCATATAGGCCCAACGGTTCCAAAAATTATACTGCTCTATCCGGGGAATATCGGCAAAGCCGTCATCGTTGCCGTCATGTGCTTTCGTTTCATTTTCGTAATGTGCCAGCAACGAAGTACTCCATCGTTTGGAAAGTTTCACCGTGGCATCCGCATTCGCCTCATAACGATTGGTGGTACTGGCAAAAAGATTGGCCGAAACCCAATCCGCCTCAGGCAGTTGCGGCTTCTTAAATTCAACATTGATCTGTCCGGTAAGGGCTTCATAACCATTCTTCACGGACGAAATCCCCTTGGATACTTGTATGCTGTGCATCCAGGGACCGGGAACATAACCCAACCCGTAAGGAGAAGCAGCACCGCGATAGTTCGGAATATTCTCGGTCAGCATCTGCACATAAGTTCCCGATAGTCCGAGCAACTTGATCTGCTTCGCTCCGGTAGCGGCATCCGAATAGCTGACGTCCACTGAAGGATTGGTGACAAAACTCTCACCAAGATTGCAACATGCTGCACGACAGAGCTCGTCACTGGTAATGATCTCTTCGTTCATCACGCTGTTGCGCAGCTTCAGTGTGCTCAACTTACGACTGACAATATTCACTTCACTCAGTTCCATCCCCTCGCGAAGTACTACGTCCAGAACGGCGTTCTTGTCTTTCACTTGTATGGTATCGTTTTCGTAACCTACAAAACTTACAATGAGATGACTGCCCCTGTCGGGTTTGGATATGGAAAAAGTACCGTCCTCACGAGTGGCTACCCCACCAGGAATATTCTTCCAGAAAACGTTGGCACCGATAATCGGTTCGCCGGCCTGATCTTTCACCGTACCGCTCACTTGCGCTTGTACAGTCAGACTGCCGAGAAGCAGTCCGGTCAATAATATATATTTCATTAAATAACTTCGTTTGTCTTTTTTATTTGGTTTATATTCAATAAGAAATAAGTAGGATTCACCACAGATTACACAGAAGAACACAAGTTGTCCCGCTTCAATAATCAACGGTATTAACCCTTAAATAGTGAAAGCCTGTGCAATCTGTGATGCAATCCAAACAGTAAAATATTGAAGAAACTAAATAAGCAAAGTAGAATAAAGAGCTAAATAATGCCGGGAACTGGTTTTAGGTGGCGGTACTACATAAGGAGTTTCCAACACCCCGTCACTGAAAAGCGCACACAGCAGATCCGATACCTGGTTGCAAAGGAATACGCTGACAGGAGCAGGGACAGAAGATTCGAACGCCTGCTTCACCAGGTCAAGTTTATAGATAGTCGCCGTACATCCCTCACCCCGGCACGATTTATGGAATTCAAAATCGAACTTATCACAGAAGCCGCATTTGTCGGCACAACAGCAATTTGCCGTCTCACAACCACTGCAACAATATTGAACGACAGAGACTCCCGCCCCTACATATACTATAAGGAGGGAAAGAATAACAGCAAGTATATAGCGGAATCTCTTCATAACGGTTGCAAAGATAAGCAGATTTAACCAGCTCTCCTCATTCTTTTTTCTTTTTTTATGCTGCCGATTCACTAATATGAACTATATTTGTCGATAGTGAACGATTATATAAATGTTGAATTTAAAGAAGAACCCCTTATGAAAAAACAATATGTCAGTCTGCTTGCGATAATACTTGCTACAAGTGGCTTTTTATTTTCTTGTGGTGACAAGATGAACAAGAATACCGGTGCGCTGGAATTCGACAGCATACAAGTGAACGAAACGGCACATCTCTTCGGAGATACGGCAAAGCCGGCATGTAACCTGACCATCAATTTCACGTATCCGGTGAAGTCATCGGACAACAAATTGAAGGATAGCCTGAACAGCTACTTTATAGCTGCCTGCTTCGGAGAAGGATATATCGGTGAAAAACCGGCAAAGGTGGTAAAGGAATATACTGAACATTACGTAAAGGAATATCGCACAGACCTTGAACCCATGTATGCCGAAGACGAAAAGAACAAAGAAAGCGAAGGGTCCATCGGCGCATGGTATTCGTATTATAAAGGAATAGAGAGCCACGTGCAACTCTATTATAAGAACCTGTTGGTTTATCGCATCAACTACAATGAATATACCGGAGGCGCGCATGGCATTTACATGACAACCTTCCTTAATATGGATCTGATAAACCTGCGTCCACTGAAGCTGGATGACATTTTCACAGGTGATTATAAGGAAGCACTGACCGACCTGTTATGGAACCAGCTGATGGCAGACAAAAAAGTAACGACCCATGAAGCACTTGAAGATATGGGCTACGGTTCTACCGGAGATATCGCCCCGACAGAAAACTTCTACCTCGACAAAGAGGGCATTACCTTCTATTATAATGTATACGACATCACTCCGTATGCCATGGGACCGGTAGAAATTAAGATTCCATACGAGATGATGGAGCACATGCTGGGCAGCAACCCGATCATCGGAGAGATGAAAGCTCAATAGATTAACCCTTTTTATTAAAATACAGATATATTACAACCTTATGGATACAACAGAACAAACTTCCTCCCTCCCCTCTACCGGAGGGGAAACCGGAGTGGAGCTTCTTCTTAAATACTTTCCTGACTTGACGGAAGAGCAACGCAAACAATTCGCAGCTCTTTACGAACTTTACATTGACTGGAATTCTAAAATCAACGTAATCTCGCGCAAAGACATCGAAAACTTGTACGAACATCATGTGCTCCATTCACTGGGAATTGCCCGTGTCATTCGTTTCCATCCGGGTAGCAAAGTTATGGATCTTGGCACCGGAGGCGGATTCCCCGGTATCCCGCTGGCTATTCTTTTTCCGGATACAAAGTTTCACTTGGTGGACAGCATTGGAAAGAAAGTACGTGTAGCAACCGAAGTGGCCAATGCCATCGGTCTAAAGAACGTCACTTTCCGTCATGCCAGAGCCGAGGAGGAAAAACAAACATTCGACTTTGTCGTAAGCCGTGCCGTGATGCCCCTGGCCGATTTGATAAAGATAATCCGGAAGAACATTTCGTCCAAACAGCAGAATGCCCTCCCCAACGGGTTAATCTGCCTGAAAGGCGGCGAGTTGGAACATGAAGCAATGCCGTTCAAGCACAAGACAACCATGCATAGCCTGAGTGAGGATTTCGACGAAGAGTTTTTCCAGACCAAGAAAGTGGTATATGTAACGATTTAAACGATCAAACAACATAGTCATGAAAATAAAGAGATTTGAGTTCAATATGTTTCCCGTAAACTGCTATGTGTTATGGGATGAAACGAACGAGGCAGTCGTGATAGACCCAGGCTGCTTTTATGACGAAGAGAAACAAGCTTTAAAGAACTTCATCGTCACCAGCCATCTGAACGTAAAACATCTGCTGAACACTCACTTACATCTGGATCACATCTTCGGTAATCCATTCATGCTCCGTGAGTTCGGACTATCTGCCGAAGCAAACCAGGCGGACGAGTACTGGATAGACGAAGCTCCCAAGCAGAGCCGCATGTTTGGTTTTCAGCTGAACGAGGCACCTGTGCCATTGGGAAAATACCTGCATGACGGGGATATCATAACTTTTGGAAATACAACGCTGGAGGCAATCCATGTACCCGGACACTCTCCCGGAAGTCTTGTATATTATTGCCAGGCAGAAAACTGCATGTTTTCAGGAGATGTATTGTTTCAGGGAAGCATCGGCCGGGCAGACCTGACCGGAGGCAACTTTGATGAACTGAAAGAGCATATTTGTAGCCGACTGTTCGTGCTGCCCAACGAAACAATCGTTTATCCGGGGCACGGCGCACCGACTACCATTGGGATAGAGAAGGCGGAAAATCCGTTCTTCAGGTAAGAGAATATCAACAAACCTTATTATAAATAAATCATTAATAACATGAAAACCGATTTATTAGCCTGCCGTCACATCGGCGTCAACAAAGCGGATGCCGAAGTAATGCTCCGGAAAATTGGAGTTGGTTCGCTCGACGAACTGATTGATAAAACCATTCCAGCCAATATCCGGCTCAAAGCACCTCTGGCACTGCCTGCGCCGATGACCGAATATGAATTTGCCCGCCACATTGCCGAGTTGGCAAGCAAAAACAAGTTGTTCACGACCTATATCGGCATGGGGTGGTACAACACAATCACTCCGGCAGTCATCCAACGCAACGTCTTCGAAAACCCCGTCTGGTATACTTCCTATACTCCTTACCAGACAGAAGTTTCGCAAGGCAGACTGGAAGCTTTAATGAATTTCCAAACCGCCGTATGCGACTTGACTGCCATGCCATTGGCCAACTGCTCTCTGCTTGATGAAGCAACCGCCGCTGCCGAAGCTGTGACAATGATGTACGCTCTGCGTTCACGCAACCAGCAAAAATCCGGAGCCAATGTGGTATTTATCGACGAGAACATCTTCCCACAAAACCTGGCTGTCATCACTACCCGAGCCATCCCGCAAGGAATTGAAATCCGTACCGGAAAGTTCCGTGAACTTGAATTTACAGACGATCTCTTTGCTTGCGTCTTACAGTATCCCAATGCGAATGGTAATGCGGAAGACTACCGTGAGTTTACGGAAAAAGCACATGCAGCCAACTGCAAAGTGGCTGTGGCTGCCGACATCCTGAGCCTCGCCCTGCTTACACCTCCGGGAGAATGGGGGGCAGACATCGTATTCGGCACTACACAGCGTTTGGGTACTCCGATGTTCTACGGTGGTCCCTCGGCTGGCTATTTCGCTACCCGCGACGAATACAAACGTAACATGCCGGGACGTATCATCGGATGGTCAAAAGACAAGTATGGCAAACTCTGTTACCGCATGGCACTCCAGACGCGCGAACAGCATATCAAACGAGAAAAGGCGACCTCAAATATTTGTACCGCACAGGCATTACTGGCTACGATGGCCGGATTCTATACCGTCTATCATGGACAGGAAGGTATCCGTAACATTGCTTCACGCATCCATAGCATCGCTGCTTTCCTTGAAAAAAATATCGGGAAACTGGGATATAAGCAGGTAAACAAACAATACTTTGATACCCTCCGTTTTATCTTGCCCGATAGCATCTCAGCACAGCAAATCCGCACCATCGCTTTAAGTAAAGAGGTGAATCTGCGCTACTTTGATAATGGCGATGTAGGCTTGAGCATTGACGAAACGACCGATATAGCAGCCGTTAACGTCCTATTGTCTATCTTTGCTATTGCTGCCGGAAAAGACTTCCAGAAAGTGGATGACGTACCCGAAACAAGTACCATCTGCAAAGAACTGAAACGCCAGAGCCCCTATCTGACACACGAAGTATTCTCTAAATATCACACGGAAACGGAAATGATGCGCTACATCAAGCGCCTTGACCGCAAAGATATTTCACTGGCACAGTCAATGATTTCACTTGGCTCCTGCACCATGAAGTTGAATGCAGCTGCCGAAATGCTACCGTTGAGTTGTGCCGAGTTCATGTGCATGCATCCGCTTGTTCCGGAAGACCAGGCTGCCGGTTACCGCGAACTGATCCACAACCTGAGCGAAGAGTTGAAGATTATCACCGGGTTTGCCGGAGTGAGCCTGCAACCCAATTCCGGTGCTGCCGGTGAATACGCCGGACTACGCACCATCCGCGCTTATCTTGAAAGCATCGGACAAGGACACCGGAACAAAGTATTAATCCCTGCATCTGCCCACGGGACCAATCCGGCATCTGCCATACAAGCAGGCTTCACTACCGTGACTTGTGCTTGCGATGAACACGGAAACGTAGACATGGACGATCTCCGCGCCAAAGCTGAAGAAAACAAGGAGGATCTGGCTGCGTTAATGATCACCTATCCCTCCACACATGGTATCTTCGAAACGGAAATTGTGGAAATCTGCCAGATCATTCACGATTGCGGAGCACAGGTATATATGGATGGCGCCAACATGAATGCTCAGGTAGGATTAACGAATCCGGGATTTATCGGTGCAGATGTTTGCCACCTGAATCTGCACAAAACATTTGCTTCTCCTCACGGTGGCGGCGGTCCCGGTGTAGGCCCGATCTGTGTAGCCGAACATCTGGTACCATTCCTTCCGGGACACGGACTGTTCGGAAACTCACAGAACGAGGTTTCTGCCGCTCCATTTGGCAGTGCAGGCATTCTGCCCATCACTTACGGCTATATCCGCATGATGGGAACCGAAGGACTGACAATGGCAACCAAAATAGCAATCCTGAATGCCAACTATCTGGCAGCCTGTCTGAAAGATACATATGGCATCGTATACCGGGGAGCCAATGGCTTTGTGGGACACGAAATGATCCTGGAATGTCGGAAAGTATATGAAGAGACAGGTATCAGTGAAAATGATATTGCCAAACGTCTGATGGATTATGGCTATCATGCTCCTACCCTCTCCTTCCCGGTTCACGGCACACTGATGATTGAACCGACTGAAAGTGAGAGCCTCGCCGAATTGGATAACTTCATCCATACGATGTTGACCATCTGGAATGAAATTCAGGAAGTGAAGAACGGTGAAGCCGATAAGGGGGACAATGTGCTTATAAATGCTCCACACCCCGAGTATGAAGTAGTAAGCGACCGGTGGGAACACTGCTATACGCGTGAAAAAGCTGCATACCCGATAGAAAGTGTACGTGAAAATAAGTTTTGGGTGAATGTAGCCCGTGTCGATAATACATTGGGCGACCGCAAACTATTGCCGACATGCTACGGCTGTTTCGACTGAAATTAATTTGATTCACCACAGAGTTCACAGAGTATCACAGAGTTTATCTCTTGTAATTTCTACTCCGTGATACCCTGTGTTACTCTGTGGTGAATTTAAACTTGAATCCGATACTCTATTCCACAATGGTTATTGTACCTTCTTTCACCGTTTTTTCCTTCAACGATACACCTTCTGCCTGATATCCCAAAGCTACGCAACCGTAAACTTTATGGTTCTCGGGTACTCCAAGAGAGGTCAGATACGCCCGGACTTCCGGATCATCGCAAGTCGTCCCGAGTTGATTGATCCAGCAAGAACCGATGCCCAAAGAACGGGCTGCCAAAAACATATTCTCAATGGCACAGGCACAGTCCATCCCGGCCCACCACTGGGTAGGGTCATTAGAAACAATGACCAAACTCGGAGCATGATAATAACAACAATAAGTCTCACTATGTCCACGTTCCTGAAGGCGCTTATCGTCACTTTTAGCAAATGCTCCCTTGATACGATTGTTCAGTTCTTCAAGTTTCGCCGCATTACGGACTGCCGTAAAATGCCACGTTTCATAATGCATGCCGCTCGGTGCATAGGTAGCTGCCTCCAGTATGGCATTCAAGTCTTCCGACGGTACCTGCTTTTTATCATAGACACGCACACTACGGCGTGCCTTAATCGTTTCTAAAACTTCATTGGTTTTCATCATGAATATCTATTATTATTGTATTCCTTATCTTTTAATTAAACCAATCTTGGCATTCAGTTTGAAATAGTATACACCGTTCTCCCTTTCAAGGAATCCATACTTGTCTTTATCAACCGATCCTTTTTCAAGACGTGAATTCAGATAAAGGAAGTCTTCAAACGTTTTCTTTTCCGACTTATGATAGCACAACACCTCGCCACTGCCATCAACCAGTAATATACCTTCAACAGCCGAGTCCGTCCCGTTGTATATCTTTGCCGGGCGCATACCCAAAGCGAGCGCCAATAAGAATTGCTTCATTTTAAATTCATAAAAACCATGCTTACTGATCAACTCTTCTTTTATCTTGAGAGGATTTACTGTCTTCATCAGTTCGGTCAGTTCACTGATACGTGTGATGCCGTCCAGATGCATCGTACGCACCATCTCTGCCAACACACGGGGAAAATGCAAGTCAATCATCAGCAAGTTACAGCGAAACACACGGTCTGCCACATCCGAGTATTTCAACACGCCTCCCAGACGTTCGATCATCATCATACGCTCGGCAACCTCCGTAGGCGATTCGGGAAGGGCATTAATTTTATTTACGGTAGGTGCAGCAAACTTTACACCGGATTGCTCCAATTTCAGGTTTGCAGCACGTCCCCCATCCAGCAACGGATTCATCGCACTCAGACGCGAACGGACATTGAAACCGGCTAACGGAGCTTCGGGATGCCAAAAGGCGATTGAGAAATCGGTACGATCTTCCGTCCGTGCTTCAAGATCAAAGATTCCGGCTTCGTCCAAAAACTCCTCCACCCCATCGGGAGAAGTGACTTCATCGGTAGACGAACCTTTTATCGCATTCAGAATCAGGTCAGCCACCGTTGCAAAATCTTCGCGGGGCAAGCTTTTTCCGACTTTCTCACCTTCCATCCGGATATCTTCTCCTTCGATATAATAACACCGGGTGCCATCATGCTCCTCACGCTGAATCATCGCAATGGGCCAGCACTTTTCATCTTCTTTCTTTGCTTGTGGAGTTCCGAGAGAAACTTTTCCGTCCGCCAGCAGACGAAAAAAAACATATAGCTCACTCCACTCTCTTTTTGTTGCTTCAAATGCCATTCTATCTATCTTTTTATTATGTGTGGGAAGAAAACCTCCCCCCTGTCTTATTCTTTCTCTTATTCATTTCCTTCTTCTTCATCTAAAATACGTGCAGTCTCCACTTTTTCCAACCGAGACCTTAAGCGAGGCATCACCGACTGTCGGATGCGAAGTGTCATGCTGCAATCCATATCATACGACTGGGAGAGAATTTCCGGTTCCTCCTCTTTCACAATCCGCATCACATCGTTCATAAACGGATATTCAAAAAGCACGGTTACTTCTTCATCCACCGTTTTCTCTACAACAGTGGCAGCGGCAATAGCCTCCGCGGCGGCGGCTTTATAAGCCACAATCAATCCACTGGTTCCCAACTTGATTCCCCCGAAATAACGAACCACGATAATCAGAATATCCGTCAGTTCGTTGGAATTAATTTGTCCCAGAATCGGTTTGCCGGCCGTACCGGAAGGTTCTCCGTTGTCGTTTGCACGAAAGTTTTTACGTTCGTGCCCCAACATATAAGCATAACAGACGTGACGGGCATCGTAATATTTCTTCTGATACGTCTCCAGGTGATTCTTAATCTCTTCCAATGTACGCACCGGAAGAGCGATGGCAATGAACTTACTACGCTTCTCGGTATAGGTACCTTCTGAAACTTCAGTAATGGTTTTGTATGTATCTTCTGACATGATATCCGGAATCATTTTTAGTGGTTCAGGCTATACCTAACAACTGTACTTCAAAAACCAGGGTCGAAAAAGCCGGAATAGGACCACTGGTACGTGTCCCATACCCCATGGTATACGGGATGTAAATTATCCAACGATCTCCCACCCGCATTTTCTGCAAAGCGATCTGCCATCCCTCGATGACCTCACTCAAACGGAAAGCTTCGGGACAGTTCCGTTTCCAGGAATTATCAAATTCCCGTCCATTGATCAGTGTCCCCCTGTAATGGACAGACACCACACTGCCGGGCCGGGGAGTAGCGGTACCACTACCTTCCTCCAAAACCTTATATAATATGCCACAAGGCAATTCGTATACATCCGCTTCGGCACGTAATGCCTGCATGAATTGCTCGTTCTGCAACTTGTATTCTTCTTTTCGTCCCATAGATCTATTCAGATAATAATTACTTCGGTCACAAAGATACGGAAAAACGTACATATTTGGATAGCCCGGAATGCAAAACGAGGATGTTCCTCTGTTTTAGAGTAACATCCTCGTTCTTTTTCTACATCAATACGCTCTTTATTCCAACTCGTGTATCACCAGTCCGGAACGCAGTTTCGGCTCGAACCAAGTGGTTTTCGGAGGCATAATGTTTCCCGTATCGGCAATATCCATCAGTTGCTTCATTGAAACGGGATAAAGGGCCAGTGCCACTTTCATCTCTCCGCTATCCACCCGTCTGCCCAGCTCACCCAAGCCACGGATACCTCCCACAAAATCGATCCGTTTGTCCGAACGCAAATCTTTGATACCCAGAATTTCATCCAGAATCAGATTGGAAGAGATCGTCACGTCCAATACCCCAATGGGATCATTGTCGTCATAAGTTCCCGGTTTGGCTGTCAGGCTATACCATTTACCTTCCAGATAAAGGGCAAAATTATGCAATGCAGCGGGTTTATAAATCTCTTTCCCCTTCTCCTCTACCACAAAATTCTTTTCAAGAGCAGTCAGGAATTCGGCAGGTGTCAGACCATTGAGATCTTTCACCACCCGGTTGTAATCAATAATAGTCAACTGGTTCGCCGGAAAACATACAGCCATGAAGTAATTATATTCTTCGTCTCCGCGATGACCGGGATTCTGTTTCGCCTTCTCGGCTCCAACCAGAGCGGCAGCGGCCGAACGATGGTGTCCGTCGGCAATATAAAGTGCCGGCATAGCAGCAAACTCTTTTGTGATCACAGCAATGTCATCGTTATCATCAATCACCCAGAAAGTATGCCCGAATCCGTCACCGGGAGCAATAAAGTCGTATACCGGTTTTTGAGCCGTATACTTCCGGATGATAGTGTCGAGCACTGCATTATCGGGATAAGCAAAGAATACCGGTTCGATATTGGCATTGTTCACACGAACATGCTTCATACGGTCTTCTTCCTTATCACGCCGGGTCAGTTCATGCTTTTTGATAACGCCGTTCATGTAATCGGGCACATAAGCGCCTACCACCAGTCCGTACTGCGTCTTGCCGTTCATGGTCTGGGCATAGATGTAATAATTCTCTTTATCATCCTGCACCAACCACCCTTTATCGCGAAACAGACGGAAGTTTTCTGCCGCCTTGGTATAGACTTTCTCGTCGTGTTCGTCTGTTCCGACCGGAAAATCTATTTCAGGTTTAATGATATGATACAGTGATTTCTCGTTTCCGGCAGCTTCTGCACGAGCCTCTTCTGAGTTCAACACATCATACGGACGTGATGCGACCTGTTCTACCAAGTCCTGTGGAGGGCGGATGCCTTTAAATGGTTTTATTGTTGCCATAAAACTGGGGATTATTTGTTCACTCTAAATTTTTCGCAACCCTCTTTCAGGAAGCCTACAATCTGTTTCGCCGCAGCAATACCTGCATTGATATTTGCCTCGGCAGTCTGAGCACCCATCTTCTTCGGTGTTGAGAAATAACGTCCGGCAAAGAGTTCGGTAAACTTCGCATTGGCAGCAGGCATAATATCGGTGATGTATTTAAAGTCCGGACGTTCTTCCATCAGCTGAATCAGTTCATCCTCATTGATCACCTCTTTACGGGCCGTATTGACCAAAATAGCTCCTTTCGGCATATTCTTCAGTAAATCACGGTTAATGGAATTCTTTGTTTCGGCTGTAGCCGGAATATGCAGTGAGACGATATTACAAATTTTGTAAAGTTCTTCGGCCGAGTCGACGGCTTTCACTCCATCTTTTTCAATCACATCTTTCGGGCAGAAAGCATCGTAAGCGTAAAGCTCCATGCCGAATCCTTTGGCAATACGTGCCACATTGCGTCCCACATTGCCATAAGCGTGGATACCCAGTTTCTTTCCCATCAGTTCCGTACCCGACGTTCCATTATAGAAATTGCGGACGGCATAAACGAGCAGCCCGAACACCAATTCGGCCACGGCATTCGAATTCTGCCCCGGAGTGTTCATTACGCACACACCGTGTGCGGTAGCGGCGTTTAAGTCCACATTGTCATATCCGGCACCTGCACGGACTACTATTTTCAATTCCTTCGCAGCCTCAAGCACTTCCGCATCGATGATATCGCTGCGAATGATAATGGCATTCGCATCTTTCACCGCATCAAGTAATTGAGCCTTATCTGTATATTTCTCAAGCAGAGCCAATTCGAATCCGGCTCCTTCTATTTCTTTCTTTATACCATCTACGGCAATTTTGGCAAATGGTTTTTCGGTTGCAACAAGTACTTTCATTTCCTTTGTTATGTTTTGGGGATAATTCACCACAGAGGGACACAGATTTGTCTTTCTTCTTCAATTATGGCACTCTGTGGTGAAATCACATTATTAATGAAGTTTCTCAAATTCCTGCATGCAGTCAATCAGCGCCTGTACACTTTCCTTCGGCATCGCATTATAACAAGATGCACGGAAACCACCTACAGAACGGTGTCCTTTAATGCCGGACATACCTTTGTCCGTAGCGAATTTCAGGAAATCGGCTTCAAGATCTTTGTATTCCGGTGCCATTACGAAACAGATATTCATGCGTGAGCGGTCCTCTTTAGCAGCCGTTCCCACAAACATCTTGTTGCGGTCTATCTCGGCATACAGCATATCTGCCTTTTCGGTAGCCCGGCGATCCATCTCTTTCACGCCACCCTGAGCTTTGATCCAGCGCAAAGTCTGCATCGCAGAATATATAGGCAATACGGGAGGTGTATTAAACATAGATCCGCCGTCAATATGGGTTTTGTAATTCAACATACTCGGGATGTAACGTGACACTTTGCCCACTGCATCGTCCTTTACGATAACAAAAGTGACACCGGACGGAGCCAGATTCTTCTGTGCACCACCATAGATACAGATGTACTTCGAAACATCTACCGGACGAGAGAAAATATCAGATGACATATCGGCAACCATCGGAATCGGTGAATCGAGATCTCCCTTCAACTCTGTACCATAAATCGTGTTGTTGGTTGTCACATGGAAATAGTCTGCATCAGCAGGTATGGTAAAGTCTTTAGGGATAAACGTATAGTTTGCGTCAGCCGAAGAAGCTACCTCAACCACTTCGCCAAACCCTTTCGCTTCTTTCATCGCTTTCTTCGCCCAAACACCGGTGTTCAGGTAAGCAGCTTTCTTTTCAAGGAAGTTGTAAGGTACCATACAGAACTGCATACTGGCACCACCGCCCAAAAAAAGTACCGAATACCCTTCGGGGATATTAAGTATTTCCTTAAACAAAGCTACGGCTTCGTCCATGACTGCCTGAAAATCTTTGCCTCGGTGGCTGACTTCCAAAACAGAAAGACCTGAACCGTTGAAATCGAGAATAGCTTTCGCTGTTTCTTCTATTACTTCGCGAGGGAGAATGGAAGGGCCTGCACTGAAATTATGCTTTTTCATTTGATGAGTGTTTTTGGTTATACAATTTCGTTATTTTATGTCTACTGACATGGCGAATTTACGAATTTATTTCCTCTCAACAAACGTTTCTCTATAAAATTACAATCTCAGAGGGCATTTATCTTACTTTTTAATGGTTTATGCAGGAATTATACACCATTTTGTTATCCATACATGCCAAGATGGTAGAAAAAAGTTCAAACTGATATTATTACAAGGCTATCTATTTTGAAATGAAAGAGAGAGTGACTAAAAAGTGAATATTTATAAGAAGAAGAGGCAAAGACCGTAAAGAACCGGGGGCGGACAACCGGAGCGCCGGGGTACAATGTTCGGAGCGCCGGGGTACAGTGCCCGGAGCGCCGGGATGTAGGGAAGGAAGAGCCAGGCTCCGGAAAGCTGTTTCACCACAGATTTCACAGATTAACACAGATTGATGATTTATCCTATCAGCAATAAAACTAAAAGTAATCGGTGTAATATGCGGTGAATGTTTCTTGCAATCTCACCACTGAATTCACGGATTAACACAGATTGATGATTTACCTTATCAGCAATAAAACTAAAAGTAATCGATGTAATCTGCGGTGAATGTTTCTTGCGATCTCACCACTAAATTCACAGATTGACACAGATTGATGATTTACCTTATCAGCAATAAAACTAAAAGTAATCGGTGAAATCGGTGGTGCCGTGCCCCCTCTATCAAATAAATCCGTTTTAATCCGCCTCTTCAATCACCGTCTTCATCCCTTTGATCTTCTCACCGCGTATAAGCGTCAGCAATTGCTTGACCTTAGACCGCCGCACGGCTACAAAAGCATAATGGTCCTTCACATCGATTGCTCCAACATCTTCACGCGCCAGATTTCCTTTCTTATAGAGGAATCCGGCAATATCGATCTTACTCAATTTGTCCTTCTTCCCTTTACCTATATAAATAGTTATCCACTGAGGTTTAGACGGACGGGGCGCGTTCTCCGGTAAGTCAAAGATATCGAGTTCCGAAGGTATATAATCCGGCACGCGTTCCTCCGGATTCAATATCAGATAAGAAGTACCCGTCGCATCCCAGCGGGCAGTACGTCCGTTACGATGAGTAAAAGCTTCTTCATTCACCGGGATATGATAATGAATGATATGCTCCACCTCCGGGATATCAAGTCCGCGGGCAGCCAGGTCTGTAGACACCAGCACCGGACAACTGCCATTACGGAACTTATACAGTGCCCGTTCCCGATCCGGTTGCTCCATACCTCCATGAAAGCGTTCATTGGAAACTCCTTTTTCCGTTAGTAAGGCACTCACACGGTCCACCGCATCCCTGTGGTTACAGAAAACAATACTCGAACTGCTTCCCAACGTACAAAGCAACTTATAGAGGGTTTCTATCTTATCTTTAGCAGGCGAAACCACCTTCATCAACCGCAAACGTGATTCCTCCACATCGTTTGTCAGGAAATCAAGCTTTATCGTACGGTTCAGTCCTGTAAATTGCGGAATCTCTTCCGCATCTGTTGCCGAAGTCAGAAAACGTCGTTTCAAGTCGGGCAACTGTCCGATAACCGTTGCCATCTCTTCCTGAAAACCAAACTCCAGGCATTTATCAAATTCATCGATCACCAACAGGCTCACTGTGCTTGCATCGAAGTTCTGCTTGGAGAGATGGTCGTTCATACGGCCGGGCGTACCGATGATAACCGCCGGCTGCATTCCTTTCATCGTCCGATGCTCTTCCATTGCCGGACGTCCGCCATAACAACTCATTGCCTTGAACTCTGTTCCCATCGCCTTGAACACCTGCTCTATCTGCAACGCCAACTCGCGCGAAGGCACCAGCACCACAGCTTGTACTCCTTTCACATCAGCCCTCAGACTACCGACCAACGGTAACAAGAAAGCAAGGGTCTTGCCCGAACCTGTGGGCGAAAGCAATATCAGGTCTTCGCCACCTTTATTAAATGCCTCAATAGATGCTTCCTGCATCGGATTGAGCTGTTCTATTTTCAACCTATCGAGTATCTCCTTCAATCCATTCATTGTTTCTTCCACATTTTTTAACGATGACACAAAGATAAAAAAAAACTGCTTCCGGACAGCCGAAAGCAGTTTCTTTATTATAATTCCCGAAGGATTATCCACCGAAGTTATCAAACATCAGGTTCTTAGCCGGAACACCAAGATCGTCGAGCATCTTCTCAACAGCCTTGCTCATCGGGCCAGGACCACACATGTAATATTCAATGTCTTCCGGAGCTTCATGGTTCTTCAGGTAAGTTTCGTAAATCACGTTATGTACGAAACCTGCTGTATACTTCACGCCGGCTGCGTCTGCTGCAGGGTCCGGACGGTCGAGTGCCAAGTGGAACTTGAAGTTCGGGAAATCTTTTTCAATCTGCAGGAAGTCTTCCAGATAGAACACCTCGTTCAGTGCACGGGCACCGTAGAAGTAGTTCATCGTACGGTCGGTGATATGCAGTGTCTTCGTCAGGTGCATAATCTGAGCACGCAACGGAGCCATACCTGCACCACCACCAATCCACATCATTTCGTTCTTCGAGTCGAGGATCGGGTGGAAGTCACCGTAAGGGCCGCTCATGGTCACCTTGTCACCCGGCTTCAGCGTGAAGATGTAAGAAGAAGCGATACCCGGCATCACATCCATAAAGCCCGGTCCCTGGTCTTTCGGTTTGAAAGGAGGAGTAGCGATACGTACAGTCAGCATGATGCGGTCACCTTCAGCCGGATAGTTGGCCATAGAGTAAGCACGGATAGTCGGCTCGTCATTGCGGCACTTCAAGCCCAGCAGACCGAATTTCTCCCATGCCGGAAGATATTCGTCACCGATCAGGCTCTTATCGATATCCTTATCATAATCCATCGAGAAGGTAGGAATCTTGATCTGAGCATACGAACCCGGCACGAAGTCCATGTGTTCGCCCGGAGGCAGAGCCACGATAAACTCTTTGATAAACGTAGCCACGTTCTTGTTCGAGATCACCTCGCACTCCCACTCTTTCACACCCAGGATAGACTCGTCGATCTTGATAGACATATCCTGTTTCACCTTTACCTGGCAACCGAGGCGCCAGTGATCGGCCTGTTCTTTACGAGAGAAGAAACCGGTTTCGGTAGGCAAAATCTCGCCACCGCCTTCGAGCACCTGGCAACGGCACTGTCCGCACGAACCCTTACCACCACAAGCCGATGAAAGGAACACATTGTTGGCAGACAACGTACCCAGCAGTGTACCACCCTGAGATGTTTTCAGTTGTTGCTCTCCATTCATCGTAATCGTAACCTCGCCCGAAGGAGAAAGATAGCTCTTCGCAACGAGCAGTATAATGACAAGCAGGATGATCACCACAAGGAAGACTCCGATACTTGCTAATATTAAAGACGTCATTGTTTTATTCTTTTTACTTTAGTTATAACTTCAATCCAGAGAAACACATAAAGGCCATAGCCATCAGTCCTACCGTGATAAACGTAATGCCCAGACCTTTCAGCGGAGCGGGAACATCAGAGTAGGCCATCTTTTCGCGGATAGCAGCCAGACCGACGATAGCCAGTAACCAACCGATACCGGAACCGAGCGCGTATACCACAGCACTACCTACACCGGTGATGGCCTGCGGGTTCGATGGATCCATCGTGATTCTCTGCTGCATGAACAGTGAGGCACCCATGATGGCACAGTTAACGGCGATCAGCGGCAGGAAGATACCCAGTGAAGCGTAGAGCGAAGGGCTGAATCGTTCCACTACCATTTCTACCAACTGCACGATACCGGCAATAACGGCAATAAAGAGAATAAAACTCAGGAAGCTGAGGTCAACACCTTCAATGATAGCATTGGCAGCCAGCACCTTTGTCTGAAGCAAGTAGTTGACCGGCAACGTAACGATCAAAACAAAAGTTACGGCGATACCCAGTCCTACAGCAGTTTTCACATTCTTCGACACAGCCAGATATGAACACATACCCAGGAAGAAGGCGAATATCATGTTGTCCACAAAGATGGAGCGGACGAATAAACTTAATAATTGTTCCATAATTTTTCTTTTACTTTCTTAGGTTGTATTACTTTTCCTGGAGTTCTTTGCAACGGCTGCGCTGATACCAGATGATACAAGCACAGATGATCAGTGCCATCGGCGGCATCAACATCAAACCATTGTTGATATAGCCCATCTTGTAGAATGCCTCAGGGATAATACGGAAGTTGAGCAACGTGCCCGATCCGAGCAATTCGCGGAAGAAAGCCACGATAATCAGAATCTTGGCATATCCCAGACCATTACCCACACCGTCGAGGAATGACTCCCACGGGCCGTTTGCCATGGCAAATGCTTCCAGACGTCCCATCAGGATACAGTTTGTAATGATCAGACCTACATATACCGAAAGCTGTACGCTTACGTCGTATGCAAATGCCTTCAGCACCTCACTTACTATAGTTACCAACGCAGCTACTACCACCAACTGTACGATGATACGGATACGGTTAGGAATCGTCTTACGCAGCAAAGAGATAACGACGTTTGCAAAGGCCGTAATCACAGTTACCGAAAGACCCATCACGATAGCCGGTTCCAGTTTGGCCGTTACAGCCAGCGCCGAACAGATACCGAGCACCTGCACGGTTACCGGGTTATTCAATCCCAGCGGAGTAGCGAATACTTCTTTATTCTTTTTAGAAAATAATTGGCTCATATTCTATCGTTCCTCCTTAATTATTAGTTAAAAATTTATCGTACTGGCTCAGACAAGCTTTGATCATGGCGTCCACACCTTTCGAAGTGATTGTACCACCCGAAATACCGTCCACCTGATAAGCAGGGTCTGTCACCTTTCCGTTTTTCTCTACAGCCAGTGCAACCTGTCCGTCTTTCAACACCTTCTTGCCCGAGAATTCACCCTGGAAAGCGGTTGTCGCAATTTCGGCACCCAATCCCGGAGTTTCGCTGGCATGCGAGAAATAAACACCATAAACAGTGTCCTTATCAGCATTTAAAGCCACATATCCCCAGATAGCACCCCAAAGGCCGGCGCCATAAACCGGTACCACATACTTGGTCTCTCCGTCTACCTCACATACGAAAACGTGCAAACGATTGTTCTCCTTTGCTTCTTTTTCGTAGCTGATAGAGAAACCATCCGTATTTTCTGTCAGAGTGCCATCTACGTTCATCAGCATGTCACCCTTTACATATTTATTATATTCAGCATCGGCGTCTTTCACATCTCTGATGTTCAAAGCAGCCAGAATTTGCTTCTTCGTATCCAGCTCCTGATTCTTGTTCTGAATCGCTTTCAGTGAAGAGCTGACGAATGCGAGCAGGAATGCCACGATAACAACCATTACCGAAGCATAAATGATAGTATAAGAATTACTATTTGTATTCATCTTTCTTGTTCGGTTTAATTGTTAGACTTAATAGCGCGTTTTTCACGCAGTTTGATGTTGCTCTGAACCACACAGTAGTCAATCAGCGGAGCGAAGATGTTCATCAGCAGGATAGCGAGCATCATACCTTCGGGATAACCGGGGTTCAGCACACGAATGATGATGGCCATCGCACCGATCAGGAATCCGAAGATATATTTACCGGTCTCCGTACGTGCAGAAGTCACAGGGTCGGTAGCCATAAATACGGCACCGAAGCAGAAACCACCCAGCACGAGGTGTTCGTACCAAGGCATGTGAGCCATGGCAGTGTCCGGACCTACAGCATTGAAAATCCAGCCCATGAAAGCACCACCTACGAATACGGAAAGCATCGTTTTCCAGCTTGCGATACCTGTCCACAACAGGATAGCAGCACCAATCAGAATAGCAATCACACTGGTTTCACCGATAGAACCCGGAATCAGGCCGGTCACCATGTCCCAGGAGAAAGCCGGGAACCCGTTCGGATCGGTAGCAGTAGATGCTACCCCCAACGAAGTGGCCGCTGTCAGTCCATCTACCGTATTACCCAGTCCGAAGATACTGTCTTGCGCCACCCAAACGGCGTCACCCGACATCTTGGTAGGATATGCGAAGAATAGGAAAGCACGGGTAACGAGCGCAACATTGAACACGTTCATACCTGTACCGCCGAATACTTCTTTAGCGAAGATAACAGCAAATGCAGTAGCTACCGCCAGAATCCACAACGGACAGTCCACCGGTACGATCATCGGAATCAGGATA
Organism: Bacteroides sp. ZJ-18; assembly: GCF_011038705.2. Lineage (NCBI taxonomy): Bacteria > Pseudomonadati > Bacteroidota > Bacteroidia > Bacteroidales > Bacteroidaceae > Bacteroides > Bacteroides sp. ZJ-18. Next base: position 3,051,623 of record NZ_CP072198.1, on the reverse strand, counting down.
CCCGAAACGAGGAAACCTTCCTGAATTTCTTCTTTCTTCCACTGTGCTACGACAAACTCGATGCCCAGACCCACTACATAAGATACGATAATCTTAGGCAGTATGGCCAGGAAACCGTAAATGAACATTTCGATGAAACCACCCTGAGCTCCGGTGTGAGTGAAATGCTGGTAACCTACGTTGTACATACCGAACAGTAAAGCCGGTATCAACGAAATAACCACAATCGACATGATACGTTTGCTATCAATCGAGTCGTGGATGTGCGCTCCCGATTTCGAAGTGGTGTTTGGCACGAACAAGAATGTTTCGAAACCGTCGAACACCGAACGAAACGCGTGGAGTTTGCCGCCCTCTTCAAAGTTCGGCTTTATCTTATCGAGATAATTTCTTAACGCTTTCATTAATTATGAATTATATAAATTATGTGTTATGAATTACATCATTTCAGCACGAAGCATATCGAGTCCGGCACGAACGATGCGTTGCAATTCCAGTTTCGAAGAGTCGACAAACTCACACAAAGCAAAGTCCTCGGGCGCTACTTCGTAGATACCCAGAGCTTCCATGCGGTCGATGTCTCCGGCAATGATTGCTTTAATCAGGAATTCAGGCAGAATGTCCATCGGGAACACTTTGTCGTATTCGCCGGACATGATCATATGGCGTTCGCCTCCCTTGATACGGGCATCGAGCACATACTCTTTCTTATTTCCCATCAACCAGCTGAAATACGAACGGTTCACGCTGAACTGATTGAAACGGGGCATGATCCATCCCAACATTTCGTGGATGTCGTCGCCTTCGGGAATCACGGTCAACTGACTGTCGAAAGCACCGAGGAATCCGTTTGGTTTCACCTGCTTGCCTGTCAGCACATTACCGCTGATGTAACGCAACTCCTTATCTTTTGTCACGTTTCCGGCAAACACATTGGTCAACAATGCACCTACTTTCAGTTTGCAATAAGCCGGTTTCAGGACTTCAGAGCCTGTAACGGCTACAGTGCGTGTCAGATCCACCCGTCCGGAATTGAACAGACGTCCGATGAAGATCACAGCTTCTGCGCCGATGGTCCACACGGTTTCACCTTTCACCACAGGAGCTACATGATTGATTTGCACCCCTACATTTCCAGCAGGGTTCGGTCCGTCAAATACGGTTACCGTGACATTTTTAGCCTGTGTCAAGGCTGTCGTTTTTTGTTTGCTGCTAATACCGAGATACGTCTTGGCGATCTTAGCCAGGGCATCCAGTCCAGTCTGGAAATTAGCTTCTTCCCCTTTCAGAGCGAACTCAAAATCGGGTGCCAGCGGGTTGCTGTCGAAAGCAGAAATGAAAATAGCCCGCGGAGCGACTGTCGGATCGGCAATCACGTCATACGGACGCTGTCTCATAAATGCAAACATACCAGCTTCCAAGAGTGCAGCTTTCACAGCCTCACCGTCGAGTTTGGATACGTCCTTCTTGCCGAATTCTTCGTAATCCTGCTCAGCAGCGGCTTCAACCACGATGTTCAGCACCTTACGGCGTGCACCGCGCTCCACGCTTGTTACAACGCCGCTAACGGGCGAAACAAATTTAACTTCAGGATGGTTCTTGTCGATAAACAAGGGTCCCCCGGCCATCACATATTCCTGTTCTTTCACCACCACCTTCGGAGTCACTCCTGGGAAATCATCGGGTACGAGTGCGTAGAATCCCGGTTCTTTCACCGTTGAGAGCTCTTCAGCAGCTTTTCCTTTCAGGTTGATGTCAAGGCCTTTACGTAACTTTATTACATTTGCCATGTGATTATATAAAATAATGGTTTCATAATTTGCCCGCAAAAGTAATAAATAATAATGTGAATAAAGAGGAAATGTGAAAGGAATTAAGGAGATATTTCTTTAATTAGCATCGTTAACGATCACAAAGATACTAAAAAGGCTAAAATTATCACTGATGAATGGTCAACAAAGAACGAGGAACAGGCTATGCTGAATGAATTATTGACGGCGAACAGGGGATGCCGGAAAGTATAAATTATGGGGGGGACATAGCCATCCGGAAAGAAGGGTATAGCCTTAGTTGTAAAAGGGTGTAGCCCTATGGATGAAAGGGTGTAGCCCCAACAGCAAAAGGGTGTAGCCATCCGCGGAGGACAGCTACACCCTTTTTTATTTAGCGTCGATCGTTTTGAACCCTTCAATCGATATATAAAGATATGTATTCAATCTCCTCTCCCCCCCAAAGGACGCTCCCCTTATAAACCGGGGGAGAATGAAGGCAATACCTACCTTATGGCACAAACCTGTTGACCGTTTATCATTCAGAGTTCATCGGTCAGCGTTCATTTCACTCTTCCGGAGCAAACATCGGGTCCCAGGCAGGCAAACGAACAGGTTTCTGCTTCAGAACTTCCAACACTTTGGGAGTTGCGAATTTCTTTTCTACCACCAGGCGGAACATATATTCGTTGAACCACTGATCCGTCATAATCAAGTGTCCCTGATAGCCATTGGCAGCTCCCCAACTGTTTTCCACCATCCATTTCACCGGTTTGCCATCCTTAATGTCTACCGCCATCAGAGTCATGGCATGGCTCGATCCACTGGCAAATGTCTGCACACGCTGTTTCTTATCCATACCGAAAGTGGTACCCATCAACGAAGCATAGTCATAGTTGTTCACATCCAGCAACCCGCGTTCCGAGTTCAAGAATTTACCTACATCACACGAAAAATACATCATCGTACTATCCTTCAGCGAAGCGATGGCCATCTCCTTGATTTCATCGGCCGGCAGGTTAACATACGTCCAGTTGCGTCCGTCATAACGGTGACGGTCAAAGTCGATTTCATAACACTTATAATATTCACGGCTCGGATCGTTCATCAGCATCACGTAATTGTCCAGCAGATTCTTGTCGCCGTATTTTTCGAGGAACGACATCGGTGTGTATTGTGCAGTCTCCACCGGATTCCCTTTTTCATCTTTACGCGTCCAGGTAAACTCCGTAGGAGGAACCCCCAGATTCAGCACCAGCATGCGGTATACGGTGCCCAGCATTTCCGTTTTACTGTTTTCAAGCGCAGGCAGTTTGTCTCCCTTTGCAGCCTGATCACGCAGTTGCAGACCAAATTCACGCAATTTTTCAGCAATCAGCCCAGCCATGCGTGATGTATTCTCGCTGCTGTTCGTCTCAGGCATCACCTCTTTAGGCACCAGACCATATTTAGAAACGATGTCGGCTACACCTGTAAACGTACCTCCGTCACTCAGCGGATTACGGAACAGCCACTCCACCATTTTGTCGTCCATCGGCTTCTCACGGGTGTCGATGACACCTTGCAGGAAAAGATTCGCTTTCTCCAGTTGATCCCAGAAGAAGTTGTAATTCTGAGAAAACTCAAACGATCCGAGTCCGTACCGGGCGATGGCTTTGGCGCGCATCACATTCAGGCCGGTGAACAGCCAGCAACGACCGGACGATTTCTGGTCTGTAATTCCTTTTGAGTCTACTTTAATAGAAAAATGGGTATCCATTCCCTTCAGGTTGTCCTGATTCAGAGCCAGCTTACGGATATCGTTGTTACCGATCGCGTTACGGATGGCCTTGTCGGTTGTCGTGCCCTGGTAGTTTTGTTTAATCCGGTTCAGCATTTCGGGGCTGATACCTCCCTTGTCCTGCTGTGCATACACACTTAAGAATGCGGCACTCAGAACAAAAACAGATAATATTCGTTTATTCATGTGGTAAAGTAATTTGGTTAATAAAGGAGCCTTCTCCTTTTTCTTTGCAAAAATAGCATCCTTTTCCGGATTTTTTGTCACAGTATTTAGATTTATTATCTATTCGAATGAAAACTAATCCAAATAAAATAGTTTCCTTTGCACCCATATTCGTACAAAGCAATGAAAAAATATATAATAGGTATATTGATGGCGATCATGCCCGCCACATTCACTGTAGCTCAAGAAGAAGGCACTACGCTCAGCACTGACACGACAAAGCAAGACAGCATTCCCGCCCTATCCAAGCGCGAACTACGACGTCAGCGGGTGGCCCGCCGTAACCTTCACTACAATATTCTCGGAGGTCCCAGCTACACTCCCGATTTCGGTCTGCTGATTGGCGGCAGCGGGTTGATGACCTTCCGGATGAATCCCAGCGACACCACCCAGCAGCGCTCTGTAGTGCCCGTAGCCATTGCCCTGATGTTCAATGGCGGACTCAACCTGTTCTCCAAGCCGCAACTTTTCTTTAAGGGCGACCGTTTCCGTATTTTCGGACAGTTCAGTTATAAAAACACACAGGAAAACTTTTACGGCATCGGTTACAGTACCAATAAGGATTATGTGCGCAGCGACACCACCAGCCAGTATCGTTACAGCGGATTGCAGATCAACCCTTGGTTCCTGTTCCGCCTGGGCGAAAGCAACTTCTTTGCCGGTCCGCAAGTCGACCTCAATTATGACCACATGTACGATCCGGCCAAATACCTTGTCGACCAACCCTCTTATAAAGCGGCCGGCGGCACAGAGAAAGGCTATAAGAACTTCAGTTCAGGTGTCGGTTTCCTGCTGACTTATGATACACGCGACGTACCTGCCAATGCCTATCGCGGCATGTATCTCGACTTCCGAGGCATGATGTACCAAAAATTCCTGGGAAGCGACAACAGCTTCTACCGTTTGGAGATAGACTACCGCCAGTACAAAACGTTGCGCAAACGCGGTGTGCTTGCATGGACCGCCCAAAGTAAAAACGTATTTGGCGACGTTCCGCTCAATAAATACGCGCTAAGCGGCACTCCGTTCGACCTTCGGGGATATTATATGGGGCAATACCGCGATAAATCGTCACACGTCGTCATGGCCGAATATCGCCAGATGATCAATACGGACAAGGGCAACTGGGTGAAACGCATGCTCAGCCATATAGGCTATGTGGCTTGGGCCGGATGCGGATTTATGGGTCCCAATCCGGGAAAAATAGAGGGTGTTCTGCCCAACATGGGCGTGGGTCTCCGCATAGAAGTACAGCCTCGTATGAACGTCCGTCTCGACCTGGGGCGCAACATGGTGAACAAACAAAACCTGTTCTATTTCAACATGACCGAGGCATTTTAAATAAATTATATTCAAATTCAATGCTATATTTATAAAAAAAGGGGTATATTTAGGGCATTAGTTGCAGATTTGTCTTATATTTGCACAGATTTCACAAGCATACAGACAATATATACAAATAAATATACCCGTTTATGAAAAGAATCCTATTCATATTCATTAGTATACCCCTACTCTTATTTGGTGCAGCTTCTCTTGTATATGCGCAGGAAACCAGCGATTACTCTAAACTGACTACGGAAGACTATACTAATATTTCCCTCCCCCCACTCGACCTTCTGTTCGAAAATGCCAAAGGAGGACCGATCTATGAACTGGCCGGTGTAAAAGAGCAGATAGAGCGCAAACTGCTGGCCAAGGAAAGACGCGCGTTCCTGAAGTTCTTCAGTGCCCGGGGTAGTTATCAGTGGGGAAAAGTCGGAGTAGATAATACGTTTACCGACGTTTCCACCCCCATTATGTACAACTACAATACATCCAAACAAACCATGTATACAATAGGCGGTGCAGTCAGTATCCCCTTTGACGAATTATTCGATCTGTCTCCTCGCGTTAAACGCCAAAAACTGAATGTAAAAGCTGCTGCCTTGGAACGGGAAGTAAAGTTTGAAGAGATGAAGCGGGAAATCATCGAAATGTACGCAACCGCAACCTCTCAACTCAATGTATTAAAACTGCGGGCGGAAGCCTTGGAATTGGCAACTATGCAGTATGATGTAGCCGAGAAGAATTTCGTAAACAACATCATTGACACAGGAGATTTATCTGTCGAAAAGCAAAGACAATCCACCGCATTAGAAGCTTTCGAAAAAAGTAAGTTTGAAGTAACCAAGAGCCTGATGATTCTGGAAGTCATCACCCGTACACCTATTTTAAGAAAATAAACAATCATACATTATGGACTATGTATTTTATCTGCTCCGCTCTCTCTATCGTGTGAAATGGTGGATCCTGTTGGGTACCGCCCTTATTACGGCTTTTGTATATTTCCGTATAGGACGGATGCAGGGAGGCTACAATGTGGAATCCACCCTTTATACAGGGGTTGTATCGGGCTATGGCATCGAAGAAACGACTAAAGTAGACTGGGCGTTGGCTCAAAACTCAATGGACAACCTGATCAATATCCTGCAATCGGAAAGTACCCTGAAGCGTGTCTCCCTGCGTCTCTTCTCACGCGTCCTGGTAAAAGGAAGGCCGGATAAAGACAACGAAGGAATCACCGCCTCCAGCTATAATTATACTTACAATCACATGAAGAACAGTAAGGATGGTAAAGCACTGGTTGCCTTGATCGATCGGAACAGCGAAGACAAGACCATGGAGAACTTCATGAAATATGAACGTCCGGACAAAGAAAATTACATTTACGGATTGTTTTATTTTCAGCATGTATTTTACAGTTATCAAGCCCTGAAGAGGATCAAAGTAGAACGTAAGGGAAACAGTGATTTAATCAAGACCAGCTATCAGTCCGGCGATCCGGGCATTGCCTATAATACGATTGACATCCTGATGAAGGAATTTGTCAACGAATATCAGGCACTCCGTTACGGCGGCACCGATAAAGTGATTGAATACTTTGCGGGAGAATTGAAACGCATCGGTAAAGAACTTGCCGGACAGGAAGACAATCTGACCCAATATAATATAGACAACCGGATCATCAACTATTATGACGAGACCAAAGAGATAGCTGCCATCAATAAAGAATTTGAATTGCGCGAACAAGATGTAGAGTTTGCTTACAACAGTTCGAAAGCGATGCTTATGGAGCTCGAGAGACAGATGGACGCAAACTCTAAACAACTGATCCATAACGTACAGTTAGTGGATAAACTAAAGCAGACGAGCAATTTAACCGGAAAAATCACTGAGATGGAAACGATTTCATCGCCAAGTGACAGCACCGGAACCAAGCTCCAAGCCTACAAAGACCGCTTAGCGCAAAATCGGAAAGAATTGTCAAGCATTGCCAGCCGATACGTGAACGGACAACATTCCAAAGAGGGAGTTGCCCGAAACACCATCGTGGAACAGTGGCTCGACCAACTGCTGCTTTTTGAGAAAGCGAAAGCCGAACTGAAAATTGTACAAAAAAGCCGTAACGACCTGAATGCGAAATACACTCACTTTGCTCCGGTGGGCACCACCATTAAACGCAAAGAACGCATCATCAACTTTACCGAACAGAGCTACCTGACCAACTTAAAAAGTTATAACGACGCTTTATTGCGCAAAAAGAACCTGGAGATGACCGCCGCCATCCTGAAGGTGCTCAATCCGCCTGCCTATCCGATCAATCAGGAATCTGTAGGAGGACGGAAAATTGTAGCGATGGCATGTGCCGGAGCCTTTATCTTTTTAGTGGCAGTATTCCTGTTGATAGAACTGATTGACCGCACTCTGCGTGACACACCCCGTACGCGCAAGCTGACAGGCGGCATTGTACTGGGCTCCTATCCTGCTCCCATGAAGCCCGGCCCCGTCAACAAACAATGTGAGGATGCGGCCACCCGTTATATGGGCACCGCTATTCAACGTTTCTTCACCGGACGAGCAGAAGGGCTTCCTTTTATTCTCAATCTTCTCAGTACCGAAGAAGGCAGTGGCAAGTCCTATTTGGCAGAGCGCCTTAAGAACTATTGGGAATCGCTTGGCCTGAAAGTACGACTGCTGACCGACGGGATTGATTTCGACTCCGGCTCACCCGGTTTCATACTATCCCAAAGCCTGAAAGAAATCTATACGCCTCAGTCCGAAGAAATCGTGATTGTGGAATACCGCAATCTGAAGCAAATAAACATACCGACACCCTTGTTGCAAGAAGCTCAATTGAACTTATTGGTTGCTTCGGCTATCCTTGGTTGGAAAGCGACTGACAAGGTATTACTCCAAAAGCTCAGGTTACAGATAGGAAAGCCTCCATATTTCTACCTCAACCGCGCGCCGAAGTACGAAGTAGAGACTTACACCGGTATGCTTCCGCCATATACCTGGATGCGCAAACAGATGTATCGGATCTCTCAACTCGCATTGACAGAAAGGTCTCTATACCGCCTCCGCAGCAAGAAAACCTCCAACGACAATCTCCAGGATGACGATGATGACGAATGATGAAGAAATCTATAAAGAACGGGATCCGGATACATCCGAACCCGTTTTTTATCTTTTGTTTGCCTCCCAGTTGATACTGATGTTGATGGGGATGTTCATATCCGTCAAGATGGGACTGGCCACTCTTCCGATTGTGACCGTATTGGGTGTGATTGCTTTAGGCAGATGCAGCAGCCGGAGTACAGACTGGAAACGGGGGAGAAACCTAATGGCAGGGCTTATCCTGATATGGGGGCTCTATTGCCTGTTCGAAATAGGCAACTCCAATCACGTGCAGGAAGCATGGAACATAGCCATCCCCCAATACTTTTTCTACCCGTTGCTTTGCGCATTCTTAGTGCCCCTGACCATCCGTAATTATAAGGGGATAGAAGCTCTGCTGCTGATCTGGTCCGTTTTCGTTTTAATAGCCACCCTGAAAGGTTACTGGCAAAAAAATCACGGCTTCAACGAACGGGAACTCTATTTTCTTTATGTACTGGGAGGGCACCGCACCCACTTCATCTGGTCCGGCATCCGCTATTTCTCCTGCTTTTCCGATGCGGCTAACTATGGAGTCCACGCAGCCATGGCCGCCACCACATTCGGCATGTCTGCCTTCTTCGTCCGTAAAAAGTGGATGAAGATATACTTCGGTGTCATCACCCTTTGCGCTCTTTATTGCATTGGCATCTCGGGTACCCGGGCAGCCGTAGGTGTACCGTTGGGAGGAATCCTGCTGTATGTTTTAATCTCTAAAAACTGGAAAGGATTTGTGTTTGGAGCCGTTTCACTGGTTGCTATTTTTTCATTCTTTTATTTCACCAACATCGGAGACAGCAACCAGTATGTCCGCAAGATGCGCTCTGCCTTCCGTCCCAGCAAAGACGCCTCCTATCAAGTGAGGGTTAAGAATAAGAACAACATGAAAGCATTGATGGCAGTAAAACCCATTGGTTACGGGCTTGGCCTGTCGAAAGGAGAACGCTTTCAGCCCCGGGAACTGATGCACTACCCGCCCGACTCGTGGTTGGTAGGCGTGTGGGTAGAAACGGGAATCATAGGACTGGTGCTCTATCTGCTTGTTCATGGAGTACTCTTTGCCTGGTGTTCCTGGCTATTGATGTTTAAGGTGATGAACAAGCGCTTGAGAGGCTTGTTGGCCGCCTGGCTTTGTATGGCTGCCGGTTTCTTCGTTGCCGCCTATGTAAATGATGTGATGCAATATCCCAACTCCATTATCGTTTATACCGGTTTCGCCCTTTGCATAGCGGGTCCTTATATCGATCCCGTGATGCAGAAAGAAGAAGAGGAACTGAAAAAGAAGAAAAATAAGACAGAGCAAGAAGAATTTTATTAATAATTGAAATAGAAATGAATACAATTCACCACAGAGTACACGGAGGACACAGAGTTTTAATCTCTTGTTTATTAAGATGTTTAAGAGAAAGATATTCTCTGTGTTCTCTGTGTCCTCTGTGGTGAATAATACTCAAAACCGTTACATAAATGAAACAAACATCTCCTATCATCTCTTTTATCACCATCTGCTACAACGGCTTGAATGACACTTGTGAGTTGATAGAGTCGCTACGCGCTACCATACACTCCGTCAGTTACGAAATCATTGTGGTGGACAACGCGTCCCGGCAAGATGAAGCCCGGATGATACAGGAACGATACCCCTTTGTGCGTACCCTCCGCAGCGAGAAGAACCTCGGATTCTCGGGAGGCAACAATCTCGGGATACAGATAGCGCAAGGACAATACCTGTTCCTGATCAACAATGACACTTACCTGACCGAAGACGGGCTGCCCGCCCTGATAGAACGGTTGGAGAGCAGTCCCCGCATCGGAGCAGTTTCGCCCAAGATCCGCTTCGCCTTCCCACCGCAAAACATCCAGTTTGCCGGCTACACCAAGTTGAGCCCCTATACGATGCGCAACAAGGCTTTGGGTATGGGATGTCCGGACGATGCAACTTTCAGCACGCCCCGCCCCAGCGCCTACCTTCATGGAGCCGCGCTGATGCTGAAACGGGAGGTCATCTGGAAAGCCGGACTGATGCCGGAGATTTATTTCCTCTATTATGAAGAGCTGGACTGGTGTACCAGCATGACGCGCGCCGGCTATCAGCTTTGGTACGAACCGCGCTGCACCGTTTTCCATAAAGAGAGCCAAAGCACCGGCAGGCAGAGCCCCCTTCGCGCTTTTTACATGATGCGAAACCGAATGCTTTACGCCTGGCGCAACCTGTCGGGAATGGAGCGCTGCCTGTCCATCGTTTACCAGATGCTGGTAGTAGCTCCCAAAGACAGCCTGCGCTTCGCCCTGAAAGGACAGCCCAAGTTAGCAGGGGCCGTCTGGCGCGGAGTGAAGGATTTCTGGACGCTGTGCTGAATCGTCCGCATAAATGTTTAAACAATAACCCAATATCAGACTTATGATACTAACCTTGATCGACTGGATTTTATTCATCCTGCTGGCACTCTGCGTCAGCTACCTGCTGGTATATGCCATCGCGTCAAAATTTTATCGTTCCCCCAACTATCCGAAAGCGGGCCGACTGCACCGCATTGCCGTCTTCTTTCCCGCCTACCAGGAAGACAAAGTCATCGTCGACTCCGTACGTTCTTTCCTTGAACAGGACTACCCCAAAGAGATGTACGATGTATACGTCATCTCCGACCACATGCAGGATACTACAAACGATGCATTGAACCGGCTTTTAGCCAAAGTGCTAATAGCCGATTACACAAACAGCACAAAAGCGAAAGCTTTGAATATAGCCGTTAAAACGGCCTTACCCATATATGACATCGCCGTCATAATGGATGCCGATAACGTGACAACAGCCAATTTCCTATCTGAAGTGAATCTTGCCTATAGTGCAGGAGTAAAGGCCATGCAAGCTCACCGGACAGGCAAAAAACTGGATACAGCCATCGCCCGACTTGATGCTGTAAGCGAAGAGATCAACAACGGGATCTTCCGTAGCGGACATAATCATCTCGGACTATCAGCCAGTTTATCGGGTTCCGGCATGGCTTTCGAATATGACTGGTTCAAGAAAGCTGTGCCCAGTCTAAAGACTGTAGGAGAAGATAAAGAACTTGAATTATTGCTCATACAAGACAGGATTCACATCACTTATCTGCCACACATACCTGTCTATGACGAAAAAAATCAAAAAAAAGACAGCATAAAGAAGCAACGTAAACGCTGGATGATTACTCAATTCGACATTTTACGCTTAGCCATACAATATTTACAAAAAAAGGGGATAGCTCACGAACTGCGCAATCCCGATCTTATAGACAAGGTCATTCAGTGGTTGCTCCCTCCGCGTCTATTGCAATTAGCGGCAGTTTTCAGCATCACTTTTTTAGTGACAATCATCTGTATATCATCTGCTCCCAAATGGTGGGTACTATCACTGGCACAGATGGCCGCCATGCTGGTTCCGATACCCAAACAGTATATGAACCGCTCTTTATTAAAGTCATTGTTATGCCTGCCACCACTCATAGTAAGTACCATCGGCAACTTATTCCGGCTCAAGGGAGCAAACAAGAAATTCATACATACTAAACACGGAGAGTAACCCACCCCTAAAATAAAGAACCATGAAAATAGCCATTGAAGCACAACGTATTTTCCGTACCAACAAACATGGAATGGACTTTGTCGCCCTGGAAACAATTCGCGAACTGCAAAAAATAGATCATAAAAATGAATATTATATCCTCGTCAGTCCCGGTGAAGATCACTGTTTGCAAAGTTCTCCAAACGTACACATCATCGAGCTTCACTGTCCCACTTATCCTCTTTGGGAACAGGTGGCACTACCGCGTGCCATAGCCCGCATAAAGCCCGATTTGCTGCACTGCACCAGTAATACAGCCCCTCTCTATTGTCCGGTAGCTTTAGTGCTTACTTTGCACGACATTATTTTTCTGGAAAAGCGCCAATCATTCAGTAAATCCTGGTATCAAGAGATGGGATGGTACTATCGGCGCTTTGTGGTTCCCCGAATCCTACCCAACTGCAAAAAGATCATCACAGTTTCCCATTTTGAATGCAACCGTATCCGTGAAGCGCTCAAACTGCCTGTGGAACAAATTACCCCTGTATATAATGGCTATAGCCAACATTTCAGACAACAGCCTAAACAGCCTTCCCTGACCCGGCGCTATATTCAAACCGACGGTTATCTATTCTTCTTGGGCAATACCGATCCTAAGAAGAATACCCCCCGCTTACTGAAAGCCTATTCTCTATACCTAAAAAAATCTACCGTGAAGCGTCCGCTGTTGATAGCCGACCTAAAAGAAGAAATTATAGATGAAATACTGGAAACAGAGAAGATACAAGAGATAAAACCTTATCTGAGTTATCCTGGTTATATCCGAAACCAAGATTTGTCAGCTGTGTACACAGGCGCATTTGCTTTTCTTTACCCTTCTTTACGTGAGAGTTTTGGTATTCCGCAACTGGAAGCTATGGCATGCGGTACACCGATTTTAACCGGCAACACATCCGCCATGCCCGAAGTGGCAGGTGAGGGTGCCATATTGATTGACCCTTTCAATCCGGCGGACATTTCCGAAAAGCTATTACGTTTGGAATTAGATCCCGTCTTCTATCAGCGGCAAGTTGAATATGGGCTTGAACGTGTGAAACTATTTTCATGGACCAAAAGCGCAGAAGCACTACTCGATATCTATCATGCCGTCGCAAATGAAAAACATGCATATTAATGGTTAGTTTAGGTAATTCACCACAGAGCAACACAGAGTTCCACAGAGGATTTATTTTCTCCGGGATACCCGTAAACGGGAAGCCAAAACTCCGTGTAAATCTGTGTTAATCCGTGTAATCTGTGGTGAACCGTCAACCAAATACCTCCCGCAACGAAACCTCGAAACACGGACAAGCCTTGATCCATTCCTCCGGCTCTATCTCTCCGTTGCCGTTCAGGTCCGTACTCAGATCGCGATGCCCGCACACCTCACAACCGGGATAATCCGTCAGAAGCGTACGCACCAGCACTCGCATCGAATGCTTCTGTTCGGGTGTACGGGTATCCTTGGGATGCCCTTCACGGTCCAGTCCGCCTTCATAGCAGATACCGATGGAACGGGCATTAAATCCGCGCGCATGCGCTCCGACACGTTCTATGGGACGGGTACTGACGATGCGTCCATCCTTACGGATGTAGAAATGATAGCCCGGACCGTTGAATCCCCGACGGCGATGGCATGTATCCAGATCGTACTCCGTGAAGCAGCGGTCTTCACGCGTAGCGGAGCAATGGATGACGATCAGATCGATTTTTCTCATATCGCTTCTCTCCTTTCACACTCTTTCAGACGACACCTGAGCGACAAGGCCTCCAGCAGTTCTTCGCGTAGCGAGATGACCTCGGCATGCATTTCTTTCACTTTCGAACTCAGTTCGAAGTAATCTTTCAGCATCTTCTCAAGCTGCCCCATCAGGAACTCGTACTGACCGGTGACCAACTGGCTGAACTCTTTCATTTTTGCCGCATCCTTCTTCCGCAGAAACGGCAGGAGGCCCATCAGGCACTCCAAAGCTTTTTCGATAATTGTTTTCATGATAGATGTTTTTAGGTTTACCACGGGTGAGTTATGACACACCGGCGAATTCCTTACGCCGTCGGATCGTCCACAATACCCCCGTCTCCGCCACTGCCTCCGGCCTGCGCGCTTACCAGCTCCAGCACCACATTATTTTCTCCTCCGCGCGTAGTGGCGACGCTGTCGTTCACCAGACGAAGCGTATTGTCCACCTTGAAGCGGAGATTTACCCGGGTCACGTTTTTCACGGTACACTCTTTTTCCACTTCTACTCCGGGACAACTCAAGGTGATGTAGAACGTTCCCAGCCCGTCCACCTTCACACGGTTACCATCGGTCAGTACCTTTTTCATGGCACGGACGAAGGACTTCATCACATGGGTGACATCTTCCACCGAAAGTGCTCCGACAGACTCTATTTCCGAAGCGATGCGATGAATGTCGTACACCTTGGAGTCGCCCGCCTTCTGCTTGATGTAATAAACGGTCGGTGAATTTTTGTCACTGATTTTTTTGTGGCGCGAACAGCGCACTACTGATACATTTGCCATAAGCTATTCATTTAAGTTACTGAAACAAAGATACGGCACGGCAGCAGTGCAGATACAGTCACCGTCCGGCAGCGTCGGTTGCGGTCCCGATAAATCTCCACCCGTCCGTCAAGGCTCGCCAAGTGCCTCCGTAATCAGCACCACCTGTGCCGGAGTGTAACGCTTGGCACGGACACGCAGTCCGGTAGCACGCAAACGCTCCGTCAATCCCGGAAAAGAAACGATCCATTCGTTAAACAATTTCATAGCGCTCTGAGGCAGAATATCGGGCAGATAAAGCGCTGCCAACTCACTTTTCCCGTAACTCCGGTAGCAGAACGGAGTTTCTTTTTCATCATCGTCTTTATGTTTCATGATAGTAATGGTTTTGAGTTTAATTCACCACGGAGGACACAGAGAACACAGAGAATATCTTTCTCTTAAACATCTTAATAAACAAGAGATTAAAACTCTGTGTCCTCCGTGTACTCTGTGGTGAATCGTATTCGTTTCTAAACAGTTTCTCCCATAAGCAGCGTCTGCTCCGGCAACCAGCTCCCGCTGTCGAAAAGCGTATTCCTCACCCTCCTCTCAGGTGGTGCCGAAGCGTCGTCGTCCACCACGCAAGGCTGATAACGCCCGCTGACCGGATTGTAGACAAACGAGGCCATTCCCTTGCCTCCCAAATGCTTGAACTTCACCTTGTCCACATGAATACGCGCCACGCCTATCGCGTCGTCCCGTTCGACAACGATACCGAAATCGGCCTTATTGAAAAAGTCGGCCGAACCGTTAATGTCGTACATCTCCACACGGGGTGTGAAACCGCTGCCCGGCAGGCGGTTCATCTTGCGCGGATGGGCCACGAGGATGACCAGACACTGATGACGGACGGCAAATGCCGACAAGCGGTTGAGCACCGACGAAAGATATTGCGTCTCTGTCTGTCCGGGCGGGATGCTGTGCTCCAGACGGTTCAACGGATCGACCACCAGAATGCGAATGCCCCGCCGGGCAACGAGCCGGCGCCCGGTCTCGAGTACCGCGTCGAGCGTGCACTCTCCCCGGGGCAGGATGTGGCAGACGTGCTCTGTCAGATAGCGGCTGACGCAGAGATATTTCCCCTCGGACATGCCGCAACCGGGCTGAAAACGGCAACCGGTCAGCTTCTCGGCCAGCTTGCGCAGATGATAGACGATGGGGATGTTCTCCGGACTGAAAAACGCGATATCCCACCGGTGGCGCAGGCAGAGGCGGAGCACCAGCTCGTCCACCCACTCCGACTTCCCGTCGCCCGGCTTGCCGGTGACGATCATCAACCGCCGCAACTCGAACGTGCAGAGAGCGTCGAAATTCTCCCACCCCGTCTCTACACCGGGCGTAAAACCCCGCTCGTAGAGCGCACGCAACTCTTCTTCCAGGCCGGCAGCCGTAAACACTCCCTCGATGGGCACTTCTTCGGCCTGCTCCAAGGCGATGCGCAGGCTCTCGGCACCGTACTTGCAGAGGTGCTCGTTGGCATCTTTGCAACCCGGCCCGTAGACGACCACCCGGCAACGCTCCACTCCCAGGCGGCGCAGCAGTTCGGCGCGCAACCCCAATCCTGCCTCGTCCGTATCCACGGCAATGTAAATCAGCCGTTTGTCCTCCAGATGGGTCTCCACAAAACGGTCCATCCATTGCAAGTTAGAATTGGCTCCCGAAGGCACCGACACCACATCCCTCCGCCCGATGGCCATAAACGAAGCCGCGTCCAGTTCACCCTCGGTGAAGATGCACTCCGGCGTTCCGCGCAGGGCGTCGATGTGATAAGGGATCAACTCGGCACCGGACACCATCCGGAAGTGCTTCTGCAAGGTACGGAATTTGGTATTGACCAGCTTTCCGTCTTCAAAATAGTTGAAACAGAGGCAACGTTCCTTCTGCCCGGTCTGGGGCATATACTCTTCCTGCTCGGTCAGCCGCAGTTCGGCTATGACGTGCTGGGGAATGCAACGCTGTTCCACCAGCCAACGCTCAAAATCGGCGGACAGGGTGGTTTTCGAAGCATCGAACACCGGCCGGCGGAAGTGGGCGGGGACAGTCCGGGCGGCCCTGCGGGAGGCGGCTTCGCGGCATCGGTGGAAGTCATCATCAGGATCGGGCACATAGACGTCCCACCCGCAATGATAGCAGTGGCAATGCCCTGTATTGAGGTCTACCCGTAACGAGCGGTCTGCCTTGTTGTGACGCGTGGCGTAGCACACTGGGCACTTGGTCTTCAGCACTCCGCCGGACTTGCCGCGGAGATCGATTTTTACATGGTCGTCGCCGACGTTGTTATAGTCTCGCATAATTTTTTTTTGTTTTATTTCACCACAGAGTGACACAGAGTCTCACAGAGTTTTTTTAGACATAAGAACAAAAGAACAGATGATTCTTTACCGTTTTTTTGCTATTTTGCCTCAAAAATTTGTTCTTATGTCCTTTTGTCTGATTAAAGAAACAGAGCGCAGCCGGATGATCTCTGCGAGACTCTGTGTGTTATTAGACATAAGAACAAAAGAACAGATGATTTTTTACCGTTTTTTTGCTATTTTGCCCCAGAAAATTTGTTCTTATGTTCTTTTGTCTGATAAAGAAACAGAGCGCAGCCGGATGATCTCTGCGAGACTCTGTGTCACTCTGTGGTGAATTGTATTCATTTCTACCTTTTCCGGACAGCCGGGCTCCACACTTCGGACAGCCGGGCTCCACACCTCCGACAGCCGGGCTCCAACCCTCCGACAGCCGGGCTCCAACCCTCCGACAGCCGGGCTCCACATCTCCGACAGCCGGGCTACCTACCTCCCCCATCTCCCGGCCCGTTCGTCCCATACCGCCGTAGCGCCGGGGCGTGGAGGTGCCTCGGGCGGAATGTCATATCCCTGATACGTCCTGCGCCCCTCCACCAGCGTCTCGAAGCGATAAGCATCGGCCTGCCGCACCACCGCCTGCCGAGCGTATAGTTTTTGCCTGAACATTTCACACGTCCGCGTGCCCTGTGCCAGGCAGTTGGCAAAATAGCGTTTCGTTTCCTTCAGGTTCACCATCTCCGCCTCCTTGGCATAGAGGCGTACATGCTCTTTGAAAAGATCGACCAGCTCTTGCTGCCTGCCTACAAACAATTCGCCCAGTCCGGAATGCATCCCCACCATCTCCATCCAGAAGCGATCGGCCTGCATTTCGTCCACCATAGCCTCCCAACCGGTGTAGGGACGAAGCGGAAGCTGACCATCTTCCTCGTCAGTGGCAATGGCAGCGGCAGTGACAGGGGCTGCTGCCCCGTCCTCACTCTTTTCTGTTGTTTCTGTTTTGTATTGTTCTGTATTGTTCTGTATTGTATTGTAGGTTTTTCTGGGTTTTTCTTCCTCAGTCACAGCAAGTTGCAAGCGCTCCTGCACAACCGTTTCCGCTCCATGCCGCACACACGTTTCGTCCGCAGTCCGCACGGGACGAACCTTCTTTGCCGGACGCCCTCCCTTCAATCCGTTACGGCGGCTGTTCGCACGTTTTCTCTCGAGAGGCTCCATCACCCTGTCCAAATACGGGGAGTAGAATTCGGGCTCCTCTCCTTCGTCCAGACTGAAAAGCCCGAAATTGAGAATCACGTTCCCGAACATCTCGACGGTCCCATTATTGCACCGTGCCAACTGTTGCAGCAGGCTGAGCGTGTAACATCCCCTGTAACGGGGCTGATGACGCAGATAAAGCAAGATTACCATATAGGCCCCCAGTCCCTCGATTCCGCAGGACTGTATCAAGTCCCCCACTTGCCGTCCGGCAAGAAAATCTTTCTCCAGAATAAAAAATTGTTCTCTTTCCATAATTGTGTTTTGATTTTGATTCACCACAGAGTCTCACAGAGTTTTTAACCTCTTGCTTACAAGATATTAAGAGAGAACCATCTCTGTGGAACGCTGTGTTACTCTGTGGTGAATCGTGTTGCAGGCCATCGGCCTGTGCTACAAAGATGGAGTTTTATTTTTCCACATCTGTGTCCTGTCAGGACACAACTATTAAAAAAATATACTCGACATTTGCAGAATACATAACAACTATACTAAAATGACCATGACAAAAAAGAAACACAAAACTCCGGAAAGGCTCCTGATAGAGCCCGAAGAAAAAGAGTTGGCCAAAACCAACAACATAGTACACCAATCCATCGGAACCCTTTTAATTAACTTACGAAAAAAAGCGAATTTATCTACCACACAGGCCTCCGAGATGATGGAAATAAGCCGCAGCTTGCTATGCAAACTGGAGCACGGCAAAAACATGTCGACTGAAAAACTGGCAGACATCATCGCTTACTACATTGCTTTCATAGAAGAAAACTCGGAAGTGAAAATCAGTTGCCGGGAGATACTGAACGAAATCATCATGCAGGCCTCACCTTTTTCCTGAAGGAGAAAAAGACTTTATTTAAATCTTTTTGTGTATCTTTGCTCTATTGAACCGTACCTCATACAAACAACATGGAACAACCTAACGGGCACCCCAAGGTGAGTGTCATTATCCCTGTATATAACACCTGCAACTACGTGCAGGAAGCACTTGAAAGCATTTGCCGGCAGACATTGACGGACTTGGAAATAATCGTGATAGACGATGGGTCGACTGACGGAAGCCGGGAAGTTATAGACAAGATAGCTGCCACAGACAGCCGTATCCAGGTATACGGACAAACGAATCAAGGATTGTCTGTCACACGCAACGAAGGCCTCAAATATGCTGTCGGAGAATATATTTATTTCATGGATAGTGATGACCTCTTAGAGCCGGACGCACTTGAGCTTTGCTATAACAAATGTATAGCAGAGGCTCTCGACTTCGTCTTTTTTGATGCGGAAACCTTTAGCGGTGAAGCCAATACAGGCAATAAGCCTTTCGATTATAAAAGAACCTTAGGACTATCTGAAAAAACATATAAAGGCACAGATATATTGAAACAACAATTAGAAACCTACAAGTTTAAGTCATCAGTCTGCCTCAACTTATTCCGACGGGAATTTATCAGCACTGAAAAGCTTTCATTCTATCCCGGAATATTGCATGAAGACCAACTTTTCATGGCACAAGCCTATCTGCATGCTTCACGCATAGGATTCATCTGCCGTGCGTTTTTTCACCGCCGTGTCAGAACAGACTCTATCATGACCCGAAAATTTACATGGAAAAACATGGAGGGATACCTTACCGTAACCAACGAACTATTGAATAAAATCCCAACTTATCCCAAAGAATGCCATTACATCATATCCCTCTTTTTGCGACAGATGCTCGATGCTGCCGTATGGCAAGCCCATACATTACCTTTACGACAGCGCCTCAAGCTATGCCTGCTCTGCCTGCGGCATTACAAACGATACGTCAGCACACGGACACTGATGGTGCTGATGCTAAAAAAACAAAAGTTATGAATCCATTTCACCACGGAGGACACTGAGGACACAGAGAATATCTTTCTCTTAATTTTCTTGATAAATAAAAGATTAAAACCCTGTGTCCTCTGTGGTGAACCAAACTCAAAAACACCATAAGAATGACGTCTATCAAACATCAACTTTTCTCCGGAGTATTCTATACCGCCCTTGCCAAATACAGCGGCATAGGGGTGTCACTCGTCGTCGCGGGCGTATTGGCACGCCTGATTTCGCCGGACGACTTCGGCGTGATGGCCATAGCCACGGTGATCATTGCCTTTTTCAACCTATTCACCGACGTAGGCCTGTCACCCGCCATCATCCAGCACAAAGGATTGACCCGGGAGAACCTGTCCGGACTCTTTTCTTTCACCATCTGGACAGGCATCGGCCTGGCACTGCTTTTCGCCGCTGCCTCGTGGCCCATTGCCGCCTACTACGACCGGGAAATACTGCGGACGCTGTGCCAGCTGCTGGCCGTCAACCTGTTTTTCGCCTCTGCCACCATCGTTCCCAACGCACTGTTCTACCGCAACAAAGAATTCAAATTCATCGCCCTGCGAAGCTTCGTCATACAGATTGCCACCGGTGCGGCAGCCGTCGTGGCGGCTCTGTGCGGAGCCGGATTGTATGCGCTGGTCATCGGGCCCATCCTGTCGGGCATCCTGATTTTCGTGGTCTCCATACGACGCTATCCGCAGCGCCTGAGGCTTACGTTGGGGCTGGACGTGTTGCGCCGGATATTCTCCTATTCTGCCTACCAGTTCCTGTTCAACATCATCAACTACTTCAGCCGGAACCTCGACAAACTACTGATCGGCAAGTACATGGGAATGTCTCCCCTGGGTTATTATGAAAAATCGTACCGCCTGATGATGCTGCCGTTACAAAACATCACACAGGTGATCACCCCGGTGATGCACCCCATCTTCAGCGAATACCAGAACGACCTTGAACGCCTGGCATCGGGTTACGAACGCATTGTCCGCTTTCTGGCCTTCATCGGACTGCCGCTGAGCGTGCTGCTATACTTCACGGCCGGCGAGGTGACCCTGATCCTGTTCGGCGACCAATGGATGCCCTCCATCCCTATATTCCGGATACTCACGCTGTCGGTAGGCATACAGATCGTCCTCTCCTCCTCCGGATCCATCTTTCAGGCGGCAGGCGATACGAAAAGCCTGTTTGTGTGCGGCCTGTTTTCATCGGTACTCAACGTGGCGGGCATCCTGCTGGGCATTTTCCGGATAGGCACACTCCAAGCCGTAGCCACGTGCATCACACTGACGTTTACCGTCAACTTTGTGCAATGCTACTGGATGATGTACCGGGTGACACTGCACCGCAGCCTGCGGCATTTCGCGGTTCAGCTTGTATCACCATTAGCGGTCAGTGTGCTGCTGATAGCCGTACTCTATCCGCTCAGCCTGCTGACAGAAGGAGGCAACATTTTTCTGACCCTGATTGTAAAAAGCATTATATTTTTCTGTATATTTGGGTGCTACATACAGTTGACCGGTGAATATGACATCATCGGCAAGGCAAAAGGCATCCTGAACAAACGTAAAAGCAGGGGGTGAAAGCCCATCTTAAAAACAAAACAAACAATGAAAGCACTGTTTCTTATCTTCCACGGATTCGAAGAGGCAAACGGGATCAGCAAGAAAATCCGTTACCAGATAAAGGCACTCAAAGCGTGTGGCTTGGAAGTAGATACCTGTTGGCTGGATGACGCCCACGACCACAAACGGCGGATGATAAATAACCATGTCCTCCGGGATTATGGCAACGGAATCCGGGGAAAGATTCTGAAACGCACCGAATTAAACAGCATCGTCCATTATGTAAAGACAAACGGAATACAACTGGTTTATGTAAGAAGCGACCACAATACAACTCCTTTTTTGATCTGCATGTTGTGGCGCCTCAAGCGGGCCGGCGTAAAAGTTGTCATGGAAATACCCACCTATCCCTATGACCAGGAATACAAAGGTCTTCCATGGGCATATCGGCGTGTATTAATGGCAGACAAGTGCTTACGTGGATTAATGGCCACGCAAATCGATAAGTTTGTCACTTTCTCAGACCACAAAACCATCTTCGGCCGCCCTACGATACAAATATCCAATGGAATCGATTTTGACTTCATTCCCCTCAAACAGAGCACTGCCACTACCCGCGAACTGCACTTGATAGCCGTAGCCACCATACACCCGTGGCACGGATTCGACCGTGTCATCCGGGGATTGACACACTACCTCCGGCACGAGCATCGGGAAGATGTCAAGCTACACATCGTAGGTCAGGGCGTACCGGCAGTCGTCGACGAATACCACGCCCTGGTGGAGGAAGGGGCAATAGAACAAAACGTTATCTTCCATGGCCCCTTGTTCGGAGAACCTCTGAACCGGGTATTCGACCAATGTCAAATAGGAATAGGCAGCCTGGGGCGCCATCGAAGCGGAATCACAGACCTGCGGTCACTGAAAAATCGCGAGTACGCTGCCAGAGGTATCCCTTTCAT
Source organism: Bacteroides sp. ZJ-18 (assembly GCF_011038705.2). Classification (NCBI taxonomy): domain Bacteria; kingdom Pseudomonadati; phylum Bacteroidota; class Bacteroidia; order Bacteroidales; family Bacteroidaceae; genus Bacteroides; species Bacteroides sp. ZJ-18. Next base: position 3,029,311 of record NZ_CP072198.1, on the reverse strand, counting down.
CTATTCAGAAACAGATGCGGACTTCGAATCGATGCCCTACATCCTGAAGATACCGGCAGACGAATCTCCGGTAGACATCGGACAAGTGGTCCGGTTCTACCATTCGGCAAAAGAGATCCGACCGGCTGACATACGAGCCTCCATCCGGAATAAACTTTCGTGGGAAGTGCAAATGAAACATGTAATCGAGGAACTATGAAACAACCCATAAAAATAGCCTACTGTATCCCCGAACTCACTGTCGCAAGTGGCATGGAGAGGGTACTTACATTAAAAATGAACTATCTGGCCGACGTTTTGGGATATGACATATACGTCATCCAGACTGAAAATAAAGAACTGCCTCCTTATTATCCTTTATCAGAGAAAGTCCACATCATCCATCTGGACCTCAATTTCAATCACATATACACAACCGCCAAGTATCTGTGGCAGCGATTGTGGAAATACAGCCAACTGCAAAGAATCTATAAGAAACGGTTGACTGAGGCATTGATGCAAATCCGTCCGGATATTACAATTTCCGTTTTGCGGCGAGAGATTAATTTCTTAACTTCCATCAAAGACGGTAGCCTGAAAATCGGCGAATTCCACTTCAGCCGGCATAATTACCGCAGCCTGGAACACCAAAAGTTCCTTCCACACTTCGTCCGCCGGAAATTATCAGAATTATGGATCGGGCAACTGATTAATAAACTGCGTAAGCTGGACCGTTTTGTCGTGTTGACAGATGAAGATAAAGAGATGTGGCCGGAACTGGACAATGTCATTCGCATATACAACCCGATCTCTTTTAAAGTAGAGCATACAGCCGAAGGGACGGCACACCGGGCTATTGCCGTCGGGCGATACACCTACCAAAAAGGATTCGACATACTGCTGCCTGCATGGCAGATCGTCAGCCGTAAACATCCGGACTGGGAACTGGAGATATTTGGCGCAGGCGACCGAGCTGCTTATCAAGAACAAGCCCGGAAACTGGATATAGAAAAAACATGCCATCTGAACGGCATTACCAATGACATAGCAACAGAAATGCGCCGAAGTTCTATTTTCATACTTTCATCACGTTATGAAGGGTTTGGCATGGTCATAACAGAAGCTATGGCATGTGGAATCCCTCCGGTAGCATTTGCCTGCCCATGCGGTCCACGCGACATCATTACAGACGGAAAAGACGGATTGCTGGCCGAAAACGGCAACATCGAATCCCTGGCCGAAAAAATCATCTACTTGATAGAGCATGAAGCTCAACGACAGCAGATGGGAAAACAGGCACAGCAAAGCATACGAAAATTTCATCTGGATACAATCATGCAACAATGGGACGAACTCTTTAAAAAACTACTATCATGAACATAACGCAGCTTATAACCCGGATATACCATAAATTGAAATATGGCAGTACGGTGGAGTGGTATAACTTTTGGTATATAGTTCTCCGCAGACGGCAAAAGATTATCCCTCAAGTGGCATCAATAGATGAAACGATCCGGAAAATAATACAAGACCGATGCTCCGTCAGCCGCTTTGGTGACGGAGAAATGTTATTGACCAACGCCCACAAAAGAATTGGTTTCCAAGAAGGTAATCCCCAACTGGCCCAGCGGCTCAAAGAGGTGTTGACCAGCGATAATGATAAACATTTAGTATGCATATCCGATGTTTTTCAGCATTTGGAACGCTACAACCGGAAAGCGCGAAGATTCTGGCGCACTCACTTCTTTATCTACGGCCCGTGGTGGGACCGGCTATTACTTCCCGGACAAACCTATTATAATACATTTGTCACACGTCCTTATATGGATTTTAAATCGAAAAGAGAATGCGGGAAATGGTTCCATGACATGAAAGGCATTTGGGAAGGCAGAGACATCATATTTATCGAAGGCGAAAAAAGCCGTTTAGGGGTGGGCAACGACCTCTTTGACAATGCACAGAGCATCCACCGGATTTTATGCCCGCCCTGTAACGCTTTCAACTCTATAAATCGCATCCGGGCAGAAGCATGCAAACAAAACAAAAACGTGCTCTTCCTGATCGCATTGGGCCCCACAGCTACAGTATTGGCCTACGATTTGTTCAAAGCGGGATACCAAGCTATCGACATCGGGCACGTGGATGTGGAATATGAATGGTGGCGTATGGGCGCGCGACGCAAAGTGAAACTCGAACGCAAATATGTGAACGAGGCCCTGAATGGAAGCCAAGTAGCCGATGCGGGAGAAGAATATAACAGACAAATAATCACAAAAATAAATTAAGAGAATAAAAAAACATTATTTGAAACATTAAAAGTAACAAAAGAGTAAATGATGAAGTGGTATACAAAATATTTGCAAGTATACGAAAAACCTTTTGCTGAAGCACCGCAAAATGTCATTGACGAAGTTCGTGAGAATTTGAGAAAGCTACAGTCGGATTCTCCGGTTGTTACAGTCTCCGTCATAGGATATAACGAAGAGAAACGTCTATTGGCAAGCCTGTGGTCCTTAAGTGAGATGAAGTGCAAATATCCGGTGGAGATTATCGGGACAGACAATGATTCTAAGGACCGGACGGCAGAAATCTATGAAGCGACAGGGGTACCATATGCGATAGAATATCAACACAGCTGCGGACACGCCCGGCTTTGCGGATTAAATCGTGCGCGGGGAAAATATCACATTAATATTGATTCCGATACTTTGTACCCTCCGCACTATGTCGAGACAATGGTTAACGCATTAGAGCGTCCCGGAGTTGTGGCGGTAAGTTCACTATGGAGTTATATACCCGACAAAGAACACTCCCGGACCGGATTAAAAGTATATGAGTTTCTCAGGGATATTCATCTATGGATACAATCAATCAAACGCCCGGAATTAAGTGTAAGAGGACTGGTATTCGCATACCGCACGGATTACGCCCGCCAAACAGGGATACGCACAGACATCAAACGGGGTGAAGACGGATCGTTGGCCTTACGGCTCAAAGAGTATGGAAAAATATACTTTATACGTAAAAAGAAGGCACGTGCGGTCACAGGATATGGCACCATAAGTGCTGACGGATCATTAGCCGGCAGTTTCAAAGTGCGGGCGATCAATGCTCTCAGAAACATAGGAGGAATATTCACCTCCCGAAAAGAATATAAAGATGAAGACGACAACCTGATTCAACCTAAATAAAATTAAAATAAAAAATACTATGATCACCGTACAAATTCTTTTCTGGCTTGCCCTCTTCCTCGTATTCTATACCCACTTGGGATACGGAATACTGCTTTACACACTGGTCAAGCTCAAAGAACTCACTGTGAAACCCGTCAAGCGGCAACTCCCGCCCGACAAGCTGCTGCCGGACGTGACACTTTTTATCACAGCCTTTAACGAAGAAGACGTTGTGGACGAAAAAATGCGCAACTGCCTGAAACTGGACTATCCCGAGGACAAGTTGCACATTGTGTGGACCACCGACGGAAGCAACGACTCTACCAACGAACGGCTGAAGGCATGGCCGCAAGCCACCGTCCACTTCCAACCCCTGCGGCAAGGAAAAACCGCTGCCATGACACGGGGGATGACACTGGTGGACACGCCACTTGTGGTATTCACCGACGCCAACACAATGCTGAACCGGGAAGCGATACGCGAAATCGTGTTGGCTTTTGAGGATCCGGGGGTGGGATGCGTGGCCGGAGAAAAACGCATCGCCGTGCAAGAAAAGGATGGAGCCGCAGCCGGTGGTGAGGGCATATACTGGAAATATGAATCGACACTGAAAGCACTGGACGCACGTCTCTATTCGGCTGTGGGAGCCGCAGGCGAGCTGTTTGCCATACGCCGGGAGCTGTTCACGGTGATGGAACCGGACACACTGCTGGATGACTTCATCCTGTCGCTGCGCATCGCCATGCAGGGATACAAGATAGCCTATTGCACCCGGGCATATGCCATCGAAAGCGGATCGGCAGACATGGGCGAAGAGCAGAAAAGAAAGGTGCGCATTGCCGCCGGCGGACTGCAATCTGTCTGGCGGCTGAGGGAACTGCTCAATCCCTTCCGTTACGGAGTGCTGAGTTTCCAGTATATATCACACAGGGTGCTGCGGTGGTCGGTGGCCCCGGTGCTGCTGTTCGCCTTGCTCCCGCTCAACGTTGCCATACTGCTGATGGGGGGCTCTCCTATCTGGTACGGCACCATTCTGGCACTTCAGGTATTGTTCTACATCTTAGCGATGGGAGGCTATTACCTGTCTGCCCGGCAAATAAAAAACAAGCTGTTATTCATCCCATATTATTTCCTGTTTATGAACATTAACGTGATGAAAGGTGTTAACTACCTTCGTAAAATGAAAGGAACAGGAGCATGGGAAAAAGCCCAAAGAACGAAAACAGAATCCTTAAACCAATAAACCAAACGAAGCATGGATAGAATACTGCATGACGTAAACAATGCCCATAAGATATTGCAACTGACAGCTGACACACTGATCTTGGTGGACAAAAACGGCACGTGTCTGGACATCGACCCGCACAGCGATTTGTGGTTCCTGCAAGAAGACAGGCTCTTGGGAAAAAATCTGTTCAATCTGCTTCCCGACCATACCTTCCAGAAACTGCTGCCGGACTTCCGCCGGGTGACCCAACAGGGGATAACGGTGAACCGCAACTACAGGCTGCCGCTGGAAGGAGGCGAAACGTACTACTTCAAATGCATCATGCAGCCGTATGACGGCGACAAGGTGTTGTGCCAATATCGTGACATCACGGCACGGAGCAACGTAAAGCTGCAACTGGAACGTACGAATTACGAACTGAAAGAGATACAAAAAGCGGCACAGATAGGGCAATGGAAATATTCATCGCGCGAAAAGACATTCTATTATCGGGGATACAACGGAATAGTATGTACGGAAGAAGAGCGGAGCATCAACTTTCAGGATTATTACGAGACCATTCTGAGCGAAGATCTGCCTGCCGTGAACACATGGATGGAGGCAAACCGCCGTAAACTGGTAAAGGAGTACATCGAATACCGCATTCTGCTGGAAGGACAGGTATACTATATGCGCCAGCAATGCTACCTGAGGGGTGAAGAAGAAGACGGTAACATCATTCTGGAAGGATATATACAGAACATTACGGACATCCAGCGGAAGAGGAATGACATCAACACGCTGACGCATGCCATCAACAATGCCAAAGAAAGTATTTATGCGGCACGGAAAGACGGCACGCTGATATTTGCCAACAGACAGTTCAGGCTCAACCACCGGATCGCGGAACAGGCGGACCTATCGCAAATACGGATTTTCGACATTGTAGGCGACATGGACAGTCCGAAGGATTGGGAAGAACGTTACCACAGCATACGGGAAGGACAGAATTTCAACTTCCTGGCCTACCACCCGCTGAAGCATGATAAAAGCACATTGGCGTTTGAGGGTACGATGTACAGCGTGACAACGGATGACGGAGAAGAAACCTTTTGGTCGTTTACACACGACATATCGGAACGTATACGGTACGAATCGCAGATAAAACGGCTCAACCGCATCATGGATACCACGATGGAAAACCTCCCGGCGGGGATCGTTGTGAAGGATATAGAGAATGATTTCCGGTATATCTACCGAAACCGGGAATCGTATAACCGGGATATCAGCGCGGAAAACGCCATCGGTATGAACGATTTCGATTATTATCCGCTGGAAATGGCACAGCAGAAACGGAAAGAGGACATGGAAATTGCCAATACCGGAAAAGGGATGCACTGGATCATGGAAGGTAAAGACAAAAATGGCAATCTGCTGATTCTGGACAAACAAAAAATCATAGTAGAAAGTGAAGACTTCTCGCCCATCATTGTCAGCATCGAATGGGACATTACTCAGCTGGAACTGATGCGCCGCGAACTGATGGAATCGAAAGAGAAAGCAGAGACGTCGGATAAACTGAAGTCGGCCTTTCTTGCCAATATGAGCCACGAAATACGGACACCGCTCAACGCCATCGTAGGATTCTCACGCATCATCTCGGAGAGCGAAAACCCGGAAGAGCGAAAAGAATATTATGAAATAGTGGATGCCAACAACGAACGGTTGCTGCAACTGATCAATGAAATACTGGATCTGTCGAAAATAGAATCGGGCAGCGTGGAGTTCACTTACGGACCGGTAAAGCTGCACACGCTTTGCAAAGAGATTCATGATGCACATGTGTTCCGCTGCCCGCAAGGAGTGGAACTGAAATTCGACTCGCCGGACGAAGCTTTGAGCATTCACTCGGACAAGAACCGGATCTTCCAGGTATTCTCTAACCTGATAGGAAATGCATTTAAGTTCACGACACAAGGCAGCGTGAGCTACGGCTACAGGCAAGAAGCCGAAAAAGTGGTATTTTACGTAAAAGACACCGGACTGGGCATCGAACCGGAGAAGTTGGGACGGGTGTTTCAGCGCTTTGCCAAGCTCAATAACTTCGCTCAGGGCACGGGGTTGGGACTGTCGATATGCAAGACTATCATCGAACGTCTGGGAGGAGAAATATCCGTTTCTTCGGAAGTGGGGACAGGTACTACATTTACCTTCTGGCTGCCTCTGGAAAGCGTAATGCAAGATGTGAAGGCCGATAAAGAAGAACATCGGGACGGAGAAACCGACAACCGGCAATATCCGGAAGCCGACGACCGGACAAAAGAGCCGGCGGGAAGCAAGGAGGAACGTAAATCCATGGAAGTAACGGAGGCGGAAACCGATAAGGCTACCATCCTGATAGCAGAAGATACCGACAGCAATTATGACTTGCTAAATGCGATTCTGGGCAGGAAATACCACCTGGTACGTGCCAGAGATGGCATGGAAGCTGTAACCATGTACGATGAAGCGGAACCGGACCTGATATTAATGGATATAAAAATGCCCAATCTGGATGGGCTGGAGGCTACCAGGATCATCCGGCAATTGTCCGCAGATGTACCTATCATCGCACAGAGTGCTTATGCTTATGAATATGACCGGAAAGCTGCCGAAGAGGCAGGATGCAACGATTTCATCTCGAAACCGATTGCTCAGGAAAAGCTGAAGGAGATGATAAAGAAATGGTTGAGATAAAGAACCTCACCACAAGTTCACCACAGAGGACACAGAGGACACGGAGTTTTTATTTTCCAGGTTTATAGAAAGATCTTAAATTCTTCCTCTGTGAACTCTGTGTCCTCTGTGGTGAACTTATGGTGGACTAAAATGCAGAATTTAAAACAATGGGAAAGAAAGCCGTATCCAAATTATTTTATTATACCTCTGTCGCACTGACTTTTGCTTTGGCTGGTGTCACCGTCACCGGTGCATTTGCCGGGCATGTTCCCCCGGAAAGTTCGACTTTAATACCTTTCATCGGGCTCTTGCTGTCGGGGCTCTTGTTAATCAACCTCGCTGCGGCCATCTATTGGGGCATACGCCGCCGGTTCTGGATAGTCATTCCGCTGATAGCCATAGCTGCCAACTGGCAATATCTGGGACGGATATTCCAACCACCCTTTCCGGCGGAAAAAGGAGGTGGAAAAACTTTGAAAATAGCAACGTATAACGTAGACAGTTTCGGTAACGAGCAATCGGGGTACTCGTGCAAAGAAATCGCGAAATACATGGAAGAGCATCAAGTGGACATCGTCTGTCTTCAAGAGTTTGCCGCTAACCGATATTTCACCGCAGACAGCATACGAAACACTTTTGCAAACTGGCAATACGTCATTATCCCGCAAGCTCCGGACAGCATCTCCATCCTGCAGATAGCTTTATTCAGCAAATATCCGGTGAAGGACAGCAAACTGATCACTTATCCGGACTCAAGGAATTGCAGTATGTGGTGCGACCTGGACGTAGACGGACAAACGGTTCGTGTTTTCAATAACCACCTGCAAACAACGGAGGTCAGCCAAAATAAGCGCAGACTGGAAAGGGAACTGGCTAAAAACGAACTGACAGGCAGAGAGGAAGCAGCGGCCAGGCAATTGTTGGAGGGACTCAACGAGAACTTCAGGAAACGTGCGGCACAGGCAAAGACTTTGGAACAATTAATCCGCACCACCCCCTACCCTATACTGGTTTGCGGTGACTTTAACTCTCTCCCATCGTCCTACACATACAGTACCGTGAAAGGTGACAATCTTCAAGACGGATTCCAGACTTGCGGACATGGGTACATGTATACGTTCCGGTACTTTAAACGCCTGCTGAGAATCGACTATATTTTCCATTCCAAAGAATTTAAAGGGGTAGACTACTATTCGCCTGACCTCGATTTGTGCAGTGATCATAATCCGGTAGTGATGGAGGTGAAGATGTAAACGGGAATGTATCAAAACGCCTTTTCACCACAGATCACACAGATTATCACAGATACCATAGATTAAAAATATTAATAATCAACGAATTAAGCTCACTCTATGTTACTCTGCGTCCTCTGTGGTGCGTTTCACCCCCATAACTCTCTCGTTATAATATAAAAGAAGGCCGTCCTGATTACTCAGAGCGGCCTTTCTTATTATAAATGAATTAGTTTCCTTATTCTACTTTCTTCAAAGAGTCTGCAACATATTCAAACTGTCCTTTACCTGTCACTTTATACTTAATGGTATATTGTGTGGTAGAAGAACCGTCGTAAATGGCGAAGTTAATTGTATAGAACACATCTACGCCTTCTACCACATCAGCACTGCCGTAGATTGCTTTCAATCCCGGAAGGAATGCTTCTGGCAAACGTTCGAACATCAACTTAGTAAGATCGGCATCTGACATCGAGCCATAAGCGGAAGCACTTTGTGCCTTCCATGCGGAGGGACGGAAGTCGAAATTGTTATTGTAAGCCGAACCACCATAATAATAATCGTTGTTACCGTATGAAGTCACATACTCAGGATGGTTCTCTTTCACCCAATCGGTGATGGCCTGATAGAACGCAGCAGACTCCGCATTACCCTTCTCAGCCTTCAACGTGATTACTGTACTCGGGTCAAAGTTCCACTTACCGTCAGACAGTACAAACTGCTCTGTCTTATCAACAATACGTGTATTCAACTCCCATCTCGCTTTTTCGGCAGAATAAGTGTATTCATCACTGTAGATATTCAAAGCTTTGCCGTTATAGAATCTGTAAACTACTACACGTGCATCGCCATCAACAGGATATGCCACCATCTTAGACAAATAAGCAGGCAGATAATTCACAGCCGGAACATCAGAAGTAAAGTAACGTTTGCTCTGCCCCATATCTCCATAATCAGCGTATGTCGGAACATATACGTCACCACTCTTATCTTTCCAGCTCTTACCATCGTACACTTTCACTGCGTAAGCAGGAGTAGAAAGACTGTTAGCCGGGATAGAAGTACCTACCATGATGTTATCAATCTGATAAGTAGTAGTCTTTTTATTGGCACCATCACCTACATACTTAAAGGCTACATAAACCTTCTTGCCCGCATAAGCTGATAAAGACATCTTACCGGCAGATGCAAATGTACCGTAACCGCTTGTCGGCTTGGTAGGGATGTTGAAATCCGAAGTTACGTCAGTCCAGTGAGCAGCTTTAACATCTTTACCATCAAAATCTTCTGAGATAAGCACTGACAGACAGTTGGCATTGTAATAACCCACAGTTACATCAAAACCAAGATAATCACCGGCAACAACAGAAACAGCAGGGGTAACCATCCAAGCTATACATTCACCTTCCATCTTATTGGCCGAGTATTGCACATACTGATTATCATCATAAGAAGTCACTTTCCACTCGGTTCCACCAACAGAACTGAGAAACCAGCCTTTCAGCTCAGTTAAGTCTCCGGTAGGAAGTGCTTCAAAATCCTGCCACATCAACGGATTCTCCAACTGTCCCTCGCCCAACTTATAGTCAACGAAAACAGCAGTTCCTTTTTCAGCATCTTTAAACTTCTCGTTCAATATCTTATACATTTGGCCTTCAGTCTTTTCATTCAGATAAGGCGCAAACGCATCCTCACCATAAACCAACTTGTATTCGGCATCCGTCGGTTTCAGATATTTCACCGAAGCATACTCAGACAGCAAAGAAGACATCGCTTCTTTGTACTTATAAGTAATCTTTGCACTCGAGCCCTTATCGGCGGTGTAATACTTATCAAGCAAGAAAGCAGGAATATAGGTGGCTCCTGTAATCTTCTCTGTCAGATAAAGATTGGTCTTGATGTTCTCAAGATCTTTAGATACACCACCTGCTTTGGCGATATCTTTATTAGTAGAGTTCGTACTGATAGTTGCATAATCAGCATCAGTCAGCGTATATTCTATCTTCATCAAATTCGTCGGTTGGGTCATCTCGTCCAATCCTTCGAAATTGTCATCATTATATTTACAGCCGGACAGCAGAATCAACGATACCGCTACAGGCATTAATAGATTTCTATTCATAATTTAAACTTCCTGTTTTAGATTAGAAATTAACTTTTAATCTCAAGCTATAAGTACGGCCAAATCCGTAGAACACATTATAAGCGGTCTTCCAGTCGTGATTGCTACCATCTGTAGCATCAGAAATATAAGTCTGATCGAATAAGTTGTTCACGTTACCTGACAGCACTGCATTCAACTTACCAAAATTGAATTTATAACTTGCGTTCAAGTCGAATGTGCTTGCTGACGGAATACGCCAGGGAGTAGAAAAGTCTTTTTCACTGTTCATCACCAGGTCGTTTGAGGTTAATGCCCAGTCAGCATAGTTACGTGCGTATAAATTCCAGTCGATACCCAGACGAATGGCCTTATCAATCTTGAAAGTAGCACCCAAAGCAGCAGTAGTCTGTGCCGATCCTCCCACTTTCACATCTTTCAGGTTCAGTTTCATTGTACCCGGTTCCAACCCATTGGCTGCGGCATTAACAAGAACTGTTATATCCTTACCATCATTTCCCTTAATAGATGCACTGTTTACAAATTGACCTTCAACAGTGAAACTTCCTGATGCATTGCTATCCCAGCGCCAGTTACCGATAGAGAACATACCGCTCAAATCCAGCCATTGGAAAGGTCTTGCAACAAAATCAAGTTCAACACCCTGGTGTAAGGCGTTTACACCTTGCATATTGATAACAGATTTGGTAGAAACCAGCTTACTTGCATCATAAGGCTCGCTAAGACTACCTTCGTAGTAATTATTAATATCTTGCGAACGAGTAGTAGTCTTATCCATCCAGCGAGTGTGGTAAGCATTGACATTCACCGTCAAATACGTTGAACGGTAACCATATCCGATTTCGAAAGAGAAAACTTTTTCGTTTACTGCATCCGGATTAGTCGCATTGCTGGTAGTTGAATTCAGAAAAGCACCGCCCGAGAAGAAAGGAGCACGGCTGATATAACCGATATTAGCAAAAACGTTATGATTTTCGGTAAGGTTATAATTCAAACCTCCTTTTGCATTCCATCCGATAAAGTTGGTGGTTTTTGATTTAGCGTGTGCCTTGTCATAATAGAAGCGGTCATAACGCCAGTAACCGGTATTAGAAACCGAACCGGAAATGAAAGCACTCAGCTTATCTCTGTTGTATTCACCCTGGGCAAACACACCTTCAGACATTACATAACCATCGTAGTCACGATAAACCACATCACCCACTTTCAACTTCTGATTTACGAATGCCGAACCGGCAGCAGCAGCGGCATTGTTGGAAGTAAGCACATTGGTTCTTGAACTGGAATCTACATAAAAGTCACCACCATAGAGGTCAACCAATTCATTCGTATGCGTACCTTTATAATAACGGTAGTCTATACCACCATAAAAATCAAAATAGTCACCAATCTTGGTTGTATAAGTAGAGAGCAGACCATACCAGTTATGGAAGTTCTTAGACTTCGACATAGCCATAACCGAACCGTTCTCGCTGGCTTCGTTCAGAGCATAGATTTCATCATAAGCAAATGTTCCGTCAGCTTTACGGAATGTCATATTCAGCTTTCCACTGTTACTACCATACCAGTTGCTACGATCAGCACTGGTCAATCCCTGACCGGAATAACCATATCCACGACCGATAGAAGCATACAAGGCTGTACTTAAGCTTGATTTATCATTAATCTGCCATAAGTGGTTCAACGACAACTGAGGTTTATTATATACATTATATGCAGATGATTTTCTTTGTCCATTCAATCCAAAACCGTAAGTAGGATTATAACGATAAGGCTTTTCACCATTCATATAGTTTTTAGCAACTTCTTGCCATCCCTCGATAGTAAGTCCGTCTTTATTTCCACGCTGATTGTGCCACTGAGGAGCAGCAAAAGCAGTAAATGACAATTGATGATTGTCGTTGAAACGTTTTGTGATATTCACAAACCAGTTATAAGCCTCGTAGTCGGTTCCCTGGATATAACCATCTGCCCAGGTCTTACCTCCCAAAAGGGTCATAGCCCAACCTGACTTAGTCAATCCGGTAGATACCTTGAACAGGATCTTGTTTAATCCGTCATTACCCATACCATAAGATACGAAACCGCCCTTATTGGCATCAACTGTATTTGTCACGATGTTGATAGAACCACCCACAGAAGGAGCTGCTACCTTTGACGCACCCAAACCACGCTGTACCTGCATGCTACGAGTCACATCACTCAAACCGGCCCAGTTAGACCAGTAGATACCACCCCACTCCATATCATTCATCGGAACACCATTAATCATCATAGCAGAGTTCTCAGTCTTGAAACCACGTATGTTTACTTTGGAGTCACCAAAACCACCACCTTGCTTAGTTGCATAGATACCCGGAGTTGACTTCAGAACTTCAGGAAATTCCTGCGTTCCGAGTTTTTCTTCGATAAAGACGGGGTCAACTGTTGATACAGCTACCGGAGTTTTACGCGAAACAGCAACGGAAGATGTAATGATAACGTCGTTCAATACCATTGCATCCGGTGCCATTTTAATCACGCCCAAATCTTCAGTACCCCCTTTGTGGGTGATCTTCTTACTGAAGTCTTTGTAGCCAAGGTACTTGATAAGCAGTGTCGAACCGGAGGCAGCTTTCTGTGTAAACTCACCATCCAGGTTAGTCACACTACCTTGGGTAGTACCGACAATCGTTACGGCTGCACCAATCAATGGCTCACCTGTTTCCGCATCCACAACTTGACCTTTCACTGTTACCTGGGCAATAGCCGTAGCGGCAGAGCATACCGTCAGTACTGCAACCAGCAGGAAATGAATTAGATGTCTTCTCATAATTCTCTTTGTTAGTTAATAGAACTTGTTAATTAATAAATTGTAAATAAACGTTTTGGAGCACAAAGGTAATTAATATTCTTTATATATACATTACAAAGATGCTACAATTTTTTAAGAGAGATAAACATATTATAGCTCTATGAAACAAAAAAGCCCCGCAATTAATTTGCGGGGCTTACACATTGTTAAGTATTAGTCAGCTATCAGCTTTCTATATCTCACGCGCTTAGGCTCTTCGTTGCCAAGCCGTTTCAATTTATTCTCTTCGTATTCCGAGTAAGAACCTTCAAAATAGAACACGTTCGAATCGCCTTCAAAAGCAAGAATATGAGTACAGATTCGATCGAGGAACCAGCGGTCATGCGAAATCACAACGGCACAACCTGCGAAATCTTCCAAACCTTCTTCAAGCGCACGCAGGGTATTGACATCAATATCATTGGTCGGCTCGTCGAGCAATAATACATTTCCTTCTTCCTTCAATGCCATGGCAAGGTGCAAGCGATTACGCTCACCACCGGAAAGTACTCCACAAAGCTTTTCCTGATCAGCACCCGAAAAGTTGAAGCGTGAAAGATAGGCGCGTGCGTTAATGTCACGCCCTCCCATGCGGATCAAATCATTTCCGCCGGAAATTACCTGATAAACACTCTTATTCGGATCAATATCTTTATGTTGCTGGTCTACGTAAGCCACCTTCACGGTCTCCCCTACTTCAAATTCACCCTTATCAACTGTTTCCAGTCCCATAATCAAACGGAAAAGAGTTGTTTTTCCGGCACCATTCGGACCGATAACTCCCACAATACCATTGGGAGGAAGCATGAAGTTGAGATCGTCAAACAACAGTTTATCACCGTAAGCTTTAGCCACATGTTTAGCCTCGATCACCTTATTACCCAAACGAGGACCGTTCGGTATGAAGATTTCCAATTTCTCTTCTTTTTCTTTCACATCTTCGTTCAGCAATTTATCGTACGAGTTCAAACGGGCTTTGCCCTTAGCCTGACGTGCCTTGGGTGCCATACGTACCCATTCGAGCTCACGTTCCAGAGTTTTGCGACGTTTGCTGGCAGTTTTCTCTTCCATTTCCATCCGCTTGGTTTTCTGCTCCAGCCAGCTGGAATAATTACCCTTCCAGGGGATACCTTCGCCACGGTCAAGTTCAAGAATCCATCCAGCCACATGGTCAAGGAAATAACGGTCGTGTGTCACAGCAATTACCGTACCTTCGTATTGCTGCAAATGTTGTTCCAACCAGTCGATAGACTCAGCATCCAAATGGTTGGTCGGCTCGTCGAGCAATAAAATATCAGGTTTTTGCAATAACAAGCGGCAAAGCGCCACACGACGACGTTCACCACCCGAAAGATTAGCCACAGACTGATCTTCGGGCGGGCAACGGAGAGCATCCATTGCACGTTCCAGTTTACTATCCAGATTCCAGGCATCCGTCGCATCAATAATATCCTGCAATTCCCCTTGCCGTGCAAAAAGTTGATCCATCTTGTCCTGATCTTCATAATATTCAGGCAAACCGAACTTCTGATTAATTTCTTCGTATTCGTTCAGTGCATCAACAATGGGTTGCACACCTTCCATTACGATTTCTTTCACTGTTTTAGTGTTATCCAGATAAGGCTCCTGTGCCAGATAGCCTACTGAATATCCGGGAGAAAAAACCACCTCTCCCTGATAAGACTTCTCCAGACCGGCAATAATCTTCAGCAAAGTAGATTTACCCGAACCGTTGAGACCGATAATACCAATCTTAGCTCCATAGAAGAAAGAAAGATAAATGTCTTTTAGCACATTCTTGTTAGGTTGGAAAGCTTTGCTTACTCCCACCATCGAGAAAATTATTTTTTTATCGTCAGCCATATATAAATAATGTGTATTGATATTTATGGCACAAAGATAACAAAAATGTTCGGAATTTATTTGCAATTATAAAAAATAGCTCTATCTTTGCACCCGCTTAACAGCAATAAAGGATTGATTCGCTAGCTCAGCAGGTAGAGCACAACACTTTTAATGTTGGGGTCCTGGGTTCGAGCCCCAGGCGGATCACTGAAAGACAAGTCAAAACAAGACTTAAAGAAGACAACTCCTACAATATCAAGGTATTGCAGGAGTTTTTTCTTTGTATAATGTCCGTGACCAAAGACACCAAAAGGTCACGAAAAGACACACTTCTATGACCAATTCGTGACCAATACAAAAGCATGGAAAAATAGGTCACAGAATGTCCCAAAATGGCTAACCTCTGTCCACATTTGTCTACCCTGCAAATATCTCATTTACAATCAATAAAATTAATTTTGCAACCAAAAAAATGAGATTATGAGGACTACTTTCAAGCTCCTATTTTTCGTTAAGCGAAATGCAGCGAAGAAAAACGGTAATGCACCAATTATTGCACGCATCACCATCGACCAAATTGTGTCGCAGTTCAACACACAAATGGAAATAAACCCTGCCAACTGGAATGTCAGTACAGGAAAGGCTTCCGGCAGAAGTGCCGAAGCCGCAAGTATCAATTCAATGTTAGACAGTATCCGCAGCACAGTACACCAACATTACCATGCTCTATTGGAGCAAGACGGTTTTGTGACCTCTGAACGGGTAAAAAACGCCTTTTTAGGTAAGATTGAACGGGGTAAAACGTTAATTGAGTTCTTTGAGATGCACAACGAGCAATATCTTCAAAAGGTAAAAATGAACACTACCGACAAAACGTACTCACGTTATGAACTGACAAAGAAACGTCTTATCGAGTTCATGAAGTTTAAGTATTCGGTTTCGGATATGCTTATCAAAGAGATAAATGTCGTGTTCATTGATAATTTCCTGTTGTACATCAAAAACCATCATGGATGCAGCCACAACACAGCGATGAAGTTTATACAGCGTTTCCGCACGATTATAAACTTTGCCAAGAACACAGGACTGGTTACTGCTGACCCTTTCGGGAATTATAGGGTTAAGTTTGAGCAAACCGACAGGGATTATCTGACGATGGAAGAGATAACCACCATCTACAACAAGAAGTTTGCTTCTAAAAGGTTGGAACAGGTACGGGATTTATTTGTTTTCAGTTGCTATACGGCTCTCTCGTACATTGATGTATGCGAACTTACCCAAGAAAACATTCGCACTGCATTTGATGGCAATCTTTGGATTATGACCAAACGCCACAAAACCAATGTTGCATCTAACATTCGATTGCTTGATGTACCCAAAGCTATTCTTGAAAAGTATAAAGACCAGTTGCCAAACGGGATGATTTTACCGATTATAAGTAACCAAAAAGTTAATGAGTACTTGAAAGAAATTGCGTCTATTTGCTCGATAAACAAGAGCTTGACATTTCATGTAGCACGTCATTCGTGTGCGACTTCTGTCCTGATAGCCAATGGAGTACCGATTGAAACGGTATCCAAAATTTTAGGGCACACCAATATTAGAACTACTCAAATCTATGCACGAATTACTGATGTAAAGGTCAGTAATGATATGGAATTATTGGTGCGCAAATTAGATATGGCTAAATAATTTCAGGTGACTGAAATTGGTTATCGTCAGATAACAGCAAGGTGTGTTCAGAGCTGCTGAGATTTATCCCAGCAGCTCTGAACTTTTTTAGAAAAGCACTCCGAAGTCGTGTTTCCAATGAAAGAAAAATTACTCAAACAAGCATCTTTTTCGCTCGTCGGGACGGGTGGTCCCGCCCCTTGCCGCTGGGCGTTCCCCGACCGATGAGTTTTTTAGTACAGTATTGAAGTATTGTTTTCTTGAAATATTGATAGCTTGATTTCTTGACAACTTGTTTTCTTGATTACAAGATGTCAAGATTGCAAGGCTGTATGAAAGTAAGACTGAAAGACTAACAGGTAGATAAACATCATTCTATCATTCATGTATAGACAAAAATATTTTCTCTTTTCAAAAGTCCATGTAGTTTATGAGGGACTTGCGAAAAGAGAAAATAATTAGCAGAACCTTACAAGGAGGTTAATTGTCGTTTTCGTCCATCTTCCGAAGGAGCTTTTCTATTAAATTGCTAAGGAAGGCTGTTCTGTCCCTTTTGCGCTCCCGGATGGTGAGATAAGTGCGGTAATAATCACCTAAGTCTATTTTGAAAGATGCTTCTATATAAGTCATTATTTCCTTTATATCAGCATTTCCATTATTCAGCACTCCAGCAGCATATATGGCATATCCTAATTCAATGGCAGCAACCTTAGTGCCCGTCCATCGAAATGGATTATCGGGAAGAGAAACTCGACTGGTTTCTACTACTTCTATCCTTTCTACGTCTTGTAATCGCTGTTGCAGATAAATTTCCAGCATATCATAAGCCAACATCTTGGCTACTCTATGGTCACAACAGGTAGAGAACAAAGGATCTTTATCCAACAACCCACAATTATGGCATAACTTGTAGTTCTCATGACCTCTAAGGAAATAGTATCGATCTAAATGTGTCGCTTTGGAGCGATAATACTGATAAAAATCAAGATTGTTATTGCAGAAATCTGTTATCGCAGTCTGTTTTTTCTTGTAATACTCCTTAACCACTTCTTTATTACCATTAGGCTTTCTCAATTCAAGCGTATAAATATCGTTGTAGTATATTAATTTGCTTAGAATTAACGGTTTGCTATTTTTAAAGAAGTCTATCTCTTCCTCATTATCCCGAAAGTTATATTTGTGTATATATTCTCTTAGCTCTTCAAACAACGGTCTGATGAAATCAATCATATACAAAGCCTTATCGGAAGATATGTCACTGTCTATACAGGATGTTTCTATCTCTGCATTAATCTTCAATATTAGTTCATTAGAAATCTGCTTTACTATCATTTTTATTATATGAGTTTATATTATATGGTTAAATGCAATACTCTATATTCCTATTATTTAGAATATTAAAAAGAGCATTAAAATCAGTTTGCAAAAGTAACTCAAAATCAATAACAGATACAGATATAGTTTTTGTATATTTGCAGGGTACAGATTATGTGAGTTATGAAAAAAGAAGTCTTATATCAAGAAATAGCGAGAAGTATTTCTTGGCAGATTAAAAAGGGTGTGTGGAAAGTTGGTGAAAAATTGCCATCTTTACGCACTATCAGTAGTGAAAATGGGGTAAGTTTAAATACGGCAATTCAAGCATACTATGAATTAGAAAAGGACGGCTACATAATATCACGCCCTAAATCGGGATATATCGTCAATTATAAGCCAATACGCTTATCTGCTCCTGCTACCACACAACCATCAGTGAAAAATGAAAGTAAAGAGGTTGTAGAATTAATAGCTGAAGTGTATCGTTCATTAGAAATTGGGGATAAGTCTATTACCCGTTTTTCTTTAGGGATGCCTGAAGATATTTTACTACCAATAGCAAAACTCAACAAGGAACTAATAAGAGCAATGCAAACACTTCCGGGTAATGGTACTCGGTATGATGAAACACAAGGAAACATTCACTTGCGTAAGGCTGTAGCTCGCTTCACTTATAGTTGGAATGGAAATTTGACAGAAGATGATATAGTAACTACAGCTGGGGTTACTAATGCCGTTGCTTTAGCTTTATCTGTAATTACTAAGGCAGGAGATACGATTGCAGTCGAAAGTCCGGTCTATTTTGGAATGTTACAGTTAGCCAATAGTTTGGGATTACGTGTTTTAGAACTACCTACAAATCCCGTGACAGGCATTGATCCTGATGCACTAAGAAGAGTGTTACCGCAAATTAATGCTTGTCTGCTTATAAGCAATTTCAATAATCCATTAGGAAGTTGTATGCCTGATGAGCACAAAAAAGCGATTGTCAATATGCTGGCTGAACATGATATTCCATTAATCGAAGATGATTTGTATGGTGACATTTTCTTTGGTAATTCACGACCTAAACCCTGTAAAGCTTTTGATAAAGAGGGAATTGTATTGTGGTGTGGAGCTGTGTCTAAAACGTTAGCTCCGGGCTATCGAGTAGGATGGATTGCTCCCGGAAGATTTAAAGAGGCTATTATTCGTCGAAAGAATATACATCTAATCTCTACGCCTACTCTTAACCAGGAAGCTGTCGCTAACTTTATGGAAAATGACAGATATGAAAATCATTTGCGTAAACTTCGCCGGGAGCTTTGTGCAAATAGTATTCATTTTGCTCACTCTATTATGGATCATTTTCCTGAAAATACAAAGATTGTAACCCCACAAGGGGGATTTATGCTTTGGGTAGAGTTAGACAAGCGGATTGATACAACAGAGCTTTATTATAGGGCTATGCAACGGAAAATAAGCATAGCCCCCGGACGTATGTTTACATTGCAAGAACAATACACAAACTGTATGCGTCTAAGTTATGGGCAACGATGGACGCCACTCCTTGAAGAGCGCTTAAAACGGTTGGGCGATATAATCAAAGAGTCACTTTGATGGACTGATGTATGCTTGCAGCACTTCTCCGATTATTTGAAGCCCTTTTATAATTCGATCTTCTGGCATATTAGAATAATTTAGTCTAAACGTATTTTCTTTGTGCTCGACAGGATAGAATGAACCACCAGGCACGAAAGCTATTTTTCGTTCTATACACTTTTGCAGAATATCACGTGCTGAAATTCCTTCGGGTAATTCAACCCAAGTGAATAATCCGCCTTGCGGATAGGTATATCTGATGTTATGGGGGAAATAGCGTTCTATACATTCCATAGCTATATCTCTGCGTTTTCTGTACACCTCTATGATTTTACCGATATGCTTATCAATATCATATCGTTTCAAATACTCCGCAATAGTCATTTGAGCTATTGTATTACATTGTAAATCTGTACCCTGTTTAACCAGCACATACTTGCGGATAATATCTTTATCGCCAGCAATCCAGCCAATCCGAAAACCGGGACAGAATATCTTAGAGAAACTACCGGTACACAAGATATTGCCAACCTTATCAAATGATTTTATAGAGGGCAAAGATTCACCTTCAAATCTTAATTCTCCGTATGGATTATCTTCAATAACAGGAAGATCATATCGGGCGGATAGCTCCGCAAGTTTTTTACGTCTTTCCAAACTCCATGTTCTGCCTGTTGGATTTTGAAAGGTTGGTATAACATAGATTAGCTTTATATTCTCTGTCGTATTTAGCACATCTTCCAAAACAGTCATATTCATACCCTCTTCATCCGTAGGAATCTCTACAAAACTACACCCGTATGATTTAAACGCACTGATTGCTGCCAAGTAGGTAGGACTTTCACATAATACTATATCGCCATTATCCAAGAAAACCTTACCTGATAAATCCAGCCCTTGCTGTGAACCATGTGTAATAAGAATATTGTCTTTATCAAACGGTGTTCCTAAACGGTCATTCATCCGTTGAGAAATCCACTCTCTTAAAGGTGCGTACCCCTCTGTAGTAGTGTATTGAAGAGCTTTTGTTCCTGCCTTTTTCAGTACAATCTGGTTTACCTCATTAATTTCATCTATAGGAAATAATTCAGGGGCAGGTAATCCACCAGCAAATGAAATAACATCTTCTTGTTCTGTGACTTTGAGTATTTCTCGTATTTCCGAAGCCTTTATATAAGACATTCTACTTGCAAATTTCAACTTCATAACGATTAAATCTATTTGAGAATTAAAATATTGCAAAGTAAAGCATAAAAGGAAAACAGAAACAGATACAAATTATGCAATATTGATAGATACAGATTTCCGATGTAAGGTACAAATGCAATACTTTTTAATTCAGAGAAATACTTCAAGACCGTTTCATGACTTTCATCTAAACCGTGCTAAAAGAATGTATTTCAAAAACATACTATCATAAATTTATTTACCTTTGCAAAAAACATAGTTACATGAAGGATTATCCTATAAATGCAATAGATAACGAATATATAGAGTGGCTAAAAGCCATCAAGCAGCAAATTCGTTCTACCAAAATACGAATGATAAAAACAGCCAATACGGAGTTGATACACTTTTATTGGCGATTGGGACAAATGATCTCCCAAAAACTGAAAGAACAGAATTGGGGTGACAAAGTAATAAACAAGCTTTCAGTAGACTTGCGCAATGAGTTTCCTGATATGCAGGGTTTTTCCCGTCAGAACCTATACTACAGCAAGAACTTCTATGAGTTCTATGCAGAGGAAATGCACTTTTCATCCAATAATGTAATTGTCCCCCAAGTTGAGGGACAATTACAAGTAGCTGATAACTATAGAATTATCTTCGATATACCTTGGGGACATCAAAAGGTGATAATTAGCAAAGCCCAAAACGTAGAAGAAGCATTATTTTATGCACACCAAACCCTATCTAACGGCTGGAGTAGAAGCGTTTTAGAGAATCAGTTGAAGCAACAATTCTATCAGCATTACGGACAAGGACAAACCAACTTCTCGCAGACCTTACCTACTCTAACAGCAGATATGGCACAGGAAGTAGTAAAAGACCCGTATTGGTTTGATTTTGTATCTGTATCTCAAAAAGCACGGGAACGAGATATAGAAAAGCAGCTTGTCACGCACATCACTCAATTCCTTCTTGAATTGGGTAAAGGCTTCGCTTTTGTAGGAGAGCAATATTGTTTGAACTTGAATAATAAAGAATATTTCTGCGATCTCTTGTTCTATCATATCCCGTTACGGGCTTATGTCGTTATAGAGTTGAAGAACGGTAATTTCAAACCTGAACACTTAGGGCAGTTGAATTTCTATCAAAACCTAATCAATAATACTTTAAGGGGAGAGTATGACAATCCAACTATAGGAATGTTACTCTGCCGAGATAAAGATAGGATTGAAGTAGAATATGCATTGCAGAATATTTCATCACCGATTGGAGTGAGTGAGTTTAATGTTAAGGAACTACTTCCTGAAAACTTAAAAAGCAAACTACCAACAGTTAAGGAAGTTGAGGAGGAATTAAATAAATTAGTAGAAGAATAAAATAGACAAACTATTATGACAAAAAAGAAATTGCAAGTATTTATATCCTCAACATATACCGATTTATTAGAAGAAAGACAATCTTCTGTAGAAGCAGTATTACGTTCTGGCAATATCCCAGCAGGAATGGAATTATTTTCAGCAGGTAATAAGAGCCAATTAGATGTTATAAAAAGGTGGATTGATGAATCTGATATATATATGCTCATTTTAGGAGGTCGATATGGTTCGATTGAACCTGAATCGAATTTATCATATACAGAATTAGAGTACCAATATGCTATGAATATCAATAAGCCATTATTTGCTATTGTATTGGATGAAAGTTTAATCGATCAGAAAATTAAGAGCCATGGCAAAACGATGCTAGAAATGGAGCATCAAGATAAGTATAAGAAATTTCGAGGGTTAGTCCTATCTAAAATATGCAGAATATGTAAAGACTCAAACGAAATAAAGCTATCCATAATGGAATCTATCATGGATATTCAAAGTCAATCTGAACTATCAGGTTGGATTAAAGGAACGGAATTGCCTGATAACTCTTCTTTGCTGAAAGAAATAGAAAACTTAAGAAAAGAACGAGAAGAACTTAAAAAGAAGAATCTCTCTTTGGAAAAAAACAAAAAGACAGCAAGTAAAGATACATTAATTGGTAATTATGAGTATAGTGAAATATATACACTTTTAGAAAACAAAAAAACCAATATCCCTTCAAAATTAACCTCAAATGACACAGACGTTGAAATATCATTGCTTAAACTATTCATACTAAGTCAATCTAATTTAACCAAAGGAGTAAGTTCTAGCTCACTTGGAAACAATGACTGGGGAAGATTTTTGGCAACGAATTTAGTTCCAATATTATTAAATTTCTCTTTAGTGCAAAGAGAGAAAGCTAAATTATCAGGAGGTGGGGATCATTACAAATTTGTAATTTCTGAGATTGGAAATAAATTCCTATCACTTTATCATCTAAATAATCTCTAATTTTCAGTGCAAGGTGCAAGCGTATATGTATATATACAGCTTGCACCTTGCACTTGAATTTATGTATTCACTATCAACGATTTGCATAATTCAAAAAGAATGTATACTTTTGAACCCAAGATATAAGCAGACAGACACCGGACAGAAGTGGACTGTTTTTAAGGACTAAAGCGTGACTAATACAAAGCTTATAATTCCAAAAGCATTGATTTTTAGGAGAATATACCGCAAGGTTCACGAACCAGGCGGATCACTGAAAACAAAAGAAAAATCAAGCAAATCCCTGATAATCAGACATTATCAGGGATTTCTTTTTTTCTGGCAGGTAGCAAAAATAGCCGTTTCAAGCATATTATCGGTGGATAAATCGTGGGACTAAAATTTAGTCGAAAAAAATCCCACAAATTTGCATCTTTCTCACTGATTCATAGATTTTTGCATGGTTGTACTTTGGAAGAGAATACATAGTTTTATAACTCTAAAAACGATGTAAAAATGGCTCGAAAATCATTTTCTGTATTGTTCTTCATCAAGAAAGGCAAATTATTAAAGAACGGAGAAGCACCCGTGTGTATGAGAATCACCGTAAACGGCTGTATGGTAGATATTTCTATCAAAAGAAGCTGTCCCGTAAACCTATGGAATCAGGCAAAAGAGAACTCAAAAGGCAAAGACCGTATGTCGGTGGAACTGAACCACTACTTAGAAATCACACGTTCGCACATACACCAAATTTATAGAGAATTGGAAACTTCCGGCAAGGTTATCACTGTTGATCTTGTGAGAAAGTTGTTTTATGGTGTGGAGGAAGATAACAAAACGCTATTGCAGGTATTCAGGGAGCATAACGAACAAAGCCGTAAACTGATCGGAAAAGACTTTGTAAGTAAGACCGTCCAGCGGTATGAAACCACTACCCGATATTTAGAAGAATTCATTAAGAAAGAATATCAGTTATCGGATATTGCCCTAAATAACTTGGAAGCCAACTTCATTTCTAAGTTCGATGCTTTTTTGAAGATTGAAAAAGGTTGTGCGCAGAATTCAGCTATCACCCGATTGAAGAATTTGAAGAAGATTATCCGTATTGCTTTGGAAAACGACTGGATAAAGAAAGATCCATTTGCTTACTACCGCTTCAAACTGGAAGAAACTGATCCCGAATTTCTGACGATGGACGAGATTAAAATCATTCTCGCTAAAGAGTTCACAATTAAACGAGTAGAACAGGTACGCGACGTTTTTGTCTTTTGCATTTTTACTGGCTTGGCGTTCAGCGATGTGAAAAATTTATCACCCGAACACTTGGTAAAATACAATAAAGGAGAACTTTGGATAAGGAAGAACCGCCAAAAGACCAAAATCATGTGTAACATTCCTGTGTTACCTGTGGCAGCTTCCATACTTGATAAATATAAGGATGTGGCAGAGTGTACCGGAAAACTTTTACCTGTATTGTGTAATCAACGCATGAACAGTTATTTGAAGGAGATTGCCGATGTGTGCGGAATTCATAAAAATCTTAGCACTCATACCGCCCGTCATAGCTATGCCACAAGCATTTGCCTTGCGAATGGCGTGAGTATGGAGAATGTTGCTAAGATGTTAGGTCATGCAGATACAAGCGTAACAAAACACTATGCAAGGGTATTGGATCAGAATATTTTCAAGGATATGCAAAAAGTAAATAGCTGCCTGTCGGAATTGGCTATATAATAAAGATAGTAGCTAATATAGAAAAGGATTGGGAAGAATGAATTTCATTTTCTCAATCCTTTTCTTTTAAGGTAAGTTTTTCAAAACTTAATATGAAGCATTGACAAAGATAAGTTCCGTATTCAGTCTGTTCAAGTCCGAGCCTTCGGTTTAGATGAAAATCTTCCTCTCATTTCATTTCGAGCGTATTTTCATCTAAAGACTTGCACAGACTAAATACTTCACTGGAAAAGTCAATGATTCAAATCAAATTCCGAAAAACAATGTTTTCGGGGCTGGTGGGCTATTCTTTCCAGCTTTCAAAGTAGTGCTTTTGGAGTAGCTTATCAATATCACTTTGGCGGTAGATGATTTTACCTTTTATCTGAATAAAGGGGATTAGCCCTGTATCTCTCCACTCTTGTAAGGTTCGCAGACTGACATTCTGTTTCTTGGAAACCTCATTGTTAGAAAGAAAGCGTTCCCCGTTCAAATGGGGCTTGTAATGTTTGACAATAGATTCAATGCCGTTCAGCATCGAATCAAGCGAAGAAATAAATTCTTTGACTTGTGGGGTATCTTTATTTATTAGTTCCATGATTGAAAGATTGTTTTATTGAAATATTGATTTCAAGATTGCTAGATAGCTGGTTAGTTGCGCAGATAGTCACCCAGCGATGAAATGTTAAGCACATCTTTTCCCAGATCATAATCTATATAGAGCCGTTTGGATGCAGCGGTAATAAAATACTGGCTACCATCTTGCTGTATCTCATAAGTAGCGGGAGAAGCTTGTTTAGTAGTTTCCGATACATATATAATAGAAAGAAGATACTCTTTATCGTTCCGGTAGATGATAACCGTAGGATTCAGATTAACGCTTTCCCATGTGCCGACAATAGAAAACAGGTTGAAGGACGGGTAATCTTCTTTAGTTCTTTTCATAAGACGTGGTTTGTTTGGATGATTGATTTTGTGTTTCACTGTCCGCAATAATTCTTTCAATATCGGAAGACTTATAATAAATCTTGCTCCCGATTTGAGAATAAGCCAGCCGTCCACTGCTTCGGTAATATTGCAGCGTTCGCTTACTAAAGCCTAACAACAGGCACACTTCCTGACTATCCAGCCAGTTTTCTACTTTCTGCGTATGAGTATTGCACAAACTCTCTATCCGTTTGGCAAACTCGGTGAACCGTTCGCAGATATACGAAAAAGTTCTTTTTTCAATGGTTACGACTTCCATACTTTCATTTTTTATGGTTTATAAAACATGTTGATTAAACATTCACCAGCAAATGAAAGAAGAATCAAGAGACATTTTAAAAACTGTCTGAAAGTGGTGGAATTTGACTATTGCTGGCTTCTTATTGAAATAAGAAAACAGATAAATAGTATATAGTTATCGCTGAAACATATTAGATTAAGAATAGATACGCATCATATTGTCTTATTACTTTTTCTGAAACTTGAAGGACTACAGCCTTTGTTTTTCCTAAAGAATTTACTCAAATGGCTTTCATCGGTAAATCCTAGTTCTTCGGCAATCTCACTTATTCTCATTTGACTATGTAACAATCTGCTTTCGACCAATTTTAGTTTATAGCTTAATATGTATTGCTGCATTGTTTCGTTGGTGTGCTTTTTTATATAACGCCCCAAGTAACTTTCAGATATACCAAAATGCTGACTGATTTCTTTTGCTCTAATTTTACCTGTTTGATAGATATTTGCTTGGATATATTGAAGAATATCGAGAGACTTATCATCTGAACATTCATCGACTTGTTGAGGTAAAAACATAGCTATATTTCTTGCCACAACAATAATAATAGTATTTATCAACTGCGTGATAATCTCTTTACTATACAGATTCCTATTTACATACTCCCGAATAATTGCTTCAATCATTGGTTTCACTAATAACTTATCCACCTTATTTCTAAGGATGCATCCCGGTTGATGATTTGCATGTTGCAAAATAAATTCTAATCTCTGGATATTCTCTGAACCAAATATAGCTGAATGTATATAGATGTCATTAAACTTGATGTTAATGAATTTTGTAGTTGTATGAATCTCAAAGGAATGAGAATCATTTGGAGTTATCAAGAACAAGTGTCCATCATGATATGGGAACATATTATTGTTAATCCATTGAATACCTGTTCCTGTTAAGATGTAGACTAGTTCAAAAAAAGTATGCTCATGCTCAGTTAATAACGATTCATTATGCTCGTTAAAGCTGATCTCAAATGGTTGATGAAGATTTTCTTTTTTCATACCTCAAATATAACACATAAAGCGGAATTATACCAATATAGCGAAAATATATACCTATATTTGAAATAAAATAGGTATAACTTTGCCACAAATCAAAATTAGATTACTTATGAACTTTTTAGAACTATCAAAACAACGTTATTCAGCAAGAAACTATTCTTCTGATATGATTGAGCAAGAAAAACTCGACTACATTTTAGAATGTGCCCGTTTTGCTCCTTCTGCTGTAAACTATCAACCTTGGCACTTTTTTGTCGTAAAAAGTAATAAACCCAAACTACTGATTCAACAATCTTATCCACGTGAATGGTTTACCGAAGCTCCACTCTATATTGTAGTTTGTGCTGACAATTCAATTTCTTGGGTGAGAAAATCAGACAATAAGAACCATGCAGATATTGATGCAGCTATAGCGACTGAACATATTTGTTTAGCCGCAGCAGAACAAGGATTAGGTAGCTGTTGGGTATGTAATTTCGATCCTGATATGCTAAAGGATAATCTTCATTTATCTCCCAATATGTACCCTGTGGCAATTATTTCATTAGGTTATGTAAAACAACCACCTGAAAAATCATCTCAAAGAAAAGATATAACCGAAATAGTTTCAATCTTATAAACGTAACAATTATGAAAACAGAAATGGAAAAATGTCTGGCTGGTGAATGGTATGATTGTCATAACCAAGTTTTCTTGGATTTAAAAACCCGAACACATAAGTTATTGATGAAATATAATTCATTACCTTATGAGGATAAAGAAGAGAAACACAGCTTGCTAAAAAAGATGCTAGGTAGTATCGGAATGAAAGTTTCGGTTGCCAGTCCATTTATTTGTGATTATGGCTGCAATATACATATAGGGAATAATGTTACTGTAAATACCGGTTGTACCTTTGTGGATTGTAATAAAATCACTATCGGAAGTAATGTTCTTATTGCCCCTAATGTTCAGCTTTATACAGCAACTCACCCTATTGATTTAGATGAACGGCTAGCGCCTGTTGAAACAGAAGATGGAATAAAACGAGTTCGCCGCACTTACGCTTTGCCTATTACAATTGAGGATGGATGCTGGATTGGTGGAGGTGTAATAATCCTTCCCGGAATAACAATTGGGTACGGTAGTGTAATTGGAGCAGGTAGTGTTGTTACAAAAGATATTCCGGCAAATAGTTTAGCCGTTGGAAATCCATGTAAAGTGATACGTCAAATCAATCAAACTAAGAAACTATGATAAAATTGGTCGCTTTTGATTTGGATGGTACAATTGCCGATACAATTCCAATGTGTATCGAAGCCTTTAAGCAGGCAGTATCTCCCTATGCATCAAAAATATTGTCAGAAGATGATATTGTGAAAACATTCGGACTTAATGAAGAGGGAATGATTAAAGAGGTCGTTTCAGAAGATTGGGAAAAAGCTCTGATTGATTTTTATGTGAAATACAAAGAAATGCACACAGTCTACATTCAACCATTTGCAGGGATAAGAGAATTGATAACAGAATTGAAGAAGAACTCAATTATTGTATCTTTAATAACAGGTAAAGGTCAAAGGAGTTGTGATATTACGCTTCACCATTTTGAAATGGAAGCTCTTTTTGATAGTATTTCAATCGGATCGCCAGATAGAAACACAAAAGCGGAATCAATGACGGAACTAATGTCAAAATATAATATCCAACCAGCAGAAATGGTATATGTTGGAGATGAATTTTCCGATATTACCGTTTGTAGTAAAGTTGGAATACAATGCTTATCTGCTGCATGGATAGCCTCACTCTCAAAAATGAAGAAATTAGAAAAAGAAAATCAAGGATATGTGTTTAGTTCTATCAAATCACTTCATTCTTTTCTAAAGAAAGAAGCTCATTTAGTTTAGATTCATATTCGTAGATTGATTTTAGTATTTTCTGGCATAATGGATATTTATTGGTAATATAAAAGCATGAAATCAGACGTTAAGTCTTTCTATATAATACTTACCATTAAAATTATGCTTATGAATGTATTGTTAAACATGAGGATGTTCGGACTATTCTCTGAAACCTCACAAGAAGTAACTAATAATGAAATGCAAGAAGCCTATGGCGAATTTGTTGAACTGATTAGAACTATAAGTAATGGAAATGATTATTCAACTACTTATCGAATTCTTGCAGCTACCCGTATCGAGATAGCTTTACTTGAAACAATACCTCTTTACGGGCAGGGGGAAAAATGCGCTTAAAAAGCTGTTCATACAAAAGGTACAGGCTACTATTACCGCAGAAATGGAACTGCTGAATCTAAAAATTCAGCACCCCAGCCAATTTCAAAATAGAATAAACAGCCTTCCACCTTCACCACTCTATTTGACCGACAATACCAACCTAGTTGAAATCATGGAGTTGATTAGTGGACTATTTCTATCACAAAGAGTAGTAACCCATGCCGGAACAAAATCACCATTAACAGAAATTGGGAGAGCATTTGAACACCTCTTTAATATCAAATTAGGAGATGTTCACAAGAAACACGAAAGCGTCATAAAGCGCAAGCCATCTAAAGTAACTGAATTTTTAGATACACTTCGCAAAGCTATTGCCGAAGAAAGTAAAAAGAAAGGCTATCTATGAATCAGGAACTTACCAACAATTGTTAGGGGAGTAGATATACTACACCCCTAACTTATTTGCATCCATTTACCGTACTTTGCTTCATCAATCGATTGAAAATAATAATGTTGAACTAAAAAATGAAGCAAAATGTATATAGACAATGAATACTTCGAGAAGTGGATGGAAAAGCTATCCAAAAAGCTCACTGTAATCGGACAAGATTTGAAATCTCTTATCAATACTGATACAGTACTAGATGATAATGAGAAGATTCTTGATAATCAGGATTTAGCTTTTCTCCTGAAAGTATCTTTCCGAACTCTTCAACGCTACAGAGTAAATAATCAACTTCCTTATTTCACTATCGGAAGGAAAACCTATTATCGGGCTGTAGATATTCGAGCTTTTGTTCGTGAACGTGCCGATTCTCAAACCTACAAACGGTTTGAAAAAGACAATCAGTTGACAAATCAGCCATGATAGCAAAATGCAGTAGAAGGAAGAAGCCTGTGTGCGGGCTATTTCTTTGTGTTGTCACCTCGATTTAACAGAAACTGCTTCACCTATCGGTTCAGCCCGTTTCACTAAATCGAGCAAGAGGGAACTGGACAAGTCCTGTTCTTCCCTCTTGCCCTGCGGGGCAAAGCCTTCGGCTTTAGCGTGTTACAAGAACACGCTGTAATGACACCTATAATAAACATTTTCTTTGTAACGCTTATTATCAGGTATTTATCCATTCATATTTCTAAAATGAAGTAATTACCATGCCAAGCAGCAGTCGAAAAACGATATTTACCACCATTTCCATAGACAAGGAAACGGCAGCTTTGATAGAGAAGATATGCAAACGCTATTCACTGAAAAAGAGTGAAGTTGTAAAGTTGGCGTTCGGGTATATAGATAAGGCACATATCAATCCATCCGAAGCACCTGAATCGGTAAAATCGGAACTGGCGAAAATAAATAAAAGACAGGATGATATTATCCGCTTTATCCGTCACTATGAGGAAGAGCAACTGAATCCCATGATACGGGCAACAAATTCTATCGCTTTGCGTTTCGATGCTATCGGTAAAACTTTGGAAACTCTTATTCTCTCTCAACTGGAAGCCAGTCAGGAGAGACAAACAGCCGTGCTGAAAAAGTTAAGTGAGCAGTTCTGTAATCATGCCGATGTTATAAACAATCAATCCAAACAAATTAATGCACTCTACCAAATACACCAACGGGATTATAAAAAGTTGCTTCACCTGATACAGCTCTATTCGGAACTTTCTGCTTGTGGTGTGATTGATAGCAAAAGGAAAGAGAACTTAAAAACTGAAATCGGTAATCTGATAAACACATAGAGTCATGCACATAGACTTTGCCCCGCCATCAAACGGAACATATAATAATGCTGGGAGTTGCCGACAGCTAGCTAATTACATGGAACATGAGGATTTAGAACGGATGGAAAAAGGAATCTATATTGATGGATTTTTCAATCTGACGGAGGATAATATCTATAAGTCAAATGTTATAAGAGATATAGATAGTAATATCGGGCAGCTCCTAAAAACGGATGCTAAGTTTTATGCTATTCATATCAGCCCATCGGAAAAGGAACTCCGAGCGATAGGTAATACAGAACAAGAACAAGCCGAAGCCATGAAACATTATATCCGTGAAGTCTTTATTCCTGAATACGCTAACAACTTTAATAAAGAGCTATTTGCCTCGGATATAAAGTTTTACGGTAAGATTCATTTTGACCGTAGTCGTTCAGATAATGAGTTGAATATGCACTGTCATTTGATTGTGAGCCGTAAAGATCAAACCAATAAAAAGAAGTTGTCACCGCTTACCAATCATAAAAACACAAAGAATGGGATAATCAAAGGTGGTTTTGAACGTGTGAACTTAATCCAACATGTGGAACAAGGATTTGATAAACTGTTCAATTACAATCGCCAACCAACAGAATCATTTGACTATCGTAACACTATGAAAAATGACACTATATTTGTAAGGCTCAATTTGCAAGGACAAGAACTTCAATCCAGTGAAAGGAAAGTAGAAGCTAATCAGAAAGATCTATTTTCCACCAATCTTAAAAATACAAAAAAAGACAATCAAGCTTTCAATGTAACTAATAAGATTGATAGAGATAATCATGATCATACTTCTAACAATCAAGCTGTAAATCAAGAAAATAATATATCTTCTTATACAATCTTTTTATCAAACTTAGATACTCCTGAAGAGAAAATGCCTAGTTCCAAAAAGAAAAATAAGAAAACACCTAAAATGTAGTTATTTCCAATTGATTAGATAACGAACTTAATAACTACAGTTTTCCATTCTATCATAGATATTTCTATTTCATTTTCTCGCAAATTTTAGAAGTAAAAATAGTAATCAATAACTAAATTAATTTTTTAAAGTGCCTTTGTTGAGACAGTATTATTTTGACAACTTCTGTCGTTTCTTTTTTGAAATTCAAAGAGAAGTTTTCGTAAATTGGAATATCTAAAGATTCAATTCTATTTTTACTTGCTTTCCGGCCAAAAGAAAATCTCCATTCATGAAGAAGATTAAATATAGAGGTGTAAAAAATTAATTCCTCAACCGACATTTCCTCTTTTGGTATCAAAATAGTTGCAGAATCACCACCATTTCCTTTTGGCAAATATGGAAACAGCTGGCATGTTGCATGTCCTAATCCAGAGATACAAATTGTATTTCCATTAAACACTCTGTCATCCTCATATGGATCCACATATTTAACAACTCCATTATTGAGAGATGAACTCGTTACGAAAGGAATCTTCCCGCTTTCATAATCTTCTATGCCCTTTGATTTAGCAATTTCAATATTAAATAAGCTCGATATTATCATCTTGTAATTTCTTTTTTATACCTTGGAAAATAAGTTCTGAAAAATTTTTTTTCATTTCATTCATTATAATCGTATTTGACATTGATTTATTGTCAAGATATGATGCCGGAATCAATTCTAATTCTAAATCATTATAATTTATTTCCTTAAATTGAAGTTCTCCTATTAAATCTTCTGAAAGAACATCTTCAAGTAAAAAATTTCTCAATTTAATATCAAAAGTATCAAGTTGATTTTCTCCATAAAGAGGAAGCCTTCTTTTTTTCCATTTTTTGAAGCCATCATTTTCTATTCTAGCCCATGCCACCTTCTGTTTTAAGTCATGTTGAATCCCTTTTCTAATAATAATTGCAATAGGTTCAACAGAGGCTTGAGGATAAAATAACTCATTTGGAAAACTAATAACACTCAATAAAGTATTTTCTTCTAACATCTTTCTTCTCCAACTTAAATACATCTTACCTGAATACATTACAGATATAGGTAACACAGCAAATAATAGTCCATTTTTTGTCATTTGCTGCAAAGCATGATCAATGAATTTGAACTCTTTTTCATCATCTTTTTTCAATGCGAATGGAGGATTCATCAATACTTTAGTAACAGGAGGTCTTCTATTTTGATAAGTATTACTAACATATTCTGCACTTAAATCGCCATTTCTAGTTTTCCTATTTAAACTTATGGCAAAACAATCATCATTAATTATATTATTTTTACCATCCCCTCTAAATATCATATTAACAATTGCAAGAGAAGCTATACTCGCTTGTTGCTCTACTCCGAAAATCTTATGTTTTTTAAAATGAGGCAAACTATCAGGATCTTCAACTCTTACTTTATCATATGCCGCAACCAAAAAGCCTCCTGTTCCACATGCCGGATCAAAAATTATATCTTGACTTGTAATATCCAATATTTTACATGCAAAACGAGTAATATGGCGAGGAGTTAAAACAATTCCTATATCTTTTGCACCATTACCATATTTCAAGAAAACTTCATAGAACTTCCCTAACAAATCTTGCCCACCATTCATAGCTGCCTTAATATTTATCTTTCTCAACAGAAAGAAGACTTTTATCAAGGCTTGTTTAAATTTCAACTGAGCGGCCTCTTCATGTGGTAGTTTTAATTCAATTTGTTCAGCAAATTCTCTTTTTGAATGTTCAATTAATACATCTTCTGCCCGATTATTTATATCCTTAACAAAAACAATGGGAGAAGCATCAAAATTAGGCAAAGTATCAGATAGCATTGACAGCAAAACAGAAGACATTACAGAGGCTCTAATATCTTTATTTATAGAAGCTTTATGTAATTCCTCATTAGTTTTTTCAGCAATTGACAATAGCAATTTTTCATCAGTCACAAGCTCGTTTAACTTACAAGTCTGATTGTCAATAATATGCCTAGCTTGTTCGACGCTTAAAAGAGCTGTAATTGCATGATCATTATATGTTATGTATTCATACGTTCCATTTTTATACACAATAGCCGTTTTAATCAAATAGCCATCAATATCATTTCCCGCTACACCAGATATAATTGAAACTAGAGTATTAACATTTTTATTAATTTGATTTGCATAGTCTAATGCTTCATTAAATGCTTGTCGTAATAAAGAATGTTCTCCTTTAGCCTCTATTACCCAAAATTTATTTTCTCGAACTTTGATAACATATTCTGGTCTCTGCCTTCCTAACGCTAATTTTATATCTTCTACATCCAAGCACTCTTGTTGTGTATATATCTGGCCATTAGGATCCCTATTAGGATTTCTTGTATTCCATCCCAAATCTTTTAAATCGTTCTTTATGAACACATATGAACTATATTCTGAATTTCTCGCCATTTTAATGATCTTTTAAGATACAAAAATACAAAAAACGAGGCTAATTAAAAAGATATTAAGCCATTATTCCTTTCAACTTACTAAAGAAAAAGTTTACTCTATACAAATTGCCATAGAATGTCACAATGACAAAGCAAAGCTTTATCTGAAACAAGTTGGTAACAGAAAGATATACAATGGAATATCACACGTATGTTTTTTGACAGTAAAATATTCGAGAGTTATTTTAGATTTAAAAAATTGCAAATCTAATTAAAGGAACTATCTTTGCCCTCAGTATTCTCCATGAGCAAACTACCGCAAAAGCACGTAGCAAATTAGTGGGATAAATCATGGGATATGCTTGAAGCTAAAAATATAAAGTTTTAAATATCAGCACGGTAACTCTACAAGGAGAATCCCAGGCGGATCACATAAGAACAAAGCCAAACGGCGACAAAAAAGAGACAAGTCCTACAATATCAACGTATTGTAGGACTTTTTTTATTGTTTCAGTCTTGCCTAAAAGACAAAAAAGGGGCACGAAAAGACACGGTTGAGTATCCAAATCGTATCCCCTTCCCCCAAAAACGATTAGGGGGGGTACGATTGTCGGAAAATGGCTTACTTTTGACGTGATTTGTCTATACTCTATTTATCTCATTTATAGTGATTAAAATTAGTTTTGCAATCTAAAAAAAGTGAGATTATGAAGAATGAAAAAAGTACTTTCAGCGTATTGTTTTACCTGAAAAAAGACAAGATGAAAAAGAATGGTTTAGTACCCATTCATGCCCGTATCACAATCAACGGCAAACAGACCCAATTCAATACCAAGTTAGAGGTCTTAGAAACTAACTGGAAATCCGGCAGAGCCATAGGTAAAGCAATGGAGATACAAAGGCTTAATTCCATGCTGGACGACATCAAGGCAAATATCCGTTCCCACTTCCACAATCAATTAATGCGGGATAGCTATGTTACACCCGAAAGCGTGAAAAATGCACTATTGGGAAAAGAGGAAGAAGCAAATACCATTATTTCTTTTTTCACCCAGCACAACGACCAATACAAGAAAAAGGTCGAAGCAGGAGAAGCCACACCCAAAACGTACAGCCGATACGAACTGACAAAGTTACGCTTAACCCAATACATGAAAGATGAATATCGTGTATCGGATTTGCCGATACGCCAAATCAACAAAGTATTTATTGAGAATTTCTACCTGTATATAATAAAAAACCACGATTGTTCACCCAATACGGCAATGAAGTTTATACAGCGTTTCCGCACGGTGGTAAACTTTGCAGGATTGATAACAGCCGACCCGTTCGCCAATTATAAACTGAAATTCGAGTATATAGAAAGAGGGTATCTTGACAAAGACGAGATAAGCAGGATATGCAATAAGGATTTTGCTTCAAAGCGATTGGAGCAGATACGGGATATTTTCATTTTTAGCTGCTCTACGGGAATTTCATACGTGGATATATGCGAATTAACCAGCAACGACATACGTTTGGCATTTGATGATAATCTGTGGATTATAAAGAAACGTCACAAGACTAAAGTAACATCAAACATCCGCTTGCTGGATATTTCTAAAGCCATCCTGAACAAATACGAAGGAAAACTGAAAAACGATCAGTTGTTACCTGCAGTCAGCCATGCGGGGCAGGAACAGTATATCGCCCCCGTGCAACGTCTCTTCGCGGAACAGGCTGCTTGTTCCTGGCAGAATACAATATAATTCACACCCTTGTTCTTATTGCTAAATGTTTCACCGATTGAATAACATGCTAATAAAAAGTTGCAATTATTCGGTGTCTCATCACATGGTAGTAATAATTTGTTGTTTTTGCTCATGGTCACTCATTTATTTCTTTTTATTCCCGGTTTCAAATGCGCCCCCAGACTATTAAGGCAGAACCTTAGATAATACTGGATGGCACATATCTGAATGTTTGGTAACCGAAATACACCGAAAGAGGGTTAGTTCTCACTTCCAGAGACATCAGGTTCCAGATGGTGTATGGATATTTTCCTTTCAAATTCAGCTAACAAGTCATTGACTTTTTTTATTAGTTCTGTTTTATCATCATCGACAAGAAAAGCATAAGTAATACTGTTCAGAACAAATGATTTTATTTCTTCATACGAGAATCCATAACGTAAAACTGCCAAGGTATATTGCTCCGTGAGCGAGGTGCGCAGAATGCCGGGGTCGTCCGTGCAGAGAATCACGGGCGCTCCCGCCTTATGATAGAGTGCGACGGGATGTTCCGAGTCCTTCACGCCGAGGATGAACTCATTGCTCGTCAGGTTTATTTCTACCGGAACCGGGCTCTCTGCCATCGTCTGCAACAACGCGTCGCTGTCCTGCTCGAACGGCAGGTCTACGCCATGACCGATGCGCCGCACCCGGGCCGTGTTCACCGCCTGGCCGATGTGATAGGTCAGGTGTTCGGGGCGTCCCAGCCCCAAGGTCAGCTCTCCGGCATGCAGCGAAGTGTTCACCGTGGGGAACTCCCGGGCAAGCCGGGCAAACATCTCCATGTGCAGCCGATAGTAGAGCATGGACTTCTCTCCGTTTTCCGCCGCCACAATGTTGCAACCGGTCAGCAGCTTGCCCTCGTCTTGCACGCATGCTTTGTGCACCACGTAGAGTTGGGCAAACACCTTGAGGGGCTCGCTGCCGCACGAACTGTATCCCTGATAGCGGCACACTACCTTATTCGTATCCACATCACGGAGGTGGCTCTCCAACTCATTGCTCAGCTCGTCCAGTTTGTGTATAAAGTCGATATAAGTGCCTACGACCGTGTCTGCGTTTTTGTAGAACAAGTCGAGGATTTCGTTAAACACTTTCTGCAAATCCTCGCCATACGTTCCGCTTTTCACACAGTCTTTCAGCCGCTTGTCCAGCTTCGCGTACTCCGCTCCCAGACAACAGTCCGTGGGCACGCCGGGCGAGGTGGCCATCACTTCCAGATATTGCACATTCTCCTTCACTGCCCGCACTTTCAACTCGTGCATCAGATAGGCAAGGTTTTCCACATCCCCCGTCAGTGCCGAGAGCAAACCGAACGTACCGAAGAAGTATTCGTCCGGGCCCAGCGGATATTTGTAGGGCTGGAAGTTGCGGATGCTCCATTTGTCGATAAGCGCCATGCGGTAGTTGTGCAGGTCGTCCATGTCTTTGGAAAGCCGGATGGTTTCAATATCCACTGGCTTTTTGGCATAGAGACGGCCCGTTTCCGGATTGACGAACATTCCTTTGCTTGCCGCCAGCTCGAAATAGGTTTCGGCATAAGCCGATCCGGTCAGGTGGTTGTGAACGTCGCCTCCTTTGGGCATGGCGGTGAAGAACTGGCGGAGTGCCGCATGGTTGCCTTTGATACTTTCAAAGTATTCCTGCACCTCTTTCGGAGCATTAATCCTATTCTATTTTCGTCATAATTGTTTCTTTTTTAAAGTTTATAACCTTTTTCGAGAATTGTTGTTCGTCCTGTAGCTGTGTGTCCTCCTTTCTTTGGCGGGACGGGGGTTAATAAATCGTTTTATCTCGCAGCTTCCGCACGCAGGCCGCTAAAAGGCCAGCACGGCACGGACTTTATAGGTATTGGTTTTGAGCTTCACGCCATAGTCGGGGGTGGTGACATCTACATGCCAGACCTTATCTAGACTACCCCATTCGTTGCCGCTCCAATACTTCCCGATAAGCTTATCACCGACCGCCTTATCAATCTGGGGATTGATTGTTTTTTTGAGCATATTCAGTTGCGTGTAATCGCCAGCAAAATTAGTGGGCACACCGAAACACAGTGTGGCAAGCTCATAACTGCCCGGTAAGAACCACCCGCTGCTACCTGCGGGCGCAGGGTACGTGGCAGCATAATCGGCTATCGCATCAAGGGCAGGAAAGGTGGTGTCGCTGTGCCGAGAGCCGTACAGTGGCATTAAACGGGAACTGCAATAACCGAAATATATATCGGATGCCAGTATTTCTTCCCAATCGGCCTGCTCTCCGGATGTGAATTCGTTGAATGATTTTTGGGCCCATTTATAAATATGCTCAGTCGTCCCCTTTCCGGTGGCCCACTTCACCTCCTGAGAGGAGGCATCGCGCATCGCAACGATTATGCCGTGCACACACTCCGGGTGGTCGCGCATCAGCAGGCGGTCGCCTTTTTTGCGGCCGGTCTGCGTCCAGTGCATCCCCTCGATTTCGCCCACCCAGAAGACTACGCCGAGACAACTCTTCTGTAGTTCATCACGGAACGGCTTGACATCTTCATCCCCGGGCAGGATGCTGCCGTCCTGCATATAGTAGTCACCCGCCTTTAACGGCCGGAACTTTTCTGTCACCTTACTGTCGTCAAGCGTGTGGACGGTGTATTTTCCGGGCTGAAGATTTAATTGGGAATACTTAAGTTTGAAAGTCTCCTTAGCTCCGTTGTAGTAATACTTATACGGTTCCGGATCCAAGAGCGCGAGGCTTTTAGTGTTCACCAACAGGCGGGCCGTATAGGGGTTCTCCTGCCAATATAAATTTTCACTGATCACCGCCGTGTAGCGGTAATAACTCTTAGAAATCTCTCGGCTGTCTATCTTTTCGGTATAGGTATATTTCGTAGCAGGCACCTGAAGGATGAACAGAGACATGCGGTGCTCCATCGCGAAGCTGAGCGTATGGTTGTTATACACGCCACGGGCCGTCATCAGGTCGGAGGCGGTGTATAGGTCGTAGGTCCTCTGGTTGGGGTTAACAGACCACTCATCGACTACATACTTAAAGAAGTCTTCATCGCCGGGCGATACCTTGCCGTTCATATCGCTATCGTTCTGGTAGGGATAATAGGCATGATAACTCTTATCGGGTGAGTAGAAAAGCTGAGAAGCGCCGGCAGGCAGCGTCCACTTGCCTCCCTGTAGGGTAAGGCAGAGGTTTTTCACCTCCAGGGTTCCGTCCTTCACCACGTAGAGGCCGATGCAGTCGCCTTCGGTGAAGACGGTGCTGTAACCGCGTTCCTGGGCGCGGGTTTGCCCGGTGGCGTACATGCCGCCGTCGCTCACGGTGATGGTGAGGGGGCGGGCATCGGGGTCGGTGCCGGCAGGGGGCAGTTCGTCCAGTGCATCGGACGTGCATGCCGCCAGCATCAGGATGAGGGCGCAGGCCAGGGATGCTGCCGGGGGAAATATGGAATGATGTTGTTTCATACGGTTTCTTTTTTATTGATGAATTTAGTTGCTACTGTTCTACTCGACCGGCTGCCACGTACCTCCTCCTTCTTCCATGTCGATATTTTTGATACCTTCCGAGGTCACGGTGAGGCGGTACTCGTACATCTTGCCACTGAAGAAGTTCGCTTCGCCTGCGGCGGGGGTATAGTAGAAGGTCTTTCCTCCGATGACTATTTTCACGAACTTCCGTCCCAACATATTTTGGGGAGGAAGCAGGGCGCGCACGGTGCGTACGTATCCGTCGGCGGCAGGGGTCACTTCGTTGGGGGTGATGTGGTCGATGCCGGGGCGCACTTGCTCTGCGGTTCCATTGCTGAGATTGATATTCCCTCCCGTGCACGTGAGGTTTTCAAAGGTTACAGTGGCGCGCTTCAGTTCATCGTCGGTCACGCCGTTGCCCGCTTTGAGGTGTACCACCACCTTGGCTGTGACGTGGCGGAAGACGAGGGTCTTATCGGGGGACGTTACGGTGATGATGATGCGGGGAGCAGACATGTAGTCGCTATCCTGATATCCTTCATTGCTCTGGTCGGCCAGTACAGAGAATAAAAAAGCAGCCTGCGAATTATGATATTCCCCATAAATAACCTTTTCCTCATCCGGGCTTATCCAGGTGTATCGGGCATCATTTGTAATCAGCTTTCCATCGGAATCGACGGAGAGGTGTATCTCCTCCAACACGCCGGTGATTCTACTGGCAATCCGCAGCCTCACCACTTCTCCCCCTTCCCACCTATTTTCAGTGGTAGCCCGTGTCTGGGCGTTGGCGGAGGAATATCCCTCTACGGCGGCGTAGAGTTCCAGCGGCACGCCGCCTTCGGGCCATGCCGCGTCGTCATCGCCTGTGCAGGCAGCCAAAAACAAGGCTGCCCACAGGTACATTATATATATTGGTATGTTCGTCTTCTTCATTTTTTTCTTTATATTTATTGTTTATGGGTTACTCCTGAAATGCAGAGCCTTCTACGGGTGCGCCTATGGTTTCCCAGTCCTCGATTTCGGT
The DNA here is from genome assembly GCF_011038705.2 of Bacteroides sp. ZJ-18. Lineage (NCBI taxonomy): Bacteria > Pseudomonadati > Bacteroidota > Bacteroidia > Bacteroidales > Bacteroidaceae > Bacteroides > Bacteroides sp. ZJ-18. The sequence goes on along the minus strand of NZ_CP072198.1, from coordinate 2,988,556 downwards.
TTCCAGCCTCAGTTCCTTATAGTCCACGGTTATCTTATAGATGTACCGCTTGCCGCTTTGCAGCTTCAAGGCATCTCCGGCGGGGATTTTGTAGACGAAATTCGTGTTGTCTGCCAGCTTCACGCGGATGAAGACGGTGCCTGCGGTTAGTTCCTGGGGCACCACGATGGCTTCGGCGTACTGGAGATTGGTGGCGTTAAAGTCTGTCGTCACCAACGTGGGGATGGTAATCGGAGCGGCGGGGTTGGGGTCGGCAGCGAGGGCTACCATCGCCCGGCGTTCGGCCTCGCTACTCATGTCGGCGGCTTTCTTGGGGGTGAAGGTGGCCTTCAGGGCGGTGTTCTCCAGGGTCACGATGGCATCGGTGAGGTCGGGGGCGCCGTTGCCGCGCTTCAGCACTACTTCTACTTTAGATAGCAAATGGTAGAAAGTGAGGTCCACCTTAGAGGCGGTGGGGGCCACGTTCCGCTTGGTGGAATAGAGCAGGTCGGAGGCGGCGTAGGCATCTTGCGTGGTCTGGTCGGCCTTCACTTCGTGAGACACCGATGCGGGGAAGCTGTCTCCCACCGGGGCAGGGTTGGCATGGATGGCATAGATGTTCACGGGGTCGGGCGAGATGTAGTACATGTCGGTGGCGTAAGTGAAGCCTCCGGTGCCGTCGGCGGTGAGCACGTTGTTCTGGTAGAGGGAGGCGCCTTTGCTGTCGTCCACCCAGGCAGATACTTCCAGGCCTGCGCCAAGCTGTGTGTCGAGGCCGTAGGAACGGGTCTGGGAGGTGATGCCGCTGGTGAGGCGGATTTCGCCGTTCCAGTTGTCGGTGATTACTTCGTTGTCGTTGTTACAGGCGGCCAGTGCAAGGGCTGCTGCGGCAATGATTGATAAGTTTCTAAGTTTCATAATCTTACTTTTTTTAGTGTTATTGATTCAATTGTTCGTCTCCATTCCTGCCGAGCCTTCTTCACTGTTGCCCGGTGTCCAGTCGGTAATGATAGCGGAAAAGTCCGCTTCCGTAGGCGTCTCTACTATTTTCCCGCCCAAAGCAAGTGGCTTATGCTTGTCGGCGTTGAAGACGGCAAGCTCCGTGGTGAGATCACTGTCGAGGGTGACCGGCCCGGGATTTCCTCCTGCAAAGTAGAGTTTGGCGTTCAGCTTCTGCCGCACACCCGCCACGCCGAGCAGGCGCACCGTAGCCGCCCATTTTCCGGCATTGGCTCCTTCCGTTACTTTCGCAAACGCCAGTGCCACGTTCAGCGGCGTACCATGCGTGCCGTTATCCATATCCAGCGTCGAGGCAACCCCCGAAAGGTAGCCTTCGATTCGCTCTATCCTTTCCGTGGTGTTGCCCGTCGGCTCAATGAAAAGCGTCAGCCGGCGTATTTGCTGCTGCATCGCAACGGTAAGGGTGTGGTCGGTGTCCGCTTCTATCGTAGTTTCCGTCACGCCCGTAAACAACCAGTCCGGCATCTCCTGCACGAAGGGACCCGCTCCGGCTACGTTGCCCGAAGCCCCGGCGACGGTTGCCACGCTGCCGCTCATGGTGATATGCTTCGGCATGTTGTAAACACGCAAGTGGCAAACACCCGGCTCAAAAAGGCGGTCGAGCGTGTTGGTGACATCGCTCACGGTAGCCATGTATTCACCGGATGCCACCGTGTAGTTTGCCGGTATATCCACGCCCGTCGTGCGTCGCATCCAGTCTGTTGTCAGGATGATTTGCCCTTTGTCAGGATGCGGAGTGTTGTAAATCGGGTCTTTCACATCACAACCCGCAAGGAGAAGAACTGCCGTCCAGATACAAAGTAATGTAATCGAATTTTTCATATATCGTATTTTTATAGTTCTACTTATTTGCTGCCAATCGTCCACACGAGGCTGATGCCAGCCTGTGTCGGTCCCCATAGGTTCTTTGTTCTGTTCCGTTTCTTATATACACGTATGCCATCGGTCATGCCGAAACTGTCATATTCGGAACGGGTGTAGCCCAGACCGAGGTTGAAGTCGATGGAGAAGCCGCGGGACAGGTAAAGCTGGTAGCCCACGGTCAATCCCGCATTCCACAGCTTGCCCTGATAGCCGGTATCCTTTGAAACGATACCGCCCAACATATACTTATATAGGTTATACTCCCCATAGCTGCCCGATATCCCTGCATAGAAACGCTTTTTATCCCAAAGATACCGGCGCACTTCGGGGTTGACGAGCCACATTTTCTGCACTTTGCCGCTGCTACCGCCCCACCATGTGAGACCACCGTCGAGTTTAATGCCGACATGCTCATTTATCCGCCATTCCACGCCGAGCGTAGGCAGCAGCAGGGCGTCATACAGCAGGTTTGTGCGCACTGCAAAGCGATAAGGTTTTTCCGTTTCCCGGATGCGTTGCTCCGATACGGGGGCAGGCTGTTGTTCCACTGTGGAGGGTTCGGATGGTTTCTCCACGGCAATTTCTGTTTTTTGTTCTACGGTTACTTGTTTTTGTTGGGGTTCTTCCCATTTTACTTTTTCTTGGGCGGGCATCGTCTCCGATGTAGCCTTAGCCGAAGGGATACGGAGTGTCACTACCACCAAGTCTTTATTATTATGATACGCACGCGCGTAATTGGCGGTGATGAAATCCGCTTCTTTCAGCCCTTTCTGCGTGATAAGTTCCGACTTTACCCGGTTGGCGCGGGCGAATGCCGTGTTCAGGTTCTCTTTTGCGGTGGGCAGTGAGGCGCAATAGCCATCTACATAAACGGGCATTCTACCTGCCGTAATCTCCGCCCTGTGTTTGTCAACCAGCATGTAGAGCCGTTCCAATTCCGCCTCGTTACCTTTGAGGGAAAACATTTCCTCACCCGGAAGAAAGCGGAAAACGACCACTTTATCCGGTGTCTCTTGTTTATCCGGTGCCTCTTGCGCGTAAGCTCCTGTTCCGGACAATAAAGCCATCAGAAGCAAAGCCAGTAGTTTTTCTTGTAATTGTTTCATAAAGTTCATTTGTTATATGTATATTAAATGAAATAGGTTATCTCTATCCGCGATATCTGTCTCTTACAGTCAGTCGTACAGCCATCGTTTTTTTCCCCTGCCATGGAAGATTTAACAGCTTCCGACAGTTCTGCTTTAATCACCTTTTCCATCATTTCTTTTTCTATGCGTGTTCGTTCCAATTGTTTAGCTAAACAGTCCTGCTCACGGATGCCTTTCGCTATATAATAATTGCACTTCTCAACTATCTTCCGGCAATGCAAAAAGACCAAAGCCACAATTGCCAGCGAGCAGAAAACAAGCCCCAGTGCGATAAGGAAAATGTAATTGTCCATAGATATTTCTTTTTCTTGGTGCAAAGTATGTGAAATACGGGCTGAAAACTATTGCATTTTGTCCCAAGTTTGTGGCATTTTGTCCTTTTCTGCCGTTTTTCAAGCTTTCGGACATAAAAAAAGCACGGATTCACCGTGCTTTTAAGTTTTGGAGCAGTATTTTTTATTTTTCTTGGGACGTTGCCATTTTCCGGTATTCTGTCGGGCTAATGCCATATTGTTTGCGAAACAGACGATAAAAAGTGCTCGGTATATTAAAACCACAACTGAAAGCTATCGCTTCAATCGTTAATTCGGGATGGCTGTCGAGCTTTCGGCGTGCCTCTTCCACTTTCAGAGTACGCATATACTCCATGGGAGATTTTCCCGTAACGGCTTTGACGGCATCTGTCAATGTGTTCTTATTGGTGCCAAGTGCGGAGATTATATCATCGCGGTTAATGTCAGTATTGGACAGGTTATCATCGGAGAGCAGATACTCCTGCAATCGAATAACCAGATTCTGCTGTTCGCCGGAAGGTGCAAATAGTTCCGTAGCTCTGGCTGTTTTGCCGGAATCCTTAAGCGAGGATTCCGATTGGCGGGCATTCTCTAATCGGAATAATTCGTCCGCTAACCGGTCTTGTTCTTTAATTCGTTCATACAACTTACGATTCTTGAGGGCAATAGTCCGGTTGTAATAGAAAGCACCTGCCAAGAGCAAAGCGAGAACCAGACAAATGGCAAGAGCAAAAAGGAGGTAATGGAAATTACGCTCTTTCTCGGCAATATGTTTTTCCACTTCATATTGGGTACGTAATTCGTCGAACCGGGCATTGACCTCCACGTTTTTTATAGTATCATTGGTAGCTATAAACTGATCCAATAGTGCTAACGCTTCGTCAACACGTCCCATCCGGGCAAGTATCTCCATCTTTATTTTTCTGGTATCATTGAGGCTGAAGTCCGATTCATCAATCCCGACCGTTGCACTGTCTATTACGGCAAGTGCTCTGCGGTAGTCTCCCTGTGACTGAAAAATCAGTGCCTTTGCGCGCGCCAACTCATATTTGGAAATATTGTTATTGACAATACTTTCCAATTTGGAGAGATATTCCCCGGCTTTGTCGTAGTCTTTCGTATCTATGTATGTATTCATCAATGCTACATAGAGATTTCCCCGCGCTTCGGGCTGTGTTCTTCCGGATGATTTCTCGAATCGCGCAATCGCTTTTTCATAGTCAGGCACAAGTTGCAATAGTTTATCATATTGTGCCTGTGCCCGGAGAGCAGTGCATAAGAACGCATAGGATTGTGTCAGGATATTGTCGTATCCCGAAACTTCCCATAATAAGCCGGCACACTCTCTGAAACATTCTTCTTCTTCTTTCCACCTATTCTGAACATTATAAGTGATTCCGGTAGCATAGAGCGCCAATGCCATCCCTGCCTTATCCTCCCGCTTCCTGGCACGGTCGAACATGAGTTCCGCCGCTTCGGCTGCCTGTTTATAATCCCCTTTCAGATTATAGGCAGTGATTAGCTGCATATTGATCTGATAATAGAACTTCCACAACTCGTGCCGGATATAAAAGTCAAGATAGCCGGGCGCTTTTTGAATGATTTCGTCATACTCCTTCCGGTTTATATGAGATATGATGGTATTTCCATACACCATTCCCTGCATTTCTACATTTCCCTGCTTTATGGCTTCGGCTTCAACCTGACTGAACAGCATCAGCAATGTATCCATTTTTTGGTTGTCGGCAACTTCCGACATATACAAATAATACAATCTGTTGTATGACTTCAGTTTATCAATACCTTCAGAGTGTTCAATCACTTGCCGCAAAGAGTCTTTTTGATGTTGTAGGCTATTTTGTGCTAAAACAGGTAAGGCAAGACTTAAAAGGCTTCCCCACAAAATAGTTATCAGACTGGTTTTATATTTCATATTGGTTGTGTGTTTACGTAAGTTCTTGATTTATAATTCTTCAAAAATACAAAAAATATCATCAGGTGGAACAGACATGAAAGAGTTTATAATAAATCACCAAATTATGCCACAAGCAGCCACTTTAGTGCCACTTGGTGCCACGCTATTCAGATTCCATTGAATTACAGACACTTGCATCTACTTTCGCCCCGCATTACGATAGATGCAAGTCACATAAAGCAAATTACAATGAAAGAAAATCAGAATGAAAAAGAAGTATTACTCGTGGCCGACAAGGACGACGACGGACGTGTTTACCGACATGCTGGGATATCCCGAAGACAACAGGATCTCATCGACCTGTACAAGATCAATCCGAATGATTATCCGATACTGGTGCAGGAGCAGAAATCTCCCACCGCAACGGAATAACAGTCGTTTACCGGTTCCTCCCCCGGACAATCCGAAGCAGGGAAACAAGTCCGCAACCGTTGGGCTTTGAGAACCGCATGGATTGGGAACAACTCGCCCGTCTGGGCTTCACGTCGGATTGTTTAGTGGAATATTCTATTATAACAGTGGCTACAGCCTCTCCTGTTCCGCCTTTGGCGCAGCAGAGCATTTGCTATAGTCTTTACCAACTTCAGGATCAACTGGATTGTGGCACACAGTCCTGCGAGTTCGGGATGAATCGGAATAGCTTGATTATCTTTTTTTCTGCCACCAGAGTAATTACCGGAATCGGAGCGTAGTGCAGCGATGCAGTCCGTTGAAGGAGGTGGTTTCTTTGATGATGGCATTTATATTGATGGCAGTTCCGGGAAGTGTTGTATTACCGCAGGATCTACGTTATGAAAAAAACTGCTTGAAGGAAGACTACACCGGAATTCAAACCATAAATTTGGTCGGGGTTCCGGTGTTTTGTCTTCTACGGAGAGTTACTATCCTTTCTTATCTTCTGCCCTGTCTTCTGCGGCAGAACCAGGTTCGGAAGCGAATGGAAAATCATCGAAATGGAAACTTTTGTGAGGAGTGAAGTGAAAGATTATATCTTTCATTTATGTACCAATTACAAATCATCTTCCAATGCTGTACTTTTTGCATAAGCAGTACTCTTAGCCTCAAAGAAATCAGTCTTTACCATATTGGCATTGGAATATTGTGATACCCAACGCATGCTTTCGGGTTCTTTTAAATTGTCTTCATACAATGGAGTAAATCCAAGACTGGTCCAGCGGAGGTTTCCTAAATAACGAATGTAGTCTTCTATCATTTTCTTATTCAATCCCTGGATCTCGTCACCTATCACATATTGCCCCCATTCTATTTCCTGTTTCACTCCTTCACGCATCATCGCTTCGTATACTTTCACCCTATCAGAAGTAAACAATTCCGGTTCTTCCTTCTTCAATTCCAGAATGATATTACGAAACAGCCAAAGATGGGTATTTTCATCCCGATTGATATAACGGATTTCCTGAGCAGATCCAGACATCTTTCCGTTACGACTCAGGTTATAGAAAAACATGAAGCCACTGTAAAAATAAATACCCTCCAGTATATAATTGGCTATCAATGTTTTCATCAACGTAAAACTGTCCTGGCTTTCCTGAAATTCATTATAGCAATTACCTATAAAAGTGTTTCTTTTTAATAGATGCTCATCTGTTTTCCATTGATACAGAATGTCATTGCGCTCCTCCGGACTACATATAGAGTCCAGCATATAACTGTAACTTTGGCTATGGACGCACTCTTGAAAGGCTTGAATATGCAGGCAGAGATTGACTTCATTTGCTGTAATGTATTCACTGATAGTAGGCAGATTGTTACTCTGCAGGGAGTCAAGGAAAACAAGGAAGCTCAATATCTTGTCATAAGCTGTCCGTTCCGCCTTATCCAGATGTGGATAATCCTTTGTATCCTGAGTAAGATTGATTTCTTCGGGTATCCAGAAATTATTCATGGCCTGACGATACCAGTCACTTACCCATTTGTAGTGCATATTGTTGAAATCATTCAAATTAGTTGTATTCCCGCCAATCATTTTTCTGAGACGGAGTTCGGTATCACCCTCGGGATTGAAGAGGGCATTCTTCTTTAATTTCTTTATTTCCATATTTATTATTTAATGTTAGTCAGGATGCACAACTTTCACATTCTTCCACTTCCAGCGATTTACTGCGTACATAGTACACTGTCTTCACTCCGCATTCCCATGCCAACAGATAAAGGTTTAATACCTGTCTCATGGTAAAATCATTGGTGATATACAAATTCAAGCTTTGTGCCTGATCAATATGCAATTGCCGGATACCCGCAGCACGTATGCTCCATGTCTGGTCTATCCGGTAAGCTCCCTTATACAACCAATACGTCTTATCAGACAATGACGGAGCCACTCGCGGAAGCATGGCACCCTTCTTTTCTTCAAGAAAAAAACGTTTCATGACCGGATCTGTTCCGGCAGTTGTTCCGGCAATGATACTAGTGCTGCTGGTAGGAGCAATAGCCAGAAGATAAGCATTTCTCATGCCATCTGCCGCAACCTTGGCCGCCAAATCTTTCCATTGAAGAGAATCATAACCACGTTTCGCAAAATAAGCTCCGGTTTGCCAGTCACTTCCTTCGAAATAAACATATCTTCCTTTTTCCTTAGCAAGCCCGGCACTTGCTTCGATGGCGGCATAATTGATACACTCAAATACTTTATCAATGAAATTAAGATGCTCCACGCTTTCCCAACGGATACCGCGCAATGCAAGTGCGTGATGGTAACCGCTCACCCCTAAACCGATGCTACGGTACCGATGGTTTGTTATCCGGGCAAAAGGGATAGGATAGAAATTCAAATCAATCACATTGTCAAGCGCACGTACTACAACAGCTATTTTTTCTTTCATCTGCCGTTCATCCTCCAATGGAAGATGTCCAAGCGACAAGCTGGCAAGGTTACAAACGACAAAGTCACCGGGACGGACGGTATTGACTACAACCGTATCACCACCTTCCGTACGGACCTCAGTGGAAACAGTTTCAATGGATGACATATTCTGAGCTATTTCCGTACATAGGTTAGAACAATAAATAATCCCCCGATGCGAATTAGGATTAGCCCTGTTCACTGTATCCCGGTTGAATGTGAAAGGCGTCCCTGTCTCTACGGCAGAGCGTAGTATCAACCGGACAATATCTTTGATGTTCAGAACCCGCTTAGAGAGAAGGGGATCGTTTATACAATCCAAGTATTTTTGCTCCCACTCTTCTCCATAATAATCCTCCAGGCAATACCCTTTGACATTCATAATTTCGTTGGGACAGAACAAGTACCATTGCTGATTCAGGTCTTCCTTTGCCATACGCCAGAACAAATCAGGATAGCATACGGCAGGAAAGATATCATGTGCCTTCATCCGGTCGTCTCCATTATTGGTGCGGAGTTGCAGGAATTCGGGCAAATCTTTGTGCCAGACATCCAGATATACTGCTACAGCTCCCTGACGCATACCCAGTTGGTCGACAGCTACGGCAGTGTCATTTACCAGTTTCATCCAGCGTATCACTCCGCCTGCCACTCCCTTAAACCCTCGTATATTTCCTCCTGCCGCACGCACCTTACCAAAATACATTCCCATTCCTCCGCCAAACTTACTGACCATGGCAAAATTATCGATACTGCGATAAATCCCCTCCAGGCTATCGGGCACTGTATCAATAAAACAACTGGATAACTGGTGATAAGGCTTGCGGGCATTGGACAGTGTAGGGGTTGCCATGGTTACTTCTAACCGACTCAGCATATCATAGAACTTCTTTACCCACTGCAATCTATCACACTTTTCGGACATACCCAAATGAAGCGCAATCCCCAAATACATTTCTTGTACCGATTCCATTGGTTCATGTGAGTGCGTACGGATAAGATAACGTTTCGCGAGAAGATCCAATCCCGAATAATTGAAAAGTTTATCACGTTCGGGACACATAAACCCGGCAGCCACTTCTATTTCTCGTGGAGAATAAGCGCTCAGGATATAGTCACCATACAAACCTTCATCCGTCAAATAGCGCAGCTTGTCATAAAAAGAATAAATACCGGCAATTTCTGCCTGTACCTTTAACTTCTGCGTCAACTGAAAATTAAACAAACGGGCAGCAATAAATTCCCAGTCAGGCGCCTCTTGCGTAGTAAGCTCTACGGCAGCCTTAATAAGAGTCGTCAACCTCTCTTCAGCTGTCATATCGGTTTTGCAGAGGTTTACAAACTTCTCTGCCAGTATCACCAAACTATATTCATTGGCAACAAAATCCTTTTGAATATCTTTCAATGTGTCAGCCAACGCTTCAGAACCTATACTGCTGACAATATGGTTAAAAGCTTTTCTCCGTTCCGTACGTTGCCAACGATAAAGTATATAGTTTTTAGCTTCGGCATAAAAGCCATGTTCCATCAAACTACGTTCTACCTCATCTTGAATCTGTTCCACGCTACGGTGTACTTCATCACACAAAAAGAGTTCTACTTCATCTACAATTGTGTAAACGGTTTCGTCCGGTACTTCTCTTCCGGTACTGGCAAAACTCTTCCGTATCGCAACGGCTATCTTTTCTCTATTATATGGTTCCGTTGCCCCATTCCTCTTGATTATTTGCATGAAATGTTCTTGAAATGAATTATTTTATCGTTTCGCACCGTTTCCCTACCCCCCGAGTAGAAACAGCCTTTGATGAATGGCAGGTCTTCTGACTGACTCCTCCTTTCCGATGCCTTCCCACACTTCTCCTCATCTACTTGGGCAATGCAGTGGCAATAAGTTTAGTATCGGTAAGTCTACCGGAGTTTCACAGCAGCGGGACTGTCCGGGATTTACACCCGATTCCCTTTTAATCACTTATGCAGAAAAGCATAAGTGAACCAATTCGCCACAAAATAACGAAAGACTTCAGTAATATACAAATAATTCCGTAGTTAAAAAAAGTTGCCATAAGATGTATTATGCACAGATTATCCATCCTAACTGAGAAGGCAATTAAAGTTCATCTCAGTAGCCGAGATGTATATCTCAGCAGCCAAGATGCACATCTTAGCACGCGAGATATACATCTTAGTGCGCAAGATGGAAAGAATTACGTATACCGTTAATTTGTTTTAGGCTGATTATCCCTTTTCTTTGTTACTGACTGACATTTTTTCCACTAACTCTGTTATAAGTTGCCTCCTTATTTAATCTTAAGGGTACAAAAAGCTGTCGGATTACTCTTTTTATTATGAACATTACTTTATCATACCAACCATAGCAGCCACCATTGCGGCAATAGAGGCGATGGAAGTATTCATCCCTGTAACGTCCGCCGCCACAGTTTGTTTCCTGCCTTTTTTGCTGGGCACTATTATTTCACATCCGGGTTCAATTGCATTGCCCATTCTCCTTTTCAGACGAGAAACCATACCATTCATATATATTACATAAACACGCCGCTTCAGTGCCCGGTTTCCAAATCCACCTGCCTGCTCAATGTAATAACTAAGACTGCTCCCCTTCTGATAAAGTATCGTATTAGGATACATCACAGCTCCATTGATTGTTACCGTGCTGACATATTTAGGAACGAAAAGTACATCTCCTTCGCGCAAAACCATATCTTCGTCAGAGCCTGGATTTACCAATGCTTTCTCAAGTTCTATGCCTACCGGATAAGTGGAAGAGGCTTCCAGAGTAACCGGAGATACAGAAGCCTTTTCACTTCCTCTGACCGACAAACGTAGCACATCCTTTTTCTGACGCATTTCATCCGCCGTCATTCTGCGTATCAGACGCGCTCCTTTTACATAAGCTTCTTTCGATAGTCCGCCGGCTCTTGCTATCAGACTACTCAGCCTCTCATTACTTTGGATTAATGTATAATTACCGGTGAAGGCCACTTCGCCTTTAACTGTTACATTGGCCTGTTTACGATATCCCGGACTTCGGCGAATGAAAACGATATCATAGGGTTCCAGTTCAAATCCTTTATCCTCCCCCATCACCAGCCCGTTTTTAAGTTCAACCGTAAAGCTTTTTCCGATAACAGTGGAAGATGATATACTTTTAGGATCTCTAATCCGCCGCGAGACATCGATCCGGACCATAGAAGCAGATTCCAGCAATCCTCCCGCTTTTACAATCAAATCCTGTATGGACGTATTTTTAACATAAGGGAAATCTCCCGGATTCCTTATATCACCATAGATAGATAAAGTACCTTCTTTCTCAATGTCTTTCACACTCGAGATATAAAGAACATCATTTTTCTGTAAACGTAGGTCGGAGACTGCGCCAGCCATCATTCTTTTCAAATCGACCGGGATCATTTCATGTGTTAGGTCTTCATGCTCACGTCTCAACAAAGCCCTGTTGAGAAAAGCATCTCCCCGAAGTCCTTCTGCTCTGCTGATCAACTGCCTGACAGTTCCCGTGATACTATCGTCCAATTGATATACGCCGGCACGGTACACAGCACCACGAACTTCAACTTTGTTTGAGAAACGTTGCAATACCGCCTCAACAGACAATTCATCACCGTCGGTCAAAACAAAAGATTGGTAATCATCCTGCCCTACATTGTATATCTGTTTCTCTTTCCCATTCAGACGAAACAGACGTATCGCGTCCCGGTAAGCATCTCCCGTGAAACCTCCCGCATAGCTGAGCAGAGTTGTTATGGTTTCTCCTTTTTTCATTTCATACGCCATCGGACGTTTGACTTTTCCGGAAATACTAACCAAATTCTCATAAGGAGGAATCAAAATGACATCGCCTTCCGATAAACGGATGTCGTCCGTCAACTTTCCTTTCATAATGTAATCATATACATCAATGCAAGCGACCTCTTTTCCACCTCTCACAACACGAATATCACGTAAACTTCCAATACCACTGACCCCACCGGCACGATACAAGGCATGGAATACCGATGCAAATGCCGACAAGCGGTAAGTACCCGGTACCTGTACTTCACCCATGACATTGATCATGATGGTACGGATTCCCCCTAATGATAACTTGATATGAACCGATTTTCCGGAAATAGCGGCATAAATCTTACTGAATTCACGTCTTAAGCTCCGTTCGGCATCCTGTATACTCATTCCATCCAGAAAGATGGGACCTATACCTGCCACGTGAATAGTACCTTCAGGAGAAATAATTTCTCTGACTGTATTTTCGGAAGTGCCCCACACATCGATAATCAATTCGTCTCCGGACCCTAACACATAATTTTCAGGGGTAGGGATATCCAGATTAGGTTCAAAAGATAAATTCCGGTCAGTAAATATATTGCGTCCAAAAACTGTAACCTGCTTACCACGGATTATAAAATCCTCTTTTCTATGTTGCCTTGCCCTGCTCCCGCCCGCCAATAGAATGAACAGGGCAAATAACAATGCTCCCTTATCATTCACCCTGCCGGATATCTTATCAATCAGACAGCTTACTTTTTTTGTGACGCAAGAAAGCGACTGACAAGAAAAACCCACAGCAACGGTTTGCAACAATATTTCTATACTCATAAAACACAGTTATTAATTAATCATGTAGATTCTAACACAAATAATGAATCCCATAAATTAACACAATCCACATCCATATTTCACTTCTGATAAGGAAGCAGAAACTTGAAACCTCTCCCCCGCAACATGACTTCAGACTCACGCACTTCTTCTACAAACAACCGATGTATCCCTTCTGTTATTTGCGGTTTTTGGGATTCATAACGAAGAATATTCAGATCAACAGAATCACCCTGTATGGGGTTCACAATGGGAGCTAATTTTATATAAGAACTACTATAAGTCACTCCTCCCCCTCCATAAGGACGGGCGCTGTTTGCAATCCACGTACCTACTCCTTTTCTTTTGACTACCATTTTATTATTCAAAATCAAATAATATGAACTTGCATTGGTACTATACCAACCCGAAGTCTCCAGTTCTCCTTCCGGTCTCACTTTAATATGGATGATTTTCTTCTCTTTTGCATCTTCAGAAATAGCGATAACTTGGGCTTCTCCCTCATATTTGGGATTTATCTCAAGCATCCCGGTAGAGCCGTCCCATTTGATATCCATGATATCCGCCGGGTCGTTCTCTTCCAATTTGGTCAGTTCCCCTCCTCCGAAGATACTTACGTATTTACTTTTAAATCCGGGAAGGAACTGAACCGTTGAATGGCTCACTTCCAAGTCGGGAAAGACCACGCTGATTTTCAGCCTTGCACGCTTGTCATGCGAAATGATAGTGGCAAACGTTTCACCTTCCAACAGACCTTTTACCTTAAGCGTGTCCATACTTATATAGGCAGTAGCTATCTGTGCGTTTTCTACGTTAACTATATATTTCCCGTTTCCGCCTGAGAGAAGGAGTCTTTTTTCCGTTTGTTTATTCAACAACAATTCTTCGACACCCTTCTCTTTTCCTATCCGGATATCGGGAAGTTCTTCTTTTTGTTTTTCACATGCAAAAAAGCAAATAAGGCAAAAAATGATACACAATTGGGTTATTACATTCTTTATCATTGGTTTATTTCCTATTTAATTGTATTTTTATTCTTGAATCTTTTCTACACCCAGTTGGGGATATAAAATCTCCCATTCACGACCTTCTCCCTCATCAATATAGATTTCCAGTCGAAACTGTTTGTAAAATCCTTCAAACTCAGGGAACTCTAAAGTATCATCTTTGGGGTTAACTGTCATTCCGTTCAATTTATAAGAGATTCTCGCATCAGGATTGGCCAGTTCATGATAATAGAGCTTTAGGAAACGCCCCTTGCAACTCCCGTCAGGAGTGATAGTACGCAGGTAAGGAATCCGATCTTCAGAGTTTTCTGCTTTACTCATTCCTTCCGTCACTCCTTTTCGTTCGGCATATGGTGAAAACTCGTTACCCTTTACTGCTCTTACTTTAACGTGGTGCTCACTTCCCGGTTTAAGTTTTGTCTTCATATATGAATTTCCGGATGTGGTTGTTTCGGTTTTGCCATCAAACATAACTTCCCATCGCATTTCTTCATCCATGACTTTATTCCAAGAGATCTCCATTTCGCTCTGATACGCTTTTATACTCAGATTGCGGGGAGCTTTCGGGACGGAAGATATGTCCGGTCCGGTCCCTTTGGGCACCATCGACATATCGTCGAACAGCATATAGCCCTCCTGATAAACCCGAAGTGTTTTTATGCCCATCCCCATACTATAAACATTCTCCGGAATTGTTACGACACCCTCCGCTTTTTTCCATTCATCTTTAACTGTTCTTACCGAAAGTATTTTCTCTCTACTTTTTACCCTTCCATCATCATACCACAATAAAGTTACTGCTATTTCAGTGTTTTTTATATTCGTTTTGTACCAGAAAGAGAATGCATATTGTTTTCCCCCTTCTACCGGTGTAGGTTGAGCCAAATAGATAGATCCTCCATTGAGCCATATCTTAAGTGCATATGTACCCGGACTCTCGGGACGCCTCTCCTGTACTTGTTCCGGACTAAAGTCGCTTGCTATACGCCAGCCAATGGGCTGTCCCCCATCTCTCCACTCTTCATATCCTCCATTGGGAATGATATTTTCTTTTTGAGCTTTGACTTGGATTGTTGCCGACATGAATATAATTATCGGTAAAAGCAGTTTATGTATCTTTCTCATTTTTCTCCTTATTTTTTAATGTCTTCCAATGAAACTCCAAATATTTTTCCAATGCGAGTTGCCAAATTATATAACGCCCCTTCGGTTTGCTCTCTTCCCAATAAGCGCTCTTTATCCCATAAACCATCGTTCTTCTCCAGTTCATGCAATAAGTTTCCGGTTTCTTCGTTTGTAATGAATGGCTTTCCTTGCGTATTACGTGCAAATTGTGCAGCATAGATCAACCCGTAAGCTTGGGAGAGCAGGCGGAATGCACGTCTGGGATTCTCTTTTAGATTGGCAAATGTATTAGGGCCGACAAGCAGATTCATAGCTCTTGCGGCAACCACCCGCGAAAGCTCTTGTCTGATGGTATCGGCCTGTAGCCTCATTTCATCATATCGGGAAGTCTCCATAAAGGTCCGTCCTTTTACAAATGAGCGGAAGATGCGTAAGTGACAGTCTTTTAGGGCAGGTAAGCCATCGGCCTGAGCCAATGTTTTCCAGAAGCTGTAATATCCATAAGCCAGATCCCAATGATGCTCTAACTCTGTATAGTTATGACCGGGTAAGAGTTGTGTCAGGTCGTTTCGGATAAGTATCTCGTTATTTCCCAATATTTCCTCAGCCAGATGTATATTCAATATTTTGTCCAGATATATCGCCCCCATAACAGCATATTTGTAAACCTCGGCCACGGCAATCCCTTTCTCATCTACATAACAGATATCTGAATCGCCTATATTGTTGCCTACATATCCCGTCGAACCTTTCGCAGCTT
Organism: Bacteroides sp. ZJ-18; assembly: GCF_011038705.2. Taxonomy (NCBI): domain Bacteria; kingdom Pseudomonadati; phylum Bacteroidota; class Bacteroidia; order Bacteroidales; family Bacteroidaceae; genus Bacteroides; species Bacteroides sp. ZJ-18. The sequence continues at coordinate 2,972,893 of NZ_CP072198.1, read as the reverse complement.
CCCTGTTCCTATGTTCGTAAGAGGGAATGTTCGCCCCTAAACCCGCAATGCGTGCAGAAGTTTCAAACCAATTGTCAATGTCTCGCAGAATCTTTTCTCTATCGTTCAGATGTACAGGAGAAGTGGAAACTTCTTTCTGGGGTTTCAGTCCGAATGTCCCTTCATGATAGATACGGCGTGCTTCGTCATAATCTCTTTGAGTACTCATACGCGCTTCATTCATATATTCCGAAAAAATTCGGTCAATGGGAGATTTCAGAAATTCACATTCCAGCACATTTACAGAACTCTCCCCGTTTCTTGAGAATTTGTATGAAGGTTCAGGAAATACCGGAAGTTGGTACGCACTTTCCACTGTTTCATTTATCCCTTCGGTACAAGCTGCAACACTCGTCAGCAGACAGAAAGAGAGTATATATTTCAGTAAGTAATTCATCTTTTTGCTATTTTTTCTTAAGGTAAAATCAAATATTCACAATAAGGATACCTCAGTGGGTTGATCCCTTCCTCATTTTGATATTGCTCTGTTTCCAAACCGGGAATTTCAATCAGTCCGTCGGTAGAAACGGCTTTGATACTTGCTTTTATGTTGGAAGACCTGGGTCCCTCCCCGGTAACACACAGATATAGAGGAAATCCCGAATGGACATTAAAAGAGATTTCCAATTTCTCTCCATTATACATTACGTTGGGGATTAACCGGCCTGTATCCTCCCGTGCCACTCCCGCACTCTTCTTTCCACAACTGATTGTCACCAACTCTTTCTTCTCATTAATATATTTCACTTTGTACTGGGCAATGACATCATTTGTAAGGTTTCCATCCCAACCTTTTTCCTGAAACGAACATATCAGGGTTATCTTATATTGTTCAGCGTCATCCGGTGTTTCCGTACCGGGGTATTGGTAACTTTCCAATGCCTGATTGGGATCACACAATTGCACGAACAGCTCTCCACGCTTGTTTGCAGGTTTCTCTATCTCTTTAGGTGGAAATAGTTTTTCATAATCTTCATTCACTGCGAAATCTTCTTTTACTGTATTGCAGCTGCATACAACCAGCAGGCAAATTATCCATATATGTTTCATATTCATTCTGGTTTTTAATATTTAAATTTCATCCCGGATTTCAGCTATTACTCCGGTCTTTTCTCCTTCGGGAGCAAGATGTCTGCTTACCCAACGCATTGTTTTACTATAAGGGTCAAACACTTTGACAAGTTCACAGACGAACCGCTCTCCCTCTCTGCGGAAATCATAAAAAGTGTATGTTTCACTATACCGTATACCGGGCCTGAAAGTCAAGCCGTCAGCTGTACCTACATATCCCGATCCCAAGCCTCTCACCTTATTCCCAAGCCATCCCCGAGGAGCAAAGTAATCTATGGCAAGAAACAGACGATAGCGTTGATATACTTCCAGTGGTTGTTTCGTATTTCCATCCGTGCTATAAGTGGCATTCATACGCATGTCGCTTCGAAAATAAACCCGGTCAGCCTTACGGATACTTAGTTGAGGATTTTTCATCTTCTCAAAGAACAGCTTATTGTCATATGACTTTCTAATATCCTCCTGCCAACTTTCATCACTCTTCAGTTTTGTAAATACAATATACTCCCGTGCAGGCTCTGTATATGAAGATGTTTTAAATATCAGATTTCCGTCAATATCTTTTCCTGTATAAAGAAAATCCGAAGAACCGGTGAACCGGTCGTTCACCAAAGAGTGCAGATAGTTATAAGTAGTAAAACTCAGTTGTGTGAATGTATTTTGGCTTACTTCAAACTCACTTTGCCGAACTTCCTGCAAACTCTGCTCGGTATAATCGGCCACAGCCTGTACAACTCCATTGTCAGAGAACCTCATCAGGAAGCAGTGTCCGCCATATCCATATTTATACTTTTCGTCGAATATCCCTTTGGGAAGAGTTATCAATTCGTTCACATTCGTAAACAGCAGAGAGTCTGTTCGGGGGAAGTAGGTGACAGACCATCCGTAAGGGGCGTTTATAAGCTCCTTTCTCAGCTCGCTAATATGTTTCGCGTTCCGTTCAGAAGGAGATAAGTCGAAGATTCCTTCATCCTTACATGAAAAGAAAACCATTATCAGAATCAGTATTCGAAATCCTGTTTTCATGCTTTTTATTTTTGTTTAGTAAATGCTTTTAATTGCTTTATACTTCTCAGTTGAAGATAATTAAGCGAAATCTTAATTTCTTTATTGAAGTAATCTTCTACCAATTTTTGCTTTTCTGTCAACTCTTTGTATGCCTGGACAGCTTGTTCGTTATATTCATTCTGGAGGTCCTGATCCGATCCGGCTGTATAAGGAGTTTTTGCTTCAGTCAAGGCTTTAAGTATATCTTTTGGGGTATGTGTCAGCTTTGAACTGATAATTTCCGCAAAGTCCTTTTCGGGCGAGAGAAGAGAATGGTAGGTAAAAAAGCCTTTTCTATTGGCATATCTGGCCAAAACGAACACTCTACGTCCATGCGTCTCTCCTTTGAAGATCCATGCAATGGGGGTGGTCGATTCGATATATTTGTTTCTACTTATGGATAGGAAGCTGTTTCTGTCGTAAGGGAAAAGTTCCATAAGATGTCTGGCAAACTGGTGATGTACACTTCGCATTAAGACAAAAACTTTATCTTCATCTTTAGGATCGAACTCGTTGATGTTGTACAGAAACATCTCATTAGTTGTCGCCTCGGGATTATCTAATAATTCCATCCCGTTTCCATCTACATTTCTTCCTCCGTACATATATATTTTAAGAGGATTCTTTCCCAATAAGAACTTTTCTCCTCCCAAATCGGGGCTTGTGTAGAGATCAATCCATAAGGCCTTGATAGCCTTGAGCACACTTTTTACATTAGCGACTTCGGGAGGATAGATATAGCTCCCGTTTTGCACTACATTTTTGTCCCACCGATATTCCACTTCGATGCCGTAAGGGAGGGTGAATGTATCCAATATCCATTTGTCCAACTCTGTTTTTTCACGCTCTACCGCACCCGCTTCCACTACACTCCGATCAGATAAGGGTGCTTCCTTCTCACAGCCTGCCAATAGGAAAGAGGTAACGAGAAAATACAGACTTCCCCGGATAAAATATCTGAATTTCATTTTTTTGATTATTGTTTTCATACGCTCGGTTTTATTGTTTAATTATTTTTTAGAATATTTTATCGGGGATTAGGAACCAATCCCCGGTTAATGGCTTCTGCCGGAATTTGCAGAAGTTTTCTGGAATCTTCTTTTTCCAGTTGCCTGTAAAACTTATACTTCGATGTACGTTTGACCGATATATAAAAACGGCGAATGTCAAACCACCTCAGACCTTCGTGCAGGAATTCCTGTCTTCTAAAACCTAAAAAGATTTTTATCAGCGCCAACTGATTGATACTCATTCCATAGAATGGAGTATAAGTCTGGTAATTGTCGCTACTTGTCTGCGTATAAGCCGAACGGTTGCAAGAAGGGTACACTCCATACTTGGCAGATAAGTAGACCAACAAATCATCTATTGCTTTATCATACTCTCCAAGCATGGCATACGCTTCCATCCGGTTGAGCATAACTTCGTCGGTAGAGAATAAAACATTGGTAACATACAGCCCTCTGGGACGTATACCTGTATAACCGGATAATGACAGTTCATCGAATTTTGCTATATATTGTCCGTCGTCTATACGTCCATCATTATAGTTGAACAGAAAGTACGGCTGCATCTTCATTTTCCGGAAATTAAAACATCCGTCTATTCCGTGTTGATTATACACCTTTTCGGCACTTTGGGTTGTTACTCCATATTTTTCTGAGGGGATATTACGTGCTACTCTTGATTCTGTGGTAGTTAACAATAAATTGGCTGGTTCATCAACACTTGCATACCAAATATAGAGATACTTATTATTGGAGTTAAATTCCTTTTTATACTTCTGCCAGTTTCTTAAGACAGGCTTTGGATCGATACCAAGTACATAATCAGAATATGAGACCACCCGGTCCCATTCTCCCTTAATCAGATAAAAGCGCGAAGCAAAAGCATAGGCCGCTTTCTTATTGAAATGAAATTTAGGCTTGATGTAATAAGCATCATCCACCAACGAAAGACCCAGTTTCATATCTTTTTCAATCTTTTCATACACCTCCTTCACCGTTCCGCGCTCATAGTCTACCAGTGCATTTTTTTCAGGTCGACTTAAATAAGGTATGCCCGGGGCTGTTGCCGATTTGGCGGTTCCGTAAGGCTCGGCCCAGATATTTATCAACATGAAATGCAGATAAGCACGCAAGAGAAACGCTTCTCCATACAACGCTTTTACCCGATCGGTTTTAGGGTATTTACCGAGTAACTCTAATGCCTGATTGGCTTGAGCGATTCCGGCATAACATGCATTCCAATAATTCAGCGGAGTATCTAAATCTTCCTGATCGTAGTCTTCCCAATAATACATCGCTTCGTTCAACCGCGAATGAATGCCGTTTACCCTTTCTTCCACATTATCCGTACGTGCTTCCAGAAAAGCAAAATAACTGGCTTCGGGATAGGCTCCGGTAAGGAGCTCGGCTATTTTGTCCTCGCTGTCTATTTGTACATCAAGGGTAGAATCCGGATTTGTTTCCAGATAGTCCTGACACGCCGTCAGCAGAAGGATCATGATACTTAAAAAGATTGTCTTCTTCATTTTTGTCCAATTAAAATTCAACATTCAATGTCATCGTATATTGTTTGGGAGTAGGTAGTGAAACTCCCCCTGATCTATAAAACTCAGGGTCTTGCCCGTTTAGTTTCTTATCCGAATAGATCAGGAATGGATTCGTCACGTTTACCTTTACATTCATCTGCTTGATTTTGAGAAAGGAAAGGAATCTTTGAGGCAGACGATATCCCAACGAGATGTTTTTCATACGCACGAAACTGCCATCGGCCACCCTATTTTGTGAATAGTTATAGGTGTTATAAGCTTTTTCGATATTTTCTTTTCCGATATTCCGTATCAGATCCTGTGAAGGAATAACGGGAATATTTGTTTTCCACTCATCACCGGGGTTCAACCAGCGGTTGTAGTACTCTTTGGAAAATACATTAAGGTCGGCAAATGCCGGATCAAACGACGGGTTCAGCCGAATCTTATTACCTGCTTGCATGGTAACGAAGCACGATAATTCCCAGTTTTTATACTTAAAGGTATTGGCAATACCTCCTATATAACTCGGTTCAATAGGTCCGTGGTAAATAAGGTACGACTTTGAATGCTGGGCATCCAGAAAGTCTGCTCCTGATATTTCACTGTTCACTCCCTTGTTGGAAGGATAAAGTCCGAAATCGAAAGTAGGCAGACCATCACTGTTAAGCCCCTGAAAATTGAAAGAAAACAGAGATCCACGTGGAAAACCGACAATGTTGCCACGTCCGGTTCCGGCCACCATGTCGAAGGTGTTAGGAGTATTCAGCAACCGGGTAATCTTCTGTTTCATTCCGCTGATAGTAAATGTGGTAGACCAACTGAATTTCTCACTTAATATATTTTGGGTCTGTACCGCCAACTCCACTCCGCGCGTACGCATATCCCCGAAATTAGCATATTTGTAATACTGTCCTCCCACACCGGAAGTACGGATAAGATCTATCAGATCGAACGAATTGCGTTGGTACACATCAAATGTTGCACTAATGCGATTGTTGAACAGTCCAAGTTCAAGACCGAAGTTCAACTCATACATTTTTTCCCACGTCAGATCACGATTTTCCAAATGTAAAATACGCAACGCATTCTCCCTGTCTTTCAGAAGAGTACGGTTGACTATAAGATGGTTGAAAACCGCAGTAGAGTTAATAGCTTGTTCATTCATTTTGGCAGTTAGTCCATAACTTGCACGCAGGGCGAGTCTTGAAATGGTAGAGTATTTTTTCATATACTCCTCCTGATCCAGATTCCATTTGGCTCCGATATTCCAAGTCGGCAACCAGCGAGAACGACTATATTTACCCGCAGTGTTGGATCCTTCATAATTGAATACCCCATTGAAAATGTATTTTCCAGCATAACCGTAAGTAGCGCTGCCCGATAGCGTCACTCCCCTTTCATAACGTTCGGTCAGAGAAAAATAGGTATCTCCTTCATTGGTCAACTTTTCAAAAACCAAGGGGTTGGAAAAAACCTGATTCCCTCTATCATACTGTATCCCATAACCTTGAAAGGGATTGATGCTGCGATCCGCATATCGTATTTCAGTAAATCCGAAAGCGCGTATATTATGCTCGCCCAGTTGCTTATTATAATCCAAAGCCAGACGTCCCAAATAACTTCGCAAAGAAGTTTCCGTTTTATTGAATATCCCCCCATGTGTCAATGCCACCCGGGGCAGTTGCATCGGATCATCTTTATTCTTCAACAGATAAATGTTTTCCCGGGCTACATAGGGAGTCTCGTTGGCACGAAAAGCCTGTATCACATTAGATCCTTCAGTTATAAAATGCGAACTTTTGGTAACCGCATGACGTATCGTAGCCAATCCTTTTACTTCAATGTTGTTATTAAGCCTGTATGAGAGTTCGCCCTGCAATTTGAGATCCAACACTTCGGTTTTAAGGTAATTGTTTTCAAATTCATTCAGGATGTTGAACGGAGCCCAGTTGTTCCGATAGTACTCTCGTTCGCCATCCGCATTATGAGGACGTAAAGTGCGGCTCGTACTTAAAGCATAGCTAAAAGGATTAATATCGAAATCACGTTCGAATGTTCCGATAACAGTATTTTTACGTTGCGAAATCGTTCCCGGCGAGTTTTGGTTGCGCAGATTTCCTTGTGCGGATATAGTAACCTTTATCTTGTCCTCGTTCCAGTAGAAAGAGTTCTTGATATTGGCAGTAATCCTTTTAACATTGTCAGCCAGTGTCCATCCCCTGTCATCATAAAAGCCGATAGAAGCATACATAGCAGAATTCTCTCCTCCTCCGGAAAAAGTCACCGTATGTGTATGGATAGGCTTATATGTAAACAACTCTTTAAACCAATCAGTGTTAGCATACTCTCTTGCGCGCATAAACGTCCGTTTAGCATCATCCGTATTCTCCAGATAATATCGCCCGGTAGTCGGATCAACTGTGTTGAGTGCTTTATACATTTGATAATACACTCCACTGCGACGCCCATATAGTGTATTTTGCAAAGAGAAATATCCCTTTCTGTCCATCTCCTGATAAATAGACATACTCTCCTGAGAATTGAGCAGATCGAAATTCGTATAGGAAGGAACAGAGCGCATGCTTAGTTCGTATGAATAAGAAAATCTGTTCGGCGAATTCCTTTGACCGGATCGAGTGGTGATTACGATCACTCCATTCAGTGCTCTGGCACCATAGATCGAAGTTGCCGAAGCATCTTTCAATACCTGTATATCTTCAATATCAGATGCATTCAGCCCGGCAACAGCCGAACTGATGAGGGTTACAGCATCACCCGAAGCCAGCTGGTCAAGTGTAAGCGAGACAAGATCTTCGTATACTGCTCCATCTATAACCCATAGAGGCTGTACATTCCCCATTATGGAAGCACCGCCCCGTATATTGATCCGGGGTGCCGCACCGAAACTTCCTGTTACATTCTGTATGGAAAGTCCCGCGATACGTCCTTCGAGCATGCGCGATACATCCGATATACCGTTTAGCTTGATTTCATCCAGTTTTACCGAAGCTGCCGCCCCTGTAAAAACCCTGTTTTTAATCTGTTGATAGCCGGTGACCACCACTCCCTCTATCTCTTGTACATCGTCTTGAAGTATTATATTCATTATATCGGACGTGATTTTGACTACCCGGGTTTTCATTCCCACGAAACTCACTTTCAGCATCTGCCCTTTCCGAGCTTTAAGGGAGAACTTCCCTTCCACGTTTGTAATAACCCCTCGTGCTGTTCCTTCCACTACCACCGTAGCTCCCGGCAGAAATTCTCCAGTTGTAGAACGTACTGTACCTTTTATCTCTGCCGGCTCCTGTGCCAGACAAATCTGAGAAAAGATTGCCAGCAGCAAACTACTAATTACAATTTTTATAATCGATGTTGCATTCATTGTTATTTATTCTTTTTGTTGTTTATCACAATTGAATTTTAATATCAGAACTGTACATTAGCTCCTGCATAGATTCCAAAAGGATGTCCTGCTCTCAGACCCGCAGGATGGCGGGATGTAAGGTAAACCCTATTGGTCAGGTTGATCGCGTTTAACCTGAGCGTCAGATATTTATTTACAAGTACATTGACCGAAGCGTCGAGTATAAGGTTCGCCGGAACTTTCTCTCTCTCCGCAATTGTTCCCTGCCCGGGTGAGGTGCGCATGTCACTGTTATAGCGTGCACCTATATTTGCGTAGAACCATTTATATTCTATCCCCAATTGCATGTTCAGAGCGTGTTTGAAAATATAAGGTATTTCATCACCTCTAACTACATTACCCCATGAGTGGCTTTCGAACGAGTTCCTCATTTCCGTATCCGTATAAGTATATGATAACTGCAAAGGCAATCTTAGGCTACAAGTATGAGGCAGAGGCTGATATTGCACCAGAAACTCCGCACCTTTTACCCGGGCCTCTCCTACGTTGAACTGCTCAAGCGTTCCGGATCCGCCCGAAGCGGCCAGATCGCTTCCCAGCATATTACTGTAATTGTTGTAGAAGCCTATTAGCTCTGCTTTGAATTTCCCGATAGAAACACGTGTGCCCAATTCCATATTCACACTGCTTTCAGGCTTTTGATATAATTCCGCGCTTGGAGGAGCAAACCCTTTGTGGACCCCGAAGAAAACAGAAGCGGCCGGAAGCAATTGATAGTGTACGCCTATTCCTGGAATCAGTACACGTGCATGGTTCGGGGTCTCAATACGTACTTTACCCGAACGCGCCAAATCTTCTTTCGTATAGTCTTTTTTCAATAAATCTATGTCCTCGTATCGTAACCCGGCAGTAATAGTCCACACGTTATATCTTAATTTGGCAAGCAGGTAACTGGCTAAAGCGTTGGCAGAAGTAACACGGTTGGCATTTGTACCGTGAATACCTTCCATGAATAGTACCATCTTCTTATTTTTCATTGAGTAAGAGTCATCCCATTGAAAACGATCTTCCTCATCAGCATGATAACGAAGCCCGAACTCCAGGTCGAAGAAGAACTCTTTCACGTTGAAACGGTATTCAGCTCTGGTTTGTATACCTCTGGAACGATAAGTTCTGTTATTGGCTCTTACCAATAAGGCCTCACCCTCCCGGTCTGTTTTTCCTGTTAGAATATCAAAATAGCGGATATTAGTTTCCGGGTCTATAAGTACATCGGCGACGGATATTTTCTCTTTCGAGGTGATTCCTGCACGCACATCATTTAGTTTGTACCAATTCCGGTGAAAATAGTTATAGTATGCGTTGGTAGTTACTTTCAATTTGTTGGAAAAAGTCAGAAGATAAGTAGCAACCCACTGCTGATGATCAGTTTTAAGTTTATCCATTTGCGAACCTGCATACCGGAGAAAAGGAGTTTTCTTAAAATCATCTGCGGAAAGCCCCACATAAGTTTCATCCGAATTTTCGCCTGCATATCCGAATTTCAGTTCCAAAGCATGATTCACTCCCCTTACTTTATCCGTTTTTACCACCATTTTGGCTATAATGTCATTTCTTTTAAATCCTTCGGCTGCATAATCTTCGTATCTCTTGAAACCATCCGATTGATAACGCAGATATTCCACCATATATCCAAAATGTTTCCAGTTACTTCCGATAGCTGCATGCGATTTAAACGTATTCTTACTTCCATAAGAAATGTTTACTTTGCCGGAAAAGTTGTTCGGAATAGGAGTCGATACCAGATTAATGGCTCCTCCCGTAGTGAACGGGCCGTATTGTACCTGACTACTCCCTTTCAGTACCTCAATAGCTTCCATTCGGGCAACATTTGGAAAATAATAAGCCGCCGGAGCAGAATAAGGAGCCGGTGCCGCCAGTACACCGTCCTCCATAATAGAGATACGCTCACTTCGCTCGGCCTTCGTTCCTCTCAAACTAATGTTCGGACGAAGCCCGAAACCGTCTTCTTCATACATATTAACTCCCGGAACGGCTTTCAGCATGCGGTTGATATCCGTATATCCAAGCTTGCGAATTTCCTCGGGCGAGATATAATATGCCGAGCCTGTACGGTTTCTTGCTTTAAACTTGCTTCCAAGTATTTGTTGGGATGATACTACTACCTCTTGTAACTGGTAGATGGAGTCACTCTTCACCTGCTGTTCCTGTGAGTATATAGCTGAATATCCCAAAGAAAAGAGGATGATAAATAAAGGTTTTCTATTTGTCATATTAATAAAATTGTAACACTGTCAGGGGGCTTCTATTAGATTTACCTCCACAAGAGATGCGCTTTGCAGAAATCAAGCTACGAATAGCGGTATAACCTGCTTACTTAACACCCATATCGACTCTTTTAGAAAAGCTGTAGTGCCTGCATGGATAGAAAAAAAAGGAAAGCAAAACTCTAATGTTTGTTAGGGTATAGAAACTGTATTCCTTAATCTAGTTTAGTTGTTTGTTTAATTACGGCGGCAAAGATAAAGACACTAAATTTAACCCACAATCACTATATTTAGGTATTTGCACCAAATCGAAATTTTTCCTAACATTACATAAAACAGATTGCTTACACACAGAGTATGAGCATGATATGGTATTAAACTTATAAAGTTACCAAAGGAGTAAGATAACAGTCCATTAAGTAATATTTATGTGTTCCACCGGATCCCAGCAAATTAAACTTGCAGTTAAAGCCGGCTTTTATCAGTCATCTCTCAAACAGGATGTCAGGAGTATGTCATGAGAACAAGTTTTGTATCATTTCTCACAGTATAGTTCTTAACTGCATTCTTATTTTCCAGTGACACTTTTCGACTTCAGAATTAATATGTCCGAATGGAGCAAAGCACTAAAAAAGACCAAAGACTTAAAGTGATCAAAAGTATTTAAATGAAACAGGAAATTGAAACCGAAGCCATCAAGAAACCCAAGCAAAGAAAGAGTTTACCCCCCAACTAACTGTATTACAAAATATCACTAAAATAAAAAGGCCGGAATAGAATAAGCATCTAATCCAGCCTTTATATGATTTTCCGGTATATATATCAGTAACCCAAATCGGAAGCATCGATCCGTTTACTTTCTGTTCTCAATTTACTGGGAGTCATTCCAAATAATCTCTTACAGTAAGAAGTGAAATGAGCTTGTGAATTGAAATCAAAATCCATTGCGATCTCTTGAAAAGGAGTATCAGACTCACTTATTTTTTCTCTGATCAACTCCGCTTTCTTTTTTTGCATCCATTGGTAAGGACTTTCTTTAAAACAATCCCGGAACTTACGATTAAAAGAGCGCTCAGAAGTACAGTACAAACCTGCAAATTCCTTCACACTCTTTACTTTCCTATAATTATCCATTACAAAATCTTCAAAATGTCCTGCATGACCTAAGATAGAAGAAAAAAAAGTAAATAATTCTTTCTTCGTATAATACCCTCTCAAAACCAACAAGACCTCTTGCTGTTTGATAAGATGCATATGTTTACATTGCATTTTGGCATATAAATATGCAACGATGGAATCCAAAACAGCCAGTAAAGGAGCTCTTATAGGAAGTACACACATCTCTTCTTTCTTTTTCTCATAAGAAGAGAGAGAATTTATATAAACTTTATCACACACTCTAATGTCTTTATTCCAAAACAACAAGAGACATTTTGCATCATATATGACTTCGATTTTATTATCCACATGCTGTGGGATAAGAAGCATTTCATCTTTCTCAACATGTACATTCTGATATTCACCACTATCGATAGACACCTCTCCATCAAGGAGGAAAAAAATACAAGGAGAAGCACTATTATCTATTTGACTTACATTATCTTTTTCTAAATTATAACAAACAAAACCTGTATTAACATCTACTTGATAGTTCATGCATGACAGATGTTCTTTAAAATAAAGTAATTTCATAATATTATTTTATTAAACATACAAAATTAAACTATTAGCGGTTATTTATCACAAAATAAAATTTTACACAAATCCGCCAACTATCTCTACATTTATTCATAAGATAATCTTTTTAAGCATTTCTTTTTATGAAGTTTAAAGAGTTACCAACTCTTAAGCCAGATGATGATTAATTCTTTAACATTCTATTATTTCTTCGAATCTTTTCATTCTACATCAAAACAACGGAACAAAAAAGGCAACAAAAACAAAATTGTTCTTGCCGCCTTTATGTTTTATGAAAAATTAATACAGCTCATTATTCTTCATTTGTCAACCAACCCCAGTAATCTGAATTCGTCACTCTCTCAATAGACACTTTTCTATCACCCATTCTGACTTTATCCGGACCTGAAGCCGGCACCGAACTGGCATGATACCCGACTCCCCGCCATTTCAACATATGCTGAGGCACTTGTCGTTTCAACAACGCACGATACACAGCTTTTGCACGACGTTTTGACAAATCCATATTATAATTATCACTTCCTCTTGCGTCTGTATATCCGGTTATCAAGAAATTGTTATCCGGATAGCTTTTCAACAGATCTGCAATTTTATCCAAAGTGAGTTCAGACTCGGAAGTAACCACATCCTTATCAAACGCAAAATGAATGTTATCGAACAGATCGCAGATATGACTTTCTACCACAGTCGGTACTTCAACTCTCTTTTCAACAATCCGTTCTACAATCCTATCAACCGGACGATCTATGTACTGTACAACCGGTATGGGACGTTTTGTACTTCCACCCCAACGGAACATAACACGCATCGAAGCCTGAACAAAGCGCGTTTGATTTTTATCGACAGGCATTATGTATTCTCCCTGTAATCCTATTCCCCAATGATCGTTAAACCAAGCTTGTACCCCGGCTCCAAAGGATAAGGGGAAATAGGATTGTTTAGATCCTATTGTCTCTTTATTCCAAGGATTTGATGACGTCCATTCTGCTTCTCCTATAGGATCATTCCCAAACTTACCCGCATTAATTGCATGAAAATCATGATGAAGGTAGTTAACACCTATACGTAAATAAGGTTCTACATATTTTGATTTAAACAATGGAGTAAATCGAAATTGAAGTCCCGGACCGGCCATATACATGAAATCGTATTTACGCCCGCCTGTTTCAACTTGATTTCTTGCTAAACCCAATGTTCCCTGCAAATCAATGTAAAACCAGGGGTTCAGTTCACGAGCAGCATACAGTTGGATACCACCAAAAAGATGATCGATATTCATCCGATACAAATAATCACCATCTATTTGGCGGAAATCGGAGAAGGTCACTCTATCCCAGTTGATAAGAGCCCCACCAGCCCCCACCTCCCAAGCTTTGGTTCTATATTCTGTTTGTCTCTCCACTTTATCGTTTTGAGCATAAGTATAGAAGGGAAAGACAGTAAAAGCCAATGCTCCTATAAAAAGTCTATTTATTATTACACTGAAATTCATCTTGTTTATATTTTATTTGTCTTTATAAGTTACATTAATTTCAGGCATATTTTTATATGTATTTTCAACATAATATGTACCATCATCTACTTTCTTCTTGAGAACTCCTAAAGATACACCACTGCTAGAGTTAGAGTAGATGAAAGTACTGTTCGCTCCCACTGAATAGATTGTAGCTCCCAAATATGGACTAAGGGCAGCATACTCAGGTTTCTTATAACTCGACTTATTATGTTCGCTTGTAGCTGTTTGCACTCCCAATGGAGAGGTATATGTAAACTTAACATAACAAAGTAAAAGTCCCTTCGCCTCTTCCGGAGTATAAAATACTGGTTCAATGTAATCTATTCCGTTCGGTTTCACTGTTTTTACCAATTCACGCTTAGATATGATATTGAAATCAATAGTCGAAAAGTCAAACTCCCCCTGAGCTCGATTTAAGAATACATTATCTCCACTTTCAGCAGATGCCTTAGTCAAAACTAATGTTTTAAGTGTAGGAGGTATCTGGTAAGGTGCCATTTTACATACTCCATTCCAATAAATCGTTTCTCCATAATAAGGGGTATCTTTTACTATTGAGAAATAGTTATCTTTTCCATCCCAAAAGTCAGTTATTCCATTTTTTATACCAGCAAGGTTCTCTTTAACATATCTATTAGGATTAATAGACATTGATGTACTGCTCATATTAGGTGTAGAACTTTCTATTTTTTTCGTTTTATCAAGAGATGTCGGATCTTCCGGATTTGTAACCTGGTATGCCGTAAACCCAGCATTTACATTAGGTAAATAGCTGGGAAGAGTTTTCCATTCCGCACCAGGATCTGTCTTTCTTTCTACTCTAAACTGCAGGTTATGTTCAAAATCAAGATATGGAGAGGTGGCAATATAAATCATTCTAATCTGCATTCTGTTAGGGACATAAGTGTTTTCTGCAGATTCCTTTGTCACATTATTAATAGTTACCTCCTTAACTTTTCCCCATCGAGCATCCACCTCATCAATCTGAGGAAGATCTTCTTTCGGAATAATAAACTCCCCCTCCTCATTGGCTGTGTAGGTTTTAGTCGGATCCAAGCCGGGGATTCCCTTAACTACAGCCTTTGGGGCCTTATTACCAGATTCATCATACACACGATAAGCTACTCCTCCATCGGTTGTACGGACATACTCGCCAAATTCTTGCTGCGAATAAAGCGCAATTACGTTAGGTACTCCTTTAATAATAGTAACTTCAGCACCCGGTTTGCCTGGAATACCGGGTTTTCCATCCTTACCGTCCGCACCATCTTTGCCATCCGCACCTCTCAAAAACTCCCAAAAATCACTCAAAGAGGTTTTACCACAATCCCAATCCAAAGACGGATTATGGGGATCTTTCACTTTAGGCCCAGTATTATTACAACCGGCCTCAACACTCTCTACCCACAATTCATAAGCGCTCTTTCCGTTAGCACCATCCTTTCCATTGCTACCATCCTTTCCATCGGCACCATCTTTTCCATTAGTACCATCTTTTCCATCAGCACCATCTTTTCCATTAGTACCGTCCTTTCCATTAGTACCGTCTTTGCCATCAACACCATCTTTACCATATGCACGAATACCGGTATCTTTCCCATTAATATACCAGTTTCCATTAGTACCGATCATTACCTCTGGCGATCTTCCATCTTTACCTATCGCAGCCTTTCCGGTATCTTTCCCATTGATTACCCAGTTTCCATTTTCTCCAATTGTAATAGTAGGTGTTGCTCCCGCAACTCCTTCTTCACCTCTGGAGGGTCTTCCTGTATCTACCCCATCAATCAGCCAGTTACCATTATCCCCAATCGTAACAATCGGTGGAACAGCATCTTCACCATTTCGTCCGTCCCTGCCCTGTGCGCGTATTCCAGTGTCCTTATTACCAATCCACCAATTCATATTATCTCCGATATGAGGTGTCTGGCCATTCTCACCACTCGCTCCTGTCAGATAATACCAAAAATCTCTAAGATTATTTTGAGATACGGGCCATTTACTTCCCGGACGGTGAGGATTATCTAAAGTACCTGTAACTACATCCTCTCTCCAAAGTTCAAAAGCATTTTTTCCATCCAGACCGTCTTTACCTTTTAAGTACTTAAAAAAATCAGTTATCTCAGTCTCTTGTTTAGGCCAGGATATCACTCCATTCTCTACATTCTCTTTCCAGAATTCGTAAGCCGACATTCCTCTATCACCTTTAGGACCTTTGGGCATCGTAATATCCACTTCTGTGCAAGCCCACCCTAAAATAATGGTTAAGATATAAACCATTAAATGTAATAATTTAGCATTGTTCATTTTGTTTATCAATAAAATGTATAAAATAATTATATAAACGACAGTTGACAATACAGATATGGGGATAAAAAGTCATATTATCAGAACCGCGTTTAATAAGTACGTACTTTCTGATGCAAAAGTAATATCTTATAAACTCTTATATTTATATAAAAAAGAACACTATTTATATGTATCAGACAATTTCAGAATACCGGCACTATAATTGGCTAACTATTAAATAGCCGCAATGCATCCTGAGGAAAACAGAAGTAACATAAATCTCTATACAACAAACAAATACAATCTATAAGCAAACTATTACTTCCTATAAACCGACGAAAACAACATATGATTTCCATCCCCGGAAGTTATATCATAAAGCCCTTTTAGGGAAAATATAAAGGAGCTGTCGTCGCTAACAGAAATCAGTCAAATGAAGCAATACCCCCTATTTATACTATTCTGATAGAATTGGGTGGTTTGTTATATACCAGAAGAAAACACGAAAAAGGCACACGACCAATAATGTCAGAATAAAAGATAAAAACGATTAATGCAAGGCAAACTGAAACTGGTAGATAAAATCCTAAGAAATGAGGATTGCCCGCTCTGGAAACATGGTCTACCTTTGCCGCAAATTCTAAAAATATGATAAGAAAACTATTTTTCCTCCTACCCTTTTCCACAATGGTTTCAGCTAATGAACCCGATACGGTATTGGTTAAGCCTATCAATCTGGATGAAGTAACGATAGTAGGTTTTAAACAGAACAGTCCCAATCGTGAACCACTTTCTATTTCTACCTTAGATAATCGCTTCCTTAAAGAAAATGAAATATCGGGAGCTAAAGACTTAAGCTCCTTACTGCCTAATTTCTATATGCCCGATTATGGATCTAAACAAAACTCTCCGGTTTATATCCGAGGCATAGGAGCAAAAAAAGATGCTCCATCGGTGGGGTTTTATGTCGATGGAATTCCCCATTTTGAAACCTCAGCTTTCGATGTTGACTTGTCGGACATAAGTAGTATAGAGGTGCTTCGCGGCCCACAAGGCACTCTCTACGGACGTAACTCCATCGGTGGAATTATCAATATATACACCCATTCACCCCTTGATTATCAAGGTACACGTTTTCGGTTAGGATATGGCAGTTACAATGATATTCGATTGATGGCTTCAAACCATACAAAGGTAAACGAACAACTGGGCTTATCCATTAGCGGCAATTACCACCACAATGATGGCTTTTTTACAAACCTGTATACCCATAAGAAAGCGGACAAGCTTGATAATGGAGCAGGACGAATCGGACTGATATGGAAACCTGCAGCCCATTGGACCACCCGTTTCATAACTTCCTACGAGTATTCGAATCAGGGAGGATATCCATACGGATTGTACAATGCCGATAACGGAACAACAGAAGCCGTAAACTACAATGATGAAGGACTGTATCGACGAAATCTGTTGACTTCCGGGGTTAATGTACGCTACGATGGTTCCCGCATTAGTTTCAACAGCCAAACCTCCTATCAGTATATACAAGATAAAATGGGGATTGATCAAGATTTCTCGCCCCGCAATATATTCTACGGGCAAAACCGGATACGACAGCATATGTATTGCCAGGAGTTTACAGCAAAATCTGTCAATAACAGTCGTTATCACTGGATAACGGGGCTTTTTGCTTTCCGGCAAACGGTAGATAGGAAAGTTGACCTCAGTCGTTTTACAGATACCACCCGGCATCTTACTAATAGTGAGATCCCCACTCAAGGGATTGCTTTTTATCATCAATCCACACTCGATCTGTTCCAAGGTTTGTCCTGCTCTGTGGGTTTACGTTACGATTATGAACAGGCCCGATGCGATTTTTCCAAAGTGCAACAGCCGTTGGATGGTAAAGGAGAAACAAAATCTCTCGGACAATTCGACAGATCCCTTCACTTCAGCCAGTTTACTCCCAAGTTCAGCTTGCAATATCTCTCATCCCACAATCAATTGCTTTACGCTTCCGTATCCAGAGGATATAAAACCGGAGGATTTAATGTTTCTTTCCTCAACGATGACGAGTATATCTATTCACCCGAATATAACTGGAACTACGAAATAGGCGCCAAGCTATCTTTCCTGAATGGTCGACTGACAACCGACTTAGGATTGTTCTATATAGATTGGCGCAACCAGCAGATAACCAATACTATTCCAGCTGTAGGTAATATAATCCGAAACGCCGGTCGCTCTCGCAATAAAGGCGTCGAAATAAGTTTGCAGGCTCGTCCGGTAAATTCATTGGTCGTACATATGAATTATGGATATACAGATGCCCGATTTGTTCACTATAAGAAAGAAGAACGTGGCACCCTAAAAGATTATGGGGGTAATTACCTGCCTATGGTCCCCTGTCACACCTTCTCTTTAACAGCCGGATATACATTCTACAACATCTGCTCCTGGATCGACCGCCTTACACTCAATGGTGGCGTATCGGCAACAGGCCCAATCTATTGGTACGAAGACAACCAAGCCAAACAAAACCTGTATGCACTGGTCAATCTGAAAATTGGTGCGAGTAAAGGAAACTTTACGTGGGAAGTCTGGAGCAAAAACCTCACCAATACCGACTATCTGAGCTACTACTTCGTGACAAGCAAAGCCTATGCGCAAAAAGGAAAACCCATCACCCTGGGGACATCTGTCAGCGTCCGTCTTTAATCAAGCAACATCAAAAAATGGAAATAAACAGATTTTTCCCACTATCCCAGAAGACACTGAACCTTGGTACGTTTTTCTGTCTATATATCGCACAGGCCATCCCGATGAGTTTCTTCTCTACTGCCATACAAGTATTGATGAGACAGGCTGATTACTCTCTTTCGTCCATCGCCTTATTACAGCTTATCAAACTTCCATGGATATTGAAGTTTCTTTGGGCACCACTCATCGACCGGCATTGCATCACCATGAAAGACTATAAACGCTGTATCATTTCATCCGAAATAGTATATGCTTTACTGATCCTTTTAGTAGGGCTACTCGACATCCAGACAGACCTTTACCTCATTATCGGATTGGTGTTTCTATCACTTGTAGCTTCAGCTACACAAGATATAGCCACAGACACACTTGCTGTACTTTCTTTTGACAAGCGGGATAAAAGTTTGGTCAACAGTATGCAATCAATGGGTAGCTTCGGAGGTACATTAATAGGAACGGGCGTGCTGCTTCTTGTTCTCCAACACTATGGCTGGCATGCAGTGATACCGTGCTTATGCATTTTCGTACTATTGGCAGTTATCCCGTTACTGAAGAATAAGCGCATGAAAATGACTGTCAAGGAATCTGCAAAGCGAGCACGACTTACCGATTTTATATGGTTCTTTGCCCGCCGCAGTATCTGGAAACAAATAGGATTCCTACTACTTTACTACGCCAGCATTATCGGCATTTTATCGGTACTGCGTTCTTACCTGGTTGATCTGGACTATTCGATGAAAGAGATAGGCATTATGATAGGCATCGTAGGTACCGGAGCCGCTTTCGCATCATCTTTTCTGGCCGGATTACTGGTTCGCAAAATCGGACGATATTATTCCAGAATACTATTCGCGATATTCATTCTGTTTACCACACTCTATTTTATGTGTATTTCGTGGACGCCTCCCTCACTCCCAATGCTCTGTTTGGGCATCGTACTATTGTGGAGTGCCTACGGTATGGCAACCATTGTGGTATATACCACTGCCATGGATTGTGTACGCAAAGGATGCGAAGGAACTGATTTTACCATTCAAACTGTACTCACACACCTAAGTGGTCTGCTTATGGCCTTTCTTAGCGGAGTGGTGGCCGACAGGGTTGGTTATCACGGTCTATTTATCTTCGAAGTCGTATTGGCTTCCATATCGCTGATCTATATCTTTTGTTTCTTCAGAAAAGAATCTCAAACTATTCATTCTTAACACATATGTATACTGAAATAATCAATAAATACAATGTACCGGTACCCCGATACACCAGTTATCCACCGGCCAATTATTTTGAACCGTTTACCAACAGCCGCTACCTGGAGGCTGTGCAGCAATCGAACAAGGTTTCAGAACGTGCGTTATCGTTTTATCTGCATATCCCGTTCTGTCGACACTTGTGTCACTATTGCGGATGCAACTCATATCCTATGGCACGTCCCGAAGTCATTGAATCCTATGTAAAGGCCTTGCACCAGGAGATGGATCAAATTCTTCCTTTGTTGGACAAAAGCCGCCCGATCGCACAAATACATTATGGAGGCGGAAGCCCCACAGCCATTCCTATAGCCTTGATCAAAGAGCTGAATGCTCACCTATTATCATCATTCCGGATGATCGATCGTCCGGAAATAGCCATTGAATGCCATCCCGGATATCTTTCTGAGAAAGATTGGCTACAGTTAACCGAATGTGGTTTCAACCGTGTCAGTATTGGCGTGCAAGACTTTAACATCGAAGTCCTGAAAACAGTGAATCGCCGCCCTTCCTTAGTAGCGATGGAAGATATCTTTGCTCTGCTACGTGAAAGGGGGGTAAGCATCAACCTTGACTTTCTTTATGGCTTGCCCAAGCAAACAGTAGAAAGCTTTGCCCGTAGTATAGAGCAAGCCATTTCCTTATCACCCGACAGACTGGTCACATTCAGTTACGCCCACGTGCCTTGGATCAATAAACGACAGTTGATTCTGGAGAAATCAGGTCTACCCGATAATCGTGAAAAACGGAATATGTTTGACACTGCTGCCAAGCTATTGCTTGAATCCGGTTATCAATCTATCGGAATGGATCACTTTGTACGCCCAAACGATGAACTGAGTATCGCCATGCAAACCAAAAAATTACACCGCAACTTTCAGGGTTATTGTACCCGACGCACTACTGCACAGGTATATGGCTTGGGCGTAACTGCTATCAGCCAACTCGAATCGGCCTATGCTCAAAACACGAAAGATATTCCCCACTACATCGAGATTATCGGCAAAGGCGAACTATGTATTACCAAAGGCTACGCCCTTTCTCCAACCGAGCAATTAACCAGAGAAGTGATTGAAACCTTAATGTGCAATGGATGCATCGATTGGAAAGCTCTGTCAAACCGTTTGCACGTATCAGTACCGACTCTAAAAGCCGCTACAGCCTATGATGAACAGAAACTGTCGGTCTTTGCCAATGACGGGCTGATTTACTATACTGATGACTATCTTGAGATGACAACCGAAGGTTCGGCATTTGTACGCAACGTAGCCGCTTCACTTGACAAGCTTATGCTCCATACCCCACACTCATATTCAAAACCTTTGTAAAAATGAACCAACCAGAAACAAAAAATTATCGTTTGCGAGACACGATTATCATTGGTGCAGGTCTCACCGGACTGACTATCGCCTATTACCTCACTCGCAAGGGATGTGATGTCGAAGTAATCGAACAACAATCCCGCACGGGCGGTCAGATATGTACCTACCACGAAAGTGGCTTCACCTTCGAAAGCGGACCGAATACCGGTATAATCTCTCACCCTGAAGTAGCCGAACTTCTCGAGGCACTCTCTCCAATCTGTCGTTTAGAAACAGCCCGCGAAGCTTCCAAACAACGTCTTATATGGAAAGGTAATCGTTTTCACCCTCTCCCCTCGGGACTGTTCAATGCAATTACCACACCGTTGTTCAGTACAAAAGATAAATTAAATATCCTATGCGAACCTTTCCGCTCAAGAGGAAACAATCCTGACGAAACCATTGGCGAACTGGTACAACGTCGCTTGGGCACGTCTTATCTGCATTATGCGGTAGACCCGTTCATTTCGGGTGTCTATGCCGGTGACCCCATGCGGTTGGTCACCCGTCACGCCCTCCCTAAGCTTTATCAGCTTGAACAGACCTATGGCAGCTTCATTCGCGGTGGCATTGCAAAATCGTTTTCACCCCGAAACCAACGCGATCGACTGGCCACACGAAAAGTTTTCTCTACCCATGGAGGCCTCAGTAATCTGACAGGAGCATTGGAACAGGCCATTGGAAATAAACGATTCTCATTGGGAGCCACCTCAACATCCCTGATACCTTGTGAGCGTGGTTGGTTGGTTTGCTTTACAGATGCCAACGGAAAGGTCGATCAAATTCGTTGTCGGAAGGTGATAACCACCATACCTGCCTATGCCCTGCCTTCACTTCTTCCTTTTATCCCCACCGAACAAATGAACCGGATTAGCAATCTTACCTATGCTCCCGTTATGCAAGTCTGTGTGGGTCTGCGTAATACTTATGGAAAAGAGTTCCCTGCCTTTGGGGGATTGGTTCCTTCCTGTGAACAAAAATCTGTTTTAGGTATTTTGTTTCCATCGGCTTGCTTCAGCAACCGTTCTCCAAAGGATGGCGCCTTGTATTCATATTTCCTGGGCGGAACAAGGCATCCCGAACTCCTGACAAAAAGCAATGACGAAATTACCACGTTAATTGGCACTACCATGCACGAGATGCTGAATTATCCTGTTGGAATAGTACCCGATCTGATACGCATCTTCCGGCATGAAAAAGCCATTCCCCAATACGAAAGCAGCAGCGCCGACAGGTTTACCACAATTAACGAACTACAAAAGCAATATCCCGGATTGGTATTGGCAGGAAATCTCAAAGGAGGAATCGGTATGGCCGACCGCATCAAACAAGCTGTCGAGATTGCCCGCGAAAAATAAACCTTTCTTATCGCCTACCTATATTTACAAACAGTCTGAAAAAACACCTATCAATCCTTACGACACTACTTAAAAGAAAGGATTGGGAAAGATGAAATTCATTTTCCCAATCCTTTTAAAGGTATTTATCAATACCATAATAATAACCTTTAGAGCCTCTTTAACTTTTTGACAGGAACATCAGATTTTCTTTCCTATGTAGAACACATACCCATAATATTCCTTATACTTATAGTAAAGTTGGGTCTCATGACGCTGGTTGGCAATAAAATCCACAGCAGCTTTATTACCGGCATATTTTTTCAGAAAATTCTCCTGGGCTTCTACTTGTGGAGTATAAAAATGTTCTATCCAACAGTTTTCAGGTAAAATAAAACAGGCAACAGGGATATACCCGGCCCTTTGCATTTGGGCAACCTTATTGGGAATAGTATCTATCTCAGGATAAGCATCCATCCAGAAATCATTAATCTCGGCAGGCCGTTTATCAGTAAACCAGGAAACTTCTGAGACAGCGATATAGCCCCCTATTTTCAAATATTGCCACCACTCTTTCAGCCCATGCTGAAAACCTATATTATAAATTGCTCCTTCGGACCAGATCAAGTCCAACTCTTCTCTACTGAATGGAAGATTGTCCATTGAACCTACAATTCCCTTTACCCGATCTTGTAAGCTCAACTGACTGGCATGGTAGTTGAAAATGTCTATAAAAGCAGGAAACAAATCTAAACCTATGATTTGTCCGGATGTATGCCCGGCTAATGTCATTGTCTGAGTGCCTGTACCACAACCAAGATCAGCTATACGAGAATTTTCGTTCAGATCCTCAATAAAACTAAGAGCTTTAATGGTCACTTCAGGACTGCCAGGCCCCTGTCGTTTTATACTTGAGAAATATTCGCAGATTAAATCGAAATCGAATTCGTGAATTGATTTATTATCGTTATTCATGATGCTTTAATTTATTAATGTATATATATGAAAATATCTCAGACAAAAAATATGCCTGAGCCAGAATTGCAGCATAACCTCAAACTTACGTTTAAAAGGTTATTTACTTCACGGAATCCTTCTTAAGTTTAAACATCCAAACTTTTTTAGTAGAACGCAAAGATAACCACAATTTTTATTATGACAACAGTTGGAACAAGTTTATCTTATAAGTGTTTTCAAACCATCTGGTAAACATAATGCAATAATACTTTTTAATCCGTAATAAAGGTAATAAAAGCTGTAATCCATATCCTATATCAACGAACAAAACCGACTATTTTTGCATTTGAATCAAAAAGGCAAAAACAACTGAATGATCAGTCTAATGCCGGTAAATGTGTAATCTAATAATATATGATTATGGAATATGTAAAACTGAACAATGGCATTGAAATGCCGATTTTAGGGTACGGAGTATATCAAGTAACTCCCGAAGAGTGTGAAAGATGCGTATCAGATGCTATCAGTGTAGGGTATCGGCTGATCGATACAGCCCAAGCCTATGGAAACGAAGAAGGCGTGGGAAATGCCATCCGAAAATCAAACATTCCCCGCAAAGATCTATTTATCACTACGAAAGTTTGGATATCGAATGCAGGCTACGAAAAAGCAAAGGCATCTATTGAGGAATCTCTGCAAAAATTGCAAACCGACTATATCGATTTGCTTTTGATTCACCAACCTTTCAATGATTATTATGGCACTTATCGCGCCATGGAGGAAGCAAACAAAACAGGTAAAGTGCGAGCTATCGGAGTCAGCAATTTCTATCCCGACCGCTTTGTCGATCTGGCAGAATTCTGCGAGATAAAGCCAGCGGTGAATCAAATGGAAACCCATGTATTCAATCAACAAAGAAAACTACAGGAAGTCATGCAGGAATACGGCACAGAACTAATGGCTTGGGGACCGTTTGCCGAAGGTCGAAATGATTTTTTCACCAACGGGACTTTGGCCGCCATTGGTGTCAAATATGGAAAGTCGGTTGCACAAGTTGCTCTACGTTTCTTAATCCAGCGTGGCATAGTAGTAATACCCAAGTCTACACATAAAGAACGTATGATTGAGAATTTCAATGTCTTTGACTTCAGTTTGACAGAAAGAGAAATGACGGTTATAGCCGCACTTGACAATGAAAAAAGTCTATTCTTCTCACATTATGATCCGGAAATGGTAAAATGGCTGATTAACTATGTGAAATAGCTGCAAAGTATATATCTGTATCTACACTTGACGATTGACATTATACAAGCAATATCCTCAGATCCTGATCAGAAAATCGTAGAAAGTCCATTTTGACTAACTATTCATTTTTCAAAAAACAGCGAAACAGGAATGAATCGGCAAGTAAGATGCAAATATTCCGCATATTTATAGGATGAAAGCCGGAAGTCGTTAACAAGAAGTTAACATCGTAAAAATAAAGAACGAACTTCTTATCAAGAGAAAATTAATATCCTGAAAACAGAAAGTTAACTTTCTGTTTTCAGGATATTAATTTCAGAAAGCAAAACAAGGTCAAGTCGTGAGAAAAATGATAAACCGAACCAAAAAAAGGCAATTTTCTTCCAGAATTCAACTATAGATGAACATCTGGAGAATAGCATTTTGGAACCATTCCGCTATTTCAGCATTCAATTTTATTACAACATTCGTCAATTGCCCTTCATCGTGGGCACAATATTTCCCAAATGCAAAACGCATGAATTATGCTATTGCAAAATCCACGCGTTTTTATTCTATTTGTCATCGTCAGTCCGTAAAGAAACGTCTCTCCGCATTTCTAAAATACAAAATGACAGATTACTTTTCCGATATTCCCAAAGTCAATCCGCGGCGAGGATGGAATTTCATAAGTCTCTTCGTTACAACCATACGTGTTGTTCCCTCTCCTCCTCCGTTTTCCGATACACCACTCATTGTTTTCAATGCTACACTCAGCAATGTCTCATTCGTATTACCAAAAGGCAGATAAGTGCTTAAATAAGAATCCTCGTTATATTCATATGCAGGTTTGAAACCGTTGACATAATCCGATTTTTCTTGTACGTTGAATACATTACATACAGCTAAATTCAGGATGAACCGATCCGTAGGATGAACAAAAGGCTCTGTAGCAACATATTCTCCCGCAGTTTGAGTTCCTATCAATATCACCTTCATATAAGGGTTAAGGCAATTGATAACCATCTCCGCAGCTCCTCTCGTAGCATTGGTAGTCAATACATAAACAGTAGATAAGTTGAGATTTGCACCCGACTGGATAAGTTCCGGATTGAACGTCAGATCCTGATTCGATTCTACACGTTTATCATTATACCTCAATAAAGCAAGCAATTGATTCATTTTATCAGCCGGTGCAAGCATAGTGCAGAGCAGCTGTACACAATCTAAACTGCCACCGGTGTTATATCGGAGATCTAACACAAACTCATTTACACCATCTGTCTGGAATTTCCGGAAAACTTTCCGTAAATCGTCATTATAGGCCTGGCTATCCGCTGTTGATCCCGCTTTAAACTCATTGTACATCAGGTACCCAACCGTTTTTCCATCCCAAGGGATAACATCGAAATAATGGACAGGCTTATCGGTCAAAGAACGTGAAGCAGATATCGTTGTGTCCCCTATCGGTACGACACTACCAGTTGTTTTGCCATCTTCCCCAACTACCTCTTTATATACACCTATTTGAAGCGTCCGGACACCTCCTTGTTGCAATTCCGGCTCTACCTTTTTGGTGATATAATCTCCATCCAGCATCATAATCCAATGCCCACGCTTCAATCCGGCCTCTTCGGCCGGTGACCCTGGAACAACATAAGAAATCAGAGCATTATAAGCCGTATCGTTATCAAGCACTTTATATAAGCTATAGTCGAAGCCATAGCTTGGGATAGGCTCGTCAAGCAGAGAGTCAATATTACTGAAGCCCTTATCCATGGAAGCAACAGCCTTTTTTAGAAATTCTGCCGGCTCCTGAAAGTAATCCGGAGCGGCAGGTGAAGGCATGTCTTTATACCATAAATACTCCTGACGCATCACACTATCTATCCAAATGTCACGTCCCGTCTCCGGATAATATTCCGGCCAGCGGTCTACACCACAGGAAAAAAGACTTGTCAGTATAAGGGTTCCCAATAAGGGAAGTATCAATAGTTTTCCTCTTTTCATAATCTATCAGCAATCATAATCTGCGCAAATGTAGTGAATACTTAGCTTTCATACCACTATTACGATATAAAAAAACTATCTTTGCTTTCATTCAATAACCGGATATAAAATACAAAACACCTTATTACTATGATTGTACAAAATTTAAATTTTGATCAAACGGTTGCATTGGCAAAAGCCAAAGCTGAAAAAATGATAGAAAACGGACTTTATTCACGTTTCAGGTTATCCGATAAAGAGAGATTGGATAAAGCTCTGTTAGGCTGCATCGGAGAGTTAGCATTCCAACAACATTTAAGTAATCTGGGAATTCCATTCGAATTGGATCATACAGACTTCCAATCCCATCATACCGATGAATTTGACGTAAAAGTAAACGATGCCAAAATAGATATCAAAGTGGCAAAGAAAACAACCGCCAATCCTCCATCCGACAACTGGACCTATGGTTATCCACAGGAACAGCACCCCGAAACAAAAGATTACGTCGTTGTAGGGTGGGTAGACTTCAACAGAAAAGAAGTTGGCTTTTATGGTTGGATCAGAGGAGAGCAAATAGTAAGATTTAAAGTTGTCACCCGCAATTCTTATGCCAAGTACCCTTATCTGACACCTAACCATGAATTCAAATGGGGATGTCTCACTAAAGATTTGAACGAGATTTTGAAGTAAAACGATTAGATTATCCCTGAAAAACACTCTTCATTGAAGTTTTTTTCATTTTTCTCCAGAAACTCGTAGGGTATTCTCTGTTTGAACGATCTTATGTATAGGAAGCAAACTATTATTCACCCTTTAAACTCTGAAAAAGATGAAAACGCAATGGATAAAATCAATCGGATGTGTACTGGCAGTTTTGATTCTGTCGGGTGTTATTCCACTGGCAGCACAGGACAATGTGGAAAAATATACGATAGTCAGTGGCGTAATCAAGGATAAATCGAATAAAAAGAAGCTGGAGCATGTCAATGTCTCGATACCGGAAAGTAATATCGGTACCATCACCAATACTGACGGAGAGTTCTCTTTAAAAATTCCCGAATCGATTCAAGCTAAAGACATAGAAGTTTCGCATATCGGTTATCTCAATGCCCGAATCCCCCTGAAAGGAGAAAGCCTCACGGAACAGACCATTTGGCTCTCTCCTTATGCCAACTTACTCAGCGAGATTCTGGTACGGGCCAGAGATCCACGAAGCATTGTGGAAGAAGCACTTCGCAAGATTCCAGCCAACTACAGTCCGAAAAGCAATATGCTCAAGGGATTCTACAGGGAAATTGCCCAAAAAGGACGACGGTATATCAATATATCGGAAGCCGTAATAGACATTTATAAAACACCCTACAATGAAACAGCCGAACGAGACCGGGTTCAGATTTCCAAAGGGCGCAGACTGCTAAGCCAAAAGCAAAGCGATACACTGGCTGTAAAATTACTTGGAGGTCCCAATATGGCCATTTATATTGATGTAGTAAAGAACCCTGATTGCCTGTTGGCTAAAGAAGATTTATTGTTCTACGAATTTCGTATGGAAGACCCGACCAGCATCGGTGACCGGTCACAGTATGTCATCAGTTTCCGCCCTAAAGTAAAGTTGTCTTATCCTCTGTGCTATGGTACACTCTATATTGACAAGGAACGCCTTTCGTTCACGCGGGCAGAGTTCAATCTCAGTATGGATGACAAAAACAAGGCGACTCAAGCTATTCTGAGGAAAAAACCTTTCGGACTGCATTTCAAGCCGGTAGAAGTATCCTACCTGGTATCGTACAAGAATCAGGGAGACGTTACTTATCTGAGTTATATCCGGAACAACATTCGTTTCAAATGTGACTGGAAACGCAAACTCTTTTCTACCAATTACACGATCTTATCGGAAATGGTAGTGACAGACAGGGAAGAAAACAACATAACAGCCATTCCCTATAAAGTCGCTTTCAAACAAAACCATGTATTTTCCGACAAAGTGGATAACTTTACCAATGACAACTTCTGGGGAACTTATAACATCATAGAACCCACCGAATCATTGGAACATGCGGTAAACAAACTGAAAAAGCAACAGAAACAGTAACCACTTTTTTTAGTATCTTTGACGAATTCTAACTCCCAATACCCCCGATATGCTGAACGACGTATTCGTACTCACTCAAATAAAAGAAGGAAATATAAAGGCGTTTGAAACATTATTCCGCCAATATTATACTCCGCTTTGCCTGTACGCCGCCAGCATAACGGGAGAAACAGACGTAGCAGAAGAAATTGTTGAAGAATTGTTCTATGTACTCTGGAAAGACCGTGAAAAACTTGAAATCTTTCATTCTATCAAGAGTTATCTCTATCGGTCTGTACGCAACCGTTCCATCCAGTACTGCGAACACCAAGACGTAAGAAAACGCTATCAGGATGCGGTTCTATCTATTCCGGAAAATGTGGCTTCAGCCGATCCACAGGAACAGATTGAATACAAAGAACTGCAACAGCTGATAGACAAAACCCTTAAAAAATTACCGGAGCGCCGTTTCCAGATCTTTCGTCTGCACCATACAGAAGGAAAGAAGTACTCTGAGATAGCTTCCCTCCTCTCACTATCGGTGAAGACTGTGGAGAAAGAAATGACCCGGGCACTCCAAACATTACGAAAAGAAATTGAGAACTATATTCAGACATCATGAATCGAATAGAAAAAAACAAGATCAAAACAGACCGGGCGTGGAACAAGTTATATAATCGCCTGGAGACAGATGGGCTGCTACCTGCCGAGGGGCACAGCTCCGCCATACGTCCGGTTGTATGGATCAGCACAATATCGATTGCAGCAATCATATTCCTATGTATCTATCTGCCCATAACATTACGAACCGACAGCCAACCATCTACCGGTGAGTTACTGGTCAAGGCCAATAAAGAAGAGAACATACTGGTCACCACTCTTGAAGATGGTTCTGTAGTCTATCTTTCCGGACAAACCTCATTGCAATATCCTAAACACTTTTCTGAAAAAAGAAGAGAGGTAAGCCTAAAAGGGAATGCCCTTTTTGATGTAGCGGGCAATCGTGCACGTCCTTTCTTCATTGAAACCGGAAAAGTACAGATTGAGGTGATAGGTACAGCCTTCCATGTAAAAAACAGTGGTAATTCTCCATTTGAGTTATCCGTCCAGCGAGGCGAAGTAAAAGTCACTCAAAAACAGAACGGACAAGAAATACACGTCAAAGCAGGAGAAACTGCCACTTTATTACAGAATAAATGGCACCTGACTGCAACCAAAGATTCCAAACAGTTTGCCCGTTATATGCAAAAGATGTGCTTTAAAGACGAACGGCTGGACAATATCCTGCATGCCATTAATCTACGCCAGTCAGAGATCCATTTAGAGAGTTCCCCGGAATTGGACGAACATTTGCTGACAGTTTCTTTTTCGGATGACTCCCCTGAAAAAATGGCCGAATTAATTAGCATGGCACTGAACCTGAAGTGTACACGTAAGCATAATGTAATCACTCTTACTAAGTAGCTCCGGAACTTAAAGAAGAAAAAGAAATGAAAACTTTGAAAAGTCTCTCCCTGCAATATTTATTCACTTGTCTGCTATTGTTTATGGCAGTTCGGGTGAAAGCAGACGGCTCCGGTATCTTCGACCGCATCATCCGGCTTCCAAGAACTGAAGCAACAGTCTATCAATCTTTGGCCAAAATAACAGAAGAGACAGGATATCTGTTTATCTATGACAGCAAACTGATTGACAATGAACGTAAGATAAAATTAAAAGGCGGAAAACGAACCGTACGTCAGGCCATTTATGACATCATCGGTAGCGACAGTCTTCAACTCCGCTCTGTGGATAAGCACATTATTATCAACCAACCGGAAACCATAGCAACAACTGAACGGGAAGCAAGCTCGCACAAAGACAGCACATTCTTTTTCACCCTTGAGGGAATATTAATAGACCAACTCTCCAGAGAACCGATTCCCTATGCTACCGTAAGTGTGCAGGGAACCTCTATCGGCAGCGTTAGCAATCAAAATGGAAGTTTCAGACTTAATCTGCCCGACTCTCTCCAAAACAGGCGGATTCACTTTTCACATCTGGGCTATGTGCCACAAACGACGGACGCTTCCCTCCTTGCCGGACGAAGCGGTACTTTTGCATTAGAACCCAAAGTAATTCCTTTGCAGGAGGTTATTGTACGTATTGTCAACCCGGTACGCCTGTTGAGAGAAATGCTCAATTTGCGAAAAAAGAATTACTCACAAAATCCTGTCTACCTGACTTCTTTTTACAGAGAAGGAATCGAACAAAAGAATCGGTTTGTCAGTCTGACAGAAGGAATCTTCAAGATATACAAAGCTCCTTCGGACGATCCGGAGAAGGCTGATCAGGTGAAGTTACTGAAAATGCGACGCATCACCAACCAAGCCGTAAAAGACACTTTAATTGCTAAAATGAAATCGGGTATCCACGCCTGTATCGAATTGGATCTTATCAAGAGTCTGCCCGATTTCCTACTTCCGGACTCCAAAGAGTGTGTATACGTTTATACTTCCAGCGATCTTGCCGTAATCGATAACCGGCTTGCCAACGTGATCTACTTCAAACAACATCCGGGCATCAAGACCCCATACTATTGTGGAGAACTCTATATCGATCCTGAAGATGGTGCCCTGCTACGCGCACGATTCGAATTGATTCCCCGGTATATACACAAAGCCGCCAACATGCTGGTAGAAAAAAGAAGCCGCAATATCCGGATCATTCCACAAAAGGTAGTCTATACGGTATCTTATAAGCCCTGGAATCAAACGTATTACATCCACCATGTCCGTGGAGACTTACACTTCAAGATAAAACAAAGGAACAAATGGCTCAGCAATACAAACCTGCATACTTGGTTTGAAATGGTCACTTGTAAGATAGAAACGGGCAATGTCAGCCGTTTCGCTTACAGTGACCGACTGGCTACACATACCATTTTTGCAGAAACTCCATTTGTATACGACAAAGATTTTTGGGAGGATTTCAATATAATTCCTCCCGAAAAAAAGTTAAGTGAAGCCATCGAGAAAATTTCTTCAAAAATAGAAGAGACCGAAAACTGAAGACCATACAGATCTACTTTTTCTTGCCTACTCCTCGTTCGGCAATATAGACTCCACTTAAAATCAATGCCGATCCCAATAGAGCAACTATCGTGATTGTCTCGTCAATCACGATAGCAGAAGTCAGTAAGGTAATAAGCGGAACAACGTAAATATAACTGGTAGTGCAAACCACTCCCAATTGTTTCACTGCCGTATTCCACATAATGTAGCACAGCATCGAAGCAATCACTCCCAGAAAAAGCAGGTTTAAAACAACGACCGGTTGGAAAAGAATATGTGTATCCATCTGCAAAGGAGAGACAAAAAAGAGAGGTAAAAGGGTCAGCAGACCATAAAAGAAAACCTTCCGTGTTATGAACAACGTTGGATAATGAGTATTCATCCGCCTGAGAAGTAAACAATAGAAAGCCCACATCAATGCTGCCGCCAGAGTCAGAATATCGCCAACCGGACTAAGCTGCAGAATGAAACTGCCATTGAACACAACCAGTCCCACTCCAATGAGTGCTATCAAAGAGCCACCTACCAAACGGGCCTTCAATTTGTCACCTTTATAAAAGAAAGGAGCCAGCAGCGCTGTTAAGACAGGAGTTGTACAGATAATGAGTGATACATTTGAAGCAAGCGTCATCCCCAACGCAGTGTTTTCGGCAACAAAATAGAGTGAGCCTCCACACAATCCAAGCCCCACAAACCGCAGTTCGTCCTGCCAACTTTTGGCCCGTAACACACGGGGAGAGAAAAACCAGATACAGATATATGCCAATAAAAAACGGTAGAACAGAATATCGACAGGCGACAGACCATATTTTATCAGGACCTTGGTAGAAACAAACGTAGTTCCCCATATCATTACCGTCACCGCCGCCATCACGTGATACCATCCGGCCGTTTTTAAAGTTGTTTTCATATTTGCCCGATTTGCTATAAAATTTTCTCCGCAAAGATAAGGATTGCAGACGGAAGAAAATCGTATCTTTGCCATTCATTTTCCACAAAAATACCATTATGCAAGGAATCAAGAATCTGACTCAAGGTCCTATCAACAGACAACTGTTCAACCTGGCCATGCCCATTATGGCAACCTCCTTTATCCAGATGGCATATAGCCTGACAGATATGGCCTGGGTAGGACGCCTCGGAAGTGAAGCCGTCGCTGCCGTAGGCTCAGTAGGCATTCTTACATGGATGTCCGGTTCCATTTCTCTATTGAATAAAGTAGGTTCTGAGGTTAGTGTCGGACAATCCATAGGTGCACAAAATTACGAAGATGCCCGTTGTTTTGCTTCGCACAACATTACCATTGCACTTGTTATTTCACTCTGCTGGGGCGGACTGCTCTTTCTATTCGCCCGTCCCATCATCGGCATTTACGAGCTGGAAGCACACATCACCGAAAATGCAATTGCTTATCTGCGCATCATTTCTACCGGACTGCCTTTCATATTTCTTTCGGCGGCCTTCACCGGTATTTATAATGCGGCTGGAAGAAGCAAAATCCCATTCTATATCAGTGGCACCGGATTATTACTTAATATTATCCTCGACCCACTTTTCATTTTCGGTTTCGGATTGGGTACCAACGGAGCGGCCTATGCTACCTGGATTTCACAGGCAGCAGTATTCGGCATTTTCATCTACCAATTACGTTGCAGAGATGCTTTGTTGGAACGGTTCCCGTTTTTCACGCGGCTAAAAAAGAAATACACCCATCGCATCCTGAAACTGGGGCTACCGGTAGCTACTCTCAATACTCTGTTTGCTTTCGTCAATATGTTCCTTTGCCGTACTGCATCCGAACAAGGAGGGCACATCGGACTGATGACTTTTACGACCGGAGGACAAATAGAAGCCATTACCTGGAATACATCGCAGGGATTCTCCACAGCCCTGAGTGCTTTTATCGCCCAAAATTATGCAGCCGGACGAACAGACCGCGTAATAAAGTCATGGCATACGACTTTGTTGATGACTTCGGTTTTCGGTACCCTTTGTACCTTACTATTCGTCTTTTTCGGGAACGAAGTATTTGCACTTTTTGTCCCCGAGCAGGTTGCCTATGAGGCCGGTGGTATTTTTCTCCGTATCGATGGCTATTCACAGCTCTTCATGATGCTTGAAATCACGACACAAGGAGTATTCTATGGCATCGGACGAACAATTCCGCCTGCCATCATCAGTATTACATGTAACTATATGCGTATTCCACTCGCTATTCTGTTTGTCCGTATGGGCATGGGTGTAGAAGGCATTTGGTGGGCCGTGTGCGTCACTACAGTTGCTAAAGGACTGATATTGGCAGGGTGGTTTGCTCTGATTAAACGAAAAGTACTGTCACGCCCCGTAGTCTGAAAAGAAATTGTTCAACTCAGGCAACAAAAGTATATACCTTCTTGTTTTTTTTACAAGGCAAATGACAGGCTAACCAAATAATCTGTATATTTGCCATGTTTTTATAAAATGGAGGTATCCATTTAATTATTAACTATATAAAAAGAGCTTAATTATGAAGAAGATTAAATTTATGGCTTTGTTTCTGAGCATGGCCCTCGTTTTCGGAAGTTGTGGAAGCATGAACAATACAGCTAAAGGCGGTGTCATCGGAGGTGGTTCGGGAGCTGCTTTGGGAGCTATTATCGGTGGTATTGCCGGTAAAGGAAAAGGTGCAGCCATAGGTGCGGCAGTAGGTACTGCCGTAGGTGCCGGAGCAGGTGTGTTGATTGGTCGTAAAATGGACAAAAAAGCTGCTGAAGCTGCAAAAATTAAAGATGCGCAAGTGGAACAGGTTACTGATAACAACGGACTGGCTGCTGTAAAAGTAACTTTCCCGTCAGGAATACTTTTTGCATTCAATTCTTCCGCACTGAGCGCAGCATCCAAACAATCTTTAGCTGAATTTGCCAATATTCTGAAAGAAGATCCAACAGTCGACGTAGCCATTATCGGTCATACAGACAAAGTAGGTACTTATGAAGCCAATCAGAAAGTATCTTCCAACCGTGCATATGCAGTAGAAAATTACCTTCAGTCTTGTGGTGTTAAACCTTATCAATTCAAAAAGGTAGAAGGTGTAGGCTATTCGCAGTACAACGAAGCTGAAACACCTGAACAAAACCGTCGTGTAGAAATATTCATGTACGCCAGTGAGCAAATGATTAAAAACGCTGAGGCTGGTAAATAATAATTTCATAACGCACCCATAGGTGTTTTATGCCATGTGCCAATATACTGATTAATCCTGAATGATGGAGGATATATAAAATCGGTACATTGGCACATTCGTATACCGAACCAACAATATCACACACAATGAAACTCCGGAAACCCTTTCGCATTCTGCGTAACCTGATCCTCTTCTTTTTTATCTCCTCGATCGGCGCAGTCATTTTCTATCGATTCGTACCGGTATATGTCACTCCGTTAATGATTATCCGTTCTGTTCAGCAACTCACTTCCGGAGAAAAAGTGATATGCAAACATACATGGATACCATTTAATAAAATCTCTCCCAGCCTGCCAATGGCTGTGATTGCTTCCGAAGACAATCGCTTCGCTTCACACAACGGATTCGATATGATAGAAATCAAGAAAGCGATGAAAGAAAACGAAACCCGGAAAAAGAAACGGGGCGCCAGTACCATCAGCCAGCAAACTGCAAAAAACGTTTTTCTTTGGCCTCAATCTTCATGGATAAGAAAAGGATTCGAAGTATATTTTACGTTTCTGATCGAAAGATGCTGGTCGAAAGAACGGATTATGGAAGTCTACCTAAACTCCATCGAAATGGGTAAAGGCATTTATGGCGCACAGGCAACAGCTAAATATAAGTTCAAAACTACAGCCGCCAAACTCACCAGGGGACAATGTGCCCTAATTGCAGCTACTTTACCCAACCCAATACGATTTGATTCGGCACGCCCTTCACCTTATATCAAACGACGTCAGGGGCAAATTCTGCGTCTGATGAATCTGGTTCCAAAATTCCCTTCTGCCGATAAGAAAAAAGAGCAAGGAAAAGATACGAAAAGCCCTCAAAATAAGAAAAAGAAAAAATAACAACTTTAAAATAAAAAGACGATTAATTTGATCACAGAAACATTGTTCAATAATAGCTCAAAAGTCTCAGATCATGTATACGGAGAAAAAACTCCTTAAAATAAAATAATATAAGAATAATAAAGAAGGCTGCCTCTGTGAATAGAAGCAGCCTCAGATTTATGTGAAACAGGAAATTACTGTTGAGGTCCCGTACCAAAAGCCGGTGCCTCTTTATCATACCAAACACGTTCTTTGCTCAACGTTACAGGCGAATTACTCATTTCGCCCTCATACGTATATCCCTGTGCTTGATAAGCTGCAATCGTAATGTCACGGAGCAAATCAGAATCAAGAGGTTTACTTACCGGGAAGCGTCGTGGAATTACGTACTGGTCGCCCAATAACGGATCGAAGTCCTGATATGGTAACAAGGTACTATTCTTCATCGGTACTCCCGAACGGCGAGCAGTAACAAACATATCCATCGGAAGCATCAGATAATGAATGTATTGCTGAATATAAACCTTCTCAAGATCTTTATTCAGATCACCGGTCAAGTGGTAAGCATCATGTGACAGCATTTCATCAATCATACCTTCCTTCAGACTGATTGTTTTATCATGTACATCGTTCGCATAGGTTTTATCATAGTAAGGAATATGATTCTTACCGGCAACAAAATCATAACCGCGGACAGACATTTCCACGCCTGCGTTCAAATACTGTTGTGCGGTCATCGGCAGATTGGCTCCTAACAATTTGAACTCCGCCAACAAAAGGTTTGTTTCACCCGCAGAGAAATACAAACCATACCATCCGTACTCTTCCTTATCCTGTACAGGAGCTACATCGGGCACATCGGGGAACGTGTAAATAAGCAAACCTTTAATATTTTCTGTATTCCGGTAAGCAATCGGAGTATAGGTCTTTTTCGCATCGTCTTTGCTCAGCAAATAGAACAACTCGTTGTTGGGATCGAAATAATCTTTATATTCATCCTTTTTATTGATATCCACCTGACAAGGAACCCCATAATAGCGTACCCAAGGCTCTCCGGGAGCCTTCCAGCTCTCAAAATGTTTCTTTCCGTCAGCATCGACCGTATAATTCACATTGGCCTCTACATAAAATGGTAAGGCTCTTTTCTGATCAAAGAAACCTTGAACTACATTAGAGTTATAATCATTCTTCTGGAAGAAATAGAACAGACGTGGATCGCGATTGCTCACCATAAAATCGATCAACTGCTTGGTTCCTGCACCAACGGAAATATCATTGTTCCAATTATTATCTCTCTTACCTTTATTGAAAACAAAATCATCATCAAGGGATAAAATAAGACCGGCCGGATTCTGGACAGCTTCATTCACAATGGCAATTGCACGGGCCTTGTCTTTATTAATCAGACGGGCAGCAATTCTAAGCTTCAATGAATTAGCCAGTTTGGCCCATTTGTCAAGCTTTCCTTTATAAATAAAATCCTGGGCACCAAGCACGTCCTGCGGATTTTTTTCTTTCAGATAGTTAATCGTTTCGTCAAGCTGTTTCAACCAAAGCTCAAACAATTCTTCCTGCGTATCGTATTTCGGAGTCAGAGTCCCACCGTAGCGAGCCATTTCTGCTTCTGAGTACTGACGGGAACCATACATGTCCGAGTCTTCAAGTCCCAGATATACCAACATCGGGTTACATAGATAAGCAATATATTCATACTTTTCCTTCTCGTCATCCGGCATCAAACTGATCTGATACTTTATTTCATTGGTATAACGAAGCACTTCGTTGACCTGATAGCCACAGCCGGTTTGAGTTACCACATTCAACTTGCTGGAGTTTCCACCTCCCGCTGCAGTTGCCTGTACCCAGGTAGACATTGCATCGAAGCCGGCAAACCACTGAAGATAATCGGCCGGTTGAAAACTCATGGCACATTGAGTAAATAAATAGCGTACGTTAGGTTTAGAAACTGTAGAGGGATCGGTATTCTGCCCGGCAAACTCGTCTTTACAAGACGACATCAGGAACCCTGTACCTACAACAGTCATAGCTGCAAGATATAGATATTTTTTCATTATTCGTTTCATACTAAATATCACATTAAAGGTTTAGAAATCTAAATTAACAGTCATCATATAGTTAGCCGTATAAGGTTCATAACCACGGATACGGAACTCAGAAGCCGTATTACCACGGACACTCTCAGGATTCAGATGGTTAGGTAATGAATTATACAGATATCCCAGATTGCGTGCAGAGAAACTCAACCCCAATCCCTGAGCGCCAAACTTACTTGCCACCGATTTCGGAAAGCGATACGACAATGTGATCTCACGCAACGCAATGTAATTCAACTCATGTACCCAAGTGTCGAATATTGTATTCTGTCCCCAAGCCGCACGATTCACATGATAAGTTCCGGCATGTGTGGGTTCCAGTTTTCCTTCTGCCACCAGCTGTTTATAGGACATACCACTTACATCCATTTTAGTTC
Organism: Bacteroides sp. ZJ-18; assembly: GCF_011038705.2. Taxonomy (NCBI): domain Bacteria; kingdom Pseudomonadati; phylum Bacteroidota; class Bacteroidia; order Bacteroidales; family Bacteroidaceae; genus Bacteroides; species Bacteroides sp. ZJ-18. Next base: position 2,934,511 of record NZ_CP072198.1, on the reverse strand, counting down.
CGTCTACAAGTGTTGCGAACGTACCGTTCTTAAATACTCCGTCAGGGATAACACCATCACCATAAGAGATACCTTTGCTATCGCCATACTGACTGGTCCAAGACAAGCCACCATGTTCAGGGTCACGCCATTTCAAAGAACTCTTGATCCATCCGGCCTGTGTGCCATACAAGTTGGAATAAGAGGCTACCAACCCGCCAAAACGCATATCAGTAGCAATATGCAAACTAAGGTTTTTCCAGGACAGCGTAGTGGATAAGGACCCTAAAAAGTCAGGAGTCATTTTACCCACTTCCTGTACTTTTCCGCTACGTGCTTCATAAGCCCCTCTCCAACTGTCGTCCCATTCCAACAGTGTTTCTCCTTTGTCATTTTTGGCAGGGAGAATGTCAGACATCAACAATCCGTAGTCACCACCTACTCTGGCAACCGAACCGATATGGTAATCGTAATCATTAGCATAACCGCTCAGCGCAATGTAATCGGCTACGTTTTCATGTAATGAAATAATAGTATTTTTATTCTTTGTATAAGTCATTGCGACATCCCACTGCCAATCCTTGTTTTTATATGGAGTGGCGTTTACAGCAATCTCAATACCTTTATTCTGAATATTACCTGCATTTATCAACTGAGTGTTGACACCCGAAATAGCAGGAACTTCAATCGACATAATCTGATCCCTCGTATTTTCCTTATAATAGGTAACGTCAAAATTCAAACGGCTATCAAACAAACGCAAGTCCAGACCAATCTCCCAAGCATTCTTACGTTCCGGCTTCAACTTCAGACTCTTCATTGTTTTATCCAGAGTGTTCACATAGATATTGCCATCATACATTTCTTTGGTTCCAAAACCATATACCGAATTCACATAATAGGGATCGGTATCGTTACCGACCTGTGCCCACGACCCACGTACTTTGGCAAAAGTGATCCAACGCGGCAAATCAAATGTTTCATTAAGCAGCCATGAGCCGGATACTGATGGGTAGAAATAAGAATAAGTACCCATTCCGCTTTGATATACCAAAGAAGAAGACCAGTCATTACGCCCCGTTATATCTAAATAAACTTGATTTTTCCATCCCAGATTCAGGGCAAAAACAGCAGACATCATTCGCTTAGTATTCGAGATGCTGGCTTCCGACTTTTTAGGATTCTTTGAGTTATCGACAAACCACTGTCCCGGTACTACCATACCACCATCTGTATATACTTTGTATGCCTCCGAACGGCTCGTATAGTATTCGTACCGCGCAAAACCACCTACACTGAAATCTTTTATCTGCTTATTGACAGTAAATGTTCCGCCAAAAGTAGCTTGCTCTTTCGTAGTTTGCCCCATTGTGTACTTACCGCCTTCATTTGCATATCCACTACCCAACTGTTTTTCTTCAAATTTAGTATAATAGTAGTTCATATTAGCATCGGCCTTAAATCTCAACCAATCCAGAATCTGTACGTTCACTTCCATCTGGGGGCGAACTACGGTCTCTTTCTGAGAATAATCGTATTTGTCAATCATGAAAAACAGATCACGTCCAGGAACAGAACCATACTTATCACCATAGCTTGTAGATGCCAGTCCACCATGCTCACCCAGATATTTATCACGGAAATAATTCACATCCAGCATCGGAGTCATAATGGTGCCGTTCGGATTGACGAAACGTTCTCCCACCGTTCTCGGAGAGTTCTTCGGATTCGAATTAGTAAAACTCATAGCTGCCGAAACCTCCACCCGGTCACTGATCTTATGCGAACCTTTCAACAAAAACGAATAACGTTCGAATGTATTTTTTTCGCTGGTAGATCTTGCTTTTTTATAAGAAAGAGAGGTGTAATATGATGTTTTATCATTCCCACCGCGAATAGCCACATTCGTATTGGAGTTCAGTCCCAATTGATACAGGTCCAGCATATTGTCCTTATGAGGTGAATAGTTGGTCCAAGTACCGTCATAATTACGGATCGGCTGACCATCATATTTAGGTCCCCACCCGTAACTACCCGCACCAATCAAGGTCCGGTCTCCTTTATCATCAAGTTTAAACTGAAAAGGATCCCATACAGAGCCATTGTTGTCCGTGTCTTTCCAACCAGGCATTACCCCTACTCCATATTCAGTCTGGATATCCGGTGTTCTGTAAGCATGATCGATACCAAATGTTTGAGATACGGAAACTCCGAAACCTTTAAAGCCTTTACCCGATTTGGTAGTAATTACTACAGCGCCGTTCAGACCACGCGAACCATAAAGTGCAGTCGCAGCTGCACCTTTCAGTACCGAAACTGTTTCAAAGTCATCCGGATTTAAATTCTTCAATTCATTTCCATAATCATTTGCGTTATTGTTTCCGGCATCCCAGTCCATTGTTGTATTTCCGGAAGTCGAGTTATCAAGGATAACCCCATCAATGACATAAATAGGCTGGTTATTGCCTTTCAAGGTAGAGGCGCCACGAATCTGAATTTTTGTAGCTCCGAACATACCTCCATCCGACTGACGAATCTCGACACCGGCCACTTTTCCTTGTAAAGCAGCCACCGGAGAAATCGTATTGGCAGCTTTTAAATCGTCTCCTTTGACCTCGGTCACTGCATATCCCAAAGCTTTCTGTTCACGTTTCAAACCTAAAGCTGTCACTACAACCTCGTCCAATATCTGGGTATCTTCTTGAAGCACAACATTAATAACGGTTTTACCTTTTACGTTTACATCCTGTTTCTTCATACCGATATAAGAAAATTCCAAGACTCCTTCTACAGGAACATTAGATAAGGTGTAATTGCCATCAATATCTGTCACTGTACCATTTGATGAACCTTTAACAAGTACACTCCCTCCGATAATCGGTTCACCGGTTCCATCTTTTACAATTCCTTTCACTGTTATATTCTGCGCAAAAGCAGTAACAGATAAAAAAGACAGAACAAGCACGAACATTTTCTTCATCAATCTCACATTGATAATTTTCGAGTTATTCATTCATTTTTCTTTTTTAGTTAAACAATATGTGTTAATTTAGGTTATAATAAAGATTATAGTTCTCTTAGAACTTGGTTATTCTTGAAAAACGTAAATTATATACAATATTAACCTCTTTATTGCAGCGTAATTTTACATTTGTCAATGAGATTTAGTTGTATATTCTAAAATAAGGAGTTGCCAATCTTATTTTGCGGAGTAAATATAGATATAAAGTATCAAAATACAATAAATATACTATAATATTTTTAAATACTAATTTCTACTTTTTCCCCTTCGGCAATTAACAGCCACCAGAATCCCTATAGAAGTGCCTATAATGTATCCAAGAACTGAGTTCTAAGAGAACTTAGCTTATATGTTTTTCTACTCGCCCAAGATGGGTTTGAGATGTATATGTCATTTCTCAGATTAACTTCATCCATAAGGTTTGATCACTATTTACAAGTAAAAGTTCTATCCATACTTAAAAGCTTAGAAAAGATTCCTTATTTCTTTTTTGAATATAAAACCAATATTTATTTACTAACTACGAAAAACAATCAATAGATTTCTACCCAAACAGGATATTACAAATGTAATATCTAACCGAAATCAAATATTATAGCAAATATGACAGTCAAATATAGCTATCAGACTTTCTTTAATTGACCAGACAACTTACAGAAAATAGGCATCTAACTTGAGGAAAGGGCAAAAAAACAAGGACCGCCCCGGTTTACACCGGGAACAGTCCTTATCCACTCTATAACAATACAACTTTTAAACGTTATGCCGGTTCTTCACATCTTTCTACATAAGCCAATGCATCTCCCTTATTGACCAAAGCACCCTGTTTGGCACACACCTCAATGATACGTCCGCTAAAGTTGGCCAATACCCTGTCATAAGTATGCCACGGAGTGGCAATATAACAGAATACATCATCCGGCTCATACTTATGCCCTACTTCCGGAGGCATAGAAGGTGACTCCACATCAATTTCCCAAATGATTCTTCCTTTTTCCATCGCGGTTATTGGTTCCGCCTTGGCACGCTTCATTCTCTTCACGTCTTCTTCAGAGAAACCTTGTTTGACTAATGCCGCATCTTTGGCACGTTGCAAATCCTCTTCAAACCTTTTTTTAGCTACCCCCGACTTATAGTCACGATATTGCCTGTCATGCATAGCCAGTTCAAAAAGTTCTTCGTCGTCAGGTCCGAATTCCCATCCATTCTCCAGCATTTCTTTCCGGTACTCTTCAAGCTGATCAGGGTAATTCTTCTGTGGATCTTCATCCGTAAATTCATATCCTTTTTCTTTTGCCAAAGCTATAATTTCGGGATCCAAAGGTCCGGGCAAACGTCCGCTTTTCCCCAGAATCATCCCCCAGGTATTATTATCTATCATACTCCAACGCTCCTCACCCTTCACATGTGCCATTACGTTCATCAATGCCACGTTCTTCACGTACTGGCTAAATGGAGTCACCAACGGAGGATAGCCCAACTTGGGCCACACATATTCTACTTCGTCGAACAGCATCACAAGCAGATCGTCGATGCTGAGCTCAGGTTGATTATTATTCCGAAGTATCATATTGATACCGGCATGTACTCCTTTCAGATCGGCCATCATAGACCCCATCATCCCACCCGGTAAACCACATTTCAACAATAATGAAGACATATGCTTGTTGGTCGGATCCATGAAATAGCCGAGGAAATCATCAATGAATTCCTGTGTCATGGCACGTGCTTTCATATATGCTTTCATGTTGATCTCAGGAACACGGAAACCGGCATCTTTCAACATGGCCTGTACGGAGATCACATCCGGATGAACTTTACCCCAGGATATGGGTTCCATGGCTACGTCAATAATATCAGCACCATTCTCGCAAACTTCAAGAATGGAAGCCATTGATAATCCGGGACCACTATGCCCGTGATATTGAATCAAGACTTCAGGATGACGCTCTTTTATAGCTTTCGTCAATCGCCCTAACATGACAGGACGTCCTACTCCCGCCATATCTTTCAGGCAGATTTCAGGAGCACCGGCCTCAATCAGTTTGTCGGCAATGGCTGTGTAATACTCCACCGTATGTACCGGCGAGAAGGTAATACACAAAGTCGCTTGTGGAATCATTCCCCCCTCAAGCGCATAGTGTATAGAAGGAATAATATTCCTCACTTCATTCAATCCACAAAAAATACGGGTTATATCTACCCCTTGAGCATGCTTGACTTTATACATCAACCGACGGACATCGGCAGGAACAGGATACATCCGCAAACCGTTTAGTCCCCTGTCGAGCATATGGGTTTGTATTCCGGCATCATTGAAGGGTTTGGTAAAAGCCCGTACTGCTTTGTTAGGATTTTCACCATAGAGCAGGTTGACTTGCTCAAAAGCTCCTCCATTGGTTTCCACACGGGCAAAACATCCCATTTCAATAATCAAAGGTGCAATTCGTACTAACTGGTCGACACGGGGTTGGTATTTACCGGACGACTGCCACATGTCCCGATATACGAGACTGAATTTAATTTCCTTTTTCATTGCCGTAAGTTATAAGTGATTTCACATTCATAGGTTAACTTGTCATTACAAATATACTGAGATATCTGACATAAAGACAAAAATCAACCTTAAAAAGTTTCCATAAAAGATATGTTATATATCATATTGTCACAAAAACAAAGGAGCAAGGAGGGGTTCCCTCGCTTACTCCTTCTTTTGCACAACTAAAAATCTACACTAAATCAGTATCTAAAAATCAATCTTTCTAATTATAATCAGTATCACCTTAATTAAACGAAGTCCTTCAATTCCTGTTGCAGTCTCTGCCGGGTAAAAAAGATCCGGCTCTTAACCGTACCGAGTGGCAATTCTAATTTTTCAGCTATTTCACGATATTTAAATCCGGAAACATGCATTGAAAACGGTACTTTATATTCTTTAGGCAACGCATTTACTACACGGTGCATTTCTTTCAAGTCATAGGCTCCTTCGGTACTTTCAAATCCGGAGTCTTGCGGGAGATTCAGATGGAAGAGGTTGTCGGTTTGGTCTACATAAGTTTGGTCACGCACAACTTTGCGGTAATTATTAATAAAGATGTTGCGCATGATTGTATACATCCAGCCTTTAAAATTAGTATCCGGCATAAATTTATCTTCATTATCTAATGCTTTCAATGAAGTTTCTTGTAACAGGTCATTGGCTTCTTCGCGATTGGCTGTGAGTTTATAAGCAAAACGGAGTAACTCTTCTTGTACTCCTATCAGGTCTTTTCTAAAACTTAAACTTTTCATACGTTGCGGTTTTTAAGCGGTTAATATTTCGTTTCTTTCTCGATGATGCAAGTTTAAGGCTTATTTTAGATTTCAGTAGGGTAAATTTCACCAATCTTTGGGGTAAAAACTATCAAATGATAGTTTTTGGGTGCTATTTGACAGTTTTTGGGTGTTATTTCAGAAAGGATTCAATACACTTCGAGAGGTTTGTTTGATAATTAATGTTTTTTATTATGCGCTTTTTGTAAATAGAGACTGAATCACATACCTTTGGATCAAGTTTAACAACGTTAAGAATCAAAAGAATTATGAACTTACTTATCATTTTGGGGATTGTAGTCATCCTCGCCATTATCATTGCTTCCATGTACAACTCGCTGGTAAAACTGAGAAACAACCGTGAAAATGCATTTGCCGACATCGATGTACAGTTAAAGCAACGTCACGACCTTATCCCGCAATTGGTAGATACAGTAAAAGGATATGCATCTCACGAAAAGGATACACTTGAACGCGTCATTCAGGCTCGCAACGGAGCTGTCAGTGCCCGAACAATCGATGAAAAGATTACAGCAGAGAATCAACTTAGTTCCGCCCTCGCGGGATTGAAAATCACCTTGGAAGCTTACCCCGATTTAAAGGCTAACCAAAACTTCCTCCAGTTGCAGGAAGAGATTTCGGACGTAGAAAATAAACTGGCTGCCGTACGCCGCTACTTTAACTCAGCTACCAAAGAACTGAACAATGCAGTACAGACATTCCCTTCTAACTTGATAGCCAACATGTTCGGCTTTCATAAAGAAATGATGTTCGATTTGGGTACTGAACAACGTGCCAATCTGGAAGAAGCCCCGAAAATCAAATTCTAATCCCCAGGAAAGTATATACACATGCAATACGTCGGAATACAGACACAACAGAGCCGGAATAACCTACGTTCCGGCATCTTACTGTTCCTTTTCCCTTGCCTGGTGGCAGTACTGACTTATTTGTTCAGCTACCTGCTCATCACTTTTACCGTGACAGATGATTACGGGCAATACGACACATTGGCAATGACCAATCAAATGTTTATTAACCTGATTCCTTATATTATAGGAGGCGTTCTGGTCTGGTTTATTATTGCCTACTTTGCCAATTCCAGTATTATCAAAGCCGCTACAGGGGCACGACCATTGGAACGTAAAGAGAATAAACGCATCTACAATTTAGTGGAGAATCTCTGTATGTCGCAAGGGATGAAAATGCCTAAAATCAACATAATCAATGACAATTCACTCAATGCGTATGCCAGCGGAATTAACGAACGTACTTATACGGTCACCTTATCAAAAGGAATCATCGAGAAACTCAATGACGAAGAACTTGAAGGGGTCATTGCACACGAGCTGACACATATCCGTAATCACGATGTCCGACTGCTGATTATCTCCATTGTATTCGTAGGCATCTTTTCGATGTTGGCACAAATAGCACTGCGCTCCGTTTATTACTCTTCGTGGACACGCAGCCGGAATGATAAAAACAATGGTGCCATCCTCATCTTGGTTTTAGCCGTGATTGTAGCTGCCATCGGCTATTTCTTTGCCACGCTGATGCGCTTTGCCATCTCCCGCAAACGTGAATACATGGCCGATGCAGGAGCAGCAGAAATGACAAAGAACCCATTGGCTCTGGCCAGTGCTTTAAGAAAGATATCTGCAGATCCCGATATAGAAGCTGTGGAGCGCGAAGATGTAGCGCAGTTATTCATACAACATCCTGGCAAACAGGCTAAAAGCGCATTGAGCGGGCTAAGCGGGCTCTTCGCCACCCATCCGCCAATCGAAAAACGAATTGCCATTCTGGAACAGTTCTAACAGAAATATCCTCCCCATATAGACTCAAAAGTCTTCTTCGCCACAGGTTACACAGATTAAGCATTATGTAAACGACGATTTAAAATTCATTCTGTGTTAATCAGTGCAATCTGTGGTAAGTTTTGACATGCCCTCCTTTTTTATTCTTTGTGAAATCCCATCCGGTAAACACGAAATAATATTAAATCATTTGTCTGCTTTATACATTTTATCTCTTCCGACCGTTATCTTTATGTAAACATCCGAAAAACAATCATTGATATGAAAACAAGCAAATGTATCATCCTTCTGATGTTGCTCATCATCGGAACAGGAGTTTGCCCGCTTCAGGCCCAAAGCCGGAAAGAAAAGAAAGAGCAAAAAGAGCAAACAGTAAAAGAGCTGATCGAATCGGAAAACTACCGGATTGACGTATCTACAGCATACCCACGCCGAGGGCATATGATTCCACTGACCTCAGTTTATTCTGTGGTAGTTCGAAACGATTCGGTCTTTTCACAACTACCCTATTTCGGGCGTGCTTATTCTATTCCCTATGGAGGAGGGCAAGGACTGATGTTCAAGGCTCCGATTGACAAATATAATATGGTCATGGGCAAACGCGGAGCAGCAAAGATAAACTTCACCGCCAGAAACTCCGAAGATCAGTTCAAGTTTAGAATCACTATCTATTCTAATGGTTCGTCCAGCATAGATGTCGATATGCAGAATCGTGAATCAATCAGCTTCTCCGGTGATCTGATACTGCCGGACTAAAATTAGTATAAGTCTACTCCCCTTTCAGGATAGGCAAACAGATCTGATATTTCACAGCCAATGCGCGTACCACAAAAATGCAACAGCCACTGATGACCTGTGTTAAAGCAGCATCAACACCCAGACGGTCGAGTCCCCAATAAATGACTCCGCCAATAACGCATGCCATGGCATAAATCTCTTTACGGAAAATCAACGGAATCTCGTTGATAAACACATCGCGGATTACGCCACCGGCCGCTCCGGTCATTGTGCCCATAATGATGGCCACCCAAAAGGCATAGCCCAAATCGATCGTTTTGCTGATACCAACTACCGTAAATAATGCAAGCCCAATGCTATCGAAGATAAAAAACGTGTTGTGCATATGAATCAGATGCTTCCGGAAAAAGATAACCCACAGAAGGGCCAGCGCCGAACAGATAAGATAAATGGGATTCGTCATCCAGAACGGAGTAACGTCCAGCAATACGTCACGTATAGTACCACCGCCAATGGCAACAGCCACACCGGCTACATAAGCACCAAACCAGTCAAACTGTTTGGCAGATGCAAGACGAATGCCACTAATGGCAAAAGCAAATGTCCCGATAAACTCCAGAATCTGGATAAAGGTCGGAATCTGAAAGATTGTTGGCATATATCAAGTTTTTTGTGTGCAAAGAAACAAATAATTCCGCAAGAAAGTGTACATTTGTTCCTTGAAAATTGTAAGAATACGAAGATGAAGATAACGATTGTTGCCGGGGCTCGCCCTAACTTTATGAAAATCGCCCCTATCACCCGGGCTATCGATGCCGCTAAGGCACAAGGTAAACGCATTTCTTATCGCCTGGTTTACACAGGGATAGAGAATGACACCAGTCTGGATGCATCCTTATTTGCAGATCTGCATATGAAAGCTCCCGATGCCTATCTGGGTGTAAACGGCAATAACCCTACAGAACTTACTGCGGGAATAATGATCGCCTTTGAACGTGAACTGACGGAAAACCCTACGCACGTAGTTCTGGTAGTCGATGACCTCACTGCAACTATGAGTTGTGCGATCGTAGCCAAAAAACAAAATATAAAAGTGGCACATCTCGTAGCCGGCACCCGTTCGTTCGATATGTCCATGCCTAAAGAAGTCAATCGTATGATAACAGACGGACTTTCCGACTATCTGTTCACAGCCGGCATGGTGGCCAATCGTAACCTGAATCAGACAGGAACAGAAAATGAAACAGTCTACTATGTAGGCAACATCCTGATCGATACAATACGGTATAACCGCAACCGCCTGATAAAGCCAATATGGTTCTCTGTCCTGGGACTGAAAGAGCATGAGTACATCCTGCTGACCCTCAACCGCCATGTGCTGCTGAACAACAAAGAAAATCTGCGGAAATTGATAGAGACCTTACTTGAAAAGGCAAACGGCATGCCGATTGTGGCACCACTGCACACTTATGTACGCAATGCGATCAAAACTCTCGACATCACAGCTCCTAACCTGCACATCATGCCCACACAAAGCTACCTCTCTTTCGGGTATCTGATGAACCAGGCAAAAGCCATTATAACAGATTCAGGCAATGTGGCGGAAGAAGCGACCTTCCTGGGAATTCCCTGCATCACCCTCAACACCTATGCCGAGCATCCGGAAACCTGGCGCACAGGCACCAACGAACTGGTTGGTGAAGATCCGGCAGCATTGGCTGCCAGTATGGATAAACTGATGAACGGAGAATGGAAACAAGGCACTCTGCCCGAACGCTGGGACGGACGGACCGCAGAACGAATTGTACAAATATTATTGGGGGAATAATGCCGGATTCCCCCTCCTTACAGGACTCAAAAGATACACAAAAAAGGTTATATAGTCCGTTCAATCAAAAGGAATTTATTACCTTTGCAGTCTCACGATGAGATGAAGTGTGTATGAAACAACAATATTCTAAACTATTAATAGTAGTCTTCCTTATCCTCTCTGCACCACAGGCTTTTGCACAGTTGAAGGGAGTAATCACTGATTCTATTTCACATGAGCCGCTAATGTACATTTCCGTTTTCTATGAAGGAAAAGGCGTAGGCGGTATATCCAATGCTAACGGAGAATATCAGGTAGAAACCCGCAAAGGTTGGAACGAACTGACCTTCTCTGCAGTGGGGTATATCACCAAGAAAGTGAAAATTCCGGCAGGTGCCAAAGAACTGAATGTGGTGCTCTCACCAGATGATGTCATGCTGGACGAGGTGGTGATAAAACCTAAAAAAGAAAAGTATTCCCGGAAAAACAATCCCGCTGTGGAGTTCATGCGAAAGGTCATCGACCACAAGAAAGCTCAGAAGCTGGAAACCAACGACTATTATCAGTACAACAAGTATCAGAAGATGAAGATGTCACTCAATGACGTGACACCCGAAAGCCTTGAAAAAGGAATCTATAAAAAGTTTTCTTTCCTCAAAGACCAGGTTGAGGTTTCGCCTGAAACCAACAAACTGATTCTGCCTATCTCGGTGCAGGAAACGTCTTCCAAAACCATTTACCGGAAGGACCCGGAAAGCAAAAAGACCATAATCGAAGGTATGAACTCCAATGGCGTGGAAGAATTCTTCTCAACAGGTGATATGCTGGGTACCATCCTCAATGATGTATTTGCCGATATCAATATCTATGATGATGATATCCGCCTGTTGCAACGCCGTTTCGTAAGTCCAATCGGAAGCGGAGCCATCTCTTTCTATAAATTCTACCTGATGGACACTGTGATGGTGGATAAAGATAAATGCGTGCATCTCACCTTCGTCCCACAGAACTCTCAGGACTTCGGATTCACCGGACACCTGTATGTACTGGACGACTCTACCTATGCAGTGAAAAAGTGCACCATGAATCTGCCTAAAAAGACAGGAGTAAACTTTGTAGAAAATCTGGACGTCGTACAACAATATGAACAGCTTCCCAATGGCAACTGGGTGCTGACAGACGACGATATGACTGTGGACCTTTTAGTCATGAAAGCTATTCAGGGCATCCAGGTAAAACGAACAACCAAATATAGCAATTATGTCTTCGACCCCATCGAGCCACGACTTTTCCGTTTGAAAGGAAGTGTGATCAAAGAGGCGGACATGCTGACCAAAAGTGACGAATATTGGGCCGGAGTACGCCAGGTGCCTCTAACAAAGACCGAGAGCAGCATGGATCTTTTCATGAACCGGCTGGAACAAATACCCGGATTCAAATATGTGATATTCGGAGCAAAAGCGTTGATAGAAAACTATGTGGAAACCGGGACCAAAGAACATCCGAGTAAGTTTGACTTCGGACCGATCAACACCATGATATCGAGCAATTATGTGGATGGTACCCGTTTCCGTCTCAGCGGTATGACTACCGCCAAGCTGAATCCCCACTGGTTCTTCAATGGATACGGAGCGTACGGACTCAAAGATAAAAAATGGAAATATGAAGGTAATGTGACCTACTCTTTCCGCAAATGCGAATTCTTCCCCTGGGAATTCCCGAAGCATTACATCTCGGCCTCCTACCGCTACGACGTCATGTCGCCAATGGATAAATTCCTCGACACGGATAAGGATAACGTATTCGTAGCGTGGAAAACCACAACCGTCGACCAAATGTCATACGTACGGGACGCCACACTGAGATATGAAATGGAAACTTTATCGGGTTTCTCGGTTGCGGCCATGGCGCGACACCGGGAAGATACTCCGGCAGGCAAGTTGCAATACATCCGCAATGATGCTGCCAAAACCATCGTACCCGATATAACTACCGCCGAATTGGGGCTGACCTTACGTTATGCGCCGGGCGAGACCTTCGTCAATACAAAGCAACGCCGTCGTCCGGTATCGCTGGATGCTCCCATCTTCACCCTCTCCCACACTACCGGATTTAAAGGTGTTTTAGGAGGAGAATATAATTTCAACCTGACGGAGGCAAGTATCTGGAAGCGCTTCTGGCTCTCGTCCTGGGGTAAAGTAGATGTTACCTTAAAAGGAGGTGCACAATGGAATACCGTTCCGTTCCCATTACTTATTTTGCCAGCCGCCAACCTATCGTATATCACACAGAAAGAAACGTTCAACCTGATCAATAATATGGAGTTCCTCAACGACCGTTATGCATCGCTGGCACTCACATATGACATGAATGGTAAACTTTTCAACCGCATCCCGCTGATTAAGAAACTGAAGTGGAGAGAAGTATTCCGTTTCCGCGCTCTATACGGCAACCTGACGGATAAGAATAACCCGTTTAAGAGCAATAATCCGGAACTGTTTGATTTCCCGCAACGGGACGGCAGCTACACCAGCTATGTGATGGATCCGAAAGTACCTTACCTGGAAGCCAGTGTGGGTATTTACAACATCTTTAAATTGTTGCATATCGAATACGTACGCCGTCTGACTTACCTGAACCACCCGGGAATCAACAAACAAGGTATCCGGTTTATGATTCAGGTAGTATTCTGATCCGCCTATCTATCATTCACACTATAAAACCTCAATACGATGAATTTCACAGTACACACCTGCAATGGCATGAAGCTATGGTTGGTTTTTCTTATGTTAAGCAGTGCAATCCATGTTTGCCGGGCGGATTCCCCACGACAAACCATCAACTTCAACCGAGAATGGAAATATTGCCGGGGAGACTTCAAGAGTGCTTCCCGACCGGATTTTGACGATTCCGACTGGGAAAGGACGGGACTTCCCCACTCTTTCAGTACTCCATACTTCATGTCGAAAGATTTTTATGTAGGTTACGGATGGTACCGTAAAGCCTTTCCGATAAAGAAAGAAGTGCTTGGCAAAAGGAGCTTTCTTGAATTCGACGGTGTATTTCAGGAAGCAGAAGTTTTTGTGAACGGACATCGGGCAGGAACCCACCAAGGAGGATATACCGGATTTTCCATTGATATATCGAACTATCTGAAAGAAGGAAAAAACCAGATAGCGGTTCGGGTTAACAACTGCTGGCGACCTGACCTCGCTCCACGTGCAGGCGAACATGTATTCAGCGGAGGCATTTACAGGAACGTACGCTTAGTGATCAAAGAACCGACCTATATCGATTGGTATGGCACATTGGTCACCACACCGGACTTAGGAGAAAAAAAGGGAAAGTCAGGGAGCGTCCACATACGGACAGATGTATGCAATCGTTCCGGAAAAACAGAAACTTACCGACTTCTGACCACTGTTATCGATCCCCGAGGCAAAGAAGCGGCTTCTGTTTCTACATCACAATCATTGCCGGACAACGCAACCTACACATTTGAGCAGCAAACCCGCGAGATTCAAGCACCGGAACTGTGGCATCCCGATCATCCTGCACTTTACAAAGTGGTCAGCTCGCTTTACCACGGAGAAAAATTGATAGACCGCTATGAAACGTCTTTCGGATTCCGCTGGTTTGAATGGACACCGGACCGGGGATTCTTCCTGAACGGGGAACATTATTATTTTAAGGGAGCCAATGTTCATCAGGATCATGCCGGATGGGGAGATGCCGTGACCGAAACCGGTATGCGAAGAGATATCCGTCTGGTAAAAGAAGCCGGCTTCAACCTGATACGAGGTTCGCATTACCCCCATTCACCGGCTTTCTCACAAGCATGCGATGAAATAGGTATGCTATTCTGGGCAGAGAATGCATTTTGGGGAATCGGAGGTCACAAAGGAGATGGCTACTGGAACGCAAGTGCATATCCCGTAAATGAAGCAGACAGGGCAGGATTTGAGAGCAGTGTAAAAGCCCAACTGAAAGAATTGATCCGCATCCACCGCAACCATCCTTCTATTGTTGTATGGAGTATGAGTAACGAACCGTTCTTTACCGCACCCGAAACGATCGACCCGATGCGCAAGTTACTGTCAGAAACCGTCAAACTCTCCAAGCAACTCGATCCAACCCGTCCGGCGGCCATTGGCGGTGCTCAACGTCCGTTGGGAGAGAAACGAATTGACAAGTTGGGTGATATAGCCGGATATAACGGTGACGGTAGCTACATCCCCGAGTTTCAGCAACCGGGCATACCGACGGTAGTTTCAGAGTATGGCAGCACGACAGCCGACCGTCCGGGAGAGTACGATCCGGGCTGGGGAGACTTGGCAAAGAATAATGCGCAAAATGGCTTTGCCTGGCGTAGCGGACAAGCCATCTGGTGCGCATTCGACCACGGGAGTATAGCCGGAAGTGCTCTTGGGAAAATGGGAATTATCGATTATTTCCGGATTCCCAAACGTGCCTGGTATTGGTACCGCAATGCCTACAAAGGGATTGCTCCGCCGAAGTGGCCAGAGGCAGGAACACCTGCACGCATTGCCCTGACAGCCGATCAAACGAACCAGATAAAGACAGACGGGACAGATGACGTTATGTTGTCGGTAACCATTCTGGATGCAGACGGTAAACCGGTCAACAATTCTCCGGCAGTCAGCCTCAACATCATATCCGGTCCGGGAGAGTTTCCTACCGGTACCTCGATCCTATTTGAAAAAGAGAGTGATATCCGTATTCTCGATGGAAAAGCCGCGATTGAATTCCGGTCATACTATGCCGGAGAAACCGTGATACGGGCTACCTCGCCGGGGCTCGAGCCTGCCGAGATCACACTCCGGTTCATCGGAAGCACTCCCTATACCGAAGCCTGTAAAGTGAAAGACCGACCTTATACACGTTTTGAGGTTCAGGATAAAACAGATAACCTGCAAACCTTCGGGCCCAATAATCCGACCTTCTGCAGTTCATCGGCCGACGGACACTCGTCCGCATTTGCTGCCGATGGAGATGGAGCCACCTATTGGCAAGCTGCCGGCAACGACCCGGAACGCTCCTGGACATTGGACACAGAGAAAGGCTTGTCCATACGCCACATCCGAATCGCATTTCCGGATACGGACCATTACCAATACAAAGTGGAGGCATCGATGGATAGAGAGCACTGGACACTTATTCCGGATCAGACCAACTATAAACAAAACGAGAACATTCGGATGATCCAGGTTGTTCCGGGTATACAGGGACGTTTCATACGTATCAGTTTCATCGGAGAAAAAGCCGCTATCACAGATGTACAGGTGATGGGGACGGTGATCGACTAATAAACAGATTCATTACAAATAGATATGCAACCATTAGCGGAAAGGCTACGGCCAAAGACATTAGATGATTATATCGGTCAGAAACACCTTGTGGGACCGGGTGCTATCTTGCGCAAGATGATTGATGCAGGACGTATCTCTTCATTTATCCTGTGGGGGCCTCCGGGAGTCGGTAAAACAACACTGGCCCAGATAATAGCCAATAAGCTGGAAACCCCTTTTTATACACTGAGTGCCGTAACATCGGGCGTGAAAGACGTGCGCGAAGTGATAGATCGCGCCAAAAGCAACAAATTCTTCACTCAGTCCAGTCCCATCTTGTTTATCGACGAAATACACCGATTCAGCAAATCTCAGCAGGACTCGTTGCTGGGAGCTGTCGAGCACGGGACAGTTACTCTGATAGGTGCCACCACGGAGAACCCGTCTTTTGAGGTAATCCGTCCACTCCTCTCCCGTTGCCAGCTCTATACACTGAAGTCTCTGGAGAAAGAGGACCTGCTTGAATTGCTTCAACGTGCCATCACTACCGATACCGTACTGAAAGAACGTAAAATAGAACTGAAAGAAACCAGTGCCATGCTTCGTTTTTCGGGAGGCGATGCCCGCAAGCTGCTGAATATACTGGAACTCGTAGTAGAGTCGGAAACGGAAGAGACCGTAGTTATCACTGACGATCTGGTAACCGAACGCTTACAGCAGAATCCGCTGGCTTATGATAAAGACGGCGAGATGCATTACGATATTATTTCGGCATTTATCAAATCGATCCGGGGCAGCGATCCCGACGGTGCCATTTACTGGCTGGCACGTATGGTAGAAGGAGGAGAAGACCCGGCATTCATTGCCAGACGTCTGGTCATCTCGGCTTCGGAAGACATTGGCCTGGCCAATCCGAATGCACTGCTATTGGCTAATGCCTGTTTTGACACGTTGATGAAAATAGGCTGGCCGGAAGGAAGAATCCCATTGGCGGAAACCACCATTTATCTGGCAACCAGCCCTAAAAGCAACTCAGCCTACAA
The DNA here is from genome assembly GCF_011038705.2 of Bacteroides sp. ZJ-18. NCBI lineage: Bacteria > Pseudomonadati > Bacteroidota > Bacteroidia > Bacteroidales > Bacteroidaceae > Bacteroides > Bacteroides sp. ZJ-18. Next base: position 2,917,478 of record NZ_CP072198.1, on the reverse strand, counting down.
TGCTATCAACGATGCACTGGCATTGGTGCGTGAAACCGGTAACCTACCGGTACCTCTGCACCTGCGCAATGCTCCCACCAAACTGATGAAGCAGTTAGGATATGGCCAGGAATATAAATATGCCCATAATTATGAAGGTAATTTCGTAAAACAGCAATTCCTGCCGGACGAAATCAAGAATAAGCAAATATGGCAGCCCCAACACAACCCGGCTGAACAGAAACATGCCGAACGAATGAAACAACTCTGGGGAAATGAAAAGAACTATTAAACATCTGTAATTGTTTTATTAGATAAAGAGTTATTAATTCAGTATTCAAGTACACAAACTTAATACTTAACACCTAATAATTTATGAAGATAGTAGTTTTAGACGGCTATGCCGCCAACCCCGGAGATCTGAACTGGGATGAATTGAGAACTTTAGGTGAGTGTGAAATCTATGATCGCACAGCCCCCGAAGAGGTGCTTACACATGCGAAGGACGCCGAGGCCATCCTTACCAACAAAGCCGTGATCACCGCAGAGCACATGGCCTCTTTGCCTAACCTGAAGTATATCGGCGTAATAGCCACCGGATATAACATTATTGATATTGCGGCAGCCAAAGAACGCGGTATTGTGGTTACCAACATCCCGGCTTACAGCACTCCATCCGTCGGACAGATGGTTTTTGCCCATATCCTGAATATCACTCAGCGAGTGCAACACTATGCAGACGAAGTGCGTGGAGGGCAGTGGACCCGGAATCAGGATTTTTGTTACTGGGATACCCCGCTTATAGAGCTGTTAGGAAAGAAAATCGGTCTTATCGGACTGGGACAGACCGGATATAATACAGCCCGTATCGCAATCGGGTTCGGAATGAAAGTGTGGGCCTATACCTCCAAGTCACGGCTTCAGTTGCCTCCCGAAATCAGAAAAGCGGAACTCGACCAGATTTTCCGTGAATGCGACATCGTCAGTCTGCATTGTCCGTTAACGGAATCAACCCGTGATCTGGTTAATGCCCGCCGCCTTGAACTGATGAAACCAAACGCCATCTTAATCAACACCAGTCGCGGCCCTTTGATCAATGAACAAGACCTGGCAGACGCCCTGAATAATTATAAGATTTATGCTGCCGGATTGGATGTACTCTCCACCGAGCCTCCACGTGCGGACAACCCATTGCTGACTGCCAGAAATTGCTATATCACCCCGCATATAGCCTGGGCTACTTCCGCCGCCCGTGAACGTCTGATGACCATTCTGGTTGACAACCTGAAAGCATACATCGGTGGAAAACCCATAAACAACGTAGCCAAATAAAGTCAGATATCAAAAAAGACAGGAATACTATCGGGATTCAGAATATATCCCGATAGTTTCTTCAACTCTTCTTCCGCATCCATCACTGCACAAGAATAACCGGCAACAGACATCATCGGCCAATCGTGCATCGTATTACCTACCACCAGAATCTCCCGCAAAGAGATTCCCAATCTCGAACATAGAGTCATCAGTCCATTCTTCTTTCCCGCCCTGCTGTCCACCACTGTCAGCAACCGGCCTTCCTGATACAGTTGATATGCCTCCCCCTCCAATCCGGCCGACAACCGAGTAGCTTCCCGGACAGTAGGCGCAAGCACGGCATACTTAAAGATTTCCCCTTTCCAAGTATAACGAGTGATCCGGCAACCGGGGAAATCAAGAGTCACAGGATGTTCAACCGGAACACATTCAACGGTATCTTCATAACACAGAAAGCCCCCATCGGCAAAAACCCCTCCCGAAAACAAGTCGAACACATCACCAAGCCGCTTCTTGGCGTGTGCCATCGGCAAGGCAGTACTCAGGTACAGAGGTAAGCGACCGGACATATATTTTAGTGCAGAAACGGTACGCCCCGGAATCCTCCCCTGCACATCTGTCAATGTACCGTCAATATCAAAGAATACAGCCCTGACCTTTTTCCTCTCCGGTATACGCCACAATGCCCCTTCTCCCATCATTCTTCTCAGAGGCGTATCCCGCAGATTGCTGAAAGCAATATAGCAATCGCATACTTTACGGAGACAAGAAGGCTGAAGGAGCGAAGCAGAATCATCGTAGAAATTCCCTGTCCGCACCCCACTTCTCGGGCAGGCATACATCCCCCCTTCCCGGTCAACAAACAGACTCTCTCTGCCTCCGGAACAATTATTCAAACATGCTTTTGCGTTCCGCCGATCATAATCGAACAGATTATCCATCTCGTTAAAAAAGCGGACATCTTCCTCCGAAAGCGGCTTCCGTAAACCTTGCATTGCGTTCACAAACAAGTAAACCGACGGATCCAGCAGCAGCCTCAACCTCCGGATCTGTTCCTTTGCCGAAGGATCACCAACCACTCCCGCACAGACCTCAATACCAGCCGCATGCAGTTTTTCTATTTTAGACGCAAAATCTGTGACATCCGCCATCTCAGGATGGTAGCTCCCCCAGAATTTGATTTTGGTGACATCTGCCCGAGCCTCTTCAACTTCATCCAGAAAACGGGAAACTGAAAAGGACAGGTTCGTCTGACAAGAAACCCCGGCCACATGGGGCATGGCAGCCAGACGAATGATACCTTCTCTGTAATACCGATGTATCATCGCTTCTCCATAAGGGATAATCAGAATACGCAACGCCCCATGCTTCCACTGACCGATACGTGAAATAAAACGGTGCAGCGCTTCCCGGTCACCGTCCGTATCGGCAGATGCGGATTTCCTGCCAAACGGACAATACGAACATGTATAATTGCAATATTCCAGACTGCCCCTATAATAGATATTCCGGATAGTACTCAAAGCCCCCATCGTGCAAAGTTGATCAAGGATATATATACTCGGACATCAGTCTCCTTACGGCAGGTGAAACAAAAGACTGGCCGATGTAATCGGAGTAGGCCATTCCTTCCTCCGTAAGAAGCAGAACCCGGTTTTTCTCTTCAATCCACCCCCGGTCTGTAAATTCCCGGAAGAGCGTTCTGTCCGGCTCCTTACCAAAACGTTGTTCATACTCCGCCGTGTCCAGCCCCCGATAATACATCAGGTTCTTTATAATAAACCTTATTTGTACCTCTTCCGCGGAAAGCAAATAACCATTGGTTACCGTCAAAAAATCAGCAGTCCGGATATAACGGTCTATCTCTCCGGCTATGGCTTCCTGCCGCACAGCGTATGGAGTGGCATAATGTAAATCTCCCAGATAGCTCCGTCCCCCGGAACCACAGGACAGCATGGTTTCATCGCCACAGGAGAACTCCAGTTCCACTGTTTTCCGTTTAACAAAGCGACGCATGGAAGTCTGCACAAATCCCTGCTCCACCAACAGTTCACGAGCTGACCTGTAAATAGCATAACACATGTCATCCGTTGAGCGTACATCGATACGTGTACCCGGCCGGACATAAAGAGGATAAATAAATAATTCGTCGGGGCGATAAGTAAGCGCAGTGGTAAGCGAGTGAATAAAGCTATCCACCGTCTGTCCCTCAATGCCATAAATCAGGTCGAGGTTCAACTGCGGGAAGTCCGCTTCCCGAATATTTTGAAGTGCATTGATCACGGTAGCAAGCACAGGCCTCCTTTTCAGTTTTTTCAACTCCGCATCATTGAAACTCTGTACACCCATGCTCAACCGTTCCACCCCCCTCGTCCGCAATTTCCGCAAAACTTTCTTGTCGGCATACTCCGGTGAAGTTTCGATGGAAGTGAATACCTCCGAAGGACGTACGCCGAACAGCTCGGCTATGCAAAACAGTTCATCCAACTGCTTTTCGTTCAGAATAAGCGGAGTACCTCCCCCAACTGCAAACGAAGTAAATTTCAGATCTTGTGCCGCCACGGACAACTGTTCTGCCTGACGGCGCATCGTACGGAGATATGCCGAGATACGCCCTCCATCACAGCTCTGCTGTGAAAACAGATTGCAATAACCGCACTTATGGGCACAGAAAGGGATATGAAAATATAGACTTGCCTGCCCCCCTGCCAACCGTTCAAAATAAGGGGCAAGAGAGACCGGAGGATTAAAAGTACGGTAAGCCGTCTTATGCGGATAACTGTACATATAGCTGATATATCGTGAAATCTGCTGCTGATCGTTCATTTTCTGAGAATAAAATGTTTATAAGGCACCGTATATACCTTCTCGTGGGAAATGCAGTGATACTCGTAACCGTCCTCACCATAACAGGTGCCATGATCGGACAAAGCAATGACCAATGTATCCGAACGTCTTCTGAAAGCCTCGAACAAGCGGGGCAACTGACTGTCAACGTATCGTAAAGCCGCAGCATGTGACTCTTTGTCGTCTTTCTTCTTACCCTCTACATAATGGCAGTTGGGATAATGGATGGCCGAGAAATTGATATACATGAATACTCTCCGGTCCGCCGGATACTTTTCCAGTTTACCGACAGCAAAGTCCACCTGATTGGCGGCACTGTTCTTATCCGTGCAGCCAAAAGCAGGCAGCCAGTAACTTTTATTGAAATAACCGGGAAATACCCTTCCGATGTCATTCCGTTTACTGAAAAAGCTGACTCCGCCGATACAGATGGTTTCATAACCGATATTGGACAGGCTCTGTACGAATGTAGCTTCTTTAAAAGCATAACTGCCCTCCGGAGGTATGCGCCCCGTGCCGGCCTGAAAAGGGAAAAAAAGCCACTTCCGGCTGCGCAACACATGGGGTTCGGCAGGTGAAGGCAAGAATCCGGCAAAAATGGCGAAATGCGAGGGATAGGTAAAATTGCCGGGAGCATGCCTCTTCTCCCAGCCACTGCCATAGCTATTCAGTACGGGAGTTCCCCCGGAAGCCTCTTCGGCCACACTGACGTCATAGCGCAAGGTGTCGAAACAGAGCATCAGTATGTCATGCGTGCCCACAATTCCATTCATATCTATATCCGGTTTCCGGTCTTGCTTACCGGATGGCAGTTCATCTATTTCCATTGAAAAGTGATTCTATCGTTCTTATCTGATTGGTGTATATCTTATTCTCCGTAAACATATCCTGATAGATATGATCTCCCTGTCCGTTCACCTCTATAATATAAGGTGTATCCGTGTTCCGTGCAATCAGCACATCTATGCCTGCATACCGCAGTCCCAGAGCCCGCGTGGCGGCAATGCTCCGGCAAAAAAGCTCCTCACGGACGGAAGGTGCAAGCGAAAGCTCTCCGAACAGCCTTGCTTTGTTGTTCAGATGAAGATTGGTTATGGCACCTTTGCTACAACGTACCACGACATAGTCGACTTCATCTTCCCTACAGACAACACGCAAGTCATAATTCTCCCCTTCCAGTTTTTCTTTTACCATCCACTCTTCAAGGACAGCTCCGCATCGCATGACTTCTTCTGCCAGCACAGCAATCTCTTTCCGGTTTGTCAACCGGCAGATACGTTTTTCATTACAAGCATGATCTCCCGCCCAACGCATGGTCGTATAAGCCACCCATTCGTCCCGGCGATGATTGTATCTGACAGCCATTACCCCTCCGGCTCCGGAGCCATAGCGAGGTTTAAGAAACCCTCCCCTCTTCTGTCGGTAAAGCAGTTCGGCCAGTTCATCAAAAGTGCGTAGTGCCGCCGAGAACAACGGGGTTGTTTTCAAGCCTGCCCCGGCCAGTTTCTGCTGAGTGCGGACCTTATCCAAAGCACAGAGAATTGCACTCGGCTCGTTCAGAAAATGCACGCCCTCCGGTCTATCCACAGCGGCTAAGCGCCTCAACATCTTCCTGTAATCCCGGCAAAGCGAATTGTATTTCCGGAAGTCCGTTTCCTGAAACACCGGAGGTTCCAGCTTCACAACCGTATCACGATACTCCGGAAGAGTAGCCATCAACTCATCGTATGTGACAAAGCAGGTATCCGCCCCGAGGCTTCTACCCGCTTTGATAAAGTAGTCCGTACGTTTTGAAGTCGAATTACTGACAACACATATCTTCATTCATTTACTCCGTAATCATTGGGAAACTGTAATCATCATCATACTCCTGTGAGTCGGAAACGTCGATCTTCACCGGCAGTGCCTTCTGCAACTCCTTTTTCATCTCGTCACTCAGGTAATTGTATTTCATATTGATAAACTTCAAGTGGCTGATCTTGTCCACATGATCCAGCAACAGTTGTGCTCCCTTGTCTGTCAATACTCCGGCAGAGATATCCATCGTCTCCAGTTGCGGAAGAATATCCGATTCGAGGAACATCTCCACAACAGCATCTTGTTCTTCCGCATCGACAATGCCCAGCCATTTCAGTTTAGGAAAACGGTCTTTGGAGAAGAGAGGCTTGAATACAGCCAGATCACCCTCAAATCCGTAGTCTTCCACTCCTACATAAAGGACCAGCTTTTCAAGGTTAAAGAGGTCGGACCCCAGAATGTCCTCCACCACCGAATCGGGCAGGCCACCACTGATAATCTCAAGTGACTTCAGGTTGGGACGAGGTTTCTTGCCAATGCTCAGATTATTGGTGCCTTTAATCTTGAGATTGTTCAGCAAGGGCATCACGTCCAACACCGGACCTAAATCCACCTGCTCAATCCAGGAGATCTCCTGTTCTTCAGAATCCATGTCTCCCCAGAACAGGCCCTCAAGATGGGCAAACTTTTCCTTATTCGCCACAATGCCGTCGGCAATAGCCGAGCAGTCCTCTCCGTCGTACCCCCAACAGCCGATCGTGATCTGCCTGAGCGACGGCAGCTTTTTATCCTTCAATATCCTATCCATCAAGTTCACGCCCTCTTCTGCCTCGTCATAGCTCAGCGCATACTTTTTAGCTTCCACCTTCATTTCCTTGGCAACCTCTTCCCGGGTTTCCACATATCCTTTCTTCGTCTTCTCCGCCACTAATTTGGCAGCGGCCTTTTCGGCCTCTTCGACCGACGAGAAATTCTTTACTTGTGTTTGTCCGTCTGTTCCCAACTTGCCATAGTTCACAACAACATCGGTTCCCCGAACATCGATGCTCCAGAACTTCTGAGACTTAAAGTCTTGAAATACAAATACTCGTTTCATAGTATGTCTGTTTAATTACTGATAAAAACAATGCTTATCCGCCTTCGTTTGTCAAGAGCAGATAAGCATCGCTACAAAAGTAATAAAATTCCGATATCCTGTACTTCTATCTGATAAAAATCTTAGTAGGCATGTCCGCCTTCGTCCATTTCCTTTGCATCGATCTTACGATTGTCGATGCTGCGCCAGGCGTAGAAGATGTAGGCGATGACAAACGGAACCAAGATAGAAACGTAAGCCATGGTTTTCAGCGTAAACTGGCTGGAACAACTGTTGGCAAGGGTGAGAGAGCTTTGTATATCCGTGTAAGACGGATAATAAGCTGTATTGTTATATCCGGCAGTAAGCAACAGTGCCAGGACGGTGAGTACCGTACCAATGCCGGCAAACCAGATCCCTTTATCGAATGTCTTCTTCAACATTGTTTTGCCAATGCCGAACAGCACCAGCACAACCCCTGCAAGGAATATAATCAGCACTACCGGCATTTCGATAAAGTTATTGAAATACTTATAAGGTTCCATATAGATCTCCTTTGTTTCCGGATTGACAGCATATCCGTCGGCCAACAAAGTGCGGATCACAAAAGTTAGGAAGAACACCAGAAACAGAGCTGTATTCGCAATCAACGAACGACGGCACTTGCCGACGAGTTCCTTATCGGCTATGTTATTGATGAAATAGAGAGCTCCCAGGATGCGTGCCAGAAAAAACACGGCCAGTCCCAGAATCACATTCCAGATATTGGTCAGCGCATCGAGCCCATGCCAGCCGTTGCCCCAATGGCTGATGACAGGCATAATCTCGTTCACCATATTGCCCTTATTGATATAAAAATCGGACCCTGTGAAGAAGGTAGCTACCGCACCTCCCAAGAGTAGAGGGCCGACCACACCGTTGATCACCAGAAAAGTACGGTAAGTCTTCTTCCCGAGCAGGTTGCCCGCTTTGCCCTGAAATTCGTAGCTGACAGCCTGCAATACGAAGCTGAAAAGAATGATCATCCAAAGCCAATAGGCGCCGCCGAAACTGGTACTGTAGAACAGAGGAAATGAAGCAAAAAACGCGCCACCGAAAGTGACCAGTGTGGTAAACGTAAATTCCCACTTACGTCCGGTGGAATTTACCATCATCTTGCGATGCTCCTCCGTTTTACCCAAACAAAACAGCAGAGAGTTGCCACCCTGCACAAACAGCAAGAATACGAGTATAGCCCCGAGCAGTGAGACTACCAGCCACCAATATTGTTGTAGAAAAATGTATGTACCCATAGTTTAAATGATTAATGGTTCGTGATTAATGATTAGCCGCCGGTCCCTTCTTGATCTCCCGGACCATGATGCCGATTTCCGCAATCAGCATTACCGTAAACAGAATAAGGAATATGAAGAATGTGGCCTGTACAGAGCCTACATCCAACTTTGAGATGGCTGCCGACGTGGGCAGCATGTCCCGTATCGCCCAAGGCTGGCGACCACATTCGGCCACTACCCATCCTGCCTGTCCGGCAATGTAAGCAAACGGAATGGTCCATAGTCCGATGTATTGCATCCATCGCATTTGCGACAGGTCTTTCTTATAGACAAAGAAGAGAATCGCAATGAAGAACAGGATAAAGTATCCACCCAAGATCACCATCACGCGGAAGGCATAAAAGTTGAGCGGCACATTGGGAACCAATTGGTTCACATCCTTAATATAACCATAACCAAAATAGGCAACATTCTCTTTCAGCGTGGCGGATGCCTGCTGCATAGCAGCCTCGTCACCGTCTTTTTTAGCCGCACGATAGGTGCCCAATGCAGTAATCGCTTTTTTACCCCGTTCTATTTTCTCGGCAGCCGAAAGCGCTTTCGTGCCGTCTTTCAGTTCGTATCCCCCCTCAATGATATTTTTGATGCCCGGCACAAAAGCATCTGCTTTACGCTCGGCCAGGAAGGAGAGCATCTTTGGAATCTCTATACGGAACAAAAACGGATTCTGACCGTCGTCATAAGTCTTCTTATCAGGATTCAGCACCCCGACAGCTACCAGCCCGGCTCCGTTCTGTCCTTCGTAATATCCTTCTACCGCTGCCAGTTTCATCGGCTGTGTTTGCGCAACGGCATAACCGGAACCGTCGCCGGTCCACACCGTCAGCACCGAAGCTACCAACCCGAAGATGGCACCAATCTTAATGCTGGCTATGGCAAACTCCTTGTCTCTCTTCTTCAGCAAGAACCAGCAACTGATGCCTATCACGAAAACAGCTCCCAGCACCCAACTCGAGAGCACCGTGTGGCAAAATTTATTAACGGCGACAGGCGAAAAGGCAACTGCCATGAAATCGACCATCTCGTTGCGCACTGTATCGGGATTGAACTCCATACCTACCGGATGCTGCATCCAGGCATTGGCTACCAGAATCCACCAGGCGGAGATCGTAGCTCCCAGTCCTGTGAGCCAGGTAGAAGTCAGGTGGAAACCTTTGCTGACCTTATCCCACCCGAAAAACATGACGGCAATAAACGTGGCCTCCATAAAGAAAGCCAAAATGCCCTCGATGGCAAGCGGCGCGCCAAAAATATCACCTACAAACCAGGAATAGTTACTCCAGTTGGTTCCGAACTCAAACTCAAGGATCAGTCCCGTGGCTACACCTACGGCAAAGTTGATACCGAAAATCTTCATCCAAAACTTGGCTGTCCGTTTCCAGAACTCATTGCCTGTTTTATAATAAAGGGTTTCCATGATACCCATAACGACTGCCAAGCCGAGAGTGAGCGGCACAAAAATCCAATGGTACATGGCTGTCAGAGCAAATTGGGCTCTCGACCAGTCAATAAGTGAAGTGTCAATACTTTCAATCATATCATTAGTAGTTAGAGTTAAACTTCAGCCGTTTATTGCCCGCGTTGTATCAGTTCGCCTGCAACGTATTCTTCCTTGTCCTTGTCGGTAGGCTGGCTGCTCAGAAAGTTAGGAAAGAAAAAGAGGCGGAGAATGAAGAACATGATGAAGAGTTTCACCAGTATAATCAGCCACAGGGTGCGGCCCAGAGTCATGCTTCGAAAACCTTCGACATAGAAGTTCCAGATATGGAGCAGTGTATTCTTCATAATACAGGGTAATTTTATAACATATCAAAATTAGTGTCTATACAAATAATAACAAAGATAATCTTAAAAATGTTGATGAAACAAGCAAAATAAACGGTTCTTACTCACCGCAGAGGACACAGAACGACACAGAATCGAATCTAAGTTTCTGATTATTACAAAGATAGTCAGGCAGCCACTCTGATAAATCATAGGAATGGGATTGCCCACATTGGCACGGTCATCGTTCAGCGAAGTGGAGGGCACTTCGATTCCTTCCATCTCCCGTAAACCGAAATTGGTCTTCTGCAGCATTTCCACCAGGAAAGCAGGGGTTCCGCCGGTGAACCAATAGTCGCCAAACGAGTTTATCGTACTCGTCGATAAGCAGTTTTTCGAAACTTTGTATCCCTATCGGGAGTTTCCGCAACGGAATGGTTACGGGTGTATTCATGACTCTATTGTGTTTTTAGATACGTGCAAAGATAACATTTTACGACGGATACCCATCCGGGCACCCCCTCACCGACAGCCGGGCTACATCCCACCGACAGCCGGGCTACACCCCACCGACAGCCGGGCTACCCCCCACCGACAGCCGGGCTACACCCCACCGACAGCCGGGCTACACCTCACCGACAGTCAGGGACCAGATCTCTGACAGCCGGAGGCCCTTATTTTCCGATCGCCACTTCTTCCGGACACTCCAAGCAAGTGAGGTAGACAAGAGATAGATCTGCAATCCTCCCGCCAATGCCTCGTACCGATAGGGATATGCCCGATACAGCATTGCCTGTCGATCCGCGTTTCGTCCATCCTTATCCGCCGGTCTGTCCGGAAGCCAAACAAAGATTGTATGTTCTCCCCAACAACGGCAGTGGTGGCAGCAATGGCGGCGGCAACAGGAACAAGCACGGAGGTTTCGCTTTTACTCTTTTCTGTTGTTTCTGTTGTTGTATTGTATTGTTCTGTATTGTTCTGTATTGTATTGTAGGTTTTTCTGGGTTTTTCTTCCTCAGCCACAGCAAGTTGCAAAGGTTCTTCCGCAACAGGTTCCGTAACCTCTTCCATCACTTCCGGAATCACATTATGCACAGTACGAGCCACCTTTGGCGGACGTCCTCCTTTCGCTCCATTACGACGGCTGTTTGCACATCTCCGGTCCATAGGTTCCATCACTCGGTCCAGATAAAAAGAATGAAACTCCGGCTCCTCTCCTTCACCAAAATCAAAAAGCCCGAAGTTGAGCAGCACATCTCTGAACAACTCAACAGTACCGTTATTGCAACGCGCCAACTGGCTCAATAAGGAAGGTCTGTAACACGTCGTATAGGCAGGCTGATGACGCAAGTAGATCAGAATTGCCATATAGGCTCCCACTCCTCCCGGTCCGAGAGCTTCTATCAAGTCTCCCACTTCCCGTGTGTTCAGGAAATCTTTCTCAAGAATAAAAAATTGTTTTCTTTCCATTTGTTTTTGAGTTTAATTCACCACGGAGGACACAGAGAACACAGAGAGTATCTTTCTCTTAAACATCTTAATAAACAAGAGATTAAAACTCTGTGTCCTCCGTGTACTCTGTGGTGAATCGTATTCATTTCTATACAGTTCATCGTTCTAAACGTTCCGGCTTACAAAAGTAAATATTTACCTTTTAAGAAGTGTGACCTGACAGGTCACACTTCTATCAAAGTTCCTGAAACACACCTCCTTTTTACCTGTGAGGGCAGTTACCGGTCACCGGGACATTTCCCACTCAGGAAATCTTAAAAAAGATTCTCTGTGGAACTCTGTGTCACTCCGTGGTAAACTTCATTCATCGATTATAGTTCATCTTTTATCGTTAAAACCTCCGCTCCCGTCTATCGCTTTTGCGCCTCTTTCTTATACGCTGTACCTTTGTTTCAGTAAAATCAAAGAACCAAGCGTATGACAAACGTAAAAAGAATCACCCTGATAGCCCTCTGCCTGGCAGCCACCCTGCCCGAAGGCGGATTGTGGGCGCAACAAACCGGAACCTCCGGGCAAATGCAGGCCAGCGACTCGGTGGCAATACCTGCCCGGTGGGACCTGCAAAGCTGCATCGATTATGCTTTGCAGCAAAACATCAGCATCCGTCGCAACAGAATCAACGCACAAAGCACACAGGTGGACGTGAAGACAGCCAAAGCGGCCCTCTTCCCCAGCCTTTCATTCTCCAGCAGCCAGAATCTGGTGAACCGCCCCTATCAAGAGTCGAGCAGCATCATCAGCGGATCGGAAGTGCTGAAGAGCAGCAACAAGACAACCTACAACGGAAACTACGGGCTGAATGCACAATGGACCGTATACAACGGCAGCAAACGCCTGAAGACCATCGAGCAGGAAAAACTCAACAACCGGGTGGCGGACCTCGACGTGGCTACTTCGGAGAATGACATCCGGCAGTCCATCGCCCAGACCTACATACAAATACTGTATGCGGCCGAGTCGGTGAAGGTGAACGAAAACACCCTGCAAGTATCCGAAGCCCAGCGGGACCGCGGCAAGCAACTGCTGAATGCGGGAAGCATCGCCCGGAGCGACTATGCCCAACTGGAAGCACAAGTCAGCACCGACCGCTATCAACTGGTCACGGCACAGGCCACGCTTCAGGATTATAAACTGCAACTGAAACAACTGCTCGAACTGGACGGCGAACAGGAGATGCAGATATATCTGCCTGTGCTGGGTGACGAAAATGTACTGTCGCCCCTGCCCACCAAAGCAGACGTGTTTCAGGCTGCCGTGGCCCTACGGCCGGAGATCGAGGCAAGCAAACTCAGTGTGGAGGCTTCGGAACTGGGCATCGGAATAGCCCGGTCGGGATATCTGCCCAGCGTCAGCCTGACAGCCGGAATAGGGACAAACCATACGAGCGGAAGCGACTTCACCTTCGGGGAACAGGTGAAAAACGGATGGAATAACTCCATCGGACTCAGCATCAGCGTACCTATCTTCAACAACCGGCAGACGAAAAGCGCCGTAGAAAAGGCCAAACTTCAGTATCAGACCAGCCAACTGACGCTGCTCGATGAACAGAAAACGCTGTATAAGACCATCGAAGGGTTGTGGCTCGATGCCAACAGCGCACAACAACGCTATGCGGCAGCTGTAGAAAAGTTGCGCAGCACGCAGACCAGCTATGAACTGATCAGCGAACAGTTTAATGCCGGCATGAAGAATACGATAGAACTGCTTACGGAGAAGAACAATCTGCTGCAAGCACAGCAGGAGTTGCTACAGTCCAAATATATGGCCATTCTAAACACTCAACTGCTGAAGTTCTATCAGGGAGACGAGTTGACAGGACTCACCGCAGAGAACAAAAACATTTAATACGTATAAACGATATGAATAAGAAAAAGATCATCCTTATCGCCGCAGGCATCGTCGTACTGGCAGGCGGAGGGCTTTGGCTCTTCGGAAGCCCGACGGCCAAGCACAAAGTGACCTATACCACGGCGACCGTGAGCAAAGGCGAGATATCCGAATCGGTGACCGCCACAGGAACCATCGAACCGGTAACGGAAGTGGAAGTCGGTACACAGGTATCCGGAATCATCGACAAAATCTATGTGGACTATAATGCGGCAGTGACCAAAGGACAGTTGATTGCCGAGATGGACCGCGTGACGTTGCAGAGTGAACTTGCTTCACAACGCGCCACTTACAATGGAGCGAAAGCGGAATACGAATATCAGAAGAAGAACTATGAACGCAGCCGGGGACTGCACGAAAAGGCGCTGATCAGCGATACCGACTACGAGCAGTCGCTCTACAACTATGAAAAGGCAAAAAGCTCGTTCGAGAGCAGCCAGGCTTCGTTGGCCAAAGCGGAACGCAACCTGTCGTATGCCACCATCACTTCACCGATCGACGGCGTGGTCATCAGCCGCGATGTGGAAGAAGGACAGACCGTAGCTTCGGGATTTGAAACACCGACCCTATTCACCATTGCCGCCGACCTGACTCAGATGCAGGTTGTGGCCGATGTGGATGAAGCCGACATAGGCGGTGTGGAAGAAGGACAACGGGCTACATTCACCGTAGATGCCTACCCGAACGACGTATTCGAAGGAACGGTCACGCAAATCCGACTGGGAGACGCAAGCAGCACCAGCACGAGCAGTACGTCGACCACTGTAGTCACTTACGAAGTAGTGATCTCCGCCCACAATCCGGACTTGAAGTTGAAACCCCGCCTGACAGCCAATGTCACCATTTATACCCTGGACCGCAAAGACGTGCTCTCCGTGCCCGCACGCGCACTGCGCTTCACCCCGGAAAAGCCGCTGATAAGCGACAAGGATGTGGTAAAAGACTGTGAGGGCGAACATAAACTGTGGACACGTGAAGGAAATACATTCACGGCACATCCCGTACAGACAGGTATCACCAACGGTATCAATACCGAAATCACCGGAGGAGCCTCCGAAGGAATGGTAGTAGTAACCGAAGCAACCATCGGAAGCATGCCCGGTGGAAACGTAGCACCCGAAGCCGGACCGGACGGTGGCGGAGAGCAAAGCCCGTTCATGCCAAGCCACCCGGGCAGTAAGAAGAAAGGAAAATAAGTATGAGCAAAACAGTCATCGAACTTCAGAACATCAAACGCAACTTCCGGGTGGGAGACGAAACGGTACATGCGCTGCGCGGAGTTTCGTTCACCATCACCGAAGGGGAGTTTGTCACCATCATGGGTACTTCCGGTTCGGGAAAGTCGACGTTGCTAAACACGTTGGGTTGCCTCGACACACCCACCAGTGGAGAATATCTGCTGGACGGTATCTCGGTGCGTACCATGAGCAAGCCGCAACGCGCCGTATTGCGCAACCGCAAGATAGGCTTTGTCTTTCAGAGCTACAACCTGCTGCCGAAGACGACCGCCGTGGAGAATGTGGAGCTCCCGCTGATGTACAACTCGGGAGTCAGCGCCTCCGAACGGCGCCGGCGGGCCATCGAAGCCCTCCGCGCGGTAGGGTTGGGCGACCGGTTGGAACATAAATCCAACCAAATGTCCGGCGGACAAATGCAGCGTGTAGCCATCGCCCGCGCGTTGGTCAACAATCCGGCAGTCATCCTCGCGGATGAAGCGACGGGTAACCTCGATACACGCACCTCTTTCGAGATTCTGGTGCTGTTTCAGAAACTGCATGCCGAGGGGCGTACCATCATCTTTGTGACGCACAACCCGGAAATAGCCCAATACAGCAGCCGCAACATTGTGCTGCGCGATGGGCAGGTCAAGGATGATAGTGTCAACCCGGACATTCTTTCGGCAGCCGAGGCACTGGCCGCACTGCCTGTGCAGGAAGAATAATACAGTTTAGAAATGAATACGATTCACCACAGAGGACACAGAGAATATATTTCTCTTAAACATCCTGATAAACAAAATATTAAAACTCTGTGTCCTCTGTGGTGAATAATACTCAAAAACCTTACCATTATGAATGGAACCAATTTATTTAAAATAGCCCTGCGTGCCCTGAACAACAACAAGCTGCGCGCATTCCTTACGATGCTTGGAATCATTATCGGTGTGGCATCTGTCATCACCATGCTCGCCATCGGACAGGGATCAAAGAAAAGCATTCAGGCACAAATCTCCGAAATGGGCTCCAATATGATCATGATCCATCCGGGAGCAGATATGCGCGGAGGAGTCCGTCAGGACCCCAGTGCCATGCAGACACTGAAACTGACCGACTACGAATCATTGCGGGACGAAACCAGTTTTTTAGCTGCCGTCAGCCCGAATGTTTCCAGCTCCGGGCAACTGATAGCCGGTAACAATAACTATCCGTCATCCGTCAGTGGCGTGGGTACGGACTATCTGGAGATACGCCAGCTCTCGGTCGACAACGGCGAGATGTTCAGCGAAGCCGATATCCAGTCCAGCGCCAAGGTGTGCGTGATAGGAAAAACCATTGTAGACAATCTTTTCCCCGGTGGAGAAGACCCCGTGGGACGCATTGTCCGGTTCAATAAAATCCCGTTCCGCGTAGTGGGCGTACTGAAGTCCAAAGGCTACAACTCCATGGGTATGGACCAGGATGACATCGTACTGGCCCCCTACACCACCGTGATGAAGCGCCTGCTGGCACAGACCTATCTACAAGGCATTTACGCCTCTGCCCTCACCGAGGATATGACGGACAATGCTACGGAAGAAATCACAGAACTCCTCCGCCGCAATCATAAACTCAAGGAAGGGGACGATGATGACTTCACCATCCGCAGCCAGCAGGAACTGAGCAGCATGCTCAACTCCACCACCGACCTGATGACCACCCTGCTTGCCTGCATCGCCGGCATCTCGCTTGTGGTAGGCGGAATCGGAATCATGAACATCATGTACGTCAGCGTCACCGAACGTACCCGGGAAATCGGCCTGCGCATGTCAGTCGGTGCACGGGGAATCGACATCCTGAGCCAATTCCTGATAGAAGCCATCCTGATCAGTATCACCGGCGGCCTTATCGGAGTAATCATCGGGTGTGGTGCCAGCTGGCTCGTGAAAAGCGTTGCCCATTGGCCCATCTTCATCCAGCCCTGGAGTGTATTCCTGTCGTTTGCTGTGTGCACCGTCACCGGGGTCTTCTTCGGATGGTATCCGGCCAAGAAAGCAGCCGACCTCGACCCGATCGAGGCAATCCGATACGAGTAATCTATCACAGAGGACACTGAGAACGTAAAGTAAAAAAAAGTATAAAGAACGACGAAAGCCCGATATTCTATCAGTAAAGCCTATGATGCTGATTGCTTTCATTGCCTATTATATATTCTTTATACATTATATATAGTAAACTCTGTGTCCTCTGTGGTGATCCTCCTTTATCGTTCATCGTTCAAAACGTCCCAAACGTAAACTAAAATTAGTATCTTTGTCCCCATGAAACAGTCTCTGACATCAGCCCGCCGCCCTCTGGAAATACTGATACATATTATCAGCTGGGGGATCGTGTTCGGTTTCCCTTTCTTCTTTATCGATCGTGCGGGAAACAGCATCAATTGGAGTGCCTATCTGCGCCACTCTGTCGTACCCATCTCCTTTGTCACCGTATTCTATCTGAACTACTTCCTGCTGGTCCCCTCCCTCTTGTTCCGGGAACAGAAGAACAAGTACATCATCTATAACATCCTGCTGGTCTGCATAATCGGCCTCCTGCTGCACATCTGGCAAAGCCTGAATGCCCCGATCCCCCCCATAAAAAAACCTCACATGCCTCCCGGATGGATCTTCTTTGTACGGGACATCCTGAGCCTTATCTTCACCATCGGCCTGAGTGCCGCCATCCGCATGAGCGCCCGCTGGGGAGAAGCCGAAGCCGCCCGCCGCGAAGCGGAAAAAAGCCGCACCGAAGCCGAACTGAAAAACTTGCGCAATCAGCTCAACCCGCACTTCCTGCTCAATACGCTGAACAACATCTACGCACTGATTGCCTTCGACAGCGACAAAGCGCAGCAGGCTGTACAGGAGCTCAGCAAGCTGCTCCGCTATGTGCTTTATGACAACCAGCAGAACTACGTCCCCCTCTGCAAAGAGGTCGACTTTATCCGCAACTACATCGAACTAATGCGTATCCGCCTCTCCGGAAACGTAGAGGTCATTACGCAACTCGACATACAACCGGACAGCCAGACGAAGATCGCCCCGCTGATCTTCATCTCCCTTATTGAGAACGCCTTTAAACACGGCATCTCCCCTACCGAACCGAGCTTCATCCACATCCTTATCTCTGAGAATAAAGAAGAGATCCGGTGTGAAATACGCAACAGCTGCCATCCCAAAACCAATATGGATAAAAGCGGATCGGGCATCGGCCTCGAACAGGTGAGCAAGCGCCTCGAACTGTCTTACCCCGGACGCTACCGATGGGACAAAGCCATCTCTGAAGATGGCAAAGAATATATATCGAAATTATTAATATTTAATCATCCACAGCCGTGAAACTACATTGCGCCATAGTAGACGACGAGCCTCTGGCACTCAGCCTGCTGGAGAGTTACGTCAACAAAACCCCTATCCTTGAACTGGCAGGAAAGTATTCCAGCGCCGTACAAGCCATGAAAGAACTTCCGGGACATCAGATTGACCTGCTGTTTTTGGATATCCAGATGCCGGAGCTTAACGGCCTGGAATTCTCTAAAATGGTAGATGCCCGTACCCGTATTGTCTTTACCACCGCCTTCGGTCAATACGCCATCGACGGATACCGGGTCAACGCACTGGACTACCTGCTCAAGCCCATCTCGTATGTCGACTTCCTGCAGGCGGCCAACAAGGCATTGCAGTGGTTCGAACTCGTTCAGAAACCCGAGGAAATAGACAGTATTTTCGTGAAGAGCGACTACAAACTGGTACAGGTAGAGCTCAAAAAGATATTGTACATAGAAGGCCTGAAGGACTATATCAAAATCTATACCGAAGATGCTCCCAAGCCCATCCTATCACTTATGAGTATGAAGTCCATGGAAGAGCTGCTTCCCCCCACCCGCTTTATGCGTGTACACCGCTCTTTCATTGTCCAGAAGGACAAAATACGCATCATCGACCGCGGCCGCATCGTATTCGATAAGACCTACATCCCCGTCAGCGATAGCTACAAACAAGCTTTCCAAGCTTTCCTTGACGAACGAAGTTGAAAGGATTTGCAGCTGATTTATCGGTAAAATGTGAGCATTTGTCGATTATTATTTATATATAAACAAAAAAATCTCTATCTTTGTAACAAACAGAACGGAAGTTGTGAAACTTCCAAGAATAGAATAGTTTAGTTAAGTCTAGTTTAGTTTTTGTGTTGAGTCGGAAGCCTGCAAGCGAGCATGAGCTTCCGGCTTTCTTTTTGCTGTAATTCAGAAAGTTATATTCACAATCGAACTTATTTTATATGATTACATCATTCACCATCCCGGAGGAAGCCAAACCTATCATCAAAAAATACATGAGTAAGAATACCGGTCGAATAGTGTTCGGAAAGTACAAAACCTATGTATCATGCTATAATACACTTACACGGAAACTGGATACGCTAAAAAAGATTGCCGATATCAAACATGACTTCACATTATATTCAGCACGAAAAAGTTTCGTCCAGCATGGATTTGATCTTGGTATCCCACTCAGTACTTTAGAGTACTGCATCGGACAATCAATGAAAGAAGACAGACCGATCTTCAATTACGTTACAATCATGAAAAAACACGCAGACAAAGCTATTAGGGAAATATTAGATAATCTAAAATAATACTGTATATTTACAGAATCAAGATAATACGGACATAATTCGGATTATTTTGGTTTGACTTTAGTGAGGGGGTGGTTCCCCTCACTTTTTTTATGCCGGTACCGAACTTATTTCTAATTTAGTCAGTAATGCATTATATACAGCCTCTACAGTGTAGTTGAGTGTGTGTTGTTGAGCGTGGAGAGTTGTATAAGGCATCGCTTAAAAACGATGCCTTTATTTTTCTCCCGTCATCGCTCTAATCTAATACAACTGATTAATCGCCGGGTTATAAAACGAAATCACACAGCGAACTCAACATGAAGTGAGAGCCATTCAGTTTCCTATTCTATATTCTCTATCATACCATTCCCCAAGTATAGGAGCCAAGGTATAGAATTATCTTCCCAAATATAAACTTGAGCTACAAAACCCTCCTCGAAAGACTCTATAGATTCATCTTGAGGAAATTCAACAATATAATAAACCTGACCATTCTTAGTACCATAAAAAGGACTAGCTTTAGGTTCTTCTAATTCATCTTTCTTCGACTTAAAATGAATCACCTTTTTCGTAATAACAGGTTTCCCATATTCTAATAAATATTCAGGAGCTTTTTTCTCCAATACCTTTTTAGAAATGCTAATTAATACACTGTCTCTTTTTGGCAAGGACAAAGACCTCAGAAACTGAGCACTTGCACCATTTGCAAACAAGAAGAATAAAACAAATATCGTTGACTTCAAAAAGATGACTTTTATATTCATTCCTTAATCTTTTGTGTTATATGAATTCTATTAAAGCAATTACCATCTTGAAGCCATACAGTAAATTTCCTCTCTGCGTCTGTTAGATTAGGTTCAATCCTGATAAATACTGATTTGCGACCAGTTTTCTCAACAGAAAGCCCACCTGCGGTTATTACCTTATCGTCAGCAGAAAAGCTGTTATATACACTGTCACGAATAGTAATGCCAGATAACCACCAGTCATCACCTTTCTTGGTACGTAATTCTATAGAATCTTTACCAGCATTAAACACAACCTCTTTACGTTCTACTCCTATCGAATCTTTGCAGTCACCGACAATATCATTGCGACATGAAAAGAATACAGATAAAAGAAACATGAAGGACAGAAGTAAATAAGATTTTTTCATAATTTTATTGTATTATATTAATATATGGGATTATTTCAACATTATATGGGAAGTTACCTTTACCAGCCGCTCTAGTAGAAGGAAAAGACGGCCCATCTCCTCCATTAAAAACTCCTGCTAAATAATATCCATTGGAATGCCCTCTCCACCCCCAGTTTAGATGCAGATAATCTTCTTTTTCTGTATACGAATGATGGACTTTATCACTTCCTTTTCTATGGACATCAACCTTTCTTTCTCTATGAAAATAGCCATCAGAAACCCATGCATGCCCACGCTGATAATACTTAATACCCAGTATATTGCCCCTTACAGAGTTACCACATATTATAACCGGACATTTAGCTTTGATAGATGTTATAACGTCCCATTGGCTATAACTCTGAGGGGCACGAGGTTTCCTATATCCCATTTTCTCAAAGCACCGTGGAATATTATTCCTGTTAGCCCCGCTAGCGTCTACCCCCCAGTCCATTTTAACCAGATTACCGATAGAGCGAAGTAAGTGAGCAACCGCAGGGGTATAAGGATCTTTTTTCATCTCAGACCAGTTATAGGATACGCCATTATATTCTGAGGGCTTTTCATGGTACACCATTACTTGGGCTGTTGCGGTAGCTACGCAGCCGGTAAGCGCTCTTTGTCCTTTTATAAAAGGTGCCGCATTGTTATAGGGACTCCTCTGTCCCCATTTAACAGAAATCAATGGTTTTATCCTCTCCGTTTCCTGCCACTCTCCAGGTTTCGTTTCATAAAGAGGACGTCTTCTGGCCCTTGTTTGAGGCATATCCAAAGAGTTATCAACATCTTCTTCGAACTCTGTCTTATACTTTTCAGTATTAGAGATGTAGTTTTGAACCAGATCAAAAAAGAAAGAAAACTCCGGATGTTGAAGTGTATCACTCAAAGAAAGATTACCGGACTCGGAATAAGCGATAATAGGAGTTGTATATGGATTGGCCGATACAATGGCATAGCCGTTACCCCCATCCGCATTGGCAATATAAAATGATGGATAGTCCTGATTAGTAATTGTATCCCTATAGAAATAGATTTCATTGCCTATTGAATAATTTAAAGGAGAACCCGTTCGTGTGGCACCTTTATCCTTTTGAATAAAACGCTCCACCTCAATAATAGCATTCTCTTTAGTACGATAAGTCGATGTTTCTTGCGTCAAAAACACTGACGAAAATTCTTGTTTGGCTACCTCTATATCATCAGAGCAACCGGAGCAAAATAAAAGAGAGAGAAACGAAAAAAAGGAATAGATTAGTTTCATAAATAAGAGTTGTTTAAATTATATATTTTGCAAAGAAAAGTAAAGGATAGGAAATTGCCAATACCTACTCTTAGGTATTTATATTAAAAACGAATGTCTAAAACTTAATACTATAAAGCAAAAAGCAGAAAGATATAAAAAGACACCCTCAATAAAGCCCCCCCGCCTCTTATCACTAAGAAGCGGGGACGAAATCAACAGATACAATTAAACCTTATATCTGGGGAGAACGAACAAAATAATACATAAAAAACAGCATGCATATTAGCCTTTCCTAAAGAGGCCTGTGACAACCTCTTTCCATATTTAAGATTAAAAAGAGAAAAAGCCTGGCGTTTCACAACGCATAAACTTGTCATAAAACTATTGATTCGTGCAAATACATAGATAGCCCTAAATTTTAGATAAAAACACTTCATTAAAATAACTCAACTCTATTGATATAAATCTTGCTCTTAGAACAAGCTGAGAAAGTCAATAAAAGGATAGATAACTACATAGCAAGTCCAGTAGTATATATCCTATTATCACACAAAGAACAATCTTTTAAACTTAAAAACAGATGAATAAAGTTCTGATTATAATTGCGAGAAGAATTAGCCCTGACCCTTAAAAATCAGGGCTACAGAAAGTAGAGTATAGATGAAAGCCCCTAATTTAATCGCCTTATTTACTCTTTCACTATCTCACCTTTCTCGTTCATAAAAACCGTAACATCTTTTGTAGATTGGTCCTCATTGGTTACAGTCACAATCACTTTATAGACCTTACCAGTTTCTCTTTCTGAAACGTAAGCCTCTTTTATCAAAGCGCCTTCATATTTACCCAATGCATTGACAACCAAGTTAGGAAGTTCCTTTACGGCAATCTTTACAAATTCGTCTTGGGAAGTTTGCAAGGAGTTTTCTACAGCCAAGGTGTCATTCGATACACTTGCAAATGCTACAGAAGTTCCCAATCCCATAATCATCGCTAACGCTACTAATACCTTTTTCATAATCCAAATCTTTTAGTATGAATAATTAAAACTAACTCTTATACTAAATAAAAGGCAAAGGATATGCCAGAACACCAAAAGATCACAAAACATCTATAAAACAACAAGTTACATCCAAAACCATTAAAAAAGTTTGGGGAATAAATGGGGAATAGACACACACTTTGGGGAATAAATACACAAAAAGCTCCGAGCCTTTCGACCCGGAGCCTTACACATTCTGTTAAATAACAATGTTAGCTTCTACGTGACAAAGATAGTACTTCTTTCCAATATACCTCGAATCAGAAAGGCGGGGTATATAAAAAATTACCAGCTCAAAAGAGTCAGAGCAATTGATCTAAAATAATCCTATGTTAGTCTTAAAGCACTTTAGTGCACTAACCCAAACCTAACCTTCAAAAGAACGCTTTTACATCCCTCCTGCGTAAGAAAGGTTTGGGTTGTCTCAAAACAGATAACTTGTTTATCCGTATTAACTATCATTTTTTCTGGATATTCAAATGTATACACGCTGGCGTCATTAGCTATTTTTTGCCCTCTATTTAATACATACCCGTTTGGAGTATCTGATTTAATATCCACATAATACTGAATTGATACATTAACATAGTCGATTTTCATCCCTTCACTATAATGACAAGGTAACTCTTGAAGCAATTTTTGCTGATTGATTAAAGGCTCCGGCCATAAAAGATCAACAGAAGGATATTTATTGCCATAGAGGAATAAAGCACATGTGTTTAATGTACCGATCTCTTTTTTTAGATCAGTATGTTTAACCCCATCGAAATTAATATCGACAGGTTCGTTAGCTTCTATCTCCATCAATGTGTACTTACCCCAAGTAATAGACCCATCTTCAATCTCCTTTTTGTTGCAAGAAAAGAAAGCAAACACAGAAAACAGTAGCAGTACTTTTAATATATTTATCATAATCAATAGATTTTCTTAGGAATTAATAAATTAGTTTTCATAATTAATGTCATTTAATGGTTATTATATAAAAGAAAACAGGGTTAAATAAATTAATGTTTTTCACATTACAATACATTAACAAATTGCAAATACAAAGACCATAAAATCAAATTTTAAGCATACTCCCCTCACTTATATTAAAGTCTATAAATATAAAAGAATCAGGAGCGATCATAAATTTGCGAGATAACGGAATCGACCTTTCACGGATACAAGAAGACTTCTCTTAAAATCGAGTAGGAGGAAAACGAAGTAGTTTTCTTCCTACTTTCGTTTTCCGACCTCTCACACCACCACGCATGCCGTTCGGCACGTGGCGGTTCTCACTTCCCACTATCAGGGTGTGTAAGGGACTTGCACCCATTAGAATATACACATGCTGGGCGAACTGAAAAAGCCCCGACTCCTAAGAATCGAGGCCAGCAACTTAATGATAAGATGCTTCTACAGTTCGAAAATTAGTATTTTTATGCGAAGCAACAACCATTATTAGAAATTATAGTATATTAAGCCCACAGTACGTGTAAGACTATATCATTGAAGACTAATTATTTAATTGGAAACAGACCTTTAATTGTTATTCATGGTTATTACTTATTTAGTTAATGGATTAGCTAAAAAATACTTTGTAACTTTGCTTTTATTATAAAACTGCAAAATTTTATTATCATTTAGTTTATCAGGGTCTATTCCACCATCACGATATTTCGCATTTTCAGGTTTATGAAAGCCTAATAGATCTCGATCTGTATATGGCAGCAAATTATTACCTCTCAAATAGGTATGTAGTTGCCACATAAACTCAGTCCATCCTACTCCCCCTGAAGAATAAGTCATATTACTAGAATGCCCATATCCCATACAGTGCATGAATTCATGTGTAATTGACTCCCAGCCGCTAAAAGAGGCATAATGACCATAATAATTCCAGTGACTTACCCCCCATACACTTCCTCCGCCTAAACCTCCAACAGACGGTTTAGATCGTCCACAAACAAAGTTATGTGACTGTTTAAAACGTTTTTCTTCTGACAAATACTTTTCCGGTGTGAATTTAACACGATTATTATCATAAAGTTCACCCCCAAATACTTTACTAAAATTTCTCATTATAAAAGAATACTCGGGTGTAGTCATCATATAGGCATAGTTGGTGATGATAACAACCCACTCACGGGCATAGATGGCCCTTAACTCGCGCCACGAACCGTTTTCATAACCTGGCTTCCAATCATAATTTGAAAAGGAAACACCCCACTGTGCATCTATTTTAGAAAGCATTTTAAAATGCTTGTCATCACTAAGTAAACGGAATTTCATTTGTTTCTCGTTCAGGCTTGAAAGAGATAATGTATCTATACCGTCTCCATTTTTATATATGAAATTCCCATTTATTAACGAAGGCTTAAATTCAAACTGTGAAAATCCCGGTATAGAGTCTAAATAGGCAATAGGAATATACTGGGAGCCACCTTCCACATAGGCCTCAAGTGTGAGATTATAGACCGTCTTAGCGGAGTAACTAGTAATTGAAAGCAATTGATCGCTTGCTTTTCTAATTTGGAATAATTCATTAACTCTAAAAGAACGTTTACTCTTATCAGTTACAACTGAAGTAGACTCGTCAAGAGACAGTATTCTTCGAGCGTGTTCGGCCGGAATTTGACCATACGTAATTGTATCGATTTTGAAACTAATCATCAAATTACGGGTAGAAGAGATTGGAGGCCCTTGGTCAATGTCCATTTCATCACAAGAAAGAACAGTACATGTCAGACTAAGCAATGAAAGGATCATAATACACTTAGAGAAATTTAAAATAATTTTCATACTCAATTGTTTTTTAAATAAATAATTAAAGATCTGTTTCCGGGATCCGAATATTCTAAAAAATTCACGTCCTTTATACCATAAAAACATTTGAAATGAAGATCATACTAAACCAAAAGACGTTAAATAAAAAAGATAAAAAATAAATAATTTTATCCACAACCTTAAATAAGATATAATGAAACAATATAGTAGCGAGGTCAGATATACGTAAAGAAGCTATTTCCAAAGCATCAGGACATGAAATAGGCTCTTCTGTAACATCTATCATACTGATTTCAATAGACAGAAGGGTTCTTCTTCAAATTAGGTGGTAAGTTTTCTTTTACTCATGGAATCTAATTCAGTTTTCGGAAGTGTAAGCCCTCGTTTATAGTTGACAAAAAAGCAAGTATCCCGGCTTTCCCCCGAAGAGTCCATCCGCGAGGTGAAAAAGCGAATTTTAGGATAAACCATCTGAAAATGAATATCTTTAAAAAGTATGATTTCTATCTTCAAAAGCTTTGTTTTAACACAGAGTTAAAGCTTGTTCTTTGGATGTGAATAACAAGTTCTTTAAATGCAAAAGACTCGTTATTTGCGCACAAGAATCTGACAACCTGCAAAAGGCGTTAACAATGTTAATTGAAGAAAGGTATAAGGATGAAGATACCGGTTCAGACGGCGCAAATTCACTTCCGAAACTTGCGTTATCTTATTCAGCCGGTGTCTATTTTTTCTTATTAAAGCAAGCAAAAAGGACAATTATCAACTTGAAAATAAAGAAATAAAGAATTTACCACCAAATTTGAAGAAGAACCGACAGAAGGTTGATATTTCTTCTGCCATTGCCATAATCCGATGGAAGTGGTTAATCGTCAGGGTATAGAACGGGCTGTCGGGAACTTAAATAGATACGATCATTAACAAAGTTGTCTATCAGACCTTAAGAATAGAACTCTTTGAAGAGTCCATCCGAAAAGAGAAAAATCAAGCATTTTTCTTATCCTCGTATATAAACATTACATATTCTTATTGACTAATAAAAACGAATCAAAGACTATTTTTATCTAAGAAAGATATATGAGAAGGAAACCGGGAACAATTATAAATCTTAAATAAGCAGATTAACCTTCTGGAAACGGGGAGATTTCTCTTAAATGAGAAAGCCCCGATTCCTAAGAACCAGGGCCATAAAAGTAGAAATTAAGTTGAAAAGCTCACTATTCCTTCACAATCTCACCTTTTTCATTCAAAAGAACAGTTACATCTTCTGTAGATTGATCTTCCTTGGTTACAGTCACAATCACTTTATATACCTTACCATCTTCTCTTTCCGAAACAAAAGCCTCCTTTATAGAAGCACCTTCATAATCTTTGGCCAATGCATTGATGACAGGAGTAGGAAGTTCCTTTGCGGCAACTTTTGTAAATTCGTCCTGAGGAGTCTGCAGAGTTTGTTCTACTGCTAAAGTGTCACCCGATACGCCGGCAAATGCTACTGAAGTGCCTAATCCCATAATCATTGCTAATGCTACTAATACCTTTTTCATAATCGTAATTTTTTAGTGTGAATAATTAAAACTAACTCTTATGCTAAATAAAAGACAAAGGACATGCCAGAATACTAACAGGCCACAAAGCAACTATAAAACAGCAAGTTACATTCAATATAATAAAAAAAAGATTGGGAAATAAATGGGGAATAGACACACACTTTGGGGAATAAATACACAATAAGCTCCGAATCTTTCGATCCGGAGCCTTACACGATTATAAGAGAAACAACGAGAAGAATCGCGTAGTTTTCCGTTTACACAATATTTGGAGATAGCCACTTTGGGTGCCAGAGGTACCGATTTACTATTCAAGTAACATATTTCCATACTACCTCGGATATTTCTTCCTGCCCTATCATCGCTTTTCAGAACCCGCCCATAACATTTAAAGCACATCAACTAAAGTACCGGACAAATAAAGAACTCCTTGGTTTTGCTGCTTTGTGCAAGTATATAACATGCTTGATTCTCTTTGAACGAAGTAACCGTATCATAAAACGAATCGAGATTTCCATTATTTAAATCTTTGTCTGTTCTTCTATCTGTAGAAAGTTCCCACATAAACCAACGTCTATCTTTCTCGCTGTGGAAATATGCAATAGGTTTGCCCAAATGCACAAATGCAGTCACACTTGGGTAATAGCGTGCCCAATTGCCACATCTCAATTCTGATTGACCGTTCCATTTTGTAGATAGCTCAGAAACAAACCATCGATTGTCTTGTGCACTATGCGCAAACAAATAACTACGTCCATTTTCGACAAAAGGTATCAAGACCTTGTAAAAACGTGCCCAACGCCCTTCTTTAATCCTGTTCTTTCCATCCCAATTAGTGGACAACTCAGTCATAAACCAACTCTTATCCGAACTGCTATGAGCAAAAATATAATTTTTACCGTTTTCATTAAAGGGGATCATAACATCATAGTCTTTGCCGAATCCCTGGCCATTTTTTATTTCTTTCTGTCCATCCCATTTAGTAGATAACTCAGAAATAAACCACCGATTTCCTCTGTTACTATAACAGAATATGTAATTTTTTCCATTCTCAACAAACGGAACCTGAGAATTATAATACCAATGCCATTTATCATCGATAAAAACCTGACCTTCTCCCTCTGACGTCAGAGATGACAACTTAATCTTATTTCCATCAGCACTATGAGAAAAAAGAAAATTCTGACCATTCTCCTCAAATCTCACCATTGGTGAAAAGAAATAACTCCAATTTCCTCTCTTCATACCTTTCACATTAAGCAGGTTGCCCGCTTTTCCGTTACCCGCAATATTTCCTATGTTGAAACCTGCTGTATCTATCTTTTCATTCATAACCCTAAAAATATTATTCTAC
Organism: Bacteroides sp. ZJ-18; assembly: GCF_011038705.2. NCBI lineage: Bacteria > Pseudomonadati > Bacteroidota > Bacteroidia > Bacteroidales > Bacteroidaceae > Bacteroides > Bacteroides sp. ZJ-18. The sequence continues at coordinate 2,888,982 of NZ_CP072198.1, read as the reverse complement.
TCTATCAAAGGCTTTTCGAAACCCGCCTATACGTTTTAACTATTTCTGCAAGCTTACGATACAAAAATATGGGATAAAAAGAGCGGGAACAATTATGAATTTCTGATGAGCATATTGGCCTTCCGAAAACCGGGAGATTTCTTTTAAATCGAAGAGAAAAAAACAAAATAGCATCAGTCAGATGGATACCGGAAAGGTAATATTACCAATATCATCTAACATATTTGTGGTATTTTTCATATAAATTTAAAAAAAAAGCAATGAAATGTGTTTGTTTTCCGGCATAGAATAATAGTTTTGTAAAATATAGAAGTACCTATTTTAATCAAAACCTGAATATATATGAAGAAATTTAAAGTTTATAGAGATAATCAGATGTAGGCGAATTCTTTCCACAAGAAGAATTCGCCAAGTGATATTTCAATCATAAGATACCTGAATATGATTGAGCATGCTATGGATCTGAGTAGCATAAAATCCCATTGATGATACAGTTCCGTTGCACGTTTCTCGTGACAGCATTAATACACAGTCGATACCTGTTCGTATTATACCTAATTTAATCCACCATAATTTACTTATTCGAACCACAACATCCGTTTGGTTCTTTGTTTAATTTAAACATTAATTTTATGAAAAAACAAGTAGCAATTTTCATTCTGTTAGGAATTATAACAATTCCTTCATCTGTAAAAGCACAGAAATTAAAAGTTAGTTTGGATGTCGGTATCTCCAGGAGTATTTTAAGTAGCGACGTTTCCAATCTGGTCAATACACGTTACAATACCCAAACAGGGGTTGCAACCGGTGTAAATCTTGAATATAACTTCTTTAAAGACTTTATTGTGGGAACAGGTCTGGGATTCATACAAAAAAACTATGAATATAAAAAGACGGATAATATTACGGGAACGCATACACTGTATAAAAACAACTTTATGAATGTACCGCTGAATGTAGGGTTATATATTTTCAATAACCCTTATAAAGAGAATGGTGTATGGCTCAAAATTCAAGGCGGTGTTTACTATGAATACTTTACAAGAATGCACCGGAAAGGAGAATACCCGATCTTTGCACAATTACAGAAAGACGGTTCCTATATCAGAGCTCAAGTGAATGAAACGTATGATTTCAAGCGAAATGAAAATAACTTGAAAAGAAACCTGTTCGGGATAGAGGGCACAGGAGAAATCGGTTATTCTTTTAAGAAGATCGATGTTTTTGCTTCATATACCTATCAGTATGGTCTAACCGACATATACAAAGCAAAAACTTCTTCGAATCGTAAATCGAGAAGAATCTCAAACATAATATCATTGGGCGTCGCCTATAAATTCTAAAACTATAGATTATGAAAACTAAAAAATATAATTGGACATTACGTCACTTCTTTCTTTTATTTCTTGTGCTCTTTATTTCTGGAAGTTGCGTTGAAGACGTTACAGAATCAACCAAAGAACCAACACGGTATACAGCAAGTGATATAAAATCATATTCTGACCTGTTCGATGTGTTTTGGAATACAATGAACCAGAAATACAATTATTTTTACGAACAGAGTAGTTTGAACTGGGAAGCGATATATAAAGAATATACTCCAAAGTTCAAAGAATTAAAAACGTTTAACAGGGATAAACAGTATACCAAAGCTGAAATATCAGATGATTGTAACAAAGCAATAGAATACTTTACAGAAATCATTGATCCTATCATAGACCAACATTTCTATGTAAAAATAGCACTTCCCGTGTCACATAGTTATTTCAAAAGCACCATTTTTTATGGTGGAATGAAGAGTAAAGACAAGATATATGCTTATCCTTTTGATCTAAAGTATGAATATATGAAACCTAAGATACAACCTGACACAGGAGTATTCGGACATAAAAATGATATGTTAGGTGGCTTCTTATCAGACAATCCCGACATATACTATTTCGGTTTTAAGTCGTTTACAATAAGTAATGATTATATCGTTTCTTTTGGTGATGAATACTTGGTTATAGATGATAAAAGCCCGTATTATTTAACAGGAAAAGAGATAAGAGATACCATTGAAGCGAAAATAAAAGACCCTGCTGTAAAAAGTGTCCTGATTGAGAAGTCTATAGAATATATAGATAAGTTTAACTCTTTCATGATGTCCGAGATCGCGCAAGATGCAATAAAAAAAATAGAGAACTTTAAGCAATCTGAAACTATAGACGAGAGTTTTGTCGACGCATTACTCAAAGCCAAAAAGAATGCACCCAATATAAATTTAGAGCTATTACAGCTAAGCGGTCTGGAAGAGTTTAAACTAAATCCGAATTATACCAAGTGGTTTAAACAACGCTCGACCGAGCATTTACAATTAGCATGTGAGTATACAGTTTTTCTCTCGGATATAGATAATGTTATCAACAATCAATATAAGATAGATTTCTATAAGAATTTCCTGGTACCCCTCAAAAACGGGGATATAAAAAAGATAATACTGGATCTTAGAGGAAACGGTGGCGGTATGGTTCTTGATGCAAGAACATTTACAGATCGCTTTATCACCAAAGACGCCATCTTTGGCTACCAGAGGTTCAAAGAAGACAATAATCCATTCAGTTATACCCCATGGACACCCTGCATGACAAAGCCAACAGACATTGGGATAAAAAAAGAAATACCGGTAGTTATTCTCTTAGACAAGAACAGTGCAAGTATGTCTGAAATCAGTACCCTAATGCTAAAAAGCCAGGGGAAACATGTCACTGTCGTAGGACATTATAGTGCCGGTGCAACTGCCGGATTAGGAGATTCGGATCAGTTTAACGGAGGGCTGAGAGGTAAAGTCGGTGATTACTTAGAGTTTTATATGCCTTTACTTGCAATGCAGGATGCAACTCATACTGTAATAGAAGGAATCGGAATTAAACCGGACTTCCTAATGGAACCACTAACCGAAGAAGAAATTTATGAAATGGCCCTTTCACCTTATACCCATATTGATCGCACGTTAAAACAGGCTGTAGAAATATTAACCAACAATTAACAGCCCTTTTACGATTAAGACCGGAGAGAGCCGGGAATCGACTAAAAATTAATTGCCGCATTGATGTTCCGGTCATGATGTGCCCTGTATTCAGTGTACAATCATTGACGGGATATCAAGCGGCATCCCTCCCGGCATAGCAAATTTGAGAATGTAAATCGAATCCAGTTGATTTCATCCTTCTCTTTTTAAACTATATTTGTGACCCAATAATAAAAAAATGAATATATGCTTATATTAAGAACTATTTTAGTCTTCATACTTGCCGGCATTTGTGAAATTGGTGGCGGATATCTGGTATGGTTATCGGTTAAAGAGGGTAAGTCGGTATGGAGATCCATCTTTGATCCAAACCAAACATAAATTCAATTTATTTGTTAATTATATAATCATAATAACGAAAACAGATATGACGCAACTAATCAAGAAATTCTCGGTAATTATTATTTTATTCCTCCTGCCCTTCTCTATCTATGCCCAAACAGAAAGCCATCAGCTAAGTACACACATACTTGATATTAGTAAAGGAGAACCGGCACAAGGAGTTGACATCACCCTCTATAAATTAAATCCTTCCACTCCAAGCCAATGGAAACAGATTGCAACCGGCAAGACTGATGTAAATGGAAGAATCTCCAATTTTTTACCAGACATAGAGGATAATACAGGTATATATATGCTTAAATTTTATACAGAGCCTTATTTCCTGAAACAAGGCTTAAAATCAATCTATCCGTTTGTCGAGGTTATATTTAGAATTGAAGGCAAAAAGCATTATCATATTCCCATTACTATGTCAGCCAACGGGTATTCTACATACAGAGGGAATTAATATATTCCTTATTACAATTTATAAAGTAAGGCAGCCTTATGAGGCTGCCTTACTCGTTATCTTTCATTTCTGTTCTTCTACATTATACATTACTCTTTGTATTCACTAATACTCTTTCTCAGCACGAAGTTGCCAGAAAGCGATGGCAGACGCAGCAGCCACATTGAGCGAATCGACCCCATGTGACATAGGGATGCGAACGACATAGTCCGCTTCGGCAATCCTCTCATGCGAGAGCCCGTTTCCCTCGGTACCCATCACAATAGCCAACTTGGGTTCGGTTGTCAGCACAGGATCATCGATGGAAATAGAATTATCCGTAAGCGCCATGGCAACCGTACGGAAGCCCCACCGAGCCAGATCACTGAGAGGACCATCCAGCCAAGTCCATGGTACAAGGAAGACCGCCCCCATAGACACCCGGATCGCACGTCGGTTTAATGGACTACAAGAGTTGCGCGTAAGCAATACCGCATCTATTCCGAGAGCGGCCGCCGAACGGAAGATGGCACCGATATTGGTAGTATCCACCACCCCGTCTATGATCACGATGCGCCTGGCTCTCCGGCATACTTCCTCCATACTTCGCGGAACCGGAAGACGCATGGCACAAAGTACACCACGTGTCAAAACGTATCCGGTCAGCGTAGCAAGCAGTTCTCTGTCACCTGTATAGACGGGTATATCACCACAGCGTTCAATGATATTCGCAGCATCCCCCGTGATATGTTTTTGCTCACACAAAATCGCTAAAGGTTCATAGCCTGCATCCAAAGCCACTTTAATGACTTTGGGACTTTCCGCTATAAACAACCCCTTTTCAGGCTCGAGGCGATTACGTAACTGAGCTTCGGTAAGGGTACTGAATATCTCTACTCCGGGATGGGACAAGGATGATATTTCGATAATAGGCATATTGTTATCCTTTATAACATTTGATTAAAGCATTCATATTTCACAGGCTTTATTCCGTTTTTAATCCCTTCTTATCCAGATAGGCTTTAAATTTATGAAGATATTCGTCCGATGGTCCGTCAAAGAAAGAGACACCGGACGCACCATTATCAAACGCCTCATCCAATGCTTTCTCAAAATCATTTTTTATATCAGGAAACATCAATCCTGCATACACTTTCGCACGTCCATCAACCGTCTTCACACTCTCTTGAACCGAACGTCCGATCCACTCCGGCCCTTCGTAATAAAAGCCGTTATAGATCATCGGGAAATAAGCATCCAGTGTCCAATTTCCCCAATCCTGACGTACCATCTTCTTGGCCATAGAAGGTCCCGGGAATACTGCGGCAGAAATTGCTTTTCCGTCAGCTTTCACCGCTTCAGTAATCCGGTCTACAACACGGGTAATGGCATCCAAACGAAAATTGATCCACGACTGATCTTCCATCGGATACTTCAATTCCAACGGATCACGTCCCGTCTGCGCCTTAAACTTGGCACGACAAACCTCACAATAGCAATAATCATATTCAGGATGTTCACTCGTCTGCTCTATGCCATAATTTTTCCACAAACTGACAGGCAGAACCACATCCGGAAAACGAACATAATCCAGATGTACCCCATCTACATAAGGCAAATGAGCTATTTTCACATAATCATCCGCCAGGTATTGCGCCACTCCTTCATGGTTAGGACAGAGAAAACGGTAATAATCCACATAAGCAGGTTTATCATGCGTAGATTCCCCCTTGCGGTTCACCGCAAACCAATCGGGATGCACGTTCAGCAGTTCCGCACGATTCATTGTCCATTTCCAGAAATGGGCCTCAAGACCGGCTTCTTTACACATGCGATATAGATTTTCATCATACCCTTCAAACATCACCCCACTGATTCCGCACTCCTTAAGCAAAGCAAACCACTGACGGTAATCTGCTTCACTTTTATTCTTATTTATACGTGTCCATACCCAGTTCTTCACCTGACGCGGAGCAATCTTCTCTGTCCAGAAACGTCCTTCATTATTAATAACGTAACGCTTGTTTTCACCCGGAACAGTAATAGCTATCTGGTATGTATTCCGGGTAGCCTCAACTGAGATTTGCGCACCCTGCGGGAGTCCTTTCAACTCCGCATCCGTCAGGAAAAAATCTTTTTCCGTACGTAAATAGTTTTTCTCTTTTGCATATCTCTCCTGCTGTGCATAGAACATAGCCCAAAGCAGTTTATACACAGCAGTATTATACGGTAGCGCAACAGTACGTTCGGGCGCTCCTACTGCCTCGTCAGCGAAAAACAAATATCCCCAACGATCCGGCATGTGCATATCCACCTTTCCCGTAGGTGTCCAAACCCAATTTTCTTCAGGCCCTCCGGCTTTCAACCACTGTACCCGTGAGAAGTTAATTCGCCAGCAATTGCCTGCTTTCAACGGGTTGTTAAAATTCATAGTCAATGCCTTATGAGGAATAGCCATCTCCACACTCCAATATTTATCTTTGTCTTTCGATTTATTCAACGTACCTTCACGATGAATAGCCAACTTTAATCCCGGACAATCCCATTGCACCATAAAGTTGCCTCCCGACCGATAAGGTTTGTCCAGCATCAAATCGAATATAACACCCCGGGCATTGGTCTCTATTTCAAAATAGTTGTGTCCATCCCAATCAGGATCTATAAAAACCTCAAAATCATTATCATAGTAAATAATGGTATCCCGCTGAGTAAGACGTGCCTTGATGTCGTCTTCCTGTAAAATTGCCCCGACATACAAATATTCATCATCCCACAACATCTTAGCTGTAGTTTCATATTTAGGCGTAGGGAATCCTTCGCCACTGATATCTACAAACGGAGCTGTCGATTTTGCCTTCTGCCATGAAACTTCATCCAGTTTACCATCTATTTTCAGTTTACCGTCCACACGATAACACACGTATGAACGAGGTTCCGTCAGGAAACGATCGTATTTCTGAAAAATGCTCTGTGCCCCGGACGGCAAACTAAAAAGAGAAAAAAAGAGAAACAGCTTCACTGCCAGGCAATCTAAATGTATTTGCTTCATTATTGATTAGTTTTAGTTACAGCTTCAAAGATATGAATTATTCTGAAACCCGTAAATAATACCACCCATAATTATAACTTCCATAAAGTAGATATGACTTTTTTATTTACTTTTTTGATAAATCCGACAAAACGGGCAGTGAACAAATGCCTCCATTTATTCACTGCCCGTATAATCCATGACTTGTCGCTGTCTTCCTTATCTCAGACCTGGAATTTTAGATAAATTCTTAGTCATTTCTTCTAATTTTGAACTAACTACATTCCAGTCATTTACTAACACTGTAAGTATTGCTTCTGAGAATTCTCCTATGCAGCAAGCTCTGCCGGAAGTTCCCTCACAATTACACCACATAGCTCTGATCGTAATATCTTCTTCCAACGAAGTGACATCAACCATTGCCTGTAAAGTAATGGGAACACGTTGTCCATCCATTGCCACAGAATACAATCCCCGTGCTACAATTTTATTATTAACTTTAATAGCAAACCATGCTCCGTCACCGGCTTTCTCACACCAAGTATCCAAAACGGTAAGCGTAATAAGCAACTGATTCCCCTTACAAGCTTTAATAGAAATTGGGGCCATTTCCTTTATTTCCTGGAAACAAGAGTCATCATTATTATTATAGTAATGACCTTGAATTTTAGCAAGAGAACCATTGTTTCTCTTTTTAGACGACATACATACTTTCATATTATAATACCCTTAAGTTTTTCCTACTCTATTCAAGGCTTTTCAGAACCCGCCTATAAATCTCCTGTCTCTTGTAAGCTTACAGTACAAAAGTATGAAAGAGAAAAGGCGGAAACAATTATAAATTTCAAACCATTCTATTTACCTCTCAAATACAGAATCATTTCTCTTGAACAAAAAAATAGCCCCGGTTCTTTCGAACCGAGGCTTAACATAAATTCAGTTGTGTGCTTTCTTCAAAGATTGGGAAACTATCTATTCAGTATATTCCCTCTTTCATTCAAGAACACTGCCTGTTCATGAAAATCGCTCGATAATATAATCACTTTGTAAAGTTTACCTTCCGAACGACTATAGGCTATAAAAGCCTCTTTAATCAGTGCTCCCTCACAGGATAACTCATCAATCACTGCCTCAGGAAGATTATTAACCTCGATTGGCGTAAAATCTTCCCGTGAGTCCCTCTGTTCCACTTTCGCAGATTTTTTCTTTAGAGGTTCATCTGCTTTTACTACTGAAAATCCCAATCCCATTACTATTACCAATGCTACTAATACCTTTTTCATAATTCTTGAAAACTTAATTGTTCTAGATCTACTAACTATAACTAAACATCTGAATATTATAATGCAATACACATGCCAGACATATGCCAATCCAGATCGACAACTCATTTTCAAGTAATTATATAAAAACAGCTTTCATTTGGAATAGTGGAATATAAAGGAGTATTCCACATTTATTGTGGAAAAATTCCACAGAATCGCAAATTGATTACATACTTTTAAGTCACTTACTCATATCCGGAAGTCACTTCTCCTCCAGCTTCTCCTTGATACGATACAGGCGAGTAATAGCAGGATTGTAAAAAGCATCCGGATAGTGAGCTCTGATACAGGATAAATCAGATTCCACACAAAGCTTCACATCAAAAATACGCTCTGCCTTACTCAGTTCCAGCTCTTGAGGCAGCTGTGCAGCTTGCGCCCATTCCATTAATTCTTTCACACTCTGTTCGTCAAACTTATATTCCATATTACTCTTGTTTTTCCGCAAATTTACAACTTAAAGAGCATAAAACAAAACACACTCCTCCTTTCCGCCCGGCTCAATCCCTACTTATAGTGATAACCCTCTTCACAATACCTAAATCGAGTGATTGCCCCAAAGCAAAAAACCACCTATCTTTGCCATACATTAATTAGTCATAATTATTACGTAAGTCACATTTAAGTGAGATAAGCCAATCCGGCCGAAGTGATTCTCCCGGATTCCATTTTGTTGAGTTGTTATTTTAATTATCATACTGTTTAATTGTTGTATGTAAATAACGTATTCAAAAATAGAACAAAAACCGTCCGGCCTGTGAAGGTCGGACGGTTTTTGTTTTTTATCTGCGGATAATCTTTTCCGCCGCCGCGTTATCCATGAACAGCTCCACATTGTCAGCATGATGGGCTATGTAAGCAGCCGGACCCGTATCCCCCGAATAAAAGATGTCTTCCACAACCGGCCCCTTCACTCTTCCCGTTATCAGGAAGATGATTCTACGCGCATTCAAAATCGGCATTCCTGTCAGAGCTATCCTCTTTTGCCCGTTATTCGGATTAAAATTCGCCTCATATATATGATCTGTCGAAAGCAGTTCTTCCTGCCCCGGAAAAATAGACGATGTATGCCCGTCATTACCTGCTCCCAACAATACTACATCGAACACCGGAAAACCGTTCTTCACCGGCACCTCCTTCATTACCAGTTTCGAATAGCGGGCAGCCTCTTTCTTTGGATTATTCTCTCCCTGGATACGAAACACATTCTCGTACGGAATAGGTACGATACTCAGCAGCAACGACCTCATCATCCCATAATTACTATCCGAATTCTCAGGAGGCACACAACGCTCGTCGACCCAAAACACTTTCAATCGTTCCCAAGGAGTGATATCCGTATATTCATTCGCCCATAAATCAAACATCAGTGCCGGAGTGCTTCCGCCACTGAATGCAATGCAGAAGGTTCTGTCCGGTTCATCTAACATCAGTTTCACCAAATGTAATATCAGTGCGCGTGCCGTCTCTATGGACGAAGGGAAAATATAGGGTTTCATAATTCGCAGTATTGATCTGTGTTTGTTAAATTCTTACATGGATTGGTCCAGTCGGCACCATGTTCATGCATCATAGCTTCACTTTCCAAAGGTCCCCAAGTTCCTGCCGGATAGCCGTATAGCGGTGCCTCGGGATGTTCATTCCAATAACGCAAAATAGGGTCAAAGAAATGCCAGGATGCTTCTACGGCATCACTTCGTGTAAAGAGGGTCTGATCACCCAGAATACAGTCTTCTATCAGGCGGGCATAAGCATCTCCTCCGGGTACCCCTCCCAACTGATCATAACTGAAATCCATTGTAACCTGTTTGACCTCAAATCCCGGTCCCGGCACTTTCATACCAAATTTCAATACAATACCTTCATTGGGCTGCAAGCGAAGAATCAGTTTATTTGCCCTCGGACAATTACCGCCCGCACAATGGAACATCTGATGCGGAGTTTCACGGAAGTGTACGACAATCTCCGTCACTTTCGTCGGCATTTGTTTGCCTGTCCGGATATAGAAAGGCACTCCGCTCCACCTCCAGTTACTGATCCCCAGTTTCATGGCGATATAAGTTTCGGTGCGCGAGTCCGGTGCTATATTCTTCTCTTCCCGGTACCCTCTTTTGTTTCCTCCGGCTGTATATTGTCCCCGGACAATGTGTTCGTTCAGATCCGTTTCAGTCAAAGGAGTCAGAGACTCGTATACTTTCACCACTTCATTACGGAAGTTATCTGCATTGAACACAGCGGGAGGCTCCATGGCAGTAAGTGCCACCAACTGGATCAGATGATTCTGCACCATATCCCGAAGAGCACCCGTAGTATCATAAAAACCGCCGCGTTGCCCGATTCCGAGATTTTCCACGGCGGTTACTTCCACATAATCTATATAGTTACGGTTCCATAAAGGTTCGAAAATACCATTTGCAAAACGAAAAGCCAACAAATTCTGAGCAGTTTCTTTACCTAAGAAATGATCGATTCGGTAAATCTGATGTTCATCAAATACGGAAGCATAAATTCGATTCAGTTTCTCGGCCGACTCCAGATCATACCCAAAAGGCTTTTCAACAATAATCCGCGCACGACCTTCATTCAGATGTACTGATTTCAGATGCAACGGAATCACGCCATACAATGATGGAGGTGTAGCCAAGTAAAACAACAAATCGTCCGGCCGGCTGTCCCCGCTCAGTTCTTCAATTCGCAGCCGAAGTTGTCCGTATCCGCTTTCCAATGCCGGGTCTATTGCCAGATAGTGAAGATGTCCAACGAAAGCGTCCATCTTCTCCTTATTCTGCTCTTCCGACTTCACAAATTTCTCCATCTCACTATAAATGTAAGTCCGATAGTCCGCATCCTCATAAACCGTACGTCCCACCCCGAGAATTTCAAATTCTTCCGGAAGACGCTTGGCTACATACAACGAATACAATGCCGGCATCAACTTACGCTTCGTCAAGTCACCCGAAGCACCAAAGATAGTCATTACAAATTTATTCATATTTCTTTTTTTGCTTATACATTATACGTACCCGACTTTGTATCCCCTCCATGTCCAGTCCAGTTTTCATGGAAAAAGACTCCTCGTAACTCATCTTTCCGCTCAAATGTATGAGCACCGAAATAATCGCGCTGTGCCTGTATCAGATTGGCCGGAAGGTCAGCCGACACTAACGAATAGAAATAATTCAAAGCTGAGGAGAAAGCCGGAACAGGTAGTTCTTCACGCATAGCCTGCGCCACCAGATTCTTCCATCCGGACAACAATCCTTTGATTTCCTGCTCAAAATATGGAGCCAGCAGCAAATGTTCCGGTTTTTCTTTTGCCTCAAATGCAGCAGCAATATCATTCAGGAAAATACTACGAATAATGCATCCACCTCTCCACATCCGTGCAATCGAAGCCAAATCGAGGTTCCATCCAAATGCATCGGAAGCACGCTGCAATACCGCAAATCCTTGTGCATACGAAACCAGTTTCGAAGCATACAACGCCGCAAATATTTCTTTTTCCGTATCCTGTTTATTATATACAGCCATCGAATGCTTACATTGGTACTGACGGGCAGCCGTCTCACGGAGTTCCTTCTGTGCCGACAGGCTACGTTCAAAAACAGCCGTAGCAATCAATCCTAATGGCATACCTAATTCCATGGCGTTGATCACCGACCATTTGCCTGTCCCCTTCTGTCCGGCAGCATCCAGAATTTTATCAATCAGATAGCCCCCTGTCTTATCTTTATGACGGAGTATACTGCCTGTGATTTCTATCAGATAACTCCGCAACTTACCTTCATTCCAACGGGCAAACACAGACGCCATTTCTTCATTAGGCATATCCAGTAATTTCTTCATCACCCAATAAGCTTCAGCAATCAACTGCATATCACCATACTCTATTCCGTTATGGATCATCTTCACAAAGTGTCCCGATCCGGCAGGTCCCACCCACTGGCAGCACGGACTTCCATCGGGAGCTTTGGCAGCAATACTCTGCAAAATAGGTTTTACCTCCTCCCATGCCTTTTCCGAACCGCCCGGCATAATAGAAGCTCCATTCAAAGCCCCCTCTTCTCCGCCCGACACACCGGCACCGACGAACAGAAATCCCTTCGACTCTGCCAGTTTCACTCTGCGGTTCGTATCTTCATAATTTGAGTTACCTCCATCAATCAATATATCACCCGGAGAAAGGTATGGGAAAAGTTGCTCCATCAATTCGTCCACCGGACTACCGGCACGCACCATCATCATAATCTTACGGGGTACAGCAATTGATTTCACAAAATCTTCTATGTCCGTAAACCCCTCTATATGCTTATCTTTAGCCCTTCCATTCATGAAACGTTCCACCACGCCTTCTTCCACACCGGGCACCGTACGATTATACACCGATACGCTCCATCCTCTACTTTCCATGTTCAAGGCTAAATTTTCTCCCATTACAGCTAAACCAATCAGGCCTATATCTGTTTTATTCTGAGTTGCCATAATTGTAATATTTATCTAAATCAGTTGATATTTTGTTCTATTTCTTATTATCTATAACACATATCGAAAATATTTGTTCGGATAGTTTCAGAATAAAATATTACTTTTGTAACAAACTTCTAAAAACTCGTAATGAAGAAAATACACATCGGACTTTTGCCACGTATCATCATAGCTATTATACTTGGTATCGCTATCGGAAATTTCCTGCCGACGCCTTTGGTACGGCTGTTCGTGACCTTCAACTCCATCTTCGGAGAGTTCCTCAATTTCTCCATTCCTCTTATCATCCTCGGCCTGGTCACCATTGCCATAGCCGATATTGGTAAAGGAGCCGGACGAATGCTACTTGTCACCGCACTCATTGCCTACGGTACCACTCTTTTCTCCGGCTTCCTCTCCTATTTCACCGGAGCCGCCGTTTTTCCCTCACTTATTACGCCGGGAGCACCTCTCGACGAGGTAAGTGAGGCCCAAGGTATTCTACCTTATTTCTCGGTCGCCATCCCACCGTTGATGAATGTCATGACCGCACTTGTCCTTGCCTTTACCCTCGGCTTAGGACTTGCCAGTCTGCACAGTGACGCTTTGAAAAACGTAGCACGCGACTTCCAGGAGATCATCGTACGCATGATCAGTGCAGTTATCCTCCCATTACTTCCCATTTATATCTTTGGCATCTTCCTCAACATGACACATTCCGGACAAGTATTCTCCATCCTGATGGTATTTATTAAGATCATTGGCGTCATTTTTGTACTGCACATCTTTCTGTTGGTCTTCCAGTATTCTGTTGCAGCATTGTTTGTCCGTAAAAACCCGTTCCGCTTGTTGGGACGGATGCTGCCGGCTTATTTCACCGCTTTAGGCACTCAGTCATCAGCCGCCACCATCCCTGTTACACTCGAACAGACCAAGAAGAACGGTGTATCAGCCGATATAGCCGGATTTGTCATCCCGCTTTGCGCTACCATTCATTTATCCGGAAGTACCCTGAAGATTGTGGCCTGCGCTTTAGCCTTAATGATGATGCAGGGCATGCCTTTCGATTTTTCCTTGTTTGCAGGTTTCATTTTCATGCTTGGCATCACGATGGTTGCTGCTCCCGGTGTCCCCGGAGGTGCTATTATGGCTTCTTTAGGCATCCTCCAGTCCATGCTCGGTTTCGATGAATCGGCTCAGGCATTGATGATCGCCCTTTATATCGCTATGGACAGTTTCGGTACAGCTTGTAACGTAACCGGTGATGGAGCCATCGCTCTGATTATAGACAAGATCATGGGGAAAAGAAAAACTCCCGAAAGCCTTTAATGGCTATCGGGAGTTCACCCTGTTTGGTTATTAATTCCGTTTTATAATGTCATAGCCTGCCCGCCTATTACACCGGCTACAGCACTTGCCACAGCAATAATCAACTTCAATATAATATTCCATCCCGTTTTCTTCATATTCTTCATACCTCCTTTCATTTCCAATAATTATTATATCTGCAATAAACTTTATCAAGCTGTCGGATCATCTACAATATCTCCATCTCCACTACCCGATCCACCATTAATTGCTCCCCCTATCGCACTGGCTTTCTGGAATTCCACTCCCTGAAGCAAAGCACGGGTAGTACCGATAGCTGCCGGACGAGTGTATTCCGCGGTAAACAGGCAGCGAAGAGCCTTCACCTGATTCGGATTCACCTCCTCTTCTTGATCCACTCCATGCCCTTGTGTACAAGCTTTCATCGTGAAAGTGCCTAATCCCTCCAGACGTACCGAACGGCTATTTAACAATTCTTTACGCATGGCAGTCATCAGGTTACGAATCACATTATGAACATCACCCGGTGTCAACGATGATTTTTCAGCTATTACTTCGGCCAACTGTTGTGAAGTTACCATTTTTCCAACTTTCACCAGAGTCAGGTGCCACTGTTTCTTTCCCTCTTTAGTTTTCAACTGCGATTGTCTCGCTCTATAAAATAAAGGCATAATTTTTCTCCTTCTTTACTAATGTTACTACTACGTTTCATTCATGTTTCGTTGATCAACACTGCAAAGATGAAGATTTACAAATTATCGGCAAAGGAAAAAACGATCCGGAAAGCAGTTTTCTCAGAAAAACTTATAACACGCTTATTATCTGTATCATAATTCTAAGCTCTTCGTTCAATTGAATTTGCAAACTCACCTTTTAATATGATAGCAGTCGGGTAAATGTTACGGATATAAACGATGCTATGTAACCATGATGCAAAAAATGTAAACCTGAAAAGCGGAAATTAGAAATTGAGCGTAATTCACACTAATACAACCATTTGTGTCATTTTTAATGGCTTTAACTGTCTAACTCCTTAAATGCAATAAAAAGCAGATTTAGAAAAACGTTCAGTTACTTATCCGTTCCCTGTTTTTCAAATAGAAAAATGAGGTAGAATACTGAATTTTAGACGGATTTGGCTATATGTGCTGCTTTTCTTTGGTGAGTGTCGTTAGTTAGCCGATGATAGCGTACTGTGGATTAGAATCGCACGTACATGGGAACGTATTGTCGGGATCATCACCCCGAACAGTTCCGCTATCTCAAAATCTTGCATCTGAATATTGCCCGATATAAATACCACACCGCTTTCGC
Organism: Bacteroides sp. ZJ-18; assembly: GCF_011038705.2. Classification (NCBI taxonomy): domain Bacteria; kingdom Pseudomonadati; phylum Bacteroidota; class Bacteroidia; order Bacteroidales; family Bacteroidaceae; genus Bacteroides; species Bacteroides sp. ZJ-18. The sequence goes on along the minus strand of NZ_CP072198.1, from coordinate 2,873,683 downwards.
TGATTGTAATTATATTCTTTTTCATATTCACCTTGAGTTAAAAAACAGGCTTTTCGTTATCAGTCGTATTATAAAGCATTAGTATTTGCTCGGCAATTGGATGCAACGCCACAAATGCTTCCGCCATAGTTTTGCCTCTCTTCTGCCGAATATAAAGTCTGCCATCTGCCGAACATCCGATATGATGCGAAAATGCCTATATACATCTACATAAGCCAATCCACTAAACAATGAGAAGAGTTACCTATTCGTTTGCGATAACTAACCTGCTAACAGTTTGGTAACTGAAAATATTAGCTGCAAAAATCTCTCATAGGCATCTTGAAGATTCCCCGCATTCAGTCGAAATAGTTTTTTTCTAAATTCTTTTGCGAAAAGAAGAAAAAACTTAGTCATCTGATAATATGAAGATTATTCTATATTAAGAAAAAATAAGTGTAAAAAGAGATGCGCAAATAATAGCTTTTACGTATATTAGCAAATCATTTGCGAAAAAAGGATTGATATGTTATGCGCTCTTTGAAATATTGTTCTATATATCAGCAACTTACGCAACATAGTTTTAGGGTTGTTTTCGAAACTCGCCAACCCCTAAATATCCAACGATTATTTGCGAAAAATGAAGTTTACACAGTATTCTAATTATCAATCATTTAGGTAAAAATATCACTATTTACACATTAAAATTACAGAAAAAAAAACCACTTTTGCGAAAAATGCTTAAATTAGCATCTACTATTCTGGTTTACAACCTATTATATTCATAAGCAAATACATTCAAGAATATATAACAGTCTAATAATCAGAGTATGTAGATCTATTCCAGTATAATAAGGATTAAGACAAATATATATTCATCCACTGACAAGCTGGATGTAAATATGTAGATCTATTCCAGTATAATAAGGATTAAGACGAGTAATTTATATTGTCTTCGCTGGCTACGTAATATGTAGATCTATTCCAGTATAATAAGGATTAAGACTTTTCGGGAGGTCATTTCTTGAGTCCATATTTTTTGATGTAGATCTATTCCAGTATAATAAGGATTAAGACAAAGCAATAGATAACACTACGATAAGCCAATTAATATGTAGATCTATTCCAGTATAATAAGGATTAAGACTTGGGACTGAATTCAATGCGGTGGCATCGTTCTAAGAATGTAGATCTATTCCAGTATAATAAGGATTAAGACAAAAACAATCAGCCATAAATTGCAGAAAATAAAAGAATGTAGATCTATTCCAGTATAATAAGGATTAAGACACCATTGCCAAAAGAATTGCAATTTCCGATTTGAATGTAGATCTATTCCAGTATAATAAGGATTAAGACGTCTTTAGCAATTTTCTTGTAAACTGTCACGTCATTATGTAGATCTATTCCAGTATAATAAGGATTAAGACTTCGGCGTATTCACCAAAAATTCCAGTACATCGATGTAGATCTATTCCAGTATAATAAGGATGAAGGCAAGTTCTATTCTCGTACCAACTGCCAACATAGTCCACCACAATAACACCTTAAGGGTCATCACACTATGATACAATACATTATTAAGTAATTAAAAGCCATAATTAAATATTTAAAGATCTCTTGGTACAATTTACAATCTGACAAAAAATGCCTCCCCTTGCATACAGATAAAAAAACTCCCGATCGCCTTATGGGCAATCGGGAGTTAACTCTATATAATATTGTTTTATAACCCTATTATTTATTCGACTATAACTTATCTTATTTTTTAGACCATATTAGATCTATGGTAGGAAGCATAATATTTCCAATATCACTTCGCTTGATGCAAGCAAAAGAAACGCTTCATAAATAGAATATAGACCAAACTCAGTGCAATAATGGTACCCGACAAATACCCATATTCATTCCCCGGAAATAGAAAATACCCGGCTATAACTACTGCCTGCACCAACATATACACCAACGAAACCACTACGTGAGGAATTTTCAATTCATTTGCCATAATCTGGTACAAATGTTTCCGATGCGGCAAACCAATATTCTCATGCAACATCAACCGATGAATTATTGTCAGCACACTATCCACCCCATAGACTGCCAACAAGACAATCCAGCTGAAATTTTCCGTACGGATTATCAGCATACCGATCAGAAAGAGGATCACGAAAGCAATGCTAACCGAACCTACATCCCCCGCAAAACACTTTGCCTGTTTCCGGAAATTGAAGAAGTTAAAGACCAACACAGCACAAAGCATGGTATAAATCAAAGCCGGCTCTACAAATGGAACATATGCCCCATTTATAAATGCTAATGCCGCCAGCACCACCAACGAGTATCCACCTGTAATGCCATTAATACCATCCATGAAATTATAGGCATTGATAATCCCTGTGCAAACAATCAAAGCAACCACAATGGTCCACCAAGGCAGGCTGAACAACCCCCATTGATAGAACATCAAAGCCATCGCCGTAAAATGAAACACTAAACGTAACCCCTGAGAAGTAGAACGAATGTCGTCTACAAAACTGATAAAAGTAATCAAGGTCAGAGCCAGCATAAACCAAGGATACTCAAACTGATTCGTCAGAAAGTAAGCTAATGCGCCAAAGAAGAAAATGATTCCTCCCCCTCTCAAAGTGATCCGGGTGTGCGAACTCCGCTCGTTCGGTTTATCGATGATATTGCATTTATCAGCAATACGGAAATAAAAAAGTTCTACTAAGAATAGTAGAACCAGGATTATTAAATAGTACATAACTTATTTAGTTTCTTCAAATGAACGAATGGTTTTAATCAACCCCTCTTTAGCTGTCACAGGCATTTTATCAATCCCGAGAGCAGCTTTGATCTTAGCATTACTTACCACATAATTCTCTGTCAGTTTACGAAGCCTTTCCGTATTCAGTGGCAAATGGAGTAAAGTTCCCAGTCCGGCACATCCTTCCATAAAGCCCTTATTCATCTTCCAGATATGGGGTTGTTTTCCCATTGCCTCACACATGATGGCAATCAGCTCATTTGTTGATAAAGCTTCATCATCCCCCATGTGATAAATGCCCGTAGGTACATCTTTAGTCAATAATCCCTCAATCACATAGCATAGGTTATCAATTGAAGTAAACGAACGACGATTTTCGAAGTCACCCAATGGCCAGGGAATTCCTTTTTTCACCACATTATACAATAGATTCAGATTTCCTTTATTCCCCGGACCATGAATCATACAAGGTCTTAATATATAAACCTGTTTTTCTGTAACCGAAGTCATCTCCCGAAAAGGAGAACACTCGCAGGAAGAGACAGCAGGAAATACACAATGTTCCTTTATATACTCTTCAGCTCTTATTTTACTTTCCCCATAAGGACCAACAGGAGCCGGAATAACATCCTCAGTAAGCATATCTCCCACTACACTATCAGCCGCAGCTTTTACTGAACTAAAAAATATGAATTTCTTCGCAGAAGACTCCAAAAAGAAATCAAATATCTTTTGAGTCAGACCGGTATTAATATCAAAATAAGACTGAGCAGCTGATTGGTTTTTCGTATCATGAGCCTTTCCGGCAAGATGAATGATTGCATCAAATTGGGGGAGAGTTTGTAATGGGAAAGATGTGGGTGCGATCTCTCTCCAAGAAAAAGTTGTTACGACTTCCTCTTTGGCGGGAAAAACAATATCAAGTCCATACAAAGTATGTTTATCTTTCAAAGCCTTAATAAAATTAGAGCCTATAAAACCATGCATTCCAGAAATAAGTATATTCATTTTTTTACAAAAATAAATTCAAATATTTTTACTATATATTTTAATAAAAGCAAAGGATAACAAGTCCATATCCCATTCTCCTTACATGCTCTGACTATCTCTTTATTCAATAGGATATTACTTTTAATAGAAGCCGTACTCGCACCTCCTGTCCTCATTTTCATAAAATCCAAAGGTAAATATTTACTCTTTAACCGGTGTACATATAAAAAACGAACAAGCAACTCATAATCAGCAGCTATTTTATAATTTGTTTTATAATAGCCCAACTGATCAAAATACTTTCGATAAGTAAAAAAAGTTGGATGAGCAGGCATAAATCCAAATCGAAACAAGGATGGGACAAACCTTTTAGAGGAATAATAGCGAACTGTCCTATCCAAGTTATTAGGGTTTACAAAGCGTACATCACCATAAATAGCCTGGACATTATTATCATTAAAAGCCTCTACTATTTTCGTAATGACATCATTTCTGAAGTAAAAATCATCTGAATTAATTATACCAACTATCTCTCCAGTAGCCATATTTATTCCTTTATTCATAGCATCATAAAGTCCATCATCCATTTCACTAATCCATTTGAGATTACCATGAAACAAAGGTTCATATTCTTTAATAATTTCAATAGTTTCATCCTGAGATAAACCATCTATTATTATATATTCTATATTAGAGAATGATTGTGATAATACAGATTTAATCGTATCACGAAGAGTTGTACTACTATTAAAAGTCACAGTAACTATAGATATTTTCAATGAGTGCATATCACTCCCCCTTTCTTTCTTTCTCACATATTTCCAAGTATAAATGAGCCCGTTCACATGGCAATGGGAATTCTCGAAGTTTCAATTCGCTAAACAGCAACAAATTACGAACACAGTCATCATCGTGATAAATTAACAATATCTTATCAACTGCATCCATAACATTTAAAGGAGTGAAATAAAGAGCAGCATTTCCACACACAGTTCGTGCAAAAGGCAAATCAGAAGTTAATATTGGTTTCTTCATAATCATCGCTTCAGGATAATTAGCAGAAAAACATTCAAGTAGACTTGGTAAAAAGACAGCATCACAATCATTATATAATGATGGACATTCACTTGCAATAACCGGACCCACATTTTTAACCTCTTCCACATAATCAATTCCAAAAATTTTTTCATAATCAGAGGGTGAGATAGTCAACACAAATTGAATATCTTTAATATCGTTCTCCCTTAATTTATCTACAATCAATCTTATTATCTCTAAATTTTTGTGTGGATAATAACGGGAAACCGTTAAGAATCTAAATTTTGAAGTATCTTTCAATTCTATAAAATCCCGACACAAAACCTTTTTCTCAAAAAAGGAACTGTATGTATTTGAAACCTTATAACATTTCTTTTCCGGAAATAACAAAGCTAACCTAGTCTGCACATCATCTGTTTCACAAATAAAAGCCGAAGCATCCCTTTTCAAGAAATACATATGAAAGAATTCTTTTATCTTCATTTTCAGCCTTTCTTTAATAGAGATTATATCCCAATAGGGGGAATCCTTATAAATATAATGAGGAATTGCATACCCCATTATATGAGGGACAGATGGCTTCCAATATACAGGTCCAAAAATAGAAAAAACAACGTCCGGCAATATCTTCTTTTCTAGTTGAGACAAATAAAAGTTATACTGATAAAATTTCAAAGGTGGAATGTCATAAAAGATAAAATTATCAGGAAATATTGACTTATCCAACTGAGATACAACATTTCTACTTGCGAAAACATAATATTGATTACCTCTAATATAAAGACATTCATTAATAAAAGATAATGCAACTTGTAACCCGCCTCCTCCATAAGCTAAAGACGCATTTATTATCAACTTCATAAGGTTAAGCTCTATAATTATTTAATTACTCGTTCTTTTATCTTACTCCCTGGCACCCCTTGATATATTGAGTAAGCATCTACATCACCACTCACAACAGTTCCCACAGACAAGACAGAATATTCTCTCATATTCGTACCTGGACAAACAATTGATTTTGCTCCAATCCAACAACCATCATTTATATGTATAGGCTTTATTATTAAATCAAACCCCCTCTTTTTATAATTATGATTACCACATAATAGCATAGCTCCTTGACTTATACACACATTGTTTCCGAGTATAACATAATCTAAATTATCTATCCAAACTTTCTCACCAATCCAAACATGATCACCAACCAAAAGTCTCCACGGATATTTTATATTTACAGAAGGTTTTATATACACTCCCTTACCAATTTTAGCTCCAAATAATCGCAAAATATACACTTTGAAGCTTGAAATAGGAAACATAGGATTTATGAAAACAAGAATGTTTACAATATACCATAGCGCTCTTTTTGAAAAAGAAGCACCTGTATTATACCAAGAATTATCATATTCCTTTAATCTCATAACAATAAACCGTAAGTCCTTATACTATCCTTTTATCTGTTATATCTCAATGATAAGAATAGGTTATTCCATTGTTCCATAATAGATTCCATATCAAATAACATCGATTTATTTTTACCCATCATTCCCATTTTTTTTCTTAATGTAATGTCCTCAATCAATAATAGGATATATCTAGCTAAACTATCAGTATCACCACTTGGAACTAAAAAACCATTCACTCCATTATCTATAATTTCATTAGGACCGCTTTCACAATCAAAAGAGACAATCGGCAAACCAAACGACATCGCCTCAAGTAGAACCATAGGAAAACCTTCATAACGAGATGACATTATATATCCCGAACTATTTAAATATTCAAACTTAACATCATTAGTCAGCCCTAATAATAAAACCGAGTTTTCAAGATGAAAAGTTCTTATCATATTAGAAAGCTTCTCTTTCCATTCTCCTTGACCAAAAATACATAATGTCCAATTTGGATATTTTGTCGCAACTAACTTCCACGCTGAAATCAAATAATCAAAACCTTTTTGTGCATCCAATTTCCCAATAGCTAAAAATTTTTGTTTTTCCAAAGAAGAAGTAAGTCCTTCTCCAGAATAAATACATGGATTATAAATCTGGTAAACATTTGAATGACTTACTTGCCATATTTTTAAATCCGCTTTTGTCAATACAACAAAAGCATCTAACTTTTGTGTTGTTTTTTTTAGTTGCCAAGTTCGGATATTACCAAGCAATTCCCAAAATTTTCCATGCTTACGTGCTAGCAAAAACTGTTTTCTAAAATTACGAGCAAAATGGAGTTCAGCTACTTTTTTACTGCCATCCTTTAAATCTGCTAAAAAATCAATTTCCTTACCACATAAAGACACACATATATCAACAGAATTATCTTTCAAATAATTATAAAGAAGAGTTTTATACAAACACAATCTTCTATTATGAAGAATAATTTTACTTATCAAAGGGGCAGAAAAAAAAGAATTGAAGTTAATATTAAAATTAACAATACTAATTTTCTTATCCAATAAAAAATAGGGTTTATAACTTCCTTCAGTCGTAATTATAGCTATATCATAGCCATAATTACGAGAAAGAAAATTAACTTTTTCCGTCAACACTCTTTCCATTCCACCTGGGTTTTGAAGAGAAGGGATACAATATACAATCTTCATAAACAAAAGAATAAGTAAAACATTTTCCTATATCAAATAAACATTAATATAAACCTTATATTTTAGAAGCAACCTCAATATCTTCTTTATAATATCTCTCATGAAATAGATACAAGCATAATAGGTACCTACATAATCTTTCCAAATAAAAAACGCATCTGTACACCTAATTGTATTCTTACTACTAACTCCTCCAAGAGTAAAATGTGCTAACACTTTATCAATACAACAAAACGTATAATTATGTACAAATGCCCAAAGAAGAAAATCATAATCAGCAGCAACTCCATAAAGTAATGAAAACATTTTTTTATTATATAGTGATGATTTTACAAAACAAGTTGGATGATTTATAGACATTCTTTTTTTAAGTTCACCAGAGTTAGAATGTAATAAATATTCATTCCCAGACAAGCTATGAACAATCATATCCCCACAAAAAATATCAACCAAATTATTTTCTAGCACATAATTAGAAATAATTTCTAAGGTATCATCTGAATACCAATCATCACTATTTATTATACCAATAAAGTCTCCTTTACTTTGCAAAATACCCTTATTCATCGCATCATAGATGCCATCATCAGGTTCACTAATCCAAAAAGCCAATTTATCATCATATTTTTTTATTATATCCACAGTTCCATCAGTACTTCCTCCATCAATAATAATATATTCATAATTTTTATAGGTTTGATTTAAAACACTCTGAATAGTTCTTTCTATTGACATTGCAGCATTATATGAAACTGTAATAATTGAGATCAAAGGTCTGCACTTTCTTTTTTCACACATATATATTTACACTTAAGTTTTTTATTTGTATTTACTTCGTTAATCAATGAACAAAAAATTAAAGAAATTATTGCAGGCGAAAAATCCGGACGATGAAATATATTTATAAAGATTAGTAATATAATCTTTCCATAAAATAGTAAATCATTTCTTCCACTCACAGATCTTAATATACATAAGATATAGAACAAGTAAAAAGAATAATGGAACATAGCTCCAATTAATCCAAACTGGGCTAAAACGCTACAATAATTAGAGTGCATTATGTGCTCTTTAATATTACCAGAACCTAACATAGGATATTTAAAAAAAACTCTTTTATCATTCTCAACTCTATCACTTCTATTATCAGCATTAAATTTTCCCGTTGACTCATCAAATGAAAATCTTTCAATAGTTTGTGTTCGAAGCAGCGTGACCCTTTCATCCTTAGAATACTGAATATAAGTTACGGCTAATGTAAGTAGAAAAATTATTCCTAAAGATATTTTTAGATTAGCTCTATTGAAATAGAATAAAACAAAATACAAAATTAGAAAGGCATAAAAGGCTGTTGAAAAAACAAAAACACCTGTTATTATCAGTATCTTATCATAACGAGAATTATAATTATATACACGGTTCAGAATTATAGCAAATATCGAAAAAAGTGCATATTGTCCAGGCTCATCAAAAAAGCCTGAATAACGAATAAACCGAGCTCCACTATCCAAATTATAATAGACATTAGTAGTTGTTAACCATAAAAAATAAGAAGTTCCACTATCCGAATAATCTACTGAAAAGAGAGGAGGAACTCCTATAATTAAATGAAGAATAAAAATAAAAGTACCCCCACATCCCATGATCATAATAACATAAATATACGACTTCACAAAAAAAGAGAATCCGATAGTCTTATAAATATAAGTTGATATTATAATGAAAGCACACAACTGTATAATATAATTTATATAAGATTTATCTTCATGATAAAAAATCAATAATATGTAAAAAAAAGACAATTGAAATACAATAAATAAATAGTTGCGGTTGATCTTGAGAATTTGTTCTTTCAACATTTCATAAGACATTGCTAAAAGACAAAATAGTGTCAAAATTTTATAAGGATGAAAAGGCCATGTATAAAAGATAAATGGCGCAGTGCTTGTAAGGCAAAGCCATATTAAAATAGTCGAATATATTAAACTTCTTCTGTTCGGCATAATCTCATCTTTAGAATGACAAAGAAATAATACACTAAGCATCCGATACCAATATCTTTTTTCACAAGAGTCAAATATTTTCCTACATCTTTCCACGAATGTGATTTATAGTAATATATAAAAGAAGAAAAAAAGATACGTGCTAAAGAAATCTTAGGCAATAAATCTCGAAAGGCATCATACCGAATTTGAAAATTATCATTCCTCAATTCGATATCTATAACATTGCTACTAACTCCCGTTTCATTATTATATAAACACACAACAAAAGGAAAATAAACAACTTGGTCAAACATAGTAGTGAAAACACGAATATTAAAAACATGATCCGCATTAATCTTATATTTCAAATCATACATCCCATATCTATCAAAGATCTCTCTTTTATAAAAGATTGCTTGATGACAAATCGCATGATTACAAAATTTCGACAAAGAATACTCCCCATCATACCGCAAATTTGACGAAGTAAAAATTACGTCTCCATAACAAACATTTGCAGATGGAGTATTTGTAATAAAAGATGCTACAAAAGACAAAACCTGATCATTATACAAACAATCATCTGCACCAAGAAAATAACACCATTCACCCTTAGATAACCGTATTCCTTTATTCATCGCATCATATATTCCATGATCAGTCTCAGATATATATCTAATTCTACTATCCAACAGTGAGTAATACCTCAATAACCCCACAGTTCCATCAGTCGATTTTCCATCTATTATTAAATATTCAAAATCTGAATAAATCTGGTTTATAACACTGTCTATCGTAGCTCGAATTGTTTTCTCAGCATTTCGAACAACTGTTATTATTGAGAATTTCATCTATATTTACTTGACGTTTTTTATTACTTATAATAAGATCATCTATGGGGTTATATTCTTCATTAACTTGATTCAGATTATTCGGATACTCACAACCTATTTGGCATAAGAATCTCTTAAAGGAATCATGGGAAGTAGAAGGTTTAAACTGATTAAAGATCTCTACCAAAAACACTGGGATAATTCCTTGCTTAATATGATTTAAAGTACAAGTTGAAGTATAGGAAATAGAATATTTAACCGGATATTTATTTATTATTAATTCTGCTGGTTCTTTATCCTCTATAATTTTTACTGATAAAAATTTTTTTTCTATTAATTGCCGAATTTTATTCTCCATAAAATTGGTATCTTGAGGATGAAATTTAAAATAAAAAACAGTAAATCGAGTGTGTAAACTTAATATTTGTGAGATAAAATGTAAATACTCGTCTTCTGTACAAAAAAACAAATACATTGGTTGATTAAAAAAAATAGCCCCTGAATTAGCTGCTTGATGAGAAATAATACCCATACCAATATTTAAAACAGGAATATTACGTAATGTTTTATTCCCCCATGACACAACAATTTTGTTAAACAGAGCATCCTTAACTCTCAAATGTTTATCATCTCCAAAATCCACGACGTAAGTGTTCTTAAGACCACAAACATACTTTATCAAATAAGTTCTCAAACGCTCAACCAAACCTAGATTATTTGGAACTCTATTGAAATCGCACATTGTCGCCGTCCCATCTTCCAACAAAAAAATTTTTGCATGATATTTAGCAAAAAGTTCTATAACTACTGCATTTATAATATTAATATCAGTATGAATAAAAAGAGCGTCTTGCGATGAGATGGTAAACTGCGACGAAATAGCTTTTACTATATGTCTTATCTGCTGAAAGTTCAACAGTAGCCTTTTCAAAGAAATTGATCTATTAAAATCCAAACGGACTACATTGGAATAACCATCAGTATCATTCAAATTTAAAGAATAAGGTACTTGTATCAATGTTTTATCTCCAATCAAATCATGGATTATCCGCCTATCAAAATGTAAATGATAATTATTATTTACGCAAAAATAATACATAGTTATTTATTTAATCTGCAAAATTTTCGATGATAAAAATAGACAAATATAGCTATCAGAAAATTTGTCAATAAGTTAATATAAGCAGTTAACAAAATCGAATATTTTGTTAACCATACAGAGAGTATTACATGTAACACAGAGATAGATAAAGTAATATACATTAATTGCTTCGTGCGTCTATAAAAAAACAGATAGTTAACATACAACAGATAATAACACTGAAACATAGCGCCAAAACATAATGGAAAGAGGAAAACTATAGAATCTGAATACTGAGGAAGTACGATTGGAATAAAAATAGCACATCCTCCACATATACAGACAGTAAGACCTAAAAAAAATAGTAACATCAATCGCTCCTGCTTTCTCAACATCTTTCTTGTTGTTTCAGAGTCCGATGATAAACTCCTAAATAAAAAGACTGAATTACTTGCATTAAATGCTGTACCCACAATCTGAATCACGTTAGCAAAATTGAAAGAGAAGCTAAACATTCCCACGATCGCCTGCGAATAAGCATAATTAATGATATACCTATCTAGTCCTTGACGAGCCCAAAAAGAAAGTCCATGTGGAATTAATGGAATTCCAAAACTTAGAGTATCTTTGATCCTTTTCGCAGAAGGCACCGTAAACGTCAAATAATTTCCTTTGATAAGAAAAACAATACTTACACTAGAAAATAATATACATGTAACCAATTGAGCATATAGCCGCCCCTGCCAATCCAAACTTATTGATATCACAAAAAATAGAGTAAGAATGCAATTACATAGAGACATTAACACAGAGAATATTCCATATTTCAAAATTTTTTCTTCTAATCGCCATAAATCTAAATTAAGATTAAGCACGACATTGAAAAGACAAATTACTAATGCAATAATCTGATATTTAGTATCTAATCCTGTATAAATAACTAGTACATGTGAAAAATAGATCAGAATAAATAATAATATACAAAAAGTAACTAATGTAATTAGTAAAACAGAATTAAACGATTGTCTAAACTCAGCTCTAGATGAAGAAAAATAGTTTACAGATAATACACCCACTGAATTTAAAGATATTAGTATGCCAAATAAATAAACTAAAGTATTAAATAGATTAAGCTCTCCATACGCTGATGGAGATATATATTTAGCCAATACTATTAATAACAAAAAACTAACTCCATTGTTAAAAAATGAAAACACAGAAAACAATATCCCATTTTTAACATTAGGATTGCCTAGTATTTTATTAATTATTTTTCGAAACATCTATAATAAGGCATAATACCATTAAATGAATAGAGATACCTTTTATTCTAATAATACCCACTTATTCAACATATTCTTCTTAAATAACTCTCTATTGTATTGTTTGTCTACAATATCCCAAAATTCCTTTTCCGTATATCCCAGGAATTCACAAAAATCTCTCACACAAAGAGGATCCAGTGCATGATCATGTTCCTTTACCAATTTAAAAGCTTCGTCTCTTGTTATCATACCATAACGTACCATACGGGCAGCATAATCCGTAGCAGAGGCATGACCGAATTTGGGATACTTCATCCAGGAATGTACCAAATAAGCACGACTGTCCACTTGGTCCATCTGCTCCACATGATGCGTTCTATTCCATTCGTGAGTTAAGTCATGAAAACCGTATCGCTTAGCTATTTCATAATTCTTAAAACTATTCCACTCCACAAAATAACTCATATAGATCGGGTCAAGACTATTGATATCTTCAAGCGTAGGAGGTTCGAAAAAATTTAAATCTTTCAGAGTAACGCCATCACCTAATAAATCTCCAGTAGGTATACCGGCTCCTACTCCATTAGATATCTGATCCTTGGCGGAATAAGTTTCCACAGCACCATTACCACCATATTCATAGCTGACATTCTCTCCGTAAACTAATAAAGGAGTATTAAATTTCAATGCCATGTGCAAAGGATAAGTATAGATATATCTATCTATAAAATAAGTGGGCTTACCATATCGTTCAAAAGTTTTCTTCATTATTATCTTTTGAGCGCGGATATTGGGTTTCATACTTATAATATCACACCCGAAAGCTTCTGAAATATTTTTCAGGTTATGAATGCCGGCCTTAGTCATCGGAAGATTATCCTCCACAGAAACAAGCAACGGGTTCATATGAAGCACTTCTTTCATCATATAAACTTGAAAATGGCTATCTTTTCCCCCACTTACAGCAACCATACAATCATAGCCATTAGGTCCATTCATACCACGGTATTTATCGCAAAGGGCCTTAAACTCCTCAAAACGAACTTTATAATTCACTTTCTTACGATTTTCATAAGACTGGCAAGCTGAACACACGCCTTCTTCATTAAAAGTAATACCCGGCCTCGTATCCGGCATCACACATTTTGTACAATATTTCATAATCAAATAATTTACTTATTTTTATTTTTTACAAGATAAGACTCTACTAAATGGCCGTCCAGCCACCATCAACTATTAAATTCTGTCCCGTTACATATCGGGCACCATCTGAAAGCATAAACGAAACAGCTGGAGCAATGTCCGCAGGAGTACCCATCCGACGCATTGGCACCTTAGCACAGTAACGCTCAACAAAAGAGGGAGGTTGATGATCAAAAATGCCACCGGGAGAAACACAATTAATCCGAATATTATCCTTACCATAATAAGAAGCCAAATAGCGGGAAAAATTAATGATACCTCCTTTTATGGCGCAGTAAGCGGCCGGCGAAGTTCCCCCATATTCTTCATAAAGAGTAAAATCATTACCCACAACTCCATAAATAGAGGCGATATTGACAATAGAACCATATCCTTGCCCGGACATAACCGACAATACAGACTGGCAAATGACAAAACAACTATTCATTTGCAGATCTACATTCTTCCTCCAGGAAGCGGGAGCAATATTTTCGAAAAAAGCTCCCCAGTCTGGAGTACGCGGATACGCACTATTTACCAGTCCGTCTATCCGGCCAAACGTTTCTTTGACCATAGATACCAGGCTGTGAATTGATAAATCATCTGAGATATCCAAATGATAGGTACCTTTTTCAAGGCAAGTATCGACATTGATATCTGCGTTTATTGCAATTCCACCTTGACGACGGATGTCCGAGACTATTTCACGTCCGATAAGGCCACTGCCTCCCGTTACTAATATTATTTTATCTTTTAATATCATGATTCCAAACAAATTTGAAGTACATTATATGCATCTGTTATTGTATTGAATGTAGGTTTTCCCACACGTAAGCAATCCAAAAAATAAGCAAGTTGGAGTTGATAAGTATCCGCTATTCTTTGGCTGGAGCGAAAAGCTATTTCTCCGTCTATAGACACACAATTCTCCAACAAGTCAACATAAATCGTCTCACCCTCACAAACGATCTCTAAAGAACGCCGGGCATCACGACGATAATAATTAAGAATAATACTCACATGATAATCATCATAGCACAGACAGTAATTGGCATAATCATACGATTTTATTCCCAAGGAAGAAGAACAGGAAAATATTCTTTGAGTGCATGATGGAGTACCACACAACCAATAAATATAATCGATTTCGTGTATCAAGTCTATATGGACGCCACCACCAAGTTCAGGAATAGCACTATAATTCATTGTATAATCAACCCCTTCCCCCCTCCAGGAAGGCAAATAAGAGCCACAATAAACATTGATCTCATTGATTCGTAAGCTGGATCCGGCAATATATTGCTTAGTAAAAAGAAGAGCATCCAAAAAACGAAGGTTACATGCAACATAAGTTAGAACATTTTTTCGTTCAATCTCTGCAACTGTTTCCTTGACGTCCAGTTGATGAGAAAGAGGTTTCTCGATAAAAAGCGGAATATTTAATACTCCCATTTGTTGAATTGTCTTCTGATGTTCTGACGTTGGATTAGAAATAATTGCAAAATCAAAAGAATATTCTTCTACCTCTTTCATGGAAAACAAGTCTGTTACTCCATCGACAGAATTAGAAAACCTGGTTGAGCGTAAAGCATAAATTTGCACTTCAGGATCAAGACTCCTCAAAGCAGCGATATGTTTCCGGGCAATTGAACCTAATCCGACAATCAAAACATTCATAATAAGAAATCCAGTTTATTATTCGACATTAAATAAGAAATTATCTCAAAATCGATCGGATGGTCCAAGTCAAAACAAATGTGGGGTACCTTATAAACCAAAGAACGGTCTGTGATCGCCCCTTTATAACCCATGTCAAAAAAAGATCTTTTATAGAAATAAAAAGAAGCGTTCAAGTCGTAAACCTGAGGAGCAGATTGTCTGGTAAAAACATTATTATCAGGCATTTTCACTTGGGCATAATATCCATTTTCTTTTTGTTCTACCATATTGAAATAAGGACTTCTGCCGGCCTCACTTACTGAAAATAAGTTTATTGCATTTTCATCAGAACGGAGAATATCAAAAGCAATCTTTAAATCTTGTAAATTCCTTAATGGAGAAGTCACATCCAAATCTAAAATATAATCATATATTTGCCCTTGTTTACTCTCCGAATATAAAACAAGATCTTTTATAGCATCAATCTTACCAACCGTATCATTAGCCAAATATTCCGGACGTTTATAGTCTGATTTAAGCCCGCATACTCCAGCCACTCGAATAATTTCTTCCGAATCGGTAGAAAGCATAATGTCAGTACCTTCAAATACTGACTGAAACTCTTTTGCCACGGCAATCGAATATCCTATTAAAGGTTGCCCGTTCAACGGCTTAATATTCTTACCGGGAATTCCCTTAGAACCGCCACGAGCGCATATAGTGATCAAAATTTTCATATATCATAAATGTTTAACTAAATCTTGTGCCTTTTTATAATCTTCATGTTTACCTATATCAATCCAATAGCCGGTTATAGGATAACGGACTACTTTCAGGTTATTATGAATCAACAGTTCCATAAAGTCCGTGGCATTATAAAAACAATTATCAGGTATCATATCCAACAAACTCTTTTTTATCAGATAAATTCCGGCATTCGCATAATAGTTATAGGTCGGCTTTTCTTTGACCCCATGAATGTTACGCCCTTCCAATTCAAAAATTCCATAGGGTACAGAGATAGAATAAGGAACGGCAGCCACGGACATATCAGCATCGTGTTCTTTAAAATGGAGATAGAAATCTTCATAATCTATATTGGTAAACAAGTCTGAGTTCATGACTAAAACCGTGTCATGACAGAAAGGATATACAAATTTGATTGAACCGATAGTACCTAAATATTGGGGTTCACGGACACATTTGACCTGTATACCATCACGCGATTCCTTGAAATGATCCTCCAATTGCTCCCCCAGGTAATTCACAGTAACCGAAATATGTTCCACTCCATAAGAAATCAGACGGTCTACGTTATAATCAATAATGGCTTTATCACCGACATGGAGTAACGGCTTAGGAATTGTCTCTGTTAACGGACGAAGTCGCTCTCCTTTTCCACCCGCCATTAACACGGCATCTATAGGAAGAATGGATTTCCGTTTCTTCAGGTTAATAACCTTCAGTATTCTCTTCTTCCCATCCAGGCAAGGAACCAAAGATATACCACGATCTTTGTACTCTTTTATTGTTGAGAAAGGGGAATCTTCCGTCATAAACAAGAAAGACCTGGTCATTGCGCCACAAACACAGTCTTTTATCTCACCTCCGCCAATCAGATAGCGGCGAATATCACCATCAGTCAATGTCCCGACCATCTGGTCAAATTCATTCATAACAAAAAGGACAAGCACATCGTGAGATAAATCATTCAAAGCAACCAACGCTTCGCGAATAGTTGCCGTATGAGGAATTAAATATTTGAAATAATCAGACATTGTAATTAAAGGTCATAAAAGGATTTTGATGTCAGGCCATCCAAAGAGACGGTCTTCAAAATAGTGCATATGGCATCCGCCGTGCCCTTCTTATCATAAGGATTCCGTTTCTGTTTGGCGATTCTGACAACCGGATCCGACAATACCGTTTGTATACCCAGACAGATATCTTCTTTCGAAGTTCCACAATGGACAACACTGCGGGAGCTTATCCGTCCTTTTTGTCTATCGCCGATATTCAATGTCGGAATACCGAAGCTGGGAACTTCAATGATACCGCTGGAAGAATTACCGACAACGGCCGATACATATTGTAAAGTGGAAAGATAACGGACCTTACCCAACGAAACGAAAGCGACTGACTCACTACGGTGTCTTTCCACAAATCGCTTGATTAAATCAATTATTATACGACCATCCGTATCCGAATTGGGAAAAGTAAAAATTATCCGATAATCAGGAAAGGACTCCAAAGACTCCAAAAGATTCATGCATTGCTGTTCGGCCGTAGAGTTTTCCAAGGTGACAGGATGGAATGTGACCAGCAAAGACTTATCTCCCAACTGAAAATTAAGGCTCTTTTCCAGCTCCTCTTTGGACAGTAAAGGCACATGTTTGATATTCTCCACTCCAAGAGCACCGACATTAAAAACCCTATCAGGACTCTCGCCCAATTGAATGACCCGTCTGCGATAAGGCTCTGCCGATGTAAAATGAAGATGGCTCATCTTCGTAATGGCATGCCGTATATTATCGTCATAAGCGCCTTCCGTTATCTCTCCTCCATGTATATGTGCAACAGGGATCTTATAGAAAAGGGCGGCACTCACAGCAGCCAGTATCTCAAAACGGTCTCCCAAGACCAATATCAGATCAGGAGACAGGTCTTCAAACGCATCGGCAAAACCTATGGTAGCCAATCCGACTGATTTGGCGGTCCCATTGGCAGTATCAGAAGAGAGAAGCATCTCGACTTTCTTATCAATGCGGAAACCATCTGTTTCAATCTCTTTATAAGTCAGGCCAAACTCCGGAGAAAGGTGCATATTAGTAGCTATGATTTGCAGCTGCAAATCCCTGTCAAATTGAATCTTGGCCATCAGACCACTGAGTAGGCCATATTCCGCACGGCTGCCCGTTATAACACATATCTTCCTCATTGGAGTACTATCAAATCATCCTTTTTAAATGAACGGCATGCCTCAGTACCAATGACGGACTCCCATTGCATGGGTGAAATACCGGTACCGGGACGTTTGACAGTCAGGTTTTCTTCCGTCAACGGTTCTCCCTTTCGGATATCCCTCGCGGCAACAATACTCTTGCGGGCGACAATACGATTCCCGGATTCTGATAAAGAAACAATTTTCTCTTCCCGGCCCAAAGCCTCTTCCACATTACGAATAGCCGAAACCATTTGTTTTAATTCGGAAGGCTCCAAAGAGGCCTTATGGTCGGGACCTTCCATGCAGCGATCAAGGGTAAAATGTTTTTCTATCACTGTAGCACCAAGAGCGACAGCGGCCAACGGGATCTCTATACCGAGCGTATGATCCGAATATCCTGTACGTACTCCAAACTCTTCATGGAGCTTGCACATAGCCTTCAAATTTACATCACACATGGGAGTAGGATACTCCGTATTACAATGAAGAATAGTTATTTGATCTGTTTTTACACCAAACCGGTTCAATAACGAGATGGCAGATTGGATTTCCTCCACTGTACTCATTCCGGTAGAAAGGATAACGGGCTCTTTCTGTTCCGCTATAAATTTGATATATGGATAATTGGTTATTTCACCTGAAGGTATTTTCCATAATCCAAGGTGAAGACCGGATAGGAAACGGAGGCTATCCATATCAAAAGCTGTAGATAAAAAGCGTACGCCTTTCAATTTACAATATTCTATTAATTCAAAATGCTGGTCCACAGACAATTCTAATTTCTTAAGCATAGAATACTGTGAACAATCAGTATCCGGCATGTTCCTTCGCTGATATTCCGCTTTGGGAGCGGAAAGAGAAACTAAATTCTCTGTCTTAAAGGTTTGAAATTTTACATAGTCCACACCGGCCTCCGAAGCAACATCTATTAACTTTTTAGCAAGGGCAATAGAACCGTTATGGTTTACCCCGGCTTCGGCTATAATCAAAGTATGCATTAAATCTTTATTTTCAAAGTTGCGGGATTACCCGAATAAATTCCCTTTTCCAGAATATCCTTACGTACTACCGAACCCGCACCGATGATACAACCGGAAATGATGGATGTACCATTCACCATTACCGACTGGCTGCCCAAAAAAGAACATTCGCCCACCTTGCAATCTCCATTAACCATAGCACCGGTTGATATATGACAATTGTCACCGATCAGGGCATCATGCTCCACATTTACAAAAGTATTGATGATACAACCACTGCCAATCCGTGCACCGGCATTCACAAAGGCATGATGCATGACCACAGTACCCGCACCGATCTGAGCATGTCTGGAAACATAAGCGGTGGAAGCAATCAGGGTACCCAAATGCCCACCGGAAGTTCGTATTTTATCATGAATCTTCAATCGTAGAGAAGATTCCTTTATAAATCCGACAGTAACAATAAAATCAGCCTGATCCACAAATAAGGGGATATCATCATCAGTACCGAGAACAGGATAGCCTAAGATGGAATGGCCGACATTTTCCGGAAGATCCAATATACCCAGGATGGAATGCCCCATACTCTCAGCGACATCAATCACCGACTTACAATGTCCACCGCCACCGACTAAAATTAAAGGCTTCATACTCCCAAACGAACACTACTTGGTATATTCACTATTCTTTCTTCCAACCACACAGTATTCTCCAAACCATCCGTCTCACATCCCCGAAACATATCAAGCCTGTTCATCAATTCCCAAACGGGGCGGGTCATTACGCCATGATCGTTCGTATATTCAAGGAAAGACTGTTGGGCCCGGCGGTCTTTCAGAAGTACAGCGTTCAACCAATAGTTAGAACGGCTGTTCGCAGGCTCAACAACAAACTCAACATCAGGAATACGAGAGAAAAACTCACAATACCGTTCCGCCGTCTCACGTTTATTGGAAACGTACCTGTCAAGATTCTCCATTTGGGCACAACCCAATGCAGCATTGATATTAGGCATACGGTAATTGTAACCGATATAGTCATGAACAAATGCCCAACGGTGCGGAACTTTGGCCTGGGTCGTCAAATGTTTGGCAAACTTGCCCAGCTCTTCGTCCTGGAAAAGCAACATACCCCCGCCACCGGTGGTGATCGTTTTATTACCATTAAAACTGATGGCTCCCACTCTTCCGAAAGTACCCGTATGACGGCCTTTATAGAAACTGCCGATACTTTCGGCCGCATCCTCGACAAGTTCTATATGATATTCGTTGCACACTGCCGACAATTCGTCAATCTTCATAGGATGCCCGAACGTATGCATAGGAACACAAGCCTTGATACGGCGTCCCGTCTTCTTATTATAACACTGCCCATTCCTTACTTCCGCATGCGTAGACAACCACCTTTTTACAGCAAGAGGAGAAAGACCCAAAGTATCTCTATCCACATCAAGAAATACAGGATGTGCGCCAATATAACTGATGGCGTTACAGGTAGCGATAAAAGTAAGAGCCTGAGTTAAAACTTCATCATCACGCTCAACACCGACAAGAAGCATACCCATGTGCAATGCATTAGTACCACTCACACAGACAACAGCTCTTTTTGAGCCGGTATAGGAAGCAACCTGCTCCTCAAAGCGATCGACAAACTTGCCCACACTCGAGACAAAAGTAGTATCAATGCATTCTGCAAGGTATTTTTTTTCGTTGCCGATAAATAAAGGAGCGTGCAACGGAACAAATTCATCCGTACCAAACAAGCTATGGATGAAAGTAGTTATATTATTATACATACTTGTAAACATTACATTTTCTGATCCAGATTCTTTCCTTTCTCCACGTGTTCAAAATTGGGAAGGAATCTTTTAAGTGCAGTCACGATATCAGACTTATGGCAATCCGGAAGGGCAAAGAGGGACTCCAGCTCATCAAAGAAGGAATCCAATTCAGACAAAGGACGTTTACTGACATCCTCAATCACACCCAAAGAAGAAAAACGTTCCAGGTTCAACCGCTCACCGGGCACATAGAACTCTTCGTAGCCTTTCTCACCCGTGGTATCACTTTCAAAATAAACAACAGGATATATCTTGCTGTCATCCGGCATTTCGGCAGCATATCTTCTGGCTTCTTCATCTGTAGCACACTCTTTCTTTTCATAGCCCAGAGTACGGAGGAAACGGTCACAGATAGAAGAAAAAGTGATCATCTTTTCCTCACCTAACTTTGGAAAGAAAATCTCTCCGTTATTCCCAAGAATACAGGCAAGCATACAGATCTGACCGCTTTCCTCAGGTGAAACGAAATAACGTTTCACGTCATTGGGGGCAACCAAAGGCTGTTTCTTCATGATACGGTCAATAAAACCGGCCAATAAAGAGCCGTTAGAAAAGGCAACATTGGCAAAGCGGGCAGTAGTGACCTTAAATTTAGAGGAGTAGGCCATTATCATATCTTCCATGATACGTTTACTGGCACCCATTATATTCACAGGATTGGCAGCCTTATCCGTAGAAACACAAAAGAAATGACGGGGAGGAAATTCCGATAACAGATCAAGCAGTTTCTTGGCTTTGATTACATTATTCTCAATCAAGGCCTGTACAGAATATTCGTCTTTCTCACTCCGTACATGCTTGTGTGCCGAAAAATTGGCTACAATATCAAAACCCTGCTCCTTACGGAACATCCGCTCGAAGATGGGATCTGCAAAGTTCAAGGTATAAGTACGATACTCTTCCGGAATATGCAGCCCATAAGTGGAACGCAAATCACGGGTAAGTTCGGCCAATCCATTCTCGTTTAAATCGATCACAACAAGTTTAGAAGGCTTAAAAGGAAGAATGGCTTTTATATAGGAAGAACCGATAGAACCGGCACCGCCAATTACCAATAAACTCTTACCTTCAACCTCCTGGCGAAGACGATCACTGTTTGCTGCAATATCGGGAGCAAACATGCTGGAACGACGAAAAGTAATATTATCGCCGATAAAAAAATTGAGATCAAGCATATTAGTTTTATAACTGATTATAAAACCCAAAAGAATCTAATTCTATCAAGTTATATTTAAAAAAAGTATCTAAGTAGGTCTTGAATTTATCATAATTTACATAATATAGATAAGTTAAATATATTATTTGAGATGAAGACAATACCCTGTTATCACTTAATGAAAAAATATAGTCAAACTGATATAAATTAGCACATTCACGCACATTATATTCAATACCAGCTTTTCTTTCATTAACATATTTATCATACTCATGTATATTTATATAATTATGAGTTTCATCCCCGTTTAAAGCCATCTTAGAAATACCTGTTAACTCGTAAGGGGCCCAATCTGCTCCCGGATAATAATTTAAATGCCGACAAAGGTCATTAAATATAATATTATTTCCTTGAGTATTTAACGCCTCTTCTTTTGCTATAATTCTTGACACCTCAACAGCCTTAAACCACGACTTCTGGTAATCTAATAAAATAGAAATTGAGGATAAAAAAGAACCTGCTAACAAACAAGAGAGTAATATTCTACGTATTTTCTCAGAAGAACATATTAAATTTATAGCAAAGTATATAGTTACAGAAAAAGGCAGAAGATACAATGACTGGAATCTTGAATTTACAGATAATATACAAGGTAACCCCCTACCAATCAACAAAGAAGGCAACACTGCTGAAAACGAAATTAAAAGAGGTAATAAAATAATCCACCGAGAATAACGCCTACTGGCTTTAACCTCCTCATTATTCAAGCTTTTCCCGATGAAATAAACGATAGAGCCTAAAATTAAGAATAAAATAAAATAAAGAGAACTATTGTATAAACTGAATATATTATAGAAATAATCAGCAATAGATTGAATAAAAAATTGAATCGAAGGCAATATAGCATTTCCTAAACTAGTAAATGACACTTTATAATAATTTGCATGATTATTCTGAGGCATCAGAAACAACGAACGAATAATCCAAAAAAATAAAGGAATTATAAAAAAATCAAGATATTTGAGTATATTTCCCCAAATACTACAATTATATTTTTTATCACTCAACAAAATTATACTAAGAACAACAAAGCATGGGATAGCTAAAATAGCCTGATACCATATAAAAAGACTAACTAAAAAAAGTATAAAGCTTAACAGTCGGTAACATATCCTCCTTTCAAATAAATATTTATTAAAAAAATAACATCCAATATAAAAAAACAGAGATAAACATCCATACAGCCCACATACCATTGTTATTTTAGTTGAAAACAAAGGTGAAGTAGAAACTAATAAAAGAATATAAAAAATTTCATTCTTTTTTAAAGAATATTGATTCAGCAAAAAATAGCTAATAATAAGTAAAAAGAATCCAGTAAGAAAAGATAGAGCTCTATAAAGATAAGGTAAAATATTCCAATTTGTAACACTATTAAACAAATTATAAACATATAGAGAAGCATATCCACCATTTTCTTGATACAACTCACGAACATGTCCTTTGTCAGGGCTTAAGTAAACCCAATCATCCCACCATAGTCCATTCATAAATAGCATAAAAACATTTGCCATTATATAGAATATAATAGGAACTAGCAAAGTTTTATCAATACATTTTATCTGATTTTTCATTTTATCACGTTTTGTATAGAATAAATATCATCTATTGCCAATTCATAAAACAACGGCAACCTCACCAAACAATCTGCAAACCGATCGCAATTCGGTAACTCCCTCCCATCATGCTTATCTTTATAAAATTCACTACTATGTAGACTCAAATAATGAAAAACCGCAAGAATATTGTTTTCTTTTAAGTGTTTTATCAAAGCCGACCGTTCTTCCAAATTATTACATACCAAATAGAACATATGCGCATTATTTGTAGCATATAGAGGAAGATTAGGCAATCTAAATAATCCTTTCTCTGCCAAAGGTTTCAAATAGTGATAATAACCATTCCATAACTCTTTTCTTTTATCTTGAATCATATCAAGATTCTCTAGTTGCGCATACAAGAAAGCGGCAATAATTTCAGATGGCAAAAATGAAGAACCCGTATCCACCCAACCATATTTATTCACCTCTCCACGAAAAAATTCAGCACGGTTAGTGCCCTTCTCCCATATTATTTCCGCACGACGAATAAAACGTTCATCATTAATAACCAACATTCCTCCTTCACCTGAAATTATATTTTTAGTTTCATGAAAAGAGAAAGCAGCCATATGCCCAATTCCTCCTAGTGGTCTACCTTTGTAAAAAGAATCAATGGCCTGAGCTGCATCTTCTACAACCAAAAGACTATGTCGGACAGCAATATCCATAATCTTGTCCATATCACAAGCTACTCCGGCATAATGAACGGGAACAATCACTTTTGTCCTAGGAGTAATCAACGCTTCTATAGTATCAGCATCAATATTGGGATTATCAGTACAACTATCCGCAAAAACAATTTTCGCCCCTTGTCTAACAAATGCCAATGCTGAAGACACAAACGTATAAGAAGGTACTATCACTTCATCTCCCGGTTGAATATCACAAAGAATAGCGGCCATTTCAAGGGCATCAGTACAAGAAGTAGTTAATAAACACTTCTTAAAACCATAACGAATTTCAAAGAAAGATTGACATTTCTTTGTAAACATACCATTCCCTGAAATTTTTCCAGAAAATACGGCTTGATACATATAGTGTGCTTCCTTACCTGTCAGATAAGGTTTATTAAAAGGTATCATATAAAAAATTTAAATATTATTCACCTATTCTACACCCACGATAAAGGATACTACTTATATATTCGGGATAACCATTTTCCTTCATACAAGTCACAATGCTATCAATATCATAAGGAACTCTAATCACCTCAAATGCACCTTTCTCGAAAAGAAGATAACTGGCAGTATTTATATAATCTCGGGGTTGCCCTACAGATCCACTATTTGCATAGCAAACATCACCTAAAAACTTTATTTCCGGAATATGAGAATGTGCTGTAACAAGATGTGAAACCCCCAAAGCACTTTTACTGAATCCTATCTCCACTTTAGTATTAAAATATTCATCAATAGGGTCATTAGGGCCACCATGCATACACCAAAAAGAATGTGATTCCAACGAAAGATGAAAACTTAAAGGCAAAGTACGTAGAAAATATAAATTAGTGATTGATATAAAAGATAATTGACTTTTTAAGATAGAAGTACAAGTCTTAGAACGTGTAATCTTCCCTTCATTATAACATAGAGCATAATCATGATTACCCATCAAACATGGAATATGATTATCTCTTATAAAAGAAATAACTTCATTAATCTGACAGTAATATCCAACTAAATCTCCCAAACAATAGATTTCTGATATTCCTCTACTTTTTATATCAGCCCAAACGGCTTGTAAAGCAGGAAAGTTTCCATGAATATCACTGATAAAAGCAATTTTACCCATAAATATAATCATCAATATATCTTACGGATTTTATAAACTTCTTTTCATTGGGGAAGTATTTTCGTACCCCCAAATAATAACACAAACACATAAATGGTTCATTATATCCCGCACTAGTCCTTATAGAGCATGAACTAGATATTCGAGGATTTATTTCAAGTAAATACAATTGTTCTCCCTCCCGCCTTAATTGGATATTGGTTGGCCCAACAGGCCTAAGGATCTTACAAAGATCAGAAACATAGTTCATTATCGCAGAATCCTCCAATATGACTTCCGCCTTATCTGTAGCTCCGCTTTGGGCTAATTTTCGTTTTAATATAATATAGTCCCAGTATTCTCCTCGACCATCACCAAAAATAGAAATAGTATATTCCGTTTCCATTGAACCCACTATTCTTTGAAATATATTATTATCTTGCTGAGAATTATAATATTCAAAGTCTTTAAGAGAATATATCTTATGTATTCCTTTTGAAGCATATGATTGACGAGGTTTTAAGAGGAAAGGAGAGCCTAATTGAGTCACACATTTCTCATAGGAAACATTAAAAAGTGTAGGAATCAAATTAAGTTCCGTATGTGATTGCATATACTCAAAAGTTTGAAGCTTATCTTTAGATATAGATATTAATAATTCATTATTGAGTACAACTTTACATTTTATGTGATCCTTAAGATCATTCATTCGGTACATATCCTGCTCAATACCTGGAATAATTAAATCTATTTGTTCTTTTTCTATCAAAGTATTTAAAAAAGTAAGATAACAGTCTGAGTCAGCTCTTTCCGCAATGTAAAATTTATCGCAAATAAATTGTCCATATGCATCATGATAGATATCCATACCAACAATATATATATCTAGATCTTCAATACGACGAAG
Organism: Bacteroides sp. ZJ-18; assembly: GCF_011038705.2. Taxonomy (NCBI): domain Bacteria; kingdom Pseudomonadati; phylum Bacteroidota; class Bacteroidia; order Bacteroidales; family Bacteroidaceae; genus Bacteroides; species Bacteroides sp. ZJ-18. The sequence goes on along the minus strand of NZ_CP072198.1, from coordinate 2,847,041 downwards.
AGAATTAATTATACCATACCCAATAATGGCTCCCACTCCTGTAACTAATATATTCATATAATTAAGATTTAATAAATGAAACCAAACATTCCTTTAATTGGCAAGAATCAATAACATCTTGAAAAGTCCTTGATGATTCTGGAATATAATAATGAAGAGCTTCTTTATCCAGATATTCAACTTTTCCTCTATAATCACCTTTTGCCTCTATCAACAAATTTACTAACTCCTTAAGAGTAAGTAATGGCTTAATTATAATATCATGAAAGCCTAAGATCCGGTGATTTACAGCAAACAAAATAACATCACACACATTGATAACAGAGATATAGGAACGAGGATGATCGTTTAAAGAGTATACTCCCAATGAAGCATTTGAATTAATAGAATCCACGATATAATGGAAGCCTTTCTGTGAAGAACGACTTAAACCATTTATATCAATTATCTGAGCAAACCTCAAAACACAAATATTGGAATAATTAACAGTATAATAACGAATGACTTCCTCTGACAAATATTTCGAATAGTTATAAACATTAGAATATTTATTTTCAGCCAATGCAGACAAACTAGACAGAAAAATAATTTGATTAACTTTTTTAGAAAAATACTCAAGAGTATTGGTGACTATTTGAACATTCACTAATGATTCCGGCAATGAATCAGCATATACAACTGCTGCTACTACAACGACATCAAATGATAAAGTATCAAACTTTTCTTTATATTGAGAATACTGAGACAAATCAATCACAATATTTCCATTCTGACGGGAAGCAGTTGTCACGGAATACTCTTTCGCCTGTAATATATCATACAAATAACGACCTACAAATCCACTAGCACCTAATAATAAGATATTCATCAATAAATCTCCCGAATTATATATGTAGGACGATTTTTCGTTTGGGTAAAAATCCGGTCTATATATAGGCCAATAACCCCCAAAGAAAAAACAATAATACCTAATGAAAAAAGTATTAAAACAAATAAAGAAGTAAATCCTAATAAAACAATATCAGGATTAAACACACGATAAATAATAAAACCAATCCCCCAAATAAAACTAAGGGTTGTAATCAAAAAACCGACATTCAGCAAAACAATCAATGGATAAGAGGAAAAAGACGTTATTGCCTGAAAAGTCAATGCAATTCTCTTTTTTAATGTATAGGTACTTTTACCCTCCCGCAACCCCTTAGTCACGATAAGAGGTACTTGATTGAATCCAACCCATTGATACATACCTGCAAGAAATAAGGATTTATCTCCCAATTTCAATAGTGAATCTATATATTTGCGATTCATCAAATTTTCCGTAAGTACATTTTTAGGCATCTGAATACCGCTTATTTTATTAAATATACTATAAAATAGTGCCCCTCCCAATCTTTCTACTATATGTCCTTTTCTTACTTCTTGAATACCATAAACGACATCAATATTTGTTCCTGATTTCATTCGATTCATGAAATTAACCAAGCATAATGGAGAAACCTCTAAATCACAATCAATCGTAAATATATATTCTCCTTTTGAAATAGATAAGCCAGCCCAAAGTGCGTAATGATGTCCAAAATTTCGACTCAAGTCAACAACTACAATGTTTGGATATTCCTCCTTAAGTTCAAGAGCTTTTTCCAAAGAGTTATCGGGAGATCCATCATTGACCATAATTATCTCACAATTCACACACTCAAGCTCAGAAAAAGCCCTTTCACATAATTGTACAAACCGTTCTAAATAGTTGGCAGATTTATATAAAGTTGTAACTACAGAAATAAATGTCTGCATAAACTTGAAAATTAAAGGTTAAAACGTTTATCCGATTGATAGATCAAATACCCACTTCTATCACTACTACACTCTATATTCTTCAAATTTTCATCTGTAATATCAGCCCTTACTATTTCAGGATATTTAGAAGCGTTCATAATTACATTTCGTAAATATTCTGTCTCTTTTGAAAGGAAATAAACACCAGAACAATGAGATTCATTCATAATGGGTTTATCAAAAATACCTAACGAAACCTTTATAGTAGCAGCTAAAAAGTCATAGCCTGTACTCAGCTGGACCAAATCGGAGCCAATGAAATCTCCACCCATTCTTGCGCCAATCTCAATAATGAAAATCTGACCATCATCAGTTATTTTTAATTCAGAATGAGAAGCACCGTATTGAATATGTAATGCGGTTAAAGATTCCAAGACAATCTTACGTATTTCATTCTGTAAAGACTCAGATAACAGGGAAGGCTGATGATGCTCTAGTTCAACAAAAAAAGGAGCTCCCGTAGTGATCTTATCCGTAACAGCCAAAACATAGTGGCATCCATCAAAAGAAATAGACTCGACACTTACCTCACGTCCGCCAATATATTCTTCAATAATGGCTGTGTGAGTAAATGATTCACTACAAGCCCTTTCAACAGCCATTGCAACACTTTCTCTTGAATAAACTTTCTCAACGCCACGACTTCCAGAACGATCAGTTGGTTTGACTATTAAAGGATAAGAAAAATGAGCTATATCATATTCTTGAATAGTAGCCAAACAAAAACGTGGTGAGGGTAATTGATTTTTAGAGAAGCATTGTCTCATGAAATACTTATCCGTCGTTATTAAAGAATATTCCTCTGGATTAGATACCAGTCCTAGTCTCTTTGCCACATAGTTAACTGTAATAACTGCTACATCCGATGCTATTGTCATAACACCATCCACTCCAATCTCTCGACAAACAGATAATATTCTCTCCTTTTCAAGAATCGATATTGGATAAAAATAATCAGCATATTCTGCACAAACAGCTCCCTCCTCCCAAGAAAAGCAATGTACTTCTAGCCCTAATTTATGTGCTTTTAGAACGGCAGGTAATTGAAGATAACTCCCTCCAATAATTGCTATTTTCTTTCTCATATTAAAATTTTACAGTTACAACAATACCAATTGCTATTATAATTAACCCTAGTACCTTTCCAATTGTAAAGGTTTCACCTAGTAAGAATACTCCTACAAGGAAAACAATTGCGGGAGACAAGCTCATAAAAGGATAAGCATAAGTGATCTCAAATTTAGTCATTGCAGCCATCCAAAAAAGAGAAGCAATAAAAGCTGAAATAAACCCGACAAAAATGAAAGGGTCAAAAACCAATTTGATTAAAGTGAGTAATTTATCAGAAAGCATTGTGTCAGGAAGCGTAAAATGAAGCATAGAAAGTCTCCATTTCAATAATATCTGACCAAAGACAGTAAATAAAATAGTACCAAAAATATATAAATATCCTATCATGCTTTCGTTGCAATTTCTTCTATTACTTTCAGCAAATATTGACCATATTGATTTTTTAACATCGGTTGTGCCAATACTTTCATCTTCTCGGAAGAAATCCAACCTTGTCTCAAGGCAATTCCCTCTAAACAAGCAATTTTCAGTCCTTGACGTTTTTCTATCACTTCGATAAAAGTGCTCGCTTCAGACAGAGAGTCATGCGTACCTGTATCCAACCAAGCAAAGCCACGCCCTAATAATTTGACCTTCAGTTCCTGATCTAACAAAAACTGTTGATTAACAGTAGTTATTTCTAATTCTCCACGAGGGGAAGGTTTGATATTTTCGGCTATCTCCACCACTTTATTAGGATAGAAATAAAGTCCTACAACAGCATAATGTGATTTAGGTATTTGAGGCTTTTCTTCAATACTGAGTACATTTCCCTCCTGATCAAACTCTGCAACGCCATAACGTTCAGGATCACTTACCCAATAGCCAAAAACGGTTGCTTTGTTTTCTGATTCAGCAGAATGAACCGCTTCACGCAACATGCGCGTAAAACCTTGCCCATAAAAAATATTATCTCCTAAAACTAAACAAACAGAATCACTGCCAATAAACTTCTCTCCAATAATAAATGCTTGTGCTAAACCATCAGGAGAAGGCTGCTCTGCATACTCAAAATGTACTCCAAAATCAGAACCATCACCCAGTAAACGTTGAAAACCCGGTAAGTCATGAGGAGTAGAAATAATTAGTATTTCTCGTATCCCAGCTAACATAAGTACAGAGATGGGATAATAAATCATGGGTTTATCGAAAATTGGAAGAAGTTGCTTACTTACTCCTTTAGTAATAGGATATAAACGTGTACCAGATCCCCCAGCTAAAACAATGCCTTTCATAAGTCAAATAAATAAAAAAATAGAATTATTCTATTCCATTTCACTATAAGGATATGGATTCTCTTCCAAAGTTCTCAAATTATTGATTGCCTCTTTTTTATCTTCAGAAAGTTCTTTATCTTTCCAACTTTCTATGATAGTATGCGCCTCTTTCGCCAACTCCTCTTCAAATACCTCACCATAACAATAAGTCAACAATTGGCATTTCAATAAAGTAGCAGGAAGTTGCTCAAGCACATCCCAACAACGATTGAGAACAACTTGCTTTTTCTCCTCCTTGTCACCCTGATTATAGATGGTTGCATTGTAACCCATCAATAATGCCAGACAGATGTTTGCCTCCTCTTCGGGAGTAGCACCGCGCTGAGGATACAACGCATCGGATTGTTCTAAAACTTCTTTGTTCAACTGACGGAAATGATCGGTATAAATAGGAGCACCATCCACACCTAAATAGAGTAACTCGTGCGCGAGACTCTGTAATTGTTCAATTTGAGAAGTGAGTGTATTCATAACTTAAATGACACGTAAATAACTTTTAGGAACTTTGACGCTGGCGCTCAATACACCGGCAATACGAATAACAACATAAGTTTTGTTGGCCTCGCTGGCAAGTTCGCCCTCGACACCACAGAAATCACCTTTAACTACCTGAACCCTGCTACCGACAGATAAATGGTCATTATCGAAACTGACACCATTCGGATCTAAATCCATGACAAATATGAAGTCCTGCATCTGTTTATCAGGAACTATCAGCATAGCCCTGGTAAGCAGGTCTTTCATATAAAAAAGCTGGATATTGTATTTATTAGAAATATCACAAGCATCTTGCTTGGTAGCTTGGATGAAGATAAGATTCTTAATAACAGGGACTTCCACCCGTTTTCGACGATACTTCAACTGCCGGATGACAAATTGAGTGGGAAGATAGTAATTGAGATCAAGTTCAGTCTTCAATTTTTCAAGAGAGTCACGAATAGCAAACTCTTGTTTATCTCGGGTACGGGCGGCAAACCAATACTTCTGTTGTTCAGACATTTACAATTTATACTTGGGGAAAATTTCCTTTGTTTCGGGTGCGCTTCGCGGTTTGAACGAGACATCTTTTCTCTTTCAAACCGTCAAATTTTACGAAACATTTTTAAAAGTTGAGAACGAACGAATGTGTTTCAAAAAACGTTCGTCTTTTGAAACAGCATTTTTGAATTTTTTTTCGATGAAAAAATGAATATTGTAAAGTAGCTGAGCAGAAAACTTTTTCTTCTCTATATGTATTTGAAAATCAATAACATAAAATCTTTGATAAAATTTTATCCACTAAATATTTTGTACATTAAAACAGACTCCTTACCTTTGTTCAATCAAACGAACGTTTTTTGAAACAACACCTATATCTTAAGATAAACAACTAATAACAAGATCCTTACACTTCAAGATTCTCCCTTTGAGCTAAAAAAACTCCGGTATTCTTTTATATTTATATTTTTTTATACAAACTTTGTCCTTTCATAAATTCATTTAATAACTAACATTATGGAAGAAAAAAAGTAGTTATCTCATTGAATGATAACTTAGTAACCATCGAAGTAAATGGAAAAGTAATCTTTGCAGGTAAAGCCGACTTGCAATTCAGCCTCAATCAAAAGGTTAGAGAACCACTACGCATCACAAAAGGCAAAGGAAAGCTAATGGAGGCACTTACCGAAAGCTTTATCAAAGGCGGAATCAACAGCATGGAAAACAGACCCATTGAAGAACTACAGGAAACAATAAAAGAATATCTCACCTTTGAATATCAGCGCAAAGGCATTGCTACAGAGCCTAATAAACGTTCTTTTCTATCAGAGCTGAAAAAATATGCCAGAGCATTCCGGAAAAAGCGAGATGAAAGCGAATAACCGATTGTTAAAATCCTGTAAAAGTCCCTTTCTAAAGTACTTTTACAGGATTAGTCTATTCAAAACTTATTACCGTACTTTGCCACGGGTAAAAATAAAAGCCCGACAATAACTCATTAATAAACTTAAAAAAATCAATGATGAAAAAGAACAGGAAAGCAGTATCGAAAAACGAAATGATGAAAGGAAAATGGAAAAGACAAATCATGCTCGAAAAGGCCTACACAGAACAGTGCTCCGAATGGATGGCAAAACGACTGGAAGCCCTCATAGAATATATGCAATATGGACATGCAGCCGTAGCTTATATGAAACAGGACGGAACATTCAAACTGGTGAAAGGAACATTGGTGGGATACGAAAAAGATTTCGGAAAGCAGTATGACCCGATGGAAATAAAAAACACAGTGGTCTACCGGGATGTGGAACAACAAAGGTGGATGACCTTCAAAATAGAGAATTTCATGGAATGGAGAGCGATCGTATAGGAGAATCTTTCAGTGACCAATTAATCAGCAACATAACAACTTAACAATTATGGCAACAACATACGATGGAATAAATTACTTTCCAATAGCTATGAATTTTATGGAAGAGAACGCAATGGAGGTAATAGAAGCAAAATATGGCATGAAAGGACTCGCGATTGTACTGAAACTCCTATGCAAGATATATAAAGAAGGATATTATATTCCGTGGGGTGAGGAACAATGCCTTATTTTCGCCAACAAGACGGGAAAAGAGGCAGACGCAGAAGAGGTGCAGGGGATTATCGAGATAATGATCGAGAAAGGAATGATAGACAGGGGAAGCTATGCGGAACATAAAGTACTGACCTCTGAAGCAATACAAAAAGTATGGATAGAGGCAACCAAGCGAAGAAAGAGGAACTGGACAACCATGCCTTATCTACTGATAAAACCGAAAGAGACATGTAATGAAGAAAAGACCGTCTGCACGCAAAATGTAGAGCAGGATGCAGGCTCTGATGCAAAAAATGCATGCAATACCGAACAAAGTAAAGTAAAGCAAAGTAAAGAATTTCCCCCCTCAGCTCCCCCAAGGGGGAAGGAAGAGGAAGTCAATGCTACGCCGGTCAGTATGCCCGGATACGCATTTAATACGATGACACACAACTACGTGGGATTAATGGGAAACCTGGAACGATTCGGAATAACAGACGAAAAAGAGATCGAAGCAATCCTGCGACTGTCGGATTACGGGAGAAAAGGAACCCCTGTATGGAAACTGATTTGCAGCACGAACTGGAGTAACATCGGAGCAAAAGGAAAATACATGATCGCAGCGTTGAACCGGGCAAAGAAAAGAAGCGGAACCTAAAAGAAGAAGAATTTTTCTGACAAACAGTATATTTTTATATTCCGGAAAATGCTGTTTGCTTGCAATCAATTAAAGAATGCAGCTGTTTTCCTCCGGAAACGGGCACTGATTCTCAAGGGGTTGAAAAGCGATTCAAAAAGCACTAATACGAAGTTAAAATCGTGACTTCAGGAAGTTAACTTCCCGGAGATACGATTTTAACTTCATAACATTATGATATTAACTTCGTAAATGACAAGATGTTAACTTCGTAAACGGCATCATCCGGACATCAAAGCTATCAAAAAAGATTGTCAGACTATAGTATTTCAGGCAGTTGCCAGACTTGTATGTGACGAATCCCTTCTTTGGAGGGCAATGTGGTATCGTCCATAGAAACGACCCACTTTTCATAATTGTCTTGTATCATCTCCAGCGTGTTGTACATTTGCTCCACTTGAAAATCATCATTGAGCAGAGGTGCACATTGCAAATACACAATGCGGTCTTTCTTCCTGCCAACAAAATCGACCAATTTGCCTCCTCGAAGCACACCTACAAAAACGGTATATCCGGCACGCCGCAGTTCCAGATAAACCTGATTCTCAAAGCAGGATTTTCGGGAACCGGCAAAAAAAGGATACAGATGGCGCATGAATGCCCAATCGTTAATATAGTATTTGCAGCTACCCAGAAGAATCTCTTTACTGCGGATCTGATAACGTTCCACGCGATGAATCAGAGAGGTGTCTTCCAGATAGCAGATATAGTTGGCAACCGTATCATAACTCGTCTTCCGGTTCTGGGCAGCAAAGTGACTGACCAGCTGACCGATGGTAATCAACTCAGCAAGATGGGTGCACAAATAGACGAACACATCTTCGAGCAGGCGGGCATCCTTAATCCGATATCGACGGATGATATCACGAAACAGAATCGTATCGCGGAGAGCGGAAATGGCTTTCCACCCGGCCTCCGCATCCGAAAGATTGAAAAGAATGGGTAGTGCCCCCTTACCCATATAGTCCGCGTAATTTTTGCCGGTAGCCTCTACCCTCTCCAATATCCTGTGCTCGGAAAAACTGAAGGGAAATATCTCAAAACTGACGTAATGTCTGGCCAAAAGCTTCTCGGCTTCACCCGAAAGCATATCCTGGTTGGAACCACTGATAAACAGCTCGCAAGTATCTACAAAATCCTGTGAATGGGAATGGACAAAATGTTCCCAGCCCTCCACTTTTTGTATTTCCTCAATAAAAATATAGACTTTACCTACCGGATGGATTTTCTCACGATAGATAAAAAGCAAGTCGTCCAGATCACGATAGCCGGAAAGTACGCCCGAATCTGTGAACTTCTTACTTATATATAGAATGTTCCGTGATGAAACACCATCGGCAATCAACTGGTAGATGATCTGCCGCAACAGGCATCCTTTACCTACCCCTCTCTGTCCGGTCAGGACCTTTACAAGGCGGTTACCTACATACCCGAATATACGGTTTGTGTAACTTTTACGGGCAAATTCCACTTTCGGAAGTTTTCCATTCCAGTAGTTGGACAACGCCAATTCATCAAAGATATCATTCATATATGAATTTATTTAAAATAAAATCTATTATATAAAATAGAATAGATATTTCAATATTAAAAAGCATAATATTCATTTCTATTTTAATAAATTACAGCAAAGATAAGTTTTTTCCGTTGAAAAAAGAAAATAATTCAGCAGATAAATTGCCCGTTCTTATGAAAATACCGAATATTGCATCGTCAAAAAGATTATAAACTCAAAACAATAGACATGAAAAAAGCTCTTATTTCAGGTATTACCGGACAGGATGGTTCATTCCTCGCCGAGTTTCTTCTTCAGAAAGGTTACGAAGTACATGGCATCCTGCGCCGTTCATCTTCTTTCAATACAGGCCGGATCGAACACTTGTACTTTGATGAATGGGTGCGCGATATGAAACAGAAACGTACAGTCAACCTGCACTACGGAGATATGACCGACTCAAGTTCACTGATCCGCATCATCCAGCAAGTACAACCCGACGAGATATACAACCTGGCGGCACAAAGCCACGTAAAAGTATCGTTCGATGTACCGGAATATACCGCCGAGGCGGATGCACTCGGTACATTGCGTATGCTTGAAGCTGTCCGCATCCTGGGACTGGAAAAACAGACACGCATCTATCAGGCTTCCACTTCCGAACTCTACGGAAAAGTACAGGAAGTGCCGCAAAGCGAAACGACTCCGTTCTACCCGCGTTCTCCGTATGGAGTAGCCAAGCAATACGGTTTCTGGATCACTAAGAACTATCGTGAAAGTTACGGAATGTTTGCCGTAAACGGTATCTTATTCAATCACGAGAGTGAACGCCGTGGCGAGACTTTCGTAACCCGTAAGATCACGCTGGCAGCAGCACGCATCGCACAAGGCGAACAGGATAAATTATATTTGGGTAACCTGGATGCCAAGCGTGACTGGGGCTATGCCAAAGATTATGTAGAATGTATGTGGCTGATCCTGCAACATGACGTACCCGAAGATTTCGTAATCGCTACCGGCGAAATGCATACCGTCCGCGAATTCTGTACATTGGCATTTGCCGAAATAGGTATCAACCTGCGTTGGGAAGGCGAAGGCGTCAATGAGAAAGGAATCGACACGGCCACCGGCAAAGTACTGGTAGAAGTCGACCCGAAATACTTCCGCCCTGCCGAAGTGGAACAATTGCTCGGTAACCCGACCAAAGCCAGGACCGTATTGGGATGGAATCCATGCAAAACACCATTCCCGGAACTGGTAAAAATCATGGTACGCCACGATATGGCCAAAGTGAAAAGAATGATTGCGACTAAACATGATTGACAGAATGGATAAAAACGCAAAAATTTATGTAGCCGGACACCACGGACTGGTGGGTTCGGCTATATGGAAAAACCTGCAGGAAAAGGGATATACGAATCTGGTGGGACGCACACATAAGGAACTGGACTTATTGGACGGTGCGGCCGTAAAGCAGTTTTTTGATGAGGAAATGCCGGAGTACGTGTTTCTGGCTGCCGCCTTTGTAGGAGGGATCATGGCCAATAGTATCTACCGTGCGGACTTCATCTATAAGAACTTACAGATACAGCAGAACGTAATCGGAGAAAGTTTCCGCCATCAAGTGAAAAAGCTGCTTTTTCTGGGAAGTACCTGCATCTATCCGCGGGATGCCGAACAGCCGATGAAAGAGGACGTCTTGCTCACTTCTCCGCTGGAATATACCAACGAACCTTATGCCATAGCCAAAATAGCCGGACTGAAAATGTGCGAAAGCTTCAACCTGCAATATGGAACGAATTACATCGCCGTGATGCCGACCAACCTGTATGGGCCGAACGATAACTTTGACTTGGAACGCAGTCATGTGCTGCCTGCCATGATCCGTAAAATTCACTTGGCACATTGCCTGAAAAAAGGAGATTGGGAAGCTGTGCGTAAAGACATGAACCTGCGTCCGGTGGAAGGCATCAGTGGTGCCAACTCTAACGAAGAGATCTTGCAAATCCTCCGGAAATATGGTATTACTGAAAAAGAAGTGACACTCTGGGGAACCGGGACACCGCTACGCGAGTTCCTTTGGAGTGAAGAGATGGCTGATGCAAGTGTCTTTGTAATGGAACATGTGGACTTCAAGGATACCTACAGAACCGGAGCCAAAGATATCCGAAACTGCCACATCAACATAGGTACCGGAAAAGAAATAACGATCCGCGAACTGGCAGAACTGATTGTAAGCACAGTCGGCTATCAGGGAAAGCTGACTTTCGACAGCAGTAAGCCGGACGGAACCATGCGAAAACTTACCGACCCGTCGAAATTGCACAACCTCGGATGGCATCATAAGATCGATATTGAAGAGGGGGTACAAAGAATGTACGAGTGGTATCTGGGATAATTATTCACCACAGAGGGCACAGAGGACACAGAGTTTTAAAATAGAAAAAAATAAAACTCTATGTCCTTCGTGTTATCCCGTGATGAATACAATGAAAGCTGCAAAAGAAAAATTTAAATAGCTTCTAAGTTTTCAAATCTCAATTAAATGGCTATATTTGCACAATTTATCATCAAATGTGCAAAAAACAATGGAACAAAGTTTTATAGCTTACATTGAAAACAGTATCAAAAACAATTGGGATCTGGATGCCCTGACAGATTATAAGGGTGCCACCCTACAGTATAAAGACGTAGCCCGCAAAATAGAAAAGCTCCACATCATCTTTGAAGAAAGCGGAATCCGCAAAGGAGACAAAATAGCCGTTTGCGGGAGAAATAGTTCCCATTGGGGAGTTACTTTCCTCGCGACTCTCACTTATGGAGCGGTTATCGTCCCCATCTTACACGAATTCAAAGCTGATAATGTACACAACATCGTCAATCACTCGGAAGCCAAACTCCTGTTTGTAGGAGACGTGGTCTGGGAAAACCTCAATGAGTCTGCCATGCCGTTGCTCGAAGGTATCCTGATGATGAACGATTTTACGTTACTGGTATCACGTAGCGAACGACTGACTCACGCACGTGAACACCTCAACGAAATGTTCGGGAAGAAATTCCCCAAAAATTTCCGTAAGGAACATATCGAATATCATAAGGATCAGCCTGAAGAGTTGGCTGTTATCAACTATACCTCGGGAACCACCAGCTATTCAAAAGGTGTAATGCTCCCCTATCGCAGCTTATGGTCGAATACGACTTTCGCTTTCGAGGTACTTCCACTGAAAGCAGGTGATAAAATCGTATCCATGCTGCCGATGGCACACATGTACGGACTGGCCTTTGAGTTCCTGTATGAATTTGCGGTAGGGTGTCAGATCTATTTCCTCACCCGTATGCCAAGCCCAAAGATTATCTTCCAGGCGTTTGCCGAGGTAAAACCCAATCTGATCGTGGCTGTTCCGCTGATTATTGAAAAGATCATTAAGAAGAGCGTACTTCCGAAGTTGGAGACTCCTACCATGAAGCTGCTGCTTAAAGTGCCGATTATCAATGATAAGATTAAAGCAACGGTACGCGAAGAGATGATAAAAGGCTTTGGCGGCAACTTTGAAGCTGTCATTGTAGGTGGAGCCGCCTTCAACCAGGAGGTAGAACAATTCCTAAGAATGATTGACTTCCCTTATACAGTGGGCTATGGTATGACCGAGTGCGGTCCTATTATTTGTTACGAAGACTGGAAACGCTTCAAACCGGGTTCATGTGGAAAAGCTGCACTCAACATGGAGGTGAAAGTCCTTTCGCCCGACCCGGAGAATGTGGTAGGCGAAATTGTTTGCAAAGGTCCGAACGTAATGTTGGGTTACTACAAAAATGAAGAGGCTACCGCCCAGGTGATCGACAAAGACGGCTGGCTGCATACCGGTGACCTCGCTTTGGAAGATGCCGAAGGAAACATCACAATCAAGGGACGTAGCAAAAACATGTTGCTCAGTGCCAGCGGACAAAATATCTATCCGGAGGAAATAGAAGATAAACTGAACAACCTGCCATACGTGGCCGAAAGTATTATCGTACAACAAAACGACAAACTGGTAGGATTGGTTTATCCGGATTTTGACGAAGCCTTCGCGCATGGCTTGAAGAATGAAGATATGGAACGGGTAATGGAGGAAAACCGGATTACCCTGAATGAAATGCTCCCGGCTTATAGCCAGATTTCGAAAATGAAAATCTATCCGGAAGAGTTTGAAAAGACTCCGAAAAAGAGTATCAAACGCTTCTTGTATCAGGAAGCCAAAGGTTAAAAATAATTTCTATTTTCATTAAAAAGACATCGATTACGCAGATTTGCATAGATTTTAATAGGATAATCCGTGCAAATCTGCGTAATTTGCGTTTTAAAAACTTAGCTTATGAAGAAAATCATTCTTGTTGCAGCTCTTCTTTCGGCTGCAGTCTGTCTGCCTGCACAGAATAAAGGCGGAAATAAAAGTGGTGGAATTAATCTTTCTTTATGGAAAAAAGCATGTACGCAACCACTTGACAGTACACAGACTACTTATGTCAACCTGGGACTTTTCTCGGCTATGCATAAGTTACATGGTGTAGGTATCAATGCTTTCGGCAGTATGGTGCAAAACGATATGAACGGTGTTCAAATCTCCGGGCTCGCCAATCTTGCCGGAGGAAGTATGCGTGGCGTACAAATTGGAGGTATCAGTAACGTAAATGGTAACGACCTGGCAGGATTGTCCGTCTCGGGACTCGTAAATATTACGGGAAATAAAGCGAAAGGCGTATTGATTACCGGCTTAAGCAATATCGCCGGAGACAATACACGCGGATTAATGATCAGTGGTATCATGAACATCACAGGTGATAAAGCCGCAGGTGTACAACTGGCAGGCCTTGCCAACGTAACCGGTGAGGAATATGACGGACTTATGATGTCGGGACTGCTGAATGTAGTGGGAGAAAAAATGAATGGGTTGCAGCTCTCCGCACTCGCCAACGTGACCGGCGGCCAAATGAACGGAGCACAATTGGGGTTGTTCAATTTTGCGTCGAAAGCGAAAGGATTGCAAATCGGACTTTTCAATTATTATAAAGATGACATGAAAGGGCTCCAATTGGGACTGGTCAATGCAAATCCGCAAACCAAAGTACAATTAATGGTATTTGGAGGCAACAGAACCAAAATCAATGTAGGTGCCCGCTTTAAGAACAAACTCTTCTACACTATACTCGGTGGAGGTACACATTATCTCGATTTCAATGACAAATTTTCTGCAGCTTTATTCTACCGGGCAGGTCTCGAACTTCCTCTCTACAAAAATCTGTTTGTAAGTGGCGATTTAGGCTTTCAGCACATCGAAACTTTCCGGAATAAAAAAGTAGAGGGTATTCCGGCGCGTCTCTATGCTTTACAGGCACGCCTCAATCTGGAATATCGGTTTACGGATAAATTCGGTTTATTCGTAACCGGCGGTTATGGTGGCAGCCGTTACTATAATAAAGCCAAGACTTATGACAAGGGACTGATCGCTGAAGCGGGAGTGGTTCTGTTCTAATTGATTTACCACAGAGTCTCACAGAGTTTATATTTAAATTATTCCTCTGTGGGACTCTGTGGTGAACCTGATCAGACCTTCTCCTTGATCAACCCGATCCGATAAGCTACCAATAACTTCTTTAAATCTTGAATTTGCGTTACCAGCTCTTTCCCCTTATCGGTATCTTTCACCATCATCCGCTGTGAATTGAATTCAATAACAAAAGTAGTCGACTTAATGTCCTGCCCCTCCTCTATTGCCTTCTGAGTAGACTGGAAAGGTTCATGCTGGACCAACTGCAGCCCATGCGAATGATATACCAGCGTATATCCGGCAATACCGGTCTCCGGTTGATAGGCTTTTGAAAAGCCGCCATCGATCACCAATAATTTTCCACCTGCTTTCATGGGTTGTTCCCCTTTTATGGTTTTTACCGGCACATGCCCGTTGATAATATGAGTATGCTGTCCCGTCACTCCGAATTCTTCAAGAATACGGTCACAGATTTCTTCTTTATTACGCAACGCATAATAATATCCTTTCGTCTCTTTATGCAAACTTTTGTCCGCAATGAAATAACGTTCAAAAGTAGCCATCTTATCTTTATCGAACGAGGGAGCATCCGGACCACACCACAGATACCAGATATAATCCATCGCAAAGCGTTTCTCCTCTTCGTCATCTTCATCAAAATAAGCCGTACGGATTAGCTGATCGATCTTATCCAGCAAATTCTTTCCCCAATATTCTTTTCCGCAGATATTCACATGTTTGAAACTTCCATCTTCGTTGAGAGGCACAGAGGCATGATAAAGCAGATTGGAATTGCACACCAGATACATACCTCCATAGGTAAAGAGACAACGCATATGCTTCTTCAACTTCTCACTATTCATAAACGAATAGTGTATCTTTTCGATCAACTCCTGTTCTTCATCACTCAGGCGATAAGGGTCTGCCGGATCGACCGTGGGGAAGTTTGTGTCACGCAACGAATATTCTTTGCCCTCATAAACAAATACCCCCCGTTCAAAATCGATTTTCTCAAGTAGTTTGCGGCCTTCCATACCAAACTCCGGACGACGATTGATGATGCCTGCCTCCAGCTTAAACTGAATGATAGTGATGGCTTTATGCATCTGGGTAATCAACCTCAAGGTCTTTTCATTATAAGTAGAATCGGCAAAATTGGTCTTAGGTGCAAAAATAGTGCAGGGATCATCTGCGTAAGTATCCATCGCAAAAGTAGCAAGCGGCAAAAGATTAATGCCATAACCGTCTTCCAATGTCCCGAGATTACCATATCGCATGGAAAGGCGAATGACATTGGCCATGCACGCTTCATTTCCCGATGCCGCTCCCATCCAGAGAATATCGTGATTCCCCCATTGGATATCGAAATTGTGATAATCGCACAAAGTATCCATAATGATATGGGCACCCGGACCACGGTCGTAGATATCGCCAACGATATGGAGTGAATCGATCGTAAGACGCTGTATCAGATTGCACATGGCTATGATAAAATCGTCGGCACGACGGGTTGAAATGATAGTACTGATAATCACATTGATATAAGCATGCTTATTGGGCTCGATAGTTGACTCGTGAAGTAATTCCTGAATGATATAGGAGAACTCGGCCGGCAATGATTTGCGAACCTTCGAACGGGTATATTTGGAAGATACATTCTGGCACACCTTCACCAGCTGATTGAGCGTGATCAGATACCAATCGTCAATATCTGTTTCGGTAGCTTTTATCAACTGCAGTTTCTCTTCCGGATAATAAATAAGGGTACAAAGCTCTTTCTTCTCAATTTCACGGAGAGTGTGCCCGAAGATCTCGTTTACTTTCCGCTTTACGGCTCCCGAAGCGTTCTTCAGCACATGCTGGAAAGCTTCATATTCGCCATGTATATCAGTCAGAAAGTGTTCGGTTCCTTTAGGGAGATTCAAAATAGCTTCAAGATTGATAATTTCGGTACTGGCGGCGGCAATGGTCGGGAAGCTGCGTGAAAGCAGTTGCAGATAACGCAGATCGGCAACGATACTTTCGGGGGTTATATTACTTTGAGCAGTCATATGATTTACGATTTAACGATTTACAATTTTAAAATTCACCCTAAAATGATTACAGAAGAAACATGAGCAACACCTGGGCTATAATGACGCGGAGGAACATACTCAACGGATAAACCGTAGCATAAGCTACCGACGGATTATCCCCGGGAATGGTATCATTGGCATAGTTCAGCGCCATCGGATTGGCCATACTGCCACATAACATGCCGGAAACGCTACCAAAGTCGATCTTCATAATCTTAAAAGCAAAGAAACCCACAAGCACAGTAGGCACAACGGTCAGACCGAAGCCAAGGCCGATCCACAAAAGACCTTCGGGACGAAAAACCGTATCGAAAAAATGGGCACCTGCATCCAATCCCAGGCAGGCAAGGTAAAGTGACAATCCCAAAGCACGCAGCATCAGATTGGCACTACGGGTGGTATAAGTAATCATATGCAAACGGGGACCGAAAGTTCCGATCAGGATACCCACAATGATAGGTCCGCCCGCCAATCCGAGGCGAATAGGTGTACTGATACCGGGAATTGAAAACGGCACGGCACCCAGAGCCAGTCCCAGGATAATACCTACAAACACAGCCACAAGATTGGGTTCTTTCAAGCTTTTAACAGCATTTCCAAGTACCTTTTCCACATTCTGAATGGCAGCTGCTTCACCGACTACTGTCAGGCGGTCACCCAACTGCAATGTCAGTTCGGGAGTAGCCAACAACTGCACACCCGAACGGTATACACGGCTGATATTGATTCCGTAATGATTACGAAGACGAAGAGCTCCCAACTTCTTCCCGTTCAACTCTGGACGGGTAACGACAATGCGTTGTGAAATCAACTGGCTGTCGATGGCATTCCAGTCGATATCTTCTTTATTCCAATCCGTATTCTCTTGCTCGCCAAACAACACGGTAAGCGCTAACGCATCTTTTTCGGAAGTAACAACCAACAGGCGGTCACCCTCTTTTATGATCTTTTCGGATGTGGGAATACTGACATTGCCGTCTCTCCACAAGCGGGAGATAACAAATTTGGGATAGCTCATGTGAGCGATATCTTTAATGCTTTTATCAAAAATAGCGGGGTTGTGTACCTGGAAAGCGGCAATATAGGTTTTGTTGGCATCATCTTTCTCCTTCACTTCAAGGTCTTCACGACGCACTAACAGTTTACGGATCAACAGAACAGCCAGAATGACTCCGATCACTCCAAGAGGATAGGCCACTGCACATCCCAGAGCAGGTGTACTGCTTTCAAGCCCCATCTGTTTCAGTGTCTGCTGGGCTGCACCCAAAGCCGGGGTATTGGTCGTGGCACCGCACAGGATACCAACCATATTGGGCAATGAAACTTCTGTGGTATAACTGCAAACAACCGTAAGAAGAGTGCCCAGAATCACCACGGCAATAGCAAGCATATTGAGGGTAACTCCTCCCTTACGGAATGAACTAAAGAATCCTGGACCAACCTGTAACCCCAAGGCATATACAAAAATAATAAGTCCGAAACTCTCGGCGTAGTTCAGCATCTGCGGATCTATGGACAATCCGAAATGTCCGGCCAGAATGCCGGCAAAAAAGACAAAAGTAACGCCAAGTGAAATGCCACAAACATGAATTTTGCCCAATCCAAGCCCAATGGCGGAAATCAGGGAAAGAACGACAACTGCCTGCAAAGCAGAATGTTCGATAAAGAGACTATATAACCACTCCATGTGAATAATTTACCAATGTATCCATAAGCCAATGTATCCGTGAAACGCATAAGGATACATTAGCGTCCGCAAAGATAGCAACTATTTACGACCTCACAAAGCTTTTATTAACCCACTTCATCCCATACCAGCGACGGACAAAAATAATTCCTCGAATGTTCTCGTCGAGAGCAAAAGCAACCCACATACCGCAAATGCCCCAGGCCCAGTAAATTCCAAATAAATAACCGACACCGACAGCAACACTCCACATCACAATCAACCCGACATAAAAAGGATAATTCACATCACCCGCTGCACGCAGGGCATTCGTCGCAAAAATATTAATGGGACGGCCTATTTCAAGTACCACATCAATCAGCAATACAATCACTCCCATACGGATAATTTCGGGATTGGAAGTCAGCCAACTCAATAGAGTGTGGCCTGAAGCCGCAATAATACATGAAAGAATCAAAGTAATCATTACCGACTTCTTCATCACATATTTCCCAAGCAGAAATGCTGCATGGGGTTTCTTCTCCCCTATCAGATGTCCGATACAGATAGCACCTCCCTGTGCCATGGATATAGAATAAATAGACAAACATAATGATATTGACACAATAGGTGCGGGTAGCCAACGCTTCAACTCCAAGCATGTTAATGAAAAAAGTAATGACTACCTGCGATGAACTGTATGAAAGTTGCTCACCTGCAGAGGGCAGACCAACCCGCATCAAATTTTTCAGCTCTACAAAAGGGAAAGGCCGGAAATAAGCCAAAGGGAAACGATGGATATGTTTGCGGAACAGAATAATAAACAGAATAACCATAGACACTCCCCTGCTGAAAGCAGTAGAGATTGCAGCCCCTTCTACCCCGAGTTCGGGAAAACCGAACTTACCAAAAATCAGCGAATAGTTACCGATGATATTAAGAATATTGATTACCACTGTTACCAACATCGGATATATAGCCTTATTGGCACTGCGTAAAGAAGCTGAAAGTGTAAGAGAAATGGCCTGAAAAAAGGCGAAAGCACCCACGATACGCATATAATCCATACCGTCAGCCATCAGTTCGGGTCCCAACCCCATCCATTGCAGAATGGTGCGGGCCATCGTAAACAGAAGCACACTGATAATCCCTCCAACCAATAAATTAACAAGTAACGACACACCTACCACCTGTACCACTTTCTTTTCGAGCCTCGCACCAAGATACTGCGAACAGAGCACGGACGTACCCAAATTGATCACTTCAAACACCAGGAAAGTCAGCATGATAATCTGATTGACAACTCCGACCGCAGCTACACTGTTATCAGAATGGCGGCTCAGCATAATGGTGTCGACCGCTCCCAGCATCATTATCAGTAATGTTTCAATAAAAATCGGAGCGGCCAGTTTTGCCAAGCGCCTCTTTATGCTCTCCTGTTGAATTCTGTGTGTCATTTTACCTTAATCCTTTTCGGGCTGCAAAGGTATTTAAAAACACTGAAAAAGCGGATTGACATATATCAAGAATATATCAATCCGCCTACAATTATTTCAATAAAGGTTCGGGTTATCTCACTCCTGTAAAGTCAACATAATTATCATGTCCGTCCAAGTATCCACTCAGTACATTCCCCCTGATCCAGACATCATCCAGATAGGAAACATCACCGGGACCATAGACCATCCGGAGAGAATATTGAGAACGGTCTTCCCAATTCCAGGTAAAAGAGTACACCGATTCGGAATAACGTCCATTGGGATATTCCACACGAATATAATCTTCACCATGACGGTCCAGATAAAAATTCAACTCCTGATAACAATAGTTTCCGTCAGCATCATAAAACGTATCTGCCCAGGTACGACTGCAAAGATCGAGGGACTTGTTATAATAGGAACCGCCAATGTTATCATCGTCATAAAAGTCATCTATCTCTATCTCACATGAAGTAAGATTTACCATTGCCACTGCCAGCAGAAACAATTTTAAATATTTGAAAGCTAAAGTTTTCATATCGTATAGTTTTTTAGTTATATCAGTTTGATGTGAACAAAAGTAGGGAAACAAATGATCTCAGGAAAAAGAAAAAACCTACATCTTCGGAGGGAATCGCCTAATTAAAAGAGGGAAACAGGAGTAAGAAGACCGAAAGCTCTAAAAAGGACATATCAAACGTTAACAGAAAACGACAATTCGCTAAATAACGTTACAAAATGGAGATTTATATCCGAATAATTTGCAGATATAATCCAAATCCGTACATTTGCAATGTGTTTTTCATAGTATTAGATTTAAGGTTAACAAAGATTGGTTGCTCGTGAGAGTAGCCTTTTTTTATATCCGATAATCTGCACTCCCACCCTTTATATATAATTCCGGTTACATGCATTGAGAACTATGACTCATAAATCTGATTATTATACCTAATAAAAGGTATTGAACGCAAACCTGAAACTCGCTAATTTTGCAACCATTCATACTAAACATACGAAATGGACGTGCGTAAAACCTGTATCTTATTGCTTTTAATTTCCGGAATGGCTATTGAGCTATATGCCCAACAGTCCCAAAGAGTCAGCGGACAAATATGGAGCATGGCAGCAGACGCAAAAGAAAAAGAGTCCTTACCTTACGCCAGCGTTCTCGTCATCAACGAAAAAGATTCTACGCTTGTTAAAGGCACGACAAGCAACGCAAATGGGAAGTTTAGCCTCCGGTATCCTGCGTACAAAGATAAACGCTATTTATTGAAAGTTTCTTATACAGGAATGCAACCAGTATTCCATAAGTTAACAGAAAATGTTCCTGACATTCATCTGGAAAACATTGTACTGAAAGAGGGTATCGAACTGGATGAAGTAACAGTTACCGCACAAGTACGTGAAATAGAGCAGATAGGCGATACTACCATAATCAATGCGTCTGCTTATAAAACACCGGAAGGTAGTTATCTGGAAGATCTCGTAAAACGTATTCCCGGGTTGGAATACAACAGCAAAGATAAAACTCTGGTCTATAATGGTCTGCCCATTACTGAAATCAACGTTAACGGTGAAGCCTTTTTTTCCGGAAATAACAGTCTGGCATTGGAAAATTTACCGGTAGAACTGATCAATAAAATAAAGGTATACGATAAAAAAAGTGATCTGGAAAAAACGACAGGAGTCAGTAGCGGAAAAGAAAATTATGTCTTAGACCTGCAAACCAAAAAAGAATTCAACAGCACTTTGCTGGCATCGGGTAAAGCCGGACTGGGCAACTATAATAAGAAGGACCTTGAATTATTAGGTAACTACTTTAAAAAAGGCGGTGAGAACCTTTCACTGATCGTCCGTTCGGGTAACCGTAACATGACAACCAGTTACAAGGACAATATACAGGATAACATAGCACTTAACTTTGTGAAAAGATTCGGCAGAAATTTGACCATTAATGGTAATACGACTTATAATCATAACAATAACAGTAATAAATCGACCGGATACTATGAACAATACCTGAGTACGGGAAATAAATACCAATATTCTGCCGGTGAAAGTACAAACCGAAACCATACCATAAACTCTATGCTTGCCCTGCGTTGGCAAATAAACGAAAAGACCTTTGTGAGCTTCTCCGGCAATCTGAACTCAGGCAGAGGGAACAACACCAATAACAACCGGCAAGCCGCATTCGACGAAAATCCCAATCTCGGAACATCAGACCCTTTCGGCAATATCGGTAATATCCCCGATGATATGCGACTCAACGATATAACAATGAATTCATTATCTACAGACAAGCGCCTCCAATATACTTTCAATGCCAACATCACGCGCCAAATAAACCGAAAAGGAAGCAGCCTCAGCCTGATGGCACAATATAGTGACAGCAAAGGTAAAAATGAAAGTTTCACTATTTCGTCAACCACCTATTACCGATTGGAAAATAGCTTAGGGAATGACTCGGTTCTCTATCGGAATCAATATCAGCGAAGCCCTAACGGAAACCGGAATCAGAATATCGGACTGATATTCACTCACCCTTTTACAAAAAAAGTTCAAATGCAGCTCTCTTACAATTTGAACTATAGCAAACAGCAGAGCGACCGTAACACTTATAACCTATCCGGTCTGACGGATGAAACAACAGATCCTCCCGGCTATCTGCCTCCGCAGTATGAAACCGGATATACCGACAGCCTTAGTAACCGAAGCCACAGTCACACACTCGGACACGAAGTCTCTTTCCATATAAACTACTCCACCCGGGTATGGAACATTGTTACCGGACTATCGATTCAGCCTGAGCAACGCAGTCTGGATCAGAAGACAGGGCTGAGACAAGCCGATACTACCATGTATTCAGTCGGATTCCGACCGACATTCACCATTCTGTGGAAAAAAGGGAAAAGTCTGATACGCTTGAACTATCGGGGAGATACCCGACAACCTTCCCTAACCGACTTGCTTTCACTGACCGACAATAGCGACCCGCTAAATATCACACGCGGCAATCCTGACCTGAAGCCCTCATATAACCAATCTGTCCGTTTGGAAGCACAAAACATCCGAAAAGGTATATTCGCTACATTGAACTGGCAAAACGAGGTAAACAGCCAGACCCGTACCATTACCTATAACCGGCAAACGGGAGGGCGAGAGAGTTATCCGGTAAACATAAATGGTAACTGGAACATCCATGGAACACTACGTTACCAGAAACGCATCCGTAGTTTTAATATTTCGGCCGTCGGAGGAGGATCTTTTATCCAAAATGTCGGTCTCATCAATGAAGGGGAAAGTGAACAACCGGACCACAGTACTACCCATAACACCGGACTGAACGCAAATTTACGACTGGGATACTTCCCTAAATGGGGAAGTATCGACCTGAATGGGAACTGGCGCTTTCAACACTCTTCCAATTCATTGCGGCAGACAAATACGTACACCCGTAACTATTCTCTGGGATTCAATGCCTATGCCGATTTACCCGGCAACATACAATTAAAAACCGACGCGACCTATACTTTTCGTAATGGTACAAATATCCGGAAGGGAGAAGACGACCAGATAGTATGGAATACAGGTATCACCTGGCGCTTCCTGAAAAAAAAGCAGGCCGAATTATCAGTCTATTGGGCAGACATGCTGAATCAAAAGAAAAACTACAGCCGAAATACAACATCGAGTGGTTTTTCCGAACACCACACCCAACAAATAGGAAGTTATTTTATAATCTCGATGAAATACCGCTTTAACCGTCCTCTACACAAGCAGTAATAGCACGATTCTTTTTAACATAAATATCTTCTATAAAAAGTCATCTCATAAAATACAAACTACAACAACCAATAAAATATATTTATATTAAAAAGTTTACTATTAAACTTCAACAGCAGAATACCCATAAATGGGTATTGTACATATTTTAAACCGCATATAACTTTGTAACCGGATTAAAACAAATATTAATTATCAAAAAACCCATCATTAAACAATGAACAAAATTCAAACGTATATTAGCACGTTTATAGCAGTTTCCGGTATATGTTTCACTTCATGTACTAACGATAACAACATTGATTGGAATGGAGTGGAAGTGACAAATACTGAACTAAGAACTATCTTGCAACAAAAAGGATATACCTTTAATGCAGAAGGCAAACTGGTACAGGATGATAAAGTAAAAAGTACAACTTCGCTTGATCTATCGGGCACCAAAATTGCTAATCTATCGGGACTGGAAGTATTGCCTAACCTTGCTGAAATTAATCTATCGAACAATGAGTATGGCCCCGTTTTCGACTTCTCCGCATTGCCCAAAAGCATTACTGCGATTGATTTATCAGGTAATAAAATATATGATTTTAAAGGTTTGGTAGATGTGAAAATGGTAAATGATGAAATGAGCACTACTGTCTTACATCCACTCACCAAATTTTATTTACCGGAAGCGGCCAAATACAATATAGAGGATCTGGTTCCATTCCATGCCGCCAGTGCAGCCACCGACATGCAGATGCAAAATGCAAACGGAACCCTGCAAGCCTATACCACCTTGCGTGATATTCCCGATGAATACTTCCGCACTTATCTGAAATCGAAGTTTGCAAGCCTGTTTACAAAAGATGGAAACCAGATTGACATTAGTAAGCCAATGGCCCTGACCGAACAAGGCAGCGGCATTAACATAGATGCCTGGTATGCGGATAATGAAAATATACATTCAATTGAAGGATTAGAATATTTTATCAATAATCCTTTCTACAAACCATTCTATGTGCAAGTTGAGTGCATGAATCATTGTTCGGTTGCTTATCTTATGCCTCGTGACAACCTTAAAGCCCTTTTCATTCTGAATGCAGATACCCCTGAGGGCATTGATCTTTCACAATCTGCCAAGTTGGCAAGTTTCGGTTCAAGCAACAACAAATATTTGACAGAACTGGATCTATCAAAAACACTTGTCACCAATCAGGAAGCAACCGACTTTGATAAAACAGTCTCTAATGTACTACATGTATTCGATTGTGAGAATTTAAAAGAAATCAAATTTCCGGAACAGAGCAAAGGGCTTGTCTCTCAATTAGAACTGGCCAGCCTGCCTTCATTGAAAAAAATGGATTTAAGCTTTCTCTGCGGTTTTCAGGCTGTCATATTATTGCAACTCGAGAATTGTACCATCACTTATCCCAATTTCCAGTATGTCTATAGTGCAACGTACGAAACACTAAAGCCACTGGCTGACGCACAGAAAGCCACAATCCTTATTTCAGAAAATGAATTCAAGCAAGAGGCATGTAAAACATTCCTTAGTACTTACAAAAAAAATCTAAATGACTCCGGATACAGAGACTACAGTGATTATGGTGCTTTCCGTTGGACAAAGAAGATTTAACAGCTAACAAGCATATATATATGTGTTATTTTTTATTTTAATTTTAAAACCAATCTTATGTTGAAAAAAGTTTTTATCTGGGGAATAGCTTTATTCGGAATGACAGCTATTTCAAGTAATGTTTCTGCAAGTGCAGCAAGTGACGTATGTTCAGTAGCAACTGTTGCCGAAAGTCTGGAAGGTAACTATCAGGGTAACCTGATCCGAGTTTACATGAATGGAGAAAAAAATCCGGTTTATGGAAAGGTTGCCAATGTAACCGATAATGGAGACGGAACGGTCAATATTCATATTGATTCATTCAAAATAGGTTCGATGCCGGGATCGATTACGGTCGACGCGATGGACATCACTGTCCCTGCATCCGGAGGAAACTTCAGCCAGACCTGTGAAAGTGCCGTAAAACTCAAGATCGGTATACTCCCCCTATCCTATGATGCTTTAGTGGAAGGAGAAATTACCGGAAACTACCTGAAGTTTACAGTTACCGTAAATACTCAATATTCAGGTTCACTATTCGAAGCAATTGTTACATTTGAAGGAACAAAGTGAATTTTAGTGGAGCATAAAGTTTTTTATAATATTCTCCACAAAATGAACTAATGTACCATAGGTTGTTTTCTTGTTGTTGTGACAAGAAAACAACCTTTCATTCATATAAAAAAACAATAACCGAATATTCATTATATAAACCATAAAAAACTATTTTTCAAGATGAAAACAATAAAATTATCCTATATCATTCTTTGCAGTATCTGTTTATTTTTGGCATCCTGTTCATCCGACGAAGAAATAACCAAAGGAGGAGCTTCGGAAGAGCTCGTAAAGAAAGCAAAAGATTTTCTGACCGGAGAAATCGTATTGAATACCCATGCCACCCTGAATGGTGTCAATAAAACATTGCTTGAAAAAGGATGCCCCACCAAATTTAAGTTTGACTGGAGCAATACAGATACAAATACTTTCAGTGTGTCTCTTCTTAATTTCACCGTAGGCAAAATGGGGATGATCATCAACTTTAAATGTGACGTACAAACCATGCAACTCAACACATGGGAAAAAGACGAATATCCGGGTGCAGGCTGGATCAAATTCTATGGTGAGGACGGCTCTACTTGGGGGGAAGAAAAAGACGGCACTCCGGCCAATGCTAAAGGAAGTAGTGTAAAAGGCTATTATAATACCGACACTCACCAGATTAATTTTATTGTGGACTACAACATGATGAACGTTCGCTCGGAGTGTTTCCTGCAAACAATAGACAAGACGCGCATCAACAACTATGAAAAGGAGTTCGCACAATTTGAAAAAGACTTGGAAGAGTATAAGAAGAAACATGGGTTATCATAAACTGTGAATCACACACCCTTTTAGAAAAATGAAAAAAAGAGAATTTGTAACGATCACATGCCTGCTTCTGTTTATATGTACCGCCTCTATGGCCCAAACAAAAGTGCAACTCACAATACTGGAAGCAAAGACCGAGCAACCGATAATAGCGGCAAATATAGCATTTGCAGAAAATGATAATCCGGAAAAGACGTTGTATGCCATCACTGACCTGAATGGCAATGCCATCTTGAATCTCCCTCGTCCCGGTACATACCATTACCACATCACTTCGGTAGGCTACATACCCCTGAAAGGAAAAATAACACAAGCAACCCGAAACCTGACCCTTCACATGACGGAAGATGTAATGGGACTGAACGAAGTAGTGATAACGGGTTCACGCACGGCACGTCCCATCAAACTTTCTCCGGTGACCACGCAGGTGTTGGGAGGAAAAGCACTGGTAGACGCCGGATATGGAAACTTGCAGCAGGCTCTGCAGCAGGAAACACCGGGATTGAACATACAGAAAGTAGGCTTTGGCAATGAAATAAGCATGCAGGGACTTGATGCACGCCATGTGTTATTCCTGATGGATGGAGAACGACTGACCGGAGACATGGCCGGAAACCTGGATTACGAACGTTTCAATCTGCATGCCATAGACCGCATCGAGATTGTGAAAGGTGCCAGTAGTACTCTGTATGGTTCGCGTGCGGCAGGAGCCGTTATCAATCTGATAACTAAAAAGACGAACAAACCTCTTAGTATCGATGCCGGAGTGCGTTACGGGCAAATGAACGAACGTAATTATAAAAATCTATCAAAGAGTGACTTCCTCTACATGTTCGAAAAGAATGCTGACCGCCCAAATCTGCAAAGTTGGGTCTCCGCAGGTTTTAAGCAGGGAGCATTTACCTCGCAAACAGATGTATGGTACAGCGAAAGTGATGCTTTCTATCTTTATCAGGCGGAAAATGACAAGAAGATATATACACAGGAAGCCAATCCCTTCCTACCTCACGATATCATTGTAACCAGTGCTACAGCGCGTCCGCCTATGGGAATCGAAGGAACCGAGCATATTTCAGCTTCACAAAAGGTTTATTACGATCCGAACAAAGATTTATCGGTTTTGCTCTATGGCAGCGCATTCTTCATGAATACATACGACCTGATACAAGATCTGACTTTTAGTCAGGCACGTGACTGGACGGGAGGAATCAAAGCCACTTACCATGTGAAGGACTGGTTTTCTGTAACCGGAAGTTTACATAGCGATTTTTATGACCGCTTTAAACGACACGAACGCCGGAATGAACGGCAGAAGGTATATGAAAGCCGAATCTTGCAACCACGACTGACCATCACCAGCAATTACTTTAAAGCCCACCATCTGATCTTTGGAGTGGAACATATTTCGGATGACCTGACAAGCGACCGTTTTGTGAATCGCAAAATGACTACACGGTCACTGAAAGAAACGGAATATTTTCTGCAGGACGAATGGGAAGTGTCTAAACAATGGATGATTTCCGCCGGGTTGCGTACTAACTTTTCCCATGCTTTCGGATTCATGGGAATGCCCAAAATCGCAGCCAAGTTTTCACCCAACGACCAATGGAGTTTCCGTGCCAACTATTCAATGGGTTACCGTTCACCCAGTATCAAAGAGCTTTTCTTCAACTGGGACCATCTGGGCATGTTTCAGATAAAAGGCAACGAATACCTGCAACCGGAGAAAAACAACTACATGTCAGTTGGAGCCGAATACACCAACGACCGGCTATTCTTGTCCGGTACGGTTTACGGAAACTACTTTAAAGATAAAATAGAAGGAGTCTGGAGAATCTATGACATGCAATACAATTTTGAATACACTAATCTCAGCAAACAGCGCTTACTGGGCCTGGAGGCACTGGGACGTTGGCGCATGTTTGACTTCCTGACACTGAATGCCACCTACAGTTTTGTCAATGTGAGCAAACTTAAAGGTGTACAGGTTAACACCACCTCTCCTCACGCAGCTACAGCCAGTTTGGACTATAAGTACAATCGCAAAAACTATCGGTTGGGTGCCATATTCAGCGCATCATTTATGGGTAACAAGAAATTCGATGTGCAGGATCGTGTATGGATTGAGGAGGAGAATACCAGCAAGGATGCCTACTTCCGTTGCAATCTTCCGGCATATGTGCTGTGTAATCTGGCCGTTTCACAAACCTTCTACAACAAAGTAAAAGTGACACTGGGTGTCGACAACCTTTTAAACTATAAGCCCAAAACATTGGGTTCGGGAGTGACCATGTTCAATGTACCCGCCACCCCCGGTGCCCGCGGACACGTACAGATTGAGTTTATGATAGACGACGTAATAAATGCATTAAAGAAAAAGAAATGAGAGAAATGAATGTTTTTAAAGCTTTATGCTTGTCATTCTGCTGCATTATAACAACTTCGTGTGTAAAATATGATGCCGAACCGTTTACCGGTAAGACACTGCCCCGCACATGCGGTTATTCCACCGGTGTTGCGAACGATTGGATTTATTTCAACTTACGTACCGGAGAGCGGTTTAATGCCCTTTCACCTAATCAGGATATTACTGAAGGAGAACAGAAAGAGCGCACAGATTGGGATCTCGCATTCTGCGGATATCGCCTGCGCACCAACAGTGGTACCAGTGGCATCGGTCAGGGTGCTGCCGCTGACCTGGGATATGGAAGCTATGACAAATGGAAAACTGTTTCGCAACTACCCGCTGATTTGAAATGGACGGTAGACAATGATACTGAAGTATACGTCACAATGTCGCAAAATGACTGGAACAAATATCTGATAGAGCATGGGCTGGATTTTAATGAGAATCCGTGGTTCGACCCCAATACCGGTCCGGCTAAAACATTGACCAGCGCCAATCCGATATTGGCTGAAGCCATGAGTTTCGCCGGCCCCCCTCCGGTTTACACGCCCTCTTATCACACCTACGTGATACGTACCGCCGATGGTAAACGATATTTCAAGATACAAATCATCAGTTGGTATAATGCCGATTCGGAGATAGGCGACAGTGGCGGACAAATCAGTTACTATTGTGATGAATTAAATTAAGTATAACCCAAAATGAGACAAACAACAATGAAAAATCAAACCAGATATTGGTGGAAAACAATTGCTTCTTTTCTTTTAGTTCTATTTACCATGCCTTTGGGACATGCCCTAATGATTATGATGGAGCATCTGATCATTCCTACTGCACTCCATTATACGGCATTTGCCATGGGAGGAGTAGGATTGCTTATGGTTATCATCGGTGTCTTCGCACGAAACGACACGAAACAAACGCTTTGGGGACTGTTCGGTGGCCTGCTTTTTTGGACAGGCTGGGTAGAGTTTTTATTTATGTACTATGCCAGCCGATATGGAGTACAGCCCGAAATGCTAAATGGAGAAGTAGTAACACGACCAGAATATCTGATTATGCCGACCTCATTCGGATTCTGGGCTATGTTCATGGTGCTCTATCTATTTAGTGTAAAGACAGGCTGTAACTTTATCAATTGGTGTCAGACGGCATTGTTCCGAAGTAAGAAAAGTGAAATCGTGGCACGCCCCATGACCCGTCATACATCTATCGTTACCTTCATGGAACTTAACATGATGTTATGGAGTTGCTACCTATTACTAATGTTCTGTTACGACAGTAACTTCCTTGGGGACCATCATCCGGTGACAATGTTGATAGGTATGGGTTGCCTGGTCGGTTCAGTGTTCATGTTTCGCCGGCAGTTACGACTTGCCTCTTGGGGAGCAAACATCCGCATGGCAATAGCCACGGTAATCGTATTCTGGACACCGGTGGAAATATTGGGACGAATGGATTTCTTCAGCGAAATATGGGTTGATCCGTTAGGGCATCCAACAGAGATGATCACGATTCTGGCTGTTTTTGTCATATTGGCTATCTATTTATGGTATATAGCCTCTAAGAAGAAACAAAAAGCGGCACATCAATCCTCTCGGTAATCAACGCATCGCCAATTTATTCATAATCTTCGGGAACTGAACAGCGAAGATGGCTGTGCAACAAATAGCTGCCGTAGCATCCGATATGCCTTCGGCAGCATAAACTCCTACTACGCCCATCAGATGCGGAAGTATCAGAGCCAACGGAACCAACAAAATCACCTTACGGAGCAATGCTATGAAAATGGAAACTTTTGCCTGTCCCAGTGCGACAAACATATTCTGGCATGCCCGCTGCAATCCGAAAATCGTCATTCCTGCCAGAAATACGGGCATCACCCGCACTACGGTTTCTATCAGTTTTTCATCGGACGTAAAGGCTGAAGCAATGACAGACGGAAACAGGATCATCAGCAGAATCAAAATAAAATTGAACAAGAACATAAAGGTCATCACTATCTTAAAGCATTCTTTAACCCTCTCCCGGTTTCCATGCCCGTAATTATAGCTCACAATAGGTACAAATCCCAATGCAAATCCGGAAAGCGGAACGCTGACAAAAAGCATGGCACTCTGCATGATCGTCAATGCGCTCACGTAGATATCACCAAATGTTTTCAGAGACCCATTCAAGACAAAGCCAACCAGACTTTCGGTACTCGCCATAATAAACGGTGAAGCGCCCAGTGCCAGTATAGCACCCACTACTTTCCTATCCAATTTCATATATCGGGATTCAAGTCGCAAAGAAGCACGGCCGGATGTCAGAAAAACCAATACCCAAGCAGCACTGCAAGCTTGCGAAATGATAGTAGCAAGTGCCGCCCCTTTCACTCCCCATCCAAAAACAAAAATAAACAGAGGATCGAGTAGGATATTGAGTAGCGCTCCGATAACAATCGACAACATAGCGATACCGGGACGGCCCTGAGTATTAATAAAGGTATTCAACCCTACAGAAACCTCTACAAACAGAGTACCGATCAAGTAGATCGAAAGATAATCCGTAGCATATCCGAGAGTCTGATTGGACGCACCTGTAAACAAAAGTACCGGCTCCATAAAAAGATAAGATAAGGCAGATGTCAGGAGCGTAAAAAGTAATAATAGCACAAAACCATTCCCCAATATTTTTCCTGCATGTGAGCGATTGCCCTGCCCTAAAGCTATGGCTGCAAGGGGTGCACCTCCCCCCGCCACAATAGCAGAGAAGGCGGAAATCAAAATAATTAGAGAACCTGCCACACCGATACCAGCAAGCGCCTGTGTACCAATTCCGGGAATGTGTCCGATATAGACTCGGTCTACAATATTGTAGAGTAGATTTACAATTTGTGCAATTACTGCAGGAAGTGCCATCCTGAATACAAGCGGCAACATACGGTCAGTACCAAGCCTCTCTTCATATTTATCATTCATAACCCAAAAGCAATAAAAAAGCCCTTTACGTTATCGTAAAAGGCTGATTATAATTTGTAGTGGGTACGAGAATCGAACTCGTATTACATGCGTGAGAGGCATGTGTCCTAACCGTTAGACGAACCCACCGACTGAAAATTAGATTCAAAAAGAGCCAAGCAATAAACTCGGCTCTTCCCTTGTCATCTTAAAGTTGAGATTTGGTGCGGAAGCTGGGGGATTCGAACCCCCGGTACGGTTACCCGTACGTCAGTTTAGCAAACTGGTGGTTTCAGCCACTCACCCAAACTTCCTTTTTAACCGCATTTCCTCTCAAATGCGATGCAAAGATAGAGGGAACTTTTGAACTACGCAAATCTTTCTACAACATTTTTTTCACGGATTTTATGCGAAATAAGTTAACCAGCTAAGTTTCAAATGTTAAAGGAGAGAACTTTTTTTT
Organism: Bacteroides sp. ZJ-18; assembly: GCF_011038705.2. Taxonomy (NCBI): domain Bacteria; kingdom Pseudomonadati; phylum Bacteroidota; class Bacteroidia; order Bacteroidales; family Bacteroidaceae; genus Bacteroides; species Bacteroides sp. ZJ-18. The sequence goes on along the minus strand of NZ_CP072198.1, from coordinate 2,814,768 downwards.
CATACTCTCGCTCTCCAGGGCAGTCATTGGAGTAGAAGGAATCTTTTTACTTTGAAAAATTGATTTATATCAACTGATTTTCGTATTTTTGTCTCCGCAATCTATAATAACTTATCAATATATACATGATGGAAAACCTGAAAGAGACAGTGGATGCTGTTGTAAACTCCAGATATCCGGAGATGAACAAAGAGGGACGGGAACTACTGGCACAGGTCTTGATACGTAAAGAACTGGAAAAGGGTGAAATGTTGTTGAACGAAGGACAAATAAGCCGTCACATGGTTTTCGTCGGAAAAGGAATGTTACGGCAATTCTATTATAAGAACGGGAAAGATGTCACCGAACACTTCTCATACGAAGGATGTATTCTGATGTGCATCGAAAGTTTATTGAAACAAGAACCCACCCACTTGATGGCCGAAGCGTTGGAACCGGCAGTGATATACATGCTTCCCTACGACATCCTGCAAAAGTTACTGGAACAGTCCAAAGAGATCAATGCTTTCTATCGCAGAGTGCTGGAATATTCACTCATTGTATCACAAATAAAAGCTGATTCATGGCGTTTTGAAACGGCACGTGAACGTTATAACCTGCTTTTACATCACCATCCGGAGATTATCAAGCGGGCACCGTTATCACACATCGCTTCCTACTTGCTGATGACCCCGGAAACACTCAGTCGTGTACGTTCGGGAGTACTGTAAAAAATATTTTTTGATTTATATCAAAACGTAATCCAATTACATGCTGTATTTTTGCAGCAGTTAATAAATAGGTTGTTTTTTATAGGAATAAAGATTAGTTTTTAGGTAACAATTAAAAAAACAGGCAGTGTCGGAAATCCGCCACTGCCTGTTTTTTATAAGTATACCTTCCCCATCATTCATAAAGGTCGTGTTTCACCATCTCTTCGAAAAGTCTGGCGAGCTTCTCCACGATCGGTTTCACATAGCGTTCACCTTTTTCAGCAGTAGCTTTTCTGGGATCTCCCACTCCACTGTCTGCTGTCGCTTTATCCCAATGGCGGGGCACCCAGGCTACTTTCTCATTCAACGAAGCGATGGCAAACGGTTTCGACTTTCCGTCACCGGCTTCAGCCAGATTCACCAATTCCGGATGATAATGCATCATCACAGCAGTTTCCGACTCTCCAGCATGATCGTCAACCTCCGCTTCAAAATACCCTTTGGGAGAAACCACTTCAAACCAGTTTGCGGCAGCAATCAGAAAATCGGGATATTCAAAGGCAAGATCACGAATCATCCCCTTAAAATTGTTTCCTCCGTGTCCACACAGGATGACCAGTTTCCGGAATCCCTGCACATAAAGAGAAGATACGATATCTTCCAGAATAGCCTGTTGAGTAGCATAACGGGTATGAATACAAAACGGCAATTCACGTTGTCCCGGATTATGCGCTCCAAAAGGTACGGGCGGCATCACCATACAACGTACTCCCGAACGTGCAAGTGCCATTTCGGCTGCCTCTACGGCAATATCGTGAGGAAGAATACAATCGGTAAGATACGGTAAATGCAGATTATGGGGTTCCGTAGCTCCCCACGGTAAGATGATAACGTCATATTTCAGCCCTTTCACCTTTCCAAGGCAGGATACTGAAAGATCTACTTCTTTATTCATGGTCTTCTTTTTTTTAATTCAAATGTAACATCGCAAAGATATGAATAAAAACATTCCGACGAATACCTGATAAGTAAAAACGAGTTCACCATAAAATAGACAGAGCCCCACAGAGTTTTTCCTATTTCTTCTCGATAAAACTCTGTGAGGCTCTGTGGTGAACCCTGGATTTAATTCATTATCTTTATTCCCACAAAATAAGTCCGCGGCTGAGTCGGTCCGTAAAAGTAACCTGCATCCCGGAACTCTCCTTTATCCAAGTCCTTTTGGAAACTATTGAATATATTTTGTATTCCACCGTTCACCTGCATCTTGATATGATCTTTCAGCACAAAAGTATAGTTCAGTTTCAGATTAAGGTCCACAAACTGCGGGGTGTGCTCCATACGCGACTTCTCGATGTATCCCGCCATATGCGGCACAATCATCTTACCGGTATAAGTACCGGAAAGTGAAAAGTCAAAGCTCTTCAACGGTGCCGACGTGAAAGTGAAATAACCGTAATAATCCGGTGTACGAGGCATCCGTTTCGTTGTCTGTTCCTCTTCCCCTTCACTGGTCCATATCTCTGCCCGGTTGTATCTGCTGCGTTGCACTGTAAATCCCAATTGCAACTGTGCCTCACGCCCGTGAGCTACCTTCGCATCCAGATTGACACCATATACTTTCGCCCCGCTACCATTCCGGCGCTCCTTTATCTTATCTCCATTCTCGTCCAGACCGATATCCTCGAGCACAAATACATGATGCAGATCAGTATAAAAACCTTCCAGAAGAATATTAGACTGCCAGTGTCCCATTGGGAACGACCAATCCACCGAACCACTAAAGCTGTTGGAACGTTCTTCACGTAACCCCTCAGCCAGTCGGATCTGCACCCCTTCACCTCCCACAGCTGTCACATGCAGGTCTTCATCGTAAGCCTGCGGGGCCCGGAAGCCGGTAGAGTATGTCAGACGTGCCTGCAAATTATCGCTCGGCTTATATAGAAAATTCACACGCGGGCTAAAGATCGGATGATCGATCAGGTTATGCTTGTCCAGACGTGCTCCCACGAGCATGGTCCAGCGGTTCAAGCGCCATTCGTTCTGTACAAATCCTCCGGCAATACGGACATCCTGCTGCATGTCACGATGATACCCGGTCATCACATCGTGCAGAGAGTTATTCTGATACTCTACACCACCTGTAAATGTAGCAGGGGCAAAAAGACAACGGTCCATATTTCCCACATACATACCTCCCACTACCCAAGTCAGATCGTTTGTTTTACCATACGCATTCATATCCTGTTGAGCACCGTAATAGCTGTTGCGATCCGTATGCTGGATAGATCCATATACAGACATCTTATGCTTCTCTCCCCAATAACGGTCATAACTTAATCCTCCGCTATTGATAATATGTTTTGTTTGTTCGGTAATATCCGATTCGTGAGGTTGTAAATTGAATTTATTGCCACCCCGGCGAAATTCATTTGTTGTGTGATACTCCACATTGATGCGGCTGAAATAGTTGGGACGATAGTATGCACGCATCCCGAAAGTATTCATATTCAATTTGCCCAGTTCCGAAAAACCATCCCCGTCCGCATCATAAGGATTACGATTTCGGTATGTCTCATACAAAGCGATACCGTACGAATTATCTTTCGCAACCAGAGAAACGTTTCCTCCCATATATTGCTCCCACGACTTACCATTCATATTAGACATCGTGCTTGCCACCTGAAAAGAATTGTTTATCGGATCTTTTGTAATAATATTGATTGTACCTCCCACAGCATTGGCCCCAAACAGAGCCGATCCACCTCCGCGCACCACTTCCACACGTTCGATCATATTTACCGGAATCTGTTCCAGCCCATACACTCCCGACAATGCGCTGATGATAGGACGGCTATTAATCAGAATTTGCGAGTAAGGACCTTCCAATCCATTGATACGTACTTGCGGAAAACCGCAGTTCTGACAATTGTTCTCTACCCGCAGCCCTGATTGAAAATTAAGCGACTTCGCCAGGTCGGTAGAATTCACCGTTTCAAAAAGCTTGGCGCTCATCACGTTCACCACCACCGGCGCCGCCTTCCGGCTCACCTCATTCCGGTTGGCCGAGACAACCACTTCATCTGTCATAAAACTCTCTTCTTCCATCTGGAAATGAACCACCGATGTGGCCTCTGCACTGACCGTGATTGTTTTTTCCTGTGTTTTATACCCCATTACCTGTACACGGAGTGTATATTTCCCGGCAGCCAACTTACGAAATTCAAACTGCCCTTCTTCATTGGATACCGCACCACGGTTGGTCCCCAATATCATTACCGTTGCGAACGGAATGCTTTCTTCAGTGCCTTTCACAATAACGTGTCCGGCAATCATATTACCTTCTTTAATCGGATTGACTGCATACAAACTCATGCTTACACACGCAAGCACAAGCATAACTATATAATTTTTCATTGTTTGTTATTAGCTATGATATATAAAAGAGTAAAAGAAACGGAAAGGGGCTCTCCCCTTAAATTTAGTTTAAGCCTGTTCGGCCGGAGGGGCACGCAAAGAAATTACCCGTAAATGTGTTTCAGTCGTCACCGGTATACTCTCAGGTATCTCTACCGTAAACAGCACCGGCCGTTCGGGTGTAAAATCATATTGCACATGGGCTTCCAGCGAATGGAATGTAGCAAAATGGGCAATAACAACAATATTAGATGTAGAATGTGAGTGAGTACCTTTATAGGGGTGAGAGTGCGCAATCATTACGCCGTTTACGTAATGCACATGGGTAAACATCGTAATGCTCACCTGGTACGTCACGAACAGCGTCAACAACAGAAACGATAATAGAACTCTTTTGATGTATCCCACCTATTGCACTCTTATTTTTAAGTCGGCAAAGATAGTTATTATTTTCATAAGTATCTACACATTTCTTCCAGATATTTCCGGTCGGTTTCATCAAAGAAATTCAGGAGATCACTGTCTATGTCTAACACTCCCCATACCCTACCTTCCTTTATCAGTGGAACCACAATTTCCGATCTGGAAAGCGAGCTGCAAGCAATATGTCCCGGGAAAGCTTCCACATCCGGAACCAACTGGGTTTTAGCTTCCTCCCAGGCCGTGCCGCAAACTCCTTTACCTTTTCGAATGCGCGTACAGGCCACCGGTCCCTGAAACGGTCCCAATACCAGCCGGTCCTGCTTCACCAGATAAAAACCTACCCAGAAAAAATCGAAAGCTTCCTTCAAGACAGCAGCTACATTAGCCAAATTGGCAACCAGGTCCTCTTCCCCCTCTATCAGAGCCTTTACCTGAGGCAACAAAGAGAGATATTGTTCCTCTTTGCTGCCCGATATAAATGTAAGTTCTTCAGCCATATTCTATTATTTAGTTCCAAACAGATATTCATAATCCCTCTCTGCAGCGGGCTTCACCCACTCTTCGGGAATAAATTTCCACTGGTTCAACGCACGGGGATTCAGTGTGCCTTTCTTTTCGATATACTGCATCAGATAAAAACGGAGATCTTTATCCGTTGAGAATATGATACGCTCTTTCAGCTTTTCTTGTGGAATTCCCGATCCCTTTGTCAGTAGTTCTCCACCGCCGTTGCCACGGTAAGAGTTCAGTGCTACCTTATATATATGATCCATTCGGAACGGAGCACCGTCTGCCATGCTGACGATGGTCACTTTCTCTCCTTTCGGTTTAGTCACATCCACTGTATAAATGATTCCGGCAGCCGAATCGAAGTTAAAGCTGAAATTCTGGAACGAGGCCCGGTCTTCGGCACTCGCCGTACGTTTCTCCTTCAACCACAGCAAATGATCTTCCGGCGACTTCATCTGATTCGTCCACATATAATAGGATTCCTCCAGAAAATCTTTAATCTCTTTTCCCGATAGCTTCATTACATAAAGCATATTTTCATATTTATACAGGTTGAACATATCGCTCACGCGGATATCTCCTTTCTTTATCTGAGCATCAAACGATAGCGGAGCGGCAAACGAAATGTCTGCCCCCGAAATGTCGAGTTGCAGCGAATGGATAAAATCGATAAACGCCGACGAACCGAAATAGGCCGGACGAGTAGACAGATCTTCCGTAAACACACCGATTTTCTTCGAAACAAACTTCTCTACCGCACCATATTGCACTGCGAAATGTCTCATAAAGGCTTCACTTACACCATATTCTTTTGTATCCGTCAATACCCCGTCTATTTGTTTGCTCACCACTCTGCCGTCTTTCAGTTTCAGTGTCACATCAATGTCCGACACTACAATCCCGTTACTTGCCGGATCAATCACCAGCACGGAGTCACCCGCAACGTTCACTATCTTTTTGCACTCCTTGGCATGGTCATGCCCCATCAGTACCATATCGAATCCCGGCACATTCTTCGCCACATTCAACGATGCATTCTCGTTATACTTACCCGACATGACAAAAGCATCCTGACCTGCATGAAACAGCCCGATCACCAAATCCGGTTTTTCTTTCTCACGGATCACTTTCATCCACTTCCGTGCTGTCTCCTCCATATCGTCAAACCGTAGCCCCTGCCACAGATTCTCCGACAACCAGGCAGGAATAGCCGGTGTAATCATGCCCAGTACCACAATCTTCACCCCGTCACGTTCCAACACTTGATAGGGAGGAAGATGGGTCTTGCCCGTAGCCGTTTCGATAATATTAGCCCCCAGCACCGGAAATTTACACTCACCGATCCAACGATCGAATACAGGGCGACCCGTTTCTACATCATGATTTCCCATGTTTCCGGCATCGTATCCCATAAAGTTCATCATTTCGGCACACACATGTGGTGCTACTGTATCTATATAATTATAGTAGTATGCCGAAGGCTGTCCTTGCAGAATATCTCCGTTATCCAGCAAAATAAGGTTCTTTTTATAAACTTCCCGATTCTTTTGCACCAACGCATACACGCGTGCAAGGCTTCCGCCCCACTCCTTCTGAGTGATAAAATTATAAGGAAAGTAATTACCATGCACATCGCTTGTCTGCACAATCTTCAGTTTCACCTCTCTCTCTTGTGCCGGCAATACACACACCAGACAAAGCAAGAAAGCACAAATACAAATCAATCTTTTCATCATAATAATGGTTTAAATTTGATTCACCACAGAGTCTCACTGAAAGGATTTAAATAGAGAATAAACTCTGTGTGACCCCGTGATAGTCTCTTTTTCTTATAACGGATGCGAAACAACAAACCTCGCCCCTCTTTCATAGTCAGGATCAATCCAGATACTACCACCCCATTTATCCACTGTCAGCTTACAGATCGAAAGTCCTAATCCGGTCCCCTGAGCATATTCGTTCAGCTTCTCAAACCGTTCGAACACCTGCTTCTGTTTCTCTTTCGGAATGCCGCAGCCCGTATCCGCCACAGCAAACAATACCCGCTTCTTCTCCCTGTCTACTTCAAACTGCAATGTGATTGTACCGTTTTTGGTAAACTTCGCCGCATTCGTCAGCAAATTGATAAGCACCTGCTGCAAACGCTGAACATCTACCTGTAAAACAAAAGAGTCGATCTTGGTTTCAAAAACAAACCGGTTACCCGATTCCCGGCGCGACATCTCTACCGACGACAACGCCTGCCTGCATAGCTGAACCACGTCACAGTCTTCCGGAGTCAGCGTCACTTTATCTGCCTCCAACCTCGAAAGATCGAGTATATCATTAATCAGCCGTAACAACAAATCGGAGTTCGACTGGATAATTCTGAAATAATTCCGCTGATCCTCGTCCGAGCTTCCACCCGAAGCCAACACGTCCGAAAAGCCCACGATCGCGTTCAATGGTGTCCGTATCTCATGGCTCATATTAGCAAGGAAAGCACTTTTCAACCGATTCGATTCTTCCGCCCGGTCTTTCGCTTCATACAAATCCGCCTGCGAACGTTCCAAATCATCCTTCAGCCGTTTCGTCCGCAGATAGAAATAGATAGAAATCAGCAGTCCCATAACCAGGACACACAGAACGCCTACTCCACCCCAGATCTGATACCGGTATTGCCGATAGAAAGAAGGTGATTCGTTTACCAGCTTTACCGCCATAGGCAATGCAGCCACGTTTATCTTCTGTTCCTTCACTTTTTTACTATCCAGTAGTGCTTCCGTGCCTACCACTTCCACCCGTAGTGTCGTATCTCCGGGATTTTCCAACAACCGGGCTGTTTCCGCTGCCAGCTCTTTACCAAATGTCCGGAAAGCAGGCACTACCCCTCCGACAGCCCAATAACCCAGTCCGATGGAAGTAGCTGTAAATGTCGGTATGTCCGGAATCGCTTCCATCATCGAATACGTGGCATTCCTCATAAAATAGCCTTCGTTCTTGTCTACCCTCCACGTGCCTATTAGTACAGCCGTATGTTTCGGCAGTTTCCGAAGTTCGTCCACAATGGTATAAATGGTGTGTTCGCGCCCGTCCAGCAGAATCAGGTTCAGTTCAGGAAACTGTTTCATCTCCCTCCGCACATGCGCCTGCAAAGTGACACCCCCATAAGTATTGTCCGATATAAAAGCGATATTCTTTGTATCCGGATAGATAGCCCGGATCATGCGGATGTTCGATGCAATGTCATATTCGTACATAAATCCGCCACGTACCTGCCGTTTCAGATTATCTTCATAAAAATCGGATGATTCCGGCATCCAGTGTACCAAATCTTTTTCATCATCCGGAAGTAGTACCACATTCCGGCTGGTCAGTGCGCACAACACGGGCACTTCCCCTGTCACTGAATCGTTCAGTGACAAATAAGAGGCCCATGCCTCCTGTCCGAACAGAATAATCAACGCCGGCTCCTGATTCCCCCGGTATTTATCTAAAATGTCTCTCATCACCCCTTTCCAGCGAGGAAAATCAGAGAAGCTCTTACAGTTCATATTTTCAATGACCACTCCCCGTTTGCCCCCTAATCTCTCATATTCATCCATAAAATCGGAAACATTGGCTGAAGTAGGATACGCTCCCGGATTATACGAACAGATCATAAGGATAGGTTTCTCTCCGGTAGCGGCATATCCCGTCAGGGGACGGCAGAAACCCATAACTACCAGAAGCAAAAAAAGAATATATTTAAGCGACACCGGCATATTCATCTGTTTTAGAGTGTGTGTATCCGTTTTTTATGCCCGCAAAGATACTAAAAGTTGATGGTTATAGTAGATTATTGCGTACATTTGTCGCTCAATGTCCTAAAAATAGTTTATGGAAATCTTTCACAAAATGATTTCGGCAGCGCTCAACCTGCCGGAAAAGCAAATCAGCAATACCCTCAGGCTATTGGCCGAGGGAGCCACTATCCCTTTCATCAGCCGCTATCGTAAAGAAATCACGGGCGGCCTGGACGAAGTGCAGATAGAAGCTATCAAAACGCAGTACGATAAACTCTCCGACCTCGCCAAGCGTAAAGAGACCATTTTCGGCACCATCAGTGAACAGGGCAAACTGACACCCGAATTGCAGCAACGCATCGATGCGACCTGGGATGCCACTGCCCTTGAAGATATCTACCTGCCCTACAAGCCTAAACGCAAGACCCGTGCGGAAGCCGCCCGTCAGAAAGGGCTCGAGCCCCTCGCCCTGTTGATAATGATGCAGCGGGAGAACAACCTCAACGCCCGGGTTTCCGCCTTCGTGAAAGGCGATGTCAAAGATGCCGATGATGCCCTGAAAGGCGCCCGGGACATCATTGCCGAGCAAGTCAGCGAAGACGAACGTGCCCGCAATGCCGTGCGTAACCTCTTTGCCCGTCAAGCTGTTATCACTGCCAAAGTAGTAAAAGGAAAAGATGAAGAAGCTGCCAAATACCGCGACTATTTCGACTTCTCTTCTCCCCTGAAACGCTGCACTTCACACCGCCTGCTCGCCATCCGCCGTGCCGAGGCCGAAGGTTTGCTGAAGGTCAGTATCACCCCTGACGACGATGAATGCCTCGAACGACTCTATCGCCAGTTCGTACGCAGCACCAACGAATGCGGACGCCATGTATCCGAAGCCGTGCAGGATGCCTACCGCCGCCTGCTGAAGCCTTCCATTGAAACTGAGTTTGCCGCCCTCAGTAAAGAGAGAGCCGACGATGAAGCCATCCGTGTTTTCGCCGAAAACCTGCGCCAACTGCTCCTTGCTCCGCCTCTGGGGCAAAAACGTGTCATGGGCATCGACCCCGGATTCCGTACCGGCTGCAAGGTAGTCTGTCTCGACGCGCAAGGTAATCTGGTACACAACGAAAATATCTACCCGCATCCCCCGGTAGACAAAAAAGCCGAAGCCGCATCCAAACTCCGGAAAATGATAGAAGCCTACAAGATAGAAGCTATCGCCATCGGCAATGGGACTGCCAGCCGCGAGACAGAAACCTTTGTCACCCACCAGCAGTTCGACCGTCCCGTACAGGTATTTGTCGTCAGTGAGCAGGGTGCTTCCATCTACTCCGCTTCCAAGATAGCCCGCGACGAGTTCCCCGATTATGATGTCACCGTCCGCGGCGCCGTATCCATTGCCCGCCGCCTGATGGACCCGTTGGCGGAACTGGTAAAAATCGACCCCAAATCCATTGGTGTAGGTCAGTACCAACATGATGTAGACCAGACGAAGCTGAAGAAATCGCTCGACCAGACGGTTGAGAACTGTGTCAACCAGGTAGGCGTCAACCTCAATACCGCCAGTAGTCATCTGCTCACCTACATCTCCGGGCTGGGTCCGCAACTGGCACAGAACATCGTCTCCTACCGTGCCGCCAACGGCGCCTTCTCTTCTCGCAAAGAGTTGATGAAAGTACCCCGCATGGGAGCCAAAGCTTTTGAACAGTGCGCAGGGTTCCTTCGCATCGCCGGAGGTGAGAACCCACTGGACAACACCGCCGTACACCCCGAGAGTTATGGCATCGTCAATCAAATGGCGAAGGATCTTTCGTGTACCGTACCCCAATTAATTGCCGACAAAGCCCTGCGCAACCGTATCGAAGTAGAAAAGTATATCACCCCTACTGTAGGGCTCCCCACTCTGAAAGATATTCTCCAAGAGCTTGATAAACCGGGACGTGACCCGCGCGACACGATACAGGTTTTTGAATTCGACCGGAACGTTCGCACCATCAATGACCTCCGCGAAGGCATGGTGCTTCCCGGTATCGTCAGCAATATCACCAATTTCGGTGCTTTCGTGGACATAGGCATCAAGGAAAACGGACTTGTCCATCTCTCCCAGCTTGCCAACCGATTCATCACCGATCCCACCGAAGTGGTCTCCATCCATCAGCACGTCACGGTGAAAGTACTGAGCATTGACTTCGAACGGAAACGGATACAGTTGACGATGAATGTCGAATAATAGCTTCAAACAAAGATTTCACCGCAGAGGTGAATAAAACCCCGGTACCTCCTCCAATTAGCCCCTAACAAGAATAAACGACAACCACTGTTGTACATGCTCTTATAGAAAGAGGTAACCGGGGTCAGACAGATCTTCAATGTCTTTATTTCTTCTTTGCGTCCCGTGTCGCCAGATAACCGATTAACTGGTCCATCGATGCGTCCTTCAGGATCACCCGCTTCCGGCGGTCCAGCAAATAGAGGCTCGGCGTGGCATGAATGTCATACAGCTGCCGGCTGCGGATATCCCCCGCCTTATTCCAGCCTACAATCCATCCCCGCGGCATGTGTGCCGACTTCACCAGCCATTCTTCTTCGTTCTCATCCGGATAGACAGCCAGCACGCGCAGCGTCCCTTGTTCCACCATCTCTACAAAAGTGGGCATCTCCTCAAATACCTTCTCAAATTTCCGGCAGTTTGAGCAGTCCGGATCATAGAAAAACAGCAACGTATACTCTGCCTTCAATCCGCTCATCCGCCCGCTCTCACCCTTCGGGGTGACGTACGCAAAATCTGCTGCCTTCATCCCCGGCCGGTTCTTGCGCGCCTGTTTCAAGCGATCCGCGGGGCGTATCTTCTCCCACTCCGTCAGCCGCCCGGATGCCACCATTTGTTCCAACACAGCGATGTAATAATCCTCGTTGCGCATCGGCGAGTTCGGTTCGTAAAGATACTTCTCACCCAGCAGGCAGAAACGCTTGTACGCCGTACTGTCTGCCTCCATCCTCACCATCATGGTATACAACGCCTTCAAATTTGCCTCCGGCTCGGCATACTTCAGCGCGTCGATGAAGTCGGCATACAGTTGCTCCGTATCCATGCCGTTCACCCACGCCGTATCATCCACCAAGTAGTCATCCCAATAATGTTTCACGTAATATGCCGCCCGATCCGCCGGCTCAGTCATCACCTGTGGTATCTCCGGCCGTGTGTAATGCACTACATGTACTGAATCTTTCGCCGCAGATCCAACTACCGGTTCTATTCTTACCTCTTTCCATTCATCCGTCCCCGAACAAACTTTTACCAGCAGCAGACCCAGACAAACCACCACCAGGGCCATCAACACTACCGTCGATACAAATGCCACCAACTTCTTCTTTATATTCATTTTGTTCATGCTTATTATTTCGCCACAGAGTCTCACAAAGACATATAGTACTTAATTCCATATATTAAGAAACTTTGTGTTACTATATATCTATCGTGGTAAATCCGTTTATTGTCCCTCATCTTCTCCATCTTCCCCTCACCACCCACACCGCAGGCAACACATACACCTTTCCTTCATCATCCTTCAATCGTACCGCAGGACGATATTCTCCCGGTTTGAGTTCCGGAATAGCCGCAATCACCTTCTTATCCGAATATGTATACACAAGTTTGATCTCGATTACCTCCACCGGTTTCCTCTGTGCCACCAGACACAATTTAAAATCCTCCAGCGCATAATGTCTCAAATTACGTCCCCAAACCACCAACGGTGCCATTGGTGTGATCGTCCCGTCTTTCTTTCCGCTCAGCGGATCATAAATACCCGTAATCTCCGGAATATCCACACCTCTCCGTACCTCTTCAATCTTCCTTATTTCTATCATACCCTTCCTGGTTAATCGTTTATAGTTCATCATTCATCACGCTTCTTACCGGAAACCCATATTTCTTCATATCGTGCATCAAATACATCTGTCGACTGGGTTCTACGCAAAGCGAATAGCCATATACCGGACTTTGACTACTCCCCGTCCAGTAACGATGACCGTGCGGAACCACAATCCGGCAGCCGTTGATATGGCTCCGGTGTCCGCACAGCGGCAGGTATACTGGTACTCCGTCGTCACTCAGAAGGCAGATATTCGTCCGGTCCTCCTCCCGTTGAAGCTCCATCGGAGCAGCGGGACTGTTCATCAATGCCTCCATTTCAATACGCGATGGTAGCCTCCACCCCTCCGGTGAAGGGTCCAACTCATTAATCCGTGCAGGACTCTCTGCCGTGCCATCGTACCAACTGCCGCGACAGGGCGTAAAATTCTCCTCCCATCGATCAGTAGGACAGCCAAACTGAAAATACGTACCCTGATTAAGTGTGGTACCCACTTCCAACCCCAGCGGGATGGCTACCTGTGCTAATTTCCCGCCTGCCGCCAGATTACGGTCCAGCCAATATTTACCCCGGATACGTACGTATCCACCTTGATAAATAAGGATATCGCGTACCACACCCGTATCATTCACCAACGAGAGCACCGTGTGACGCGCTGCCGGAAATCCACCACGTACCCGGTATCCTGCATTAGAATGTACCTTCACCGTGAACCGTCCGTCATAATGTCCCTGCAACAGTTCAGGTTCGCTCACCTCCACCCAGGCCGCCGCCTCATCGCTCACGATACGCCACGACTGGTTACTGTCCACACACACACTGTATGTCCTCACCTCCTCCCTGTAACCCGGTGGCATCTCTATCACTCCGCTATGTCGTGCACAAGGATCTTCCGGCGGATACTCTATATAATAATCAAAGCAGACACCCTGCATCAATAACAGATCTGTCGTCTGGCTGAAAGGATATGTACCCGTCTCCAACGTCAGAGCCAGCGAGCGCGAGCGCACATTGGCTGGTTTCGCTTCAAGATGTACTTTCAAGTTCTGACTCCCTTTCTGTTGCAGGCCCACAGGCGGATAGACCGAATACCAACATCCACCGTCGTTAGCGTTAGCACTCTTCACGCACCAACATGCCTGTTCATTGTCAGGGATAACGGTTAGCGTCACAGCCTCGTTCTTCCGCCCGGCACTGACATAGAGCCGACGACTGACCGTCAACGTGGGATGAATACCCATCACCTGCTGACGCACCTTGAGCAAGTGTACTCCCTCGCCATTCCCTATCTCAATGGTTGCCTCCCGTTCCACGGCAGAAAAGTTGGTACGAAACTGCATCAACAGCCGGTCCCCCTCACGGCGCACGCCAAGCCAGTTATCCGGTTCACCTTTCGCATAATGCACGCTTCCCGTATACCATTGTTCGCTACACCCCTTCAACTCTACCGGAAGATCCTTTGCCATTGCGTCCGTAACCAATTCTCCCGGAAGCAATGCATCCAATGTGGCAGAATCGGTCTTCTCATTTTCCTCGTCTGTTTCCGTACCGGCAGCTATCAACTCCAACGACGCGCCATGAACAATCTCCTGTAATCCAGTTTCGGCAATACAGATGCCGGTATGACCGGCAAACAGGCGATCCACATCATCACGATGATGTATCCCGCTCAGGCAAAGCGCATGGGGGGTGAATAGCACACAGAAGTTCAACATCCCCTCCTGTACAGTGCAACGCAGCCGCCATTTCTTTTTCCGTTTCAGCACATCCGCCTCAGGGTACTTGCGCACCAAATATCCTCGTCGGTCAAAGACCAACAAGACCGCTCTCCGGCACTCTTCCGACAAATAATCCATACGTTTCAGAATCAGACTCACCGGCCACTCACGGGCAATGTGCACCTTTCGGTTTACCCGCCAATACTTCACGGCGTTGTATGTCATCCCCGAAGCGATAAATGCCATTGTTGCTATTTCCGCTATATCCATAACTTTCGTCAGTTTGTGTTTTCCATTTTTCTTTTCACTACAGATTACACAGATTTTCACAGATTCTTCATTCATACTTTACTAAATGCAACCACACGGAGAGAAAAAACGACTCCGTGTGAATCTGCGTATTCTGTGGTGAGCCTTTACTTACTTTGCACGAAGCGCAGTGCCCTCCCTGCCGGCACGCTTCCTCCTGCCTGTGCCAGGCTCAAGTAAACTTCCGCCTTTCCCCGGTCACCTTCAAGCAGGCAAAGAATACCCATGTTACACCCGGCTTCAGGCAGGGTGGCAAAGCGTTGCAGATATTTCCGGGCACGCTCCGTATCGCGGCGCAACAAGGCTACTCCGGCAGCGTTGATGCATGCCACCGGACTATCCGGATAAAGACGCCCCGCCAAGTCCATCAAGTCATTGAATTCAGCCGAACCTACGGCATGTGCTTCTGCCAAGCGGCAGAAGTCCGCCACCGAGAATGCTTCCGGTTTGCCCGAAGTAACAACCGACACCCCTTCTGTCATGCCTGTCGATGGCTGTGTCGCGAAGCTTCCGTCCACGTAGGTTACCTCGTACTCAATGCGACGTAACCTCCCGAAAAAAGCCGACGACAAATAGTGGTAGGCAGTCCCACCGGCCAAATCCATCAGCATTCGTTCACGACCATCCACCACATCCACTGTACGGATAATATCGAGTACGGACTCTTTGAATGCCATCTCCGACCCAACTATCAGATCGGTCAATCCTTTCCAATCCTCCGCTATCCAGTTCACCTCAAAAGGCACTGTGCCGAAGCTTTTCTCCCGCCGAATATAATCTTTCAATGCCAGTGCTCGTTGTAAACCCAGACGTTCGTTCGCCCGATAGTCACCGTCCGGAGCCGTATAACCTGTCAAACGAATACCTTCCAGACTCACACCCGGTGTTTCTCTAAGCGGACGTGTCACAGCCAAAAGTTTGTAAACAGCTTCTACAAAGTTACGCTCATCATACTTCGTCTTCTGCCCACGACTGTAATCCAGCACGATGCTGCCACTCACAGTCTGCCGCACCTCCTCAACCTTCGGTGCCTCCGTAGCCGAAGGCGACAAAAAGCCTACCCACGAGAGCAGCATGCTGTCCGTAGGCAGGTCAACTTTCACCTCGCATACGGACAAAGGGCGTACCGAGGTAGACTTTCGAGTACCCACCGGGGTTATTTTCTGTCGTACGTTTCGTTTGTTGTTCACTGCCGACGCCGCTTTTTTTTCCGGCGAGTCGGCACCGGTCCCCGCTCCTGCCATGCCCGGAAGCAACAGCAGACACAAGACCATGCTCAATTCTCTTTTCATTTTATCTATCTAAAATCAATTTATTAAAAGGTGTGGATAGCCCGTATAAACCTCACACTTAGCGAGCCTCTCCTATCATTTATTATCAGTCATTTTAAACCACACTTGGAGTATTATTCTGAATGGGATTCTTCGGATCATCCCCCGACGTATACCCGTTGTCGGTTACACCCGCACTCGGAACAATCTGCACATCATTGATTGTCAATGTAACATGATAGTATCCTCCTGCATTCAATGTACCGCCAAACGCAGTAACCGTGACCGTACGGACTTCACCATCTACCGTTACCGAAATGGTCAATTTATTATCAGTCAAAGATTGCGGAGGAAGTAAATATTCATAAACTTGGTTCCCGGATGCAATTTCTACATTCGGATTGTGTACATATCCCTCCGCCGCAGGGGTCCCTTCGGTAATCGTGCCGGTAGTTATATCGACTTGCCGCTGAAGATAAAAATTGGTTGAATTATTCTTCAACACTATGTTTTCAATTTTGCATTTACGGCCTGACATCACATTCGTCCCCCGGACAAATGTAAGTTTCAATCGGGCATACGCATGTTTCATATCAATAAATCGCACTCCTTTATGATCATTATTTATCATGCCTGATCCATCTGCAGACGTAGCGCTACCGTAACACATATCTTTAGCTGCATCATAAATCCGGGCAACCAAAATCGCCTTCGTAGTGTTATCGGCAAATGATACAGACTGATAAGGATAATATGCGTACAGGCTCGCCGAACGGTGATCCACCAGTATTTCTGTAGTAGCCGTCCAACCGGCTACACCGTCGTAACTATAGGGAGCATCATACTGAGGTGGATATCCCTGAGCGTCCGTACGGAAAATACCCAATTTATAAATATCAGTATTGATGACTCCGCGTGTGGACACTCTCGTACTCAAAGAAGCTTCCATAACCCCGATAGGCACTTGTCTATCGGTTGGGATAGGTCCTTCTTCCTCCTTCCCGCAAGAGAAAAAGAGGAATAGACTTAATGAAAGCAAACAACATTCTAATACCTGTTTCATAGAATATACCATTTATCGTTTAACACATCTTATCGTTCTGCCATCAGGCCGCGCCCAACTGTTGTCTATACCGGCACTATTATTACCTTGCATAGCATTAAGCCCTTTGGCTGTTTTTCCGGAAGGAGTCCGGGACCAATAAAAAGCCCAAGCTCCGTTTTTCGATATAGTATTGTTTATTGTAGTAGAGGACTGATCCCGGCTTCCCAAAGCAAGCAGGAATACCCCATTGTTCCCTCCGAACCAAAAACCTTTAGGAGAGCCGCTATAGGTAACTCCCGCATTAATCAGATCTTGTAGTTGTCCATCAGAAGGTGTTTCCCAAGTACCGGGAGGGACTACTTGATAACAGGGGTCATTGGCCGTAGAGTAATTCCCACTATTATATTTACCTACACCGATATCAAGAGTATTCCATCCGATGAATCCTCCTTCTGTCGCACCACCATGATAATTTGACTGAGCAGCCTCAAAGTAAAAATTAGATCCGCTTTTATAAAGATTTCCCCTTGCCCATTTATAGCTCCTCACTGAAATATAATTTGGCACAATGCTAACCGTTATCTTATAATTACCGGCTGCACTGAATATACGGTTTGTAGCACTAACCGTAATAGCGTTATTCATTTGTCCGTTACCGATTTTTAAAGTAGTAAACTTAATCGTAAGCGTACGGCTGGTTTGAGGAAGTACCTTATACACATTACTATTCACCGTGGTAGCATTCGGATTAGTCCATGCCACGTTCAATGTCCCGCTTGTCCCCGTTACAGGAAGAGTTGTCTGGCTCGCATTCCAGGTCACAGGGCTGTTGCTAAGTCCCGAGATAGTTGCCGCACACTGCTGAACCGTATTATTATTAAACTCTTTAGCCACTACACACAACTGAAGTTGGGCACACTGCCTTGAAAAACTAATGCCGCTCAACAGGCATTGCCCGCTTGCATCGGCCTTTACATCTACCCCGGTCTTCTGACACAACATAAAATCCTGGTTATGCGTCACTGTCGTCGACCAATTACCGGACAAAGCAGCCGGAGCAGAATTGGTTCCGTATGAATAGAAGACAAACGCATACGTCCCGGGCCTTAACACCCACTGTCCGGAAACAGCTGCGGGAGTGGCTGTATTCGCTACAATCGAGGCAATACCGGAAGCATTGATACTATAAACCGCTGTACCCGCATAATTAGCAGCCGTTATGGAATTGTTTTTATAGGCTACAACCCGAAACTGCATATTGGCCATATTGCCACGCGTCTGTACCGGATTAACGGGAAGTAAAGATTCAATTGTCGTTTCTACATCATAGCCCGAATCATAAGTACTGTCCAAAGGCTGCACTATCTTTGTCAAAATCTCTCCGGAACGGGTAACCGCACCACCCAGAAACTCATCTACCCCATCCACTTTTACGTTGATAGGCACCATCTCCCCATCTCCTTCTATCGGATCATGATGTCCCGAAGGAAATCTTTCATCTTCCTCC
Organism: Bacteroides sp. ZJ-18; assembly: GCF_011038705.2. Classification (NCBI taxonomy): domain Bacteria; kingdom Pseudomonadati; phylum Bacteroidota; class Bacteroidia; order Bacteroidales; family Bacteroidaceae; genus Bacteroides; species Bacteroides sp. ZJ-18. Next base: position 2,796,249 of record NZ_CP072198.1, on the reverse strand, counting down.
CTGTCACACCCTGTCACTGTAAGCAAAATCAAGAACAAAGAACATGAACAAGCCATTAGGCGAATCATACTTTTAAGTATTCCCGTTTGCGTCCTGTCAATTGTGCATCTCATATTTATAATCAAAATTAGTATTCCCTTGAGTCCCGTAATCATTCACTGTCAAAGCATCCGTAAGTACCATCTGTATATCTGTAATCGTCAGAGATACATTGTAGTACGACCCGGCATCCAACGAACTGCCCAATCCCGCAATATTCAAAAAACGCACTTCGTCGTCCACCGTCACAAGAACTGTTAATGTATTGCCGGCAAGTGGCTGCGGAGGCAACAAGAAGTCATAGCTCGATTGCCCCCCAATCGCTATACTCACATTCGGATTATAAACATAACCTGTTGTCACGGCAGTTCCTTCGGTTGCACCGGCTGCCGTGGTGATATCCAAATGACGTTGCGGATAAAAATCGGTATTATTAGATTTTAAAGTAATATTCTTTATATTACATGCCTTACTCTTATCATAATTCGTTCCACGCAGCAATGTCAGTTTGAGCCGGGCATAAGCGTGTTTCATAGCTGTAAACTCCACTTCCGGAGCATCATTATTAATCATGCTTGCACTCCCCACAGGTAGCCCCTTCCCATAGCACATATCTTTGTCCGCACTGTAAAGTTGCGCATTCAGGACGGCTGTTGTCGTATTGTCTACAAAGGAAACGGATTGATAAGGATAATAAGCATACAAACTCACCCCGCGATGATCCACCTTCACTTCTGTAGAAGCCGTCCATCCGGTTGCTGTATACGTATAAGGCGCATCATACTGAGGAGGGTAACCTTTGTCACCGGTACGAAACAGTCCCAATCGATAAGTGGCGTTAGCAATCAGCCCACGCGTAGTCTCCGCACCGTATTCAGGAACAGCAACTGTCGATATTCCTATAGGAATCTGCCTGTCGGATAATACTTCGGATGAAGTATCCGTTGTAATCTCTGCCCCGCATGATATAAACAATCCGCACATGGCAATAAAAAACATATTATTAATTTTCATGACCAAAAACAGTTTAAAACAGAATTTGTATGTATAGTAGCCTCACCTATCAAGTCTCCCGAAGCCTCTTGGGGCGTAGGCCAGTCAACAGTAGAAACTCCATTCGCCCCAATGACGATTCCATGCGCCCCCTGTACGGTAATCTCAATCAAATATTTTTTCCCGGCTTCCAATTGAGACAATTTAGTAAGCGGAATCCCCAATGTATATACATCACCATCTACTGTAAGGTCTACTTTCATGCCACAGTCAGCTACTCCCAGAATGGTTCCGATCGATCCTAATGTGCAAGGCGCGATAAGGAAGCCCACCTCTACATAATCAGTTTCCAGTTCCGGAATCGTTTCGTCCACTTTCTCTGCGATTCCCGGCTCCGGAGTGGCTTCAGAGGCGGCATAAGTTCCGTTTGTAATATCCAGAGTAGTGTATGTCAACACATTGGATACCTTTATTTTTGACAGCTTAGCATCTTTGGTATACTTATGTCTGTTGACCTGAAAAACGACCCAGCTATAAGCATGCTCCATATTTAAAAAAGAAATATCTACAGGAGTTTTACTTTTTACAGGCTGAGTAAAACTGGTCTCATCGGCTATTCCGGTTCCCGGCCCATAGCACAAATCTTTCTCAGCCGAATACAGTTTTGACTTTAGAGGAATGGCTGTCCGATCCGTATAATCCAATCCGTTTTCCTTATCGGCATGATAAGGATAGATTGCCCAAAGGTTTGCATAAACTCCTTCGGCCAGTGACACAGTGTTTTCATCATCAATCGGCGTCCACTTTCCTGTCACCTTGGTATATTTACAGTTATTCCTGTCCGAATATTTTCGGGTACTACCAGCTCCATTCGCCGCCACATCGTCAGTCAAAAAGACCCCGATAGATTCTCCGTCATTAAGTGCGGCACGAGTATTGACCTTATGCGGCTCGATTACACTCACGCTATTGACAGTGCAAGGTACGGTGGCATCATCGGGTATACCATCCATATTGTCATCCTGGCTGCAGGCGACCAAAACCAGTAGCAGACACCAAATCCTGATCAGATCATTTAAATTATTCATTATTCATTTTTTACGACATTACACTTCACCATTTTCAAAATTTTCATCTTTTGACGCATCTTATCGGGAATGCATCCCAATACCAATAATAGTTATTTTTAACAGCATAACTCTGATTAAACTCCAGATAATAGCAACGCTTATTACTGGCGCCCGTACTGCTTCTGTAATACCCCGTTTCACGCCAATAGTTTACATTATTTTTACCTCTGTTTCCCATTGCAGGCAGAAAAACTTTATCACCGCCAAAAAATCCTCCCCTCTTACCATTCATATTTCCAGACCTATAGCCACTATTTCCCAGATTCTGTAACTGGTTGGCAGTCGGAGTACACCATGTTCCTTGGGGAAGAACCTGATAGCAAGGATCATTGTTGGAGGAAAAAGAGCTTCCTCCATACGTATTATTACTGGAAGAGAGAGTATTCCAGCCGAAAAAAGATCCACCTTCTGTACCACTGTGATAACCACTTTGTGAAGACTCTAAATAAAAATTACTCCCACTCCTGTAAACGTTCCCTTTCGCCCACGTAGCTCCTCCCACAGTAATACCGTTTCCGGTTATCTTAACAGTTATCTTATAATTACCTCCTGCCACAAATTGACGTCCGGTGACATTAACCGTCACTCGGTTGTTGTATTGTACATTACCAATTCGCAAAGTCGTGAACTTAATGGTTAATGTACGGCTGCTCTGAGGGAGCACCTTATATACATTACTATGAACCGTAGCCGCATTCAAGCTGCTCCAGGAAAAGTTTACAGCTCCTCCTGTGCCGCCTGTTGAAAGGGCTGCCTGACCGGCATTCCAGGTTATGTTATTGCTATTCAAGTTGGATACAGTGGCTGCACATTGTTGAACCGTATTATTAGAAAAATCATTGGCCGTGACAGCCAGTTGGAGTAGAGCGCACTGACGTGTAAAGCTGATTCCTCCCAATGTAAACTCTCCCCTATCATCGGGAGCTACTACAACTCCTTCTTTCCGGCAAAGCATAAAATCCTGATTGTGCGAAACGGTTGCGGACCAATTACCGGACAGCATTGCCGGTGTACTATTCACTCCATAAGAATAGCACACAAAAGTATATGTGCCCGGCCCCAATATCCATTGTCCGGCACTATTGACAGGAGTAGCTGTCTTGGCTACAATAGCCGCGACTCCCGAACCATTTGTCTTGTAAACAGCTGTCCCCGCATAATTAGCGGCAGACGAAGCATTTGTTCTGTAAGCCACTACACGAAACTGTACATTACCCAAGTTGGCACGGGTCGACACACTATTCTCCAATGGAACCGACTCCACTGTTGTCTCCACATCATATCCGGTATCATAAGTAGAATCCAAAGGCTGCACTAAACGAGCAACAGTTTCTCCAGAACGCGTCACTGCCCCTCCGTAAAATCGATCAACCCCGTCCACACTCAATTGTATCGGAACCATCCGGCTTTCATCCACAGCGGGCTGTTCTTCATCCGGAATCGATGGATAAAACGTATCGCTTTCCTGACTGCAACCCATTACGAAAAGAGAAAACGACAGGCTCAAACAAACCATTTCCATGTACCGTCTCATTCCGCCATTTACTTTTAGTTTATCTTTCAGTTGTATCATCTTTATTCTCCGTTTATGTTATAATTCCGTATCTATCGGAGTATTTCCTTGTCCGCCAAAATCATTGACAGTAACAGCCGCCGATGACAGGATGATTCCCACATCCGTAAATGTCAGCGATACTCCATAATATTTCCCCGAATCCAAAGAACTGCCTAACGTTGAAATGTCACAACTCCGAGTCACCCCGTCGACAGTGACAAGAATAGTCAATTTACTACCGGCAAGTGGTTGCGGAGGAAACATATACTCGTATGTCACGCTTTTACCGGCGGCAATATTAACGTTAGGATTATGAACATACCCGGTAGTCACAGCGCTTCCTCCGGTAGCTCCGGCAGTTGAAGCAATATCGAGGCTACGTGTCAGGTAAAAATTGGCATTATTCGATTTGAAAGTAATATTCTGTATATTACATTTCTTAGTCTTATCAAATTTTTCCCCGCGGGTCAGTGTCAACCTCAACCGGGTATACGCGTGTTTCATATCCAGAAACTCAACAAACGGATTGTATACACTAACCGGACCTCCACCCAAGGCTCCACCTGCTCCATAGCAAATGTCCTCTCCGGCATTGAACAACTGTGCTTGCAGGGTCAAGGTAGTGCCACCTGCCAGTCCGGCATAATTTCCGGTCGCTGTATGATAAGGATAATAGGCAAAAAAAGAAGCATTCCGATAATCTACCTTGATTACATCATCAGATCCCCACTCTCCTCCTGAATAAATATGCTTCACATTGAATAAAGGCGTATAAGTACCGGCAGTGGTCCGAAAAACCCCTAAAGCGTATGTATCATCGTTTATAATTCCGCGTGTTGAGGGCCTATCGTCGGAAGAAGCGGACACTACAGCCAGTGCCTTCTCTCCGGACACCTTGTCTTCTTGTTCACAAGAGACTAATGCAAATAGGATGCAAATAAAAAATAATAGGTTTGTCTTCATACGTTTAATATTAAATTACAGTGCTCCTGATCCATTTTCTATAGGATCCGACGCCCAATCTTCTGTTCCCACTTTACCACCATCAATAATGATCTCTGTTGTATCTTTAATAGTAGTGGCATCACCACCGTCAAATTCTGTTGATTGCCACTCTGTCGTGGTAACCTCCACTATATTAATCGGTATTCCCCCTCTGATATCCAACCGGACTACGTGGCGCTTTCCTGCTACCAGTTCGGCAAGATCCGCCTGTGGCACAATCACACTGAACTCACGTTCATCGATGGTCAAAGTCAGTTTCAACCCGGACGCAAGAACCTGCGGAACAAACAGATAGTTACAAGTGGTATCTCTCGCCGCTTCTCCTACCCCCAATCCCGTGTCATGCATAGGTCCGGAGGTTGGATATGAATAAGAAGTAACATCCGTTGTGTTTTGCAGGCTCCCGTCTTTTATATCGAACGTCCCGGTGTCAACCATCGGGTCTCCGTTATCCAATTCTATACGTACATTGGTTATTTTACACTGCAACGGATACCTTCCGTTACGAATCATCTCCAAAGAGAGCTGAGAATAAGGTTTCTCTAATAAAAATTCTATCTGTGGTGACAGATTATTGACTGTGAGAGTCGCATTGTCTTTGGCATACCACCAATCCGCCTCCTCCGTGTAAGCTTGGTTTTTTAATGTGGTCTGTGTAACTGCGGAAAAAGTAACTCTACCATATGGATAATAAGCACACAGACCGGCTCTTGCCCCGCCCACCCAAACAGGGGTCTCTGACGTCCATTCGTCATCAGGCTGATAAGTGTATTTCACATTACTCTGAGGGATAACATAGTTAGCATCCGCTATCAAAAAAACTCCGATACTGCTCCCTTCAGGCAAGGGTTGAGCGGTAGCTCTTGTAGTCACATCCGCCTTGAACGAAGTGAATACGCTTAAAGGCACACTGTCCGTTTTTTCTGTCGGAAATAAAGTTCTTTCCTGCGAACAGGCAACCAATAATAACATCATTGCATATATGGCAGCCACAGAAGTATTTATATTCATATTGAGTTTCATAATCATGCTGTTCATTTTTGTATAATCATTAAGGTCGTCGGGGAAGCGGTTCGTAATCTATACCTTCATTCAGTATTTTCTCATCCCAGTCAGTAGTGGTTACGGTCACCGATTTAATTGCAATCCCTCTCAATTTCAAAGAGACAACGTATTTTTTACCACTCTCGAAATCAGAGAGATCGTCTATCGGAATGATCACCGTTGCCGGAAATCCGCTTACATTCACTATAATGCTAAGCCCTTTAGTCGGTTCAAAAGGGTCAGGCAATAATTTTGTAGGAATCATAAGCAGATCAGCCTGGTATTTTTTAGTAGGACTGTCTAAAACATAAGGAAGGTCTTTTGTAATGTTATATCCACCCCTGAATTGTTTCTCCGTATCATCCGGATGGATGCCAACAGTACCACTCGTAATATCTATCACCGCTTTTCGAAACAATGAGTCGTTTGCCAAAGCCACCGAATTAATACTACATGTAGCCGGATAAGCATCTTCGACCCCTATATTCAATACTAAACGTGAATAAGCATGCTTAAAACGCATATTTACAAAATATTCCTTAGCATCAACTACCTGGTTAGTCACATAATACAGTTCTTTTAAAACGTCATAGTTTTGTGTCTCCATAGGAATTTTAGTACGGTCCTTATAAAGCTTATCCACTGTTTCTTCCGTATAGGGATAATACCCGCACACATCCGCCTTCTCGCTACCTAAATAAATGGTACTCGCCTCCGACTCGGCTGTCCATTGACTCTCACCGGCATTTAGCGTATATTTTCTGTTATTCACAGGCGTATAACTCGTTTCGGCAGCCTGCCCATGACAAAACAAAGCAATGGAACTTCCGGGCGTAAAAGCTGCATTGGCACGGGTCTGTAGATTGCCTTCCACAATGGAAGCAGACGCAATCTCCAACTCAGTACGGGCTGTTTTGTCTTTTTTCCAATCCGGTAAGCTATCACCATCGCTGCACCCCAGTAACATGCAAACTAAAAAACTTATGTATAGTACTCCTTTCATTGTAGCTCAGTTTTAAATATGATTTTATTCAACAGGATATTTATCCCCGCCATTGACCTTATCATCTTCCCATTCCAATGCTTTGACGGTAGGCACGATTTCTGTTCCTTTGATCTTTAATCCGATAACATACTTCTCTCCCTGCCTGAACTCTCCAAGTTCGGAATACGGGATCTCCACGAGCATCTGTTGTCCATCTACCACAAGGCTGACAGACAGCCCGAATTGTCCTCCTTCCGCATCTTCCCGGTCTATTCCAAGCAGAACCGGAATCATCAGTACACGGCGTACATAAGATTCGTCAGCAAGCAATGTATGAGGTGAAGCTGCAGTTACTGTTGTCAAATCATAATTCCCTGTTTCCGAAGCCTGTATGCTTCCGTCAACGGCAATGTTAATAGTGCCTTTTTTTATTAAAGCAGAATTCATCAAGGTTATTTTACTAATTTTACAAGGCATGAAGTAGTTCTCACGACTGATCTTTAGCTCCACCAAAGAATAAGCATGCACCATATCAAAAGTAATCGCAGGAGTAAAACCATTTATCATTGTATTCAATGCATAATAGATATCTTCAGTATCCACATAATCCTGTGATTGTAATGGAATGACCGTCTTATCCGCATACGAATCTTTATAAGGGTAGTAAGCGCAGACATCAGCATCGTTACCCACTAAATAAATTGTATCATTAGCCGTCGGAGGTCCCCAATGACCTTCGCTGTAAACGTATTTACGGTTGTCAATAACTTTATATCCGCTTTCAGGTTCTGTGCCCGACAGAAAAATCCCTATGGCCCCCTTCGTCAGAGCTACCGGATCGGGAGCTAAACGTGTAACTACCTCCTGCTTAATGACTGCCGAAGATACCTCGAGCGGTACTCGAAGTGCAGATGCTTTCCATCTCCCGTCATCCATCTCACTGTCATCAGAACAGCTACTCAATAAAATACCTCCCACCAGGATCAATAATAAACGTTTCATAATCTTCATATTCTAATTAAAACTGGTATCATAATCACCGCCACCGCCTCCGGTTCCTGTCTGCACCTCTGTCCAATCCCTGTCAATCAAGATTTTGTTACTCAGCAAAGTTAACTTTCCACCTTTGACAACCAATGACACAGTATATTTAGTACCTCTTACAAATGTGCTCAGTTTATCGACCGGAATAGTGACGGAATAATCCATGCCATCCACCGTAAGTGTCAAGACTACGCCTTCGGAAAAAGTTTGTTGGGGCAGCAGCCAGTCAAAACTCGTATCATCTGTAACCCCTATTGCAAATCCGTCTTTTAAACCGGTCGTCACAGTGTGAATATATTGAGGTGTTTGTGTTCCGCTTCCTTCGGTTCCGGTACTGATGTCAACCGTATTGGCTGTGATTATATTTCCGGCAGAAGCCTTTATTTTTGCTTTCGTTATCTTACACGTGTTCGGATACGTGGCATCCCGTACCACAGACAATACCAAACGGGCATACGCACGCTTCAATTCAAAATTCGCAGTAGGAGTCTTTTTCCAGACTTCATCTCCCCCACTGACAGCAAAACGCATATCTTTCTCCGCCGCATAAGTCTGCATTGTCAGGCTGGCTTCTGTTTTCAACGAACTATTTTTAAACTCTACAGAGTTATAGGGAGCATAAGCACATAGCCTGACGTAAGTGGCACCGACATATATCACAGTAGAAGCCGGCTTCCAGTTTTCTCCCGCAACACGGTTATAACGAATATTTTCCAATGCCGTATAATCCGTCTCGGGTAAACGGAAAATTCCTAATGTTCCTTCAGTCATTTCTACAGCAGTAACAGCACGAGTGTCGACCTCTGCACCGGTTGTAGCCCGGATTTCAAGAGGTATCTCTCCGTTCTCACCCCCTACAGAGTCTGCAACCTCTACTTGTGAACAAGAGCTCCAGCCTACTATTAAAAGCCACATCAGCCACAAGCGTCTTGCCAAGTGAGAATCCGGATTATGCGTATAAAGTCGTTTCATGATTCATCCTTCCTTTTTATGGTTCCGGATTATATTCACCATCTACCGGTTGATTATCCCACGGAGTATCTTTCACACTCAGTTCAAGTGCAGTACCTTTCAGTTTCAGGCTGATCTGATGAATAATGCCTTTGGTTAATGCGCCCAATTTAGTATACGCAACCGGAACTGTCATCAGTTGACCGTCCACCGTCAACTCCAGTGTCACTCCTGTATCTCCATTGTTGGCCAATGTACAGGGAATCATCAGTACATTACTTTTTATAGTCCCCGATTCAGGAACCACAATGCCATCTGCCTGCTTTGCCACATTTGTCCAATAACTGAACGCAGCATTGATTTTAGTCGATGTATAAACCGCTGTTGCCAGGTTCAGCGTAGCATTCTCAATTATATTCGCGTTCTTTATGGCTATTTTAGTTACTCTGCATGTATTAGGATAATTCTCCCGGCTAAAGACAAATTCGATTTGCGAATAAGCATGTCCCATGATAAACTCAACGCTCTTAGCGGCAGAAGTACCATTCACTGTTTTCTTACCTGCATATACCAAATCAAGTTCGGCGTCAAAAATCTGAGAAGTCAAAGAAACAGCTTCTTTAGTTGCCAAATCTAATTTCGTTGTTTTCTTATAAGCACACACATTGGCATTCTCTCCACCCAGATAAATTGTTTCCGTGTTGGGTTTCCAGCCGGAGTTATAGTCATACTGTATATTGTCTTTTTTTACATAACTGGTTCCGGATTCGCCTTCCAGAAAAACTCCGATCGAACCTGATGTAAGTAATTGTGGCGTGACGGCACGTGTCTGCACGTCACCTGTTACAAATGCAGAAGCAATCTCTAAAGGAACTTTTTGTTCTTCTACCGGAAAATCATCATTACCACAGCCCGCCAGTAAAATCAGCGATAAAGTGGCTATTATAATTGGTTTCATATCAGACTTGGTTTTCATTACTATCCTTTCTGTTACAATCAGTTATTAATCTAAAGTCGCATCGTTATCACCACCGGGTACAACAGAGGTATCCCATGGGTATACTTTCACTCCCGAAATATCTACTCCCGTACCCTTGACCTCCAGGAAAATGGTAGATAAATACCCGGCTTTCAGAGCTTTCAAAGTCTCGTACGGAATCGTTACCGAATATTCACTTCCATCAATTGTCAATATCAGTTGGGTATTGTCCTCAAAATCCTGTGGAGGAAACAATTTGCTGATACTTACATCCGTACTCCCTTGAGCTATCCCTACTGTCCCCATAGCAAGCGCAGATGTATCCAGCGTCCAACCGGAAGCTGTGCTCCCTCCCAACTGTCCCGCATCCGCAGCGGATTTACTGATATCCATGCTACGTTCCACATAAAACGTCTTTCCGCTCGTTGCGGGTTTCATCACAATCTTGGTTAACTTGCACTTCAACGGATAAGTCGAATGACAAGCAATGCTGAACTTCACACCGGCATAAGCATGCTTCAGCAAAAAGGAAGCAACCGGATTGCGGTTATTGACTGCCGCTAAAGGAGCATCGGCATAACAAAAATCATTATCCGCCGTATTATCTTTCACTGTCAAAGCAGTAACCGTACTATTATCACCATTAAAAGTGACCTTACCATACGGATAATAGACATGCAAAGAGGCGTCCGTACCGCCAACATATAGTTTATCTGCCAAACTCCATCCGGTTCCGTCGTGAGTACACTGTACATCATATTGTTGCGGAAACGTAGCAGTGTAAGGTGCCGTGCGAAATATTCCTATACTGGCATTTGACAAAGCAACCGCACGTGTTTCAACGCCATTATCCTCAACGGTTTCCACTCTGACAGGAACATACTCGTCCTCCCCGCCGTTATCCACCGGATCCATCCCTCCGTTGCTACAAGCAATCAATACTATTGCCATCATCATATTTGCCAGAATGTGTTTCATCTTTCTCTGCTTTCTTAAAAACATATTTATTCCTTTCTGTCTCTTTATTGCGGCACAAACGGATCACCGGAGTCTCTGACTGCCTCTTCTATCCATTCCTCCACATCCACAGTTCCTATCTCTACTTCAGTGGGACGAATAATGACATCTATCTCATACTTTGTCCCTTCCACCATTTTCTTGTTCGTACCACAAAGCTCGGCAGCGCCAATCTTACCTTTCATCTCCTTTCCATCTACCATTAGTGTAAAAGAAAGATCCCCGGTGAAGTCAGCAGGCACTACCATATAATCCAGGACGGCAGGAGCTGCAACGGTTCCGATAGTTATCGGAACGGTATAGCTGAACATCACCCCCTGCACTCCTCCTTCAACGATCCCTGTAAACAGATCCAGTGTTCCGGTGATCCGTAAAGCCGCAGAAAATGTAAATGAGCTGATCTCACCGTTCCCGGTATACTCTCCTTTATTCAGAGCCACATCCGTTACTCCCCTGATAAAATTGAATCTCAGGAGCGAATAGGCTCTGCGTAAATTCAGCGTTACGGCACCTGTTGTATTCGAAGCCTTAAAAGGGCAATAATAGATTTCTTTTGAAGCCGCATAGAGCTCACTGTTCATCACCACACTACTTGTCCGATCCTCTTTATAAGGATAGTAAGCCGTCAGTTCCGCCGGCCCATCGATCAACACCAGTTCTTCCCCATCCGTCTTCCAGTATGGAGTTCCATATGTATATTTTCTGTTATGAATGGCTTCGTAGCCATTCGCGATATCTTTTTTCTGAAAAATCCCGATAGCGTCGGTTGCTGTAGTAAGCTCAGCAGCCGAACGCGTAAGTACCTCTAACCGCCCTGTTGAAACTCCTCCTATGCATAAAGAAGTGCGCTCTCCTTCTCCTGTCCTTCCGTCATCCGGAACAGCGCAGTCATACTGCGAACAGGAGAAGAGCGCAACACACAGAAGAATGCAGGACTTCTGAAAACAATCTATTTTACACTTCCTTATTATCATCGTTCTCATTATCTTTTTATGAAATCATTCAATTCACTTCTACATCCGGTGGAGTTACTATCCCATCGGGAACTTTCCAATCGGTAGGGACAGTAACCGTTCTTATACCAAAACTACCCGCTCCGTATGCCTCATCGGGAGTGTCAGCCCCCTGACTCAAAACATCTTTAATAACCACCGTATAAGCATTGTTACGTCGTAAATACTGCACATCATTTTTATCGATATTAATATTCACCCGATACCATCCCTTATAAGGAGACTTTTCACATTGCAGCAGCAGACATACCGCCTGTGTCTGTAGCAGATAGGGAGTATGAAGGGTACGCAACACCTCAGTGGCATACAAACCGCCTATGATACTGAATTGCTCCGGTGCATTTTTTTCATTTGCATAGGTCAACGGCAGGAAAGCCATATCCTGCGGATCATTAAATACAGGTATTACCGATGAAACATTACGAAGCATAGCCGATTTCAAGAGAACCGTCCCCCTTTTATCCTCAGCCACCCGGACATCTATGCGTACGGCGGCACGCAGTAGCTGTACACTCATATCCTTCCCTGCTTCCTTAAATGTTGTTCCGCTCATAAGTAAACTGTTATCCGTAACGGTATATGTTCTGTCCGTTATTGACTGCAACGGCATATCTCCCCGGAGTTGCACCCGCACTGCATTTTCAGTCTGTCCGGAACAATATGTATCAAAATCCATTCCGGGAAAATAAGCAGAAGCATTGGCAAGCACCAATACATTATAATCCGTATGATTGTCGATGCTTCCGCTTTCCGGTATAATCACCGATATTTTCCCTGTCTTAGCCAGATGATTGCCATCGACGGTTCCCTGCAAGGAACCGGCATACAACCCGTTGCCATGTTCATCGTAAATGAAAAATAAGAGCTTTACATCATTTATCACACTTTCCTCCGGACGGGCCACAGGTATTTTCCCTCCTGTATCGGATGCCCTTGTTTCCGGATCATCAGCATCGGGGATGGTATAGTTCAGCGTGAAAGCGACAGGCTTGACAGGCTGCATATCACGTCCCTCTTCACCTAAACAGGCTGTAACCCCCATCAAGCAAAATACGCTTAGAAGCATACATCCTTGCCGTATATTTCTTTTAAATCGTTTCATAAGCCAACTAATCTATGTTTAATTATGCAGTTCATCTTCCTGGCTTCCTCCGTTTCCCCAATCATCGGGAGAACGGTCTACCTGAGTCAGTTTATAATGCACTGTCAAATTCTTTACTTTTATATAGAAGTCATCGTCATAAGCCTCACCGGTGGCAAGGTCTCCATAAGACTTTTTGGCCTTTACGGTAAGCGTACCCGCAGTGACGGTTATCTCATAGCGTTCATTAGAGATTACGGCCGACACTGCACCGTCAGATACCTTTACAGGTGCAACCGTCGCATTACCGTTAACCGGACTCGACGCATCAAAACTCAACTCCCAGAAAGGACCGAACGCGACATCGCTTTCTATGGGAATGGATTTCAGCGAACCTGCGTAACCGGATAAAACGAGCTTCTTTGTACCCGAAGAGAACCAGTTCTCACGGTCAAAGTCAATTTCCGTATTCACGTCTATCCAGTCAATCACTTTCACATAGATATTCATCGGTACCCCCGTAGCCGCATCGTCAGGATTGTCATACCCCGGACCCGAGACATTCATAATCTGAAAAGTGTACTTATGATTGCGCAATAGTTCAACCAGTTTTTTCGGATCGTCCGGATCCGTCAGATCAATCCGGTAATAAGTGACATCCGCATCGTCTCCATAAATTCCGCCTACCACCAAACGAGTGGTAGCCACTTTGTCGTTGCCGGCAATATATCCGGGCTGATCAAAGCCGTTATCCGAGTAATAAGTGTTTTCGTATAGATAGAGCGGTCCCGCAAGGGGCAAAGAAGACTCACTCTTCAAAAAAAGCTTGTCACCTATCGGGCGAACCCCTAATTTGGCGGGTAAAGTCGTTTTAACCACATTACGGGTCTTTTTCTCGTCTTCTGAACCTGCGGCAACCACTTCATAGGCCTCCTTTAACGGAGCCAACCTACCGCTATCCGCCGGGAAATAAGCATAAAACTCACGCAACTTAAAAATCACCTTACCATCGCTATCCAACAACTCACCCGGATTTCCCGTATGCGCGTCATCCACTTTTGCCTGTACAGCGGCTACTGAACGCAGCACCGGTACACTAAGCGTTTGCCCTACCGACTCTTTCGAAACAGTCACTCCTGACAAAAAACCATGCATAGGCAAACAGTCTATCCCGGACAGATTATTCTCCACTTTGGATACCATTTTTTCCAATAATGCATTCATCTCCATCCCTAAACCTTTATAGGCACCGCTACGCACCAACTCTGCATGGCTATTCGTAAATACATGCACTTCCAATCCTTCTCCCACAGGCATAGTCACCTGAAACGTATTTTTACCGGCAACCGGAGTTCCTTCGGATGCTGATTTCAGATACAGCCGGTTCCGGTCAGACACTCCCGGAGCAAATACCAATACGTCAATGCCATTGATCACCGTCTCTTTATTATCCGTCCCATCGGCTCCGGAAGCATAAGTGCGAGGAACATTCACACGAAGGTACATGTCTTTATCCGGGTTCTGAGAGATACTTTCGGAAGTATCATCCGAACACGAAACCAAAGCCACGGCCAGAAATACCATCAGTTGACATATCAGAATTTTTTTCATGCTATACTCTCCTTTTATCAGCTTACTTACATATTACTTTCTATTGCCGCCACTTTCCATCCGTTGACACGAACTTGCATAACGGGCTTCACATAATGTCCGTCAATCACCAAGTCAATATAATTGCCCGGAACAGAAGTCAACTCAATAGGAGCACAATCAAACGAAGCGACCTGTTCATCACGAATAAACACGTCTACTCTCAGGAACTTTCCTTCCGAAGAAAAAGAACCGAACCAGGGAGTCAGTACATTTCCGGTACTTTCTTCGTAGTAACATTCAGGTTCAAGTATCACTTCGTCCGTATTTGCTTTATTATTATAATCTACACCACTACGCGTACCGTAAAGGTGGAACTTAAAATCTTCGGGGGAAGGAATAATACTGCTTGCGGCACGTGTTGCTCCTCCTTCTTCAACGACCTGATCCTCTACTGTCTGAGGAATCATTGTTATACGCGTACGGCATACGGCACGCACAAACGGAATAGTCACAATATTGCGGTTTTCACGCAGGCCGGCATCTATGGCAATGCGTCCGTACAACAGATCGTCTACAGGCCGGCAGATTCCGCTGCCGTCGGTAATTTCTTTTAATTTCACATACCCCTCTCCTATGGGAGTATCAGGAGTATCTACATAATCAATTGCCTCATCATATGTCCAGGCTATCAGTTCCAGACTGTCTATATCATCAAAGGTTTTCAAGAATCGATAAGGTTCGGTCAATCCTACTTCATCCAAACCTATTTCCAGTTCCCGATATTTATGCTTCTGTTTATAAAAATGAAGTTGCGTAGGAGTAGAAACCGTTTCAAAAAAACGATTGGCTCCACCATAAATATAGCTGAAATAGATGTGCATATATCCGGCACAAGCATCCATATCATCTTTAATACATGAATTCAGCAATAGGGCAACCCCCAGAAGTATCGGTAGCAGTTTCTTCATTTTAGTTTTGTATTCTTCTCTTTCCGAAAAAGAAAGAGATATAAACCGGAGCGGATTTTCCATCCGCC
The DNA here is from genome assembly GCF_011038705.2 of Bacteroides sp. ZJ-18. Lineage (NCBI taxonomy): Bacteria > Pseudomonadati > Bacteroidota > Bacteroidia > Bacteroidales > Bacteroidaceae > Bacteroides > Bacteroides sp. ZJ-18. The sequence continues at coordinate 2,780,784 of NZ_CP072198.1, read as the reverse complement.
CCGGATCATATAAAAAAAGAGATTCTGATTACATATTTATATTGTTAACAACATATTTCCATGGCTTAACAACTACCTGTACAAGCATGTCAATATTATCCGAATTGATAGCATCTTCAATACTCTTGGCACCCAAAGTAGTAATAGTACCTGTAATATGATAGAATGTGTTGCGTTCGGTAATCTTCATTGAGGTTGTTTCGTCATCGCTATAGTTGGCAACATCAGCACGATAGTAACGTTTGTCGTTAGGTTTAATCGTAATAGCAGCTTCTTTCTTAGCGTCTTCCGTTTCACCTCTCAACGCAAGTTTATATGTCTCATTCGCTTCCAGGAACGCAACCAATGCTTTTACATTATCAGCCTTATCCCAGAAATCAGCAGCCAATTTATCATAGGTGACAGATCCGTCAGTAGAAGTAGCACCTTGGAAAGTGCCATCTGCCAAAGCTTCTTTCAACATTTGCTCCGTAATAGTCGGTTCAAGCAGGGTATGTGTACCGATATAAGTAGCCTGGGTAACTACCACAGTAGCACAACCGGCATTATCGGCATAGTTAGGAGTTACATAAAAATAAGGAGAATATAACTTGTTGCTCTTAACGTATACCATAGATTTTTCATCAGCCTTCTGTCCATCAGTCAGCGCCTTCTCACCAACAACCCATGTCAGACGATATTCTTTCGCGTCAGCATTGTATTCCCCTTTATTCAATGCCAGAGTCGTTCCGGCAACTTCTGCAGTACCGGGTACAGATTCTTTCTCACCTGCAAATGCTTTCAACCAGTTCAGCACATCCCAGTCTTTAGCAGTCGCATCCGCGCTCTGCGGGAAATACCAGTCACGAGTCTGTGCTGTGAACGGAGACACACGTCTCGGGATACGCACTACGACAATACCATCAGGATCTTTAGTACTTGTCGGATTTTCCCATTCTGCATCTTTGATTTCCATCTTACCATAAGCCTCGTATACGGGGTTGGTAGTAACGGAAGCATTAAAGAATACTTTCGCTAATTCACGGTTCAAAGGAATCGAAACTTTTACGGTAGATCCATTCGGAATATTCGGGTTGGTAGGAATAGCCGATACACCTGCCATGATATACTTTTTAGTTTGCTTTCCGTCTGCAGTAACGGTCAGATCATTCAGGTAGCTCTTAGACAGATTAGAGATGTAGGCACGGATAGCGGCTTCCGATTTGTCAGCCTGGTGTGCCAGTGTCTGAGCGGTAGCAAGGGTCATCTGAGGATCATTCACAATGACATAAACGCTATCTCCCTGACGTACGCCGTTAAACGTACACATATTTTTCTTCGTTCCGGGAGTCGCAACATCGCCCTCACCAATTGCGGTTGCCACATCAGTGTCTTCCGCATTAACATCACCCGCCACACGCTTCACAGTCCAGTCACCTACTTTCGCGCCTTCATGCTGCGGATCATTTTCTTTGGCAAACAGATAGGCCACATACACGTTATTTTCAGTGCCTACTCCTTCTATTTCACCCTTATCCGCACGGGTGGCAGGAGCTGTAGAATTGGTAAAAGCAATGCTGATAGCATCAATCAATTCACCTTTTTGACCACCATTGTCAATTCCCGGTTCATCATCATTACTACATGCAGCCATTGCAAGGGCCGCCAATGTAAACGTAAATAATTTGTTTAATTTCATGTTACTAAAAAATTTAATTATAGATATAAGTTCGAATATTTTATACTCTTATCCGCTTTGGATATTCCTTTCTCCCTTCCGAATCGCGAAGGGTGAAAGGCAGAGAGAAAAAATGCGGATACTCCCTGTTCCATCGTTCTGTTAACTGTCACTGTCTGTTTCGTTAATCAAAAATTCCTTTCCATCACTTTTTAATTCTATTATTACCATTCACTAATTAATTTGAACTATATATTATTGCATTAACTTCAGCTTCTTTCTTTCGGTCAGCAATGCGGGAGCGGTGGCATCAGGTATATACAGCGTCATGCCGCAATGATCGCCAATCGTAAATCCGCCCCGGCTCTGTGACATAAAGTTCTCCGTAGCCGCTTTATAGATTATCGCTTTCTCCAAGGCCTCATCAAAAGCGGCAGATTCTTCTGCGCTTCCAATCCTTTCCACATAGGCCGAAGCGTCATAAAAGAGATGTTGTCCATCCGGCAAACGATCAAAACTCTGTAAGCCGCTACGGTCTATCCACTCCCAACGTTCCACCCGGCTCTCGGCTGCATGAAGTTGCGACTTCAACATTTCCAAGCCGTTAGTCCGGATCACACTGATGGTAGCCGAACGGTAATCCCCTTCCAGATTGTTATAATAATCATAATAGGCGGCAGCCACTGCCGACAGATCCGCTTCCTTTTTATAAAGCAACGGAAACATTTGTTTGTATACCGGAGTGAAGCCCGGTGAAAGCATCTCGGCCGATGACCCGACCACATATTGTGTTTTATCTTTCAGTTCATAGGCTACCTCGAGTCCGGCCATGAAACAACCTTCGAAAAGGATGAAATTGAACTGGCCATCCGGGATGGCTGATGCAAAATCCTGTAAAGTCATTTCAGAATGATTATCCTTGACAACCGAACGGGTCATACCGCCCGGAACCACTGCCGTACCTACCGGCAGCCATCCGCTGGTATGAGAAAATACGATCAATCCCGGATCAACGGAAGGATACCGGGCCATAGCCTCATTGACAACCCGTGCAAATACGGAGGCACTGGCTGAATTCTCCTGCTTATACTTAGCCAATATTTTTGTTACCTTTTCTCCCTGTTCATCAAAACAAACCTCTAACAAGCGGGTACTATCCGCTCCTTTTTTATCCTGATAAATCAATAGATGCCCCGGAAACCTGTCCCATGCCTCTGCTAATGCTGACAATTTTTCGTCGGTCTCATCGGCTAAATCATTATCCCCTCCCATATAAACCAAAAGGGTACGATCAGACAGACGTTGCTCCAACAGACCGTCCGCTTTCTCACCGACTACACAACCGGCAAGCAACAAGCAGAGCATATATCCTATGTAATACATTCTTTTCATATTCTTATTTTACGTATCTAATACGACATGACACTCGCCGGAGCTTCGGAAAATATTCCCGCAGCAAGACTCCGAATGTTTTCCCTTTATTCAGCGTTTTCAAAGATTTTTTCCGTTGATTGTTATCTTTTACGGTACGCAGGATTGAAAGAATTTCATCACGCTCCGGAAGGTCGGAAAGTTCTATATCTTTCTCAAACTGTTCCCAATCTTCGCCTACCCATTCAACTGCGATCTCCATGCGTTCGCCATATTTATTTTCAAGAAACTCCTGAAGAGCTTTGGCACGCTTCTCGGCCAGACGTTCGTTATTCAAGGCATATCCTTCCGGGGAAGAGTAGCCGGTAACAGTGACTCCCGATATGGAATTCCGGTTATCCCGCTCAATAGAGTCCACCTGATTAACGAAATGCATCCAAGAGGCACGGTTCAACTCATGATCGGGAAGAATGCGCATTTCGTTAGTAGGGAAATAAATATCAGCTTCATATCCCGCCTGAATAGGAACCACCTTCCTATGGGAAGAGGCATCCGCAATCACAGGTGGCTGTTCAGATACATCCGGAACTACCCGGACGGTGTCACGAATCACAATAGTATCCACCCGCTCTACAATCAATGGGGGTATCTGCTCTGTCTGCATGGCAAAAGGTACCAAACGGGCATCACAATTGCAATTGGTATCCCGCATCCACACTTTCACATCTTCCATCCATGCCGCATAAGGAACTTCGATTCGATAATGGATGTAAGGCAAGGCGTGATCTCCCTCACGAAGCACAGTATAAGGAGGAATCTTCTCCAATCCCGAAGTAGTGCCCAAGGCCCGGCGTCGGCGATACATCAAATCGCTTTGAGGCCCATTGAGCACAATGGGAGGCAGCGACAACGAATCGGCGGCATTGCCCGAAGAGAGTAGCGGAAACAGATAGACCGTACAGTCCGGCGCCAGATGGACGCTGGTCAGGTCGACAGCCAGATCGACCAACAAGACAGAGTCCCGGCGTTCCAAACGATACACCTCTGTACGGACAGGCTGCGTAGATCTATCTGCCGCTAACACTGATAGAGAGATGAAAAATGAGAAACTTATGAAAAAAGCTTGCCTGATATTCATGTCTTACCCCTCCCCTACTTTAAAAGATAGATAATGGACACACCAACCTTGGTAGGGCCTACATAACCGGTCCGGTAATGATCGACACGCTCACCGCAGGTAGGACAATAAAACTTATCATAATCAACTTGAAGGTATCCCAAACCGATATCGACTCCGATATTCACCCGGTTACTGATAATCCACTGATAACCATAAGTAACCCCTCCACCATACAACTGACCTTCAAGCCGATAATCCTTCAGGATGCCAAAAGGAAGGTTACCGAAGTTGAAGATACCTCCCGTAGCATGCACGCCCAGATAATGCCCCTTGAAAACTTCACTCAGCCAGTAACGGTATTCTACCTGCCCGACCAAATGTTTCATTTTCCGGTTTTTAGCGTAAGTAAAAGGATTATATTGAATAAGACCGGCTACACTCATCTTTGAACTAAAAGCATATTCGACTCCTACATTCGGAGTAGCCGTGGCCCAGTAAAGACCATTGGTAGTCAAGCCCCATTGCTGAGCGCGCCCCATACAAGGAAACGCTAAAAGCAAAGCAACAACCACCCCCAATGTGCATAGTACCTTTTTCATATTTATGGTTTGTTTGATAATTAGGGGCTCTTTCTTATAATGAAAGGGAAAGCTTCAGAATTACCAACATAATCACCTGTAAGACAGAAAAATAAAAGAGTACCGATCCGGAAATGTTTCTGATTTTTTTTATTTTCAGAAACAATTGCAGGAAGTATGAAAGTAAAGCACTGATTCATAGAGCATTGCTTGATATTGACTCAGAAACGATTTCAGAAACATAGATGGAAAGGGCCGTAAAAGAGCAACACGAAGGATGATGTACAACCTGCATATATCTGATTATAAACAGATTAATCATCCTTGTGAATAAATAACGGCATGTGCCTGAAGCAGTGGGGACGGGCAGATGAAAACCGTTGGAAAAGAAATAGCGAGAAACCGGTGTATGCTTTCTTAGAAGAGTCTGTAGACAAAAAGAAGGTGTATAGGAGGATGTTTTTTTCTATATGGAAAGAGAAAATAAATAATTGACAGCAAAAACAAAAAAAACTAAAAAAAGATTTGCTTTATTAATAATTTAATATGTATCTTTGCAAAAGTTATTTGAGATCAGAGGGTATCTCACGGTTGGCTCTTTCATTATAAGAAAGAGTTTTTTTTGTCCTTTTCTCACCCCCTCTTTACCGAAGACAGTTTATCACTAACCGATTGGCCCTGTCAAGCCGCGTAGTATCTATACGATCCAAATAGATGCGTGTAGTCTTCTCCGATGTGTGTCCCATGCAGTCACTGATGACCGAGACAGGTATATCGTTCGCATGAGCAAGGGTCGCCCAGGAGTGGCGGGCCACATAAAACGTAAGCGGCACCTCCAACCGAAGCCTGTCACCCAATTCGCGGATCTGTTTATTAAGCTTACGTTGCTGTCGGCGATAATCCTGATAGCTGTCACCACGGCGGAGCATCGGGAGCAGATAATCCGATGAAGAATCGGCATAGCGGTCAATCAACTCACGCAAACCGTTTTCAACTCGTATCCGCAACTCTTGTCCCGTCTTCTGCCGTTTATAGCAAAGGTAGTCTCCTTGCAGATTTTCTTTATTAATATAGCACATATCTACAAAAGACATTCCACGCGTATAGAAACTGAACAGGAACAGATCACGAGCCAACTGCATATCGGCACGGGAAGCAGTCAAATCGACTTGCTCGATCCGTGCAATCTTCTCGCGGGAAATGGCACGCTTGGCAGTCACCTCTTCTTTAAGGTTCAGCCTCCGGAAAGGTTTCTGATCAGTATAAACCAAGTGGTCGGCACAGGCGCGATTGTAGATGGCACGCCACTGGCGGAGGTAAAACGAAATGGTGTTTGGCTGATTGCCCCGGTTGCGGAGGAAGTCGGCAAAGCGGTCGATTACTTCGGGGGTCAGTTCTTCGAACGAGAAAGGACGGTCACCCACAAACAACTCGAACGCCCGGCGGGCACTACGGTAATTGGCGGCTGTGCCCTGACGCCCTTTATTTTCCAGACCGGCTATCACGGAGTCGGCGTAGACCAGTACCTGGGTCAAATCATTGTGATAGTTGTAGACGCGTACAATGTCGTCCACCGTATAAGCACTCCCCTTCTCCGCTTCCAGCGATTCGCAAATAGCTGTCAACTCCTTCCTTATATATATAAGGTATTCGTTGGCTTCGCGAACAGTGAGCAGGCGACGGCGATTGCCACCGGTATTCTCTACCATTTCTAAACGGGTGTTGAACTCTGCCTCCCAAAATCGGTAAGGCGTATAAATCTCTCTTTTCTTTCGATGGCGTATGATCTGTATCACGAGTGGATAGCTGCCATCACGACCCTCGCGCGAGCGATTGAGCCGTGGAGTGATGGAGGTCATCTTCTTTTTTACTTTTGAAAATTTTGCAAAAGTATAACAACGTCCACTATCAATATGTTGGCAGCTTTTTGACTTCACTATCTTAAAAAATCTTATACATTTTGTTTGTACTCCCCTCCATGAAGAGAGGAGCAAATGTAGCCCACCCCCCGGAAACGACCTAAAAATAGCCGTTGCATTTTTGCAACACCTCTCTTTTTCAGGGTGTCGCAAATATGCAACACCGGATTTCCATCGATGAAATGGGCTATTTTTGAACTACCTGCATGATTTTCTTTATTTCACCGGGAAGAGAAAAAAATCTGTCCGGATAAAAAAGGCATGGATATTATGGGGTATCATATGATCTAAACTTTCGACTACCCGATTAGCACAACAAACAATAACCTACGCCATATACGCGATATATATGAAAAGTATATACACGATAAGAAAAAATGAACCCCATATTACCTGCTATTTGTTAATCAGAAGCTATCGAGACTTCAACTATAAATAACACTCAGAATGCTTTCCTTTCATTGAAAAAGGGCAGAAGCAGCACTTATCTTTGCACTGCAAAGCGTAATGTTTGCTCTCGTAGATCAATCGAATCACTTATTTGGCAATAGAATCTGAAAATTGTCATTTTGTATTTTCTATAGCTTATAGAATTCATTTTTTCCGTCCAAGTTCCAAGGTTAATCAAAAGAAGCTCAAGAATCCGTATCAGAGTAAATCGAAAAGAAAGCAAATAAGGCAATACGCAATCCACAAAATCGGCATACGTAACCGATTGCAATATAAAAGATAAATATAATTCCAATTATAGATCATTTTCATATATTCAGAGAAGTCATAAACGAGAAGCAACCAGAAAAATATGCAGTGTTTTATGCCCCTTTTCCGAAAAAAAAAGAGAGTTATCGGCTGCAAAGCAACTTGCCACCGGTTAGATGTTAACTTCCTGCCGGCACAAAGCTAACTTTCTGCCGACAAAGAATTAACTTTGTGCAATTACAAAGTTAACTTCCTATAGATAAAAAAGTGAATATCCGGTTCTTTTTTACTACCAAACTCTCTTTTCATCTGTCTTTATATCCCCGCAAAGCCCCTATTCCAAGAAAACGGAGCATTGCACGCGTCAGCAAAAAAGGAAATATCAAAGCAAATAGTTAGAATTTGAAGGAAAATCAATACGTCCTCTACACACTCTCAGAAGAGAATCCACCAGCCAATTCATATTTAAGCAAATCAGGAGTTCTACTTATCAAAAACATTTCTGAAAGTTTTCATTTTTTATCTGTATCTTTGCCCCAATTATATGCGGCCGGAGAAACAAATCGGTTTTAGCAACATAAACGATAGCCTAATCGTCATCAGAATCACCACCTCCGATAACCAAAGAAAGGCTATAATAGACTTACTCATTGGGGTAACTGTACCGTCTCAGGACGTGGTGCACTGCCATTGAGTAAGCAGGCTTGTGGTGAGCCTTGATGACGTATGGCGGGCGCACTACGTCTTTTTAATATATATATGTTTGAATTGATTTTGAAATTATTCACATTTATTATGGGGGAAAAAGGACGCTGTGAGAGTTTTGTCCACGGGACTCGCAAACATTGTGCGAATAGGACATAACCAACATCTGACATTGAAACCAAACATAAATATGAATCTTAAAAGCCTTCCTTTTCATAAAAGAAACGAGTATCTGCAAAGAAAATACCACCAGTTCAAGAATATAGAAAGTGCGGAACAACAAACGATCTATTACATCTATTATAGTACAGTGGTCTGCTTCAGTATCGGAATCCTGGCCGATCTTTGCGTCTACCTCATGCGAAATAACTTATTGCTGGCAATATGCAATATACTCTCCCTGGGATTATTTGCGTTATTCACTTATTTACTGATTCGGAAAAAAGCCCGGATCGTATCTCTACTAAACAGTGTTTTCTATACGATACAAGGCAATATACTGATCTCGATGTACAACCGTATCTACCTACCGCCGGAAGAAGCCGGATTCTTTTTGTCGCAGGACCTGATTATCGGAATGGTGACCTGCGGACTGGCTTCCATTTCCGTAAAACGCCACACGGTCATAATCCTATCCCTCTCACCGGTTTTGCTCTACCTGGGCATCGGACTCTATACATCGTCCGACCTCTACCTTATGAATTTTCCCAGCCTGACGGTAGCTTATATTTTTCCTCCGGTAATGCTCGCCAAGTTACAGGAAATATTGCGAAGCATGCACCGGCAAAAAAAAAGGATGACTTCCGAACTAAAGCTATGGGCGGCTTTCAACGCCCTGCACCTTCAACCCAGCAACAAAGAAATACAATTCTGCTGCCTGATATTGGAGAACAAAACAACCGAAGAGATAGCTGAACTTCAATATATAGCCCCTTCGACTGTGAGAAGCAACCGGAGCCGGCTCCGACAAAAATTACAGATAGGGCAAGAGACTGATTTACAGGAGTATTTATCAGAATTAATAAAAAAAGATTTCGATTAGTTGAAAAATGTAAATTAAAACCTCTATATTTGTCACCGACAAGAATAAACGACAGCACGCTTTAGACAGAAGTGAGCGCGTTTATGAATACATTTAATTTAAAACTAAATTTCCCCAACTTGTTGTGGGAGATAGCCGGATATAATTTCCCGTCTCTATTCGGGAAACGGGCTATACTCTTTATTTTCATAGCAATATCTTTTCAAGTATCCGCCCAACGTATGGCCATCAAGACTAATACGCTGGAATGGTTAGCGGCATCTCCCAATCTGGGAGTGGAATTCCCGCTAAACGATTGGATGACAGCCGAAATTTCGGCATCGGCTAATCCCTGGAAGATTACAGATAAACTTTTCTACCGTCATGGGCGCGTACAAGCTGAAGCTAAATATTGGCTTCGGAACCTGCTGGCGCGCCATTACATCGGTATCACAGGATTCTATTCCATGTTCGACGTAGGAATAACCCCCAGGGCATATTATGGAGATGCCGTAGCTGCGGGTGTCACGTATGGATACAACTGGATTCTGTCACGCCGCTGGAACCTTGAGGTTTCAGGCGGTGTGGGTGTGGCACGCTACAGGTTGGTGCGCTACCAACCGGGAAGCACTCACGGTGAACCGAATGAATCGGGATGGGCCCCCATACCGGTTAAACTAAGTGTATCTTTTATCTATATAGCCAAATAAAATAACCCTAATGAATATCAAAAGATTTTTGCTATTGGGGATAGTGACCCTATACGCCATTATTCCGGCATGGGGACAAGCCCAGAAAGTAGAAATACGCGGAAGCGTAATCGATGACGAGGGAGAGCCTGCCATCTCTATCGTAATCAGAGACCAGAATGAAAAGGGAGATGTATACGGCATCACAGACCTGGACGGAAAGTTCAAGATCATGGCAGATCCCAGTACGACCCTCCATTTCTCGGGCTTTGCCTACGCATCAAAAACAGTAAAACTTAAAGGAAAGACAACGATAAACGTAGTGATCTCGTACGAAGCATCGATGATTGACGAAGTGGTGATCACCGCCAAAAAAGTGGTGGACAAACTGCTACCGGAACCAACCGACATCGAGATCATCGGAAATCAATACATCATCCACCCAAAAGTAAAAATTCCCAAAGAAATGTATAAGCCGAACACACGTATCGTAGTGCAACCGATGTTGGTGAATATTACCCGTAAAACACAGAGCCTGTTCCGCCCGGCAGTGGTGACCGGAAAGGAGTATGCCATCACATTGGAACGAATGATGGAATTCGACCTGAGCAGAGACCCGTTAGCACCTTTTCAGGAGAAAACGCAAAAGATTGATAAAAATGAAGTGATTACCTACGTAGACTCCCTCTATATGGATAACCCGGACGATGAATGCCGGTGTGACATCTACATGTATCTGGTAGAATATAAAAAACTGGCATACAAAGATACAGTAGTGATAGCCAAAGGTACGGTAAATCCGATGCGTTTCTTTACGTACCAAGCGGATGGCATGAAAATCAGAGATGAAAAATACATCCCTAAACCTCAAAAACAACAAAGAGGCGACAGAGGAGAAGTGAAGCTGAACTTCCTGATCAACTCGGCAACGATAGACGAAAAGGATTCGAACAACCAAAGAGAACTGGAGAAAATGCGCTTGCGCCTGCAGGAAATAGAAAACGATCCGAACTCGGAATTCCTGTCGTTTTCCGTCAAAGGAGTATCGTCGCCAGAAGGTCCGTATCAGTCGAATCTGAAACTGGCACAAAAACGCACGGACAGTACGCTGAAACGTATCTTTGGTTTTCTGAACGGAGGTACTATAGACGCGATAAAAGACAGTACATATACAGAAGGAGTGGTGGCCTCATGGGAAGAGGTAGCAGAATTGATGGAACACGACTCACTGCCTACAGACAAGTTACGGGAAATCATCAATTGCTATCCGGACAACATGGCCTCGCAATACAGCCGGATCCTACGACTACCGGAATACCGGAATGTCATTCTAACGACTTACTTACCACGGCTGCGCCGGGTGGAATATAGTTTCAACTATTCGGTGATGAGATTACTGAACGATGAAGAAATACGCATAATGTATAAACAAGACTATAAAAAATTGGTACCCTATGAATTTTGGCGGATATACCTGAATGCCGATAATGACTCTACACGGGAAGTAATCTGCCGACAAGCACTGGAACAATATCCTAAATTTATGATTATGGCCAACGAATTGGCTGCATTACTGATAGAACAAAAGAAAGCAGACAGCAAATTACTGGAACCGTTTGTCAGCAGATCGGCTCCCACAGAACTACTCTGTAATCAGGTAATCGCCTTAATGGACGAAAGAGCTTATAACCGGGCGGACTCCATTATAGACTTTTTGCCGGACAACGACATGACACAAGACGTAAGAGCCATCGTTGGAGCTTACAACGGGCATTTTGAGGATGCTTATGAACGGTTCGGAACACAAGGCGGCATAAATGAAGTGGTATTATTAATGGCCATGAAGCAAAATGAAGAAGCGTGGGAAAAGGCACAAGAACTACCGGATGAACCACTCAGCTATTATCTAAGGGCGGCATGTGCCAACAGGTTGGACAAAGTGAGCGAAGCATATGCTTTCATAAAACGGGCCCTGAACGAAGATCCGTCACTGAAAGAGATTGCGCAGATAGACGGAGACGTAACCGACCTACTGCAACAGTTGGAAGAGGAAAAGAAAGAACAGAAGGAAAAAGCGGAGAAAACAAAAGAAAAAACCGAAACGGAAGACACCGAAACGGAAGAGAACGGCTTGAATGAAGAAAGAACGATAAAGCAATGAAGAATATGAGAAAGAGCTATAAAAGAATCCTGCTGTTAGGAGTCGGTTTCGGCTTATGCGGAACTCTGGCAGCACAAGAGCAAAAGCAAGATTCAACAGCGGGAAAAAACAATATAGAGGCCTCAGAATATTTGATACCCAAAAGAAAGGGAGCGGAAAAGTTCCATTCGAAGAGAGGGGCGGAACATCTGTTTTTCTCTGTCGGATCGGGCATCGGTTATCTGTTTAACGTAGGAGGCGGACAAACCGCTCACGGACCACGGGCATCATTCATGGCAGGCAATTGGCTGACTCCCGTCATAGGGTTACGGGCCGGAGGGGAATATACACAGTGGAAACAAGGAAATACGGATATGCATCTGGCAGGAGCCAATGTAGACTACCTGATCAATATCAGTGCATTTGCCGCCAGATACAACCCGAAGCGGGTATTCGAAGTGATCGGCGCTCTCGGACTCAGTTATCAGGCCACTATCATAAAAGACCAAAAAACAATCCATTCATACGGATTGAGGGCAGGATTACAAGGGAAACTGAATGTATCGTCTGCTTTTAACCTGTTTATCGAGCCACAACTGGCACTTTATCCGGACCGGGTGGACAACCAGCCATCGTGGAAAAGATATAACCTGGCAGGATCACTAATGGCAGGTATTACTTACAAACCGGCAGGATACACTACCCTGACCTTCCTTAAAGGAGGTTTTGCCTCACTGGCGGCCGGCACCGGAAACACCGGAAATGTATTGTTCGACACGGAATTCGCTTTAGGTAAATGGTTCGACAAAATTAACGGAATGCGGATCAGTGCCGGCAGTAGTACCGCCTTTTTAGATAATGAAGAAAGCGGAAGCAACCGCGATTTTAATATCAGCCTCAACATCGACTATCTGTGCAACCTCACAAGGCTTTTTTCCGACCGGGACAGCCACGTGTTCAACCTGACAGTGGCAGGTGGCATCGGGAGCTATTTTCCCGGAACGGAATCATCATCTTCCATCATCCTGAACGGCCGCATCGGACTACAGGGAGAAATCAGGTTGTCGGCGCATACCGGGCTTTGGCTGGAACCCCGAATCAATATATTTAAAGACAGAAGTTATCGGGCTGACCTTCAGGAACCCATACGGGGAACAGTGGGGTTAATGGTGGGAACGACGTATAAATTTTAGAATAAGATTCACCCCCACATACTTTATGCTCTCTCTTATGGACAAATTAATATAAACCTACATTGATGCAAGTGTTATAATGGCTGTTGTACAGCTTTTATTTTGTTTTGTTTGTGTTTAATAGTGCGCAACAAACTTACTGCGAAGTAAATGCGTCCTTGCTTTTCCACTCTGACTTACTGTGAAGTAAATGTGGTGTTTGTTTTATCAATGTCCCAGAGTTCAGCGGAACATGGGACATTTTTTTATTGTTCAAACCACCAGATTATGAGCAGTGTAAAGAGCGTTGCCAATGCCGTGCAAACCAGCGAACCTTCAAAACCAAATGCTCCTCCGTTGATCAGATTATTTGCGGGCAGGCGAAGTGAAAACAAGGTTTCACAGAAACGATTGCCACTGACTTCAAATCCAAGCACGGGCCCTTGAATCCAGTTCCAAAAGAAATGAAGCGAAATTGGAAACCAAAGGTTACGGGTATAAAGATAGGCAGCTCCCAGTAATAATCCTCCCAACACCAGATTAAGCATAGGCAAAAAAGCCACATTGGGATTCATCAGATGGAGCAACGCAAACAAAAAGGAAGAGATGAAAAGAGAAATAAATTTATTGAGTCGCGTACGCAATAAGCGCCCCAGAATATATCCGCGCATCATAGTTTCTTCGACAATGGCAACCATAGCGAAAAACAGCCCGCTCAAGAACAGATCGCTCCAATGAAAATGAACACCGACAACCTCAATCTGACCGGTCAGCAAACAAACAGCAAAGCCAATGGCATAGATAAGCACTGCCATCAAAAAGCCGTATAAGATGTCTTTACCACGTCCTTTCAGACTGAATCCTAAATCGGAGAAGGGACGATGATCCAGAAATTGCATCATCAGGAAAGTAACAACAAACACGCTCAGCAACATAGCTCCCTCCCCAATAAAGAAAGCCCCCATTCTCCACTCTTTTAATACAGGGATAGAACTCAGGATAATCCCAAACAGAGGTATAAGAATATAGAAACCCACCAGAAATAATGCAATACTTGCAAATGCCGGAATTCCTCCCGAAGAGGGGATCGGACTGTTCTCTTTTTCTTGTTGTTCCATTTTGTTAATTTATTAGTTGAAGGACAAAAATAACTATATTTTCCTAAAACTCTCAACGAGATAAAGTATGATTCGCTATATTTGTCTAAACATTTATCATAAATATGAAAATAAAACATCTGTTTATAGGAATAGCCCTTGCTGCCAATCTATTTGCAGCTACGGCACAAGAAGTTAAGAAAACATATTTCGTCAGCAAACCGGGAACTCTTATTTCGATGATGACGGAAGAAGAAGCAAACCAGGTGACTCACCTCACTCTGACAGGAAAGATCAACGCAGTGGACTTCAAGCATCTGCGCGATGAATTCAAAAATCTGCAAGTGCTCGATATAGCGAATGCAAGTATCAGTATGTATTCGGGAAAAGAAGGTACGTATCCGGATAAATTCTATATTTACATGCCAAACTTTGTTCCGGCCTATGCTTTCTGCAAGATGGAAAACGGCATTGCCAAAGGGAAACCGACCCTAAAGAAAGTGGTTCTTTCGGAAAAAATCAAGAACATTGAAGATGCAGCCTTTATGGGATGCGAGAACCTGAACATCTGCCAGATCAAAAAGAAAACTCCTCCCAACCTGCTGCCGGGAGCTTTGGCTGACAGCATCACTGCAATCTTCGTACCACTGGGAGCAAGTGATGAATACCGGCTGAAAAATCGTTGGGATAACTTTGCGTTCATTGAAGGCGAACCATTGGAAGCTAAAATAGAGGTAGGTGCTTTGAGCACGCTGGAAAGTGAAATACAAAAAGCAGGGCTACAACCGAAAGAGATCAACTTCCTGACCATCGAAGGTAAACTGGATGCAGCCGATTTTAAACTGATACGGGATTATATGCCGAATCTGGTTGCCGTAGACATCGAAAAGACCAATGCGACAGCTATCCCGGACTTCACTTTCTCACAAAAAAAATACCTGCTCCGCGTTCGTTTACCTCATGGACTGAAAAGCATCGGACAGCGGGCTTTCAGCAATTGCGGACGTCTGTGTGGAACCGTGGAATTGCCGGAAAGCATTACAGCCATCGAATATGGTGCTTTCATGGGATGTGACAGGCTACGCTACGTAGTTGCCAAAGGAGATAAAATCACAACCATAGGAGACAATTTATTCGGGGAAGGGAAAAATAAGTTGATTTATAAACGATAAAAAAACGGGAGCATATCAAAAAACTCACCACAGAGGACACAGAGGAACACAGAAGGAATTTTAACGACACGAATAATCTGTGGAAATCAGCGCAATCTGTGGTGAAAGGACCTTTGACACAACTTCACTCCTTCTTGTTCATCGCTTTTTTATCCAATAGACTATACCCAAAAGAATTAGCAAGCCGGTGAGGATAAAGGCCCAGATGTTGGGTACGCGCGACTCGGCAGTCAAAAGATATTCGCCTGCCAAAAGACGATAGGCATCTACTTTCCAGACCCAATGACCATCCTCCCTAAAGGTTGTATTTGCCGAAAGCATTTGTCCGGGCATATTGAGTTCATATTGAATCACCACTCCAAATAACTCAACGGAACGTGTTTCCTCATCAAATTTTTGATCCACTTCCTGCTGTTTTTCTTTATAGAGAAGCGAAAAGCAATCAGTATGAAAGTGAGTATCGAGTAATTGACAAACGAGTGCCGGAGAGAAGTCCGGATCATCATTCTGAGGCCGATATGCCTGATACAATGAATCCTTAGCCGCATTCAGGCGTGAAAGATAGTCGCCCTGCTTCAGGTCAGCTATAAAAGGCCGCATCACTTCAAGACTTAATTCATAGAGACTACGGTTGTACCATTGAACAAATTGTCCTTCCAAACGATCGAGTACTTCTTTCATCTCCAATCCGTTCATTCCCCGATACGCAGTGTCGTCGCCCTGAAACCAAAGTTTCTGTTCCGACTCGTTCAGATAGTTTTTCAGAGGTACAGGCCCTTTTTCTGTCAGTTCGGGATAAACACCGTTATAGGTATAATACGTATAGAACCAACGGAAATGTTTGGTCAGTGTTTCCCACGGAGTCACCAAAGGACGAAACATCGGATCTTTAGGCCGGACCTGCTCCGAAAATAAGTCGACAGAAGCCTGCTCCCTGCTGGCACACACGTTTATCTTTTCCTTCTCTCCAAAATAATTATGCATCCGGACAGAATCAAAACGCGTCACCGTCCAACCGGAATCCAATGAGAACATAAAAGGATTTTGTGCCCGATTTCCGGCCATGAATGCAGAATCGCCAAAGGCATAAACCTCCCTACGAGCCGATCCATCAGGAAAAACCTGGGTTTTCACTTGATAATAGGTGGTGCAGGACACCATTGAAACGGCCAGCAACAATATCGGTAAAAGATTTTTTGTTTTCATACGCATCTATTTTTTAAAGATCACTCACTCTTCATTATCTGTTTATACTGAGTATAAAGCCGTTCTCGTTTAAGCATTTCCCTTTTCCGATTACGGGATGCGGTAAAGAAAAGCTCCTGCTTCTCTCCTATCGTCAAACCTCTATGCTCCAGACTGCCTGTGAAAGTATTCGATTGATAGGGCTCCGGTATGATGATTACTTCAGACGAGGGAAATGAATCAACAGACATCGTTTCTGCTACCCATATCGCCAAGAGCAAAGTTGCAGCAATGCCCGAACACCAGGCAACAAGATTCGGTCTGCGCTTGGCCGGACTTCTGAAAGAAGCCGCCTTGACAGCACGCATAATATCTTCGGTCAATGCCTCCGGATTTTCCAGAATGGGGGGTGTCTTTTTTAACTGTCCCAACCACCTTTCATAATTAATTTCTTCCTTTTTCATCTTTCTTTATTTATTTCATTCAACTTCTTACGGATACTCTTCCGGGCGAGATAGAGGTTTGTTTTGATCTGGATCGATGTAAGTCCGGTAATAATCTCGATCTCTTTGATTTCCAACTCTTCTATATCGCGCAATGTAAATACCAGCTTCTGCTTAGGAGTCAGTTGTTGCATAAAGTACAGGATATGTGCTTTCAACTCCCGGTTGACTAACACTGCTTCGACGTTATCATCGGAAAGAATGGGCAACTCGGAAAACGCAATATCGGAAAGCGCTCCGGCCGGCGAGTGTTGTAAAACCCGCAAACGATCATAACAAATATTACACGCCACCCTGTAAAGCCAGGTCGCAAAGCGAAATTCAGGACGGTATTTGTCCAACGAAAGCCAGACACGCAGGAAAGTCTCCTGTACCATATCCCGCGCTTCCTCTTCATTACACAACAAGCGGAATGCCAGGCGAAAAACAAAAGTCTGATACTCTGCCACAAGCAAAGCAAATGCACTTGCATCTTGCTTCCTGCTCCTTTCTACTAATGCCTGTATTTCCTTTTGTTCCATAAGCCACGGTATATGTTGTTTATATATGATACGTAATAAATGGAGAAAGGTAAAATAACGATGAATGATAAACTATGAACGATGAACAACAGTAAACGATAAATAAAGTGAATGCGAACAAAAAAACGATGAACAGGTGCCCATTCAGGCACAACCTGTTCATCGTTAATCGTTCATCGTTCAAAACCGTACATCATTACTTGTACATCTTGGCTCTCAGCTCTTTGATGTGATCGGAAGTAATGTATTCGTCGTATTCCATCATCTTATCGATAATACCGTTCGGAGTCAGCTCAATCACACGATTGGCAACGGTCTGAATAAATTCGTGGTCATGTGAAGAGAAAAGGATATTGCCTTTATAGGTTTTCAGGTTGTTGTTGAATGCCTGAATAGACTCCAAGTCGAGATGATTGGTCGGAGTATCGAGAATCAGACAGTTGGCATTGCGCAACTGCATACGGGCAATCATACAACGCATTTTCTCACCTCCCGAAAGTACACTCACTTTCTTCAGTACTTCTTCACCGGAGAAAAGCATACGTCCCAGGAAACCTTTCATATAAACTTCATTGCCCTCGCCGTATTGGCTCAACCAGTCGACCAGATTCAAATCAGTATTGAAATATTCGGTATTATCCAAAGGAAGATAAGCAGTTGTAATTGTTACCCCCCAGTTGAAATGTCCTGCATCAGGCTTCATATGACCGTTGATGATCTCAAAGAAAGCAGTCATCGCACGCGGATTACGGGAAATGAACACAATCTTGTCACCTTTCTCCACATTGAAGTTCACGTCGTTGAACAATACAACCCCTTCTTCGGTCTTCTTGCTCAAACCGGAAACTTCCAATATCTGATTGCCCGGCTCACGCTCCGGAGTAAAGATGATACCCGGATATTTACGGGAGGAGGGTTTGATTTCTTCAACATTCAACTTTTCGAGCATTTTCTTACGACTGGTAGTCTGCTTGCTCTTGGCAACATTGGCACTGAAACGGCGGATAAATTCTTCCAGTTCTTTCTTTTTCTCCTCAGCTTTGGCCTTCTGGTTCTGCTGCTGACGGAGGGCCAATTGACTGGATTCATACCAGAAACTGTAGTTACCGGCAAAAAGATTAATTTTTCCGTAATCGATATCGACCGTATGTGTACAGACAGAATCGAGGAAGTGACGGTCGTGACTTACAACCAACACGGTATGTTCGAAATTAGAGAGATACTCTTCCAACCAGGTAACAGTCTCCATATCCAGGTCATTGGTAGGCTCGTCAAGCAACAGGTTATCCGGATTTCCGTATAATGCCTGTGCCAGCATCACACGCACTTTTTCCTTACCGCTCAATTCACCCATCAATGTATAATGTTTATCTTCTTTCACACCTAAACCGCTCAACAACATAGCTGCGTCACTTTCAGCATTCCATCCGTCAAGTTCGGCAAACTTCTCTTCCAGTTCGGAAACCTTCAGACCGTCTTCATCAGTAAAATCTTCTTTGGCATAAAGGGCTTCGCGCTGCTTCATAATATCCCACAACACGGTGTGACCCATCATTACGGTATCCATTACCGTATAAGCGTCCCACTTAAAGTGGTCCTGGCTCAATACCGAAAGGCGTTCGCCCGGACCTAACGTAATGTTTCCGGTAGTCGGGTCGAGGTCACCGTATATTGTACGGAGAAAAGTTGACTTGCCGGCGCCATTGGCACCGATAATACCATAACAATTTCCACTTGTAAACTTCAGATTTACATCATTAAACAATACCCTTTTACCAAACTGTACCGAAACGTTTGAAACTGTAATCATTCTATTATTATTCCTTAATTTATTTATTATCAAATAATGCGGTGACAAAGGTAGACATTTTTAGTGAATAACGAACTATCAGTAATGTGTCAATCTGACATAAAAGTATTACCTTTGCTGCGTTTTTTGGCAAAACAAACAAACTGGCAAAGTTTTTGCTGCAAAGCCAATACATTAAAATGCCGTATTGACATGAAACTAAATCCGTTTAACAAGAATAAAAACAGAATAGATATGGACCCAAAAGAAAAAAAAACCAAGAAAGAAGAAGAGTTGACAGTAGACGATATTCAGGATACCGTTGAAGGACAGTCGCAAAACGAAGAAACCACTGAAGAAAGCACACCGCTGACCGCAGAGGAGAAACTGGAAAAAGAACTGGAAGAAGCCCATAGCCAGATCGAAGATCAGAAGGACAAATATCTCCGTCTTTCGGCTGAATTCGATAACTACCGTAAACGGACCATCAAAGAAAAAGCTGAGTTGATTCTGAACGGTGGTGAGAAGAGCATCAAAAGTATTCTGCCGGTAATCGACGACATGGAACGTGCACTGACAACTATGGAAACGGCTACGGACGTAGCTGCCGTAAAAGAGGGTGTTGAGTTGATATATAATAAGTTCCTGTCTATCCTGTCGCAGGATGGAGTAAAGGTTATCGAAACCAAAGACCAACCGCTGGATACGGATTATCACGAAGCCATCGCTGTGATCCCTGCTCCGACAGAAGAACAGAAAGGTAAAATACTGGATTGTGTACAGACCGGATATACCCTTAACGGCAAAGTAATCCGCCATGCAAAAGTAGTTGTGGGTGAATAACCGGGACACGACAAACTTGCTAACATAATTAAAATCAACGAAACTAAAATATGGCAGAAAAAAGAGATTATTACGAAGTGCTGGAAGTCACGAAAGAGGCAACAGTCGAAGAAATAAAGAAAGCATACCGGAAAAAAGCCATCCAATATCACCCGGACAAAAACCCGGGTGACAAGGAAGCAGAAGAAAAGTTTAAAGAAGCAGCCGAAGCGTATGACGTACTGAGCAATCCGGATAAACGTGCCCGCTACGACCAGTTTGGTCATGCAGGAATGAGTGGAGCAGCCGGAAACGGCGGACCGTTCGGAGGATTCGGTGGTGGAATGTCCATGGACGACATCTTCTCTATGTTCGGTGATATTTTCGGCGGCCATAGCGGCGGCGGATTCGGTGGTGGTTTCGGAGGCTTCGGCGGATTTGGCGGCGGAGGTTCTCAACAGAGAAAATTCCGTGGCTCAGACCTCCGGGTGAAGGTGAAGCTGAATTTGAAAGAGATCTCTACAGGAGTTGAAAAGAAATTCAAACTAAAAAAATATGTACCTTGTTCGCACTGTCACGGAACAGGGGCAGAAGGTAATGGCGGTTCTGAAACTTGTCCGACCTGTAAAGGTAGCGGTTCGGTAATCCGTAACCAGCAAACCATCTTAGGAACCATGCAGACACGTACTACGTGTCCTACTTGTAATGGCGAGGGAAAAATCATTAAAGACAAATGTAAGGTTTGTGGTGGAGAAGGTATCGAATACGGTGAGGAAGTAGTAACAGTAAAAATTCCCGCCGGAGTAGCAGAAGGCATGCAACTCTCTATGGGCGGCAAAGGAAATGCCGGAAAACATAACGGTATCCCGGGCGACCTATTGATTTTGGTGGAAGAAGAGCCACATCCGGAGCTGATTCGTGATGAAAACGATCTGGTATACAACTTATTGCTGAGTTTCCCTACAGCAGCTATCGGAGGTGCGGTAGAAATTCCAACCATCGACGGAAAAGTGAAGGTAAAAATCGAAGCAGGTACACAACCGGGAAAAGTGCTCCGACTCCGCGGTAAAGGGTTGCCAAGTGTAAACGGTTACGGCACAGGAGACCTGCTGGTTAACGTAAGTGTATATGTGCCGGAGGCACTGAGTAAAGACGAAAAAAGTACTTTGGAAAAGCTGGAAGAATCGAAGAACTTCAAGCCAAGTACTTCAATTAAAGAAAAAATATTCAAGAAGTTCAGAAGTCTTTTCGACTAAGAAGTTTCACCACCGATCACACTGATCTACACAGAGAATATCTCATAAAATCTGCCCGGGTATACATCGAAAGATGTAAGCCCGGGCAAATTTATATAAAACAGAATATTCTATTTATCAGAGACTAATTGCAGCACTTGCTCCGCCTGTACAGATACGACCGGAGAGAAAGCCGGACTTGCCATATACTTTTTCAAGCTATACAATAATTGGCGCGCTTCGACACGCTTATCCATGTTTTGCCAGAAATCAACGCCCGATACCAACAATTTTCCATTACCTACTTTTACCTCGAATAGCAAGGCGAGAGGACGATTTGTAAACCAATCGTCGATGACACGCACTATCGGAGCTATTTCAGGAGAAAGTTCGGCCACTTTAATGGCACCGGAATGGCTCATGGCATCCCACCATTGATAATCACTGTAATATTCTGTGGGGAATTGACTCAAAGCCGGATGTTTCGGATTACACAAAATACCCAATGTATGAGGAGCTTGTCCTCCTGTCCAAGCAGTATTCCAGAAAATACTGGAAAATCCGACCTGAATATCACCTCCCATTTGACGGGTCAGTGTCCCTTTCTTTAAAGATAACAATACAGAAGCACCTCCTTCAAGAGCCTTTAGGGTAGTGGTATCCAAACAGTCGACCATCCGGATACTCTCTTCTCCCTCTACTTTGAGTGGCAGAGCGGGATAAACCCAAACATTCCAACTGTTCTTCCACTCACCGACTGCCACCTCCAACACCAAACGCCGGGGAGTTTCCATCTGAGCTAAAGAAGCGGAAATATCTCCTAATGGGAAGTTATTGCCTATGGGAAGTAAATCTACTTTCCACTGTCCGGACTGCAGTACATTCCCTGCCGTATCAGACAAAGTCCATCCGGCTGCCACATTCTTTAGTGGAGTTTCGCCATAATGAGCCACTTCTACCCGGGCGTTCAACAGTTCGTCATTTTTATAAATAAGTTTAGGCAAACGTGCCAAAGGGACGGTTGGAGCACAGAAACGGCGGTACTCTTCGGGAGAAATATAACCTTTTTCTTCCCAGAAAGCATCCAGCACACCGACCAATGCTGTACCTTGTCCCGGAAAGTCATTGAGTCCCAGTAACTGGAATCCACCGAAATTCCTGGTACGTAAAGCAGCCTCAACATCTGCTTTATAGCAGAGTGCCTGTAATTTGCCGGACGCAAGCAAGAAACTGTCTGCAAGATGTATCATACCATTATTTTGCAGAATATCCCTGAAAATTTCCATATTTGCAGGACGCATGACACCGTCATATTTGCTGATCTCTTTAAAATTAGGATAAACACACCATTGCCCGATTTCGTGACTTACAACAGGTTGGCTGAAGCGACTTACATATTCCGACCAATCATAATCGGTACGGGGAGGTTCTGCGTTGATAATACTCCGAAGTCCCTGTCCCCATCCCTGAATGCGGGGAGCAGGATCACTTAAAAAATCATTGACCGCCAACATGGGCCATCCTGCACCGCTACAATACAAGCGGCGATTATCCCGATCCTTCCATGTTGTGACAAAGTTGGCCAGATAAGTACTACTCCCCACACCTGCCGGTTCATTGCCATACATCATCATACAAAACGAAGGATGATTGCCAAACGTGTTGACAATCCGTTCACTTTCGTCCCAAATGAACCGATCGAGCGGACGACCGTCACCAATCGTCGTAGACTGATTGGCCCAAGAGGAACATTCTATTTCCAGATAAAGTCCCATTTCATCAGCTGCACAAAATGCAGCCTCAGGAGGACACCATGAATGAAAACGAACATGGTTCAGCCCATGTGCCTGAAAAGTTGTGAATATTCTTCTCCAAGTTTCTTTGTCAGTGGGCGGATAGCCTGTTTTAGGAAAAGCGGCACAATCCAACGCACCACGCAAAAAGACAGGACGGTTGTTAATCGTGATACAACCATTGACTACTTTAAAATCACGCATACCAAAAGACTCTTCACTAAAATCAGTGGTCTTTTGCTCCTTATCAGTCAGACTTACTTTCAATCGATATAAATTCGGATGAAATTCATCCCACAAACGGATATCATCTCCCAAAGCCAGAACAGCCTCCACTTCATTAGTCCCCGGCTGAAGATTGACCTCCTTTTGCAAAAGTTTGCCATCAGCCTCCAAAGCGAGCAAAGCTGTCACTTCATTCTTCTTACGGTTACGGAGGAATGTTTTCACACGAATGCTTTTAGCTGATATATCCGGGAAAATAGTCGTACGTGCAATGTTCACCTGAGGACGCACCTGAAGAAACATATCCCCGATAACCCCGTTCCAATTGCCCTGAGTATGATCGGAAATACTGTGGGAATTTTCACCCGGATCGATATCCTTTACACGATTATCGATACGTAAAGTTAATGTGTGTTTTCCGGGAGTCAGGACATCCGATAAGTCGTACTGATGTGGAGCACCCAATGCATTCTGCATACCGACCTCTTTATCATCTATCCACAAACGAGTTTCCCAATGACAACGTTCCAGAAATAAACTGATATCCTGTTGCCCCCAGCCTTCCGGAACAGTCACCTCTTTTTTATACCAGGCTGCCCCCTTGTAATACTTCACAGGCTGCAACCAAAAGGGGATTTTAACATGACCCGGTTCACGATAACGGGCATAGGCATCACTCCGGAAATAGGCTGAATCAACGATACCTCCGGTCCACGGAGTATTGGCAGTAATGTCTTCTCCCAAGCCATTGGAAGCCATGGATCCGGGTAACAGGACCGTACTGTCCCAATGAGTAGAATCGGTCGTAAACTGCCAACTACCCGACAAGTCGATCTTAGTAACCTGCTGCGAACAGGAAGCCAATAAAAACGAGAAAAGTGTTAGTGTTTTGATCTTCATTATTTCATATTATCTATAAGGTTGAAAACAATGTTACTTCACTGATTTTGTATCAATACGCAAAAGTAGCAAGAACGATTTACCTTATAAATAGATATTTCTAATATAATGATGGATTATTTTATGATTTACAATAATCATCTCCACATAATATTTTGCAATTTCAATATCCCGGATTCTGTGTCAGATTGGGATTCATCAAACGGATTTTCTCCGGAATAGGAAATACTGTAGTATAGCCACTTTCCTCACCCGGAAGCCGGGGCCTGCTTGTATAAGCACGGGTATATTGGCGAAAACGAACCAAATCTTGCCTGCGCCAACCCTCCCAGGCAAACTCTAATTGACGTTCCGAAAGCAAACTTTCTAATGTAGCTGTCCGGAAAGGAGCATTCACACGGGCGCGAACAAGATTCAGTTCTACATCTCCATTTTCTCCGTTACGGACTTTGGCCTCACTCTTCATTAATAA
Organism: Bacteroides sp. ZJ-18; assembly: GCF_011038705.2. Lineage (NCBI taxonomy): Bacteria > Pseudomonadati > Bacteroidota > Bacteroidia > Bacteroidales > Bacteroidaceae > Bacteroides > Bacteroides sp. ZJ-18. Next base: position 2,755,999 of record NZ_CP072198.1, on the reverse strand, counting down.
AACATCGGCATAACGATAGAGTACAATATCATTTTCCATCAGTTTACCATCTTTTGTGGCGGTTTCATCAATCTCATACTTTTTCATCCGTGCGCCTGCGGTCTTTTCATAGGAGGTATTAGAGATATCGACATCCACCTTCCAAGGAAAATACTCCAGCAAAGTACCGTCATCGAGTGTGATGACCTTTCCCTTCAAATCGTAAACAACACCTGCAAAATAACATTTATCAAAACGGGGATCGACAGTTTGGGTATCATACCCAAAGGTTCGAAGTACTTCCACAGTAGCACTTGAACCATTCTCTCCTCCCAATCCGTAGGCCTTGGCATGATTATAGTGACGGGAACGGAAAAGATATTGCATCTGGTTAGTATATAAAGTCTTACTCATTGGAATGGTAAAAATATTCTCGGCAGAAGATTCATTGTAAACAGCAAAGTTTGCTTCATAGTTATCTTCCAGACGATATCCCGCCGCAGTAATGGAATCACAATATGCCTCCACCGTTTGCCAAGCATTGAGTCGGTTGCCATCTACTTCAAAATAGATGTCTCTTCCATCGGGATATTGTGTATCGGTCCAGTTATCATCCGCATATATCTCAGCATTCAAGGCAAGTTTGGCAAGCAAGAAATGGACTACAGGACGGGTAATCCGCCCATAATAACTGCCAGAACGATTGCTATATGTTTGCGCCAATAAAGGGGCAGACTCCTGTAACTCCTTCACAATAAAATCAAAAACTTCTTTACGACTGTTTTGTTTCACCTCTTTCAAAGGTATAGCAGATGAGAGAATTAGAGGAACACGTCCGAACAAGTCCATTAAATGATAGTAATACAAAGCACGGAAAGCACGAACCTCTGCCCGGTAAGCAGGAAGTTCCGTGTCATGGTGAGTCTCCTGATAAGTATCGATTCGTTCAAGTGACTGATTGCAAAGACCTATAACCTTATATAAATATTCCCACGTAGCCTGAATAGCATCATTATCGACTCCCCAACGATGAAGAAAAAGTCCCTGCCAGAATCCTCCATCATACCAGTCACCTCCACGGATAGGCATAATAGCCTCATCGGTGGTAAAGGTATTCAGATCGTAAATTCCCCTGCCGGTGCCCTGCAACCCCTGACTATCACTATAACCTCCTATGTTATTGTATAAGGAAGCCACTGCATTATAATACAAATCGGTGAGACTCTTGTAAGCATCCTCTTCGGGAATCTTGTCTTTAGGATTTTCATTCAGAAAGTCATCGCATGAAAACAGCAGACTAAACATCAGGATACAGACAAAGGAATATATATAGTGCCTTTTCATAATTAATCCTCCAAATTAAAAGTTAATACTCAAACCAAGCGTATAGGTACGTGCTAAAGGATATCCCCGTTTGTCATCCACTCCCAAAGTAGAATTAACGGTAGAACTGTTGATCATAGGTGACAGACCGGAATATCCGGTAATAGTAGCCAGATTATTGACAGTCAGTGCGAGACGGAGGGACTGGACGTATTTTTTCCACTTCGACACCGGAACATTCCAGCCTATCGTAACATAATCGAAGTTTACATAATCACCTTTCTCCAGCCAATAGTCCGTAGCGGTCTGGTCTTTGATATTACGTCCGGGAGCTTTCTTCATTACATTGTAATCAGGGAAAATATTCATATTCATGTAGGTCAGTGAAGTACCGTTATAGATTTTATGACCGAACGCCCCGTTTATCTGTACTGAGAGATCGAAACGTTTATAGCGAAAACTGATATTGGAGCCAAGTAAAGTCTTGGGTACCGCCTGACCTGCCACATAGCGGTCTTCTCCATCTTCAAGGCTCACCCCTCCACCGTTCAAATCGGCAATGTCATACGTATACCCACCATTGCCATCGGAAATAAGCCCTTTGCAATGAGGCAGGTAGAATACCCCTAAGGGTTGTCCTATCATCTGATACACAATATGATTATATCCACCATGAAATCCGGCTCCGTCCAGACTTGCCAGGCTTTTATACTCAGGTGCCGAAATATTCTCTCCACCATACATTCCACTTAATGAAAGCAATTTATTTTGCTGGAAAGTGACATTAACATTAATGTTCAATTCCATGTCGCGGGTCTTCAAAGGAGTGATGCCGACAGCAATCTCCGTACCGCTGTTGCGCATGGAACCTATATTTGCCAAAAGAGTGTTATAGGTAAAAGGCGGCACACTGACATTATAAAGATAAAGCATATCAGAGGTCTTGGAATTATAGTAGTTCAAAGAAAAGAGTAACCGGTTGCCAAACATACCAAGATCCGCACCTGCATTAAAAGTACGCTTTACTTCCCATTTCAAATCGGGATTGGTATTACGCATATTACCCAAAGTAACCACCTGTGAACTACCAACAGGAACAACTCCGTTAGGCTTTACCAGATTAAGCGTTGTATAAGAGTCGATGCCACTCTGATTGCCGGCCAGCCCGTAACCGATACGGAATTTCAGATTATCCACCAATGAAATACGTTTCATAAACTTCTCTTCACTGACAACCCAGGCAGCCGACACGGATGGAAAAAAGCCCCATTTATGATTGGCACCAAACTTGGAAGAAGCATCGGTACGGGCATTCACCGTAAGGATGTACCGATCGTCAAACGTATAATTGAAGCGACCGAGAAAAGATGCCAACCGCGGCTGTTCAAAATAAGAGTTCGTTCCTTCCCAAAGGCGAATGGCACCTGCCTGAAGGTTGTTATAACCAAACTGATCGGAATTGAAATTGGTCACAGTGGTGTAAAAACCGCTATAAGTCTCTTTTTGAAGTTCCGCCAGGGCCAGCACATCAAAATAATGTTTATTCCGGTTCTTTTTATAGGTCAACATCAGATTACCAAGCAGTGATTCCATTTTCCGGGTACCTTTATATGCTTGTCCGTGTGCCCATACAGATGTAGGCAGATACTGGGAATTTTCAACAATATTATAAGTATAAGAACCAAAAAGAATCAGTTTAAGCTCGCGCAGTAAGTTAAAGGTCAGCCGGGCATGAGTACTGATATGTGAAGTCGCATCATGATCTTTCACTTCCATCCAGGCCAAAGGGTTAGTGATCTGGCTGGCATTGGTAATCTGATCCCAGGAACTGGTTTCCGGATTACGGTGATTGGGATATGTAGGATTAAAAGTTGCAGCCGAATAGAATGTTTTTTGAAGGTCAAACAAATTATGGTTCTTTTGGATAGAGCCAAACATACCTAACTCGCACACCAAGAAATCATCAAAAACATGCTGGGTCATGTTCATATTCGAAGTGAAGTTCTTCATATCCTCGTTCAATATAATGCCCTGACGATCCATAAAGCCCAACGAAACACGATAGCTTGAAGCATCCGTCCCACCATAAAATGCAACATGATGATTCTGTTGCAGACCTGTTTGCTCTATCTCCTTCAAAAAATTGGTTTCATTCCCTTTATCAAGTATTGAAATGCCCTGTTGCTGCGCCAGATTGCGAAACTCACTGCCGGAAAGCATCTCCAGATTTTTGTATACGGAGGATATGCCGAAACTACCGTTATAGCTGACTCTGGTTTTGCCCCGAATTCCTTTCTTGGTAGTGATCTCGATAACACCTGAAGCACCACGGGAACCATATTGTGCTGTCTCCGAAGCATCTTTCAAGATAGTAAAGCTTTCTATATCGGTAGGATATATAGAAGTCAACATACTGAGATCACCAAACACACCGTCAACAATAATCAGAGGGTCGTTACCACTGGTCAGTGAAGTGGTTCCCCGCAAACGTACGGCATCCAAAGCAGCCGGACCATTGGTTCCTTTTTCTATGGTGAGTCCGGGAACACGTCCACGGATAGCCTCCAGAGGATTGGTAATCTGGTCTTTATTCATTCCTAACCCCGTGATTTTTTCCACCGAACCGGAAATATTCTTTTTATTCCCGGTAGCGTATCCCACAGTAATAAGAGAATCTGCCAGCCAAACAGGCTTATCCTGTGCTCGCAAAACAGAGGTGGTAAACATCAAAAACAAAGCTAAGACGAATGTTGGTATGTGAATGATCCGGTGTTGTTTCATACTATCATCATTTAAGGTTTGCATATAAAATATAACAAAAAAAGAGGGTATCTGGTTGCCCGGATCCCCTCTTTTCTTATCTTTATCTGAACGGATTATTTACTCTCGATCACCAATGTACCTTTTTTCAGGCCCTTCGCGGCAGCCTCGAGTGTAATCTTTCCTGCTTTCTCGGTAGATTGCACAATAGCTGTCATCATGCCACTGAACACTTTCATCTTCGGAGTCTGGAATGACTCGAGTGAAGCCGGATTACCATTGGCTCCTGCGCGATAAGTACCTGCCCCTTTCACCTTGAAGCTGATTTCATTGTCGGCCAACGGGCAAAGATTACCATCTTTATCAACCACCTTAACCGTTACAAACGAGAGGTCCTTACCATTAGCATCGATCACACTGCGGTCTGCCACCAACTCAATATGATCGGGCTTGCCGGCAGTATGAATTTCTTTTTCCGCAACGGCCTTACCATCCTTGTCATAAGCGACTACTTTCACGGTACCCGGTTCATACTTCGTATCCATCCACATCAGACGATAACGCTGCTGACGTTTGAAATTGGCGACAGAAGCAGAATCACCACTATTATGTACCGTAACCGAAAGGTCTTTTGTGCGTTTACCCTGGCTCTTACCGTTGATAAACAGCTCGGCCGAAGGATAGTTGGTATATACAAATACAGGGGTCACTTCACCTTCACGTCCTTCCCAATTCCAGTGAGGCAGGATGTGCAAGGTTTCCGCATCTTTATTCCAGTGGCTGCGGTAGAGGTAATAACGGTCTTTCGGAAGTCCGGCAAGGTCGATAATCCCAAACAATGAAGAGTGACTGGGCCAATCAGTATAATACGGAGTAGGCTCACCTAAATAATCGAATCCGGTCCATACAAATTCACCAATGCAATAAGGCAGATCTTCATGCTGGATAAAATCATCTTCAGGAAGATTGGACCAACCACAGTGTTCTACATCATACGATGAAGACTGGTGGTCGTCATATTTCTGCATGGCACGACGTACCACCGGGAACTTGTAAACCCCACGTGAACTGACAGTAGAAGCAGTTTCGCTACCCAAAATAATCTGTTGCGGAAGTTTCTTGTAATTTTCCTGATATTTGTGAGGGCGGTAATTGAAACCGGCTACATCCATCACGGCAGCCATGTTGTTATTAACCACAGCATCAGGCGCATCCATACCCTGAGTAACGGGACGTGTAGGGTCTTCACGATGGCAGATGTCTTGCAGGAAACGTGAAAGCTTCGGTCCACGATCGCCGTTCCACTGATCCGGCACTTCATTACCGATACACCACATAACCACACTTGGATTGTTACGATACTGATGAATCAGATTCACCAGATCTTTTTCTGCCCATTCATCAAAAACTTTATGATAACCGTTCTGCACTTTGGCCGCTTTCCATTCATCGAATGATTCCGCCATAATCATCATACCCATCTCATCACAAGCCTTAATCAACTCAGGAGCGGGCATATTGTGTGAAGTACGGATGGCGTTACACCCCATATCCTTTAGGATACGGATCTGACGGCGAATACCGGCTTCATTGGCGATACCTCCCAACGGACCGAGGTCATGATGATTGCAAACACCCTTGAACATGGTTTTCTTTCCATTGAGGAAAAAGCCTTTGTTCGGAATGATCTCAATGGAACGGATACCGAACGGAGTAGTATATTCATCCTTCAAAGTGTTGCCTTCGTACACTTTTGAAACCGCATTGTAAAGGTTAGGAGTATCGGGAGTCCACAAAGCCGGAGCAGTAACAACAAAATCCTGTTCAAAAACATTGCCGTCGAACTGACTGCCCTGCTTTTCATTAGTTGCCACAACCTTACCATTCTTATCCTTCAATTCGGTGACAATACGGTATCCTTCAAATGTTTTGCCTGCAGGTATATCGAGTTTTGTCTTCAGATTGACCTTAGCAAATTCGTCCTTCACTACCGGAGTGGTCAACTGAGTACCCCAAGTAGGAATATGAGCGTCTTCATTCACTACCAGATGTACATTGCGATACAATCCCGCACCGGGGTACCAGCGTGAAGATTCGTTTTCGTTTTCAAGACGAACAGCCAGTGTATTCTTTTCACCCGGCTTCAAATAAGGGGTGGCATCCACATAAAAACTATTGTAACCGTAAGGCCAGTAACCGGCCTCTTGTCCGTTGATATAGACATGAGCATGGCTCATAGCACCATCAAAAACCAAAGTAGCCTTCTTACCTTTACTGAATGAAGGAGCCTCAAAATCGAGACGATACCATCCTACACCTACAAAAGGAAGCCCACCGGTACGTCCGGCATGCTCCATCGCCTCTTTTTGTCCATCTTGCGAAATAGCCACATTCTGCTTATCGTTATTAATGCTGAATGGCCCGTAAATAGCCCAATCATGGGGTACCGTTACCGACTGCCACTTTGCATCATCATAAGTGGAATTACTGAAGTCCTTACTGTCTTCACGGGTAAACTTCCACCCTTTTTCAAAGGTTTGTTCCGTACGAACCTGTGCACATACCAACAGTGGCACAGCGAGCATCGAAGCAAATGCAATTTTGATTTTCTTGTTCATGATTGATCTGTTTTTATTTTAATATAAATTCCATCGTTCCGGCATGTACCAACTCATCATGGCTGATACGATAGCCTGCATGTTTCTTTCCATTCAACTTCACCTCTTTGATCAAATCGGCATCATTTCCGGGACGTAGTGCCGTAATAACCAATTCTTTTTCTTTGTAATACTTCGGGTCAAGCCGAATAGTCACTTTGTCGAAAGTAGGTGTAGTCAGTGTATAGTCGGGCATTCCCGGACAGTCGGGATAAAGGCCTATCATACTGAAAATGGCCCATGCCGACATAGTTCCGGTGTCATCATTACCGGGAATACCATTAGGCTGGTCAGTGAAATATTCAGCAAGCAGCCGTTTCACCTGTTTCTGAGTACGCCACTCTTCTCCCTTGAAGTAGCTGAACAAATAAGGATAGGCAATATCCGGTTCATTAGCCGGATCGTATAGCCCCTCATCAAAGACTTTCTGCAATTTATCCACAAACTTCTTCTTACCTCCCATCAGACGGGTTAAACCTGCAATGTCATGGGGAACATAAAAAGTGTAGTTCCAGGAATTGCCTTCATGAAAACCGGGACTGGGAGCAAAATTGGCACCCTCCATCGGGTCGAACGGAGAGTAAAATGTTCCATCGGGTAAAATAGGACGCAATGTACCAAATTCTTTGCTGTAATAATGTTTATAGCCCAATGAACGGTCATAGAACAATTTTGCATCTTCTTTCTTTCCTAAAGCCTGAGCAAAACGAGACAAGGCATAATCGGCAATATAATATTCAAGTGCATGCGAAACAGAATTGTCATACTGCTCTGTCAAAGGTACATATCCTTTAGCAATGTAATCATCGATATCGGGACGCATCAGATTATCTTTACCCGGAGTCGTAGCGGACTTATACATGGCTTCATAAGCTGCCTGTACATCAAAGTCACGTAAGCCTTTCATCCAGGTATCTACGATAACAGGAATACTCGGATCACCCTCCATAGTAAGCGTTTCACGGCCGTAAAGTTCCCATTTGGGCAGCCAGCCGTGTTCTTTATACATATCGACCATCGTGCGAACCATATCCAGTTGGCGATCAGGGAAAAGCAGGGTCATCAGCTGATGTACATTACGATAGGTATCCCAAAGAGAAAACACGGTATAACGATTTCCCTTCGTTGTAAGGATCTCACTGCCTTCCATAGCCGGATATTGTCCGTTCACATCCTGCAAAATATTCGGATGGATCAGCAAGTGATACATAGCGGTATAGAATACTGTCTTCTGCTCTTTCGTGCCACCTTCAACGAGGATACGCGAAAGATCGTCCTCCCACATGGAACGTGCTTCGGCACGAATCTGATCAAATCCTTTACCAGCCTGTTCCTTATCCAGATTAAGACGGGCATTGGCTATGCTGACAAAGGACACTCCCATGCTTACCTCGATGGTTTCGCCTTCTTCGGTATCGAAAGTAAACCATGTACCAATGTCATCGCCACTCATCTCCTTGGTATAAGCAGTATACAATTTATTCTTGCCGGACGTATTGTCCCACTGGGCTTCTACTGTCATCGGACGCATCTTTTTCCAATAGCCACGGGCACGAGGGATTTTATTGATACGCATTACAAAATAAATGGGAAACACAGCTTGCGGATTGTAGCAAAAAGTACCCAGCAGTTTAGTCCCCTCTATCTCACGCTCATTGACAAAACGGACGGTAGCTCCCGTTTCATTAGTCAACCCTTCGCCAAGATTCAGCAAAATATTACTTTCTCCTTTAGGAAAAGTGAAACGAGTGATTCCGGTACGTAAAGTGGCCGAAACCTCATTCTTGATTCCGTATTTAGTCAGGATATTCGAGTAATAACCGGGCGTGGCCTTTTCGTCTTTATAAGCACTTCCGTACTGTAAATAATCGACGTTCAGCTTTCCGGTTGTAGGCATCAACAGTAAAGAGCCCAACTCCGGACATCCCACTCCACTCAGATTGACGTGTGAAAATCCGGTAAAATAAGCATTGGTATGTTCATAAGGAGTAGACCACCATTGGCTGTCTTTATCTATTTTATTACCAACGGACTTTCCTCCCATCACATTGAAAGGGACAACCGACATCATGCCTTGAGGACAGATGGCTCCGGGATTCGTTGTTCCGTAATTCGTTGTTCCGATAAACGGGTTCACATAATCCACCGGACTCTCTTGCGCAGAAGCTACTGCTATGGACAGCCAAACGGCTGCAAGTGATACTAAATAAGGTAGTTTCTTCATTCTTTCAATACTCTATATTTATCTAATTTATACGTTCGGTTTTACCGGACCTGCGGAAAGAGTTACTTTACAACGATTTCGTCTGTAAACACCCATCCCCCGAATTCCTCTCCGGCACGAGCCTGGTAACGGACATAACGTCCTTTGGCATTTCCGTTCCATGCATAGTTCTTAAATACTACAGCATCCGATTTAACCACTTCATGCGTCTGACGGCTCAGCTCAGTGAAGTTTTCTCCATCTTCCGAGACAGAAATTATCACTTCGACAGGCAGAAATACTTCAGGACCCACTACCTGCATAAAATCAGCACCAATCAAATGCAGATCTGTCGATTCTCCCATATCGATAGTTACGTCCAAACGATCGCGGGAAATAAATCCCTGCCATGCCCCGTCGCTATAGGTCCAACTCCCACGGATTCCATCAGTCAGGGTTTTATCACCTTGTGCCGGATAAGACGAATTGTAGGGAGCATTATATTTTACGGTCTTGCCCAATGCAAGATGCTGAATCGGTTGCGCTGCTTCCGGCCGATTGCCGATCTCCTTTTTCAAATCGAACGGATGATATCCTTTGGATTGTAAATATCCTACAGCCTTTAAAGCACGGGGACGAAAATCAGTCCATGATTTCCGTTCAGGTGCAGACCACGCGACCTCTGCCAGCGCAAGAATACGAGGGTAAATCATAAATTCACAATGCTCGTCCGTCTGAATATATTCTGCCCAAAGATTGGCTTGAACACCATAAATCAATTTTGCTTCATCGGGTGTAAGCGAAGCGGGAATCGGATTGTAAGAGTATACTTTTTCCAATGGCAGATATCCTCCGATGGCTTCGGGCTGAGAATAAGGAGCATCCTGATAACTATCTATATAACAGTGCGAACCGGGAGTCATTATTGCCTGATGACCCGATTTTACGGCAGCAATTCCACCTTGTTCACCACGCCATGACATTACAGTGGCATTAGGTGCCAATCCACCTTGCAGAATTTCATCCCATCCCAGTAACTTGCGGCCATGGGCATTGAGGAATACCTCCACACGATGAATCAGATAACTCTGTAACTCATCTACATTATCCAGTTGCTCATCCTTCATGCGTTTTTGGCATTTAGGGCAGGTTTTCCAAGCAGCTTTTCCGGCCTCATCACCTCCAACATGAATGTATTGGGAAGGGAAAAGCTCCATAACTTCCGTCAACACATCTTCAAGAAAAGTAAAGGTTTTCTCGTTTCCGACACAAAAATCGGCATTCTTATAAGGCTCTCCTGAACAAGACAGTTCCGGATAGGCAGTCAGAACCTCTTCCGAATGGGCAGGCATCTCTATCTCAGGAATAATAGTAATATGACGTTCACGGGCATAATTGACCAATTCACGAATATCATCCTGCGTATAATAACCTCCGGAAGCACCGGGAGCATCAAAACGACAATATTTCCGCCCACCTTCATTCCACCATCTTTTCCAGTTGGCTTCCGGACGCCAGGCAGCAAGTTCCGTCAATAAAGGATATTTCTTAATCTCGATACGCCAACCGGCAGCATCGGTAAGATGCAAATGCAGGCGATTAAGTTTATAATAAGCTAATGCATCTATCTGCTTTTTCACAAACTCTTTAGAACGAAAATGGCGGGAAACGTCAAGCATCAGCCCACGGTATTCGAAACGTGGCGAATCCTGAATCGTTGTAGCCTGAACTGACCAGGCACCCTCCATTGCAGGTTGAGCCATTTGCAAAAGAGTCTGAACACCATAGAATAATCCGGCACCGGAAGTAGCCTGCACTGTTATTTTATGCGGAGTTACCTCCAGTGTATAGCTCTCGGGAGAAGATAACTGAGGATTAGCCTTCGTTATCATAAGAGAGACCACGTTCTCTTTCGTTTGCTTTTTACCGTTTTTGAAATGGATAGGTAATGTCTCCAGATAATCCATCAACATTTTCTTCTCTTCACCTTTCAGGTTGGTATACAGCTTAGTGTCACCGGTAAATAGAAAAGTACCGCTACCTTGCTCCATCCGGAGAGGAATAGGAATGACAGACTGCGCTTTCACACCAGCTGTTGCTATCATCAAACCGGCCGCAAGCAAGAAAGTACAAATTTTCATTGTAGGTTTTATCATGATATGATTGGTTTTAGTTTTTTGTTTTCAATGTACAAATATAAGTAAAATGTCAGATTATCTGCAATCAGTCAATCATTATCTTAACTATTTCCGGGGTACGGATTCCCGGCTTCAGCTCACCATTGATATTAAAGAAGGTCTGTCCCTGCCCTGTCAATGCAGCACCGGCACGGGCAACATCTTCACCCCGAACAGCCTCTTCCCACTTATCCCGACGTGTATTATAAATCAAAATCCGGTCATTAAAACGATACCATCCTGCCGGATGCAACATATACTTTTTTGCTTCCAACTTCAGACTGTCTACAACAGTTTGCTTGCCATTGGCCACGGCTGTCTTCATCATTTCCTCGCGCTGAAGAGCAGAAAAGAAAATATCTTTGTTGACTCCACCGGTACAAAGTATCAAACTGTCCGTCAGTGCTATACCGGCTCCACCACCCAAAGCGACAGGCACAGAATCATTGCCAACCGGAACAGATACCGACTGCCATTGTTGCAAAGATGGAGAATAGCAATATCCGTCAGTAGAAAGGCTTGCAGACCGTCCATCGGATGCACCGGCAAAACCTCCCCATAAATATAGAAGGGTTTCCCCCTCTTTACGTTGTCCTACACATACCGGTTGTACACGGGGAGAACCCGGAAAATCGGGAAGCCTCTGCCATCCGGTCTCCGGGCTACTCAGACTGAGGCAATAAAGTGCATTCGAAGGTTTACCATCCACATTGCCTCCGGCTACGAAAAGTGTATAATCCACTACTGAACCGCTCATATTATCCATTGTACAAGGTAAAGAAGGTAGTGTATCTACAATCACAGTCTGTTTATCGTCAGTCAAAGAAAGGCGGTAAACAGCAGATAAGGATCCATTTTCGTTCGATCCACCCACACAAACTACCCCTTGAGGAGTCGAAACCGAAACTCCATAAGCAGCAGCAACAGGCAGCTGACCGACTTTTCTCCATATGAAAACTGAGTCTGCAGAAGCGTCAGCGGCATAAATACCTTGGTAGAATTTCTTCTTTCCTCCTTCGGCTGCCGGCGTTTCCGGAAAATTACATCCGCCGGCAATCAATAACTCTCCCTGATAGATGCCGGCATAACATGCCGATACACCCAAAGAAAAACCGGGTTCTCCTTCGGGGAATCCGGTCATTTTCTGCACGCTAATCCCTTCTTCATTAGGCGCAACTTGCCGGGAGCTGCACGAAGCAACCATCCCGGCAAGTAAACATCCAATGATAGAAAGAAAACGAATCGTTTTAGTTTCTGTCATTTCTATTTTTTCAATTCAACGTAATTTCATCTACAAATAAGAAGCCCGGATTACCTTTACCACCATGCCATGCCGGAATGGAGTGTTCCGACGTTGCAACCACTTTCACATAACGGGTTTTCACCGGATCAAAAGTCAATTTGTGCTCATAAAGCCCATTACGGTCGGTCTCTTTCATCTCGGGATATGCTTCAGAAGCAACTTTAGTAAAAGTCTTATCATCATCTGAAACCTCAATTGAGAAAGAACGTGCATCGAATACCCAGTCACCCTTCTCAACACAAGTTGTAATAGCCACACTTGAAATTTCGGTAGGTTGCTGCAAGTCAATTGTTACATCCATATCATTCTTATAGAATGCGATCCAACGGCCGGTTTTGTAGTTACCATTTCCTTTCAGTCCGTCTACTAATGTAGAAACACCACCAAACTCATATTGCTTGTTTACAGGCTGATTAGCTTTAATAGGCTTTGAAGTAGATTTACTGAAAGCAATCTTTTCAGTCAGCATTTTGCTGTTTCCGGTAGGACGAACAGCAACCGCCTTTAAAGTACAACTTTCCTTAATCGTAAGAATACTGTCACATACGGGAGAAGCTGCCGTAGGCTCAGTTCCATCTAATGTATAATGGATGGGAGCACCGTCAATAGTAGTCATCACTACATCTACTGCTCCTGTGGCCGAATTAGCAACAAACTCGGATTTCACATCAAATACATGTTTGGCATAATTATATCCTTCAGCTTCATATATATTAATCAATTGTGGCAAACGGGTCAGGAAGTTTTCATAATTCTTCTTTTCAGGATTAGACCATTGCACCTCTGCTAAAGCAGCCCAACGCGGCAACACCATATACTGAGCCTGAGAGAAAGTAGGAATGTATTCCGTCCAAAGATTAGCTTGTACACCAATAATATATTTTTGCTCTTCCGGAGTCAATGAAGAGGGCATTGGCTCATAACTATACACTCTCTCCAAAGGTAAATAACCACCAATAGCCAAAGGTTCATTCTCAGTATCTTTGGTCTGATAGTAGTCAAAGTACAGATAAGTGTTCGGAGTCATGATAACATCATGTTTCTGCTTGGCAGCCTCGATACCGCCACCTTCACCACGCCATGACATCACGGTTGCATTCGGAGCGAGTCCACCTTCCAAAATTTCATCCCAGCCGATAATCTGACGTCCGTGCTCGTTCAGGAATTTTTCTGCATGGTTGATAACAAAACTCTGCAAATACTCTTCTTTTGAATGCTTAGCATCACTCTTGATTCCCAAAGCTTTGATACGAGCCTGACACTTCGGACATTTCGCCCATTCACTCTTCGGACATTCATCACCACCAACATGAATATATTCAGATGGGAAGATATCCATAACTTCTGTCAGTACATCATCGATAAAGGTCAGTACGCTATCGTTACCTGCACACAATACCTGATCGGATACTCCCCATATCTTCCAAACTTCATACGGACCACCGGTACATCCCAAATGGGGATAAGCAGCCAATGCTCCCTGCATATGTCCCGGAAGGTCAATTTCCGGAATAACAGTGATATAACGATCGGCAGCATAAGCTACGATTTCTTTTGCTTCTTCCTGAGTATAGAAACCACCATAAGGTTTTCCATCATATTCTCCTGAATTACGTCCGATTACAGTTTCCGATCTCTTTGAACCGATTTCTGTCAACTTAGGATATTTCTTGATCTCAAGTCTCCAACCCTGGTCCTCTGTCAAATGCCAATGCAAACGGTTCATGTTATGCAAAGCCATCATATCGATATATGTCTTTACTTCATCTACTGTGAAGAAATGACGTCCCACATCAAAATGGGCACCACGATAGCTGAAACGAGGATAGTCGTTGATTTCTACAGCCGGCAATGAAGGAGTTGTACCAATGGCAACCGGAATAGACTTGCGTAACGTCTGGATACCATAGAATACACCGGCTTCAGTGGGAGCAGCAATGGTTACACCATCTGCATTCACACTCAACTGATAAGCTTCAGGGTTCTCTGATTCCATACCCAATTTAAGCAGAATAGCACCTTTACCTTCAGTTCCAGCTTCAACTGCATAATCCTTACCTGTAGCTTTCTTCAGATAATTCGCCAGGAATTGGGCATTACGTTGCATCTTTTCATTTCCTTCCGGATAGATGATTTTCACACTACCATTCAATGTAAATGGTTGGCTTTGAGCAGTAGTAATTTCCTGAGGTAAAGGAATTACCTGGTAATTAGCTGTAGTCTCTTTGTCGTTACACGAAGAAATAAATCCCGTGAGCGCCAGTAAACCGGCAATTTTAAAAAGATTTCTCATACAAATTATTTAATAGGTGTTAGTTATAGGTATCTCGTACATGTTTCACTGTAATATTTTGCTGTTCTCCTTTCTTAATATCCGGAGACGTAATCGTTATCTTCTTGTTTTCCCCCGGCAACAGATCAAAGAAATTATCACTGAAACGGGCGCTCTGAACAGGAATCTGGATAAAAACATCTTTAGCCAGCTTAGAAGACGATAAGGTCACTTCACACTTACCATCGGATTGCTTTACTTTCATAGAAACATTTGTTTGGGGCAACTCCAAATCCTTAGTCTTATTAAAGAAATAAACCTCTTCAGCTATTTTCTTACCGGTTTTATCTTTCAAAGCAAGTAGTAAGAAACTGTTTTTACGATGTTCCGATGTCACCCACTCACTCAACGGTTTACGAAAGATGCAAGAAGAAACATTCGCCGGAACCTCGACTGCCCTGACAACTTCCTTATCTAATGTCTTGCCATTAAAGTCAATCACTTTCATTTCAAGTGTAAGTTGACTCTGTTTCTCCAACAAATCAGATATCAGATAAACACTCAAACTATCACCTTCTTGTATCGCATTGACCAGCAGTGGTGCAAAAGCTCGCTTTGCCTGATAGTGCAATGCCTTCCAATTGCCATAATAGTCTATACTTGACCAGGAAACGACAGGCCAACTATCATTAAGCTGCCAGTATAATGTCCCCATACAATAAGGCCGGTTGCGACGATGTGCTTCCATGCCATGGCGCATACCATGCCCCTGAAGTACAAGTCCGATATATACAAAGTCTTCAAACTTCTCAGGAACAACATAATCACGCTCCATATAAGTTCGTATCAAATCGTTACCGATACTGCTTTTCTGGTGTCCGTTCATTACCTCCGATTCAATCTGATAATCTTTCGGAGACGCAAAAGTAGCAATCGTCTTCATTTCAGGGAACGACTGGAAACCGAATTCGCTCATGAAACGAGGCAAATCGGTATCTAATGACTCAAAAGGCTTTTTGCCATACCACACACCCCAGTTATGACTATCGCCCGTGCCCCAGGACTCCGGACGTCCCCAATTTGCGAAATAGGGAGAAGTATGTTTGTAGAAACGCCCTTCATCAAGTTCTTTCACCTTTGCAGGCAGCAATCCCCGGAATAACTTATCATATCCCCGGAACATGTTTTCATATACTTCCGGAGTATAATTCTTTTGCCATCCCCAGTATTTTAATCCTTCCAGAATTTCATTATTCCCACACCACATGGCGAGTGAAGCGTGGTTTCGCAGACGTTTGATATTATATTCCGCCTCCTCTTCCACTCGCTTCAAGAAAGTAGGATCACTTGGATAGGAAGTACATGCAAACATAAAATCCTGCCAGACAAGAATACCATTTTCATCTGCCAGATCATAGAAACGATCGTCTTCATAAGTTCCCCCACCCCATATACGAACCATATTCATATTAGCCTCTTTCATATCTTGAAACAGAGTCCTATAACGTTCGGTAGTTATATTGGGGAGCAACGCATCATCAGGAATATAGTTTGCTCCTTTTGCGAACATCGGGATGCCATTCACCTCAAAATAAAAAGATTCTCCATCTTTGTCTTTTTCGTTCACTACGCGTATCGTACGAAGGCCGATTCGATGCTGTCGTGCGGCGACCGTTTTGCCATCACACACCACCTGCACTGAGAAATCATATAAATGAGGTTTCCCCCACCCATTGGGCATCCAACGCACGGGGTTCTGAATATCCAATGGAATTTGGACTTGATTTAAACCCGGTTTTAATGTTACATTTTCCTTTACCATCACTTCCTCTCCTCCTTCCAATGAATAAGAGATCAAGACCTCAGCAGGCTTTTCTTTCTCAGAAATACTATTAATTTCCAATTCATTAGAGAGTTTTGCAACCTGATCTGTCAGACTAAGCTGCTTCACATGAAAATCTGCAATAGTAGCAACATCATAAAAACGAAGAGTAACAGGACGCCAGATACCGCTTGTAACCATACGGATTCCCCAATCCCATCCATAACTATAAGGAGCTTTCCTGGTAAATACACTAAGACGTTTTTCGTGGTGATCATTATCTGCCGGATAATTAAATCCATTGGAGGACCACTGTGGAAGGGTTTGTTTTATCGGAGAATGAAAATAAACATGCAGCAGATTCTCCCCTTTACGTAATACTTGTTTTACGGGAACTACATAGCCCACAAACATATTATCTGATTTCAGAATCAGAGAACCATTCAAATAAACATCCGCATAAGTATCCAGTCCCTCAAAGGAAAGCTGGGCGGCATCTCTCTTCAACTGCTCTTCTGTAACGACAAAACTGGTTTTATATTCCCAATCCTCATTTTCCACCCACTGAATCTTCTTTTCATTGGTACCATAGAACGGATCGGGTAGCAATTTATGATGAATCAAATCCTGATGAACAGTGCCCGGGACAGTAGCTGGTAGCCATTTTTCTGTCCCCACCTGTGAGAATGACCAATCGTCATTCAACATTAACACATCCGAAGTGTCCCTGTTTTGCCCATAAGCTAAACCGCAACAACATACAAGTCCATACAATAATTTTTTCATCATAAACTGCTCTCTTTTTCAAGTTTATCTTCCCCAGTCCGTACGGAACGTAGATGCCGGTAAACCATCACCATTGACCAGATTGGCCCGGGTGAAAGGCTGCCAGCCGTAACGTACACGAAGAGGATTCTTCACTTCTTTACTATATACTTTTATTTGATTTCCTACAACTTCGGCTGTAGCCGGATAATAAACATCCTCTGTTTCAGCTACTTCGAATGTCCGTAACGGTTTCCCATCCGATGAATGCATACCTTCAGCACAATCAAATGACACGTAAGCAGCACCATCACGGAACTCTACATTGCGGAACATCGGCCCCGAAGGCGTTACATTCTTCTTTCCATAAGTATGATTCAAAGCCCAATGTGCCAAACGCTCCCCAACCGGCTGTTTGTGCTTGGGGTGTACATCAAGCGAATCACCCAGGTCACTCGATACTGCCATACCTGTATTAGGAATCTCATACATCATTCTGCGCTGGCTATCACGGAACCATGGCCATGACGGACGATTGATGCTTGACAACTGCACATAATAAAATGGCAAATCTTTATTTTCCCAGTTTTTACGCCAACTTTCAACCAATAGTTTAAACAATTTCTCGTGTGCCTCACGATTATGTGCATTCGATTCACCCTGATACCAAATAATACCTTTAATAGGATATTGTTCTAAAGGACGGATACCGGCCTCATACAGGTAACAAGGTTCATAAGGATGACGTTGCTGTTTGCTATCCGCCTTTTTCACATTAAGAGCGGCACGACCGCGTACCCAGTCTTGGATAAAGTCATTTTGAGTCCAGTTACGTAATATAGCCGGAAATTTATATTCCAATGTATTACGGTCTACCCATGCTTCGGTAGGCGAACCGCCGATTGCGTTACAAATCAATCCGACAGGTACCTTTAGACTGTCCTGCAGCATTTTACCAAAATAGTAAGCTACCGCAGAGAAAGAACCGGCAGTAGCAGGCGAACAAACTGTCCATTCGGTATCTTTATAATATTGCAGATGATTTAATGAATCCAATACGGACTCATCCCATTCAACAGCATCTGTACGCCAGCGCGCCTTCATATCGAACAAACGAATCTGATCATTGGCGGCTTGCGGAATATCCCTTTTAGCAGTTTTACTCCAACCAAGATAGAACTCCATGTTCGATTGTCCGGAACAAAGCCATACCTCTCCGGCTAATACATTATTGAAAGCTTGTTTCTGCTTTCCCGCAGAAACAGTCAAAGTATATGGGCCTCCAGCCTTCAAAGGCTGGAGAGTGATCGCCCAATCACCATTGGAAGCAGTTTTCACAGACTGTTTCTGTTTAGCTATTGCTACAGTCACTTTTTCTCCTGCGTTTGCTTTGCCACGGATAGTCAGAGGCTGCCCATGTTGAAGCACCATATTGTCAGTATACAGTTCAGATAAGTGTAATCCACCGAAATCTCCCGTAATCGCAGAATATACCGTTTTCGCAAGAATGCCGGCACCCTCTACATTAGGATGTACAGCATCCGGAAGAAGATACGGATACGGATAAAGCGGCGCATGGAAATCTATCAACTGAACCCCGGCATATTTAGCTATTGTCTCGATACTTTGCTGAATTTCTCCATGCCAATCACGGGTACCCGACTCAAAACGAGGATGACGATCGGCAATCGGTGTCAGTCGGGCAATAATAATATGACATTTAGGATTAACAACACGGAAAGAATCAATCAATGCCAGATAATCTTTCACGAAATGATCACGATAGTTCGGCCAGTCACGAGGATCCGTATCATTGATTCCCAAGTGAATAACAACAATATCACCGACAAAGGCAAGCGCTTTTTTAAATTCTTCCTGCTGCATGTAAGGGCGGTGTCCTTTATTTAATAAAGTAGCCCCTGATTTTCCGAAATTTCCAACTTCATAAGTATCGCCCAAAAGTTGCTGCAACTGTGAAGGATAAGAATCCGTTGCCGGATTTGGAAGAGTATACCCATACGTAATACTATTCCCCACGCAAGCAACTTTTATCCGCTTCTGTGCGGACAAAACTGCGCAAATCATCAAAAATAGAGATAAGAATAGTATCTTTTTCATTTCTTGTTTATATAAGGTTTAACAATATCCACCCATTTAAGGTAGCCTTTACCCAGTAAGTGTAAACCATCATTTGTATACTCAATATTCATCTTGCCGGTCTTCTCATCAACAAAATGAGAATAGAGATCAATATAGGTCACGTGTTCTCTGTCAGCCAGCCGAAGCAGCCCTTCATTAATCTTTTTCACCTCTTGCCAACGTGACGTATGTCCGCCAAACATCTTATAATGATCGGTTACCGGAAGTACACTTTGCAAATATAGCTTTGTTTTTGGAGATTCTTGTTTAATTTTTTGAGTAATCATACCAATACGATGAACAATTGTATCCGCAGAGGTGCCCCGGCTTACATCATTTATACCGATCAACAAGAATATTTTAGCGGGTTTTCCTTTTAAAATCGCATCCAGCCGATCATAAACACCCATACAGATATCACCACTGATTCCCCGGTTTTTGACATGCTTATTATTCAATAATTCACTCCATTCTCCCCCGTTAGTAATACTATTACCCAGAAAAATGATATCTTTTGAAGTCACAGGCAGCTCCTCAAACAGAGTTGCACGTTGATAATAGAACGTAGAATATTTGCGTTCCTGTGCGTTGCCCGCCATTGAGGCGAGCAACAACATCATTAATAAAATTTTCTTCATTCGTTTTTATTTTTTCTCGATCACTTCGTTTTGTCGGGCGAATAGATAAGTCCGTCCACTGCATTTTCTCCGTCAGGAGTTACAAAAACTGTAGTAAACATCCACTTCACCAACCGCACCTCGGGCATATTGAATTTGCCAACCGGCAATTTCAGGAAAACTTTATTCCAGCCTTTATTCAGATGTACGGCGATAGGCGGACGTGCCACACAATTTTCATTTCCCAACGCTATTTCATTACTCTTTGTACTATGAGTAGCTGTCCATACAGGCGGCTGTATTTCTTCATTATTGATCCAGATACGGCTGCCTTTATAGTCCCATTTACCTTGTAACGGAGCCAAGTCCATTTCCGAACGACCATAATTCTGAAATTCAGCCCATAGCCCTACTTCCTGATCTTTCGGAGAGTAAACCCATGTATAGGCATAAGCCGTATGATTCTCTTGCGGATCTTTATAGAAAGTAGGTACCATTTTCCCCCATACATGACGAAGATAGATACCCGCACCAATGGCAGGGTGTACCCCATACTCTTTTCCTTCATATAAATAAGAATCCTTCAATTCCTGTTCCGGAGGAAAGACTTTATTCAAATCTCCACCATTAGGAAATGCATCAGTAATATTCCATTTTACATTCGTCTGTTTTACATAGGCGAACGGATATCCCTTAAATGTATGCTCTTTATGCCAAAGCATACGATTCTCAAAATCAGCAAATTCTTTAAACTCCGGAGAGTCTTCAGAAGGTAAGATAGTACCATTCTTATCAAAATATTCTGTACCTCCGCCTTTCCATGCACGTTCAGCAATAGCCAGCATATTAGGATAGAAATTATTCTCAAGTATAATATTGCGTTCGTTAGCTACGTAACGGTCATTCCAGATGGCAAGAATTGTCCCTGCAATATCGTCACTTCCTTGCTCAACATTATAAATACGGCTGTTATACAATGCAATGATATCGCCAAAAGTATCAAAATGATTGAGATAATGAAACTTAGAATCAATTGCGGGAATACCTTTTTGGGCTTTTCCACGATAACTCCACAAATGCGTCATATCAATTTCGCCAGGTTTATAATGCCATCCCGGATTCCACGAAATTACTTTCTTTCCTTTGGCACGGACATATTCGACCATTTCCGGAACGAACTTTAGATTGGTAAACCGAACTTCATCCGTACCAATATGAAGATAAGGTACATCAAAAGTCTCGCAAACTTCATCTACCAGCAATTTAAGAATTTTCATTCCTTCCGGGCTCTGCATATCATGACGGAATGTACGGACAAAAGCCTCACTATGCCCCGGCATATCAAATTCCGGGATTAAAAGTATATTATGCGCTTTACAAAAAGCGACTAAATCTTTCGCTTCTTCCAATGTATAGTATTTACCCGGCATACGAGTCGTATTCACACTGTCATTCAGCATCGGAAAAATTTTACTTTCCAGCCTCCACGATTGATTTTCAGTCAGGTGCCAATGAAAGACATTAATTTTAAAACGTGAAAGAACAGCAATTTCACGTTTCAATTCTTCAATCGACATATACGTACGCCCTACATCCTGCATAAAGCCACGTATTCGGAAAGCAGGCCAGTCAACAATTGAACAACCGTTGAATGTTGCCTTTTTCTTTCGCACATCCTGTAACTGGGCCAAAGTTTGCATAGCCCAATATACACCATGCTCCGTCACAGCCTCAACCGTAACTTTACCATTATTTACCACCAGGCGATAAGCTTCGTCTGCGTTCAAAGGTACCTCTTCTAATGAAGGTACCAGTTTCACTTCAATACTTGCACGAGCTTTGTCATCAATGACTCCACCCCTATCGACAACAAAAGCTTCCCACTCTTGCCGAAGCACCGGAGTAGAAAGCTTTGTTCTGCCCAGTACAAAACTGGAACTTAAAGGAGTAAACTTTTGCGGCTCCGGAAGCAGGTGATATTCACCTGCCCGGACCGTAGAAATTGTGCATAAGTAAATAATGAAACTGATTAAGAAAATTTGTTTATTTCTCATCGGTGTTTATTTAGTTTATGGGGGAAAATTTCTCATTTAATAATGTCTTTCAACTTCACTGCCTGGAATGTCATATGTGCCACACTGCTTTCATAAAGAATACCAACCGTTTCTTTATCAATCATAGTAAGACAAGAATAACCCCAGTTATTGCCTTCATCCAATAAAAGTTGGTGTTCGGGTGACCAAGTCACACCACCATCCAGACTGATTTTAATAGTAGTATTATAACGTCCTTTCGTCGTATTAGGATTAGAGAATATCAATAAATCCTTGCCCAAAACATTATCTTTGGCTTTCACGCTTATCAAACTAGCCATGCAAACCGATTCCGGCAATGCCTTGCGAGAAGATTCATGTTCTGTCCATGTTTTACCCAAGTCTTTTGTAATAGCCACAGCACGACTTCCACCACGATTATCACGCATATTCAACATCAATACTCCGGGCTCGACCTCGGCAACCTGAGCCTCTGTAGTATTCGTGCGTGCATAATTGTGCATTTTCCAGTTTTTACCACCATCTTTGCTATACATGATACCTGCATTGGGTACACGTGTCGAATCAATAAACTGAGTAGGGAATACCAAAGTACCGTCACTCATAGTGATGCCCCGACCCGGACCTTGCAACAGAAAATACCAAGACGGATCTTTTACCTGTTCTGTGATATTAATAGGTGCAGACCACGTTTTACCGTCATCCGTACTTTTGGCAAGAACAAGTTGCGCAGTATGATTCATATCCATACCCGGATGTGAACTCCACCATGCACGTTGGTTACCCATACCATGTGTCCAGGCAGCAACCACCCAAACATTATTTGTTTTTGTATCAACAAGGATAGAAGGGTCTCCTACTCCATTCTGACCGGCAGGCAGACCACCGAACTCCCCAAATGCCAAAGGCAAACGCATTTTCTCCCAGGTTTTTCCACCATCTGTACTGCGGCTTAAACCAACATCAACATGCTCTTGCAAGTCCACGCTACTATTATACCGTACATCATAAACTCCCAGCAGTGTACCTTTATTAGTAGTCACCAATCCCGGGATACGGAATGCGGCAGAATTATCATCTCCGGCATGACGTACTCCTACCCCCATGCGGTGTTCAATTCCTTCTTGCGAAACAACATCCAACAGAGCCTTCTTACCATCCAGAGTGACCGAAGCAATATCGGCAGTCACCTTACTGGTAAGGGATGTACCCGGCTTCATTTGCAGGCTAATCCAGAAATAGTTGATTCCCGGAAACAGTTTTTGGTTCCCTTTCAAAACAACTTGATTGCCAGGATTACTCACCTCCGATTTTTTTATTGAATAAGAAGGATTGGCGGCAAGCGTTTTTCCCGGAGTGTTACTGGAGATGTATCCCACAGGAGCAAAACGTTTCTTATCTCTGTCCTGCAATGCTTCTGTACCACCATAATAAAGTTTTATAGACTGAATTTCAGACAGATCCACTCCTTTACCAAAATTCAACACTACATCATTAAGAGTCTGGCTCTCTTTAGCATCCAAACGAAGATAGAACAAGACATTATCTTGTCTCTCTATCAAAATAGGAATACGGGTCTCACGAACAAAAATTGTATCTGCGGCTCGAACTACCGGTATAGCACACAGAAAACAGAAAAGCGAAAATAGAATTACAGCTTTTTTCATGGTATCGACTAATTAATATTTATGTTATCGGGAGCAAAGATAGTATTTTTTATTATACAACAGCTATATTAATTAAATATTTTATTATATACCAGCTAATTAATAAATAGCACGCAAGCTAAGGGATTGTTTTTAATTCTATTTGCCATAAAAGCCTGTCTAAATTTCCTTCGTCTGTTTTTTCACAGAATACAGATCCTCCCAAAAGGATAGAAAGAGACTAAGAAATCAATTATAAAACGACAAATTCCTCTGTTCAAAGTGCTAAAGGACCGAAAACAAACGTATCTAAAATGGTAATTAAACTTCATCCTGGCTACCAAGATGAACTTGGCTTGTACGAAGAAAACATTTCTCTAAAGATCAAGATATACTTTACTCTGAATCTTTCGGATTCTGAGTTTTAACTTTGTGATGAGCATATCTGAAGTCAGAATAAAAAAGAGAGAGACGTTATCTTCAATAACACCCCTCTCCTCTACTTTATTTTAATAATCTATTGAAAACCGAATTATTCTTCAGCAACCTCTCCAATCTTAGTTGGCCAATAAGGATTCTGGTATAATACAGACGTTTCTACTTTTTCATCCGGAGACAGCAATTCCATCTCGCGAACCGGCACAGGGTTGAGATAATGAGCTTTCTGCCAGGTATAACCGTCGTATACGTCATTATTGGCTTTCAAAATGGCATAAGGACGCAAATACTTAAAGGTACGTGAAGAGATATTGGAACCTTCTTCACCGGAATCTTTAAATGTAATCTCAGCACCATTCTCATCTTTGTTAGCCGACTTATACATTTCATCCCAGAAATTACATCCTTCAGGCATATAGTTTTTCGTCAGCAAGTGATCCATCGAACGCCAACGAACCAAATCATCCCAACGCATACCTTCACCAATAAATTCACAACGACGCTCACGACGTATATTTAATAAGGTAGCATCTACAACCTGGGCACCTGAATACTTACCCCAATCTGTTTCCTGATTCAAATCAGTCGCATTGATAGTTTTTGTAAAATCAGGATCCAATCCGGCACGCTCACGAATAGCTCTCCAATACTGAGCCGCTTTGCCTGCCACATTGCCATTCTTCATATAATAAGCTTCCAGATAATTTAGATAAGCCTCAACACCACGGTAAATAATACATCCTGTAGTTGATTCAGCCTTTCCCCAAACATTCTGTGCCATATCAAAGCTGGCATATTTACGAATGCGATATCCTGTCTGGTCTCTCATCTCTTCACGGTTAGACACCGGGTGTGGAGCAAACATTTTCACCGTACCCGCTTCTTCGGTTGAATATACAGGCACAAAATTACTTTCACCAAACATAAACAACTGAAGACGGTTATCACGATTTGCTTTCACATTATCCAATGTAGCATCACCTTTATAAGGAGCCGCACTGCTTGCCGCATACCAAGGTAAACCATCCTGCATCAAGAAACTTTCAACATAGCTTTTCAACAAACCATGATTAGAACCAGATGCAATCCATGCCGGAGCACCATGCATGATAGAGAAGCTACCGGTTTTTGCATATTGGCGCCAGAAAAGCACTTCATCATAGCCACTCAAATCAACAGTAGCATACATCTCAAAATAAGGATTCCATCCGGATGTAATAGAAGGATTAGCCGGGTCCGCAACTTTCGTGTTGGGTGTCAAAGTGATTTTATCTGCCACTTCTTCCGCAGCCTTCATAGCCTCTGTCAAGAAGAAATCAACTTCTGCTTCCACATCCAACGAAAAATTAGGATGCACTTTCTTTCCCGGCCAGTTGTCATCTCCCGGTACCCTTCCTGTACCTTTATGGTATCTTTCGAAAGAAGCTTCATACAATGCTACCCGTGATTTAATCAACAAAGCCGTCTCACGATTCAAACGAGTATTATTCTTAAATCCCTGACTATACATCATACTGGCAGCGTCATCCAAATCTTTCAAGATAAAACGGGCAACCAAATTACGAGGCTGACGAACACCTTTCTCCATCAGTACCGCTTTATCGTCAGGAAGAACTTCCGTTATGATCGGAAAATCACCATAATTACGCAACAGATTATAATACACAAGCGCACGCATCAAATGCATTTCTCCAATATAATGACGAATATCAGCGTCCGCTCCGGCAACTTCACCCGCTTCATATTTAGGCACAGCATTTTCAAAGAAGTAATTGCAATAACGGATATTACTAAAACTCCAGTTGCCATCACTGGAAGGAACTTTCCAAAGTCCTTTTACATAGCGGCTACTGCGCCCTCCGGCTACCATATTATCTGTTCCGCCATCATTATTGGCTATGCCTGCTCCATAACCGCCATGCGAAGAAAAATAGTTCTGATACTTCGCTATGGAATAAGCAGCGAAATGGTCTACTGTCTGAAAATAGACTTCCGGTGTGACAGAAGAAAGCGGTTCTCTGTCAAGAAAGTCATTACAGGATGTGAGTGTCAATGCCCCTCCTGCAATAAAACATGCTTGTATAAACAGATTTTTTATTTTAAGTTTCATAATACTTCAATTTAAAAATTAATGTTAACACCGACAGATATTACTCTTTGCAAAGGATACAGTTTACCGGATCCTGTTCCGGCTAAACTTCCGGTAGCCTCCGGATCGAAAATCTTAGAAAGGCTGGTGATTGTAGCCAGGTTATCTCCTGAAAGATATACACGTACAGAAGAGATTCCGGCTTTTTCTGTCCACACCCGAGGCAATGTATAACCCAACTGAACATTTTTCAAGCGCAGATACGCACCATTCTGCAAATAACGTGTCTGGACTTGGGTATTACGGCCACCACTAAAGTTAACACGTGGATAATACGCATCTAAATTAGCACCCAACGGGTCACCTTCCGGACGGAAGAAATCCCAATGTTCAGTAAATCCGGTAGATTGCCATTCATTTCCTTGTCCGTTGGCTCCCCAGAAATAACATCCGTCCAACCACAGGTCACGTTTTCCGATTCCCTGCATGAAAATACTGAAATCGAATCCTTTCCACGCAGCGTCCAACGTAAGACCATATTTCAAGCGAGGGGTTGAATTACCGATAATGCGATAGTCACCGGTATCTCCTAACTTATTAGTACCATTGCTTATTTTTCCGTCACCATCCAAATCGGCATACATGATGTCACCGGCTCCCCAACTGGTTCCCAAAGAAGACTGATCAACTTTTGCCAAATGGGCATCCATCTCTTCCTGTGTTTTTGCAATGCCAATTGTTGTCAATCCCCAAATATCATTCAAGTGTCTGCCTTTATAGTACGAACCTACATCATATGAGTCATTCGGATAACGCAAAATTTTCTGTTGGTCATCAGAAAGCACTAATTTAGCTCCATAAGAAACTTCACCAATCCGGTCTCTCCAATTCAACTCCAACTCAAAACCATATGATTTCATATCCGAGTTGTTGATTTTAGGAACTGAAGTTCCCAACAGACTTGAAAGTTCAGGAGCCGGACCAATCATATCATAAGTATAACGTACGAAATAGTCGAATGAACCAGACAAACGATTATTAAAGAAAGACCAATCCAAACCGACATCCCAAGTCTCTACTGTTTCCCATGTTTTCTTAGAGCTGACAATGCCCGGATTTGTAGCATAGTTAGGACGTTCGCCATTTACTAACCAACCATAATTAGACCCTACAGGCATAGTCTGATAAAATGGATACCAAGCATCATTGGTATTCGTATTACCCAACTGTCCCCATGAAGCTCTCAACTTTAAACTTCCCATATTGATCTTTTCAGCAAAGCTTTCCATAAATGGTTCGCGGGCGATATTCCAACCGGCAGAAAACGAAGGGAAGAAGCCCCAACGTTCTTTTCCGACAAAGCGGGAAGAACCATCATATCGGCCATTAGCCTCAAACATATAGCGATCTTTATAACTCCAGTTGACACGTGCAAAGAAACCGGCTACAGAGTTGTCGGCATAACCACCATAAGCCTGTGGGTCATCAGTTGCCGTATTAATAGTCGGTACCCCCGGAGTAATCAATGTGTTTTTTTCAGCCGTAATGTTTCTGGTTTTATATAACTCTGCATTAAAACCAGCCATCACTTTAAAATAATGTCCGTTATCGAACTGTTTGAAATAGTCCGAATAAATATTTGTAGTATAATAATTTTCCTTCCAACTATATTCATTCACGCGAGAAGACCCTGCCGCATAAGAACCATATCCCATATCCCACACTGTATAATAGGGATCTCCATCTACATTGTAGGCATAAACAGGTAATACTTCCCAATGCTGATATTGAGTAGTGGTACGTACACTACCTTCAAGATTGATTTTCCAGTTTTTAATAGGCTCGAAAACCAGTTGCAACTGATTCGTATAAAAATCTTTCTGGCTATTCTGCTTTCCTCCATTTTCCATCTGTTCCACTTCACCTTCGTCCATAGGGAATCCGTTAGGATCATAAGCCGGATGCACAGGCCATTTACGAGCTAAGTTATGGAAAAAGTTTCCTGTCAAGTAAGTAGGACGTTCAAAATCCTCACGGGTCCATTTAGTAGAATATGCCACCTTGAACCAGTCAGTGACAGCCGTTGTGATTTTGCCATTCAGTGTGTAACGTTGAAACTTGTCAGATCCATGACGCATTAAACCTTTCTGATCCAGAAAACTTCCACTAATCAAGTATTGGGTTTTGTCCGTACCACCATTAATACTAAGGTTATGTTCCTGAGATGGCGCCCAATGATCATAAAATTCTTCAAACCAATCCGTGTTTCCATTCGCACTAGCCCATTTTTGCCAAATACCTGCTCCATTATCAACTGTAGTAGCTTTCAACGTTCCTTCTTGATAGGCTTTGATGCGTTCCATTACGGCAGGTGCAAAAATATCACCGCCACTTTTATTAGCAGAAGCACGATTGAAGTACTGAGCAAAAGTGTAAGAATCCATAATATCGGGAATACCAATAGCATCAGAAAAACGTGCGCTACCGCTATATGACACATTTGTCTTACCGCTCTTACCACTCTTTGTAGTTACAAGAATCACACCGAACGAAGCTCTTGCACCATAGATAGAAGCCGATGCAGCATCTTTTAATACCGAAACAGATTCGATATCGTTAGGATTGACAGTATTCAGATCACCCTCAATGCCATCAATCAAAACCAATGGAGAAGAACCCGATCCATCACCGATCGTTCCGGCTCCACGAATATTCATGTTCAATGTTCCATCCAGAGAACCACCGTTATTGCCAACAGTAAGATTCAAACCGGGAACAACCCCCTGTAACGCTTGTGAAGCATTTGCTACCGGCCGTGCTTCCAATGCATCAGCACTAACCATACCTACAGCTCCCGTAACGTTCACCTTCTTTTGTGAACCATAACCTACTACAACAACCTCATCCAGAACTTCCGAATCTTCTTTCAGCACAATATTATAAGTGCTTTCAGAACCAACTTTAATAGTTTGTTGTTTATAGCCAATATAACTCACCAAGAATTGTGAATTAGGCGCCACTTTTAACGAGAACTTACCATTTAAGTCAGTAATTACTCCATTAGTGGTTCCCACTTCTACAACACTTGCCCCAATAACGGGATCTCCGGTAACATCTGTTACCACCCCCGAAATCGCCTTTACCTGTGCCATCACATTAAACGATAGCAAACAGCCCAACAAAATAAAAAGGACTTTTTTCATAAATTGATTTTTAGTTAATAAAAAAGGAAAATTATCTCTTCTAAATCTCTTAAATATAAACACCTGAAAATGAGCACAGTCCTATCGGTACTTGGTTATATGGTATAACAGAAATAAGGACAATAAATATGCAATAATCTAAACATCAATTGTTTATCTTACAAACGAAAGATTTAAAAAAAATATTTTCGTACAAATGTTCACAAACAAATTTATTATGGTGAAAAGTAGTGAATCATCAGGCTATACTTTTCATCTTTTCTTGTGTTCGGAAGCCACTTTTATGTAAGTGAAATGAAGTGATCCATCTTTCAACATAAAGAAACATATTATAACATATAATAAGGTTATTAGATATAATCTTTGGCACTTTTCAAGTTAATCAAACAGTATTTCAAAATAAAAACATATTACATTTGTCCATTTTAATGAAAGCAGTCTCATATATAATATAAGAAATCAATATTATATATATAGCACTCTTCCATAAACAATCTTTTATGAGAATCCGGAGCTGATTATCTTAGTTTTTCAATATTATTTCGGTTATATAAAAAATATATTTAAAATATGCTTGTGAGTTTTTAATATAATATATATATTTGCAACGGTTTGATAGTATATAAATGAAAAGAAATAATAAATTTAACCTTTTTCATTTATTATTTAGGTAGTAAAAATACCAAGTACCGATAGAACTTAGTAAAAGCAATTATAATTATCTTTATTATTAACTAAAAAGCAATACTTATGAAGAAAACCATCTTCTTGATTTTGTGCTTATTATGCTCTATAGGAGCTATAGCTCAAACAAAATCCATCACAGGTGTGGTTACAGATGGTACCGGTGAATCTGTCATCGGTGCAAGTGTCGTTGAGGTAGGTACAACCAATGGTACAATCACTAACCTTGACGGCAAGTTCTCATTAACGATAGCTACTGGCGCTAAATTCACAGTTAGCTATATTGGTTACAAACCTCAAACAATTACTGTTAGCGCTGCAAACACCTACAATGTAGTACTGAAAGAAGATACAGAGGTATTAGATGAAGTGGTGATTACAGGATACGGTGGCTCACAAAAACGTGCAACTTTAACTACTGCTATTTCAAAGCTTGATAATTCTGTACTTAAAAATGCGGCTTTCAGTAATGCAGGACAGTCTTTACAAGGTTCTGTTACAGGTCTTCGTGTTGTTAACAAAACGGGGCAACCTGGTAGTGAACCGGATATTACATTGCGTGGAGGTGCTACTATTACAGGCGACAACAGCAAAGCTCTTATTGTAGTCGATGGTATTGTTCGCAATAGCATGAGTGATATTAATCCCTCTGATATTGAATCTATTCAGGTTTTGAAAGATGCCGCTTCAACAGCTATTTATGGTGCACGTGCCAATGGTGGTGTTATTTTGGTTGAGACTAAAAGTGGAAAAGAAGGAAAAGCATCTGTTAATTACAAATTTAAAATGGGTGTGAACTTCGCTCGTAAAGGCTATGATTTTTGCGATGCACACGATTATATTTATTATAACCGTATGGGCTACAAAAGAACCGGACGTACCAATGTCGATACACAAATGGGATATGGTATTGGTAATAACTTATTTGATATCCGCTATTTGACAGACGAAAATGCTAATCTGAAAAATGAAGGTTGGTCTTCTATGGCAGATCCATTTTATGATGGAAAAACGATCTTGTATAAAGACTACTCTGGTGAATTGGACGATGTGGTGTTTAACAATAGTGCTTTAACTCAAGATCATTATGTGAACATTACAGGTGGTAATGATAAAGGGACTTTTTCTGCAAGTTTAGGCTACTATAAAGAAGATGGTCAGATTAGAGGTACTGGTTACGAGCGCTTCAATGGTGCATTGAACGGTTCTTATAAAGTATTTCCTTTCCTGACAGTAAAGGCTAATGCGACTTACTCTTGGTCAACTCAACCGGAACTTTGGATCGGTCAATATGAATTTTTCTACCGTACACGTTCTCAACGTCCGACATGGAATCCTTGGAATGAAGATGGAACTCCGGCCTCCGGTTTCGGTACAGGAGACGGTAATCCCGATTATTACAGAGATAAGTTGACGAGCGAGAACAGCACTAATAAATCAACCTACAGTGTTGGATTTGCCCTTGACATTTTACCTAAAAAATTAGTGTTAAATGGAAATGCTTCACTTTATCGTTATGACTGGCAGAGAGAGAAGTTTAATAAATCTTATCAAGCTCAATCTTCTGCAACTCCTGATAATACACGTCAGGCTGAAGCTTATGTCCAGAAATACAATCAAATTCAGTTGAACGGAACACTGACATACACAGATACTTTTGCTGAAAAACACAATCTGGAAGCAATGGTAGGAACTGAATACTTCACCTATGATCAGTTCGATTTTGAAGCTAAAACCCAAAACTCTCCAACTGACGATATTCCTACCTTGAATGCTGGTTCTACAAGGACTTATACTTCTACAACTAAAACAGCATACCGTATTCTATCAGGGTTTGGCCGTATCAATTATAACTATGACATGAGATATTTAATTTCATTTGTTGCTCGTTATGATGGTATTTCAAAACTGAAAGATAACCGTTGGGGATTTTTCCCTGGTGTGTCTGTGGGTTGGAATATCATGGAAGAAAATTTCTGGAAGGATTCTAAAGTCTCAGAAGTTATTTCTAACTTGAAACCTCGTCTTAGCTATGGTGTAAATGGAAATGTAAATGGTATCGGAAATTTCGATGTATATGGTGCTTACTCTCAAGTAGGTGCAAAGACATATGGAGGTTCAACCGCATTCTACAACTCAGGCTTGGTAAACACCGGATTACGCTGGGAACAAAGTCAGTCATTTGAAGCTGGTCTGGACATCGGATTCTTAAACAATCGGTTAAGTTTCATTCTTGACTACTACAACCGCACTACTAAAGACTTGTTAACTAAACAAGCACTTCCGGGATATACAGGCTTTACAGAGATCATGACTAATATGGGAACTCTGCGCAACTATGGTTTCGAAATGGAAGTAAGAGCCAACATTCTGAATAACCCGAAAGGATTGACATGGGATGTTACAGCCAATCTGTCTTCTGTAGCAAACAAAATTGTGAAATTACCTTATAACGGCAATGAAAATAACCGTGTAGGTGGCTATGAAGTGGCAACCGGACGCAAAAAAGCCGATGGAACTCCTGAAACAAAATGGATTGCCGGCCGTCAGGAAGGTGGTAAATTGGGAGAATTGGTTGCTTACAAACAAAATCATATATTCAAAGATTGGGATGACGTGAAAAAGTATGCCAATAACCGCATCGACGAGGTAGCCAACTTATATGGTCCCGGACTTGCAGCCCAATATGCCGGAAAAGAAGGATGGCAACCGATCGAACCGGGTGATGTTTGTTGGGAAGATATCAATGGCGATGGTGTAATCAATGGATATGACCGTCAAGTAGTAGGAAATATATTTCCAAAAATTACTGGTGGATTCTCTACTACATTGGGTTATAAAAACCTCTCTTTATATGCTCGTTTCGATTACGCTTTAGGACATACCATTTATAATGATCTCGCGGCACGTTCTTTGGGACAGTATCAAGGTTCATTCAATATTATTAAAGAGGTAAAAAAGACATGGAGTGAGACCAATACTGATACAGATTTACCTGCATTCTATTACGCAGACCAGTTAAGCAAGAAAAATATTACACGTTCAAATAACGGTAATACAGCTATTGATAATAACAGTTCACGCTTCTATGAAAAGGGTGATTATCTGGCTTTGCGTGAATTGACATTAAATTATAATCTGCCTAAAGCATGGATCAGTAAAGTTGGCATGACAGATGCATCAGTCTATGTAACAGGACAGAACTTATTCTATATCACCGGATACACGGGTGTTTCTCCTGAGCCGGCTGTAGATACAACTTATGGTCGTGGAATAGATAACGGACGTTATCCAACTCCGAGAACAGTTTTATTCGGTTTGTCAGTGACATTCTAAATTATATATGATTAATACAAATAGCATTATGAAGAAAATATTTACATATATGTTAGCAGGGCTTTCTCTCCTGCTGTTTTCAAGATGTGATGCACTGGATATTGAACCTACCAGTTCTATTGCGGATAGTAATTACTGGAAGACTGAAGCTCAGTTCAGTACCTTTAATGTAGGTTTGCATGCATTACTTAGAGAATGTAGTTTTAATTTTTTCTTATTAGGTGAGCCTCGTGCGGACATTTATGGAGACGTTCCCTTTGGAGGAGAAGCCACTCAAGGTATGGAACGCTTGCCTTTCAATACGATAAATAAGGAAAACACAGGAATAACCAACTTTGCAGGAATGTACAAAGTGATCAATCAGATCAATTTGATGATCGCTAAAACCAAAGAAACGACTGTACTTCCCGAAGCTACTAAAAACTATTATTTAGGTGAAGCTTATGGTATGCGGGCATATCTTTATTTTCATTTATTGCGTTCTTGGGGAGATGTTATTCTCTATCTGGATTATACGAATGGAGCCTCTTTAGACTTAAGTAACCTCTCAAAAGCAGCCTCTCCTGCAGAAGATGTGATGAAACAAATCAAAGAAGATATCATTGCTTCTGAAAAGGCATTCGGCAGTGATTACTCTTTCAAATTCGGCAGATATTACTGGTCAATGGCCGCAACACAAATGCTGAAAGGTGAAGTTTATTTATGGAGTGGGCGTCAAATGGGTGGCGGCACAACAGATTATACTACAGCCAAAACAGCTTTACAATCAATTATCAGTAATGTAAATGTCAGCTTGCAGGATGATTTCTCAAAAGTATTTGCTTACAATAATAAAGATAATGCCGAAATTATTTTCTCTATACGTAATGCAAAAGATGAGTATAACATGTGGGACGATAGATTTAGACAAAACTTAGTACCACAGCAGGCATACATGACTGCAACTTACTGTAATAAAGAAGGAATTTCATTTAAAGATTTGCCTGAAGGACAACTTAACGGTTTGATTCGTCTGCAGATAAGATACGATTTGTATAATAAGGCATTCCGTGATGGAGATACCCGTAAGGACGCTTCCATGACAGCTGTTTACCAAAAGCAAGAAGATGGCACAATTAAATATATTGCTCCTTTCTGCAATAAGTATCAGGGAGTCCTGTTGGACGGAGCTTCACAGCGCAGTTTTTTGAATGATTACCCCATTTATCGATATGCAGACTGCCTGTTATTACTTGCCGAAGCAAAAGCGCTGTTGGGAGAAGATCCGGCAACTGAGATCAATCAAGTTCGTGAACGTGCTTATGGAAAAGAGTTCTTTGAGTTAAACAAAGCTACGCTATCTTATCCGAATGATAAAGGAGACTTCTATACGGATAATAAATACATGTCCGGTGATGAAGATCCTTTGGAAGCCATTTTGAAAGAGCGCATGCGTGAATTTATGTTTGAAGGGAAACGCTGGTATGATTTAAGATTATTGGGTGCAGACTATGTGACAAAGCGCACTTCTGCCGTTGCGACCCGCTTATTATGGCCGATTAATGAAAGTGTATTGACAGACAATCCGGCGTTAAAACAGACTCCGGGATATGAAAATTGATTAGTTAGTATAAGCGGGGAATGTCCGGTCGGACATTCCCCGCTTTATTTTGTTCTCCTCCATCTGCATATATAAAAATCGGCTCTATGATTGGAGAATAAGGAGTAATGTGTGTATGGCAATGAAAAAAGAGAAGCTGTCTCAATAATAACCGAGACAGCTTCTACATTTAATAAATAATCATATTTAAAACCTATTGATTAAGTTTTATTTTTCATATCCAGGTGTCTGTTTCAGCAACGGATTGACACTCATAATGTTAACATCGATAGGCCATAATAACTTATATTCCTCACTTGAGTCCAAAAGAGGTTTATCCGAAGGATAATTCGCAGTAGCAGAGAAAGCAAGAGATTTGCCATTAGCATCATGCATACGTACTACATCAAACCATCGCTTACCTTCCCAAACAAACTCTTTATCACGTTCCTGGAGAATGGTCAATTCATTCTCTGCATAATTTCCTTCCGTATATTTATTAGCCTCATAATTGGAGCCATATGCACGTTCACGCACTTCATTAATATAACCTGCGCAAGGATTTCCTAAACCATTTTCTATTTCAGCCATCATCAATAAAGCATCGGCATAACGGTAAACAATCACATCGGTATCATAAATACGATTGTTGTTCGAGTTGATAGAACCAATAGCCTTAAGCATAACACAACCAAAGCCTTCTTTATTCTTTTGGGTATAATATTCTAAGAATGTTGCATCACGACGAGTGTCTTTATCGCTATAGCTTTTCCAGAAATCTTCTGTATATTCATGGCGGAATGTACCTCCGGTACCTTTCAAATTTAATGTATCCGTTTCAATTTTATTATCATCACGGTCATATACCTGTCCAATGAATACTGCCTCCTGATAGAGGAACATGCCTCCCCAGTTTGTAGCTTCGCCATCAGCAAAATGTAAGGTGAAAATAACCTCTGCATTATTACGGTTAGCTGTACTAAATACATCGCTGAATTTATTTAATAGCTGAAATTTGCCTATCACTCCATTCAGAGCTGTTTTGGCTGTTTCTAAATCCGATCTTCCAGAAGCTGTATAGCCATTTATTGAAACTTTAGCAGCCCACATATAAATTTCCGCTTTCAACATCAGAGTAGCAGCTTTAGACCACATTGTCTTATCATATTTATTGGTCACTTCTTCTGTACCAAAATAGTTTTCAGATTTACCGATATCTTCTTTTATGAAGGCCATAGTGGCCTCGGGTGTAGCACGTTCGACATAAAATTTATCTGCAGTCACTTTGCCATCCAGCAACTCGACTGTTGTTACAATAGGTACCCCGCCGTAAGTTTTATAAAGCATAAAATAATAAAGAGCCCTTAAACCATATGCTTGTCCTAAATAGGCTTTTCTGTCTGCCTCACTTAAAAAATCACATTCATTCTCAACTTTTTGAATGAAATGATTAACTTGCATAATCGGACTATATAATCCAAACCAGTTGCTGAATCCCGGATTATCCTGGCTTAAAGTGTTGGTACGCAATATGGCATAGTCCAAACTGGTGTTTTGTGAAGAACTACCAACGCGCTGTGTACCACCGCGCAATTCTCCCAAACAATAAAACATATTATAGTTACCTCTCAATTGAGAGTGCATGCCATTCATAAACCCTTCCACCTGGGCTTTATTATTCCAGTAGTTGCCGCTTCCGAAATAGTCTTCCGGAGCAAGATCCAATGCATCGCATGAAGTGTAAAGCACAGACGATACAAATAAGGAAATGATATATATTATCTTTTTCATAATTTGTCTTTTTTATATTTAGAAAGAAACATTAATACCAAAAATCACTGTACGAGGTAATGGATATCCTCCATTATTATCTGCTTTTTCCGGTGAGAATAGGTGTTTTGCTTCTGTCAAATAGCCTAAGTTCTGACCTGTAATAGATAGTTCCACATTGCTCAACTTAGCTTTTTGCGCCCATACAGATGGTAATTTATAGGATAATGAGAGTTCACGCAGCGCCAGATAATTTCCATTATAGGCAAACATGGATGAGCTACGGCAATAATTACGTTTACCCAATTGATCGGCCCATACATAAGTTGGATATTTAGCATTCGGATTTTCAGGAGTCCATGTATTTTTGGTCTCCTCAATGGTATTATAAGTACCTTGAGCACATGCCATGATCCACATTGTTTTCCAGTCCACTGCGGTGAATCCCAATGCATAGTCGAAACGTGCAGACAAGGTAAGGTCCTTCCAGCTTACAGTAGTATTGATACCTCCTGTCCATTTAGGAACAGTATTCCCAATTTTCACCATGTCATAATTATCAATAACTCCATCACCATTTACATCTTTCCATTTCACGTCACCCGGCTGAATCGGAAGGGCATTGGCTTTTTGAGAATCTGTTAATTTATTGTAACCTTCTGTTCCACCATAAAGAGGACGGCCACTTGAACCGTTATTACCTGTTGTCAAGTCAATCAAGTTAGCCGGGATTTCGTCTTGAGATTTATAAAGTCCTTCTGCCACAAACATGTATAGATCGCCCGGACGTTGTCCTTCCTGATATCCACCAACCCACATTTTTTCATCTCCGTTTCCAGTATAAACCTGATAAGCACTTTGACGATTTCTTTCAAGTCCATTGTCCGGCAAAGAAACAACCTTGTTTTTGTTCAAAGCACCATTCCAGTTCAAGTTCCACTTCCAGTCTTTGGAATCAATGATCCGGAATCCTAATTCAAATTCAAATCCTTGATTCTGGAACTCACCATTGTTTGAAGTAACAGAACTTACACCTGAAGTAGACGGTACTGTGATATTAGCATATTTATCACTAGTCAAACGGTTGTAATATGTCAAGTTAGCATTGATGCGATTTTCCAAAAAGCCCATATCTAAACCGACTTCAAAAGTTCTCGATTTTTCCCACATCAGATATGGGTTAGGAATGCTGCTTAACAAGAAACCGGTTGAACCATTATAGCGATTGCTGCCATAAGCTCCCTGAACTGTATAGTTTCCAACAAAGTTCTTGTTTACATTACCATTTAAACCAAAGCTGGCACGTAATTTACCGAATGAAAGAATAGATGCTGTGTTTTCCATAAATTCTTCTTTACTGAACACCCATCCCGCTGATACACCCGGAAATACTCCCCAACGGTTTTCTTTAGCTAATTTGGAATATCCATCCCGTCTTAAAACCAAAGAAAGCAGATACTTAGATTGGTAGTCATAATTAACACGTCCAAAGAATGACATAATACGTTGACGAGAATGTGAAGAGTCTATAGAACGCATTCCTTCCTCTTTTGAGGTGTATTCCAAATCCATAAAATCATCGGTGGGAGCTCCAGAACCAGAAGCACTGAATCCCTTGCCGTATGAATCATAGTATTCAAAACCAACCATTGCATCCAAGAAGTTGTCCTTATTGATCTGATAATTATAGTTCAATACGGCATTATATGTTTGGTCTAAAGTACGGCTATATGAAGCAGAGGTGGCGTGAGATGTAATCAAGTTACCCGGAGAGCTCAAATAGTCTTTATTAAAAGCTTCTGTTTTTTCTTCGGAATAATACCAGATGGCTCCTAATTTCAATGAGAGACCTTTCATGAAATCAATTGTGAAAGATTGATTCATCGTAAACTTATCCGTATTATTATCACGAACGAATTGCTTAAAATTGTATTGTTGGTTACCATCACCGGAGTTCGGTCCTAATAGCATATCTCCATCTGCATTATAACCACGGAAAGTAGGAGGTAATGAAAGACAGCGTGAGAAATAGTTAGCCTCAGCTGTTTGCGATGCAGGAAGTCCGTTCCAGGTCGCATCTGCAAAATTGAAACTTGAATTAGAAGTTAACCATTCCTTAAGTTTATAATCAGCATTAAAAGTAAAAGTAATTCGTTGATACCAGTTACCTACTGCTGTACCCTCACTCTTATTGTAGCCCAAGCCGGCATAATAACTTCCTTTATCATTACCACCGCTTACGCTTAAGTTATAATCCTGAGAGAATGAAGGTGTGTTTATATTAAAATCGGCAATGTCTGTATTTTTATAAATAATTTTATCTCCATATACCGGGTCAATCATAGTCTGCCATCCTTGATTGAGCAGAAAAGATAGATTATCTGAATAGATCATCGGACTCCAAATAGCAGAACTTGTTTTATTTCCGTCTAATGGCGTTACACCATCCTTGTCAAAATATAAATTACCTGTTCCATAAGGAGTTGCAGTAGTCAATCCGCTTAGAGAAGACCATCCTTTCACATTAGCGCCGTCCGGGTGTTTCATATCTCCAACGTAAGCATTCATATAACCTGTACGCATCCAATAAAGGTAATCACCGGCATTCATAAAGTTATAAGAATCCTTGAAGTAGTTCAAGCCAAACTTTGCTTTTAGATTTACCTCTGCTCTACCCGCCTTACCACGTTTTGTTGTTACAAGTACTACACCATCATTAGCACGTGCACCGTAAATAGCAGTTGCACCGGCATCTTTCAACACCTCCATTGATTCAATATCATCCGGATTAATATCACTCAGCGAAGAGCGTACCTGACCGTCAATTAAGATCAGTGGAGAACCGGAACCATCAAAGTTCGTACCACCACGGAGTACTAAAGTTGGAGCACTACCCGGATTACCCGAAGTCTGACTTACTGACAAACCTGCTACAGCACCGGAAAGAGCTTGAGCCGGATTAGTAAACATACCTTGTTTTAAAGTTTCCTCTTTTACTTTGGCTATGGAGTTAGTCACTTTAGAACGCAATTGTTTACCGCCATAACCTGTTACAACCACTTCATCCAACATTTCAGAATCTTCCTTCAACTTAATATTAAAAGAATTTCTGCCCTTTACATCGATCGTTTGAGGCTGATAACCAACATAAGAGACTTTGATCTTTCCGTTGGGATCGACCATTAATGTAAACTTGCCGTCAATGTCGGTAATTACACCATTGGTGGTACCGACCTCGACAACACTTGCTCCGATGACTGTTTCACCGCTAGCATCCGTAACCACGCCTGTGATTGATTTCTTTTGCGCCATGGCTCCGATGGAACATAACAAGCACAAAATCAAGAAGATGGTTTTCTTCATAAGTATTGCTTTTTGAGTTAATAATAAAGATGTTTATATGTGTTTTTAAAACTGTTTGCTAAGTTCTATCGGGACGGTAGGCGAAAAATGGAAGGAGAAGAGAAAGGGAGTAAGCAGAAAAAAAACTGATATACAGAGATATACAATTTGTTTTTTAAGCCCCAAAAGGCTAATATAAGTGAGAAAATAACTTTTTTCAGACGGTAGACTAATGGTATAAAACAACAGATAAATGTTATAAAAATGCAATATAAACATTACTGCGGACAAGAACAGGGGAAAAAGAAAGTTATTAGAAATAATATTGATAATTATTTACAATACATACATTTTAAGACAATAGAAAAAGCAATGCCACTATTAACATTTTATAGTACTAAGTGACGGATACTTGAAGGAAAATAAATTCAGCTATACTTATAGAGATAATTATTTAAAGAAAAAGCTTCATAGAGTTTATATTTAAGGCAGTACCCAAGTATACAGAAAGATACTCAGATACTGCCTTTTCAATTTGTGCAGCATGCTCGTGCAACAAAAAAGAAACTAATCGGTTTTATACAATATACCTATCGATCTTTTTTATTTTCTATATTGTCCAATTTAAGAACCCATGCATAATCACAAGGTAATTCATCTGCGTACAGAGAAGGCATTGTGATTTCAAGATCATTACCTTTTTGTTTCCAAAGGACTTTCTTATCTGACCCTAATAAAGCAATCTTAGTCTTATTCCTTGTTTGAACGTTTTTCAACACAATTTTATTTTTAGGATATTGAGGTAAAATAGCGTATACGTTTTCTCCCTTTTGGGTGAAAAAAACTTCTTTTACCGCATATCCGGGCTCCGGATCGACTGTCTGTTTCAATATAGCATCTCCACTGACGTAATGCTTCTCTTTTGATTTCCACTCCCTGTTACCCTTAGTCCATTGGCATGAACGGTTCCAAGCGCGTGTCCCATAAATCGCTTCTCCGTTTACCTGCAGCCATTTACCTATCTGCAACAAGCGTTCCTGCATTATAGGAGGAATTTTGCCATTAGCGTTTGGACCAATATCCAATAGTAAGTTTCCACCTTGGCTAACTATGTTTGCAAGCGTCAATATTAATGCTTTCGGTGAAGTGTAATCTTCCAAATCTTCATTCTGATTATATCCAAAAGAGAGGCCAATTCCGCGGCACTCTTCCCATGGCTTATCAAAAGTACTGTTAGTGCTGCTATATTCTCGTGTATAATAGTCACCATGTTTTCTGCCGGTGTTATTGGCCCAGCGGTCATTGACCACGATGCTGTCTTTTACCGGAGATTCTGAATACAACCAAGCTAATGTCCTTTCAGCTTGCCACTGTTTGTCATTTATCTGATCGGGACCGTCAGCCCATATCAGATCCGGCTTATAACGATTTACCAAATCTTGTAATTGCGGAAACCAATGGCGTTCATAAAACAAATCCATTGTCTCTTTATTATAAAGTGGATTATCCCATTCTCTTAAAGAAAAATAGCATCCGACTTTGATATCCGTTTTCCGTAACGCATCTACATATTCTCCCACCAGGTCACGATGTGCTCCTATTTCCATACTATTCCATGGCCGTCCATAGCTGGTAGAAGCCTCTTTACTTGGCCATAACGCAAAACCGTCATGATGTTTTGTAGTCAATACTACATATTTTGCACCAGAGCATTCAAATAGTTTAGCCCATTCATTGGGATCGTAACTAAGAGCTTTGAACATAGGAGCGAAATCGGCATAGGTAAAATCTCGCCCATACATTTCCAAGTGGTAATCAGATACTTCCGTACCTTTAAAATCCCCATTACCCATTAGTGTTTTGTTATCGAGCCAATATTTATACCATTCAGAGTACGTCCCTTTGGGCGACCAAGCAGGGACGGAATACAACCCCCAATGAATGAAAATGCCAAATTTGGCATTTTCAAACCACGCCGGAACCGGACGCTTGTCAAGCGATTCCCAGTTCGGTTGATAGCTGTTTTGAGCCATTGAGGAAATAGCAACTAATAAACAAAACAGAAATAACCATTTTTTTTTCATATAACCTGTTTATTAAATATAAAATTAAAAATATAATGCAATATTAATAAAATTAATCATATTTTGAAAATATTCAACTATTATTTATTAGTAATGACATATCTCCCGATATGTCATTACACTGAGAAGTCATAAACCAAACTAATAAATATGACTTTTACTATCAATCATTAAATACAATTTCCAGAAAAAACATTATTTGTATCCGGGAGTTTGCTTAATTTCCGGATCCTTATCAAGCATTTTCTGTTCTATCGGCCAAAGCACTTTATAAGCCTCTGTAGCTTCATTCAAAATAGGCTGACCATTATTCTTTAAATTGGCTTCTTTGCAGAAAACTAAATGTTTTCCACCTTTGGTCAGAGTCATGCGTAATACATCCCACCACCGTTGTCCTTCTTGGACAAACTCTTTGTCTTTCTCGTGTAAAATAGCTAATTCATTTTGTGTAAAATCACCTGCTTTATAAGCATATATATTTTCATCCCAATTTTCCGCATATGCACGTTTACGAACTAAATTAACATATTTTTCTACGTTGGCATTATCACCTTCCATATTGGCTATTTCAGCTAATGAAAGATAAACCCACGGCAAACGATAAAAAACATAATCACCACAATAAACACGGTTACCCTCTGCGTTGATATAACCTATATTCTTGCAAACATGGGTTCCCCACAGAGCCAGATTGTTTTCGGAATCTTTCTTATATGACACCATGAAAGTCGCATCACGGCGTGTATCCTTCACATCAAACAGCTGAAAAAGTTCTGGAATATATTCATACCATTGCGCTCCGCCTTTTTTGGCATCAAACGGGTCATCCCATTTAGAACCGTCAGCACGATAACCAGCTTTATCAATTTCACCTTGATTCATATATACATAATTGTTATTGCCGTTTGTAGCTTCTCCTTCGGCATAACGTATAGCAAATATTATTTCGTCATTGCCTTTGTGGGACTTGGCTTCAAATACATTTGCAAAATTATCCAGCAATTTTAAACCATAGTTATTAGCTACATTTTCCAGATGTGATTTAGCGATTTGTAAATCAGCTATATTAGCTTCATTGTCACCTGTAGTAACTTTTGAAGTCCATAAATAAACTTCGCCCATCAGACACTCTGTAGCGGCTTTGGACCAATATACTTTCTTACCGCGGTTATATGGATCGAAATTGGTTACATTGCCAAAGTACTCTATTGATAAATCCAGATCTTTTTTTATTTGCGTCATAACTTGCTTGGGGGTAGCACGAGCCATATACAATTTATTGGGATCAAGTACTCCATCTATCACTTCTACATCAAGTCGCAGAGGTACTCCTCCATAGATACGATAAAGCTCAAAATAAATAAAAGCACGCAAGCCATAGGCTTGTCCCAAATAAAATCTCTTCTTTGCTTCATCTACATAATCGGCTTTGCTTACACGGTCAATAAATAAATTGAGATTGGCTAAACGTCCATAATGCCCACCAAAGTTCGTTACACCGGTGTTATCTTTATCAAAATTCTGCAGTATAATGCTACCGCCATTTAGCGCATTACCATCAGAAGCATTGCCACTTTTATAAATGCCGCCTCTCATTTCTCCAAATGTGAAAATATGCTGTCCAGCCACATCACGTATATGTTTATGAATACCATCCATATAACCTGTAACTTGAGCCTCCGTAGTCCAATATGAACCACTACCATAATAATCAATTGGAGATAAGTCTAATAAATCACTACACGAGGTAGTCATAAGCCCCGAAGTGGCTAATAGAACACCCGATATAATAATAGATTTTATATTTTTCATATGCTTGTTTATTAATTATGAGTTATTAAAATGTAACATTAATACCGAAAAGCAATGTACGTGGCAATGCATAACCAGAGCCCGCCTTTGAAACTTCGGGGCTTGCTACATTAGCAGAAGTTATGTATCCCAAATTCTGACCTGTAACCGATACATCCAGTTTCTGGCAATATAACTTGCGGGCAAGTGCCTCAGGCAAAGAATAGGATAGTGATATCTCGCGAATTGCCAAATAGTTACCTTTATAAGCGAACATGGTTGAAGTACGGTAATAATTTGCAGTGCCTAACTGGTCGGCCCATACATATCTTGGATACTTGGCATTTGGATTTCCTTCAGACCAAGTATTGAATACATCGGTTGTAGTATTATATCCACCTTGCATACATCCTAAGAACCAAGGTGTTGTATTATCGTAAATCCAATAATCCAAACCAAAATCAAAGCGCCCATATAGTGTCAAACCTTTCCAACTCAAAGTTGTGTTAAAACCGCCAAACCAACGAGGAGTCGTATTACCAATTACAATTTGATCATAAGAATCAATTTGTCCATCTCCATTAATGTCTTTCCATTTCATATCACCCGGTTCGATCTGGAGAGCTTTCGCTTTTTCAGCATCCGATAAAGCTGCATAAGCTTTAGGACCATATTGATATTTACCTTGATAATTGCCTGTTTTAACTACTAAATCTCCAGGAATTTCGTCCCAGCTTTTATAAATACCTTCTGCTTTATATCCAACTAAGATGCCAGGCTCTTGCCCTTCCTGTTTACCTCCA
The DNA here is from genome assembly GCF_011038705.2 of Bacteroides sp. ZJ-18. Taxonomy (NCBI): domain Bacteria; kingdom Pseudomonadati; phylum Bacteroidota; class Bacteroidia; order Bacteroidales; family Bacteroidaceae; genus Bacteroides; species Bacteroides sp. ZJ-18. The sequence continues at coordinate 2,711,163 of NZ_CP072198.1, read as the reverse complement.
ACGAAAACGATCTCATCTACCAGATTCCCTTTTTCGTCCATAATTTTACGCCCTGTATAGATTTGCTGTCCATCTATACGATTTTTAGGCTGCCCATTATCAGGTAAAGAAACAACCTTATTTTTATTATATGAAATGTTTCCTCCCATTTTCCATGTCCAATCTTTTAGCTTAAGAATGGTACCGGATAACTCTATTTCAAGACCACTGTTACGAAAATCTCCATTATTGTTTTTCACTGAAGAAAATCCGGTAGTAGTGGGCAAACTTAAATCAGCATACTTATCCATAGTCAAACGATTATAATAAGTAAAATTTGCATTTAAGCGATTATCAAAAAAACTCAAATCCAAACCAACTTCGGCTGTACTTGTTTTCTCCCATTTTAATCCTGGATTGGGAAGAGAGCCAATTAGGTACCCTACATTTCCATTATACTTCTGAGAGTTATAGGATCCTTGTAAAGTATAGGCTCCAATGCCTGTAGCATTACCATTCACACCATAGCTGGCACGCAACTTACCAAATGAAAGATCTGGAATGGCACTTTTAATGAAATCTTCCTTTCCGAAGACCCATCCCGCTGAAACACCGGGGAAAAAGCCCCAACGATTATTTCCCAGCAGAGAAGAATATCCATCATAACGAAATACTCCCGACAGTAAGTATTTTCCCAGATAATCATAATTCAAACGTCCAAAGTAAGAGAGAATACGATATTGACTGTGCCAGGAATCAATTCCCCGCTTCCCTTTATCCGAGCTTGTCAAACCCAAGTCCCCAAAATCATCAGTCGGCGCACCCGAACCGGAAGCACTGAATCCCTTTGTCTTTTTGTCGTAATACTCCGAACCTAACATGATGTCAACATAATGGTTCTTCGCGAACGTATTATTGTAATTCACAACGACATTATAGGTTTGAGAAAAGTCCCGCTCAAACTTTGCAGAAGTGCTTCTTGATGTTTCAAATTTCCCGGGAGCAGTCTCATAATCTTTTGTAAAACTTTCATACACGCCTTCTGAATAATACCAGTTAGCATTTCCTTTAATAGTTAGGTTTTTCATTGGCTTAATTTCCAGAGACTGAATCATCGTAAACTTATCAGTCTGATTGTCTATTAGCCATTTGTCAGGCTGATAAGACTGATTTCCGTCACTCGAATTGGGACCTAAAACCGGATTTCCATCTTCATCTTCATAACGAACCGTAGGAGGCAAAGACATAATTCGACCGAAATAATTACCCTCATCACCCTGAGAACCAGGCATAGAGCGCCAGTTAGCACGGTTGTAGTTGAAGTTTGAGCTGGCTGTCATCCAGTCAGTTACTTTGTAATTACCATTGAACACAAAACTATATCGTTCATAAAATGAAGAAATAGGGAGTCCTTCAGATTTGTTATATCCTAATCCGGCATAATATGCCCCTTTATCATTACCACCAGACATATTTATATTATAGTCTTGAGTAATAGATGGATTGTTTAAATTATAATCTGAAGGTTTAATGTCTTTATAAAGAAGAGTAACAGACTGATCAATAGGATCTTGCATTTGTTGCCAACCTTTATTTAACAAAAAATCATTCTCCTTATTTTTAACCAGCAAATTCCAAACCAAATTATCACCGTATTTATTGCCCGTTCCATATGCAGAAGCACTATTAAGTGACGATTTATTAGCCCATGGAGTTGTATTGTATGCTGTGCGCAGAGCTGTAATAAAATCTTTAGCACCTAAAAACTCATAAGGGTTATTGACATAATTTAGCCCCACCTTTGCTTTGAAATTGATTTCACGATGTCCCGCTTTTCCCGTTTTGGTTGTAATCAAGATAACACCATTACTGGCACGTGCACCATACAAAGCAGTGGCACCGGCGTCTTTCAGAACTTCCATAGATTCAATATCCTCAGGATTTATATCACTTAGAGCACTTCGTAATTGTCCGTCAACCATGACTAAAGGTGCACCGCTTCCGTCCCAATCAGTACCACCACGTAGTACAATACTTGGGGTGCTGCCGGGATTACCGGAACTCTGTGTCACTTTTAGACCAGCCACCGCACCGGATAATGCTTGGGCCGGATTTGAGAAAACGCCTACTTTTAATGCCTCCTCATTCACTTTGGTAATAGAACTGGTCACTTTCGAACGAAGTTGCTTACCACCATATCCCGTGACAACAACTTCAGCTAACATTTCAGAGTCCTCTTTTAACTTGATATTAAAAGAGTTTTTGCCTTTCACATCGATCGTTTGAGGCTGATAGCCAACATAGGAGACCTTAATCTTCCCATTCGGATTTACCGAGATCGTAAATTTTCCGTCAATGTCGGTTATAACACCATTGGTGGTACCGACCTCGACAACACTTGCTCCGATGACTGTTTCACCGATAGCATCCGTAACCACGCCTGTGATTGATTTCTTTTGCGCCATGGCTCCGATGGAACATAACAAGCACAAAATCAAGAAGATGGTTTTCTTCATAAGTATTGCTTTTTGAGTTAATAATAAAGATGTTTATATGTGTTTTTAAAACTGTTTGCTAAGTTCTATCGGAACCCCAGCACATTATTACTCTCAAAGCATTAAATAGGGAGAAACATTATATTACTATTAATCAATTATTTATAATCACATTTATAAATTAGATACAAATACATAATGCATATATTTAGTCTATTAAAAGACAGTATCATAATAGTCATTCTCTCTAAAAAGACATTTACCTTATATAGAACATAATAACACTGATTATAAGCAATATATAAATAGAGGAGAGAGAATCTTATAATAAGAAACTCTCTCCTCTCCCATTTGCATAGAAAAAATAAACATCTATCAAATCAATGATGATAGAAATTTACATAACAGCTCTATAATAAAAAACGCCTGGATTATTAATATTAACAATCCAGACGTTTTTTTTATTATACGTTTAACAAACTACAATTTAACTTTTGCTATAAGTTTACGAATCTTACCTTGTCCGATAAGGGGAGCATGGGGATCCTCCGGATATACAATCATGAATTGTCCCGGGAGCAAATCAACGAATGTAGTAGGCACATCAGAGTAAAGAGCACAATCCCCTTCTGCCGCATAAGGTTTCATTTCACTCTTTAGATCTTCAATAGCTTTCCAGCCTATAGTCTCTGTTCCTTCCAACAAAATATGTACATCAATGTAATCGCGATGTAACTCCAAAACTTGTTTATCGCGTGTAACACACTCAGGATTCACATTATTAATAAATAAGTTATCACCATCTATCTCAATTCGTCCTAATTCGGCATGAAGTAAATCATGTGTTTTTACGTAATCAAACAGAGTTTTAAACAGTGGGTGAAGTCCTTCTACCCTTTGGCTGTTCTGTAAATTAGATACAATCATTTCCTTTTATTTTTATTCCATATTATCTGTTTTCGGACGCAGGAAGTAGAGTTGTACTGCCAGTGCTATAAATACAATGATAGCCAACATGGCAAAACCTAAACCTAAATTTCCACCATCGGTCCACTTACCCAGCAAATCTGTGATAAATGCTCCTGCAAATACTCCTGTCATATTCATGATGCCATATGCTGTTGCACGATATTTAGAAGAAACGAACTGACAAAGAATAGGCATATTATTAGCATCAAAAATACCATAGCCGATACCAAATAATAACCCAGCCCCAACAACAGCAACAAAACTATGCCCAAATCCCAATAATAACAAAGAGGGAATCGTCAATCCCAAACCAATTGCACCGGTATATACACGCCCACGAATATTTTTTTGTACCCATTTATCAGAAAGAGTACCACCTAAAATTACACCAATAAATGAAGATAGTGCAATTGTTATAGTCGACATAGGTCCTGCCTGTGACATTGGAATATCAAGGTTTTCAGCAAACAAAGTTGGAAGCCAATTTTTAGTAGCCCATCCCGGCAAACTAGGAGCCGCAAAATAAAGCAATATAACCCAGAAAGCTATATTACTGAATAGTAATGATAAGCCTTTAAACAAACCTGCTTTCTCGCCATTCTTGGATGAAGGTTCCGGACGTTCTACTTTAACATGCTCTTTTTTATCTCTTAAAAATAATACCAAAACAAAGGCATATGCAATACCAATAATACCAAACCAATGAAAAGTAGTATGCCAAGAGAAAGCAGCCGCAACCGTAGCGCCAAAGCCACCAATAGCCTGTCCGGTATAAAGTCCGGTCATGTGAATACCAACCGCCAAAGAACGTGATTTTTCACCATGATAATCAGCAATTAAAGAAAGGCCGGCCGGAATATAAAGAGCTTCGCTCACTCCCATCAATGCACGTAACCAAAAGACTTGATTAAATGTTTCTGCAACTCCCATTAAATAGGTCACAAAAGACCAAACAAAAAGACTGCCAACAATCAACCATTTACGATTCAGTCTATCGGCAATCATACCAGAAATTGGGCTCATAAGACCATAAATCCAAAGGAAAACGGCCATTAAACGGCCAAAATTAGTTGCCGACTGAAGTTCTACAATATCTACTTGCATAGCATCTTTCATCGTGCTAAGCATTTGTCGGTCCATATAATTGAGTAGGGCTACCCCCCATAGGAGGGCAACCACTATCCAAGGATAAATTTTTGAGTTTTTCATGATATAAATAAGAGATTATTTTTCTGACAGCAATTCCTGACAAAGTGCATAGCCTTTCGTCATCATTCTAGGAATGTGGAATGGTCCCTTAAACAAATTTCCTTTTGCAGGCTGAGAAATTGTTCCGTCACGATGAAGATAACCGTACCATTCACCAAATTCCGGATCAGGGAAATGGGCATAAGTCCAATCACTGATTTGTTTATGCATAGCCAAATATTTTTCATCTTTAGTAGCTTGATATGCATATAATGTTGCAATAATGGCTTCTGTCTGTGGCCACCAGAACTTCATATCATGTGCGTAATCTTGCGAAGGCAGGTTTCGACAGTCACGGAAGTTTATAATACCTCCAAATTCCTTATCCCAACCCCATTCCCAGGACCAATCAAGAATCGTAAGCGCTGTATCGACCATCTCTTTATCCCAATTACGACTCTTAGCTTCTTCAAGAATAAACCACGAAGTCTCGATACAATGCCCAGGATTAATGGTACGAGTAGCATTTGTATCAATAAATTCTCCATTGGGACCTACTGTTTCAAGCAAAGCTTTAAACTCCGGATGCATGAAGTCTTTACGCAAAATGGCTATAGATTCCTCTATTTGTTGATCAAGAACCGGATCATTAATAGCAGCACGAATACGTGAAGCTACATTAATAAGAATCATAATAATAGAGTGTCCTTTCATCTGTACGCGTTCACAATATTTCGGTTCCAGAATTCCAGGAGTAGAAAGAAAGCGCCGGATATCATTGAACAGTTTCAAGGCTTTAACAGCGTAATTATGATCGCCCGATGCGATAGCATATTCCGACATCGCAATGGCAGCAAATGTTTCAGAGAAAACATAACGACGTTTACGAATAGGCAAACCCGTTTCAGTCACTTCAAAAAACATACGCCCATCTGTATCGAAACAATGTGCTCCAATAAAATCAAGGGTACTTTTCGCAGCTTCCAGCCATTCTGAATTATGTTCAATGTGATTATATGCATATGAACATGTAAAAGCAAATCTCCCTTGGAACCAAACAGATTTGGTTGTATCCATCAGCTGGCCATCTCGGTCTACGCAGGTATAAACACCTCCGTTTTTGCGATCCCAACCATATTTCATCCAAAAGGGCATGATATTGCTTATCATGTCATTTTTATAAGAGTCAGACCATGTCTGTAGATATTCTGTAGTATTCATAGCAATTGCAGTATTAGTTTATCTTAAAACTTATTGCAACGATCAAAGAAATGAATAGCCTCTAACTCAGCTTTCATACGTATTTCTTCATCATCTGTCATATTCTGGAAAGGAGTACGATTCTTACCTAAATCCAATCCTATCAATTTCATAATCCGCTTTCCACCTACAATATTTCCTCGGAAATGACAGATTACATTAATAACTTCCTGAGAGAAATTCTGTAATTCGCGCGCTTTATCAAGATCTCCGGCTTTCCATGCTTCTATAATACCAACCAGATTTACACCATTATAATTGGTAGTTCCTCCAATGCCGCCTTGAGCACCACCCATAGCCAGACATGGAAGAATGGTTTCATCTTGCCCATGCAGCATATCAAATTTACCTCCTTTATACAAGCGGCACTGATTGTATTCATACATACTCTCAAAAGTATATTTAATTCCCGCAAAATTCGGAATACGTCCATCTACTGCCTCCAGAAATGAAACCATTGATAAGAATGCTCCATTAAATGCAGGAATATGATAATAATAGAATGGAAGATTTGGAGCGCCACAGGCTATTTCTTCACAGTATTTCACGAGTTCTTCGACACGACCCACTTTCGGAAAAGGAGGAGCCATAGCGCCAATTCCCCATGCACCGATTTTCTGAGCATGTTCGGCAAGCTTACGACTTGACTTTACACAGCAACTACCTACATGTACAATTACCTTAAATCCTTCCGGTGAAACTTCTACCCAACGTTCGGCGAGTTTCATACGTTCTTCATCGGTTAACATATATCCTTCACCAGAAGATCCATTAATGAATACACCTTGCAGACCGTTCTTTACTAACATCTTAGCATATGCTTCAATGGGTTCATAATTTACTTCTCCATTTTCATAAAACGGAGTAAAAGGAGCATTGATCAATCCAATAATCTTTTCCATGATAATTTCGTTTTTATATTAATGATATAGAATTTTAATATGGATTAGGAACTAGTTTTTCATAATACACTCGTAATATCCTTAGCATATCGGTACAAATATACGCATATTTATTAAACAATCAACATATAATAAAATATTTTATTAATAAAAAGAAGATTCAAATATCCGCTTAATAAAATTCATTCACTATTATTATCAATTAAAAACAATAGAGAAACATCTTTTCACCCTGAAAACTCAGAATTAATAAACAAATTAACTATCTTTGTAGATATTACCAAAATAATTAATCTATATGAAACAACATCTTTTAAAAGAAATAGAACTAGGAACCAAAAGCGCTCTTCTCAAAAAGAAAATTATTACACATTATATATATAATGGCAGTTCAACAATTACTGACCTGTCTAAAGAGTTGGATCTTAGCGTCCCCACAGTTACAAAATTTATTAGTGAAATGTGTGAGGAAGGCTATATTAACGACTACGGTAAATTAGAAACAAGTGGAGGGCGCCATCCTAATTTATATGGCCTAAACCCGGAATCCGGTTATTTCATAGGAGTTGATATTAAAAGATTTGCTATTAATATCGGTTTGATAAACTTCAAGGGCGACATGATGGAACTTAAAATGAATATCCCTTATAAATTTGAGAATTCAATAGAGGGATTGAATGAATTATGCAAACTCATTTCAAACTTCATAAAGAAACTGACAATAGCCAAGGAGAAAATACTGAATATCAATGTAAACGTTTCAGGTCGTGTCAACCCGGAGTCCGGATATAGTTTCAGCCAGTTTAACTTTGAGGAACGTCCATTATCAGAAGTCTTGGCAGAAAAATTAGGATATAAGGTCACTATAGACAATGATACACGCGCCATGACCTATGGAGAATATCTAAAGGGATGCGTAAACGGTGAAAAGGATATTATTTTCGTAAATATCAGTTGGGGATTAGGTGTTGGAATTATTATCGATGGCAAAATTTATACCGGCAAATCAGGATTTTCCGGAGAGTTTGGCCATACCAGTACTTTTGATAATGAAATCATTTGTCATTGTGGCAAAAAAGGCTGTCTTGAGACCGAAGCTTCTGGTTCCGCACTACACCGTATCTTGTTAGAACGTATACAAAACGGAGAAAACTCTATTTTATCCAGCCGTATAGGAGATGTCAATAATCCTATAACACTGGACGAAATCATTGCTTCTGTAAACAAAGAAGACCTTTTGTGTATTGAGATAGTGGAAGAAATTGGGCAGAAACTAGGAAAACAAATTGCCGGACTTATCAATCTCTTCAATCCAGAACTTGTCATTATCGGTGGAACAATTTCACTTACAGGTGACTATATCACCCAACCTATAAAAACTGCCGTCCGCAAATATTCACTTAATTTAGTAAACAAAGACTCAGCAATCGTAACATCAAAACTTAAAGACAGGGCAGGTATCGTAGGAGCTTGCATGCTTGCAAGAAGCAGAATGTTTGAGTGTTAAAACTCAAGCATTCGCTCCATAAATAATCGGGCAGCCTCCTTGTCAGCAACTGGAGGTGCCCAAGATGCCAGATTCTCCGGAGTAAGAGGTACAAAAGGCCCCTGCTTAATCTCATAAATAACCGTTCCTGATTCCAAGACAATAATAGTATGCCATACGCAAGGAGGAATTTCAATTCCATAACGACCTTGAGTCGGATTCAGATTGACCTTTTCCATTACATTACCCTCATCATCAAATAAAATAGCCAATAAGCTCCCTCGTAAAACCAAGTAAACTTCTTCCTTATCCGGGTTTTTATGGCGATGAGGGGGTAAATAAGTTCCAGGCTCTAAAGCATTCAACATCCTATGAATAGCAGCTTCCATGGATTCATGGAAATTATAATTCATTCGAAGACGTGAATTCTCCTTAGCCTGATCAGTTACTCTATCAAGAAGTTCTTCGGTAATCAGTTTCATTGTTTTTCTTTTGATACTACACAATCTACAGATACTGTAGCCAAAGCACATCCCAACCCTTCAATCCGAAGTAACAACTTATTGTTTCCCTGACATTCAACTAATTCAGCCACTAATCCCTGCAACTGTCCACGAATCACCTGTACAGTAGCTCCTGGAACAAAATCTGTAGGCGCGAACTCAACCAATTCATGGGAACGTTCTATCATCGTTCTGAAAGTTTCCATCTGCACCTCAGGTATAGAAACATATCGTCCCTTTTCCTTCAACAAAAAAGTTACACCATGAATACTGGTTACTTGTGCAATCTCTTCAGAGGAGATATATACAAATAGACATCCCGGAACAACAGGAATAAAAATCTTTTTCTTACGGTTGTTCCACATACGAATCACTGGCTGAAGAGGCAGGTAGTTATCAATACCTATCTTATCCAGTTGTTCCTTCACTTTCTTCTCTGCTCTTGGTGCCGTATATACAGCATACCAACAAGAAGCATTTTCTTTTATTTTTCTGGCTGTTTCTTCCATCCGTTCAATAAATCTTTAACAAAGAGAATCCATCCTATACTACCAACACCCGCTAAGAATACAAAACCAATTAAAATCATGATTTTATTAGGTTTAGCCGGTCTCAAAGGGACTGTTGCAGGTTGTACTACAGTATAAACAGGAGTAATTTCCTGTACTTTAGCTTTCGCTACTTGCAATTGTTGCGCCACTTGAGTGAACACTCCATAAGCTAAATTTACCTCATTTTGCAAGCGCTCTTGCTCTGTACGAAAACTCTGCATAATGATATTCTGGTTGCCATCCATGAAGTGAGCATATTTCTGCTGAGCCTCATAGTAGTTCCCCTGAGCTTCATCAAATAGTTTCTCCGTAAAAGCCAAATCATGACGCGCTTTATTTGTGCGATAATCAGTTATATAATTTTGCAAGCAATGCATTACTGTATCTGTTAAAGCTGCAGAAATTAACGGATCCTGCATTGTTACAGAAAGTGTAGTCACTCCTGTTTTCTTATCTACTGAAACAGATATACGATGACTCAAAGCATCTGCAATCCCGGCCTGATCCGGAGTCAGACAAAAAGGATTTATTTTTGCGTCTCCAAGTTCTTCCGGTGTATCTTTAAACAAAGAAACCACCCAACCTAATGCTTTAAAAGGAGCTGATGCAATCGCCCCCCACCATGGAGATCGCTGATGTTTATCCAAGTACTCATATAGAGTCGTATTAATTTTGCCTTTCTGGTCAGTCACTTTTACATCAAACATTTCCAACAAGAATGGCGTAGAGCTGACAATATCCGGATATAATTCGGGAGAAAGAGCATCTTCTCCACTTGAACTGCCAATATTGATACCAGCCATAGCAGCTAATGCTCCCATACCTCCTGTAGATGACTTACTACCAGTCTCAGGCGCCAGCGTCACACTAGTAGAATATTCTTTGGGAATACTAAAAGCTACCACAAGGCCTACCAACAGGGCAATCCCACAAACTTTAAATACCAATTTCCGACCAGCCCAAACTTTCTGAGCCAACTCTATCAAATCGATCTCTTGTTCTTCAGGTTGTGGAGTCGTTTTATTTATATTCTTATCTTCAGTCATAGTCATTACTTAAAAAGGTTAACCATAGTTGCAATCATAGTAGCTAATGAAGCCGCAGAAGTACCCATTCCTATAATTTCGGCTGCCGACATTCTCTTCTTCGGATCCTTACTTGGCACAATAATCTCACATCCCGGTTCTATTGCCTTGGAATTACCTGTACGCAGACGAGAAACGGTACCATTCATATAGACAACAAAAGCTCTTTTCTTTTTCGCAAGACTTGCAAAACCACCAGCCTGATTAATATAGTACTTCAAACTTTCACCCTTCTTATACAAGACTGTATTAGGATACATTACAGCACCATTGATTTTTACTGTACTTACATATTCCGGCACGAACAGAATATCACCTTCACGCAACACCATATCAAAGTCCGATCCGGGATTAGCCAAAGCCTTTTCCAATTCTATACCCACAGAATAAGTATCAGAAACATCCAGTGTCTTGACAGAGATAGAATCAGCCCCACCTTTATTAGCCATGCGGAGCGCATCTTCCTTGCGCCGTAATTCCTCTTCAGTCATTTTACGAATCAAACGCGCACCTTTTACATAAGCATCTTGAGTAATCCCACCGGCCTTGGCAATCAAGTCACTAAGGCGTTCATTCTTTTTCGATAACGCATAGCGACCACCAAATAAAACTTCACCGCCAACCGTAACATTTTGTTGTTGATGATAAGCAGGACTACGACGAATATACACCTCATCAAAAGGCTCCAAATGGAAATCCTGATCGCCTCCAACAAGGAAACCATCCTTCAACTCAAAAGAGAAAGTCTTACCAACCACATTGCTCAATTCTGTACTTTTTGAATTTTTAATTCGACGGGACACATCAACACGAGCTGTTGAAGCAGCTTCTAATAATCCACCGGCCTGCAAAACAAGATCCTCAACCGACATATTCGACGAGTATAAGTAAGTACCCGGATTGGCAACCTCGCCATGAATAGTAAGTGTCGCTTCTTCTTTCAAATCTTCAATACTTGGAATATAAAGTATATCATTCTTCTGAAGAGGAATATCAGCAACTGTGCCATTCAACAATCCCTTCAGATCAATTTGAATCATTTCATGAGTAAGGTCGTCGTTTTCACGATCGATAATGGCACGATTCAAAAAAGCATCTCCTCTTACCCCTTCAGCTTTCTTTATTAGCTGTTTTACAGTATTTACAGTACCATCAATTTGATACATACCGGCACGATAAACAGCTCCACGGACTTCTACACGATTCTCAAAACGTTCTAATACCGAATCAACAGCTAAAACGTCTCCATCATCCAGTTTAAATACCGAATAGTCCATTTCGTCCACATTATATACTTGATGTTCACGACCCGTTTTACGAATCAGGCGTATAGCTTTCTTATAAGCATCTCCAGTGAATCCTCCTGAGTATTTCAAAATAGTAGCCATCGTCTCAGAAGGTTTCATTTCATAAAACATTGGTCTTTTTACCTTGCCAGTAATTTGTACTAAGGATTCATAAGGATCAACAATAACCACATCACCGTCTTGCAAGCGGACATCGTCATTCAATTTACCTTTCATTATAAAATCGTAAACATCCAAATCGGCTATTTTCTTACCGTTACGCACGACTTTGATACTACGCAGACTACCGATCTTATTAACGCCACCAGCGCGATACAAAGCATGGAATACAGAAGAGAATGCCGAGAGCGCATAAGTGCCCGGTATAGCCACTTCTCCCATAATACTGATTTGGATAGTACGTATATTCCCCAATGTTAAATCGACAGAGGTGTTAGGGTTCGGACCTGAAATGCCGGCATAGATTTTTGAAAATTCACGACGTACCGTGTTATTAGCTTCACGAACAGTCATCCCGCTTAAATAAATAGGACCGAGATTATCAACTAAAATACTGCCCTCTGGCGAAATAGTCTGTCTTATTGTTGTCTGAGAAGCTCCCCAAACATCTATAATCACCTCGTCTCCAGGACCCAAGCGATAGTTTACAGGAGTAGCAATATTTACATTAGGCTCAAATGTAAGATTCTCGTTAGTGAAGATATTATGTCCAAAAATCTGTTGTGTCGGATCCTCTTCCGGTTTCATCATATATTCATCAGACCAATCCTCTTCATACATCATGTCCTCATCAGTCATTTCCTGATTATCATCGCCCATACCCCGTTTATTTTTCTGGTTAGCCGATTGACGGAGACCTTTTATATTTTTCTGATTCTTTTGATTTTTCTGATCCTTCAGGTTTTTCTGAGAACGATTCGAATAGTCACTTTCATCATTTTGCTGAGTACGTGTACGAGACCTTGTTGTATTCTGGTTACTCTGTGTACTTGTACTACCATTTCCATTTTCATATTTTTCCTGAATACGCTCGACCTGTTCCTTCGTAACGCCTCTTCTCATCAACTCTGTTGTAATCTGCTTCTGAGTTTTACCCATCTTTTGAGCATCTTTTACATACTGTACGACCTGATCATCGGACATTTGCTGAGCTACAGCTACACCGGATAAGGTAAAAATCAAGAAGAATAGTGTAATAAATCTACGCATAAGATATTCTGATTAATCTTTAGTGTTCCTCTAATAAATTATAAACCGGGCACAAAGGTAACATATTATTTTCATAATATACATTTATTTCATTCCTAAGTTTTCGAAAATAGATTAAAAAGAGGCTTTATCCAATATCTCAAACTCAGAATTCTTACTAACAAACTCTGGAACGATCTTTTTCATAGAAGCAACAATGCCCATGGTGTCGGAAGTATAACTCAAATCTATTAACCTTTGAATTTCTTGCTTTATCTCCTCATAATCATATTCACGAACTTTTGCTATCATTATTTTTTCATGATAAGTAGGACAAGTAGACTCTTTTACATTCAGCAACTCTTCATACAGCTTCTCACCATGTCTTAATCCGGTAAACTCTATTTTTATATTTTTCTGCCCACTTAAATAAATCATTCTTCGCGCCAAATCAACAATCTTCACAGGATTACCCATATCAAAAATATAGATTTCACCTCCATTTCCCATGCTTCCAGCCTCCAATACCAACTGACAAGCCTCTGGAATAGTCATAAAATAACGTATAACCTGAGGATGTGTCACAGTCACCGGACCACCCTTTTCTATCTGCTGCTTAAATCTGGGTATTACAGAGCCATTTGATCCGAGTACATTTCCAAAACGAGTTGTAATAAACTTCACTTGTGCCCCATCTTTTGCATATTTAGATAACTTACGAGCAAGGGACTGAACATAGATCTCGGCAAGCCTTTTACTGCACCCCATAACATTGGTCGGATTAACAGCTTTATCTGTAGAAACCATCACAAACTTATCTACGCCATATTTCACAGCCAAGTCGGCCATAATGCAAGTTCCCAATACATTCACCTGTATCGCTTCAGACACATTATCCTCCATCATTGGCACATGCTTATAAGCAGCAGCATGAAAAACATATTGCGGCCGATACTCCTTATAAATATACTCCATCCTCGTTCGATTAGTTACATCAGCCACCAACATTTTAGCATCAATATCCCGCCAATTATCCAGTAATTCTAATTGCACATTATGTAACGGAGACTCCGCCTGGTCAACCAAAATCAACTTATATGGGTTCAGCCCCGCTATCTGCCTAACCATCTCACGTCCTATAGACCCAGCAGCTCCCGTGATCATAATCCGCTTCCCTTCAATGTGTGAAGATATTTTCCGGATATCAACATGTATTGGATCCCGTTGTAACAAATCTTCAATCTGTATATCTTTTATTTGCACGCCTTGCCTTCCAAGATCATTGATAGGAGGTACTGTAAGAATACGGATATCTTCAGCTATCAACCGATCAATCATGCCGGAAGTTTCAAGGCGATGTACTTTCTCGGAAGAAACAATAATAGCCTCGACTCTTTCTTCTTCTAATATATCAAACAAAGACTCATTATTCGCGTATACCCGGCAACCCATTGTTTGCTTCCCAATAAATCCCGTATCATCAGAAATAAACCCTTTCAATCTAAAATGATTACTTCTACTAACCCGTAGCGATTTGGCAATATTAATACCAGACCCTTTTGAACCATAGACAAAAACGCGAATACTGTGCCTACGATCAAAAGTCATCAACTCATGTATCATTTTCACCAAGATTCGCAAACAAACCATCAAGGAAAAATTAACTATATAAGCTGTAAGAATAACACTAATCGGCAGAACTTCTCCTCCACTCCACCCTATCCAAAGCAAATTGCCGATACAAACAACAAAATAGCCCAGAGTTAAAGAAATAAAAATACGAGAAATGTCAATAAAGGAAGAATAGCGAATTACTCCTACATAAGTACGATTCAGATGAAAGAAACACACATTACATATTACGCAGAATAGAGTTGTCCACACCCATAGTGAGAATTCAAAAACTAACACAGACAAACCTATTTGCAAAAGGCTCGCCAAAAACATTGAAAAAATCACTAAAAGAACATCGACAGCAAGTATCAGCCATTTTGAAGCAACTCGTGATGAAAGATACTTATAATAAAATCGTATATTCATAGTAATATAAAAGTAGATTTATCAGTAAATATGCAAAGATGAGTTTTAATATTTGAATCTACAACTATTTTCTAATTTAATCCTCAACCTTTTTATTTTATAAACATTTCAGAGAAAATATCACGAAAAAAGTATAGATTCATTTTGTTTTTAAAAATAAAGATGTAATTTTGCACGCCGTAAACGATAAAATGCAACGCCGCTATAGCTCAGTTGGTAGAGCAACGCATTCGTAACGCGTAGGTCGCCAGTTCAAGTCTGGCTAGCGGCTCTTTTATTATCCAAAAGGTGTAACTTGTATATAAATACCTGTTACACCTTAATTTTATCCATACAATAGCTGCTAACAATAATCATTGGAATACAACAATGCCTACGTACCCACATATTACTCGAAATTTCAAGCTTTAAATTTTCAATATCATGAAAAACAAGCGAAAAAAGTCGTCTAAAAAATATCATAGAAATTCGTTTAAGAGTATTTTCGGAATAGCTCTATTTGCAATCTTACCTTTAATTTATGGAATCTATCTTTGCATACCGGAGATTCAGACTACCCTCTTTCAGACAATAAAGGAATCAAAAGAGAAAGCTGTACCTAACTGTTTACGTTATGAGAATCTGGAGATTCCAATTTCTCAACACTCGCTAAACGGACAGCTGGTTTGTCACAAGGGATACACTGTATCTTATAATACAATCCAAAAGATTCCAAACTGGGTAGCTTATGAACTCACCCGACAAGAAACAAAGGGAAATGCCCAAAGAAACAATCAATTCCTCGCCGATCCTTCTATCAAAGGCAATATGGCAACTAATTCTGATTATTCACATTCCGGATTCGACAAGGGGCATATGGCCCCCGCTGCCGACATGAAGTGGAGTAACGAAGCTATGAAAGAGTCTTTCTATTTCAGCAATATATGCCCGCAACACCCCGAATTAAACCGGCGAAAATGGAAAGACTTGGAAGATAAAGTACGTGAGTGGGCAGTAGCCGACAGTTCCATCTTCATTGTCTGCGGTCCGATAATGAATAAAGAATCCCATACAATCGGCAAGAACCAGGTAACCGTACCAACAAGATTTTTCAAGGTCATCCTTTCTCTTTACGGTTCTCCCCCCAAAGCTATTGGATTTGTTTTCAACAACGAACCTGCAACAAAACCACTACGAAATTATGCAGTCTCAGTTGACAGCGTTGAACAGCTCACCGGCTTAGATTTCTTTTCTCCTCTTCCCGATTCTTTAGAAAATAAACTAGAGAGCCAAACAAATATCGCTTTGTGGAAAATATGAACGGGAACAAAAGCGTATATCAAAAACTAAAAATGAAAAAGTAAATACCCCTAAAAAGTAAATAATAACTAAACAGACAGAAAACATTTATTATCCAAGAACAAACATCTTTGAAATCTTCTTAACTTTGGCACAACTTTATAAATAGTGAATATTCTATATGAATAAGAAAAGAAAAAATATATTTTTCAGCATACTGGCTATTATTCTCTTCATTGGCATTGCTGGTTCCGGAATAGTTTATTACTATTTGTTCTATCCTCAATTTCATCCAAGTAAAACCACTTATATTTATATAGATCGTGATGACACTACAGATTCTATTTTCAACAAAATAAAAAAGCAAGGAAATCCTCATAACTTTGATGGTTTTAAATGGATGGCCCATTTCCGTGAATTTAGTAAAAACATCCACACCGGACGTTACGCTATCAAACCGGGTGATAATGCATACCACCTATATAGTAGGTTATCAAGAGGATACCAAACACCTGTCAATTTGACCATCGGAAGTGTACGAACTCTGGACAGATTAGCCCGCAGCATAGGAAAACAGTTAATGATTGACTCCACTGAAATTGCTACAGCGTTATACGATCCCGCTTTCCAAGAGAAAATGGGATATACGAAAGCTACCATGCCTTGCCTTTTTATCCCTGAAACCTACCAAGTATATTGGGACATCAGCATAGAAGACTTTTTCGCCCGGATGAAAAAAGAACATAATAAATTCTGGAACGAGGACCGACGTTTAAAAGCTAAAACAATCGGAATGACACCTGAAGAAGTTTGTACATTAGCCTCCATTGTAGAAGAAGAAACTAACAACAACGATGAAAAGCCGATGGTTGCGGGATTATATATAAACCGTTTACATACAGGTATGCCTCTGCAAGCTGATCCAACAATCAAATTCGCCTTACAAGATTTTAGTCTGCGCAGAATTACCAACCAGCATTTAAGCATACAGTCTCCATATAACACTTACCTGAATACGGGTCTTCCTCCGGGCCCTATCCGGATACCTTCTCCCAAAGGGCTTGATAGTGTATTGAATTATGTAAAACATAACTATATTTATATGTGTGCCAAAGAAGATTTTTCGGGTACTCATAATTTTGCTTCCAACTATGCAGACCACATGGTTAATGCAAGAAAATACTGGAAAGCGCTGAATGAAAGAAAGATTTTTAAGTAATCCCGTGATAAAATGATCTTAAAAACGTATCTTTGCCCGATATTATAACAAAATACGTGATTAACACCAAAAGAAAATAAGATATGAGCAAACAACTCTTACTTGGCGACGAAGCCATTGCACAAGCAGCACTGGATGCCGGACTTTCAGGCGTTTACGCTTATCCCGGCACTCCATCCACTGAAATTACCGAATACATCCAGATGGCTCCTATCACGAGCGAACGTAACATACACAACCGCTGGTGTGCCAATGAAAAAACGGCTATGGAAGCTGCCTTGGGTATGTCTTTTGTCGGCAAGCGTGCATTAGTCTGCATGAAACATGTGGGAATGAACGTAGCTGCTGACTGTTTTATCAATTCAGCCATCACAGGCGTAAAAGGGGGACTGATTGTAGTTGCGGCAGACGATCCCAGTATGCACTCTTCACAGAACGAACAAGATAGCCGTTTCTATGGCGACTTCTCATTAATACCCATGTACGAACCGAGCAACCAACAAGAAGCTTATGACATGGTATACAATGGTTTCGAATTTTCCGAGAAAACCGGTGAACCGATATTAATGCGCATGGTAACACGTTTGGCTCACTCTCGTTCAGGTGTAGAAAACAAAGCACAAAAAGCACAAAACGAAATCTCATTCAGTGAAGATCCACGCCAGTTTATCCTGCTACCGGGCAACGCACGCAAGCGTTATAAAGCATTACTTACACGTCAGGATGAATTTATCAAAGCATCCGAAGAATCACCTTATAATAGATACGTAGATGGCCCCAATAAAAAAATGGGCATCGTAGCCTGTGGAATCGGCTATAATTACTTGATGGAAAATTATCCTGACGGTTGCGAATATCCCGTTTTAAAAATTGGGCAGTATCCACTTCCCAAAAAGCAATTGATGCAATTAATCAATGAATGTGACGAAATCCTCGTATTAGAGGATGGACAACCATTCGTTGAGAAGCAACTGAAGGGATATCTGGGCATAGGATTAAAAGTAAAAGGTCGTCTCGACGGTACATTGTCACAAGACGGAGAATTAAATCCGGACACCGTGGCACGCGCTGTCGGCAAAGAGAATCGTTCCGAATTCAGTGTTCCGAATCTTGTAGAGATGCGCCCTCCGGCTTTGTGCGAAGGCTGCGGGCATAGAGATATGTATATAACATTAACTCAAGTATTGAAAGAAGAATATCCCACTCACAAAGTATTCAGCGACATTGGTTGTTATACGCTGGGAGCAAATGCACCATTTAACGCAATCAATTCTTGTGTAGACATGGGAGCATCTATCACTATGGCTAAAGGTGCATCCGATGGCGGACTCCATCCGGCTGTCGCTGTAATCGGAGACTCTACTTTTACTCACTCCGGAATGACCGGACTTTTGGACTGTGTCAACGAGAATGCCAATGTTACCATTGTCATATCCGATAATGAAACAACAGCAATGACCGGTGGACAAGATTCTGCCGGCACAGGCCGACTTGAAGCTATTTGCGCCGGATTAGGCGTAGTTCCGGCTCACATCCGTATAGTTGTTCCTTTAAAGAAAAACTATGAAGAGATGAAACAGATCATCCGTGAGGAAATAGATTATAGAGGAGTATCCGTTATCATCCCACGCAGAGAGTGTATACAAACATTAGCACGTAAAAAAAGAAGTAAGTAAGCCATGAAAAAAGATATCATATTATCAGGTGTAGGTGGACAAGGTATCCTGTCCATCGCTACAGTAATCGGAAAGGCCGCCCTCAAAGACGGTCTGTACATGAAACAGGCAGAAGTGCACGGCATGAGCCAGCGTGGCGGAGATGTACAGTCGAATCTCCGAATCAGTGACCAGCCCATTGCATCAGATCTGATTCCCTCAGGTAAATGTGATTTGATCATCTCCCTTGAACCCATGGAAGGGCTTAGATACCTCCCCTACCTCAGCCATGAAGGTTGGTTGGTAACAAATGAAACTCCATTTGTTAATATCCCCAATTATCCCGCTGAGGCAGATGTTATGGCAGAAATCAATAAACTGCCGCATAAGGTTGTTCTGAATGTAGATAAAGTAGCCAAAGAAATAGGCTCTACACGAGTTGCCAATATTGTTTTATTAGGTGCCACTATCCCATTCTTAGGCATCGATTATGAAAAGATACAGGATAGTATTCGTGAAATATTCCAGAAAAAAGGTGATACAATAGTCGAACTCAATTTAAAAGCCTTGGCTGCCGGAAAAGAGATCGCAGAAAAAACGATGAAATGACCAGGAACAATTGAATATAGAAAAGGTGATAATGTGATCGGGACAACCGTTGCATTATCACCTTGATACATTATCCCCCCTACTTAAATAATTTATAAGCCATGAATACAAAATATTGGGAAGAAGAGATAGAGACCATGAGTCGTAAAAAACTGCAGGAACTACAACTCGAGCGACTCAAGAAAACAATTAATATAGCAGCCAATGCCCCTTATTACAAGAAAGTATTTCGAGAGCATGGCATCACTTCGGAAAGTATCCAATCACTGAACGACATCCGTAAACTGCCCTTTACCACAAAAGCAGATATGCGAGCCAATTACCCTTTCGGACTTGTCGCCGGAAATATGAAAGAAGACGGAGTACGTATTCACTCTTCAAGCGGAACAACAGGAACACCAACGGTTATTGTCCATTCACAGCATGACTTAGATTCATGGGCCAATCTGGTTGCACGATGCTTATATTGTGTAGGCATACGTAATACAGATGTTTTTCAAAACAGTTCCGGTTACGGTATGTTCACAGGAGGACTCGGATTCCAATATGGAGCTGAACGGCTGGGAGCTTTAACTGTACCTGCCGCTGCCGGTAACAGTAAACGCCAGATCAAGTTTATTACCGACTTTAAAACAACTGCCCTCCACGCCATCCCCAGTTATGCCATCCGCTTAGCTGAGGTCTTTCAGGAAGAAGGGATCGATCCATGCAGTACCACTCTCAAAACTCTCGTAATCGGTGCAGAACCACACACAGACGAACAGCGAAAAAAAATAGAACGCATGTTAGGTGTTAAAGCATACAATAGTTTTGGAATGACCGAAATGAACGGCCCCGGTGTCGCGTTTGAGTGTACAGAGCAGAATGGCATGCACTTTTGGGAAGATTGCTATTATGTAGAAATCATTAATCCCGAAACCGGAGAACCTGTCCCAGAAGGAGAAATCGGAGAACTCGTACTCACTACCCTTGATCGGGAAATGATGCCGCTCATACGTTATCGTACACGTGACCTCACTCGTATTTTACCGGGAGAATGTCCCTGTGGACGTACCCATATCCGAATTGACCGCATCAAAGGCCGTAGTGACGATATGTTTATCATCAAAGGAGTCAACATCTTCCCCATGCAAGTAGAAAAGATATTGGTACAATTCCCCGAATTGGGAAGCAATTACCTTATCACACTTGAGACTGTTAACAACCAAGATGAAATGATTGTAGAAGTAGAATTGAGCGATCTTTCTACAGACAATTACATTGAACTTGAAAAGATACGTAAGGACATTACCCGCCAGCTAAAAGACGAAATACTTGTCACGCCCAAACTCAAATTGGTAAAGAAAGGCTCTCTACCACAAAGTGAAGGCAAAGCTGTCAGAGTGAAGGACCTGAGAAACAATAAATAATCATCCAATGAACCCAATATGCCGATGTACCATCCGAATACATCGGCGCATTGGCATATTGGGCACATTAACTTATTATTATAATCATGCAATTACTTAAAAAAAGAATCCTGCAAGACGGAAAATGCTATGAAGGGGGAATTCTCAAAGTAGATAGTTTTATCAACCACCAGATGGACCCGGTACTAATGAAGTCAATTGGCGTAGAGTTTGTGCGCCTTTTTGCCGGAACAAACGTCAATAAGATCATGACCATAGAAGCCAGCGGAATTGCTCCGGCCATCATGACGGGCTATTTAATGGACTTACCCGTCGTTTTTGCCAAGAAAAAGTCGCCAAGAACCATACAAAATGCCTTGAGCACTACAGTACATTCATTCACTAAAGACCGTGATTATGAAGTAGTCATCAGCTCTGACTTCCTTACCCCAAAAGACAATATATTATTTGTCGATGACTTCTTGGCCTATGGAAACGCTGCTTTAGGTGTTATCGACCTCATCAAACAGTCTGGTGCCAATCTGGTAGGAATGGGATTCATCATTGAGAAAGCATTTCAAAACGGACGTAAAACACTTGAAGAAAGAGGAGTAAGAGTAGAGTCTCTTGCCATTATTGAGGATTTATCCAATTGCCAGATTACAATAAAAGATTAACTCTGTAAAAAAGCCTTTGTATTCTCCCGGATAGGCTATACAAAGGCTTTTCTTTATAATACTTTCTACTTAGCTGATTCGTGTGAAATACTCACATTAGGGTTTAAATACTGCCCTTTACTTCTGGTTCTTTTCCCATATTGCACTGCATGCTTCGGACAAACGTGGTAACAAGCCAAACAAGATGTACAGTCCATCCCCCACACCGGTCTCCACCCTATCACAACTACATTCCCAACCGGACATATTCTTTCACAGCGCTTGCAACCGATACAATCATCAGTAACATAAAACGGTTTTGCAGAAGTCATAAAACGATTAAAAAGCGGATTCAGTATCTTCGTTTTCAACCATGGAAAACTCCCCTCATTGCAATGAAAACCCGTCTCACGAGCATTTATCGAGTAGTTAACTTCTTCTACCCTGCCGACAGCTTTTTCTAATTTCTCTTTCTCCAATTCTTTCTTATCCACGTCAAATCCGGGAAGCAACACATAATTATTAGGCATCGTCACCGAAAATCCGGCATTACACTCTATTCCTTTACGAGATAACGCCCTGCAAAACACTTTCTCCGTCAATCCTGTATCATCTCCGCAAGAACACACGAAATAGACATATTGGGAGTGATAATTAGCCAAAGTGACCCAATCCAGAAACTGCAACACGGCCAACGGAGGTCCCCATGAATAAACAGGAAAAATAAAACCTACTTTTTCATTATCCGCCAACACAAACTCTTTTATTCCATCCCTAATGGCATTCGGCATAAAAACAAGTGTTTCGTTTTGTACCCTTGCAATCTGCTCCGCAATCCATTTAGAATTTCCAGTTCCTGAAAAATAGAATATCATAACTATATGTGTATTTAAAAGAAAACAGCATAAAAAAAGGACGGTAGTCTTTAAATGATTACCGCCCTTTTCCTTTATTAAAAAGCCGCACCGATGATGTGATGAAACTCCGAATGACATGATTTGAGTGCCCGTCCTCTTTGTAATCCACCGACTATAAAGTTATCCCGAAGGATGTGGCCCGCCATTGAGAAGCGAAGCTTGTCTCGGTTTTCAGTTTAATTGATGAGTTTCCCGATCCAATCAATGCGGCTAATATTTTACTACAACAAATGTAGTTACTTTTAGTGAGATAAACAAGGAAAAAGAAGATTTTGTTTCTCTCTTAGACTATTTTTTAAATTATAAACCCAGCTTTAAAAATGAAAAATGCCGGTTACAGTTAATGTAACCAGCATTTTGTAAATCATAAAACTGTCGGAACTTAAGCTGCTTTAGCCTTAGCGACTACAGCTTTGAAAGCTTCCGGATGGTTAACAGCTAAGTCAGCCAAAACCTTACGGTTGATTTCGATACCGGCTTTGTGCAGACCACCCATCAGTTTAGAATATGACATTCCCTCCAGACGTGCAGCAGCATTGATACGTTGTATCCAAAGAGCACGGAAGTTTCTCTTCTTGTTTCTACGGTCACGGAACGCATAGGTCAAACCCTTTTCCCAAGTGTTTTTAGCTACGGTCCATACATTTTTTCTTGCACCAAAGTAACCTCTGGTCAATTTCAAAATTTTCTTTCTTCTTGCTTTTGAAGCAACATGATTTACTGATCTTGGCATAGTTTTCTCTTTTTTGAATGTTAGCGCCGTTACTTCACGTAACGAACTTGAAGCTAAAGCATTCGGTTAATAACTTTAATAATACTTTGTACGCTTTTGATTACTTCATAGCTAAGAGTTCCTTAACCTGGCTTACATTTGTTGTATCAACAGTTGTTGAATAACACAGGTTTCTTTTTCTCTTCTTAGACTTCTTAGTCAAAATGTGACTGTGAAAAGCGTGCTTTCTTTTGATTTTACCTGTTCCGGTAAGGGTAAACCTTTTTTTAGAACCGGAGTTAGTCTTCATCTTTGGCATCTTAATTGTTTTTAAATTATTAAATTATATGGCAACGCACTATACCTGCGCGTTACGCATTTTTCTTACTCTTCATTGTTTTCAGCAGGCTTTTCTGCTTTTACTGTAGCCGGAGCAGCTGGTTTGGGAGCCGCAGGCTTCTTTACAACTCCTTCTTTCTTCTTCGGAGAAAGCTGAATCGTCATACGTTTACCTTCCAGAATCGGCAATTGATCGACTTTTGCATAGTCTTCCAGATCATTAGCAAAACGCAACAGAAGCACTTCACCTTGTTCCTTAAAAAGGATGGAACGACCTTTGAAGAAAACATAAGCTTTCACCTTGTCACCATCTTCCAAAAAGCCTTTAGCATGTTTCAACTTAAAATTATAGTCATGGTCATCCGTTTGCGGACCAAAACGTATTTCTTTTACGTTTACTTTTACCTGTTTAGCCTTTTGTTCCTTCTGACGCTTCTTTAACTGATACAGAAACTTGGAATAGTCAATAATACGACAAACAGGTGGTTGGGCATTGGGAGAAATCTCCACGAGATCCATTTCTTTTTCTTCAGCCAATTTTAATGCCTGAAAAATGGGATATACTTTAGGCTCTACATCATCACCTACAATGCGGACTTCTTTCGCACGGATCTGTTCATTGATCCGATATTGCGATTTCATACTGTCATTCTTCATTAAATAACGTTTACTTCCAGTTTGTTTTTTATTGTCTACCAAATTAAATTATGTATTAAAGTAAAAGCTGTCTTTAGAACATTATCAAAATGCTGTGCTTTTACAATTGGGCGCAAAGTTACCATTTATTTATCATATTCTGAACTTCTTCGTTCAAAATTTCACCAAAATCTTCAAATTTCATGGTTCCTTTGTCTCCTTCTCCCTGTCTGCGGACAGAAACTTCACCATTTTCAGCTTCTTTCTCGCCGACAATCAGCATATACGGAATGCGCTTCATCTCGTTATCACGAATTTTACGGCCGATCTTCTCATTGCGATCATCCACAATTGCGCGAATTTCTTTTGTTTTCAAGTAAGTCTTCACTTTTTCCGCATATTCATTGAACTTCTCACTAATCGGGAGAATAACGACTTGTTCCGGAGTCAGCCATAACGGGAATTTACCGGCGGTATGTTCAATCAATACAGCAACAAAACGTTCCATAGATCCGAATGGAGCGCGATGGATCATCACCGGACGGTGCTTCTGGTTATCCGATCCCATATATTCCAGTTCGAAGCGCTCCGGCAGATTATAATCCACCTGAATAGTTCCTAACTGCCAACGACGACCGATAGCATCTTTCACCATAAAGTCCAATTTAGGACCATAGAACGCAGCTTCACCATATTCGATCTTAGCTTTCAGCCCCTTTTCTTCGCAGGCCTCAATGATAGCTTGTTCAGCTTTTTCCCAGTTCTCATCACTGCCAATGTATTTTTCACGGTTCACTTTATCGCGCAAAGAAATTTGTGCTTCAAAGTTAGTGAAATCCATAGAACGGAACACGATTGAAATAATATCCATCACGCGAAGGAACTCTCCCTTCACCTGATCCGGACGACAGAAAATATGTGCATCATCCTGTGTAAAGCTACGCACACGTGTTAATCCATGAAGTTCACCGCTCTGCTCGTAACGACACACAGTACCAAATTCAGCAATGCGCAGAGGCAAGTCCTTATACGAACGAGGGAAATTCTTATAAATTTCACAATGATGAGGACAGTTCATCGGTTTCAGGAAGTATTCTTCACCCTCTTCCGGTGTATGAATGGGTTGGAATGCATCTTTACCATATTTTGCATAGTGCCCCGAAGTCACATACAATAACTTGTTACCAATAGGCGGAGTAATCACTTCCTGATAATCGTAACGAGTCTGGATACGGCGAAGGAAATCCTGCAAACGCAAACGCAAAGCAGTTCCTTTCGGCAGCCACATAGGCAATCCCTTACCCACCGTATCGGAGAACATGAAAAGTTGCATTTCTTTACCAATCTTACGATGGTCACGTTTTTTAGCTTCCTCCATTAAAGCCAGATACTCATCCAGCATTTTCTTTTTAGGGAAAGTAATACCATAAATGCGAGTCAGCATTTTACGGTCTTCATGTCCGCGCCAGTATGCACCGGCAACAGAAGTCAGCTTAATAGCTTTAATAGGTGCGGTTGTCATCAAGTGAGGGCCACGACAAAGATCCGTAAAGTCACCCTGTGTATATGTTGTAATATGTCCGTCTTCCAACTCCGAAATCAGCTCACATTTATAAGTTTCCCCACGGTCGCCAAACATCTTTAAAGCATCGTTTTTTGCAATATCCCGGCGAACCACAGCTTCTTTCCTTGCAACCAGTTCAGCCATTTTTGCCTCAATTGCAGGCAGATCAGACTCTTTGATGACAGCCTCTCCCGGATCAACGTCATAGTAGAAACCGTTTTCAATAGCCGGACCAATACCGAACTGAATACCCGGATAAAGCTCCTGCAAAGCTTCAGCCAACAAGTGAGCACTTGTGTGCCAAAAAGCATGCTTACCCTGTTCATCTTCCCATTTATAAAGCACTACCGAAGCATCTTCATTGATGGGACGTCCCAAATCATAAATCTCACCGTTCACTCCACACGCCAATACATCTTGCGCCAGACGCGAACTGATACTTTCTGCAATTTGCAGTCCGTTTACTCCCTCGTTATACTCACGAACAGAGCCATCAGGAAATGTTATTTTTATCATAATGTTATGTTATATTTTTCATTATTGCACGCAAAAATAAGGATTTCTTTTTGAGTTTACTATTTTTTATCTAAAAAATGTTATTCCGGCACTTCTGTAAATCGTTTCAGGATATTATAGGCCGAAACAATGCCCAACTCGCCTGCCTTACTTAAGTCAGCTATTCCATTCTTATTGTTACCCAGGAAAATATGTGTCAATCCACGATTAAAATAAGCCTCCGCAAACTCTTTATTCAATTCGATAGCTTTATCATAGTCCGCAATTGCCGCACGATAATCTTTCAACATGGCCAATACATTGGCACGGTTATAATACGCATAAACAAAATCGGGGGCTAAAGAGATCACATGATCCAAGTCACTTTTCACTATATCATAGTCCAAGGCACTGATTTCCGACTTCGGTGGAGCGGATATACCCGGTAGTGTGGCCGGTGCTGCCGAGGCTGCATTAGCTTCTTCTGCCTTTTGATATTCCAACTGCTTGCAACGCACCAAGGAACGCATAAAGTAAGCAGGGAAGAATTTATCATCCAACAAAATGGCCTGAGTCAGATCTTCAACAGAACTGGCAAAATCTTGTACCAGATAGAAATCAAGTGCACGGGAGAATCGTATGCGTGCATCCTGCGGATTTTCAACAATTGCCGAAGTATGTGTATCAATCAATGCAAAGTGGAACTTCACTTGTTCTTCGGTAAGCGGTGATTCCATATTAGTGATATACAAACGTTTTGGTAAAACACCGGCACGATTCAAATCATCTATATACTTATAATAATGTACCGTCCGCTTCACATCGCTCATCTTCTCGTAATAGGTAAGAGCATACATCGGTTCCATCTTGATATTAACATTACGATCCTGTACCCTGCCCCGAATATCACTCTTATATTTCTGTTCCACTTCAGAATTATCTGCGATAACGATTTTCCGGTAATTATTCATATCCTTATCGGACTTTTTACGAGTTTTAGTCTCCTCTTTCTTATTACTTTTTTTATTATCAGCCACGGTCTTATCGCTATTACTTACACCATTTTGCTTGTCAAGTTGCGCTTTCATGACTTTAAACTCGTCCATTTCAGCACCTTTACGGTCGCCGATCTTTCTCCTTGCCTCTGCACGTTGATAATATCCGGCCAAAAAGTTCGGATACATATCAATCACAGTTGTATAATCCTTAATGGCTCCCCGGTAATCCCCCGTTTGTGCACGAAGTAATCCTCGGTTAAACGTAGCCATCATGTTATCCGGTTCTATTTGCAGTACAAAATCAAAATCCTCAATAGCTCGATTGTCATCTCCTACTTGTGCCCGAAGCAAACCACGGTTATAATGTCCGATAAAATTATTCGGATCAATATCAAGAGCCAGATCATAATCACTCATGGCTCCCCGCAGATTATTCTGATGGAAACGGGCTAAAGCACGATTAATATAATTCCCGGCGTTTCTGGCATTCAAATGCGTTGCATGATTCAAATCCGATTCTGCCTCTGCATATTTTCCCTGTTGTAACCTGACGATGGCCCGGGATGCCCAGGCATCAGGATCATACTTATCCATCTCAATAGCTGTATTGAAGTCATTCAAAGCCCGCAATGTATCCTGTTGCTTCAAAGCCACCTCTCCTCTCATCAGATAGGCTCTTGTATATTTGGGAGCAACTGCCAGCAATTTACCCAAATCATCTTCAGCAGCTTTATAGTCTTCTTTCTGTATATGGCATAAAGTCAGATTATGCCAAAGCGTAATATTTTCAGGGTCAAAATGAAGTGCTTTCTTATAGTCTTCAATAGCCCCATCATACTTATTCTGTTTAATCCTTGCAAGCCCACGAATCTGATAAGCACCCACTACAAAAGGATTCCTGTCAATGGCCGCATCACAGTCATCTTCAGCTCCCTGATAATCATCCAGGTTGATCTTGGCAAGCCCTCTGAAAAAATAGGGTTCATACAGGTAGGGTTTTGCATTGATCACTTGATTAAAATACTGAATGGAAAGGACATAGTCCTCAAAGTATAACGCGTTTCGGGCAATCATCATTACCCTGTCTGTGTTTATCTGAGCATATATAAATGTAGGAAACAACAATAATGCTGCTAATATCTTTTTAATCATCGGCTTCTGAATACTTTTTAAGTAGAGCAAAAGTAATGCTTTTCATCTATTAAACAGGGATAACGGACAACTTTTTATATTTTTTGATTATTTTATAGGACCCCTCCATGCAGATATTCAGTAGTCTATACACCTTCTTAACACCTATTAACCTCACATTCATTATTAATTTACGATTATTTCGTAGATTTGTAATATGTCCATAAATCAATATATGAAACGGGTTATCCGAAAATTAAAAATACAGAAAGAAAGACACCTGTACAATATTGCAAACAGGAACTCTTTTATACATAAAATAGTATCAACATGAAACAAAAATCACTTCTTTTACTACTACCTTTCCTGCTGCTTTCTTGCAGCGGAAAGAAGAACAGTGACCAGCCGTCCGAAGCAACGGTCCAAATTACAGAACCAGAATTCCCTCAAATCGTACCTTTCGAAACAGGTATCGAAACAGAACGGGAAATACTACTGAGTGAAATAGCCGATTCAATACGGTATATCCCGTTGGAGACAAACAATAAATGCCTGATAAGAGGGTTAAAGGGAACCAATATCATCCAGACAAAAGAGTATTTCTTCCTACCATGGCTCGATAAATTATTTCAGTACACAAAAGATGGTAAATTCATACGGACACTGGGCCGCAAAGGCGGTGGACCAGGTGAATTTAACTGGATCATGCAGATTGACGTGGATGAAGAAAAAGGATTGGTCTACATGCTAACAACTACAGGAAAAATCAATATCTACTCTATGGAAACAGGTAAATTCATCCGTGCAATGAAAGTTCCTAATATAGAAGTTAGTGAGTTTGCGATGTTACGTGTTCAGGATACAATTGCCGCAACATTCATGCGCAATAATAACGGAAGACGAAAAGAACGTATTTACCTTTCCAACCTGAAAGGTGATACGTTGCAAATCTTCAATCGTTGGGACCTATTTGAGCTAAACAGCCAATATCGCTGGATGATCAGTAGTGATATAGATCGTTATATGTTCCATTACGAAAACCACACCTGTTATAAAGAATATTATAACGACACCCTATTCACCGTCACTCCAGAAGCTTTAGAACCCCGATATATATTCCAGATGGGCAAATACTCATTACCGATGGAATGCAGGTTTGAATATCTCGATGGAAACGGAAAGCGTTTTCAGGAAATGGCCGCTCCTTACATACAGTACAGTGCCATAGAGACTGACTCCTACATATTCATGCCTTATTCTAATTGGGCAGGAGAGAAAGCGCGAGAAAGACAAATGGCTATTTACGACAAAAAAGCCAAAAACTGTTTCAAAGTAGCCACAGGCCATATAAAAAATGACTTGACTCCTGGTTTACCATTACGCCCGATAACGGCACTTGACAGCCATACACTGTTATATGTATGGGAAGCTCCTGAACTTTTAGAAAAAGCGGAAGAAACACCTTCCATACTTCAAATCGAACAGTTGAAAGGCTTAAAGGAAGACGATAATCCGGTAATGATGCTGGTATATTTAAAGCAACCATAACCGGGCTCTTTTAAGAAAAACATCAAATAGCCGTTGCAGGATATTTGAAATGCAGTCCTGAAAAAGTAATGGGTAAAATTGATTTATATGATCAACTTTACCCATTGCTTTTTATTCGAAAATCTCAGGTATATCATTTCACCTGCTTCATCTTATAGGAGCTACGAGCCTTTCCTTTCAACATCGTATTCAGTTTTCCTTTTATCATTTGTTTACGCAAAGGAGAAATGTGATCTATGAACATTTTCCCGTCCAAATGGTCAAATTCATGCTGCATAACCCGTGCCAGAAACCCTTCTACCACTTCGTTATGCTCTACAAAATTTTCATCCATATATCGTACGTGAATCTTACTGCCTCTCTTTACAGACTCGTGTATGCCGGGCAGACTAAGACATCCTTCTTCCATGGATACTTCTTCACCCTCCACAACATCAATATGTGCGTTTATATAAGCCTTACGAAAATCCTTGTATTCAGGATAATCTTCTGAAAGCACATCCAGGTTAATAACAACTACGCGGACAGGTAAGCCAATCTGAGGAGCGGCAAGCCCTACCCCATCGGCATGATCCATCGTTTCAAACATATTTTCAATCAGATCTTTCAGGTTCGGATAATCCGGCGTGATATCCTCCGCCACCTGCCTGAGAACTGGCTGACCATATACATAAATAGGTAAAATCATATCTTATAATTATTCTTTTTAAATATTCTTTCTTCTTACAAACGTTTGCTTTCCAGATAAGACTGCAAAATAATAGTTGCGCTAATTTCATCGACCAATGCCTTGTTCTGTCTGTCTTTTTTCTTAAGCCCGGCTTCAAGCATCGTACGGTGTGCAAGCACAGAAGTAAAACGTTCATCTACATATTCAACGGGAATATCAGGCAAACGTTTTCTTAACGAACGTACAAAAGGCTCTATATTTTTCATATTTTCAGAAACCTCATTATTCATCTGCTTCGGCAAACCTATAATAATGCGTTCCACCGGTTCCTGTTTTACATAATTGGTTATGAAATCCAGAAGTTCATGACTTGGTACAGTTGTCAGCCCGTTAGCGATAATCTGCATCGCATCACTCACAGCTATTCCTGTACGTTTTCGCCCGTAATCTATTGCTATTATTCTACTCATATTTGGAGTGCAAAAATACGATTAAAATTTGGATTATTCCCTATTTAACAAACAAAAAGGGTATCCGTTGTGCGGATACCCCTTCCATTATTTATCGGGCTATTGCCTCAATAAAGTTGTATTATTCCAGAATCACAACGCGGTTCAAGAAGTTCTTGCCAAACATGTTGGCAGTTCCACCGAAGCCTACCAGTTCAAGCTGATCCTTGCTTACACCTTCTTTAATAAGTGCATCGTAAACAGCCTGTGCACGAGCTTCAGACAACTTCTGGTTCCACTTGGCGCTACCGGTAGCTTTATCTGCATAACCTGCCACCTTATATTTCTTATCCGGATTAGCCTTTAGGATCTTAGCTGCCAACTGAATATTAACCATACCATAGTCGTCAATCTTAGATTTGCCAATCTGGAAGAAGATAGCACGAGGTCCGGCTACTTCAACTTCCTTCACAACTTCTTTTGTTACAGGTTTCACGTTAGCCAACGCGTTCTTGGCATCAGCCAAGTCAGACTGAGCCTTAGCCAGTTCGCTTCTGTAACGATTCAGTTCTTCATTGATAGCATTCTGGTCTACCTGAGAACCACAAGATACGAATCTCTTGCCACCAAATGTATAAGTTACACCTGCAGTCAGAGAAACAGCGCCGTCGGTATGGGCAGAGCTAATATTACCGAACGGAGAAGGAGAAACCTCGCCTCTTGCTTCAATGTTGATATCTAAATACTTATTGATATTGAACTGTCCAGCCAAACCAACAGAACCGTTGATCAGTGCATTTACTTTATCCTGATCGCCATAAGCTTTGGCAAATGTCAAACCGGGACCTGCAAAAACAGAAACTGTGAACAAACGGTCCGGATTGTAACCGCCAATAGCATTCGACAAGTTAAACATACCGTCCGCACGCAGAGTGAAGTAATGTTTATTCTTACTCTTAATATAAGTATCGGCAGGTTGTCCGTAGTTAGAATACAAGGTAGTCCATGCGCCAGCCACCTGACCACGGATACCCCAAACCGGATTGAACAGTTTACCAACTGACACATTGATCAGCGGAGTTATGGCTTTACCAAAGCCATAATCAAAGTTGTCCGGGTTTACACAACCCTGAGCGCCAACACCTACACTCACAAAGATATTGTCCTTAAAGCTTTCGCTATAGAACGTCTCTTTAGTCTGAGCAGTAGCTGCAGTAGCACCGGCCAACAATAAAGATAATATTACTAATTTACTTTTCATTGTTTTTTGTTTTTAAATATTTCAACTCTTTTAGTTTCTTATTTGCTCCGACCATTCTGCTTACTTCAAATAAATCTTATATGTAAGCCCGCCGGTAAAATATTTCATTCTTTGCAATTCTACCTGCGCATGCAAATGGTTGAAAAGCAAATAGGTAGCACCAAACGCGAAGTCCTTTGCATCATATTCTGCGATTACTGTCAGATCAGGAGCAAAAGATGGAGCATAAGTGAGCCCTCCGGCTAATCCATTCAAGTGGTAATCCACTCTTCGGTTGTACAGATATGACAGATGCACACCTATCTTCTCCTTTCCAACCGGGATATGCTTGGTGGCTGCGACATAAAAACGGCAAAAATAGCCATTACCATCGGCAGAACCTACTTGCCCATCGCCTGACTCAGTATAAGGATCAGAAGTTCCCACTACAACAGCCGGCATGTGCTTCCACAATTGTCCTTCTTTCAAAACTCGCAAACGGGCAGAAAAATATCTGTCCTGATTCGTAAACTTCTTCTTTCCAACTTTCCAGTCAATCCCTATAGTCTGCGACTGAAACAGCGTACATGTATAGGCTATTTCGAGCCAGGGAAAGATAGTCACGTTCAAAAAGTAATTATACGTATGGTAATCCCATGTAGGAGGAGTTATCTCCTTATTTAGAAAATTTCCACCGATCATCACTGTCTTATCCCGTTGCATTTCTGCTGACGGAGCATGGAGCAGACCGGTAGTTCCGTACGTCAACTGAGCCGAAAGTGCCAAATGACAGCAAAGGAACAAGCCCATAAGAAGTATCTTTTTCATCATTACCTGCAGTTTCTATACTTTCGGTTCAACTCGTACTTTTTAATTCTCAACAATTACTTTTACCTCTGATTAGTCGTTAGATCCACCACCGGCGTTCGGGTTGAAGCCGTGAGAGTCATGAGAATCGTGAGAATCGTGGCTGTAATAGTTAGGATAGATCATTACGCTGTTCTGGTAAGAAACGATACCTTCATAATATTTGCCAGAGATCAGGAATGTCAGCTTCTTAGAAACCAATTGTCCTTTAACTCTATAGCCAATAATACCATAACCGCTCAATACGCTGATTTTAGCATAACCAACCTTCTGTACGAAACCGGCATTCTTATTCAAAGCTTTAGCAGCATTTGCAAGGAAAGCAGCCTGAATATCAGTAGAAACAGCGCCTTCTGCTCTTGTTGCAGGAGCAGCCACTTCTTTTACATCACCTGTAAGTTCACAACCTTCATTGTAGAAGTAAGGAACCAAGATAGCGGCATCTTTAACAGAGTTTGCAAATTCAAACGGAGTAGTAACCAAAATCGATCCATCAGCCTGAGCCTCAGCAGTAGTAGCTCCAGTAGTAACGTCACCGGTCAACTCTTTTGTAGTTTCCAGACCAGCCTTTTCCTCAGCTGTAGCTGTTGCGCCATCCCACATATTCTTAACTGTTTCAGCAGAAGGTTTAGCTTCTTCAGCTGCTTTAGTTACCAATGCTCCGGCTTCAGATTCAGTAACATCAGTCTTAGGATCAGTCGGAGAAACTACCGGAGGAATAGTTGCTGCTTCAACAGAAACCAAAGCAACGTCTACAGTAGCAACACTTGTCTGGCCGTCACTAACCTGGTTCAGGTATACTTGTCTTGTTACAGAATAATAACCGGTTGCAGAAACTTCCAAGCTATATCCTTCTGCTTTATAAGTAACTTCTTTGTTGAATGTAGCTCCAACTGATTCGCCACCCAATGTAACTTTAGCAGTAGTCAAAACCTGACCTGTAGTTGCGTCAGTAATAGTACCGGCAATATAATACTTTGCAGGGGCTGGTTTTGTTGCTTCATCAACTTCTGCTTTCTCGTAGCAGCTTGTAAACAGTGTACCGCAAACTGCCAAAACGGCTAACGCTAACTTAGCGCCATTACCGAAAAATTTACTTTTCATTTTCATCTCAATAAAATTAAAAATTTAATAATTCTGATTTTACAAAATATGGATTAAAACTATTATCATTCATTACATTATCACTTGCCTGAGAGTTATACCCTTTACCATATATACGTTCATTACCCGCATTATATTGGAATCCGAAATTATTAGGCATTACTCTTGGGATATACCCCTTTCTCTTATATTTGTATGGAGGCAAAGCTATCTGAAACAAGAAACCTCCATTCAGTCCTTTATTACCTGCATGTTGCACTTTCATTCCATAAAAGCCAATAGAGGCATAGCGAAAATGGCGAACCATATCAAAACGGACTCCATATTCTTCCTCCAAATATCGCTCTCCTTTTAAACTAAACTGTGTATTGTATTTCGGCCAATAGAAATTAGCTCCGATAGAACCGGTCAGAGTCCATTTGGTACCATGATAAAAGGCCCAATCTTCAAAATACCCTCTTCCGGTATACCCGATGCGCGCATCTACTGAAAAGCGCTCATCTTTAAAGAAGTGTTTTGCTTTTAAATCACCTCCCCAGCGAAACTTATTAAAAAATCCGACTGAGGCTGTCAGAAATGTGCGTTGAGGCAAACGCACAGTCTGTGACAAAGTCACAAATCCGGGACGGATCTGCTTATACCTTTGACCATAATCATTATAGATAGGGAAAATCACTTGTCCGGTCAGTTTCATTCCCTTCCACAAAGAAACTTCTATGGCAGGAGAGACATTAACCACAATTTCATAGACCTTAGACAAAATATAGTTTCTGAATAATAATTCCGGATATACCACTATATCTACCTTAAACAAAGAACTGTTTTGCTTCTTAATACGTCTTGCTTGCTTCCATCCTTCTCCCAAATCATAACTTACATTCCAGTCGGCCCGATTTGCTTCAGCAATACTATCTCCTTTCATCGGCTGATAATAGAGAGATATCTGAGGTATATTATTGTCCAAAACTATTAACCTACATGGCTTATTTTCGGGTAAACCCATCTTTTGAATCAAATCAACAGCTTTACCTATTCCGACTCCTTCAAGACGATAGGCTGAATTCTGTATCACAAAAACCCGTTCCTCATTATCTTCTGTCCACCCTACATTCTCAAATCCCATTTTCACCAGTGCGTCAACAGTAGCCTCTCCTGTTTGACATACACCTTTTAAAGGGAGTAAACAGAATGATATGAGTAAAATTCTGAGCAAAGTAGCGTCAATTGT
This sequence comes from Bacteroides sp. ZJ-18, assembly GCF_011038705.2. Classification (NCBI taxonomy): domain Bacteria; kingdom Pseudomonadati; phylum Bacteroidota; class Bacteroidia; order Bacteroidales; family Bacteroidaceae; genus Bacteroides; species Bacteroides sp. ZJ-18. The sequence goes on along the minus strand of NZ_CP072198.1, from coordinate 2,675,507 downwards.
TATGTTTTTCCTCATGTAAGGGCTTTTGTGATTCATTTGTTTGCTTTAAAACTTATGTACCCTAAAAATTATAGATACAAAATATGGTGCAAAAATAGACACAATTTTAATAATACCAAAGAGTTTTACATGTTTTTTCGCAGATTTGTATCAGTTTTTTTTCATTCGAACTCCTGCTTACTTAAAAATAGACCAGAAAAACCATTTATAATCTTAAATAATATCCATCATATATTTTAGAATCACTAATAGAGCAAGTTATATAAATAAAGAAATGATAAAATAAAATAGAAATATATATTAATACTAAATTTCCAATAAAATACCGCTATATTACAAATTTACTAAATCCAGGTAAAATCAAGTAGTAGCTAATCTAACCAAATCACAATTATTAACAACTAAAACAGAAATGCATCGGCAAGACCAGTATATATATAATAATGTATTCATATATTAATATAAACCTACTATATAAAGCAGTTGAATTAACAATGTTAACTACAAAAGCAGCCAATTATATTCTTAGATTTACGAAGTTAACCTTATGTATTTACGAAGTTAATATCTTGGGTTTACGAAGTTAACTTTAACACAGTGTTAAAGTTAACTTCGTAAACCCAAGATATTAGTATTTAATGTCACTGTTTGTCAACATCTTATGTCTTATTAGCTTTTTATCGTTACTCCACAACATTCAGGCATAAGATTGAGGTTCACATTTTCGCAACTACATACCCGAACGATTTATCACCCTCTCAAGTTATATCCGGAATCAGATCAATAGCTTTCTCTTTACTTTCATCTACTATCTTGGCATATATCTGAGTTGTTTGAATGTTAGTGTGTCCCAGGAGTTTGGACACGGTATAAAGATCAGCCCCAAGAGTAATCATCATCGTAGCATGAGTATGGCGTGCCGAATGAAATGTGATATGTTTTTGAATACCGGCTTTAGCAGCCCATCTTGGCAATATCTCATTGGTCCTTCCTAAACTGATCAGTCCTTTGAATACTTTCTCTGTATCCTGAGCCTTCCCACGGACCGGGAGTTGTTTTAAAGCTTCATTACTCAAAGGAAGCGAAAGGATTTCCTGAGTTTTCTGCTGTGTCATATGCAGTTCTATTTTCCCTATCTTATTTTTTTTCAGATTTCCCCATGTAAGTGCCACTATATCACTATGTCTCAACCCACAAAAACAACTAAATAGAAAAGCCCTCTTCAAAGTCTTATTATGAAAATCCGTTTGCGATAATGTTTTAACTTCATCAATAGTTAAAAAGGCCCTTTCGGTTCTTTTACGTTTAGGTTTTTCCTCTTTTTTTATCTTATCCATCGGGTTTGAGATTATAATTTCATCAATTATGGCACTATTAAGGCAATAATGAAAAACTTTATAATAATATACCTGAGTATTGGCATTTATATGCTTTATACTTTTGCAATGCTTCTGAGTTGCAGTTTTCAAGTACTCAATAAAGCCGAGTATATACTTTTTATCTATCTGCCTAAGCTTAATACCTAATTTATCATAACGCTGGAGATGATATATCAAAGTATACATAGACACTTTTCTTGAAGTTTTTTCTATATCCCTGTCTGCCAAATACTTTATATAGTCTATCAGTGTTATATCCTTTTTCTCTTTTTGATGGTTAAAGCCATATATTCCATTCTGCAATTCTACAATTCTTTGAGCTTTCACCGCATTAGCAAGCTTCATAGTACTCTGATTTAAATCTTTGTCTTCCCGCGTATGCTCAGGTATTATATATAACTTTAAAAACTCATATTGTCTCTTTCCATCTATATATATATCTAAATATATAGACTCACAACCATTCGACAGACACTTGGTTCTAATTCTAACCGGTTCTTTAATCCTTACTTCTTTTTTCATATTATTTGTTTGCATGTTATTAGTTATAAATATAGACATTATTCCGTTATAAGTAACAAACAGGTAACAAAAGTCTCAGAAAAAAGATTTCTAAAGAAAAATGATTAGACGATATCCGCCTGCAGAATTCAAATAAACATCTGTTTTTTAGCTACTTATCAATTTCACAAAGATTCTTTATGAGTCTTAATTAAAGTAGCAGCTCGGTAACATACATACTTCATGAAAGTAAAGATCAATCAAAATCATAATAAACCAGGCAAAAGCAACATTTGCATAAAACACTATATATCAACAATCTAAAATCAAACAACAAGCAAAACCATATTATGCAAAACCATATATCGATTTCCCGAAAGAAAGCCATGTCGAATTATCGTTTTGAATAACAACGTTCCTCAGATTTCTCTTTATTATCAGCCATCTAAAAAAGACAGAACCATAGATATTAGCAAACAAGACTGGGAAGTCAGCTATAATCTTGGAAATAGCTGGAACAAAGTAAAAAGGAATAAAAAAAAGAATAGCTCTTTGTATAAAGTAGATATCACAATATATCCGGAATTATCACTAAAAAATCTGGTAATAACGCAAATCTATCAAGTACTTTTCAATTTATCACCCGCCATAGAAGTCTCTTTATGGAGAGGGATGAAATTCACCGCTCAAATGGTGATTCCGGTATACAATGACGGATATGCCAGCAGATACGATAAAGTGCATCCGGGTTTCCTTGAACTATCACAAACGGTTCGTTTACCTTATAACTTATGGGCAACACTGTCTGTAGGTAATTTTAATAATAGCCGATATGGCATTGATTTCAATCTGATTCATCATTTCAACGATGAACGTTTCAGCGTAGAAGGACGTATAGGATATACCGGAACCGGATATTGGGAAGGTTTTACCATGCACTACGGCACAAAGATGCGTACAACATGGTCATTGGGAGGAAGTTTCTATTGGCCCCGCTATAATGTAGAACTAAATGCAAGAGTGGAACAATATCTACTGCAAGAAAAGGCGGTCAGAGTAGAAGCAATCCGGCATTTTCGTTATGCCTCTATCGGCTTTTATGCCATGAAAGCCAAGAATGTAAAAGCCAATGGAGGTTTCCGTTTCCAGATAGCCTTACCTCCTTACCGATATAAACGTAAAGGATATATCCCCCGGATCACACCCTCCAACAATATGGGAATGTCCTATAATGCAGGAAATGAACAATATTACTATAAAACTTATCGGCCGGCACCCGATGACAACATAATGAAGAATAATAGTTTTAATCCATATTTTGTAAAATCTGAGTTATTAAATTTTTAATTTTATTGAGATGAAAATGAAAAGTAAATTTTTCGGTAGTAGCGCTAAATTAGCGTTAACCCTGTTAGCAATGTGCGGTATGTTCGCAAGTTGCTACGAAAAAGATGAGATTGATGTACCTAAAGTGACCGAGCCTACAGCAACAACATATCAAGTTGCAGGTATTGTTGCAGATGCTGAAAGCAATGCTGTGATGGATGGTGTAACGGTAACCAATGTTACAAACTCAAAGTCAATGACCACCGCCGCAGACGGTAAGTATGCTTTGGAAGCCAAAGTAGGAGAAACCAACGTAGTGACTTTTGCAAAGAGCGGCTACAAAACAGTGACAAGCTCTGTATTTGTTACCAAACAGGAAAATGGTTCTATCGTTGCCTATACGATTGATGCCAGAATGGAAAAAGGCAAAGAAACAAAACCGACAATGGATGTAGAATATCAGATTGAAGGTTCCGTATTTGATGCAGAAAGCGGTGAAGCCGTAGCTATTAAAGCTGCAACCATTCCGGGAGTACTGACAGCAACCATCCAGAACGGTAACAAATTCACAATGTCTAACGTAAGTCTGGGTCAGCATACAATCTATATTACTGCTGACGGATACAAACCGACTACTGCCAATGTTGCCATCAGTGAAGTAACAGGTCCGGAAGGCGAAGGTATTTTCATTGCAAAAACTCCGGTAACCGTTTCTATGCAGAAAAACGAAGTAGAGATTGCTCCTAAATATTATCTGTCAGGAAACATCTATAATCAAGATGGTGGTATGGTAACCAAGGCTGAAGTTACACTAAACCTTTCAGGATATGAAACTGTCGCAACTGCTTCCAACGGTTTTTATAAGTTCGAAATTCCAGCCGACAAGATAAAAGGGCTGACTAAAGCAACTGTAACAATCCGCCACAATAGCTATAAAATTTATGTATATACCGCATTTATAGCACCGGAAGGTAATGGTCAGGTATCTAACACCGTAGTCAACGTTACACTGATTCTGAAACCTGACACAGAAAAACCTGCTGATGACGATAATGTATTTATCGGCGGTAACGTAGATATCGAACTTCCAACAGAAAATGCCGTAGAAGCTGCTCCGGAAAAAGCAGAAGGTGAAAAAGTACCGAGCAAGTCTGCAGTAGAAGAATCAATCAACAAGGTATTGGAAGCTACAGGATCGGATATCAAGATCACTCCGGCACAAGCAGAGCAAGTGGTTAACACCATGGAGAAATACATCGCTAACGGAACTTTGACAGAAATCGATAAAGTAGCAGTTCTTCCGATCGAAAAAGAAACTACTTTCGAACTGAAATCTAAAGTGATCGATACCAATAACGACAAAGAAGAGATGGTTACTGACGAAATTGTTCTTCCGGCCAACACAGTGGTTATCTTCACAAGCGGCGTGGCAAGTACTCTGAACATCAGCCGCACCGACGAAGGTAAGGAAGGTGCTTCTATCCGCGAATATGACGGTACTCCTACCGGTACTATCTTCGTTACTCCGATGGAAGTGAAGTTCACACCTGCAGTTGTTGTTGCTCAGGGAGAAACTCCTGAAGTTGCACTGGCTACTCTCTACTTCAACGAAAAGACCAGCACTTGGGAAGCTGAAGAAAACTACGCAACTTATCAAAATGGTGTATTTGTAGGCAATGTTCACCACTTCTCTAAGTTTAAATTCGGTTTTGAAGAAGCTGACAGCCAAGCTGATGCAGAAGCTGCATTAGACACTATGAATTTTGATAAGGCATGCTACACTGAAGGTGAAACAGCTAAAGTAAAAATGGAAATCAACTGGAAGGGTGGCATCAAGTGCGAAAACGGTGCTTCTGTAGAAGAAATCGTTAAGAAAGCTCATTCTTCTTTGACCTCAACCACCATCAAGATGGTTGCTGCTGCTTTGGAAGAAGCTATTAAAGATGACAACGCTAATGTAACTCCGGGAGCAGCCTTTACTACAGATACAAAATTCACATACGAACTGGAAGTGCCCGCTTACACACAGTTGACCGGTTTCAAGGTAACAAGAAACGTTATCAAAACGACTTATACATTACCGTTTGCCGTTTACAACAAAGCGACCAAAGCTATTGAAAAGAAAACAGCTACAGTTACAATCAGCAAGGTTTCTTCAGTAGTAGTGGAAACTATAGAAGCAATCGGTCACGGACATGGTCACGGACACGGTGATGATCTGAATGCCGGTGGTGGTATCATCATCTCTGAATAATTGAGAAAATAAATGTAGTAATTGAAATCATTGAACCGAAAGCGTAGAGAATGTATACAATAAATTTAAAACGAATCTTCATCGTATCGCTATTTATAGCTATCCCCTTTATGCTTTCGGCTCAATTGACCTACGGTACTACGGGATTACTGCATGCCCCTTCGGCAGAGATGCAAAAGGATAAAACAGTGATGCTGGGTGCTAACTTTATGAATAAGGAGATAACTCCTCCGACGTGGTATTATCATACGTACAATTACTACCTGAATGTAACCATTCTACCTTGGATGGAAGTGGCATATACTTGTACTTTGTTCAAGGCAGAAGCTCTTGGATTAAAGCCTTATGGTTACTCAGGGTTCACCAATCAGGACCGGTATTTTTCTCTCAGATTACGGGCATTGAAAGAGGGACAGTTCTGGAAATACATGCCCGCTGTGGTAATAGGAACCTCCGATCCTTTTACCTCGTCCGGTGACGGAGTTGTCGCCCCGACCGAAGGTAACGGATATTTCAGCCGTTTCTATGTCGCAGCCACCAAACATATCCGATTGGGATCAGAGACAATAGGAGTACACCTCTCCTACCTTTATAACAAACGGATAGAATACAAACTGAATGGGATCGCGGCAGGTATCAGCTACAATCCGTCTTTCCATCCGCAATTGAGATTGATTGCCGAATATGATTCGAAAGATTTTGCGTTAGGTGCCACCTATTTGCTTTTCAACCATCTACACGCACAAGTGGAATTACAAAAGATGAAGTACGTTACGGGAGGATTGACACTCCAGTTCCGCTTGTCAGGGAAAAATGGAATAAAAAAGCAAAAACGAAACAAAGAGTTAAAATAAAAAATGAAATAACATGAAAAGTAGAATAGCAATATTGTCTTTACTGTTGACAGGCGCAGCCATCTCCGCCTCAGCCCAGACCAAAGAGCATTATTATAGCGAGAAAGCTAAAGATAATATCTTTATCAGTGTGGGTGTGGGAGCACAGGGATGTGTAAACCCTGACAACTTTGATTATGGCTTCGGACATGCCATAACTCCGCTGATCCATGCATCAGTCGGTAAACTGTTCAACCCTATCTGGGGTATCCGCGGTCAGGTAGCCGGATGCTGGAGCACATTATACTCCGAATACGGCATGCCGGAAGGAGAATATAACAAAATGAAGAATAAAAAGTACTTCACTTTGCGTGCCGACGGATTGTTCAATTTGTCAAATGCCATCGGAGGCTACAACCCCGACCGTTTGTTCACCGTATCAGTGTTTGCCGGTCCGGGACTTACGTTTGCCAAGGCTTATGGCAACCAGGATAAACTGGATGCACTGATTAATGGTTCTGTTGGTCTGATGGGACAATTCAACATCAACAAATACCTGGACATTAATGTAGAGGCAAGAGGAGAAGTTTCCCCTTCCGTATTCGGACGCTATAGCTCAGCTCATACGGATGGCGCTGTTTCTCTGACAGCAGGTGTTACTTACACATTCGGAGGTAAGAGATTCGTATCCTGTGGTGCCCAGGTAGACCAAAGTGCTATTAACGAAGAGTTGAATCGTTACAGAAGTGAATTGTCAAAAGCTCAGTCTGACTTGGCTGATGCTAAGAACGCACTGGCTAACGTGAAACCTGTAACAAAAGAAGTTGTAAAAGAAGTTGAAGTAGCCGGTCCTAGTGCTGTTTTCTTCCAGATTGGCAAATCTAAAATCGATGACTACGGCATGGTTAACATCCAGTTGGCAGCTAAGATCCTGAAGGCTAATCCGGATAAGAAATACAAAGTGGCAGGCTATGCAGATGAAGCTACCGGTAGTGCAAAGTGGAACCAGAAACTATCTGAAGCACGTGCCCAAGCTGTATATGACGCTCTTATCAAAGAAGGCGTAAGCAAAGATCAACTGGAACTCATCGGTTTCGGTGGAACTGCCAACATGTTTGGCAAGAACTTCCTGAACCGTGTTGTAATTTTAGAATAATAGGGTTTCGATTTCCTAATAGAGCGGGAAACAAATTGCTCTATACTTTGAAAAGGTACGTCGCTGAGACGTACCTTTTTTCTTGCCTTGTCAAGTCATGCCCCTCTCCGGAATATTTTCTTCCAATGTAAACTAACAAAAAAAGATGTGTCCATTATTCATGAACACATCTTCGCTTATCCTTTTCGTCTGACAGAGTCCTAATATACTAACTTCACATTGTCAATATAGAGCGAGTTTCCAGGCGATCCGATATATGCACCACCATGACTGGACGTAAACTGGAGTACCATATGTGTCGGTACATCGTCAGCTTCTCCCCATGCCACTTCATGGATTGGGACACTCTCCCCCTTACTGTTCACCGTAAAATACTCAGAAGCCTGAAGACGCATCATATGAGCCTTATATGCCGGATCATTAGTTATATCGCCATACATAATATTGTAAGTGGCACCATTTTTCCAATCAGTCGAATGATAATAATAGTTCACCATTGTCCCGATACGTTTGGCATATACATTCCCTTTGGCATCCTCCCAACGTTTCTGCAACAACAAAATAACAGCAGGGAAATCCTTGCCCGGCACGTCTGTTATCTTACTGAATCCCGTTGCCCGTATGCGGTTTTCACGATCGGACATTTTCACTTTATAGTCAAACTGGATAGCTGACGGACGTTCGGTAAACGGCACTCCCATCTGTAACATTTTATTGGGATTCTTAGTGCTTTTAATCGGTTCATGTACTGTCCCCAGAAACATAGATCCTGCCGCCAGAACTGTGATATCTACAATTCCGAGCACTTTCACACTCTCCATACGGGTATCCAAACGTGCACAAAAGCCATCTCCTCTTGCTTCAGGAAACACCGAAGTATTGGTCTTCGTAATCCCTGACACGCGTGCCATAACGTTAGAAGTAGCCCATGGAGACCCTCCTTTATTCGTATAAGGTTTCGCACCTACAATGGTTTCCGTAGGTCCAATGGCATATACTTTTTTGGTATTTCCACCAATAATACCCGATTCTTTTATCTCACGTGTCACCCACTGATCCATATTCCCAAAAGAGAACATCTCCACCTTCTGCTGCGCCACAGCAGGAGCAGAACACAAAGTTACCAGACCTGCCACCCATAAGCGATATGTCTTCTGAATCATCTTTCCTCCTTTCTTTTATAAACTATAATCCCATTGCTTCAGTGCAAAATCCCAATGATCCTGCACCAGCTGAACAGTACGGTCATCATACTTATATTTGTTTTTCTTATATCCTTTTTTACCTCCCACATACTTTTCTATTGCACCACGTGCTTCGGAGAATCCGGGAATATCCAAAGCATGATAAATATTCTCAGTCATTCCCATAGCGTCTGCCTCAAAATCCTCAAATTTCACTTCCATCAGGTTTCCCTTGGGAATGAACTGCTTATCAGCTTCATATTTATGGTACAATTTAGCATAAATGGAAAGAATATTGTCCTCCAACTCGGCGGGAGTAATATCCTGTAATTTCAATGGCTGAATCGTATTGGTAAAGAAACTCCGTGTAGATTCAAATACTGTATACGGATTGCGCATCAGATAAACAAACTTCGCATTGGGGAACATTTTTACCAGCTCCTTCACCCGTCCTGTATGAGGGGGATTCTTACTGAGAAACTGGGTACCTTGCGTATTCCATAAAGAAATCTTGATCAACTTGGTAAATGTCTCCTCAAAAACCTTCAATTCAGCTTCGCTGATATCATCAAAAAGCAAATATTTATCAGCATATTCTTGCTGGTATTTGGGTAGGAACCAGAAATTATAGTAGGTATAAGGCATCATATTGGCAAGTGCGAACTCTTCTTCCTGCGGTAAATCGACGGCCAGTTCCATATTATCCGTCGGACGCTTATCCGGCATAAGCCAACTCATATTTTTCTTGAAGAACGGCTGGCCCCACATCATTAAATGTGGAAATACGGTTTGATAAGTCGTGTTATAGCCGAAATGTGTATCGCATGAAAAAACATTGTGCACAAAAGTAGTTCCACTACGCCAGTGACCAAGAATAAAAACCGGATCATGCTCTAATGGTTTATCTGCCAGTATCTTCTCATAACGCTTATCCTGAAGAGGGGCCAAAGTAGACAGTAAACGGCAAACAGCCTTTGTCAGACGATATTTACCTTTATAGGGCGCATCGACCTCTCTTCCTCCCGTAATAGCTTTAAATGTTTGCCAGTCTGCACCCACCAGAGTATTTATAGGAAGTTTATTAAATTCAAGTAATCCCATAATAATGTGTTAGTTGTTAATGTGTCAACAGGCCGTAACCAGCCCGTCGGCACATCGAATCATTATTTACTTTTCTATTCTGACTTCGAAACCTTGTTCACTCAACGATTTCACAGCCTTTTCAATCGCTTCATAATGCTCAGTCGTTATGCCCAGTTTTGGCAGGTTCAGAACCGGAAGATCATCAGAAGCATTCATGTCTTTCCTTTCAACCCGATCGATAATCATCCCCACAGCACTGGTATTATTGGTAATCGGATCAATCAGAATGAACGAGCCACACGATTTATTCTTCTGATACGGATCAAAGAACAACTCTTTGGCTGTAGTAAACACCACACGTGCTATTTCGTTCAAAGAAAGGAAAGGGACAGATGAATGTTCCATCGTATTGACATCCACTTTATACTTAATGCTATCAATACGGGTACGGCTAACGTTCGTTGTCTGTTTGATAAAGAACGATTTGTTGACATCCATCGGTTCTTCATCCATCCACACCAACATCGCTTCAAAATTACGGTCTACAATAGGCAGGTTGTCCGGATGAACCAACATTTCTCCTCTCGATACATCTATTTCATCTTCAAGTGTCAGTGTAACCGACTGTGGAGGAAAAGCATACTCCTGTTCACCATCAAAAGTAACAATACTCTTAACATGAGATACCTTACCGGAAGGCAAAGCCATCACTTTATCCCCTTTACGTATGACACCGGATGCCACCTTACCGCAAAATCCTCGGAAGTCAAGATTCGGACGAAGTACATATTGTACGGGAAAGCGGAAATCATCAAAATTATTATCACTGTCGATATGCACCGTTTCCAGAAAATCGAGTAAGGAGAGTCCTTCGTACCACGGAGTTCTTTCCGACCTATCCACCACATTATCTCCATCGAGTGCCGAAAGAGGAATACAGGTTACGTCAGGAATCCCCAGAGGAGCTACAAACTTTTTATACTCTGTTACTATTTCGTTGAAACGCTCTTCCGAAAAATCGACCAAGTCCATCTTATTGACTGCCAACACCACATGCTTGATTCCCAACAAAGAAACCAGGAAGGTATGACGTCTTGTCTGAGTGATCACTCCCATGCGGGCATCTACCAGAATAATAGCCAGATTGGCTGTAGAACCACCGGTTATCATATTACGGGTATACTGTTCGTGCCCCGGAGTGTCAGCAATGATAAATTTGCGGTTATTGGTAGAGAAGTAACGATAGGCCACATCAATCGTAATGCCTTGTTCGCGTTCGGCCTTCAGCCCATCCAGCAACAGAGCATAATCAATGTGTTCTCCTGCATTACCCAACCGTTTACTATCGCGTTCCAGCGCATCGAGCTGGTCTTCATACAATTTCTTGCTATCGAACAGCAGACGCCCGATCAATGTAGACTTTCCATCGTCTACCGAACCTGCCGTCAACAGACGCAGCAAATCTTTCTGTTCGTCTTTATCCAGAAATGCTTTTATATCTAATTTATCTGCCATAGTTGTAATATTTAAAAATATCCTTCGCGTTTCTTCTGTTCCATGCTACCTTCCTGGTCGAAATCAATAACGCGGGTTGTACGTTCGCTCTTGGTAGTAGTCATCATCTCTTCCACAATCTTCTCAATGGTGTCGGCTTCGCTCTCGACAGCACCTGTCAACGGCCAGCACCCCAACGTACGGAAACGTACCATTTTCATCTCAATCTGATCACGATATTTCTCCGGCAGACGCTCATCATCAGCCATAATCAGATTTCCGTCCATCTGCACCACAGGACGCTCCTTGGCATAATACAATGGTACAATCGGAATATTCTCCAAGCGAATGTATTGCCAGATATCCAGCTCGGTCCAGTTGCTCAACGGAAACACACGTATGCTTTCACCTTTATGTACGCGGGCATTGTAAATATCCCACAGTTCCGGACGCTGGTTTTTAGGATCCCATTGATGAAACTTATCACGAAAAGAGAATATGCGCTCTTTGGCACGTGATTTTTCTTCATCACGGCGGGCACCGCCAAATGCGGCATCAAATTTATATTTATCGAGTGCACGCAATAAAGCTTGTGTTTTCATCAGGTCGGTATGTACCTTACTTCCATGTGTAAACGGTCCTACTCCCGCATGAAAAGCTTCCATATTGCTTTCCACAATCAGATTCCAACCATACTTTTTAGCATATTCATCACGGAACTGAATCATTTCCTTAAATTTCCATTTAGAATCGATGTGCATTAAAGGAAACGGCACCTTGCCCGGATAGAAAGCTTTCTCGGCGAGGCGTACCATGACCGAAGAATCCTTTCCGATGCTATACAGCATAACCGGATTCTCAAACTCCGCCGCCACTTCGCGGATAATGTGAATGGACTCGGCTTCGAGTTCCTTTAAGTGGCTTAATTTATATTCCTCTTTCATTGTTATGATTATTTCTTCATCTATATTCTATTCATGTCTGCTCACACGGGGCAATACAATGTCCAACAGACGCTTGACTGACTCTTCAAGTGAAAGTGTTGAAGTATCAAGTGACAAGGCCGGATGCTCCGGAGCCTCAAATGGGGCGGATATCCCGGTAAAGTTTTTTATTTCTCCTCTGCGGGCCTTGGCATACAACCCCTTCACATCGCGTTTCTCACATTCGGCAAGCGGAGTGCTGACAAATACTTCTAAAAAATCATCTTGCCCGATAATGCGGGCTGCCATCTCGCGGATATCATTATTAGGACTGATAAAAGCAGCAATCGTAATAATACCGGTATCAATAAAAAGTTTGGAAACCTCAGCTATACGACGAATATTTTCCACCCTGTCGGCTTCAGAAAAGCCTAAATTATTGTTTATCCCCGTACGGATGTTATCTCCGTCCAGGATACGGCACAACAATCCACGTTTATGCAATTCGCGTTCCAAAGCAATTGCAATCGTACTTTTGCCCGATCCGCTCAGACCGGTAAACCAAATCATCACGCCATGCTGCCTCAGGAGTCCTTCTTTATCCTGCCGGGTCAGCATCCGGTCGAATATTGGATATATGTTATTATTTTCTTCCATTTATAATATGTTAGATGTTGTTTCAGTCATTAAAACGGCCAGATTAAAGGAATCAGGAAAATAGAAATCAGGAATGTTATAAGATTTAAAGGTAATCCGATACGGACAAAATCCATAAACTTATAGTTACCAATACCTTGTACGATCAGGTTAGTCTGATAACCAATCGGTGTAGAGAAACTGGCCGATGCAGCCATACAAATGACCACAAAGAACGGCATCGGATCGACTCCCAACTGGGTTGAAAGCGACAAAGCCAACGGAAAAGCCAACGCAGCGGCCGCATTGTTTGTAATCAGTTCCGTAAACAGATTGGTAATAATAAATAGAACCGCCAGCAATACATGGGGACCGTAATCATCGCTCATGCCGATTATGAACTCTGCCACCTTATCGGCCACTCCCGAGTTCACCATTGCTTTACTGATGGCAAAAGCACAAGCAATCGTTATCAAAATATCCCACGAAATATATTTAGTGTACTTGCGTGCCGGGAAGATTTTAGTCCAGGCCATGATAATAGTAGTAACGGAAACAAAGAAAAACATATCCAGTTTCATGTCCGGAAACATTTCCTTCACTATTGGAAGTTCTCCGACAGTAGCACCTGCTATCATCAGAATCAACAGAATCAATGCAAACCAGCGTTTCCCTTTTCCCGGTACAGGTTCGTTATCATTGCCGTTGGCCAACAACACAAACACAGAAGATTCTCCCCAAGTAGGAATAAATGTATCATCTGCCATCACTACCAATGTATCACCTTCACGCAAAACAACCTCTTCCAGGTTATTGACGAACCGCTGTCCGTTGCGTTTCTTGATTTCTTTGACCTCAGCACCATAATGACGCTTGAAATTAAACTCACCCAACGTTTTATTAATACCCGGAAAACGGGCACCAAGCACAGCTTCCACCCGGTGGAGTTTATCTCCTTCTTCTATCTCCTCATCAGGTACGGCCGTATCGGGACGTGCATCAGGGAGCAACTTTTTAGAAAAAGCAAACAGATAAATGATGCCGGCAATTGCAATAAAGATCCCCACTTTACCCAATTCAAACATCGTAAATCCTTCATGTCCGGATTCCAGTATCATTCCGTGCACAACCAAGTTGGTAGACGTACCGATCAAAGTACAAATACCTCCCAATATAGTCACATACGAAAGAGGAATTAAGAATTTGGTAGCAGGTAAGTGGACGGTACGCGCCCATCGTTTAATGATTGGAGCAAAAATAACAACAACCGGAGTATTATTCAAAAAAGCCGAAATAAAGGCAACGGAAGGTAATAAACGCAATTGTGCCCTGAATACCGTCGTTCGCTTCTGAGGAAGCAACTTTTTAATGACCTGCCCCAACGCTCCCGACTGGCGGATACCCTCGCTTACCAAAAAAAGCAGGGCTACGGTTATCATCCCTTTATTACTGAATCCCTCGAGCATCTCCTTCGGAGTCAAAATACCTGCACAGAGAAACAACACCACTACTGAAAAAAGTATCATGCCGGGACGCATCTTGTCCAGAATCAAAGCAATAACCATCCCCAATAAGGATAATAACACAAACGCAATTTCAAATGTCATAAACGCAAACAATTAGTGGTTTATCTTCTCTTCTCAACAATAAACCAAGGATTCAGCAAATTTTCTTTATTATACTGCAAGGGAACATCTTTTTTATCCGCCTGATAAACTTCCATTCCCGCAGCACGTGCTATAGCATGTCCGGCAGCAGTATCCCACTCCATAGTAGGAGCAAAACGAGGATAAACATCCGCTTTACCTTCAGCAACCAAACATATTTTAATAGAACTGCCACTGGATATCAACTCCACATCGCCGTGTTTCTGCTTCAATGCCTCAATGTATGTCTCTGTCTCCGGAGTCAGATGTGAACGGGAAGCAACAACCACAAATTGATTTTGCCGACCGCCCTGCGGTAGCCGTACGGAAGCGGCAATCAATTTATCAAGTGTGGCATTATCCTCTAAAGCTGTAATATCCGACAATTTATAAGCACCGATCTCTTCACCGGCAAAATAGAGTTCTTTTTTCACCGGCAGATAAATAACTCCGATAATAGGAACCCCCGCTTTCACCAAAGCTATGTTCACTGTAAATTCACCGTTTCGCTTGATAAATTCTTTCGTACCATCCAAAGGATCGACAATCCACAACATTTCCCACTTACGACGGGTATCATAATCCAAATGTCTCCCTTCTTCGCTCAGAACAGGAAAAGGAGTTTCATTCAAAATAGTGGAAATTATTATATGTGCTTTCCGGTCAGCAATGGTCAAAGGAGAATTGTCAGCTTTCCGCTCTATTTCGAAGTCCGAAGCCGGATCGGTATAAATAGACAATATCTCCTCTCCTGCTTTCAGGGCTGCATCAACAGCAATAAATAAGTATTTATGTTCCATTTTATTACGCAATTAAAACCTTGTTTCCGACAAGGCGTAAAATCCCCAGGTAAATAGAGACACAAAAGTAAAAACTTTATCTCTTTAAAAAGTTTTTAAATAGCTAATTATAACTTCTTTTAGTAGAAACCGGCAAAACCCTAAAAAACCTTTCATATCAAAAAAACTATTCAGCTATACCTCCAATTTTTTATATGACACAGACAATGCTAAAAAGAAGCTTCAAAGATAAAACATACGCTCCAAACAACTTCTCTGACGGAGCGTACAAATTAACATTGTTAATTCCTCTTTTGTATCATTTGCTTTCCATTCACAAACATCAAACCTTTTGCATTAAAAAGACTTGATATTTACCCACAAAAGACTTGGTTTAACACAATGTTAAACCAAGTCTTTTCCAAGCTTAGAACAAGCACCGCCATATCACTGGTTATAAGCAAAATAGTACAATACAGCCTTCTTTATCTAAAGAATCTTTATCATATAGTTTCGGAAAAGATAATTGCTATTTAAGCAAGTAGCAACTCTCTCATCTGAATATATGAAAATAACGAACGGTAATTATACAGCTTAAAAGATGATTTATATAAAGAGTTTGCAAGCCTCTTGCGAGTATTAGACTTTTTTAATAACTTCACGCCGTACTCCGCAAGGATTACGAAACCAACCTATTAAAATTTAAAATCAAAAAAAGAAAACACCAATAACTGATTATCAAAACCTACCACAATGAAGAAAAGCATTATTCTGCTATTTATCAGTCTACTTTTATCCCCGCTATGCATTAAAGCGCATCAGCCGGAATTCTCCACCGCCGGATTTTTCCGATTGGCTGATTCCGGTCGGGAGATCTATTCCATGAATCCTGCATGGCGCTTTTATAAAGGAAATTGCGTTGGCGCCGAAGCTGTTAACTTCAACGATCGATCATGGGAGGTAGTTTCCTTGCCCCATGGCATCGAATACTTGCCTACTGAAGCCAGCGGCTGTGTTAATTACCAAGGTGAAGTATGGTATCGCAAACATTTTACACCGGATGCAACCTTGAAAGGCAAGAAATTATTTCTGCACTTTGAAGCCATTATGGGTAAAAGTAAAATATATGTAAACGGTAAACTACTATCCGAACACTTTGGAGGTTATCTACCTGCAGTTGTCGATGTGACGGATGCCCTGGAATTTGGCAAAGACAACCTGATTGCCGTATGGGCCGACAATAGCAATGACCCTAATTATCCCCCCGGAAAACAACAGGAAGTGCTGGATTTCACTTATTTCGGAGGAATATACCGGGACTGCTGGCTGGTGGCACATAATCAGATATTCATTACCGATCCGAATTATGAAAACGAAGAAGCAGGCGGAGGATTATTTGTCGCTTATGACAATGTATCGGATCTCTCGGCCGAAGTATTGCTCAAAATACAGATTCGGAACTCCGGAAAAAAAGCTTTTAAAGGAGTCGTCGAATACGAGCTTCAACAACCGGACGGACAACAAATAGCTTTTCTGAATTCCGTCATTCGTGTCAAATCCGGTAAGGCAGCCAGTTCATCTGATAAGCTGACGGTAAAAAATCCAATGTTGTGGAGCCCGGAGACACCTACACTATACAATCTGATTGTCCGCGTTCGTGACGAACAGGGCAACGTAATAGACGGATACCGCCGCCGAATCGGAATCCGCAGCATCGAATTCAAGGGAGAAGCCGGATTCTGGCTGAACGGAAAACCTTATGAAACACCATTGATAGGAGCTAACCGCCATCAGGACTTCGCGATAGTGGGCAATGCAGTGCCAAACAGCATTCACTGGCGCGATGCCAAAAAGCTGAGAGATGCAGGGATGAAAGTAATTCGTAATGCACATTGCCCGCAAGACCCGGCTTTCATGGATGCTTGCGATGAACTTGGACTGTTTGTAATTGTCAATACACCGGGCTGGCAATTCTGGAACGATGCCCCTGTCTTTGCGCAACGGGTATACAGTGACATCCGGAATATGGTTCGACGGGACCGCAACCATCCCTGCGTATGGATGTGGGAACCAATCCTGAACGAAACCTGGTACCCGGCCGACTTTGCCCGGAATGCACATGATATAGTAAAAGCAGAGTATCCGTATCCATATTGTTACAGCGGATGTGATAGTGAAGCCAAAGGAAAAGAGCATTTCCAAATACTTTTCACCCATCCGCTCAATGGAGGCGGAGGAGCCTACTCAACCAACCATATCAAGAAACAGATCACTTACTTCACACGTGAATGGGGTGATAATGTGGATGACTGGAATTCTCACAACTCTCCCAGCCGGGTAGCACGCAACTGGGGTGAACAAGCCATGCTTATACAAGCGCAACATTATGCTTGCCCACCTTACAAATACACCAGTTATGATGCTTTATACCGTACCCCCCGGCAACATATAGGAGGCTGTTTATGGCATTCGTTCGACCATCAACGCGGTTATCACCCCGATCCGTTCTACGGAGGTGTGATGGATGTATTCCGACAACCCAAGTATTCTTACTATATGTTTATGTCCCAACGATCTCCCCGGAAAGAGAAGCGTCTTTTCAAGACAGGTCCGATGGTTTATATCGCCCATGAAATGACCCCGTTCTCCGGTAAAGATGTCACAGTCTATTCTAACTGCGACGAAGTGAGACTTACTTATCTCAAAGGTGGAAAAACACAAACCTATGTCCGCACCCCGGAGAAAGAAGGGATGCCTTACCCCATCATTACTTTCAAAGACGCATACGACTTTATGCAAGACAAAGCATTGTCACGCCAGGGCAAACAGGCCGACGTATACTTATTGGCAGAAGGGCTGATAGACGGCAAAGTAGTAGCTACGCATAAAGTTTATCCGGCACGACGACCGGAAAAACTACTCTTATGGATAGATAATGAAGGAGTAGATCTGAAGGCAGATGGTTCTGACTTTATCACTGTTATAGCTGCCGTTGCCGACAAGAATGGTAATATCAAACGTTTGAATAACTATACCATCAAATTTCAGGTAGAAGGTGAAGGACGTATCTTAGGCGGCGCAAATAACTTGGCTAACCCGGCATCTGTTCGTTGGGGAACGGCTCCGGTACTGATTCAATCTACTTTAAAACCCGGCAAAATCAAAATCACGGCCAGTGTTTTATTCGAAGGGTCACAAATGCCAAGTAGTGCCGTATTAGAATTAGAAAGTAAACCGGGAACCTTCCCTCAAATTTACAGTCAGGAAGAATCTGCATTTATTCCGACCTTTACCGGACAAGGAACAAACAGTCTAACTCTAAAGTCAGAAACACAACTGGAAAAAGAAAGATTGCAGAAAGCTAAGAATGCCGAAAAACTGAAAGAAGTAGAACAGCAACAGGAGGAGTTCGGCGAAAAGAAATAATCACATCACTATTTGAAAAAGGCAGTAACTTCACAGTTACTGCCTTTATCCGGGAGCAAACATCTGTTGCTCCCGAAATTACCAAAAAGAATTTCTTTATTAATAGATTCTATATAACAACCAGGCACCCTGGAAGTCTTTTCTATTAGGATATTTAGCCTTGAAAGCATCACGTGCCTGTGCAGCAGAAGCTCTATCGGCAAATGTATTTACAATCACACGATACATGGCTGTTTCAGCATTAAAAGCAATAGTTGCATTATAACCTTCTTTATCCAAAAAATCTTTCAGACCTTCTGCATTTGCTTTCAAACCAAAACTACCGCATACTACGCTATAATCTTTCAATCCATCGGCACCTGAAACCACTGTTACCTTTTCCTGACGAACGCCTGCAGCATTATCAACAGCTTTTTTAGTTTCTACCGGAGCAGTAACCACCGGAGTGACCTCTACGGGAGCTTCTACCTGCGGTTCAGCCAATTCCTGTTGTTTAGCTTTCTCGTATGCCTTTTTATAAGCGCTTTCGCTGGATTTACATGAAGCAAATGCCAAGGCAACGCATACGCCCATCCCTAATACTACTAATTTTTTCATAATCTATACACATTTAGTTAATAATTTCGTATCCACTGTTTGAAGGGGACAAAATAATAGAATTTTTATCACCCCACAAAACAATCTTCCTAAAAAACACCTTTTCAGAAATCTCAGCAATCCTTTTTCCTATAAGAAATCGTACCGGTGGCCTGATAAGTGGGCATCACCAATACCTCGGCTATCTGTATATGCTCGGGGGCAGAAGCAGCATAATAAACGGTTTCAGCAATGTCATCTCCGGTCAGCGGACGAATGCCCTTATAAAAAGCATCGGCAGCATCTTTATCTCCACGATAACGGACGACCGTAAAATTAGTTTCCACCATTCCCGGTTTTATATTCGTAACCCGCAGGGGAGTATCTACCAAATCGATCCGCAGACCGTCCGAAAGTGCTTTGACGGCAGCCTTAGTAGCGCAATACACACTTCCACCGGGATAGGCTGCATCACCGGCTATCGAACCGATATTAATAATATGTCCGCGGCTACGCTCCACCATTCCGGGAACCACCATACGCGTGATAGCCAACAATGCCTTAATATTGGTATCAATCATAATATCCCATTCGTCCAAATTTCCTTCAAACTCTTTGTCCACTCCAATCACAAGACCGGCGTTATTCACCAACACATCGATATTTTTCCACTCTTCCGGTAAAGAGGCCAATGCTGCGGAAGCCGCTTTGCGGTCACGTACATCAAACGGCAACAAACAGACACGCACCCCATATTTAGTTTCCAGTTCCTTTTTCAGTTCTTCCAGCTTTGCCACATTACGGGCATTCAAGATCAAGTCCGAACCCTGTGAAGCAAACTTACGTGCACAGCCTTCACCAATACCGCTGCTTGCTCCTGTTATAAAAACGATTTTACCTTTCATTTCTCATATATTAATTTAGATTTCCCATATAATGAGACACAAAAGTACGCTTAAACCTCCGATGATATGCCCTACACCTTAGTTAAATAAGATTAAAGCATTACAGAAAAAAGGATTTACGTCTTACTATTGACCTATCTTTGTGCTATATAACATAACAGAGCCGAGAGGCTCATTCAATTATTGTACATGACATTTGAAAATTTGAATTTGATAGAGCCTATTTTAAAGGCTTTAAGACAAGAGGGTTACACCTCTCCCACCCCGATACAAGAACAGTCAATCCCCATTTTACTTCAAGGAAAAGATCTATTAGGTTGCGCTCAGACGGGCACCGGTAAAACGGCGGCTTTTTCTATCCCTATCTTGCAAAAATTGTATAAAACGGACCATCGCAAAGGGATCAAAGCATTAGTGCTGACACCAACCCGGGAACTTGCGATACAGATTGGTGAAAGTTTTGAAGCATATGGCCGTTACACTGGTCTGAAACATGCCGTTATTTTCGGCGGAGTAGGACAGAAACCACAGACCGACGCTTTACGGGGGGGGATACAGATATTGGTTGCAACTCCGGGCAGATTATTGGATTTGATATCACAAGGATTCGTTTCCTTGAATTCACTTGACTTTTTTGTTTTGGACGAAGCAGACCGAATGCTTGACATGGGATTTATCCACGATATCAAACGTATCCTGAAACTGCTTCCGACGAAAAGACAGACTCTGTTCTTCTCGGCTACCATGCCACCGGAAATAGAGACACTGGCAAACTCGATGTTGACAAAACCGGAAAAAGTGGAGGTAACCCCGGCTTCTTCGACTGTGGATATCATCTCTCAACAAGTTTATTTTGTCGAGAAAAAAGAAAAAAAAGACCTGCTGATTCACTTGCTGAAAGACGCCTCCATCGAGTCGGTACTTATTTTCACACGCACCAAATACGGAGCTGATAAACTGGCACGTATATTGACCAAAGCCGGCATCGGCGCAGAAGCGATTCACGGCAACAAAACCCAGAATGCCCGCCAACGGGCCTTGACCAACTTCAAGAATCACACCCTACGCGCCTTGATAGCAACCGATATCGCCGCACGAGGCATCGACGTAGATCAGCTATCGCACGTGATCAATTATGAGTTACCCAATGTACCGGAAACTTATGTGCATCGCATCGGACGGACAGGACGTGCCGGACATGAAGGTGTAGCCATCTCTTTCTGCGAATCAGAAGAACTTCCCTACCTGAAAGACATTCAAAAACTGATAGGGAAAAACATTCCTGTAGTGAAAGAACATCCGTTTGTCACTGCCGAAGGCGCCAAAGCTCAGGAAGAAAAACAAGAAGAGATTAAGGTCAAAGCAAAAGCCAACAAAGTATACCGTGGAAGTCGGGCGAACGGTGACTTCTGGAGACGGAAAAAACAAAAGCCTAACCAGCCTTCTTCTAATAAGCAAGAAAAAAGGAAATAATCCGTTGGCAATAGGGCAGATGTGATTTTCTTTCACATCAAAATATATAAATCAAGCCAATGGTAAATAGAACCCAAAAGCGCCATATACACAGCCCCATGGTATGAGAAAAATCTTGGAGATTTATAACTCCAAGAAAACACTCCATATAAAAGTATAAAGAAGGTGCGTCATAACTCTTTTCACCACGGAGTGCCACAGAGTATCACAGAGTCTTTTTGTTAATAATCAACAACTTTAAATCGCCTCCGTGTTACTCTGTGTCCTCTGTGGTGAGTTTCGACACACACTCTTTATTAATTAAATATATCTCCCATACGAATATTCCCACAAAGAAGTGAATCTCCCGCTTTAGGGGCTTCAGATTTTAAACAGAGTATTATTTTCTAAAAAAATTAGGGCAAATAGAACAAGTTTTCAATAAAAATGTTAGCTTTGTAATATGATCATTTAAAAACAAAAGATTATGAAAGGACTTAATGTATTAGCAGCTTTTCTGGGTGGTGCAGCCGTAGGCGCAGCCCTGGGTATTTTATTTGCTCCTGAAAAAGGAGAAGATACTCGTCACAAAATCGCAGAGATTCTTCGCAAAAAAGGTATCAAGTTGAATCGTAACGAAATGGAAAATCTCGTTGACGAAATTGCAGCCGAAATCAAAGGTGAAGTAATTGACTAAATGAACAAGACCAAAACAGAGCTATCATGTTTACAGACGATAAAAGCATTGAAAATATCCAGCAACTGTTTGCTGAGTTCAAGAAGTTTCTTGTGCTCCAAAAAGAGTATACCAAACTGGAATTGACGGAAAAATTAACGATACTCCTATCCACGTTAATTATGATTTTAGTGCTTACTATCTTAGGTATGGTAGCCCTGTTTTATCTGCTTTTTGCCTTGGCTTACATTCTTGAACCATTAGTAGGTGGATTGATGGTAAGTTTCGGCATCATAGCAGGCATCAATATCATATTGATCGCCATCATTTATTTTTTTCGCAGGCAACTTATCATTTCACCAATGGTAAACTTCCTTGCAAACCTGTTTCTCAACGATCCCAATAAAAAATGAAGCAATGAACAACAGCACACCTACTCCCCAAAAAATTACGCTGGAAGACATTGCTCAGCGTAAACAAGAAATATTGCAGGATATCCGCAACCAGAAACAAGCCATGGCGGATACTACCCGCCGGATTTTCGCCCCCCTTGCACCTGCAGCTTCAGGTGGTAGCTCACTGATGCGTTCTTTCAATACCGGTATGGCTATTTTTGACGGCGTCATGCTGGGCATGAAAATGATCCGCAAAGTTCGCGGACTTTTCCGGAAAAGATATTAAAAAAACACCCGGACATACATCATTGTATATCCGGGCATCTATTATTATCATGTGATATCAAGGAAGTCTTTACACGTACGTTTCCAGTAATTTCACATTGCCACCTTGTGGAACAATCGTCACATCCTGAGTGGTGGCAGGAAGCAAAATCGTTTCTCCCGCACCAAGTGTCACCTCGTTGCCTTCATTATCGGTCATCAGACAAGAACCTTCTATACAAATGAAGATAACAAATGAATCCAGCTCTGAATAATCACAACTGATCTGCTCACTCATGTCATAAACCGACGTGGTAAAGTAAGGACAAGCCACCAACTCAACCGGTTCATCTTTCAGAGGTTCATATTTGGTACGATAGTCATCAAGCACTTCATAGTTGATTGCATCGAGTGCCTGGCTGGTATGCAACTCACGTGTTTTTCCATTCGCATCTTTACGATTGAAATCATAAATACGATAAGTAATATCCGAGGTCTGCTGGATTTCAGCGATGAATGCCCCCGCACCAATGCTATGGATACGTCCCGCAGGCAAAAAGAAAACATCGCCCGGATGGATTTCGTATTCCTGAAGCACATCTGTGATTGTATTATTGTACACGCGCTCTTTATATTCTTTCGGAGTAATCTGCTCAGAAAATCCCGAACGCAGTTTAGCCCCTTTATCGGCACCTACTACATACCACATCTCAGTTTTACCTTTTGAGTTGTGACGCTTCTTAGCCAGTTCATCAGTTGGATGCACCTGTATAGACAGATCTTGCTTCGCATCGATAAACTTTATCAGCAAAGGAAACTCATTGCCAAAACGGGCATAGTTTGCTTCGCCTACCAGTTCCTCACGGTATTTTTTCACCATATCGGTCAGCGTAAGGCCTTTATCCGGACCATTAGCTACGACAGACTCGTTATTTTCTACGCCGGAAATTTCCCAGCTTTCCCCCACTCCCTTCAAATCATCTTTCAGATGCTTGAACGGGATAATTTTGTCGCCCCCCCAAAGCGTCTGCTTCAGAATGGGTTCGAATTTTAATGGATACATTTTTGTTTTTCTTGTTATAAACTTAGATTAAAAACTCATGATTTTAACAATCAAGGGACAAACATACGAAAAATATCAAATAATACACAAAATCCTGCCTTTTAATTAAAAGTAACATGAAAATTTTATCTTCACATTACAATTTTGGATGCTTTTTCGGGAAACGCTAAACTTTCCTAAATCGCCGAACAGATTTACAAGGAATAATTTGGGAGAACGAAAGAATTTCCCTTTATTTGCAAGAAATTTTAATAATACCAGACATGATTAACACATTCCCAACTGAAGGAAATCTGTCAGGGCTCAGCCGGAAAGATTTTCAAAAGGATATAAACGATAAGAAAACCGATTTGTTTATCCTCAAAAACAAGAAAGGAATGGAAGTTGCCGTAACAAACTACGGATGCGCCATTCTATCTATCATGGTTCCGGACAAAGACGGAAAATATGCCAACGTCGTACTCAGCTACGGCACACTGGATGCACTGATGCACGGACCGGAACCTTTCCTGAGCACCACTATCGGACGTTATGGCAACCGTATCGCCAAAGGTAAATTTACCTTGTATGGTGAAGAGCACAATCTCACAATCAACAATGGCCCTAATTCACTTCATGGCGGCCCCACAGGATTTCATGCCAGAGTTTGGGATGCCGAACAGATAGAGGAAGGCATGATCCGGTTTAACTATACTTCGGCAGACGGAGAAGAGGGCTTCCCCGGTAATCTGGAAGTGGAAATGATTTATCGCCTTGAAGAAGAAGAGAATGCAATTGTCATCGAATACCGTGCTACTACCGACAAAGCGACTGTCGTAAACCTGACCAACCACGGATTCTTTAATCTGGCAGGTACTGCCAATCCCACCCCAACAGTAGAAAACAACATCGTCACAATCAACGCAGATTTCTATACTCCGATAGATGAGGTATCCATTCCAACAGGAGAAATAGCCAAAGTAGAAGGCACTCCAATGGACTTCCGTACCCCGCACACCGTCGGTGAACGAATTAATGATAAATTCCAGCAATTGATACATGGTGCAGGTTATGACCATTGCTATGTACTAAACAAGATAGAAGCGGGTTCTCTGGACCTGGCAGCTACCTGCAAAGAGCCCAACAGCGGACGTACTATGGAAGTATACACCACAGAAGCAGGCGTACAACTATACACAGGTAACTGGCTGGGAGGTTTCGAAGGGACAAACGGAGCAACCTTCCCAGCACGAAGCGCAATCTGTTTCGAAGCGCAATGCTTCCCCGATACACCGAACAAAGCACATTTCCCGTCAGCTACGTTACTGCCGGGTGATGAATACCAGCAGGTAACTATCTATAAATTCGGAGTTGAAAAATAAATAAGGAAATAACTAACCTCATTTTTATAACTAACAACTTTTTAAAAACCATGACACAACAAAAAAAGAATTATGTGTTGCCTATTGCAATGATGTTTGCGCTTTTCGCAATGATTTCATTTGTAACAGGACTTACTAATCCGCTCGGACTTATTGTAAAAGAGCAATTCCAGGCTGCCAACTGGATGACGCAGCTGGGTAATGCAGCCAACTTCATAGCTTATGCCTTTATGGGACTGCCGGCAGGTATGATGCTCAAAAGAATCGGTTACAAAAAGACTGCCCTTACTGCCGTAGCCGTAGGATTTATCGGAGTAGGCATTCAAGTGCTATCGGGACAGATGGACTATCAGCCGGGCGAACTGACTGTATTCTGGGTTTATCTGACCGGTGCTTTTGTTTCAGGTTTCTCAATGTGTATGTTGAATGCGGTAGTAAACCCGCTGTTGAATACACTTGCAGGTGGTGGTAAAAAGGGTAATCAATTGATCCAGTTCGGTGGTTCTCTGAATTCTATTTCTGCTACGATCGTTCCGGTATTGGGTGGTTATCTGATCGGTACCATCAGCCAGGATACACGTATCAGTGATGCTAACCCTGCATTGTTCATCGCTATGGGTATCTTCGCTGTCGTATTCATCGTATTGGCCATCATGGACATTCCCGAGCCTCACAAAGAAAGTGCAAGCGATCATAAAGTAAAAGACACTCACAGCCCGCTTTCATTCCGCCACTTCGTTCTCGGAACAGTTGCTATTTTCGTATATGTAGGTGTGGAAGTAGGTATTCCTAACTTTATTAACCTGTTCCTGACCACTTCACCGGATGCGGCAGGTGCCAAAGGATTCGGTATGGATACAGCTATGGCAGGTTCAATCGTAGGCACCTATTGGTTCCTAATGATGATCGGCCGTCTGTGTGGAGGTGCTTTGGGAGCTAAGTTCTCAAGTAAAACTCAGTTGACAGTAGTTTCTTCACTGGCTCTGATCTTCTTGCTGATCGGTATGTTTGCCCCCAGTGCAACAACAGTAGCTATGCCTGTATTTAAAGGAGGTGCCAGCATCGGCTTCGGTATGGAAACAGTACCTGTAGGAATCATGTTCTTCGCACTTTGCGGACTCTGTACTTCTATCATGTGGGGTGGTATCTTCAATCTGGCAGTAGAAGGATTGGGTAAATACACAGCAATGGCTTCCGGTATCTTCATGGTAATGGTTTGCGGTGGTGGTATTCTCCCGCTGATCCAGGGCGCTGTAGCCGATGTAACCAGCAGTTATATTGCAAGTTACTGGGTAATCTTCGCAGCTGTAGCATACATGCTGTATTATGCACTTGTAGGTTGCAAGAATGTAAATAAGGATATTCCTGTTGAATAAAAACATAAATAATAACTTTTAATACCAAAACGATCATGGATATAGAACACGTAAGAAGTCGCTTCATCAAACATTTTGATGGAACTACAGGATTTGTATATGCCTCTCCGGGCCGTATCAATCTCATTGGCGAACATACCGACTACAATGGCGGATTTGTTTTCCCGGGAGCTATCGATAAAGGAATGATTGCCGAAATCAAGCCAAATGGCACAGACAAAGTAAATGCTTATTCTATCGACCTGAAAGATTATGTTACTTTCGGATTGAACGAAGAAGATGCTCCGCGCGCCAGTTGGGCAAGATATATATTCGGCGTATGCCGTGAAATGATCAAACGTGGTGTTGATGTAAAAGGATTCAATACAGCTTTTTCCGGAGATGTGCCTCTGGGTGCGGGTATGTCCTCTTCAGCAGCTTTGGAAAGTACTTATGCTTTCGCACTGAATGATCTGTTCGGTGAGAATAAAATAGACAAGTTTGAATTAGCCAAAATAGGACAGGCTACAGAACACAACTATTGTGGTGTAAACTGTGGTATTATGGACCAGTTTGCTTCTGTATTCGGAAAAGAAGGCAGCCTGATCCGCTTGGACTGCCGTTCTCTGGAGTACCAGTACTTCCCGTTCAAACCGGAAGGTTATCGTCTGGTATTGCTTGATTCGGTTGTAAAACATGAACTGGCTTCATCAGCATACAACAAACGCCGTCAGAGCTGTGAAGCTGCCGTAGCTGCTATCCAGAAAAAACATCCTCATGTAGAATTCCTGCGTGACTGTACAATGGATATGCTGGCAGAAGCAAAAGCTAATATCAGTGCAGAAGATTATATGCGTGCCGAATATGTAATCGAAGAAATCCAACGCGTACTCGATGTATGTGATGCTCTGGAAAAAGGAGATTACGAAACCGTAGGCAAGAAAATGTATGAAACTCACCATGGCATGAGCAAACTTTACGAGGTAAGCTGCGAAGAGCTTGACTTCTTGAACGACTGCGCTAAAGAATGTGGCGTAACCGGCTCACGTGTAATGGGTGGCGGTTTCGGTGGTTGCACCATTAACCTGGTAAAAGACGAATTGTATGACAACTTCATCGAAAAAGCCAAAGAATCATTTAAAGCTAAATTCGGCAGAAGCCCGAAAGTGTATGATGTAGTTATCAGTGACGGTTCAAGAAAACTGGCATAAAGATTTAAAAACTAATATTCAGAAGGCAAGGCACATCCTAAACAGATGTGCCTTTCTTTTTGTTATGTAAAAAAGCTATCTTTTTATGGTAGATAAATCCCACTAAAAGGTTATCTTTGCGAAAAATCTGAAAAAACTAAATTAATCAATAGATATGAACGATAGTAAACTTATGAATCGTGCGGCTGATAATATCCGCATATTAGCTGCGTCGATGGTAGAAAAAGCCAATTCGGGACACCCGGGAGGCGCCATGGGCGGTGCTGATTTTGTGAACGTACTCTTCTCTGAGTTTTTGGTATACGATCCGCAAAACCCACGTTGGGAAGGTCGCGACCGCTTTTTCCTCGACCCGGGACACATGTCACCGATGCTTTATTCCGTATTGGCTTTCACCGGAAAATATACATTGGACGAATTAAAGCAATTCCGTCAGTGGGGCAGCCCTACTCCGGGACACCCTGAAGTGAATGTAGACCGTGGCGTTGAAAACACTTCCGGCCCGCTGGGACAGGGACACACTTATGCAGTAGGTGCAGCCATTGCAGCAAAATTCCTGAAAGCCCGCTTCGGCGAAATAATGAACCAGACTATCTACGCATACATATCTGACGGAGGTATCCAGGAAGAAATTTCCCAAGGTGCAGGCCGTATAGCCGGTACACTCGGACTGGACAACCTGATTATGTTCTACGATTCAAACGACGTACAGCTTTCTACCAACACAGAAGATGTGACAACCGAAAACGTAGCCATGAAATATGAAGCATGGGACTGGAAAGTAATCACAATCAACGGCAATGACCCGGACGAAATACGTAAAGCTTTGATTGAAGCCAAAGCTGAGAAGAGCCGTCCGACCCTGATCATCGGTAAAACCACCATGGGTAAAGGAGCACGCCGGGCAGATGGAACCAGTTATGAAGCCGATTGTGCAACACACGGTGCACCGTTAGGCGGTGACGCATATGTAAATACAATCAAGAATCTGGGTGGAAATCCGGAAGCTCCATTCACTATATTCCCCGAAGTGGCCGAACTGTACGCAAAACGCGCGGAAGAGCTGAAGAAAATTGTTGCCGGAAAATATGCAGCCAAAGCAGAATGGGCAAAGGCGAATCCCGAACTGGCCGCTAAATTGACAGAGTTCTTCTCAGGAAAAGCCCCGAAAGTAAATTGGGATGCCATAGAACAGAAAGCAGGCGGAGCAACCCGTGCCGGATCTGCAACCGTATTAGGTGCATTGGCCACTCAGGTAGAAAATATGATCGTGTCTTCGGCTGACTTGTCTAATTCAGACAAAACAGACGGTTTCCTGAAAAAGACCCATGCATTCAAAAAAGGCGACTTCAGCGGTGCCTTCCTGCAAGCAGGAGTTTCTGAGTTGAGTATGGCTTGCATCTGCATCGGTATGTCTCTGCACGGAGGTATTATTGCTGCATGCGGTACATTTTTTGTCTTCTCGGACTATATGAAACCGGCTCTTCGCATGGCTGCCCTGATGGAGCAACCGGTGAAGTTTATCTGGACTCACGATGCATTCCGTGTCGGAGAAGACGGACCTACTCACGAACCGGTAGAGCAAGAAGCACAAGTACGTCTGCTTGAAAAGCTGAAAAACCATAAAGGACACAACTCGATGTTGGTACTCCGTCCGGCAGATGTAGAAGAAACAACAATTGCGTGGAAGCTCGCCATGGAAAATATGTCGACTCCTACAGCACTGATCCTTTCACGCCAGAACATCGTTAACCTGCCCGTAGGAACCGATTATTCACAGGCTGCTAAAGGTGCTTACATCATTGCAGATGCCGATGAAAATCCAGATGTAATCCTGGTAGCTTCGGGATCGGAAGTTTCCACACTGGTTGCCGGTGCCGAACTTCTGCGCAAAGAAGGTGTAAAAGTCCGCATCGTTTCTGCTCCGTCCGAAGGATTGTTCCGCAATCAAAGTAAAGAATATCAGGAATCGATACTCCCTGCAGGTGCCAAAGTATTTGGTCTGACAGCCGGACTACCGGTGAATCTTGAAGGTCTGGTAGGTTCCAACGGTAAAGTATTCGGTCTTGAGTCCTTCGGTTTCTCCGCACCATACAAAGTACTGGATGAAAAGCTTGGATTCACAGCAGAAAACGTATACAATCAGGTAAAATCAATGCTCTGATCAATCATTCAATGTGCTAATGTGCCAGTTCTTCCGGACTGGGGCATTAGCACATTCACTATATTAGCACATTAAAGAAAAATGAAGAAAATTGGAATTTGTTGCGACCATGCCGGTTTTGAATTAAAAGAATATGTAAGAGGTTGGCTGGAAGCAAAAGGCTGGGAATACAAAGACTTTGGAACATACTCGACAGACAGCTGTGACTATCCCGACTTTGCCCACCCGCTGGCTCTGGCTGTAGAAGCCGGTGAATGCTATCCGGGAATTGCCATTTGTGGCAGTGGAAACGGTATCAGTATGACACTTAACAAACATCAAGGTATACGTGCGGCACTTTGCTGGTCAGCAGAAATTGCACACATGGCACGCCTGCACAACGATGCAAACGTACTGGTCATGCCCGGCCGTTATATCAGTACCGAAGAAGCGGACATGATTATGACGGAGTTCTTCTCGACTGAATTTGAGGGCGGACGCCATCAAAAACGTATTGATAAGATCCCGGTAAAGTAAAACCATACGGTCTCATATCAGTAGAACGCCAATTCTTATAATAATACGAGGCTGTGTCGAAACTCTTTTCACCACGGAGTAAGACAGAGTAGCACAGAGTCTTTTTTTTGCTAATAATCAACAACTTAAAATCATCTCTGTGTTACTCTGTGTCCTCGGTGGTGAGTTTCGACACACCCTCTTCTATTTACAGGCAATCCGGCATACTTCTCTATCAGTGCTTCTCCTTACGTTCAAACTCACCTTCTTCAGTATAGTATTTCCACGTACCTTTAGGTTGATTATTTGCATACTTCCCACGGAATTTCAGTTTACCATTTTCGTAATATTCACGGTAACGACCATGACGTTTTCCTTCTTTAATCTCCGCTTCGCTTTTCAAAGCACCTTCCGGATAAAACTCCCGTAATACATTTCCCGGAAGAAGAAGTTCATTGATTACCAAGTGATAAGAATACCTTAAATTAAGCACATTAAGATATAAAAAACATAATTCTTCAAAAGTCTGATATAATCAAAGAATTGTAAACAGTAGGAGCTACAAATACCTACAAACACATCAAAAGAGTATCAGATTGACAAAGAGGCATACTATACTCAGATCTCTATTTTTTTCGGTTTTCCTATTTTTCACAATAGAGATGAACAGGTTAAAAGATAAAAAGCTATCTTTGTGACTCAATAATCCGGAAAATCAAAAGATATGGATCAACTGAAAACCATCAAAGAGCTTATCAACCAAGGAGATATAGAAAAGGCGCTTCAGGCACTTGACGAATTTCTCCGGACTGAACCAGTCGGAAAAGATGAAGCTTACTATCTGATGGGAAATGCTTACCGCAAATTGGGAGACTGGCAAAAAGCTCTCAACAATTATCAATCCGCCATCGAACTCAATCCCGACAGCCCGGCTCTCCAGGCACGCAAGATGGTGATGGATATTTTAAATTTCTACAATAAAGATATGTATAATCAATAAACGTAATAAAGACAGATTATGGCAAAAATCAAAGGAGCAATCGTAGTCAACACGGAGCGTTGCAAGGGGTGCAACCTGTGTGTGGTAGCTTGTCCGCTCAACGTAATATCCCTCGCCAAAGAGGTGAATGTAAAAGGGTATAATTATGCCCAGCAGATTCTTGAAGATACCTGTAACGGATGCAGTTCATGCGCAACTGTATGCCCGGACGGATGTATCTCTGTTTATAAAGTTAAAGTAGAATAAAAGAAAAGAATATGGCAGAAGAAGTTGTATTAATGAAAGGAAACGAAGCCATCGCCCATGCGGCCATCCGCTGTGGTGCCGACGGATACTTCGGATATCCTATTACTCCGCAATCGGAGGTGTTGGAAACTCTTGCCGAACTGAGACCCTGGGAAACTACCGGTATGGTAGTTCTTCAGGCAGAAAGTGAAGTGGCAGCTATCAATATGGTTTATGGCGGTGCCGGCAGCGGCAAAATGGTGATGACTTCATCATCAAGCCCCGGTGTCAGCCTGAAACAGGAAGGCATCTCTTATCTGGCAGGTGCCGAACTTCCATGTTTGATCGTGAACGTGATGCGCGGTGGTCCCGGATTGGGTACCATCCAGCCCAGTCAGGCAGACTATTTCCAGACAGTGAAAGGAGGAGGGCATGGCGACTATAAACTTATCGCACTGGCTCCGGCATCTGTTCAGGAAATGGCAGATTTTGTCGGACTCGCTTTCGAGCTTGCGTTTAAATATCGCAATCCGGCAATCATCCTTGCAGATGGTGTCATCGGACAGATGATGGAAAAAGTCGTTCTTCCTCCCGCCAAAGCTCGTCGTACGGAAGCAGAAGTCATAGCACAATGTCCTTGGGCTTCTACCGGAAAGACGAAAGACCGCAAGCCCAACATCATTACTTCACTGGAGTTGCGTCCGGAAGAGATGGAAAAGAACAACCTGCGCTTCCAGGCGAAGTACAGAGTAATTGAAGAAAACGAAGTACGTTTCGAAGAAATAGACTGCGAAGATGCAGAATATCTGATCGTAGCTTTTGGCTCAATGGCACGTATCGGTCAGAAAGCCATGGAGCTGGCACGTGAAGAAGGCATTAAAGTCGGTATGCTTCGTCCCATCACTTTATGGCCGTTCCCGACAAAAGCAATTGCCGAGTATGCCAATAAGGTAAAAGGTATGCTGGTAACTGAGCTGAACGCC
Source organism: Bacteroides sp. ZJ-18 (assembly GCF_011038705.2). NCBI lineage: Bacteria > Pseudomonadati > Bacteroidota > Bacteroidia > Bacteroidales > Bacteroidaceae > Bacteroides > Bacteroides sp. ZJ-18. The sequence continues at coordinate 2,642,762 of NZ_CP072198.1, read as the reverse complement.
GGACAGATGGTAGAAGACGTCCGCTTAGCGGTAAACGGAAAAGTGAAAGTAGAACATTTCGGCCGCCTGGGAGGCATTGTTCCTGACCCGGACGAAATAGTAACTGCATTGAAAGAACAATTAATCAAATAACTACAGTACGATGAATCCCGATAAAATAAGAAACGTATTGAACATACTGTTTATGATATTGGCCCTAGCGGCTATTATCACCTACTTCGTAGCGAAGGATGACTTTAAGGTGTTTATCTACGTATGCGGCGCGGCAATCTTTGTCAAGCTGATGGAGTTTTTTATACGGTTCACCAACAGATAAGTTTCTGAGTTTTTGTGTTTTCAAATCCGTGAGACTTAAAACCTCCGAACTTAAAACCATAAGTTCAGTGACTTAAAGATAAAAAAAGAAGTTATGACGAAAGAAGAAATAATCAAGCCCGAGAATCTGGTTTATAAAAAACCGACTCTGATGAATGACAATGGCATGCACTATTGCCCGGGTTGCAGCCACGGCGTGGTACATAAACTGATTGCCGAAGTAATTGAGGAAATGGGATTGGAAGACAAAGCAGTCGGTATCTCACCTGTAGGTTGCGCTGTATTCATATATAATTACCTTGACATCGACTGGCAAGAGGCTGCCCATGGACGTGCACCCGCGCTTGCCACAGCCATCAAGCGCCTCTGGCCTGACCGCCTGGTATTTACTTACCAGGGAGACGGCGACCTTGCCTGCATCGGTACGGCAGAAACCATCCATGCACTGAATCGTGGTGAAAATATTACGATTGTCTTCATCAACAACGCCATCTACGGTATGACCGGAGGACAAATGGCTCCTACAACCCTGATGGGAATGAAGACGGCTACCTGCCCTTACGGACGTGATCCGGAACTCCACGGCTATCCGCTGAAGATTACTGAAATCGCTGCTCAACTGGAAGGTACAGCTTACGTAACCCGCCAATCGGTACAAACAGTTCCCGCCATCCGAAAAGCTAAAAAAGCGATTCGTAAAGCATTCGAGAACTCAATGAACGGAAAAGGTTCCAACTTGGTAGAAATCGTTTCAACCTGTAGTTCCGGATGGAAAATGACTCCGGAGAAAGCCAACAAATGGATGGAAGAACACATGTTCCCGTTCTATCCTTTGGGCGACCTGAAAGATAAATAATAATTTAATATTATTAAGATGAAAGAAGAAATAATTATAGCAGGATTCGGTGGACAGGGTGTACTGTCTATGGGAAAGATTTTAGCTTACTCCGGACTGATGGAAGGCAAAGAAGTGACCTGGATGCCGGCTTATGGTCCTGAACAACGTGGCGGTACAGCCAACGTTACAGTCATTGTAAGCGACGACAAAATATCCTCACCGATTTTGAGTAAATATGACACAGCCATCATTCTGAATCAGCCGTCACTTGAAAAGTTCGAAAGCCGTGTGAAACCGGGAGGTATCCTGATTTATGACGGATACGGAATCATTAACCCTCCTACCCGCAAAGATATCAAAGTATACCGCATCGACGCAATGGACGCGGCCAACGAGATGAACAATGCCAAGGCATTCAACATGATTGTACTGGGAGGATTACTGAAGCTTCGCCCCATCGTTACATTAGAGAATGTAGTGAAAGGCCTGAAGAAAACATTACCCGAACGTCACCATCACTTGATTCCGATGAATGAAGAAGCCATCAAAAAAGGTATGGAACTGATCAGAGAGGTTTAAGCCGACCGAGAATTGAGAATCGAAATTTAAAAATTATTAGCTATGCCACAGCCCGGGAAACCGGATAATTTTTAAAATTCAATTCTCAATTCTCATTTTAATAAGTATCTTTGCGGCTAATTATGAGACGAATCCTACTTACATATATACTCCTTGTCGTAGGTTTACTGACCGCACAGGCACAGTTCAATCCTACACAACAAGTCGATCCCCGTACCGGTAGAGATGCCAACGGTAACCAGATAGACCCGGCCATGCGGGTGCATGAGGACAGTACAGACGTTGAAATACAAGGACTTCCCCCAAAACTCTATATGTGGCATGTCAGCGAAAACCTGGGAACAATCCAGAAAATACCCGCTGATACGGCAACCCACATGTTTCAAAACACCAATTTAGTGGAAGGCCTGAGAGGGCATTATAATTATCTGGGTAACTTAGGTTCTCCCCGCCTGTCACGTCTCTTTTTCGAACGCCGTGACGCAGAACCGACCATTTTTATGGAGCCATTCTCCAGTTTTTTTGTCCGTCCTGACGAATTCAACTTTACCAACAGTAACGTACCTTTCACCAATCTTACCTACTATAAAGCCGGCAATAAGGTGAACGGAGAGGAGCGATTTAAGTCCTATTTCTCAGTAAATGTAAACAAACAACTGGCATTTGGTTTCAATTTCGATTATCTGTACGGACGGGGATATTACAACAATCAAAACACTTCTTTCTTTAATGCCGCACTCTTCGGAAGTTATATAGGCGACCGCTACGAAGCGACATTGCTTTATAGCAACAACTATCTAAAGATGAATGAAAACGGCGGTATCACCGATGACCGTTATATCACCCGCCCGGAAGAAATGGCAGAGGGAAAAAAGGAATATGAATCACAGAACATTCCCACCCTGTTAAGCAAAAGTGCCAATCGTAACAAGGACTTTTACATATTCCTCACCCAACGTTACAAACTGGGATTCACTCGTGAAGTGGCCAAAGCCAAAGACGATACCACCAGTACGGAAAAGACGGAATTTGTTCCGGTTACCAGCTTCATCCATACAATGAAAGTGGAACGTGCCCGCCACCAGTTCACTTCGGAGGACGAATTGTACAAAATCTACCCGGAAGCGTATATCCAGCCGGGCAATAAGCTGGTGAATGACTCTACCAGCTATATCGGAGTAAAAAATACATTGGGAATCGCTTTGCTTGAAGGTTTTAATAAATATGCCAAAGCCGGATTGACTGCCTTTATCTCACATAAGCTAAGCAATTACCGGCTAATGGACAGAGACTCCGTGAGTGTAGATAAATACAGTGAACACGAAGTTTTTGTCGGGGGTGAATTGGCCAAACGTCAGGGAAAAACGCTCCATTACCGTGCCATGGGCGAAGTAGGTATTCTGGATAAAGCGATTGGGCAGTTCCGTGTCAATGCCGATCTCGACCTGAACTTCCGCTTATGGAAAGATACGGTCAGCTTTATTGCCCGTGGATCAATCAGTAATACCCTTCCGGCATTTTATATGCGTCATTATCATTCTAAATACTTCTACTGGGATAATGACAATATGGACAAAGAGTTCCGCACACGCCTGGAAGGCGAGCTGAACATCGAGCATTGGCAGACCCACCTGAAAGCCGGAGTAGAAAATATTAAAAACTATACGTACTTCAATCAAAAGGCACTCCCTCAGCAGAATGACGGTAATATTCAGGTGCTTTCCGCCACTCTGTCGCAGAATTTCCGATTGGGTATTTTCCATCTGGACAATGAAGTGACCTGGCAAAAGTCGAGCAACACTACCGTATTGCCCTTACCGGAGCTTTCACTTTACCATAATTTCTACATCCAGACAACCTTGGCGAAAAAAGTGCTTCATGTGCAGTTGGGAGCCGATGTACGCTATTTTACCAAGTATTATGCCCCGGCATATACCCCGGCCATCCAGCAGTTTCATCTGCAACCGGAAGACGATCAGGTAAAGATTGGCGGTTACCCCATCATCAATGTATATGCCAACCTGCAACTGAAACGCACGCGTCTTTTCGCAATGATGTATCACGTCAATCAGGGAATGGGTAACTCGAATTACTTCCTGTCGCCCCACTATCCCATCAATCCGCGCCTGTTTAAGATCGGTGTTTCCTGGAACTTCTACGATTAATCGCTACCATGAATCTATTGAAGCCTAAATATCTGAGATATGTAGTATTAGGACTGATATCAGCCCTCGTTGTCACATTCTGGCCTCGTAAAGAGAAGCCGCAAGGACATCCGCGCGACTACGCAGAGATCGAAGAAAGCGGCATCCTCCATGCCGCCACGGAATATAACTCCATCAGTTTTTATGTGGATGGAGATACCGTTTCGGGATTTCATTATGAACTGATAGAGGCATTTGCCCGTGACAAGGGCTTGCAAGTACAGGTCTCCCCGGTGATGAGTTTCAACCAACGGCTGGAAGGATTGGCCAATGGCACCTATGACGTAGTAGCTTATGGTATACCGACAACAAGTGAACTGAAAGACTCCCTGCTCCTCACCTCACCCATTATCTTGAGCAAACAAGTCCTGGTGCAACGCAAAGCCGAAGAAAACGACTCGCTTGCCATCAGAAGCCAACTCGACCTGGCCGGCAAAACACTGAACGTCGTAAAAGGTTCTCCATCCATTCTTCGGATACACAACCTCAGCAATGAAATAGGTGATACAATCTACGTAAACGAAGTAGCAAAATATGGTTCCGAACAACTGATCGCAATGGTTGCGCATGGAGATATCGATTTTGCCGTATGCGACGAGAGTATAGCCCGGATGGCCGCAGATTCATTGCCTCAACTCGATATTAATACCGCCATCAGTTTCACCCAATTTTACTCGTGGGGAGTCAGCAAGCAGTCCCCTGCTCTGCTCGACAGCCTGAATACATGGCTGTCCGGCTTCCGAAAGAAAGGTGAATATCAGGCCATCTATCGTAAATACTACGGAAAGCAGTAACAACTCCCTCCCCTTCTTTCCAATTCATTTAAAGACTACGATTACCAGTTGCGCAACTGGTAGCATACGGAGTTGTGCAACCGGAGAATGTAAACTAAGAAACGGGCACAGAGAGTCTCTATTATGATAACTGTAAATCATTCGTCGCTTTCAGCAGAATTGAGTATATTTGCGGATGGATAAATAAAAAAGATATGAGCGATAAGATTATAAAATGGGGATTCATTGGTTGCGGAGAAGTAACCAAATACAAAAGCGGACCTGCCTTTCAGAAAGTAGAAGGTTCCAAAGTCATAGCAGTCATGAGTCGTGACGGCAATAAGGCCAAAGCTTATGCCAAAGAACGGAACATTCCGAAGTGGTATGACGATGCACAGGAGCTGATTGACGACCCGGATGTAAATGCCGTATACATAGCCACTCCTCCCTCTTCACACGCCACTTATGCCATCATGTCCATGAAAGCCGGAAAACCGGTATATATCGAAAAGCCAATGGCACAAACTTACGAAGAATGCGCCCGTATCAACCGTATTTCTCAAGAGACAGGAGTGCCTTGCTTTGTAGCTTACTACCGACGTTATCTGCCTTACTTTATGAAAGTCAAGGAACTGGTAGACAAAGGAATTATCGGAAATGTGATTAACGTACAGATCCGTTTCGCTCAACCCCCACGCGACCTGGATTACAACAGAGAGAACCTGCCTTGGCGTGTACAGGCAGACATTGCCGGAGGAGGATATTTTTATGACCTTGCCCCCCACCAGATCGATCTTCTACAGGAAATGTTCGGTTGTATTCTTGAAGCCAGCGGATATAAGAGTAACCGTGGGGGACTTTATCCAGCAGAAGATACATTGAGTGCTTGTTTCCAGTTCGACAACGGTCTGGTAGGAAGCGGTTCATGGTGCTTCGTTGCCCATGATTCGGCTCGCGAAGACCGCATTGAGATTATCGGTGATAATGGCATGATCTGTTTCTCCGTATTCACCTATGACCCGATTGCCCTTCACACCGAAAGAGGACGTGAAGAAATAGTTGTAGAAAACCCCGAACACGTGCAGCAGCCTTTGATTCAAGCCGTGGTAGACCATCTTCTTGGAAAATCGACTTGTTCCTGTGACGGCGAAAGTGCCACAACTACCAATTGGGTCATGGATAAAATACTTGGAAAGATCTAAACGATAAACGTTTTGAACGATGAATGAATCATCCACGCTGAACGATCAACGGTGAACAATGACTGATGAACAATAGAGATTGTTTTTTCCTTATGCTTTCGGCCTATTAAAGCACCATTCATCATTGATCGTTCAGCGCTGATAATTAGTTCATCGTTTTTTTTATCTTTTCCATGTCACGTTTTCCTTCCTCTTCCGTCTTGCTTATGTAAATGGAACTAAAACAATTCAAAATAGCCGTTCTTCCACTCCGCAACAAATTACTTAATTATGCGCGGAAGTTGACCGATGACCATTCGGATGCTGAAGATGCCGTGCAAGAAGTAATGCTGAAACTATGGAACCTCCGCCTGAAACTGGACGAGTACCACAGCATTGAAGCACTTGCCATGACAATGACGCACCATACCTGTATGGACATCTGGCGGGGAAAACATATGGACAACCTATCGCTCGACAGCGTACAAGCTGCCAGTCCGTCTGCCACCCCCGAACGCTTACTGGAAGAGAAAGACGAATTCCGCCTGATGCGCGAAATAATCGGCACGCTACCACCTCTGCAACAAACCATCCTGAGGATGAAAGATGTTGAAGAGTATGAAAACGAGGAAATCGCCGAGATAACAGGATGCGGTGCCGAAGCCATCCGCAGCAACCTAAGCAGGGCACGGAAAAAAGTGAGAGACATTTACCAACAAACCATACAACAAAGAAAAAGGAGAAACGAAGCATGAATATAGAAGAATTATTGAACAAGTATTTTGAAGGGGAAACCAACTGTGAGGAAGAACGTGAGCTCCGCCGTTTTTTCACTCAGGGCATCGTACCGGAACATCTGCAGATGTATGGCCCGATGTTTGCTTTCTTCAGCGAAGAGAACCGGCAAAGCAAGATTGCCGGCTCCGGAGTTCCGAAAACTTCCGTTCCTCTGCGCCGCCGTCTGCTATACATATTCAGCGGAATAGCTGCCGGAATGTTGATTGTGCTGGGTATCGCCGGCCTCAACCAACATTTCAGCACCTCTACCGGAAATTATGTAATCATCGACGGAAAATGCTATACCGACACCCGACTGGTGCGCGAACAGGCCATGGTAGCATTCCGTGATGTCAGTATCAGCGAAGAGGAAGTGTTTGCCACGCTATTCTCCGAATAAAAAAAGAAAACAATAAAAGAAACGATGTATGAATAAAGTCATTCGCACCACATGGATTGTCCTGCTGCTCACCGTTGCCTCGGGCATGGTAAGAGCACAACAGGGACTGCAAATAGCTTCCGTATTCCAGAAATACGGCAAACAGAAAGGAGTGACTATGGTAGAGTTATCCAATGAGATGCTGGAAACCTATCAGATGACTCTCTATAAAAGCCTTGTTTTTAAAGACGTCGAAGAAGCTTTGCCCGATATTCTCAACTGCCTGGAAGCCGACAAGAGAAAGGCCAGGAAAGTAAAGGAAGTAGTAGCAGGCGGACAAATACAGTCCGGCTATTATCAGTTACCCCAACTAAAAGAAGATGTCAACCGGTTCATCCTCTTCAAAACCGGCAAAAAAGGCTCGGCTACCTTGATTTACATCGAAGGCGAGTTGGATGCAGATGATTTGGTAACCATGTTATTTATGAAGAAAAACTAAACATTATAAGAGTATGAAACACATTTATTTATTACTGTTTATGCTGATCCCGATGGCGGGAATGGCTCAAGAAAGCGTTTCGCAAGACACGACTCTTTACGTAAACGGACGCAAAATCCTGATTAAAGAAAAAGAGGGGAAAATAAAGGTAAAACTTTACGAACAGTCTTCGCGCGGTGATACGATAGAGAACGATCAGATATTCGAAGGAATCTATACGGACGGACAAACAACCGAACGCCGCACAGCATTCACCATGCCTTTTGTTAAGAGAAAGAACTATTATCGGTTTGAACCGCATATTGCCGGGATCTATATGGGATACACACGGCTCTCCGACGGTATCAATTTCAACACTCCGAACGGATTGGACGTCAATGCAAATAAGTCTTGGGAAATTGGTTTTAACCTGTTTCAAGGTTCCCTGACGCTCTCACGTGATCGCCAATGGGGCATAACGACAGGCTTAGGCTGGGGATATCGCTCCTTCCGTCTGGGTGGCAACTACGCTTTCAGACAAACCGATGGAATCACAAACATTGTTCCGGGGATTCCAGATGAAGAAGTTTACAGCAAAAGCCGGTTACGCTATTTCTATTTCCGCATTCCGGTAACATTGGAATGGCAAAAAAGATTTAGCCACAGTAACGGACACGGTCCTCTATTCTTCTCAGCCGGACTTGAGGCAGAAATCCGCCACGGGGTTAAGTCAAAGGCGAAAGTAAACGGGCATAAAGAAAATTTAAGCAATAACCTGAATGTTCATCCGATAGGTATCAACCTTTTGGCACAGGCAGGTTATGGCGATATCGGAGTTTATTTGCGCTATTCTACCTACAGCCTCTTCGAACACAAGAAAGGACCCGAACTTTATCCTTATTCTTTCGGCCTCTGCTGGTATTGGTAACAATAGCCCCCAGCGGTCAGCCGCCGCATCCCGGCAGATGAAAGTAACCTGTCAATCCGTAAAGAATAGGCCGATTTCTTAACTTGAAGGAACAATCTATCGTTCTTATTGTTTATATTTGCAAAAAACAGATAACAATATCAACGATAGATTTTTTTATATCACATGACCAAAGAAGAACTAATGCGGAAAGCGATTGAGCTTTCCAAAGAAAATGTAGCAAACGGAGGAGGCCCTTTCGGAGCCGTTATCGCAAAAGATGGAGAAATAGTAGCCACAGGTGTTAACCGCGTAACAGCTTCGTGCGATCCCACCGCTCACGCAGAAGTAAGCGCTATCCGTGCTGCCGCCTCAAAACTGGGAACTTTTAACCTGAGCGGTTACGAGATTTACACCTCTTGCGAACCATGTCCCATGTGCCTGGGTGCTATCTATTGGGCACGATTAGACAAGATGTATTATGGCAATAACAAGACAGATGCCAAAAACATCGGGTTCGACGACTCGTTTATCTACGATGAATTGGAACTGAAACCTGAGGACAGGAAGTTGCCATCCGAGATATTACTTCACGACGAAGCAATCAAAGCTTTTGAGGAGTGGATGAAGAAAGAAGATAAGATAGAGTACTGATAAAACAAGAATCCCCGAAGAACACTGCATCGTCCTTCGGGGATTTCTATACACACAAAAGTTATAATTTAATTGCTTGGGAATCTGTTTAGAAACGCAGACCTAAAGTAAACAATACCTGGCTACGGGTATTTGTTACCTTGGTTGTTTCCGGTGTCAGCACCGTAGTTGCGTTGTTCTCCTCATACTTATTTACGAACGGATAGAAATCTTCTTTATATGCAGAGAATTTATAAGCCAAATCTGCATAGAACATAGATCCACGATATCCAATACCCAAAGTATAATTGCTCAAAGCTTTCGTATTTGCCCAATCAGTATCTGTCTGGATAGAATAAAAAGGCATATCTTTGAAAGCATCTCCATGGAAAATTGCCGAAGAGTAATTATAACCGGCACGCAAAGCAAACTGGGGAATCACTTTATATTCAAGGCCAAGACGGAGGGTATTTACACCTTTCATCATAGGTCTCGTGCTATTTTCAAACGTAAACTCTGAACTTGAACCGGTCGGTCCTCGGAACTTCATCGTTGAATAATCCTGATATTCATATTCAGCACCTAATGCCAGACTGGTACCCACGGTGTATCCTAAACTTACATTGTAAGTCCACGGAGTCTGAAGCCGGAATTCACGTACCATATCTCCATTTCCGGGTAACTTGTCCCTCGTATCTATAGACCACTGATCTATCTTCCCTGTCTCAACATTCAGCACATCCGATTCCAAATAAGCACTGGTCTTATAATCCAGATTATAGAATGTAGGAGTATGGATAGCAAGACCGATACGGAACGGAGAATCTTCGAACGGACGAAGAATCGTACCTAATTTTACATCAAAGCCCGAACCTCTTACTTTATTCCAACTTCTTAAGTTGTAATTCTGTGGTGCATGTGCTCCTGTATATGCTTCGGAATAATAAGTGTACTTACTATAATCAACAGCATATGCTCCAATAGTCAATCCCAGATAAAACCGATCATTAAAATTGAAAGCAATATTAAAATCATACTGATCGATTCCTCCACGTTCCTGTGAGCTAAAGTTGGCAACACCATCATCATACATACCATAATAATTGCCCGGTGTTGTATACAGTGGTTTACCATTGACGTCATATCTTTGATTCCCATCTTTATCCACATACGGAGGATTAGGCTTGCCGGCTGCATTCATTTTATCAGTTGTAATATCACTAATCAACCAACCGTCATATCCCAATATGGAAAGCCATCCTATCTCCGGATCATCGTAAGGATGATCTCCCCATTTTGATATACCGCTTGCCTGTTCGGCCATCTGATAGGTCTGCGAACTGTTACCAAGTCCTCCTGTCATCTTCATATTCTTATAAAAAGACTTAGCCTTGTGATAGTTAAATCCAAAATTCACATAACGCAATGAAGTTGCATTACCTATTTTTGTAGCAAACACAAAACCCAGGTTATCAAAAGAGCCTTGGATTTTATCCGAGCTTAATTTATTCCCCAAATACTTACTTTCGGTCCCATACGAAGAAAAGCCAAAAGAAGTCATAAAATCATTGCTACGATAAATACCGATACCCGCAGGGTTAGTTCCAATTGTAGAGATATCACCTCCCAAAGCCCCCATAGCACCGCCCATTCCTACAAAACGGGCTGTTCCATTCAGATCTTTTCCTGTTATCTTGGCAGCATCGTACACAGTTTGTGCACCTATTGGGGCTGCTGCTACCAGCAGCCCTAAAGTTGCTAAAGTTATTATTTTTTTCATCGTCAAATGCCTTTTAAAGTTAATATCTCCATTATTATCTTCTACCTCTTGAAGAGCCGCCACCTCCACCGGAAGAACGGGAAGAACCACCGCCGCCACCAGTAGAATAACTACGTGAACTGCTACCGGATGGTGAAGAATAACTGCGCGTAGACGAGCTACTGCGAGAAGGAGTACTGTTGTACGAACGACGAGTGGTACCTTCATTAGAATAACTGCGTGAAGGAGTTGCCGAACTGCCACGGGTATAAGTAGAACTACTTCTAGTACTTGCCCTTCTGCCTCCCTCAGAGTAAGAAGGAGAACCGGTAGTAGCACCACCGCGAGTACCCTCGTAAGAAGAACTACTGCGTGTACTACTTGGACGCGTATAAGTGCTTCGGCGTGAAGAAGAAGCATCTGTACGGGTAGTAGATCCCGGACGTTCTCCCACTACACGTGTACCAATCACACGTCTGGCAGAATTTTGTCCTCTGCTATAAGAGGAGGTTCCGGACGAACGAACAGCAGAACCACTATTGGAACGAACCGCACCTGAACCATACCGACGAACAGTTGAAGGACTTCCATAGCTACTTCTTACAGCAGACGAACCACGGCGGGTATAAGTATCGTATCTTCCTGCCCAACTGCCTCCACCACCCCATCCGGGATGATAATGATGGTGATGTCCCCAGTAGCCGCCGCCATACCAGCCGCCCCAGTAACCACCCCAGTAACCACCCCAGTAGCCACCCCAATAACCGGGATAATAGCCTCCCCAGGCGTAATAAGGTGAAGACCAGCCCCATCCCCAGCCCCATCCGGGACCATAAGAATTATAACGCCAATCCCACCACAAGCGGTTGGTAAACGTTGGGAACGCATAAGCATAGAAGCCATCTGTATAAACATTCCAATCCCAAGAATTAGCTCCATAAACAATGTCCCAGTAAAGCGGACTGCTGATGCTCACCGCAAAACGAGGATTACGGAAACGAATGATGCGTTCAGCGTACTCGTAGTCATCCTGTGAGCCATTGAACCCGTTCACCCATTCACCATCCGGATCGGAGACAGCTTTTTCTTTTACATATAATGTATCGTCCTCCATTGCGAACTCATTATCTTTAGCATCGTAACGGCGGTTATACTCATCCACATCACGCATATCGCGTTTGTTTCCTTTACGGTCCTGAACCACTACCGTAGTACCCGGAGCCGTATAAATATTCGTGGTGACTGTCCTTTTTTCCGGTACCTTCTTTACAGGAGTCTTTTCTGCTTCCTGCTTTTTCTCCTTAGAAGGCACGAAATAAAGGTCGTCATTATTGCTTTGTGCCATCACAGCCAGTGGAAGGCACAGGGCAAACAGCGATAATAAAACAATCTTTTTCATATTTCCGTGGTTTATTGGTTACTTTATCTTTTTATTCACGTTACAAAGATAAGCAAGGTATTCACGCTACCGGATAGATTTTCCCCAAACAATAATAGGGATTTCCCTATTTTGCCGTTCTTTAACTTAACAAATCTCAACCCGATAAAAACAATGTTTACTTTGTTTCTATCTCTTTAAATCGTACTTTTGCAAATAAAAAAACACTTATGAAGTACTTTGAGTTCACTTTTGATACCCATCCTTGCACCGAAACGGTGAATGATGTACTGGCTGCCGTGTTGGGTGAGGCCGGATTTGAAAGTTTTGTCGAACGGGAAGGCGGACTGACTGCTTATATTCAACAATCACTCTACAATGAAGAGATGCTGAAAACTGAACTGGCAAACTTCCCGATACCGGATACGGAAATTACTTATGTATTTACCGAAGCTGAAGATAAAAACTGGAACGAAGAGTGGGAAAAGAATTTCTTTCAGCCCATTGTGATCGGAAACCGTTGTGTGATTCATAGTACATTCCATCAGGACGTGCCCAAAGCGGAATATGACATCGTGATCAATCCGCAGATGGCTTTCGGGACGGGTCACCATGAAACAACCAGCCTGATTATCGGTGAGCTGTTAGATAGTGAGCTAACCGGTAAGTCCTTGCTGGATATGGGATGCGGAACTTCAATCCTGGCCATCCTTGCACGGATGCGGGGAGCTCAACCTTGTACAGCCATCGATATTGACGAATGGTGTGTACGTAATTCGATAGAGAACATCGAACTGAACGGAGTGACAGATATTGCCGTTTCTCAGGGAGATGCTTCGGCTTTGGCAGGAAAAGGACCATTTGATGTAGTAATAGCCAATATCAACCGGAATATCTTACTGAATGACATGAAACAGTATGCAGCATGCATGCACCCGGGATCGGAGCTATATATGAGCGGATTTTATGTAGATGATATTCCGGTCATCCGACAGGAAGCGGAAAAGAACGGATTTACATTTGTACACCATCAGGAAAAGAATCGGTGGGCAGCAGTAAAATTTGTACTCTAATTAAAGTTCCTTTGAACATTCATCCTGTGCTCAATCATCTAAAAGAGCAGGAAACATAGCAATAAACGCAAATCCCACAAATATTCTGATTTTGTATCCATCAAAGAAATTAGTGGGATTTGCGTAGCTTACCTCTGAATAAAGTTCTTTGTTACTCTTGAAAGGTCCTTATTGGCTCTCAAACTCTTTTTTTACCTGTTTGCACCAGTCTTTTATTCGTTTATCAGTCATTTCCGACTGATTTTCAATATCAATAACCAGTCCACACCACTTTTCATCCCGCAAAGACCGTGAGCGTTCGAAACTATATCCGTCAATAGAGGTGAAACCAACAAGTGTGGCTCCGTCATTCTCAAATACTTCGGCAAGAATACCAATACCATCGGCAAAGTTTTCAGGATATTTCACTTGGTCGCCAAGTCCGAAGATGGCAACTTTCTTCCCTTTCAACTGAAGAGTACGGAGTTCGGGAAGTAGTTCGTCCCAATAAGTGGGCAACTCACCATCGAACCACGTGGAAGCTCCGACAATAAAGTTGTCATAAGCCTCAAAATCGTTTTGCCAGGCATTTTCGATAGCCACAGACTCGGCGGAAGCACCGAATTCCTTTTGTATCTTTTCAGCTACCCAAGAGGTTTTATCAGCTTTGGCAGCATAAAATATTCCTATCTTTTTCATGATTGCTTGCTTTTAATTAAAATTCCAGCAACTCTTTGGCTGCTTTATATATCTTTTCATCATTCGGCAGGATGGCACGCTCCAATATCGGATTGAAACCTACCGGAGTAAAGGTGGAGCCAATACGCTGTACCGGAGCATCCAGATAACGGAACATCTCTTCGGCAATCTGCGCGGCAATCTCAGCACCGAAACCGGAGAAGACTTTATCTTCATGTACAACCAATACTTTACCGGTTTTCTGCACAGAGGCAAAAATAGCCTCTTTATCCAATGGGATCAACGAACGGAGATCGATGACTTCGACACTGCCCAACCCCTCCTGAGCAAGACGTTCGGCTACGTTCAGGCAGAAATGAGTCGTATTCCCATAAGTAACTACAGTCAGGTCGGTCCCTTCACGACGGATACGGGCTTTACCAAAAGGGACCTCAAACTCTTCGGGCACAACAGCAGCAGCCTCTACTGAGTTGTAAAGTGCTTTCGGCTCCAGATAAAGAGTGAAACCTTTGGAACGCATACTGGTACGGAGTAATCCGGCAGCATCGTCGGCAAACGACGGACAAACGATGCGGGCACCGGGTAAAGTCGTAAGAGCCCCTTCGAGATTCTGCGAATGATACAATCCACCGCCAATGTAACCACCGGAAGCCAGACGAAGTGTTATATTAGGAGTAAACTTACCGTTACTACGCCAATACTCGTGCGTACACTCCACATACTGTTCTACGGCTGGCCAAAAATAGTCGGCAAACTCAGCTCCTTCGATAACAACATGTATTTTAGGGTCGAAGCGACACATACCGTTAGCGGTTCCCACAATATAGTCTTCAGCAATCGGGGCACTGAATACACGTGCATCACCAAACTCTTGCTGCATACCTTTGGTTACATTGAATACACCTCCTTTATCCTTATTGGCTACGTCCTGTCCCCAGATAAATGTATCGGGGTTACGACGGAACTCTTCTTTGAGAGTTTCGTTGATGGCATTCACCATAAAACTCTTCTCTCCTTCAACAGGTCCCGGAAGCCCGTCTTTATACTTTTGAGGGATATAAGGTTCGGGAAGTACAAAATCATAAATACTTTCCGGTTTCGGATCGGGAGCAGCCAAGGCCTTACGATTGGCTGCGGCAAGTTCCTTTTTAGCGGCAGCCTCTATTTGCTGGAGATCTTCCTCTGTCAGGCGTTTATAGCGCAATAGCATGCGGCGGAATTTCATCAACGGATCGGCCTCTTTCACATAAGCCAACTCGTTTTCGTCACGATAAAGCGTATGCTTATCCGAATTGGAGTGCGAACCGATACGGACACAATTAGCATGGACAATGACCGGAGTACGATTGGCAATAGCAAACTCACGAGCTTCGGTCATGGCATTCATCGAGTCGAACACATCTTTCCCATTGCAATGGATGATACGGAGATTCTTAAAACCGGAGAAATTATCGGCCACTTTACGGTTGGCTGTCTGATCCTTTTTGGGAACAGAAATGCCGTAACCGTTGTCCTGAAACACAAAGATCACCGGAAGACGTTCGTTACTGGCACCGTTGATGGCTTCATAGACAAAGCCTTCGGAAGTGGCGGACTCTCCGTGTGAAGTGATCGCAACACCTTTATGTCCATAATATACCATGGCGCGTCCCACGCCTGCCGCATGAAGATCATGTGTGCCGGTAGCAGAAGAGATATTCTCGATGTGCCATTCCGGTTTAGCAAAGTGATTGGACATATGACGTCCGGCACTGCCCGGATCGGTAGCTTTCGAAATTCCGTTCAAAATCAGCTCCTCCGGTGTCATTCCGGCAGAAAGAACCGTAAGCATATCCCGGTAGTAAGGGAAAAGATAGTCTTCACCAAGGGTAAAGACCTGCCCTATAGCGAGCTGGATACCGTCATGTCCGGCATAAGGAGCATGATAAGACCAGCCAAGGGATTGCAGCAGATAGGCGGGTGCTTTCTCATCGAGAGCGCGACCCAGGGTCATCAAATGATACCACTTGCGGAGGGTCTGTTCGTCAGTGGTTTTTATATCATATTTCTTCATTTTCAATCTTTTTAGTTAGTTTCACACAGCAGTCACTCTTTCCAGTTCTCCAGATAATCGGCAATGAAATGCAGGAAGTTACCTCCCAACGAACCATCCACCACCCGATGATCGTAAGAGAGCGACAAGTACATCTTATGACGAATGGCAATCACATCGCCTTCGGGAGTCTCCACTACGGCCGGCTTTTTTTCGATAACTCCCACGCCAAGTATTGCTACCTGCGGCTGGTTAATGATCGGCGTACCGAACAACATCTTAAAAGTGCCGAAATTGGTAATTGTAAACGTACCTCCGTCAATATCATCGGGCATCAGCTTATTCACCCGGGCCTTTTTCGCCAACGAATCGATAGCTACGGCAAGTCCGTTAAGATTCAGGCGATCAGCGTCGTGAATCACAGGGACAATCAGGTTTCCGTCATCCTGAGAAACCGCAATGCCGACATTAATATGTTTCTTATACAGAATGTTATATCCATCCACAGACACATTCACTTGCGGATAGGCAGCCAATGCCTGTGCCGTAGCCTCAGCAATAGCAGGCATATAAGTCAGTTTCACCCCTTCACGACGGAAGAAGACATCCTTATTCTTTTCACGCCAGCGAACCAACCGGGTGACATCGACTTCAACTACGTTGGTCACATGCGGAGAAACTTTCTTCGACATCACCATATGGTCGGCGATAATGCGACGAACACGATCCATCTCTTTCACCTCTACCGATGCGTCCGAAACAGAGGGGCTGAGGGACTGGGAAGCCACAGCTACAGGTTTCTTTGGCATTTCAGCAGCAACCGGAGTCGCAGGTGAAGAAGCAGGAGTGTTTACCTTAACCGCTGAAGACACCGCAACAAGGGCATCGGCAACCGGAGCACCTTTTTTCATTTCAATATAATGACGGATATCTTTTTTACTTAACCGTCCTTCATAACCTGTCCCGGGGATCGCATCCAGTTCTTCCTGGGGAATCTTTGCCTCCCGTGCCAGTTGGAGCACTGCCGGTGAGTACCAACGTTCTACTTTCGAGACAGTAGTTTCCGCTTTCACATTCGGAGCAGACGCGGCACTTGAAGCTTCCGCCGCTTCGGAAACAGATGTACCTTCTGCGGAACCTTCAGTTTCCGATGTTTCTACGGAGTCTTCTCCATCCATATCTACAATAGCAACTACAGTGCCCACGGGCACAGTATCACCTTCTTTAAACAATATCTCCACCACCTTTCCGGAAACGGGAGAAGGGATCTCCGCACTCACCTTAGCGGTGTTTACTTCAAAAAGCACATCATCTTCATTGATCCTGTCACCCACTTGTACCGACCATGACAGAATGGTTCCTTCGGTAATACTTTCGCCCAGTTTGGGCATTTTTATTTCGAATCTTGCCATACATACAATTATTTATTCTTTCACTTGTTTAAGTAGAACAAGATTTTGAAAAAGAATGTTTTAAGTTAGTGTTTTTTTTAAGTAATAGCTTGAAAAAAGAAGATTGCCAAGTAACTGATAAAGCCCCCATCACTCCCCCTGAAATTCACCGGGCGATTATACAAAAATGTTCTTAGCGAACATTTTGGAATATTTTAAAGTGAAATTCAAAAATAATAGGTTGTACTGCTCAAAAAAGCGTTTCCAAGATACTGCTTTAATGAAAAATTACGTATTTTTGTATACTTGTTTTTAAACTGTAACGTTTTTCACTAAAATCAGTAACAAGGATATGACATATTTATTAACTCTTCTGCTTCTCCTGACATCTTGTGCCGTCATTATCTTATCAGTCATTCTGATCCGGATGTCAAGGCACCGACGAAGTACGGCAAACGCACTGCAAGATGCTTACGAAACACTAAAACTGCAAAACCTACGTACCGAAGCGATTTTAGGTGATCTTCCTGTTGGTGTAGAAGTATATTCCAAAGAAGGAGTTCTGATAGGATTGAATGAACGTAGTTGCAAAATCTTCGGAGTAACCGATAAAAAAGAGTTACTTGGCTCCATACCAATCATGAAAAACCCCGTCATTCCACTGGCTGTGAAAGAAGCTTTTCAGCACCAGAAGAAAATACAAATAGACTTTCCTTATGATTTCTCTATCGTGAATAATACAGGTTTCTACAACACTAACCGCAGTAATGAAATAAAACGTATCAGCTGTAACGGTACACCGGTATTCGACTCTTATGGTAAAATGCAGAATTACGTTTTTATCATGAATGACATTACCAAAGAGTATGAACAAGCAAAGCAACTGGAAGAAAGCATCCGGCTATCTCATGAAGCTATACAGGCTTCAAACCTGGTACTCTGGCGATATGACAACCGGAGTCGTTTGTTTTCATCCTATAACGATCCGGTGACCAATTATAACAATGATACATTGATGCCAACCGAAGAATATATTAGCGCAATGCATCATCTCGAAGACCTTGCCAATGTCCGCGAATATATCAATGCAATGGATGAAGGAAAGGATTTTTCTTATGAGATCCCCATACGGGTGAAAACAGCATACGATCCCGACTGGCAGGACTGTATCATAAGCGGTACTCCCTTTCTGAAAGATGAAAATGGAAAAGTATTGGTTTATACCGGCTTCCGTCGTAACATCTCGTCATGGAAAAAACTGAATGACGCGCTCCTGAAAGCCAATCAACAGAACGAACTGATACTCAATAACAGTAATTCCGGTCTGGTTTATATCTCAACTGACCATATAGTACAATGGACTAACCTGGGCACCTGCTCCACCAGCATCTCAAACGAAGCTTATAAGAAAGGAACATTCTGCTATCAATCCACATACGGTCGCAATACTCCCTGCGAAGATTGTGTAATGCAAAAAGCAATACTTTCCCGGCAAACAGAACGACATGTCCTCAATTTGAATAACCGGCTGATAGAATCCTATGCTACACCTATTTTTAACAGCCATGATAAGGTAGAAGGTGTAGTGCTCCGGCTTAACGATGTTTCGGAACGCGAACGCCTGATCTCAGAACTAAGTGAAGCCAAAGAACGTGCAGAACAATCGGACAAATTAAAATCGGCATTCCTGGCAAATATCAGCCACGAAATACGGACACCGCTCAATGCCATAGTCGGCTTCTCAAGCTTGCTGATGAATACTGAAAGTCAAGAAGAAAAAATGGAATTTAACCGGATTATCACTACAAATACGGACTTGCTGTTGCGCTTGATTAACGACATACTTGACTTATCGAAAATTGAAGCCGGATTTGTAGACCGGAAGATAGATAAACTCGACTTGGCAATCTACTTCAATGAGCTATATCACTCGGCACAACAACGAATGACAAATCCGGACGTGAAACTAATCTGCGAAAATCCATACGAACACTGTATCGTACAATTAGATAGCAAACGAATGGCACAAGTGGTGCTGAATTACACGACGAATGCAATCAAATATACTCCCAAAGGAACTATCCGCATGGGATATGAACGTTGTGACGGAGGGCTCCGCTTCTATGTGTCAGATACAGGTATTGGCATTTCGGAAGAGAATAAACCCCGTGTGTATCACCGCTTTGAGAAATTAGACGAATTTGCACAAGGTACAGGATTAGGTCTTTCTATTTGTAAGGCAATTACCGAAGCCTGTGGTGGACGATTAGGTTTTGAGACAAAAGAAGGTGTAGGATCTACTTTCTGGTCATGGATTCCATGTGAGTTCTGCGAACCTGACACAAAAGAGACTGACATTATCGAAGTTTCGGACTCCGACTCTTCATCCAGAGCTATACAGAAACCATCAGCCGGATTCAATGATCTGACAGATCCCCAGCCAAAGAAAATATTAGTAGCTGAAGATATCGATAGCAACTACCGGCTGATAACCGCCTTATTAAAACACACCAACTATAGCCTCCATCGGGCAATGGACGGAATCGAAGCTGTAGAAAAAGCAAAGGCAGAACAGTTTGACCTAATATTAATGGATATGAAAATGCCACATCTCGATGGGCTGGAAGCTACACGAAGGATAAGAAGAACAAATGAAAGCCTACCCATTATCGCCTTAACAGCACATGCATTCAACTCGGACAAAGAAGCAGCACTTGAAGCCGGTTGTAACGCATATATCGTAAAACCGGTAAACAAGGAACTTCTGCTAAAGACTTTACACGAATATCTTGATTAACATCATATTGCAGGCCATCCTATGATTATTCATCAAGTGCATTGTATTTGTTCCTACGCAACTCTTTAATGACTGTTTGTTCTGCCTTGTTGAATCCCTCGGAGACCGATGTCTCTGCAAAATATCTGAAAATCCAATTCCGGAACCTATCTGTAGGTATAGCCGGATAAAAATACTCTTTCAGATTCGTCACCTCACTACGGACCGAACGTACAGAAGGATGTAATCTGATATTTTCCTCTGACGGGGCTACGGCAAGCAGTGTATTCAGCAGTTTCAAATCCGTATCATACAGCAATGTGCAATGATACATCGCACGATTGCGATGTACGCATTGCGCACTGCCCGAAACCTTTCGCCCACCGACATAAATACCCAACCGTTCATCACCCGTCGCTGCCACTCCGGCAGCACTCAGCATTGTAATCGTTTTCTCCAGATAAGTCTCAAAACGTGCCAGGCGGGTAGTCTCAATAAATGTAAGATTGATATTACCCAGATCGTGATATACTGCGCCACCACCGGAAAAACGGCGGAATACAGGGATCTGTTTTTCACCTGCTACCGTTAAATTTACTTCCGCTTCCATCCGTTGATGCTTACCGATAATTATGGAAGGAGCACTTTGCCAAAGCATGAATACATCTTCCGTACCCTGTTTCAGCAAATACTCCTCAGCAGCCAAGTTAAAACCAGCATCCGTTGAAAGACTGTTGATGAAACGCATCAGGCAAACAGTGTTTCGTGATAAATCTCACCGACTGTCGGGTGTGGGAAAACACTCTTTCTGAATTCATCGACCATATAGCCCCGTTGGATAGCAATGCCCGCCACGACAATAATTTCCGAAGCCGGATTACCCAGCATGTGACAACCGATAATTCGATCATTATGATCGATAATCAGTTTGCAGAGTCCGTTACCTAATTCATTCTCGGCAACAAAACGTCCCGAATAAGCCATTGGGAGCTTCTGTATCCGATAGTAAATACCCTTAGCCATCAATTCTTCCTCTGTTTTACCAACGCCGGCAAGTTCAGGATTAGTATAAACCACACCGGGAACACAATTATAATTCATTGAATCATCTATACCCAAAATATGGTTAACAGCCACCTCTGCCTCACGGATAGCGGTATGTGCCAACAGTGAATAACCGGTAATATCACCACAAGCATATACACGTGGATGAGAGGTCAACATATGTTCATCCACTACTACACCGTTCCGGTGTAATTCGATATTCAGTTTATCCAATCCTACCTGAGTGATATTAGCTTTCCGACCTACACTTACCAATATCCGGTCGGCTTCAATAAACGAGCTTTTTCCATCCTTCTCCACTGTCACCCCTTTATCACTCACTTCTGTTACTTTTGTATTCAAATAGAAGTTTATACCTTTCTTTGTATAGTCTCCACGCAACATGGCACTCGTTTCTTTATCCATTGCCCCGAGAATTTCCGGCATCATCTCGATAACCCGTACCCTGACGCCCATACTGTTAAAGAATGAGGCAAATTCCATTCCGATTACTCCCCCACCGATAATGGCAAGTGAAGAGGGAAGAACGGTACTGTCCAATGCTTCACGCGAAGTCCAGTAATCTATATCCGAAAGCCCCTTTATAGGAGGAATCACTGTATCCGATCCTGTACAAACCATCAGATAGGTCGCCTCGTAAACATCTCCGTCACAATGGATGCGGAAGCCATTTTCACCCTCACCTTCTATCACCGCTTCTTTATCTATAATGGTCACTCCGTAAGAGTTCACCGTCATTCTTACCCCACCCGTCAGTTTCTGTACCGTCTTATTTTTCCGGTTAATCATTTTTTCCATATCAAATGTGGGAGCACTATCTACAGAGACACCATATTTCGGGGCACTCTTGATGCTATCAAGTATCTTGGCAGAATAGAGTAATGCCTTCGTAGGAATACATCCCTCATTGAGACACACGCCACCCATTGCTTTTTTCTCAAACAAAACGGCACGTAATCCGTTTGCTCCTGCCCGCTCGGCAGCGGTATATCCAGCGGGTCCCCCGCCAATGATAGCTATATCATATTTCATAATCGTATAATTTTTAAGTTATTCCTACTATTAACAACAAAAAAGGATAGAGCTTAGTTTTAAGTTGATCCCGTATCTTTCATATGAAGAAAGAGAACAAAAGTAACAAGTCGCTTTTTTACCATAAACATAAGAAGGAAATATGTACTTTTGCAGCATCCATTAAAAATGGTCATAACATTATCATTAATAAAAAGAAGAAATGACACTGTTGATGTTAATCATAATCCTTTTAGTATTATTGCTGGGGCTCTATGCTTACTTGGGCGGATTCTCCGAGATTAAAGTAAGTACCCAAAAGTCCGGTGGAGAAACTATTGTCTACCAAGAAGTAACAGGCGACTATAAACAGACTAAAGCAATAACCAACAAGATCTATTATTACTTGTTGCACAAACTTAAAATAGAAGCCAACAGAGGCATAGGTATCTTTTATGATAATCCGAAAGAAATAGCCAAGGATAAGCTACGTTCGGAAATCGGTTGCATCATTGAGTCTAAAGACACTAACCGTTTGTCTATCAACGAATGCATGTACAAAACAAAAGTTCTACCGTCAGAAGACTATGCAACAGCTGAACTTCCGCTCAAAAACGGGCTTTCCATATTTATTGGTTTTATCAAAGTATATCCTGCGCTGGATAAATATATATCAGAACAGGGTAAAAAGAAGGGTTCGGTCACCGAAATTTATGATATTCCAAATAGAAAAATTATTTATAGGCAAGCCCTGTTGAAATGCGATCAATAAGTGATGGCAGACCACAGAAAAATCTTTGGCAGACCACCAAAGAATAGGAATATCTCTTCTCAAAATAATTAGATAGAAGTAGTTTTACTAAATCTGCTATTCATATTTGCAGAGAGCTGAGATTTAAAGAGCTTGTTGAATGTCATCCGATTTATAGGCATACAGATAAAAACAATTATAAAATAACATTTTATCAAAGAATCCATTTTTAGTAATATGAAGAAATTACTCTGTCCCCAGTGCAAAATCGCTGGTATGTACGTAAAAAACAGCCAAGGAGAGCGGTTATTAGTATACATCACCCAAAATGGAACAGTAGTCCCCAAATATCCGGAAGCCTCAACTGAGGGATTCGACTTTACGGAAGTATATTGCTTGGGGTGTTCCTGGCATGGCTCACCCAAGCAATTAACAAAGATTTAAAAAAGCAACATTTACAGACAATGTCGCCACCTCCTTTCCGGGGAGATGGCGACCGACTGAAACATTTCACTTCTCATCTGAATAAGGTATATAAGGGCTACACATATCCGTATTGTAACAGAGATTTCGCATAACTTTTTCCGTATTAATTAGATGTTTCAATTGTCCCACTGCCCGAAATCAATCCAAACCATCTTCGACATTTTGAGATCCGTTTTAGCCGAATCGTGTCCATAGCGAATACCACAGTTATAATGCACATAAGTCTTTTGCAAATTGATAGCATCGGTAATGGCAACAGAAACAACTCCGGGTTGCGCATCAGCTTCCAGAGAATAAATACACTGCTGCCGATGGAGCTTCATACTATTGTTGATGTGAGCCAGATAATTCTGGCGAAGAGTCCAGCCCCCCCATGTTACATAATTGGGAGTCATTGCCTGCGCAGCATCAATCCACCGCAACCCCTCGCTCGTTTCGTAAACAAAGGCTTCTGCTCTATCATAAAACTCTCCGGGAATAAACTGCCAGAGTTTACTGTATAGCCCATTGCCATATTGTCCTTTACAAGAGTAATCCATCGACAATGTTTTATAAGATATTTCAGTAGACGATTCCTTGCCAAACGATACTTTGAAAGCCTTCCAAGGTTTTTCTTCCAGTTCAGCAGGTGATACGGATACAGATACTTTCCAAAAAGAATTCTCTGTATAGTTGGTTCCATGATTCACCGTTTGCGGCTGATAACTGATTTCCCGGAAAATACCCCCATCCGAATGGACAGTGATCTCACTGGAGGCTTCCCGCATCAGGTTCCAGATGTAAGCATAGACATTGGCTCCTTTGGGCGTTGTATAGTCTTTGATATTAGCAGTGAAACCATTTCCCGCGTCGTTCGTTATACTCAATATACAATTGTTGTTCTTACTGTATATCTGGAAGTTATAGGCATCTATCGCCCAGGAGTTATCTATAATCACATCGGGTGCTGCCCCCTCTTTCATCTTATAAGGAACCGCCTGCATGGAATAGTTCATATCCCCCTGAGCATAACCGTAGATACGGTTATAAATTTCTATCCGCTTCAAAGCCTCCTTATCTGCCATTTGTGCATTATATGCAGGATCCGGATCGGTACCTTTGGGCAAAATATCCGCAGAACGGGTCAACAGTTGCTGGTTGAAAGAGGCCGCTCCCTTACCAATCATATTGTTTTTGGCATATGGATCGGCAGAAGGAAAGATTCGGTAATGCTGCACATTATCATAATTAATGGCATAATAACCCGGCTCCATATAAACTCCTATTAATGAAAGCATTTCGTTCTTTTGTTCCGGAGTATCCTGAGTGGCAATAACATAGAAATCTCTCTTATAGAACTTCAGCATACGGAACAGAGAGACCGGATATTTACCAGAAACAACATCTTTGATATTCAGGATAACCGTCACATAGATATCCGGATTCTTGATATCGGCATCGAGTTCTGTCTCAGGATTTGTCATCTTATCATAGTCCACAATTGTCTTTTTCCCTATTTCCCAGGAAGTGGGAATGTTGTTGAACAAACGGGAAGTAATATCTTTCACTTCCGCATCATCAGTTCCCATGCGTACCAAGACTACATCTTTCTTATCGATCTCATTATCTTCATCAGGCACCGGAACATCATCGATAATATCCCTAACACATGCCCCTAAAAGAATGCTTGAGAACAGAAGTAGCATATATGTCATTTTTGTTTTCATAATAATCTTTTTTTAATGGTTCGTTTTACCAGTTATTATAGTCAATCCACACCGTAGTTGTTTTATGCACATCTACTGTGGCATCATAAGCAGTGCCGGCACTACTTGGCAAAGGATGAATCACTGCGGCTCCCCAACTCGTGAACCAGGCTCCTCCACGCTGTAACACCATTCCGTCAGTTATTTCAATGGCTACAACACCTGCCGACGCACCGGTTGTACGGGCAGTAATAGCACACTCCTGATTGTAATTGAGCAAATTCTGGTTAAACTGCAAGTCATTGTTATAATCGCAAAAAACATTATCCGTGCCCGGAGTTCCCGCCACATGGTTGTAGAGAATATCATACCATGCGGGCGAAATCATGGCAACCCCATCGATCATACCATCTGCTTTCATTGCTTTATTCCCCTTGAAAAGGATTTCAGGATACCATTTCCAGCAATAATCCATCTCAGCATCGGTAATCGTACGGGTCACTTCACGGGTCATTTCCGCCAGCTGATAGATGATAGACTTTCCCCAACGATACTCACCCTTTAAAACAGGACTCGCTCCCAAATCAAACCCTACACTCTTTTCATACGCATGTTCAATGGTACTCTCGGTTTGCGGCAGTCCTGGTGCAAAATCAACCAATTTGAGATCTAATTGAGACTGTTCGTCGTCACGGATATTAATCTTTGTATAAGCATTATTCCGTAATCCCCATATCAGTGCCCAGAGTTCATACATGGGTGGATTATTCAAAGATACCAATGAATTATCGAGCCTGTTAGAAAATCCGTTGCCACCCGAACTGTAAACAGCAAGCATATTATCTCCATTGGTTGGCGCATAAATACGTAAATTATAAGCGTCAATAGTCCATTCTCTGTCAACCATCCCATCATACCTTTTATCTTCCCTTGGAGCATAATTCCTTGTTTCAGCAGTATAAGGTAACAGCGTTTCATATCCAGTCATATGATACTTGTAATCACTGGTATAAACATAGAACCGGTTACTGATATAAATTTTCTTCATAGCATGCAAAGCCCGTTCGGTAACTTCAGGGGCAGAAGGATCATCCGTTGGGCCGGGAGAAGAAAGCATACTACGGGTATGGGGGTTAAGACCATTCGTGCCACAGAGTTTCTTCAAAGCGTCCGGATCATTTGTGTCATAATAAGCATAACGCTGCTCGCGCGGGAAGCTAACTTTATAATACCCTTTATCTACATAAAGTCCGAAAAGTTTCAGCATCTGTTCCTTCAAATCTTCCTCCTTACCATCTTTGGCAATTAAAATCACTCCCTGACGATTGTGACGGATATCCTGTATCATTTCAAAATTATAAGTACCTGCTAAAAAGTCAGCGACATTGCCTACAATTGTCAGGTCGTTCAATGTATCTTTTGCCATAGATTCCAACGTTGCCAGCTTATCTGTACCGGGTAGATCATTAAAAGATATCATCTTGTCGTAATGGTTCACGGTTTGCAGTCGAACTGCAACTTTCTTTGTTTCCGCACTCGTTCCATTGAGCCAGATTAAGTAGTTTCCCGGACGGGAAGCTACATCGACATCATCCATATTCATAACGGTTGCAGCCGATAAATCCTCTGCACTGATCGGTTCGTCCGTATCGCAGGAGTAGAATGCAAGCAAAACAAATAGAAAAATGAATAAAGTTTTCATATCCATATGTGTTTAATAGTGAGACAATATGCCACATTTACCGGCTGAAATGTGACGGGTTCAATTACTTCGTCTATAAAAAGAGAACGTACAGCAAAAAGAATAGGTTCAAATCAACAGTAATTAAGGTTAATATACAGTCTATCAAAAAGAAGTAATCTATGCATGAAAGTACTGTAAATAGTACAATGTGGAAAGTCATTAGAACTTTCTAATTAGGTCATTTTAATTATTCCGGACAAGAAAAATATTCTATTTTAATAATGACAAGACATAAAACAGCATATAGAGTAATCAAAATCATCAGACAGAAGGGCACTCCATATTTAGTAAAGTTTTTTAGAATACAAACGCAGTATTTCCCGGTTAACGAAGTTTATCATCCCGGTAAGTAAACCAATACCTTCCCTCACGGGTTATACCACCAGTATTCACCCATTCACGATGTATCATGGATAAAAGTATTTTAATCAATAACGTTCAAATATTCGATGGCAGCCACGAGCAGACTATCCGGGGAAATGTACTGATAGAAAACAGCCGGATTAAAGCCATTTCAGAAACTCCGATCCCTACAGACGGAATTAGTAATCCCACTATCATAGACGGAAAGGGAAAATTCCTGATGCCCGGACTAATCGATGCACACTGGCATGCTTATATGTCATGCAATACAATGATGGATCTGCTGACTGCTGACACCGCTTATACACAATTCAAAGCCGGACAGGAAGCAGAGGCCACGCTACTACGCGGATTTACGACCATCAGGGATGCCGGTGGTCCGGTCTTCGGACTAAAACGGGCCATTGATGAAGGTATTCTTTCCGGACCACGTATCTATCCAAGCGGTTCCCTTATCTCTCAGACAGGAGGACATGGAGATTTCAGAGCGGTGTATGACGAACCGCGTCCATTCGATTGTTGCGGATTAACGCATACGGAAGAGATAGGTGCTGCCATTATTGCCGATGGAGTGGATGCCGTAACTGTTGCCGCACGCAACAATCTCCGCTTGGGAGCCAGCCAGATCAAGTTGATGACAGGCGGCGGAGTTGCTTCTCTATACGATCGGTTGGAAGACACACAGTTTTTTGAAGAAGAAATTCATGCTGCTGTCAAAGCGGCAGAAGATGCGGGAACCTATGTAATGGTGCATGTCTATGTGCCCAGAGCTATTCAACGAGCTATCCATGCGGGAGTAAAAAGTATTGAGCACGGACATCTGATTGATGAGGCGACTATGGAACTGATTGCGAAAAAAGAGATATGGCTCAGTATGCAGCCTTTCACTTTGGGAGATAATCAGTTCCCTACGAAAGAACAGCAGGAGAAACATGCTTTAGTAGTTCAGGGTACAGACCAGACATATCAACTGGCAAAGAAATATAAGGTCAAGTTGGCATGGGGAACAGATTTACTATTCAATCCGGCCAATACGAAAAACCAGAACCAAGGTATCCTCAAATTACAGAAATGGTTCAGCAATTTTGAAATTCTTAAAATGGTGACACATGATAATGCGGAGTTACTGGCCTTATCCGGTGCAAGAAACCCCTATCCAGGAAAGTTAGGCAGTATAGAAGAAGGAGCCTGGGCCGATTTAATCCTGGTGGATGGAGATGTACTGAAAGACATTACACTACTGGGCGATCCGGAAAGAAATTTCGCAATGATTATGAAGGGAGGAACAATATACAAGAATAAAATTTAATCTCACGTAGAAAAGCCCGACTCCCCTCCAAATAAAATTCCGGTTAACGCAGAATCAGCGATAACCGGAATTATATCCATTTAAACGGAAAGAATTAAGAATCCGCATATTACACAGATCGTTTTTCTCCCGTTACTGTAATTGAGTAAATCCCGACATTTCCGGATTTATACTTTCGGATCGTGTCTTCATCCAGATGTTCATATAACACTTCATCAGGAATAAGAACCGTTTTAGTCCTCGCAATACGAATATCCACAAAGTCGGCCTTTTCTATCTCCTGCAAATAATCTTCCTTTTGAATAGCACTTGCGATGCACCCTGCATACATCGCCGCATTATCAGTAAACTTTTTGGGGAATGTTCCATTAAGTACAACATCGGATATACAGAAATGTCCGCCAGGCTTCAGCACACGATAAATCTCTTTGAAAATAATATTCTTTTCAGGAAGCAGATTAAGTACACAGTTGCTCACAACGACGTCTGCCGTATTATCCAGTAAAGGCATATTCTCTATATCACCTTCTAAGAACTCCACATTGGCATATCCCCGTTTAAGTGCGTTGTTACGTGCTTTTGTTATCATTTGAGGGGAAAAGTCAATACCAATGACCTTACCGCTTTCACCTACTTCCGCACGGGCAATAAAGCAATCATTCCCTGCTCCCGAACCTAAATCAACCACTGTATCACCTTCACTGATATTGGCATATTGTGTAGGTAATCCGCAGCCGACCCCTAAATCCGCATCAGGTTCATAACCTTTCAAATTTGTATAGTCCTCACTCATTATGGTAAATACTTTTTTTGAAGCAGCCAAGGGGTTTCTACCGCAACAGCAACCTTTCAGCTCTTCTGCATTCAGAGCGAGCTCACTATAACGTTGTTTCACTAACTCCTTTAAATCTTGATTGTTTTTTATCTGATTCTTTTCCATCTTGTTCTCATTTTTAATCATACTATAATCTTCCGTATCCGATACTCTTCATTAAAATCGTATTGCAAGAATATCTGTTCGTAAATACACGAACAGATTTCATAAAAAAAATCCCTTTACCCACAACATGATGTCCCGGTACAGGTGCAATCGTTTAAAAACTCTACGAATAACAACCGGGCAAACTCCCAGTTCTCACGGTTGATGCAATACCGAACTTTAGGCGCTTCTATTTCTCCCTGAATCAATCCTGCATCTTTCAGTTCTTTTAAATGCTGTGAGACGGTTGCCTTGGCAATAGGCAACTCTTCATGGATATCCCCGAAATAACAACTATCCTGTTTCGCTAAGAAACTAAGGATAGCAATCCTCGCCGGATGTCCCATAGCCTTGGCAAAGCGGGCAAGCTGCTCCTGCTTTTCTGTGTACTGCTTTGTTTTCACTTTATCATTCTCCCATTGTTTATTGTTCGCAAAACTACGAACAGATTCTGAATTGACAAAACGAAGCAAGTTCTTTTTAGGAATGATTAAGAATATCTTATACCGGTCTCCAAAAGCTAACTATATCTATTTCAATGAAAGATAACAATACACATAAAAAGAGCTCTGAAATAAAAACTTCCAGAGCCCCTACCTCTTAAATACCTGTTTGTTACTCAACCACCATGATGCGGTCATTTAATCCCACTTTCGTATTTTCTTCCACAAAAATCTCTTTCACCACCCCATCAGCCACCGAACGAATTTCATTCTCCATCTTCATGGCGACCAACACACATAGCGGATCACCCTTCTTCACTTCGTCTCCTTTCTTCACATAAGTTTTCAGGATAACACCCGGCATAGGAGCCACAACCACCTGACGTCCTACGACATCTGCTCCGTTACGGGCATTATGAATCTTTTCCAACTCCCCTTTCAGTTCAATCTGATAAAGTTCCCCCTTATTCATAATGGTATAGGAGGAATGGGAAGTCGGAGATATCTGTACTCCGTGCGAATGATGATTGATGATGATGGAATAGATAGAATCACCTCCTACATTATAGTCCACATCATATACTTTTCCGTTGACCGCCACTTTCTTCACAGGCCCGTCTTCCAGTATCTCCACTTTATATTCACTGTCGGGCACATCCTGTATCTTGGCATAATAGGTTGCTAATATTGTTGTCATAATCATTCTGAGTTTAATAGTTATTGGCAGTCATCTGCAACTTGCCGTAATATTTCCAAAGCGAATCTCCTACTACCGGAAGCGTAGTGGCGCGTGAAGCAGCCTCTTTTTCTTCTTCATAGTGCTTCAGCGCAGCAGCAATCACCGCTACAGTCGGATCGGTATTCTGTCTGCGCTTCAGGTCTTCCTTGTCGAAACGGGTGTCGATGAAAGTAGTATCGTATTCTCCTTTCAGGAAAGCCGCATTCTTCAACACACGCTGGTGGAAAGGAATCGTAGTCTTGATACCTAAAATCTTGTATTCTCGCAGTGCACGGGCCATATTCGAAATGGCAGAATCACGGTTACGCCCCCAACAACAAAGTTTGGCAATCATCGGGTCGTAATGTAGAGAAACCTCAAAGCCGGCGTAGGCAGCACTGTCCAAACGAACATTACGCCCTTCGGGAGCCTCACGGACAGTAATCACCCCGGGTGAAGGCATAAAGTTATTTTCAGGATCTTCGGCATAGATGCGGCATTCGATGGCAGCACCCCGAAATTCGACATCTTCCTGCCGGTAAGGGAGGCGGTTGCCCGCAGCCACCAAAATCATGTCTCGCACTAAATCCACTCCCGTACATTCTTCCGTCACCGGATGCTCTACCTGCAGACGGGTGTTCATCTCCAGAAAATAAAAGTTCTGGTCTTTGTCCATCATAAACTCCAGCGTTCCGGCACTGTAATAGTTGATTCGTTTGCAGGCTTCCACTGCCACCTTCAGCATTTTAGCTCGTGTTTCGGGCTTCACAAAAGGAGAAGGCGACTCTTCGATCACTTTCTGGTTACGCCGTTGAATGGAACATTCACGTTCGTACAGATGAATCACATTGCCATATTTATCGCCCAGTATCTGCACCTCAATATGATGCGGATTCTCGATATATTTTTCAATATAAACGGCATCGTTGCCAAATGAAGTTCCGGCTTCGGATTGCGAAAGGCGAAGTGCGGTTTCCATCTCCTCTTCACTGCGTACCAGACGCATACCTTTCCCACCACCTCCGGCAAGTGCTTTCAGCATGATGGGATAGCCTACTTCGGCAGCCACCTTTTTGGCTTCGGCAATGCCTTTCACCGGATCTTCCGTGCCCGGTACGATCGGTAAACCAGCTTCACGCATAATCCGGCGGGCCTCAGTCTTAATACCCATTCGGGCAATAATATCGGCACTCGGACCAATAAAGATAACCCCTTCTTCCTCACAACGACGGGCGAAGTCCGCATTCTCAGACAGAAAGCCATATCCCGGATGAATGGCAGCTCCCGTCTTTTTAGCAATCTGCAGAATCTTCTCCGGCTTCAGATAAGAGGTATCTTCCGGCGAATCGGAGATACAATAAGCCTCTTCGGCATAACGTACATGCAAGGCACCACGGTCTACGCGGGTATAAATAGCCACCGTAGCAATATTCATCACCCGACAGGTACGGAAAATACGCATGGCAATCTCGCCACGGTTCGCAACTAATATCTTTTTTATCATACGATGTTCTCCTCTGCTTTAAAGTGGAAGGTTTGAATGTTTCTTCGGCGGATTAGACTGCCGCTTATTAGCGAGCATCTCAAAACTGCGTATCAGGCGCATACGTGTAATGGCAGGGTCGATAACCTCGTCTACATAGCCCAATTCGGCAGCCCGGTACGGATTGGCAAATTTACTGCGATAATCATCCTGTAGCTCTTTTCTTTTCGCCTCGGCATCTGCGGCTTTGTCAATCTCTTTGCGGAACAGAATATTCACCGCACCGTCCGGCCCCATTACGGCAATCTCGGCAGTAGGGTATGCCAGATTCACATCTCCCCTGATATGCTTGGAACTCATTACATCATAAGCACCGCCATAAGCTTTACGGGTAATGACAGTCACTTTAGGTACAGTGGCTTCGCAATAAGCATAAAGCAGTTTAGCACCGTTACGGATAATGCCGCCATACTCCTGATCCACACCCGGAAGGAACCCCGGCACATCGACCAGCGTGAGCAACGGAATATTGAACGCATCGCAGAAACGCACAAAACGTGCCGCTTTGATAGAAGCATTGATATCGAGTGTTCCGGCCAATGCCAACGGCTGATTGGCCACCACTCCTATCGTTTTCCCGTTCAGGCGGATATAGCCGATAACGATGTTACGGGCAAATTCTTCCTGCAATTCAAAGAAACTATTATCATCCGCCACGGCACGGATCATCTCTTTTATATCGTATGGCTGATTGGGGTTGGTAGGCACGAGTTCCGATAGTTCGGGCGTAAGCCGCGTCGGAGAATCGGTGGTAGCCACAAACGGAGGTTCCTCCATATTATTGCCGGGCAGATAAGAAATCAGTTCACGGATGTAATTGATACATTCAATATCATTTTCGGCAGAAAGATGCGCCACCCCCGACTTCATGGTATGGACATCCGCCCCTCCCAGATCTTCTTTGCTGACCTCCTCCTGCGTAACACTTTTTACCACATCGGGACCGGTAATAAACATATAACCGGAGTTTTTCACCATCAGGATAAAATCGGTCAATGCAGGCGAATAGACTGCCCCGCCCGCACACGGGCCCATGATGGCACTGATCTGCGGAATGACACCCGAGGCTAAAGAATTGCGTAGGAATATCTCCGCATAACCGGCCAACGAACGGACTCCTTCCTGAATGCGGGCTCCTCCGGAATCGTTCAGTCCGATGATGGGTGCCCCCATCTGCATAGCCATATCCATCACTTTACAAATCTTCTTGGCATACGTTTCGGACAGTGCACCGCCAAAAACGGTAAAGTCCTGGGCAAAAACATAGACAAGCCGTTTGCCGATCATTCCGTATCCGGTCACAACCCCGTCACCGGAAATCTTCTGTTTCTCCATACCGAAATCGGTACAACGGTGGGTTACCAGTTTATCGAGTTCAATAAATGACCCTTTCTCCAGAAGCAGGTCGATGCGTTCACGTGCCGTCAGCTTTCCGACAGAATGCTGTTTCTCGATGCGGGCGTCTCCGCCACCTTTTTCAGCTTGCCTGTTCAGTTCTTCCAGGCGATTGATAAGCTCTTTCATAGGCTATTATTTTAAAGTATATGTAAAGTTAGCATGTAAAAAAGAGAATAGATGTAATCCAAATTACAATTGCTTGTTTATTTTCATCCTCTTTCCCGGAGAAAATGAAAAGTTTGGAATCCCGACTTTATTAGGATAACAATTATTTGCTTAAAAATGTTAGCGTGCATGTCCTATAACATTATTTTGAGTATGAGTCAACAAACTTCCCCTCTCAGACGTTTAATCTCGCAAATAGTTTATGTAAAAACCTAGACCAAAATGAAAATGAGAACAATCAAACTTTTTTTAGCAGCATGCTTCCTGCTTGTGTTTGCCACAGGCATACATGCACAAGAGCAGGGAACAAAAACTTATCTGCCCAAGTTTGCCATCAAAACCAACGCCCTCTACTGGGCTACCAGTACTCCGAACCTGGGATTTGAGGTGGCTTTGGCGAAAAAACTTACCCTTGACGTATCGGGCAACTACAATCCCTGGAAATTCTCCAAAAACAGACAAATCAAGCACTGGCTGGTACAACCCGAACTCCGTTACTGGCTTTGCGAACGTTTCAACGGTAGCTTTTTCGGCCTGCACGGCCATTACGCCGATGTCAACATGAGCAATCTCGACATCTTTGGATTGGGCAACTACCGCTATGACGGTAAGATATACGGTGCAGGTATCTCTTATGGTTACCACTGGATACTCAAGAATCGCTGGAGTATGGAAGCTACCATCGGTGCAGGATATGCCCGCCTGAACTACGATAAATATGCGTGTGGCAAATGTGGTGAAAAGCTGGGACATAACAACAAGAACTATTTCGGCCCGACGAAAATAGGACTCAGCATTATTTATACCATCAAGTAAATCCCCACACACATTCTCCGGAACCAATTATAAAAAACTAAATCAATAGTAACAATGAAAAGAAAAATCATATATTTCCTCTTGGCCCTCGCAGTTGTTATGCCGGCCAGTGCCCAGAAATTCTTTAAAGATGCCATCAGTCTATCCGATGTTTCGCTGTGGCAACAAGGCAATTCGCTTTATGTAGACATGCAGGTCGATATGAAGAATCTAACGGTCAGTCCCGAACGTATGCTCACACTTACTCCGCTCCTGACAGACGGACAGCACAACGTAGCGCTGGAAGAGATCATCATTAACGGTAAACGCCGTCAGAAAGCTTACTTACGCGGATTAGCCATCAGCCGCGAACTGCCTGCCGGTATCGTGGTACCTTATAATAAAAGAGAAGTACTCAACTATGCCCAAGTGATCCCTTATGAACCCTGGATGGCAAATGCCTCACTGAATCTGGTTGAAAACCTCTGCGGATGCGGCAATAACGAAGAGATGCTTGCACAGGAACTGATCACCAACGATGTCTCTACCGAAGCCAAACGCCTGAGCGCCATGGTACCGGTGGTTGCTTATATTCAGCCTACTGTAGAAGTTGTGAAAAACCGTAGCGAGCAGTATGAGGCCCACCTCGATTTCCCTGTAAGCAAAGCTGTTATCCAGCCGGAATTCATGAATAACCACAAAGAACTGATGAACATTCATGCTATGTTTGACAAGATTCAGAATGACAAGAACCTGACAGTAACAGGAATCAGTATCGAAGGATTCGCTTCACCGGAGGGTCCGTTGAAATTCAACGAACAACTGTCGCAGAAACGTGCCGAAGCTCTGAAGAATTATCTGACTACCAACGAAAAAGTTCCCGGCAAACTTTACAAAGTAACTTTTGGTGGTGAAAACTGGGACGGATTGGTACAAGCATTGGAAAAATCGTCAATGAAGGATAAAGATAAATTTATCGGTATCATCAAGAATACGACTGACGATGCACGCCGCAAACAGGAAATCATGCGCGTGGACGGAGGCGTACCCTACCGTACGATGTTGAAAGAGATTTATCCCGGACTCCGCAAAGTGAACTGCAAGATAGACTACACCGTAGCCAACTTCGATGTAGAGCAAGGACGGGTGGTGATAAAAGTCAACCCGAAATACTTGAGTCTGAATGAGATGTATCAGGTGGCCAACAGCTATCCCAAAGGAAGCAACGACTTCGTGAATGTATTCGACATCGCTGTACGTATGTATCCGAACGATGAAGTAGCCAACCTGAATGCCGCCGCCGTATCACTGACCAAGAAAGATCTGGAAAACGCAATCAAGTATATGGATAAAGCCAACCATCAAACAGCAGAATTCATCAACAACGTAGGTGTATACAACTTCCTCAATGGAGATGTACAACGTGCTGTCGCTGCCTTCAACCAAGCTGCCCAGATGGGTAACGAGGCCGCTAAAGCCAACCTGCAGCAGCTGCAACAGATCTTGAATATGAAGAAAAAATAAATCCCCGGCATTGGGGTGTAGCCATCCGATGAAAAGGGTGTAGCTATCCGGACCAAAGGGTGTAGCCTTTCCATGCGGAGGGCTACACCTTTTTATTTAACATGAGTTCGATATAACTTAAGACATAGAAAACTACCTGTCTTTGAAAAAATTAACATCAACTGCAGACTTCTTTTTAAAGAAACAGTAAGCCGCAATGGCAGATTGAATTAGCAATAAAGTTATTATCACCCCATGGAACATTTTCCACGTTCGGCATGCCCTCTAAAAGTTTCATGAATCAGTATGCGTTGATTACAACACACACGAAGTGGGGTGGAATCCACGAAACGGCTGCAAGATATACGGTTTTGGAAAAAATGTACCAGATGTTTGCAAACATATTCCTTGTAATAATGCCTAAAACAACGGAAACCTCCCGAGTGGAATAAGATAAGGATGACCATGATTTCATCATCATTCATACGATTAGGTTTATTCCGGTACTTATGAACCGGAATAAACCTAATCGTATATTTTTCTTGCTATAATGCAAATTTATGGAGGAAATCGCCAACCAAACAATATATTTATGTAACTTTAGCCTCTGAAAATATAGC
This sequence comes from Bacteroides sp. ZJ-18, assembly GCF_011038705.2. Classification (NCBI taxonomy): domain Bacteria; kingdom Pseudomonadati; phylum Bacteroidota; class Bacteroidia; order Bacteroidales; family Bacteroidaceae; genus Bacteroides; species Bacteroides sp. ZJ-18. Next base: position 2,606,033 of record NZ_CP072198.1, on the reverse strand, counting down.
AGTAATTGTTTTTAATGTTATAATTTAGCACTATAAATTTAATACTTTTATCGCCACGTTACTATTATTCAGAGACATAATTTAATACTTATATCGAACTCACGTCAAACTTAGGATAATGAAAAACACTTTGCTTGTATTATTATATCTTACATTGAGTTTAAATAATGTTTTTTCAAAAGAGATTCAACTCAAAGGTCAAACCGTAGATAGCTTAACGCTTGCTCCTGTTACGATGACGCTTGTAAGCGTTATCGACAACAACAATAAGATGCTGTTTACCGGTATGGTTGAATCGGAAGATGCCTCTTTTGCATTCGATAAGATCAAAATAGATAAAGGCGGTTGTCAGGTTGTAATAAGCAATAACGGATATTTTACTAAAAATATTGTTCTTGATGAACAAGCGATTGAACGGGAAATTGATTTGGGCGTCATCCCTCTGAAAGCGATAGAGCTCAGCATGGAGATGGATCAAGTAACCGTATTGGGTAATTACAGAACCCGGGTATCTGTAGACAAAACTTCCTATATTATCGACAGCCTCAGGTTAAAGAATGTATATACATCTACTGATCTTATGCGTAAGATACCGGAAATTGCTGTAGATGAACTAAGCCGGAAAATAAGAATTATGGGTAAAGAGAATACCCTTGTATTGCTTAATGGCGTGAATACCGGAACTTCGGTAGATATGCGCTCAATCAACTTCAGGGATGTGGAAAAAGTAGAGGTGATTACTTCGCCGTCAAGTGGCACGGAAGTGGAGTATGACGGTATTATTAATATCATACTCAAACCTAAGGCTCAAAAAGGCATTTCGGTTGATGTTGAAGAAACGCTGAAATTAGATTTACGCTCTAACGACACTTATGTGGGAGTAACGTGGGGATCGGACAAAGTGAGACTAAAAATGTCTTATGATAACTATTACCGTGCCAATCCATTCGATATCCAACAACAACGTACCGACCAATTAACGGACGAACTATATGGAAAAATTGGATATTCGGCTAAACCTTTTGAAATGACACATGACATCGGTCTTAATCTCGACTACCAAATAACCCCACGTGACTTTTTCAATATCACCACCAGCACTAAGCAGGTTCGTACTCGTAAAGAGATTGATTATTCAGCCTTCAATATCATTGACGGGAAGCAGTACGATCTTTCGCCGTTTAACACTCGTTTTGCCAATAGGTACTGGATGGGTAACTATACGTTATATTATCGCCATTCGATGAAAAATAAGGCGAAGGATTACTTTTCTATTAATGCCAATTTCGGCTTTATGGATGCGATTGAAGATGTTGATACTAAATATCAGGATGGAACTCAGCCTTTTATGAATCGTGAATTGGGAAATAAATTTTCGACTACGTTACGAGTAGAGTACAATAACGTTTTAAGTGACGTTTTTCATCTCAACACAGGCGTGCAAGGCTATTTTCAGGATTTTAAAGGTTCGCTCAACAATGAGCCGAACGAAAATAACCTGAAGAACTATCGTTGTAACCTATTTGCCGATCTAAACGCCTCTGTTGGCAAGTTTCAATTTAGAGTCGGTGCAAAAGGCGAAGTAAATGCAAACGAGTTTAAGGACAAAGCTTATGGCTCCAGTTCACAGTTTACACTTATGCCAACGGCTGCTGCTATAATGAAAATAAATAATGAAAACGCTCTGAAAGCTGAATTCAAATACCTTACGAACTATCCATCAGCATGGATGATGGCACCGTATGAAATAAAAGATGACGAAAAGACCATATCACGAGGCAACCCCAATCTCAAGCTCCAACAATACAAAGTGTTTGAACTAACATACACTTATAGAACGGATGCCATAACCATCAACACTATACCATACTATCATAAAAGTAATAATCTGATAGTAAACCAAATTTTACACGACAATGAGCTAAACACAATAAGCACATTTACAAACGGAGGTAAGCTTGAGAGAGCGGGTCTGAGAATCAATGGTTCACTCAACTTCCTTGGTGGAGCGATTAGCATTGACCCTGAGCTTAGTGCGGCTTATGAGACTATGGGCTACAATGGCGTTAAGCGAAGTAATTTTCTGTATAAACTCGGCGGAACTGTCATGCTTGCTTTTCCAATGGGATTCGGTTGCGGCACTTACGGATCATATAATAGTAAGACTCTTACTACTACAGGATATATAGCTCCACTTCGTTCAATTAACGCCATCTTCATAATGAAGAATTTTGACAAATTAAATCTCAACGTTTTTGCAGGCTATCAATCCATAGTGGAATCAGCAGAGGTGGTGCATACTATTAGTGATACTTATTCACAAAGAGACTATTTTAAGCGTAATTCAAAAGGTTTCATGCTCCGGATCAATTACTATTTCACGGCAGGTAAATCAAAACGGATGGAGAAGGTAAACACTTATTTCGATAATGATCGTAAATGAGTAAATGTAAAAAGTTTAAGTTTTATTCTCAATATAATGCGATGGATTGTGGCACAGCCTGTCTGGCTATGATCTCGCATTATTATGGCCATAATCTGACACGCGATAAAATTGCCGAATTATGGAATGGCGTATCTATGCTATCGCGCAATCTTTAATATAGTCGCAAGTCTACAATCCAAGAACTCACAGAAATTCAATTACTCCTTGCATTCTTCATTCAAATAAAAATCACTTTGTAATTCTTCAAAAATCACACAAAACGAAACAATAGATCTGAGTATCTATTTCACATAGCTGCCATTGCGGCTTACTGTTTCTTTGAAAAGAAGCCTGCCATTGATGTTAATATTATCAAGGACAGGCAGCTTGCCATGTTTTAGATTATATCGAACTCACGTTATTTACCGCTATACAGCAAAAAAATAATTATTTCATCCGTCAAAACAGGTTCCGGTTTTGTTATATCAATATCTTAACTTAAACATCAACTATTAAAAACAGACAATTATGACATTGATCCTTGCCATCGTTCCGGTATTGCTCTTGATTGTATTAATGGCATTTTTTAAAATGCCGGGTGACAAAAGTAGCGTCATCTCCCTCATAGTAACTATGCTGATAGCTCTTTTCGGATTCCATTATGCGGCAGACAACTTGGTATTTTCATTCGTATACGGTGCACTGAAAGCGGTTTCTCCCATCCTGATTATCATCCTAATGGCTATCTTCAGCTACAATGTATTGCTGAAAACAGAGAAAATGGAGATTATCAAACAACAATTCTCTTCCATCTCTACCGATAAAAGTATTCAGGTACTGCTCCTTACCTGGGGTTTCGGAGGGTTGCTTGAAGCTATGGCAGGTTTTGGTACAGCTGTTGCCATCCCCGCCGCTATCCTGATCAGTCTGGGATTCAAACCCATTTTTTCAGCTACCGTCAGCCTGATTGCCAATAGTGTGGCTACGGCTTTCGGTGCCATAGGTACACCGGTGCTGGTACTCGCCAAAGAAACCAATCTGGATGTACAGGTGCTGAGTACGAACGTCGTACTGCAACTTTCCGTACTAATGTTCCTGATACCGTTGGTACTGCTCTTCCTGACCGACCCGAAAATAAAATCATTACCCAAAAACCTATTTCTGGCACTGCTGGTAGGCGCTGTATCTTTAGGCAGCCAGTACGTTGCGGCCCGATATATGGGGGCGGAATCACCGGCTATCATCGGCAGCATCTTGTCTATCATCGTTATCGTTATTTATGGCAAACTGACCTCTCCGAAAAAAGAGAAAGAACAGAAAAGCATGTTGAAGGGTAAAGATATCCTAAACGCTTGGAGCATTTATCTGCTGATTTTGTTACTGATCATACTGACCAGTCCGCTTTTCCCGGGACTCCGAAGTACGCTTGAAAATAACTGGGTGACACGCATCAGCCTCCCCATCAATGACTCCACCGTGAACTATACCATCGCCTGGCTGACACATGCCGGAGTTCTGCTTTTCGTAGGCACGTTTGTAGGCGGTCTGATACAGGGAGCCAAAGTGAAAGAGCTGTTTGTCGTTTTATGGAACACGGTGAAACAATTAAAGAAAACGTTCGTCACCGTTATCTGCCTGGTGGGGTTATCTACCATTATGGATACGGCAGGCATGATTTCCGTGATTGCCACTGCACTCGCCACAGCCACCGGAAGCCTCTACCCTCTCTTTGCTCCGGTTATCGGCTGTTTGGGTACCTTCATCACCGGAAGTGATACATCCTCGAACATCCTCTTCGGAAAGCTGCAAGCCAGCGTAGCAGGACATATCAATGTCAGTCCGGACTGGTTATCAGCAGCCAATACGGTAGGTGCGACAGGAGGCAAAATCATCTCTCCTCAAAGTATCGCCATCGCTACATCGGCAGGAAACCAACAAGGGAAAGAAGGAGAAATCCTGAAAGCAGCCATTCCATATGCACTGGCTTATGTAGTCATTACGGGAATCATTGTGTATATATTCAGTTAACCATTAACGGTATTGATAAAAAAGGTGTGTCGCAACTCTTATTCACCGCAGAGTTATGACACACCTTTTGTCTATTGTATTAATCTATCTGATTTTTCAGAAACAGGTCATATAAAATCAGTTGACTATGGTTTCTTATTTCAGATTCGTATTTGCATTCGTCTCTTTTTCAGGAATAGAATACAAATAATACTTACTATTGGGCACAAACTTCGTTCCATCGGGGAAGCTGGTGAACCAATGTCCTTCCGGATGATACTTCTTGAAAGTGCCGTTCTGCTGCCAACAATCGTACTCCTTGGCAGCTTCCACATCAGTCAGTGCCACACGTACCACAGGACGTTGCGTACGTAGAACATCAGTAATGCCAAATCCTTCGCCCCACAATTCGCGACGACGCTCCATCAGAATTTCGTCAATCACCTGTTCCTGTGTTTTTCCGGTAAGATCATAGTCAGTCAGTCCGCGGGCATTCCTTAAAGTGTTAAGCGGTTTTACCGCTTCGCCCAATTGACCTTTACGTGCCAAAGCTTCGGCAGCTATCAGATACATCTCGGCAGAACGCATAATGACAATATCTCCCGTCTGATCAGAGCGGATACGGAACTTGCGGTATCCCAGATAACCTTCACGCATCCACTGGAACAATTCCAGACGGATATCACCTTCGGTAAAAGTATCCTTGAAATGCGGATCGGCCATAAAACTATTATATGAATCGGGTTCCACCACATCCAGATAATAGAAGTTATAGCTGGCATCGGACTGGCTGACAGATTGCGGATGTCCCCAGATCCACTCGGTATTCGATATATCGTTGAAACCCATATAGTTTTTGGCATCCGTCATCAAAGTATATCCTTTGGCTGCTTCAAGCGCGGCTTTGGCAGCTTCGTCCCACTGTCCGGTGAGCAGATAAGTACGGGCCAGGAGTCCGTTTACCACATCGGTGTTAGGTTTATATTTCGACTTGTCGTTCGGACGTACATAGCCGTCAAGAAGCCCTTTGGCACGGTTAAGGTCATTAATGATCTGTGTATAAATCTCTTCAAGAGTCGCCTTCCCCTTAGGTTTGGTATTCGGATTGGTGGGTTCGGTATACAACGGCACACAAAGAGCATTCTTATCTTTCAGATAGGTGAACTGATAATGCTGTGCCAAATGAAGATAACAGAAAGCACGTACGGCGAGTGCCTGTCCCTGGGCATGCCGGAATTCCGGTGTATCATCATCCCCGGTAGCTTGGATAGAAATGGCCGTATTACAGTTATCAATGGTCTTATACATCAGATACCAGGCAAAAGTGGTACGCCCGTCGGAAGGCATCACCACGTCGTTGAACTGATAAGAAGAATTAAACCCATACATGGGACGTGAAACTACGTCATCAGCCATCATGTCGTCCTGACACATCAAAGCACGATAGCCGATGTTGGCATAAGTGGTACCATATTCGAACAGATTGTACCACGCACCGTTAAAGATGCGTTCGGCATTCGAAGGCACGGGTACGAGACCGGAATCTACGGCATCTGTCGGCTTATTGTCTAAGAAGTCACTGCTGCAACTCCCCAGAAACAAAAGAAAGAAGAGAAGGAGAAAGGGAACCTTACCTTTAGGGATCTTATCTCCGGAGGCATTACTCACGGAAGTCTCTCTCCTACCCTCTTTCCGAAGAAAAAGAGAAGAGGAGATACGTCTGTTATTGTTAAATCGTATTGTTCTCATATCATCTATTATTTTATACTTTACTATATATGATTTATTCATGATTAAATCGAGCTGAAGCATACTATTGCAACAGCACCTTTTCTGAGGATTAAAACCTTAGAACGAAACATTGATTCCTCCTGAAATGGAACGCATAGCCGGATAACGGTAATATGTCAACCCACTGATATCCTGTTCGGGATCGAGTCCCTGATTCTTCGAAACGGTAAGCAGATTATCGGCCTGTACAAACAATTGTAGGCTGTTCAGGCTGATCTTCTTTATCATCGGTTGCGGGAAGTTATACGATAGTGTGATATTCTTCATCCGCAGGAACGAGTTATTAAACAGGTTACGTGTGGAATTTGCATTCCAACTGTTCGATATGGTTTTTAGTGCCGGTACATCAGTATATCGATTCTCCGGTGTCCAACGGTTCAGGATTTCTGTCGACCAGGCACGTCCGGTAGAACTTCCGTTATGCCATAGCATAGTTACGTCACGGTCCACGATATAATTTCCGATACTATAGGCAAAAATTGTCGATAGTTCAAAACCCTTATACGAGAAAGCGGTATTAAATCCCCCGTACACTTTGGGTAAGGATGATTTGCCGGTATAGTAATAATCCGCCTGGGCATAGTCATTGGTAGTCGTACGCCCGGTGATCTTGTTATTGGCATCCTTCACATTTTTGTACCACAACGGATCCCCGTTTTCCGGATCAACTCCCGCCCATTTCTTCATGTAAAAATCATAAACAGAACGTCCCACTGCCAGTTTATGAACTCCGTTCACAGGCATATCTTTCAATGGAAGGTCAGTCACGACATTCTTATAATGTGTCAGGTTAAGCCCCAATCGCCACATAAAGTCCCGGGTATGGATTAAGGTACCTTTCAGATCGATTTCAACACCAGTATTCTTTAGTTCGCCTACATTCTCGTCTACTGAATTATAACCGAGCGAGGGAGCCAACGGACGGGAATAGAGTAAATCTTTCGAACGCCGACGGAAGAAATCGAACGAACCGGAGAATCGGTTGTTGAACAACGAGAAGTCAATGCCGGCATTGAAATTCAAGTTGGTTTCCCACTTCAGTTTTGGTGTAGCCAGACGATCGGATACCAATGCATTCTCTCCGTTATTGCTCACCACCGAATAAAGTCCGCTGCTGGCATAATACGTTCCCAAATTATCGTTACCCTGCGCACCATAACTAACCTTCAATGTGAGAGCAGAAAGCCAGTCGCTCGTAGCCACCATGAAGTCTTCACGATCGATACGCCAGGAAGCACCGACGGACCAGAAATTACCCCAACGGGTCTCTGGAGCAAAACGGGAAGATCCGTCCCGCCGATAAGAACCTGAAAAGAAATATTTGCTTTGATAGTCATATTGGGCATTTAAGAAGTATCCTACCAACGAGTAATTGACGCGGTATCCTGTCCCTCCGGTTACCAGCGAACCGACAGCCAGTTCGGGAAAATCGGGCAATGCCATATTCGAACGGGATGCCCGCAACACATCGTAACGGTAAGAATAAGCCTCTTGTCCGGCCAACAGGTTGAAATGATGCTCTCCGAGGGTTTTGTCATAAGTCAGGATATTATTCCAAGTCCACGAAAAAGTACGGTCGTTTTCACGACTCGATGAACCTCCGGTATTAACAGCCGGGCCTATTTTAGGGTTGGTATAGTCGAGTGAATTATAATTGATCAGGTCAAAGTTGAAGCTGGTTTTAAACTTCAATCCTTCGATAAAAGTAACTTCAAGGAAAGTACGTCCCGAAAATTCATCTTTCATACGCTCCGACTTATCATTGGGTAATGTAGCCGGAAGGTTCCAGTTAGCCATCGAACCGGACGGACGGTAAGAACCGAAATCGTATATCCGCTGTCCCTCGGAATCCAGTTTATAGGTTCCGTCTTCGTTCATCTGATAGATGGGATAGAACCCGTTCATCAGACGGCCGGCATTGATGACGTTACTTGTTTTCGTATCCGATGATACAGGATAATTCTGCAAAGAGTGGGCAAAGCTCATGTTCACTCCTCCCCGAAGCCATTTGGTCATCTGGCTTGTCACGTTCGAACGGAGATTAAAGCGTTCATAGCCGGACTCCAAGGCAATACCTTTATCATTCAGATATCCGGCAGAGAAGTAATATTGATTGGTTTTGCCCCCTCCTGAGACATTCAATCCCAATTCCGTGCGAAGTGCCTGCTGCTCCATGGCATCCTGCCAATCGAAGTTCCAGAGTGGAACGGCCCCGTCCACCAATTTTCCATCCGTGCCTACCGGCTGAGGGTATTTAGCCCCATAAGGATTGGGGCCACTCCCCATGAGTTTTCCTACCAAGTCTTTAGAAGCTTTGATAGCCGCCGTCTGAGGAGTATAATTCTTTGTATCAAGTGCATATTGGTTACGTAAAGCCTCCCAATAAAGTTCGAAGTACTGATCGGTGCCGATCCGGTCGTAATCGCGTACCGCACGATTGGAACCACCGAAGCTGGCTTTCACATTCACCGTAGTCTTCGAATCGCTTTGTCCCTGCTTGGTGGTGATAATAATTACACCGTTGGCTCCACGCGAACCGTACAAAGCAGCCGAGGCCGCATCTTTCAGAACCGTCATCGATGCGATATCTTCGGGGTTGATAGAGTTCACACTGCCGTCATAGGGCACACCATCCACTACATAAAGAGGTGCGCTGGACGCATTGATGGATCCGATACCGCGGATACGTATGGTTGCATCGGTACCCGGCTGGCCGCTTGCAGCACTTGCCTGCAGACCGGCTACGGTTCCTTCAAGGGCACGTGATACACTCGAGGTTTGTAACTTTGCTATCTCGTCACCTTTAACGGTAGAGGCGGCACCGGTGAAACTATATTTTTTGGCAGTGGCATAGGCTACTACCATCACTTCTTCCAATTGTTTGCTGTCGGGCACCAGTTCGACATTGATCACTGAGCGTCCACCCACTTTATGTTCCACAGATTTCAGCCCGATAAAACTGAATACCAGCGTACCATCGGACGGTACATTAATGGAATACTTACCGTCGATACCCGTAATGGTGCCGACACTGGTTCCTTTCACTAATACCGATACACCGGGCAACGGGTCTCCTTCGGACACAACAGTGCCCGAAACACGTATGTCATTCATTGTCCCGGCATGTAATGCTGCAACCGAAACCACAAAGAGCAACGTAAATAATAGACGTAAATTGGTCTTCATACCTTAAGTTTAGTTATGTTTAAATTAGAATCTTTTGTTTAACACACAATCCGGCAGATTGTTGTTAAAAGCTTTAAAACTGTTGCTTTATTCTTGAAGGTGTGTCAAAAAGCCACCTACATTTTTTAATTAATTTTCACGGATCATTTCCTGCTGCAAAAGTAGAGTATAGTGGTTGTTCCCGAAATCCCTTTTATAGGGGATTCTTGTACCGCATTTATGGTAGGGAAGATATCCTTCATCTGTTCCTTGATTCCGGAGTCGGATAACAATAATCATTTACATTAAATATCATCTTCGATACCTGCCCGTACAATAGGCTTGTCCCTGCCCAACAGTCACCGTGTCTCCGCCCAACAGTCACCGTGTCTCTGCCCAACAGTGACCACGTCTCCGCCCAACAGTGCCCACGTTCGGGAATAATCTGCCCTACAAGTCTTCTGGGAGGTCATGACATCCGGGAAGCAACACGCACGGCAGTCCCGGAAAACATGCGAAGAATATCAACAAGCAGTAATCTTTCCAACAAATATCTACCCGCAAACCGATACGATCCCTTGGTCATTCCGCGGATTCTTTGTAGCTTTGCCCCGTCCGGTAACATGATATTCCCCATATAGCTTATGAAAAAAGAAAGGTATATATCGCATTCGTTCATCCGCTTCCGCCAGTGGAGCCGGAAAGCCTATGCCATATTCGCCACTTTGGGATTGTGTGTCACCATCGGACAATTGAGAAAGAATGTCACGGAATGTGCGTTGTGTAAGCAACAGACTCCACATGCGGAAGGAATTGACCCGCAACGTGAAACAGAAGATTCTGTCCCGGAAGAAGATTGGGAGAGTACCGTACTGTCTCCCACACCCTTACTCTTTCTTTTCATTCCATTTCAATCTTTGAAATATTCTTATTCAGGTGCCGCACAGCAGGCTGTTGCGACATCCGTTTTATACATTTTATATAAAGAGGTTGCCTCCCATCCAAATGGGACCGGCAACCTCTTTTTTAATTCCCCATCCTATGACCATTGAAGAAATCAAAAACCAAGTATTACAGGGAACGGCGATCAGCCGTGAGCAGGCCGAATGGCTGGCACAATTTCCCCGAAAAGAAGAGTTGTACGATGCAGCGCACGAAATCACCCGTTTCTGCGCTTCACAGGAGTTCGACATGTGTTCCATCATCAATGCCCGTTCGGGACGCTGCCCCGAAAACTGCAAATGGTGTGCACAGTCGTCCCACTACAAGACGAAGGCAGATGTATACGATCTGGTGAGTGCGGAAGAGTGTCTGCGCCAGGCCAAATACAACGAAGCGCAAGGAATCAATCGTTTTTCACTGGTGACCAGCGGTCGGAAACCTTCGCCTAAAAACATGAAGGAACTTTGTGTAGCCGCACGACGAATGCGACGTCACTCGTCTATCCGGCTATGCGCCTCACTGGGACTATTGGACGAAGAAGAATTACAGGCACTGTACAATGCCGGAGTCACCCGGTATCACTGTAACCTTGAGACTGCTCCTTCACATTTCGACTCACTCTGCACCACACATACACAGGAGCAGAAACTGAAGACCCTGCATGCCGCACGACGGGTGGGAATGGACCTTTGTTGCGGAGGTATCATCGGTATGGGCGAAACCGTGGAACAACGGATCGAGTTTGCCTTCACGCTCCGCGAGCTCGACATCCAGTCCATCCCGATCAACTTGCTGCAACCCATACCGGGCACTCCGCTCGAACATCAGTCACCGCTCAGCGAAGAAGAGGTACTGACAACAGTCGCCCTTTTCCGTTTCATCAACCCTACAGCCTACCTGCGCTTTGCCGGGGGACGTTCGCAGCTCACGCCCGAAGCTGTCCGGAAATCGCTCTATATCGGCATTAACTCCGCCATTGTGGGAGATTTGCTGACTACTCTTGGCTCTAAAGTATCGGATGACAAAGAGATGATTCTTTCGGAAGGCTACCATTTTGCCGACTCACAGTTCGACCGCGAACACTTATGGCACCCGTATACTTCGACTTCCAATCCACTTCCGGTCTATAAAGTGAAACGGGCTGACGGTGTCACCATCACATTAGCAAGCGGGCAGACACTGATCGAAGGTATGTCATCGTGGTGGTGTGCAGTCCACGGATACAATCATCCGGCATTGAACCGGGCAGTACAAGAGCAACTCAGCAAGATGTCTCACGTCATGTTCGGCGGACTTACACACGATCCGGCTATCGAACTCGGCAAACTGTTGCTGCCGCTGGTTCCGCCTTCCATGCAAAAGATATTCTATGCCGATTCAGGTTCGGTAGCAGTTGAAGTAGCGATGAAAATGGCCGTACAGTATTGGTATGCAGCCGGACAACCGGAAAAAAGTAATTTCGTCACCATCCGCAACGGCTACCACGGAGATACCTGGAATGCCATGTCGGTATGCGATCCGGTAACGGGAATGCATAGTATCTTCGGTTCGGCACTCCCTATCCGCCATTTTCTCCCCGCCCCTACTTCACGGTTCGGAGACGAATGGGATCCGGAAGACATCCGTCCGCTGGAACAACTGCTGGAAAAGCAGTCCGGAAAACTGGCAGCTTTCATTCTCGAGCCAATTGTACAAGGTGCGGGAGGCATGCGGTTCTATCATCCGGAATACCTACGGCAAGCTGCACGCCTCTGCCGACAGCATGGGGTATTGTTGATCTTTGACGAAATAGCGACCGGATTCGGGCGTACCGGAAAATTCTTCGCCTGGGAACATGCCGGAGTAGAGCCGGACATCATGTGCATCGGAAAAGCCCTGACAGGAGGATACATGACCCTGTCGGCAGTACTGACCACCAACGAAGTAGCAGACTGCATCTCCAACCATTTCCCGGGTGCCTTCATGCACGGGCCTACGTTTATGGGAAATCCTCTGGCATGTGCCGTGGCGTGTGCATCGATACGGCTGCTTCTGGAATCCGGCTGGCAAGAAAATGTAAAACGGATCGAAGCACAACTAAACCGTGAACTGGCTCCGGCGCGTAAGCTTCCTCAAGTAGCGGACGTACGGGTATTGGGTGCCATCGGAGTGATCGAAATGAAAGAACCGGTGAACATGGCACATCTGCAACGCCGTTTTGTAGAAGAAGGGATCTGGCTGCGTCCGTTTGGTAAACTGGTATATGTAATGCCCCCGTTTATCATTACATCCGAACAGTTGACGAAACTGACGGAAGGAATGATAAAATGTATAACCGACGGCTCCACCTGTCTCTAAACTGATGATTCACCACAGAGGACACAGAGGACACAGAGAATATATTTCTCTTAAACATCCTAATAAACAAGAGATTAAAACTCTGTGTCCTCTGTGTCCTCTGTGGTGAAATAAACTCAAAAACATTACAATCATGAACTATAATCAAGAAACGGAAGGCTATGAATCCGTCCGTTTCTTTGAGGAGTTGAAACTTCTCAAAGAACAGAATAATTTCCGTATCCTCCCTACCCTGATTCATCAAGGCAAAGAGGTCATCATTAACGGGCAACGGATGCTAAACCTATCGTCCAACGATTACTTGGGACTGGCCAATGATACTGTCTTACTAAATGCTTTCTGGCAGACAGTAAAACCGGAAGAAGTCAAATTCTCTTCCTCTTCCTCCCGTCTGCTTACCGGTAATTTTGCCGCATACGGTGAACTGGAAGATCTCTTGTCTTCACTTTTCGGAACAGAAGCAGCATTGGTATTCAACTGCGGATATCATGCCAATACAGGTATTCTGCCAGCCATATGCAACACAAAGACACTGATTCTCGCGGACAAACTGGTACATGCCAGCCTGATAGACGGTATCCGATTATCGGAGGCCAAATATATCCGTTATCGGCACAATGAATACAGCCAGTTAGAAAAATTAGTTGAAACCCATCACAAACAATACGAACAGGTGATTATCGTTACCGAAAGCATCTTCAGTATGGATGGAGACGAAGCAGACCTGCCCCGGCTGATCAAGCTCAAACAAAAGTATCCGAACATACTGCTCTACGTGGACGAAGCCCATGCGGTAGGTATCCGGGGAGCAGGCGGACTGGGATGTGCCGAAGCTTACGGATGCATAGCGGATATCGACTTTCTGGTAGGTACTTTCGGAAAAGCGCTGGCTTCTGCCGGAGCCTACGTAGTATGCAGACAAGTAATACGGGATTATCTGATTAATAAGATGCGTCCTTTCATCTTCACCACCGGTCTTCCGCCCGTCACCCTGCAATGGACTTCATTCGTACTCCGCCATTTGGCGGAATATCAAGAAAAGAGAGAACATCTGGCAGCCATCAGTAAGTGTTTGCGAGTTGCGCTCCGGGAGAAAGGTTATTCTTCCACTTCAGTCAGTCAGATCGTGCCTATGGTAGCAGGTGAAAGTGTAACCGCCATACAAATAGCGAAAGAGTTACAACGCAAAGGATTCTACGCATTACCTGTCCGTCCGCCTACAGTACCGGAAGGTACTTCCCGCATCCGCTTTTCACTGACCGCAGACGTGACAGACGAGGAAGTGGAAAAACTCATATCAACAGTAAATGATAATCGATGAACTGTAAACGATGAATGATAAACTGTGAACGATAAACAATAAAGCTATGATACTTAAAAGACTATATCAAACAAAATATTCTCAGAACTCTCCTCTCCCCGGGAGAGAGACCGGGAGTGAAGTCATTCTCTTCTTTACCGGATGGGGAATGGACGAAACTCCCTTCATACATTATCTCCCACAACATAGAGACTTGATTATCTGCTATGATTACCGTTCCCTTGACTTTGACAAGACGTTGCTCTCCACATATACCCAAATACAGGTTGTAGCCTGGTCAATGGGAGTATGGGCTGCTTCACAAGTGCTGCAAGGCAGTAACCTTCCCATAACGCAAAGCATTGCCATCAACGGTACTCCTTTCCCCATCGATGACGCAAGAGGAATCCCTCCCGTCATTTTTGAGGGCACACTCAACAACCTCAGCGAAGCAACGCTACAGAAGTTTCGCAGACGGATGTGCGGTTCGGGAAGTGACTTTAAGGCTTTCTGCGAGATAGCTCCCCAAAGAACGGTTGAGGAACTGAAAGAGGAACTGGCCGCCATCCGCAAGCAATGCAACGAACTGCCCCCATCCGCCTTTGTCTGGAATAAAGCGATTATCGGAGAATCAGACCATATCTTTCCGTCCCGGAATCAGGAACAGGCGTGGGAAGAGCATTGCACTGAAATACAACGATATGAAGGAGCACATTATGACGATAAGATATTGAAAGAGAACCTCTCTCCCATTATTCCCTTTTCCAAACAGCTGATCGCCCAACGCTTCTCAAAAGCAATCGATACCTATCCTCACGAAGCCCGCGTGCAACAGCAGATTGCCCGGAAAATGTGTACCCTGTTACAGCAGCACCTCCCCCGGCAATCTTTCCGCCGCATCGTAGAGTTCGGTTGTGGCACGGGTACTTACTCGCGTCTGTTGCTCCGTTCGTTTCGTCCGGAACGCTTACTGCTGAATGATCTCTGTGAAGAGATGCGCCACAGTTGCGAAGATATCCTGAACGAACAGGTTTCTTTCCTGCCCGGAGATGCCGAAGCACTTGCCTTTCCCCACGGAACGGAACTGATCACCTCGTGTTCCGTCCTGCAATGGTTTGAGCATCCCGACGCTTTTTTCCGCAAATGCGAAAACATCCTGAATGCACAGGGATACATCGCCTTCAGTACATTCGGGAAAGAAAACATGAAGGAGATCCGTCAACTGACCGGACAGGGACTCGCCTACCGTTCAAGAGAAGAACTGACTGCTTCGCTCTCGGCACTATACGACATCGTGCATACGGAAGAAGAAGTCATCTCACTGAATTTCAGCAATCCGATGGAAGTACTTTATCACCTGAAACAAACCGGAGTGACGGGTACCTGTAACAGAGCCTGGACCCGGAGCAAACTGAGCCTCTTCTGTCAGGAATATGAGCGTCTGTTCAGCCCTGGTAAAGGCTCTGTTTCACTGACCTATCATCCCATTTATATCATTGCAAAGAAAAGATAATAACGACCTGCGGGTCTCAAACATAAGAAGTATGAAAAAGAATGTGTATTTTATCAGCGGCATCGATACAGATGCAGGAAAGAGTTATGCCACAGGTTATCTGGCACGGGAATTGAACCGGAAAGGCCAACGTACCATTACCCAAAAGTTTATCCAGACCGGAAATACGGGTCATTCGGAAGATATCGACCTGCACCGCCGCATCATGGACATCGCCCTTACCGATGACGACCGGGAAGGATTGACCATGCCTGAAATCTTTTCTTATCCCTGTTCTCCACATCTCGCCTCACGCATCGACGGACGGCCTATCGATTTCGACAAGATAGAACGTGCCACAGAAGAGTTGAGCCACCGTTATGACATCGTCCTGCTCGAAGGTGCCGGCGGACTGATGGTTCCACTCTCCGAAGAGTTCCTGACCATCGACTATGTAGCGCAAAAGGGTTATCCGTTACTTTTTGTCACTTCGGGCAAGCTGGGCAGCATCAACCATACTCTACTCAGCCTGGAAGCTATCAAAAGCCGGGGCATCGAACTGGATACGGTGTTATACAACCTCTATCCCACAGTCGAAGACCGAACCATACAAGAGGATACACAGCAATTTATCCAACGGTATCTGCAGAAGCATTTCCCGGAAACTAAATTCAGGACAGTACCGGAATTATAAACGCCACGATACACTATTGCAAAATCTCTTTCACCACAGATTAACGGATTACACAAACAGGCAATTCACGGATAAGCAACTCCGGCTGTTATATCTTTGTGTAATCTCTTAACCTGTGATGATAACAAGTATTTTAATTGCTGTTTACGGAAACTTTATACCGATGATAAATGTTTATTTCATGACATTAGTTTTTAGACACATCAGGTTAAATAGAAGTTTTCAGTATGAGTTTCAACATTGTAAAAAACGACAAGAAGCGTGTCATCATCGTAGGTGGTGGCTTCGGTGGTCTCAAGTTGGCCAACAAGCTAAAGAAATCTGGCTTTCAGGTTGTTTTAGTAGACAAGAACAATTATCATCAGTTTCCTCCCCTGATTTATCAGGTCGCATCCGCCGGACTTGAACCCAGCTCTATCTCCTTCCCTTTCCGGAAGATTTTTCAAAAGCGAAAAGACTTTTACTTCCGCATGGCAGAGGTACGGGCCATTTTCCCCGAGAAAAAGATGATCCAGACTTCCATCGGTAAAGCAGAATATGATTACCTGGTATTGGCAGCCGGCACTACTTCGAACTTCTTCGGCAACGAACACATCGAAGAAGAAGCCATGCCTATGAAAACCGTTTCGGAAGCCATGGGATTGAGAAATGCTCTGCTGGCAAACTTTGAACGGTCAATCACCTGCGCCACAGAACGTGAGCGACAGGAGTTGCTTAATGTTGTCGTAGTGGGCGGAGGAGCCACCGGAGTGGAGATAGCCGGAGTACTTTCGGAAATGAAAAAGTTCGTACTCCCCAATGATTATCCGGATATGCCCAGCAGCCTGATGCACGTCTATCTGATTGAAGCAGGAGACAGACTGTTGGCCGGAATGTCCGAAGATTCATCGCGTCATGCCGAACAGTTCCTACGCGAAATGGGAGTCAACATCCTGCTGAACAAGCGGGTGACGGACTACAAAGATCATAAAGTGGTGTTGGAAGACGGGACAGAGATAGCCACACGCACCTTCATCTGGGTGAGTGGTGTGGCAGCCATCACCTTTGGCAATATCGGCGGAGAGTTACTGGGACGAGGAAGAAGAATCAAGGTAGACGAATTTAACCGTGTACAGGGAACTGAGCATATTTTCGCAATCGGCGACCAGTGTATCCAGACCACGGACAAGAACTATCCCAACGGACACCCGCAACTGGCACAAGTAGCCATCCAACAAGGAGAGCTGCTTGCCAAAAACTTGCAAAGACTGGAAAAAGGAAAACCGATGCAACCGTTCCATTACCGCAACCTGGGATCGATGGCAACCGTAGGACGCAACCGTGCCGTAGCAGAGTTCAGCAGTTTCAAAACCGCCGGATGGCTGGCCTGGGTGATGTGGCTGGTTGTTCACTTACGTTCCATCCTGGGAGTGCGAAACAAAGCAAACGTATTGCTCAACTGGGTATGGAATTACTTCACTTACGACCAGTCTCTGCGAATGATTGTTTATGCAAAAAAAGCAAAAGAGGTGCGTGACCGTGAAGAACTGGAAGCGAAAACGCATTGGGGTGAAGAGAACCATACACAGCCATAAAGGAATTATCGCTCCGCTCAGGAATCGGAGAAATTAAACCAACTGATTTTGCAATGACTTTTAATCCACCACAGAGTACACAGAGAGCACAGAGTTTTTAATCTCTGTGTACTCCGTGTACTCTGTGGTGAATTGTATTCGTATCTATTCCGTCAGGTTACTCATATCGTAATGACCGTGCCGGTTTTCCCACTATGATCTTCACTGTCTGGCAGGCTACTGTCACAAACGAAATCAGCAGCATCAACACTACCGGAATTATAAAGAACCATGCTTTCAGGTCCGTGCGGAAAGCATAATGACTCAACCAGGCATTCATGCTGAACCAGGCGACGGGCAGCGCAATGACTACTGCTACCAGGATCAATTGGAAGAAGCCTTTACCCAGTTGATAGAACAGATTCCAACGGGTAGCCCCCAATACTTTCCGGATCCCCATCTCCTTGGTACGCGTCGAGCACGAAAACATTACCAGTACCCACAATCCCAGACAAGAGATGAAAATAGCCAGACCTGTAAAACAGCCGATCATGACACCGAACACCTCGTCCTGCCGATACTGATGATCGAAGAACTGGTCGAGGAAGAAGAAGTCGTAACTGGAATCTTCGAAATAGCGATGCCAGATCTCCTCAACCTGTGACACCAGCTCCTTCGGGTCGCCGGACTTCATCACAACAGAGATATACCGCTGCGGCAACCAGTCGATTTTATCTTTATGAATCAACATAATCGGCGTATAGTTTTTATTGAGTGCCTGCTGGTGATAATCCTTCACCACGCCGATGATCTGCATCGGAGCATCGGTACACTCCACCTCTATCTCTTCGCCGAGAGCCTCTTCGTTAGAAGCAAGTCCTAAGTTACGGACAGCAGACTCGTTGACCACCAACTTATTCACGTCGTCTCCATAATCCTCGGAGAACCCGCGTCCAGCCACAAGCTGAAGTCCGTAAGCATCGATGTAGTCCGGGTCACACACCAGCATTTCATAGAGCCGGTTTTGCTTCAAAGCGTCGCTTTTCCGGCGATTGGATAAGAAGGTAGCCACCTCTTCACCCGGAACCGCACCGGAAAAAGTGACTTTATCCACCAAAGGCAGACGGGCAATAGCTTTCTTCATGGCTTCGAGTTTGGTATTCATCCCTTCGGTCCGTCCGGGGAATTTCACCACCAGGGTCTGGTCCGTCTTCACTCCCAACGACTGACTGCGCATGAAGTTCAACTGCGCAAACACAATCAATGTACCGCACAACAGAATCATGGAAGCTGTATACTGAACAACCACGAGCACTTTGCGAGTGCCTTCTCCCGACTTACTGTTGAGGAACTTTCCCTTCAGCAACGTAATCGGTTTACGATTCAGCAGTGCCAGCGCAGGATAGTAACCGGAAAGGAAAATACCGCCAACTAACACGAACAACAGTAACAGCCACCAATATCCGGTCAACCAGACAGAGAAGGTAACCGTACGGCTTACCAACTGATTGAAATACGGGAGAACCAGTTCAATCAGCCCCACAGCCAGCACAAAAGCAACCAAGTTCATCACCAAAGCCTCAAATAAGAACTGTGAAATAAGCTGTTTGCGGAAAGCTCCTATCACCCGGCGTACCCCTACTTCCTTGGCACGTTCCATCGAACGGGCTACGGTCAGGTTGATATAATTGATCCAGGCAATTGCCAGAATGGCTATGGCAGCAAAGATCAGGGCAATCATCGCCGTGCGGTTTCCTTTGATCTCGGCCTCGTATCCCACTTGGGGTTTGAGATGGATATCGGCCAATGGAGTCAGTGAAACGCCCCAGATTTTGTTCTTCAAAGCCTCGTCCGTCTTATATTTCTCCGCCATTGCCGGAAACGCTTCTTCTATTTCTGCCTTCCTTTCGGGAGAATCGAGTAATACGTAAGTATAAACCTCGTGCTTATACCAATAATCATGCAAATACTGTCCGAGCGATTTATAGGAAATCAGGAAATTGTAATGGACATGTGAATTGGAAGGCATCTCTTTCATAACACCGGTCACTTCGCAAACCACCTTGTCATAAGGTCCAGTAAAGATAAGTATCTTACCGATGGGATCTTCATCCTGAAAATATTTACGGGCAATCCGTTCGGTGATGACCACCTGCCGGGGCATGGAGAGGCAAGTGGCTTTATCTCCCTTCACCAACTCAAAGTCGAACAAACGGAAGAAGCCGGGATCGGCATAAGCAATCTGGTTTTCACGTAAAGTAAGTTCACCATACTTCACAATCTGTTCCGGCTGATACAAGGAGACCACCCGCGTATAGTCTTCAATTCCGGCCAGATTCTCTTTCATGGCCGAACCATAACCAAACGAACTGCTGGCCCAATAGTCGGTCTGTACTTCGCCTTCATAGAAAGTGCTTTCCACACGGAAAATGCGTTCGTACTTCTCGTGCATCTTGTCGAAACTGAACTCAAAAGTGACATAAGTCAATATCAGCAAGGCAGATGCCATGCCGACTGCCAATCCGAAAACATTGATGAAACTGAATCCCTTCCGTTTCATCAGGTTACGATAGGCACTATTCCAATAATTCCCTATCATACGCTCTCTGTATTAGTCCCGGAAGTTTCGGCCAACGGACGGTTGATATTCTCGGCTACGATCTTCCCATCGAGCAAGCGGATAATCCGGTGGGCATAAGTCGCATCACGCTGCGAGTGAGTAACGATGATGATGGTAGTCCCCTGACGGTTCAGTTCCCGTAGTAGCTCCATCACTTCCACACCGTTTACCGAGTCGAGGTTTCCGGTCGGTTCATCGGCAAGCAACAATTTACAGTCCGTCACCACGGCACGGGCTATGGCGACGCGCTGTTGTTGTCCACCGGAAAGCTGTTGCGGAAAATGATTGGCACGGTGCAACAAGTTTACCTTCTCAAGTACCT
The DNA here is from genome assembly GCF_011038705.2 of Bacteroides sp. ZJ-18. NCBI lineage: Bacteria > Pseudomonadati > Bacteroidota > Bacteroidia > Bacteroidales > Bacteroidaceae > Bacteroides > Bacteroides sp. ZJ-18. The sequence goes on along the minus strand of NZ_CP072198.1, from coordinate 2,585,385 downwards.
GTTTCACCTTTTCTTTCCGTACGGCAGGTTTCATGCCCAGATATACCAGAGGAAGCTCCACATTCTCGTATACGGTCAGTTCGTCAATCAGGTTGAAACTCTGGAAGATAAATCCCAGATTTCCCTTACGCAGGGCCGTCAGTTGGTTCTCGTTCATCTTGTCCACCTGTTTGCCTTCGAAGAAGTAAGAACCGGAAGTGGGTGAATCGAGTGTACCCAGGATATTCAGCAGAGTAGACTTGCCACACCCGGAAGGACCCATGATAGCTACAAATTCTCCCCGCTCCACTTGCATGGTCACTTCATTCAACGCTTTGGTCTGCACCTCCTCGGTGGTGAAGAGCATAGACAGTTTTTCTGTTTTAATCATAATCGTTATATATTATATTAGTTATTCATATTTTAAAATGCGCATAGGTTTCTGGCGGATGGTACGCCATACCTGTTGGAACACAGTGAGAAAGGCTATCAGCATCAGCAGTACAAAAGTGGCTGCATATATCCACCAGGACAGCGAAATGTGGAAAGCGTACGTTTCCAGCCAAGCATTCATCAGCACTGCCGATACAGGAATACCGATTGCAGATGCCAATACGGTAAGCAACAACAGTTCTTTGGTCAGGACAAAGAATAGGCTGGTTTTATTTGCGCCGAGCACTTTGCGGATACCCACCTCCTTCAAACGTGACAAGGTGGAAAACAGTGTTACAATCCACAATCCAAGGCAAGCAACAAATACGGCAAGCAATGAGGCGCTGGCAAATATCCAGCCAAAATTACGATCGGATTTGTATAGGAATTCATTAAAATCATTCAAAAAGAAATAAGAAAATAAAGAAGTCGGGAAGTATTCACGATACATCTGTTCAATTTCCGTCAAGACGCCGGCATCACCCTTTCCTTTCAGACAGACAGAAATATAAGGCGTTGCAATAAAAGGAACACGCTCTTTCAAAAAGAAAATGATAGGCTTGTAAGCCACGGCAAGCGATTGCTGGTGGTAGTTCTCCACCACTCCTATTATCTCAAGCGGGTCACTAACCACTTCCATTTTAAGTTGTTGCCCCAACGCCGCTTCTGCCGATTCGTAGCCCAACAGCCTGACAGCTTCTTCGTTAAGCACCACCCGGTTAAGATCGCCACCATAATCTTCGGAAAAACTTCGTCCGCAAACCATACGGGGCATATAGGCAGACAAATAGTCGTAGTCTACAGAAAACATCTGTATCAATTTTACTTGTGAAGGATCGCTTCCATACGGCCGATTGGTAAAATAGTTGGCAACTTCCACACCGGGAACAGCTCCCGAAACTGTCACGTGACTTACATCCGCCCGTTGCTTCAAACGTTTGGTGAAGCTCTCCATGCGCAGCGACAGTCCCTCAGTGAACGAAGGATATTTAATGACCAGAATGCGGGTATTCAGATCCGATTCGGCCTCACGCTGCATGTAACGGACCTGTTGAAACACAGTAAACGTGCCTGCAATCAGAACAAAAGAAGCCAGGAACTGAACAACAATCAACGCCTTTCTGATCCGGTTGCCTCTCTTTCCGTGCAACAGTTTACCGCGCATAATCTCCGACGGACGGATAGTGACCATCAGCCAGGAAGGATAAAGCCCTACAACCAACGTACCGATGATAACCACTCCGGCTACAATCCCCCAGAAAGCGGGTTGCATAAGTATGTCTGTCCCGAAGCTTTGCCCTGCCCAGCGATAGACAAGAGGCAAGAGGAGTTCCAACCAGCCGAAAGCTATCAACGTAGCCAGCAAGTTCATGAAACCGGACTCAAGAAGTCCCTGGATAATAATCTGACGGCGCGAAGCACCAAAAGCTTTACGGAGCCCGAACTCCCGTCCACGCTCCAAAAAGCGGGCTACGGTCAGGTTCAAGGCATTTGCCCAACCTATCAGCAGCAGAATGGCGGACATTACGAACAAAATAAGAACTGCCGTCCGGCTTCCTTTCACCTCTTTCTCGTATGCTTTTTGAGGAGTAAGGTGAATGTCTTTCAACGGGATCAGTTCTACAGCCCAGGTTTTATGTTTCAGTGCATCAGTCTTGTACTTGTCGGATATGTCACGGAAAGCCTGTTCAATTTCTCCCGGAGTCTTTCCGGGCATCAAGCGGACGTAAGTATATACACCGTGAATGTACCAGATGTCCTGCCGTTCCTTGGGAATCGTATTGTAGGAAAGCAGGAAATCGTAGCGCAGGTGCGAACGGACAGGCATATCGGCAATAATGCCCGTTACTTCAAAGTTTTGCTGTGATGAAGAGGTACTGAAGGTCAGTATCTTGCCTATCGGGTCTTCTTCACCAAAATAGCGGCTTGCAGCGCTTTCAGTCAGTACCACCGTATTAGGGCGTACCAGTTGCCCGGTCTTTTCTCCTTTAACTATGGGGAAGTTGAATATTTCGAAAAAGGCAGGCTCGGTATAGCAGTAATGTTCCTCGGCAAATCTCCTGTCGAAGTAATTCACCACCTGCTCGCGATCCTGAGCCGTAACACGGACGTACTTCTCAATTCCCGCTATTTCCCTGTTCATGGCAGGAGCATGCCCATAAGCCGTAGTCGCCCAATTATCCGTCAGCATCTCGCCCTCATACAGTCTGCTTTCAACACGATACACACGGTCGGTATCATGAAATGAATCATAACTTAACTCCGACCAGACATAAAGCATAATAAGAAGTGCCGCCGCAATGCAGACCGACAACCCTGTTATGTTTATCAGCGTCAGAGACTTTTTAACCCGCTGGCTTCGTATCACTTGCGAAATGTAGTTCATAGTATTCGGTTCTTATTTCAATATAAGTTTCTCGTTATCCCCAAACAATTCATATCCGGATACAATCACCCGGTCGCCCGGTTTCAATCCCTCAGTCACTTCATAATATTGCGGGTTCTGCCGTCCGATCCGGATGGGACGGCGCGTGGCAAATTTACCACTTTCGTCAACAACATACATCCAGCGGCCCCCGGTTATTTGAAAGAATCCGCCACGAGGAACAAGAATGGCCTGGGCAGGATCTCCCAACTGGAGATTGATGTGATAAGTCTGTCCGGCACGGATGTTCTCGGGACGTCCGGAAGTAAATTGAAGGTCGGTACGGAACTGGCCCTCCTTTACCTCGGGATAGGGTTTGGTCACCTCGAGTTTATAGTTTCCTCCGTCACGGGTAAAATCAGCCGGAAGTCCGGGAACCACCCGTTCCACATAATGCTCATCGATCTGTGCCTGCACTTTCAAATCGGGTGTAATGATCTGTCCGATATGCTCGCCGGCAGCAATGGACTGGCCGATTTGAGCATCGAGGTTCCCCACCTGTCCGTCTATGGGAGCTTTTACTTTCAGGTTTTCCACCCGTTCACGTACCAGGGCAAGACTGCGCTTCATATTACGGATGTTTTCATCAAGACTATGAACCTGACTCTCCCTGAAAATATTGTCCTGACGGATACGTTCGTCCACAACATCCAGTTGTGCCCGTGCCGCCTCATACTCTTCACGTGCCAGCCGGAAGTCTTCCTGTGCTATCAGTTGCTCTTTGATAAGACGGCTGTACTGGTCGTAACGACGCTTCTTCACAGCCAGTTCCTTACTCAGCCCGATGCGCTCCTGCTTCAGCCGCAAGCGCTCCTGTTCCATACTGATGCGGGTGTTGCGCAACTCGTTTTCCTGATAGGCGAGATCGGCTTCGCTCTGCATGATCCCGATGTTCAGGAGCGGATTGCTGAGACGTAGAATGACGTCGCCTGCTTTGACGATGGCCCCCTCTTCTTTCAGGCGCTCCTCGACACGGCCTCCCTCTACCGCATCCATATAGATGATGCGGTTGGGCATCACTTGTCCGATGACCCGGATGTAATCACTGAACTCTCCGCGGGTAACAGTAGCAATGGTCAGCCGGTCTTTTTCTACACTCATAGAAGAGGAAGTGTCCCTGAAAATAAAATAAAAGATAAGTCCCACCAGTGCCACGGCTCCGGCAATAGCATAATAATGTTTTCGCTTCATTCCGGGCTTCCGTTCGATCATTGTATCCATAGATAGTTATTGTTTTATGTATGATTCACGTTTGTTTATAAGGTTATGCCGTCAGGTCGTAAAGGAACGATGTACCGGTCACATACCCCGTATATCACTTCTCACCGGGCAACGTACAAAAGCTTCCCGTCCGATAATAAGTTTCCATCTTCCGGGTCATATCCACCTGTAAGCGCACCCGGGTCAACTCGGCCTTGGCAGAGATAAAGCGATTGCGGGCTTCCATCAGCTGGAATACGGAGATAAGCCCCTCTTCCCATTTTCGTTCGGATTCTTTCAGTACCAGTTCTTCGGCCCTGAACTGCTGCAATACCTGCCGGAATTCATCATATCCGGAACGGAGAGAAAGAACCGTTTCCTCCACCTCTGTATAGAGTTGTTGTTTTTGAAGTTCTTCCTCATTCCGGAGACGGAATATATTCAACTTGTGTTTGCGCAGGGTGGTCAGTCGTTCCAACCCGCTCAATAAAGGGATGGAAATGCCGACACCGATATACTTTCCTAAATTGTCGTTCAGCTGTTTGGTAGAAAAACCGTCGAGATAACGGGAGGCCATTGAGAAACGGGCAAAAACCGTCGGCGAGAACTTACCGCCCGCCATGGCATACTCTTTACGGGCAGCCCGCTGTCTGAGTTCCATCATCCGCATCGAAGGCATTGCTACCAGAGATTGCATATAGAGCTCATCTGTCTGGGGCAGCGAACAAGGCGGAAGAGATTCGTAGTTGATTGTATCCTGAAGTACCAACGTATCCCCGGCATGCAGGTTCAACAATTGTTTCAGTTGGAGCAATGCCAGGCGGCAACCGTTCTCACGCACCTGGTAACGGTAAATATCACCCTCGCGACGGGCTTTGACTTCCTGTAAGTCGGAAACCGACTTCAAACCCAGTTCTACAAAAGCTTCGGTTTGTTTGAGATAACGTTCGCTTAGCCGGCTCTGCTCAAAAGCCAGATCGAGCATCCGCTCTTCAAGCAGGAGTTTATAATAGGCATCCGTCACCCGGCAAGCAAGTTCGTTGCGCCGTTCCTTCAAAGCCCATTCACTCCGGCTGCGGTTCATCTTCTCAAAACGTACCCGGTTGATGCGGGTGAAACCTTCGAAAAGAGAAAGCGTCATGTCCAACCCCACGGTTCCTTCATCGAACGTATTATTGGTATATCCGTTGGTGCTCGGATCGATGGAATGTCCGAAGTTTCGTCCGGCTTCGGCCGATACACTGACGCGGGGAAGGAAACTCCCCACGGCAGAGATATAGTTCATCCGGTTTTCCTTGATATCTATCTCGCTATTCCGCAAAGACGGATTCTGTTTCCATGCGATACGAATACATTCGTCGAGCGATCTCTCTGTCTGTGCAGACAAAAGAGCGGAAAAAAGAAATAAAGTACAAAGTGATATAAGATGTTTCATATAAACCATCTGGGCAAAGAGTGTGCCAAAAAGAATAAACAACTAAAATTCAACCACATAGACTTATCAATAGAAAGATACCGTCCAATATTTGGACGCTACTGCGTACAGATATTGGACGGTTGACGTCAACATTCCCCGGATTTGTCCCCACATCCCCTTCCCATATAAATTCTCAATTCGAAAACGTCTAATTATTGGACACTCTCTTGCAGGGAGTTACAAAAACAAATATCTTTACCACGAACTTAAAAACAGGAAGCGAATCAAAAGGAGATATCATGAACACGGGAACTATTCTGATTGTAGACGATAACAAAGGGGTGTTGGCTTCACTCGAACTTTTGCTTGAAAACTACTTCTGCAAGATACTGACGGCTTCGAACCCGAATCAGATCACTGCCCTGCTGACGACCCACCGCATCGACGTGGTCATCCTGGATATGAACTTCTCGGCAGGCATCAATAATGGCAACGAAGGGCTGTATTGGCTGGGACATATCCGGAAGATGGCTCCTACTCTGCCCGTAGTGATGCTGACTGCTTACGGAGACGTGGAACTTGCCGTAAAAGCACTCAAAAACGGAGCCGCCGACTTCCTCCTGAAACCATGGGATAATCAGACCCTGATCGATAAAGTGACGGAAGCTTACCGCAACAACAGGAAACCTTCGGAACGGCAGACAAAGGAAAACAAAAAAGAAGGGTTCGAAATGCTGGTTGGACATTCGCCTGCCATGCTGCAACTGATGAAAGTAGTATCTAAAGTGGCACGGACAGATGCCAACATCCTGATAACAGGAGAAAACGGAACCGGTAAAGAGATATTGGCACGGGAGATTCACCGCCTTTCACCTCGCGGTGCACGCCCGATGCTGAACGTAGACATGGGAGCGATCAGCGAATCACTGTTCGAGAGTGAACTGTTCGGGCACGAACGGGGGGCTTTCACCGATGCTTACGAAAGCCGCCGGGGAAAGTTTGAGGCCGCCGACGGAAGTTCACTGTTTATGGACGAAATAGGCAACCTGCCCCTGTCGCTCCAGGCCAAGTTGCTCACGGTACTCCAAAGCCGCAATGTGATGCGGTTGGGAAGCAACAAAGTGATCCCGGTAGATATCCGCCTGATTTCGGCAACAAACAAGGACATACCCGCAATGGTAAAAGAGGGGATGTTTCGTGAAGACTTGTTCTACCGCATCAACACCATCCACCTGGAACTGCCTCCCTTGCGTGAGCGGGGAGACGACATTTTGCTCTTTATCGACGGTTTCTTACGTAAATTCGCTTCCAAATATCAACGTCAGGAAATACGGATGCACGAACAGACTGTTGAAAAACTGCGCGGGTATCACTGGCCGGGCAATATCCGGGAGTTGCAGCATACCATCGAGAAAGCGGTCATCTTGTGTGAGGGCAGCGTGATCCGCCCTAAAGATATCTTGGTGAAACAGACCTGGCAGCCACAGGCAGCAGTCACCGTACCCAATCTGGAAGAGGTGGAACGGCAAGCCATCGAAACTGCCATCCTGCAAAACAACGGTAACCTGACTGCCGCTGCCGAGCAACTGGGCGTGAGCCGGCAAACGTTGTATAACAAGCTCAAACGATTCAAACTCTGACCCCGATGATATTCAGCCGACGCATCTATTTCATTATACTGCTCCACATCGTACTGATACTCGCTACGGCAGGTGCCGGACTATGGCTGATCTTATCCGGCACCGGATACATCATCGGCAGTATATTGTTGCTATGTTCTCTTTTTCAGATCGGTGCACTGACCCGGCGGCTAAATACATTCAACCGAAAAATCAAATTGTTCTTCGATGCAGTGCAGGATAAAGACAATATGCTCTACTTTCCGGAAGTGAATGTCAGCAAAGAACAGGAACAACTGAACCGTTCGCTCAACCGGCTCAATGACCTGCTTGCCCGTACCAAAGGCGAAAACCAGAAACAGGAGCACTTCTACCGGTCGTTACTTGAAGAAGTGCCCAGCGGCGTGCTTGCCTGGGATGCTTCGGGCCGAATCATCACTGCCAACAGTGCTGCCTTCTCTCTGCTGAAGTGCAACCGTCTTTACACCGAAATGCAACTGGCACAACTGTTGAATGCAACCGGCATTCGCGACAGCCTCAGCATATCCCGAAAAGAGATGATCCTGGAAGGTGAAACCATAACCATCTTATCCATCAAAGATATCGGTGACGAGCTGAGTGATAAGGAGAGTGAATCGTGGAGCAAACTGACACATGTGCTGACCCATGAAATCATGAACACGATTGCACCGATCATTTCACTCTCACAAACCTTATCCGCATATCCGGATATCAACGAAAAGTCAGCCCGCGGACTACGGATTATCCAAACGCAAAGCGAACGGCTGATGGAATTCACGGAATCATTCCGGCATCTGTCCTACCTCCCTCACCCGGAAAAGAAACGTTTCTCACTGACCGATATGTTGCGCAACCTGGAAGAACTGTTGCAAAGTGATTTCCGCGAACGTGGCATTCACTTCGTGTTACAATCCACACCGGATTCGATAGAAACCAACGGCGACGCAAACCAGCTGTCACAAGTATTCCTCAACTTACTGAAGAATGCGATGCAGGCTCTCGAAGGACAGACGGAAGGCAGAATCATCCTCCGCCTGCAACAGGCAGACCGTCTGCTGATAGAAATAGAAGACAATGGTCCCGGCATCCCGGAAGAGATACGTGAGCAGATCTTCATTCCTTTCTTTACCACAAAAGCGGAAGGAAGCGGAATAGGACTCAGTCTCTGCAAGCAGATCATCCGACAACATGACGGACACTTATCGATCCGTAAGAGTCGTCCGGGACAAACAATTTTCAGTATCGACCTGCCTCAGGACTGAAACATTTTAGTAGGTGTAATGTTATAAATAGAGAGGAATCTCTACTCTCCTTTTTATTTATTATGAAAGAAAAATATTGGAAATATTCTTTGATTATCATCATCATCGGATTGGGCATCATCTTGTTCCGGCAAATTACCCCTTTTCTCGGCGGATTATTGGGAGCACTCACCATCTATATCCTGGTCCGGCGACAAATGATGTATCTCGGTGCACGAATGAAACGAAGTTTCGCAGCCCTGCTGATTACAGGTGAAGCCATCCTGTGCTTCCTGGTACCTATTTCTCTGATTGTATGGATGCTGGTCAACAAGTTGCAGGATATCAATCTGGACCCACAGGCCATTATTGCCCCTGTTGAAGAATTGGCAGGGATCATCAAGGCGAAAACAGGATATGACGTGCTGGGCAGTGACACACTTTCGTTCATCGTTTCTCTGCTCCCCAAAATAGGACAGGCAGTCATGGGAGGTATCAGCAGCTTTGCAATCAACCTGTTTGTTCTGGTCTTTGTACTTTATTTCATGCTGATAGGAGGAACCAAAATGGAGTCCTACATTGACGACATCCTACCTTTCAATGAGAAAAACACCCGGGAGGTAACACACAATATCAACATGATTGTCCGCTCCAATGCCATCGGCATTCCCTTACTTGCCGTTATTCAGGGAGGAGTCGCACTGATCGGCTACTTTATCTTCGGAGCACCGAATGCCTGGTTAGTGGGTGTTCTGACTTGTTTTGCTACAATCATCCCGATGGTGGGGACTGCTCTCGTCTGGTTTCCGGTGGCTGCCTACCTTGCACTGACCGGTGAATGGGCAAACGCCATCGGACTGGCAGCTTACGGAGGAATTGTCGTTTCGCAATGTGACAACCTGATACGCTTTATCTTACAGAAGAAAATGGCAGACACCCATCCGCTTATTACAATCTTCGGTGTAGTCATCGGATTACCGTTGTTCGGATTCATGGGAGTCATCTTCGGACCGCTTATATTATCGCTGTTCTTGTTATTTGTCGATATGTTCAAAAAGGAATATCTGGACAATAAGAAATAAGAAAGAAACAAATCACCTAATCTCTGAAAAATTATGTACTTTTGTGACGTAAACATCTTGTAAGATTCAATGGAAGCATTCACATTCAATACGGCCGAACTGATACTGCTATCAGCCGCAGGCGTTCTTTTGATCGTTCAACTTATCTACTATCTCGGACTGTATAACCGGATACACACCCACAACCTTGCTGTTGGAAAAGATGAAGTACACTTCGGACGGGAACTTCCCCCGCTGTCTGTAGTCATCTGTGCACGCAACGAATCGGAAAACCTGCGCCGAAACCTGCCCGCTATCCTGAAACAGGATTATCCGGACTTTGAAGTAATCGTCATCAACGATGGTTCTACGGACGAAAGCGAAGATCTCCTGTCAGAGCTGGAAGAAGAATACCCGAACCTGTATCACAGTTTCACACCGGACAGCGCGCGGTACATCAGCCGGAAGAAACTGGCACTGACGCTGGGCATTAAAGCCAGTAAATATGACTGGCTGGTATTCACCGAGGCCGACTGCACTCCGGTCAGTGACAAGTGGCTTCGACGGATAGCACGCAATTTCACGCCGAGTACAGACATCGTACTGGGATATAGCGGTTACGAACGGGGAAAAGGATGGCTGCACAAACGGGTATCTTTCGACTCGCTTTTCACCTCGCTTCGTTATCTGGGTTTTGCCCTGGCGGGTAAACCGTACATGGGCATCGGGCGCAACCTGGCCTACCGCAAGGAATTGTTCTTCAAAGTCAAAGGATTTTCTACCCACTTGAACATGCAGCGGGGAGAAGATGACCTGTTTATCAACCAAATTGCCAATGAAAACAATACCCGGGTGGAAACCTCACCGGATTCAGTGATACGGATGCAACCTGTGGAACGCTATAAGGACTGGAAAGAAGAAAAGGTAAGCTATATGGCAACCGCACGCTTCTATAAAGGTTCACAACGCTGGTTACTGGGGTTGGAAACCGCCACGAGGCTATTGTTTTATGTCGCCTGCCTATCGGGAATCGTATTCGGTATCCTCTCTTTTCACTGGCTGGCTGCGGGACTGGCTCTATTGTTATGGATCGTACGTTATTCGGCGCAAGCCTACGTCATCAACAAAACAGCCAATGAGATGGGAGACAACCGCTCTTACTACTTTACACTACCGGTTTTCGACATCATCCGTCCGCTACAATCCCTGAAGTTCAGACTCTACCGTCTCTATCGCAGAAAGGGTGATTTTATGCGAAGATAACTTGACTACTCGTACCGCATAGAACTGGCTGGATTGATCTTGGTAATCAAATAAGAGGGACCGACCAACATTAATACAGAAGCCAATAAGGTGCCGGCATTGATCAGAAGGAAAAGCCAGATGTTCATGGAAACCGGCACCATACTTACATAGTAAGTTTCGGGATCGAGTTTAAAAAGTCCCAACTGTGACTGCAAAACACAGAAAGTAATCCCAATTGCATTTCCCCACAACATCCCTTTCCCAATCAGAAAAACAGAGAACCACAGAAATACTTTACGGATAGTGAAATCATTGGCTCCCAAAGCCTTCAGGATGCCAATCATCTGTGTGCGTTCAAGGATGATAATCAATAATCCTGAAATCATCGTGAAGCCGGCTACCCCAATCATCAGGATAAGAATGACCCATACATTCAGGTCGAGCAGATCGAGCCAGGCAAATATCTGAGGATTCATTTGTTCGATGCTCTGTACGTAATAAGTCCCCCCGTAAACATCTTGCTTATTGTCCGTATCAACGGCTATACCATAGGTTATATCTTCCAGTTTGTCATAGTCACGTACCTGCAACTCTGCTCCGCTCACTTGTGCGGGGGCCCAGTTATTCAAACGGTTCACCAAATACAAGTCAGTCAGCAGAAAGAGATTATCATATTCAGAAAAGTTCGTTTGGTAAATACCTTTCACTGTCAATCGGCGGGCACGCACATCTTTCTGGATAAAATAGGCATATATTTTATCTCCCAGTTTCAGTTTCAGCCGGTCAGCTATCGCTTTCGATATGACCACCTGATTGGTGGAAGCCGTATCACTGAAGACCGGTATCTCTCCTTCTACCAGATGGTCGCGGAAAAAGGCAGGATCAAACTCCGGACCGACACCTTTGAGCACCATGCCCTGAAAAGCGTCATCTGTCTTTATCATCCCCGGTTTGGTGGAATATCGCTGCACATGTTTCACTTCCGGACGGGCGGAAAGAGCGATCATCATACTGTCATCCACCACAACCGGATGAGTTTCGTAGGACCCTACCGCATCAAAATTACTGATTTGGATATGGGAGCCGAAGCCGATCACTTTATTACGTACCTCACTCTTAAAACCAATCACTACAGATACGGCAATGATCATCACCGCCAAGCCGATAGCAATGCCAATCATGGCAATCAGGACAGCAGGACGGGAAACTTGTTTCCCCCCGTCCGTATCACGATAAATCCGACGGGCAAGAAAATAGGAAAGCCTCACCTTGCCCTTCTCTTTGGAAAAGGGAACGGAGTTGCTTTGACTATGTGAATGAATGGATGACATCAGGTCTTATTCTGTTCTTCCCGGATAAGCCTCCAATGCTTTTTGCAGAACAAAGAGCGCACGGGTTAAATCTTCCTTTTTCAATACGTAAGCAATACGGACTTCATTCTTTCCGGAGCCCGGAGTAGTATAGAAACCGGAAGCCGGAGCCATAAACACTGTCTGTCCTTCATACTCAAACTCAGACAGACACCAGGCACAGAATTTATCCGAATCATCGACCGGTAACTTGGCTACTGTATAAAAAGCTCCCATCGGAATGGGGGAATAAACACCCGGTATACGGTTCAGACCGTCAATCAGACATTTACGGCGCTCAACGTATTCGTCATAAGTTTCGCGTGAGTACTCTTCGGGAGCATCCAGTGAGGCTTCGGCAGCAATCTGTCCGATCAGCGGAGGACTCAAACGTGCCTGACAGAACTTCATCACTGCATCACGCACTTCTTTATTCTTGGTTATCAAGGCACCGATGCGGATACCACATTCCGAATAACGCTTGGAAACAGAGTCAATCAGTACCACGTTATTCTCAATTCCTTCCAGATGGCAAGCCGAAATATAAGGGGAACCGGTATAGATAAACTCACGGTACACTTCGTCGGAGAAAAGGAAAAGATCATACTTCTTCACCAAGTCACGGATCTGGTTCATCTCACGTCGGGTATACAGATAGCCGGTCGGATTATTCGGATTACAGATCAAGATACCCTTGGTACGTTCGTTGATCAACTCTTCAAATTTCTCTACTTTCGGAAGAGAGAACCCCTCCTCAATTGTCGTAGCAATAGTGCGTATTTTAGCTCCGGCCGAAATGGCAAAAGCCATATAGTTGGCGTAAGCAGGTTCGGGAACAATGATCTCGTCTCCCGGATTAAGGCACGACATGAATGAGAAAAGTACAGCTTCGGAACCTCCGGTAGTAATGATTATATCATCTGCTGTCAGGTTGATATTGAATTTCTCGTAATATCCTACTAATTTCTCGCGATAGCTACGATAACCGGCACTGGGACTATATTCAAGCACCTTGCGGTCGATGTTGCGTATCGCGTCAATCGCGGCCTGAGGAGTGGGCAGGTCCGGCTGTCCGATGTTCAGGTGAAATACATGGATTCCCCGCTGTTTGGCAGCATCTGCCAGGGGAGCCAGCTTTCTGATAGGAGATGCAGGCATCTCTGTTCCGCGAATCGATATGGTTGGCATAATCTTGAATTATAAATGGTCAATTAATAAATATGAGCGGCAAATGTACACAATAAATCGGACACAAAGACATAAAAACTTTAAAAACCTTATCAAGGGTAAAAACGTTGTGGTAATATCAACGGAAAACGATACATTTGTATAACTACAAACCTAAAACGATAACATAATGACCATAAACCTGATCACATTTGCATCGATTCTGCATAAGCAAGCCACTGTACGTAGTTCGCACGAAGCGATTCTCAGTGAACTGGAAAAATATTTCACCGTAAATTTTATTGATTACCGGGACATCAGCCAGTTGCCAAAAGATGAATTCAGCATCATTTTCATTGCTACCGGAGGGGTAGAAAGACTGGTAATGCAATGCTTCGAATCGCTCCCCCGCCCTGCCATTATACTGGCCGACGGAATGCAAAACTCCCTGGCTGCGGCACTGGAAATTTCCTCTTGGTTACGTGGGCGGGGTATGAAAAGTGAAATCCTCCATGGAGACTTTATGAGTATCGTTCAACGAATCCAGGTACTTTATACCAATTTCAAGGCACAACGTTCATTAGTAGGGCTTCGCATCGGAGTGATCGGCACCCCTTCTTCGTGGCTGATTGCAAGTAATGTGGATTATCTGCTCGCAAAGCGGCGTTGGGGAATTGAGTATCTGGACATTCCGTTGGAACGGATTTATGACGTATACGACCGTATTACAGACAACGAAGTCGGTGCCTCATGCGCCGCGGTTGCTTCGCAAGCTCTGGCATGCCGTGAAGGGACTCCCGAAGATATGATTAAGGCAATGCGCCTTTACCGGGCCGTCAAGCGAATCTGTAAAGAAGAAAAACTAAGTGCCGTCACCCTGAGTTGTTTCAAACTGATGGAGCGCACCGGTACTACCGGTTGCCTGGCTCTTGCCATGCTGAACGACGAAGGGATCATTGCCGGATGTGAAGGGGATCTGCAATCTGTATTTACATTACTCGCCGCCAAAGCACTGACCGGGAAAGTAGGTTTCATGGCAAATCCTTCAATGATTAACGCCCGGAGCAACGAAATAATACTGGCACATTGCACAATCGGAATGAAGCAAACCGAACGTTACATCATCCGCAGCCATTTTGAAACGGAAAGCGGTATCGGTATTCAGGGACTGCTGCCGACCGGAGATGTCACTATCGTGAAATGTGGTGGAGAATGTCTGGACGAATATTACCTTTCTACCGGAACTCTGACCGAAAACACCAATTACATCAATATGTGCCGTACACAAGTACGTATAAAAATGAATGCACCGGCTGATTATTTCCTGAAGAATCCACTCGGGAACCATCACATTTTGTTACAAGGTAATTATGAAAATGCACTGAACGAATTCTTACAGGCAAACTCCTGTAAACGTACGGAGTAAATGCACTCAGGGCTTAACGAAGGTAAATTTAGAACTCACCACAGAGAATACAGAGTGACACGGAGAGAATTTCAGATCATTGGTTACCAACACAGATAATCTGTGTTACCCTGTATTCTCCGTAGTGGAAAGAGTATTGACACATTCCTCCCGTCAAAGCCTAATTTAATACATGCAATGAAAGACACACGATATATGAAAAGAATCTTCCTATCAGTACTGTTTATCTGTACTTTCCTTTCTCATCTTACTGCACAAACAGGCAAAGAAAGCGAACTTATCAAGCAGAATTATATCCGGTCGGTTATCGGACAGGACGAGAGCAAACAAGCTTTCTTACAACTATTATCTAAAATTCCTCCCGAAAAAGAGGTATCTGACCAGAACGTTATCGAACTTCAACAACTTTACCCTATCCGCCGGGAAGAGATACACCGACTGATCAGTACGATACGGGGAGACGGTTCATGGCCGGACATCAATTATGCCGATACCAAACGTTCGGGATGGGAACCGAAACAACACACAGAGCGGATACTGAAACTAACCAAATATTATGCCCGCGAAAAAGAGAATGCTTCCGCACAGGAGATTTCAGCCGTAACCAGCATTATTCACCAAGCCATGAATTACTGGTTCACCGAAAAACTGGTCTGCAAAAACTGGTGGTACAATCAAATAGGTATTCCCCGCACCTTGGGACCGGCTTTCCTCCTTTTCGAAGCAGAAATGACGGAAAAAGAAAAGCAGGAAGCCGTGCGGGTGATGGAACAATCCCATTTTGGCATGACAGGACAGAACAAAGTATGACTGGCAGGCAACGTACTGATCCGGGGCTTACTCTTGAATGACTCCCAACTGGTAAAAGAGGCACGGGAAAACATTGGCTCGGAAATCGTACTGGGACAGAAAGAGGGTATTCAGCCGGACTGGAGCTTCCATCAGCATGGTCCCCAACAACAGTTCGGCAATTACGGACTTTCTTTCCTCTGCAACATGAGTTTTTATTCCGAACTGTTTGCCGACACCCCTCTTGCATTCAGCCAGGAACAACAGGATATCCTTGTATCCCTTCTTCTGAAAGGGTATCAGTGGATTGTATGGAAAGGTCATTGGGACGTAAACGGATTGAACCGGCAACTCTTCCACAGCGCCGATCTTCACAAATCATTCAACCTGCTCTTCGCAGCCTGCTCACTGATGAAGGGAAGCAATGAACAGCAGACACAGGAAATAAAGGCATTTATAGTCCGCAACTTTCTACATCCGGATGCAGAAAACGATTTCACAGGAAATAAGTTCTTCAAAGATTCCGACCTGACCATTCACCGTACCTCTGATTGGATGGCATCTTTACGCATGGCATCCAGCCGGGTGATCGGTACGGAACTGGTAAATGAGGATAACCTGAAGGGATATTACATGGCAGACGGAGCTGTCTATACGTATATTCGGGGAGATGAATACCACAATATTTTCCCTTTCTGGAACTGGCGTCGGATACCCGGTATCACAACCTATGAAAGCAATGCTCCCATCCCGACAGACAACGGACCGAATTCACGCAACAAAACCAATTTCACAGGTGGAGCAACAAACGGAAAACAGGGAATCACCGCCATGCACTTGAACCGTAACGGGCTATCCGCGAACAAAGCATGGATATTCACCAATGAATTTATCCTGTGCCTGGGAAGCGATATCCATGCAGACAGCACTGCCACACTTATCACCTCCATCGATCAACGGTTCAAGAATGGTGAAATATGGACAGAAGGAAACCGCCGTTATTTCCACGACAACACCGGATATATCCTTCTGCAGGACGAACTTTGCCTGGCACTGGCAGAAAAGAAGAAAGGACAGTGGCACGACTTCATGGGAATGTACGCTCCCCGGATGTTGGAAGATGAAATTTTCTCTATTTACATCAAACATCCGTCAGGTGTCCCTGCCACTTACCGGTATTTGGTGCTCCCGGCTTCCACTCAGGAGAAGACGGCTGCATTCGATATTTCAAAAGTACAGGTATTGCAAAATGACGAAAAGGCACAGGTGGCATTTATCGACAAAATGTACTACGTCGCTGTTTGGCAGGCAACGACTCTCAAGCTGTATAACGGAAAAAAGATACTTATAAAAAAACCGGGAGCCTATCTGTATCGTGCAGACGGTACCCCGGTTTCCCAAGCTGTTTTTCCCAAAGGAGAGATTTAAGAATCTACCTTCCGGCTATCTCATATTTTCAGGTAATTCGTAATATCTCACCCAGTCGACCTCCATCTGTACGGGAAGCTCCGCATCGTCTATCTCTCCGGCCCATCCTCCAAGTATCTGGTTGAGCAGCAGGAAGAACGGAACATCGAAAGGCCACTGCACAGAACCCTCCTCTTTGATGCGGGGATAACTGAAAGTGAGCGAATCATTGATGAACATATCAATCTTATCCGGTGTCCATTCCATCCCAAACACATTAAATTCATGCGGATTGTAGGATGCGGTGGTATAATAGTCCGGATCTGTTTTATGTCCTAACACTTTGATATATTCGGTATGCATGGTATGATAGACGAATGTATCTTTGTTCAATTGTTCCATTATATCGATCTCTCCACATTTGGGCCACACACCATACGTTGTAGAATCAGTCGGCTTGAGCCAGATAGCAGGCCAGGAACCTTTAGCGCTGCCCAGTTTGGCACACACCTCAAAGCGTCCGTACAAGAAATCTTTTTTACCCAAAGTCTCAACACAACCGGCCATGTAGCGGATCGTATCATTCGGATCGCTATTGGGCAAAGCACGCAAAATCAACTTACCGTCTTTTACGAATGTAACAAAGTTATTGTCCCGGCAAAAGGGATGCCAAGGAGAGAACACCCACCTTTCCGGATCGGGTGTACCGTCTTTCTCGAACTCATCTTGCCAAGTGAGCCTCCAGTCTATATCACTTTTATAAAGCTTACGGACAGGAGTATCTTTGCAGGATGACAATGATATGCCGGCAAATGTCCAAAAGACAAACGGCAAGGTTAACAATAAGTTTTTGTGTTTCATGATATATTGGTTTAAAGTGAGACCTCCACCCATTTTCCACCATGCCATTCGGTCACTGTCTCAAACCCGGCCTTCCGTAAAGCCTCCAATGCTTCAGGACGTCCGCTGTTGATACGTTCGGGATAATGCGAATCACTGTTCACCTGTACACGGACACCCAACTCCTTCAACAACGGGAAATAGCGTTCGTTCGGGAAGAAGGTACCCAAGTGATGCAAAGCCTTGGTATTGATCTCTACGATATACCCTTTGGCCGCAACAGCAGAGAAATAATCGTGCATCAAGTCATCATACCAAGGTTCGTCCAACAGGCCAGGACGGTAACAGGCTGCATTGTGATGCATCTTGTCGGCATGTCCTAAGATATCAAACCCTCCCAATTCCACCATCCGCAACAGACGTTCGTAATACAGACGTACTACACGATCGAGATCACCACCGAAATGCTGATCGACAATATCCCTGAATACTTCCGCACACACATCGATATCAACCACTTCTTCCCGGTCGTTATAGAGCAAATGTACCGAGCCGATACGATAATCGAGCGGCAATTCGCGGAAACGCGGCACAGCCGGATTGCTGTCTTCATTCAGGTAGTCTATCTCCAGGCCGATAGCCAGTTCAATCTCCGAAGCATACTTCTCCTTTATCCGGGCAAACTCAGCCAGATAGTCGTCCATACGATCCCACTCCATCGTCCAATGAGTAGGGAACGGGAGCGGAGCATGCGAAGAAATACCATAGGATGTAAATCCCTGGCTGATGGCAAAACGGATAAAATCCTCCATGCCGGCCCGGCCGTCACAATAGAGGGTATGACTATGATAATTGGTCAGATTCATGATTCTATTTCACTAAGTTCAAGCCAGCGCATGGTTTTCTCGTCTATCAAATCGTTTACCTCCGGCAACCGCTTCGATTTATCGGTCAGTTCATCCACCGAAAGTGTACCGCTGCAAAGCAGTTCCTCTATCTGTGCTTTCTCGGCTTCCAGCCCGGCTATTTCTTTCTCCAGTTGTTCGAACTCCCGTTTCTCTTTGAAACTCATCTTACGCTTATCGTTCAGACGGACACGGGCTGTCTTTTCCTCCTGCGGTTTCTCGGCTTCCTTCTCCTTTTGGGACTTCGCTTCTTTCCAGTCCCGGTAATCGCTATAGTTACCGGGAAAGTCACGGATATCTCCCTGTCCATTGAATACCAGCAAGTGATCGACCACCTTATCCATAAAATAGCGGTCATGGGAAACGACAATCACGCATCCCTTGAAGTTCTGCAAATACTCTTCCAGCACATTCAGGGTAATGATGTCGAGATCGTTTGTCGGTTCATCAAGTACCAGAAAGTTCGGATTACGCATCAGCACGGTACAGAGATAAAGACGACGGCGCTCTCCACCGCTCAGCTTATAAACATAGCTGTGTTGAGTTTCGGGAGTAAACAGGAAATGTTGCAGGAACTGAGAGGCTGTCAGCTTCTTGCCGTTACCCAGCTCAATCACTTCGGCGATATCCTGCACGACGTCAATCACCTTCATTTGCTCGTCAAACTGCAATCCGTCCTGCGAGTAATATCCGAAACGTACGGTCTCCCCGATATCCAGCGTACCGCTATCGGGCTGCACCTGTCCCATCAATATCTTTATAAAAGTAGACTTACCCGTACCGTTGTTCCCAACAATCCCCATCTTCTCGTAACGGGCAAAGATGTAAGAGAAATCTTCCAATATCTTCAGGTCACCGAAACTCTTATAGAGATGATCGGCTTCAAATATCTTACTGCCAATGTAGGAAGCCTTCACCTCCAGTTTCACATTATCGTTGTTAAACCGTTGTTTGGCTACTTTCTCCAGTTCGTAGAAAGCATCTTCACGATACCGGGCTTTATGTCCGCGGGCTTGCGGCATACGGCGCATCCAATCCAGCTCGGTACGATATAAATTATTGGCACGCTCTATCTCTACCGTCTTCGCCTCAATCCGTTCCTGGCGTTTCTCCAGATAATAGCTGTAATTCCCTTTATACTGATAAACCTGACGGTTGTCTATCTCGATGATTTCAGAACAGACCCGGTCGAGGAAGTAACGGTCATGCGTTACCATCAACAGACTAAGGTTCGTACGACGAAGGTACTCTTCCAGCCATTCGGTCATATCAAGATCAAGGTGGTTGGTGGGCTCGTCCAGGATCAGCAAGTCCGGTTCGGTAATCAGGGCATTGGCTAAAGCCACCCGTTTGAGTTGGCCTCCGGAAAGATGTTTCACCTGTTGCTCAAAATTCCGTATCTTGAGTTGAGAAAGAATCTGTTTGGCTTTCTGTTCGTACTCCCAGGCTTTTTCATGGTCCATACGCACCAACAGGTCATCCAGTCCCGGATGTCCTTCGGTTTCCATACAGCGTTCGTATTCCTTAATAAGCTCCACCGTACTGTTGCCATGATGAAAACAGGCTTCCAATACAGTCAGTTCTTCGGGATATTGCGGATCCTGTTCCAGATAGTCTACACGAAGGTCACGGCGGAACACAATATTTCCACTGTCATATCCTTCCTTACCGGAAAGTATATTCAACAGGGTGGTTTTACCTGTACCGTTTTTAGCTATCAAGCCGATACGCTGGCCTTCGGCAATACCGAAGGAAATATTTTCGAAAAGTACCAGATCCCCAAAGGATTTGGTAAGGTTATCTACTTGCAAATAAGGGGTCATAATAATCGTATATGATAAAATGTGGTTAGTGTGCCAGTGCTTTCTTATATGCCTCTGCCACCTCGCATCTTTCTCCGGCTTTCACCCGGCTCCACAACAGTTTCATCGGATCAATCAGATGTTCCGCATCTTTATACCGAAGCACCGGTACTTCCCGGTTACCGTCAACCAGCGTCATCCATTCCATGCCTTCCACTTCATTAGCCAGAATCGTGCAGATGGCAATACCGAATGCCAGCCAGGGCTCTTTCTTTTTGGGCGAAAGGACACCGCTGTCAATCACCTCCTGTATCTTTTCGAGGTCTTCCTCCACACCCTGAAAGTCCTTCTTCAACTGTGTCTTCACCGTATCTGTCACCCACTCATAAGCCTCGTTCACCTGATAGATTTCAGAAAGGCGAATGGGAATTACTTCTGCGGGATACTTCTGTCCGTCTTTACGAATTTCAAGGCTGGATATGATCTTTTCCGCCTCCTCCACACGCTCTCCTTTCGGTACGGTGAACGAACATTCAAAGGCCACATTGTCAATGCCTGTCACCCAAAGATGGCTGGTGTAATAGGTACCTTCTTCCTCAAACATCTCTTTACTATAGGCACACTCCAGTTGCCCCACCTTCACCAAGGAGGCCGAAGGATTTTCCTTGAGTTCCTGACGGATGGAGTCCTTTCCATAATTCATGCCACCTTGAGCAGCAGCATCCGCTTTATAGGCCGAGATACGGAAGTTACCCGTCCAAAGTTCGGGATTATAAAAGAGGAAGGAGCCTTCGCCGTCTTCAAATTCGCTCCAATCTGACGGATATATCATTGAGAACCATGTTCCCGGAGAGATAAATTTCTTACCTTGTATCATATTGCTTACTGAATGTTGATAACCTCACAAAAGTAACAATCCCAACGCTGATATGCAAAAAATAGAATAAAAAAACAGCCGATTCTCACGAACCGGCTGTTCCAATCATCATCTATGAATGAAGACAGCTTTTAGCGTCCTCAATATTTTCTTAACTCCAGACGGGCATAGTCCGACCGGAGAATCAATTTGTTACTGTTCAGTTTCTCTACGGCAAAATCCTGCACCCGGGCATCCATGCCGAAAGTTTTCATCTGTTCCGCCGTAGCGTCAAGTATCTGTATATGCATAGAATCGTTCTCGTAGGTATATGTCCCATAGAACTCACCATACCCCAACTTCTTCAGATTGATAATGTCCATCTGGAAACTGAAATAAGTGTCCAGCGGAGTTTCCGCATTACCATCTTTATATTCTATACGCTGCATCTGCCACATCCCATCCAGATAGCGATGCCCGAACTTCTCTCCACAAGACGTAAAAGCCATCAGGGCGACGAACAATAATAGGATTCCTTTTTTCATTTCTTCTTACCAATTAAACCTGTTTTACGAATGGTGAGCATACCGCCCCAGCTCTCTCCCAACATATTACCTCCATCCACCGCACCGGCCAGTGTGAAGCTCCATCCCGGAATCTGTTCGGGTTTATAAGTCACCTCCAACAATCCGTTCTGGTTTCTCCTGATAGTCCGGTAAGGACTTCCGTAAGTTCCCCAATGCTTGGCTACACTTACCAGAATCCGGTAATCTATCTCCGGAGTCGGACTGCCGTTCAGCCCGATATGGAATCCTTTAACACGGTTACTTTCAAAAGCCAGATTTCCATCCTTATTATATATAGGCGAGGTAACCAGCGGATTGCCGATCCCCTGTCCCCAATGTTCCCAACCGGCATACTGCGAGTTATTGTAATAATTATCAGCCCCGGTAAATGAATGATCAATAGCCGGAGTAGCAAAATAATGGAAAGCGCCTGACTGGTGCTTCGTATACAAAAACTCTCCGACAACCGTCTTCACAAAAGGATTCTCCGGTAAGGTCACCTCCAATCCGGTCAGACAATCACGCCACATACCGTAAGTCAGCGTCATCCCCGAACGGTCTTCGAAAAAGTGTTCCCAATATGCTTTTACTTTCCAGGTCGGGAAATGATACCCCACAGCAGCACTGTAACTGCCTACGTGGTTTCCCAGAATATTGATCTGGTCACTCTCCGATGCGCCACTGTCTCCATTACTCGGAAAGAAAATACGGAAAAAGTCCTTCCAACTGTCCGGTGTGCGCAACACCGTTCCGTCCGGATAATAGCAATCGCCTCCGAACTGGGCCGCCATTTCAATACCCAACTCCACCGAAACCGGTGATTTCTCCAGGTTCTCGACTTTCAGGAAAGCCGCTTTCGAGTGAAACAACGTCTCTTTCGTATATTTAGAACGTCCATCCGTGAAACGCTCCTGAAACTTTTCATCCGTAAACATTCCATAAGCCACGTGTCCCTTTATATGCAACCAATGTTTGGTCCATGGAAAAGGTATATATTCGGGAATTGAAATCCGAACCTGCGGGATGGGACGGGCATTGGTAGAAAAAGTCATGCTACCGGAACTCAACTGGTCATTTTTCATTTCGTTGCCACGCTCCTTACTGCCGACACTGATTTCCATCCCCCGATAACGCAAGTCTACATAGGCCTGTTGAATGAAGAACTTAGACGTGAAGCGACTCGCACCGACCATTTCCAATCCAAAAGCATAAGAGAACTTTTTATCCTTCTCCAAATCCCGAAAGATTCCTGCATCCAAGTAAGCATTGTTTTTACGAATAGACGACAGCCCGTGCTTATTTGCCACGAGCCAGAAAGGCGTATTGTGTCCACCACTTACAGTTGCACTGGTTTCAATCTTATAGTTTAGGCCTTTGTCAAACTGCGCCTGCACAGTGGCAGGGGCTATCAGCATCAAGCAGCTGATAATGAAATAGTTTCTTCGTTTCATTCTAACGTGTGTTTGGAATATATCCAAATATTGAACGGCAAAAATACAACAAAGAGGCGAAACTCATCGATATATCAGAGTTTTATTAGGATTATTTAGCTACGAACCAGACAACGGGAATAGTGATTCACTTCCCTATCGGCTGTATTCTCCTGCGTACATCTTTCGATATTTCAAGGAACATATAGTTCAGTTTACCGGAATGGATACCCTTTTCATTCTCTTTATACTTCTTATTGGCATATTGCTTCGACTTCTCGAAAGTGAGCAGGGACATCTGATTCTGTGATTTGCCTACCATGGTGGAATCTAACTGCTCGTCCGGGAAGAAGTCGTCCAGATCGACATCGCCTATCATGGTTGTTTCCAGGAAATTCATATCCTTATGCGAATTGTCGGTATAATATCCCACGAACATATGGCCGGGAGTACGCACCAGAATCGGTTCGATATTAATAGCACGGAGCAAAGAGGCAAACAAGACACTGCCATCCACACAGTTGATCTGTGACGACTCCAGTGCATCATCAAATGTACGCACACGCTGCGAATAGACCACATTGCTGGAAAGGCTGGTGTTCGACACCGAACTATAGCGGAATTTACGTTTCTGCAAAACGTTCCATAACGCATATACCTGCTTATCCACAGCTCCGGGAGCCGGATTCTGATAGCCCAGAAAGCGGTTGACGATACGGGTATTCAATGCTTCGCGCAGCAGCTGGTCGATCATCGGATTTTCTTCGTTGACATAAGCGGCAAAGAAAATACCCGTATCATGGAATTTCGTACCATTCGTCACATACCCCAGCAGGCACTCGTTGACACTGCGTACAGAGAAGGTACGCACTCGCTGTCCCAGATCTTCCCCATTCATCTCTACCGTAACGGCTACGCTAATGGGTTCTGCCTGGTTGTTATTCTTTAGCGCTTCATAGTTCCAGATGATATCGGGATAAATCGTATACTCGGTACGGGGCTTGTTGAGTACAAACTCCGACACGGAACGGGAAAAGAAAGGGGTTTCGGCTACGTCAATCCGCACACGGCTATAGGCGGAACGGGACTTCACCTTGATGGCAATGCATGATTTGGGATTGCCCAAGTATACGGAGTCACCCGGCTGAATGACCTGGGCATCAGTCGTTGCCACCGAAAGGATGGCCGAAGGAAAAATGTTCCCTCCCAGTTCATCGGTTATCTCAAAACCGGAAGTAGCAGAAGAGAACTTAAACACGGACACGCCTATTGCTATAAAGAACAAAGCGACAACCGTCCAAAGCACTTCACGTTTGCGTTGCCTGAAATCTATCTTAATCATTGTGGCATTTCAATTTATTGACATAACAAAGATACGACTTTTTTGTTGATAAAGTATCTCCGAACCTGCGGATTGTTGGTTTAAAACCAAGATGCCGTTAGTTTAAAACCAAGAGAACTTTGGTTTAAAAGGTAGGCACTGTCGGGTTTAAAACCAACCGCATCAGCCTATAGAGGCTCTCAGACGGGATAAAATGTAATCAAATCGTAATACGTGTTTCACCCCCTCGTAACAAAAAGCCTCCATCTTTGCAAAAGAAAAAGGAATAAAGTTTAACTTTGTAGCATTACATTAACAAAGAATACAATGAACGATTACCGTATTTTAGTGGTCGACGACGAAGAAGACCTCTGTGAGATTCTGAAGTTCAATCTTGAGAACGAAGGGTATGAAGTAGATACAGCCAATTCTGCCGAAGAAGCTCTGAAAATGAATATCAGCAGTTATCACCTGCTGCTATTGGACGTGATGATGGGAGAAATCTCCGGATTCAAGATGGCCAATATCCTGAAGAAAGATAAAAAGACAGCTCAGGTTCCCATCATATTCATTACTGCCAAAGATACGGAAAACGATACCGTCACGGGATTCAATCTGGGGGCAGACGACTATATATCGAAACCTTTCTCACTGCGTGAGGTCATTGCCCGCGTGAAAGCCGTGTTACGTCGTACCGCCACTTCGGATATGGAAAAGGTACCGGAACAGCTCAGTTATCAGTCACTGGTAATCGATATCACTAAAAAGAAAGTAAGCATCGATGGTGAAGAAGTGCCGCTGACCAAAAAGGAATTCGAAATCCTCTTCCTGCTGCTACAGAACAAAGGACGTGTTTTCTCGCGCGAAGACATCCTGAGCCGTATCTGGAGCGACGAAGTCTACGTACTGGACCGCACTATCGACGTCAACATCACCCGACTGAGAAAAAAGATCGGCATTTATGGTAAACGTATCGTCACCCGGTTGG
The DNA here is from genome assembly GCF_011038705.2 of Bacteroides sp. ZJ-18. Lineage (NCBI taxonomy): Bacteria > Pseudomonadati > Bacteroidota > Bacteroidia > Bacteroidales > Bacteroidaceae > Bacteroides > Bacteroides sp. ZJ-18. Next base: position 2,559,899 of record NZ_CP072198.1, on the reverse strand, counting down.
GATACGGTTATTGTTTCGAAACGGAATAGAAATGAATACGATTCACCACAGAGTACACGGAGGACACAGAGTTTTAATCTCTTGTTTATTAAGATGTTTAAGAGAAAGATATTCTCTGTGTCCTCTGTGTCCTCCGTGGTGAATAAAACTCAAAAACAAATGAATAAAGAATCATCTGTTCTTTTGTCCTTATGTCTAAAAAAAAATTCCGTGTCCTCTGTGTTACTCTGTGGTGAATCCAACTTAAAAACCAAATTTGTATGAACCTACCTGTCACCCAAAAGCATTTTCTCTCTTTCAGCCGGAAGTTATTTCTTTCGGTCATCTCCCTGTTTCTGGTCTTCGCGGCTTGCTTCATGGCCTATCAGTATCAACGGGAGAAAGAGTATAAAGTAGAGTTACTGAACATACAATTGCAGGACTGCAACAACCTGCTGTACGAAAAGCTATACGACCACCCTCAGGATATGACTCCAATAATCACCGATTACCTGCGTCATAACGTACTGAAAGACTTACGCATCACCGTAGTCAATCTTGAAGGAAAAGTTCTTTTCGATAGCCAGGAGCAGAACACGGGACAGTTAGGCAACCACATCGGACGCGAAGAGATACAGAAAGCCTTGCATAACGGCATCGGTTTCGATGTTCGCCGCACCTCCGAAACCACCGGAGTCCCCTATTTCTACTCCGCTACCTTATATAAAGATTATATCATCCGCTCGGCTCTGCCCTACAGCGTCAGCCTGATCAATAACCTGAAGGCAGACCCACACTACATCTGGTTCACCGCTATCGTCACTCTGTTGCTAATGGTCATCTTCTATAAGTTCACCAACAAACTGGGTACTTCCATCAATCAACTCCGGGAGTTCGCCATGCGCGCCGACCGTAACGAGCCTATCGAAATGGCGATGCAGTCCGCCTTCCCCCACAACGAACTGGGAGAGATCTCGCAACATATCATCCAGATATACAAACGCCTCCACGAAACGAAGGAAGCACTCTACATAGAAAGAGAGAAGCTGATCACACACCTCCAGATTTCGCACGAGGGACTGGGGGTATTCAGCAAAGACAAGAAAGAGATTCTGGTAAACAACCTGTTTACGCAATACAGCAACCTGATATCGGACTCAAACCTTGAAACGGCAGAAGAGGTATTCAACATCAGCGAACTGAAAGAGATAACGGACTTCATCAACAAAGCTCCCAAACGCCCCGTCGGCAAAGAAGAGAAACGGATGTCCATCACGATCAACAAGAACGGAAAGACCTTCATTGTGGAGTGCATCATCTTCCAGGATATGAGTTTTGAAATCAGTATCAACGATGTCACTCAGGAAGAGGAGCAAATCCGTCTGAAACGGCAACTGACACAAAACATCGCCCACGAGCTGAAGACCCCGGTCAGCAGCATCCAGGGTTATCTGGAAACCATCGTCAACAACGAAAATATCCCAAGGGAAAAGATCAACGTCTTCCTTGAGCGCTGCTATGCACAAAGTAACCGCCTGAGCCGGTTGCTGCGCGACATCTCCGTGCTGACCCGCATGGACGAAGCCGCCAACATGATCGACATGGAAAAGGTGGACATCAGCGTACTGGTGACCAACATCGTGAACGAAGTGTCATTGGAGCTGGAAGAGAAGCATATCACGGTTGTCAACTCACTGAAAAAGGAGATTCAGATGCGGGGCAACTACTCATTGCTCTACTCCATCTTCCGCAACCTGATGGACAATGCCATCGCTTATGCCGGAAACAATATCCACATCCACATCAATTGTTTCCGCGAAGACGAGAACTTCTACTACTTCAGCTTTGCCGACACAGGCATAGGCGTATCGCCCGAACATCTGAACCGTCTTTTCGAACGCTTCTACCGGGTGGACAAAGGACGCTCACGCAAGTTGGGAGGTACAGGGCTTGGCCTGGCCATTGTCAAGAATGCGGTCATCATCCACGGTGGAAGCATTTCGGCCAAAAACAGCCAAGGCGGCGGACTGGAGTTTGTATTTACTTTGGCTAAAGAAAAGTAAATCCTGTCACCACACTCTGTCTTTAAACCATTTAGTGTCCAGATTCTCCAATCCGGAGTTTCCGGACAAGTTGTCTATAGCTACCTGCACAGCCTCTTTTTCGGTGGAATGGCGTCCGGACAGAGAATCACTACTTATCCAGAAAGCCTTGAGGAAGCGGAGCCGTTCAGTCACCTCCTTCTTCCGGGCTTTTCCCGTAAACGGGGCAAGCGGATAGGCACGCACCCAATCTTTGTTCCGGTTATCCATCACCAAGCCTTCCAATTGCTCTACCGTATACTTCCCGACAAGCGCATCGGTGTATTTCCGAAGTCTGCTATATACCCCGGCCGAATCCGTAATGGCCTTGGATGCCGCAAAAACCTTTTCGTAACGTTCGCGCCCCAGCGTATTGTATACCGACCAGAACCATGCCGTATCCAGCACACCCATAGAAATCTCCAAGGCCGAAAGGGTGGTGTAAGGCGTAAATCTCGACTCTTCCATATCCCGATGGTACTCCCTGGTATAAGCATAGAAGAAGTCGGCCGCAGCGGTCAGCCCTTCCCAACCGATAGCCCCTTCCGTCATCCTGAGCCAACGGGGGGAATATACAGCCATCTCAACCATGCGCTTCGGAGTAATGCCGGCACGTTCGGCAAGCATCTTCAACCATTCCGGTGTGTCCGTAGGCAGAGGGGCACAATGAAGCATCAGGTTGCAGAACATGCCGATACGGCTTTCGCTGGTATCATAGTACCACTTGTCCAGTCGTATGAACTTCTCCTTCCCCATCAGGCTCAGCAGGCGGATCATCACTTCGGCACCGAACACCCCATCCAGTTTCTGGGCCAGCGAAGTAACATCGGTACGGGCTTTCCCCCGTTCCAGTTCGATGTCCAGAATGCGTACGGTCACCTTTTCCAGCACTTTCTTAAATCCGCTGAAATCATAATCCCGGCAGTCGGTATATATCCGTCCGTCCTTTCCCTTTTTCTGATAAAAAAAGCCCGCAGCCTCCTCTATCAGCGTAGGCGAAAGCGGGCGATCCATCAGTTCGGTGATCAAGGCATCTTCGGACAGAAGTCCCATCTGGTAGGCCCTGCCGAAATCGACGGCACGAATGGGAAACTCAACTGGATAAGGCTCTACCTTATAAGAAAGGAAATTACACAAGCGGTACAACTCGTAGCGGATCTTGAAATCGGTTATAAACTCATTATCCGTCAGCAAACGTTTCGGATGTTTCAGCCAGCAATCTATCCAATAGCAATGAACCAGTACGACACGATAATCGTGAGAGGAACCATACCATTCGCGGACGCTGTACAGAAAGGTGATATTCTGGGGAGTAAGCATCGGAAGCAAATGAAGCAGGACGTAGTGTGAATACTTCAGATACACCTCCTGGTCGCGGTAATCCCACTCCAATGCCCAGAGAATCTCACTCAGTGCATAGGGATGTTCAAGGCGCTCCAATGCCTGTTCGTATGGCGCCAGAGGGATTTCTCCGTATAATTTATCAAGTAACGTACCGAAACCTTTGCGCCAGACACAAGTCCTCGAATGTGACGCCATAAGGCACATTTCCAACAGAAGTGAGTAATCACGCACTTCTTCTTCATAAAACCGTATCCATACATCGGCAAACGGATAGCACCCTATCGCTGTTGGTGAATCCGAATCATGCTTCGCACTTTCAAACTGTTCTTTGAACAAATGCACCTCCCCCCAGGGATCGCTATAGGTCAATTCACCATGAATTACGATCTGATATTGCAGTTTGTCAAAAAGATCAAATACTTCTCCTGACTGTATTCCTTTAAAGATTGCCTCTGTAGTTGGTTGTCCTTTTTTATTCTTCATGTCTGACTTGTTTGTTGTGTGTATAACGTTTTCATCACTGAGTACAAATATAGAATAAAAATACTATCTTTGTCCCATATCAAAACAAAAGATTATGATAAGCAATGTAAAATACCTTTCATTTATACTGTTATTGGTGCTTACTGCCTGTAAAAGCGGCCCCGCGGCCAGCCAGGAGCAGAACGGAAAGCAAGATACGGTTAAAGTTTTCAATTTACCCGACATACCCGTAGTGCTGAACACGGTGTCGCAACGGGCAGATTATATGGTAAAGCACTATTGGGATCGCTTTGACTTTACAGACACCACCTACGTCAGTCAGATCGACGTTGCCGAACAGGCTTGGGTGGATTATTGCGATTTGTTGGAACATGTGCCCTTGTCCGACGCGCAAACTGCCATAAAAGAGACGATCGGCCGGGCCGGGAAAAACAAAAAGATGCTGGACTTCTTTGCGGAACTGGCCGATAAATACCTCTACGACCCTAACTCGCCTATGCGTAACGAGGAGCTTTACATCCCCGTGCTGGAAGCTCTGACAGCCTCCCCCATGCTGAATGAAACGGAAAAGATACGTCCGCAGGCGCGGCTGGAACTGGCACAAAAGAACCGGTTGGGCACAAAAGCCCTCAACTTCACCTATACACTGGATTCGGGTGCAAAGGGTACGCTTTATCAGTTCCCGGCGGAATACACGTTACTGTTTATCAACAATCCCGGCTGCCACGCTTGCTCTGAGATGATAGAAGGGCTAAAGAGTTCTCCGGTCATCAACGGGTTCATAGCCGACAAGAAGCTGAAGGTGCTGTCTCTCTATCCGGATGAAGAACTGGATGAATGGAAAAAGCACCGGAGCGATTTCGCGAAAGAATGGACCAACGGATACGATAAGGAGCTGGTCATCAAAAACAAAAACCTGTATGACCTGAGGGCTATTCCCACCCTCTACTTACTGGACAAGAACAAAACCGTATTGTTGAAAGACGCCACCCTGCAAAAGGTAGAGCAATATCTGGCAGAGCGCGGTTAAGAAAAACATACCGGAACGGAGCATTTGCCCCAAAGATGCGAAGAAGGTCGGATTATCATTTTGACAGAATGATAATCCGACCTCTCTATTTTCCATTCTTTCGGCCCGACGCACGATACGCCTCTCAAAAACGTCTCCAATTCGATTTACCGATTATCTCTTTGCCCGTAATTTCCTACTTTTGTTTACCGAAAGAAAGAGACCGGAAAGTGTTCCGCCCATAAAGCAGGTTTTAACCTTGAAACCATCTCTTTCCGACACTTCCGGAACGATCATATCGGGTGAGCAACCGGAGCAAAATCCGGAGCTATAAGCCCCGGTTTTCATAACAACATATGTAATGGAGCATAACATATAGAGATATTTGAAAAAGAAGTAAGCATTTTCGGAAAATGCTTACTTCTTTCGGGGCAAATGTAACCGTCTTTTGGAGTGAATGCTTACTGCTTTTCCGCAAAACCCCGGCTCTAATCCACCCAAAGCCCGGCTTTCGGAACAGAAAAGACCGGCTTTCCCCTTGTTTTCCCTCCGGTTCATCCGTTTTAAAGAAAGAGTGTGTCAGTCAAAAGGCTGATTAACCATCATTCTGCCATCATAACCCTCCGGAATCAAGATAAATGGCATCGCCTATCTAAGTCATTCCGATGTGCCGTCTGACGTTATCCGGACGACCTGTCCGATGTTGCTCCGTCCGTTCCGCAATGCATAACGAATAATCACAAATTATTATGCTATTTCTAATATTCTTTTTATCTTTGCAGTGCATTGGTTTGTATTCTCCGTGTACCGGGGATACAATTAAAAGGGAATCAGGTGCAAATCCTGAACAGTCCCGCTGCTGTAAGTTTCACATCAGATTGTTGTAAGCAACCACCACTTGCCACTGGGAAACGTTTTCCTGGGAAGGCGCTTATCAACAGAAACGAGTCAGAAGACCTGCCTGTGCATCTATTTCATTGCTTTCGAGGAAAAAGCGTTGAGTCTAATGAGCCGGAATTATTCCATCCGTCATTTCATTCATCACTCTGATTCAGAGAAAGTAAGTTATGATAATAAACTCTGCCAAGTTTATTTAGTATGTCCGGCCGAAGTGACTTCGTCCGGACATTTTAACAGTAAAAAAACGAAGATGAATATATTTAGATTGCCTAAGCTACTACACGCCTGTGTTGCTTTCTGTTGCTGCCAGGGGCTTACCGTTTCACTTTTCGCCCAACAGCAGAAAGTAGATACCGCCCGTATTTATTCAATCCCCGAAGTAACCGTTGCCGAAGCTTACCACACCCGCGAAGTAAGAGCGATGGCTCCCACCCAAGTGTTCTCTAAAGAAGAACTCAAAAGCCTCAACGTATTGCAAGTATCGGATGCCGTGAAGCACTTTGCCGGAGTTACGGTGAAAGACTACGGCGGCATTGGCGGACTGAAAACCGTTTCATTGCGAAGCCTCGGAGCCGAGCATACCGCCGTGGGATATGACGGAATAACAATCAGTGACTGCCAGACGGGGCAGATCGACATCGGACGCTTCTCACTGGACAATGTAGACCGTCTCTCGCTCAGCAACGGACAGAGTGATAATATCTTTCAGCCCGCAAGGTTTTTCGCTTCCGCCGGGATACTGAACATACAGACGCTGACACCGCAATTCAAAGACAACCGGCGTACCAACCTGAGCGCCTCGTTCAAAACGGGTTCGTGGGGACTGGTCAATCCGTCTCTCCTGATCGAACAGAAACTGAACCGGAAATGGGTACTCTCCGCCAACGGCGAGTGGATGTCGGCTGACGGGCACTACCCTTTCACATTGCATTATGGCGAAAACAATGACCTGAGCTCGCGCGAGAAACGGAAAAACACGGAAGTGAAAAACCTCCGTGCCGAAGCGGGATTGTTCGGCAACTTTTCGGATACGGAACAATGGCGGCTGAAAGCCTACTATTATCAGTCGTCCCGCGGACTGCCCAATGCCACCACTTATTATTACGACTACTCTTCACAGCACCTCTGGGACAAGAATGTCTTCGTGCAAAGCCAATATAAGAAGGAGTTCAACCGCCAATGGGTTTTCCAGACTTCGGCTAAGTGGAACTGGAGCTATCAACGTTACCTCGATCCTGATTATAAAGGTTCGGAAGGCAAAACGGAAAACAGTTATTATCAACAAGAGTATTACCTCTCGGCTTCGGCGCTCTACCGGGTGCTCAGCAACCTCTCATTTTCACTCTCGACGGACGGGAGCATCAACCGGCTGAACGCGAACCTGAAAGATTTCGCGTATCCTACCCGCTATTCGTGGTTGACGGCCTTTGCCGGAAAATACGTCAACGACTGGTTGACCGCTTCGGCCTCGGTACTGGCAACGGTCATCAACGAGGAGGTGCGCCAAGGCAGCGCCGCAGCCAACCGACGGAAACTCTCTCCGTACGTCAGCGCGTCGTTCAAGCCCTTTGCCGGCGAAGAGTTCCGCATCCGCCTGTTCTATAAAGACATCTTCCGGTTGCCCAGCTTCAACGACCTGTACTACGGACAGGTGGGCAACACGAACCTGAAACCGGAAAGCACGACGCAATACAACTTAGGACTGACATACAGCCGGTCGATCTGTGAACTGATTCCCTATGTATCCGTCACGGCAGATGCTTATTATAATAAGGTGAAAGACAAAATCATAGCCATACCCACCAAGAACCTCTTTATATGGAGCATGGTGAACCTCGGCAAAGTGGACATCAAAGGAATCGACGTTGCCGGAAACATCAGTCTGCAACCCTGGGAGAAACTACGGGTGAACCTTTCGGGGAACTACACTTACCAGCGCGCATTGGATATGACCGAACCGGGAGGAAAAACCTACAAGCAACAAATCGCTTATACACCCCGCGTATCCGGATCGGGACAAGCCGGTATCGAGACTCCGTGGGTGAACCTCTCCTACTCGTTCCTCTTTTCGGGCAAGCGCTATATGCTGGGGCAGAACCTCCGCGAAAACCGGCTGGACAGTTACAGCGACCATAGTATATCCGTCAGCCGCGATCAGCGCATCCGTAATGTAAACACATCCCTGACAGTGGAAGTGCTGAACCTACTGGACAAGAATTACGAGATAGTAAAAAACTTCCCCATGCCGGGACGCTCAGTGAGAGTGACGATGAAAGTAAGATACTAAAGATACTTCAGACATTGAATCAGTAATTATCAAAAGAAACAGCAATATGAAAACAATTTCATTCAATAACGGCAGAAGCAATTCCTCCTCCCTCTTTCGGAGAGGTATGGGAGGCGTGTCCTTCTTTTTCCTCCTCTTCCTGCTTCTCTTCGCCTCGTGCGATGACTTGGAAGACACGGATACTCCTTCGGGCGGTGGCGACGGTATGCCTGTCGAAACCGGAACAGCCGAACTCTACATTCTCAGCGAAGGGCTCTTCAACCTGAACAACAGTTCGCTCGCTTTGTATTCCTTCAAGAACAATCAGCTGAATACCGACTACTTCCGCAGCATCAACCGGCGCGGACTGGGAGATACAGCCAACGATATGGCCATCTATGGCAGCAAACTCTATATCGTAGTCAATGTATCGAGCCAGATAGAAGTAGTCGACTTGCAAAGCGGAAAGTCTGTCAAACAGATACCGATGTTATCGGAGAACGGCAGTTCGCGGCAACCCCGCAACATCGCCTTCGAGGGAGGAAAAGCATACGTATGCTCCTTTGACGGAACCGTTGCGCGGATAGATACCGCTTCCCTCTCTATCGATGCACTGACCCGGGCAGGCAGGAATCCCGACGGCATTTGTGTGCAGAACGGGAAGTTGTATGTCTCCAACTCCGGAGGGCTGGACTGGGAAGGCATCGGGGTAGACCGTACGGTCTCTGTGATCGACATCCCTTCTTTTACCGAAATCAAGAAGATAGAAGTAGGTCCTAATCCGGGAAAGATACAGGCCGGACCGGACGGAAACATCTATGTAGCCACGCACGGCGAGAATATCGAAGCGGGGGACTATCACTTCGTGCAAATAGACGGTCATACCGATCAAGTGGTACGGACCTTCGACGAAAAGGTGTTGAGTTTCACCATCCACGACAACATGGCCTATTTATACAATTATGATTACCGGACTCAGGACTCGCAAATAAAAGTGTTCAACCTGAAAACCGGAAAGACGGAACGGGAAAACTTCATCACGGACGGCACCACGATACGTACTCCTTACAGCATCAGTGTCAACCCTTACAGCGGAAACATCTACATCACCGACGCTTACGACTACAAGGTGAAAGGTGATGTGCTCTGCTTCAGCCCGCAGGGACAACTTATATTTAAGCTGCCCAATGTGGGAATCAACTCCAATACCGTCCTGTTCCGGAACAAAGCCTCGCAAGGCAATCCCGACGAAAATCCCGCAGACCCGGAAGCAGGTGCCTTCGCCAATAAAGTATTGGAGTATAATCCGGCGCCATCACAATATATGAATACCTCTTATACAGCTTACGAAGAGGGATTCACCGACGTTCAAGTATTGGCACGCGCCACCGAACTGCTGCAGGACCGCACCACCTGCCTCTTCACTCTCGGAGGATTCGGGGGCAACATTACCGTGGGATTCGACCATACCATCCCCAACGTCCCCGGTGAATATGACTTCAAGATATACGGCAACGCCTATTATGATATGTATGGCACGCTGCTGGATAAACCCGGAGGAAACTCCGAACCGGGAATCGTACTCGTATCCAAAGACACGAATGGCAACGGACAGCCGGATGATGAGTGGTACGAATTGGCTGGAAGCGAATATAACTCGCCTGCCACCATCCGCAACTACGAAATTACTTACTACCGTCCCACTCCGGCAGACGGGGATGTGAAGTGGAAAGACAATCAAGGCAAAGAGGGATATATCTACCGGAACACGTATCACACCCAGGGTTCTTATTATCCGGCATGGATGCCGGACCAAATCACATTCCGGGGAAGTCGCCTGGCGGACAACTCCATCAACGAGCCGCGTCCGGGCATGCCCGAGCATTGGGTAGGCTACTGTTATGCCTGGGGATATGCCGACAACCACCCGAACAATACGGAGTATTCTCAATTCAAGATAGACTGGGCGGTAGATAAAGACGGCAAGCCGGTTCATCTGGACGGTATCGACTTCGTGAAGATTTATACAGCCGTCAACCAGAACTGCGGCTGGCTGGGTGAAGCCTCTACGGAGATACAGGCGGTGGAAGATTTACACTACAAGAAATAATTATCTCACTTATTTATATATTTAATTTTTGTAACATGAAAAAAGTAAATGCTTTAATTACTAAAATGTGCTTTATTGCACTTTGTGCTTTACCAATAATCATCTCTTCATGTAATGACGATGATGATAAATATTATTATCCTACGAATTTCGAAAATCTGAGTCTTCCCAATGACACTATCATTGCTAAAGGTGAAGATTTAACTTTAAAGCCTACCCTAAACCTAATTAACCCTAAAATCTATTCTTGGAAAGTAGATGGTAAAGAGGTATCCAATGAGGTTAACTACACTTTCAGCACTTCGGTTGGAGGAAAACACGAGATCATTTTCGAAGCACAAGACTCTAAAGGGAACACGGATAAAGCCCAGATAACAGTAGATGTTTTCGCATATTACGGTGGTTTCTATGTGATTAACGAAGGATCTATGGGGCATTCAGCTTCTGTCAATTATTATAAAGATGGAAAATGGAACCTTAACATTGTTGAATCACTTGGCCAAACAGGAACTGTTGGAGTCATTCAAGATTCATACATGTATATCGTAGCTAAAGATGCTCCATATCTAACCCAAATCGAGCTGGCTAACTTCAATATCACCAAACAATTAAGTACAGAAATAGAAGAACAATTAGACTACGGACAAGCGAGCAGTTTCTGCACGATTAATGAAACTACAGGTATATTGACCGCAAGCAGAGGTGCCTATAAAATTAATTTAAATCCATTATCTATCGGCAATATGCTCCCACAACTCAATAGCGAGTCAGCCAACGGGAACGGTTGTAAAGACATCTTAAAGTCAGGCGATTATGTATTCGTAAATAATATGGATACAATAAAGATCTACAAAGCTTCCGACCTCTCTTTCGTAAAAAAACTAACCGCTTTAATGAAAACAGGATTCGCGCAGACAAAAGATGGAAATATCTGGGCCGCCAACGGCCAATCGTTAATAAAAATCAATCCTAAAACGTTGGACGAAGTCACTGTTGAGTTACCTGATAATATAAATGTGTTTTATAATCAATGGGCATATACTCCTACAGGATTATGTGCATCTACAACTGAAAATGCATTGTATATAGTTAATACTACTGCCGTGCCAGGTGCTTATGGCGATAGTTACTACGGAAAAAACATATACAAATACAACACGGAAAGCAAGATTGCTCAAGAATTTTTCAAAGCCCCTTCCAAAGACAGATCAATATATGGTGCAGGAATACAAGTGAATCCTCAAAATGGAGATGTCTATCTTATTTACACTGAGGATGGCTATGGTACGCATTATTTAAATACTAATATTTATGTAGCTGATGGTCAATCCGGAACACAAAAGCAAATAATTGACTATACAGGTAAATATTGGTTTCCTTCAAGCATAGTTTTTAAATAATTAATACAAATATAATCGAGTGTTTTTAAATAAACACTCGATTATTCAACCTAAACAATATTCATTATGAAAAAAATCACTTATCTTTTGTCAACTCTGCTCATTGTATCTTGTACTGACAATGGACTTATTGACACTGAACAATTAGAAAACATTCAACCAAGCACCAGAGCCGTTGGAGATGGTAAATACGATGCATTAGGTTATGGTTATAACTGTTTTTATGCAGATTTTAGTGACCCTTTATACGTGCAAGGTAAAGTAATAGATATAGAAAGACTGGAAGAAGGCAGAGGGCGAGATCAAATAACTAAAGATGAACTATCTTTTACACCGGCAAAAATAAATGAAGCGATATTACATGGACGCGCGCAGTCGAGAATTGCATATGGCACATCAATTGACAAATTAACAAAGAAGCTCAATGTTAATGTAAAAACTAAAATAGGAACTAAAATACTAAAAGTTTTTTCTCTTGATTTAGAGGCAACAATTAATCAAAATAGTACTAGCAATAATTTAAACTCCTTCTATAAAGTTGATGCCTTAAAAACAACCAGAAGACTGATCCTTCCATATACCTCGCCATCAAGACTAAAATATTTTCTGTCAGATGAGTTCCTTGCAGATTTAAAAGAACTATCGGGACAAGAAATTATCCAAAAATATGGTACACATGTTATGACGGATATATTATTAGGTGGTAATTTCTCAGCTTTCTACACAGGCAAATATGAAAGTACTGACCAATTCAATGAACAGGAATTTAAAGCAAAATCGAACTTTTTGCTTTCATCAGTTAAAGCTGGTACGAAGTATGATAGGACGCTATTTAAAAGTTTCAAACAAGTCAATGTATATATAAAGACACAAGGTGGTACTGTTAATTCAAGCGCCATTATTAGTCAAAGTTCAGATGGTGTCTTAGATAACGTATCTATAGATTACACAGGATGGATAAATAGTGTAAGCCAAAATTCAGAGTCTTTAATTGGAATTGGAAATCCAGATTCACAAATGTACTTATTAAGTGATTTCATTGAGGATCCAATTGCAAGAATTGATATTGAAGCAGCTCTATTATCATTACCTGCCCAGGAGATTGTTCTAAGTTCAAGAAAAAATAATGTAATTAACTCCACAGCAATATTAACTGTTATGGATGTGAGTAATAAAGAAGTGAAACGCCCCGAACTATATCCCATACAGGGTGGTTCTATTAGTAGGGGACTTATAAAATTCATCAAAAGTAAAGGTTATTATAGAATCCAATCTATGGTAGATAGAAATAATGAATATTATTTAGACTCATCTGGAAACTACTCAGTATTTAAAAACGATAATAGCCAATTATGGCAAGTATGCGCTCCTGAAAATAACGCATCCGACTTTATGCTAAAAAACATAAGTACAGGCTTGTATCTTTCATCTTATGATTTAAAATTTTACGAAAAGCCACAAGTCGAAAAAGAGCCAAACTTTTGTTGGCATATCGGCTATTCTAATGTATATGGTAATGACTTCTAGCCAATACCAATATTTTTTTCTCCAATGATATTCAATTATATTAATTATAAATAAAAACTGAATATTCATAAAAACGGAGGAATTAATGCTATAATCTCTAAACTAAAAAGGGGGCAGCCGTACTATAGTAAGTGGCCGTACCCCTTTTATTTTTTAATACTGCACCGGTGGTGTGCTCCAGCTACCGGACAGCGTCAGGTTATCGGTTCCAAGCAAAGGAAGATTCACCGGAACGGTAACCGTTATATTGCCAATCAATAATTTAACGGTTCCATTCAACACGGGACCGAGTAAGGGGATTCCTCCCAATATACCATCCAGGTTAGCAATATTCTTCAACTGTACAGAGAGTGTCAGCGAATGGTTTCCGTCGTTCTGCTGTGCATACGATTTCAGCCCCAGGCTGACAAACGAATAGTTCGAACGATACCTGTAATTCGTATTGACTGTTGCCTGTATCGGATCTGTGATATTCACAAATACTCCATTCAGCAACAACGGACCGTCAATCACATCGTCCACCAACAATCCGGAGATCAGTCCGGGTTTGGCAACATGAATCTCCCGTACGTCATAAAGGCCATGAAAACCTCTGATCAGAATATCCTTCTCACTATTCGTCGTACCGGGTGTAGGTGTGAATCCGTACCGGAAACGATGATTACCCGTATAGAAATCCTTCACATTCAGGTCTAAGTCCACAGTCTTAGGGAAATTGTTTATGGTCACTAAAGCATAAGCAGCATCACTGCCCCTCCAGGGATTCAGTAAATCGCCCAATGCTCCCAATGCACCATTCTGCGTAGCATTACCGGAGAGAGTCAGCCCTATCTGATTGACCAACCCTTGCAAAAGTTGTGCATACAGTACATCCACGACCGGTTCGACCAATGCCGCCACCACCAGATTGACTGCGGCATCGAGTCCGCCAACAACATCATAGACAATATTACCAACCACTCCCAAGTCCATTGCCGTTTTCAGTAACCCTGGCAAAACGCCTTGTACCGTCGTCCGGATTATATTCCTATATCCTATTTGCGTCACAATATTGTTGGTCAGAGAATTCAAAGCGGTTTGTGCATCCACAAACACTCTTCGCAAATTCAGCATACTGATAATGCGCTGCAACAGTACATAAGGTTGGGCAGAGGTATCCGAGAAAGATACATTGGCCAGATAAAATTCCGAAGTGTCGGTAAACTCCGCACCGGGTAACACGATCCGGGCATTCGCACGTGTTGTCTGGTAATTCGTCAACACATCCGCATAGTTGGTTCCACCGCCCGAAACGGGAATCGGGAACTGTGTTTTCTCTACATTGGCCAGAAATACAGCTGTATACTGTCCTTTCGGAAGCGTATCTTTCAAGGCAGCCATCGGCCAGGAAGGAGCAGCATCCGTAGTCTTCAGCACCACCTTTTCTTTCACAAACTCACCTGTCGACTTATAAATGACGTAACGCAGGTGGCGAACCCGTGAATCGATCCCCGTGACGGGTGTACGGGTATCCCCTCCTCCGTATCCGGCAGAGAAGGTTACTTCAAAATATCCGTCGGGCAAGTCCGAAGGCTCACCTTCCGGAGGAAGTTGCCCGAGGTCTTCACCGGGCACTTCGACCAGTTCTTTCTCACATCCCGTCAGGAAGAGAGAAAGAAAAAGGCTTATCATTATTATCACTTTCGTTTTCATCTCCGGTTCTTTTTGCTTTCAGTTTCTATTGAAGGCCATCCCAGGCATTGTCATCCAAGTTGATGTTTCCTGCCAAAGTGAAACCTATATTGATATTCGCATAACTTCCGGTCACTTTCACCCAATGATTAGGAGTAAAAATAATCCGGTTTCCCGAAACCACACCGGGAGTATCCGACAGTTTCACCGTATAACGTTCGGTGAAGAGTCCATAAGAAGACACATCCAGATAGAACAGAGTCTTTCTACTGTCCGGAATAGCCAGCAGAAACTGGTTGAAACTGGCTTTCCCCGAAACCGGTGCCTGAGTAGCCAATGTTTTTATACCGCTGTCACCGGCTGTTTGCCATGCCAGTGCCGTCCCATCCGTTGCACGGGTAGCCGTCACAAGTTGCTCGGCTATCAATGTCATAGAGTTGACATATGCGGGAATATTGGTCACTTCGAGCGTTAAACCACTAACCAGCCTTTTCAGTGTACCTGTCACATAATTGATTTGCGAAGGTTTAAAAACAGGACCAACCAACGTTGTACCCTGGTAACCGTTTCCGAAACACGAAAAGAACTCCGGAACTACCGTCGGATTGACCGGTTGCAAATACAAATTAGCCAACGTAGCCGGATTACCAGTCGAACCGATATTAAACCGCTTCGTTGCACCTCCGCCACTGGCAAAATCATAATCACTCCGATTATATCCGATCACCAACAACTGATAGGTAGAGGCTGCTGAAAGATTAAGCATCGTGACTACTGCCGGAAACGAATTGACATCCAATTGTCGGGCTGCGCTATATTCCGGAACGAAATTAGCTGCATCGTTTGGCAATGCTTCATCCGTTTTCCGAAACGGCAGAATCAGTATCCTGTTGACAGAGAGAGCTGCATCTCCCGGCGCACGACTCATGACCCCGTCCCGCTTTATTTCAAAACGGACCGGAACCCCTTCTTCCAAGGGGAGTTCGGCAACATCATCCGTTGAGCAGCTACCCAACAAGAGCGTTGCCAGAAATCCCGTCAGAAGGATAGTTATATAGCCTGCCTTTCTCATAGCCATACCATGATTCTGTTTTTGAGTTACTTTTACTGAATTACCAGGTTATGTATCAATTCCCATGCCGGACTGATAGTGATCACAATATTCTGATCGGTCAGCAAATCTACCGGAGCATCATCATCACCCGGGTTACCCGGTGTTCCGCCATCCACACTACCCGTAGCACCTTTCACACCTAATGCATAAAAATGATTTGCCATCAGATTAAACTGTGTTGCTCCCGAACTATTAGTGTCGCTCACGGTCCACTCTTTTATAGCGGTACCACTCGCATCATAAAGTCCTAAAGTCATGCTCACGCCACTAACCGGCATATAGAACGAACCTCCCAATTGTGAATTAGGCACTTTCACCACTCCCTGCCCGGACAAATCGTTGCCCACATACACGCCGTTGGAAACAGCCTGGCCGGAAAGATCCATATCTATTATATTATAAGGAGTAGCGGCAGTATTGATACCTACACCATTAGTCAGATTCACCTGCTGATTGGAGTTGCTGACTTTCAGACGCAAATACTTCACAGTGGTTCCGTTAAGCACTTGAGGAACATTCTTGAAGTATCCCAGTACACCAGCCACCTTACGGGTCATCTCAATGCTGACACGAGTTCCGCCCTGAGCCATTACTTCCGCATCGGCCGAACCAGCAAAGATTTCCGATTCATCGCCCGAATTCACGATAGTAGCAAGCATATCCGTATAATTGGTATTACTGGAAGTCGGCGTAGTCACAGAGAAGCGGTCACTTGCGTCACGCCCTACAGCCAAAAACTTATATACCCCTGCAGGAAGCTTGTCAGCATCGGGAACGGCAAAACGTTTGAAAGTAGTACCATCGGTCCAGCCGGTGATATCATAGGTCTTTTGATGCAGATAAGTCGAACCGTTCTGCATAAAAGCATAAACACTGACGCGAGTGACATGCTGTGTAGCCTCCTGGCTATACACCGGCATTCGGGTTCCAATCCCATCTGTCAGACCATTAACCGCGGACAGTTCAAATGTAATCCCACTATTTTCAGGATTCACTTCAGACGAAGGATCATCTTCGCTGGAACAAGCAGCAAATACAAAGAGGCTTGCTGCCACCAGAAACATTAATTTTTTCATAATAGCAAAGTTTAGTTTAAATAAATAGATAAGGAAAAAGAGATCAGTAGATATCCAGGCGATGTATCGTGAGCCATTCCCCACGGATAAACATCTTGATTTCCCAGATTCCTTCTGATGTATTGTAGTCTATAGAGACAGCGGTTATTTCATTGCGCCGCATGTCCACTTCCATTTCGGGCAATTTCAAATAAGGAGATTCAGAAGCTCTTGTATCGGTGGCATAGAAAGTTAAAGCTAACTTTGAATGTCCATCTACCGAAGAGGGTGCAAGCAATGTCTCCAACATATTGGTAAATGGCACACTTTTGTCAACCTGCGTGCTTCCGCTATAATTGAGATCGGCATCCACCGACTGATAAACGTGGTTTACATGTTGTTCTATCCGACTTATTTCAGCCGGGAAATTGGAACAGAGTAACAACAGCTTTCCCTTGGTACGTTCCAATGTCAATTCTTCTGTCTGATATTCGGGAGAGAAATGCAAGACACGGGTCGCCACATAAATATCCGTATGCTCCTTCCCGTCCTGATGCAAAATGCCGGCGGGGTAATCAGTAGTCAGGTTCCCCCAAACAGCCAATTTATAATCACCATCGGGTATTCCGGCGAAAGAAATAGTATACTCCTTATCTTCACCGTTGATTTGATCAATCTCCGACTCTCTTTTCAATGCTCCGGTAGAAGCGTCGTACAGAGCATAATAAATAGTTCCCGTATAGGTGCGGAAAGGCTGATTCTCGTCTACGCTGCCCAGTTGCGGAAACTGCGATATATTCAAATAGTTCTTGTCCTTAACAGATACCCGAACCGAGTAAGGTTGTTCTACCGGACATTCGTCTCCGCAAGAGGAAGCAAGTACTATGCCAACTACCATGCAGAAGATCTGTATTACTCTTCCATTCATAATCTCTAAAGTTTAAATATAAAACAATTCGTTCATTCACTCAGAAATCAGTATCCCAAATCAAGATACTCCCATATGGTAGTTTTGCAGGCGGAGCGCTGTTGCCCCGCATTTGTCCAATATCAACAGAAAGAGTATGCATTTGTTTTGCCACGAATCATTATTATCTGTTAAAATTATGACCGGTATACAATTGTTTAAACGATTCATAAACAGGCAATCGGAGGAAACAAAATATCACCTTCAAATGTTGTAGAATCAAACAACTTTTAAAAGAAAAATGATTATGGCTGAAAATTATGAACTGATAGACAATGAAGAAAAACATCAATATGAATTCCATATTGAAAGTTATACTCCCCGAATAGAATACATCAAATCCTCGAATGGTGAAATCTACCTCACGCACACCGAAGTCCCTGCCGCTTTAGGGGGACACGGAATAGGTTCTCAGCTCGCAGAAAAAGTCCTTACCGACATTGAGCGGCAAGGTCTGCGCTTGGTTCCTCTTTGTCCGTTCGTTGCGGGATACATACATAAGCATCCGGAATGGAAACGCATTGTACTTCGTGGTGTTCACATTCAATAATATAAAAACAGTTATGGGAAAACAAATAGAATACAGCAATGGCGAACTGACCATTGTATGGCAGCCGGAGCTTTGCCGGCATGCCGGAATCTGCGTGAAGACATTGCCCAATGTGTATCACCCTAAAGAACGTCCGTGGATAAAGATGGAAAATGCTACTACCGAAGAACTGATTGCTCAAATCAAGAAGTGTCCATCGGGGGCTCTAAGTTATAAACTAAAGAAATAAAAAAATCTCCGGGAGCCTTGTTTAAAAGATGTTCCCGGAGATTCTTTTGTTTTTATCCGTAGTCATAGATGATTTACAAAACTTAATTAGCTTTTCTAATCACTCTGAATTCGCATTTATCACTCCCTAAAAGACCTGTTCCATCCACTCCCTCCGCCATGCCAATGAAACCTGTATTGATATCCGAACAATAAAATGAAACGGTGGCTTCTCCTTTCTCATCCGTCACAACCATAGGCGACCAAAACAATGTATTGCGGGCATCCGGTATAGGCAACTGCATGTCCACTTCATCCGGTTGATAGAATTCGCGAAGAGCATAATATCCTTTCGTACGCCAAAGGTTATTCATGCGGAGCAGTTCTTTTTCAGAATATATGGGGCCGTGATATGTCACAGTCTGCCGGTCTATAACACTGAAGGCATTGCCTCCCAAATGCTTGAACTTCACAATTTCATACTGTTTTCCTTCCACCGGTTTAGTCCTTTTATCAGACGGTTCACCACAAGGTTTCCACCAAGGATGGGCATCATATCCGGGTTTATAATTTTGCAGATAGCCACATCCGCAAACATAAACATTTTCCATGCTCATCTGTGTCATGCTGTCTAACCGCCCCATAAACTTATCTCTAAATGGTCTGCGTGCCTTACGGCTGACTACGACTTCATCCAGCAGG
Organism: Bacteroides sp. ZJ-18; assembly: GCF_011038705.2. Taxonomy (NCBI): domain Bacteria; kingdom Pseudomonadati; phylum Bacteroidota; class Bacteroidia; order Bacteroidales; family Bacteroidaceae; genus Bacteroides; species Bacteroides sp. ZJ-18. The sequence goes on along the minus strand of NZ_CP072198.1, from coordinate 2,540,534 downwards.
ATTATACTGTCACTGCTTACAACCGGCATATCAACGAACTCTTCTTTCACCGCCTGTGTCCGGACTGTAACCGAATGACCGGGATACTTCTTTCTTCTCACACTGTCAATCACCGGAAAGTAATCTACGATCTCCAGTTCAGGCTTAAACTCTTTCGACAACATTGGTTTCAGATAAATATATCCACCGCGAAGCTCTTTCATCCGATTCGTATCAATCGTGAAGTGTCCTACCGAGTCTGTCCACAAGAACGCAGAATTACCTTCAGCACCCGTAACCTGAACAAGTTGCTTATCCCCCTGTTTTTCTCGGCTCTTTTTCCTGCCTCCTGTAACCTGAACTCCTGATATATCATCGCTTAAAAACGCTTCTCCCTGATAAGCCGGGCCATTAAACTCCCAGATATATCGTCTCCACCCCTGTGTCAATAGCAACAGATCCATTGCCTGCACACGGTCTTTGTTCTTTTCATCAAAATAATAAGACGGACGATGAACTGCACCGCGTATCTGCGACGACAGATAGCAATGGGTCAGAATATTCACAGGATCAACCGGATTACTATATGCTTTATCAAAAACGCTAATTCCCAGATTGACTTTTACAGGCCGGTTCTTATCATCCGTTACCTTAATATGTAAGGCCGCTTTTTCACGAAGAGCGTAGCTTTCCTTCTCCGGTACGATACGAATATGCAGTTTCTTTTCGGGATGTACATACATCAGCCTCTCGGCAACCGGCTTCATTGCATTGTCAAAGAGGGTAAACTCGACTATCCCCTGATAAGGAAACTCGGCCAGAGGCATCTTTATCTTCAAACGGTCTTTAAGCATTCCCTTTGCAACACAACACACCATCCCCCGCATCTGACCCACCAAACAGACTTCCTGATCAGGCAAATCTTGTGTTTGAGAGATGATAAACTCCAATTGTTCCTGATCCTGTTTCAATAATCGCAGTGCTACTCCTTGTTTATACACCTCAGGCAAAAGGTAACTATGTCCATCCTTCAGCTCTATCCGGTATTCTTTATCGGCAAACGGAGTAAAAAGTAACTTTCCCATTCCGTCATGGCTGCTTTTGAATGGCATAAGAGGAAGTCCGCCTTCACACAGCACCCCTTCCACATCGACCGGATACCCTTTCGTGTCAGTAGCTTTGAACGCCAGGCAAAACGGCAAACCCGAAACCAGATTTCCGCCTTCGGGGAAGAGTTCGAATCTTAAATCACCTGTCTCCTCTCCCTCTTTTGCCGGAGTATTATAGCTGATGTTCTTTAATACTTTGATTTTACGTACCGGAGATATTCCGACCGTATCTTTATAATAGGAATGACGGGTATAGGCTTCCAACCGATAACTCCCTTCCGGCAGTTTCGTATCCACATATATGTGGCCGTCTGCAATACCGTTTTCTATGGGATACTTCTCTTGCCAGACTACACTGTCTTTATCACTCAACATTTGCAGATAAAGTGTCTTGCTCCGGGTTGACAAACCGAATGATTTCGCATCAAGCTGATATGCTTTAAACCAAAGATCTTCTCCCGTTTCATAAATCTCCTTACTGGTCTGTAAATACACCAGTTCAGAAGGATAACCCGAAAAGCGTTGGCTAACAGATGTAAATAAGGAATCGATACGATTCTGAGCAGCAACTCCCATACTGTAGCCAATGACAAGCACCAGCAATAAGATACGATTTATCATTTCGTTTACTTCATTGAAAATCAATCATTTTTTCCAAACGAAGACCCCACCTGCCAGGTCATCACAAAATCCGGATGCAGCAAATATCGGATATGGAATTTCATCCGGCGTTCCGTACGATATTCCTCGGCAAAAAATTCTCCGCATTCACATACCTGAAACGGTACTATACGGAGATGCTCCCGGAAATCGACCTCATCCGCATCCATACACTTAAACATCACTTCTTTGGCGGACCAATGTAAAAGCAGCGACCAGGTATCGTCTCCCTGATAAACGGACATCGTTTCATCCTCACGCATATATTTATGTGCAACCTTGTGTACCCGTTGTCCATATTGCTCAATGTCAATACCGACTTCGGATACGGCGCTTAAGATAACCGCCACATATCCGCGGGTATGGGAAATACTAATAAAAAAAGAGGAATCCGCCAAACGGGGTTTACCACTGGGAGCATATTCTATTGACTTTTCTTCCCCCAGCAACCGATAAAGCAATACACGCACAGAAAGCCACTCCAACCGGCGGTGGGGTGAAGAGAAACGCTTTAGCTGCCGTTCGTATTTCTCAGGACCAGGGAGCAAAGCCAAAAGTTCTTCGAGAGATTCATCTGTTTTCCAGATACCCCAACGATAACAGTCCGCCTTATGTTCCGACAACAATGCCATAATGAAATCAGGAAGCAACTTCCGTTGTGGAAGGCTCGTTTATGGTAAACTTCACTTTCAGGATGCGGCGGCTGTCCATCGCCAGAACTTCAAATTCATAATGATGATAAAGTACTTTCTCATGCAGCGCGGGAAACTCCCCTTTGATCTCAAGCAACAGTCCGGCCAGCGTATCGGCATCACCGTCCACCTTCTCAAAATCGTCCTCATTTACCTTAGTAATCTTGTAGAAGTCTGTCAGCTGGGTCTTTGCTTCAAAAACCCAGGTATGATCGTTGATCACTGTATAGGTACGCTCTTCATCATCATACTCATCATGGATTTCTCCAACAATTTCTTCTATAATGTCTTCCATTGTCACTATTCCCGATGTACCTCCGAATTCATCAACGACAATGGCAATATGAATTTTATTTGCCTGGAAGTCACGCAGAAGATCGTCGATCATTTTAGTCTCAGGCACAAAATAGGCGGGACGAATCAATGATTGCCAACGAAAATTATCCCCCTTATTCAGATGGGGCAGCAAGTCCTTGATATAAAGCACTCCTTTGATATTATCGCGTGTACCGGAATAAATAGGGATACGGGAGTAGGCATTATCAATTATGCACTGAAGCACGTCTTTAAACGAAGTACGTATATCAAGATCCACTACATCCAAACGGGAAGTCATAACCTCTTTGGCCGTCTCCCCGCCAAAACGGATAATTCCTTCAAGAATATTGTTTTCTTCCGAAAGTTCGGCTTTATCTGTCAGTTCAAGGGCATGGGAAAGTTCATCAACAGATATATTATGATTTTTCTTGGCGAAGTGTTTATTTAAAAAAGCGGTAGAATGTACCAGTACGGCAGATATCGGTGCAAATACCTTGCGCAGGACGTAGATGACCGGAGCGGAAAAGCGGCAGAAAGCCAACGTCTTTTGTGCCGAATAGATCTTAGGCATTATCTCTCCGAAAAGCAACAACAGAAAAGTGAGGATGACTGTCAGTATCAAAAACTCTGCGAGAACCGAATGAAAAACAAAAACATTCATAAAAAAGAAGTTACAGAGCATGATGATGGTCACATTCACAAAATTGTTTGTGATAAGAATGGTTGCCAGCAAACGTTCGGAATCTGCAAGCAGATTGCTGATCTTTCCATCAGAAGGGTGATTACCCTCCTCTATATCATTCAGATCAGAAGGTGAGAGTGAGAAGAAAGCAATTTCGGATGCCGAAGCAAAGCCCGAAGCGAGCAGGAGCAAACCGGCCAGTACGATGGCTATTATTGCTGATAATGATGGTGTGTGTACGGATATTCCGTTAAAAATTTCTGCCAACTGGCATAAATAAGCGTCTGGGTCCAAAATATTGGTTTTAAGTTAATAATAAGCAGCCGCGAGTTAAACTCTGGCTACAAGTTGTTAGTGAAGAGTTATGAACTACAAGTTAAGGCTACAGCCGGATGACAACTATCATCCTTAACTTGTAGTCCGCAACCATTAAAACGGCAGATCGTCTGCCGGATTATCCTGTGAAGATGCCGATTGCTGCGGTTGTTGCGGTTGAGGCCGTACGGGAGCAGCAGCCTGCTGCTGTGACGGAGCATACGATCCGGCACCGGCACCTTTCGGAGTCAGCATTTCCATATTATCTACAAATATCTCGGTAACATAGCGTTTTGCCCCACTCTGGTCATCATAAGAACGAGTTCTTATCTTACCTTCCACATAGAGCTTATCACCTTTATGTACATATTTCTCGGCAGTTTCTGCCAGTCCTCGCCAAAGTACAAGATTGTGCCATTCAGTCCGCTCAGGCACTTGTGTACCATTAGACAAAGTATATGCACGGTCGGTTGTAGCCAAAGGAAAACTGGCCACAGCAATACCCGTATCCAAATATCTCACTTCAGGATCTTTACCGACATTTCCTATCAATATCACTTTATTTACTGACATATTCTCAGAGTTTTATGTTTCTAAATACCGATTTTTGTTGCCAAAATTAAGTAGAATAACAATAGAATGCAAGAATTGTTACAACTTTTATAAAGCTCTATAAGTTTTATTGCGCACTTTCCTTAAAATCGTTTGCAGTTCAAAGAGCTTTGCCGGGTTCTTCTCTGCAAGGTTTTCTTGTTCATAGACTTTAGTCATGTCATACAATTGAGGGATACTCGAATTGCCGGTTTCGATTTTCGGTCCCCACGTAATCATTTTCGGTCCGTCGTTGGGTTCAATGTATTTCCAGTCCTTGGTACGTACCGACAACGTATGGTTAGAAGCCTGTTCAATCACCCAAGGACGGTCAGTAGAATCTGTTCCGATCCAGTTGCCCAAGCGGTTGAAGCTATCTGGAGCAGCCCCTTTAGGCAGACGCGCATTTACGAGAGAAGCCAGAGAAGCCAACCAGTCGATTTGTGAAACCAATACATCCGACACCTGCGGCTGTCCGATTTGTTTAGGCCAGCGAACAATTGCCGGTATCCGGGTTCCTCCTTCGAAAGCGCTATATTTATTACCACGAAGCGGGCCGGCAGGACTATGACCGTTTAGCAGCTCTTCGGCACGATCCTGATACCCATCGTCCACAACAGGACCATTGTCACTGGAAAGAATAATCAACGTATTCTCAGAAAGACCGAGTTTGTCAAGTGTTTCCAGGATTTGTCCGACACTCCAGTCAAACTGAACAATGGCGTCCCCCCGGAGTCCCATAGGATTCTTACCACGGAAACGTTCGTGAGGGAAACGGGGAACATGTACATCATTGGTAGCAAAATACATAAAGAAAGGCTCATCTTTATGATCACGAATAAAATCGATAGCATGGCAGGTGATGGAGTCAGCTATGTTTTCATCTTTCCACAGAGCTTTACCTCCCCCTTTCATATAGCCAATACGACCAATACCATTGACGATAGCCATATCATGACCATGACTGTGCTTCTGGTTATACAACAATTCGGGATGATCTTTTCCCAAAGGTTCACCTTCGAAAGGTTTCCGATAACTAACCTCGATAGGGGCACTCGGATCGTAATTCGCAACCTTTCCGTTCTCGATAAAGACACAAGGTACACGGTCGGCAGTAGCAGCCATGATATAAGAATAATCAAATCCCAGATCGCCCAATGCAGCCGGAAGAGGGGCATTCCAATCCTGTTCGCCGGCTTTGTCTCCCAATCCCAGATGCCATTTTCCAATGGCAGCGGTAGCATATCCGGCATTCTTAAACATATCCGCCATGGTATAATCTTCCGGACGAATAATCATTCCGGCATTTCCCGCGGCAACATCAGTACCGGGACGACGCCAAGCATATTCGCCTGTAAGCATAGAGTAACGTGAGGGAGTACTGGTAGCGGCTGTAGCATGTGCATTGGTGAAGCGGATACCTTCGGAAGCCAAGCGGTTCACATTGGGGGTCTGTACATTTTTGGCACCATAGCATTCAAGGTCGCCATAGCCCAAATCGTCGGCATAAATAAACACAACATTGGGCAATTGCCGTTCGTTTACCTTTTGTTTGCTCTTACCTCCTTTTTGTCCGTTTGCAGCCATTATACAGGCTACCGGAGAAAGACAGGCCAATAATAAATAGGATCGTCTCATAATTTTAGATATTTAATTAGTTTAACACAGTGATAATTTTCAATTAGTTAATGTATTTCTCGATAAAGGCATGTACCAACCTCGACACCGCATACTGCTCCAACTCATCGGCTTTTATTTTCTGATAAGAAGTAAAAGACTGACTGTTCTCCGGAAGATCAACCATATAGAAATTGGCATAAATCACCCGGTGTGAAAGTACATGTTTCACATCCCTGCAAACCAAACCGATTATAGGGGTCTCTCCCTCCGCAAACATGGCTCTGAGTTCAGGCAACGCCGGAAATTCCTCTTCCGAGACAGCTTCGGGAGTTTCAATCAGAGGAAACTCAAACAGATTTTTCCAGATGTCATTGCCCGTTCTTTTATTAATCAAAGTATACGCACCCATACGTACATATATATAATTGAAGTAGCGATTGGTCGTTTTCGTTTTGTGCTGTTTTACCGGAAGTTGTGCCACCATTCCCCCGGCTAATGCCGAGCAGCCGCTTGCCAACGGACAAAACATGCAGTTAGGAGACTGAGGCGAACATTGGATAGCTCCAAAATCCATGATAGCCTGATTATAAAGGGCAGGATTCTTTTTATCCAGCAGTTCATCGGCTACGGCAGCAAAGAGCTTTTTCCCTTCAGTAGAATCTATCGGAGTATCAATGCCCAGATAGCGGGAAAGTACCCGGTACACATTCCCATCGACTACCGCATAAGGCATGTTATAGGCAAAAGAACAGATGGCAGCGGCAGTATAGTCACCTACCCCCTTCAAAGCCCTCACTTCCGGATAGGTTTTAGGAAACACCCCGTTCATACTTTTAGCGGCTGCATGCAAATTGCGTGCACGGGAGTAATAGCCCAGCCCCTGCCAATACTTCATCACTTCGTCTTCATCCGCTTGGGCCAATGTAGCGACATCCGGAAACCGTTTCATAAACCGCATGAAGTAGTCATACCCCTGCACGACACGGGTCTGTTGCAGAATGATCTCCGAAATCCATATCACATAAGGATCCGCGGACTCCCTCCATGGAAGTTCCCTTTTATATTCCTGATACCACTTTTCTATTGTATTGCTGAAGTTAGGATTCATATATTTAGCCAGATTCTACTTTTTGTTAACTTTATCCTTGCACAAAAGTAGTTCTTTTCATCTAATTACGAACTAAGAAAGCTTAATGAAGCGACTTTTTTAGAAAATTGTTCGGGATATATTTTTTTGGGAGACTAAAAAGCTATATATTTGCAGTCCAAAAAATTAGAAAGAACATAGTAATAATATTTTTTTTAAGGAAAAATGACTAAAGCAGATATTGTAAACGAAATTGCAAAGAACACTGGTGTTGACAAAGTAACAGTACTTACAACAGTTGAGGCATTTATGGATGCAGTGAAAGATTCTTTGTCTAAGGACGAGAATGTTTACCTCCGTGGATTTGGTAGCTTCGTCGTAAAGAAAAGAGCTCAAAAAACCGCTCGTAATATTTCTAAGAATACGACTATCATCATTCCGGAACACAACATTCCGGCGTTCAAACCAGCTAAGACATTCACCCTTTCGGTAAAGAAATAATAAACAAGAGTATTAACCCATAAAATTTTGAAGCTATGCCAAGCGGAAAGAAGAAAAAAAGACATAAAATGTCTACGCACAAGCGTAAAAAAAGACTAAGAAAGAACAGACATAAAAGCAAAAAGTAATTTTTAGTCTGAATCTGGACAGAAATAAAGAACAAACTTGTGAAGCAAATGTCTTTCGAGTTTGTTCTTTGTTTAAATGCCCGACTGAATGAACAAACGCATAAAGTTATTCGTTCATTTTTTTATAAAATTAAATAATTAGGAAACAGACGTGACAAGCGAATTAGTAGTAGACGTACAGCCCAAAGAAGTCTCCATCGCCTTACTTGAGGACAAGAGTTTGGTGGAACTTCAAAGCGAAGGAAGAAATATCTCCTTTTCGGTGGGCAATATGTATTTGGGCCGCGTCAAGAAATTGATGCCCGGACTGAATGCTTGCTTCGTGGATGTCGGTTACGAGAAAGATGCTTTCCTTCATTATTTAGACCTGGGTCCTCAATTTAACTCACTCGAAAAGTACGTAAAGCAGACTTTAAGCGACAAAAAAAAGCTTAATCCCATTTCGAAAGCAACCCTGCTTCCCGACCTGGACAAGGATGGCACAGTAGCCAATACATTAAAGGTAGGACAAGAAGTAGTGGTGCAAATTGTAAAAGAGCCTATCTCAACCAAGGGACCGCGCCTGACTTCCGAAATCTCGTTTGCAGGAAGATATCTGGTGCTGATTCCTTTCAACGACAAGGTCTCTGTCTCTCAAAAAATTAAATCGAGCGAAGAACGTGCACGCCTGAAACAACTGCTGATGAGCATCAAGCCGAAAAACTTCGGAGTGATTGTACGCACAGTGGCAGAAGGCAAACGTGTTGCCGAACTCGATGGAGAGCTTAAAGTATTGCTGAAGCACTGGGAAGAAAGTATCACCAAAGTACAAAAGGCCACAAAGTTTCCGACACTTATCTACGAGGAAACAAGCCGTGCCGTAGCTTTGCTGCGTGATCTCTTCAATCCTTCTTTCGAGAACATCCATGTGAACAACGAAGCGGTGTTCAACGAAATCAAGGATTATGTGACGCTGATTGCCCCCGAACGGGCAGGCATCGTCAAGTTGTATAAAGGTCAACTTCCCATTTATGACAATTTCGGTATCACCAAACAGATTAAATCGTCTTTTGGTAAAACAGTATCCTACAAGAGTGGTGCCTACTTGATTATTGAGCACACTGAGGCGCTTCACGTAGTAGACGTGAACAGCGGAAACCGCACCAAGAATGCCAACGGGCAGGAAGGTAACGCACTCGAAGTAAACCTGGGGGCTGCCGACGAACTGGCACGCCAACTGAGGCTAAGGGATATGGGTGGTATCATTGTGGTAGATTTCATTGACATGAATGAAGCCGAAAACCGTCAGAAGCTTTACGAACGTATGTGTGCCAACATGCAAAAAGACAGGGCGCGTCACAACATTCTGCCCTTAAGCAAATTCGGACTGATGCAAATTACGCGTCAACGGGTTCGCCCGGCCATGGACGTGAACACGATGGAAACTTGTCCAACTTGCTTTGGCAAAGGCACCATCAAATCGTCCATCCTCTTTACGGACACACTGGAGAGTAAAATTGATTATCTGGTCAATAAACTGAAGATAAAGAAATTCTCGCTACACATCCACCCGTATGTGGCTGCTTATTTGAATCAGGGACTTATGTCGCTGAAACGCAAATGGCAGATGAAATACGGATTTGGTATTAAAATTATTCCGAGTCAGAAACTCGCTTTTCTTGAATACGTATTCTACGATTCACATGGAGAAGAGATCGATATGAAGGAAGAATTTGAGATTAAATAAAAAGAAAGGCGGCTTGCAATCAAGTCGCCTTTCTTTTTATTTCCCACCACCGACTAATTCAGAACTGGTGCAGATGAAAGAATTTCTTCATGAATAACAGATATAATATACTCAACAGCAATATGCTTCCTGCCAAATATACATATCCGTACTCCCGCAATACCAGGTATCCCGCCACAACTACGCCCTGCACCACCATATAGGTCAATGACACCGCGACATGAGGTATCTTCAGTTCGTTAGCCATTATCTGATACAAATGTTTCCGGTGGGGCAGACCAATATTTTCATGCAACATCAATCGATGGACAATAGTCAGCACACTGTCTGCTCCATATACTGCCAGAAGCACAATCCAACTAAAATCTTCCGTATCGATTATAAGCTTACCGATTAAAAACAGAATAATAAAAGCAATACTGACCGCCCCCACATCACCAGCAAAGCATTTTGCCCTCTTACGGAAATTAAAGAAATTAAAGACCAGCACCGCACACAGCATGGTATAAATCAAACCCGGTTCAACGAACGAAACAACCCAATGATTGATAAACGCCAAAGCTCCAAGTACAACCAGCGAATATCCCCCCGTGATTCCATTAATTCCATCCATAAAATTATAGGCATTGATAATCCCTGTACATGCGATCAAAGCCACAACTACAGTCCACCAGGGAAGAGTAAACAACTCCCACTGATAGAACATCAAGCCCATCGCCGTAAAATGAAAAACAAGACGAAGTCCTTGTGATATGGAGCGGATATCATCTACAAAGCTGATCACCGTCACCAGAGTGAGAGCCAACATAAACCAAGGGTACTCAAATTGACTTGTCAGAAAATAAACCAATGCACCCAAGTAAAAGATAATTCCTCCACCCCGCAGTGTAATCCGGGTATGCGAACTCCGTTCGTTCGGTTTGTCGATAATATTATATTTATCGGCAATATGAAAATAAAAAAGTTCTACTAAGAATAGCAGAACTAAGATTATCAGATAACACATAAATTATTCGTTCTTTTTAATGAAATAAAACCAAAGTTGAAGTCCTAAAAAGGCAAAAAAAAGAATTCCTATTAGGATTCCTATAATCCAAAGAAAAATTTCCATTTAGAGCACCTCCTTATTCTATCCGAAAATTTTTCAGAACATTCATAGGCTTCCACCCAAGTTCACGCACTGCTTTTTCATTACTAAAAGTCAAAGAGTTTGTGATCTTGCGAAGTTTTAAACTGTTTATTGGTGTATTTTCCCCAAAACAATCACCAAGAACGGCCATACTTTTAGCAAACCAATAAGGAATAGACAAAGGTAACTTCTTATTCAATTGTTTGCATATCACTATCTCCAGCTCACGAAAACTCGGCTGGTAACTGTCACAAACATTATATATCCCACCCTTTTCTATTAACATAGGAAGAAGATTTGCAATATCCTGAACCATCAGAACACTTTTCCGGGCTTTTCCCCCGGCAATACTTAAGTACTTACCATTTCTAATCCCACGAATCATCGCTCCTAAATTTCCCGGAGGATTAGGTCCGGCAATCAATGAAGGACGAAGTATACTTAACGCTACATTATGCATAGCACACCACCTTTCCAAGTATTTCTCAGCCTTAATCTTACTCAAAGCATAAGGAGTAGTTCCATTTAAAGGATGCTCTTCCGTAATATTCTCACCCGAATCACAACCATAAACGGCAACAGTACTTATAAAAATAAAAGCTTTAGGAATACCACTTTGTTCCAAAGCGGTACATAAATTCTTAGTACCTTGTAAGTTTACATCAAAAAAGGCTTGTTTCTCCTCTTCTGTTTTAGGAGTAGAATGCGCTTTACCTGCAGCATGCAGCGCAATATCAAATACCTCTGTAAAGACAGGAATATTCCGAGCTATATCTATCTTATAATCATCTTGGGGAGTAAGTCCAACCGTTTTGATTACATACGTCTTTTCCAAAAGCTGATAGATGTTTCTTCCCAAAAATCCGGAGGCACCGGTAAATAAGAGTTTCATTAATCTTTAATCAAATAACTGATAATATTTATCTAATATAATTTCCTTTGCAAACACTGTATCAGCCACACATCTGGCATTACTCCGGAAAGAGGATAATTGATCACGAGATTCATAAACCGACTCAAACATATCTTTCAATGCAGATGGGTTATTTGGTTCTACAATCCAGCCCAAATTAAATTCTTTGATACACAAAGCAATTTCCGAATCCGCTTCTCCCACCATTAAGATAGGTTTTCCGGCTGCCATAATATTGTAAGATTTTGAAGGTACACCAAGACCATACATACCGTCACTCAAAGTTACAATAGACACATCACAAGCGTTTAAAAAATCATTCTGCATAGAACGGGGTTGAAATCCTGACAATGTTACGTTATTCCTAACAGAGGCAAATTTCTTGATTGTTTCATACTTGGCTCCTCCACCAATGAATACAAAATGAAGATTGGGATTTTCAACTAAGGAAATGGCGCTCAATATATTATCTAATCCTTGGGCATGCCCCAAATTACCGGCAAATTGAAAAATAAACTTATCCCGACAAGCTAATTCGGCATACATACATGTCTCCTTTTTGTCTAAAGGAAAAACCTCCTTATTATCCGCCCAATTAGATATTAAGGCTATTTTCATGTCTTTATGGACCTTAGAACGAATCACCCGGGCCATATCCCGACCAATAGAAATACAAACATCTGCTTGAGAATAAGCTCGATCAAAGAAAAATTTCAGGCTATGATACAGCCGGGAAGAAGAGTTCATCTTACCGATAGCAACCAAATTTTCCGGAAAAATATCATGAACAAGCAGGTAATACTGAATCTTTTTAATCCGTTTTATCCAAGGAACAAATAACAAAAGAAAAGCGGGATTAGTAACGACGAGCAGTTTATCGCCTCGCTTCACATTTTTCAAAATCTTAAACCAAAGTCGGATACTCGAGTTCAATAACCGGAATGTTCGCTTTGCAAAATTGTTTTTATCGATATTCCCACTTAATACACGATGAATGATGACACCATTATGTTTCTCTAATTTAAGTGATTTATATTCGTCTGTTTCATTATATCTGGCATCCGTACAGATCACATGGACCTCCATTCCACTCTTCGCCAAATACTCAGCTATTTCTGTCATATAATACCCTGTAGAAGTAACAATCGGATAATAATACTCAGAAGCAATCCAAATTCTCTTCATTATGAAAGTATTTAATAAAATGAATACAATGATTCATTTTCCTGCATCCAATCATATTGTTCCCGAAGCATCTCTTCATATCCGGGTACAACATAACTAAATCTTGCGGACTTTGCGATCGACTTGTCTATTCCATTTCCATCAAATGGCAGGATCTCAACATCTTGTTTGTGCCATATACGGGAAAACAGATGTAACAAATCATATTTACTTATACCAAGGCCATTACTCAGTTGTATCAAACCGGTTACTCCCTGATCGATGGACACATCAATGGCTTTCGCCAATTCCAGAGTGGTCACACCTCCCCAAATAGCAGTCTGGAAACCATTCACACAACCATGCTGATGCATAAACCAATGAAACAAGCCTTCGCCATTCTCCTTCAATTCAGGACCTATGATAGAAGTACGGATTGTCAGATCTTTGTCATTGATTATCTCACCGAGTGCTTTGCTACGACCATAAACATCGTCAGCATCCCGGAAATCTGCTTCTGAATAGTTACCTTTTTTACCGGAGAAAACACAATCCGTACTGATATGAATCAACTTTGCTCCCACTTCATCCGATAGTTTCTTGAGCAAATGGGGGAACCATGCATTTACCAGAATAGCATTGTCCGGATGTTCTCTGGAACCTCTTATCAATACGCCAATACAATTCAGGATAAAATCGGGACGGACTTCACGAACGAGCCGACTGACAGCATCCCCATCCGTCACATCCACAACGATACTATCATCAGTCAATTGGGTACGATAAACTACATTCACAAGATCGTATTTCCCCGTACATTGCAGATAATAATAAGCCATATGCCCGGCCATACCTGTGGCGCCGAACAACAGAATCTTCTTTTTAACCATAAAAAATAAAAAAACAGGAACTAGATTTCTTTATGCCAAACCGTACGGTTGATATAATCTGTATAGGAAAGAATGATACGGACTACTTTTTTAGATACATTATCCGAAGCATAATCAGGAATAGAGTGAATTACGTCTGCACCTTCTGTATACTGGGAAGTTACAATTTCGATAGACTCCAGAATACGGTCACTATTCAATCCGGTCATGATCAGCGTCCCTTCATCCATACCTTCAGGTCGCTCGTGTGCCTGACGGATAGTTATAGCCGGAAAATGAAGAATAGAAGATTCCTCCGTGATCGTACCACTGTCAGAAATAACACAAAAAGCATTCTGTTGAAGTTTGATATACTCCATGAAGCCAAAAGGTTTCATAAACTCAATCATCGGATTGGAATTAATAAAGCCAATAGATTCCAACTTTTTGCGGGTACGGGGGTGGGTGGAAACAATCACCTTTTTATGATATTTGTCCACAATGGCGTTCAGAGAAGAAAGCAGGTCAGAAAAGTTCTTCTCGGAATCCACATTTTCCTCACGATGCGTACTTACAATAAAGTAATCACCTTTTTTCAACCCCTCTTTTTCTAAAACATCATTCTCTTCTATTTCCGCCTTATGATAGATCAAAACCTCTGTCATTGGCGATCCGGTTTTGATCACGGTCTCCGGACGTAACCCTTCAGCCAGCAAGTATTTACGTGCATGCTCTGAAAGAGGCATATTGATATCACTCAAATGATCCACAATCTTACGATTGATCTCTTCAGGAACACGCTGGTCAAAACAGCGGTTACCAGCCTCCATATGAAAAATAGGAATCTTACGCCGTTTTGCGGAAATCACGGAAATACAGCTATTAGTATCACCATACAACAATAAAGCATCCGGTTTCACTTGGTCCATCAATTCATCCGATTTACGGATTACATTGGCTATCGTCTCTGCGGCATTCTTTCCGGCAGCATCCAGAAAATAGTCCGGCTTACGGATGCGAAGTTCCTGAAAAAAGATTTCATTCAGTTCATAATCGAAATTCTGACCGGTATGGACCATAATATGTTCAGTGTATTTGTCCAACTCAGCCATCACACGACTCAACTTTATGATCTCAGGACGAGTTCCGACAATCGTCATTACTTTAAGCATACATCCTCCTTTATCATATCAAGTTTCAATAACAACTGTTTCATTCCGTCCACATCCAAACGATGGGTATTATGTGAATGGTAGTCCTCGAATTTAGAGACCTTCTCTTGTCCTTCCACAAAATATTTATCATAATTAAGATCACGGGCATCACAAGGTATCCGATAATAATTACCCATATCTTCCGCCTTGGCCATTTCCTCACGAGTCACTAATGATTCATAAAGTTTCTCACCATGGCGTGTACCGATAACACGTACGGGGGTATCCATTTGGTAAAGTTCCTTTAAAGAACGGGCTAACGTATCAAGAGTAGCTGCAGGTGCTTTTTGGACAAACAAGTCGCCATTATGCCCGTGCTGAAAAGCATAAATCACCAGATCAACCGCATCATCCAGTGTCATCATAAAACGGGTCATGTTCGGATCGGTTATTGTGATATCCTTACCGGCCTTCATTTGCTCCACCCACAAAGGGATCACTGATCCGCGGCTTGCCATCACATTGCCATAACGGGTACAGCAGATGGTAGTTTGACCACCCTCCCCCATTTGACGTCCTTTAGCAATAGCAACCTTTTCCATCATGGCTTTACTGATCCCCATGGCATTGATAGGATAACAAGCCTTATCCGTCGAGAGCACAACTACATTCTTGACTCCATACTCGATGGCTGAATCAAGCACATTCTCAGTACCTAATACATTTGTCCGAACAGCTTGAACAGGGAAAAACTCACAAGAGGGAACCTGTTTCAGTGCAGCGGCATGGAAAATATAGTCCACCCCATTCATCACTCCATCCACAGAACGTTTATCACGTACATCACCAATGTAGAATTTCACCTTCTTATTTTGAAGGTGATGGCGCATATCGTCTTGCTTCTTTTCATCACGGGAAAAGATACGGATCTCTTTGATATCGGAATCCAAAAATCTTTTCAATACGGCATTACCGAAAGAACCTGTTCCACCAGTAATTAAAAGGGTTTTATCTTTAAAAAGAGACATAAACATATTTATATTTTCAAATATTTACAAGAAATTATCATTTGGCATAATGTTGGTAGACTTATGAAAAAATCAGAAAAAACAGATAACAACAAAAACATAAAGACAATAGGATACATCATAATGAAGTTAAACTTCATTAATCGAGCATAAGCATATATATAATTCGACAACAATCCTATAAAAAAAATAATAACAATCGTAATATAAATTCCAAAATCCTTTAGATAGTTGGCAAAGAAAGAAAATGTGTTAAATATTGTATTATTCATTTCCAAACTATATTTATCATCATAATCCTTTTTCTCAAATATTAAATCACGAAAGACTGAAGGGATTAAAGGTTTTATAGAGAAATATGGATAATAAAGCGGCTTAAGATCATTTATATTATATACAACATTATCTATAGATCCGGTAAAATATAAATAGACCCAACAGACGCCAGAAGGTAAATATTCCATAACATCCTCATATCTCTTATCTACAAGACCATGTAGAACATGTTTAGCTTCGCCAACTCTCAAATCTCCCAAAGCTCCAAATAATAAAATGAACGCAATACCTCCAATGAAAATTTTAATAATTTGTTTTAATCGAATTCTATATAAAAGAAGATAGAGTCCAAGCATCTCAAATATTACGACTATAATTACAGCTCTGGATACAGCCAAAATTGGATATAAAGATAGAAGCAAAACCAATTTTAGATACTTAGATTCTTTTTTCTTTAAATATAAAAAAAAATATCCTAGTATGCATATATAATATAACGCATTTAAAATTCCATGAATTGAGTGGAACCCAAAATCTTGATAACCTTTGCCTGTTCCAAGCAGCATCCATAGCATTGGAAAACCTCCTTGCAGAACAATCGTTGCTACAATACCTATTAACCATAATTTCAATAATCTACCAATTTTTGACTCAAGTAGAGAAAATTTATCATCTGGCAAGTTCTTTATTGAAAATACTATCCAGCGTTTATATCTCATCCGGATTAAGACCCAGCTTAATGCCATAGCACCAATAGCCCCAAAGATTAAAATCAGTGTCTTTTGATTTAATCCCAAATAATAATTAATAAGATGGATGTTATATAATAAGATTAATATTATCCAGATTAGACCAAAAACAAGAACAGGAGAAGATAAATTCAATGATTTTACAATCTTCATGCTATCTCATATTTTTCAACAAATGAATATTTTCCCAGATAAAAGTTGGGAAAAAAAGTAAAATGAAAAGAATCTGATATTTATAATTCACATTTGAGACCTTCTGTAATTCTTTCCTTGCAAGATTCTTTTTACCTATAGATACTAAATATCTCGCTTTATAATATACGGCTCTAGCAAAAGCTTCTTTCATTTCTGTCTTATAGTTAACACAAACCTCCGGATGGCTTTCTATTATTCTATTAAGAGTATATTCTCTCTCGTATGCCCAACGATCCATACATTCATTTGTCAAAGAATCACTTCTTACAAAATAATTAGCAAGTATATCTGTTACAACACAGACTTTCTCTCCATATATAAGTTGCATATATAGGCAATATTCTTCTGAAGCTTTAATATTAGGATCAAAGTTCAACTTTTTTTGTATTAGAGCACTTCTTTTTATCATGGAAGACGGCAAATTAGCCTCAAAATTAACTAATTGTTCTCCAAATATATTGCCTGAACTATAGCGAGGAGTTGTAATTTTCCTTTTAGAAGGATTATCTGCATTTATCTCATTAATACTACCGTACGATAAAACATAACTATCTTTTTGAATTTCTCGAATTTGAATCTCTGTTTTCTGAGGCAACCATTCATCATCAACATCTAAAAAAGAGATATAATCGCCACGACAAACATCTACCGCCCAAGCTCTCGCTTGCCCTAAAGATACCTTTACATCACTATTAAAATACTTAAATCTCTTATCACCATAAGATGTAAATATTTCTTTTGAATGGTCAGTAGAAGCATTATCCCAAAATATAAGCTCCCAATTTTGATATGTCTGCGTCAATATAGAATCTAAACAACGTTTTAGATATAATTCACCATTATAACAATTAACGATAAAGCTAACTAAAGGTTCCATATTATTTTATATTTGCCCAAGTATAAGAAATCAAATGTGTATTAATCGGTAGTATCTCAGATTCTTTTGGATCATGAATTAAATCCGCTACGTTCAATAATAAACTGTATTCCTTGGATAAAGCACGAAAAGCATACCAAACATTAGGAGGTACAATTAATTGCTTATAGGAATCATGGTCATTTAGAAGAATCCTATTAAACATACCTTTTGTTTTAGAATCATTTCTATCATCAAATAAAACAATCTCCATTGCTCCATAAGGTACAGTAAACCTTTGTGTCATAATTGAATGTTTTTTCCAGCCCTTAATTACTCCAAAATTCACCTTAGAAATATAAACTTCTTCCACCTGAGAAATATCAGGTAATTTTCTAAAAACGTGAAAAACAGCTCCTCGCTCATCTACAAATTGTTTTAAAGGAGACAAAGAAACTCCTTCAATTGTTGTTATCTTGTCCATTTTAAATCTTTCTTTCTTGCTAACTCACAATACATTTCAATCTGTTTAACGGTATAATCAAAAAGCTGTTCTTCTTTTAAATAAAATGCCTTATACCAAGACACCGTTAAATGGATTGTTTCTGCGAAAGTCAATGTTGGATACCAACACAAAAACTGATTAGCTTTGTCACAACAAAGCTTTAATAACCCAGCTTCTTTCTGACTATTTTCTTTAGGCAATTGAATATCCCAACGAACTGAATCCCAATTCTTCTTCATTTCAATCAATAGTTCCTCTACCGTTTTATTCACACTTGCATCAGGTCCAAAGTTAAAAGATTGATTTCTACAATTGATACATTCATTATATAAGTTGGCCCCTAATAGCAAATAGCCACTTAATGGTTCCAATACATGTTGCCATGGACGCGTTGAATAGGGACTCCTAATAACAACATTATCTCCTACCGACCATGCCCTCATAGAATCTGGAACAATCCTGTCTTCAGCCCAGTCCCCTCCTCCAATGACATTACCTGCTCTGGCTGTTGCCACAGCAGTCATATGATCTTTAAAGTAAGAAAGCATATAGGTTCTAGCTATCAATTCCGCACACCCTTTTGATGCACTATAAGGATCCTCACCGCCTAATCTATCATTTTCTCTATAACCATAAATCCACTCTACATTATCATAGGCCTTATCGCTTGTGATTATAACAAGAGCTTTTATATAATCAACTTGTCTGGCTATTTCCAAAATATTAGCTACACCTATAGAATTTACCTCAATAGTCTCTTTCGGCTCTCGATAAGACTTACGCACCAGAGGTTGGGCAGCCAAATGAAATACAAATTCTGGTGCATGCTTATCACACACCGATTTCAAAGACATATAATCCCTTACGTCTCCCCAATTATGATCTATTTTTGTCTCTAAACCTAAGGTCTCAAAAAGAGATGGAGTTGAAGGAACAGTATCAGAATATCCAATCACTTCTGCTCCCATTTGCAAAAGCCAAGTAGTGAGCCATGATCCTTTAAACCCTGTATTACCTGTAATCAAGACCCGTTTGTTTTTATATATATTACTAAACATGTTTATACTATTTTATCCAAGGTACATTACCTGAGTTCCACAAATTATTCAAATAATCTCTATCTCTAACTGTATCCATACATTGCCAGAATCCTTCATGATGGAAAGTTTTTAACTCTCCCTCCTTTGCTAACCTTTCCAATGGCTCTTTTTCAAAAACAGTAGAATCGTCTTTTATATATTCAAGAACCTTGGAGCTTAAAACAAAAAATCCTCCATTAATCCACCCTTGGTCTATTTGAGGTTTTTCTTTAAACTGACGGACAAATAGGTGTTCATCAATTGTTAACTCACCAAACCTTGCTGTAGGATGAACTGATGTTACCATAGCTAACTTTCCTGACTTTTTATATTGCGCTACTAATTCAGCAATATTAACATCAGATACAGCATCGCCATAAGTTACCATAAAATCCTCATCACCAATCAATTCCTTTAATCTTAATATACGTCCTCCTGTCATAGAAGAAACCCCTGTATCAACCAAAGATATTGTCCAATCTTGAGACTTTTCATTTATATATTCTATCTGATTTTCCACAAGATTGATAGTAAAATCATTATTGAGAGTATAATATTTCAGAAAGAAATCTTTAATAACCTCTCCTTTGTATCCAAGAGCTACAATAAATTCTTTATACCCATACCGAGCATAATGGCTCATAATATGCCACAACATAGGCTTATTGCCTATTTCAACCATAGGCTTTGGTATTAATTTAGTATACTCAGATAGACGAGTACCTAACCCTCCTGCCAAAATGACTACTTTCATAGAATTATAAATTATTAATTATGGAACATATAAACCTCACATCTATCTCTGATAAATCGGGATGAAGCGGTATTGTTAATATTCTATCATAAACATCTTCAGTTATAGGAAGTCCAGAGGATGTTTTAAAGAAACTTAACAGATGATTTGGGCGATATTGAATACCATATTGTATCTCATTATCTTTAAATCGCTGAATCAATTCCCCCCTTCTATTATTTAAAATTAGTATCGGGAAAATATGAGGCACGATATCCTTATAGTTCATTTTAATCAATTGTATCTTTTTGTTTTCAGATAATAAGGATACATATAAGCTAGCCATTTTCTTTCTTTTGGGAGCAAACTCACTATCCAATCGTGACAATTGTACTCGGCCTATTGCTGCAAAAATATTGCTCATATGATATCTATATCCTTGCTTTTGAACATCAAAGACCCAACTACGTTCACCAGCATACCTTTTTTCTGAATCTTTACACACTCCTAATAAACGTGCATCCTTCACTTGCTCAATCACGTTATCATCCGATGAAAAGACAGCACCTCCTTCTCCAGAAGTTATATTTTTTATACCATCAAAACTAAAACAAATTATATCACCAAAAGACCCTATTTTGCGTCCATTATGTGAGCAGCCAAAAGCATGAGCTGCATCTTCAATAATTCTCAAACCATGTTTGTTTGCAAATACATGATATTCTTCTACCATTTCTACATTACTCGCATAGAATACAGGTAAAATCACTTTTGTTTTAGGGGTTATACGTTCTTCTGCATCAGATAAGTCGATTAGCAGTGTATGAGGATCTATTTCACAACAAACAGGTATACATCCGGCAGCAGTGATAGCTTGAAAAGTAGAAACAAACGTGAATGACGGTACAAGTACTTCATCACCAGGCTGCGTTACAGCCTGTATTGCTAAATGTAAAGCAGCAGTACCGCTATTTACGCAAACACAATGAAAACTACTTCCTCCAATATATTGTTCCAACTCTTTCTCAAAAGCTCCAACAATATCTCCCATACCTAAATAACCAATATCTTCAATTACATGAGCCACAGCCTGAGCTTCCAATGCTCCAACTACTGATTTAGATAATCTAATCATCTTAACTTATATTTTTTATATTCATAAATTCGCCTTAACAAACCTCTTTTAAAAAAAGAGTTATCTAGCTCTCCCCATTCAATTGAGATATTTTCCAATGCAGTAATCAAACTTCCGGAAACAGATGATAAAGAATGATATTTCAAATAATATGAATAAGATATACTCGACAGTTCGCCTCTAAACTCCCTAAAAGTATCAAGCATATGCTCTATTGAATTATTTTTATTTTGTATATCATTTGCTCCAATTTGATGTCCCATGTCAAAATCCTTC
Organism: Bacteroides sp. ZJ-18; assembly: GCF_011038705.2. Taxonomy (NCBI): domain Bacteria; kingdom Pseudomonadati; phylum Bacteroidota; class Bacteroidia; order Bacteroidales; family Bacteroidaceae; genus Bacteroides; species Bacteroides sp. ZJ-18. Next base: position 2,519,065 of record NZ_CP072198.1, on the reverse strand, counting down.
GTATCATGCAACCATCTATAATTATAATCAAGGCTAATCTTTTTAAAGGAAAAATCCAAAACAATGGTTGGAATAGCCAATTTTATACTTTCCAATGCAGAGGTCCCCATTGATAGATTTATATCAATATTATTCAATAAGAAAGCATCTAACCGTTCTTTGGGAATGCTTCCTTCAACTATTACATTAAAATATCGATTGGTATACGGTTCAAGTAAAGACTTCATCTCTCCTTCACCCACTATATGAAAAACAATTGTTCTCTTACTAAACAAACAATATGAAGCTATACGCTTGATTGTGTAATTTAAAATATGAATTTTAAAATCACACAACCTACCAATCCAGGAAAGATGCAATATTTCCTCGTTATTTATTCTAAGACCTTTCATTGGTATCCCTTCAGAACATGTAATAGGTAAAAAAGAATTAGGCACATTTTTTTGCCCTAAAATATTATTTGTAGTATTCAGAGTGGAAGAATCCATAAAAAACAAAGCCTTATTCTCTAATAATATATTTACAAATCTCCTTAATCTAGTGTATAGAGTTCTATTAAAGACAGCAACAAGATTCATATACAACCTTGTTTTATTCTCTGGAATACTTCTAAAAAAATTAAATGGAAAAACTATCGGCAAATAATTATGTACATGTAATACCCATGAAAGTACTTTCGTCGAATCTGATATTTTTAGTTCAGGCCTCATAGCATATGGTAACACTGCCTGTATCACTAAATAATCAGTAGTAATTAAACAATGCTCTCCATCCCTAAATTCAATCACTTCCACTTGATGATTCTCTTTCAATGATTGGGTCATATAACCATTAGAATAATCAACTACATATATTTTCAAGTCATTCCTATTACTCAGATAACCTGCAATATTTGAAAATAAAACAGGAACACCACTCACAATCCGGTATGGAAAAAAGAATGCTATTGTCTTCATTTTCTCAAGTAATTTACAATAATCTGTCGTTCTTTCTTATTTAAAAACAAAATGGATAGAACAAACATAAGAATGAATAGCTCCAGAATACGAATAACAAATGGCTGAAAAACCCCGATATTCTCATAAACGATAATAGCAAGAGTCAGTACCATAATTGTGATAAAGTTTCTTCTTTGAAAACAAATATGATAATATCTTTCCGAAACAAAATAAAAGATCAATGTATATAAAAAATAAGTTATCAATTTTACTATTGGTGCAGCTTTCACCCCATAAAATTTAATGCAAACATAATTCAAAACAACATTCACTAAAAGAATCAAAAAGCCTATGATACAATAGAAAAGGGTTTTATTATTTATTTGAATTCCATAATCAATTATTCCACGTGCTCCATATACAATCTGAGCCATTATCAACAAAGGGATATAAGATAGTGAAGCCATAAAGGATACGTTGTAGGTAGATGCAATCCCCAATATTTCTTCACATAAAAAAACAATAACCAAGGTCATAACAGAAGTCACAAGCAGATAATAACTAAGTACATTTGAAATAAAGCCATTAAAGTCAGCTTCATTACGATATTTCATCCTCAGTTGTGACCAAATCAAAGAAAACGGCATAATTATCAACACTTGAATAGCCATTGATAATTTACTTCCAAAAGCATACACCCCTACATCAGTCAAATTTGTTAATTTCTTTAATATAAATTGATCGGAAGAACTCAATAAATAATAAATTAAGCCTGAAATTGCGATTGGAAAGCCAAAATTGAGCAGCTTTAATATTTCCTGTTTATAAAAGTTAAATTTATACATCCTTCTATATCGAATATATAATATTAGTAATACAATAGCATTCCCTAAAAGTTGGCTAAGAAAAGGTATATATATATTATTATAATAATGAAATAAAAATATCATAGTTCCGATTGAAACTATCAAAGAAAGAGCATTTAAAGAAACATATACATAGTTTGAATTTTCAAATCTTAGCAGCAAAAGATAGTTTGTATTTATTGCAGTAATAGCAGAAATTATCAAACTTAAAATGACACAACCAAAATAACAATCCGTATCAAATATTATGGTTGAAATCATTTTACCAAATACACATGCAATAATTATCTGAATCACTCCACCAACCGAAACCAATAAGATGGAGCTAGATACTATATAGCACCGATCTTTATCAGAATAATCATAATAAAATCGAGTTAACGCAGATGAAGCACCCAAGTAAAAAATAGTAGAAAAAAGTGTACCAACTAAGAAGATTAGATTTACTACAGCATATTCTTCAACTGTCAAATAACTACTATAAATAGGCAAAGAAATATATCCTATCAAAGAATTCAATGCAACTCCAACCGTATATATGATACCTGTTTTAGACAGTTCTTTAAACTTATCGATCATTCAAGCCATCAAAATTATAACAATATTCTTCCAATTCTTCTTCTATTCTGCTAATAATAGAACTGTCAATATCATACCATGTTTGTGTGTTTTTCATTGATTCTTGAGGTTTAAATATTTTTAATTTGTTAACATGCATGCTATCATCTAAAGACAAAAAATCCTTTATCACAGAAAGTGTTGACTCATATTTGTATATTAAATCCTCAAAGTGAACACACAGTATAGAATCGTTTTTAGTATATTTTGATCGGAATTCCATTCGTATTGTTTTATACCAATATATAAAATCAGAAACATTATCTGTAGGTATAAATGGCCATATTAATCCCCTTACATACACATCTCTCGGATCCCTATCCACTATAATAATTCTGCTATCATAAAAAAATTTCATGTATTGAGAACTATTAATAGCAGGTATTAATTGATCAAAAAGAATTAATTTACTAGTATCCCCTTTTGCTATTATTTCACATAAGTCATTAAATAATTCTTTAGTTGCAAAATAAAAATTATCGCGAGTAGTCAATTGGATAGAATCTGAAGAATATAAATATTGTTCTTTTTTTAGTCGTGCCAGACAACGATATACAAACCATTTGAAAGAAGAATATTCATGCCAATGATAGGGCCATGTTCCCTGCCAACTTTTAATATTCAGGTTTTTCTTAAAACGACTTATAGCTTGATAAAATTTATGTCCCAACAACTCATCATAATTATATGAAAGAGGTAGATAACATCTATTTTTCCGACCTAAAACCTCAACATATTTATCAAACCTCCTTAATGCAATATCAACATTCAAATCATCCCACCGATCAAACAATGAATTATACAAATCAATAATTCCATCTGGATCCTTCAATAATCGAAATTCATAGGGAAAAGATTCAGTATTTGAGAATTCTAATAGTAAATCAAAAATAGCACTGGATCCAGTGGCACAGAAACCTGAAACAGAAACAATCTTAAACTTATCTTCCATATATACTATTTAATTTTTCACGTAAAATAGTAGATGATACTCCCTCTGTGTAAGGGAAATAAGAGATTTCCACGTTTCTTTTCCTTAATTCTTCTTCAATTTTATCAAAAAAAGGAGTTCCTTTCCAGTCATTTCCAACAAACATAATATCAAAATGTAAATCATCGTAGGCTTTAATCTTATCTCTGGAACTTTGTGTTACTACTTTGTCTACGTATTTAATAGCTGCAACAATTTCTTTTCTCTGTTCAAATGGTATAATTGGTACTTTCTGTTTATAAGACATCACTAATTCATCAGTACTAACACCAACAATAAGAATATCACATTCTGCCTTTGCTTTTCTTAATATATTTAAGTGCCCTACATGAAACATATCGAAAACACCTGTTGTATATCCTATTTTCATTTAATTAAAAATTATTTATTAGACTTACTATGTTATCTATCTCAATCATAGTTAATATAGGACTCATTGGTAAACTCAATTCCTCTATATGAATCTGTTCTGTAATAGGAAATGACAATCCATCCCATTTCTTATAACATTCTTGCCTATGTGGTGGAATTGGATAATGAATAATAGTCTGCACACCATTATCTGCCAAATATTTCTGTAACTCATCGCGTTGTGTACAACGAATAGGGAATATATGAAAAACATGGCTATTCCAGTCTGTCACTTCAGGAGTAACAATCCTGGAATTTGTAATATTTGCAATATAATATTCAGCTATCTTTTTGCGAATAGTCACATCCTCATCCAAATGTTTCAGTTTTACATTCAGGACAGCAGCTTGTATTTCATCCAAACGACTATTGCGACCTATATATTTAAATACATATTTCTTTGTTGACCCATAATTAGCAATGGCACGTATCACATTTGCTAATTCTAGATCATTAGTAGTTACAGCTCCGGCATCACCAAATGCACCAAGATTCTTACCAGGATAAAAGCTATGACCGGCAGCATCACCTAACGAACCCGTTTTTTTCCCATTATACAAACAGCCATGTGCTTGCGCATTATCCTCAATCAACTTTAAATTATACCTTTTACAAATATCCCCAATCTTATCAGTATAGGCACACTGACCATATAAGTGCACAATCAATATTGCCCGCGTTTTAGAAGTAATTGCAGCTTCTATCAAGTTATCATTGATTTGATAAGTCTCAATAGAAGGTTCTACTAGTACAGGTTTTAAACCATTTTCTGAAATGGCCAGAATAGAAGCAATATAGGTATTAGCCGGTACAATCACTTCATCACCTACTTGCATAATTCCCAATTCAATATAAGCCCGAAAAATCCAAATCAAAGCATCTAAGCCATTAGCACATCCCACTGTATATTTCGTTCCTATGTACTTGGAATAATTCGTTTCGAATTCTTCATTTTCTTTGCCTTGAAGATACCAGCCACTGTCAACAACTCGATTAACAGCCTCATGAATTTCCTGCGAGTATTTCTGTGTTATTTTTTGTAAATCTAAAAATTTTATCATTACTTTATATTATATGTTTCAATCCATTTTTATCTTTTCTTTCTAAATCTAATAATACCCCCTCATTAGTAATATATCCATGATGAACAGCCGGGTTACCATACCAAACAGTATTGGCCGGAATGTCTTTGGTTACGACACTACCTGCACCCACAAACGCATATTCACCAATTGTATGTCCTGCTACAATTGTTGAGTTAGCACCTATTGATGCACCTTTTTTAATTAAAGTCTTTAAAAATAAATCAGGATACATTTTAGAACGGGGTACTTTATCATTAGTAAAAGTTACATTAGGACCGATGAAGACATTATCTTCCAAGGTTACTCCGTCCCACAACTGAACACCGGATTTTACCGTAACATTATTGCCCAATTTAACATCATTCTCAATTAGCACATTGGCGCAAATATTACAGTTCGAACCAATTTCTGCACCGGGTAAAATTATACAATACTGCCAAATATAGGTATCATTCCCTATCTGTTGAGATAAAACTTCGGAAGATGGATGTATTCTAATCATTTTTGTATTCTATAAAATCTTGATAATCTCTTAAATAATCACCCTCTTCGTATCCGTGAGACGCTAATACTAAACAAACTGAACCGGAAGAAAACCCCTGTTCAGAAGCCCAAATACCCGGAGGAATATGTAAACCGTAAAAAGGGCGATTCAACAATATCGTACGTTTATTAACTCCATCATCCAGTACGACCTCAAATGATCCACTAGCTGCTATCAGAAATTGATGGCACTCCTTATGGGCATGAGCCCCACGTGCCTCACCTCCGGGAATATCATAAGAATAAAACACTCTTTTTATAATAAAAGGGATATTTAAATTCCCATGAACAGGAGTTATATTTCCTGAGCGATTCTCAATTTTAGGGAGTCCTATTACAGAACAGTCATAAACTGTATAATTCTTCATTGTTTCGAATTAACAAACTCTTTATAATCATATATATAATCTTGAGGATTATATGACGTAGAGGAAAGAACCAAAGCCAATGAATTCGTAGAAAAATTATTCATTTCACGCCATAAGCCTTGAGGTACATAAAGGCCATAATAGGAGCGATTCAAAGAAAAAGTTTCCTGCTTATTCCCATCATCCAGAATTACATCAAAACTACCGGATAAAGCGACAATAAATTCTTCATTTTCTCTATATGCATGTCCCCCACGCGACTCTCCTCCTGGAACATCATAAATCCAGTAAGTTCGTTCTATTTTGAAAGGGATATTCTTGAATTCTTCGATAATGGATAAGTTACCTCGTTTATCCAAGATTTTAGGAAGCTCTATGATTTGAGCTGATTCAGTTTTCATTTTTAGAAAGTTCTTCTATTACTTTAAGCAAATACTGCCCGTACTGATTCTTCATCATAGGATGTGCTAACTCACGCATCTTATCTATAGTAATCCAACCTTGCCTCAAAGCAATACCCTCTAAACAGGCTATTTTCAATCCCTGGCGTTTCTCTATTACCTCAACAAACGTACTTGCTTCCGACAAAGAATCATGTGTACCTGTATCCAGCCAAGCAAAACCACGTCCCAGTAACTGAACCTGCAGGGCTCCCTTTTTTAAATATATTTGATTAACTGTTGTAATTTCTAGTTCTCCGCGAGGAGAAGGTTTTATCCCCTTAACTATATCTATCACACTATTCGGATAAAAGTACAAACCTACAACCGCATAATTAGATTTAGGGGCAGTAGGTTTCTCTTCAATACTAACCACCTTGCCTTCATTATCAAAATCCACTACTCCGTAACGTTCGGGATCATTCACCCAATAGCCAAAAACAGTGGCTTTCTCTGACCGTTCGGCTGCATCAACTGCTTCATGTAATTTAGGGGTAAAGCCTTGCCCATAAAAGATATTATCGCCAAGAACCAGACATACAGAATCATTGCCTATAAATTTCTCACCAATAATAAGTGCCTGTGCCAAGCCATCAGGAGAAGGTTGTTCCGCATATTCAAATCGTACTCCAAAGTCAGAACCGTCACCCAGCAAACGTTGAAAGCCGGGTAAATCGTATGGAGTGGAGATAATCAATATTTCACGAATCCCTGCCAACATGAGTACAGAGATAGGATAATAGATCATCGGCTTATCAAATATCGGAAGCAACTGCTTACTGACTCCTTTGGTGATCGGATATAAGCGAGTGCCCGAACCACCGGCCAAGACAATACCTTTCATCAATATACTTATTAAATTACTATACAAACATATCACTCCACCTCACTCCAAGGATACGGATTCTCTTGCACATCCTTCAGGCGTTCCATCACCTCACGCTCCTCTTCCGACAACTCCCTGTCCTGCCACGTATCAATGATGACCTGAGCTTCCCGGGCCAATTCCTCGTCAAAAACCTCTCCGTAACAATAAACTAACAGTTGGACTTTCAACAGTGAGGCAGGCAGATGCTCCAATACATCCCAGCAACGATCCAGAATATGTTGGATACGCTCCTCCTTGTCACCGTTATTATAGAGAGTCGCATTATATCCCATCAGGAGCGACAGGCACAGCCGGGCCTCTTCTTCATGACTATTGCCATGCTTGTCGTACAAAGCATTAGCCTGAGAAAAAACATCACGATTCAGACGGGTGAATTGATCACTGTAGATCGGCCGGCCGTCCATGCCTAAGTAGCAAAGTTCATGGGCAGAAGCATAAAGGGCGGAGATTTCTGATTCTAAATAGTTCATATCTTGTTATGTTATTTTTCAGTAACAGGTTCGACCAATGAAGGATGGACAAAAGTGGTGGCGACAGCCATGACTCCTTCAATGGTGACTACGACACGACGGTCATTGCGGACACGGACAAACTCGCCCTCCACCCCCTCGAAAAGCCCCCCGGTGATACGCACACGGGTACCCTTGCGGATGTTCAACTCGGAAGGTTCGAAATAAAGCAGGGATTCATCATAATTCGAAGAGACCGCCATGAAATTACGCATTTGAGAATCAGGAACGATGATGGGACGATGGTATTCACGGTCCATAATGTAACGGATAGGAAGCGTGGTGCCCTTGCTCTCTTTGATGGCATCGATACAACTGCGCGAGGAACGGACAAAAACCAGATTATGAACCGCAGGAACAAGCTTACGAACCCGACGCTCGTTTTTAATGGTATATTCGTAGTGCATGGGGATGAAATTCTCTATCCCCTCCGAATTGAGGTACTCCTGCAAGGCCAGTTCACGCCCGTAAGTGATACGCAAGGCATACCAGTTCAAAGCGGAAGAAGACAGGAGGGATCGAGAGCGCCCCATCGAAGATTCGATAGATGCGGATGTTGTCATGTCGTTCACGTCAGGATGTTCTTTGGGGACACCGGAGTAGCGAAGCATACCTCCCGGTCAAGTTATGTAATGCGGATTTTAATGAAAAATTCAGTGCATCCATGTTATTTAATGACCCTCCACTATCACAGAAGGAGAGGCAGAAAATAGTTATTTATTATAATAGCCTTTAAACGAGGGTATTGAAAACAAAAAGTGTTTCAATAGACGTTCGTTTAAAAACACATGATTTTTGTATATAAATCAGAAGAGAACAGAAAACAAAATCAGACAGATAATAAACTGTTTTTTGTTAATTCATAAATACCTGTGGTTTAAGATATTGGGATAACAATCAAAAGAGAAAAATTATTTTTTTTATTAAACATTTTGTAGTTCTAAAAATACCCCCTATCTTTGCGTTCAATTAAACGAACGTCTATTGAAACACTCACTTTTTCAATTAATATCATACTATATAACAAATAGTTATCTAATCAGAAGCGTTCATTTTCTCGTTAATTCCATCTTTACTTGCCTACTGATAGATTCCTTTCTACCTTTGCAACAAATTAACAACATTTAATTATTAACAAAATAAAAGAAATTATGGACAAAGAAAAAGGATTATTTCAGATTGCGGACAAAAGTGTAAAAAAATGCCATTAGCAAAGCACAACAATCTAATACTGAAATAGTTAAAGAATCAAGAGGTAGAAAAGAAGGAAAACCAATAGAAGGAATTACTTCGCACAAAGCAGAGCTTATCAGAGCGTTGATAGAATCCTACATAGAGGATGCGAACATACAAAATATCAATACATGTCAGGCTTCACTCGCACGCTACATCAATGAAAAAAGACTAATCGGAAATATTAAAAACGGAGTATTTAAACCATTATCCATCAGTTCAATATTAGTCTATATCAGCAGCATTTGGGAAGAAGTAGAAAAGAATAGACAGCACAAACCCGCCATCCACAAAAATACGCACAATGAATTATGATAATCCGTCTTACATGAAACGCCCCCTATCTTCGTGGCGATAACATTTTATCAACTTAAAAAATATACGTATGAAACGGAAAAAAAGACCGGCATCACAAAGTGAAGCCATGAAACTGAGATGGAAGAGACGGATTGTCTTTGAGAAAGGATATACCGAGCAGTGTGCCGAATGGATGGCGGAACGCCTGGAAGAGTTAACAGACCACTTGCAATACGGGCACGCAGCTATTGCTTATCAGAAGCAGAACGGAGATTTCAGCTTGGTGAAAGCGACACTGATCTACTATGAAGCGGAATTCCACAAGAAGTATGATCCCACAAAAATAGAAGGCGCAGTAGTCTACTGGAATGTGGACGAACAGCGATGGACGACATTCCAGGTGGAGAACTTCATGGAGTGGCGACCGATCGTATAGGGCGCCACCACAGATTACACGGATTTTCACAGATGAATGATTTCTATTTTGAGGAATCAAGTGAAAACGTCTTTGGGAATCCGGAGTAATTTGTGGTGAATGTATTAATGTATTATTGAAAGTACAAACAACTAATCTAAAAAAAACAAATATGGCAACAATATATGACGGGATCAACTATTTCCCGGTGGGCGTAAACTTCATGGAAGAGAACGCAATGGAAGTGATAGAAGCTAAATACGGAATAAAGGGCCCGGCAATCGTACTGAAACTGCTGTGTAAAATATACAAGGAGGGATACTTCATCCGTTGGGATGAAGAGCAGTGCCTGATCTTTGCCAACAAGGCAGGAAGGGAGGTACAAGTCGCTGAGGTGCAGGGGATCATTGAGATCCTCTTTATCAAAGGGATAATGGACAAAAACAGTTATCTGGAAAACGGAATACTGACTTCGGAAAGTATACAAAAGGTATGGATGGAGGCGACAAAGCGGAGAAAGAGAGAGTTGTCGGAACTCCCCTACCTGATGGTGAAAACGGAAAAGGAAAACGATAAACCGGAAAAGGAAAGCGGCAAACCGGACAATGCATCCACACAACAGGAAATTGAACGACCCAAGCCGCTTAAAGAAGGAAAAGTAGCTGTCGGCACAGGAGATGTAGCCGTTAGCCCGGGAAATGTAGTACACGATGTAGCCGTTAACGCAAAAAATGCATGCAATTCCGGACAAAGTAAAGTAAAGAAAAGTAGAGCAAAGGAAAATAAAGAATTACCCCCCTCAGCTCCCCCTGAGGGGAAGGAGGAAGAAAGGAAGGAGGATTCTGCTTCTCTCCCGATACCGGGATACGCTTTCAATACGATGACGCACAATTATCCGGGACTGACGGATACGCTCCAAAGATTGGGGATCAACGAGGTAAGCGAGGTAAATGCCATTCTCAAGCTGTCGGACTATGGAAGAAAGGGAACGACGGTGTGGCGGCTGATTGCCAACACTTGCTGGAGCGATATAGGGGCTAAAGGAAGATATCTGATAGCGGCGCTAAATAAGGCAAAAAGAAGATAGCAGGGAGTATGAGTCCCCGATTTGTAGTTGACAAAAAAGCAAGTATACAGGCTTTTACCCAGGAAGGGATTCGGTGAAACAAAGAAGCAAAGAGTGTGCTTAACGAACTAAAACACAGTGTTTTTAAAGCACAAAATTTCTCTCGCCCAAAGCTTTGTTTTAACACTATGTTAAAGTTTGTTCTTTAAATGCAAATAGCAAGTGTTTTAAATACAAAAGGCTTGTTATTTGCACACAAGAATAAAATAACGGAGAAATGGCGTTAACAATGTTAATTGTTACGATATTATTCTCAGAGCAACACGCTACATAAATCCAGTCTTTTCATTTGCATGTATCATAACCCTCAACTTAAAAACCCAACATTGCAGCGGGAGGAATATTCAATACCCCGACAAAGCAAACGGGCTATTTTTAAAGTCAGTAGATTAGTTGATACCAAATCGCCTAATCTACTGATTTTAATTTACCAAGTGATAACCTTGTCAATGATAGCCTGTTGTTCGGAACTGCTCCTTCGCAGATAGATACGGGTGGTTTCTATACTTTCATGTCCCATCAGGTCAGCAAGCAGAGAAATATCGTTGAACTTCTCCAAAAAGTTTTTGGCAAACCGATGCCTGAACGAGTGGGGATAAATGACTTTTTCATTCATACCGTACTTGTTAGCATAGTTTTTAAGTTGTTGCGATATACCACGAGTAGTGATTCTTTCGCCATATCTATTCAGAAAGAGATAACCGGAGGTTCGTTTGTGCTCTTCCAACCAAACAATGGTTTCTTCTTTAAGTAACTTAGGGATATAAATTCGTCTAATTTTACCTCCTTTCGCATAAATATCGTAGTAGCCTAAATAAATGTGCTCTACTTTTAGCTGGATAAGTTCACTTACTCTCGCTCCAGTAGCAGCTAAGAAGCGGACAACGAAATACCACGTCAGGTTATCTTCCTTTTTCAACTTTTTCTTTAGAAAGATATAATCCGCATTGGTGATTACATTTTCCAAGTAAGAACGCTGTTGCACCTTAACGGATTTAAGGCGAAGTTTCTGCTTACCCATATATTCAAGGTACTTGTTGATTGCCTGAATCCTGAGATTAACAGTCTTGGGCTTGTAAGTCTCAATTAGATACGTTTTATAAATCAAGAGGTTGCGTTTGTTCAATTCTTTATGCCTCTTGTTGTACTCCTTTACGGCATACAGATATGCTGCAACCGTATTTTTCGCCATATTCGCTTGGACGAGTAGCGTTTCAAATCTTTCTTCTGTCATATAGTAATTATATTTAGAGGGAACGACATTGTTCCATTAATAACTTACTATAAATTCATTGAATTCCTATTATGAGAAGATTATTGCTACAGGTGAGGTTAAGTGCATTGATGAGGAGATTCCGTTTGAGATTCCAAAGGGATGGGAATGGGAACGGGTGGGTAATATTTTTTTTGTTACGAAGCTGGCTGGATTTGAGTACACAAAGTTTTTTACTAAAGAAGCCATATCTGCATTTAACCCCATTCCAATAGTGCGTGCTCAAAATGTTCGTATGGGATTTTTTGAGGAAAATAAGAATGAAGCTATTTCTGAAATGTTATCAAATCAGTTAAAAAGAAGTGCTTTGAACAAAAAATGTTTGTTAATGACATTTATTGGTGCAGGTATAGGTGATACTTGCATTTTTCCTGCTGAAAGAAAAAATCACTTAGCTCCAAATGTTGCAAAAATAGAACCACTTGATGATAGCATTTTTTTAGATTATGCAGTTTTTGCGCTAATGAGTCCTTGCGGTCAAAGAGGAGTAAATGCAATCAAGAAATCCACAGCTCAACCGAGCCTATCAATGGAGACTATTAGAAAATTGCTGATACCTATTCCACCTTTCAAGGAACAAAAATGTATCTCGTTAAAGTTGTCTGAAGTATTACCATTGGTAGAAAAGTATTCAAAAGTACAAAAAGTACAAAATCAAATAAATGACGAAATCAATATATTATTATCTAAATCTATTCTTCAAGAAGCTATCAGAGGTAAATTAGTACCGCAAATTGCAGAGGAAGGAACTGCTGACAAACTGCTTGCCGAGATTCACAAAGAGAAAGAACGTCTCGTAAAAGAGGGCAAACTAAAGAAGGCAATCTTGACCGATTCCGTTATCTATAAAGGTGACGATAACAAGTATTATGAGAGGATAGGCGGCAAAAATATTTGTATTGACGATGAAATCCTCTTTGAGATTCCAGATTCTTGGGTATGGTGCAGGCTTGGCTTTTTATTCAATCATAATACAGGTAAAGCCCTAAATGCCTCTAACAAGGAAGGTAGCATGCTTCCATATATAACAACTTCGAATCTCTATTGGGGGCAATTTGATTTATCTAGCGTAAGACAGATGTATTTCAAAGATTCTGAAATAGAAAAGTGCTCGGTGAGCAATGGTGACCTGTTGGTATGTGAAGGTGGAGATATCGGTCGAGCTGCTATATGGCCTTATGATACGCCAATGTGTATTCAAAACCATATTCATAAACTACGCTCATACAATCAGCTAGATACCCTCTTCTATTACTACATATTTCAGGCATATAAGTATAATGGTTATATAGGAGGTAAGGGCATTGGCATACAAGGGCTTTCATCCAAAGCCCTGCATAATATGTTGGTGCCGCTACCTCCTATAAATGAACAAATTCGGATTACTTCAAAAATTAGTTCTCTATTTCAGTTCATCTAATAAACGCACTATTTTATCATTAATCCTCTTCTGCTCAAGTTTGGGTGGAAGAGGTAATAATGTTTTCAATAATGTATCCCTTGAGATGCCAGGAATCATACTGTTAGCTTGCCTTTCTATAGATGCTACATTGGCATAAAGGAACCATCTAATATAATCCAAGTCACCAACAATGCCAGTTAATGCCATTATTTGGCGAGCTATGTGAATACTACCGATTCTATTAAAAGCCATTTCACCAATAGTACCTTTACAAGTTATTAGTAGATCATTAAAATGAGATACTGTCATAGGTGATTCAGTCCATCTATTGATTAATAAATTGCCATTATAGAAGTTACTAGCACCTGTTATGTATGGGATTCCATTTTCTTCTGAATTATACCTGTCAGGAGTCAAATCCCTACCAGACAATAGAGTTATAACACTTGAAAGTCTACACCAGCTCCACGATTGTGGAATTTCAAAAGGAATCTCATCTGATATATCAATCTCAGATTTGCCCACCCTCTCATAATACTTGTTATCGTCACCTTTATAGATAACGGAATCGGTCAAGATTGCCTTCTTTAGTTTGCCCTCTTTTACGAGACGTTCTTTCTCTTTGTGAATCTCGGCAAGCAGTTTGTCAGCAGTTCCTTCCTCTGCAATTTGCGGTACTAATTTACCTCTGATAGCTTCTTGAAGAATAGATTTAGATAATAATATATTGATTTCGTCATTTATTTGATTTTGTACTTTTTGTACTTTTGAATACTTTTCTACCAATGGTAATACTTCAGACAACTTTAACGAGATACATTTTTGTTCCTTGAAAGGTGGAATAGGTATCAGCAATTTTCTAATAGTCTCCATTGATAGGCTCGGTTGAGCTGTGGATTTCTTGATTGCATTTACTCCTCTTTGACCGCAAGGACTCATTAGCGCAAAAACTGCATAATCTAAAAAAATGCTATCATCAAGTGGTTCTATTTTTGCAACATTTGGAGCTAAGTGATTTTTTCTTTCAGCAGGAAAAATGCAAGTATCACCTATACCTGCACCAATAAATGTCATTAACAAACATTTTTTGTTCAAAGCACTTCTTTTTAACTGATTTGATAACATTTCAGAAATAGCTTCATTCTTATTTTCCTCAAAAAATCCCATACGAACATTTTGAGCACGCACTATTGGAATGGGGTTAAATGCAGATATGGCTTCTTTAGTAAAAAACTTTGTGTACTCAAATCCAGCCAGCTTCGTAACAAAAAAAATATTACCCACCCGTTCCCATTCCCATCCCTTTGGAATCTCAAACGGAATCTCCTCATCAATGCACTTAACCTCACCTGTAGCAATAATCTTCTCATAATAGGAATTATCGTCACCACGGTAAATGATTGATTCGTTCTTATCTTTCTTGATTTTTTTCTCCTTAACCAGCTTAGCTTTCTCTTCTCTAATATGTTCCAAAAGCACCGATGCCGGTTCGTCATTAGGGTCCTGCTGTACAAGTTTTCCCTGTATCGCCCATTGGAGTATGCTGTTCTTTAATTGCTTTCCGTTCATTGTTCGTAATCCTCTTCTTGTATTCCTTATTCACCCTTGCTCATGGCATTGGCTATATCTATTTTTAATTCCTCGTCATAGTCTTTACTCATCATAAAGCTATTAACGATGCGTAGCAGCAAATCTTGGTCAATATTGGATGCTGCCACATGATAAATGATAGACTCCAATGTACGCATACAAATGCAAGCTTGCCAGTAGTAGTTATTCTTATGTAAGAAATATGCACCCAAAGTCAGTGCAATACGCTTATTCCCATCGTTGAAGAAGTGCCCCGAACAGAATCTATACATCAGATAGGTTAGCTTGTCGGCAAAGGTTGGATAGTATAAATCATTCTGCACAAAATCAAGCGCAGCACGTATACCACCTTCATCACGCACTCCTTCAAAGCCACCATCGCTGGCATCAATCATTTTGCCATAAATGTTTAAGGCTTCATCGTAGTCTATGTAAATAATCTCCTTACTCATCTTCCGCCTGCTTTAAGCGTTTAAGCACATCCTTGTTGTCAGCTAAGATATGATCAAAATCAATAGACTGATCACCAATGAACCGTTCAAACTCTTCGGGTGTGACAGCTTGCAGGTATTCCGCTATATTGCCGTGATATGCTTCTCGAAAACTGAAATCTCTTGATGTCATTTTTGTTCTGGCATCATTCAGATAAGGCTTTTGCATGGGATGCTCGGCAAGCTCTTCTACAATATGCTCAACTTCATATATGGTAAGCATTCTACCGCCATTCTCCTTAAAGCGTTCACTGATGGCTGCACCCACGCCATTCTCGAATGAAGAGATAACCAATAGTACCTCTGCATATAAAGTGTGCCGGACATTGTCTTTTAAATCGAGCTTCAATATCTCCCTGTATTCCTTTGCATTTTCTTTAAAAACAGCTTTGTAGATAAAATCTGTAATCTGAGAATACTTGTATGTGGGGTGTCCATCCACATATTGATTGATGGCGGAAGTGAGGTTTTTACGATAATTCTCTTCTGTTATTGCAGCAGGAAGATAGTTTATATCCCTACGGTTAATGTATTTTGTTCCACCACCCGTTTTTTCATTGATAGTGACAATTACAAAATCCAAAATAAGGCTGCGGACTTTCTTGGCTTGCTCACTTTCTGTAAGCAGCATACCCATATTTAAGAATGAGCGGAAATTAAATAATCCGAGCTGAGTCGTTTTGCTCCCGACATTTATGACGGGAGCAAATTGTAATTTCAACTCTTTCAAATGTTTACCCTTACATAAAACATAACCATTAGCCGATAATTCATCTGAATATTTTTCTAAATAACGTTCTATTGTCCGCTCTTCTACTTCATAAAAATCTGCAACCATTTTTTTTGTAAAGCGGTATTCCCCCTCAAAGAGTATTCCTTCAATATCAAGATGCTTCTGCACTTTACTAACCGCAAAACGGTTGTTAAGCACATTCTGTCTTTCAATATTTGAGATTGTTAAATCTTTCATATCACTCTACAATTATCAGTTACAAGATTTTATATCTATGCCGAGAATCTTTTGAATCTCAGAAAGTGTTTTGTCTATTTCATAGTCAAGTGCGGCACGTTTCTCAAAATATTGTTTGAGCAATTCTGCCGGAGGCAATATCTCTTCTTCTTCCTTCGGAAATTTGCATTGGTCAAAATTGCAATTCAAATCAAGCAACTGTTGAGCAGTAAACACACGGCTCTTTTCTCCTGTTTCACTACTGACAATCTCTTTCCTGTCATTCCACCATTCCTGAATGGACAGAGTGTGCTCAACCTTCATCGGCTTGTTTTTTGAGAAGTGCTTGTACCCCTCCGGCATATCAAGACGATAGAACCATGTTTCTTTGGTCTTGAATCCTTCTTCACAACCCTCTGCTTCTTCATTGTTAAAGAAGAGGATATTGGTAGCAATAGATGTATATGGAGAGAATATAGAACCCGGCAAACGAATGATGGTATGCAAATTGAACTTGCGTAGAAGATTCTCTTTAAGCGCAAGTTTTGCTCCGTCCGTACCAAACAAAAAACCGTCAGGAATAATCACACCACATCTGCCACCTGCTTTAAGACGGTACATGATAAGTGCGATAAACAAATCAGCAGTTTCACTTGAACGGTAGCGCAATGGAAAGTTGTTCTTTACGCTATCTTCCGTACTGCCTCCGTATGGAGGATTCATACCGATAACATCAACCTTATCGGTTTCCTTGAAATCCGTTACGTTTGTTCCAAGCGAATCACAGTTAGCTATGTTTGGTGCCTCAATATCGTGAAGCAGCAAGTTTGTGATGCTCAAAAGATAGGGTAACGGCTTCCATTCTTGACCAACAACTGCATTTTGCAGTTTTTCTCCATCTTCGGCTGAACGTACACTCTTTCCCATATAATTGAGGGCAGAGGTAAGGAAGCCCCCTGTACCACTGGTAAAGTCACCAAAGGTCTCACCCAACTTCGGGTCAAGCATCATTACAATAAAATCAGTCAAAGCACGTGGAGTATAGAACTCACCTGCGTTCCCTGCCGATTGCAGGTCTTTCAATATCCCTTCGTAAATATCTCCGAATGTGTGACGGTCGTCAGCATCATCAAATTCAATCTCATTTACAATATTGACTACTTGACGCAAAAGCGTTCCATTCTTCATATACTGGTTCAAATCGGCAAATGTTTCCTGGACAATACTCTTAGCTCGTGGTGTATTGGCATCTACGGGAAGATTTTTCAATGCAGGAAATAGCTTTTCATTGACGAAGGAAAGTAGAGCTTCACCTGTTAATGCTTCGCCGTCTTTCTCATCTACCGCCCAATTACGCCAACGCAAATCTTTGGGAATAATAGATTGATATGTTTTACTCTCTCTGGATGCTTTGTATTCCCATGTTTCTTCTTGAGTGTCGTAAACTTTCAAGAAGATCATCCAAGTCATTTGCTCAATTCTCTGTGCGTCACCATTGATACCTGCATCCTGACGCATGATATTCCGGATTCGCTTTATAATGTTATTTACTGCCATTTTTATGCCAATTTATATATCTGATACTCTAATTCTCTGATAGCTTGCTCATAACCGGCAATGCCACCAAATAGTTTTATAATTTTAGTTGGTTTTCCTATGCTATTGAATGGAGGTATCTCCAAGATGTTTGCTTTTTCAAAGTCGAGAATACCATTCTCTGCATATTTTTCAAGAAGAGCCTCCAACACTTCACGTGCTTTACCTTCATATTTTCCGAAGTAGTTACACTTCTTCACATTATTTGCTCTCTCTTTCCTTGTTAATGGAGGCTGGTCAAACGCAACGTGACATATCACATCGAATATGTCGGCATCCTTTAATGCCGGATTTGCTTCACGGACAGCGTCTATCAGGATGGCATACTCCTTTAATTCATCCATTATAGCTTGCTTGCGTTCAGCTTCTGTCCACGTCTGTATGAAATCATTCAGACTTTGGTAATGACGCAATAATTGCGTTCTTGCGAATGATTGAATACTTTCTGTTCTCATCGTCTTGCCATCTTCGCCTAACACAGATACTATCTCATGGGCAATACGGATATCCTTTCCATTGATAATATATTTTTCATGAGGCTCGGAAACTACGGTTGATGGACCATCAATTATTTTATATGGTTTGGGCTTTTTACCACCTCCCTTAGGAGGTTCAGGATCACCATCGAATGTAGGGTCTTTGAATTTTGCAGTAGCATTGCGGAAATCAAGGATTTCCAAATGCCACTTTCCCTTATCTTTTCTGAGTCGTGTACCACGCCCTATAATTTGCTTAAATTCAGTCATAGACCCAATTTCTTTGTCTATGACGATTAAGCCACAGGTTTTACAGTCCACACCAGTAGAAAGAAGTTCGGAGGTGGTTACAATCACTGGATAAGGCTCATCCACACTAATAAAGTTATCCAATTGTTTCTTACCCTCCTTATCTTCACCGACAATGCGTGTTACATAGTAAGGTGATTTCTTGCACAAATCGCTATTCATATTGATAAGCAAAGTTCGCATTTCTGCTGCTTCCTCAATATCAGAACAGAATACAATCGTTTTTGTCATACGACCGATGTCATGCAGCATTTTGGTAATTCTGTTTGCTACAACCTTGCGTCTTAACTTAATAGCAAGGTCACGCCCTATATTTTGTCTTTGATATAATTTCTGCTCAATCTCCTTACCTAACAAATCTATCTCACCCTCTTCAGGAGTCCAGCCTTGCAGGTCAACGTTGATAAAGTCAGCAGTAACCCTATACGGAGCCAAAAAGCCATCGTTGATACCTTGAAGTAGCGAGTAGGTATACACAGGTTCACCGAAATAATCAAGGTTATTCGCCCCTTCATCGGCTTTAGGAGTGGCTGTCATACCTATTTGAGTAGCCGTATTGAAATATTCCAAAACTTTGCGCCATGCTGAATCGTCCTTGGCACTTCCTCGGTGACACTCATCAACTATAATCAAGTCAAAGAAGTTTGGCCGAACTTCCAAGAAGGGGTCGGGCCTACCTTCTTTTCCAACCAACTGATGATACAGAGCCATATACATCTCATACGATGAATCAATTTTTTCTTCACCCTCTCCAACTGAAGTTATCTTAGTCATAAACTTCTTGAATGGCTTGAAATCCTGAGTCATAGTTTGGTCTATAAGGATATTGCGATCTGCAAGATAAAGGATTTTCTTCTTTGCTCCACTCTTATGGAGCCTATGGATTATCTGGAATGCCGTAAAAGTCTTACCCGTACCGGTAGCCATTACCACAAGTACACGTTGTTGCCCTTTTGCTATGGCTTCAACAGTGCGGTCAACGGCTATACGTTGGTAATATCTTGGCTCATGACTATGGGCATCATAGTAGAATGGGGTCTCTATAATATTAAGTTCATCAGGAGTATAGTTTTTGGATGCAAGATAACGGTTGTACAGCTCCTCTTCTGTCGGGAAGTCTTCTAACTTAATCTCGGTTTCTTTACCTGTGATAAAGTCATGTTCCAAGAAAGCATCACCATTACTGGAGTATGCAAATTTCAAGTCAAGGATTAAAGCATAATCCATAGCTTGCTGCATACCACTTCCAACAGTGTGCTTGTTGTCTTTTGCTTCAACCACTGCGATAGGTTTACCGTTGTGGTACAATAGATAATCAGCCTTTTTACCCTCTGCTACTGAGTGCTGGTTGCCAACAACAAGTACTCGACCGTCCGTAAAATAGTATTCTTCACGCATATTTACGCTTACTGCCCACCCTTTTTGTTGAAGTGCAGGAGTAATTAACAGAGTGCGTATCTCTTGTTCTTTAAGTTTTTTCTTGTTTACCTCCATGACAATAAGTTGTTTATGATTTGTTACTGCTGACAATCAAATCTTTTACATCAATATTAAGTTAAGGGCATTGCCTATGTCGTTGAGTGTCTTAATATCCGGTTGAACTGAATTACTACACCATTTACTCACAATGCAGTTGGATTTCCTAATTTGTCCTGCAAGCCATTTTCCTATTTTCTGTTGTTCTGCAAGTACTACTTTCAGTCTATTCAAATTAGCTATAGGGTAAAATGTTTTAATCAGAGAGCAAATTTATATAATTTATCTGATAGTGAAGCAACTTCCGATAATAATAAATTATTAGGAAGTAAAAATCTGGCTTAATTCCGGCTAAAACATGAGATTTTACAGATAGAAGAAGAAAAATTATGGATACAAAATAATTTTTCAAGGGTGGTTTTACAGAAGGACTACCCATTTTTTACACTTACTGTAATATTACTTATGTCAAAATTGATAATTCCAGATAACATATCTGACATACTTATAGTATCATTGTTAAAATTAACTAATTATTCCGATTAAGTTATCTTTGAAGGATTGGCAAGCCACCTTATTCACAGAGACTAGACTGTAATGGATGGTGAACTACATATCGACACGTTCCCCAACTTAACTCCGGTCTGAGCAAAAGAGAGAACTAACAGAGAAACAGCCGAACTTCTTGCACGAAAAAGAACGGTGTTATAAAACAGAAGCCCACTCTTTCTTCACGACCTTCTATAATCTGAACTGGAATGCAAATGGTAAAATATCGGCGGAAGAAGTAGCCAACAGAGTAAATAGCACCCTTGAAAAGCATCTTGTAAATGAAGAAAAGTTCGGTGTAAACAATGTATTGCAAAAGAATTTTATAGTCGAACAAAAGCAAAAATAATAGACTTGGTTTGGTTATACCAGCACTTTCTTTAACAATAGAAGGCATGTCTATTATAAAATAGGGAATCTAAACGAACCGCTGAAAAGAGTATTAAAGTTCTCCATGACTATGTATAAAAGATTCGGATAAAGCCGATTATTGGCGCATTATTGTAAAAGCATAAACAAAGGAATAGTCCTATGATAATATTTATACCAACGTGAATCCAATATAGCCACTCAAAACAGTTTCTCCCCTTTGCAAACTTACATTCTCTAAGCTACATCCTAATAACTACGAGAGGCAAATTTCATTTTCTGAACTAATCATCAAATCATACTTCGATACTATTTGCCTAATGCCCTCTGATCTTTCATAGTCTGGAAATACTTCTATCTACATAAACTGTCATAGCTTACATTCATAGTTACAACAAAGAATATCTCTCTGTATATCAAAAAACTTATCAAAGGTACCCTTTCATCATTACTCTATTTCTGATTTCCTATCTTCATCAGCATCAGCCCGATAACAATCCAGACCATCTCCCGCACCCGCGTAATCAGAGCGGCAAATACCCCATATGCTCCGGACAAAGACAAGCCGGCTACCACCAGGGCAAAGCCTCCTTCCCTACCCCCTAATTGCATGGGAAGAAAGAAAAGCAGATTGGCCAGTAGGGAAGAGAAAGCGACGATCAGGATGCAACCGACAAAACTGACATCCGTAGTCAATACATTCAGAATCAACCAGACTTCGAGACACCCCACTATGCGAGCGGTATACTCTAAACCCAATGCCAAATAAAAGGTACTTTTTCGCTGTTGATGAAGCAGAGCTATCTGACTGTCTATAGTCTCCAGTTTTTCTTTATGAAGTTCCGCGAAGCGGACTGCACGCTTCTTCAAAAAAGGGATATGACTACCCAGACGTACGCATGCCACAGCCATACCGTTCCGGTAGCCTTTGATAAAAAGAGTGACAAGCAAGAGGCAGAAGAGTGTGGTCAACCCCAAGACAATGCCCATCCCCCAACCGACCGGATAAAAAAAGACATAAATCAACACCGAGCTGAGCCAGAAACAGAAATGCGAAAAGATATGCATCATCACATACAGGATGACCGAAGATGTGGCACGCTCCACTCCGACATAGGGGGTAAGCTCCATAATCCGGTAGGGTTCCCCTCCCATCAGTCCCACGGGAGTGACATAATTCAACGCAAAACCGGAAACCGTGAATTTATAGAGCCGGGCGAACGACAATGAATTCACCGGACCACTGCTACGAAGGATGATATACCACGAAAGGGTATTAATCAGATAGATGAAAAGCCAAAGGACCAGAACCAGCGGCAGATAAAATCCGGCACGCCGCAGGTTGTCCAGCAGTTCATCATAAGACACATCGAAAGTGAACAGCATGATGATGACGGCCAGGATGCCAAAGGCCAAAAACAAATTACGAAATTTACTCTTCAAAACAATATACAATTTAACGCATCAAAGATAACGTTAATAATTTATACAATGATATAAGAATAGCCCGTTTAACAAAACACTTTCTTGCACAAGCTGTTTTTAATGAGAATTTAAACCTAAACAAATTAACTATGGATTGGATTATTCATCAACTTAGGGTTCACCCCGAGCTTGCCATCTTTTTGACCCTTTTCGTAGGGTTTTGGATTGGCAAAATAAAAATCGGAAAGTTCAGCCTGGGTGTCGTTACAAGCGTATTGCTGGTAGGTGTCCTTGTGGGGCAATTGAACATTACGGTCGACGGCCCCATTAAATCTGTTTTCTTTTTACTCTTTTTATTCGCTATCGGCTATAAAGTAGGTCCGCAGTTTTTCCGGGGACTGAAAAAGGACGGACTCCCCCAAATGGGGTTTGCTGCCATCATGTGTGTATTCTGTCTGATTATTCCTTGGATATTGGCTAAAATTATGGGTTACAATGTAGGGGAAGCAGCCGGATTACTGGCCGGTTCACAGACGATATCGGCTGTCATAGGCGTGGCAGGAGATACGATCAATGAACTAAACATATCTCCTGAAACAAAAGAGGCTTATAATAATATTATCCCGGTATCGTATGCCGTAACTTACATCTTCGGCACGGCGGGTTCGGCATGGGTATTGGGCTCTCTCGGCCCCAAGTTATTGGGCGGACTCGATAAAGTAAAAGCCGCCTGTAAAGAATTGGAGGCTAAAATGGGGAATAGCGAAGCGGATCAACCCGGCTTTATGCCCGCTGCACGTCCGGTGACTTTCCGGGCTTATAAAATAGATAATGAGTGGTTTGGTGACGGAAAACGGGTATCAGATCTTGAAAGCTATTTCCAGGAGAATGACAAGCACTTGTTTGTCGAACGTGTCAGACAAGCCGGAGTTATCGTAAAAGAAATCACCCCGACCCTGATTCTCAGGAAAGGGGATGAGGTGGTATTGAGTGGTCGCCGTGAATATGTTATCGGCGAGGAAGATTGGATCGGTCCCGAGGTACTGGATCCTCAGTTATTGGACTTTCCGGCTGAAGTATTGCCCGTCATGGTAACCCGGAAAACCTTTGCCGGAGAAAAAATAAGTTCAATACGTTCACAGAAATTCATGCACGGTGTCAGCATACGCCGTATCAAAAGGGCGGGAATCGATATACCGGTACTGCCACAAACCATTGTGGATGCAGGTGATATTGTCGAATTGGTAGGGACCAAACACGAAGTGGATGAAGCTGCCAAGAAAATGGGGTACGCTGACCGTCCAACCAACCAGACAGATATGATTTTCGTTGGTCTGGGTATTCTGATCGGAGGACTGATAGGTGCCCTGAGTATCCACATGGGTGGTGTCCCCATCAGTCTCAGCACCAGTGGGGGCGCATTGATCGGAGGATTGTTCTTTGGCTGGCTACGGAGCAAACATCCGACTTTCGGACGTATTCCCGAACCTGCTCTCTGGATACTGGACAACGTAGGTCTGAACATGTTTATTGCTGTCGTGGGCATCGCTGCAGGTCCCAGCTTCGTACAGGGATTCAAAGAAGTGGGGCTAAGCCTGTTCATTGTAGGCGCACTGGCTACTTCCATTCCTCTGATAGTAGGCATACTTATGGGAAAGTATCTCTTCAAATTCCACCCGGCACTGATATTGGGATGCACAGCAGGTGCACGTACTACTACCGCCGCATTAGGTGCCATCCAGGAAGCTGTCGAAAGCGAGACTCCCGCTTTGGGATATACAGTGACGTATGCTGTGGGAAATACTCTCCTGATTATCTGGGGAGTCGTAATTGTGTTACTCATGTAAAATAGATTTTGATATTAACTAAACATAACCCTGACATAATAATGAAAAGTAATGAAAACAACGGAGCAGTAACTAAAAGTTTTGCTAAAAAGATGGAGAGTATCAGTCCTTTCGAACTGAAAAACAGACTGATTGAAATGGCTGATGAGAGCATCAAAAAGATAGCTCATACCATGCTGAATGCCGGACGTGGAAACCCGAACTGGATTGCCACCACTCCACGTGAAGCTTTCTTCCTTTTAGGTAAATTCGGACTGGAAGAATGTCGGCACGTGATGTACTTGCCGGAAGGAATTGCTGGTATCCCGCAAAAAGACGGGATTGCCGCCCGCTTTGAGACTTTTCTCAAAACCAATCATAGCCAGCCGGGTGCGGAGCTATTAAAAGGAACCTATCAATACATGTTACTGGAACATGCCGCCGACCCGGACACCCTTGTCCACGAATGGGCAGAAGGGGTAATAGGTGACCAATATCCGGTACCGGACCGCATCCTCCAGTTTACCGAGATGATTGTACAAGACTATCTGGCACAGGAAATGTGCGACAGTCGTCCGCCAAAGGGCAAATACGATTTGTTCGCCACCGAAGGCGGTACGGCAGCCATGTGCTACGTTTTCGACTCTCTGCAAGAAAACTTCCTGCTCAATAAAGGAGATGGAATCGCCTTGATGGTACCTGTCTTCACCCCCTATATTGAAATCCCTCAATTGAGACGCTATGAATTTAACGTTACGGAAATATCTGCGGACCAAATGACAGCAGACGGGCTGCACACCTGGCAATACAAAGACGAAGATATAGACCGCCTGAAAAACCCGCAGATCAAAGCACTCTTCATTACCAATCCCAGTAACCCGCCCAGTTATACACTGAGTCCCGAGACTGCCGCACGGATTGTAGATATCGTGAAGAAAGACAATCCGAACCTGATGATTATCACAGACGATGTATACGGTACATTCAGTCCGCATTTCCGCTCGCTGATGGCCGAACTGCCGCAAAATACTTTGTGCGTCTATTCCTTCTCCAAATATTTCGGGGCTACCGGATGGCGCGATGCCGTAATCGCTCTGCACGAAGAGAATATTTTTGACCGGATGATAGCCCACTTACCGGAAGAACAAAAGGCAATCCTCAATAAGCGTTACTCCAGCCTGACCCTTGCCCCCGAAAGATTAAAATTCATCGACCGCATGGTAGCCGACAGTCGGCAAGTGGCGCTCAATCATACAGCCGGATTGTCTCTGCCGCAACAGACGCAGATGAGCCTCTTCGCTTCTTTCGCCATACTGGATAAAGAGAACCGGTATAAAAACAAGATGCAGGAGATCATCCGGAGACGCTTGAAAGCTCTGTGGGATAATACCGGATTCTCACTGGTGGACGATCCGCTGCGTGTAGGATATTATAGTGAGATAGATATGCTGGTGTGGGCTAAGATATTCTACGGAGAAGAGTTTGTAGACTACCTCAAGAAAACGTACAGCCCATTGGATGTTGTTTTCCGCCTCGCCAACGAAACCTCATTGGTATTGCTGAACGGTGGCGGTTTTGCCGGACCGGAATGGAGCGTACGTGTATCACTTGCCAACCTGAATGAAAAGGATTATGTCAAAATAGGCCAGGGAATCAAACGGATACTGGATGAATATGCCCAGAGATGGCAGGAATCACGGAAATAAAATCCTGAATCTTGTCAGTCCGTCAGCGTATGTACGCAATGAAAACGTACAGCCATGACGGCTTAAAACTTCACGGATAAAGACCAGGCCGATACCTTGTCCGTTGGGTTTGGTAGAAAAGAAGGGACTGAAGAGCTTTGCTTCAGTCTCTTTTGTTATGCCGGGCCCATTGTCCACCACTTCGATAGCAGCAGGTGATGAGGTGCGGATGGTAATCTGACCGTCTTTCCCGATACTTTCAGCCGCATTTTTAATAATATTCACCAATACCTGCTCAAACAGGGAGGCGTCCAGTTTCACATCGTCCAATGATTCATCACATATCAGTTGTAACCGGATATTCCGGTCATTGCACATCCCCTCCATAAAGCGTTTGCAACTGAATGCAAGGTCATTCAGGTTGATCGGAGTAAGACGGGGATCGGGAATCTTCACCACGTCGGCAAAACGGGTAATGAAACGGCTCATAGAAAAACAACGTTCCGTACAGACACGCATCACATCACAAATATCTTCCATACCATCCGACTCAGACAATGCCTGTTCGACTGTATCCAGTGTAGAAGTAATCCCTGCCGTTGTATTATTCACTTCGTGCGCGATCATACGGATCACTTTCTCGTATGCCTTTTTCTCCGCTTTCATCACTTCGTCTGTCAATCCTTCCATCAGATAAAAAGGATGCTGGAAGCCGCGGTCCACAAACGAAGAATGAGTACATTTATAGATATTTGAATCATTCAGTCGCACGGTGCTGGTTTCTCCCTTCGGAATGGCAGCCAGTTCTATGGCAAGCGGCGAATCGATCTCGGACAGTTTCCTGCCTTCGGCTTCTTCCGGACGGACTCCCATCATCTTCATCGCCATCGGGTTTAGTTGGGATACCTCTTCATCCAGTGTCATAATGACAACACCCATAGGTGAAGCGTTAATCATCAGATCAAGAAAATGATTCTGTTCACGCAACCGGAGACGCTCGTTTTTTAGTTGATCCATCATACGGTTGAACACATTCACTACCCGATCGGCTTCCTGTTGACCGACGTGGCTCAGGCGGCTGCTGAAATCCTGTTCTCTCAAAAGTTCCATACCACTGCCAATCGTATTCATTGGTTTCACTATCTTCCGGTAAAACAAAATCAGATATAAAACGAGGAACAGCATCAACCCTTCTGCGATATAGAGATATTTCGCCACAATGGTTTCGGATACATAGAACAGAAAGCCCATGATGGAAAACAACAGAAAGATAAGTATGAAGAAAAATCCTTTTACCGGCATGTGATTGATGATTAACGATTAAAAAGTAATGATAAGCGACGAGTCACTTATCACTGATATCATATTTCTCCAAACGACGGTACAATGCCGCACGGCTGATACCTAACGCTGTAGCCACCTGGCTCAGGTTCCCTTTATAACGCTCCAATGCCTGAAGAATTGTCTGTCTTTCGATTTCATCGAGTGTCATTCCCGCAAACGAAGAGGCAGTTGACGTACTTTCATCATGTCGCTGGTACTGACTCTCGAAATCGGTTGCATCCAACACTTCCTTGCCACTGACCAGAATCGTACGCTCCACCAGATTTTTCAACTCACGGATATTGCCCGGAAAAGGCAAACGACTCAGGAAGTTCAATGCATCCGACGAAAACTCCGTACGGGGTAGGTTGTTGATCTCAGCCTGACGATCGGCAAAGTGTCTGGCGAGTAACGGTATATCCTCTCTGCGCTCTCTCAACGCAGGAAGTTTTATGGTTATCAGGTTAATGCGATAGAACAGATCTTCACGGAAAGTGTGTTCGCTTACCATCTTGGCCAAGTCGGCATTGGTAGCCGAAACAACCCGTATATCCGTCTTACGCGGACGGCTGTCACCCAGTACTTCAAAAGTCTGGTCCTGCAATACCCGCAACAGTTTCACCTGGCATGAGGGATCGAGATCGCCGATTTCATCCAGAAAAATAGTTCCTTTATTCGCCATCTCAAAACGCCCCATACGATCGGAAGTGGCATCTGTGAAGGCTCCTTTTTTATGACCGAACATCTCACTTTCAAACAGACTCTGGGATATTCCTCCAAGATTGACTTTCACAAAAGGCTGACGGGCACGCTGACTATTGATGTGGATAGCCTCGGCTATCAGTTCTTTACCGGTTCCGCTCTCACCGGTGATCAATACCGAAGCATTGGTTCGTGCAATACGAGCCACCGTATTCAACACCTCTGTCAATCCACGGCTCTTGCCAATAATATGGCTCCGGTTCAATGAACCGCTTTGCTCCTGAAGCGTATCCTTCGGAGTTGCAGTAAGCTCCAAAGCAGTCTCTATGCGTTGCAGCAATGCGGCATTATTCCAGGGCTTGGTGATAAAATCGAATGCACCGGCCTGCATTCCCTGTACGGCAAGTTGGATACTACCCCATGCAGTCATCAGAATTACAGGAACATCCGGACGAAATATCTTGACCTGCTTAAGAAGGGTCAATCCCTCTTCTCCGGAAGTGGAAAGTGTAAAATTCATATCCATCAAAATCAGAGAAGGAGCTTCCGAACGGACTACTTCCATCGCCTCACGCGGACCGGGTACAGTTACCACTTGGTAACCGGCACGTTTCAGCATGAAACTCAACGAAGAACGAACTCCACTATCATCATCTATAATTAAAAGCATAAGTGTTATTTTTTTGATTTGCAAAACTACTCTTTTTGGGGTTAAAACCAAACTAATTCTTCACAACATCATCAAAATCGGCTTCCAGTGGTGTATTATTCTGGAAGTCCCACAGCGTCAGACTGCGGAGCTGGTAAAAATAATACCAGTACCAGTAGAGTTCATTGATATGTTTCTGCCGGGCATCATCTTTCGAATTCTGGGCATCATTCAGGTCGAGTGTATTGATTTTACCTATCAGGAAAGTCTCGATACTGGTTTTATAACGCTGCTGTGCAATCTTATCCGCTTCATTGGCAATAGAAAGTTGCTGCGCCTGATTATTAAAATTCTCTACAAGCAGGAAGATGTCCTGATCAAAGTCAATTTGTTCTTTACGTATTTTGGATAAGGTAACTTCCCGGTTACTCTTGGCTACACGCACTTTTCCACGACGCTTTCCCCAATCAAGAATCGGAATCTTCACACCGACCTCTACCACTTGGTTATCGAGTAATTTTTGATAAGAAGCAGAGAAATCCTTATTCAGTCCGGTATATCCCACGTTTGCGAAAAGATCGATACTACGAAGATTGCCACGTGCGGTAGCCACTTCGTAATCAGCTTCCAACTGCCGGCGACGTATGTTATGAGCGAAAGAATTGCGCTCCAATGCTTTATTCAGCACTTTGTTGTATTCCATTTTAAGATCGGGTGCTGATTCCGGTATTACCGGCTCCAATACCTGATCATCTCCTATTGCCAGGAAAGAGCGCAGCCGGAACATATTTGCATTCAGATTGCTCTGTGCATCGGTAACGGCAGCCCGAGCTTTCAATGCAGCCAGTTTCAATTGCAAAAGCTCATTTTCGGAAATTTGCCCCATCTTTCGTTTCGCTCCGGCCACCTCGTACAAGCGATCTGCATTTATCTGATTCTGGCGGGCGGTTCCCAGAGTTTCTTTAGCCAGCAGAAGATTAAAGAAGTAAGTGATCGCGTTCATGGTTACAGTCTCTGTAGCAGTGATAAAGGCTGCTTTTGCCTCTTCATAACGAACCGGCTCAATGCGGCGATTCCATTTCAGGTCATTCACTCCAAAGATAGGTTGAGTCAATTGTAAAGCGATAGGCACGGACATAAACTGCCGGTTTCCACCACTCCCCAGCTGTTTCACAAAGTCGAGTGAAGAAGACAGGGCTATCTTACCACCCGTAAACCAGATATTCTGATCAATGGAAAGCGTACCGTTCAGCCCTAACTTATTACTGCGGACAAAGGAGTAAGAGCCGTCTTCATTCTGATAACTGTTATATTGTTTTCCATAGCTTGGCAAAGTTCCGCTGAAATTTACTTCCGGCAACAAATCGGCACGGAACGTACGGTATTCCCAATAAGCTGTCTTCAACTCATTGAGAGCAACGGCTGCATCTACAGACTGTGTACGCGCCAATGCAATGGCTTCATTCAAGGTAATCTCCCGTGTTTCCTGTGCACTCAATGCCAACGAACAGAAGGCAAAAGCAGAGAGTAGAAAAGATCGTTTCATATAGAATTTGTTTATTTACCGGCAGAAAAGCAAACCCTGTGCCAAATATTGAGTGTTGCAGCGATCACTCCAGCTCGCCATATAACATAAACATTCATTTGAAAGAGTTCAGTGTATGATAATCCTCACTCCACTTCCCTCCTGGTCACTCTTCTCCTGTTCGTCATCCACCACTCCTTTTGTTCATCCTTCACTGTTTATCGTTCACCGTCTAAAATCAATCCTCCTTCTTCTGTCCGAAAATGAACAGTTTGTCCGCAGACGGACGCCCCCGGTGTACTTATTCACAAGTATCCGGTAAACGAACTGTGAAACGGGTTCCCTTTCCTTCCTTCGAAGTAACCGTGATGACTCCATTCAAACGTCCGATGATGGTTTGACAAATACTCAGTCCCAACCCGGCTCCCTGGGTAAAACTGTCGACTTTATAGAAACGTTCGAAGATATGTCTCAACCCATCCTCCGAAATACCTTTTCCGGTATCTTCTACAAAAATAGAAGTATATCCCGGCTCTTCCTCCGTATAACCGAATGTGATCGACCCTTGTGTTGTAAACTTGGCAGCATTGTTTATCAGATTATTCACCACTTGTTGCAAGCGGACATTATCCGTCACCAGATATTTTTTACTATTCTCCGGCAACTTCAATACCAACCGGACTCCGGAAGGCATGTTCAACTGTTGTGAATCGTATACATTCTTCATCAATAACGGAAGATTGTGCCCGGCAAACTGGAAATCCATCGTACCGGACTCTATACGGGACAAATCGAGAATATCATTAATAAGTGCCAGTAACAGGCCACAGTTTTTATTGATTGTCTCAATAAACAACTTTACCTCCTCTTCGGTAAATCCACTGGTATCACTCAACAAATCGGAGAAGCCCACGATGGCATTCAGCGGTGTACGTATTTCGTGACTCATATTAGCAAGGAATGCCGATTTAAGCTTATCTGCCTGAAGTGCTTTATCACGGGCTGCGGTCAATTGCTCTTCGGTAGTCTTATAGCGCTGTATACTCTGACATACGCCCAGAATGCTGTAAGGTGTGTCTGTCGTAAGTCCTGCAAGCACCGAAGTACGATATTCCCACCATTCGTATCTGCCGTCACCGCTAAGCTGGCGGAAACTCATACGGGTACTCTGGCTCAGACCTGCCAATGCACGGTTAAAGAGTTCGAACGCCAACTCCTGATCGTCCGGATGAACCATCCGGTCCATCTCATTCCGTGAAATGGTGGTCTTGTTCTCTGCAAACCCGAAGCGTACCAGAAAGCCCGCAGGAAAAGTAAATAAACCGGTACGGATATTATACTGCCAGGGATAGATGGAGCTTTCGTCCACCGCCATACTAAAGAAACGTTTTTGCATCTCTTCATCCGATATATTACGGGCCGAAAGGGCCATTCCGGTGATTTTACCATGTGCCCGGATAGGAACGATCTCACCCGAAACAGGAAAATAGCTGCCACTGTGGACTTCCTGCATAAACGAATTTTCGGGAATGACCACACTGCCCTCTTCAGTTATCACCCGCTCGAGCATGGAACGGAGAATCTCTTTACCATTATTGTAAATCTTGAAGATACTGCCTGCCGGTAATCCTTCATAAGGACGCGCGGCTTCATCCTTAGGCAAATGCAGCATTTTCAGTAAAGAACGATTCGTAAAATGAATACGGAGATCGGTATCGTACGTGATCACACCGTCACGGATAGAATGGAATACATTATCGAATTCATCACGTTGGGCAACCAACCGGTTTTGTATCAGTAAACGGGTCTGGGCATGGATGCGCCGACGGGATTCGCGACGGTTGATGCGATACAGCCACACTATCAAAAACACCAGTAAAGCTAATATCGAGCTATACAGCAAGATATAGAGCAAACGATATTTCTCTCCGTATGGTTCGTTGATAATGGTTCCTCCAATAGCCTGCACCTGCTTGGGATTTACCTTGAAAAACACCAGCTGCTTGAAATCATACATAAAATTCAAGGGAGATTCAATAATCCCCACTTCCGAAGGAGTCTTCCCACGTAACACATCGGAAGCTGTCCGCCCCACCTCACGTGCAGAAGTATATGAATCGGCATCATAAGCCCCGAAGGCGCCATTAGTCAATGCAAGATTTTCACACGAAAAGAAAGGAGCTTTTGAATTACGTCCGATGAATGACATAAAAGGCGACCATTTAGGGGCAATAATCAGTGTCCTGTGCGTATTGCGCGGATAACATGTGGAAGCTATGATTTTGTTGGTTGTATCCGTTTGCGAATTATAGAAAGTTACCGTATATTCCGGATGCTCTTTCACAAAGCCATTCCATTCGTTCATAAAGTCGTCTCTTCCTTTAGAACTCAGAAGGCTGTTGTCAGAGATACAGACTACTTCCGTCCGACTCGGGAAAAGGCGGTTCGCCTGCCTCAACAGCTCCCCGAAATCCGGATTTGCCGTATATCCACACACATTGGGTAACGAATCGATCAGACTGCCTTCCGGATATTTTATATTAAAAAAGACAACAGGCAACTGTAAAGGCAATGAATCCCCGCAAGTCAACAAAGTATGGAAAGCCTCGTCACTGACAGTAACAATCAAATCCGTTCCCCGTTCGCGGGCTCGTTCGCAGAAACGCCGCATAATAAGTTTCTCTGACTGATAAGTCCAGAAATTGGCATCCAGAAATTCTGTTGTCACATTCACTTTCAGTCCGGATTCGCTGAATCCTTCTTTCAATCCCTTGGCCAAATCGCCATGCCAAGGTGTTTCGGAAGCATACGACTGAATGAAAAGAACATTATAAATGCGTTCCGCAGCAGTGGATATTTCTGTGAGAAATAAAAAGATAGATATAAGAAATATAGTATACGATCGTCTGTTCATAGTAAAAAAACTGCGTTGTATCAGGATTATGGACGCAAATATACGTTATAATCTTGAAAACAACGCAGATAGATTACGATTTATTGCAATAAGCTTTTATTCCTCACGCAGTGCTTCTGCCGGCTGGATTTTCATGGACTGACGGGCCGGGAACCAAATGCCGGCCAATATCATCAATGCCATCAACAGCAGAGTAACACATTCGCACAACACAAAACGCCCGACAGTGAACGTGGAGAATTGCCACGAAGGTGTCAGTTCGCTTTTGGCAATATAACAGTCAATGCCCAGTGCCAACGGAGTGACCAGAAGCAGCATGAACCAGCCTTCACTGAGCAAACGGAAAAAGACACTCTTCTTGCTGCCGCCTACCGCCATCATTAAAGCCATCTCTCCTTTACGCTGCTGCGTCCGGAACCAGAAAGTGCCCAACAATCCCAGGAAAATATTAAGCAGCAAAAAGCTCATCCCCACCAAATAGTTTCGTAAAGTATTCATATCGTCTAACTGGAAAGTACGACGAATATTCTGGAATGAATTTACTTTCGATAAAAAGACATTCCCCACTCTGTATTGGGATGGTGCGTCTTTCATTAACCGTTCGGCGAATCCGGCAGGTTCACCATCACTGGTACGCAGACAGATTTCATTGCCATATGCTAATTGATCCTCCCGCATTAAAATGACTACCGACCAACTGTAGCAAGCAGGTGAAAAATCATCGTAACGAATCACTTCAAGTGCGGCTGATAACTTTGTACCGCGAACCGTATCCTGATCCAAATAAAAATCTTTGCCAATATAATCTTTCAAGTCTATATGATAACGGGATTCAAAAAGATTACGCGATGCCATAAAAGTACCCTCTTTCAGCAAAGTTCCCAATTGTTCCGGTGTTTCTCCGTTAGCTCCCCGATAACGGAATACACGGAAAAAGTCAGGGGTTACCCACCGCCGGATATTATATTTTCTTTCCATCGTATCCAAACGTACCGTCATACCACTGTTGCTGCCATTGTAAGGAAAAGAATTTTGTGACATACTGACTGCCTCTACTCCGGGACGACGACGCAAACGATCTAACAACTCACGTATATCGGCATTATTTTCCTCTTCCGTGCGACCGGATATATAATCGGGGCTTTTTTCCGTAAGATAATCAAATTCAACCCTGTAAGTATTCTCTGTATCAAAGCCGCGAGGCTCTGAATAATTATACAAATGGACAAACATATAGTCGACCACATACCAAAGTATAATGCTTACTAACAGTAACTCTACGAACAACCACGCATTCGAACGCCGTTCATTCACTATTTGTTTTAATAATTTCTTATTCATCGTTCATGTAGTGTTTAATTGAGTTTTCCGCCAAGAGCGTTTATGATCGACATTCGGGATGCCCGCCAAGCCGGCCACCCGCTACTGAGCAAGTTTAGCAGCAGGCAAAAGAGCAGAGCATAAATAAATGTAGAGAGTTTGAAAAGCATCTTCCACTCAATGACCGGAGCCGTATTGAGATGCATCAGCTGTGAATCGGCAAAGAGCGTACCGCCCCACACATAGGAGATCAGCAAACAGAACAATAATCCTACAACACCCGCCATCAAAGTCAATACCAAATTCTCAGCAACAATCTGTCCCATCACCCCTCCGCGGGTAGCGCCGAACGAACGGCGCACGCCAATCTCCGCCACACGCTGTCGCAGGCGGCTGTGAGTCATCGAACTCAGGTTAATGGCAGGAACCAACAACAAAATAAGGAAAATGATCACTTGTTGGCGAAAATAACCCGCCATATCCGGTTGCACATTTGCCCATATACGCTGTGACATGGTCAACTGGTCATCCGGCTGTCCCCGGTAAAACACAAAATAATCTCCCAATCCGGCATTGTATGCCAAACGACGTCGTTCACACTCTGCCCGAATCGCATCAAAATCAGAAGAGTTATGAGCCAGAATCACAACCTGCATCACTCCCATGATACCATCATTCCATACATTATCCCCTCCTGTGATGTTAGTTGACAGATATGGGACCCATATCTGTGCATAGGCCGTCGAAGCCATTGAAGAGACATCTTTCACAACTCCACTCACCCGGTAAGGGGCATCGTTCACAAAAATCTCTTTCCCGGCCACATTTGTAGCAGTACCGAAAAGAAGCCGGGCCACACTTTCTGTTATAACAGCCACGGGCAAACCCGATTTAGCTTCAGCATCCGAGTAAGGCTTGCCATCGATAAACGAGAAGTCGAATATACGCCAGAAAGCCCCGTCTGTCTCAAGTGCATCCACTCCTGTACGCACTCCCCGAGACAAAGAGACCTGCATCGTCTCGGGGATGCTATATATACTAATTTCTTCAGGAGTTTTTAATCCTTCGAAACATCCCTTCGCCGTTTTTATTCCCATCGGACCGTTACTTGATCCGTCGTCACTCCAGGTTTTGTTGCCTACACTCATCCATTTGACGTGCAACAAGCGGTTCCGGTTACTTTCGGGGGCAAAAGGAACCGTCTTTATCTGTTGTTGCATCACCACTACCATAATCAGGCAAATGGTCAGTGCAGTGCCCAGCACACTTATCGTAGTCAACAATGGTTGTTGCTTAAGTTGCGACAGGGCCTGCTTGAAATATTGTTTAATCATTGTGTTCTCTTTATTCTCCTACTTTCAATCCGCGTGTATTAACCCCTCCGACTCCACCTTTAGAAATATCAGCTTTACGGGCTTTACCTTTCAGGGTCATGCTTCCTACACCGTCGGCACGAGCTGTCAGTTCATCACAATCCACCCGGATATTGACACTGCCTACACCATCCAACCGTACTTTGAGGGTTTCACAAACCAAATCACTAATTTCAGCACCGCCTACTCCCGAAAGAGTTATCTTCAATTGATCCAACCGAAGTGCGGTCCGGCAATTGAAGCTACCTACTCCCTGCAATTTTACACTCTTCAGATCAGGAGCGGCAATATACAGTTTAACATTTTTGGAATTGCTGTTATTCTCTTTATATCCAATCATCAAAGTCTCTTTTTCCACTTTCGTTGTAGTTTCGGATACATATCTCTGCGGGCCCTCTATCCGAACAGAACAACGATCGGACTGCGTAAAAATGATATCTCCGACTGCATCCAGACGGATAGAAGAAAAACCGGGAACTTTACGGTTATCAACAATGATTCCCTTACTTCCGGTAGTTTTACCACATTGGCAATCATCACTGCATTGAGCCTGTATCATATTGAAAGTTGCCCCCATTGTGAGAGCTAAAGCCACTAACATTACTCTTATTTTCATCGTTTCCTAATTTTGAGATGAATGACTGTATTATGATTATTATTGTACTTGCCGTCCGTCAAAGAACCGAATGGTGCGTGAAGTCTGTTTGGCCTGCTCCTCGTTATGGGTCACCATCACAATGGTACGTCCGTCTTCTTTATTTAACCGGTGAAGCAACTCCATTACCTCAGCCCCCATCTTGGAGTCCAGATTTCCGGTAGGTTCATCAGCAAGGATAATCTCCGGATTGCCGATAATGGCACGGGCAATGGCCACGCGCTGACACTGACCACCGGAAAGTTGAGTGGGGAAATGCCGCATACGGTGAGTCAAACCGACTTTCTCAAGCACCTCCTGAGCCAGTTTCCGACGTTCGGAAGAGCCCATACGGCGATACAGTAACGGAAGCTCCACATTATCCAGTACATTCAGGGAATTAATCAGGTGAAACGACTGGAATACGAACCCAAGTGTCTTATTACGGAAAGCTGCCAGTTCCTTATCTTTCATGCCTTCAGTGTGTGTACCGTTTATCTCTATGGTTCCGGTAGTAGGTGCATCCAGCAACCCCATAATATTCAGCAAAGTCGATTTACCACAACCGGAAGGTCCCATTATGCTCAGGAACTCACCACGGTCTACTGTTAGGTTCACATTTTCAAGAGCCACTGTTTCGATTTCGTTCGTACGGTAGATTTTCGAGAGAGAAGTCAATGTAATCATAAACTTATGGTTTTAAATTATTTCTTTTTATTAAGATCATGTTCAAATGACATGCCAAAGAATTAATACACTTATAAACAACCACTTGATATTTGGGCAGAGTGTCCGATAATGAACACTCTGCCCACAAATGAACTCTCTTTCTTATCAAAAATGAACGTTTATTCCTCGTGTAATGCTTCTGAATTATTGCACTTGTCGTCCGTCAAAGAACCGAATGGTGCGTGAAGTCTGTTTGGCCTGCTCCTCGTTATGGGTCACCATCACAATGGTACGTCCGTCTTCTTTATTTAACCGATGAAGCAACTCCATTACCTCAGCCCCCATCTTGGAGTCCAGGTTACCGGTAGGCTCATCAGCAAGGATAATCTCCGGATTACCGATAATGGCACGGGCAATGGCTACGCGCTGGCACTGACCACCGGAAAGCTGTGTGGGGAAATGCCGCATACGGTGAGTCAAACCGACTTTCTCAAGCACCTCCTGAGCCAGTTTCCGACGTTCGGAAGAGCCTATACGACGATATAATAATGGAAGCTCTACATTGTCCAATACATTAAGAGAATTGATCAGATGGAATGACTGGAACACAAAACCAAGCGTTTTATTACGGAAGGCAGCCAGTTCTTTATCCTTCATCCCTTCCGTGTGCGTGCCGTTTATTTCGATTGTTCCGGTTGTAGGCGCATCCAGCAACCCCATAATATTCAATAGAGTCGATTTGCCACAACCGGAAGGTCCCATTATGCTAAGAAATTCACCGCGATCCACTTTCAGGTTCACATTCTCGAGAGCTACTGTCTCAATCTCGTTTGTACGATAGATTTTTGAGAGGGAAGTTAATGTAATCATAACTTTAATTTATTTAGATGATTCGTTTTGTTCCATTTTGGCTTATATGAATAAGACATGTCAAATGGTATGCCAAAAGAATAACATCCTCATAAATTGCACATTAAACTAATAGAAGGATGTCCGATAATGAACATACTGCCCGCTAACGAACTGCCTGATTTACTTATCCTCCGGAACAATCTCATTTAAGCAAGCCAATGCATTGAGTGTACGCGGATAACCAATGTAGGGCAACAATTGAGTAATGACAGTCAGCAACACAGATTTATCATTGCCAACATTTATATTGCCTTGAATATGGCCTTTGACCTGCGCCTCGCAGCCCCCAAGTGACACAAGGATGGCAAAAGTTAACATTTCACGCGTTTTTACATCCA
Organism: Bacteroides sp. ZJ-18; assembly: GCF_011038705.2. NCBI lineage: Bacteria > Pseudomonadati > Bacteroidota > Bacteroidia > Bacteroidales > Bacteroidaceae > Bacteroides > Bacteroides sp. ZJ-18. The sequence continues at coordinate 2,480,561 of NZ_CP072198.1, read as the reverse complement.
GAACCGGACGCGTTTGATAATCACCGAAACAGTTGGCGGAAAGATATTCCTGAAAATGCAATTGTCCTTGGGGTGCGGTTTCATACATTTTGTCTATTCGTTCGCCAAAAATGGATTTCTGCAAAGCAAGTCCCTTCTCCATACGGTTTTCGGAAGTTATCACCGCCTGTGGTTCCAAAGGCAACTTCACTCCTTTTGACGACAAGAATCCATTGGCTATAGAAATCAATTCCGCAACCTTTGCCATACCCACATAAGGAACGGCATGATAAAGCACTTCTTTTATTTCAAGCGGGGTAACTCCGTTGACAAAAGCGGCTTGGAGTGTTTTTTGATACTCTCCCGCAGTACTCATGGCAATGGTGGAAGCCATTGTAACCAAAATCCGCATACGAGTATCCAAATCACCATATTGCTGTGTTTCGCCAAAAGCAAAATTAGTGAATATTTCCTCCAGTTCGGGATCGGTCTGTGCAAGGTTGTTTCCGAGATTGATAAACCTCGTCGTGCCATTGCGGGAAACACTCGTTGCAGCTATCCCTTGGGGGGAAGTTGCCTCAGCGTATGCCTGATCATCTACAGGTTCCAACCAAGTATTTTGGTTGGTTTCAGGATTACATTCGATGGCCAGATGCGAAAACCAACTGTCAGGGGCGGCTCCATGCCAATGCACTACATCCGGAGCTATCTCCACTACATCTCCGGGCAGTAACAGACGGGCATTTTTCCCTTTTTCCTGATAATACCCTCTTCCTCCGACAGCTATCAGGATTTGTCCGCCCGTATGGCTGTGCCAATTGTTACGGCATCCGGGTTCGAAAGTCACATTGCTGACAGGACAATTCAATTCATCATTCTGTGTCAAGCGCGCCAGATAGGACTGCCCTATAAAAAACTTCGCATATTGCACGTTTGCATCTCCTATGGGAAACACACTCGGATTTTGTAGAACTTCTTCTTTTTTCATATTCTGTGCATTTAAAGAATTTGTGGTATAGCACAGCAACGTTATCATTGCCGATGCCCATATAAAATGTTTCATTTTCATAAGATTATAAATTTATGATGCAAATTTAGGCACCTTTCCGTTCTCATCGTATACCCGGATTACGGATGTAATTACCTCAATTACGGATATTCTTACCCCTATTCCGGTTTTATTCCTCCAACCCATACTACATATGATGAAAATCCCTACATTTGTCACAGATAAATAACAATATGCCCTATGGAAGAAGTAATTAAGCTCAATTCGGTAGACCAGTATAACCAGATGTACGGTCTCGAAACATTGCACCCTTTGGTGACAGTAGTCGACTTGTCGAAAGCCACGTTGTTTCCCACACACTTCACCCTCAATTACGGACTGTACGCTTTGTTTCTGAAACAAACAAAGTGCGGCGATCTACGCTACGGACGGCAGATGTATGACTATCAGGAAGGCACAGTAACAAGTTTTGCCCCCGGACAGGTAGTAGAGGTAAAGGTGACTGACGGGATACGTCCGAAGTCACACGGTATATTATTTCATCCCGACCTGATACGCGGCACATCTCTGGGACAGGAAATCAAACAGTATTCATTCTTTTCATACGCTTCAAATGAAGCCCTTCATCTTTCGGACGAAGAGAAAAAGATCTTTCAGGATTGCCTGGATAAAGTCCAGTTAGAATTATCACGTCCGATAGACAAGCACAGCAAACGCCTGATTTCAAGAAATATCGAATTATTATTGGACTATTGCATGCGTTTCTATGAACGGCAGTTCGTCACACGTTCAAAAGTGAACAAGGACGTACTGGTGAAGTTCGAAGAACTATTGGATCTCTACTTCCAAAGTGAGCAGTCGCAAACCGAAGGATTACCCACAGTGAAATATTTTGCAGATAAGGTAAACTTGTCTTCCAACTATTTCGGCGACCTGGTTAAAAAAGAAACGGGTAAGACTGCTCAGGAATACATCCAGGGTAAAATAATAAATGTAGCCAAAGAAAAGATATTGGCTTCAGAAAAAACAGTCAGTGAGATTGCATATGAACTGGGATTCCAATACCCACAACATTTCACACGCATATTTAAAAAGAATGTTGGCTGTACCCCGACAGAATACAGGATAATTCAAGTATGATGGCCTCTTCCGGTAAAGAAACATTAGATATCAAAACGGTGCATCAATGCAACCGCTGCCTGGGATGCAAGACGCTGCATCCACAGGCAAGCATTATCCGTCTGGACCATACGAATGTGGAACAGCACAGCATTAAATTCGATTTTTACACAATACTGTTGATGGAGAACGACATAGAGGATTGCTGTTGTTGCGGACGCAAAGCTTATGACTATTCCAATGCGACAATGGTTTTCCTCCCTCCGGAACAAACCTTCGACATCCACAAAAACAGAGTACTCCCACAGCAGGGATGGTTACTGGCTTTCCATCCCGATCTGCTTTATGGTACCACACTTGAAAAAAACATTCAAGAATATACTTTCTTTTTCTACCGGAAAGAAGAGGCTTTACATCTGTCCCAACGCGAAAAGGATAAGATTATAGAATGCCTACGGGAAATGGACGAGGAATTACATCACCCGATAGACCGCCATAGCCAAACACTGATTTCACGATACATCGAACTATTGTTGGATTATTGTACCCGGTTCTACGAACGGCAGTTTATCACCAGGGAGAACAAGAATAAAGTGCTGCTCGACAAAACGGACCGTTTATTGGATGATTATATTTATTCCGGTAAGCTAAAGTGGGAAGGTCCGCCTACCTCCGCATATTGTGCTGAAAATTTAAAGCTCTCCGTTGCCTATTTTAAAGATTTACTCACGTTTGAAACCGGTAAAACCTTACTGGAGTTCTTCCAGTTAAAAAGAATGGAAACCGCAAAGAGAATGCTACTTGATAAAGAGAATACAATCAAAGCAATAGCCGGTCAACTGGGATTTTCTAACACGCAGTTATTCTGCTTGTTTTTCAAGAAAATCACGGGAGTAACGCCCAACGAATACAGATATTCGCAGAACTGATATTTAAAAAAGTTATATACCGTCCAAAGTTTTTTGAAAATCATGTAAATGTGTCAAAACTCACCACAGAGAACACAGAGGAAAATTTAAGTCACTGCTGATCAATATAAATAATCTGTGTTACTTCATGTCTCCTCTGTGGTGGAGGTATTTGCCGACCAATCCGGTTACTCGTCCCGCAAAGCATCCGCAGGATTCATCCGTGCTGCTTTTGAAACCGGAATATAAGTTGCCACAAACGAAACTCCCAGAATCAGAACATACGAAATAACCGATACAATAAGGAAGTGCAACACCGGACGATTCTGTATATAATCCGGGTTCGGATTATCCGGCGGGAAAGCAAAGCCATTCAAATATACTATTTGAAGTTGTACCAATGCTCCTACTACAAATGCGATAGTCACCATCCACCAAGCTTCAAAAAGAAACTGCCGGATCAACCGGTGACGGTTAGACCCCATTGCCATATAGAGCCCTATTTCCTCCCGGCGGGCATTGCAACGCAGCCAAAAGGTACCCCCCATCCCCAAAAAGACACACAACAGAAAAAATAAAGCGAGAATGGTCTGCAACCGGATAGTCCCCGTAGTTCCCATATAATACTCAAAATTTTTACTTTCCGTCCTGAAATCCGTAAGCGATGCCAGATAATAGTTCCCGATCTGCATTCGGGGACGCATTTCACGTTTAAATGTCTCAGTGAAAACAGGTGAAGCGAGTCCATCACGCACCCGGAAACAAATCCGCACTCTGCCCGGAAGATGTTTCAATTCAGAAGTAGTCTTGAATATCAGAGGACCGGGTTGGTTATTACTTCTTATCTGTACGGGGTCGATTATAGCGGTCAACGGAAACTTACGGGTCGTATCTCCCCAATGCACCCATTTATTTTGCGGATATTTCTCGCCGAACAACTTCTCTGCGAGATCAGGAGTCAGGTAGATCCCCTGTTCTCCTTCCGCAAGTACCGGAGGAATTTGTCCTGTCCGTGCATCGTGTATACGAAAAACTCCAAAATAGTCGGTTCCGGAAAGGAAGGTCATCTGCTGTGAATATGCAAGGATCGTATCATTGAAAACCTGTCCTCCGTTCCAGCCCCCGCTTTGCGGATAAGAATTAAAAAGGCTGACAGTCACATTAGAAACACCCGGATAGCGGCGTATCTGATCTACGATGCGCATAAAGTCAATACGTTTCAGCGAATCGGAAGCCATCTCCGGTTTATATTTGGTATGGTTAGTTGAATATTCACCTATACTGAGCAGGTAAGTATCGGTAAGATCATAATGATCGGGCAATGCCTTATCGGATAATAATACGTACACAGGGTCGACTACTCCCCATAAAAAATAAGTCACAACCACCAGTTCTCCCAGAATCCATCCATTGGCAGCACGCTGGTTCCACAACTGGCGGAGTATCATCATCAGGTTCATATCTTTTATCTTTTTTCGTTAAGCGAATATACAATATCTTTCTTCAAAGCATGTAAAGCCGGAATCAGAGCCGACAATACATTCAGCACCAAGCTGACCATGAAGGTAATACCTATCACCACCGGATTCAGCAACATACCGGGAGTCAAGAAGCTATCGACTCCCTCGGGCATCACATCTACCGAGAAAGACAACAGGTCCGGAAGCCAGTTCCGACCACAATAGACAATCAGATACGAAAGTAACAAACCGAACAGACCTCCGATGCCAGTAAGAAACAGATTTTCCCAAAATACCTGCAACAGAAGCGAAGTTTTGGAAGCACCGAAAGCCTTACGTATGCCCAATTCGGAAAGCTGGCGCTTCATACGTGAAGCAATCATTCCTGCCAGATTCAGTGCCGGAACAAATAATAAAGCTAACAGGATAGTGCCATACACTCGTAACAGCTCTCCCCAGTCGGGTGCCGAATTAGAATATTCATAAAAAATACTTTTCCAGTAAGATACCGGTTGCCCATGTAAATCGACACTGTATTTTTTCTGAGAATAATTATATTTGCGGAACACGTCACGTACCTCTGTAATTACCTTATCTTTAGCATCGACAGAAGGAGCCAACATATAGACATTCAGATCACCTACCAACTCATAGCCACCCTTATTATCCTTTATAATATCGGAATCAACCGTCAGTGGTAACCAAATATCCGCATACGTAGCAGGGGTAATGAAGGAAACATCTTTTACAACTCCACATACTCTATATTCATCGGAATCAAGAACAAAAGTACGACCTACCGGTGGAGTCTCTCCAAAAAGCTGGCGAGCCATTGTACGCGAAATGACAGCTTTTCGTAATCCGGAATCAAAATCGGCCTGACTAAACGGCTTGCCGTCTACAAAGGCAAATTGAAACACCTTCCAGAACCCGGCATCTACCAGCTTCACCTGTACCTCTTTCAAATCTCCGTCACCAGGCAGTTCAAGTAATGATGTACTGCGCCCATCCATAGATGCCCCTACAGCCTCGGTACTCTTCAGCGGATAATAAAAACGCTTCACTGCCTGAAAGGATACGTGCGAACTGAACCAATTCTCCTGGTTTTTCTGCTCTACAACAGTCATTCCTTTACTGACCAGGATACGGTTCCGGTTCTCTTCGGGATAGACCGGAGCCATCTTGATGTAACAGATGATCACCAGGCTCATGGTCATGGCAATCCCCAGTCCTGTACCGAGTATGTACACACTGCTGAATAAAGGATTCTGTTTCAGGAGTTGCCAGGCCTGTTTGAAGTATAATACCATCATAGCAATTTATTTTATTTATTGGTTATTCGTCCCGCAAAGCATCCACCGGATTGATGCGGCTGAGTTTGTGTGCCGGCATCCAGATTCCGATAGAAACAACAATCAACAGCAAAAGGTATACAATCAGGGAAACAGCCGCAAAATGCAGACCGAAATGGTTAATCCAATAAACAGGCATCGTCTCTTCCGAACCGATACAGGTAGTATAGAGACCATCCTTCAACGCATATTGCAAATAGAGCAAGCAGCCTATCAACGTCCCCAATGTGGTCAGCACCCAACCTTCGTATAAAAGCAGGCGGGTGATATGTGAAGGATTACCGCCAAAAGAAAGCATGATGCCCACCTCTTCACGGCGCGAACGGGTCTGCATCCAGAAAGTTCCGGCCACTCCCAAACAAAGGTTCACTAAAAAGAATATACCTAAAGCCAGGTTCAGGCGATACTGGTTAGTGATACCTTCAGAAAACTCATGTTGATCCTGAATGCTGCTGAAGGGCCGTACAGACTTCACATAATAGTTGCCTACCGTCAGTCCTTTATCCATCCACTCACGGAAGTGATGCAGAAAAGCCTTCTCCGACAGATTGTCGTCTATACGAAAAGCGATTAACGGAAGATAATAGTACATATAATCAGGAAACTCTTCAAACACGCATAACTCTATGGGCATGGGTTGCATATAACTCCGGTAACGAAGAGGGGCGATCACTCCTCCCACCCGATAGTCTTCATCATCTCCATTTTCCCCCAAACGACGTCCGTAAAGCGGTTTTCCATCCTTCAGCCGATACGCTACGTCCGCAGTCAATACCGATTCGGTCCAACGGAAGTCACGGTTATCCAATTGTTCGGCCGTCATACCTTCGGCTCCCTCCATCCCCATGGTCCGGAAATAATCGGTGTGGGGCATGAAAGTAAGACGGAGAGTGCGGACCGGAATGGTATCGAACATCGTATTACCGTTACTCGTGGAATTCGATGAAGGATATTGGCCATTCAAGATGAAAGTAGTATACTTTACTCCTTCATAATGTTTCAACTTGTCGAGCAACCGCTCAAAATTGGCTTTACGCGCCAATGTATCATTCTCTTCGATATGGAATTGCTCCGATTCGGCAGGGAACGATGCCAACTGAAGCAAGAAAAGATGATCGGGACGATAGCCCTCCGGCAGATTCCGATCGTGTGTCAACACTACCAACGGATCGACAATCACCCACGTGACGATCGATACCAATATCAATTCGGCCAACAGCCATCCGTTTTTCCGACGACGGGCCCAGAGGTTCTTTATTATAAGTCGTATCATGATTTATTTCTTAGTGTTAAGTGAGTCAATAATATCGTTGTGCAACGAGCGCCATGTGGGCCACCAGGCAGAGAGCAGGTTCAGTATCAAACAAAAAGCAAATGTTACGCAAAACATTAAAGGACTGAACAGCATTTGCGGATTGATAGCCACATCGACTCCGTCGGACACAACTGTCGGATATTTGTCGAACAGGCTAAATACCCAATTACGCCCTAACACAAGCAGCCCCCATGAAACAATAAGTCCCATCAGCCCGCCGATGCAAGTAAGAAGCAGATTTTCCCATAACACTTGATTCAATAATTGTTTCCGATTGGCCCCGAACGCTTTTCGTATCCCCATTTCCGCCAGACGATCGTCCATGCGACTGGATATCATCCCACTCAAATTAATAGCAGGCACTAACAACAAAGCCAAAAGAGCTCCTCCATACAGTTTAATGACCGACATCCAATCAATCTCGTTCGTATTGCCCTCTCTGAACCAAGTCTGCCAATACGGATCCGGCTGATGAAAAATATCAACTGTATATTCTTTCTGGGAAATATTGTATTTATGCACCATTTCATTGATCTCCGCATACAGTTTCGGCATATCTTCTTTCTGGCGAACCTTAAAATAAACGACATAGGTACCGACTTTATGACTGCCATCATTGTTACTGTCATATCCCGGCAAGCAAGAATAGGGCATATAGATTTGCCCGTAAGATGCCGGCAACAGATAACTGCCCTCACGTACCACTCCGACGACTTTAGACTCTTTGAAATCCAGTTTAAACGTTTGCCCAACCACATCGGTCCTGCCAAAAATGCGGCGGGCCATCCGGTCAGAAAGTACTACATTACGGATTCCACTGGCTAAATCCGCCTCCGAAAAAGGCCTCCCGCCCAAAAATTCAAACTCAAATAACCGAAAAAAATTAGGATCGGTATACTTTACCAAAGCCGGTATCTGCTCACCTCCCCCGGCCGGTTGTATATAAGCCCCCTCCCGGTTCAGAAAGTGTTCGTTTACAGCGGTAACCAGCTCCGCTGATTTCAGTGGGTAGAACCACTCTTTCAGCATTTCATAAGAACAGAGATATGAATTTCCGCCTCCTTTCACATGCATGGCACTCACCCCTTTCATCCGCATCGTCACCGAACGGTTCACTTCCGGATAAATAGGAGCTATTTTAATATAATACACAATGGCAATAATCATCGTCATGGCAATGGCAAGCCCCGTACCCAGTACATACAGACTGCTGAACAACTTGTTCTGACGGATCAACATCCACGATTGTTTTAAATAAAGTTTTATCATAGTATGTAATTTTAATAGTTATTCATCACGCAAAGCATCTACCGGATTGATGCGGCTAATCTTCCGGGCAGGTATCCAAATGCCGACTGAAACGACAATCAGCAACAAGATGTACACCATCAGGGAAGTTGCCAGAAAGTGCCAACCGAAATGATTGATCCAATAAGCAGGCGAAGCCACTTCGGGTGACCATGATCCCCAATTTGTGGAGTATAGTCCTTCTTTCAAGGCATATTGCAAATAAACAAGGCATCCCAACAGCGTTCCGATTGTTGTCAGTACCCATCCTTCACCCAGCAGCATCCGAACAATGTTTTGCGGCCGGGCTCCGAATGAAAGCATAATGCCGACTTCCTCCCGCCGTGTACGGGTTTGCAGCCAGAACGTTCCGGCCACCCCCAGACAGAGATTGATCAGAAAGAACAAGCCCAAAGTTATATTTTTACGGTATGTATCGGTAGTACCGGCACTGAACTCCGACTGTTTACGCAAATCGGTATACGACTGCACCGAATTCACATATATATTTCCGGCTTTCAACTCCTTCCCCGTCCAAGGGATGAAGTGATGCAAAAACACCTCTTCGGAAAGACGATCTCCGATTCGGAAAACAATCTGGGGTAAATCCGAATAATACCGTTCGGGCATAACCGACAGGGGATTCAGACGGACCGGCTGAGGTTGCATATAGCTTCGATAGCGAAAAGGTTTTATCACACCCGCCACCCGATATTCGGCAGTGCTGTCGTTGTTCCATGTCGTCCGCCCGGTGAGAGGACTCTCCGGATGCAAAAAGAACTCCGACGTATTGGCTGTCAGCACATATTCATCTTTATCAAAGATACGTTCGTCCAGTTCTTCGGCCGTCATCCCCTCAGCTCCTTCAAACCCCATGGTCCGGAAGAAGTCCGAACGGTTCAGGAAAGAGATCTGCCATGCCGGCATATAGGTAGAATCTCCCTTAAACGTCTGGGGAGAAGTGGTACTGCTACCGGAATAAGGCATTATACGATTGAAAAAGAACGTAGCAGACTCCACACCTTCATAATTCTTCACCTGTTGAAAAATGCGGCCCAGGTTTTCCCTGCGGGACAGGCTGTCGTCTTCTTCGGGACGAAACTTCCCGGATTTCTCCGGCAAAGTCGCCAGTTCAAGAACAAACAAATGATCGGAACGAAAGCCCTCAGGTAATGTACGGTCATGGGTAAGCACGACCAAAGGGTCCGCTATTTTCCAAGAGACAATACAAACCAATACAATCTCGGCCAATAGCCACAGGTTGCGACTGCGGCGCGCCCACAAGTTTTTCAGTATTAATTGATTCATGGCTATTTATATCTTTTCGTTGATGGAATATATGATGTTTTTACGCAGTGAATACCATGCGGGACAAAAAGCCGAAAGCAGGTTGAGCAATACACACGTACCGAACGCAAGGACAAACACAAACGGACTGAACAACATATCCGGACTTAGATTAACCTCCACTCCTTCGGGGATGGGTACCGGCCACGAATTGAACAAACCGAAAATCCAATTACGCCCCAACACCAGACCTCCCCATGACAACAGCAGACCGATAAAACCGCCTACACAGGTGAGCGCCAGATTCTCCCAAAGCACCTGTCCTAACAATACCGAACGATTGGCTCCGAAGGCTTTGCGTATCCCCATCTCGGAAAGACGTTGTTCCATCCGGCTGGAAATCATCCCGCCCAGGTTGATGGCCGGAACAAACAGGAAAGCAAGCAACAGCCAACCATGTATTTTGAATACGTTCGCCCAGTCAATCTCCGAATACCCCATTTGTTTAAGAGGATACTGCCAATAAGGAAGAGGCTGATTGTTCAAGTCTATTTCCAGATCGGGCTGAGAGTGGTTGAATTTATGAACCAACTCCTGTATTTCAGCACGTAGCTTCGGGGCATCATCCGCCCCAGGCAGTTTGATAAACACCTGATAAGGACCTACCATATTGGCCATTTTATCCCCCCGATCATAACCGGTTATACAAGTATAGGGCATATACACGTCGGCATAAGAGTCGCTGAGCATATAACTGCCGCTACGCACCACGCCCACTACCCGATAGTCTTCAAAATTCAGCGAGAACGTACGTCCCACCACTTCTGTGTCACCCAATATCCTGCGGGCACCACTCTCCGAAAGCACTACATTGTGGATTCCGCTTTCAAAATCGGCCTGTGAGAAAGCCTGTCCGCCCAGGAATTCAAACGGGAACACCCGGAAGAATGCAGGATCGGTCTGTTTCACCATTACGGGAATTACATTCCCACCATCTTCGGGCTGTACATAATTTCCCAATAACATACGTCCCAAAACGGCCGTCACTTCTTCCGCGTTTTTCAACGGATAGATCCATTCTTTCAGCATATGATAAGAACAGGAGGACTTGGTCATAGAATGTTGCTCGGTGTTTTTTACGGCTACCGACGTCAACACCATCGTCTGAGACCGGTTCGTTTCGGGATAGATAGGGGCGATCTTTACATAATACACAATGACAATAATCATTGTCATGGCAATGGCCAGCCCTGTGCCCAGCACATAGAGACTGCTGAACAGTTTATTCTGGCGGATCAACGCCCACGATTGTTTGAAATAGAGTTTTATCATGTCTGTTCGGTACTAAATTTATTATTCATAATGCAGCGCTTCCGCCGGCTGCAACTTCATGGCCCGACGGGCAGGCAACCACGTGCCCAACGCAATGATCAGCCCCATCAGCAACAGTACCCCACCAAAACCGACAGCAAAACGCCACCAGGAGAAAGGAAGATTGTACAAATCGGGAATTTCCATGTGTATCATATTGAACATAACAAACAGCACCAGCGGAGTTACGGTGGTCAGCAATAACCACCCCTCGGCAGTGAAGAACCATCCTACCCGCCTGCGTGTACTGCCCAGTGCCATCCGCAGACCGGTTTCACTACGCCGTTGCTCGATGCGTAGCCAAAAAGTTCCCGTAATGCCGAAAAGCACGTTCAGCAAGATGAAAACGGACAACAGAAGGTTAATGCTGATTTTCCGCCATTCAGACCGCAATCGTTCACTGCGTTGTTGCTTCATATCCTTCATGCTGGCAACGTAGAGATTATTCTCCGTCAACTGGCTCTTCATCCGGTTTAGGAAAGTCCCCATCTGTTCCGGAGTCAAATCTTCTTTCATCCGCACGGTTATCTCCATATTAGCTACCCCGGAAGCATTCACCTGACGTTCCAGTTCTTTCGGTCTCATAGTAAAGAAAAGTTCGGGCTCCGGCTTCACAAACTCGGTCATACGAACCGGGACGGTCACTGCCGCAATGCGTATCTCCCGCATACTACTGCCGGGATAACATACTTTCTGTCCTACTGCCGACTCCTCACCGAAGAAATCTTTTTCCAGATCCGGAGTAATAAAATATTCCAACTGTTTTTTGTTCAATAATTCACTCAGAAGCTGCCCCTCGCGGCTCCGGATACGAAATACATCATAAAATTCGGGAGAAACGGTATATTGGTGATAGGATTGCTCTTTGAACTTACCGCTATCGGCCGTACAAGGCATGATCTGTGTCCATGAATTACCTCCGGAATAGGGTGAGGAATAGAAAGCAACACAAGCATTATCCACTTCCGGGGCACGACGCAGGCGTTCAAGGATCCGGGCCAATGCTTCGCCTTCGGTAGGAGCCTGAGTAGTGTCGCTGACATACTCGGCGGCATCTTCGGGATAAACATCAAACGAAAGCCGCCAGCAATTCGTGATATCATAGCCCAACGGACGGGAATAGGAATAGAACTGTACCACAAACATATCTACCAGATACCACAGCGCAACGAATACGACCAGAAGTTCCATCCATATCCAACCGTTAGAGCGGCGTTGGTTCCATATTATCTTAAATATTTGCTTTATCATAACGGGTCTTTGTTTTTAAAATTATTCCATATCATGCAACGCCTCTGTAATAGGCATCCGTGAGGCCCGCCAGGCGGGGATCGCGGCACTCAGCAAATTCAGTAACAGCGTGAAAAAGAAAGCCGCAACAAAAGTGAAGGGCTGTATCAGCATATCGTGTGTCAGAGCAATAGTTCCCGAAAAGAAAAACGACCTGCAAAGAGATAACAAGGCGTATGACAACACCAGTCCGATCAGCCCACCTATGCAGGAGATCAACAGGTTCTCGGTCATCACTTGCTCTACCAGCGAAAACGAACGAGCACCGAACGCTTTACGAACCCCAATCTCACTGCGACGTTTGCGAAACTGTGTCAGCGTTATACCTATTATATTCAAGGCAGGCAGGAGCAAAAGGAAAAGAACCGTCGCACCGGTAGTTTTAAACCATTCGCCCACTGTACCCCGATCGAAACCATTTGTACCCAGCACGGCCTGCCACTGGGTATAGGGAGAATACATATAGTCAAGTTTTGTGTTGGTAAGCGAAGCATTGAAAGCCGCCTGCAACTTCAGCATCTCTTTGCGGATCGGTTCGAAATCGGATGAAGAACGTGCCAGGATGCAGGAGGTAAACTCCCCCGTAGTTCCTTCGCAATAGTTAACATTTTCCTTTAATAAGGAGGAGTTGACCGTATAGGGCACCCATACATCTCCATAGGCGTTTTCGGCAGCTTGACTCACCTCTTTCACCACACCGCATATCTGATAATCGGCATAATTCATGCGTAAAGTCTGCCCTGTTGCTTCAACCGTACCAAATAACTTACGTGCCAGTTTATCAGAAATAACCGCTTGCCGTATACCCGATTCCCAATCGGCATGTGTAAAGGGGACACCGGAAAGAAAGGTGAAATCGAATACTTTCCAGAAGCCGTCATCGGTAAACTTAATCGTATATTTATCATAAAACTGCTGTCCGCGTATATTGACCGGAAGTTGTCTGTCGGTAAAAGCAGTCACTGCCTCGGGCGTCTGCAAAGGATAAAGACATTCGCGTACTACCTTGTGACTCATACCCCCATTATTGATGGGATTCCCGTCACTCCCGCATGCTTGCAGACTGTTGACAAAAAGGATGCGGTATCGGTTAGACTCCGGCGCATACGCAGAGAAATTTACTTGATAGACGAGGTAAACAAGCATCACTGCTGCCACCGACAAAGCGGTACCCGCTACAGAGATTCCATTTACGAAACGGTTCTCTTTCAGCAAATTATAAGATTGTTTGAGATAAATTGTTATCATAGTTTCACATCTTAAAAGGCACACAATCCACCTTTTAAACCAAAATTCCGTTGACTTAAAACCAACAAGCCTTTGGTTTAAACCCTAAGGTGCCTTGATTTAAAAAGTTTTTTCGGCGTATTATTTCACTTTGAGTTTGTTCTTATTTTTGTAGTTGGTCATGTCGCTGACCACCACCTTGTCTCCCGGATTGAGTCCGCTCACCACTTCTACAAACTCAAAGTTCGAATCGCCCAGCTGAACTTTCCGTTTTACGATTTCATCGTCCGAAGTCATCACGAACAGATCGTATTCGCCGCGGCCTACATAATAAGAGGCATTGGCTATACGCAACACATCTTCTTTCACGGCATTCATCACATATACATCGGTCTTGAGTCCCGAACGCAACCGCTTGTTATTATCTTCTTTCAGTTGCACGGAGAAAGAGATAACTCCGTTCTTTGAAAGCGGAGTGACACTGCTTACGGTCCCCTCGAGTTTCTCACTGCCCACTTTCACGATAGCCTTTCCGCCCGCTGCCACACGGTCGCCATAAGTATCGGCAATCTCGCCATCCACTTTGAAATGACTCAGATCCGAAATGATAGCCACCTGCCCTCCTTGAGGAATCTGCGCACCGATCTGGTTGTTGATATAAGTAAGGATGGCTTTGCGCGGCGAACGTATCTGTGCATCGTCCAACGTACGCTTCATTTCGGCAAGTCCCTTACGGAACATGTTGAGGTCGAGTTCAAGCACTTTCAGGTCGGCGGCTGCTACCTGTTTCTCGTTGGCATATTGTTGTTTGAGTTGTTCCAATTCGAGGCGGGACGTATTGTAGCTCAATTCGGCCTGGCGTACCTTATCGGTCGTACCGGCTCCAAGACTGTCGAGGTATTGTTCGTTGCGAAGCTCCACCTTCATCCGCGCCAGTTTCATTTCCGACACTTTGATCTGCATGGCCATATCGCTCAATTTGGTCTGGCTGTTCACCTGCGCCTGATCGAGCTTATAACGTTTCATTTGCTCTTCATCCAGTAGTTTTTTATAGTCGGTTTCCGTACTTTGTAAGTCGAGTTTCAGGATGGGAGTACCTACATCTACACTGTCACCGCCCTTTCTATATACTTCCACGATGCGGGTGTTGATCGGTGAATTGATGATCTCTTCAAAAGCCGGAACCACTTTGCCCGAAGCACTGACACTGACCTCGATCGTCCCCTTGTCAACGGTAGACAACACGAGATCCTTCTTCTGTACTCCCGTACGCAACAACGAAATCAGTAAGCTAATGCCTACTATCCCGATAATACCGATGGCCGAAAAACGAATAATCTTTTTATTACGCTCTTTATTGCGCACCTCTTTTGGAATTTCTCTGTCCATATATAGTCAATTATAGATTTACAAATATTCTTTGTATTTCTATGATCAAACCTTATGCCAAAAAAGGAAAGTACTGTGTTTCAGCAGGAAGAAGAGAAACAAGGTGTCCGATAATGAACACCCTGTACAGTTTCGTAACAAAACGTAACTGTGTTCTCTGCGGTGAAAAACACACGTTTGGGTGTAGCCATCCGGCAGAAAGGGTGTAGCCCTAATAGCAAAAGGGTGTAGCCATACTTTATGCATGGCTACACCCTTTTGCTATTAATACATTTCTTATATACCGCAGCGGCAAAGTCTACCTCAGCCTCAACCTGTCTCCCACTTCGGGAACATAATCCCCGTCCTTACGGTTCATCTTATACAGGTTCTTCAACCGGATGGCATATTTCTGAGAAATGGTATGCATGGAGTCTCCGTCTTTGACGATATAAACCGTATAAGGTTTCGACGCTCTCTTTTTCTTCTCTTTCAGATAAATGATATCACCATCCATCAAGGTATAATCACGTTGCAAGTCGTTATACTTCACCAACTTCTTCCAACGGATATCGAACTCTTTACCCAATGACTTAAACGTATCTCCGTCACGGGCTACAATATAAGCGATACCGTTTGCTATGTAGACCTGATGCGGATTGAGTACCGTCGGTTCACTCTTTGACGAACTCCATCCTCCCTTACGGTCATATTTATAAAGGTCGTAGTCTTCAATAATCGTAATCAGACGGTTGGCATACGAAGGATCGGTGGCATATCCCGCCTTTTTCAACCCACGGGCCCAGCCTTTATAATCCGTTATCTTCAGTTTAAACAAGAAAGCATAGCGGGCACCGCGTTTCAGAAATGCCGAATGGTCCTCGTACGAATCACGGGGATTGCGATAAGCACGGAAGCATTCGTTACGGGCATCGTCGTCATGGCGTACGGTACGTCCATTCCAGCTACTACCGCATTTGATGCCGAAGTGGTTATTACTTTTACGCGCCAGCGTGCTCATACCGGCACCACTTTCAAGCAGCCCCTGCGCCAATGTGATACTGGCGGGTATCTTGTGCTCCTTCATTTGCTCTACAGCCAGGGCACTATACTTATTTATATAATCTACGTAACGGGAATTCCTGCGCTGCGCCTGGGCACCGACAGAAAAAGCAAGAACTGTAACTACGGCAATCAGCCTGAGAAGTTTGCTATTCATCTATATAATTTGTGTATGTTAGGTTATGCGGCACAAAAATCATAAAAATAATTGGGATTATCAATCTCTTTTCTAACTTTGTAACATGATTTGTAGAACTATAAACCACCTACCCACATGAAAGACCTGACTATTACCTCTGTAATTAAAGTATATGAATATGACGAACTCAATGACGCAGACCGTGCCTTATTGGATGATGCCATCGAGGCAACCCAGCGTAGCTATGCACCTTACTCGCACTTCTCGGTAGGAGCGGCAGCACTGCTGGCCAACGGAGTGATAGTGACAGGAACCAATCAGGAAAACGCAGCCTACCCGTCCGGACTTTGCGCCGAACGAACTACGTTGTTCTATGCCAATTCGCAGTATCCGGACCAGGCAGTGAAGACTCTTGCCATCGCCGCACGTACGGAAAAAGACTTTATCGACACTCCGATTCCTCCTTGCGGCGCCTGTCGCCAGGTGATTCTGGAAACGGAAAAAAGATATAAACAACCCATACGTATATTGCTTTACGGCAAAAAGTGTATTTACGAAATACAGAGTGTGGGACATTTATTACCCCTGTCATTTGACGCATCAGCCATGGAGGATTGATTATGATAAGAACTTACCAGACAAAACTGAAAGGTATGCTTGCATTGACCACAAGCTATCATACCGAAAAGAACTTGCAGAAAGAAAAGAGTTTGTATAAATTCATATGGGTACGCCAAGGAAGCATTACCCTGGAGATAGACCATCAGGAAGTGACACTGGCCGAAAACGAAGTGATCTCCCTCTCCAATCTCCAGCATCTGGAGTTCCTGTCCATCGATGGAGAGTATCTGACGGTGCTGTTCAACAGCAACTTCTATTGTATTTACGGCAACGACCATGAAGTGTCGTGCAGTGGATTTCTGTTCAACGGTTCTTCGCACGTGGTGAGATTTATGCTCAACGAATCGGAACGGCGGTCGATGGAAGATGTAGTGGGTTTGCTGGACCGCGAGTTCACCGTATCGGACAATCTACAGGAAGAGATGCTCCGCATCCTGCTTAAACGTTTCATCATTCAGAGTACACGCATCGCCCGGCAAAGACTGAATATCACCCAGGAGAAGGAGTACAGCTTCGAGATTATCCGCCAATACTATAATCTGGTAGACGAACACTTCCGGACTAAAAAGCAAGTGCAGGATTATGCCGACATGCTGCATAAATCACCCAAAACACTCTCGAACATCTTTTCTTCCTGTAAACTGCCTTCGCCCCTGCGCGTCATCCATGAACGGGTGGAAGCAG
The DNA here is from genome assembly GCF_011038705.2 of Bacteroides sp. ZJ-18. Classification (NCBI taxonomy): domain Bacteria; kingdom Pseudomonadati; phylum Bacteroidota; class Bacteroidia; order Bacteroidales; family Bacteroidaceae; genus Bacteroides; species Bacteroides sp. ZJ-18. The sequence continues at coordinate 2,463,083 of NZ_CP072198.1, read as the reverse complement.
AAGCCAAACGACTCCTTTTATACAGTAACAAAAGTTCGAAAGAGATTGCTGATATTCTGGGATTTGAGGACCAGTCCTCTTTCAGCCGTTTCTTCAAAAACATGACCGGAGAAAGCCCTGTGCAATACCGAAATTCGGTAGAAGGGAAGAATTGACAATTCATCCGGCGATATTGCTATTTCCCGCCGATGGGAAAAACCGGATCTTTGCATCAGAAAGTTAAACCCATAAAAAGAAATAGCATGAAAGAGAAATTTATCACTCTGCTCACAGTAGCATCCGGTCTGAAAGGTTTCGGACTGAAATTTATCCGCGTAGCCATCCTCGTTGTTTTCGTTTGGATCGGAGGACTGAAGTATTTTCATTACGAGGCCGACGGCATTGTACCATTTGTAGCTAACAGTCCGTTTATGAGTTTCTTCTACGCCAAAGATGCCCCCGAATATAAGGAACACAAAAATCCGGAAGGTGCTTATGTTCCGGCCAACCGCGAATGGCACGAAGCGAACAGAACCTACACGTTCTCTTATGGACTGGGAGCTTTGATTATGTCCATCGGTATCCTGGTATTCTTAGGCATCTTCTTCCCCAAAGTGGCGCTTATCGGCGACACACTGGCCATCATCATGACACTCGGTACACTCTCCTTCCTGGTGACCACTCCCGAAGTCTGGGTTCCGAACTTGGGAAGCGGAGAATATGGCTTCCCGCTCCTATCCGGTGCCGGACGTCTGGTAATTAAAGATATCGTAATTCTGGCAAGTGCCGTTACCCTGCTTTCCGATTCATCGCAGCGTGTACTGAACTCCCTCAAAAAAGCCGACTGGGAAAAACGGAACAAATAAGGGTTACGGAATGTTATAAACTGACATTAAAGATACATCCTTCTAAAGTATAAGAATTATGAAACAATATGATGCCATTATTATCGGTTTCGGCAAGGGCGGCAAGACGCTGACCGCCGAATTAGCCAAACGCGGCTGGAAAGTCGCACTGATTGAACGCTCTGCCATGATGTACGGAGGTACTTGCCCCAATATAGCCTGTGTGCCTACCAAACGCCTTATCCACGAAGCTGAAAAGGTGAGTTGGCTCTACCCAACCAGTTACGAAAAGCAGGCCGAAGCTTATAAAGCCGCCATCGCACGGAAAAACGAAATGACAGCAGCTTCAAGGGCTAATATGTTCGACAAACTGAGCAGTCTCCCCAATGTAACCATTTACACCGGAATGGCATCGTTCGTTTCAAAAGATGTGGTGAAAGTAACCCTTCCCGACGAAGTGATCGAACTTCAGGGAAAAAAGATTTTCATCAATACCGGATCAACCAGCATTATACCGGCAATAGACGGGCTGAAAGACAGCAAACGGGTATATACCAGCACATCATTGATGGAACTGGATGTATTGCCCCGACATCTGATTATCGTGGGCGGAGGTTATATCGGACTGGAGTTTGCTTCCATGTATGCAAGCTTCGGAAGCAAAGTGACCGTACTCGAAGGAGGTGACAAATTTATTGCCCGCGAAGACCGCGATATAGCAAACGCTGTAAAAGAGGCACTCGAAAAGAAAGGAATAGAAATCCGCCTCAACGCCCGTGCACAATCCATCCGCGATACAACGGACGGCGTAATCCTGACTTATACGGATACCGCCGGCGGTACATCTTCTGACATAGAAGGTGATGCCATCCTGGTAGCTACGGGACGCAAGCCAATGATTGAGGGACTGAATCTTCAGGCAGCCGGAGTAGAAGTGGATAGCCACGGGGCTATTGTTGTAAACGGTTATCTGCATACCACCTCCCCAAACATTTGGGCAATGGGTGATGTAAAAGGCGGGCTGCAGTTTACTTATATTTCACTGGACGATTACCGGATTATCCGGGACGACCTTTTCGGAAATAAAGAACGTACGGCCGACGACCGTAACCCGGTGGCATACTCGGTATTTATAGATCCGCCGCTTTCACATGTCGGGCTGACCGAAGAAGAAGCCATCAGACGGGGATATTCCTTCAAAGTATCACGTCTCCCGGCCTCAGCACTACCACGTGCACGTACTTTACAACAGACTGACGGTATACTGAAAGCCATCATCGACAGCCATTCGGGACGCATCATGGGCTGCACGCTGTTCTGTGCCGAATCTTCCGAAGTCATTAACATAGTAAACATGGCAATGAAGACCGGACAACATTATACCTTCCTTCGCGATTTCATCTTTACACATCCAAGTATGGGCGAAGGACTGAATGAATTGTTTTCAATAGATTAGTTTAACAAGAAGAGGGGAGAAGTTTCAGATTTCTCCCCTCTCTTTTTGTAATTGCCGGAATATCTTCTATCTTTGCAGTCTAATTTCATATGTATACCCATGAGAATATCTAAGTAAGACAACACTTTCCGGTAAACATCACTTTTCACATATGCTTCTTTTCATGTATTGTTAAGCATCACGAATCCGTGTTGTTTAACCCCTATTGTGTTTGTCTCTCCCCTACCCGCTATCATCAACAGCAAGTATTTACTTTCAAACCAATAGACAAGTATGTGTATCCAAGTACAACAAATCACCTATATCCATCCCGATAAGGAAGTTCTTTTCCAAAATCTCAGTTTCTCTGTCAGCAAAGGACAGCAATTGGCTCTGATCGGCAATAATGGTTGTGGCAAGTCAACATTGCTGCAAATCATATCCGGACAACTGCAACCGTGTTCGGGAACAGTACTCCGTCCATTCGCTCTTTATTATGTGCCCCAGCACTTCGGACAATATGATAAAATGAGCATTGCCGAAGCCCTCGGGATAGACGGAAAACGAAAAGCCCTCCATGCCATTTTGGATGGAGATACTTCCATCGTCAACTTCAATATCCTCGATGACGACTGGAACATCGAAGAAAAAGCCACAGCAGCTCTCAATGGATGGGGGCTCGGAACAATGTCTCTTGACCAGCCCATGCATACACTGAGTGGTGGAGAAAAGACACGCGTATTCCTGGCAGGCATCGAACTGCAGGAAACTTCCGTGATATTGATGGATGAACCTACCAATCACCTCGACAGCCAAGGACGCAACAAACTGTATGAATGGGTGAAGAAATGCCGTTCTACGCTGATTGTAGTCAGCCACGACCGCACTCTGCTCAATCTGCTTCCCGAAACCTGCGAACTGAGCCGTAGCGCACTTGTGTTTTACGGAGGGAACTATGAATTCTACAAACAGCAGAAAGAGCTTCTGCTAAGTGCTTTGCAACAACAACTGAATGAAAAGGAGAAAGAACTCCGGCAAGTACGGAAGCTTGCACGTGAGGTTGCCGAGCGGAAAGACAAGCAGAATGTACGGAGCGAAAAAGCGGCTCCTCAAAAAGGCATTTCCCGTATGGCCATCAATACCCTGAAAGACCGGGCAGAAAAAAGTACCACCAAACTGGCGGACATCCACCGGGACAAATCGGAAAAACTTGTCGCCGAACGAAGTCAGATACGCAACAGGTTGGGCGAAGTGTCACTGCTTAAAACCGATTTCAATGCTTCTGCTTTACATCCGGGAAAAATATTACTGACTGCCCGTGATATAAACTTCACTTATGAAGATTCGTTTTTATGGAAGGTTCCCCTAAATTTCCAACTGAAAAGCGGCGACCGGATACGTATCGAAGGAGACAACGGGAGTGGTAAAACCACCCTATTGAAACTGGTCACCGGAGAACTATTGCCTGCTTCGGGTACACTGGAGCGCACCGGGTTCAGTTACGTCTATCTCAATCAGGAGTATTCCATCATTTCCGACGGGCTGACAGTGCTCCAGCAAGCAGAGTCATTCAACCTCCGGAACCTGCCGGAACACGAAATAAAGATCATATTGAATCGCTTTCTCTTCCCGGTGGCAAGTTGGGACAAACCTTGCAAACAGCTTAGTGGAGGTGAAAAAATGCGGCTCGCTTTCTGTTGCCTGATGATCAGCAATAACACTCCTGACCTCTTTATCCTGGATGAACCCACCAATAATCTGGACATACACAGCATCGAAATCATCACCGCCACCATCCGGAATTATACGGGTAGTGTACTGTTGGTATCACATGATGAATATTTTATAAAGGAGACCGGCATGAAAGAGAGTATCTTTTTATAATTTTGCACCGGTTAAAAAAGAATTATCCAAAATGACACATACAAAAAACAACCGATGGTTCATCTTCTACCAAGATCAGTTATTACTGGAAAAGACAAACAACGCTTTCTCCATCCCTTCAGGAGAAAGCGCCCCCATCGCCATACCGGAAGGAACAACCGTACACACCCTAACTACGCCCGATGGCATATCCGGCAAAAGTTTCTACATAGATTCTCCGATCACAGAAACACCGGAATATGTACAAATGGGGTTGCGCGCTTCTTATGATTACCTGCCGCTCGAACACTATCAAGCAGCAGGTAAAGCTCACGAAATCCTGTACTGGGACCGTAGCAACCGCTTTTGCCCCACATGTGGAACTCCACTGGTACAGAAAGAGCCTATTATGAAAAAGTGTCCGGATTGCGGTAAAGAAGTCTATCCCGCCATTTCAACGGCAATTCTGGTATTGGTACGCAAAGAGGATTCTTTGTTACTGGTACATGCCCGCAACTTTAAAGGTACATTCAATAGCTTGGTGGCCGGCTTCCTTGAAACCGGAGAAACCTTGGAGGAATGTGTGGAAAGGGAAGTTAAAGAAGAAACCGGACTGGATGTGAAGAACATTCAGTATTTTGGAAATCAGCCCTGGCCCTATCCGAGCGGACTCATGGTAGGTTTTATTGCCGATTATGCCGGGGGCAGCATTCGCTTGCAGGATGACGAACTCAGTTCCGGGAATTTCTATACAAAAAATAATCTGCCGGAACTTCCGCGGAAGCTAAGTCTGGCACGTAAGATGATTGACTGGTGGATAGCACAACAGTGAAAAAAAGACAAGCTACGAAAGGTACACCCACCACAAACGAACAACCAGGAACGGATAGAAAAGAAATCCGTTCTCAGCATCATAAACCTGTGTACCTATTCGTAGCCTGTGTTTTACAGTTAAACTTCTATTCAAAAATAGTCAGCTCTTCCAGCCCTAACTTCTCTTCCCAGTCACTGATGGTCATCTGGCAAAGATCAGCCGGTTTCATATCGGCAGGGACAGCATTCTGGGCCAAATAGACAGCAGGAGTGCACGACAAAGCACAACCAACCTGATCGGGTTCTACAAACGTATATTTATAACCAATATAAATACGGTCGTAAATTACATCCTGATCCTGTCCGCAAAGTACAATGCTGTTGGTAGCTTTCCGGAGTATCCCTTCCAAAAAACCAATTGCTTCGCCTTCCGTTGTCGAATCATCCCCGTAAATTCCGGCGTCTTTCACAAACAGGCAGGCTCCTTTACTACGGTTTTTCAAAATAGCCAGTCCGATCACAGACCACACCCATGTGGGACCGCATGCTACAACCTTTCGGCTTCCTCCCGGCACATAAGCTCCGGGGAGTATGGGAAAACGACGCTCTTTGGCACGGCCGAACAAACGTTCGGTTGCCTCCAGCAACGGACGGATATTATAAACAGGAACGTCTACCCCTTCAGGCTGTGCCTGCATATAGATAGGCATCTCCTTTCTTTTGGCAATGTCATCGTGCATTGCCAGGTCAAATCCCCAGATAGCTCCATTTTGTCCACAAAATGAAGAAGCCTTCATTAGATTGACTTGTCCGAGATATGCGTCGTTTTTCTCACAGCGGTCCTTTGCTACAATCTTTTCAGTTATTGCATCAAGGTCTTTCACGTCGACTGTACCGACTGACAATTTCATTGTCGAAATATATCCTTCACCACTTGCAACTCCGGGATTCAAATATCCCATGCAAAATTCTTTACTTGGCCCTATAGCCTGACTAATCACATTAGAGGCATCATAACGGATGCCGGACACAAGATCTTTCATACGTTTTTAAGTTTAGATGTTGCAGTAAGAACAATATATTGCCAAGAATGATTAGCCTCTGCTCCATAAAGAAAGCAAAAGAAGACGAAGAAGACAAAATACTAAAAAATGTGAAGCTATCAATTTGCTAAGTTCAAACAGATATTCCAGCAATCTGCTTATCATTCAAAGAGTTCGTTTCAAGCAATTATCAAGTTTATATCAACTGTTTATCTTATAGATAATATCATATTAAGATTGGAGTTAATTAAAAAATTAAATAAACTTGAAGCATTCAGTTCAAATTATTCTTTATCACTATGAATTAGGGGAAGGTAAAAATAAGAAAATGCGCAAGTTGTATTTCTCAACTGACACGAAATTAAATTACTTCCATAAAAGTACTTTAGCACAACTGCTTTCCCATGCAACGATTTATTTCCGTGTTGGATATTTAACCCAGTTTAGGAAATAAATCGAAAGCAATGAAAAGCAAGAATTCAATTTGCGGCATAAGTGCCAATTAAGTATTTAACAAACTATTATAAAAAGAAAAATAATTTCAATTCGTTTTACCGAAAATATAGACCTTGCATTGATAAGGGGCCAGTTTTATTATCAGTTCCTTTGAATCACTACCACTCTTTGTCAAATGGTTGTCTAAACAGTATATCTGTCCAAATGACAAATCGGCAATCGTATTTTCATTCAATATTACAGTTTGCGGAGAACTTGCCCGGTTAAAACAAGCCACAGCTTTACGTCCATCTGCCAACGGCTTGACCCAAATATCATAATGATCCGAGCGGATGCTGCGTTCTGCCTGTCTGCCTAATACATCCTGATTAATGGCTATTAAATCAGCATCCAACAATATTTTTAATGTACTATCATTCATATTGCGCACATCGTTTCCAGAAAATAAAGGAGAAGCCATCATGCACCACAGGCTAAAATGGGATTTATATTGTTCCTGGGTACATCCTTCCGACTCATAACCAATACTCATACTCTTTCCATCTATTCCAACCACTAACATGTCTGGATCATTCCAACCGGATGGACCGGCATATTCACTCAGAGGAGCATTGATTTCAAGGATATTCAATATACCACGTAATCCCCCAACATGGTTTGCATCTCGATACCAGATATCACCGATATCTCCTGATACTCTCCATAAATGTCCACCCACTTGCTTCGCCCACTTCCAAGGTTCGCGCTGTCCCCACTCACAAACTGAATAGACAATCGAACGATTAGTAGCCCTCAGAGCTCTTCCCATCTTCACATATCGTTCCATAGCTTCTACCCTACCTACAGGAGCATTACAATAGTCATATTTCAACAAATCAACTCCCCAAGAGGCAAAATCTTTTGCATCTGTTTCTTCATATCCGTAGCTACCACAAACACCACCACAAGTTTTTTCGGCCGCATCCGAATAAATTCCCAATTTAAATCCGCGTTCGTGCAGATAATCAGCTACATATTTTATCCCACGTGGAAACTTAGTTTTATCAATCTGCAAATGTCCGTCAGCCCCCCGTTCCGGCAACTGCCAAAAGTCATCTATGTTAATATAGGAATATCCCAAATCACGCATTCCGTTCGCTATCATCGCATCTGCCGTTTGCAGGACCAGTTCTTCAGTCAGGTGCTGTCCAAAAGTATTCCAACTGTTCCAGCCCATTGGAGGAGTTAATAATAATTCATCACCAATGCGGATGACCAATTGTTTCACACTTACGCCTAACGCATTCTCAGCCTTCAGAGTCACAGTATAATCTCCTTTGGAGGTCACAACTCCACTAATAATGCCAGTCTTCGAATCCAGTTCCAATCCTTCGGGAAGTTTTTCGACACTCCATCGCATCGGTCGCTGACCGGAAGTCGGAATATAAAAGATAAATGGAGTTGAAGGGTAATTACCCGTAATCTGAGGAGAATTGATATGTGGTCTCCCTTCAAATACTTTCAAAATAACATCTCCGGCAAAAGCAGAAGGAATGACTGTCCATAAAGCAAAAGAGAGTAGAAATGCAATGAAATAGGGTTTATTCATAATTCTTCTTTTTATTAATTTCACTAAAAAAATAAAATAACAGATGAAGGAAGATATTTTTTCAAATGTCTTCCTTCTTCATTTCAATTAGTTATCCGAATAACTTCAATAGTTATTCTTATTTCACAAAATCTGTAATCTTTATTGTCCATTCTCTTGTCGTACCGTCGGCAGCAGTCACCTGATATTTAAACTCCTTAGCTGAGAAATCGCCAGGAGTACCCAATTTAGGGGCTCCGTTCAAAGGCGCAATCTTAGCAGCAGTAGAAAGATCCATATAGGCAATAAGATTACTTAATGATACATTTTGCCTGACAGCATCTGTAAAGCTGCCACTAACCGTTGGAACCGTTAGCTTGCAGGTAATCAGATTATCGTCTTTCGAAATTTGTTTTTCAATGTTGAGTGTTTTAACAGCCATCTGATTCTTAGCCTCATCCCACCAACGATATTCAAAGTTCAAATTAGTAATTTCAGCTTCATTATAGGTCTCCAAATCATCCAATCCTGATTTCAGGCAAGATGAAACCGTACCTATTAGAAATATTAACAAAACAGTATTTATAAGTTTCTTCATATTCGTAATACTTTAATAATTAGACATCCAGCATTTTTCTACCATCCCTCGTTCTGGTCCAAATTCGGATTCAGATCACGTTGTCCTTGCGGCACAGGGAATAAATAATGTTTCTTGGTGAAAGTACGCTCATTATCGCTTTGGTAAATGGGTAGCGGAATTATCTCAAAAGATTTTCCATCAGGAGCTATTTTCATGAACTTCTGTTCAACAGTCAGCTCCGGAACAACCTCCAGACCGTCAGCCTTGCCCCAACGAAGTACGCTCCAGTATCGATCACCTTCATTGACGAGTTCTATACGGCGTTCACGTTTATACTCTTTCCAAGTTTCTTCCAGTGATAAGGATTTTTGCAATTCTGGCAAACCACCATGGGTTACCCTCGTCTTATTGATATAGTCAATAGCCGTTTCCTTATCACCCTGCCGCAACTTGATTTCCGCATAGTTCAGATAAGAACGTCCCAAACGTAACAAAGTATAATGATAATTCGTTTTCTCCGAGTTCAACAAACGCTTGGCTTCATAAACACATTTCCGATAAACATATCCTGATACCGGCATCCCCCAGAATTCAGTCGTTTTGGAAGTATAATAAAGATTACCTCCCTCACGAAGCCACACCCTATTAGCGAAATAAGAACATCCGTCGTAAACGATAGAAGCCTTGAATCGTTTATCGCGATTCTTGTAAATAGCATCTTCAACCGTCCCTCCGTCAGCCAGGAATTTCTGATAATAAGAAGTCTGGTCCCACTCTTTGGCTTTTCCATCCTCATCAACTACAAGATAATCATTCACTAAATCAACAGAAGGAAATCTTTGCGGCCAACCAGCCATCTCCTCTACCAAAGGATACTTTGCCTGTACATCGGCAATCAACTTAGAGGGATCAATATTAGGAACCAGTCTCTGCATCCAAGTATCTGAAAAATTTGTATTTTCAGCACTTCTCCATTGTGCCAGAATTATCTCGCTTGAGACCAATGAATGATCATAATCATTGAACATACCGGCGTAGTCACCATCCAAAGAGTATTTGTCCAATGCAAACAGATCTTCACAGGCCTTTGCTGCTATCCGGTAATACTCTTCCTGCCCATTTTCAATGTATGCAGCTCCATGCAAAGCAGCTTCTCCCAATAACGCATAGGCAACACCGCGTGACAGTCCACCGGATGGAGCATCTACAGGTAGATCAGGAGCAGCCTCCTTGAGGTCGTTCAGTATGAAATCATAAGTTTCTTTCACTGTAGCCGTACGAGGAAACTTCATATCCGCTTCCGGATCAATAAGTTCTTTTACTAACATCAATTTACCGAACAAGCGAGCACGCGTAAAATAGATCATAGCACGTATCGTCTTAGCCTGTGCTATAAAATTAGCTTTTTCCGCATTCGTAAAGGGAGCTTCCGGAACACGTGCCAACACCATGTTGCAACGACGGATATCTTCATACTTATTCCATCCCGCATCATAATAACGGTCTATCAATTCTGCATTCACATCTCGCCCATCTTCCAAAATAGCTTCATTATCAGTCCAATTGTCTTTCCAAACCATCATATTTGTAGCATTGGCCAACGCAGTATAAATGAATGCTTGTGTCAAGTCAGTACTTTTCCACACATCATTCTCCGAATATTTGTCAAGTGGTCCCTTGTCCAATATATCACTGCAGGAAAAGGCGACCAAGGCAAATAGCATAATTACAAATAAATTCTTTATCTTATTCATATTTATTCCTCCCTATTAAAAACCTATTGTTACACCAATTGAATAAACTCGCTGTACAGGATATCCGTCGCCACTGGTACTCGATGTTTCCGGATCAAAAAACTTGCCGATACTTGAAATGGTAAAAAGATTACTGCCGCTCAGATTCACACGGCACATCTGCAACCAGTCACATCTTTTCAGATACTTGTATTTGAAATCGTAGCTCAACTGCAAATTCTTCAGACGAAGATAAGATGCATTCCGCATCCAGAAAGTAGAACTTACCTGATTATTGTTTCCATTCACACCGGAACTGATTGAAAGTCTTGGAAAATCAGCATCTGTATTATCCGGTCTCCAATAGTTCAACTGGTTTTCGTAATAGAGATATTTACCTTCACCCTTCTGATAGCGGTCACCAAGAGTCATGTAGCGTTCGCCAGTACCATAGAATAAGCCCGACAAAGTGAATCCCTCATAGCCAAAAGAGAAGTCGAGAGCATAAGTGAAGTGAGGCAGTGTCGGCTTTCCAACACGTACCTGGTCTTCACCGTCTATCTTACCGTCACCATTTATATCCGTATAGCCGATGTCTCCCAACTTGGTTTGGGTAGATCCCAGTCTTCGGGGAGAGTTCAGGATATCTTCCTTGTTTTGATAAAATCCCGTATCTATATATCCCACTCCATAATAATCGGCTTGATGCGTCTGGCGTTTATACGGATTCATCAGGTCAGACAGGGCTTCATCCGCTTTCACCTTCCACAGGCTATTGAAATACGTCATATTGAATCCTACTTCATAAGCGAATTTACGCGGAGTCGTATCCGACCAGCGCATGGTCAATTCCACGCCTTCGCGACGCTGTTCGCTATTCGATTTTATTTGCGGCAAAGCTTTTCCTAAAGGAGTAGTATAACGGTCGCCCGGACTCATCAAACCACCTTTAGTTACATAATAGAAATAATCGAAAGTACCTTTCAGGCGGCTGTTGAAGAAAGCCATATCCAATCCCAGGTTAAAGGAGTTTACCTCGTACCAGCTCAGCAATTCCGGAGAGACCAAAGCCCCTTCACTGAATCCGGATTGCAATTTTCCTCCGATTACTATTTTCTTCTCATCCAAATTGTAAGTGGAAAGATATCCAAAACGGTTTACTCCGCTTTCGGTACCTGTCTGTCCGTAAGAAGCGCGTAACTTGAGTAAATCGACCACATGTTGATCCCATTCCTTGAAGAAAGGCTCTTCACTGATGGCCCATGCCACTGCTCCCGAAGGGAAAAATCCCCAACGGTGTCCCGGCGCAAAATTGTCCGAACCATCGTAACGGAAACTGCCTTCCACTATATAACGGTTCATAAAGTCATATTTCAAACGACCTACAAATCCCATACGTCCGCCTTCATCCGAGTTACCGCCATTCTGTTGTGTATCTGCCGCACCGGCAAATAACTGGTCAACAACTGTTGACAAGTATTCACCACGATACGCATTGAAGTTCCATCCATTGTTTTCGGCAATTGTATAAACGAATTTGGCATCAATCGTGTGCTTTTCAGCAAAAGTTTTTGTATAGGCGGCACTTACTTCAAAATTGTATGATTCGCCCCAATAACCTTCCTCTTTCAATGTTGGTTTGCCTATTGGATATACAGAACCATCTGGATAATACAGAGGTGCTTTAGTGCTGAAATTTTTCACATGCGAGTCATTCAAACGATAGTTGAACATGGCACCAAGAGTCAGCTCTTTCATCCAGGGTAAAGTCCAGTCTGCCGCTACTTGTGTATTGATGAACTTGCCATAGTTCCTGTTATATCCTGAGCGCTTATCCATTTCTGCGAGTGGGTGGTCGGTGACTGCCGTATAAGTGCCATCCTCGTTATAAGCCGGATTCAATGGAGACTGGTTATAAAGATCTTCCCATATCTTCTGCGCCGAGAAGGAAGGATATTCCTTCTTTTCATAAGCTCCGTTCAAGTTCAGACTGATTTTTAGGCCGATCTTGTCAAAAGTTGTGTTAACATTACTGCGAACGGTGTAGCGGTCATAATTCAATGCATCCGAAGTGTAGATACTACCTTGGTTGAGCATGCCCAAAGAAAGGTAATAATTCACTTTATTGCCGCTTCCGCTCAAGGACACAGTATGCTTGTATTGAGGGGCAAAAGTTTTTAGTCCTTCTCCCAACCAGTCAGTGTCGGCATGTCCGGCTGTGTAAGGATCAGACTGATTCTTAATAATGTTCAGCACTTCCTGGTTAAATGGCAGGTCTGCCTCATTCAAACCATCATTGATGCCGGCAAGCATCTGGTTGTAAGCATAGTCGTAACCACGGGTTTTCTCCAGTAATTTGGTGGGTTGGCTAAATTCAGCATTGAACGTATATGTTACCGCTGTCTTTCCTTTACCTCCCTGCTTGGTTTTCACCATCACAATACCATTGGCAGCCCGTGAACCGTAAACAGCCAGAGATGCTGCATCCTTAAGAATTGAAAGGCTTTCAATATCATTCGGATTCAGCGTATTGAAATCCCATGCATCGGAAATAACACCATCTATGACATAGACAGGTGCACCACCACCGCGGATCGAGATAGAAGGGGTAGATCCCGGTTCACCACCTGATGATTGTACAATAACACCTGTTGCACGTCCGGCCAGTGAAGCTGTTACGCTACTAAATGGCAGGTCCTGCAATTTCTCACCTTTCACGGCTGTAACTGCAGATGCCATCTTGCGTGTAGAAGTAGTTCCATAACCAATTACAACAACCTCGTCCAACATTTTATTATCCTCAGACAACGCCACATGGATATGTTTTTGTCCGGCTATGGGAACTTTTACATCCAAATAACCTATATAACTGATAATAAGTACATCCTTTGGAGCAACCTCCAAGGTGAAATTACCATCGAGGTCAGTAATAGTTCCTTTATCTGTACCTTGTATTTTGACATTCGCTCCAATAATGGCCTCTCCTGTCTTATCTACCACTGTTCCGGCTATCTTTTTAGTTTGTTGTTGAACAACAGATGAATTATTGTGCACTTCTTCTGTTTTTTTCTCTAATATAATATGCGAGCCTTCCAATTTATATTCAATGCCAGTATTCTGTAATATTTGATCTAATACCTTTGAAACGGCCTGCTTATTTGCCTTAATAGTAACTATCTTATTGACATTTATCTGACTATTATAAATAAAAAGATAATCAGTCTGACTCTCTATCGCCTCTAAGACCTTATTTAGTCCTACATTATCCATGGCAAGACTAACTTTTGTATTTTGAGAATAGGAATTTCCGGCATACAAAGAAAAAACACATGCCATCAATAGGAATAATGTAATTCTCATAATTCTAAAAAAATGTTTTATTTGGGGATTTTTAGGGTAATATGACCCTGACAAAGTGTTATTTTTCATACCTTTGTATAGATTTTAAATTGATACATTTTTAATAAAAAATTGTGTTGATTTCTTATGCCGGTAGGTGCGGGAACACCTATCGGCATTTTCAATAGGTTAACTTAGATCATTTTTCATAGGCATTTCGCTTTTAAGAATTAATACTTTATTTTATATAGATAATTTGTTTTTCATTATCTTTCTCATATTGGAAATCTATATTTTTCTGTAAGATACGAAGTGCATAATCTATTCCGTCGGTTTGTCTGAATTTCCCCGTAAAATTAATCTGCAATACATTTTTATTCTCTATCACTATTTTCACTCCGTAATACTTTTCAAAGTCTTTCATAATATTAGGAAAGGATTCATCAGAGAAACAGATAAGCCCTTCTTTCCAACGATAAGGATTATAATCTTCCACTTTAGTCATTACGAACCGTCCTTTTTCTAATGACAATTTATGATCAGGCTTTAATATTACTGTTTGCGATGAATCTGCTTTCAAAGTAACCTTAACACTACCATGCATCAATGTAGTTTCAAATTTTTCTGTTCCCGGATATGCATCTACATTAAACTTCGTACCTAATACTTCAATGCTATAGGCATCTGTGTGCACAATAAACGGTTTGCTTTTATTCTTTTTCACATCAAAATAAGCTTCTCCTTTTAATATAACGAAACGCTCCCGACTGTTAAAAGAAGTCGGATATTGTATCGTTGTACATGCATTTAACCAAACATTACTACCATCGGGTAATGTGACATTGGTCCTTTGTCCTTCAGGAACAGAAATCGTGTTCATTGCCATTGAATCCAGATCGGCTTTATGCTCCTGATAGAAATAACTAAGCAGAAGTGTCAATATTACAGCAATGGCAATTTTCAGCCACTCTATTCTTTTATTATGTGTAAAATTGAAAAAAGAGATTTTCTTTACCGGAAGCGGATTATTAAGCATCAAGGCATCAAAAATTTTGCGCTCCCTATAGAAGGTACGCTCGTTTTCGTCTGATGCTTCTACCCAAGCCTTGACCCTTTGTCCTTCCTCTATGGAAACCTTTCCTTTATAAAAATTATATAGTAAATCTTTATCCATGACAATGTATTAATGTCCCTTTATGTATAAGGCACTTCATGGAAAAGGTATCCTAGTGAAATCTCATCAAAAAATAAAGAAATAATGGAAAGTAATCTTTTAGGTTAATCTGTAATGCCTTTAAAGCCTTACAAATATGAAAGTCTACACCTTTGGTGGTCATATTCATTAAAGCAGCAATCTCCTTATAAGATTTGTTTTCATAACGGCTTAAAATAAATATTTTGCGTGTACGTTCCGGCAATTTATCCAAAGTTTGCTGAATCAACTCTTGCATCTCCTTGACTAAAAGTTCATAGGGTTCACAAGCATCTAAAGAAACGATACGTGCATTGAGTTCCCACTCAATATATTTTCTAATATTTTCAGAATGTTCTTCCCGTATCTGCAAATGACGAAGATAATTAAGACTTTTATTTTTTATGATGGTAAGTATATATGCAGGAATATTGGATACTTCAGATAAAGTATTTCTGTTTTCCCAATAGTAAATTAACGCTTCTGTCGTTATATCTTCCGCTACATCCCAATCTCTGACATAGGTATTAGCAAAATTCACAAACCTTGTCTGATAATCATTATATAGCTGATTAAAAGACATTTTATCATTCGGATTGGTCTTAATATGCATTACATAGAATTAAAAGGTTCTAAAAATATTTTCATTAACATCGCACAAGACTTCTTCATTTCGTTGTGTATCTTTGATGTGCGAAGGTCACAAATTAATTATAAAACAAAGAACATTTAAAAACATTTTAATATATAATATCATATATTATAATAATAAATTTACTAATTATTATTTATAATTTACAAAAAACTTTGCTTATATATTATTAACACATCAATCACTTTTTACGATAAAGAATGCATACTCCTGAAAAAACAGATTTACACACAACTTCCCTCTAAAGTAAATTCACTGGCAGAAAAGACTATATCTCTATTAGCCATATCTCAATAACTCTTTTAAATCTCCATTAGTTCGGTAGTAAGATGAAGAACAAACGCAAGAGTTTGTATTCTAAGTAATACCATGGATATACCATCATTTATAGTCGTAAGATTGACATACATAGCAGTTCTATAAGTGTCTCAGGCAGCACCTCCAAGCTAAAAATTTTTGGACTACTACCAAAAGTACCGTAAAAATATAATAACTACACTTCAGCCGAATAAACAAAGCCCAATGAAAAAAGCGTGATTAAAAAACAATTCACAACACAGCCCGATACGCCAGAACACAAGTGCTTAACTGTCGGCTTGCATTCGATAGAAAAAGAAATGCCCCATCCAATTCAGGACAGGGCATTTCGATAATACTATAATACTATGAACACATTTATATTACCCAAAGTATCTGTTAAAAGAGTGCTTAAAGAAGTTCCTTAAATACCCAACGATTTCTTCACAGCTTCCACTTTTTCAGTAGCTTCTGCATCGGCAGTGGCAAAGCAGTTGCGGCATCCCATCTGGCCTTTCACTTCGATGTAGAATTTGATCTTCGGTTCCGTTCCTGACGGACGAACAGACACTTTACCACCATCTGCGGTGAAATATTGCAGCACATTCGATGGTTCCGGCATATCGATGTCACTTACATGACCTTCTGCATCTGTCTGCTTCAGAGTTTTATAGTCTTTTGACAGAATCACTTTCGAGCCACCCAACTCTTTCGGAGGATTAGCACGGAAGTTTTCCATCATGGCTTTAATCTCTTCGGCACCGCTCTTACCCGGTTTCACTACGTTTACAGTAAATTCTTTAGAGAATCCATATTCAACGTAAATGTCCATCAGCAACTGATACAGAGTCTTTCCATTGTCTTTAGCCCAAGCAGCCACTTCGGCAATCAGGCAGCAAGCAGAAACAGCATCTTTGTCACGAACAAAGTCTTCGGCCAGAAAACCGTAGCTTTCTTCACCACCACCGATGTATTTCTTCTTACCCTCACGTAAACGAATTTCACGGGCGATCCATTTAAAGCCGGTATAACAGTCGAGCATCTCAATTTGATTTTTGTCGGCAATCTTCTTGATCAGTTCGGTAGTAACAATGGTCTTCACACAGAATTCATTACCGGTCATCTTACCCAGTTTATTGTATTGAGTGATGATATAATACAGATACATCAGGCAAGTCTGGTTACCGTTGATCAATACCCATTCACCCTTATCGTCCTTGCAAGCGATACCTACACGGTCGGCATCCGGATCGGAAGCCATTACAAGGTCGGCATCGATTTCTTTAGCCAGATTGAGAGCCATTGTCAGGGCTTCCGCATTCTCCGGATTGGGAGAAACAACCGTCGGAAAGTTACCATCCTTAATCATCTGCTCGGGAACAGTGTATACATTTTCAAATCCCCACATCTTCAGTGCACGGGGAATCAGCATCATACCCGTACCATGAATCGGAGTGTAGACAATCTTCATATCTTTATGACGAGCAATAGCTTCAGGATCGATAGAAACGGTTTTCACCATATCCAGGTATATTTTATCGACATCTTCCCCGATAATCTGAATCAGCTCCGGATTACCCTGGAACTTAATGTCGGCAGCAGAAGCAATCTTGTTCACTTCGTCGATAATACCTTTATCGTGCGGAGCCAGTACCTGTGCACCATCATCCCAGTAAGCTTTATAGCCGTTATATTCTTTCGGGTTGTGTGAAGCAGTCAGAATGATACCGCTCTGGCAACCAAGGTGACGGATGGCAAAAGACATCTCCGGAGTAGGACGCATCTCCTCGAACAGATATACTTTAATGCCATTGGCAGAGAAAATATCCGCAGAAATCTTAGCGAACAGAGAACTATTGTTACGGCAATCGTATCCTACCACAACAGAAATCTGTTTCAGATTCTTAAAGTTTGCGTTCAGATAGTTAGAAAGTCCCTGAGTTGCGGCTCCAACAGTATAAATATTCATACGGTTGGTACCTACTCCCATGATACCACGGAGTCCGCCCGTACCAAATTCAAGGTCTTTGTAAAAGGCTTCAATCAATTCTGTCTTATCTTCGTTCTCCAACATGCGTTTCACTTCAGCCTGAGTTTCGGCATCATACGCCGGGGTCAGCCACTTCTCGGCTTTCTCAGTCACCTGTTTGATTAGTTCTTCATTCCCCATGGTTATATCTATTTTTAGAGATTAATAATTATTCTATTCAAAATACAAATGTAAAAGAATAAGTTTGAAATTCCTATCTTTTAGCGAGAAAACTCTCCGGAAGCGTTTATTCAGTCACTTTATAACGTTCGCCGGTTTGCTTCACATATTCCTCAAGGAATTCTTTTGAATAGCCCGGACGTACCACACCGGCGGGTTGGCCGATAGCGTTGCGCTCGAACTTACCGTCCTTCATCTTGCGGATGACACCGTCATTATACTTCACAATGATAAATTCTCCCAGACGTTTCCAGGTGTCGAAAGTGCTTTGCGCCGTCATGTTGGTATAATTGGTCAGAAGCGCCACAGCTGCTTCCGGATTTTTCTCGTACAGTTTAACGGCAGCAGACTCAATCCCCTCCTGCGCCTCGTTGAAGGTGGTTTCAAGTTCATTCTGTGTGGAACGTACATCACCGATCATCAAATCGTAACGGGGATATACCATATTAGCCACCCAGTTGAAAATCCAGAAAGCAGAATTCCATGAGAAAGTGATATAATCGGCACCATCCACACGGGTATAGCATACCGGAACTTTGGTAGTACAGCAATATACGGGAGTGAAAACGGTCATGTTGGCATCATCCGTACCGAACCAGAGTACACCGCCTACTGCATCAGGCAGATTGGCACGCATCTGGGCCACAAAAACGAACCCACTCTGCTGTGTAGAAATAGGACGTTCGTTGAAGTATTCCTGATCGCCCACTTTAAAAGTCAGCGGAGAGAGGCGGTAAGGTGTTTTATAAGGTCCGGCACCAAAGTCATTGCTGATATCAAGAGCAGTTCCTTCATAATGGTCACGCATGGCATTCTTTACGTCCTGAACTGAAAGTTTGCGTTTCGGTTTCACGAACAAAGGCATCGGTTCGTTGGTCTTTCCCTGGATATAAGGCAGATAAGCCTCACCCTGATCGGTAAACATATTGAAATAGCTCCATACACGGGCCTCGCAAAAACGGCGGGCACCGAAATCAAGCGGCGCATAAGCATCGGCAAAACTGAAATCTTTATTCACTCCGTTGAAATATCCTTTTTCACGGGCAAAGGAAATGACATCGTTGGAGTACATACAGTTTGCCTTGTCATTCATATCAAACTGATGGATACGAGACTGGTTGGCATGTGCCGAGATGCAGTCATCGGGCACACGAACAGCTACCCAGACGGCTCCCCGTATGCCGGGCCCTTTCCCTATCATTTCCATAATCCATATTTCATTAGGATCGGCAATGGTAAATGACTCACCACTGCTATAATATCCATATTCCTGAACCAGCTCAGTCATCACCTTAATGGCTTCACGGGCAGTGCGCGAACGTTGCAGTCCTACGTAAATCAAACTTCCGTAATCGATAATGCCCAGTGTATCTACCAATTCAGGACGGCCGCCAAAGGTAGTTTCACCAATGGTTACCTGAAACTCGTTCATATTGCCGATCACATTATAAGTCTGACGCGCCTGCTCAATCTGTCCCAGATATTTTCCGGTATCCCATTCATGGATATCCATCATCGTACCCTTGGGATAGGTAGCTGCGGGATAATGATATAACTCGCCAAAGAGTCCGTACGAGTCAGCCGAATAGGAAACAATGGTCGAACCGTCGGTAGAAGCATTCTTACCGACAATTAAGTTAGTACAGGCGAAGGTTTCCGCCACTGCCGCAGTCAAGAGAGCGGCAAAGAGAAAGATTCTTTTCATATAATAAATTATTAATACAATATCTTATTCTGTTTTACCCGGATAATCTCCGGTTATTTGGTTTTGAAAGCTACCAGACGAAGGTTTCACGAACCGTTGTCTCGTTCCCGCAATCGTCCGTAGCGGTCATCTCTACCGTATGGCGTCCACCTTTCTTTACATATTCAGGATCGAGTTTACACTCCCAATACGATTTTGTCAGGTTAGGACGTCCGAACAGAGCGAATTTTCCATCAATCGTGCCACGATAAGACCGGATGCCGGTTTCTTTGTCCTTCAGCCGATAAACAATTTTCCCATTACGTCCCCAGACATTCTTGCCCACCGGAATAATTTCGGGAGGCACTGTATCTACTCCTACCGTATAAGTGCCCAATTCACGGATACGGGTTTTCATAAATCCACCCTCGTAAGTTCCTCCGGCACTATACATACCACCTTTGGGAGTAACACGAGCCACGTAATATTTCGTTGTATCGGCAACCGGCTGATGACGAAGCCCGATACGCAACTCACAGCCACCGTGCAACGGCACTTTCTCATCATTGAGCTGATAGGTGTAAGCAATTGCCCCGCTGTCGGAACGTACTTCATAATTGAGAGCCACATTGTCGTATAACATCCCCCGGGGGACGGTAAGGGTCAAACCGGGTTCTTGCAAAAAGTTCGTTTTGTCCCAGGCAAAGAAGTACTTCTCCCGATGTTCAGACGGCTTTATCGGCTGTTTTTTTCCACGCACCGTAAAGTGATAGCGGGAAGTGTTGCCAAAAGCGTCTTTCAATTCATATTCGAACTTGTAATCCCGTTCTTCATTGATGGTCACCAATCCACGGTTATCATTCGAAGCCCGGAGCATACGCAGCGTATTGCCCGGATCAATAAATGATTTCATATATTGCCCGTAGGTCCAAGAGTTTATCATCCGGTTCTCGTCCGGAACAAAGCGATCGACCACACTACGAAACACTTCCGTTCCATCTACCTTGAGCACAACAGTATGCACACCGTAACGGTTGTGAACACCGTCCATGTAATCATAAGCCTTGATACCCGATCCGATCACTCCCCATGCCTCGATGGGACGCGTCCCATTGGGTTGGAAGGTTTGCCGCTCCGAACTGCCTTGCACGATTCCGGTTCCCGGCTGTGGAAACAACATAACGCCCTCAGCCCGGGGAGCAGTGGTATCTTTTATTTTTGATTTGAAAAAAGGCATCGGATCGACAGATTCACCGGTAGCGGTTTCCAGCAAGTCCAGATGCAGGTGCGGTCCGAATGAATAACCCGTATTACCGCTCCAGGCTATCTGTTGTCCCGCCTTTACCGGATATTCCCCCGGTTCGGGAACAATCTCTACTTCCCAATCTTCTTTTTCGTATTGAAGCTTCTTCACTCTTCGGGCAATGTCCGGCATAAATCCGCTCAAGTGCCGGTTAATAGTTGTATAACCGTTATTATATACCACATCGAGTACATGTCCCGAACCATTGGTGACACGAATACGTGAGATGTATCCGTCGGCCAGCGCGCGCACCGGTTTACCGACAACTCCCTGAGTCTTAAAGTCAAGACCGCCATGAAAATGATTGGCACGAATTTCTCCGAAATTACCGCTCAGAGTCAGTGTAAAGTCAAATGGAGGAACAAAAGCAGCCTGCTTCACATCTTGTGAATGTCCCTGAATGCTGCAGGCAAGCATCAGAGCAACTATATACTGTTTCATGTAGTTTGCTTAAAAATGGAATCTTTGCAAAAATACATTATTCCTGCCATATCAGAAAACAGAAAGATGGATTTTATTCCTGCCTGCCACGGCTCTTTATCCCCCGCCTTCCTCTCATACAAAAAATACGTTTCGATCTTCCATCTTCCACCTTTTAGAATGCATATCGTTGATTGTAAGATGTATAGATTGGTGGAAGATGCGGTTTTTATGCCATTTATCTTCCACCCCCATCTTCCATCTTCCACCCGCTGTTTTAGGGGGCATTTTAGTAGTAACTATTTGGAAAACAAATGGATATATCCAATTTCTTATCCGTTAATCTCTCTAAAAGCATTTCATTTCCCTTACTCTCTTTAGTGCAAATGGTCGGATCCTTATCTCAGCCCCGGCATGCGGGCTCATCGGCCCGGGTATGCGGGCTCATCAGCCCGGGCATGTGGGCTCATCAGCCCGGGTATGCGGGCTGGGATAAAGAGTTGTATGACATTGGTTAATCTACTACACTTCTCCGGTAATAGCCGGCCGGATTCTTTCTTAAAAAAGAAACAACGAAGCACTGCTTCCGCATCGCTATGTGCGAATGGAAGGTTTTGTGGGGGGGGAGGACAAGGGAGGAAGGCGGTTGTTAAATGAAAGAGCCGTGCCTGCACCTCTACTATCACTCTGCTGTAAAACATCCGTATAAGGATAACAACATAAGCAGAATTTTCTTACATTGTGCCATGTTTAACCCTTAATAGAGTAACGTTATGATTATCGGAGTACCTAAGGAGATTAAGAACAACGAGAACCGGGTGGGCATGACGCCCTCGGGAGTTGCCGAATTAGTGAAACGCGGACATACTGTATACATACAGCACACCGCAGGAGAGAACAGTGGTTTTCCGGACGAGGCATATATAGCCGCAGGAGCGCAGATCCTGCCCACTATGGAAAAGACGTATGCCGCAGCCCAGATGATAGTGAAAGTGAAAGAACCTATCGCACCGGAATACAAGCTGATCCGCAAGGGACAGTTGCTGTTCACTTACTTCCATTTTGCCTCCGATAAAGAACTGACTCTTGCCATGATAGAAAACGGCTCGGTTTGCCTTGCTTACGAAACGGTAGAAAAAGCTGACCATTCTTTACCCTTATTGATTCCTATGAGTGAGGTAGCCGGACGCATGGCTATACAGGAAGGCGCCCGTTTCCTGGAAAAGCCGCAAGGTGGAAAAGGTATTCTGCTGGGAGGTGTACCGGGTGTGAAGCCTGCCAAAGTATTAATTCTCGGCGGAGGCATCGTAGGCAGCAATGCAGCCCAGATGGCAGCCGGCCTGGGAGCAGATGTCACAATTGCGGATATCAACCTGGCCCGTCTTCGTTATTTGAGTGAAACACTGCCAAAAAATGTAAAAACCTTATATGCTTCGGAACTGAGGCTGAAGAAAGAGTTGCCGGACGTAGACCTTGTAATAGGCTCGGTCTTGATTCCGGGAGACAAGGCTCCGCACCTGATCACCCGCAGTATGCTGAAGATGCTGCAACTGGGTACAGTATTAGTGGATGTAGCTATCGACCAGGGAGGATGTTTCGAAACTTCGCACCCCACTACCCATAGTGAGCCGACGTATGTGGTCGATGGAATCGTACATTATGCCGTAGCCAATATTCCGGGAGCAGTGCCTTACACTTCTACATTGGCACTGACCAATGCCACTCTGCCTTATGTAACAGCACTGGCAGGAAAGGGGTGGAAACAGGCATGCAAAGAAGATCCGGCACTGGCTTTGGGATTAAATGTGGTAGAAGGGAAAGTGGTATATAAAGCAATAGCTGAGGTATTCGGGCTTAAATACGAGCAATTGAATTTAGAATAACAAGTAATACCACGGAGTAACACAGAGTTTCACGAAGCAGAATCATAAAAAGAAGAACTCCGTAAGACTCTGTGTTACCCTGTGGTGGAATGATCCGTTTATAACAAAAAAGAAGATACCTTGTCCGAAGCTCTGCGGTATCCCTCCAACAATTCTTTCATTACCTCGTCCACACTTTGCCTGCGGCGGAACAGAGCAGCCACCTGCCCTATCTCAAGCTCTCCTTCTTCCAGATCACCTTCGAAGATGCCTTTCTTGGCGCGTCCTCTGCCCAAAAGTTCACGAAGTTCTTCGGCAGAAGCTCCCCGCGCCTCAGCCACTTCCACCTTATCACGGAACGAATTGGTCACAAGACGGGTAGGCGCCAGTTTCTTCAGCAATAATTTGGTATCGCCTTCGTTCAACCGCAAACAATATTCCTTGAAAATATCACTTGCCGAACTTTCATCCGTCAGAGCAAAACGAGTACCTATCTGAACTCCTTCGGCCCCTAACGCCATCGTGGCAAAGATGGCCTCACCGGTACCAATCCCTCCAGCCGCAATCAAAGGTAAAGTAGTGGCTTCACGTACTGCAGGAATCAGACAAAGCGTCGTTGTCTCCTCCCGGCCATTATGCCCGCCGGCTTCAAAACCCTCAGCTACCACGGCATCGACTCCCGCCTCTTCGCATTTCATGGCAAACTTAGAAGAAGAAACGACATGTGCCACCGTGATGTCACGCTCTTTCAGCCAGCCGGTCCATGTCTTCGGGTTTCCGGCAGAGGTAAATACGATTTTAACCCCTTCTTCCACAATGATATTCATGATCTCCTCTATCTGGGGATACATCAAAGGAATATTTACCCCAAAAGGTCTGTCTGTGGCTGCACGGCATTTACGAATATGTTCACGCAAAATATCGGGATACATCGAGCCGGAGCCTATCAACCCCAAACCACCCGCATTACTGACAGCCGAAGCAAGCCTCCAGCCACTACACCACACCATACCGCCCTGAATAATGGGATACTGAATACCGAAAAGAGAAGAAATTCTGTTCATAGTCATATCGTTTTTGAAAAAAGAAGGCAAGAATCCCCCTATTTATCTTTTAACAAATTCAATGTATAATCGGTTCAGGAAGCAACACCGTTGTCGAATCACCATACGCTTTCAGAACTTCCAGTGTACGCGCCCTCCGTTCACGTCCTTTTTTGTCCCAGAAATCTTTTGTGAAAATAGTCATCAGGTCAAGACCTCCGATAGTGCCTCCACTCACGGTTACTCCACTTTTGCCAAGCTTCATGGCAGAGGTATGCACCATGCTCTGCGTAGTCACCATCCTGCCATTGGCACGTTCGCCAAACAGATTATGCCGCAACCCACTGGAACGGATTTCCTCGTATGAACTGCGGATACCTTTATCGTATACATTTTTAGCCCAGTTGGAAGGAACGGTCTCATAAAACTCGACAAACGGATCTCCCCGCCACGTATCGGCATCCACCTGTATCTTTTTTTGGTAAATAGGGTCCCAGTTATATTTGGTATTGGCCGTATAAGGCCGGAGAGTCAACACAATTTTCTTTCTATCAAGCACTTGTGGAAGCGTCTCGTCCAATTTCAGACCGGGCTTCTCCTTCGACATTTTGGGAGCACCCGGCAAGCTGTTGAAATCAATCTGTTTCACAGCATCCATATTCAGCTTGATATCCTCTTGGCCGTTCAGGATGCGTTGCAGATTCAATGAATCCTTCGCAGTCCATTGGGCACGGGCTATCAGGACCATCGGACATAACCATATAAACAATATCAAACGCTTCATTCTTCTACACTTATTTAATAAGATGAAAGTACCTGCTTCGCATGCTCCTGTCTTTGAATTCCTTTACGTGGCTGTTCATCGGGCATAAAGGATCACTGCCGCCCCTGAAGACAGCACCAGAAAGTCGATACGTTTCATCTGATTTAGTTTTTTACCACCAACGGTATCCACTCCCGCAAAGGGGCTCGTCAAAGCATGCGTCAATGGTCCATGCCGTACGAGGATACTGCCTGTTTTCCCACCAGCGGCGATACCGGGCAGCAGCATCAAGTAACTCTTCATCGGTCAGGAAATAGATGCCCTCGTAGTTCTCGGCATTGGCTCTCACCATTTTGCAGCCAAACGACGCATAATGCCCTAACCGAATGGTTTCTACGATCCACAACATGCACTCGCCCAACCGGACCTTACCGCTATAGTAAGCAGATACCGGCGGAAGCGGAAAAGAAGCAACCTGAGTCAGGTCTTCTGCATAATTCAGCAATGCCGGAATATCCTTCTCCGTAAATTTAGGCACTTCTACAAAGCCCTTCGGGCTCTTGGTATTATAGTTCCCCGCTTTGAGTTGCCTTACGAAAAGGTCTACATCCGGGTTATTGTAATCTAATGTCTCTTCGCTGCAACTTACACAAGTAAGCAATGATAAAACAACCGTGAGCAGCATAAAAAATGTTTTTTTCATAACGTCCGTACTAAATGGTTAATAGGTCATGCGCAGACCGCAAATCAGGTTAAAATTCGTAGGCCGTGCCGAACGTACTGTTTCCAGCTTGGAGTCTGTCTTGAAATGGTGCGACACTCCCGGTTCGGCAAATAAAGCCAGTTTATCATTAATTTTATAGTTCACTCCCACTCCTGCGGTAAGGGCCAGTTGCACAGGCTCCTGTTTGAAGCTGTCATCGGGTGCTCCCGCTATGCACTTATCCGCAACTCCACCTACAGAAGCATATATATCCAACTTCGGCATTTCCGCAAGTGTCACGTTCAGTTTTACGGGAATTCCCAGATAATGCAAGTTCTGTCCGGCACGCAAACTGGAATATAATAAACCGGTTTCTACGGCTAAATGTTTATTTATTTTTTTCTCTACCGTCAGACCGACCATAACAGGCATCTTATATTTACCATCTCCGGCAGGCAATGCGGTACCGACTGCCGCCTTTACAGCCCATGTCCGGGCTTTAGCGGTCATAGCCGTATAATCGGAAGACGGGGATTCATCAGCAGAATTTACTAAGGTCTGTCCATCTCCGCCAGCCTGCCAATAGTTTTTATCCGGATGATTATTTTGTCCCCTGCGTGTAGTCGTTGCAGAGAAGCTGAATGACATGGAAACCGTAACCGAAACCGAATCATCATCTTCGTCCTGATATTGGGCCAGAGTACCGAAACGCTTAGGCGTCGGTTTACTCAAAACAGGCTCGGAATGTACGGGAGTGAAATCCTGTTTCACCACGTCACCATCCAGGTGAGTCGCATTTCCACTGACAACCGCTACCTGGGTAAAGGCTTCTTCTATCTCCTCTTTCGGAGAGAAGAACCAAAAAGCAGCCGATGAAGCAGCCAGTACCAGCAGTACGGAAGCGGCTGCCGCTACGCGGAAGAAAAACACCTTCCGACGATGGCAACGCACCATCACATCAGAATTCAGTTCTTCCCAGAAACCGTCCCGCACAGTCATCTCGGCATTGCCGAGACGGGAACGGAACAGATCGGTTATTTCATCATTTTCTCTCTTCATGATTTCTATATTCTTTAATCCTTTTTGCCAATAAAAACTTTGCACGGTGCAACTGCGAAGTGGATGAATGCTCCTTGATACCCAACATTTCGGCTATCTCTTTGTGAGACTTTTCCTCAAACACGTAAAGGTTAAAAACCGTCCGGCAGCCATCGGGCAAGTCTGCGACAAACTTCATCAACTGTTCTTCGGATATCGGTCCTGCCTCCCCTCCTTCCGGAAGATCGGGAATATCAGGAAGCTGATCCTCGTGTATCACCAACTGACTGATCCGTTTTTGCCTTCGCAGGTAATCCAGTGCCTGAGTCACCATCACCCGGGTCACCCACGTTCCGAGCGAAGACTCACCACGAAACGAGAAGTTGGTGAATATTTTGATGAAACCGTCATGCAGTACATCGTGCGCCGCTTCCATATCGCCCGTATAGCGGAAACATACCGCCAGCAATTGCCTCGAGTATAGGGTATAAAGTTCCTTACGGGCCGAATCCTTTCCTGCCCGACAGCCCTTTATCAGTTCTATCTCGTTTTCCAATGTCAATTGTCTTTTTAAAATCGAACGTATGTCTGCGTCGTTTGTCTATTAGACGCAAGGATGCAACGAATGCTGCAAACAATAGTGCAAAAAGAAGTTAAAGAAACAATAAACGATGAATAGGCCTTTGCATCAATGCGTAGCCTGTTCATCGTTTATCGCTTAAGAACGTTTATCGCCGACCGTTCAAAATGTCAGCATGCCTTGAAACTCATATCGAGTCCCTTTACCGAATGGGTAAGGGCACCTACCGAAATAAAGTCTACACCACACTCGGCATAGTCACGGAGTGTATCGAACGTGATACCACCGGACGATTCGGTCTCATATTTTCCGCCGATCATCTCGACAGCTATCTTTGTATTTTCGGGAGTGAAGTTATCGAACATGATGCGGTCTACCCCACCGATATTCAACACCTGCTGAAGTTCGTCAAAATTGCGCACTTCGATTTCAATCTTGAGGTCTTTTCCTTTTTCCTTGCAATATTCTTTAGCGCGGTTGATGGCCTTATCAATGCCACCGGCAAAGTCCACGTGATTATCTTTCAGAAGAATCATATCGAAAAGTCCGATACGGTGGTTGACACCCCCGCCAATCTTTACCGCCGCTTTCTCAAGCATACGGAGTCCCGGAGTAGTCTTACGGGTATCCAACACACGTGTTTTGGTGCCTTCCAGCTGCTTCACGTATTTGCGTGTCATAGTGGCAATGCCGCTCATACGCTGCATCACGTTCAGCATCAGACGTTCTGTCTGAAGCAGAGACTGAATTTTACCTTCCACAACCATTGCCACATCACCCGGCTTCACTTCGGCACCGTCGTTGATAAACACCTCAACCTTCATAGTCGGGTCGAAACGGTGAAATATTTCTTTGGCAATTTCGATACCGGCCAATACACCGGCTTCTTTAATCAAAAGTTTCGATTTTCCCATTGCAGTGGCGGGAATACAGGAAAGTGTTGTGTGGTCGCCATCACCTATGTCTTCGGCAAAGGCCAGATCAATCAGTCTGTCTATTAACTCATTCATTGGTTTTATCTATTCTTATTTGATTTATAAAATATTTGTTCTGTACCCTGCGGAAAAAACAGTTCACCCGGAAATTGCCGTTAGCAGTGGTCAGGGTACCGATAATAAAACTCGACTCCTCTCGCTTACCTTCGTGATTTACATTAAAACCACTCACCTTGTTGCTATTAAAGAAAGAAGCAAGTGTTGCTTCAGCAGTCTGTTTGTCGACGCTTGTCGAGCGATTCTGAATTACCAGATCCACCTTCTCTCCCAAATACTTGTTCAGCTCTTGGGAGTTTCCTTTCTTAAACGCCACGACCACGCCCACCGGTATGTCCTGTGCGAAGAGCGAAGTTACAGCGAATACGAGTCCGGCCATCCATAAAAGTACCCGTTTTTTCATAATCACAAGTATTATCGATACGCAAAGGTAAGTATTTAATGCTAAAAACAACATTTTTTTCTTATTTTTGTGCAATAAACAAGAGTTTGCACTTGAATGAAAACAACCCTTATCGTCGTAGGACGGACTGTAGAGCAGCATTATATCACTGCAATTAACGATTACATAGAGCGTACTAAACACTTCATTTCTTTCGATATGGAGGTGATTCCCGAACTGAAAAACACGAAAAGCCTCACCCCGGAACAACAAAAGGAGAAGGAAGGCGAACTGATAGGCAAAGCCCTCCAACCGGGAGACGTGGTAGTGTTGCTGGACGAGCACGGAAAAGAGATGCGTTCGGTGGAATTTGCACGCTGGATGGAGAAGAAGCTGGTAAACGTCAACAAACGCCTGGTATTTATCATAGGAGGACCTTACGGATTTTCACAAAAGGTATATGATGCGGCACACGAAAAGATATCCATGTCGAAAATGACTTTTTCGCACCAGATGATCCGCCTGATCTTTGTAGAACAGATGTATAGGGCCATGACCATACTGAACGGCGGGCCCTATCACCATGAATAGGGTTATCCCCTATTCATGATTCATCAACCGCCGGGCAGCCATCTCTTCATATTTCGTTCCGGGGCGACCATAGTTGGCATACGGATAAATCGAAATACCGCCGCGGGGTGTAAAGATACCGGTCACTTCAATGTATTTGGGATCCATCAAACGGATCAGGTCTTTCATTATGATATTCACGCAATCTTCATGAAAAGCACCGTGATTGCGGAAACTAAACAGATATAGCTTAAGGCTCTTGCTCTCCACCATCTTCACATCGGGCAGGTAACTGATACGTATTTCGGCAAAATCCGGTTGTCCCGTTATGGGGCACAAGCTGGTAAACTCCGGACAATTGAAACGTACCCAATAATCGTTCTCAGGATGCTTGTTATCGAAGGATTCCAATACTTCGGGAGCATAATCCTGCTTATATTCGGTCTTTCTTCCCAGTAAAGAAAGCTGGTCTTTCAGTTCAGTCATAATCTATTAATCATTTAACGGTTTCTTTTACTTAAATACTCTTCCAGCCCCTGTTTCCGCAATTTGCATGCCGGGCAGTGTCCGCACCCGTCGGCAGGAATCCCGTTGTAACAGGTCAGCGTCTCGTTCCGTACAAGATCGAATACGCCGAGTTCGTCCGCCAATGCCCAGGTTTCGGCTTTATCGATCCACATCAACGGTGTATGGATAACAAACTGTTCGTCCATCGCCAGATTCAGAGTGACATTCAACGACTTGATAAACGAGTCGCGGCAATCGGGATAACCGCTATAATCGGTCTGCGAAACTCCGGTAACCAAGTGGAAAGCTCCCTGTTCACGGGCAAAGACAGCAGCAATACTCAGAAAAAACAGGTTACGTCCCGGAACAAAGGTGTTCGGGAACGAATCTTCCGGCTTGTCTTCGTCCATCGAGATGCTGGTATCCGTCAACGAATTGCTTCCAAGGCTCCCGATAAAAGAGGTGTCCATCACATGAAACTCCACTCCTGCCCTTTCGGCTATTCCCCGGGCCAGTTCTACCTCGTGTGCATGTTTCTGTCCGTACAGGAAACTAAGCGCATATACTTTGCTGAAATGTTTCTTCGCCCAGAAGAGACACGTTGTAGAGTCCTGTCCGCCACTGAACAGAACTACTGCTGAATCATTTTTCATCATTTATTTTCTTGAAAAAAGTGTTTTTAAGTTCTCCTTATTATATATCCTTTACCTTAAGTACATTATAGGAGATGTCGGTATCATAAACATCGCTCCCGTCAATTCTCTTAACGGCTTTCACGACACGGATGGTGATCGGAAGGATAATCACTTCGTAAAGGGACTTCAGCACAATCTGAGTGCCCATCATCACCAACAACTCGGGCCAGGCAATCAGTCCGCCGAATGCGATGGGAAAGAAGATCAGTGAATCGGCCGTTTCTCCCACTACCGTAGACCAGATGGCACGGGCAGAAAAATTACGTCCGCCACTGGCCACTTTCATTTTACTCATGACATAGGCATTGAGAAACGAACCGACCAGAAAGGCCAACAGACTGGCTACAACAATGCGGGGAGCCATGCCGAACACAAAATCAAAATGCTGTTCGCCTTCCCAGAAAGGTGCTGCGGGCAACGCCACGGCAATCAGCCCGAGGCCTACCACAAAGAAGTTCATGGCAAATCCGCTCCAAATAATCAGACGGGCCTTTTTAAATCCCCATACTTCGGCTATACAGTCATTGATAATATAGGATATGGGAAACACCAGCAATCCGGCAGTAACAGTGATACTGCCAACCTGAATCACTTTGGTTTCGAGAAGGTTTGCTGCAATCAGGCAGACGTTGAACAGAATGCCGAGCAACATGAAGGGTATAGATACTTTTTCTTTCATAATTCCTGTTTTTTACGTGGTGTTCTAGAATACACGACCGCTATTCACGGCATCATACGTTTACGGGCAGCAAAGGTAGCAATTCTTTTTTAATCGACAAAATAACAATATATGTAACGGGGCATTACATATATTGTTATCGCGATAACATATAATGTAATGCCCCGTCCGGGTACAACATAACAAACACTTAACACACTATTCTTTTTACTCTTGTCACAGAGTTGCAAAAGCCCATTCATACTTCCGGAAAATCCGGCATCGATCTTAATAAGCGCTCTTACGAGAAGTCTTTCAAATCCTGCTGTAATCTTTTGCGGATCAGGAACAGACGGCTCTTGATAGTCCCTACCGGCAAATCCATCTTCTCAGCTATCTCACGATACTTGAATCCGGCAACAAACATCAGGAAAGGCTTCTTCAACTCTTCGGGAACGGCATTAATCACCTTATAGAGTTCCTTCAGATCGTAAATTGTTTCAAAGCGGTTGCCGTCCTCACCTTCCGTCATGGTTTGCGCATAGAGATTATAGGTGGAATCGGTCATATCCACTTCACGTAACGACTTACGGTAATTATTGATAAAGATATTGCGCATGATGGTATACATCCATCCCTTGAAATTCTGGGTATGCACAAATTTCTCTTTGTTGTCCAATGCCTTCAACAGACAATCCTGTACCAGATCATTGGCCGACTCCCGGTCAGCAGTCAGTTTATAGGCAAAATGTTCCAGTTCGGGCTGCATAGCCACTATCTTATGGGTAATATTCATCTTTTCCATTGCTCTTCTTTCTTTCTGATTATCGAATATGCAAAGATTCGCATTTTAAACGGTCTGTCCTATAGCAATTCTTCCGCATAATTTGGCGATTTTTCCCTCGGCCCTTCAACCATTTCCCATTTAAGTTGTTCAATAGGGCAATTCACCTAAAACTTAACTTATAATGAAAACATTTTTTAGATCTGTAGCTATGCTACTCGGATTGGGACTCTTGCCTGTAGCGGCACATGCCCAGAAAAAAGTAATCATCGAAGATGAAGAACCGAACTCCGTGATGTTTGTATCGACCGACAAAGCCGGAGACGAGATTATCCGGATCATGAACGAGACGCGTCTTCCGCGTTTCCAGGAACCGAAGGCTCCACGCTTCGTACTGACCGACCGGCAAGGAAAGTTCGCACTGGGTATCGGCGGATATGTACGGGCAACCGCCGAATATGACTTCGGGGGAATTGTGAAAGATGTAGACTTCTATCCGGCGCTGATTCCTAATAAAGGATCTGCCGACCGTGCACGCAATCAGTTCCAGATGGATATCAGCACTTCGACTCTTTTCCTGAAACTGGTGGGACATACCAAACGTCTGGGTGACTTCGTGGTTTATACTGCTGCAAACTTCCGTGGAGACGGAAAGACTTTCGAGTTGCAGAATGCTTATGCTACCTTCCTCGGCTTTACTCTGGGATACAACTATGGTAACTTTATGGACCTTGCCGCCCTGCCTCCTACCATCGACTTTGCAGGCCCTAACGGCTCGGCTTTCTATCGAACTACTCAATTGAGCTATATGTGTGACAAGCTGAAGAACTGGAAATTCGGCGTCGGTGTCGAAATGCCATCGGTAGACGGTACCACGAATCAGTATCTCACCATCAACACCCAGCGTATGCCCGACTTCACTGCCTCAGCACAGTATAACTGGAATGCCAACAGCCACCTGAAGTTAGCTGCCATCGTTCGCAGCATGACTTATTCAAGTTCCGTAGACAATAAGGCGCACTCAAAAGCCGGATACGGACTTCAAGCTTCGACTTCCTTCAACGTAACTCCGAAATGGCAAGTATACGGACAGGTGAATTACGGAAGGGGTATCGGACAATATCTGAACGACTTGAGCAACCTGAATGTGGATATTGTTCCTAACCCGGAAAAAGAAGGGCGCATGCAGACGCTCCCCATGTTGGGATGGTTCGCCGGATTGCAATACAACATCAGCAAAGATGTATTTGTATCGGGCACTTACAGTTTGTCACGCCTCTACTCGGAACACACGTATCCAAGCGATGTACCCGATATGTACCGGAAGGGCCAATATCTGGTGGCTAACCTGTTCTGGAACGTAACCAGCAACTTACAGGTAGGCGCCGAATATCTGAGAGGATGGCGTACGGACTTCAGTAGCAATACCCGTCATGCCAACCGCATGAACGCATTGGTACAATATTCGTTCTAACTTTTTATAAATCTCTCTGAACTCTAACGTAAAAAAGTCCAAGGACGAACCCAGCCCCGTCTCTGTTATTACCCTACGGAGATGGGGCTAAAAATAAAATTTCACCACACAGGGATTATCATCTTCCACTCTTTTACTTAATGCCCGATATTCTCCCTCGGGAAGTATACTCTTATAATTTTCCAACTCCTCGGTCGGAACGATGCAAAGCATAAAGTCCTCAGTCACCACCTCCGGGCTGATCCGGATTCCCTCCCGTGTCTTCTCAAAATAAAAAACAACTCCATCCTTTTTGCGATAAAGAAGATTTGTAAGTTTCCTTTGGGGATAGGATGACATACTGAATAATTGCGCATAGTAGTATTTATCCGTCTGATATTGCTTGGTGAAATTAAAGGCTATCTTACCCGTTTTACGGTATTCCCTCAGCCGTTCTTCCTCTTCCTTACGTGTATCCGGCCCTGAATTAAAATGATACTGCTCTATATTTATATTCTGTTCTCCCATATCCCAGCGATAAGCTACACGAAGGCTATCCCGTGTGATTTCGTAAACTTCTTCATAAAACGTAGGAGAAAAGTAGGCTTTACCCTGATAAGAATAAAATACATCCCAACAAGCCCAGTTCAGACAGAAGTGATCAGACCAGAACTCATTGATCAACTTCGCCGAATCGGCCTTCAACCGCATGACGCAAGCCCCGTCATCTTTGTTCAGTGCCGACCACGTCAACAGGTCACCGCCCGGAGTCAATCTTATCTTCTGGAAGTTTATCTTCTCCGGCAGTATCTTTTTATCTATAAACGAACCGTCCAGCCGATAGGTATACATCGAACCGAAAGGAGACAGCATATACACCAGTTTTCGTTGGTCATTAATGACTGCATCATAAATCTGTGAATATTCACCGGGACCTTGCCCTACTCTCCCGATAGAACGGAGATAGTTCCCTTTTTTATCAAAAGCCATCAACGTGATATGCCTGAAAGTAGGATAATCCTGAGTCAATATATAAGTAGTATCTCCGAAAACAAGCACTCTCAAAATTGTGGCCAGCAGGCAACTGTCCGAGGTTTCCAACGGAATCACTTCAACTTTAGAAAACAGTTCGGAAACGGAAACAGGAGTTTCTTTCAGCTCCACTTTCAGAATATCGGGCTCTTTCACGGGATTAGTCCGGCTGCAAGAAACGCATACAAAGCTCAACGCAGCAAAGAAAAGAAAAAATGTGTCTCTCATATCTTGCAGGATTAGAACACAAAGATAATCTTAATATAGGAGGTTAAATGAAAAAGGACCGGATTATTTGAGTAATCCGATCCTTCTTGAGAGTTATATTAATAAAGATTAGTAGAAGCCTTGTATCAGAACTTATAGTCGAGACCGATACCGAATACTTTATTGGTACGAGTAAAGACATCCTTTCCGGAGATTCCTGTACCTCCATAATTAGGAGTCTCTTTGGTATATTTATCGTAATCAGTCCAGAAATAAGCAACGTTCAGTTTCAGGTTCTTCGCAATGTCGAATCCGGCACCAAAACCGTATGAATAAGAACTAACTGCAAAGCTCATATCGCTTTGGTAATTATCACCCACACCATATTTGGTACGTTGCATACCGGCACTTACCTGGGCCCATTTACAAACATCCCATTCGATACCACCCAAATATTCGTTAGTACCTTGTTTGATGAAATGCTGTTTACCCATAGTCTGGCCGGTCACAGGATCTTTAGCATCGGCCATACGTGCACTGGTATCAAAGAAATGATGATAACCAACTGAAGCACGAAGTACCGGAAGAATTTCATAAGAAACACCTACTGTCAACAAAGCCGGAATATCGTGCGGAGTATTTACTCCATTCGCAAACAGCCCTGTATTATCTATACGAGTCTTGTTCTCTACATTCAGTTTGGTGTTGAACTCATATTTTACACCAATGTTCCACTTATTCATCTTAAAGTCCAAGCCCAAAATAGGAGTTACCCCCCAACCTGTCTGGTCGCAGTCCAACTCTTTATCAGCCGTCAATTCTGCAACACCGGTCGCTTTCTTTGCGATAGCATCATATTTTGCATAATTAACCATATCATTCGCTGCCAGATAAGCATCTGCAGCTGTTCTGGCTTGCTTGGCATAATCACTGAAATATTTGTTTACATTTACCATTTCCCCTCCACCGATATTAGCTTCAATGTTACGAATATGTCCTTCATATCCATTGCTTACGTAATTCATACGTACACCGGCAAATGCAGACAAGTAATCGGTGATTTTATAAGATGCTCCCAGTTGAAGACCAAAAATCATCTGCTTACCACGCATATAGCTGTCAACCGAGTATTTATTGGTACCTTCAAAGATATTAATCGGCAGAATGCCTCCGTCTACCATTTCTTTACCGGCAGCTACCATCATTCCGGGCACTACAGATACCAATGACTCGAATGAACCCAATCCCTCATTAAAGGTAGCCTTACCACCACCACCGGTTACTGCAAAATTCCCGGAGAATGCCCACTTATCCTTCTTATATACTGCAAATACACTGGGGATGAACGGAGCCGAAGCTTCACCTTTATATACTTTTGTAGCGTTTCCGCCAAAGCCTGCAAACGGAGCGAAAGTAGAAGTGATGGTTCTTGTCTGGAAAGCACTCTGTCCGTTGAGAGACAGATGAAAACCATCTTCCATGAAGGCGACACCTGCCGGATTGGAATATACTGCGTCAATTTGTGTAGAAGCATCACGAGCCAACATTCTCAAAAACAATACGTGCTGATTGGTATTTGTCAGGAGACCTCCCGCAAAAGTTGAAGTTGAAACGATTAGCAACCCGATGCTAATCAAGAATAATTTTCTCATCTAAATCTTTTTTAAGTTATTTCGGGCGCAAAGGTACAATAATATTGCACATGACGAATATTTTTGTGCATCTAATTACGTTTTCACTAACAAATTAATTGAAAACACAAACTGTTTCGATTGAAACGAATAAGAAAACATCATAAGAAAAGACACTCAGAAAGCCAAACATTACTCCATTGCTAAACGTTTTTATATTATAGAATATAAAATAAGAAAACTATGGCATATACAATCGCATTTTTTGGTACCAAACCCTACGATGAAGCTTCTTTCAATGAAAAAAACAAAGAATTCGGATTCGAACTCCGATTTTTCAAAGGTCACTTGAACCGGCACAACGTGCTGCTGACCCAAGGAGTGGATGCTGTCTGCATTTTCGTGAACGACACAGCTGATGCTGAAGTAATAAAAACAATGGCCGCCAACGGGGTAAAATTACTCGCTCTTCGCTGTGCCGGATATAATAATGTAGACTTAAAAGCCGCTGCCGAAAACGGAGTAACCGTTGTCCGCGTCCCGGCCTATTCACCGTATGCCGTAGCCGAATATACGGTTGCCCTGATGCTTTCACTCAACCGGAAGATTCCGAGAGCTTCGTGGCGTACACGGGATGGGAACTTCTCTCTGCATGGACTGTTAGGTTTCGATATGCACGGAAAAACAGCAGGTATCATCGGTACTGGAAAGATTGCAAAAATACTGATACACATCCTCAAAGGATTCGGCATGAACATATTGGCCTATGACCTATATCCGGATTATAACTTTGCACGGGAGAACCAGATAGTATATACGACACTCGATGAATTATACCACAGCTCGGATATCATATCATTGCACTGCCCGCTCACTGAACAGACAAAGTATCTGATCAATGACTACTCGATCAGCAAGATGAAAGACGGAGTAATGATCATCAATACCGGACGGGGACAGCTGATTCATACCAATGCGCTGATCGAAGGATTAAAAAATAAAAAGATCGGTTCGGCCGGACTGGATGTTTATGAAGAAGAAAGCGAATACTTCTACGAAGATAAATCGGACCGTATCATCGACGACGATGTGCTGGCACGTTTGCTGTCATTCAATAACGTGATCGTAACTTCTCATCAAGCATTCTTTACCCGCGAAGCTCTGGCTAATATTGCAGCAACGACTTTGGAGAACATACGGGACTTCAAGAACCGGAAACCTTTAGTGAATGAAGTGAAACTGGGCAATGCTTAGAAAAGAGCAACACGAAAAAGTGATGTGTAACAAACAATAATGCCTGCCACTTCTTTCTCAAGAAACGGCAGGCTTAATCCAAGGGGGGGACCCGGATGAAATACATAATGTCCGGGATTACTATTTAGCATTCTCTATTTATGTGCCTTCGGTTCACCCTTTTTTCATCAGTATTCCACAATGCTCTCTAACAAAGGTTCTCCCTTCAGCGGAGCATAAATAGTTACTTTAGCAAAACCATACTTGGGCTCGCGGGTTACTGTTTTAGTCATACAGATGAAGCGGTAGTTATAGCCGCTTACCAGTTGTTTGGCAACCAGAAGTGGAGTGTAATCCACCCCTTTCAAAGTCATGCAGGTCTGGAACAATTCTTTGTCCTGATCCGTCAACGGTTCAAATTCTCCCCAGCCTCCTATTATTATATTCGCTTTCTCGGAAGTAACCACCGTATAAGGGAATACGTCTTCGTAAAGGACTCCCGTGACATCACGATAATAGGCAAACTGAATCTCTACCTGTCCCGGCTGCAAAAACTGGAAGGTAAAAGACTGTACAGACATTCCACCCAAGGTATCGGCATCTTCTGACAATTCCTCCACAAGGGCAACTCCACCAGTCAGGCGTACTAAAGCGTAACGATAACCAGTACCTGCATGTGAGGTACGTTTGATGGTGATTGTATCACCTACTTTGAATGCTTTCCTAATCATAACAATACGTGTTTTTTAAAAGATTAACTCTGTGAAATTTTCTAATAGCCTGATGCAGTGACCGGCCTTGCTGAGAATAATCTGCCGGGAGAAAACTCCCAGCAGATTTTGGGTACAGTACATCACCTAAACCAGATTCGTTGATGTGGTTCAAAGGTAAAGGGAAAGATTTACAGATCAAAATACTTGAAGTGGGTTATTCTCTCATTTTTTCACTCTTAGTCTCTCATTTTTTCACTTTCACTCAGTAATTTCCTTATTACTAACACGTTGTACTCCTACCTGAAAATCGGTAGGAGTCACCCCAAATTTACCGGAAAAGAGACGATAAAAAGATTGGGTAGACATTCCACACTCCTGGGCTATCGTGTCTACTGTATAATCGGGGTAATCTTTCAGCATCTTGGCAGCATACTC
Organism: Bacteroides sp. ZJ-18; assembly: GCF_011038705.2. NCBI lineage: Bacteria > Pseudomonadati > Bacteroidota > Bacteroidia > Bacteroidales > Bacteroidaceae > Bacteroides > Bacteroides sp. ZJ-18. The sequence continues at coordinate 2,424,392 of NZ_CP072198.1, read as the reverse complement.
CAAACGAAGATTATTAATGTATTTTGAAAAACTCATTCCGGCATATTGCTTAAAAAGCGGCGCAAACTTATTCTTGGGAATGTAGATTGTCTTGATTAACTCCTCTCTCGAAAAGTCCGGCTGAAGATATAACTGCCGGTTAATGATTTCACGCTCCAGTTTGTCGAACAGCATTTTATCGTGTACCGCATTGTTATCTTCCGTCTCGGGCTCCGGATCGACAGGAACATCCAACTTTCCGGGCTCTTCTGCCTGCAATGCATTTCCATCTATATACGTCCGTACTTCCCGCTCTTTCTGTAACTGTTCTTTCAATAGATGGTTCTCCTCTTTTTTCCGGTAGAGTTCTTCTTTGTATATCAGCAAATCCTCAATGGTTCCTACCATCGCCTTATTCTTACAGCGTATGGTACGGTTGTGCCGGAAAGTTCTCCATAAAAGTATCCCTAACAGAAAAACAATACAGACCACAAATATCAGTAGGGCATTTCGCATCCGCATATCAGCGGCTTGCTGCTGAATGAACATATCCTTTTCATTCGTTTCATAAACCGCTGCCAGTTCCAATGCAGCACTTTTCTGCTCTCTGGCCTTAATGCTATCACGCAACACAGCCAGCTGCTCAAAATATCTTGCAGCAGTCCGGTAATCACCTTTATCTTGATAGGCACGTCCGAGGGACTTCTTAATGGTGACCATGTAATAATTTACCGTATCTTTCCGCGTGACATATACCTTTTCACGGGCGGAGTTCATGAGGATCACCTGATCATACATCTTCCGATCGAACAGATAAGGCATAATCAGGTAGTCATCGCGATCGTATTCCTTACTTACTGACAAAAATAGTCGGTAATAGCGGTCAGCCTCTTCCGACCGCCCCAACCGGAAAAGAACCACAGCATAATGGGCATACATCGCCTTTTTCTCCTTTCCGCTCAATCCCTCCATCGGTATCTCACTGCCGGTCTCTTCCGTCACGATCCTTTCTAATGCAGCCAGTGTTTTCAGGGCCTCTTCACTACGCCTGTCCGACTCCTGAAATATCAGCAAAGTATTGTAATTATAGCGCAGGTTATCGTACTTATATGGGTAGTCTGTTTTTTCCATCATCGCTACCGCCTGCTCCATGAATTCATATCCCTTATCCTTATTACCCTGATAATAGAGCATCTTCCCCATATTAAACAGAGCAACGGACTGCATCGCTTTATCATCACACAGTTCAGCCCTCTTCAAAAGCAAATCCACATACTGTGCCTTTTTATTCTCATTGTGCAAACAGTCATAACACGAAATCATACGGTGCACCTGTTCCATATAGTTTTTATCACTATTGAGCACCGAGTCACTTTCCAAAGCACGCTTATAGAATTTCAACGCCCAGTAGTATTGCCCTACATTGAAATACAAATCGCCTTCCACCACATCCAAGCGGAACGGAGGAAGCGACTTCTGTTTCCTCAACTGCTCCATGATCTGCTGCGCTTTTTCAAAGTCGGAGAATGTATACTTATATACGTTGTCATCTGTAATCAAACTGTCTGGTAAAGAAAACGTTCCGGCGCAAACAGACACCGGAGATATAAAACAATGAAGCAGTACTAACAGAATAACACACAATAACTTTCTCATATCTTCTTACTATTGGCGGATTTTGGAAGCACAAAAATAAGATAATAATATTTTCAACAAAATTTTCTCCGGCTCATATTTACCGAACGCATTCAAATCTCTTCTGTTTACCGGATTTCAAGAGCCTGATTGTTTCTCTTCTGGAACCGCCTCCTTCCCCTTGTTCCTAATAAAAAAGTGAACGCTTCAAACCATTTATACTTCCCAATTGTTTGGCTTATAGAATACATTTTAAAAGAAAGGATACATTATGAAAAAGGTAGTTCACCGCTCGGATACCCGCGGACGATCTTTATATGACTGGCTTGACAGCCACCACAGTTTCAGCTTTGATGAATATTATAATCCCGAACGCATCCACTTCGGCGCTTTACGGGTGCTGAATGACGATCGTGTCGCACCGGGAGAAGGTTTTCAGACCCACCCACATAAGAACATGGAAATCGTCTCCATCCCCCTGAAGGGATTTCTGGCACACGGAGACAGTAAGAAGAACAGCCGTACCATCACTGTTGGCGATATTCAGGTGATGAGTGCCGGAACAGGCATCTATCATAGTGAAATGAACGGCAGCAAGTCGGAACCTGTGGAGTTTCTACAAATATGGATCATGCCCAAAGAGCGAAACACCCACCCACTCTATCAGGACTACGACATCCGGGGGTTGCTGAAGAAAAACGAACTGGCCCTGATTCTGTCACCGGATGGCAGTACACCAGCCAAACTGCTACAGGACACCTGGTTCTCGATGGGTGAAGCAGAAGCCGGAAAAACGCTTGAATACAAGATACATGGAACGGATACGGGAGTCTACGTTTTCCTCATCGAAGGAGAAATAAAAATAGACGATATCATCCTGACCCACCGCGACGGATTGGGAATCTCTGAAACCAAAAGCTTTGAGATAGAAACCCTGAAAGACTCCAAGATATTACTGATAGAAGTACCGATGTAAATTTAAAGTAATTGCTTATGTCAACCGATCATACGTCCACACATCCTGATTCCCCTCTTCACGGAAGAGGGGCCGGGAGTGAGACTATCAACCTCGCTGCCATCCGGCAGGAGTACACCAAAGGCGGGCTGAAGGAAGGAGATCTTCCCGACAACCCGCTTTCTCTTTTCAACCGATGGCTGCACGAAGCTATCGATGCACAAGTAGAAGAACCTACAGCCATGCTGGTAGGTACCGTATCCCCCGAAGGGCGACCATCGACCCGTACCGTATTGCTGAAAGATTTGCATGACGGAAAATTTATCTTTTATACCAATTATGAAAGCCGTAAAGGCAGTCATCTGGCAAAGAATCCGTATATTTCCCTCTCTTTCGTCTGGCACGCGCTGGAAAGACAGGTACACATTGAAGGTATTTCCTCAAAAGTCCCTGCCGGTGAATCCGATGCCTACTTCCACCAACGCCCCTACAAAAGTCGCATCGGAGCACGCATCTCTCCTCAAAGCCGTCCGTTGAAGAGCCGGATGCAATTGATTCGCAGTTTCGTTGCAGAAGCTGCCCGATGGGTAGGCAGAGAAGTGGAACGTCCGGTACACTGGGGAGGCTATGCCGTCACCCCTGAACGAATCGAGTTCTGGCAGGGTAGAGCCAACCGACTGCACGACCGCTTTCTCTACACCCTCCAAGCGGACGGAAGCTGGCAGAAAGAGAGGCTTGCCCCTTGATATTTCCGGTTATTGTGCTTGCGCAACCAACAAATAATACGTAATATTGCATTCATAAAATACATCCGCTTATGATTCTGGATTATATATACCACAGCGGGTTCGCCATCGAAGCAGAAGGTGTAACCCTTATCATTGATTATTACAAGGACTCTTCGGAAACGGAACGAAATAAAGGTATCGTACACGACCGTCTGCTCCAACGACCCGGCAAGCTGTATGTACTTGCCTCACATTTTCATCCCGACCATTTTAACCGGGAAATACTGACCTGGAAAGAGCAACGTCCAGACATCATCTATATCTTCTCAAAAGATATCCTGAAGCATCATCGGGCACAAAATGAAGATGCGATCTATATTAATAAAGGTGAGGAGTACGAAGATGATACACTGCGCATTCAGGCTTTCGGTTCTACGGACGTAGGCATCTCCTTCCTGATTCATCTGCAAGGGAAAAGCATCTTCCATGCCGGTGACCTCAACAATTGGCATTGGAGCGAAGAGTCTACCGAACAAGAGATACGCAAAGCCGAAGGAGACTTTCTGGCAGAAGTGAAATTTCTCCGGGAATCTGCTCCGGCCGTCGATCTGGTAATGTTCCCCGTCGACCGCCGAATGGGAAAAGATTATATGAAAGGCGCCCAACAATTCATCGAACGAATAAAAACTACTATATTTGTACCCATGCACTTCAGCGAAGACTACGAGGGAGGTAATGCTTTCCGGTCTATAGCCGAAGCCGGTGGATGCCGTTTCATCACCATCACTCACCGGGGCGAAAGCTTTGAGATATAACTAAATAAAACATACGATTATGAACAAACTGACACAATTTTTTCTCGTGTTATTTATGATTTGCCTGCCTGCAACCCTTTGGGCAGACAATGACAAAGATGATGATGACAGCAGATACCTTGCGGGCGCCGTGCCCGAAGTTGACGGACGGGTAGTTTTCAGCCGCGAATTCAGCATTCCCGGCATGTCACAAGACGAAATCTATGAACGGATGCTCAAGTGGCTTGACGGACGCATGGCCCAGAACAAAAACAATAGCCGCGTGGTATATAAAGACCAAGGTGTCATTGCCGCAACCGGCGAAGAATGGCTGGTATTCAGCTCTACCGCTCTTTCTTTGGACCGTACTTGGCTGACCTATCAAATCACCGTCAACTGCCAGCCGCAGAAGTGCACAATGGAAATAGAAAAAATCCGCTACACTTATCGTGAAAAAGAAAAATATACAGCCGAAGAATGGATCACCGATAAATTTGCTCTGAATAAAACCAAAACCAAACTGGTACGTGGTCTTGCCAAATGGCGCAGGAAGACGGTAGACTTTGCCGATAACCTTTTTGAAGAGGCAGCAAAAGCACTGAGCCAAAAACCTCAGGAAGCCGCAGCAGCAGAAGCCGCTCCGAAAAAGCCGGCAGTAGTGACCGCTCCGAAAGTTGTGGTAATCGGTGGTGAAAAAGAAACTGAAAAGGTAGAAAAAGCAGCTACGGTTACCCCCGCAATCCCTGTTACCCCTCCAAGCACAATGCCGGGCTATAAAGAGGTAGCTCCCGATCAAGTTCCTGCCAACGCCATCCAGATGGGTGCAGGCCGACTGGTGATCGCTATCGGCTCCGATCCTTTCAACATGACCATGATGACAGCTAACGCCGGAGGATCCATAGGAAAAATTTCCGGAAGCCCTGTTGTATTCAGTATCCTCTCGCCCGACCAGCCTTACGAGCAATTGGAGAAAGCAGAGACATATAGCATACGTTTCTATCCTACAGGACAAAGCGAGCCGTCTGTCATACTGGAATGTCAGAAGCTGCCTGCCCCGACACCAATGGAAGGACAGCCCAGAACTTATGCAGGTAAAATAACAAAAGCATTTATGAAATAAATCAGCCACCACAGATTACACGGATAAACACAGATTGAATTTTAATTAGATTATTAATATAAACAATCTGCTCTAATCAGTATAATCTGTGGTGCAACTTTATAAGTTCTATTTTAACCTAAAACAAAATAAACTTAGCAACAATGGAAATAAAAAGTAGATTTGACCACTTTAACATCAATGTGACTGATCTGGAACGCAGCATTGCTTTCTACGAAAAAGCACTGGGACTGAAAGAACACCACCGGAAAGAAGCCGCCGACGGCTCCTTTATCCTGGTATATCTCACAGATAGCACCACCGGATTCTTATTGGAACTCACTTGGCTGAGAGACCATACCGAAGCATATGAATTGGGAGAGAACGAAAGCCATCTCTGCTTCCGTGTAACGGGAGATTATGATGCCATACGCCAATATCACAAAGAAATGAACTGCGTATGCTTTGAGAATACTGCCATGGGACTGTATTTTATCAACGATCCGGATGATTACTGGATCGAAATATTGCCGGAGCGGTTCTAAAACGATAAACGACGCATGTTTCTAAACAATGAACGATAAACAGGCTGCACATTAATATTGCAAACAGTTTATCGTTCATCGTTATTTACCGTTTATGTCTATTCGCCCGCTTTCTCCGGATTTCAGCTTTCATCTTGGCTGCTCCGGAACCATGGGTTCCCTTTATATAAGTTGTTTTCTTCGCTTTTGTTTTCACTTTATTTTCATCTTTTTTCGGGCCTTCTTTCTTTCCTTTAAAGACAATCCCACCCATAATTGCATCTTCTAAACTCATAATCTTTCCTTTCTTATTCTATATTTTCCGTGGACAAAGATACTCTTTTTCTGTGAATTCCCTATCTTTGCCCGCTGTAACAACTAAAAAACAATCAATGGATACATTCCTGCTCCCGGCAGAAAAAGACCCGATGGGTGCCGCCATAGCCGATTATTATCACAATCACAAGGCAGACAGACTGCGTGTATTTTCTTCTCAGTTCGATGAAGACGAAATACCCGTCAAACAACTTTTCCGCGAAGCCGGACAGATGCCCCTGCTCGAACGCACAGCTCTTCAGATGGCTACCGGAAGAGTACTCGACGTAGGTGCCGGAAGTGGCTGCCACGCCCTTGCTCTTCAGAAAGCCGGCAAAGACGTTTCTGCCATCGACATATCTCCTCTGGCCGTCGAAGTAATGAAACAACGGGGAGTAAAAGATGCCCGCCAGATTAATCTGTTCGACGAACACTTTGCCGATACTTTCGATACCATACTAATGTTGATGAACGGTTCCGGTATCATCGGACGCTTGGAGAATATGCCTGTCTTCTTCCGTAAGATGAAACAAATACTCCGCCCGAATGGTTGCATCCTGATGGATTCAAGTGACCTCCGCTATCTGTTCGAAGATGAAGACGGAAGTTTCCTGATCGACCTGGCCGGAGATTATTATGGAGAAATCGACTTCCGCATGCAGTACAAAGACATTCAAGGTGATTCTTTCGACTGGCTGTATATCGACTTCCAGACCCTCAGTGCCTATGCTGCCGACAATGGCTTCAAGGCCGAAATGATAAAAGAGGGCAAACATTATGACTACCTGGCCAAACTGACTGTTGTCCCGTGACCGGGCAGGCATGAAAACTCCCGATAACCGGTCCTCCTAAAAGACTAAAACGGAAACAATAACGGCAACACGAACACCATTACCACGCCCATAATGATCTGCAACGGAAGACCAACTTTTACATAATCCATAAATGTATAGCGTCCTGCCGGCATCACCAGTGCATTAGGCGGCGTGGAGAAAGGTGAGGCAAAACACATACTCGCCGCCACCGTCACGGCAAACAGAAACGGATAGGGACTCAGTCCCAACTGTACGGCAGAGTGAAGCGCAATAGGAGCAAGCAGCACCGCAGTAGCCGTATTGCTGATAAACATCGTCATCAGCGAAGTAGTGAAATAGATGCCTGCCAACAAAGCAAAAGGCCCGTAAGTACCCAGACCGTTCACCAATGATTGCGACACCACTTCCGAAGCCCCGGTTTTCTCCAATGCCAATGACATGGGCAACATTCCCGCTATCAATACAATACTCTCCCAGTTGATTGTTTTATAAGCTTCTTCCACATTGCGGAAACATCCGGTCAGCACCATCAGCAGAGCTGCGACAATTACTGCCGTCACAGGGGCCACCGGAATAAAGTCGAACATCATGGTTATAATCATCCCCAACATGATCAGTGCCGCTACCGGTGCTTTATGGTTCAAGGTCACTTTAGCTGCTTCAGCCAATGGTTGCCCCAGAACGACCCATTGCGACTGGTCTTCACCAAGCCTGGCAATGTTTGCCCAACTTCCCTGTACCAGCAAGACATCTCCCGAATGCATTTTTTCATCCTTCAGGTTTTTCAACAAGTAGTCACGCTTGCGCTGAATTCCCAATATATTAATGCTGTAATTCTCCCTGAATCCGGAAGCTTTTACCGGTTTGTTTATCAAATTGGCAGTAGGCAGCAACAAGATTTCGGCAATGCCTATCTCCTGAAAATCGAAACCTTCATCCGTATTATGCAAATTACCTTCCGTCTTATGTGTATCCAATAAAGCCAGACGATTCTCACCGACAAAACGTTTCACGTTCTCAAACTCCCCTAATACATTAAAGAATATCTTCTGCTTCAATCAGGGTTCCCGCTTCTGCCATCTCCTGCTTTTTTGTCTTAAAAAAGTGTCGGGATGAAACCGATCGGCGACGCACTTCCAGAATTGTCACATGATACCTCTGCGGAATCCCTAACTCCTGTATTGTTTTACCGACAATTCCTGAAGATTCTTCGACCTCCACCCTATACAGGTTCTGCGATAACTGATATTCCCCCGCCAATTCCTGAAGCGACTTATTCTTATGCTTTCCCCGCGTTTCTTTATCTGTTTTCTTCGTCAGGAATATCTTGCTCAGCGGGATCAGCACAATCAGACCGACAGTAACACATACCAGTCCCACGGGAGTGAAGGTAAAGAAAGAGAGCCGTTCATATCCGGCTTGAATCAAGGCATTCTGTATCACAAGGTTAGGCGGAGTACCAATCAACGTCATCATACCACCCATACTGCTGGCAAAAGCAAGAGGCATCAGCAGACGGCTTACATTGATATTGGCACTCATGGCCATGCTGACCACAATAGGCAGCATCAACGCCACCGTTCCCGTATTGCTGACAAAAGCGCCGATAGCCGCTGTCACCAATATGATCAGTACAAAGAGTTTCAACTCGCTTGTTCCCGCAAACTTCAGGATACGGCTACTGATCATCTTTGCCAGCCCCGTTTGGAAAATAGCTCCGCCCACCACAAACAGACCGATCATCATAATAACAACAGAATTGGAAAAGCCCGAAAGCGCTTCCTCCGGAGTAAGGATATTGAAAAGTATTAATAATACCAGCGCACACAATGCCACTAAGTCAGACCGTACCTTTCCACTCATGAAAAAGGCAGCCGACAGTACGAGAATAATAATCGTTATAGCCATAAAATAAAAAGATGGGGTGATTCCATGCTAAAAACAAAAAATCACCCCTGCTTGTTCAACTTATTTCTTCAGCATTTCATCAATTTGATTTACCAGTGAAGTAAATTCCTCTTCGTTATACAAACGAGTCAGCTTCACAATCTTACCTTCCCGGTCTATCAGTACATTGCGGGTGATACCCGATTCACGCAATGCATATTTTGCAAATATATCCGCTCCCGGATCCAATCCCAACGGATAAGTCACCCCTACCGACTTACCAAATGCAATCACTTTGTCAAGAGGTTCGTCACGATCAATACCGATCAAGGCAAACTCCGGATTGCTTTGATGTTTCAGCCAGATATCTTTCTCTATAAAAGGCATCTCTTTACGACATACTCCGCACCAACTGGCCGTGAATTGCAACATCACCACTTTGCCACGAAGTGCAGAAAGCTCTATCTGCTTTCCGTCTGTCAGAGTAATAGTAAAATCGGGGGCCATCTCTCCTACTCTCACAATATATCCTGTGCTGTCTGCCGCAACACTATCCGTTTTCACCACTACACTATCCGCAACAACGGTTGCTTTATCCGCTTTTCCCTGTCCGGAACATGCTGCCATACCCCAAAGAAGCAATGACAGACCACATACATAAAAAAAGTTCTTCTTCATACTTTTCTATAATTAATTGATTTGCAAAAGTAAACAAAGAATCCGATTTATCAAACACTATTTTTATGAAGCATTTTTTGCCAAAGTATTTGCAAGTTTAAAAGTTTTTCCTACCTTTGCACCCGCAAAACAGAAATGACGCCTCTTTAGCTCAGTTGGCCAGAGCACGTGATTTGTAATCTCGGGGTCGTTGGTTCGAATCCGACAAGAGGCTCAATAAAAGAGAAAGGATCAGCAATTGCTGATCCTTTCTCTTTTATTGAATTAATTTCTTTCCGGAACTTACTCCCGAGCTACTCCTCCTTCTTCTTTCTCACGTAATAAGGTACAAAAACAAAAAGAAGGATTTTCCCCACTTTCTTTAAAAACGTATCTAACGAATGATGCTCCAAAATGTCAGAAATATAATTTTTAAATATTCCTTCACCGAACGATTACATATATATTTCATATTATACCGTATTTTATCGGGCATAATCTGTTCTATATATGCCTTGTCGGGATCCGAAGCCTTTCCAAGAATCGTATTTTCATCCACATATTCAATAGAAGCATAATCCGTAATTCCGGGACGTACGCTCAATACCTTTTTCTGGTCATCAGTATACAAATCCACATACTTACGAACCTCAGGCCGTGGTCCCACCAGACTCATATCACCTTTCAGTACATTGAACAACTGGGGTAATTCATCTAATTTATACTTCCGGATAAAATACCCGGTACGGGTTATTCTGGGATCTCTCCCCCCCACCGTTATCAGTCCCTTCTTATCAGCCCCCACACGCATTGAACGGAATTTATAGACATAAAAATCCCGCCCGTATTGTCCCACACGAAGTTGTTTATAGAAACCGCCTCCTTTACTTTCAAGGCAGATGGCTATATAAAGAAAGAGAAAAATGGGAGAAAGCAGAAGAATTCCCAAAAGGGAAAAAACAATATCAAAAAAACGAATCAAGAAGCTTATCTGTTTAGTGTTTGTAAATATACTATCTGTTTTCTGCGATTACAGTCGTATAGGCCGCCTTTACAGTATCAATAATGAAATTCAATTTTTCACTATCCAGTTGAGGATATATCGGCAATGATATCTCACCCTTAAAATTCTGATAAGCCTGTGGATAATCATTCATATCATATCCCATCGATTTGAAGAACGACAACATCGGCATCGGTATAAAATGTACATTCACAGCCACTTCACGTTTAGCGATCTCGTCAATCATCCGGTCACGTTGCTCTTCTGTAAAGTCTTTCACACGCAAAGCATAAATATGATAAGAGCTTTCCTTTTCTCCATCTACAGAAGGCGGAACGATGGCCCAGTCACAAGTCGAAAAAGCATCATTGTAAGTATTGAACACCCTCTTCCGCTCCTTCAGTAACTCCGGATATTCCCGTATTTGCGCCAGTCCGATGGCAGCATTCACATCGGCCATATTGATTTTCATTCCGAAACCGACAATATCATAACGCCATCCTCCGGCTTTAGATTTCGAAAAAGCATCCTTAGTCTGGCAGTTCAGGCTCATCATCCGGAGTTCTTTATACAGCTCTGCATTATCGAACGGCTTGGGCAAGTTCAAACAAATGGCTCCACCTTCGGCAGTAGTCACGTTCTTCACGGCATGGAGTGAAAAGATAGCCACATCAGTTTCGCAACCGGTACGCTGCCGGTTACTGTAACGTGCCCCCAAAGAATGGGCAGCATCATTCATCACCAAGATACGCCCTAATTTTTCTTGCACGGGAGATTCCGCACGGAACAATTTTATCATTTCAGATTCCTGTACCAGTGCCATGATCTTTTCATAATCGCAAGGAAAACCGGCAATGTCTACCGGGATAATTGCCTTTGTTTTAGCAGTAATAGCTTTACGAACAGCCTCTACCGAGATATTAAAATCCATTCCGGAATCCACCATCACCGGTTTAGCCCCGGCATGAAGCACGGCCAATGCCGTTGCGCTATAAGTATAAGCAGGAACAATTACTTCATCTCCCTCCTTCACTCCCAGCCAACGCAACATCATAATAGCTCCTGATGTCCAGGAATTGACACAAAGTACTTCCTTTGCTCCCGAGAAAGATTTTATTTCTTCCTCCAAAGCCTTCACTTTCGGACCGGATGTGATCCAACCGGAACGTAACGAATCAACGACTTCGTTGATGACCGCCTCGTCAATATAAGGTGGTGAAAATGGTATTTTCATGAGTTATATATTTTATAAGAAAAGTAAAATTAACGAACTGTTTTGTAGATTATATCAAGAACTGATTTAGGCATTAATTTAGCCATAGCATACAGCAAAGCATAACAGTCTTCTTTCCATCCAAACCCCAACATTCTATTGACGCGACGACGTAAGGTATAAATAGATTTGGCATGTTTCCACCCCCGCCTTCTTTCGAAAAAGTTTAAATCTAATCTAAATTTGAATAAGTATTCGGGTACATTGGCAAATTTACATCCACTTTTAAAACCCTTAGCCCACATCATAGTATCTTCTCCAAAGTAAGTGTCTTCCGGATATAAACCAGCTTTCTCAAAATATGAACGCCGAAACATCACAGTAGGATGAATCATACAATCCCGCTTTTTAAATAGTTCCAAACATTCCTCATGGGTTGTCGGCATTTTTTTTCGGAAGTATTCTTTTCCCTCATTATCAATTTCTATTGCCCAAGTACCAAGACAATCAACATCTGGATGTGAGTCCATAAATGCGATCTGCTTTGCAAAACGTTCCGGCATGGAAATATCATCAGCATCCATACGAGCAATATAGGTACAATCCTCCTTTTTCAAGATAACATCTAACAACTCATTTAATGAATAAGCCAACCCCAGATTCTTTTCTCTCGTATTTATACAGATTTGTTCTGTTAACAAATTAGTTACATAGGAAGCTACACCATTTTCTATAGGACCATCACAAATAATATATAAATAAAAAGAAGTATATGTCTGATTAAGCAAACTTTCTATCGCTTCTTGAACTTTCAATAAAGTGTCTTTCGCATACAAAGACATGATAACATATAACATGAATATAATTATATAATATCTTTTTTAAATCTGTTAAACTTAAGATCATAAATTGAATACACTACAATCATAAAAGATGGAATGATACCAACGATACAAGACAATATAGCATTAAGTATATCCCTCTTCCTAAAGGAAGTCTTTGAAATATTCTTTTGAGCAAAAGCGATAGCTGTACTATATTTTTTCTCTTTTAAATAATTATATATAATTTCTTTCCATTGTGCCTGATAAATATCAGCCTGCTCTTGAGTCCCCAATATTTCGATATCAGTGGCAAACGTTTGTAACAACTTCCTCTTCACCTCCAACAAAACATCAGTACGAGGTGTATTTCTTATTCCATCAGCACAAATTACTACATCTACATAAGGAAGAATTTCTATTTGATAGAATCTAAATAGACGAATCAAAAACTCCCAATCCTGATGCCGCTTAAAAGAAATATCAAACAATCCCACCTTATTTAATACCTCCCTTTTAATTATTAAAGTAGAACCAGCAGCATAATCAATTTGTGCTGACAACAACTCATAACATGAATTAAAGCAGCCCACGTTTCGACTTACTTTATATATCTTATTTTTATATTTCTTTACGTAATTACAACAAGTACCACCACAATCCGCACTTGAATTTTGTAGAAAATGTATGGCTTCCTTTATTCGATCTTTTAAGAAATAATCATCATCATCAAGAAAAGCAATATACTCTCCTACAGAGTTTTGAATACCAGTATTACGAGCGGCAGAGCCATTCTGATTTGTTTTATGTTTTATATATTTAACTCTATAATCGTTAGCATACCTTTCCATATATTGGATTGTTTCCAATCGATATTTATCACCATCAGAATTGTCATCTACAACCACCACCTCTATATTAGTATAGCTTTGACCGAGTACACTGTCTATAGCTCGTCCCAACATATTGGGACGTTTATAAGTTGGAATAATGACACTAACTAATCCAGAAATCATATTAATCTTACAGCCGTCCATCAACAATTGCTCTGTCTAAGAAGCATTTGACATCAAAAACAACAGAAATATCATTGCCAAGTGCTTTTATATCAATTGTTTTAAACTCATTATGTCCAACCGCCAATATTATAGCATCGTATTTTTTTTCATTAACATTATCAATCATACGAATACCATACTCTTCATACACTTTTTCTGCATTTGCCCAAGGATCATAAACGGAAATATTCTTAGTATACTCTAACAAAGTTGAATATATATCAACAACTTTTGTGTTGCGTATATCAGGGCAATTCTCTTTGAAAGTAATACCAAGTAGTAATATATTAGAATCTTTCACCAATACTCCCTTTTTATTCATCAACTTGATTACTTGATTAGCAACATAATCGCCCATACCATCATTTAATCGCCGGGCTGAAGACATTATTCTTGGTAAAACCCCATACACTTGCGCTTTTTGTATCAAATAATATGGATCAACGCTAATACAATGTCCACCAACTAATCCTGGTCTCAATTTTATAAAATTCCATTTTGACGAAGCAGCCTCAATCACATCATTGGTATCAATATCCATTGCATTAAATATTTTCGCTAATTCATTCATAAATGCAATATTAACATCACGTTGAGAGTTCTCTATGATTTTAGATGCTTCAGCAACTCTGATAGAAGGAGCTTTGTGTGTTCCATTTATCAAAACAGAATTATATACTTTATCTACTATGTCAGCAATTTCTGGAGTAGATCCGGATGTCACCTTCTTTATTTTTTCAACAGTATGTTCTTTGTCACCTGGATTTATTCTTTCTGGTGAATAGCCAGCAAAAAAATCGAGATTAAATTTTAATCCAGATACACGTTCTACAACAGGTAAACATTCTTCTTCAGTAACCCCCGGATACACAGTCGATTCATAAACAACTATGTCGCCCTTTGAAATTACTTTTCCCACAGTTTCACTAGCTGATATCAACGGTGTTAAATCAGGGCGATTATTTCTATCGACCGGTGTTGGTACAGCTATTACATAAAAATTACAATCACGTATATCTTCCAAGTTAGAAGTGCATTTAAAACCACTATCTAAAGCTGATTGTAACAAAACATCAGCAACTTCTAAAGTAGTATCATGCCCCCCCATTAAAGATTCTACTCGTTTCTGATTCATATCAAAACCTATTGTTTGATATTTTGTTGAAAATAAGCGAGCCAAAGGCAGACCTACATATCCAAGGCCAATAACAGCAATCTTCATAATATGATATTTATTTAAATAAGTTGAAATTCATAGAATAAGGAACCAAATCATACAAATGTCCATTAAAACAAATGGTACGGACAAGGTATAATAACAGCACTAAATGAAGGCTGAAATACATACCAATACGCATATGGACATTCTTTATAGATGATATAACGGCTGGAACCAATATGATATACACAAAGAAGAAATAACTATTCATTCGGAGAGTCATTTGAATAAGCACTCCATTAGATTGAAGTAACACTACTAATAATGACAAAAAACAAAAAAGATTCATATTCTCCATTATAAGCTTACTTTTAAAAGAATTAAGCTTATTCCAAAAGATGATAAATAAGATTGAAATGCCCGCAAAAATATAAGTGAATGAGCTTATATGAGTTTCTCGATCTCTTGTCAAATACACAATATATGGAGTATAGGAAATAAGTTTATCTATAGCCAAGCTACCCGCAATAGTCAACAAAAACGCAAGTAATTTTCCTTTTATAGATATAGTCTTATTTAATATATAATATAAAGGAATAAAAACTAAAATCGATTCATGAAAGAAGAATCCTCCCAACAAAAGAGAAACGATATACTTAAATATTTTTTTTTGTTCAATATACTTTAATGCAACAATAAAAACAGCGATTGCTAAGTATTGCCTCATCCCATTAAAGGTTGCAATATAAAACGGAGAAATACAATAATAAATAAAAACTGAAATCCAAACACTGTAATTATATCGTTTAATAACATTATATACCAGTATTTGCATGACAACAGCCATTATAAAAAACATGAATTGATAGCTAGCCCCGATATATCGCAAAAAATCTAGAATCAAGTTAAATCCTAATTCTCGACTTCCATACCCCTCTTCAAGATTATATATTTTCACATAATTAATATAATCGACTCCTACATAATACCTAAACCCAGAGAAAATGGAAAAAAGAATAAATACACAAATTAGAAAAAAGCGATTTTTAGTAACACTTCCTAAAGAGCAAAAGACCAGTAAGAAAAAATATATAAGAAAATAAGGAAACATCGACCTTTACCGCAAACCTTTTATATAGTAATAAAACAAAAAAAGAGAAACTATACCTGACAAAATAAATGTAGCGCACAAACCATAAACAATTGCTATAACACCCCAATATTGATAAAATATAAGTGAGAAAATAATATATAAAAAGCAAAAAGCATAAGTATTATATCCATTCCACTTTGCTTTTCCAACAGCGAGTAATATATTCCCTAATGGATTCCGAAAAATATATGTAACAAATGTTGCAACCATAAACATCTTATACATATATACACAATCATTATATTGTGCCCCAAATAGATTCTCTACCACAAAATCCCCATATATAATCAATAATAAAAAGACTATAAATGAAATAGGAATTACCACTTTCAGATAGTTATAATAATATCGCTTTAAACAATTACTATCCATATAGTTCCTAGATAAATAGCTAAAATCAGAGATCATCAAAATTCCAGGTAGAGTTAAAAGATTAAAAGGTATTATAGTGGCAACCCTAAAACTTGCTATACTGTGTTCCGGTTCATCCAATATACCTAAAAGCAAAGGAGCAATAGAGAAAATAATCTGGTTAGCAATTGCACTAACACTTGTATGTATTCCATATCCCCAATATTCTTTTTTAGAAATCTCAATCGGGTTACTAAATTGTATATAAGAGATTTTTTTCCTAAACAAAAAGAAAGTCAATAACGGTGCTAATATAAGAGCAGTAATATAGCCATAGTTCTTAAAAAACAAAGTCAAGCAAACCGTCAGTAATAATAATATAACAGAATTGTACACGTTTATTTTAGAATAGGTTCTATTTAAATTCACAATTCGGAAATAACTACGCATTGTTTCTAAAATATAAAAGCTATACAATCCTAGACACATATAAACAATTAAAAGCCACTCATTCTTCATACCCTCAGGTAGAAAAAAAGAATAAACAACTATAATAGCAACAACAATTGAAGTATAGTTTATCCCAACCCTTTGAGTATAATAATAATACTGTTTTTTTTTCAAGAATGAATTCACAATTGAACCAAATCTTAACAACGAATAATTCCCTCCAAATCCTGCAATAACGATTGCTATGGCATATATAGACAATACGTAAGATAATATTCCGTAGTCTTCTTTAGTAAGTAATTGCACAACAATAATAGAAAGTAGTGCGGCACTTATCTTTACCAAAGCTGTAGAGAAAAAGACAGAAAAACCTCCTCTCTTGATAAAACCTGAAATAAAATCTGAATTAATTCTTTTCATTCAAAAAATCCAATTTATAAAAGGGGCTCTCAGAACAATATAACTGATCAGAATAAAGATTCTGTGCCATTTTTATATACTTAGAATTTATATTTGACATTGCATAATACATCTCTGCATACCAAGCTCTTTGTAAATCACTAGATTGGATGTAATTCAACAGAGATTTATTATTTTCAACAAAGTCAATAGCTCGTTCTAATTTATCCCCTATTTCATTATAGTTTAAAATACTTGTAGTTAGTATCTCTGTTTCCCTATTTTTTTTGTAGAGATTCAGCAATCGAGCAAAATCAACAATGTTGACTAACTGATAATCTATATGCCTATTTAAAACAGATAAATCCCTGGAAATAAAACCATTATTAAAAAAGACAGTAGGAAATACAAGTTTAAAAATTATAGGATGAACAATTTTTTCATATACGCAATCAATCAAAAAAGAATTATGTTGTTCTTTCAAAAATAAATTCAAGCAATAATTATCCATTGCCTGCAATTTATTCATCATTTTTCCTTTATTAGTTAATTCCAAAAGTTGATTTATGGAAATAAGACCTTTGTTTATCCAATAGTCTAAATCAAAGTTAAGAAGATGTTCTTTCCTATAGAATTTTAGTAACAGAAGTGTATTCAAAGAATCAATATGAGTATTCAAGGTTAAAGTATTCCTCCAACTCTTACCTGCCACTTTTGATCTAATATGTGAAAAGGGGGTTTTTCCACCATACTCACTTGAATCATGGCAAAACCAAATACCTTCTTTCCATTCAAAAAAATATTTAAATTGTTCATTTGCTATGATTCTGATATTTTTATCTGTATCAAATCCATCTTCACAAGCATACAACAGCGTTCTCAATGCAGAATTTGTCGAACGAAATTGTATATCATAATCTCCTGTAAAGCTACGATGCAATAGTTTTCCATTACCCCAAGTTATACGTCTATCAATGGCTTCTATTATTCTTAATTTATAATCAGAAAGAGATTCTTTTTGAGATTTCTCTATCTCACATAATGCATAAAACATACTTTCCCCACTCATCTCAAAACACCAATCGGATCCTAAACTTCTTGTAATTAGAAACTTTCCATCTAAAGTAAAAATCTGTTTAAATTCTTCGGGAAAACAGATATCACCTATAAGTGACAAACACATTCTTTTCATTTCAGCTGAGTATAAATAGTGTCCCTCAATTCATTTTGTCGTTCCTCAGTAATTATTTCACCTCTAGTAATTAAATCAATAAATTTCTCATTAGGAGCATAAAGAATTTTACGCTGCTCGCATTTATCAATATATTCACTAATAGTGGAAACAACTCTTGCAGGATTTCCTGCTACAACAGAATTAGAAGCTATGTCTTTAGTGACAACACTTCCTGAGCCTATTATCACATCATCACCTACTACAACTCCTGGTAAAATAATACTATTAGCTCCTAAAAAAACACGATTCCCTATTTTAGTCCTTTGTACTCGATACTTACCTGTATGCCAAAGAGTACTAGCATCATGTGCCAATATAATAGATCCTGGTGCAGAAATAAAATCATCACCTATTTCCACTAGTTCTGGAAATAATGTATCAATTAAAGAGTTACTGTAAAAACGTTGGCCATGCTTAAATCTCACTCTAGGAGGATAAATTAAATGATAGACCTTCTTAAAAACTTTCTTTATTATCATATCTTTTCATGTACAAATCCAGCCAATCGTGAATTACATTATTCCATCTAAACTTGTCTATTATTATATCTGAATTCTTACAAGTGAGCTTTTTATAAGGAACAAATTTGTTCAAAACATCATGTAATTCATTTGATATTAATTCCAAACAATCTATTTTCCTATAAAAAACGCCCCACTGATCTAAACAATCATAAGGTAACCACGAACCTGTTATAACTATATTCTGCGCACTTAAATGTTCTAACATCGATCCAGAAAGCATATCTGTAGGTTGTAGCTGAATAAAAATATCAGATGCAACTCTTAAATGTGCAATATCTTCATCAGACAAAAATTGTTCAATTACATTATAATGAAACTTCGAATTAAGAACTGTTTTTTTTATTATACCAATATATTCGGCATCTTTGGGATAGGTTACAGGTAAAAGAAATTCTACCTTATCATGAAAGGGAGACAGCAAAGGAGATCGTTCTATATTCTCTATAATATCAATATGATGTTGTAACCTACTAGCATTATATCCAATAGTTATTACTATTTTGTCTGCACATAATCCTATTTTAGATTTACTAATTCTTGCATTTGCACCACTCCTTAAAATCGAAATCAAACTTTCTAAAGGTTCCAACCCAAAACGACATAAAACGATCTTGGAAAGAAAAGAACTCTTTTGATAACAAGCTTTAAATTCTTCTATAACTTTATCCGATGCAATAGTTATATGATCTGCTCTATTAAATAGCACAGTCATATTTTTTTTCCTATCTTCCGATGCACGTAAAAAATCACTTCCCCATATTGAAACAATTAACTTTCCACGGATATATTTCGAAAAGAACCTAATATCTCGTACTATTATATTCTCAACATAATGAATATGAACTACATCATAAAAATCAAGTCTTTTAATATATTTACGAAACAATATATGTTGATAAAGAACTTTTAAGAAACGATTTTTTTGAAAAAAAGACGGTACTATTAAAGCATAAATATTATTATAAAATTTATCAGAAGGAAAAAAGAGATCTGAACTATCTTGAGAAAGAATATCAATTTCTAAATCTGAATTAAGATAAACTTTTTTTAGAGTCTTCACATAATTGTATATAAACTGATGACTTCGATTTCCAATTATTAGAACCTTCATGCCTATAATAATTGACTATTTATTAATAATTGAGAAATACTCATTCCAATTACCTACATCAATCCAAGATTTTTCACTAACAGGAAAAACCCCTATTCTTCTATTTTCTTTTCTTAGTTTATCTATTAGAGAAGTTATATGATAAAATTGTCCTTCTGGAATCTCATCCAATAAGTTGGGTTCAAGAATATACAGTCCCGTATTTATCTTAAAAGTCAAGTCAGGCTTTTCTACGATTGAATCTAACAGACCATTTTCCTTAGTATAAAGAACGCCATAAGCTATTGGATAATTTTTAAGAGCCGCAACAACAGTCAATTCATTTTTATTTTCTTTGTGATACTTCAGTATCTGACTGTAATCTTCATTAATTATAATATCACAATTGGACACAAAAAAGGTAGTGTGTATTTTATCTCTCATTAATGTTAAGCTACCAGCAGTTCCCAAGGGCACATTCTCTTGAAAATAGTTTATTCGATATGACGAATCTTTGAGAGTAGAAAAATAATGTTTGATAACATCTGCTTTATAATTTACAGAAACATAAAAGTTATTACTTCCACATTTAACAAAACGATCCATGATATCCTCCATAAAAGTTTTTTCTCCAATAGGGATTAATGGCTTAGGAATAATATTTGTTAACGGTTTTAAACGTGTTCCCTGCCCACCTGCCATAATTACTATTGGAAGATCAAACTGATCTATTGGAGCATTATCTTCATTGGGGAAAAGCTCACTCCACATTAAAACTTTAACAAGCTTCCTCTCGGTATTCAGAATTGGAATAAACTCCATTCTATAAGACATCATTAAAGTTCTGATTTCATCAAGGCTTAAAGTGTCGTCAGCAGTAATAATTCTATCTCGTAAAATATTCTTAATAGGCGTATCCAAGGATTTATTACCAATTATAGCGCGTTGAATATCTCCAATACTAACCAAACCGAAATATTCTCCTTCTGAAAACACTAATAAAAGCTTCCTATTACATTTATCCATTTGCTCCAATGTATGCAATATGGAAACATTTATATCCACAATCAACTGTTGGTAATCCATTTCTTTAGTATCTATTAATACCGTTTCCTATATACTCTTAAGCTCCCTCCATTACTTGTACACATACTATTTGCTTCTATTACTCTATCAATGTAACATAATGCATCAATCTGACAATCATCTTTTATTTCAAGTCCTTGAAATACAAAAGAATTTGCACCAAATAAACATCCATTCCCAATTTTTACATTACCACTAATTCTGGCTCCCGGATTAAAGAAACAATCAGAACCAACAACGACATCATGCCCAATAGTCACATTGTAATTAATCAGATTTGAATTTCCAATAAGAGCATTGGAAGAAATAACAGCATTAGCAGCCAAATAATTACCCTTACCTAATATAGCTGAAGGAGAAATATAAGAAGATGGATGAATGACATTATCAAGTACACTGTTAAATCCACCAAAAAGATCAACAAACCGTAAGCGTAAAGTTCTGTTAGTAAATCCTATAATATAATGAGAAACCTCAATTGTAGATAATCTATCTAATAAAGACGAGTCTCTAATATAAGTTTGTAAAATAGGAGGTTCTTCATCTGATATAACGTTATAAACAGCAAAATATTTATCCTTAAAAAACTGATCTACAGTTTCTCGGATTTCCAAGGCAGTACTACTACCACCAACAATAAAAAGAGTAGGTTTCATCACTAAATAGTACCGTTATCAACAAATATATTTTGTCCTGTTATAGAGCAAGCTTTCTTTGATAATAGAAAAGCGACAGTTTCTGCCACAGAACGTACATCAGTAGCCTGTTTTAAAGAAGTCCTTTTGTAAATACGATCTTTCTGTTCTTCTGTTAAAGAAGAGCTCATCGCCGTTTCCATAAAACCAGGTACCACCACATTAGAACGAATACCTAACTGTCCCCATTCTCTAGCAGTATCTTTGGAAAATGCTTCTAATGCCCCTTTACTAGAAGCATACATAGATAACCCTTTATACCCTGTATGAACACTTATAGAAGATATATGTATTATACTTCCTTGAATATGATGTAATAACATATTACGAATTGCATATTTAGTCAACAGCATCGGAGAGAATACATTCACGTTATACATTACCCTTAACTTATCTATTTGTAAGTTGGTAATAATATCATCATAAGCCACAGCTGCATTATTTACATAACCATCTAATGGGACTGAGTTAGTAAGAAACTCTTTAAAAATGATCTTGTGAATATTGGTCGTATCTGAGAGATCAACACTTTTAAAAAAGAGTTTACTTTCATATTTTTCTTCAAGTATTCGGAATTCATTCGAATAACTACGAGAAACTCCATAAACAACATGTCCTTCCTCCAACAAAACTCTACAAATCTCAAGGCCCACCCCACGAGAACAACCTGTAACTAATATATTCATGTTCGTTTTAATTTTCCTGTTCTTGTTAATGCTATATTCTCCACAAATTTTATTTTACGTGGAATTTTAAACTCTTGTAACTTATCAGCCAACCAGTGACGAATATCCAATTCAGACAAACTACATCCCTCCTCAATCTTTATTTCAGCGCAAAGAATATTACCTAAAACAGAATTTGGTTTGCCATAAACAAAAGCCTGTTGAACACCATCAAATTGCATCATGACGCTCTCAACCTCTCCAGGATTTATTTTATACCCACCAACATTTATCAGTTCATTCTTACGACTTTTAAAACGAAATAATCCTTTATCAGAGTCAATCCATTCTATTAAATCACCAGAATGGTAATAATCTCCTACACATGAAAAGCTATCAGATTTACCCAAAAGAGAATTATGAATTAATAATTCTTCATCCTCAACTTTAATCTTATCCTTCAATTCGACTGGAATCTGAAATAAATCTCCTTTTGCTGCAAACAAAGAACCAGCTTCAGTTGAAGCATATATATTATTTATTCGAGCATTCGGAAATATCAAAAGCATTGATTCATAAAGTTTAGTATTAGATTTCTCCCCTCCTAAAGTCACTCTACACACTTCAGGATAAGATTTCTCTACTGGTAACAATAAACGATAAAAGGTGGGAGTAGCAGAAATATGAGTTACATGGTATTCCGAAAGCAATTCATATACTTCAACTCGGTTTTTATTAAAAACATTTATTAAAGCATTTTTATTTGCAAAAGCCTGAAAAAAGACTTGCAAACCAGCCATGTGAGTCGGGTTAAAAGCAAAAGCCCATATTTGAGAATGATATTTAAAAGAAACTCTTGTCGAACGAGTCAACGTCCCAATAGTATGTACTACTTTTTTGGGCTGCCCTGTGGTACCAGATGTGAATATAGTTATTTCTGATTTTGAGGTTAAAACACTATTTATCAGATCATCTATATCTGCTTTATCATCAAAAAGAATATTCCTAGGCTTATTTATATCTGTATTTTCTATTCCTTCTAATTCATTCATTTTAGTATCTGAGTCTAAAAGAATTAGAGGCTGATCGGAAATCAAAGATAAGATCATATTCAAAAAGAAATCATATAAATTATTCGTCTGCATCAGTGGAATGTATGACTTTGCTTCATTTATCCGTTGCAACAGATCTTCATAAGTATATGATTTATGTTGATCTACTAAAAACAGTCCCATATTAACGTAACTTCTCAATTATTTCACCAACAGTATTTACTAACCCATCCTCGAAAATATCAATATCAAATTCATCCTCTATTCGAACGGTAAGTTCTGCCAAATCAAATGAAGTAAATCCAATATCATCTCTTAAAGTATCACTTAAGTTAATAACACTCAATTCTGACAAATTTTTAGCTTTCCTTATCTCATTGATAATAATTAAAATCTTCTCTTCCATATTTTTTATAATCTTACACTACTTGGTATATTCACAATTCTTTCTTCCAACCACACAGTATTCTCCAAACCATCCGTCTCGCATCCCCGAAACATCTCAAGCCTATTCATCAATTCCCAAACAGGGCGGGTCATTACACCATGGTCATTCGTATATTCAAGGAAAGACTGTTGGGCCCGACGGTCTTTCAGAAGTACAGCGTTCAACCAATAGTTAGAACGGCTGTTCGCAGGCTCAACAACAAACTCAACATCAGGAATACGAGAGAAAAACTCACGGTACCGTTCTGCTGTCTCACGTTTATTGACAACATACCTGTCAAGATTCTCCATTTGGGCACAACCCAATGCGGCATTGATATTAGGCATACGGTAATTGTAACCGATATGGTCATGAACAAATGCCCAACGGTGCGGAACTTTGGCCTGGGTCGTCAAATGTTTGGCAAACTTGCCCAACTCTTCGTCCTGGAAAAGCAACATACCCCCACCACCGGTGGTGATCGTTTTATTACCATTAAAACTGATGGCTCCCACTCTTCCGAAAGTACCCGTATGACGGCCTTTATAGAAACTGCCGATACTTTCGGCCGCATCCTCGACAAGTTCTATATGATATTCGTTGCACACTGCCGACAATTCGTCAATCTTCATAGGATGCCCGAACGTATGCATAGGAACACAAGCCTTGATACGGCGTCCCGTCTTCTTATTATAACACTGCCCATTCCTTACTTCCGCATGCGTAGACAACCACCTTTTTACAGCAAGAGGAGAAAGACCCAAAGTATCTCTATCCACATCAAGAAATACAGGATGTGCGCCAATATAACTGATGGCGTTACAGGTAGCGATAAAAGTAAGAGCCTGAGTTAAAACTTCATCATCACGCTCAACACCGACAAGAAGCATACCCATGTGCAATGCATTAGTACCACTCACACAGACAACAGCTCTTTTTGAGCCGGTATAGGAAGCAACCTGCTCCTCAAAGCGATCGACAAACTTGCCCACACTCGAGACAAAAGTAGTATCAATGCATTCTGCAAGGTATTTTTTTTCGTTACCGATAAATAAAGGAGCGTGCAACGGAACAAATTCATCCGTACCAAACAAGCTATGGATGAAAGTAGTTATATTATTATACATACTTGTAAACATTACATTTTCTGATCCAGATTCTTTCCTTTCTCCACGTGTTCAAAATTGGGAAGGAATCTTTTAAGTGCAGTCACGATATCAGACTTATGGCAATCCGGAAGGGCAAAGAGGGACTCCAGCTCATCAAAGAAGGAATCCAATTCAGACAAAGGACGTTTACTGACATCCTCAATCACGCCCAAAGAAGAAAAACGTTCCAGATTCAACCGCTCACCGGGCACATAGAACTCTTCGTAGCCTTTCTCACCCGTGGTATCACTTTCAAAATAAACAACAGGATATATCTTGCTGTCATCCGGCATTTCGGCAGCATATCTTCTGGCTTCTTCATCTGTAGCACACTCTTTCTTTTCATAGCCCAGAGTACGAAGGAAACGGTCACAGATAGAAGAAAAAGTGATCATCTTTTCCTCACCTAACTTTGGAAAGAAAATCTCTCCGTTATTCCCAAGAATACAGGCAAGCATACAGATCTGACCGCTTTCCTCAGGTGAAACGAAATAACGTTTCACGTCATTGGGGGCAGCCAAAGGCTGTTTCTTCATGATACGGTCAATAAAACCGGCCAATAAAGAGCCGTTAGAAAAGGCAACATTGGCAAAGCGGGCAGTAGTGACCTTAAATTTAGAGGAGTAGGCCATTATCATATCTTCCATGATACGTTTACTGGCACCCATTATATTCACAGGATTGGCAGCCTTATCCGTAGAAACACAAAAGAAATGACGGGGAGGAAATTCCGATAACAGATCAAGCAGTTTCTTGGCTTTGATTACATTATTCTCAATCAAGGCCTGTACAGAATATTCGTCTTTCTCACTCCGTACATGCTTGTGTGCCGAAAAATTGGCTACAATATCAAACCCCTGCTCCTTACGGAACATCCGCTCGAAGATGGGATCTGCAAAGTTCAAGGTATAAGTACGATACTCTTCCGGAATATGCAGCCCATAAGTGGAACGCAAATCACGGGTAAGTTCGGCCAGTCCATTCTCGTTTAAATCGATCACAACAAGTTTAGAAGGCTTAAAAGGAAGAATGGCTTTTATATAGGAAGAACCGATAGAACCGGCACCGCCAATTACCAATAAACTCTTACCTTCAACCTCCTGGCGAAGACGATCACTGTTTGCTGCAATATCGGGAGCAAACATGCTGGAACGACGAAAAGTGATATTATCGCCAATAAAATTATCTACATTAAGCATATTTTATATTATTCATCAAAAATGCATATAATCAGTCTTCTATCTCGCTACATGGATAGCTATTCTCTTCCATTGTCTGCAATGTTTCCATCACTTCCAATTCTTCTTCTGAGAGCGCCCTGCTTTTCCAGCCATCCATTATTTGATGTGCTTCTTGTGCCAAATCTTCCTCGAATACCTCGCCATAGCAATATGTCAGCAATTGACATTTTAATAGAGAAGCGGGAAGATGATCTAACACAGCAAAAGAGCGATCTAAAATGCTTTGTATCTTAGATTCTTTGTCGCCATCATTGTAAATGGTAGCATTATAACCCATTAACAGGGATAGACAAATCGCTGCTTCTTCCTCAAAAGTGGCACCTTTCATAGAGAAAAGGGCTTCGGACAAGCGAAAAACTTCGGTGTTCAGTTGACGGAAATGATCGGTATAGATGGGAGAGCCATCCGTACCAAGATAAAGCAACTCACGGGCAATGTGTTGCAGATTTTGGACTTGATTCATATAATTTTGAAATTACGAATTACGCTGAAAGAATACGAAGGTAACTTTTAGGTACTTTGACGCTGGCAGACAGAACCCCATGAATGCGGATCACCACATAGGTGCGATTGGCAAGGCTGGATAACTCACCTTCGATACCACAAAACTCTCCTTTGACAACCTGTACTTTTGTACCCACGGTAAGAGGAAGGTCGTCAAAAGTTACATTTTCCGGAGCTAAATCCATCACAAACTTAAAGTCCTCCATCTGCTTGTTGGGGACGATGAGCAAAGTATGGGTATAAAGATCCTTCATATAAAATAAAGGAACGTGATCATCCTTCGTGATGGACCAGGCACGCTCTTTGGTAGTCCGGACAAAAATAAGATTCTTGATAACAGGAACTTCTACCCTACGACGACGATATTTCAGTTGGCGAATGACAAATTGTGTAGGAAGAAAGTATTCTATTCCAAGCTTTTCTAAAGCATTACGAATAGCAAACTCCTGATCCTTCTTTGTCCGAGCGGCAAACCAATACTCCTGTTGTTCAGACATTTATTGTTGGAAATTAAAACTCGATAGGTTACTTTCGGGTGCGCTACGCGGTTTGGACGAGACATCTTTTCTCATTCAAACCGTAAGTATTTCCGAAAATATTTATAGTGGTAAAACGGACGAAATTGTTTCAAAAAACGTTCGTCATTTGAAACACCTTTTTTTGACCTTTTTGAAAAATCCCGTTCTTATGAAAAAAAATATAGATAAAAACACTATTTTTTATTCATAACCCCTTCATTATCAGTAGTGTGTTTTAGTAAAAAAGAGAAAAAAGCAATTTATTTATAAAAATATTTTGTTGTTATAAAAATGTGCCTTACCTTTGTGTTTATAAACGAACGTTTTTTGAAACAATTTCCCCCTATTTTTTCTATAAATTCTACATAACGCATATGTTTGTAGCCCCATAATAGGTATTCCACCCTCCTATCACTTACACACAAGATTTTCTCCTCTTACGCGCGCGTAAGCACATCTGCTTTTCAAAAAAATACAATATATTTGCCGGAATTATATAAATTATTCAAGTTTCGGAAGTGTAAACCCTCGTTTATAGTTGACAAAAAAGCAAGTAGCCCAACTTTCGCCCGAAAAGTCCATCCGTGAGGCGGAGAAGCGAATTTCAGACTTAACCATCTGAAAAACAACATCTTTAAAAAGTAAGATTTCTGTTCTTAAAAGCTTTGTTTTAACATAGAGTTAAAGCTTGTTCTTTGGATGCGAATAACAAATTCTTTAAATGCAAAAGATTTGTTATTTGCGCATAAGAATAAGACAGTCTAAAAAAAGCGTTAACAATGTTAATTGAAGAAAGGTATAAGGATGAAGATACCGGTTCAGACGGCATAAATTCACTTCTAAGACTTGGGTGCACTCGGAGCAAATGCGATGAATGTATAACGGAAAGAGATTCACCACAGGGTTTCACAGAGTAAAAATGATGAAGAATAAAACTCAGTGAGACTCTGTGAAACCCTGTGGTAAATCATTCTCCTTTTGCCTTCATCAGTTTTCCGGCTTTGAGGTCAATATAATAAAGCATTCCCCGGGCTATCTCCATACGCCCGATTTCCTTGTCCGGAAATTCGGCTAACAGCCCCAACAAATCGCCCGTCTCGGGGTCATAGCGCTGTATCTTCCCGCTCTTTTGTACTGACATCAGGAGCTCTCCGCCATAGGACAGCAGTCCCAAAGGCTGTATGGCGTCGTACTTAAATACGGCATCGGAAGTGATATGCGTCTCTTCGCCGAACACAATCTCCATTTTTGAGGGAGTAAACACTTGCAGGCTTTTGTTGTACCAGTCGGTGAGGTACATGCGCCCGTTATGCTCCGCCATGCCATGAATGCGGGGCTGATAGTCATATCCGATTCCTTCGGGTACCTTTACCTTTCCGATCCAGGGGACACGAAACGCAGGCTCGGTAACAGCTTCATAAATCCAATAACCGCGAATGGTATTTTTATCACGCACCATCAGCCTATCGCCGCATTCGCGAAGACCGTAACAATGAGTCATGCTGTAAATATCGTCACCCCACTTTCCGTCCGAACGCCCGATGGCATTGACGAACTGAAGGGTACGACGGTCGAAAATGTTGATACGGGAGTTGTACATGCCCACAAAAATATAACGGTCCGAAACAGCCATATCTCCTATCTCAGCGTTAAATGTCTCTTTAGTATCTTTCCGCATCCACGAATCGATGCGTCCGATCAGCTCGCCTGTCGTCAAGTTCAACAAAAGAACAGAACGGTCGGCGGCATTATTGTTGGCAACAAATAATGTATCCCCTTTGACCCGTACGGACCGGGGAGTAAAATTGGCCGGAAGCACTCCGGGAATAATCACTTCGCCGGCATCGGTAAACGTGGTATAAACCGGTTCTTCGGGAGAGGTATTGCCTTTATCAGCCGGTTCTTCGTCCTTGGAACAGGATACACAACAGGCAGCAGACAGCAATAATAACAGATATAAAAATTTTAAATTCATGTTTACTTATTTTTTTGAATTTCATTCACTACAGGGTTTCACAGAGTCTCACAGAGTTTTGTACTCTATATTTTCACTCCGTGAGACTCTGTGATCCTCTGTCGTGAGCTTTTTTAGTCCAACTCGGATATTTCAACAAACATCACTTTTCCCTGTATCAGGCGCGGAGCGTTCGCGTTCCGACCTGAAAGATAGAACATATCGTTATGGAAAAAGAGGCGTCCCGGAGTACCGAATCCCATTCCTCCGGCAAAAGAAGAGTAAGCGTCCTTCTCCTCTCCGGTGAGGAGATTCACTCTTACGATACGGTTATTGGCACAGACAACGTACATTTCATCCTGAAAGAATCCCATACTCAACGGCTTGCTTTGCATACGGTAGGAACGGACAAAGCGGACCGGCTCTCCTTTCGTAGTAACGGTGGAGGGATCGATTACGAGGATACGCGCACTTTCATAGTCCGATACGTAAATAAGTTCCTTGTAACGTGCCACGGTCTCGAGGTTAAATCCATTGTTGGAAGTTGTGCTGTCGGTGTTCTGGGCAAACACGGGGACCTTGAAACGATTTTCCGGTGTACAGTCCGAAAGCTGTACCACCTTGATTTTTTGTTTATCACGAATAAATAGTTTGTCACCGGCTACTTCGGCAGACTCGCATTGCAACAACGAGCTCGACTGCCAGCCTGTACGCCCGATAGTGGTTACATACGTATAATCGTTCCGGCGAAACATGTCGATCCGGGAAGAGCGGTTCACCACAAAAATATAATCGCTGTTGACGGCTACATCCATCAC
Organism: Bacteroides sp. ZJ-18; assembly: GCF_011038705.2. NCBI lineage: Bacteria > Pseudomonadati > Bacteroidota > Bacteroidia > Bacteroidales > Bacteroidaceae > Bacteroides > Bacteroides sp. ZJ-18. The sequence goes on along the minus strand of NZ_CP072198.1, from coordinate 2,394,441 downwards.
TTGATTATCGAACTTTTCAGCTTTTCCGTCATACGTCCAACCTGTCAACGAGTAAAGCAATTCGCCGGTGGAGGCACGAACAATCCGGACACCATCCGATCCGTCGGCACGGTTGGCTATAAAAAGGGTATCACCCGAACGGCGCATTCCCACAGGATTATAGCTCTGTGTACCTACACCGATAGCTGCCGCATCCAGCTCTTTCTCAAAAGTCAGTGTAAGGATGGAATCGGTAGTGAAACCGAACCCTGGCATATTGTTTTTATCACATGCGGCAAAAGTGAGCAACAAAGTCGCCACTACCATAAAAATGCTGTATCTTTTCATCATAACTCTATGTCGGGATTATCGGCATCGTTGATACCGGGGTTATAATCATTGTAACTCTTGAATGGATTGATGATATAAGGCAACATCCGGTGTTTCATCATGTAACGGTATACTTTCGGCACAATCTCGTCGGGCATCGATCCATAACACAAGCTGCTGGAATGGCCGTAACCCAGACAGTGTCCCAATTCGTGAATCCAGACATGAAGCACCCAATTGCAATCTATCGCTACCCGGTTCTGGTAAAAGAAGCCCGAAAGATATTCCTCACGCAATCCCAGTGCGTTTCCTCCGCCAAGTCCGGCGATTCCGGGTCCGGTGACTACTCCGAACACCAGACTTTGCTTATTCAGAATGGATTTCAACAATCCCTCACGGTCAATCTCCTTCCCTGCATCGTTATGGATGCTGCCTTTATAATTCATCAATGAATCACGAAAAATTCCGGAACTGAACATAACGGCCATATTTACCGCTGAAGTGGCATAATAACGGGCTGCATTGGGCGTCATCACTCCCCAGTTACCACTACCGTATTTTCCCATCTGAATGCGGGTCTTCATCTTGATAGTTTTCAACATATCGAATACAGAATCGTTGCATGTAAGCAACAGTTCGTACTGATCGGGAGAAAGCAAAGCCAGATTGTTGACACGGACAGGCTTGCCGCTTTTGGAGGGATAGACTGCCTCGCCCATCTTCAGCGGAGAATCCAACCGGATGTTGTAAAAGCCCGGAACTTCTTCAAACTGCATCAGATGGATGGTATCACGCAAATGGGGCATCGTAAGCCATACGGAGACTTCTTTGAAATCGTGAGCCATACCATTGAACAGGCGGAGCTTTCCGTCTGTCATCGATACATTAAGCGGTTGGTTCACATAGAAGGCACGATCGGCCGAAACAATGTCATCAACGCTCTCACCATCTTCAAACATCTGTTCTCCCTGATTGAGAAACTCCTCTGCCGAAATTTTAGTCAAGGCAGGCGGTGTGCCAGAGGCATTGAGAATGTCGACGGTATCATCATCCTGGCAAGCAAACAGAGAGAGTGCCAGAAGCGAAATACCTAAAACTTTCTTTTTGTTCATAGTGTAGGGTTTATTTGTTTTTTGAGGGCGCAAAGATAATACAAAAAGGGAAAATGCAAATAAAGGTGTCCAAATACTGTCCGCCAATCGACAGAGAAACCGCATCTCAAATAAAAACAGGCAAATCTTATCCGATCCCAAACGATTCTTTGTAAATTTGCACATACTTATTTATTAGACAAAACATTATGAAAAAACTCTTTTTATGGGCACTGTCAGCCTTGTTAACCTTTCCGGCAGCTGCTCAGGACTTCGTCCCCGAAGCTTCGTTTTACGGCGAAAACTACTGGACTCCCGACACACTGGGTAATCACCGTGCCGTTGTTTCAATGAATACTCCCGCCACCGTAGCGGAAGCTTATATCCCCTGGCGCAGACGCGACGCCAATCCCGAACAGAAAGGGATTATTGTGATAAATGCTTCTACCGGCAAAGTAGTGGACAATGTACTTCCGGTGGAAATCAACCGTGAGTACGGACGTATCCGGTTCGATGCCAGTACAGGTACAGGGAATTACTATGTATACTATCTGCCCTACCATACATCGGGAGGTCCATACCCCAAAGTGAACTATCCGAAGCAACCTGACAGAGCCGACGCACAATGGAAAGCAATCTGCAGTTCCACTCCGGGAACAAAGGTGACCCGGGCCAAACTGGTCAGATTCGAGTCGTTAGGCAGTTTCAACAGCTTCTATCCGATGGAAATCATTGCCACAGCAAAAGAGAAACAGGCATTGGCAGAAGCCAATAGCAATAAACCGTTCCTGCTGCTGCCCGAAGACCGTAAGTTCCCTATCCGTATGTTCGACGATCTCTCATACCGTCAGGTAACCCAAGGAGCCACCGGCGAATTTTTCGGTGAAGCAGACTTAAACGAATATTATGTATTGCAACTCGGACTATGGGCTTTCAAGAATCCGGTGAACGGGGTCAAAGTAACCTTCACCGACCTGAAAGGTAAAGACGGGATGATTCCGGCATCGGCCATCACTTGTTTCAATACGGAAGGGACCGACTGGATAGGGCGCCCGATGCATCCGGAAGTAAACGTGGGCAAGGGGCGTGTACAGCCGCTTTGGATAGGCATTCAGATGCCGGAACATGCCGGCAGAGGCATTTATAGCGGTAAAGCCATTGTCAGCGATTCATCGGGAGCCTCTCAAGAGGTAAAGATCACGATCAACCTGTCCGACAATGTGCTGGTAGACAAAGGAGACAGTGATTTGTGGCGTTTGTCACGCCTGCGCTGGCTGAATTCACAATATGCCGTAAATGACCAACTGGTGAAGCCGTTCATTCCGATGACGGTGACAGACAACACAATCAGCGTATTGGGACGAAGCGTCACTGCCGGCGAACTGGGGTTACCGGCTTCCATCCGGAGTTATTTCACCGAAGAGATGACCTCCGTTGGCAAAGAAGCCAAAGACATCCTGGCAAAACCGATGGAGCTCGTCATCCGCCGGAATGGAAAACAACTGCCCGTCACCATCACTTCACCATTGAAATTTGGCAAGAAGGAAGACGGGATTGTTAGTTGGACAGCTGCCGGGAAGGCCGGATCACTCGATGTGACGGTACATGCCAGCATGGAGTTCGACGGTTTCATGAGTTATCAGATTAAAGTAAAAGCAACCGAAAACACATCGGTAGATGACATAGCTCTGATGACTTCCATGCCGGCAACGACTGCCAAATATCGTTTGGGAATGGGATATGAAGGTTCTCTGCGTCCTAAAAGCGACCGATGGAAATGGAATGTGGAACGCAATCAGGAAGGTTTCTGGTTCGGCGACGTAAACGGTGGAATGCAATGCCTGTTCCGTGCGGAAAACTACCGCCGCCCGCTGAACACCAATTTCTACAAAATGCAACCGCTGAACATGCCGCCATCCTGGTTCAACGACGGCAAAGGAGGTATCAGCTACCGGGAACAAGGGAAACAAGTGGATATCGAAACCTACAGCGGAAAGCGGACCATGACCAAAGGAGAAGAGCTGAACTTCGACTTCCTGGTGCTGGTGACACCTTTCAAACCGATAGACACCATGAAGCAGTGGACCGATCGCTACTATCACGGTTACCAGCCTGCCGAGAAACTGAAAGAGGGTGATGCGCATGCTTATCAGGCGGTAGACGTAGTAGCTGAAACCGGAGCGAACGTCATCAACCTGCATCACGGCAATGCAGTCAACCCGCATATCAACTATCCGTTCTTCCGTCCGGCCTTCATGAAGCAGTACGTGGACGAATCGCATGCCAAAGGTTACAAAGTGAAAATCTACTACACCGTAAGGGAGCTGAACAATCACGCACCGGAGCTTTTTGCCCTGAAAAGTCTCGGACACGAGATCTTCTCTCCGGGCAAAGGAGGAGGATATGCATGGTTGCAAGAGCATCTGGACGGTGACTACATCGCCGCATGGTTTGTAGATGCCTACAAAGATGCAGCCATCGTGAATACCGGCATTTCACGCTGGCATAATTTTTACGTGGAAGGGCTGAACTGGCTGACAAAGAATGTAGGTATCGACGGTGTATATATCGACGACCTGGCTTTCGACCGCAACACCATGAAACGTATCCGCCGGGTACTGGAAAACAATCGTCCCGACCCGCGCATCGACGTTCATTCCGCCAACCAGTTCAATCCGGCGGACGGGTACATCAACAGCATCTTCCTGTATATGGAACACATGCCTTACCTGGACCGTCTTTGGTTCGGCGAATACTTCAAATACGAAAAATCACCGGAATACTGGCTGACAGATGTTTCGGGTATCCCCTTCGGCATGATGAGCGAAATGTTACAGGACGGTGGCAATCCTTACCGGGGTATGCTATACGGCATGACAGCACGCGAACCGATGGAGTCCGTCCCTTCACAACTCTGGAAGGTATGGGATGCTTTCGGTATCAAGGACAGCCGGATGATGGGGTATTGGGTATCATACAATCCGGTGAAAACAGGACGCAGCGATATTCTGGCCACTTCGTTTGTCAAAGACGGCAAAGTGATGATAGCCATTGCCAGCTGGGCAAAGAAAGACAGTGAGGTGAAACTACAAATTGACTGGGAGAAACTGGGGATAGACCCCGACAAGGCAAAACTGACGGCACCTGCTATCAAAGGTTTCCAGGAAGGATTCACACTGTCAGCCAAAGATAAAATCAAAATACCGAAAGACAAAGGCTATATCTTTATTCTGAAGTAAAGATAGATAAAATCAATGAAGGTGTGTCGAGAATGTCTCCATGCGGAATTGACATTTTCGACGCATCTTCATTTAAAATATGATTGACACCTTAGGGTTATATAATATTCAATATGAATTCAGACAGCAAAGCTCACAAAGCATATCCGAATTTACATTTTCACTTTTTGAGTATCCTCTTTAAGTAGTCGACATCCAACAATAAATTCACAGTCTCAAACTTTCCTTTATAGAATACAGCCCAGTTATTGAAAACGCAGGGCAATTCCTTTGCTTTTTGTAACGTATCCACTTGAATGAAAGATACGGGAACGTCATTCATTTCGCAATACTGTTTTATTATTTCAATGTTTTGACAGATATAAGGACATTGCATATCATAGTAAATCGTCAGTTCGTTGCTTTCAATCTCCTGCTTCTTTACATTTTGCGCAAACCGGGGTATTGTTCCGTCAAAAGAAAGCGCAAGCAATTCATATCCGTTATCAGTAGTATCAACAACTTCAAAACCGAACTTCTTCGCAAATGATTGGTCAGAAAGCCAGGATTTTTGTTTTTTTGCTCCCAGCATACAAATACCGGATTTACCCTTTGCTTTGGCATCAGCCAAACAATACTCCATCAATGACTTTGCATACCCTTTTCCTTTGTAACTACCTAAAACCCATAAGCAATATACGTAATAATAGTTATCACCGGTTATGGGGACCCAAGCTGTTTCAAGGGGAGCATATTCGATAAAAACCGTAGCCTTTGCATTCAATTTTCTAAAGACGTGACCTTCATTCAGCCGGTCAGAAAGCCATCGCCGCTTTGCTTCAATACCCTGATGTGGCTTTTTACTGCGGATAATGCAACATAAATGCTCACCGGCAAGGTTTTCTGTTGTCAAATTTACAAAATCAGTATCCATACGCACCCTCACTTTAAATTTAGATATTATCAACCAACTGACCGGGATAGTGCTACTTTATGACTATTATTAATAAATCACAAAGCACCAATGTAGTGAATTTAAATGAAGAAACTTCACTGAGGGCTTCCTTCATAAAAAATAATTTTATCACTGTCTTGGTTCTGCATAAACGATATAGCGTGCCGAATCGTCTTCGTCAAGTAATAAAACCGCATTGGCGTTATCTGTAACCCATATAGCGCACGGATAGGCATTCGGATATACCTTTTGCTCGGAAAACAGTTCCTTATATAATCGAAAGATCTTTTGCTTATCCTTTTTATCTTCGTAAGTAGGTTGCGAATAGAGTAAACAGAAGTAGTTATAAAGCACATCATAACTTTGGCTCAGATATTTATCGCTTGTAACATTAAAGTATGCAACTTCCACTGATGGGACACCAGCATTAAACCGATAAGTAGTCATCAAATCAGGGTTACTGCCAATAACATCGGCATAAGAAGTCCACGCCTGTGAAGTATTAGTCACATCCTTCCAATTAAATCCCAGAAAATCTTTATCATTAATGATAGTAACCGAAAGTATGTCTTGGTAAAGCACCTTGTTATCCTTCCATGCTGTAAGGCAAGTTTCATAATCTCCGGGGAATATAAAGCAGTGCCCCCACTCCATAACCAGATGGCTCTTAACTACTCCTTCTCCACTTTCACGTTCATACAACCGATAGCTGCCTTTCTGTCCATTCACTGTCCAGACTATTGAATCGCATACCTCTGACAGTAATCCCATCGTTATAGATTGCGAACCATCATTTGTTAGATAAAAATCCATACGATCAAAAACATTTTTCCTATTCCCTTTTTTAAGTGCAAGGTGAGGCATCGGCGCTTTGGTCACTTCCACTTTTATCGTGGCAGTCTCTCCTGTTTCATGATCGGTAACGATAATATCGGTTTCTCCATCCCGCTTACCTGTAATTTTGATATCAGAGGCATATTCCGTATTTCCACCCCATGTATAAACAGCATCAGCCACTTCACCATCAGTTATATCCAATGTCGTGTTTTCATGGGCCGTCAGCTTTACAGATTCACTACCGCCCAATATGATTTTGCATGAATTTACAGTCAACTCCAAATGGCAGGCAGATTCCGTTTCTTCATTGTTGCAACCAATAAGATTAATTGTGCACAAGAACAACAGTAGTAGTTTTGATAACTTTTTCGTTTTCATTTTTTTATAGTCTTGTTTTACCTTTCATGAAAGTACTTGCAAATATAAGAAAAATGCAATACACTCTACTATGTACTGCATTTTTATATGTCTTACGACATATTATACGGAAATATGGAATCCTCATCTGTCGGATATGCTCAAATGGCTTGTATATGGATTTAGAGGATTGTGTCCTATTATCTATTCTGCAACTTGCTCCCTAATATTTTTTGCTGCAATAGTGTGGAAAGAATGAATTTATTGGTTCCCAGATTGGAATCCAACAAAGAAAAATCCCTTGAAAGCACTTGACTTTCAAGGGATTTAAAGTAATGTTCGAGGTTCCTGGCGGATTTTAAACTGCCAAGATAATCCTTTTATTTCCAGTTGATTAGAATCTCTTTAGCTTCGCTACTGTAAAACAAATATTCTGTTTAAATCGTTTATTAATAATCACAAAGATAAACTGATAATTTTGATTTGCAAAGAAAAAATGGAAAGATTTATTCTATTTCTTCATTAAGCCATAATAGACAAGTACTTTTGCAAAGCAGCTATCTCCGCTTCAACAACCAACTTTTGAAAGTCTTCCGGCAAATGTTCTGTATGCGACTTCTCTAATGCCATGTAATAGCTTACCTTTGCATCATTACTACCTTTCAGAGTAATAATAACATAGCCATGACGAAGAAGATACAAGTTCATCAACAAACGAGAAGTACGCCCATTACCATCTATAAACGGATGAATCCGCACCAGTTCGTCATGCAGGTAGGCAGCAATAAGAACAGGATGTATCTTTTCTTTTTCCATTTGCTTGAAACGAAGAATAAAATCTTCCATTTGCTTCTCTACCAGATACGGTTGCGGTGGCATATGTGTACTACCAGAAATCATAACAGGAACGGTGCGGTATCTTCCGACATTTTCCCGGTCTATTCCATGAAGAATAAGGGCGTGTATCTCTTTGATGGTACGTTAGCTTATCTCTATATCTTGTTTAGCAATATCTTTAATATAGCTGATAGCTTCTGCATGATTGATTGCTTCCAGATGTTCACTCATGGATTTCCCCGAAATAGTAACGCCTTCGTTTACCACAAGGGCTGTTTCCTGCAAAGTGAGCGTATTGCCTTCTATACGATTACTTTCGTAGGTGTATTCAATATCCAAAGCATCCTGAATCTTTTTCAAGGCTTCTTCGGGCAATGGACGCAAAGCTGATAGCTGTTCTTTCTGAACATCCACCTCTTTCAGCATAACATTTATATCTTCACTCATGGTTATTCTATTTCTTTAATTCGTTCCACTTGTTTATTCAGGAAGTAATCGGCATACGGAGAATAATTTCCTGTTTCATAAAAGCCAATCAGCCCTTTCCTGTAATTCAGTATATCGGCATCCCTTGAAGAATAAACAGGAATAATATCAGCATTCATCAATACAATGCTTTCCATCATTCGCGAGGTACGTTTGTTCCCGTCAATGAAAGGTTGCAGTTTGGCTATGTTGCAATGAAGATAAACGGCTCGCTCCAATGGGTTTGTTAATTGCTCTTGCTGATAAAGTATTTCATTCAACTTTGCCCGAATATCATGCAAATCCTTTGGCGGTATATATCCCGTGCCGCTAATACGGACAGCCCTTGTTCTTAAAAAGCCTGATTCTTCATCAGAAACCAACCCTGTAGATATAGATTGATGCACCCTAAACAAAGTGCGTTCATCTATCACTTCCTGATTTTTCCCTTTATTGATATACTCCAGTTCAGAGATGAAGGTATTATATAAATTCTTCAACATCTTGGCATCTTCATACTTCTTTTCAGAAGTAATACCATCTTTGAGCAATGCTTCTGTTTCTACATAAGTATATGTATTGCCTTCTATCTTACCGGAATAGTAGCACCATACAACGGCTAAGTCCTTTATTTCATTTGAGCGCAAATCCGATAGCTTTGCCAAAGGATGATTCAAAATGAATTGCGCTTTTTCCTGTTGCTCTTTATTAAATATCTGTTCCATAGTTTATGGTCAAATCTTGTTATTTCCTATAATACTCTTACTTTCATAATACTTAATCCTGCCTTTAAGTTCATCAATATCTTTCTTAATGGAATCAGAGATAGGAATATTATGCTTATCCAAAAAAGCTGTGAGCTTTTGAAGTTCTTCCTGTACTTCCATTTTTCGGATGCCGTAATAATAGGTAGAAGTGAAATCAAATTCATCTTTAGTCATCAATACCCGTGCCACATCTTTAGGAGTAGTCTTGTCGGTGATATGAATATCTGTTTCAAGCATCGAAGATATATATTTTAAATCCGAAGCATCAGGACTATACTGTTTTTTTAGTACATCGAAATAGGAATTAAACTTTTGTTCTTTAGCATCCCATTCAAGTTTCACCATTCCAAAGCCATGAATCGAGTAAGCTATCACCTTTTTAATAAGCCCTTCCATTTCTTCTTTACTGATGCAAACACCATCTGATGTGCCAGTAGAATAGCTATCAAAGAAATAAGCAGGTTCTACATTAAAGTATTGAACCATACTTAATAATGTATCTATTTTAGTAGAGTTAGCCTTGATGATTTTATGCAAGCTCTGCTCTGTCATGCCCAATTCAACAGCAGCCTGTTTCATTGTTACGTTTTTCTTTTCGCACAACTCCTTTATTCTTTCAAGATGAACCATATAAGTGTATTTAAAATACAAATGCCAAACTATTAATTTAGCCTTAATATATTATTTCTATATTTGCAGCATCAAAGATAAGAAATAAAATTTAGTGTTCAAATAATAAACAGATTTTCTAACTAAAAAAGTAGAAGTATGGAAACAGTAATTGTAACTACAGAATCCGCTATCGAAAAGATAATGGAAAGAGTATTAGATAAAAAGTTGCCAAAGCCTCCTGAATCGGATATAGAGAAGACTTATAAGTATTAATCAAGTAGCCAGAATGATGGGACGCTCACACAAGAAAATTTCAGACCTTGTGGCAGCAGGCGTACTAAAGGCTACTGCTGATAACCGTATTTTTGAGAGTTCTATTAAAGAGTACAACCACAAGTAAAGCTGTTCACTAAACTAAAAGTTGAACTGAAAATTCTTTTTCATCCACCACTTGAAAAAGCAAGGTAGCGTTTCTGCAAAGGGACGCTATCCAACAAATGAACTGACATGACAATACCCAAAGAAACAAATATCTGTATATCAGAGCTAAAAAAGGAGGATAGCTTTCCTTAAGTACTTCATCTCTTTTTTTGTATATATCCGCAAATTTGAAATTAAATAAAAGTTCAAAATCATTAGCTAACATACTAAAAGGAATATTTTTTCCATCAATACCATTAATGCTGTTTAAATAATAAAGCCCACAAATATTTTCCATAACATCGGTGTAATTAATAACACTCGGATTCAGATATAAAGGAGATTGCCATTTTCTTTCTATATTAATGAAATATTTTGGATATTGCATTTGGCGATATATTAGCTCTAATTCTTTGTTAATCAACAATAAAACTTTATCTGAATAAACTATTTTTAAAATATTTCCTTTATTCCCATATGATAATTCCAAAGATTTTATCATTTCAAATTCTACTTGTGTTATATTGAGCGTACGAATACGTTTTCTATTATCGTTTTCTGTATCTAAATATAAAATTAATGTTTCCATAAATTCTTTATATACATCTTTTAATTCCCCTTCAGAATCCGAGCTACTTTTATATAAAGGATTTGATAATATTGCATATAGTTTGGTGTCAAGAATATCTCACATAGCTAAATGTTTCTTTTGAGATATAATAGCAAGGGGGGGGGTAAATTTCAAAACTGAATATACCCCCTTGCTGCTATTATCTTTTCTTTTTTAAGATTTTCTTTTACTTATTAATTCTAATCTGTCTAAAGCAACAGTGCTTTTAAGTAATCCAAAGGCAACTATCACTTGCTTACCTTGTATCTCTAAAACATTTCCGGTAGCGGCTTGTCCCTTCAATCTAACAATATCTCCTTTTTCGATTATGGTATTTTTCAAGGATTGTTCTTTAATCAGTTTACCTGTCTTCATTGTAGCAGATAAAGTTGCTTCTTTCCCAAGTTCTGAATTACGATTCCCTAAAATCTCTTTTCTTCTATCTTCCCAAAAAATCTTATCACGGGCTATAGACTGTAAAAAACTATCCATATTAATAAAACCTTCTCCTAACTTTGCGGAGGATTCGATAATAATATCTTTCGGTAAACCAATCCGTGTTGCGACCTCAACGGCAAAAGAGCTACCCGGATTACCAATAGAAAGTCTATAAAGGGGTTGCATACGTTCAGCATCGTAAAGCATTGCGCCATTAATAATACCATCAGTCTCATAGGCGAAATGTTTTAAGTTTTGAAAATGTGTAGTGATAACTCCGAAGCTGCCTTTTCGATTAAATCTGTCAAGCAAAGTTTCGGCAATGGCGCCACCTATTTGTGGCTCTGTTCCGCTTCCGAATTCATCGATTAAGATTAGCGTCTTATTATCGCATTGCTCCACAAAATACTTCATATTTGTAAGGTGTGAAGTATATGTACTAAGACTGTTCTCCATGCTTTGTCCGTCACCTATATCCACAAATATATGGTCAAATATTCCGGTTCGTGAATTTTCATGTACAGGAATAAGTAATCCACATTGTAACATATACTGTAGGAGTGCTACTGTTTTCAGACAAAGAGACTTTCCCCCGGCGTTTGCTCCTGAAACGATTAGTAATCTATTTTTTTCGTTTAGAACAATATCTAAAGGATGCGCTTGCTTTCCCTGTTGAAATAGCTGTATGTTCAATAAGGGATGTATAGCTTGTGCCCATTCTACTTGCTGTTTGTTCTCAAAAATCGGTTTAATGCCATTTATACGTACTCCAAATAATGCTTTTGCACGAATAAAATCAATATCTCCCATAAAATTGTATGAATGGGAAAGGTCTGATAAATGCGGGCGGATAAGGTCTGTAAATTTTATAAGAATTTTCACAACCTCACGACGTTCATCGGCTTCTAATTCTCGAAGTCGGTTGTTCGCTTCTGCAACGGCTTCGGGCTCAATAAATACAGTTTTTCCACTCCCTGAACCGTCATGCACACATCCTTTGATTTTTCGTTTATTAGCGGCATCAACAGGGATTACCATATGTCCGTCACGCAAACTGATACTTGCATCTTTTCCTAATAAACCAGCTTTCTGGGCATCACGCATAGCATTTTGCATATTACATGATACAGCTTTTGTTGTTTCCATCTTATTTCTGCGGATATCTGCAAGCTGACGTGAGGCATTATCTTTAACTTGGTGTGATGATTTATCTAATATAGAGTTTGCCTTATCTATAATTACAGGAAAAATTTTGATATTGTCTGCCATTATAGTTAAAGCAGGGTATTTAAACTCCCCTTTGTCTGTCTTTGCCGCATGCAAATAGTTTACTATATTATTGATTGCTTGCAATGAATTCATTAAGTTTGAAATTTCTTCTTCTGAGAGCCAAGCGGTAACATCATTCTTTATCTTGTGTAAAGAATCACGGACATCCAAAAAATTATCTGTAGGAAAATCCTCTTTATTTCGTATAATCTGCGCAAACTCTCCTGTTTGCTCTAACCATTTTTCAAGAGTGGCAAAGTCTGTTGAGAAACTCATATTTGTTACTTTCTCTTCTCCAAGAGGGCATAAACACTTTTCTATAATATATTGACGAACTGTATCAATTCCAATTCTCTGTTCAAAATTATTCGGGTAAATCATAATCTCAAATATTATTACTATATCAGCTACCAGCCATCAGTAAACTGATAGACCAATATACAGTTGATAAAAAATAAATTAAATAAAACTGAGATTGCCCATATTCCGACAAGATACTAAACTTCTGATAGACAAGGGATGCCTATTTAGTACCATTGACATCTCAAAGGTTAGAGATGCGAACTCGCAATATGGTATTTACACGGAAGCACAACACATAAATCGTGAACATTTTAAATTATCGGTTGCAAAGGTAAGAATTATATTTGAAACAACTTGGAAAAACACAAAAAGTCTTGTATTTCTTATCTCAATCAATATGTTAGGTTGTTACTTTTAAAAAAAAACTGACGAAAAAAAAGACTAACTATCACTTTTTTCTTCGTCAGTTTTATTTTATCCGCACTTTATTTACATTATCAAGTAACAGATTTACAGCATATTATTTATTAAAATGCAGAAAGTGTGGAAAATGCACTCATATTACCCCACCCACTTATCTCGCATCTCCTTTACAATATCCTCATCATGCAAGTGCGTATAAATATCCTTGATGTCGTTACCTTCTGCGTGCCCCATTATTCGTTCTGCTATCCCGTCACGAATACCTTTCTTTGCAGCAATAGTTCGGAAACTATGCCGTGCCCGGTGAAAGGTCATTGTCTTATCAATCTTCAAATCTGCCATTATATCTTTCAGATAACGGTTTGTCGGCTGATTGGAGATAGGCAAGAAAATCTTTTGGCACGGTTCACCATTCCCAAGCAGAGTATGAGTGATTCCGAGATTATGGTGATTTTGATTCTCTTTCATTCGGGTGGTTTTAGATGCTTCAAGCATTATTATCCGGAATATGTGTGCAAGCATTTATCCCATTTGTTTCCTGTTCGGGTTTCCTATAACCGCTTTGTAGAATTGGAAAAAGAGATCCTTCTTCCATTGGCTATATTTATCAAACAGGTGCTCCTTGGGCAGTGTACAGGTATTAGTTTTGCCGATTCCACTCCATTACGGGTTTGCCGTAACCAACGTATCCATATTCATAAAACCTTTGAAGGATTAGCCACACGTGGAAAATGTTCAATGGGATGGTTTTTCGGCTTCAAACTACACCTGATAATCAATGACAAAGGAGAAATACTGAACTTCATGTTTACTCCCGGGGGGAGTGGATGACAGGGAGCCACTTAAACAGGAAACCTTCTTTAAAAATATCAAAGGGAAACCATATGCAGATAAGGGCTATATAGGGAAAATGCTCTTTGAAACTTTATTTGTCAATGGAGTGCAATTGATAACTAAGGTAAAAAACAATATGAAGAATATGCTGATGAGTATAACCGATAAGATTCTATTAACGGAAAGAGTAATGGTCGCGTCTTTGATTCGCAAATGCGTCTTTTAGACTCCCTCGCACAGTCAGACATGACCAAAAAGCCCGAAATAAAAAAAGAATTCCTGATCGATGCCCTGTATACGATGGATGAATCTCTGAGAAAATAACAAGAGTTGAATGAAAATATGCAGAACAAATAAAAAAACACTCTCGCACAAAAAAATAACGGTTTGTTTATTTGCACAATAAACAAATCGTTATTATATTTGCAGGGTGTTAATGACACAGAGATGTTTGATAAGGTTGAAGGTCTAAATGACCGTGAGGAAATGCTTGATCATTTGAGGTTCCTCATCCGATACGAAGAAGAAATTCTTGAAGATGGAATTCTTTATTCCGAATCGGAATTCTACGATGAACTCTACAGCACCATTACAATGATTGCCGAGAGCTTCAACGAAGAATGAAAAAGGTAGGGATTCATAATGAATCCCTACCATCAACCTTATCAACATCTTCTTTATTACAGATTACATTAATAATATTGCATTATGGATAAGCAGACGGAAAATAAGATTAGAGGCCTTGTAGATCAATTCCACCTCTTACGTACCAAAGAAGGTGCTATCAAATTTGATAACATATGGAAAGAGCTGACTGCATCCATCCCACTTGAAGAACGTAGCGAAGCGGGAAGAATCCTCCGTGAAGAGATGAAAAGCCGGAGAGAGCGAATTAGACGTACTGATATTGATGTACGTAATCAGATCGGAGATTTAGGAGACGTTATTTCCTTATCATATATCGCTCAACACTACTTCCAAAAAGATAGGAGCTGGTTAGCTCAACGCATTAACGGAAACATCGTCAACGGGAAACCCAGTGCATTTACAGATGATGAATTAGAACTATTCAAGTTTGCACTTAACGATATAAAAAATAAGCTATCGGAAACCATATTAAACATCAAATGACATTAACACAACCGAGAGAGGGAAGCCGATACTCCCTCTCTTTTTTTATTTCCAATCATTGCTGTCCCATTAAAATCTAAAAGAGTTCTTTGAAATATTTGAAACTTAGTTAGTTACAGCGATTTTCCGAGCGAACGGACTTGAATTTGTAGCTTTGCATCAGATTAATCCGATAGCATATGTTCCAAGACAAATACGTTTTCGCTCAATTGACTTCACACAGGTAGCAAACGGAAAAACGACAGCTTATGAAGGGTTGGGCAGACTTGAAGACAATGTATGTTCAAGCACCCGCATTCTCACCGAAATTGTTTCGATACTAACGATATATTGGAGTATAAAACATTAGCACATGGGAAAGGTAAAGGAGCTAAACTGGATTTTAAGCCTCAGCCTATTAAGAGGATGAAGAAAAAACAATGTTTCTAAAGAAAAGGTGGGAACAAAGTGGCGCATGGTAATAACCCTGTGTATATGTAGTAAAACACTTATCTTTGATCACTAAACGCAGTGCGATGGAAAAGAATGCTTATATAGAGCTGGCTGAATGTCTTCTGCCTGAAGAAATGATTGAATACTTTGAGGTGGTCAAGGTAGATAAAACCACAGAAAGGCTTGACGTAACCTTGGAGGAACGGAATAATGGGGTTTTCGGTTACGAGTCAGGACAGCTTCGGTCTAACGGTTTCTATGAAGAGAGCATCGTTAGGGATTATCCGGTCAGAGGGCGTAAGATGTCGTTTCATGTAAAGCGTCGCCGGTGGATTGAGGTTGAGACGGGTAAAAGCGTCAGCAGACGCTGGGATTTAGTGGCCGAAGGTACCCGCTTCTCGAAAGAGTTTGCGGTTTTTTTAAAAGATATGCTTGGACAAATACCCGATTACGGGCCGCTCTCTTGAATGTTTTTTCGATATAGACGGAGACCTGTTTGAACGCCAGTATAAGCGTCATCTGAGCGGTTACTGGCAATGGAAAGACACGGCAGAGGGGCTTCATGCCGAACGATGGCGGGTATTTCCGCAAAACATTGGGCCGCATCTGAGTATCGACGAAACCTCTTTGAGTCGCGGAGAGCTATATACAATCGTGACTAATAAGGAGGCTCACGGTCGAGAGAACTCCATTGTGGCCATAGTACTCGGCACGGAAGCCGATACCGTCATACATGCCTTGCGTCAAATAAAAAGCGAGCTACGCAATAAAGTCACCGAGATAACGCTTGACTTGTCCGACAGCATGCATAAAATCTGCCGTATGGCTTTTCCGCGGGCATCGCGGGTAATCGACAGGTTTCATGTGCAGAGGCTTGCTTTGGATGCAGTCCAGGAAATACGCATAAAGCACCGCTGGGAGGCCATCAATGCCGAAACAGATGCCAGAGAGGCTGCGAAACTTGAAGGGCGAAAATATACAGCGGAACGTATAGAGAATGGAAATACGCTCAAAGAACTGTTGGCAAGAGGGCGCTATGCCTTATTCAAATCACCTGAAAATTGGACTGACACCCAACGGACACGCGCCAGAATACTGTTCGATCTCTACCCTGATTTGAAACAGGCTTATTGGCTATCGCAAAACCTCAGGGTCATATTCAACAAACAATCAACCAAAGACAGCGCACGTCTGAATCTCGCCCGTTGGTACAATCGAGTCGCAGACTCCGGCTTCAAATCATTCAACACCATAGCCGCTAGGGATCAATGAATAACTCTGAGGGGTGAAATTATAAATTCTTATCTTTGCCTTCAAATTTATAGAAAATGGAGTTAAATGGTTATCGCCTTCTTCTTCCTGAAGGCACCTTGGATTACTTTGCTCTTGTTGATGTGAAGGAAAGCGTGAATGAGATTGTGATTTACCTTGAAGAGAAGAATCTGGTTCCTGAGCAGTATGCCGGTGAGGGCACTGAGAGCAAAGGCTTTTATGATCCAGTGGTTGTCCAGGACTTTCCCCTTCGTGGCAAGAAAGTGTATCTGAACATTCGCCGTCGTCGCTGGATATTAAAGAAGAGCAATGAGTATATCTGCCGTAACTGGCGCATGTTAGCTGAGGGTACTCGTATGACGCAGGATTTTGCGTTTTTTTTAAAAGAACTATATTGATAATTATCCGATCAGCTGCAAGTTATTGGGTACTTTATATGGCGTTGACGGGGATTTATTTGAACGTCAATACCGTAACCATTTAAGTGGCTACCTCCACTGGGAGCAGCTTGCCCACGCAGAGAACTGGCTTTTGTTTGAAAAGAACATTGGTGCCTACGTCTGCATTGATGAAGTGGCTCTCTCTCGTGGAGAACTCTATACTGTGTTGATTAATAAAGAGGCTCACGGTGGTAAAGGCAGTATTATCGCTATCATTAAAGGTACGGCTGTTTGTACAGTCACCTCTGTCCTGCTTAAACTTTCCCGTCGTCGTCGCTACCAGGTACGTGAGATAACATTGGATATGGCCCCCAATATGGCACAGATTGCCCGGACTTGCTTCCCTGCCGCCAAACGCGTTACAGATCGTTTCCATGTACCGAAATTAGCTTATGAAGCTGTTCAGGAGATGCGCGTGAAAGCTCGCTGGGAGGCTTTGGACGAAGAGTCCATACAGATTGCTTACGCAAAGGCCTGCGGAAAGATGTATCATGCGCCCGTTTTCGCTAATGGAGATACAAGAAAACAGTTGCTGGCAAGGAGTATTTATCTGCTTTACAAAAAAGAATCGCTATGGACTCAGTCACAAAGGATACGGGCCGAGATTCTATTTAAAGAATATCCCGATATAAAGAAGGGATATTATCTGGCCATGCGGTTAGGCTCAATCTATCATCAGTGTAAGTTTAAAGATATTGCTTTGACAAGGCTTGCAAGGTGGTATGATGAAGTAGACAAATCGGAGTTCCTCACCTTTGGAAGGGTAGCGCGCTCTATACAAACGCACTATCTGAATATAATAAACTTCTTTGAAAGAAGGGCTACCAATGCAGCAGCAGAATCATTTAATGCTAAAATCAAAGCGTTTAGGGCACAGTTCAGAGGAGTAAGAGATAAAGCATTTTTCTTGTACAGACTCGCCAAATTATATGCATAAAAAGAAAAGCCCTCAGATTTTTACATTGATCCGCCGCTAGTACCATTTTCGCCCAATTTAAAAGAAAAACCCTCTCAGAATCACTCTAAGAGGGTTTATTGAGGTTCCTGGCGGATTCGAACCGCCGTACACGGTTTTGCAGACCGCTGACTAAGCCACTCATCCAAGGAACCTTGTTTCTCGTTTGCGGTTGCAAAGGTAGTACAAATTTTGAAACTACCAAACTATCCGCAGCAATTTTTCTTTGTCTTTTTTTTCTTAGACGAACACTCTTTCCGCTTCTTCTCCATCATATCCTTTAATTCACAGCCACTTGCACAACTTGCACAAGGGTTATCATTTTCTTTCACACGACGAAAAAAAACATAAATACCATAGAGGATGCGGGCTACACACAATATAATCAGTAACCCGACAACCCATTCTTGCCAATTCATAAAAACAATCCTCCTATCTGATAAACGGCAAATGAAACAATCCATGCCAATGCTGTGGTATATCCTGCCGTAAAGATAGCCCACTTCCAACTACCGGATTCTTGCTTGATGGCCACCAACGTGGCAATGCACGGGAAGTAGATCAGCACAAACAGCATATAGCTGAATGCTGCAAGCGGAGTGATCGGAATCCGTTCAGCCAGACTGACCGCATCGGCATCGGCATCATTTGTATAAAGTACACCGAGCGTACTTACTACCAACTCCTTGGCACCCACACCGGAAAGAAGACCGATACTCAGCTTCCAATCGAATCCTAACGGTTCAAGTACAGGCTCCACTGCCTGACCTATCTGCCCGATATAAGAGTTTTCCTGCTGTTCCGCCTGGGTAGGATAAGCATTATGATCCGGATAATAGCCCAAAAACCAAATGATAATGGAAGCAATCATAATGATACCTCCCATCTTTTTGAGGTATTGCGCGCCTTTTTCCCATGTATGCCGGAAGATAGACTTCATAGTCGGCATGCGGTAAGGTGGAAGTTCCATCACGAACGGAGTATCATCTCCCTTCACCAGAAAACGGCTGAACAAACGAGCCATAACAACCGCCAATGCGATTCCGATAACATAAATTCCCAATAAAACCAAACTGCCATTATTAGGAAAGAAAGCACCCACCAATACCAGGTAGATAGGCAGACGGGCACTGCACGACATCAACGGATTGACAAGCATGGTGATCAGACGGCTCTTCCGGTTCTCAATGGTACGTGAAGCCATTATTGCAGGCACATTACACCCGAAACCCATTATCAAAGGAATAAACGACTTACCGTGCAAGCCCATCTTATGCATGATTTTATCCATAATAAATGCGGCACGGGCCATATAACCTGAATCTTCCATCAAGGAAATGCAGAAATACAATATCAGGATGTTGGGCAGAAATACAATCACTCCTCCGACTCCACCAATGATACCGTCAATCATCATATCCTTCAGCGGGCCCTCGGACATGTTATCCCGAATCAGGTTACCCATCACCTCGACAAGCCACTCGATACCCATCATCGGGTACTCCCCAATTACAAACGTACCCTCGAACATCAGATACATAAAAAGGAAGAAAATGGGATATCCCCAAATGCGATGGGTCACAATGGAGTCGAGCACCTTCGTTGTCTGTTCCTGCTCCAGATGATTGTCGGTGAAAGTTTCTTTCAACGCTCCACTGATAAAACCATATTTAGCATCTGTCAAAGCAGATTCGCTATCTTCGTTCATTGTCTCCTGTATACGCCGGGCCGCTTTATCCCGTTTCTTTTCCACCTCTGCGGCATTGGGCAGAGTATGAATAAAGCGTTCTATTTCAGGATCATTCTCCAGTAATTTGATAGCCAGATAACGGGTAGAATATTTATGGCGGATAAATTCGTTCTTTGAGATTTCTTCTTTCACCGCATCGATAGCCTTCTCCAAATCGGGACCATGATTGATATGAATATGGCGGAATACTTTGCCCACCGGTTCTTTACCATGGGTATAGTCGGCAGGATGTTCGCCGTGATCCTTAAAGTTAGGCAGGGTCTGATGCCAATCCATGATTTCCTTAGCCACTTCCGGATGGATATGCCCTTTTTTATCAATAAAGTCGGCACCTTCGTAGAGATTGATAACGACATGGAAAAGACGGTCTACTCCGATATTTTTCTTGCAAACAGTAGGTACCATCGGAACACCGAACAAATTGCCCAGCAGGCGGTGATCAAGGGTATTACCGCTGGCTTCCAGTTCATCGTACATATTGAGGGCTACTACCATGCGTACATTCATATCGATAAGCTGGGTAGTAAGATAGAGATTACGCTCCAGGTTAGAAGAATCGACCACATTAATGATCACATCCGGCGTTTCATCAATGATGTGGCGGCGGACATAAATTTCTTCGGGAGTATAAGCTGACAGAGAGTAAGTACCGGGCAAGTCGACTATCTTGAAGTGATAACCCTGGAAATCAAAATATCCTTCTTTGGCATCTACGGTCACACCGCTATAATTGCCTACATGTTCGTGGGCTCCTGAAGCCAGATTGAAAAGAGAAGTCTTACCACAGTTCGGATTACCGACCAGCGCCACATTTATCGTACGCCGTTTTCCAAGGGCAACCCGCTTCAAATCTTCCTCTTTTACGTCAATATCTTCAGTCAATCCCTGATGATAAGCAGATTCCTGTGTTTGTAACTTAGCCTCCTGCTCGCTGATGATCTCGATCATATCAGCCTCCTGTCGCCGCAGAGAGATTTCATAACCCATTATTTTGTATTTGATCGGGTCTTTCAGTGGAGCATTAAGCAATACTTCTACGGTTTTTCCCTTGATAAAACCCATCTCCACAATCCGTTTACGGAAGCCGCCGTGTCCCAGCACTTTGACTATGACTCCCTTCTCACCTGTTTTTAATTCGGACAATCGCATAGTGTGTGTACCTCTAATTTTGGCGCAAAGATAATTCATAACTTTGTGGCATGCAAATTATTTAGATTGTTTTTAAATAAGGGAGAATTCTTATCCATATTGACAAAACTATTATCTTTGCAATATGATACAACATAGAATAGCACAATACATCGAAAAAGAGAAGCTCTTTTATCTGAATGACAAGGTATTGGTAGCACTAAGCGGCGGAGCCGATTCTGTGGCTTTGCTACGATTGTTGCTATCAATGGGGTACACCTGTGAAGCTACCCATTGCAATTTCCATCTGCGGGATAAAGAATCGGACAGAGATGAAGCATTTGTACGCCGGTTGTGCCATGAAGCGGAAGTACCTTTACATACCGTACATTTTGATACAATTCAATATGCCGCCGACAAACACATTTCTATCGAGATGGCTGCCCGTGAATTACGCTACGAGTGGTTCGAAACGCTCAGGAAACAGCGTGGAGCAGCTGTTATCGCAGTAGCTCACCATAAAGACGACAGCGTAGAGACCGTATTACTGAATCTGATCCGGGGTACCGGCATTAACGGACTGCTCGGAATCCGTCCAAAGAACGGAAATATCGTACGCCCTTTGCTTTGCCTGAGCCGCGATGAAATAATCGCATACCTGCAACGCATGAATCAGGATTACGTAACGGACAGTACCAATCTTTTGGATGATTATACCCGGAATAAAATTCGTTTGAACCTGCTACCTCTGATGCAGGAAATCAATCCATCGGTTAAAGAGAGCATTATCCGCACGACTAACTACCTGAATGACACGGCGACTCTATACAATAAAGGTATAGAAGAAGCACGGACACGCGTGCTGACCTCCGAAGGTATCCGGATAGAGGCTTTACTGCAAGAACCAGTACCGGGAGCCATCCTCTTCGAACTGTTGCATCCGCTCGGTTTCAACGCCGCCCAAATAGAAAGTATACAGCAATCACTCGACGGACAGCCGGGAAAAGTCTTCATCGGTAAAGGGTGGAAAGTCATAAAAGACAGGGAATTGCTGCTAATTGAAGAAGATATAAAGGAGGAAGAAGCCAAACCACCTTTCCGTCTGGTTACGGAAGTATATGATTATACTCCTGAATTTATAATTCCCAAAGATAAAAAAACAGCTTGCTTTGATGCAGACAAGATGGATGCAGCATGGTGTATAAGAAAATGGAAACAAGGTGATGTGTTTATTCCTTTTGGAATGATAGGCAAAAAGCGTGTAAGCGACTATTTGACGGACCGGAAGTTCTCCCTGAGTGACAAGAAGAAACAATGGGTGTTGTGTTGCGGAGAACGAATTGCCTGGTTGATAGGAGAACGAACGGACAATCGGTTTAAAGTAAGCAACAACACAAAGCGGGTAATGATTATCCGAATCTCCCCCAAAGATATCAACTAAAAATCAACTGATTACATTTACCAAGCCCTTACCGACACATGTAAAAGCATTTACTCCGGCATGTAAAAGCATTTACCCCGGCGTGTAAAGGCATTTACCCCGGTATGTAAAAGCATTTACCTCGGTGTGTAAATGATGACTACATCCGAAGCGCCACATGCCCTCACTATAGATGACGTAAGCTACACGTCTGCCGGGCAAACCAAAAAACAGAGCCTCGCGACACTTTCTATCGGATAAATTGTATCTTTGTAAATCCATATCTTGAAAGTAGAGATAAAAACGAACGGACGATAAAATAATAACTAACTAAACATGATTCATTATGAAAGGGAAAAAGAATCTTTTAATTCTATTCTCCTGTGTGTTTATGATCATCATCGCAGGATTATTCGCTTGCACACGCAGCGCTAAAGAAATTATTCCGTCTTCGGAATACGCTCCTTACGTCAATGCCTATACGGGCGGTGTCATTTCTCAATCTTCTCCCATACGGATTGAGTTGACGCAGGACCAGCCGATGGTGGACTTAAACAATGAACTGAAGGATAATCCGTTCCGCTTCACTCCTTCGATAAAAGGGAAGGCCTATTGGGTCAGTAATAATACTGTAGAGTTTCTTCCGGAAGAGGGACAACTGAAACCGGGAGAACTGTACCAGGGAACATTCCAGCTGGGAAATTTCGTTGAAGTGGATAGCAAATTGAAATCATTCGACTTCTCCTTCCGGGTACAGGAAAGCAATTTCACATTACATACAGCTCCGCTTGAAATAACCGCCTCTTCACCCGATAAAGTAACTGTGAAAGGAGAGATCCGTTTCAGCGATAAAACGACTAAGGAGCAGGTAGAAAAAATGCTTTCTGCCAGTGGCGGGCTGTCTTCTCCGACAGTCACCGTAGAGTCCACCTCCAATCCGTCAGCCTATAGCTTCGTCATCGGCAATATCCAAAGAAATAAACAAGACTACGAACTTGAAATCACAGCAGACGGAAAGTCCGCCGGAATTGACCGGAAGCAAAGTGAAACAATCACTATTCCTGCCAAAGACAGTTTCCGCTTCCTTTCTGCCGAACGCATCGACCAACCGGAAAACGGAATACAAATCGTCTTCTCAGACCCGGTTTCGGATGCTCAGGATTTAAAAGGACTGATCGAAATACCGGAGATTTCTTCGTATATCTTTCAGGTAACGGATAACCGTGTGAATGTTTATTTTGAAGCCAGTCAGCTCAGCAAGCTTACACTGAAAATACACGAAGGCATAAAAAACGGCCAAGGAAAAGCACTGGGAAACTCACACTCTATCTCTTTCGGCGAACTGAGTCTGAAACCTCAGGTAGAAATAGCCTCTGCAGGTGCCATCATTCCCGACTCAAAAAACCTTGTCATTCCGTTCCGGGCCGTCAACCTGTATGCAGTAGATTTGCGGGTTATCCGCATCTTCGAAAACAATGTACTGATGTTTATGCAAAACAATTCGCTTTCTTCGGCCAATGAATTAAGAAGATCCGGAAGACTGGTTTACAAAAAAACATTGTTTTTAGGCAAAGATTCATCAAAAGACCTTCATAAATGGGAAAACTATTCTATTGACCTGGCAGGTCTGATCCATCAGGAACCGGGTGCTATTTATCGTGTCATCCTTTCGTTCAAACAGGAGTATTCGGCCTACCCTTGTGGTGGTGAAAGCCCGAGAATGCAATTTTCCGAGGAAACCGAATCTTTGACCAAAGTCACATCCGGCACTCTTCCGGAAGAAGATGAAGCAGTCTGGGACAAACCCGAAACATATTATTATTTCAGCGGAAATGAAAATGCCGACTGGAGTCA
Organism: Bacteroides sp. ZJ-18; assembly: GCF_011038705.2. Lineage (NCBI taxonomy): Bacteria > Pseudomonadati > Bacteroidota > Bacteroidia > Bacteroidales > Bacteroidaceae > Bacteroides > Bacteroides sp. ZJ-18. Next base: position 2,370,314 of record NZ_CP072198.1, on the reverse strand, counting down.
GTACCGATGGGATGAACGGAACAACCCTTGTCACCCGTCTTATTACATGACATCTGACCGGATAGCCACCTGTAATGTGCTGGCTTCCAACATCGGCATGATTGTGAAACGCAATTCAATGAATAAACTTTGGATAGCAGTAAACAACATCCTGGATACCAAACCGGTGGAAAAAGCCCAAGTCACTGTTTACAATTTCCAGTTACAGCCTGTAGGCAAAGCAGTGACGGATTCGGAAGGTTTCGCCACAATTGAAACGAAAGGAGTGCCTTTCATCGTAGTAGCGGAATCAGACAAGCAAAAAGCCTACGTAAAAGTAGCAGACGGAGAAGAACAGTCCACCAGCCGCTTTGATGTGGGCGGCAAGGACATTCAAAAAGGCTTGAAAGGATTTGTGTACGGTGAAAGAGGAGTATGGCGTCCGGGAGACACTCTGCATATCTCGTTTATTCTGGAAGATCGTACCAAACGTATTCCGGACAAACATCCTGTAGCATTGGAGCTCTATAATCCAAGGGGGCAATTTTATAGCAAACTTATTTCAACCAACGGACTGAATGGATTCTATACATTCAAGATACCGACGCAGGCAGAAGACCCAACCGGACTATGGAATGCGTACATAAAGGTGGGAGGTACTGCCTTTCACAAAGCGCTTCGGGTAGAAACCATCAAGCCGAACCGACTGAAAATAAACCTGAAATTGCCGGGAGAAATCCTGAAAACTTCAGATAAAGAAGTACAGGCACACCTTTCGTCAGCATGGCTGACAGGAGCCACTGCATCACGCCTGAAGGCAAAGATAGAAATGTCTTTATCGAAAGTCAACACCCAATTCAAGAATTATGGAACTTACATTTTCAATAATCCGGCTACGGAATTCACCTCGGTAAGAACCGATGTATTCAGTGGTACACTGGACGAAAGTGGCAATGCCGGATTCATGCTGAAACTTCCTGCCTCGGAAAATGCCCCGGGCATGCTTCAAGCCAACATCACGATTCAGGTATTCGAGCCGGGTGGAGATGCCAGTATCCAAACTCAGTCTGTCCCCTACTCTCCTTTCCCGTCATACGTAGGTATCAACCTGAACCAACCGCAGGGCAGATATATCGAAACAGATAAAGATCATGTGTTTGATGTCATTACAGTCAGTCCCGACGGAAAACCGGTGAACCGTTCCGGGCTGGAATACAAAATATACCGCATCAGTTGGAGTTGGTGGTGGGAAAACGATAACGAATCATTCGAAACATACATTAACAGCAGCTCCATCAGCCCCGTAGCTACAGGACGACTCAACACAGTAGGCGGAAAGGGACAATTCAGCTTCAGAGTGAATTATCCGGATTGGGGACGGTATCTGGTTTACGTGAAAGACCGCGAAAGCGGACATGCTACGGGAGGTACCATCTATGTGGACTGGCCTGACTGGCGGGGACGTTCCAACAAGAGTGACCCGAGTGGTATCAAGATGTTATCTTTCTCCATCGACAAGGACTCCTATGAACCGGGAGAAACCGTAACAGCCATATTGCCGGCTTCCGCAGGAGGAAGAGCACTGGTAACACTTGAAAACGGTTCGTCCGTAATTCAACGGGAGTGGATTGAAGTATCGGGGAAGGAGGACACCAAATATCAGTTTAAGGTGACTCCCGAAATGGCTCCGAATGTTTATCTTCATATCAGCCTGCTGCAACCCCATGCGCAAACGGTAAACGACCTCCCTATCCGCATGTACGGTATAATGCCGGTATTCGTAACTGATAAGCAAACGGTTCTTGAGCCGCAAATCAAGATGCCGGAAGTGCTTCGTCCCGAACAGGCATTCAACCTGACCGTAAGCGAAAGGCACGGTAAACCGATGACTTATACACTCGCTATTGTAGATGACGGGCTGCTTGATTTAACCAACTTCAAGACACCGGATCCCTGGAACAGTTTCTATGCCCGTGAGGCACTGGGAATCCGTACTTGGGATATGTATGACGATGTACTGGGAGCCACAGCGGGAAGCTATGGATCGATGTTCAGCACAGGCGGTGATGAAACCCTGAAGCCATCGGACCAGAAAGCAAACCGCTTCAAGCCGGTAGTGAAATTCATCGGTCCTTTCAGTATTGCCAAAGGAAAAAGCCGCACTCACCAGATCACTTTACCGATGTATGTAGGTTCCGTACGTGCCATGGTAGTGGCCGGTCAGGACGGAGCATACGGAAATGTAGAAAAAACTGCTCCTGTACGCACTCCGTTAATGATTCTTTCGACACTGCCACGTGTACTGAGTATCGGCGAAGAGATTGAAGTTCCTGTTAACGTATTCGCATTGGAAAACAGTGTGAAGAATGTAAACGTATCCATACAGGCTTCCGGTGCCGGAGTACAAGTGAACGGCAGCAAGCAACAGACGCTTACTTTCAACCAAACCGGTGACCGGCTTATCTTCTTTAAATTAAAGACAGGTACGAAAACCGGGAAAGCTACCATCCATCTGGCTGCTAACGGTAACGGACAAAGTACCAAAGAAACAATCGAGATAGAGGTACGTAATCCGAATCCGGCAGTCACTTTGCGTGAGAGTAAATGGGTGGAAGCCGGAAAGAGTGAAGAGCTCCATTACCAGTTAAGTAACGGTTCGGAAGGAAACAGTATACAGTTGGAGGTCTCACGCATCCCGTCTGTCGACATAAGCCGCCGTTTCGATTTCCTATACAATTATCAGCACAACTGTACAGAGCAACTGACTTCAAAAGCCCTTCCGCTGCTGTTCGTCAGCCAGTTCAAAACAGTAGACAACGAGGAATCGGAAAAGATAAAAACCAATGTACAGGAAGCCATCCGTCAACTATACGGGCGTCAACTTCCCAACGGAGGCTTCGTCTATTGGCCGGGAGATGCCTCGGCAAACGAATGGATCACCTCTTATGCAGGTATGTTCCTGGTATTGGCACAAGAAAAGGGTTATGCAGTGAACAGCAATGTATTGAACAAATGGAAACGCTTCCAAAAGGCAGCCTCCCAGAATTGGCAACCCGTCACACAAGAGCAGAACTGGTGGCATTGGCAGGCAGACCTCCAGCAGGCTTTCCGCCTTTACACACTGGCTATGGCGGGATCACCTGAACATGGAGCCATGAACCGGATGAAAGAATTGCCGGCACTCTCGCAACAAGCCAAATGGCGTTTGGCAGCCGCCTATGCACTCAACGGCAAAGAGAAAGCAGCCGGTGAACTGGTATTCAGCGCTAAGACAACCGTAGAACCTTATTCATCGAATAACTATGTATACGGTTCATCCGATCGTGACGAAGCAATGATACTTGAAACCTTATTGCTGATGAACCGCCAGCGTGAGGCCATGGAACAAGCCAAAATCGTTTCACACAACCTGGCACAAGAGACATGGTTCAGCACACAGTCTACTGCCTTTTCATTGATGGCAATGGGACGTTTGGCAGAAAAACTGTCCGGTACGCTGGACTTTAACTGGACGTTGAATGGCAAACAGCAACCGGCTGTAAAATCAGCCAAAGCCATATACGAGGCATCACTCCCCACTTCACCACATGAAGGAAAAGTAATCCTGAAAAATAACGGGAAAGGATCTCTAAACGCAGATCTGATCACACGTACCCAATTACTGAACGACACATTGCCGCCGATGGCCAATAATCTACGCCTGAACGTAAGGTATTTAGACAATAACGGCTCGCCGATAGATACACGTTCTCTGAATCAGGGTACGGACTTTATGGCAGTGGTAACTGTAGCCAACATCAGTGGTACGACGGATTATACGAATCTGGCACTGACACATATCATTCCTGCCGGCTGGGAGATCTTTAATGAACGAATGGCAGGACAGATTACGACCTCTGCTCCTTATAGCTATCAGGATATTCGCGATGACCGGATACTGACCTACTTTAACTTACAGCAGGGACAAGCCAAAACATTTACCGTCCGCTTACAGGCGACCTATGCCGGTGATTTTGTTATGCCGGCTATCCAGTGTGAAGCGATGTATGATGCTAATGCACAGGCAAGGACACAGGCCGGAAGGACGCAAGTCATCAGGTAAAACTATCAAATAAAACCTGATGAACCGTATTCTTAAACCAAACAATCTTCCCCCCTCCCCACAAGGGAGGGGGTGGAAGAAATATTTCAAAAGTTGGTGGAAGATTTCTCTCTTCCTCCTACTTCTCCTATACTTATTTTGTCTTCCCCGGCAATTATTCACCTCTCCCTATTCTACTGTCTTGGTCGACCGTAATGGGGAACTTCTCGGTGCCCGTATCGCCACGGATGGACAATGGCGTTTCCCTCCGCGCGACAACACACCGGAAAAAGTAGCTACCTGTCTGGTTGAATTTGAAGACCGTCAATTCTACCGCCATTGGGGAGTCAACCCCTTGGCAATAGGCAGAGCCGCCCTGCAAAATCTCAGACACAAGCGAATCGTCAGCGGGGGAAGCACTCTTACGATGCAAACGATTCGGCTGGCACGGAACAAGCCGCGTACATTCAAGGAAAAACTGATCGAGATGATAGGAGCCACCCGGCTGGAGTTCCGTTATTCCAAGAAGAAGATATTGTCACTTTATGTTTCGCATGCCCCCTTCGGAGGTAATGTAGTGGGACTGGATGCTGCTGCATGGCGCTATTTCGGACACTCGGCAGAAGAACTGTCCTGGGCGGAATCGGCTATGCTTGCCGTACTTCCCAACTCTCCCGCCATGATCCACCTTTCGAAAAGCCGGCAAGCATTACTTGACAAACGAAACCGACTGCTGACACACCTGCACCAAAAAGGTATTCTCGATACTTCCACTTATGAACTGGCTATCAGTGAGCCACTTCCCCAGGAACCTTTGCCTCTTCCACAGATAGCCCCCCATCTGACAGACCATTTCTATCAGACCCGAAATGGAAAATATTCCGTATCGACCATCGACAAGGGTATACAAACTCAGATAGAAAGTCTGGTAGAACGGTGGAACAGCGAATTCAAGCGAAGTGATATCCGAAATATGGCCATCCTCGTAATTGACATTCGTACCAATCAGGCCATTGCTTATTGCGGCAATGTACACTTCGACAAGAAAAAGAGCGGTAACCAGGTAGATGTAATCCGGTCACCACGCAGCACAGGAAGCATTCTCAAGCCCTTTCTTTATTATGCAATGCTACAGGAAGGAGAGATTCTTCCCAATACTCTGTTACCGGACGTTCCGGTCAACATTAATGGCTTTACTCCACAAAACTTCAACCAGCAATTCGAAGGTGCCGTACCGGCTTCGGAAGCCATCGCACGTTCGCTCAACATTCCTTCGGTCACAATGTTACAACGGTATGGAGTACCCAAGTTCCACAATTTTCTGAAGCAGATAGGGCTGACCACCTTAAACCGTCCCTCAGGACACTATGGACTTTCTTTGATTCTGGGAGGAGCGGAAGCTACCCTTTGGGATGTCACTTCGGCCTATGCCAATATGGGACGCAGCCTCAACGGACTGGTACAGGCCCCTTGTACCTTATTATTATCGGACTCCCTCTCCGCCCACCGATCTCCGGCCATCATTCAACATCCGCCATTCCAGCCCGGAGCAGTCTGGCAGACATTTGACGCCATCAAAGAAGTAAACCGCCCCGAAGAGATAGACTGGCGTACCATTCCTTCCATGCAAACCATTGCATGGAAAACGGGTACCAGTTATGGTTTCCGGGATGCCTGGGCAGTGGGGGTAACTCCAAAATATGCCGTAGGTGTATGGGTCGGAAATGCTACGGGTGAAGGCAAGCCCGGACTGGTAGGGGCCCGTACAGCGGGGCCTGTCCTGTTCGATGTATTCAATCTGCTCCCCTCCTCTCCCTGGTTCGAGCGCCCACAAGGTAAACTGGTTGAAGCAGAGATCTGTCGGCAATCCGGACATTTGAAAGGACGGTTTTGTGAAGAAACAGATACCCTGCTAATTCTTCCGGAAGGCCTCAGAACGGAAGCCTGCCCCTATCACCACCCGGTCACCCTATCAGCAGATGAACGGTTCCGTATCTATGAAAACTGTGCTGACAGTGAACCGGTTGTCCGCCGAAACTGGTTTACCCTTCCACCCGTATGGGAGTGGTATTATAAACAGCATCATCCTGAGTATCATCCTCTCCCCCCCTTCAAACCCGGATGCGGAGAAGACCGTTTCCAGCCGATGCAGTTTATCTATCCTCCGATGGGAGCGCGGATCCATCTGCCTAAACAGATGGATGGTAACCAAGGACAGCTGACCGTCGAATTGGTCCACAGCCATCCCAACACAACTGTCTACTGGCATCTGGACGAAACCTACCTGATGCAGACACAGGACTTCCATAAATTCTCTCTACGCCCTGCTCCGGGAAAGCACTCGCTGACAGCAGTAGACGACGAAGGAAATACAATTTCAACAACGTTCTTTGTGGAATAGCCCCCAAAATGGTAACTTTGCGCCATGAAACAGATTTTGAAAGAAAATGGTGGATTACCGGCTTCAATACTTTGGACACTCGCCATTGTTGCAGGCATATCGGTAGCCAACCTTTACTATAACCAGCCCTTACTGAACATGATTCGCCATGAACTGGGCGTTTCGGAGTTTAAAACCAATCTGATCGCCATGGTGACACAGATCGGTTATGCGCTCGGATTATTGTTTATCGTTCCTTTAGGTGACTTATACCAGCGGAAACGTATCATTCTTACCAGTTTCTCCGTATTGATTCTCTCGTTGCTCGTCATCGCAATGGCTCCCAACATCCATATCATTCTTTGTGCTTCGCTTCTCACAGGTATCTGTTCGGTGATGCCACAAATATTTATCCCGATAGCCTCTCAGTTCTCGCGTCCGGAAAACAAGGGACGGAACGTAGGGATCGTAGTTTCGGGATTACTGACCGGCATCTTGGCTTCACGAGTGGTCAGCGGATTTATAGGAGAACTGTTTGGCTGGCGCGAAATGTATTATATCGCCGCAGGTATGATGCTGTTATGTGGCATTGTGGTCATGCGGGTATTGCCGGACATACGCCCTAACTTTCAGGGAAGGTATAGCGACTTAATGAAGTCTTTGTATTCATTATTGAAGCAATATCCCGAACTTCGCATTTTCTCTGTCCGTGCAGCACTTGCTTTCGGTTCATTTCTGGCTATGTGGTCGTGTCTGGCATTTAAGATGGGAGGTGCCCCGTTCTATGCCGACAGCCATGTCATCGGTATGTTAGGGTTGTGTGGCATTGCCGGTGCTTTGTCAGCTTCCCTCGTAGGAAAGTATGTACGGAGAGTCGGGGTCAGACGATTCAATTTCATCGGATGCGGACTGATTTTATTGGCTTGGTTCCTGCTGTTTGCAGGGGAAAACTCTTATTGGGGTATAGTTGCCGGCATCATTATCATCGATATAGGTATGCAATGTATCCAATTAAGCAACCAGACCCGCATCTTCGAACTCTGTCCGAGTGCTTCTAACCGCATTAATACGATTTTTATGACCACTTACTTCATAGGTGCCTCTACGGGGACGTTTCTGGCAGGAACATTCTGGCAGGCATTCGGTTGGCATGGAGTTGTTGGTACGGGAATAGCATTGACCATCGGTTCACTGCTGATTACTTTTTTCTCAAAACGATAATCCGAAGTCACCTAATAATTGTTATATAGACATGAAGTACGGAGTAAACAGACAAGTATTATTAATCACAGCCGGTATCGTTTGGATAATAGCGGGGGCCAATCTCCTGCGTATAGGTATTGTGACCTGGCTCAATGACTCACGCCACTGGCACTTCAAGGTAGGCGAAGCTACGGTTGTCTTCCTATTGTTTTTTATTCTCGTCTTCCGAAAGCTCTACTATAAACATACCCGCCGGATCGAACAAAAGAAAAAGGAAAAGAATTGCCCCTTCTCTTTTTTCGACGCAAAGGGATGGATTGTCATGTGCTTCATGATAGCGATGGGAATCACCATTCGTTCGCTACATCTGTTACCCGATACGTTCATCTCGGTTTTCTACACCGGACTCTCACTGGCACTTATGTTCACAGGGGTATTATTTATCCGCTATTGGTGGTGCAGAAGACAGGATATCTTGCAAAATTAAGAGTTATGAAAACGAACCTGAATAAAGAAATGAATGAAGAGTTTATCCGTTTCCAAAGAAACGAAAAAACCGAAAGCATCGTATACGAACGGCTGGCCTCTATTGAAAAAGACGAATCGAACCGCAGAGTATTACGCCTGATTTCAGCAGAAGAAAAGGCACATTATGCCACACTGAAGAAGTATACAGGAACCGATGTAGCACCCGACCGGATGCGTATAGCCAAATACTACTGGTTGGCACGGGTCCTGGGTATTACATTTGCAATTAAGCTGATGGAATCGAGCGAAGAGAACGCACATCATGATTATGCCAAATATACCGATTTTCCGGATCTCCAGCAGTTGGCCAAAGAAGAGGAAATCCACGAACAGAAACTAATCGGACTGATCAACGAAGAGCGGCTTGAATATATAGGATCGGTAGTACTCGGCCTAAATGATGCCTTGGTAGAGTTTACCGGAGCACTGGCCGGTTTCACTTTGGCATTAAGCGACTCCAGGCTGATTGCCCTGACCGGAAGCATCACCGGAATAGCGGCAGCTTTATCAATGGCTTCGTCCGAATACCTCTCGACCAAATCGGAAGGCGGAGAAAACAAACACCCGGTAAAAGCAGCTATCTATACGGGAATCGCCTATATCATCACGGTGGCGGCACTGGTTGCTCCGTTCATCCTGATTGAAAACGTACTGATAGCTTTAGGGGTAATGTTGGCCATGGCTTTAATGATCATCGCATTGTTCAATTACTACTATTCCGTGGCACGCGGAGAGAGCTTTCGCAAAAGATTTACCGAAATGGCGGTACTCAGTTTCAGTGTAGCCGGTATCAGCTTCCTGATAGGTTACGCACTGAAAACATTTACAGGAATAGATGCTTGAAAATAAAAAAGGAAAAGAAGAATCATGAAAAAAATCCCCTCGCCCCTTGTCTCGTTGATCCCCTTGATCGTACTGGTTGCCCTGCTATTTGCCACCATACGCACATTTGGCAGCGATGCACTCAGCGGAGGCAGCCAGGTGTCCCTCCTGACCACAACAGCTGTTTGTGTACTGATCGGCATGGGATTCTACAAGATAGGATGGAAAGACTTTGAACTGGCTATTACGAACAATATTACCGGTGTATCTTCCGCACTGATTATCCTCTTAATTATTGGCGCCCTGAGTGGTGCGTGGATGATCAGTGGCGTAGTTCCGACACTGATTTATTACGGTATACAAATCATTCATCCCAGTTTTTTCCTGACCTCTACCTGCATTATTTGCGCATTGGTATCGGTTATGACCGGAAGTTCCTGGACCACGATTGCCACCATCGGGATCGCCCTAATGGGAATCGGGAAAGCACAAGGTTTTGAAGAAGGGTGGATCGCCGGAGCTATTATTTCGGGAGCTTACTTCGGAGATAAAATCTCACCGTTATCGGATACTACGATATTAGCCGCCTCGGTTACCGACACCCCCCTGTTCAAGCACATCCGCTATATGCTGATAACCACTGTGCCATCATTAATCATCACCTTGATAATCTTCACTGTAGCCGGGCTGTCACACAATGCCGGAAATACAGAACATATAGCAGAGTTCTCGGCAGCACTGGCAGGAAAATTCCACATTACGCCATGGTTGCTGATTGTACCGATAGGAACAGGCATACTGATTGCCCGTCGGGTACCTTCCATTATCACCTTGTTCTTGTCGGCAGCATTGGCAGGAGTATTTGCGGTATTCTTCCAACCCGATCTATTGCAAGAAATATCCGGTGCTCAGAATTCCGAAGGTATTCAGTCCATCTTTAAAGGATTGATGATGACCCTTTATGGAGGAACCAGCCTACAGACAAGCAACGAAGCACTCACCGAACTTGTGGCCACCCGTGGCATGGCGGGTATGATGAATACGGTATGGCTTATCATCTGTGCCATGTGCTTCGGAGGAGCCATGACTGCCAGCGGAATGTTGGGAAGTATCACTTCCGTATTTGTCCGCTTCATGAAAAATACGGTTAGCATGGTGGCTTCTACGGTCTGTTCGGGTATCTTCCTGAACCTCGCCACAGCCGACCAATATATCAGCATTATCCTGACCGGAAACATGTTCCGGGATATATATGAAAAGAAAGGTTATGAAAGCTGTCTGCTCAGCCGGACTACGGAAGATTCTGTTACAGTAACTTCCGTCTTGATACCATGGAATACCTGCGGAATGACACAGGCCACGATATTAAGTGTTCCGACACTGGTTTATCTTCCTTATTGCTTCTTCAACATTATCAGTCCGTTAATGAGCATTACGATTGCCGCTATCGGATATAAAATTGTGAGACGCAAGTGAACAATCTGAAAAGGGAGTTGTTCTTGGAATAAACGAACAACAGTTTTAAACCTAAACAAAAAAAAGTTATGAAAAAGTTTATTGCATTAGTAGCATTGGTATTAGTAAGTGCATCGACCATGATGTATGCACAAGAGTCTAACAGGGAGGTGCGTCGGGCAGACCGCAAGGCACAAAGAGACGCCGAAAGAGCCAGACTGAAAGCCGAAGAACAGGCTGCCGACCAAGTAGCGTATCAACAAGCCGTACAAGCTATCAAAGACAAACAGTTTGTACTGGAAGCCGACCAAGTGATTTTCAAACGTGGCCAGACCGCTTTCGTGTCGTCAAACACTAACTTTGTGATGCTGAATGGACAGAGAGCAACTGTGCAGGTGGCATTCAACACTCCGTACCCCGGCCCTAACGGAATTGGTGGTGTAACTGTGGATGGAACTACTTCGGACGTAAAAGTGACTACCGATAAAAGAGGAAACGTAAACTGTAACTTCAGCGTACAGGGTATCGGTATCTCGGCTCAGGTATTTATCACATTGACCAACGGTGGAAATAACGCTACTGTAACCATTAACCCGAACTTCAACTCCAATACATTAACTCTGAGCGGTAACCTCGTTCCGCTGAGTCAGTCGGATGTATTTAAAGGCCGTTCATGGTAATAAAAGTAACGAGTGGCCCTCTACTCGTAACTAATTCACATAACTCCGTTGCAAATCGCACAAAAAGTGTACATTTGCAACGGAGTTTTTTTATGGATAGATTATGAGAGAATATATCATCGCAGATAACCAGGACATCACGAAAGCAGGAATGATGTTTTTGTTAAGCAAGCAGAAAGAAGTAAGCCTGTTGCTGGAAGCCGACAATAAAATAGAGTTGGTTCAGCTATTACGCATTCATCCGCAAGCGGTGGTTATTTTAGATTATACATTGTTCGATTTTTCCGGTGCGGATGAACTGATTATCCTTCAGGAACGATTCAAAGAGTCGGACTGGCTCTTGTTCTCCGACGAATTGAGTATCGGCTTCCTGAGGCAGGTCTTGTTCAGCAGCCATGCGTTCGGAGTAGTGTTGAAAGATAACTCCAAAGAAGAAATTATGTCGGCTCTGCAATGCGCATCACGCAAAGAACGCTTTATCTGCAATCACGTAAGCAATCTGCTGTTATCGGGAAGCGGAAATACAAACACTGCTTCATCCGTGCATACTTTCGTGCCGCAGGAAGACCGCCTGCTTACACCGACAGAAAAAATAATCCTGAAAGAAATAGCTTTGGGAAAAACGACCAAAGAGATAGCCGCAGAGAAGAATCTGAGCTTCCATACCATCAACAGTCACCGAAAGAATATATTCCGTAAACTGGGAGTGAACAATGTGCACGAGGCCATCAAATATGCCATGCGGGCAGGCATTGTTGACTTGGCGGAATATTATATTTGAAAAAACGAAAGAAAGATTTTCGGGAGGGGCATCATCCTATTTCACCACTCCCGAAACAAATTCTGGATTCGGCATCGTAAATCACCCCGAACTGTCCCGGAGCAATTCCCTGTAATTTCTCGGAAGAGATAATCCGGTAACCGTCTGCATCCTGTATCAAACGGCCTTTGATAAACTCCGGTGTATGCCGGATCTTAAACGTAACGTCCTCCTCACCTGTCGAATCTTTCCACGGATTACTTGTGATAAAGTTGAAGTCTTTCATCCTGAATTCGTATCCGTACTGTTTATCAGCATCGTACCCATGTGAGACGTAAATAATGTTATCCTGAATATCCTTTTTCACAACGAACCAGGGGCCTCCCCCCAATCCCAACCCCTTTCGCTGGCCAATGGTATGAAACCAATAGCCGCGATGGGTTCCAATCTTTTTACCTGTTTCGAGTTCGATCACCGCCCCTTCTTTTTCACCCAGAAAGCGACGGACGAAATCGTTATAATTTATCTTGCCTAAAAAACAAATTCCCTGGCTGTCTTTCCGGCGGGCACTGGGCAACCCGGCCTTCAAAGCTATCTCGCGAACTTCATGCTTCATCAGTCCTCCTATCGGAAACAGTAACTTTGAAACTTGCAGATAATCAATCTGAGCCAGAAAATCGGTCTGGTCTTTTATAGGATCTTTAGCTGTACCCAACCAAGTTTTCTCCCCCAGTTGCAAAGTCGTAGCATAATGCCCAGTTGCCGTAAGATCGAAATCTTTTCCTACCTGCTGTTCAAAACATCCAAACTTGATCAGTTTATTGCACATCACATCCGGATTCGGTGTCTGTCCCTTCCGTATCTTCTCGATGGCATAAGCAGCCACATTATCCCAATATTCCCGATGCAGGTCCACAACTTCCAGTTCCAAACCGTAACGCCGGGCTATGGCAGTAGATAACTCGATATCCTCTTCGGCGGAACAATCCATGTATTCCGCTCCGTCCATCCCTATTTTTATGTAAAAAAGTGTAGGTTTATATCCCTGCTCACAAAGCAAGTGTACCACAACCGAACTGTCTACTCCTCCTGATAATAATGCTGCTATATCCATTTTTTAAATTTTCTCTAATGCCTGACGCAAGTCATCAATAATATCTTCAATATGTTCCGTACCTATCGAAAGTCTTACCGTTCCGGGCTTAATTCCCTGCTCCGCCAACTCCTGTGCATTCAGTTGCGAGTGTGTGGTAGTGGCCGGATGAATCACCAGCGACTTCACATCGGCCACATTGGCCAGCAAAGAGAATATCTGCAGACTATCGATAAATTTCTGCGCTTCCTCCGTTCCTCCTTTTACCTCAAAAGTGAAGATAGAACCTGCTCCATCAGGGAAATAACGCTGATAGATAGTATGATCCGGATGATCGGGCAGCGATGGATGATTAACAGCTGCTACCTTCGGATGGTTCACCAGAAAATCAATAACCTTCAAAGCATTGGCTACATGTCGTTCTACACGCAAAGACAAAGTCTCTAATCCCTGTAACAGAATAAAAGCATTGAACGGACTGATGGCAGCCCCCGTATCGCGCAACAGTACGGCACGTATACGGACAATATAGGCAGCTGCCCCGGCAGCATCTACAAACCGTACACCATGATAGCTTGCATCAGGTTCGGTCAGTTGAGGGAATTTACCGGAAGCGACCCAATCAAATTTACCGGAATCGACAATAACCCCTCCCAACGAACTGCCGTGTCCACCAATGAATTTAGTGGCAGAATGTATTACGATATCTGCTCCATGCTCAATGGGACGGATAAGGTAAGGCGTACCGAAAGTATTATCCACAATCAGCGGAATCCGATATTTATGGGCAATGGCGGCTACGGCATCCATATCGATAATATTGGAATTGGGGTTTCCCAGAGTTTCGATAAATATCGCCTTTGTATTTTCACGAATAGCCCGTTCGAAATTAAAAAGGTCGGACGGATCTACAAAAGTGGTTGTTACTCCATAAGTAGGCAGAGTATGTGCCAGCAAGTTGTATGTGCCCCCATAAATGGTCTTGGCAGCTACAATATGGTCACCGGAACGAGTGATATTCTCGATAGCATATGTCACGGCTGCGGCTCCGGAAGCAACGGCAAGACCGCCTACTCCACCCTCGAGAACTGCTATACGCTCTTCCAATACTCCCTGAGTGGAATTGGTAAGACGTCCATAAATATTCCCCGGGTCCTGCAATCCGAAACGTGCGGCAGCGTGGGCCGAATCCCGGAATACATAGGAAGTTGTCTGATAAATAGGTACGGCACGTGCATCAGTTGCCGGATCGGGAGTCTCTTGTCCAACATGGAGTTGTAAAGTCTCAAAATGTAATTTCTTCGTTTCCATTTGCTATCTATATTTAGAGTTCATTGTCAGTGTCCAATTTTTATATGTTGCAAAGATAGAAGAATCCGACCGGGGAAGAAATCGCACATTGAAGGCATTTTTATACCATAATCGTGGTAGATAAAGAGGTTATTAACTACATTTGCAGGCGAATAAAACATTATTGATATGAATAAACTTTTATACTGTTTCCTTTTATCATTTTCTGTCATGGCTGTTTCGGCATGTACCGATGATAAGGAAGAGCAGAATCTTCCCCCGGTTCCCGATTTCAACCAAATGACCCTGAAGGAAAATTTGCACAGTGACGGAGGCGATGTATACCGCACGGATACTTACGTATTCAATAACAATAAATTAACGACCCACACCACTGTACAGGAGTTCTACGGACAGAGCCTGACACACGAAGTGACTCTTTCCTACTCCGGCAACGAAGTGACGTTGACAGATGAAAACGGGAATACGGGTACCTATATTTTAGGAGATACGGGATATGCCACCGAATGCACTTATAAATTGTCCAGCCAGATCAGAAAGTATAAATTCACATATTCCAGCGAATATCTTACCCGGATCGACGAAGAAATAGACGGTACACCTTATTCTTCTGTGGAATTGGCATACGATAACGGAAATTTAAGCCATATCATAGCCAATGGCCAGCAAACCAATTATCAGGTGGGAAATACGAAGAACCTGTATCAGCTTCCCTGCCTGCAGGTTTGTGATATTTACCCCCTGTCCCTCCACACCGACGCTATTTATGCCAGACTGTTGGGCACCCAGTCAAAGTATCTGATTATCGGAAACACTCCGGAAGGAAACGAGGAGGAATATACAAAATACACTTATGAACTGGATAAAGACGGCAAACCAACCGGAATCATAGCAAAGACTACCTCTACGGGTACTGTGATCGATATAAACGGTAATGCATACAATGAAACGAAAACAGATACGAGGACCATCAATATCAATATTGAATAAGAAGAACGGCTTTGCCTCTGCCCTCACGAAGTAGTGAAGTAATGCCCCATCCAAACCTACCCAGGCTTCATATACAGAGGGAGAAAAGTGACACTTATAATCCCAGAAGACTCTTTGTCACCTGTTCCCTACTTCTTGGCAAAGAACTTACTGAAGAAGAGGATTTGATAATCAATGGAATTATTCCAGTATTTCCCGTTATGTTCACCGGGACGGGTAATAAAATCATGATTGATCTTGCGCCCCAACAACCGGTTATGAAAGTCTTTGTTTACATTCAGAAAAAAATCATCTTCACCACAATCAATAATCAAAGCGAGATCGCCATTCTGAATTTTATCAAGTTGATTGACTACCGTATGTTCATCCCACACCTTTTTATTGGAAGCCATTTCACCCAACTGTTTGTTCATACTCCAATTCTGCGGAAAAGGGCGGATATCGACACCTCCACTGGTGCTTCCTGCCGCTCCAAACACATCTTTATGACGGATGCCGAGCCACATAGCCCCATGTCCTCCCATACTGAGTCCGGTGATGGCACGCCCCTTACGGTTGGCAATCGTTTTATAATTCCGGTCAATATAACTCACTAACTCCGAAGAAACAAATGTTTCATACCGGTACGCCGGATTCTTGGGGCTATCCCAGTACCAACTGTCTTTCCCGTCGGGACATACAAAAATAATACCTTTTTCATCCGCGATTTCCGGTAAGTTCGGTTTTATCTGAATCCAAGTCTTGGCATGGCCGCCATAACCGTGCAACAAATAGAGCACGGGACACTCCACTGCCTGTTTTCCAGAAGCAACATCAGGAGTCACTACCACTACTTGAACCTCCTTATTCATAGAGGGGCTCTTCACCATCAGCGTATCCACTTTTGCAGCACTAAGAGGTAAAGCGAGTAAGAGCAGACAAGCCAAAATAAAGTTTCTTCTTTTCATTTTTAATCTATGTTTTTTAGAGTTTACCATTTTAATCCCCCACTTCGGGAACAACAGGATTGAATTCCGCAACCGGTTTCTCAAAAGCTTTTCCACAGTGGCTGCAAATATATTCCCAATGATTATCTCCCGGCGGAACACCTGCCAGCATAGAAGCGATGGCAGCGCTGATGGCTTTCATCCGGTGCTCCTTTTTAAGAACAAACCTGATTTGATCCGAACCGCAGAAAGGACAAAACTTCTGTTCTTCAGGAATCATCTGATTCTGCTGTAACAATCGCACGGCCGCTTCGTAATCACAATCGGCCACCAAAACATCTACTCCGGAGATGTCACGGACATAACCTCGCAACAATGTCGACATATTTTCATTATGTAACAGAGAGTCGATGCCTTCGTTAGCAAGTGCTCCCTGAATGATATGAGCTTGAACGGCATCATTACAAGTAATCAGCTTTATGGTTTTCATAATTTATATTTAAAACTTCCCCACAAAAATAGCAGATAAAAACGAGAGCCAAAACCTTTTTTATATAACTTTGCACAGAATTCACAAAGTATATCGAAACCAGGCCAATGAAAAAAACTGTTTTCTTCCTGTTTCTTTTGGGCTTGCTCACGGCAGCCGGTGCGCAACCAACGCACAAAATCAAGGGGACTGTAATTGACAAAGCCAGCCGTCAACCACTGGAATTTATCAATGTACTGATCTTGGGGCTGGGACGTGGAGCGGTGACAGATGCTGAAGGGCACTTCAACATCCAGGAAGTCCCCCCCGGTATTTATCGCCTTCAGGCATCTGCGGTAGGATATAAAACGGTACTTACCCCCGAATATATTGTCTCCACTAAAGATCTTACCATCCAAATCGAAACGGAAGAGAACCTGACCGAACTGGAAGGAGTCACAGTGACCGCCTCCCCCTTCCGGCGTGATCTGGAAAGTCCTGTCGGACTACGCATCATCGGCCTGCAGGAAATTGAGAAAAGTCCGGGGGCCAACCGGGATATTTCACGCATCGTACAGTCATATCCGGGGGTTGCTTTCTCTCCGGCAGGATACAGGAACGACCTGATTGTCCGGGGTGGTTCTCCATCCGAAAACCGATTCTATCTGGACGGAGTGGAAATACCTAACATTAATCATTTCAGTACACAAGGGGCATCGGGTGGTCCCGTAGGAATCATCAATGCCGACTTGGTCCGTGAAGTGAATTTCTATACCGGAGCCTTTCCTGCCGACAAAGGCAATTCACTCAGCTCGGTGCTTGACTTCAAATTGCGTGACGGCGACATGGAACGCAATTCACTCAAGGCGACACTGGGTGCCTCGGAGGTATCTTTAGCATCTAACGGACATCTTGGCAAAAAGACTTCCTATCTGGTTTCAGTACGGCAGTCTTACCTCCAATTCCTGTTCGATATGCTGGGCCTACCATTTCTGCCTACATTTACAGATGCGCAATTCAAATTGAAAACCCGTTTCAATACGACTAACGAACTGACTGTACTGGGGCTTGGCGGCATCAACAACATGAAACTGAACACGAAACTCGACGGAGAAAAAGCCGAATATATCCTCAGCTATTTACCTAAAATTCAGCAGGAAACCTTCACACTGGGAGCGGTATACCGTCATTATGCCGGAGCCCATGTACAATCTGTTGTTATAAGCCACAGTTATCTGAATAACCGCAACACCAAATATCTGAACAACGACGAAAGTAGTGCAAAAAACCTGTCATTGAAATTACGCTCGGTGGAACAGGAGACCAAGTTCCGGATAGAAAATGCCTCGACGTTCGGAAACTGGAAAGTAAATTTGGGAGCTAACCTGGACTATTCGCAATATACCAATACCACTTTCCAGCGGGTTTATATCGATGGAGGCAAGACCTTCGATTATCATACCTATTTGGGATTTTGGCGCTGGGGATTATTCGGAACCATTAGTTATGCTACACCCGACGAACGGTTTACCACCTCACTCGGAGTACGGACTGATGCCAACAACTTCTCTTCCGGCATGAAGGGAATGTCCGATCAGTTGTCTCCCCGCCTGTCACTCTCCTACCGGCTGACGGATGGAGTCTACTTGAGCGGGAATGCCGGACTCTATTATCAGTTGCCTCCTTATACCGGATTGGGATTCAAGGATAACAATGGCAAACTGGTCAACAAATACCTCCGTTACATGAGAGTCAGTCAGGAAAGCATAGGGCTGAGTTGGCGTCCGCGCAATACCTTCGAGTTATCTATTGAAGGTTTCTATAAAAAATATGATAAAATACCATTCTCTATTGTCGACGGGATACCTCTGGCCTGTAAAGGAAACGATTACGGAGTGATCGGGAATGAAGCATTAAGTTCTACCTCACAAGGAAGGGCATATGGAGCAGAAATACTGATGAAATGGCTGATAGCCAAAAAGCTGAATCTGTCCACTTCGTTCACGTTATTCAAAAGTGAATACCGCAACAACAAAGAATCCGAGTACATAGCTTCCGCCTGGGACAACCGATACATATTCAATATGAGTGGAACCTATAACTTTCCTCACAACTGGAGTCTGGGAATGAAGGTCAGTTGCATCGGCGGAGCCCCCTACACACCTTACGATATTGACAAATCCTCTCTGGTGACGGCATGGAATGCCCAAGGACGGCCCTATTATGATTACGGCCAATATAATACGGGACGCTTGCCGGCCTTTGGGCAACTGGATGTCCGCGTTGACAAAACATTCTATTTGAAACGCTGTATGCTCGGTTTTTACATTGACCTGCAAAATGTGACAAACAGCAAGTTCCGCCAGCCGGACATATTGATGAGTACGGGAGTCATCGAAAATCCGTCGGCTCCGATAGCCGAACAACGCTATAAGATGAAATACATCTCTCAAAAAAGCGGAACTTTAATGCCTACATTAGGAATCACATTTGAATATTAAACACATAGACAACTATATTATTAATTACAAAAACTTACTAAAATGAAAAAGAGAATTGTTTTTATCGCAGCACTGTTATGTGGAATGTGCTTCACGACTGCCTCGGCACAATTTAAAATCGGCGGTAAAAAAATCAATGTAGGCAAAGTGGTACAGGCAGGAAGTGACGCAGCTAAAGCAATCACGCTGTCGGATGCCGACATTGCAGCTATGAGCAAAGAATATATGCAATGGATGGATACCCACAATCCGCTGACAGCTGCTGACAGTGAGTATGGCAAACGACTGGAGAAACTGACCGGACACATCAAAGAAGTGGACGGACTGAAAGTAAATTTCGGCGTATACGAGGTTGTGGATGTGAACGCTTTTGCATGTGGTGACGGCAGTGTACGCATTTGTGCCGGTCTGATGGACATTATGACAGACGATGAAGTAATGGCTGTAGTAGGACACGAAATCGGACACGTGATTCATACAGACTCAAAAGATGCAATGAAGAATGCTTATCTCCGTTCGGCCGTAAAAAATGCCGCAGGAGCTGCCAGCTCGACTGTAGCTAAACTGTCAGATTCTGAACTGGGTGCCATGGCGGAAGCATTGGCCGGTGCGCAATACTCTCAGAAACAGGAGACAGAGGCGGACGACTATGGTTTTGAATTTAGCATCAAACATAATATCGATCCATACGCAATGTACAATGCATTGAACAAATTATTGGAATTATCGGCCGAAGCCCCGAAAGAATCCAAATTCCAGAAAATGTTCTCTTCACATCCGGATACAGCCAAACGCGTAGCCCGCGCTAAAGAAAAAGCTGACGAATACACCAAGAATAAATAAACCCGGATACAACATTTTCTGATCCTGCATAAGGCCGGCCCCCACATCCGGAGGGTCGGCCTCAACTTTTTTTGAAAAAATTCATTAATAATTTCGATAGATTTTGCATGAGTCCGTACTTTAGTGTAATTTGCGGTCATGAAACTATTCACATCTATATGGAATTCTTAATCATTATTCTTTTACTCGTACTGAATGGTATTTTTGCCATGTACGAGATCGCCTTAGTATCTTCAAGTAAAGCACGCCTTGAAACCCTGGTAAGCAAAGGAAATAAATCAGCACGGGGAGTACTGAAACAATTGGAAGAACCCGAAAAATTTCTTTCTACCATCCAGATTGGTATTACGCTGATCGGTATCATATCGGGTGCTTATGGTGGAGTGGCCATTGCCGACGATGTAGTTCCCCTTTTCGCTATGATTCCGGGAGCCGAACCTTATGCAAAAGACCTCGCTATGATTACCACAGTAGTCATCATTACTTATTTGTCGCTGATCATCGGAGAGCTGGTTCCCAAATCCATTGCTCTTAGTAATCCGGAACGCTATGCAACCCTGTTAAGCCCCGTCATGATTCTGCTGACTAAAATTTCTTATCCTTTCGTATGGTTACTCAGCATCTCTACCCGCCTGCTTAATAAGCTGATTGGGCTGAAAAGTGAAGAGCGGCTGATGACCCAAGAAGAATTGAAAATGATTCTGCATCAAAGTTCGGAACAGGGAGTCATCGACAAAGAAGAAACCGAAATGTTGCGCGATGTATTCCGGTTTTCGGATAAACGTGCCAACGAACTGATGACCCATCGTCGCGACCTGATCGTTCTGCATACGACAGACAGTAAAGAAAAAGTCCTTCAGACCATCGAAGATAAACACTTCAGCAAATACCTGCTGATCGATGATAATACAGAAGAGATAGCAGGCGTCGTTTCTGTAAAAGATATTATCTTAATGGTAGGCACCGAACAGGAGTTTGATCTGAAAGAAATCACCCGTCCGGCACTATTTATACCGGAAAGTTTGTACGCAAAAAAAGTTTTAGAGCTATTTAAGAAGAACAAAAATAAGTTCGGAGTTGTTGTTAACGAGTATGGCAGCACGGAGGGCATTATTACCCTGCACGACCTGACCGAAAGTATCTTTGGAGACATTCTGGAAGAGGACGATACTGAAGAAGAGGAAATCGTTCGCAGACAGGACGGCTCTTTGTTGGTAGAAGCTTCGATGAACATCGGGGACTTTATGGAAGAGATGGGAATTCTCTCCTATGATGACATCGAGTCGGAAGACTTTACCACATTGGGCGGACTGGCGATGTTCCTGATAGGACGCATTCCAAAAGCCGGAGATATATTCATTTATAAAAACCTGCAGTTCGAAGTAGTGGACATGGACCGCGGGAGGGTCGATAAGCTGCTTGTCATAAAGAAAGAAGAAGAGTAGGAATAGCACTCACTTTTTATATTAATTTAAAGCACTTAACAATGAAAAAAGTAATTATGTTGGCAGCCGTTGTTGCTGCATTGGTATCCTGCCAATCAAAAGGAACAAAAGCTGAAGAAGCAGCCGCAGACAGTTTGGCAGTGGTTATGGAACCCACTATGGAAGAAACTCAGGTTTACGAAGGTGTACTTCCCGCTGCTGACGGTCCGGGTATCCGCTACGTGTTAACCTTGAACACACTGGCGAATGCGGCCGATACAACGTATACACTGGACGTCACTTATCTGGATGCCGAAGGCAAAGGTAAAGACAAAACCTTCACTTCTAAAGGAAAACCGGTGACAGTGGAGAAAACCGTAAAGAATAAAAAGAAAACGGCTCTTAAACTGAACCCGAGTGACGGAAGCGAACCTGTTTATTTCGTAATCGCTAATGATACTACCCTTACCCTGGCTGACGACAGCCTGGAAGTATCTGCCAGCGACCTGAATTACAACATCATTCGTGTAAAATAACACAGAAGTAGTTTAAACCCAAAACAAAAGCCACGCTATGTAATGTTAGCGTGGCTTTTCTCTTTAATTATAGAAATTACTATTTAGTCAGCTTCTCAAAATACGGCAAGCGCTCCAGCGGGACATCTATTGTTATTGTTTTCGGACCTTTAAATACCTTCCCCCGATCATCTCTCCATTTACCTTTGGGCAGCATCACCGTACGGCTTGTCCCGGAAGTCAGCATCGGAGCAACCAAGTATTTGTCACCCAACATAAACTGGTCTTTACAATCGATAAATCCTTGATGGGGATACTGGTATTCCATGTGCCGAACAATAGGTTCACCCGTTTCGGAAGCATGCTTTGCCAATCCCAGAATATAATCTCCCATTTGTTGATGCAAATGGGCATACTTAGCACAAATCGCTACATTTTCTTTACTCAGGATGCGCCAGGGAGCCACGGAGAATTGCATCATCGGCATCAGGGCGTGTACCTGACAGGAGCGTACAATCAACTCTTCATCAAACTTCTTCACATTCAGAAAAGCACCAAACTGGCCTCCGCCTACCATGTCCGGACAAGTATAATAATGTCCCAATAATCCCGCAGCAGTCATATCGGGAATTAGCAACTGAGTCGCACGCCAGGAATAATCCTTATCGCCCAGCCTCTGTACCAATGCCTGACCACCCAACTTCCAGGCAGCACGCAATTCATTGTAGGGAAAGCTCAAACCTATCTCGGCCCATTTCTCCATAAAAGTATTCACATCGGCCTCTTTATCATGAAAAGCATATTCTCCTGTCATATAAGCAACGTCTCCACCATCAAATTTAAATCCGTCGATACCATATTTCTCCTGATTGGCTTTTAACTGTTCCTTCAGATGATTCATAGCCTCCGGATTCGTGGTGTCATAACAGGCACTGTAACCATTCCACCAATGGATGATGGCTGTACGTCCATTCTTATCTTTCAATAAATATCCCTTTGCTTCCAGTTCACGGAATTCAGGACTGTCCGGCGATACATAAGGAGCAACCCACAGCATTACTTTGAATCCCATCTTGTGCAGTTCGTCGGTCATTCCTTTCGGGTCAGGAAATCTTTCGGATTTGAAGTCAAAGTT
The DNA here is from genome assembly GCF_011038705.2 of Bacteroides sp. ZJ-18. NCBI lineage: Bacteria > Pseudomonadati > Bacteroidota > Bacteroidia > Bacteroidales > Bacteroidaceae > Bacteroides > Bacteroides sp. ZJ-18. Next base: position 2,347,219 of record NZ_CP072198.1, on the reverse strand, counting down.
ACCATAATATCTCTGCCAGTTATCATCTACCATGAATACGCCTTGGGGAAATCCGTTTTCTACGGCTTTATGGGCATAATTCATAATGTCCTCCTGATTCTGATCATACATCAGTTCAATCCATGTATTATACTGTGGAAGAGAAAAGAAAGCAGGTTCCGGTATCTGTCCCGAAGGTGGAAAGTGTTTCGCCGAAGCTGCCAGTAAAGCTTCTTTCAGTGTATTCCCCGCTTTTACCGGTTCTATCTTTTCCGAATCCGAATAGATAATCAATTGTCCGTCTTTCACCTCAAAACAGAAAGATTTCTCGGCCCATATATATCGGCCTTCGGAAGAAAGCATGAACGGAACTACCTGATTATTCATATTATTGCGTGACATATCCTGCATCCGCAAATGATCACCAAACGGCATCTGGTTACCTAAAGCTACGAATCCTCCCCACCATCTTTCATTTTTCAAGGGTTCGATCACTGTTTTCATTTTTTCCTGTGCCACTGCGCCAAGCAGTAGTCCGAATGTTACGAGCAATAGTAAAGTCGCTTTTCGTCTCATGATAGTTAGATTAATATTAAAAAAATTCTCAAGTGGCAAAAATAGATAAAAAGGCAGAATTAATGGTTTACCGGCAAAGAATTATTTTTCCGGTCTATCTCTGCACGGATAGGACCCAAATCAATCTTTTCATAGCCAATACTCAAAAAAAGAAAGTTATTTCATTCTTTTATTCTATTTTTTCCTATCTTTATCAGACAGTTACAAACATAATCTTAAAAAAGATGGAACAAACATTTAAAGCAAGAAATCCCAAGATAGGGCTTTGGCTATTCGCTATAGGCATAGTAGCTTGCATTGTCATCAGTTTCATAACAATTCAGGCAATATGGATAGGCGCTGCATGCTTAGGTCCGGGTGCGACAATCTACTTTTCGCAAGCAACCAGTAGATACATCGTCAAAGAAAACGGAATGCTGCAAATTGTGAACGGCTTCCATCAAAAACGCTCTTTCAATCATATCACCAGTATTACATATACTCCCCATGCCTTGGGTATACAGAAAATAAAAATCAAACATGCCACTGGATTTGTCATGGTAGACCCGGAGTCACCTCAGGAACTGATAAAAGCCCTGCAAGAGGTAAATCCCGGCATGACAGTAAGGAACTTTACCTGAAACAAGATATAGCAGAAAATAAGAATAACCGTTTAACCAAGCTATAATAAGATGAAAACAACAAAAAAATGGACGGGATACTTATTCCTATGCCTGTTTTGTCTTCATGTATCTGCACAAAACAAAGACAGCCTTGTCCAAAAGTTGAGCCAATACGCCTGTCTGATAGAAAATTTCTCAAAACATATTCCACAGGAGAAAGTTTACCTGCAATTCGATAATACCAGCTATTATCAAGGTGATGATATCTGGTTTAAATGTTTTCTGGTCACCTCCGATCTATACCCGGCCACAAACCTGAGTAAAACTTTATATGTCGAATTATTGAATCCCGGAGGTGAAATAATCGACAAACGGATATTAAAAATAGAGAACGGCCAATGTCACGGAGATTTCACTTTAAACCAAATACCCTTTTATTCGGGCTTTTACGAGGTTCGTGCCTATACGAAATACATGCTTAACTTTGGGGAAGATATTATTTTTTCAAGACTTCTGCCGGTCTTCGACAAGCCCCAAACAGAAGGAAACTTCGCTGAAAAAGAGATGCGGAAATATTCAACAGGAAATTACCCGATGGAGCGCCCCAAACCGACAAAAGGCAAAAAAGTAAATTTAAAGTTCTTCCCCGAAAGTGGAAACCTGATTCAGGGAATAGAGTCACAAATCGCTTTCGAAGCGACAGATGCCTATGGCAACCCCATAACATTGAGTGGTACTGTTATCAACGACGAAAAACAGGAAACAGCCCATTTCACCGCAATCCATGACGGACGGGGAGTTTTCAATTACACACCTACAGGTGATAAACAAAAAGCAGTCGTCGAGTTTAATGGTAAAAAACACCAGTTTAATATGCCGGAAGCCCTGCCAGCAGGGTATGCGCTACATGTTGATAATCTGTCATACACAGACAGTGTGGAAATTGCTTTGCAAAAGAATCCCAATACTCCCGCAACTCTATTGGGATTAGCAGTTATCAGCGGAGGAAAGCTTTACAAGTTTTGTCTGATCGACGTTGAAGGAAATGAAATCATTCGCTTCAAAATAGATAAGAGCAGATTGACACCCGGAGTCTCCCGTATCGCGTTATTCAATGGTGGCGGAGAAGTCCTGTCCGACCGTTTGATATTCATTCACCCTCAAAAACGATTATCTATAAAAGCACGGACAGACAAAGAAACATACAATCCCTATGAATTAGTAAATCTGGAATTTACCTTAACCGGAGCTGAAATGCAACCGGTACAAAACACATTTGCTTTATCCGTAAGAGATGGCATGAATGAAGTGGAATCAGGACGCAATATGCTGACCGACCTCCTATTAATGTCCGAGATAAAAGGGTATGTCCGCAATCCCGGCTATTATTTTGAAGCGGAAGACGACACACACCGCATGGCAATCGATCTGTTATTGAGGATACAGGGTTGGCGCCGCTACTCTTGGAAGCAAATGACCGGAATTGAACCTCTCAACCTCAAATATGGTCCCGAAAGAGGTATCGAAACACGGGGCCAGGTTGTTTCTTTCGTCCGGCAACTTCCAAAACCCAACGTAGAAGTATCGTGCTTTTTGAAAAAACGGGGAGAAAATGAAGAAAACAGCAGCTTCATCGAGGCTATTACTACCGATAGTTTAGGACGTTTTTCACTGATATCGGATATCTATGGGAAATGGGACTTGATATTGGCAGTGACAGTCAACAGAAAAAAGAAAGATTATCGTATTCTATTAGACAGATTGTTCAGCCCTCCCCCCGCAAAATATCATTATGCCGACATGCAGGTGAACATCGCCAATACGAAAAAAGAAGAAGATACTATTCCGGATAAAGAAACAAATGTCTTGACAGAAGACGACATCGAAACCTTCTTTGCCGCCTATACAGATTCACTGTCTAAAGCAGGCAACCACGAAAAGAACTATCGATTGAAAGAGGTGACCATCAAAGCTAAAAAAAGAAGTAAAGAAAAAGAGATTTACGACAGTCGTTCAAAATCAATAGCTTATTATGACGTCCATTCTGAACTGGACGACATAAAGGACAGCGGAAAATTCATCGGTGACGACATACACGAACTGATGCTGAATATGAATAAGAATTTCAGCCCTGTCCCACAAAGGAATTATTTATATTACAAAAGTAAAATGCCGCTCTTCGTTATCAATTATGAATGTACCCGACATACTGAGATGGACTATAATAAATACAAATATATAAGGCTTGAAGCCATCAAATCGATTTATATTACTGAAAACCTTTCCACTATTTGCCGGTATGCAGACCCACGGCTTTCACCCTTCGATGTATCCGACTTATATGGTTGCGCCGTATTGATTGAAACCTATCCGGAAGGCAAAATACCGACAGAGGCAGGCAAAGGTGTCAGAAAAACATGGCTTGACGGATATAGTCCGGTCAAAGAGTTCTATCAGCCGAATTACTCCGCACTTCCTCCCGTTCCCGATTATCGCCGTACTCTTTACTGGAATCCCTCAGTTAGTACGGACAAGGACGGCAAAGCCCACATCCGCTTCTACAATAATAGCAGATGCCGGAAACTAAAAATAAATGCAGAAACCATCACGGCGGATGGGCTAATCGGAATATACGAGAATTGATTTTCTTATATACACTGAAATCTGTCTTGTATAAGATGGAAAGATTAAATTTATTCTTTGGCCCATCTCTGTACGCAGGATAATGGGGAGCAGGGGGTCAGACTTTAAGTTTATATGCCGGGCATAAATGAAGGGGTTGCAAAAAACGATTTTTGCAACCCCTTCATTTATGATACAGTGATGTTATTTTTATTTCTTTGCCAGAAACTTCTTAGTCAACCATCTTCTGACTGGTTCATCATAGAACTTCAGGCAGAGATAAGCCAGTAAGATGTTTCCGAAAAATACAACCAATGCCATCGGCCACGCCTGTGAAAAGCTGAGTTCTTTACTCCATACCCACGCATAAAACAGATACATGAAAGGGTAGTGTACTATATACAACGGGTAAGATATGTTTCCTAAGAATTCACAGATTTTAGATGACTTTTTATCTGTTGTTTTTCCCGAAGCACCCAGATAGACAAGTAACGGAAAAATAATGATGGCACATACAGAATCATAAATACCATTCATCCACGGAAATTCACTACCACCGATATAAGGCATGGAAAGCAAAACAATAATTGCCAGACTGCATATCCAAAAGGCACCTCTAACCTGAAGCGGTTTAAAAACACGCGTCATCAACAATCCGATAGAGAATGAAAACAATAAACGCAGGAAACCTCCGATCAGATTATAATCTGCCATTGACCATCCCACACCCAAGTGGCCATAACCGGAAAAATTGAATATGGCAAATGAAGCCAGTCCGATTCCGGCCAATACAACCAGCACCGTGAGAGCCTTCGTAGACAACTTGCGAATAAACAATGCATATAGTATGTTTCCGATATACTCAAAAAACAAAGACCAACTGGGACCATTCAAAGGGTACATCTCACCGTTTCCACGGACTTCGGGACCTGCCCCCGGCGCAACAGGAATCAAAAATATCCCCATAAGCATAGCCAACATTACCATCGAAATGGAAACCTGTGAACCATCCCACTTCTCACAACCCTGTATGCAAAACGTAATGCTACCCAAAACAGCTCCCAGAACCACCATCGGATGCAAACGAATTAATCTGCGTTTGAAAAAATCTTTTGTTTTCATCGTTTTCCAACGGTCATCATAAGCATAGCCGATAACAAACCCCGATAAGATAAAGAAGAAATCGACAGCCAGATATCCGTGATTAAATCGCTGGTCCATGGGACTTGTTGCAAAACCTTCGAATATATGGTACCATATTACCATGAGAGCAGCGACCCCTCTCAATCCGTCAAGAAGTTCATAATGAGGTTTTGTGTCTAAAAATGCAGTAGTAGTTCCTTTTTGCATGATAATTTACAAATTTGTTTTTTGTTAACGGTTACATAATAATGCGGCAAAGTTACGCAACTTGAAAAACATAAAATTTGTTCTATGGCAAAATCTTATCGTATAAAAATCATTTTTGGGCCCTAAGACGACTAAGTGTAGAAAGCTTGATCCCCAGATATGATGCGATATATCCCAAATTAGCCCGTTGGCACACTTGAGGAAACTGCTGCTTAAACTCTTCGTAACGTTCTTTGCCCGGCAATGCAAGCCGTTCCTTATGTGAACGCTGCAAACGTCTATATTCATTTTGATGGATAATCCGTCCCCAGTTAGCCAGTTCGATATTGGTTTGAAAAAACCTGTTCAAGTCAGCCAGTGATATTTTGTATGCAACAACGTCTTCAAGTGTTTCTACAAATTCTTCACTCAACTTATTATAATATAATTCATCCATGCTAAAGACAATTCCCCCTTCACAAGAAAAAGAAGTAGTTATTTCTTCCCCGTTCACAAGCCAGAAAGAACGGGTCATCCCTTTTTCTATAAAATAAGCGAACTTGCAAAATGTATTTTCCTTTATCAACAAATGTTTTTTGGGAAAATGGCATAAGGTCACACTCTCTTTCAACGCTTGTATTGTATCGTCAGAAAGCAGACACACAGAATTTATCTTATCTATAACATTCGTCATAAAGCTTCGGATAATTGAATATCTATAAAAGTCATTCAGACTAAGCCTTAAAATAGAAACACCCAACTTTACAGTTTGAAAGTAAAGTTGGGTGTTTATCCTGTAGAACATTGATTATCAATGTTTCTTGCGGAGAGACAGGGATTCGAACCCCGGGTACCTCGCAGTACAACGGTTTTCAAGACCGCCGCAATCGACCACTCTGCCACCTCTCCAAAACTACTTTTCAATAGTGCTTTTCTCTTAAAGCGCTGCAAAGGTACGAATCATTTTTTAATCTGCAAATTTTTCCGCAAAAATATTTGGAAAGAGTCACGGCTCTTTCATTTAACAACCGCCTTCCTCCCTTGTCCCCCCCCGCAAAACCTTCCATTCGCACACAGCGATGCGGAAACAGCGCTTCGTTGTTTCTTTTTTAAGAAAGAATCCGGCCGGCTATTACCGGAGAAGTGTAGTAGATTAACCATTGTCATACAACTCTTTATCCCAGCCCGCATACCCAGGCTGATGAGCCCACATGCCCGGGCTGATGAGCCCGCATACCCGGGCCGATGAGCCCGCATGCCCGGACTGAGATAAAGATCCGACCATTTGCACTAAAGAGAATAAGGGAAATGAAATGCTTTTAGAGAGATTAACGGATAAGTAATTGGATATATCAATTTGTTTTCCAAATAGTTACTACTGAAATATACCCTAAAACAGCGGGTGGAAGATGGAAGATGGGGGTGGAAGATAAATGGCATAAAAACCGCATCTTCCACCAATCTATACATCTTACAATCAACGACATGCATTCTAAAAAGTGGAAGATGGAAGATCGAAACGTGTTTTTTGTATGAGAAGAAGGCGGGGTAAATGAAAGAGCCGTGGGAAAGAGTACTTCAACAGAGAGGAACACAACCTCCCTATAAGTAGGTATTTTTATGCTATTCAACATAAAATAGGAACCTTTTATATCCCTAAACCGAAAAAAGATCGTAAATTTGCACGCTCTAAAGGATAACTAACCACTAACTGATTAATTTTATGGAATTGAATAAGACCTTTAAAGATGGACTTTGGAGCAAAGAAATCAACGTCAGAGATTTCGTCAGTAACAACATTACTCCTTACGAAGGGGATGCTTCTTTCCTGCAAGGACCTACTGAACGCACTAAGGCTGTCTGGAACAACTGTCTCAAAGCTCTCGAAGAAGAGAGAAACAACAATGGAATTCGCGCACTTGATTACACTACAGTATCTACTATAACCTCCCACCCTGCCGGCTATATCGATAAAGAGAACGAACTGATCGTCGGATTACAAACCGATCAGGTACTGAAACGTGCCATCAAACCGTTCGGCGGAATCAATGTAGTAATGAAGGCTTGCCGTGAAAACGGAGTAGAGGTGGATGATAGAGTAAAGGATATCTTCACTCATTACCGCAAGACACACAACGACGGAGTATTCGATGTATACACTGATGAAATCCGTTCATTCCGTTCTTTGGGATTCCTGACCGGGCTTCCTGATAATTATGCACGCGGACGTATCATCGGTGACTATCGCCGCCTTGCCCTTTATGGTCTCGACCGTCTGATCGAAGCCAAGAAAGAGGACCTCCATAATCTTACAGGTCCGATGACAGAAGCCCGCATTCGCCTCCGCGAAGAGGTGGCCGAACAGATCAAGGCACTGAAAGAAATCAAGGTGTTGGGTGAATACTACGGTCTGGATCTCAGCCGCCCGGCATATACCGCACAAGAAGCCGTACAATGGGTGTACATGGCTTATCTGGCTGCTGTAAAAGAGCAGGACGGTGCTGCCATGTCATTGGGTAACGTGTCTTCATTCCTCGATATCTATCTGGAATATGAACTGAGCCAGGGAACTATTACGGAAACATTCGCTCAGGAGTTGATCGACCAGTTCGTTATCAAACTCCGTATGGTACGTCACTTGCGTATGCAGTCGTACAACGATATTTTTGCAGGTGACCCGACATGGGTAACCGAATCCATCGGAGGACGTTTCAACGACGGGCGTACAAAGGTCACTAAAACATCTTTCCGTTTCTTACAGACACTCTACAACTTAGGTCCGTCACCGGAACCTAACATGACTGTACTATGGAGTCCTGAACTGCCGGAAGGTTTCAAGGCATTCTGTGCACAAGTATCCATCGATACTTCATCCGTACAGTACGAAAACGATGACTTGATGCGTGAGGTCCGCCAATCGGACGATTACGGTATCGCTTGTTGTGTTTCTTACCAGGAAATCGGAAAGCAAATTCAGTTCTTCGGTGCCCGTGCCAACCTTGCAAAAGCATTGTTGCTGGCAATCAACGGAGGACGTTGCGAAAACACAGGCACTGTCATGGTAAAAGACATCCCTGTATTGACAGACGAAACGCTGAAGTTCGAAGAAGTAATGGCCAACTATAAAAAGGTATTGGTACAGATCGCCCGTGTATATAACGAGGCTATGAACATCATCCACTATATGCACGATAAGTATTATTACGAAAAGGCTCAGATGGCTTTCGTAGATACTGATCCGCGCATTAACCTTGCTTATGGTGTAGCCGGACTTTCAATCGCTATCGATTCACTGTCTGCCATCAAATATGCGCATGTGAAAGCGCGCCGCAATGACATCGGCCTGACTGAAGGATTCGATATCGAAGGCGCTTTCCCCTGCTTCGGTAACGATGATGACCGTGTAGACCACTTGGGTGTAGACCTGGTATACTTCTTCAGCGAAGAACTGAAGAAACTCCCGGTATACAAGAATGCCCGTCCTACCCTCTCGTTGCTGACCATCACTTCGAACGTGATGTATGGCAAGAAAACAGGTGCCACTCCCGACGGGCGTGCCAAAGGCATCGCCTTTGCACCGGGTGCCAACCCCATGCACGGACGTGACAAGAATGGTGCGATTGCTTCGCTCAGTTCAGTAGCTAAGTTGCGCTACCGTGATTCACAGGATGGCATCAGTAACACATTCTCTATCGTTCCGAAATCATTAGGCGCAACTCAAGAGGATCGTATCGACAACCTGGTGACCATGATGGACGGATACTTCACCAAAGGCGCACACCACCTGAACGTGAACGTACTGAACCGTGAAATGCTACAGGATGCAATGGAACATCCCGAAAAGTATCCACAACTGACTATCCGCGTTTCAGGATATGCCGTCAACTTCGTGAAGCTGAGCCGCGAACACCAGCTGGAAGTTATCAGCCGAAGTTTCCACGAAAGAATGTAATTGAATGATAAACGTACACTCATACGAGTCAATGGGAACATTCGACGGGCCGGGTCTCCGGCTCGTCGTTTTCCTTCAGGGGTGTAACTTCCGGTGCCTGTATTGTGCCAATCCGGACACAATCGAAGCCAAAGGAGGTACGCCAACCCATCCGGATGAAATTGTCCGCATGGCTGTCAGCCAAAAAGCTTTTTTCGGTAAGAAAGGAGGAATAACTTTCTCCGGTGGAGAACCCACTTTTCAGGCGAAAGCTCTTATCCCACTTTTTAAAAGACTGAAGGAAGCTGGAATTCACATCTGCCTCGACACCAACGGCGGACTGTGGCACAATGATGTTGAAGAACTCTTGGGGTTGACTGATTTGGTTTTATTGGATATCAAAGAGTTCAATCCGGAACACCACCAGTCTCTGACCGGAAGAAGTAACGAACAAACACTGAAAACCGCCGCCTGGCTCGAAGCCAATCAAAAGCCATTCTGGCTGCGCTATGTATTAGTGCCCGGCTACAGCGACTTCGAAGACGATATCCGGCAGTTGGGAGAACATCTTGGAACGTACCGGATGATTCAGCGTGTAGAGATATTGCCTTATCATACTTTAGGAGTTCATAAATACGAAGCGATGGACAAAGAATATCTCTTGAAAGGAGTGAAAGAAAACACTCCGGAGCAAATAGAAAAGGCCGAAAAATTATTCAGGCAATACTTCCGGACAGTACAAGTAAATTAGCTTATCATTAAGAAGGGGATGAGAGTGTATCGAAAGTCTTTTCAACACAGAGGACACAGCCCCATCCCCTTTACTTTTTTATCATTCCAGAGAGCCACCGCCATTCTAATGAAGTGCCACCGGCATTCCGATTAAATGCCACCGCCACTCTGTTCAAACTCCACCGCCACTCCGGCTTACATCTGCCTTACTTTAATAAGTGAATCGCAATCCTGCCTGCAAATTAAAGTTACAAGGTGTTTCTTTTCGGATAGTCTGTATTTTCGAACCATCGTCAAAGAAATACGAAACTCCCGGTTCCACATAAAATCCCACATGCTCCGTTGCATTGAACTGAGCTCCTACTGCACCTGCTACAGAAAATTGCAGAGGTTTCACATTCACTTTATCGCCCGCCAGTTTTCCATATACGCATTTCTCAACCATTCCACCGGCAGATACATAAAGCGTAAAGTATTTCTTTTCCAGGAAATTCCAGTTTCCACGTACCGGGATACCGATATAATGCAGTTTCTGAGTCTGCATCTTGTTATCTCCCTGTCGCTTGACATCGGAAGACAATAACGTATAAGTCAATCCGGTTTCTACGGAGAAACCTTTCGGAAGGGATTTACGTACGGACAATCCGAAACTTACCGGCTGATGATGTTCATAATCCATCACAGTAGTCGTACTGGACTTCAGATAAGGAACTCCCCCTTCAAACACAACTTCCTGATCTGCGGGAATATTCACGGCCCCATTCATAATTGTCATCAGGTCTACCCTGTTGCTCATCGGACGGGGTGCAAAACTTTCCGAACCATTCGTCGGAGGTCCTCCCCCATTGCCTACCCCTACTCCCATCGACCATTTTCCATTCCGCTTTGCAGAAGAACTCTCAATGGGCAACTGGTATTTGTCTTTACCGGATGGCCTCCGGGCCTCTTTCCTTTTTTCTATTTGTGACGCAGTACTCTCTTTTTTCTCCGTTACAGCAGCTGCTTCAGAGTGTGATTCGGCAGGCTTCTCCGCCACCACAGCCTCCGGATGTTTCTCTGCCCCCGGAAAGGCTTCCGGAGTGATCTTTGGATCATTCCCTTTCGCCAAATACCCAGAAGCGGAACTCACGTCTGTCCCTCCCGCCGGCTTCATTGGCTCGGACACGGCAACCTGTACATCCGGTAAAGCCGGTTCCGGCAATATATCCGGATTGACAGCCAATGAAGGAGCCGTCGCATAGCGAATTTCATCTGCGACCGGACTATTCAGGAAATACAAACTTACAGCAGTCGTCACCACCAACACTACGGCAGCCGCGGCAACGGCCCATCGGCGGTACGGATATATTCGTCTTTCGGTTACGGGCATCAGTTCCTTTTCCAGTCGTTCCCAACCGGAAGCAGGTATCGGCTCGGAATAATCCTCGAGCTTCTCTTTGAATGCCTTTATCCATTTTTCGTTTTCTTTCATCATTCTATTCTATTTTAGAAATCCCGGGTTCACTTGGTGTCCGAAGACATACGTCAACCGTTGATCATCAACCATTCCTTTACTTTCTTGGCTAATACACTCTTTGCCCGAAAAAGTTGTGAAGCCGAAGATTTTTCATTAATCCCCAACATCTGTGCGATTTCCTTGTGCGACTTATCTTCAAAGGTGTATAAGTTGAATACGGTACGATATCCGGCGGGGAGTTCGTTAATAAATTGCATCAGCACTTTCTGAGGAATCGCTTCGACAGCCGAAGCATCGGGTTCGTCATAAGTTTCGGGAACTTCATCCAGTGCCATGGTTTGGTTCATCACATCGTTCTTTCTTAAGAACTGTAAAGCCGTATTCACCATTACACGCTCCATCCATGCTCTAAGAGAGCCTTCACCCCGCCAGGTAAACTTGTCGAAGGAGTCGAAAATTTTCAGGAAACCGTCGTGTACCAGGTCCTGTGCCATGTCTCTGTCTCCGGCATAACGAAGACAGACACCAAGCATGCGCCCTGCGTACTGCTCATAAAGTTCTTTGCGGGCACGATTATCTCCCTGCCTGCAACGTTCCGACAGCTCTAATTCATTCATTCTCCTAAACACGTGTTTACCTTATAAATGCAGCAAAGATAGAAATACTGCACTGAGAGAACAACTCTTTTATCACTTTTGTTTCTTTAACATTTTACGATGCAATATTTCACGGCTCCCCGCATTTCTTCAATACAGCGAAGAATAAATCTCAATGAATAAATAGGATACTAAAACCAACAGGAACTTATGAGAAAATTTAAATTAGTAACTTTTACCCTCATTCTGGCACTACTGCCCATCCTGCAGTCTTGTCTGGACAATGAAGACAATGATTATTGGGTCACTTGTCCTCCGGGTGGGATACTGGCCATCGGTACAATGAAAATTCCCAATGCGGACACCCCGAGGGATTTTTTTATTGCCCTGGACAACGGAAATAACGTATTCCCCGCAGATACGGCCGATATTCGCAACTGGAAATACACCGTCGCAGAAGGACAGAGGGTTTTTGTGGGTTACGTGAAGATGGAAGAAGAAGAAAAGCCCGGATATGAAAACGGTAAGATATTCACGATAGAAGATATACTGACAAAGGATATCATCCCGCTGACGGAAGCAACGGCGGACAGCATTGGAGACGACCGCATCAACGTCACGGCGCATGCACTTACAAAGGATTATCTCACCATCGAATACCAGTATCTGGGCAGTATGGACGAGAATAAAAAGCACATGCTGAATCTGGTACAAAACGAAATTACAGGTCCTGTTGAAGACGACGGATATATCTGTCTGGAATTCAGGCATAACGCCTTTGACGACTCTCCCAGTAAACTGGGTTCAAGCCTCGTCTCCTTCAAACTGGCCAATATAGCCGATCTGTTGCCGACAGCAAAAGGAATAAAGCTCCGTGTAAACACGATTTATGACAACATACAGTATATCACAATAGATATCAATGAAGATAAGAACTTAAAAATAAAATCATTTCATTCTCAATAAAACAACAGAAGACACCTGCACAAATTTGACAAAACTAAGAATAATTCTGATATATAAAAGAAATAAAGCGGCGATGTTTGTGAAAATATCGCCGCTGTTTTTTTTATACCAGGCACTGAACAGCCTGTAAAGTAAGCATCTCTTTGGGGACTGCTGCCTGGATCTCTTCTTTCAATACTTGCAGCAGGCTGGTACGGATAAAGTCTTTTCGTGTAACCAGGACAATCTGGCGAGTGGGCCTTGGGATGGCAAACGGACGGACCAGTTCCTTCTGTTCTTCGCTCAGTTGCATCACTGCCAGCTCCGGAATAAATGTAATGCCCTTACCGCTCTCCACCATATGCATAAAAGTCTCCATACTGCCCAAGCGATAAGCCATTTGGCTGACCTTTACCGCTTCCATCTGGCAGAAACGGACCAACTGATCGCGAAAGCAATGTCCTTCGTCAAGAAGCCAAAGCCGCTCTCCGGTCACGTCGGACGTACGAATCACATCGTGTTTGAACAATGGTTCCTTTTTCGAAACGTAACCGAAGAACTGCTCATAAAACAAAGTCTCCTCTGTTAATGCAGCATCATCCAGCAGGCTGGCAATGATAGCGGCATCTGCTTCACCCGTCAGCAAAGCCTTGCGGATATCCGGTGTTTTCATTTCCATAACCCGTATATCAAGATCGGGGTATTTCTCCATCAGTTGCGGAAAAAAACGAGGCAAAAGATAAGGTGCAATCGTAGGCAATACGGCCAGCCGGAACGTACCGGACAAAGAATGCTGTTCCTCATTGATAATCTCCTTGACGCAGGTAGTTTCCGAAAGGATTTTGCGTGCCTGTTCCAGCACCTTCTTACCGATGGCAGTGGGACAAACCGGAGTCATACTGCGGTCGAACAGCTTCACTCCCAATTCGTCTTCCAGTTTCTGGATCATCGCACTCAAAGTAGGTTGCGTCACCCGGCAATACTCGGCAGCTTTTGCAAAGTGCCGGAACTGATCGACGGCCAGAATATATTCCAATTGTTGTATAGTCATCGTTCTCTGATTTATTAAAGATATAGAATCTATCAATGCAAAGATAGAAATTTTCAGTTTGACACGAATCATTTTGTGCCGTATCTTTGTTCCAGATAAAAAGAAGATATATAGTATTAACTCAAAAAAACAATAGCATTATGAAAACTTTAAATTATACACATTTGGATGAAAAGGGAGCTAACAACATCGTAGTATCATTGCAGCAATTACTTGCCGATTTTCAAATTCACTATGCAAACTTAAGAGGATTTCATTGGAATATCAAAGGACACGGTTTCTTCGTACTACACAGTAAATTCGAAGACCTCTATAACGGAGCTGCCGAAAAGGTGGACGAAATAGCCGAACGCATATTGATGCTTGGAGGAACTCCCGCCAATAAGTACAGTGACTACCTGAAGATGGCACAAATCAAGGAAGTGGACGGAGTGAGCAAAGCCGATGACGCGTTGAATCATATTCTTGAAACTTACGGGCACCTGATAGCAGAAGAGCGTAAAGTCCTGTCTCTCGCCTCTTCACACAACGATGAGGTAACAGTGGCTATGATGAGCGACTATCTGAAGGAACAGGAAAAAATGGTTTGGATGCTGACAGCATACAACGGATAACTCCAAACAGGGTTACGCCCTTTTATCTAAAGGGTGTAGCCATACAGACAAAAGGGTGTAGCCATCCCGGCAGGATAGCTACACCCTTTCTCTTTTATCCGATTCAGATGATACTTGTACGTTTTGTAAATTCTATAATTTCCGGAATATATCCGAATGCAAGTCCCGTCACCGTATCTGCACATCCGTAATAGATGGCAATTCGTCCGGTCTCCGAATCATGAAGCGCCGCGCACGGGAAGCAGACATTAGGCACATCGCCCATGCATTCGTACTCTTTCTGGGGTGAAATCAAGTAAGGTCCCGAACGGAATTTCACTTTCCAGGGTTCATCAAGGTCAAGCAATGCGGAACCGAAACTATACACAAAACCATTGCATGAAGCTAATACACCGTGATAGATCAGCAACCAGCCTTCTGATGTTTCAATCGGAATAGGTCCTGCACCGATCTTGGTGCACTGCCAGGCACTGTCTTCAAACGGAGCCGGAGACATTACATGACGATGGCGTCCCCAAAATTCCATATCGGGAGATTCACTATAAAAAATATCTCCGAAAGGAGTATGTCCATTGTCGCTCGGACGACTCAACATGGCAAAACGGCCGTTTATCTTACGAGGAAACAAAACTCCATTCCGGTTAAAAGGAATAAAGGCGTTTTCCAGCTGATGGAACGTTACAAAGTCATAGGTATAAGCAACACCAATAGTAGGACCATGATAACCGTTGCACCAAGTCACATAATAGCGGTCCTCAATGAAGCAAACCCTGGGATCATATCCATAAACCCAGTTCCCGATCTCCGCATCGTCACATTGAAACTTCAACGGCTCTTCATTGATGTCCCAACGAACGGCATCTTTACTGAACCCCACATGCAGACGCATGCGACGGTTGGTATCATCACAACGGAACACTCCTGCATAGCCATCCTTAAACGGAACTACGGCACTGTTGAATATACTGTTTGAAGTAGGGAGCAAGTCGCGCGGAATAATCGGATTTGCCGAACAACGCCACACTACATCTTTGCATCCTGCCGGACGTTCTTCCCAAGGCATGGCCGGCAAAGCAGCACCTGCAATTTTAAATTCTTCCATGATTCGATTAAATTAATATTATGTATATATCTCGTTTATATTGAAATTCTCTTTTATTTCTTCTTTCCGTCCGGATACGTAAAAGGTACCAGCCAAGTGACGACAAAAGCCGGTATGGTAGCGATCAGCACCCAGACAAAGAAATCACGATAACCCAGCCAGTCGCTCAGATATCCACTCATCATCCCCGGAAGCATTACTCCTAAATTCATGATACCGGTGGCAAAAGCATAATGTGCCATCTGGTGTTTGCCGGGGGCTACTTGCTGCATCATAAAGAGCATTAATCCGACGAAACCAAATCCGTACCCCAAATATTCAAATACAATGGCCGTACCGATAATCAACAGGTTAGAGGGTTGGTAAAGTGCCAACAGGAAGTATACCAAAAACGGAATATTAAAAGCGCAACACAAAGAAAACAAGGTCTTCCGAAGTCCGTAAGCCGAAATGTAATAACCCGCCAAGAGCGAACCGAGGATAAATGCTCCTGCTCCGAACGTACCGTATACCAATCCGATGTCCTGAGTACTAAGACCCAATCCGCCATCTGCAACCGGTGCTTTCAGGAACAACGGTACAATCTTCAGGGCGTATCCTTCGGCAAATCGGTACAAAATGATAAAGACAATGTAGAAAGCAATATGTTTTTTTTGGAAAAAAGAACGAATGACTTCCCAAAGCACGTTCAATGCATCTCTCACCGTATTTACTTCGCCGGAAGCACCTCCTCCCGAAGGCAGAATCCGAATGTGGTAAAGGCCGATCAAAATCATAATACCCGCACACATCAACATCACAATCATCCAGGCATGTACCACTCCAAATTCATCCTTCAGCATACCTGCCAGCCAAACCAAGCCTCCGTTGGCAAGTATCTTGGCCAAATTATAAAAAGCTCCCTGCCAACCGATATACTTGGCTTGCTGGGTAGCAGTCAGCTCCGTCAGGTATACTCCGTCACCCGCAATGTCATGAGTCGCACCACTGAGAGCAATGATCCCCATCAGAGCGATGGCATAACGAAAAAAATCGGGCAACGGCAGCGAAAGTGCCACCAACGCAAATGCCAGTCCGGTAATGATTTCTGTAGCGACAACAAAGTACTTCTTCGTCTTAAACATCTCCAGAAACGGACTCCATAAAGGCTTCAATGTCCAGGGAAGCATAATGAGAGAAGTCCAGAAAGCAATCTGTGCATTCGACACTTCCATATCGGAAAACATAAGGACAGAAACCATCGAAAGGGCCACAAACGGCAATCCCATCGCAAAGTAAACAGTAGGCACCCAACATACAGGGCTTATCGGCTTTTTATTCATCAGTTAGTTTTTTATAATAATTCCATCGGTTAACAATTCCAGTAAGCAAAGATAGGGGATATTAAAAACATAGCCCAAAATTACGACAAGAAGTTGCATTCACTACATAATAATACAACTGACTTCACAAAATCACTAATCCTTACCGGTTCTTTTTTTTTGCTCTGTCGGGATGAAGTACACAAAAGAAGCACCGAAACCCCATGGCCCCGATGCTTCTCCCCCTTATCTACAATCTAAACACCTCTATTGCTTCACAAATAAATTTATTTCCGCAAATCCGGTATAGCTATCCGGGCTCAGACAATCAATCCTGAACTCTTTAACATCCCCGATAGGTGGTTCGATGACTGCATACTGCGGCTCGTTTCCTTTAAAGCTCCTGAAAGTCAAAGTCCTCTGATAAGTCACCCATTCTGTCGCTCCGTCTTTCCTGACTTTGATCTCCGCACTTTTCAGATTGTATGACGATCCGTAAGCACTCTGTTTAGTAACCGAAAATCCTGCCAAAGTAACAGGCCGGGGCAATACTGTATTCCACCAGCACTCTTCAGCATTGGCTACTCCCCACGAAAACCAAGATGTATTTGCTTCACCATCGATAGCCAGATGTGCACCATATCTGGCATCATCGTTTGCGTATGCATTACTGCAACTTACATCCCATGCACTGCGGTCCACTGCCGCCCAGTCTGCAGGCTTCGTATAGCCGGTATAGAGTATGCTGGCATAAATCCGGATATAGACCGTATTCATAGATATACTTACAGCCTGTCCGTCCATACCGGTAACTTCTTTAAGCATCACCGGGAGTACGTATCCGTCAGGGTTACTCAATTTCTCTATGTTCTTCAAAACCACACGGAAAGAAGACTCGGCCACAGTCTGTCCGGTTTTCAGAGTAGACTCTTTTTTCTCAATGTCATAATTATCTCCGGGCAATAACTCGCATTTCGTCTTTTTAGCCGAATTATAAGCATTTACTTTCAGGGTATCGATACCTAAAGTAGCGGTGACCTCCCGTGAAACGGGTTGTACGGCACACAGTTGTATTTCAAAATCAGAACGGTCAGCGGTAGATGAATTACTTACGCGATCTACCACTACTACAGCACTCATTTCAGCCCCCGGTGCTACTCCCGTTCTGATATATATTTTTTGATATTTGTTCATTTCATCATCATCGTTACTACACGAAGCCAATGATACAAACCCTGTTATCAAACAGATTAAGGTCACAAAATTCAAATGTCTATTCATATCTTATTCTTCTTTTACATAGTTATTGTTTATCAAAACGAACATGCTCTTTCCATACAAGGGTCCCTCCTGCCGTGAGGTCGTATCCGTGTCCGGTACAATCGGCAAAAGCATTTCCTTTGCCCTCGTCCATTTTCCAGTAGCCTATCAGGTTCGGATCAGCGGGTTTCACGGCAAAATACATGTTAGACTGAATTTGTGTCTGGCTGATCGCTGTCTTCCAAAGACGTACCTGAGCCATCTGGCAATTGTTCCGGAAGTAGCTGCCGCTTGAAACCATGTTCATCGTGTCGAACCGTACCGGGCCTCCTTTCGTTTGTAAAGTCACATCAAGCACCCCGTTAATATAAATCGATAACAATCCGGAAGAATTATAGACGAACGCCAGATGATACCATTTGTCTTTCTCAAACAAAGTCACCGTATTAACCTGACTTCCCAGCGTTTTCACCTGCAATGAATTATAAGGAATCATAGCGTCACCAAAACGGATATATACCTCATGGTCTTTGCTACCCGAATTGAAGATAGCCTGATTATTAATGTCAAAGCCATCCATTTGTATCCAGGCTTCAAGCGACCATTCGTTGGTTGTCACTCCCCACAAACCTTCTTTGGACGGTTTTACAGCATTTGTCGTATTCATAAACGGCACAGACTGTATCAGCGGCTTGTCCAGTAAAATAATAAACTTCGACGAAAGCCCGATCGTAGACACCGGTCCTTGAATTTCGGTGAGGGATACCGGAATGGCATAGAGTTCTCCGTTTTCATTCGAATAAGGTTTCACCTTAAATTCTGATGGTACCGCACTTACATCACCCGCCTGAATCTTTATCTCTTTATCATAAGAAAAATATTGTTCAGGAAGAACCTCGTACGAAGTTTCATTGGCTTCATTGTACTCTTTAAGAATAGAGGGGTCAATCGTCAAAACAGCAGTTACATCTCCGGCAACAGGCTGCCCCATGCGTACGGTCAAAGTAGTTGTGGTAACATTTTCAGGATCAACCGTAACCTTTGCCGAACCATTCTCGGATGCTTCATTCAGATAAATAGCATTGTCAATCACACGGTAATCGGCATCTTCGCATCCAGCCAGAATCATCGGCAGAACAACACAAGCAAGCAAATAAGATTTTATTGTTATTCTTTTCATAATCAAATTCATTTAAGTCATTTTACAGCGGGATTCATAATTCTGATTGCCTCACGCAAGTATTTGTATTCAACGTCGCCCGGATAATCATATTCCATATGATATGTCCCTACTCCGCCCTTTCGAACTTGTTTACCATCAATGACCGGAGTCCAGCGTGCCATTCCGGCAAGTGCCCGCATTTTATTTCCGTAACGATCTACATAATCGCCTCCTCCTGTCGGAGCATAGGATTCGAAATTTTCTGTGACGATGTACATATTAGCCACTTTCTCGGGAGTGAGTACCTCTTTAAAATTGGCAATTGTACCGGCCAGCCGCCTGTCAAGATTAGTATCGGAGTTACCCGCAAGGTTGGAGTATGCCTGCACGATGAAGTAATCAAAATAAGGTCCGGTTTCCGGATGAATGCTTTGTGGCTCACCATCGATCACAAGCAGTCGCCCCGTGCCCGATTTGGGTCCTATTCTCTCTCCTAACGCCTTTACGAAAGTGAGCATATTTTCGGGATAGCTGGCCAAATTTCCGGGAGATCCATAATTAGGTTCATAATCGATATCGAAACCATCATATCCATACTTATCGATGGAGTCACAAATGGCATTTGCATATTTTCTGATCGCGCCGTCGATAGCTTCCTGATCGCCATCTTTCCAACCCCAATATTCTTTATAATTCTCTTTATACTCTTCGGGAGTCAACTGATCGCCTACATTAGCTACGATAAAGCACATCAATGCACGCGTACCTTTCAGTTCTTTCACTTTTTTCTTATCCAGCATCCGGGCTTCATCCAGATTCTTCCAGTTTCCCCAAATGGAAACGAAGTCCACACTATCGGGAAGTCCCATCAGACTCCCCACCATCGAAGCTCCCACACCTGTCCAGCCTCCAAACCAGCCAAACGCAACCGAATGCTCCGAACGTTTATAAGCTCTCAGATTCTCGTAGTAGTCATTTCCCGGCATTTCAAAAAAATCCTCTGCCTCGGGTTTGGTCCAGTCACTGCAACCCAGAAGCATACTGACGAACAACGCAAAAACCACTATATTTAAATATCTCTTTTTCATTTTCTTTTCTCTTTTTAGCTTAAACATCAATTCTTTTTAGCCCACCAAAGGTCGGTAGCCCCAGTATCCGGGCCCCCCAACATTGAGACGGCTACCGAAACATTGGCAGCATTTCCCTGCTTCTCGGACAATGGGAAAGGCAAACGCCGCAATTGCCGGTTGGTGTCAATTACTCCGTTACTCAGATTGCTGACAGATGGAAACACTTCCGGATAACCTGTACGCCGATAATCGGCCCAACCTTCAAAGCCCAGAGGGAAATTGGCTATCCATTTCTGAGTAATGATACGCTCCAGTTTTTCTTCCGTAGGAGCACCTTCATTCCACGCAATCGTTATCTTGGTTTTCGGTGTATAATTGCATTTAACCGGGTTAGTCGGGTCGACAAAAGGTTCAGGCACTGCCACTGCATTTGCCAGATATTCTTCTGCTCCACCCACTTTCCGCTGGTCGAATGAAAGTTTAACGCCTTGTTCGTAGAAGTCACGGGCACTACCTCCCATATCCCAACCACGCAGAGCACCTTCAGCACGCAAAAAGGCTGTTTCAGCCGCACAGAACATCAACATATCGTCTTTCTGATCGTAATTGGGCATAGAGTATCCTGCATAAGTGGCCGGCTTCACTCCTTCCAATCCCGAACGCATACCCATATACGGGCTATTGCCTCCCAACTTGGATGTCGTGAAATAGACTGCGCTACGAGGATCGGAATACCCTTTCATGTAACTGGCAATAGTGGCATTGATACGGATTTCGCCCCAACTGGAGGCTACCAGCCACAGCGGATTGGGTTCGGCACCTACACCGACATATGCATTATTATCATTCGTATCTATCAGTCCGCGGGCACTCTTCACCGCTTCCTCAGCTTTCGCACGGGCAAGTTCGGGCGCCACATTACTGATACGGACAGCCAGACGCAATTTAAGCGAATTAGCAAAACGCATCCACTTATTATAATCTCCATTATAGACCGGATCATAGCCCTCCAACGGCTTCAATCCGCCGACCTCGTCTACAAATTCGCCCAATATCTGTACTGCATAATCCAAATCTTCAAACATGTGTTTATATACATCTTCCTGACTGTCGTATGCAACAGCCGTTTTGCCATTGGCCACTTGACTGTAGGGAATGGGGCCGTAACAATCGGTCACACGCAACATTGTATTTACGCGAAGCAGCTTCGCCATTGCCCAATAGTGACCTTTTCCGCCGGTTGCCGTTTCCAATTTAAAGTAGTTGGAATAGAATTTCTCAAAAGGCGTATTGAAAGGAATCTGATTCCAGGATTCCGTCTGGTTGAATGTATTGAAGTTAGAACCACCCCATGAGTTAGCCATTGTCAGATAGCCGCTAAAAGGTCCCGCTACCATCTGGTCAATCATCTGATTGTCATTCTGCTGTACATTGATTCCGGTAGTAATCATTGTTGCAAACAGCATGGGCGGATTAAGTGAATGGGGTTCGTACGGATTAGTGTTGTATTCCTCAAAATTACTGGTACAGCAACACAAGAGTGGCGTGATAGCTGCGGCCAAAGCCATATTTAATATTTTATTTTTCATAATAGACTTGTTTTAAAATTGAAACTTAACATTGAAGCCAATATTACGTGTGCTCGGCTGCATAAAGTAATCTACCCCCTGATAGAAATTGCTGGTAGTAGAAGGGGTCATTTCCGGATCGAACGGGGCTTTACAATAAATCATCCAAAGATTCTTTCCTACGATACCTGCCGTTATGCCCACTTTATTGTTAAACCACTTACGAGGTAATGTATAACTCAGGTTCAACTCGGAAAGGCGTACGTTCGTCGCACTATAAGTGTAGTATTGTCCCAATCCTCCGGTAGAGCCTCCGATGGTTTGAAAATAAGACTTGGCATCTACGAATCCGTTATTGATCCACACTCCGCCGGCATCACGTGCATCGGCTGTAGCTTTGGACACACCGTAATAATCGAGTATACCCTGAGTGTTCGACACGCATAATCCACCGACACGCGCGGTCAGAACCACGCCCAGACTAACGCCTTTATAAGAGAAGGTATTGCTGAATCCCATATTGAAATCAGGATTCATCGTACCTATTTTTTTAGGTTCGGCATAGTCCTGCACTCCGACTTTACCTGTCTGGGGATCTACCCAGATATTTCCGTTACCATCTGTACGAAGCCCTTTATCTACATACAGATCCCCCATCGTTCCACCTTCTCTCAGGATGACTCTGGGACCATAACCGTCGGCTCCCAACACAGCCATACGCAACTCCGGCATATCGATGATTTCACCGGTTATCGGATTCGTCGCGCCACTGGCCAGACGTTTCACCTTATTACGATTCATGGTATAAGTCAGGCTGCTGTTCCAGCTGAAATCCCTCCATGTATTATTATATCCCAATGCCAGTTCCAAACCATAATTCTGGATATTACCTGTCTGTACAATAGCCGAAGAATAACCGCTCGACGACGCCAGGGTGATGTTAAAGGTTTGGTTATACGTATTCGAATGATAGTAAGTGGCATCTATACTGAAGTGGTTCCATAATCTGGCATTTAAACCCACCTCCCACGAACGTGTGTCTTCCGGCTTCAGATTAGTGGCAGGCAAAGTTGTTGAAGAGCCCCACTGATGGGACTGTTCATTGAACTCAAAGCCCGGATTCGATAAATAACGTTCGAAAGACGAAGCCACCGAACTGTATGAACCACGCAGTTTCGCATAAGAGATGAACTCGGGCAACCGGAACATCTCCGACAGAACGACAGATCCGCCGATGGAAGGATAGAAGAAAGAGGAGTGTTTAGTAAAGGCAAGCTGCGACTCCCAGTCGTTCCGTCCGGTCAAGGTCAGATATGCCATGCTGCGCCAACCTAATTCTATATTCGCAAATACCCCCTGGGACTGGTCATGATATCCGAACTGTTTGGGCTTATAATTACTTTCATAATTAATATTTCTCACTGTAAAGAAATTGGGTATACCGGCCAGATCGCCTTCATTACCCATTTGTTCGTAAACCAAATCTTTAATAGATGCACCGATATTGGCATTCAGCGAGAAATCCCCTATCCTCTTATCGATATTTACCATAATATCAGCATATGTATTACGGTCTGTACGGTTCTGGTCCGAGTAGAAACCATTGGCTCCCGCAAAAGTAGTCAGGGTAGATGCATAACGCTCCTGAGTCAAACGAATATCCGAATTATCTACTTTAACACGGCCCGCAACGTTCAGCCAATCCGTAAGTTTATAAGTCAGGCTTGCATTGATCATGTAACGTTTCTTTTCTGTTTTACGGTTCATGCGTTTCATAATCCAGTACGGGTTTTGCAAACTCAGCCCCTGATGCCCGTAAGGCCAGAACTGCGCATTCACCCCACGGCTCTCGCTATAACGTTCGAACATACGGATCTCCTCAAAATTATCATTACGAGGAAACAGATATAATGCCGGCAACGGATTGAAATATTGTCCCTGTGCCGTTATATTTTTATCATTCTGGATGATGTAACTGGCACCGATGTCCAGAGTCAGTTTATCTTTCAGGAAAGTAGCCGTATTCCGGATTGAGAAGTTGTAACGGCTATAACTGTTATTAGGCAGGATACCGGTTGCATTCGTTGTTGAAGCCGATGCATAAGTCTGGTTTTTCTTTGTTCCGGTCGAGAAAGAGATGGCATTAATTACATTCACTCCGGTATTAAAGAAACGGGCAGGATCATAACCCTGTCTGGTTTTATTGCCCCAGCTTGCAAATTCTCCCGGATTATTTCCATACCGGTTTTGCATCTCCGGCATAATATACGCATCAGAGAACATGGTATTATTGCTGACTGTCAGAGTTGTCTTCTCGGCAGATCCCTTTTTCGTGTTAATCAATACAACTCCATTGGCAGCCGCATTGCCGTATAAAGCAGCTGCGGAAGGACCGGTCAGCATATTAATACTTTCAATATCATCTGGATTAAGGTCGGCCACACCGTCCGAACCACTCTGAGTAGCAAAGGAACCTTCGCTCTTGCCAAAACTGACATTGAACATTGGAATACCGTCGATTACATAAAGGGCATTGTTATCCTTTGTTATAGACTTAGTACCTCGCATCACTACCCTGGAGGCCGAACCGACACCACCGGCGGAATTGTTAATCGTTACTCCGGCAACTTTGCCCTGCAAAGAGTTAATGAAATTGGCATCTTTCACTGTATTGATGGCATCGCCACCCACTTGTTGCACATTGTAGCTCAATGCCTTTTGTGCCCGCTTGATACCTAAAGCCGTTACAACAACCTCGTCAAGCACTTCCGTGTCTTCTTGCATCACAATTTTCAGTGGCTTAGAGTCTGTCACTGTAATGGCCTGCGAAGCATAGCCGATATAGGATATCTCGATGACATCTCCTTTGGCAGCCGATATTGAAAAGTGTCCGTTCATATCGGTGATTGTCCCGTTGGATGTTCCTTTCACCAATATACTTACTCCGATCAATGGTTCGCCTTTAGCGTCCGAGACATTTCCCGTAACCGTAATTTTCTCCTGCTGAATAGCTTTATCCTTATCATTAGCTGAAAGAATGAGGTGTTTGTTCATAATAGAATAGGAAATCCCCGTCCCCCGAAGCAAACGATTCATCACAGACGTAATATTTTCATTAGTAGCTTTAACGGAAACGGGTTGATTGGGGTTAACATCCCTGGTGTTATACACAATAGATAATGAGGTTTGATGTCCGATTTCATCCAGGACATTACCTAAAGGGGCTTTAGTGAAGTCGATATTTACCCGGATATCTTGCGCTGAAGCAAAAATAAAAGCAGGCATCGACAATAGAAAAAATAGCAAGTACTGAAACTTGTGTTTCACTGATTTCTTCATCTTGTTCTTTTTTAATTAGAAAATGTTTTAGGTAAAAATTGAAAGGTTTAGCAAAAGAAAACTGCTAATTCATATTAAGGTTGGTTTTTAATTAAGGGTCCTTGTTCATCGTTACAGATTTTAGGGTTAACTATATTCACTTTTCTGCTAATAATACATTTCAACCTATAAGCATACTAAATCAAGAGGCGACTTTTTTCAAAAAAAGAATAAAAAAAGAATAAGAATACAGATTAAGAAATAAAAAAAAGGAACCATTCCACATTGGAAACAGTCCCTTTTACTGATTTAGGTTATAATAATAAATCGCTATCTACCCGCCTTGGGAGTCAATATTATGTTATTATCCTCACATTTATAATCAAAACGTTTGGTAAGAGCAAGTATAGAAAGAATTTGTCTGATATCATCATCCGTACTAAAAGTACAGGTGAAACGTTCTTTTTTCAACTGTGCATCAGAAATAATGAAATGTACATCAAAATGCTTTTCCAGACATTGCACAATCTCCACGAGTGTAGCTTGTTCGAATTTCAGTTTTCCGTTAATCCAAAGCAACACATCACCCGGACGATCAGCTTCGGTAAGCATCAACTGCATCGTACGGGTATCCACACTCAACGTTTGTCCCGGTTTCAGTAAGATCCCTTCTTCTTCGGACTGTCCCGGCAGCTGCACTTGCACCAATCCTTTCAATAAAGTCGTCACAACCTTTGCTTCGGACGAGCGTGCCCGGACATTGAATTTTGTACCGAGCACACAAGTCCTGACATCTTTACTATTAACAACAAAGGGTTTATGCTTATTATGAGAGACCTCAAAATAAGCCTCACCATTCAAATCAACCAATCTTTCCCGCTTCCAGAAAGAAGGTTTATAAACAAGCTGCGTTGAAGCATTCAACCACACCTTCGTGCCATCCGGCAAAACAGCACGTGCCCGTTGACCGGCTTCCGTAGCAAAAACATATCCGTCAGACTTGCCGGAAGACATCCAATACAAAGCTCCGGTAGAAATCAGTAAACCGCACAAAAAGGCAGCCAAAGGTACTGCATAACGCTTCCATTTTGAAACACGCATTTTACCCACCGATTTTCTATCCGGCTCTTTCTGCTTCATCCGATCCTTCAAAGCGCTCAGTGAACTTTCGGTGTCCACCGCATCCATCACCGCTTTGCGCTCACCGACAAAAAGCATATAATATAGTTGTTCAAGTTGTTTTTTATGTTCCGCAGAGTCATGGTACCATGTCTCTACTTCCAGACACTCTTCAGCATCTGATTCTCCTTTCAAGTAGTTCAGTAGTTTTGTTTCATCCATTGTATTAACCAAATCTTTTATACCTATATCATACGTTGTTATGTATAATACATTTCAGAAAGCAAAGTTACTAAATAAAAACACAAACTTTTTTTCTTCGAAGAATCATTTTGTCAGTACCGAAAATTTAGCTACGTTTGTTCGCTAATAACAATGAAAAAAAGAATGGCACAGACTCTGACTAACCTAAACATAAATGATAATAATGCCGTTATATCAGCCTTGAGAGAAGGGTGCGAAGAAGTATTTGACAATGTTTACCGCCATTACTTTCGCGGACTATGCGTCTTTTGTTCTCAGTACGTCACACTGAGTGAATCGGAAGAAATCGTGCAGGACACCATGATGTGGTTATGGGAAAACAGAAAAACCCTCATTCCGGAACTAACCTTAAAAACTCTTCTTTTTACTATTGTCAAGAACAAGGCACTTAATAAAATCTCCCATTTCGAAATAAAGCGTAAGGTACATCTGGAAATTGCCGAAAAATATGAAAGCGAATTTTCTTCACCTGACTTTTATCTGGAAAACGAACTTTTCAGGTTGTATGAAGAGGCTTTAAGAAAGCTACCGGCAGAATTTCGTCAGGCATATGAAATGAACCGAAATCAACAACTGACTCATAAAGAAATTGCGGAGAAACTAAACGTCTCTCCGCAAACTGTCAATTATCGCATAGGGCAAGCCCTGAAAATATTGCGTTCGGAATTGAAGGACTACCTCCCTCTTATCATGCTGTTTCTATTTCTGCAAGGGCATAAATGAGATGGCTTGCCCACCACCGGCGGCCATGCGGATATTTATTGTGTCTCTTGCCGTCACCTCCTGTTCCGTAATCTGATATTCGGTCGGATTGGTTTTCCAGTCAGCCTGCTCGCCATCAGCATAGCTTATTGCTTTATAAGTCTTCCCCTTTTCCAGAAAATCAAGGCTGACCGGTAAAGTCCGTGGTTCCTCATTCGTAGAAGCTCCCAGGAAATAATTCTGTTTAGCCTTGCGCACTATCACTACAAATTCTCCCGGCTCACCGGCCAATGCTTTTGATTCATCACAGTCCGGATCGAAATCACGAAAGAACTGGAAAGCGGGATGTCCTTCATAATGCTCAATCATATCAGAAGCCATCTGTAACGGGGAATATAAGATAACCCAATTTGCCAACTGTTTGGCCAGTGTCGTATTGACACGGCTATTGCCTTTATCCTGGTCATTCCACTTCTGGCGTTTAGGAGAATCTTTCGTCTGTGTAAACAATATGTCGAAAATACCCGGAGTATAATCCATCGGGCCACCCAGTAAACGGGTAAACGGTAACATCTCGTGATGGGAAGGAGGATTTCCCTCACTCCAGGCATTCCACTCCATCCCACGGGCACCTTCACGAGTCATCATATTGGGCCAGGTACGGCGTATTCCCGTATCTTTGATAGGCTCGTGCGCATCCAAAGTCATATGGTAACGAGCAGCCGTTTCAACTACCTTTTGGTAATGATTGACTCCGTATTGTCCGTGATGCGAATGTCCGTCGGGAAAAGCACCCGCATAACCGGTTTTCAGTATATGAATACCTTTTTCGGTATACCACTTGATCGCTTTTTCCATCTGGCGTTCGTAGTTGGGAATATTTCCTCCGGTTTCATGATGTCCGATGATCTGAACATTTTTCTCACGTGCATAACGGACTATTTCATCAATATCAAAATCAGCGTACGGTTTGGTAAAATCAAAATTCTGCATACCACCCCAGCTCTCCCAGCCTTCGTTCCACCCCTCGAATAATACTCCTTCGATATTATTGTCATGAGCAAAATCGATATACTTTTTCGCATTGGCGGTTGTGGCTCCGTGACGGTCATCCATCTTCCAGGTTTCTACCCCCAGATGCATTCCCCACCAAACGCCAACATATTTAATCGGTTTAATCCAGTCGGTAGTTTCCAGTTTACAAGGTTCATTCAAATTCAGAATCAAGGACGAATTAATCAGGCCGACAGCTGCCGGAGCAATCTGAATGGTACGCCATGATGTCATGAAATTATTCCCTTTACGGGCCTTGATACCGTCGGGCCATGAAGCAAGTTCCGACTTTAGAGCATGGCCTCCATCCTGCTTTAGTGTCATCTCCGGAAAATCATAAAGAGCAGCTTCATGAATGCTGCCATATATCCCACCGGGAGTTTTGAAAGTGAAAGGAGTATTGGCATTCTTCACTTCACTGATCTTCTGTTCCGAATACAACAATTCATAGGTTTCGAAGCTGGCCGGAATTGACCAGGAAATTCCATCTTCGTGAAAGCGGAAAGCAGTCAATTCGTCGGTGACGAGCAAAGAGTCAACGCCGGGCACCTCATATTCATAACGAAAAGCTATACCGTCATCAAATGCACGAAAACGAAGAGTTAACTCTATATTGGCATCGTTCTTCAAGAAAACCGCCATTTCATTATAATGATTCCTGTTCATTTTATTCTCTCCCCACGGTTGGGTCCAGGTTTCATCTTTATCTGTAAACGTAGTTTTCACGACACGAAATCCTTGATTAAGGTCGATCCCGTCTTTCGCCTCGAAACCAAGCGATGAGTTGTCCAACAAAAGAGTATCATTGACCGCCACCCGATAAACCATCTTTCCGTCAGGTTCTGTTGCAAAAGCCACCTTGATGTGTCCGTCCGGAGAGGATAACTCAGTCTTCGGAGTACAACTATAAAAACTCATCAGTATAAAAGCGACAAATAACAAATGCAAGTTTTGTTTCATGGTCATGTAATCTGTTTATGTGGTTTAGAATTCCAGGTCGGCCAAATGCGCGTTGTGATCAGACAAATAGGTAGAGTCTGTAATCGCGGAAGAAATAATTTCCGCATCCGCCACCTTTATTTGCGGAGTTACGAAAATAAAATCGATCTTCTCCCGCTCAGCCACCGGTACCCTTCCAAAATCATGGAAAGTATAGCTTTCTCCTGTCTGTTTCGCAGCTATCTTCCACGCATCTTTCAATATGAACTCATTGGATGTAATTGTTTTATAAGCTTCCCATTCCTCAGAAACATTAAAATCTCCGGTCATCATAGAGGGGTGTGTACCGGCTATCTCTTTTATCTTATCAATAATAAGCAATGCACTGTTCCTCCGGGCTTCTGTCCCTACGTGATCAAAATGAGTATTTACCATCAGGAATTCTTTTCCGGTGGATTTCTCCTTCAGTTTAGCCCAGGTGGCAACACGGGTACAGGCAGCATCCCAACCAAGTTTACCGACACTATCCGGATGTTCGGACAACCAGAATGTATTGCTGTCCAGTAAGTCATATTTATCTTTCCGATAGAAAACCGGAGCATATTCACCTTGAGTTTTTCCATCCTCACGTCCCACGCCTACATAGGCATAATCGGGCAGTCCGGCCAACAAGTCTTCTAACTGATGATGTAACACCTCCTGCATACCCAGTACATCCGGTTGTTTTTCACGGATAAACTCACAAACCCGGTCTTTACGGTATTTCCAAGAATTCAGGCTATCGCCCGGATTATCGTAACGGATGTTGAAGGTAGCCAAACGGACATGTGAAATCGGACTGGAACTGCAACCCGCCAGAAGCAGGGTAATAAAAGCTCCGATAAAAAAGTAAATCTTATTCATTAGTTTATATGTGTTGGTTATTAAATTTAAAGCCATTCCGTATATGATACAACTGAAAAAGAAAAAACACTTAACGCCCCACCTGATAAGTAGCAGCTAATTGCCGGCAACCGGCACGATTTATTTTCCCTGTTTCCGTCAAGGGTATAGTGCCCACTGAAAAAACCATTTTAGGCAACTGGTACTTGGTAAGAAGCTCTTTCATCTTCTCCTCCAACCGTTCCGTATACCCTCCATTTTCTATCAAAAGAACAACGGCCTCCCCTAATGCGGCATCGGAAACGGAAGTGATGGCAAAGGGAACATGTATCCAAGGACGCAGTATATCTTCCACCTGCTCCGCCTGCACTTTGATACCTCCGGTGTTGATGGTATTGTCTTTTCTGCCCAGGATAGAAAAGCTACCGTCCGAATTTATTTCCGCCACATCATTTGTCACCAAAATCGTATCGCAAACCAGCGGAGCATCAATAATCAATGTATGCTCGGGTGACAAAGAAAGTCGTACCGAAGGAAAAGGATAATAAAGAGTACTCGCGTCCGGTCCGTTCAGCCGTCTTAAAGCAATATGCGACAGGGTTTCCGTCATGCCGTACGTAGAATACACCTCACCCGGTAATTGACGTATCTCAGCTTCCAGGCCGGCATCTATCGCACCACCGCCAATTATAAGGATATCGGTCCGGCAGAGCCTTTCTCTTTCCGCGGCTATCTGCAAAGTATTGTAAACCTGCAGCGGAACCATGGCCGAGAAACGTAACGGCTGATCCAAATCCGCCATCGGATGACCGGAAGGAGTGCGGACAACCAGATTCAGCCCGGCAACCAAAGCCCGCACCACAACCATCTTTCCGGCAATGTATTGCAAAGGCATACACAATAGCGCACTATCCCCCCGCCGAAGCCCCAGATACTCACAAGTCAACCGGGCACTCTGCATCATCCGGTCTTTAAGGACCTTCATTTGTTTGGGTGTTCCGGTAGAACCGGACGTCTTTACAGTAAGATAAGGAGAATCGTTGAACCAATCGTCCAGAAAACGGTAGAGTTCACACAGAAATACCGGCGTTGCGTCTGTACAATTGGCAACAAGTCTTTTTACATCTTCCCGGGAAAGCAAATTGCCTTCCAGCATCAGCTGTTGTTCTTCCCGATTAAATATCATAAGTATTTCTTTTATTTACAAAACCATAAACAATCTTTTCGAATCTCAAGGGGCATTTCGATATTGTCTGTAAACAACAGTCCGGTTCCTAATCCCTGAGGCAGCGGACTACGGAAAGTAGCACACCATTGTGCAATAGCATTCAGTCCGATATTCGATTCCAGTGCAGAAGTAATCCACCAACCGATATGCTGCTTTTCCGCTTCTGCAATCCATTCATTACCACCACTGATTCCACCATGTAAAGATGGTTTCAATATAATGTATTGAGGACGGACAGACGTCAACAGATCTTGTTTTCCTTCGGGAGTATTACAGCCAATCAGTTCTTCGTCCAATGCAATGGGAAGCGGAGTGTCTGCCGTCAGGCGGGCCATTTCCTCCCACTGCCCGGCACGGATGGGCTGTTCGATGGAGTGTAGTTCCAATTCAGCCAACCTATTCAGTTTTTCCATAGCGTCAACGGGTGAAAAAGCACCATTGGCATCCACTCTCAACTCTATTTCCCTCGCCGAATAATGAGCACGGATATGCTTCAGCAGTGCCAATTCTTCTTCGAAGTTTATCGCACCTATTTTCAGTTTGATGCAACGGTATCCTGACTGCATCTTTACTTCGATCTGTTGCAACATCCTATCAAAATCGCCCATCCAGATAAGTCCGTTGATGGGTATACCGGTTTCTCCCCGGGAAAAAGGAGTATCCCATAATGCCCAACTCTGAGTTTCATAATGACGAAGAGCTGTTTCAAGTCCAAACAGAATCGAAGGATAATCACGCAAAGCTTCCGTATCCAGTTCGCCTGTCTGCTCCAAACACCGGCAAGCATTGCAGAGTATTTGTTCATAATCCGGCAGGTCGTCACAACTCAGTTTAGGCAACGGAGCACACTCTCCCACTCCGACACGTTCCGGATACTCTGTCGTAGAAAGATAGATATACCAAACCTTCCGGGTAGTATAGGTACCGCGGGAAGTTCCTGCCGGCTGCTTGAAATGGAGGATACGGGGAATAATATTTATTGTATACATAGGAATACTATAAAGCAAAGGCCTCCCATCAAGAAGGCCTTTTTTACTTATGGGAACTTAGGATATTGCTTAAAATCTGGTTTGCGCTTTTCAAGGAATGCATTCTTGCCCTCCTGTGCTTCATCGGTAAGATAATAAAGCAGAGTCGCGTCACCGGCTAACTCTTGAATACCTGCCTGCCCGTCAAGTTCGGCATTCAAGCCGGCTTTAATCATGCGGAGCGCCAATGGACTGAGCTGCATCATCTCTTCGGCCCATTGGACATACTCGTCTTCCAGTTTTTCCAAAGGCACTACCTTGTTGACAAGTCCCATATCCAAAGCTTCCTGAGCATTATACTTGCGGCAAAGGAACCAAATTTCACGAGCTTTTTTTTGTCCCACCACACGGGCAAGATAAGAAGAGCCGAATCCTGCATCGAAGCTACCTACACGCGGTCCGGTCTGGCCGAAGATTGCATTCTCGGAGGCAATGGAAAGATCACATACTACGTGCAGTACATGTCCGCCACCGATAGCAAATCCGTTGACAGCGGCAATAACCGGTTTAGGTATCGAACGGATTTGTTTCTGTACGTCCAACACACTCAGACGGGGCACCCCGTCTTTACCGATGTATCCGCCTCGTCCTTTTACATTCTGGTCACCTCCCGAGCAGAAAGCTTTGTCACCGGCACCGGTCAGTACCACGACATTAATGTCAGGCTCTTCACGACAAATACGCAAAGCATCACTCATCTCACCGGTTGTGGTCGGTGTGAAAGCGTTGCGATAACGCTCGCGGTTAATTGTAATACGAGCAATGCCATTATAGTAATCAAATAGAATATCTTCATATTCTTTAATAGGAGTCCACTCTCTTTTCGTTTCCATCTTTATTCATTTTAATGGTTATTTCTTTAATAATTCCTGTACTTTCTTCTGGAGTCCGGGTGTCTTTACATTGGGGTTGTTCAACATTGCGATAGCGAAATTATCTGCCATCACCTCTTCCGGATCGATAACGTATCCGGTATTCCGCCCAACCTTATCAAAAAAGTCGGCAGCTTTCTGCAACGGATAAATAACTGTCTTGCCATTTTCCCGAACTGGTTTGAATGCTTTATCCAAAGGAATCAAACCGACATTGATATACTGATAGAACTTACCAACGGTATAGGGCCTGTTGGCATATATAACCATGGTACAATTCTGAGGTTTACCATCGATTGTAAAAGTGGCATAGCTGTCCCAACGGCTGACATCGGGATTGGAAATCCGGTATTCCCGAATATCTTCGGGCAATTCAATCTCTTTTGGCAGAATATTAAATTCAATAGCCTCGTACATTTTCTTTTTGAATCCGGGATTGAAACGTGTCAGGATATGAAAAATTTCATGCACCAACAGACGAGTATGCGACTGCTCGTTTCCCCGCTGAAAAGTAACGTCAGTCAGTGCTATCCAGTTACTGCGAGTATACCCTCCGGCTCCTCCTTCATCTTTCATTGCTGTTTTTACCAATACTATTTCTTTCGGGAAAGGAATCCGGTAACCATACTTACGAATCGTGTCATTCAGGCTTTTTCTGATCCGTTCAATCTGTTGCGCCTCCCGGGGAGTCCATTCACGAACTTCACCAATAGCCAGACTGACAAGATCTTCTCTTTTTCCTTCGGGATTCTCAAGACGGGCTGCAATATCAAACGGAGTCCAGTTACGCGTATAATGATCCTCAACCACTATCAGGCGTTTAGCTTCTTCGGCAGAGGCCAACCTAAAATCGATTGTATCTACATGAGCCGTCACCTCCTGTAATACGGTATTCCCGGGAGACATGGCCCCAACCTTCTCCACAAGTGGGCTTATAACAAACAGCAATAAGCCACCAATCAACATCACCCCTTGCTTAATCATAATCTTATTTTTTTAGTTGATGATAATAGTCTTTCAAAATACGTGCATCTTTATTCTTGTTTGTGAAAACTTCCATTAACACAGGCTGAGTCAATAACTCGGCTTGGGTGAAAACCTTCATTGCTTCGTCCAGCTGATTTTCATCCTGCACTTCCTGGTAAAGGAAGCCACGTTCTTCAGCCCACCCTTTAGCAGACGTCTTGTGTACGGCAGTCACAAAACGATGCGAAGTGCCGGACATTTCCAAGCCGGGCAGAGTATGAAAGATTTCTCCTCCCCCATTATTTAAGAGAAGTATGCGGAGATTACTTCCGAAATGATTATTCCACAACGCATTCATGTCATAGAAAAAACTCAGGTCCCCAATGACCACAAAATTCAACTTTCCGGAGGCAGCGGCATAACCGACTGCTGTCGATAAGGAACCTTCGATACCACTTGTTCCACGGTTACAGCAAACCTCTATTGTATCGGGTAAAGGGTATAGTTGAGCATAGCGTACAACCGAACTATTGGCCAGGTGTAAAGCACATGAAGCAGGCAAAGCCTTTATCAACGCTCCTATGGCAGACATCTCCGAATAGGGCAACTCTGGTTGGGGAAGTTCTTTGCAAAAATTTTCCCATTGCCGAGGATACTCTGGTGTACGGTTGTCCAGCAAGAAAGCTATTTTCTCAAGGAACTCAAACGGGTCCATTTCAATGACCGTCGTGAGTGAACCTTGGAACAGATCAATCACTTCACCATCCGTCGACACATGCCAATGCTCCTTGGGCGGATGTTGACGAAGGAATTTTTTCATCCGCTTGGAGACGATATGTCCTCCATAAGTGATTACCAGTTCGGGCATCATCTTTTCCTGCATTTCCGGAGACATGGCATATAAAGCAGCATCAAAATTCCGGATCGGAATACCGGGAACAGTCTGGTTACCCAAATGTTCGGTAAACCAAGCAAACTGCTTATACAGCATCTTTGAATATTTCTTCTCAAACAGGTAAATCAGATTCATCTGTCCGACAATTATCATGCGCCGGTTGTATTTATTAAGCCGATCAATCAGACCGTCGTAATCGCGATCATAAACATTCAGTCCCTGATAACGTGTTATAACACGCTCTTCGGGAAGAACATCTGCCGTAAACTGGAACAAAGGCTCCGAAACCGGTACATTAATATGCACAGGTCCTTTGCCATGGTGATTCAGTTCAAGTAATGCTTCGTTCAGCAAACGGTTACAATACCATTTGTCTTCGTCGGTATGTATCTCAGGCAAGTTCGCAGACATCTTCACCAA
This sequence comes from Bacteroides sp. ZJ-18, assembly GCF_011038705.2. Taxonomy (NCBI): domain Bacteria; kingdom Pseudomonadati; phylum Bacteroidota; class Bacteroidia; order Bacteroidales; family Bacteroidaceae; genus Bacteroides; species Bacteroides sp. ZJ-18. The sequence continues at coordinate 2,311,637 of NZ_CP072198.1, read as the reverse complement.
CGACTGAAAGACACCCGGTTGCGGTAAAGTCTGCCCATCCATCTGGTTAATCCAGGCTGCGGGACGATCGGCAGAAATAACTACTAAAGGTACTTTCTGATAATAGGCTTCCGCCACGGCAGGATGCAAATTCAGCAGAGCCGTACCGGATGTGCAACAGACTGCCGCAGGTTTTCCGCCATGTAAGGCAAGCCCGATAGCAAAAAAACCGGCACTCCGCTCGTCTGTTACCGAATAACAGGTGAAATCAGGATGTCCGGCAAGTGTGTGTACAATCGGAGCATTCCGGCTTCCGGGGCATAAGACCACTTTCGTCACTCCGTGTGCCCGAAGCAACGCTACCAACTGCAATATGTTTTCCTTATCTGAATACATCGCTCTATTAAGTTATTTATAAAGAGTTCAAGTTCTTCATCGTCTGCATCTTCTTTTCAGTCTCTTGAAATTCATCATCCAATTCGGAAGATGCCAGTAACCCACCTCCGGCATAAAGTGTCAGAGTATCCTCTTTCACATTCATACAGCGTAGGTTGACATACAGGTCTGTCTTCCCCTCCGGTTTGAGCCAGCCGATAAATCCGGAATAATAACTGCGGTCATAGCCTTCATTATCGAGAATAAACCGATAGGCTTCCTCCTTGGGTAATCCGCACACAGCCGGAGTAGGATGCAATAGCTTCAACAAATCCCCCAATTTACGACTATCGTTCAGTGAGAAACGGAAATCGGTTTTCAGATGCGATAAAGCTCCGGCAAAAGCCGGATAAGGTCCCTTCTCCACCGGAGAAATACCTAACGATCGGAGTTGATTACGGATATATGCGGCTACATATTCCTGTTCCTCCCGGTTCTTCTCATCCCAATGCTGAGGAAGTTCACCATTTTGTAAAGACTGGGTTCCGGCCAATGCCACAGTATTCCACTCTCCCTTCTCACCCGATAAAATGATTTCCGGTGTACTGCCCATCCACACTCCCGTTTGCGGAGTATAGCAAAGATAGACATAGGAGTAAATATAACGCCTGCAAGCTTTATAGAAAGCGCTTGCAGGAGAGAACCCCGGTTCTTTCTTCACCGTCACTTTGCGGGACAGCACCAGCTTATCGAAAGTATGTGCCCGTAAAGCCCGGATAAAAATATCAAAACAGGCTGCATAAGCTTCCTTTGCTCTCACAGGCCGTTCGTTTTGTGCAGACAGGCTGCACACCTCTGTGCAGACAGGCTGCACACTCCTGCGCGGGCTGCCTGCACAGGAAGGAATTTCTTGACAGTCCGGTTGAATCAGTATGATAGGACATTGCGGAGTAACCCGGAAAGGAGCGATAACAAAACCTGTCTGTCCGTTTAGTTCTTCCATTTCCCGAACCAAACGTACTTCTCCGTAAGTCTGCATCAGAAAGTGAGGTTCTTCTTCCCCCGGATTGCGATACATCGCAAAACTTCTTCCCTGCCGGATCAACTCATCTATAATCTCACAATTATTTGTTTCTTCTGACGTCATCTCTTCTTTAATATACTATTCACCACCCGAATAGAAGACACCAACTTGTCGGTCGACGTAAATACGTCCACATTCCAGACATGAGATGAACGACCTTTGTGGATGATGGTGCCGACAGCCCGCACCGTGTCTCCTTCGTGGGCAGATGACATGTGATTACCGCTGACTTGCATACCAACGACAATCTCGTCAGGCTGGCAAAGAATCATCGACCCCAATCCGGCTACAGTTTCGGCCAATGCCAGAGTAGCCCCTCCATGCAGAATGCCAAAAGGCTGTCGGGTTCGTTCGTCCACCGGCATGGTAGCCTCAACCCGGTCCTCGGACGCATAAGTATATTGAATACCCAGATTCCCCATCAATGCGTGACGAGCACGCTCGTTTAACTGATCAAGTGGAATCTCGGCAGGACGGATCTCTGCAAGAATCGCCTTTTCTACGGCAAGGGCAACTCCGTCTTCTTCGTTCGATGCAGTCACCACATCGGCACAAACTTTCACAGAATCCTGGGCATTCCCCATGGCAATACCCAATCCGGCAAACTGTATCATCGAAACATCGCAGACACCGTCGCCTATCACAATCGTTTCTTCGGGTGTAATATCAAGGTGGGACAACAGTGCTCCCAAAGAGGTAGACTTATCGATACCGCAAGGCAACACTTCAAGAAAATAAGGTTCCGAACGGAATACATCGAGTGCACCGTTCAAACGTTTCTTCCAATGTTCTTCCAAAGCTACCAATGCTTCTTCATCATCACTGACCAACATACATTTGGAAGGAGCAAAATCTACAGCTGCCGAAAATTCGGGTTCCTCAATCAGCTCCATCCCATTGAGACGTGCTTCCCAAAGAATATGTTCATTATTAGCATAATCGGCAATCATCCGATCTTCGGTGTATGTAAAGATAGAAAATCCGTTTTTACGTGCCTTTTTCTCCAAATAGGGCAACATTTCCGGATTAATACGCCGCTCAAGCAATACTTCTCCATTTTTTGCATTAATAACCTGCGCACCGTTATAAGACACGATATATCCGCCATAGTTACCCAATTCCAGTTTTTTAGCCAATGGCAAAATCCCATAGGTAGGCCTGCCCGATGCTAAAACAAGATGTACACCCATCTGCTGCACTTTCAATAAGGTAGCGAGGGTACGTGGAGTAATCTCCTTTTCATCATTAAGCAATGTCCCGTCTACATCAAGGACTAACAATTTATACTTCATGACTTCGAGTTTTTGTTTAGATTACAAAGGTAAAATTTTTAAGGCAACATCGCCCCTTATTTAGGGAAAATTATACCATAAGAATGCGTTAACAAGGTGTTTTTATATTGTCAGAAAGAGAACAAACGGTGGACAAATTGCACTGTTCTGCAACCCGCCCACCGTCTTAATCCAATTTATTTCGTAAAGCGAATCAGAACTCGCTCGTAAAGTGGAACCTAATATTTTTGAAATCCATCTGTGCCATCTGAAGCACATAATTCGAATCGGCCAGAAAGACATCACGCCCTTCGCGGTCTTTGGCCATATACTGATATTTACGCTTTTTGAATGCTTCCAGTTCTTCCAGATCATCACTCTCAATCCAGCATGCTTTGTACAGACTTAATGGCTCCCAGCGACAAGAAGCATTGTATTCGTTCAACAAACGATACTGAATGACCTCAAACTGCAATTGCCCCACTGTACCGATAATCTTGCGGCCATTGAACTGGTTGACAAACAACTGGGCCACACCTTCGTCCATCAACTGGTCGATGCCCTTGGCAAGCTGTTTCTGCTTCATCGGATCGGCATTCTCAATATACTTGAACATCTCCGGTGAAAAACTCGGTAAACCACGGAAATGAAGCTGTTCGCCTTCGGTAAGCGTATCGCCAATTTTAAACGTTCCGTTATCCGGTAAACCGATAATATCTCCCGCCCAAGCCTCATCGATAGTTGTCTTACGCTGTGCCATAAATTGGGTGGGCGAAGAGAAACGCATCGTCTTGCCATGGCGCACATGCAAATAAGGCGCATTTCTTACAAATTTGCCAGAACAAATCTTGCAGAATGCCACACATGAACGATGGTTAGGGTCGATGTTAGCTGTTATCTTGAAAATAAAACCGGTAAATTTAGGTTCTTCGGGAATCACCTCACGTTCTTCAGCATGTACCGGACGGGGAGCGGGAGCAATCTCAACAAAGCAATTGAGCAATTCCTGCACACCAAAGTTATTCAAAGCCGAACCGAAAAATACAGGAGCACACTCTCCCTGCAAATAAGTTTCTACATCAAATTCAGGATACACACCTTCAATCAGCTCCAGATCACCACGTAATTTATCAGCCAGCGTATCACCAATCTGCTTGTTCAATTCCTCGGAATGAATATCCACTTCCACTTTTTCCGTTACCACCTGTTTAGAGGGTTGATAAAGATCGAGTTTCTGTTCGTAAATATTATAAACTCCTTTGAAACGGGCACCCTGTTCGATAGGCCACGACAATGGGCGCACCTGAATCATCAGTTCTTCTTCCAGTTCATCCAGCAGGTCAAACGGATCTTTCCCTTCACGGTCCATCTTGTTGACAAAGATAATCACCGGTGTATTCCGCATCCGGCAAACCTCCATCAACTTACGAGTCTGAGTTTCCACACCCTTCGCGCCATCTACCACAATGATAACGCTATCCACAGCCGTCAGGGTACGGTATGTGTCCTCGGCAAAATCCTGGTGTCCCGGAGTGTCCAGAATATTAATCTTATAGTCCCGGTAATCGAATTCCATCACCGAAGTAGTGACTGAGATACCACGTTGTTTTTCGATCTCCATCCAGTCGGAAGTCGCCGTCTTTTTAATCTTGTTACTTTTTACTGCTCCTGCCACCTGTATCTGTCCGCCAAACAACAACAATTTCTCAGTCAGTGAAGTCTTACCGGCATCCGGGTGTGCAATAATGGCGAAAGTGCGCCTTCTTAATATTTCTGTATTATCTGCCATATTTCAAGAATTGAGGATGAAGAATCACAGATTCTCCACTCTTAATTGATTAATGCAACGTTTCAGGCTTTCTTCCCAATGCGGGATTTCAATGCCAAATGTCTCTTTTATTTTCGTCTTATCGAGTACGGAATAATGCGGACGAGGTGCCTTTGCCGGATAATCAGCAGTATGCAATGGTTTCACCTTACATGAAGTGATTCCCGCTAAACGATGAATGGCTATTGTAAAGTCGTACCAAGAACAAACTCCCTCATCGCTAAAGTGATAGATACCACGGACAATACCTTTATTAAGGGCTGCAAAAATAGCCAGAGCCAAGTCATTGGCATAAGTCGGCGTACCGATCTGATCAAATATAACCCCCAAAGACTCACGCTCACGTCCTAAACGAATCATTGTTTTCACAAAATTGTTGCCATAGATAGAATACAACCATGCCGTACGGATTACCATAGCTTTTTCACAATGGTTCATCACGTTCTGCTCACCGGTCAATTTGGTAGAGCCATAAACTGAGGTCGGACAAGTGGGTTGATCTTCTGTGTAAGGGATATGGGCTGTGCCATCAAACACGTAGTCGGTAGAAACCTGAATCATCGCAGCTCCGTTGGCTTGCGCCGCCCGAGCTAAATATCCTGGTGCGACATTATTCAGTTTGTCGCAAAATTCAGCATCATCTTCCGCCTTATCCACCGCTGTATAAGCCGCACAATTCACAATGACATCAATTTTGTGTTCACTCACATAGGCATAAACAGCTTGTTCATCACAAATATCCAACTCCTGCACATCCGTAAAAAAGTACGTATGCTGCAGGTTTTCTTTGGCAAGCACCTGCATTTCATTACCAAGTTGCCCGTTGGCTCCGGTGACTAATATATTCATTTCTATCTTTTTTTGAGTTTAATTCACCACGGAGGACACAGAGAACACAGAGAATATCTTTTTCTTAAACATCTTAATAAACAAGAGATTAAAACTCTGTGTCCTCTGTGTCCTCTGTGGTGAATCGTATTCATTTCTATTCCAATTTTAACTCTCCTTTTTTGTCCTTGTCGTAATAGTTAGCCAGCATAGACAGGAAACTGCTGATAGCCTCCATCGCCTTTGTAGTCTCCGGGCTGATAGGCTTCTTCTGCAAACGCAATAACATCATCCCATACAAAGCCTCGAAACAGGTTTCAAGTTCCGGTTCTTCCTTTTGACCGTTTTTATTTCGTAACTCTACAATGAAAGGCAGTGCTTTGAAGTAAGACGAACTATAGAAAGGAAACTTAGACGACGCCAGCAAAGCTGCATGCAGTTCGGTCAAGTTAATGATTACATTTCGGTTTATCTGGAGATGTCCTTTCTCACGGACTCCCTCTTCCCGCATCATTGAAGCCAGATTAGAATACCATTCCGTCAACTCACGGCGTTCTTCATCGCCAATCTTGTAACGGGATATAATGTTCTCCTTAATCCGGTCGATATCACAATCATTGGCACGGATCAGATCTTCTACCTGCCACATATATATAAGGTACTCGGCAATATTCTTTTCTTTCAGTTGTTGCGCTATTTTCATCTTCTTTCTTTTCTCCTACATTAATAGATAGATTCCCCCAACAGAGTGAATATCAATCCAAACACAGACACAGCCATCACAATACTTCCGATCACCCGGTTCAGAATCCAGATGCCACGCAAATTGAATCGTGTCCGCACTTTATTGACAAAGAAAGTAATTCCGAACCACCATGCCAATGCTCCGAGAGCTATGGCCAGATAACCGGTTATCTCTTCAAAAACCAACACACCGGGTTGCACAAATGCAAAACGGGCAAACAAACCGATGAAAAGGAAAATTATAAGAGGATTTGAAAGTGTAACCGCAAAAGCGGTGATGAAATTGTGGAAATAAGAACCTTTATTGGCTGATACCGGACGGATGGATTGTACCGGGTTGCTACGGAATGTATATATACCAAAAACCAATAGCATAATGCTTCCGAGAAGCTGTAGATAAAAAATATTCTTATTGATATAATCGAACACGAAACTCATGCCATATCCCGTTAGAAGGGCATAAGCAATATCACTCAACGAAGCACCCAGACCGGTAACGAATCCGTACCAGCGTCCTTTATTCAAAGTACGCTGAATACAAAGGACACCTACAGGCCCCAGCGGTGCAGAAACCACAATGCCAATCACGAATCCTTTAACAAGTATATCAAGTATAGTCTCTATCTGAATCATTTCGCAAATATCGCATTTTTTTATGATATGCCAGTATCCTGTTAACGTTTTCTATCACAATTTTGCCCTATTAACCGGTATACATCTTCATTCTCACCTACCACCCATACCACATCTCCTTCTTCAAAAGGAATATTTACGTCAGGAGTCATCAAAGCCTCCCCTCCCCGCTCCACACCGGCTATCAGGCAATGGTACTTATCCCGGATACCTGATTCACGCAACGTTTTGCCCAAAAAAGCAGAATCAGTATCAATCAACAATTGTTTCAATGTCATTTCACTTTTCTCAAACACATCCCAATCGATAACAGAAACATGAGACATTTCCTCTGCAAATGTATTTAACTGATCATCAGTACCAATAACCTGTATCTTATCCATCGGGAATAAACGGACAGAACCTCCCGGAATGTTAATCCGACGCTTTCCCCGTAGAATAGAAACAACATGCACTCCATACTTTTTGCCCAAATTCAGCTCAAGCAATGTTTTTCCGGCCCAAGCCGATTCTCCGGGAATTTCAAAATCGGTCAGGTGTAAATCTCTCGACAACAAACGCCCGGCATAAGCCGGCTTTTTCTCCCCCAGGTATTCGGCACGCATATCACGGGAACGGAGATTTTGAAAAAATTTACGTTCTATCAAAATAGATTGTTTCTTCAGCTGCCGTGAAAGAACCATCAGGATTACCAGCAACAAGGCAACTCCGAACATCAATCCGACAGACGCTTTAAAGAGACGGGTAATCACGAACATGACAAACAGAACGGAAACAGCTACACGAAACACAATCGTAGAAACCAAAGGTCCCCGGTTGACACGGTTGTCATTCCACAAAGTCATGAATTCTACCGAATGGTTTTTCTTCACCATAATGGCCCGCAGGAAAGGAGATATACACAAAATAGTAAAAACAGCTCCCGCCAGTGGTCCCCAGATACCCGGAAGATGTTCACGAAACAAGGGCACCACAAAACGAAATGAAAGGGTAATCACAGAAATACTGACAATGGAGTAAACCACCAGAATCCGTGCCAAGGCAAACAGTAATTTCCGCCAAAGACTTTCATGATTGACGGTCCGGGAACCGTTAGTATACCGCATCAGGAAACGTCGCCACGACTCGGGCAACTTACGGTCTACAAAATTTGAAGCCGGCTCGGCAACACGGATCATATAAGGAGTCAGAAATGTGGTGATAACAGAAACAGCAACTACGATCGGATATAAAAAATCACTTGTCACATGCAAGGACAAACCGAGAGAAGCGATAATAAAAGCAAACTCCCCTATCTGTGTCAAGCTAAAACCACACTGCATGGCTGTCTTTAAAGGTTGTCCCGCCAGCATAACGCCCATTGTGCCGAAAAAAGCCTGACCCAAGATTACTGCCAATGTAATAGCTATAATTGGAACTGCATATTCAACAATCATTGCAGGATCTACCATCATTCCCACTGATACGAAGAAGATAGCTCCAAACAAATCCTTCACAGGTTTCACCAATCGGTCAATAGATTCGGCCTCAATTGTTTCGGCAAGAATAGACCCCATAATAAAGGCACCGAATGCAGCAGAAAAGCCCGTATTGGCAGCGATAGCCACCATACCGAAACAGAGAGCCAGAGAAACAATCAGCAATGTTTCTTCACTCATCAATTTCCGACAACGTTTCAGAAATTCGGGTATGGCATAAATACCTACCACAAACCAAAGAATAAGGAAAAAAAGTAGTTTACCGATACTGCTCAACATCTCTGTTCCCTCAAAATTATTGCTGACAGCCATCGTTGAAAGCATCACCATCAACACAATGGCAAGTATATCTTCAAGAATCAGAATACTGAGCACCAAACCGGTAAATTGTTTCTTCCGCAACCCCAAATCATCAAACGCTTTGTAGATGATGGTAGTAGAAGACATAGCAATCATCCCGCCCAGAAACAGACTGTCCATACGCTGCCAACCAAAGCCCATCCCGACAGCAACCCCCAACAGAATCATACAGAAGATAATGGTACAGGCAGCAATGACAGCCGTACCTCCAACCTTCACTATCTTTTTAAAACTGAATTCCAGTCCAAGGGCAAAAAGCAAAAAGATGACTCCAATATCCGCCCAGGTTTTAATATTGGCTGTATCCATCACCGAAGGCGTATAAGGCATGTGTGGACTGGCAAGAAAACCGGCAACGACATAACCCAGCACAAGTGGTTGCTTCAGTTTCTTGAATAACAAAGTCATAACACCGGCACAAATCAAAATCAGAGCGAGGTCGGCTATTAACGTTGGAAGTTGTGACATTCGAATCGGATTTAAATCGAATGCAAAATTAATGTTTTCTACTAATTAAAAACAGAAAAACAATAAAATCACGTATTATAACCTGCTCATCTCACCTTCTATCTGCCGGGCTTTCGAACTTGCGAGCGAATGTCCCAATTGTGCAGCATGCTCAAAGCACTCTTTTGCTTTGTTAAGAATATAATATCTGGTGTTTTTAATGTTTCGCTTATCCTTCCTGCCTTTCACTTTTGGTAATTCTTCTACAACTGAATGCAGTTCAACACCTAATTTGTACCACATTTCCTGTTGCTTAGCCATCAGTTCCTGACTTTGGGCATCAATCGTTACCTGCTGATTAGCTATTGTGTTTTTCTGATTAGCAATGGTCTGTTGTTGATTCGCAATCTCTTGTTTGAGATTATTTATTTCAATTTCTTTTTGTTCTATAATACTCTTCAGGTTATCCATCGTTGCCAACAGATTCTTACTGCTGTCACTACGCTTCCCCTCGACAGCGGTCAATCGTTTCTTCAAAATCTGGAGTTTCCGGTTAATCTCTTCAGCCTGGCTTAGTTCTCCGACCCCATGTTCTACATTCACACGTAAAGATTGCGTATTCCCGGCTATTTGGTTCAACTCTGTCACTACATTATTGATGATCTTACTTTTCTCTAAGTTATCTTCTATAACAGCAGCTTGCTGTTCATTTAACTCTTTATACTCAGCAATTTGAGCATCATACTTACTTTTAGCAACCATTTCTGTTGACGAGTTACTACAAGATACAAAAGTAAAAAACAGAAATGGAATCGAATAAATCATTTTGAAATTGTCCATGTCGTATGTTCATTTATAGTAAATACAACTTTAATTTTATCCAAATCTTTGTCATAATGAATGATCCCATTACCCAATTCCTCAGAAACAAATATCATTTCATCAGAGTCAAAACCAAGTTTGTACACTTTAGGTGAAGACTTGCCGGTTATCAATAATTGAAACGCACCATTTTTTATTTTTTTTATAATTCCACTGGATACCTGAACTTGTCCGGCAATAGATTTACTAACGGTATAATTCCCCTCAAGCCTATCCGATGTGACCAGTTCGGTTCTTGCCTCATTTAAATCAATCTCTTTTTTATCCGGCATAGGATTAAAAAACAATCCCATCAAAACAGTAATAAAAGCTATAATAAAAATGATAAGCAAATTAGTTATTAACGATGTCCTCCTATCTCTTTTTATTTGTTCAGGAAGTGTATTATTACTTACAACATGATAGATCTTCGCACATTGTCCGGCCAAAGGATAAATGGTTAAAGCAATGCCCATAATTATCAATGGACGCGGAATCAAAAATAAAGCTGCCATCGCCAACGAAACAATAGTCATGGTTTCCCGTTGGGAAACACGAGAAGTGAATAATTCGGAATATGGTTCAGAACTTTCTTCAACTTTGCTGAGATCCGCTTCATGCCCTATAACCAAAGTAGTCTTTTGAGCATCACTCAAATTATGATAAATAGCCTGTTGCTTCTCTGGTTCCAAGAGGCTATATAAAAATATATCTGATACTATATTACGTTTCAAAGCATACATCAACACAAAAAAGAACGCAGCCACAAAAGATGTTTTCAACACATAATCGGCAGCCGCTATCTGAAAATTTTCTATAAAAGGAACTCCGATGGCCTGTAATGCGATCGCATCTTCCATACGTCCGCTGGATAAAATAATAGCCGAAGCCGCTGCTGAAATAGAAAACAACAATCCTAATCCCCAATTGATAATCTTTTGAGACCAAATAAGGCCTATAACATGTTTCTGCAATAAACGCTTCACTACTAAAAACAATGCCCAACGACACAAAAGCATTATCAGACATACAAACATGAAGGTCAGCAGCCAAGATTTAAAAACATAGTACCCCAATGACGTTGTCTTCAGAATAGGAGTTAAAACACATTTTCCATAAAAGTTCTCCGAGGGAGTTCCTATGTATTCCAGGCAAGTAGAAATAGCCGATACGGCAGAATTTATTCGATATTTTTTATACGAAGGTAAAGCATTCAACTCTTGAATGCGAACTGATGTATTTTGTAAAAACAACGGAAGAGTTTCTTCTATACCTTTTTCCCGTATTTGTTTCTGCAAGTTTAAGTAATCGACTCCGGAAGTTGCGCCAGTCATATTACAATAAACCCGATACCGACTCCCCAAACGAATTTGAATCAGCTCCGGATTCCTGGACACAAGTACCAGCATTCCCCTACGTTTAAAATCTTTTGATTCAGATATTGAATCCACAAGAGCATCAAAACATTCGTCAGCATAAGCACCCATTTTAATGGGCTCTATGCTATCTGCCGCAAAAAGAACCGGAACAATTCCAGCAGGATAATCAAAATTCAAGAATTCCTCTTTTACTTTATTACTCAATAAATTACCGGTATCAAATACTTTAGGAGAATATAAACATTGCTCAGTATCATCTGAGCAAGCCGAGAGCAAAAAGAATGCAGAAAGAAATGATAATAACAGATATATTTTTTTCATATATAGAACTTTTATATTAACGTCAATTCCGGTTATTATTCAGTGAACAAAACATCCAATGCAGCTTATCCTGTATAAATCTCGTTTTTCAACTGATATTTGAGCAATAATAATGTCAATTGACTTACTGTAATATCCTCGCATCTCCCCCCAATATTCTTGTACCTATAATAAAGTAATTTGTTATGTAAGTGTAATACCCCTATAAAATTTTATTATCAAATATATTTTTTCTTTCTCTTATTGAATTCTTATTTAACGGATCCAATAGCGTTAGCCGTACAGTTAACATTATTTCAATAAGAGCAATTCTTCATTTAGTATCTTTTAGTGTAACAGCAAATATAGCGCATAGATTTATCATTTCAAATACTTAACAGAAAAAATATTTCAAAATTTATCAATCACGTATTATTCGCTTCACTATTTGCCACCATAAAACGATATTAAATACATTTTTGTCACCGAAAACAGTGATACATCTATCACTATTTAATTACATTATTATTTCATAGAGAGTAAAAACTTCACTTCTTGATCAATATAATCATTCTTTTCATTGTGATATAAAAGTGAATCAAAAATACAAATATATATTAATTCAAAGAAATCAATAAACGCAGAATATGGAATATAATGCAAATACGAGAGTTTATATGGATGTAAATAGTGATTATTTAGAGATAAAAATATTTCGTAAACAGAGAAGAAAAGAGCGGATGCATATTATAAAGAAAGCAGATCATTTAAAATCTGTCCGATACATATCCGCAATCAATGGTGTCCGGTATCTTACTTGCCCTAAAACAACTTCACACAATAATAACATGAAGTCATTTTAAGACGAGTCGGAATCAGGTTTCTTCCGCAAAAATACCGATATGTCCCGGCAACGCGATGCGTATGCACTGATTATCTTTTTTGTAAGGACACACTCATAAGTTGGAACGGACCATGTATATCTTATGCGAGCCCTGTCCCCGATAATCAATACCTGTTTCAGGTTGTTTGGTCCAGCGTTTCAACTCCCGTGCAGCCTTGTCACGCAACAACCCCGTCAAGCGACAATAATCCGCCACTTTCATAAAATGATTCACAGCCAGATAGTCCTGTGCCATCTTGAGCCGTTCCTGCTCTGAGTAGAATTGCGAAGAGTGCCTGAACTTCCATTCCGAACGCTCCAGCATACAGTGGTCTCCTGTTTCAATGATCAGTTGTTTGTCAGCACGAAAATTGATATTCTTTACACAGATGCTCATGGCATTACGTTTTTTACCACCTTTCTCACCACTCTCACGCTCGGCTCCGTCACGTAACCCCAGTGAAGGAGTAAAGATACCTAGTCCGTCGATTTTCACTGAATGTCCCTGCCCCATTTCATAGGCAATGGCCTGCGCCAAAGCCTTCGTCAGTCCGATGATATTCCCCGGGGTAAAAGAACTTGCATAATTAATGTGTGAAGCAATGTAATTTAAGTCTACTTGCCCGGACAGTTTCATGCGCGGGAAAAGAATTTTCTTGTCTTCCTCATTGGGAAGAGTCAGTTCTTGCATTTGATATTCAGCCATAGCTTGCAATGTTTTTAAAAGGTGAATAGAGAAAACCGATAAAGAGTGGGCTTGTCGGAAGTAAAGGTAAAAACTTGCCAAGTATGCCGGACAAAGTCGCTCCGGCTACTTCAGTAAATGGCCTCCCTTAGGCGATAAGTTCATCTTGCGTCGCAAGATGTGCATCTTAGCAGCTAAGATTTGCATCTTGGCCGCTAAGATATACATCTTGCCTGCTAAGATACACTCAATTTGCCTTATAAACAAACTTTAAGTACTACTTTCCTACATTTATCAGCTGCACTTTTGCATTTTCTTTTTTTATCCTTTATTCCTTTTTTTGTAACTGCTTGGTGTCTCGCCTATCTGCTTATAGAATACTTTAGAGAAATGGTATTGATCATAAAAGCCAAGTTGTTCTGCTATTTCTTTTATTTTCAAGTCTGAAAAGTCAAGTAACTGACAGGCCTTTTGTATTTTCAATTGATTGAAGTAATTTAAAGGAGTGTATCCGGACTTCTTTAAAAACACTTGTCCGAAATGCGAAGATGAGTAGTTGACACTGCCGGCTATATCATCCAGCGAGAGTTTCTTTTCGATATTCTTTCTCATATAACTGATCGCTTCCTGAGTGACATCTCCTTGTTTGGCCCGATTAATTTCTCTAAACTGTGAAACAAACTTGAAGGAAGCTATAAAATGCCATAGACACAGTGTAGTGTATTCCAGGTTTTCAATACTATATCCCATTTCCAGATTCTGGTAAATTTCTTCGAACAACTGCATCCGATCTTTAATACGTGCGTTGGGAGATTCATCTATTTTATGCAGTTTGTTGTAGAATGAATTAAACAAATGACTTTTTTCTCCGGTGAAATGCAACCAATATATACTCCATGGACTGTTTTCTGAAGCGGCGTAAATGTGTGGCAAGCCCGCTTCGATAATGAAGAATTGGTCTTTGCATACTTTCTGTCTTTGACCGTGAATGCTATACCAGCCCTCTCCCTCAGTGCAATATATAAGAATGTGCTGTTGCGAACCATATCTTCTGGCTCGATAGTGTCCGGTGGCATGTGGATAATACCCGATATCCGTTACATACAACAAATTAGTCAGCTCGTTGCCGACCAATATTTTTTTTATAGCTTCAGGAAGAACAATCGCTCTTTGATTGGTAAATCCTTCTTTTTTGCGTTCCATAGTTACACTCTTTTTGCAAATATACATCTTTATTATAAAACGAGATATTTTTCGACTCTTTTTATTGAATTAATCTGAAAACACTGGTTATTAGGGTATTTCTAAAGATAATCAATGATATAATCACTTAAAATTAGAGATTTTATACATCATAACAGTCCTTTCTTACATTTTCAAGGTTATATTTTCTTAGCTATTTTGCAATGTTGAAAGATCAGCTATTTGTAATATTTAAAATGTAATAATATGAAAAAACTACTATTTTCTTTATTGATCATTATTCTGTCGACATCATGTTCTTCTGAAAAGAAACAGTTGGATATTTCCGGAGAGTGGACTGTCAGGCTGGACAGTACAGATGTTGGAATAAAAGAATCATGGCAAGGCAACCTGTTTGAAACGCCCATGCAGTTACCGGGTACAACTGACGATGCCGGACTTGGAACCCTCAATGCCTTGGAACCTACACTGTCAAAACCCCAGTTATTATATCTCACACGTTTGCACAATTACGTAGGAGTTGCATGGTACTCAAGAGAGATCTCGGTCCCTGCCCAATGGAATGATAAAGAGCTGTTTCTGGATTTGGAACGAGCCTTGTGGGATACTCAGGTTTGGGTAGATAATAAGAAAGTCGAAGGACATGAAGAAAGCTTAAGCACGCCACACCGCTACAATCTGACTCCTTATATGACATGCGGTAAAAAGCATATTCTGACCATACGCGTCGATAATCGCAAGCGTTATGATATCTCCAATGGTATGGCACATGCATATACAGATCATACACAAATTAAATGGAATGGTATTTTAGGAGATATGACTGTCCGGGCCATGGAAAAAATACGTTTAGAAAGCGTACAACTATATCCCGATGTAAAAAACAAACAGGTAAAAGCCGTTATTTCGTTTTCAAACAATACACCTGCCGCAGAACATGCATTGCTTTCGATGAAAGTATCTGCAAAAAACGGCTCTCAACAACTTGAAGAGCAGGTAAAAAAGATGGATGTGAAAGCCGGAGCCTCATCGGTTGAGTTGCTTTACAACATGGGAGATAACCCGATATTATGGAATGAATTTACTCCTGAAATGTATCAGGCTACGGTCACATTGGAGGCCAATGGAAGAGTATCAGAAATAAAAGAAGATTTCGGTATGCGCCAATTGGAAACAAACGGTGATAAAATGTTGATGAACAATAAACCTTTGTTCTTAAGAGGTACATTGGAGTGTTGCATATTCCCATTAACCGGAACTCCTCCAATGAATAAAGAAGGCTGGCAAAAAGTATATGCCGCAGCCAAAGAATATGGGCTGAATCATCTTCGTTTTCATTCCTGGTGCCCTCCCGAAGCAGCTTTTGAAGCAGCAGATGAAATGGGATTTTATTTACAGGTTGAACTTCCTGCATGGGTACTTACAATTGGGCAGGATTCAAGTGCCGTACGCTTTTTAAGAGAAGAAGCAGACCGGATTATCAAAAATTACGGCAATCACCCCTCTTTTTGCCTTTGGAGCCTGGGAAACGAATTGCAGGGAGATTTCACCATTCTGTCTGTAATGTTAGACGAATTGAAAGCAAAGGATAACAGACACTTATACGTAACAACTTCGTTTACGTTCGAAGGCGGACATGGCGGATGGCCGGAATCAAACGATGATTTCTTTGTCACGCAGTGGACCAATAAAGGCTGGGTACGGGGACAGGGAGTTTTCAATCAACTATCCCCTACATTCGATAAAGATTACAGTGAGTCGGTTGCAGGTATACAGGTCCCTCTGATTACGCACGAAATAGGCCAATATTCGGTTTATCCGGATTTAACCGAGATTTCCAAATATACCGGAGTTCTGAAACCCTTAAATTTTATGGCTGTGAAGAATGATCTTGAAAAAAAGAAATTACTTGATAAAGCACCCGATTATTTAATGGCTTCCGGAAAGTTAGCCGCAATCTTATATAAAGAAGAAATTGAGCGTGCATTGAAAACTGATGGAATCAGTGGTTTTCAATTACTTGATTTACATGACTTTCCGGGACAAGGAACAGCACTCGTCGGACTATTGAATGCCTTCTGGGAAAGTAAAGGAATTATCGACGGTAAAGCCTTCCGGGAGTTTTGTTCACCGGTGGTGCCGTTATTGCGCTTTCCTAAAGCAGTATATAAAAACGATGAAATGTTTCAAGCTAAGATCGAGTTATGCAATTACGGAAACGATATTCTGACAAACAAAACACTGCATTGGGATATTCTGGATAAAGGACGTTCTGTAAAGCATGGTGAAATACAAGTAGGAGAATTGAAATTTGGTTATAATGGAAAATTGGGTGAGATATCGGTACCCTTGACAGACATACAGAATGCTTCAAAACTGGAAGTGTGTGTAAAAGTAATCGGAACAGATTATGTAAACAGATGGAACATATGGGTTTATCCTGAAGGAGAAAAAGTAGAATGGGGTAATGTGAAATATACCCGTAATTATGATCAGGCCATGGCATGGCTGAATGAAGGGCAAAAAGTCCTTTTCAATCCGGATTGGAAAAAGATGAAAGGTATCGAAGGCAAATTCGTACCTGTATTCTGGAGCCCGGTACATTTTCCGAATCAGGCCGGGACAATGGGAGTATTATGTAATCCGGCTCATAAAGCATTGGCTGATTTTCCGACAGACATGCACACCGATTGGCAATGGTGGGATTTAAATAAGAACTCCAAAACCATGATAACAGATAGTATACAGGGAGGGACCCCTATTGTAGAAATGGTCGATAACTTTACTAATAATCGCCGTCTGGCTTCTTTGTATGAAGGCAAAGTGCATGGAGGCAAATTGGTATTAGCCACTTTCGATTTGCAATCTGATTTAGAGAACAGACCGGTAGCAAAACAAATGCTTGTTTCATTACTGAAATACATGAATAGCACAGATTTCGATCCTACAATCATTGAAAACTTTGAGGAAATAAAAGACATGTTCGATAGGAATTCGAAATAACCCGTATAGAAGAAAGGAACTGCGTTAGATTCGGAGATATAATCATTTTTGGCCAAACTTGATATACTTAATTTAATGACATTTATTTAGTTAACGTTAATTTTATGTGATTGGAAAATTAAAAACATGAAAAACATGAAAGTGAAAAACAATTGTAAGTTACTATTGGCTTTATTGCTGTCTGCCGGGTTTGCTCCCTCGGCTGTCTTTGCAACATCGGGCAAGCCTAATGTTGTAGTAAAAGAGACTTTTCAGCGGAAAAATACAATTTCCGGCAAAGTGACGGACGCCAATGGAGAGCCGGTTATTGGAGCCAGCGTCGTAGAAAAGGGAACCACTAATGGAGTCGTGACAAATTTAGAGGGGGACTTTTCTCTGTCTGTCCCGGATGGTGTGATAGTCGTAATTTCATATATCGGCTATAAGTCTCAGGAAATAAAAACGTCTCCGGGAAAATCGTATAATATTACTTTGAAAGAAGATTCGGAGGTTTTGGATGAAGTCGTGGTTGTGGGATTCGGTACCCAGAAAAAGGTAAACCTGACAGGGTCCGTCAGCGTTGTTTCAGCCAAAGAGTTGAAAGAACGTCCGGTGACCAATGCGGCACAAGCATTGCAAGGTATGGTTCCGGGACTACGAATCACACAGACGAACGGTAGCCTGGAAGATAAACCAAGTGTAAATGTTCGCGGTACTACCACTATCGGACAGGGAACCAGCGGTGAACCTTTGGTTTTAGTTGATGGAATGGAAGGTGATCTTAATTCCATTAATCCTCAGGACATTGCCAATATTTCTGTTTTGAAGGATGCGGCTGCATCATCAATATATGGTTCACGTGCACCATTCGGTGTAATCTTAATCACAACCAAATCAGGAAGCACGGAAGGCAAAACCCAGGTAAACTATAATAATAGTATTTCGTGCAACAGAAGCTTTTTTGAACTATATGGAAGCTGAGTATCAGTTGACGAAGAATATAGCTTCAGGAAAGATATTGGAGTATTGGAAAACCGTTCGTACAGCAGCCGGCTTCAATGGAACCGCTATTGACCCTCAAGTGACTATCGCATCCACCAATATGGAAAAAGAGAAGTTAGATTGGGGCGCATACTCTGCCGGATCATTATTGACTGACCCTGTTTTGTATAACATACGTCGGGAGCGTCGCAGTGAATTAATGGCTGAAGGATTACGCTGGATGGATCTAATACGGTGGAGAGCATTGGAGCAGATGATGGTGGAACCGTATCATGTGGAGGGAATCCATCTTTGGAACACTCCGATGGAACAATGGTATGATGCCGGTCAGTTGGTTGCTGACGGTAGTTCATCGGCAAATGTCTCAAACGCCAGTTTAAGTGAGTATCTCCGGCCTTATCAGAAAAATATGGGATCCGGGAACTTATATAAGGATGGTTATATCTGGCATATGGCCCATTATTTACAACCATTGCCAATTAAACAATTCCTGTTGACAGCTTCTGACCATACATCCGTCCATTTATCTCCACTGTACCAAAATCCATATTGGCCCACAACACCGGCAATGCCTGCAGAAAAATAAAAGGATAGTGATCAGTCTGATTGACTATTCCTGAAATCAAGCTCCATCCCAAGCGTATAGATTATACTTTGGATGGGGCTTTTTTATAATAACAAAACCGGAACATATTTTCAAGAACAGAAATAACGATAAGTTATGGGGTATAAATTTTTTAATTGCTTGCGTCCCGATTTAAAGTGCTTACTTTGTGGTGTACTAATAAAAACACTATAAATAAATTCATTTATGTTAAGCGAAAAAAGAAACAGTATGCTTCACGGGGTCTTGTTAATAGCCCTGTTTTCATGTGCAGCCTTTTACATAGGCGACATGGAGTTCATAAAAAGACTCTCTTTCAGTCCGATGATCGTAGGTATTATTTTAGGTATGCTATATGCCAATAGCCTCAGAAACAATCTTCCGGAAACATGGGTACCGGGTATTCAGTTCTGCTCAAAACGTATCTTACGGATAGGCATTATTCTTTATGGTTTTAAATTGACTTTTCAGGATGTGCTGGCAGTGGGGCTACCTGCCATATTTATCGATGCCATTGTAGTAGCTACAACTATTCTCGGAGGTATCTTAATTGGACGTATGCTTAAGATGGACCGTGGGGTCGCACTACTGACTTCCATTGGTAGCGGCATTTGTGGTGCAGCCGCTATTTTAGGGGCTGAATCGACCATCCAGACCAAACCATACAAAACTGCGGTAGCTGTGTCCACCGTAGTTATTTTTGGTACTCTGTCAATGTTTATCTATCCTATATTATATAGAAACGGAACTTTTATGTTGTCGCCCAACGAAATGGGAATCTTTACCGGTGCTACGTTACACGAAGTTGCACATACGGTAGGTGCGGGAAATGCGATGGGAAAAGAAATTTCCGATGTTGCCATTATCGTGAAAATGATCCGCGTAATGATGCTGGTTCCGGTACTGTTGATCACCAGTTTCATGGTATCCAGGGCAGCAGTGAAAACAGGCGGACAAGGCGGCCGCATGAAAGACATATCCATTCCATGGTTTGCCATCGGTTTTCTGGCAGTTATCGGTTTTAATTCTTTTGATTTACTGCCACAAGGGTTGATCACTTTCATCAATAATCTGGATACTTTTTTGCTTACCATGGCGATGACTGCATTGGGAGCCGAAACCAGCATTGACAAATTCAAAAAAGCTGGTGCCAAACCATTTATACTTGCTTCCCTGTTGTATCTATGGCTAATTGCCGGGGGATATTTTCTGGTTAAATACCTTGCACCTGTTTTGATGTAAAAAGTACCTTCCCGGATTCCGAAATGCCTTCGAAACTTTTTCGGTTGAGTTTTTGCAACTTTGTTGCACCTGCAATCCGCTACCTTTGCATCATAAACCTAATAATAAACATGATTATGGGACAATGCAAATGTGAAACGAATGCAAATATGCGGGTCAGAAATTGCCAGGAAGCAAATGGCTTCATAGGCGAATATTGGAAAGTAATGCTTTCATTGGTGATGTTGGTAGCAGGCGGTATAATGAATCAACTGGATATTGCTTTTTTCAAGGAAAATACAGTTTCTTTGATTTGGTATGTATTGGCCTATCTGCCTGTCGGCTTACCTGTGATAAAGGAAGCATGGGAAAGTATTCTCCAGAAAGATTACTTCAGTGAGTTTACGTTGATGTCAGTCGCAACATTAGGCGCTTTTTATATCGGGGAATATCCGGAAGGAGTTGCTGTCATGCTGTTCTATTCAGTTGGTGAATTATTTCAGGATCGAGCAATAGACAAGGCTAAACGTAATATCAGTGCCTTGTTGGATGTCAGACCCGAAAAGGCAATGGTAGTGAGAGGGAACGAGATCGTTACAGTCAATCCGAAGTCAGTCTTTATAAACGAAATTATCGAAATAAAAGCCGGTGAACGTGTACCGTTGGATGGAATTATGCTTAACGAAATAGCAGCATTCAACACAGCGGCCCTTACCGGAGAGAGTGTTCCACGAGATATTCGCAAGGGTGAGGAGGTACTTGCCGGTATGATTGTTACAGACAAAGTGATCCGGATGAAGGTGACAAAGCCTTTTGATAAAAGCGCATTGGCTCGTATTCTGGAACTTGTAGAGGACGCTTCTGAACGTAAAGCACCGGCCGAATTGTTTATTAGAAAATTCGCCCGTATATATACCCCTATTGTTATCGGCCTTGCCTTTTTGATTGTGCTGATCCCATATATCTATTCATTCATAAACCCGTTATTCGGATTTGTTTTTAATGATTGGCTATATAAAGCATTGGTTTTTCTGGTAATCTCATGTCCGTGTGCATTGGTTATCAGTATTCCATTAGGATATTTCGGAGGAATCGGAGCAGCCTCCCGTTTAGGTATTTTGTTCAAAGGTGGAAATTATCTGGATGCCATAACCCGTGTCAATACAGTCGTATTTGATAAAACAGGTACTCTGACTAAAGGAGTTTTTGAAGTGGAATCCTGTGAAGTTATTCCAGGCGTTTCAAAAGAAGAACTGATACGTATAATAGCTTCCGTTGAGAAAAATAGTACTCATCCGATAGCCAAAGCTATTGTTAGTTATGCCGAAAAGAAAAAGATTGGCCTTACTGCTGCTGAGAATATAGAAGAGGTTGCAGGTTATGGGTTAATGACTGAGGTTGACGGAGAAAAAGTGTTGGTCGGTAACGCCAGATTGTTGTCGAAATATTCCATTGAGTTTCCGGCGTATATTCTTTCGATAACGGAAACAACAGTCGTATGTGCTGTCGGAAATAAATATATAGGTTACATTACATTGTCCGATGTGTTAAAGGACGATGCAGCAGATACTGTCAGATCACTTAAAGAGTTAAATATTAAGAATATTCAGATCTTGTCAGGTGATAAACAGAGTATTGTTAGCATTTTTGCAAACAAACTGGGACTTACCCGGGCGTATGGTGATCTGCTACCGGAAGGAAAGGTAGAGCATATGGAAAAGCTGAAGGAAAACAAAGATAACCGGATTGCTTTTGTCGGTGACGGAATGAATGATGCTCCGGTACTTGCCTTAAGTGATGTAGGTATTGCGATGGGAGGGTTAGGAAGTGATGCCGCTATTGAAACCGCAGACGTGGTTATCCAGACAGATCAACCTTCGAAAGTGGCGACTGCCATAAAGGTCGGACGTTGTACGCGCCGCATCATCTGGCAGAATGTATCGCTGGCATTTGGAGTAAAATTGCTGGTAATGGTATTGGGAGCAAGTGGTATTGCAACTTTATGGGAAGCAGTTTTCGCAGACGTAGGTGTGACATTGATTGCCATAGTGAATGCTATTCGTATACAGAAAATGATTAAATGAGAATGGAAAATTTGTGTTTGAAGATATTAGAACAGAGAGGAATAAAACCTACTGCCATAAGGATGCTGGTTTTAAAAGCTATGATAGATGCGGAACAAGCTGTTTCACTTCTTGATTTGGAGAACAAACTGGATACTGTGGATAAGTCGAGCATATTCCGAACGATTACCCTGTTTGTTTCCCAACATCTGGCACATAGCGTAGATGATGGTACAGGATCTTTAAAATATGCGGTTTGTGACAGTGAATGTACTTGTGCCGTGAAAGATTTGCATACGCACTTTTACTGTGAATATTGCCATAAGACTTTCTGCCTTGAAAACATTCATGTCCCCGTAGTAGATTTGCCTGAAGGATTTGCCGTACGAAGCATAAATTATGTATTAAAAGGATGTTGCGCGGAATGTGCGGCAGAGCTGAAAAAAGGCCATTAAAAATAAAAGCGCATTGATATGATCTATCAATGCGCCTTCTTAAAAAAGGTAGTATAATTGTTATTACTTAATCAATTCCACAACTACTGCACGGTTCCAGTCATCATTTTCAAATTTAGTGCTGGTACCTTTGAATTCTGTAGTGATACGATCTTTAGCAATTCCGTACTTATTGACAAATACCTCTGTCACTGCATTGGCACGTCTTTCAGAAACAATTCTGTTAGCTTGTTCCGAACCACGTTTGTCGGCGTAACCAGTCAGACGAACACGGATTTCAGGATTTGCTTTTAAGAATTCAGCAATATTGAAGATACTTACTTCCTGTGAGAGTTCAATTTTACTGCTGTTGAACGGGAAAGTGATAGTACTTGGGAGAGCCTTGATTTCTGAATTATCGATTACGGTTTCTTCTTTGATAACCTCCGGCTTACGTGCTTTCAACTCAGCTATTTCGGCTTGTTGTGCAGCATTTTCTTTTTTCAAAGAAGTATAGTTTGCCTCTAAGTCAGAATAGTTGCTCTTAATTGCATTGTACTGACGTGAAGAGTAACCTTTCTTGAAACCGGTTTTTCCGAAACGGAAAGTAACGCCGGCTGTCAGCCCACTGATTCCATCGTTCGGGAAACCGCCGCGAACTACCATATCGTCGTCTAAAATAGCTCCCTGGTATTCAACATTGATATCGAAACGCTTTGAAATACGGTAGCGTGCCTGAATACCTGCATTGATTGTAAATGACTGGTCACCTTTGCGGATGAATGCTCCACCGATACCTGCAAAAGGAACGATGTCAAAACGACGATTTTCTTTATAAGGAGCGAAGAAATTGATCAGTCCAAACATAAAGTCTGCATGAACGGCACCATATTGATAATGTAACATTGAATTAGCTCCAGATGTAAATCCATGCAATGAGCCACCTGTACCCTGCAAACGAACTCCCCAATAAGGGTTGAACCATTTACCTACCGAAAGAGTCGGCATAAAAGTTATAGTGTTTCTGAATTTTGCATCTTTAGAGTTTTCAGCGAAGAGAGACTGCGCACCAAAGTTTAAAGACATATACCAATTATTCCAAAATCCATTACCTTCGAAAGTTGTTTTGTACCCCGGAAGGCGTTCTGCATCATTGTTTTGAGCGAAAACGCTTGTGCTCATCAATGCTGCTAATGCAAACATAATAATACTTTTCTTCATTTTTTCTAAATTTTAAATTGGTTTGGTTAAACATTAATAGTTAATTATTCGCCAATAATTGTTTTATCGATCCGATTCATGTAAACCGGTTTTGCAAAAACAGCCGCAAAAATATAATTTATTTTTGTAGCTTGCAAATTTCCGCAAGCCTATTTCTGGGAAGTAAATTTTGAATTAAATGCAAACCTTTGTAAAATAGGTATTTATAATTGGAATAGAAAAAGAGCGTTTAGATCGCTTTGCAGAGCTATTCACATAAAATTGTTTCTCAGCAGATTATAATAATTAAATAGGTATAATACCAATATGAAGCTCTACAAACAAAATGAATGGTTTGTTAATTCCTTATGTTCCGATTTTCATCTTTCATAACTTCTCTTATCAATCTCCACTTGAAGAACGATGTACTTACAATGTTTATATTTTAAAACTCACATTTTCTTAAGGTATTATGATTTGTCCTTTCTTCCATAAACTTTTTCTATTTCTATTAAGTTATTATAATCAAAAGATCATTGATATGAATCAGATAAGAATTAAACGTGTATATGAAGATCCTTCGGAACAGGATGGCTATCGTGTACTGGTTGACCGGCTTTGGCCTCGTGGAATGAAAAAAGAATATTTAAAGTATGATTATTGGGCGAAGGAACTGACTCCCTCTTCCGATTTGAGAAAATGGTTTCACGGAGATATCTCAGGACATTGGGAAGAATTTGCGGCAATGTACCGGAAAGAGCTTGAAACCTCCGATAAAGTAGCTGATTTTTTAGTCCGGATACATCCTTATAAAACAGTCACTCTTTTATATGCTTCTAAGGAACCGGTTTATAATCATGCCCGTATTTTACAGGCGTTTCTGGAGGATCGCCTGAAAAACTGATTTCTTATAGAAACCTATGCCAACACGAATCTTTTTTGTACTTTTGCGCCATCTTTTTAAAAACAACATCAAAAAAGAATCATATGGGAGGTTTTTTCGGAACAGTCTCGAAAACGAGCTGTGTGACCGATTTATTCTACGGCACAGACTATAACTCACACCTGGGAACAAAACGGGGAGGACTGGCGACATATAGTGAAGAACAAGGATTTATCCGTTCGATCCACAATTTACAAAGTTCATATTTCCGGACTAAGTTTGAGGAGGAACTTGATAAATTTAAAGGAAATGCCGGTATAGGCATTATCAGTGATACAGACGCACAACCCATTATTATCAATTCACATCTTGGCAGATTCGCCATTGTTACAGTCGCAAAGATCACCAACCTCAAAGAACTTGAAGAGGAACTACTCTCACAAAACATGCATTTCGCCGAACTTAGTTCGGGTAACACCAATCAGACTGAACTTATTGCTTTATTGATTATTCAAGGAAAAAACTTCGTTGAAGGGATTGAAAACGTATATAACCATATCAAGGGATCGTGTTCCATGCTTCTGTTAACAGAAGATGGAGTGATTGCCGCACGTGACAAATGGGGACGTACTCCTATAATTATCGGTAAAAAAGAGGGGGCTTATGCTGCTACCAGTGAATCCAACAGTTTTCCGAATCTTGATTTTGAAATAGAACGTTATTTGGGTCCCGGTGAGATTGTCCGTATGCACGCCGACCGTTTAGAACAACTCCGTAAGCCTAACGATAAAATGCAGATTTGTTCATTCCTTTGGGTATATTACGGCTTTCCCAATTCATGCTATGAAGGCCGTAATGTAGAGGAGGTGCGTTTCACGAGCGGAATGAAAATGGGAGAACAAGATAATTTTGACGCCGATTGCGTTTGTGGAATCCCGGATTCGGGTATTGGACAGGCGTTAGGTTATGCAGAAGGGAAAGGGATTCCTTATCATAGAGCCATTACTAAATATACTCCCACCTGGCCTCGTAGTTTTACTCCGAGTAAGCAGGAATTACGTTCTCTGGTGGCAAAGATGAAATTAATACCTAACCGTGCAATGCTTCAGGACAAGCGTATCATCTTTTGTGACGACTCCATTGTACGCGGTACGCAGTTGCGCGATAATGTGAAAATACTTTTTGATTATGGTGCAAAAGAAGTACATATGCGTATTGGATGTCCACCGCTGATTTATGGCTGTCCCTTTATTGGGTTTACTGCTTCAAAATCAGATATGGAACTGATCACCAGACAAATAATAAAAGACTTGGAAGGAGATGAAAACAAAAACCTGGATAAATATGCTACTACCGGTTCACCGGAATATGAAAAAATGGTAAGTATTATTGCTGAGCGTTTTGGACTTTCTTCCCTCAAATTCAATACGATTGAAACACTAATTGAAGCTATCGGACTGCCAAAATGTAAGGTCTGCACCCATTGTTTCGATGGCTCCAGCTGTTTCTAAGTAGCTATTAGTGACTAAATATAGAATAATGTATTAAAAAAGAGCCGTGAATTGCTTGGCAGTTCACGGCTCTTTTTTTACCTTTACAGGCGTGAAAAATAATAGATTAGCAAATTATTAATTCTTAATGATATGAATTTAGTAGAACGTTTTTTAAAGTATGTAAGCTTTGACACACAGTCGGACGAACTGACAAGACTTACTCCCAGTACTCCGGGACAGATGGTATTTGCCGAATATCTAAAGTCCGAATTAGAGTCTTTGGGGTTAGAAGATATAACATTGGATGAAAACGGTTATCTTTTTGCAACATTGCCGGCCAATACAGACAAGGAAGTACCTGTTATCGGTTTCATAGCACATATGGATACGAGTCCCGACATGAGTGGAAAAAATGTAACTCCACGCATTGTAGAAAAATATGATGGTTCGGATATTGTACTCTGTACCGAAGAAAACATTGTGCTTTCACCGGCTCAATTTCCCGAATTGCTTGATCACAAAGGAGAAGATCTGATTGTCACCAATGGTAAAACCTTATTAGGAGCAGACGACAAAGCAGGTATTGCCGAGATTGTATCAGCCGTTGTCTATCTGCAAGAACATCCCGAAATTAAACATGGCAAAATCCGGATCGGTTTCAATCCGGATGAAGAAATAGGTGAAGGTGCCCATAAGTTTGATGTTCAGAAATTCGGATGTGAATGGGCTTATACGATGGATGGAGGAGAAGTCGGGGAATTGGAGTTTGAAAACTTTAATGCCGCTGCTGCCAAAATCATTTTTAAGGGACGTAATGTACATCCGGGATATGCGAAACATAAAATGATTAACTCTATCCGCATAGCCAATCAATTCATCACCATGCTTCCCCGGCATGAAACTCCGGAACATACTTCCGGATACGAAGGATTCTATCATCTTATCGGTATCCAGGGGGATGTAGAGCAGAGTACTGTATCCTATATCATTCGTGACCATGATCGCAATAAATTTGAAGATCGCAAGAAAGAAATAGAGCATCTGGTAAACAAGATCAACGCAGAGTTTGGTAAAGGTACCGCCACTCTTGAGTTGCGTGACCAATACTATAATATGCGAGAAAAGATTGAGCCTGTGATGCATATTATCGATACTGCTTTTGCCGCAATGGAGGCTGTAGGCGTGAAGCCGAATGTGAAACCAATTCGTGGAGGAACGGATGGAGCCCAATTGTCATTCAAAGGTTTACCCTGTCCTAACATCTTTGCAGGTGGGCTGAACTTCCATGGCCGCTATGAATTTGTTCCGATCCAGAACATGGAAAAGGCAATGAAAGTCATTGTGAAGATTGCTGAACTTGTAGCTTCTAAATAATCATTATTTATATAATTCTTAAATTCTCATTTCATGAAAACCACTCCATTTACCGAGAAACATATCGCACTTGGTGCTAAGATGCACGAGTTTGCAGGATATAACATGCCTATTGAATACACCGGTATCATTGACGAACACCTTACTGTCTGTAATAGTGTCGGTGTTTTCGATGTCTCCCACATGGGTGAATTTTGGGTGAAAGGGCCTCATGCATTGGCTTTTTTGCAGAAAGTGACCTCAAATAACGTGGCAGCTTTGGTGCCGGGCAAAATTCAATATACCTGTTTTCCGAATGAAGACGGCGGTATTGTTGATGACCTGCTGGTCTATCAATATGAACCGGAAAAGTATTTATTGGTTGTCAACGCTTCAAACATAGAGAAAGACTGGAATTGGTGCGTCTCTCACAATACAGAAGGAGCCGAACTGGAAAATTCTTCTGATAATATGGCGCAACTCGCCGTACAAGGTCCGAAAGCTATTCAAGCTCTGCAAAAGTTGACAGACATCAACCTTTCCGATATTCCTTATTATACATTTAAGGTTGGTGAGTTTACCGGTGAGAAAAATGTGATTATTTCTAACACGGGATATACCGGAGCCGGTGGATTTGAACTTTATTTCTATCCTGATGCTGCCATAAAGATCTGGAATGCCGTTTTCGAAGCAGGAGCCGAGTTTGGCATTAAGCCGATAGGACTTGGCGCACGTGACACACTTCGACTTGAAATGGGATTTTGCCTGTATGGCAATGATCTGGATGACACTACCTCTCCTATTGAAGCCGGACTTGGTTGGATTACTAAATTCGTGGATGGCAAGAACTTTACAAATCGCCCAATGCTTGAAAAACAGAAGGCTGAGGGCACAGTCCGCAAACTGATAGGTTTTGAAATGATCGACCGTGGTATTCCCCGACATGGTTACGAACTGGTAACAGCCGAAGGTGATAAGATCGGGATTGTGACTTCAGGCACAATGTCTCCAACCCGTAAAATCGGTATTGGCATGGGATATGTAAAGCCTGAATATAGCAAGGTCGGTACGGAGATATGCATCGATATGCGTGGCCGTAAGCTGAAAGCTGTGGTAGTAAAACCGCCTTTCCGTAAATAAACATTGAGAAAATAATAAGTTGAAATCCCTCTCTGCCTCAAAGGACAGAGGGGGATTTTTATGTAAGTACAGGGGGCACACTATCATGAAACCGGCCCCGCTGAAGCAGATCAAGCGGATCACCCACCACGACACTTTATAAAAGCTCATCCAAATGATCCTTCCGTACATCCGCCAATGATAAAATCACTGCAAAACAGCTGCCTTTCCCCTTCTCTGAATGCACTTCTATACGCCCTGACAATCGCTCGATAATAACTTTAGAAATAGCAAGTCCAAGACCGCTTCCCTGTTCAAATTCGTCTGTTTTATAAAAACGGTCAAAAATCATCATAAGTTCCTTTTCATCGATTCCCTTACCGGTATCTTTTACATATATACAAACTTCATGATGTTCTTCGTCCACTTTGCATCCCAATGTTATATGACCATTTTGAGTAAACTTATTTGCATTATTCAAAAAGTTGGAGATAACCTGAGTAAAACGGAAACGATCAATATGCACAAGTAAAGGAACCGGATTACCCAATTCAAGATGAAACTGCAAGGAAGGCTGAATTAACGGCTGATACGTCAGATAAATCTCTTTCATAATCTCTGTCATATCCCATTCCTTTATTTCGAAATCCAGACTTCCGGAGTCCAGACGGGATATTTCCAGCACATCATTAATAAGCTTCAAAAGCAATTCATTATTATGATTGATGATATCAAGCATACTTGCCTTTTCATCCGGATCTATCTCTTCAGAACCTTCGCCTATCAACACATTCGTAAATCCGACAATTGCATTGAGCGGGGTACGAATTTCATGACTCATATTATTAAGGAAAGATTGTTTCAATTCAGCTTTCTCAGCCATTTGTTTAGCCAGAATCAACTGATGCTCACGTTCTACCGCCTCCTGAATATTCTGCATGATACCTGCCAGCATCATCTCGCCTTCTACATCTTTCAGACTCCGGCAGCGCAATTCGTACCATTGATATTCTTCCGTTTCATCAAAACAAAAACGTGCCCGTTGTATTTGCATGCCCGGAGATTTGTAAAGTGCTCCGTAAAAAGAACTCAATAACTGAGAATCATCGGGATGTACATACTCTAAAAAGGTGCTTCTCTTAACCCTTCTTTTTCCCATACCTGTCAGACGCGTATAATTATCATCAAACTCAATGTCATCTCCCTGCATATTCCATAATGAAATCTGCCCTCCGTCGGCAGAAAGAGTCAACCGTTTGTGTGCTTCTTCCAATATTTGTAAGTTCTTACGTTCTATCAGAGAACGTCGGCGTGTACGCAACAGGCTGATTGATATGAAAATGAATGCAAGAATAAATAGCACACCCAATAAATAAACCTCCTTTCGGTAATGGTCATAGAACGGATAATTAATAATACGCACATCCTTTGCCACATTTCCAATATCATAACCATTATAGGACGAAAAGACACTCCAATCCAGCACATACTCTTTCTCCAGATCCCTTATCTTAGGCATACCTATTTTCTCTTTATTCATTAGCCGGACGGATAAACCGGTAACAGCTTGTGCAGAGATCTCTTCAGTAGCCATATAACCACCTACAATTTTACTCCCATCTCCAAATCCCTCGCGTACACAACTGAAAGAAGGTATATTCAGAGCATTTACTATCGGAAGCGATACCAGATCAAATTTATCAAGTAAGAATGCCTTCCTCTCTTGCTCACATTTCGAATTTTCCATCATAACAAGCAAAGAAGCACCTTTTATGTACCGGAAAGGGCAGAGGCTCACAGTCAGTTCCTCCTTTTCTGATTTATGATTTGCGACAGCAGGCATCAGACTGTAATACTCTATCATTTCTCTCATTTCCTTGTATTCATACTCCATAGAAAACGCTGACTTATGCCCCCAAATCTGCACATTCTTTCTGTCGATAACCCGATTCAGCAAGTCAAAAGATTTATGCCCAAGAGCAGTTAAATCAATATTATAAACAATCTCCATATTTACATGGGGTTGCAAAGACTTTATAAAATCCATATTGCGTTTAAAGTCCGGAGTATCTCTCAACACATATACCTTTCTGGATTCATACTCTTTTATAAGATTTTCATCAGGGAAATGCACGTTGCAGGCTACCACAGGAATAGAATAGAGAAGGCGATGACGGGTCGATAACAAAGAAAAAGCAGCTTGGTCCCCTACCGCTAAAATAAGATCTATCGGCTTAGTTTTCAGAATTTCAAGATAATTACCCATATGTTCCATTTCGACTTTCTGGTCGAAACGGTCACAATCAAGGTAAAATTCATCAAACACAGGCTCTATACCCTGCGCTTTAAACTCTTGTTTTACAAGTTCTTCAAAGCGTCCATGCCCGATTTTATCTTTTGAACAAGAATAAATAAGAGAAATGTTTTTTTTAATCCGATGATTTGTGACATACCACTGTTTGGAATTATACCCACATAAGAAGACCCCCAATAAAAGAATGAAGGCAAAAATGTATTTGCATTTAGGGTCTGTGAGTCTCATAGCTTATTTTCTACCAGTCAAAATAATATAATTTTCATCAATACGGTAATGTCTGATTATAAAATGGTAGCATTATTATACCTTTTTATTCACTCAGATGTTCTGGAAATAAAAAGTATAAATAGTAAAAAGCCTACAAGTTGTGAACTTGTAGGCTTTTTATCCACTTACCATCCGATAAGTTTGCGGAGAGACAGGGATTCGAACCCCGGGTACCTCGCAGTACAACGGTTTTCAAGACCGCCGCAATCGACCACTCTGCCACCTCTCCAAAACTACTTTTCAATAGTGCTTTTCTCTTAAAGCGCTGCAAAGGTACGAATCATTTTCAAATCTGCAAACGTTTCGGCATTTTTTTCGCGAAATAATCGTATTTTTGCGGCACATTTCAACTTAAAGCGTTATACAGATAAATAAGACAGTACATGATATATCCCCAGAATTTTGAGCAAAAAATAGGATTCGACCAGATCAGACAATTATTAAAGGACAAATGTCTCAGTACGTTGGGAGAAGAGAGAGTATCGGAAATGAACTTCTCCGATCAATTTGAAACTGTTGAAGAACTGCTGAACCAAGTCACAGAGTTTGTCCGCATCATACAAGAAGAAGATAACTTCCCGGATCAGTTTTTCTTCGATGTCCGTCCATCATTAAAACGGGTACGGGTAGAAGGCATGTACATGGACGAACAGGAACTGTTCGACTTGCGGCGTTCATTAGAGACAATCCGCGACATCGTACGTTTTCTGCAACGGAACGAGGAAGAAGAATCCGACCACCCTTACCCCAGCCTGAAAAGACTCGCAGGAGATATTGCCGTATTCCCGCAACTTATCACCAAGATAGACGGCATTCTGGACAAATACGGTAAAATCAAGGACAACGCCTCAACCGAACTGTCACGCATCCGCCGGGAATTGGCTAATACGATGGGGAGTATTTCACGCTCGCTGAACAGCATCCTGCGTAACGCTCAATCGGACGGATATGTGGATAAAGACGTTACTCCGACCATGCGCGACGGTCGATTGGTAATTCCGGTTGCCCCGGGGCTGAAACGCAAAATCAAAGGTATCGTCCATGATGAATCGGCCAGTGGTAAAACTGTATTCATCGAACCGGCAGAAGTGGTAGAAGCCAACAACCGCATCCGCGAACTGGAGGGAGACGAGCGTCGCGAGATCATCCGTATCCTGACCACATTTTCCAATACATTGCGTCCTTCCATTCCGGAGATACTCCAATCGTACGAATTTCTGGCCGAAATCGATTTCATTCGCGCCAAAAGTTACTTTGCCATTCAAACCAGCAGCATCAAGCCCAGTCTGGAAAACGAACAATTACTGGATTGGACCATGGCTGTTCATCCACTGCTGCAATTATCCCTTGCCAAGCACGGAAAAAAGGTAGTTCCCCTGGATATAGAACTGAGTACCAAACAGCGCATCCTCATTATATCCGGCCCTAATGCCGGAGGTAAATCAGTCTGCCTGAAAACCGTCGGACTGCTGCAATACATGTTACAATGCGGTATGCTGGTACCCATGCACGAACGCAGCCACGCTGGTCTGTTCGGCAGCATCTTCATCGATATAGGCGACGAACAATCCATTGAAGACGACTTGAGCACTTACTCTTCCCACTTGACGAACATGAAGATCATGATGAAGAGTTGCAATGAACGCAGCCTGATTCTGATTGATGAATTCGGAGGCGGTACAGAACCCCAGATTGGCGGGGCCATTGCGGAAGCTGTTCTGAAACGATTCAACATAAAGCATACTTTCGGCGTTATTACTACACACTACCAAAATCTGAAGCACTTTGCAGAAGACCATGAAGGTGTGGTAAACGGAGCTATGCTCTACGACCGCCACTTGATGCAGGCACTGTTCCAACTTCAAATCGGTAATCCCGGAAGTTCTTTCGCAGTAGAGATAGCCCGGAAAATCGGTTTACCGGAAGATGTCATTGCCGATGCTTCCGAAATAGTGGGAAGCGAGTACATCAATGCTGACAAATACTTGCAGGACATTGTGCGGGATAAGCGTTATTGGGAAGGCAAACGCCAGACCATCCGTCAACGTGAAAAACAGATGGAAGAAACCATCGCCCGTTATCAATCGGAAATGGAAGAGTTGCAAAAGTCGAGAAAGGAAATCATCCGCCAGGCCAAAGAAGAAGCCGAACGGTTATTGCAAGAATCGAACGCACGTATCGAGAACACCATACGTACCATTAAAGAGGCACAGGCTGAAAAAGAAAAGACACGCCTCGTCCGTCAGGAACTGGCAGAGTTCCGCGAGTCGATGGACAGCCTGACTTCCAAAGAACAGGAGGACAAGATAGCCCGAAAGATGGAAAAGCTGAAAGAAAAGCAAAACCGGAAGAAAGAAAAAAAGCAGAATGTTCCGAAAGAACAACAAGCTGCACAGCAAACTCCCCAAGTAGCTCCCATCACCGAAGGGTGTCCGGTACGCATCAAAGGGCAGAGTTCTGTCGGAGAAGTGCTTGAGATCAACGGAAAGAATGCAGTCGTAGCTTTCGGCAGTATCAAAACAACCGTAAAGCTGGAACGGTTGGAACGAAGCAATGCAACTCCTCAGAAACAGGAGCCTGCTAAAAGTACTTTTGTCAGCAACCAGACCCAGGACAGCATGTACGAGAAGAAGCTGAACTTCAAGCAAGATATCGATGTGCGGGGAATGCGGGGGGACGAAGCCTTACAGGCTGTTACCTATTTTGTGGATGACGCCATCCTGGTCGGTATGAGCCGGGTACGTATTCTGCATGGAACCGGAACGGGAATTTTGCGTACCCTAATCCGCCAATATCTGCAAACCGTACCGGGTATCCGTCACTTCGCCGACGAGCATGTCCAATTTGGGGGAGCAGGTATCACGGTAGTCGATTTGGCATAAAAGAACAAAGAATATGAAGAATAACCTGTTAAGTGAAAGATTAGTTTATACCGGTGAGAGCCAGACTCCCACTCACCTGCATTTGTGTACCTACAATGCCCTCGAAATGCAGGAAGTATCGGGCACCGATTTCCAGGCTGTAGCCAATGCACTCAACCACGAAGAAATCAACTGGCTGCAGATACACGGGCTTCAGAATACCGAGCTCATCCGCGAAATATGCAGCCACTTCGAAATAGACTTTCTTACCCTTCAGGATATTCTGAATGCCGAACATCCCACAAAGATAGAAGAGCATGACAAGTATACGGTATTGATCATGAAAATATTCCGCTTCAACAACAGAGAAGAAACAAGCCCCGAAGATGAGATGGATGAATTGGAGCAGCAACAGGTGTGTATCATACAAGGGAGCAACTTTGTGCTTACCTTTCTGGAAAATGAAACCGACTTCTTCGATGACGTTACCTCCGCCCTGCACAATGACGTACTGAAAATCCGGAGCCGGCAAAGTGACTACCTGCTCAGCGTTTTGCTGAACAGCGTGATGGGAAACTACATTTCCACCGTATCCACCATCGACGACTCGCTGGAAGACCTGGAAGAAGAGCTACTCACCATCAGTGACGGAAACGACATCGGCATCCAGATACAGGCACTCCGCCGGCAATATATGCTGATGAAAAAAGCCATTCTTCCGTTAAAAGAACAATACGTCAAACTGTTGAGGGCGGAAAACTCCCTGATGCACAAAGTGAACCGTGCCTTCTTCAATGATGTCAACGACCATCTGCAATTCGTATTGCAAACAATCGAAATATGCCGAGAAACGTTATCGTCTTTGGTAGACCTTTATATATCGAACAATGATCTGCGGATGAACGACATCATGAAGCGGCTCACCATTGTTTCTACCATCTTCATCCCGTTGACTTTTCTTGTCGGTGTATGGGGAATGAACTTCAAGATTATGCCCGAATTGGACTGGCGGTATGGATATGTATACGCCTGGATATTGATGATATTGGTAGGCGCAGCCGTATACTGGTTTTTCCGTAAGAAGAAATGGTATTAAGTTACCAAAAATCTTGAAAAAACAATTACCTTTGCGCAACAACCTAATTAGCTAATATGAAATCAATAAAAGAACTCTATCGCATTGGAACCGGGCCTTCGAGCAGCCACACCATGGGGCCTCGCAAGGCAGCAGAAATGTTCCTCACCCGACATCCTGAAGCAGCATCGTTCAAAGTAACCCTCTACGGAAGCCTGGCAGCGACAGGAAAAGGGCACATGACGGATGTAGCCATCATCGACACATTGGAACCGACAGCACCGGTAGATCTTATATGGCAACCTAAAATATTTCTACCTTTCCACCCCAACGGAATGAACTTCATTGCGCTCGACGCTGATGGCAACGAACTTGAAAACTGGACCGTTTACAGCGTTGGCGGAGGTGCATTGGCCGAAGACAACAAACAAGCTTCCATTGAAAGCCCGGAAGTATATGGCATGAACAGCATGACCGAAATTCTGGATTGGTGCGAACACACCGGAAAGAGTTACTGGGAATACGTGAAAGAATGCGAAGATCCCGATATATGGGACTACCTGAGAGAAGTATGGAATACGATGAAAGAGTCCGTCCAGCGTGGTCTTGAACAAGAGGGAGTACTGCCCGGCCCGTTGAACCTGAGACGCAAAGCCTCCACATATTATATTCGGGCCACCGGATACAAAGCTTCCCTGCAATCCCGCGGACTGGTTTTTGCCTATGCACTTGCCGTAAGTGAAGAAAATGCCTCGGGAGGTAAAATCGTAACGGCACCAACCTGCGGCTCATGCGGAGTAATGCCTGCCGTTCTCTATCATCTTGCCAAGAGCCGTGATTTCAGTGAGATGCGCATTCTTCGCGCACTGGCAACGGCCGGACTAATTGGCAACATCGTTAAGCAGAACGCTTCCATATCCGGAGCGGAAGTAGGTTGCCAGGGAGAAGTAGGCGTGGCATGCGCAATGGCTTCGGCCGCAGCCAACCAATTGTTCGGAGGCAGTCCTGCGCAAATTGAATATGCCGCCGAAATGGGTCTGGAACATCACTTGGGCATGACCTGCGACCCGGTGTGCGGATTAGTACAAATCCCCTGTATCGAACGGAACGCATACGCAGCCGCACGTGCACTGGACGCCAATCTATACTCGTCATTCACCGACGGAATACATCGCGTCTCTTTCGACAAGGTAATACAGGTAATGAAACAAACCGGCCACGACCTCCCTTCACTTTATAAAGAAACAAGCGAAGGCGGACTGGCAAAGGATTACAAGCCGATGTAAAAGGCCATTCTCCATAAAGCGCAAGAGGGTGTGCATGACTCACCACAGATTGCACATCCTCTTGTTTTTACTATTCACGTGCCTCGGTCGGCAGATTCAACCTTTAAGTTCTGGGCCAGTGAGTATCGTCACCGTTGGTCACATCTTTTTCGTGGAGCAAACCGCCACCTTCCGAAAAGTATAAATCAATCTTCTTACCCTGTTCCACGGTTACCACAAATTCCGTATAAGGTTCATTCGGATATTCCAGTATCGCTACATCATCCACCACCCAATTGCTGTAACTCGACTCCATAAAAGCCGTCAGCACTGCCGGGGGCAGATTATTGATGCTGTTCAACTCGGTTTCCGTCATCAGCCAGGTGGCGTTGGCATCAAACCATACTTCCTTTTCCCTGCCGTCAGCCTGACAATCGGCTACGTAATAAACACCCTTCTGCTCCCACTTAATGGCAGTAGCATTGGGATAAAGCTTCTTCAGTGCATCCTGAATGGCCTGGCTCGGCGGAAGATATCCTGTATCGTCATCATCACCACACGAACTGAAAGCAAACACTACCGACAGCAGCACAGCTGCCAACAAACTAAATTTCAACGATTTCATAATCAAGGTCTTTTTTTAACAGGTTTATTCCAATTTATCAATATTCCGCTTTACGGAAACGGCCGTCTTTGGTAAACTTCAGACTCAAATCCGTATTAAGCTCGACTTCATAACCTCTGCGGTCACGCTCTATCTGAGTTACAAATTCAGAGTTATATCCATTGGACTTCAAATACTCCTTCACGAAGCCGGGGATAATCGATGCGGGAACAGCGGCTTTCTTACAATCCACTTCAATCCAGTTTCCCCGGTTATCGAAGTCGATCTCGGTTGCATTAGTCAACAACACATCGTACTTCTTTGTTTGCAGAATCTCATTTTCTATCTTAATATGCGAAATCTGCGGATTAGAAAAGTGCTGATTAATAAAGTTGCGTGCCGGAAGAGGCAGTGTCATCACGTCTTTCGTAATGATATCACCTGCAAACGCAAATTGAACGGCTATGATAGCCAAAACAAGAATAGATAGAATCTTTTTCATAATCGTTATTTTTAGTGTAAATAATAAGTTTCGGAATTATTTTACACTGCAAATAACGAGATAGAATCGGGAAAGATTTGGTAATAAACAAAAGGGTAAACTCTTTTTGTATTTTTTAACGACCAGAAGTATCCTCCTCGTATACCTCTTCCAGAAGTTCTTCTTTCTTCATGCTGATCTTCCCATCGGTCGAGATCGTAATGGAGACGGGCACATACAAGTCCGTTTGAGGATAACAGATACTGGCGGCATAGACAAATCCCTCGGGAGTTGTTTTATCATAAGCAATTCCTTCCAGAATGGACTTTGCCATAAAGTCCTCTCCTATCAGAGACGCAAATTGTTTCTTGGTGAAAGTCCTGCTAAAAATACGTTCATTCCCGCGTGTCAGCCTCAGAACAATCTGATTGTCAACGTATGTATTTCCCATCTGGCTCACTACCCGGGGAAGTGAATCATTAGGGGTACGGGATATAAACGAATGGTACTCTTTGCCTTTGTATTTAATATCTATCTCACTCTTCCGGGCTGTCATCCGCTGCAAGCCATGTGCATCGGTGCTATCTTGCATCAAGACACGGATATCGCTCTGTTTCTTTTCAGCTGTACCGGAACACGCAACGATAACCATAAGCATTGTCAACCCAAGCAGATAAATAAGCTTTTTCATATTTGAATCATCTGTTTATTAAATCGTACGGCAAAGGAACAAAAAGCAGTGGAAATATACAAGTATTTCGGTAATTAGTAGCTGACAATTAGTGAGGAACCGGCGCCCTATACCGCTACGCCGGTCCATCACTGATCATCCATACTGAAATTTACTTTCTACCTCCTCTTTTCGGTCCGCGTTCGGCCTTCTGCTTGGTATAGGCCTCATACTGCTCCTTCGTCATTATTTTCTTCAGACTGGCATCGTAAGCCTCACGCGAAGCTTTCATCTCCTGCTGCATCTTTTCTCTGTCTTCTTTCGACATGCGGGGAGCTTTTCTTTTATCCTGTTTACAAGTGCAGCTGTCAGTAGCCTGACTCTGCCCCTCCTTACCTTGCCTCATTTCGGGTTTCATCTTTCCGGGACGTGTTCCCATCTTCTCCATCAGAGCCATATTGGCTTCCAACAGTTGTTTCTTCTGGGTTTCGTTCAAAGAGTATTCTTTCGCCATACGTTCAGTCATGCGTTCGGCACGTTCCTTCGGATCCATATTCTGACCACCTCTGCGCGGGCCTTGTGCCATCGCCATTCCCCCTACCATCAAAAGGGCCACTAACAAAAAACTTATTCTTTTCATTGTTCTTTTCTTTTTTAAATTATCAAATAATCATCTGTCTTTTTTGTTGCAACTGTCTATATGACTAAAAAGTCAGATAGAAGTTTAAACGTGAATACAACTTTAACAAAACGCAAACTTATTTCTATTTTGATTAGACTACACCTGTCTGCGCTCTCTTTGCTTTCATATCACCTTCTCTTCCAAGCACCCTTCCCTCCCTCTTTCCACAGCGAAGGCTTTAAAATGCCGTTCTGTCAAATTGATAATCGAATGGACCCAGATTTGCTTTTTTCCGGGCAAGAATGCAGTAGAACGTTTTTTTCGTCTCCTTTCCCAGTCAGCCTTTTCCGTTTTATCACCTTTAATCTCTATTTTCAGGCAAGAGAACACTTATTCTATAAGAATAAGAACAAAAAGGGTATTATTTAAGTCCGGCACTTCCCTTTTATCTGTTTCGGCACCTTCATAATCAAAGGTCAACCAGAAAAAAATCTCTCTCTTTTCATCTCTCAAACGGGAACAATATATGGAATGAGAGAAAACATATAGAGATATTCCAAAAAGAAGTAAGCATTTTCTCAAGTTGCTTACGTCTTTCGGACCAAATGCTTACTTCTTTTTCCGGAAACACCGGCTCTTTTGGATGAAAACACCGGCTTTCGCGCCGCCCAAGCCTGCTTCTTGAGGAAGAAAAACTCAGTTTTTGCACTCCGCTCCCGCCGGTTTGATCCGAATCTCCAAAGGGCTTGTCAGCCAATCAGCGTTTTTACTTTCTTTCCGGAAGAGGACTAAAGAAATAAGTTACAATATGAACGTTCCGTCCTTATACCAGGCAAAAAACACATGGAGCTGCATACCCCATAAGATTTCATCTATCAGCCGATAAATATTATCAATGGGATTTTTTGTTGAAACGGGAAATTTTGCCATACTTTTGCAACGTAAACAAATAAAGAATGAATCTAAATAAGAAACAATTATGGAACCAATTATCAACTCACAGATGCCTGAATTCAAAGTACAGGCTTTTCAAAACGGAAGTTTTAAAACAGTAAGCAGCGAAGACGTAAAGGGAAAATGGGCTATTTTCTTCTTCTATCCGGCAGACTTCACATTTGTATGTCCGACAGAATTGGTAGACGTTGCCGAAAAGTATGAGCAATTCCAGGCCATGGGTGTGGAAGTGTACTCGGTAAGCACCGACTCCCACTTTGTACACAAAGCATGGCATGATGCTTCGGAAAGTATCCGTAAGATCAAATATCCGATGCTGGCAGACCCGACAGGCGTACTGAGCCGTGGCTTTGGCGTGATGATCGAAGAAGACGGAATGGCTTATCGCGGAACCTTCCTCGTAAATCCGGAAGGAAAGATCAAGATTGCCGAAATACAGGACAACAACATCGGGCGTAATGCCGATGAATTACTCCGCAAAGTAGAAGCCGCACAGTTTGTGGCTACCCACGACGGAGAAGTTTGCCCCGCCAAATGGAAAAAAGGCGAAGCAACCCTGAAGCCGAGCATCGATCTGGTCGGTAAGATCTAAGCAGTAATTCTATGAAGACCGGCATCCCCCAATGCCGGTCTTTTTTACCCTAATCAATCTTCAATATAATGTTAGACTCAGCTATAAAAGAACAATTACGTACCATCTTCTCCGGATTGGAGGCGAAGTACACATTCGATATCACTGTCTCACCACAGCACGAAAGCCGCAACGAACTCCTGGACCTTCTGAACGACGTGGCATCTTGTTCAGAGAAACTATCTTGCCGGATCCATGAGGGCGAAGGACTGGAATTTACGCTTCTCAAAGACGAC
This sequence comes from Bacteroides sp. ZJ-18, assembly GCF_011038705.2. Taxonomy (NCBI): domain Bacteria; kingdom Pseudomonadati; phylum Bacteroidota; class Bacteroidia; order Bacteroidales; family Bacteroidaceae; genus Bacteroides; species Bacteroides sp. ZJ-18. The sequence continues at coordinate 2,270,962 of NZ_CP072198.1, read as the reverse complement.
CAAAGGACGGGCATCACTTTCCGCGCCGTCCCCAACGGACATGAATTCAGTTCATTACTACTCGCCGTACTGAACGCGGACGGAAAAGGCAAAAACTTCCCGGACGAAGGGATTTGCAACCGGGTAAAAGCATTGAAAGGACCTATCCGCCTGACAACCTATGTGTCACTGACTTGTACCAACTGTCCCGACGTAGTGCAGGCACTCAATGCCATGACCACACTCAACGCCCGGATCCAGCACCAGACGGTGGATGGTGCCATCAATCAAGCCGAAGTAGAAGCCTTGAAAATACAGGGAGTTCCCTCTGTATTCGCAGACGGCAAACTGATTCATGTAGGCCGCGGCGACTTTGGCGAACTGTTGAGCAAACTGGAAGAACAATATGGAGTGGAACAAAGCGCCCGTGAAAGTTCTATCAGGAAGTATGACGTGATTGTAGTCGGTGGAGGTCCGGCAGGTTCCGCCGCTGCCATCTATTCGGCCCGCAAAGGCCTGAATGTAGCCGTTATTGCCGAAAGAATAGGCGGACAGGTAAAAGAGACAGTCGGCATAGAGAACCTGATTTCCGTTCCCTCAACCACCGGAAGTCAGTTGGCCGATAACTTGAAAACGCACATGGCACAATACCCTATCGACCTGCTCGAACATCGCCGGCTTGAAAAGCTCGAGCTTGAAGGCAAAGACAAAGTGCTCACAGCCAAAGGGGGCGAGCGTTTCTCTGCTCCGGCAGTAATCGTTGCCACCGGTGCAAGCTGGCGTAAACTGAATGTACCGGGCGAAGCGGAATACATCGGCCGGGGAGTTGCATTCTGCCCGCATTGCGATGGCCCGTTCTACAAAGGAAAACATGTGGCTGTCGTAGGAGGAGGAAACTCCGGAATCGAAGCTGCCATCGATCTGGCAGGCATCTGCTCCCAAGTCACGGTACTCGAATTTATGGATGAACTGAAAGCAGACCAAGTGTTGCAGGAGAAACTGAAAAGCCTGCCGAACGTAGAAGTCTTCGTCCATTCGCAGACCACCGAAGTGATAGGCAATGGCGACAAAGTTACCGGCATCCGTGTCAAAGACCGTCAGACAGAGCAGGAACAGGTAATCGGGTTAGACGGCATTTTTGTACAGATAGGACTGATGCCCAACAGCGGTATTTTCCGGGAGACGGTAGAAGTAAACCGTCCGGGTGAAATCATAATAGACTCCCACTGCCGCACCAATGTTCCGGGGATCTATGCTGCCGGAGATGTCTCCACCGTTCCCTACAAACAGATTATCATCGCAATGGGGGAAGGTGCCAAAGCAGCGCTCGCAGCGTTCGAAGACCGGATGCGTGGGGAGATTTAAGACACAGAGTAACACAGAGCATTTATGTCAATAATCAATGACTTAAAATTCACTCTGTGTTACTCTATGTCTTCTGTGGTGAAACATCACTTCATCTTAAACGTTACCAACAGTCCTTTATGATCGGTCGGCCATACGTCCAACGGAAGCAGGAATTTGTCTTTTGAAGTCTCCTGTACTCTCTGGTTACGTACAATAGAACCTTTCGGACCAAAGATCACCGCTTTCTTTGCTTCAATATCCTTTCCCTGATAGAAAATAAAATCAATGCGGTCACGTTCGTCCGCTTTCGGTGCCCATGTCAGTTTACCGGGTTCTTTCAGCGGATTATCTGCCGGATATGTAAATCCCGGGTGAGTCAGCGGATTCGGGTAAATATGGCGGTATGTATCTATAAATCCGTCCTTCTCCAACAATGTTGTCACTGTCCAGGGAATTACGAGACCATTATGGTCGTACAGATTCTTGTTTTCCTCAATCCAGTCCAGATGTGAAGGTTCGTTGAAGTCACCGCCTACAATCACGCTATATCCGTTTGCAATGTCCTTTTTGGCCTCAGCGATAAACATCTTGATAGCGTCATCGCGTTGAGATGCCACATTCACTTTGAGCACCTCTTCCACAGTAGTCGGAATAGGTATCTCTTTCCAACTGGAACCGTCATAACCACGCACATTGTAATATGCACAATCCAGATAGTCCAAATGCGCCGTATAAACAGCCACTTTATGTCCGTCCACCGAGCTGGTCAGTTTATAGATACTTCCGTGATCTCCGTTTTCCGGAAATACAGTCAGTGAATCCGTGATCGGATGTTTGCTCAGCAAGCCTGTGTCATAAGTATAGAAAGAGTAATAATCCAGCCCTTTCTCTTTGAGAGAAGCCACAATACGGTCGTTGAAACGAGTGTTATGGTAATTGCGTACTTCACTGAACGTCACAAAATCGGGTTGCAAACGTACAATCTCGTTAACGATTGCATCATATCCTCCCGGAACCATTGTACCTTCCTGCCATACATTCCATTGCAGAACCGTAAATTCACCTTTACCTTTACTTTGCCCCACCATAGTTACCAGCAGGAAAAGCGTCATAAAAAAAATCTTTTTCATTTTATCCAATTTATATTATGTGCATTGTTTTTCTTCGGGTTGTGACAGTACTGTTTTACTTGAAAACCTGTATCATCGGACGTCCTGTCCAAACTTGCGGCTGTTTCACTCCAAAAACATATCCCATCGTGGCGGCAGTGTCATATCGCATCATGCTTTTGTGCAACCTTTATTCTTTAGTAAAATCGGCAGGATAGGTCACTTGTTGTACAATCCCTTCTTTCAGGCGTATCCATGTACGGAAGCTGCTTGCGTTTTCATCCAGCTCTATCACCCTCGCACCGTTTGTCAGATGGTTATAGACTGTATTGCCGCCGGTATAACGTCCGTATGCCAGCAAGATGCCCTTCCATGACACAGCATAGTCGTCATCATGATCATGTCCCACAAATACACCTCTCACATCTCCCATCTCTTTCATGGCAGTAAACAAGCCCGAATTTAACTGGGGAGCACATGCTTTTTCTTTACGAATACCATAAAGTATTGCGCTTTCGGAAGAGGCTGCCTGATTATACTCCGGCAAAGCTATATGAAAAAATGCATACGACGAAACCGGAACGCCATTATTTTCCGCAGTAAACTTCTTACTGTTCTCACGATACCACTGAATCTGGTCAAATTTGATATAATCGTATCCGTTCACCCCTTTTATCTGTGAATAAGAATGGGAGTCGATGCAATAAAGAACCGTTGCATTGCGTTTTCCGTCCGACGACTTCACAGGCAGGATAAAATTGGTCACCCCCGAAATTCCCGGAGTGGTCTGTGTCAGGTTGTAAGGAACGGACTGGATAATCTTCAGCAGCTCTTCACGGGTCAATCCCTGCTCGTTATCATGATTCCCGAAAGTTACGGCAAAAGGAATCTCTCTTTTAGATACCAGATTCAATACCGTACGCATCCCTTCTTCCGCGGGTTTGCCATAAATCACGTCACCTGTGAAAAGAACAAGATCGGGTTTTTCCAAATCCAGTACCTGATTGATACGCTCAACCGATATGTCCGAACGGGGGTCATTATAGATATAATGAACATCGGTAAACTGGACAATCTTGAATTTACCGTCTTTGTTGAACCGGAGAGTTTGCTGCTGTGCACTTGCCAGCTGAAGGCTTCCCAACAGGATAGCCAACAATAAATAAATTTGTTTCATGGTTATGATTATTTGGGTATAAAGAAGGACGCACAGGATATACCTGTGCGTTTACCTTCAAATGAATAATAATTTACTGGAGAATCCACATTAACTTATTCACATCGTCCGAACCGTTGTACTGACGCTGAACAGCTTCGTTGGCGTTATCCGGATTATAACTGAATTCAGCCTCCGGATACATCCATCTTGTAGGGATCTTATCCTTTTCTGTATTCAGGTTCGTATTCGGATTGATAGGCAATACCGGATATCCTGTACGGCGGTAGTCATAGTAAGCATCATACGGATGTTGCAGGAACGAGGCCAGATAACGTTGCAATAAGATCATCTCCAGGTCTTTTTCCTTATCACCGGATAACTGGATGACCGGTTGTGCCAAGTATTCCTGTATATACTCTTGGGTAATGGTACGTCCATGAGTATACTCTTCCTTATCAGGCGTGTTGTCCGCTATAAAATTCATGCTGGCTTCTATACCTTTCTTATAATAAGTAGAAGCATCTCCCGAAATCCAGCCGCGTACAGCTCCCTCAGCCAATATAAAGTTCTGCTCCGCATAGCTCAGGCGCATCAGAGGTTCGCCCTCCGGAATACGGGTATAACGAAGGTTAGCCAGGCAGAATTCACCTTTTCCGTACAGAACGGAGATATTTGAATAGCTGTCCGAAGGATCTACCGAAAGATAAGCATCCCACTCGGACTCTTTCACCCCTTTGTCTGTCTGGGCTTTCGAAGGAGAAGCATAATAGAACATGCGGTAGTCATTGAACTTTTTCAGGTTATCGATAATCACGCTCGACATCATCAGATAGTCAGAATGCTTGTTTTGTGTATAGTAGAACGGATAAAGCTGTCCGGCCTTATTAGAATATACCAGTTGGAAGTTATCTGCATTCGATGTCATCAGCGAACCCGAGGCAGCCAGTCGGGCAAAGCGTTCTTTCACTTTCAGGTCTGCGTCCGCCTCTTTCTTACACAAGTGGGTCAGTACCTTCAGTTCGAATGCAACCACGGTCTTTTTCCAGTTTTCAGTGTCACCGCCAAAGATAGGGTCACCGTCAAAGTCATCACCCGATGAGAATAAAGTGTAAGCCTCTTCCAAATCTTCCAATACCTGGCGCATCACCTCTTTCTGTGTATCGTATTTAGGTTTCTGAACTCCCTCTTCGCCTTTCAAAGCATCACTGTAAGGAATATCGCCTACTTCCAATGATTTATAGAACAGCTTATAGGCCTTCATAAATTTAGCCAAAGCAGCATACGAGTCCTTATCTCCATCATTGGCCGCATCAATCATCTTCTGGCAGTTTGTGAGAATGGTATAACCGTCAAAATCGGTTCTGCCAAACAAATTGTACTGTTCATCCGAAGCATTCTCCGACCATGCGATCTGCTTGCTCAGCATACTGTGGTATACAAAATTCTTTGCAGCACCCTGTTGTGTGATATTCAGGATAAGTTTTGTCGCCAACATGGGGGCTGTCACCTTGGTTGCGGCATCCGGGTTCGTATTCAAATCATCAAACTTGTTACAAGATGCCAGGATAGCGGCACTTGCTGTAAGTAAAAGCAACGTTTTATTTATTAGTTTCATAATTTCCATTTTTACAAATCAAACTTAACATTAAATCCGACATATCTCATAGAAGGTGAATTCAGGTCATCCGAATCCACATCCGGGTCAGCATACTTAAACTCTTTCATCCAGATCAATAAGTTCTGTCCGATCAAACCGAGTGTAACGCCTTTCATATGCAGTTTATCACATACTGATTTGGGCATTGTGTACAACAATGAAAGCTCACGCAATTTCAGGAATGTACAGTCGTGAACGTTCTGGTAAACCTTGCCACCCGACCACGGATTGTAGTTCTTGATATAGCTTTCATACGAAACCTGTGTATCGTTCGGTGCAAACACACGCGTATCACTGATAATCTTTCCGGTTGTGTCGTATTCAACCTTACCCGATACCACTTTCACACCCTGGCCCACATAGTTCTTTTTGCCGTTCACCACTTCATCATAACGCCATTTGTTATCACTATCGGGGTGTACACCAGTGTTCCACATGGTCTGCTCCGTACGAGAATAAGCCATACCGCCTACACGTCCGTCCAGCGAGATTCCCAAAGTCCATTCTTTATAGCGCAAGGTAGTGCTGAGACCCCAGATCCAGTCCGGATATTCATTACCCATTACCGACTGGTATTTGCTTTGTACGGGATAACCGTTTTCATGAATGATGTTTCCCTGAGGGTCACGTTCCCAGTCATAGATGCCATACCAGTCCCAACGTTTACCGGCAGCTACCCAAGGTTTCTGTGTAGAGTACACCGGGTCAACCTTAGCATAGAAGTAACGGTCACGGGCCCAGTTAGCATTCACTTCCCAATTCCAGTCTTTTGATTGGATCAAAGATGCTGTCAACGAAACTTCCACTCCCCGACGAACCTGCTCTTCATCATAGTTCACCAATGTTTTGGTAAAACCGGACGATCCACTGATTGTAGCTTCACGTGTCAGGTTGTATTTCAGCTTGTTATAATAAGAAATATCAAAGCGCAAACGGTTGTTCCATACATTGAAAGCAGTACCGATTTCGTAAGAACGCGCAGCAGTCGGTTCAAGGGTTGTACTGCGAATCATTTCCGGATATACGGCAGTATTCATTCCGTCCCATACGTTGGTGCTTACACTGTAAGCCTGATTCGTATCATAAATGCCCAAGTCGCTCTTCGTTACAGTCCAGGCACCTCTCAGTTTCCAGAAGTTCAGCCATTCGGGCATCTTCAGCAACTGCGACATGATGATACTTCCCGATACAGCCGGATAGAAATAAGAACGTGTTTCCGAGGGCAAAGTAGACGACCAGTCATTACGTGCCGTAACATCCACAAACACGGTGCTCTTCCAGGAAGCAGAGAATTTTCCGTAAATAGAATTCACCTGTTTTTGCTTGTATGAACTTGAAGAAGCGATCGGGTCAACCGATGCCTTCAGCGAATAATAGCCCGGAATGCTCAATCCGTTACGGGTATTCGATGATATGGCATCATCATAGTAATAATAGATGGTACCTCCGACAAAACCATCGATGGCAAAATCGCCAAAACTGTGGTTGGCAGATAACAAAGCATCACCATTGAAACTGAATCCGGTAGATTTGGATGTATAGAAGTATCCGTTCTTGTCCCATCCGCCGCGGGCACTCATTGCGTTTTTCTTTTCCGTACGGCTGGCATAAGCATCGGCACCGGCTCTCATTGAGAAGTTCAGCCAGGGCATGATGTCATATTTACCCGACAAGTAAGTATTTACTTTATCATAATCATTCGATGAAGTCATTTCATGCGCCAGATAATAAGGGTTATCATACCACACGTCATTCATCCAATTCTGTTCTTCGTCTTTCTTTCTCCAATAGTTTTTATAGTCGCGCACATCATAATCGGTACCTGTCCATACCAACAGGTTGTAGATGTAACCGCCGCCGCCATAACCGGCTCCTTCACCATTGGGATAGAAACGCTTGTTGTAGATCGCGCCTCCTTCGAAACTCAGTTTGCCGAACTTCATGTCTCCACCTACCGAATAAGTAATCTTATTCAATCTCTGGTTCGGATATTGTCCCTTGTTATAAACATGCGACAAAGAAGAGCGGAAACTACCGTATTTACCGGTCTGGCTGATACTGATATTGTTATTGGTGATGAAACCTGTTTCCAGGAAGTTCTTAAAGTTGTCTTTACCTTTCGAAACCAACGGCATCTCTTTCCACTCATAAGTATACGGGTCATACTGTACGGCTGTACGGCCGATATCCAATTTATCACCCCAAACAAAGTCGGCAGCGGTATATTTACCTCCCTGACCGGTACTGTATCCGTGTTGCACTTCCGGCAACACCAGATAGCCGGCATTGAACATCGTACTACTGTTTACCGAAATATTCAGTCCTTCCTGGCTACCTTTCTTTGTAGTCACCATGATAGCTCCCGAACCTCCGCGGGCACCATACAAAGCCGATGCAGTAGCTCCTTTCAATACGTCAACAGACTCAATGTCATCTGCCGCGATATCATTCAGAGAAATATTGCTATACGGCACACCGTCCACAACCAATAACGGAGTCTCACCACGCAGTTTGAGGGTCGGAGCCGTATTGAACTCCGTACTGTTGGTTACGTTCAGACCGGCAACCTTACCGGTCAGTGAAGTAGCGATGTTAACAGGTTTCACAGTGGACAACTTACTTCCACCCACCTTCTGGACAGCGTAACCCAATGCCTTTTCTTCGCGTTTGATACCCAAAGCTGTTACCACCACTTCATCAAGCACTTCTGCGTCTTCCGCCATTTTAATTCTCAGCATGGTTTTTCCGTTCACCGGCACTTCCTGCTGTTGGTATCCGATAAAGGAAACGATCAGTACACCATTGGTAGGCACTTCCAATTTAAAGTTACCCTCCACGTTCGTAATCGTTCCGGTTCCCTGAGCACCTTTCAATTTGATGTTAGCCCCGATTATAGGCTCACCTGCGGTATCTACGATGGTTCCCGATACTTGAATTGTATTCTTTTTCTGTTGGGGAGATGCAGCCAAAGACTGTGCTTCAGCCTCTTTGCGTACATGAAGAGAAATATAATTATCTGCGAAATTATAAGAAATATTATTCTTAGAGAGCACCTCGCTCAGTAAATCGGCCACCCTATGAGTACCTTTCTTCACACTTACCTGGCGAGAAGCATTGATTTCTGCATCACTATAGATAAACAGATAGTCTGTCTGTCTTTCAATTTCCGCCATAAACTCCTTTAACGGAAGTTGGTTTCGAGACATGTTTACCCTTGCATTTTGCGAGCTTACACCGGCATGTGCCTGAAGGATAAGCAGAAATAATAGCAAGACTGTGCATTTCATAATTCGCAAGATTTGAATAATTTCACGTTGTTTAATTGCATAAGATAACAGCAATAAGTTTTTTTTCATACTTTTGCAATGTAATAAGGTTAATACTTTGTTGTTTTTTATTAGGACCAGCCAAATGTGTTGACTTTATCGGGAGGGAAAGGTGTACCAGACCATTTCCTCCTTTTTTTCACTTCATACTGTTTTTCTATTTCATAGGCATCTGTTTTTAGTTAGAGTATCATCCGTATTTATCAATAAATAATAATTTCTTCTTCACTAACTATCTTGTATTTGAAAGGCATGGCACCTTGCAAAGCTTTTAAGATACTCTCCAAAGAATCACTTTGCCGGAATTTACCGGAAATGCGTTGGGTTGCATTGACCGAACGTTCTATCTTGAAATTTACGTCATTCCATAAAGCGACGCTGTTCAGCACTCTCCCGAAAGGTTCCGACAGGAAGCTCACTATTCCGTTCTTCAGATATTCTTCATTATCAAAGTCCGATTCCCGCTTCATCAGACGGTCTCCCCACAGCACCGCCTTCTCTTTGGGTTGCAGAAATACTTCATTCCTTATATCTGCCGGATCATAAATATGAACACAGCCTTCTACAAGGTCCGTCTCAAATTCAGCACTATTCTTATAGGCCGATATATTGAATTTAGTTCCGAGCACTCTGACCCGATAGCCCTTGGCCGAAACGATAAACGGCTTTTCAGGATTCTTTGCCACATCAAAATAAGTAGCGCCATCCAATTCAACTTTACGGTCCGACTCATTAAAAGAAGCCGACAGGCGGAGACTGCTGCAAGGACTCAGCCAGGCAACGGTTCCATCCGGTAAATCCACTTTTACCCGCTGTCCCTTGGGAGCTGTAATCATAGTATAGTTTTTACCGAATTCCTCTGACAAGTATTGCTTTGTGACATAGAAAGTACCTGCAATCAACACCGCAAAAACAGCGGCATATTTCAAAGATACGATAATTGTCCGCTTCAATCTTTTACGAAACAGGAGTTGCGCGAAATGCTGCTTCCCTTTTCGGCTGACTTCAGGATCGTCCTGCCGAGAAAGTATTCCGGTCAACGCCACTACATTCTGCATCCGGAGAAATTCTTTCTTCAGAGTTTCATCCGTCTCTATCCGGTCGAAAAGGTCTTTTTTCTCCCGGTCAGTCATTTCTCCTGCAAAATATTTATCTATTAGTTCATTCATTTTTTAGGGTTTCTATTAATAAGGCGTAACAGCCTTTAAAATCCACTAAAAGAAAAACAACTTTTTTTCAAAAAACTTTTTTTCTTTGCAATCAAACCCGTGCAGCCAGAATAAAACATCACAATCCCCTGTCCCAGCCTTTCATCGGTTTATACCTCTCCCTCTCTGGAAACCTCTTCTGAACAAGCCCATCACAAGATTAAAATCAAACACACAAAAGTCCCTGATCAAAGTTCGTCAGAATACTAAAGAAAATGGGATTCTTCATATCATACTGTCCATCTCAGCACTCAAGATGTGTATCTTAGCCGCCAAGATGCAAATCTCGGCAGCCAAGATGTCCATCTTAGCGGCTAAGATGAACTTTACATGCAGACCAGAAGATTTTTCAGTCATGACTTCACCACTTCATAAAGAAGCACATCCCATCAAACAATGGACTTCTTAATGCACTTTCTCACTCTTAATGATCACCATATTCGCCCGAAGATACCCTACTGACCCCAAACAATAAAACGGCCTCAGATGCAATTTCAAATGTCATCGACAGTTTGAAAAAGTCAGCATCTGCGGCCGTTTACAAAACCAGCTTTGTTCATGTGCCATTCTGTTTCCGGCACATCTCCCAAACGATTTCCTTATTTCTTCTTGATCTTCTGTGGAGGTACACCCTCAAAAGTCATCTTCACAGGTTTAATAAATCCGTCTTTGTCAAAAGTCATTTTGTCAATGCAAGTCGCGCGGTGATCGCGCGCATTATCATTCAGCGGACGACGATGATAAACAATATAATAATCATCCGACCCGGGAGCATGCAACACCGAGTGATGTCCGGCACTGGTTGCCACTGAAGAATCCTGCTCCAGAATTTTGGCTACACGTTTAAAAGGACCGAACGGAGAATCGGAAATAGCATAAGCTACAGAGTAATCAGGGCTTCCCCAACCTCCTTCACTCCACATAAAATAATATTTGCCGTCTTTCTTGAACATAAACGGTCCTTCGACATAATTTTCCGGAGTCACTTCTTTATAGATAGTACCGTCTTCGAAAGGTACCAACCCTGTAAAGTCATCGTTCAACTGCACTACATTGCAATGTCCCCAACCACCATAATACATATAATAACGCCCGTCATCATTGTACACAAACTGGTCGATCGGTTGCGCTCCATTCACTATCTCATTAATCAACGGCTTGCCCAGCAAATCTTTGTACGGTCCTTCCGGACGATCGCTGACTGCCACGCCAATGCCACCAATCTCTCCTTCGTGAACATCGTTCGCTCCAAAAAAGAAATAATATTTTCCATTTTTACTAATCACCGAAGGAGCCCACATCGCTTTCTTAGCCCATTTAACGGCTGTAGTATCCAGAACCGAAGCATGTTTGGTCCAGTTCACAAGGTCTTTGGAAGAGAAACAATCAAAGAAAGTCTGTTTTTCGTAAACGTCGCTCCAAGTTGGAAAGATCCAATAAGTATCATCATAAATAATGCCTTCCGGATCGGCATACCACCCCTGGAGTACAGGATTACCACTCGTGGCCTTATGGGCAGCCACTTTCTTTTGCTGTGCAAAGCAGCAAGCACCGCCCACCATCAGGACGATGCAAATAACTAAGTGTTTCATTGTTGTGTTTTGAATATAAAATAAGTAATTCCTAATAACTTGACAAAAATAGGGATTCTTTTTCAGATAATGAAAACAAAAAGGGGAAAGTAGTCTTTCAGTTCTTCTTTTAACTTGCGCAATGCGATGGCAATCTGATTCTCAACCGTATTGGGAGAAACATTCAGCCGTATAGCTATCTCTTTATAGCGGAGATTCTGCAAACGGCTCATAATAAATATTTCACGGCAACGCTCCGGCAAGCGATTGATGGCATTATTCAATATCTCCTCAATGTCAGCATCCGAAAGGCGATCGTTGTCAAATGCTTCCAATGAATATAGTTTCAGTTGGAGTTCCCTGTTTTCTATCTCCGAAAGCGAACCTTTACGGATATCACGAACCATCTCTTTACGAAAATAGTCGATACAACGGTTTTTTGCCAATGTAAACAGATAGGCATTCAGGTTCTGAAGTGTTTCGATGATATCTCTGTGTTCCCATAAATAGATAAAGATTTCCTGGACAATATTCTCCGATTCATCCTCTGAAATCAGATACGTTTGGGTAAAACGCAGTAACTTCGGAAAATAAACATCATAAATTTCTGAGAAACCGTCTTTTTTCATACTATCATCTGTTGTAACTAAAGGAACGATAATTATTGCACAGGTTGCAAAGATATAAAAAGATTTAAAATTCATTATTACGAATATATGAATATTACTCTTATCTTTGTGAAAAACTAACATAAATACAACATGAAACATTTAGCAGTCTATTTTTTACTGGCATTGCAAGGAGTTCTGTTCAGCCTTTCACTCTCGGCCGCAACTCCTCAGAACACAATAGCCTATTGTGATGGGAACGTACGTTTTAGCATTCTCACAGATGGAGTTATCCGTATGGAATGGAGTCCTTCGGGTACGTTTACCGACGCCCCATCATTTGTAGCAATCCACCGTAACTTACCGGTTCCGGAGTACACGGTACAAAATAAAAGTGCGGTGGTAGTGATAAGTACCGCCCGTATGAAATTGAAATATAAAAAAGGGAAAGGTCCTTTTACGAAAGATAATTTAACGATTACATCGGCCAAAGGAATGTTGCCCTTCGAGTGGACACCCGGTACAACGCAAAAGGGAAACCTGAAAGGGACGGACCGCACACTGGATGGTTTTGAAGGAAACCACAACATATACAGCCATCAGGACATGAAGCTGGAAGACGGTCTTCTCTCAACAGACGGATGGACTCTGATTGACGATTCAAAGAATTTCCTGTTTGATGATTCGGAATGGCCCTGGGTAGAGACACGTGAAAATAAAGACGGACAAGACTGGTACTTCATGGCCTATGGACACGACTACAAAGCTGCCCTGAAAGATTATACAGCCTTTGCGGGAAAAGTTCCTCTACCACCCCGGTACGCATTCGGCTATTGGTGGTCAAGATATTGGAGTTATTCGGACAAGGAGATGCGGCAATTGGTGGACAACTTCCACACTTATAACATTCCTTTGGATGTATTGGTGGTAGACATGGACTGGCACTATACCGAACCGGGGTTCGGCGGATGGACAGGATGGACATGGAATCACCGACTCTTTCCGGATCCTGCCAAATTCCTCGGTTATCTGAAAGACAATGACTTAAAGATTACCCTAAATCTACATCCTGCCGATGGTGTGGCCCCTTATGAAGAAAAATATCCGGAGATGGCACAATGGATGGGAATAGATACGGCTAAACACGAACCTATCCCCTGGGTAGTTTCGGACAAACATTTTATGAACGGTATGCTGAACAAGGTACTCCGCCCCATGGAAAAACAAGGAGTAGACTTCTGGTGGCTCGACTGGCAGCAATGGATGTATGACAAGAAAGTGGACAGCCTCAGTAATACCTGGTGGATCAATTATGTTTTCTTCTCGGATATGGAGCGTAACCGTGATACGCGTCCGATGCTCTATCATCGCTGGGGAGGACTGGGCAATCACCGTTACCAGATCGGCTTCTCGGGAGATGCTGTCATATCATGGAAATCGCTTGAATTCCAACCTTACTTTACTAACTGCGCCTCCAATGTATTGTATGGTTACTGGAGCCATGACATCGGTGGGCACATGTTCAAAGGCGGTGAAAAAGAAATACTCGATCCGGAACTTTTCACCCGCTGGATGCAATACGGTGCTCTGACACCCGTGATGCGAACTCACTCTACAAAGAATGCGGTCCTGAATAAAGAATTATGGAATTTCAAAGGGGATTATTTCGAAGCCTTACGTAACTCGATCCTATTCCGCTACCAACTGGCTCCTTATATATATACGATGGCTCGGGAGACTTACGATAATGGTATTTCTATCTGCCGCCCGATGTATTACGATTATCCTGAAGCCAAAGAGGCATACGATTTCAGAAACGAATACATGTTTGGCGACCAGATTTTGGTAGCCCCCATCACTACTCCCATGCAAAACGGACTTTCCACAGTAAAGGTGTGGCTGCCGGAAGGTAACGACTGGTTTGAATGGACAACCGGAACCTTGTTGAAAGGAGGACAGACAGTAGAACGCTCGTTTACACTGACCGAATATCCGGTATACGTAAAAGCGGGCTCCGTACTCCCTCTTTACAACCGGGTGAAGAATCTGAACAGCAATAACGAAGAAATCATCGTAAATGTATTCCCCGGAGGAAGCGGTTCGTTCTGTTTCTATGAAGACAACGGCAATGATAAATATTATGCCAACGAATATGCCCGTACCCGGATGGCCTGTGAACGAAAAGATAATCTTTTAACCGTAACGATTGCTCCTCGGAAAGGCAGCTATCGCAACATGCCGCCTAACCGTCAGTTTAAGATAAAAGTATTAGGTTCCGCCATTCCGAAAGCAATCACCGTGAATGGAAGCAAAGCAGAATATGAATACATCGGTGATGAATTGGCATTACTGATCACTCTACCGGAAACATCGTGCAGCCAGGGAAACACGATAGAAATTCAATATCCGACTTCTATCCCGGAATTAAATGACGGAATGGTTTCACAATTCAAACGATTCAGCAAGGCTGTCACTGCGCTCAAATACCGGGATGCCGGGATCGTATTGACCCCTGCCATGGGAGCGACCGAAGCGACCAGCATTGCACTGAATTACTCGCCCGAACGTTTTAACGAACTGATAAAAGCATTCAAAAGAAACTATAGTCAAATGCCGGAAATGCTCAAGGAGCAAAAACTGAACGAAACTAATACCCAATGGTTTTTGGAAACAATCGGTTGGAAAAAATAGAACCACTTACATCTTATATTTTTTCCCACGAAACATTGCAAATCCAAGTAAAACTGATATCTTTGATAGAAATAGATATCACCTATCCATGGATTGAAATTATCTATTTGACGAGTAAACAATTTAGCGCTACTTTTGTCAAGTAATAACACGGAAGAGGGGCTGTAAAAGACTTCACATCATTGAAAGCTTTGTTTCCGGTAAAAACCAAAACTATATGGAAAAGAAAAAACTTACAGCAGCTAATGGTCGTCCTATTGCCGACAACCAAAACAGCCAGACAGCAGGCCCCCGCGGGCCAATCATGCTACAAGATCCATGGTTGATTGAGAAACTCGCTCATTTCGATCGTGAAGTGATCCCCGAACGCCGTATGCACGCTAAAGGCTCCGGAGCTTACGGCACATTTACCGTCACACACGATATCACCAAGTACACACGAGCCGCTATCTTCAGCCAGGTAGGTAAACAGACAGAATGTTTCGTACGTTTTTCAACTGTAGCAGGAGAACGCGGAGCCGCCGATGCAGAACGCGATATCCGTGGATTTGCCATGAAGTTTTATACAGAAGAAGGAAACTGGGATCTGGTAGGTAACAATACCCCTGTGTTCTTTCTGCGCGATCCTCTGAAATTCCCCGATTTGAACCATGCAGTAAAACGTGACCCACACACCAACATGCGTAGTGCCAATAACAATTGGGATTTCTGGACCCTATTGCCTGAAGCCCTCCATCAGGTAACCATTACAATGAGTCCGCGCGGTATTCCGGCTTCTTATCGCCACATGCATGGATTCGGCAGTCATACTTACAGTTTCCTAAACGCTGAGAACAAACGTATCTGGGTTAAATTCCACCTGAGAACCATGCAGGGCATCAAGAACCTGACTGACCAGGAAGCTGAAGCCATCATAGCCAAAGATCGTGAATCACATCAACGTGACTTGTACGAAAGTATCGAACGAGGCGATTTTCCGAAATGGAAATTCCAGATCCAGCTGATGACAGAAGAAGAGGCTGACAACTATCGCATCAACCCGTTTGACCTTACCAAAGTTTGGTCGCACAAAGATTTCCCGTTACAGGATGTAGGTATCCTTGAACTGAACCGTAACCCGGAAAACTATTTCGCAGAAGTAGAACAATCGGCTTTCAACCCGATGAATATTGTTGAAGGTATCGGTTTCTCTCCCGACAAGATGTTACAGGGACGCCTATTCTCTTACGGCGATGCACAACGCTATCGACTGGGAGTAAACTCTGAACAGATTCCGGTGAACAAGCCACGTTGCCCGTTCCACGCATTCCATCGCGACGGAGCTATGCGGGTGGATGGCAATTATGGCTCGGCCAAAGGCTACGAACCGAACAGCTATGGTGAATGGCAAGACTCTCCGGATAAAAAGGAACCGCCTCTGAAGGTTCATGGAGATGTATTCAACTATAACGAACGCGAATACGATGACGATTACTATAGCCAACCGGGTGACTTATTCCGACTGATGCCTGCGGATGAACAACAATTATTGTTCGAAAATACCGCACGTGCTATGGGCGATGCAGAACTGTTTATCAAACAACGGCATGTGCGCAACTGCTACAAAGCTGATCCGGCTTATGGTGCAGGAGTAGCCCGTGCCTTGGGTATCAATCTGGAAGAAGCATTGAAAGAATAATTTTCTCTCTTTTTATATGCGCCTTAAATGTTAGACAATAACATTTATGGCGCATTTTTATATCAATGATTCGTCGTCTTCCGTTATTTGTCTATCACAATGCCTTCCACAATTTCTGGAAATCATTATATTTACCGTAGCATACCAATACGTCATCCGGACGAATCTTGGCATTCTCGGGCAATTCGTTCACTATCTTGTGCTCTACCAACGAAATGCCCAAGCAATTCTTGATGGTATTGGAGCGTTTCAGTCCTATCAGCTTTAAATGAAACTCTTCATCCAGATTTAACTCATTGACAAAATAGCCTACAAATTTCTCGGGAACATTGAATTTGACTACATAGTATTCCGAATCTATCCGGAAAGTTTCCATCTTTGTACCAAAATCCAGCAACTGCACCAAACTTCGGGCGGCATCTTCTTCCGGAGTCAGTATCTTCTCCAGTCCAAATGCTTCAAGCACTGCTTTGTGTACTCCGTCGATGGCACGTGCATAAATATGTTGCACCTGCTTTTGCTTCAACATAGCCACCACACGGATTGAAGCTCCGAAATTCTCACCAATGGCAACAATCACCATATCAACACTGTTAAGAGGCAAAACGGAAAGAGACTGCTCGTCCGTCGCATCGATTACAAAGGCGGTGGCAATCTTATCTTTTATGCTATCTACCCGTCCTTCGTCCAAATCGGCCCCTATCACCTCGTGCCCTAAGGCGGAAAGTTCCTCAGCCAGCACATGACCGTAGTTTCCAAGACCAATAATAATGTATTTCATAATAAATTCAACTGATTAGTTTATGATAATGTTATCGCTCGGATAACGGTATTTTGTATTCTTTTTCTGTTTCACGATGCCCAGCACCAGAGTGATAAATCCTACACGGCCGATAAACATAAGCAGAGATACCAGCAACTTACTTTCATCACACAGCAAAGGAGTGGCATTCAGACTGGAGCCAACCGTACTTAAAGCCGACACACATTCAAACGTCAGGGTCATGATAGACATCTTGGGTTCCAGTATGCTCAGAATAAAGACAAACACAAACAAGATTCCCAAAGAAACGACTACCGCAGCATTGGAACGTCGGATGGAGTCATGTGACAACTCACGGCCAAATACCTCCACTCTTTCGGTTCCTCTCAGCACAGCGATCAGGTTGAGTGAGGCAACAGCAAAAGCATTTACTTTCACACCACCGGCTGTGGACTGTGCCGCACCACCGATCCACATCAGGACTATATAAAGCATGATGGTTTGTATGCTCAGTGAAGTCAGGTCTACACTGCTGAATCCGGCGGTTCGGGGGCAAGTGGCATTGAAGAAAGCCTGTGTCCACTTATCGGCAACCGACATGCCTGCAAACGAATGATTCCACTCGAAAAAAGCAATGGCAAGCGTTCCGAAAACCAGTAGCAGAACAGTCATTATCAATACAATCTTAGTATTAAGATTGAACAGATGATGTACCTGATGATTGTCCCACTGGCGGGTACGGATCAAACGCCAGAAACGACGGGCATGGTAAACTATAATATCTTTAAAATTAACCAGAATCGGAAATCCGATTCCACCAAAAATAATCAGGAAAGACACGGTTATATACAGCCAGTTATGCTGGGTCATAATCATCGGATTGCCTAAATTACCAGGCAACGTAGAAAATCCGGCATTACAAAAGGCAGAGATGGAATGAAAGGCAGAAAAAGCCAGTTCATCCTGAACATCCATCCCCAGCGTACCATGTATACTGAACCAGATAGAGAGCATGCCTATCCCCTCAATGACCAATGTAAAACCTAATATGTACAATAAAGTAGAGAATAACGACCCCAATGAATTGGAACTTACCATATCACGTACGACCAACTGATTGTACAAAGAAGTATTTCCCATGAAGAACATGGCAAAGAAACTGGTCAGTGTCATCACTCCCAGACCACCGATCTGAATCAAAAGAATGATAACTGTCAGTCCGGCCGGCGTAAAAGTAGCGGATACGTCAACGGGAACCAACCCGGTTACGCAGACGGCACTGGTAGAAGTAAACAACGCGTCGACCCACGATAAGGTAACCCCCTCCACAGTACAACGAGGCAACATCAACAACCCCGATCCGATAAATATAATCACCAGGAAGCTGACAGCCAGAATCAAAGAAGGATTGGTTCTCCTGCCCAACAATCGTACCAGCCCATTAGACAAATTCAGTAAGGAGAAAAGCAACAGCAAGACAATATGGTAAAAGTAACCGTGCAGGAATTCCCACAGATGCAGAATAGCCCCTCCCTCCTCGGGCCGATGGAAGATAACAGGAATCAAAGTCAGATACAGTAACCAGCTCAGTATCCAGGCCAACTTCCGGAAATTCTTTTTCGTATCTCTGTATTCAAGCAGGATATGCAGCGTAACGTCGATCAGGAATATAATCCAAACCGTCTTATAAAGAAGATGTATTTTCGTAACTTCATGGGCAGAGAGCGTAAAGCCATGTTCGTAAATCACTCCGACTATCAGCATGATGGAAGCCAGATAGGTGATAATTGCCATTAATCGTAACAAAAGTCGTACGTAAGGCTGCAACAATTTATTCTGGTACAAAAAGAATTTATGATAAATCTTCATCGGATTGCATATTAATAGAGTCGCACAAACTTAACTAAAATAACAAACATATCCGATTCTTTGTTGCTGAAATCATATAATTCTTAAAAATTATACTTACTTTTGGCATCAGAATAATCAAATAACTACAATATTATGAGCGACAAGAAAAAAAGGTACATACTGCCTGAAGAAGAAATTCCGCATTACTGGTACAACATACAAGCCGACATGGTGAACAAGCCGATGCCCCCGTTGCATCCGGGAACCAAACAGCCATTAAAGGCAGAAGATCTGTATCCGATCTTCGCGGAAGAGCTTTGCCGCCAGGAACTGAACCAAACCGACCAATGGATAGAAATACCGGAAGAGGTTCGTGAAATGTACAAATATTACCGCAGTACTCCATTGGTCCGTGCCTATGGGCTGGAAAAAGCATTAGGCACACCGGCACATATTTATTTCAAGAATGAAAGTGTCAGCCCGATGGGTTCGCACAAATTGAACTCGGCCATTCCACAAGCTTATTATTGTAAAAAAGAAGGTGTACAGAATGTAACAACTGAAACCGGTGCCGGACAATGGGGAGCTTCCCTGGCTTACGCCGCCAAACTTTTCGGTTTGGAAGCAGCCGTTTATCAAGTGAAAATCAGTTATGAGCAGAAACCTTACCGCCGTAGCATCATGCAGACCTATGGTGCCCAAGTGACTCCTTCGCCTTCGATGTCGACCCGTGCAGGAAAAGATATTCTGACTGCACACCCGAATCATCAGGGCTCATTGGGTACCGCCATCTCTGAAGCCATCGAACTGGCTCAAACTACTCCAAACTGTAAATATACATTAGGTTCCGTTCTGAGCCATGTCACCCTGCACCAGACCGTGATCGGCCTGGAAGCTGAAAAACAAATGGCAATGGCAGGTGAATATCCCGATATGGTGATCGCATGCTTTGGTGGTGGTTCCAACTTCGGTGGCATCGCGTTCCCATTCATGCGCCATAACATCCTTGAAGGTAAAAAAACACGCTTCATTGCTGCCGAACCGGCATCTTGCCCGAAGCTGACCCGCGGTAAGTTTCAATACGACTTCGGCGACGAAGCAGGATATACCCCACTGTTGCCAATGTTTACATTGGGACACAACTTTGCTCCGGCCAACATCCACGCCGGCGGACTTCGCTACCACGGTGCAGGAGTGATCGTTTCGCAACTCCTCAAAGACAAACTGATGGAAGCTGTCGATATCAGCCAACTGGAATCTTTCGAAGCCGGATGCCTGTTCGCACAGGTTGAAGGTATTATTCCTGCTCCGGAATCTTGCCACGCCATCGCAGCCGCCATCCGTGAGGCAAACAAATGCAAAGAAAGCGGAGAAGAGAAAGTGATTCTGTTCAACCTGTCCGGTCACGGACTGATCGATATGGCTTCGTATGACAAATACCTGTCCGGTGACTTGGTAAACTATTCGCTTACAGATGATGATATCCAAAAGAATCTGGATGAAATAGGCAATCTGGCTTAACTGTCGGATCCCATCAGAGCTTTTGCCCCATAACAATATATGTAATCACTCATTACATATATTGTTATGGGGCAAAACATATATTGTTACGGAAATGTTATCTTTGCATATGAATCAAAGAAAAGAATATGAAATATATCGGAGCACATGTCAGTGCATCAGGAGGCGTTGAGTTCGCTCCTGTCAATGCACACGAAATCGGGGCCAATGCATTTGCCCTCTTTACTAAAAATCAACGCCAGTGGGTCAGTAAGCCACTAACCGAAGATAGTATCCGTCTCTTCAAAGAAAATTGTGAGAAATTCGGCTTCGCCCCCGAATACATTCTCCCGCACGATAGTTACCTGATAAACCTGGGACATCCCGAAGAAGAGGGACTGTCCAAAAGCCGGGCTGCCTTCCTTGACGAAATGCAACGTTGCGAACAATTGGGACTGAAACTGCTGAACTTCCATCCCGGCAGCCACCTCAACAAGATACCGGTGGAAGAATGTCTGGATCGGATCTCAGAAAGCATCAATCTGACTTTGGAAAAGACCCAAGGAGTAACTGCCGTTATTGAAAATACTGCCGGACAAGGAAGCAACCTGGGAAATGAATTCTGGCAGCTGAAGTACATCATCGACCGCGTGGAGGATAAAAGCCGTGTAGGGGTTTGTCTGGACACCTGCCACACTTTTACAGCCGGTTATGACTTTCTGAATGATTATGATAATGTCTTCGGAGAATTCGGTGAAGTAGTCGGATTTGAATATCTGCGGGGGATGCACCTCAATGATTCCAAAAAAGAATTAGGTAGTCGAGTAGATCGCCACGACAGCATCGGTAAGGGATTAATTGGTTTCGCTTTCTTTGAGAAACTAATGAAAGATCCCCGTTTCGACAATATGCCATTAATTCTGGAGACCATTGACGAAACACTGTGGCCCGAAGAAATAGCCTGGCTGAGAGAACAAGCTCAATAGATATTGGCCATACTTACCAAAGGTTCGTATAATTTTTCAATATCTTGTGCATCCATCTCGATCTGCACCTGGTCCCCCGGAACAAGTTTTTGCTTTGCCGGGGGTATATCTTTCCGATCACGGTGTATATTGATAATCTCACAACGTTCCGGCAATAGTAATTCGCTTACCGTCTTTCCATCAAAATACGAACCACTCATCACTTCGACAGAAAGAGTATAGCGCTTCTCCTCCTGAAAGTCAGGAGAACTGATCATGTCATCATAAAGTGTCACATTAAACGGCTGGATCTGCAACATCTCCGTAAAATAGTAGGTCAGCCCTCCCACAACAATGGAGGGGTAGAAAACCTCCAGATGTCCGGTGATCTCGGTAATCAAAACGATTGCTGTCAAAGGAGTCCGGATCACCGCAACCAAAAAAGCAGACATACATATCAGCATGACATAGCTGATATTTTCGTATCCGATAATGCCCTGACGTACCAGAATCAAAGCAACGATCTGCCCGATCAGTCCCCCGGTAACCAGAGTGGGAATAAAACTTCCTCCCGGCAATCCGGAAGAAAACGAAAGCACACTAAAAACAAAATGCAAAATCATCATACCTACAATCCACATAATATGGGTGTCAGCATGCATCGCCTGCTCCAATAAAAATTGTTCACCTCCACCGGTCAGATTCACTTCCGTGAGTGATATTAAATAAGCAATAAACAACAAATAGAGCATCTTCACATAAGCCGGATGCTTGATGGCCGGATAAAGTCGCTTAAACCAAACTGTAATAACCGAATAAATCTTACCGGATACGGAAATTACCGCAGCCAGCAATAAGAACAATTTGACTTGTGAAGAAAAAACCAGTCCGGGAGAAATAGCGTCAATCTGGAAATAAGGGTTAATGGGAAAGATCATACTCGCCACACCACCTGCCACCACTCCGGCGAGCAAAGTGGTTATGGCGGTCTTAGGTGCATCAAAACGTTCGATAGACTCAATGACCAATAACGAAGAAGCCAAGGGAGCGGCAAAAGCAGCAGCCAATCCGGCACCTGCACCGGCGGCAAGCAGTTGTTTTCGTTCACCGGCAAGCACCCTTCCCCATTTAGACACCAGACAACCGATATAAGAGCCGATCTGCACGGAGGGCCCCTCACGTCCCAAAGACAAACCGGCACTCAACGCCAACACTCCTCCCACAAACTTAGATACTAACTCTATAAAAGGATGCTTGTAGGAGATACGTCCGTTAATCACTCCACGGGTTTGAGGAATCCCCCCACCGGTGATCAACGGCATCTTTTTCACCAGCCACATCACAAATAAGAGGATACCCCATAAAGACAAAAAGATAGGAATATGCCAATACCAATGTGGCTGTGAATCAAAAAAGTTTCTACGGGTATTAAAAAAGAATTGTAACAGATAGTGATAGGGTACAGCAACAAGCCCTGTCAACAATCCCACGAATATACTGACAAAATAAAGACGGGCATCTATCAATTTCAGCTTCCATACCCGCCATTTCCTCATATCCTCTAAATCACCTGATTTTCCAAACATATCTCCGTCCGTTATACCGTTGCAGAGTACAACAATCCGGAGATTGCTTGGTTTCACCGGAATAGTTAAAATTAGTTCAAACAAATAAAGGCCGCCACAAGCACTCGTCTTGCAGCGGCCTTCTATATGTAGACCTATTGTTTAGAACTTACTTACTTCACTTCCTCAAAGTCAGCATCCTGAACGTTATCGTCTTGTTTGCCGTTATTTTGTCCAGCATTAGCCTGACCTGCGTTCATATCCGGACCAGCCTGTGCACCACCTTGCGCACCGCTCTGAGCGTACATTTCAGCACTTGCAGCCTGGAATGCAGTATTCAGTTCGGCCATAGCGCTATCGATAGTTGCCATATCCTGAGCCTTGTGAGCATCTTTCAGTTTCTGAAGAGCTGTTTCGATCGGAGCTTTCTTATCTGCCGGCAACTTATCACCCAGTTCCTTCAACTGAGTTTCAGTCTGGAAGATTAAACTGTCAGCCTGATTCAACTTGTCGATCTTCTCACGCTCTTTCTTATCTGCTTCTGCATTAGCCTCAGCTTCTGCTTTCATCTTTTCGATCTCTTCTTTGCTCAAACCGCTGGAAGCCTCGATACGGATAGCCTGTTCCTTACCGGTAGCTTTATCTTTAGCAGATACTTTCAAGATACCGTTGGCGTCAATATCAAATGTAACCTCGATCTGAGGAACACCACGGCGTGCCGGAGCAATGCCAGTCAGGTTGAACTGACCGATTGATTTATTCTGTGCAGCCATAGGACGCTCACCTTGCAAAACATGGATGGTAACCTCGGTCTGATTGTCGGCAGCAGTAGAGAATGTTTCGCTCTTACGTGCAGGAATCGTAGTATTAGCGTCAATCAATTTAGTCATCACACCACCCAGAGTTTCGATACCCATTGACAACGGAGTTACATCCAACAATACCACACCTTTGATTTCGTCAGTCAGTACAGCACCTTGAACAGCGGCACCTACAGCTACTACCTCATCCGGATTAACACCCTTTGAAGGAGTTTTACCGAAGAAATCTTCAACCAACTTCTGTACAGCCGGAATACGTGAAGAACCACCTACAAGAATTACTTCATCAATATCTGAGTTACTCAAACCAGCATCTTGCATTGCTTTCTTACAAGGTTCAAGACAAGCCTGAATCAGATTGTGAGCCAAAGATTCAAATTTAGCACGAGTCAGAGTCTTAACCAAGTGCTTAGGTACACCACCTACCGGCATGATATACGGCAAGTTGATTTCAGTACTTGTAGAAGAAGACAGCTCAATTTTAGCTTTTTCAGCTGCTTCTTTCAAACGCTGCATAGCCATCGGATCCTGAGTCAGGTCAGCACCTTCGTCATTCTTAAATTCCTGAACCAACCAGTCGATAATTACCTGGTCAAAGTCATCACCACCCAAGTGAGTATCACCGTTTGTAGAAAGTACTTCAAATACGCCACCGCCGAATTCCAGAATAGAGATATCGAATGTACCACCACCTAAGTCGAATACGGCAATCTTCATATCTTTGTGAGCCTTGTCGAGACCATAAGCCAACGCAGCTGCTGTCGGTTCGTTTACAATACGTTTCACTTCCAGACCGGCAATCTGTCCGGCTTCTTTTGTGGCCTGACGCTGTGAGTCAGAAAAATATGCAGGAACAGTGATTACTGCTTCTGTTACTTCTTGTCCCAGATAATCCTCAGCTGTCTTCTTCATCTTCTGCAGAATCATTGCTGAAATTTCCTGCGGAGTATATAAGCGTCCGTCTATATCTACACGCGGAGTATTATTATCACCCTTCACCACTTTATAAGGTACACGTGCGATTTCTTTCTGCACCTGATCCCAATTTTCACCCATAAAACGTTTGATAGAGAAAACTGTACGGGTAGGATTCGTGATAGCCTGACGTTTTGCAGGATCACCCACTTTACGTTCGCCACCGTCTACAAATGCTACAATGGAGGGAGTTGTACGTTTACCCTCACTATTTGCTATTACTACAGGTTCGTTTCCTTCAAATACAGAAACACAAGAGTTTGTAGTTCCTAAGTCAATACCAATAATTTTTCCCATGATCGTTATTCTTTTATTTATTATTATTTCAGTTTCTTTTGTCCGGTTATTCCCGCACCCCCTTCAGGAGTTTGTCTCAAACGGACGACTATAAAAAAACAAACCTTGTGCCAAAAGGTTGAGTAAGATCGAAAGTGACAGAATTCTGACAGAAAGTCAGATTTTGACATTTTCATGTCACCCAAAGGATGAAAAAAAGTCAAAGTTACAGGGAAATAAAATAATAATTCCCCGCCCTGAAATGGACGAGGAATTATCGTTGAGATGAAAAAAGAGAAAGTAATATCTAAAGTCTTTCAATCCACTCTCCAGGTATGGTTATGCGAAAACATCCCATAGTATGAAAACGGATTATTATCCGTATTTCTGTTTCCGAAGTATCGAGTTCGCCCACCAGTCCATTTAAAGAACCTCCGGTGACACGAACCATAGGAGCCGGTTCCGGACAATCAGGTATCCACTCCACAGCAGTATCTATATGAGAAAACAATAATTGATAACTGTTCACCTGCCATTCCGGTATCCGATATTCCCATATATTTTGAGGAATAATTAATCCTTGTATTCCGGACAACTGCAAAACATCAGATTCTGAAGCCCAGATAAGAATGCAACGAGTTATCTGTGGTAACAATGTTTCCTTGGGACGGCCCTGCCATTGATAAGTAATTTTCCGCAATGGAAGATAATTCCGTACTTTTCGTTGATCCAGTTCTTGTTTTACACGTTGCTCTGCCCGCGAAGCTGTAAAAGCAAGATACCAATGACATGACTGTTTCTCCGCCATTTCGGGCTTTTCATTTATATTCATCTATCTCTTATTTTGTTAAACTCACCATAGAAGCAACCATTGCAGCAATAGAAGCCATGGAACTACTCATGCCTACTGCTCCGGACACAGTAGCTTTTTTCCGTTCTTCTTTAGTGGGAACGATTATTTCACACCCGGGCTCAATGGCATTTGCCGTATTGTGTCTTAATCGGGAAACAGTGCCATTCATATATACAACATAGGCACGTCGCTTCAAGGCCCGGTTGCCAAAGCCGCCGGCTTGACCTATATAATAATCAATTCCACTTCCTTTTTGATAAAGAACCGTATTGGGATACATCACAGCTCCGGTAATGGTCACAGTACTGACATATTTAGGAATAAAAAGTACATCTCCCTCACGCAACACCAAATCTTCATCGGACTTTGGTTTTGCTAATGCTTTTTCAAGTTCAATACCTACTGAATAAGTATGATCGACTTCCAGAGCAGCCAAAGATACCGAATCTTTTCCGGTTCCCTTAACAGCAAACCGGACTGCATCTTGTTTTTGCCGGATTTCATCAGCTGTCATCCTACGCATCAGGCGTGCACCTTTTACATAGGCATCTTTCGACAATCCTCCGGCCTTAGCTATCAGATCACTCAACCGTTCATTCCTTTTAGTCAGCGCATAGTTGCCTGTGAATATTACTTCTCCATCAACCGTCACATTCGCCTGTTTCTGATAGCCCGGGCTTCTACGTATAAAAACCATATCATAAGGTTCCAATTCAAACACCCTCTTTGCTCCTATCAATAGGCCATTCTCCAATTCAACCGTAAAACTTTTCCCTATTACAGAAGAGGAAGAGGTGCTTTTAGCATCTTTAATACGCCGCGATACATCGATACGAACCGTTGAAGCTGATTCCAACAGACCACCGGCTTTTAAAATCAGATCCTGGATAGTCATATTTTTAGCAAAAGGAAAATATCCCGGATTTGCCACATCGCCATAGATAGCCAATGTTCCTTCCTTTTCCAGTTCCCGGATACTCGATATATAAAGTACATCATTTTTCTGAAGGGGTAAATCCGGAATAATACCTTCCATCAATTTCCTTAAATCAACAGGAATCATTTCATGTGACAGGTCCTCACGCTCTCGCTTAAGCAACGCTCTATTAAGAAAAGCATCCCCACGAAGCCCTTCGGCCTGACAAATCAGTTGTTTTATAGTTCCTGTCAAACTGTCCAGTTGATACATACCGGCACGATATACTGCCCCACGAACTTCCACTTTATTAGAGAAACGATCTAATACCGCCTCTACGGAAACTTCATCATCATCAGTCAGAATAAAGTTTTCATAATCCACTTTATCTACATTATATATTTGCTTCTCTCTTCCGCTACGACGCAATAAACGAACCGTATTCCGATAAGCATCCCCTGTAAAGCCGCCTGCATAGTTGATTAAGGTAGCCAGAGACTCTCCCTGTTTCATCTCATAAATCATCGGTCGTTTCACTTTTCCTGAAATACCGACCAGATTCTCATAAGGAGAGACCAGAATCACATCTCCTTCCGACAAACGGATATCATCTGCCAGTTTTCCCTCCATTATATATTTATATACATCCACATCAGCTACCTTTTCACCGTTCCGCACGACTTGAATCGTACGCAAGCTGCCAATTCGATTGACCCCTCCAGCCCGATACAAAGCATGAAACACTGATGCAAAAGCAGATAACCGATAGGTACCGGGAACTTCAACCTCCCCCATGACATTGACCATAATGGAACGTATCTTTCCTAATGTCACCTTGATATGTACCGATTCTCCGGAGATAGCTGCATAGATTTTACTAAATTCACGCCGTAGATGCTGCTCGGCCTCCTGCATGTTCAGACCACTCAGGTAAATAGGACCGATGTTCTCCACCACAATACTTCCTT
Organism: Bacteroides sp. ZJ-18; assembly: GCF_011038705.2. Taxonomy (NCBI): domain Bacteria; kingdom Pseudomonadati; phylum Bacteroidota; class Bacteroidia; order Bacteroidales; family Bacteroidaceae; genus Bacteroides; species Bacteroides sp. ZJ-18. The sequence continues at coordinate 2,243,176 of NZ_CP072198.1, read as the reverse complement.
CGGGAGAGATAGTCTCTCTTACCGTATTTTCCGAAGTTCCCCATATATCAATTATCACTTCATCTCCCGGTCCTAACATGTAGTTTTCTGGAGTAGGAATATTCAGATTAGGTTCAAATGACAAGTTCCGACTTGCAAATATATTGCGTCCAAAAACCTGAGTTTGTTCGCTCTGTCCTACTACTTTTTGCAGCTCTTCCTGTTGAGCCCTTACCCATCCAATAAATAAAAGAAACAGTAAAAAGACTAATACTTTCTTGCCCATTTTCCTAAGTTATTCTATAAGATTATTTTTCTTCTTAAATCTCCGAAAATCATAAAGTATCCATATCAGACAAGCAAGCAGTCCTAATATTACACTTCCAAGAATCAATCCTAATAAAATCATAGTAGTTAGCTTTTAATATATTCTCAATAAAACACTCTTATTATCAACGTATTATATCTAAAAAAATGTGTTTTTAAACGTACGTTTAAAAACACATTAAAAACAAGTGATTCGTTAAAGGGAAAGATTTATAAAATCATAGAGATAAAATGAAAAGAAAAAGAACAGACATTGATTTGAGAATGAGGTTATTTCAATAACAATGAAAGTTAAAATGAAGTCTTTTTATTAAACACTTTGTGTATTTAAATATTAGCTTTATCTTTGTGAACAAATAAACGTACGTTTAAAAACACATTTTCATCGGCTTTCCCTTTGCTCGTATTTACGGCATTTTCCTTATTAGGCAGACCTATAATCCGGAATAATCCTGTATTTTTGCACCACGACTAATCAATATTTAAAGTATGATGAACCGATCTTCTTTTATTCTTTTTGTACTAATATCATTTCTGCTCACTGCTTGCAAAGAAAAGCAGAAAGCAACACTCACTGTCGAAGAAGGTGTTTCGGCCCCTCTTTCATATGCAGAAGGATTCGGAATAACACATTCTCCTGAATACACTACAGTAACAGTATATAATCCCTGGAAACCGGGAGAGACCTATGATATCTATTATCTTGTGAAAACCGAAGATCAGCCTGTCCCTGCCAACGGTCACAAAATAGTGATCCCACTAAAAAGTATTATGACCAACTCAGCTACTCATTTGGGGTTTCTTGAACTTCTGGGGGAATTGCATAAAGTGACAGGGGTGTGCAACTCGGCCTATATTTACAATCCTACCATTCTGCAAGGTGTCAAGGAGGGTAAAATAAAAGATTTGGGCGATGCTTTCAATCTGGACATAGAAAACTTACTTTTATTACACCCACAGGCCGTAATGACTTCTGCCTACAATACCGAAGACGAAAACAGCCGACGTATGAAACAAACGGGATTGCCGATCCTATATAATATTGAATGGCAAGAAAAATCTATTCTGGGACGTGCAGAATGGATTAAATTTGTCGGAGCCCTTTTTGACAAAGAAGCATTGGCTGACAGCATTTTCGGGCAAATAGCAAAACAATACAATGAAGTAAAAAAGAGTGCCGAGAAATTTTCATATGCGCCTTCTATACTTTCCGGGCAAGATTACAGGGGAACCTGGTCTATGCCGGGAGGAAGAAGCTATAGTGCACAACTCTTCCGCGATGCAGGTGCCAATTACTATTATGCCAACGACACAACAGCTTCCGGTAGTATATCCAGCAGTATTGAAGAAGCTCTGATACATTTCAACCAAGCTGACATATGGGTAGGCGTACAAGCCAATACTTTGGAAGAGTTGGGACGAATGGACTCGAAATACAAACTATTCAAATCATATAAAGACGGCAATGTATACCATATAAACAAGCGGGCAAATGCTACTGGTGGAAACGACTATTGGGAAAGTGGAGTAGCTCGTCCGGATCTATTATTGAGTGATATGATCAAGATCGTTCATCCGACACTATTGCCTGACTACGAGTTAACTTACATGGATAAATTAAGAAGTGAATGAAAAACTACCGGCTGTTTTTATTATTAATCATATTATTAGTCATTGCTTTCATGGCAGATATTGCTATTGGAAGCGTCAACCTCTCCATACGAGACGTATGGGATACACTTACCGGAGGCAGTGATAATCTTATCTATCGTGAAATTATCATCAATCACCGACTTCCCAAAGCATTAACAGCTATTTTAGCAGGAGCATCACTTTCTGTTGCCGGAGTATTGATGCAAACTCTGTTTCATAACCCACTGGCCGGTCCTGACGTATTGGGAGTAACTTCCGGCGCCAGCCTGGGAGTAGCCTTACTCACTTTAGGCACTTCTTCGCTTCCTTTATGGCTTATAGCAGGATGGGGGCAAGTGACAGCTGCTATCATTGGGGCTATAGGAGTTTTATTATTGGTAATAATCGTTTCTATCAAAATACCTCAGACTGTCTCTCTGTTAATCATAGGCATGATGTTCGGCAACTTTGCCGGTGCCATCGTCAGTATCCTGCAAAGTATGAGCAATCCGGATACTCTCAAGCTTTTTATTACCTGGACCTTTGGCAGCCTCTCTTCAGTGGGCTGGGAACAGATGAGTGTGATGGCCCCTGTCATTGCCTGTGGAATTCTGACTGCATTGCTCTTGCAAAAGCAACTCAATATTTTGTTGTTGGGAAAAAACTATGCCAACGGATTGGGAGTCTCTGTGATCAAATTACGCCTTTGGATTATTCTGGCCACTGCACTTTTGGCCGGAACTTCGACAGCTTTTACCGGTCCTATAGCCTTCATAGGCATCACCATGCCCCATGTAGCCAGAGGATTGTTTGGGAGCCCTAATCACCGTATTATTCTTCCGGGCTCCATACTGTGTGGTGCCATTACGCTGTTAATTTGCGACTTAATTTCTCAAATGCCCGGAATGCAGGGTACATTACCTATCAATGCAGTAACTGCTTTGTTTGGCTCTCCAGTAATCGTTTGGATCATATTCCGCAACTCATATCTAAAATAAGAAGAACCATTATTATACTAAACCTTAGTTAAAAGATACAGAGAAGGGTGTCCCACGTGGGACACCCTTCTCTGTATCTTTTAACTAAGGCACTACTATTTTTTCACTAATACCATTACTAATGTTCCGTCTGCGTTATACAAACCAATTCCACCACCAGACAATACATCAAATGATTTCACCTCATTGATAGCCTTCATCACTTTACTTTCTACCTCCATATCCGGACAAGCCATCATAGTAGAAATAACATTTGGGAAAGAAATAGAACGAGGATTTTCTTTATCAGTTTCAAATCCTCCATTAATCAGATTACATCCGGCATTTCCATGAATAGATTTCTTTTTAATGTCAAAACTGATAAAAGGCTGCTTCTCCATACCGGAAGGGATAGCCTCACCATTCACTTCCTCTATTTTCCATTCACCGTTCAGTGCAGACAACTTCACCGTAGATACTTTCTTCTGAAGGACAACCACCGGGCGACTGGAAGCATTACAAAGAGCCATGTTCTGTTTACCCAGTTTTTTATAACTCTTTACCTGTCCCAATGCATTCAGTACATTTTGTTCCGTTGTCATATCAGGACAAGCCATACGAGTACTTCCCAAACGACTCATATCAATAGTACCGGGTTTTGAATTTAGATCTATCGAACCCATCATACGATTACAGCCGCTGTTACCATATACTTTTCCAGTTGCTGTATCAAAACCGATAAACGGCAATTCCTGATTCTCTGCCGGAACAACAGCTGAACCGTTCACTTCAATAATGTTCCATTCACCATTTAAAGATGATAAAGAAGCGGTCTCTTTGGTTGAACCACAAGATGACATTGCGAATGCTGCACCTGCCATGCAAATTGAAAACAATACTTTTTTCATTGTTATACTATTTAAGTTAAATATTGGCGCAAATATAGATAAAAAATAATATAAAGTTGATACATTTGTCGAATTAAGATAAACAGAACAGACATACGAATAGTTCAACAAACAATATACAATCATGAAAAGACGTATCAGAACCTTATTACTCCTCCTCTTGACAGTCGCTTCGGCGGCAATTGCACAGAAAGATTATTCCGTACCCCTCGCTTTCCCCTTGGCTCCATCGGTTGATGAAGAAACGAATTTCATAACAACGTATTTTCCGATGAAACAATTATGTAAGTGGACACCTGGAATAAAATTTATGTTTGTTCCGGATAGTGGTGACGAATTCATCCCCATATTTTATTGTTACGAAAACGGGAAAGAAGTAGTTAACGACTTACTCAAAAATAAAACTGTAGAATATGTAGGATCAGAAGAAACAGAGCATGAAACATATATCGGTAAAATATATACTTCACGTTTCATTTTTGAATGTGAAGGTAAAAAATACTATTACGAAATGAAAGATACCAAACTAAACGATCTGTGTGATAAAGATCCTCGTGCCGGTATCAACGGGCTCGTCTACCTGCAAGATATAAATACTGCCAAAGAATTATTGATTGGAAAAACACTTTATACCCGGACTACCATAGTAAAAGTAGATGATGTCAGCAGTTACTCCGGATACAGAGAGGTCAGCATTCCCAAAGGCGAACCCGTGAAAGTTATGGCAATAAGTATTGGTAGCAAAGCTTTTCCTGTGAGAATTGTTTTTACTGACAGTAAAGGGAACACCTATTATATTGACGTAGCCATGTCCAGAACAAATTCCTGTATGGAACCTGAAGATTTTCAAGCAGAAAAAAGGATGAGCTACTTCCCCAACGCATTTTCTTTTACCAATCTGGACATTAAAGCCAAAGAGTCCATCCAATCTAAATATATCGGACAAGCCGTTTATCCCTTAAAAACAATACGAACAAAACAAGCAGATTTACTGCGTTATACTCCGTTACAAATCAAAGATGTGCAACCTGAAAAAACAGGAACGTCAGCTACACTCCTACTGGCAGATGTTTTGGGAACAACATACCGAATAAAAGTAGATTTGAGATATGACCCTATCCTTAGAAATGAAGATTTCATCGAAAATCTTTTTGAATTTGCCAACATACGAAAAAAATATCCGAACATTAGCGAAGCCAACTGGTTAATGCTTGCTAAAGGAGAAGTAAAACCGGGTATGACAACCGAGGAGTGTAAGTTGGCAATCGGCGAACCTATCGAAATCAGAGCCCGGACCGACTCTCGTTTTGAGACATGGTTATACAGAGGAAAAATACTGGAGTTTGAAAATGGTATCTTGCTTCGCGCCAAATAAAGAAACTTAAATCGGCGAATATTCTGAAATAATGCCGTATATTTGTTCCATCAACAATTCTTAAATTCTTAATTTAAAATTCTTAATTAAAGAAATGGGTAGAGTTCTTATTATCGGTGCAGGCGGTGTAGGTACCGTTGTAGCACACAAAGTGGCACAAAATGCCGATGTATTTACTGATATCATGATCGCCAGCCGCACGAAGTCAAAATGTGACGACATTGTGAAAGCCATCGGCAACCCCAGCATAAAAACAGCCCAAGTGGATGCTGATAATGTAGACGAACTGGTAGCACTATTCAACGACTTCAAACCGGAAATGGTTATTAACGTTGCTTTGCCTTATCAAGATCTGACTATCATGGAAGCCTGCCTGAAAGCAGGTGTAAACTACCTGGATACCGCTAATTATGAGCCTAAAGACGAAGCTCACTTTGAATATAGCTGGCAATGGGCTTATCACGAACGTTTCAAAGAGGCAGGTCTGACTGCTATCTTAGGTTGTGGATTCGACCCAGGGGTGAGTGGTATTTATACGGCATATGCTGCCAAACATTATTTCGATGAAATTCAATACCTGGATATAGTAGATTGTAATGCCGGAAATCATCACAAGGCTTTTGCTACAAACTTCAATCCGGAAATCAATATCCGTGAAATCACCCAAAACGGACGTTATTATGAAAACGGACAGTGGGTAACCACCGGACCCTTGGAAATTCATAAAGACTTGACTTATCCGAATATAGGTCCTCGTGACTCATACTTGTTATACCACGAAGAGTTAGAATCACTTGTAAAACACTTTCCAACTATCAAACGAGCACGTTTCTGGATGACATTCGGTCAGGAATATCTGACTCACCTACGTGTGATTCAGAACATCGGTATGGCCCGCATCGACGAAATCGATTACAACGGGCAAAAAATTGTTCCTTTGCAATTCTTGAAGGCCGTGCTACCTAATCCTCAAGATCTGGGTGAAAATTACGAAGGGGAAACCTCTATCGGTTGCCGCATCCGTGGCTTAAAAGATGGCAAAGAACGTACCTACTATGTATACAATAACTGTAGTCACGAAGCAGCATACAAAGAAACGGGTATGCAGGGAGTAAGCTATACCACAGGTGTCCCGGCCATGATTGGTGCCATGATGTTCTTCAAAGGCAAATGGAAGCGACCGGGTGTGAATAATGTGGAAGAGTTTAATCCGGATCCGTTCATGGAACAATTGAACAAACAAGGTCTGCCTTGGCACGAAGAATTCGACGGAAACCTGGAATTGTAATTAACATAATAATATGTCAATTGGCTATATGCCACCTTGTGGTAAGCTGATTGACATAATTTATACATTGGGAAAATCATCAAAGATGAATATAGGAGATAAAGCCCCTGAATTGCTGGGTATCAATGAAAAGGGAGAAGAGGTACGCCTCAGCAACTATAAAGGAAGAAAAATCGTCCTTTATTTCTACCCCAAAGATAGCACTTCCGGCTGTACGGCTCAGGCTTGCAGCCTGCGTGACAATTACGCAGAATTGCGTAAGGCCGGATACGAAGTGATCGGTGTTAGTGTAGACAATGAAAAGTCACATCAAAAATTTATTGAAAAGAATAATCTGCCATTTACCTTGATTGCCGATACTGATAAAAAATTAGTAGAGCAATTTGGAGTATGGGGAGAGAAAAAGCTATATGGCCGTGCCTATATGGGTACTTTACGCACTACTTTCCTGATCAATGAAGAAGGAGTCGTTGAACGAATCATCGGTCCGAAAGAGGTAAAGACCAAAGAACACGCTTCACAAATTTTATAAATCGATCATTATGGCAAAGAAAGAAGACGAGTTAAATTTTGAAACAGATAATAATAAAATGGCATCAAGCGAAAAATTAAAAGCCTTACAGGCTGCCATGGACAAGATAGAGAAAAGCTTCGGTAAAGGTTCTATCATGAAAATGGGTGAAGAAGTGGTAGAACAAGTAGAAGTAATTCCTACAGGTTCGATTGCACTGAATGCAGCATTAGGCGTAGGCGGTTATCCCCGCGGAAGAATAATTGAAATTTATGGTCCGGAATCATCCGGTAAAACCACACTGGCGATCCACGCCATTGCAGAAGCACAAAAAGCCGGTGGAATTGCCGCTTTCATTGATGCTGAACATGCCTTTGACCGTTTTTATGCGGCCAAGCTGGGAGTGGATGTAGATAATCTATTTATCTCTCAACCGGATAACGGAGAACAGGCACTGGAAATTGCAGAGCAATTGATCCGCTCTTCAGCCATCGACATCATCGTAGTAGACTCCGTAGCCGCCTTGACTCCGAAAGCAGAAATAGAAGGAGACATGGGCGACAATAAAGTAGGTTTGCAGGCTCGATTAATGTCTCAGGCATTACGCAAGTTAACATCAGCAGTGAGTAAAACCCGTACGACTTGTGTTTTCATCAACCAATTGCGTGAGAAAATCGGTGTAATGTTCGGTAATCCCGAAACAACAACCGGTGGCAATGCATTGAAGTTCTATGCTTCGGTACGTTTGGATATCCGCGGTTCACAACAAATAAAAGACGGTGAAGAAGTGATTGGTAAACAAACAAAGGTCAAGGTTGTGAAGAACAAAGTAGCCCCTCCTTTCCGTAAAGCAGAATTCGATATCATGTTTGGCGAAGGTATATCACATTCTGGAGAGATTATTGATCTGGGAGCCGATTTGGGAATCATCAAGAAAAGTGGTTCATGGTATAGCTATAACGACACGAAGCTGGGACAAGGTCGCGATGCAGCTAAACAGTGTATTGCCGATAATCCTGAACTCGCTGAAGAACTGGAAGGATTAATCTTCGAAAAATTGAGAGAACACAAATAACTCTAATCAATAGATAACGATTGGCTGTATTTCATTGAATGACAGCCAATCGTTTATCATATATCAATTCAGAGAATTCCGTTTTTCCAATGCCAACGGATAGTACTTATCCAGCAACATCGCCCACTCCGCTATAAGTTCAATTGGCATTCTCTGACCATTTTCATCACCAGACTCTGCAAATGTCCTTATCCGATCATCCAATGTAACCAAGCGCCGTATCTCTGGTTCCCTCTCACCTAATACCTCTACAATAATATCCAATTTCGTAATTTCACTTTCACTCATAGTATTTCATTTTAATTAAGTCATTAAAAGTACATCCTTTTCATCAAATATCTTCATATTACTTGCTCTTTTTTCTCTTTCTTTGTAACATAATTCGTCCCGTTACGTCTTACAAATATAAACATTGACAAAAACGAATCCATGGATGCTGAGAGTTTTAAAAAAGAGTTTCTGCCTTATCACCGCAAACTGTACCGTGTAGCTTACCGACTACTGGAGAATTCAGCCGATGCGGAGGATATAGTGCAAGAAGCCTACCTGAAGCTGTGGGATAAGCGGGAAGGACTGACTGTTATTAGTAATCCGGAAGCATTTAGTGTCACTTTGGTAAAGAATATGTGTTTTGATTTGCTCCGCTCAGGAAAGTACATATTGTCCCGACAAACCGTAGAACTGTCTGCCGTTCAGGATATTTCCCAGTCGGACAACCTGGAAGTACGCGAAGGCGCACGACAGGTAACAGATATCATAGCCCACTTACCCGAACAGCAGCAACGGATCATAAACATGCGCGATATCAAAGGCTGTTCTTACGAAGAGATAGAACAAGTTACCGGATTGAATTCTATTAATGTTCGTGTACTGCTATCACGAGCAAGGAAAAAGATACGTGAAGAATTTAATAAATGGAATAATTATGAAAGTCGAAGAAATTGAAAGGTTGCTCGCCAAGTTTTATGAGGGGACTACTACCGAGAGCCAGGAAGAGGCGCTGAGAGATTATTTCAGAACAACGGAAGTGCCCGAACATCTGCTGAAGGACAAAGAAATCTTTCTTAACCTTTACTTAAACGCAGATCATGATGTGGAAATTCCTGCATATTTGGAGGACAAACTAAACTTGTTGATTGATGAAATGGCCGAGAAAGAACAACGCTTCTTCCGCCCCAACAGTTCCAAGAACAATTGGCGCTGGATTGGAAGTATAGCAGCCACTATACTATTACTTGTCGGTCTTGGATATGGTATCGACAATCTGGGTAAAAATGTGTGTCCACCTACACCGCAAGACACGTTTTCTGACCCGGAAGAAGCCTACCGAATGTTTCAGGCGACATTACTGGAGATTTCCGTTAACCTGAACAATGGATTCAATGAAGTGAAGGAAAGCCAAATTGACATGAGAAGAATACATCAAGAAGTAAAAAACGAAATAAAAAAATAAACGGTTATGAAAACAATGAAATTTATTCTGGTTTGTGTGCTGCTATTATCACCTCTCTTTTGTCAGGCACAAAAGAATCTGTTCAACAAATACAACGACATGAAAGGGGTATCATCAGTTTACATCTCTAAAGCAATGATGGAACTAAATCCGAACTTATTTATGAAGGACCTTTATATAGGTAAGGTGGCAGAACACTTGAATTCTGTTCAGGTCCTTTCTACGCGTGATAATAAGATACGTGAAGAGATGGCTAAAGATATTCGTTCTTTGGTGCAGTCATCCAAATATGAACTATTGATGAAACAAAAAGGGACAACTTCCGGTTCAGAAATCTATGTAAATCGTAAAGGAAGTAAGATAAAAGAACTAATTATGGTAATGGACGGAGCATCTTCCCTAAAATTTGTATATATGGAAGGAGATATGACGACGGATGATATCAAAAAACTAATGTTGTATCAAAATACCAGTCAGTGCTTTATAATATCAGGAGATAGGCTCTATACCAATAATACACCTGTCATTTATGACAGCAAGAAAGATATAAGCAAACAAAAAGGTATGATAGAATTAAGCGGAACTTATAATTTGAACACTATAGATACAAATTATAGTGAAGAATTAAACGCTTTGAATGAGGAACTAAAAAACCTTGGGAAAGAACTAAAAAACATAAGTATAGAGTAAATGATATAGGATAGTTATTATATGTAAGAGGTACGATGTATTTAGACATCGTACCTCTTACATACAGTTCTGTTTATATTTAATCAGCACCAATAAATATATGCTAAAGTGCTCAGACTAATCACTGCCCACAAAAGTACTCCCTGTATCAAAGGTTTGATACCTACGGACTTCACAACATCCAATGAAAGAGAAGCCCCGATGAAAAACATAGTGATAGTTAAAGTCTTACGAGCCAATCCATTGATAGCTGCCCCCAATGCGGGCACACTACCCAACAAATAGGTATTCACAATCATAGCCAATACAAAGAAGAAGATAAACCAAGGAATGCTGATCTTCTGTCCTTTACTTTTAAAGATAAACGAAGTAGCAAATGCCATTGGAATAATCCAAAGGGCACGGGTCAATTTAATAGTAGTAGCAACTTTTAGTGCCTCCTCACCGTATGCAGCACCAGCACCTACCACAGAACTTGTATCATGAATAGCAATGGCAGCCCAAGTTCCGAACTCATGTTGACTCATATTTAAAGCATGTCCGATTACTGGAAAGATAAAAAGTGCAAGTGCGTTTAATATGAATATTGTAGCCAACGCTACAGACATTTCACTATCATTCGCCTTTACTACAGGACCTACAGCAGCAATGGCACTACCACCACAAATCGCCGTACCCGAACTGATAAGATAAGAGGTATTACGATCTACCTTCAAGAACTTACGACCAATAAACCACCCAATGATCAGTGTACCGATTACTGAAATAACAGTAAACTCCATTCCTTCTTTACCTGAAGCAAGTGCCGAATGCAAATTCATACCAAAACCTAATCCGACAACAGAGTATTGCAACAAATATTTGGATGTCTTTTTATTAAATTTCGGATGCGCCTGTCCACATGTCAATGCGAAAGCTAACCCAAGGAAGAGAGCTAATGGTGGAGTTACCCATGCAGAAAGTGCCTGCAATCCTGGAACATAATCCAACATTAGAAATAAAGTCAAAATAGAAAGTAAAGAAACATAGACCTTTTTATTGTTTGTCTGTAACGTTTTCGTAATAGCTGATACCATATCTTATTATCTTTTTTATTTTTCGGGTGCAAAGATACGGCTACTTATCGGTATATGCCAATTGCATCTAATTATGCTTTATAACTTTTTATTATGATGCATGGCAAACTGCATCAAAACCTGTGACAATCCACTCTCCTGCCCTTGGGGTTGGGCAAAACAGAATTCACGCAACATAGGCATGCCTTTGATTTCGATAACCCGGAAAGTACCGGAAAGTAATTCACGACTGATGGAACGGATAGAAACAATTCCCATACAATCTGTATGTTCCAGAAATAATTTGATACTCTCCGTACTACCCAAATATAAAAGCACATTCAAAGATGATAACTTTATATTATGTCCGGACAAAGCTCTTTCAAAAACATCCAACGTGCCCGAACCTCTCTCACGAAGCACAAGAGGAATTCTGGATAAATCTTCCGGAGTAATTTCATCCGGTAATGAGAGCTTATTACCTGTGTGGACAACAGCCACCAATTCATCCTGCAAAAACGTAGTATATTTAAGATTCGGCAAACGAGAAATTCCCTCCACTAAACCTAAGTCAATGCGGTGTTCCTGCAAAGCTGCTTCTATTTCTCTGGAATTCCCATTCAGCAAAGAAAGATTCACCTGAGGAAATTTTGCTATAAAATTAGCCAATAAAGGAGGAAGCACATATTGCGCAATTGTAGTACTGGCACCTAACTTTAAATCACCTATATATTCATTATGGAGTAAATGCATTTCATATTCCAGCCGTTTATAGTCCTCCAATATCTTTTCACTATGTTCTTGCAAAAGCTTCCCTGCCTCTGTCAAAGATATCTTATTCCCTTGCCTGTCAAACAAGCGGGCCTGATAGCAAGTTTCCAATTCCTGAATATGCTTGGTTATAGCAGGCTGACTGACAAACAACTCCTGTGACGCTTTCGTGAAACTAAGGTTCTTAGCAACACTTAAAAATACTTTTAGACGAAAATCAGACATAAATATAAAGGTTTATTGTCTATATTACAATTCTTCTCCCCTGATTCCCAACGCTTGCATCAACGGATATGCAAGCATTTCCCATTGATGCCCTTCCAGCATTTCCTCCGGTTCATTCATACGAAACTGAATCGTTTTTTTATTTTTAATCTTTTTCAACCGATTCATTACTTTATCACCATATTCTTCATTAAAAGAGACTAAAATCAATTGTCTCACATCGGCAGAATCTGCAACAATATTTAATAAATCAAGATATAATTCCTCACGGGATACCATTTCCTCACAAGGCACACCGGCAAAAGAAAATTCTCCAAACTGACTCTTAAACGCTACACCATTCAGCTCTGTAGATAAATCAGACGGTACACAATTAGATAACCGGACGGAATTCTTATCGTATACCACTAATATTTGAACTTGATTTTCTCCTTCTGTTATGCCTGAGTCTAACGCTAAATAAGTTATCAATTCCGAAAGATCAATCTCTTGTAACTCACGCTTCAATGTTCGCTCAAAATATTTCTTCAGATCCGTTATAACTAAATTCAAGAACGCTGCATCTATCAATATCACATTCGAAGGGAACTTTATTTTTTCGTCCATATAGTAATTCCTTTATAATTATATTCAGGCTATAAAGATACAACATACTTCTAAAATGCCCTTGCATTCGGACACAATTTCCTTGTAAAAAGGAAAATATATGACATTTTGGCTTTTACATTCCTTAAAAAGCTGAAAAAAAGTCAGTTTTTAACCCATGGCAAATCTTTTGCGCCTTCAATAGTGTTATTGAAAATAAGAAAAAGAAAGGAGAATAAACGATATGAATTTCAACAATTTTACCATTAAATCACAGGAAGCTGTACAAGAAGCGATCAATCTGGCACAAAGCCGGGGACAACAAGCCATTGAAACAGCTCATATCCTGTATGGAGTGATGAAGGTAGGCGAAAATGTTACTAACTTTATCTTCCAGAAGTTAGGATTGAACGGCCAGCAAATCGCCCTTGTACTCGACAAGCAAATTGACTCTTTCCCAAAAGTTTCGGGCGGAGAGCCTTATTTGAGTCGGGAAGCAAACGAAGTCTTCCAGAAAGCAACACAGTATTCCAAAGAAATGGGTGATGAATTTGTTTCACTGGAACACTTGTTACTGGCATTACTAACGGTAAAGAGTACTGTATCTACTATTCTGAAAGATGCAGGAATGACCGAAAAAGAACTACGCGGAGCTATTAATGAATTGAGAAAAGGAGAAAAAGTCACTTCTCAGTCCAGTGAAGATAATTATCAATCACTGGAAAAATACGCCATAAACCTGAACGAAGCCGCTCGTAGCGGCAAACTCGATCCGGTGATCGGACGTGACGAAGAAATTCGGCGTGTACTTCAGATTCTGAGTCGACGCACCAAAAATAACCCTATATTAATAGGTGAACCGGGTACCGGTAAAACAGCAATCGTTGAAGGGCTGGCACACCGTATCCTCCGGGGAGATGTTCCTGAAAACCTGAAAGATAAACAAGTATACTCTCTGGATATGGGGGCACTGGTTGCAGGAGCCAAATACAAAGGAGAGTTTGAAGAGCGGCTTAAATCCGTAGTGAATGAAGTGAAAAAATCTGAAGGCAACATCATACTCTTCATCGATGAGATCCATACATTGGTAGGAGCCGGGAAGGGAGAAGGTGCCATGGATGCAGCTAATATCCTGAAACCTGCACTTGCCCGTGGAGAGTTACGTTCCATCGGTGCTACGACCCTTGATGAATACCAGAAGTATTTTGAGAAAGACAAAGCTTTGGAACGCCGTTTCCAGATAGTACAAGTAGATGAGCCGGATAATCTGAGTACAATATCCATTCTGCGTGGTCTGAAAGAACGATATGAAAATCATCACCATGTACGTATCAAAGACGATGCAATCATAGCTGCCGTAGAATTAAGCAGTCGATATATAACTGATCGTTTTTTACCGGATAAAGCAATTGACCTTATGGATGAGGCGGCAGCCAAACTCCGTATGGAGGTAGATTCCGTCCCGGAAGGATTGGATGAAATATCACGTAAAATCAAACAGTTAGAGATCGAACGGGAAGCCATTAAACGCGAAAATGATGAACCGAAATTACAAACAATCGGCAAAGAATTGGCCGAACTGAAAGAACAGGAGAAATCATACAAAGCAAAATGGCAAAGTGAAAAAAGTCTGATGGATATAATCCAGCAGAACAAAGTTGAAATCGAAAATCTTAAATTTGAAGCCGACAAGGCTGAACGTGAAGGAAACTATGGGAAAGTTGCAGAAATCCGATATGGAAAATTACAAGAATTGAATAAGGAAATTGAGGATACCCAGAAAAAGTTACATGAAATGCAAGGGGATACAGCTATGATAAAGGAAGAGGTAGATGCTGAAGATATCGCCGATGTAGTATCCCGCTGGACCGGAATTCCCGTAAGCAAAATGATGCAGAGTGAAAAGGACAAGTTACTTCATCTTGAAGAAGAATTACATCAGCGTGTTATCGGGCAAGATGAAGCCATTGCAGCTGTATCCGATGCCGTACGCCGCAGCCGCGCAGGATTGCAGGATCCCAAGCGTCCGATTGGTTCCTTCATCTTCCTGGGCACTACCGGAGTAGGTAAAACCGAACTGGCTAAAGCACTTGCAGAGTTTCTTTTTGATGATGAAACAATGATGACCCGTATTGATATGAGTGAATATCAGGAGAAACATAGTGTTTCACGTTTAGTTGGAGCACCTCCGGGATACGTGGGATACGATGAAGGAGGACAGTTGACAGAAGCCATACGGCGTAAACCCTATTCTGTAGTACTGTTTGACGAGATCGAAAAGGCTCATCCGGATGTATTCAATATATTGTTACAGGTACTTGATGACGGAAGGTTAACAGACAATAAAGGTCGCGTGGTAAATTTCAAAAATACAATCATCATCATGACCTCTAATATGGGTAGTAGCTACATACAGAGTCAAATGGAAAAACTGAACAGCGCCAACAAAGACGAAGTTGTAGAAGAAACCAAGAAAGAGGTAATGAATATGCTAAAGAAAACCATACGCCCCGAATTCTTAAACCGTATTGATGAAACCATCATGTTTCTACCACTAACGGAAAAAGAAATAAAACAAATTGTCCTGCTGCAAATCAAAAGTGTGCAGAAGATGCTTGCGGGTAATGGAGTAGAGTTGAAGCTGACAGATGCCGCTTTAGATTTTCTTTCACAAGTAGGTTATGATCCAGAGTTCGGTGCACGTCCTGTAAAAAGAGCTATTCAGAGATATTTATTAAATGATTTATCAAAGAAATTATTAGCACAAGAAGTAGACCGTAGTAAAGCAATTATTGTAGATGCACAAGGTGACGGATTGGTTTTTCGTAACTAAAGAATTGAGAATCTATAAACTATAGCGATCTGCCGGTATGCCTTATGGTATACCGGCTTTTCTCTTTCTTGAAAGTTCAATAAGTGATCCTCCTGACCTCCACCGGATAGGATGCACAATGAATAACAAGCACATACATGCCTCTTCTCGGCAATATAAAAGTAACACAATCTCCCGTTGAGTGAATCTTCCCTATTAACTCACCCTGCTCACTATACAGGTATACCATTGTATTAACTTCCAGACGTTCCAAAGACAAAACTCCGGTAAAATCGTCCAGTTTCATACAGATACCGCTATCTCTTGTTGCTTTCATGCTCTTTCCTTCTCTCCTATCACTCCCGGTTCCCTCGAAAGAATCTTTCGTATATAAAAAAGCGTGGGAACGTTGCAATTATCGTACCTGAGGCTCTGGACTGCCACTATTCAAATAATGTACAACAACCCACGCTCGATACTATATATTTGCATATACAGCAGAGCATGAGCGTTCGTTGCATTATTCCTGAATAGTGAAATTGTCCAGATTTCAAGTACAGAATAATATCTTAAAAACGCTTTTGTTCTTTTTGTGTAATATTCCTCGCAACACTGACTCTTCAGGTATCGACGGATTGCAACAAAGATAATTAAAAAGCCCTGAATACGACAAATAAGTTCTCTAAAATATTCTATGCAAATTTTATATAGTTATGCAAGAACAGCTTAAGGAGCCTTTTGTTTATTGGGGCATGATAAAAAATAAAAGCGCAATATTCCCCTTTCAGTAAGGGATATTGCGCTTTTAACTAAAAGAAACAGAATTAATTTTTATTCCGCCTCAGCAGCAGCTTCTTCACCAAATTCTGTAATTCCGTTAGAAACAAGAATATTGTACCATAAGATCAATTTCTTGATATCATTCACATACACTCTGTCACGATCAAAATCAGGCAAAACCTCAGCTAAATATTGGCGTAGTTGCTCGGGGGTAGCCTTCTTCACATCTATAGAGGCCATAGCTGCATTTTCCTTTTCTTTTATTGAACGCAATACGTCACGTAAAGGTACTTCCGAGTCGTTTGTGTA
This sequence comes from Bacteroides sp. ZJ-18, assembly GCF_011038705.2. Taxonomy (NCBI): domain Bacteria; kingdom Pseudomonadati; phylum Bacteroidota; class Bacteroidia; order Bacteroidales; family Bacteroidaceae; genus Bacteroides; species Bacteroides sp. ZJ-18. The sequence goes on along the minus strand of NZ_CP072198.1, from coordinate 2,226,424 downwards.
CATTGCTATATCTGCCAAAGAGATAATCTTTTCATTACCATAAGCAGGAAAACGTTTCTTAGTCGCATCAATTGTTTCTACAATTAACATATTTTTCCCCTGCGAAATAAGCTTATACAATCCCGGTTTACCGGAGATAGACAAAATAGTCTTTAACATAGTATATTACTTTTATATTAGTTATTTTTTGCGGAGCAAAGGTAATGAATCTTTTGATATAGGAAAGCAATTAACTCTAAAATCTGTGGTATCAACGGTTTCTCATCATCATTTATTATAACGAAAGAAGCCTGTTCACACTTTTCTTCATCACTCATTTGGCTCCGAATACGTTGCATTATCTGTTCACACGAAGCATTGTCACGCCGAACTGCACGATCCACCCTTATTTCTAAAGGGGCATAAACCATCACAATATAATCAACCTCATCAGCAAACCCCGACTCTATAAGGATTGCTGATTCCATACCTATAATATCCATACAACCCTTGTGTGAAGCCCATTGCCTGAAATGCTCTTTAACTCTCGGATGTATGATTCTATTAACTTGAGAAGCATGTATGGAGGAAGCAAAAAGGTATGAAGCCAATAAGACCTTATTTAATTTACCGTTTAAGAAAACCTCCTCTCCTACCAAGTCGCACAGTTCCTTACGTATAACAAGATCGGTCGCTACAATTCTCTTGGACTCCTCATCTGAAATATAGACAGGAATCCCCATTACTTCAAGTAGCCGTGAAACAATACTTTTGCCACTGCCTATCCCACCGGTTATACCAATTTTAATTGCCATAAGAAGAAACTTGTTCTATAAGAAAATCAACCTGCTCCGGATGAATGCGTATATGACTCACTCCACGTGGAACTGACTTCAATTTGACAGTATATTTATCAGTGCCCAACTTTAAAAGTTCTTCATAAGAGACATTTACAACAAAATCACTTGCCTTAATTTTGCGAAAACGGCTTAGTCCAACCTGAAATGTAATCTGGACTTTAGACGGAAAAGCTCTCAACACCTTATCTGCCGGAAAATTAATACCACGCAATGGTACTTCAACAGTCTTTTCCGTATATATATCCACAGGCAAAGTTAAATCAATCGCTCCAGGAACAAACTTAGCTCCTTTCACTCCGGCAAGTGCAATTCGTTGCCTCAATGTATCCGCTACATTCTCAAAGTTCACTTTTTGTGTATAGGCAGTTGTAATTGTATCCAATATAGCTACAGGAGCATATACTAAAACAGAATCCGGAGAATAAATGGTATCGGAAATATAGTATTGACGCCCTGCAGTAACTTTACCCTCTAATTTAACAGGCACCAATTTCGACTTTCCGGTAGAATAAATATACTCCAAGGTATCTGGTTTGACAGAAAGCAGACGAGTGGACACATTGAGCTGTCCCAGAATCTTTTTCTCAAGTTCTGAAGTATAAATCTTCACATGATTATCAGGGGCCTTTGACTCAGAAAAATCAATATTTACCGGAAAGAAACTTTTGCCCAACATATAGTTCAGCAATACCGTACCCTTATCTTTTACTTTGATACGCAATTCAGAAGGAGGTTCAGAAGTTAAAACTACATGATTGGGTACTCCTTTCAAACGAACAGGAATTGAAAATTCTGCTTCATAATCATTATTTAATGTTTGAAGCAGCCAAAATCCACCTGCAATAAAAAAGAAAAATAAAAAAATTAAGAACTCTCTGCTCTTATCACTAAGCAGAAAGTCCTTAATCCTTCTTGATAATTTTAAATAAATATACTTTATGTTCCTACGTTCGAACATAGGCTTTATTTATTTTTAGTTCCTTATTTCGTAGCAGACTGGCTATTGGCAGCTGAAGCATCTGCAAAAATAGAGTTCTTATCTATCTTAATTTTTACATTAGAAGCGATTTCAAGAACAATATAATCATCATTGATTTCCTTAATCACACCATGAATACCACCAGCAGTAATTACATTCTGATTCACCTGGAGAGACTTACGGAAATTAGCGATCTCTTTCTGTTTCTTATTCTGCGGACGAATCATGAAGAAGTACATGATAACAAACATTGCTATCAGCATAATCCACATCAAACTACCATCAGGGCCAGCAGCAGGAGCTTGAAAAAATACAGTTAATAGGTTCATAAAATAATCAGTTTTTTAGTTTTTTAATCTATTTGGACAAAGGTATTAGTTTTTTGTCAACTTACCTTCTTTTTTTAATTGATTAACTATTCCGTCCAATGTACCATTGATAAAGCTACCGCTCTTCACTGTACTATAGAGTTTGGCAATCTCTACATACTCATTTAACGAAACACTGACCGGAATGTTCGGAAAACTAAGAATTTCTGCCAACGCACACTGCATAATAATCACATCCATGAAAGCTACACGATCCAAATCCCAGTTCTTTGTGTTTTCACTGATCAGATGCCGATAATAATCGGCATTCAGAATGGCCCGACGGAACAAGCGCCGTGCAAATTCCTGATCTTCATCATCTTTAAACTCAGGCAATAACGGCTGGTTAGCCCCTTGTTTTTCTTCAAAACGCTTGATAGTTTTCAATACAAATGTATCAACAATCTCTTTATCATCATTCCAATATAAACTCTGATCTTCCAACACTTGATCCAGCGAATCATTATTGAAAACAAACGTTTTATATAGTTTTCTCCACAACTCACGATCCATTTCGTAAGATTTATCGGAAGAAGCCATATATTCTTTATATATATCGGATGCAATAATCTTCTCGTACAATTCTTTGATAAAGTCCTGATCGTTTGCCCAGGTTCTTTTCTGGTTAGCTATAAACTCGCTCAATTGTTTATTTACTTCAAGTTGTGCGATAAACTTATTTTCCACAAACTTCATGTTAGGATACAACTCTTCTTTTGTCGGCGCCAATTTAGCTTTCGCTGTGTCAATGCGTTTTTGTGCATATTCCGTCAAAGCAATCATAAGCATCAGCAAATAGTTGTATAAGTCGTAAGCCTTAGAGAGGCTAAAGAACAACTCTTTCTCCGCTGAGTCTAAATTTTTGCTGCCGTTTTGATAGTAAGCATACACTATCTGTATGATCTTTAGACGAATAAGAACTCTGTTAATCATAATCTTAATTAATACTGTTATTAACGAATTGCAAAAGTAGACATTTTTAATGAGTTTACGCAAATAAATCACATTTTTTAATGCAGTATTTCATTCTCTTTCCTTTTTCTTTTGACGGTTTAAAAAAAATATCCAATTTTGAAGCCAATTATAAACAGACCTAACAATATGGAAGATTTTAAAAAGAAAATAGGAACAGACATGAATGATAAAGAGATTGTATTCTCCAAATCGATTAAAGCTGGTAAACGTATATATTATCTGGACGTTAAAAAGAACCGTAAAGATGAAATGTTTCTTGCTATCACTGAAAGCAAAAAAGTCGTAATGGGAGAAGGAGACGATTCCCAGGTAAGTTTTGAAAAGCATAAAATCTTTTTGTATAAAGAAGATTTTGGTAAATTCATGTCCGGTCTTGAACAAGCGATCAGTTATATCAATCAGAATCAAGAATATACCGAAGATTTAGAATCCGAAAAAAAAATCGAATCTGAAAGCGAAACTGAAACTGCAGTTTTAGATAGTGAAATTAAAATAGATATTGATTTTGAATAATTAAAAACATCAATTCTTTGATATTTCAGAAAGAAAGTGTACTTTTGCACCGCTTTTTGCACATCGTGTGATAATCACATCGTGTGATGGTGAATTAAGCAAGCAAAATAACTTAATTTAGAGTAACACAAAAAATTTCAAGAAATGAGATCAATTGAAGTTAAAGGAACTGCAAGAACAATTGCAGAACGCTCTTCTGAACAGGCAAGAGCTTTGAAAGAAATTCGTAACAACGGTGGTGTACCTTGTGTACTTTACGGTGGTGGAGAAGTTGTTCACTTCACAGTGACTAACGAAGGACTTCGCAATCTGGTTTATACTCCGCACATCCACGTAGTAGACCTGATTATCGATGGCAAAAAAGTGAATGCGATTTTGAAAGACATTCAATTTCACCCTGTAAAAGATACTATCCTGCACGTAGACTTCTATCAGATTGACGAAGCTAAACCTATCGTAATGGAAGTACCGGTACAACTTGAAGGCCTTGCTGAAGGTGTGAAAGCCGGTGGTAAATTAGCATTGCAGATGCGTAAACTGAAAGTTAAAGCTTTGTACAACGTTATTCCTGAGAAACTGACTGTCAATGTAGCTCACTTGGGTCTTGGCAAAACAGTTAAAGTAGGCGAATTGAGCTATGAAGGACTGGAACTTCTGAACGCAAAAGACGCTGTCGTATGTGCCGTTAAGTTGACTCGTGCGGCAAGAGGTGCAGCTGCTGCAGCAGGAAAATAATATTGCTATCCCTTTATTAGAGATATCATTCAAACGCAGATTAATGCAGATTTCACATCTGTGTTAATCTGCGTTTTTTATTTAAAACAAATAAACTGAAAGATATGAAATACTTAATTGTCGGATTAGGAAACATTGGTCCTGAATACCATGAAACGCGACATAATATAGGCTTTATGGTGTTGGATGCTTTGGCCAAAGCAAACAACCTATCATTCAAGGACGGTCGTTATGGCTTTACAGCTACCCTATCTGTAAAAGGAAGACAAATGATTCTGTTAAAGCCTTCGACATTTATGAATCTAAGTGGCAATGCCGTGCGTTATTGGATGCAAAAGGAAAATATTCCATTGGAGAATATGCTAATCATCGTTGATGACCTGGCTCTTCCTTTTGGAACATTACGTCTGAAAAGCAAAGGTAGCGATGCAGGTCATAACGGATTAAAACATATCGCAGCTATCTTGGGAACTCAGAATTATGCACGGTTGAGATTTGGCATTGGCAATGACTTCCCAAAGGGCGGACAAGTTGATTTCGTATTAGGACATTTTACGGAAGAAGACTGGACAACAATGAACGAGCGCCTGGAGACAGCCGGAGAGATTGCCAAAAGCTTTTGTTTGGCAGGAATCGACATAACGATGAATCAATTCAACAAAAAATAATAATTCATTTTCAATTTATAACCCAATGCCTGAAGCAAGAATAGATAAATGGATGTGGGCAGTCCGCATCTTCAAAACCCGCACCATCGCCGCTGAGGCCTGCAAAAAAGGACGAATCAGCATCAACGGATCGTTTGTGAAAGCATCTCGTATGATAAAGCCAGGAGACGTAATTCAAGTAAAAAAGCCCCCCATTACATACTCTTTCAAAGTATTACAAGCTATCGAGAAACGAATCGGAGCAAAACTTGTATCCGAGATGATGGAAAACGTAACGACACCCGATCAATACGAACTTTTGGAAATGAGCAAAATCAGTGGTTTCATTGATCGCGCAAGAGGCACCGGACGCCCGACTAAAAAAGACCGTCGAAGCATTGAAGAATTCACTACTCCGGAATTTATGGATGACTTTGATTTTGACTTTGATTTTGAAGAAGACAATAAATAAAAATCCCCGACAGCCGTCACGGACATCGGGGAGGTATAAATAAATGGACTTATTTATAAAATCACCCACCCGACCGATAACCTATCGGCCGGATGGAGATAGAGGTCAAAACTTAAATCCGATCTTCAATGTCGGAGCTGCCAAAACACTGTAGTCATGGCTGTCTGCCGACAGATCGCCAAGACCGGCTTGCGGATTATACGTGGTCTTGTTGTACGTATAAGCAAACGGATCGATTTGCGCACCGACGTAGAGGGCAGGAAGAACATAGTAATCGACACCGATAGTCAAGGCGCCACGAAGATTCCAGCTCTCGGCAACCGATTTGCCCATAGAGGTCTCTTCATCATACTTCATTTCATTTTCGCCGTAAGCAAAACCTACGCGAACGCCTGTATACCACATCAGGTTAGGAACACGCTTGATGTTGAAATAACGATCAACACCTGCCGACACATTATAGGCGAACGACTGGGCACTGGCTACGGCACGGTAGTTAGGGATTTCTCCCATCAAATCGTCTGCCGATCCACTTCCATTCGATTCTGAACCATCTATCGTGCCGGGAACAGCCGGATAACCGGGGTTATTCGTGAAGCTGACACCGCCACCCAAATTTAGTTTCCACTGATCTTTGAAGAACCAGCCCCCTTCGAAACCAACCATCAGCTTTTTGTCTGCCCAGTTGGTTGAGAGTGCTCTGACTTCATAGTCAGTCAGCAGCCCCGAAGGGGCTGTGACGTTTGTGTAACTATTGTATCCAACAGTAGCTGCTACCGTAAAGTCACCCTTCTTAGGAGTATTGTCTTTACTACAGTTCTGCGCATTCACTGCAAGACACATCATGGGTAGAACGGCCAACACTAAAAGTCTTTTTATTTTCATACGATACTTTTTTTGATTTGTTGTTTATTTGCCGTTACTATTGGCGATTATTTCTGTGCTTCGATAGCAGCTTCAATCTGAGCCTTCCAGTTATTTACGATTGCAGTCTGAGCTTCAATCTGAGTGTTGAGCGTTTCAAGTTCAGCTTTCTGTTGCTGAATAAGAGTTTCCTGATCTGTAACCTCTTTCTCATAGCCATATATCTCTGATTCCCAACCCGCAATATTATCTTTGCATGTTTCAACCAATTCATCGACATTATTCTGCCCGGCTAAAGTGGAAGCAATCCGCCATTCACTAAGTGCTTTACTCTGTGCATCCCGAGCATCTTGCAATTCTTTATCAGCCTTATCCAAAGCCACTGCCAATGTTTTCAATTCAGCAACAGCGGCATCATAAGCTTTCAAATCATCACCGGAAAATGCTGCTACCAAAGCATTAAATTCAGTTACTCTGTCCTGAGCTTTTTTCAGTTCAATCTTATCAGACGTTATATTAGCATTCATTTGCGAAATCTGGTTATCACACCATGAAACATCAGCATCAGGATCCGCTTTTAATATTTCAGCCTTTTGTGCGGTATAATAAGCAATCTTTGCATAATAAGATCCATTTTGATCAGCCTTATCTTTATCTGTACCAATTAGATTCTCATAATACTTAACATTATCATTAAGAGCTTGTTTAGTAGACTCAACTCCTTTAGCATTTAATGTATAGTAATCAATAGAATAGTCACCTGCTAATAGAGTCTTTGTTTCAGTAATCGGATCATAGGCATAATAATAATTATTACGTAATTCGCCTGCGGCTTTTACCGTCTTCAAAGTAACCTTATCGCCATAACGGTAGTAAAAAGGATTTGGGGCGTATGCAGCCTGCGCTTCTTGTTGTGCAGCATTTTTCTGAGATACGACATCGCCAGCCTTCTGATAATCCTTATATAAGACGGTTGCTTTTTGCTCCAATTCAGTCTTATTTACGCCTTCATATTTAGCATAAGTTTCAATCTTAAATTTTTCGTTCTCAATTTTTCGTTGTAAACGATCTATTGCAATTTGTTTTTGAGTTGTAAATGGAATAAGCGACTCTTCCGCACTCGCAATATCAGCTACTAACTCAATTTTATCATTATTCAACTCTACAAGATCTCCCAAAGCAAACTTATAACTTACATATAGTTCTCTCAATCGTTTATCAGCGAGATCCAACAATGACTGCTGATCTTGAGCAGCATTCAATTTTGATTTAGCGATCTCCTCCTCTGCTTTAGCCTTGATTTGTTCAATCATCACCGCAAACTTTTGTTTAGCCTCTTCAGTCATTTCTTTCTGATATTCAGCTTGTGCATTTTTCAATGCCGCCTCTGCTTCAGCTGTAATTTTTGTAGCCTCAGCCTGTGCATTAGCCAATGCAGCAAGACCTTTCAGCTGTTCAGCTTTTGCGTTACGCACCGCTGTTACCGATGCCGATTCGTCGTTGTCTACGCAAGCTCCCAGTGACAAAGCACCCAGGAGCACTGCAACCATCATGAGTTTCTTTTTCATAATCTCAAAATTTTAGTGTTAATAATAATAATATAAATGTTATGTTTTACTCTGCCTTTTCTTCTGTTACCAGAAGGGTGTTAGTGCACCCCTCTCTGTTATCCGCAGCAAATATATCCCAATTTATCTGATAAAACAAATAAATTATGAACAAAATACAAAAATAAACAGAGATTCTTTTATATCGATAAACCTAACTCTTCGGATTATGTTGTACTTTCATGCAAATGAAAAAAAGCAATATTTATATAGGTGAAATTATCAAGAATATAATGTCCGAGAGGCAGGTCACTAAAGCTGAACTCGCAAGAAGATTGGACGTTAAGCCTCAAAGTGTAGATTATCTACTGACAAGGAAAAGCATTGATACGGATACATTATATAATATTTCACTGGCGTTAGATTATGATTTTGCCCTTTTATATAGCATCAAACAAGAACAGATAAATTGTGATAACGAAGCTATCAGATATAAATTGGGAAATGCCAAAATTACAGTAGAAATAGAACTGCAGCAAGATGAAATTATCAAGCTAAACCTGAAAAAGAAAATAGCCGAGTTACTGGATGGAGGAGCTAATAAGTAGAGTTGTTTACACCTTATTATATATAGGGAACAAAAGCTATCAAAGCAAAGATATAATCACAACAGAATAATTTAACAATGTTAAGGAGAAAACAAAGATCGTTATTCCCTCTGTACAAAGAACAAATCTTTTAAATGCAAACAACTTGTTCTTTGCATTCAAAAAACAAGCTTTAACTCTATGTTAAAGTTAGCTTTATAAACATTCAACATTAGACTATTAATCACTTGATTAAAAACGATATAATCAATAAAGATAAAACAGCAGATAAAAATAGAAAGTCAAGAGATGACTCACTTAATTGATAATATAGTAACTATCAACAAAAGGAGTCCGGACATACATATTGTGTATCCGGACTCTTTCATTTCAAAAAAATAACCAAACTAACCTTTTTACCACTACCCCACCTTTATTTCCACTTTTTAAGTTCTTTTCGGTCGGCCGGAGTAGCTTCTATCAGACTGAGAGCGAAACCTCCACTACGAGCCAATTTAGTAGAGATCTTGGTTTTATTAGTCACTATACCTTTTTTAATCTCATAAGAGGTCGGATTCTTCTCATAATCCGCATCTTTCCCATCAGCATATAAAGTGGCTACATACTGTTTCCCCGGATCCAGGAAATCAAGAATGAATGTAGAAGTACGGGGATTTTCACCTGTAATACCTCCAACAAACCAATTATCGGTTCCTTTGGCCTTTCGAGCCACCGTGATATATTCTCCCGGTTCTGCTTCAATATATTTACTGTCATCCCAGTCTACTGCCACATCTTTAATAAACTGAAATGCGTCCATGTGGCGCTCATAACTCTCCGGAAGGTCGGCAGCCATTTGCAGCGGACTATAAAGTGTAACATAAAGGGCCAATTGTTTTGCCAAAGTGGTATGCACAAAACTATGTTCACCACTCAAGAAAGACAATTGAGTGTCAAAAATACCTGGAGTATAATCCATTGGACCACCAATCAAGCGTGTAAAAGGAAGCAATGTAGTGTGGAATGGTTTATTCCCACCAAAAGCTTCATATTCTGTTCCACGGGCAGACTCGTTACCGATCAGGTTTGGATACGTACGACACAATCCGGTTGGACGAACGGCTTCGTGAGCATTTACCATGATTTTATGATCGGCTGCTTTCTTCACTGCATAGAGATAATGATTATTCAGCCATTGCCCGTAATGATGCTCACCGCGTGGGATTATATTGCCTACATATCCGCTCTTCACAGCGTTGTAGCCGTTATCTTCCATAAATTGGTAAGCTTTGTCCATGTGGCGTTCATAGTTACGGACAGATGCAGAGGTTTCATGGTGCATCATCAACTTTACCCCTTTATTCTTGGCATATTCATTCAACATTTTCACATCAAAGTCGGGATATGGAGTGACGAAATCAAACACATAATCTTTTGACTTGCCAAACCAGTCCTCCCATCCTTCATTCCAGCCCTCAACCAATACCTGGTCAAAACCGTGTTCAGCGGCAAAATCGATATAACGTTTCACATTCTCATTATTGGCACCATGACGTCCATTGGGCTTGGTCTTAGCATAATCGGTCTCACCCAACTTCACTGAATAAACGTCGTCAGTATAAGCCCATGTACTTTTACCCGTAATCATCTCCCACCATACACCTACATATTTGACAGGCTTAATCCAGGAAGTATCCTCCAATTTACATGGCTCGTTCAGGTTTAATGTTAATTTGGAAGTAAGAATGTCACGTGCATCATCACTGACCATGATTGTACGCCATGGAGACTGACAAGGAGTCTGCATATATCCTTTATCTCCCTGTGCATCAGGAGTCAGCCATGATTCAAAAACAAAGTTTTTATCATCTAAATTAAGATGCATACAAGAGTAATCCACCAAGGCAGCTTCATGAAGGTTGATATACAATCCATCATCGGTCTTCATTTGTAAAGCAGTCTGAACCCCGGTAGGAGAAAAAGGAGTCTGGGAAGCATTGGGAGTCACAGCTGTTTTCATCAGGCCACGTATTTCCGAAAGCTTCGATCGAGTATAATCATATTCTTGTGTATCATAATCGCCCGGTATCCAGAAAGCAGTATGATCGCCTGTCATAGCAAATTGAGAATGCTCCTCTTTTATCACAAAATAATTCAGATTCTTTTGCTGCGGAAATTCATAGCGAAAACCGAGTCCGTCATCGTACAAACGAAAACGAATCAACATCTTACGATCCTGAGCTTTTTGGTCTAAAGTTACCGCAAGCTCATTATAATTGTTACGGATTTGCTTTACTTCTCCCCAAACAGGTTCCCAGGTTTCGTCAAAAGAAGAAGTCTTGGCATCAATCAATGTAAAACCATCCATCAGACCGGGATCATCTTTCAGTTCAAGGCCCAGTTTAGAAGGTTTAATCACTTCTTTACCCTTATAAGAAAGTTCATACACAGGCTCGCCTTTTCCATTCACCGAAAAGTTCAGTTTCAAGAGTCCATTTGGAGAAGTAATGCTTTCGGCCATTGCCACACTACTCACTAAAAGAGAAAGAAAAAAGCAAGCCAACTTAAAAGTCAGTTTATTCATGTTCTTCATGATATGGTTTAATATAAATTAGTAATCATGCAACAAAGATAAGCAAGAAGCAGATTCCGGTTCGACGAATGGAACCGAAATAAAGAAGATTTATCAGAAAACGTTTGCATAAACAGTTGACAGTGGTAACTTTGCCAACAAAACAAAAAAGATGAAAGAGATTATTTATATATTTATCGGAGGAGGCATAGGCAGTGTATCCCGCTATCTGGCACAAATAGCCGTCAACGAGAAACTTAGCCCTACTTTTTTCCCCTTTCCGTGGGGAACGTTTGCCGTGAACATTGCTGGGAGTTTGTTAATAGGATTATTTTATTCACTTTCGGAACGTCTTGATCTATCCTTCGAGTTAAGGCTATTTCTGACTGTTGGTTTCTGTGGAGGTTTTACCACATTTTCTACTTTGGCTAATGATGGCCTGAGTTTACTGAAAGGAGGCTTCTACGGCATATTCGCATTTTACACATTAGCCAGTATGATACTCGGGCTTTTAGCCGTATTAGGTGGAGGATACCTCGGAGAACATTTAAAACAATAGACTAATATATGAAACCAGCAATTAAGAAAGTCCAACCTGTTAAAGTCATAGCCCCATTCATCAATGAGCAGTCCGAAAGCATCACTCCACTCGATATTTTGGTGGATGAAGAGAAAATTTCTGATTTATATTTCTCTAAAGGAGTTGTCCGACAAGTAAATAAGCCCTATCTAAGTATTAACAATTGTACTTTCAAACAACAAATATTCAACGAATGCCAGTTGAAATCAGCCCAATTAACAGACATACGTTTTGAAAATTGCGACTTATCCAACGTGTCCTTTGCCGGAACTACTTTCTACCGGGTAGAATTTATATCATGCAAGCTCTTAGGAACAGGTTTTCCGGAAGCCACCCTAAACCATGTCCGGATGGAGCATTGTTATGGACAATACATCAATCTTTCCATGACGAAAATGCGGACCGTTCGTTTCAGCCATTGTGATTTTCGAAACGCCAGCCTCAATGACAGTAAATTAATACCGGCAGCTTTCGACAACTGTGAACTGCTTGAAGCAGATTTTTCGCATACGTCTTTAAAAGGTATCGACCTGAGGAGCTCAAGAATAACAGGCATTCAACTAAACATAGCTGACCTGAAAGGGGCTATAGTCAGTTCATTACAGGCAATGGACTTACTGCCTCTGTTAGGAGTCAAGGTTGAAGACGACTGAACTTTTCCACCCCTCTCTTTGTTTTATAGTATAAAAGCGATAATACTGATTTATAGGGAAAGAGACCGCACGGAATACCTATTAATAGTTATTCTACCGCTTCCCATAAGTGAGTACATTTGCAGAGACTAAAAAACAAGAGAAACAATGAAAATAGAAAAAATTACAGGACGAGAGATTCTCGACTCAAGAGGTAACCCTACAGTAGAAGTAGACGTAGTATTGGAATCAGGCATCATGGGACGTGCATCCGTTCCGTCGGGCGCATCGACCGGTGAGCATGAAGCGCTTGAACTCCGCGACGGTGATAAACATCGTTACGGCGGTAAGGGTGTACAGAAAGCAGTAGAGAACGTTAATAAAGTCATTGCCCCACATCTGATTGGTATGTCAGCCCTCGACCAAATGGGCATTGACCATGCTATGCTGGCACTGGACGGAACAAAGACAAAAGCCAAACTGGGCGCAAACGCTATCCTGGGTGTTTCACTTGCCGTAGCCAAAGCAGCTGCCAATTATCTTGATATTCCCCTTTACAGATATATCGGCGGCACAAATACTTATGTTTTGCCCGTCCCAATGATGAATATCATTAATGGAGGATCACATAGCGATGCCCCAATTGCCTTTCAAGAATTTATGATTCGCCCGGTTGGTGCAAACTCTTTCAAAGAGGGACTGCGCATGGGTGCCGAAGTATTCCACGCCTTGAAAAAAGTATTAAAAGACCGTGGTTTGAGTACAGCTGTAGGTGATGAAGGAGGCTTCGCTCCGAATCTGGAAGGCACAGAAGATGCACTAAACTCTATCCTTGCCGCTATTAAAGCTGCCGGATATGAACCAGGTAAGGATGTAATGATCGGCATGGACTGCGCTTCTTCCGAATTCTATCATGACGGTATCTACGATTACACCAAGTTTGAAGGTGAAAAGGGTAAAAAACGTACAGCCGAGGAACAGATTGATTATCTGGAGAAACTTATCAACGAATATCCGATTGACTCTATCGAAGACGGTATGAGTGAAAATGACTGGGAAGGCTGGAAAAAATTAACTCAACGTATCGGCGACCGCTGCCAATTGGTAGGTGATGACCTTTTCGTTACTAATGTTGATTTCCTGGCAAAAGGTATCGAAAAAGGTTGTGCCAATTCTATTCTGATTAAAGTAAACCAAATAGGTTCGCTGACAGAAACATTAAACGCTATTGAAATGGCACACCGCCACGGATATACGACAGTCACCTCTCACCGTTCCGGCGAAACAGAAGATGCAACCATTGCAGATATTGCCGTAGCAACAAACAGCGGACAGATTAAAACCGGTTCGTTAAGCCGTTCGGACCGCATGGCGAAGTACAATCAGTTGCTCCGTATAGAAGAAGAATTGGGTGACCGTGCTGTATATGGTTACAAACGAATTACCGTAAAAGGCTAAATAAAATCATGATAAGCATAGCATGATGAAAGGTTAGTTATTTTTATAATGATTGAATGTAAATGTGAAAAGGAGGTTGTGTCAAATACGCTTTGACACAACCTCATAGTATACGTAAAGAACAAGAGCAACACCCTCTATTCGGTCAACAATCCTGCGAATGGAATAAAAGGAGTGTTCAGCAGGTGGTGGATGATCCGCTGCTCTTGATAAAATAGTTGGTTGCCTTTTTCATTTTAAACCACTATTTTTTTTGCTTTACCAACATGATTACAGGATTGTCTTCTTCATTCAACTTTGAAGCAATTTCTTTCAATTTGCCATCTTTCAGTTGCTCTTTCTTATAAATCTCAACAAGTCGGGATGCACTTAAACTCGTGACATTTTCGATATCGCGATTAATTGATTTCGCCGTCATAGCTACAGTTCTTTTTTCTGCATAGTCATCATTATATACGGCAACTTGAAATATGGCTTTTTCCTTCTTGTCGTACACCAGCTCATCTGTATAGAATCCGTTACCTTTTTCAAAGTTAAATACATTTTTAACGGTTTCCATAAAGTAATAACGGTCGGTATGAATACCCATATAAAGAAAAATTTCAGGCTCCATAGTATTTGCAGAGGGGGTTCTTACAATAAAGGGGCTTAATGTACCATCCGGTGCATAGTTATACAATGTATCGGCTGATGCATCTATAAGTGTCCATTTTCCGTTGCTTAGGCGTATTTGGTAAGAATAATTTGCTATAAATCGATCTCCATCAGTCACAATCGGTGTGTTAATCGTTTTAAAAGGAATAAAAATTTCCCGGGTGATACTTCCATCCTGTTTTGATATAAGAATATGGTACGATTTGTTTCTATCCTTTCCTTTATTATGATAATCTGACATATCATAACAGATCAAATTATGTTTGTCATAATCAAAAATAGATGAAACATCTCTACCAAGATTCAAACACCGTTTGAATTCTCCGTTAAGATCGTATACTAAGATTTTATTTCCCGGTGACTTTACGAATATTTCATCATTGCTTTCATCAAGAATAATCTCATTAATCCTTGCATATTCTTCTGCCCCTTGCCCTCGCCGATTTATCTTTTTTAATCCTTTACCGGTTTGCCTGTCAAAAATAAAAATATCCCCATCATTATTCCTATTGGTTACCAATAAGTATTCTTTTCCCACATCTTGTACTAAGCCTTGTGTAAGAAACTCATCTGTAGTTTCCAGCGCAACATATTCCACATTCATAAAATCCTGAAGAATCAATTCTTTTTTAGGATAGCTTTTCGAAACGTCCACGATGATTAAATCATCGTTTGATTGTTTATTTCTTCCACATCCTGTCAATACTACCAACAGAATGACTGTCAAAACTGTGTTTACTTGTTTCATCTTATTTGTTTTATTTGTTTTTTTATGTAACAAAGATTAGTACGATCAATAATTATTTTAAATTTTTCATATTCAATTCCTTTTAAGGTTAAGAAACGGGCTGAAGTGTTTCGGGGTAAATATACCACTATCTGATGTCTAAAGCAAGAAAAAAACATTAATATACAAGAAATCAAAAAGAATAAATTAAGCGACAAGATTCTATTATTGAAAGAATATCACAATATCGACTTCTCTTTTTTTCCATCATTCGAACTGTTAGAATTGAATAATAGATTACTGCCTTTGTCTGATTTCTATCTTTCTGCTTCAGAAATGCATAGGGTTGTGTGGGTTGGTTATAAACTATCTTTTGAGGTCTACATTCATTTCGTTATGAATGAAATACCGGTTATACCTGTAACATGTTCATTGTTATCTGAAGGATTGGAATATGATCCGGGGGATAAAGAAATTCAGTAATATTGTACCGGTGGGGATATCATCGTTATTGGGTGGATGACGTATGATAGCCTTTTTATGTCTGAAAACGAGTAATGGAACTTGTTAATGGTTAACAATACAAGTGTGAAATGTTAATAAGTTATCGGTAACATTAAACCATGTTATAATAGAGCAGAATATCGTGCGTAAATTTGCTAATTAGTTGGGAATCGGTATTTTTGTATTGTGTTTTTTCATAAGTATTAGATTTAAGGTTAACAAAAGATTGGTTGCTCGGGACGAGTAGCCATTTTTTGTTTTATGCAGTAATGTGGTTTCGCTTCCGATGATATTTATTTCTTTAATTTCCCTGTTCCCTTTGTAATTTATAGATGGTTTTGAGAGCAAAACGACTTTTATATTGTTATTAGTGCAATATCAGCTATCTATAGGCTTGTTCTATTTACTAATTATTAAAGGAAACATTATGAAAAAGAATCTATTGTTTTTTGGAGCACTTGTGAGTGCTTTTCTGTTGGCCTCTTGTTCGGGTGGAAGCAAGAGCAAAGCTCCTGTTGCCAGTACGGCAGATATTGAAAATGCGACAGAGGTAATCAAATATTATAATACTTCTCTCGGAGTATTAAAAGATATGGTGAAGGAAAAAGATGTAAATGCCGTTTTGGATTATATGGAACAAAAAGGAAAAGTACCGGCTCTTACCGCCATCGCCCCACCGGCAGTTGTTGCAAAAGATTCGGCGACGGTGATGAATCCCGGAGATTACTTCAATAGAGAAACCCGCCAGAATCTGGTGCAGAACTATGCCGGATTGTTTAAGGCGAGAGCTGAGTTTTACGCAAATTTCGATACCTATCTTTCTTACTTGAAAAAGAAAGATGTAACCAAAGCGAAGCAACTGTTGGATGCGAATTATCAGTTGAGCACACAGATGTCTGAATACAAGCAGAATGTTTTTGATATTCTGAGTCCGTTTACCGAACAGGCTGAACAGGTGCTTCTGGCGGACAGTCCGCTGAAAGAACAGATTATGTCTGTACGGAAGATGTCTGCTACGATGCAGAGTATTTTGAACCTGTATGCACGTAAGCATATGATGGATGGCCCCCGCATTGACCTGAAAGTAGCTGAACTTACCAAACAACTCGATGCTGCTAAAAAACTTCCTGCCGTGAATGGTCATGAAAGCGAGATGAAGTCTTATCAGACTTTCCTTTCACAGGTAGAAATATTTATCAAACAGGTGCAGAAGGCTCGGGAAAAAGGAGAATACAGTGATGCCGATTATGATATGTTGACCAGTGCATACGAGACTTCCATTATTTAGAAAAATAGAATGAATATTATACTTTTCGATGGTATATGTAATCTCTGCAACGGGACAGTTTCTTTTATTGTAAAGAGGGATAAAAGAAAGCTGTTCCGTTTTGTTTCACTGCAATCTGAAGCGGGTAAAACTTTGTTGGGCCGGTATGCTGTTGAAAGTAGTAATAAGACTCTCTATTATTTTCGGAAAGGAGATTGTTATTCTAAATCTACGGCTATACTTTATATCTTAAAAGACCTGGGAGGATTCTGGCAGTGTTTTTATCCATTGATCCTGATTCCGGTAAAAGTAAGGGATGCATTGTATTTATTGGTTTCCAAATATCGGTATCGGATATTTGGGAAAGTAGATTCATGTACTAAGCCGGCGAGTTTTTCTAATGAAGAATCTAAAAGACCGGATTAATTTTAACTTATCTAAAAAAAATATATCTTTGTAGCAAAGATGTACATTTTTAAATGAAGAAATATGGATAAAGTAATTATTAATTCTTATGAAGATTTTGAGAAATTAGTGGGGCAGCAGATTGGAGTCTCTGACTATCTGGAGGTTTCTCAGGAACGTATCAACCTTTTCGCTGATGCAACACTAGATCATCAGTGGATTCATGTGGACACAGAGCGTGCTAAGGTGGAGAGCCCTTATCATAGCACCATTGTTCACGGATATCTGACATTGTCATTACTTCCTCATTTGTGGAACCAGATTATTGAAGTAAATAATTTGAAGATGATGATTAATTATGGTATGGACAAGATGAAGTTCGGGCAAGCAGTACTGTCAGGTCAAAGTGTGCGACTGAAGGCAAGTCTGCATTCTCTTACTAACTTGCGTGGTGTGGCTAAAGCTGAAATTAAGTTTGCGATTGAGATTAAAGATCAGCCTAAGAAAGCACTCGAAGGTATCGCTATCTTTCTGTATTATTTTAATTAAGAAAAGAATATGGCATACACAAGTTATAGAAGACTGTGTATGCCATTGTTTTATACTTCATATTGCTTCGAAAGACAAAAGAAAATCCTTCCTGTAACATTGGTTACAAATTATTTGTTTTCTGTTCCCGACCTTTGTCCTCTGAATAATAAAAGAGGAAAATATGAAAGATTATAAACTTATGACAGTCGGCCAGATTGTAGCCGATCGTTTTGACCACGCAAAGGTATTCAATAAGTATGGCATTGATTTCTGTTGCAATGGAGATGTCTCGCTGACTGATGCTTGTGAAAGAGCCGGAGCAGGGGTGGACAGCTTGTTGGAAGAGTTGGGGCAAACGCAACCGAACCATTCTCCGATTTTTGATTTTAAAAGTTGGCCTATGGATTTATTGGTAGATTACATCCTGAAATTCCATCATCGTAATATCCGTTACCAGGGACCGCAGATTCTTCAATTGCTTGATAAAGTTTGTGAGGTACACGGTGAGAAGCATCCGGAACTTCATGAGATACGTGGGTTGTTTCAGGAGTCCTGGATAGATCTGAATAATCATCTTACCAAGGAGGAAATGGTGTTGTTTCCTTATATATACGATTTGTTCGATGCAGTGACCCAACACCGCCCCGTTCCGCCTTTTCATTGTGGCAGTGTCAGTAGCCCTATTTCGGTAATGATGCATGAACATGATGCCGAAGGTGAACGTTTTCGCCGGATTTCTTTATTGGCTCAGGGATATTTAGTACCCGATGATGCTTGTGACACCTACAGGTTATTATTTGAGATGTTGGAGACATTTGAGAAAAATTTGCATCATCATATTCATTTAGAAAATAATATTGTTTTTCCTATGGCTATAGAGCTACAGGAGAACTGTGAACGAATGTGTTAATTGTTAACGTTTTTAGCCTAAAGTATTAACAAAACAAGATCGAGTATTAAACGGTGTTATAATACAGGATATTTTTGCTCTGATATTTGCTAATTGCTTGAAATTCGGTATATTTGTATTGTGTTTTTTTCATAAGTATTAGATTTAAGGTTAACAAAAGATTGGTTGCTCGGGATGAGTAGCCATTTTTTGTATTCGGTACTTTGGTTATTTATTCTTCAATTAGAGTATGACGTTTAAAATCTATATCCCAGTCCTATTCTCACAGTAGGATAGATGGCGGAATTGCCGTTGGAGGACTTTATATAACCGGCTCCGCCAGATAGATCGAAAAGAAAATGTTTCCATACGCGTCGAAATCCCCAATATGGGGTGATAACATATATATGCGCTGTTTTTACTCCGCTGCTGATGGCTATTGGAAAAGAATATCCGAAACAGGCAGATAAATACCCACCGGAATTACCCCAAGTACGCTTGCCATTGCGATGCCTTTTCTTCAGGTTATAATAAAAACGTGGTTCTATGGCTAAATCTCCGGTTACTAAATGATAGTCTTTGGTAGCGATATGGAATTCGCGAAGTGATTCCATTTTGAGTTGCCATGTTCTTTCAAAAGCATAAGAAGCTCCTGCGCTAAAAATAACAGTACCTTTCGGAGCAAAAGCATATTCATAACTATATGCCAGTCCGATACCATTTAAACTGATACTGTGACCGGAGACGGTTTGGAATTGGGCAGATGCATCTGGTCTTTTTTGAGGATTGTGCTCAGCATGGATAGAGAGGGCGAATAATGTAAGTAGAATTGTAGTGATAAATAATACTTTCTGCATATGTTTTCTGTTTTGGGTTTTATAATTGATTTCTTGATTATAAAGACAGAAAAAAGAAGAAGATTCCCTATTCGAATGAAGAGAATAATTTAACGATAAAATACAGAATCTAAAGTTTGGGCCAGTAGCGGTGAGGAGATCTACCTAAACTTTAGATTCTGTATGATAGGCAAAGTGCTTGTTATTTACGGATGCATCTGACAGAAAGAGCTCTGTCTGTTATATTGCCGTCTTTTATTTCATTTGTAGTATGCAGCAAATAGATTGCTTTATTTATTTGATTTCCAGATGAATTGGTAGACCAGTATACCACCGTATATAAGCCGTTGGTATATCCGTTCTTACTTTTTAGAATATATCCTTCCGGCATTCCATTGAATCCTGTAGTGTTAAGTATAGGAAGCTTGTCACCGCTTTCATCGCTTGACCATGGTCCGGATTTCAGTTTAGAAGCATCATTGTTTATATATTGCTTTAGTTGTTCCCACTCGGTTTCGGTAGGAATATTCCATCCTTGGGGTGATAACTTGCCTGAAATAACAGCTTCAGAATTGTAAAAGTAAAAATTTTGAGGCGCATCTTGATATTTCCCGGTGTAATAGCCTGCTGTTGCCGTGAAATCCTTTTTCAAAGTAATTGTTTTACCATCGGTATAGCGTGCCGCTTCCAAACTACGTCCCATCCAATATTGGATTCCTATTTTTACTATAGGATAAGTTTTGGTTTCCGTATTCCGTATATCTGTCAAGACATCTTCTTGCAACCGTACAGGTAGAGGATTTTCCGGCTTGGATATTGATATTGAGTTATCTTCGGCTATGTAGAAATCGTTGATGACGCTTTGATTTCCGGGCGTGTAGGCTAATACATTATTAACTTTGTTCCAAGAGACCTTGCCTCCGTGAACGGCTGCTGTTTCGTCAAGTAAACAAATTACCGTGCCGTTGTTTAAATCTGTCTTTCCATTTAGAACAGGATAGGCGACGATGGCTTGTGCATCGATATTGTCTGCCAATAGGTACTCTTTACAGATCTCTGCTACCTGCGTCCCTTCGTTAATGGCTTTATATACATTACTCTTACTGAATTTCAGTGCAGCCAGGTGAATTATACCTGATGTTTCCTGAGCTGTCGTTTCACCCGACTCCCCTTCTGTCCAGTCTGCAATGCTATGATCGAAGTTGTTGATTTGAATACCTTCGGATGATTTATAGATAATGCCTATGGAACAGCTTTTTTCACTGGACAGCTGAAAGTTGTCCGGAAATGGGCAACTATAGCTCTTTCCATCTATTTCCATATTTATGTAGTGACTGTCAGACTCTATTTTTTCGGGTATCAGTATCGCTTTTTTGCCTATAAGGGTATTATTCTCTATTTTCCATTCTCCATAAGGAATAATGCCGCTCGTTTGTCCCGATGACCCGAATTGGCCGGTGAGAAAATCATAAGATGCTTCCGAATGGAATCCGTTTAAGGATAAGGTAGGGTTATCAGCCAAGAGCTCTTGTAAGTCTTCTCCGGCTGCGGGTCTTATAATGATTTCCAGTTTGCAAAGTTTGTGTTTATATTCCATGGCAACCATGTTCTGGCTGGGTGTAATGTCATTGTTTACAGCGATCATAAAGTCGGAAAGTGATAGTCCGCCCACAGTACTTTGGTCGGTCTGTATCTGGACCTGCATTGTACTTTTGTCCGGTTCAATACCTGTTTCTTGAAAAGGATAATAACTGATGAAGTTACATTCTCCGTTTCCTTTAGGATAATAAATCGTTTCTTCCGGTTCGAAGCCGGAGGTTTGGGAACATGTGAAACGCATATTGTCAATGTATCGTTTCTGATTGATAGTTGATGGTTGTGTCAATACATACAAGCCAATGGCGTCCTTTTCTTGAAATTTGTTATCAATAACACGTGTGGGGTTGCATAAAATTTGTGTAGAAAGGCGGATAGGAATTTCTCCGGGAAGGGTTGTCGATTCTTCTGAAATTTCATTTACACAGGAAGTGCTGACAAGCAGGGGCATCATTATGAATTTTATCATAAAGGATGCAATTTTCATGTTTTTCATTGTAGTATATAGTTTAATTTGTGTTTTAGTTTCATTGTTTAACTATATGTTTAAGGAGTAACAAAGCTACTATTATTAATACAATTATTACTATGAATTATGATAATATTTTGTATTTATATAATAAATGTTTCACTACTGTTCCGTTAAAGTAAATAATAGTTCTTTGAAATGATTGAAATATAGTCGATTAAGTTATATTTTGAAATAAAACGGATTTGAATTTCTATTTTTGCAGCTGTAATGATGAATCAAGATAAATACACTTTTTCTCAACTTTTCCACTTTTTTGAACAGAACTCGGTTTAACAACTACGTTCGTAAGTACGATGTCAACCGTTATGTGAAGCATTTTACTTACTGGAACCAAATAGAAAAATCGCCAAGTTAGTATTTCTAACTTGGCGACTCTCACTTTTGCTCTTCAAGAGGGCACTGAAAAGCCATCTGTTTTTTCAGTGCCCTCGGAAATTTCCGGGCAGCTTTTTATTTTTCTCCGTTCAAACGGCGGAGTATTCTTACACAAGTTTAAAACTTACGTGTGTTCAGGTTCTTGTCGACCAAAACGCCATCAATAGCTTTCAGATCAAACTTCACGGCACGTTTCGCTTTCAGCTTCAGAATAAACAGATCGTTTGTTCCTTCAAGGGCTTCTTTAGCTCCAAGGTTAACGAATGTAGGATAGAGTGCTTTTGTACCATTGGTATGGAGTCTGTCGTAAGTCAGATTTTCCATTGCTTTAAGGTTCAAAGGTTCGACACCTACAAATTCATAATCTTGCTGATTGTATGGCAACGCAAAACTCAAGGCATTTACAGAACGGAGGTTGACACCTTTTACAAGCACTTCAACCACATCACCCTTACTGTAATTTCGTTTAGCCGTACTGATCTCAATAGTACCATCCAGTTTCTCAATCGGTTCATCGCTGACACCATCTTCCAATTGTGTTGCCACAACAGAAATGTCATAAGCATCGATCAAACCATTCTGGTCGATATCACCTACGCTGATATAGCCTTCATAGTCGGAATCACCTTTTCTCAGACCGGTATAGTTGGTATACGAAGTTAAATCGTTATTATCGATCTTACCGTCGTTATTGATATCACCCTGCAAACGGCTCTCTGTTCCAGGAACTTTAAATACATACAATTCCCTACCCGAACCATAATTGTTCACACCTTCCGTTACAGCCAGTTTGATATAGCGTGCAGTCGGGCGCTCAGTAAATGTAAATACTTTCACATCACCATTACGTTTCCAGTCGATTGCTCCGGCCTCAGTCCAATTCTCTTTATCCATACTGTAATATACAGTACCTTTCAGAATCGTTCCGTTACCACCGTCGGTACGTGGCAGGTATTCGAATTTATCCAACTGGTTCACAGTTCTCAAGTCGATAATCATGTCATATGGCAGCGCTTTTGCTCCATACTTCGTATGCCACATATCACCCAATTCGGCAAAGTCGAACAAACGATCGATATCAAATCCTTCCTGATTCTTCGCAGTTGTTTCACCCTTGATTCCATGAAGAGCAAATTCCAGCGGGTTCGCTTTTGTCTTAGCGCTGAATTCAGCCCAATCCGAATAGCCATCCTTGTTTACGGCACGGATCTTGAATGCGTAGTCGGTTTCAGCAGCCAGCCCGTCAAACAGCAACTCAGTATCCTTAATTGTTGTATACAACATGCCATTGAACTCTATTTCATAGAAATCGGCATTCGGCACTTTGCTCCATGTAGGTTTCAAAGTATAAGCTTCAATATTCTCGGCAGTAATCTGAGCTGCAGGAGCAGTCAGCGAACCGGACGTTACTCTGTAATTATCGGCAGGCGCATACTGGAAGCCTTCGATATTCATCACAACCTGATTTTTAGTAATGTCAGTAGCAGCCAACTTCACAAGAAGCTGAGGATTCTTAGTGATTACTTTCTTTTCAAATTCACTGCCTTTCGTAGCAAATTTATTCAGATTAGGAGCAGCATCATAGAAGTATACATTCTCACCTTTCTGGAAATCATCCATAGAGGCCACTTCGATCAACTTCACTTTGCTTTTGCCCACTTGAGCAGAAACTTTCTTCGGTTTGGCAGTAACGTTTACCCTAAACTCAGTAGCTTTCTCTTTTACAAAACCGTCGAAATCACCCTGTGTAGGACGAATAGAAATCTTCACATTGTTTTTCGAATCAACATTTGACTCAATGAAAGTTGTGGCACCTTTACCATCCTTATATGCTTCCGATACACCGTCATCATCATATTCAACAGTCATCATGTGCTTATACGGATAGATCTCGTAGATACGAAGTCCTTTATTGATTTCAGCAACGTTATTGTTAGGATTGGTCATCGGGATAATAGCTCCGTTCTTCACAAATACCGGAAGTTTCCAGAGAGGAGCAGCAAAGTTGTTGAGTACACAGTTACCCTGATATTTTTCTCCGGTGAAATAATCGATCCATTCTCCTTCAGGCAGATAAATACCGTCACGGATATCATTCCCTTCAGCATCTGCTTTTGTGGCTTTATAGATAGGTGCTACCAGGAAGTCGGTACCATACATAAACTGATACTGCGTGGCTGTACCCAGAGTATAAGCATTCGGATATTCCAGGAACATAGCACGAATAAGCGGCATTCCGGTTACAGCTTCTTTCGCAAAACTATAAGTATAAGGCATCAATTCCGATTTCAGTTTCAGATACCAACGGTTGATAGAAGTGGCAGGTTCGCCCAAAGCATGCGGATATTTTTCGTTCGATCCCCATCCATCCATATTCAGCTGCATCGGAGTGAAAGTTTTCCACTGGAAGTCTCTGGTGTTGACAATCATATTCTTGCCGCCGAAGATACCATCCATATCCGAAGAGATGTTAGGCTGACCTGACAGACCTGAACCGATATAAGTCGGGATGTGGAAACGGATGTACTCCCATACACCGCCTGTCTGGTCGCCCGACCAGATTCCGGCATATCGTTGTGTACCGGCCCAACCATCGAGTGAAATAATGAACGGACGGGCATCATCTCCGTAATAAGGCATAATATGACCTACGTCTGCCACACCATTCAGTCCGAAGGAATATCCCCAGCCTACCCATGCAACGTCTGTTTTCAATACACGCACACCGGCATCTCTCACTTCCTTCACAATATCTCTTTGCAGCAATGCACTCACACCTTCTTTCGGATGCAAGTCAGACTGTGTCCACAAACCGATTTCGACACCATTCTTACGAGCATAGTCGCCCAGACTTTTCAGATTCTGGATGTTTCCGTCAAGAGTTTCGGTCTGTCCGTATCCGGCACCATATCCGTCGTTTGGCAGCAACCAGCCTAAAGGCATGTCATGATTCTTATAGCGATCAATCACTGCACGGGCCGAGAACTGATAATTATTCTTTTCTCCGTTCAATGATTCCTTGATTCCACCATTATCTTTCTGGCTTTCCTTATAGCGTTTTCCGTCTTCGAACAAGATTCCTTTTTCGTCTTCCTTCCAGTAGTCACGGTTATAAGCATTCAAGTGACCCTGATAAAAACCGAACTTAGGCAACAACACCGGATTACCGGTCAATTGATAAAAGTCATTCAGAATCCCTACGGCACCATCACTAACCATATAGAATACATCAAGGTAAGGAGAATCGTGCGTAAGCTTCACTTTACCTTTTTCTTCCGCACCGAAATCATATTTACCCGGTTTGAAAGTATACCACATCATGCCATAGCCGTTAGTAGACCAATAGAAAGGTGTGGGTGAAGCTACTCCACCGTCTGTCCAGCTATTTTCGTTTACAATATTAATTGCTTTTCCTTTGTGCGAAAAACGTCCGTTCTGCACACCGCCGCCATAGAAATATTCGTTGGGGTTCTCTTTCAGAGTTACAGTAACTTTTCCTTTATCAAAAAGTACCGGTTCGGCTTCTTCAAAAGCTACGGCTTTCTTTTCCAGGTCGATCACTTTCATCAAAGAAGTATTCTTATCGATTTCCACCTTGATTTTCCCCGTAGTGATAGAAAGGAGATTGCCGCCATCATTTAAGTCGAGCGTAGAGACTGTGTTTCTGGGATTATTTACCAGAATTTGTGCTTCAGGTTTCGCTTCCGGATCACGGATGATTCCTCCATCATTGTCCTGAAATACTCTGAAAATGTTCTCTCCGTAGAAATCGAATGTCATTCTCTGGTTATTAGAGAACAGTACTTCAATCGTAGTCGGATTGATTTTCTTTGCACTAACGATCTTCAAGTTTTGTTGTGTCACCTCTCTAACGATTTCGGACCGATGCATAGCCTGCATAGGCGAACCGGAAAACATCAGAGGCAAAGCGAGAGCGAAGAGCACTGCTTTTCGCTGCTTACAATTACCAATTGCGTTCTTCATGATTTTTACTATAAAATTTCAACTAAATATTACTCCATTCTGTCAATAGATTGAATACGCAAAAATAGGCAAAAGTATTCAGAAAAGGCATATTCTATGAAAATAAATACAAGTAAATACACTTGCTTCCTATAATTCAAGAAACACCTTCACATCCTATGCCCGTTTCCTCCTAATCATCAATCGAAAAACATGAGGATGTTTTTCGATTGATGATTAGAACATAAGACTATCCGGTCAGCAAGATAAAACACTTACCTTATTACCTAATCCAACAACCGGTTCGGAATAGCGGTACGTTACTTCCCAAAACACACATTATTTATAGAGGAAATTAGCCAATCAGAATGAAAATCTTAACTTTGCAGGACAAAAATGAAATCATATATGGAAAAGCTAAAAATGGAATCTGTGAGTATCGCAGAGGACAGCCTGAATAAAATAGCCGAACTCTTCCCGAACGTAGTCACTGAATCGATGGGTAAGGACGGACAACTACATAAAGCTATCGACTTTGATAAACTGAAATTCCTCCTTACAGCCAACCAAGCAGAAATGGGAGTGGTATATGATGACGACGAACGTTACGAATTAACATGGGTGGGCAAGAAGCAGGCGATAAGAGAGGCGGCGCATCCTATCCGCAAAACATTGCGTCCCTGCCCGGAAGAGAGCAGGAATTGGGAACAGACCCAAAACCTATACATCGAGGGAGACAATCTGGACGCAATGAAACTCCTGAAAAAGAGTTATGCAGGAAAGGTAGACGTTATCTATATCGATCCGCCTTACAACACAGGTAAAGACTTTATCTTCAATGATACATTCGCTCTTTCACAGGAAGAATCCGACGAGAAACAGGGAAGATATAATGAAGAAGGACAACGATTGTTTCAGAATACGGAGGCTAACGGAAAGTTTCACTCCGATTGGTGTAGCATGATGTATGCCCGGCTGATGCTTGCCCATACCCTGTTAAATGATAATGGCATCATTTTCATTTCCATTGATGATCACGAACTGGCAAATCTGATTAAAATAGGCAATGAAGTATTCAATGCTTCTAATTTCATCGATGTATTTAATTGGGCAAAGACGGAAACTCCGGAAAATCTCTCGAAAAAAAGCAAGCAAATCATCGAATACATCGTCTGCTATCAGAAGAAGAAAAACGACATGAAATTCCAGGGTCTGAAGAAGGAGTCGGTCAGTTCAAACGGTCTGTTGAATCAACCGAATTCCGTCGGCATTCTGACTTTCCCCGCCAACAAAGTAGTTACTTCCATCCCCGACGGAGTGATCAAAGCGGGCATGTACGGAACAGATGCGTATGACGTGGAATTACTGGAAGATACCACCGTACGTGACGGACTGTTTACAGCCCCCGTCAAGCTGAAAGCCAAATTCAAATGGAGTCAGGAAAATCTGGAGAAAGAGATAAAAAAAGGAACAACCATCAAAATACCGACTCTTAAGTTAAGTCCTTCGTACGAAAAACTGGAATATGACCCGGAAGTTCCACCCAACCTGATTAATTACAAAGTAGGAGTTGAAACTAATGAGCAGGCCGGTAACTATCAGCTACAGTTCTTTGATAAGAAAGTGTTCAACTTTCCGAAACCTGTCAGTCTGATTCAATATTTATGTGAGTTTATCGACACCAAAAACAAAGATTGTATTGTGATGGACTTCTTCTCTGGTAGTGGCACTACTGCCGAAGCGGTTATGCGGATGAACATGAAACCGCGTAAAAACAAGGTGAAGTACATTCTCGTACAACTGCCGGAAGATGTGACTGAAACAATAAAAAAGGCCAAGACTCCCAGTGAAAAAGAGATCATGCAAAATGCGATCGACTTTCTCACGGAAAAGCATAAAGCATTGAACATCTGCGAACTGTCCAAAGAGCGTATTCGACGTGCCGGAGACACGATTGAGGCGGAATGCAACCAACTTAAATTAAAGAACCGCCCGGATATCGGTTTCCGTGTTTTTCGGATTGCCGACAGCAATATGAAAGACGTATATTACAGTGCAGGGGAATATTCACAAAGTGATTTGTTTTATTTCACAGACAATATCAAAGAAGACCGTACCGGACTCGATCTGCTTTATGGTTGCCTGACCAACCTGGGACTATCCCTGTCACTCCCACACAATGAAGAGGATATAAATGGATATACGGTTTATTCTGTCGACAAGACCGAATTAATGGCATGTTTTGCAGAACAGATTCCCGAAGAAGTCTTCCGTGAAATAGCCGGTAGGCAACCACGCCGGGTCGTCTTTCGGGATGCCTCGTTCAGGGATAGTGCCGATCGCATCAACATAGACGAGATATTTAAAACGTTATCTCCCGGTACTATGATCGAGATTCTTTAAACAGAGAAGGAAGGTACAGAAATGAAATTAAAATTCAAACATCAAAAGTTTCAGGAAGACGCAGCAAAAGCGGTATGTGATGTCTTTGCCGGGCAGCCATACAAGATGCTCGACTATCAAGTAGAGACCCGGAAGAAAGACGGACAGACCAGTTACGAAAGATTTACAGGATTCCGTAACCACCCTGTCGTACCCCAACTCACAGATGAGATGGTTCTGAGACATATCCAGGATATCCAGCGTGCCCAACAAATCAAACCGTCGGAAGCGCTGGAAGGGAAATACAATCTCACCATCGAGATGGAGACAGGAGTCGGCAAAACATATACCTACATCAAAACCATCTTCGAACTGAACAAACGCTACGGTTGGTGCAAGTTCATCATTGTCGTACCCAGTGTTGCCATCCGCGAAGGAGTCCACAAAAGCCTGGAGATTATGAAGGAACACTTTGCCTCGGATTACAGCACCCCTCTGTCTTATTTCATCTACGACTCCAAACAGTTGGGTGAATTGAACGCATTTGTCACAGACAGCAGAATCCATGTAATGATCATCAATTCACAGAAGTTCAATGCTACGAACAAAGACGCCCGCCGCATCTACATGAAACTGGATGATTTTGGCGGCAGCTGTCCTATCGATGTGATTGCACAGATGAATCCGATACTGATTATCGACGAACCCCAGTCGGTAGAAGGAGCCAAAACAAAAGAGGGATTGAAACGATTCAATCCCCTGTTCACACTGCGTTATTCGGCTACACACCGCGAACTCTATAACCTGATCTATCGCCTGGACGCGATGGAAGCTTACAACCTGAAACTGGTTAAGAAGATTGCCGTCAAAGGTATTTCCATCAGTGGAACAACAGCCACCGAAGGCTTCGTCTATCTGGAAGGTTTAAACCTGTATCCGGACAAAAATCCGACTGCCAATATCGGATTCGAAATAAAAAGGACCAAAGCAGTGAATCAGGTAGTACGGGCTCTGAAAGTAAATGATGACTTGTACGCTAAATCAAACCGTCTGGAAGAATACCGGAACGACTATGTAATTACAGATATCAACGGCGTTGAAAATTCCGTCACCTTCCGGAACGGCATCAAGCTTTATGCAGGTGACATAACGGGTAGCGTCAACGAAACTCAACTACGACGTATCCAGATACGAGAAACCATCTTATCACATATTAAGAAAGAACAGGAACTGTTTGAGAAAGACATCAAAGTTCTCTCCCTTTTCTTCATCGATGAAGTAGCCAAATACCGCCAGTATAACCCAGACGGAAAAGGAGAATATGCCGAGATTTTCGAACAGGAATATACCGATATCATAAAGCACTTGGACCTTTCGTTATTCAATCAGCCGGAATATATCAATTATCTAAAATCGACCGTGGCATCAAAAGCTCACGAAGGGTACTTCTCCAAAGATAGAAAAGGAAAGCTGATTGACAGTAAAACCGAGCGGGGAACCAAAGAATCGACAGATGAGGAGGCATACGATTTGATTATGAAAAATAAAGAACGCCTGCTTGACCGAAAAGAGCCGATCCGCTTTATTTTTTCACATTCCGCCCTGCGGGAAGGATGGGATAACCCGAACGTCTTTCAAATCTGTACCCTGAAACAAAGTTCGGCAGAGGTACGCAAGCGTCAGGAGGTGGGACGCGGGCTGCGCCTCTGCGTAAACGGACAGGGAGATCGCATGGACGCCAACGTTTTAGACAAAGAAGTACATCGTGTCAACCTACTGACCGTGATAGCCAGTGAATCGTATGAATCGTTTGCCAAAGGCTTACAGACAGAAATGGCAGAAGCCATAGCCGACCGCCCACAAAAAGTAACTATCCAATTATTCAAGGACAAGACGCTCCGATTGCCTAATGGTGAAACCATCATAGCAACCGAAGATATAGCACAAAGTATCTACGACTCTTTACTTGAAAACAAGTACATCAAGAAAGGAGAACTGACGGACAAATTCTATGATGACCGTAAACAGGGAGAAGTGATTTTCGACGATGAGCTCACCGATTATAAGGCGTCTATCATGACCATCCTAACCTCTATCTATAATCCAAGAGAGATG
Organism: Bacteroides sp. ZJ-18; assembly: GCF_011038705.2. Lineage (NCBI taxonomy): Bacteria > Pseudomonadati > Bacteroidota > Bacteroidia > Bacteroidales > Bacteroidaceae > Bacteroides > Bacteroides sp. ZJ-18. Next base: position 2,195,880 of record NZ_CP072198.1, on the reverse strand, counting down.
CAGCCGGAGGATGCAAGGAAATACAACATAAATCTTCGGTTGTCGAAAGATAAACTTGAAAACAGCAAACTTCAGGAATTGCTGAAGCTGCTATGCAGTAAGTCAACCTACACCGTAAAGTTTGACGAAAAAGAATTGGTAGAGAAAGCAATCGGGAGCTTAAATGAAAAGTTAAGAGTACCCCAGCTCTATCTTTCTGTCATTACAGGCCAAATGGACGAAATCAAGTCTAAAGCAACTTTGGTTTCGGGAGAGGCATTTAAAGTAGATCCCAATCAGGCGCACTATGAAAAGATAGATGCCATGGCAAACGATCAAGTAAAATATGACTTGCTCGGTAAACTCACAAACGCCACAAATCTGACCCGAAAGGCAGTTGCTCAGATTCTTGCCCGGATAAAACCGAATGTATTCGCCCAATTCAGAAATAATCCCGAAGATTTTATTATTAAGGCTTCGGAACTGATTAACGAAGAAAAAGCGCGTCTGATAGTACAACATATCGAATATAGCCCAATCGACCAGTACTATGATGTATCGGTCTTTACCCAGGCAGCTGTTCAAGGATGTTTGGGAGTAAACACAATGAAAGCAGATAAACATCTGTACGACCATGTGAGATTCGACTCTCGAAATGAAAAAACATTCATGGAAAAACTAGAAGAAAATGACGAAATAGAAGCTTATGTAAAACTACCCAACAGTTTCTATATCCCTACTCCAATGGGAAAATACCATCCGGACTGGGCCATCGTCTTCAAACAAAAGTTGTCGAAGTATCCTTATTTTATAGCCGAAACCAAAGCCAGCGATTCTTCCCTGCAAGACCGGGAAATAGAAAGGGCAAAGATAGAATGTGCCAAAAAACATTTTGCGAATGTAAACGGTGGAAAGCTTAAATATGATAAAGTAAGTTCCTTCGAGGAACTTTTGAAAATTGTCGCACAAGATCCCGTTTAAATCCAATAAAATAGCATGTTTCATTCCTTCCAGACCTCCATTGCCGGCATCGAATTGCCCCACTTGTTTACTTATCCCTTCCATTACACTCCTCATCCGTTATGTGTAATGGCAGCAGGAGAAGTACAGGCTTACATAAATAAACAGACAAGATGGAAAGAAGAATTGGACAAAGGAAAAATGTTCGGCGTATTGATAGTCCGTACTTCTAACGGACAAATGGGATATCTGGCTGCTTTCTCGGGTAACTTGTGCGGAAGCAATTCACACTCTTTCTTTGTACCACCGGTATACGATTTGTTGCAACCGGATGGTTTCTTCAAGATAGAAGAAGAACAAATCTCGGCTATCAACCGCCGAATCGGACAATTGCAAAACAGTGACCGGTATGTGAAACTCCAACAAAGGCTGGCGAAAGAAACAGCCTCATCACAACAGATATTGACCGAAGCGAGAAAGACTCTGAAAACGGCAAAAGAAAAACGGGAACAGCGCCGGCAGCAGCAACCGGATGAAGATGAACAAGCTGCCATGATACGTGAAAGCCAATATCAGAAAGCAGAATTCAAACGTCTGGAAAGATATTGGAAAGAGCGAATTTCCGAAGTGAAAGCAGAACTGGAAAGTATTTCATCGCAGATTGAATCTCTCAAAGCAGAACGCAAAAACCGTTCGGCGGCATTGCAGCAAAAGCTATTCCATCAATTCAGCTTTTTGAATGCCAGAGGAGAAAGCAAGAACTTGTGTGCTATCTTCGAACAAACCATTCAGCAGATACCACCTGCCGGAGCAGGTGAATGTGCCGCACCCAAGCTATTGCAATATGCTTACCTAAATGGATTGAAGCCCATTGCCATGGCCGAATTCTGGTGGGGAGAATCACCGAAAACAGAAATCAGGCGTCACGGTTATTACTATCCGTCCTGCAAAGGAAAATGCGGGCCCATTTTACGTCACATGTTACAAGGTCTGGATGTCGAACCGGATCCTTTGGCAACAGCCCCTGCCCCGCCAAAGGAAATAGAGATTCTCTTTGAAGACGAATGGCTTCTGGTTATCCATAAACCGGAAGGACTACTCTCCGTACCTGGAAAATCGGAGGAACTGTCCGCCTACAGTCTACTCAGAGCCCGCTATCCTGAAGCTACGGGACCGATGATCGTACATCGACTGGACATGGCAACTTCAGGATTGTTGTTGGTAGCCAAAACCAAGGAAGTACATCAGCACTTACAGGCGCAGTTTGAAAGCCACAGCATTAAAAAGCAGTATACAGCACTGCTGGAAGGTATCTTACCGACTGACGAAGGAACCATCGATCTTCCCATTTGTCCGGATCTTCTTGACAGGCCCAGACAAAAAGCAGACAGAGAATCAGGCAAAAAGGCTGTCACCCGATACTGCGTAATAGATCGCAAAAACGGACGAACCCGTATCGCTTTCTTCCCGCAAACGGGACGTACACATCAGTTACGCGTTCACTCCGCCCATCCGTCAGGTCTGAATTGCCCCATCGCAGGCGATGAACTCTACGGTAAGAGAGCGGAGAGGCTTTATTTACATGCGGAACGTCTGGAATTTACCCATCCGGTGTCCGGACAAAGAATATATATTGAAAAGAAAGCTGACTTTTAACAAATAACCAATGATAGAACAACCCCACATACACGAGTATGACGAGCTTCTTCAGGTTTGGGAGGAGGCAGTTCGCACTACCCACCACTTCCTGACCGAAACGGATATACAGTTTTATAAACCTTTGATCCGGAACGAATACTTTGCCGCAGTACAACTTTATGTCATCCGTGAAGATGCGGGAACCATCGCTGCCTTCATGGGACTGAGCACCGATTGTATCGAAATGCTATTTGTCAGTCCTAAGGCCCAGGAACAAGGCTATGGCAGTGAACTGGTTGAATTCGCCATCCGTGAAAAACACATTTATAAAGTAGACGTAAATGAACAAAACACGGCAGCATTAGGATTCTATCTACATCAAGGATTTGAAGTGACAGGCCGCGACGCGTTGGACGGAACGGGAAAGCCATTTCCTGTTTTACACCTGCAAATTCCTCCCGTCCGGCTGCGAAAAGCAAGGATCCAAGATATGGGTTTGCTGCAAACAGTGTTTACACAAAGCGTACAGAACACTTGTTCTGCCGATTATAATCACCTACAGATTCAAGCATGGATCGGACGAGGAACTCAACAACGTTGGCAGGAATTATTTCAAAGTGACTTATGTTTTCTGTTAGCAGAAGATATCAGACAATCACAAATAGCCGGATTCACCTCTATCAACCCTAAAGGGTATCTGCACAGCATGTTCGTCCATCCCCAATATCAGCATCGGGGTATCGCTTCCAGTCTGTTGAGAAAAGCTGAAGAGTATGCCCGCAATTGTCGCGCTGTATCGGTTCACTCGGAAGTAAGTATCACCGCCCGGCCTTTTTTTGAAAAACACGGATATATCACCGAAAAAGAACAAACGGTCGATGTGAACGGCATAGAAATGACTAATTTCTTGATGTATAAACGAATTTAACAGAACAGACTGAGATTTTTTTATAGCTTTGCGACAGATAACTATTTAAAATCAGCTCATGTTACAATCCAAATATCTGTTTCTTTCGCTTCTTTGCCTGCTGGCACCGCTCCGGCTTCATGCACAATTCATGGATTACGGGTCGGATCCCGCCCGGTTTAAATGGAACATAGCGAAACTGCCTCACTATGATCTGGTATACCCGCAAGGAAATGATTCAATGGCCTATCGATATGCTCTCTTTCTTGAAAATGTATATCCCCATATGTCCAAGACCATCGGAAAGCCGATCAAAGCCCGTTTCCCGGTCATTCTCCATCCGGCCAGCATGCAATCCAACGGAATGGTTTCCTGGGCACCGAGACGGATGGAACTGATTACAACTCCTTCTTCGGACCTAAGTACTCAAAGCTGGGATAAACATCTGGTATTGCACGAGTCGCGCCACGTATTCCAGACCGGAAAGGTGATGCATGGTATCTTCAAACCTCTTTATTATATAATAGGTGAACAGGCAGCCGGCGTGGCCTCCTTTTTTCTTCCGGTGTGGTTTCTCGAAGGAGATGCGGTAAGCACCGAAACTGCCATGTCAAACGGCGGACGGGGACGTCTTCCGGAATTCAACATGATCTATCGTGCCCAATTATTAGCAGGCGGAAAGCCTTATACTTTCGACAAGTGGTTAATGGGATCTTACAAAAATTATACAGGAACTTATTATGCATTGGGCTACGATATGGCTTCATATGCCCGCCAGCGTTATGGAGCTGATATCTGGGATAAAAGTACCAGCCGTTATGTCCGGAATTTATTATTTGAAGGCTCATTCAAGCATTACACAGGAAGCAGTTTCAAACGGCTTCAGCACGACACATTCGATTTCTTGCGGAAAGAATGGGAAAAACAGGATACCTGTACACTTGTGCCCGACTACCTCTCTTCTACCTCAAAAACCTACACCTCTTATCGATATCCCCAATCGATCAATGACAGTGTAATTATTGCCGTCAAATCCGGACTGAAAGATATAAACTCTCTGGTAGCCATCAGCAACGGTAAAGAAAAGCATCTGAGTTATATCGGAAGTATCAATAGTCGTCTCAACTTCCGGAACAACCGGATTTACTGGAGTGAATTGGTTCCCGGGCTCCGTTGGACGCACGAGAACTATTCCGTTCTGAAATATTATGATTTGGATAAAAAGCAGATAAAAACAATCACCCCGCGCCAACGTTATCTGGCCCCGGCTATCGACAAGTCCGGTCGGACCATTGCGGTCTCCCGCCCCACTGTAGAAGGCAAAAACCAACTTGTATTGATAAATGCAGAAAAGGGAAAAGAGCTATCCTCTTTCGACGTACCTGACAACGCATTTATCAAAGAACTCACATTCGGAGAAGGCCTTGATATTTTCTCCATAGCCGTAACCGATTCGGGAACCAGTCTGTTGGAATTCAATCCGCGGTCCGGAGAGTGGAAGGAGTTGATAAAAACCACCTCGGCCAACATCACCTCTCCTACTTGGAAAGACGGAAAACTCTTTTTTGAGTCGGGAGCCAACGGCACAAATAATATCTACTGTCTTCATCTCTCCGACAAACAGGTTTATCGGCTGACAGCCGCTCGTTTCGGTGCATTCGATCCTTCATTTTCCCAGTCAGGCAACCATCTGCTTTTTGCTGATTATCAAGCAGACGGATACCGGATTGCTGCGTTGCCGACTGACAGCTTACTATTTGAAAAGGCCGATTTAGCCCGTCCTGCTCCGATGCCATTCGTTGAAACATTGGCTGCTCAAGAACAGTTCAACCTTGACTCTACCCGTCTGGATAGCATTGATTTCACCCCCAAACGCTATCATAAAGGTACACATACTTTCAAGATACACAGCTGGGCACCTTTCTATTATGATGTGGCCGAAGCAATGAACAGCAGTGCAAGTGATTTAAGTACAATTGTCAAGCCGGGAGCAACCATTATGTCACAAAATACACTGAACACTGCCATCATGCAGGCCGGCTGGTATTATGACGAAGGCTACCATCACGGTAAACTGTCATTCACCTATCAGGGCTGGTTCCCTATAATAAATCTTGCTGCCGACTATGGTGATAAGGCTTTCAATATCGGCTGGACCAAAGATGACAAAGGTCAGGATATCACCAAAGGATATTATCCCGGACGCAATCTACTGGAAGCGGAAGCGCGAGTTTACCTCCCTTTCAACCTGACACGTAACCAACGCATACGAGGCATACAGCCTGCTTTTACTTACTATTTCACAAACAATAAGTATCAGGAGTATCATAGTGGAAAGTATCGCAACTTCCAATACATTCTCCCGGAAATCCTATTTTATGATTACAGACGAAAAGCACAACGCGATATCCTTCCCCGAAACGGTTACCAGCTTCGGCTGCAATACTTGAAAACCCCGTTCAATAAGGAGAATTTCGGTAGTCTGTACGCTGCCCGGCTGACTACCTATTGGCCGGGTATCATCAGGAATCACGGATTGATGCTACGCTTGGGTTACCAATATCAAGACCTTGACAATAAATCACTGTATCTCCCCAAACATCTGCTGGAAAAGCCTCGCGGATATCATTTCCAATATCAAACCCGCCAACAATGGGCCTTCAAAGCAGATTATGCTTTACCCCTGCTTTCGCCCGACCTGAGCATCAGTTCACTGATTTACATACGCAGGCTGCGTGCAAATCTTTTTTATGACTTGTCACGCAACCAAGCCAGTCGCAAAAGTAACTGGAGCACACAAAGCTCTTACGGAGGCGATCTTATTTTCGATTGGAATGTGCTACGTATGAGTTATCCGCTCACGACAGGCGTACGGCTGATCCAGCCGATCGACTATGGAAAATTCCAGGTAGAAGCACTGTTTTCAATCAGCTTCTAAGATTGAAAACAGCCTACTCTACCTCAAAATCTTCCGAACTGAAGTTTCCATAACGCCTGCCGGTGATAGCGGTGAACTTCAGTACACAATAGTCCGGATCTGTAACGCCAAGCGGATAGTAGAGCGTATCGCCTTCTCTCCATATCATTTCTTTAGTGGAATTATCTGTAAGCACTTCCATCTTACCTTTCAGCATAACTCCCCTAAAAAAGCGAGAGTCACAGAAGTAGACACAAGCATGATGGTTCTTCAGGTATTGAGTGGTACGCATAGAAGAGGTATTGGTGGTAAAATAAAGAATCCGGATACCTTCACGCTTCCGGGGCTGTAACATTGCTTTAATATTGGGGAAGCCTTCTATATCAACAGATCCGATAAATGCGATCTTTTGCTTATCAATCAGATTCCCAATCGTTTTCTCTACATCTTTCATTGTTCTAAATTTTAATAGTTTTACACTGACACAAAGGTACAGAAAGAAAAAAGAGGGTATGTGACAGAAACAAAGGCAGAAATGACACTTTTTATGGTTTATGTCCCCTCCGGTAGCCCAAAGGAGTTTCTCCCGTATACCGGCGAAAACAACGGCTGAAATAAGAAACCGTTTCATAATTCAGTTCGAAAGCTATTTCGGCAACCGGCAAATCCGTGTAAGCAAGCATCCGCTTTGCTTCTTCCATCACTTTATTCTGAATATATTGCTTGGCGCTTATCTGCATAGCGGTACTCACTATTTCATTCAGATAGTTAGGAGTAATACACAGTCTTCCGGCATAATACCGCACGGTACGGTATTCACTGAACCCACGGTCGACCAACTGTACAAACTGAACAAGATACGGACTGCGGCCTTCCTTGTTTATCCCTGCATCCGATACGGTCTGCACGTAAAAACGGTCAAGCAGCATCAACGCTTCATAAAGTTGCGCTCTCAACACATGAACGTCATTCTGTCTGAACAGATCAATCTCCTCCTTAATAGATTGCAGAAGTTGCAACATACGCAGAAAAGAGCGTTCCGGCAAATGTATTTTCAATGATTCCTTCACCGGATTGAAAAAGGAAAGATGCTGCACAAACAAAGAATCTTTAAAGAAAGAAGATAAAAACTCTTCTTCAAATATCAGAGCATATCCATTCACAATCGCATTTGTATCCCAGCTACGTATCTCTCCCGGCTTGGAGAAGAACACATCTCCCACACCGCCCCGGTAGGTATGATTATCAAGAATGAAACTTCCTTCCCCTTCGGTGATAAAGGTAATGTCATAATAAGTCAGGGTATGAACAGAACTTTTAACGACATATTTCTTTATATCTTTCAGTTCTACTATATCCACCAGCAACTCACTGCCGTACTTATTCTTTAAAAAGGTATATCGAGGGATAAGTTTTTTCATAACCTTGTCTTTCAAACTATCTGAGAGCGACAAATATACAAACTGTAAATGGATAAGCTCTGTCAGTCACTCATGAAATCATTCTGTCAGCTACAACATTATTATAAATAAGGTATAATCGTTATGTAAATACCCGTAATGATAGCCGAAGTGATTACTCCTGAAATGTTTGCACCCAGTGCATCCCCCAGGATGAAAGAGTTCGGATTATCTTTACTTACCAACTTCTGGGCAACCTTTGCCGTAGTAGGCACACAACTCACGGCAGCAATACCGATCACCGGATTATAGTTTCCTTTCTTAATGAAATACATGATGTAACCACCCATGATTCCCCCGATACCCGACAATAACAAAGCAAGCATACCCAACACCAAAAGTTTCAGAATTTTCGGATCGAGCAACAAATGGGCGTCACAGAGCACACCCAACAGTAATCCCAGCATAAAGGTAGAACCATAAAGCAACGGACCACTTACAAAATCATAGATATGCTTCATGCCGGACTCGCGTACAGCTACCCCTAAGAACAGAGAAAAGAATAGTGGAGAAGCAACCGGAAACAAGAAACACAGCACAGCACACAGAATAGCAGAAAAGGCAAGTTTCACTTTCGCGTCATAATTTTTAGGAGCTTTCTTCTCCACCATCTTGATAGCACGCAGACGTTTAGGAATCAACAGCTTTACCAAATAAGGATATCCCCCGTATGTTAATCCCAAATACAGATAAGCCACCACCGTAATAGGCACAAACAAGTGTTTGGCCAAGGCAAGCGAAGTAAACAGCACCATCGGTCCATCGGCTCCGCCGACCATTGCAACAGAAGCGCTTTCCTTTAAAGACAACCCCAGACCCGAAGCGATAGGCACTGTAAGGAAAGTCCCCAACTCAGCACAAAGGGCCAGGAAAATACTGGCAAACGGTTTCTGCAACAAGAATCCGACATCGAGCAACGTACCGATTCCCATAAACACAAAGCAGGCTATCAGTCCGTTACTAAACGTCAATGTATATACCGGTTGCAGAAAGTCAATCTGCATCGTATTCATCAACGCGTCCGTATCCGATAACATAGGGTCCAGAAAAAGGTTCCCCAATGCTCCGTCGGGCATAATCAGTGTTCCGCAATTAATGGCTACCATCCCCAGTCCCATCGGAATCATAACCATCGGCTCAAGTACACCCTTCCAGCCCAGATAGATGAGCAGAAATCCCAAAGCTATTAAAAACATACGGGCACTGGCCAGAAACCATCCGCTGGCCATCATTGTTCCAAATCCCTGAAACAGGGTTCCAAAGTCTATACTTTCCATACTATCAAGATTTATTTGTTTTTATTGGTTGAAGATGCTTTCTTATTGTTCTTTTTGTCATGCTGTAACATTTGTTCTTCTTTGCGAAGAAACATGGATCTTGTATCTTCCGGATAAAAATAATCCATCAGTCCGCGTTCCGGCTCACCGGGACTGACACCGTGATAGAACCCGCGATTGTCTCCGGGATGTTTGGTGATGCCCCTGCTGAAGTCTTCACGCCCGTCACTCCCGTACTCCTCGTCGCTAAGGGCACTTTCGGTTATCAAGACAGCTACTTTCTGATGAAGTTTCCGAATACGTTTCAACCGGGCAAGCTCTTCCTGATGTGAACTGTAGAAAGCCAATGAATCAGCCGCAGAAGCAATCAGCTTTATTACTCCGGCAACGAAAAAGCCAATGACGAAGGTAAGCCCCATCATGGCAAAAGTGGATAACAATAAACTAAACATAACATGGTATGATTTTAGATTGAAAAAATAAAATGCAACGAATGCCGACTGCCGGAGGGAGACAAGACACACTTCCCCGGCATTTATCGGAACAGATAAATGGGGTTACCCAATCACTTCAATACGGAAGTGTGAAACCGAAAAGCTAAATCAGGATATGCCCTAACGTGTATACATAATACCCGCTGGAATATTTAATGAAGTTATGATTGAAATCCGGATAAGCATCTCCCTTCTCCGACTGGCGGATATGAAAGGTATTAAGCAAGCGGATGGCAGTCTGTAATTTAAGTTTTAATACTTTGGATGAACCGAGTTCCCGTGAAAAAGAACCGTGGGGAAGGATGGCATCACTCACTTTCGAGTCAGCCGTCTGGTCGTTGAATAAAGAGTGGTCTCCGGCACATTGCGATATAAAGGTTGCAGTAACTCCCGCAGGAAGTTCCGCATTCTCTTCTGCAGGGGCTGTGCAACCGGCTCCATACATTAAGAAGATACCTATCAATATGCAGAATACGTACTTTATCATAGTGACCGCAAACGTAGTAATAAATTTGAGATAAAACAGGATTCGTTGTTTAATTAACGAATATTTTATAATGATTGTTCCCGGAACAGACAGATAAATGACAAAAAAAGCGGAGAATCATCCGATTCCCCGCTTCTTATTCATATAATATAGGTGTGTTTAATTACATGGTAACCTGCTTTGCAAGCAGTTTTTGAAGTTTGCCATTCAACAGCTGGCACATTGTTCCATTTCCCATTGCTTGGTAACGTTTGATACGGTACTGCAACATCATAATTTCATTTGCATTCTTTTTCATAATTTTGGTCCTCTTTTTTTGCTCCCCACGTTTTGAAGAGCGGTTTTACATCTTGTTTTCTTTATTAACACTGCAAAGATACGAAATGTTTTCGAAAACATGTTCTAAAACATAAGAAAAGTGTGTCATTAGTTGATTTTTCTTTTTATATGGACAGATTTGGCAAGTGCATATTACAAATATATTGCATAACTTTGCGCTTTATCAAGAAAAACGACTATGCTAAAACGGATACCCCACACATATACCATCATTTCTTCTGTCATCTTGCTCTGTGCAGTGCTTTCCTGGATCATTCCCGCAGGTGAGTATGTGCGCGAGACCATTGACGTCAACGGCGTTTCCCGCACAGTCATTATAGACCACTCTTTCCACCGGGTAGAACAGACGCCACAGACCTGGCAAGTGTTCAGCGCTCTTCTTGAAGGCTTCGAACGGCAAGCGGGAATCATCGCCTTCTTATTAATCATGGGAGGTGCCTTTCAGATAATGAACAGCAGTCGTGCCATCGATACCGGCATCTTTTCATTCCTGAACTTTACGAAGGGGCTTGAAAAGCACAGACTGATTAAATCATTGGGGGTAAACAATGTGGTGATTTCCTTAGTCATTATTCTCTTCAGCCTCTTCGGCTCCGTATTTGGCATGAGTGAAGAAACCCTGGCCTTTGTCATTATCATCGTCCCGTTGGCCATTTCGATGGGATATGATTCCATCACGGGGCTTTGCATGGTATATGTTGCTGCCCACATAGGTTTTTCGGGTGCCGTACTGAATCCATTTACCATTGGCATTGCACAAGGCTTGTCCGACTTACCGCTATTTTCCGGATTTGAATATCGCATGCTTTGCTGGCTGATACTGACCACGGTCCTGATAGTCTGTGTACTCAGATATGCCGCCGTCATTAAAAAGCATCCGGAGAAATCGCCCATGTATCATGCCGATGCTTATTGGCGGAAACGGGAAGAAGAAAGCAACGGAGAGATATCCCGTGTCACGACTCGTCCGGCATGGATCGTCTACATACTGTTAATCATATCCTTGTGCCTGTTTTCCATCATTTACCCAACCAGTACTTTCGCAATAGGCGAAGCGTCTGTCACCTGCTATGCAGTGCCCGTCCTGTCTGTTTTGTTTGCCGCCTTCGGCTGGCTGGGTTTACGTAAATCCAACCAGTTCTTCATACTGACCCTGCTTGCGTTCACCATTCTTTTCCTGATTACCGGTGTCATGGGACATGGCTGGTATCTGCCGGAGATCTCCGCCATCTTCCTCGCAATGGGTATTCTCTCGGGATTTGCCAACAGTGAAAAAACAGATAACATCATCGGGCAATTCATGGACGGAGCCAAAGATATGCTATCAGCTGCCATCGTGGTAGGTCTGGCAGGAGGGATCATCCAAATACTGCAAGACGGACATATCATCGACCCGATCTTACATTCTCTGGCTTCACTGATGGGAGAAACCGGAAAAATAGTATCTTTGGGGGTGATGTACCTGATACAGACACTGATCAACCTGATTATCCCGTCCGGATCGGCCAAAGCTGCATTAACCATGCCTATCATGGCACCTTTTTCCGATGTCATCGGGCTTTCGCGGCAAGCTACAGTAATGGCTTATCAGTTTGGTGACGGATTTACCAACATGATCACACCTACTTCCGCCGTATTGATGGGAGCCTTGGGCATTGCCCGCATCCCCTACGAGATATGGGTGAAATGGTTCTGGAAGGTACTTCTTTTATTCATCATTCTGGGAATGGTATTGCTGATCCCCACAGTACTCTTCCCAATGAACGGATTTTAGGAAATAAAAAAAGAAATCATAATCAAATATATAAACCAACAGCATTCACTCCTCCCCTCTCTCCGGGAGAGAAAAAGGAGCGAAGCCTTATTTAACAACAAATTGTATGAAAATCCTGACCCGCTTTCTAATCATCCCGATGTTGTCGGTTGCGTTTTTTTCATGCAGTGAGTCCCACTTCCTGAAAGATGAGACTTACCGTAGCCAAGTGACGCAAGATTTTGAAAAGAAGAAGCAACAGCTCCCTAACGGAGATCTGTTCGCAGTGTTTAATGAAAAACTCACCACTCCCGAACAGGAGGCCTTGATGTTCCTCTATGCCTATATGCCCACAGGTGACGTGACGGATTATACAGGTGACTACTATCTGGAGAATGTCAGACTCTCCGATCAGGCGCGTCGCGAAATGCCTTGGGGAAAAGAGATCCCCGATGACGTATTCCGCCATTTCGTACTCCCTATCCGGGTAAACAACGAAAATCTGGACGACTCGCGCCGGGTATTTTACAATGAACTGAAAGATCGTGTGAAGAACCTGTCGCTGCACGACGCTGTGCTTGAAGTGAACCACTGGTGCCACGAAAAGGTAGTCTACACCCCAAGCGATGCCCGTACCAGTTCCCCCCTCGCTTCGGTAAAGACCGCCTATGGCCGTTGTGGTGAAGAATCGACCTTCACTGTAGCCGCTCTCCGCTCGGTAGGCATTCCGGCACGGCAGGTTTATACTCCGCGTTGGGCGCATACCGACGATAACCATGCCTGGGTAGAAGCCTGGGTAGATGGTAAATGGTATTTCTTCGGCGCCTGCGAACCGGAACCGGTACTGAACCTGGGCTGGTTTAATGCTCCTGCCAGCCGTGGCATGCTGATGCATACCAAAGTATTCGGACGCTATGCCGGACAAGAGGAAATCATGTACGAAACTCCGAACTATACGGAAATCAATGTAATCGACAACTATGCCCCGACAGCCAAAGGCTCGGTATTGGTGACAGATGCCGAAGGGCAGCCGGTATCCGATGCCACTGTAGAGTTCAAGGTGTATAATTATGCTGAATTCTACACCGTAGCCACTAAACATACGGATAAGGCAGGACGCGCATCGCTGACTGCCGGCAAGGGCGATATGCTGGTATGGGCCTCTAAAGACGGACGGTTCGGTTATTCCAAATTGTCATTCGGCAAAGATAACGAACTGAAGATCGCACTGGACAAGAACGCCGGTGAAACCTATTCACTCCCACTGGATATTGTTCCTCCGGCCGAAGGTGCCAACCTGCCCGAAGTGACTCCGGAGCAACGTACTGAAAACGATCGCCGCATGGCACAGGAAGATTCCATCCGCAATGCTTACGTAGCCACTTTCATTACCGAAGAGCAAGCCCGGACTTTTGCCAAAGAGAACAAACTGGATGAAACCGAAACAGTACGCCTACTGATAGCTTCCAGAGGTAACCATCAGACTCTGACAGATTTCCTTTCTGCTGCCGTAAAAGCCGATAAAGCCAGTCAGGCCATCAGCTTGCTGAAAGTAATCTCAGCCAAGGACCTGAGAGATGTTAGTCCGGAAGTACTGAACGATCATCTGAACAACTCCGGTCTGCCCGGTTCCGAGGACTTCTGCAGCAACGTACTGAACCCTCGTGTGGCCAACGAAATGATCACTCCCTACAAAGCATTCTTCCAGAAAGAGATCCCGGCAACTGAAGCGGAAGCTTTCCGAAAGAATCCACAGGCTTTGGTAGAATGGTGCAGAAAAGAGATCACTATCAACAATGAACTGAACTCACAACGTATTCCGATGTCTCCAATGGGAGTATGGAAAGCCCGGGTAGCAGACGAAAAGTCCCGTAACATTTTCTTTGTATCCATGGCACGTAGTCTGGGTATCCCCGCCTGGATAGACGAAGTGACCGGAAAAATTCAATACCGGAGTTTCAATGACAACGATCTAAAGAACGGTAAAGTCTACGACGTGGATTTTGAAGCAGCACAGCAGACACAGGCACCGACGGGAACACTCGTAGCCCGCTACCAGCCTATCCCTTCGTTGAGCGATCCGAAATACTATTCACACTTCACTCTCTCGAAATTCCGCAACGGGACTTTCCAATTGCTGAACTACGATGAAGGGGACGTAGATATGGGCGGCGGAGCCACCTGGTCGAACTTGCTGAAAAATGGCGCCCGCATGGATACCGGATACTACATGATGGTAACCGGAACCCGTATGGCAAGTGGAGCAGTGTTGGCCAACATCACTTTCTTCACCATCGAAGAGGGAAAGACAACAACTGTCGATCTGGTGATGCGCGAAAGTAAGGATCAAGTGCAGGTGATCGGTAATTTCAACTCCGAATCCACCTACCTGCCGATAGGAGCCACCGAACCGCAAAGCATTCTTCAGACTTGCGGACGGGGATATTTTGTAGTTGCCGTGTTGGGAGCCGGACAAGAACCGACAAACCATGCTCTCCGGGATATTGCGGCCCTAAGCAGCGAATTCGAAAAATGGGGCCGCAAAATGGTACTGCTTTTCCCTAATGAAGAACAATATAAGAAGTTCCGCCCGACGGAATTCCCCGGACTGCCCTCGACCATCACCTATGGTATCGATGTAAACGGAGCCATCCAGAAACAAATTGCCGAATCGATGAAATTGCCTAACAGCACCATCTTGCCGATGTTTATTATCGGTGATACGTTCAACCGGGTAGTTTTTGTTTCACAAGGCTATACCATCGGACTGGGAGAACAACTGATGAAAGCGATACACGGATTGTAGCAAACAGATTCCGGCAGCTTTTAATGGCTTTTCCGGAGAAACCGGCAATTCCCCCGGATGCAACCGGGAAAAGCACCGGGAGCCGGTTGCTCCGAAAACGAATGAAGTAAGCACTTGCCGGAAACAGAGACTCTGCAGAAGCAGAACAGAGGCTCTATCCGTACCAAACAAAGGCTCTGTTCATAGCAAACAGAGCCTCTATACAGAAGGGGAGAAGTTTCGGCTTCTCCCCTTTCTTATATATCATAAAACGAGGACAGACATTCAGGCGGCTGTCCCGAGCCACCATACTATCCCCCAAATATAAATGTAGCCTTTATGGACATATCCCCCGGAGAGTAACTCGTTATTCCTATTTTCCCTTCATAAAAGGAACTCTCAACCACGACCGTTACCTTCTCCGTGTTATTTAATAACAGTGACACATCTTCTTTCCCATCAGCAGACAATGCTATATCAGGAACTATTTCCTGTCCGCGATATTCCAGAACTCCATCCGGAAGATAGCGGAAACCTGCAATATCCATCGAATATATTCCATAATAAATATATACTTTAGCATTATAATCCGGATGTATTCCGGATCCGTCGTTATATTTCACAATGAAGTTCGCGGTTCGTTTGTCGGTCGGAGGTATATCCTCCCTGTCTTCATCGTGGCAACTACAGAACAACGCAAATAGTAGCAAGAAGAGAATTGGACATCTGCTCAGGTTCATGATCTTTTATAATTTATTAGTTCTCAATGCCGTATCACTCCCAAAGATAAGAAAAATAATACTAAACAGATACAATCACCCGACTATTTCACCCCCGCATCCCGATCTTTAACTATTTTCCCCAGTCACTGAACTCAAAACTCAATTGTTCCCACACTCCCCGATGCTCATTTGTCTCCTCTCTCGGATTCGACACCGAAAGCCCTATCAACCGAATGGGATGTTGCTCATACTCCACCTCTTTCAGCAACTGTTTGGCAAGAGGCAGAATTCTTTCAAGGCTCGTCAGTTCCTGAGCCTGCGTCATGCTCCGTGTGATCTGGCTAAAGTCATGAAATTTGATTTTCAGCGTCAGCGTCTTTCCCCGGAAGTCCTTCCGTTGCAACCGTTCCACAAGTTCCGTAGCTACGTGATAAAGTTCTATAATCACAGCCGATTTCACATGAATATCTTTCTCCAACGTATGTTCGCAACCGATTGATTTACGTATCCATACCGCTTCTACGGGACGGAGATCGACTCCTCGTGCAAAATCGTAATAGAGCAGTCCTACTTTACCAAACTGCCGTACCAACATTTCCGACGAACAGCCACGTAGCTGAAGGCCATTGTGAATACCCAGCAAATGCATCTTCCGGGCAGTCACCGGTCCTACTCCCCAAAATGACTCGATGGGCAGACGGGCAATGAAATCGAGCGCCTGATCGGGATGGATGGTACAGAGTCCGTCGGGCTTCCGAAAATCCGAAGCAATCTTTGCCAGGAATTTATTATAAGATACACCCGCCGATGCTACCAGGTTCAACTCTTCACGGATGCGCTGCTTGATAGCCCTGGCTATATCTACCGCCAGTAAAATTCCCTGTTTATTCTCTGTCACATCCAGGAATGCCTCGTCCAACGAAAGGGGTTCAATCAAATCGGTGTATTCATGAAAGATCTCGTGTACCCGGCGGGAAACCGATTTATATATGTCCATCCGTCCGGGAACGAAAATCAGTTGCGGACATAAGCGCTTTGCCTTCTGTGACGACATAGCCGAACGCACTCCGTACCGACGCGCTTCATAGCTTGCCGCCGCCACTACTCCCCGCTCCTCGGCATGCCCGACAGCAAGCGGTTTACCACGTAATTCCGGATGGTCTCTCTGCTCTACGGAAGCATAGAAAGCATCCATATCAATATGTATAATCTTACGTTCGCCCATTTCTGCAATAATTCTACATCGCAGTTCACATTTTGAGAAGCAAAGATAAGAGTTATTCTTTCAATCCCACTGACAGGATTAGTTAATAAAATGAAGACCGGCAAGGCACTCCCCCGGCCGGTCTCCCGTTAACTTACAAATTGCTTATATACTTTGTCGGTGAATCTCCGAAACGTTTCTTAAACACGATCCTGAAATATTTCGGATCACTGAATCCCGTCATGTCGGCAACCTCGGCTACAGTATATTTCCTACTCATCAGCAAGATCAGCGCCTTGTTAAGGCGTACACTACGAACATAGTCTGCGGGTGCATGGCCGGTTATCTCCTTAATCCTATTGTAAAAGCTCGAACGGCTCATATTCACACAATCACTCAGTTCGTCAATCGTAAACCTGGAATCGGTGAGTCTCTCTTCAATCAGGCTTCTCACCAGACTGATAAATTCCTGATCACTATCCGACAACGGCACATCGGCTTCGACGTCATCCGGAGCATCAACCCCTAATGTCAAACGGATATACCTCTTGCGGATAATCTCCCGGTTGGTAATCAGACTTTCAATCTCTGCTTTTAAGAACGAAATGGCAAAAGGCATCGTCACATAAAGATCGGCGTTCCGTTGGGTCTCGTTGCTGTCTTCACCCGGTTTCACCAGCAATATCACAGGTACATGTGCTACCCTGTCATCCGATTTAATCCGGACAGCAAGTTCTTCCCCCGAAATTCCGACAAGGGCTGAAGAGGCCAGAACAGCATCGGGATGCTGTTCACATATAGTCGTAAAGGCCGTTTCCGCATCGCAAACCGATACAACTTCGTAATCCGGCATCAGGATTCGCACAAGATAATTACGTAATTCTTTATGGGTTTCGACCAATACCAAAGAACGTCCGTTGCGTCTCTTCTCCCGATGTTTCGGTAATGGAGTTTCCATTGCCGGCAACGTTTCGTTAGCCGGTAACAGTTCGCTGTCCTTGGGCGGAAATTCAGGTACGGAAAGCAGATCGGAAAGGTCGGAAAATTTCTCCGATTGCCGGATAGCAACAGGAAAGACTAAGATAAGAACCAGTTTATGCTCTTCTTTATAAGTAAATTTGATTTTGCCTTTATGCAAACAGATTAATTTGCGTATAAATAACCAACTCATGGTCTCGGCAGAGCCTCCCGAAACCAATCCCTTATAATTTAGAATTTTTTTTTAAGAAGTCCATTATCTTCAGACTCCAGCCTCAACTCCCAGTTTTGAGTATTGCACGATGTACTCAGAAGTATTTCCCCGCCCCTGTCTATACTGTCGGTAAAAGCCATCAAAAGGTTCCGGAGGATTGCAGCCATCTTCTCCCTATCCAGACACACGGTAACAAAAGCCAGCTCGTCCACCCAACGAAGCGTAATACATTTTTCGTTTGCGTAATCACTGAACCGGTTCACCGTCTCTTTGAGAAACATGGATAACTCATGATCGGCAAGAGACAGGCACCCGGGAGAAGCCGAAATACGGCTGATGCTTTCCAGGTCGGCCAGCAGATTGTTTACACCCTTAATCTGTTGCAATACGTTATTGACAAGTTCGGAAGACGATTTTTCATAAAGATACTCCAACGGAACCTTTATCAACGTAAGCGGCATGCAGAGGTTACGGGTAGTATTCATAAACAATTGTATCTTTTCTCTTGAAAGATTCCTGTCTTGCCAGATGAACCACGAACGAACAGCTAAAGACCCCAGCGTAATAGCCAAAACTCCATAACAAAGAAAAGCGCCATTTGTCTTCCAGAGCGGTTTACGAATCACGATATTCATATTCCTCTGTGCAAACGGACGTCCGTTGCCAATGGATATTGCCCGTACGGAGAAGACATATTCACCCGGAGCAAGGTTCGAAAAACGAATTCTATTCTCCGGCGACGGATTACTCCAGTCCGTATTATCCAGTTTCCAGCTGTAAGCTATATCCTGTATTTCATCGTAGCGGACGGCAGTAGCCGTAAACGAAAAAGTGTTTTCATCATGATCCAACTGTAAGGTAGCTGTATAATTCAGTGCTTTTTCTAACGGAGTATTTTCTGTTTCTACGGTCATATCCTTATCCAGAACCCGAAGCCCGTCCAGATAAAATCCCAGGCAGGTCTTATGTAACGAACGAGGCTCTTGTTTGTCATAATCAATTGCTCCCTGGTATGTACCCAGTATCTGCCTGCCGTCTCCAATAAAAGCTCCCGACGTAATCCGGAGTCCTTTATTGGGAAACCGCCGAAACGAATGCTGTACAGGATCAAATGAAAAGGCAAACTGGTCACTGCTTCCTATCAGCCGCTTCTTGTCATCCTCCCAAACAGCGTACACATTAGCAACTCCCGAATTTTTCACAGTATCCAGCCGGGATTGCTCCGGACGGTAGACCAGCAAACCGTTTCCTTCGGTTCCAATATACAGGCAATTGCTATCGGACTGATACAAGGCATGAATGTGCAGACCGGACAAGGATTTCACTTCTACAACACCATTATCATTGGGACAATAGAGAAACAAACCTTCATCCGTCCCAATCCACAACCGATCTTTATCCTTACGGCAAAGTGCATTGACCCCGGAAATGCGGGCATACGGAACAACCTGATTATTATTCTTCTTACGGATGATGTACAAGCCGTGTACATAGTTTCCGGCACATATCTCTCCGGGACCTGTTTCGCTAAGTGCAGTATACATCTGGCAAGGAAGATCTGTAACAATCCGTTCCCATCTGCCTGTCGACGGGTGAAAACAACTGATACCACGATCCGTCGCAAACCAGACATCCCCGTCCGAATCATGTAATACCGCATTTACCCGGTTGTTCGCCAATGAATGCGTATTTCCTGCCTGAAACCTATACCACTTATAATCATCCGGAGAATCCATATCAATCATTGATACGCCTTCCGGATAATCCGCCACCCAGATATGTTTCTGATCATCCACAAACAAATCGACAATCCGGTTCGTACGAATTGAATTACCATTCTCAAAATCGGTATGTACAAAAGACCTGATTTCCGGGTTAATAATGTCCATGCGATATAATCCCTCACCGTCCGTTGCTACTAAGACATTCCGGTCGTCCAATGTTCGCAAACTGCTAATCCGGCTGTTCACAGGCCTGTCCCATGTATAAATCATCCGCTCCGACTTCGTGTCCCACACCATTAACCCTTCCGAATAGTCTGCGATAATCAGTCTGCCGCTATACGGATGAAAAAGCATTTCATGTATCCGGCGACATCTCTTCCCGGACAGTTCGCCGGATTGTTTTTCTATGGAATAACCCTTCATGGTTATCTCAAACAGGCCTTCATCCGAGCCCACGAAATACTCTCCCGGAGCTACTTCTACCATACCGGAAATCTGTTTCAGATTGTGATTCACCCGATAGAAAGTATTAGTAATTCCCCGATAAGCAATCAACCGGTTTCCAGCGGAAAACCAGATATGCCCCTGACTATCTGCACAGAGAAAGCGCACTGACGCCTTATCCTGGTTCGGCAGATGGTTTCTGCACTCAAACTTATCCAATGACGGATTATACGTCCATAAATCTCCGTTTCGGGTAACCGCCCATAACCCATTCTCTTTGTCCGTAAGCAGCCGGCAACAGCCCATATAATAATCCACAGTCTGTCCTTCGGCAGACAACTTATAGTGTTTCAGCTTCGTTCCATCAAACCGGCTTATTCCGGTATGGCTCATAAACCACATATATCCCAAGGCATCTCTCCGTATCTGATGCACTTTACGAGTATTCGTTTCACTTATTTCTACAATGTGTTTGCAAACGATGGCATGGCATAACGAACCATATATCATCATCATGAAGTATAAAATATATTTCATTCTTTTTGTTTGTTATAATTAAAATGGAGTAGTTTTATTAAAAGTGGGAACCCTATAGTAAGGTAGTCATGGGGGAAAGAAAAACACTACCTTCTGCACATCACGTGAGTAGGTGACCGGATTTGTGGCGCTCCTGAACGCCTTAAATCCCTCCCTGTTGTCGTAGAGGATACTAACAAAACAATAGTAATGAGATGTTCACATCGTTTATCGGTGAGCAACAGGACATCAAGAAAGGCGACTCACATGAAAAATCAATCTGATCTACATTATAACGAGACAATATTCAGTTTGTTTCCCCAATATGGTTTTTATTAAGAAAAAGATAGATTGGCAAGGGCATTTACCGGAATATGAATAAACAATAAATATGAGCAGACAATAATTTCTTTAACCATACTTGGGATTAGACCGTTTCTCACTTGTCGACTCTCTATGACGAATTGCTCAGAAGTCAAATGTAGAGTGTTTATTTTAAAAGACAAAATAAAGTACCCGGACAAATAACAGCAGTTTAAATGCCGATAGGCAGCTACCTATCAACGACTTACGTTGAGAACGTAACAAATAACCCGGACAATCCGGATATTCTTAACAAAAAATCCCCCTGAACTTACCGGTTCAGAGGGACGTTTCTGTCATAAAGTGGAGCTGGAGGGATTCGAACCCTCGTCCAAACGAGGAAATCATAAGCTTTCTACATGCTTATCTTTGCCTAAGTTTTTCGTGCAGGAGCAGAACCAAAGCCATCAATTCCTGCCTTATCCTCTAAATTTTCATCCGAAGCGCGAGGCCACTTCTGACTATCCCCGATGTAACTGCACCACTGAACCGGAATGCTTCGGAGCAACAGCTTCCGAGTGATGTCTCGTCCTGGCACCTGGTGCCTGGATTAAGCTAATCTACTATGATTCGATTAAGCAGCAAGAGCGTAATTAGTTTCGCCAGATAAAATTTTGATAACTGAGATTAAAGTGCAAATCACCGACGCACTGCATGCTTACCCACCATTTCTGCCCGCTGTCAAAACCAGTCAACCCCTTTTGAGATGAGGAAGTGGTAACCACTTATGTGGCTGCAAAGATAGGGAATATTCATCATAAAGAAAGAAAAAGAGGATGGATTTTAGATATTTTATTCATTCCGGAAAGAAACACAGGAGATTATACTAACTTTGTGTTTTCAGAATATAACGAAGGCAACCAACAAACCCTCAAAATAACATCTATTTATTATGGTCGAAAAAATCATTAGTATCTGTGCAGTCGGCATGCTTGTAGCCAGTTGTTCTCCAAAGAAGACAACCGCACAGCCGGCAGATCCAACAACAACTGACAACGAACTGACTATGCTGGTAGGAACATATACTTCCGGCGACAGTAAAGGCATTTACACTTTCCGGTTCAACGAAGAAACCGGAGCATCAGTACCACTCAGTGATACAGAAGTTGCTAACCCATCATACCTCGTTCCGTCGGACGACGGAAAATTCGTTTATTCCGTCAATGAATTCAGCAAAGACCAGGCATCTGTGAGCGCCTTTGCTTTCGATAAAACCAAAGGAACGCTTCGCTTATTGAATACTCAGAAAACAATGGGGGCCGATCCGTGCTACCTGATCACCAACGGAAAGAATGTTATCACTGCCAACTATAGCGGAGGGAGCATCACTGTCTTTCCCATCGGAAAAGACGGTTCTCTGCTACCCGCCTCCGATGTAATCGAATTTAAAGGTTCCGGACCGGATAAAGAACGACAGACAATGCCTCATCTGCACTGCGTACGTATTACTCCGGATGGCAAATATTTACTCGCCGATGACTTAGGTACCGATCAGATACATAAATTCAATCTCAATCCGAATGCCAATGCCGATAACAAAGAGAAACTCCTGACAAAGGGTAATCCGGAAGCTTTTAAGGTTGCTCCGGGTTCCGGTCCCCGACATCTGATATTCAGTCCGGACAGCAAGTTTGCTTACCTTATTAACGAAATAGGAGGGACGGTAATAGCTTTCCGGTATACCGACGGAATGCTGGATGAAATTCAAACCATTGCAGCCGATACTGTAAATGCACAAGGCAGTGGCGATATCCACATCAGTCCGGACGGAAAATATCTCTATGCCAGCAACCGCCTGAAAGCAGACGGAATTGCCATCTTCAAAGTCGACAAGACCAATGGTACCCTGACCAAGGTAGGTTATCAGTTAACGGGAATCCATCCGCGTAACTTCATCATTACCCCCAACGGCAAATATTTGCTGGTAGCGTGCCGCGACACCAATACCATTCAGATATTTGAAAGGAACCAGACTACCGGACTATTGACCGACATCAAGAAAGATATAAAAGTAGACAAACCTGTTTGCCTGAAATTTGTAGACTAACAGAACAGGAACTTTAAGGAGAAACAGACAGTTTTACCTTGAAAAGACGAAAAGGAAGACGTTTTTTATTATTTTTGCATCACTTTTATTAACCCAAAGAGATTTCACAAATATGAAAAGACACGTCTTCCTTTTGGTAACCTTGTTTACCATGGGTACTATTACGGCCCAACAGCAACCCATTATTTCCCCAAACGACTCTATTTCTTCTGTAGTCCAACGCATCACCGGAAAAGAAAACAAAGGATTCTCCGCTCACATGAACCTGCAACTCTACACCTCATGTGCTGCTTCTTTTACCGAGAATGAATTAGAGGAGGTCGCTTTCAAACTTAATCGGTTCAAATTAGAAATTGTAGGAAATATCAACCAAAAGTTCTCTTACCATTTCCGTCAATCTTTTAATAAATACAGCAATCCCTTTGTACTGGACAACCTGTCTTCTTCCGTAGAGTATGCTTATCTGACCTATCACCTCTCCGAACGCTTTTCCATCACCGCCGGAAAACAGTTCCTCATGCTGGGTGGCTACGAATACTATGTCAACCCGATTAAAGTGCGTGAGTTCAGTGAATTTAATAATTATGTCAACTGCTTTCTGGCAGGTGTATCTGCCACCTGGAATGTAACCCCTACTCAGGAATTGAACTTCCAGATAGTAAACAACCGTAATGGTGGGGATGAAGATACCTATCTCCACGGGCTACCGGCAAATGTAGAAGCTACCAAAGTTCCCCTGATCTCAACTATCAACTGGAACAGTTACTATCTGGATAAAGCCATCCAGTTAAGATATGCCGCTTCATGGGGACAGCAGGCCAAAGGAAGAAACATCCTGTATCTCACTGCCGGAAACGTCTATGAAAAAGGGCCATGGATCGCTTATGTAGATTTAATGTACTCCCGACAGGGGATCGACAACAAAGGCATTATCAGTGCCTTACCCCACACTGACCTGGAGAATCCACAAACGGCCCAATATACCGAATACTTCACTACCATTGCCAATGTGGACTACCGTCTCCATCCCAATTGGAATGTATACTTGAAAGGTATCTACGAAACCGGTAAGATTTATAAAACAAACGGAATCTTTGAGAAAGGCACCTATCGTCGTACCTGGTGCGGGCAAGCCTGCGTAGAATACTATCCGATGCGAAACAGCGAACTATTGATCTTCCTCCATTATCAGTACAAACGGAACGAACTCCTGAAAGCTGCCCGCCGTTTAGAAGCTATAGACCCGAATACACAGCGGATTTCGCTAGGCCTGGTATATTCCATTCCGGTTTTTTAATACCGGGCAGTTCATAAAGGAAAGGCGAAAGAGTTTTATACTTAGGGGGAACTTTTTCGCTTTTCAAAGCTTTCACAATAATCCCTTTCCCCTTCTTCGTACATTGCAGATAATCCTTGCGCAAAGTGCGTTTATCCATATCAAAAATAAGACCGGGATTAAAATGTTGCCCGTTAATCCGCGTTTCGAAATGCAGATGTTCCGTAGTAGCCCGCCCGGTACGTCCGGTCAGGGCAATAGCTTTTCCCGCTTTCACAGCATCTCCGCTTTTTACCAGATTCTTCACATTATGACTGTACACCGTTTCCAATCCATTGGGATGGCGAATCACAATCACATTGCCGTATGCACCATAAGGTTTTGCCATACGTACCACTCCGTCAAAAGCAGCGCGAATCGTATCACGGGCACAAGTTTTTATATCATCCCCACTATGTCCGCCACGGGTTCCATAACCGGAAATGACTTTACCTCCCGGCAAAGGAAAAGAGTAATTCCGAGACAGGGAATTCAGATCGAGCATGATGCAATTCTCTTTAGCAAAAAGTCCCGGTGTAGCCACCCGGACATGATTAACCTCCATATCCGAGAATTTGGTTTGTGCACTGCGTTGTGCACTCGTACACAACGAAAACAGAGATAAAATCAAAAAAGTGTGTATGTTCTTCATGGACGCTTGTTATTCAAAATAGGTGATCGTTCCTCCGTCCGATCCTGCATATCTTCGCAATAAAGTCTGTATCATCCCGGCAGCCTCCTGCAATCCTTCCTTCCCATTATAACCATTAACGATGGCTAATATATGAGTCGTTTCCAGATCCATCTTTGTCCGCTCGTTATCACTGGTAGGTGTTCCTATTCCTCCCACGGCATCGCGGTATACCGGAAGTCCCTCTATGTTCAGTACTCCACGGCCAATACCTTCGAAAGGCTCTTCTTTTTTGCCTATCCCCAGCTCCAGATTGGTGCCCGCTATCTTATCCGCATCAAAACCACCTATCGAATGCCCGGTCCGAAGAGAAACCAGATTGATCAAATCGACCAGAGTATCAATCTGATACAAGGCAATTCCCCGCATCAGCCTGCGACGTAATGCTTCGGCCGATGGGCGATATCTTCCGGGGTCTTTTCCACACCGTTTGTAAGCCTCACGTGTGGCAGCTATCACTGGTTGTTTTTTAATATCTTCCAACTGGGTTGTTGCAGTGAGCTTTTCTGTAAAAGATTGAATCTCCTCCCAAAGCCCTTCACAATAAGAAGTGTTTTTCACTTCAGCATATACAGCAGCTCCTGCAAAAACAGGACATGCTTCTTTTAACTCTTTCGATATAGTAATGGTATACATAATAAATCAAAATTTTGTCCATCAGCAGTTTATCATAATACCCGATAGAATACGTCCGGACTTTATGCCTAATCTTCTCGCTGAAAAGAAATCTTCATAATGGATGTAAGTACAGATATCCGCTACTTCAATCTGAACTCCCGGCACACCAAAGTCTAATAGTTGCTGCCGGTTTGCCTCCCATAAGTCAATATGGTACTTATGGGTAACCGAATGTCGGAAAGAGATACGCGACATATCAAAACCATTCAAACGAAAAGCTTCATAAACTTCGTCCCCTACTTCGAATGATTGAATAGAAATACCCGGGCCGATACATGCAATCACATCCCGTCCCTCCGTACCAAATGCCGCCCGCATTTTCTCAAGCGTGTGTCCCACGATATACCCCACAGTTCCCCGCCATCCGGCATGTACGGCTGCTACACCCCCATGTACTTTATCATATAGCAGTACCGGAATACAATCTGCCGTTGAAATACCGATACAACACCCCGGTTCATTGGTAATCAATGCATCTATCCCGTTCAGCATTTCCTGTTGACATTCTATAGAAGTCTCCAGAAAATCCTTATTAATCAGAAGCACTTTTGTTCCATGCGTCTGGAAAGGGAGGATCAGATGTTTCGGTACTTGCGGTAACGATTGAAACAATAAAAGCTGATTCTTTTTTACTTTTTCAAATTCATCCCCCGAGTAAGGAGAACAATTAAAAGAAGCATACGCTCCCTCACTATAACCTCCATGTCGGGTCGTCACAAAATGAGAAATGTTGGGGTATACGCCCAACAGCCCATACCCCAACATTTTCTTATCGTCGGTGAGTGAAATCATTTATCTTCCCAATCTTCTTCGTATTCGTAATCCAGATCATCTTCATCACTATCGTCCTCATACTCATAGTCGAGTTCTTCATCCTCTCCCATGTCTTTGAGTTCCTGTTGCAGTCTGCTGACATCCTTCGGACGATGCACAATAGCCTCTATTTTATTGCTCTCTTTATTCAGTTCCGTCCACAGAATATCCTTCAATACTGAGATACCCAGACCGGATACGGACGAAATGAACACATGAGGGATTCCCTCAGGCAATGTCGGCTCTATTTCATCCATCAACTCCTGATCGAGCATATCACTTTTGGTGACTGCGAGTACCCGTTGCTTATCCAGCATTTCCGGATTAAACGTTTTCAGCTCGTTTAGCAGCACTTCATAATCTTTACGGATATCGTCACTATCTGCCGGTATCATAAACAGTAATAAAGAGTTGCGTTCAATGTGACGTAAGAATCGTAATCCAAGCCCTTTACCCTCACTGGCTCCCTCGATAATTCCCGGAATATCTGCCATCACGAACGACTGTCCGTCACGGTAAGACACAATACCCAGGTTAGGCTCCAAAGTAGTAAACGGATAATCAGCTATTTTGGGTTTTGCCGCAGAAATAGCCGACAATAACGTAGACTTTCCGGCATTCGGAAAACCAACCAGACCTACATCTGCCAACAGCTTCAATTCAAGGATCACTGTCATTTCTTGCATCGGTTCACCCGGCTGGGCAAAACGGGGAGCCTGACGGGTAGCTGTCTTGAAATGCCAGTTTCCCAATCCGCCTCGGCCACCCTTCAGGAGAATGACTTCCTGTCCATGTTCCGTAACATCACATACATATTCTCCCGTTTCGGCATTGTAAACTACCGTACCACAGGGGACTTCAATAATCTTATCTGCGCCGTCTTTACCAAAACTGCGGTTCTTGCTCCCCGATTCTCCATGACCGGCCATAGCATGACGGTCATACCTCAGGTGAAGCAATGTCCAGTAGTTCCGGTTACCACGCAGGATAACATGGCCTCCTCTACCACCATCTCCTCCATCGGGACCACCGTTAGGAGTATATTTTTCTCGCCTCATGTGCGTAGAGCCTCTTCCACCCTTACCCGAGCGGCAGTATATCTTTACGTAATCAACAAAATTCGATTCAGCCATAATCAATAAATTTTCAATGTGATCATGTGCCGACATACCCATAATCCATGCTATTTTCTTAATGAGCACATCGGCACATATATAATTATAATGTATCTACCGCTTTACAAATATCTTCAAAGATACCTTCCATGGTGCCAAGACCATTGATATGCTGGTATTTGCCTTCGCCCTTATAATACTCTTTCAACGGTGAGGTCTGTGTATTATATACAACCAGACGCTTTTTGATAGTCTCTTCATTATCATCAGCCCGACCTGATTCCTGACCACGCTTAATCAGACGAGTCATCAACTCTTCTTCCGGAACATCCAGATCCAGCATCACAGAGATATCCTGTCCACGTTCTTTCAACATCACTTTCAACGCCTCAGCTTGCGGAATAGTTCTTGGGAAACCATCAAAAATAACCCCTTTACTATCCTTAAAGCTATCGAATACGCTTGCCAGAATGTCTACCATCAATTCATCCGGAATCAACTGTCCCTGATCAATGTAGCCTTTAGCTGTTTTACCCAGCTCTGTGCCGTTTTTAATTTCTGCACGCAATACATCTCCTGTTGAAATGTGGTTAATTCCGTATTTCTCTACAATACGTTCGCTTTGTGTTCCCTTTCCTGAACCGGGAGCACCGAAAATTACAATGTTCAGCATCTTGTTAATTTATAATTCTACATTTTACCATTACTGGTATACCTATTATTTATTTTATGTTAGTCTATAACTGTATAAATATCCGGATAATTACGCCCGAAACCGTCGTAATCGAGTCCGTATCCTACAATGAAATCATTGGGAATATTCATTGCGACATATTCAATATTCAGATCCACCTTAAGCTTATCCGGCTTTACCAGCAACGAAGCAATGTGGATTTCCTGTGGCCCGCGCGTTCCCAGTGTTTCCAGCAAACGCTGCATAGTCAGTCCCGTATCTACAATATCTTCTACGATAACAACAGTACGTCCCGCTATATCTTCATTGATACCGATCACTTCTTTAATAGTACCGGTAGACGATACTCCCTGATAAGAGGCTAACTTTACAAATGAAATTTCGCAGGGAATCGTTATATGTTTCAGCAAATCGGCAGTAAACATGAACGAACCATTCAACACACTGAGGAACAAAGGGTTCTTACCTGCCAGGTCACGATTAATTTCATTCGCCACGCGAATCACTTCTTTTTGAATCTCTTGTTCCTTGATAGAAACAGTGAATAGTTTATCTTTTATCTGAATGGTATTCATAACCGGTTATTTTAAAAAAGTTGGTTGCAAAAATACGATTTTTATTCCACTCCTTACACCATCTCCTGCAAATTCTTTAAGAGAAGCGGCAGAATCCCTCCGATATGCGAGGTGAGAAAAGCCATCCGGAAGCTGAACTAATTATTTCGATGGAATTAGTATTAATCGTCATCTGTCTTTTACCTATTTTTAGGTATTTCACACTCTTTAAGTACCCTATATCTTTGCTGATCCAAAAACAAAGATTATGATAAGAACAAAATTTGCATTACTACTGACTTTTATAGGTGCACTCCCTTTAGCAGCACAGAATGTACGGCAAGAAAAGGACACAGTTTCTTATATGAATGATGATCCTTTCAACCTTGAACAAATTGTGGTTACAGCCACCCGAACTGAAAAAAAAATAAAAAATACACCGGTTATCACTCAGGTAATCACCGCAAAACAAATAGAAGAAAGGGGAACCGGTAACATCCAGGATCTCTTGACCCAGGAGGTACCCGGACTCAATTTTCAGGAAGTCGGTTATGGAACCAGTATCGACATACAGGGCTTGGGCTCCAAACATATCCTTTTCCTGATAGACGGTGAACGCATAGCAGGAGAAAACGGTGGCAACATTGACTATTCACGAATCAATCTTTATAATATCGACCATATCGAAATAGTCAAAGGGGCCTCTTCTGCCCTTTACGGCTCACAAGCTATGGGTGGAGTCATCAATATCATTACCCGTAAAGCTAAAAAGAAGTTTGAAGCCTCCGCAGGGATACGTTATGCGGGAAAAAACCAGCAAAATTATAAAGATACCCCCAAGGACCATTCACAATACAAGTACCGGACCCATTTAGATAAACCCAATCTGAACACCAATTTATCCCTTGGATTAAACTTAGGAAAATTCACGATGAACACCGATATACTTTATAAAAGTTTCGACGGATATCAATTATATGACAAAAAGCCGTTGGTAAAATTCTTCCCGGCCTATAACACCACAATTACCGAAGAACTCAACACAACTCCCACCAGCATATCGGGATACGAAGACGTGCAAGTAACCCATAAAATGGATTATCGTTTCAGTAAACGACTGAAGGTCCAGTTAAAGGGAAGCTATTATATGCTAAACAAGTATGATTTTCAAGCAGATAACATTTTCGAAAAATCAGAAGACTATACTTATGGGGGCACAATAGACTATACGATTTCCGATAAATCGGCTCTGGTTGCTTCTATTCATGCCGACCATTACAATCGTTATGATAAATACGAATTGAAAAGCGGGCGCCGCCTTGAATATAAAAACAATATTATTCAGCCACGCGTCGTTTACACTACCACTGCATTGGACAAACAGACCATCACAGGCGGTTTGGAATTTTACAGAGAGTCATTGTTCAGTGATAAATTCGAAACCGGTGTAAAAGAGAACAAAAGCCAATGGTATGCTACCGCTTTCCTCCAGGACGATTGGAGTATCAACAAGCAATTCTCCGTTGTGGCGGGACTGCGATGTGACTATCATGAAAAATATGGTGCCAACGTCACTCCCAAAGCTTCTGTCATGTATAAAGTATTCCCATTCACAGTCCGCTTCAATTATGCACGCGGATACCGTTCACCCAGCATTAAAGAGCTCTATATGAACTGGGATCACCTGGGGATGTTCTGGATATATGGCAATAGTAAACTGAAACCTGAAACCAACAATTATATATCACTTTCAGGAGAGTACGTGAATAGTTGGATCAATATCAATACCAACATCTACAGTAACTGGTTCCGAAACAAAATAGAAGGAATGTGGAGTAATGACCAAACCGAACTCCATTATACCAATGTGGGGAAAAGTCATCTGGCAGGAGTTGAAACCATGTGCAAGGTACAGATAAACAGACACATCAATGTACACGGAGCTTACAATTACCTCTACACAAGCAAAGACGCTGACGGAGTCCGGTTAAGTTCTTCCAGTCCACATTCCGGCAACATCCGTGCCGAATACAATACACGTATCCCCCGTTATGCCACAGTTGTCAATCTGTCCGGCAATATCATGGGAAAAAAGAGATTCGACGTATTGGACGAACTCGAAATAGAGGGAAAGAAAGTAGAAGCCTACTATCAGGCTAAGGTGAACCCCTATTGTCTTTGGGATCTGACGGTGTCACAATACATCATGCAGAACCTGAGAATCACGGCAGGAATAACCAACCTGTTCGATTATACCTCAGACCGGGTAACCTTCAATACCTCTACCTCACCGGGAAGAAATTATTTTATCGCATGTAATTATACACTATAAATAAATTAAACTAAAACAAGTATGAACAACAAAAGCAAATTCAGATTCGCCATTCTATTATTTGGCGTACTATCAGCATTTATCAGCACCTCCTGCTCAGGTGACAATAACGGTTCTCTGCCCGACGATCCCTCACAGGGGGGAGGTGCTTTACCGGTAAAACAGGTAAGCCTGAGCCGGAAAACAGCATATGGGAACGACTGGATTTATTATTCACTTGAAAAAGGAAAAGAAGTAAACGTCAGTGAAGAAACCCATGCCGAAAATACAGATTGGGATATCGCATTCAACCGTTACAATGTGCGTACCAACAGCGGCGCATCCGGTAAGGGAAAAGGTGGTGCTTTACTCACGAATATCAAAGATATGGCAGCCTGTACGACAGTTCCTCAAGGAACATTCACTGTCGATGCATCCTATACCATTACCGCTCCCGGCACCGGATTTCCTCCTCCTACCATGGAGTCTACTGCCAACGAAGTACTTTGTAAAGCAATCACTTTTGCCGGCCCCCCTCCCACTTACACGCCAAGTGATTATGTATTTATCGTCCGCACAGTCAGTGGGAAATATGCAAAACTAAAAGCCAAAAGTTTTTATGATGACGAAGGCAATAGTGGCATTTATTCCTTTGAATACGCCATTCAGCCGAATGGCAGTACCAATTTAAACTAAGTAACAATCTCTAATGAAAAATTTCTGGAAGAAATACCATAAATGGGTAGGTTTGTTCTTTAGCTTCTTTATCCTGATGTTCTGTTTCTCAGGCATTGTACTCAATCACCGTACAATTTTCTCAAAAGTTGAAGTCAACAGAAACTGGATGCCGGAAAGCTATCACTACAGAAACTGGAATAATGGAATTATAAAAGGAACATTACGCCTTCCTGATGGGAAAATTCTGGCATATGGTAATGCAGGAGTCTGGCAAACAGACTCCTGTTTCATCACCTTTACCGATTTCAACCAAGGTCTGGTTCGGGGAATCGACAATCGCAAAATAAGTAATATCATCCGCCTTGCCAATAACGATATTTGGTGTGCCGGATTATACTCTGTCTATCTCCTGGACAAAAACAAATGGCAGGAGTATCCGATATCCGGAAATGAAGAACGAATCTCTGATATAACCCAACGCGGAGATACTCTGGTCGTGCTCACACGTTCTAATCTGTATACCAGTGTATCTCCTTACCATCAATTCAAAAAAATAGAATTAAAAGCCCCCGCGAGTTATTCACCGAAAACCTCCTTATTCCGTACCATCTGGCTCCTCCATAGCGGAGAGTTGTTCGGTACACCCGGCAAACTGGTAGTTGATTTTCTGGGAGTAGTATTAATCATTCTCAGTATAACGGGAATCATATATACTTTTCTTCCCTCATTCATTCGCCGAAGACACAGAAAAAGGCTCCCTGTCAAAACACAGGCAAAGGCCTTGAAAACTTCACTGAACTGGCACAATAAATTGGGTACATGGCTGATCGTACTGACCATATTGTTATCTGTTACGGGTATGTGTCTCCGACCGCCCTTAATGATACCTTTTGTTCTGGTGAACACGAACCCCATCCCCGGAACAACTCTTGATTCAGACAATCCGTGGCATGACAAACTCCGCAGTATCCGATGGGACGCATCAAAAAATGTCTGGTTATTGTCTTCGTCAACCGGTTTCTATCTTATAAAAGACTTTACACTGCCACCGGTTAAATTAAAACGAACCCCACCAGTAAGTCCTATGGGAGTTAATGTGTTTTATCCGAAAAACCCGGACGAATGGTTAATCGGCTCTTTCAGCGGACTGTTTATCTGGAACCCATCTACAGGAAGTGTTCTCGATTATTATACAGGGCACCCCCCGGCAGCAACTTACGGGAGACCACTCGGCGGCAGTCTCGTTAACGGATTCACCGACGATTTAATCACGCGGGAGGTAATCTTCGAATACGACAACGGAGCACGCAATAAAGAGAATAATTTAGCATTGCCGGCAATGCCTGTTTTTATGCAACAGCAACCCATGTCATTATGGAATTTCTGCTTAGAACTCCATGTCGGTCGCTGCTATTCACCTTTCTTAGGTGTTTTCTCGGATCTATTCGTTTTTATCTCCGGACTTCTGCTAACGTTGATTCTCATTTCGGGATACATCGTGTATAAAAGACACCATAAACGAAGCAAAAAAATAAGGATGCATTAATTGCATCCTTATTAAAACAGTTTATAGAAACCGGAAAAGTAAGTTATAGAAGGGATTATCAGACATATCCTCCAACTATGAAAGGATTAATAACGACCATACCCCCAATTATCATAAACATAATAATTATCTTTTAGGTAAAAGATGCAAATGAAAATATTTGCTCATAAAAACAATATATATTCCACTCAGCAAGATGATACAACCCCATAAATACCAATAACCATAATCCCGGCAATATAAATACCCGATGATAATTACAAATTGCGCAATCATATACACCAACGATACTGCTACGTGCGGTATTCTCAATTCATTAGCCATAATCTGATATAAGTGTTTCCGGTGCGGCAGACCAATATTTTCGTGAAGCATCAATCGATGAATGATAGTCAACACACTATCTACTCCATATACAACAAGTAATACGAGCCAACTAAAATTCTCTGTTTTGATAATTAAACTTCCGATCAGAAAAAGGATCACAAAAGCTATACCGACCGACCCAACATCACCGGCGAAGCATCTCGCTTTCTTGCGAAAATTAAAAAAATTAAAGACCAATACTGCGCAAAGCATAGTATAAATAAAGTCCGTTTCAACAAATGGAACATATACCCTATTTATATAGGCCAATGCTATCAGAATGATCAATGAGTATCCGCCTGTTATGCCATTAATGCCATCCATAAAGTTGTAAGCATTAATAATCCCAGTACAAATGATCAGGGCAACAAGGATTGTCCACCAAGGCAAGCTAAACAATCCCCATTGATAAAACATCAAAGCCATTGCCGTAAAATGAAAGACTAAACGCAATCCTTGCGAAGTAGAACGAATGTCATCTATAAAACTGATAAAAGTTATCAGACTCAAAGCCAGCATAAACCATGGATATTCAAAGTGGTTTGTGAGAAAATAGACCAACACCCCAAAATAAAAGATGATTCCTCCACCACGCAGTGTAATCCGGGTATGTGAACTACGTTCGTTAGGCTTATCGATAATGTTACACTTATCCGCAATACGGAAATAAAAAAGTTCTGCCAGGAATAGCAGAACTAAGATGATTAGATAGTACATAAGTTATTTAGTTTCTTCAAATGAACGAATGGTCTTCATCAACCCCTCTTTAGCTGTCACAAGCATTTTATCAATCCCGAGAGCGGCTTTGATCTTAGCGTTACTTACTACATAATTCTCCGTCAGTTTACGAAGTCTTTCCGTATTCAAAGGTAAATGCAGCAGAGTACCCAAGCCGGCACATCCTTCCATAAGCCCTTTGTTCATCTTCCAGATATGCGGCTTTTTTCCCATTGCTTCACACATGATGCCAATCAGTTCATTCGTTGACAGAGCTTCATCATCTCCCATATGGTAGATGCCCGTAGGTACATCCTGATTCAAAAGCCCCTCAATCACATAACAAAGGTTATCGATTGAAGTAAACGAACGGCGATTATCAAAATCGCCAAGAGGCCAAGGGATTCCCTTCTTCACTACGTTATATAATAAATTTAAATTTCCCTTGTTTCCAGGACCATGAATCATACAGGGACGAAGGATATATACCTGTTTATTCATAGCCGTCCTCCCCTTATCTTTCCCCAACCGCAAAGACTGATCCTCGTCAATAGAAGCAGTTGGAAACATAAAATGCTCTTTTATATACTCTTCCGCCTTTATCTTGCTCTCCCCATAAGGACCAACCGGGGTCGGAATCACGTCTTCAGTAAGTACGTCTCCCACTACGCTATCGGCAGCAGCTTTCACCGAACTAAAGAAAATGAATTTCTTGGCAGATGATTCCAGAAAGAAATCGAATATCTTTTGAGTCAAACCGGTATTGATATCAAAATAAGACTGAGCAGCCGATTGGTTTTTCGTATCATGAGCCTTTCCGGCAAGATGAATAA
The DNA here is from genome assembly GCF_011038705.2 of Bacteroides sp. ZJ-18. Classification (NCBI taxonomy): domain Bacteria; kingdom Pseudomonadati; phylum Bacteroidota; class Bacteroidia; order Bacteroidales; family Bacteroidaceae; genus Bacteroides; species Bacteroides sp. ZJ-18. The sequence goes on along the minus strand of NZ_CP072198.1, from coordinate 2,160,361 downwards.
TGGCATCAAACTGAGGAAGGGCTTGAAAAGGGAAAGATGTGGGTTCAATATCTCTCCAAGAAAAAGTATTAACGACTCCATCTTTAGCAGGAAAAACAATATCAAGCCCATACAAAGTATGTTTATCTTTCAAAGCCCCAATAAAATTAGAGCCTATAAAACCATGAATTCCAGAAATAAGTATATTCATTTTTTTATAAAAATCAGTTCAAACACTTTTACTAAATATTTTAATAAAAGCAAGGGATAACAAGTCCATATTCCATTCTCCTTACATGCCCTTACTATCTCTTTATTCAATAAGATATTACTCTTAATAGAAGCTGTACTCACACCTCCTGTTCTCATTTTCATAAAATCCAAAGGCAAATATTTACTTTTTAACCGATGTACATATAAAAAACGAACAAGCAATTCATAATCAGCAGCTATTTTATAATTTGTTTTATAATAGCCAAACAGGTCAAAATATTTTCTATATGTAAAAAATGTTGGATGGGCAGGCATAAATCCGAATCGAAACAAGGATGGGACAAACCTTTTAGAAGAATAATAGCGAACTGTCCTATCCAAATTATCAGGGTTTACAAAACGTACATCTCCATAAATCGCCTCTGTTTCACCAACTTCAAACGATTGAGCAACTTTCTCTAAAACATCTTCTCTATGATAAAAATCATCCGAATTAATAATCCCGACAATATCCCCGGTAGACATTCGAATCCCTTTATTCATAGCATCATAGAGTCCCTTATCTTTCTCACTTATCCATTTCAAACGACCTTGAAATAGAGGTTCATATTCTTTAATAAGTGCAACGGTTTCATCATTAGACAAACCATCCACTATTATATATTCTATATTAGTATAAGACTGCGAAAGAACAGAATGAATCGTATCACGAAGCGTTTTAGCACTATTAAAAGTGACAGTAACAAGGGATATTTTCATAACTATGAAAGAAGAACTATCTTTCTTTATTTAGTAATTGATCATAAAGAGACAAGTAGTAACTCAACTGCTTTGACTTATCAAAAAATTGTAATGCTCTTTGGCGACATTTTGTTATATAAGACTCTTTACCTCTTTCTCTTATTTCTAAAATCTTTTCTAATAACGTATGAATATCCCCACGTTTTAAAACCATTCCCGTATCAGAATCTACAATGTCAGCACTGCCTCCGGTATCATAAGTTATAACAGGAGTACCACAAGCAAGCGCTTCAATATTGACTGTAGGTAATGTATCTTGATATGTCGGGTTTATAAAAATATCTGCAGCAGAATATATTTCAACCAACTGATTAATATTCTCCGTTCTCTCTATACCAATCATATTACCAGGCAATTTTTTTATTTGTTTTGTGGTTAGCCCCACCACAACAATGACACTCTTATCTGGTAATAAAGAGTTTAGGTATATAAGATCATCAAATCCCTTCGTAGTCCCCCAAACCGTAGCAACAGCTAAAATCATGTATCGTGTCCCTACACCTAAATTACTTTTTATCACATCACGATTACCTTTTGGAGTAAACACTTTCAAATCAATCCCGTTAACAATAGTCTGCCGTTTTATTTGAGAAAGATATGACTTACTCAACATATCACTTAGCCAATTGCAAACAGGTACAATCATCATACGTTCAACCGAAGTAAACAATCTCTTCTTTTCTATATAGTTCATACGAGAGTTATCACAACCTAAAGCTTTGGGATAATCTCGTATATTGGGACATGCAAAACAACCTGTCTTCCACTTCTCACACCCGATATTCTGAAAATGGACACAATGTCCCGTGAAACTCCAACAATCATGCAAAGTCCAAACAACAGGTATTTTAGCTGTAGATAGATAGTCAAATAAAACCTCACAGTTTAAATAATAGCCATGAAGATTATGCAAATGGATTATGTCCGGTTTTATTTTCTCTATTTTTGAAATTAAGTGCAAGGTAGCTCTCCGTGAACCAAAACCATGCCTGTCAAACAACATGGATTTCAAGCCATGGACAAAGAGATCAAATCTAGTTCCAACCCTAATCAACATAGATTGGCTGGGACAGGCCCAACGACCGTAAGCAATATAACTTTTCCAGCCAGAAGCAATAACCAAACGCCCTAACTCCTCTGCAATATGGCCGGTGGAACCAGAGTTAGCAACAACATTTATTTGAAAGAGAGTTTTCACTATCGTAGTGATCAAATAGAAGAGAACAAGATCGAAAAGACTAATTAAAGTCCCCTATTTTTTATGGCAACTCAAAAAATAAGAAACATGTTTCACGGGCCAAAAAGGCTCAAAATGCCGTCTGTTAATTACGCGACCGCCAAAAGAAAAGTAATGTTTATAGTCCGATTGAGAAAACACATATTTGTAATACTTACATGCAATATCAATCGAAGATTGATTAGCATGTTCCAAACGGCCGTATGGAAAAGCAAAATATTCACAAGGAGTAGAAAGTTTATGTTCAATAACTGATTTACAACAGCCTATTTGTTTATCCAATTCTGCCAAATCATTATCATTAATCATATAATGATCCATTGTATGTGCACCAATAACATGTCCCCTCGACTGTAAATCTCTTATCTCTGCCCAGCGCATTGGAATCTTACCGGGAGTAAGAACTATATTATTTGTAAAATTCTGAATATACACATCATCCCCATCTACGAAATTAGGATTGATAAAAAAAGCCGCATTCACCCCAAACTGTTCCAAAACAGGTGCTATCATTGAATGACATTCCATAAAACCATCATCAAATGTAAAGGCAACCAAAGGTTCATCGACACTTTTATGATTGAGGATTAGAGAAGTGGCTTCCTCCACTCGTATAAAATGCACATAACGAGAAAGTTGCTTTAACTGGTAAGAAAAATAATCTTTAGCTTGATCGCTGACCGCTCCGCGACATATCATATGTCCATTCAATATATGAATTCCATTCTGAGGACGCGAAAACGTTCCTAAAATATCCAAAATACCATTTCTAACTAAACTTCGAAAATTGTTCATCCTTAATTTGTTTTAAGAAAAAACTTTTTTGAGGACATCCATTTGGTAATATAAATTCCATTTAGTATCAATTGTCTGATAGGCAAACTGCCGGATATCATCTCTACTATATAAACTCCGACTTAACCATTTCTGAATGGTATCAGCTAAACTGTTTACATCATTTTCCTGGAAAAAATCCCCCGTTTTTCCCTGAATTATAGATTCAAATTCAGGACCTTGGAAAGGAAAATTATTATGTGTTATGACAGGACAACCATAAGTCAGAGAATGGATAGCAGTCAAGCCAACATTCCCAGGAGACACACAAACATCCGCATTATAGAACATCTCTCCTATGCGCATCTCGTCATAACAAGGTCCATATAACCAGACATGAGAGCCAAGATTATATTTAGCTATTTCACAATCAAGATGAACCCCATCCACATCTTTACCGACAACAACAAGATTTACCGGAAACCCTTTCTGTTTCAAGATATCCATAGCTTGGATTATATATTCCAATTTCTTCGATTTTTGCACACGCCCAATATAGAATAATACAGGATAGGAGTTGGAAAAATGAGTAGAATAAATAGAAGAAGGCGACAAATTGCATCTGATTTTCAACTGATTATCATAATCCAAAGAGTTTGCAATACAAACCATCTTTGATTTATCAAAGCCTTCTTTTGACATCAGGGAAATAGCATATTCGCCATAAACCATCAACTCAGAAAACAAAGAATAAAACAACTTTTTTATAACCTTCTTTACAATACTTTCTCTGCCATACCAACCATGAGTCCAAGCTACTGTTTTCTTATTTAAAAGTTTTGCCCAGAAAAGGATAACCCATGAAGACAAACAATAAGGTTCTCCATCCAATACATAATAAGTATAGGGTTTAAAGACTAACCGGACAGATTTAGATTGCCAATAAAACTGAGAAAATAAATATTTGTTATGCAATTCTGAGCGAAAATGGTTCAATTGGGTATAATCCATTTTCTTTATTGGCGTCAATAAACGATCGCCAAAATAAAAATCACAGGGAAGCTCCGAAGACATTTTTGAATATATAGGATTGCGATAGTGAGTCCCTATATTAAAAATACAACAAATAGAAGAATTATAATCTGCCATCTATTATATCTTTACTCAATACAGCTTTAACATCATAAACAACACCCATATCAGAACGGAGAAAGCCGCGAATATTCATATGCCGGAACTCTTTATGTCCAACACACAACACCACCGCATCAAATTGTCCAACCAAATTATCAATACCAGCAGTCAGGATCAATATACCATATTCATGTGCCACTTTAGCCGAATTAGCCCAAGCATCATAAACGGTAATGTCAGAAGTATACTCATGTAAGGTAGAATAAATGTCTATCACCTTGGTATTTCGAATGTCAGGGCAATCTTCTTTAAAAGTAAAACCCAGAAGCAGAATCTTTGAATCTTTGACAAGAATACCTTTTTTATTCATTAATCTAATCACCTGATTAGCGACATAGTCTCCCATACCATCATTCAAACGCCTTGCTGCAGACATGATTCGTGGGAGTACCCCATAAACCTGGGCCTTCTGAATAAGATAATAAGGATCAACACTAATACAGTGACCACCGACCAAACCAGGTTTCAACTTGATAAAATTCCATTTGGAAGATGCAGCCTCAATAACATCATTGGTATCAATGCCCATTGCATTGAAGATCTTTGAGAGTTCATTCATGAAGGCAATATTCACATCGCGCTGGGAGTTCTCTATTATTTTGGAAGCTTCAGCCACTTTGATAGAAGGGGCTTTATGAGTACCGTTAACCAACACCGAATTATAAACAGAATCAACAATGTCAGCAATCTCAGGAGTCGAACCGGAAGTTACTTTCTTAATCTTTTCAACAGTATGCTCTTTATCACCCGGGTTTATACGTTCTGGCGAATAACCTGCATAAAAATCTACATTGTATGTTAACCCAGACACCTTTTCGACTACCGGAAGACATTCTTCCTCTGTTACTCCCGGATATACAGTAGATTCATACACAACAATATCCCCTTTTGAAATAACTTTTCCGACTGTAGTACTCGCACCAATCAAAGGTGTAAGATCGGGGCGATTATTCAAATCCACAGGGGTTGGTACAGCTACAACATAAAAGTTACAATTACTTATTTCGTCAATATTACTGGTACATTTGAAACCATTTTCTATCGCTTTCCGAAGTAAGTCGTCAGAAACCTCTAAAGTCATATCATGACCGGAATTTAAAGCATCAACACGAGACTGGTTCAGATCAAAACCAATACATTCATATTTTGTCGAAAACAATCGGGCCAAGGGAAGCCCAACATAACCAAGACCTATTACGGCAATCTTAATCTTCTCCATATTCTATTATTTATTATTTATAGCAAAAGGATCTATTCCTTTTTTTAGATAATATTCTCTAACAGACTTAATCTGTTTATCATTCAAGTTATTACCTATATTTTTATCAGCCAATGCTACATTTATTAAATTTATAACTGGTAATAGACTTGCACTTCGTTCTTTAGCTGGTACTATTTTAGTGCCTTGTAATCGACACATCACATTCAACCATATGTCATCAGCAAAAGGTGCTAACCTTTGAAAAAGACCAATATTACAAACATCTTTGTACAATACTCCTGGAGGAAACAAAGTTCCACCACCTGAACCAAAAAATATTTTATCTCTTGATTTGTTCGTTAATTGTTTCCACTTAATATAAGGGAGACAATTACCTAGATTATCTTGCGTAATAGCAGAAAAATAACGAGAAACAACCACAGGACATGAATATCTTAAACTTTCCTTTAAAAGCTCTTCTATAGCAGAAGTCGGATAAAAAATATCATCATCCACCGTAATCATAACATCATTAGGATATTCTGATAACGTATAAAAAAATTTTTTGTAAGAACGTAAATCACCCTCTCTTAAAAAGATTTGCAACCCCCTCTTACGCAATTTAAGCAGACTCTTAGGTAATAAATCAAGATTAGAAAATTGATCTTTCGATAACCATAAAATAATCATATCAGGTTTATGACTCTGTCTCAACAACGACTCAATGACTAACCAAAGTCGATTTATTCGTGCAGGAAACGAAGTTAAAGTCACTATTATACGTTCACTTTTAAGCTCCCCACTCGATAAAGAATATTTCTTATTATTTACAGTAAGAACGTAATAAATCGGAATGGTTATATTGGCTAAAACTCGAATAAAAAATCTTAAAACAGAATAAATTCGCATCTTCTTTAAAAAGGAGTGCTCTTCATGCTGCATTGAAGCATACCAATAGTTATAAAAATCAAGCATATTATTTATCAAGTGTAACAAATACAAACAAAGAGGAAAAATAGATCCATATTACAGGAAATAAGAGATAAGAACTATTTATTACAGCCATAGCAGGCAAACTACATAAAGCTGCACATAGTACATAACGAATAACCAAATCCTTAGCTTTTCGAATATTTAAAAATATAAAATATAATAATGATAAAAAACAAAAGAAAATCACCAATCCATATTGTACTAAAATTTCTATAAATAGATTATGTGGTAAAGTTATACCAGAGGTAAGAGTCTCTAAAGAAGCTTGAATACTGCCTATCCCTGTTCCACAAAAGTACGAATTGAGAAATAGAGAAAAAGCAAACTCAATAAGTTCTGTTCTAGAACTATCGCTTACAATAGCTTCTGACTCAACAAATCTTGAAACGATTTGAAGAAGCAATATATCAGAATATACGTATATGGTGCAACATATAAAACTAATCAAAATAAAGAAAATTATCTTCTTGTATTTTATGTTTGTTCGTTTAAAAAAAAACAAAAAGATCAAAAAACAGATCAATAAAGATAATAGTCCACCTCTTGAAGCATTGATTAAGAGTATGTAAGCCATTAACATAAAAGATAGCCAGCCATATAATAAACACCTAACCTTCACAGCACTCAAGATATATGCAAATAAGAAGGGCAAGACACAACACAAAAAAGTAACATAACCATTATAATTGCCAAATGTAACCGATGCATATTGTTTTTGCATCACAGTACCCCCAGAATTTAATAATAAATCTGATTCATAAATATTCATCGGAAGATGTATGTCAAATAAAATTTCACAAACAGCAATAATTGCTGAAAATAAAAAAGCAATGAGCCAGCCCTTAATTATTGAGCGATAGGGTTGATTAGCATTAAAAGAAAGATAGACAAGTAAAAAAAAGAGCGAAATATGTGTCGAATAATAAAAAAACTCCTTAAAAGCTTCATTGATATCACTTGTCCAAAATAGACTTACCAGTGAATAAAAAAAACATAGAATAAAAAAACATAGAATATTCCGAAATCTTAATTTATTATTATAAATAAAAGTCAGAACAAATGGAAGCGAAAATAGTCCGATTAATCTAATAGGCTGCAATGCCCCTCCTAAATTGCCAGCTATAAGTGTAAATATAACTAACATGACCATATAGTCATATCTATTATTTAATCGATTATGATTAGAAATACAAATAGTCATCATATTGTATTCTATTTTCTTATCTTTATTAACTTTGATGGATTCCCACCAACGACTGAATATTCTGGAAAATCTTTACAAAGGACAGTTCCCCCTGCAATAATTGTTCCTTTTTGTATGGTTCTACCGGGAGTCATAAGCACATCACGTCCAATCCATACATCGTCTTCAATTATCGTTTGTTTTACTTTAGCATGACCTTGCATAATCATTGGAATATCTATTCTACTAAATTCATGATTTTGTCCTAAAATATAAACATTAGGTCCCATCATTACATTCTTACCTATAACTATATTTCCTGGTACACAACAATTTATTCCAATACCAGAATTATCGCCGATGACAAGATTCCTCCCAGAACCAAAAATTGCCTTACGTTCAATATTAACATTACGACCACATTTCAAGAATATATTTCGGCAACATAAATATCGCCAATGTTTCATCAGTTTTCCAAATACAAGATTTGTACTACAAGGCATGTAGAATAAAATACTATAATATAATATTAGAAAAAACAGTTGCTTTATTGTAAATACTTGCCCATTTATTTTCATAGTAAAGAACAGTTTTATTGACACTTTTTCCCAAAAAAAATAAGTAATAACACTTTGTATATATTTTTCAGTGCTTTTTTTGATCTTTTCTTAAATAATTGCTTTAGCTGAATATTTATATAATTAAAATAAGATAAATCGGAATAACTATAAGATACTCTACACCATATGCAATCTGGATCATCACAAAATAAAGCATATGAATTCTTAAACAATTGCTCTTTTTCAATTTTATAAGAAGTAGACATATCTGTTATAACCGCCTCTCCCTCACCAACATATCCAGATGAAACAATAATCGAATCTTTCAATTTCTTCTGATAAAAATTGAAAAATCCTTGGGGACAGAATAATGAAGGTAGCTTATCATACCAAATCTTTTTATTTTTACTATTATAATAGTATCGTCCACTAGACTCTCTAACTTGATAATATCCCATTTTTTTTAGAAAATCCGTTAAAGCTATATGTGTTGTCCCATCGAAAGGTTCACCTCCAATGCGTAGACACTTTCCATTCATAGATAGCATTTTCTTTAAAATATCATAATTACTAAAGCTATCATTATCTTTATGCTCTATCAATTCCTGTGCTTTCGCACCTATTACCGCAAATGGTAAAGTAGGATGGGCAGAAACAGAAACATTCGGGTTTGATAATACAATATTAGAAATAGCTCCCGTTTTAGAAATTAGTTTATTAGACAAATTATATTTATAAAAAAATCTCATAAAAGAACTATATCTAGAAGGAAAAGCTGTAACAACAATTGTTCCTTCCTTCCCAACTACGTCTAGTAAAGCATCAACAAAAGTCTTCGGTCCTCCTTCCACCCTTCCAATAGCTTTGTAAGATATTCGTAAAAAAAGTAAATCACCACTGGAAACCCCTAACATCTTTAAATCATTACGCAAACTATCAAAAGTTATCATTGTACTTTTTCCTTTATTAATTGTTGCTTCATCAGTATATTATTAGCCATTTTCACCATTGGAGGTCCTATGAATTTATCTCCTTTGACTGCAACTCCTTTGCCCTCACTAACAGAGTCAGACGCTAACGCTAACATTTCTTTTGCCCACTCAACTTCTTCTTGAGTAGGAGAAAAATATCTGTGTACTAATGGTAATTCTTTAGGATTTAATACAAGCATACCTTCAAATCCCAATTTTTTAGACAAAATCAAATTTTTCTCTAGATCCTCTAAATCATGTACTTTGATGTGAACAGTATCAATAGGATAAATGTTACAAGCTCTTGCACAAGCTGAGATTAAAGATCTAGCCATAAATATACTTTCTCCTTTTTCATCATGCTCTCCACGTAAGTCCGTTACATAATCTTCACAACCAAAAGCAACAGCCACTACTCTAGAACATGCCGTACAAATATCTTTCAGATTTACAATAGCCCCTGCTGTTTCTATCAAAGGAATTATTTTAAAAGTCCCAATAGGAAAACCTTTTTCATACTCTACAGTTTCCAGCAGCTTACCAATAAAATATATATCTTCTCCTTTAGTCGATTTAGGATACATAAAACCCGAAACACCCGGAATTGTTAACGCATAGATATCTTTTAATAATTCACCACTTTCTCTATCATTAATTCTAGGATAAATAGGACGATTTAAAAAAATATGATCACCAATATATTTAACAATATTATTTCGTGCTATTATCTTATTCGACACTGGCTGAACAGAATCTTCTATATCTAAAATTAATACATCAGCATCCGATCTAGATGCACTATTCAATAAACGCTCATTATGAGCAGGCACAAACATCAAACTTCTAAATAGATGGCTCATATTCTCTTCGCTTTACTAAAACTTTACGTTTAAAACTTATAATTTCCTCTCCATTCTGATTATACCCAATCGTTTTCACATAAACAATTCCTCTATCCTTTTTAGAATGAGAAGGATACTTTTCAAGAATTATTGTTTTAGAATATATGGTATCTCCGATAAATACAGGACCCAAGTGTTGGATATCTTCATAGCATAAATTAGCAATCGCTTTGCCACTAATATCAGGAACAGTCATTCCAACAACCAAAGAGAAAACTAATGTTCCAACAACTAATACTTTACCATGTTGATTCTTAGCTGCATAATCAACATTTGTATGTACTGGGTGATAGTTCATTGTCAAAAGACAAAAAAGATTATTATCACTTTCAAAAATTGTCTTAGAAAGGCTATGAACAAATGTACCCCCAACCTCAAAGTCATCCCAATAGAAACCGATATCATGAGATTCCATATTTACACTTTTTTAAGTTTTAAATTATACACCATATTATATATTTTCCCCCTTTCATTCTTATTTATACCAGCAAACATTACTATAACCCCATTTAATAGCAATATTACGATAAGAATAAAAATAAAATGAAAATTATAAATTTGCATATATATTAGATAAGATAAAGGAATACTTAATGTGACAACACAACCAACTGGGAACAACACTTTTTGCAGAAAAAGCTCCAGAGGAACTCCTAATAAATATTTTACAAAATAAACTCTAATCAACAATACTAATATATTTATACCAACTCTTATCCATAATACACTTTCCGGAGATCCTCCAAAATAAAGCAAAAAATAAGACAAAATAATACTTGAAAAAACAAACAAACTCAATATTATTTGATATTTTTTTATTTTTCCAGTTGCAAAAATAGCCATCCAAAAAGGACCAGTCACAGCATCAACTAATGAATAAATAATCATTAATATACAAAAGTTTGAAGTATAAGTTGGAACAATAGTTAACCAACAATGTAAAATAGCATCTATATTAAAAATAATTGGAATAGCCAATAAATATATCAAATAGAATGACATTTTAGATGTATAGAACATCATATTGAAAAGATATTCAAAATCACTATTTGCATAAGACTTAGTTATTTGAGGTTTAAAAGCCGTCTGGAAATTACTAACAAAACTCATCAATGCGGAATTTACTTGATTTGAAATCCCTAATGCTGCATTGACAACTACTCCATAAAACATATTTAATAATATATTATTCCCCTGACTAGAAAATACAATAGCGACCTGACCAAGGAAACTCCAACCAGAAAAACTCATCAATTCTTTATATATATTCTTATCCCAATAGAAACGATATTTACAATAAGGATATATTTTTAAACAAAAAAGTTTATTTATAAAGTAAAATAGAACAGAAGAAAAAAATATCAAGAAAGCATACAAAACAAGTCTATCACTAAAAAATAATTGCAACAAGAAAGCAATGCAAAGCTTCATTATTACTTCTGCAATACTTACATATGCATAAATAGACATTTTCTCTTGTGCAATTATATTTGCATCATATGGAACCTTTATAATCTGAAAACAAAAAGCCAAAATCGAAAATTGGTAAACCAAATTAGCCTCTACTATTTTTCCATTAGGTATACTTATATAAGAGTTTAAAAACCATAATCCAATAGTTTCCGAAAATAACAATACTATAGCTATTATGGAAAAATGCGATAAAAGACTAATGCTAAACACTTTAGGAAGTTCTATTGCATCACCCTTTCCTATAGCAAAAGTTATATATCTCTGAGTTGCACTTGTCATTGCACCATTAATAAATGAAAATAATGTGACAACTCCTCCTACAACATTATAAATACCATAATCTTCAATCCCAAGGCTTTCTAATATAATCCTTGATGTATATAATGTAACCAACATAGTTACCATCATACGTAAATACAATATTACAGTATTCTTTGCAATATGCTTGCCCCCTTTATTCATTTAATAAGGATTTATAAACAATATTCTAATAAGAGAGATAAATTCTATTAGTTACACCATTCTTATAAAAAATAAAAATCTATCAATTAAACTTTTACAGTTTAAAATAATTAAGCTCTATATTTATTAAAAAAATACACTACAAACACTTCATAACTGACTTACATTATACCCATAACATCCAGAACGGTCCCTAAGCTGGCTATCAGCTCCTCATCCCCCGTCTGCTCAAAGCACTCCAACAGTAACTGACATTTCAAAACAGAGGCAGGAAGTTTTTCTAAAACAGCCATTGAACGATCCAATAACTCTTGAATAACCTGTTCATTCTCTGCGGAGACATTAAACAGCATGGTATCGTAACCTTTGAACAAGGCAACAAGTATTTCCGCTTCTTCTTCTGGAGATTCCCCCTTCCGGAGAAGAAGATCGGCACACAAATTACGGAGTTCCTGATTTAACGCAGTAAGTTCATTCACATAGACAGGAGTACCGTCCTCACCATACTCCAGAAGCTTTTTCACAACAGAGGACACAGAGTTACACAGAGAATTTTTCATTTTAAAAAGGAATGAATTATGATTCGTCGATTCTTTCTTCGGTTTTTGACTTATATAAAAGAGAATTGTATCTAATGACGTAACGGGGCATTACATATATTGTTATCACCCGTTACATATATTGTCATCGCCATTACATATAATGGCATTTTCTTTACATATATATTTCTTATTTCTCTTTCCGGACGTAACTGGCCGGAATTGTAACCATAGCGCTACCGAACATATCGATACGTACTAAAATATGATATTTATTATTATAGCGGACCAATTCTCCCCGCAAGCCTTGTAAATCGCCCTTGGCAACTACTACACGAGTACCTTTGGGAATGGACTCTCCTGTCAGGATCACCTGATCCTGGGAGTAATCGAGCATATAGCGAAAATCAGCCATTTGCGCATCAGGGATACAGGTAGGAGCCCCGGTGGAACGATCACGAAGGAAATCGTATACATTCAGTGTGCTTCGGACGGCGGCCATTTCCTGACGGGAGATATGAACGAAAACCATACGGGGCAACAAAAGGCGCTCACGCTCAATGCGTTTTCCTTCACGCTCTATGACACGGTTTTGTACAGGAAGAAAGGTATCTACCTCCTGCAATTGAAAATAATCCCGAACTTTACGTTCTGAGTTAGTTCGTGTCAGTACGACATACCAATGTTTATCGCTATCTGTTGTCTCCAAGACTACGTTCGTAAGAAAAAGTTTCAGTAATGACTAAGGATGAAAATTTGTTAAAAACAGGAATATTTAAAAAATACGCCTTATTTTCAGCAATTTACAAATTAAGTTTTTTAATGATTGGATATAGAAAAAGTATTCGCATCAGATTTGAGAACCATCTGATACGTTGAATTATTTTATTTGAAATATATATTCGATTCAAAAAAGAGTATTCACACGCATATATATTTTCGGTTACAAAGGTAAAACCTTCTTTCGAGTCTCCAAAACTTTTCACAGATTATTTTCACAAAACATGGCTATACCCATGTAAATCAAAAGTATAATTCAAATCTTCATAAAGAAGGGAAGTACTATAATATATGTATTATAGAAAAATATAAAAACAAGCATTTAATTAAATAACAAGAAGTATTAATGCTAACTTGATAAATTGACAACTTCATATTTTAAATGTAAAAGGATGATTCTACCTGAACTAAACAACAAACATATAATCATCTGATTTCCTGCAAACAGGGTATTAATAAAATGATTATAGGAAGTTAACTTTAACACAGTGTTAAAGTTAACTTCGTAACCATAGGATATTAACTTCATAAAAATACGAAGTTAATAAGTTATCGGCAAGCAATTAAACTTCTCTTCTTACCATTAACATTGTTAATACATTCAGTAGTAAGCTAACCATCGGTATCCTTTACAACTGCATCATTTTCTTATGCCCTATTATACATAATTCCTCTTTTCTGCGGCGGTACATGGCTATATTGGTAAAACCGGCATTAACAAGAGTGGCCTTCAGCTGATCCTCGGAATACACCACCATTCCTTCGACACGACTGGTCCATACTTCATTCGTCGGATCACTCATTTCGCAACAGATAAGAAAAGCACCGCCAGGCTTCAAGACACGTGCCACTTCAGTAAAAGTATGCTGTAAGTCACTCCAGAAGTAAATGGTCTCAAAAGCGGTGACCACATTAAAACTGTGATCGGAATATGGAAGTTGATCGACACTCCCCTGCTCTACAAAACAACGTGTACCAAGTTGCCTTCTGTTTCTTTTTCGTGCAAAAGCAACACTTTCCGGTGAAATGTCTATGCCAAAAGCCTTACCTTGCGGGCAATATTTGAGGATTTGCGCCAGGTTGGCACCACCACCGCAACCTATATCAAGCACGTTCCATCCCTGATGCCACTCCATACAAGACATTCCCCAATGAGCCAACGAAGCATGTCCCTGATTCATTCCCCAGAGTATCATTCTTCCAAAGAATCCTTCGGGTTTACGGACATTCTGCAAGATTCTGTTAATAAGGCTTTTTCTTTTCATTTATTATTTGTTTTGGTTTCGCAAACAAAGTTACAGATTCCACATAAACAGGCAATACCTAAAAGTAGGGAATTTATTCGATAGAAGCACAGCATGAATTTCGTTTCTATTTCATAAATATTACATAAACATTACAACATAACTCTTTCATTATCAATATCTATTAATAATAAATATTCATATATTCAGTAACAGGTCTGTAATACGAGGGACCTATTTTTGCGCCAGAAAACAACAAGCAGATGTTATGGACAATGTACAACAAGTAAAAACTAATTCACAAAAGAAACTTTCCGATTTCCTTTTCATTCTTTGGGCAGGTGGTGCTGCATTGCTCTCCTACTCACTGGTTTATGCACTAAGAAAACCTTATACGGCTGCCGGATTCGATGGACTTGAGGCATTTGGAATGGATTATAAAGTAGTGGTCACTATCGCACAGATATTAGGATACGTACTTTCCAAGTTCATTGGGATCAAACTCATTTCAGAATTGAAACGGGAAAACCGGATGAAATTCATCCTGATCTCCATTGTACTGGCAGAAGCTTCGTTGATACTGTTCGGACTACTACCTGCACCTTATAATATAGGAGCTATGTTTCTGAACGGTCTTTCATTGGGATGTATGTGGGGAATCATTTTTAGTTTTATAGAAGGACGCCGCATGACGGACATACTCGCCAGCCTGTTGGGTGTCAGTATGGTTATCAGCTCGGGAACAGCTAAGTCCGCCGGCTTGTTTGTTATGGACACTTTAAACATAAGTGAATTCTGGATGCCGGCTCTGATCGGAGGTATTGCTTTACCCATACTCGCCCTATTGGGTTATTCTCTGAACCGGCTCCCACAACCCACGGCCGAAGATATCGCCATGAAATCGAAACGGGAAACACTGAACGGCAAACAGCGTTGGGATATCTTCAAGAATTTTATGCCATTTCTCACCCTGCTCTTCATTGCCAATGTAGTATTGACAATCTTAAGGGATATCAAAGAAGACTTCCTGGTGAAGATTATCGATGTATCCCAATACTCTTCGTGGATGTTTGCTCAGGTAGACAGCGTAGTAACTATCATTATCCTTGTCATTTTCGGGTTGATGGTTTTTGTACGAAGCAACTTGAAAGCATTATCGATATTACTGGGATTGATCATCATCAGCATGGTAGTGATGGCAGTGGTTTCATTTGGCTACGAACAATTGCAATTAAACGCTATTGTCTGGTTATTCATTCAGAGCCTCTGTCTTTATCTGGCTTTTCTCACTTTTCAGACCATTTTCTTCGACCGTTTTATCGCTTGCTTCAAAATCCGGGGTAATGTAGGTTTCTTTATTGCCATGAATGATTTTCTCGGTTATACGGGTACGGTTATCGTATTGGCTGTCAAGGAATTCTTTTCACCTGACATTAACTGGACTACTTTCTACAACCTGATGGCCGGCTATGTAGGAGTGATTTGTTTTGTCGCTTTCGTATGTTCATTTATCTATCTGCATCAACGTTATCGTAGAGAGAACTACGGAAAAACAGGCGTATTCAGAAAAAAAGAAGAAGAAAAAGAAGTTCCTGATTTCGTATATTAATTGCTATCTTTGTGGGTCAAAAAACTTAAAATAAAAGTTCACCATGAAGATTTTTCCAAGTAGCAGCATCAAAAAACTGGATGCTTACACCATAGAACATGAACCGATTGCATCGATCGACCTGATGGAACGGGCAGCGCAGGCACTGACAAAAGCCATCACTGAACGTTGGGACATCACAACTCCTGTCACGGTATTTGCGGGACCGGGTAATAACGGCGGAGATGCCCTTGCCGTGGCCCGCATGCTGGCGGAAAAGGAATATAAGGTTGAAGCCTATCTGTTCAACCCGAAAGGAGAACTGTCAGCCGACTGTCAGACCAACAAAGAATTGGTGGAAATGATGGATAATGTGAAGTTCAGTGAAGTAAGCACACAATTCGTACCTCCTACCCTGACAATGGATCATTTGGTAGTGGACGGACTTTTTGGTTCGGGACTCAATAAACCGTTAAGCGGCGGTTTCGCGGCTGTAGTGAAATATATCAATGCATCGCCTGCTACAGTGGTTGCTATCGACATCCCTTCGGGATTGATGGGAGAAGAAAACACATTTAACGTAAAAGCCAATATCATCCGTGCCCATCTGACACTGAGCCTGCAATTGCCCAAACTGGCTTTTCTCTTCGCAGAGAATGCCGAATTCGTTGGTGAATGGAAATTGCTGGATATCAACCTCAGCCATGAAGCCATCGAAGAAACAGAAAGCAATTATGCCTTATTGGAAGCAGAAGAGATACATGCTTTGATCAAGCCCCGCAGCCCCTTTTCACACAAAGGAAATTTCGGACACGCCTTGCTGATTGCCGGATCGTATGGTATGGCAGGGGCTTCGGTGCTGGCGGCCCGTGCCTGTATGCGTTCGGGGGTAGGATTGCTGACTGTACACGCACCCATGCGTAACAATGACATCCTACAGATTTCCGTCCCGGAAGCAATTGTCGAACTCGATGCCAGTGATTCCTGCTTTGCTTTTCCCACAGATACAGATGACTATCAGGCGGTAGGTATCGGTCCGGGAATCGGACGCTCAGAAGAAACAGAAGCCGCATTGCTCGAGCAACTCAGTGGATGCCAGACTCCTTTGGTGCTGGATGCCGATGCACTGAATATATTAGCCAACCACCGCCATGCACTGACCACGCTCCCCAAAGGCTCCATCCTGACCCCTCACCCCAAGGAGCTGGAACGTATGGTGGGCAAATGCCAGAATTCGTACGAGCGACTGATGAAAGCTTGTGAACTGGCTCGTACCGCTAAAGTACATATTATATTAAAAGGAGCTTATTCAGCAATTATCACCCCTTCGGGCAAATGTTATTTCAACTCCACAGGTAATCCGGGCATGGCGACAGCCGGAAGTGGAGATGTGTTGACAGGTGTCGTACTGGCTTTACTGACACAGGGATACCCGGCTGAAGAAGCAGCTAAAATAGGTACTTACGTACACGGTTTGGCCGGCGATTTCGCACGCAAAAAGCAGGGCGTTATCGGTATGACAGCCGGAGATATTGTCAATTATCTGCCAATGGCCTGGCGTCTGGTAAGCGAATAAAGGTTAACAACTTATGATTTTCCAAATAACTTCATTAACTTTGTTTTTTAAACCAGTTAAAATAAACCGGAAAATGAAAAAGCTAATTATACTGACAGGACTGTTACTTTCTGCCTCGGCATATGCCCAGACAGAAGTTACAGCGGGAGTTACCCGGGGAAAAGATTACGGGGTGACCTATGCACTTCCTAAAACAGCAATCGACATTGAAGTCAAAGCCAATAAAGTGACATACACTCCGGGAGAATTCAGCAAATATGCCGACCGTTATCTGCGGCTGACCGATGTGTCGGGAGAGCCTCAGGAATATTGGGAACTGGTCAGCGTCAAAGCCAAATCTGTCGGTATCCCCGATAGTGACCATACCTATTTCGTCAAACTGAAGGATAAAACAGTGGCTCCGTTGATAGAGTTGACCGAAGACGGTATTGTTAAATCGATCAATGTACCGTTAAGTCCGAAGAAGTCTGCACCTATACAACCAGCCACTACGCTGAGAAAAAAAGTAAATCCACGCGATTTTCTGACAGAAGAGATTCTGATGGCAGGTTCTACAGCTAAAATGGCTGAATTGGTCGCCAAAGAAATCTACAACATCCGCGAAAGCAAAAACGCCTTAGTACGCGGACAGGCAGACAACATGCCTAAAGACGGAGAACAACTGAAGATAATGCTTGCCAACCTGGAAGAACAGGAAGCTGCCATGACCGAAATGTTCTCAGGTACACTGAATAAAGACGAGCGGATATTTACTATCCGCCTGAATCCGGAAAAAGAGATGGATAACGAAGTGGCCTTCCGCTTTTCCAGGAAACTGGGTATAGTTGCCAATAATGATCTGGCAGGAGAACCGGTTTACATTACTCTGAAAAATCTGAAAACAGTCAATGTACCGGAAGACGATGGCAAAAAGAAAGTAGACGGCATAGCTTATAACGTACCCGGTAAGGCGCAAGTGACGCTCATAGAAGGAAAAAAAGAATGGTTTAACGGTGAACTTCCCGTTACACAGTTCGGAACAATTGAATATCTGGCTCCGGCTCTTTTCAATAAAAAATCGACCGTACAAGTTACTTTCAATCCGGCTACAGGAGGATTGATTAAAGTAGATAGGGAAGAAGGAGAATAAAACTGATAAAAAAACTCCGGCTGATCTATACAGGTCAGTCGGAGTTTTTTTATTTTCTTAAATTGTGCTTTTCAAACACCGTCAGTTCGTAACTGCTAATTTCACAAATCCGTCCTTCTGCAACTGGGTGATATAAGCAGTAATACGCGATTCGTAATTTTCTTCGTGATCGAAATGCTCTGCAAGTTCTTCAATAATCTGGCGTACGGTCCGCTTCCCGTCAATTAACTCCCATACGGCAGTACCATGTTCTTCCAGCCGGACATGAATATCCGGAGACATTCCTTTGGGCAATAAAAAACGCCGCATCCATTCATATTTAAACCGGGGGAAAGCAATGGTAACGGTACCATCGCTTCCCTTTTCGGCTGTAATATTCTCACTACGGAAAGGAATTACATCCAGAAGATTTATTTTCTCTTTCGCGTCTGCCATATTCTGTTATTTCTTAATATTCGCTTCCTGCAATCCGTATCCCTTCTTCTTATCTTCAGCTTTCAGCATCAAAGCCACAATCAGTGCCAAAACACCAAAACAAGCAAAGATAGACATAGGCAAAGTATAATCATAGGTCTGTGCACCATCTACAACGGGACCTTTGCAATAAGTATTCAGTACCCATCCGATCAACAAAGGAACACCCATCAATCCCCAGTTCTGTACCCAGAAAATCAGGGCATAGGCTGTACCCAGTTGTTTCTCCGGAATAATTTTCGGAACAGAAGGCCACATGGCAGAAGGCACCAGTGAGAAGGCAATACCCAGAATTATCATAATTACAGTGGCAAACCACCATACATTAAGGATAGGAAGCGCAAACAAAGTATGTACGCCAATCAACATAACGGCACCGATAATCATCAATGTAGCTCCCTTACCGATACGGTCATAAAGAGTACCAAACAACGGAGTCAGGAAGATGGTCCCTATCGGTAGTAATCCTGGGATATTTCCGGCCAATTTAGGATCTACGTTATACTTCTGCACCATCAAGTCGGTTGCATATTTAATAAAGGGGAAGACAGCGGAATAGAACAATACACACAATAAAGCAATCAACCAGAATCCCTTATTAGTAACAATAAGCATAACATCCTTCATACGGAACGGTTCCTCCGGTTCTTCTCCCTGAGCATCTAAAGAAGCATCAAGTTTCTTATCATAAAAGGTATAGATAAAGAAGGCGATAGTACCGATGCACAGCATAATCAGACACAACAAAATAGGCATCGGAATATTGGTATGGAAACTGCCACTTTCATCCGTATAGCCAAAATAATCGGCAATAGGAACAGTAAGTACCATTGCCAAAGTAGTACCGATACGCGCGGTTGCCATCTCAAGTCCCATGGCTAAAGCCATCTCTTTGCCCTTAAACCATTTTACAATAATCTTGGAAACCGTAATACCTGCAATCTCTACACCTACACCAAAGATAGCATATCCTAAAGCAGCCAGAAAGACCTGAGTTTTGAAGCCCATAATCAAAGCGCCTTCGGGGAAAGTTGTAGAAATAGCATAATATTTCAGTCCACAACCCAGCACCATCAGTATACAGGCTCCCATTCCGGTGAAACGAACTCCCATCTTATCGAGAATGATACCACCAAAAATCAACATCAGCAGGAATACATTAAACCACCCGTAAGCGCTGGTAAAGAATCCATAATCCAAACTATCCCAAAGGAGCTCTTTTTCGAGCATGGGTTTCAAAGGAGACATTACGTCAGTAAGGAAATAGCCGCAAAGCATAGTAAAAGCGACCAGAGCGAGCACACTCCAACGAAGTGTTTTGGAGTCACTCAGTTTGTTTCTCAATTGTTCTGTCATTGTAATATTTAAACTCAGAAGTTAGTAAAAGTGTTATAGCGAACAAAGGTAACTAAATCCGCCTTGTATGCCTAACAAAAAGATACATTTTACGGCTAAAAACAAGTGAAGCTGCAAGTTTCGGTTTGAAATTGCAGCTTCACTTATCGTTTCTTAAAAAGAATCTGTTGTTAGTTTGCCGGAGTTGCCGGAGTTTCTGTTGCAGGTGCTTCAGCCGGAGCAGCAGCATCCGTCTTCGGCGCAGTAGTACCTACAGGCAGGTTATACGGGTTGGTCTGTTCTTCCTGCTGAGCCTGTTCCATGATGACATCTTGCGTTTTAGAAGAAGAAGTCGGAACAACATAAGCAGTAGCAATGCTCATCACAACCATAAATGCAGCTAAGCCCCAAGTTGCCTTTTCCAGAAAGTCTGTAGTTTTGCGTACACCCATAATCTGGTTAGATGACGAGAACCCAGAAGCAAGACCACCGCCTTTTGAGTTCTGAATCAACACAATGAAGCACATCAGTATGGCTGCAATAACCATTAAGATAACTAATAATAAGTACATTTTGTTATTTTGATTTAGCGTTAATAATCAATTTCTCTAAAAATCTGATTTGGTCTGCAAAGTAAGCATTTTTTTTTGGATATTTCAAACTTAATTTTTTAATAATTTCAAGTGCCTTGGAATATCGGTGCTGTTTGACATATATTTTGGCTAATGTTTCGGTAAAACAGCTATCATCTTCATCTTCTTCATGATGCGCCTCCCCCTCTTCTTCCACGGGAAGCGTTTCATTGTTAGCTGCGGGCTGCAGACGAATGGATGTTTCTCCCTCACTTCTCTCGATAAAGCCATCGATCAATTCATACCCACGAAGTTTCGGAATCTCCGACTGTTCCGGAGCGGAATCTTCTTCATCTTCCTGTAACAGATAAGTAGTATAATCCGTTGAATAGTCCAGACTTGTCTGCCCGGAAACCTCTTCAGGCACAGTGGCCAAAAAAGCATCGATCAGGGAGAGTGTACGATCCAGACCGGGCTCTTCCTCCAACACTTCTGCTTCGGAAGGCATATTCTTTTTACGGGGCTTCAAAATATACCTCTCACCTTCAATCAGATAAAACAGCTTCCGGCGATCTGCCACATATAATATGGCTTTACGAAGCTCCGCACCGAAAGAGATATCGTGTAACAGATAAAGATTTTTAAGATAGAGTAAACGCAGCGACTGGAAATAAGGATAGCGTGTGACAAGTGTCCGCAACTCGTACAAAGTATCTTTATTCAGCGTTTCAGGATGCTGAATCCATTGTTGTAAATTAGCAGAAATCATCCCAATTACCAATTTGCTACCGTTGCATTAAATATTTGATCTGTAATCTCTTTGGTCATCTCCGCAATCAGTCCGTCCTGAACAGCTGTCAGTAACTCCCTTGAGTCGTAGACACGGAAAGCCGAGAATTGCTGTTCGAAGTCCTGCTCATGGTTCGTATTATTCACAAAACGAACATTTACCGTAATCGTCAGCTTCGTTTCAGAAGAGTATCCATCGGCCGAAACAGCTTGGTTATACTGGTTGTATCCGGTGATTTCTCCATCAATCTGAAGGTCGGCATTATTATTCACCAGCTTCAGGCGAGTCTGGCGAAGGAAGATATCTTTCAGATCTTCATTGAATTTAGTACCTAACGGTGCATAAACATAGTCCGACTTTATAGGAAAGTCGGCTATAGAAATAGTCTTTACCTTATCGTAATTGATATTACCACCATTAAATTTATAAGAAACAGTACACGAGATGCCCACTACCAGCGTGACAACCAGTAGTGAGATTCGCATTATCTTTTTATTCCAATCCATATTCTTTTATTTTTCGGTAAAGGGTACGCTCAGAGATATTGAGGTCCTTTGCCGCACTTTTTCGTTTGCCATGATGTTTCTCAAGGGCTTTACGTATCATTTCTTTCTCTACCTCGTCCAGCGAAAGAGACTCTTCAACATACTCTTCGGTATCCTGTATGTCATCGTCATCGGGACAATTAGGCTTGACCGGATGGATCAGGGCAGGTACAGAAGGCGGAGGCGTCACAACAGGAGCCGGGGCATAAAACGTACCAACATTGGAAGCTACAGCTCCGCGTTCGGACATGATTTCGTGCACAAGCTTTTTCAGTTCGGTCACATCCTGCCGCATATCAAAGAGAACCTGATATAAAATTTCACGTTCACTTTCAAAACTCTTCCCGGGCTTTACACCGAACAAAGCCGGCAGTCGTTGTGTATTCTGGGCAGGCAGATAGGTCCGCAAAATAGAAGCATTGATTTCACGATTTGTCTCAATGATGGAGATCTGTTCCGTGATATTCTTCAATTGGCGCACATTACCCGGCCATGAATATGACAATAAAACCTGTTTGGCATCTTCGGTCAGTTGTATCGCAGGCATACGATATTTCTCCGCAAAATCACTTGCAAATTTGCGGAACAGCAACAGCACGTCTTCTCCACGTTCCCGCAAAGGAGGAATCTGGATGGGTACCGTATTGAGACGGTAATACAAATCCTCACGAAAACGCCCTTCAGCAATGGCTTGTGTCAGATTGACATTGGTAGCAGCCACAATACGGACATCTGTTTTCTGCACTTTGGAAGAACCTACTTTTATAAACTCTCCGCTTTCAAGCACACGAAGCAAACGCGCCTGAGTAGGCAAAGGCAACTCCCCGACTTCATCCAGAAAGATAGTCCCGCCGTCGGCCTCGCCAAAATATCCTTTCCGCTCACCAATAGCACCTGTAAAAGCCCCTTTTTCATGCCCAAATAGTTCCGAATCAATGGTCCCCTCAGGAATAGCACCACAGTTCACGGCAATATACTGGCCATGTTTACGACGGCTATACTGATGAATAATCTGAGGAAAGCTTTCCTTGCCGACACCACTCTCTCCGGTTATTAGCACGGACAAATCGGTAGGCGCTACCTGTATGGCAACATCTATCGCACGCGTCAAGGCTTCAGTGTTACCAATAATACCGAACCTTAGTTTTACTTGTTGTATTTCCGCTTTTGTCATATTCGCACTAAACTCCCTTCCTGGTTAAATATCGTCATCTACTGTATCGAGCTTCAGTTTGTCACTGTCGTCTCTTTTTTCGTAATATTGTTTACGCAACGGATTGGCATGTGCTGCCTTTTCACGCTGGCGGTTACGGAATACATCAATCGCTACATAAATGGCTTGCCGGAATGAATCTTCACAAGCAACCCCTTTTCCTGCAATATCATAGGCTGTACCGTGCGCCGGAGAAGTGCGTATCACAGGCAGACCTGCCGTATAATTCACACCTTCATCCATGGCCAATGCCTTGAAAGGTGCCAGTCCCTGATCATGATACATAGCGAGCACTCCGTCAAAATGGGTAAAATTACCCGATCCCATAAAGCCGTCAGCCGGATAAGGACCATAACATAAGATTCCTTTAGCAGCCATCTCCTGGATAGCCGGAGAAATGATCTCCTGTTCTTCCGTACCGAGCAACCCGTCATCTCCGGCATGTGGATTCAGTGCCAACACTGCAATGCGAGGTGCGCCGATTCCAAAATCCTGTTTCAACGAACGGTTGAAAATGACAAGTTTCTCCTGAATCAGCTCTTTGGTTATCGAAGAAGCTATCTCCCGAACCGGAATATGACCGGTCACCAAAGCCACACGGAAATCCTCCTTCATCAAGATCATCAGAGATTTCGAACCGTCTCCCAAACGCTCTTCAATATATTCAGTATGTCCGGGGAAAGCGAATCCTTCGGACTGAATTGTATGCTTATTAATAGGAGCTGTCACAATGACATCAATCAACCCTTCCCTGAACTCCTCTATCGCTTTTTCAAGTGCCCCTAAAGCTGCTTTACCGGCCTCCGGATCGGGTTTTGAAAACTCGACTTTCACTTCGTCATCCGTACAATTGACTACACTCAACCGATTGTGTGCAGCTTCTGCAGCAGTATTGACAATACTGAAGTTAGTAGGCAGATCGAGTGATTTACGGTGATATGCAGCCACCTTCGGCGAACCGTAAATGACCGGTGTACAAAGTTCCAACATGACGGGGTCGGCAAAAGTCTTCAAGATTACTTCGTATCCTACCCCGTTTATGTCTCCCTGAGTGATACCAATTTTTATTTTGTTATCTTCCATTTTGTTATTTGTTAGTTTTCTCCTCCTGCTCTATGCCCATCGGAATCTGCTCCTGCTTCTTCTCGGTAGGAAGTTGCAAAGTATACAGAGACGCTTCCAACATGCGCATCAGGTTACGTTTCAATTTATCTGGTGAGTAAATAAATACCTCTACAGTGACAATACGATGGTTAGCCTTGTCCAGACGAGTGTGCGAAACAAACGGACCACCCATGAAGTCACCCTTCATACGCCAAAGCCCACGTGCTTCCATTGTATAGTCGCCATGAATATCGATTGGACGAACCTCGACTGTAGTCGAGTCTGTCGACATATACATACCTTCTTTAGCTCCCGGAATATTAGCTTTCATCACAGAATCGCGTTTATGGATGAAAAACTCTTTCGTAAACGTATCCTTATCGGTATACGGATAAGAGTAGATCACAAAATTCTGATCAGCGGAAGCTGTATTCGTACCTGCCCAGAAGAAATCCTCTCCAGTCTTTGAACTGCCCAACTCAGCCGGAAGCCAGATGTCGCTATCGAACATACTGTTAACCTTCTTCGAAATGAAATCATTGTGGTTTTTCTCTAACAAGGAAATCTGGCGATTCATCTCGGCACGGGTAAAGAAGTCGATAATTGCTTGCTTGTTTTCATTCACAAACTTTTCAAATGTGGCTTCGTCCGGAGCCTGAATAGTCAGAATCATCTGGGGAGATGCATATACATCCTTGGCATACTTAAATTTAGGCTGACTATAGATGTCCTGTATATCTACGATAATAATATTACGTACCAGCTTCAGGATAGCATCGAAATTGTTCGCAGAAGTAGACATGATTCTGAACGAACGTTCCGATTGCGGAAGTCCGGGTACATCTGTATCAAGCACATTGTACAAAGCTCTACCGGCAGGACGCTCCCACACTGGATTATCAACGACCACCAGGATTTCGTAAGCACGTCCGCTGGAAGTTGGAGTAAACACACTTTTCTTGCCGCCTTTACAAGAAAACAATACTACTGCTACAAGAGCCATACTGAGGTAAAACAGGTACTTTTTCATATGCATCAATTTTAATGTTTTCACAAAACTACGAAATCATCGTATACATATAGTCTACGAAACTGATAATTTATATTAATTCTTGTCACTCTCTTCCTGCTTGGCAGTCGATAACATACCACAGGCAGCAAAAATATCTTCTCCCCTTGAAGCGCGAATCGTAGTAAACAATCCGTGCGACGTCAGATAATCACGAAATGCCATCATAGTCTCCATATCGGCACCTTCAAGATCCACTCCGGGAATGGCATGAAAGCGAATCAGATTCATCCGGCAATCAAGCCCACGAAGTAACTTTACCAGCTCTTTGGCATAAATCAACGAATCATTGACGCCTTTAAAAACAATGTATTCAAACGAAAGTCTGCGTTGTTTACTAAAATCATAGTTTTTTAACAGATCGACCATCTCTTTTATCGAGAAGGCTCTTTCGGCAGGCATCAACTCTGAACGCTGTGAAGGAAAGGGAGAATGCAGGCTGATGGCCAGATGGCACTCGCTTTCTTCAATAAAACGCTGTAGTCCCTTCCGTAACCCCACCGACGACAAAGTTATACGTTTTGGACTCCAACCGTATCCATACGAAGCTGTCAGGATATGCAATGCTTTTAAAACTTCATCCAAGTTGTCAAGCGGTTCACCCATCCCCATCATAACGACATTGGTCAACTTGTCCCGCTCCGGCAATGCCGCGATCTGATTTAAAATCTGATTGGCAGTCAGACTTGCTGTAAATCCTTGCTTGCCCGTCATGCAAAATTTGCAGTTCATTTTACACCCCACCTGGGAAGACACACACAGTGTCGCCCGGTCTTCATCAGGAATATATACCGCTTCAACAAAATGGTTCTCTCCCACGCGATAAAGATACTTCACCGTACCATCTATGGAACGCATAGCATCCACGGGTGCGACTACTCCCAAATCGTACTCGCCTTTCAGCAATTCTCTATGCTTCAACGACAAATTAGTCATTTCGTCAATAGAAGTCACTTTTTTATCGTACAACCAGGAAGCTATCTGTTTGGCCGCAAAAGCCGGCATCCCCAAGTCTTTGGTAACAGATTGCAATTCGGTAAGAGTCATTCCTAAAAGCGGATATTTGGGCATATTTACTACAAATATTTATTTATTCATGCAAATGTAAGGAATAAAAGTTGATTTTTGAAAAGAGAAAGGACAAAAGTTAATAAGAAGAAGGAAAGAGAGAACAAAAAGAAAAGGCCATTCCACAAGGAATGACCTTTTATCTATAAAACTATTTTCTGAAGAAAACGAGTCTTGTTTTTAGAAGAACAGGTAACGCTTGTCTTTTACATCACCTTTCAGATAAAGATCGTTCATGAAACGGGCAGCCAGACGGGCATGCATATTTTCCAGAGTAACCTCCTCTGCCTTGGCATCGAATGTTTCATTCAACTTATCTTTGGCATATACCTGCAATACAAATACACCGCCATTACCTTTGATAGGAGCGCTCAGTTTATTAATATCGGCTACCGATGCATAAGCACCTACCAGCGGTTCGCTACTACGCAAAGCAGCTACATAGGCAGGAGCCGCAAATGTTACGTGTTTCACTGAATCGCTCACTGCATTGGCCATTGATTTATACTGATCGAAAGAAGTTGCATTGGCAGCCTTCATGTCAGCCATAATTTTTTCAGCCTTCTTATCACGAATGATTTCTGCTCTTAACTGATCCTGAACCTGAGCCAAAGGACGATAACCTTCTTCGATCACGTTAACCAGGCCGACAACCAGCATACGATCGCTCTCACCACATTCATACAAACCGGAAACTTCACCGGGTTTTGCAGCAAATGTCCATTTCAGAGCTTCTTTGGTTCCTCTGATACCACCGATTCCGTGTTCCGAGCTATACAAATCATTTCTTTCAAGCAATTTATAACCTGCTTCTTCAGCATTAGCCGCCATCTTTTCTACCGTCGGATTGGCTGCGATAAACTGACTGAAGTCATTATATGCCTTATTATAAGTTTCTTTGCTGAAGTCAACTGCGCGTTTGATTACGGCAACTTTATATTTATCTTTCACAGCTTTCTTGTCAGTAACCTGCAAAATGATGTTACCCTGTCCCAATGCTACATTAGAGAGTTCGTTCACTCCCAGGTTGTTGATCGTGGTGATAAACTTCAGGTTGTCACCATCAATCTGTGCATTTTCGTAGTTAGCAGAAGAAATCCAGTTGGATTCACCTGTCTGTCCATACTTTTTAGCCAAAGCGGTGAAGTCGGCCCCACCTTTAATTGCTGTATAAATACTATCAGCCAAAACTTTTGTTTTAGCAGCATCTTCAGCATAAACCTGAATCTGACGGAACTGTACAGAATCGGCAGCAGCCACTTTAGACAAAACCTTGAAAGAGTTAATGGTATTATCACCGGCATTATAATAAGGACCATATACCTGTCCCACTGAAGCTGAATCCATCCGTGCAACTACATCTGACGGAAAAGCTCTTTTAGTGTAATACAAATCAACGTAAGGATATTCAGATCCTGTCGAACGGATGAAAGTAGTATAATCACCATTAGCAGTAGCCAACTGATTTGTATAATCAGTCACTTCCTGCTGAATAGCGGCTTTATCTTCCGCACTGGCAGTCACCTGTACATCGATATATTTGATATTGCGTGTTTCAACATATTGTTTGAACTGTTCTTTCTTCTTATTATAGAGATCTTTCAGCTCTGACTCTTTCACTGTAATGGTAGAATCAACAATTGAAGAATAAGGCACAGCAGCCAACAGTACATCCGATTGGTTCACTCTTGCATCGAAAGCATCTTGTGCTTCAACCGGGTTAGAGAAAAGAGCCTTTGTCACCAATGCCTGATATTTTTCAGCCAGACGGCTCTGAATCAGAGTTTTTTCAACGAATGACCAAAGTTTGTGCATGCCTTCATAGTATTCTACATATTGAGACGGCATCTTAGTTTTGTCCATTTTAGAATAGTCAGACAAAAATTTCTTCAACATATCTTTATCGAAAGCACCCGTTTGCGGATTGCGGAACGGAGTCTGTTGCAGCAACGGATTCACACCTTCGTTGATGATAGACTGAATTTCAGCCTTTGAAACTGTAATCCCCAGCTTCTTCGCTTCTTTTTCAATCAGTTTATTGTTCACGTAGCTACGCCATACTTCGTCTTTCACCTGATTGGTTTGTTCATCGTTCAATGAACTCATTCCGCTGGAGAACTTGATGACTTCAGTATATTCTTCTACCATATTCTGGTAGTCCTGAGCAGAAAGAGTTTCTCCGTTGACTTCGCCTACATCATGCGACTGGTGTGGCTGGAGAACTTTCCAGGCATCGCCCGCAATGAAAGCAAACAAAGCCAAACCAATAACGATCACCAACAGGGGTCCTTTGGATCTAATGTTTTGTAATGTTGCCATTTTGATTAATACGATTTATTTGTTATTATTATTTTCTTCATCTTTGGTTTTAGCGCACGAAGATACAAAAAATGCTAATATGCATCTATTTATTAGCTAAAAAATTACAGTTATCGATCATTATTCCATCACTTTCAGCCGAACAAGTTCGATTTTCGTTGCTGTAACCTTAATTATTTTAAACTGATATTTACCCACGGATACCAATTCGTGCAATTTTGGGAAACTCTGATACTGATTCAAGATTAATCCTCCCACTGTCAGATAGTCATCGGACTCCGGGAGGTCCAAATCGAAAGTTTCATTTACTTTCTCTATTTCAAGACGGGCCGAGAGCACATATTCATGCTCTCCGATTTGCTTGCAGATATAGGAAGTATTGTCATGTTCATCCTCTATGTCACCAAAAATTTCTTCAACAAGATCTTCCAGACTGACAATGCCCGAAGTTCCTCCGAACTCATCCACTACTACGGCAATAGTCTTCTTTTGCTGCATAAACAGTTTCATCAGCTTATGGGCAGCCATTGTTTCGGGCACAATAGGTACCTCTTTCACATGGTCGCGCCAGTCTTTCGGGTTACGGAACATTTCCGACGAATGAATGTACCCCACGACATTGTCTATGTTTCCGTCATAAACAATTATTTTTGATATTCCGGATTCCACAAACCGGTTTTTAAGTTCCTCAAGCGAGGTATCCAATGCAACGGCTACTACTTCCGTACGGGGAACAATGCAATCTCGTATTTTAACCGTCGAAAAATCGAGAGCATTCTGAAAGATTTTCACTTCTGTATCCAGGGTCTCTTCGCTTTCGGCATTATCTATACTCGACTGGACAAAATAATCGAGGTCTACTTTTCCAAAAGCTTTTGCCGAAGCCTCCTTATTCACTTTCATCCCGAACAGGCGAAGGAAAAGATAAGAAACTCCCGACGAGAATTTGGATATCGGATAAAGAATGATATAACAGATAAAAAGAGGAAGCGCACATACATTCAGAACCAGATTCGGATTGATCTTAAAAAGCGTTTTTGGCAAGAACTCTCCTGTTACCAGGATAATCAATGTAGAAATAACGGTCTGTATCAATACCATCACAAAATGATTGGTAATCCACCCGGCCAGCAAATTATCACCGATAATCTGTGCCATCAATATACCATAGATAACCAAAGCAATGTTATTCCCGACCAACATGGTAGAAATAAAATCATTCGGGTTCCGGAAGAAAAGCGAAAGAATACGAGACGACACTCCCCCTTTCCGATCCATTTCAAAACGAAGTTTGTCTACCGAAACAAAAGCAATCTCCATACCGGAAAAGAAGGCGGAGAATGCCATGGTTATCAACAGGTAAATAATGATACTCATAACTAATTTACAGAATCTGTTTTTGCCTTTTCGGCATCTTGGTCAACATAAAATATACCGGCAATATTGTGAACAACCGGCTTCAGAAATCGGTCATCCGACTCAAAACCATATCCGGTTATCACCTGATCGGGCTGCTCCATCTGGACAAATTTATCGGTATATACTTTCTTGGTGGCTTCATTCCAGTATAATAATTCGGTACTGACATGATCTCCTTTCAGACTTTTAATGTCTACATTCCCAATAAGCTTCCAAAGCCGGTCACGGTCGTAATAATAAGCCGTATCTGCCTTTATACTTGCATCTACATGAAACAAGGAGTCGAACTGCTCCAAATAAATTCCCTTCTCAAAGGCCCAATACGAGGGTTTCTTCTTGTCAAAAATCAGCCACTCTTCAGTATTGACCCGATAACGCGTAACTCCGGAATCGGATATAAGAGTCGTCACCCCTCGCGTGTCCATGACAGGCAGGGAATCCCGTTCGGTAATGGCATCGGCCATTGCCTTATTTCTTCCGCCACAGGAAGAAAATAAAAGAAGCATAACAATTGCCCCGAAGACAATTGTTATGCTCAAACTTTTATTTAATAAACTGTTACTTTGTTGTCGCAACATAAATTTATCTGATCGTTGTAGTCTCTCCAATCCAGCCACCGATAGTGATGCGGTCACCAGCTTTGTAACCCAACATGAACAAGTCTTTAGCCTGCGGAGTATAAGCGGAATATCTACCGATCATTTTGTTAGCCTCTTCTGCAACACTCGGATCTACAGATTTAGCTTTCTGCAACTTATCAATAACCACAAAATAAGTACACTTATTCAATGCTGATTCATCACTCCAGTTCGGACTCATTGCATACAGGTTAGCAATAAGGATATAAGGAGCACCGTAGTTTTCATTGAAACTGATTGCTTTCTGAGCATATGATCTTGCCTGAGATAACTTCTTAGCAGTAGTTAAAACACTGGCAGCAGCATAAGCTTTTTCCGCTTTCTTCGCATTATCCGTTTCCAGATTAATCGCTTCATCAAAGAACTTCACAGAAGTTTCAATATCCCCCTTCTTATAAGCTTGGTAGGCACATCCTGTAGCAGCTTCAGCTGAAGGCTCTATTTTATACACATAGAATGAAGCTTGTTGATAGGCTTCACTATCTGTACATTTCATCATCTTCATAATGTCGATAACTTTCTTTAAATAAGCCAGATCTGTCTGATTAGCTTCTACTTTGGGAGCATAGATTGCTTGCAGTGATTCACAATCGGCTGTACCGCTATTGATGAACAGAGCTACCAGATTGTCTTTGATACCAGTAAGCGCTTTCTTTGTACTCTCTTTATCAGCAGCAGCTATGGCAGCGTCCACATATTCGGATGCACTCAGGTAATCCTGAATAAACTGTTCTTTGTGGGCAGGATCTGTTTTCAGTTTATCATGTGACATCTGCAGGAAGTAGAATATAGTAGCTCCCGAAGATTCACCTTTTACAGCATCTACCGACTTTTTCAGCCACTCATAAGCTTGGTTTACATCCATTTTAGGAGCAAAGGCAATATAATCAACAGCCTTGATTCCCAAAGCTTCGTTCTCTGATGATACTTTCACACCTTTTCCCAAAAATTCCTGAGTATACTTCATACGAAGATCATGGGTATTCATCAACTCGTCAAAATACTGTTTGTATTCAGCAGAATTTCTGTCTTTGATCTGTCCCAGCAACCCTTTCAGAATTTTATAACCGTCTGTGAAGGTATAGAAACGAAGAGTCGGACAGTTCTCCAAAACAGCTTTCCACGGAGTATAGGCATCTTTAAAGTTGCCTGCTTTCACCGCTTCGTGAGAAATACTACTGTTCGAATTACAATTAGCGTCGTCCTGTGCTACCACAGTTGTTGCTCCCGCCGAAAGAAACAACACAGCCACAAGCGTTTTAATTTTCATTGTATCTAAATTTTAGTTGTTATATAATACCGTCTATTCTTTCTGTTATTTTACTTTACGTTTGAAGAACCAGCCTTCATTAAAGGTAATTCCAAGACTCAACCGCAATGTATTTTCATCTACCATACCAGCTCTCAGTCCGTGTACTTTAATGTATTGGGCTGAAACATTGATTAGCGAACGTGACCCCGGAAGCGGTAACCCCAAACCGGCTGTCACTCCATACTCACGAGAAGCTCTCTCCCCCCCTATCTTATAGTAGGGTTCCGAATAATATCCGCCAACACGATATTTAATATGTGCCAGATAACTGCGTGAAAAACGATTCGGCATATATTCGGCACCTACTGAAATTTTCATTGCATCGCAAAAGGCGTTAGGTTGATTCATATAGGTTACATCTCCCCATTTCTGCAAATTAAAATCTGCACCAATGATCAGACGTTTGTCATATTCGTAGGTGAGTCCCACTCCAAAACTGTTTGGTGTCCCATAGGTGGCCACCGTATCGATAGTGCTCACCGCAACTGTCTGGTTACTATTGGAATTGGTAAGTGTTGCCCTTTGCACATAAGCTTCATTATGCAAATCTTTTTTAGGTGAGAACACAACTCCTAAAGTAACAGCATGTTTTCTGCCAAACTGTTGTGTATACTGTGCCCCAAAATCCAATTTATAGTCGCGAACGGACAAATAATCAACATTTTGAAAAGCAAAAGCATTTTCATTATTCGGGAAAGCAATGCGTGCCGTACGTGTTATTTCACCCCAAAAGTAAGACACGTTCGCACCGACAGACAAATTTTTAAGCACTTTCACTCCAAAACCTACATAAAGCTGATGCAACCCGCCGTCTCCGGAAAATGTAGTCACATTCTGCGCATCTTCCGACGCAACGTCTTTATCTGCTTTTGCCATGCTATAGCCGACACTCGAATAAGGCAACAAACCAATACTCATGGCTATCCATTTTTGCAAACGGAACTGCATGGCGATGTAGTCAAAACTTGAATTTTTCGCATTCAGCTTTGTTCCTTCACTACTGAAGTTGGTATTTTGCATCGAAAACCCTCCGTCGAAAAGAAAAGTCAACGAATCAATCGCTGTGTAAGAAGCAGGATTTAACGGATTAATATGTGATCCATTGCGCAACCCATAAGCAATCCCTCCCATTGCTTTACTATTTGCAAATGACTGATCAGCCAACTGACCATAACCATATCGTGTATAAGGAGAGTTTGTATTATTTTGAGCGATTGCCACTCCGGGTAATAATATCGTGAGCAGAAGCGCACAAAGTGTCTGTTTATATCCTACCATTATTATAGTTTAATATTCTATTTAATCCTTTCAACACTAAAAATCTATCTGCAAAGATGACACTTTTTAATTTCGTATCAAAAGAAAAATCATCTCCGCCCGTTAAAAAAACCAAAAGTTCAGGATATTTATGCTTCATAGCCGTAATATACCCTGCAATTTCGTATTCTATCCCTTTTTTCACTCCGGAACGAATGGCTGTTTCAGTATCTTTTCCCATATCCGGCAGGCGTCCTTCCGCATTGATCAAAGGCAAACGCCCGGTGAACTGATGAAGCGCTTTGAGACGCATCCATAATCCGGGCGAAATATTTCCACCATGATATTGCCCCAAAGAGTCAATAAATTCATAAGTGATACATGTACCCGCATCAATCACCAGAATGTCTTTACCGGGAAACTGATCGTTGGCCGCTACAACAGCAGCCATCCGGTCATAGCCGAGAGTTTCAGGTGTTTCATACAGATTCGTTACCGGAAGCGGCGTATTGCAATTCAACCATAAAATGGGTACAGGGAGCTTACCCAACTGAGCCAACACACATTCGTTTAAGTCTATAACAGTGGCAACAATTGCTTTTCGAACATTATATTTGCTGCAAACTGCCTCTAAACAATCCAGAGATTGATTAGAATCGTAAACAACTTCTACCATAGAAGTTTGGTCAAAAAGCGCTACCTTGGCTACTGTATTTCCAATATCGATAATTAAGTTCACTTTCTCTCTGTTTGAGGGTGCAAAGATAAGGGATAAAATTTATTTGCATACTGAAATAAGAAATAAAAAGCATTGGGAGGCAAAGAAAAGCCCCCAAAAGACGACTTGACGAGCTATCGAAGAAACACGTTTTAAAACAGAAAACCCGCCTGAAAAAGCACACGAAAAGGAAGGCAGAAAACCCAAAACCAAACATCCAGTTTTCACCATTGATTAGCAACGCCTTACGTATGTATAAAAACCCAGAAAAACCTACAATACAATACAGAACAATACAATACAGAACAATACAATACAGAACATAACAATAACAGAAGAAACAAGATACCGCCGCTGCCGATGCCATCCCCGGTAAACTTATCACAAAAAGATTTGTAGCCCGGCGCTCCGGCCCCGTAGCCCGGCGGTCGGATGTATGCAGCCCGGCGCTCCGCAATCTGTAGCCCGGCGCTCCGACACAAACAGCCCGGCGGTCGGGAAAAAGTGACAGATTTATTCACTTAATCGAGTATTTTATCCCGCAAAAGCAGTATCTTTGCCACATGAACTCAAAGTTGCGACATTTGCTCCTGATATTTTTTTCTTTCTTCACCATCCTGACATGGGGAACAGAGAGTCCATCCTCGCCTGATTCTGTCCGAATCAGCCT
The DNA here is from genome assembly GCF_011038705.2 of Bacteroides sp. ZJ-18. Classification (NCBI taxonomy): domain Bacteria; kingdom Pseudomonadati; phylum Bacteroidota; class Bacteroidia; order Bacteroidales; family Bacteroidaceae; genus Bacteroides; species Bacteroides sp. ZJ-18. The sequence continues at coordinate 2,125,059 of NZ_CP072198.1, read as the reverse complement.
GCTGACGTGCGCTCCGGGGGAAGAAATCTATTCGTTATTCGGACATACTGCCATCCGCTATGAAGAACCGGCACGGGGTATCGATAGGGTGTACAACTACGGCCTGTTCAGTTTCAACACCCCTAACTTTACGCTACGTTTTGCACTCGGCAATGCCGACTACCGGTTGGGAGTGGAAGATTACCGTCATTTTGCCGTCGAATATGAATACTTCGGACGCAGTGTATGGCAGCAGACGCTCAATCTGACAGCCGAAGAACAACAACAGTTAATCACCCTTCTGGAAGAAAATTACCGCCCGGAAAACCGGATATACCGCTATAATTTTTTCTACGATAATTGTGCTACCCGACCACGGGACAAAGTGGAAGAGAGCCTGCAAAAAAGTGGCAGCCAACTGCTCTTCAGCAATACATATACCGAAAATAACGAGACTAAATCTTATCGAGATATTGTTCACCAATACACGAAAGGACACCCCTGGGCACAATTCGGAATCGACTTCTGCATCGGCAGCCAGGCCGACCGCCCCATCAGCGAAAGACAAATGATGTTCTCACCATTCTATCTGATGGATGCTTTTGACAAAGCGCGCATCGTTAACGCATCCGAAAACAGACCGTTAGTGACCGCCACTCAAAAAATTATCGACTGCGAACCGGACGTATCCGCACCTGCAGAAAGTGACATCTGGGATACACTTACCCCCATCCGCCTATCTCTTCTGTTTTTTATCGGCATCGGCATAGCTACGGTCTATGGCCTGCGAAAAAAGAAAAGTCTTTGGGGACTGGATATAGCAGTATTCGCCGCAGCAGGTATCGCAGGATGCATTATTGCTTTCCTTGCTCTTTTCTCCGAGCATCCCACGGTGGGGGCGAATTACTTGTTATTTGTCTTTCACCCGGGACATCTGCTCTGCCTCCCTTTCTTCATAAACGATGAACGGAAGCAGCGCAAAAGTAGGTATCATCTGCTGAATTGCATGGTTTTAACACTTTTTATAGCGTTTTTCCCTGTAATACCACAAAATTTCGACTTAGCAGTATTACCTTTGGCACTCAGTTTGCTGATACGTTCTGCAAGCAACCTTATACTGACATACAAAAAAGCTAAATGAAAGGACTATTAACCTCCATACTGACCGTACTTACTTTTACCGGGCTGCAAGCCCAGCCACTTCCCACTACTCCGAAATTAGTGGTGGGACTTACAATCGACCAGTTACGTACGGACTATCTGGAAGCTTTTTCAACTTTGTATGGCGACAAAGGCTTCAGGCGGCTTTGGAAAGAAGGACGCGTATTCCGGAATGCCGAATATACTTTCTGTGGCACAGACCGCGCATCGGCCATCGCAGCCATTTATACAGGCACCACTCCTTCGGTCAACGGAATCATCGGTAAACGCTGGATGGATGTGTCGATCCTGCGTACCGTGAGTTGTGTAGACGATCCTTCATTTATGGGTAATTACACGAATGAAAGTTCTTCTCCTTCACATCTCCTGACCTCAACAATTGCCGACGAACTCAAAATAGCTACCCGCAACGAAGGATTAGTATATGCTATCGCCCCCTTCCGTGACGCTGCCATTCTTGCAGCCGGACATGCCGGAAATGGCGCATTCTGGCTCAACAATACTACCGGAAAATGGTGCGGAACAACTTATTATAGTGAATTTCCATGGTGGGTGAGCCAATATAACGATCGGAATGCCGTAGACTTCCGCATTGCCGATATGACGTGGACTCCTGTCCACCCCATGCAAAATTACACATTCCTACCCGAATGGAGGGACGCAGCCTTTAAATATAAATTTGACGATGACCGCATCAATAAATACAAACGGCTGATTACAAGCCCTTTTATCAACGATGAAGTTAACTTGCTGACCGAGGAGCTTCTGGATAAGAGCACAATGGGAAAAGACAATACTCCCGACATGCTCTCACTCACCTATTACGCCGGCAATTATGCTCACAAAAGCGTACAGGAATGCGCTATGGAGATGCAGGATACCTACGTTCGCCTCGACCGCAGCATTGCTTCTTTGCTGGATATCATCGACAAGAAAGTAGGCTTACAGAACGTTGTCTTCTTTATCACTTCCACCGGATATACCGATACTGAATCGGCAGACCGGGGACTCTACCGGGTTCCGACCGGAGAGTTCCACCTGAACCGTTGTGCGGCCCTGTTGAACATGTATCTGATGGCTACTTACGGTCAGGGACAATACGTGGAAGCCTACTACGACCAGCAAATTTATCTCAACCATAAACTGATAGAAGAAAAACAACTGGATTTGGCAGATATTCAGGAAAAAGCCGCTGAATTCCTGATCCAGTTTAGTGGGGTAAACGAGGTTTATTCGGGTAAACGCCTGTTATTGGGGGCCTGGACACCGGACATCTCAATGATACGGAATGGTTTCCACCGTAAACGCTCGGGCGATCTGTTGATCGACGTATTGCCGGGCTGGACCATCGTCAATGAAAATACATCCGACCATAAAGTGGTCCGGAAAGCACATATTCCGTCTCCGCTTATTTTTCTGGGCAGTGGCGTAAAACCGGCCGTAATCAACACGCCCGTAACCGTCGACCACATAGCTCCTACCGTAGCTCACATCCTGAGAATACGGGCCCCGAACGCATGCACTGCAACTCCGATTACCGACATCCGGTGACACTTTCCACACAAAAAACAGTGTGCAAAGCGCAAATAAATCAGCATTTTAATGTAACTTTGCGCAGTTGAATCAATTTAGTAAATAATAAACATAAATAATAGATAATGGGATTTAATGAATTTTTAAGCTCGATTTTCGGAAACAAATCCACACGAGACATGAAAGAAATTCAACCCTGGGTAGACAAGATCAAAGCCGCTTACCCAGAGGTTGCTAAGCTTGACAATGACGGCCTCCGTGCAAAAACAGAGGAACTTAAAGAATACATCCGCAACTCGGCAAGCAAAGAACGTGCTAAAGCTGACGAACTCAGAGCAGGCATCGAAAGCGTGGAACTGGAAGACCGCGAAGAAGTATTCGCTCAGATCGACAAAATTGAAAAAGAAATATTAGAGATATACGAAAAAGCACTTGACGAAGTATTGCCGGTAGCTTTCTCCATCGTGAAAGAATCTGCCAAACGTTTCTCTGAAAACGAAGAAATAGTAGTTACAGCTACAGATTTCGACCGCACCCTGGCGGCTACCAAAGACTTCGTGCGCATCGAAGGTGACAAAGCCATCTGGCAGAATCATTGGAATGCCGGTGGAAATGACACGGTATGGAACATGGTTCACTACGACGTACAGTTGTTTGGCGGTGTAGTACTGCACAAAGGGAAAATTGCCGAAATGGCGACCGGTGAAGGTAAGACTCTTGTAGCTACGCTTCCCGTATTCCTGAATGCCCTGACCGGAAACGGCGTACATGTAGTAACCGTGAACGACTATCTGGCTAAACGTGACTCCGAATGGATGGGACCGCTTTATATGTTCCACGGACTCAGCGTGGACTGCATCGACCGTCACCAACCCAACTCTGACGCACGCCGCCAGGCTTATTTGGCAGACATCACTTTCGGAACGAACAATGAATTCGGTTTCGACTATCTGCGTGATAATATGGCTATCAGCCCGAAAGACCTTGTACAGCGCCAGCACAACTATGCCATCGTCGACGAGGTGGACTCGGTATTGATTGACGATGCCCGTACTCCGTTGATTATTTCAGGTCCCGTGCCCAAAGGCGAAGACCAACTCTTTGAGCAACTCCGCCCATTGGTAGAACGCCTTGTGGAGAAACAGAAAGAGTTAGCAACTAAATACTTATCGGAGGCTAAGAGACTTATCAACTCGAATGATAAGAAAGAGGTGGAAGAAGGATTTCTCGCTCTGTTCCGCAGCCACAAAGCACTGCCTAAAAATAAGGCATTGATCAAATTCCTCAGTGAACAGGGAATCAAAGCCGGTATGCTGAAAACGGAAGAGATCTACATGGAGCAAAACAACAAACGCATGCATGAAGCAACAGATCCATTGTACTTCGTGATTGACGAAAAGTTGAACAGCGTAGATCTGACAGATAAAGGTGTAGACCTGATCACCGGTAACTCGGAAGATCCGACTTTATTCGTATTGCCGGACATAGCCGCCCAACTTTCGGAATTGGAAAACGAACATGGATTGAGCGACGAACAAAAGCTTGAAAAGAAAGATGCCTTGCTGACCAATTATGCCATCAAGTCAGAACGTGTACACACCATCAACCAGTTGCTGAAGGCATACACCATGTTCGAAAAGGATGATGAGTATGTGGTAATCGACGGACAAGTGAAGATCGTTGACGAACAAACAGGACGTATCATGGAAGGCCGCCGTTACTCAGACGGACTGCATCAGGCCATCGAAGCGAAGGAAGGTGTGAAAGTAGAAGCTGCCACACAAACTTTTGCCACCATCACTCTGCAGAACTACTTCCGTATGTATCATAAACTCTCGGGTATGACCGGTACGGCCGAAACAGAAGCCGGTGAGTTGTGGGACATTTACAAACTGGATGTAGTCGTGATTCCGACCAATCGACCGATTGCCCGCAAAGACATGAATGACCGCGTTTATAAAACAAAACGCGAAAAGTATAAAGCCGTAATCGAAGAAATAGAACAACTGGTACAGGCAGGACGCCCGGTATTGGTGGGTACTACTTCGGTAGAAATCTCCGAGATGCTGAGCAAGATGCTGACCATGCGCAAGATCGAACACAACGTATTGAATGCGAAACTTCACCAGAGGGAGGCAGACATCGTTGCTAAAGCAGGTTTGAGCGGTACGGTAACCATTGCTACAAACATGGCCGGTCGTGGTACGGACATCAAGCTGAGTCCTGAAGTAAAAGCAGCAGGCGGTTTGGCAATCATCGGTACCGAACGTCACGAGTCACGTCGTGTAGACCGTCAGTTGCGCGGACGTGCAGGACGTCAGGGTGACCCGGGTTCATCTGTCTTCTTCGTTTCACTCGAGGACGACCTGATGCGCCTCTTCTCTTCCGACCGTATCGCCAGCGTGATGGATAAACTGGGATTCCAGGAAGGTGAAATGATCGAGCACAAGATGATCTCCAACTCCATCGAGCGTGCACAGAAAAAGGTAGAAGAAAACAACTTCGGTATCCGTAAACGTCTGTTGGAGTATGACGATGTAATGAATAAGCAACGTACGGTTGTTTATACCAAACGCCGCCATGCGCTGATGGGTGAACGTATCGGAATGGATATCGTTAATATGATTTGGGACCGTTGTGCCGCCGCTATCGAGAACAATGCAGACTACGAAGAATGTAAGCTGGACTTGCTCCAAACGCTCGCAATGGAGGTTCCTTTCACAGAAGAAGAGTTCCGCAACGAGAAAAAGGATAAACTGGCAGACAAAACATTCGATGTGGCAATGGCTAACTTCAAGCGCAAGACAGAACGTCTGGCACAGATAGCCAATCCGGTGATCAAGCAAGTGTACGAGAACCAAGGACATATGTACGAAAACATCCTGATTCCGATCACGGACGGAAAACGTATGTACAATATCTCTTGCAATCTGAAAGCTGCTTACGAAAGCGAATCGAAAGAAGTAGTGAAATCATTCGAAAAATCGATCTTGCTCCATGTCATCGACGAGTCTTGGAAAGAAAACTTACGTGAACTGGACGAACTGAAACATTCGGTACAGAACGCAAGTTACGAACAGAAAGATCCGCTATTGATCTATAAACTGGAATCGGTGACTTTGTTTGATAATATGGTAAACAAGATCAATAATCAGACTGTATCCATCCTGATGCGTGGTCAGATTCCTGTAGCCGAACCAACTGAAGAACAGCAAGAAGCGGCCAGACGCGTAGAAGTACGCCAGGCAGCTCCGGAACAACGTCAGGACATGAGCAAATATCGGGAACAAAAACAAGATCTGAGTGATCCGAATCAGCAGGCCGCTGCCCAGCAAGATACGCGCGAAGCCGTGAAACGTGAACCCATCCGTGCCGAAAAAACAGTAGGACGCAATGATCCCTGCCCATGTGGAAGCGGAAAAAAATATAAAAATTGTCACGGACGGAACAGTTAAGTATATAAAGAACCCGTAACTCCTTAATAAAAGCCTTGAACGGTTAAAAACTGTTCGAGGCTTTTCTATATTCAATCAAAATCGTATTTTTGTTCTTTCAGAAAAGTAAAAAAACAGGCTATGACAAAATATCCGTATATTCTGTTCGTATTGCTCCTTGTGTCTTTCAGTTCCTGCCAGACTGTTGAGCAACTTTCCATTGATTATATGCTCCCTGCGGAAATCAGTTTTCCTAACGAGTTGAAACGGGTGGCAATCGTAAATAATGTCAGTGCCACACCTGATAATACCTTACCTCCCAAAGAAAATAAAATAAAAGATAAAAATGAACTCAGCCGGGCAGTATCCTATCACGACGGCCAGCCCGTGCTCACTACCGAGGCACTGGCCAAAGCCATAGCTGAGCAGAATTATTTTAACGAAGTCGTTATTTGTGATTCGGCTCTGCGCGCACGGGACTTCAGACCTCGTGAATCAACCCTCAGCCAAGAAGAGGTCCGGACCTTGACACAGACTTTAGGTGTTGATTTCATCATTTCACTTGAAAACTTGCAAATGAAATCAACACGTGTTTTCAGTTATATTCCCGAATGGAACACTTATTATGGTACATTAGATACTAAAATCTATCCTACGGTGAAGATTTATCTTCCGGGACGGAAAAGCCCGATGGTAACGATCAACAGCAACGACAGCATTTTTTGGGAAGAGTACGGAAATACCGAAGCGTTTGTCCGCTCACGTCTCCCGGATGACAAACAAATGATTCGCGAATCCTCTGAGTTTGCCGGTAGCATTCCGGTAAGCAAGATACTGCCGTACTGGAAAACAGCCTATCGTTATTACTTCATCAGTGGCTCGGTAGCAATGCGCGACGCAGCCGTCTATGTGAAAGAAAATGAATGGGACAAAGCATCAAAACTTTGGGAACAAGCTTTCGAAGCAACTAAAAATAACAAAAAGAAAATGCGTGCAGCTTTCAATCTGGCCCTATACCACGAAATGAAAGATAGTGTGGAAGAAGCAGAGAAATGGGCTATCAAAGCACAGGAATTTGCACGTAAAATAGATAAAATCGATTCACTGAAGAGCAGTGATATAGACTTTAGCAGAATTCCCAACTACTACCTGACCAGCCTTTATGTGAACGAATTGAAGGAAAGGGCCGAGGGATTAGGCAAACTTAAAGGCCAAATGAGTAGATTTAATGATGATTTTTAAAGAAATCATGCAAGGGTTCTTATTTTTTTTATACCTTTGAGCTAAATAAAAAGAGCTAAAAGATATGAAACTTAGTCAGCAGTCACAAGCCATTATCGAATCTGCGATTCAAAAAGCAATTAACAAATATACCTGTGGATGCGAACAGACCATTGTCACAGATATCCATATTCAACCGAACCAAAATTCCGGTGAGCTCTTCATCTATGATGATGAAGATGAAGAATTATCCAGTGTAACCATTGATGAATGGACAGCCTACGAGGGAGATGACTTTTACGAAGATGCTGAAAGAATCTTCCGCACCATGCTCTGCCGTATGAAAGAAGGTGGAAGTTTCGATAAGTTGACTATCCTTAAACCTTATTCTTTCGTATTGGTAGACGAAGATAAAGAGACGATCTCCGACCTTTTGCTTGTAGACGATGATACACTGTTAGTAAATGATGAACTTCTGAAAGGGCTGGATAAAGAACTGGACGATTTTCTGAAAAACTTATTGGAAAAATAGTTCCGCCCCCTTCTTGTGATATAACTGAAAGAGGCTATCCGAATAATTCGAATAGCCTCTTTTGGATTGGGTTCATGACGGACATATGGATAATCAATACCTTGTCACCTTGTCCGAATGCGCCTTCAGGTATTCAAAACGATTGATTAGTTCACCCAACTTTTTAGGGTACTTCTCTGCCAGATTCTCCTGCTGACCGATATCCGATTTCAGATTATAGAGTTTATAGCCATAGCCTAAACCGATAAAGTCACCGTCTTCTTTACTATAGGGATTATAATAAGGGGGAATCAGTGCCCAGTCACCCTGACGATAAGCATAATTGAACATCCCTTCGATCACTAACTCTTTACGACCCTTTTTACTCTTACCTAAAAAAGCATCCATCGTATTCTGACTATCCACTTTATCAGGATAACTTTGTCCCAGAAGTGAAGCAAATGAAGCTAATAGATCCATCTGGCAAACAAATACATCTGATACCTGAGGCTTCACCCTGGCCGGCCAGCGAAGCATAAATGGTATACGGGTTCCCCCATCAAACATGCTTGTTTTACCCCCGCGTAAGGGCCCGGCTATTTGGTGATCACCCACCAATTCAACAGCATCATCTTTGTAGCCATCATCAAGTACCGGACCGTTGTCACTTGTCAGAATCACGATGGTATTCTCTGCCAATCCCAGTTTATCCAATTCTTTCAGAAATTGATCTACACACCAATCAGCTTCCAGAATCACGTCGCCACGAGGCCCCATACCCGACTTCCCGACAAAACGTTCGTTAGGCACACGAGGTACATGCGGTTGATGAAGTCCATAATAGAGAAAGAAAGGTTTATCCTTGTTTTCATCAACAAATTGTTTGGCTTTATCCAGAAATAATCCTGCCATTTCTTCATCTTTCCACTGTGCCGCCTTACCGCCTTTCTGGAAACCAATACGAGGCACCCCATTCACGATGGAACCTGCATGCCCCACACTGGGGTGCATACGCAACAACTCCGGATTGTCTTTACCGGTGGGTTCGCCAGGGAAATTTTTCCGATAATCCACATAAAGAGGGTCATTCGGATCCAGCCCGACCACTTTTCCATTTTCCAGAAAAACACAAGGAACACGATCATTCGTCGCTGCCTGAATGAATGAATAATCGTAACCAATCTCGGCAGCACCGGGATGTACCTCCTTATTCCAATCTACATGCCCGTCTCCCAGACCGATATGCCATTTACCGACAGAACCGGTAGTATACCCTGCCTGCTTCATCAGCTTTGGCAATGTTATCTTCTGTGGATCAATAATCAACGCGGCATTACCCGGCAAAATCTTAGCTTCGACATTGCTCCAGGGATACTTCCCGGTCATGACCGAATAACGGCTCGGAGTGGACGTAGCCGCGGTACAGAATCCCTGTGTAAACCGAATACCTTCATTGGCTATACGGTCCATGCCCGGAGTCTGTATTCGATGGGCACCATAACAACTTAAGTCTCCGTATCCCAAGTCATCGGCAACAATCAGGATAATGTTGGGCTGTTTTTCTGTTTGTTCTTGTGCAGACTGCGGCGCGCCGGCCAAAGCAGTAGCCGGCAAAGATACCCCCGCTACCACCCCTAAGGTACAGTTTAGCAATTTCATTTTTTCGTTTGTCATATTAAATTTGTTCAAGAGTAATTTCTGATGAGGTCAATGGAGCCTGAGTACAAAGATAGGCAAGAATCTTGTTCTGTCATGAAAATAATGAAATTAAATATAAAGCACATCTAAAAAAGATGCCGCCTCAACGATATTATCATTAAGACGGCATCCTGTTTCTGCCAAGAAGTTTTCTAAGGTTTCAGATTTTTCATCCGGACATGCCTTAATATATTCTGTAATTCAAAAACCCGCTCCGGATATAAAGAAGCTTCGTTCTTCCGTTCCGCCACATCATCTGCTACATGATATAATTGGGGGGTACTCAAATTACCGGTTTCTATTTTAGGTCCCCAGGTAATCATGGCAGGTCCGTCATTCGGCTCAATATACTTCCAATCTTTGGTACGGACCGACAAAGTGTGATTTGAAGCCTGCTCTATCACCCATGGACGATCGGACTGATTCTTGCCTAACCAAGTATCCAGAAAGTTAAAACTGTCAGGTGCCGCTCCTTTGGGTAGCCCTGCTCCAACCAATGAAGCCAAAGAAGCAAACCAATCAATTTGTGAAACTAAAGCATTGGAAACCTCGGCTGAAGCAGCTCCCTTCGGCCACCGGACAATAGCGGGAATACGGGTTCCACCTTCAAAAGCACTGTACTTATTACCACGTAACGGTCCTGCGGGACTATGCCCGTTCAGCAACTCCTCTGCCCGATCCTGATAGCCATCATCAACAACCGGCCCGTTATCACTGGACAGTATAATGAGGGTATTTTCTGATAATCCCAGCTTATCAAGCGTATCCATAATCTGACCTACACTCCAGTCAAACTGGACTATTGCATCTCCGCGCAATCCCATCGGATTTTTACCACGGAAGCGATCGTGCGGAAAACGAGGGACATGAACATCGTTCGTCGCAAAATACATAAAGAACGGCTCGTCCTTATGCTCACGAATGAAACCTATGGCATGTGAAGTTATCGAATCAGCAATATTCTCGTCTTTCCACAAGGCCTTGCCTCCCCCTTTCATATATCCGATACGACCAATGCCATTGACAATAGCCATATCATGTCCATGGCTTGACTTCAGATTGAACAACAACTCCGGGTGATCCTTTCCCAATGGTTCTCCTTCAATCGGTTTACGATAACTGACCTCAATCGGAGCAGAGGGATCATAATTGGCCACCTTACCATTTTCTATAAAAACACACGGAACACGATCAGCGGTTGCAGCCATTATATAGGAATAATCAAAACCGATATCTCCTAAAGCAGTCGGCAACGGAGCATTCCAATCTTGTTCCCCATCCTTATCTCCCAATCCTAAATGCCATTTGCCGATAGCAGCAGTAGCATAACCGGCGTTTTTAAACATGTCAGCCATCGTATAACGCTCGGGGCGGATAATCATCCCTGCATTGCCTGCCGCAATATCCGTGCCCGGACGACGCCAGGCATACTCTCCGGTAAGCATGGAATAACGGGATGGGGTACTTGTAGCTGCTGTAGCATGGGCATTATTAAAGCGGATCCCCTCAGCTGCCAAACGATTTACATGGGGTGTCTGCACATTCTTTGCACCGTAACATTCCAAATCACCATAGCCGAGGTCATCAGCATAGATAAACACAACATTGGGGAGCTTCCGATCGTTAACTTTTTGTTGGGCTTTCCCTCCCTTCTGACCGGTAGCAGCCATCAGGCATGCTACCGGAGAGAGACAAGCCAATAATACATATTGTCTCATTACTTAAGCTATTAAATTAGTCGCGTAAATTAGGATTAATATTCTGTTCAGACTGTGGAATCGGCCATGTATAATCTGTCGGATTGCGGAAAGCACGTTTTCCAACATACCAACGGCACTTCCCTGTCGGATCAACCTCCTTGGTCGTTGTTGCATACTGAGTTGAATTTGGATAGGGAGCACCCCATATTTTCTGGGACAACACTTCATGTGCAATCCCCCATCGCATGATATCCCAGTAGCGAATACCTTCCATAGCCAACTCAATGCGACGTTCGTGACGCACGATCTCACGAAGTTTAGCCGGATTCACTTCGGTAATAACAGGCATCTTCACACTGGCCCGACCTCTCACTGCATTGATTGTCTCGTCCAATGTTCCCTGAGTGATCGTTTGATTATCTTCAACCAGACATTCCAGATATCCCAACAACACTTCGGCATAACGAATAATCGGAGTCAGTCCGTTTGCGCTCTGTACATCGTTTATAGGTGTCGATTCTTCAAAATATTTCCTCATCATAAAGCCGGTTCTGGAAGCCTCGCTCGTATAATCGAGCTTCTCTTTCTTGGCTGCACTATAGTCAGGACTCATCTTATACTCTGTACCCATAAAGATGGCACCATTATAGTAAATTGTATAATCCAGACGCGGATCGCGATCCTTTCCTAAATTAGACGGGTCATATCTCGGATCATCATAGCTGAAAGGAGTTCCATCCTTAAATTCATACGATTCGTATAAATCAGCAGCCGGATTGACCAGGCTCCAGCCCCCGTCTTTGGCAGAAAGTGCATGCTGCGGCAGACCGGTACCCAGATAGTTTTCCAGATACTGGATGTAGAAAATATTCTCCTTGTTCGAAGTTCCGGTAGAAGGATAAAACAGCTCCTGATAGTTGGCGTTTATCGCATTATCTCCCAATTCCATAATATCGTGGAAAGCCTTTGCTCCACTTTTCCAATCTTTCTGCAACATGCAGGTACGTCCGAGAAAAGCAAGGGCCGCCTGTTTACAAGCACGTCCGGCTTCTCCCGCCGGAATGGCGGAGAAACGGGGCAAATCGGCCGCAGCTGCAGTAAATTCGGTTACACACCATTTCAGGATATCGGCTTGTGAAGTCTTTGTCACATTGTTGGCTTCTTCACCCGTCAGCACATTCTCTACTAAAGGAACATCCTTGAAGTAGCTGGCAAGATAAAAATACTGGGTTGCACGTAAAAAGCGGGCCTCAGCAATCATCCGTGTCTTTTTTGCCGATTCGGAACTATTCTGAATGCCAACAAGAAAACGATTGCAGTAACCTATTCTCTTATAAGACGTTTCCCAATATCTTTTAATAAATGCATTATCAGCCGTCAAATTACCACTTGAAATCTTGAAGAAAGGATTATTCTCCCCCCGACGGTCAAAAGCATTATCCGAAAGATGCTCCATCATAATCATTCCGTGATAGGACCACCAATCCGAAGGGTTATACTCTACGCCGTCTGTCAGGCTTCCTCTATAAAGAGAAGTCAATGCCAGTTCCGCATTCGATTCGCTATTCCAAAAAGTCTCTTCAGACAAGTCTGTCAGTGGATAGCGCTCTAAATCACAAGCTTGAAACAGTCCTGCCGCCAATGCCAATGCTACTATATATTTTAAACTCTTCATCTTACATCAAAATTTTAAGGTTAAACCAAATGTATAAGTTGACAGAATAGGATAATAACTACCGTCTGTATTAATTTCCGGATCCCAGCCTTTACGATATCCGCTGATGGAGAATGGATTATCAAGTGATATATAAAAACGAAGGTTGGAGGAACCGAACTTCTGAGTTATATGTTTGGGCAATGTATATCCTAACTGGATATTTCTCACTTTGAGATAAGAGGCATCCAGAATCCAGAAGTCAGAACCCAGCGTATTGTTGCTACCCGCATTCGACATCACCTCGAGACGGGGATACTTAGGATACCGGTTCGACTGATTATTCGTCCAGGTCTCTTCTGCCTGCCATTTCTGGATATTACCTTCCTGGAAGAAAGCATAACCGGCATAATTAGTCAACTGTCCTTTTACTTTGGCCACTCCTTGAAGCAATATATTGAAATCGAATCCTTTGTATTCGGCACCCAATCCTAAACCAAATGTATATTGAGGTATCTTCGATCCCAAATAAGCTTTATCGGCTTCATCCACCTTTCCGTCACCGGAAATATCCACATAACGCAAATCACCCGCTTTGGAGTTAGGAGCAATCTTACTCTGATCATGCCATTCTTTTACTTCTTCATCAGTCAAGAATACGCCATCCGTCTTATAACCGTAAAACATATTCATCGGATAACCCAGGAACAGATTGCTACCATTACCTATCATTCCACTCTTTTGCTCCACATCTCCTACACCCAGACTGATCACTTTATTCTTGATAATGGAAAAGTTTCCGTTAACATGATAACTAAATTCACCAACCTTATTCTGGTGCCCTATTTCAAACTCCCATCCCTTGTTTTCAAGACTTCCCGTGTTGACTTGCGAAAGTGCAAGACCGAAAATAGAAGAATAACTTGCGCTCGGTTTATACAGGATGTCTGTTGTCTTACGATAGAAATAAGCTGCATTAAACGTCAGTTTGTTCTTCCAGAAAGCAGTCTCGATACCGACATCCGTAGTACGGGTCTTTTCCCATTTTAGAGTCGGATCAACATAGGTAGTCACTGCGGCACCCTGAGTATAAACACCCCCGAATACATAGTTCATTGCTTTTCCAAGAGCATAAGTAGACTGATAAGGATAGTTACCAATATTGTTATTACCCAGAATACCGTATGATGCTTTCAGCTTCAGATTATCAATAAAGCTCAGTGACTCTGCTTCTTTGAAAAATTGCTCCTCCGATAAACGCCATCCTGCGGCAACAGATGGAAAGAAACCAAATTTATTATCTGTCGGGAAACGGGAAGAACCATCATAGCGCATCGTGGTTTCAAACAAATAGCGTTGGTCATAATTATAAGTCAAACGTCCGAAAACAGACATAATGGCCCAATCATAGCCTCCACCGGAATTGGTTTGCCCATCAGCTCCTCCGGCGTTCAGGTAGGGGACTTCATCCGATGGGAAATTCAGGCGGCTTCCTCCTACGGTTCTCTGCGATTCATCTTCCCAAGTATAACCGACTAATACAGACAAATCATTCTTGCTGAATTTCACATTGTAATCTGCCAATGCCTGAAACGTTTTATAGACCGTTTTATACATGGTATCCGACAGAGAAGAAGGACCCAACTTTTTACCGCCTGTAATCTCCATAGCCGAACGATAGTGACGAATCTGCTGACCGGTATAATTATATCCTCCGATAGCTTTCAAAGTTAAACCTTTCACCGGTGTAAACGCCAACTCTACATTAGAACGGAATTTATCAAAGTTTTCATCATAAAAAGAACCACTATCCAACCATGCCAACGGTGTACCAAGCACCTTGGGTCCTAAACCGTACGAACCATCTTCCAATTTGGTAGCCCACAATCCTGGGAAACGAAGTGCATTGCTTGAAAAAGCTTTAAATCCTGCAGAATCCATTCCACCTGGAGTAGAAGGCTCGCTTCTTTTTGAAACGACACCGCCTAAACGTGTGGTTAATGTAAGGTTTTTAGCCAATTCTGTCGTCAGATTCACTCTGCCGTTATAACGATCATAGTGATTGTGTTTCATCAGTCCGTTCTGTTTTACATAGCCAAAGGAAACCATATATTGTGTTTTATCATTGCCTCCGTTCACAGTCAGTTCATGTCCGGTTTGCAGCCCTTTGTTACCCAATAATTTGTCTAGATAGTGTTCTTTAGGATAATTGTACGGATCGGAGCCATCTTTATATTTCTGAATCTCTTCTGCCGTATAAACCTCCTTGCCCATTGCTTTATTGTACAGTTCGGCATACTCCCACGAATCACACATTTCAGGTAATTCAGTAGCCTGATTAAATCCGACATAACCGTTATAACTTACAGTAACCTTACCCTTTTGACCACCCTTGGTTTTCACAAGTACAACGCCGTTCGCAGCACGCGAACCGTAAATAGCAGCAGAGGAAGCATCTTTCAAGATTGAAATACTCTCAATATCAGCTGGATTCAAATCATTCAAGCTACCGGGAAGTCCGTCAACCAGCACCAAAGGATCGGGGGTTGCTCCAAAAGAACCGACACCACGTACACGAATTGTACCTTGATCTTGTCCGGGATTACCGCTCGATTGTGTAATTGTTACTCCGGATAGTTGTCCGGTCAGCATATTCGAAACGCTGGGAGCGGTTCTGGATTCAAGTTTCTTACTATCCACCGCAGCAATCGAACCAATCACGTTCACTTTCTTCTGTGAACCATATCCAACCACGACCACCTCTTCCAAAGCCCGGGTATCTTCTTTCATCGTAACACTCAATGGTTTTCCCGAAACAACTTTCAGTTCCTGAGTCTGATATCCGATATAAGAAATCTCAATCACCGCTTTCTCCGAACTCACTGATAAGGAGAACTCTCCCTCTAAATTAGTTATGATACCGTTTGTTGTCCCTTTCTCAACGACACTGGCACCAATCACCGGTTCTCCGTTCACATCCGTCACTCTTCCCGAAACTCTTACCGTTTGTTGTTGCTTCGATGTCATTTCGGTAGATAAAATAATCTTTTTATCCAAAACGGAATACTTCACATTAGTCCCTTCAAAGATTTCATCCAGCACTTTAAATATATCACTCTTGTCAACTGAAACGGAAACCATCCTTTTCAGGTTAACATGTTTGTTATTAAAGAAAAAGCCAAAGCCCGATTGCTTTTCTATTTCTTTCAGAACTTTCTCTACAGTTTGATTATGTATATCAATACTGATCTCCACCTTTTGTGCAAAAACATCTGTGGCATGCACAAAACTCATAGAGCAAATTAGGAATAGAATAAATAGTCGCATAGTTCTTGGTATTTTATTCGAGGTCAGCCAAAGCGAAGACTTTACCACCCGCAATAATTGGATGCTAAAATAATTTTGCATAATTTTGTATTGACTTAAAGTTAAAAAAATAGTTTATCTTAGCTTGTCGCTAAACAAGCTCAAAAGGTTTACTCTTTTACGTATGGAAGGATACGCCAATATCTTTCCGTACGTTTTTAGTAGTTCAGGGAGATTTGTTTTTCATAAGCATTTCTTTTAAGGGTTAATTAATAAATTTCAATTTTACTCCGTTCATCCTGAATATCAGGACTCTCCAGGTATCTCCATTGTATCTTGGACGAAATTTTAAAATATTCCAATATGCGTTCAAGCCGTTGTTCGGTGAATGTACCCGTAAACGCATTTGTTTTTAAACGTGTATTCTTTATAATGAAAGTTACATTAAAACGTTTTTCAAGCATTCTCAACGCTACTTCCAACGGCGTATTACTGAATATGATCTTGCCATCTTTCCAGGCGGTTTCCGACAAGCCAGATGTAGCATATAGCCGCACATCACCGCTTGTCGAACTATAAACAAGCTTTTGTCCGGGTTTCATAACAACTTTCTTAACCCGATAATCTCTATCATTAAAATGAAAACAAACATGTCCTTCTACCAACGTGGTCGAGACGTCCGGTTCATCTTCATAAGCCTCCACATTAAAATGGGTACCCAATACTTCTATCTTTGATGCATGTGGAGTAGAGACGAAAAACTTCTTTTTTAAATCTTTTGCTACCGCAAAATAAGCCTCTCCCCGCAACTCCACATCTCGTGTATCACCTTCAAAAAAAGTTGGATAACGTAAAGAAGATTCCGAATTCAGATAAACAACCGTACTATCTGGTAGTACCACCGAAGTTGTCATTCCCGGATTCGTCTTAATCTCAAGCATCTGACTCAAGACAGGTTTACTATTGTTCATGTATTGCACCACAAAAGCTATAAACAAAGGAATGAATAAAACAGCAGCGGTACGTTGTATCCACTCCCACCAAGTTGTTTTCTTTACAACCATTCTACTCCTAACCTTATCCAAGGCCTTCTCCGTATCCACCTTACGCATTACGTTAACTGTATCTACAGCCAGATAAAGAGTATTCATCTGATCAACCATCTTCCGGTTCTCTTCCGATTCTCCTATCCAGGCTTCCACCTGCCTGCACTCTTCTTCCGTAGCCAGTCCTTCACAATAGCGAGGTAGTAAATGGTCTATATCTTCTTGATTCATATTTATAACTCAACTCTTTTATTAATAAGACAGGTGGGAAAATAGGATTCCTAAACTTAATTCCATTTTTTTTTAGAAAATCTTTGTTTTAATAAGAAAAGACTATCTTTGTATATAAATTAAATTCTTAGATCTATGAAGCCAAACCGGACAAGAGAAGAGATTTTATTGCTTTCCAAACTTCAACAAGGGGATAAAAAGGCTTTTAACGCCTTGTTCAGAAAATACTATCCAACGTTATGTGCATACGCCCACCGGTTTGTGGATTTGGAGGATGCGGAGGAAATTGTACAGGATGTGATGCTTTGGCTATGGGAGAATCGTGAGATATTACTTATTGAATCATCACTAAGCCAATATCTGCTAAAAATGATATATCACCGTGCATTAAACCGCATCGCGCAGAAAGAGGTAAAATATCGCGCAGATACACTATTTTATGAAAAAAATCAGGCAATGATTTACGATGTAGACTTCTATCAGATAGAAGAATTAACAAAACGGATTCACACAGCCATAGCAGCGTTACCGGAATCTTATCGAGAAGCATTTATCATGCACCGCTTCAAGGATATGAGTTACAAAGAAATTGCAGAGCTCCTTAATATATCTACTAAGACCGTAGATTATCGTATACAACAGGCACTGAAATTACTACGCAAGGAACTCAAGGAATTCTTATCATTGGCATTAATTTTTCTGGCAGCGTAGTTCGCACAGACGAAAGATAGACATTATAAAAGGAGGCAGAGTTACCAGGGCGGACGCTCAATAAATATAACATCTTATCATTTTCTATATTTTTTCAATACCAATGACTTTATCTCTTATTTTCTCATCCCATCCACATGCTTTCCTCTTTCCTGCCATTCCCAGTTTGATGTCACTCTGTTTCAATAGCATGAGTGCTAACTTTGATATGGCAGAAAAGTTGATAGCTGCATTTCCTGTTTTCCTGTCATCATCTTCTCTGAATCCTATATCAAGTACCCAATGTAGGTTATTTTCAACCTCCCAGTGTGATCTAATCGATTTGAGTATGATAATCGGGTCAGGTTCCAATGATGATATATAATACCTTGTTTCCATGACAGCCTCTTTATCCCCCATTTTTCTAATAGAATTTATCATTGCCAATGTCTTGATTCCCGTCCAGCCTTTGAGAAAATACTGAAGATTTTTAGCGCTTATGCATACACATTCTCTGTATTCACTTCTTCCATGCCCTTTGTTTTCCTCAAAGTACCTTTTTGCGTGACATAAATAGTATCTCGATTCCTCACTAAGATTAAACTCTATTATATCCCTGAGTGCTTCGTGATTATCTTTGGCACATAAAATATAGTCAGCCTTGTTCTCTATTATTAGTTTAGTGATTGATTTCTGACAGCCGATAGCATCAATGGTTATGATACAATTCTCAAGATCCAGTGTCTTTATCAGCTCGGGGATAGCTTTTATTTCATTCGATTTTTCTTCTACTTTTCTTTGCCCAAGGCAAATACCGTTAGATACAGACCAGGCACTGACCATGTAGAGTTTACTTCTCACTCCATTTTTTGAGTTACTACTTTTATCGGGATTATCACAAATGGCTTTTCCATCAATAGCTACCACTCCGGGGATTCTACGGCAGATGTCATCAACCCACAACCTGAAACATTCTTCAAACCAATCGATATCCAATATGGAGAAGAAACGGCTCAAGGTATCATGAGAAGGAATAGAAACCAAACCCGGAAGACGAGCCTTGAAATATGATTCATGTGTTTTTCCGAATGTTTCTATTTCGTTCCACGTATCAGCACCGCAGATAACAGCGACTAGGGCGATGAACACTATTTCGTTAGACTGATATATTTTATTCTTATCATCTCTTACATCAGGAATAATAGCTGAAAATGCTTGAATGGTCATATTGCGATATGGATTTAATATAGTAAAAAACAAATGTAATGAATTATATTACACACAGACAAAAGGAGCAGGAAATATTGAAAAATACAGGGAAGGGACTACATATTTAGGAAATAATACAACCCTAATAAGATGTTATACTTATTGAGCGTCCGCCCTGCAGAGTTACCGAATAAAAAGAAGGAGTTGTGTCAAAAGTCTTTTCACCACAAAGGACACAGAGTAGCAGAGATTATTCACATTGATCATCAACGACTTAAAGACACATCTGTGTTATTCTGTGTTCTCTATGGTGAGTTTCGACACCCCCTCCTTTACACATGCACTGTTTATTCTATCGTAATATCAAACTGATCATAAGAATCTGTTCTCCACGATTTATCGCAAGTCAGAGGAGAGAGAGCAAAAAGAGGAGAGAAAGTCTTGATTTTAATCGTTTTTCCATCAGGCATAAATTCCATAATTCTCAGCCACCCGTCTCCACCGTTACCAAACCATTGTCCATCTGCTGTCTGTGCATTGAACATCATTTGAGGAACATTTTTACCGGATGCATTTTTATCAATCCGGAAACTGACATTATCCTTATAATCGGCTATCTCACATTCGTGTCCACAAATCACCATACAAATATTCTTTGAAGGATAAACCAACTTGTCCCAAATAACTTGTCCATAATTGGCAGGTGTCATTTTATAATTCTCTTTTTCAATTATTTTTCCTGTCCATGCCAGATATGAATGCGTCAACAATATCACCTTATGATCCTTATAGCGAGGTGAATCCACCACTTTCTTCGCCCACTCCAAAGCTTCATCACGAGGAGCAAACTCCAGAGAAACAACTAAAATCTTACCCCAGGTATCAGTCACGAATTCATAAGCAGCATTTTCCAGTGTTGGTATGCCCTGATAGTTATTTCCTACAGCAACCAGACTTTCTCTCCAACAAGAATTTCTCTCTGAAGGAAAGTGATCAGGAAAATGACACAAACGATTTTCTGCTTTTTGATATCCATAATCATGATTGCCGGTACAAATCACATAAGGCAGCTTTCCGTCCAAGCGCTCAAATGCACGCGAGGCGGCACGCCATTGTTCTTCACTTGTCTGATTCCCGTTCACTCCATCCGGAATACGGATTTCATTCTGCTCCACCAAATCACCGGTACAAAGCACTCCTTTTATATTCAGAGACTCAATGCTATTAGCCACCCATGCTGTCTGCAACTCAAAAAGAGGTTGGTTGGCATCGAACTTTGTATAGCTCTGTGGATCGGGCAACAGAATCATTGAAAAAGAATTTTTATCGGTAAGTTTTGCACGTACCGGATAAACTTGCGCAGAAACAAATAAAGTCTGCATACAAAGAATAAAAGCTAATAAGTAGTTTTTCCTGTTCATAAGTATTACATTTAAATATTTCAAATAAAATTAAGTAGCAAAGATATAAATACTCACTGGCAATAACCCCTGTATCCTCCTAATTATTTCAGAAGAAAAGTGGCCATTACAGCTTTATGATCCGTCGGCCACACCCCTAACGGGGTTATAAATAAATCTTTGCTTCTCTCCTCTATACGTTTACTGCGGACAATCGATTTTGAAGGTCCTACCACAGATACATCCTTCAATTTCAATTTTTTGTCAGGCCTGAAATAAATAAAATCAATACGGTCCCGTTCATCAGCGTCAGGTGCCCACGACAGCTTTTCTACAGCTATACCTTCATTATCAGACGGAAAAGTAAATCCCGGATGTGTGATCGGATTAGGATATTTTGTCCGGTAGGCATCTTTAAATCCCGCATTTTCAAGGAGAACGGAACAATCCCACCGAACTACCGTCCCGTTATGATCCCACAATTTCTTCGTATTTTCGTTCCAGTCCAAATGTGAAGGTTCATTGAAATCACCGCCTAATAAAACAATATTCCCCTTTTCTTTCCGGGCATCTTCTATCACATGACGAATCGCTTCATCACGCAAAGATTCATTATTGGCTTTCTCAATCACCGCTACATCCAGTACCGGTGCATCCAACTTTTTCCATGTAACGCCACTATATCCTCTTGGCAGATAACAGGCATAATGTGTATAATCCAAATGTGCGGAATATACAACAACATCTCTTCCATTAATGCGTATGCGGGCTTTCAGTACGGAACCGGCATCATCTTCCAAGGGACAATTAGGAGCCTGTTCTTCAATTTTATATTTAGATAAAATACCTACATCCAACTTGCTGTTTTCACCATAATATCTCTTTCCACGTTCTTCCAAAGCCTGTAGTATACGCGAAATAAATTGTTTTCCATGATAGTTTCTCACTTCACTAAACATCACGATATCCGGCTCCAGACGAGCCACCTCGTCAGCTATTGCCTCAAAGCCCCCTTTCACCATGGTACCTTCCTGCCAGATATTCATTTGGAGGACTTTAACTTCGTTTCCCTTGCCATAAGCCATTACAGTAGATAGCCATAAGACTATACTTAATAAACTATATCTCAACATCATATTAATAAATGTATTAAAAACCAGAGGAGGTGCGAACAGAAAGCATTTCTCTCCATTCTGCACACACCTCTTCTAAAACTCTATTTTATTGCAAAATCCACATCAGTTTATTAACGTCATCTACTCCCCCGAATTGACGTTGCAAAGCCTCGTTCTGATGCTCCAGATTATAATCAGACTCTGATTTCGGATACATCCAGCGCATAGGCAGTCTGTCATTCATCGTATTCCGGTTGGTTGCAGGATTAATCGGTAATATCGGATACCCTGTACGACGGTAGTCATAATAAACATCATACGGATGTTGCATGAACGATGCCAGATAACGTTGTGTCAATATCTTCTCAAGGTCTCCCTCTCTCTCACCACTTAACTGTATAGCCGGTGTTTCAAGAAAAGCCGCAATCGCTTCCTGCGTCAACGGATGTCCATGATGATAGATCTCTTCATCCGGAGTATTAGCAGCTATAAACTCCATGTGAGCTCTGATTGCCTTCTTGTAATAAGTAGTTGCATCACCCGAAATCCATCCTCTCACGGCAGCTTCTGCCAGAATGAAATTCTGTTCGGCATATCCCAATCGGACAACCGGTTCTCCGGAAGGATAATCAGTATACCGCGCATTAAATCCTGAATATTGTTCTGTGGCATAAGCCTTCTCTATCTGCTCAAAAGGCAATGACGGATCAGTCCCGATATAAGCATCCCAACTGTCAGCGGTCACTCCTGCATCAAGTTTAGCCTTTGCCGGTTTGGCATAATAGAACATACGGATATCTCCGGTTGCCTTAAACTTATCAATCAGCATAGTAGAAAGCATGGCATAACCGGCGTGTTTAGTATTTGTGTTATGGAAAGGATATACAGTATTCGCTTTATCCGCATATTTCATCTGAAGATTATCATCGTTTGATTCCATTAAGCTACCCGATGCCACGATCCGGGCAAAACGTTCTTTCACATTCAAATCTACATCACTCTCTTTCTTCGAAAGATGCATCAGAACTTTCAACTGAAATGCTGTAGTCGCTTTCTTCCATTTGCTGATACTACCTCCCAGAATCGGATCACCATCAAAATCTTTAGCTGAGGAAAATAATTCGTATGCTCTTTCCAGATCACTCAAAACAAACCCCATCACTTCCTTTTGGGTATTGTATTTAGGGCGCACCAACCCTAATTCACCTTGCAAAGCCTCCTCGTAAGGAAGGTCACCCATTTCCATCGACATATAGAATATTTTGTAGGCCTTTATAAAATGCGCCAGACCATCGTATGCATTCACATTATCATCCGTAACAGATTCGACCATCTTCTGTGCATTAATCAGTGTCGTGTATCCTCCGAAACCGGAACGTCCGAACACATTATACTGGTAATCTTCCATACTTTCGCCCCATGCCATCTGTTTGGCAAGCAGATCGTCATATATAAATGATTTACTGGCACTGGACGATGTAATATCCAAAAGTAATCCGGTCGCCAGCAGTGAAGAGGTAACCTTAGTGGTTGCATCGGGATTTGTGTTGATTTCATCGAACTTATCGCAAGAAGCCAGCAAGGTAGTTACCAATAACAACGATATGTATTTATTAATTCGTTTCATATTATTCTATCTTTTAAAAATCCAATTTTACATTAAAGCCTAAATAACGGGTGGACGGAGAACTTAGGTTATCTGAGTCACTGTCGGGATCGGTAAAGCGGAACTCTTTAGTCCATACAAACAGATTTTGTCCGACAAAAGCCAGTGTCAAACCTTTCATATGCAGTTTGTTGCAAACAGACTTAGGCATCTGATAGCTCAGCGAGAGGTCACGCAGTTTGAAGAACGTCTCGTCAAATACATTCTGACGTGTCACGGTACCTATATACGGGTTAGTACTTTTCATATACGACTCGTAAGATACTTGTACGTCGTTCGGAGCAAATACTCGATCGTCATGGATAATTTTTCCGTTCGAATCGTAATCTACACTCCCGGAAACGACTTTCACTCCGGTACCTACAAAATTGGTCTTCTTATTCACCACTTCATCATATCGCCACTGATTGTCCGAATCAATATGTGCCCCCGAGTTCCACATCGCCTGATTGGTTTTCGAGTGTGCCATACCTCCTACCCGTCCGTCAAGTGTAAAGGAGAGAGTGAAATTCTTGTAAGTTATCGTATTCGTCCAGCCCCATATCCAATCAGGATATTCATAACCGATAACCGACTGGTAATCGCTCTGTTTAGGATAACCATTGTAATTGATAATATTTCCTTGAGGATCGCGTTCCCAATCGTAAATTCCGTACCAATCCCAACGTTTACCGACAGCTACCCAAGGCTTCTGTGTAGAATATACCGGGTCTATTTTGGTATAATACCAACGGTCACGTGACCAGTTGAAAGCCGACTCCCAATTCCAGTCTCTTGTTCTGATAATATCGCCTGACAGGGTCAATTCTACCCCACGACCCACATATTCTTCATCAATGTTGATCAATGTAGACGTAAATCCGGAAGAGTTGCTGATGCCGGCACTACGAGTCAGATTGTAATAGAGCTTATTATAATAAGTAAAGTCTACTTTCAGACGATTTTTAAACATATGGACTGCCGTACCGATTTCATAAGAACGTGTAGCCGAAGGTTTCACCGCAACACCACGGATAGATGTGGGATAATATGCAGCACTCTCACCATTCCACAAATCGGTAGACACACTATAAGTATTGTTAGTATCATATACTCCCAGGTCACTCTTAGTTTGTGTCCATGCACCTCTCACTTTCCAGAAATCAATAAATTTAGGCATTGGGATAAACTGCGAAAGCACAACACTGCTGGCCACAGACGGATAGAAATAAGATCGTGTCTCCGACGGCAAGGAAGATGACCAGTCATTACGTCCCGTTACATCCAGAAATAAAGTACTCTTCCACGAAACAGAAGCTTTTGCATATACACTGGTCACCAGTTTTTTAGTAATACCACTGGTTGTTTTCAACGGGTCTACAGATGATTTCAATGAGTAATATCCCGGAATTTTCAGACCATTTTGTGTTTCAGCCAAAATATTATCACTCTTCCAGTAATAAACGTTTCCACCCACGAAACCATCGACATTGAAATTACCGAATTTATGATCGGCAGACAGTATCAAGTCATTGTTTAAACTATATCCGCCTAAGCGTTGCAGACCATAATAACCCTGTTTATGCCAACCACCCACAGCACTTACAGCATTCCGCCACTCTTTTTTCTGTGAATACGAGTCCAGCCCCGAACGCAGTGATAAGTTCAACCAAGGAGTAAAATCATAATTGGCAGAAAGATATCCGTTAATCAAATCATAATCGCTTGAACGCGTAATTTCGTTCGCAATGAAATATGGATTATCATACCATTTGGTATCCATCCAGTTCTGCTGTTCATCCTGTTTAATCCAGTAATTTTTATAGTCCCGTATATCATACTCAGCCCCTGACCATACCAACAAATTATAAAGGAAACCACTTCCACCATATCCGGCTCCCATATCGTTGGGGTAGAAACGTTTGTTATAAGTCAGACCTCCGTCAAAAGAAAATTTCTTCCATTTCATATCGCCCGATACTGAGTAAGTAATCTTATTCAATTTTTGATTCGGATACTGCCCTTTGTTATATACATGGGTCAATGAAGTACGTACGCTACCATATTTACCTTTCTGGGATACACTTACATTGTTGTTTGTCACCAAACTCAATTCTTGAAAGTTCTTTAAGTTATTTCTACCTTTCGAAACCAAAGGCATATCCACCCATTCGTGAGTATACGGATCATATTGCAATGCTGTACGTCCGATGTCCAGTTTGTCTCCCCATACATATCCTCCGGTGGAATAAGTCCCCTGCGACCCGGAACTATATGAAGTTTGTACCTCCGGCTTTCTCAGATATCCGGCTGCAAACATGGTACTGCTGTTTACAGTCACATTCAATCCTTCTTCCTTACCTTTTTTAGTGGTAATCATCACTGCACCGGCACCTCCACGGGCACCATAGAGTGCCGAAGCCGTAGCTCCTTTCAGGACATCAACCGATTCGATATCATCAGCTGCTATATCATTCAATCCCACATTACCATAAGGTACACCGTCGATAACTAACAGGGGGGCAGATGCACGCAACGAGAGTGAAGGAGCTGTATTGAACTCTGTACTGTTTTTTACATTCAATCCGGCAATCTTGCCCGTTAACGAAGTAGCAACATTCACTGTTTTTACAGCAGCCAGCCGATCTCCGTCCACTTTTTGCACGGCATACCCCAGAGCCTTCTCTTCGCGCTTGATACCTAATGCCGTTACAACAACCTCATCGAGCAGTTTCGTGTTCTCGGCCAACCGAACAGTAAGTGAAGTATTATTACCCACAGGAACTTCTTTGGTGATGTACCCGATATACGAAATGATAATTGAGCTTTTAGTTCCTACAGAAAGACTAAAGTTACCGTTGACATCTGTAATCGTCCCGTTTCCGGAATCCTTTTCTTTAATATTAGCTCCGATAATGGGTAAACCGGCCTCATCAGTAACCAGTCCCTTTATCTTTTTAGTGGTCTGCTGTTGTGCAGCAGTCGTTTCCAAAATCTGTTTAGGAGACAGGATAATACTATTCTCCAATATTTTATAACCGATATCCGTACCGGCAAACAGCTGATTCAAAACTTGGCTGATCTCTTTTTGAGTACTTTTAATAGTCACACTCCGAGAGATATCCACCTGCTTATTATTATAGAAAAAGTGGTATTCCGACTGCTTCTCTATTTCATCCAGCACTTTCTGAAGACTGCTGTTGCTGACATTCAATGTCACACGTACTGACTGGCTATAACCCTTAGCCGCAAATGCCATACTGGCAAAGACAAACAACATGATCGCTGATAGTTTCATACACAAAGGTATTTTTTTCAGAAGCGAAAAGATATTCTGCCTCCCGAAAAATTGGAAGTTTAAGTAAATTGTCATAGATTTGTAGTGATTTTGATTTAAAAAATTCTATTAACCGCACAACTTGTCGCCAAACAAGCGGACGGTGGACTTTCATACAGGAAAATACGCCAATATTTTCCTGTATGTTTTTTTGTTTTAAGGTGGACGTGTTGTCATAGGTATCAGATTTTAAAAGTTTAATATTCAAATGGTCAATATAGCTCTATTTTCATTTTCTGCTGTATTGTCTGCTGTGTGTTATGTTCCAGTTCTATAAATCTATACTGTATGCCCGAAGCAAGCCTGAAGTGTTCAAGAATCAGAGGTAAGTGCTGTTCGCTGAATACTCCGGTAAATGAATTTCCATAAAGAGTAGAATCTTTTACGATAAACTCCACATGAAACCGCTTGGTAAGTATTTTCAAAGCCTCAGACAGCGGGGTATTCCTAAATACCACCTGACCGTCTTTCCAGGCCGTATAAGTTTTCACATAAGGTTTGTCGGTCCTCACTGTACGTGTTTTCGGATTATAGATAAACTCCTCATCAGGCTTCATCACAAAGGTCCGTTGCTTGTCACCCTCACCCAGAAATGACAATTTCACAGAGCCCGATACTAAGGTAGTTCTTACCACACTGTCCGTCCGATAAGCCTCTATATTGAACTCCGTACCCAAAACCTCAGTCTGAATACGGAAAGGCGTATTAACAATAAATCGCTTACTCTTATCTCTATGCACCTCAAAGTAAGCCTCTCCATCAAGTTCTACGTTACGTATATCTCCTGTGAACCTGGTAGGATGTTTAAGTGAAGATCCCGAGTTCAGCCAAACTTTAGTTCCATCCGGCAGATTCGCTTCAGCAACCATACCGGGATTTGTCCGTATCTCCACATACTCCACGGGGGAGTTTTTCAAAATCAGATAAAGGGTGGTGGCAAGCAGCGGCAGAGCCAAACAAGCAGCAATACGCTGCCCCCACACCATCCATGAAACTCTATGTTGATGTTTGTGTATTCGGTCCTTTACCTGATGGAAAGCCGCAACAGAATCTACGTGCTTCATGTAGTTCAATGTATCGGCTGCCCGGTAAAGCTGAAAAATATCCCGTGCTGTCTTCGTATTCTCCTCCGAAGTAGCAATCCACTCTTCTACCTCCTTTTGTCTGTCAGCAGGAAGCTCCCCGGCAAAATAGCTTAAAAGAATTGACTCATTTATGTAATAGGATTCATCCATAATTCGTGCTTTTATAGATAAGACGAATGAAATCAGAAATCTCCTAACCTAAAAACGTATTTTTTTTGAAAAAAATATTATTTTTGCCCAAAACGAGGGTTTACATGCACAACAATACATCGCATACAACAAGCGACGAAATTCTTTTTTATCAGATACAACAGGGAAATGAAGACGCATTTGAAGCGCTGTTTCTCCGGCACTATCCCGCCTTGTGCGCTTACGCCAGGCTGTTTGTGGAACCGGACGACGGACAGGAGATTGTATCGGATGTAATGGTCTGGCTTTGGGAAAATAAAGAGATGCAGGCATTTGAAACTTCTTTGAAAAGTTACTTGTTCAAAGCTGTTAAAAATCGTTGCCTGACTCTTATCAATCGGAACGAAGTGAAACAAAGAATCGAAAAGATGATTTTCGACAATCTCCAATCACAGTATGATGATCCCGATTTCTACGTCATGCAAGAATTAACCGAGAAAATAGAAGAAGCTTTGGCACGACTCCCGGAAAATATCCGCGAAGCATTCGAGCTCAATCGTTTCCAGAACCTGACCTACAACGAAATAGCCGAACGCTTAGGAGTATCTCCCAAAACGATAGATTACCGGATTCAGCAGGCACTGAAACAACTGCGCATCGATCTGAAAGATTATCTGCCCGTCCTGCTATCCTTCCTGCTGCGTTAAAACAGCGGAGCATTCAGCAAATACTATACAGAAGTCCGGTAGGGTAAAGTAAACCAAAAAAGAGAGCCTTTACCAACCTCGGAGGTAACCCCGATCTCACCTCCCAGTTTTTCAATAATCATCCGGCTGATAGATAGTCCCAGCCCGGTACCTTGTATAAAAGGATTATATTTGACAAAACGTTCAAACACATGCTCACACTGTTCGGTAGACATGCCACAGCCTGTATCAGACACATAAAAATATAATGTTGCGGCATCTTTCAACCGATATCCCATCCGTATCTCCCCTCCGGAAGTGAACTTAATCGCATTGGTCAACAAATTAATAATGACTTGTGTCAGCCGATTCTTATCAGTATATAAAATACATTGGGGCAATTGTTCGTCAAAAGTTAGAACGAGTTCTTCCGATTTGATACGCAGTTTACCCACTTGTTCTATCTCCGACATCATTTGATTGACATCCGCACGGGTTATATGAAAATCATACATTCCGGACTCGATCTTCGACATGTCCAGAATATCGCTGATCAGTTGAAGCAGAAGATCTGTATTGGTTTCAATGATATCGGCATATTCTTTCATCTCTTCTTTATCTTCTACCTGCGAAAGCAGGTTTGAAAAACCGACAATAGCATTCAGAGGGGTACGTATTTCATGACTCATATTCGCAAGAAAAGCTGATTTTAATTGATTAGCCTCCTCCGCTTTCAGACGCGCCTCTTCCAGGCGTTGATGAGTTTTCTTAAGAATATGAATATAAAAGCCAATGGCACCTGCTACCAGAAGCACAACAAATACCGTTAGTAAAATCTCCTTTTTATACTGCTCAAAGAAACTCATAGGAAGATTTACATATACAGCCCCTTCCGGATAAAGCGAAACAGGGATTTGGTAGGACTGCAAAGCCGGATAACAAAGATAAGCGGCCGGCTCACCCCCTAATGCAGACGGAATTTCGCGGGGTTGCTCTCCTTTCAACACACGTTCAATCAGTTGCAATAATGAATCTCCGAATGACTCCACCGATACATAATACCCTCCCGCAAATGTGTTATTGGATAAATCCTCAGCAGCCAGCAAAAACAGGGGAGAGTGCACAAATCGGGTAATAATCTCCTGAATATGATCAAACAAATAGTTATTGTCGTCTTGGTTATGCGATTCAAACCACGAATAATAAATCAATCCGGTGTTTTTATCATATCCGCTCAAAGTATCGAGCAGCATTTCAGTAGAAATATTTTTGGTTGACAACTGCTCCAGACTCAGCTCCGGGAAGTATCTGCCCACAGCCTGACTGACATCACCACGAACTGCCTCACTGATATATCGGTCATCGGATATAAAAGCAACTCGTTTCATCCCGGGCATCACTTGCCGCATCAGTTCGATAGTCTCTTTTACATAATACGTTTGCCCCAATGTAGTCACATTATATCCTTTGCGCCATTCTTTAGCCGGAACGGTATTGGTATCAGTCAACGGTTCGTGAGACAGCAAAACATCAAGTGTTGCCGGCAAGCGGTCCCGGGCATTAATAATGATGACCGGCACATCTCTCCATTCATCATCAAAAAGCTCCCGACAGACAATCCATCCCGGGTCACCTATAAAAACAACCAATCGAGGAGGTATATCATGCTTTCGACGTAACTGTTCTACAATTGCAGTTGCCTCTTTACGGCTACAAAGGGCCGGTACAGACAGAGATTCGGCCGTTACGGAAATATCTTCCTTCTGCAATTCCTGATGTACATACCAATATATACTTTTTGCCCAGGGAAGATTAAAGTTAATAGAATTCAGAAACAACACATCTTCACCGGACCTGTCCTTGTGAGCCGATAGCCGACAGTTCATTCCTCCCAACAGAATCAGAAGGAAACAGAAGTATCTGAATTGTATTTGTTTCATTTGTAACGGTCGATTGCTAAAATCGGTGACAAAGGTATCATTATTATTCGTATACAGAAAAAGGCACCCTATTATTTTAGAGTGCCCTTTTATATTTATCTTCTAAAAAGACTTTCTTACGCGTTTTTCAGAGATGCAATACTCTCTTTGAGCGATTTAATGATACTTTCGGCATCAGCCTGTTTCTTGCGTTCCATTTCAATAACGGCAGCCGGTGCATTACTCACGAATTTCTCATTGCTGAGTTTCTTCAAAACGCCCTGCAAGAAGCCCTCTTTATGTTTCAGTTCGGCTTCCATACGTGCTATCTCAGCTTCCACATCGATCATATTGCCCAAGGGGACTGCAAACTCAGTCGTTCCGATCATGAATGAAGAAGCTCCGTCAGCTTTTACATCCACTACCTGAATAGCAGACAAGTTACACATTTTAAAGATAACAGGGTTCATTTTCTCTACCGGGTTTACTCCTACCACTTGTAACTCAAGCGGTTCTTTCATTGCAATATTCTTTTGCAAACGGATGGCACGCACACTACTGATTATCTCTTTAGCCGTTTCGAATTGTTTCAAGAACTCCTCGTTCACTTCTCCGACTTCTGCCAACGGTTCTACCATCAGACTTGCCCCCGGCTCACGCTCACGCAACTGCTGCCACAATTCTTCCGTAATAAATGGCATGAAAGGATGGAGCATAGCCAACAGACGTTCGAAAGCACTCAAAGTCATTGAATAGATAAATCCGTTTACAGGCTGTCCATAAGCAGGTTTCACGATTTCGAGCAACCATGAAGAAAATTCATCCCAAAACAGTTTATAAATCAGCATCAACGCTTCGCTCAAACGGTACTTGCTGAATAAATCGGCTACCTCAACTGCGGCAGCATCCAGTCTTTGGTCAAACCATTGTACAGCCAGGTGTGCATCCGCCGGAATATCGATTGTTCCCATTCCATTCTCCCAACCTTTTACCAGTCGGAAGGCATTCCATATTTTATTGCAGAAATTACGTCCCTGTTCGCAAAGTGCATCATCAAAAAGAATGTCGTTTCCGGCAGGAGCCGAAAGCATCATCCCCATACGTACACCATCTGCTCCGTATTTCTCTATCAACTCCAACGGATCCGGTGAGTTGCCAAGCGACTTGGACATTTTACGTCCCAATTTGTCGCGGACAATACCTGTAAAATATACATTTTTAAACGGCATTTTACCTTCATACTCATAGCCTGCCATAATCATGCGGGCCACCCAAAAGAAGATAATATCCGGACCGGTCACCAGATCACTGGTAGGATAGTAATAGTTAATTTCTTCGTTACCCGGATTATTGATGCCATCGAACAAAGAAATAGGCCACAGCCAGGAAGAGAACCAAGTATCCAGACAATCTTCATCCTGACGAAGGTCAGCCATTGTCAGATGATCGTTTCCTGTTTTTTCTTTAGCCAATTTCAATGCTTCTTCGTCAGTAACGGCTACTACATATCCGCCTTCCGGAAGGAAGTAAGCCGGGATGCGGTGTCCCCACCACAACTGACGGCTGATACACCAGTCTTTGATGTTCTCCATCCAATGACGATAAGTATTTTTATATTTGGCAGGATAAAACTTAATCTCATCCTTCATCACTGGCTCAAGGGCAATCTGAGCCAAATGCTCCATCTTAAGGAACCACTGCATAGAGAGTTTAGGCTCTATCACTACATTGGTACGTTCAGAATAGCCGACTTTATTGGTATATGCCTCCGTCTTTTCAAGTAATCCGGCGGCTTCAAGATCTTTCTCAATCTGTTTGCGAACTTCAAAACGGTCCATACCGATATACATACCGGCAGCTTCGCTGATAGTCCCGTTATCATTGAAAATATCAATACTTGGCAAGTTATACTTCTCACCCAGCATATAGTCATTCACGTCATGTGCCGGAGTCACTTTCAGACATCCTGTACCGAATTCGATATCTACATAAT
The DNA here is from genome assembly GCF_011038705.2 of Bacteroides sp. ZJ-18. Taxonomy (NCBI): domain Bacteria; kingdom Pseudomonadati; phylum Bacteroidota; class Bacteroidia; order Bacteroidales; family Bacteroidaceae; genus Bacteroides; species Bacteroides sp. ZJ-18. The sequence goes on along the minus strand of NZ_CP072198.1, from coordinate 2,092,377 downwards.
CATCCTCAATCACCGGGATGACACGGCCTACCAGCGGAACAATAACCTTCTTACCTTTCAGGTGCTGATTTTTCGGGTCATTCGGATTGATACACATAGCGGTATCGCCCATAATCGTCTCCGGACGAGTAGTTGCAACAACGGCATAACTGTCTTCACCCTCTACCTTATATCTCAGATAATACAGCTTTCCATGCTCCTCTTTGTAAATCACCTCCTCGTCAGACAAAGCTGTCAATGCCTTCGGGTCCCAGTTTACCATACGCACGCCACGGTAAATAAGTCCCTTCTTGTAAAGGTCTACAAATACTTTCAGCACACTTTCGCTACGCTTTTCGTCCATAGTAAAAGCAGTACGGTCCCAGTCACAGGATGCCCCCAACTTACGGAGCTGTTTCAGGATAATCCCACCATGTTCATCTGTCCATGCCCAAGCATGCTTCAGAAACTCGTCACGAGTCAGATCAGTCTTTTTAATACCCTGTGCAGCCAACTTATTCACCACCTTTGCTTCGGTAGCGATAGAGGCATGGTCGGTTCCCGGCACCCAACAAGCATTCTTGCCTTCCATACGTGCACGACGAACGAGGATATCCTGAATGGTATTATTAAGCATGTGTCCCATATGCAGCACACCAGTGACGTTAGGGGGCGGAATAACGATGGTGTAAGGTTCACGTCCATCGGGTTTCGAACTGAATAATTTATGGTCCAGCCAATACTGATACCACTTTCCCTCCACGTCAGCAGGGTTGTACTTACTTGCTAATTCCATGTTGTATATATCTATTTTATTAGTTTATTGCGAAAGATTGGCGCAAAATTAATAAAAATAAGTAGAATATAGGGACAGGAATATGTACTTTTGTTCCTCGAAAGAAAGAAGTAGCAATGAAAAGCAAAAAGCGAGTCATACGGTACTCTGTTTTAGGAACTTTAATTATCCTTGTCTGGGTCACTCAGGCGATCCCGGCAATGGGAGAAGGATATGCACGCTCGGTCTATCCTGTTATCTCGTACGTCCTGTCCGGTTTTTCCAATTTCATTCCTTTTGCTTTGGGTGACCTGTTCATAGCATTCAGTATTACAGGGATTATTCTTTATCCGGTATACGCACGCATCCGCCAAAAGTTAAGCTGGAAAACAATCCTGAGAAGGGATATGGAATATCTGGCATGGATCTATGTATGGTTTTACCTGGCATGGGGACTCAACTATTCGCAAAGAAACTTCTACGAGCGTACAGGGATACCATATATTACCTATACTCCGGAAAATTTTGACCACTTTGTAAACCAATACATCTATTTACTGAATGAATCATACGTTCCCATAACCCGGATCGACAAGGAAACCATCTGTAAAGAGGCAGTCAGCCAGTACAGTCTGATCAGTGACAGTCTCGGCGTACACCATCCTCCACACTCCATGCCACAGGTCAAAACAATGTTGTTCACTCCACTTATTTCAATGGTAGGAGTAACAGGAAGCATGGGACCGTTTTTCTGTGAGTTCACGCTGAATGGTGACTTGTTACCTCCACAATATCCGGCAACCTATACGCATGAACTGGCCCACTTATTGGGTATCACCAGTGAAGCGGAAGCCAACTTTTACGCCTATCAGGTCTGCACACGTTCTACAAATAGAGAAATCCGCTTTAGCGGTTACTTCTCTATCCTGGGACATGTGCTTGCTAATGCCCGCAGATTGATGACAGAAAATGAATACCGGGAATTATTCAGTCGGATACGTCCGGAAATCATCGAACTCGCCCGGAAGGATCAAGAGTATTGGATGGCTAAATATAGCCCGTTGATAGGTGATATTCAAGATTGGATATATGACTTATATCTGAAAGGAAACAAAATAGAAAGCGGACGGAAAAACTATTCGGAAGTCATCGGTCTGCTGATTTCATACAACGAATGGAAAAAAGAATCAAATAAAGAATAAACATGCATACAAGAGAAGAACAGATGGAAGCCTTCGGGCGCTTCCTGGATATACTCGACGAACTTCGGGTAAAATGTCCCTGGGATCGCAAACAGACCAACGAAAGTCTGCGCCCCAATACTATCGAAGAGACTTACGAATTGTGCGACGCATTGATGCGCGATGACAAAAAAGATATTTGTAAAGAGTTGGGAGATGTATTGCTGCACGTGGCCTTTTATGCAAAAATAGGCTCAGAAACCGGTGATTTCGACATGAAAGATGTTTGTGACAAACTCTGCGAAAAACTGATTTTCCGCCATCCACATGTTTTCGGAGAAGTAAAAGCCGACACAGCCGGACAAGTATCCGAAAACTGGGAACAGCTGAAACTAAAGGAAAAGGACGGAAATAAAACTGTATTAAGCGGAGTCCCTACTGCCCTACCCTCACTTATCAAAGCTTACCGGATGCAGGACAAAGCACGTAATGTAGGATTCGATTGGGAAGAAAAAGAGCAAGTCTGGGAAAAAGTCAAAGAAGAAATTGCAGAATTTCAGGTAGAAATAGCCCATATGGACAAAGATAAGGCGGAAGCCGAATTCGGTGATGTCATGTTCAGCCTCATCAACGCTGCCCGTCTCTACAAGATCAACCCGGACAATGCCTTAGAACGTACAAACCAAAAATTCATCCGCCGATTCAACTATCTGGAAGAACACACCATTAAGGAAGGCAAAAACCTGAAAGAGATGTCTCTCGCAGAAATGGATGCAATCTGGGATGAAGCCAAAAAGAAAGGACTGTAAAAAGTCCTCTCTCCTCTAAAAGGATAATACCAAAATTCCACTGCAAACTAACGGATTGCGCAGAGTATGTAATTGACGGATCAATAAATATCCCCAATTAGTGTTTATCTGTGCAATCCGTTAAGTCTGTGGTAAATTCTCCCGCTCTTGCAGGAGAGCAATTTTTCATTCTATTTTTTCTTTCCTTTGTTATCACGAACCCCTTTCAACAACTCTCGGTGAAAACGCATTTCCGCTCGCTGTATCAGATAAATTTTCTTACACGGAAGTATCTTTTTAAACTTCTCAAAATAAGTTTTATCCAGACGGTCTGAAGCAATACGGGCATCGTATACCCCTTCCAATATTTCTCCATATTGTGCGTCAGTGGTTTTATCATCTTTACCGCTACGAAGCAACTTCCAGGCCTCGTCATTCAGTTGTTTTTTCCGGTCCTGTAATTCAAAGTAAACCGGAAAGAACTTTGCTGCCTCTTCCTTAGTCAGACCGGCTTTTTCTGTTATAAATGCTCGTTGTTTGGCCCTGAATTCTTCGGGTGACAAATGTTGGTTAGGATCTCCCATGGCATTCAGTGCCGGGATACAACTACAAACTATAATCAATAGAATAATCAGTTTCTTCATTTTGCTTTATTAAATCAGTTTAGTTTACTTATTCAGCTGTAGCATCACTGAGATAGACGTACAAAGAGTAATCGTCCAGCATCGAGCGATCCAGTGCTACATCAATATATTCATCCGAAACAACTTCGGTTCCTGCATCATTTGCAGTCAGTTGATCATCCACCGTTGCCGGCTGGTGATTTGAAGAAGCCACACGGATAATCAATGCAGCTCCTATAAACATAGCCGCCATATAGAATAAAGGTTTCACCCTGGTCCACATTGTGGGTTGCTTCACTTCTTCAAAAGCAGGCTTCTCTTTTTCCGGAAGTTTACCCATCACCTCTGAAGTCAAGTTTTCAAAGTATCCCTCAGGTACTTTAAAGGAATTCTCCCTCCCCACTTTCTTCAATATGTTATCTTCTTCTTTCATACGTTCTTCTCCTCTCTTCTTCTTAGACATTATGCATATTAAAAGGTTTAATCAGCCTCCTCCAAAAACTTCTCGATTTTTTTCACGGCATGGTGATAAGAAGCTTTCAGAGCCCCCACCGAAGTGCCGAATATCTCCGACATCTCTTCATATTTCATTTCCTGATAATATTTCAGGTTGAACACCATCCGTTGCTTTTCAGGAAGGGTCAGCAATGCCTTCTGAAGCAATAACTCTGCCCGATCCCCCGAGAAGTAAGGATCGCTCTCCAGTTTCTGAGTCACGTCGGCCTCCGGATCGTCAATGGCAATTGTATTCATAGCCCGTTGTTTATTCAGGAAAGTGATACATTCGTTCAGGGCAATACGGTAAAGCCAGGTAGACAGCTTTGCCTCAGCCCGGAAATAGTCAATGTTTATCCATGCCTTAATGAAAGTATTTTGAAGAAGGTCATTGGCATCGTCATGTGAAAGTACCATCCGCCTGATCTGCCAGTATAATTGTTCGCTATACTGCGAAACGATCTGCTCAAATCCCTGCTTCTGTGTCCTCTCATCCTGAAGGAGTGCCAAAACCTCTCGTTCATTATAAGGGTTCATAGGTTCGTTTGTAATTCGTATATGTTATTTTAGACAATTCTATTCAACAAAGGTTTAATCGGTCTCCCGAAATTAAAGACTTATACACAAGTTTTCTTTTGCAAGTATAGTATCCGGAAAGATAGCCGAAGCTTCTTTCAGCAAAACATTTTCATCTTCGTAGCGGGCAGAGAAATGACCGATCACTAATCGCCGTACACCGGCTTCCACAGCTATCCGGCCGGCTTGGGCGGCTGTAGTATGGTACGTTTCTTTAGCACGTGCCAGTTCCGATTCGGCAAATGTAGCCTCATGAAAAAGCAAGTCAACACCTGAGATCTGTTCCGCAATCTCCCGCCGGAAAATCGTATCCGAGCAATAGGCATACCGTCTGGGAGGATCCGAGGGGCGGGTCAAGCGCACATTAGCAATCACTTCTCCTTCCGGAGTTATGTAGTCTGCACCGTTCTTTATCCGATTCAGTTCATAGACCGGTACTTTATAGAAATCGATCATATCACGGATAATATGGTTCGGCCGGGCCTTTTCCGCAAACAAAAAGCCACAACAGGGAATACGGTGCTGGAGCGGGATGGTGGTGACTGTCATCGAACGGTCTTCATAAATCACCGACGCTTGTCTGGTGTCAAATTCATGGAAAATGACTTTATATGCCAACGTATGGCAAAAGAAATTAAGCATAGGAGCCAATAACTCCTCCAATCCTTTTGGAGAATGGATATGTAACTCTGCCGTGCGCCCCAATAACCCGAAAGTGGAAATAAGCCCCATCAATCCGAAGCAATGATCACCATGCAGATGCGAAATGAAGATATGGTTCAGCCGCGAAAATTTCAACCGCGACTTACGCAATTGCATCTGTGCCCCTTCTCCGCAATCGATCATAAAAAGTTTATCACGCAAGTTGACTACCTGCGAAGTGGCAAAATGCCGGGTAGTAGGCAATGCGGACCCACAACCCAATATATGTAATTCAAATTTTTCCATCTTTCAAACTGTATTTGCAAAGATAGACAATTAAAGTTCAGCGCAATGATTCAACATACAAAAAAATGAAGGGTATCCCATTGAATGAGATACCCTTCTATATCAATCTATGAAAGATTTGAATTACTTCTTACCTTCCAGCTGTTCTTTCAAAGCAGCCAAAGCATCGATATCACCCAAAGTAGTAGAAGCAGCCTGATTTTGGATAGCAGGAGTTTCTTCTCTCTTAGAAGATTTCTTTGCGTTAGAAGCAGCTTTCTTCTCAGCTCTTTCTTCTGCCTTGGCAACATCTTCAAAAATGCGGCTATGAGACAGGATGATTCTCTTAGCGTCTTTGTTGAACTCGATTACTTTGAATTCCAGTTTCTCGTCCATCTGAGCCTGTGAACCGTCTTCTTTAACGAGGTGTTTCGGAGTAGCGAAACCTTCAACGCCGTAAGGAAGAGCAACTACAGCACCCTTATCCAACATTTCGATGATTGTACCTTCATGTACAGAACCTACAGTAAATACTGTTTCAAATACATCCCAAGGATTTTCCTCAAGTTGTTTGTGACCAAGGCTCAGACGACGGTTTTCTTTATCGATTTCCAGTACCTGAACTTCAATGTCAGCACCAATCTGAGTAAATTCTGACGGGTGTTTAACCTTCTTAGTCCAAGACAGGTCAGAGATGTGGATCAATCCGTCAACACCTTCTTCGATTTCTACGAATACACCGAAGTTAGTGAAGTTACGAACCTTAGCAGTATGTTTAGAACCTACAGGATATTTTTCTTCGATAGTTTCCCAAGGATCTTGTTTCAGTTGTTTGATACCCAAAGACATCTTACGTTCTTCACGGTCCAGAGTCAGAACTACAGCTTCTACTTCGTCACCGACTTTCATGAAGTCCTGTGCAGAACGCAGGTGCTGTGACCATGACATTTCTGATACGTGGATCAGACCTTCAACACCCGGAGCAATTTCGATAAATGCGCCGTAGTCAGCCATAACCACTACTTTACCTTTCACTTTGTCACCTACCTGGAGGTTCGGATCCAAAGCATCCCATGGGTGCGGAGTCAGTTGTTTCAGACCCAAAGCGATACGTTTCTTCTCGTCATCAAAGTCGAGGATAACTACGTTCAACTTCTGATCCAGCTCAACCACTTCCTTCGGATCGCTTACGCGGCCCCAAGACAGGTCAGTGATGTGGATCAATCCGTCTACGCCACCGAGGTCAATAAATACACCATAAGATGTGATATTCTTAACGGTTCCTTCAAGAACTTGTCCTTTTTCAAGTTTACCGATAATTTCTTTCTTCTGTTGTTCCAGTTCAGCTTCGATAAGAGCTTTGTGAGAAACAACCACGTTTTTGAATTCCTGGTTGATTTTAACAACTTTGAATTCCATTGTTTTGCCAACGAATACATCGTAGTCGCGGATCGGTTTCACGTCGATCTGAGAACCCGGCAAGAATGCTTCGATACCGAATACGTCAACAATCATACCACCCTTAGTGCGGCACTTGATGTAACCCTTGATAATTTCTTCATTTTCCAGAGCAGCATTAACGCGATCCCAAGAACGGGTAGCGCGGGCTTTTCTGTGAGACAGAACCAACTGTCCTTTTTTGTCTTCCTGGTTTTCGATGTATACTTCTACAGTGTCACCTACTTTCAGATCAGGATTGTAGCGGAATTCATTCAAAGGAATGATACCGTCTGATTTGTAACCGATGTTCACAACAACTTCACGTTTGTTCATTGCGATTACAGTTCCGTCAACAACCTCACGGTCATTTACTTTGTTAAGCGTACCGTCGTAAGCTTTTTCAAGTTCTTCGTGGCTGGCACCAGCGAAGCTCTCGCCGTTTTCATACGCATCCCAGTTGAAGTCTTCAATAGGAGCAACGTTCTTTAAGTTTTCCATTAATAATTAATTGTTTAGTAATTCTTTAATTAAATAAGACATTATATTGATTATATAAATCGGGCGCAAAGATAGAACTATTTTCTTGAATTAGAAAAGAATAGCAAAAAAAATATCAAAAAGAGCTACAATCGGTACGTCTCACATCAAGCTCTTTAAAGCCGCGATAGAATCGGATACATATCGGTTATCCGGTTCTATGGAACGCCAGTAACACAGATTGCCCAATAAACGCTTCAGATAAACCGGATCGGTGGAGCCAATATGCTCCTGATGACTGGCCAATCCTTTTGTCAGGACGTAATGCACATTCTTACGGATCTCCCTCTTTTTAGTTTTGGGAATTGTCATCTTCGTACCCGAACTAACTGATACTCCAGTGATTATCTTACGTTTATGCTCAGGCAGAAAACGGGTTTTCTTCACATTCATCGTAAACCCTTCCTCCCTGATAACCTGATCAATCCGTGACAAGACTTTATCCTTCGGCAGAAAATCTCCCGAAAAGGTCAGGTCATCGGCATACCTCGTATAGACCAGCCCGTATTCATCGGCTAACGCCATCATTTTTTTATCCATCGGATAAGCAATAATATTGCTGAGAGCCGGACTTGTAGGCGCACCCTGCGGAAGGCACCTGTTACAGCAGCAGAGTTCCGCCAGTACTTTCGCTATAGGACGTGAATATCCCATCTCCCTGAATGTCGCCCTCACTTTGGGCGAACGTATGGAAGGGAAAAAGTCATGAAGATCTACTTTCAATACATTTTTTCGTCCCAAATGAACCCGCGCATTATCGGATACAGATTTACCAGGACAGAATCCGGTAACAGCAGGATGCACATTGGCTAACAATAAAACTCGTTGGTAAATGGTCTGCTGCATAGCTCGCAACTGACCTTGGGGAGCTGTAATGATCCGGACTCCTCCGCTTCTCTTCTTTATATAGAACTGGGTATATTGCCTCGGCACATAATCCAGCACCTCTCTCAACGTGTCTTCTTTGACTCCAAGTAAACTGGCACACCAACTGACAGCTCCGGCATCGAACCGCTTTGAGCCGAAAGCCACGGCTTTCCTACCAAAAATATTCTTCAGGGACGAAACACTTTCCTTCTTCTCTTTAGCATAAGGATTCTCACCGGCATAGTTTCCGGCTTTCCATCTTTTATATCCTTCCTGGCCTTTACTTGAACGAATGATACTAAAAACCAGCCAACCGGTAACGACAATCACAATAGCTAAAAGTAGTTCCATCCTTATACCTTAATTAATATATAGAAGCAAGTAAAAAAGAGGATGAGAGTGTTTACTTTTCTTTATTATGAGTATCTTAATAAAGAAATCCAGAAAGGCCCTGAATTCACGAGGCGACTGCACCTCTTTTTTGCTAAATCTTTATCTCATCCTCTTACGGGCAAAGATAAAGGTTTTCTCTTCCCCGACAAATAATAACAAGAATAAAATTAGCGGTTGAATAACTCAAACGTAAATTTACAGCCAACCTCGGTATACCTCCAGTTCTCACTTCCTACGAAAACGCCGAAATCGAAAATGTGAGTGCCGATTCCATATCCCAGCTCAATATAAGGCTGAAGATGGGGTACCGATAATATACTTGCATACAACCGTTCGTTTTGCACATAGCGTGTATACTTGATCAGATGCTTTAGAAGTAAAAAAGGAGCTTCATAGGTGAAATGCCCCCGTATGTACTTGCGTGAAGCATTGTACCAACGTCGGTCAAGAAGCTGAAATACTCCGCCAATTTCATCATTCCAACCTTCAGGAAGATTGCTACGGGTGAAATTATTAAAGTCAACAAAATACATTTCTTTCTGGTTAGTAAACATACCGAAACCAAAACGATAATAGATATTACGCATCAGTCCCAAAGGGATATGGTGTTGCAGGTCAAACTCCAGACGTTCATATTGCCCGGTGCTGCCAAACACCCCCTTGATACCCCTCTCCCAGTCTATTGAAAAAGTGGGGTATTTAGAACGCAGGTTGATCTTACGATGGCCGTTCATATAATAGTAAAGGCAAGGGGTCCACTCCAACCGGACCCGGGGAGCAAAGCTTAAATAGGTATTCCTGATTTTTCCCTGAATATCTTCGTTGGGAAGTTCCAGGCTCTTGGTCAATGGAACCAACTTGGAGGGTTTCACGGCTTTTCGTCTATGGGTGGAAAAGCCCACACTCAATTCCAGTCCATTAATAATTTCGATACTGTGCCTGAAGTTAAAGTATAAGTCATAGAAATAATCCAGATGAATCTGGTTGAAATCGAATACACTATCCGGTATGGCCTTCAGGTCATCGAGCACATCACTGCTGTAAATCCGGTTTCCGTTACCAAAGTCCACGTGGAAGGTCCCCATTTTCTCGGGTAGATAATTAAATTCGGAATTGACAGACCAATAAAACTCCTTGCGCGTAAAGTTGTAACCCAACTTAGGCACCACACGCAACAGCCGGTCGTGCTTAAAAAGCCGGTTGTACTTAAACGATTGCCTGTAAGAAAGCCCGTTACTTCCACTGTAACTCAATAAGAAAGGATTGATTATGGGCGAGCACTTCACACTTCCCAAATTGGACAGATTCAATTTATAATCACTGATCAGCACATCTCCTACCTGTCCCCAGAACACCTGGCTCTTACTCTTTGGCTTGATATTGCGCTGAATGGTGTCTTTACGCAGCGCATCTTCCTCGTACAATTTACGCTCACTTTCCGACAAGGGAATAGGCCGTAATGTTTCAAAGTAGGCACTATCCGTATGATAAGAAGCAGTCTCACATTGCAGGTTGTAAGAGTCTGAAAGATCATATTTACTTTTTCCTTTTGTCCTTGCCCTCACTTTTTCTTTCCATTCATTCTGGTTTTCTTCAAGTACGATGTCATGGTAGTTGAGTGATGCCACATAAACCCCGTTGATACGATTACCCAAGAAATTAAACTGTCCCTCGACATTGTAGCTGACAGGCAGAAATTCATCATCTTCTCCAACTCCTCCCATCTTTATCAGACAACTGAACAGCAAAAGCTCCGACCTGCCGGAAAATCGTATCTCGCGGACACTCCATACATCACTGCTCACAATCATATACCCGCCCACCAACTGGTCGCTTTTGCTTTTGGGGATAAACCGTATCTTATACTGCCGGTTATCTGTCCCCCCCATAATGGAATCAATCAGATACTTATAATACTTCCGTCCATTTTTGGCCAAGGGCGAAAGCAACCGATCATAAAGCAGCGTAGACGAATAGAGGTTGATATTGAAATACTCCAGCATACCCGGCACTCCCCGGCTATTGTGTACCGTACCTACAGAGGCTTTCACTTTTTGGTCATAAATATTAGGAGCCGTAAAATGCAGGTCACTATATGTTTCCACCATATACTGGCGCACTCCTTTCTGAAGACGGAACATGGAAGGCACATACCGGAGAATAAAATTTTTGCGTTTGATGTCCATCGTACCTTTTATATAGAGGTCGGCTCGGTAGTCGGTCACCAACTTTTCATAAAACGGGGCAAAGGTCATCACATTATTTAAAATGGAATCGGCAGAAATCGGACGTTTGGTCTGAGGATCAAGAACAACGTTAGCCACTCCCTTTTGTGAAAAAGAGAGCAAGACAAGCCCAAACACCCATATCCATATCTTGTATCTCAAATAGTAATCTCCTTTATTCAAGGCAAATATAAAAAAAATCCGATTATACGACTAATAAATTAATGATTTATACGAATCCGATCTACCTTCTTAAAACAGGGTGTCATCTTAAAAAAGAGACTAATTATAGAAAATACCCCTATAAAAATAGGGGTTATCTCAGAAAAAACACATAATTTTGCGCCCAACAACCGATAAAAAAGGCACCATTATGTCAAAAATGAGATTTTTCGCATTACAAGAGCTATCTAACAGAAAGCCCTTAGAAGTTACCACTCCCTCAAACAAACTATCCGATTATTATGCCAGCCACGTATTCGACCGCAAGAAGATGCAGGAATATCTTCCCAAGGAAGCATACAAAGCAGTGGTAGACGCTACCGAAAAAGGTACACCCATCAGCCGTGAGATGGCCGATCTGATAGCCAATGGTATGAAAAGCTGGGCTAAATCGCTCAACGTGACACACTATACACACTGGTTTCAGCCACTGACGGACGGAACTGCCGAAAAGCACGATGGCTTTATCGAGTTTGGCGAAGACGGTGAAGTCATCGAACGCTTCTCCGGAAAATTACTGATCCAGCAAGAACCGGATGCTTCTTCCTTCCCCAACGGCGGAATCCGAAATACATTCGAAGCCCGCGGATATACAGCATGGGATGTATCCTCACCGGCTTTTGTGGTAGACACCACTCTTTGTATCCCGACAATCTTTATCTCCTATACGGGCGAAGCGCTCGACTACAAAACTCCGTTACTGAAAGCATTGGCCGCCGTTGACAAAGCTGCCACCGAAGTGTGCCAGCTTTTCGACAAAAACGTAACCCGCGTATTTACCAATCTGGGTTGGGAGCAGGAATATTTCCTGGTCGACACCTCTTTATATAATGCGCGTCCTGACCTTCGACTGACCGGACGTACCCTGATGGGACACTCTTCGGCTAAGGATCAGCAATTGGAAGATCATTACTTCGGCTCCATCCCTCCACGTGTCACAGCCTTTATGAAAGAGCTTGAAATAGAATGCCACAAACTGGGCATACCGGTGAAAACCCGTCACAACGAAGTAGCTCCCAACCAGTTTGAGTTGGCCCCCATTTTCGAAAACTGCAACCTGGCAAATGACCATAACCAGCTGGTGATGGATCTGATGAAGCGCATCGCACGCAAGCATCATTTCGCCGTACTCTTCCACGAAAAGCCATACAGCGGTGTCAATGGTTCGGGTAAACATAACAACTGGTCGCTTTGTACTGACACAGGTGTCAATCTCTTTGCACCGGGCAAGAACCCAAAAGGAAACATGTTGTTCCTCACCTTTCTGGTCAACGTGCTGATGATGGTTCACAAAAATCAGGACCTGTTGCGTGCTTCGATCATGAGCGCCGGAAACAGTCACCGTTTGGGAGCCAATGAAGCCCCTCCAGCCATCTTATCCATCTTCCTGGGTTCGCAACTGTCGGCTACTCTGGACGAAATTGTCCGCCAGGTGACCAATTCCAAAATGACTCCGGAAGAGAAGACTACCCTGAAACTGGGCATCGGACGTATCCCCGAAATCTTGCTCGATACTACCGACCGTAACCGCACCTCTCCATTCGCATTCACCGGAAACCGCTTTGAGTTCCGTGCCGCAGGTTCATCGGCCAACTGTGCCGCCGCCATGATTGCCATCAACGCTGCCATGGCCAACCAGTTGAACGAATTTAAAGCATCGGTAGACAAACTGATGGAAGAAGGCATTAGCAAGGATGAAGCCATCTTCCGCATCCTGAAGGAAAATATCATCGCCTCCGAACCCATCCGTTTCGAAGGGGACGGTTATTCGGAAGAGTGGAAGCAGGAAGCAGCTCGTCGCGGACTGACAAACATCTGCCACGTACCGGAAGCCCTGATGCACTACATGGACAACCAATCGAGAGCCGTACTGATCGGTGAACGCATCTTTAACGAAACCGAACTTGCCTGCCGCCTGGAAGTGGAACTTGAAAAGTACACCATGAAAGTACAGATCGAAAGTCGTGTATTGGGTGACTTGGCCATCAACCACATTGTCCCCATTGCTGTCAGCTATCAGAACCGCTTGCTGGAAAACCTTTGCAGAATGAAAGAGATCTTCCCAGCAGAAGAATACGAAATCATGAGTGCCGACCGGAAAGAGCTTATCAAAGAAATCTCGCACCGTGTGTCTGCCATCAAGGTACTGGTACGCGACATGACAGAGGCCCGCAAAGTGGCAAACCATAAAGAGAACTTTAAGGAAAAAGCATTTGCCTACGAAGAGACCGTACGTCCCTATCTGGAAAGCATACGCGATCATATTGACCACCTGGAAATGGAAATCGACGACGAAATCTGGCCGTTACCGAAGTATAGAGAACTACTATTCACAAAGTAAGCCCTATACTTTATAGAATGGGATTCTGTCAAAAGTCTTTTCACCACAGGTTACACAGATTATCACAGATTATCAATACTGATAATCAATGACTTAAAATTCACTCTGTGTTACTCTGTGGTGAGTTTCGACACACTTTCTTTTTTTATTTATAAATGTTCCACTACAAGCACTAATTCCTTCACCTTAAAACATCCCCATGTTTTACCACAAAACATCCGGATGTTTTACACAACAACATGGGGATGTTATCATCATAAACACCCGGATGTTTTAGATATAGAGATCAAAAGGTATACAAGGAACAGCCAAAGAATGCAATACAAAAGATACAGAGTTCACAGGCTTTTAATCATTTATGAATATATCTTCAAAAATATAGTTTCACTGTGCCCTCTCTACTTCTGTAATGAAAGAAATAAACCCTGCATACATCTGTGGAATCTGCGGTATTGCAATGCCAACATGGCAAACTTTTCCCAAAACTATTCCGTTTTTCATTTTTTCTTTCTACATTTGTGCTTTATAACACAGTTTTGCAGCAGTCATGGTAAAGATGAATTTGTCAGAAATAAACGTTCCCGAACGTATTGCAGAGATGTGGGCTCCTCTAAACGCAGAGCAGAGAGAGTTCCTGGCCAATAATTTCACTCTTCAGAATTACAAAAAGAACGAAACAATCTATTGCGAAGGCGAATCGCCTGCCTATCTGATGTGTCTCCTTAGCGGAAAAGTTAAAATCTACAAAGACGGTGTAGGAGGCAGAAGTCAGATTATCCGCATGATAAAACCTACGGAATATTTCGGTTACCGGGCTTATTTTGCCAAAGAAGACTATGTGACCGCCGCTTCCGCATTCGAACCTTCAACTATCTGCCTGATTCCCATGAGTGCCATCATGACACTGCTCGGCCAGAACAACGACCTGGCCATGTTTTTCATTCGCCAGTTGTCTGTTGACCTCGGTATTGCTGACGAAAGAACTGTGAACCTGACCCAGAAGCATATCCGCGGACGTCTGGCCGAATCGCTACTCTTCCTTAAAGAGAGTTACGGACTGGAGGAAGACGGCTCTACCCTGAGTATCTATCTGTCCCGTGAAGACCTGGCCAATCTGTCGAATATGACAACTTCCAATGCCATACGCACGTTGTCCAACTTCGCAACCGAACGCCTGATCACCATCGACGGAAGAAAAATCAAGATCATTGACGAAGAAAAGCTTAAGAAGATCAGCAAAATCGGTTAAGACGCTTCGTCACTATTTAATAACTTAACACATATTTATCAGACCATGAAAAAAGGAATTACTCTTCTTCTTTTGTCTCTACTTTTCATCGCCCCCGGATGTAAACAGTCAAAAGAAGCCATCGTGAACGAGTACAATATCGTTCCGTTGCCCAACCAAATGATTCCCCAACAGGGGCGATTTGAAATAAGTAAAAAAGTAAGAGTCATCACTACTGCTTGCACACCGGAAGTACAGACCATTGCCGACAGCCTTATCAACCGATTGAAGTTGATGTCCGGAATCACAATGAAACAGACTTTCGAAAACATAACGGACGAGCCCGTCATCCGCTTTGTCCCCCAGGACGGAATGCCCGAAGAAGGATATAAACTCTCGGTCACACCGCAGAATATCACTCTCAGCGCCTCCACCCCCAAGGGATTTTTCTATGCATTACAGACCCTTTACCAATTGCTTCCTCCCGCCGTATATGGCACAGAGAAAGTAAAAAACGCAGAATGGTCAGTGCCGGCTGTCGAGATAGAAGACGCCCCGCGCTTTGCATACCGCGGTATGATGCTGGACGTATGCCGCCACTTCTCTCCAGTGGAATATGTATATAAGTTCATTGACATGCTGGCCATGCATAAAATGAATACCTTCCACTGGCACCTGACCGATGATCAGGGATGGAGAATTGAAATCAAGAAATACCCGAAACTGACCGAGATAGGCTCCAAGCGCAAAGAGACACTGATAGACTATTATTATGTGAACTATCCGCAAATATTCGACGGCAAAGAGCATGGCGGATATTATACACAGGAACAGATCAAGGACATTGTAGACTATGCTGCCAGTAAATTCATCACTGTAATCCCTGAGATCGAAATGCCGGGACATGCAATAGCTGCCATCGCTTCTTATCCGGAGCTTTCGTGTACACCGGACAGTACATGCGATGTGACGGGAACCTGGGGCGTATTCGAAGAGGTATTCTGTCCTTCGGATACCACTTTCGAGTTCCTTGAAGGAGTGATGGACGAAGTAATGGATCTCTTCCCAAGCAAATATATCCACATAGGCGGTGACGAATGTCCGAAAACGGCCTGGATCAAAAGTGAATATTGCCAGTCACTGATTAAACAACTGGGACTGAAAGACGATGTCACTCCCAACGTTATTGACGGGAAGAAGCATACCAAAGAGGAGAAATTACAGAGTTACTTCATCACCCGCATGGAAAAATACCTGAACAGCAAAGGACGCAACATCATCGGGTGGGACGAAATCCTGGAGGGCGGGTTGGCCCCGAATGCTACCGTCATGTCCTGGCGGGGAGTAGAAGGCGGAATGAATGCAGCCAAAGCCGGTCACAACGCTATTATGACTCCGAATCCATACGCTTATCTGGATCAATATCAGGAAGAACCGGAGATAGCCCCCGTTACTATCGGCGGATATAATACACTTAAAAAGACCTACAGTTATAACCCGGTACCGGACGATGCAGACGACCTGGTAAAAAAACACATCATCGGAGTACAAGGCAACATTTGGACCGAATACATGCCGAGCGACAATAACCGCGACTATCAAGCCTTCCCGCGCGCAATAGCTATTGCCGAAACCGGTTGGACACTGAACGCAAACAAAAACTGGAATGACTTCTGCCAGCGCATGGTTGAAGATTTCCGGCGAATGGACGTGAAGAATGTAAAAGCCTGCCGTAATTTCTTCGATGTGAACATAAATACTCATGTAGACGAGAGTGATACGCTAAAAGTGATACTGGAAAGCTTTTATCCCAATGCGGAAATTCATTATACAACAGATGGAAGTACTCCAACCGTAGAATCGGCCCTCTACAATCGCCCTTTCACCCTCTCGGGCGAAATTGAAGTGAAAGCAGCCGCTTTCAAAGACGGACAGATGCTGGGCAAGGTCACCGGAAAGAAACTGTACGGCAACCTGATCAGCGGAAAGAGCTTCACAGTCACTCCGGCCATTGGAGGTGCCAAAGGCGACATCTTTGGTGAAAATGACGTTCTCGGCACGGACATAAGTACCTTCGGGCTTACCAACGGTAAACGCGGCAACACCGCCTCTATGACTCCGTGGAGCGGATTCCGGATGGATGATAACTGCAAAGAGATGGTATTCATCGTCGAATTCGATGAGCCCACTACTGTCAGCAAAGTAGTCTTCGGTTCGCTATACAACCCTGCGTCAGTTATCCTCCCTCCGAGTGTTGCCACCATCGAAACCTCTTCCGACGGACAAAAATACAGCAAAGTCGCAGAAGCTTCCTTCAAACGCAACTATCCGGAAAGAGGCAGAAAGGCATTTACAGACACCTTAGCCTTCGAACCGAGAGAAGTAACCTATCTCAAAGTCACCCTTCAGAATGGCGGTACTTTGCGAAACGGCATCGACTTCGTAAAAGACCCGGGCAGCAAAGAGGTGGTTCAGGCAAACCTGTATCTGGACGAAATTGAAGTATACTAATTTGTTTTTCCATCGATTGACGATTACATAAAAATAAATAATCCCAATTATCTTCTTCTCAATGTAATCTGTTAATCGGTGGTGAAATGAAAACTACCGGAAAAAGAACTTCATCTATCCGGATAAGTGATAAATATAAAACAGAATCAAGCCTGAGATGACTCTGATACAACATATAGAATTGAACAAGACGAATTTGTAGGGTGCCATAGGGGCTTGATCTCGCAAAATCAATAAAGAAATAAGAAGTTATAAAAAAACTACCGGACGCAACCAGCTCTCTCTTATTAAGCATGGTTGCGTCCGGTATATTAATAAACAATATCTTACGACTATCAGATCAATCCCTTCTCCGACAGATAACGCTCAGCCTCAATGGCAGCCTTACAGCCGCTTCCTGCAGCAGTAATAGCCTGGCGATAATGTGAATCGGCTACATCGCCAGCCGCAAACACTCCGGGAACCTTGGTACGGGGACTATCACCGTCAGTGATGATATATCCCACCTCATCAGTATCCAGGTAAGGTTTGAAAATGTCCGAATTAGGCTTATGACCGATGGCAAGGAAAAATCCGTCGATAGGCAGCGAATAACGTTCTTCGTCCGGTTCTTCCCAACGTTTTACGAGATTCATACCTTCTACACCGTTATCTCCAAAGAGTCCGACTACATTATGCTCGAAAAGGACTTCAATCTTATCGTGCTTCATCACACGCTCTTGCATGATCTTTGAAGCACGAAGATAGGGCTTGCGTACAACCAAATAGACTTTAGAAGCGAGTCCGGCCAGATAGATGGCTTCTTCGCAAGCGGTATCGCCACCACCCACAACAGCAACTACCTTTTTGCGATAAAAAAATCCGTCACAAGTAGCACAAGCACTGACCCCCATACCGGCATATCTCTTTTCATCATCCAAACCTAAGTATTTGGCTGTGGCACCGGTAGCGATAATCAATGAATCGGCTTCAATTACTTTTTCACCATCAATCGTGATTTTGTAGGGAGCTTGGCCAAGGTCGGAAGCAGTAGCGATTCCAAAACGGATATCGGCACCGAATCGTTCGGCCTGTGTACGAAGATCTTCCATCAATTGCGGTCCGCTGATTCCCTGAGGATAGCCCGGGAAATTTTCTACATCGGTAGTCGTGGTCAACTGTCCACCCGGTTGTATTCCTTCGTAAAGCACCGGTGACAAATTTGCACGTCCTGCATAAATAGCGGCTGTGTAGCCGGCTGGTCCTGAACCTATAATAAGGCATTTAATTCTTTCTGTTTCCATATTCCTATTTTACATTCTACGATTTATAATAAACGATCGAAGTTACTCCTCTTGACCTATCGGAGATCGATCACCTCGGCATGAGGATAGAGCTTCTTATCAAACACAAACATACTGTCGGCATATTTCAATCCAGCCTGATAGCTGGTCACCGTGATTTCGCTACGGCTCTTATCACGTTGTTCCATCAGAATGAAGAGTGGCTGGTAAGTGTCTTTACTGACATAAAGCACAATTCGTGATAAATCCCGTTTCTTGTCGGTAGCAGTCAGCACCACTTCATAAATCGATTTGCCACCAAAATTCTTCAGTGTTCCAAGCTTATAGCTGAAACCATGGCGATAAATCTGCAAAAGTGCGTACGGATTAAGACTTTGCAGTTCGACTCCGGTTGGATTGCTGATATTGACCTCGTCACTACCTGCCAGATAACTCCATTGGGTCTTGCCATCAAACCACGTGGTACCATCGTCCGTTTTCAGCACGAACTTCTCTCCCCTGAGTTCAATGACTCCGGCAGATTGTCCCGCCATCCGGCCTTTATTGAACACCGTCACGTTGAATCCCGCACGAATACCCCCTGCTTTCTCAAATGTGGCTGCCGTTTTATCAAGCACAACCTTTGCCTGCATTTGTTGTTGCGCAAACACAGGCAAAGTCAGTAAAGCTATCCAAATGCTAATTATAATCTGCTTCATTGTATACACTCATTTAACGTTTGATTATTGAATATTGTTCAAACGCATTTCAAGGTCGTTCTCGTCAACACAAAGTACGTCGCGCGCCTTGCTTCCTTGCGAAGGACCCACAATGCCGGCCTTTTCAAGCTGATCCATCAAGCGTCCGGCACGGTTGTAGCCAATGGAGAATTTACGCTGTATCAACGAAGTTGACCCTTGCTGATGAATTACGATCAGGCGGGCAGCATCTTCAAACAAAGGATCGAGGCGCCCCATATCGACATCTCCCAGATCGCTTCCGCTGTCTTCGCTCACATATTCGGGCAGGAAGAAAGCGGTAGGATATCCTTGTTGGCGTGAAATATATTTGGTAATTTCTTCCACTTCCGGCGTATCGATAAAAGCACACTGCACACGCACCGGATCGGCCCCTTGCAAGAAAAGCATATCACCACGCCCAATCAGTTGATTGGCTCCCGGACGGTCAAGGATGGTACGTGAGTCCATCATGGCCGACACACGGAACGCAATACGCGCCGGGAAGTTGGCTTTGATAGTACCGGTAATGATATTTGTAGTCGGACGCTGGGTTGCAATAATCATATGGATACCTACGGCACGTGCCAACTGCGCAATACGGGCAATCGGCAACTCGATCT
Organism: Bacteroides sp. ZJ-18; assembly: GCF_011038705.2. Classification (NCBI taxonomy): domain Bacteria; kingdom Pseudomonadati; phylum Bacteroidota; class Bacteroidia; order Bacteroidales; family Bacteroidaceae; genus Bacteroides; species Bacteroides sp. ZJ-18. The sequence continues at coordinate 2,072,647 of NZ_CP072198.1, read as the reverse complement.
CCTTGCCGGCAGTCATGATCAAGTCTCCGAACTCATCGATGACTACCACAATATAAGGCATAAATTTATGCCCTTTCTCCGGATTCAGGCGGCGGTTGATGAATTTCTCATTGTACTCTTTGATATTGCGTACATGTGCCATTTTCAACAGATCGTAACGACTGTCCATCTCTACACAGACTGAGTTGAGGGTCTGCACCACCTTGGTCACATCGGTGATGATAGCATCCTCACCATCGGGAAGCTTCGCGAGAAAATGATGCTCAATAACAGAATAAATACTGAACTCTACCTTTTTAGGATCCACCAGAACGAACTTCAGTTCGGCAGGATGCTTCTTGTAGAGCAATGAAGTGATGATGGCATTCAAACCGACAGATTTACCCTGTCCGGTAGCACCTGCCACCAGCACATGAGGCATTTTGCAAAGATCTACCATGAATACCTCGTTCGTAATGGTCTTACCAAGCGCAATGGGCAAATCGTATGTCGATTCCTGAAACTTCTTACTGCCGATGATGGACTGCCCCGAAACAATCTTAGGATTTGAATTAGGTACCTCGATACCGATTGTACCTTTTCCCGGTATAGGAGCTATAATACGGATACCCAAGGCAGAAAGGCTTAAAGCGATATCATCTTCCAACCCACGAATCTTTGAGATGCGCACTCCCTGTTCCGGAGTGATTTCGTAAAGAGTCACCGTAGGACCTACCGTAGCTTTAATCGTACTGATTTCAATACCAAAACTACGCAATGTATTAATGATACGGTCTTTATTTGCGTTCTGTTCCTCCATATTGATGGTAGGCTCACTATTTTCATAGTGCTTCATCAAATCGATAGTAGGGAAATGATAGTTTTCCAGATCCAACTTTGGATTATAGGGTTCGGTTTCCGTTCCCTGATAACTTTCGTCATCGGCAGCAGCCTCTATTTCAAACTCAGGCCCGTTATCTGCCGACTCTGCCCGAAAAGGGGGCACAGGATCAGGAGTTGTCTGTTCGAAAGTCATGGTGACATCACCATCGGTTGCCGTATTTCTGCTTTCCGTAACTATTGGAGACTCAGAAGGAGACTCGACAAGCAGATCGGATACGGTAGGAGTTTCCACCTTCTTCACCGGTACCTCCTGACGGAAAGTGCGATTAACATCGAATTCCACTTCCTGAGGTTTCGGATTATCATATTCACGGGGATCGGAATCCTGCTTCACCTCTGAATGTTCTTCTTTTTGTTTACGTTTCAGGAAACTAAGAGTGAAAAGCTTACGCAACCAGATGACTGTGCGGGCACTCATATATATAAGAAAACAAATGCCTGTCACCAAAAGAATAAGCCAAACACCGGGAATACCGACCTGCGAAATAAGCCAGTTACTGATATTATATCCATGCAATCCACCCAGATAAATGAATGAATCCTGATAATGATCCATAAAAATAAAGCCCAGGAAAACGGAAAACCAAATGAGCAACAGCGTACATCCGATGAACCACTTCCAAAGACGCACCACACGCACACGCATCAGCTTCAATCCGGCTACAGCCAGATAAACCAAAATAAAGAAAGAGGAGACACCAAAACAGTCATTGATCAGATAACTTGCCAGCTGAGCTCCCCGGGAACCTGCATAGTTTTTTACATGATTATTTACAGCAGCAAGATCCTGGGCATTCCCGCTATCAATGATACTCTGGTCGGCTGCTCCGGTGAAAAAGAAGGAGGTAAAAGCCAGCAACAGATAGACTGAAAAGATGACCAATACCAATCCGATCACAAAGTGGATTGTTTCGTTTCTGAAGAAAGCCAAGTACTTATTTGTGGAAGCCGGCTTCTGTTCTGCTTCCTTATCTGATTTCTTTTTTGCCATGTGGATGAAGAATCTTAAGCTATATGATTAATGATGCAAAAGTAGTAAAAAAAAGAATTTCATTGGACTACCCACAACTTTTTCTTACCTTTGCGTTTCAATTCAAGCTGATATGAAAAAAGAAAGCCAAGTAATATTTGATAAGAATGTGGTAGAATTCGTTACGGTAGCTGCCGAGTTCTGCGCTTTTCTGGAACGTGCCGAAGGCATGAAACGTAGTATGTTTGTTGACACCACCCTGAAAATTCTTCCTTTACTTTATCTAAAAGCGTCCATGCTTCCAAAATGCGAAATGATAGGCGACGAAGCACCGGAAACATATGTGACGGAAGAAATATACGAAGTGTTGCGCATCAACCTGGCATCCGTATTGGCGGAAAAGGACGACTATCTGGAAGTATTCCTACCCGACATGGCTTACAGCGATGAACCCATCAAAAAGAATATTTCGGAAGACCTGGCCGATATCTATCAGGATATTAAAGATTTTATCTTTGTATTTCAACTGGGATTGAACGAGACGATGAATGACTCCCTTGCCATTTGCCAGGAAAACTTCGGACTCTTGTGGGGACAAAAACTGGTAAATACCATGCGTGCCCTGCATGACGTGAAATATAGTCCGAAGGCCCGGGGAGAAGACGAAGAGGAGGATGAATACGAACCCGAAAACAATGAAGACTGTCACTGTGAAGATGACGACTGCCATTGTCACGATCATGGCTGTCATTGCCACGACGATGAATAAACGAATATGATTTTAAAAAGAACCATAAGCAAAGAAGAGGTGAAGGAGATGCCCAAAGCGGCATTCCCCGGACGGATTCATGTAATACAAACTGAAAGTGAAGCGGAAAAAGCAGTGGCTTATCTGCAATCCCAGGCAATTCTGGGCATCGACAGCGAAACCCGTCCCTCATTCACCAAAGGACATTCCCATAAAGTAGCATTGCTCCAGATTTCATCTGACGAATGTTGCTTCCTGTTCCGCCTGAACATGACCGGGCTGACCCAACCCATCATAGAGTTGCTTGAAAATCCGGAAGTGATCAAAGTAGGACTCTCGTTGAAAGACGACTTTATGATGTTGCATAAACGGGCTCCTTTCAACCAGCAGGCATGCATCGAGTTGCAAGAGTATGTCCGTCCGTTCGGCATTCAGGATAAAAGCCTGCAAAAGATATACGGTATCTTATTCAGGGAAAAAATCTCAAAATCACAACGTCTTTCCAATTGGGAAGCAGATGTACTGACGGATGCCCAAAAGCAATATGCAGCTACAGACGCATGGGCTTGCCTCAACATATACCACCTACTGCAAGACCTAAAGCGTACGGGTAATTACGAACTGGCCCCGGAAGAAGAAACCGTAGAGACGGTGAAAGCAGGTTCGGATCAATGATAAAAATAAAAACAACATAATAAATTTATGCATAAAGTATATCTTAAACCCGGCAAAGAAGACTCACTGAAACGGTTCCATCCCTGGATTTTCTCCGGGGCCATTGCTCACTTCGACGGCGAACCCGAAGAAGGAGAAGTAGTGGAAGTGTATACCTCAAAAAAAGAATTCATAGCTAAAGGGCATTTCCAAATCGGAAGCATTGCCATACGTGTTCTTTCCTTTAAACAAGAAGAGATCGACCATGACTTCTGGAAACGCAAGTTGGAAGTGGCTTATGACATGCGACGCAGCATCGGCATCGCTACCAACCCGACTAACAACACTTACCGCCTGGTACACGGAGAAGGCGATAACCTGCCAGGACTTGTTATCGATGTTTATGCCCGGACCGCCGTAATGCAGGCACACTCTGCCGGCATGCACGTAGACCGCATGGCCATTGCCGAAGCATTGTCCGAAGTGATGGGCAAGCAGATTGAAAACATCTACTATAAATCGGAAACGACTTTGCCATTCAAAGCGGACCTTTTTCCGGAAAACGGTTTCCTCAAAGGAGGAAGTAACGACAACATCGCTCAGGAATATGGATTAAAGTTCCATGTAGACTGGCTGAAAGGACAAAAAACGGGATTCTTCGTAGACCAACGCGAAAACCGTGCTTTGTTGGAACGTTATGCCAAAGACCGTTCGGTATTAAACATGTTCTGCTACACCGGCGGATTCTCCTTTTACGCCATGCGTGGAGGTGCCAAACAGGTACATTCGGTAGACAGTTCTGCCAAGGCCATTGATTTGACTAATAAAAATGTAGAATTAAATTTCCCGGGTGATACCCGTCATGCGGCTTTTGCAGAAGATGCTTTCAAATATCTCGACCGCATGGGCGACCAATACGATTTGATCATCCTCGATCCGCCGGCATTCGCCAAGCACAAAGACGCATTGCGCAACGCCCTCCAAGGTTATCGCAAACTTAATGCCAAAGCATTTGAGAAAATCAAACCGGGCGGTATCCTGTTCACCTTCTCTTGTTCACAGGTGGTGACCAAAGATAATTTCCGTACTGCTGTATTCACAGCAGCAGCCATGTCCGGTAGAAGTGTACGCATACTGCATCAGTTGACTCAACCAGCAGATCATCCGGTAAATATCTATCACCCGGAAGGCGAATATCTCAAAGGATTGGTACTGTATGTCGAATAATCGCCTTAATAGCATAAAAGCAGAAGCTACAAAGTTAATATGAGTTAACAAACAGAAGATTTTCACCAAATCGTTATGTTCTATAACATAAAACCCTTTATCTTTGCAATGTGTTTTTCATGGTATTAGATTTAAGGTTAATAAAGATTGGCTGTCTGGGATAGATAGCCTTCTTTTTTTATATACCCTTTCCTTCTTTGCATTTCCAATTTTCTTTTGCTATTTTTCCCTTTCTTCCTCCCTTTTATCCTGTGCTTTTTCCACTCTGTCAACTAAAAATATTATATTTGCAGCTGATCTGCCATATATTGGCACGACGGGAAACACATCAATAAAGTTATGAATATAAAAAATCGTTTGATTATTATGAACTTCCTGCAATTCTTTGTATGGGGGTCGTGGTTAATTTCATTAGGTGGCTATATGGAAAGAGGCCTCCATTTCGAAGGTGGACAAATCGGAGCTATCTTCGCTACAATGGGAATCGCATCTATCATCATGCCGGGAATAACCGGTATTATTGCCGATAAATGGTTCAACGCCGAACGTCTTTATGGTATTTGTCATTTATTAGGAGCCGGCTGTTTGTTTTACGCATCCACCGCTACCGACTATAATCAAATGTATTGGGCCATGTTACTCAACCTGATGGTTTACATGCCTACCCTTTCCCTTGCCAATACAGTTTCATATAACGCACTTGAACAATATAAATGTGATTTAGTAAAGGATTTCCCGCCTATCCGCGTATGGGGAACCATCGGTTTCATCTGTGCCATGTGGGCAGTAGACCTTACAGGATTCAAGAACTCCAGTGCACAACTTTATGTAGGAGCAAGTTCAGCCTTACTTTTGGGGATATATTCTTTCACGCTGCCTCCCTGTCCACCGGCGAAGAATGAAAATAAAACTTTATTGTCTTCTTTCGGACTTGATGCCCTCAGCCTGTTCAAAAGAAAAAAGATGGCTATTTTCTTCTTTTTCTCCATGCTATTGGGTGCGGCATTGCAAATTACAAATACCTATGGTGATGCATTCCTGGGTAGTTTCGCCAAAATACCCGAATTTGCAGATTCCTTTGGTGTCAAACACTCGGTAATTCTACTATCTATCTCACAAATGTCCGAGACCCTGTTTATCCTGGCCATCCCCTTCTTCTTGAGACACTTCGGAATCAAGCGTGTCATGCTGATCAGTATGTTCGCCTGGGTATTCCGATTCGGGCTGTTTGGATTCGGTGATCCGGGTGCGGGCATCTGGATGCTGATTTTATCCATGATAGTATATGGTATGGCATTTGACTTCTTCAACATTTCCGGTTCTTTATTTGTTGAATTGGAAACAAAACCTGAGACAAGGGCCAGCGCACAAGGCTTGTTCTTCATTATGACAAATGGACTTGGAGCCGTCATCGGAGGATATGCCAGCGGTGCTGTAGTGGACGCATTCTCCGTATACGAAAACGGAATGTTGGTAAGCCGAGATTGGCCAACCATCTGGTTTATATTTGCAGCATACGCACTGGCCATCGGCATTTTATTTGCCGTTGTCTTCAGATACAAACATCAACCGGGAGAACTTAAGAAAGTGAATAATTAACAATGGATAAGAAAGTAGAACTACAGGTATTGAACATTTCTAACAGTCAGGCGCAGGTGGGTGCCTATGCAATGGTACTGGGAGAAGTAGATGGCGAACGGCAGTTACCTATCATAATAGGACCAGCCGAAGCGCAAGCCACAGCCATTTGCCTGAAAGGAATAAAAGCCCCTCGCCCGCTGACACACGATTTATTTTACTCGTGTCTGAATGTTCTGGGAGCATCTTTGCTCCGGGTACTGATTTATAAAGCAAAAGAAGGTGTCTTTTATTCGTATATCTACTTTAAAAGAGACGAAGAGATTATCCGGATAGACGCACGTACTTCGGATGCGGTAGCATTGGCCGTGAGGGCAGATTGTCCCATATTTATATACGAATCTATCCTTGAACGCGAATGCATTCGGATGACAGACGGTGCTGAACGTCCTGATTCACCGGAAGAAGATGATAACTCACGTACGGAGGCAGTCAGCATCATTTCCCTTGAAGAAGCCTTAAGCAAGGCCATTCAAGAAGAGAATTATGAACTTGCCGCCCGACTGCGTGATGAGATAAACCGACATAAATAAAAGATATGCACGTATTTTATACCCCTGATATACAAACCAATGCTGAGCTTCCGGAAGAGGAGGCACAGCATTGCGTGCGTGTGCTCCGTCTGACAGCCGGAGACGAAATCACCCTGACCGACGGTAAAGGAAACTTCTATCGGGCAGAGATCAGTGCAGCAACCAATAAACGTTGCCTGGTGAATATTAAAGAAACTATTCATCAAGAGCCTTTATGGCAGGGCCATCTGCATATAGCCATGGCACCGACCAAGAATATGGACCGTAATGAATGGCTCGCTGAAAAAGCGACAGAAATAGGTTTCGATGAATTGACGTTTCTGAACTGTCGCTTTTCCGAACGAAAAGTGATCAAGACGGAACGTATCGAAAAGATATTGGTATCGGCCATCAAACAATCATTAAAGGCACGCTTGCCCCGGTTGAACGAAATGACTGACTTCAATTCGTTCATTGAAAAAGACTTCTCAGGACAAAAATTCATAGCCCACTGTTATGAAGGAGAGAAACCTCTCCTGAAGGATGTACTGAAAAAAGGAGAAGATACATTAGTATTGATCGGGCCGGAGGGCGACTTCAGCGAAGAGGAAGTGAAAAAAGCCATCGAAAAGGGATTCATCCCGATCAGTTTAGGCAAATCACGATTACGAACAGAAACGGCGGCATTAGTGGCTTGCCATACAATGAATATGTAATTTACAGAACTAAATATATAGTAATTATGGTAAAACGAATGATTTCCCGACTTTCGGTACTGGGAGTACTGATTGTTTTCATGGCAGCCTGCTCAAAGAAAGCGGAATATATCCATGTGATTCCTGCTGACGCTTCGGCTGTTGCCTCCGTCAATCTGAATACGCTTGCCGACAAAGCCGGCCTGAATGATAAAGAAAACGAAGGAATGAAACAAAAAATGATGGAAGCCCTGAAAAGCGGAATGAATGCGGCCGCCTTCCAGCAATTGGAAAAGATAATGAAGGATCCTTCCCAATCGGGTATCGATATCAAGGCCCCCGTCTTTGTGTTTACTTCCAAAACGTTCATTACCCCCGCTATGGTTGCCAAGGTTAGCAATATCGACGACTTGCGTGCTTCTCTTGACTTAATGGCCAAAGAGGGAATCTGCCAGCCGATAGCAGAAGAAGACGGATATAGTTTCACTACTCTGCAAAAAAACAGCCTGTTGGTTTTTAATGAAAACGCAGCAGTCTTGACAGAAGCCTACGGAACTTCACAAATGGATGTTGCCAAACAAACCATCTCTACTTTATTAAAACAGACGGAAGAGAACAGTATCATGAAGAACAGCGGTTTCAAAAAGATGCAAAATCAAAAAGGGGACATTAACTTCTTTGCTTCAATGGATGCTGTTCCTAAGATATACTCACAACAAATCAGTATGGGACTTTCTTCACAACTCGATCTAAGCGAAGTAATGGCCGTAGGCAATCTCAACTTTGAGAAAGGAAAGATAGCTCTGCAGATTGAAACTTATTCGGATAACGCCGAAACAGACGCACTGCTAAAGAAGCAGGCTCAAGCTGTGAAAAAACTAAATACAACTTTCCTCCAGAATTTCCCGGAATCGACTCTTGCCTTTCTAAACATAGGAGTCAACGGGGCAGCATTCTATGACCTATTGCTCAACAACGAAGAATTCCGCAGAAACGTTTCACTTGCAAAAGCCGAGGAGGTGAAAAGTTTATTCGCATCTTTCGATGGTGATATCTCTATCGGTCTGATTAACGTAACCATGAACAGTGCACCCACTTTCGCTGCTTATGCCGACGCAAAGAACGGAAATGCCTTGAAAGCATTGTACGATAAAAAGAAAGAATTGAAATTAGGTAGAAATGAAGACATCATCCAACTGGGCGAAAATGAATACGTTTATAAGTCCAACACCAATAATGTGTTCTTTGGCATCCGTAACAAACAAATGTATGCCACCAATGACGAGCTCCTCTACAAGAATATCAGTAAGCCGGTAGACAAATCAATCAAAGATGCCGGATATGTATCGGATATGAAGGGCAAAAATGTGTTCTTTGTCATCAACATGGATGCCATTTTAGATCTTCCTGTCGTGAAAATGATAACCGGTTTCGGTGGCGAAGAATACCAGACTTACTATAAACTTGCTTCACAGATTTCTTATATTGAAGCATTCAGTGACAGCGAAGGTAAGACTGAAACAGCCATTCTCCTGAAAAACAAAGATGTCAACGCTTTAAAACAGATAGTAGACTTTGCCAAGCAATTTGCCGGCATGTAACCTTCAGCGTATGAACAGCATTCACTTACAGCAAACACTTCCCCAAGTGTTTGCTGAGCGTAACTCGGTCATTTCGGATGTATGGCATCAAGACCTCTTTTTCCATAAAGGAAAATCTTACTTGATCGAAGCAGCATCCGGTACCGGAAAATCATCGCTATGCAGCTATATCTATGGCTACCGAAACGACTATCAAGGAATTATCAATTTCGATGAAACCAATATAAAAGCATACTCGGTGAAGCAATGGGTTGAACTCAGGAAACATTCACTGAGTATGCTATTTCAGGATTTGCGCATTTTCACAGAGCTGACTGCCATCGAAAATATCCGGTTAAAGAATAACCTAACCGGATATAAAACCCGGAAAGAGGTATTGGCATTGTTCGAAGCACTGGGACTTTCGGACAAGTTGAATGTAAAAGCAGGAAAACTATCTTTCGGACAACAACAAAGAGTGGCGTTCATCCGGTCACTTTGTCAACCCTTCGACTTTATTTTCCTGGATGAACCCATCAGCCATCTTGACGATGACAACGCACATATCATGGAAGAGTTAGTGACGGGAGAAGCCGAGAAACAAGGGGCGGGTATCATCGTGACGTCCATCGGAAAGCATATCGAGTTAAAGTATGACAGAATATTAAAATTATGAACAACTTAGTCTGGAAGCTGCTCCGCCAGCATATCAGCATCGGTCAGTTGACCGGTTTCTTTTTTGCCAACCTTTTCGGGATGGTCATTGTGTTGCTCAGCGCACAATTCTACAAAGATGTACTTCCCATCTTTACCGAAGGGGATAGTTTCATGAAGAAAGATTATATTATTGCTACCAAGAGAATCAGCACATTAGGCACTTTCGCAGGTAAGAATAACACCTTCTCCCCCAAAGAAATCGAGGAACTGAAACAACAGTCATTCACCCGAACAGTAGGCGCTTTCACCCCTTCGCAATTTAAAGTATCCGCCGGTCTGGGAATGCAGGAAGCAGGAGTACACCTTTCTACGGAAATGTTTTTCGAAGCCGTCCCTGACGAATTCGTAGACGTCAACCTCAACAAATGGTACTTCGATGAAAATACCCATACCCTCCCCATCATCATTCCACGCAATTATCTGAACCTGTATAACTTTGGTTTTGCTCAAAGCCGAAACCTGCCTAAACTCTCGGAAGGCCTGATGAGTCTGATCCAGATGGACATCCTGATGAAGGGGAATGGACGGGTAGAGCAATACAAGGGGAATATCGTCGGCTTTTCCAACCGGTTGAACACCATTCTGGTTCCACAATCGTTCATGGATTGGGCTAACAAGAACTTCGCACCGGATCGTCAGGCAGATCCTTCACGACTGATTGTTGAAGTAAACAACCCGGCTGACGCCTCTATCGCAAAATATTTTCAGCAGAAAGGTTATGAAACGGAAGACGGGAAACTGGATGCCGGTAAAACGACTTATTTCCTGAGACTGATTGTGGGTATCGTTCTGGCTGTGGGACTATTCATCAGCTTGCTCTCTTTCTATATATTGATGCTCAGCATTTTCTTGTTACTGCAAAAAAACACCACCAAGCTGGAAAGCCTGCTTCTGATAGGATACAGCCCTTCGAAAGTGGCACTCCCCTATCAGACCCTGACAGTAGGACTTAATATTGTAGTGATGTTATTATCCATAGGAATTGTTTCGTGGACACGTGCATCTTATCTCGAAACACTAAACTCACTTTTCCCACAGATACCCTCCGGATCACTTTGGCCCACATTCACTATCGGCATATTGCTGTTCTTACTGGTATCATTCATCAATATCATTGTTTTGAAAAAGAAGATGTTATCTATATGGATGCACAACGCATAAGAGAGATTAGGACATAAAAAAAGGAGCAACGCCTTGCTCCAACCTTTGTTAACCTTAAATCTAATACTATGAAAAACACATTGCAAAGATACGCACTCTTTGGTTATCTGCAAATAATACAAGAAAAAAAGCATGTTTTATAACACCATTTAAGAGTTTAACATCTGCTTTTCACTTCCTTTTTCATATCTTTGTCCAATCATTAATAAAGTTATGACCATGCCGGACTATGATCTGATTGCCATACTTGGCCCCACCGCTTCAGGTAAAACCCCTTTTGCTGCCGCATTAGCTGCAGACTTAGATACTGAAATCATCAGTGCCGATTCACGCCAGATTTACCGGGGAATGGACCTCGGAACAGGCAAAGATCTGGAAGATTACACCATCAACGGGCAGCAAATTCCCTATCACTTGATCGATATTGCCGACCCGGGTTATAAATACAATGTTTTTGAGTATCAACGTGATTTCCTGACAGCTTACGAGACTATTAAACAAAAAGGGCGCCTTCCCGTTCTATGTGGAGGTACGGGACTGTATCTGGAATCGGTACTGAAAGGATATCGCCTGATTCCCGTCCCCGAAAATCAAGAATTGCGCACACGTCTGGCGGAAAAATCATTGGAAGAACTGACCGGCATATTAAGCCAGTATAAGACACTTCATAACTCGACAGATGTAGATACCGTTAAACGGGCAATCCGCGCCATCGAAATTGAAGAATATTACGCAAAGACGCCGATAGAAGAAAGAGAGTTTCCACAACTGAACAGCCTGATTATCGGAGTGGACATCGACCGGGAGTTACGACGGGAAAAAATCACCCGCCGGCTGAAGCAAAGGCTGGATGACGGCATGATAGAAGAGGTACGCCGCTTATTGGCACAAGGAATCCATCCGGATGATCTGATTTATTATGGGTTGGAATACAAATACCTGACTCTGCATGTTATTGGGAAAATGACGTATAAGGAAATGTTCACGGGCTTGGAAACTGCCATTCATCAGTTTGCCAAACGGCAAATGACCTGGTTTAGGGGAATGGAGCGAAGGGGCTTTACCATTCATTGGGTAAATGCTTCACTTCCGATGGAGGAAAAGATTAACTTTGTAAAGCAGAAACTCAAAGAGTTTTAGTAACTTTGGCGAAGTTCTTAACAGCCTTTGCTTTGTTCATCAACTCGTCCCGCCTGCCTGGGCTCATTAGCCCGCGTACGCGGGCTAATGAGCCCAGGCAGGCGGGACGATGAGCCCGCGTATGCGGGACGAGCTAAAGGACGAGGGAAAAGCTAATAAATAACCAATGTCAGACGGTTAAAGTACGGTAAGTCCGTTGTTAATAAACGAATGATCTACCGCTTAAGCAAGAAACCGGTTCGCTGACAGAGAGATTGAATTAGAAGTACGAAATAATAAATGTAAAATCCATGAGCGTAGAACCTGGGAAATGGGGTGTAATCTACAATCCCAAAGCAGGCACACGAAAAGTGCAGAAACGATGGAAAGAAATTAAAGAGTACATGGACTCTAAAGGAGTGTCATACGACTATGTGCAGTCCGAAGGTTTCGGTTCAGTAGAACGACTTGCCGGAATTTTGGCCAACAATGGTTACCGAACCATCGTAGTTGTGGGGGGAGACGGTGCACTGAATGACGCCATCAACGGCATTATGAGCTCGAATGCAGAAAAAAAAGACGAAATAGCCATTGGTATCATCCCTAACGGAATTGGAAACGACTTTGCCAGATATTGGGAACTGAACCTGGAATATAAGCAGGCAGTGGACTGGATCATTAACAACCGCCGAAAGAAAATAGATGTAGGTTACTGCAATTTTTACGATGGCGAGAAGCATCGGCGACGTTATTTCCTGAATGCCGTTAACATAGGGTTAGGGGCACGTATCGTAAAAATCACCGATCAAACCAAACGTTTCTGGGGCGTAAAGTTCCTCTCCTACCTGGCAGCTCTTTTCCTGTTGATATTCGAACGTAAGCTATATCGCTCACATCTCAAGATTAACGACGAACATATACGCGGCCGGATCATGACAGTCTGTGTAGGAAGCGCTACCGGATACGGACAAACTCCAAGCGCTGTTCCTTATAATGGCTGGTTAGATGTATCAGTCATCTACCGTCCTGAGTTCCTGCAAATAATATCCGGACTTTGGATGCTTATCCAGGGACGTATCCTGAATCATAAAGTCGTGAAGTCTTATCGCACCCGGAAAGTAAAGGTATTGCGTGCACAAAATGCCGCAGTCGACCTTGACGGACGTCTCCTGCCACGTCATTTTCCCATCGAAATAGGAATTATTCCGGAAGCAACCACATTGATTATACCCAATTGATAAAATATAAATGTTATGATAGAACAACTGAAAAACAATAAGACGGGAAACTTTTTCCTATTGGCCGGACCATGCGTTATCGAAGGTGAAGAGATGGCCATGCGAATTGCCGAAAGAATAGTAAACATCACCGATAAACTGGGAATTCCTTATGTATTCAAAGGTTCATATCGCAAAGCTAACCGCTCACGCATGGATTCATTCATGGGAATTGGTGATGAAAAGGCATTAAAGGTTCTCGAAAAAGTGCACAAAGCCTTCGGAATACCTACCGTAACAGATATTCACGCTGCCGACGAAGCGGCCATGGCGGCCAGTTATGTAGATATTCTGCAAATCCCGGCCTTCTTGTGCCGACAGACGGACTTGCTGGTGGCGGCAGCTAAAACCGGAAAAACGATTAATATCAAAAAAGGACAGTTTCTCTCCCCACTCGCCATGCAATTTGCAGCCGACAAAGTGATAGAAGCCGGAAACAAGAACGTGATGCTGACTGAACGTGGAACAACATTTGGTTATCAGGACTTGGTGATTGATTACAGGGGTATACCGGAAATGCAATCTTTTGGTTATCCGGTCATTCTGGATGTAACCCACTCATTGCAACAACCTAATCAGACAAATGGAGTAACGGGAGGAATGCCGCAATTGATTGAGACGGTGGCCAAAGCCGGTATCGCTGTCGGCGTCGACGGACTTTTCATTGAAACGCACGAAAATCCCACAGTAGCCAAGAGTGACGGTGCCAATATGCTGAAGCTTGACCTATTGGAAGGATTATTGACTAAACTGGTGAAAATTAGAGAAGCGATTATGTGATTTACTTCCCGGCAATGCGACTGATAGAAAAAACAGAAACAAGATTATTCACCACAGAACGCACTGAAAGCACAGAATCTTGTATATAAAAACATCAAAAACGAGAGTGTGATCAGTGTATGCTGCGGTAGATAGAATTCAAAAACAGTATAGCAATGAAACATTTATTCCGTGGTTTACTTTTCGTTGCAGTCATCCTGTGCTGCAACTTCCAGCAGGCCTTTGCACAGCAAATGCCGCCCATCCCTATTGACAAGAATGTACGTATCGGAAAGTTAGACAATGGTCTGACTTACTACATCCGTAAGAACAATCTGCCCGCCAACCGTGCCGACTTCTACATTGCCCAGAAAGTGGGCTCTATCCAAGAAGAAGAAAACCAACGTGGATTGGCACACTTTCTGGAACATATGTGTTTCAATGGGACCACTCACTTCCCGGGTGATGCGCTGAAACAGTATCTGGAACGTATCGGAGTAAAGTTCGGTGAGAATCTGAATGCATATACTTCCATCGACGAAACGGTTTACAACATCTCCAATGTACCGGTCAACACCCCCGGAGCAGTAGATTCTTGTTTACTGATCCTCCACGACTGGAGCAATGACCTGACCCTCGATCCGAAGGAAATTGATAAAGAACGAGGTGTCATCAATGAGGAATGGCGTACCCGTATGAGTGCCATGATGCGTATGCAAGAGAAACTTCTACCGATGATGTATCCGGGCGATAAATATGCCAACAGTTTCCCCATTGGAACCATGGACGTAGTGATGAACTTCAAACCACAAACACTGAGAGACTACTATGAAAAGTGGTACCGTCCGGACCTACAGGGAATCGTCATTGTCGGTGATATCGACGTAGATGCCGTAGAAGCCAAGATCAAAACAATGTTCGCCGATATTCCGGCACAGCCGAATGCCGCCGAACGCATCTATTATCCGGTTGCCGATAATAAAGAACCGATCATCTGTATCCTGAAAGATAAGGAACAACCTCATGTACAGGTTCTTCTTTTCAATAAGCACGAAGCAATTCCTGATAATCAGAAAGGCAATGTGGACTACCTGATACAGCAGTATGCCAAGGATCTGATCAGCAGTATGCTGAACGCACGTTTAAATGAATTGGCACAAACGGCTAACCCGCCTTATATCTATGCCGGAACGCAAGACGGCAACTTTTTCGTATCCAAAACCAAGGATGCCTTTCTCGGAGTTGTGGTCTGCAAAGAAGACAGCATAGATAATGGTATCGCCACCCTGCTGCGCGAAATAGAACGTGCCCGCCAGTTCGGCTTTACCGAAACAGAATACAACCGTGCCCGTGCAGAATACCTACGCCAATTGGAATCGGCTTACAACGAACGGGATAAACAGAAAAATAATAAATATGTGGACGAATATGTCCGTCACTTCCTTGATAACGAACCAATACCGGGTATTGAAAACGAATATACTTTTATCAATCAGATAGCTCCAAATATTCCGGTGGCAGCAATCAACCAATTGATGAAAGGGCTTATTACGGACAATAATCAGGTAGTAGCTCTTTTCGCTCCTGAAAAAGAAGGTCTGAAACTGCCTTCCGAAGCGACCATAAACAAACTGCTGAAAGATGCAAAAGCGGAGAAACTGACTGCTTATGTAGACAAGGTATCAGACGAACCTTTGATGGCCGAAGCTCCGAAAGGGGGGAAAATTGTTTCCGAAACGAAAGATGATATCTTTGGAACAACTACTCTGACTCTATCTAACGGGGTAAAGGTAATTATAAAAAAGACCGATTTCAAAGCAGACGAAATCCGTATGAAAGGTGTCAGTCTGGGAGGCAGTTCTTTATTCCCCGATTCGGAAATCATTAATATAAGTGGTCTGGATGCTGTCGGCGCCGGTGGCTTAGGTAACTTCAGTGCGGTAGATCTTGAGAAAGTGCTTGCCGGAAAGAAAGCATCGGTCAATTACAATATCTCACTCACGACCGAAAACGTTTCAGGAAGTTGCTCTCCCAAAGATTTTGAAACGATGATGCAACTCACTTACCTCACATTCACCGCCCCGCGCAGAGACAACGATGCATTTGCATCTTATAAAAGTCGTAGTAAAGCCACGTTAAAGAATCAGGAACTGAATCCGAATGTGGCATTCAACGACTCCATTCAGGCCGGTGTTTATATGAATCATCCGAGAGCCAGACGCATAAAAGCCGATATGGTGGATCAGATGGATTACAATAAGATTCTGTCTATGTATCAGGATCGTTTTAAAGATGCAAGCGACTTCACATTCATCTTTGTCGGTAACGTAGACGTAGAAAAGATGAAACCGGTCATTGCAGAATATCTGGGTGCACTCCCTGCCATCAATCGTCAGGAGACTTTTAAAGATAACAAAATAGAAGTGCGTCAGGGTGTTTACAAGAACGAATTCACCAAGAAACAGGAAACGCCCAAAGCTTCGGTATTCGTGTTTTATAGCGGAGACTGCAAATATGATCTGAGAAACAACCTTCTGCTCGGCATGACAAGCCAGATACTTGATCTGGTTTACACAGAAAAAGTACGTGAAGACGAGGGAGGTACCTATGGAGTATACGTAGGTGGAAGGTTACAAAAATATCCCAAAGAAAAAATATTTTTGCAGATTATCTTCGATACAGCCCCCGACAAGAAAGAGAAATTGATGAAAATCATCTTTGACGAGATAACCGACATAGCGAAAACCGGTCCGTCAGAAACCAACTTGAATAAGGTGAAAGAGTACATGCTGAAAAAGCATACCGAGGACCTGAAAGAGAATAGCTACTGGTTGGGAAGTATCGACGAATACCTGTATACCGGCGTTAACCGTGTGAATGACTACGAAAAGATAGTCAACAGCATTACGGTAAATGATATCCGGAAATTCGCAGACGACCTGTTCAAACAAAAGAACGAGGTGGAAGTGACAATGGTCAGTGCAGAAAATAAATAATCAATCCTAAAAGCAAAGAGCATCAAAAAATCTTTTCCACCACAGATTTCACAGATTAGAATCACAGTCATTCAAAATCCGAGAATGAAACTCAGACAATGAAAACCGGTGTAATCTGTGGTGGTTTTGCTCTCCCCCCTCCCTTAAACTATAACAAACTATGCTATTCAACGAATTGCGTCGACACGGCAAACTTGCTGCCAAACGGCATCCGATGTACGAAAAGAATAAAATCGGCAAATACATCATGTATGCCTCCTTTATTTTCTGGGGTGCTTACTTTATATTTATTGGCATCGGTCTGGCAAAAGCCATCAGCACAGAAGTTCCCAATATGGAAGCCTATCATATTTTGAACAGTGGACTGATATTTGCGCTTGCCCTGGACTTTGTAATACGTTTCCCCTTCCAAAAAACTCCTACACAAGAAGTAAAGCCTTACCTGCTACTTCCGGTAAAACGAAGCCGTATACTCGACTTTCTGCTTCTCCGCCACGGACTCAGCTCTTTCAATCTTATCTGGCTGTTCCTGTTCGTGCCGTTCGCAGCACTCACAGTCTTTCCTTTTTATGGAATATCAGGAGTTCTCACTTACAGCATCGGCATTTGGTTACTGATGGTTTTCAATGGATATTGGTATCTGCTTTGCCGTACGCTGATTAACGAACATATTTGGTGGGTGTTACTTCCCATCGTTGTCTACAGTGGAATTGCCATCGCTATTTTTATTCCCAAAACGGAATTTATAAGTGACTTTTTCATGAACTTGGGAGAAGGTTATATCGAAGGAAATCTACTTGCTTACCTGGGTACATTGGCAGCCACTGTTCTGATATGGTGTATCAACCGTAAAGTGATGACCGGTTTAATATACAACGAAATCAATAAAGTAGAAGACACAAAAGTAAAAACCGTATCCGAATACCGTTTTCTGGAACGTTACGGAGAAGTGGGCGAATACATGCGCCTGGAGTTGAAAATGCTCCTACGAAACAAACGCTGTAAGGCCTCACTCCGATCGGTAGCAATGCTCGTAATCATCTTCTCCATCATACTGAGTTTCAGCAGTACGTATGACCACATGAAGAGTTTTGTCCTGGTATACTCTTTCCTTGGATTCGGTATGGTGATTCTGATACAACTTATGGGATTTGAAGGAAACTATATCGACGGACTGATGACTCGCAAAGAATCTATCAAAAGCCTGTTGACAGCCAAATATTATATCTATAGCTTGGCGGAAATCATTCCGCTGATCCTGCTGATACCGGCTTTTGTGATGGGAAAAGCCAGCCTGCTGGGTGCTGTCGCACTAATCTTTCTGACAACAGGTCCCGTCTATTGCATCTTGTTCCAACTGGCGGTATACAACCATAAAACCGTACCACTCAATGAAAGCATCACAGGCAAACAAAGCACGAATAGCGGAATGCAGATGCTAATCAGTCTTGGAGTTTTCATCGTACCAACCACACTCTATGGTACGCTCCCCATGCTGCTGGGACAAACATGGGCCTACATTGTTATATTAATCATCGGATTAGGCTTCACCCTGACCTCCCCTATGTGGATAAACAATGTGTATGTCCGTTTCATGCAACGCCGCTACGAAAATATGGAAGGATTCAGAGATAGTAAATAACGATTCAATATTTATCAAACAAAAAAGAATATGATTACCATACATAACCTCCGAAAAAATTTCGGTACCCAAACAGCTATCGATATCGATAGCTACACAATCAATCAAGGAGAAATGATTGGCCTGGTAGGTAACAATGGAGCCGGAAAAACAACTTTATTCCGTTTAATGTTAGATTTGCTGAAAGCTGACTCCGGAGAGGTCATTATTAATGACATCCATGTGAATCAAAGTGAAGACTGGAAAAGTTTCACCGGTGCATTTATCGATGATGGTTTTCTGATCGGCTACCTGACTCCGGAGGAGTATTTCTATTTCATCGGCAAAATGTATGGACTGAAAAAAGAGGAGGTGGATGAACGTTTGACCGCTTTCGAACGTTTTATGAACGGAGAAGTACTGGGGCAAAAGAAGTTTATCCGTAATTTTTCCGCGGGAAATAAGCAAAAAATAGGAATCATATCGGCCATGTTGCATTATCCCAAATTGATAATTTTGGATGAACCATTCAACTTTCTCGATCCGAGTTCGCAATCCGTAATCAAGCACCTGCTGAAAAAGTATAATGAAGAACATAATGCCACAGTCATCATTTCGAGCCATAATCTGAACCACACGGTAGATGTTTGTCCCCGCATCGCAGTACTTGAACACGGAATTATCATCCGTGACATTGTGAACGAGAATAATTCGGCTGAAAAAGAACTGGAAGATTACTTTAATGTAGAAGAATAAAAACGTATGAAGAGACATCTTTTTAATCTGCTGCTCCTTACTGCTTTGGTTGTCAGCCTGAGTGCTTGCCGTACTTCTGTCCCCAGACTTGATTATAAGGCACTCGCCCGCGCTTCTGTACGCCTGGGTGTGGACATCGGAATGGAAGATAATCACAAACTTTATCTGGAGGCGGCCCAGTGGATAGGTACCCCTTACCGGGGAGGTGGGGAGACGAAACGTGGTACTGACTGCTCGGGAATGACTTGCCAGATTTATAAAAAGGTGTATCACATCAAACTGCAACGAAGTACAGACGGCCAGAAGAAAGAGAGCAGCAAAGTTGCCCGGCGGAATCTTCGGGAAGGTGATCTGGTATTTTTCAGCAGCCGGAAATCGCGCAGAAAAGTGGCCCACGTGGGCATCTATCTCAAGGATGGAAAGTTTGTTCATGCCAGCACCAGCCAAGGGGTAATTGTCAGCAGCCTCAACGAGCCTTATTACCGTACCCATTGGATATCGGGAGGCAGAGTGCGCAAATAAGCTTTATTGAAATAAAAAAATCACTATCTTTGCCGAAAATTCCGCAAATGAAATACACGGTTTATTTATTCGACTTTGACTATACGTTAGCAGACTCTTCACGCGGTATCGTAACCTGCTTCAGAAGCGTGCTCGAGAGACACGGCTACACCGGTGTCACCGATGATACCATTAAACGTACCATTGGGAAAACGCTTGAAGAATCATTCAGCATCCTTACAGGAATTACTGACGCCAGTCAACTGGAAGCATTCAGACAAGAGTATGCCAAAGAGGCAGATGTATATATGAATGCAAACACCATCCTTTTCCCGGATACTCTCCCCACGCTTACGTACCTGAAAAAACAAGGGGCCCGTATCGGAATCATTTCAACCAAATACCGGTTCCGGATACTGAGTTTCCTGAAAAATCACATGCCGGATGATTGGTTTGACATTATTATCGGAGGTGAAGATGTGACACATCATAAACCCGATCCTGAAGGTTTGTTACTTGCCATTGACCGATTGAAGGCATGCCCCGAAGAAGTATTATACATCGGTGACAGTACAGTGGATGCAGGAACGGCCGCCGCTGCCGGAGTTTCTTTTGTCGGTGTTACCAGCGGTATGACCACTGCCGAAGAGTTTCAGGCTTATCCCTACGACAGAATCATCAGTTCCCTTGGTCAGCTAATTTCCGTTCCGGACGACAAAGCCGACTGTTCGCTCTGAGCAATCAACCGGATGTTATCCATTCGCCGAATAACGGTGCAAAAAGAAAGCAAACATCTGTTTTTTATAACAGAGTCCTTGTCCGTTTCCAATGCTCTGAGAGAAGAAAAAAGCCCAACGGAGGCTTAAGGGGCCGGAGAGCCGGGCTTCCGAGGTTGAAAAGCCGGGCTTTTTGCGAAAAGAAGCAGGCATTTTAGCAGAAAGAAGTAAGCATTTACCCGGAAAGAAGTAAGCATTTACCAAAAATGTCCTTGTGTTTTGAAAATATCTCCTATTGTTTTCTCCAATATCTCCTATTGTTATTCAAAATCCGGCTTGAAAGGAACACTCCATCTTCCGGTTGGCACCCGCAGGCAGAGCTTTCTGGAATGACAGAATAACCGGGATACGATCTCATCCGCAACACTTTCACCGCCGTCAAGACATTTTTCTTTCCTCATGTATACAATCAATCAAAAATCCAAAGAAATATGTCATCAGGAAAAAACTGTAGAATGCGTTTTTTCATTTGGGCAAGCGTCCCCGTCCGAAATAAACGATTCTGAGGAGTTCCGATTATCAAAGTGACAGAATGAATAAAGTCATATTCCATTTAGTAATCAACCTTCTAACTGCCCTTGCCTGAAAGAAGAAAAAGAGTAAAATAACATACTGAACAACAAAAAAGAAAAAGAAAAACTTGTCCGAAACAAATAAAAGCAGTAATTTTGTGCCCTGATTATTCCGCACCGGGTTTGAGCAAGTGTTTTTTAAGTGATTAAAGACCACCCGACGGAGCTAACTTACATTTATTTATATAAGATGTACGCAATTGTAGAAATCAACGGTCAGCAATTTAAAGCTGAAGCTGGCCAGAAATTGTTCGTTCACCACATTCAGAATGCAGAGAATGGTGCAACTGTAGAATTTGACAAAGTTCTTTTGGTAGACAAAGACGGAAACGTTACTGTAGGTGCTCCTACTGTAGACGGTGCAAAAGTAGTTTGCCAGATTGTTTCAAGCCTGGTTAAAGGTGACAAAGTACTTGTTTTCCACAAGAAAAGAAGAAAAGGTCACAGAAAGTTGAACGGTCACCGTCAGCAGTTCACAGAGTTAACAATTACAGAAGTAGTAGCTTAATCAATTTTTAAAAGTAAGAAGAAATGGCACATAAGAAAGGTGTCGGTAGTTCTAAGAACGGCCGCGAATCACAGAGCAAAAGATTAGGCGTTAAGATATTTGGTGGCGAAGCTTGCAAAGCAGGTAACATCATCGTTCGTCAAAGAGGTACTGAATTCCACCCGGGTGAAAACATCGGTATGGGTAAGGACCACACTCTTTTCGCTTTAGTAGACGGAACTGTAAGTTTCAAAGTAGGTAGAGAAGACAGAAGATATGTTTCTATCATCCCTGCTGAAGCAACAGAAGCATAAATTTCCGGAGTTTAAAGGAAATTGTAAGAAATTGAAGAAAGAGATGCAATCGGTTGATTGCGTCTCTTTTCTTTTTTATACAAGACGTATCCTCTTATCTTATTTTTATATATCTTTGTAAACTCAAAGAAGAAAGTTCATAAATAAAGTATAGATATGCTTACCATTAAACAAATTACAGAAAACACAGATGCGGTAATCCGCGGTCTGGAAAAGAAACACTTCAAAGGGGCCAAAGAAACAATTGCCCAAGTGATTGAAGTGAATGACAAAAGACGTAATACACAAAACCAATTAGATAAAAACCTGGCAGAGGTAAATTCGCTCTCGAAAACCATCGGCCAGCTAATGAAAGAAGGAAAAAAGGAAGAAGCCGAAGCTGCGAAAACCCGTGTAGCCGAAATAAAGGAGACCAACAAAACACTACAGGCTGACATGGATCAGGCGGCCAACGACATGCTGAATCTGCTGTATACTATTCCCAATATTCCTTATGACAGCGTACCCGAGGGTGTTGGCGCCGAGGATAATGTTGTAGAAAAAATGGGAGGCATGGAAACTCAACTCCCAACAGATGCACTTCCTCACTGGGAGCTGGCTAAGAAATACGACCTGATCGATTTCGACCTGGGTGTAAAAATCACCGGTGCAGGTTTTCCGGTATACAAAGGTAAAGGTGCTCAATTGCAGCGTGCACTGATTAACTTTTTCCTGGATGAAGCACGTAAATCGGGATATACTGAAATCATGCCCCCAACGGTTGTCAATGCAGCTTCCGGTTACGGAACGGGACAACTTCCGGACAAAGAAGGACAAATGTACCACTGCGAAGTAGACGATCTTTATTTGATCCCGACAGCCGAAGTTCCGGTAACCAACATCTACCGTGACGTGATTCTGGATGAAAAACAACTTCCTATTAAAAACTGTGCTTACACACAGTGCTTCCGCCGTGAAGCCGGTTCCTACGGTAAAGATGTACGCGGCCTGAACCGTCTCCACGAATTTTCTAAAGTAGAATTGGTACGTATAGATAAGCCTGAGCACTCCCGCCAGTCACATCAGGAAATGCTGGATCACGTTGAAGGTTTGCTCCAGAAGTTAGAACTTCCTTACCGCATTCTCCGTCTTTGTGGCGGTGATATGAGTTTTACCGCCGCTCTCTGCTTTGATTTCGAAGTATACTCCGAAGCACAGAAACGCTGGCTGGAAGTCAGCTCCGTATCCAACTTCGATACTTACCAGGCTAACCGGTTGAAATGCCGTTATCGCAGCGGAGAAAAAAAGACCGAGCTTTGCCATACACTGAACGGATCAGCGCTGGCGTTACCCCGTATCGTAGCAGCCCTGCTGGAAAATCATCAGACCCCGGAGGGCATTCGGATCCCGAAAGCATTGGTTCCTTACTGCGGATTTGACATTATCGACTAAAAACAAAACAAGATAAAAGAGCAACTCCGATACAGGGGTTGCTCTTTTTTTACCTTAAAACACATTTTTACTAACCTCAAAACTCCTATTTTATGAGCTCTACTCAAAAAAACTTTGCTCTGCCGTTAGCATTTATCGGCATCATGTTCTTTGCCATCGGATTCGCATTAGGAATTAACTCCGTTCTGATTCCGGTTTTACAAGGTTCTTTAGGCATCACTTCCGCTGAATCTTATCTTATTATCGCAGCTACTTTCGTACCTTTTCTTATTTTTGGTTATCCGGCTTCGATGACTATCAAAGCTATCGGGTACAAACGTACCATGGCACTCTCATTCGCCATGTTTGCCATTGCTTTCGGTTTGTACATTCCGTCTGCCAGTCAGGAAAGTTTCGCACTTTTCCTGGTAGCATCTTTCGTTAGCGGTACGGCAAATGCATTCTTACAAGCATCTGTCAATCCGTATATCACTATCCTCGGTCCATTGGACAGTGCCGCCAAACGTATCAGCATCATGGGCATCTGCAACAAGTTAGCATGGCCGATTCCTCCATTGTTCCTGGCCTTCCTGATCGGTAAGGAAGTCAGCGACATTACCGTATCAGACTTATTTACTCCGTTTTATGTAATCATCGCCGCCTTCATCTTATTAGGAATCATCTCGCTGATGGCTCCACTGCCGGAAGTAAAAGCAGCCGGCGAAGACGACAGCGAAGGTGGTGCAGAGGCTTGTCCGTATGCAGCCGGCAAAACGTCTGTATGGCAATTCCCGCATCTGCTGTTGGGATGTCTTGCACTCTTCCTCTACGTAGGTGTAGAAACGGTTTCATTGGGTACTCTTGTTGACTACGCCAACAGCCTACATCTGGAAAACGCAGCAGCTTATGCCTGGATTGCTCCAATCGGAATTGTAATCGGATATATCTGCGGCATCATTTTCATACCTAAATACCTCAATCAGGCTACAGCATTGAAAATCTGTTCCATTCTTGCCATTGCAGGTTCTATCCTGGTAGTATTGACTCCGGCTGATATCTCGATCTACTTCATAGCATTCATAGCATTGGGATGTTCACTGATGTGGCCTGCACTTTGGCCACTCGCCATGGCAGACTTAGGCAAATTCACCAAGGCCGGTTCTTCTTTGTTGATAATGGCTATGGCCGGCGGTGCTGTCATTCCTACCCTGTTCGGATATATCAAAGATATAGCAGGAGCACAAAATGCTTACTGGATCTGCCTCCCCTGCTTCCTCTTTATCCTCTATTATGGAATGGCGGGGTATAAAATCAGAACAAAATAAACAAATATACTCACCTTGAGGACAAAGCCATCCCTTCAAAAGGATGGCTTTTCTTTTGTTATTTACAAATTAGCAGTATCTTTGCACACTAAGAACATTCTGATAGCAATTACGTAATAAATCCAACAAATTAATTAGATAATGAACAAAATCATTAGCAAAGAACATTTCTCGGAGAAAGTATTCAAACTTGTAATTGAAGCTCCGTTGATAGCAAAATCACGCAAGGCTGGTCATTTCGTGATTGTGCGTGTCGGTGAAAAGGGAGAACGTATGCCACTGACCATTGCAGCCGCCAACCCGAAGGCAGGAACCATCACACTGGTTGTTCAGGAGGTAGGACTCTCTTCTACCCGCCTTTGCGAACTAAACGAAGGAGACTATATCACTGACGTAGTGGGCCCGCTGGGACAGGCTACACACATTGAAAACTTCGGAACCGTTGTATGTGCCGGAGGAGGTGTGGGAGTTGCTCCGATGCTACCGATCGTACAAGCGCTTAAAGCAGCCGGCAACCGTGTGATCACTGTATTGGCCGGACGCAGCAAAGAACTGATTATTCTTGAAAAAGAAATGCGCGAAAGTTCGGATGAAGTGATCATAATGACCGATGACGGATCATATGGCCGCAAAGGTCTGGTTACAGAAGGAGTAGAGGAAGTGATCAAGCGGGAGAAAGTGGACAAATGTTTTGCTATCGGCCCGGCTATCATGATGAAATTTGTTTGTTTGCTGACGAAAAAATACGAAATTCCGACCGAAGTATCGTTGAACACAATTATGGTGGACGGTACCGGAATGTGTGGTGCTTGCCGAATCACCATCGGAGGAAAAACCAAATTCGTATGTGTAGACGGTCCGGAGTTTGACGGTCATCAGGTGGATTTCGACGAAATGTTGAAACGCATGGGCGCTTTTAAAGCCATTGAACGTGAAGAACTGCACAAACTCGACGAATGTGAAGCAACTAAAACCATAGACGAAAACGGACGTACCGCTCCTTGGCGCGAAGAACTCCGTAAAGCAATAAAAGCAAAAGACCGTGCAAACATCGAACGCTGCAAAATGAATGAACTCGATCCGGAGTATCGTTCACACAGCCGCAAAGAGGAAGTTAACCAGGGATTAACTAAAGAACAGGCAGTCACAGAAGCACAACGTTGTCTGGATTGTGCCAATCCAGGTTGTATGACCGGTTGTCCGGTAGGTATCGATATTCCCCGTTTCATCAAGAACATCGAACGTGGAGAAATTCTTGAAGCGGCTAAGACACTGAAAGAAACCAGTGCCCTGCCTGCCGTATGTGGCCGTGTATGTCCACAAGAAAAACAATGTGAGTCAAAGTGCATCCATTTGAAAATGGGTAAAGAAGCTGTAGCCATCGGTCATCTCGAACGGTTTGCCGCCGACTACGAACGCGAAAGCGGACAAATCTCTGTTCCGGAAATTGGTGAGAAGAACGGTATCAAAGTAGCTGTCATCGGTTCAGGTCCTGCCGGACTGTCATTTGCCGGGGATATGGCCAAATACGGATATGATGTAACTGTATTCGAAGCGCTGCACGAAATCGGCGGTGTACTTAAATACGGTATTCCTGAATTCCGTCTGCCCAACAAGATTGTAGACGTTGAAATAGAGAATCTTGCCAAAATGGGGGTTACTTTCATCAAGGATTGCATCGTAGGAAAAACAATCGGTGTGGAACAATTGGAGGAAGAAGGCTTCAAAGGCATTTTTGTAGCTTCCGGTGCCGGACTCCCTAACTTCATGAATATACCGGGAGAAAATTCTATCAATATTATGTCTTCTAATGAATATCTGACTCGCGTAAACCTGATGGATGCGGCCAGTCCCGATTCCGATACTCCGGTAGCTTTCGGTAAGAACGTTGCTGTAATTGGGGGTGGCAACACCGCTATGGACTCTGTCCGTACAGCCAAACGCCTGGGAGCAGAACGTGCCATGATTATCTACCGTCGTTCGGAAGAAGAAATGCCGGCACGTCTGGAAGAGGTGAAGCATGCTAAAGAAGAAGGGATAGAATTCCTGACCCTGCACAACCCGATCGAATATCTGGCTGATGAGCAAGGACGTGTGAAACAAGTGGTTTTACAGAAAATGGAACTGGGTGAACCGGATGCTTCAGGGCGACGCAGTCCGGTGCCCATTCAAGGAGCGACAGAAACCATCGACATCGATCTTGCCATTGTCAGCGTAGGCGTGTCACCCAATCCCATTGTTCCCAGCTCTATCAAAGGTCTGGAATTGGGACGTAAAGGTACGATTACCGTTAATGACCAGATGCAATCGTCTATCCCTACCATTTATGCAGGAGGAGACATTGTACGCGGAGGAGCTACCGTAATCCTTGCCATGGGAGACGGACGCCGTGCTGCAGCAGCGATGAACGAACAGTTAAGCTCTAAATAAAGAATCGGAAATCTGCGTTGGTAAGTAATCTACGGTTCGTGATCTCACAACCAATTGCTTACCGACCGCAAATAGACTCTTTGGGCAGAAAGTAACATCAACACGGATCTACCCAATAAAAAAATCCCTGCTAATATTCTGATATTAGCAGGGATTTTTTATATTCTTCGGTTGAACGGTTTCTTACTTCACCACACTGTTTGTAGTTGGATCCGGAAAAATCACCGTTGGTTTAAATGTCTTTGCTTCCTCAAAATCCATCAACGCATACGACATAATAATCACAATGTCGTCCGGTTGTACTTTCCGGGCAGCAGCACCATTCAAGCAGATTTTACCTGATCCGCGTTCACCTTTGATAATGTAGGTCTCAAAACGCTCACCGTTATTATTATCAGCGATGTATACTTTCTCACCGGCAATCATATTGGCTGCATCCAGCAAATCCTCATCAATCGTGATACTACCCATATAATTCAGATTGGCTTCCGTAACACGGGCACAATGAATTTTCGACTTCAACACTTCAATCATCATAAGGACTTCGTCTTTTTTAGTTTAAGATTCTTTGTATTTAATATTATCAATCAGTCTGACATCTCCACAGAATACTGTAATACAGCCTACTGCATAGGATGTTTGGTCCCAATTCCCAACCTTCTGCAAAGTGTTTCCATCTACTATCTCAAAATATTCCAGGCGTAATCCCGGTGCAGCAGCAATAGCATCTTCCACAAACTTTTGCGTTTCGCTCACTGTGTGAGTAGCTGCAAAGGTACGACTTTTAAATAAGGTCTGAGATATTTTTAATGCATTTTCACGTTCTTCTGCCGACAGCCGAGCATTCCGGCTGCTCAAAGCCAGCCCATCCTCTTCACGGACAATGGGACAACCTACAATTTCAAGATCGAACTGCATCTGGCGAACCATCTCATGGATGATGGCCAACTGCTGAAAATCTTTTTCACCAAAATATGCGCGATGTGGTTTTACTGCTTCAAACAGTTTACTTACGATCTGGCATACCCCATTAAAGTGGCCCGGACGGAAAGCCCCCTCCATCACAGTATCCAGAGGAGCATAACTGAATTGGCGAGTATCCGGTTCCGGATACATTTCTTCCACCGAAGGAGCAAAAGTATAAGTCGCTCCGCAAGCCTCGAGTAATTTGCAATCGGCATCCAACGTACGGGGATACTTTACAAGGTCATTTTTATCATTAAACTGGGTAGGGTTCACAAAAACACTCACCACCGTTACTTCATTCTCGTTTACACTACGTTTTACAAGAGATGCGTGCCCTGCATGCAAAGCACCCATAGTAGGTACCAAACCTACCTTTTTACCCTGGGCTTTCAAAACCGACAGTTCAGCCTGCAAGTCCTTGATCGTATGTATTACTTTCATTTTAATTGGTTTATGATTCTTAGTCGTTTGAAAAACGGTGCAAAATAAACCATAATTTACCATATAAAGAAGAAATATCGTAAATTAATGCAAAAGATACCGAAGTAGGAACCTTAACAACCAGACGGTTTACAACTGAAAGACAAGCACTTAACAATTCATAAGGAATTATACCGCCCGAGAACTTGCTTTAATGCCCGTTTTTTTTTATATCTTTGCAGAATATTTACGAGAACGATTGTTATTATGACAAAGGCTAACAAGGTTTTATTTATTACACAAGAGATTACTCCTTACGTTTCAGAATCCGAGATGGCCAATATAGGCAGACATCTACCACAAGCTATCCAGGAAAAAGGCAGAGAAATCAGAACATTCATGCCCAAATGGGGAAATATCAACGAACGCAGAAATCAATTGCACGAAGTGATACGACTCTCCGGTATGAACCTGATTATCGATGACACCGACCATCCTCTTATCATCAAAGTAGCTTCCATCCAGTCAGCACGTATGCAGGTTTATTTTATCGACAACGATGATTACTTCCAGAACCGGCTACAAACAGCAGACGAAAACGGAGTAGAATACGATGATAACGACAGCCGGGCTATTTTTTATGCAAGAGGAGTGTTGGAAACGGTAAAGAAACTGCGTTGGTGTCCGGATGTGATTCACTGTCACGGCTGGATGACTGCTCTGGCTCCTTTATATATCAAAAAAGCGTATAAAGACGAACCTTCGTTCCGTGATGCGAAAGTGGTATTCTCCGTATACGAGGATGATTTCAAAGGTACGTTCAACCCTGATTTCGCAACTAAACTGATGCTGAAAGGCATTAATAAAAAGGATGTGGCTACTTTGAAAGATCCGGTAGATTACGCTACACTTTGCAAATTGGCTGTTGATTACTCAGACGGAGTAGTACAGAATAGCGAACATGTAAATGAAGAAGTCATGAACTATGCCCGTCAATCGGGTAAATTGGTTCTTGACTATCAGGCTCCCGACGCTCTTGCAGACGCTTGCAACAGCTTCTACGATCAGGTGTGGGAAACTGAACAAAAATAATAAGAACCAAGATACGACGATCATGAAAGCAAAATATGTATGGGTGGCACTGCTTGCCTTGACTTTCTTCGGGTGTGATGATAATACAGGTACTCTCGGACTGGGAATGCTTCCGGAAAGCGACCAAAATATCAATGGAAGATACACCACTTACGAGTTGACTACAAATTCCGATTTATCAGGTCCTGTTTTTGCCAAAACCAGCGTAGGTTATGTCGGTAAATTCACCGACAAGGTGTTCGGAGATTACGAAGCCAGTTTCCTCGCACAATTGAATAGTCCGGATGGAATTTCCTTTCCCTCGGTTTACGATCCGGAAACCAATCCCAAAGGTGTTATGGCAGGAGACTCTATCCACACTGCTGAATTGATATTGTACTATCAAAGCTATTTTGGCGATTCTATAAGCCCGTGCCGTATGACTGTGTACGAACTGGACAAAAACTTAACCCAGAATTATTATACAGACATAAACCCATTGGAATATTATAATCCGAACAACTTACTTGCACGGAAAGCCTACACTGCGGTCGATCAATCACTCAGTGATTCCATCAGAAAAACTGAGAATTTTTATCCCAATGTCCGTCTGACGTCTGAGGAGATTACTAATTTAGGTAAAAAGATTTATCGATTAAACAGAAATCATCCTGAATATTTCAAAAGTTCGGAAGCTTTTATCAACAATGTGTTCAAAGGTATTTATGCCAAAAATGATTATGGTAACGGAACAGTTCTTTATGTTGATCAAATCAACCTGAACGTTGTAATCAGATGCCACGAAAAAGACAGTTTAGGAAATAACCTGAAGAAAAAAGACGGTACTGATTCTCTGTACTACACAACCCGTACTTTCGCTACAACAAAAGAGGTTATTCAAGCCAACAAGTTTACGAACTCCGCTAAGTTAGAGGAAATAGCCAAAAAGACCGATTGTACTTATCTGAAATCTCCGGCGGGTATCTTCACTCAAGCTACATTGCCCATCAACAAGATTTATGAGGAATTAAGCAACGACACCATTAATGCAGTGAAGTTGACTTTCAACAACTATAACCAAGTAGATAATGGGCAATTCAGCATGCAAGCACCTACATATGTGCTGTTATTGCGTGAAAAAGAACGGCAAAGTTTCTTTGAGGAGAATAAACTTACAGATAATATCACTTCTTATCTGGCGGTACACAATGCAACAATTAACAGTAAACCTACAACCAATCAGTATGTGTTTACCAATTTGACTCGTCTGATCAACACTTGTGTCAACGAAAAACTGGAAGCCAAGAAAAAAGCTGGGGCCAGTTGGAATGAAGCTGCTTGGGAAGCTGAAAACCCGGATTGGAACAAAGTAGTACTCATTCCGGTACTTGTACAGTATGACAGTTCTTCCAACAAGAACATGATCAGTATTCAGCACGATTTACAACCGGGATATGTAAAACTGGAAGGTGGCCAGAATGGTCCAAAACTGAAGTTAGAAGTGACATACACCAACTTCAACGGTAAATAATAACAAGAGATTTTCATTATATAATCAGGGCGGTGTGAATAGTTTCCCTTTACACCGCCCTGATTGTTTTCTATACGCCCCCTTCCTTTTCATTAATTCTGAGATGAGACAAAAATCTAATCATCAAATGCCCCTTCTATACTAAAAGAGGGTGGAGAATGTAAATCCTCCGCCCTCTCTATTTGAAAAGCTTTCGCTAAAGCAAACTTGCACTATATTCAGTCTTCTTTCTTTGCAGCTGTCTTCTTTGTTGCAGGTTTCTTTGCTGCTGCCTTTTTAGGAGCAGTAGCTTTGGGTTCCGCTTTTGCTTTGGTAGCTTTTGCTGCCTTTGCTTCCAGTTTATCAACCTCCTTATGCAACTCGGCAATTTCTTCTCCCTGATTCTTGATCGTTGTCAACAATGAATTCAACTCTTCATTGTCAATATCTTCAGGATAGAGAGAATTTACACGCTTAATGAAATCACCCAAAATATTCATATAGTTGGTAAACGCATCATAAGGAGAATCATAAATACCACGATTCAACCCTACACCGGTATTCTTGGTAGTCATAAAGCGGAAGTTATTGCTGGCCTGCAGATAATCCCAATCTTGCTTGATACGGCGATCATCACAGAGATGTACACGCTCGGCCACACTATATAACTTATTGAAAGCTTCACGCTGCAGGACATTACCCAACCAGCTGCTGGTATCTCTTTCTTCATCCACCCATGACATCGGATATGGTACGTCCAATTGAGAAACTGATTTCAATTTTGAAACAATCTCCGATGGGGTAGAGAAAGTAATTCCTTTTTCTTTTGCACAATACGGAAGAGCTTTCAGGAATTCCAAGATATTGGATGATAACGGCTGAGCCAGCCCCAGTGCCTTCAGTTCCATAAAGATATTGATAACTTGTTCTTCTTGCGGCAAAGCATCGATCCAACCAATATATTTATCAGCGAATAACGGATACTCGCTCCAATCGGAATTAGAGAAGCGCAGGCTGATATCATCGGACAACTTAAAATCTCTCAACAGCAGTTTCAGGCTGGGAGCCTGATTGCAATGGTATACATAATGCGGGCTCTTCCAACCCAATATGTGTTTAGCGCCTTCAGTCAGCATACCTTTGAAACCCATGCTTGCTACCGTAGCTCCTATTTCATCCGAATAGATCAGACTGGAATTGCGGAACACTTTCGGTGCTTTACCAAACATCTGTTTCATCTTGTCGCTCTGACGCATCACTTCTTCACGGAAACAGTCTTCATTGGCCAATGATGATAACCCATGGGAATATGGCTCGGCCAAAAATTCGCAGCAGCCTGTATCGTTTAATACATGTAACAAGTCAATTACAGCAGGTGCATGAATTTCGAGTTGTTCCAATGCTACTCCCGAAATAGAAAGAGCTACTTTAAAGGCCCCCCCGGAATTCTTCACCATTTCAATCAATGCATTGAGAGCCGGAATATAAGAACGTTCGGCAACCTCATTTATACCTGTCTCATTGGCATAATCATCATAATAGTAATGATCGGCACCAATGTCGAAGAAGCGGTAACGTTTCAGATGAATAATTTGATGTATCTCAAAATAAAGACAGATTGTTCTCATATCTATATTGTTTTATTGTTTTCCATAATTTTTTATAACCTCGTCGTAGATGCCGCGAACTTTGTAGCCTACGTTCTCCCACTTAATTTCATCCACCTCTTTCTTACCTTCATCACGGAGATACTCGTACATAGCCGGATAGGTACAGATAGAATAGATAGCATCCGCCATAGCATGTATATCCCAGTAATCGGTCTTAATACACTTTTCCAGAATCTCGGCACAACCGGATTGTTTGGAAATGATGCTTGGCACACTACACTGCATAGCCTCTAACGGAGAGATACCAAAAGGTTCGGATACCGAAGGCATAATGTATACATCACTGGCTTTTAGTACCTCGTATACTTGTTTTCCTTTCATAAATCCCGGGAAGTGGAAACGGTCCGCAATCCCCCTTTCAGCAGCCAGACGAATCATCTGATCCATCATATCACCGCTACCGGCCATCACAAAACGTACATTCCGCGTACGCTTCAACACCATTGCAGCTGCCTCCACAAAATATTCCGGTCCTTTCTGCATCGTGATACGTCCCAGAAAAGTGACAACCTTTTCTTTCGGATTCTTATTGGGTACGATATCCTGTATCTCTTGTGATAAAGGAGAGACTGCATTGTGCACTGTCGACACTTTCTTCGGGTCTTGGAAGTATTTATGAATCACCGTCTGACGAGTCAGTTCACTCACACACATGATATGATCGGCATGATCCATACCATTTTTTTCGATGGCATATACAGTTGGATTCACATTGCCACGACTACGGTCGAAATCGGTAGCATGTACATGAATCACCAATGGTTTACCCGATACCTGTTTTGCATGTATTCCTGCCGGATAAGTTAACCAGTCATGTGAGTGGATGATTTCAAACTCCTGCTGGCGTGCTATTACTCCTGCCACAATCGAGTAGTTATTGATTTCTTCGTGCAGGTTATCCGGATAACGCCCAGAAAACTCAATACATCCCAGATCGTTTGCATTCAGATAATTGAAATCAGCATAAATATGATCGCGCAGGTCAAAATATAACTGGGGATCCATGTACGAACCGACACGTCCTTTCACATAATCCCAATCTACATTCCTCCACACAATCGGTGTACTATTCATACCGATTATTCTCAGGAAACTTTGGTCTTCATCCCCCCAAGGTTTGGGAATACAGAACGTAATCTCCATATCCTCTTGTTGAGACATCCCTTTCGTCAAACCATAGCTGGCAGTTCCTAAACCTCCTAAGATATGCGGGGGGAACTCCCATCCAAACATTAAAACTTTCATCTTCGTCCCTCCTCCTATAAATTATATTTAGACAACAGCTTCAAGATACGCAAAATCTCTGCCACATTCATTGCAAACGATACCGCTCCTCTACCTTTGAAAGGCGGGTTTCCATCAAACAACTCAGGCAGTGAACCAACGCAATGGCTGGTCATCTCGTCTTCAAAGCCGATTAACTGGCGTTCTACAAACGAGATACCGCTCATCTTATAGATTCGCAGATAAGCCTCCATGTAGAACCCCATCAACCACGGCCAAGCCGTACCTTGATGATAAGCATAGTCTCTCTGGATCTGAGGACCCACATAATTCGGATTATATCCGCCGCTCTTCGGACTCAATGTTCGGAGTCCCTTCGGAGTAAGTAATTCCTTCGTCACAATATCGAGTACCTGTTTTTTCTGTACCCGGTCAAGAGGAGAATAATCGAAGGCAACCGTAAATATCATGTTGGGACGTACGCTCCAGTCCATCATATTTCCGTCTACATAATCCAACAGATAACCATATTCATTGCGGAATACTTCCACAAACGATTTTCCAGTTACTTCAGCCTGTGCATCCAGCGAGTCGGCCAACAGTCCGTTACCACCCTCGCGAACTAAATCGGCAATAAACCGCAAAGCATTATACCACAAAGCATTTATCTCTACAATATAACCCGTGCGTGGAATAACCGGACGCCCGTTAACCGTGGAGTTCATCCATGTGATCGCCCTATCTGCACCATTGGCATAAAGCAACCCGTTTTCGTGCAGGAACAGATTATCATGTTTACGCTGACGAATAAAATCAATGATTTCTTCTAACAAAGAACCATATTTGACACGACATTGTTCACGACTTGTCTCCTTTGCATATTGCTGCAAGGCCCATACAGCCCACAACAATACATCCGGATCATCCATCTCGTATATCTTACAGTCAATCGGTTCACCTTTAATATAGTTGCCAATCGCTTTACGGGCTGTCTCCATCACATCTTCAAATTCATCTGTCTCGTCCACAGCAAGCGTCAATCCCGGCAAAGCCACGAACATATCGCGGGCACGGCATTTAAACCAGGGATATCCGGCCAGAATATAATGGTCATCTTCCTGCTTATTATGGAATTGATGGGCAGAATTCTTCAAACAGTGATAGAAGCTATCACGCGGCGTACGGTCGGCCACTTCCGCATCAAAAGTTTGCTTTAGTCGACGTGGAGAAATTTCTGAAATACCGGCAGAGAAAATAATACTCTCTCCTTTCTTTATATCAACTTCGAAATATCCGGGAACATAAAGGTCTTCATTGAAGTCATATCCTCTCTCTTGTTCTTTCGGATATTCAA
The DNA here is from genome assembly GCF_011038705.2 of Bacteroides sp. ZJ-18. Taxonomy (NCBI): domain Bacteria; kingdom Pseudomonadati; phylum Bacteroidota; class Bacteroidia; order Bacteroidales; family Bacteroidaceae; genus Bacteroides; species Bacteroides sp. ZJ-18. The sequence continues at coordinate 2,037,305 of NZ_CP072198.1, read as the reverse complement.
TTCCTCTATACCAATTCGGATCAAAGTGGAATTCATTCTTCTTATTCAATTGCATGAACAGTTCCGGATATCCGGGATACATACAAGTTTTAATGCCGTTCTCTACCAATTGATAGTCACGGCTCGCCTGCGAATTCTCGTGTGTATATTCGCGTACACTACGGAAAGCGAGGAACGGGCGGAAGCGAAGAGTGGTAGCAGAGTGTGCATCGACCAAGGTGTAACGGATCAGGATCCGATTCTCATGATGTACAAAGATTTTTTCTTTACGAAGTATGACTCCTCCCACACGGTAAGTTGTTGCCGGAATATGTTCGCAGTCAAACTCACGGATATACTTATGCCCATTCGGACTAAAGTGATTTCCTTGATACTTATGCAATCCCAGGTTAAACTCCGCACCGTGTTGAATTACCGTTTCATCCAAAGAAGACAGCAGCACATGATTTTCATCGTCCAGATTGGGTACGGGAATCACCAGCAATCCATGATATTTGCGTGTGTTACAATCTACAATCGTTGTACAATGATAAGCTCCTGATTTATTCGTCCGGAGAATCTCCCTTGGTAAAGATTCCTCAAGATTTATCATCAGAGTCTTGTCAAAATGTAAATAACTCATAGTTGTGCATTATTTAAAGGTTAATTATTTCGGTTATCATAGTATATAATATAAGTATGATGCCCAAAAATACGAATTAAAGGTAAAAAACAAAATAAAAAGGAACTTTATTTTTTATTTTCAAGGCAAATATTCGTAGCATTGTATAAAATTTAAAGAAATATGCCAATATGAAGTCAGATGTTCGACGAATCCTGATAGCGATGGTGCTTCCTATGTTCCTAATTTTTATCCTTTATACAATAAAAGTTTTAGAGGTGGGCATGGACTGGGACTTTACCAGATTAGGAGTATACCCATTGTCAAAAAAAGGGATGTTTGGTATTTTCGCGCATCCTCTTATACACAGTGGCTTCAAACATTTACTGGCCAACACTTTACCTCTATTCTTCCTTTCATGGTGTCTTTTTTATTTTTACAGGAGCATTGCACCTCTGATTTTTTTTATCATCTGGATAGGATGCGGAACCATCACGTTCCTTATCGGTAAGCCCGGTTGGCATATCGGGGCCAGCGGCATTATTTACGGTTTGGCTTTTTTTCTTTTCTTCAGCGGACTCTTACGAAAATATGTCCCCCTGATCGCGATCTCTCTTTTAGTAACCTTCCTCTATGGTGGACTGGTGTGGAATATGCTTCCTTATTTCGCGCCATCGGGTACTTCGTGGGAGGGACATCTGAGTGGAGCTGTCACCGGTACCATCTGTGCCCTTGCTTTTATGAATCATGGTCCACAAAAGCCTGAACCATTCGCAAATGAAGAGGAAGAGGAGGAGGTTGCCAATGAAACAAATGAAACCGATAACGACGAAATCAATAGCGACGAAACGGACCAAAAAGACACAGAGTGTGAAAAAGAATAGTTTTTCACCTCGGTTTCTACAACAGATTAATGGGGATACCTATTACTTCTGTAATGCAGCAATCAATAATGTGATATTGGCGGTAAACAATCTGACAGAAATAGCCAACAGAATGATACCAAAGAATTTACGAATAATATAGATGCCTCCCTTGCCCAAAAAGCGTTCCACACGTCCTGTCATACTGACAACGAAATACACCCACAACATATTCAGGATCAAAGCGATCACAATATTGATACTGGCATATTCGGCCCGCAAAGAAAGCAATGTAGTAAATGCACCGGCACCTGCCAGCAGAGGGAATACCAAAGGTACAAGCGTAGCCTCTTTTATCGGTCCCTGGTTCTTAAAGATTTCCACATCCAGAATCATCTCCAAAGACATCAGGAAGATAACAAATGCTCCCGCCACGGCAAAGGACTCAATATCAACATGGAACAGTTTCAGCATAAAGTCACCGGCATAAAAAAAGCCAATCATTAATGCAAACGAAATAACGGTCGCTTTCGTGGCATTCACATCTTTTCCCTTCTCCTTCAGATTGATGATAATAGGAATAGAACCAATAATATCAATCACAGCAAAAAGCACGATAAACGCACTGACCATCTGTTGAAAATTAAAGTTTGCAAACATGACTTCCTCCTTTTTCCCGCAAATATACTTCATTTTTATGCATCTCGCAAGAGATTGTTTTAGGTAATCACTACCATCTTTAAGAAATAATAAAAAAAACAAAAAGAAGGGGAAGATGGTTTCAGTCAACCCCTATTATCGTTACATTTGCCTTCAAATTAGAAGATTACGATATATGGAAACCATGTTCGACACCTTGTTACAACTCCCCCTGTTTCAGGGACTTTGTCATGAGGATTTCACAAATATATTAGAAAAAGTAAAACTTCATTTCACCCGTCATAAAGCAGGAGAACCGTTGATAAAAAGTGGTGAAGTATGTGACCAGTTACTTTTTTTGCTAAAAGGTAAGCTCTCTTCCGTCACCGTATCGGAAGACGAGACACTGACTGTCATAGAGTATTTCGAAGCTCCTGCCGTATTGGAACCTTACTCCATGTTTGGAATGAACACCCGGTATATATCTACCTACATTCCTCATAATGAAGAAGCACAAATGGTAAGCATCAGCAAATCATTCGTTATGGGTGAATTGTTCAAATACGATATTTTCCGCCTCAACTATATGAATATCGTCAGCAATCGTGCACAGAACCTTTACACTCGTTTGTGGGATAGAGCTCCCAAGGACATTGAAGATAAAATAATACGTTTCATATTGGCCCATATCGAAAGAATGACAGGTGAAAAACTGTTTAAAGTGAAAATGGATGATCTGGCACGCATACTGGATGATACTCGCCTGAACGTATCAAAAGCCCTCAACGGATTGCAGGAATTAAATCTGCTGGAACTCCACCGGAAAGAAATCCGCATACCCGACTTAGCACTCCTGACAGAGTGGAACGAAAAACGATAAAGAGTCGGTGCCAATCCCTCTATCAGTCGTTTGGTCCCACCTTTGTCATTACCCTCACACTATCCTTGCGAACAGTTGCTCTACAGGCATTGTGCTCCGACAAACGATAAACCACGATTTGCCTGTCGAGTCTCTGAAAAACGAGTCCCGATCCTTCTAAAACCTTCTCCATCACTCTTTGGATAGGTTCTTCCGAAACACAAATACTTATTTCCTTATGAATCTCGGTGTCTATATCGCAAGCCCACGCAAAGACAAAATCACTCTTTTGCTCGATTTCATCAAAAACCCGGATGATCGGCACACGTCTCAGATTAAAAGAAAATTTCCAGTCCGGCATCTTAACATCCTCTGACGATAAAGCTGCCCCATTACAGCACATAATGAAAATAAAGCCAAACAATACTCTATATTTTATTCTCTGTTTATCAATGTTTTCAGTTCTTACTATACGTTCTCTTTTCATGCTTTGTTCCAGTTGTTATAATACTAATTTCAGGCCATTGCATCCCTTCCCGGAGGGCATAACCATGCTTCCCGGCTCTGATATGTAGTCGTGTGTGTAAGTTAGAGGAAGGATATCACTCTATCCTTTTTGTGGGGGTTGTGTGTGTGCGTGTGTCATAGTGTTCAGTGTCATTCCATAGGCTCTACCATTTTATGGGTTCTCAGATATAAAAATAGTCCGCTCTTCTTTCCTGTAATCAGTAGAATACAGCAATGATATAGTCGTCAATACATTATCAATATTATCGGATAAATAGATCTTTCCCGAACATCTCTTACCGGTCAGTTGCTTCTTGTCACCGAAGTTAAACGACAGATTATAATATCGTCCTATCCGATTCAGTACATCCACCATATTGGCATCATCCAATTCCAGATAACCTTCCTTCCAACAGGTATATCTGGAGGCACTAACTTTTCTTTTTTCACATTGCTTCCCATCGTAGAGCACTTTTTCATTTGCTTTCATGCGTATCTCAGGACCGGACTCCGGCCGAAATCCGACTATGCCGTCCACAAGTACACACGAAGGAACCGCCTCGTCTTCATAAGCCGATACATTAAATCGGGTGCCATATACCTGCACATCGAAATGTGCCGTATGCACTATGAAAGGCTTTTTGCTATCTGCGGCTACTTCGGCATACATTTCGCCTTTCAGGCTCACTTCCCTCTTCTCTCCCGAGAAATGGGTAGGAAACTTAAGAACAGAACCGGAATTCAACCAGATTTCTGTTCCGTCCTCCAGCTTCACCTTCGACCGTTTACCGTAAGGAACCACCAACTTATTGACCTCATTCTGTTCCATCCTGATCTTTTCTTGCCCGCTGTTGGGGTGGTAGACCATGGCTGATCCATCCTTACTTAAGAGCAGGTGTACATTTTGCCGGAACGAAGTTATACTGTCGCCACTTACCAGACGGATATCTTCTGATTTCAAAGGTTGCCATACAATCTCCGCTTTTTGTTCAGTAACAGGCGTTACCGGTTCCACTCTCTCATAACGATTCAAATAAGAAATGATTCCTAATGCAATAACGATGCACACGGATATACCATAATAAGCGCCCCTCCTGATGGTTCGTTTCCGTCGCAACATGCGCAGAGAAGCATGGATCCGCTGACGAAGACGCTCATGATCATCTTTCGAGAGGCGCTCCCTGTTCATCCGAACGCTCTTGAATTTTAACCACTGGAAGAATTTCTCTTCATCTTTCAAAGGATCAATATGTCTGCTATCCCGCTTCGTTTTTTCCATTCAGAATAGGTGCTTAAAGAGTTTAATAACACTATTGTCTGCATAGAACACGAACGGGCACAGGTTTCATACCCACTTTTCCCGAATAAAATTTAAATTGGTGCCTTATTTAACCAACATTAATAGAAAGCAAGAGATAGAAGAGCACTAACGTATTATTGTGCTTCAGTTTAAGTAAGGTCCGATAGAGCAGTTTACGACAAGCAGGAACACTGATTTGCATGATCTCCGCAATTTCCTCATAGGAACATTCCTGCATGTAGCGTAAATAAATAATCTCGCGTTGGCGTTCGGTCAGCACACTCAGAATTTCATCGACTTTCTGTGACACTTCCGCCTGTTCTTCCGCCGCGATCATTTCATCCTCCACGGTGATTTTGATTCTGTATGGAAGTTCATCGGTAATCTCACCGGTAAGAACCTCCGAATAGTTCCGTTTAAGCTTATAGGTGTCAATCAATTGGTTTCGCAGGGCACGCAACAAGTAAAATTTAGGATTCTGTATCTCCTGAACATCCTTCTCACGAATACATACCCTGCAAAACACGTCATGAATGGCATCCATCGCTGCCTGTTTATCAAACCCGAATCCTAAAGCATACGAAAACAAGTCGTCGACATAGTCTTTATACAGACTATCAACCGTATGTTTCGTTCTCTCTTTTTCTTCCAGGTTTTCTTTTTTTGGCAGCATTGTATAAAGTTTGTAAATGATAAATTTAGCTTTTCAGAGCCTGTATGATATCTTCCAGCAGGTCATCAGTCCGTTCCAGCCCCACCGAAAGGCGAATGTTTTTCTGACTGATGTCCATATCCCGGCGCTGCTCCTCGGTAAACGAACCGTAGATTGTGCTTGCCGGATGGATAGCTAACGTTTTATTATCAAATAAGTTCGTGGCCCTACGTATGATTCTCAACCGATTTATGAAACGAAAACATATTTCACGCGATGGAAGGTCGAACGTCAACATCGCGCCCGGAAGAGAACCAAACTGCCGGATACTTAATTCATAAAACGGATTGGTCTCCAAGCCGGTATAATTCACCGACTCAACCTCCGGCAGTTCTTGCAAACACCGTGCCAGTTTCAAACATGTTTCCGCCTGCCGGGCAAACCGGACTTCCATTGTTTCAAGCCCGAGTGTCTGCATATAAGCTACCTGGGGAGTCATGTATGCTCCGAGATTACGATGAATCTCCCTACGGAGTTTGGCGGTAAAAGCCTCCTTCCCGGTATCTGTACTCAAAGCTGCCAACTTACCGGAATGCCCCCAATCAAAGGTGCCATAGTCAATTATCAGTCCTCCAATGCAGGTAGCACCTCCCGAAATATATTTCGTACTGGACACAATCTCAATATCGACTCCGAAATCCGCCGCACGAAACACATGGAAAGGAACCGCCGTTGTATCTGCCAGCAATGGTACTCCGGCACTATGGACAATACCGGCAAGGGCTTTCAAATCGGCCACTTCCAGCTGCGGATTGGTAATAACCTCCAGAAAAAGCGCACAAGTATTTTCATCGATCTGCCTCTCCACTTCTTCAAGGCATGTCAGGTCACAGAAACGTACTTCTACCCCAAAAGCTCCTAACGTACTTTTCAGGAATGAATAGGTATTGCCGAATAAATGCGCCGAAGCCACGATATTAGCTCCTGCACTTGCCAAAGTGATCAGAGCATTGCTGATGGCAGCCATTCCGGAATTCAACGCCGTCACGCTCAGCGCACCGGTCACAGCCTGTACACGTTGCTCGAAGTACTGCACCGTAGGGTTTGTAATTCGTGAATAAGCATGTCCGGCTGTCCGTCCACAGAAAGCAGCTTCCATCTCTTCAGCAGTTTCAAATTCATAAGCAGCAGTATGATATACCGGCATGGAAAGAGAATGATATGCATCCTCTTTCTCAAAAGGAGTATGCAGTATTTGTGTCTCGAAACTATTTTTTTTCATCCTGAAAGTCTTTTTATATAAATTCCACAAATTATGCTATTGTGTCATGCTTCTTCCCGTATGCCTGCTTTATCTGATCCAGTGCCTGCTTCAGCACACTCCGCGGACAAGCCACGTTAAGACGCATAAATCCTTCTCCCTCTTTACCAAACATTGCACCATCGTTCAGTGCCAGATGTGCATCATCAACAAAGAAACTTACTAATTCTTTCTGCGACAGTCCCAGTTCGCGACAGTCCAGGAAAATCAAGTAAGAAGCCTGGGGACGAATCATCCGTATTGCAGGGATATTCGCTTTCAGATACTCGTCCGTAAAATCAATATTTCCCTGAATGTATTCCAACACCTGATCCAACCACTCCGTTCCATTACTATAAGCAGCGGCCACTCCAAGATAAGCAAACAAATGTCCTTCACTGAACTCACTGGCCTCCATATACGTCTGGAAACGACGACGAATGTCTTCATCCTCTATGATACAGTACGAACTGGCAAGTCCAGGCATATTGAAAGCTTTACTGGGCGACATAAACACGAGTGAATTCCGACGGGCTTTCTCCGATACCAACGCAAAAGTGGGATGCGTATATCCGGGCAATGTCAGGTCGGCATGGATTTCGTCCGAAATGACCAAAACCTGATTATCATAACAGATTTCCGCAATCTCAGCCAACTCTTCCCGGGTCCATACACGTCCTCCCGGATTATGCGGATTACTAAGGATCAGTATTTTGCATCCTTTCACATCGGTACGGAAACGTTCGAAATCGATCTGATACTGTCCATCTTCCAAAACCAACGGGCTATAGACCACTTCCCGATGATTATGTTCCGTTACCAGAAAAAACGGATGGTAGACAGGAGGCATCACCATCACCCGATCGCCCGGAACAGTGAAACATTGCAAAGCAAAAGCCAGTCCACGCACAATTCCCGGAGTAAATGTCAGCATCTCCCGGGTAATATTCCACCCATGGCGTTCCTTCTGCCAATTGATAATGGATGTATACCAGGCTTCGCAGGCAAAAGTGTATCCCAACACTTCATGATCCAACCGGCGACGGATAGCTTCTATCACAAAAGGTGGAGTACGGAAATCCATGTCGGCCACCCACATCGGAAGCAGGTCATTTCGTCCCCAACGTTCCGGCACTGCGTCATACTTTACCGAGTCTGTCCCCCGGCGTTCTATCACTTCATCAAAGTTATACTTCATAAGGGTTCTCTTTTTAAGTTCAGCCTGCAAATGTACAATTCATCTGTTTCATAATGAAACCAAATGAGCTATTTTAGCAGACAGCAGTTAAAATTTACCATCATTGTGCTATTCAGTTACTCTATATCAGGCTTTTTCAGTACATTTGTGCTCCATTAAAGAAAAGACGTATGATAAAAGCCCTGTTTTTTGATATAGACGGGACGTTGGTTAGTTTCAACACGCACGAAATTCCTTCGTCTGCCCTCTCGGCCATAACCGAAGCCAAAGCTAAAGGAATTAAGATTTTCATTGCTACCGGACGTCCGAAAGCGATTATTAACAACCTGTCGGCCCTCCAGAAACAAAGTTTGATAGACGGTTACATCACCATGAACGGAGGATACTGCTTTGTAGGAGATGAAGTGATTTACAAACATTCCATCCCGGCAGAAGATGTCAAGACACTTGCTGCCCTTTCGGACGAGAAAGGTTTTCCCTGCATCTTTGTCGCCGAACATACCGTAGCCGTCTGCAACCCCAACGAACTGGTAAACCAAATTTTCCACGAGTTCCTGCATGTAGACATCCTGCCCGTTCAGACTACTGCCGAAGCTACCCAAACCGAGATTTTCCAGATGACCCCGTTCATCACCACCGAAGACGAAAAAAACATATTGCCTTTACTCCCGCACTGCGAGTCCGGACGTTGGTTTCCGGCATTCACAGATGTTGTGGCAAAAGGTATCCGTAAGCAAAAAGGGATAGACGAAATCATCCGCCATTTCGGCATCCGCCTGGAAGAGACAATGGCATTCGGCGACGGAGGCAACGACATCAGCATGCTGCGCCATGCAGCCATCGGAGTGGCCATGGGCAATGCAAACGACGAAGTCAAAGAGGCAGCCGATTATGTGACTGCATCGGTGGACGAAGACGGCATACAAAAAGCATTAAAACATTTCGGTATCATCTGACGTGGAATTTACTATAGACACCGGCAATAAAGAATTTCAGGATGCACTGAACCTGATTCAGTACACCCGGCAATCGGTTTTCCTCACCGGAAAAGCGGGGACGGGTAAATCGACTTTCCTGAAGTATATCTGCAAGAACACCAAGAAAAAGCATATCGTACTGGCCCCCACCGGCATCGCCGCCATTAATGCCGGTGGCAGTACTTTACACAGTTTCTTCAAGCTCCCCTTCCATCCATTGCTGCCCGACGACCCCAACCTAAGCTTGCAACGGGGACGTATCCACGAATTCTTCAAGTATACCAAGCCCCATCGGAAACTGTTGGAACAGGTAGAGTTGGTCATTATCGACGAGATATCGATGGTGCGGGCAGATATGATTGATGCCGTAGACCGCATCCTGCGAGTATACAGCCGCAACCTGCGTGACCCATTCGGCGGGAAACAGGTTTTACTGGTGGGCGATGTATTCCAGCTGGAACCGGTGATCAAAGGAGACGAACGAGAAATTATCAACCGCTTCTATCCCACTCCTTACTTTTTTTCGGCACGGGTTTTCAACGAAATAGAGTTGGTATCCATCGAATTGCAAAAGGTATACCGACAGTCGGACGCGGTTTTTGTCAGCGTACTCGATCACATTCGCAGCGGAGCTGCCGGAGCTGCCGACCTTCAGTTGCTCAATACCCGTTATGGCGCTCCCATCGATGCCTCGGAAGAGGATATGTACATCACCCTTGCCACCCGTCGCGATACGGTGGAAACCATCAATGACCGACGGCTTGCCGAACTCCCCGGAGATCCGGTAGTATTCGAAGGCGAAATCAACGGAGATTTTCCCGAAAGCAGCCTGCCGACATCCAAGGACCTGACTTTGAAACCCGGAGCACAGATCATCTTTATCAAGAACGATTTTGAACGCCGCTGGGTGAACGGGACCATCGGTGTAGTAAGCGGAATCGATAACGACGGTATCATCTATGTCATCACCGATGACGGTAAAGAGTGCGATGTCCACCGTGAATCATGGCGAAACATTCGCTATAAGTACAATGAAGAAAAGAAAGAGATCGAAGAAGAAGAGTTAGGCACCTTCACTCAATATCCCATTCGGCTGGCATGGGCCATCACCGTACACAAAAGTCAGGGATTGACCTTCAGTCGCGTAGTTATCGACTTCACCGGCGGAGTGTTCGCCGGAGGACAGGCATACGTAGCTCTCAGCCGTTGCACCTCGCTCGAGGGCATTCAATTAAAAAAGCCTGTCAGCCGTGCCGACATCTTTGTCCGTCCCGAAATCGTAAGTTTTTCCGGAAGGTTCAACAACCGGCAAGCTATTGACAAAGCTCTGAAACAGGCACAAGCCGATGTGCAATATGCCGCAGCTGCCCGTGCTTTCGACAAAGGAGATTTCGAAGCGTGTCTTGAACAGTTTTTCTTGGCCATCCACTCCCGTTACGACATAGAGAAGCCTACCGCCCGGAGACTGATCCGCCGGAAACTGGGTGTCATCAACCTGTTGCGTGAACAGAAAAGGAAGTTACAGGAACAAATGACCGCACAGCAAAAAAGTCTGCAAAAGTATGCACGGGAATATCTGCTGATGGGCAACGAATGCATCACCCAGGCACATGATATCCGGGCTGCACTGGCCAATTACGACAAAGCAATCGAACTGTATCCCGAATACACCGATGCATGGATACGGAAAGGAATCACACTTTTCAACGAGAAAGAGTTCTTTGATGCCGAGAGTTGCCTGAACCGGGCAGTCAGTCTTCGTCCGACAGATTTCAAGGCACTCTACAACCGGGGCAAACTCCGTCTGAAAACAGAGAATACGGAAGGCGCCTTGGCCGATCTCGACAAAGCAACCACCTTGAAACCGGAACATCCGGGTGCACACGAACTTTTTGGAGATGCACTGCTGAAGGTGGGGAAAGAGACAGAAGCGGCCATACAATGGCGAATCGCAGAGGAATTACGAAAAAAGAAGAAATAAGATAAGTTCATTTCTTAAATGGTCTTGAAGTCGATTCACCACAGAGTAACACGGAACTTCACAGAGTTTTAATCTTTTATTATAGGTACTTAAATTTTCTGTGAGACTCCGTGTTACTCTGTGGTGAGCTTAACTTGCTCCTATCCAAACATAATCCATCATCACCTTGGACTTCTCGTCTTTTATTATTAACTTTGTTATCACTATCAACCTAACAACCAGTGCAATTATGAAAAAAGGACTCAAAATTACAGCAATCGTCATCGGTGTCATCCTGATACTGATGTTACTCCTTCCTTTTGCCTTCCGCAGCAAAATTGAAGGTATCGTAAAAACCGAAGGAAACAAAATGCTGAACGCCCGGTTCGATTTCAGTAGCCTCGACATCAGCCTGTTCCGTAATTTCCCGAAAGCTTCCGTTACCCTAAACGATTTTTGGCTGAAAGGAACAGGAGTGTTTGAAAACGACACGCTGGTGAAAGCCGGTGAAGTTACTGCCGCCATTAACCTGTTTTCACTCTTCGGAGACAGCGGATACGATGTTTCCAAAGTATCTGTCACAGATACCTGGCTACATGCCATCGTACTTCCTGACGGCAAAGCCAACTGGGATATCATGAAACCCGATTCAGCCACCGTCAGCGAGACATCGGAGAGCAGCGAATCTTCTCCCTTCCGGATTAAACTTCAGCGCTTTGTTATCAAGAACATGAATGTGGTGTATGACGACCGACAGTCCGCCATGTATGCCGACATACACAATTTCAATGCGCTTTGCTCGGGCGACCTGGGCAGCGACCAGACTTTGCTCAATTTAGAAGCAGAGACCGAAGCCCTGACTTATAAGATGAATGGCATTCCCTTCCTCTCACAAGCCAACATCTATGCCAAAATGGATGTGGACGCTGACCTCGTACATCACAAATTCACACTGAAAAAGAATGAATTTCGCCTCAACGCCATTAAGGCAGGCATCGACGGATGGGTAGAACTGAAAGATCCTGCCATTGACATGGACCTGAAGCTCAATACCAGCGAAGTGGGCTTTAAGGAAATTCTGTCCCTGATACCAGCCATCTACTCCAAAGAATTCAAGAATCTGAAAACAGACGGAACCGCTACCCTCGAAGCCACGGCAAAAGGAGTATTGCAAGGTGATACCGTCCCCCGGTTCGATGTGCGGTTATCAGTAAAGAATGCCATGTTCCGTTATCCGTCCCTGCCGGCAGGAGTCGACCAGATCAACATTGACGCACAAGTACGTAACCCGGGAGGTAATATCGACCTGACAGAAATCAACATTCGTCCTTTCAGCTTCCGTCTGGCAAACAACCCGTTTAGCCTGACTGCCGATATAAAGACACCGGTCAGCGATCCGGACTTTACAGCCGAAGCAAAGGGAGTGCTTAATTTAGGAATGATCAAGCAAGTATACCCGTTGGACGATATGGAACTGAATGGCACCATTCGTGCGGATATGAAGATGGGCGGACGCCTTTCGTACATCGAAAAAGAGCAATATGACCGTTTCTCCGCATCGGGTACCATCGCCCTTAGCGACATGAAACTAAAAATGAAAGAGATACCTGATGTAGAAATCAGACAATCACTGTTCACTTTCACTCCGAAATATCTGCAACTCAGTGAGACCACAGTAGTTATTGGCAAGAACGACCTTACCGCCGACAGCCGGTTCGAAAATTACATGGGTTATGCTCTGAAAGGCACTACATTGAAAGGTACATTGAATGTCCGGTCGAACCATCTCAATCTGAACGACTTTATGACAGCCTCAACCGATACTACCACCCAAACGGCACAGGCAGTTTCGCCCGATGAAGCAGCCAGCCTGATAGAGGTTCCACGCAATATCGATTTCCAGATGGATGCCAACCTGAAAGAGGTATTGTTCGACAAGATGGCCTTTACGAATATGAATGGAAAACTGGTTGTAAAAGACGGAAAAGTGGATATGAAAAACTTGTCGATGAACACCATGGGAGGCAAGGTTATTATGAACGGATATTATTCTACCGCCGACTTAAAAAAACCAGAGATGAATGCAGGGTTCCGCCTGGAGGGACTCAGCTTTGCACAAGCCTACAAAGAATTGAATATGGTACAGCAAATGGCTCCTATTTTCGAGAATCTGAAAGGAAACTTCTCCGGCAACATGCATGTGCAGACTTTGCTCGACAACCGGATGGAGCCCGTCATGGATACGATGCAAGGCAATGGCAGCCTTTCGACCAAAGACCTTAGCCTCAGCGGTGTAAAGGTCATCGACCAGATAGCCGATGCCGTGAAGAAGCCTGAACTCAAAGAAATGAAAGTGAAGGACATGACGCTGGACTTCACCATCAAGGAGGGAAGGGTGTCTACCGAACCGTTCGACATTAAGTTAGGAGACTATGTGATGAACCTTTCAGGAAGTACGGGACTTGACCAGACCATCGACTACTCGGGAAAAATCAAGCTACCGGCATCAGCGGGTGATATTGCCAAACTGACTACACTCGACCTGAAAATAGGGGGCACTTTCTCTTCGCCCAAAGTTTCACTGGATACGAAAAGCATGACCAACCAGGCAGTGGAAGCAGTCACAGATAAGGCAATCAGCGAAATAGGGAAAAAACTGGGACTGGATTCGGCAACTACGGCCAATAAAGATTCCGTGAAGGAAAAAGTAAAGGAAAAAGCCGTAGAAAAAGCACTTGATTTCTTAAAAAAGAAGATTAAATAACGAACAATTATGATACTCAAACTTTACGAGAAAAACAATAATCCCCAGGACCTGCAACGGATTGTGGACCTGCTGAATGACGGGGGACTGATTATCTATCCCACGGATACCATGTATGCCATTGGTTGCCACGGCCTGAAGGAACGTGCCATCGAGCGCATCTGCCGGATTAAGGAAATAGACCCAAAGAAAAACAATCTCTCTATCATCTGCTACGACCTGAGCAGTATCAGCGAATATGCCAAGGTAGACAATAACATCTTCAAACTGATGAAACGCAACCTGCCCGGTCCCTTCACCTTTATTCTGAACGGAACGAACCGGTTGCCTAAAATCTTCCGTAACCGGAAGGAAGTGGGTATCCGTATGCCGGACAACCACATCATCCGGGAGATCGCGCGTCTGCTGGATGCTCCGATCATGACCACTACCCTGCCTCATGACGAACACGAAGACATAGAGTATATCACTGACCCGGAGCTGATAGACGAGAAGTTCGGTGACCAGGTAGATCTTGTGATCGACGGAGGAATCGGCGGAATCGAACCTTCGACCATCGTAAACTGTACTGAGGGAGAGGTAACCATCGTCCGGCAAGGCAAAGGGGAACTGGAAGAAGCCTGACCCAGGCAAACAATTTTCAAATACACGGTGTTAATATATAAAACCTAAACAATAGTATTTGATTATGAAGAAAGTATTATTCCTTGCATTAGTACTGGCCATTGCCACCGCATGCACCCAAACAAAGGAGTCGTATCTGGACGGCTTCAAGCTTTTTGTCGAAAACGTACAAAAAAACGCCCAGGACTATACAAAAGCCGACTGGGAAAAAGCTGACGAGCAATTTACGAAGCTAAAAGACAGTTATAACAAATTCAGTGAGCAAATGACCTCGAACGAAAAGGACGAGATAGTAAAACTGGAATCCACTTATACCGCCCTGAAGCTGAAGAAAATAGGCAATGACTTGAAAGAAGGTGCCAAAGACGCTTTTGAGAAAGCCAAAGACACAGCGAAGGATGCAGCAAAAGATGTGAAAGAAGGTACCCAAAAAGCTGTGAAGAAAGGCGAGAAAGCAATGGAAGGGATCAAAGACGGTCTGAAAGATTAGCCCCGCCCAACCGGGCTTCATGTATCAGACCGATAAAAAGAAGAGGATAGGCCGAAAAAACGATTGACCTATCCTCTTCTTTATTTTTATGCTTATGTATTACTTCAGCAACGATTGCGGATCGAGATGATCTGCTTCGATGTCCTTGAAGTAACGGTAAGTACCTACTTTCAGTTCGGCAGTAGCAGCATCGTCACAAACGATGATACCCTTCTCGTGCATCTGTAACGCACTGATAGTCCACATCTGAGTAATAGCACCTTCTACGGCATGATACAATGCACGTGCTTTGTTGTGGCCGTTTACGATAATCATCACCTCACGGGCAGAAAGCACAGTACCTACTCCGACTGTCAACGAAGTTTTGGGAACCTTGTTGATATCATTATCGAAGAAGCGGGAGTTAGCGATAATCGTATCCGTAGTCAGTGTCTTCTGACGAGTGCGAGAGCTCAGTGAAGAACCCGGTTCGTTGAAAGCGATGTGACCGTCGGGACCAATACCTCCCATAAACAGGTCGATACCACCATACGATTTGATCTTCTCTTCATAACGTGCACATTCAGCATCCAGATCGGCAGCATTCCCATTCAGAATGTTCGTGTTCTCCGGTTTGATGTCGATATGGCTGAAGAAGTTGTTCCACATAAAAGAATAGTAGCTTTCCGGATGTTCCTTCGGCAGTCCCACATATTCGTCCATGTTGAAAGTAACAACGTTCTGGAACGATACGATTCCTTTTTTATTCAGGTCGATCAGTGCCTTATACATACCCAGAGGAGATGATCCGGTGGGGCAACCCAATACGAAAGGTTTTTCCGGAGTAGGATTGGCAGCTTTGATCTTAGCAGCAACATAATGTGCTGCCCATTGAGAAACGGACTGATAGTCCGGCTGAATGATTAGTCTCATGTTCGATTGTTTTTATCAGGTTAATAAATTAGGGGTAACTTATACTCTGTCTTTTTTTAAACGGTCGGCCATGGCACGTGCCAGATTCTCACACTGTTGATAGGTGATATCATTCATGGCCTGTTTCATCTCTACAGGGTCACCAACCAGTTCGAATTTACTTTTTTCGGCAAACTCGGCCATGCGTTTCACGGCGGCACCGGCCCATGTGAACGAGCCGAAATAGCCCAGATAACGTCCTTTCAACTCACGTACCAGTATTTTGGACAAAAGCGACTCTATTTCCGGGAAAATCTGGTTGCTGTAAGTCGGGCTACCGACAATCAATCCTTTGTAACGGAAGATATCGGCAAGGATATAAGAAGGATTGCTCTTGCTGACGTTGTGCATCACGATGTTTTTAATGCCCTGGGCCGACAGTTCGGCAGCAATGGCCTCCGCCATCTGTTCGGTATTGCCATACATGCTTCCGTAAGCAATCACCACACCTTCGTCTGCATCGTAACGGCTCAGTTTATCGTAAATGCCTACCACCTTAGTGATATTTTCAGTCCATACCGGACCGTGTGTAGAGCAAATGGTCGAAATGGGAAGTCCTCCCAGTTTTTGCAAAGCTTTCTGTACGGGCGAACCGTATTTTCCGACGATATTGGAATAATAACGCACCATTTCGCCCCAATAGTGATCGATGTTCATACGTGTATCCACAAACCCGCCATCCAGCGTACCGAAGCAGCCGAACCCATCACCGGAGAAGAGTACACCATCCGTTTCGTCGAATGTCATCATTGTTTCCGGCCAATGCACCATCGGAGTAAGGTAAAAACGCAGTTTATGACGTCCGAGAGCAAGGAAATCACCATCTTTTATCAGATATTGCTCGCCGGTCACACCATAGAAGCCTTCGATCATTCCGAAAGTCTGCTTATTGCCAACGATTACAATGTCGGGATAGTGCTGTTTAATCAATCGGATAGAACCTGAATGGTCCGGTTCCATGTGATTTATAATCAAATAGTTGATAGGACGGTCGCCTATGATACTTCTAATTTTACGAAGATATACTTCGAAATAGCAAATATCCACTGTATCGATCAGTGCCACCATTTCATCATCAATCAGATAAGAGTTATATGAAACTCCATAGGGTAAAGGCCACATTCCCTCAAAGAGGTGCCTGTTACGGTCGTTAACTCCCACATAATGAACGTTTCCTTTAATTCTTGTTTTCTGTTCCATTCTATATTTTAGTTTAATTAATTACGGGGCACGAGTAACAACACCCAACGGCACTCTAAACTTGCAACTCGTAACTCGCAACTCATTCGCTTCGCAAAAATAGTTCTTTTTTTCTAAACCCAGTATGCCTTTCCCTGATAAGCACCTCTTTCTTTCATTCTTTTTTGCACGCGGGCTGTAAATTCATAATTCTTCAATCCCCAGTCGGGTGCAATCAAGAGTTCTTTAGGTGATTGTGAAACAAAACGTTCGAGTATCAGGTCAGGACGCAGATGTTCCACATAATCGATTACCAGATCGATATACTCGTCGACACTAAAGAGATGAAAATCTTCGGGATGGAGTTCAAACTCACGTGCCATTTTCGTGCCACGTATCAGCTGCAACTGATGCATTTTGAGAGTGGTCAGGGGCAAACGTGACAACTCTGCCGCCTGAACAATGATCTCTTCGCGGCTCTCTCCCGGAAGACCGAGAATGACGTGTCCCCCGGTTAAAATACCACACGCTGCGGTCCGGTGGACAGCTTCTACCGTATCGGCATAGGTATGCCCCCGGTTAATGCGTTTGAGTGTAGCATCCCGGGTGGTTTCAATGCCATACTCCACCAAAAGGAAAGAGTGTTTATTCAGCTCTTCCAGATAATGCAGCAGAGGATCCGGCATGCAATCGGGACGTGTACCGATGACCAACCCCACTACACCATCTACGCTCAGAGCTTCTTCGTATTTCCGTTTCAGTCCTTCAAGTTCGGCATAAGTATTGGTATAAGCCTGAAAATAGGCCAGATATTTCATATCCGGATATTTATGGGCAAAGAACTGCTTCCCCTCTTCAAGTTGCCGGGTGACGGATTTCTCCGTTTTGCAGTATTCGGGATTGAATGTCTGGTTATTACAATATGTACAGCCTCCCAGCCCCTTCGTTCCGTCCCGGTTGGGACATGTAAAACCCGCATTGAGAGATATCTTCTGCACCTTGTAAGGAAAATATTTTTTCAGAAAGAAAGTAAACTCGTTGTATAAAGGCATCGGAGCCGATTCAGTCATAGAATATTATATTTTTGCAATTAGTGCAAATATAATAAATCTATTCCGGCTACCGGTCCTTTCTCCATAAGATTTTTATGAAAGGGTGTAGCCATCCGGAGGAAAGGGTGTAGCCCCGGGCACAAAAGGGTGTAGCCATCCGCTTCGTATGGCTACACCCTTCCGTTTATTCCCAGATAGGAGTTATTATAGCTCCAGCCGTTCTTTCAGCAGCTTATATCCGGAATTACTCACTTTCAGCTTGACCCCATTTTTCAGTAAGAGTTGATAGTTCTCTTTCCCGAAGAGTTCCACCCGTGATATTTGTGTCACGTTTACTATCGTAGAGCGATGTACGCGCACAAATCCGGCCGACGGCAGATGGGCATCGAAGTACTTCATCGTCTGCTCTTTGACATATTGTCCCGAAGGGGTCACTAATGTGACGTAATCGCCACATGCCTGTATGTACAGCAATTCGTCGGTACAGATCAGGTGAATATGCGTACCGTCTTTCACCGTGATGCGGTCAATGCATTCCGCCTCTTCCGACGACGCTTTCTCTTCGCGGCATCCGGCCTGCTTCAGTTCTTCACGAAGGGCTTCTTCTCTTGAAACAGCCTCTTCTAATATCTCCTCCTGAACAGTGCTCAACGACTGTAAACGATACCACAACATCATCACTCCCCAAGCCAATGCTCCGAACAGTATGCGGAAAGGGAACGTCTCTCCGAAAGACGCATAGACTTGTCCCAGGTTCTGTTCCATCACATATTGCACGGCAAAGCCTCCCGCCAGCCAAAAAAGCAGCGCCAGGGCGGCTATCAGCAGATCTGTTTGCAATATGGAGACGAGGCCGATGACATACCATGCCAGATAGGCCAGGAGGCAAAGCAAACCGACGGATAAAAAGCCGTCTATTGCAGCCGGAAGCGTGTCGGCCCCGGCATAGCCCCAAAGTAATGCTGTTTGTATCCCTGCTGCGGCACCGGCCAATATCAATGCCGTCATCCACCGTCGGGAAGATTCTTGTATAGGATGTATATCCATGTTTTATTTTCAACTTTTTATTTCAATACCTCCGAATGTCAAGTCGCCCCGGATGACCAATATCCGGTTCTGGTCGATAACACCTCCACCAAAACGTTTGTCTTGACATCCGCCCAGGCAGGTGTTACACCGAAACACTACTTTCCAATCGGAAGGCACATAAATTTCTATTCCACCAAATGTACAATCAATATCGAGAAACGTTTCACCTTCGGGAAGGGTCGTACGCCGCAGGTCAATAATCGTCCCGCCAAACGAATTCTGTATCGTCCCGCCTTTAAAGAATTCATCGAGCACCACTTGTCTGATACCGCTGAAGGTATTCTCCGAGTGAAGCACTCCATCCGTAGAGTTATATTGGCTGCTGGCAAAGTTTCCCCTCCGCATCCGTTCGTGCCGGGCACGTTTCGGCCTGAATAAAAAAGCGAGTCCAATAACAATCAATATAATCGGGAAAAGAGTGATATGGACTCCCGCCGGAAACCATCCCAGATGCGGGCTTATTAAATAGGCCCCGATGCCAACCAGAATCAATCCCCGCAGAATCTGACGGCGCAGCATCAGGTATACTCCCAAGAGAATCAGAAGCATTTGCCAGGACACCAATAGGTCAAACAGGGCATAAGTAATCCATCCCAGATTACGGGCCAGTAGAAGCACTCCTGCCGTTATAAAAATAAAGGCAATAAAAAACTTACCGTATCTCCGAGCGGGAGATGAAAACTCTTTCTTTTCCATATATCATTTCATTGTTAATTATTTCATTTAATCTTCGTCCACAAAGATAGGTCATTTGCCACCACCCGGAAAGGCTTTTTCGTCAATAACGGTAGCAAAACCGATGAAAGGGGGATAACTCCCGACAAATCCGGAATCATTTCTCACCGATTGCGCACGATCTGAACTGATATATTCATATATCTTTTTTTGTTAGTATTTATTATATGGCCCACCAATCGACTTCAGTCAGTTTTTCGAACACGCTCAAACACCCATGAATAAAGGGATACAGCACTGTTTGAGAGGTGGCTCGGAGGCTGGCCCACTTTCCGTGTCTCCAACGTCCGGGACGGAGCCTCCGTTTCTGCTCTCCGGAGGCTCTGTCTGTACCCGGAAGAGCCTCTGCCCGGAGCCAACAGAGGCTCTGTTTTTTTCGTTTCCGAACGCTATTTCACAGATATTTTAACCCTCTCGTTTTGAAGGCTCACCGTTTATCCTTACCTTTGCCGGCACTATAGAAACAACCTAAAAATCATCTAAAGCCAATGAAAAGAAAATTCATTTTTCTGTTTTTCTGTCTGTGCTGCCTTGCCGGCTTCGCACAAGGAGGCAAAGCGCTCGACCTGAAAGAGATCAACTCAGGCAAGTTCAGTCCCGAAAACATCTATGGTGTGGTTCCCATGCCGGACGGCGAACACTACACACAAAGAAATGCCGAAGGCACACAAATCGTGAAATATTCCTTCCGCACGGGTGAACCGGTGGAAGTGGTATTCGATGTGGCCAAAGCTCGCGAATGTCCTTTCAAGAAATTCGACAGCTATCAGTTTTCACCGGACGGATCAAAAATTCTGATTGCAACGGAAACAACCCCTATCTACCGTCACTCTTATACGGCAGTCCACTATCTGTATCCGGTGAAACGGAACGATAAAGGGGTTACTACCAACAATATCGTAGAAAAACTCTCGGACGGCGGCCCGCAGCAAGCTCCGGTATTCTCACCGGACGGCAATCTGGTGGCATTTGTCCGCGACAATAACATCTTCCTGGTGAAGCTCCTGTATGGCAACAGCGAATCGCAGGTGACGGAAGACGGCAAACTGAACAGCGTGCTGAACGGTATTCCCGATTGGGTATATGAAGAAGAGTTCGGTTTCAACCGTGCCCTGGAGTTCAATGCCGACAATACCATGCTGGCTTATGTCCGCTTCGACGAGTCGGAAGTGCCATCATACACCTTCCCGCTGTTTGCCGGCGAGGCTCCACGCAACAATGCGTTGCAGGACTACCCGGGCGAGTATACGTACAAATATCCCAAGGCAGGTTATCCCAACTCTAAGGTATCGGTACATACGTTCGACATCAAATCAAAAGTGACCCGTCAGGTAAAACTGCCGATAGATGCCGATGGTTATATCCCACGCATCCGTTTCACACAAGATCCGAACAAACTGGCCATCATGACACTGAACCGTCATCAAAACCGCTTCGACATGTATTTTGCCGATCCCCGCAGTACAGTATGCAAGCTGGCTTTACGTGATGAATCTCCTTATTACATCAACGAGAACGTATTCGACAACATCCGGTTCTATCCGGACAATTTCAGTTTTGTAAGCGACAAGAGCGGATATCCGCACCTGTACTGGTATAGCATGAACGGCAACCTGATTAAGCAGGTGACCAGCGGCAATTATGAAGTAAAAAGCTTCATCGGATGGAATCCGGATACCAACGAGTTCTATTACACCAGCAACGAAGAGAGTCCGATGCGCCAGGCTGTATACAAGATAGACCGTAAAGGCAAGAAGGTGAAACTGAGCAATCAGCAAGGAACCAACAGCCCGATCTTCAGCAGTTCGATGAAATATTTTATGAACAAGTTTACCAGCCTCGATACTCCGATGCTGATTACACTGAATGACAATACGGGTAAAGTATTGAAAACTCTGGTGACCAATGATAAACTGAAAGAAAAGTTAGCCGGATATGCCATACCGCAAAAGGAATTCTTCACTTTCAAGACCACAGAAGGAGTAGACCTGAACGGATGGATGATGAAACCTGTGAACTTCGATCCCTCAAAACGCTATCCGGTACTGATGTTCCAGTATAGCGGTCCGGGTTCGCAACAGGTTCTGGACAAATGGGGAATCAGCTGGGAAACATACATGGCAAGTCTTGGCTACGTAGTGGCTTGTGTGGACGGTCGCGGCACAGGAGGTCGTGGAAGCGAATTCCAGAAGTGCACCTATCTGAACCTGGGCGTAAAAGAGGCAAAAGACCAAGTGGAAGCTGCCAAATATCTGGGTGGCCTGCCTTATGTGGACAAAGGACGCATCGGCATCTGGGGATGGAGCTTCGGCGGATACATGACCATCATGAGTATGAGCGAAGGTACACCGGTATTTAAAGCCGGAGTCGCTGTTGCCGCACCTACAGACTGGAAATATTACGATACTGTATATACCGAACGCTTCATGCGTACTCCGAAAGAAAATGCCGAAGGCTACAAAGCTGCCTCAGCATTCAGCCGTGCAGACAACTTGCATGGAAACCTGCTTTTGGTACACGGTATGGCAGATGACAACGTTCACTTCCAGAACTGTACCGAATATGCCGAACACCTGGTACAGCTTGGAAAACAGTTCGACATGCAGGTATATACCAACCGGAATCACGGCATTTATGGCGGAAATACCCGAAACCATCTGTATACGAGGTTAACGAACTTTTTCCTGAACAATTTATAAGAAACCGCTTCAGGAGGCTGTATCAAAAGCCTTTTCACCACGGAGTAACACAGAGTAGCACAGAGTTTTTTTACTAATCATCAACAATTTAAAGTATACTCTGGTTACTCTGTGTCCTCTGTGGTGAGCTTTGAGACAGCCTCTCTATCATTAAACAAAACAGTACTATCATATGGGAAACGATCAACGGGTACGCAAACCCGAATGGCTTAAGATCAGTATCGGAGCCAACGAACGCTATACGGAAACCAAACGTATTGTCGAATCGCACTGCCTGCACACCATTTGCAGCAGCGGGCGCTGCCCCAACATGGGCGAGTGCTGGGGAAAAGGTACGGCCACGTTCATGATTGCCGGTGACATCTGTACCCGCAGTTGCAAATTCTGTAATACCCGGACCGGGCGTCCTTTGCCTCTGGACCCTGACGAACCGTTGCACGTTGCGGAATCGGTTGCCTTGATGAAGCTCTCACATGCAGTCATCACATCGGTGGACCGCGATGATTTACCCGACCTGGGCGCCGCCCATTGGGCGCAAACAATTCGTGAAATCAAACGCCTGAATCCGGAAACGACCACCGAAGTACTGATCCCCGACTTCCAGGGGCGCAAGGAACTGGTTTCCCAAGTGATAGAAGCCGGTCCGGAAATCATTTCCCACAATATGGAAACCGTAAAACGTATCAGCCCACAAGTGCGTAGTGCGGCCAATTATCACACCAGCCTGGAGGTGATCCGTCAGATAGCCGAGAGCGGTACAACAGCCAAATCGGGTATTATGGTCGGTTTGGGCGAAACTCCTGCCGAAGTGGAGGAGTTAATGGACGACTTGATTGCCGTCGGTTGCAAAATCCTTACCATCGGACAATACCTGCAACCGACCCATAAACACTATCCGGTTGTGGCATACATTACCCCGGAACAATTCGCCATCTATAAAGAAACAGGGCTCAAAAAGGGATTCGAACAAGTAGAAAGCGCACCATTAGTACGTTCATCATATCATGCGGAAAAACATATCCGATTTAATAAGAAGTAGTAAGAACATAACAGGCTCCTTGTTTGTTTTACAAGTAAACGGCAAAATAATACAATAAAAAACATATGGGTAACAAAGGAGTACTTTCTTCCGCATTTAATATGTCATTGGGCTTTATCCCTGTTATTGTTTCCATCCTTTTATGCGAATTTATAACACAGGACATATCAATCTATATCGGTACAGGTATCGGACTTATCTTTTCATACAGGTCCCTGTCCCGTAACGGGGCGCGTATACCCAATTTTATCCTTTATATCTCTACGGGAATTTTGACACTATTGACTCTGGCAAGTCTCATTCCCGGAGATTTTGTCCCGGTAGGAGCTTTGCCCCTGACACTTGAAGTCAGTATACTGATTCCAATGGTTATTCTTTTCTTACACAGGAGAAGGTTCATTAACCACTACCTGCGCCAGAGTGCCCAGTGCAACCGCCGACTGTTTGCCCAGGG
Organism: Bacteroides sp. ZJ-18; assembly: GCF_011038705.2. Lineage (NCBI taxonomy): Bacteria > Pseudomonadati > Bacteroidota > Bacteroidia > Bacteroidales > Bacteroidaceae > Bacteroides > Bacteroides sp. ZJ-18. The sequence goes on along the minus strand of NZ_CP072198.1, from coordinate 2,013,373 downwards.
AGCGGAATCGGCTGTCGTATCGGCACGGGTTGTTTTGATTCTGGGTATTCTGCACTTTGCCGTTATCAGTCTGACTATCCTGATAGCACACCCTCTCACTCCGACTTCCACGCTGGTGCTTTACCACATATTGCCGCCTGCCATATTTATCCTCAGCATTCTGTTCAACCAGATAGGCATCCGTTATTTTAATCATGTAATGGCCCATACAGAATATGTGCCCATCGTCAACACCCGTGGCGACGTCATTGGAAAAAGCCTGGCCGTAGAAGCCATCAACTACAAGAATGCTTATATCAACCCGGTAATACGCATTGCCGTCTCTACCCATGGCATGCTGTTCCTTTGCAATCGTCCGCAAAGCTGTATTCTCGACAAGTTCAAAGTGGATATACCGATGGAATGTTATCTCCGGTACGGAGAGACGTTGACCGAAGGTGCCAACCGCTTATTGAGTAATGCTTTCCCAAAAGCATCGGATCTGAAACCTACATTTACCATCTCCTATCATTTCGAAAATGCACAGACCAACCGTCTGATTTATCTGTTTATTGTCGAAATGGAAGATGATTCTATCCTCTGCGATCCACGGTTCAAAGGAGGAAAACTGTGGACTTTCCAACAGATAGAACACAACTTAGGCACTCACTTCTTCAGCGAATGCTTTGAGTTGGAATATGAACACCTGAAACAGGTTATTGGTATAAGAGAAAAATACAAGGTATCTTAGTCAGGTCGGGCACTTTTCCCTGCCACTCTTTGATGGTCTTGGTGCGGATGTACTCACCCTCACAGGTGATATTAGCTGCAATGCAAAGACGTGTTTGCGGACGGCAGTTATGCAAAATATCCTCCACCATCTTATTATTCCGATAGGGCGTTTCTATAAACAGCTGTGTCTGATGTTCGGCATATACCCGTTGTTCAAGAGCTTTAAGCTTTTTGGCACGCTCAGCCGGCTCTATAGGCAGATATCCGTGAAAGGCAAAGCTTTGTCCGTTAAATCCCGATCCCATCACAGAAAGAATGATAGACGAAGGGCCCACCAACGGCACTACCTTCAGGTTCTTACGTTGCGCAATAGCCACGACATCGGCTCCCGGATCGGCAACGGCCGGACAACCGGCTTCCGAAATCACTCCCATAGACAATCCACCGATCAACGGTTTCAGGTAACCGGAAATATCTTCAGGAGAAGTGTGCTTGTTTAAGGGATAAAAGGTGAGCGAATCGATGTCAATCTCACGATCCACCTTTTTCAGGAAACGGCGGGCCGAACGGACATCTTCGACAATAAAATGCTTGATTCCCAGAATAATTTCTTTATTGTAGGGTGGTAATACAGACTCGATGGGAGTGTCGCCCAATGTAACGGGCAAAAGATAGAGAGCGGTATCCATGAACAAGGGATTTTTATAATAAGAATTTTACGGATTAAAACGAGATTCGGTGAACATACGTTCGTAATCGTTCATTTCGAGCAATTGCCGTAAGGTTGTTTTTTTATGATGTTTCATATACGAAGTGATGATTTTTGTACCAATCCAGGTACCCACCATCGAAGGCGCATTCTCGCCCAGAGTATTAGTGAAAGGAGCCGGACGGGTATATTGGCGTACCACCATCGGATCTGTTGCATGCAGATGATCTTTTTCAAGAATATATCTCCACATCTGCTGCTGGTTCTCTTTGCACCATTCTCTCTCTACATCCGAATAGCCCAATGCTTCTTCCGAAGAGGAATAATCCAACAGGTGCTGCACCACATAATTAATTTTACCGAAGTGCATCATCACATCGAGCAGTGTACGGGAGTAATCCATCGGGAAAGGATACTGGCTCATCAGATAGTACACCAGACAATCGGGTACAATCCGGTCGGGACGCATGGTGCGTCGCTGATAACCATAATAGAAACGCTTGTAAAGCGGATAATCTTCACCCATATACTTGTCAAGGCTGATGCCCAGTACGCTGTCGGACAGAACGATGGATTCATTGAATGCCGAAATTTGTGTGTATATCATGGGGATCATAATATCCGGCACTTCCTTTTGCAGTTTCCCGAAGCCTTTGGTCAACTCTTTCTCGACAGATCCCAATTCGGGATATCTGGTTTCCACATCCTCTATCAGACGGATCAGAGTGGTGTCCGAATAGAATGTTTTCAGTCGCTGGAATATATGATCGTCACTTACCTGCCCGATGGCCAGTACATCTTCAATCAGCAGTTTAGTAGGCAGAGAATATTCCAGATTCATTTTTTGTAAAGCAGAAAAGCTGTTGAAACGAACGTATTCGTCCAACAGCTTATCATATCTGACTACGGAAATCCCCTCTTCCTCCATTGGGTCTGCGACAGGCTCTGCCTTCCCCACCCGGCAGGATGCGAAAAGCAGACTTAGCAAAACAAGGAGAATATAGTTCTTCCGTATTTTCATTGCCTTAACCGTAAATGATATTACCGTTTTCGTCTTTATATTCGTCCAGACCCTTTTCGTAAGTAGCCATCGCCCGAAGACTCATACCAACACTCGAGAAACCACCATCGTGGAACAGGTTCTGCATGGTCACCTTACGGGTAAGATCAGAGAACATTACGATGCAATAATCTGCACACTCGTCGGCAGAAGCATTGCCCAACGGAGACATGCGGTTGGCAAAATCGTACAGTTTATCCATGCCCTTCACACCGGAACCGGCTGTGGTAAAGGTAGGCGACTGAGAAATCGTATTTACACGTACATTGTGCTCACGACCATAAATGTAACCAAAGCTGCGGGCAATAGATTCAAGCAATGCCTTAGCGTCAGCCATATCGTTGTATCCATAGAAAGTACGCTGTGCAGCTACATAACTCAATGCCACGATAGAACCGTATTCGGCAATTGCGTTTTGTTTCTTGGCAGCCTGGATCATTTTATGGAATGAAACAGCTGAAACATCCAGGGTAGTGTTCAACATATTATAGTCGAGATCATCGTAAGTACGTTTCTTACGAACGTTCGGTGACATACCGATAGAGTGCAATACAAAATCAATCTGACCACCGAGAACTTCCATCGAGCGTTTAAATACGTTCTCCAAATCTTCTACGTTAGTGGCATCTGCAGCAATCACTTCGCAATTCAACTTCTCAGACAAAGCAGAAACCTGTCCCATGCGGACAGCAACAGGAGTATTTGATAATGTAATAACAGCACCTTCTTCAACGGCTCTTTCGGCTACTTTCCAGGCAATAGACTGCTCGTTTAATGCACCGAAAATAATACCTCTTTTTCCTTTCAACAAATTGTAACTCATACCTTTTAATGTTAAATTAGGTTGCAAAGATATAGATTTTCTGCATAAAAGCATGAAAAGTGTGCAAAGAAAAGACCGAAACCACAAAAAATACACTAAAATAGGGTATTTATTACATATAACAGCCACTCCTGTCACTACAAAGGCCGGATTATTAAAGCAACCGTCTGTCGCCTTAAATGACGGCAGCATTCGTCGTTAATGCCGGTTGCATTTACAGAGTCTCCTGCCCTGTCCATATCAGTAGTCCATAAGAGCAGATATATTATTCACAATTGTTTATCGGGATTGAAGATCAAAGAGATCGGTCGTGGAAACAAAGAAAGAGAAGTAATTCAAGAAAAATAAAAAAATAGCAAAGTTCTGATGGTACTTTACTATAACTGCTTTTCGCCATCAATGGGTTTTCTAATATTAAGTTAATAAACCCATTTTATTCGTAACAAATAGCTACCAACGGGACAAAGATAATAATATATTTTAATAAATCACAAACAACGCTTCTATTTTTTCAAATATATCATAAAAAAACATTTCGTCTAAGATATAATAACTCACTTATTTAAAAAAACAGGTAGACCTTTGGTAATTTAATAAATTAAAGTTATAAGGACTATTACAGGCAACCGACATTCACTATAATCAACTAATATACAACAGATAGCAGTTTTAGCGTTCAACACTTATCCGCACTCCTTTTACAGTATTTCTGTTTGTCATAATCAATTAAGTACCATCAGAACTTAATAGAAACTTGAAATTAGAAACAATTGTAAACATATGTCATAAATCACAATCAATACAACAACCCTAATAAAGAAGCTTATGAAATAAAACAGAGAAAAGACTTTAGCACAGATTCCGAAGGAACCGATTCCCCGGAAAATTTAAGAAACAAACTATTCAAAATGATGTTTAACCGAACAATTTAGTGTATGACAGAAAAAACTAACCTGTTTCCGAGCCTAATCCGGCTTCGAGAAACAAATCGCCTGAAAATGGCAATCGCTGCTTCTATCATGCTATGGTGCGCAACACCGCAGCAAGCAGCAGCCAATACTTACGAAGAACACGGAATTGAAACTGTACAGCAGGCCAACACCAAAGTGAAAGGTACAGTAGTGGACGAAACCGGAGAACCGATGATCGGTGTATCCGTTAAAGTCCTGGCAAATAACACAGGTACGATTACGAACCTGCAAGGGCAATTCTCTATCGATGCCCCCAAAGGAAGCAACATCGAAATCTCGTTCATCGGCTACAAAACCGTTACAGTAAAAGTAACCGGCGCTCCTATTAACGTTACCATGAAAGAAGACTCGCAACAACTGGATGAAGTGGTCGTTGTAGGTTATGGCTCACAGAAAAAAGTCAACGTGACAGGTGCCGTAGGTATGGTCAATTCCGAAGTGCTTGAGGCACGTCCGGTACAAAATGTATCACAAGCCCTGCAAGGTGTGGTACCGGGTTTGAACCTCTCGGTCAACAACGGTGGGGGTGCACTGGATAGTGAAATGAACATTAATATTCGTGGTACAGGTACTATCGGTGACGGTTCCGGTTCATCTCCATTAATATTAATCGACGGTATCGAAGGTAGCCTGAACACGGTAAACCCCAATGACATTGAATCTGTATCAGTGCTGAAAGATGCCGCATCAGCCTCTATCTATGGTGCACGTGCGGCATTCGGCGTGGTACTGGTAAAAACAAAAAGCGGACAGTCGGGAAAAGCAAGAGTTACCTATTCCGGTAATGTACGTTTCTCGGATGCAACCAATCTGCCTGAAATGCTGGACTCTTATACTTTTGCACAATATTTCAACCGTGCGGCATTAAATCACAATGGTGGAGCAGTTTTCAGTAAAGAGCAGCTGGAACGTATCAAGGCGTACCAGGATGGTACCCTTAAATCATCGGCGACCTTTGACGAACAGTCACGTAACTGGAACTACTATACAGGTTCAAATGCCAATACAGACTGGTTTAAGGAAGTATACGAAGACTGGGTTCCTTCCATGGATCATAACATCAGCATCAGTGGTGGTACGGATAAAACCCAATATATCGTCAGTGGAAGTTTTCTCGACCAAAAAGGCCTGATACGCCATGGGAAAGATACTTTCCAACGCTATACCCTGAATGGTAGAATAACAAGCAACATCACAGACTGGTTTACATTGGGATATTCAACAAAATGGACACGCGAAGATTTTGAACGTCCAAGTTATCTGACAGGACTGTTCTTCCACAATGTGGCACGCCGCTGGCCAACTGTACCCGTATATGATGACAACGGGTACCTGACCGGACCTTCTGAATTGATTCAACTGGAAGACGGAGGTAGGCAAATTAATCAAAAAGATCTTTTCACCCAACAATTGCAACTGACCTTCGAACCAATCAAAAATTGGAAAATTTATGTAGAAGGAAGTTTGCGTGTGACTGCCAATAACCAACATTGGGAAGTACTTCCCGTCTATCAACACAATGTAGATGGCGAACCGGTAGGTATGACTTGGGATGCAGGTGTGGGCAGTTATCCGATCGGCGGTTCAAAGGTATCTGAATACGCATATAAAGAAAATTATTACTCTACTAATATCTATTCGGATTACTTCAAGCAATTGGATAATGGGCACTACTTCAAAGCAATGGTAGGTTTCAACGCCGAATTGTACAAAGACCGTAGCGTGAATGCAGACAAATCGACCTTGATTACCCCTTCTGTACCGACTATCAACACGGCAGTAGGTGAACCCAGCGTAGCAGGCGGATACAGACACACTTCAGTAGCCGGCTTCTTCGCCCGCTTGAACTGGAACTACAAAGACCGTTATATGCTGGAAGCTAACGGACGTTATGACGGTTCTTCACGCTTCATAGGTGACAAACGCTGGGGCTTCTTCCCTTCTTTCTCCGGTGGATGGAATATCGCCCGCGAAGCATTCTTCGAAGAGGCTGCCAACAAGTTGAATATCGGAACCTTAAAACTAAGAGCATCGTGGGGACAGTTGGGTAATACCAATACCAATGATGCCTGGTATCCTTTCTACCAGACTTTACCCCAGGGACAGAATTACGGTTGGTTAGTGAACGGCACACGCCAGAACTATGCCAGCAATCCGGGTATCGTGAGCAGCGAAAAGACTTGGGAAACCATCGAGACGTGGGATGTGGGTTTAGACTGGGGATTACTCAATAACCGCCTGACAGGGTCATTCGATTATTTCGTACGTTATACTTACGACATGATTGCGACTGCTCCGGAACTTCCATCAATTTTAGGTACAGGTGTTCCTAAAATCAACAATGCCGACATGAAATCGTACGGCTTTGAGTTAGAAGTAGGATGGAGAGACAGAATCAAAAACTTCTCTTACGGAGTAAAATTCGTACTCTCGGATGCACAACAGAAGATACTGAAATATAATAATCCGGATAAAAGCCTCAGCAATCCCTACTATGAAGGACAAAAATTAGGAGAGATCTGGGGATATAAAACGATCGGCATTGCACAAAGTGATGAAGAAATGAATCAGCACCTTGCCAACGCTAAACAACCGATGGGCCAGAAATGGGCAGCAGGTGACATCATGTATGCCGACCTCGACAACAGCGGTTCGGTAGACCAAGGCAACTACAAAGTGGGAGACTCGGGCGACTGGCAGATAATCGGTAATAACACACCTCGTTTCAACTACGGTATCACAATAGATGCCGCTTGGAAAGGTTTGGATTTCCGTGCTTTTGTGCAAGGTATCGGTAAACGTGACTACTGGCTGAATGGCCCGTACTTCTGGGGATTCTCCGGAGGCGGCGAATGGGCTTCTGCCGGATTCAAAGAGCACTGGGACTTCTGGCGTCCGGAAGGCGATCCTTTAGGAGCCAACACCAACGCTTATTTTCCACGTGTCATCCGTAATACATCAAAGAACCAACAACGTCAGACACGCTACTTACAGGATGCTTCGTATTGGCGCCTGAAAAATATCCAGATCGGATATACATTGCCCAAAGTATGGACAAAGAAAGCGGGAATGGAATCAGTACGCGTCTATGTATCAGGCGATAATTTACTGACTGTATCTGATATCACCGGAGTATTCGATCCGGAAAATCTCGGAACACAATGGACTGACCCGGGTAAAGTATATCCGTTACAGAAAGTGATTGCAATTGGTTTAACCGTAAATTTCTAAAAAACGAATCATTATGAAACTAAAAAACAGAATCATACAACTATGCGTACTGACAGGGGGAGTATTACTTTTCCCTTCGTGTAATGACTTTCTGGACAGAGAACCGCTGGATCAGGTTACGCCAGAATCTTATTTTCAGAATGCAGACCACCTGGCAGCCTACAGTATCTCACAATACCAAAGCTTGTTCTCAACACATGGCGGGTTCAATGCAGGTACCGTGAATAACGACGGAGCTACCGATAACATGGTTTCAGGTGAAAGTAGCGGAAGCGGAGTCCAAAACTACTATACCAAGGATGTATGGAAAACAGAAGCAGCCAATGGCAACTGGGATTTCTCTTTCTTCCGTTATTGCAACTACTTCTTTGAGAAAGTACTTCCCAAATATGAAGCAGGCGAAATATCGGGTAACGCCGATGACGTGAAACATTACATCGGTGAAATGTATTTTATCCGTGCATGGAAATATTTCCAGAAGCTAAGATTGTACGGAGACTATCCCATTATCACTGAAGTATTGCCGGACAACGCAGAAATACTGATAGAAAAAGGAGTGCGCCAACCACGTAATAAGGTGGCACGCTTTATTCTTGAAGATCTCGACAAAGCCGCCGAATATATGCATGACCACGGCTTTGCAGGCAATAACCGCCTGAATAAGCAGTGTGCATTGTTAATCAAATCGCGTGTAGCTCTCTATGAAGCCACTTTTGAGAAGTATCATCAAGGGACAGGACGTGTACCGGGTGATGCTAACTGGCCCGGCAAACGGGTTCATCCTGACTATAAATATGATGCTAACACAGAAATAAACTTCTTTCTGGATGAAGCCATGGCAGCTGCCGAACAAGTGGCTGATGTCGTCAAACTGACCGCTAACAGCGGTGTATTCAATCCGGCAAACGATAATGATATTTCCGGCTGGAATGATTATTTCGATATGTTCTCCGCCGAAGACATGAGCGGATTCGAAGAAGTACTCTTCTGGCGCGACTACTTCTCCGGCGATTTTACCATTGCGCACGGTGCTACAGCCTATATAGCTTCAGGAGGAAATAATGGAATGCTACGTAATTATGTTCAGTCTTTCTTAATGAAAGACGGCATGCCTTGGTATGCAGCTACTGCCGCATGCCCCTTCAAAGGTGACCAACGGGTAATGGACGAAAAAGCAAACCGAGACGAACGCCTGCAGCTCTTCCTGTTCGGCGAAGAAGATATGATACCAGCTGTATCGAATGCTACAACCAATGCAATGAAGACATATCAAGAATCGGATTATCCCAGGATAATTATAGCAGAATCAGAAGTTAGAGATTTGACTGGATACCGCATTCGTAAATGTCTCTCCTACGACCAGAAACAATACGTTTCAGGACAAGCACAATCAACAACCGGTTGCGTTATCTTCCGTGCAGTTGAAGCATACTTGAATTATTTGGAAGCCTATTGTCTGAAAAATAATGGAAATATTGCAGGCAAAGCTGCCGAATACTGGAGAGCCGTACGCATTCGTGCAGGGGTTGATCCGGATTTCAATAAAACCATTGCTGCAACAGATCTGAGCAAGGAAAACGACCTGGCTAAATATAAAGGCGAAAACGAAATGATCGATGCAACACTTTACAATATCCGCCGCGAACGCCGTTGTGAGTTTATTGGTGAAGGTATGCGTATGGACGACCTGATCCGTTGGAGATCATTGGACAGATTATTAGTTGAAAGATTCATTCCCGAAGGATTCAACTTCTGGGGAAGCGACGCTTACAAACGTTATGAAGGAGAAGATGCTAAATTTGAATACATCGAAGGTCCGGATAATGCAATGGCTAATGTTTCGTCCAGAAAGTTATCCAATTATTTACGTCCATATTCGGTTGTAAAAAAGAACAACGAAATATATGACGGCTATAGTTGGGCTAAAGCACATTATCTCTACCCGGTACCTATCCGGCAAATAGAGTTGTTATCCCCGTCAGGTGATATATCTTCGTCAGTTATCTATCAGAACCCATATTGGCCTGAAGAGAGAAATGCACAAGCTGTAGAGTAGATATATCTATTAAAAAAGTATTGATTTTTAGTATAATAATAAGATGTTGCGGTAAGAGATTTATAGCAACTACATAAGGTTTAAAAAAGGAAAAAGGGAAGGGAGGTCCGTGAGGATGTCCCTTTTCTGTTAAATCATAATCGCATTGTACGTACATCAAAAAAGGAAAGCCGCCCGAATTTCTCCGAACGGCTGTCTTTTATATATACCATCTTCAAACGGCTTATTCCCACTCAATCGTTGCAGGTGGTTTTGAACTGATATCGTAGGTTACACGGTTTACACCTTTTACCTTATTTATAATATCATTTGACACTTTACCGAGGAATTCATAAGGCAAATGCGCCCAGTCGGCTGTCATGGCATCTGTTGAAGTCACAGCACGCAAAGCTACTGCACGCTCGTATGTACGTTCGTCTCCCATTACTCCTACAGACTGAACCGGAAGCAAGATAACACCTGCCTGCCATACCTGATCGTATAATCCCCAGTCGCGTAAACCTTGAATGAAAATATCGTCAGCATCCTGTAAGATACGCACCTTTTCGGGAGTAATATCACCTAAAATACGAACCGCAAGTCCCGGCCCCGGGAAAGGATGACGGGTAATCAAGTGCTCGGGCATACCTAACTCACGGCCTACACGACGAACTTCATCCTTGAATAGCAAACGAAGCGGTTCACAAAGTTTCAGGTTCATCTTTTCAGGAAGTCCACCCACATTGTGGTGACTCTTGATAACAGTACCGGTGATGGAAAGAGACTCGATACAATCCGGATAGATGGTACCCTGAGCCAACCATTTCACATCTTTCAGTTTATGTGCCTCTTCATCGAATACATCGATAAAGCCTTTACCTATAATTTTACGTTTGCGTTCGGGCTCGGTTACACCTTCCAGTTCTGAGAAGAACTTACGGCTGGCATCTACACCGATCACATTCAGTCCGAGGCATTCGTAATCATGCATTACATTCTTGAATTCGTCTTTGCGGAGCATACCGTGGTCAACGAAAATACAAGTCAGATTCTTACCGATGGCCTTGTTGAGCAGCACAGCGGCTACTGAAGAATCAACTCCTCCGCTTAAGCCTAATACTACTTTGTCATTGCCCAACTGAACCTTCAATTCGGCAACAGTACTTTCGATGAACGATGCCGGACTCCAGTCCTGCTTGCATCCACATACATCGACAACGAAATTACGAAGCATCTGTGTACCGTCCTCACTGTGGAAAACTTCCGGATGGAACTGTACGCCCCACACTTGTTCACCTTCCACCTGATAAGCGGCAATAGCCACTTTGTCTGTAGACGCAATCGTTTTAAAATTCTCAGGAACAGCAGTAATGGTATCACCGTGGCTCATCCATACCTGCGTACCCTCTCTCACACCTTTGAACAACACATTGTCCTTGCAGAAAGAAGTCAGGTGAGCACGTCCATACTCACGGGTACCTGCCGGTTCTACTTTGCCACCATTGGTATACGCCATAAACTGTGCACCATAGCAGATGCCCAGAATGGGATATTTACCTCTGATTTCGCTCAAATCAACCTTGAACGCACTCTCGTCATACACGGAGAAGGGGCTTCCCGACAGAATCACTCCCTTGACAGTTTCGTCGTCTTTGGGGAACTTGTTATAGGGGACAATCTCGCAATACGTATCCAACTCGCGCACCCGGCGACCGATAAGCTGCGTGGTCTGTGAACCGAAATCAAGTATTATAATTTTCTCTTGCATATATAGATATGTTATGAATTTGGCGCAAAATTACTGCTTTTCTTTCAATAAATCACGTATTTCAGTCAACAATATCTCTTCTTTTGTAGGTGCGGGCGGTGCAGCAGGAGCAGCAGGCGCCTCAGCTTTCTTCTGGGTCAGCTTTGTAATCAGTTTAATAAATAAGAATATAGAAAAAGCGATAATAAGAAAATCGAAAGTTGCTTGCAGAAAGTTACCATAATTCAAGGTAACAGCAGCCGCAGTTTCTTTCCCATCGGCTCCGTACTGCGCAGCTTTCATTACCCATTTCAAGTCCGTAAAGTTCACTCCCCCAATGAGTAACCCCAGGGGAGGCATAATGATATCGGCTACAACCGACGAAACGATTTTGCCAAAGGCACCACCAATAATCACACCGACAGCCATATCCACCACATTCCCTTTCATGGCGAAAGCTTTAAAGTCTTGTAAAAAAGTACTTTTTCCCATCTTTTTTTATATTTAATATGAATTTAATATGCGAATATAAAAACATTTTCTTACTTTTGCACCGCATTCTAATGAAACAAATGCGAATTTAGAAAAGTATTTGAACAAATATTATAAAACCCTTAAAAGTTTAAACAAAATGATTAAAGTAGGTATTAACGGTTTTGGCCGTATCGGACGTATGGTATTCCGTGCAGCAGTTAAGAACTTTGGTAACGACATTCAGATCGTAGGTATTAACGACTTGTTGGATGCTGAATACTTGGCATACATGCTGAAATATGATTCAGTACACGGTCGTTTTGAAGGCGAAGTTGCTGTAGAAGACGGTGCTCTGATTGTAAACGGAAACAAAATCCGTCTGACTGCAGAGATGGATCCTGCTAACTTGAAATGGAACGAAGTTGATGCTGACGTTGTAGTTGAATCAACTGGTTTCTTCCTGACTGACGAAACAGCTCGCAAACATATCCAGGCTGGTGCTAAGAAAGTTATCATGTCTGCTCCTTCTAAAGACTCTACTCCTATGTTCGTATATGGTGTAAACCACACTTCATACGCTGGACAGGACATTATCTCTAACGCTTCTTGTACTACTAACTGCTTGGCTCCTATCGCTAAAGTATTGAACGACAAGTTCGGTATCGTTAAAGGTTTGATGACTACAGTTCACGCTGCTACTGCTACTCAGAAAACAGTAGACGGTCCTTCTAAGAAAGACTGGAGAGGTGGCCGTGGTATCCTGGAAAACATCATCCCGTCTTCTACAGGTGCTGCTAAAGCTGTAGGTAAAGTATTGCCGGTATTGAACGGTAAACTGACTGGTATGGCATTCCGCGTTCCGACTTCTGACGTTTCTGTAGTTGACCTGACAGTTGTTTTGGAAAAAGCTGCTACAATGGAAGAAATCAACGCTGCTATGAAGGAAGCTTCTGAAGGCGAATTGAAGGGTATCCTGGGCTACACTGAAGATGCAGTTGTTTCAACTGACTTCCGTGGTTGCGCTAACACTTCAATCTACGACTCTAAAGCAGGTATCTCTTTGGATTCTAACTTCGCTAAAGTTGTTTCTTGGTATGACAACGAATGGGGTTACTCAAACAAAGTTTGTGAAATGGCTCGCGTTATCGCTGCTAAATAATCAAGCTAAGATACAATATATGGAAAGCTGTTTCGGGAAACCGGAACAGCTTTTTTATTTTACAGCTCACCCTAAAAGACGTACGAAGACACGGAATGCTTATTTTACAGTTCTGCTCTTCTCTCCGTCTCCCATAGCAAAAACTACAGTGAAACACGTTAAATAAGAAGAAAACTATACGGAAGTCTGTGATACTCTGTGGTGAAATTTGTAATTTTGTAAATGTAACATTGATATTACTTGATATGACAAATATAGCAAATGCACAAAATCCATTCTTCGAGAAATATACAACTCCGCATGGAACCGTTCCTTTTGATAAAATAAAAACAGAACATTATGAACCGGCCATTCGCGAAGGTATCAGCCGTCAGGCAGCAGAAATAGATACCATCGTCAACAATCCGGAAACTCCTACATTTGCTAACACCATTCTGGCCTACGAACAGTCCGGAGAATTACTCGACCGGGTAACAACCGTATTCGGCAATTTACGCAGTGCCGAAACTAATGATGACTTGCAGCAGATTGCCCAGGAAATGGTGCCGCTGCTAAGTGAGCACAGTAATAACATCAGCCTGAACGAGGCACTGTTTGAACGCATCAAAGCTGTATACCTGCAGAAAGATTCTTTAGGACTGACTCCGGAACAAATGAAACTTCTGGAAAATGCCTATGACGGATTCATACGTCTCGGAGCCAACCTACAAGGCGAAGCCAAAGAAAAATACCGTGAATTAACCAGAGAGCTGAGCAAACTAACGTTGGACTTCAGCGAAAACAACCTGAAAGAGACCAATAACTATCAGCTGGCACTGACAGACAAGAGCCAACTGGACGGTCTGCCTGAAAGTGCTATAGAAGCCTCAGCCGAAACAGCACGGGAAAAAGGAGTGAATGGATGGGTATTCACACTGCATGCCCCCAGTTACATCCCCTTTATGACGTATGCCGATAACCGCGATTTACGCCGCGAACTCTATATGGCCTACAATACGAAGTGTACGCACAATAATGAATATAACAACCTGGAAATTGTAAAAAGGATAGTCAATATCCATATGGAAATCGCACAATTACTGGGTTATGACAATTATGCAGAGTATACACTGAAGAAACGCATGGCCGAAACCAGCGATGCTGTATATACCCTTCTCAACCAACTGCTGGATGCTTATACTCCCACAGCACGCAAAGAATATGAAGCAGTACAGGAGTTAGCCCGCAAAGAGCAGGGAGACGATTTTGAGATAATGCCCTGGGATTGGAGCTACTACTCCAACAAGCTGAAGGATCAGCAATTCAACATCAACGAAGAGATGCTTCGTCCCTACTTCGAACTGAACAAAGTGAAAGCGGGAGTCTTCGGATTAGCCACTCGATTATACGGAATCACATTCCACAAGAACCCCGATATTCCGGTATATCATAAGGATGTGGATGCTTATGAAGTAATGGACAAAGACGGTAATTTCCTTGCTGTGCTCTATACGGATTTTCACCCGCGTGAAGGTAAACGCTCCGGTGCCTGGATGACAGAATTCAAAGGCCAATGGATAGAAAGCACAGGCGAGAACAGTCGCCCGCACGTATCGGTAGTGATGAACTTCACCAAGCCGACAGAAAGCAAACCGGCTTTGTTGACTTATGACGAAGTAGAAACTTTCCTCCACGAGTTCGGACATGCTTTGCATGGAATGTTTGCCAACTCAACTTACCAGAGCCTGAGCGGGACGAATGTCTATTGGGATTTCGTAGAACTCCCCTCACAGATTATGGAAAACTTCGGCATCGAGAAAGAGTTTCTTCATACCTTTGCCAGCCATTATCAGACAGGAGAGCCTTTGCCCGACGAATTAATCCGGAGACTGGTAGATGCCTCTAACTTTAATGTAGCGTATGCCTGCCTCCGCCAAGTCAGCTTCGGTCTGCTGGACATGGCATGGTATACCCGCAACACTCCATTCGACGGAGACGTAAAAGAGTACGAACGCCAGGCATGGTCCAAAACACAGATACTGCCTATGGTACCGGAAACTTGTATGAGCACTCAGTTCTCACACATATTTGCCGGAGGATATTCGGCCGGATACTATAGTTACAAATGGGCGGAGGTTTTGGATGCGGATGCGTTCTCTCTGTTCAAGCAAAAAGGAATCTTCAACAAAGACGTAGCTGACTCCTTCCGAAGTAACATCTTGTCGAAAGGAGGAACAGAACACCCGATGGTACTATATAAACGTTTCCGGGGACAAGAGCCTACCATCGATGCATTACTTATCAGAAACGGAATAAAAAAATAGAAAGATATGAAATATAAATACTTATTATTACTACTTTTGATGCTCCCTTTTGTATGCGGATGCAATGATTCGGACGATGTGAATGGTATCTTTACCGGAAAAGTATGGAAACTGACGTACATAACCAAAAAGAATGATCATAAACCTTATGATTTCTGGGGTGACAAAGATAAATACGAGCAGTCCATCAAGAATTATATCAATAAGGAGGGTGCATACACCATCAAGTTTGAGGGAGAAAACATAGACAATGTCATCAGCGGAAAATTTAACGGAACGCTTCTGACACATACCTATACAGGAACCTGGAGCGCCAACGGTGAAAGCAATGCCTTCTCCGCCTCAGTAAAAGGTTCTGAAAGTGATCCGTTAGGATTCAGTAACAAGTTTGTCGAAGGACTCAACAGAGCTACTTCGTATAAAGGAAATTACGACAACCTTTTCATCTATTACAAGGATGAGGGAGGCAGGGACTTATGTCTTGTATTTCATGTTGATAAATAATATAGCAGCGAATGGACACAGCAAACAGAAAACAATCAGATTTAGACAAACGTTATATCCGAATGGCTGCCATCTGGTCGGAAAATTCTTATTGTCAGCGTCGTAAGGTAGGAGCGCTGATTGTCAAAGATAAGATGATTATCTCGGACGGATACAATGGGACGCCATCGGGCTTTGAGAATATTTGTGAAGATGATAACAATGTGACTAAACCCTATGTCCTGCACGCCGAGGCCAATGCCATCACCAAAATAGCACGCTCCAACAACAGCAGTGACGGAGCCACGATGTATGTTACAGCTTCGCCTTGCATCGAATGTGCTAAACTCATTATACAGGCAGGCATCAAACGAGTGGTATACTCCGAGCACTACCGCCTGGAAGACGGAATAGAATTGCTGAAACGTGCAGGTATCGAAGTCGTTTTCGTCGATACAAGTGAAAAATGAAACAACATACATAAATAACTGACTACAACACAGCTCTACCCTGCAGTTTGTCGTCTGTAGCCAATAATGATTAAAGATATGAGTACAAAGAACTCTTCACGATTTACCCCTGTCATCATTGCTATCAGTGTGGTAATCGGAATTCTGATAGGTACATTTTATGCCAAGCACTTTGCCGGTAACCGGCTCGGCATTATCAACGGATCTTCAAACAAGTTGAATGCCCTGCTACGCATTGTCGACGACCAGTACGTGGACACTGTCAACATGACCGACCTCGTGGAGAAGGCAATGCCACAGATTCTGGCAGAGTTGGATCCCCACTCCACCTACATCCCGGCACAAAATCTGGAAGAAGTGACATCGGAACTGGAAGGCAGTTTCAGCGGTATCGGTATCCAGTTCACCATCCAGGACGACACCATACACGTGAACAGCGTTATTCAGGGAGGTCCTTCGGAAAAAGTAGGACTGATGGCAGGTGACCGCATCGTAATGGTGGACGACAGTTTATTCGTAGGGAAGAAAGTGACCAATGAACGTGCCATGCGCACTCTGAAAGGCCCGAAGGGTACTCAAGTGAAACTGGGCGTGAAACGTGCTACAGAGAAAGAACTTCTGAACTTCACCATCACACGTGGTGATATTCCGCAAAACACCATCGACGCAGCTTATATGCTGACAGATGACTTCGGCTATATACAAGTCAGTAAATTCGGTCGTACCACACATGTGGAACTACTGAACGCCATTGCTCTCCTAAATCATAAGAACTGCAAAGGGCTGATTATCGACTTACGTGGCAACACAGGAGGATACATGGAAGCCGCAGTGCGCATGGTCAACGAATTCCTACCCGAAGGTAAACTGATCGTATACACAGAAGGACGCAAATATCCTCGTGCCGACGAGTTTGCCAACGGAACAGGCAGCTGCCAGAAGATGCCTATCATCGTACTGATCGACGAAGGTTCGGCTTCAGCCAGCGAAATCTTTACCGGTGCTATCCAGGATAACGACCGCGGTATGGTTGTAGGACGCCGTTCGTTCGGCAAAGGTCTGGTACAGCAACCCATCGATTTCAGCGACGGTTCAGCTATCCGCCTGACCATTGCCCGCTACTATACTCCATCCGGACGCTGTATCCAACGTCCTTACCAGAATGGCAAAGACCGCAACTACGAAATGGATTGGCTGACGCGTTATGAACATGGAGAATACTTCTCGAAAGACAGTATCAAGCTCGACGAAAATCTGCGCTACTCTACAGCTCTGGGACGTCCGGTATACGGTGGTGGCGGTATCATGCCGGATGTATTCGTTCCACAAGATACAACGGGTGTTACTTCATATCTGACCGAGGTACTGAGTAAGGGACTTACCATTCAGTTCACGTTCCACTATACGGATAACAACCGCGATAAACTGAAGAAATATGAAGATGAAGAATCATTGTTGAACTACCTGCGCCGCCAGGGACTGGTCGAACAGTTCATACGCTATGCTGACAGCAAAGGAGTCAAACGGAGAAATATTCTGATTCAGAAATCATATAAGTTACTGGAAAAGAGCATTTACGGTAATATCATCTACAATATGCTGGGAAAAGAAGCCTATATTCAATATCTCAACCAAAGCGATCAGACTGTGAAAAAGGCTGTCGAACTGCTTGAGAGCGGAGAAGCATTCCCCAAGGCTCCCGTCAGCGTAGAACCTCAAAAGGAGGAAAAGAAAGATGGAAAGAAAAAAACAACTGCGCAAGTGGATAGCACAGGAGAAGAAGAAATACTCCGACTCTACGCTTAAGGCATTGTCGGAGAAGGTGCTAACCACCCTTGAAGCATACCCTGAATTCCAAAAAGGGCATACCATACTGCTCTATCACTCAATGAAGGACGAAGTACAGACTCACGCCTTCATTGAGAAATGGAGCCGGTCAAAGAAAATTATACTTCCCGTAGTGATAGGTGACGAATTGGAACTACGTGTCTACACAGGACCTCAGGATCTTGCCATAAGTTCGTATGGCATTGCCGAACCGACAGGAACACGATTCACCGATTACCGGGCGATCGATCTGGCAGTCATTCCGGGTGTCGCTTTTGATCGGCACGGACATCGTTTAGGGCGCGGCAAAGGTTATTATGACCGTTTACTCCCTCAGATCGCGGCACCCAAAGCCGGAATTTGTTTCCCGTTTCAATTGATTGAAGAAGTTCCTGCAGAAGAATTTGACTTCCGCATGGATACCGTCATAGCACAATGAAAACGAATTATCATACACATACCACTCGCTGTATGCATGCCGTAGGAAACGACGAAGACTATGTGCGCAGCGCTATCAAAGGTGGTTTTCAGGAACTGGGCTTCTCTGACCATAGTCCGTGGAAGTATCATACGGACTTTGTATCAGATATACGTATGCTGCCAGAGGAATTACCGGAATACGTAGAAAGTATCCGCGCCTTGAAAGAAAAATACCGCAACCGGATCAGTATCAGAATCGGATTGGAATGCGAATATTTTCCCGAATACACCCATTGGCTGAAAGAAATCATTAGAGAGTACCGGTTGGACTACATCCTTTTTGGGAACCATCATTACCACACCGACGAAAAGTTTCCATACTTCGGACACCACACTACCAACCGGGACATGCTCGACCTCTATGAGGAAAGCTCTATTGAAGGAATGGAGAGCGGACTATTCGCCTATCTGGCCCACCCCGACCTCTTTATGCGCTCCTATCCGGAATTCGATACACATTGTACCAGCATTAGCCGCCACATCTGCCGGGCTGCGGCACGACTAAACATCCCGTTGGAATACAATGTCGGTTATATGGCCACCAATGAAGCCCGGGGAATAATGACCTATCCCTGTCCACAGTTTTGGCACATTGCGGCCAATGAAGGATGTACGGCCATCATCGGACTGGATGCACACAACAATCTCGATTTAGAAAATCCGGTCTATTACGACCGGGCTTGCAAAGAGCTGAAAGAGTTGAAAATGCCGGTCATAGATACCATTCCATTCCTGGAATATTAAGCAAACAACGTTTCACTGAAACAGAGGCTTTATCCACTCCGGACAGAAGCTCTGTTGACCAAGAACGAAGGCTCTGTTTGTATCAAACAGAGCCTTCGTTCTTGGTAGAGATAACGGCTGTCAGCGAAAAATAATATTAGTAATCACCGTAGCACCGACTTTCTGGTTAAGATTACGAACCAGCAGTTCCCTTCCCATCATCAACTCCTGACGAAGGGCAGCAGAAGTCAAATGCACATATAATACTTGATTACGAATATATAAATCTCTTGTATACGACATTATGGTAGGTCCCAACACTGTTTCCCAAGAATCCAGCAAACGCTGTTCGTTCAGTGGAGATTCCAGACTCTCTTGACGTAGATATTTCTGAATCAGTTTGCCAATAGGCTCCGCATCATTCCGTTTCATTGGTCTTTTTCCTCCATTTCATTAATTGCCCCGTTTTCTACACGGAACATTTTATAATCACTGCCTACCTTATATAATATACGATCCAAATGCTCACGATTTGTATCCGTTATAAAAATCTGCCCGAAATTGTCACCCGCTACCAACTTCACGATTTGTTCTACGCGCGAAGCATCCAGCTTGTCGAAAATATCATCCAACAGCAACAAAGGCACCGTGCTTCCCGTACGTTTCAGAAAATCAAACTGGGCAAGCTTCAACGCTACCAGATAAGTCTTGTTCTGCCCCTGTGAACCTTCCCTTTTAATGGGAAAGTCACCCAGTAACATATTCAACTCGTCCTTATGTATCCCCCGGAGTGAATATCCCATAATCTTATCCCGTACCCGACTCTCCTTCAAGACTTCAAGCAGAGAAGCCCCCCTTGCATGTGACTCGTAAGTCAGCCCTACCTGCTCCTTATCCTGCGAGATATACGAATAGAATGACTGGAATATAGGGATAAACTCACTGATGAATGCCTCCCGCTTCCGGAACACCACCTCACCGGCCTGTGCCATCATTTCCTCCCAAACCAAAAACAATTCTTCTTCCACCGGCTGTTCACTCTTCAGCAGCGTATTTCGTTGCACCAATGCTTTATTGTAACGGATCAAAGCATCCAGATACTCTTTGTCATACTGTGAAATAACCACATCCATAAACCGGCGCCGCTCGTCACTACCACCGGCTATCAATTCCGAATCGGCCGGCGAAACCATTACCAAGGGAATAAATCCGATGTGATCCGACAAACGGGAATATTCTTTCTTATTGCGTTTGAATTGTTTTTTCGACCTGCGCTTCATTCCACAATAAATCTCCTCAGGCGTTCCGTCCATCGCCTCGTAAAACCCCTGAATCACAAAAAAGTCCTGTTCGTGACGAATATTCTGCGAATCAATCGGATTTCCGGCACTTTTACAAAAAGACAGAAAGTAGACAGCATCGAGCAGGTTGGTTTTTCCCATCCCGTTCTGTCCGAAAAAGCAGTTCAACTTAGCCGAAAAATTCAGTTCCACCTGCTCCAGATTCTTATAATTCAGTATAGATATACGCTTCAGTATCATGTATGCACATTGAGTTTGGTTACAAAAGTAGAAAGATTTTCGGGGTTTTAGGCCGTAAAACAAAAAAAGATGCCTCTAAATTTCGTTTATATATATAAAAAAACTACTTTTGCTGACCAAAATATCCAGTTGAAAAAATAACAAAAAGAATCATATAAAAATGGCAGAACAAAAGAACCACAACAACGAACTGAATGTGGAAGATGCACTGACACAGTCGGAAGCATTTCTTGTTAAAAACAAAAAAGCAATCATTGGCGCCGTTGTAGCCGTAATCGTAATCGTAGCAGGCGTGATCCTCTACAAGAATTTCTATGCAGAACCCCGTGAAGAAAAAGCGCAGGCTGCTCTTTTCAAAAGCGAACAGTACTTTGAACAAAGCGCATACGAGCAGGCACTGAACGGTGATAGTATCGGTTCTATCGGTTTCCTAAAAGTAGCCGATCAATTCAGCGGAACCAAAGCAGCCAACCTGGCAAAAGCTTACGCCGGCATCTGCTACCAGAATTTAGGTAAATATGACGAAGCAATCAAAGCACTCGACGACTTCAGCGGAGACGACCAGATGGTGGCTCCTGCCATTCAGGGTGCCATTGGCAACTGCTACGCTCAGTTAGGCCAACTCGACAAAGCAGCTTCAACCCTTCTGAAAGCAGCAGACAATGCTGATAACAGCACTCTGAGCCCCATCTTCCTACTGCAAGCCGGAGAAATCCTGATGAAGCAAGGCAAAAACGATGATGCTGTAAAAGCCTTCACCAAGATCAAAGACAAATACTTCCAGTCTTATCAGGCTATGGACATCGATAAGTACATCGAGCAAGCCAAACTGCTGAAAAAATAATAACGGGGTATATACCTTATTATATAGAAAGCTACCCAAACGAACCTGGGTAGCTTTTTTTAAACCAACCAAAAACATATATATTATGGCAACAGCATATCATAACTTATCTGATTACGATTTTAATTCGGTTCCGAATGCAGAAGAAATGAAATTCGGTATCGTTGTTTCCGAATGGAACGCCCATATCACCGGCGCCCTGCTGGACGGAGCTGTGAAAACTTTAAAGAAACACGGAGCAAAGCAAGAAAATATTCTGGTGAAAACAGTACCGGGAAGTTTCGAACTAACTTTCGGCGCCAATCAAATGATGGAAAATTGCGATGTAGATGCAATTATTATCATTGGTTGCGTAATTAAAGGAGATACTCCACATTTTGATTATGTTTGCATGGGAGTGACACAAGGTGTCGCACAACTGAATGCAACTGGCGATATACCAGTTATTTACGGATTAATTACTACCAATACCATGGAGCAGGCTGAAGATAGAGCCGGCGGCAAACTGGGTAATAAAGGAGACGAATGTGCAATTACTGCAATAAAAATGATCGATTTTGTTTGGAGTTTAAATAAATAGTTGTATCTTTGCATCGCAATTGAGAAACAAAGCTACTTAAGAGAAAGCAAAGGAACTCAAAAGCAAACAAAAGGGCAAATACCAGAGTGGCCAAATGGGGCAGACTGTAAATCTGCTGTCTTTCGACTTCGGTGGTTCGAATCCATCTTTGCCCACAAAAATTGCGGAAGTAGCTCAGTTGATAGAGCATTAGCCTTCCAAGCTGAGGGTCGCGGGTTTGAGCCCCGTCTTCCGCTCTAAAGAGAATCTGAGAAATTAGATTCTCTTTTTTTATATATAACCCTAACATCCTAACCACATATGAGAACTCCTTCACAAACACATGTGCTCGGACTGGCACATCCTCCCATCCCCATTGTGCGCCTTGCTTTCATTGGGCTTGGCAATAGAGGTGTATTGACTTTACAGCGTTATCTGCAAATCGAAGGAATCGAAATTAAAGCACTTTGCGAAATCAGAGAAGGTAACCTGACTAAAGCGCAGAAAATTCTCCGGGAAGCAGGCTATCCCCAGCCGGATGGTTATACCGGACCGGATGGATGGAAACAAATGTGTGAACGGAATGATATTGACCTGGTGTTTATCTGTACCGATTGGCTGACACATACTCCCATGGCAGTTTATGCTATGGAACACGGTAAGCACGTAGCCATCGAAGTTCCGGCAGCCATGACCGTAGAAGAATGCTGGAAGCTGGTAGATACAGCCGAGAAGACAAGACAACACTGTATGATGCTTGAAAACTGTTGCTACGATCCATTTGCATTGACCACACTGAATATGGCACAACAGGGTGTATTCGGAGAGATAACGCACGTAGAGGGAGCATACATACATGATCTGCGCTCTATCTACTTCGCCGACGAAAGTAAAGGAGGATTTCACAATCATTGGGGGAGGAAATATAGCATAGAGCATACCGGTAACCCCTATCCTACTCACGGCTTAGGCCCCATTTGCCAGGTACTGAATATTCATCGGGGAGACCGCATGAATTATCTCGTTTCATTATCGAGTCTGCAAGCCGGCATGACGTCGTACGCCCGTAAGACATTCGGAGAAAATTCTCCCGAAGCCCGTCAAAAGTATCGGTTGGGAGATATGAACACCACCTTGATTCACACAATGAAAGGCAAGAGTATCATGGTTCAGTATAATGTTGTCACTCCACGCCCGTACAGCCGCCTCCATACAATCTGTGGTACGGAAGGCTTTGCCCAGAAGTATCCCGTTCCCTGTATCGCCCTTGAGCCCGATGCAAGTGCTCCTCTCGAAGGAAAAGCGCTTGAAGATATTATGGAACGCTACAAACACCCTTTTACAGCTACTTACGGTGCAGAAGCCCATCGGAGAAATCTGCCCAATGAAATGAATTATGTCATGGATTGCCGTTTGATTCATTGCCTGCGCAACGGGCTCCCATTGGATATGGATGTATACGATGCCGCCGAATGGTCATGCATCACAGAACTAAGCGAGCAATCGGTATTAAACGGCAGTATTCCTGTAGAAATACCGGATTTTACAAGAGGAGCATGGGAAAATAATTAAAACTATATAAAAACAAGAAAAGGGACCGGTTTTAAAACCGATCCCTTTTTTTCAATCTTTAATTAAGAGATATCTGTGTTAAATTAATATCCCGGGTTCTGATCATTTTCCAATAATGGATTAAGAGTAATGGCAGTCTGAGGGATCGGTTTCAGACGCATACGTGAACTCCATTTCATAGTTATCACGGTTTCACCATCAGGCATAGAGATAGGCACATTATTCATCTCACTTTCCCAATAAGAATCTTCATAACGAGTCATATCGTCTCCACGGAAACCTTCACCCGCCAATTCTACACGACGTTCACGACGAATCAAGTTAAGAGCTTCATCCTTAGTTAATGTAGCAGGTACATCCGGCATACCGCAACGATCACGCAAATCATTCAAGGCATCACGCACACTCTGATCATAACCTGTTGTTTGTGTATGAGCTTCAGCATAAATCAACAGAATCTCAGCATAACGAATACACGGATAGTCACCCGTAGCATTAGCATTATCTTTTGAGTCTGTAGTTAATGCAACCATCTTACGATAGTTAAAACCGGTCTTCGATTCATTGTTACCACCCTTAATCCATTCATAAGCATATCCGGCACCATAGTTTGTTTCATGCCATGTTTTGAATGGAAACAGAATAGACGCATACATACGACTATCGCGATTACGATACTCTTTCATATAGTCATATTTTGTCAATGTTCCATCAGCAGTCTTCTTAGCTACAAATGTCAGGAAAGGAGTAGAACCTTCTTCTGCTGTTTCTTTTTTTACATCGGCAACTATCTTATCATAAGCCGCAGCACGTGCCTCAATAGAAGGAGCGGCAGGAACAGTATGACCATCGGCACTCCAATAAGCATCTACCAGATTCTGTGTCGGAGTTACAGATGACCAACCTCCCAACTGATTAGGACGCATTGCTGTATAACGCACCCAATCTTCCTGATCAGGATCAACATACTGGCGAGCCAAGATATACTCAGGATTATCTACTGTAGCATTTTCAGTGAACCATAAAGATTCGTAATTAAACATGCCCTTCACAAACTTCTCTTTCGCAGCTTCATCTGCAAAATCTACATAAATAGACATCTCTTCACCTTCCTTCTTCTGAGCATCTGTAAGATTGGTGATTCTCCACAATGAATATTTACCGCTACCTATCACATCCTTAGCTGCAGCTTCAGCCACATCATATTGTCCGAAATAGAGCGCAGCTCTAGCCTTAATAGATAAAGCAGCGTATTTAGTGATACGTCCTTTTTCATTAAACTCACCACCTCCGCTGTAAGACTCAGGAAGATCTGCTGCAGCTTCTGTCAGTTCTTTAAGAATGAATTCACGAACTTTACTCACTTCATCACGCGGCACATTCGGAGTATCATAAGCAGGTACATCTGTAATGATAGGTACTTTTCCGAACGTCATAGTCATAGCTAAGTACTGTAATGCCCGCATCGTACGCACTTCAGCTTTGGTACGTGTTTTAAGTGCCGCATCCATGTCGCAATTATCTACTTCATTCAAGTACACATTACATTTGCGGATTGCTTCAAAATTCCATCCTTCATCATTCAATGCACTAAATCCATCCTGCTGGAAAATAGCTCCTGCAGACTCCCAAGAGTATTGGCAATAGCCATCAGTAGTATAAGTTTCACCATATACCCCGACTCCAGATATTGTATTGGCATATACAGCATTCAAATTGTACCAGGCATCTTTTGAAGTCTTCCAATAGGTTTCAGCTGCAATGTTAGAAGGTGGATTTACATCCAGATCGCAACTTGTAACCGTTGCACCGATCAGAGTGCAAAGCGTTAAATATTTTATTGTTTTACCAAATTGTCTCATAATAATCTTTCTTTTTTAGAATGTAACGTTAACACCAAGTGATATAGTTCTCGTTCCACGAACCATACTACCACGACCGGTAGCAGATTCCGGATCAAAATCTTTCATGCGATGATCACCACGGATAGTAAACGGATTTTCAGCTGCTACATATACTTTCAATGCATCCAGACTGATGTTGCTTAACATCGCTTTTGGGAATGTATAACCGAAAGTAATATTCTTGATTCTGAAATAGTCTGAATTAAATAACCAGAAATCAGATAAGCGGTTATTGAAAGTAGAGTGTGAGCTGGTACGAGAATAAATTCTAGGATAAGCAGCATTCGGATTCGGATTCTCGGTAGTCCATCTCTGTAAGTGCCATTTACGGGGGCTGGCATAGTCAGAGAATGCCCAAGCCTGTTCTTGCCAGAAATACACTTTAGTACCTTGAACTCCCTGCCCAAACATACTCAACTCAAAGCCTTTATATTGCAGATTCAAGTTCACACCATATGTGAATTTAGGAACATCACAACCGATAAAGTCTTTGTCACCGGCATCCAGCTTTCCATTATCATTCAAATCGACATATTTAATATCACCCGCATTAGGCTTAATACCATCAGTAATATAGTTACCACTGTCAATATCCTCTTGAGTCAACAGACCGTTTGTACGGAAACCATAAAATGTTCCGATAGGTTGTCCTACTGCTTCAATCCATGTAGAGCTACCATCATACAAATCATCTACCCCACCCAAATTAGTTACTTTGTTCCAATTACGAGTGAAGTTTGCTCCTACAGAGTAAGTAAACTCACCAATTGTATTATTATGTGTAATACCTATTTCCAGACCTTTGTTACTTACACTACCGATATTCTGTGAAGGCCAGTAATCTTTTTTAATACCGACTTCCATTGGAACTCTATAACCCAACAGGATATCATCCGTCACTTTATTATACCAGTCCGCTGTAAAACGCAGTTTACCATTCAGTACATCAAAATCAAGGCCGATATCTGTGATAGTAACGGTTTCCCATCCTAAATTCTTATTAGCGGGTTTAGCTTCAATGATACCGTTTCCTACTACATCATTAAAGTTATAGTTATCACCCTGGATATAAGAAGAGAAGTAGTCATAATCACCTACGTTGTTAATATTACCTAACTGTCCCCAAGACCCGCGGATCTTCAAATTATCAATCCATTCGATATCTTTCATAAATCCTTCCTCACTTACACGCCATCCGGCTGAGAATGAAGGGAAGTATCCCCAACGATTGTCTTTATGGAAACGTGAAGAAGCATCAGCACGCATATTTACCTCTAACAAGTAACGGTCCATCAATGTATAATTCACACGTCCGAAGTAAGACATCAATTTATTTTCATTGCTGCCACCTTCTGTATGCGTATCACTTGATGCACTTGAACCACCGTTCATATCCGTCATATTGTTAGTCGGAAAATTCTTGCGTGAAGATTTCTGTTTCTGGAACTGATAATGTTCATAAGATACACCCAGTAATGCATTGATGTTATGAATGTCTTTACTCCAAGTATAATTAGCCAGCCCATTGTATATCAAGCGGGTAGACTCTTGCCAATCATATTCCATCTTAGAGTTCTCAACAGCAACCTGTGTACCGTTCAGTTCCTGACCGGTAAGGAAATCTTTAATCTTCGAACGACTTGCAGTATATGTTTTAGCTTTGTAATCCCAAATACGGTAAGACATTTCACCCGTAACAGTCAAACCTTTTACAGGCTTCAAATCTAAAGCAAAATCCATTAAAGTATTTTGCGTTCTGCTATTCGACCAGTCGCCTGACTCAATACGCCGTAATGGATTACGTTGCATACTTACTTGTGAAGCTGGTTTACCGGCTTCATAACTACCATATTCACCATTACTTTGACGAGCCACATAAGTAGAAGGAACAGTCAACATTTCTACATAACTGACTCCACCTTTTGAATTATCGTTATAGGTTTGGTTATAGTTGATATTTGCACGGAATGCCAGCCACTCCTTAACATCAGCCGAGATATTAGTAGTCATATTATAACGATCAGTAGTAGCTCCAGGAGTGAACTTGTCATTATACAAATATCCTAAAGATGTATAATATTTCACCTTATTACCTCCACTGATACTTACAGTATGCTTTGTTATTGTAGCATTATCTTTCAATACAAGATCATACCAGTTTGTATTCGGATACAAATCGGGGTCTGTACCATCACGGAATTTAGCTATTTCCTCGTCTGTATAAGGAAGTTTTGCATTAGGATTATCATTTAATGCGGCTTCGTTGGATAAACGAGCATACCATTCAGAACTCAATACGTCAGGAGTGTAAAGAGCCGATTTAAAACCTACATATCCGTCATAAGTCACCTTCAAATCACCTTCTTTACCACCTTTTGTTTTTACCAATACAACACCATAAGCAGCACGCGAACCGTAAATTGCAGAAGATGCTGCATCTTTCAAGAACGAAATGCTTTCAATAGAGTTCGGGTCAAGGCTTGAAAAGAAATTTGCATCAGCAATTGCACCGTCAATTACATACAGAGGTGATGAAGTTCCCAAGTTACCGCGACCACGGAAGTTAATACTTGTAGAACCATCCGGACGGGCAATAACCGTAACACCCGGAACCTGTCCCTGTACTGATGCTAATACGTCTGTATTTACACGACTTTTTAACTCTTCAGTACCAACAGAAGATACTGCACCTGTCAGGTTGACCTTTTTCTGAGTACCATAACCAACAACTACAACTTCATCCAAAGTTTTTGTATCTTCCTTCATTATGACATTGTAATTGTTAACTCCCGGCTTAAGTACGATGGTCTGAGGTACGTAACCGATATAAGTAATCTGAAGTTCCTTACCGGCAGTATTCAAGGTAAATTCACCTTCAATATTAGTGATAGTACCATTAGAGGTAGTACCTTTTTCTACTACAGATGCTCCGATGATGGCTTCACCCATTGCATCTTTCACGACTCCGGTAATTTTTCTCTGCTTCTGCTGTTGAACAGCCTGCACATCCTTGGCAGCTGCAGTCACAGTAGATACTACGATCTGATTATCCACGATCTTATAAGTGTATCCCGAATTCTTGAATACTTCGTTCAGTACAGTTTCGATCGGAGCATCCGACACGTTGATGGATACTTTCTTGTTCAGCTTTACCTGATTGTCATTGTAGAAGAAAGTATACTCGCTTTGTTTTTCAAGTTCACGCAGTACACTCTCGATGGATACGTTTGTCTTCGTCATTGAAATCTTTAGTACTTGAGCGAAGGCACTCACAGGTACCATAGCTATCAGGCTAACTGCCAAAGCAAAAGCCAGATGCTTTTTCATTCTTTGCGGACTAAACCACCGCATGTTGCATTTTCTCATAAATACGATTAATTATTAGATTGTAATTTTGATTGATAAAGTGAGCACAGGACACTTCTAAAGCATCGCTGCACCAGGTTAACGTCATTTACGGTTTCTCTCTCATTCTTTTCTTTATTAATTTAGGTTTAAAATTTGATGTTTGGTCTAAGTTCTAAACGAACTTGGGCAGAAGAGATGTAAAACCGGTTATCACCTGAATGGTTATAAATGAGGAAATTGCAGTTCTGAATATCAATTGGGACATAAAAAAGCCCGCTCATGTATTACCATGAACGGGCTTTAACCCTCAATAAATAATGTGTGTTAAATTAATATCCCGGATTCTGATCGTTTTTCAACAATGGATTCAAGTCAATTGCACCTTGAGGTATAGGCATAAGCATCAAACGCTCATCCCAAACTTTGTTGATTACAACATATCCGTTTGGAGCATAAGAAGGACCATTCATAGCCTTGCTGCAATAGTCGTTTCCATAGCGGCGTATATCATCAAAACGATGGCCTTCTGCCGCTAATTCAATACGCCGTTCATTACGTACAAAAGCCAGAGCTTCTTCTTTAGAAGGCATGGAAGTCGGTACATCCGGCATACCACAACGATCGCGCAGGTCATTCAATGCTTTCTGTACTTCTGTATCCCATCCGGAGTTCTGGATACGTGCTTCTGCGTATGTCAGCAATACTTCAGCATAGCGAATCACCGGATAATCTTCTTCAGCAGTCCAAGTATCATAAGGATCGAGAGTGACCATTTTACGATAAAAATATCCCGTCCATGATTCATTACCATCTTTATTTATCAGATCCGGATCCCAACGGAAATAGAATGTGCCTTTAACAGTTTCATGCCATCCTTTGAAAGGGAACATCATAGATACATATAAACGACTGTCACGATTGCGGAATTCTTTCATATAGTCGTATTTCATAATATCCGTTTGCGGAACTTTTTCAATGAATTGAGATTGGCTCATATCTTTAAAGTCTTTCCATATTTCGGCATAACGTTCTTTACGCTGTTCCATAGTGATGTCATTACGCATTGTTTTACCATCCACATCCCAGTATGCGTCAATTAAGTCCTGCATCGGTTCATAAGAACAGTATCCGTCGTATTGAGAGAATGATTTGGGTATGAAATATGTATATCTTGTCCAATCATAGTTGTTTGCATCAGCCATGTACTCACGTGTTACAATATACTCCGGATTGGCGGGAGATGCGTTACCTTTGTGCCACAATGATTCATAACTGAACATACCTTTCACGAATTTATCTTTATCGATACCTTTGGCTGCATAATCAATATAAGCATCCATTTCGTTGGCTTCTTTTTGTTGCGCTGTGGTGAGTGACGACACACGGAACAGAGAATGATGTCCTTCAGAAATGATTTTTCCGGCAGATGACTCTGCTTCGGCGTAATTTCCAAAATACAAGGCGGCACGTGCACGAAGGGCCAGAGCACCGGCACGAGTGATACGTCCTGTTTCATACATGTAGCTACCGTTATAACTATCAGGAAGGATTTCCGCTATTTCTGCCAATTCGTCAAGAATGAACTTCCGGACAGTTTCCACTTCGTCACGTTTAACATTCGGTGCGTCATAAGCTAAAACGTCCGTAATTACCGGAACTTTTCCGAATTTCGTGGTCAAATCAAGATAACTTAAAGCGCGGAAAAAACGTGCTTCTGCTTTCATGCGTGTTTTTAGTTCATCACTGACTGCACATTTATCTACATTAGCAATAAAGTTATTCACTACACGAACGGTACCAAAATAGTAGCTTCCATATCCATTGGCTGTACTTATACCGTTTTGTTGTACCATTTCGAAGTTTCCTTCCCAAGGTTTGTGGCTATGTGCATTATCTGTACACAATTCATCCCAAATGTCTACACCATCCAATGTAGAATAGCAGGTATTTAAAGCATACCATGCATCTTTTTCCGTTTGCCAAAAGTTTTCTGCTGCAATGTCAGCAGGTGGAACCACATCTAAATCGCAGGCTGTTAACGCTCCTGTGAGACATAATCCCAATGCAATTTTTCTTATATTGTTTTTCATTGTGAATTCTATTTTTTAATGAATGATTTTAGAATGATATGTTTACACCAAATGCTACCGATTTGGTTCCCAGCGTATAAATCACACCACCGGCTGTTTCCGGATCAAAGTCTTCCATCTTTTTATCAGCACGTACTGTGAACAGGTTTTCTCCTGTTACATATACCTTCAATGACTGCAATCCCCAGCTCTTCACTGTGGCAGATGGTACCGTATATCCCAATGACAAAGTCTTGAAACGGAAATAGTCCGAGTCAAACAAATGATAATCACTGAAATTACGATTATAAGTTGTGTGTACACTACTTGCCGAGTAGAGACGAGGATAAGCAGCATATGGATTTGGATTCTCTTCTGTCCATCTCTTCAGATGGTATTTTCTTGGGTTATCCTGACCATGGTAGAATGGGTGAACACCATATACGTCAAATGCTACCTTAGTTCCACTGATTCCTTGTCCAAACATACTGAATTCAAAACCTTTATATTGTAGGCTTAAGTTTACACCATATGTAAAGTCGGGCACATCTTTACCAAGAATAGTACGATCTTCGTCTGTGATCTCCTGTTTGTACTCGATGTCACGTTGAGGAACAAATTTAACATCACCTGCATTAGGTACTACTCCACTTAATGTGTAGTAATGCCCGGCATCAATATCAGCTTGAGTATACAGTCCGTCTGTTTTAAATCCATAGAAAGAACCGATTGATTCCCCTTTTTTCAGGATATACTTCACGATATAACTGCTGGTCTGAATAATATTGTCCGAACCGCCTAAGTTGGTAATTTTATTTTTATTGGTAGCAATGTTAGCTCCGATGCTGTAGTTAACAGCTCCAATCTTGTTACGGTGATTCAAAGCTAATTCGAAACCTGTGTTTTTCACTTTACCAATGTTTTGTGAAGGTGCAGCTGTGATACCGGTTTCTGTAGGTACGTTATATCCCAACAAAATATCACTTGTGTTTTTGATATAGTAATCAGCTGTTACACCCAGAAGTCCATTGAAAATGTCGAAGTCCAAACCAATATCAGTTAAAGCAACTTTTTCCCAACCGAGCGTTTCATTAGCAGGTTTGGATTCACCGATACCGATTACGGGCGAATCACTGAAATTATAATGGTTTCCACTACTGTAATTCTGAAAATAATCATAATTTCCTACATTGTTTATATTACCAAGAGTACCATAAGAAGCTCTGATTTTCAGATTATTGATCCACTCGATGTCTTTCATGAAGCCTTCTTCATTCATTCTCCATCCGGCCGAGAATGAAGGAAAATATCCCCAACGGTGATCTTTGTGGAAACGTGAAGATGCATCTGCACGCATGTTTACTTCCAATAAATACCGATCCATCAAAGTATAGTTAACACGAGCAAAATAAGACAACATCTTATATTCCGATGAACCTGCACCATTGGTATAGCCTGCTCCCGAAGTAGAGCCGGCTTCCATATCTGTTAATGCGTCAGATGGGAACTCTTCACGTGATCCTGCCAGTCTTTCATATTTATAATGCTCGTAAGATGTACCTACCAATGCTCCTACTGAATGTTTATCATTCGACCAGTCATATCTGGCTGTCGCCGTATAAAGCATTGTATTTGTACTCTGCCAGTCCATACTCATTTTATTTTTGGTTACTCCGGTTCCAACTATTTCTTCTCCGGAAAAGTAGTTTATGGCATTAGGTTGTAAGGCGGTGTAACTTTTGCTCTTATATTCATATCCTTTGAATACACCTTGTCCGCTAATAATAAGCCCTTTTACCGGTTTGATATCAAAACCGAGATCGTACATGGTATTTTCACTTTTTGATTTACTCCAATCCGATTTGCTCAATGCACGGAGTGGATTGTTTGTGATGAAGCTACTTGTTGCCGATTGACCTCCGTTCACAGTTCCCCAATCACCATTTGACTGTTTTGCAACGAATGTAACCGGTACCATTGAGAAACTGGCCAATGAAGGTGCGCCACAATCACGGTCGGAATCATTGCGGATATATTTTACTCCTGCCTTTACAGTCAGCCACTTGGTGATATCTGAACTCAGATTGGTATTCAAGTTGTAACGTTGGCTATCTTGTCCGGGGATCATGTTGTCTTTATACACATAGCCCAAACCGATAAAGTAACGTATCTTATCTGTTCCACCACTGAAATCCAAGGAATGCTGAGTGGTCAGTACATTTTTGTCTAATATCAGATCATTCCAATCTGTGTTTGGATATAAGTCTGGTTTAGAACCATCTCTGAAATAGCCAATTTCTTCCTCGGTATACCCTTGGTATTTTCCACCTTTTGGATTGGAATTGTAGAGAGCCTCATTGTACAACTCTGCATATTGGGTAGAATTGACGTACTCCGGTTTGTAAGTAGGGTTACTCAAACCTACGTAACCACTGTACGAAACGTTCATTTTATCATTTTTTCCCTGTTTGGTAGTTACCAATACTACACCATAGGCCGCACGTGAACCGTAAATGGCCGATGAAGCAGCATCTTTCAGGAAAGAAATAGATTCGATACTATTTGGATCAAGGTTAGAAAAGAATGTGGCATCCGCAATTGCACCATCGATTACGTAGAGAGGTGACGAAGTTCCTAAGTTACCACGTCCACGGAAGTTAATACTTGGTGTTTGTCCGGGACGTGAAATAACGGTTACTCCAGGTACTGTACCTTGCACAGCCGACAACACGTTCGTCTGTACGCGGTCTTTGATTTCATCAGTACTAACCGAAGCTACCGAACCGGTTAAGTTTACTTTCTTTTGTGTACCATAACCTACCACTACCACTTCGTCCAGAGTCTTGGTATCTTCCTTCATTGTGATACTATAGTTGGTTACTCCCGGATGAATTTTTACGGTCTGTGGCATATAACCAATATAGGTTATTTGCAATTCATTACCTGATACTGTTAACTTGAAACCTCCTTCCATATCAGTAATTGTACCATTACTTGCCGATCCTTTTTCTACAACAGAAGCACCAATAATCGGTTCTCCGGCAGTATCTTTCACTTGTCCCGTGATACGTACACTTCTCTGTTGTTGGAGAGAGGATGTTTTAGAAGTTTCTATCTTTGCTGCCGAAACAACAATCTGATTATCTACTATTTTATAAGTATAACCGGAGTTATTAAAAATCTGATCCAATACTTTCTCAATAGGTGCATCCGTAACATCTACAGAAACTTTCTTACTGAGTTTTACCTGATTGTCATTGTAAAAGAAAGTATACCCACTTTTTTGCTCTAATTCCCGTATCACATTTTGAATAGAGACATTAGTCCTCTTCATGGATATTTTAAGAATTTGGGCATAGGTAGTGACAGGCACCATACAAACCAGACAGATTGCCAAAACAAACGCCAGTTGTTTTTTGACTTTTTGCGGGTTAAACCACCGCAGATTGCATTTTTTCATAAATACGATTAATTATTAGATTGTAATTTTGATTGATAAAGAGGGTACATGATTCTTTTTGTACCAACGTACCTCGGCTAACTAAGTTGTCATTTTTCTTTGTGCATTTCTTTCTTTTTATTTAGGTTTAAAATGATGAATTTTCCAAGTTCCGTATGAACTTAGTAAAAGAGAGTAGAGAAAAATCGTAATAGTATGAATCACTGCCCAAAGAAGAACATGATTGATAATACCAAAAAATCCCCCGGCCAATACTCAATATAGGTGGATACAGTAAAAATACTTTTGCTTTCTGCTTTTTCAATCTTAACCAAACGTCCTTTTACTATCCCCAATTTATTTTATAAACTTATTTCGTTAATTTTTTCATTTTATTCACTCTATTCTTCCTATTCTGTAATCAAATATATCTGTATTTACCTTCTCTATATTTTGAAAATTAATTTTCCTATATAAAGGAATATGTATTATTGCCGTTGACAAGAC
This sequence comes from Bacteroides sp. ZJ-18, assembly GCF_011038705.2. Lineage (NCBI taxonomy): Bacteria > Pseudomonadati > Bacteroidota > Bacteroidia > Bacteroidales > Bacteroidaceae > Bacteroides > Bacteroides sp. ZJ-18. Next base: position 1,978,384 of record NZ_CP072198.1, on the reverse strand, counting down.
ACACCTTATCTGTCAGGACTGGCTAATATAAATAAGTCAGCATTCCTTCAACATCATTCCCACTTGCGCGTTGTGGCAGACTGGAATACCGATGCTGAAACTTTCATCCGCTTCTATCCAGGAACAGGTAATTGTGTCTGTACAATGCCGAATAGTATTGATAACAAGACAAACGAAAAAAGCTTGTTCTGAAAACGAAATATGGTAGTTTGAAGTAAAATGTATCCATCTGAAATTAATAATTTCTTCTTTTGTATCAGTACTCTATTTTTGTCACTGTAAGCTTACAGGATAATTTATTCTCTGGAAAGTATTTCCAGAGGATTTATCTATCCTTAAACAGGAAAACCGAAAACTGATATAGAGTAGGTGAAAAGTATTATTAGGAAAAATTATGCCACAATTGACTAACAAAAGTGCAGATGCGCTGTGTACCGTTATCACGTTTGGATTCTTTAGCTTGGAAGGAATGAAAGTAATTCTTCAGTCAGAACCTCCGAAAGAAGTGGGAACAACAGCCGAAGAAAAACAAGCAGCCAAGCTTGTTGCAGACAAGGAAGCTGCTGAATATAAAAAAGTAGTAGAGGCATACAAACAGATATCAAAAAAGAATCTTTTGTGTGACCAGTCATTCAGTCAAAGTTATATGCCATATGTGCTAGCAAAAGCACCTCTGGACGACGAAGGAGTGAAAGCGGGAAGGGCATTGGTGAAGGTAATCCCTATAATTGGGGAATTGTTTGATGGAGCAAAAATTCCCAATCCTCCTTATGGGGCATACATCGGTGGGATACTTAAAGGAAATCAGTTTATAATTGTAGGACCTTCTGCTTTGCTACAATATAAACCTACTTATCGGCAATTGGACGATCCAGCAAGGGTGGAGATTGAAGGCTCATACAATCGTGCCAAGAATGCAACCAATTGTTCATATTGTATCATAAGCAGACTTCCAAAAAGTAAGTCAAATGAAGAATCTCCAACAGAACAAATTACAATCGATAAATGTATCGAAACCATTAGCGAGGATTATGACAAAACCAAGGGGTTGTTTGCAAGTTATCATGGTATGATTCGGACAATGTCTCAATTTTTACCAGATGAAAGAGAAAGTGATGCCATATTTGAAGTTGCTCTTGGAAGTAGTACGACAAAAGTATCGTCTTGTTTGCCTTGTAGCCTTTTCATGATGGCTAATGGACGTCCAGCATCCTCTACCCATTTAGGCAGAGGAGATAACTGGGGGATACCTGCAAAATGCCCAAAATCGATGATTAACGCCTGGAGGAACCATGTTATAGATTACTATAAAGAAGGATTGAAACTATTTGAAAGTGCAGATAATAAATTCCCGGCTATCGTAGATTTGATGTTCGACTTTCAACAAGAAGAACAGAATATTCCTAAAATATTTCTGGAAGCATTGACGTTCGAAAGTAAATTTACTGATAGAATCTTGAAAACATTGGCTTCCAAAAGGTAGTAGAGTATAAGGGTAAATTCTAAAAAACTTTGATTGAGTAGAAAAATATAAATAGTTATTGTTATGAATATTATTAAATGTACAAATGAGGATTACGGTGAGAAAGTGAGAAAATATAAGGAAAGTATCCCTCACGATAATCTGGAAAGCAGTAGGAAAGAAGAGGCAGAGCGAGTATGTAATGGTGTCGGTACACTCTGTGACAGAGAAATAGGTGGTACCATAATGTATGCGGCTATGGATGGAGATATTTGTAAGGGGGTTGCCCGGATAAGTACTCATCGAGATATCTGGAACTTGGATCATATTTCTGCTTATCATGGAGCTGGTGGAGAAATTATCATGTATATCATCGAGGAGGCAAGAACAAAGAATATTACTAAAATCACTTTGAGCGCATCTGGAGATGGAGTGAATGCACAAAGTCGCCAAGAATCAACAGATAAATTAGTTAGTCATTATGCAAAATTTGGGTTCAAGGGCACTACCAGTAGTCCCAATAGAATGGAATGCAGACTTTAGTTATTACGTAAAAATGACAAGTAACTCTCTAACTTAAGAATATAATAGAGGCAATAATTTAAACGGTGTCAGCAAAGAGAAAAAATAGATTATAAACTTTGTCAACACAGTTTTTATAATGAATGAAAAAATTGAGGGCACTGTCCCAAAAAGGAGACTTATTTATCACAAATAAGCCTCCTGCTTCATTCAAATAAAACTGTGTGCTAAGTTAATGAATGTTGATAGTCTTGTCGTTTATCTAATCGCTTTTATCAGTTCATTTCCGTTACGCACCGGTTCTTTAATCAGCTCCGGTAAATTATATGTTTTAGTAAACGTATCATAGAAACGCGGATCTTTCTGTGGCAATAAAAACGGTTTTCCCGCTTTTCCTGTTTCCGTATTGAAACTGGCGAAGAATGGTCGTGCCCAAAGTCCGTCCAGTCGTTTGCTGCTGAATACGAACCACTTTCCGGATGACGACCAGGTATGGAAACTTTCCACGTCATCACTGTTCACCTCGTTTAAAAGCCGTATCTCTCCGGTATCTATCGTTAAAAGGCAAAGCTCGCTTTCCGGATGCCAGATAGAAAAGTTACCATAATCAGATAGAGTGAACATCAGGTATCTGCCATCCGGAGAAACTCTTGGAAAAGACACGCTCTTCCCCTGTTCCGAAGCTTTATATACACATTCCAAGCTCCCGAACTTACCTGATTCGGGGTCGAATCCAATCCGGCATAGGTCATAACGAATACTGTCCAGCGACATCTTTTCTTTGTAAGCGTTTCCACGGCAGAAGTACAGCATCTTCCCGTCCGGTGTCCAGTTCGGAAATGTCTCCATGTATTTATCCCCATAAATCAGGGAGTCCGTGAGGAACGTTTTCTTTTGCGTGTCATATACCATCAAGTCGGCGGCCAGGTCTGACACCTCGATGGGTTTTTGTCCCGATGAATGGAAGAACTGTTGTATCTCATTCATAGAGAAAGCAATATATCGCCCTGTAGGATGCCAGGCCGCATAGGTTCCTCCATTCTTGGCTCCTTCCGGTTTTGTATTAACTTTTTCTACTTTTCCATTCTTTGATATCAGTGTTCCTCCCGATTTTCCACGTACATGTATCATCATGGTTTCGGGCGAGTTCCGGTTGAACGTATGGCAATTTATGCATTGTTTTTCAAATGCTTTATTCTCCGCTATGGGAGTTTCCTCATAATTAGTCAGGTTTCGTTGATAGATTCCCATCTCGTTCCAGAGTTCATATCCCGGGTAGAGTAGCCGGTAGACGAGGTATGGATCTATCATTTCATTAGAAACGGTATCTGTAATATCTGCGAAGCGTGTCCATTTTCCATCTTTCAGGAGGGTGATTCGAATAAAGATTTCCTTTCCGGCTGCCTTTTGGAGAAGTTTTTTCCAGGCTTTGGATGGGATAATCACTTCCGGTTGCTTGCTGGTATATAGAATATCTGTCACTTTTTCTACACCAATTTCTGTTTGAAAAACATCAGCTTCTTCCTTGATAATGAAATTTGGCGGAGCAATATTAACCGGGAATGTGACTCCTGTATAATCCGGGTATATACAGGGAATACTATCTGTATATAAGTCCGGCCTTTGACATTGCTCTGTGCAGGCTTGTAGTATCCAGGCAAGAGCCATCATAAAAAGAATATAGGTAGTTTTCATATCAGTGCAGATTAGTTCTTAATGATTTTATCTCCATAGGGACTGATGAAGTTCAGATAGTACCAATAGGTGTTTCCAAACTCCGATTTCAGTCTCTGCATTTCTCTGTTTTTATATAAACCATAATATTGTTGGAATCGTTTTTCGGTTTGTTCGCTTACAGTGAAACCTGATTTTGAAAAAGTTTCTTCGCCTACTCCTAATTTATAGATATAGAGTGCCTCTTCGTAAGCGGGTGGCATTTGAGGGTAATCGAAATTATGTATGAACTTCAGGTTATTCACAAAACGTATGACATTGTTGCTCAACAGTAAGTTACCCATCAGATATTCGAAAGCCATCCGGTTTGTTGAGTCTTGTTCGCACAGATATTGCAGTTCCGGTCCTATATTTATAACATTCGCGAATCGTACAGGTGTGTTGGAGGCTTTGCCGGGTGATACTTTCAACCCGGGAACATTTCCTGTCGGTAGCCATTTCTCCAATGCTTCGGCCTCTTTCTTGTAGAAAAGAGATTGTTTAAGCAGGTTGATAAACCTCTGTGCCACTTTGGGACGTTTATTGGCTATGTTATACCGTGCCAGGTTAATCAGGTGCGGAGCGGTCTCTCCCCAGACAACCATCGATTCGAACTCCCACCGTTGTGCCTCGTTGATATATCCCAGGTCTTCATAAATGAAATGTCCATATTCGCTTTCACGGCTGTCACTGTTCCATGGGAAGTACAGACTTTTGACTCCTAATTTTTGTGGATAATCGAATAGGTGGTAAGGTAGTTTTCCTGTGTGATATAAAGCCAGGTTGTGAAAATAAGAGATCAGTTGATTGGTTCTCCCTGAATTTATATATTTTTCTGTTTGTGTCAATGTGTTTTCCCAATTTCTCTCTTTTACGCTTTTCTCAGCCATCAACATGATGCGTTCCGGCATATTATATGATTGTACGAATATATAACATGCGGCAATGGCATATATGATTGTAGAAATTGTGGAAATTGCCATATTCTTTTTATTTCCATGAACATTAATCCATGGAATGCGGATGAAACATTTCCATTGTTTGGTTATGAAGAGATTAATTCCGGCAAGTAACAAAAGCCCCAAGAAAACTCCCACGACAGGTGTTAATGAATGATCTACAGGCATTGTATAAATGAAAAGACATATAGAGGGAATCAAGGATAATTGTAACAGGTCTGTTTGTCCTGTTATTTTTTTGAAAGAATAGTGCGTCAACAGATATATTCCCGCCAATATCCCGGATAATATAGCACTCCCCAATATGGGTATATAAAAGAATTGAACGATGAAATCATTCAGATATGCGATCAACCCTTCCGTATGAATTTGTTTGAAGAAGTATTCTTTAGAGAACAGGAACAAATGGTGTTGTTCGTGATAATAAATCACATGTGAAAGTACCCCTTGGTAACAAAGGAAATAGGTAATGAAAAGTAGTAAAAAAAGTAGGTATGGTAACCGCTTCATAAGTATAGATGCAAGATAATAAGAGAAATGAGGGCACTCCCTGATTGGAATGCCCCCATTGTCTAAACACTATTATTAATAACCCGGATTCTGTGTCAGAGCAGGATTCAAGTCAATTTCGCTTTGCGGTACAGGGAACAAATAGTTATTGTCCGAGTATCTGCTTCCTACCAACTTAATCGGTTCTCCCTGATAAAGGATACACATTTTTCCACCATCTACTTTTTTGTCGGGATCATTCGGGTTGTCTACAATCTTATATTTCAATCCTTCGAATGGTGCATTCAATACGTCTTTGGCAATTCCCCAACGACGGATATCCCACATACGTTTTCCGCCTTCCAGACAAAATTCTACACGCCATTCGTTACGGATACGTTGACGGAGATCATCCTGAGTAGCACAATAAGTAGGCTTGCTGGCATCCGTATTCTGAAGTTCAGGCATACCTACACGACGTCTTACCTGATTGACGGCATCAAATGCAGCCGGATCCAACCCCTTAAGTTCGTTCATGGCTTCAGCATAAGTTAAGAGTACTTCAGCATAACGGATATGTACCCAGTCCTTACCCATGTTCCAGCCATCAGACTGAGGATCTAAACTTGGGTCCAGCCATTTCTGGCCATAATATCCGGTTTCTGTAGCATCATTATGTTGGTTGATGCCTGTGCTACCGCTTGAAGCCAAAGGAGCGACTTTTATTGTTACGCCATACATTTCCTCACCATCGTGCAAAATGTCTACCTCCAAACGTGGGTCACGGTTTTTGAATGGATCTGTTGAATCGTATATTTTAGATTTACTGATCGGAGCGCCTTCACTATCTTCGAATGCGTCCACCAGACTTTGAGTGGGGTTCATGCCACCCCAACCTTTTGTAGGGAAACATTCCCAACCCATCAGGTAGTGAGTTTTGTCCGGGTAGTTAAATTGGGTAACAAGTATGAATTCGTCACAACCATCGGCTTTTTCCCAGAAAAGTTCAGCATATTTGCCTGTATTGTCTTTATCATAAAGTTCATACAAGCCTAAATCCATTACATTTTTGGCTTCTTTGGCAGCTACATCCCAATTTCCGTAGTATAAAGCAGCTCTTGCTTTCATTGCCATAGCGGCTCCTTTAGTAATTCGTCCATAGTCAGAAGCAGGCCATTCTGTTGGAAGGGCAGCAATTGCTCTGTCAAAATCAGCCATGACTTTCTCATATACTTCTGCTCTTGGCATACGTGTGATTCCTTCCATGTCTTTTAAGTCCAGAGGTTTATCAATGTATGGAACGTCTCCGAATGAACGGATCAGATTAAAGTAAATATACGCTCTGAAGAAATATACCTGTCCGAGTGCTTTGGTTTTATCTGCTTCAGGATAATCAGGAATCTCATCTATTTTTGAAAGAATCAGGTTACACTGACGGACATTTGCATAATCACCGCTCCAACCTTGGTCTGCCGGGTCATAAATTCCTTTGGAAATATTACCTGCAGCCCATTTGATACCCATTGTGGCATTGTCTGAATTAATGTCGTTGTCTTGATCCCATGTAGACAGATAGCCATAGAGGTCTGAGACTACTTTGTTTGCGTCATCCGGCGTTTTCCAGAAGCTACCATCAGAAAGCTCTTCCTGAGGATAGCGATCCAGAAAGTCGCTACAAGAGCTGAACCCTACTATAAGGGCTGTTGCAAATATATATAAGTAATTCTTTTTCATATTTTTATAGTATTGAGGGATTTAGAATGAAACTTTTAGGCCTAATGAAACTTTCTTCACGTTGGTATATGACCATCCGCGTGTACTTGATTCTTCCGGGTCAATGTCTTCAAGACCACAGAATGTCAGTAAGTTTTCACCAGCTACATAGACTTTGATTCTGCTAACGCCAATTCTGTTCAGCCAACTCTTAGGCAGATTGTAGCCTAATGACACATTCTTCAAACGTACATAAGACGCGTCTTCCAACCAGAAAGAAGAAGTTACGAAGTTAGTTTGTGAATCTTTTGTGATACGAGGATAGCTGGCATTATGATTTTCCGGAGTCCATCGATCTAAGTGTTTTTTCAGCACTTTACCACCATTATAGAATGCGTATGAAGATTCGGCTTCACAGTATTTATCGACATCGAATGCACCTTGGAACAGAGCAGAGAAGTCGAAGTCTTTCCAATACAGGTTAATGCTTAAACCACCTGTCCAGCTCGGGAAGTTTTGACCGATCACTGTACGGTCATTCGCAGCATCAATTTTACCATCACCATTCAAATCAGCATATTTGATATCACCCAATTTTTCTGTTCCTGTACGTTTCGGTTCGTTGGCCAGTTCCTCTTCAGTATTGAAATAACCGATTGCTTTGTAACCATAGAATGAACCGATGGGATAACCTTCTAAACGCCATAATTTATTGTTGTCAGGATCTTCTCCTTCAGTACCTTCAAGGTTTGTGATACGGTTTTTTACATAAGCCAGATTTAAATTTACAGCATAGCTGAAATCTTTATTGATACGGTTATTGTGGAAAATGTTCAAATCGAAACCTGTATTTTCTACACTACCTGCATTCTGAACCGGTGCTGACATACCTAAAATGCCCTGTACCGGAAGTTTCAATAGCATGTCATCTGTTTTTTTCTTGTATACAGACAGTTCAAATCCAAGTTTATTATCTAAGAATCCTGCGTCTAATCCAACTTCGTAATTAGTAACTGTGGCCCACTGAAGTGCACTGTTTACATATCTCGCTTCATAGGCAGTTGTGTTCAATGTATTACCAAACATATAAGAACCATAAGCATAAGTCGCTACTGCAGGGTAGATATCGCTCAATTCTTCGTTACCGGTACGCCCCCAACCTAAACGTAACTTCAAGTTACTCATCCAGTTCAGATTGTCTTTAATAAAGTTTTCCTCTGAGATTCTCCATCCGGCAGAGAATGCAGGGAATACACCCCAACGATTATCTTTCGGGAAACGTGAAGAAGCATCTGCACGCAGATTCGCTTCAAATAAATATTTGTCAGCGTAATCGTATTGGATACGCCCAAAGTATGAACGACGGGCTAACTCCGTGCCACCATCAGAATTGGTTTGAGATGATTTATCCAGTGTATTCAATGACTCTGTTAGTTCATCGCTACCACCACCCTTACGTGTGGCTTCTGTATATTTATAAAGTTGTTCCCACTGCTCAAAGCCAAACAATGCACCGATAGTATGTTGCTTGAACGTTTTGTTATAGTTCACCAATAGCTGAGATGTATATTCGTTCCAGATATAATATTTATCGTATCCTTCTCTCAAACCGGAATCAGAAATATTTGATCCGGTACCATATGAATAATGTTTCTTGAAGTAATCGATGTTACGAATATCATTACGTACAGAGAATAATCCCTTAACGCTCAATTCCGGTAAAATGTGTACGGTTGCATGTAGGATAGCATTCAACTGCTGGTCCATCTGACGATAAAAACCGGTTCTTCCTAATTCTGCTACCGGATTGGCTTTTCCACTATAATTAAATGTACCATCTTCATTGTAAACCGGTAGTGTCGGGCTGTTACGGGTCACTTCACTCATCAGTGTAGCAAATCCGACAGCTCCATCTTCACGTGTTCCTCTATATCCGGATACATTCAGTCCGGCAGAAAACCATTTGCTGATTTCTGATTCAACGTTGATACGACCGGTGAAACGATTATAATCATTTTCGTTTGTTAAACCACCTTGATAGAGATAACCAACCGATGCACTGTAATTTGTTTTTTCAGAGCCACCATTGATTGAGAAATTGTGTTGTTGTTCAAATGCAAAATTTTTAAATGTCTCTTTATACCAGTCTGTATTGGGGTGTCCGATTGGATCAGTTCCATTCCGGAAAAGCTCGATATCTTCATCGCTATACGGAAGGGCGGCATTGGGATTTTCATTTTTTACAGCTTCATTGTACAGCATAGCATAGTCTGCCGAACCAAGGAAGTTTAGTTTTGTCGTAGGAGTTGCCCATGCTACACTACCCGAATAGGATACTTTGGCATCTTGTCCTTTCTTACCTTTTTTAGTTGTAATCAAGATTACACCGTTGGCAGCCTGTACACCGTAGATTGCGGCAGAAGCAGCATCTTTCAATACTGTCAAACTTTCGATATCCTGTGGGTCAATGGTATTCATACTACCCGGTACACCGTCTACGATGACTAACGGATTGGCCGCATTCACCGAGTTTTTACCACGTACGGTAATTGTTCCGGTTTGTAATCCCGGAGCACCGGAAGATTGGATAGCTGTTACACCCGGCATTGTTCCGGCCATTGCTGCAGAGACACTTGATACAGAACGAGATTCCAGTGCTTCAGCATTAATGGATGATACTGCACCTGTTAAATTTGCTTTTTTCTGTACGCCGTAACCTACTACAACTACCTCGTCAAGGGTCTTTGTATCTTCTTTCATGGTAACATTGTAAGAAGTAACACCTGGTTTCAACGATACTGTTTCAGGCATATAACCGATATAGGTAATTTGTAATTCGTTGCCGCCTACTGTCAGACTGAATTGTCCGTTAATATCTGTTATAGTACCATTAGAAGGAGCTCCTTTTTCTACTACTGATGCTCCAATGATGGCTTCACCCATTACATCTTTTACAACTCCCGAAACTTTTCTCTGCTTTTGTTGCTGAGTTGTCTGTACGTCTTTTGTCGCTTCTTTCGTCGCAGATACTACGATCTGATTATCCACGATCTTATAAGTGTATCCCGAATTCTTGAATACTTCGTTCAGTACAGTTTCGATCGGGGCATCCGACACATTGATGGATACTTTCTTGTTCAGCTTTACCTGATTGTCATTGTAGAAGAAAGTATACTCGCTTTGTTTTTCAAGTTCACGCAGTACACTCTCGATGGATACGTTTGTCTTCGTCATTGAAATCTTTAGTACTTGAGCGAAGGCACTTACAGGTACCATAGCTATCAGGCTAACTGCCAAAGCAAAAGCCAGATGCTTTTTCATTCTTTGCGGACTAAACCACCGCATGTTGCATTTTCTCATAAATACGATTAATTATTAGATTGTAATTTTGATTGATAAAGTGAGCACAGGACACTTCTAAAGCATCACTGCACCAGGTTAACTTAGCTTACTGTTTTTCTCTCATCCTTTTCTTTCTTATTTAGGTTTAAAATTTGGTGTTTGATCTAAGTTCTTCGAGAACTATTGCATTTTTATCCCCTATTTATTATTGGGTCCTGTTTACATTTTGATTATTTCATGCTTTTTTATCATTTTGTATTTTCTACCTCATCTGTATTGCTGGTTTTAGCACCCGAACAAAGATCTAAGGAAAAAAACAGCTGTGTTGCTGTTAGAGAAAGTTATATTTGATAGGATAAAGCCTCCAATTTTGTGTATTTGCTCGATAAAACAAACGATATAGCTCTTTAATGATATGTATTAAGTGAATTAACGATGATTTATGATAGTAGAAATGTAAACGGGAAAAATTAGTAAATAGCTTCTTAAAGCAGATTTTTGAACTCTAACTTTTTAAGATGTTAACTTCGTACAAATAAAGAATTAAGGTTTTGTCAACAGGATATTAACTTCGTACAGATAGAGAATTAATTTCCTATATTCAGGAAACGAATAAGATCCTGCAATAAAATGTATTTTTACTTAAAAGATAATTCTGTATTGCATAATAATGGTATTTTTATTCAAGATGAAATTATTATAGCATCTTTTCAAAGAAAGTCTGAGTTAGCTAAATATAAAGATCCTCTCCCTTATGTCAACCTAAAATGAATTTTACTATCTTTTTTATATTTCTATAATCATTATTATTTAAACACATCTTTTTATATTCAAATGCGCTCATTTGCTATAAATCCTCTATTTTTATTTTAAAATTTGTATTGTTTCTCCCTAAAAAATTGTATGTTTGCACATCACACCGATAGATTTATGACCGAGAAAGAGCTTATTGTATCATTAAAACTGGGGGACGAAGCTGCATTTACTGCTCTATACAGAATGTATTGGCCTAAAGTTCACAACTTTTCCCGTTTATACCTATCTTCTATGGCCGAAGTAGAAGAAGTGGTACAGGAGGTCTTCGTAAAATTGTGGGAGGCACGTATCTTCTTGAAAGAGAATGAAAGCTTCAAAGGATTTCTATTTATTATAACCCGCAATATAATTTTTAATCAATTTCGTAAAAGTTTCAATGAAAATGCGTATAAAACGACTATACTCAGTAGTGCAGAAGTTGAATATGATATTGAAGATGAAATGGATGCAGCCGATCTTCAGGCCTATATAAAGAAATTAATTTCTGAACTGACGCCTCGGCAACAAGAAGTATTTCACTTAAGCCGTGAAGAGCACCTTAGCTATAAAGAAATAGCTACTCGGCTGTCTATCAGTGAGAAAACTGTAGAGCGACATATTAATGAAGCCTTAAAATTTTTACGTAAAAACATCTATTTATTTATCATATTTCTTTCTCTATAATAATAAGGTATAGAGAGCTTATTTCATGATTTCCCTTTTATTTTAAAGATTTTAAATTTTCTTTGGGGGATGTTATGGTGTTGCGTGTATTTATAAATAGATAGGTAATAAGAAGGTAATAAAGATGAAACAAGCGACAAAAGGAAATAAGAATATAATAAAGAAGCTGCTGACTGATGGCCTATCGCCGGAAGAGCGAGAAAAACTTAATAACTATAAATTTGTGAATCAGGCAATTTATAGTCAATGGGAACAGACTTCTGATATGTATACCGATGTCGATAAGGAAGAACGAATGCTAACAAACGTTATGCACCAAATAAAGAAAGGAAAAAGCGGACGTTTTAGGCAAAGCTTACATCGGTATAGCTGGGTAGCATCCATAGCATTATTGCTAATTTGCGGAACATTATCTTTAATGTTATTATCCAGAAAATCAGATCCAAAAGTTTGGTATGTTCTGAATTCAGGACGCCAATCCATGGATTCAGTGAGACTGGCAGATGGTACACTGGTGATGTTGAATGCTGGAAGTCGTTTGACATATCCTAAAGAGTTTTCCGGAGAAAAGCGGGAAGTAACTCTTTCAGGACAAGCTTTTTTTAATGTTCATCCGGATAAGGGACATCCTTTTGTTGTAAAAACCAAGAATATGGATGTTACAGCTTTAGGGACAGCATTTGAGGTTTTTAGTTTTGATGGTGACGAAAGTGTAGAAACAGTATTGCTCAATGGCAAAGTTAGGGTAGAACCTAAGGATAACAAAGAGCAAATTAAAGGAGAATACATTCTTCGTCCGAATGAAAAATTGACTTGCCAAGCAAACGGTGATGTGCGTATAGATCATGTAGATGCTAATTCATATTCTGCTTGGCGTATTGGAGGACGATTGAGTTTCAAGAACGAAACATTGGCCATGATTTTACCTCGTTTAGAGAAATGGTATGGTCAAAAGATCGATTGCTCACAGAAAGTGGCTGATCATTATCGCTTTACATTCACATTGCGAAATGAACCATTGGATCTGATTCTGAATATTATGTCGCATAGTGCGCCATTAAATTATAAATTAATAAGCAATGACTACTATGTTCTCGAAGAACTTAAGTAGAACACGATTTAAGAAATAAAAAAATAGTAATAAAAGCTAAGTTCATACGGAACTTGGAAAACAGGACAAAAGATAAGATTTATACCAAGTTCGTTTAGAACTTAGACCAAACATCAAATTTTAAACCTAAATTAATAAAGAAAAGAATGAGAGAGAAACCGTAAATGACGTTAACCTGGTGCAGCGATGCTTTAGAAGTGTCCTGTGCTCACTTTATCAATCAAAATTACAATCTAATAATTAATCGTATTTATGAGAAAATGCAACATGCGGTGGTTTAGTCCGCAAAGAATGAAAAAGCATCTGGCTTTTGCTTTGGCAGTTAGCCTGATAGCTATGGTACCTGTGAGTGCCTTCGCTCAAGTACTAAAGATTTCAATGACGAAGACAAACGTATCCATCGAGAGTGTACTGCGTGAACTTGAAAAACAAAGCGAGTATACTTTCTTCTACAATGACAATCAGGTAAAGCTGAACAAGAAAGTATCCATCAATGTGTCGGATGCTCCGATCGAAACTGTACTGAACGAAGTATTCAAGAATTCGGGATACACTTATAAGATCGTGGATAATCAGATCGTAGTATCTACAGTTGCAGCAGCAGCGAAAGAGGTACAGGCTACCCAGCAACAGAAACAAAGAAATATTTCGGGAGTTGTGAAAGATGCAATGGGAGAAGCTATCATCGGAGCATCGGTTATAGAAAAAGGAAATCCCTCTAACGGTACCATCACAGATATCAACGGAAAATTCAGCCTGAATGTAGGTGGCAACGAGATACAAATTACCTATATCGGTTATATGCCTGAAACAGTATCGTTGAAGACTGGTGTAACTTCATATAATATCATCATGAAAGAGGATACTAAAACACTTGATGAGGTCGTAGTAGTGGGATATGGTGTACAGAAGAAAGCCAATTTAACGGGTTCTGTAGCATCAATCAATGCTGATGCCTTAGAGTCTCGTTCCGTTGCCAGTGTGTCTGCCGCACTTGCCGGACAAATTCCAGGTGTAACTTCTATCCAAACTTCGGGTGCTCCGGGATCACAAACGGGTAGTATTACCATCCGCGGTAAGAATTCTATCAATGCTGCCAGCCCATTGGTTATTGTAGATGGTGTCCCGGGAACCATGGATACAATAGATCCTTCGGATATTGAAACGTTAACAGTATTGAAAGATGCTGCATCATCGGCCATCTATGGTGTACAAGCAGCCAATGGTGTTATCGTAATCACTACCAAACAAGGTAAGAAAGGTGAGAAAACGCATATAAACTACTCAGGTATTGTTTCATGGGCTTCTCCTGTTGTGAAGCGTCAGTATGTCAATGCTTATGAACATGCCATACTATACAATGAAGCTGTTCACAACGAAAATCCGAACGCAGTACTTCCTTTTACGGATGAAGATATCGAGAATTATCGTAATGGAACTTACCCCAGTACAAATTGGTACGATGAAGCGTTCAAAAAGAGTGCTTTTGAGCAAATGCATAATTTATCTATCAGCGGCGGTTCTGAAAAGACCACTTATAATGCTTCCATCGGGTATACTAACCAAGGAGGTCTGACAGATGAAATTAGCTATAAACGCTATAACGCACGTATGAGTCTGAATTCAGATATTAACAAGTATGTCTCTGTAGGTGTTAATGCATCCGGATATCGTGGTATTAAAGAAGATGGTTGGATGGGATACGTCACAGTAGCGCAGGGTGTGAGTCGTTCATATCCGACAGACCCGGTATATGCTGAAGACGGCTCTTTCAATTATTCAGGAAAAGATAACCCGGTAGCAATTCAAGACCAATCCGGTTTTACCCGTAGTACAGCACAGCAATTAAATGCTACTGCCTATGCACAAATTAATATTTTACCGGAACTAAGCGTTAAAGGAGTATTTTCTCTTCGCCATGATTACACCAATCAAGAAGGCTTTAAAAAGCATTTCACTTATGGTAATTTCGACTCAGGACTTCGCGAAGGTTACGACGAGTATTATAATCACAACCGATACACAAGCCAGGTATTAGCCAATTATAATAAAACTTTCGGTAAACATTCAATAGCAGTTCTGGGAGGTTTTGAATCATTCGAACACATTTATAAATTTACCAAAGCTTCTCGAAAGGGCGGTGGCAACAATGAATTAACGGAATCATTGAATACACTGGATGCATCTTCACAAAAAAATGAAGACGGTGGATATGAAATGTCTCGTCTATCCTACTTTGGACGTGTCCAGTATGACTTTATGAATAAGTACTTGTTTGAAGTCAATTTACGTGCGGATGCCTCATCACGTTTTCCAAAAGATAATCGCTGGGGTGTTTTCCCAGCAATCTCTGCCGGATGGAGAATTTCGGAAGAAGCATTTATCAAAGACAATGTATCATGGATTAGCAACTTGAAACTGCGTCTTGGATGGGGAAAAACCGGTAACGAAGAATTAGATCCGGATGATATTTATCCGGCAATACCGACATATGCTTACGAAAAATACATGTTTGGTAATAGCCTGTATTCTACCGCTTACGAAAGCCGTTACGTAAATAACAACTTACAATGGGCAACCGTTACAAATTATGAGTTAGGATTAGAGGCCGGTTTTCTAAACAATATGTTTGGATTCGAATTATCTGTTTATAAGAAGAAAACAAATGATATGTTGTTGTACATGCCTATACAAGGTGTGATCGGTATGAGTGATCCTGCACAAAATGCAGGTAGTGTAGAAAACACTGGTTTTGATTTGAATTTATTGCATAACAATCGTATCAACAAAGATTGGAGTTATGCTGTAAACCTTAATATTGCATATGTAAAAAATGAAATCATCGATATGAATGGTACGGAAGGTGCTAATTCAAAAAATGATAAATTATGGTACATCGAAGGCAATCCAATTGGTTCATATTATGGTTACGTAGCCAATGGATACTTTAACACTGACGATGAATTAGCTAATTATCCGAAACGCACCGGCAAAGAACAATTGGGAGACATCAAATACCTTGATTTGAATGGAGATAGCAAAATTACCGCTGACGGAGACCGCCAAATCATTGGTAAGAATTTCCCCAGCTGGACTACAGGCTTAAATCTGACTTTATACTATAAAGATTTTGATTTCTCTGCCATGTTCCAGGGAGCTTTTGATGTGGATGGCTACTACATGGCCGAAGCAGCTTATGCATTTTACAACGGAGCTAATGCACTGAAGAGACATTTGGATCGTTGGACTCCAGAGCATCACAACGCTTCTTACCCAAGAATCACCAAAGACAGTCAAACGAACTTCACAACTTCTTCATTCTGGCTACAAAACGCCTCATATGTACGTTTAAAAACTATTTCTCTGGGATACAATCTGCCTAACAGTTTCTTAAGCAAACTGGGTGTTCAAAAAGCAAAGCTTTATGTTGCCGGAGAGAATCTATTGACGTTCAGCGATCTGGAAGGTATTGATCCAGAAGAAGGTAACGAACGTGGTTGGTCTTATGGAAACGTAAAAAAAGTTTCAATCGGATTAAAAGTTTCATTCTAAAATAAAATAATATAGCAAAATATGAAAAATAAAATTTTATATATTATAGCGTCCATTATGCTAACAGGATTTACCTCTTGTAGCGATTTTCTGGATCGTTATCCAACAGAAGAACTTTCAGACGGAAGTTTCTGGAAAACAAAAACAGATGCAGAAATGGCTGTTTCTGATATTTATAGATGTCTTCCCACTTGGGACATAGATGAAGATATCAATTCAGACAATGCAGTACATGGTATCAAATGGGCTAATGGAAACGTGTCCAAAGGCGTATACGACCCTGCCGACCAAGGGTGGTCCGGTGATTACGGATATATTCGTAGATGTAACCTGGTATTACAGAAATTAGAAGAAATGGAATTATCTCAGTCGGATAAAGAATCAATAGCCGGACAAGCTCATTTCTTCAGAGCTTATATTTATTTTGGATTAATTCGTCAATTCGGAGACGTTCCATACATCGACCAGCCTTTAAAGTTAACTGATGTAGAGGATATTACCCGCACACCTAAAGATGAAATATATACCAAAGTTATGGCCGACTTTGATAAAGCTATCAGCTACTTGCCAGAAGAATGGCCGGCTACACAGTGGGGACGCATAACCAAAGGTGCCGCTATGGCAATGAAAGCAAGAGCAGCTTTGTATTTTGGCAATTGGGAAACAGCGGCTGCAGCCGCAAAGTCTGTTATGGATCTAAATAAATATGATCTATATGACAAAGAAAACACAGGAAAGTACCAAGAATTATTTTGGGAAAAGACAGACGGTTGTGAAGAAATTATTCTTGCAGTACAGTACAACGCACCTGATAAAACAAACTACCTAATTGGATGGGAATGTTTTCCGACAAAAGGTTGGGGTGGTTTGAATCCGACTCAAAGTCTGGTAGATGCATTCGAAGATAGTGAAGGAGCTCCGATCAGCAAATCTAAGATTTATTCAGAAAAAAATCCATTCGCTAACCGTGACCCTCGTTTAGAGGTTAACATTCTACACGATGGTGAGGAAATGTATGGCGTGACAATCAAAGTAGCGCCACTAAAATCAAGCGGAAGTACCGGTATTGCACAACACGGTGATGCCACAGCAACAGGATACTATCAACAGAAATGGCTTGACCCAAGTATTGACCCTCAATCAGCAGGTTGGGAAATGGGAAAAGATTGGGTAACGATCCGTTATGCAGAAGTTCTGTTAACCTATGCTGAGGCCAAAAATGAAGTCTCACCACTGGACGATTTAGCTTTTGAAGCTGTTAATCAGATACGTCGCCGTGTAGGTATGCCGGAATTACAAAAGACAGATGCAACCAAGCCGACTTACTGTGCTACTCAAGATGATCTTCGTCAGCGTATACGTAATGAATGGCGCGTTGAGTTTGCTCTTGAAGGAGGAAAGCGTCAATGGGATATTCGCCGTTGGGGCATCGCTAAAGATGTATTGAATGCACCATTCCTTGGCATTAAATACAAAATGGTAGATGGCGGAAAGGTATGCGTTCTGTACGAGGGTGACAATGTTAAACTGGCCGGTAGTAGATATGAAGACCATAATTATATCTACCCGATTCCTCAATCTGAAATTGATTTAAATCCCAAGTTAACTCAAAATCCGGGATATTAATATCTAACACAAAAATTCACGGACTCTCTACATTTAAATGTTATAGGGTCCGTGAATTTTCCCATATTTAAGCAGCACTTATCATGAGAAAGTACTTCCCTTACATCCTTTTCATTTTTCTTTTCTTTATTTATTTTCTCTGTTATCAGAGTGTGTTATCACATGTGATTTATTATCAAGAACAACATCATCTTTTTCTATATTCCAAAACTTTTTTTCTACAACATATCCAGTCACAAGGATGGATGAGTTATCTGACAGTATTTATTATACAGTTTTTTCACATACCTACTATAGGCAGCATTTTACTTGCAGGAATTTTAGCCCTCATATACTTACTGACTAACGATGCCATAAAAAAAATTACAGGCCACAATGATCTGCTACTGTTATCACTAATACCTTCTATATATTTGTTCCTCTATTCAATGGCTGTCGACCATTCATTAACACCAATCATCGCTATCTTCCTGGGACTTCTGATCATGAGCCTTTTTCATCAAATCACAGTTCGTCCATGGTCTTTTATCCGAAAAATTTATTCTCCACCCCTACCCTACAACAAGTACAGTATTTTAATACACAGCTTACTAATAGCAATTTACGTAAGTTCTTCATTTTACTTTTTTGTCCAAAACTATAACATAAGTGAACACCGAATGTTAATGGCAGAAAAGAGCGTAAAAGAAAAGAATTGGGACAATACACTGACGCAAACCGAAAAATATATCAACTCGGGAAGAACTAACCAGCTGATCTCCTACTTTCACAATCTGGCTCTGTACCATACGGGGAAATTGCCTTATCAATTATTCGATTACCCACAAAAACTGGGAGTCAAGGCACTATACTTCCCATGGAACAGCGATAGCCGTGAGAGTGAGTACGGACATTTTATATATGAAGACTTAGGATACATCAACGAAGCACAGCGGTGGGAATCCGAAGCAATGGTAGTATGGGGAGAAACGGCACCCCATTTGCTTAACCTGGCGCGATACAACATAGCAAACAAAAGGCCTGAAGTGGCACAACGATTCATCAATCTCCTGAAGCAGTCTCTCTTCTATAAGAAAGATGCCGAAGAATTGGAAAAACAGCTTCATGCAGGCAGTGTACCGGGACTGCGCATGGCACTTGAAAACAAGAAAGAACATCCCGCACGATTTGCAAACGTCATCAATATAGGACCCGAATTACAGTATCTGTGTGAGCAGGATACGACAAACAGAATGGCTTTTGAATACCTGATGAGTGACCTCCTGCTGAGCAATAACGTAGTACGCTTTGTGGATAACCTAAAGTTTATCAGGCACTTTAAATATCCGCAAATGCCACCCGCATACGAAGAAGCACTCTATATATACAAATTGGGAGTAGACGGGGAAACGTTCTCCGAATCAGGATTCAACGTCAGCGAAAAGACGGAAAAGAGATTCCAAAGGTATTACAGCCTGTATAAAAACAGAGAAATGCAGAGACTGAAATCGGAGTTTGGAAACACCTATTGGTACTATCTGAACTTCATCAGTCCCTATGGAGATAAAATCATTAAGAATTAATCTGCACTGATATGAAAACTACCTATATTCTTTTTATGATGGCTCTTGTCTGGATACTACAAGCCTGCACGGAGCAATGTCAAAGGCCGGACTTATATACAGATAGTATTCCCTGTATATACCCGGATTATACAGGAGTCACATTCCCGGTTAATATTGCTCCGCCAAATTTCATTATCAAGGAAGAAGCTGATGTTTTTCAAACAGAAATTGGTGTAGAAAAAGTGACAGATATTCTATATACCAGCAAGCAACCGGAAGTGATTATCCCATCCAAAGCCTGGAAAAAACTTCTCCAAAAGGCAGCCGGAAAGGAAATATTCATTCGCATCACCCTGCTGAAGGGAGGAAAATGGAAACGGTATGCGGATATCAAGGATACCATATCGAATGAACCGATAGATGAGTATCTGGTCTATCGGTTACTCTACCCGGGATATGAACTCTGGAACGAGATGGGAATCTATCAACGAAACCTGACTAATTATGAGGAAACTCCCATAGCGGAGAATAAAGCATTTGAAAAACAATGCATTAATTGCCATACGTTCAACCGGAACTCGCCCGAAACCATGATGATACATGTACGTGGAAAATCGGGAGGAACGCTGATATCAAAGAATGGAAAAGTAGAAAAAGTCAATACAAAACCGGAAGGGGCCAAGAATGGAGGAACCTATGCAGCATGGCATCCTACAGGGCGATATATTGCTTTCTCTATGAATGAGATACAACAGTTCTTCCATTCATCGGGACAAAAACCCATCGAGGTGTCAGACCTGGCCGCCGACTTGATGGTATATGACACGCAAAAGAAAACGTTCCTCACGGACTCCCTGATTTGTGGGGATAAATACATGGAGACATTTCCGAACTGGACACCGGACGGGAAAACGCTGTACTTCTGCCGTGGAAACGCTTACAAAGTAAAGATGCCGCTGGACAGTATTCGTTATGACCTATGCCGGATTGGATTCGACCCCGAATCAGGTAAGTTCGGGAGCTTGGAGTGTGTATATAAAGCTTCGGAACAGGGGAAGAGCGTGTCTTTTCCAAGAGTTTCTCCGGATGGCAGATACCTGATGTTCACTCTATCTGATTATGGTAACTTTTCTATCTGGCATCCGGAAAGCGAGCTTTGCCTTTTAACGATAGATACCGGAGAGATACGGCTTTTAAACGAAGTAAACAGTGATGACGTGGAAAGTTTCCATACCTGGGCGTCATCCGGAAAGTGGTTCGTATTCAGCAGCAAACGACTGGACGGACTTTGGGCACGACCATTCTTCGCCGGTTTCAATACGGAAACAGGAAAAGCGGGAAAACCGTTTTTATTGCCGCAGAAAGATCCGCGTTTCTATGATACGTTTACTAAAACGTATAATTTACCGGAGC
Organism: Bacteroides sp. ZJ-18; assembly: GCF_011038705.2. NCBI lineage: Bacteria > Pseudomonadati > Bacteroidota > Bacteroidia > Bacteroidales > Bacteroidaceae > Bacteroides > Bacteroides sp. ZJ-18. The sequence goes on along the minus strand of NZ_CP072198.1, from coordinate 1,957,459 downwards.
TGATTAAAGAACCGGTACGTAACGGAAATGAACTGATAAAAGCTATACATTAATTTAACACACTTTACCCCGAAAGAGAGGGCTTTCCATTTTGCAGTAAGCCCTCTTTTTTAGAACTTTGCGACATCACTCAATAAACATTTAATTCAAAGAAAACACATGAAAAACATTTTCCTTACCTTAAGTTTGGCTATAGGCTTGCTTTTACCTTGCAATCTGTATGCTCAAAGCCAGTATCCGTTCCAAGACACGACATTGTCTACCGAAGAAAGAGTAAATGACCTTATCGGACGTATGACCCTTGAAGAGAAAATAGATTTGCTTGCCGGATACAACGATTTCTATCTACACCCGTGCGAACGATTGGGAATACCGGCATTCAAACTGGCTGACGGTCCGCTGGGCGTTGCCTCCTGGGGATTGTTCGGACGTGCTACCGCATTTCCATCGGCACTTTCTCTGGCTGCCTCATGGAACAAAAATCTGGCAGAAAAGACAGGAGCCATGTATGCCCAGGAATGGCGTGCGAGAGGTATTCATTTTCTTTTAGCTCCGGGGGTAAACAACTACAGGGCTTCCAAAGGAGCCCGTAATTTCGAGTATTTCGGCGAAGATCCCTATCTGACATCCGAAATGGTAGTCCCTTTTATTAAAGCGGTACAAGACGGAGGAGTAATCGCCACCATAAAACACTTCGCAGCCAACGATCAGGAGTTTGACCGCTATACAGTCAGTACGGAAGTATCCGAACGCGCGCTGCAGGAAATTTACCTTCCACCTTTTAAAGCTGCCGTACAAAAAGCAGGTGTCAAAGCCGTCATGACGGGTTACAACTTAGTGAACGGAACACATTGTACTGAAAACAAACATCTGATCGATATTTTAAAGAAGGACTGGGGTTTCAAAGGCATGTTGATGTCAGACTGGGCATGTACCTATTCCGCTGACAATGCCGCAAACTACGGTTTGGATCTTGAAATGGGCAGCAACGACTGGTTCACCCGCAAAGAACTTCTCCCACTTATTAAAGAAGGAAAGGTTACAGAGGAAGTGATCAACGATAAAGTACGCCGTATTTACGGAGCCTGCATCTCAATGGGATTTTTTGATCGGCCTCAGCAAGACACCCATATCCCGACTTTCAACCCACAAGCCAATCAAATGGCATTGAATGCCGCCTGTGAAGGTATCATCCTGTTAAAGAACGAACAAAACACATTACCCATCCGCCAACCTAAAGTAATTGCCGTGATCGGTCCTACAGCCAATCCGGCGATTGTTTCAGACAGAATATACAATGTCAACAGCATTGTGTATGGCGGAGGTGGAAGTTCTAAAGTTCACCCCTGGTATGTCGTTTCAGCATTAGAGGGTATCTGCCAGGAATTCCCGGAAGCAACTGTATATTACACCGAAGGAATATCCAACCAGTTCAAACCCCGGTTGTTCCGTAACAGTAAGTTCCGTACCAAAGATGGCAAACCCGGACTGGAAGCCAGTTATTATGCATTGTCATCTGACAGTTCTGCTATGCTCTCCGACAAAATGATCCAGCAACAGGCAGTAGCTGCCGGAAGAACAGTAAACAGCAATCAACCGGGCAACACAGCATCCGGAAACGGTAAAGATGAAAACGGACTGATCATTCGCCGTATCGACCGCACAGTAAATTACGAATGGTGGGGATACCCTTTCAACGAGAGCAAATTGGGAAGTGACTACCGGATATGTTGGGAAGGATACGTGGATGCCGAGAAGACAGACAGCCTCCGGTTCTTTGTCGATGCACAGGGAGCGTATCGCCTGTGGATAGACGGAACATTGGCATTGGACGCTTCCCGGTCTCAATCGTTCGACGTACGCAATATTGCCGTTTCAGTACGGAAAGGAGATACCAAACACGTTCAACTGGAATTCTGTAACCAACGCAGCACCCCGGCAGAGATCCGGATGGGATATGCTTATCAAAGCGACATTGACTTTTCTGAAGCAAAGCGACTGGCCGAGAAAGCCGATCTCGTGGTGTTCTGTGCCGGATTGGACGGAAGCATCGAACTGGAGGGGCGCGACCGACCGTTCGATTTGCCTTATGGACAAGACCTGCTAATCGAGGAATTGATTAAAGTAAACCCCAAACTGATAGTAGCCATTCATGCCGGAGGCGGAGTGAACATGACCCGGTGGATCAATCAGGTACCTGCTGTAGTACATGCCCTCTATCCCGGGCAGGAGGGTGGACACGCATTAGCCCACATTCTTTCGGGCAAAGTAAATCCATCAGCCAAACTCCCGTTCACAATCGAAAAAAAATGGGAAGATTCGCCGGCATACGGCCACTATGATGAAACCCGAAAAGAAAAGAAAGTATATTATACAGAAGGAATCTTCACCGGTTACCGGGGATACGACGAAAAAGGTATCGAACCTCTTTTCCCATTTGGATTCGGACTCTCGTATACCACTTTTGATTATACGGACCTCAATATCCGTATTACAGATAAAAAACAGAAGAAAGTCACAGTTTCGTTTACCATAACCAATACCGGGCAGCAAGACGGATACGAAATTGCCCAACTTTATGTACATGATATACAGTCTAAAGAGCCCCGTCCACAGAAAGAATTAAAAGGCTTTGACAAGATATATCTGAAGGCAGGAGAAAGCAAACAGGTAGAGATCGAACTGGATGAAGACGCATTCCGGTATTTCAATGCCCGACAAAACCGTTGGGTATTTGAGAAAGGAGAGTTTGAAATCCTGGTAGGTGCCTCTTCCAGAGACATCAAACTGACAGGAAAGATCAAGATATAATCTTTATCAGTTGACGGGGAAAAGCGATAACCGGCTTTTCCCGTCAGCCTGATCTCTTCTATCCTTTTTTCACCTTCTTATATTCTCTGGGAGACATACCCATTATCTGGCTAAACAGCCGTGAAAAGTAATAAGCATCTTCAATACCTACCCGATAGCATACCTGATTCACTTTCATATCCGTAAAATCGAGAAACTGACAGGCTTTCTGAATCTTGATCTGATTGAAATAACTCAATGGTGCATAGCCCGTACGTTTCAAAAATAAATTAGAGAAGTACGAAGGCGAATATCCTGTATAATCTGCCAACTCGGCTAAAGTCAGCTTCTTACCCAAATTCTCCTTCATATAATGAATGGCTGCACTAACGGGATCTTCCTCACCCATCAGGCGGTGTTCTGAAAAAGCCTCCCGATACTCCCTGAGATAACGTAAAGAACCCAGATAATGATGAAATACAGAACTGGCATACGAAAGATTCTCCAGACTGTACCCCATTTTCAGTACCCGAAATATTTCCTCAAACAATTCTGTCCGGTAACTGATTCGCGAATGCATTCCCGGCTTTATTTCCGTGAGCCGGCAAGTTCGGTGCGTACAATAGAGTGAAGCCAGTGTTCCCCCGAAGTGAATCCAATAAATTGTCCATGGTTCTTTTTCATCGGCGCCATAGGCATGAGGGAGTCCTGCCGGAAGTATGAAGTATTGATTGGGAGCTACCGGGTGCTTCTGCCCATCCAGGCTGAACCACCCCCTACCCTCCGTACAATAGATAAATACATATTGGTCAATCGGAACATCCCGTTCCCGAAAATGATTATAAGCCTTTGGATAATAGCCTATATCGGTAATATACAGTACAGAGGTCGCAGGCTCTGTCTTCATGCGTTGTACAATGGCCGGAGGCAATACCAATGCCTGTTCGCCCAGAAAACCGTCTTTTTGTTTTGCCATACTAACAGATTCATAGATTCACGTCACAAATATACATATAAAAAAGAAAGATAGTCCATCTTTTTAGCTGGTTTCTCTATTTATTTTCACCTCCAAACCCGCTTACTTTGCATTAATCATTTAAACCATTTAATAACATGAAACAGACACAAGGCTATTTACTACTAATCTGCATCGTCTCAGCTATGGGCGGGCTGTTGTTCGGCTATGATTGGGTTGTCATCGGTGGAGCTAAAATCTTCTACGAACCTTTCTTCGGAATTGAAAATTCAGCAGTTCTACGTGGCTGGGCCATGAGCAGCGCATTGATAGGCTGCCTGGTAGGGGCTTTGCTATCGGGTGTCTGGAGTGACAAGTACGGACGTAAAAAGATGCTCATCATAGCCTCCTTCCTGTTTGCGCTTTCAGCTTTAGGTACGGGAATAGTCGATAGTTTTTCCTATTTTATCTTCTATCGCATTGTAGGAGGACTGGGTATCGGCATCGCATCCAACGTTTCCCCCGTCTATATCGCAGAAGTTTCCCCTGCCCATGTACGAGGTAAATTCGTATCACTCAACCAGCTTACCATCGTATTAGGCATTTTACTGGCGCAACTGGCAAACTGGCAGATAGGAGAATACTATACACACGGTTCCGACGTACTGAGTGACACCAGTATAGAGTGGGCCTGGCGATGGATGTTCTGGGCAGAACTGATTCCGGCAGGAATCTTCTTTCTATTATCATTCGTCATCCCTGAAAGTCCCCGCTGGCTGGCTACTGTCCATCAACAGGAGAAAGCACGGAAAACACTGATGCGCATCGGAGGAGAAACCTATGCCCGGCAGACCCTGGAAGAACTGACACAAGTAACCCGGGGGCAAGACGGAAAACAAGATTACGAATGGAAAGCTGTCTTTCGCCCGGAAATGCGCAAAGTGCTGATCATCGGCATTGTCCTGGCTATATTCCAACAATGGTGTGGCATCAATGTAATCTTCAATTATGCACATGAAATCTTTTCATCGGCCGGTTATGCCGTTTCCGATGTGTTGATGAACATTGTAGTGACCGGAATCACCAATGTGATATTTACCTTCGTAGCCATCTATACAGTGGATAAATGGGGACGTCGCACCCTGATGCTTATCGGTTCTGCCGGATTGGCACTGATTTACCTGACACTGGGAACTTGCTACTTTCTGGATGTAAGCGGTCTGCCCATGCTCCTGCTGGTAGTGCTTGCCATTGCCTGCTATGCCATGTCACTCGCTCCGGTAGTCTGGGTGGTTTTATCCGAAATTTTCCCCGTGAAAATACGAGGTATGGCCATGGCCCTCTCCACCTTCTTCCTTTGGGTAGCTTGCTTTGTACTGACCTATACCTTCCCCGTTTTGAATGAAAGTATAGGTGCCGAAGGTACTTTCTGGCTGTATGGTGGCATCTGTCTGGCCGGATTCCTGTTCATACGCCGGAAGCTGCCAGAAACCAAAGGGAAAACACTGGAAGAAATAGAAAAAGAATTAATCAAATAATCCATAAAATAAGATGAAAGAGAATGTAAAAGTATGGGAGGAGGACATCCTGCTCCCTACCTATGGCATTGGACGTCCCGAAAAGAACCCGATGTTTCTGGAAAAGCGTGTCTATCAAGGCAGCAGCGGAGTAGTATACCCGTATCCGGTCATCGAGAAGATTGAAGACACTTGTGAAGAGAAAAGCTATCATGCCGTATGGTTGGAAAATGAATACCTCAAAGTCATGATTCTGCCCGAATTAGGAGGACGCATCCAGATGGCTTTCGATAAAATAAAGCAACGACATTTTATTTATTACAACCACGTGATAAAACCGGCTTTGGTAGGATTGACCGGTCCCTGGATTTCAGGGGGCATTGAGTTCAACTGGCCTCAACACCACCGCCCCAGCACATTCCTGCCGGTAGATTACAGCATTGAACAATGCAAAGACGGAAGTGTCATTGTATGGGTAAGCGAACGGGAACGGATGTTCGGCCAGAAAGGAACAGCCGGATTCACACTCCGCCCCGGCCGGGCTGTACTCGAGATACAGGGAAAAGTTTCTAACCCGACTCCTCTGCCACAGACTTTCCTGTGGTGGGCCAATCCGGCAGTAGCAGTCAACGCAGACTATCAGTCTGTATTCCCCTCGGATGTTAACGCCGTATTCGACCATGGAAAGCGGGATGTATCCCGTTATCCTATCGCTACCGGAACCTACTACAAGATGGACTATTCCGCCGGAGTGGATATTTCAAGATATAAAAACATCCCTGTACCGACTTCCTACATGGCAATCCGGTCCGAATACAACTTTGTGGGCGGATACGAAAACGACACCCAGGCAGGTGTTCTGCATGTTGCCAATCATCACATATCTCCCGGAAAGAAACAATGGACGTGGGGAAACGGAGATTTCGGACAAGCATGGGACCGCAATCTGACGGATGCCGACGGACCGTATATAGAGCTGATGACAGGAGTCTATACAGACAATCAACCGGATTTCAGCTGGCTACAACCCTATGAAGAGAAGACTTTTACACAATACTTCATGCCCTACCGGGAACTGGGAGTTGTGAAAAACGCCTCCTCGGAACTCCTGATGAATCTGGAGCCCGAAGGAACAGAGAGCAGGTTAAAGCTCTTCGCTACCTCTGCCCAACAGGGATTACACATCGTAGTCCGGAAAGCAGGAAACATCTGTTTTGAACAAACCTGCGACCTCTCTCCGGAACAAGTGTTCGACAGACTGGTCCCCGTCAACGACCTTAGTGAAACAGAAGTCATTATCTACGACACCAACGGACGGGAGAAGCTCAGTTGGAGGGCTGAACCGGAAACTATCAAAGAGGTTCCGGAAGCAGCCCGACCCGCCCTCGCACCGGAAGAAATTAAAACAAATGAAGAACTCTACCTGACCGGACTGCATCTGGAACAATACCGACATGCAACTTATTGTCCGACCGATTATTATTTGGAAGCACTCCGCCGTGACAATGAAGACGCCCGTTGTAACAATGCCATGGGGCTGTGGCTTATACGCAAAGGACAGTTCGCGCAAGCAGAGCCCTACCTGCGGAAAGCGATTTCCCGACTGACCGAGAAGAATCCTAATCCGTATGATGGTGAAGCTTTCTACAACCTTGGGCTTGCGCTGAAATTCCAGGGAAAAAACGATGAAGCATACAATTCATTCTATAAATCGTGCTGGAACGCGGCATGGCAGGATGCAGGCTATTATTCACTGGCTCAAATCTCCGTTTCACGCGGCAACTGGGAAGAAGCTCTCGGAGAAATTGAAAAATCCTTATTACGCAATTGGCACAACCTGCGCGGTCGCCATCTGAAAGCAATGATCCTCCGCCATCTTGAACGTCCGGAGGAAGCTCTTGCCTGGATAGAAGACTCCCTGAAAATCGACGCATTCAACTTTGGCTGCCTGTTCGAAAAATATCTGATGACCCGGGAAGAAACCGTACTGTCCCAACTCCGACACCTAATAAAACGCGGCGCACCCGACTACGAGGCATTAGTGCTCGACTATACCTCTGCAGGACGATTTGAAGAAGCACTGGCCGTTGCCGAGTTGGCTATCGGCCAACCCATCGGCGAACAGACTCTGCTGCACTATTACAAGAGTTGGTGCCTGATTCGTTTAGGAGAAACAGACAAGGCGCGAACAGCCATCAGGCTTGCTGAAAAAGAACCGGCCGACTACTGCTTTCCCAATGCCCTGGAAGCGATAGAAGCTCTTCAGTGTGTGGCCGACTTTATGGGAGAAGCCCCGAAAGCCCTCTATTATTTGGGAAATCTTTGGTATGACAAACGCCAGTATACCCCTGCCATCGCAGCTTGGGAACGTTCTTCGCGTGAGGACGAAACATTTCCTACCGTATGGCGTAACCTGGCTCTGGCCTACTTCAACAAATTGAATCGCCCGGAAGAAGCCGTCCTCTTGCTGGAAAAAGCATTCCGCCTGGATCCGACCGACGCCCGCGTACTGATGGAACTCGATCAGCTGTATAAACGGCTGAACCGCCCGCACACAGTAAGAATGGCTTTTCTGGAACAACATATGGATATCGTAATAACTCGTGACGATTTATATCTGGAATATGTCACCTTGCTGAACCAGACCGGACAATACAGGGAAGCCATCCGCCGGATCGATCAGCGAAAATTCCATCCGTGGGAAGGCGGTGAGGGAAAAGTTCCCGCACAATATCAGATAGCCCGCCTGGAACTGGCAAAGGAACTGATCGCGCGTAAAGAATACGATGAGGCACTCACCCGGATAGAAGAGTGCTACGCATACCCGCCACATCTGGGTGAAGGCAAACTCCCTGGAGCACAGGAGAATGACTTCAATTATTACAAAGCCTGCATCCTGCAACAACTGGGCAAACAGAAAGAGGCACACGACCTGCTCCTCAAAGCCAGCATGGGAGACAGCCAGCCAGCCGCTGCCATGTATTACAACGACCAAAAACCGGACAAGATCTTCTATCAAGGACTTGCATTCCGAAAACTGGGACAAGAGAAAGAGGCACGCAGCCGCTTCAACAAATTAATCACTTATGGAGAAGAACATCTCTTCGACATATTCCGGATGGATTATTTTGCCGTATCTTTACCCGACCTTCTGATCTGGGAAGACGATATGGACAAGAAGAACCGCATCCACTGTAACTATCTGATGGCTTTGGGACATCTGGGACTGGGAAATACGGCAAAAGCCGAACACTTCTTTGAAGTAGCCGCTTCGATGGATAACAATCATCAGGGGATACAGATTCACCGGAAATTAATGAATACATAAAAGAAATGAGGCCTCACCACAGATTACACAGATTAGCACAGAACATTTAATCTTACCAATCAAAAAGAAATAAAAGATTAATCCGTAAAAATCCGTGTAATCTGTGGTGAATAAAACCATACAATCATGAAAAAACCAAATCAAAACACCCGACATCGAGCCATCCTGATCCTGACCGGATGCCTGCTCGCCATGGCCGTTATGGCACAATCGACAAAAAATGATGTCCTCGACCTGTCAGGTATGTGGCGCTTTCAACTGGACCCGATGGGATTCGGCAAGACTCCCGGCTCCGAGCTCTATCTGGACAAACTCTCGGAAACCATCATGCTGCCCGGATCGACGGACCAGGGTGGCAAAGGAATCAAAAACACCGCACGTTATGTAGACCGCCTGAGCCGAAAATTCGAGTATCAGGGGGCTGCCTGGTACCAACGGGAAGTAGTGATCCCCGAGGACTGGTCCGGCCGTGAGATTTACCTGAAGCTGGAGCGTTGTCATTGGGAAACAACTGTCTACGTAGACGATAAGGAAGTAGGTGTCATGGAGCACCTGAGTACTCCAAACACATTCGTACTGACTCCGGTGCTCAGCCCCGGCATCCATACACTGACCATTTGCGTAAACAATACGCTCAAATATCCAATGGATCAGTGGAACCACGGAACTACCGAATATACACAAACCAACTGGAATGGAATAGTCGGTGACATTTCACTGTATGCCAAAGAAAAAGCGCACATCCGCCGGATTAATGTATATCCCGATGTGACAGCAAAAGAAGTGGAAATAGCAGTACAGCCCGCCCCCCTGAAGCACGGGCAAACGGGAACGCTGGAGCTATGCATCCGGGAGAAAGGGGGCAAAGTGATAGTTCGCCAGAGCATGAGTGCAGACAGCCTGCAGGCACATGCCGGCATTCGGCAAACCCTTCCGATGGGTAAACAGGTGAAACTCTGGGATGAATTTACACCTTATTTATATGAGCTTGAGGCCAGCTGGAACGTAGATGGCAAGACAGACACCCAAACCCGGACTTTCGGCATGCGGAGTGTGGAACAAGGCAAGCATCACATCCGTCTGAACGGAAGAGACATTCACTTGCGCGGAGTGCTGGACTGTGCGGTTTTCCCTCTGACCGGCTATCCGTCGACAAACGTCGATGACTGGAAGCGTATCTTCAACACCATCAAGGAATATGGAATGAACCACGTACGTTTCCATTCCTGGTGTCCGCCGGAAGCCGCATTCGAGGCGGGCGACGAAACAGGCATGTACCTCCAGGCCGAACTCCCCATGTGGATCAAAGACGTGGGCAAATATCCTGCCCGACGCGATTTCTTCGAAAAAGAGATGTATGCCATTCTCGACGCTTATGGCAATCATCCCTCTTTCATCCTGATGTGTAACGGAAACGAAAATGAAGGTGATTTTGCCGTATTGGAAGATCTGGTGAAAAAAGCACAGGCTTATGACAACCGACGTCTTTACAGCGCCTCAACCGCCCGCACACACACTCCCTCGGATCAATATTATGTGTCGCACGTCACTTCGAAAGGATGGATCACCGTATACGAAGGGAAACCCTCGACTGACTGGGATCGTTGCAAGGAGTCGGACATCGATGTTCCGGTGATTGCCCACGAAACGGGACAGCGCTGCATGTACCCCAACTTCGAAGAAATAAAGAAATATACAGGCGTAGTCGAAGCACGCAACTTTGAAGTGTTTCGCGAACGACTTGCCAGAAACGGCATGTTGCATCAAGCCGATGATTTCTTCAAAGCAACTGGAGCACACACAGTGCTGCAATATAAAGAGGTGAACGAATCGTTGCTGCGCACTCGCAATTCCGGTGGGTTCCAATTATTGGGACTGGCCGATTTCCCAGGACAGGGCAGCGCTTTTGTCGGTATCCTCGATGCCTTTTGGGAAAGTAAAGGCCTCGTATCCCCCGAAAAGTTCAGAGAATCGTGTGCCCCTACCGTGCTTCTGGCACGCCTGCCCCAACGTACTTTCAAGACCGGAGAGAATCTGAAAGCAAAGATGGAGATTTACCATTACGGCAAGAATGCCCTGAAAGACCGGAAACTGAACTGGACATTGACAGGAGAAGATGGAACCGTGTACCGTAAGGGAAGCCTGAAAGTAAAAGAAATACAACCCGCCACGGTAGATTCGCTTGGAATCATCGAATTATCTCTGAATGGTGTGGAGAGTGCCCGCAAGCTGACACTGAAGGCTGAATTGGGAAGTTGTCGGAATGAATGGGACGTATGGGTATACCCCGAACAGCCAAAAGTTGAAGAGACTAATTTTATCTACACCCGTACCTGGAATGACAAGACCAAACAGTGGCTCGACGAAGGAAAGAGCGTACTGTTGATCCCCGAAAAGTGCCAAGGACGCAAAGCACACTTCGCCAGCCACTTCTGGAATCCGATTATGTTCAACTGGAACCCGATGATCGTAGGTACACTGATCGATAACGAGCACCCTGCTTTCCGCGATTTCCCCACGGGAAGCTATGCTGACTGGCAATGGTGGGATATCCTTAACTATTCGACAGCTCTGGAACTGGACGAACTGAAAGAAATCACTCCACTGATACAAAGCATCGACTCTTATGAAACCAACCAAAAGCTGGGAATCTCGTTTGAGGCGAATGTAGGAAAAGGAAAATTGTTCGTGCTCTGCGCCGATCCTGAAAAGAAAATCGGTGAAAGGCTTGCCATGCAGCAGTTGCTCACCTCTGTCCGGAATTACGTTTCATCCGATCGTTTCAAACCGGAAAGAAGTTTGCCTGTTTATCAGTTGGACGCACTCTTCGCTCCGGCAGCCGAAGAGAAATCCGGAAATAAAGGAAGCAAAGCGATCGAACTGTTGTTGAATAAATAATACCGACCGACAGCCGCCGGTCCGTTTATATCCGGACGAAGGTTCGCCGCATAGCCGGAGCATAGACTAAAATTTATTAAAAGAATAGCAGCCTCCCTATGGTGACTGCTATTCTCTTTGTATTCATTATAATAGCACAAGTCTGAAAGTAAATCATCGTAAACCATTCTTTTTTAATATTATGAAAATCAAACTACTATTGCTACTCTGTTGTGGTCTGTGGGGCAGTTGCAGCTCGTACGACTACTGCGCGGTCACTCCTTCGGAGAGTGACCTTGTATTCACCGGACTTGCCCGATCGTGGGACGAAGCGATGCCTCTGGGCAACGCCACCGTCGGCGCACTGGTATGGCAACGCGACTCCTCCCTGCGTCTGTCACTGGACCGGACCGATCTATGGGACTTGCGCCCAGTAGACAGCCTGTCGGGAGATAACTTCCGCTTCTCCTGGGTAAAAGAGCACATCCGCACAAAAGACTATCTGCCCGTACAGAAAAAGCTGGACTGGCCTTATGACATGAACCCTGCCCCATCCAAAATCCCCGGAGCCGCAATCGAGTTTCCATTGGAAAAGATAGGCGCTCCCACCCAAGTACGACTTTATCTGAATAATGCTCTGTGCGAAGCGAACTGGGCAGACGGCACACAGATGCAGACTTTTGTTCATGCCACCGAACCGGTCGGATGGTTTGTATTCCGTAACCTGAGAACTCCGATAGAGCCGTCTATCCTTACCCCCGTATACAATAAAACGAAACCGGACGGCAGCCTCGATCCGGTTTCGGGACAGGATCTCCACCGACTGGGCTACCAGCAAGGAGAGACAGTCCGCGAAGGCAATCGGATCACCTATCACCAGAAAGGCTACGGAGACTTCTGGTATGACGTAGTTGTGTGTTGGAAACAGGAAGGAGAAACCCTGTACGGTACTTGGAGCGTCACCTCTTCCCTATCCGGCGAAAAAGCAGCCGAAAAAGCAGAAGCAGCCCTGCAACGTGGATTAAAACAGGATTATCAGGCACATCTGGAATATTGGGACAAGTACTGGGCACAATCATCCGTTACTCTGCCCGACTCCATTTTACAAAAACAATACCAGAACGAGATGTATAAATTCGCCTCTACCACCCGCGAACACTCCTATCCCATCTCCCTGCAAGCCGTATGGACAGCCGACAACGGAAAACTCCCTCCCTGGAAAGGGGACTATCACCACGACCTCAACACACAGCTGAGCTATTGGCCCGCCTATACGGGCAATCACCTGACGGAAGGCATGGGATACCTGAACACCTTATGGAACCAGCGGGATACATACAAGCGCTACACCCGCCAGTATTTCGGAACCGAAGGTATGAACATACCGGGCGTCTGCACCCTGACAGGAGAACCGATGGGGGGATGGATACAGTACTCCATGTCGCAGACAGTGGCTGCCTGGCTGGCACAGCACTTCTATCTGCACTGGAAATATTCGGCAGACCGCACCTTCCTCAAAGAACGTGCTTACCCCTTCCTTAAAGATGTGGCAATCTACCTGGAACAAGTCTCCGAAGTCACCCCCGAAGGAGTACGCAAACTGGAATTCAGTTCAAGTCCCGAAGTATTCGACAACTCCCTGCAAGCATGGTTCAGCGACATGACCAACTACGACCTGGCAATGATGCACTTCCTCTTTAAAGCAGCCGCCGAACTGGCTCACGAACTGAATCTGACAGACGAGTCGTCCCACTGGGCAGCTTTAGAAGCCCAATTGCCGGACTACGATGTGGATGAAGAAGGTTGCCTCACCTTTGCCAAAGGATATCCTTACAATGAATCGCACCGCCACTTCTCCCATGCCATGGCCATTCACCCGATGGGACTGATAGACTGGAGCGACGGAGAAAAGTCACAACACATCATACGGGCCACCCTGAAGCGGCTCGACGAAGTGGGGCCGGACTACTGGACAGGCTATTCGTACAGTTGGCTTGCCAATATGAAAGCCCGGGCATTCGACGGCAAAGGTGCGGCACAGGCCCTGAGAACCTTTGCTGAATGTTTCTGCCTGAAAAACACCTTCCACGCCAACGGTGACCAGACCAAAAGCGGCAAATCCCGTTTCACTTACCGCCCCTTCACGCTCGAGGGTAACTTTGCTTTCGCATCGGGCATCCAGGAGATGCTGTTGCAAAGCCATACGGGCACGATACGCATCTTCCCCGCACTGCCCGAAGAGTGGAAAGATGTATCGTTCGAAGGACTGCGTGCAATGGGTGCATTCCTTGTCTATGCACAGATGGAAGGCGGAGAAATCACCCGTGTACGTATCTATTCGGAGAAAGGCGGCATGTTGAAAATAACCCGCCCCGGCACACTGAAACCGGATAAAAACTATACGTTGTCCGGTCCGGATATTCTCAACATAGGTACTCAGGCAGGCGAATGGATTGAGTTGAAGCCCTGATACATTCTGACAAGAAGGCAGCAATGTATATTTATTATCATTTTGTATTTTCTACCCGGTGTAGCCTGCGCTATATCCGGGTAGTCTTCTTTCCGATGAATAATATCACCCTCTCCGGCGATTACATTTTTTCAGGTTATCACCCTTTCGGCTGATTTCGGATCAGGGCACTATCCTTTCCGGTCCAAACATTACATTATTTCTTGCTATGCCCCCGAACAGGAACATTCTGACACTCTAACGGCGGTAGCCTGCACCGGGCTAAAAAATAAAAAGAAAGCCGAATCAGGATAACGATTGCTCTCTTCCTCCCCAATGCCGCCTCGGTTTTAATGAAACGGAGCCTTGGTTTTAAACCAATGCCGCCTTTCTTTATTAGAAACGGAGCCTTAGTTTAAAAGCTTCAATGCATATATATAGAAGAATCCACGCCATCTACGCATACTTTTGCGGTTCATATTCATTTTATATGCAGTTCTGCTCTCCGGTTCAACTATTTCACACCGATTGCAAGTCAACAAAAAACAGGATACACTATCAGAATCATACTATTCAGAACATTCTGCTTTCAAAAGTAAAAAGCGGCTTTAAGGTTTATCATTTATTAAAATATTATAAAATTAAGCTATAACACAGAGGGTCACTCCCCAATGATGTGTATTTATAGCGTATATCAAAAAGTAAATTATTGCTCGAGCGACCAAACGAAAGAAAAGAATCTCATAACAAAGAAACAGAAGAATGAATAAAAGAGTTGCAACCCACAACACACTACACGCTGCATTATATACCCCGGAAAAACATTGCACTACCGGGTTCAAACAACTTGTAAAAGATGACATTACCAGGATTTTGCAGAAAGCAAAACCAGCCTGCTGCAGAGATGGTATCTTCCATTCAACAACGGAAGTGACCGTCTCTGCAGGCTGACAGGATTTATCCTGTTATAATAATAACCGGAATATCTATGAATTAAAGATGTAACAGAGAACGTTTTAATCGTATAAAAGATAAGAGTTGTGAAAAGTATTCTTATCTTTGCACGAGAAATGAAACACTATTATTAACAACAATTTTATTAACTAATCAAATCTTATCAAACATGTTTAAACATCTAAATGCCCTGTTTATCGGACTTGCATTGTTTGCTTGCACTTCGGGTGCAGTAGCACAAACCATCAAGCCTATCGAGACTCCAGTGCCTGTACGTCCCGCCGGACAAAAAGACGTAGTCGGACTGACTGCTCCTAAACTCGACGTGGTACGTGTCGGATTCATTGGCTTGGGTATGCGTGGACCGGGTGCAGTAGAACGCTTCACTCACATCCCCGGAACACAGATCGTAGCCCTTTGCGACCTTATCCCCGAACGCGTAGCCGGTGCACAGAAAATCCTGACCAAGGCAAGCCTGCCTGAAGCAGCTTCTTACTCCGGTAGCGAAGATGCCTGGAAAAAACTTTGCGAACGTAACGATATCGACCTCGTTTACATCGCGACTGACTGGAAACATCACGCACAGATGGCTATCTACGCCATGGAACACGGCAAGCACGTTGCCATCGAAGTTCCTTCGGCAATGACCATGGACGAAATCTGGGCGCTGATCAATACCTCTGAAAAAACTCGTAAACACTGTATGCAGCTTGAAAACTGTGTATATGACTTCTTCGAACTGACTACACTGAACATGGCTCAGCAAGGCGTATTCGGTGAAGTGCTTCACACAGAAGGTGCTTACATCCACAACCTCGAAGACTTCTGGCCATACTACTGGAACAACTGGCGTATGGATTACAATCAGAATCATCGTGGCGATGTATATGCCACTCACGGTATGGGCCCGGCTTGCCAGCTGCTCGACATTCACCGTGGTGACAAAATGAACTACCTCGTATCTATGGATACAAAGGCTGTCAACGGTCCGGCATACATCAAAAAAACAACCGGCAAAGAAGTAAAAGATTTCCAGAACGGTGACCAGACTTCTACACTGATCCGTACGGAAAAAGGTAAAACGATCCTGATTCAGCACAACGTAATGACTCCGCGTCCTTACAGCCGTATGTATCAGGTAGTAGGTGCCGACGGTTATGCAAGCAAATATCCTATCGAAGAATACTGCATGCGTCCGACTCAGATCGCTTCAAACGACGTACCTAACCACGAAAAGCTGAACGCACACGGCTCTGTACCCGCTGACGTTAAAAAAGCCCTGATGGATAAATACAAACACCCGATCCACAAAGAACTGGAAGAAACAGCTAAAAAAGTAGGTGGACACGGTGGTATGGACTACATCATGGATTACCGTCTGGTTTACTGTCTGCGCAACGGTCTTCCTTTGGATATGGACGTTTATGACCTTGCAGAATGGTGCTGCATGGCCGACCTGACCAAGCTTTCTATCGAAAACAGCTCTGCACCGGTAGCTATCCCTGACTTCACTCGTGGAGCATGGAACAAGGTGAAAGGTTACAGACACGCTTTCGCAAAATAATAAAACCTCTTTTTGACACGGGTTTCACGAGTCCTCCGGCAAGTAGTTCGCTACGCAATGCCGGCCGGTTCATGAAATCCGTGTCCGATTATAAGACTACACAACCCATCCATGAAGATGAAAATATCAAAGCCCTCTAAACAGGGAGTAATCAGAGAAACGAAAGACTACTTAATGATTGCCTTGGGAATGATCCTTTACGGCATCGGTTGGACTCTCTTCCTGCTTCCTAACGACATCACCACCGGTGGAGTACCGGGCATTGCCTCTATTGTTTATTTCGCTACCGGATTTCCGGTTCAATACACTTACTTCGCCATCAATGCTGTATTGCTGATGGTATCCCTCAAAGTGCTGGGATTTCGATTCAGTCTCAAAACCATATTCGGTGTATTCACTTTAACCTTCTTCCTGTCTATCATCCAAAAACTAACGGCGAACGTAACCTTACTACACGACCAGCCGTTCATGGCTTGTGTATTGGGTGCCTCTTTTTGCGGAAGTGGCATCGGTATTGCTTTCTCGGCCAACGGAAGTACCGGAGGAACAGATATCATTGCGGCTGTTATCAACAAATACCGCGACATCACTCTGGGAAGAGTCATGCTGATCTGTGACCTGATCATCATCTCCTCCAGCTACTTCGTATTGAAAGACTGGGAAAAGGTAGTTTACGGATATGTGACTCTTTATGTTTGCAGCTTTGTGCTGGACCAGGTGGTGAACAGTGCACGACAATCCGTACAATTCTTCATTATCTCCAACAAGTACGAAGAAATAGGCAAACGCATTAACGAATATCCACACCGGGGAGTAACCGTCATCAATGCAACCGGGTTCTATACCGGCAAAGAGCAGAAGATGATGTTCGTCCTGGCCAAGAAACGGGAATCAACCATTATCTTCCGGTTGATAAAAGACTGTGATCCGACTGCTTTTGTTTCGCAAAGCGCAGTGATCGGTGTATACGGAGAAGGCTTTGATCATATAAAAGTTAAATAAATTATCATTCTAATACCCTCGAAACATGAAATTAAGACTATCTCATACCTTAAATAGCCTTATGCTGGGTGGCCTCTTGATGGCCTCCGCTTTTGCTTCGGCCGGCAATGAACCGAAGAAGCCTTACTGGCAAGACGTACAGGTAGTAGCCGTAAATAAAGAATACCCCCGTTCTTCATTTATGACCTACGAAAACCGTGCAAACGCCTTGACCGGAAAGTTCGAAAAAAGCAAATATTATCAACTTCTGAACGGAACCTGGAAGTTCTACTTTGTAGATTCATACAAGAATCTGCCGGCTAACATCACCGACCCTTCGGTGAGCACAGCCGACTGGACAGATATAAAAGTACCAGGTAACTGGGAAGTACAGGGCCATGGCGTGGCTATCTATACCAATCACGGTTATGAATTCCAGCCCCGTAACCCACAACCTCCGACTCTACCGGAGGCCAATCCGGTAGGTGTGTACCGTCGCGACATCGATATCCCCGCCGATTGGGACGGACGTGATATTTATCTTCACCTGGCCGGTGCCAAATCGGGTGTATACGTGTACATCAACGGGCAGGAAGTGGGTTATAGCGAAGATTCCAAAAACTCTGCGGAGTTCCTGATCAACAAATTCGTGAAACCCGGCAAAAATGTACTTACTCTAAAGATTTACCGTTGGAGTACCGGGTCTTATCTGGAATGCCAGGACTTCTGGCGTATCAGCGGCATCGAACGTGATGTTTTCCTCTATTCACAACCTAAAGCCGCGTTGAAAGACTTCCGCGTGACATCGACCCTGGACGATACATACAAAGACGGTATCTTCAAACTGGGTGCAGACCTGAGAAATAACGGTTCGGCTGCCAGCAACATGGCTCTGGTATACGAATTGCTCGATGCCAAAGGTAACGTAGTAGCCACCGGAGAAAAAACTGCTGATGTAGCTGCCGGAGAAACCCGCACAGTATCTTTCGACCAGACACTCCCGGGAGTCAAAACCTGGACTTCGGAAGCTCCTAATCTTTACAAGCTGGTGATGACCGTGAAAGAAAACGGTAAAGTGAACGAAATCATTCCGTTTAACGTGGGTTTCCGCCGTATCGAAATCAAACCGATCGAGCAACTGGCGGGTAACGGAAAGCCTTATGTATGCCTCTTTATCAATGGCCAGCCGCTGAAACTAAAGGGAGTAAACATCCACGAACACAATCCGGCTACCGGTCACTATATGACCGAAGAGCTGATGCGCAAAGATTTCGAATTGATGAAACAACATAACCTGAATACGGTCCGCCTATGCCATTATCCGCAGGACCGCCGCTTCTATGAGTTATGCGACGAATACGGACTTTATGTATATGATGAAGCAAACATCGAAAGCCACGGTATGTACTACGACCTGAAAAAAGGCGGTACGTTAGGAAACAACCCCGAATGGCTGAAAGCACATATGGACCGCACGATCAACATGTTCGAACGTAACAAGAACTATCCGAGTCTGACTTTCTGGTCACTGGGTAATGAAGCCGGTAACGGTTACAATTTCTATCAGACCTACCTTTGGTTAAAGGATGCCGATAAAAACATCATGGACCGCCCGGTAAACTACGAACGCGCCCAGTGGGAATGGAACTCCGATATGTACGTTCCGCAATATCCGGGAGCACAGTGGCTCGAAGCTATGGGTAAACGCGGCAGCGACCGTCCGATAGCCCCTTCCGAATATTCACACGCAATGGGTAACTCGAACGGTAACCTCTGGGATCAATGGAAAGCAATCTATAAATATCCGAACTTGCAGGGTGGATACATCTGGGACTGGGTGGATCAGGGCATTGACGCAGTAGACGAGAACGGACGTCACTTCTGGACATACGGTGGTGACTATGGTGTAAATACGCCGAACGACGGTAACTTCTGCTGCAATGGTATCGTTAGTCCGGACCGTACACCGCATCCGGCAATGGCTGAAGTGAAGTATGTTCATCAGAACGTAGCTTTCGAACCGGTGGATCCGGCCAATGGAAAATTCCTGGTTAAAAATCGTTTCTACTTCACAAACCTGCAGAAGTATATGATCTCGTATACCATTAAAGCAAACGGAAAAACGGTGAAAGGTGGTAAAATGTCAGTCAATGTAGAGCCACAGGGAAGTAAAGAAATTACTATTCCGGTAAGCGGACTGAAATCGAAACCGGGAACCGAATACTTCATATACTTCAACGTAACTACGACTGAACCGGAGCCCTTGATTCCGGTTGGACACGAAATTGCATACGAACAATTCCGCCTGCCGGTTGAACCGGGTGAACGTACTTTCGCTACCGGTGGTCCAACTCTGAAAGTATCGGCAGAAGGCAACGAACTGAGTGCTTCCTCTTCAAAGGTAAGCTTCGTATTTGATAAGAAAACCGGCTTGGTTTCTTCATATAAAGTAGGCGGAACCGAATACTTTAAAGATGGTTTCGGACTTCAGCCTAACTTCTGGCGTGCACCGAACGATAACGACTATGGCAACGGTAACCCCAAACGCCTGCAAGTATGGAAACAATCGAGCAAAAACTTCAATGTAGTAGACGCCAACATAGTAATGGACGGCAAAGATGCCGTATTGACCGCCAACTATCTGCTGGCTGCCGGTAACCTTTACATTGTTACATACCGCATCCATCCTTCGGGTGTAGTAAAGGCTGATTTCACTTTCACTTCTACCGATATGGAAGCTGCCAAGACCGAAGCCTCCGAGGCAACGCTGATGGCTACTTTCACTCCGGGAAGCGATGCGGCGCGCAAGGCTGCTTCTAAACTGGAAGTACCCCGTATCGGTGTACGCTTCCGTCTGCCTGCAGAAATGAACCAGGTAGAATACTTCGGACGCGGACCGGAGGAAAACTATGTGGACCGTAATGCCGGTACTCTGATCGACCTCTATAAAACAACCGCCGACAATATGTACTTCCCATACGTACGTCCGCAGGAAAACGGCCATCATACCGACACCCGTTGGCTGACCCTGAATAAAAAAGGCGGTAAGGGACTGACGATCTATGCAGACAAAACAATCGGCTTCAATGCACTGCGCAATTCGGTAGAGGATTTTGACGGAGAAGAAACCGTATCACGTCCGTATCAATGGCTGAACCGTGATGCCGGTGAACTGGTTCACGATGAAAGCAAAGCCAAAGATCAGTTGCCGAGAAAGACACATATCAACGATATCTCACCGAGAAACTTCGTTGAGGTATGTGTGGATATGAAGCAGCAGGGTGTGGCCGGATATAACAGCTGGGGTGCACGTCCCGAACCGGGCTACAACATTCCGGCAAACCAGGAATACAAATGGGGATTTACAATCGTACCAAGATAAACTAACTTAAAAATAGAAACCATGAAAGATTTACTGAACATCGTATCTAAATTCAAAGTACAAGGCACTGTAAGCGAAATCAAACCACTCGGCGCCGGACTGATTAACGACACTTATAAGGTAAACACTACCGAAACAGATGCTCCCGACTATGTGTTGCAACGTATCAACCACGCCATTTTCCAGAATGTGGAAATGCTTCAGGACAACATCGCTGCTGTAACCGGACACATCCGCAAAAAACTGACGGAAGCCGGAGAAACAGATATTGACCGCAAGGTACTGACTTTCCTCCCGACAGAAGAAGGCAAAACATACTGGTTCGACGGTGACAGCTACTGGCGTGTGATGGTATTCATCCCCCGTGCCAAAACTTATGAAACAGTAAACCCGGAATATTCATATTATGCCGGAGCTGCTTTCGGTAACTTCCAGGCAATGCTGGCTGACATCCCGACAACACTGGGTGAGACTATCCCCGATTTCCATAACATGGAATTCCGCCTGAAGCAACTTCGTGAAGCTGTAGCAGCCAATGCAGCCGGACGAGTAACTGAAGTACAGTATTATCTGGACGAAATAGAGAAACGTGCAGACGAAATGTGCAAGGCCGAACGCCTGTATCGTGAAGGCAAACTGCCGAAACGCGTATGCCACTGCGATACGAAAGTGAACAATATGATGTTCGACGAAGATGGCAAAGTGCTTTGTGTAATCGACCTCGATACAGTAATGCCAAGCTTTATCTTCTCTGACTACGGTGATTTCCTGCGTACAGGAGCCAATACCGGAGACGAAGACGATAAAAACCTGGATAATGTCAACTTCAACATGGAGATATTCAAAGCATTCACCAAGGGATATCTGGAAGGAGCCGGTTCATTCCTCACTCCGATCGAGATTGAGAATCTGCCTTATGCAGCAGCTCTCTTCCCTTATATGCAATGTGTACGCTTCCTGGCAGACTACATCAACGGAGACACTTATTACAAGATTAAGTATCCCGAACATAATCTGGTTCGTACAAAAGCACAATTCAAGCTATTGCAAAGCGTAGAAGAACATACTCCCGAAATGGAGGCATACATCAAAGAGTGTCTGGGATAAACTTCCCACCTTTCCAGGTGTAAACAATTGAACGGCGGAGAAACGGTTTCAGTTTTTCCGCCGTTTCTTTTTCCATATACTCCGGAGTAGTCAGAGTAAAAGTCAACGTCTCATCCTCTTTAGAAAGCTCCGCCTTCATCAAAGTCATATCGGCTTGCAGACGGGCATCGATAAAATCGTAATCAGTAGAGTCGGAAGAAGTAAAGAAATTATCTATATGAGGTTCTGAAGGCAGAAACCCATCGGCAGGAAGTTCTTTCCAATCGGTGGTATAGAAGCGGATATGACTGTCGCATGCCGGAGCACAAACTGTAGAAACAGCACAGACCACTTTTACACTATCGTTCAGCGGTAACAGTTTCATCTGCCAACTGCTCGCATCAGACATTTTAAGAGATATATAATCGGGACCTAATTCCGTCATTTCCGACTTACCCCCGAAACGGTTGGTCACCTGGGCCTTCATCTTACTTTCGATGAAATCGATACAATCTGCACGGTTCACCGATGTCAGCAACGGACACAGTGAGTCAGGTATATTCACGAACACCGTTTTGGCCTCCTGCGCTTTGACAGCAAAGGAAGAAAAAATACCCAGAATAAATACCAGGAGGGTAAGAGTAGAATTTTTCATATCTGATAATCTTGTTTCTTTACGTTCTTATTTAGTTCCCAAATATAGGAATATCATTCCGATTAACACCAGAATAAGGTCAATCGCCTTGCTTTTTAAATTCTTTTCACGGAACATCATAGCACCGAAAAGGAAAGATACGATGACGCTTCCTCTCCGAACCATCGAGACAATCGAAATCATCGAATCTTCGTAACTCAATGCATAGAAGTAAACAAAGTCCGCAGCGCAGAGGAAAATGGAAATAAAGATGATGGCCCAGTCCCAGCGGAAGGGTGTGGACGACTTACGTTTGGGCCACCAGAGCAAGGCAAGGATAGGACACATGATGAACACCTGATAGACATTATACCACGACTGTACCACCATCGGGGGCAACTGCTTCATCAGATACTTATCATACAATCCGCTTACCGCACCTGCTACGGCTGCCAACACAATAAAAAGAATCCACTTGTTATGTTTAAAGTCAATCCCTTCTTTCTTCCCCGAACGGCTTAGCATAAAGAAAGAAACTACAGCCAGCAACACACCGATCCACTGATAGAGATTCAGACGCTCGCCAAAAACCAGCATGGCTCCCACAAGCACCATTACAGGGCGGGTTGCATTAATGGGACCTACAATCGTAATAGGCAAATGTTTCATCCCGAAATAGCCAAGTATCCACGAAGAAAGTACGATAAAAGACTTGATAATGATAAATTTGTGTACTTCCCACCCGACGACGGGAACATCGAACATAGTACCCTCCAGCACTCCGGGGACAAATGCCGACAACAAGATGAAAGGCAGGAATATAAGACTGGAAAAGAGCGTATTGAGAAACAAGACAGGCAGAACCGCATTGTCCTTTAACGACTTCTTTTTAAACACATCATAGAAGCCCAGCAAGGTCGCTGAAAGAAAAGCAAGGAGTAACCACATAACAGAGTTTATTTAAAAAGAACTCATTCAAATATATCTTGAGGATATTCTACATTCACCAGGAAAAGCGCATTGCCGGGAGCAGAGGTTCCGGCTTTACAACGGTCTTGTTGCTCGATTATTCTACGGAAGCCATCTACCGACAACTTACCTCTGCCTACTTCCAATAAAGTACCGACGATGGCACGCACCATGTTGCGCAGGAAACGGTCCGCCTGAATGGTAAACACCCAGGTATATTCATCCTCCTGTGTCCATTCGGCATGCATAATCTTGCAGATGTTGGTCTTTACATCCGTATGCAATTTACTGAAACTGGTAAAATCCGTATAATGAAACAAGGTCAGAGCGGCCTCATTCATCTTCTGAAAGTCGAGCGGATTGTGTATCCGGTAACGATACTGGCGATTAAAAGGATACTTTACGGTAGTGATATAATATTTATAAGTACGGGCTGTCGCATCAAACCGCGCATGTGCGTCCGGCCTTACCCGGCAAACTTTATAGACTGAAATATCCTGAGGTAAAAGACGATTCAACTTCTCGGCTACCTTATCCGTATCCAGCACCTCTCCTTCGTAATCGAAGTGAGCAACCATCAGCGAAGCATGTACCCCGGCATCTGTCCGTCCCGCCCCAATCACTTCCGTATCTTTCCGTAAAAAAGTGGCAAGTGCCTTCATCAGGCATTCCTGTATACTGATACCGTTAGGCTGAATCTGCCATCCATGATAATGGGTGCCATCATAGGCCAAATAAATAAAATATCTTTGCACGCTCATTCCGTTCACTTGGTTTTTGCGTGCAAAGATACTGCTTTAATTGATAAGTAGGGATTGATACTTATCAATAATTAATTGCTTTACTTGATCCACACATTGATTATCTCACCGATATACATCTTGTGCAAAGGTTTATCCTTCCATTCTCCTTTCAATTCCGGACTATCAAAAGCACCGGAAGCAATCGGCTGGGAGAGCATTTTTTTGCATTCTATAATCATCCATGCTTCCGAGAAAGCTTTACTGCCCGAAGGAGTAGTGAGAGGAGTCAGTCCGGCGCCTTTCACCTTATCAGTATCACCTCCACTATGGCTTCCACAATATTTCAGAGCATCCCGATAAGCTTCCGTATAAAAGCTGATAGTATATGTGTCATTCTTTTCCATCAACTGATAAGTATAACGCGTAGGATAAATGAAACAAAACGAAACCGGTTTATTATAAAGATATCCCAATCCGCCCCAACTTGCCGTCATCATGTTATATTTTTCTTCCGTACCGGCTGTAATCAGCATCCAGTCCTCAGAAAGCATCTTAATGATATTGCCCGGGATCTTATCCGCAGAGATGCGTTTGTAGCCTGCCATGGAACCGTCCGCAGCAGCCCCCGGAATTTCCCGGCTAAACTCTCCCGGAACAACTTTCGGTTCTTTGGCTATGAGGGGAACCAGCGCCTCCGTTCCTCCCAACGCCTTCGCTGCCTTTTCCGTCAGGTCATCAAACAGATCGATTGTTTTGATACGGAGTTTTCCATACTTGGCAACCACTTTTGTTTTGGCTTTATTCAGTCCCGCCTCATCTGTTATCCAGTCTTCGGCCTCCATTTCTTTATTGTCACCATGAAAATAAGAAATGTTGTACATCTCCATCTTGCAAGATCCATCCAGACAGTTCATCACCAATCGATATTTGATGGTAGCACGATCCAAAAAGAAACTGTTGGTTGCAGATAGTTGAAGATATTCTTCACCCAGACATGCAATCTGCCCTCTTTCCTTATCAAAATAGGCAACTCTGCCCTTTTGTCCTTTTGAAGGTGCAAAACGTTTCTCGGCCCACTTCAACAAGACATCATAAACTTGTTGTTTTGATAACCCGGGAGCCTGAATCTGTTCTGTAAAGATGACCTTTCCATTAACAACCGGCACTGCACCAGCCAAATATTTACTATTGTCTTCCTGCGCCCAAAGGAATATAGGGAAACAGATTAAAAGGGATAATAAAATTCTCTTCATACGTTTATAAGTATTTTACAGAGTCCCGACTTCACTCTGAAATCTTCACGTTTGTCACCCGTTCAAGCAAGAAACGGTTTTTATTCCAGTGGAAAGGCTTAAATTCTGTATTGGTTTTAATCACATTGTTGCGAAATATCAACCCGTCTACTGACTTTGCATAAAGAATCGGTGCGTCAAATGTATCGAATTCATTGTCCTCAATCACAATGCCTCCGTCTTTACCACCATGAAAATACTTCTGTTGATCTTTCAAATTAGGTATTTCAGGATAAATAGAGATAATTGCATTGGTAAACTGGAACATGTTGGTAAGCGCATTGATAAAACGATTGCGGCGAATGGTAACATCACGACAAGCACCTGTCTCGAACCAGCCATTGCAATCGCCACACAATAAAATAGCCGTACCGGAGGTATGATCAAACAGATTGTCTTCTACCACTGTTTTTTTAGGAGTGCTGAACAGTGTACCGCGAGCACGGTTATTGCGAATCGTATTGCCGGCAAACAGCACTTCAGGAGTCCATGTCAGGTTTTCAATCCCAAAACCACTTTTTTCATTGATAGCCGGATCAATAGGATCTTTAAAAGTAATGCTGAACTCACGGGCTCCCGATATTTCATTTTTATCATAAGGACGAATTGCAGTAATCTGGTTTTGATTGCCAATCAGCTCCATCGTTTCAGAACGTACAAACTGAACATCATCCCCCGGACATCCCCATTCGAAACCCCAGGACTGATCGTGCATATAGCGTCCTATCAACGTATGATCATCTACCCGCTTGATTACTTTCAGATAAGTTCCGTGTACATTAATGGCGTCATCCATCATTCCTTCGTACAGGCCATTCTTCGAAATAATCTTTCCCTTACATCCGGAGAAGTGAGTGGCATCTGCCTGCGTTGTGAAATAACGAGGATCATTATCGCCTTTCAGACAAACCCCGAAACCATCGAGTGTAATATCTTCGCAAAGTTGTGCCAAAAGTCCCATGCCTTCGGCATAATGCACTTTAACATTAAGCAAAGAAGTATTAATGTCATGTGACATGAAAATACCGGGAGTAGGACGTCCCCATCCACGCATGGCCACTACCGTGCCAGGCACCAGACGCGCATCTTTCCATTTCGGAGAACAGATACGGCGGGGAGCCACTTCGAAAGCTCCTTTGGTAGGACAACCGATATCACTGGTGTTGTATACGACATGTTTTGTTTTACCATCGAAAGCAATTCCCCAAGAGTATCGCATTGTCCAGCCTTCACCCAGTCCTTCAAATACAGAATCCTTACTTATACGATAATCCACCCACGATGCAGGTTCAAAAGTGATTCCTTTTTCCGGATCATTCTCTATCACTTGCACCTGAGCAATATGAGGCTGTTCAAAATCAATACTGAAGTTCTTCAGTACACAATTCTCCGAACGGAGCAAAGAAACCGGAATCATCCTTCCATAAAATACAAACTCGGAACCTTGTCCGTCAATAGTCAGGTTCTTCATATCTTCCAAGGCAATGCCCACCTTTTTGGGATTGTCCTGATCGTGATTGGATATATAATATTCGCGTACATCCGAACCGTTTTCATGGAAATTGTAGCGTCCGGCAGGAAAACGAAGTACCACTTCTTCACCATTACGGCATTCAGCTTTAATCTTAGCTATGGCCTTACGCACAACAGGTGATGCGTTTTTCTTACTATTGGCTTTCAAGCCAAACTGGGAAATGTCGTAAACACGTTCTTGTGCACAAACATCCGACACGGATAAAGAGAGCAGCAGACTCAGAGTAAAGAGTAGGATTGTCTTCATAGTTTTTTCAATTTCTGTTTAATAATTAGGGTACAAATATACATTCATTTTCCGATTCTTCCATTTTTTTGTTAGTTTACCTTTGCATATAAAAACCAAAGATGTATATTTGGGGACTATATCTATAAAATGATCCATTAAACACCTATTGCCATGAGTAGTAATATTTTCCTAACCATTGCTATTGTCACGACAGGCATTTTTGCAGTACAATTCATCCTATCCGTTTTTTTTGGTGATTTCGACGCAGATACGGACATCGACACTGATATCAGCAGTGTGGTTTCCTTTAAAGGATTGACCCACTTCGGTATCGGATTCGGTTGGTATATGTATCTGCAGCACAACACCGAAATACAGACTTACCTGACTGGATTTGTCATCGGACTGATATTTGTATTTGCCGTCTGGTTTTTATATAAGAAAGCCTACCAGCTGCAACAGACCAATCACTCGGAGAGAACAGAACAATTAGTAGGAAGAGAATGTACCATTTACTTCAAACAGAACGAAAAAAAGTATACCGTACAAGTCAGCCGGGATGGTGCCATGAGAGAAATTGATGTTATCACGGAATCAGGTAAACCCTATCAAACCGGAGATAAAGCAACGATCACCTCCTACAAGGACGGAACTTTATATATCCAATAATTAAAAACTCAAAAAAGAGAACTATGACCCAAGAAATGATGATTATGGCTGCCATACTCGTGGCGGTAATCTTAATTACATTTATCGGTATCCTTTCACGCTACCGGAAATGTAAAAGTGACGAAGTATTAGTAGTATATGGTAAGACAGGCGGAGACAAAAAGTCTGCAAAACTATATCACGGTGGTGCCGCTTTCGTATGGCCTATCGTACAGGGATATGAATTCCTGTCGATGAAACCGATGCAGATAGACTGTAAACTGACAGGAGCACTTTCCGCCCAAAATATTCGTGTGGATGTACCGACTACCATTACAGTAGCTATCAGTACGGATCCCGAAGTCATGCAAAATGCTGCCGAACGTATGCTGGGGCTGACCATGGACGATAAACAAAATCTGATAACAGATGTGGTTTACGGACAGATGCGTCTGGTTATTGCCGACATGACAATTGAGGAGTTGAACTCCGACCGTGATAAATTTCTCTCTAAAGTAAAAGATAACATTGATACAGAACTCCGCAAATTCGGTTTGTACCTGATGAATATTAACATCAGCGATATTCGCGATGCTGCCAATTATATCGTCAATTTAGGAAAAGAAGCGGAAAGTAAAGCTCAAAACGAGGCACAAGCCAATATTGAAGAACAGGAAAAACTGGGTGCTATCAAGATTGCCAACCAGATTAAAGAACGTGAAACCAAAGTGGCGGAGACTCGTAAAGATCAAGATATCGCCATTGCGGAAACCAAAAAGCTGCAAGAAATCTCCGTAGCCAATGCCGATAAAGACCGTATCTCCCAGGTAGCTATCGCCAATGCGGAAAAAGAATCGCAAGTGGCTAAAGCAGAAGCAGAAAAGAATATCCGGATAGAGCAGGCCAATACCGAAAAGGAAAGCCGCATTGCAGAGTTGAACTCCGACATGGAGATCAAACAAGCTGAAGCACAAAAGAAAGCTGCCATCGGACGAAACGAAGCACAAAAAGAAATCGCGTTGTCTAACTCCGAACTGGCCGTAACCCAAGCCAATGCCGACAAACAAGCCGGTGAAGCTGCAGCCAAATCGGAAGCAGCCGTACAGACAGCTAAAGAAATCGCTCAAAAAGAAGTGGAAGAGGCAAAAGCACGAAAAGTAGAATCATCTCTGAAAGCAGAAAAAATAGTACCGGCAGAAGTTGCCCGCCAAGAAGCTATTCTGCAAGCAGAAGCCGTAGCCGAAAAAATCACCCGTGAAGCAGAAGCCCGTGCCAAAGCAACACTGGCACAGGCAGAGGCAGAGGCAAAAGCGATTCAACTGAAACTCGAAGCAGAAGCAGAAGGTAAAAAACGCTCGTTACTGGCAGAAGCAGAAGGTTTCGAAGCCATGGTGAAAGCTGCCGAATCAAATCCGGCTATTGCTATTCAATACAAGATGGTAGATCAGTGGAAAGAAATAGCAGGCGAACAGGTAAAAGCCTTCGAACATATGAACTTAGGCAATATCACTGTATTCGACGGAGGTAATGGAGGCACAAGTAATTTCTTGAACACATTGGTAAAAACTGTCGCGCCAAGTTTAGGAGTATTGGACAAACTGCCTATCGGAGAAACGGTTAAAAACATTATTCACCCGGAAGAAAAAGACAAGAAGGAGGAAAAAGAAGATAAAAAACAGTAAACAACAATGAACGATAAACGATGAACAGGCTGCGCTACTTCTGCGAGTCTTTGTTCATCGTTTATAGTTTACCGTTTATCTCGTTGTTATATGAAAACATCCTTGTTTCAGTTCATACTTTATATAACATTTATCAGCCTTGCGAACATCACGCAACACTTCAGCCAACACTAACTTTAAGGTATCGGCACTTACATCCTGAAGAGGACGTCCCTCCTCATCTTCTACTTTCTTAAACCGCTTCCAGCTTACATCGAATGTTGTTCCGTAGAAATGACATGAGTTTTTTGACGCATTGCCATTCCGGCGACGCAAACGTTTTACATCATTCTCTGTCCGAAGCACAGATGTAACAATGATCTTATTCGGATTGAGTCCTTTGGCAGTCAATGAATCTAAAAAATTCGCTCCAATCGTATCGAGTAATGCACTGGCACGCGGTACTAAATAAGGAATGGAATGAGTAAGTGAATCCACTGCATAAAATTCATTATCAGTAATGTGAACCAGTTTTCCATCCATATTTTCCGCTTCTTCACGCGAGGCTAACGGAGTAATTCCCCAAGTATGGGCCGCTTTTAGCTGCACATCATTCAAATCCCCGAATGAACGTTTATAACTTACCACTCCCCTGATGTTACGCGGTTCGTTAAGTTTAAGAGACATATCTTTCTTTTTGCAACCTGCCAGAAAAGCCGGGGTAAAACATAAAAATACAGAAATAGTAAATAGATACCTGTAGTTGGATAAATCCATAATTAGCCTTTTTATAAGTTCCGAGGGCACAAATATACTGGAATTGTCTTTCTCAGGAAAGAGCATCGCAAATTAATTCGGCAAGAATCGGCAAAGTATGAGAACGATTCATTAAATTTGCAGTCCATTTCACAGCGTATGCGTGAACCTTTAAATTGATTCAATGATAGAAAAGCTGATAGTTCTTGAGGATATCGATCCAGTTATCTTTTATGGCGTAAACAACGCTAACATACAATTAATAAAAGCTTTGTATCCAAAGCTGCGCATTGTTGCCCGAGGCAATGTCATTAAAGTACTGGGCGACGAGGAAGAAATGTGCGCTTTCGAAGAAAACATCACCAAGCTTGAAAAATATTGCGCCGAATACAATTCACTGAAAGAAGAAGTCATTATCGACATTATAAAAGGGAATGCGCCGCAAGCCGAAAAAGCAGGCAATGTGATTGTATTCAGTGTCACGGGAAAACCCATTATTCCACGCAGCGAAAATCAATTGAAGCTGGTAGAAGGATTTGCCAAGAACGATATGGTATTTGCCATCGGACCTGCAGGTTCGGGCAAGACCTATACGGCCATAGCCTTAGCGGTTCGTGCACTGAAAAACAAAGAAATAAAGAAGATTATCCTCAGCCGCCCTGCGGTAGAAGCCGGTGAAAAGTTAGGTTTTCTGCCCGGAGATATGAAAGATAAAATAGACCCGTATCTGCAACCTCTTTATGATGCTTTGCAGGACATGATTCCAGCTGCCAAACTAAAGGAATACATGGAACTGAACATCATCCAGATTGCCCCATTAGCCTTTATGCGCGGACGTACGCTAAATGATGCAGTCGTAATCCTGGACGAGGCTCAGAATACTACCACGCAGCAAATTAAAATGTTCCTCACCCGTATGGGAATGAATACCAAGATGATCATCACCGGAGATATGACCCAGATAGACCTTCCGGCTTCACAAACATCAGGGTTGGTGCAGGCATTGCGCATTCTAAAAGGAGTCAAAGGAATCAGTTTTGTTGAACTGAATAAAAAAGACATAGTGCGCCATAAGCTGGTAGAACGGATTGTAGACGCTTACGAAAAGTTTGACAAAGAAAAGAAAACCGAACGGGAAAAGTTAAACGGCGAGCGGCTCACCATAAGCAAAGAACGGCAAAACGTTGGTAATTTGTAATTCATAATTATATAGAAGTATGAAAGCATTAACAAAAACAGATTTCAACTTTCCGGGACAGAAAAGCGTGTACCACGGAAAAGTACGTGATGTGTACAACATCAATGGCGAACAACTCGTAATGGTAGCTACCGACCGTATCTCGGCCTTTGATGTAGTATTACCCGAAGGCATCCCTTATAAAGGACAAATGCTGAATCAGATTGCAGCTAAGTTTCTGGATGCAACAACAGACATCTGTCCGAACTGGAAAGTCGCAACTCCGGATCCAATGGTTACAGTAGGAGTGCTTTGTGAAGGTTTCCCGGTAGAAATGATCGTGCGCGGTTATCTTTGCGGAAGCGCATGGCGTGCCTACAAAAGCGGTGTACGCGAAATCTGTGGTGTAAAACTTCCTGAAGGCATGAAAGAAAACCAGAAGTTCCCCGAACCCATCGTGACTCCAACCACAAAAGCAGAAATGGGACTGCACGATGAAGACATCTCCAAAGAAGAGATTCTGGCCCAGGGACTGGCTACTCCGGAAGAATATGCTACACTTGAAAAATATACATTGGCCCTGTTCAAACGTGGAACTGAAATTGCAGCAGAACGCGGTTTGATTTTGG
Organism: Bacteroides sp. ZJ-18; assembly: GCF_011038705.2. Classification (NCBI taxonomy): domain Bacteria; kingdom Pseudomonadati; phylum Bacteroidota; class Bacteroidia; order Bacteroidales; family Bacteroidaceae; genus Bacteroides; species Bacteroides sp. ZJ-18. The sequence continues at coordinate 1,925,305 of NZ_CP072198.1, read as the reverse complement.
TAGACACCAAATATGAATTTGGTAAACACAACGGTACCATCTACCTGATGGACGAAATCCACACTCCGGACTCAAGCCGTTACTTCTATGCCGACGGTTACCAGGAACGTTTCGAAAAAGGTGAAGCCCAAAAGCAACTCTCCAAAGAATTTGTGCGTGAGTGGTTAATGGAAAACGGATTCCAGGGTAAAGAAGGACAGAAAGTTCCTGAAATGACTCCTGCCATCGTAGAAAGTATCAGCGAGCGTTATATTGAATTATTCGAAAACATCACTGGTGAGAAATTCGTTAAAGAAGATACCAACAACATCGCTGAACGTATCGAGAAGAACGTAATGGCATTTCTAAAATAAGAAGCCCGAATCAGAAACGAATAAGATTCACCACAGGGTATACAGAGTACACAAACATGGTTTTGAAACCCAAAACCGTCCACTTTTGTAAACCCTGTGGTGAATAAAACTCTGAATGAAAAATGAACTACCCACAAGAACAAATCAAACCTTATAGCAATGACGGGAAAAAGAGCGAACAGGTAGAACAGATGTTCGACAACATTGCCCCTGCATACGACCAACTGAATCATACCCTTTCATTAGGGATTGACCGGAGTTGGCGACGAAAGGCAATCAATTGGCTCAAACCTTTCCGCCCGCAACAGATAGTGGATGTGGCAACCGGTACCGGTGACTTTGCCATTCTGGCATGCCGCGAACTGCAACCCGACCAGCTGATCGGAACAGACATTTCTGAAGGAATGATGAATGTGGGACGTGAAAAAGTGAAAAAGGAAGGTCTTTCCGAAAAGATATCTTTTGCAAAGGAAGACTGTACCTCCCTCTCGTTTGCCGACAACCGTTTTGACGCTATCACTGTCGCTTTTGGTATCCGCAACTTTGAAGATTTGGATAAAGGGCTTTCCGAAATGTGCCGTGTCCTCAAACCGGGCGGGCATCTGGTAATCCTTGAGCTGACAACTCCGGATCGATTTCCGATGAAACAATTATTTTCCATTTACTCAAAAATAGTCATTCCAACCCTCGGCAAACTATTATCGAAAGACAACAGTGCTTACAGCTACCTGCCTCAAACAATCAAAGCATTTCCCCAAGGAGAGGTTATGAAAAACGTTATCTCGCAGGTTGGCTTCAGCCAGGTACAATTCCGACGGCTGACATTCGGCATCTGTACACTTTATACGGCTACGAAATAAATATTAATTTAACATCCTCCCCCTTTATGCAAAAGTATGGTTTAATTGGCTATCCACTGAAACATTCGTTTTCTATCGGCTTTTTCAATGAAAAGTTTAAGTCTGAAGGCATAGACGCCGAATATGTCAACTTTGAGATTCCTGAAATCAACGATTTTATGGAAGTGATCGAAGAAAACCCCAATCTGTGCGGACTGAACGTAACAATCCCTTATAAAGAGCAAGTCATCCCTTTCCTTGACGAGTTGGATAAAGACACTGCCCAAATAGGCGCAGTCAATGTTATTAAAATTGTTCGTGGGCCTAAAGGAAAAGTAAAACTGACAGGATATAATTCTGACATTATAGGATTCAGCCAGTCCATTCAGCCATTGTTGCAACCTTATCATAAAAAAGCATTAATCCTGGGTACAGGCGGTTCGTCCAAAGCAATCTATCATGGCCTGAAGAATCTGGGAATCGATAGTATATTCGTGTCCCGTACCCAAAAAGAAGGCATGCTGACCTACGAAGAACTGACTCCGGAAATCATGGCAGAACATACAGTGATTGTAAACTGTACACCGGTAGGTATGTATCCGAAAGTAGACTTTTGTCCTGCCATTCCCTACGAATTACTGACACCAAACCATTTATTGTACGATTTGTTATATAATCCAAACACCACTCTTTTCATGAAAAAGGGAGAGGAGCATGGGGCCGTAACCAAAAACGGTCTCGAAATGTTATTGCTGCAGGCATTTGCCGCATGGGAAATATGGAATAAATAATGAAAAAAGGAATCAAGATAAGCGTCGTTATATTATTGCTGCTGCTTACCGGATGTACGATAGGCGGAAGTTTCTTCATGCTCAACTATTCGCTCCGCCCGGAAGCGAAGATACGTGCCAAGAATGCCGATTCTTATCCTTTCATGTACGAAAACTATCCGTTTTTACGTCCTTGGGTGGATAGCCTCAATCAGGCTCATGCACTTCGGGACACTTTTGTTTTAAATCCGGAAGGCATCCGCCTGCATGCTTATTACATCGCAGCCCCGCAGCCGACCAAAAAGACAGCGGTCATTGTACATGGCTATACGGACAATGCAATCCGCATGTTCATGATAGGCTATCTATACAATCGCGACCTGCAATACAATGTGCTTTTGCCCGACCTGCAACATCAGGGAGAGAGCGGTGGACCGGCCATTCAAATGGGATGGAAAGACCGTCTGGACGTAATGCAATGGATGCACATCGCCAATGAGCTTTATGGTGACAGTACTCAAATGGTTGTACATGGCATTTCAATGGGAGGGGCCACCACAATGATGGTATCCGGCGAAGTACAGCCCTACTTCGTGAAATGTTTCGTTGAAGATTGTGGTTACACCAGTGTCTGGGATGAATTCTCGCACGAACTGAAAGCAAGTTTCCACCTTCCTTCATACCCATTAATGAATACCACCAGCCTGCTGTGCCAGAAAAAATACGGATGGAACTTCGAAGAGGCTTCATCATTGAACCAGGTTAAAAAAAGCCGCCTGCCGATGTTCTTCATTCATGGGGACAAAGATACGTACGTGCCCACATGGATGGTTTATCCCCTTTATGAAGCCAAACCGGCTCCCAAGCAGCTTTGGATTGTACCGGGAGCCGCACATGCCTTATCTTATAAAGAGAATAAGGAAGAATATACCCGGAAAGTAAAAGAATTCACAGACCGCTACATTCATTGATATGAAACAGATACTCACTTATTTACTTTTCGTGTGGATATTCCTCCCACTGAAAGCACAGGAAAAGATATACACCGTAGAGAATATCCCCAAAGTACATTTGCAGAACAAGATGCAATATGTCTGTAACCCTGCCGGCATCCTGTCACAACAGGCTTGTGACGAAATGGACTCGATGCTGTATGCTCTGGAACAAAAAACAGGTATCGAGACTGTAGTTGCCGTAGTACCTTCCATCGGAGATAAAGACTGCTTTGAGTTCTCCCATCAATTGCTGAACCAATGGGGAGTGGGCAAGAAAGGAAAAGATAACGGACTGGTCATCTTACTGGTCACCGATCAGCGATGTATACAGTTCTATACCGGCTACGGACTGGAAGGTGACCTGCCGGACGCAATCTGCAAACGCATACAAACCAAGGACATGATCCCTTATCTCAAAAAGGGAGACTGGAACCGGGGAATGGTAGCAGGAGTACAAGCAGTATGCCGGCGTCTGGATGGCTCCATGATAAATGATGATAAAGATACCGGAGAAAAGGGGATATCCGCCTCCATGCTTCTCTTTGCTATTTTAGGTTTCATTGTGGTGGCCGGAGTGGTAGGTATACTGGCTGCACGGGCAAGTACCCGTTGCCCTAAATGTGGAAAACATCAACTTCAACGGAGCGGTACGAACTTAATATCGAACCGCAGCGGAGTAAAGACCGAGGATATTATTTATACTTGCCGCAATTGCGGACACACCGTAGTCAGGCGTCAACAATCATACGATGACAATTACAGGGGACGTGGCGGAAGAGGCGGAGGTCCTTTCATCGGAGGCTTCGGAGGGGGAAGTTTCGGAGGCGGCGGAGGCGGCTTCGGTGGTGGAAGCTTCGGAGGAGGTTCGGGCGGAGGCGGAGGTGCCGGCTCACGTTTCTAAGCAACCCAATCATTCTATTAGTCATTAATCAGTAATCAAAAAGAAACAATATGAAAAAGTCAGTTATTATCCTTATTGCCGTAGTGGCAGTTATCGTCATCTGGGCCATCAGTGCCTACAACGGACTGGTATCCATGGACGAGAATGTAAGCAGCCAATGGGCTAACGTAGAGACACAGTATCAACGTCGTGCCGATCTGATTCCTAACCTGGTCAACACTGTCAAGGGATATGCCTCACATGAAAAGGAAACACTTGAAGGCGTAGTGGAAGCCCGCAGCAAAGCGACTCAAATCAAAGTAGACGCTAATGACCTCACTCCGGAAAAGTTAGCCGAGTATCAGAAGGCGCAAGGAGCAGTCACTTCTGCATTGGGCAAGCTGCTTGCCATCACCGAAAACTACCCGGACCTGAAAGCCAACCAAAACTTCCTTGAATTGCAGGCACAACTGGAAGGTACGGAAAACCGCATCAACGTTGCCCGCAAAAATTTTAATGACGCTGCGCAGGCATACAATACCTCTATCCGTCGGTTCCCGAAAAGCATCTTTGCTTCCATATTCGGTTTCGAAAAACGTACTTATTTCGAAGCAGCCGAAGGCACGGAAAAGGCACCGGAAGTAAAATTCTGATAAGTCACGCAAATCCTTTTCACCAGAAAAGATTGTCGATACACAATACCCGATGAATAAAGTGGGAAATAACCCTCAACAGGGTATATTTCCCACTTTATTCATTCATATAATCTGCTCCGCAGTCACCCTCTCTCCGTCCCGCTCTCACCTCCCCCACTCTTTTCTTAAACCTTGTTCCAAAGTACTTCAAATACAAAATGATATTATTCCGTTTAAAGTACTAAAGAACTAAAAGGAAACTCGTTTCAAACAATAATTAAAGTTCATCTCAGGTGCTACGATGTATATCTTAGCGGGCAAGATATATATCTTAGCCGCCAAGATGTCTATCTTAGCAGCTAAGATAAAGAATTTCATATGAAAAAGCTCTTTTTACTAAAGGTCCGGCAAAACTTTCACCAAAACTTTTTCGTGCTTTGGGCTTTAACTTCGCAGCGAGTGTATGTAAGTCCATTTGCCTGATCTGCACTAACAACAGATTGAAGGGCGGATTGCAAAGCGCTTTTGAACTTTTCATTTCAAACTTCCAAATTAAAAACGGACCCTCTCCCTGTCGTATTACTCCATCGTTATATCCACCAATTTGTTGGCTATAAGGAAAAAAAGCAGTACTTTTGCCGTTGTATACAAAATCCAAATAACTCATGAGTAATCAACGATACATGATGCGAGGCGTCAGCGCATCAAAAGAAGATGTGCACAATGCCATCAAGAACATCGACAAAGGAATTTTTCCACAAGCATTCTGTAAAATAATCCCTGATATTCTGGGTGGAGATCCGGAGTATTGCAATATTATGCATGCTGATGGTGCAGGAACCAAATCGAGCCTGGCCTATATGTACTGGAAAGAAACAGGGGACCTCTCCGTGTGGAAAGGGATTGCCCAGGATGCACTGATCATGAACATAGACGACTTGCTTTGTGTGGGCGCAGTCGACAATATTCTGGTATCTTCAACCATCGGACGCAATAAACTTCTTATTCCCGGAGAAGTAATTTCCGCCATCATCAACGGAACAGACGAACTGTTGGCCGAACTCCGTGAAATGGGAGTAGGTGTGTATGCCACCGGTGGTGAAACAGCCGATGTGGGTGATCTCGTCCGTACCATTATCGTAGACAGTACGGTAACCTGCCGTATGAAACGGGCAGACGTTATCAACAATGCCAATATCCGCCCGGGGGATGTTATTGTAGGCCTTGCCTCACACGGACAAGCCACTTATGAAAAAGAATACAATGGCGGTATGGGCAGCAATGGGCTGACTTCTGCCCGCCATGACGTTTTTGCCAAATATCTGGCAGAGAAATATCCCGAAAGCTATGATGCAGCAGTGCCCGAAGAACTGGTTTATTCGGGCGGACTGAAGCTGACAGACGCAGTAGAAGGTTCTCCGATCGACGCGGGAAAACTCGTCCTCTCTCCCACCCGCACTTACGCACCGGTAGTGAAAAAGTTGCTCGATGCGCTACGTCCTGAAATTCACGGAATGGTGCACTGCTCGGGTGGTGCACAAACCAAAGTGCTGCATTTCGTAGGCGATGTACGCGTGGTAAAAGACAACCTCTTCCCCGTGCCCCCATTGTTCAGAACCATTCAGGAACAAAGCGGAACCGATTGGGCAGAAATGTATAAGGTATTCAACATGGGCCATCGCCTTGAAGTATACCTTTCACCCGAACACGCGGCCGAAGTTATCAAGATCAGCGAATCTTTCGGTATCCCTGCACAAATCGTGGGACGCATCGAAGAAAGCGATAAGAAAGAACTGATTATCAAGAGTGAGTTCGGAGAATTCACTTATTAAAAAACGAACAAGATCCATCACAGAGGACACAGAGAGCTTGCAGAGGCACTACACGCACTTACAAAAACCTCTGTATCTTCCGTGACGGATTAAATTCGCAGCTCATTTAACTCCTAAATTTATGGCAGACAACAATAGTATATTAGAAAAACTCGACGGTCTTGTTGCCCGTTTCGAAGAGGTGTCTACCCTTATTACCGACCCGGCAGTGATTGCCGACCAGAAACGATACGTAAAATTAACCAAAGAATACAAGGATCTGGACGATTTGATGAAAGCCCGTAAAGAGTACATGCAACTGCTGGCCAACATTGAAGAAGCTAAAGACATTCTCTCAAACGAGTCGGATACCGATATGAGAGAAATGGCCAAAGAGGAAATGGACAACAGCCAGGAACGCCTTCCGGTATTGGAAGAGGAAATCAAACTGTTACTGGTACCGGCCGATCCTCAGGACGGTAAAAATGCCATTCTTGAAATTCGCGGAGGTACAGGTGGAGACGAAGCCGCCATCTTTGCAGGCGACCTTTTCCGGATGTACGCCAAATTTTGTGAAACGAAAGGTTGGAAGATGGAAGTATCCAGCGCCAATGAAGGTGCTGCCGGCGGATATAAGGAAATCATTTGCAGTGTTACCGGCGATAATGTATATGGCACATTAAAATACGAATCGGGTGTACACCGTGTTCAACGCGTGCCGGCAACAGAAACCCAGGGACGCGTGCATACCTCGGCAGCCTCGGTAGCTGTACTTCCCGAAGCGGAAGAGTTTGATGTAGTGATCAACGAAGGTGAAATCAAATGGGATACTTTCCGTTCGGGAGGTGCCGGCGGACAAAACGTAAACAAAGTTGAATCGGGCGTCCGCTTACGTTACATCTGGAAAAATCCCAATACGGGAGTAGCAGAGGAAATCCTGATCGAATGTACTGAAACCCGCGACCAACCTAAAAATAAAGAACGTGCTTTGGCGCGCCTTCGTACGTTTATCTACGACAAGGAACATCAGAAGTATATCGACGACATCGCATCCAAACGTAAGACAATGGTTTCGACGGGCGACCGTTCGGCCAAAATCCGTACTTATAACTATCCCCAAGGACGTATAACCGACCATCGCATCAATTATACCATCTATAACCTGGCCGCCTTCATGGACGGAGATATTCAGGAATGCATCGATAAGTTGACTGTGGCCGAAAATGCTGAACGTCTGAAAGAGAGTGAATTGTAACGAGAAGGCAACTTCAATCGTAAATCGTAAATTTGTAAATAAAGAAAGATGAACAAGCAACAATTATTTGAAAACATCAAACGCAAAAAATCATTTCTTTGCGTAGGACTCGACACAGATATTAAAAAGATACCCGATCATCTGTTGGATGATCCGGATCCCATCTTCGCTTTCAATAAAGCAATCGTCGATGCAACAGCAGACTATTGCATCGCTTATAAACCTAATCTGGCTTTCTATGAGAGCATGGGCGTAAAAGGATGGATTGCTTTCGAAAAAACTGTAAATTACATCAAAGAAAATTATCCCGACCAGTTTATCATTGCTGACGCCAAACGCGGTGATATCGGCAATACATCGGCAATGTACGCCCGCACCTTCTTCGAAGAACTCGACATCGACTCTGTCACTGTAGCTCCTTATATGGGAGAGGACAGCGTTACTCCGTTCTTATCTTACAAAGGGAAATGGGTAATTCTGCTGGCTCTGACTTCAAACAAAGGCTCACACGACTTCCAACTGACGGAAGATGCCAACGGCGAACGCCTTTTCGAGAAAGTATTAAAAAAATCACAGAAATGGGCCAATGATGAACAGATGATGTACGTTGTGGGCGCTACTCAGGGACGTGCTTTCGAAGACATCCGTAAAATTGTCCCCAATCACTTCCTTCTGGTTCCGGGTATCGGCGCTCAGGGAGGTTCTCTTGAAGAAGTATGCAAATATGGCATGAACAGTACCTGTGGACTCATTGTGAATTCCTCCCGCGGAATTATTTATGTAGATAAGACCGAAAATTTTGCCGCTGCCGCCCGTGCCGCTGCCAAAGAAGTGCAAGAGCAAATGGCAGAACAGCTGAAAGCTATCTTATAATGCCTCACGAACGGAAGATAATCAACGATCCGGTATTCGGGTTCATCAACATACCAAAGGGGTTGCTGTACGACATCGTACGGCATCCCCTTTTGCAGCGTTTAAACCGCATCAAGCAAGTAGGGCTTTCATCCGTAGTCTATCCCGGTGCACAGCACACCCGGTTCCAGCACTCTCTGGGAGCTTTCCACCTGATGAGCGAAGCTATCACGCAACTGGCCTCCAAAGGGAACTTCATATTCGACAGTGAAGCCGAAGCCGTACAGGCAGCCATCCTTCTGCACGACATCGGCCACGGGCCTTTTTCGCATGTTCTTGAAGACACCATTGTCAAAGGAGTATCCCATGAAGAAATCTCCCTGATGCTGATGGAACGGATGAACAAGGAGCTGAACGGACAACTTAGTTTAGCCATTCAGATATTCAAAGACGAATATCCCAAACGTTTCTTGCACCAATTAGTCAGCGGACAACTGGATATGGACCGTCTGGATTACTTGCGCCGTGACAGTTTCTATACCGGAGTTTCGGAAGGCAATATAGGTTCGGCACGCATCATCAAAATGCTCGACGTAGCAGACGACCATCTGGTAGTGGAGTCCAAAGGAATCTATTCCATAGAAAACTTCCTTACAGCACGGCGACTGATGTACTGGCAGGTTTACCTGCACAAAACGTCAGTGGCCTATGAACGGATGCTGATCAGTGCCCTGTTACGTGCCAAGGAACTGGCTTCGCAAGGAGTGGAACTGTTTGCCTCGCCGGCGCTGAAATTCTTCCTGTACAACCACATCGACCCGGAAGTATTTTACAATAACCCTGACTGTCTGGAAAACTTCATTCAGTTGGACGATAATGATATCTGGACGGCTCTTAAAGTATGGAGCACCCATACGGATAAGGTTTTATCAACATTAAGCCTGGGTATGATTAATCGTAACATATTCAAGGTTGAGATATGCGCTGAACCTATCAGTGAAGAGCGAAAAAAAGAATTGACTTTGCAGATCAGCCAACAATTAGGCATCACTCTTTCCGAAGCAGACTATTTTGTCTCTACCCCCAGTATCGAAAAGAACATGTACGATTCGGCAGATGACAGCATTGATATTATTTACAAAGACGGAACAATAAAAAATATTGCAGAAGCATCGGACATGCTAAACATTTCATTGCTTTCTAAAAAGGTAAAGAAATACTATATCTGCTACTTGCGTTGGGATAGATAAGTATAAAATATTCATCAAAGAGTAAGGATATATAAAAAAAAAGTCCGTTATTTGCGTACTAATTAAATTTTAAAGTAAGATTATGGAGTTCTCGGCTAAGCAAATTGCAGCATTTATCCAAGGGGAAATTATAGGTGACGAAAACGCTACTGTACATACATTCGCAAAGATAGAAGAAGGAATACCGGGCGCTATCTCTTTCCTTTCTAATCCGAAATATACACCTTATATATATGAGACCGAAGCTAGCATTGTATTGGTGAACAAAGATTTTACTCCCGAACAAGAAGTAAAAGCAACATTAATCAAAGTAGACAATGCTTACGAGAGCCTTGCCAAACTGCTCAATCTATATGAGATGAGCAAACCCAAAAGAACCGGTATCGACCCACGTGCCTATGTAGCGGAAACCGCTAAAATAGGAAAAGACGTATATATAGCTCCTTTCGCCTGCATAGGCGACCATGCGGAAGTAGGAGATAATACGGTTATTCATCCGCATGCCACTGTAGGCGGTGGTGCCAAAATAGGCAGTAATTGTATCCTATATGCCAATGCAACAGTATATCATGATTGCCGGGTAGGAAACAATTGTATCCTGCACGCAGGATGTGTGATCGGAGCAGACGGCTTCGGTTTCGCTCCTACCCCGCAAGGATACGAAAAAATTCCTCAAATCGGTATCGTCATTCTTGAAGATAATGTAGAAGTCGGAGCCAATACCTGCATAGACCGCGCAACCATGGGAGCGACCGTGATTCATAGCGGAGTGAAATTAGATAATCTGATCCAGATAGCTCACAACGACGAAATAGGTTCGCATACCGTAATGGCTGCCCAAGTGGGTATCGCAGGTTCTACCAAGGTAGGCGAATGGTGTATGTTCGGCGGACAAGTAGGTATTGCCGGACATCTCAAAATAGGCAACCAAGTAAATCTGGGAGCTCAATCGGGTGTACCGGGGAATATAAAATCCGGTAGCCAACTTATCGGAACTCCTCCTATGGAGCTAAAACAATACTTCAAAGCATCCATCGCACAAAAAAGCCTTCCGGAGATGCAGATCGAATTACGCAATCTCCGCAAAGAAATAGAAGAATTAAAACAACAATTAAATAAGTAACCAATGCTGAAACAAAAAACTCTGAAAGATAGCTTTTCACTGAGAGGAAAAGGTCTTCACACTGGACTTGACCTGACTGTTACGTTTAACCCTGCCCCGGATAACCATGGCTACAAAATACAGCGCACGGATCTGGAAGGGCAACCCATTATTGATGCCGTAGCTGATAATGTAGTTGAAACGACAAGAGGAACCGTGCTGTCAAAAAATGGAGTAAAAGTAAGCACAGTTGAACATGGAATGGCAGCCCTCTATGCTTTGGGCATCGACAACTGCCTGATCCAGGTTAACGGACCGGAATTTCCGATTCTGGACGGAAGTGCACAATATTATGTACAAGAAATAGAGAGAGTAGGAACCGAGGAGCAAAATGCTGTTAAGGATTTCTATATCATTAAATCAAAAATAGAGTTTCGTGACGAGGAGACAGGTTCATCCATCATTGTATTACCCGATGAGAATTTCAGCCTGAACGTACTGGTTTCTTACGATTCGACCATCATTCCGAACCAGTTTGCAACACTGGAGGATATGAAGAAATTCAAAGAAGAGATCGCCCCCAGCCGTACCTTTGTGTTTGTACGTGAAATCGAACCTCTGTTATCAGCCGGACTTATCAAAGGAGGCGATCTGGACAATGCCATCGTTATTTACGAACGCGAAATGTCGCAAGAGAACTATGATAAGTTAGCCGATATTATGGGTGTTCCCCATATGGATGCCAAACTACTGGGATATATCAACCATAAACCGTTGGTATGGCCCAACGAGTGTGCCCGCCATAAGTTACTGGACGTAATCGGAGACCTTGCTTTGATTGGTAAACCGATTAAAGGAAGAATCATCGCTACACGCCCGGGACATACCATCAATAACAAATTCGCACGTCAGATGCGTAAGGAAATCCGCCTGCATGAGATACAGGCACCGACCTATGACTGTAACCGAGCTCCGATTATGGACGTAAACCGTATCCGTGAGCTACTTCCTCATCGCTATCCGTTCCAGTTGGTGGATAAGGTGATCGAAATTGGTGCCAACTACATCGTAGGTGTTAAAAACGTAACCTCCAACGAGCCCTTCTTTCAGGGACATTTTCCTCAGGAACCGGTAATGCCCGGTGTATTGCAAATAGAAGCAATGGCCCAAATCGGCGGACTACTCGTTTTAAACTCAGTAGACGAACCGGAGCGTTATTCTACTTATTTCATGAAAATCGATGGAGTGAAGTTCCGTCAGAAAGTAGTACCGGGTGACACCCTGATCTTCCGCGTAGAGTTGTTGGCTCCTATCCGCCGGGGAATCTCGACGATGAAAGGCTATGCTTTCGTTGGCGAAAAAGTAGTCTGTGAATGCGAATTCATGGCACAAATAGTAAAAAACAAATAATTTATAAGCATGATAAGTCCCTTAGCGTATATTCATCCCGAAGCAAAAATCGGTGAAAACGTAGAGATTGCTCCGTTTGTTTACATTGATAGAAATGTAGTCATCGGAGATAACAATAAAATTATGGCTAATGCCAACATCCTGTACGGTTCACGTATCGGAAACGGAAATACAATCTTCCCGGGAGCCGTTATCGGAGCAATTCCCCAGGATTTGAAATTCAAGGGTGAAGAGAGCACAGCCGAAATAGGTGATAATAACCTGATTCGTGAAAATGTGACCATCAACCGGGGTACAGCTGCCAAAGGCAGAACCATTGTAGGCAATAACAACCTGCTGATGGAAGGTGTCCATGTAGCTCACGACGCATTGATCGGTAACGGCTGTATCATTGGTAATTCTACCAAAATGGCCGGTGAAATCGTTATTGACGATAATGCCATCATCAGTGCAAATGTATTGATGCACCAGTTTTGCCGGGTAGGCGGATACGTGATGATCCAGGGAGGTTGTCGTTTCAGCAAAGATATTCCCCCATACATCATAGCCGGTCGCGAACCCATCGCTTATAGTGGAATCAACATCATCGGACTCCGTCGTCGTGGTTTTTCAAATGAAGTTATTGAAAATATTCATAATGCATACCGCATCATTTACCAAAGCGGACTCAACACATCGGACGCCCTTGCAAAGGTTGAATCAGAAATACCCGCCAGTCCCGAAATAGAATATATCGTTGATTTTATTCGTAACTCGGACCGGGGAATCATCAGGTAAATAAATAGAAATCAATAAGAAAAAGGAGGATGCCCGGAAAGCATCCTCCTTTTTTGTGGAATAAACCCAGCCATCTTATTTGCAATCTTTCGGTTTTTTATTACTTTTACGCCATCAATAAAACAGTAACAACTATGATATACAGATTTACCATTATATCTGATGAGGTTGACGATTTCGTCAGAGAGATACAGATTGACCCGGAAGCTACTTTCTTCGATTTTCACGAAGCTATCTTGAAAGCAGCGGGTTACACGAATGACCAGATGACTTCTTTCTTTATCTGCGATGACGATTGGGAAAAAGAGAAAGAAATTACTCTGGAGGAAATGGACAATAATCCGGAAATGGACAGCTGGATAATGAAAGAAACCCGCCTCAACGAACTGATTGAAGACGAAAAACAAAAACTGCTCTATGTATTCGACTACATGACGGAACGTTGTTTCTTTATCGAATTATCCGAAATCATCACCGGAAAAGAAATAAAAGGTGCCAAATGCACCAAAAAGTCAGGTGAAGCTCCTAAGCAAACAGTAGATTTCGAAGAGATGGCTGCCGCAGGAGGCTCACTCGACTTAGATGAGAATTTCTATGGTGATCAGGACTTCGACATGGAAGATTTTGATGCAGAAGGATTTGATGTTAACGATGGTGCATCTGGTGGTGGAGGTTCATACGACGAAGATAAATTTTGAATAATATGCCCATGTGACAATACACCTGCCGACCACGTTATCATATTGCATAGCAGCCGACATATTGTCACATGGACACATTATCACATTACTAATCGTTATGACTGTCAAAACTTTAATCGTACTTATAGGGCCTACAGGCGTAGGAAAAACGGAGTTAAGCCTCCGTATAGCAGAACATTTCAAGACGAGTATCATTTCGTCTGATTCCCGGCAGTTATACGCCGAACTTAAGATAGGAACAGCAGCCCCAACCCCGGAGCAATTAAAACGGGTTCCACATTATTTTGTAGGTACTTTGCAACTCACCGATTATTACAGTGCCGCCCAATATGAGACGGAGGTAATGTCTCTCCTTGAACTTTTATTCAAACAGCATGATGTCGTTCTCCTCACAGGAGGTTCTATGATGTATGTAGATGCCATCTGTAAAGGTATTGACGATATACCGACCGTGGATACGGAAACCCGCGAACTTCTGCTACATAAATACGAAACAGAAGGACTGGATAATCTCTGTGCCGAACTGAAATTGCTGGACCCGGAATATTATAAAATTGTAGATTTAAAGAATCCCAAACGAGTCATTCACGCATTGGAAATCTGCTACATGACAGGAAAGACTTATACCTCCTTCCGCACCCAACAAAAAAAAGAACGTCCTTTTCATATTCTGAAAATAGGATTGACTCGGGATCGTGCCGAACTGTATGACCGTATCAACCACCGCGTAGACCAAATGATGGAAGAAGGCTTACTGGAAGAAGCACGTTCTGTCTATACCCACCGAAATCTAAACTCTTTGAATACTGTTGGTTATAAAGAGATATTCAAATATCTGGATGGAGAATGGGAACTACCTTTTGCCATTGAAAAGATAAAGCAAAACTCACGTATCTATTCACGCAAACAAATGACTTGGTTTAAGCGGGATAAAGAAATCCAATGGTTCCATCCTGAACAAGAGATAGAAATACTATCGTACCTCCACTCTCAATTAGATACTTATAAATAGCAGATATATTCTTAAAGAATAGAGAAAAGAAGCCGAATAAAAAAAGAGCAAAGCAAGTGTTATTATAAAAAAATTAATATATTTACCAACATAGATAATAATATTAATCTTTTAAAGTTAACACTATGCAAAAACGCGGTATCGCAGCTACTGCTTTGTGCGCAATCACTACAATTGAGTTTAATCTTAAAAACCAAAAGCAGGATATAATTTTAGCCAATATTGAGGCACTGGCACAAACTGAATTTGATTATAATAATGGTGCTGAAAGAAGAATAATGGACTCTTTCCAAAGTGAGCCTGTTTATCAAGTAGATGTAAACGGAAACAAAACTATAGAAACAATTTTTGTTTATACGGAAACGAGTTGTTATGGCAGCGGTATAATCGCATGCGAATATGATTTTAGTGCAGACATTAGTCAAAGACCTCTTTAATATGAAAAAAAAGATATTTTTCTCCGGCTTCCTATTGATGACAATGTTCTGTGGATGTATGACCCAGAATGAAATAACAAGCTCGATTGCAGAGTTAGAAACAGTAGAGAAATCAGTGAATGACACTCTTTTTCTACAAAATCCGCAGGTCTTCTGCCTGGAAACAAAAGACAATGCATTGATAAAACGCATTAATCGGGTAATAGAGTGGAAAAACACCTATTATATTTTAGATAAATCCATGAAGCAAGTGTTGGCTTTCAATGACAAAGGCAAACATCTATTTACCATACACCGTGTAGGAGTAGGTAAAGGAGAATATGGAAGCATACTGGATATAGCCATAGACAGGCAAAATGAAAATTTAGTATTCTTAGCCGACCCGACCTCACTGATATATTATGACTTGCAAGGGAACTTCATCAGAACTACAAAACTACCAGGACACTATCATTCAATAGCTATTGATAACGGAATGATATACTTAGAAAATGCCACACTTATTAATAATCAGTTATCCACATCATCCATCACAGTAATAGCCCCGAACGATCAAAAGACTGAATTATTAAAACCACTCCGAGAAATAGCTCCTTATTGTTTTATCGGAGGACATCAACTGGGCGGAACAGCTCCTGTTGTATTTACCAGAAAGTTCGATGATACGATCTATCAACTGGAAGACGGGAAAATAAGTCCTTACTACTCCTTCAATTTTATGAATGAAAGCTTTCCGGAAGCAGCCAAAGACAAAGAATACACCTGCCGCGAACTTAATAAGTTCACATGGGACCGATATGTATATTTAATGACTAACGTGACAGACGCCCCCCAATACTTATTATTCAGTACAAATCTATTCGGTATATATGTATTTGATAAAAATCAAAACAAGTTATTGAAATACAATAAGATATACAATACGGAATACCAAGCAGACTTGCACCAATATATACCGGTAGAAGGAGCCAATAACCGAGTATTCTTTACGGTTTCTCCCACGACCCTGTTCAGCCTCAAAGCTATAGTTGACAATCATCCGTCTTTCAAAAACAAAATGTCCGATAAACTATATAAATTGACAGAATCATTGGATAGTGACTCTAATCCGGTGATTTTTAGCTATCAGGTAAAATAAACCGCATCCCCAAACCCCACCGATTGAGGGTGTGTCGAAACTTTTATTCACCACACTCTCAGTCGGTGGCAGCAAAAATTCTATCTTTCTTTTATTTCTCCAGACCGTCTAAATCAATCTCTACGATCACATCCGTTCCTTTGCCCGGAACAGAACTTAGAGTCAGAACTCCTTTCAGATTTTCCACACGTTCCTTTATGATAACCAGACCAATTCCCGACTTTCCGGTTTGTTGTTCAAAGCCTTTGCCATTGTCAGCTATTGTCAGCTTTATCCTGTTTCCCTCCCGAACAAGAATAATCTTAATATGAGTGGCCTGCGCATGTTTCAATGCATTGCCTGTAGCTTCCTGTACAATTCGATAAATCTCCAATGCTACTTTCTGCGATAAATGATCGAATCCCTCCTCCGGTTCAAGCACCAAAGTCAGTTCGGTCTGTCCCGATTGATTACGCTGATAGACATAATCCTGAAGAATCTCAGACAGGGAAGCATATTTAAAGACAGGCGGCATCAAATCATGTGAAATTCCCCGCACTTCGGTTTGCAAAGCTTGTAATGTATCCAAAACCTCTTCCCGACTACTCGTCCCGTCAGCAATTTTCATTTTAATGGCCAGCAATTCGTTCGAAACATTATCATGGAGTTCTTTAGCCAGACGGTTTCGCTCTACCTCCAGGCCCTCAAGATAATACTGCACTTTACGCTGTTGTGCCTCATGCACCAAGGCTTGAAATTCGCGTTCTCTCTCTTCCAGTTTTGCCTTCTGCAATTCAACCGTCAATTCCGTTTCCTGTTGTTTCAGCTTGGCAATCTGCAACATCCCCTCATGAATACGCTGACGGGAACGATAACGTATCAGCAACAGAACAATCGTAATCAGCGCCAATACAATCAAGGTAACAGAAAGAATATTAATCCACTTGTTCTTTTCATTGATGGCCGTAAGTTGCTTCACCACCCTCTCTTTTTCGTCCAGACTATATTGTGCCCGTAACTTCTGAATAGTCTTACTACTATTTTTATCAAACAACCGGGTTTCATACTTCAATGAATTGCGGGCAGCCTCCAGAGCTTTATTATAAAGTTCCTGTTTTTCGTACACTTTGGCCAATAAGGTATAGAAATCAATCAAAGAATGATAATAATCCACCTCCTGCTCTTCATTCATTTTTTTCAGTTCATGCAATCCATCCTGTAGATGTTGCTCGGCCAATTCATAATCCGCCTGATAATAGGCAATCACCCCCGAAACATAGCTAAGTGACACGTTTGCATCGATCTTCTTAGGATTCATCAGTTTTTTACCCGTTTCAAAACATTGTTCCGCTTCCTTTATCTTACCGGCCTCACTATAGACAACTGCCTGATGCAAATAATTATCGGATATAACGTAGCCCACATCATATGGATTCTCGGTTGATGTGTATACCTCAAAGGCTTCCTGATTGTATTTTGTCACAGAATCCAACAGATTCATCCGATGTTCATTTTGATATAAAGCATAAAAATACTTTGCTTTTATGGTCAATTTCAATATCTGCTGAAAAGGAAAATCCACCGGCAGATCTTTCATCGCTTCGGACAGATCATTCAACCCCTCATCATCTTGCCACATGGAATAAATAATAGAAAGATCATAATATATTTCCGTCAGAATTGCCGGCTTCACCGCATTACGATTAAAATAATCAGCAGCCTGATAATAATTTTCATGCGCTTTCTCCATCTGATTTTTATCAGAATAATAGATACCGGCAATATAATGCATCATACCGGCAATATTATTGTTTTCAAACTTCCCTTTGTTCATAAAAGCACTATCCAGATAGTTTTTAGCTTCAGCCATGTCTCCGAGCTGATTCTCAAACATCGCAACAATTGAATAAAGGCGGGTAACAACCGCTTTATCTTCCACCTCTTTGGCTTCGGGAATCAATTGCTTCAGTACGGCAATCTGATGTTCCCGCGAAAGATATGCGATATCTCCGGTCATATAATAACGTTCCATCAAAGGAATCGTTTTATCTTTCATCAGATTCATAATTGAATCATACTGTACAGTATCGTCTTGTGCATTGACGGCTACAACGTAGCAAAATAAAAATAAGAAAACAGATAGTAGTTTCTTCATAAATAAATAATAGTTAAAGTGTAATCCTCTGACATTTTCTTTTGTCACTCTGCCAACCGAAGGTTAAGCCTTGTGTTAGTCACAAAAGTACAAATAATATAGTTGGAGCAAATTAAAATCAAACATAATTTCAATAAACAGATATGCCGATGGAGCCTGCACATATCTCTTTGCAGTCCCCATCGGCATATCTGTTTAGTTGGAATTATACCAATAACAATGATTTCAGTCTTCCGGATTCAATATCACATTTACTTCCGACGACACAGCTGTTCTAACCGGTTTCATACCCAAGCACGAAATGTGAAGCATCGCACTTCTGGGAGCCGAAATAACAAAATGTCCGTAAGCGTCAGAAACGGTTCCCAAAGTAGTACCTGAAATAGATACAGATGCCCCCACTATCGGGTTATTCAAATGATCCTTGATCGTTCCTGTTACTTTTACCAGTTCATCCGAGTTCATGGTAGAAAAATAAAGTTTATTTAAATCATTCGCATTTTCTCCTTTCAACGTAATCAAAATAACACCATGTTCGGCTTTATCTCCATAGATCCTTACCGACTCTTTATCTTTCAGCACACTGATGGACTCAATCATATCCGGATTGATCGCCTCCATTTGTTCGCCGGTTATCTCTTTTCCATCCACCATTATCAACGGTTGAGGCTGAAAATCGACCCGTCGGGTTGCAAACGGAGATAATCCATTTCTTTTCAATCCATCCGAGATAGTAACTTTACTTGAAATTGATACTGTATCCAACTGTGACACTTCAATGACCACCTTCTCCAGAGCATTCTTTTTCACCGTGTCCACTGCTACCTCGATCGTTTTTTCCGGTACTTTTTTCTCCACTATCTGCTTTAAATCATTAACTTTGACGGCAGAAATCTCTTCCATCTTACCGGAGATTTCCGGACGTGCAAATGCAGTCACAGCAATGGCGGCCAAAGGAAGTACATACAAATACTTCAATCGTGCCCAGGGATTTGATTTTTCTTTTAACATCATAGTGATACGTTTTTTAAGTTTACTGTGATTAAAGCTGTTGGCCATAGAGTAGAGCCTTGTGCCAACAGCTTTCTTTATCAGTAATAACTGATATTGCTTAGCATTGACACCCTCCCTTATCACCGTTTCATCAGCCTCGTATTCATGTATATTCTGCAGTTCCTGCTTCAACAGCCAGGAAGCCGGATTAAACCATTGAAAGAAAATACAAATGTCCGCAATCAGCAAATCGACAGAATGCCGGTTACAGATATGAGCCGTTTCATGGATTAGTATTTCTCTACCGTCTTCTTCTAAATCTTTCTTAGAAATAACAATGTATTTCATCCAGCTAAAAGGAGAAATTTTGCACTGATGAACCACTAAAGTTATTCCATTTCCCATCCTTTCTTTCTTGCCCGACCTCAATAATGCCAGCAAACGGATCAGGGAATAAAGATGACGGCACACAAAAAAAAGAATACCTGATAAATAGATTATCAAAATGATCTGAATACCCGATACAGATGCCCCTTCTGCCTGTGTCACCTCAGATGCCGGCATATCTGCCATCATCAATAACTGTTCGATAGTAAGCATCGTCTGATGCATTTCCGTCTGTTGGGTAGTAGTCAGCTGAATCAGAGGCAACAGCAGTGACAGCAACAAAAGAGCCAACAGAGCAATTCGGTTAAACCGGTGGAACGTCTCCTTACTCAGCAGTAAACGATAAAACAGATAAAAACCCGCCAAACAGGCAGATGACTTCAGTATATAGACAAAAAAGACTCCCATATATTCATTATTTAAGATACGGTCCCAACTTCATTTTACTCATCATTTCCCTGCTCCACCTCCTGAATCAGTTTTTTGAGATCATCGAGTGAAATATCTTCTTCCTTCACCAGTGACGAAACGGCACTGAGATATGAATTATTGAAATATTTACTAATCACGCTCTTCAACGTACGTTTACTGAAGTCGGACTCACTGACAACCGCATAATACTGGTAAGTATTGCCATAAGTATGGTGTGCCAGAAAACCTTTCTCTTCCAGTCCACGCACAATAGTAGACAATGTATTAAAATGTGGCTTCGGCTCATCATAGAATGCTAACATTTCTTTCACAAACAAAGGACCTTTCTCCCAGAAAAATCCCATAATTTCCTCTTCTTTTGCTGTTAATCCTTTCATAACTTTTCTTCTTTTGCATGCAAATAACGAAAAGATTTAGTTCAAAAACTAATTTTAGCAGTTAATTAAAACTAAAGGGTTACCCGATAAATGCGTAACTGAACCAGCATTTAAATGGAATTGATAATCAAAAGATTATATTTACCTGAATTTCGCTCCCGATGTAAAGCCATTTACCCGGGCATGTAAAAGCGTTTACCTCAGCATGTAAAGCCATTTACCTCGGCATGTAAAAGCATTTACCCCGGCTGGTAAACGGAACCGGCATTCAAGGTTACGGATGTCCACACTTGGAGTTAGCGTCAAGACAATGCGTTCTTCGGATAAACCAGATTTTGGCAATGCATGAGAAAAACCACACATTTGCCGGATGAACCGAAATTATCATGTACCTTTGTACCTCTGTTATAGAATTACTTGATTATGAACCTGAATACTCCGGTAGAAATTCCATCTGGATTCATCCCCATCCACCATGCACAGCGACTGCTGATAATGGGTTCCTGTTTTGCAGAAAACATCGGAACCTTACTTGCTGAAAATAAGTTCCAAGTAGATATCAATCCTTTCGGTATCCTATACAACCCATTGTCCATCTCAATGGCCTTGCGTGAAATCATTCGTAAAAGGCTGTATGAAGAATCCGACCTTTTCTCGTATCGTGAGTACTGGCACAGTCCAATGCATCACGGCTCTTTCTCCGCAGCCACTCCGGAAGAAGTTGTACGGAATATACGGGTCCGCCTGGAGCAAGCACACAAAGAACTGAAACAACTTGACTGGCTCATGCTGACCTTCGGCACCGCATACGTATATGAACAAAAAAAGACGGGGAAGGTAGTAGCCAATTGTCACAAATTGCCTGAAAAGGATTTCGTACGCCGTCGTCTGGAGACCGATGAGATAACAGAAGACTATATCCAGTTACTGGACGAACTGATTTCACTGAATCCAAAGATCAAAATATTGTTCACAGTCAGCCCCATCCGTCACGTACGTGACGGAATGCACGCCAATCAACTCAGCAAAAGTGTATTGCTCCTTACCATCGACCGGCTGATGCAACGTTACCCACAAGCCACTTTTTACTTCCCTTCTTACGAAATAATATTGGACGAGCTCCGGGATTACCGTTTCTACGCAGATGACATGGTACATCCGTCGTCATTGGCCGTCAATTACCTCTGGGAACGCTTCTCGGAAACATTTTTCCGTCCCGAAACGCAAGCACTGATTAAGGAGTGCGCAACCATACGGAAAGCCATTGCACATAAACCTTTCCATCCCGAGTCAGAAGAGTATAAAAGATTTTTAGGACAAATTGTGTTAAAAATAGAACGACTTAACGAAAAATACCCGTACTTAGATTTCGAAAAAGAAACAAACATGTGCCGACTGGCGCTTCGATAAATGTGCAAATATGCCAATGCTTTATTATTATGTCATATACAATTGAATCAATCGTTGAAAAAACAGGTGCACGGCGTCTGGGAAACAAGCCTGCTACCATCGACTGGCTACTGACAGACAGCCGTTCGTTATGCTTTCCGGAAGAGACCCTCTTTTTTGCCATTCCTACCAAAAGGAATAACGGCGCACGCTATATCCCTGATCTCTATGAACGGGGAGTCCGCAACTTTGTAGTAACAAGCGAGGATTTCAAGGGGCTCACCATGGATAGTGAACAGCTGAAAGTGACAATGGCTCAGGAATGCAATTTCCTTATTGTCCCCAATACTTTAAAGGCACTTCAGAAACTGTCCGAACAACATCGCGGCTCTTTCCAGATACCTGTAATCGGCATCACGGGCAGCAATGGAAAAACCATCGTCAAAGAATGGCTGCACCAACTGCTCAGTCCCGACCGGGTAATCGTACGTTCGCCACGCAGCTACAATTCACAGATCGGCGTACCGCTGTCCGTCTGGCAGATGAACGAAGAGTCCGAATTAGGTATCTTTGAAGCCGGTATTTCGGAAATGGGAGAGATGCGTCCATTACAGAATATGATCAAACCGACTATCGGTATCCTGACTAACATTGGCGGGGCACACCAGGAAAATTTCTTTTCATTGCAGGAGAAGTGCATGGAGAAACTGAGTTTGTTTAAAGACTGTGACGTCGTCATTTACAATGGTGACAACGAAATGATAAGCAATTGTGTCGGAAAGTCGATGCTGACCGCCCGTGAAATCGCATGGAGCATGAAGGACATCGAGCGTCCGCTCTACATCAGCAGGGTGGAGAAGAGAGAAGACCATACCGTCATCTCCTATCGCTATCTGGAGATGGACAATACATTCTGCATCCCCTTTATCGATGATGCTTCCATAGAGAACTCCCTGAATTGTCTGGCCGCATGCCTGTACCTGATGGTACCCGCCGACCAAATCACCGAACGTATGGCACGTCTTGAACCCGTAGCCATGCGCCTGGAAGTAAAAGACGGCAAGAACAACTGCATCCTGATCAATGACAGCTACAACTCAGATCTTGCTTCACTGGATATTGCTCTCGACTTCCTTTACCGCCGTTCACAATCAAAAGGTTTGAAACGTACTCTAATTCTCTCAGACATTCTGGAGACCGGGCAAAGCACCACAACGCTCTATCGCAAAGTAGCACAACTGGTTCATAGCCGGGGCATCGAGAAGATTATCGGCGTAGGAGCTGAAATCTCCTCGTGTGCATCGAAGTTTGATATAGAGAAATATTTCTTTCCCGACACAAAGGCACTTTTAGCATCAGATGTCATAAAGAAGCTCAAAAATGAAATCATCCTGATAAAGGGTTCCCGCAACTTCAGTTTCGACCTCGTATCGGAGGAACTGGAACTGAAAGTGCACGAAACCATCCTGGAAGTCAATCTGGGTGCAATGGTAGCCAATCTGAATCATTATCGTTCGATGCTCAAACCGGAAACCAAAATGGTATGCATGGTGAAAGCATCGGCATATGGAGCCGGTTCATACGAAATAGCCAAAACCCTTCAGGAACATCACGCCGACTATCTGGCAGTAGCAGTAGCCGACGAAGGTTCCGATCTCCGCAAAGCCGGTATCACAGCTTCCATCATTATCATGGACCCGGAACTGACAGCGTTCAAAACCATGTTCGACTATAAACTGGAACCGGAAGTATATAACTTCCACCTGCTCGACGCACTGATTAAAGCTGCAGAAAAAGAAGGCATCACCAACTTCCCGATCCACGTAAAACTGGATACGGGCATGCACCGGCTCGGATTCGAAGAAAAAGATATCCCGCAACTGATTCGCCGGCTGAAGAATCAGAATGCCGTGATACCCCGTTCGGTCTTCTCACATTTCGTGGGAAGCGATTCGCCCCAATTCGACGCATTCACCCGTCAGCAAATCGAACGATACGAACATATGTCGACTGAGCTGCAAGAAGCATTTCCACATAAGATACTGCGCCATATCTGCAATACGGCCGGTATCGAACGTTTTCCCGGAGCACAATTTGATATGGTGCGGCTGGGCATCGGATTGTATGGTATCAGCCCCATTGACAATTCAGTCATCAACAACGTAAGTACACTGAAAACAACCATTCTCCAGATACGTGATGTAGCGGAGGAAGATACGGTAGGATATAGCCGCAAAGGACATCTGGTTCGTCCTTCGCGCATCGCTGCAATCCCCATCGGATATGCTGACGGTCTGAACCGCCATCTGGGATGCGGGCACGGTTATTGCCTCGTCAATGGTAAAAAAGCTCCATATGTGGGTAATATATGCATGGATGTATGTATGATAGATGTGACGGATATCGATTGCAGAGAAGGTGACCAAGCCGTGATTTTCGGTGACGAGCTGCCCATTACCGTTCTTTCGGATACCCTTGACACCATTCCTTACGAGGTACTGACAGGTATCTCAACCCGGGTAAAGAGGGTATATTATCAGGATTAAACTCTTCCACGGATTCCTCTGGACACCACAAGTCCCCGGAATCCGGTAATTAAAAAGGGATAAACCATCAGGAGGCGCATTGAAAGTCTTTCCACCACAGAGGATACAGAGTAGCACAGAATATTCATATTGATAATCTATGATTTAAAATTTATTCTGCGCTACTATGTGTCCTTATGGCAAGTTTTGACATAGCCCCTCTTTTCGTTTTTATCGCTTCCGTTTTCGCTTTTATGATTCCGCTCCTTCTATTTTCATTCAAAAAAATCTATCTTTGCACAAACTAATACAATGATGTTATGACAAACCTGTTATTATTGGGATTTATGCCCAGCGGCTCCGAATGGATTATCATTTTGCTGGTTATTCTCCTGCTCTTTGGCGGAAAAAAAATTCCCGAACTGATGCGAGGTCTCGGCAAAGGAGTGAAAAGTTTTAAAGAAGGCGTAAATGAAGCCAAAGAAGAGATAAACAAAGCTAAGAACGAAATAGACGAACCTTCAGATACGGAGAAGAAAGATAAATAATTCTTTTGCTCTCTCCATCTTTATCTTTGCATAATGGCAGAAAACAAAGAGCTGACTTTTTGGGACCACCTGGACGAACTGCGCCGGGTACTTTTTCGGATGATTGCCGTTTGGTTTGTACTGGCTGTGGGATACTTCATAGCCATGCCTTATCTGTTCGACTCTGTGATTCTGGCACCCTGCCATAACAATTTTATCTTTTATGACCTTCTCCGCGAAATAGGGCGTACATTCAATCTGACAGACGAATTCTTTACCCAAGACTTTAAAGTCAAATTGGTCAATATCAACCTGGCTGCCCCCTTCTTCATTCATATGTCCACTGCTTTCTGGATGTCGGTGGTCACTGCTATGCCCTATCTGTTCTTTGAAATCTGGCGTTTTATCAGTCCCGCTTTATATCCCAACGAACGAAAAGGAGTGCAAAAAGCACTTACCATCGGTACGGTTATGTTCTTTATCGGAGTCCTGCTGGGCTACTTCATGGTCTATCCTCTCACTCTACGCTTCTTATCCACTTACCAACTCAGTGCTGAAATCGAAAACCAGATTTCTCTGAATTCCTATATTGACAACTTTATGATGTTGGTATTATGTATGGGATTGGCTTTTGAACTTCCGCTATTGACATGGTTACTCTCTCTGTTAGGGTTGGTCAACAAATCGTTCCTTCGGAAATACAGGAGGCATGCCATCGTTGTAATTGTAATTGCCGCAGCTGTAATCACTCCTACCGGCGACCCTTTCACACTCAGTGTTGTCGCCATCCCGCTCTATTTGCTCTATGAAATGAGTATATTGATGATTAAAGACAAAAAAGCGGCCAGTTCATAGAGCTCTACGTTTTATTGCCAACCATCATCAGGTGTTTCCATCTACATTTTTGTCCATCCGCATGAAATTCCGGGAATTATCATGTATTTTTGCTGTATGGAAAATGAAGTGAACGAATCTTTTGAGATCCTGCTTGCAGCTTGCCAGACCACAAACGACAATCTGGCAATGGCTTACAAACAGTTACGTGACCTGCTTGAACGATTGTGCCGGGCGCAAATGCAGGATGAAAGCCTTCAGATGACTGACCTCTCAGCACGTATCAGTTTCGTATCCGCACGAGCCGGCCTGACGGTTGTCGAACAAAACCGGCTGCACACTTTCCGGCTGACCTCGAATGCCATTCTTAACCGCAAGGAAGAACCGGTACGCGAAAAACTGCTGCGAGATATCAAGACACTTGCTTTCTTTATACGCAAACTTTATGAAATTGAGATTCCCAGTACGCTCTATCGCCTACTGCCTCGTACCGATGCAACTTATATCGTGGCCCCTCCGGCTAAGAAACAGGTAAAACGAATGCGTGTATGCTATCAATATGCAGACGAACAGTATCTTTATGTTATTCCGGTCGATGCGCTTGCCGATGAGTTTCTCCGGGTACGCTATAACGTTCCTCAAATCAACGAGGAATTTGCGCAGACTTGTGAAATTCTATGGCACCATGCCCAACTCAATCTGCTCGACGTAGCTATTGACGAAGCCGGCATTCTGACCCCTTCGTTCATTGTACTTGAACCGGACTATCTGATCGATATCAGTTCGTTAGCCGAATGCTTCCGCGATTACGGACATCATCCTGCCAACTATGTATTGGCACGCCTCCAGCCCATTGAGAACGCCCGTCCGCTACTTCTGGGAAACATTGCCAACCTTTTTCTTGACGAATGGATTCATGCTGAAGAGGAACCGGACTATAGAGAATGTATGCAGAAAGCTTTCCGCCGTTACCCGATTGAGCTGGCAGCCTGCGCCGACTTACGCGATAAGGAGAAAGAGCGTCAGTTTTTTGACGATTGCAAACTACACTTCGAACATATCCGGGAAGTGGTAAACGACACTTTCCATGCTCCGGGTTACGAATTGGACAAGAGGGACGCTGTGCTTGAACCTTCTTACATCTGTGAAGCACTCGGTCTGCAAGGACGACTGGATTATATGCAACGGGACATGTCATCCTTCATCGAAATGAAATCCGGAAAAGCAGACGAATACTCTATCCGCAACAAAGTAGAACCGAAAGAAAACAATAAAGTACAGATGCTGCTTTACCAAGCAGTGCTGCAATATTCTATGGGGATGGATCATCACCGGGTAAAGGCTTACCTACTCTATACACGCTATCCCTTGCTCTATCCGGCACGTCCGTCGTGGGCAATGGTACGCCGCGTCATCAATCTGCGCAACCGGATCGTATCCGATGAATACGGAATCCAGCTACGAAACAGCGTGGAGTATACTGCTTTAAAACTCCAGGCCATACAGTCCAACGTACTTAATGAACGAGGATTATCCGGCCGTTTCTGGGAACAATATCTCCGCCCTTCCATCGACAACCTATCGCAGAAACTGGGTTCACTCACCTCGTTGGAACGGTCGTACTTCTTCGTACTCTATAATTTCATAACCAAGGAGTTATACACTTCCAAATCCGGAGATGTCGATTATGAAGGCCGCACCGGTGCAGCTGCCTTGTGGCTCTCTACTTTAGCAGAGAAATGCGAAGCCGGAGAAATTCTTTATGACCTGCACATCAAAGAAAACCATGCAGCGGACAAACATAAAGCACATATTCTTCTTTCACAAAAGAAGAGCGAACCTTCGTCTGAAGAGACGAAAACATCCCCGGAAAAAAACGAAATATCATCTCCGGAAAAAAACGAGCCACAAGCCCTGCCTAATTTCCGCCAGGGAGATGCCATTGTTCTCTACGAGCGTAACGGAGATGAGGATAACGCTACTAACAAAATGGTATTCAAAGGCAATATCGAATTCATCACAGAAGAAGAGATAGGTATCCGCCTGCGCTCCACTCAGCGAAACAGTTCCGTACTTCCTCCGGACAGCCTTTACGCAATCGAACACGATACCATGGATACCACTTTCCGAAGCATGTATCAGGGACTGTCAGCTTTTGCTTCAGCAACAAAGGAACGGCGTGATCTATTGTTGGGACAACGTCCGCCCGAGTTTGACTCCGGACTGGACGGACACATTCTTTCCGCCACCGATGACTTCTCCCGGGTGGCTCTGAAAGCACAGGCTGCCAAAGACTATTTCTTACTGGTAGGTCCTCCGGGAACCGGCAAAACTTCGTGTGCCCTGAAGAAAATGGTAGAAACCTTTCATAGGGAAGAAAAGGCGCAAATACTTCTCCTTTCATATACTAACCGGGCTGTAGATGAAATCTGCAAAGCCCTTTCGTCTATCCACCCGAAAGTCGATTTTATCCGTGTGGGCAGCGAACTTTCATGTGACGAAGCCTATCGCGACCACTTGATTGAAAATGAACTATCACACTGCTTCCGCCGGTCCGAAGTAACCGAGCGCATCAGTCACTGCCGTATCTTTGTAGGGACAGTAGCCTCCATTTCCGGTAAGCCCGAACTCTTTCGCCTGAAAAAGTTCGATGTAGCCATCGTGGATGAAGCCACTCAAATTCTGGAGCCTCAACTGTTGGGCATCCTCTGTGCCCGCAGTGAAGATGGAGAAAATGCCATTGGCAAATTTATTCTGATCGGTGACCATAAGCAGCTACCTGCTGTCGTATTGCAAAATACCGGACAATCGGAGATTTATGATGAGGAGCTACGTGCCATCGGACTGAAAAACCTCAAAGATTCTCTCTTTGAGCGCCTCTACCGTACCGCACGTACATCATCAACCGATCTTCTCCCTTCTGTTTCCTCTTCATCACCCGAAGGACATCGCTCCTTCGATATGCTTTGCAAGCAGGGACGGATGCACCCCGAAGTAGCCCTTTTTGCCAACCGTGCTTTTTACGAAGGGCGGTTGATCCCGGTGGGACTTCCCCATCAGGTTGAAACCATAGCAGGAATGTCAAGAATAGTCTTCCTTCCTTCAGAAGCAGAACCACAAGGAGCTTCGGCAAAAGTCAACCACTCGGAAGCGTGTATCACAGCCCGGCTTGCAGCAGACATTTACCGGCAATATGCCGGGACTTTTGAAATTACACGCACCTTGGGGATCATTACCCCTTACCGAAGCCAGATCGCTTTGATTAAAAAAGAAATTGCCATGTTGGGAATCCCGGAACTGAACTCAATTCTGGTAGATACCGTAGAACGTTTTCAGGGAAGCGAACGAGATGTCATCATCTATTCATTTTGTGTAAACTACCCCTACCAACTTCGCTTCCTCTCTAATCTGACAGAAGAAAATGGAGTCCTTATAGACCGGAAACTAAATGTCGCGCTGACCCGCGCACGCAAGCAAATGTTCATTACAGGAGTGCCCCGACTGCTTGAACAGAATCCAATTTATGACAGTTTGATAAAATTAATAAAACAGCGAGAGGCATTATCTTAATTTTGCAGTCCTTAGCTTTTATTCTTTCTTTCTGAACTTCGTTAACACCTCAGTATATTGCAAACCGCTATATTTGCACTACGTTTTTTTCATAGAGATTTAGATTTAAGGTTAGAAGAATTGTGGAAGTCGTGAGACTTCCCTTTTTTTCATCTTAAAGTTTGCTTTCTTTTTGAGCTAAAGCATAAAAAGAAAGTAAACCCAAAAAGCCGCTTCGTGAGAAGAGGCTTTTTTTATATCCTATCGACAGAAATCACCACAGAGGACACGGAGGACACGGAGTTTTAATTTCTTGCTTAGTATATTAAAGAAAATATTCTCCGTGTCCTCCGTGTCCTCTGTGGTGAATCAAATTCAAAGCAGTATAGAATTATACACTTACGGGATGAACCCTAACGCAATCATTCCTCCCATACCAGATAAGCTGAAACCAGCCAATGGTTCAGTTTATTCCCATCTACAACCTGAGCCTCAGGAATACTGACCGTAAAAGTGTGCTTGCCGGGAGTAAGCGTACCAATAATTGCCTCTTCGGGCACAACGTCCGAACCGGGACACCAATTGGAACGGGAAAGATCCGAAGAAGCCAGCGGCTCTTCCACTTCTTTCTCTGTATACCCCTTTTCACCGATATAAGATGCCAAACGTTTGATCAGCCAAACACCGGTCGCCGGATTGAAACGCCGGAAAGAAGCACAATCATCACGCCAAGGAACAAAGTTGAGCACCTCTTTCCCATCAACAGAAATAATGTTACGCTTTTGCACAAATTCGTCCCCACCGCTATGGCCACCATGTCCGGTCACTATATATTTAAGACGGATATTTTTTGCTCCTTTGGGAACTGTAAAATCAGTAGATACATCCCGACGGGCAAAAATATCAGGATAGCTCTGTCCCATATAATAAACGGTATTCATCAACGGTTCTACAT
Organism: Bacteroides sp. ZJ-18; assembly: GCF_011038705.2. Classification (NCBI taxonomy): domain Bacteria; kingdom Pseudomonadati; phylum Bacteroidota; class Bacteroidia; order Bacteroidales; family Bacteroidaceae; genus Bacteroides; species Bacteroides sp. ZJ-18. The sequence continues at coordinate 1,894,986 of NZ_CP072198.1, read as the reverse complement.
GGCGTTTCGGAAGAGCGTCACAAGTAAGGCGACTTTCTTTCACGTCAATATCCGCACTTACCAGATAACCTTCAGAAGTCCAGGTATCAATATAAATACCGACATAAGCCTCTCCTTCAAGCAAAGGATAAAGATCGGTAATATCTTGTTGCCAGGTAACATTGCTTTCCCACTTGGGGATATAAACCGGACGGCGTTTGCTGCTCAGTGAATCATTGTTATTACTATAGTACCCCACACCGAATGGAGTCATAAAACGCATCAACTCTACTGTAGGCAAATAGTCTTTTCCGGAAACGATACCTACCATTTTTTCCAACTTCAAGCTATCTACCGGAGGAAACTTCGCACCATCACGAGCGATTGTCAGCAGATTGACAGCTGATGACTTGGGCAACACAAAACAAGAGCCCGACTTATCCCAGCGATCACCGTTGGAAGCAAGGGTAATCTTTAGGTTCACCGACACATTTCGTTTGTATGCAGGAAGAGTTATCTTCTTCAGGATGATACGCCCATTGACCAGATGGTATACACCTGACTCATCCGCCCCGTTATAATTATTAGGATACGTATCAGGAGAGAAACGTACATTCACATTCTCAAATACCGGAACGTGAAGGTCGCCTTTGGCAGGCAGGTTCTTATGTCCTCCCGCCCAAAGCTGAACAGAAAGGAATAGAAAAACGAATAAAGAAGTTAATCTGAAATTCATAAAGGTTTATTTTTTTAATTACTTTCAATCACTTGCCCCACTCCACGATAAAGCTTGATAGGACCATCGAGTAACACAGCAATCACAGTGATCTGTTCATCCTGCACACGTTCGGGAATATCGATATAGAGGTTTCCCGGCACCTCACTCCAATAGTTCTTGTTATAAACCTTGTATGGCAACATAGCTCCGTTGCCCACTACCCATACACGGTTCACCTTATTGACAAGCCCTTTCACCTCAATCGGGCCGTTTGGCTTATAAGGTAAGTAAAGGTAAAGAATATCGCCTGCTTTATTCAGTGTGGTATACCCTTGAAAATGCTCACATGGAATACCGGCACGCGTCTCGTAGATAGCTTCCTTATGCTTCTTCGTCCAACGTCCGAACTCTTTCAGAACAGCAATCTGTTCAGCAGGAATAGTTCCATCTTCTTTCGGTCCTATATCCAGAAGCAGATTACCACCCATGCTGAGGCAATCGACAAAAGTACGCAGCAGCATGAACGGAGTTTTATAATTGGTATCAGCATGTTGATAGCCCCACGAATCGTTCATGGTCATGCAAAGTTCCCAATATTTATCTGCAGGGCGAACCACAGGAACTCCTTGCTCGGGTGTGGCATAATCACCATATCCCTGAATACGGGAGTTTACTATAACATTCGGATTAGTGGAACGCAGCAAATTGATGATCCCTTTCGAATCCCAGGCTTCAGCGGTTTGTTCCCAGTCTCCATCGAACCAATAAAGATCGGGCTTCCAGGTTTTATTCAGTTCAGAAAGCTGTCCGAAATTGAAGTTAACAAACTTAGCCCAACGATCCGGATCGTTTTTGTAACGTGCTTCCGTGCGAGTTTTATTAGGATAATCGGGATGCGACCAGTCGAGCAGCGAATAGTAAAATCCAAGTTTTAATCCTTGTTTGCGCACCTCCTTCACAAAAGGAGCAATCAGGTCGCGCCCGGCAGGAGTGCTTTTCACGGTACTCAAGTCACCCACCTTCGTATCCCAAAGAGCTACACCATCATGATGCTTGGTAGTGATGACGGTGTAACGCGCGCCACTTTCCTTAATCAGTTTCACCCATTCCTGAGGATTGTAGGCCGATGCCGTAAATCCTTTCTCCTGAGCCATGTACTCTTCATAAGGAAGGTAATTGTTGAAAAATGACCAGCTCTCAGATACTCCGTTCACAGCATAGATTCCCCAATGAATAAAGATTCCTAACTTGGCCTGGGAGAACCATTCCATTCTTTTCTCTTTCTGAGCAGCCGTTTCCTCAGTAGGAGCCGTTTGGGCGTTCAGCCCAAACCCTAAAATAAACAAGGCAATAAGGGTAATGATCAATCGGTTGTTTTTCATTTTATTTTAATTATGTTTTGTCTCAATTAAGGCAAAGATAAAATTTCTATCTTGAAATACAAAATAAAAGGAAAAACATAAAAATCGAACCGCACATCCTCTGCCTATACCACAATCCGGACCGAATCCGGAATCAGCACCCTGAAGTTTTCATATATTATTTACATTTCAAGCTTCATTAAAGTCTATTTCGTATTGGAAGTACTCTAACGCATCCCAAGAAAGTAAGTCCGGTCTATTTTCAATTCAAACGTAGTTCCTATTTTTTAGTAAGACAAACCGTGTGCGAAAACAACATTTATTGTGTTCGATAACGCATTTATTCTTCCTTTTTATAAATATATCATAAAATAATCTCTGAAAGTATGAAAATAAGTAGCCAATATCATTGGATAACATCAAATAATGCGTATTTTTGGCTCCGAAACAAAACCGGAAAATTTTAAATCAAATAGTATGAATACACTCCAAAACACTGTGGGGAAAATGACAAACTACAGATGGACAATTTGCGCCATGTTATTTTTCGCGACAACAATAAACTACCTCGACCGCCAGGTGCTATCGTTGACCTGGGATGAATTTATCAAGCCCGAGTTTCATTGGGACGAATCACATTACGGCATTATAACTTCTGTGTTTTCCATTGTATATGCCATTTGTATGCTTTTTGCCGGTCGGTTTATCGACTGGATGGGTACTAAGAAAGGCTATCTCTGGGCTATCGGTGTATGGTCGGTAGGTGCCTGCATGCATGCATTTTGTGGAGTTGTGACCGAAGAGTATGTAGGTATGCATAGTGCAGCCGAACTGATAGCGGCCACAGGCGATGTAGTGGTAATACTCGCCACTATAAGCATGTATTGTTTTCTGGTTGCACGCTGCATCCTGGCACTTGGTGAGGCGGGTAACTTTCCGGCTGCCATTAAAGTAACGGCCGAATATTTCCCGAAAAAGGATCGGGCGTATGCCACTTCCATTTTCAATGCCGGTGCCTCTATCGGCGCTCTGATTGCTCCTTTAAGCATTCCATTACTGGCCAAAGCCTGGGGATGGGAAATGGCGTTTGTTATCATCGGTGCCCTCGGTTTCATATGGATGGGGTTCTGGGTATTCATGTATACAGCTCCTTCTAAAAGCAAATTCGTAAACAAAACAGAACTCGAATATATCGAACAAGACAAACAGGAGAACGGAACAATACCCGCAAAAGAAGATAAGGAAAAGAAAGGCATGACTTTCCGGCAATGTTTTATGTATAAACAAACCTGGGCTTTTGCATTCGGCAAGTTCATGACGGATGGAGTATGGTGGTTTTTCCTCTTCTGGACACCCTCCTACCTGAGCACTCAATTTGATATAAAAACCTCCGAAGGATTGGGTCGGGCACTGATTTTCACTCTTTACGCAATTACAATGCTGTCCATCTATGGTGGAAAGATTCCCACGATTATCATTAATAAAACGGGACTAAACCCGTATGCAGCCCGCATGAGAGCTATGCTGATTTTCGCCTTCTTCCCTCTGTTGGTACTACTCGCCCAACCACTGGGAACCATCTCCCCCTGGCTTCCGGTTATCATGATCGGTATCGGAGGTGCTGCCCATCAATCCTGGTCCGCCAATATATTTTCTACTGTAGGTGATATGTTCCCCAAAAGCGCTATCGCCAGCATTACCGGTATCGGCGGCATGGCAGGTGGAGTGGGTTCGATGATTCTCCAATATTCAGCCGGTAAGCTGTTTGTACATGCAGATATAACTCAAATGGTATTTATGGGCTTCGTCGGTAAACCGGCCGGGTACTTTATAATTTTCTGCATCTGTTCGGTAGCCTACCTCGTTGGATGGATTGTGATGAAGGCATTGGTTCCCAAGTATAAACCCATCATATTGGATTAAAACAAGCACATAGCAGACTGAAATAAAGAGTTAATTCTTCGTTCCTGAACAGGGGATGAAGAATTAACTCTTTATTTACTTTCCATGTATTTTGAAGGAGGTACACCAAACTGTTCCGTAAAGTGCTTTCTCAACGTCCGGGCATCGCTGAATCCTACCATTTCGGAGATTTCCTGAATGGAATAACGATTCTCCATAATCAATGAAGCAGCTTTACTTACCCGTATACTTCGAATCATATCGACTACAGATAACTCACTACGCTGCTTTACCTTCCGGTACAAAGTAGGCTGGCTCATGTGAAGTTGCTCGGCCAGCATCTTGACATTAAAATTATCATCAGACAGATTCTTCTCAATCACATTAATAAGTTTCTGCATAAATACGTCATCTGCCTCTTCATCTTCAGCCGGCTCCTGCTTCAACATCAAAGCTTTGGTATAAATCCGTTTCAAGCGTTCGCGTTGAAGAATCAGATTCTCCACTTTCGCTTTCAACACTTCCGGATTGAAAGGCTTCATCATATAGTCGTCCGCCCCGCTACGAGAACCTTGCAGTACATCTGCATCTTCTGCCCTGGCTGTCAACATCAGGATAGGAATATGGGCTGTCTCTTGTCGTTCGCGTATCTCCCGGCAACAGGCAAATCCGTCTTTGACTGGCATCATCACGTCCGAAATAATTAAATCGGGAATTTCTTTTGTGGCAACTTGAATACCTTCTTCACCATCGGCAGCCTCAAGTACCGTGTATTTTGCTACAAACAAGGAACGGATATACTGACGTACATCTACATTGTCTTCAATAATCAGAAGCGTTTTTTTAGTGACCGGAACCTCCCCTTCAGTGTTTTCCTGTACGGACAAGGGTTGAAATTGCGGCTCCATTTCATGTTTATGATAATCCACCACTTCGTATAAGTCACCGATAAAATGAGATTTACCTTCCGGTATCAATAGAACAAACGTAGAACCTTTCCCAGGTTCACTATCAAGAGTGACTTGTCCATGATGCAGATCCATCGTATTTTTCACAATCCGCAATCCAATACCGACTTTGGTCGAAAAAGCCGGTGAATTATCGCCGGTGATGAAAGAATCAAAAATACGTTTTTGCAATTCATCCGGAATTCCCGTTCCCGTATCTGATACTGTTATCCGGCAAAAACCCTTTCCATCCCGCTCCATGCGGGTCAGAGAAAGCAAAACTTCTCCGTTTGGCGAAGTATATTTAAAAGCATTGGATAACAAGTTACTGACTGATGAAGTTATTTTCTCCGTATCAATCCACAGATAAACAGGATCATCCGGGAGCTGTACATTGAACGTGAATCCCTTCACTCCTGCCATTTGGCGGAATGACTCGGCTACCTCCTTTACTAATCCTACAATATCCGCCTCTGATAAACGGAGTTTCACCATTCCGGCTTCTATTTTCTGTACATAGAGTAATTGATCGACCAGCGTATGCAGCGAAGCTCCGTTTTTATACATAGTATATAGTTTGCTATATAACGGATCGGAGGCTTTAATATACTGCAACAGCTCTTGTAGAGGTGAGAGAATCAAAGTCAATGGAGTACGCAATTCATGTGCGGCACTTGTAAAAAAGTTCTCGCGCTCCATCCTGATCTGCCGCTCCTTTTCACGCTCCAGATTTACCGTCAATAGTTCATGCTCCATTCGCATCTCATGTTCCATGCGCCTCTGACGAAGTTTAACCAAACGGATCAAATAAGCCACTATTCCAACTAATAATAAGAGAATTAATAATCGGAAAGGCAATGTACGACTCCAATGTGGCAAAATATGTATCTGGAGCAAAGTCACCTTTCCATTCCTTCCGTCAGGATAGATACTTTTCACCTCAAATGTATAATCTCCCTCTGGCAAATTTGTATAAGCCGCTTTCTCTCCATCGTTAGAAACCAACCATTGCGTCTGATAAGGCAATAAGCGATAGTTATATTTCTGCTGCTCTTCAGCATAAGAAAGATTATTGAAAGTCAAAGCGAAATCACGATTCTCATTGTTTAAAGTAACCGAACCTGTATATGAAATACCTTCTTTCAACACTGTCTGCTCGTTGATTTTATCACCAATCCCAACAGAACGGTTATCTACTTCAAGTTCTGTAATAAAAACTTTATCTCCAGCAAGACGCACATCTACATTATCCGGATTAAAATAGGTAAGTGATTTATTATTGCCGAAAAATAACGTTTTATCGGCGAGCAACGCAGAGCGGTTACTACCACTAATATAATAATTATAGAAAAGATGTTGATGCCGACTGTAACGAGAAACGCCCGAATTACTTCCCAGCCAAATATGCCCTCGGTGGTCTTCGACCAGGCATCCGATGAAATTACTACACAACCCGTCGCGGGTCGTATAGTATTCTCGTATCGCATCTGTTTTTGGGGAAAGAATGGCAAAACCATCCATATAGCCCACATATACATTGCCATCGGAAGAAACCAGCAAAGAACGGACTGAACTATTTTTAATATTCGCAACCTTTTCATAGCCTATTTTTATGCTCATCTCACCTTCGGAATCGAGCTTCAGTTTACAGACTCCTATATTACTTGTGCCCAACCAGATTGCTCCATCCTTCGTTCCGACAATAGCCCGCACGTGAACCTTGGTAGAATCCTTAAAGGCCTTCTCAATTGAGATTTTCTGGGAGACCCCGGATTTAGTGTTCAGCTTCCATACTCCATTATTGGTACCTATCCATAAACATCGGTCAGCATCCATATACAATGCCCATACTGCGGCTACATTAACTCTCCCCTTGTCTTGTAAAGATCGCAGCCGAAACTGCCCGGTCGCTCCATCATAAAGAGTCAATGTCCCATCACTGTTTCCAAACCAGAGCGAACCCCTATTGTCTTTCATGGCACAAAGGACAGTATTTTTTTTCCGGACTTCAGGAGTGCCGACAGTAATGAAACTCATTCGTCGTCCCAGTTGAAAAGGTTGCTCACTTTTCATAATACCTTGATGGAAAGTAGCCATCCAGACATATTTCCTGCCATCCATGACAATACCACAAACTTCATTATGCCTCTCCTGATGAAACTGGTTATAAAACTGTGACCTCAAATCAGAATACATCACTCCCCCTCCATTCGTACCTATCCAGACAATGCCATTGGGATCATAATAGGCTGATATCATTCTCGTCTCCAAACTCCGGTGAAGTTGCGAAGCTGTATTATTGTATATTTCAGTAGTCATCTTTTCCGGGTTATCTTTATCTTGTAATAATAAAGTATACCCACTCCAAGTTACAGCTAAATAACGATCGTTTTTAATAGGGACAACCCGAAAAACATCAGTATGTGAAAGACTGTTTTCTTTATTATTTTCCTGATAGGTAATTCTGTCTGCATGCCCGGAAGCAACATGATAACGTAAAATGCCCTGCCCGACAGTAGAAATCCAGACGATTCCTTTATCATATAATACAGAGGTTACATCCCAAACTTTATTTCCCCATAAAGACACCTTTTTAGACTGCTCCAAAGATTCAGGGCGAAACAAAATTAAAGTTCCCCGTCCCGTAATTAGACATAAGGTTTTCTGACTGTCAGCATAACACATTGCGTAAAAACTATCAGTAGAATCAATCAGGTCTTTATACTGTTTCTCACATTCTAATTTTATCAGAACAACCTCTCCCTTCTCATTCTTGACCTCTTTCTTTGTATATAAATATAATGTATGCCCTGAAAACGCCCAAAAAGAGTTGTTTTCTGCAGGCATGATGTGAGGGATACATATACGACTATGATCTGTTGCATGAACAACCGGTATAAATGTCTCTGTTGTCCGGTTAAAACAATATAAAATATTTCCGGCAATGACTCCTAAATATTGATCGGACATTTCTACGATCTCCTTCACATGCATATATGCCTGTGAAGGAGAGAAATTCTTTATTGACTTACCGTCATAACGGCTCAAACCATTATTAGTCCCAAACCACATAAACCCATCCCTATCTTTATAAATTGAGGAGATGGTATTATCTGCCAATCCATCTTGCATAGTTAGCAGACGAATATCTTTATCAAAAAAAGCATAACCGGAAACAATCGGGTAACTACATACAAACAGAATCAGTAAAAAGAGATTTAGCTGCTTCATCATAATATCAATTTACTGCAAATAAACAAAATAAAGACTAAACATACAAAAGAGATTTGAAAAAAACACGCCATTGAATTAAACGTGTATGCTGAATGATACAAGCGTGTCCCTCCGCAATCTGCCAATCCCAGTAAATTTGCCATGTAATTAAACCTTATGTATAACTTTAAATAAGAAACGAATGAAAAAAATTTCAATCTTATTCATGTTGCTGCTCGGCATCACTTCATTGCATGCACAGCAATTCAACATTACGGGTACTGTGATTGACAAAAAGCTCAATGAGCCAATCATCGGTGCCACTGTTCAAGTAAAAGGGACAAACAACGGAACCGTCACAAATCTGGATGGTGAGTTCGCCCTAAAAAATGTTGCAAAAGGAAGTGTATTAAACGTGTCTTATATAGGATACGTAACTCAGTCAATTTCCCTCAATGGTGCCCAAACATCTTTCAGGATTGAATTAAGTGAGGATTCAAAAACACTTGATGAAGTAGTGGTAGTCGGTTTTGGTACCCAAAAGAAAGTAAACTTAACCGGAGCCGTTGCCAGTGTAGATACCAAAGCACTGGCTTCTCGCCCGGTATCACAGGTGGGACAAGCCCTGCAAGGAGTAGTTCCGGGATTAAACCTGTCCACCCCTGATTTAGGAGGACAGTTGGGACAAACAATGAACGTAAACATCCGTGGAACAGGTACTATTGGTAAAGGATCAAGTGCCTCACCACTTATCTTGATCGACGGAATGGAAGGTAACATGAACAATCTGAATCCGGAAGACATTGAAAACATCTCTGTACTAAAAGATGCCGCTTCTTCTTCCATTTATGGATCACGTGCCGCATTCGGTGTTATCCTGATCACCACTAAAAAGGGTAAAGCGGGTAAAATGCAGGTAAACTACAACAACAGTTTCCGCTATTCCGGACCAACTAATCTTCCTAACCAAATCGATTCGTATCGCTTTGCCAATTATTTCAATGAAGCATCTATCAACCAAGGTGGTAGTGCAATATTTGATGAAGAGACCATAGACCGTATCCAGAAGTATATGGCAGGTGAAATTACAACAACTACCATAGCTAACGGCAACAATTGGCATTTCCACGAGAAAGCCAATGATAACGTAAACTGGTGGAAAAAGCATTTTCAATGGGCCTGGTCAAATGAACACAATATCAGCCTGAACGGAGGTACAGAAAAATTGCAATACTACGTTTCGGGCAGTTACCTGAATCAGGACGGTAACCTCCGTTACGGTAACGATAATTACAAACGCTATAATGCAACAGCAAAAGTAAATGCGCAAATTAATAAATACGTAGACTTCAACATAAACACCAAATTCGTTCGTTTTGATCTTGACAATCCTATTTATCTTGAAGAAGGTGGACTCCTTTATCATGATATTGCCCGCATGTGGCCTATGATGCCTTTTAAAGACCCGAACGGCTATTATATGAGGAATGGTAAACTCAGCCAATTGACTGACGGCGGACGTGCCAAAACACACAATGACAATATTTACCTTCAGGGACAATTGGTGATTCACCCTATGAAAGGTTGGAATATCTATGCAGAAGCAGGAATGCGGGTTATCAACCAAAATAAACAAACAAACCTAAACCCCATCTACGAGCACGATGTAAACGGTAACCCGTTGGCATTGGCTTTCAGCGGCAGTTATTCTCCAGGATCCTCTTTTGCACGCTCAGCCTACCAAAATAGCAATTTTTACACAACAAGTGTATATACTGATTACACATTACAAATAAAAGACCATTACTTCAAGGCATTGGTCGGAATGAATACCGAAGAATATATTTATCGCGAACTCGCAGCCCAGCGTCCTGATGTAATCAGCAGTCTTGTTCCGGAAATCAGTGCAGCGACAGGAGAAGACAAGATTAATAGTTCCAAATACAATGACTGGTCCACAGCCGGATTCTTCGGACGCCTCAACTATGCTTATAAAGACCGTTATATGGCTGAAGTAAATGTTCGTTACGACGGTTCTTCCCGCTTCTTGAGAGATCAGCGCTGGAACGTATTTCCTTCTTTCTCTTTAGGATGGAATGTAGCCCGTGAATCATTCTTTGAACCAATCAACGATATTATTGGCACACTGAAACCTCGTGTTTCATGGGGTATGTTAGGTAACCAGAACACAGACTCTTACTATCCGTTCTATCTGACACAAAGTGTAACAGCCAACGGTGGCAACTGGTTAATGGACGGCAGCAGACCAACAACAGCCGGAGTTCCCGGAATGGTCAGTAGCACACTTACATGGGAGAAAATCTATAATACCAATTTCGGTATCGATCTCGGCATGTTCAACAATCGTCTGAACATGACTTTTGAATACTTCATCCGCAGAACCAAAGATATGGTAGGACCGGCAGCCGAAGTAGGTGCTATTTTAGGAACTTCACTACCCAACACCAACAATGCTGAATTAAAAAATAAGGGATGGGAACTACAGGCTAACTGGAGAGATAATATCGGAAAAGTAAACTATAATGTAGGATTCAATCTTTCTGACAACCGTGCCAAAGTCATTTCATATCCTAACGCTTCTAAAGCTCTGTGGGATGCAAACGGCAACGCCCTTTATTACAATGGAATGACTATCGGAGAGATATGGGGATACGAAACCGAAGGTATTGCCCATACAGATGCTCAAATGACGGAATGGTTGGCTAACAATGACCAAAGTAAGATAGGTTCTGCCTGGGGAGCAGGTGATATTATGTACCGGGACCTCAATGGCGATGGCGTAGTAGACAAAGGAAATAGTACAGCAACAGATCATGGTGATTTAAAGAAAATCGGGAACAGTACTCCCCGCTTTCGTTTCGGATTGAGCTTAGGAGCTGACTGGAAAGGCTTTGATGTCCAGATGTTCTTCCAAGGTGTCATGAAACGTGATCTTTGGTTGAGCGGTCCGATGTTCTGGGGAGCAGACGGTGGCGAGTGGCAATCTGTAGGTTTCGACGAACATCTCGATTATTTCCGTCCTGAAAACACAACTTCTATATTCGGAGCAAATGTCGATTCATACTATCCCAAAGCATATCTGGGTGATAAAGGAAACAAAAACAAGCAGACTCAAACACGCTATTTGCAGAACGGTGCTTATATGCGTATGAAAAATCTGCAAATCGGATATACATTCCCCAAAGCCTGGATGAATAAAGCAAAAATTGAAAAGCTCCGTGTTTATGTCAGCGGTGAGAACTTATTTACAATTAGTGGTATCGCCGATATGTTCGACCCTGAAGCAACTGCCGGTAACGGATTCAGTAACGGAAAGACCTACCCATTGTCAAAGACTATTTCATTTGGTTTAAATATAACTCTTTAAAAAGCAAGTATAATGAAAAAGAATCTATTATATATTTTTAGTTTAGCAAGTGTTTTATGCTCTTGCAATGATTTTCTCGATAAAGAGCCATTGGATGCCGTACCTACCGACAAATATCTGTTGGCAGAAAGTGATTTGGCGGCTTATTCGGCTAATTTGTATGACCAACTTCCATCCCACACTCCGGGACAATACAGTATGGGAGTATTTGCTACTGATAACAACAGTGATAACCAAGCTGCAAGTAACCCCAACAGTTCGTTTGTAAAAGGAGAAACTCGTGTAGCTCAAAGTGGTGGCGCCTGGGATTTCGGTAAAATTCGAAATGTAAATTACTTCATCAACAAAGTACGCCCTCGCCTGGAAGCTGGCGAACTAAGTGGAATGGAAGCTAATAACATGCATTATCTGGGAGAGATGTATTTCTTCCGTGCCTACATTTATTACACCAAGTTAGTTGCTCTCGGAGACTTCCCTATCCTAAAACAATGGATTTCGGAAGACTATGAAACGGTCAGGGAAGCAAGTAAACGTCGCCCGCGTAATGAAGTGGCACGCTTCATTTTACAAGATCTGGATTCTGCTTACTATTACATGAAAACAACTGCTCCTATGAGTAACCGTCTAAACAAAGATTGTGCTGCTTTATTGAAAAGCCGTGTAGCTCTCTTCGAAGGCACTTGGGAAAAGTATCATAAAGGAACTGCCCGCGTTCCGGGAGGCCCGGGATGGCCCGGAGCAGAAAAGGATTATCTGAAGGATTTCACGATTGACATCGATTCTGAAATCAAATTCTTCTTGACAGAGGCAAAAGAAGCCGCCCAAATTGTTGCAGATAAGTATCCGTTGTTCAATGATTATCCGTCACTATTCAACAGCCAATCATTAAGCAATGCTTCGGAAGTATTACTGTGGAGAGCTTATGATGCCAGCCTGACTCCTTCTGTGAATCACTTCGTAGTAGGATATATTCAGCGTAATGGAGGAGGTAACACCGGATGGACACGCAGTATGATGCAAACTTACCTGATGGAAAACGGATTACCTATTTATGCCGGCAATTCCGGTTATCAAGGAGATAAATCTTATGAAGCAGTTGCAACCGACCGTGACCCACGTCTGACATACAATACTTTATTACCTGGTGATCTATTATCAGAAGGAGGCAGCAATATCGAATATCTGGTCAAAGGATATGGCTATTATTACCGTGCACCAATTGTACTTGGACAGAATGAAAACAAATGTCCTACCGGCTATTCTGTAAAAAAAGGACTGACAACAGATGCTGCACAAGGTCCGACTCTGCCTTCAACTACAGCATGCGTTGTATTCCGGGCTGCAGAAGCATACCTGAATTATATGGAAGCAGATTATGAACTGAATAACTCACTCGATGCCAACAGTGATAAATACTGGAAAGCCCTCCGCAGCCGCGCAGGAATGGATACCGATTATCAGAAAACAATCAATGCGACAGATTTGAGTAAGGAACTGGATTTTGCCCGCTATTCCGGTTCAGAGTTTGTATCAAACACTTTGTATAACATCCGTCGGGAACGCCGTATTGAGTTTGCAGCCGAAGGGCTTCGTCTGAACGATTTGAAACGCTGGCGCTCACTGGATATGATGCAAAATTATCATGTTGAAGGATTCGATTTGTGGAGCGAAAACTATCAACGCTACACAACTCCCAATCCGGCACCAACAGCAGACGTCACTCTCTCTGTTATTAACCTGATAGAATCAGGGAACGCCAATGCCAATGTGTCAGCAAAATCAGAAAGCCAGTACCTGCGTCCTTACCGGATTAATACAAATAACATAGCCTATAACGGCTATAACTGGAACCAGAATAAATACCTGAATCCGATAGCCTTCGACCACTTCCGTCTGACAACAGCAGAAGAAGGGTCTACAGACTATACCACCTCCACAATTTATCAAAATCCGGGATGGAAGATAGAAACCAGCAGTCTCCCCGATGGAGATTAGTTTTCAGTAGATTAGATATCCGATAACCAACAGGACCTCCTCAAAAAAGTGCGGGGAGGTCTTGTTTCTTTCACCAAAAATTGTATTTTTATAGAAAAGATGTAACTTTACAGCATTATGAAAAAGATTATCCCTCAAACACTGCTTACCTTGCCTATCTTGGCCACAGGACTACAGGCACAGGAAAAGCAAACTCCCCCCAATCTGGTCTTCATTATGGCCGATCAATATCGAGGAGACGCAATGGGATGCATAGGCAAAGAGCCTGTACAAACCCCCAGTTTAGACCAACTTGCTGCCGAAGGTATCAATTTCACCAATGCTGTCAGTGGCTATCCGGTGTCATCGCCTGCGAGAGGAATGTTGATGACCGGTATGTACCCCATCTCCAGCAAGGTAACCGGTAACTGCAATTCTGCCACAGCCCCGTACGGAGTGGAACTCCCACAAGACGCCCGGTGCTGGAGTGATGTACTTAAAGATCAGGGATACAACACCGGATATATCGGAAAGTGGCACCTGGATGCCCCTTACAAACCCTACGTAGATACTTACAACAACCGCGGAAAAGTGGCATGGAATGAATGGTGTCCGCCCGAACGTCGCCACGGTTTTGAACATTGGATAGCATACGGAACGTACGACTATCACCTTAAACCCATGTACTGGAATACAACTGCCCCACGGGACAGCTTCTACTACGTCAACCAATGGGGACCGGAATATGAAGCAGATAAAGCCATCGAGTACATCAACGAACAAAAGAACAAGAAACAGCCGTTTGCACTGGTTGTATCAATGAATCCGCCCCACACGGGATACGAACTGGTACCGGACCGATACAAAGAGATATACAAAAATCTGGATGTAGAAGCTCTCTGCAAAGACCGTCCGGATATTCCGGCAAAAGGCACGGAAATGGGAGACTACTTCCGTAACAACATCCGCAATTACTATGCCTGCATCACAGGGGTAGACGAAAATGTAGGACGCATTATCGAAGCATTGAAACAAAATCATCTGTTCGATAATACCATCGTGGTCTTCACTTCCGACCATGGCATCTGCATGGGTGCTCACGAAAATGCCGGAAAAGATATTTTCTACGAAGAATCAATGCGCATTCCGATGATCATCTCCTGGCCGGATCAAATCAAACCCCGCCGGGATGATAAACTGATGATTGCCTTTGCCGACCTATACCCTTCTCTACTTTCTATGATGGGATTTCAAAAGGAAATACCCTCTACCGTACAGACATTTGATTTGGGCAACGCAATAATAACCGGAGAACCGAAAGAGATTGTCCAGCCTTACTACTTCGTGAAATATGACAATCACGCAACCGGCTACCGCGGGCTACGTACCGACCGATATACTTACGTGGTTCATGCCACCGATGGTAAAATCGATAAAGTGATCCTTTTCGACCGTAACAACGATCCGTATGAAATGGACAACATAGCCAACCAACAACCCGAACTGATACGGAAATTCAGCCGGCAGTTGCAAGCATGGCTTACCCAAACCAATGATCCATTTGCAAATTATATAACCCCTTAACCACCATGAACAAACTTAATTACACCCTACTCTTACTCTTTTTTTCTACCTATTGTGTGGCTCAACAAAGTAACATTCCCGTGCCCAAACCTCTTCAAATGAAATGGCACGAGGCTGAAATGGGAGCTGTGTTCCACTATGACCTTCATGTATTCGACGGAATACGTTATGGACAAGGCAACAACCGTATCAACCCGATAGAAGACTACAACATCTTTAATCCGACCGAATTGAACACTGACCAGTGGGTACAAGCAGCCAAAGCCGCCGGATGCAAATTTGCCGTACTTACCGCAACCCACGAAACCGGTTTCGGGCTATGGCAAAGTGACGTAAACCCATATTGCCTCAAAGCTGTGAAATGGAGAGACGGAAAAGGAGACATTGTCCGTGATTTCGTAAACTCCTGCCGCAAATATGGATTACAACCCGGAATTTATATCGGTATCCGTTGGAACTCTCTGCTGGGTATTCATAACTTTAAAGCCGAAGGAGAAGGTGAATTCGCCCATAACCGCCAGGCCTGGTACAAACGCTTGTGCGAAAAGATGGTGACAGAACTTTGCACCCGATACGGTGACCTTTATATGATCTGGTTTGACGGTGGAGCAGATGATCCCCGGGGAGACGGTCCGGATGTAGAGCCGATAGTCAATAAATATCAGCCCAATTGCCTCTTCTACCATAACATAGACCGTGCCGACTTTCGTTGGGGAGGTTCTGAATCGGGGACAGTGGGATATCCTTGTTGGTCTACCTTCCCGGCTCCCTGCTCACATCACAAAAGGATAGAAAGCAATGTCAACCAACTTGAGTTGCTGAAGCATGGTGACAAAGACGGAAAATATTGGGTACCCGCCATGGCCGATACTCCCCTGCGAGGAGCTAACGGACGTCATGAATGGTTCTGGGAACCGGATGACGAAAATAACATTTATTCGCTGGATGTGTTGATGAATATGTACGAGAAGTCCGTCGGACGTAATGCAACCCTGATTGTCGGACTGACTCCCGATCCGACCGGTCTGATTCCCGCAGGTGACGAACAACGCCTCAAAGAGTGGGGTGAAGAAATCAACCGCCGTTTTACTTCACCTCTGGCACAGACTTCAGGACAAAAGAAGAGCCTGACTCTGAACCTGAAATCCAAGCAATCGGTCAATTACTGCATTATTCAGGAAAACATAAAAAACGGAGAACGCATCCGCCAATATAAAATCGAAGCTAAAGTAGACGGAAAATGGAAAACCGTATGTACCGGAGAATCCGTAGGGCACAAGCGGATCGAGAAATTCGATCCCATTGAAGCAACGGCATTACGGCTGACAGTGCTGCAATCCATTGCCCTGCCCGATATTACAAACTTCAGTGCTTTCTCCGTAAATTAACCACAAGAATGAAGAAACATTTCATCATGAGTTTGCTTGCTTTAGCGGGTATGGTCTTCTCCGGAACGACCATACTCGCACAAAGCACGTTTATCTATGAAAAAGGTAAATCGTTCAAAGATGTAAATGCCTGTCAGATTCCGGAACCTCTCCGGATTGACGGGACATCTGCGCCGATCATGTACACAGAAACGGTTCCCGACAATCAATCTACTCTTTGCTACAACATTCAGCTGCCTGCTTATGTACGAGGTGCATTTTTCAGCAGAGACTCCCGTCCCGGCGACTTCGAGTGGCCTAATAACACCAACCGGCTCTTGCCCTGGATGTTCGGTCGGTTGAAAGACCTTACACAGGAAAACTACCCCGGTATTCCTTCAAATGCACGTCCTTCCACTTTGGGAGACGCATTGTTACTACAACTCGCCGATGGCAATTACCTCTTCGTAAAAGCTCTGTCCGGAGATAATAGTCTCAGTTGGTTCCAGATAAACAAAGACGGTTCCCTGAACCTCTATGTATCCACACTCGGATGCGACCGCCTCTCGGGTAAAGTGCCGGTAGCATTAACTCAAAATGCCGGCAGCATTTATCAGGTACTCCGTCAGGCTTACGAAACACTGATAGCAGACCATAAAACTTCCGCACTGCAAAAGCGTACGGACAAAGAGTATTTCGAAGCACTGAATTACCTCGGATGGTGTACGTGGGAACATTATCACTACGATATTGACGAAACTAAAATACTGAATGATCTCGATGCCATCGAAGCGTCCGGCATCCCCGTACGCTATGTGCTGATCGATGACGGGCACATAGCCAACAGACAACGCCAACTGATGAGCTTTGTTCCCGATCCGAAGCGTTTCCCTAACGGATGGAATAAAATCATGGCTCGCAAGAACAAAGACAGAATCCGCTGGATGGGATTATGGTACGCCCTTTCAGGATACTGGGCAGGAATATCTTCCGACAATGACTTCCCGGCAGATATAAAGCAAAGCCTCTACACGTTCAACGGGAGCCTGTTACCCGGCAAAAGCCCCCGGAACATCGATAATTTTTACCGGTACTACGTACGTTCGCTAAAGAACAACGGATTCGATTTTCTCAAAATAGACAATCAGGCGTTCACCTTACCTCTCTATATGGGTGGGACAGAAGTTGTCCGGCAGGCTAAAGAATGCAATCTGGCACTGGAAAGGCAGACACACGACCAACAGGTAGGGCTGATGAACTGCATGGCACAAAACACTCTCAATACTGACCATACATTGTATAGCGGAGTAACCCGCGTCAGCATCGATTACAAAAAGTATGATGAAGACATGGCTAAATCCCATCTTTTCCAATCGTACACCAATACCCTGTTGCAAGGACAGACAGTGTGGCCGGATCATGACATGTTTCATTCCAGCGACACGATCTGCGGCAGCCTGATGGCACGATCGAAAGCCATCTCCGGCGGACCGGTTTATCTTTCGGATTCACCGAAAGAATTTGTCAGTGAAAACATCTTCCCACTGATTGACAACAACGGAAAGATATTCCGTCCGGCAGCACCTGCCATACCGACTCCCGAATCAATCCTTACCAACCCGTTACAGGATGGAAAGGCATATCGGGTATTTGCTCCCACGGGAGATGAAGCAGTAAGCATCATCTGCTACAATCTGAACACTTCTTCCAAATACCGGGAAGTGACAGCCGGAATTGCCAAAGAAGATTATCTGTTACGAGAAACCCTTACCGGAAAACCGGACATGACCTCCTCCGGGCGGATACTCCTGTTCGACTGGAAGGCTCGGACAGCCACCGAACTGACTTCGGCATATCCCGTGAAACTTGAGGGATTTACAGACGAACTGTTCCATTTATGCCCCATCCGCAACGGTTGGGCCGTAATCGGCATACAAGAGAAGTATCTGTCTCCCGCAACCGTAGAGATCCTCTCCTCCACACCGGACCAACTGACTCTCAATGTACTTTGCCCCGGAACCTTAAAAGTATGGGCAGAGACTTCCGGAGGACAGGAACTAAGAAGTATCCGGATCAAAACTCCCGGAGAAATAACCCTCAAAAAGTAATACTCTAAATATATATCACGATGAATAAAAAACTAATCATTCCCTTCGCACTGGCTCCATTGGCTGCCCCTGCTCTGCAAGCACAGAGCCAACAGTCCGACGGACGCATGGACACACGTCCCAACATCATCCTTTTCATGGTGGATGACATGGGGTGGCAGGATACCTCGCTACCTTTCTGGACACAAAAAACGCACTATAATGAAGTGTACGAAACCCCTAACATGGAACGTCTTGCCAAACAAGGCGTAATGTTCACGCAGGCCTATGCCAGCAGTATCAGTTCGCCTACCCGCTGCAGCCTGATTACGGGAACGAATGCCGCCCGTCACCGGGTGACAAACTGGACCTATCCCAAAGGTCAGCAAACAGACCGTCCGAGCGATGTATTCAATGTAGCGGACTGGAACGTTAACGGTGTTTGTCAGGTCCCCAACATCGACCATACTTTCCAGGCGACCTCGCTGGCAGAAATTCTGAAAGACAATGGCTACCATACGATTCATTGCGGAAAAGCACACTTCGGCGCAGTGAATACTCCGGGAGAGAGTCCTTATCACATGGGATTTGAAGTGAACATTGCCGGACATGCAGGAGGCGGACTGGCCAGTTATCTGGGTGAAAACAATTATGGAAACCGGACGGACGGAAAGCCGAATCCTTGGTTTGCCGTTCCGGGACTGGATAAATACTGGGGAACAGACACTTTTGTAAGTGAAGCACTGACTCTGGAAGCCATAAAAGCACTGAACCACGCCAAAGAATACAATCAGCCTTTCTTCCTTTACATGGCACACTACGCCATTCATGTTCCCATCGATAAAGACAAACGTTTCTACCAAAAATACATCGACAAAGGACTGACTCCTAAAGAAGCCGCTTACGCCGCCCTGATTGAGGGTATGGACAAGAGTTTAGGCGACCTGATGGACTGGTTGGATAAAAACGGAGAAGCAGACAATACCATCGTCATCTTTATGAGTGACAACGGAGGATTGTCCAGCGAACCGGGATGGCGTGACGGCAAATTACATACGCAAAACTCTCCACTCAACAGCGGCAAAGGTTCTGCTTACGAAGGTGGTGTGCGCGAACCGATGATCGTACGTTGGCCCGGTGTAGTGAAACCGGATACCAAATGTGACAAGTATCTGATTATCGAGGATTTCTATCCTTCCATTCTTGAGATGGCACAAGTGAAGCATTACAAAACTGTTCAGCCGATTGATGGTATCAGCTTTATCCCGCTATTAAAGCAGACAGGCGACCCTTCGAAAGGACGCAGCCTGTATTGGAACTTCCCGAACCATTGGGGTAACGACGGTCCGGGTATAGGCCCGACTTGTACGGTACGTAAAGGAGACTGGAAGTTGATTTATTATTATGAAAACGGTAAGAAAGAGCTGTTCAACATTCCTCAAGATATAGGTGAAAAGAATAATCTGGCAGCCCAGCATCCGGATATCGTAAAACACCTGTCAAAAGATCTGGGTAACTATCTGCGTAAAGTCGGCGGACAACGCCCATCGTTCAAAGCCACCGGAAAACCATGCCCCTGGCCGGACGAAATCAAATAACCGCGCGAATAGACGCAACTTTATAAAAGAGGAAAACTGAAGCCCCGTAGAACCTTCAGTTTTCCTCTTTACTTATTAAACAATAGACAAAACAGCTTCCGCCTTATCCACTATAAAATCAGGACAGAACGATTCAAGCTCCGTACGGGGGCGGAATCCCCACGTGACTCCACAGGAAGTAACCCCGCTATTGATAGCCGTCTGCATATCTACTCCCGAATCGCCGATATACAATACTTCTTCTTTCGGTACATCGGCTATCTGCAGGATATCATATACCACAGTGGGATCCGGCTTTACCTTCACACCTTCACGCTGGCCAAATACGGCAACGAACCGTATCCCGGGGAAATAATGTGCAATCAGTTTCTCGGTGGCTGCCTGATATTTGTTGGAAGCCACGGCCAATTTGTGGCCTTTATTCTGCAATGCTTCCAGTAATTCCGAAATTCCCGGGTAAGGACGACTCTCGTCAGCATTATGCCGATCGTAGTGCAAAAGAAATTCTTTACGGACACGGAGCACATTCTCTTCCGTCTTCTCTCCTTCGGGCAATGCACGCTCAAACAACTTATTGATACCGTTGCCCACCATAAAGTTATAGGAAGCAACTTCGTGAGTAGGGTATCCCAAAACTTGCAAAGCATGATTCGTACTATGTGCCAGATCGGCGATGGTATTCAATAAAGTACCATCCAAATCGAATATTATCAGTTTTTTCATCTCTTTATATCTCTATGTTTACGACAAAGATACGGATAATCCAGCGCTAACTTTACTGTCATCCCACCGACAAGCTTTATAATAATTGTTAACGGGAAGACGACAGTGACAAAAAAGGGATTGAATTTTGAGGGATAAGGCTCTTATACACGTATTTATTAGTAACTATCTATTTATTCTGATGCTTTAAAAACACATCTGTATGAAACAGCCGATAAGACAACGATTAGAATCATTGGACGCTTTAAGAGGACTGGACCTCTTTTTTCTGGTGGCATTAGGCCCCTTGTTAAGAACTTTAGTCAGAGCCATAGACTCTCCCCATCTGGATGGAGTAAACTGGTGCCTGCGACACGTCGACTGGATCGGCTTTTCCCCGTGGGATTTAATCATGCCCTTATTTCTTTTCATGTCCGGAATCTCTATCCCATTCGCTCTATCCCGATTCAAAGGGGAGGCAGACAAGAGTAAACTGATCTATCGGTTATGTAAGCGAGTACTGTTACTCTGGATTTTCGGCATGATGTGCCAAGGTAACCTATTGTCTTTTGATCCCGATCATCTGTATCTGTATACAAACACTCTGCAATCCATCGCTACGGGATATATTGCTGCTGCCTTATTGTTTCTCTATACCGGCAGAAAAACTCAAATCGTTCTCTGCGTTGCATTGCTACTCATTTATTGGGCTGCCATGAAGTTCATCAGCATCGATGGCTACGGAGGTGGCAATTATACTCCCGAAGGTAATCTGGCAGAATGGATCGACCGGACTGTATTGGGACGTTTCCGGG
This sequence comes from Bacteroides sp. ZJ-18, assembly GCF_011038705.2. Classification (NCBI taxonomy): domain Bacteria; kingdom Pseudomonadati; phylum Bacteroidota; class Bacteroidia; order Bacteroidales; family Bacteroidaceae; genus Bacteroides; species Bacteroides sp. ZJ-18. Next base: position 1,873,351 of record NZ_CP072198.1, on the reverse strand, counting down.
ACGGAGCTTCCGTAGAAAACGGAACCATCATTTTTGCTGAAGGTTACTATTATACATGGATACTGAGCAGCCTGAATTTTATAGTCACTGTAATGACCGGATTGTTTGCCGGTTACATTGCCAAAGATGCAACAGAAGGTAAACATAAGCTTCGGTTGTACTTTGGCATCGGTGCAGGCATGGTTCTCGCAGGCTGGACATGGGGACTCGTATTTCCAGTTATCAAAACCATATGGACCAGTTCGATGGTACTGGTCAGCAGTGGTTATTGCTTCCTGCTGATGGGACTGTTTTATTACTGGATCGATTATAAACAACACCGCTCTCACCTGACGCTGCTGAAAGTATATGGAATGAACTCTATCCTCGCCTACTTGCTGGATTGCATCTTCGATTTCCGATGCATAGGAAATTCACTGTTTTATGGGCTCGAACCTTATATGGGTGCCTACTATCCTGTATTAATTTCTTTAGTCAGCATATCTATCGTATATGTCATCTTATGGCTGCTCTACCAACGCTCCATCTTTTTGAGAGTATAGAGAACTAAGGACAATAACTTCGTTGACAGGCCGACACCGTTATCATAATATTTGTTAACAGGAATACGGAATCAGTCCGGAAAACTTCTTTTTCAAAGAAAATATTTTAAGTTTGTGAAATAGCACCCCAAAGGGAAGAATATGAACTTAAAAAAAGAAAGGAGATGCCTATGGGATCAAAGAAAACTGACTTAATGCGTATTTCATATTTTGTAGTCATCGTGATACTGGTATGCCTGATAGGTAACCTCAAAGATCTTTGGCTGCAATCGTGGACCGACCTGATCATCTATCTGATAGTTCTGTTTGCCGCCGCCGAATGTTTGTTCAGTACGTTCGCACGTATCCGTGCCGCCGGAGAGCGGAAACAACCCCGTTGGCTGACTTCTGTCTCCTTACTGATTTACGGAATCTTTTTCTTCGGAACTCTATTTTTTATCGGAGATTTCTTAATAAACAAGTTATGATAAAAAACAATCTATTCAAAGGGATGTGCCTGTTATGGCTACTGCTGGCGGCAACCCCTGTATTGCAAGCACAGGATCGTATGCAACAGGCATCCGAACTGCTCGACCGACTGATTGCAGGTAAAGGAGACAGTGTGTATGTGCATCTGGACGATAACATCCGGAAAATGCTTTCCGTTGAAATGCTGAACGGACTATTCAAGCAATTAGAACAACAAGTAGGTAAGTACCAGTCGCACGGAGAGTGGAAAAACGAACAAATAAACGGTATGACTATTTATTACTGCGACGCTAAATTCGAACGTATTCCACTACGTTTTCTCACAGCATTCAATCCGGACGGAAAGGTGAATACCATTCGTTTCGTACCTGTTCCGGCTACAAATGCCACTCCCCCGACAGCATCGGTACAAGATAAAATAAAAGAAACAGACATACAAATTTGTACGGGAAGCTTTAAGCTTCCCGGCACACTGACTCTTCCTAAAAACGGCAAAAACCTGCCGGTAGTCATTTTAGTACATGGCTCGGGTCCCAACGACCGCGACGAAACGGTAGGAGTCAACAAACCTTTCCGGGACTTAGCGTACGGATTGGCCGAGCGCGGAATAGCCGTGATCCGTTACGATAAGCGCACCAAAGTGTATGGAGCCGATAGCGCGCCTGCGGGCAAAGAAATTACTTTCGATGAAGAATCGGTAGATGACGCCCTTTCGGCAGTAAAGCTTGCCGAATCAATACCGACTATAGATCCCGGACGAATTTACATCCTCGGACATAGTCTGGGGGGAACTCTGGCTCCCCGCATCGCCCAATGTAGCGATAAAACTCCGGCAGGAATTATTTTACTCGCAGGCGCCGCCCGTCCGCTTGAAGATCTGTTCATAAGTCAAGTAAAATATCTCGCCTCTGCACTCCCATCCACAAACGATATTCAAAAAGACATAGCTCAGTTACAAAAACAAGTGGACAATGTGAAAAAGCTGGATACAGATACGTTCGATATCACCATTCCTTTACCCATGAATCTTCCACACGCTTACTGGGCATTTGCCAATCAATATAAGCCTTTGGAAGTAGTTCGCAAACTGGCTCTCCCCATACTCGTCCTTCAAGGCGAACGTGATTACCAGGTCACCATGCATGATTTCGATTTATGGCACACCGCTCTGGCAGGGAATCCCAAGGCAATGTTTAAAACCTATCCCCGACTCAATCATTTATTCCAGGAAGGAGAAGGTAAGTCAGTCCCCCTTGAATACAGCCGTCCCGCCCCTATTCCCGCTTATGTAATGGATGACATCGCAGCTTTCATCAACCACCCCCCAAAACGATAGTTACCGGATTCCTCTGTATCACCCGCATATCACGCACATACAGTGGCTAATCAGGAATAGGGGAATGAATAATCATCTCACCATTCTTTCAGAAACAGATGATAGTAGAAACAAGGATGTTTCGTTTATCCGTATAAGTACCTCTATGCCTCATTCTTGCAGGACAACCCTCCAATCATTTTAAACCGGATTCAGAGTCCCCGGTGCAACATTGCAACACAAAACCGGTGTCCGTTAGCAAAGCCTTAATATCATTGTGACTTTGACAAGTATCGTCTATAATTTCAAGCGGATAAATCAGAGTACAGAAAAACGAAGGAACGTATTATCCCTCTCGATATCAACAATTTCAAGACCTTCATTCTTTAGTAAGCAAAAGGTTTGATTTAACATTATGTTAAAACAAGTCTTTTGTCTGCAAAGAACAAGCCTTTTAAATGCAAAACACTTGTTCTATGCAAACAGGAAGAAAACATTTTTGAAATGGCATTAACAATGTTAACGAAAGAAGATACCACATTATAAGCCATCCCACCATCCGCAAGTTTATCGGTCCGCCTCTCTTTCCGCCCTTACCTATTAAATTTCCAATCAAAAAGATGCTCCTTCCGCTTTCTTTTACTAAATTTGCATTTAAATTTGCCCGAATCATGAAGAATGAACCAACATATAGCTTGCTAAACACTATCAATTACCCCGAAGACCTGCGCCAACTCAGTGTAGATCAGCTGCCGGAGGTATGCGATGAATTGAGGCAAGACATCATCAAGGAACTATCGTGCAACCCGGGACACTTCGCGGCCAGCCTCGGTGTAGTGGAACTGACCGTAGCACTGCATTATGTGTACAATACTCCTTACGACCGTATTGTATGGGATGTAGGCCATCAGGCTTATGGACATAAAATACTGACCGGACGACGGGAAGCCTTCTCTACGAACCGTAAACTGGGCGGAATCCGCCCTTTTCCTTCACCCGAAGAAAGCGAATATGATACATTCACTTGCGGACATGCCTCCAACTCCATCTCGGCAGCGCTCGGCATGGCAGTGGCAGCTGAACGAAAGGGAGAACGGGACCGCCATGTAGTAGCGGTAATCGGTGATGGATCCATGAGCGGCGGACTGGCTTTCGAAGGTCTGAACAATGCTTCGTCTACCGCAAACAATCTGCTGATTATACTCAACGATAACGATATGGCCATCGACCGCAGTGTAGGTGGCATGAAACAATACTTATTTAACCTCACTACCTCGAACCGCTACAATCAGTTGCGTTTCAAGACATCACGGTTGTTGTTTAAAATGGGTCTGCTCAACGAAGAGCGACGGAAAGCCCTGATACGGCTGGGCAACAGCCTGAAGTCACTGGCAGCCCAGCAACAGAACATTTTCGAGGGAATGAATATCCGTTACTTCGGCCCTATCGACGGGCACGACGTAAAGAACATAGCCCGCATCCTGCATGACATCAAAGATATGCAGGGACCCAAAATCCTGCATCTACACACCATCAAAGGAAAAGGATTCGGTCCGGCAGAGAAACAGGCCACCATATGGCATGCTCCGGGTAAATTTGACCCTGTAACGGGAAAACGGATTGTAGCCAATACAGACGGAATGCCACCGCTTTTCCAGGATGTGTTCGGTCATACACTGGCGGAACTTGCAGAAAAGAATAAACTGATTATGGGGGTCACTCCCGCCATGCCAAGCGGTTGCTCGATGAACATACTGATGGACCGCATGCCGGACCGCGCTTTCGACGTAGGCATCGCCGAAGGACATGCCGTAACCTTCTCAGGAGGTATGGCCAAAGACGGCCTGTTACCTTTCTGCAACATCTATTCATCGTTCATGCAACGGGCATACGATAATATCATTCACGACGTAGCGATACAAAAACTGAACGTAGTGTTCTGCCTCGACCGCGCCGGACTGGTAGGTGAAGACGGACCGACACACCACGGTGTGTTCGATATGGCCTATCTGCGCCCTATACCCAACCTGACCATCTCGTCACCAATGGACGAGCACGAGTTACGCCGCCTGATGTATACCGCCCAATTGCCCGACAAAGGACCTTTCGCCATCCGCTACCCTCGTGGACGGGGTTCACTCGTAGATTGGGAATGCCCGCTGGAAGAGATCCCCGTAGGAAAAGGACGCAAACTGAAGGACGGAGATGATCTGGCGGTAATCACGATTGGTCCTATCGGCAAGTTGGCTGCCCGTGCCATCGAACGTGCCGAAGCCGAAACAGGTATTTCTGTGGCACATTATGACCTGCGTTTCCTTAAGCCGCTCGATGAAGAGTTACTGCACGAAGTAGGTAAAAAGTTCCGCCACGTCATAACAGTGGAAGACGGCATTATAAAAGGCGGTATGGGATGTGCCGTACTGGAGTTCATGGCCGACAACGGATATTATCCCGAAATCAGGCGTATCGGTGTACCGGACAAGTTTATTGAACACGGATCGGTACAGCAACTCTATCACTTGTGCGGGATGGATGAAGAAGGCATTTACAAGGCAATTACTAAAAACGAATTACGGATGGACGCTCCTGTGGAAAGTTGCATGACTGCCCATTCTTAATCTCCGAGAATACGCAATAGAACCGCAATTTGCAATCAAAATGAAGATAATTATTGCTGGTGCCGGAGCTGTAGGCACACACTTGGCTAAATTACTCTCACGCGAGAAACAGGATATTATCCTGATGGATGACGACGAAGAAAAACTAAGCACACTCAGTTCGAACTTTGACCTGATGACTGTCACGGCCTCTCCTTCATCCATCTCCGGCCTGAAAGAGGTAGGCATCAAAGAGGCAGATCTCTTTATAGCCGTCACCCCCGACGAGAGCCGGAACATGACAGCATGTATGCTTGCCACCAATCTGGGAGCCGAAAAGACAGTAGCCCGCATCGACAACTACGAGTACTTGTTGCCGAAGAACAAAGAGTTTTTCCAGAAATTGGGCGTCGACTCACTGATTTACCCGGAGATGCTGGCTGCCAAGGAGATCGTATCGTCCATGCGCATGAGTTGGGTACGCCAATGGTGGGAATTCTGCGGAGGCTCACTGATCCTGATCGGTACAAAGATGCGTGAAAAAGCGGAGATACTGGACGTTACACTGGCCGAACTGGGTGCACCGGACATCCCCTACCACGTGGTAGCCATCAAACGAGGTACTGAAACCATCATTCCCCGGGGAGACGATACCATCAAGTTACACGATATCGTTTACTTCACCACAACCCGGAAATACATCCCTTACATCCGAAAAATAGCCGGAAAGGAAGAATATGCCGATGTACGCAACGTCATGATCATGGGTGGCAGCCGCATTGCCGTCCGTACGGCGCAGTATGTACCGGATTACATGCAAGTGAAAATCGTAGATAATGATATTAACCGTTGCAATCGCCTGACGGAATTACTGGATGACAAGACAATGATCATCAACGGAGACGGACGGGACATGGACTTGCTCATCGAAGAAGGGCTAAAGAATACGGAAGCTTTCGTAGCCTTGACCGGCAACTCGGAAACCAACATCCTGGCCTGCCTTGCCGCCAAACGCATGGGAGTGAGCAAAACTGTGGCCGAAGTCGAAAATATCGACTACATCGGTATGGCCGAAAGTCTGGATATCGGTACGGTAATCAACAAGAAAATGATTGCTGCCAGCCACATCTACCAGATGATGCTGGATGCGGACGTGTCGAACGTGAAATGCCTGACCTTTGCCAATGCGGACGTAGCGGAATTCACTGTACCCGAAAACGCAAAAATCACCAAAAACAAAGTGAAAGACCTGGGACTGCCCAAGGGGACTACCATCGGCGGCCTGATCCGCAATGGTGAAGGTGTACTGGTTACGGGCGACACCCTTATCCAGGCAGGCGACCACGTCGTCGTATTCTGCCTGAGCATGATGATCAAGAAGATAGAAAAGTACTTTAATTGATGGTATGATAAACTCCAAAATGATATACCGCATTACAGGTTTTCTCTTGCTGATAGAGACCGCCCTGTTACTCTGCTGTGCGGGCGTTTCGCTGATTTACGGTGAAGACGACCTGAACAGTTTCCTATTGTCGGCGGGATTGACCACTCTGGTCGGTATCCTCCTGCTTGCCGTCGGAAAAGGAGCTGAAAAACAACTCAACCGACGCGACGGATATGTCATTGTCAGTGTGGCATGGGTCGTATTCTCCCTCTTCGGAATGCTCCCGTTCTACCTTAGCCATTACATACCAAGCATTACCAACGCCTTCTTTGAGACAATGTCAGGATTCAGCAGTACCGGAGCCACCATTCTTGACGACATAGAGGCACTGCCCCACGGACTCCTTTTCTGGCGAAGCATGACACAATGGATAGGCGGACTGGGTATTGTCTTTTTTACCATTGCCGTACTGCCCATTTTCGGAGTGAGCGGCGTACAGCTTTTCGCAGCCGAATCGAGCGGACCGACTTACGATAAAGTGCACCCCCGTATCGGCGTGACGGCCAAATGGATATGGACGATTTATGCCGGACTGACAGCCATCGAAGTAATTCTGTTGTTATTCGGCGGCATGGGATTGTTTGACAGTATCTGCCATTCGTTCGCCACCACAGGTACAGGAGGCTATTCCACTAAACAAGACAGCATAGCTTACTACAACTCACCTTATATAGAATATGTAATAGGCATTTTTATGTTCCTGTCCGGAATCAACTTTACGCTGCTTCTATTATTATTTACCGGCAAGCTGAAGAAGGTATCCCAGAATGCCGAGCTGAAATGGTACGTCATGTCAGTGATTATCTTTACCGGATTCATCGCAGCGGTACTTTACCGTACTACTTCAATGGGCGCAGAAGAATCATTCCGTAAAGCTTTCTTCCAAGTAGCTTCGCTTCATACTTCCACCGGATTTGTAACGGCCGACTATATGCAATGGGTACCTGTACTCTGGGGAACCCTGACTGTCATTATGCTGATAGGTGCCTGTGCCGGAAGTACCACAGGTGGTATGAAATGCATCCGGATGGTGATTCTCACCAAGGTATCACGGAATGAGTTTAAACACATCGTACACCCGAATGCAGTGCTCCCGGTCCGGGTGAACAAACAGGTCATCTCCCCTTCCATACTCTCGACGGTACTGGCCTTCTCGTTTCTATATGCCGTTATCATCATCATCAGTGTACTATTGATGATGGCAATGGGAGTAGGCTTTACCGAATCCATCGGTACGGTGATTTCAAGTATCGGCAATATGGGTCCCGGACTGGGTAGCTGCGGCCCCGCTTATTCATGGAACGGACTTCCCGAACTGGCAAAATGGTTGTTGTCATTCCTCATGTTGCTGGGACGTCTCGAGCTGTTTACCGTACTGCTTTTATTCAGTTCAGATTTTTGGAAAAGGAATTAGAAACAAGAGGATAACCTCATTTGTTGTATAATATAGAACAATATATGATTTATTAAAAAACCTTTTTTGTCACATGGAGTTTGCAAAAGAGATGAAATTAAATTCTATATTTGCAACCGTTTAAGGAATAGAAATGAAACAAAGCTTAAAATATTATATACTGATAGCGCTTGCCGTGCTGCTTCATTCGGTAACGATGAAGGCGGCAAATACCTCTTATATAATAGAAGATCCGGATCAGGACGAATGTTTTATTTCACAAGCCGCTCCTGCAAACCGGAACATTCTGGAGCGATTCCATTTTTATTGTACCATCATGCCCTGCGAAATGGGTCATGCAGATATTTCTCATGTACCAACGGATAAAAGCTTTATCCGTCCCGAAACGGTCTTCCATAAATACAGAATGAGAAATAATCCCTTATCAGATCATTCAATCTATTCACATACATACAATCCGTCGGATCCACTGACCTACTATGTCTACGGATTAAGGAAAATCATTATTTAGGAAAGCTACAAGCTACGAACAGCGATGCCATTTGTGAACAGATTCACTTGTGTCCTGTAGCTATCAACCCTTTCTCAATCAGTTGTCACTCAGAGGTGTGACGATTTATTGCATCTTTCAGATTATTCAATCTAAACATACTATTGGATTATGAATTTTACATTGTTAGTTGTCGTTCTGCTGACCGCAATTGCCTTTGTCGGTGTGGTGATAGCCCTTTCAAACGCTATCTCACCACGATCGTATAATGCGCAAAAGTTCGAAGCGTATGAATGTGGTATCCCTACACGCGGTAAATCATGGATGCAGTTCCGCGTAGGTTACTACCTGTTTGCTATCCTGTTTCTGATGTTCGACGTCGAAACGGTATTCCTGTTTCCCTGGGCAGTGATTGCCCGCGATCTGGGACCCCAAGGATTAATTAGTATTCTCTTCTTTTTAGTTGTGTTGGTTCTGGGCCTTGCCTATGCCTGGAAGAAAGGAGCACTGGAATGGAAATAATGAAAAAGCCCAAAATAAAGTCTATCCCCTATGAAGACTTCATCGATAACGAATCGTTGGAAAAGATGGTCAAAGAACTCAATGAAGGCGGAGCCAACGTCTTCGTGGGAGTGCTTGACGATCTTATCAACTGGGGACGCAGCAACTCGCTGTGGCCGCTTACTTTCGCAACCAGCTGTTGCGGTATCGAATTCATGGCACTGGGTGCCGCGCGTTATGACATGGCCCGCTTCGGGTTTGAAGTAGCCCGTGCCAGCCCGCGACAGGCCGACATGATTATGGTATGCGGAACCATCACCAATAAAATGGCCCCGGTACTGAAGCGCCTGTATGATCAGATGGCAGATCCCAAATATGTGATTGCCGTAGGAGGATGTGCAGTGAGCGGCGGTCCGTTCCGCAAGTCCTATCATGTGGTAAACGGAGTAGACAAGATTCTTCCGGTCGATGTATACATTCCCGGATGTCCGCCCCGTCCCGAAGCATTCTATTACGGCATGATGCAACTGCAACGCAAAGTGAAGATAGAAAAATTCTTCGGAGGAGTAAACCGAAAAGAGAAGAAACCTGAGAAGGAATAAACCCAGATGCATCACAGATTCGCATTAATCATTAAAATATGGAAGAAATAAAATACATAGAACCCGCAGCACTACACGACGAGATGCTGCGTCTGCGTAACGAAAAGCAGATGGACTTTCTCGAAAGCCTGACAGGCATGGACTGGGGAGTGGCAGAGGAAGGCGACGCACCGAACGTAACCCGGGGACTTGGAGTAGTCTACCATCTGGAATCGAGCGTAACCGGCGAACGCATCGCTGTAAAAACATCCACAGATAACCGCGAAACTCCGGAAATCCCTTCCGTCAGTGACATCTGGAAAGCGGCCGACTTCAACGAACGTGAAGTATTCGACTATTATGGCATTGTATTCATCGGACATCCCGACATGAGGCGCCTTTATCTGCGTAACGACTGGGTAGGATATCCGATGCGTAAAGATAATAATCCGGAAAAGGATAACCCGTTGCGTATGGACAATGAAGAGACCTATGACACCACGCAGGAAATAGAACTGAACCCGGACGGAACTTACCAAACCCAGGAGAATGTCATCTTTGATGACCGTGAATATGTAGTCAATATCGGACCACAACACCCGGCCACCCACGGAGTAATGCGTTTCCGCGTATCGCTTGAAGGCGAAACCATCAGGAAACTCGATGCCAACTGCGGCTACATCCACCGGGGAATCGAGAAGATGAACGAAAGCCTCACCTATCCGCAAACCCTTGCACTGACCGACCGGCTCGATTATTTAGGAGCACACCAGAACCGCCATGCCCTTTGCATGTGCATCGAAAAAGCAATGGGAATCGAAGTCAGCGAACGTGTGAAGTACATCCGTACCATTATGGACGAACTTCAGCGTATCGACTCCCACCTGCTGTTCTATTCGTGCCTCGCGATGGACTTGGGAGCACTGACCGCTTTCTTCTACGGTTTCCGTGACCGTGAGATGATTCTGGACATGTTCGAAGAGACCTGTGGCGGACGTCTGATTATGAACTATAATACTATTGGTGGGGTACAAGCGGATCTACACCCGAACTTCATCCCGAGAGTGAAAAAATTCATCCCCTACATGCGTGGCATCATTCACGAATATCACGACGTATTTACCGGCAACGTCATTGCCCGGCAACGCCTGAAAGGTGTAGGCGTACTGAGCCGCGAAGATGCTATTTCCTTCGGATGCACCGGTGGTACAGGCCGTGCCAGCGGATGGGCATGCGATGTGCGCAAACGTATGCCTTATGGTGTATATGACAAAGTAGATTTTAAAGAGATCGTTTACACCGAAGGTGACTCTTTTGCCCGCTACATGGTACGTATGGATGAAATTATGGAAAGTCTGAACATCATCGAACAGTTGATAGACAACATTCCGGAAGGACCGATACAGGAGAAGATGAAACCTATCATCCGGGTGCCGGAGGGAAGTTACTACACTGCTGTCGAAGGCAGCCGAGGTGAATTCGGGGTATTCCTCGAGAGCCACGGAGACAAGACCCCCTACCGCCTGCATTACCGTTCGACGGGACTGCCGTTGGTTTCGGCTGTCGATACCATCTGCCGGGGAGCCAAGATTGCCGACCTGATCGCCATTGGCGGAACGCTGGACTATGTGGTGCCGGATATCGACAGATAAGTAAATAGTAAATCGTCTAATCGTAAATATAGCATATGTTTGACTTTAGTATAATAACAAGCTGGATACACCAGACTCTGACCTCCGTCATGCCGGAGGGGCTGGCTGTATTCATTGAATGTGTCGTAATCGGGGTGTGCATTGTGGCCCTGTATGCCATACTTGCCATTCTCCTTATTTATATGGAGCGTAAGGTATGCGGTTTCTTCCAGTGCCGTCTGGGACCGAACCGCGTAGGAAAGTGGGGAAGCATCCAGGTGCTCTGTGACGTGCTTAAGATGATGACCAAAGAAATCATCGAGCTGAAACACTCGGATAAATTCCTCTATAACCTGGCTCCGTTCATGGTGATTATCGCTTCGTTTCTCACCTTCTCCTGCCTGCCCATCAGCAAGGGGCTGGAAGTGCTGGACTTCAACGTGGGTGTATTCTTCCTGTTGGCGGCTTCGAGCATCGGTGTGGTAGGTATCCTGCTGGCCGGATGGGGCTCGAACAACAAGTTCTCACTGATCGGTGCCATGCGAAGCGGTGCACAGATCATCAGTTACGAACTGTCCGTGGGACTCAGTATCCTGACGATGGTGGTACTGATGGGTACCATGCAGTTCTCTGAAATCGTAGAGAGCCAGGCCAACGGATGGTTTATATTCAAGGGACACATCCCGGCGGTGATCGCCTTCATTATCTACCTGATAGCCGGAAACGCAGAATGTAACCGCGGCCCGTTCGACCTTCCCGAAGCGGAAAGTGAGTTGACAGCGGGCTACCATACCGAATATTCGGGTATGCACTTCGGATTCTTCTACCTGGCCGAGTACCTGAATATGTTTATCGTAGCCGCCGTAGCTGCCACTATCTTCCTCGGAGGCTGGATGCCGTTGCATATCGTCGGTCTGGACGGATTCAATGCCGTAATGGATTACATCCCGGGCTTCATCTGGTTCTTTGGCAAGGCATTCTTCGTGGTATTCCTGCTGATGTGGATCAAGTGGACTTTTCCACGTCTGCGCATTGATCAGATATTGAATCTGGAATGGAAATATTTAGTGCCCATTTCGATGGTCAATCTGGTAATCATGGTATTAATCGTAGTCTTCGGACTGCACTTCTAACCCGGAGGACTGAAAAATGAAGAATGAAGAATATACATATTTAGGTGGCCTGATGCAAGGCATCGGCTCCCTGCTGACGGGTATGAAAACCACCATCAAGGTGTATTTCCGGAAGAAAGTAACCGAACAATACCCGGAAAACCGTGCAGAACTCAAGATGTTCGACCGTTTCCGCGGTACATTGACCATGCCTCACAACGAAAACAATGAGCATCGCTGCGTAGCCTGCGGACTGTGCCAGATGGCATGTCCGAATGATACCATCAAAGTGACCAGTGAGACCGTTGAAACGGAAGAGGGTAAAAAGAAGAAAATACTGGCAAAGTATGAGTACGACCTCGGCTCGTGTATCTTCTGCCAGCTATGTGTCAATGCCTGCCCGCACGACGCAATCACCTTCGACCAGGTATTTGAGCATGCCGTATTCGACCGGAGCAAGCTCATCCTGCAGCTCAATCACGAAGGCAGTAAAGTAATCGAAAAGAAAAAAGAATAAAAGAATATGGGACTTACACTTGAAACAGTAGTATTCTACTTTCTGGCAGTGTTCATCATTGCCATGTCCATACTGACGGTGACTACACAACGCATCGTACGTTCGGCCACCTATCTGCTGTTTGTGCTTTTCGGCACAGCAGGCATCTACTTTCTGTTGGGGTATACTTTCCTCGGATCGGTACAGATCATGGTCTATGCCGGAGGTATTGTGGTGCTCTACGTATTCTCCATCCTGCTGACGAGTGGAGAAGGCGACCGGGCGGCTCACCTGAAACAGAGTAAATTCCTGGCGGGACTCGCCACGACCATAGTAGGCGCGGCACTGGTGCTCTTTATCACACTGACCCACAAATTCGTACCGACAAGCGATCCGGAACCGGTAGAAATCAGTATCAAGACCATCGGGCATGCACTGCTAAGCAGCGGCAAATATGGATATGTATTGCCTTTCGAAGCAGTCAGCATACTGTTGCTGGCTTGTATCGTAGGCGGATTATTAATTGCACGTAAAAGATAGAAAGATATGATGATACACATGGAATATTATCTGGTGGTCTCTACCATCATGATGTTTGCAGGAATATACGGGTTCTTCACCCGGCGCAACACACTTGCAATCCTGATCTCTGTGGAACTGATGCTGAATGCGACCGATATCAACTTTGCCGTATTCAACCGTTTCCTTTTCCCCGGAGAGCTGGAAGGATATTTCTTTGCCCTGTTCTCCATCGCCATCTCGGCTGCGGAAACGGCTATCGCCATTGCCATCATGATTAATATTTACCGCAATATACGCAGTATACAGGTAAAGAATCTCGATGAATTAAAATGGTAGGCAGAGCATACCTCCTGCAGTATAAACATAGTATAATATACAACAACAGATAGATTATGGAATATACAATTCTGATCCTTCTTCTCCCCTTCCTCTCCTTCCTGACAACAGGGATAGGAGGCAAGTGGATGAGCCACCGGACAGCGGGCACCATTGGCACGCTGGTATTGGCAGCGGTGACCGTACTTTCGTACATCACGGCCATACAATACTTTTCGGCTCCCCGCCTGGCGGACGGAACGTTCGCCACGCTCATTCCTTATAACTTCGAATGGCTTCCGTTTACGGAGACACTGACATTCAACCTGGGCATCCTGCTCGACCCTATTTCGGTAATGATGCTGATCGTGATCTCCACTGTCAGCCTGATGGTACATATCTACTCCTTCGGTTATATGAAAGGTGAACGAGGATTCCAGCGATACTACGCATTCCTGTCCTTGTTCACCATGTCGATGCTCGGACTGGTAGTGGCAACCAATATCTTCCAGATGTATTTGTTCTGGGAACTGGTAGGTGTATCTTCTTACCTGCTGATAGGCTTCTACTATACCCGCCCGGCAGCCATTGCCGCCAGCAAAAAGGCGTTCATCGTAACCCGCTTCGCCGACCTGGGATTCCTGATCGGTATCCTGCTATACGGATATTACGGAGGTACATTCGGCTTCACTCCCGACACAGTTTCGATGTTGAGCGGTGGCGCCAGCATGTTACCTCTGGCCCTCGGACTGATGTTTGTCGGCGGTGCCGGCAAGAGTGCCATGTTCCCGCTGCACATCTGGTTACCGGATGCCATGGAAGGTCCGACTCCTGTCAGTGCATTGATTCATGCCGCTACCATGGTGGTAGCCGGTGTCTATCTGGTGGCACGCATGTTCCCGCTCTTCATCGAATATGCACCGGACGTACTGCACCTGATCGGATGGGTGGGCGCTTTCACTGCGTTTTATGCAGCCAGCGTGGCTTGCGTACAGAGTGATATCAAGCGTGTACTTGCTTTCTCCACCATCTCACAAATCGGCTTTATGATTGTGGCATTAGGTGTCTGCACCTCTTCCAACCCGCATCACGGAGGACTGGGCTATATGGCCGGCATGTTCCATCTTTTCACACATGCCATGTTCAAGGCATTGCTCTTCCTGGGTGCCGGCAGCATCATTCATGCCGTACATTCCAACGAGATGTCCGCCATGGGCGGACTCCGTAAGTACATGCCGATTACGCATATCACCTTCCTGATAGCCTGTCTTGCCATCGCGGGTATTCCTCCGTTCTCAGGTTTCTTCTCTAAAGATGAAATTCTGGCAGCTTGCTTCCAGTACAGCCCTGTGATGGGTTGGGTGATGACAATCATCGCGGCTATGACTGCCTTCTATATGTTCCGTCTCTACTACGGCATTTTCTGGGCCGGTGTAACGCCCGGGCAAAAGTCGGCAAGCAATGGAGCAAGTGACGCACACACTCCACACGAGTCTCCCCTCACCATGACTGTTCCGTTAATCTTCCTGGCTGCCGTCACTTGTGTGGCTGGTTTCATTCCTTTCGGACATTTCATCAGTGCCAACGGTGAATCGTATACCATTCATCTGGAAACTTCAGTGGCCGTCACCAGCGTAGTGATTGCCGTGGGCTCCATCGTTCTGGCCACTTGCATGTACCTGCGTCCGCAACAGCCATTGGCAGATAAACTTGCCAAACGGTTCGCCGGACTGCACCGGGCAGCCTACCACCGTTTCTATATCGACGAAGTATATCAGTTCATCACGCACCGCATCATCTTCCGTTGCATCTCTACGCCGATCGCTTGGTTCGACCGCCACGTAGTAGACGGATTCTTCAACTTCATAGCTTGGGGAACCCACGCCACAAGCGACGAGATACGGGGACTGCAAAGCGGACGTGTACAGCAATACGCTTACGTATTCTTGCTTGGAGCATTGATACTGATCTTAATATTAATCTTATAAAGCACAAAAGATATGAACTTTTTATCCTTATTCGTACTCATTCCTCTGCTGATGCTTGGCGGGTTATACCTTGCCAAAGGCATTAAAGCCATCCGTGGAGTGATGGTAGCGGGAAGTACAGCGTTGCTTATCCTGAGTATTGTGCTGACGTTCCTTTATTTAGGCGAGCGCCAGGCAGGAGCCACAGCCGAAATGCTGTTCCGTGCCGACACAGTATGGTATGCTCCCCTCCACATATCCTATTCAGTAGGAGTCGACGGAATATCGGTAGCCATGCTGCTGCTTAGTGCCGTCATTGTTTTCACCGGTACCTTCGCTTCCTGGAAGCTGCAACCGCTGACCAAAGAATACTTCCTGTGGTTCACACTCCTGTCGATGGGAGTATTCGGATTCTTCATCTCCATCGATCTGTTCACCATGTTCATGTTCTACGAAATCGCGTTGATCCCGATGTATCTGCTGATCGGTGTATGGGGCTCGGGACGCAAGGAATACGCAGCCATGAAGCTGACCCTGATGTTGATGGGTGGTTCGGCTTTCTTGCTGATCGGTATTCTGGGCATATTCTTCGGTGCCGGCGGGACGACAATGAACATCCTCGAAATAGCCCGGCTGCACAACATCCCGTTCGCACAACAGTGCATCTGGTTCCCGCTCACCTTCCTGGGATTCGGCGTACTGGGCGCACTCTTTCCTTTCCACACATGGAGCCCCGACGGTCATGCCTCGGCACCGACTGCCGTCTCCATGCTGCATGCCGGCGTACTGATGAAACTGGGAGGTTACGGATGTTTCCGCATCGCCATGTACCTGATGCCGGAAGCTGCCAACGAACTGGGCTGGATCTTCCTGATCCTGACAGGTATATCGGTTGTATACGGTGCCTTCAGCGCTTGTGTGCAAACCGACCTGAAGTATATTAATGCCTACTCGTCAGTGAGCCACTGTGGTCTGGTGCTCTTCGCTATCCTGATGATGAACCAGACAGCCGCCACCGGTGCAGTACTCCAGATGCTCAGCCACGGGTTAATGACAGCATTGTTCTTCGCCCTCATCGGTATGATATACGGACGTACACATACCCGCGACGTACGCGAGCTGAGCGGACTGATGAAAGTGATGCCGTTCCTCAGTGTCTGCTATGTAATTGCCGGACTTGCCAACCTGGGACTTCCGGGACTCAGCGGCTTCGTAGCCGAGATGACCATCTTTGTCGGTTCATTCCAGAACTTCGATGTGTTCCACCGCACACTGACCATTATCGCTTGTTCATCCATTGTCATTACTGCGGTCTACATCCTCCGGCTGGTAGGCAAGATTCTGTATGGGACTTGTACCAACAAGCATCACCTGGCACTGACAGACGCAACTTGGGATGAACGCTTCGCCGTTATCTGTCTCATTATTTGTGTTGCCGGACTGGGTATGGCTCCTTTCTGGGTAAGCCACATGATCGGCGAAAGTGTATTGCCCGTTGTTTCACACTTAATACCATAAAAAGAAGATGGATTATTCACAATTTCTATATATGAAAGAGGAGCTATCGCTGATAGCGGTTATCCTCATCCTGTTTGTGGTCGACCTGTTTACCTGCCCGGACCATAAAGGCACGGCTCCCAAACTACCTACCAGGTCGCTTACCTTGCCGGCTGTCATCCTGCTGACCATCCACACCGTAATCAACCTCTTCCCCGGAGCTCCGGCGGAGGCTTTCGGCGGAATGTATCAGTATGCACCGATGCAAACCATCATCAAAGCAGTGCTCAACGTAGGTACTCTCATCGTGATACTGATGGCCCACGAATGGCTGAAGCGTGAAGACACCAGCATCAAGCAGGGAGAGTTTTATGTCCTGACACTCTCCACCCTGTTAGGTATGTATTTCATGATCTCTGCCGGACACTTCCTGATGTTCTTCATCGGGCTGGAAATGGCGAGTATCCCTATGGCCGCACTGGTGGCATTCGACAAATACCGCCACCACTCCGCAGAAGCAGGTGCCAAGTATATCCTGACAGCTCTGTTCTCAAGTGCCTTGCTGCTGTTCGGTCTTTCGATGATTTACGGAACGTCAGGCACTCTCTACTTCGATGACCTGCCCGAACACATTACAGGTAACATGCTTCAGGTCATGGCTTTCGTGTTCTTCTTTGCCGGCATGGGATTCAAGATCTCCCTGGTTCCCTTCCATCTCTGGACCGCCGACGTATACGAAGGTGCACCCACGGCCGTGACCTCCTATTTAAGTGTGATCTCCAAAGGATCGGCAGCTTTCGTGCTGATGACCATCCTGACGAAAGTATTTGCACCGATGACGGCACAATGGCAGGAAGTACTGTTCTGGGTAACTATTGCCTCAATCACCATTGCCAATCTCTTTGCCATCCGCCAGCAGAACCTAAAACGTTTCATGGCATTCTCAGCCATCTCTCAGGCCGGATACATCATGCTGGGTGTCATAGGTGGCAGTGCGATGGGAATGACCGCCCTGGTTTATTATGTACTGGTTTACCTGGCAGCAAACTTAGGTGTGTTTGCGGTTATCTCGATTGTGGAGCAACGTAGCAACAAGGTAGAAATAAACGACTATAACGGACTGTACCGGACAAACCCCAAACTGGCTTTCATCATGACACTTGCCCTGTTCTCACTGGCCGGTATCCCTCCGTTTGCGGGTTTCTTCTCCAAGTTCTTCATCTTCATGGCCGCATTCAACAGTGGGTTCCATTTACTGGTATTCATTGCCCTGATCAACACAGTAGTTTCACTCTACTACTACCTGCTGATCGTGAAAGCCATGTATATCAATCCCAACGAAGAACCCATCCCCGCTTTCCGCAGTGACGGTTATACCAAGTTAAGTCTCGCACTTTGTACATTGGGCATCATAGCCTTAGGTATCGCAAGCTGCATCTATCAGGGAATCGATAAGTTTGCTTAACCATATTTCACCACAGAGGACGCAGAGGACACAGAGAAGGAGATAAAGATACGTTATCCATTAGGATAATAATATCTTCGGTTTCCCTCTGCGTCCTCTGCGTCCTCTGTGTCCTCTGTGGTGAAATGTCTTTTGCTATGAAAGCCCCTATTTCGGAATGGTGAACCAGAACCGGGAGCCCTTTCCCTCTTCCGAGTCCACTCCTATGACTCCGCCTAACTGCCCTACAATGCTTTTGCAAATAGAAAGCCCGAGGCCGGTTCCATGAATAAAGGTGTTCAACTTGACGAAACGCTCAAAGATATGAGGCAGTTGCCCTGCGGGAATTCCAATTCCCGTATCCCGCACATAAAACTCCACGCACTCTTCTTTTTCTTCGTATCCCACGCGGATACTGCCCGATGAAGTAAACTTCAAAGCATTGTTCACGAAATTAGAGATAACCTGATGCAGGCGGTTCCGGTCACTCACTACGCTGCATTCCGACGGATGCGGATCAAAAACCAACTCAACTCCTTGTGGTACCTTGATCTGGGAACTGCGGACAATATCTTCACAAAGCATATTCACATCCGTCTCGCCATAGGTGAATTCAAATGTCCCCGCCTCTATTTTCGACAGGTCTAAAATATCAGAGATCAGCTGTAACAGCAAGTCGTTATTCTCTTGTACAATCTTAATGTATTCACGACGTTCTTCCAGATCTTCCGTATCCACCAGCAACCCCGAGAAGCCGACAATCGCATTGAGCGGTGTACGTATCTCATGACTCATATTCGCAAGAAAAGCACTCTTCAGGCGGTCCATCGTTTCAGCTTTCTCTTTAGCCTCGATAAGCATGGCTTCCGTCTCTTTCAGTTCGGTAATGTCATAGTTAATGCCGATGATCTCTATCTCCCCGTTATCCGGTTCAAACTTGGTGACCACCACATTCATGCGCACCCAGTTCCACTCATCGGCAGTGCCGGGCTTCAACACACGCATTTCGCTACGGAAATCCTTCTCCTCACCCTTCAATACCTTTTCGTAGAAATCAACGACTTTCTGCCTGTCTTCCGGATGCATCTTATCATAGACTCCCACAACCGACGACAGCGGAATATCCTCAGGCTCGCCCATATTCTTATACCACTGTTTGATGGCATAACCACGTTTGGTAAGCAAGTTCAGTTTAGCATACCCCACCTTTGCATAGTCCGATATCAGCAGGAAGAAGTTCTCAAAATCACGGATACGGTTAATGGCGTCGATACGCTCCGTATTATCGATATTAATCAATACATATCCGTTGAAGTTCCCCTGACTGTCAAACAGCTTACTGACCTTTGTATAGAGTTCAATCATCTTCTGTCTATCCGAGTGGAAATAGTCGCCTGCCCTCTCAAAAGAGTAATTCAGCCTGAAATCCACCAAATCTTCGTTCCGCACCCGTTCCCTGATTTCAAGAGGCACATTCGGGTTCTCAAAGAAGCTGACACCTATTACATCCGCTTTATCCTTCACCCCAAAGGTCTCCATGTCCCAGTTGTTCAAATCGAGCAGATAGCCATCCTTATCATAAAGCTCCACTCCGGCAGGAATATTGGCAAAGATACTCTTGAAGAGCTTTTCGCTGCGATCCAAAGCCCTGTGGGCACGTACTGTCTCCGTAGAGTCCAGAAACAAGGAAACCACCTCGTCTTTCTCCGGAGAATATATGATGCAATGGGAACTGCGCTGGGAGCGATCAAAGAAGACATCCGTCTCTTTATGCACATTATCTTCAATAACGTCCACCAGATAGTCTATTGGTGCTTTCGTATCTGCATACAGTTCACTACCCAGACGCCCCACATAATCCGAAAGAGGCAATCCGATCAGTTCCGAACTCAGATCATTGGCATCGGCTATCCGGTAGTCGCAAGGTTTCCCGCCGGCATCCCGGATGATAGACATACGCACATATCCCATCGGCATGAAGCGGAACAGGTTACGCAAGAAAGAACGTTCGCGGATGGCATCATCTTTTGCTTTGCGCAGTTCGATGCAGATACTGATTATATTGGCCAAAGACGACAACCACTGGAAATCTTCATTACTCCAGTTGCGGTAATTCTCCACAAGGTCGATTCCCATATATCCCCATACATGTTCGCCCGCTATCAGCGGAGTGACCATCAGCGACTTGATGTTCTGGCGGCTGAGGATGGCATATTCGGATTTCGCATGTTTCGGAAGCTGATCCAATGAATCCAGTATCACCGGCTTACCCGATAAGGTCTGACTCGTCCACCAGGGCAAACTGTCGGTAGCGATGCGTTGCAGGCTTTCAATCTCCGCCGGCACTCCCTCTGCCACCACTTCATAGGTACAGTCCTGATAACGGTAATATTCATCATACTCAAAGATATACACCCGTCCGCCACGAAAAAGGTCGAGGATATCTTTCAATATATCCATGATACAAAGGTCCACACTGTCATCTTTCAGGAAGCGCAACAGCGAATGGGAAATGGAGTTCTGACGATACAGCAAATCGTTTACACGCTCCAGGATACGTTCTGAGGTTTCATTGGGAGCCTCTACCCGTTGTATGGTACCGAAGGAAATGATCCCCCTGCCCGGCACTTCCTCCCGATTACCCAGGCGTGTATGCAACCAGATGATTCCCTCTTTGGAATAAATGGGAAAGGTCTGTTCATAAAACTCCCGGTGTATAGAAGCATTGAACTCCCGGACTATCTGTTCCTGATAGTCCTTCCGCACCCGTTCTCTGAAATCCATAAAAGAGATAGTATTACCTTCCAGTCCTAATAAATCACATAGATATTCTGAGCATAAATAGTGTCCGGCTGTGAAGTCAGCTTCCCACCACCCGATCTGTGCCATGGAGGCCATTCGCCGTAACCGTTCGATATCGTTATCCATAAAAGTAGTTTACAGGGGTATATGTTTGTCTGCTGTAAGTATGCAAAATTAGAAAATTATCCATTTCTATCAAGAGAATGGATTAAATATTTGCGGTAACGGTGCTCTAAGAGTATTGCAGGGGAAAGAATACACAGGAATGTAACACAGATGTTAACGAATCGTATAGTGCATGTATCACCCCCGTAACCTGAATCCCGCAACTTTGCACCGACAGAAAAACGTAGATAAAAAGACATGAAACAACGAATCGGGAGACTTCTCTCCACCCTTCTTCTCACTACATTTTCCTTGGGAATCACAGCAGGTGTCATCAAGGGAACCATCATTGACAAACAAACCAAAGAACCGCTCACGGGAGCTACCGTACAGGTTACAGGTTCCGCCACCGGTGCCGTAGCCGATTTAAACGGTAATTACACCCTTACACTGAACAACGGCACTTATACCCTCGAAGTGAAATACATAGGATATAAAACGTTCCGGATGAATGAAGTGAAGATAAAAACCGATGCGACACTGAACTTCGAACTGGAAGTGGATGCACAAACGCTGGATGCCGTCACCGTAGTGGCCCGCAAGAACCTGGAAGGTGAAAAGGCTTTGTTGCAGGAAAGACAAAAAGCAACGCTTGCCATCGAGAACATGGGAGCCAAGGAGATGACTCTCAAAGGTATATCGAACGTACAGGATGGGGTTAAAAAAATAACGGGAATCTCCATTGCCAGTGCCGGACAACTGATTGTGCGCGGACTGGGAGACCGGTACAGCACCACCACCCTGAACGGGCTGCCCATAGCTTCGCCCAATCCGGACAACAAGCTGATCCCGCTCGACCTCTTTCCGGCCTCTACCGTAAAGAACATTACGGTCAGCAAAGTATATGCCGCCGGATCTTTCGCCGACTATTCGGGTGCACATATCGACATCAGCACCAAGGAGAATACCGGAAGTGACTTTTTCTCCATCGGCTTCAACGTAGGCGGACGCTTCAACACCATCGGAAAAGATTTCTATTACAGCGACCGGAAGGGGGGACTCTTCAGTACAGGCAACCTAAAGAACAAAGACCGGATTCTGGCTATGGGTAAAAGCGAGTTCCGCGATTATGCCCGCAACAATGATCCGTTCGGTACAAACTTCGCAATCAGCAAGCACCGTTCGTTACCCGAGTTCGGCGGTAACCTCGGAGGAGGCAAGAGCTGGACTCTGCCCAACGGCAACCGCCTGAGCCTGCTCGCCTCGGTAGGTATCAGCAACGAAAACCAGATTCTGAAAGATGCCTACGTCACTACCATGACGGCACAAGGCACGCATCTCGATAAGTTTAATTACGACAGCTATTCCAGCGCATTGAAAATAGCGGGACTGGGCAGCATCGGATACTCGTTCCGGCAGGCCGACCACATCAACTTTACCCTGTTTTATGCCCGCAATGCCATCAACGACTACATGGCACGCGAAGGGATCGATGCAGAAAAGAACAACATTACGTCGAGCAACAGCGTATTTCATGCGTATTCACTGCTGAACAACCAGTTGATGGGACACCATGAGCTGACCTCTCAGTGGGATGTAAACTGGAGTGCTTCCTACGGGCTGACCAACAGCGATGAACCGGACCGCCGGCAGGTTGTCTTCTTCCGCAATGAAGGAAGCGACAAGCTGAACCTCTTTAAACTGAATCAGACCACCAACCGCTATTTCGGAGAATTGCAGGAAAAGGAGATTGTAGGTGACCTGCGCACTTCGTACAAATGGGGTGACGCGAACCTCATTCGTGTGGGAGGGACTTACAAAAGCAAAAAACGCGACTTTGAAAGCGTGAACTTCTATTATGACATCAATGCCCTGAATGCCGATGTCACCAACATATACGATACCAACGGATACCTGAATCAGGAAAACATAGCCAACGGAACGATAAAAGCCAATATCGACGCACAACCCCGTTACAACTATTACGCCGGCATGGATGTATGGGCAGGGTTTGCCGAAATAGAATATTATCCGGTTGAATCTCTGCTGGTCAACGTGGGGCTGCGCTACGAGCAAGCCAAGCAATGGGTACGCTACTGGACAGACGGAGGGCAGGAGAAGAAGACGAACCTGGACAAAGGTGATTTCTTCCCGGCACTGAACCTGAAGTACACCATCGATGAAACCAACAGCCTGCGCCTCTCCGTATCACGCACCGTCACCCGGCCTTCGTTCATCGAAATGGCTCCGTTCCTCTACCAGGAGTCCTACGGAAGTGCCTACATCCGTGGTAACAACGAGCTGAAGAATGCTTATAACTACAACATAGACCTGCGCTACGATTTCTTCCCGAAACGTAACAATGGCGACATGTTCTCCGTTACCGGTTACTTCAAGAAACTGAAGTCGCCCATTGAGCAGACCCAGGAGTCTTCGGGCGGAACAGTGATCCGTTCTTTCCGCAACGCCGAAGACGGAATAGCCACGGGAGTGGAAATCGAGTTCCGCAAAGAACTGTTCAAGAATCTCCGTATCGGTGCCAACGGCTCATATATGTATACAAACGTCATCCTTCCTGAAGGCGGGGTATATACCGACTCGGAACGCGCTCTGCAGGGAGCCTCCCCGTTCCTGATCAATGCCGATATCAGCTACACTCCCCAATTAAGGGGAGAAAGCGACCTGACACTGGCACTGGTTTATAATGTGCAAGGGCCACGCATCGAGACAGTAGGTATCTACGGAACAGGCAATATCAAGCAACAGACCCTGCACACGATGGACTTCATAGCAAGCTATGCCATCAACAAGCATCTAAACCTGCGCTTACAGATGAAAGATTTGCTGAACAGTACCATCCGTTTCAAGCAGGAACTACCGGCAACGGGACAAAAGGTGGAAGTAGAATCATTCCGTCCGGGAACAAATGCGGAGATAGGAGTCTCGTACAGATTCTAAGGCTCGCCACAGGGAGAGACAGAATCACACAGAGTATTTATATTAATAATCAAACAGATAGTATAAACCATAAACAGTATGAAGATGAAAATGAATTATCTAAAACTCAACTCTTGGGCCGTAGCAGCCCTGATGGGAATGTGTTCGCTTGCAGCTTGTAGTGACGACAACAACGGCAAAGGTGGCGGAAACGGCGAAGGCGAAGAAGTGGTAGCCAACAACGGAACACTGAAAGGAAGCGTAGACGGATCAAAAACCGTGATCCTGACCAAAGGCTACAACTTCTCCCTCGACGGAGAATATATCATCAAAGCCGGTTCTACCCTGAAGATCGGTGAAGGTGTGACAATCAGCGCCAAGAGCGACGATGCCACCATCGACTACATCCTCGTGGAACAAGGGGCCAAGATCGAAGCGGTAGGTACTGCCTCTGCTCCGATTATCATGACCTCCGACACCAAAGAACCCGGAGCATGGGGCGGTATCCATATTTGCGGTAAAGCCCCGATCAATATCGGATCAACCGGTAAATCGGAAGTAGGAGACGCTACTTACGGTGGTTCCGATCCGGCAGATAACTCAGGTATCCTGAAGTACATCCGCCTGGAATACGCAGGTTATAAGTTCACCACAGAAAAAGAGTGCAACGGTTTCACCTTCTACGGTGTAGGAAACGGCACTACCCTCGAATATCTGGAAGCATACAAAGGTACGGATGACGGTTTCGAATGGTTCGGAGGTACGGTCAATGCCAAGTATCTGGTATCGGTAAGCAACAGTGACGATTCTTTCGACTGGACAGAAGGATGGAGCGGAAAAGGTCAATTCTTTGTCGCCTACCAGGAAGATCCCGCCACTTTGGGATATACATGTGACTGCCTGATCGAAGCCGACAACTATGACAAGAACATGGATGCCACTCCGATTTCATGCCCCACACTGGCTAACCTGACACTGATCGGGGCCAACAATGACGAAGGTAAAAGAGGCATCCGCCTGCGTGCCGGAACTCAGGCCAAAATCTACAATGCTCTGGTTACAGGCAAAGCCAATAACCTGACTACCGAAACAGAACAAACCGAGAAGTACTTGGTGAATGGTCCTTCGGTATTGAACTACATCGCTATCGCGGGAGATATCAAAGCCAGCGGTGACGGCGGTTACTCTTCTGCCCTGTTCACAGCCGCAGAGAATCACAATGCCATCAACCAGACTTTCAGCTTCAGCAACACCTTCATCGGAATCCAAGAAGGAGGAGCCGACCTCTCGGCAGACAGCTTCTTTGAGAAAGCGGCTTATAAAGGCGCAGTGAAAGCAGACAACGAATGGACCAAAGGTTGGACAAAGTTATAAATCACATATACACTCACAGAATGAAGAGGTAGTGTCGAAACTCTTTTCACCACAGAGTAACACAGAGCATCACAGAGTTTTTCAGTAATAATCAACAATTTAAAATTGTCTCTGTGTTACTCTGTGTCCTCTGTGGTGGATTTTGACACATTTACCTGTTTTTCAAACTATGAACAGATACAGACTAAGGATTATCGCACTGACAGCACTGGTTTGCCTGACCGGCAGTAGCTGTACGGACGACGAGAACGGCGGACAGGGTAACAACATTGTTTACGGTGAAAACATCATCGGAAACGGAGAACAGACCTTTGAGATAAAAGATCATCAATACCTGAAACGAGGCACTTACCTGATGAAAGGTTGGTGTTACGTCACATACGGCTCCACACTGACCATTGAGGCAGGCACCGTCATCAAGGGCGACAAAGAGACCCGTGCCGCCCTGATCATAGAACCGGGCGGAAAGCTGATAGCCCAAGGAACAGTGGATGCACCGATTGTATTCACTTCCGAAATGCCTGCCGGAAAGCGGAAACCGGGCGACTGGGGAGGGCTGATTCTTTGTGGCTATGCCCGGAACAACGAAAACATCATGCAGATAGAAGGAGGTCCGCGCACCACGCACGGCGGTCCGAACAACGCAGATAATTCGGGCATCCTGAGTTACGTCCGCATAGAGTTTGCGGGGTATCCGTTCAAGAAGAACCAGGAGATTAACGGAATCACTTTCGGCTCGGTAGGAAACGGTACGCAGATAGACCATCTGCAAGTATCCTATGCCAATGACGATGCTTTCGAATGGTTCGGCGGAACGGTCAATGCGGAATATCTGGTGGCCTATCATTGCTGGGACGACGACTTCGATACAGACAATGGTTACAGTGGTACGTGCAAGCATCTCTTGGGTATCCGCCATCCGCGAATAGCCGACATCACAGGTTCTCATGCCTTCGAATGCAGCAACAACGGTACAAACAGCCCGGCCACTCCCACCACAGCCGCCACCTTTGAAGATGTCACGATCTATGGTCCCGCCTCGGGAGACGCTTCATTCGTAAACCGTCCCGACTTCATCAATGGTGGCGGACTGCGACCGGAGAATGAAAGTATGTTGGGATTGTTCGGTTCGGCACTGTATCTGGGGACTAATACGTCAGTAACCTTCCGGAACTGCCGGATCAACGGATATCCGTCGGACATAGAAGGGACACCTGCCGTAATGGAAAATGTAGTGTTCAGTGAAAAGGAAGAAATCAACTATCCGGAGTGGACAAAAGGATGGTGTAACTTTAATCCGCAGGAAACGGAGTATTGAATTCACCGGAATGAGGTGAATCAAAACCCTTTTCACCTCTGTGTTACTCTGTGTCCTCTGTGGTGAACCTCGGCACACTTCTTGCGGTTTTGCCATTCTGTCAAAATGATACTTCAATCCTCTCAGATTGCTTTCTTTCGGCCCGTCATAAAGCCGCAGGACTAAAATCGCCTTCTATAGCGATCGCTGTTTTTACTTTTATCACCCGAACAGCCGATGGACGAACAAGATAACACCGTTTCTGCAAAAAGCAGGACCCATAGACGGGAATTGCCCCAAAGATCCGTTTCTTTGTCATTTCCACTTCATTCGTTCCGGAGTAGCAACCAGGAGAATTCCACTCTCTTTTGGAGCTCCGATCGGAAACAATAAGAGTAATCCGGAAAAACATTAGGAGATATTTCAAAAAGAAGTAAGCATTTGCCCCGAAAGAAGTAAGCATTTTCGGCAAATGCTTACTTCTTTTTCCGGAAAGCCCGGCTCTATTCTCTCAACACCCCGGCTTTCGGAGCCTTCAAGCCCGGCTTTCCAGCTTCCAAAGCCCCTTTGAGGAACGCTTTTTCTTCCGGATCTATCAAAAAAAAGAAATGCGCTGTTTGGCAAACAGCGCATTTCATATCTTTTAGAAAGCGAAATAGAATAAATTCTATCAAAACGATTGATAACTGGAGTTATCGTTTCCGGCTACTGCCATACATTCCATCTCGATCAGCCAGGTAGGGCGGCACACGGCAGCGGCAACGAACTGTATGGGTATTTGCGGAAAGCGTTCGGCAAACATAGCGCGGACAACCGGATAATCGGAAGCGTCACGAAGATAGACTATTATTTGCGCCACATCGGCAAAACCTGCCTTACCTTCTTCAAGCAACTTCTCCACATTCTCCCACATCCGCCGGGTCTGTTCCCGGACATCGCCTACATGAACCACTTCACCGCGATGATCGATACTCGCCGTACCGCTGATAAAGAGATGACGACGGTCGCCATACTCTACGGAAGTTCCCCGTTCGAAAGTCACTCCATACAAGGCTGTCGGGCTGAGGTGAGACAGCGCATGCAGGTAAGTCACCTGTCCCGGCTGCAATCCTTTCACCGCATAGGCATCGAGCAGCACATGTACCTTCGGATCGGCATGCCGCCCCTCTATGCCGGTACTGGCTATATAATGGGTCGATTCGGTCAGTCCCTGCCCGACAAAGTTTTCACGGCGCGCCTTGACAATGCCCGCATAATTCACATCCACGTTCTGCACAAAGATCCAGGTACGGATGCAATCGGAAGCCAGCGTACAGCCTTTTCCGGTCAAATCGGCTTCGTAAGATTTTAACAAGGTTTTCATCTGCTGCTCCGAATTACCGCAAGGCACACCCGCACCGGCTGTCCAGTAATGCTTATAAGCGGCGTTCCGTTCGGAGGTCAGATAGACCCACAAAGCAATCTTACTTCCATCCAACGGAGGCTGTTGCACAACCGAGACAGCATACGATGGCTCTTCCTGCAAAACAGCTTGCAAAACCTCCCACTGATTGGCGGCATCACTCAGAAAGTAACGGCAAAACGCCGGCACCATTCCCCTGAGTTTTATCTTCCTGCCCAATGTCTTATGATATGCTTTGCAAATAGCCGTCAGCTGCTCTTCATAACTCCCCGCTTCCGGATCGACATGAAACATCAGATGCGCCTCCTTCGTTTCTCCCTCACCCCCAAAAAGGGAATATTCAACAGTAGTCTTTAAATACTCTATTCTATGTTTTCTGTATTCCATACTCTTACTCATCTTTTATTTCACTTTAACTCGCTCCTTCGACATCAGCCCTTTGGCTATCTCCCGCTTGTCCCATTGCACCGGAGCGGATACAAACTCAGGAACATTATACGAATAGATCAACTGATCGTAGAATATATACGGATCTTGCTGAGGCAACAGGAAAGGCTTCCCGATACGCCCCTGCTCGTCCACCGAGGCGATATAAAGGCGGGTGTACAACCCGTCACCTCTCCGGCTGCTGAACACAAACCAATGTGAATTGCTGCTCCAGTTGTGATAACTTTCCGTGTCGTCACTGTTCACCTCCTCCAGGTTGCGGAAGGCCCCGCTTCTCAGATCCAAAAGCCAAAGATCGGCCTCCTTATGCCAGATGGAGAAGTTTCCATAATCCGAAAGCGTAAACATCAGATACTTTCCGTCGAATGAAGGTTTGGGAAAAGAAATGCTTTTATCCAGTGTACGGGCGGAGATTAATGTATCGATCCGTTCGCCAAATGTTCCGTCCTCCGGATGGAAAGCAATACTGCACAAACTGTATTTCACCTCTTTATACCGGGCAGGCATCTCTTTCTGCTCCGCCGAACAGAAATAAAGTGTCCGTCCGTCGGGCGAGAAGGCGGGAAATGTTTCGAATGCGGCGGTACTCAGCAGAGGAGTAGTCAGTATCCGATGTGACTGCGGATGGTAAACTACCACATCCGAAGCCTGGTCAAAAACCTCGATAGGCTTCTTCCCTCCCAGATGGAAAGTCTGGTTGGTCCGGTTCACCGAATAAGCGATGTATTCGCCCGAAGGATGCCAATAAGGATAAACACAGGCAGAAAGCTGTCCGTCAGCTTTTGTATCGAGGAACTCGCTCTCTCCACCGATGGTCATCACCGTGGCTCCGTGTCCGCCTCTGACATGCAGGCTGGACGGATCGGGGTTCGTCTGATTGAAAGCATGACAATTGACGCAGGCGGCCGTCACCTGAGTATTCTCAAACAAAGGAGTCTGGCGAAACGTAGAAAGTTCGCGCTCATAGATACCCATCTTGCTGTATATTTCGTATCCCGGTGCAAGCAGGCGGTACACCAATCCGTAATCAATGGGAAACGGGCTGATATAGAACGGGAAAGACCGATACGCTTTCCATTCTCCGTTTTGACGGATACATACTTTCACTTCAAGGCTGTCCCCTTTATTGTTCTCCAGCAACTCGCTCCATTTTCCGGCAGGGATCTCCACAGATTCTCCGCTTGTCCGGATGGGATCTCCTTTCGTTCCGGAAATCACGACATCTACCGCCTCCGCCCCATCGGCAGTCACACGGAAGTTGAGCGGTGCAATGGTAGCGGGAATCGTTACCCCCGCATAGTCGGGCCATATCGGAGGAAGTGCATCTACCGGAACGGGCGATACCACCTTTTGCCGGCAGGAAACCACCGTTAATGATAACAGCAGGATACCTAAACACTGTTTTATCTTATTCATAATCTTTTATCTAAAATGTACATAGAACCAGTAAGTATCTCCAAACCGGGGTGCCAACGCCTCCTCAGACCGTGTAGAAGTGTAAATGCGCGCATACTCCCGCAACCGCTCTCCTGTCTCCCGGTTAATCTTCCAGGGGATTTCCTCTCCCGGCGTATGCTTCTGCATACTCCAGCCAAACAGCAGTGCCTCCTGATAACTCTTCGGTATCGAGCGGTAGCCCAGTTTCTCTCCCAAAGGATAATAGTGAACGAATCGTCCCATGTCTTTCTTCAGCAGGGTAATGCCCATCAGATATTCATAGGCCATCCGGTTCTCCGGATTTGCCTGCAACAACAATGACAACGTCATCTCCGGTTCTGCCGGATTGAAAAACAGGTCGGTTTGCGGGGTGAGTTTTCTCAGGCGTCCGTACTCGGGATGTGCATCGATCCGCGCCTCATCGTCCATACAAGCCAGCATCTCCGTGGCCCAGTCTTTATAAAAAAGGGTATGTTGCAGGATACGCAGATATTTGCCTGCCACTTCATATCTTCCGTTTATCAGATTTGTTTCGGCAAGCCGCTTAAAACAGCGGACACTCTTCTGATAATCGGGGATGGCCTCCATCGCTTCAAAGACAAGTTGTTGGGCTGTGTTCACCATTCCCAGGTAATAATAGGGTTCGGCAGCTACCAAAGGAATTGTAAAGTCATTGACAAACGACATGAACAGCCCCTCTTTTCCACGCTGGCGATAGTGAAACATGCGGTCGGCCAATTGCCCCTTCATCCCTAAGGCAAGGTTGAGGCAGGAAACCGCCATGGGAGTATCGGGCAATTTCTTCCCGGCCAGGGCAATGATACCGTCCCAATCCTGCATACGTACGTGATAGTCGTAGGCCATTACTGCCTCTTTATTCATCGCGATGCTGCGCTTGCCAAGGAGATTCATGGCCAACAGCATCAACAGGAACTGCCCCGTAAGGGCCACAACGTAACGTCCCCGGGTAATCTTCCCGGGCAGGCGGGCTACTAACGGCGGAACCAACACGAGAGCTATCCAGGCAACCACTTGTGCTTTCGGAAAGAATAAAGGGAAACGATAACTTCCGATTCCCCACAACAAGCGGTCCATCGGATAAGGAAACAACCACCGGGAAGCCCAGATTGTGACTCCGGCAACAAGAATCGCTCCGCCTGCCGGAAGCCATAAGGAAGAGTGCTTCGTGCCGAAGCGCCAAAACTCAACCATCAAAGCCAGCGGGATGAACAACCAGGCACAACCTCCCGCCAACATATAGAGTACCGGAATGCCTGCCCAAAGGGAGATACGGCGTACGACAGGATTGAAAATACAGGTATATCCCGCAACTGCCCCCAACACCATGCAAGCGGAAAGGACTCCCGAAAGGAGATAGTTCTCGTCACAAAGAAGAATAAAGAAACACAAAGAGGGCAGCAGGGTAAGCGGATACCACAAAGAGCACTCTCCCATACGTCCGGCAATAAATGCAACCAAACGTTGCATGCCCCACAATACACCTGCTAAGACAGCGGCTCCCGCCCACGAATAATAATAAAACTGAGTGAGGAAATTACCTAAATAATCCGCCACTCCACCGGGATGGGATACCCGTTCGACAAAATACCCAGACGTGAAAAGAAACATCTGGAACTGTTCCTGATAGTGCAGATGATAAGGATAATATACTCCAAAGAAGATAAAGACACCTGCTCCCAACAGGATGGAGAGAAGCAGGTTCACTCTCTTGACGTGTTTGTTTTTCATATTCGCTAAATTGTGCCCAAAAGTACAAAAAGTTTGGAAAACAATCTAACGAAAGGGGAAACAATGCGTTTATCCGCCCAACAGCTCAATGCACATACGCCCGTTATGATAAGGGCATTTCCAGAATCCGGCTTTGTCATCATCCCGGTTGACAGTGCCGTCGGCCCGAAGGCTCCAGAACCATTCACCGTGGACATCGTCAATCAGATGTTGCCTGATGAATCGCCAACAGACCACGGAACGCTGTAAAGCTTCGCAATCACCGAAATAGCGGAACAGGTTATAGTATCCGGCTACGGTTTCGGCTTGTACCCACCAATGACGGTCGCCATCCACATGTCCCGTAGCGAGGTTCTTTTCATACACCATTCCTCCGTCGGGAGTGAAACCTTCGGATGCGGCCGCAGCGATCTTCTTCACAACAGGTTCCACTTCGGCAAGGAGTTCGGCGTCTCCCTGTACGCGGGCAGCTTCGTGCAACAGCCAGGAGGCTTCAATATCATGCCCGTACGAAATAACGGCATATTTACTTTGCCAGTCATCATCAAAAAAGAGTCGCAGATGGAATGTATCGTTGTCCAATATCTTCTGCATAAAAAGTTCTATCAGGTTACGCAACTGCCGTTTCAGCCCCTCGTCTTTCCAAACCCGGTATAAGTTGGTATAAGGCTCAAGGATGTGCAGATGGGTATTCATCGTCTTGCGTTCATTGGCATCTTTCTCGCTAAGGCGCATATCGGCTATCTCGTTCCACTCCCGGGTAAGCGCTTCACAGTAACCGTTCTTTATTCGGTCGAAGCTATGGGACTCTATGTCATAGAACAAACGGACGGCATACTCCAATGCTTCCGGATCTCCGGTGGCCCGGTGATATTCGCTCAGACCATAAATGGCAAAACCGATGGCGTAAATCTGTTTTTTGGTATCCAATGGCTCACCCCTGTAATCAAGAGACCAATAAACTCCTCCGAACTCCGGATCATAAAAACGGTCGATAAGGTAACGTTCGGCCCGGGTTGCCATCTCTTTGTATTCTTCTTTGCCCAACAGGCGGTAAGCGGCAGAGTAGGTCCACAGAATACGTGCATGCAGAATGGCTCCTTTCTCTGCCTGAGGCATCCGTTCTTCCTGTCCGGTGATACGTCCGTAAAATCCACCGTTTTCTTGATCCACCATCCGTTCCATCCAGTAGGGAAGGATGTGGGTGGTGAGTTCTTCCAGCATTTCCTGTTTAAGAATCTTGTCCATAGTATTTTGAATCATGATTGAGCAGTTTGTCTTTTCTTCTCCAATTCCGAGGTCACCTCTTTCATTCTCTTCTCCGACAGTGGGTACATGCTGATAAAGATAACAGACAGTACCGTCCCGACGGCCGGCAACCAACTGAGAAACATCTTAATTCCGTGAATGGCTTCTACACTCTGCACCTCGTTGGCACGAAATCCGAAGTAAGCCAGTAGCCAACCGGTCAATGCACTTCCTATGGCCCATCCGAACTTCTGGCTCATGGACGAAGAGGAAAAGATCAGCCCCGTAGCCCGATTACCTGTCTTCAGTTCGGAATAGTCGGCACAATCGGCATACATCGACCAGAGCACAGGGAAGATACTTCCGGCACAAATGCTGATGAGTACCTGGAAGACAAAGATCAGAGCAATATCTCCTTTTCCGAACCAGTAAAAAATGACGGAAAGTATGGTAGCCAGGCTCATGGCTCCCATATATGTATTCTTTTTGCCAATGCGGTTGCTGACCGGTGCGGCAAGAATCACCCCCACGATATTGGCAGCCTGCCCCACTGCCAGGTAAAGCCCGCTCAGCACAAAAGAGACCCCGAAGAGGGAGACTGTTGAATAATCCTCTTCTACCACAAAGTACTTAAAATAATAAACCGTAGCTCCGTCACGGATGGAGTTGAAGACCAGGGCCGCCACTCCGGCACCCAGCAAGATCCACCACGGGCGGTTGTGAAGCAGATCCCTCAAGTCATCTTTCAGAGAGCCCTGCACTTCCCGGATCGGTTTCACCCGTTCACGCGTCAACGCAAAACAGAGATAGAACAGAACCGCACACATCACAGCGATCACCACTACACTCAACATCCAGCCACGCTGTTCATCCTCCGCACCTCCAAACAGATTTACCATCGGCATGAACAGCAACAAAGCGATGAAACTGCCGATATAGGCAAAAGTCATGCGATAGGTGGACAACGTGTTCCGCTCTTTCGGATCGGGACTCATCACTCCCAGCAGAGAAGCATAAGGCACATTGATAGCCGAATATACCATCATCATCAAAGAATAGGTGATGTAGGCATAGACAAGTTTTCCCGTATCGCTCAGTTGCGGAGTGGTGAAGGTAAAGATACCTATCAGCGCAAAGGGGACAGCAAGATACAGCAGGTAAGGACGAAACTTGCCCCAGCGGGTCTGGGTACGGTCGGCAATCACTCCCACAATAGGGTCGAAAGCCGAATCCCACACCCGGGTAATCAGAAACATGGTTCCTACCACAGCGGCCGGCAGCCCGAACACATCGGTGTAAAAAATCATCAGATAAGAACCGAACAGTTTCCAGAACATGGATGAAGCCATATCGCCCAATCCGTAGCCGATCTTCTCTTTCAGTGTAATCATGGTGGTCATTCTATTCTTGGTTTTCTTATTTCATCAGTTTCAGGTTCCGTTCAATCAGGTTTTTGAGTACCTCCACCGAAGCCGAGGAACAAAAACCGTCCTGAGGGGTATGCAGGCAATAGTCCACCAACCGTTCGACAGTCGAGGTGGCCACGTGCATCCGGGTATCCGACGAGGCATAGTAGATAAACACTTTCCCGTCATCATCGACTATCCAGCCATTCGAAAAGAGTACATTCGATACATCACCGACGCGCTCTTCTCCTACCGGAGCCATAAAGTAGCCGCCCGGAGAGGCTATCAGCCGGGTAGGGTCTTCCAACGAAGTCATATACATATACAGCACATACCTCAGTCCGGCGGCACAATTGCGTACCCCATGAGCCAGGTGAAGCCATCCCTGAGGGGTCTTGATGGGATGCGGCCCTTCACCGTTCTTCACCTCTTTGATGGTGTGGTAATAGCGTTTGTCGATAATCTTCTCTTCACTCACCTCTGCATGAGTCATGTCGTCAATCAGTGCCCACCCGATACCTCCTCCGCTACCTGTATCTATGAATCCGTCTTGCGGACGGGTATAGAGTGCATACTTTCCATCCACAAACTCGGGATGAAGCACCACATTGCGTTGCTGGCTCTTTGTTTTCAGATCCGGCAAACGTTCCCAATTTTTCAGGTCTCTGGTGCGAGCGATACCGGCCGTAGCAGTAGCCGACGACAAGTCACCGGCAGGAGCATCATCATCATGCCGCTCGGCACAGAAGATGCCGTAAATCCAACCGTCTTCGTGGGCGGTGAGACGCATATCGTATACATTGGTTGCCGGAATCACATCTTCGGGCAAAGTCACCGGATATTCCCAGAAACGGAAATTATCAATACCATTCGGGCTTTCGGCAACAGCAAAGAATGATTTGCGGTCGACTCCCTCTACCCTCACCAGCATCAGATATTTCCCCTCCCACTTAATGGCCCCGGCATTCAGCGTTGCATTCACGCCGATACGCTCCATCAGGAAAGGGTTCGTCTCCTCATTCAGATCGTATCGCCAAAAGACAGGCGTATGCGCAGCGGTCAGCACAGGATAACGGTAACGCGTTATCACTCCGTTTCCTTCTTCTATCGGTTCGTTCCTGCGTGTTAACAGTGCTTCATGCCCGGAGAGCAATTTAGCAACTTTATCATTAAACAGACTCATAATGGACAGTGTTTTTATCGTTATTTATTTGATTTTCTATTTATAAAGGTCTTTCACGTCCGAGACAAACAAAGTTTTCGGCTCACGGTAGAACTTCACAAAGTCATCGGCAGACACCTGCCCGGGATAAGGAGCATAATAGTGATTCACCCGTTCACGTGCATTGCGCCATACCAGCACATAACTGATAGGGTACTTGCTGATTACCGGATAGAGTGTCTGTGTCCACCAGGTAGAATCGGGAATAGCTTCGAAACCGGTTTCGGTGATGGCGATAGGCTTATTGTGCGACTGCCCCACTTCTGTCAGGATGGCAAGTGACTTATCCAGTTGCTCCATATACTGCGTCCGGTCGAACTGGTAGGTGTCAAAGCCCACCAGGTCGATGATGTCATCTCCCGGATAACGTTCCAGATAAGCTGCCGAATCCTTTGGTTCCGATCCCGGGGAATAAGCATAAAGCAAGTTCTTTACTCCTTTGGCATGCATACGTTCATACGTCATCCGCCAGAGGGCTTTGTATTGTTCAGCCGTACAAAGATTTTGTCCCCACCAGAACCAGCTTCCGGTATGTTCGTGCCAGGGACGGAAAAGAACCGGTATCTTTGTCCCGTCTTCTGTTTCCAGAGTATTCATAAAGGCCGCAACGGCATCGAGCCAACTCACGAACTTGGTGTGATGTGTTCCACCGGGAAGTATGGAGGCAACGACCGTCGTGTCACTCACATCCCATGCGTCTTTGCCGGTCGACGGATTGTCGAGGTGCCAGCTGAAAGAAACCATTCCGCCACGCTTGTACTGGTTAATCGTTTCCTGCCGTATTTTACGGAACTGCACATGATCCAGACTTTTCTCACCTTCCAATTCTATATGCCCCAGATCGAACGACATAACTGCAGGATAGTCACCGCACACACTTTTCACGTCACTGCGCCCTTCGTCACCTTCCCAGCCCACACCGTAAAGCGGATCGTCATGGTGACCGAACATGAATCCTTGTCCGGGAATCTGCCGGAGATTATTCAATAAGTTCACCGTTTCCGCTGTACGCAGGGTATCGGCAACTGTTTCCGACCCCGTTTTCTTTCCCGAAGGAGAACAGGCACCCAATCCTGCCATCAGCAGTGCACCTGTAGCCAATATCTTTATTCTCTTAATCATAAATCGTTTATTTAGCAATGAATACTTCACAAAAGTAGGAGGGATTCCCCCCGGAAACAAGTACAATATTATCCAATACTGGTATTATCATTCATCTCCCCTTATTGTATTTCTCTACAGCCAGATAAAAAGCCTGAATGTTATCAAAAGGTACTTCGGGCGGAGTGTCGCAACCGGTAGAGACAATAAAGTTAGCGTATCCGCCTGTACGGCTCAGAAGTTCTTCTGTCTGCGCGAAAACTTCCTCGGGAGTTAATATCCTGAATACGCCCACAGGGTCCAGATTCCCCATCACCCATACATCCGAAGGGCACTCGCGGAGAGCGGCAAGCATATCCGCTTTATTACCGAAATGATATCCTTGGGCACCGGTAGCCAGCATAGCCGGAGTACAATGTCCCGTATTACCGCAATTATGCAAGATAACCGTGAACGAATCGTCCTGCACGGCATCGATAATGCGTTTCACGTAGACAGACGAATATTGCAGGCAATCTTCGTTCGAAAGAAGCCCCGCAGCCGGTTCCGCCATAATGACCCCGGCTACCCCGGTCTCCTTAATGGCAAGACAATAGCGCAAAATGAACTCCGTACATTTTTCAAGCAATAGCCGGGCCGTTTCGGGTTCTGTATAAATAGCCATCATGATTTCCGTCATATCATACAGACGTCCTGCCAAAGAGTAAGGACCGATACATCCCGCCAGCACGGGCTTATCTATCCCTTTTGCCGCCAGGCGGTCGGCCTGCAAGTATTGAGGCACACGCCCGGATTCAAGTGAAGGAACTTGCAAGACCTCTACATCCGCATATCCGGCAAGCAGGCGCCCGGACACGCTGGGTACTTCATTGGAAGACATACTGAGTTGTGCTCCAAAGGCTTCTGCCTCTACTGTAAGATCCATAATGGTGGTACAAGCCACCGATTGCGGAAAACATTCATTCAAGGCACGGATGGCGTGATAATGGATTTCTCCGTTCGTTACGGCATCCAGCACCCGTTTACCCAGTAACTCGATGCCCGGATGGGTCATGATGGGCATTGCCACCCGTTTCTCTGATACTAATTTATCTTTTATATATTGTGACAGTTCCATAGCATTCTATCTTTTTAGTTTATTTCTGTTTTTATAGCAATCGGCTTTGCCGCACAGTTCGCATCCATATTTCCGCTTGACCATGCGGGGACCATAAGCAAGAATACCGCTGACCGACTTAATGGGTGACATCAGGGAAGAATCACTCAACCGAATCCCACAAGGAGATTCGGGCAGGCAACTGAAAAGTAACTGTTGCTGTGTGACATGCCACCCGCAATAACCGGGACTGTAAGGATGGCTCACCCCATAGCCTAAAGCGAACATCTGTGTTTCCACCTTCCGGCACACCTCACGGACGACAGCTTCGGCAATCGCCGAACCATAGGCATCCAGAAGAAACTCCCGCAGAATGTCACCCCGGGCGCACATCTCATGCTGAAAAGCCTCAAACTCACGCCCCGCAGTGGCCACAAAGAGCGCATAGCCCGCAGCATCTTTCAGATAGGGAGTAATAACGGCTCCCGTCTTCAGGCAAATCCCATTCACTCCCACTTCGCAAGTACCGGCCGGTTCGGAATCGAACAGGATATACAGAAACCGGGGGATACAAATGCCGGCAATCTCTTCTTCGAGTGCACGGCACATTGCCCGCATCTCTGCGTCGGGCACGTAACCGGCACCCATCGAAAGACTGATGTCCTCCGGATCGAGCCTCAACGAGGTGAAAGGCAGGCATCCTTCAACGATATGGGGATTCATAAACATGTTCAGCAGGCGT
This sequence comes from Bacteroides sp. ZJ-18, assembly GCF_011038705.2. Taxonomy (NCBI): domain Bacteria; kingdom Pseudomonadati; phylum Bacteroidota; class Bacteroidia; order Bacteroidales; family Bacteroidaceae; genus Bacteroides; species Bacteroides sp. ZJ-18. The sequence continues at coordinate 1,834,650 of NZ_CP072198.1, read as the reverse complement.
TTATCAACTTTTTAGCCACGATTACGGCTGCATTGGCATTACTGGTATAGGCATCGGCACCGATAGACCTGGCAAAAGCATCGCTGACAGGCGCACCTCCCACCATCACCTTCACTTTTCCCCTCAATCCGGAGGTTTCGAGGGCATCGATTACCTCCTTCATATAGTTCATGGTAGTGGTGAGCAACGCGGACATACAAATGATGTCTGCCTTGTTCTCCAGTGCCGCAGAGATGAATTTGTCACTCGATACGTCTACTCCCAAGTTGATGACTTCAAATCCACACCCTTCAAACATGGAGGCGACCAAGTTCTTACCGATATCATGCAGATCTCCCTTGACCGTACCAATCACAATCCTGCCGATGTACGAATCGGCCTTCCCCTGCATCAGTGGTTTGAGTATATCGAGGGCACCACGCATGGCACGTGCGCTCATCAGGAGATTCGGCACAAACACCTGTCCCGATTCAAAACGTGCACCGATGGCTTCCATGGCCTTGATCATATATTCATTGATGATCTCCTGAGGTGCAACTCCTCCGGCAACCGCTTCTCTGGTAACACTGACTGCCTGTTCCAATTTACCCGCCAAGATGGCTTCATATAATTCATTGAGGTTATTCATGGCATTTATCATTTATAAGATTAATAATGTATATATATGTACTCTTTCCCAACGAACCTCTGACATAGATTCATTGCATTGATGTATCCTCATCCGGCAACAGTTGCCGGCAGATTTTCATATTGTCAATAATTATAGCCCCACAAACGGTCCTCAGCGGAAATCCTTTAAAGCATCGAACATCGCAACTACATTCTCGACGGGAACATTGGCCTGAATGTTATGGACGGCATTAAAAACAAACCCTCCGTCACGTCCCAATATCTCACACTGCTCCTTTACATGGCGACGTATCTCGTCCGGAGTACCGAAAGGCAGTATCTTCTGCGTGTCGACCCCTCCTCCCCAGAAAGTCAGCCGGCTGCCGAATTCCTCTTTCAACCTCCGGGAATCCATGTCTTTGGCATTGATCTGAACCGGATTGATAATGTCGAATCCAGCTTCGATCAGCCCGGGCAAAATGGGAATGATAGCTCCGCAAGAGTGCTTGAATATTTTCCAGGTGGTATGCTGATGTATCCAGTCGTTCATCCGCCGATAGTGCGGCAACCAAAGTTCGCGGAAGGTATCTATGGAACAAAACTGCGACTCTTGTGAACCGAAATCTGTACCACATGTCAGCACCACCTCTATTTTATCTCCGAGTGCAGCCCAAAGTTTCTCATAATTAGTAATGGCAATATCAATCTCTTTCTCAAATACCTGATGCAGATAATCCTGCCGCATGGCTGTAGACATATACCACTCCACCACACTCCGGATCCCCTTCGGCTGCTTCAGCCCCATACCGGGAACAAAAGCAACGTCTCCCAAGGCTGTGCCTCCGAAACTGGCCACGACGGCCCGGCCGGTCTGATATGCTTTATCTGTCTCCGAACGGTAATAAGCCAGATCTCCCTCCGTCAACAATCCGAACTCTTCCACATTGTCTTCCGGATTCAGCTGTTCTTCGTCAATGGGGTGCTGACGCTCGATGGCATTAATAAAATAGCATCCTTTGGGCATCACGGCACTGGGGGGATAGCTTTTATCTCCTCCGGCATGCACATAAACATCTCCTTGAGCATCGGGAGTAAGATCCATCGCTTCAGGCACCAGCACCAGTTGTCCCCAAGGTGTTGTCTGTTCACGCATACGGGTTACATCCAGATCGAAAATATCTTTAGGACCTCCTATACCGATACAGTCCACCCCGATCTTTTCAGCCAGTTCCGCATCTACTTCCCCTAACATTTGAAAGGCATCCACAATCTTTACCGGCCGGGGTTCCAGCCCATAATAATTCCTCAATGCTTCTACAATGCGGCAATGAATGCCTGTAACCGCTGTTGCACCGAAATCGACCGGTACACTACCTGTATTCCGGTGATTGAGTGCACTGCGCACTTTATCTCTTGATCCGTTCATAGCATTTACATTTTAAAAGTATATTTTCGGTTTATCTCAAATTCCTGCTGACAGGCAATGTCTTCGGAAGAGCCTCCTGCCATAACTGTAAAACGTCCCGGTTCCACGGCCCATTCACCGTCCCGCATATACAGGGCCAACGACTTCTTGTCGAGAGTAAAAGTTATTTCCCGGGTCTCACCTGCTTTCAGGCGTACACGGCTGAAAGCACGCAGCTGTCTGTCAGGAGTTGTAAAGCTGCCGACTTCATCCCGCAGATAAAGCTGCACCACTTCGTCACCATCCACTGTACCCTGGTTGCGTACAGTTACCGATACATCTACCCGGCAGTGATTGCTTTCTTCACTCACCCGAACCTTCATGCCGGTATAGGAGAACATCGTATAGCTAAGGCCATAGCCAAAAGGATAACGGGGAGTACCCGCCTCTTCTATATAGCGACTGCGATTTCCCTTACGTTTCGTATTATAGTATACCGGAAGCTGTCCGACCGAACGCGGAACGGAAAGTGTGAGACGACCTGCCGGATTGTAATCGCCAAATAGCACATCTGCCACAGCATTTCCTCCCTGCATACCCGGATACCAGGCATCAAGAATTGCATCTGCTTCCTGAATGACTCCCTCCATCAATAACGGGCGCCCTTTGATCAGGACCAATACCATCGGCTTGCCCAATTTGCGAACCTCTTCCAGCAATTCCAATTGTCTGCCCATAAGATGAAGTGTGGCACGGTCATATCCCTCTCCACTTTCCATATCACTGACCCGGTTTGCAGAGACCTTGGCGGCTCCTGTCTCTTCATATTCCGAAGAAAAATCCCGGGCACTCGATCCTCCTACTACCATCACCACGACATCGGCACTACGGGCAGCCTCTATGGCATCGGCAAATCCGGTACGGGAAGAATCCCGCACGGCACAACCTTTGGCATAAAGCACACGGGTGTCTTTAGAAACTTTTTGCCGGATGCCCTCCAGAACAGTCACCACAGAACCGTCTGCCTGAGGGGCTGTATAGTCACCAAGCATATTATAACCATTATCGGCATTGGGACCTATGACGGCAAGGGTACGAATATCCTTCTTCAACGGTAACAGCTTGTCTTCATTCTTAAGCAGAACGATTGACTGACGGGCAACTTCACGAGCCAGTCCGATATGCTCGGGAGAGGCAACCAGTTGTGCCGGACGCTTATCATCAACAAACGGAGCATCAAACAATCCCATGTGAAATTTGAGAGATAATATGCGGCGTACCGCCTTATCTACTGTCTCCATAGCGACATCTCCTTTTCGAACTGCGGCAACCAGTTGTTCCGCATATACATTCGTCCCCAGATCACTATCCACCCCGGCATTCACAGCTTTCACGGCTGCTTCATAGTCACTGCCTGCAACTCCGTGTTCCCGTAATCCGCCAATAGCATACAAATCGGACACGACGAAACCTTTGAATTGCCAACGGTCTTTCAAAATATCTGTCAGCAAATAGCGGCTTCCGGTACACGGATTACCGTCTATTTCATTATACGAACTCATCACCGACAATGCTCCTGCCCCTACAGCTTCACGAAAAGGAGGGAAAATAGCTTCTTCCAGTTCACGTTCGCCCAGATGGGCAGTACCTCCGTTATGTCCCCCTTCGGTCCAGCCATACGAGGCAAAATGCTTGAGAGTGGCAATTACGCTTTTACGCCCCCTTAGTGTGTCCCCTTGAAAACCGCGAACCAAAGCAGCTCCCATCACTCCATTCAGATAAGGGTCTTCTCCGTAAGTCTCTTCCACACGTGACCAACGCGGATCGCGGGCTAAATCAAGTACCGGCCCATAACCGATATGCGCTCCCTGAGCACTTGCTTCGGTTGCAATAACACGCCCCATCTGCCGGATCAGCTCCGGATTCCAGGTACTGGCCTGACCAATGGAAGTGGGAAAAACGGTTGTACCAATCGCCATATGTCCATGAGGGCATTCTTCCGCCAGGAACAACGGAATGCCCAAACGGCTATGCTCCATGACAAAAGCCTGAAGACGGTTGGAGGCGCGGGCAGCCAATGAAGGATTGAGGCCGGTATGCAGTGTGCGCTGTGTCCATGGATCGGCCCGCATAAAGCCCCAGAGTGCCCCGATATGATATTCGCTGATTTCCTTTTCCAACCGTGCAGTCAGGCGAATTTCCTCTCCCACCCGTTCGTACATCGGCCATCCCAATGAAGTAAGCATCTGGCCTACCTTTTCTTCCAGCGTCATCTGTGACAGAAGGTGCTCCACACGCTCTTCTACCGGAACAGAAGGGTTTTCATAGGTATCCATCTGCCCGTTCTTATTCAGATCATAAAAAAAGAGCCGCGTTGCTTTATCTTTTTTCTTCCCGAACGTATCCTTGCCATGGATCGGGCATACGGGAATCACTCCCAGCAACAGAATACACAGTAATTTCATTTTCATTGTTTCTGAATTATCTGGTTAATATCATTTACCGTCTCTCTAATCATATCCACTGTCGAATCCGTTGCATAAACCGAATTCAACCCTTGTTCTTCCTGCCCGGGATCTCCCATGTAGTCATCTCCTTTTTCCCAGAAGAGGTGGCGGGGTTGTGCAAATCCACCCCATGCCCAGAAATTACATCCTTGAAAAACACCTTTCCCGGCAGCATGCTTTTTGACGATATCAAACACTTCCCTATAATAAAGGTCTCGTTGGACAGTCGGACTGTCCGAGGCAAACTTTACGCTGTCTCTCGGCAAACCGAACTCTTCAAGCACCAACGGCTTGTTTATCTTATGAGCCTCTTGAGCATGTATGTCAATATAAGAGCAAGTATTATTTATGGCCTGTCCGAGAGTTCCCGGAATATCTTTCTTATCGATCCATCCCCAATTGTTCGGCCAGATATGAATCGTGGCATAATCGATATTGGCATCGGAATGAATGGAAGTCCAAAGTGAAAGATCTCCTTCACAACCGGCCATTCCCTCCGATCCGACCGAGACCAGATGATTAGGGTCCAATGATTTAATAAGTGCCGCACAATCCGCAATCCACGCCGCAAAGCTTTCCTTATTCTCCTCACCGAACGGACGGGGCTCATTTCCTATCTGCCAGGACATGATCGCAGGATCTTCACTGTATTTCTTTCCCGTGTACCGGTTGACACGATTCACGACGTGGGTGACATGATTCCGGAACAGACGGTGTGCTTTTTCAGACTTAGCGTATTGTGCCACATAACCGGAGAATGCATCCCACCCGGCTATATTCGGCATCGGTACCTCACCGTGTCCCGCCCAATAAAGGTATTGGGAATATCCGCCCGACCACTCCCAACTATTGTTCAGGAAAAGCACAGCATACATATCCCGTTTGCCCAACTCCGATAAGAAATAATCGAGTCCGTCGAAAATAGTATCGTTATATACGCCTGCTTCTATCTGAAGCGCAGGTTCAGCTTTTGTCGGGATACCATCTTTCCCATCGGCCCCGACAAGAACACGCAGGTTATTGATTCCATGGGCTTTCAGGTGATCGAGTTCACGAAGCAGCCTTTCACGATTACCCCCCTGCCCCTGTGACCCCAATATGGCTCCATACCAGAAATTGGTCCCAATATAATAGTAAGGTTTTCCATTCACCGTCAGACGCCCATCTGACACACGGACAAAAGGATCGGAAGAAATCCGGGGAGAAGTACATGCCCCGAACACGACCAGCAAGGTCAGTAGTATACTCGATAGGGTTTTCATAATTATCAGATGTTTTATTTATAAGATTCTTTTCACTCTGTAACTGATATTGCAAAGATAAGCGTCGTCCCCATATATACCTAATACTATCTTAGCATTCCATGATATTATTATAAGCAGGTTAAGGCCAAGTATAGAAATCGGGAATCTCATCTGCAAAAAGTATCAGGGAATCTTCCTTAAACCGGCAAAAATCGGTTGCAGCCGGATGTCCTTTATAAGGAGCAAACCCGGACCAGCTACACACATAGTTCAAAGCTACTCCTTCCGAACGCAGGATGGACAACAATTGCGTATACCACAACGAGTCACGGGTCTGTGTACCGGTCTCGGTAATAGCCGAAAGTTTTGCATGCCGCCGGGCATACTGAGTCAGTATACGTGCTTTCAAAACAACCAGAGAAGTGTCTCCTCCATCCGGACGAAAATCCCAGTAATTATCCATTCCTACCACATCTACATATTCATCTCCCGGATAGCGTTCCAGGTATTCGGCTTCGGTAGTAAAGCCACAATCAGGAGAGAAAGCATACAGAAAGTTATGTACCTGCAGAGAGTCCCTGAGGTAAGTGACCGTAAACCTATATAATTCTTTAAACTCCTCAACCCGGCAATGATTTCTGCCCCACCAGAACCAGTTGCCATCAAACTCATGCCAGGGACGGAATATAATGGGAATCAATTCTCCGTTGTCGGCTTTTGCATTGTGGGCAAAGTCGGCAATGATTTTCAGGTCAGCCTTAAATATAGCATGATGGGAACCTCCCGGTAAGATATGGCGGACCACCCGGGTGGTATCATAAAAGTTTCCACCGGTCACCGGATTGTAATAATGCCAGCAGAATGTAATCACGTTACCTCGGTTATATGCAGCATGAAACTTCTGCCGGATGTAATCCGGGTCTTTTGTTTCCCAACTACGGGGATTTGTAAAATGAAGAAAATCAAAGCTGGCCAAAGCTGGATAAGTTCCCGTCACATCGTATGCGTCACATCGGTTCGCTTCATCCCGCCAGCGTGTGGTATCCGAGTCAAACCCATCCATTTCATAATTATGTTGTCCGTAAACAACCTGTTTCCCGGTCAGTTGGCGCAAGTTATAAAACAAAGCTGCCGTCCGTTCAGTTGCGCCTGAGTCAACCAGCATCTGTCTGGTTTCTGTCAGCAAATTCCTTTGCGGGGGAACACAGGACAAGATGCAGACCACAGTAGCAATGTATATTCCAATTCTTTTCATTGATAATCTATTTGAATGATATCTGATGCCTCACTTTCACAATCCCACCGTGATACGGAAGTCAGGCGATAATAATAAGTCCCTTTTAAAGGAGTTCCGTCAAAATCGAATCCATTATCGGCAAAGGTGCATGTATTTCCAGCTACAAACGTCACAAACGTACCTGCCCCGACTGCAAAATCGGGAGTCTTAGCACGATAGATGCGATACATTTCCGCATTCTCCGTACAAGTCCAGTACATACGGTTATTATCGATTTGTTTTACCACCGGAGGTATCGGTTTATCATTCCCTTGTATTCCCGTCACCACTACCGTATGATTCCGGAACGGAGCAGAGGCCGGATAAAAGGAGGTATTGTGAGAATCGGAAACAGAAATATAGTATTCTATTCCTTCTTCGGTAATCCCGGAAGCAGGCAACGTCAATGTGAAGACAGCTCTGACCCGGCGTTCAAACGGCAACTCTTTCCATACTTTATCTCCCGGTTTCCGATAGTGAAGTGTTCCGGATACAACTTCGGGCAACCGGTCTTCAACCACAGAAAACCGGATATGCAACGGAGCTCCCTTCATTACGGAAGTCACCGGAGAATTAATAACAATAACCGGTGCTTCACGATCTGCATTTCCAGCCGGACACCGGGCAGGTATTCCCAAAGGACTCTTATGCCCTTCAACATCCACCGTGTACACCGAATAGATAGCAACTCCATGAAACATATCCCGATAGCATGTCACACCGGCTGCCAATGTATCAATTTCTTCTCCATTACGACAAACAACAAAAGCCTTTGCCGCCGGTTCTTCATTACGCCAACTGACCAATGCTCCCTCACGAGTTCCCTTGGCTGTGATATGCGAAGGTGCCTGTACCCGCTGTTGCTTACGAAGTTGATTGATTTTCGCTACATAATTCTGTTTGACAAATCTATTCTGAGTACTCATGATATTCCCGTAGGACGAAATATCCTCGATACGATACAGGAAGCTGCGCGCCCATTCATCCATCTTTCCGGGTAAATCATCCCACCGATAAGCTTCAAAACCGGCATTCAACGCAATGTGGCAAGCAGCACCCTGAATGCGCGCGCGCAACCGGGAAAGACGCAACCTCTGAAGTGCATCCGGAGTAACCGCCATACAACTATCAATGGTTTTCAATTGTGCTTCAGCTAATTTTTCCGCCCCGGCTATCACATCAAAAGGTTGAAAACGAATATACAATGTATGAATACCCTTCAATCCGCTCACCGGAACCGTCAGCGTTCTCCAAGATTGCCACCCTTCCGTATTCTTTACCTCAAACCGGGCGATAACAGGGCCTTCCAGACGGTCCAGACAAACAGTGGCAACCCCACCCGAAGATGCAGAAGCGACCCGAACGGACATCCGCTCAGGACTATTACTAAAATCAACCGCAGGATACTCCAACCAGTCATCCGCCATAATATACCCTACACACTCACCACCTTCATCACAAGGGGCATTTTGGGTACCTTTCTTCTCTTTGTATCCGGTAGCTTCTATCTTTACGGTTTCTCCATTTTTCCCGATAAAAGCCATCGAACGAAGGTTCATCAACGGATAAGTATGCACCACCTGATTAAATCCGGGTGTTTCCTGACACTCGCCAAAGTCAGTGGCAAAAGGCTCGTTTTGATTGATAATACCGGTAATGGCATCGGCTGCATTTTTCCCGTAACTGGCACATGCAAAATCCCGATATACCTTCTCCGAAGAATCCAGTACTTCACGCTTATACCAGGGGGCCTTACTGATATACCACATTTTAGGAGAAATAGCGTCGGCCAGTCTCCACGTCAGTGCATAAAAACCATTCATATTGGGAGAAGCATCTCCAAAGGCCCGGATGGTTTCCGAAAGATCCACATTATAAGGATAGTAATATTCAGAACTGTTAAAATCCCGTTCCAACCAGGGACATCCCCAGTATTCACGACTGCCATACACACTTCCCGGTTCGAACGCTGCCGAATAATAAGATATGGGAGCACAAATAACATCTTCGGGCAGACTATTCACTGATTCCGGGGTCAGCCCCCACCCCGATACAGCTATACGGGTAGAAGGCGACATCCGCTTCATCTCTTCATAGAATCCATCAAAAACTCTCCGCCAGCGGGCATAAAAAGCTTCATTCTTCTGCCCTTCAGACTGGAAACAAAGCAGATAATCCAATTCTGGATATTCACAGGCAATTTCTGTAACCTGTGCCTTAATTACTTCTCTATTATCCGGCTCAGTCTGATATTCTGGCAAGAGGACATCGATATCCAATCCTAAGCCTATTTTCACACCACGCAAATGTGCATAAGCGATCACCTTGCGGAATATAGTTGCTCCTTTCTCTTTGATCTGGCTATTCGTCAGCGTTTCATTATGTAACCCATAATCAGCTCCAAAATCATAGTCATCATAAATCCCGGATGCTCCAAAAAGATATTCATTGACATCCCATCCGGGGCAACACCATCCGTGTCCGGTCTTTATGGTAGGCATCCATCCACGTGACAAATGACCTTTATACTCAAAATTATGAAACAATTCATTATGCCCGCAAAACCCGTTATAATTATGAATCATAATAAAATTCATCCGCATCCGCGCAGCCTGATCTATGATGTAACGCCAATCATCCCATGAATAAATCGTAGCCGATTGCGGAAAATTAGTCCAAGGAAGAAATCCGCGAACGGTCATTGTCGGCGTACGTTCATCCCGGATAAACGGTAACTTTGTCTGCGGCTTTTTTTTATCGGGATACACATCCCCGTTCATATAGAAACGCATTCCTAAATGATCCTCCAATAACCCATATACGCCATAAAGCAGTCCACTGGCATCCGCACCGGCAATAACCACCAGTTGCCTGCCTTTTTCCTTCACTGTCCGAATGACATACCCCTGTGCTCCGGGCACTGATGCCAGAGACAGCACTCCATTGTCTTTCCAAGAAGTCATCAACGGATGATCCAGTCTTGTAAGCACAAATTCCGTTTTCCTGTCCGGCACCTCTCCATGTCCGACAGATAATAGCCGCCCGGACAACTGATAGTAATATCGTTGAAGCTCTGCTGCCGCATATTCTTCGACCGGTGTACCCGAAGTAACCAATAAAATCTGTGCTTTGATTGTCGATGCTGTCATTGCCAGAATCAAAACAGCCAGCAGGTGATATGCCATTCGTCTCATTTCTATTTTATTTTATTTTCCAGATAAGTTTTAAGTTCATTGTATTCACGCCACACACGCTGGTTCAAAGAGCTAAGAACGCCCAGTTCTCCACGTGAATGAACCCGTTTCACATAAGTATCGAACATCTCTTTGATTGGTGCTGAAAGCAATAACCGGTATGCATCCGCATATTCCTGTGAAGCATCTATTTTCTCACCTTGCGCTTCTTTCTTCTTTAAGGTAAAAGCAGGCATCATAGCCTGATCCACCTCTCCCAAGAGAAGTTCAAAACGAAACATTGCTATGAAACGTTCCAGATTATCCCGCTGCTCCCCTTTTAACTTTTTCAATAATGATTCTCCCGAAGACACCAGTTCTTTCCGTATCCGCACATTATTTTCGTCCAGCAGTCCCCATTCCGGAGTATAGGCGTAAAACTCCGGCGAAGGCACATTCCACTGAATTTGTTTCCGATCCATTCCGGCAAGCAACGGGGTCATTTTTTTAGCCGCATCTTTTCCGAACTCCTCCGTCAGAAATCTGTCATACAACTGCTCCACACTTTCTTTGGCATCTTTATCCGAAGCAAAATGGGCAAACGTTCGGAAATTAAAACGAGGTTCCTCCGTACGCCAGTGGATAGCAACCACTCCGTCCAGATTCTGTTTAGCGGCAAGTTTCACATGTTCACGCATCATATGGACCCTTGGCTGAAAATGCCACAACTGGTGATCGCCTTCCAACCAGGGAACTGCCCATACATTACGGTTCCGGGCAATCTCTTCCAGAAACTCCGGTTGTGGACTTTTCCCCAGATCCGGATTGAGACAACTGAAAATAATATCTTTGGGCAAAGCTCTGTCCAATCCTTTCAGCAATGAAGGTAACTGATGTCCTCCTCCCCAGCCACCAAGGATCAATTTGGCATGCGAACCCTTTGATTTCAGATAATCATAAGTCAGTTTCATATATTCCAGCGCCCACACTCCGACAAAACGGGCCGATGAATCGGCCGCTTCCTCAAAGAAGCTTTCATTTTCCCGATAAGCACGGGCAAAAGGTGCATTCCGCAATGCTTTCTGAGTATCGACTCCCATAAACGAATGTTCATTCAGCCACATCCAGATGTAATCAATATCCGGATAAGCTTTCAGGATATCATCAATTGCAGCATAATGTATCTCGGCTGCTATCTGGCTTTTCGGATTCGGAATCATATTCGATTCACCTGGCCAATAGAAACAGTCTCCGGCTACATTCAAAGAAAAGTATTCGGGAGGAATCACTCCGAATTCAAATCCCATAGCCATACGAATTCCCCGTTCATGTGCCATTTTCAATACATCACGCATCAGCCCCTGGGCCTTTTCGTAATGCTCCCGGGGAGAGTACGAGGTAACCGAACCGTCATTACCGAAAGCTTCTGCCCCTGCAGATAAGTGGAATGCTTTTCCCGTATCATAAGCAAAGTCTTTCACAGCCATCGGCAGATAGCCCCAACGTGCAGTCAGAGAATTATCAAAACAGGCTTGAGGAAGAATATTCTTATATTCTATTTTTATCATAGGTTCCACATAAGTGGCATAACGCTCACCACCCCCCGTATAATTGTGGAAACCAATGAAGTTGATACCATTTTTCTGACATTCATCCAGATAATTCCGGTAATCTGACAAGTTCCATGAAGTAGGTCCTGACAAGAAATTATGCCAGGGAAGTACCCCCCTGATATTAAATTTCTCCTGTGCCTGTATCCCCAGACAGAAGAACAAACCGATAAACAAATATTGAATTTTCCGCATTGTCATTCTTTTTTTATTCATATTGCGGAGTGAGTTAAAAAGAGGGATAGTTATAAGAAAACTGCCCCTCTTTTACCAACTCTACCCTACATCAGGCAGTCAATAAACTACCTTTCACTAAACACACCTTAATCTTTGGGAACAATACGGAAATTATCAAAGCAGATATCCGTATCTTCCGCCCAACTATTACCCATAATCTGTAAAACTCCATCATTAGGAATGTCCCCTTTCCACATTTCTCCCAAGTCAATAGAAACCGTTTTCCACTCTCCGTTCGTATTCAAGGCGAGTCCCGATGCAAAAGGTTCCCAATCGTAATTAATCTGCGAGAAGTAAAATCGGATCTGTCTTTTGGTCAATGGCTTGATTGTATTTACTTCAAACTTCAGCAAATATTTATCCTGATCGGCAATAACCTCGGGAAAGTATTCGACAGCACACTGTGCAATAGTAGTCACCTCGTTCCAGTCCCAATCATTCGCATCTCCCTTATTAATCTTGAAACGGGAGAATTGTCCGCTGTACGGAGCAGGAACGGGACCATTTATCACATATTTACCACCTCCCCAACCGGTGAACGGGTCAAAGTCACACAGCATATTGCCCTTTTCCATATATTTACCGGGAACCATGACTTCTCCACAAACCGGGCTGACTAATTTAATTTTTGAACCTATTACGGCATCCTCCGGCAACACAAAACTCAGACTGTTACCGGTTGCTTTTGTTATCTCCGCTTCTTTTCCACCAAAGAACAGCTGCCCCGATTCGGTCGTTATCTCATAAAGATCAAAATAATCGCCAACCACCTGCATCGTATCACCTGCCGGCGTAAATTCATTGAACATACCGTTCACCTCCAATTCAGGAATAAACACCGATATCGGAGTAGTTACGGTAGAATTTCCGTTTCCTAAAGTTATCAGATTATTTACCTCTCCCGGAATTATCCTGGGGATCGGAAAAGTTATTTCTCCGGAAGTGATATACGCATCTCTCAAATCAACCTGTACATCATTTACCAGAATCGAATTAACAGCATTCAATCCTGTACCTTGCACAATGATATATTGTGCAAGATTAGCCTGATCGATCCCCTGTTCGCGATCGAGTACCGTAGATACCCGGGTGACAGCCAGAGGGGCATATTCCACTTCATCATCTTTACACGATGCAAACAGACCACAGCCCAGAATCACCCATACGAATAAAATATATCTAAATGTTTTCATTGTATCTTCAATTTTAAATGTTACGAATGTATTCATTACCATCCCGGATTGTTAGAATCAATCTTATCATTAGAGTTCACCTCACTGGTAGGTATCGGATATAGAAGATTACGCTCCAAACGACGTTTAGTCACATTATGCTCATCCATATCGATGGCATTCATCACATCCAGATAGATACCCCAACGGAAAAGATCATAACGGCGGTCAGCTTCATAGGCCAATTCACGGGCACGCTCTTCCAATACAGCCGAACGGAATTCATCCTGATTCATTCCGGAGAACGGAGTGGCATGGGCACGCGTACGAATGCGGTTCACCTGATTATAGGCCTCAGCGTCCGGTCCGCCATTCAATTCATTGACAGCCTCAGCATAAATCAACATTATATCCGGCAAACGGAGTAACGGAAAGTGAAAATCACTGTTTTTTTGTTTCCGGTCTGTAACAAAAGTAAATTTCGTCAATTTCGCCAATGTCCACCCCTGACCTTCATGATAGACTTCCGTACCATCAAAAGCATTGCCCTGACTGTCATATACCTCCTTATTCTCTACTTTATCTGCATACCAACGGGGATAATAGTTATAGATAACCTTACCATTGGATATTCCATCCGACGCATATCGGTGAATAACTCCATCGACAATACGCGTATCCTGTTCTTCGAAAAGCAGATACCAGTGATCGCGCATACCATACCAGTTACCTTCCATCGTACCGTCTTCTTTGAAAATGCCCACATAATCCTGACAGATCGTGTTTCCAAAGTCCTTATCACCGCTGATGGCCTGTGCCATCCAGATGTGTTCTCCCTTATTACGGTTTCCTATGGCCCATACGTCCATATAATTATCAAACAGGGTATATTCGTTTATCACCTCCCAAGCTTTGTCACGTGCCAACGCATAATACTTGGCCGGATCAAAAGACTCATAACCTGCAACAGTCTTTGCAATGTGCGTGATAGGTTGTGGTTCAAATATATTCGGATCTCCTCCCTTAACCACGATAGGCACACCGGACATCGCCCCGGAAGCCATAGTAACATATACTTTCGCCAATAACGCTTTGGCAGCTCCGCTCGAGACACGTCCCGCTACAAACCCGGCATCATCTTTCGAATACATTCCTTCAGCTTGTTCCAGCAATTCAATGATATGTGTGTATACGTCCGATACCGAGGCACGAGGCTGGCTCATAGCTTCCCCTTCCGATATTGATTTCCGGAAAATAGGCACAGGACCGTAATTTCTCACCAAGTTAAAATAAGCCCATGCTTTAAGGAAGCAGAGTTGTGCCAAAGCGTCCTGTTTACTCTCCGGAGTCAGGTTATTCATAGCCGAGATCTTGGATATACCCAGATTTGCCCGGTGAATCAACGTATAGCTGCCCTGCCACATATGATCTATTCCCCAGAATCCTTGTGGATTACCTGCTCCGACATTACCAAATGCCCATGATGCACCCGACGCATAGTCACAATCCATATTGGTCAGATAAAGATAAGAACCCGGAGCAATAAAGCTGGTGATCACTGTATTATAAGTACCTGTCACAAGCTGGGAAGCCGCACTCTCACTGTCTCCCAACTGTTCGGGTGACACAAAATCATAGGCCTTTTCTTCCAGCAAATCATTGCATGAACATGCCAACAGGACTGTCCATAGCAATAAAAACGATTTGAATATTATTTTTTTCATGACTTTTCTTGATTTGAGTTAAACATCAGAACGTACACTGTAAACCAAATGAGAAGGTGCGACTACTTGGATACGAGAATAAATCCACGCCACGGCGAGAAGCATCACTACCGAAAGAGTTTACATCCGGATCATACCAGCTATATCCCGAAATGGTGAATACATTGCTGACAGAAGCAAACAGATTGATCGATTCAATTCCCTTGAACGGAGAGACAAACTTATACCCCAGATTAATATTCTTCATTCTCAGATAAGATCCGTCTTCTACATAACGATCAGACAGTTTCATCGTTCTTCCATAGCCGGCATAAGCTTTCGGCCATTTGGCATTCTCCCGGTTTTCGGGTGTCCAGCGAGATTCATATATATTCAGCGGAATATTACCAATACCACTCATAGTCACCTCGAGTAAGTTCGCATTGAAAATATCACCTCCGACACATCCTTGCAGGAAAAAGCTTAAAGAAAAGTTCTTATAAGTAAAATTGTGAGTCATACCGAAAGTGAAATCCGGATTCGTATCCCCAATTACCTGGCGATCGGCATTTGTAATACCGGCTACTCCATCCAAATCTTTATATTTCACCTCACCCACCATTGCTTTACATACGGCTTCTGACTCTTTTGCATAAAACGGGTCGGCTCTTACTTCAGCAATATTATCATAAAAACCATCTTCCACAAATCCATAAATGGTTCCGATCGGCATTCCGTTGCGCTGCAGGAATACATTATCAGCCTTACTCCATCCCTGGGCAAACTGATCTCCCGGAAGTCCGCTGATCTTGTTACGGTTAAAGGAAATATTAGCATCAAAATCCCAGTTGAAGTTCTTACCGGTGATCGCATAGAACTTTCCGGTAATTTCAAGTCCCTTATTCGTTACATTTCCAAAGTTAGTCGTCATATTCGAGAAACCTGTACTTTGTGGTATCTGTATATTCTGCAATAAGTCAGATGTCTTTTTGTAATACAGATCGACAGTCAAATTAATTCTGTTCTGCAGGAATCCCATATCCACACCCACATTATACTGGCTGGTGGTCTCCCACTTCAAATCCGGATTGGCAGGTCCTCTCCAGGTAAGATTGGCAAATCCACTGGAAAGTGCACCGTTAATCGGATAATTGGCCACAGTCAGATAGTCACGGGTAGCATAGGCGCCTATCGCCTGATTACCAGTCTGCCCGTAGCTTGCACGGAACTTCAGGTTACTAAACAAATTCAGGTCCTTAATAAACTGCTCTTCCGATGCTCTCCAGGCAATAGCTCCTGAAGCAAAGTTAGACCATTTGTTGCCCGGTGCAAACTTACTGGAACCATCCCGACGGAAAGAGGCAGTAAACAGATACTTATTCATCAGGTTATAGTTGGCACGTCCCAGGAAAGACACCAGAGAAGTCATTCCGCGTCCACTGGTCGGCTTCTGCGGATTCACAGCGGCACTCATATCAAAGTCTTCCGTCAAGTCTTGAGGAAACCCGGTAGCTACCATTGCTTTATTACCATAATCCCCTCTTTCATAAGAGAAAGCAGCAACCACATTCAACGAATGATTCTTATTGAAAGTTTTGTTGTAAGTCGCCATCGTTTCAAGTACCAGATTCTTCGCCCAGTTATCAGCTTTTGAGGCGTATCCGTTTGTCGGATCTTTACCTTCCACCGTCTCTCTGTTATAGTACACATCACGTTCGTTTATATTATAGGAGAAACCCACATTCTGACGAACTTTCAAATCCTTATACGGTGTGATTTCCACAAATGAAGAAGAGAAGAAACTATTCGTTGCCAGTTCATCTTTAGCTGCACGGGTATATACATAAGGATTCGATGAGAACCAGTTCAACTGGGCATTATTCGTTTCATCGTCCAAGGGTGCGGTAGCCGGATAGAACAAAGCCCCCCGGATAATACCATCACTGACAGAATTGGTTTTGGCAAGCTTGTTCAATGAGTTGGTAAAACTCATATTCGTACCGATTTCAATCCAGTCGTGTACCTTACGAGCGAGATTCGCACGGAATGAATAACGTTTGTATCCGGAGTTATGAATGATACCGCTCTGATCCAGTATATTACCGGAGATTGCATAATACCCCTTATCATTCGAACCGTTCACGCTCAGATTGTATTCCTGGGAAAAAGCTGTTTCAAATACTTCATCCTGCCAGTTTACACTGGGATACGTACCATTCCGGTAATCTTCCGGTCCCGGAGAATAAACCGATTCACCGGTATTCGGGTCCACTTTCGAAGTGCCCGGATAAGGAATAGCTTCATTTGCATTCTCGTATTCATTAAACATCCGTGCTGCTTCATTCCTATACAATGCATATGTATATCCATCCAGCATATCCAGTTTCTTCACTACCTTTGAAATTCCGAAGTTGGCACTGAAACTGATATTGTCTTTTCCCTTCGCACCACGCTTGGTGGTAATCAACACCACTCCGTTCGCACCGCGTGATCCGTAAATAGCCGTAGCTGAAGCATCCTTCAGGATCTCAATAGACTCGATATCCGACGGATTAATCGTCGACAACGGATTGGCCGTCTGCATCATACCATCTTTACCTGTTCCGGGCATTCCACTACTGGTAAAAGGAATACCATCTACAATGTAAAGCGGTTCTGTAGAAGTTGAAAACGAGTTCGCACCACGAATCTGAATACTCACGCCTGCTCCGGGAGCACCATCATTCTGGTTGACCTGCACACCTGCAATACGCCCCTGAAGTCCCTGGTTGATACTGATCGGATTGGTTTTCATCAAGTCTTCGCTTTTGATACTGGTGACCGATCCTGTCAAGTCACTCTTCTTCATTGTACCATAGCCTATGACTACCACCTCATCCAGCAGTTCAGTATCTTCCTTCATTGTCACATTGAGTATTTTCTGTCCGGGTTTTAAAGTAATCTCCTGTTCTTTATACCCCACACACGAGAAGACCAGTACATTCTTGCCACTCGGAACGTTTACACTGTATTTACCGTCCACATTGGCAATAGAACCGGTTCCGGCACCTTTGACCAGTACATTGGCTCCAATCAATGGAGATCCATCGTTAGCATCGGTGATTACGCCTGTAACAATGGTTTGCTGAGCCATCATATGGCTGCTCATCAAGAGCGCCATCAGAAACAACATCATGTTCTTCATACTATTACACTGATTTAAAATGATTAATTTTGTGATAATGCAAAAATAGAGTCAACCGGGAGAACAAACAAGTATGATTTTATCATTCACTTATGCAATTCAGACAAACACTCTTTATTTCTTTTCTGCCTTCAATGCATCCGTTATTCTACCATAGTTTATCTAAAAGACGAAATCGAGACTTGTTTTATCCCAATATCGGAGAACTTTCTCAAATGTAAAATTAGTGCAGTTATCATTAACAATCCAGTATTATTTTATCCGATAGTGATACAATCAGCACACCCTTACATCAGAGAACAAGTACATAAAGAAATTACCTTCAAACAATCTTTCCTTAAAAAAACACTACTACCTCAGAACCTGTAAAAACCAACCTTATTGTATCTTAACCTCAAAACCTTTCGTAACACCCTTTGCCAGTCCCGGTTGTCCGGAACCTATAAACAGCGTATACTTTCCGGTAAGCATCCTCCAGTTTCCATTTTCCCAGACCGACAACTCCCGGGGAGGTATATTAAATTCAACTCTCTTCTTTTCACCCGGAGCAAGTTTCACCTTTTTAAACGCTACCAATTTTTTCAACGGATATGTATAGACAGGAGTATTTTCTCTGGAAACATACACCTGGACGACTTCTTCTCCGGTCCATTTACCGGTATTGGATAATTCAACCGAACATTGCAACGTTGTGCCCGATTTCAAGGTATCATTTCCTTGTATACCATCGAACCCAAATGATGTATAACTCAACCCATGACCGAAACCATATAAAGGATCTTCCTTCATATAACGATAAGTACGCCCTTTCCACATATCAAAATCCAGGATATCCGGCAACTGATCTTCTGCCCGATAAATAGTCATAGGTAACTTACCCGATGGATTTTCGTTCCCAAACAATAAATCGGCCAGGGCTCTACCGGCTTCCTGCCCGGGGTACCAGACCTGCATAATCGCCGGTATATGCACATCCGCCCATTCAGAAGTTAGCGGATTTCCCGAATGGAAAACCAATACGATCCTCGGGTTCACTTGATAAATAGCTTTCAGCAGTTTCTCCTGTTCTTCCGGTAAATAAATAGAAGTCATATCATGATTCTCTCTTGCCATTTTTTCATCACTTCCCAAAGCTACAAGCACCACATCGACTCCTTTTACCGCAGCCACAATAGAATCCCTGGAAGCTCCTATACCGTTCAAATAGTTGACTTTTCCTCTTTTACCCATCAAATCTTTCACCCCTTTCAAAAGTGTAACCGAATAAGGAGGCTGTCCACTATATCCACCTAAATAATTATGATCGGCAAACGGGCCTACTACAGCTACCGATTTAGTCTTCTCCTTACTTAAAGGCAACAGATTTTCATTTTTCAATAGCACAACCGACTTGACAGCCGCTTCATAAGCAAGTTCCGCAAACTTCTTGCCGGCCAATAGCTTCTTATCGTAATGATTATAAGGCACAAGTTCCATCGGATCAAATTCTCCCAACTTAAACCTCGCGGTCAGCACCCGCGTTAAAGCCTGATCAATAGTAGCTTCCGAGATTAAGCCCTGTTTCACTGCCTGAACCAATTTCTCTTTATATGTAGTGCCACATTCCAAATCACACCCACTGTTGACACCCAGCGCTGCCGCTTCCTCCAACGAATTCACGACCCTATGCTGCCAATTCATCACCCCAATGGCCCCGCAATCAGAAACTACAAATCCGTCAAATCCCCACTCTTTTCTCAGCACTTCACCGAGCAGCCAACGAGAGCCACTGGGAGGCACACCGTTAAAAGCATTATAAGCCGTCATTACCGACTGCACGCCTGCCTCTTTCACGCAAGCTTCGTAAGCCGGAAAATAATATTCATACAACTGTTTCGTCGGTATTTGCGAAGAGCTGGAAAAGCGATTGTTCTCTTCGTTGTTAGCCACAAAGTGTTTGATTGTTGCGACAGTTTTCAGATAAGCCGGATGATCACCCTGTAGCCCCTTCACAAAGGCTACTCCAAGCCGTGAAGTCAGATACGGATCTTCACCATAAGTCTCTTCATTTCTTCCCCAGCGCGGGTCACGAGCCATATTGATAGTAGGCGACCAGTAAGTGAGCCCCTTTCCTATTTCCAGATATTTCAGTCGCGCCTCCGTAGAAATAGCAGAAGCCACCCGCTTTACCAATACCGTATCCCAGGTAGAAGCCAGATTAATAGCCTGTGGAAAAACAGTCACTTCACCTGCACGAGCCACTCCATGGAGACATTCATTCCAATAATTATAAGCAGGAAGGTTCAGCCTGGGGATGCTATCACTTTCGCTCACGAGTTGAGATGCCTTCTCTGCCAGTGTCATCTGTTGGATGAGTGTTTTCACGCGAACGGCAATCGGTTGCGACAAATCTCCGATAATCCTCTCTTTCACACCGCGGACTTCCACTTTTCCTCCTGCATTAAAAGCCGGACAATCCTCACACCCTCCATTGTCTTGAGCTCTCAACATTATACCGGCAGAAAGTAGAATCCCTATCATTACTATTTTTGTTTGCATGTCTTTCATATTCTATCTCCACTGTTTTTAGTTCATACGCTTTTCAATAATGCAAAATTATCGGGATTCCATCAAACCATCCAGTATTATTTTATCCATTCATAATACAATTATTATTTTGATAACTTATGTTGCTTTATAAATCCATTATCTTTGCACATAGTTAATCCTCAAATACTCCAGAATATGATCAATCCTATTTATTCAGCAGATAAGGCGAGATACTCCGGTGGAATGAAGTATCGCCGTTGTGGCAAAAGCGGTATACTGTTACCGGAAGTTTCCCTGGGCCTCTGGCATAACTTCGGTGATGTAGATACATTAGCCAATAGCCTTCGAATGGCTCACTTTGCATTCGACAAAGGCATCACACATTTCGACCTGGCTAATAACTACGGTCCCTCTTATGGCTCAGCCGAGGAGACATTCGGGCTAATCATGAAGAAATCCTTTATGCCCTATCGTGATGAGCTATTCATATCCACCAAAGCCGGACATGATATGTGGGAAGGTCCTTACGGGAACTGGGGCTCCCGAAAATATCTGATGAGCAGTCTCAACCAGAGTTTAAAACGCATGAATCTGGAATATGTAGATATTTTCTATACCCACCGTTACGATCCCGAAACTCCACTTGAAGAAACTCTTCAGGCACTCGTCGACATTGTCCGGCAAGGTAAGGCCCTCTACATCGGTATTTCCAAATACCCCAAAGAAAAAGCAGAGTTTGCCTACCGATATCTGGAAGAGCGAGACGTGCATTGTCTCCTCTATCAGGGACGATATAACCTGTTTAACCGTGAACCGGAAGCACAAGGTATCCTCCGGCAAGCCCAAGAGAACGGTACCGGCTTTATCGCCTTTTCTCCTCTGGCTCAAGGTCTGCTCACCAACCGGTATCTAAATGGAATTCCTGAAGATTCAAGGATAGCCCGCGGAGGTTTCCTGAAAAAAGAACAACTGACCGATCAAGTATTAAATAAAATCAAAGCATTGAATGAAGTGGCAGGCAGTCGCGGACAAACCTTAGCCGAAATGGCATTAGCCTGGGTATTGAAAGATGATCTGGTAACCTCCGTCATTATCGGCGCCAGTTCCGTCAGTCAACTGGCAGACAACCTGAAAGCGACGGAAAACTGTAAGTTCAGTCCGGACGAGCTGCAACGTATCGGGAGCATTCTTCAATAAACTCTTTTTCAGCACAGATTAACAGATCACACAGATGTGTAATATTCAAATTATCATGTGGAATTTAGAGTCAATCCACGACCCAACAATCAATATTCCTTGACTTCAGAAACGAATCTGGTTATATGAAACCCTGTTTGTCCTTTATCAATATTTGCATAAAAAGGAAGTAAATACCTGATAAATCCTTCCTCTACTTCCCGATTGGGAAATCCCAGATGGTAGATATCAAAACGTTCATCATACCCTTTTATCGTCAGATAGCCACTCTGATAAATCACCGGCAGAGGATTCTTCGAAGTAGAATCTATGCAATTCAGCATATCTGATGTCGCCTCATCGTGCGCCAGCTGTTGCAAGTCATATTTATCACGCAGTAAAAGTTTTACCAAATAAGACGGAGTACCTGTTTCGAACCAGTAACTGCCAAACTTCATCTTATAAAAAGTATTCAGTATACTGAACGGATTATATAAACCAATAGAATTTTCCGTGAAATGATAACCATCATACCGTTCCTTCAACTCCCGGCAAGCATCTTCGTACGACATCTTTTGATATTTCGCCAACTGACGAATTTCCGGTTCCAGATAATGATGGATTTCCTTTTCTGTAATTCCACACAACTCCACATAAGGTTCGTCCATGGAGATATCGTTCAGATTATTCAGGTCACTAAACACACTTACCTTACCAAACTTGGTAACTCCCGTCAAAAGGGCAAAGCGGATATACCCGTCCATCGTTTTCAGCACAGAATAAAAACCTTTCAGTGTATCACGATACTTCTCTCCCAACTCCTCATTACCGATAGCCTGCAACATCGGTTTATCATATTCATCAATCAAAATCACCACCCGCTGCCCCGACTGTTCACAGGCACGCTGTACAATACCCTTGAAACGCAGAGGAATAGAAGTTTCAGAAGGAGCAGTCCCGTACACCATTTCCCATTTAGCCAACGTATCGTTCAATATCCGATCCAGGCTTTCGGGCGTATCATACTTTTCCGTGTTCAGATCCAAATGTAAAATCGGATATTTTATCCAATCTTTCTCCAACTCCTCCATAGCCAAACCACGAAACAAGTCCTTTTTCCCTTGAAAATAAGCTTCAAGAGTAGATATCAGCAGACTCTTGCCAAAGCGACGGGGACGGCTCAGGAAATAATATGAACCCGTTTTTACCAATCTACAGACTAATGCAGTCTTATCTATATAAAGATAGCCTTCCCTACGTATTTTCTCAAAGTTCTGTATCCCAATCGGGTAAAGTTTAGCCATAACACATTTCTATTAATCGTTTCACTCACAAATATACAAGATTATTCTTAATTATCGGTTTTGCTAACCATAATAATAAATGCCGGTATCCATTCCTCCGAACAGATACCGACATTTATTTTTTCAACCAAAACGATCGGTCAGTTATCAGAGCAGTCCCTGCCCTCCTATCACTCCGGCAATGGCGCTTGCCACAGCTATGATCACCTTTAAAAGGATATTCCAGCTATTCTTCTTCATCTGTTTATCTGATTAAACTTATTATGCAGTCGGATCATCCACAATGTCTCCATCACCATTTCCAGAGCCATTACCGCCCGAAGTGCCGATACTGCCTATCTTCTGAAACTCAACACCCTGAAGCAAAGCACGGGTAGTGCCAATAGCGGCAGGCCGGGTATATTCCGGTGTGAAGTGACAGAGAAGAGCTCCCACCTGGTTCGGATTGACATCCTCCTCTTTGTCTACTCCCCTCCCCCGGCTACGCGCCTTCATCGTAAAAGTACCCAACCCTTCCAGGCGTACCGTCTTACTGTTCAATAACTCGCTGCGCATTGCCGTCATTAAGTTCCGGACCACATTATGTACATCACCCGGGGTCAATGACGACTTCTCCGCAATCATCTCTGCCAGTTGCTGGGTGGACACCGTTTTACCTATCTTCACCAGATTCAAATGCCACTTCTTGTCACCGGCCTTAGTTGCCATGGTCGATTGCACTGCTTTATAAAATAAAGTCATATTCCTAATCTCCTTTTCTTCATGTTATTACTACTGATTTTATTCACATTTCGTTGATCAACGCCACAAAGGTGAACATTTACAGGAAGATAACAAAGGAAAACAGGGCATCCGGAACCGATCCCTCAGGGAAAGTTATAAGTATCACATTCTCAGGAAATAAAAAAGGCTAATATCATTCTCAGACATTAGCCTTTTCAGCGTACTCTTTAACTCTTTCCCAATTTTCGTTTAAAAAGTCGGGATTCGATGATGACTAATCTTTCGATGCCCGTTTCTATTGCATTCATCGCTCCTTGTCTAATTCGTCTATAACCTTTAATAAATATTGCCCATATTGGTTTTTCAGCATGGGGCGTGCCAGTTCTCGGAGTTTGTCTGCTGCGATCCAGCCTTGTCTGAAAGCGATCCCTTCCAGGCAAGCTATTTTTAAACCTTGGCGCTTCTCGATTACTTCGATGAAGGTGGAAGCTTCAGATAGAGAGTCGTGTGTGCCGGTATCCAGCCAAGCGAAGCCACGACCTAAAAGTTGTACTTTCAATTCTTTGTCGTCAAGAAACTGCTGGTTGACGGTTGTTATTTCCAATTCTCCACGAAGAGAAGGCTGAATGCTCTGTGCTACTTTTACAACTTTATGGGGGTAGAAGTAGAGCCCAACTACGGCGTAGTTGGATTTAGGATTTTTGGGTTTTTCTTCTATTTGAAGTACGTTGCCTGATGGGTCAAATTCGGCGACTCCATATCGCTCCGGATCGCACACCCAATAGCCAAAAACGGTTGCTTTCCGGTCTTCTTCGGCTGTTCGGACGGCTTCTTTAAGCATTTTAGTAAATCCGGGACCATGGAAGATGTTGTCTCCTAATACCAAGCAGACGGAGTCGTTTCCGATGAACTCTTTGCCTATGATAAATGCTTGTGCCAAGCCGTCGGGTGAGGGTTGCTCTGCGTATTCAAAATGAATGCCGAAGTCGGAACCGTCACCTAATAGCCTTTTGAAGCCGGGCAAATCGGTGGGAGTAGAAATGATTAGTATTTTGCGTATCCCCGCCAGCATCAGCACTGAGATGGGGTAATAAATCATTGGCTTGTCGAAAACGGGCAGCAGTTGTTTGCTTACTCCTTTGGTGATGGGGTAGAGACGTGTGCCTGAACCTCCGGCTAAAACAATTCCTTTCATTATTCGTATAAATACTCACTGTATGGCTATAATACCCTCAAAGATATTGTAACCCACATTGAATTATATTATTGATTAAAAATTAAGTTATTGTTAATATTCATTAAGTGAATCCTATAATCCGATTCTATCCAATAAAGTTCAGAGATCAGTTGAACGACTTTCTCAGAGCGATGATCCGTTCTGAGAACATCTTGCTCTTGCATACTTCAAAAATTCTCAATGTGCCTGCAACAGCAGTTGTCACAGCGATAATCATTATCGAACGAAAGGAGAGTTTAAAAATTAGATGTGTAATTTGAAGTACTTCCTCATAAAGAGCCCATACACGCTGCTCAACACAAAGATACTCCCCAGCAAATACCAATACCCATACGCCTGGCAATAGAAGTAGCCAGCAATAATCCCCCCCTGCGTCACCATATAGATAGAAGACACTACCACATGAGGTACTTTCAACTCATTCGCCATAATCTGATATAAGTGCTTCCGGTGCGGTTGCCCGATGTTTTCATGCAGCATCACCCTGTGAACGATCGTCAGCACACTATCCACTCCGTACACCACCAACAGAATCATCCAACTAAAATTCTCCGTTTCAATAATCAACTTCCCTATCAGAAACAGAATAATAAATGCAATACTCACCGACCCTACATCTCCCGCAAAGCATTTTGCCTTCTTTCGGAAGTTGAAGAAGTTGAACACCAGTACTGCACAAAGCACAGTCACTATTAAATCCTGATTCACAAACCCGGGCACTATCTCCTTATTTATATACGCCAAAGCCGCAAGCACCACCAGCGAATACCCTCCCGTAATCCCATTGATGCCATCCATGAAGTTGTATGCATTGATTATACCAGTGCATACAATAAGTGCCACTATTATCGTCCACAAAGGTAGTGAAAACAATCTCCATTGGTAAAACATCAATGCCATTGCCGTAAAGTGGAACACCAACCGTAGAAGTTGAGAAGTAGAACGAATGTCGTCCACAAAGCTAATAAATGTGATAAGCGTCAGAGCAACTATAAACCAAGGGTATTCTAATGGATTCGCTAAAAAGAAAGCCAATGCCCCGAAGTAGAAGATAATTCCCCCACCCCGCAAGGTGATTCGTGTATGGCTACTACGTTGATTAGGCTTGTCGATAATATTACATTTATCAGCCACTCTAAAATAAAAAAGTTCTGCTACGAACAGCAGAACTAAGATGATAATATAATACATTAATCAGTTCAATTATAAATAGTCAATCATCAAATCGTACATTCAAATGACTTTACTGTTTTCACCAGTCCTTCTCTCGCTGTAATCGGCATCTTTTCCATCCCCAGTGCCTTCTTTATCTTTTCATTACTCACCACATAGTTCTCGGTCAACTTCCGCAGACGTTCCGTATTCAAAGGTAGATGTAATAATGTTCCCAGTCCAGCACATCCCTCCATAAGCCCTTTATTCAACCTCCATATATGCGGCTCTCTCCCCATTGCTTCACACATCGTTGCAATTAGCTCATTGGTCGAAAGTGCTTCATCATCCGCCATGTGATAAATTCCCGAAGGAACATCTTTCGTCAACAGCCCATCAATTACCGCGCAAAGATTATCTATCGAAGTAAACGACCGCCGATTCTCAAAATCACCCAATGGCCATGGAATTCCTTTCTTTACTACATTGTATAGTAGATTCAAATTTCCTTTATTGCCTGGCCCATGAATCATACAAGGACGAAGAATATAAACCCGCTTATCTTTAGACAGATGTTTTTGAATGTATTCTTCTGCTCGTATCTTGCTCTCACCATAAGGTCCTATCGGAGTCGGTATCACATCTTCCCTCAACACCTCCCCTACTACAGTATCCGCAACAGCCTTCACCGAGCTGAAAAAAATAAACTTCTTTGCTGATGATTCCAAGAAAAAATCAAATATCTTCTGAGTTAGGGCGGTATTTATATTAAAATACTCCTGTGCTGACGATTGATTCTTCGTATCATGAGCTTTGCCCGCCAAATGAATAATAATATCATACTGTGGCAGATTCTGCATTGGAAAAGATTCCGGTCCAATATCTTCCCATGTAAAAGTTTTCACTACCCCTTCTTTCTCAGGTGCAATAATATCCAAACCATAAATATCGCAATAATCTTTTAACACCAAAACAAGGTTGGAACCCACAAATCCGTGAACACCAGTAATAAGTATATTCATACCTTTTTGTAAATATTCATCTTTAAACTATTTTACTTCTCAATATCTCGTAGTCGACTTTGGCATTTTCATACATTTCTGCAACTATCAACAAGATTTAAGTACTTAACTACTAATTCTTGTAAATCATATGAAATCAGCAAATAAATCATCTACGAGGCCTTCCACAGAGTATTTTCTGAAAAAACTCTCGTGTACAGGGATGAAAGGAGAATTAAAAAATCCTTTTGGAAGTTTCGGATCTTTTAAATCAATAACAGCAATATTTTGAGGATTATAAAAATCATAATTTCTTATCTCATAATTAGTCGTAATATATTTCCTTCTTGCGGCCATTGCCTCATAAGCTCTTGTTGAAAGACTTTTCTGAGCAGTATAATTTATATCAAGTACCGATTTAGAGTCATTAAGAACTTCTATAGTTCCTCCTAAAGAAATTGGATTAAAATGAACTTTCTTGATATTAATATAAGGAAATTTAAAGATGAAATCTTTTATATATACTAATAAACTAGGGATATATAGGTATGAATATAGATTAATACCTTGCGCCTTTAACGATTTCTCCAAAAATGATATTTGTTTATGTCGATTGCTGTGTAAAGTCCCAATAAAAATACAATCATATTTCTTTGAAGTTAGTTCTTTTACCTTAGTATACTCCTTAACATAAAATGTAGGTCTGAACTCTAAGCCTTCATTTTCTTCCACATCTTGAGGATCAAAAGACATTGCCTTATCACATTTACGAATAATATCTTTAACATCTGCACAACGGAGAATATCCCACAAATAAAGCACTATTTTGGCGTTTGGGAAGGCATCTCTTAACAGCACTATCGTGTAAGGAGTAAACGCTTCTCCTCTACAAATTAAGATATAATCAAAAGCAATATCCTTATTATCTGCTATGACTCGATTGATATAATTATTAAAGATTTTGGGCACTTTCTTTTTGAAAAGACGTATCACAATCTTGGTAAAAGCTTTTTGCGAAGGGCGTTCATCATACCCCTTCACTATTGCTCCTCTATTAATTAACTCTTCATTTATAGCCTCACCATAGTGCTTAGTTGCACCATAAGGTGAGAACATCAGTATTTTCTTTCCTTTTAAATCAACCATTTTACAAATTATAATGAGGATACAACTTTTTGTGTGCCCGCATCCATTCTGCCATCTCACGGATCATACTACTGTAATCCGGTATCTGATAGTTAAAATCTATATTAGTCCTTACCAAAGTCTTGTCAACTACAATCCCTTTCACTGGATGGATTATGAGTTCATTATTACGCAAATAGTGATTGAATAGCTTTAATAGCTCATATTTGGAAATATTAGTGGCAGGAACCATATTAATAAGACCATTAACTCTTTCTATAGCTGCTGTTTCTATAGTTTTTGCAAGTTGGAGGGTTGTCTGCCCTGTCCACATAGCATGTATGAATCCATTTACTTCGCCTTTTTGCTGCATAAACCAGTTAAGTAGACCGATTCCTTCCTGTTTGATGTCTGGTCCTACGATAGAGCTCCGAAGAGTAAGATTCTTGCTATCACTAATCTCACCAAGAGCTTTGGAACGGTCGTAGAAAGTTTCTCCATCAGGAAATGATGATTCTGTGTAAGGTCCAGTTTTACCGGAAAACACGCAGTCTGTGCTCAAATGGATGACTTGCGTGTTGGTTCCTTCTGTGGCCTTAATCAAAAAGTGTGGAAAACATCCGTTCAGGAACGATGCAGCTGCTTTATCATTTTCCGCAAACTGGTTCAGTACTCCAATGCAGTTTACAACAGTATCATACTTACCTTCTATAATATTCTTATAGATAAATTCTGTATCAAAGGCATCTCCTATAATTGTGTCCACAAATGTAGATTTACTTCTGGCAAAACCTACAACCAAATGGCCTTGTTCCTTAAGGTATAATGAAATGATATGACCAGCCATACCGTTACATCCTAAAATAAAAAATTTCATTTTTACAGGTTGTTTAAATTACTCAGAGCGGATTTCTTTGGCATGAGCTCTTGGCTGCAATCCAAGATCTTCACGAATGAAAGTAAGTTTATAGAGAAGTTTTTTCATATCTTCAACAGATAAGCGATGCGTGTTATGAGAATGATACTCTTCCATTTTGTCAATCTCAGGATTACCGCCTTCTACCTTGTCATAGTTCAAATCGCGAGCATCACAAGGGATACAATAATATGCCCCCATATCTATAGCACGTGCCATTTCTTCACGAGTCACTAGAGTTTCATAAAGCTTTTCCCCGTGGCGAGTTCCAATTATTTTCACTTCAGTCTCACCATACTTAGAGTCAACTTGTGTATAGATCTGTTTCAAAGCCTCTGCTAATACATCTAGTGTAGCAGCAGGTGCTTTCTGGACAAAGAGATC
This sequence comes from Bacteroides sp. ZJ-18, assembly GCF_011038705.2. NCBI lineage: Bacteria > Pseudomonadati > Bacteroidota > Bacteroidia > Bacteroidales > Bacteroidaceae > Bacteroides > Bacteroides sp. ZJ-18. The sequence continues at coordinate 1,804,983 of NZ_CP072198.1, read as the reverse complement.
GCCATTATGGCCATGCTCAAATGCATAGATTACAAGGTCAACAGCGTCATTGAGAGTCATCATGAAACGTGTCATATTCGGATCAGTAATTGTGATAGGTTTACCTTCAATCATTTGATCAACCCATAAAGGTATCACCGAGCCACGGCTTGCCATAACGTTGCCATAACGAGTACAACAGATGGTTGTCTGTGCATTTTGCCCTAGCTGACGAGCTTTAGCAATAGCTACCTTCTCCATCATTGCCTTTGAGATACCCATTGCATTAATAGGATATGCAGCCTTATCTGTTGAAAGTACAACGATATTCTTTACTCCATGAGCTATGGCCGATTCCAACACATTGTTTGTCCCTATAATGTTAGTTTCCACAGCCTGTGTCGGAAAAAACTCGCAAGAAGGCACTTGTTTCAATGCAGCAGCTGCAAAAATGTAGTCTACACCACCACGCATTGCAATATCGAGACTTTGTCGATTACGAACATCACCAATGTAAAATTTCACTTTGTTTGCTTGTTCTGAATACTGAGTCTGAAGATGATGCCGCATATCATCTTGTTTTTTTTCATCTCGCGAAAAAATACGAATTTCTCTGATATCCGAATTGAGAAAACGATTTAACACCATGTTACCAAATGAACCAGTACCACCTGTAATCAACAATACTTTATCTTTAAAAATCGACATAACACTAATAATTTATTTATAATTCATTCTATTTAAAATTCTTATTATTATTCGCCTCCAGTACTTCAGCTGAAAATAGGCACGATAACACAAATACTTGGATACACTGAAATAACCTCCATTCTTCAGCTCTCTCAAGTTTTTTAACCCTCCTTCATGCATACCCTTAAAATTGGATGATAATCCTTCTGAGCCAAAATATGTTTTGTTAAAAGCTATGTGTAGAAGATATTCTGGAAGATAATAGTAATTGAAATGAATGCAGAATTTTTGAAAATAATTGATATCTTCTCCGTATTTTTGCGTTTCATCAAAATAACCTATGGTATTAATTGCGCTGCGGCGGAATATCACAGATGGAGTTACAGGAAAGTGCTTCCAATAAATATCCTTTAATGTAGCTTTAAATAATGTATTTATGGCTTTTCCATACAGCACTAAAGGAACTTCCTTCTTATCTGTACCAAGAACATACGATGTTCCCAAGAAAACTATTTCCGGATTTTGGTCGATAACCTCTAACTGACGTTCTATTTTATTGGGCAACCATAAATCATCCGAATCCAGCAAAGCTATAAATTCGCCATTAGCCTCCTTCATCCCATGATTTCTGGCAGCTGATGCACCACCATTTTCTTGTTTAATATAACGAATATGCAACTCTGGATGAGCTTTTATAAAAGCTTGTATTACAATAGCAGATGTATCTCTTGAACCATCATCCACGACGATGACTTCCAAGATTTCCGATATTGCTGTCTGTTTAACCACAGATAACAATACCTGCTCTATCGTTTTCTCACTATTGTAAACAGGAATGATTACTGAGACCCTATTCATTATGATAATTGTTTATTGATAATATAGTGGAAGGCATTTTCCCACATTCTCGAAATTTTTGATTCTTGCAAATCCTCAATCACTTCTAAACCTTTCTCACCATAGTGATTAGCTAACTCCTTATCTTCTATCATTGTCAAGAGACTAGTGGTCATTGCATTCACATCTTTTATAGGAATCAAAATTCCTCTTTCACCATTCTTAGTTAAGAATCTTGGGCCACCGGGTGTACAATTTGTTGCAACACATGGGATTCCTACAGACATGGCTTCTATCAAAGAATTCGGAATTCCCTCATAATAAGACGATAGTACAAAGATACCTTCTTTACGAACTGTAGCAGCCACAGAGCCCACATATCCCGGAAAATCAACTTTGTTTTCAATGTGTAACTGTTGAGCTTGTTGTTTATAATCGTCCAAAAGTGGTCCTTCACCATATAGAATCAATTTGTAATCTGGATGGATTTTATTTACATTGGCAAAAGCATTTATAAGCACATCATAACATTTTTCCGGTGCAAATCGGCCGGCGCTTACTATAGTTTTATTTCTTTCTCCTTTATAGGGTTCCACAAAATCTGACAGAATAAATGGATTCGGTATCACAAAACTTCTTTCTCTCGTCTCAATATCAAAAAAATCACGGGCACCCTCCAATTGAAAAAAACAATAATCGCTTTTGCGATATGCCCACTTGGTTATCAGCTTCCAAAAATAAGTTTGTGTAAACGGATCACCTCTTTCTGCCGATATAAATGTAATGTTTTTCATTCCTAAAGTAGCCAATCTAGCTATAACATTTACATGCCCAATAAACGAACATACATAATTAGGTTTTTCTTCTACAAGACATCTTTTAAGTGAAGAAACAAGTATAAATTGCCTTTGGAACCTATTTACTCTACCAAGCCCTAATCCTATTACTTTTATATCATGGTGCAATTCTTTGCTGGAGTACGAGTCATCATACATATCTACGACGCTTACAGAGTCGAATATTCCAACAGCTTTGTTCGCCACATACTTAAGCATTTTCGCCGCCCCTCCTACCTTAAGACAATTAATAACAAATACAATCTTCATATGGAAATCTATTATTTATCAATCTTGCTGGTTGATTATAAGAAATCACCTTTGCAGGTACTCCGCCCACCGTACTATTATCTGGTACATTTTTCACCACCACCGCACCAGCACCTATTGTTGAATTACTACCTACCTTTATATTTTCTACAATGCACACTGACGGACCAATGTATACATTGTTACCAATGACAGCAGCATTCCCTTCAATTGCACCGATCGTCGTAAATTGTGATATAGTACAATTGTTACCAATTACTGCTGATGGATTAATTATAGTACCAAAAGCATGAGCAATATAAAATCCATATCCAATAGGGGTATGTTCTGAAATTTGCAACCCTCTTTTTCGACCAATTAACGTTTTTATCATTTTAGCAACAGGATAACCAATCCACTGGACAGAAGATAACCTAAGCCAGAACACAAAAGCAAAAGATGGGTTTATCAAAACCTCTCTCCAAATTTTACTCCTTGATGAATAACCACAATAACGATACATATCACTTTTTATCAAAACAATACAATCAGTCAGAGTGCGAGGAATAGGAATACAAACATCATCAAATTGTTTAAATATCATAACTTATATCTGTAAACATGGGAATTGGAAAGCATAATAAGTATATAAAAAATTATTAACACCCACGAAAAAGGTCGATAAAACTCAAAGAATATTGCTCTAGGCATATATAAAGAACAAGAAAGCAATATCACATATAATGAAGACAAAAGAATATTACTCTTAGAATTACTTGATATATAAGCAAACACTCTTCCTATAATAGCATAAATGATAATAACTCCGATAATTCCCCATGACATATAAGCATCAATTACACAATGTGTCCCCATCCACCCATCTCTATCCGAAAATAAAGTTTCGTTAATCACCTTTACAGAACTGAGATCTGCAAACGGTACCCCATAGAACAAGTGGCTCAACAATGATGGTATTAATGGAAAAGGAGAGAATATAATAGGTATGATCTTACAAGGATAAAGATACCCGTAATCTAAGGTATATTTATAACCACAATTGATTTCCATATATCTTCCAGTAAAGTCCTCAAATAAAAACCATAGGCTTTTTCCCGAAACAATATTACTAGTATTTTTTATAGCGCCCATGAACCCAGATAATCTAATGGAAGAATCCCCACCTCTCGTTATTCCAATAAAAGCCAAAATAAAGAAACCAGCTAAGGCGAGGAAGAATATATTCTTCGTTTTAATTTTCTTGTAGCAAACAGCATAACTTCCTATAAAAATTAATCCTATAGTTAAAATAGGACCGCGATCTCCAACAACCATATGAAGTAACACTATTATAAATGTCAAACCTAACACAAATAAGTTTTTCCGTACTATTGTAATAAAAAGAAAATTCAAACCTTTACTTTGAGTGAAAACAGACACCAGAAAGATAGTCAACAAAACATAAAATAGTACATAAAGAAATGGATTACTTGTCACTGATACCGCTTCTTTATTACTACGTGAAAATAATTGTATAGAAGCTATCAATGCAATAGAAACAATTATGAGTAATACCCTTAAAACTCTGTAAAACTTAGGGGTAAGACTAATTATTGTCCCTTCCTTTATTTCTTTTCTTCTATATGAAAAGTAAGCAATTGTATATATTGATATTGTAAAAGTATTCAAAGCTGTTGTCTTATTTATCGTATATTCTTCAAGTCCTGTGACGGTAGTCTCATAAAAATAGCCAATCTCACCGATAGGTAAAAGAAATACAGGAAATGCGTAAGAGCATAAGAAAAAAGACACTAAAAATATAGTATTAAAATTTATAACGCCAATTTTTTTACTATCATTTCGTATTAATTGATAGGAATTAATTAAGAATATCACCAAGCACACTACACTAAATTCAAACGAATATTGTGAAGGTGCACAATAATATAAAATAAATGAAAAAATCGAAAGTATATAATTCATTATACAAAATATTGCATCCGGTTATTACTCAAAATAAGTATCTAAAAACATGGGGTATATCTTTTCAGACAAGTATCCATTGGCACTCATTACATATTTAGATAATATCTTACTTATTACGTACTTTCCAATTTCCCCAATAGATAAAAACAGATGTCAAAACTTAAAGATATAACTTTAAGTGATTCTTAAATCACTCATGCTCTCTACTACCAATACAGATAAACTAATGATTTCTCTCTGAATAGTATCAAAAATTCTATTTGATAAGTATAAATATATTTCCCTCTTACTTCTTAAAAGATATTATATCAACTTATTAATGCAGTTGTTTTATTTTAATCGTATACAATCATAAGACATTTTAAATACTACTTTAAAAAGGCTAATAGCTTCAATACAAATTTATATAAAATCGTACTTATACAATTAGCATGATTAAGATTTAGCTTAAGGATAATTAAATTAAAACGATATTCTATTTTTTCAAAACAAATTCGATTTTTTGTATAATATTTAAAACACATATCTCGCATTATTTCCATTCTCCAATTGATATGTCTTATGTTGAACAATGTATCTTTATGTGTTGATAAACTTTCAAAATGATGTCTATATGCTATTGTGGTTGCACCAAAACTATACAAACGTTCTCCTTTCTCTAATAGAGTTATCCACATCGGCCAATCTTCATATCCATAATTCTCATTGTAACCACCAAAAGAGTTTAAAAAGCCATTTTTATGAAAAAGCGTCGGAGCTGGCAAAAAATTACCATTTATAATCATTTTTAGTTGTCCTTCTGAACCCATAGAGAAAAAAATATTCAACTTCTTATGTAAAGTAGCATTGTTAACTATGTTCTGTTGACAAAAAGTATCATTAAAATGAATCATGTTGCTAAAAAGAATATTAATTTCAGGATGAGCCATAACATAATTAATATTATCCTCCACGCAGTTAGGCAGAAAAATATCATCACCTGCCAGTTCTTTTATCCATTCTCCATTAGACGCATTCATTGCCCTATTACAATTGGCCGCTATACCAGTGTTTTTCTCAACAGTGATAACTTTACACCTGACAAAGCGTTCTCTGTTTTTCTCAATCCATTTTCTACACAACTCCACTGTATTATCTACTGAGCTATCATCAGATACTATCAGCTCAATATTCTGATAAGTTTGCATCTTTGCACTTTCAAGAGTTTCAATAATGAATTTAGAACTATTGTACGTAGTAATATTAATCGAAACCAATGGTTGTCTCATATTCATATTACAATTATATATTAATATGGAAATAATTTACCAATTCAACAATTTTCCGTACCTCCTCTGTGGTGATCGTAGGACCAATAGGTAAACTCAATTCATAATCAGCTATTTGTTCAGTTATAGGGTATGCAAGATTGTTCCACTCTTTGTAGCACTCCTGCTTGTGAGGTGGTATTGGATAATGAATTATGGTGTCTACACCGTTTTCTGAGAGATATTGCTGCAGGAGATCACGTTTTTTACAAAGTATGGGGAATAAGTGAAAAGCATTGTTTTCATAAGGGAGCGTATCAGGCAATTTGATAAGTGGATTGCTAATATGCTCAATGTAGTACTTTGCCACATCCTTGCGATGCGCATTATCTTCTACCAAATACTTTAATTTCACATCAAGTACGGCAGCTTGAAGTTCATCTAAGCGACTATTCCTTCCAGTATATCTGAAGATATATTTTTTCTGACTACCATAGTTCGCAAGAGCTCGGATAACATCGGCCAATTCCTTATCGTTCGTTGTAACTGCGCCCCCATCTCCCAAAGCTCCCAAATTCTTACCAGGATAAAAGCTATGTCCAGCTGCATCACCCAATGAGCCTGTCATCCGTCCACCAGGAGCAAGGCAACCATGAGCTTGTGCATTATCTTCCAATAACTTCAAATTGTACTTTTTACAAAGAGTTGCAATCTTTTCAGTCCATGCCAAACGGCCATAAAGGTGTACAATAATAATAGCTCGTGTGCGAGATGTGATAGCCGCTTCAATTTGGTCATCATCAATTTGCAAAGAGGTCAATTTCGGCTCTACTAATACCGGCTTCAGCCCGTTTTCAGTTATGGCCAGAATGGTAGCTATATAAGTATTCGCAGGTACTATAACTTCGTCACCCTTTTGCATTATGCCCATCTCAATATAAGCACGAAATATCCAAATAAGTGCATCCAACCCGTTAGCACAGCCAATCGTGTATTTCGTTCCGATAAATTTCGAGTAATTCTCCTCAAATATCTCATTTTCTTTACCTTGAAGATACCAACCATTGCTAACTACGCGGTTTATAGCCTCATTAATTTCAGTTCCATGAAGAACCGTTACATCTTTTAAAGAAAGAAATGGTATCCTGTTCATTTTCTACCTAAAAAATTATTTAAAAAACTTTCATTAGATTTCTGAATACTCTCATATGTCAAAACATCACGTGGGCCACAAAGAATAGCATAACCTAATTTATCACGGTCACCATCATTGATATAATCTCCGTAATCTTTATCGATATTCAGACCTTCATGATTCTCATACAATACCGTAATACGAGTATCCAAAAATTTTGTAATATCAGTTGCACTAACAGAACGAGAGTTGGATGGAATATCATAACCGAACCACATAGAAGAATTAGTACCATTCATGTAATTACCCGGTTCAATTTTTTCACCATGTAACACTTTAATATAATCTCCTAAATAATCATGCCCTGAAGCTTTCCACACTGTGTGACTACAAATGAACCCACTAGAACGAGCCCCCATTTCTACTGGAGTGAATGAACCATCTTCTTTCATAATAATTTCAAGATGGCCAAACATACTATGCAAACCAAGAGCTTTGTAACATTGGATACCAAAGTCAGCAATACGTTTCCAAGTTTTATCATCATATTTTCTAGAATTCCAATGATGAATAACCGTCACATGATTTTTTAGTGCATACAAGGAATGATATTGGATTGAACTTCCATAACAGTTCACATTTCCATAAGAATCGCCAAGCATATCAACAGTAAATTCCTCTCCCTCAACGAATTCCTCAATAAGGCATTTGTTATTGAACGAAGTTTCCTTTGCCTTATTAAGTGCATCCTGTAATGCTTCACAGGTTTGTCCTTTCTCTAAAATTGTTATACCTCGTGAGCTGGCAGAGACATCTGGTTTACAGATCAGTTTCATCTTCTGTGATGCTTTATATAGTTCATCCAAGGTTATTTCATCATCCATCTTCGATATACGATTAAATACACCTGCCGCCATCCAAGCATCTCTCATCTCTTTTTTTGAAAGAACTTTATTGAACTTCTCAGGCATAGTTTTATTTCCACACCACGCATTGATTGCATTCACTGTTGGAGCTGCAAGATCAATGCTTGAGAGTGCACCAGCAACCTCTCCTTTAAAACCAAGCTCCTCAAGTTTTTTGATTATCCCTGCTGAATCCTTAACGTCCATCTGAATAAACAAATCGCCGACAATATCAGGAGTACTATTCCAAGCAACAACAATGACCTTAAAACCTAATTCATGAAGATGACAAACCTGTCCCCAGAGTAATTTATTACTCCCCAAAAGAATGAAATATTTATTCATAATTATACTATTTTTCCTATTATTACCAACCACAATCAGCATAACATGCGTCTCATCTGATTTATTTATTAACAGACTCTCCTAATTATTTTCAGCAAAAATGAGACAAAAAACATTTTCGCTTTCGAAGCACTTTTATTATATATTGGATTTTGAATAGAAATATCATTTAACAAGCCAGTAAACAGTATACTTTCCTTATTACTTAAGAAATAACCAGAAGCAAACGATTGATTTATTAGCATTGCCTGTAAAAGTACAGCATAAGCTCGTTGAAACCTATTCTCAAATACCTTTCCATACCTTTTACCAAAGTACTTATTGTAAAAATACGCACTAATAGTAGTTTCTATTGTTCGTTTTATAATCGAACTACCTTGCCATATTCCTTTTTTGTGTATTCTATATACTGAAACTACATCCCCCATTACAAAAGCCGGTCCTTTTTCAAGATGTAATATCCTTCTGAAATCTTCCCCTCTCAATGCACATTCTTCAACCGTACCGACAGCATCTTTGTAACATCGTGGAATACCATTCACAAAAATATTGTTTCTCAATAGAATTGATGAAGTATGTAAGAAAGGCATAGAACCCTCAAGATAGTCTCTGAAGTAGAAAGTCTTATTTAATTTCTTTTTAGGCACAACTAAATCTCCCAAAACTTCTTCTATAAGATACTGAGTATTACCTGCACACATTGAATAATTAGGATGCTTATCCAAAAAATCAACTTGCTCCTGTAATCTTGTCTCCTTCGTCCAGTAATCATCTCCATCCAAGAATGATAAATATTCGCATTTGATTCCGTCGAACAAGCGATTAGAGTTCGCTAAAGACCCTTGGTTCTTATCTGCTGTAAGTATTTCTATCTTTTCAGGAAAAGTTTTTTTATAATCTAAGAGTATTTTCAATGTACCATCTGTTGAGCAGTCATCAGCGACAATAATTTTAAAATCAAAATTAGTTACTTGACACAATACACTGTCTATAGCTTTGGATATATATTTTTCTAAATTATATGTTGTTATACAAACAATTACCTTAACCATCATTTCTTATTACGTTTAAAATATGAACAAATTAATTCCAAACAATATGAAAGTTCTGAGCTATTTCTAAACAAGACAAAACAAATCAACAAAGACTCACTAAGTGCTAGAATAAATTTCACAAACAATTCTGTATATATATCATTAAAATAGAGTTTACTAATAAAAAAAATCTGAACAACAAAAGCGATCAAAAATCCTAAAAAAACTTTTAACAACATTAAAAAGTAAGAAGTAGAAGATAAATTATATTTTTTGTCAAAAAGGAGTCTTGTTTTTAATATAAACTGAATTATCTGTGTGCAAACTGTACCAAGAAAAATTCCCGCAACGCCAATCTTTATACCAAGAATTATAGAAACTATAATATTGACAACGCTCCCCAAGATTGCAATGTTTTTATCTTGCCGAAACAGTCCGGAAACTTCTAGATATTGCCACAATGGAACACCACAAATATCAAGAAATAAATTGAGGATTGCTATAGAAACAATTGCTGTCCCCATTACAAATTCACTCCCCAACCAGATAGTAATAAAAACATTACTTACTGCCAACAAAACAGTAGACACAATACAAGAAAATCCAAAGTACAAAAATGTCAAACGCTTTAATACTACAATACATTTATCTGGTGATTCGGACACAGACAAATTTCCTATACTTGCAGTTATGCTATTCGTCAACTGACTTCTAAATATCTTTATTGGGGAAAAAAGCATTACGTAGTTACTATAATATCCAACTTGGATTGTGCTAACAAGAGTCGATATTAAAATATTATCGGTCGAAGTAGTTATTACTCCTGACAATTTCTTAATAAAAATATTTTTTATATTTTCAAATACTTCCTTTCGTTCACATTTTTCAAGTTTTTCTTCATAATTCAAGAAACTATAGTGATTATCAACATATCTTGAAACCAATAAATTCGCAACAACAACCTGAAAAATATTTATAACCAAAAAGAGAATATAATTTTTTGTAATAATTAGAAGTGCTATTATTATTCCTGAAAAGAGTAGTTTTATAAGAGCTGTGTAGATTGAAACGATATATTGCTTTTGGTCTGCATTGAGAAGGGCAGTCTTATATGAGAAAAGATATGAACAAGATGTATTTATTACAAACAAGAAAAAAATGGATCTAATATAGATAAGTGGATAATCAATATCAGTAATAAGTAAATGAATAAATGGCAACATCAGTATACCGATGATAAATGTTCCTAATGCAATAAATAAATAAGCAGAACGAAACAATGACATTAACTGACTGATTTTCTTGTAATCAGATTTATAAAGAGGTTGATACAAACTGTACACAATTGCCATACCTACGCCAAGTTCAGCCAGCGACATCATTGCTATCACTTCTGTAAACAAACCATTCAAACCAAGAACTTCGATACCTAAACATTTTACGAGAAAAGTCCTAGTTGCAAAAGATATTATGACATTAAGTAAAACAACAATTAAACCATATATGGTATTTCTAACACTGTTTTGAGTTCTCGATTTACTATTCATTATGCTAAATTGAAAGCTAAGGAATTACTCTCCCTCCATAACTCTGTACAAAGTACGAATTGGTAATTCTAATTTACTAGCACTAGTATCAAGCTGTTTCATCTACCACTATCCTATACAATGTAGTTTTCAGATACTTATTTCTAAAGCAATATCACACTAATAATTTATAATTCAATATTTCTAAAAGTCAAAAAATCGTCATAAGATCTTATATAATCCTCTTTCAAATATACATCTGAAGCTAAGACCATACAAACGGCTCCAGAAGAAAAATCATCTAAATCTCTCCATATGCCAGGTTTTACATACAAACCTTGGTAAGGGCGGTTCAGAAAAAAGGAACGTTTTACTTTTCCATCATCTAAAGTAACTCGAAAAGAACCAGATGCAGCTATAATCAGTTGGCTCAAATCTTTATGAGCATGTGCACCACGCGATTCACCACCAGGAACGTCATAGAGGTAATATACTCGTTTCACATTAAATGGTAAAGTACTACCATTCTCAACAACAGACAAGTTTCCTTTGCGATCACTATGATGTCTGTCTAGCTCAATTATTGAACAATCAAAAGTCCTATATTTTTTCATCGTCTTTCAACTTTAAATATTCATCATAATGTCTAATATAATCTGTAGGATTATATTTAGTAGAAGCAAACTCTAAGGCTAAAGAATTGGTGGAAAAATTATCTATCTCCCGCCAAAGCCCTTTAGGTATATAAAGACCGTAATATGACCGATTAAGCATAAAGTTCTTACGTCGTTTGCCATCATCCACTATTACATTAAAGCTTCCTGAAAGAGCTATGATAAACTCCTCTGTATCTTTAAATGCATGACCACCACGACTCTCACCTCCAGGTACATCATATATCCAATAAGTTCTTTCAATCTCAAATGGGATATGATTGTTCTGCTCTACAAAAGAGAGATTTCCCCTTGCATCCAAAAACTTGGGCAGTTCTATAATTTTAGTATTATCAACAGTCACAATTATCTATTGTTAAGTATAATTAGTTATTATCTTTCTATCTAAGTATAAAACTCTTTATACCATTCAGCAAACTTACGCAAGCCTTCACGCAATGATGTGTGGGGTTTAAATCCGAAGTCGCGCTCAAGATTAGAAGTATCAGCATAAGTGATAGGTACATCACCTGGCTGCATGGGGACTAGCTGTTTGTGGGCTTCGAAGTCATAATCTTCGGAAAGAACTTTAGCACGAATAAGTTCCTCTTGAAGTATCTTTACAAAGTTGAGCAGGTTTTCAGGATTACTGTTGCCAATATTATATATAGCATACGGGGGCACGGGAAGGCCATCTTTGCCAACTTTGCGTTGCGGAGTTCCATGAATGATGCGTTGTATACCTTCTACAATGTCATCGACATAAGTGAAATCACGTTTACAGTTACCATAATTAAATATCTGAATGGTTTCTCCTTTTATTAGTTTATTGGTGAAATCGAAGTAAGCCATATCAGGTCGACCGGCAGGTCCATAAACAGTGAAGAAACGAAGTCCGGTGGAAGGTATGTTATAGAGCTTGCTATAGGCATGCGCCATCAATTCGTTGCTCTTTTTGGTAGCGGCATAAAGACTGACAGGATTATCGACCTTGTCGTCAGTAGAGTATGGCACCTTTTTGTTACTGCCATAAACGGAACTGGAAGAGGCATACACGAGATGTTGCACCCCCCTTTGTCCATTGTCAGAGCTATGACGGCAGGCCTCAAGAATATGATAGAAGCCGATAAGATTACTTTCAATATAGGCATCGGGATTGGTGATGCTGTAGCGTACACCAGCCTGTGCCGCAAGGTTGACCACCACATCAAAATGATAGTCAGCAAAAAGTCGGTCAATAAGAGCTTTGTCTGCAAGGTTTCCCTTGAAAAAAGTATATATATTCCCAGGACAGCGAACAGCAATCTGCTGCAAGCGATTCAAACGATATTCCTTAATACTAACATCATAATAATCATTCACGCTGTCTAAGCCTACAATCTGGATGGAGTTCTCGGTAGTGAGAAGCCGTTCCACCAAATTAGAACCTATAAAGCCGGCAGAGCCGGTCACTAATATGGTCATAAGGAAATTTAGTCTCTGCAAAAAATATCGCGGGTGAATACTTTGTCTGCCACATCATCTAAACAACCATCATAGCGATTAGCAATAATAGCATCGCTCATCTGTTTGAACTTAGCGAGGTCATTTACCACGGTACTACCAAAGAAAGAAGTACCGTCTTCGAGTGTTGGTTCATAGATAATAATCTGGGCACCCTTAGCCTTGATACGCTTCATAATACCTTGTATGGATGACTGACGGAAGTTATCGGAGTTGGATTTCATGGTGAGGCGAAAGACGCCTACAGTGACATCCTGCTCTTTCTGAGCATCCCATTGGCTGGAAGAGGTGTAATAACAGGCTTTTCGCAGTACTTGGTCAGCAATGAAATCCTTGCGGGTACGGTTGCTCTCTACAATGGCTGTGATCATACTCTGAGGTACATCGGCATAGTTGGCAAGCAACTGCTTAGTATCTTTGGGCAGACAGTAGCCACCGTAACCGAAGCTGGGATTGTTATAGTGAGTACCAATGCGCGGGTCAAGTCCTACACCTTCTATGATGGATTGTGCATCCAATCCTTTTACTTCGGCATAAGTATCGAGTTCATTAAAATAACTGACACGTAGCGCCAAATATGTGTTAGCAAAAAGTTTCACAGCTTCAGCCTCCTTGATACCCATAAAGAGAGTTGGAATACCCGCTTTTATAGCGCCTTCTTGTAATAAGGCAGCAAAGGTTTTAGCAGCTTGCTCAAGCATGGGTAGATTAGCGATAGTCCGGATAGCTTCGTTTTCTGCATCAAACTGATTACCATTCATCATTTTGGGAACCCCCACAATGATGCGGCTGGGATAGAGATTATCGTAAAGTGCCTTGCTCTCGCGAAGAAACTCGGGAGAGAAAAGCAAGTTAAGCTGCTTGACTCCTCGCTGTGCATACTTAACGTATAGACTGCGACAGTAGCCTACAGGTATGGTAGATTTGATGACCATTACAGCATCGGGATTGACACTGAGCACAAGATCGATGACATCCTCAATGTGGTGAGTGTCGAAGTAGTTCTTTACCGAATCATAGTTTGTAGGAGCAGCAATAACCACAAAGTCGGCTTTAGAGTATGCTGCGGTTCCATCAAGGGTCGCTGAGAGACGCAACGGTTTCTCGACCATATATTGTTCGATGTAATCATCTTGAATGGGAGAAATCTTATGATTGATTTTCTCTACTTTCTCAGGCAGTACATCGACTGCCACCACTTCGTGATGCTGTGCCAGCAAAGTGGCAATACTCATCCCGACATAACCGGTTCCGGCTACGGCAATTTTTATATTATTAAATTCGCGCATGAAAAAAATTAGGTTTAATAGTAATCTTTATTCTTCAACATACTCCCACGGATAAGGATTATCCACCACAGTCTGAAACTCGTTGATAGCCTCTTGCTGTTCAGTAGTAAGTGATACCGAATCCCAAGAAGCGATAATTGCACGGGCTTCGTCAGCCAAAGGCTCGTCGAATACCTCACCATAGCAGGCAGTAAGCAGGCGGAGCTTCAATAGCGAAGCGGGAAGAGTATCGAGGATATCCCAGCAACGATCCAATATCTTCTGGATATGTCCGCGCTTTTCTCCGTGGTCGATGAACGATGCGTTGTAGCCCATCAGGAGGGCGAGGCAGACAGAGGCCTGCTCTTCAACCGTAGAACCTTTGATACCGGAATTATACAATGTTGTGGTCAAGCGGTAAACTTCATTGTTACGGCGGGACAAGTCATCGCTGTAAATGGGACTCCCGTCCATGCCCAAATACATCAGGTCGTGCGCGGCACGCTGAAGGGAAGCTACTTCTTCGGAAAGAGTCATAATAAATTTGAATTATGAATTATTTGATTACTTCTATAAGATCAGGATGAATGGTGGCCATGGCAACTGCTATGACACCTTGTATAGCAATGACCACGCGACGATCCCGGGCGCCTTTCACTTTCAGGAAAACACCTTCCTGACCCTCGAAGTCACCACCCGTAATACGGACTTTGGTGCCTTTGGACAGGTTGAGTTCATCGGGTTGAAAGTATAGGAGATGGTCACTGTAGGTGCCGGCTACAGCGATGAAGCGCTGCATTTCATTGTCGGGGATAATTATCTTCTTGCCGCTACGGGTATCGGTGATATACTGTAAATAAGCAACCATAGACTTGACACGCTTCACTTCGGAAGGACAAGCATGAATAAAAATCAGATTGTGAATGATAGGAACCAAGACACGGACTTTTTTTCCTTTCTTCATACTTATCTTGTATTGCATGGGAACAAAACAGCCCAAGTTCTCTTTCGCAAGCAACCGCATAGCGTCAGTCTCCCGACGGTAGGTGGCACGCATAGCGAACCATATTTCAGTCTCTTTCTCCACTTCCATTATTCGATTATTTCAGAAAAGGACATTCTCCCGGGGCTTTGAACTTCTTTCACATACTTGAAATTCAATCACTTGCGAGTACTTTATGTAATATACGGCAAGCTTTGTACTCTCTTGCCACGGTTTCTTGCAGTTACTCATTACCTATCTGGTAAGAAACTATAGACGAACGAATTACACTAAAAAAACGTGTTTTTAAACGTTCGTTTATTTGAACTCTATTTTTGTATTCATTTTTTCATTATCAAAACATAAAAGCAGACAGATAAAAAAAAGATTTTTATTCATAGGTATCTATCTAACAATTAATATGTTAAAATAGAGAACCAAGAGTACAAATCATTTTTTTTATTAAACATTTTGCTATTATGAAAATACCCCTTATCTTTGCGTTCAAATAAACGAACGTCTTTTGAAACAACCCTATTTTATCAAGCTATTGCATTATAACCCAACAACTTACTACTCCAATAAAAATCAAACACCACATTTTATCCTGTATTTGCAAGTTTACTAAATTTTTCGTCCATACCTTTGCCATATTTTACACAAATAAAAATCACTAAAATTAAAAAGAGTATGAACTACGAAAACAAACAACAAGAAGAAAAAAAAGGAACTCAAAAAAAACAAAACAGACAACAAGCAAACATCTGACAATAAAAGCCTTAAGTCAAACAGGGGACGAAAAAAGGAGAAACCCATACAAGGGATTGTTTTGAAACACTACGAATGCTTAAAGCTACTAATCACACTCTATCAAAATGGAGCAATGGGTATAAAAAAGGAGACATCACAAATTGCGTTAGCCCGATATATAAATGACAAAAAACTATTAGGGAATATTCGAAACGGAATATTCATTCCATTGAAGCTCAGCACCATTCTAAAGGAAATAAACACCATCTGGAACGAAACATTACAAGATAAATCCATTGGCATAAAATAGACAAGAAAACACACCATGAATTATTATACTCCAACTTAATCGGCAAACACTCTACCTTCGAGCCGTAAACAATTTATAAACTTTAAAATCGTATATGTATGAAACGAAAAAAAAGGCCGGCATCACAAAGTGAAGCCATGAGACTAAAATGGGAAAGACGTATCGTCTTCGAAAAAGGATACACCGAATCGTGTGCGGAATGGATGGCGGAACGCCTGGAAGCGTTATTGGATCACATGCAATATGGACATGCGGCAGTGGCTTACCGAAAACAGAACGGGAGTTTCCAACTGGCGAAAGCAACACTGATTTATTACGAAGCGGAGTTCCATAGGGAATATGATCCCACAGAAGTAGAGGGGGCGGTGGTGTACTGGAATGTGGACGAACAGCGGTGGACGACGTTTCAAGTGGAGAATTTCATAGAGTGGAGGCCGGTGGTGTAAAAGCGGACACCGCAGATTACACGGATTTCCACAGATAATTATTCATCCTAACCGACGGATCGATTCTGATATTCTATGCGAATCTCGTGTAATCCGCAGTAAAAGTATTGCAAATAAAGCAAACAACTAATCTAAAAAAACAAATATGGCGACAACATACGACGGGATCAATTATTTTCCGGTGAGCGTAAACTTCATGGAAGAGAACGCAATGGAAGTGATAGAAGTAAAATATGGAATAAAAGGGTCGGCAATTGTGCTGAAACTGATGTGCAAGATTTACAAGGAGGGATACTACATACGGTGGGATGAAGAACAGTGCCTGATTTTCGCAAACAAGGCAGGGAGAGAGGTGCAAGCAGAAGAGGTGAAGAGAATCATCAAGATTCTGTTCATCAAAGGAATACTGGACGAAAACAGTTATCGGGAAAACGGAATACTGACTTCGGAAAGCATACAAAAGGTATGGCTGGAAGCTACGAAGCGAAGGAAAAGAGAACTGTCGGAGCTCCCCTATCTGATAGTAAAACCGGAAAAGGAAAACGGAAAACCCGATGCTCCTTCTACGCCACAGGAAACTCAGCAACCAGAGCTGTTCAAAGAGGAAAAAACACCTGTTAACCCGAAAAACGTAGTACATCATGTAGCCGTTGACGCAAAAAATGCATGCGATTCCGGACAAAGTAAAGTAAAGGAAAGTAAAGCAGAGGAAAGTAAAGAATTCCCCCCCTCAGCTCCCCCTGAAGGGGAGGGGGAAGAGCGGAAGGAGGATTCTGCTTATCTACAGATACCGGGATACGCCTTCAATACAATGACGCACAATTACTCGGGACTGATGGACACGCTAAAGAGATTGAGCGTTACCGACACCGGGGAAGTAAACTCCATACTCAGGCTGTCGGACTATGGAAGGAAGGGAACGACGGTATGGCGGCTGATTGCAAACACTTGCTGGAGCGATATCGGGGCCAAAGGAAGATACCTGATAGCGGCGCTAAACAAGGCGAAAAGAAGATAGCAGGGAGTGTCAGTCCCCGATTTGTAGTTGACAAAAAAACAAGTATACAGGCTTTTATCCCAAAAGGGATTCAGTGAAACAAAGAAGTAAAGAGTGTGCTTAACAAACTAAAACACAGTGTTTTTAAAGCACAAGATTTCTCTCGCCCAAAGCTTTGTTTTAACGCTACGTTAAAGCTTGTTCTTTAAATGCAAATAGCAAGTGTTTTAAATGCAGAAGGCTTGTTATTTGCACACAAGAATAAAATAACGGAGAAATGGCGTTAACAATGTTAATTGAGGGTAAGTATTCTCACATAAAATTATACCAGTTTCTTTTTCTTCCTGTAGTTTTCACGAAACTCTTTGGGTGAACATTCTTTCTTCTTCTTGAAAATCCGATTGAAATTAGAAAGATTATTAAACCCGCACTCATAACAGATTTCAGCAATGGACATAGTAGAATCAACCAGCAGGCGGGCAGCAAACCCCAAACGAATATCAATGATATAGTCCGAGAGGTTCTTGCCGGTACGCAATTTAAAGAAGCGACTGAAAGATACCGGAGTCATTCCTACCATATTGGCCAGCTGATTCAGGCGGATCTCTTCCTGATAATGGGCATTAATATATTCCTGCACCTTCTGTACGCGACGACTATCCGAATGAATGCCGATTTTAGCAAAAGAAGAACTTGACAACGTACGAGCCTCTTCGTTGAAAAGTGACAGTTCGTAAAGGATAGTCAGGAATTTGATAACAGCATAAAACCCCTGTTTCTCGGATGCCAGGGTATCGAGCAGAGGATAGATTTTCAGGATGGCCGACATCGGAAAACAAAGACCTTTCTGAGCTTTCTCAAGCATATCACGAATGGAATCGAACTGATTCTTATTGATAAAGCTTTTAAAAAAGAGATCGGAGGAAAACTGGATCGTTATTTCACGGATCTCTTTTGAATGGCAATCGTGCTGCTCCCATACATGTTCCAGGTCTTTTCCAGTAATCAGAACCAAATCATAATCACTGATCACTTCTGCCGAATCGCCGACAATGCGACGCACTCCGGCGGCTTTCTCCGTAAAGTTCAGCTCAAACTCGGCATGGTTGTGAATGGGATAGGTAAACTCCGTTTTGTACCGTTCGGCAATATAAAAACAATCCTTGTCAGACAACGGAGTGATCTCCCGGATAATGTTGCTTTGTAGTGCATTCATAGCTAATATAGTATTATTAGCTACAAATATAATACACTTTTTTAATTTCTTCTACTCCACTCCCTAAAATCTTCTCCCGTAGGATTCTGGAATACACGTAATCCGAATTCCGGAATAATGGCAAGCAGATGATCGAATACATCGGCCTGGATTCCTTCGTAAGGTACCCACTCTTTCACAGCAGAAAAAAAGTAAAGTTCAACCGGAATACCTTGTTCGGTGGGCTGAAGATAGCGTACCATGCAAGTGAGATTTTTATTCACGTCGGGAAGACTTTTCAGGTAGTTCGTCAAATAGGCGCGAAACACACCAAGATTGGTCTGGCGTCGCCCGTTGACCAAAATAGAGTTGTCTATGTGATGTTCTTTATTATACTCTTTCACCACCTTCTCGGTCTGCTCCACATAATCGGTCAACAATTGGATTTTCTTATATTTAGCCAGCATTTCGGGGGTACAGAATCTGACACTGTTCATATCGATATTGATAGAACGTTTCACACGCCGCCCACCGGACTCCTGCATACCCCGCCAATTCTGAAAAGAATCACTGACCAGCAGATAGGGAGGAATGGTAGTGATGGTATTGTCCCAATTGCGCACCTTCACTGTATTGAGCGTCACTTCAATCACCGTACCGTCGGCTCCGTATTTGGGCATAGCAATCCAGTCACCTACTTTCAGCATATTATTTGCAGAAAGTTGGATGCCGGACACAAATCCCATGATACTGTCTTTAAACACCAACATCAGGATGGCAGCCGAAGCACCAAGCCCGGTGAGCAACACCATCGGAGATTTATCTATCAATACACTGATAACAACAATTCCTCCAATGAAAAATAGTATCACTTGTGCTGTTTGCAACAAACCTTTCAATGGTCGATCACGAAACTGCTCTCGCTCACTGTATACATGATAAACAGCCGATAAAAATGCGCTGATAAAACGTAGAAAAACCGCAATGATATAAATCATGCAGATACGACGAATAAAATCGAGGGCACTTACATTTGGAATTGCCAAAGGAATCAACACATAAATAATGATGGGGGGGACAAGATGACTGAGATAAATCAGTACTTTACGGTCGAATACAATATCATCCCAGGTTGCCTTGGTCTTTTTCACTAATTTAGCAACCACTTTCAAAAGGATATGACGGCAAATAAGGTCAGCCAGAAAGGCAACACCGATAATCAGTATCAGTGTTATAATAGGACCTACTTCATTGCTGTTAAATCCCCAGGAAACGAATAAGTTATTTATCTTTTCGGTTATTTGTTCCATATAAAAACTCTTTAATATCTTCTTTCAACCATTGATAGAGGTATAAATCTTTGTATGCACTGTTTTTGCGGAGCATTACTTCCACATTCACCTGACTGTTCTGATAACAAGTCAGTTCGTTATGAAATTGTTCATTGTGTTCTGCCAACTTCTTGATTTCCTGTTCACGCTCGCGCCTTAAAGCCGTACAGACGGGAGTCAGCACTTTCATCACTACATTATCCATAATATGATGCCCTTGAACAAACAAATAAGTAGTATCAGGAAGTACTCCGAGCCTTTCAAGTTCGGCCGATAATCTGTCAATCTCTTCGAGCCCCTGCGGAAAGCGTGTAGACAATTCGGACAACTTAGCTGTAACCGAACGTCTCACCACTTCCAGAGAACGTTCCGGATGTCTCAGGCTAACATCGTGCAAGCGAACACAGCCATTAAACTCACTCATGGAAAACGTATAAGTATCATGGCGGCGATAAAACCAGACAGACCATAGGAAAAGCGGATAAACGATCCGGGAGTATCGCTTCATAAACTCGTTGAAATCAATGAGGTGACGGTCATTCAAAGTTGCCTGTACACAAACCTCATGCAGGCTGTCGGCGTAACAATGATAGTTCTCAATGGCATAGGCATAGGTTTGAAAAATATATTTGTTACGGTTAATCTTACGCGAGGTGGAGGTAGCTCCCTGCAACAGAAAGTCATAGTCGCTATCTACGCAAGCAATCAGGCTTTTCCCGAGCTCAGCGGTATTGAGAGTATTCATCAACACCATCTTCTTGCCTTTGGCCAACGATGTAGCGGAAGGAAGCATCACTTGAAAATAATGTTCTTCGTCCTCAAACTCTTCAAGCAGGGTACGCCAGAAAGCTACATCATCATAACTCTCAACATAAGCAACGATTCGGCGGCGTGCCTTTTTAGAGTACAGCTTATGGGCTGCACTGAAGTAGGAAGAGGTCAGATTATCTTTAAGACTAATTGCCATAGGTCGTGTTTGGGTTAAATGCTATTTATAACTGGTTGCAATATCACTGACTTCGGTTACTGCATCGAGCCATCCCTCCATGATGACTGCAGGCGAATGAGTGGTAAGTATAATCTGTACATTCGGATTCAGTTCACGGATCATCGCAATCAATCTTTGCTGCCATTCGATGTGCAATGAAGCTTCGGGTTCGTCCATAAACAAAACGCAATGGGCATTGTCCTGTACAAGTACGGTAAGCAGGATCACCAGCATCTGTTTCTCACCGGAAGAAAGCTTATAAGGAAACAGAAGTTCACCATCCTGATAAAAAGCAATATCATTGCGTTTACGGTCTATTTTTTTACGGGTATAGCTGAACAGTTCATCGACCATGTCTTGAAAACGGCGCTTGGCTACTGAAAGAGTAGCTGCTTTGCCGCGCTCTTCCTCGTTATTACTACTCAGCAGATCGATCATCTTATTGCCGATATTGACCTGGTAGTCAAGGTAGCGGCGTTGTAAGAGGTAAAGTTGCCAGTCGAGCTCGGATTTCACATTCTTATCTGCCATACGGGCTGTGAAGTCTCCCATAATAAGCGGACGATCGTAACTGCGGATCACGTCATACGGAATGTACGTAGCTTCCGGATTATCAAAAAAGACACGTACCCCGTTTTTTTCATCACTCTTTACTTCGCCTGATAACTGTTCAAGATAACCGACCGAGCGATTCAGGATAGTAGTTTTTCCTACTCCATTGATACCGGATAGTATATTGACATCCGGACGAAGGTCCCAGACTATGTTGAACCGGTCCCATAATCCGTTTATTTCAATTCGTTTGATATAATTGGCTGATAGTTCCATAAATGGTTGCATTTAAATTAAACAAATATAGAAAATTCAAACGATAAATTAGTTACTTTTGCATCAGTTTTCAATAAAGGTAACATTCGGTATGGAGATTGATAAGAATCTGAAAGGACATGCACTGGCATTTACGGCCAACGTGATGTGGGGATTAATGTCCCCTATCGGCAAATCGGCATTGACAGAGTTCTCGGCACTTTCGGTAACCACCTTTCGCATGGTAGGGGCGGCAGCAGCTTTCTGGATACTTTCCGCTTTCTGTAAACAAGAGCAGGTAGGACACCGTGACATGTTGAAAATTTTCTTCGCTTCTCTGTTCGCCCTTGTTTTCAATCAGGGAATATTTATATTCGGCCTGTCTCTCACTTCTCCGATAGACGCATCTATCGTAACAACGACTTCACCTATCATCACCATGATTGTGGCAGCTATCTATCTGAAAGAACCGGTTACAAACAAAAAGGTATTGGGAATTTTCATTGGAGCAATGGGAGCATTGATCTTGATTTTAAGCAGTCAGGCGACAAGTGCAGGAGGAGGAAGCATCTGGGGAGACTTACTTTGTATGATCGCCCAACTCAGCTTCTCTATCTACCTGACCGTATTCAAAGGATTATCCCAACGCTATTCGGCCATCACAATTAATAAGTGGATGTTTATTTATGCATCTATATGCTATATTCCTTTTTCTTATCAGGATATAGCGGGCATCGAGTGGAACAGTATTTCGACCGCTGCCATTTATCAGGTACTTTATGTGGTACTATGCGGAAGCTTCATTGCTTACATCTGCATCATGACTGCACAAAAACTGATGCGCCCTACAGTAGTAAGTATGTATAACTATGTGCAACCCATTGTTGCTTCCATAGCGGCGATCTTAATGGGAATCGGAAGCTTCGGCTGGGAAAAAGGAGTTGCGATTGCATTGGTATTTCTTGGAGTCTACTTTGTGACTCAAAGTAAATCGAAGGCAGATTTGGAAGGTGTGTCATAACTCACCACAGATTACACAGATTTACACAAAATGATTTTAATCTACTGACAACCAATAATAATTATCTGTGTAATCTGTGGTGAATACGAATTTTGACACCTCTTCATCGTTATTTCAGATCTTCGAAATAAGTATCGAGTAAGCTCTTGGCAGCAACAAAAGAGGTGAGATTTCCCTTGAGCACCTGTTGCTCCTTTTCTTGCAACATCGATTCAATCTTGGCATTGTGATAAAAGCTGTCACGTAACTGTTCATTGATGCTCTCATACATCCAGTATTTGCTTTGTTCGTTACGACGATATTCAAAATAGCCATTACCTTTCACAAAATCAATGTACTCGTACACCATATCCCATATTTCCTTTACTCCAAGATTATAGAATCCCGAATAAGTAAGTACACGCGGTGTCCATCCGGAATCCGGAGCCGGGAAAAGATGTAAAGCATTACGGAATTGCGCAGCCGCCAACTTGGCTTTGTCAATGTTATTGCCATCAGCTTTATTTATCACAATACCGTCAGCCATCTCCATAATCCCTCTTTTAATGCCCTGTAGTTCATCTCCCGTACCGGCCAACTGAATCAACAGGAAAAAATCGACCATTGAATGAACTGCCGTCTCACTTTGTCCCACTCCTACAGTCTCCACAAAGATCTTATCGAACCCTGCAGCTTCACATAGAATAATCGTTTCACGAGTCTTACGGGCCACTCCTCCCAACGAACCGGCAGAGGGACTGGGACGTATAAATGATTTAGGATGTACAGAAAGCTGCTCCATACGGGTTTTATCACCCAAAATACTTCCTTTGCTGCGTTCACTACTCGGATCAATAGCTAAAACAGCTAACTTACCTCCTTTTTCAAGAACGTGTAATCCAAAGACATCAATCGAAGTACTTTTACCGGCTCCCGGCACACCACTGATACCTACACGAATCGAATTACCGGAATAAGGCAGACATTTTTCAATGACCTCCTGTGCGGTAGCCTGATGTTCGGGACGCACACTTTCCACTAAAGTTACAGCCTGACTCAGAATCGTCACATCCCCTTTGACAATGCCCTCCACAAACTCATTAACCGACAACTGGCGTTTTTTTACTTTTCGCTTCAGATAGGGATTTACAGATGACGGTTGTTCAATGCCTGCATTCACAACCAAACCTTTATATGCTTCGTTATTTTCAGGATGTTCCATGGCAGATATTAATTATGTGATTCGTTACTCGTAGCTTTTACATCGATCTCCACTTTCGGCTGTACCGGATCATTGGTGATCATCAGAATTCGCAAGTGTCTCTTCTTCTTTCCAAGATTCTTTTTCAAGACAGTCACTCTCAGGCGGGTACTTTCGCCCGGCTGCAGTATAGTTTTCTTCAAAGCAACACCTACCGCAGGATTGAATACTTGCAGTTTACTGATCTGCAAAGGAGACTTACCTGTGTTAGTGATAACAATGTCATGTCGGGCTTTGTTTTTCTTAACCAAAACCCGGCTTAAATCAATCTTGGATTCGGACAGACGAATAGCAGGAGCTAAAGCTTTATCTTGCTCGGTCATTCCTGAAAAGTCAGGAAGAAGTATTGCTGACACGGGGATTTCATTTTCCTCACTCACTTTATCACCGGCAAAGCGAGCCAGATAAACAGAAGACTGAGTCAAACCTAAATCCATCAGTTGTTTGGTATCAAGTGTCAGGGTAATGGTTCCTTTCTTACCTTTCAAAAGGACGGTAGGATTAGTTTCCATTTTCAGATAAGGCGGAAGGTGCATCAATACAGGTTCGTATGGACGATCGGAAAGATTGACTACCCCCAACGTAATGACCGGTTTTTCTCCGCTGTGTACATCAGGAAAATCTATATCTGTACGGTCAATCCGGATTTGTCCGATTGCATAGGGATGGGTTTTAGTAAAATCCTTGATCTCCTGAACCACCTCTCCATCGAAGTTCAAATAAACCAAACCAGGCTGCGCATTGCTGTAAATGCCGATCGATTTATTGAAATGCCCCAACGCTTTTGCATCAAACGTAGCACCAACCGTTCCTTTTTCTCCGGGAGCAATCGGAGTTTTCGTCCAGTTAGCAACCGAACAGGCACAAGAGGTAGTAACATTAGTCAGTACCAAAGGTTTATCACCAGTATTGGTAATAGTATACTCTACAGAAACCGGACGCTTCCATTCAATCTGTCCGAAATGATGGGTCTCCTTATTAGAAGAGATACGAGGTTGAGCTACAGCCGATAAAGTAATAGTAAGTAAAGTAAATATGAAGAGTAAACTACGTTTCATTCGTTCCTATTTTATTATTGTTAGTTGTTTAAAGTACAAAAATAGGAGTTTTCGTCGAGAATCTGCCACTGATTACATATTTTTAAGCACAGGACATAGTGGCTTTACTCAAAAAAACAGGGGCTGCATCAAAACTCACCACAGAGGACACAGAGTAACACAGAGACGATTTTAGGTTGTTGATTATCAATAAAAAGACTCTATGATACTCTGTGTTACTCCGTGGTGAAAAAAATTTCGACACACCCTCCTGAAAATATTTAATTTTATTTATTGAGATATGTTACAGCGAAACGAAGCTGAGTGGGCTGCATATTCGGGTGCATAGGCACTCTGAATAGTAGCAATTCCTGTTTCGTAACTTCCTGCACGATCGACACGGTAACTATACTCTAAAACATAAGTTCCTTTATTTAAGGTATCGAAAAAGAAATCAGTTGAAGCATCTTTTACTGCTACATAACAACCGACATCACCAACATTGCGATATCCGGACAGGACTTCAATCGGTTCGAGACAGGCAGCCCGCTGGTCTTTCAACTGTATAAAATCCATCGTACGATCAAGACGGACAGTCAGACGGACTACCACTTTATCACCAACCTTTAACTGAGTTTTACCAATAATCGGTTGCAACTGACGATTGTTATGAGCAATCGTTTCCACATATAATTTCTTATCTACATCCAGACCGCTCCCTTGGCGAACTACTTTATCAAGACTCTCTTCAAACTGTGCATATACTGCTCCCCAGGCAATACCCGGATCTCGTTTTTCAACAATAATCTCAGCGGCATCTACGGTCTTTCTGTCCGTAAAAGTCTTTTTGATATAACCTAACCCCGGAACAGTCGTCTTAGCAGGACTTATCGTTTCCAACACTTCATTGCCAAGAACAATACGGACATCTCCTTGATTATCCAGTAAATTAGTTCCATTGTAAAGCAGAGCATAAACAGCATCTGCAGTAGCTACCGGAGAATCCCATTGCTGGGTCTGTTTCTGCTTTAAAAGCCACATTTTCATTTCTTCAACAACCTGTGCATCCTCTCCCACTCGTTCAAAAGCTTCCATTACATCCACATGGGCAGGTACTTTCAGGTTATTCCAAGTATATGGACTGTCGGCTGTATCAAAAAACATACCCTGGTCATCTGTCCGAGTGAGATATTCTTTAAGGGATGCCATAAACTCCTGAGCCTCTTTCACCTTGCCTACTTTCTGCAAGATAATGGCCGACCAAGCTTTTTCGGTTACAGACTGCTGAGACAATGACGGAGCTACTCTCGAAAGGAAATAGGTATATGCTTCTTTCATGGATGCCGGCACTTTTTCGTCAGAAATAGCAACCAGATAGAGATACTTTAATGCACTTCGTGAAATTCCTTGTGATTTACTGCCGTTTTTTTCGGCTTCACGAATAGAACGATATTCCTGTAAGGCCTCTTTATGAAGATAGTTGAAAGCCGACCGTTGCATATTCAAGGCTGCGCCTTCCAATGGTTTTCCTGTAAGCAGGGCTATACGTGCATTCTGCTCCACAATAAAATCGGTAACAAAAAGACTACCGTTCATTCCTTTATACCAACTCCACGAACCATCAGGTAATTGGAGTTCCTGTAGTTTCAGTAAGGCTGCTGCATTATTATTACGGATATTATTCAAATCGAATAGAGTGGCAATGCGTTCTTTTTGTTCGCTTTCCGAGGTAGCTTCCATCACCCAGGGAGATTCGGAAAGAAGGATATTCTTCACTTCCTGATTCTTTTGCAAATTACTCAGGAAAGTTTCTTTGGTGCCTCCCCCGAGTTTCCAACTGTCAAAAATAGCTCGAATACGTGGTTGGGCATTCATTATGTAAGAGGCCATTGTGTTGGCATACCAGGAAGTAGCCCATGAAATGGCATCATCATTTCTGGGTTGCGACAACGCTGGCAATGCTTGTACGGCATACCAAGCCGGATTGGCAGTAAATTCAACGGTTAAACGCCGGTTGGTTGCAGTCTTGCTATGATGATTGAAAAGGTCTGCTAAAGAGAAAGTACGCGTTTGTTCACCACGGACAGGCATAGGCAAGGTCTCTGTCAGATTCTCTTTATTGCTGAGAACCGGAAGCAGGTGTTGTTCACCATCGCTGAAATTGCCTCCTTCGGCTATCATCCGGCACCCCAGAACTTCATATTTATCAGTAACCGTAAACAGGAAATCCACCCCGACAGTCTGTCCGGGCCCGGCATTAAATTTCTTTTGCTGGGTAGATATCACCTGATCCGTCATAGGATTGAAAAGCACAAGTTTCACTGTACCCGACATGCTTTTACCTGTGAGATTGCTAACAGAAGCAGCGATGGAAGTATGGTCTCCCACCCGGACAAACCGCGGCAGATTTGGGGTAAGCATAAACTCTTTACTGGTAACAGCAGTAGCATTTATCTGACCCGTCATCATATTCTGTGTGTGGGCATAACCACGGAAATTCCAGGTCGTAAGGCTTTGCGGCATACGGAAAGAGAAGCTGACCTCACCCTGAGCATTAGTATGAAGTTGCGGATAGAAAAAAGCTGTTTCAGCAAAGTTGGTACGTAACTCTATATCTGCAGCCCTATTCACTGCCGAATGGTCTGCCTGATTTACAGCCCCCGCGTCTTGTGAAACAGAAATCATTTCGGATTCAAAAAGAACATCGTCTGCGGCCTCGCTTTTCATTTGTTGTTTCATAGCTCCCATTCCACGCATACGAGCATAACGGGTAACCGGAGCGGCATCATTGGTTATCGACAACACCTCGGCAACAGCATATCCGACAGGAGGTAATACAAAATGATCGTAACTGAAAGAAGGTACTTTCAAACTACGCTGACGGAAACCAAAATAGAAATAGTTCGAATCTGCATAGTCCCTCCTCCAATGGGAAACAGGAACGGAAAGATGATAATATAGCTGCAGAGACTGGTCAGCTTTCCAGATTTTATCCAGTGAAGCATCGTACATGGTAGCCAACATCTCGGCCAAAACCGGTGATCCTTGTGGATTCCGGATCGTCAGCTTCCATTCCTCTTCCTGTCCGGGACGTAATTTGTCACGGAATACATCCCAGCGTATATTCAAAGTATAATCGGGCAAACGCTTTGTCAGACTTACTTCCTGTTCGTAAACTATTCCTTTACGAACAAATGCAAAAGTAATGCCCAAACCATTTCCATAAGCCTCCCGATAAGGGTACTCAAAACGGACAAGCGAATCGGACAAATGAAGAAGTTTGCTCTCCAGATGCTTGTTACCACTGAATACATCCATAAGTACATAAGCATCCTTTTCGGAAGTTCCAAAGTAGAATAGTGCAGGATGTTCTGCATCAAACCGGGTATTTACCTCATAATACCATAAAGGCATGGACACCGGTGGACGTTTATCATTCAAAGCGAAAAGGATCACAACCTTTTCCGTTTCTGATTTACGTCCCTGGGCATCCGTCACAGAAGCTACAAGTTTATAAGCACCGGAAGGTAGTGTTTTCCAGTCGGACAATAACGTCTCTTCATTGGATCTGAACGAACCTGAAAGGATTGCCTGAGCAGAAACCTTCTGATCTTTCACAGCTTTGGATTCCTCATAACCTGAAATAGAGAACAATTGGTAACTGCCTTCGACGGCAACCGGTTTACGTTCCAGATTATTTACCTGAAAAGTAGCTTTTATGGAATCGTCTTTACAGATAAGTCCGTTTATATCGGCAAATAGCAGCAAGGAAGTCTTTCCGGCCCGCAGGCTGATTTCCGAAGTCTGCGTTTCGCCCGCAACATTCGTGACCGAGACCTGTACTTTATAGTCATAATAGGAAGAAGTGTCATCACCATCGTCAAGGTCGGAGCCTGAAGTATCGGGTTTCAGGTCAACAGGGAGCTCAAAATTTCCATCTGCCCCCAGACGCACGGTGTCAGAAGCCAATATGACGGGATTCACTCCCCACATCCGCCAGGAACAAAGGGAACGGGTTATGGTATAAGTAACCGGAATATCCTGTAAAGGCACACCGCTGAAAGTCTTGACATTCCCTTTCAATTCGACACGGTCCCCTAAACGATAACTTTCAGTCACCGGCTCAAATGTAATGTCAAATGTAGGACGTTTATAATCTTCCACCCTAATGGTACGGAAACCGTTTTGAGTATTCAGGCTGAAAATGCCGTTCAAACAAACGGATGGTAATACGAATTCAGCAGTAAAAGAACCGAAATCACCGGTACGCAGCTTCTTTATACCCACTTCCTGCCCATTGGCATCTGTAAGTGTCAGTGTATATTCTCGCCCGGCAAGCACATGGGCAGAATCCGGGTATTGTTCATAGGCAATTCCTTTCACATAGACAGTCTGTCCCGGACGGTAAAGAGAACGATCGGTAAGCAAAGTTACGGCAGAAACCGGCTTTGTATCATCTGTAAAGTTATAATTCCCACCCCATAAATAGATTTGCGGCATAGCCGTATCGGCTCCTTTGGCAGCCGTCAGGTATCTGTACTCTCCTGATGAAGCAAACTGTGCTTTCCCTTCAGCATTAGTGGTAGCGGTCAGAAGCTGTTTGTTCTGTCGGTCGAAGACTGAAAGCAGAACCCCCTCTATAGGCTTCCCACTCATATCATCGAGTACAGCTACCTCACTTAGCTTGGAAGGCAAAGAGCGGGTCAGCACTTTGAAGCGGGTGGAAGACAGAAACTTCGCAGAATTAGAACGAACCTCAGCATCCGGAACAATACGGAGGGCATAGAGGCCTGTTTCAGGAGCTTTCATATGAAATATAGAGTCTTGCATTTTATAGTCACCAGACGGGAAAAGGACATAATGCACCGACGAAAGCAAGCGCCCATATTTCTTTAAGAATGTTTCATCAGGTACTTCCACTGCATTGGGGCGAACCGGCAAATTGATCGCATACAACTGAACTGCGAAACTCTTCAGATTCTTAAAACTGACTTTCAAGTCGAATTCCTCACCGGGATAAACCGCTGACGGGGTCTGCACTGTAAAATCCGGGCTCAGGATATCCTGCTTCAGCTCTCTCAAGGCATTAATACGGTGATAAGCCGGATAGCGGGAAATAGCCTCATCACACAATTGCAATCCGGAAGCAGGTACACCGGCATTCACCGCCTCCTGGGCCTTAAGTAAATAAACCTCGGCACAAATGTCACGTGACTGGTTCTCGGCAATCAGTTTATTCAATGCTGCCAGATAAGGATCTTGCGTCAGCCCGATTCTACCTTCGGGAGCATGATAAGGACGAAAACCGGGATCGGTGCGCCTTTTCCACTGCAGATAATCCAAGTTAGTAAGCAACAGAGCGTCCGGATTATCGGTCCGGCGATATGAATCCATCATGTGTCGATAAATCCCTTCGATACGTGCATTTATCAGAGAATCACTGCCCAACCCGGATAAACTCTCTAATGAAGCAATGGCACGGGAAGCTAAAAGATGATACATATCATGATGATAATAATCACTTGTTACCCCCAGCTCGACAAAAGGAATGTAACTTCGGGATGAAGTATCGAGCAGTAACAAGGAATCCTGAAACGTTACGGCTGTTTCTGACATCACTTTCGTTACAAACTGATTTTTACTCCACTCCCGGATATCATTTGAGGGAGTCACTTCCTCCAAATCTGTACGGCGGTTTAGTTTCCAACGATTTTGAGAAGCATAATCGGCATACATACTGCCGATAAGCGAATGCAGAACCGCACGGTCCAGTGGCTTATCTGTAGTTTTCACCCACTGCTCTAATCCGTTCAACGACACATAGAAACTATCCGGAGTGATTTCTTCCCTGAATCTCATCTGCCAGACATAGGCTTTCAGCATTTGAGGAGAGTTCTTCTCAATTTCAGCTTTCTTATAAATTTCACCGGTCAACCGGACGATAGTCTCGGGCAGACTTTTCTGTTGGGCCTGCTCCACTTGCTTCCATAACTTATCGTATGATTGGGCATGTGTCCATGACATCATTCCCATAGAAAGTAACACGATAATACAAATTAGTCTAATCTTCATATCTTAAAAGTTTAAGTATCAATACATAATTAACAAAGTAACAAAATAAAGTTTAAAGATTTGTTCTTTTTCTTATAAAAAAAGAGAACAGATCGGGCATATTTCCATAACCAGCATGAGCAAAATTAAGGTCTTTTAACGCAAAACTGAAAACGACAAGACTTTTTCAGTTAACTTTGTAATCGCAACCATTAATCTAATCACAAACCAACACACAACATCTTATGAAAAACAGACATTACTTGAAGTATATGCTGGCGATTACCGCATTATTATTCAATGGAGAAGCAATCTACTCACAAACCCATCCGATAGAAAGTTATCTGAAAGCGGCAGGAGACCATGCAACCATTTATAATGGTGAAATAGAATTTACGTACAGTCTTGCTCAATACGAAAATCTCCCTTATTTTCAAAGTGACGAATTTACTTCCGGAGAGATCATCTTCAGAGGTAACCGGTATCCGGGTCTGGCCCTTCACCTGGATTTATACAAAGACCAACTTTCGGCTCTGAATCCCGGTAGCCGTCATAGCATTATTATTAATAACGAAGGAATCGAACAGGTAAAACTACACAATGCTACATTCATCTACTTCCGTCCAACGCCAAATACAAATCTGGACAAAGGATTTTACGAATTACTGCACAATGGAAAAGAATTGAGACTATTGGCACGCAAAAAATATTATATTGCTCATATCAGTGCGGAAAAAATAATAAAAACCGGCAAACACCAGACTGAATATTTCACGTACAAAGCAAAATATTATCTGGAGTACAACGGAGTATATTATTCCGTCAGTAACAAAAAGACGTTTGCCAGGATCTTTCCGGAACAGCGTAAACTGATAAACCGCTATGTACGAAAACAGAAGCTAAACTTCCGTCATGATACTGACGCCTCACTGACAGCCCTTACAAACTATTGTGAAGAATTGATAGCCCCCAAACAGACACGATGAAAAAGAATATATACCTATGGATGCTGCCCCTGTTATTCTGGTGGCCGCAACAAGCAGTGGCACAACAGCCGCTCTCACTTCCTGCCGACAGTATAACCATTGATACCCTACTGGAATCAATGGAGAAAAATACATCCTACAGAATTTATACTACCATTGACACCTCCTTCAAGGTATTGGTAAGAGGAAAGACTACGCCTTTACAGCAGTTGAAAGAAGCACTGGCACCGACACCCTATAAACTATCGGTATATGGGAACATTTTATTCGTGCTGAAAGAACAGGAGCTTATCACACTATTGCCTCCCACACTGACAGGCGAACCGGAAAAAGATGAAGGTTACTATGGGGATGTATATACTTATCTGAGAGACGAACCGGAAAAAGCATCTTCAGAAAACAAAGTATATAATGTAGGAGATGTACGGATCAAACAACGCCCCCGGAAAGCGACACTCAAAGGGCAAGTGACTAACTTTAAAACCGGTGAGCCCATGATCGGTATCAATCTGATTTTAAAGGACCCATGGATAGCGACAACAACAGACGCAAAGGGTAACTTTACCCTTGAGCTTCCTACCGGACATAAGCAATTGGACATAAAAGGACTGAATGTAAAAGATACGCGACGTCAAATCATGCTTTTCAGTGACGGAACACTCGATATAGAACTGGAAGAGAGTACACATATGCTGGACGAAGTAACCATTACTTCCGGACGCATACAGAATGTAAAGAGCACACAGCTGGGAGCTGAGACTTTGCGCCCTACACAGCTGAAAAATATCCCAATGGCTTTGGGGGAAGTGGACATTCTGAAGATGGTACAAGCCTTGCCGGGAGTAAAAACAGTAGGTGAAGCTTCAAGCGGATTCAACGTACGTGGCGGAGCTACCGACCAAAACCTGATTTTACTTAATGACGGAACCATTTATAACCCCAACCACTTATTTGGCTTCTTCGCCGCTTTCAATTCGGACATGGTGAAAGAGGCCGAAATATATAAAAGCAGCATCCCCGCACAATATGGCGGACGTATTTCGTCTATTCTGGATATCACCGGCAAAGAGGCCAATAAAGAAAAGTTCACAGGTTCGGCGGGTATCGGACTGGTGACAAGCAAACTGAATCTGGAGATTCCGGTCATCAAAGACAGGACATCTGTCTTACTAAGCGGACGTACTACATATTCCGACTGGATTATGAAACAGCTTCCGGAAAAAAGCGGTTACAAAGACGGCACCGCCGGTTTTTATGACCTGGGCGCCATTGTGGCACATAAGTTCAACGATAAACACAGCCTTAATATTTACGGATATTATAGCCATGACCGCTTTGCTTTCAACTCAAACGAAAAATACGGTTACAACAACCTTAATGCCTCAGCACGATGGAGGGCTGTATTTAATGAGAGACTGGTGGGATATTTCTCGGCCGGATACGATCACTACGACTACAATAACCGGGAAACAGTCAATGCCTCAAGCGCATATAAGCTATCGTTTGACATTAATCAATATTTCGTTAAGGCAGACTTTACAAACAAACTGACCGGCAATAATACATTAAACTTTGGTTTTAAATCAATGCTGTACAATATCAATTCGGGAACTTACGAACCTGAAGGAAGTGAATCACTGGTGAAAAAGGATGCTTTGCAAAAAGATAAAGCCCTGGAAACGGCGTTCTATTTGGGTGATGAATGGGAAATCACTCCCAAACTGTCTGTCAACGCAGGAATCCGCTATTCGCTATTCAATGCGTTAGGGCCACGTTCGTATTATAAATATGAACCGGGTACACTCCCGCACGAATCGACTATAACAGATACTATCACTGCCGGAGCAGGAAAAGTGATGAAAACCTATCACGGACCCGAATTCCGGCTATCCGCACGATACTCCTTCACGGATGATTTTTCAATTAAAGCAGGATTTAATTCGATGCGGCAATATATACATAAACTGTCGAATACTGTCATCATGTCGCCAACCGACACATGGAAACTAAGTGATGTCAACATTAAACCCCAAAAAGGTTGGCAAGCCGCGGCAGGACTTTACCTGAATTCTCCGAACGGTATCTGGGAATACTCAGTGGAAGGTTATTATAAGCGGATGTCCGATTATCTGGACTATCGCGGAGGAGCCAAACTGCTAATGAACCACCATATTGAAACTGATGTTATCAACACGCAAGGACACGCCTACGGTGTGGAACTGCAGGTAAAAAAACAGGTTGGAAAACTGAACGGTTGGATGAGTTATACCTATTCGCGTACTTTCTTGAGACAGAATGACAAACGGATCGAAAAACCTGTAAACAACGGTGACTGGTATCCAACGGAATATGATAAGCCTCATGATTTCAAGTTTGTAGGTAACTATAAATTTACGCACCGCTACAGTATGTCGATCAATGTGGACTACAGCACAGGACGTCCGACAACCATTCCTGCCGGACAATATTATGATGAGTCGACACAATCGATGCGGGCTTATTACACGGAACGAAACTCATACCGTATACCGGACTACTTTCGTACAGACATCTCTTTCAATATAGAGCCCAGCCATCACCTGACGCTACTAACGCATAGTTCTATTTCTATCGGAATATACAACGTCACCGGAAGAAAAAATGTTTATTCCATTTATTATGTGTCGGAAGAAGGTCAGATAAAGGGGTACCAGATGTCTATCTTCGGAGTGCCGATTCCTTTCATTACATATAACATAAAATTCTAACACCATGTTGAAATCAAAATATATTATCTATCTATTGCTACTCTGCCTGACAGGTTGTGTCTCCGAATTTAACGCACAACTTCCCACTTCCGACGAAGAACTGTTGGTAGTGACCGGCGACATCATTGCCAATACGGAAGTCGTATTTTCATTAAGTAAAAGTGTCCCACTGTCCGAAGAATCCCCGGAAAACTATCGAGACATTGAGGCCAAAATCATTGTAACCGGCAGTGACGGCTATCGGAGTAATCCCGGTAAGGCTATCGGAGAAGGCAAATATCAAATCAGCATCGGGGAATTACAGAACAACGTATCTTATGGAGTAGAAATAGAATATAATGGAGAGATTTATATCTCTTCTCCCTCCGAACCGATGGAAACTCCTGAAATAGACAGTGTTTCATGGATACAGCCCGTAAAAGAACAGCCACTGACCATCCGGGTATCTACACATGGTGATCCCGGAAAAACCCAATATTACATGTGGAATTACAAAGAAGACTGGGAGATTAGAGCTAATTACATGACAACTTGTTACTTCGATCCGGAAACAAACCGCATTTACGAGGACAGCAGTTACCCTACCTTCTATTGCTGGAAAAAAGAATTATCCAGAAATATATTGATCAGTTCAACCCAATCACTAAAAGAGAACCGGATCATAAACAATAAGCTGTTTGAAGCACCGGTAAAAGGAGATAGATTTACAGTGTTATACAGTGTACTGGTACAACAACGGACACTGAGTAAAGCAGGGTATGAATATTATCTGAATGTACAACAGCAAAATGAAGACATGGGAGGAATCTTTACTCCACAACCTTCCGAAGTTCAGGGAAATCTCAGTTGTACCACTCAGCCTGAGCGAAGAGCCATCGGCTATGTCGGGGTTTACAAAAACATAGTCGAAAAGAGAATCTATATTCGCCCCAATGACATAGAACGTCCTCCCCGATACACAGATTGCGAGGAACTGACGGACGATGATCTGAACGAAA
Organism: Bacteroides sp. ZJ-18; assembly: GCF_011038705.2. NCBI lineage: Bacteria > Pseudomonadati > Bacteroidota > Bacteroidia > Bacteroidales > Bacteroidaceae > Bacteroides > Bacteroides sp. ZJ-18. The sequence continues at coordinate 1,768,904 of NZ_CP072198.1, read as the reverse complement.
TGGGCTACAACACCTATCTGACAAGATATCTGGCTGGCTATCGTCCTGTTGGAACAGGTACACACATCGATAACTGGACGCTGCAAAGATGCACAGAATGTGAATATAACGGAGGAAACAAAAACAAACCTTCGTTCTGGCCCAATGATCACCAATAACTTAAAAAGAAAGGAGACAATCATGAAACGAATCTTCACACTATATCTCTTTGCATTGTTTTGTCTGATTTCACAGGCACAGGAAGAACTATACGAACGGGTGTATGTACATACGGACAAAACGTGTTATCTGGCCGGCGAAGAAGTTTGGATCAAGTTTTATACCACTGACACCCACTTCCAACCATCTTTTTTCAGCAAAGTGGGATACGTAGAAATATCAAATGCCGAACGCCCGCAGGCCCAGTTAAAATTAGCACTTGACAATGGCAGTGGTTCGGGAAAAATAAAGATTCCGGCTGATGCTCCCTCAGGTATTTACGAGTTAAGCGGATATACCCAATATATGAGAAATGAAGGGGAAAAAATCTTTTTTCGAAAGCAGATTGCCATAATCAACACTTTCCGGATTGCGGAATCTGACCCGATAACATTAGCCGATTCTACGGAAACATACCCGAAAGAAGTACCGGCTATGAACGGAAACATTCGTATAAACACTTCCCGGCCGTCGTATAGTATACGCCAACCTGTAGAATTGACCATCAATGGCCTGCCCGAAGAAGTATCCGACCTTATCGTTTCGGTAAGCCGTAATGATTCACTGGTCATACTTCCACATCACGAAGAATCTGTCTGGAGACAGCAAGTTACCAGTACGCCCGGCACATTCTCCGGTCAATGGGTACCGGAATATGAAGGACATATCATCCGCGGACAAATACAAACTCCCGAAGGAGAAACACTGAAACAGATACAGAATAAACATGTATCAGCAGACATCGCTTTTGTAGGTAAAGATATCCGGTATGTACAAGGACAAGTAGACGTTGAAGGGAATGCACGATTCTACACAAGCAATATATTTGGAATCAATGACATAGTGGCTGCCGCATGGGGAGCTAATGGAGAATCTTACCAAATGAATATTTTATCGCCTTTCTGTGAGAATCTGCCGAAAAATCTCCCCCAACTTAAACTCTATCGAAATAAAAAACGATTATTGGAAAGAAGCATAGGCATACAGCTACAACAAGTTGTCATGCTCGATTCTCTTGACCATGGTATCCCTCTGCAATCTTGTTACGGGCTCCAACCTTATCTGAACTACAATCTGGATGAATACACAAGATTCAGCACGATGACAGAAACCTTTGTAGAATTTGTACGTAGCGTGATAATACGCAAAGTGAATGGTAAACGCAGGCTAAAAGTACTCAAAGAGGGAGAAAAAAGATTCAATGTCGGAAATACATTAGTGTTATTGGATGGTGTTCCTATTCACGATCACGAAGATATTCTGAAGTATAACCCCAAATTGGTGAAAAAAATCGATATCTATAACAGCCGCTATGCTTTTAGCGGTGAAACATTCGAATGTATGATTTCCCTGACCACGCAAAAAGGAAACCTGCCTTCCATACAGTTAAGTGACGACTCGCAACTGACAGTATATGAATGTCCTCAATTGCCCGTTGCATTCAGCATGCCCGAGTACAAAAACGAAATTGACAGAAAATCACGCAAACCGGATTTCCGGCATACATTATACTGGAACCCCTCCGTAAAAACAGAAAAGGGAAAAGCTACCACACTCCTTTTTTACACATCCGACCTTGAAGGAGAATTTAAAGTAGTGGTGGAAGGCTTTACGCACCAAGGAGAAGCAATCCGAGGTGAAACGAGTTTTCGTGTAGGAGAATGACCCTCGCAGTCCAATGGGTGAAGTAACTCCCCAATAAAAAAAGTGGGGAACACTTTTATTTAGTGTATCCCCACTTCATCATTTCATTTCTGCCGGCTTCTCTTAAACATCTTTCCAGCAGATGCATTACTACTTTTTTCATTGCTTCAAATACTAATAATAATTACCTTAATTAATAAACACACATCGAAAACCTAAAGGAGAGAACGCTTAAAGCGTTACATATCCCCAGATGTTAGGATTGGCATTTGCCAAATTCTTTAATAAACTTCTTACAATCTTCATAATCTTTTTACCTAAAAAAACTGTTACCTAAAAACTATGTTATCCTAATTCTTATGTTTTACAGCACAAAAATAAGGCCTAAATAGATACGTTGTACTCAAAAAGGGAAGAAAAATATGTTTTAAAACATATTTCTTGATATATATCAAGAAAATCGGTTTCTATTGGCAATCATATGACAAAACCGGACATAAATAAAGTCAGAAAGGCAGGTTGCCATTGACAATTCTGCATTTGGATGACAAGTCGTCATGAAACAGGAAAACAAAAAGAGATCCTTAAAAAAGAAGAGAGGCAAACGCTTGTAACGCTTGCCCCTCATTCGTATATTCGCTGATGAACCTTTATTTAATCGGTGTCTGTTCTAACGTAGCAACCAGAAAATCATAGAATTTCTGCACAGTCGGAATCAAGGCTCTTTCATCAGGAGAGTGCGGTGAACGCAGTGTAGGGCCAAATGAAATCATATCCAGTCCAGGAATAATAGCCCCAATGATACCGCATTCCAACCCGGCATGAATAACTTTCACTTCCGGCTCTGTACCAAACTGCTTTTTATAAGATTCTTTCATTGCATGCAGAATCGGAGAATCGATGTCGGGTTGCCATCCGGAATATCCTCCCGTCATCTCCACTTTCATACCCGCCATAGAAAAGCAACATTCAAGGCTGGTAGTCAGACATTCTTTCATGCTGTCGCTGGAACTACGTGCCAGAATCTTGAAAGAAGCTTTTCCACCACCAATATTAATGATTGCCAGATTTGAAGAGGTTTCTACTGTATCGGGAATTGTAGGAATCATTCGCATCACACCATTCTGACAAGCAAAAATAGCATCGATCAGATTATCCTGAATCTCTTCAGGTACTTCTCCTGCAGGCAGTTCTACCCGCTCGGCAGTGAAGCTGATAGGAGTTTCGATTGCTTTATACTCTTCATTGAAAATATCTTCGCAATACTTCACTAAACCCAATAGTTCTTCTTCATTTTCAGCGGGGATAGTTACTACTGCATGGGCTTCACGAGGAATGGCATTCCGCATATTTCCACCTTCCCAAGTTGCCAGGCGAGCTTCATAACTTGCTACAGCTTCACGCACAAAACGTACCAGTAATTTGTTGGCATTGGCACGTCCCTGATTGATTTCCAGTCCGGAATGACCGCCACGAAGACCTTTCAAACTTACCTTAATGGCAATATCACCATCTTCCGGAGCCACTTCCTTATACTCAAGAGATGCGGTAACGTCCATACCACCGGCACAGCCGATATAAAGTTCACCTTCGTCTTCAGAATCGAGATTAAGCAGTATTTCTCCATTCACAGTACCCGGTTTCAGACCAAAAGCACCAAACATACCTGTTTCTTCATCCTTTGTAATCAAAGCTTCCAACGGTCCGTGTTTCAGATTCTGATCTTCAAGAACAGCCATGATAGCAGCTACTCCCAAACCATTATCGGCTCCAAGTGTAGTACCTTTAGCTTTCACCCATTCACCATCTATATAAGTTTCAATCGGATCTTTCTCAAAATCGTGAACAGTATCATTGTTTTTCTGTGGTACCATATCCATATGTGCCTGAAGGATTACTCCTTTTCTATTTTCCATCCCCGGAGTGGCAGGTTTACGGATAATCACATTGCCGGCTTCATCTACAAAGGTTTCCAAGCCGAGACCTTTACCGAAATTTACCAGAAACCCGGTAATTTTTTCCATATGTCCCGACGGACGCGGAATCTGCGTCAAAGAATAGAAATGCTTCCATACATTTTGTGGAGCTAAATCAAGAATTGTGCTCATAAATGAATTATTTATAGGTTTTAAATCAATTTCTAAAGGTCAAAGCTACTAAAAAGAATGGAAAAGAAAGAATTACCGGAAGAAATTCAAATAAAAAAAGTTCAAAAACCGGATTTACAGATTAAATATGTATAGCAAATAACACACATATTGTTTTAAGTCAGCAAAGCGCATTTCCTGAAACACAATTGTTATCAGCAAATATTATTTTCGTCGGAGAAAGGAAATAGCCGCCAACCCGTAAATGCCTAATAAAACGACCAATAAGGTTTGAATGCCATGAACGATCAATGCAAATATTCCGGCATCTGTCGCATTTACCCCATAAAGCATCATCATGGTGATCACTGCAAAATGCCACGGACCGGCCCCATTCGGAGTAGGAACAATTACGGCAAATGTTCCTCCGACAAACATGACCAATGCAGCAAGAAGTCCCAGATGTGCCGTAAAAGCAAAACAATAGAAAGTGAAATAAAAATGGAGAAAATAGCTGAGCCAAATCAAAAAGCTATAAAGCAGGAAAAGCGGAAGATTTTTCACATTCCGCAGTGACATAATGCCTTCACAAACATTCAGTACAACTCCTTTCACTTTCTCGAAAAAAGAAAGGGTACGAATCAAATAATAAAATAGCACAACAACTCCTATTCCACAAAACAGAATGATATAGAACCAAACAGACGTAAGTAAATGCATCAATGAAGGAATCTTCGTACCGGTTTGTTCAAGAAAGGTGACAAATACAGGCATTTGCAACAAAACCGTGACACCGGTAATCAAAAGAATAGTCAGTGTATCTACCAGACGTTCGGTTACCACAGTACCTAAAGATTTAGCAAAGGAAACATCATCGTATTTTGCAAGTATCCCACACCGGCTCACTTCCCCTACCCGCGGCACCACCAAACTGGCTGCATACGAAATGAAAATGGCATTGACGCAATCACTTCTTCGGGGAAACGCTCCCAAAGGTTCCAGCGTCTGACGCCAACGCCAACCACGAAACACTTGTGCCGATATGCCGAAAAGAAGTGAAAAAGCCATCCACCACCAGTTTGTGCCGTGTTGCAAAACCTCCGCGGCTTTTACAAAATCGAAGTCACGATAGACCCAATATAAGATAAAGCCTCCCAAAACCAATGGTAAGATAAGTTTCAGTGCCTTTTTTATTAGTTTCTTCATCCCTAATTCTTTATTCTTCATTTAAAAGAATTACCTTTGTCTGCTGCAAAAGTAGTTATTTAGTTGATAAATGAAATTAGTAAAGCCTAAAAAGTTTCTCGGGCAACACTTCCTGAAAGACCTGAAAGTGGCACAGGACATTGCCGATACAGTAGATACATTCCCCGAACTGCCGATTCTGGAAGTTGGGCCGGGAATGGGTGTGCTCACTCAGTTCCTTGTCAAAAAAGAACGGTTGGTAAAAGTGGTGGAGGTCGATTATGAATCAGTAGCCTATCTGCGAGAAGCCTATCCGTCACTGGAAGACAACATCATCGAGGATGACTTCCTGAAAATGAACCTGCAACGTTTATTTGACGGACATCCGTTCGTATTAACCGGAAACTATCCTTATAATATATCCAGCCAGATATTTTTCAAAATGTTGGATAACAAAGACCTGATTCCATGCTGTACAGGAATGATCCAAAAGGAAGTAGCCGAACGCATTGCGGCCGGGCCGGGCAGTAAAACATATGGCATTCTCAGCGTTCTGATACAAGCCTGGTATCGGGTAGAGTATCTTTTCACTGTAAGCGAACATGTGTTCAACCCACCTCCAAAAGTGAAGAGTGCAGTCATACGAATGACACGCAACGAGATACAAGACCTTGGTTGTGATCCGAAGCTATTCAAACAGGTAGTGAAAACTACTTTCAACCAGCGTCGAAAGACATTACGAAACTCCATCAAACCGATCTTGGGTAAAGATTGCCCGTTGACAGAAGACGCTCTATTCAACAAACGCCCTGAACAACTCTCGGTACAGGAGTTTATAGACCTGACAAACCGGGTGGAGCAAGCGCTGAAATCCCCGATAGAAGCAACTTCTCAAAAAGAAATTCCCAATGGGGAAGCCGGATTATCGGACTGAACAAACGTAGTATACTAAACGTGACTTCCTCGATTTACGGGAAGCAGGTAAGGATGTAATTATGAACGAAGAATACATTGACAACGTAAAAGAGCTTATCGGAGAAAAAGATGCCGATAAAGTAAAAGAGCTTCTTATCGATCTGCACCCTGCTGATATAGCGGAGTTGTGTAACGAATTGAATCCGGAAGAAGCCCGCTTCGTCTATCGATTACTTGATAATGAAACTGCCGCGGACGTACTTGTAGAAATGGACGAGGATGTTCGTAAAGAGTTTCTTGACATCCTGCCATCAGAAACCATTGCCAAACGTTTCGTTGACTATATGGATACGGACGATGCCGTAGATTTGATGCGCGAACTGGATGAAGACAAGCAGGAAGAGGTACTTTCGCACATTGAAGACATCGAACAGGCAGGAGACATTGTCGACCTGCTGAAATATGACGAAAATACCGCCGGTGGTTTGATGGGTACGGAAATGGTGACCGTCAACGAAAACTGGAGTATGCCCGAATGCCTGAAAGAAATGCGTCAACAGGCAGAAGAACTTGATGACATCTATTATGTATACGTGATAGACGATGACGAACGTCTCCGCGGAATATTTCCACTGAAAAAGATGATTACGTCACCCTCTGTATCCAAAGTAAAACATGTGATGCAGAAAGACCCTATCTCCGTACACGTAGACACACCTATCGATGAAGTGGCACAAATTATCGAAAAGTATGACTTGGTTGCTATCCCGGTTCTCGACAGCATCGGCCGGTTAGTAGGACAGATTACCGTCGACGACGTCATGGACGAGGTTCGTGAACAATCGGAGCGCGACTACCAATTGGCATCCGGTCTCTCGCAGGATGTAGAAACGGACGACAATGTACTTCGTCAGACTACAGCCCGCTTGCCCTGGCTATTAATCGGTATGATTGGCGGCATAGGTAACTCTATGATATTAGGTAATTTTGATTCTACTTTCGCCGCACATCCCGAAATGGCTCTTTACATACCGTTAATTGGCGGTACGGGTGGAAATGTGGGAACCCAGTCATCGGCACTTGTCGTACAAGGCTTGGCAAACAGTTCTCTCGATGCTAAAAACACGTTCAAGCAAGTCAGCAAAGAAGCTGTAGTTGCATTGATTAATGCCACAATCATCTCTTTACTGGTATATACCTATAATTTCATTCGTTTCGGTGCAACGGCCACTGTTACTTATTCGGTATCCATCAGCCTGTTTTCAGTAGTGATGTTTGCCTCCATCTTCGGTACTCTGGTTCCAATGACACTGGAAAAGATGAAAATAGATCCTGCTATAGCTACAGGGCCGTTTATTGCCATTACAAATGACATCATTGGCATGATGATGTACATGGGAATTACGGTGTTATTATCGTAAAAAACAGCTATAATGAAAAAAAATAAAGGAAAATAGTATGAAGTAATCATTTTATTTCATTAATTTGTGACCTAATGGATTTAAGGACAAATCCTGTTTTCCTAAAAACGAATATACAATGATGGACTCTCATGACACTAACCAACCTTTGAAACAAGGGGAATTAGAAGAAGAAAAAAAAGCAGTTGAGGTTTCTGAAGAGATTACAGAAACTCCGGCTGAAGAAACGATTGCTGAAAAATCAACCGAATCAGGTTCAAGACTGAACACTAAAGAAGAAGTGCTGTCCCGATTAAAAGAAGTTGCCCAAGATGCTGAAAATGCAAGTAAACAGGAGCTGGATGGTTTAAAGCAGACTTTCTATAAAATTCATAATGCCGAACTCGAGGCTGCGAAAAAGTTATTCGTAGAAAATGGTGGTGCCGAAGATGAATTTATTGCACAGCCTAACGGTGTAGAAGAAGAATTCAAAAGTTTAATGGCAGCCATCAAAGAGAAGAGAAGTGCTTTGGCTGCTGAGATTGAAAAACAGAAAGAAGAGAATCTTCAGGTCAAGCTGTCGATTATCGAAGAATTAAAAGAACTGGTGGAATCACCCGATGACGCCAATAAATCCTACAATGAATTTAAAAAGCTACAGCAACAGTGGAATGAAGTAAAGCTGGTACCACAGGCTAAAGTAAACGAGTTGTGGAAGAATTATCAACTGTATGTTGAGAAGTTCTACGATATACTAAAACTGAATAATGAATTCAGGGAATATGATTTCAAGAAGAATCTGGAAATCAAGACACACCTTTGTGAAGCTGCAGAGAAACTGGCCGACGAACAAGATGTAGTCTCCGCTTTCCATCAATTACAGAAACTACATCAAGAGTTCCGCGATACCGGCCCGGTTGCCAAAGAATTGCGTGACGAAATATGGAACCGCTTCAAAGCTGCCTCTACTGCTGTCAATCGTCGTCATCAGCAACATTTCGAAGCATTAAAAGAGAGCGAACAGCATAATCTGGATCAGAAAACAGTTATTTGCGAAATAGTAGAAGCAATCGAATTCGATCAACTGAAAACATTTGCTGCATGGGAAACCAAGACGCAAGAAGTAATCGCCCTGCAAAACAAATGGAAAACAATCGGTTTCGCTCCACAGAAAATGAACGTGAAAATCTTTGAGCGTTTCCGTAAAGCTTGCGACGAGTTCTTCAAGAAAAAAGGAGAATTCTTCAAGTCTCTGAAAGAGGGTATGAATGCCAATCTGGAAAAGAAAAAAGCATTATGTGAAAAGGCAGAAGCTCTGAAAGATAGTACCGACTGGAAAGAAACAGCCGAAGTCTTGACTAAACTACAAAAAGAATGGAAGACAATCGGCCCTGTTTCTAAAAAATATTCGGATGCAGTTTGGAAACGTTTTATCACTGCATGTGATTACTTCTTTGAACAAAAGGGCAAAGCCACTTCTTCCCAACGTTTTGTAGAACAAGAAAATCTGGAAAAGAAAAAAGCAATCATAGCCCAATTAACCTCAATTGACGAAACAACAGATGCTGATGAAGCAAGCAAAGAAGTTCGTGAATTGATGAAAGAATGGAATAATATCGGGCATGTTCCTTTCAAAGAGAAAGATAAGCTTTATAAGCAATATCACGGTTTGATTGACCAGCTTTTCGACCGATTCAATATCAGTGCATCGAACAAGAAACTGAGTAATTTCAAATCTTCTATCGGTAATATTCAAAGTGGAGGTTCGCAATCTATTTATCGTGAACGCGAAAAATTGGTTCGTACGTACGAGAACATGAAAAACGAACTCCAGACCTATGAAAACAACTTGGGCTTCCTCACTACCTCTTCCAAAAAAGGAAACAGCCTTTTGACCGAAATTAACCGTAAGGTAGAAAAGCTCAAAGCTGATCTGGAATTGGTATTGCAGAAGATAAAGGTAATTGATGAATCAATCAAAGAAGAATAAAGGAAAATAATTTTTAGTTCTATGTAAAGCGAATCAGGAGGCATAAGCCGCTTTGATTCGCTTTTTTTATATACGAAAATTAGAGATAGGAAAGAATACCAACAAAGAGAGCGAAGTTTTATATAAAAACTTCGCTCTCTTTGTTGGGCTATCTGGACTCGAACCAGAAATGACAGGACCAGAATCTGTAGTGTTACCATTACACCATAGCCCAATGTCGCTTAACGATTCACATCCTTTGTTTCTCGTTTGCGGTTGCAAAGGTACAAAGTTTTTTTTAATCACAAATACTTTTCGCTCTTTTTTTGCAAAAAAATATCTAATACGCCGGATTCCAAAGAGATGCATCCCTAAAAAAAAACAAAAAATGAAATAGATTTAGCATATAACTTTCCTTGATACAATAAATCAGCGTATATTTGTAAAAAATATCACGTTTATGACAAGAAAACAAAGAATGCCCCTTCCTTGTTATAAACAGAAACTAAACATTGATTATTTAATTTCAACCTATAAATGAACGAAACGAAAGTATTAATAGAAAAGATAACCGAAGGTATACAAGAAAAAAAAGGTAAAAACATTGTCATAGCAGATCTGACAAACATTGACGACACGATATGCCAATACTTTGTAATCTGTCAGGGGAACTCCCCCAGCCAGGTCGTTGCCATCGTAGATTCCATAAAAGAATTTACCCGAAAAGGTGCCGGCACTAAACCCTCTGCCATCGATGGACAACGAAACGCAGAGTGGGTAGCTATGGACTTTTCTGACGTATTAGTACACGTATTCCTGCCGGAGGCCAGAAACTTTTATAATTTGGAGCACCTGTGGGCAGATGCCAAACTAATCACTATTCCCGACATTGATTAATCTATCAGTATGGACAATAACAGCAAGAAAACCAACAATAAAGTAAATATGCCCAAGTTCAATCTGAACTGGATGTATATGATTATCGCCCTGATGCTTTTAGGGCTGTATTTCGCTAACGGAAACAGTTCTGTTAACAAGAACATCTCTTATGATGAATTCCAACAATACGTACGTGACGGGTATGTCAGTAAAGTGATTGGCTATGATGACAACACAGTTGAAATTTATATTAAGCCACAGTACGTAGGAGCTGTATTCAAACAAGATTCTACACGTGTAGGCCGGAATCCGATGATTACCACCGAAGCTCCTTCACGCGAAAATCTGGATAACTTCCTGCAAAAGGAAAAAGAAGAAACACACTTCGACGGTTCTGTCAGCTATGATAAGAAGAAAGACTACTTCAGCGCAATACTTTGGAATGTGCTGCCTATTGTCTTTCTGATTGCCTTGTGGATATTCTTCATGCGCCGCATGGGCAGTGGTGCCAGTGGTGGAGCAGGTGGCGTATTCAATGTAGGAAAATCGAAAGCACAGCTCTTTGAGAAAGGTGGATCCATCAAAGTGACATTTAAAGATGTAGCCGGACTGGCAGAAGCCAAACAGGAAGTAGAAGAGATTGTCGAATTCCTGAAAGAACCCCAGAAATATACGGATTTGGGAGGTAAAATTCCTAAAGGCGCCTTGCTGGTAGGCCCTCCGGGAACAGGTAAAACATTGCTTGCAAAGGCTGTAGCCGGTGAAGCCAATGTACCTTTCTTCTCTTTGGCCGGTTCCGATTTCGTTGAAATGTTTGTCGGTGTAGGTGCATCCCGCGTACGCGACCTTTTCAAACAGGCTAAGGAAAAGGCTCCCTGCATTGTTTTCATCGATGAGATTGATGCCGTAGGACGTGCCCGCGGCAAGAATCCTGCGATGGGCGGCAATGATGAACGTGAGAACACGTTGAACCAGCTGCTAACTGAAATGGACGGTTTCGGCTCAAACAGCGGTGTTATTATTCTGGCAGCCACTAACCGTGTGGATGTACTCGATAAAGCATTACTCCGTGCCGGACGATTCGACCGGCAAATTCATGTAGATTTACCGGATCTCAACGAACGTAAGGAAGTATTTGGTGTGCATTTGCGCCCCATCAAGATAGACGATACAGTAGATGTAGATCTGCTTGCCCGCCAGACCCCCGGATTTTCGGGAGCTGATATTGCAAACGTATGCAATGAAGCAGCCCTGATAGCTGCACGACATGGAAAGAAATTCGTAGGCAAACAGGATTTTCTGGATGCTGTAGACCGTATCATCGGTGGACTTGAAAAGAAAACCAAAATCACCACGGAAGCCGAACGCCGCTCTATTGCTTTGCATGAAGCCGGACACGCAAGCATCTCTTGGTTATTGGAATATGCCAACCCATTGATTAAGGTAACCATCGTTCCTCGTGGACGCGCATTGGGAGCTGCATGGTATCTGCCGGAAGAAAGGCAAATTACCACCAAAGAGCAAATGCTCGATGAGATGTGTGCCACTCTGGGCGGACGCGCAGCAGAAGATCTCTTCATTGGCCGCGTATCCAGTGGAGCTGCCAATGACCTTGAACGTGTGACCAAACAGGCTTATGGCATGATCGCCTACTTGGGAATGAGTGAAAAGTTGCCGAACTTATGCTATTATAATAATGATGAGTATTCGTTCCAACGTCCGTATAGCGAAAAGACTGCCGAACTGATTGACGAAGAGGTGAAAAGAATGGTTAACGAACAATATGAACGTGCCAAACAAATCCTCTCGGAACACAAAGAGCAGCACAACGAATTGGCGCAGCTACTGATCGATAAAGAAGTAATCTTTGCCGAAGACGTAGAACGAATCTTCGGTAAACGTCCTTGGGCTTCCCGTTCGGAAGAGATCATGGCAGCCAATAGCAAACAAGAAAATACCGCCCACCCTACGGATGGAGAAGATACCGATACTCCACAAGCAACAGAGTCTCAAGAAGACAATGCGCAACAAGAACCGGCGGCATCACAAAACTAAAAATGTAACAGCACCTTGAAGAACAACTTTTTACAACGCGCCATAACAGGAATATTATTCGTAGCCATCATAGTGGGTTGTATACTGTACGATCCACTGGCTTTCGGAACACTTTTCGTTATTGTCAGTGCTTTGACCATACGTGAGTTCGGTCATCTTGTCAATCAATCGGGGGAAGTAGCCATCAACCGGACCATCACCATGCTGGGAGGAGCTTATCTGTTCCTTGCTCTCATGGGATTCTGCATCGATGCTGCCGATTCCAAAATATTCATTCCTTATCTGGTATTGCTCATTTACCTGATGGTAAGCGAATTATACCTTAAGAAAAAGAATCCGGTACTCAACTGGGCTTATTCCATGTTGAGCCAGATGTATATCGCTCTCCCTTTTGCTTTACTGAATGTACTCGCTTTCCAGAATGATCCGGAAACAACCAGCGTCTCTTATAATCCGATATTACCGCTTTCTATATTTGTATTTCTATGGCTGAATGATACGGGCGCCTACTGCTTCGGCTCTCTGTTTGGCAAGCATCGTTTATTCGAACGTATTTCTCCGAAGAAGTCATGGGAAGGTTCTATCGGCGGCGGTATCGTAGCCATTGCCGCTTCGTTTGCATTTGCCTATTTCTTTCCGGTCATGACTTGGGCTGAGTGGGCCGGGTTGGCACTGGTCGTTGTTATTTTCGGAACTTGGGGAGACTTAACGGAGTCACTTCTGAAACGTCAATTGCAAATTAAAGATTCTGGAAGCATTTTGCCGGGACACGGTGGTATGCTCGACCGCTTCGACAGTTCGCTTATGGCCATACCGGCAGGAGTTGTCTACTTATATGCACTGACCCTGTTCTAAAATCGATAAAAAAATAATAGCCGCAAATAAAAACGGGCTACAAACGTAAAGCATCTCGCAGAATATAGCGAAACTTCCGTTTGTAGCCCGTTATTTACAACTCACCCTTTTTACATTACCTGAACTTCGTTTGAAAGCTCTATATTCTTTGCACCCTCGGGTATCGGCTGTTCTTTTACATCAAAGACTACCTCAACTTCTCCGTTTTCAACAGAATTCAGTTTCACTTTAATGCCTTTCTTACCGGTCAGATCCAACGAATTCAAATTAAAAGATACCGCACCGTTTAAACAACGCTTAGTCACATCACCATACGTATTATAACGATATTCCAAATGGATATACCCGTCATCACCATCTTTAGTCATGTTTCGCGTATCGCGAACCAGACTGAAGCGATGTTTTTCTTTGGCCGGTAAGCACTGGCGAAAAATGATGTTCAGATATCCGCCTCCAATCCACATCATATCTTTATATACAAGAACAGGGTCATTGCCTATTTCCGCTTCATTGTCGGCAGTCAGGTCCTCTATTTGTTTGGTCAGGACGTCATAGTTACACTCTACTTTTACCCCATGATCGTATCCTTCATAATTATCATAAAGAGGATTGAAATAAGTAATCACACGCTGTCCGTCTATCGGCCTATAGCCCGGAATCGCGGTCGCAGCAGGCCAAAGACTTCCCCAATGGTCGGCATTCAGTGCATACGTATCACCACCGACTACCCGGACTGTAGCCCAGTCTCTTGCTATATCGCCCAATGAATAACCGTCACCGTCATCACACGACTGCAATGCCGGCAGTATCAGCGTCAGCATTGCCACCCAAAGTAGTTTAACTCTTTTCATATCTATTCTTAATTTATTCCTTTTACCCTATAAATAAAAAAACCGGGCATTTACTGCACCGGTTTCTGTCCTATTATTGAATAAAAAACTATTTTTTAAGCAATTTCACCATTTCGCGGGCAGCATGCCTCGGGGCTCCTGCCGGTCCGAGCAACCGTGCCATTTCTCCATAACCATCCAACATTTTCCGTCGATAGTCTTCTTGAAACAACAAACGTTTCAGCTCGTTCCGCATATTCTCCACCGTCATCGTATCAGCCACCAATTCCCTGACTACTTCCCGTCCGGCAATCAAGTTGACCAACGAGATAAACTTCACCTTCAAGATATGTTTCCGGAGGAAAGACACCAGCTTCCCTACAGGAGTATGATAGCAAACCACTTGCGGTACGCGGAAAAGTGCCGTCTCAAGAGTGGCAGTTCCGGATGTCACCAAAGCGACATCCGCCTGTTGAAGCAAGCGGTAAGTCCGGCCAAAGATTACTTGCAGATTTGTCCCTTTTACGAATTCAGCATAGTATTCCGGAGAAATGCCGGGAGCGGCAGCCAGCACAAGCTGATAATCCGGAAAAGCCGAGGCTGCCCGGATCATATCGGGGAGATTATCCTTAATCTCCTGCTTCCGGCTTCCGGCAAGCAAAGCAATGATAGGCTTATCCGCTAACTCATTATCACTGATAAAATCGGCAAATGTTTCCGGATTTGTAGCCTTGAAAGCGGTAACTTCATCCACCGTCGGATTACCAACGTAATGAATCGGGTATTGATGCCCCTCAAAGAACTCAACCTCAAAAGGGAGAATGGAGAAAAGCTCATCTACATCTCTTCTTATATTTTTGATACGATATTCTTTCCATGCCCAAATCTTGGGAGAAATATAGTAGTAAACCGGAATCTTCGTTTTCGCATGCACAAACTTGGCAATATCGAGATTAAAGCCCGGATAATCCACCAAAATAACAACATCCGGCGACCATGCCACGATGTCCTCCTTACATCTCTTCATGTTGGCAAAGATGGTTCGCAGATGCAGCAATACAGGAATAAAGCCCATGTAAGCCAGCTCCTTATAATGCTTCACCATCGTTCCTCCTACAGCAGCCATCATATCACCGCCAAAGAAACGGAATTCAGCCCGCGGATCCTCCTCTTTCAGTGCAGCCATCAAGTGAGAAGCGTGCAAATCGCCCGAGGCTTCACCAACAATCAGATAGTATTTCATAATTCCCAGGATTTCAATTCGTCCATAAAATGATAAGCAGTCATATCCACTACCGTCGGTGTGATGGCTACATATCCGTTGGCCAACGCCCAATGATCGTTCTTCTCGTTCTCCGGTTCGTGATCGATAAACTCTCCGGTCAGCCAATAATAATTCGTATCGTCTCTCCGTGGACAGGCCTGCCACTCTCCGCTCCAGTGCCCTTTGGCCTGTTCGCAGATTTTCACTCCCTTCAGTTCCGGAGTATTGGGAAAATTCACATTGAGACAAGTCAGTGACGGAAGTCCCTTCTCAAGAACCATTGCCGCTATTTTCCGCACATAAGGTCCTGCAGCATCAAAATCAGCTCCGGGGGCATGATCACAAATAGAAAAACCGATAGAAGGAATTCCGTTAAGGCAACCTTCGATTACAACCCCCATCGTGCCGGAGTAGTGTACATTGGTAGCAGAATTGTCACCATGATTAATCCCACCGACAACCAGATCGGGTTCACGGTCAAGTATCTGATTTCGTGCCAGTTTTATACAATCGGCCGGAGTACCGGAACACTTATAAACAGTCAACCCCACATCTTTTTTCAATAACTGATAATGCACCGGCTGTGTCACCGTCAGTGCACATCCACTGCCGGAACGAGGAGCGTCAGGAGCCATTACTACGATTTCGCCCAGCGGACGAAGAAATTTAATCAGTTCGCTAATACCTTTTGCCATAATACCGTCGTCATTGGAAACGAGGATCAAAGGCCTTTTATTTTCCATACAATCTTACCTTATCTATTATTTTATGTTTTCGAAATGCACAAAAGTAGCAAAAAGAACTTGTATCGACAACAGAACCAAATAGGAAAGCGAAGGTCTATTAATATTGTATTCACAGCAGATAAGAAACAAGAGTGTAAAACATCCGGATGTTATTGTGAAGAACATCCGGATGTTATTAGATATAACATGGGGATCTTGTTATCAAAAGCATGGGGATGTTTTATCAGCTAACTCTTAATGGAAGTCTTGAAACCATCTGATGGTTAGCCATACAGACTACCCGTTTACAAATCTTAATCTTCTGCAAGTGAGTAAAAAAAGGAATTGATATTCAATTTTAATACGTATATTTGCGAGCTAAAAAGAGAAAAAATGCCCGTATCTCGCCTGGCAGTTATTAACAAAACAGGTGACTTATCAACAGATTAAGCAAAGTTTCTATTTTTTAGTAGGCGCTCTGAGGATTTATCACTTATTTCGCTGCCAATAAATTTAGATAATATGGGAAAAATAATTGCTTTGGCCAATCAAAAAGGTGGTGTAGGAAAAACAACGACTACGATTAACCTCGCAGCTTCGCTGGCTACGCTTGAAAAGAAAGTACTGGTTGTTGATGCAGACCCACAGGCAAATGCCTCTTCCGGATTGGGAGTCGACATCAAGCAATCCGAATGTACTATCTACGAATGCATTATCGACAGAGCCAACGTACAGGACGCTATTCATGACACTGAAATTGATTCGCTGAAAGTCATTTCATCGCACATCAATCTGGTAGGCGCCGAAATTGAAATGCTAAATCTCAAAAACCGCGAAAAGATACTGAAAGAAGTGCTGACTCCGTTAAAGGAAGAGTATGATTATATTTTGATAGACTGTTCTCCTTCGCTGGGATTGATCACAATCAACGCCCTGACGGCAGCAGACTCGGTGATTATCCCCGTACAGGCAGAATACTTTGCCCTCGAGGGAATCAGCAAACTGCTGAATACCATCAAGATTATCAAATCAAAACTGAACCCGGCACTCGAAATAGAAGGCTTCCTGCTGACGATGTACGACTCACGCCTGCGCCAAGCCAACCAGATCTATGACGAAGTGAAACGCCACTTTCAGGAACTGGTGTTCAAAACCGTCATCCAGCGCAACGTGAAGCTCAGTGAAGCACCCAGTTACGGACTGCCCACCATCTTATATGATGCAGAATCTACCGGAGCAAAAAATCACCTGGCACTGGCTAAGGAACTAATAAGCAGAAATAGTAAATAAACGAAGATATGGCAACACAAAGAAGAAATGCATTAGGCCGCGGGCTCGACGCCCTGCTCTCCATGGAGGAGGTGAAAACCGAAGGTTCTTCGTCTATTAACGAAATAGAACTGTCGAAAATCTCCGTCAACCCCAACCAGCCACGTCGCGAATTTGATGAAACGGCACTGGAAGAGTTGGCCGATTCGATCAGGGAAATAGGAATTATCCAACCCATCACCCTGCGCAAAGTCTCGGACGACGAGTACCAGATTATTGCCGGGGAACGTCGCTACCGCGCTTCACAGAAAGCCGGACTGGACACGATTCCTGCATACATCCGCACAGCCGATGATGAAAACGTGATGGAGATGGCGCTGATAGAAAATATACAGCGCGAGGATCTTAATTCGGTAGAAATCGCACTGGCTTACCAACACTTGATAGAGCAATATGACCTGACACAGGAGCGGTTAAGTGAACGTGTCGGCAAGAAACGCACAACCATTGCCAACTATCTGCGTCTGCTCAAATTGCCTGCACCGATACAAATGGCATTGCAGAACAAACAGATAGACATGGGACATGCCCGGGCATTGATCACACTGGGCGACCCGAAACTACAAGTTAAAATTTTCGAAGAAATTCTGGAACACGGATACTCTGTCCGCAAAGTAGAAGAAATAGTAAAATCACTGAGCGAAGGAGAAGCCGTGAAGAGCGGAACCAAAAAGATTACCCCGAAGCGGGCCAAACTGCCCGAGGAATTCAACATGCTGAAACAACATCTATCGGGATTCTTTAACACCAAGGTACAACTGACTTGCTCTGAAAAGGGCAAAGGGAAGATCAGTATTCCTTTTAGTAATGAAGAGGAACTGGAACGTATCATGGAAATCTTCGACTCACTGAAGAAATAAATGACGAAAAAAAGTAAAACATATCAGCTATACATTGCCCTGCTTCTCTGTTTCTTTCAGGTAGCAGGGATTGATGTGTATGCACAGGAGCCTGTAAAAACAGTCCAGGATTCCATCTCTCCGGTCCGCGAGGCTCCTAAAGCACGGGCACGCCGCCATCGTGAACCGGTAGTTTCTTCGCCGGTCGCCGACAGTGTGAAAGTGAATAAAGCGGTTATCCTCCCGCCGATAGACAGTTTGGAAAACCGGAAACCCGCCATTGTTACGGCAGACAGCCTCGAGGAAGTCAACCGGCAGAACCTGGAAAAGATAGAAACACCTGTCATTCCGTCAGTCGTAAAGACAGATAGCCTGCCGCCTCCCATCATGCCTAAAAAAATGTTCGTACCTAACCCGACGAAAGCAACCTGGTATGCCATCGTGTTCCCGGGTGGCGGACAGATATATAACCGCAAATACTGGAAACTACCTATTATATATGGTGGATTCGCCGGATGCGCCTACGCATTAAGCTGGAACGGGAAAATGTATAAGGACTATGCTCAAGCTTATATGGATATTATGGACAATAATCCAAATACGAACAGCTATCAGGATTTACTTCCGCCGAATCACAATTACACCGATACCCAGCTGAAAGATATACTCCGCAAACGGAAAGATACGTATCGCCGCTATCGTGACCTCAGTATATTCGCTGTCATCGGCGTGTATCTGATTTCCGTTATCGACGCCTATGTAGACGCGGAGTTATCCAATTTCGACATATCACCCGACCTAAGCATGAGGGTGGAACCTACTATTATAAATAATAACCCGTTACAACCCGGCAGTAAGTCGGTAGGCGTGCAATGCAGCCTCAGATTTTAACCCATGAAGATTGAACAAATAAGAATGAAGAAATTAGCAAACTATTGCCCCCTGATTTTATTGTTTTTGTTTGCCACCCCAAAGGTAAACGCACAGAGTGTAGACGTAGTGATTCGCGACAACGGCAAAGAACGCCAGGAAAGCATCGAGCTTCCGAAAAGTATGACTTATCCCCTCGATAGTCTGCTCAACGACTGGAAAGCCAAAAACTACATTGACTTAGGAAAAGATTGCAGTACGGCGGAAATCAATCCGTTGTTCAGTGACTCCGTATATATCGACCGCTTATCGCGCATGCCGACCGTAATGGAGATGCCATACAACGAAATCGTACGTAAGTTCATCGATATGTATGCCGGCCGCCTGCGAAATCAGGTATCTTTTATGCTGAGTGCCTGCAACTTCTACATGCCTATCTTCGAAGAAGCTCTCGATGCGTATAATCTGCCATTGGAGCTGAAGTATTTACCTATCATCGAATCGGCTCTGAACCCGTCGGCAGTATCACGCGCAGGTGCAGGAGGTTTGTGGCAGTTCATGATAGGAACCGGCAAAATGTACGGGCTGGAATCGAACAGCCTGGTGGACGACCGTCGTGACCCGATAAAGGCAACTTGGGCAGCAGCACGCTACCTGAAAGATCTATATGATATTTATCATGACTGGAATCTTGTGATCGCAGCATACAATTGCGGACCGGGCACCATCAACAAAGCCATCCGCCGTGCAGGAGGAGAAACCGATTATTGGAGCATCTATAACTACTTGCCCAAAGAAACAAGAGGATATGTACCGGCATTTATAGCAGCCAACTATGTAATGACCTATTACTGCGATCATAATATCTGTCCGATGGAAACCGATATTCCGGAAAGCACCGATACGATTCAGGTAAACAAAAACCTTCACTTCCAACAGATTGCCGACTTGTGCAATGTTCCGATGGATCAAATCAGAAGTCTCAATCCACAATACAAAAAAGAGATAATTCCGGGTGAAAGCAAACCTTATACTTTGCGCCTTCCACAAAACGCCGTAAGTTCGTTCATCGATCGCCAGGACACTATTTACGCCCACCGTGCCGACGAATTATTCAAAAACCGACGTACAGTAGCCATTAAAAATGACAGTCCTGCTTCCAGAAGGAAAGGTAGCTCTGCCAAAGCAGGCAATGGTACACCCACATATTATAAAATCAAAAATGGAGACACCTTGGGAGCTATTGCAGCAAAATATGGTGTACGCGTAAAAGATCTTCAAAGTTGGAACGGACTGCGGGGAACTAACATTTCCGCAGGAAAACGTTTGAAAATATACAAATAAATCCCCTTTCGCTTGCCTGATGTTTAAATTTGATTATTTTTGCAGAAAAGGAACGAAAGGACTAAATTATGGACACTGAGAACCAGAAAGAAATAGCTGAAGAGCAAATGATTGAACAAGCTTTTCAAGAATTGCTGAACGATTATCTTGCTACCAAGCACCGTAAACGTATTGAGATTATAACCAAGGCCTTTAATTTTGCCAATCAGGCACATAAAGGCATCAAACGACGCTCCGGGGAGCCTTATATCATGCACCCCATTGCCGTCGCAAAAATCGTATGCAACGAAATCGGGCTTGGTTCGACTTCCATTTGTGCTGCCCTTTTGCACGATGTCGTAGAAGATACCGACTATACGGTAGAAGATATCGAAAACATTTTCGGAGCTAAAATCGCACAAATTGTCGACGGGCTAACTAAAATTTCCGGAGGTATCTTTGGTGACCGCGCTTCGGCACAGGCAGAGAACTTTAAAAAGCTCCTGCTCACGATGTCCGATGACATCCGGGTGATCTTAATCAAAATAGCCGATCGTCTGCACAACATGCGTACCCTCGGCTCTATGTTACCCAACAAACAGTATAAGATCGCAGGCGAAACATTGTATATTTATGCACCTCTTGCCAACCGCCTGGGACTGTATAAGATCAAAACAGAGCTGGAAAACCTCAGTTTCAAATATGAACATCCTGAAGAATATCAGGAAATTGAAGAAAAGCTGAACGCAACAGCGGCCGAACGTGACAAGGTATTTAATGAATTCACCGCCCCGATACGAGAGCAACTGGATAAGATGGGGCTAAAATACCGTATCCTGGCACGCGTGAAATCAATCTACTCCATCTGGAACAAAATGCAAACCAAGCATGTTCCCTTTGAAGAAATTTATGATCTGCTGGCTGTACGAATTATCTTCGAACCACGCAATATGGAGGAGGAACTGAATGATTGTTTTGACATCTATGTCTCAATCTCTAAAATCTATAAACCCCACCCCGACCGCCTGCGCGACTGGGTGAGCCACCCGAAAGCCAATGGATACCAGGCACTGCATGTCACCTTGATGGGAAACAACGGACAATGGATCGAGGTCCAGATACGTAGCGAACGGATGAACGATGTGGCCGAACAAGGATTTGCCGCCCACTGGAAATATAAAGAAGGAGGAGGCAGCGAAGATGAAGGTGAATTGGAAAAGTGGCTGCGTACCATTAAAGAAATACTCGACGATCCGCAACCGGACGCCATCGACTTCCTCGATACAATCAAATTGAATTTATTTGCTTCGGAGATTTTTGTCTTCACTCCGAAAGGAGAGCTTAAAACCATGCCACAGAACTCTACTGCGCTGGATTTTGCATTCTCCCTGCACACAGATATAGGAAGCCATTGCATCGGCGCCAAAGTCAATCATAAACTGGTGCCCCTAAGCCATAAATTACAAAGTGGAGATCAGGTGGAGATACTGACATCCAAGTCGCAACGTGTACAGCCACAATGGGAAGTATTTGCCACTACTGCAAGGGCAAGGGCAAAGATTGCAGCTATTCTGCGTAAAGAACGAAAAACCTTCCAGAAAGAAGGAGAAGAATTGTTGAACGAATTCTTCAAGAAAGAGGAGATCCGTCCGGAAGCAGCTGTCATCGAGAAGTTATGCAAACTGCATAACATGAAGAATGAAGAAGAATTACATGTAGCCATCGGCAACAAAACCATCGTATTGGGAGACGCCGACAAGAATGAACTGAAGGAGAAGCAAAGCAGTAACTGGATGAAGTATCTGACTTTCTCTTTTGGCAACAACAATAAAGACAAACAGCAGGAAGAAAAAGAACCGCAAGAAAAAGAGAAGATTAATACCAAACAGATTCTTAAACTGACGGAAGATGCGCTGCAAAAGAAATATATCATGGCCGAATGTTGTCATCCCATCCCCGGTGACGACGTACTGGGATATATGGATGAAAACGACCGCATCATCATCCATAAACGCCAATGTCCGGTAGCGGCTAAGTTAAAAAGCAGTTATGGCAACCGTATCATTGCCACAGAATGGGATACACACAAGAAACTTTCTTTCCTGGTATATATTTATGTAAAAGGCATAGATAATGTAGGATTACTGAACGAAATCACGCAGGTCATTTCACGCCAACTGAACGTTAATATCCGAAAGCTGGACATGGAGACCAATGACGGCATTTTTGAAGGAAAAGTACAGTTATACGTGCACGATGTGGAAGACGTAAAAGCCATTTGCAACAATTTGCGCAAGATTCCAAATATAAAGTCAGTGACACGCGTAGAAAACTAATGAACCATCAACGATGAACGATAACAGGAGTACCAACCTGCGTTCATCGTTCCTCTCCGTTCGTCGTTGAAAATCTATCAAGGGCATTCCTCATTCCAAGCAGTTCTTCTCTAATCTGCTTAAGACGATTGATAATCTCAAAGTTCCGGATTGTTGCCTCTCTATTATCTTTCAGTTTTTGGCGGGCTCCGGGCAAAGTCATCCCCCGTTCCTTCACCAAGTGATAAATCAGACGGATGGTTTCTACATCCTCTTTCCGGTATTGGCGTACCCCACGGCTACCCTTTTTAGGGGCAATTTGCGGAAACTCCTTCTCCCAAAAACGAAGCAACGACTCATTGACATCGAACATCTGGGCAACTTCACTGATAGAGTAATATAATTTCAGATCCCTTTCTGTATTTTGCATAATTCTCTTTTTGTTTAGTCAAACACTTTACCGTGGTTGGCGGCTATCTGAATCATACGTTCATAATCTTCCGCACTTAAATCCATGAAGTAATAATTAACCGGATTCACCACTTGCCCCTTGACATGCACTTCGTAATGCAAATGCGGTCCGGTGCTCTTTCCGGTGCTTCCCACTCCGGCAATCACCTCACCGCGTACCACTTTTTTACCCAGTTTAGTACGAAACTCCTGCAAATGAGCATAACGGGTACGATACCCGAAGCCATGATCAATCTCAACAGTATTGCCATAACCGGTCTCCCACCCCATTTTCACCACTGTCCCGTCACCAGTGGCATACACATCCGTCCCGGGATGAGCAGAAAAGTCCATACCGGCATGAAACTTCGTCGTTCCGTAAATAGGGTCGATACGTGTACCATAGCCGGAAGCTGTCTTCCGAAGATCTTTATTAGATATCGGCTGGATGGCAGGAATACACTTTAACATCTGGTCATGATTTTTACACATCGCCACCACGTCGTCAAACGACTTGGATTGTATATAAAGTTGCTTACTCAGCACGTCCATCTTCTGAGTCGTATTAACCACCAGTTTTGAGTTGGCCATGTCCATCAGTTCTTCATAACGGTTCGTACCGCCATAGCCCGCCTGACGAATGGCCGGTGAAACGGGATCGGCCATAAAAATGACCCTGTAAAGGTTATCATCACGTTGCTGAATGTCCTGAAGCACTCCCATTGCTTCGTCAAGACGACGAGAAAGAACATTATATTGCGCCAAAAGTTGGCTATTCTCTTTCCGCAACTCCTTCTCTGAAGGAGAGCCGAAAATCAGTAACAATATAATGAAACTGCCGGCCCCCAGCCCCATCCCGATAAAAAGACGGCGGAGAATGCTCAATGCCCGTTGTCGGACAGTCGGATAAATCCGGTCATAAGTCTGCGTTTGCGGATTATAGATATAGTAAACTTTGCGCATCTTATAAATATTTCGCTTGTTAATACGGCAAAAATAATAAAAACAAGCTATCTTTGCACTGCTTTTTTCAGAATATTAACCTCAACAATAGATATATAGAAGTATGTTGACTGCAAAAGAAACCAGAGATTCGTTTAAGAATTTCTTCGAGTCAAAAGGACATCAGATTGTTCCTTCGGCTCCGATGGTGATTAAAGATGACCCTACCCTGATGTTTACCAATGCAGGGATGAACCAGTTTAAAGATATTATTTTGGGTAACCACCCGGCGAAATACCACAGAGTCGCGGACTCGCAAAAATGTCTTCGCGTAAGCGGAAAGCACAATGACCTTGAAGAAGTGGGACACGATACGTATCATCACACCATGTTCGAAATGCTGGGTAACTGGTCATTCGGCGATTATTTCAAGAAAGAAGCCATCAGCTGGGCATGGGAATATCTGGTAGATGTATTGAAGCTGAACCCGGAACACCTGTATGCCACGGTGTTCGAAGGAAGCCCCGAAGAAGGGCTGGAACGTGATAACGAAGCAGCTTCCATCTGGGAACAATTCCTTCCCAAAGACCATATCATCAACGGCAACAAGCATGATAACTTTTGGGAAATGGGTGATACAGGCCCCTGCGGTCCTTGCTCGGAGATCCACATCGACCTCCGCCCGGCTGAAGAACGTGCTAAGATTTCAGGACGCGATTTGGTGAACCATGATCATCCCCAGGTAATAGAAATCTGGAACCTCGTATTCATGCAATACAACCGCAAGGCCGACAGCAGCCTCGAACCGCTACCGGCAAAAGTTATCGATACCGGTATGGGATTCGAACGTCTTTGCATGGCTTTGCAAGGTAAAACATCCAATTACGACACTGACGTATTCCAGCCACTGATCAAATCAATCGCTCAAATGGCGGGAACAGAATATGGCAAGAATGAACAGAACGACATCGCTATGCGTGTGATTGCCGACCATATCCGTACTATCGCTTTCTCAATCACCGACGGACAATTGCCGTCGAATGCCAAAGCCGGTTATGTGATTCGTCGTATCCTCCGCCGTGCCGTTCGCTACGGATATACATTCCTTGGACAGAAACAAGCGTTTATGTACAAATTGCTTCCGGTTCTGATTGACAGCATGGGTGATGCTTATCCGGAACTGATTGCTCAAAAAGAGTTGATCGAAAAGGTTATCAAAGAAGAAGAAGAATCATTCCTACGCACTTTGGAAACCGGTATCCGCTTGCTCGACAAAACCATGGCGGACACAAAAGCCACCGGAAAAACAGAAATCAGTGGCAAAGACGCCTTTACGCTGTATGATACGTTTGGTTTCCCGCTCGATCTGACAGAACTGATTCTGCGTGAAAACGGCATGACAGTGAACACAGTGGAATTCGACGCCGAAATGCAACAGCAAAAACAACGTGCACGCAACGCCGCTGCCATTGAAACAGGCGACTGGATTATTTTGAAAGAAGGCACAACAGAATTCGTAGGGTATGACTATACAGAATATGAAACCTCTATTCTGCGTTATCGCCAGGTGAAACAGAAAAATCAGACTCTGTACCAAATCGTATTAGATTATACCCCGTTCTATGCAGAAAGCGGTGGTCAGGTAGGTGACACCGGTGTATTGGTAAGTGAGTTCGAAACTATTGAAGTGATCGACACTAAAAAAGAAAACAATCTCCCGATACACATAACAAAAAAACTTCCCGAACATCCGGAGGCTCCGATGATGGCTTGTGTAAACACCGACAAACGTGCAGCTTGTGCAGCCAATCACTCTGCCACTCACTTACTGGACGAAGCACTCCGTGAAGTATTGGGAGAGCATGTTGAACAGAAAGGCTCCTTGGTAACTCCGGATTCTCTGCGCTTCGACTTCTCTCACTTCCAGAAAGTAACGGACGAAGAACTCCGCAAAGTGGAGCATCTGGTAAACGCTAAGATACGTGCCAATGTTCCATTGCAGGAACATCGCAACATCCCTATCGAAGAAGCTAAAGAACTGGGGGCAATCGCCCTGTTCGGTGAGAAGTATGGTGACCACGTACGTGTTATCCAGTTCGGCTCATCCATTGAATTCTGTGGAGGTACTCACGTTGCTGCTACCGGAAACATCGGTATGGTAAAAATTATCTCTGAGAGTTCAGTAGCCGCCGGCGTACGCCGTATCGAAGCATATACCGGAGCCCGCGTAGAAGAAATGCTGGATACGATCCAGGATACTTTGAACGATTTGAAAGCTCTTTTCAACAATGCTCCCGACCTTGGCGTAGCCATTCGTAAGTATATCGATGAAAACGCAGGGCTGAAAAAACAGGTGGAAGACTTTATGAAAGAGAAAGAAGCCGCCGTCAAAGAACGCCTGCTGAAGAATGTACAAGAGATTAACGGCATAAAAGTCATTAAGTTCTGCCTGCCGATGCCCGCGGAAGTAGTGAAAAACATCGCTTTCCAACTCCGTGGCGAAATTACAGAGAACCTGTTCTTTGTAGCCGGAACAGTTGATGCCAACAAGCCAATGCTGACGGTCATGATCAGCGATAATCTGGTTGCAGGCGGATTGAAAGCAGGTAATCTGGTAAAAGAAGCTGCCAAACTGATTCAAGGTGGCGGTGGCGGTCAACCTCACTTTGCGACAGCCGGCGGTAAGAATCCGGACGGACTGAACGCTGCTGTTGAAAAGGTACTGGAACTGGCAGGTATCTAAAAGTCCCGACTCTCCACGAGAAGGGAACCACGCTGTCCGAAAGTTGCCATATAAAGCTGGAAGTCAGATCAAACCTCATAGTCTCCCGAGTAAAGAGCCCGGTATTGTGCCGGGCTCTTTCTATTTCATTCCCCCTTCATCGGACGCAAATATCATAAACTCACTTTATCCAATGGCAAAGCATTATTTACCTACTTCATAAGTATATATCTTATATGGCTCCTGTGTATTCAATGCATACAACCGACCGTCGGGAGAGACAGTAAAATTATCATAGATTTTATCAAATAAAAATCTCTTTTTCAGTTTTCCCTCCCAATCCCATACTTGCAATTCCGGTATTGCTCCTTCACTATATATTACTTTCTCAGTAACTCCTTGATAAAAAAGAACGTAAATTGCATCATCAGTAGCCACAGTCTTGCGCCAATAAGGATACACACTTTGTTCCCTGAACTTTTCATACGTATTATGTCTGTCCGGAATATCCTGCAACCTGATTTCCTGCAACAGCTCTCCCTTTATACTATACTTCCGTATAAGATTATGATACAAATAAAAATCCAATATAACCTTCTTTCCCATTTTTCCCGCTGTAAACTTATAATCGAATTTCGCTTGCTCCATCTTCTCTAAATTCGTAGAAGGATAATCTCCAAAAGGGGTAAATTCCCCTTTAGAATATATGAAATGCTCTTTACCCGAAGCTCCGTCCGTTTTGCCGCTCATGATATAATGCCCATGATCCAATCGAACCAGCTGATTTATTGCATCCGAAACGGCTATCGGAATATTATTTAGTATACAAATGCCCCTGTTTTCAATCTTGATTTCTCGTTCTATATCAGAATCTAAGATAAAGAAACTGGAATCGGAGCTTGTAAAGTAATCAGCGCGGGGACGAATCAGCTATAAATCACCTTTTTCCCGAAATTAGTTTTTCATAGTCCTGTTACTATGGTTGCAATAATAGCAAGAATAACCCGGAAAAGCAAGAATTACCTTTTTTATTCTACTCTCACTACACGGCTCTTTCATCAGGGCGGACGCTCAATAAGTATAACATCTTATCATTTTCTATATTTTTTCAATACCAATGACTTTATCTCTTATTTTCTCATCCCATCCACATGCTTTCCTTTTTCCTGCCATTCCCAGTTTGATGTCACTCTGTTTCAATAGCATGAGTGCTAACTTTGATATGGCAGAAAAGTTGATAGCTGCATTTCCTGTTTTCCTGTCATCATCTTCTCTGAATCCTATATCAAGTACCCAATGTAGGTTATTTTCAACCTCCCAGTGTGATCTAATCGATTTGAGTATGATAATCGGGTCAGGTTCCAATGATGATATATAATACCTTGTTTCCATGACAGCCTCTTTATCCCCCATTTTTCTAATAGAATTTATCATTGCCAATGTCTTGATTCCCGTCCAGCCTTTGAGAAAATACTGAAGATTTTTAGCGCTTATGCATACACATTCTCTGTATTCACTTCTTCCATGCCCTTTGTTTTCCTCAAAGTACCTTTTTGCGTGACATAAATAGTATCTCGATTCCTCACTAAGATTAAACTCTATTATATCCCTGAGTGCTTCGTGATTATCTTTGGCACATAAAATATAGTCAGCCTTGTTCTCTATTATTAGTTTAGTGATTGATTTCTGACAGCCGATAGCATCAATGGTTATGATACAATTCTCAAGATCCAGTGTCTTTATCAGCTCGGGGATAGCTTTTATTTCATTCGATTTTTCTTCTACTTTTCTTTGCCCAAGGCAAATACCCTTAGATACAGACCAGGCACTGACCATGTAGAGTTTACTTCTCACTCCATTTTTTGAGTTACTACTTTTATCGGGATTATCACAAATGGCTTTTCCATCAATAGCTACCACTCCGGGGATTCTACGGCAGATGTCATCAACCCACAACCTGAAACATTCTTCAAACCAATCGATATCCAATATGGAGAAGAAACGGCTCAAGGTATCATGAGAAGGAATAGAAACCAAGCCCGGAAGACGAGCCTTGAAATATGATTCATGTGTTTTTCCGAATGTTTCTATTTCGTTCCACGTATCAGCACCGCAGATAACAGCGACTAGGGCGATGAACACTATTTCGTTAGACTGATATATTTTATTCTTATCATCTCTTACATCAGGAATAATAGCTGAAAATGCTTGAATGGTCATATTGCGATATGGATTTAATATAGTAAAAAACAAATGTAATGAATTATATTACACACAGACAAAAGGAGCAGGAAATATTGAAAAATACAGGGAAGGGACTACATATTTAGGAAATAATACAACCCTAATAAGATGTTATACTTATTGAGCGTCCGCCCTGTCTTTCATTTACCCCGCCTTCTTCTCATACAAAAAACACGTTTCGATCTTCCATCTTCCACCTTTTAGAATGCATATCGTTGATTGTGAGATGTATAGATTGATGGAAGATGCGGTTTTTATACCATTTATCTTCCACCCCCATCTTCCATCTTCCACCCGCTGTTTTAGGGGAAATTTCAGTAGTAACTGTTTGGAAAACAAATGAATACATCCAATTTCTTATCCGTTTATCTCTCTAAAAGCATTTCATTTCCCTTACTCTCTTTAGTGCAAATGGTCGGATCTTTATCTCAGCCCGGGTATGCGGGCTCATCGGCCCGGATATACGGGCTCATCAGCCCGGGCATGTGGGCTCATCAGCCCAGGTATGCGGGATGGGATAAAGAGTTGTATGATAATGGTTAATCTGCTGGATTTCTTCGGTAATAGTCGGCCGGATTCTTTCTTAAAAAAGAAACAACGAAGCACTGCTTCCGCATCGCTGTGTGCGAATGGAAGGTTTTGTGGGGGGGGCAAGGGAGGAAGACGGTTGTTAAATGAAAGAGCCATGCTCCCACTATTACAATAACGGAGAAGAGTGGGCAGACTCAGCCTCATCCGAGATTCTTTATCGCCCGAAATTCTTTTGGAGAGATACCTGTATTCTTCTTAAAGAAATGTGTCAAATAGGATTGATCCGGAAAATGCAGTTGCTCAGCTATCTCTGTTACAGATAGACGGGGTTCATTCAACAGTACCTTTATTTCAGCCACCAACTGTTCATCAATAAGCTGCTTGGGTTTCTTTCCATCTAAATGCCGAACTGTAATTTTATGCAGGTAACGAGACGATATACAAAGTTTTCCGGCATAAAAAGCGACCTGATGTTCATGCATACTATATTCGCGGATCAATTGCATAAACCGGTGGCAGAGTAATTGAGTACGGCTATATTGCTTGCTGACAGCCAACTTTTCCGGAATCGTATTAAACAGCCACATGAGCAAACTTTGCAAAAAATTGTGCTCTTGTTGTCCTCTGAACTGCGGCATCGGTTCGGTAAACAACATTTGTGCCATATCCATCCACAAATTGATCTGGCGCCAAGTCTTCTGACTTCGTTCGTCAGCAGTATGACGGTAACAGGGATGTTCGTGAGTATAATTAAAGTAGGGTGTATCAATAGGTAACATGGCATTTAGAAATGCTTCTTTAGGAAACATCAACATTTTCACCTGCAAATCCTCGGAAGCTTCAAGCACTTGTAGCAGGCTACCGGTCAGGAAGATCAGTTCTGTCTGTTCATTAAATATATATTTCTGCACACCGGTAGAGACAATGGCTTCCCCCCGCGTACAAATCAGATAGATACCACACCGGAAATGATATGGAGTCGATATCAAAGAAGTCAGATCGGTCTCTTCATATCGGATCGTTTTCGTATCGGCAAGCAATTGGTCTGTTTTCATAAAAGTCTGTTTTAGGCAACAAATGTAGGTTTATTTTTTGTATTCGGACTATTTTGTTCTGAAAACAACATATTTTGTACAGATTAGCCTACGTCCGGTTCCTAACAAATGAAGTAATTTTGCGACTGTATTGATCAAAGAGAATAGCAATGACTGACAGACAGAATTCCAGACGGTTCTTATTATTATTTTTAGGTGTATTAAGTGCCTTCGGTCCTTTTATAATGGATATGTATTTGCCTACCCTGCCGGCTATGGCAGATTTTTTCCAGACTTCATCTTCCATGGTACAATTAGGACTCACAACCAGTATGATTGGTTTGGCTGCCGGACAATTAATCTTCGGTCCCCTGAGTGACAAGTACGGACGGCGTTCTCCATTACTTCTGGCTATGATTCTGTTCCTGCTCGCTACGCTGGGATGTATCTTTTCACACACCATTTCACTATTTGTGCTATCCCGATTCTTACAAGGCATTGCCGGAGCAGGTGGTGTCGTGATTTCCCGCTCCATAGCTACCGACGAGTATTCGGGACACCAACTGGCCGGTATGCTCGCCATTATCGGGGGAATAAATGGAATTGCTACAGTCGTTGCCCCCATCGGAGGAGGTATTCTGGCCCAGATAACAGGCTGGCAAGGCATCTTTATCTGCTTATTCCTTATGGGAGTGGCTCTCCTATCCGGAAGTCTGCACCTGAATGAGTCGCTTCCGACAGAACACAGACAGGCTGTGAGTTGGCAAGCCCTATACCATCGTTTTGGGGAAGTCCTCCGCAACCGCCATTATGTAGGCTACGTCCTGCAATATGGCTTTACCATGGGAATTTTGTTTGCCAATATCTCTTCTGCACCATTCATCATGCAGCAACACTACGGACTCTCTCCCCTATCGTTCAGCCTCTGCTTTGGAATCAATGCGATAGCAATGGTTATCTCTTCAGCAATATCGATAAAATTGCCTACTATGGAACGGGCTTTATATATAGGAAGCCGGGGCATGTTGTTAGTATCTGCGCTGTCAATGGTGCTCTTGCCTCTGGGTTGTGATTTTTGGATCTACGAGTTATTGATCTTCGCTCTACTCTCCATGATTGGCATGACTTTTACGGCATCCAACACGTTAGCCATGGAGTGTGAGCGACGGAATGCAGGCATTGCTTCGGCACTTTTGGGAGCCACCGGGTTTGCATTCGGAGGTATCGTATCGCCCCTGGTAAGCTTAGGAGATATGATGACCTCTACCGGAATATTGTTTTTAGCAGGTTCTGTTTGTACCTATGCGTGCACGCGATATGTATTGTCACGATCCGCTCATCCCTCCGGACTGCTATATCATTGAAAGCTTTCACATTCAAATATCTTTTCCTGACAAACGTCAAAAGGAAGTTCCAAATCCAATACGACTTACAGAAGATAAAGTCGCAGCATAGCATAAATTACAATTCACCTATAAACAGACCTTTAACTGCCCAAATATTAGTTAAAAGCAAAAGGTCCTTCCTTTAAAACCAATGCCCCTTCGGTTTTAAACCAATGATTCCCTTCCTTTAAACCACCTATAGGAACTCTGCACAAATCACACTTATACATTCGATCGCCCAGGGGGAAGAAGTACTTTATCTATACATATCTATTTTCAAAACACAAAGAAGAGATAACCGAAACGGAAAATGTATTGTCTACACTCAGCAGTTTAGAATAGCAGTCCTCCTACCCCGTAATAACGAGCCGAAAAACAAAAAGACGAATCAATCCACACACAAGTTCTTTCGTTTTACATTTATATTCTCTACCTTTGTACACTGAATCAATCAATTACTAAAATTCTAACCCAAGCCGCATGAAAGCATTTTTTCATTTATCATTTATTCTTTTATTCGTATTTACAGCCTGTACGTCTGCCCCCAAGCAGACAACCACTGATTACACACAATATGTAAACCCATTTATCGGAACAGACTTCACCGGTAACACATATCCCGGAGCGCAAGCACCTTTCGGCATGGTTCAGCTTAGTCCGGACAACGGACTGCCCGGCTGGGACCGCATTTCAGGATATTTCTATCCCGACAGCACAATTGCCGGGTTCAGCCATACTCACCTTTCGGGTACGGGAGCCGGAGACTTATATGACATTTCGTTTATGCCTGTCACCTTGCCCTACAAAGAAGCAGAAGCTCCGTTGGGCGTCTACTCCAAATTTTCCCATCAGGACGAAAGCGCCACGGCAGGATATTATCAGGTACTGCTGAAAGATTATGGAATCAATGTAGAATTGACAGCCACCGAACGGTGTGGCATTCAGCGTTACACTTTTCCCGAAGCGAAAGCCGCTATCTTCCTCAACCTGAAAAAGGCTATGAACTGGGACTTCACCAACGACTCTCACATAGAAGTAATAGATTCGGTGACTATTCAGGGATATCGCTTTTCCGACGGATGGGCACGAAATCAACACGTATACTTCCGCACCCGCTTCTCCAAGCCTTTTGCTGCCGTACAGATGGATACTACCGCCATTATGAAAGACGGTAAACGAATAGGTACCGCTACTGTAGCCCGTTTCGACTTTGACACGGAAGACGGTGAACAGATTCTTGTCAATACAGCACTGTCAGGCGTAAGCATGGAAGGTGCCGCCAAGAACCTGACAGCTGAAGTGCCTGAAAATGATTTTGAAAAATACCGTGAGGCTGCCCGTGACAACTGGAATAGGCAGCTCTCTAAAATAGAAATCAAAGGTGACAACAAAGACGACCGGGTAAACTTCTACACTGCGATGTACCACAGTATGCTTGCCCCCACCATCTACAGCGATGTGGACGGTGCTTACTACGGACCGGATAAAAAGATACATCAAGCAAACGGATGGGTGAACTACAGCACTTTCTCACTGTGGGATACATATCGTGCCGCACATCCTCTGTTCACATATACCGAACCGGAACGAGTGAACGACATGGTGAAATCATTTCTTGCATTCTACGAACAGAACGGGCGTTTACCGGTCTGGAACTTTTATGGAAGTGAAACCGACATGATGATCGGTTATCATGCTGTTCCCGTAATTGTGGATGCTTATTTAAAAGGTATAGGCAATTTCGATCCCGAAAAAGCACTGGAAGCCTGTGTAGTTACCGCCAATCTGGACAACTATCGCGGAATAGGCGCTTACAAAAAACTGGGCTATGTCCCCTTCAATGAAAAAGACAGTTATAATGCCGAAAACTGGTCATTGTCTAAAACACTGGAATATGCCTACGATGATCACTGCATAGCTCGTATGGCAGAAAAACTGGGAAAGAAAGAGATTGCGGACGAATTTTATAAGCGGTCGCAGAATTATCGTAATGTGTATAACCCTGCCACCTCGTTTATGCAGCCACGTGATGACAAAGGAGAATTCCAGAAAGGCTTTGAAGCAGACGCTTATACTCCTCACATCTGTGAAAGCAACGGCTGGCAATACTTCTGGTCAGTACAACACGATGTAGACGGACTGATCAGCCTGGTCGGAGGAAAAGAACGCTTTACCCAAAAGCTGGACAGCATGTTCACCTTCCATCCCTCGGCTGATGACGAACTTCCTCTGTTCAGCACCGGAATGATCGGACAATACGCACACGGCAATGAACCCAGCCACCACGTCATCTACTTATACAATGCAGTAGGTCAGCCTTGGAAGACTCAGGAGTATGTAGCCAAAGTGATGAACGAACTTTACCAGAACACTCCTGCCGGACTTTGTGGTAATGAAGACTGCGGACAAATGTCTGCCTGGTATGTATTCAGCGCTATGGGATTCTATCCCGTCGATCCGATAAGCGGTAAATATGAGATAGGCACTCCCCTTTTCCCGGAAATACAAATGCACCTCGGCAACGGAAAAACATTCACTGTCAAAGCTCCCGCAGTCAACAAGGAAAACATTTATATCCTGTCAACCAAGTTGAATGGGAAGCCCTATGATAAGAGTTATATTACACATGAACAGATCATGAGTGGTGCAATCCTTGAATTTGAGATGGGAAAAAAGAGGTAATATGTAGCTAAAAAGATGGACGATACATTTGACATAACCTACAAAGCACTGTTTCGCAAATACTATCCGAACCTGATATTCTACGCCACCCGCTTGGTGGGTGACGAAGAAGCAGAAGACGTGGTTCAAGACGTATTTGTGGAACTGTGGAGACGAAAAGACTCCATGGTGATAGGTGACCAAATCCAGGCCTTCCTTTACCGGGCGGTATATACCCGGGCGCTGAATGTGCTGAAACATCGCAGTATAGAGGATGGATACTGCGCCGCTGTGGAAGAAATCAACCAGAAACGGGCTGAATTCTACCAACCGGACAACAACGAAGTTATTCGGCGAATAGAAGACCGTGAATTGCGGAACGAAATCTACGAAGCCATCAATGAACTGCCGGACAAATGTAAGGAGGTATTCAAACTGAGCTACCTGCACGAAATGAAAAATAAAGAGATAGCTGACGTAATGGGAGTATCTTTACGCACGGTAGAAGCCCACATGTACAAGGCGCTGAAGTTCTTACGCAGCCGTCTTAGCCATTTATGGCTTTTATTCCTATTATTTTTTATCAAATAGATAAGTGTTTTTAAAGAATTAGTTGTTTCTATTATATAATGAAAAAGAAAAGATGAATAATCTGAGCGAAGAAATATTGATGAGATATCTGACGGGCGAATGTTCTGACGAAGATTTTGCCAGAGTAAACGCTTGGATCAAGGAATCAGATGACAATGCCCGCCGACTTTTCCGGATGGAGGAGATATATCATTTGGGCAGACACGACAGCTTCCCGGATCAGAAAAGAACAGCCCGGGCAGAAGCACGACTATGCAAAAAGCTGGCTCAGGAGGAGGCACATAGCCGCAAGGTTATCAGAATGCACCAATGGATGCGATATGCAGCCATCATCGTACTGGCTTTGATGGTCGGTGCCGGAGGCGGATATTTATATTACCAGGCTGACCCCACCCGGGATATGATAACAGCTTCATCTACGGACGGAAAAGTGAAGGAAATAGTACTGCCCGATGGCAGTAAGGTATGGCTGAATCAGTCGGCAACACTGAGGTATCCACGAGAGTTCTCCAATACCGAAAGAGATGTATTCCTTGACGGAGAAGCCTACTTTGAGGTCACTAAAAACCGCCAATGTCCTTTCATCGTAAAAAGTGAAGCGATGCGCATCAAAGTATTGGGCACGACTTTCAACTTCAAGTGTGACAAAAGCCACA
This sequence comes from Bacteroides sp. ZJ-18, assembly GCF_011038705.2. Taxonomy (NCBI): domain Bacteria; kingdom Pseudomonadati; phylum Bacteroidota; class Bacteroidia; order Bacteroidales; family Bacteroidaceae; genus Bacteroides; species Bacteroides sp. ZJ-18. The sequence continues at coordinate 1,733,006 of NZ_CP072198.1, read as the reverse complement.
AACTGGCGGAAGCGACATTAATCGAAGGAGAAATAGAGGTTAAAGGCAACAATGAGGAAGGAATGATCATCCTTTCGCCGGGACAAAAAGCCGAACTGAATAAAACAACCCGCCGACTGGTAGTGAAGCAGGTAGATGCCAAACTGGATGCCGTATGGCACAATGACCTGATTCCGTTTGAACAAGCCGACATCTTTGCCATCACCCGGACACTGGAACGTTTTTATGATGTGAAGATCATTCTCTCACCCGATATAAAGTCAGACAAAACTTATTCGGGTGTACTGAAAAAGAAAGATAATATAGAGTCTGTACTCCAATCACTGGACAACTCTATACCAATCAGTTATAAGATCGTGGGAGATAATATTTTTATTTCTTCACGTAACAAGTAAACAACTAATTAAAATAAACATATAGTACCATGAGATTTAGAACATTCCTGGCGGGATGTTTAGGAGGCTTATTGTCTCTGAACTCCTGCACAAACTCGCCGGACATGACTGATTATGCAGCCTATGTCAACCCATTTATCGGTACCGGCGGACACGGCCACACTTTTCCGGGCGCTATCCTGCCCCATGGCATGATTTCACCCAGCCCGGACACCCGTATAGATGGGTGGGACGCTTGTTCGGGCTATTACTATGCAGACTCTACCATCAACGGATTTTCACACACCCACCTGAGCGGAACCGGTTGTTGTGACTATGGGGATGTGCTGCTGATGCCTACGGTAGGCGAACAGAAATATCTCCCAACAGGTTCACAGAGCCAGAAGATGGCTTATGCTTCCAGTTTTTCACACCAGAACGAGACTGCCGAACCGGGCTATTACTCCGTTTTCCTGGACACCTATCAGGTAAAGGCCGAACTAACTGCAACCAAACGGGCAGCCATCCACAGATACACTTTCCCGGAAAGTAGAGAAGCCGGATTCATCCTCGATTTTGACTATAGCCTGCAACGACAGACCAATAAAGAGATGGAGATAGAAGTCATCAGCCCTACCGAAATTTGTGGACGAAAGAAAACAATGTACTGGGCCTTCGACCAATACATCAACTTTTATGCAAAATTCTCAAAACCTTTCACTTACACACTGGTAACCGACTCGATGGCGCTTGACGAAGGAGGTAAATTACTGCCGACCTGCAAAGTACTGCTACACTTTAACACGGCAAAAGACGAACAAGTATTTGTAAAAGTCGGAATATCCGCCGTGGATATAGAAGGCGCACGCAAAAATGTGGAAGCAGAAATACCCGATTGGGACTTTGACGGAGTACGTAAGGAAGCACGCAAAGCATGGAACAAAACTTTGTCGAAGATAGATATCACCACGAATGACAAGGATGATAAGACCATTTTCTACACCGCACTTTATCACACTGCCGTCAGCCCAAACCTGTTTACAGATGTAGACGGACGCTATCTGGGCATGGACCTACAAGTACATCAAGGTGACACGCTTAATCCGATGTATACCATCTTCTCACTGTGGGATACTTTCCGTGCACTTCATCCGTTGATGACCATTATCGATCCGGACCTGAACAATGACTTTATACGTTCTCTGATCAAAAAGCAACAGGAAGGTGGGATTTTCCCGATGTGGGACATGGCTTCCAATTATACCGGTACAATGATTGGCTACCATGCTGTTCCTGTTATTGTAGATGCGTATATGAAAGGTGACCGCAACTTCGATATTCAGGAGGCTTATCGTGCGTGTGTGCGTGCGGCTGAATATGATACGACAGGAATCAAATGTCCTGCCCTGGTGCTGCCTCACTTGATGCCGAAAGCAAAATATTATAAAAACTCGATCGGTTACGTGCCATGCGACCGCGAAAACGAATCGGTTGCCAAAGCATTAGAATATGCTTATGATGACTGGTGCATTTCAATCTTTGCCGATGCACTGAATGACTATGACACCCGGGATAAATATGCCCGCTTTGCGAAAGCTTATGAATTCTACTTCGACCCGGAAACCCGGTTTATGCGGGGACTGGACAGTAAGGGGGAATGGCGCACTCCGTTCAACCCACGTTCATCTACTCACCGCAACGACGACTATTGCGAAGGAACTGCCTGGCAGTGGACCTGGTTTGTCCCCCACGATATCGAAGGTTTGGTGAAACTGATGGGAGGTGAAGATGCCTTTGTCGGCAAACTGGATTCTCTGTTTACCGCCGACTCCTCACTGGAGGGCGAAACGATCTCTTCGGATATCAGCGGACTGATCGGCCAATATGCACATGGAAATGAACCAAGCCATCACGTGATTCACATGTACAACTACGTGAACCGCCCATGGCGAACTCAGGAATTGGTAGACAGTGTATACCGCAGTCAATATGCCAATACCGTAGACGGACTATCGGGTAATGAAGATTGCGGCCAAATGTCCGCTTGGTATGTACTGAACTCCATGGGATTCTATCAGGTATGTCCCGGTAAACCGGTTTATTCCATAGGACGCCCTGCATTTGACAAAGCTGTGGTCAATCTGCCTGATGGAAAGAAATTTATAGTAATAGCCAAGAATAACTCTAAAAAGAATAAGTATATCAAAAGCATGAAGCTGAACGGGGAACCGCTGGAAAAGCCTTTCTTCACACATGATGACATTGTGGCGGGAAGTACACTGGAAATTGAGATGACAGATCGGCGACCGCAACCCTAATCTCTCTCAGGAAGAGGGAACAGAGAGGGTGTGTCAAAACTCACCACAGAGGACACAGAGTAGCACAGAGGTGATTTAAGTTACTGATTATTAGCAAAAAGCTCTGCGATACTCTGTGTTACTCCGTGGTAAAAAGAGTTTTAACACAGCCCCATGTAATCATAGTAGATAGAAATTACATAATATTCATTTAATAAAAAAGGTCCGGAGCTATATCAAAAGCCTTTTCACCACAGGGTCGCACGGAGTGTTCATATGAATCATCCATGACTTTGCGTTTGCTCTGTGTCTTCTGTGGCAAGATTTGACACGTCTCCGAGACCTCTTATTCACACCATGAAAAAAATTCTTTTGACCGCTTGCCTTGTAGCTTGCTCATTGATGGCTAAGGCCAAAGACTGGACCCAATATGTTAACCCCTTGATGGGAACACAGTCCTCTTTCGAGTTATCAACCGGGAACACCTATCCCGCCATTGCCCGCCCGTGGGGAATGAATTTCTGGACACCACAAACCGGTAAGATGGGAGACGGATGGCAATATACGTACACAGCCAACAAAATCAAGGGATTCAAACAAACCCATCAACCCAGTCCTTGGATCAACGATTACGGACAGTTCTCCATCATGCCCATAACAGGCAAACCGGAGTTTGACGAAGAAAAACGTGCCAGTTGGTTCAGTCACAAAGGCGAGATTGCCACTCCGGCCTATTATAAAGTATACTTGGCCGAACATGATGTCGTGACCGAAATGACCCCGACGGAGCGTGCAGTCCTGTTCCGCTTCACTTTTCCCGAAAACGAGCATTCGTACGTTGTTGTAGATGCTTTCGACAAGGGTTCTTACGTAAAAGTAATTCCGGAAGAAAATAAAATCATCGGCTATACCACCCGTAACAGTGGCGGAGTACCCGAGAACTTCAAAAATTACTTTGTCATCGAGTTCGATAAGCCTTTCTCTTACAAAGGCACTTTCGCTGATAAAAAACTGGAAGAAGGCAGTCTGGAACAGAAAGCCGATCATACCGGAGCTGTCATCGGTTTCCGCACCCGGAAAGGCGAAATCGTACATGCCCGCATAGCCTCTTCGTTCATCAGTTTCGAACAAGCGACTCAGAATCTGCAAGAGTTAGGCAACGACTCCTTTGAACAACTGGTACAGAAAGGGAATGATGCCTGGAATCATGTATTGGGCAAAATAGAAGTAGAAGGCGGCAATCTGGATCAGTACCGTACATTCTACTCCTGTCTTTACCGTTCTCTCCTGTTTCCCCGTAAATTCTATGAACTGACAGCGGACGGTCAACCGATTCATTATAGTCCCTACAACGGTCAGGTGCTTCCCGGATATATGTACACCGATACCGGATTTTGGGATACATTCCGTTGCTTGTTCCCATTCCTGAACCTGATGTATCCTTCGGTAAACAAAGAGATACAGGAGGGACTCATCAACACGTACAAAGAAAGCGGCTTCTTCCCGGAATGGGCAAGTCCCGGACATAGAGGCTGCATGGTTGGCAATAATTCGGCATCAGTATTGGCAGATGCTTATCTGAAAGGAGTGAAGGTAGATGATGTGAAGACCCTGTACGAGGGATTGATTCACGGTACGAAAAACGTGCATCCGGAGGTCTCTTCTACCGGACGTCTGGGCTATCAATATTACAACAAACTGGGGTATGTCCCTTATGATGTGAAAATCAATGAGAACACCGCCCGTACATTGGAGTATGCCTATGATGACTGGTGTATCTATCAATTGGGTAAAGCATTGAACCGCCCCCAAAAAGAAATCGAACAGTTTGCCAAACGTGCCATGAATTACCGGAATGTATTCGACAAAGAAAGCAAACTGATGCGTGGCCGCAATGAAAACGGACAGTTCCAGTCACCGTTCTCTCCGCTGAAATGGGGTGATGCTTTTACAGAAGGCAACAGTTGGCATTATTCCTGGTCGGTATTTCATGACCCGCAAGGCCTGATCGATCTGATGGGAGGTAAAAAGATGTTTATCACAATGCTCGATTCCGTATTTGCCGTTCCGCCGGTGTTCGATGACAGTTATTACGGACAGGTGATTCATGAGATTCGTGAAATGACAGTAATGAATATGGGCAACTATGCGCATGGCAACCAACCGATACAACACATGATTTACCTGTATAACTATGCCGGACAACCTTGGAAAGCACAATACTGGCTTCGTCAGGTGATGGACCGCATGTATACTCCGGGACCTGACGGCTATTGTGGTGACGAGGACAACGGACAGACGTCTGCCTGGTACGTATTCTCCGCACTCGGATTTTATCCCGTATGTCCGGGTACAGACGAGTATGTCTTAGGAGCTCCCCTTTTTAAAAAGGCAACTCTGCATTTTGAGAACGGCAATAACCTCGTGATAGATGCACCGGATAACAGTAAAGAAAACCTGTACATTGAATCGCTCCGTATGAATGGAAAGGAATCATCACGGAACTATTTGAAGCACGACGATTTGCTGAAAGGTGGAATCCTCGAGTTCAAGATGGGATCACAGCCTAATCTCAACAGAGGTATTAGCGAAGAAGACGCTCCGTATTCATTCTCAAAAGAGAAATAAGCAACTCCACTTGTCTTAGAGGCAGTCGATCCACCTCCATTTAAATGGTGGATCGACTCAACCCAATGGGAATGCCCCTACTCATTAGGCTGAATATCCTCCTACTCATTAAACTGAGTCGCCCCATCCCATAATAAAGGAGAGAAAAGCACCCTTCGAAAGTCCCTCCTAAATAAATCTCAAAAAAGTCAGCAACTGAAGTAAGTGTTTCTTTCGGGATACTTGTTTTATTAACATCAAGGGCACAAAAGCCACTTGATTTATATTATAAATACCATGCTTAAACCTTGTATGTTTTTAAAGTTAACTAATTAATTTAATTATAGTCAATGAAAAACAAAACTCTGTTTCAAAGACCCAAGCTGCTCAAAGCATCGCTGGTTATTCTTTTGGCTGCTGCTCCTATTCAGTGGTCATTCGCACAATTCACATTTTCGACTCCCCGCACTACATTGGGGCAAGTGATCAAGACAGTGCAATCCCAATCTAAGTATCAATTCTTTTATGACGATCAATCGTCGAACATGCCGATTGAGAATCTGGAAGTAAAGAATGTAAGTCTGGAACAACTGCTGAACGCTGCACTTAAAGGCAAAAACCTGACATACAAAATCGAAGATAACATTGTTTATCTGTCTCAGGCTGCCAAACAGCAGGATCCGGCACAAACCCCGGTCAAACGGCAGGTCAGCGGTACGGTTGTAGATGCCAACGGCGAAGCACTGATCGGTGTAAACGTATCCGTAAAAGGTACCAGCACAGGAGCCATTACCGATTTGGAAGGTAAATACACCCTGACGGTCAACGATCCGAAAGCTGAAATCGTATTCTCCTATATCGGATACAAACAACAAGTACTGCCCGCAAAGGAAAGCATCCTGAACGTAACCATGAGTGAAGATACCCAGATGATCAGTGAAGTGGTTGTGACGGCTTTAGGTATCAAACGTGAAAAGAAAATGTTGGGATACGCCGTACAGGAAATCAAAGGTGACCAACTGAACCAGACCGGAGACCCTTCGGTTACCAGTGCATTGCAAGGTAAAGTAGCCGGTCTGCAAATGAACACGGCCGGTACAGGTCTTGGCGGTTCTACCAAGATCACGATTCGTGGTAACTCGTCTCTGGCTGACAACAACCAACCACTCTGGATTGTAGACGGTGTGCCGTTTAGCGATAACAATAACTCGGATGCTACTTACTACGGCGGTGTTGACCGCGGTGGTTCTTCCGTCGATATCAACCCCGAAGACATCGAATCGATTTCTGTACTGAAAGGTCCGAATGCCGCCGCTCTTTACGGTTCACGTGCCGGTAACGGTGTTATCTTGGTTACTACTAAGAAAGGCAGCAAGAAAGACGGTTTCGGAGTGCGCTATAGCGGTAACTTCACTTGGAGTCAAGTAGCCGAAACCCTCGAGATGCAGGATCGCTATGGACAGGGACACATTGTGACCCAGGATGAGAACAAGAATCCGCTGTCTCAATATTACGCGAAATACGATCCGACAGACTCCTCAAGCTGGGGACCGGTATTGGACGGAAGCATGCAGAAAGCCTGGAACGGCGACACATACGCTTTCTCCAAATACGGAAACAAACTGAAAGATTATTTTGATACCGGCTTCGCACAGAACCACAATGTATCTGTAAGTAACGTTACAGACAAATCACATTTCCGCGCTTCTTTTGGTAGTTCAAACAACAAAGGCGTATTCCCGAACGAAAAACTGAACCGAATCAACCTTGACCTGAATGCCGGAATGGAAATGAACAAGTATCTTTCTATGGATGGAAAGATTTCACTTTCACGCACCAAAGCAGAAGACCGCCCCTATTTCGGTACATACGGAGCCATCGCTCAATTGATGGGTATTCCTAACAATATCCGTCTGGACGATCTGAAACAATACTCCACAGCCGACAATGCACACGTGAACTGGACAGGTCCTACTGCCGGTATCCGCAATCCTTATTACGTTCTGAACCAACGCCACAACTCTGACGAACGTTGGAGAGCCTTCGGTTACTATGGAATGAAAATCAACTTTACCGACTGGTTGCACCTATCCGCCAAGTATGCATTCGACTATTATCGTACCCGAATCGAAGAAACTAATGCGGGTGACGGTATCAACGGCGAAAGCAGTATCAAAGATATCACAGACGATGAAATGAACCGTGAAGAACAGAACTTCTTCGAATCGAACGCGGAAATTGTATTGATGGGTGACAAACAATTGACGGACAATTTCCGTCTGGGCTTCACTGTAGGCGGTAACTTCATGTACCAGAACTACGAGTCACTGAATGCCGGTGTACGCAATATGCTTGATAAAGGGCAGTGGATTTTCAATGCAGCCAATATGCTGAACACAGCGGGAGAAACGGGCCATGAACGTGCTACTAACTCTGTCTTCGGATCTCTGCAACTCTCCTGGAAAGAGTATCTGTCACTGGACCTGACTGCCCGCAACGACTGGTCGTCCACACTACCAAAGAAGAACAACTCTTTCTTCTATCCGTCTGCCAATTTGAGTTTCGTCGTGTCTGATTTTGTCCGTTCGCTGGACAAGACATTACCAAGCTGGTTAACTTTTGCCAAAGTACGTCTGTCGGCAGCACAAGTAGGTAAAGATACAGATCCGTATCAACTGTATAACACCTACGGATTCAAGTTCGAAAAGGGTGAACTGATCCCAAGCAAATCGAACGTGAAGATGAATGACCAACTGAAACCGGAAATCTCTTCATCCTACGAAGCAGGTCTGGATATGAAGTTCCTCAACAACCGTCTGGGATTTGACTTTACCTATTATTACAGCCGTACGAAAAACCAGATCATGAAAGTGCCTGCCGCAGCTCCTTGGAGTGGCGGGAAATGGGTAAATGCAGGTTTAATTACCAACAAAGGTTTCGAAATGATGATTTACTCGACACCGGTACAACTGAAAGACTTCTCTTTCGACTTAAATGTCAATCTGGCCAAAAACGTATCGAACGTAGAGAAACTGGCTGAAGGTGTAGATTACATCTATTTCAACGGTGACTCTAACTTCCCGATCAACGTAGGTGCACGTCCGGGTCATAAACTGGGTGAGATTTATGCTAAGACCCTTTACAAACGTGACGAACAGGGCAACATCATCATCAACAAAGAAAACGGTCTGCCTATGACTACTACTGACGCTGACGAACGCCTGGCAAAACCCATCGGAAATATCCAACCCAACTTGCTGATGTCCGTATCTCCGTCATTCACCTACAAAGGCTTTACACTATCGGCCATGTTCGATATGAAATTCGGCGGTGACATCATCTCTATTTCTGAAATGAACGCTACAGGCTCAGGTATGGCCAAACGTACCATGAATCGTGGTGAAAGCGACAACTTCATGATGATATTCCCCGGAGTATATGAAGACGGAACGCCGAATACCCAAAAGATTTCAGCTTCCAACTATTACGGTGCTTTGAACGCGGAAGACTTTATCTATGACGCTTCTTTCATCAAACTGAAAGAATTGGCTATCGGCTATACGTTCCCTAAAAGCATGTTGAAAAAGACACCGATCAACTCGCTGAATGTATCATTCGTGGCACGCAACCTGGCTTATCTGTTGAAACACACTCCGGGAACAAGTCCTGAAGGTGGTTACGATACGACCATGTTCTCACAGGCCATCGACTTTATGGCCGTACCTTATACCCGTACATTCGGATTCTCAGTTAACCTTGGTTTCTAATTTTATAAATAAAGATATAGTATGAAATTCAAAATATATAAATCACTTGCCATGTGCACCCTCCTCTTAGGACTGGCTGCATGTAATGATTTCGAAGAAATGAATACCGACCCCTATGCGCCGGTATACGATCCGGAAATAATCGGTGCCACCCCCGACGGAATCGATATTGACTACGAACTGACACCAAGCGCGCTGAAAAGCCTTCAAGGGACGGAAAGTGCCATCGGTTCAGTATTTGCCAACCTAACTTACGAAGGAGTGTATAACGACTATCAGGTTACTACCAATCTGACCCATGACATCTACGCCGCTTACTTTGCAAACAATGTCAGCGGATTCGTAACCAACTCACCTACTTACGGATATAACGACGGATGGTCCAAAAAACGTTGGGAACACTTCTACGATAATCGTACAGTAGAAGAGTACAGCCAGTTGATCAAAACATTCTGGTTCTGTGGAAAGGAACGCTATCATAACGCATTCTATATCACCCGCATCTACTACGCATTCCTGATCTCTATGCAGACAGACACTTATGGAGCCATTCCATTGGAATACTACGTAAAGGGTGCAATGCCTACAGACGAAAAAGTGAAGTATATGGATCAGAAAGATGTATATGACGTCATCTTTAAGATGCTTGACCAAGCCATCACTGCACTCCATAACACCCCATCTACCGCACAATACAGCTTGGGTGAAAACGATAAGTGCTTTGGAGGTGACAAAGACAAATGGCTTCGTTTTGCCAATACCCTTCGCTTACGATTGGCACTGCGTGTATCGAATGTAGATCCTCAACTGGCTAAAGAACAGGGTGAGAAAGCAATGACTGATCCTGCCGGATTGATGCAAAACGATGACGACAACATGAAGCAGACTCCCAAGTATTCATACATAACGGGTGGCAACGAAAACATCTACACACTTCTGTACAACTGGAGTGCCAACGTAGTGTTATCCAAAGAAATGGAAAGAGCTTACAAAGAACAATCCACCATTCTCGACCCGCGTTGCGAAATCTTGTGGTGGAGACCGACTGCCCTTGAAAATCTTAATCTAACCGAACCCAAAGAGGATATGACGAAAGATTTCAATGGTTGTGAAAATGGTGAAACTTCATTGGGAGGTAGCTATACAACCACTTATTCTCCGAGTCGCGTATTCATCAAGCAAGACCAGAAGAAACTCGACCGTAAACATTGGTGGTGCTACGCACGTGAAATTGTATGGCTGGGTTACTCCGAGAGTTTATTCCTTCGGGCAGAAGCCGCTCTCCGCGGATGGGCAGGTGCAAATGGAACAGCTGAAGAATTATATAAGGAAGGCATCGAAGCTTCCTTCAACTACTATCAGATTGGCGCTGACGAAGAAGGTCAGGAGAAGATCAACAAGTATATGGAAGGACTGAAAGGATTACAAGCTTTCAAGAGTGGTGACAGAGAAGCACAACTGGAGCAGATCATCACCCAGAAATGGATTGCCGTATATCCGAATGGCAATGAAGGGTGGGCAGAGTTCCGCCGTACAGACTATCCCCGCTACATGAAAACACCTAAAGGAGGCAACAACTCAGGGGGTGAAGTCGCAAACGGCAAGTTCATCAAACGCCTGAGATACCCGGATAGCGAAGTGTCCAACCCGAACCGTCCGAAAGATGTAGATACACAAGGAACTCGTTTATGGTGGGACGTAGCCGACACCAATGATGATGGAGGCAATTACGTTACTCCAAACAATTTCCGCTAAACAACGAGATTAATATTCATGCACTGACAATAGATTAGGTTACACAAGAGAAACAGGGAGCCCGAGATGGGTTCCCTGTTTTTATGTATACTCCTGTCACTCTATTTGTTCTTTCGGATAATTCACCAAATAGAGTGTCTTCGATGCACGTGTGAAAGCCGTATATAGCCAGCGGAAATAATCCGGCGTCAGATATTCATCCGACATATACCCCTGATCGAGAAAAACATTCTGCCACTGCCCGCCCTGTGCCTTATGGCAAGTCACTGCATAAGCATACTTTACCTGCAAAGCATTGTAATGCGGATCTGCTTTCATCTTTTTCATTCGCTCCCGCTTGACAGTAATATCCGCATAGTCCTCAAGTACGGAATAAAAAAGCCGGTCATTTTCTGTTTTGGGCAAGGCAGGGGCATCCGAATGGAGTGTATCCAGCAACAAGTTTGCTTCAATTTCAAAATCATTATAATCCGGAAATGAAAGAACCACTTCGGCAAACCGAAAACCATACAGTTCACGAGTACGTCTCACCCGGCGAACCACGGCAATCTCTCCGTTCGCTATGAAATCCATTTCTTTATACCTCTCAGTCCAGTAATAATTATTCTTCGCTATCATTAGCAAATCACCCGTATTCAGTTCATCTTCCCGGTAAAGAATCTGGGCACGTATACCTTTATTATATATATTGGCCCGCTTATTGGAACGACATACCACAATCGTCTCGTCCATGCCATCTTTTTCGTAACATCCGGTCAGGGTCTCAATCAGCTCGTCACCGGGCACTACCTTTATATCCGGAAATCCACTCACTTTTATCTTAGGCAACGAGTAACACTCCTCTTCAGCAATTAACCGGCGTATTTGGGTCGCATTCCATAATATACCAGATGCCTGTACCTGACGCACCACTTGTGTCAGATCGACCTCTATCACATTCAGTCCGTATCCTTTCAATGCCTCTGTAACAAGTGCAGGACTTTGCTCTTCCCCTACCGGAGGCAGCTGGGCTGTATCTCCCATCAACAGCAAACGGCATCCTGCACCGGAATAAACAAACTCGACCAGATCATCCAAAAGCCGCCCCGTACCAAACATAGATCCCGATAAACCTTCATTCGAAATCATGGAAGCTTCATCTACAATATATAATGTATGGGTGGTAAGATTATCATTGATTGAAAAATTACTTACTTCATTCGAAAATGACTGCTGTCTGTATATCTTTTTATGAATGGTAAAAGCCGGATGTCCCGCGTAAGCAGAAAATACCTTAGCTGCCCTCCCCGTAGGCGCCAGCAATACCGATTTCTGTTGTAACTTATCCATCGCTTTCACCAAGGCTCCGACAAGAGAAGTCTTTCCGGTTCCTGCATATCCACGAAGCACAAAAACCGTCTCATTAGCCGTAGAAAGTAGAAACTCTGAAAGAGATTTTACAGCTATTTCTTGCTCAAAAGTTGGCTGATAAGAAAAATTTTCCTTAATTTGCCGCTCTAAATAGTTATTTATCATTTTTGTACGAGAAAAAAGTTACAAGAACTATCGTTAATTAGATTTATTTATTTTATTTTTGCGCTACGAATATAAACTAAAAAAAACATATTTATCATGAAAACAGTATTTAATATCGTACTAGGTCTATGCGTAATTGCTTTGGTTTACATTTGCTATGCCAGCATCATGGGTCCTATCAACTTCGAAAATGCTAAAAAGCACAGAGACAAAGCAGTTGTTGCCCGCTTGATCGATATTCGTAAAGCTCAGGCAGAATATCGTAATATCTACAAGCAGTACACTGCAAGCTTTGACACACTGATCGATTTCGTTAAGACACAAAAAATACCTTTCGTATCTAAAGAAGGTGTATTGAGCGACAAACAACTGGAAGACGGTATGACTGAAAAGAAAGCTATGGCTATGATCAACAAGGCTAAAAAGACTAACAACTGGAAAGAAGTTGAAGCTGCCGGTTTGATGGGCTTTAAACGTGATACAATATGGGTTGCCGTAACAGATACCATTTATGATAAATCATTCAATGCAGACTCTTTGAGATACGTTCCGTTCGGTGGCGGTGCACAGTTTGAAATGTACACCAGAAACGATACAACTAAATCAGGAGCTCCTATCTTCCTGTTCCAGGCTAATACTCCGTATGATGTATACTTGAACGGACTTGACAAGCAAGAAATCGCAAACTTGAAAGATGTTCAAACCAAACTGGGTAAATATCCAGGCTTGATGGTAGGTTCTATTGACACTCCGAACAACGGCGCAGGTAACTGGGAATAATCCGAATATGCCCGATAGAGCAATTGCAGAAACGATTGACTTTAGTAAATCGGAACAATATACATTGTCCATCCGTCTTAGTACGGATGGATTTTCTTTTTCTATCTACAATCCGATTCACGATAGTTCGCTCTCTTTCTTTGAGAAAGAGGTCGAGCCTTCATTATCTCTTACAGCCAACCTCAAAAAGGCTTTTCGTGAATTGAACTTTCTGAATCATACTTACAAACGGGTAAACATCCTGATGGCGGACAAACGTTTCACACTAATCCCCCTTGAACTGTTTGAGGATGATCAGTCCGAAATGGTATTCTACCACAACCACACTCCCAAAGAAAATGAAACGGTAAAATACAATATTTTAAAAAAGAATAATGCCGTAGTCATCTTCGGTATGGACAAAAGCACTTATCAATTCTTGTCCGATCACTACCCTGAGGCAAGATTTTATTCACAGGCAGCCCCATTAGCAGAATATTTTTCAGCAAAAAGCAGATTAGGCAACAGTAAAAAGATATATGCCTCTATCCGCCACAATGCCATCGACTTTTTCTGTTACGAACGCGGACATCTGCTTCTTGCCAATTCATTTGAATGTCGCAAAACAGATGACCGAATCTACTATCTCCTCTATCTTTGGAAACAACTGAATTTCGACCAGGAGCGAGACGAACTTCACCTGACAGGTGTATTTGACGATAAAGAAAAACTAATGCAGGAGTTACGTAAATATATTCAACAAGTATTCATAATGAACCCTGCAAGCAATATTGACATGCAAGCCTTATTAACATGCGAGTAATCAGCGGAATATATAAAAGAAGAAGATTTGATGTGCCCAGAACATTCAAAGCACGTCCCACAACAGATTTTGCCAAAGAAAATCTGTTTAACGTTTTATCCAACTACATGGACTTCGAAGACGGCATTGTTGCCCTTGACCTCTTTGCCGGTACAGGCAGCATCAGCATTGAACTGGTGTCGCGCGGTTGCGACCGTGTCATCAGTGTAGAGAAAGATGGTGCCCATCATGCTTTTATCAGTAAAATAATGAAGGAAGTGCAGACGGATAAATGCCTGCCTATACGTGGAGATGTATTCAAATTCATTAATGGCAGTCATGAGCAATTCGACTTTATTTTTGCCGACCCTCCTTATGAACTGAAAGAACTGGAAACAATCCCGGATCTGGTTTTCGAAAACAATATGTTGAAGGAAAACGGACTTTTTGTCCTGGAGCATGGCAAAAAGAATAACTTTGAGGATAATCCCCATTTCATTGAAAGAAGAGTATACGGTAGTGTAAACTTCTCTTTTTTCAGATAAACTGCAGAAGATACACTTTACAGCAAAGGAGCGAGCAAACGGACTACAGACTCCATCGCTTTCTGCCTCCAGGAACGCTTCTCCCAGTTCTTCAAGAAGATCTGGGTACTTTCCCGTTGATCCTGTAAAAAGATCTCCCGCATCTGTAGGGCAGTCTCCATATCGTACATAAAGGCATTTACTTCGAAATTGTGTTCGAAACTGCGAAAATCGAGATTGGTAGACCCCACGGTTGAAAGCATATCATCTGAAACCATCAATTTGGAATGCAGGAATCCCTTTTTATAAAAATAGACCTTGACTCCTGCCCGCAAAGCATCTGCCAGATAAGAACAGGAACCTAAGTGCGTCACTCGGTTGTCTGCATGTTCAGGCAACATCAACCGAACATCTACCCCGGCTAATGCCGCAGTCTGCATAGCAACCAGTATCTGTTCGGTAGGCAGGAAGTAAGGAGTCTGCATATAGAAATATTTCTTGGCACCGGATATGGCAACCGTCAATCCCTGCATGATTTCTTTCCAAGGTCCAATCGGTTCACTCGTTACAATCTGTACCAAAGAGTTGCCACAGGCCTCTATCTTAGGAAAATAACGTGAAGCCGTAATCAAGGTACGATCCACAAAATACCAATCCAGCAAAAAGGCAGTCTGCAGACCATGTACGGCCTTTCCTTCAAGCATTATATGCGTATCCCGCCAAATTCCCCAAGAGAAACCGCGCATATAACGTTCGGCAAGATTCATTCCTCCTACAAATCCGATACGACCGTCTATCACTACAATCTTTCGGTGATTACGATAGTTGACCTTACTCGTAAATAGGGGAAAACGTACTTTCAGAAAACTCCGCACCTCAATTCCGGCATCACGCATCTCTTCAAAGAATCTATGAGGAACGTGCCAGCACCCTACATCATCATAAATCACACGTACCTCAACTCCCTCGCGTGCCTTCTCTATCAATACATCACGCACCAGACGCCCCACCGGATCATCTTCAAAGATATAATATTCCATATGAATATGGAATCTGGCCTTTTGCAGCTCTCGCAATAAAGCCTGAAGTTTAGAATATCCGCCGGTATAAATATCCACCCGGTTTCCTTCGAACGGAAAGGCTTGGTTCGTGTTCTGAAACAGTTGTATCAGACGGGCATATTCTTTCGGCGTTTCACAGCAGTTCTGTGCCAGATACTCTGCCATCGGCTTTTTGAGCAATCGATTGTAACTTTTCTTACCGATAATCTTCTCACGCCGCTGGCTACGCCCGAAAAAGAAATAGAAAACCAACCCTACAACCGGAAGGAACATAAGGATCAGAATCCATGCCATTGTCTTTACCGGATTACGATTGTCGAGAATCACGATGACAATCGTACCGATAATAGCCCCGAAATAAATAATATCAAAGGCAACGGTAGCTATTACGCTTGCTATGTAGTTCCAATCTATCATATTCACCCTCCGCGTATTATACAAACAACAAATGTATGGAAAATATCGGATACGGACAACAACTGTCCCGATTCAAAACGACAATCCCTCCGAACAGATGCAAAATTAAAGAGATTTTGCAATCTATCCGGAGGGAGTTATCAGGTCAGTCTTTTATTAAAAATGAGGACGTCCGCCTCCAAAACCGCCGGGACCTCTGCCGGGTCCGCCAAATCCTCTACGTCCGCCGCTATTCATCATCTTTTCACGGGCCGCTTTACTACCAAAGATATTCAGGCGATAAATGAAGTGTACCATACAGTAACTATTGATACCATTATATTCGGATACCGAACGCATATCGGCTGTCAACGAACGGCTGATGTTGCTCTGCTGCCTAAGGATATCATATACTTCAAAACTGATAGTACCTGCACCTTTCAGCAACGACTGCGCAAGTTGTGCATTCCAGATCAGTTCATTACGATTCATACTCGAATCACGATAACCACGACGGCTTTGATTAGTGATGTTAGTAGCCAAGGTCATCTTCCAGGGCATCGTTATATTGGTACTTGCCCCATAAGAATATGTATAAGGTTCCTGATTATTCTCCGGACGGAGTTTATTACGTTCTGCTGTATAATTGATTGAACCATTCAACGAAAACTCGAACCAGTCATTACGATAAGAGCCTGTAACCCTCTCGCCCAACATCAAACCGGTACTTGTATTTCTATCATTGTTTTTCGTATCCTGATTGTAGAGGAACGCTACATTATTCTGATAATTGATGTTGGTAAAAGTATTAATCGTATACTTCTTGTTCCTCAAAGCTGTATTGAAACCGAACAAACCAAAAGCATTCCAGTTACCGTTAATATTTTCCGGACGCGTAATCAAACCACCGGTTTCTTCATTATAACGAGTACTATTGCTGATACTGTTCTGTGTAGCAGTAAAGCTGAAATGGGTCATAATTCCACGCTGTTTCTCTGCATTGTATGTATTGTAGAATAAACGCATCGTATGTGCAAAAGAAGGTTTCAACCCGGGATTACCCATACGGATATTCAATGGGTTTGAGTTGTCGGTTATAGGTAACAGATTCTCCATAGTAGGTTGACTGCTACGTCCCCGGTAGGTAAAGCGCAACTGACTCACCTTTGAGAAACGGAAGCGCAAATCCATATTCGGTGCAAAGTTAAACACAGTACGTGTCGTATCGATCATATAGTCTCCCTTTTTATAGGACAAAGTGGAATTCTGCGGCTGGAAGGACATACCTACATTCAACTGATACTTCTGACGAATGAAGCGTAAACCCACTGAAGCATCATGGTTATAGTAACGATATTCGGCATTCTTACTCAAGCTGTCCACTGCATGAGCTTCGTATCCGGAAGGAAGGGTCCCCCCGATAGTCCAATCGGGATAATCCAGTAAATCGAATGTGGTCTTGTCACTTTTACTGTATTTGTACTGGAACTGGTAGCTGAATTGTAAGAAAGTAGCCTTTGCAATCGGTTCGCTATAAGTCACTTGTGCCGTATAGTTATAATTGTGTGTAGGAGTTGTAATATACTGATTACGATACAAGATGGAGTCACCCCCCAAATGATTCAACAATTGGTAATAACGTGTTTCGGATTGCGTATATTGGTCGTTATCATTATCACCATAACCGAAAACCCCACGGAAAGTCAGGTTACGTCCTTTATTATTCAATTTCCGGTTAACCTGCAAAGTGGCATTTCCCGACAGACTATTCCCCTTGGACAGCGAAGCACTGTTGGTAGCATTTACACGGATATCTTTCAGCGGATCATCGGAAAGATTGTCAAAATTCAGATAATCATTCGGATTTGCCACCAGATTGAAAGGATCTTCATTAAAGGTTCCCGACTCCGAAAGAGAAGCATTGTTGGTTCTTCCATAAGAAAAATTCGGGCGAAAAATAATATTTGTCAGCGTATCTGGTTTCCACTCCATACGGAAGTCGGCATTCACATTTGTCCCCTTATTCCGGTTCTTATTATTCGAATTAGAATATGAATTGCCATTCTGAAGGAAGCGTTCGGAAGAGTTGATACTCGAAATATCTCCATCCTGGAAATTATAACGTACACTACCTCCCAGTTCAATCTTGTTGGTCTGAGTGGCAAAGGTAGCTCCTAACATTTTAGTGGCATTCAAGCCATTGTTGCTCCGCCAGCGCGGCCCTCCACCTCCACCGGAGAAACCCTGATCGTTTACATTGTTTGCCGAACCAATAATCGAAAACTGAGTATTATCAATAAAGCGATTCAACATCATTCGTCCGGTATAACGGTCCTTAGTACCGGCTCCCAGATCTGCATTGCCAAACCATCCTTGATTCATTCCTTTCTTCACGGTCAGGTCAAGCACCGTTTCCTCTTCGCCATCGTCAATACCCGTCACACGTGCCAAATCTGATTTTTTATCATAAGTTTTCAGCTTATCGACCATGTCTACAGGAAGATTCTTTAAACCGGTCTTTACGTCTCCACCAAAGAATTCCTTACCGTCGACCATAATTTTTTTCAGTTCTTTCCCATTGATTTTGACATTACCATCATCATCTATTTCAGCACCCGGAAGCTTCTTAACCAACTCCTCCAACATAGCACCCTCAGGCGTACGATAAGCACTGGAATTATACATCAACGTATCTTCTACTACCGTCACTTGCGGAGCTTCGGCCACCACAACTGCTTCTTTAAGCATAACAGCATCGGTTGCCAATTCGATATTTCCCATCTTTTTGGCAGGAACATTAGCCGTTAACTGAACGGGGATAACTTTTGTGATGTATCCGATAAAAGATACTTTAAGCAGATATTTTCCCGGTTTCTGCTTGGATAAAGAGAAGTAGCCTTGTGCTGAAGTGGTCATACCCGCTACCTGAGCACTGTCGGGGAGAGATAATAACTGCACGGCAGCGAGTTCGACCGGTTCTTTCGTACCGGCCTCTATTACACAGCCCGATACGGTTACAATTTTGTTTTGCGCATAAGTGGATAGGGTAACTGTCAGCAGCAACACCATCCAGATCAATAGTTTCTTCATTTGCCTGTAGGTTGAATAATAACAATCGTTTGTTTGACAACCTTTAAGGCAAAAGGTTTAATTTAAACACGATTATCTTTTAAAGATTTTATCGACTTGTGCCTTTTTCATACCAAACTCAAGACAGAGCACATTGATAATGAGGAAAATAAGAAAGGAAGAAGTATCAACTGTCATGATATCTCCCGTTGCCACCCGATAAAGCATCCCCCCAAATAAAAAAAGTACTGTCAAAAAGATGGCGTTACGAGTCGCCTTGTTCCGTATAATCTCCGTTTCACGCCCTTCATTACGCGATAAAGCAAAGAGAATCATCACTGCTCCCAACATCATCAGCAGCTTGGTGCATTCCTTATAGAATAACAAGTTACTGTCTGTCACCATTCCTTGCATCACTAACAGGAACGGAATGAATAACGATACAAAAAGAATCACATATCCTAACGGACGGCAGAATACAGGTAATAATGCTTTCATTTTATCTAAAATTAATGTCACAAAGATAGCTTTTTCTCATAAACGAAACTCTATGTTTTACATTTTTAAGTGCTAAGTTTCACTATTTATCTCCGAACCCCTATCTTTGCAGTATATAAAAAAACATCGAACCATTATGAGTAAACAAGAAGTCATTCTTTGCGAGAATCTGGAAAGCAGTATAGGACGTGCCGTCGAAAACTGCCCACACGACCGCCTGTTCATTCTCACCGACGATCATACTCACCGTCTCTGTCTGTCACAACTGATGAATCTGCCGTTCCTGAAGGATGCGGTTGAAATCACTATCGGAGCCGAAGACGTTCATAAAACACTTGAAACACTGGCCTCCGTTTGGCAAGTGTTAAGTGAAAAAGGTGCTACCCGCCACTCACTCCTTATCAATCTCGGAGGTGGAATGGTGACTGACTTAGGCGGATTTGCCGCTGCCACATTCAAACGCGGCATCGCTTACATCAATATTCCCACTACCCTGCTGGCGATGGTAGACGCTTCTGTAGGCGGAAAGACCGGAATCAATTTTAACGGGTTGAAAAACGAGATAGGTGCCTTTGCACCGGCATCCAGTGTATTAATCGAAACAGAGTTCCTCCGTACACTCGATGCACACAATTTCTTTTCCGGCTATGCCGAAATGCTGAAACACGGACTGATCAGTAACACTGCTCACTGGGCGGAACTACTCGCATTCGATACAGAAAAGATGGACTATCGATACCTGAAAGAGTTGGTGGGACGTTCCGTACAAGTAAAAGAAGACATAGTAGAGCAAGACCCGTTTGAACACGGTATCCGCAAAGCGTTGAATTTGGGACATACCGTAGGACATGCTTTTGAAAGCCTGGCTCTTGCCGAGAACCGTCCGGTCCTCCACGGGTACGCCGTAGCCTGGGGAATTGTTTGCGAACTCTATCTGTCACATTTAAAAACCGGTTTTCCGAAAGACAAGATGCGTCAGACCATCCAATTCATAAAAGATAATTATGGCGCTTTCACGTTCGACTGCAAACAGTACGAACGCCTATACGGATTCATGCAGCATGATAAGAAAAACAATGCAGGTGTCATAAACTTCACGCTTCTGAAAGAAATCGGCGATATCAGTATCAACCAGACAACGGACAAAGATACTATTTTCGAAATGTTCGACTTCTACCGGGAGTGCATGGGTATGTAAAGCAGGCATCGTGACAGAGGTATCCACTTCCGATCATGAATAAATGAAGTACCACATAAGAAGCATAAGACGAATCGGCAGGTTGCGAAAATCACAACTAATACGAATGACCACCCGCCTTTACAATCCCAAGGGGTATCAGGACATGTTAGTATAATGCATTATTAACTAATCATTTAAATGGATAGTGATCTATTCCCAAAACCTTTGTTTTAACACAATGTTAAAACAAAGGTTTGGTTGATAAAAGACTTGTTCTCTAATGTCAAGAAACAAATCTTTTGCAAAGAAGAGTTTTATTATCTCATATTCAGATTAACAATGTTAATGGATCGTTTCACCCAAAGACTCTACTCTCTGAGCATGAAAAATGCTATAAAGGAGAAATAAATCATCCGAATATTTTGCTTATTAAAAATAAAATTCTACTTTTGCACTCGCAATTCGGGATGTAGCTCAGCCCGGTAGAGTACGCGTCTGGGGGGCGTGTGGTCGCAAGTTCGAATCTTGTCATCCCGACGAATTGAATGAAATAAGGAGTTAAGAATCAAACTTAACTCCTTTTCTTTTTATCTGATAGTTTGATTCCCATTTTCACCGTTACAACACCTACACTGCAAATAGAGAAAAAGCAGAACGTTGAATATTCAATGCAATTCCCCTGATTATTTCCACATATTACTCAGTATCTCAAGTTTTTTTCTATCTTTGCCCCAAATAAAACAGCATCCGGAAAATAAACGGGGTATGTCCACTATAAATGGATACTTCGCATAAAAACACAAAATAAAAATCGTCTTATTAACAAGAAAACTCAAACAAAAATGAAACGCATTGTTTTTTTAGATTATGTACGCGTATTCGCGTGCTTCCTCGTTATGATCGTACACGCCAGTGAAAATTTCTACGGTGCCGCCGGATCCACAGATATGGCCGGACCACAGTCTTATCTACCCAGTGAAGCAGACCGGCTATGGGTAGCTGTCTACGATGGCTTTTCACGCATGGCCGTGCCGCTGTTCATGATTGTCTCAGCCTTTCTTCTTGCGCCGATGAAAGAAGGACAGACCACATGGCAATTCTACCGCCAACGCTTCATCCGCATCGTACCACCATTTTTCATCTTCATGATACTATACAGTACCCTGCCAATGTTATGGGGGCAGCTAAATGAAGAAACCTCCTTAAAAGATCTGTCACGGATATTCCTGAACTTCCCGACACTGGCCGGACACCTGTGGTTCATGTA
Organism: Bacteroides sp. ZJ-18; assembly: GCF_011038705.2. Lineage (NCBI taxonomy): Bacteria > Pseudomonadati > Bacteroidota > Bacteroidia > Bacteroidales > Bacteroidaceae > Bacteroides > Bacteroides sp. ZJ-18. The sequence goes on along the minus strand of NZ_CP072198.1, from coordinate 1,711,135 downwards.
CCCTCTGATCAGCCTTTACTTATTCATACCCATAATATCGCCATGGCTGAAAAAAGCCACGGCAAAAGAAGAACGTTTTTTCATCGGATTGTTCTTATTATCAACATGTATACCCTATCTAAACCGTTGGTGCGGTGAAGTATGGGGACAATGTTTTTGGAACGAATACCATATGTTGTGGTACTTCTCAGGTTACTTGGGCTATCTTGTACTGGCACATTACATACATGTCCATCTCACTTGGAACCGTTCCAAACGTCTCACTGTAGGAATTATTTCAATGGTCACCGGAGCAATATTAACCATCTACTCTTTCTATGTCCAAGCCATACCCGGAGAAATTCTCCCTACACCCGAAATAGAAATAGGATGGGCTTTCTGCACAATCAACTGTGTACTTCTCACAGCGGGTACATTCCTTCTTTTTACATGTATAAACAGTCAAAAAGCCCCACGGCTCATTACAGAAATATCGAAACTCAGCTATGGCATGTATCTTATGCACATATTCTGGCTCGGGTTATGGGCTACAGTGTTCAAACATACACTGGCACTTCCTACTGTCGCTGCCATACCATGTATCGCTGTCAGTACATTCATCTGCTGCTTCGTAACTGCAAAGATCATCTCATTCATCCCGGGCAGTAAATGGATAATAGGATAAATATCCGCTATCGGAACTGTTATAAAATGGAATATTGCAAATACCATAGGATACTGAATCAGATAACTAATAATCAGAGACATACGTTCCTCTGAATCAGATCAGATTTTTAATGTAGAAACAAATAATAGTGAGCCCCTGTCCAGTATATTCCGGACAGGGGCTCAACTCTGAATATATAAAGATAAAAAGTATAAATGCCCCTATCGTTTAACAGCCCTCAATTCGTGCTTGATATAACGACGTATCACCCGGTATCTGGGATGCAAGGCATGGAGCGGACGAACAGAATTATGACTGATCCAAAACAGCATCAGGCAAAACAGACTGATCAACGTAAGCCATCCGTACAGCTCTTTCATGGAAACCATCAGGGCCTGTTGTTGTAAGATCCCGGATAGTTGCCCTAAAGGGATGTGGCTTGCCTGTGGATGAACTGCATCCAGTGCACTGCCCAGCAACATCGTATTCTTCTTCATCACCACACTCAAGGCTCGCTCGAGAACGGCCGCACCGAGTGCTCCACCAAAACTGGCACTGACAAACGCCTGGACAGACACCGCTTCAAAAAAGTTCTGAAACGGCACACGTGAAAGTGCTGTAATAAAACAAATGGCAATGATCACATATCCGAAACTACGCAAAAAAAGAGGAAGCATCAAAACCTCCTTGGACAAGCCGTAGTCGATAGTAAAATAAAACATCATCAAATAACCGGTGATAGCAAGAAATGCAATGACGGTCATCGTCCGATAACACCATTTACGGCGGGAAAAGGTATAAAACGTAAAAACACTGCCTACAACCGTTCCCAATAATAACATCCAATTGAGCGAAATCACATTCAAAGAATCATAACCAAGCACAGCTTCCATATAGATATGTTCAAACAAATGCGAAGGTGCCAATAAGATATCGACGACAATGTAAAGCAGAAATGTGAGATAAACCGCTTTAAACCGCCAGGTAGCCAACGCAATGAACGGGTGACGAATGAAAGAAGCCCGCCACAGGTTCAATAACAGGACTGTTATTCCTCCCACGGTTGCCACCCGAATGTAGACTGACTCATACCAATCGTAATGTTCGCCATACACACAGACAAAGATTATGCATAAAATCACAATCCCCCACATCAAAGCGCCCAGCCAGTCAATGCCGAAGAGTGGTAACTTTGGCATCGAACGGTAATTGCGGAACAGAATCATAGTCGCTATCATCACAAGCAGCAATAAAGCAATAATCAACCAATGCATATATTCCCATTTAATCCAGAAAGCAGTATAAACGGTTATCAGTCCTGACAGTTGAAGACAGCCCTGCACCAACAGATAGATATAACAGAAGAAGACAGAAAGATCTCTCTGAGGGGTAAGCCAAAGCTGGATGGTAGAGTTACATTCAAAGGTAGCCCACATCCTGAAAATTCCACCAAAGAAACAAACCGTCACCAATAACGGCACACTGCGGGTATACATACATATCAGATTACACAAAATAATGGCAATACCACATGTCAGGAAAGTGGTTTTCGAAGGAAAACGGAACTTCAGACGGAACATAATGGCAAACGTCAGCGACATCCCTACCAGAGAAGCATAACCCGCCATCATAATATCTTCCTGCATCAATGCCGTCGAGCCGACCATCTCACTGACTGCGGCCAGATAGACACCTCCGGAGAACTGGAAGATGATAACAAAGAGGATTACAATCCACGGCCTCAGCTTCTCCGGTACAAAATCACGCATTGCCGGAATGGCAAAAGGAGTTATTTCATGCATACTTTAATAGTTTACCACACATTCCACATTCATTCCGGCACGCAGACGCTTCATGTCTTCGGGTTTGTTTCCGTCCGAAAACTCGATACGTACGGGAATACGCTGCTCTACCTTCACAAAATTGCCTGCAGAATTATCCTGCGGAAGAAGAGAGAAACTTGCCCCCGTTGCCTGCGAAACAGATTTTACCACCCCTTTAAACACTACTCCGGGAATAGCATCTACTTCAATATCGACCGGATAACCTTCACCAATATGGGTTGTTTGGGTTTCCTTATAATTAGCAACCACCCATTTATCGTTTTCGTCTACCAGATTGACCAATGTTTGTCCGGGCTGTACCAATACACCTTCCTGGATCTCTTTTCGTCCGGTAGTTCCGTCGCAAGGAGCCGTAATCACTGTATACGAAAGGTTTAACCTGGCTATTTCCAGAGCTGCTTCTGCCAGTTTTATACCGGCTTCGGTCTGCTCCAAGCGTTCCGTCTGCTCCTGCTTGACGAGTGCTGTCGACTTTTTCTGACGAAGTAACAGTTCGTAACGTGCTTTCGATGCTTCAAAATTTGTTTTCACCGCATCGTATTGCTGACGGGTAACGGCATCCCGTTCCAACAAGTTCTGATAACGTTTATATTCGCGTCCGGCATTATCCATACGTATTTTAGCCTCCTGAATGCTGGCATCGGATACGGAAATATTGTTCTGAATGGTATGGATGGACGAAGTCATCACGGTCTTACCCGATAAGGCATTCTGATAATCAGCCTCTGCCTGTGCCAGTCTGAAACGGAACTCGGCATCTTCTATCAAGGCCAGTGTATCACCTTTATGCACCGTCTGATACTCCGTAAAATAGATTTTCCTGATGAAACCCTGTACCCGGCAGTTGACGGGTACGATGTGTTGACGCACCTGCGCATTGTCCGTAAACTCCACATTTCCCCAATGGATAAAACGGGAGCAGACCCAACCGAGGGCCAGAAGCAACACGATAATAACAGAGATATTAAACGCCAGTTTTTTAGTTTTCTTATTCATAACGATTGATTTTAGATAGTTCCGGAGATATACAGAAGTTTATAATAATTAAATACAATATTGATCTGTGCATTTACCAGTTGCACCTCGGCAGCAAGTTTTGAGTTACTGGCATCCAGCATATCGGTGATCAGTGCCATATCATTTTTATAGCGGTCACGGATAACGGCATAGTTCAGATTGGCGAGTTCCACACTTTTCCGCTGGGTATTCAGTTCCACATAAGTTTCCAGATATTTCACCTGTCCTGCATTGACGGCCAGTTCGGTTTGCTCTTTGGCATCTTCATACTGCTCTGTACTCCGCCGGATGGCAAACTTATCCCTGGCAACGGCCTTGTCAGCCTTAAACAGAGAAGAGAAATTATACTTCAACCCCACTCCTACATACCAATAGTTAAGGTTCTTATTGATGGGAGGAACTTCGATGGTAATAGGTCCATCCAGTTTGCTACCGGCAAACAGAGCCACCTTCGGGATCCGCTCCGATCGGGTAATCTTCTGCTGATGTCTGCTCATTTGGACTGCAAGCGACATCTGTTTCAATACGGGAGAGTTCGCGTAAGCGGCAGTAGTCCAGTTCTCTTTAGCTTCAACAGGCAGAGCTTTCGAAAGCATGGTAGTGTCCGGCTGTATACTGACATTTTCCGGCAGCCCCAGGCTGGTGGTCAAATTGTTATTCAGGATGGAGATTGTATTTTCAATCTGTGTACGGGTCAATTCCAGATTGGCCAACAACAACTCGTATCGGGTGATGTCGTTTTTCAGAACGACTCCTTCAGCCTCCTTCGCGTGGAGTTCCCCGATAACCTGTTTAGTCTGTTCAATATTCTTCTCATATACCTGTAACATGTTCTGTTGTTTGAACAGGTCCAGATAATACCCAATCAGCAGAAAGCGCACCTTATCGCGGCTTGTATCCAGATTCAGACGGGCCATCTCTTCCTGCAAACGGGCAATGGCAATACTATTCGTGATGGCTCCTCCCGCATATACCACTTGCGTGGCTTCTATTGCAAAATTATTGCCATAATGCGGCATTGACGCATTGGACCCATTCGAAAAATTACGGTCTGTCAGCAATGCATCTCCCAGATAGCTGAATGACAAAGAGGCCTCAATCTCGGGCAGACGGGCATTTTTAGCAACCCTCACGCCTTCGTGTGCTTCACTGATACCGGTTGCGCACGGACGCAACGATTTACTGTTCTGGTCGGCAAGCGAAAACATCTCTTCAATGGACATGGTTTGTCGTGCCGCTTCCTGAGCATACACGCTCAAGGGACATAATGACGCATAGAGCATCATTATGAACAAAGTGAATTTGTTCATACGTTGTTACTTATGAATTTTAAGAAATAATAAAATGTAAAGAGGAAAAATCAGGTAAAGGGACTTACCTAATCCGAATTTTCTCTTCCCCACTGATGGAAGAGTGCAAGTTTGGTTAGTATACCTTGAAAGGACTCAAAACGGGGCTTTCTGTGTTTCTGTTTCATTCGTCTCGTGGAACTTTATGCTCCATCCGGGGGACAAAGTTACAAAAAAACAAGATTCAGGTGGCAACGGAAGAGGTTATTTTTTTCATACAGCCTCTCCGAAAACCAAGAGAGGGAGCCAGGCACGCAGCCAAACTCCCTCTCTTTATTCAGATTAATGTCTTATTTCTTATAGACTTTCAGATTCGTAATCTTGCTATCAAACTTCCCGGCTTTCTCTAATGGGAAAACCAAAGTACGGACATAATTCATAGAATCCTTTCCGGCATTATAGTAAAGTTTCTGAGTATTCATTTCCTCTACCACCTGACCGTTGATAAGTAAACGGGTCGACTTATTATCACCACTGATACCGATGGTTGCTTTCTCACCTTTGTGGATACGGTGACTAAATGTATTCAAATAACCGTCGCGGGCAAAACCTAACATACCACGAATCGGATCGGAGAGATAGAATACGGCATCGGGCGAACGGAACAGTTCTGTACCCTTTGCTTCGTCGGCTCCGTCAATATCGAATGTCACCAGATAGTCGTATCCGATTTCGCGATGGGGTGTCTTGCTGCCCGGGGCAACAGAGGCCTGCTCGTATACCAACCCCGGTGCTGTACCGATACGCCCGAGTTGGTTCACACCCGGAGCCTCACTGATGGCATTACGTTGTTTGTCGAAGTCGGCATAAGGAACAGACGTATCTTTTCCTGTCCACATCTTCACAGCCAAAGTCTGCAAAGCCGGATAAACGCGGTGGTGAATATCTTTTGTCGAGATACCGTTGCCTACATGGTCGTTCCATACGGCAAACATACCACCCAGGACAGAAGGATCTTTCTCCGGGAAAACTGCTTTGCCGATGTGTACAGGAGTCCAGTTCTCATACAGATACTTCGTGTTCAGGTAGTCATAATAGTATCCGGCAGCCGGAACGATGTATACCAGCCCATCAGGAATACTGATCAGCTTATATCCCTGTTCGATCATATCTTTCGGATTGGCATAGCCATTGTACCAGGCACTCATGATCACATTCTCCGATTTCACCGGTGTATCACCTTTGGCATGTGTCAGCGCTCCCCATACGCAAGCCTGTTTGCCAAAACTCTCTACATAACGGATATAGTGGTCGGTGAAAGCACGGAACTTCTCTACCACATCTTTCTTTTTATTAGAATATTCGTCAGTACCGATATGCACTTTCTTTCCACGGAATACCGGTTCGTCTCCTTCCAGATACTCCTTAAAGAGACCATCCATAAACTTATAAGTTTCAGGATTGAACAAGTCGAGGTGATCCATGCCATATTCTTTGCTGCCGATCTCCGGTTTATAATGTGTAAAGGCAAGAGTATGTGCCGGAGCATCGATCTCGGGAATGATCTCTACATAAAGATTCTCGGCCAGCTTTTGCAAGTCGATAAATTCACGTTTGGTGTAATATCCGTCTTCGGCAGTCAGTCCGGGATACGTATCCGACTCCAGACGGAACGCAGCATAAGTCTTCGACCAATCATGTTCAAAGTACTGTTTAAAGCCATTATCATTCAGGTGAATCTGCAAAGTATTCATCTTGTAATAAGCCATGATCTTCACATAGTCCTGAAGGAAAGCAAGAGGAATAAACTTACGTCCGCAGTCTATCATGAAGCCACGCACGGCATAGTCGGGAAAATCGCGCAAAGTTCCTTTCGGGAACTGGTGGTTTTCACTTTGTTCCGCGATCTGGAGCAAAGTACGGGTTCCCCAATATACGCCTATGCTTTCGGGAGCAGTCAGCAAGATCCGGTCGGTTACTTTTACCGTATAACCTTCTTTACCCAACTTTTTATCTGCGCGGATGGCAAGGATCACGTCGCCGGCTCCGCCTTTGCCCTGTACCACTTCGGGTTTATAGCCGAACATTGTTTCACAATCATCGGCCAGCATACGGGCTATGCGCAACAGTTCCGGCTGATTGGCGGGACAGACAATCTTTGTAGCTTCGGTAGGCACAAACGCTCCTTCGGCACCTTTCCACTCTTTCAGTTCGGGAATCACAAAAGGTTTGGGATTAACAACTGCACTGATGCCGGGACAAACCAGGCATAGTGCCACAAGAATCATAAAGAATCGGTTAACAAGTTTCATATCGTGTCGTTATAAAAGGGTTAATTCAACCGGACATCCGATTGCGGAACCAAAAGTAATGTAAATCTATCGATTGTACAACATTCTGTTCAAAATAAAAGAAAGTTGGCACCCCGGCAGACAAAATTACATATCCGCTGAAGTGCCAACGCGGGGTCTTTGTTTCCGCTGAAACGGTGACCTCATCACAAACAAAACAAACATCAAGCTGATGGCAAACACCAACTTGCTACAGAAGTCCTTTTCAGGGAACCTCACGGCCTCTCATCCGTAGATCTTAAATAAGTTTACCGGACAAATCGGGGAGAGTAAACCAGAAAGTCGATCCTTCTCCTACCTTTGAATCTACCCCAATTGTTCCGTGCAATCGGTCGACAATGATTTTGCAAAGGGGCAATCCGAGTCCCAGCCCCTGCACAAAGTCGTCAAGTTTCACAAAACGTTCAAATATAAGTTCCTTTTTCTCTTCGGGAATACCACATCCGGTATCCGTCACGTAAAACCAGATCCGGCCTTCCTCTTTCTTCCGATAACCTAAACGGACCGTTCCTTTCAACGTGAACTTTATGGCGTTACACAGCAAATGCTCCAATATCTGTATCAACCGGCCCCGGTCTGTGTAAATATGCGCCCCAAGTTGCTCTCCGTCCCAAGCCAGGACGAGGCTACGTGATTCCGCCTTGGGCCTGTATATCTGTTCAATCTCCTCCATCAACGGGTCAAGGAGAACATCCGAACCGGCCATATCCATCACACCCGACTCAATGTTAGAGAGGTCGATCACATCGTTCATCAGCCGCAAAAGATGTTCCGTATTGCTTTGTATCAAGCCGATATATTCCTGCTGCTCCTTCTCATCGTCCACAATGGAAAGAAGGGATGCAAAACCGACAATCGCATTCAAGGGGGTACGTATCTCGTGGTTCATGTTGGCAATCAATGCCGACTTCAGCCGGTTTGCTTCTTCCGCCCTTTCCTTGGCGGCTGTCAGCTCTTCTTCCAAGGCCTTCCGTTTGGAAATCGACATCAGCGAACCTTCTACCGTCAACAACTTGCCATTCCCGTCGTACTTACCGGGGATGGCATGCATCTCCAACCACTCCAACACCAGTCCTTCTTTCTTTTTGGCCCAGAAACGAAGTTCGATAACTACTTTCTTGACTTTGCCATTCAGCAATTCGCGACAGGCCCTGACCACACGGAAGCGATCTTCCTTGTATATGCCCTCGTAAACACGCGTAATAGAAACCGGGAACAAGTCATTATGAATAATCTCCCACCCTTCGGGATCGTCCGACGGACGGGCATCAAACCAGACCATACGTTCCGCCAGTTCCCATTTCCATGGGAAAACCTCTGCAACCCCAAGTGTCATCAGCAGCTTGCGGTTCACTTCATTCAGCATCTGCTGAGTCCGCAACAGTTCGGTTTGTTCTTTTTGTTTCATTTATGCGTTATTTATTGATACATACGATATTCTGTGAGTGTCATCCCGGTATGCTTCCTGAAAAAACGTCCCAATGACGACTGATTCGCAAAATTTGTCTTGATGGATATCTCCTGTATATTCATGGTAGAGTTCTTCAACATGGCTTTGATCTCTAAAATGGTATACTCTACAATCCAGTCTTTCGCCGTCTTTCCGCTTGCTTCTTTTATCACCATCGACAGATATTTGGAGGTGATACACAATTTGTCGGCATAAAAGGCGACATCTTTATGTTCTCTGTAATGCTGCATTATCAAACAAAAAAAATCATGCGCCAACTTGCTCTTACCCAAGTCCGACTCTCCCTTTGCCAGATGAGATTTGCCATAATAATCATTGTAGATATCCAGATAAAAAATCCTTAATAATAGAAGCACGGACTCTCTCCTGAAAAAGTGGGTAGGATCTTTGGCCCGTTCTGAAAGCGATTCATAAAAACGCTTGAACCGTCCGGCCTCTTCTCCGGTCAGTTCGTACCAGTAATGGCTCCTCATATAAACATAGAAAAGAGGAGAAAAGCGACTGAACCCACTCAACGTATCATCAAAGAGTGCACGGGAGAGCACGACTATATCACAAAGAAAATCACTGCTCAACTCGGTTATCGAAACCAATTGCCCAGGCAGAATAACTGCCAGCTCGTTCTTCGTAAGAATGTGGATATTGTCAAAGATACAAACCTTGGCGGTCCCTCTCAAACATAAAATAATCATTCCGGCTTCAGTGTAGGAAGGAGCAGAAGTCACACGAATGTGCTTCATATTCTCACAAACCATAAGTTCATCCCCCAATAAAGTCGTGGCATAACTATCTGTTATCAATTTCTCACTATCCCTGTTTGGCATCAGAATTCTTTCATTGTTGATACAAAAGTAAAATAACTATGCTAACCCCGTTACCGCACAAGACTTTTGGTATCATAATACAGAAATATGGGGGCTCTTCTTGACATTTTTTTATAAACAAAATGTCTATAAGCCTATAAACAACCTATTCCGCATCTGTTTGTTCGCCCTGTTAATGTATATTGGATTCCGTTCATATCTTTAATATTTTAAGAAAGGGATAGGGACGGAAAAGAATAGATTTCCTATTTTTGCAACCAAATATAACTATAGCAACAAAGATCATGCGTTATCTACTCTCAGCGCCTTCGCACATAAAGGCCACCATCCAGCTTCCGGCGTCAAAAAGTATCAGCAACCGTGCGCTTATCATCCATGCACTGTCGAAGGGCAATGACGTGCTTTCGAACTTGTCCGACTGTGACGACACGAAGGTCATGGTCAAGGCTCTGACAGAGGGCGGGGAAGTAATCGACATCCTTGCCGCCGGAACGGCCATGCGCTTCCTGACAGCCTATCTGAGCAGTACGCCGGGCACTCACATCATCACCGGGACGGAACGGATGCAGCAGCGTCCCATACAGATATTGGTGAACGCCTTACGGGAACTGGGAGCCAATATCGAATATACCCGCAACGAGGGTTTCCCGCCCCTGCGGATTGAAGGGGCACCGCTGGCCGGCAACGAAATTACACTGAAGGGCAACGTGAGTTCACAATACATTTCGGCCTTGCTGATGATCGGGCCGATCCTGAAAAACGGTTTGCAGCTCCGGCTGACGGGTGAGGTCGTCTCGCGCCCGTATATCAACCTGACCCTGCAACTGATGAAGGACTTCGGTGCATCGGCCCGGTGGACGTCGGACCAAAGCATCTCGGTCGAGCCACAGCCTTACCGCTGCGTCCCGTTTACTGTAGAGAGCGACTGGAGCGCGGCCTCTTACTGGTATCAGATGGCTGTCTTGTCTTCCGAAACGGATATTGAACTGACCGGACTGTTCCGCCACAGCTATCAGGGGGACAGCCGGGGAGCGGAGGTATTTGCCCGGCTGGGAATAGAAACCGAATATACGGAAGAAGGCATACGGCTGAGGAAAAACGGCAGCTGTGTCAAACGGCTGGATGAAGATTTCGTCGACATCCCGGATCTGGCGCAGACGTTTGTCGTGACTTGTGCATTACTGGATGTCCCTTTCCGGTTCACCGGGCTGCAAAGCCTCAAAATCAAAGAGACAGACCGCATCGAAGCTCTTAAAGCGGAAATGAAGAGACTGGGGTATGTGTTATACGACGAGGACGACAGCATTCTGTACTGGAACGGCGAACGCATAGAGCCGCAGGCATGTCCCGTCATAAAGACGTATGAAGATCACCGCATGGCCATGGCTTTTGCCCCGGCAGCGATTCATTATCCGACAATACAGATCGATGAGCCGCAGGTCGTATCCAAGTCATATCCCGGATATTGGGACGATTTGCGCAAAGCCGGTTTTGTGATCGAGGCACATGCCACAGAAACAAGCAGCAGACAGTAAGGTTTAGATTAGATACAAAAAACAGATCATCCAATCCCGTTTCTCCTACCCTCCGGACGGCAGACACAGAAAGCTGAATACAGAGACGTCTCCAGCCCCATCACAGAACACCTCCCAAGGCCGATTCCGGGAAAAAGCAAACCCTGCCTCCGCAAAGTTCCGACTTCGGGAGGCAGGGTGCAATAACTTTAAGAATAATCAACATCAGGAGCTGCAGAGCGGTTTCCTTTGCAGCCGGACCGATGTTCATCATCTCAACGGCTCCATCCGGAAGGAATAGCTGTAGACCGTATCTTTCCGTATCTCATAATGGGGACGGGGTCCGGGTCCGCAACTGGCGTTGCCCAATCCCCGCTGAATGCAGTCCAGATTGAGAACAACCTCCGCACGGCGAATGTCCGGCAAATCGTGCCCATACTTCACTTGCCACAGATCTTTGTCCGTATAGTGCTGGACACTGAAGTCAACCGTATCCGTTGCGGTGATTTTGAGTCCTTTACCCCGGTCGTCGGTCAGTGACAGCCAACGGGTATCCGTGCGTCCGCCCATTGTCTGCGCACGCGCATAATGTTCCGCCATATCCGTGACAGTCGTTTGGTAACGCCCGACATAGGCGGCATTCTTCCGGTCACGGTAATTCTCCATCGGGCCGCGGCCATACCACTCGACTTGTTCCAACGAGGGGTTGAGGAACATCTGCAAAGCCAGACGGGGAAGGTCAAAGTTACTACCTGTTGTAAAGTCGGCCGCCACATCGACTACACCGTTACTATGAACCTGATATCTGACGGTATAAGGAACGGTTACTTTCCCTACTTTCACTTCTATTTCCGAAAGGATGGATGCCGACTTTCCGTCCTCTGCCATCTTCCAGTCAAAACCACGCAGCGTAATCACCGGCTGAATCCATTCACGAGGATCATTGTTAATAGAACGATACCAGTTCAGTGACGGTCCTTGCTGCCGATGTATCAGGTTCCGCCCGTCATATCGGAGAGCAATCATCATGCCGGTCTTCGAATCAAACGACACTTCGGTTCCCGGAGCACGGAAACGGATATACTGCCGCTCTTCTATGACCTGCAAAGGCTCTAAAGGTTCCGGCATTTCGGATTTGCGTTTCTTCTCCTTCAGCAAGAACTGTTCCGTTGCCACTACATGTCCGGCTTTAGCCCATACGCAGTCACTTTTCAGTTTCACTTCCAGGTTAATGTGATAATCGGCATCTTCTGTCAAGTGGCGGAGGAAAGGGATATGAATCGTGCGGTGCTCGCCCGGCTTGCCGTCAGGCAACCCGAACTCCTCTTCTGCCACAGGCACCCCGTCTTTGAGGATGACATAACGCAGGTTGAAATGACGCATATTCAGAAATGAATAATGATTGCGCAACCCCACATTGTTCTCTCCCACTTCTTCAAAAGTCATATATTGGTATACCTTTTTCACTTCCCATAACTTAGGAGTTACCCTACGGTCGGGTGTCACCAGTCCGTTACAACAAAAGTCATTGTCGTTGGGACGATCACCGAAGCTGCCCCCGAAATAATAACGGTCCGGCGCTTCTCCGGGTTTGTTGATGCCCTGGTCCACCCAGTCCCAGATGCAACCTCCGATCATGCGTTTAGACTGATTGGCAATGTAGTCCCAATATTCTTCCAGGTTACCGACGGCATTTCCCATGGCATGTGCATACTCACATAGAAAGAAAGGTTTATTGCGCGGCTCGTTGTCCTGAGCTATCATACTTTCGATGGATGGATACATCCGTGAGTCCATATCGGCAACGTCATTCATTCCTTCATAATGGATGAACCGTGCGTCAATCTCTTTGGCAGCCTGATAAGCAGCCTCGAAATTGGGTCCGCCACCCGATTCATTCCCCATCGACCAGAAGATAACGGAAGGATGATTCTTATCCCGTTCCACCATACGTACCACCCGATCGACAAAGGCACCTTTCCAACTTTCCCGCTTGGTCAGCATCATGTTGCCATGACATTCCAGATCGGCTTCGTCCATCACGTAAAGTCCATAGTAGTCAAACAGAGCATACATCTTCGGATCATTCGGATAATGACTGGTACGAATGGTGTTCAGGTTGAAACGCTTAAAGAGAAGAATATCCTCTATCATGCTTTCTACAGGCACCGCTTTACCGAAACGGGGATGAATATCGTGACGATTGGCACCCTTGAACAACACCAATGCATCATTGATATACACTTTATTGTCACGTATTTCAATTTTGCGGAAACCATATTGTTGGGTAGTTGCCTCGAGCACCTTGCCGGAAGCATCCAGCAATTCCAGATTCACAGTATACAGATAAGGTGTTTCGGCGCTCCAGAGTTGGGGATCACGAATACTTGCTTTTGCAGGCAGACAGATCTCTTTTCCGGCAGCCAGATTACCGACCGCAGTTGTAAACGTACGCAAAGTTTTGCCATCGGCATCCAGCAGCCCTATGCGTACGGAGGCATTCACAGCAGACTTGCCATAGTTCTTCACGTCTGCTTTGACACATAAGTCGGCCTTGTCGAAACGGTCACTGATGACAGAAGTAAGATGCACGTCGCGCAGGCGAAGTTTCGGAGTCGCCACCAGATAGACATCCCGGTGGATACCGCTCAGGCGGAACATATCCTGGTCCTCCAGATAACTGCCGTCACTCCAACGATACACTTCGACCGCCAATATGTTTTTACCCGGCTTCACATACTGTGTGATGTTGAACTCGGCATCATTGTTGGCACCCTGGCTATACCCGACTTTCTTACCATTGATCCACAGATACATAGCACTGTACACTCCATCGAAGTGGATAAACACTTCTTTATTCTTCCAGTCGGCCGGCAGAGAGAATTCCCTCCGATAGGAACCTACCGCATTAGGCTCTTTCTCTACCGTATATCCTCTCTGTCCCTGTATAAAGGGTGGATTGTTGCGTATCGGATAGGTGATATTGGTATAGATGGGGGTGCCGTATCCCAGCATCTCCCAATTGGAAGGAACCGGAATCTCTTTCCAGGCAGACACGTCATAGCCCGGTTTATAGAAATCCACCGGACGTTCGGAAGGTTGCTTTACCCAATGAAACTTCCAGTCACCATTGAGCAACAGATAACGGGAAGAGTGATTGCGTATCCAAGGACGGGTGTACGAAGGATCGCCCTTCATCTCTTCCGTATCGGCAAAGGGGACAAACGTGGAACGCCCTTCTTCTTTGTTAACGGCAAATATCCGTTCATTCTCCCAGTCATTATCACTCCGGGTTTTAAAAGCCTCAGCCACCACTTTCAGATTCGATTTCACGATTTTCCATTGCTGGCTTATTTTCTGCGCATCTGGTTTGAGCTGGTAAACCGGCTCGGCCACAAGGCCGGCATCCGGGAAGCCCAGATTATAACCACTCGCTACACTGGTGAACAAATAATTCCCATTGGGTAAAGCCGTGATACGCCATTGCTGATTGGGATTTTCTTTATTTGGGTCCCATTGGATAACCGGACACTCCTTGCTCCCATTGCCGCTATTGTCGATTCCCAGTTCAGTGAGCGGACTGACAATGGAATAGCAGCCGTTACCGCAAGGAATCAGATTCCAGACCTGCGACTCTTTATGGGGTTCCTTTTTAGAAATAAATATCTTACCACCTAAATCCAGACTCTCCTGATTGTCCAGGACAAGCCCGTTCTGGGTATGGATCTCGTAGCTTTGCTTCGGATCGAACTCCTGGGCACGAACCATTCCTACTGTCGACCACAGAGCAACGCTTACCAGAAACAGATGTTTAAAATTTAGCATACTATTGATATTAAGAAAAGGCAGGGAAGAAAACCAAGGGCTGTATCCGCCAACAAAACGTATGTCTGCCTGTGTGATACAGCCCAAACCTATATTCAACCCAACTACCTATTGTTTTTACTGAAATAAAGCCGATTGTTTGTACACTCCGAATGTATGGATAGCAGGACAAGCAAATCCGTCGAGGATACGAAGACGTACTTGTCTGGCCTTCACCGGTTCGAAACGCACGATCCATTTATACCCCACCGTCTGCTTATCGGTTGCTTCCGGTATCGGGGTCCAGTTACGGCCATCATTGGAGTACTCCACACTCCAATTCGTCGTGCGGTGTCCTAGTTCGATCACTTCCTGAATCATCAGGCAGTCAAACTCCGTCTGCCGGGGAAGGGTGAAAACGATGTCTGAGGTCTTGGCTCCGTCCCTTCCGGCAAAATAAGTTTCCTTATTGTTGTCCGTCAGGAATTCCGGACGGAATTTACCTCCGCGTCCGTTCGTTGCTTTCACCTTGGCCTTAGCCAGCAGATTGTTCCCGAAGGTTTCGTCCAGCCCCTGCTTCAGCAATGCAGCATGAAGTGAATCGGTGGGGTGAATCAGTCCGCGGCGATCAGGTGGGAAGTTGAGCAACAGCACGCTGTTATGCCCTACAGAGGTACAATAGATGTCCCAAAGCTCTTTGACACTCTTCACACGGCTGTCTTCTTCGGCATGATAAAACCAACTGGGACGAATGGATACATCAGTCTCGGCCGGGATATAAGCGTCGCCGCCTTTTACTCCCTCGTTCAGTCCTTCGTAATTTTTCCACTCATCTTTGATGCAGACAGAGTCGGTAGTCGCCCAGCAAGGATCACCGGCTTTACCCGATTCGTTCCCCATCCAGCGCACATCTGCAAAAGGATACGAGTTCTTGGTTCCGAAAATGACACAGTCCGGCTGCTTCTCGCGCACAATCTTATACCAATGCGTATAGACGGGAGTGGTCAGCTCGTCTGCTCCGGCACCGTCCCACCAGGTTTCCCAGACTTTTCCATAGTCACCCATCAGTTCTTCCAACTGGTGGCCATAATACTGCTTGTACTTCTCCGTAGTATAAAGCGGAGAAAGATGCTCATGCCGGTCGTGCGGTCCCAAATAGATTCCTGCTTTGATGCCATACTCTTCGCAGGCATCTACAAATTCACGTACAACGTCTCCCTTTCCGTTTTTCCAGGCGGAGTTCTTCACACCATAGTCCGTATATTTACTGGGCCAAAGGCAGAAGCCGTCGGCATGTTTGGCAGTGATGATGGCACTGGGAATGCCCGCCGACCGGAGGGTACGCATCCACTGTCCGCAATCGAGAGCCGTAGGGTTGAAGATAGCTGCCGGAGCACGTCCGTCACCTTCGTTTACATACTCCTCAAATGTGTTGATTCCGAAATGGAAGAAAGCGATCATCTCACGGTTGTACCACTCCACCTGGCGTGCGCTGGGGGTTAGTCCGTAAGGTTCCGGAGCCTTCTGTGCCGATACGGGTACCGCCACGGCAGCGATTCCCGCTGCTAAAAATAAATTTCTTAGATTCATGTATTCGTCTGTTTTAGATGTTCGTTATCAAAATAAATTAAGTTCGCTGACCGTCACATGCGGTCCACCGTTCACGGCCGTAATGGTCACCTTCAGATAGCGTCCGTCTACGGCATCGGGCAAGAAGGACCGGAACTCACCCTGTGCCGGGATATCTTTAAACTTGGCGGCGACTGTCCAGGTAGCGTTGTCTTCGCTCACTTCCACGGTCACCTCTTTCGGACCGTCATAGCCCTCTTCGCGTGCCTGGCAGGCAAATCCCTGAATATGGGTGGTTTTCTTCAGATCAATGACAATCCAGTGAGGCGGTTGGGGGTGCTGGTTGCTCCAGTCGGTTCCCCAGAAAGTATTCAGATCGCCATCCAGACAAGCCTCTTTCAGCCCGCTGTGCCCCCAGTCTCCTTCTTTCGGCTCTTCGGACGAAGCGCTCAGGGCTTCCCATCCGGTGCGGTCGAGCAACTCCATATTGCTGGCATCCATCGATCCTCTGAAGATGAAGTAGATGGTCTGGCAACAGTCATCGGCAACAGCTCCCTCTACCGAAGTAATGCTCACGGGCAACAGATACTCTTTGAATGCCTCGATATTACCTTTCGCATGGACTGTGATTACGGCTTCTTCGGACTTCGATGTCCCGGCCTTGACCAGTACTTCTCCGGTCAGGTCATACGCAACTTCAGGCAGCAGTTCATACTCGGTTCCGTTCTTCGTATTGTATTCGTTCACTTTGTCCGGATCGGCTTGCAGGTGCACCACAGCATCATTGGGTAACCCATACTCCGTCAGTTGCGGATAAGTTTCAGGAGTAACGGCAACGTTGAAGGTCTGTACATAAGGCTCGTCTTCAATGTAAAAATTGGCTTTCACGGCAGTTCCCGCGTCCGGAATATAAATGGTCAGGTCACTGTCATTGTCACTGCATCCCACTGTGCAGCAGAATCCGGCAGCCAGAATGGCTGCCTTCAATATATTCTGTTTCATGATTCGTTTCGTTTTAAGTAGTTATTCCCAGCCGGGATTATTGGGTAACAGGTTCGGATTCATCGTTGTCTCGTCGATAGGCAACGGATGAAGATAGAGCTTATCGTCCCATTTACGGGTCGATCTGTCCGGATAAACAATCAGCAGGTTGTCCTCGGTCAGTTCCCGGGAAAAAGAATCGTACTGCTCTTTCAGCTTGTCCGATACTTTCATTCCGAGCATACTCTTGGGTGCTTCCAGCAACTTACCCGCTTTCCAACGTACAATATCATCCCAACGGAAACCCTCGCCGATCAGCTCGACCGCACGTTCGCGGCGGATCTCGTAAAGCAATGGAGAAAGTTCATAGCCATAATCCGGCCAGTTCGGGTCGGTAAAGCCGACATTCACTTTCAGGTGCGGCATCTCTACACGATCTCTGAGTTCGTTGATGGTCAGGTCCAATACATCTTGAGTACATTCACCCAGTTCGGCCTTTGCTTCGGCATAGTTCAGCAGCACTTCGGCATAACGGAAAATAAACACATCCAGTGTAGACTGTCCGATGTTCCACTGTTCCGGATCCGTCGAGTGATACTTCATTACATAATATCCGGTGGTACAATATTTGGTATCTATGACCGGAAGAGCATTAAACTGGCGGGTGCCGTCACTCAGCACCTTGAAAGGAAGCTCCGGATTATCAATAGTCTGGCGCAAACGCGGATCGCGCTGCATCAGTTCGTCCATCGGCATATCTGCCTCTTCGTATTCCGGACTGACAGCAGTGGGCAGACCGTCGGCACACAGGTATTGCTCAAACATGGCACGGCTCAAACCTGTATACGACTCTTCCATCTGGCGGGTATTGTTGTGCATCAACAGCTTGGTAATATAAACCCTCGGCATGATGCACTCACTATTGGAAGATAAATCTTCCTGTACAAACAGGTTATAATAGTCCAGAGTGGGGTTGTCGGTCTTATAAATCGCGTAGCCGCCTTCTTCAATCACTTGTTCCGCAGCCTCGGCAGCTTCACGGTATAACTCTTCATAATCGCCCAACCCATGATATTTGCGGAAAGACGCCTCGTACAGGCAAGCTCTCGATTTGAAAGCCAGCGCGGCATACTTGTGCATGTTACCGATCTTCGTTTCATTGGGTTTGGGAAGGTGTTCGATGGCAAAATCAAGATCTTCCAGGATGTGTGTAAACACGACTTTCCGCGAATCGCGCCCCTTATACAGTTGCTCGGAGTCCATCTGCAATTCTGTTTCATACCAAGGTACATCGCCGAAACGCTTCACTTTGTATACATACTCCCAGGCACGGAAGAAACGAACCACAGCCACCGAACGGTTTATCTGTTCCTCGTCACCTTGCACGCGTTTGTAGCGGTCCATAAAATAGTTGCAGGAACGGATATTTCCCCAGTCTCCGCTTCCCCATCCGCCACCGGAAGTAGGAATCGTTTCAAGGTTGAAAATCCAGGTCTTCGGTTTCTCGTTCACGTAACAGTCCGATTCGTCATCGGCACCGGGGCCTTGCGCTCCCGGCAGGATTCCGTAAAAGCCATTGGCATAAAGTTCGAGGTCCTGCACACTTGTCCAGAATTTAGGGTCGGAGAGAGAATCCTCAGGATACAGGTCCAGCAGGTCAGAGCAAGAGGTGAACATAAAAGTACATGCCACTGACGCCATCAGTAATATCTTATTCTTTTTCATAATTGTTATCGTATTAGAGGGTAATGTTTAATCCGAATGAAACAGACTTGGTCAGCGGATAGGTGCTGAGGCTCACTGTTTCGGGGTCGTATATGTCAAACAAGTGATCGAACGTCAGCAGGTTTTGTCCGCTTACGTAGAAACGTACATGGTCTATCTTCCACTTGCCCAGCAGTGCTTTCGGCAGCGAATATCCCAATGTAATGGACTTCAGGCGCAGATAAGCGGCATTCTGAAGGTAGCGGGTCTGCGTTTCGCGGTTACCGGTCACGTTGTCATAAGTAGAGCGGGGGAAGTAAGCATTGCGGTTATCTTCCGTCCATGAATCGAGTGCATGCTTGAAAGGTACGTGCCACTCGTTGCCGAAGCCCCAGAACTGGTTACCTCCCAACACTACATCCTTTTTACCGATACCCTGGAAGAATACATCAAAGTCAAAATCACGCCATTGCAATCCACCCTTAATACCATAGCTGTAACGCGGTTCACTGTTACCGATTATCCTTTGGTCACCCGGATCATCAAGCGTATTCTTTCCTTTATTTATCTTGCCGTCACCGTTCAGGTCTTTGTACTTCACATCGCCCGGATACCAACCACCGCCGTAGATTTCCGACTGGTCGGCATGGGCATTTACTTCTTCTTGTGACTGGAAAATACCTTCGGTAACCAGCCCCCAGATTTCGCCCCACTTCTTGCCAACATAGTGGGTTGAAAGCAGATTCTGCGGATTGTTGAACTTCGTGATCTCTGCCTGATAATCGGACAGTACGAAGCTTACATCATAAGAAAAATCCTTGTTTACGCGGTCTCTCCATCCCATTGAAAGTTCCCATCCGGTTGTTCTCAGATCGGCCGTATTGGCTTGCGGCGCACCTGTACCCAGCACTGCGGGAAGGGGTGTACCGTTAGTCACCATATCGAGTGTCTTACGCATGTACCAGTCGAAGGTTCCGTAAAGACGGTTGTTCAGCAATGCCCAGTCCACACCTAAGTCTATCTGGCGCACGGTTTCCCATGTCAGGTACGGACTGACGATGCCGCCGGGACTCACACTGGCTATTTTCTTTCCGTCTACCAGATATCCCATCTCGCCATTGGTACCCATTGTGGCTATATAAGGATAGTCGCCGCCAACCGACTGATTACCCAACGAACCATAAGAAGCTCTGAGCTTGAGTTCGTCCACAATCTTCTTGGCCGGTTCGAAGAAAGCTTCGTTCGAGATTCTCCAGGCTGCCGAAACGGACGGGAAGAATACGAACCGCTTGTCTTTAGGGAATTTGGAGGAACCGTCATAACGTCCGTTCAACTCCAAAAGATAACGTTCGGCATAATTGTAGTTGATGCGGGCAAAATATCCCATAGTAGCCCAGGAGTGCTGGCCGCTTCCATTGTACTTCTCTCCGTAAGCCTGTCCCAGACCGGGGAGGTCATTACTGATAAGGTTTTCACGCTCGGCATTGAACCAGCGGTAACTTTTGGTTTCATAATTATATCCCAGCAACAGTTTTATGTTGTGTTTGCCCAAGGACTTGGTGTAGTCGGTATAGGCATTAAACGTCTGATAATAGTTATCGTCGGTGGTAAACTTCACACGGCTCGGAGTGGTATGCGGAAATACGGTTACGATATCCGGATTGGCGGTATGTTCCAATATCTCCTTGCCATGCTGTTTCTTTGAGAGGATATACATGTTATAGGTATAATCCACATTGATGGTCCAGTCTTTCAGGGGAGTGATTTTCAGACCTCCGGTCAGCCAAAGGTCATTCTCTTTGTTCTTACGCTCGCCGGAGATGGACTGAGTGGCTACCATATTGGTCCAACTGCCCTGTCCGGAGAAGTTTCCGTCCGGATGGTAAACCGGCATCATCGGACGAAGGTCGGCACCGTAGAAAGCACTGTTGATCTGTGCCGTCTCGTCACTGTTATTGCTTCCGTAGGGAGCATCCCGGAAAGTATTGTTATAGACGGTTTTTAACCGAACCTGCAACCAATTGGTGATGTCCGAAGTCAGATTCAGGTTGACATTGAAACGGCGGTACTTGTCGTCGTAATGTTTCAGCGTTCCTCCCTGATCGAGGAAGCCTACCGATCCATAATAGGTGGTCTTGCCCGATCCTCCGTTGAGTGACAGCGTGTATTGCTGCATCAAAGTATGATCCTTGATGGTTTCGTCTATCCAGTCGGTGTTACCGCAATACAGATACTTGTTGGGATTGGACGGGTCGATGAATACCGGCAGATTATGCTTCGGGTCGGTATAATAAGCATAGATATGATCCATGTAGTTCTTATCATAATAGTCGCCTCCGCCGGAGTTACGATTGGTCAGATTATGGAAATTGGCAAATGTCCACGAATCCATGTACTCCGGTTTGCGTGTGGGGGAATTGACCGACCAGTTGGACGAGAACGAGATCTTTGCTTTCTCGTCTTTACCCTTCTTTGTCGTAATCAGCACTACGCCATAGGCTGCCTGTGTTCCGTAGATAGAGGCGGAAGCCGCATCTTTCAATACCGAAACACTTTCCACATCGGCCGGGTTAATCATATTGGGATCCATCTGCACACCGTCGACCAACACCAAGGGGCCCGAAGAGTTGATGGAGGTAGTACCACGGACATTGAATCCGTATCCTTTGCCCGGTGCACCGTTATCGGCAGAAATATTCAGGTTACCGATCATACCCTGCAATCCCTGGCTGAGGTTCGTGATAGGACGGCTTTCGAGTGTCTCCGCCGAAACACTGGCTACGGCTCCGGTCAGATTCGCTTTCTTTTGCGTGCCATAACCCACCACCACTACTTCGTCCAGTGTTTTGGTATCTTCTTTGAGGGTGATCTCCAGATGGGTCTTTCCGGTAACGGTTACAACCTGTGTTTCCATCCCGATAAAGGAGATTTCAAACTGTTCACCCTGATCTGCGTCAATCGAGAAGTTACCTTCGATGTCGGTAATAGTTCCCCGACCGGGAGCACCTTTGATCTGCACAGAAGCTCCGGGCAGGGGGAAACCTGTGTCATCGAGAACACGGCCGGTTATTTTCTGTTTCTGTTGTGCTGCCTGCACCACTTCGGCAGGTTCTGCATTGTAGTTTTGAGAAGCAAGGCAAGGTTGAAGTCCCATACCCGAAAGAAGGACAAACATCCCCGAGGCCCTTACGGCTCTTTCTACTAATTTTCGTTTTCTCATAATAATAACAAGTTAAAATTAACATTAGGAATCAAGCAAGGCGTTGCTGACTCTTTTTATTTAAAGACGAAAGCAAATGTATCTCTATGGTCTTAAGAGAGGGATTAAATAAGGGTTAACGAAGCAATTAACCTCGTGTATTTCTTGTTAACCCCGCGCCACAGTGCTCCAGACACAGAATCCTCTAAGTTAAAATATGCACAAAGGTAGCATAAAGAGACACCAAGCTATCAGAAAGACAGTAAAAAGCCTTTTTCACTGACTGTACCCTTTACAGAAAAGGAGCAACCGGAAGAAACATGCAGGCAAAACCGGGCAAATGGAGGTGAAAAGCCGGGCTTTTTCTCCTCGATAGCCTTGATTGGGAGTGAAAAGAGCCGGGCTTTTCCGAAAAAGAAGTAAGCATTTGGTCGAAAAGAAGTAAGCATTCCCGGAAAATGCTTACTTCTTTTTCAAATATCTCTATATGTTTTGTTCGATAACATATATTGTTACGGAGACAGAGGGTCTACGGGAACTATTTTACTTCTGGTTGGATGACCGGGAGAAGGCTTCACGAAGTATCGAAAGGACAGGTATTCCACCATTAAGCGGACAGGCGGTACGGGATGGCATCGCTTACGTTTCTCCACTGATTGAAAACAGGCAGAATTACTGCCGGAAAGATAAACAGATAAACGAAATGGCGGCGTTTTTTCGCCCCCGCCTTGTCCAATGGCCGAAATAACGAAAACCGGGAGGCTTTCGTTAGCATTTTGACAAATTGGCAACGGGACAATACTTAAACTTTGATGTCGGCGAAAGCAATGCTGTATTCCTCGTTCATCATCCGCTTATAATCCTTTGTAAACGCGGCATAACGCCTGATGGCCTCTTCCGGATTATTCTGTTTCCGAAGGGCGCAAACCGTGTAGGCAAGTGCCATATCCGACAAAGGATCGGCTATGAAAAGGATGTTACAAAGACGGATGACGATACTGAACCGGGCATCTTTGTAAGCAAGTTCCAGCTGTTCGGGCAGCAGAGAATGAATCAGAGATTCCACCTTCTGTTTATAATAATCGAAGAGATCGGATTCGACAGTAGATATGAACTTGCCCCGCAGAAGTATTTCCAACCATTCGGCACGGATGGCACCGGGACTCTCCTTCTTTTTCTTTTCGGGAGAAGTAAGAGCAATCAGACGGATATAATCGCAATAGAACTCTTCGCCAAACACCAGGCAGAAGTATCCGTTGCGGAATACAAGCTCGATACCGTCTACATCCTGCAATATCTTTCTCAGATGATTCATGGCTACTCCCTTCAGGTTCTTCACGTTACTATCGGGTTTGTCCGGCCAGAATATCTTATTCATATCCGATGAAAGCACCCCTCTCTTCCCCACACTGTTCAACAGAATATATAAAAAGAGAACACGCAGCTTAGGACTGAGCATATAAGTTATATCACGCCCGGCATTGTCGAGTATGGTAAACATACCAAAAAGAAAAATCGCATTCTTATCGGGCGGCAATACAGCCGGCAACTCATCCCACTCAGAAGGTTCTTTTCCAAGTTCGGATTCCTCGATCTCAGGCAGCTCCATAACCGAAAGTTTCGGGGCACTCTGCCCTCTTTCGGGAAGAACCCCGGCAGATGTTTCCTCCGGGGATGCCGCATTCCGTTTCCGCCTGTAACGTACGATTCCCCATACACAGGCCATCAAGAGCAATACCCCGCCAACGATTCCCCCGGTCAGCCTGTTGTTCAGAGTGGTCCGCATCCGGCTGTAATATTCCACATCGGCCAGAGTCACCGGCGGAGCAGCCAGAGAATAGAGGCGGGTAGTCACCTGACCGTGCTTCTCGAACTCCTGAACAGAGCAGTAGAACTCGCCGAGTTCTTCATTGAAATAAAGATTGGCATTGGTGGCAATCTCTTCCGAAACAATGGGAATGCTGTCTCCCACCACTTCACACTCTCCGTCACGGACGGACAAACGGTATAGTTGCAAAGTGGAATTGGGCAGATATTCCGGATACCCCAACAGGAACAGGTATTTTTCATCGGCAGAGAGTATCATATTGCGGGGGACCACCCGGTTGACCGCCGGTGCTTTCACTTCCCAGAGTTTCCGTACCGAACGGGTGTCCATATCCACCCGGTACAGATCGTACAGATAGTTGCGTCCCACATTCTGATCACCGGCTTCATTGCCCATGCCTCCATAAAGGTAAACCCGTTTGTAATCGCGGCTGACGGCCATACCGGAAAAATAGCGGGGAGTTACCCGGTCGCCCGAGAAAGTCAGTGTATCCCAGCGGCAAGTTTTCAGGTCGTATGCAAGAAACGTATTGCTATACCTGCGGCTTCCGTAACCGCCAAACAGAAAGAATTTCTTTTCGGCCGGATGAAAGAATCCGCTATGATGATGGAGTTGCTGACAAAGATAATCGGTACTGGCTGAACGCCACTCGTTGGTGGAAAGATCGAGTGCCGCCACCATGGCATCACCGTGCGAGTCGGCTACTTCGTAGGTATACAGTTCGCGGGAAGCCTCATCCAGGAAGTTCATACCCAGACGAAGCTGAACCGGCAAAGGATTCTTATAAGGCACCTGCAACAATTCGTGGGTATAGAGGTTGAACGTAGACAGAGAGTCCTGATTAAAGAAAAGAATCTCCTGATGTGTTTTGTCAAAGTTCAGACCGGAGGGTGTGGAAGAGTAATCCGTAAAAAGCTCTTTCCAATAGTAGGACTGATTGATAAGCCACATGGGGTTGGTAACCCGTCCCACAACATGTCCCCGGCTGTCGTGTACATCTTCTCCGCTACTCTCGTTCAAAGGGAATATCATGATCTCTTCTCCGTCGGTAAGCGACAGGTTACGGATGGCATACGAAGCCACGTCCAGAATGTATTCACATTTACCGAAATAAATATGCGGAGAGAAGCCGCCTTTCTCCAATCCCAGATTAGAGATCTCTTTGCTTTGGCTGCCAACGGTTATCCGGGCCTGGTCTTTGTGTATGTCCAGCGCAATGGAGACGGGCAACCAACGATGGTCATAATCTTCTTTATTCAGTTCAAAAGTACAAAAGATACGTTTGCCGTCTTCGTTAAAAGAAAAAGAACAGCGGTCACCGGGTTTATGAAGATAGGTGAAGCTATAGGTCTTTCCGGCATCCCGGTCTTCCAGATAAAGGATATAACCGGGACTCTCCACATTCCGTACCAGATAGTCAAAAGAGATGCAGAAGGTGTTGGTAAAGGTACGCTGATGTTCCTCGCGCAGGACAGAATAAGTGGCACGCTCACTGATCCGCTTCTCATTTCCATAGAAAAGAAGTCCCTGCGGGAAACAATCGGCTATACAAAGCCATATCATTCCGATAGCAAACAAACATCTCAACCTTCTCATATACTGTTCTTCGATAAATGCGTCATCCGTTCCATAGTGCAACAAAAATACGAAAAATAATAGAAATGGCAAACGTATACCGGGATTAGTGCCCCCGGGAGTAAGAGTAAGGCAGATCCGTCTTCAGGGTGCCACGGCGGAGATCGGGCACACTATCCATGGATAATACCAGTTCTCCTCCGGAAATAAGTTCACGGTGAGTCAGGAAATTACGGGTAAACTCGCTGCCATTGAGCAAGGCTTTTCCGATATAGCAGTTTGCGGGACTGTTTCCCTCTGCCTTCACAATGAAATTTTTTCCATGGGGCAAGTGTAGCGTCAGTTTAGGGAAAAGCGGACTCCCCATCGCATATTCCGGCACACCGGGACAAACAGGATAGAATCCCATGGCCGAGAAGACATACCAGGCAGAAGTCTGTCCGTTATCCTCATCACCACAGTAGCCTTTGCTGCCGGAGTTATAGAGTTTCCCCATCACTTCTCGAACATGTTGCTGGGTCTTCCAGGGCCTGCCGATATAATCGTATAAATAGATGGCATGTTGCACCGGCTGGTTGCCATGTGCATATTGTCCCATATCGAGGGCTACCATCTCGGCTATCTCGTGGATAACAAAACCATAGGTACCGTAATTGTAGGTGTTGGGAGCTGTAAACATGGAATCGAGACGGGCTGCCATCGATGCGTACCCTCCCATCAGTTGCGACAGCCCTTCGGGATCGTGAAGAACGCTCCAGGTCCAGTGCCAGGAACTTCCTTCTGTGAAGGGACCTCCCCATTCTGTTGCATCAAAGCGGTCCCTCCACCGCCCTTGGGCATCTTTCGCCCACATAAAGCCATGTTCGGGATAATAAAGATTCCGGTAATTCAAGGACTTGCGATAATAACTGTCGGCAATCTCCTTCTTCCCGATGGAAGCGGCAAAGCGCGCCACACACCAGTCGGCATACGCATATTCAAGGGTTTTAGCGGTAGCCTCATGCACTTCGGGATAAGGAACATAGCCTAAACGATCATAATATTCAAATCCGTCACGGCCCACCGAACTGATCTCCGGATGCACGGCCCCAGTCTGATGGATCATCGCTTCAAGAGCTTTCTCCGGATTAATGGTACGAATCCCTTTTGCCCAAGCGTCTGTCAACAAAGAGATGGAGTTATTGCCAATCATACATCCACGGTGGCCGGGACTTGCCCACTCGGGCATAAAACCACTTTCATCGTAAGCATTGAGAATGGACTGGGTAACCCTTTCGGAAACCTCCGGATATAATAAGGTGAACAAGGGATGGACTGCACGGAACGTATCCCAAAAGCCATTGTCGGTATACATGTAGCCATCGTGTATTTTTCCGTTATAAGGACTGTAATAAACCGGTTTCCCCTGAGCATCGAACTCATAGAACTCACGGGGGAAGAGCAATGTCCGGTAAAGACAGGAATAGAAGGTGCGTAGCTGCTCTTCACTGCCGCCTTCCGCTTCAATTCGTCCCAGATAGCTGTTCCACTGTTTTCGTGCTTCTTCCTTCACCTGGGCAAGGCTCTTTCCTCCCACTTCCCGGCTGAAGTTGATAAGTGCCTGTGAGGGACTTATAAAAGAAGATGCCGTACGGACGGTCAGCCTTTCCCCCACCGGAACGTTAAACTTGAGGTAAGCACAGGTATAATCACCCTCTACCGTCTGTTGGTGATGCATCAGCGTATCCCCGTCGTATACTCCTTCTTCTGTAATGGGATGGCTGAACTCTATCCGGAAATAGTTGGCAAAATTATCGGGTACTCCGCCATTATGATTACGTGCCACACCGGTTACACACCGATTCTCCTTGTCAATCGCCAGAGCACTTCCACCATCATAAGCATCTACCACAATATATTGGTCGGACTTCTCCGGGAAAGAAACTTCAAATACCGCTCCGCGCGAAGTCGCGGAAAGTTCCGTCCGGGTACCATCCGCAAACGTGACACCATAACTATAAGGAGTCGCTTTCTCCTGAGTGTGTGAGAAAGGCACGGCCCGTTCTTTATGATTCAGCTTCAGTTCGCCGGACAACGGCATGATAGAGAAAGTTCCGTAATCGTTTATCCACGGACTGGGTTGGTGGGTCTGGCGGAATCCCCGTATCAGGCTGTCGGTGTACATATACATCCAGCCACTTCGATTCTCCCCGGTTTGCGGACTCCAGAAATTCATTCCCCAGGGAACTGCTACGGCAGGATAGGTGTTCCCATGCGAAAAGGCATAAGTAGACTCTGTCCCCATCAGGGGATTTACATAATCGACAGGGCTGAAAGGTACTTTTTGTTGTGTACACGAAGCCAGCAAAAGGGCTGCACTAACGATAAGGGTAATCGAAATATTCTTCCTCATAGCTCAGAAATTGAATTTTAAACAGGGTAAAGGCTTATTTACCCTTTGCATTTAATTTATGCTGCGAAGCTAATGAGGAAGGGTTAGAAGGAGGGTTAATTCCCGGTTAACCCTCCGGAGAAAAGTCATTAACCGGGATTATTTTCTTCTTACAACCTGCAAATTGGATTGCCGTGCATAACCGATCCGGAAATTCAGGGGCTTGGGATCGCCCAACTGATAGGCATCTCGCAACTCCGGCTGAGAATATTGCGAGAAAGCTGAGATAGGTTTATAAAAGGTACCGTACAAAGTAACCGTCCACATCTCCGGGTCGAAACAGGACAACGGGATGGAAGAGTCGTCTTGTATTACGGCAGATGATTTCCTGAGAATCGTTTCACGTATACGGGAAAAAGAAGGCTCATGCATCAGGTACGAAGCCGACTTGACGAATGTTGCGGTAGCCTCCGTATCAAAACGGTCCATAAATGCCTGTAAAGGCTTATTGGCTTGCAACCCCTCGTTACTGATATCGGTACAGAAATAATAAAGAGTCTGTAACCGGGAAGTGCCCGGACGGAAAAAACAAACTTCCATTCCCGTACAATCTCCATTCCGGATGGTATCTCCTTTCCCGACTTCAATAAGATCTCCGGCTTCTGATAACCGGACCTCCTTAATACTGACTATCTTCCTGTTTCCCCTGGCCATCAACAACGAATAGATGGGAACTACCCCGTCAATGGTATCATTGGCCAGCTCTTTGTCCATATCATTAAAAAAACTCAGGTTGAGTACATCCGACACAGCGTTTTGATACAAACGGTAGGTTTCGGCAGAAGGGTGTTTCACCTTCGGCGCACTACCGGCGGGTTCCAATCCGATCAGCACATAAGTATCCATTTCTGGAAAGAATGCATTGGCAAACAGAAAGTCAGGCCCCCCAAACGGATAGAACAGTGTATGGCAACGGGCGTTGATATCTTCCAGTTCCGTCTGTGAGAAAGCTACCACGCGGGGAGCCGTCTGCTGAAAAACGTTCCATATCTGATCCATGTAACGGGCATGGTTCTTCCATTCTTTCGTCTGGGTCAGGGCATAAAGCTTCCCGCTTTCTTTATCAACCGGCAAGCCGGCAAGCACACAAGACGCGTCATTCAAGACTTTATCGGGAATCAACTTCACTGAGTCATTGGACGCAATAGCCGTTCTGGAAGTTTTTTTACCTGTATTGCCGGAAGGAGCCGTTCCTTGGCAACAAGTAAGCAAACACCCCAACATAAAAGAGAGCAATCCGATTCTTACACAATTAGTTAGTTTAGTTTTCATTTCATTCTTAATAATCCTTTTCGTTTGCCAGATTCCAGACATTAAGGAAAGAGGCTTTAGATATTTCAACCACTTTATCCCAATTCAGGCGGTCGGCATGATCGGAAGGTTGATGGTAATCGGGATGTCCATCCGTATGATACCAGATGATGGGAATACCGACTTTGGCAAACGATCCGTTGTCACTTCCTCCCACCGGTTTGTCCCAAGGACGATAATTGGGTTCCAATTGTAAACCGTACTTTTTAATGTCTTCCTTCAACCAGCGGCCGAAAGAAGGATTGGCCTCGGTATAGAAATAAACCACATGCTTAGGCTGTTGGGGATTATTGTTACGACCAATCATATCAAAATTCAGATATCCTTTTATCTGCTTGATGAACGGACACTCCTGCACAAAGTATTTCGATCCGAGGAGTCCCTTCTCCTCTCCGTCCCAAAAGGCAAAGATCACATTCCGTTCCGGCTGCTGACCACTTGCCACAAAAGCCTTGGCTATTTGCAGTACGGCCGATACTCCGGAAGCGTTATCATCGGCACCATTGTAAATCTGGTCGCCGTCCAGTGCAGGATCAATACCCAAATGGTCAAAATGCGCACCGACAATCACATACTCATCCGTCTTCTTTCCGGGAATCATACCCAATACATTATTCATTGACAGTTTCTGATGTACCACTTGTTTCAGTTTGGCTATCGAGTCCGGATGCACTTCCAGACGTCCCTTCTGCTGGCGTTCCTTGCGATAAGCATCGAACGGCTGATAGTAGCTTTCACCCAACGGGCGGACTCCCATCTCTTTCAGTAGGGAAACGATGTACCGGGCAGCCACACGCGAACCGTGGAATCCGGCTTCACGTCCCTGTAATTCATCATCGGCCAAAAAGCCGATATAAGCCTCGGCAGCCTGACGGTTAATACTTTTAAGCCCCTTTTCGACCGGGGTCTGGGCACACAAAGTAGTGGCGACACACCACATAAAGACAGTAATCAGGTGTTTTCTTTTCATGATCGGGATGTTTCTGTTTTAGTTCATTTAGCACATTGCAAGGACAAATATACGGAATAATACAAATTAATAAGTACCTTTGCGAAAATTTGATTCGTAATTATGTGGATACTTATAGTTGGTCTGGTGTTGCTCGCCATCGTGGCAATGATTGCTGGGTATATCCGCAACAAAAGGCTGCAAAAGAAAATAGATAACGGGGAACTGGACAGCTTCCCGGAAGTAAAGGAAGTCGACGTAGAGTGTTGCGGACAGCATGAAGTTTGTGAACGGGACAGTTTGCTGGCTGCCGTCAGTAAGCAAATAGAGTATTACGACGACGAAGAACTGGATACATTTATCGGCAGGGCCCCCGAAGAATATACACCGGAAGAAGCTGATAAATTCCGTGATGTCTTTTATACCATGCAAGACACCGATGTAGCCGGATGGGTACGCAGCCTGCAACTGAGAGGAATCAGCCTTCCCGATGAAATAAAAGATGAAGTCTTTCTGGTAGTAGGCGAACGGAGGATACATCCTTAACCCGCCCGTCTGCCTCACGTTCCTAACAGCTGAACCGTATGGATTTACTACAATATACCTTTTTTCAACACGCTCTCCTGGGAAGTCTTCTGGCAAGCATTGCCTGTGGCATTATCGGTACGTATATCGTAACTCGCCGCCTGGTATTTATCAGCGGAGGTATCACCCATGCCTCATTCGGCGGCATTGGACTGGGACTGTATACCGGCCTCTCTCCCATTCTTTCGGCAGCCGTCTTTTCCGTCTTATCGGCTTTCGGAGTAGAGTGGCTCAGCAAACGAAAAGACATGCGTGAAGATTCGGCCATTGCCATGTTCTGGACACTGGGTATGGCATTGGGAATCATGTTTAGTTTTCTGTCCCCGGGTTTCGCTCCCGATCTTTCGGCCTACCTGTTTGGCAATATCCTCACCATTACACAGACCGACTTGCTGATGCTGGGTATTCTTGCCATCCTGCTAATCCTGTTCTTCACCTTGTTCATCCACCCGATTATATACATCGCTTTCGACCGTGAGTTTGCCCGTTCACAAGGAATCCCGGTAGTAGTATTGGAATATATCCTGATGATGTTCATCGCCCTTACCATCGTTTCCTGTCTGCGCATGGTGGGGATTGTACTGGCTATTTCGTTGCTGACCATCCCACAGATGACGGCCAATCTGTTTACCAACAAGTTTAAACGCATCATCTGGCTGTCGATTGCCATCGGTTACCTGAGTTGCCTGGGAGGTCTGCTGATCTCTTACCGCCTGAATGTGCCTTCGGGAGCATCCATCATTTTCTTCTCTATTCTTATATACATTGCATGTAAAATAGGAAAGAGCCTTTTCAGAAAGAAACAATAAAAACAACATATAAGTATGGAAATCAAGATTCAATCACTGGAACAGATTCACGAAGCTGCCCGCGAGTTCATCTCTGCCATGGGCGATAACACAGTCTTTGCACTCTATGGAAAGATGGGGGCAGGTAAAACGACTTTCGTCAAGGCACTTTGCGAAGAGCTTGGAGTGTCGGATGTTATCACTTCCCCAACTTTTGCCATTGTTAACGAATACCGTTCGGACGAAGGCGGAGAACTGATTTATCACTTCGACTTCTATCGGATCAAAAAGTTGAGCGAAGTATATGACATGGGGTATGAAGATTACTTCTACAGTGGTGCACTTTGTTTCATCGAATGGCCGGAACTGGTAGAAGAACTGTTGCCGGGAGACGCCGTAAAGGTTACCATCGAGGAACTTGAGGATGGAACAAGAAAAATAGTGATTAACGACTAATCATCCGAGCAATGGCCCCTCAATATTTTGTTCAGGGAATATTTGCCATCGCAGGGCTTACCGCCCTGCTGGCATCTATACTCAACTGGAACTGGTTTTTCACTGCCCAAAATGCACAACTGATTGTACGGAATGTAGGCAGAAAACGCGCCCGGCTGTTTTACGGACTGCTGGGAATCATCATGATAGGTATGGCTGTCTTCTTCTTCCTCAATACGCAACCTGTATCAGAGTAACTGACGGGATTTCATTTCCAGATATTTGTTGATCACATCAATTGACAGTTTATCAGGAGTTGTAAGCAGCGAATAAATGCCATGCTGCTTCAAAGTAGACACAATCAGTCGCTTCTCAAACGCAAACTTCTCTGCGATAACATGTTGGTAATATCCTTCGGTTGTCTCCGGTTTCCCGGCAATATATTCTTTCAGGTCGGCATCCTCAAAGAATACAACCAACACTCTGTGTTGTCTGGCCAGTTGTTGCAGGTAAACCAGTTGCCGGTTCAGGCTGGTCATGTTACTGAAATTGGTATAGAGCATCAGAAAGCTGCGTTTATTCACATGCTTCCCTAAATGCACACAAAGGGCGGAAAAGTCCGTTTCACCAAACGTTGTTTCCTGTTTATAGAGATTCTCAAGAAGAGTCTGCATTTGTCCGACTTGCTTGGAAGCAGGGACGAACGTATCAAAATGCTCGTTGAACGTCACCAACCCGGCTTTATCGTCTTTTCGCATGGCTACATACGAAAGCACCAAAGAGGCGTTGATGGCATAGTCCAGCAACGTCATACCACGAAAAGCCTGCTGCATCACACGCCCTTTATCAATCACGCTGTATATCTGCTGACTGCGCTCGTCCTGATAAACATTGACCATCAACTGATGGCGGCGTGCACTGGCCTTCCAGTTTATAGTACGGTAATCATCTCCTTTTACGTATTCTTTGATCTGTTCGAATTCCGTCTGATGTCCTGCCCGACGAATACGCTTGATGCCTAATTCGGTCAGATTATCACTTATCGCCAGCAATTCATATTGATGAAGCATCAGGTAAGAGGGGTATACTTTGACGGTTTCGGACTTACCACACGTAAACCTTCGGGATATTAATCCGATCCGGGTGGTTGAGAAGACACGAATAGATCCGAAACCGTATTCTCCCCTATGGGTCGGACGTAGTTGATATGTCACTGTCTTCCCTTCGTTAGGCTGAAGAGACAGTTCAAAATGAACGTCTCTCTGTTGAAATATGACGGGCACTTCATCGATCACTACCAGATTCACGGGATAGGGATAACGGCTTTCGATACGTAAACTGACATCATTATCATCTCCGTTAGAGAAACGCCCGGCGCATTGACGGAAGGCCCGGATACCGTTGGTACGATACAACAGATACCCGTCGAAGGCCAGGGCGAGCAATAGCGCAACCAACCCTAACTGCCCGATGATGAACATAGAGCCGAACAGATATCCGCCACCTGACAACAGGATGACGACAAGGACGAATATGTAAAAACGTTTGGTCAGGAACATAATTATTTAGGTACTTCCACTTTATCAATCAAGCGCTGGGTTACCTTGACTGGCGAATATCCTTCCATTTCGGCTTCTGCCGTCAGAATCAAGCGATGCTGCAAAACGTAGGGAGCCACAAACTTAATGTCTTCCGGAGTCACAAAATCACGCCCCTGCAAAAGTGCATAAGCTTTGGCAGACTGCAACATAGCTACTGAAGCACGGGGAGAGGCTCCCAAATAAACAGCTTTACTGGTACGGGTCTGTTGGGCAATCAAAGCAATGTACTGAAGCAGAGTCTGATCCACGAATACCTTTCCCATCAGCCGGCGAAGAGAAAGCAGCTCCTCACTGGTAATCACCGGCTTTATCTCCTCTAATTTCACCAATGCAGCATTGGTATGGTGGCGTTCCAGAATGCTGACTTCTTCTTCAAGCGACGGATAATCCATGGTAATCTTCATCAGGAAACGGTCCAGCTGGGCCTCGGGTAACTTATAGGTTCCTTCCTGCTCCACAGGATTCTGTGTAGCCAGAATGGTATAAAGTTCTCCCATCCGGTAAGTCGTTCCGTCAATGCTGGCTTGACGTTCTTCCATTACTTCAAAAAGGGCAGACTGGGTTTTGGCAGGAGCACGATTGATTTCATCCACTAATATAACATTAGCAAAGACAGGTCCCCGATGAAAATCAAATTCATTGGTTTTCATATTGAAGACGGTCGTACCCAGAACATCACTCGGCATCAGGTCGGGAGTAAACTGTACACGGCTGAAATCAGCATCTATCAGGCGCGCAGTAAGACGGGCAAGTAAGGTCTTGGCTACTCCCGGCACTCCTTCTATCAAAACGTGACCGTTAGCAAGAATAGCCGTCAACACCAGGTCGACAGTACGTTCCTGCCCCACAATAACGGAAGCAATCTGACTTTTCAGTTCCTGTATCTTCTCTGAAAAAAGAGTCAAATCGGTACGCGGAGCTTCTTCTCCATGCATATCATTCATATTTTCTTCCATATTCTTTTTATTTATCAAATTCATATTTCTTTTCTTTCCAGCTATTTTTCCTCCGCCAAAGGATCAAGATCGAGGCTTTTCTATCTCATTCATTCCATCAATCAGGTCTTTCATCAAT
Organism: Bacteroides sp. ZJ-18; assembly: GCF_011038705.2. Lineage (NCBI taxonomy): Bacteria > Pseudomonadati > Bacteroidota > Bacteroidia > Bacteroidales > Bacteroidaceae > Bacteroides > Bacteroides sp. ZJ-18. The sequence goes on along the minus strand of NZ_CP072198.1, from coordinate 1,676,345 downwards.
GTCTCTCCGGCCTCCTGTTCCCCACGTACCACAGGACGAAGTTTACGGAAAAGATTTCGGACTTTCACCTCTTCATTTCCCGTCTTCCGCGCAATCCGGCTGCACAAGACATCATCATTACCGTCATCTTCTACATCCACCTGTATGTTCCGCCGCAAGCTCTCGGCAAAATAAGTGAACTTTTTACGTACAAGATCTGCATGATTCTTTTTTTGATAATAAAGTATGCCAATCAACTCCGTAAACTCAAGGTTACGGTTGGCCGGCTCACGAATCACCGGAATGGCCCTTTGCCTCCTACGGGCAGTAAACACCATGAACAGCACCAATACCGACATTGTCAGATAGAGTGCCCACTTCAGAGGACGTTGGGAAAGAAAGTAGCGGAAAGGAGATTCTTCAATCTGCGCACCGGCACCATAAGCCTCGGTACGAATTACGGGCAACCCTTTCAGATGTGAAAGCAAACGGAAAAGATAGGCTGCATTATCGCCATCGAGCATCCCATAGTTAGTGAACAGCAAAGGCGTAGTGACCAAGACAATCTCTCCCCTCCCGAACGGACGGCTGATAGCCACAGGTGGAAAGCAATCCGGTAAACTGTCATTGAACATCTGCATGGAATCGATCTGGCTCGTAGCCAACGGCAGAGACAACGAATCATACTTCGTGAAATAAATACCGCATAAATGTGGATAAAAACGGAAAGTACGCTTATCATATACCGCCGAATCACCAATCCAGAACACACTGTCACGTTCCAACAGATCGGCTGCATATTCTTTTAACCGCCTCGGATTGAAATAAGCATACGAATTATTGAATCCCAATGTATCAGCCAGTAACGGACTAAAAGAGGAACTGGCTATCAATATCTTGTTCCCCCTACGGGCCAGATCGAGTAAAGCACTGACATCCGCCTTCACCAAATCCAGATGCTGGGTAACGACAAGAATACTTTTCCGGGGGCTGCTGTCAGCAGCAAACTGATAGAATGTCTTGCGCGAAAGTGAATATCCATCCGGAAGCGAAGACTTTAAAACATCATCAAATACAGCCCCTCCCAATGGCTGGTGATCATGTTGCCCGAAAGTCGGGTTCCAGACAAATTTCTTCGGCAGGTGATACTCAACCACAAACATGATCAGCAAAAAGAGAACTATCCCAATGATAAACCAGCGGCTACCTCTCATTCGATACCTCCTTTCCGTATCTCGGTTTGCAAGGACAACAATTCCTCAAACAATGGCTCGGATGCAGCAAAATTGCCATAACGCACCCTCAGGAAACCATTTGTCAAACGCCTGAAAGAGCTGCGAAGTGCTTCCTGTTTTACCTCATAAATATATTCTGTAGGAGTTTTATAGGGCTGCCAGTCTATCCGCCCCTCATCACTCAATAGTTTCAAGGTTTGCAAATAAAGCAAACGAATGGATTCCCGGTAATCTTTACGTTCCATGGCACGCTTTATCTTAGAGTCAAAATCAACCCCGTAAATAGTATCTTCATGGACACTGTAGTTCACAGGCCCCCTGCGTGAACGCATAAAAAGCTCGGGACGTTTTTTATAAACAAACCAAAGGATCAACAACAAGATCAGAATGGCAATGACAACCAGAATAATACCGGAATATTCCTCCGCAAAACGACTTCCGAAAATGGCGCGCAGTAACTTAGAAAGCTGCATACTGAGCCAGCCGAAGACATCGATCTCAGGTGTTATCAGTTCCCGGTTGTAGTCATAAGCCGGATTGGACTGCCAAAAGGCAACTCTTACGGTATCACAGACCAGAGTATCAGCTTGCAAAGTCATCCAAAGAGTTTAATCAAAGTTGCTCAAATTTATCTATCTCGCTTTCTACCGAAATACTGTCTACCACTTCACTGGCATGCCCATATTGATATACTATACCAATTAAAGAAAATATCATAGAAAGATAGGCTCCAAAAGTTTGGATAATGGCCAGCAGATAGACCATAAAACTATATCCGGCGGAAATAGTTAACTCATTCTGTGTATCGCTCAACATAAAGAAGTATTTCACAATAGTAGCAATGTACCACGGAGTCGTAGTAACGCCCTGCAATACACTGGAGATCAATCCCATGACTAAGGAAACGCCAAAAACACCTCCCCATGTGGCAAACCCCAGACGGAAAGTTTTCTGGAAAGCAGCAAAGATGCCGATCTCCTCAAATAAGTAAATTGGAGTAAACAAGGCCAAAGGCACTGCACAGGCAATCAGCAGCGGAATAGTAAGCAAAAGTGTAAATGGAGAAGCTGCAACCAGAATCCCTATAACAATACTCACTGCTATAATCAGAACTATATAAAACAGTACCATAACCAGCAGACGTTTTATATTCTTGAACAGAAAAGGCTTCAGATCGGCAAAAGTGACACCTGCCAAACGTTCTTCACGCTGATTATAAATCTGCATCAATCCGTAAACAATGGAAGTCAGTAAAATAGATCCTACCAAATAACAAAGAAACATCAATCCGTAATTGACCCAAAATTGTGCACCTATCGCTTCCAGAGGATTGGCTCCGGTCTCTTTGGCAGCTGCAAAGCCCATTGTTCCCCCCATGATTCCATTCATGCTGATAGCCTGAATCAGACATAATGGCAGAATCAAATAGGTACTGAACTTCAACATCGGCTTCCAGTTCTCTTTTATAAAGTCCATGGTGGCATTGAGTTTGTCACCAAAAGGACGCTTCACATATAAAGCAATTTTAGGTTTTTGTGATTCCATGATTTTTTCTATTTGGTAAATAAATATAGTAATAGATAATAAATGCCAGTGATAAAAGAATAATGCTCAACCGCAGAAAGTCAGGCAATTCAGTATGGCGTGTGATAAACCCCTCAATGAATCCGGCCATAACAAAGACAGGAACCGTACCCACTATAATCTTTAGTCCTTTCTTGGCTCCGCGCATAAAAGACTCTTTGCGGGAGTAAGTCCCGGGAAACAGCCATCCGTTTCCCAATGCCAATCCCGCGGCACCGGCTACGATAATAGCCCAGATTTCCAAAGTTCCATGCAGCCAGACAGCAAGCATCGATTCTCCCAACAGGCCATGCTTAAAAAAGAAGGTCTGAAAGGCCCCGAGCATTACTCCGTTATTAAAAAGTAACCATCCTGTCCCAAAGCTGGTGAGCAACCCCATTGCAAAGACATTGAAAGAAACCATGATATTATTCAAAGTAATGCCCAAAAACATAGGAACTTCATCCGAACCGTTGTATACAGCCATCGGTTCACCACGCGCTATGTTATCGAGCGTCATATCCACATAACCATTCCCCAGAATCAGACGGACGAAGTTATCATCATTCGCTGCTGAAACAATACCCACCAATACACTGGCCAAAAAGATCAGAGCCGAAATCAACAGCTCTTTACGAGCATGGTACATCGTTTGTGGAACCTCTTGTGTCCAGAAAGTAAAAATACGGGTCCATTTCTCCTTCTTATTGCGATAAAGCACATTATGGAGGGCCGAAGCCAGGTTATTCAGATAAATAGTAATGCGGGAAGACGGATAATGAGTTTGCGCAAATGCCAGATCGGCAGTAAGTTCCGTATAAGCATCGGCAAGACGGTCGGGAGTCAGTTTATCTGCCTGCTCCACCACCTTCTCTGTCTCTTTCCATTTTTCAATGTTCCGACGTATAAACGTTACCTCTTTCATTTAACTCGTTGAATTCCGGATAAGTTTTGTCCGAAACCGGAAGCAAAAGTAAGAGAATTATGATATATTTGCAACCGAAACCAAAAAATGTTTAACCAGAAATGGCAGAATCGACTATCATCACAGGACAATTCGTACGCATCAGTCAGGTACCCGCCAGCCTTGGCGAACGGATATTGGCTCGTATCATCGATTATTTTCTGCTGTTTATCTACATTCTTGCCACTTCTTATGTATTGGGGAAACTCAATATACACGCTTTTTCCGGAAGTACTTTTTTCTTGTTGTTCCTGTTTATCTATCTGCCCGTACTATGTTACTCGTTACTTTGCGAAGTTTTTAACCAAGGACAAAGTATCGGAAAAAAGGTCATGAATATCCGTGTGGTAAAAGCAGACGGTACGACACCCAGCCTGAGTGCATATCTGCTAAGGTGGTTGCTCTATGGGATAGACGTAACTATTACCGGAGGATTGGGGGTACTGGTCATACTATTAACCAAAAACAGCCAACGTTTGGGCGATCTTGCGGCAGGAACAATGGTAATTAAAGAGAAAAATTACCGCAAAATACAAGTAAGCCTTGATGAGTTCGATTATCTGACCAAAGGATATCACCCCAGTTTTCCATTAGCCGCCGATCTATCCCTGGAACAAATAAATGTGATCAGTAAGGCGTTAGAACTGCATCATAAGGACCGGGCAAGGCATATCTCACAACTGGCACCCAAAGTTCGTGCACTGCTTTCTGTAGACCAAACAGACGTAAATGATGAAAAGTTTCTTCAAACCGTTGTAAGAGACTACCAATACTATGCGTTAGAAGAAATTTAGTAGATCTTATTTCGTAAAAACAGAGTAAGCCGGACTTTTATTCATCCTATTTTCAGGCAGATATCCGGACTCCTATACACATCCGATACTTCCGAGGGCCGAAAAACAAAATGTATTTTTAGCAGGAGGAGAGGAATCAAGACAAAGTAAACTATCATACATATATGCAACAAAAGAGCGTGCAGAAGTGTTTCTGCACGCTCTTTATCTTTTGGTTTACGAAGACTGGCTTATTCCACCTGTCCCAGAGAATTTCCGTATTCCATTTCTCCCTGCACCACAAACAAGATTTCTTCCGGGTCGTATTCACCCACTTCATCTTTCTTGGCTTCTTGCACGATATATTCCACTACCTGCTCCAGATCGATGTCTACATAACCGTCAGCATCGGGCTGAGCATCAAGGATTCCGCTTTCAGAGTAATACTCATCGATCAGATCGAGGAAATAATATAACTCGTCTTCTGAGAATTTATCCTTCAACTCCTGAGGCAAATAGTTCCGGATGAACTCGATGGTCTTTTCATCATCGGCATCACTTAACAAAAAATCGTCTTCCAGTCCCATAAACAAATATTTTTAATGAAAGTATATTATAATAATTTCTCAACTTTCTCTACGAATGCAGGTTTAGCTACGGCACCGACTTGTTTATCCACTAATGCTCCGTCTTTGAAGAAAAGAACCGTAGGAATGTTACGAATACCGAATTCTGCGGGAAGATCAGAGTTTTCATCTACATCACACTTACCCATAATCACTCTTCCTTCATATTCTTTAGCTAACTCGTCGATGATAGGACCTACCATCTTACAAGGCCCGCACCAGGGAGCCCAAAAGTCAATAACAACCGGTGTTCCTTTTGCAAGGATTTCCTTAAAGTTGTTGTCAGTAATCTCTAAAGCCATTTCTTTAATTATTAATTGTTAGTTATTAAGTATCCATCACTGTTATGGGGCAAAGATAATCAATTTATATGAAACGCAAGTTCGGGACGTTCCTTTAAATAGGAAATTAATTCTCTACCTACCGAAAGTTTAACGGGACGAGAAATCAAGTCTACATACATCTTTCCATCCGTATCTGTTACCTTAAAATAAAGTTCTGTATTTCCCGGAGACTCTTTCGTCAAAGTGGCAAGTTCCGTAACCAAGTTCGAATTAAGTTCGGCAAGCGGAATCAGAATTGTGATCTTCTCTACCAGTTGTTCCTTGACGTCGGGCAGCAATTCCATCGAAGTAATCTTAATATCAAGTTCATCGGGACGCCATTGTTTAGGCTGGCAACGAGCTTTGATAAACAGAAAAGTCCCTTCACCTAAATAGCCTTGAAAAGTAACCCAATCGTTTCCGAAGAAAGGTATCTCGGCAGAACCGGAGTAATCTTCTATTTTGGCTATGCCATAAGGATTACCATTCTTACTTATACCTCGACGCACGCTGGTAACAATACCTCCCATCGTTATTTCTCTTCCTGCCAAAGCAGCTTTATCATCAAGTTCGATCATACGGGTATTGCATACATGTTCCAACACAATGGCATATTCATCAAGCGGATGAGCCGACAAGTAGATACCGACCAATTCTCTTTCTTTATTTAACCTCTCCAAATCATTCCAACGTTCTGCCGGAAGAATTTCGGGAGTCGCTATGTCAATCACATTGTCTCCTCCGAATAATGAATTAACGGCAGCAGCTTTATCCGCCTGATAACGGTTACCATAACGCATCAATGTTTCAAGAAAAGTTTCGCCTTTGGCATTCACCGCAAAATACTGTTCACGTTTCAGCTCAGGAAAACTATCGAATCCGCCCGCAAGAGCCAGACACTCCATGTTCTTCTTATTACAAGCATTCAAATTGACACGCTGAACGAAGTCGAAAATACCTTTAAAAGGACCATTTTCCCTTCGTTCCTCCATGATGCTTTGCACAGCAGCTTCACCTACTCCCTTTACAGCCCCCAGCCCGAAGCGGATATTTCCATTCCGGTTTGCCGTAAACTTCAGGTTACTTTCGTTCACATCCGGACCAAGCGTCTGCACTCCCATTGCTTTGCACTCGTCCATCAGTTTGGTGATATCAGTAATATTCGACAAACTTCGGCTCATGACAGCTGCCATATATTCAGCCGGATAGTTAGCCTTCAGGTATGCTGTCTGGTATGCAACCCAGGAATAACAGGTAGCATGTGATTTATTGAACGCATACGAAGCAAACTTCTCCCAGTCCGCCCAGATTTTCTCAAGTACCTTCGGATCATGGCCGTTTTTCCTTCCACCTTCAACAAACTTAGGTTTCATGTGATCCAGCTTATCACGCAGTTTCTTACCCATCGCTTTACGGAGGGCATCCGACTCCCCACGGGTAAAATCGGCTAAAAGGCGTGACAGAAGCATGACCTGTTCCTGATAAACCGTAATTCCATACGTATCCTTCAAATATTTTTCCATGACAGGAATATCATATTCAATAGGCTTACGTCCATGTTTACGGTCGATAAAGTCAGGAATATAGTCCATTGGACCCGGACGATAAAGGGCATTCATAGCGATCAGATCCTCAAAAGTAGACGGCTGCAACTCACGTAAGTATTTCTGCATACCGGCAGATTCAAACTGGAATGTACCGATAGTCCGTCCATCACTATAAAGTTTATAAGTTGCAGGATCCTCAATTGAAATAGAATCAATATCCAGCTCCATGCCTTTACTCAGACGGATGTTTTCGACGGCTTCTTTGATAATAGACAAAGTCTTCAGCCCCAGAAAGTCCATCTTAATCAGTCCGGTATCTTCAATCACCGAACCTTCATATTGGGTAACCAGCATCTTTTCGCCGGTCTCCTTATCATCAGCCGTACTGACCGGCACCCAGTCCGTAATATCATCACGGCAAATAATGGTACCACAGGCATGTACACCGGTTCCCCGCACGTTTCCCTCAAGCATTTTGGCATATTTCATCGTATCCCTTACCAATGGATCAGGTGACGCTTCGGCAGCCTGCAATTCGGGCACATATTCTATGGCATTCTTTAAGTTCAGTTTTTTATCAGGAATTTTATCAGGAACCAGTTTGGCCAAACGATCCGATTCGGCAAGCGGAAGCTTTTGTACACGTGCAACATCTTTGATAGCCAGCTTTGTTGCCATAGTACCATATGTAATGATATGTGCTACCTTCTCCTGCCCATACTTCTCCGTCACCCAACGAAGCACTTCGCCACGACCATCGTCATCGAAGTCAATATCAATATCCGGCAATGAAATACGGTCGGGATTCAGAAAACGCTCAAACAGCAAATCGTATTTAATAGGGTCTATTTTGGTGATCTGCAAACAATAGGCCACGGCTGACCCAGCAGCCGAACCACGTCCCGGTCCAATGGATACCCCCATATTACGTCCGGCAGCAATGAAGTCCTGCACAATGAGGAAGTAGCCCGGAAAACCCATCGTCTTCATAATATGTAACTCAAAGACCAAGCGTTCCTTTACTTCTGGTGACAACGGATCGCCATAAAACTTCTTGGCTCCGTCGAAAGTCAACTTCTTCAGGTAATCGGCCTCCAGCTTGATACGATACAGTTTATCATATCCTCCCAAACGTTTTATTTTATCTTTAGCTGCTTCTTCACTCAACACCACATTGCCATTTTCGTCTTGGGTGAATTCATCAAAAAGATCCTTTTCCGTATATTTTTGCCGATACCCTTCTTCTGTTCCGAAATCCTCCGGAATAGCGAAAGTAGGCATAATCGGTGCATGATCGATCGAATAATATTCTACCTTATCCAGAATTTCTAAAGTATTACTTAATGCTTCAGGCACGTCGGCAAAGAGCTCGTTCATCTCTGCTTTCGTTTTCATCCATTCCTGCTTAGTGTAATACATCCGGTTGGGATCATCAAGGTCTTTTCCCGTACTCAGACAGATTAGCCGGTCATGGGCTTCAGCATGCTCTTCGTTGACAAAATGAACGTCATTTGTACAAATCAACTTGACATTATACTTTTTGGCGTATTCTATCAAATGCTTATTCACATTCACCTGCAATGGATATGCTTCATGATTAGCTTTCGGCACCGTTGCTTTATGACGCTGCATTTCCAGATAATAATCGTCCCCAAACAGATTCTTATACCATTGAATAGCTTCCTCTGCTTCCGCCAACAATCCCTGAGTTATCTTTTTGGGAACTTCACCACCCAAACATGCCGAACAGATAATCAAGCCCTCATGATATTTCTCCAATTCATTCCTGTCTGTACGGGGGCGCATATAATAGCCTTTGGTCCATGCACGTGAAACCAATTTGATCAGGTTATGATACCCCTTCTCGTTTTTGGCGAGCACAATCAGGTGGTACCCGCTTTGATCGGGTTTTCCTTCCTTTTTATCCATAGTCCGGCGGGCCACGTACATTTCGCAACCGATAATGGGCTTGAACAACCGCCCCTCCGCCTCCACTATTTTAGCTTTACAATCAGCAATCTCAGCCTCTTTATCCGCACAGTCCACTTCACCGGCCTCAATGGCTGCAATCCGTTTCTTCAGGTCCTTGATTTCTCCTTTCGGACCCCCGTTTTTCTTATTCACATAGTTCGTAAACTCTTTGATGGCGAACATGTTTCCATGGTCCGTAACAGCAATACCTTTCATTCCATCCTTTATGGCCTTATCGACAAGCGCACTGACACTGGCTTGGCCATCCAGAAGAGAATATTGCGTATGGACGTGTAAATGAACGAAATCCTGCATAGTTATAGGTTGATAATTTGAAGCCATAAAATTACAATGTCTGTAGCTACTAACAAAGATAAACTCCAAAAAGTTATCAACATAAGTCATTTCTATCTGCAAATGCTTGCTGGATTTTTAAAATAAGTATACTTTTGCGGATAATTATCATTAAATAGCGCAAATGGGTCGACTTAAAAAATTAAAAAAGATAAGAATTCACCGTGAAGGAACACATATTTTATGGGGTAGCTTTTTTCTGCTACTAATTATAAATGCAGCCCTTTACTGGGGAATTGATTGTAAAATACCATTCTACCTGATGGCTCTGGTCAGTGTTATAGTCTATCTGTTGATGGTTAACTTTTTCCGTTGCCCGATCCGCCTGTTCGGACAAGATACTGAAAGGATCGTAGTTGCACCGGCCGATGGGAAAATCGTAGTTATTGAAGAGGTAGACGAACATGAATACTTTCATGACCGCCGGATCATGGTATCCATTTTCATGAGCATTCTAAACGTACATGCCAATTGGTACCCGGTGGATGGAGTCGTCAAAAAAGTCTCTCACGAAAACGGTAAGTTCATGAAAGCATGGCTTCCGAAAGCCAGCACAGAGAACGAGCGTTCAATGGTTGTTATTGAAACTCCCGAGGGTGTAGAGGTCATGGCACGGCAAATAGCCGGTGCAATGGCACGCCGCATCGTAACATATGCCGAACCGGGTGAGGAATGTTATATTGACGAACATCTGGGCTTTATTAAATTTGGTTCCCGTGTAGATGTATATCTGCCATTGGGCACTGAGATTTGTGTTAGTATGGGACAATTGACAACCGGTAACCAAACCGTTATCGCCAAATTAAAATAAAAAACGAACAATGGCAAATGCTATTATCCGCCATATACCCAACACAGTGACCTGCCTGAATCTCTTTTCAGGATGCATTGCTTGTGTTATGGCCTTTGAAGCCAAATACGAATTGGCTGTCACTTTTATCATCTTGAGTGCTGTCTTCGATTTTTTCGATGGTATGTTGGCACGTTTGCTTCATGCCTACTCTCCTATTGGTAAAGAATTGGACTCTTTGGCCGATGATGTCAGCTTCGGCGTAGCTCCGGCTATACTTGTTTTTTCATTCATGAAAGAACCCGGACTTATGTATCCCGACTTTCTGGCAGGCGTAAAAGAGTATATTCCTTATCTGGCTTTTCTTATTTCGATATTCTCAGCTCTCCGTTTGGCCAACTTTAATGTAGACGAACGCCAAACGAGTTCCTTTATCGGTCTTCCTGTACCTGCCAACGCTTTATATTGGGGTGCACTTATTGTAGGAGGCAAAGAATTCTTACTTGCTCACTGCAATGTTATATACCTTATTATAATGGTAATGCTTTTTTCATGGTTGCTGGTAGCTGAGATCCCCATGTTCTCCCTGAAATTTAAAAATCTTTCTTGGAAAGACAATAAGATTAGTTTCATATTCCTGATAGTCTGCATTCCACTGTTGCTGTTCTTGGGTATCAGCGGATTCTCAGCGGTTATTGTATGGTATATCATTCTTTCACTTTTAACAAGAAAAAATAAATAAACAATCCTTCTGGCACGTTTGTTGTACTACAAATTTTAAACAATGCATAAAACAAATAGCCTATGTTTCACATTTTAGGATTTTTATTCATTATCGTTATCGCCGTTATCATTATCGGACTGGCCCTTGTAGGAAGTGTGTTAAGAGCCATCTTCGGACTGGGGAAACGCTCATCTGCCTCCGGTTCCGGAAGCCAGAATTCGACACACAGTAATTCGGGGCAAAGATACTATCGTCCGACACAAGCTAACGATAAAGAGGAAATCATTACTGAAACCGGAGCTAACAAGCACAAAAAACTTTTTGATGACAATGAAGGAGAATATGTGGATTATGAAGAGATAAAAGATTGATAATATAAAAATTCACCTTCTTTTAGACGCAAAAAAATTTTTCATCAGATTGGCACATTCATCGGCGAGTATCCCTTTGACAACTACAGTTTTGGGATGAAGGGACTTTGGAGCATATCTCTGGTACCCCCTTTTTTCGTCTTCAGCACCAAAAACCAATTTACCAGTTTGTGCCCAGGCAATAGCACCGGCACACATCACACAAGGTTCTACAGTAACATACAACGTACATTCATTCAGATATTTCCCTCCAAGGACATTGGCTGCCGCAGTAATAGCCTGCATTTCGGCATGGGCTGTCACGTCATTCAATGTTTCAGTCAGATTGTGTGCACGGGCAATGATCCGTTCTTTGCAAACGACAACTGCTCCCACTGGGACTTCTCCACGTTCGCCGGCCTTAGCAGCCTCAACCAGAGCTTGTTTCATAAAATAAGAATCGTCCAACATAATCTTAACGCCGCATATCGTGTTCACCAAAAAGAGTCGGATAATCCTCCTCCATATTTTTATGTATAAACATGAGAATCGTTTCACGAAGCCAACGCGATTTATTCGTTATCTTATACTTATCCAGATAACGATCTACAATCTGCTGCTCATCTTCGCTTAGCAATATACTCATCCTGCGTTCCCGTTTAGGTTCGTCAAGAGTTGCCTTATTACACTTTTTATCTCTCTTTCTCATATTCTTTGCAAATTTACTTTTACTTCTGTAATTTCAAAGAAGAAAAAGAGTAAATTTGCAGAAAATAGTATGCTAAAATTATATGGCAGAACATAATCTGTTAGGAAAGGCCGGAGAAGATGCTGCTGTTCAATATCTGGAGCAGCACGAATATACCATTCGTCATCGGAATTGGCGTAAGGGACATCTGGAACTGGACATTGTGGCAGCCCAAAACGGTGAACTGATAATTGTGGAAGTAAAGACACGTACCGACACGGACTTTGCATTACCTCAGGATGCTGTTACTCCACAGAAAATCAGGCGAACCGTAATCGCAGCCGATACATATATTAAGCTTTTCCAAATAGACGCATCTGTAAGATTTGATATTATTACTGTCGTAGGTAAAGTAGGAAATTTCAGAATTGAACATATAAAAGAGGCGTTTTACCCGCCATTATTTTAAATAGTATGAATATAGAATCAGCCAGAGAATACTGTCTTCAGAAAAAAGCAGTCACCGAATGCCTCCCATTCGATGAATACTCACTTGTACTGAAAGTGATGGATAAAATGTTCGCACTAATCGATTTGGAAGGAGCCAATATGATTGCTTTGAAATGTAATCCTGATTATGCCATCGAACTACGTGAACATTATTCAGCCATCGAAGGTGCTTATCATTTCAACAAAAAATATTGGAATCAGATTTTCTTTGACCGGGATGCCGACGATAAATTGATAAAACAGCTGATTGACCATTCTTACGAAGAAGTATTGAAGAAATTCACTAAAAAACTACGTGCCGAATATGATGCCCTTCCCTGAGTCTTTTCCTGTACCTTTGATTTATATCGAAGAGACAGACTCCACCAATCATTATTTAAACGATCTGTGCAATAAGCAAGATGTCAGTGAACTAACCACGGTAGTAGCTAACTACCAAACCTTGGGCAGAGGACAGCGAGGAAACAGTTGGGAATCGGAGAAAGGTAAGAATCTGATATTCAGCTTCGTACTTTATCCCACTTCTTTAGAAATCCGCAGACAATTTCTTCTATCTCAAATCATCTCTTTATCCATTAAGGAAGAACTCGACACATACGTTAAAGATATCTCTATTAAATGGCCGAACGATATCTACTGGAAAGAAAGAAAAATCTGCGGAATATTGATTGAAAATGATTTGATGGGAGTACATATCAGCCAAAGCATTGCAGGGATTGGTATCAATATTAACCAGGAAGAGTTTTTTAGCCCCGCCCCCAATCCTGTATCACTTAAACAAATCACCGGTCAAACTTACGAACTCTCCGGAATATTGGCAGGAGTTATGCAACGAATTATAGAATATTACAGCCTGCTTCAAAAAGGGGAGCACACTTATATAACCCACCGGTATCAGAAGGCGCTTTTCCGAAAAAAGGGTATGCATAAGTATTCCGATGCGAACGGAGAGTTTATAGCCAGAACCATAGAAGTTGAAGCCGACGGTCATCTTGTTTTGCAAGACGATACAGGCAAAATACGCCGATACGTATTTAAAGGGGTACAGCACATTTTATAATACTTCTTCTTTTTTTAGTTTAAAACATTACCTTTGCAATATTGTTTTAAATATAAAAACGTTTAATTTATGAAAATCAGATGCCTACTGTTAATATCCATATTAACACTACTGTTTGTCAGTTGCGAAGACTCCAATACCGAAAATAATTCAAAACTTGAGTTGTCGGAGTCATCTTTTCAAGATATTGACAGCGATGGAGTTACTCTAACCGTAAATATCACCAGCAGCGATTCGTGGGTAGCAGCAAGTTCTTCAACCTGGTGCAAGCTCGTACCCAATAAGGGAGCAAGTAATCAGCCACTCGGCATTGTTGTAGAGACTAACCTTGAAACGACTGAAAGAAGTGCAACGATTGCGGTAACTTCCAGTGGAATAAAAAAGGTCATAACCGTCACACAATTGGCAGCTGGACATTCAACCGATCCCGAAGCGTACCACTATGAACTTCCCATAATCTTCCACGTGCTATATAAGAATAGTTCCGACCCCAAACAGTACATTAGTCCAAACCGTTTAACTGACATATTAAAAACGGTCAACAAATTATATAAAAACAAGATTGGAAGCGTAGATATGAACCTGACTTTTACACTGGCATCTACAGATCCCAATGGGAAAACATTAACTTCTCCGGGAATAGAATATATACAATGGAAAGACGATTACCCCATTGACTGCGATAAATTCATGGAAGATGACACAACAAAAGGTGGAGTGGGATATGTAAATTATCTATGGGACCCCAACCGATACATTAACGTGATGATTTATAACTTTGCAAATGACCCGCAGTCAAATACTACCACCTTAGGAATCTCTCATTTGGCATTCACAACTACAGGCAGCAACTCTCTGGAGGGGCTTAATGAAACAAAATATTCTTACTTGGAATTAAAGAATCTGAGTTTTCCGTATTGTGTCTCCATTAATAGTCTCTTCATTGACCAGCAATCTACTTCCACAGCCTACAACACTACTGACATTACAGTGACACTGGCGCATGAGTTGGGTCATTATTTAGGACTACACCACGTTTTTTCGGAAGATCCGGAAAGTAGTTGTAAAGATACAGACTATTGCAAGGATACACCCAGTTATGATAAGGATGCTTATGATATGACATATCAGTGGGCAATGGCAGGTAACATACCTGAGAAAGAGCTTTTTGCTTATCTTGTCAAACGCGAAAGTTGTGACGGTGCCCAGTTCATCTCCCATAACATTATGGATTACTCCGTCAGTTACTCCGACCAATTCACACAAGACCAATGCAACCGCATTCGTCATGTATTGACATATAGTCCGCTGATACCCGGACCTAAAAAAGAGCAAGCAAATACCCGAGCAGCTATCGGAGAAGTTCTTAAACTACCTATACGCACAATCAAATAATAGAAAAAGAGGTGAACAGATAGTTATCTGTTCACCTCTTTTTCTATCAACTGTATCTTATCAAGCGTCTTCCTTGCTTCTGTCGAAGGAAACCGGCTCACAACTTTCAGCAGATACTCTCTTGCTTTTCCGTATCCGTTACTCATCACCCGGCTTAAACCATCACGATAACGGGCATACTGCATACGTGTCGGAGCAGCTATCTTCTTATATTCATTCTCTATCCGTTGCTTCTCACGTTCCGCTTTCAAATATAAGTAGTTACCTATAAAAATATTGGCAGCAAGGTTATCAGCATCCAGCATCAACACTTTCTGATAAGTCTTCAAAGCCTCTGCTTCCTTACCCCGGCAAACTTCCATTTCGGCACAAGAGACAAGACAGTTTACATCGTTCGGTGATTTTTGCAGCAATTCTTTATAAAACAGATACGCCTTATCATAGCTGCGTGACTTCTTATAGAATGAAGCCAGCTCATTAGCAAACTTCGAGGCTACATCTGTATTCTTATCCACCCCGGTCCAGTAAAACATCTCGGCCTTTTCCACATTCGTATTCACGGCCTGACGGAACAGACTAATAGCTTGTTCCCACTGTTTATTATCAATGGCGGCTGATACTCTCTGCAGCATTTCTCCTGCCGATTGTGCTGAAAGCGAAAACGGAAGCGAAAACAACATGGAAAGAAATAAAGTCAGAGCTTTCATCTTATTCATACTTATTTAGTTAGGTTCCTACAAAGATAGAAATTATTCCGATTCACCGGTCGCTAAAAACCAATTAAATAACGTTATTGTTCTCTTCATTTTCAGATTCACCTTTTTTCGTGTAACTTTGCCCGTCCATGGATAAAATCTTTCATCTCAGCAGTGGTAACAGACGGATTCTGCAAATAGCCGTCCCTTCCATCATCTCCAATATAACCGTTCCGTTATTGGGGCTGATCGATGTTACCATTGTAGGTCATCTGGGGTCAGCAGCCTACATTGGTGCCATTGCCGTGGGAGGTATGCTGTTTAATATCATTTATTGGATATTCGGTTTTCTGCGGATGGGTACCAGTGGAATGACTTCTCAGGCATACGGCAAGCGCGATCTTGACGAAGTGACCCGACTCCTATTACGGTCGGTCGGTGTAGGACTGTTCATTGCTCTCTGCCTGATGCTTCTGCAATATCCCATACTAAAAGCGGCATTTACTTTTATCCAAACCTCCGATGAAGTGAAACGTCTTGCTACACTTTATTTCTATATCTGCATTTGGGGTGCTCCCGCCATGTTAGGGCTTTATGGCTTTGCCGGATGGTTTATCGGTATGCAAAACTCCCGTTTCCCGATGTACATCGCCATCACTCAAAATATAGTCAACATCGCAGCCAGCCTATGCTTTGTCTATCTGTTGGGTATGAAAGTAGAAGGCGTTGCGCTGGGTACTCTGATTGCCCAATATGCAGGCTTTTTCATGGCATTCCTGTTATGGCACCGATATTATGGGCAACTGCGAAAACGCATCCAGTGGAAAGGCCTGCTGCAAAGACAGGCCATGTATCGTTTCTTCCAGGTAAATCGTGATATCTTTCTACGTACTTTATGCCTGGTGGCGGTAACGATGTATTTTACCTCTGCCGGAGCAGCACAGGGAGAAGTTGTCCTGGCCGTAAACACACTACTTATGCAACTTTTTACTCTGTTCTCATATATCATGGATGGTTTTGCTTACGCAGGCGAAGCATTGGCAGGACGCTATATAGGCGCCGATAACCGAACGGAACTTCACCGCACTGTCCGCAGATTATTTGCCTGGGGTACCGGTCTTTCAATCGCTTTCACCCTACTTTATGGCATAGGAGGACAATCATTTCTCGGCTTACTCACCAACGAAGCGTCTGTTATCAATGAAGCAGAAACCTATTTCTATTGGGTATTGGCTATTCCTCTTGCCGGATTCTCGGCATTCCTTTGGGACGGCATCTTCATTGGTGCGACTGCAACACGCCAAATGCTCTATTCCATGTTTATAGCTTCGGCCAGTTTCTTCATTATCTATTACACATTTCATAACTCAATGGGTAACCATGCTCTATGGATGGCATTTATCGTCTATCTCTCTTCACGGGGATTCATACAAGCACTGCTCGCCAGAAAGATAATGCAACAAAAATAACTCTCAAAAGAATCTCGCTTTAAAACTATTCGTTTATCTTTGCAAAAAAAGAAATCATTAACAACCAACTCGTATGGCAAAATACAAAAGAATCCTGTTGAAGCTCAGCGGTGAGAGCCTGATGGGAGAAAAGCAATATGGCATCGATGAAAAACGATTGGCCGAATATGCCGCACAAATCAAAGAGATTCACGAACAAGGCGTACAAATAGGTATCGTCATCGGTGGTGGCAACATCTTCCGCGGACTGAGCGGAGCCAATAAAGGTTTCGATCGGGTGAAAGGCGACCAAATGGGAATGCTGGCCACTGTTATCAACAGCCTTGCACTCAGCTCGGCATTGGTTGCTGCCGGGGTGAAAGCACGCGTACTGACCGCAGTACGTATGGAACCCATCGGTGAGTTTTACAGCAAATGGAAAGCCATCGAATGTATGGAAAACGGCGAAATCGTGATCATGTCGGCAGGAACAGGAAATCCATTCTTCACTACCGATACCGGCTCTTCCCTCCGCGGCATTGAGATAGAAGCAGACGTAATGCTGAAAGGCACCCGTGTAGACGGTATCTACACTGCTGACCCGGAAAAAGACCCGACTGCTACAAAATTCGACACCATCACTTACGACGAAGTGTTGAAACGCGGATTGAAAGTGATGGATCTCACAGCTACATGTATGTGCAAGGAAAACAATCTGCCCATCGTGGTATTCGATATGGATACGGTAGGTAACCTGAAAAAAGTAATCACAGGAGAAGAGATTGGCACATTGGTACACAATTAGTCAATTCTCTAATCTGAAGAAATACGAATGGGTTAATAAGTGGACAGGATACGTTCAGTTATTAACCCATTCTTCACTTATTCTTATAGGGATAGTTGCAGATAACCAAAAAATAATCTACTTTTGTTTTCAAAATTAATCAAAGTGCCAATTTTATAAAGACTTAATAAGATGGTAGACGTAAAAACGATTATCGAAGAATCACAAGAGAAGATGGATATGGCAGTGATGTATCTGGAAGAAGCACTGGCACACATCCGCGCCGGAAAAGCAAGCACACGCTTGCTGGATGGTATCCGTGTAGACTCTTACGGAAGCATGGTGCCCATCAGCAACGTAGCTGCCGTAACCACTCCCGATGCACGCAGCATCACGATTAAACCTTGGGATAAAAGCATGTTCCGGGTTATTGAAAAAGCCATTATCGACTCCGATCTCGGTATCATGCCGGAGAATAACGGTGAAATTATCCGCATCGGCATCCCCCCTCTTACCGAGGAACGCCGTAAACAACTTGCCAAACAGTGTAAAGCTGAAGGCGAGACAGCTAAAGTAAGTATCCGCAACGCGCGCCGCGACGGTATAGATGCACTGAAAAAAGCTGTAAAAGACGGTTTGGCTGAAGATGAACAAAAGAATGCAGAAGCTAAACTGCAGAAGGTTCATGATAAGTACATCGCCAAGATTGAAGAAATGCTGGCTGAAAAGGACAAAGAAATTATGACCGTATAATTCTAAATTACAAGTTACGAGCTACGAGTGCAGTGCACAAGCACAGCCTCTCCAATCATTTCTTATAGCTCGTAACTTGTAATTTGCAGTTTATAAAACATGAAGGGATTAGTAATAAAGAATACAGGTAGCTGGTATCAGGTGAAAACCGATGACGGGCAGTTGGTTGAATGCAAGATCAAAGGTAATTTTCGGCTGAAAGGCATACGGAGTACAAATCCCGTTGCCGTAGGTGACCGTGTACAAATCATACTCAACCAAGAAGGAACGGCCTTTATCAATGAGATAGAAGACCGGAAAAATTACATCATCCGCCGTTCATCGAACCTCTCCAAACAATCGCATATTCTTGCAGCCAACCTCGACCAATGTATGCTGGTGGTGACTATTAACTATCCCGAAACTTCAACCACCTTCATCGACCGTTTTTTGGCGTCGGCAGAAGCCTACCGTGTACCGGTGAAGATTCTTTTCAACAAAGTGGATGCTTATGATGAAGACGAACTGCATTATCTGGACAGCCTCATCACCCTCTATACCCAAATAGGTTACCCTTGTTTTAAAATATCCGCACTGACCGGTGAAGGAGTCGATGCCATACGCGAGGAACTGAAAGGCCGGGTAACCCTCTTCTCCGGACATTCGGGAGTGGGCAAATCAACCCTCATCAATGCTCTTGTCCCAGGGCTGGAAGTCAAGACCGCAGAGATATCAGCTTATCACAACAAAGGAATGCACACCACCACTTTCTCCGAAATGTTCCCCGTCCCCGGCAACGGATATATCATCGACACACCCGGTATCAAAGGTTTCGGCACTTTTGATATGGAAGAGGAAGAGATAGGGCATTACTTCCCCGAAATATTCAAGACTTCGGCAGACTGCAAATATGGAAACTGCACACACCGTCAAGAACCCGGTTGTGCTGTTCGGAAAGCGGTAGAAGAGCACTACATCAGCGAATCACGCTATACTTCCTATCTGAGTATGCTTGAGGATAAGGAGGAAGGAAAATACCGTGCGGCATACTGAATCTCTGCTATTTTTCAGAGAATATTCTTTATTCTATTTTAATGCTTCACTTGGCAAAGCAACTGCTTCTCCTACAAAAAATACGTTTCGATCTTCCATCTTCCACCTTTTTCCACTTACTCCATTAATAATCAATGCAATGACATGGTGGAAGATCGCATTTTCAGCCTGTTTATCTTCCACCCGCATCTTCCATCTTCCACCCGTTAACTTGAGCGCCATCCAATCGTTAAGACACTGATAGGCAACACTAAGGAACGTATTTATTAACTGAATACATTGTTTAGAGCATTGTGCTTTCCTTTACTGTTTAGTCGAAAATGATCCGCTCTTCATCCCATCCCCGCTACCCGGGCCCATGAGCCCGTATACTCGGGCTTATAAGCCCGCATACCAAGGCCCATGAGCCCGCATACCAGGGCCGGAATAAACAAACAGAGATTCATTATAATAATTTTGGATACAAGCCTTTAAGACCAAAAACAAATACCGTTGGTTAGTTCGTAATCCGCGAAGAAGAAAAGAACCGTCGCACTTTATCAGGAGGATGATTCGATGACTGTTACAATAAGTCCTCACCCTTTTACTGAAAGGATATTGGGGCTTTCATATACTGAAAACGTAATCAATAAGACACCTTAACACAAAAAATAAATCTATATTTTAATTTCCCGATTAAACCTTTTCCCACCCTCTTAGTCTAACCTTAGAACGGACATATACTAATACTAAGACATGGATAAAAAGGTTAAATGGGGCATCATCACATTGATTGGTGCCGGACTGATAGGCTGGGGTATCTACTCTCAGCTTCCTAAAGCAAATGAAGAGTTGGCAGCAGCCGACAAAGTGATGGCTGGCAAGCAGATCAACAAAAGAGTTCTGAATGTAAATGCCAAGATCATAAAGCCACAATTGCTGACAGATCAGATTCAAATTAGCGGTAGCTTGATGCCTGATGAAGAAGTGGATCTTTCTTTCGAGACTTCAGGAAAGATCGTTGAAATCAACTTTGACGAAGGCAGTGCCGTAAAAAAAGGACAGCTATTGGCGAAAGTAAACGACCGTCAGTTGCAGGCTCAGTTGCAACGCCTCGTAGCTCAGTTAAAACTTGCCGAAGATCGTGTATTCCGTCAGAACGCTCTGCTTGAACGGGACGCTGTCAGTAAAGAAGCCTACGAACAAGTAAAAACGGAACTGGCTACCCTCAATGCGGACATCGACCTGGTGAAAGCTAACATTGCCATGACCGAACTTCGCGCTCCTTTTGACGGAGTAATCGGGCTCCGGCAAGTCAGTGTCGGTTCATATGCCTCACCAACCACTATCGTAGCCAAACTGACGAAAATTATTCCTTTGAAAATAGAATTTTCCGTACCAGAACGTTATGCAAGCCAGGTAAAGAAAGGCACCAACCTCAACTTCGAACTGGGAGGTAAATTAAGTTCTTTCCCGGCAAAAGTGTACGCAACCGAGTCAAGAATCGACCAGTCTACCCGTACGCTGACCGTTCGTGCCCTATATGCCAACAGTAACGGCGCACTGCTCCCGGGACGCTACGCCAGCATTCAGCTGAAAAAAGAAGAAATCCCGAATGCCATTGCCATCCCATCCGAAGCGATTGTACCGGAAATGGGTAAGGATAAAGTATTCCTCTATAAATCGGGCAAGGCTGAACCGGTAGAAATAACCGCAGGCATTCGTACCGAAGCTGAAGTGCAGGTGATAAAAGGTCTGCAGATGGGTGATACCATCATCACTTCGGGAACCCTTCAACTCCGTACAGGATTACCTGTCACACTGGATAATATCAATTAACTCCCGACCGCCTTATGAATATATCCGAATTAAGTATACGACGGCCGGTACTCTCAACGGTATTGACCATCATCATTTTACTCTTTGGACTGATCGGGTACAACTACCTGGGTGTCCGGGAGTATCCGTCTGTAGATAATCCTATAATCTCAGTATCCTGCTCCTATCCGGGTGCTAATGCCGATGTAATTGAGAATCAGATTACCGAACCCCTGGAACAGAACATCAATGGTATTCCGGGTATCCGTTCGCTGTCCAGCGTCAGCCAGCAGGGACAAAGCCGTATCACGGTAGAGTTCGAGCTGTCCGTCGATCTGGAAACAGCAGCCAATGACGTACGCGACAAAGTATCCCGTGCCCAGCGCTACCTGCCGCGCGACTGTGACCCTCCTACTGTTTCGAAGGCGGATGCCGATGCTACTCCTATCCTGATGGTAGCTCTGCAAAGTGACAAACGCTCCTTGCTGGAACTCAGTGAAATTGCCGACCTGACCGTAAAAGAGCAATTACAAACCATCTCCGACGTAAGTAGCGTTTCCATTTGGGGAGAAAAGCGCTACTCCATGCGCTTATGGCTCGATCCTATCAAGATGTCGGGTTATGGGATCACCCCTATCGACGTAAAGAATGCAGTAGACAAAGAAAATGTCGAACTTCCTTCGGGCAGTATCGAAGGAAATACGACAGAGCTCACCATCCGTACCTTGGGATTGATGCACACCGCAGAAGAATTCAATAACCTGATCATCAAAGAAGAGAACGACCGTATTATCCGTTTCAGTGACATAGGCCGCGCCGAACTGGGGCCGGCCGATATCAAAAGTTATATGAAGATGAACGGAGTACCGATGGTAGGTATCGTCGTAATCCCACAACCCGGTGCCAATCATATCAAGATAGCCGACGCAGTGTACGAACGCATGGAGAAGATGCAGAAAGACCTTCCCGAAGACGTGAAGTATTCTTACGGATTCGATAACACCAAGTTTATCCGTGCATCCATCTATGAGGTAAAAGAGACGGTTTATGTAGCCTTCATCCTGGTTATCATCATTATTTTCCTTTTCCTGCGCGACTGGCGGGTGACGCTGGTTCCCTGTATCGTAATCCCGGTATCACTGATCGGTGCCTTCTTCGTCATGTATCTGGCGGACTTCTCCATCAATGTACTCTCCATGCTGGCGGTCGTGTTGGCGGTAGGTCTGGTGGTAGACGACGCTATTGTGATGACCGAAAACATCTATGTACGCATAGAGAAAGGTATGCCTCCGAAAGAAGCCGGCATCGAAGGAGCAAAAGAGATTTTCTTTGCCGTCATCTCCACCACCATTACGCTGGTGGCCGTGTTCTTCCCCATCGTCTTTATGGAGGGTATGACAGGACGTCTGTTCCGTGAATTCAGTATTGTAGTTTCCGGATCGGTGATTATCTCTTCATTCGCAGCCCTGACCTTTACTCCGATGCTTGCCACCAAACTGTTGGTAAAACGGGAAAAACAAAACTGGTTCTATATGAAAACAGAACCCTTCTTCGAAGGAATGAACCGTCTGTACAGTCGTTCACTGGCTGCTTTCCTCAACAAGCGCTGGATTTCCTTACCTTTTGTAGCCATCACAATCGGTATCATCGCTTTCTTATGGAACCACATTCCTGCAGAAATGGCTCCGCTGGAAGACCGCTCACAAATAAGTATCAACACCCGTGGTGCTGAAGGTGTGACATACGAGTACATTCGTGACTATACGGAAGACATAAACGATCTGGTAGACTCGATCGTACCGGATGCAGAGTCGGTAACAGCCCGTGTATCGAGTGGTAGCGGTAATGTACGCATCACGCTGAAAGATATGAAGGATCGTGACTATACACAGATGGACATTGCCGAAAAGCTATCGGCGGCAGTACAGAAAAAGACGATGGCGCGCTCGTTCGTCCAGCAGTCGTCTTCTTTTGGCGGACGGCGTGGCGGCATGCCCGTACAATATGTGTTGCAGGCTACCAATATCGAGAAACTACAGGAAGTACTGCCTAAGTTCATGGCCAAGGTATACGAAAATCCGGTATTCCAGATGGCGGACGTAGACCTGAAATTCAGCAAACCGGAGGCACGTATCAATATCAACCGCGATAAAGCCAGTATAATGGGGGTAAGTACCCGCAACATTGCCCAAACCCTGCAATACGGATTGAGCGGACAGCGTATGGGATACTTCTATATGAACGGTAAGCAATATGAAATCTTAGGAGAAATCAACCGTCAACAACGCAATACGCCTGCCAACCTGAAAGCAATCTACATCCGCAGTGACAAAGGAGACATGGTACAGCTTGACAATCTGATCGAGTTGACCGACGGCATCGCACCTCCCAAGCTGTATCGTTACAACCGTTTCGTGTCGGCTACTGTTTCCGCCGGACTGGCGGAAGGCAAGACCATCGGACAGGGACTGGACGAGATGGACAAGATAGCCAAAGAGACTTTGGACGACACGTTCCGTACGGCACTGACCGGTGATTCGAAGGAGTACCGTGAAAGTTCTTCAAGCCTGATGTTTGCCTTTATCCTGGCCATTGTGCTGATTTACCTGATCCTGGCGGCACAGTTCGAAAGTTTCAAGGATCCGCTGATCATCATGCTGACTGTACCTCTGGCCATCGCCGGTGCACTGGTATTCATGTACTTCGGCGGTATCACGATGAACATCTTCAGTCAGATCGGTATTATTATGCTGATCGGCCTGGTAGCCAAGAACGGTATCCTGATCGTGGAGTTTGCCAATCAGAAACAGGAAACAGGTGAAGACAAACTGACAGCTATCAAGGATGCGGCATTGCAACGTCTGCGTCCCATCCTGATGACAAGTGCTTCTACCATCTTAGGATTGATCCCGCTGGCGTTCGCCTCAGGTGAAGGTTGTAACCAGCGCATTGCAATGGGTACGGCTGTTGTGGGAGGTATGTTGGTATCTACCTTGCTGACTATGTACATCGTACCCGCTATTTACAGTTATATTTCGACGAACCGAAGTAATAAATTAAAGAGAGAATGAAACAGATTGCCCTATTTATCATAGCATTGTGCTGCACCCCTTTGGGTCTGCAAGCACAACAGCCACAAATTTATACTCTAAAATCCTGTCTGGAGTACGGCCTCCAGAATAATTATTCCCTGCAAATAGTCCGTAACGAAGAGCAAGTAAGCAAAAATAACGCTACGCCGGGTAATGCCGGCTACCTGCCTACCCTCGACCTAACGGCCGGTTATACAGGAACTGTGGACAATACCAACACCAAGGTCCGGGCTACCGGGGAGTCGGTAAAAGAAAACGGTGTCTTCGACCAGACCGTTAACGTGGGGCTGAACCTGAACTGGACTATCTTCGACGGCTTCAACATCACTGCCAATTATCAAAAGCTGAAAGAGTTGGAACGACAGGGAGAAACCAATACCCGTATTGCCATCGAAGACCTGATAGCTAACCTTGCAGCCGAATACTACAATTACGTTCAACAGAAAATCCGCCTTCAGAACTTCCGCTACGCCGTATCCTTGTCAAAAGAACGCCTGCGAATCGTGGAAGAACGTTATCACATCGGTAACTTCTCCCGCCTGGACTATCAACAGGCCAAAGTAGACTTCAATGCTGACAGTGCCAAGTATATGAAGCAACAGGAATTGCTGCATACGTCGCGCATCCAGCTGAACGAACTGATGGCCAATGAAGATGTGGACCAGCCGATTGTGATAGAAGACAGTATCATTAAAGTTAACGCAGGACTCCGGTTCGAAGAATTATGGAACGCCACTCTACTGACCAACGCTTCATTGCTGAAAGCCGAACAGAACAATACACTCGCCATGCTGGACTATAAAAAGGTAAACTCTCGTAACTACCCATACCTCAAAATGAATACCGGATATGGCTATACCTTTAATAAATACGACATTGCCTCCAATAGCCAAAGAGGCAATCTGGGTGCCAACTTCGGGGTAACAATCAGATTCAATATCTTCGACGGAAACCGCCGTCGCGAAAAGAACAACGCACGTATCGCCATCAAAAACGCCCGTCTGCAACGGGAGCAGCTGAAACAAGGACTGAAAGCAGACCTTAGCAATCTGTGGCAAGCCTACCAGAATAATCTGCAAATGCTGAAACTGGAACGGCAAAACCTGGTGGCTGCCAAAGAGAATCACGAGATAGCCATGGAACGATATATGTTAGGAAACCTTTCGGGTATCGAAATGCGTGAAGCACAGAAGAGTCTGCTGGATGCGGAAGAGCGAATTCTATCTGCCGAATATGACACTAAGTTATGCGAAATCTCCCTGCTACAGATCAGTGGGAAAATAACAAAATATCTGGACTAAACGTACACTTTGCCCTTCTCCTTACAACATTCGGGGGTGTGTCAAAACTTACCACAGAGGGAAAGACTTTTGACACACCCCCACCTTTTAAACCGACGGAACTGTTTGTTTTAATACAAAAGAAGCCTTGTATCGCCCGTTCAGATTGCTTATCTTTGCAGCCAATCCAATCACAAGAGTACGGCGGGCAAACCAAGCGATATTCCCCACGACTCTTTGTGTACCACGTACAACTAAGTAAAAAAAGAAACAGAAAGATGGGATTATTCATAAAGAAACCCTTTGAAGCCCTGTTGGCAGAGGCCAATGCGTCAGGAAGTAAATCATTGAAACGAGTATTAGGTCCCTGGAGTCTGGTAGCACTGGGTGTCGGTGTCATTATCGGAGCAGGACTCTTCTCAATCACCGGAACCGTAGCAGCAGGCTATACAGGACCGGCCATTACACTTTCATTTGCCATTGCCGCACTGGGATGCTGTTTTGCAGGACTCTGCTATGCGGAATTTGCTTCCATGATTCCGGTTGCCGGAAGTGCCTATACCTACTCATATGCCACCATGGGCGAACTGATTGCCTGGATCATCGGTTGGGACCTTGTCCTTGAATATACAGTAGCGGCTACCACTGTCAGTATCAGTTGGAGCAGATACCTCGTGGTCTTCCTTGAAGGGCTCAACATACATCTTCCGCAAGCACTAACCGCCTGCCCGTGGGATGGAGGAATCGTCAATATCCCTGCATTCCTGATTGTGGTACTGATGAGTATCTTCCTGATTCGCGGTACGGAAGGCAGTTCCATCTTTAACGGTATCGTAGTATTCCTCAAAGTATCGGTGATCGCTATTTTTGTCGTATTGGGCTGGAAATATATCAATGCGGATAACTATACTCCATACATTCCCGCCAATACAGGCACACTTGGAGAGTATGGGATTTCGGGTGTCTTACGCGGGGCAGCTATTGTCTTTTTTGCTTTTTTAGGATTCGATGCCGTCAGTACGGCCGCCCAGGAAACAAAGAACCCGAAACGAAATATGCCGATCGGTATCCTGGTATCACTCCTTGTTTGTACTGTGCTCTATATGTTGTTTGCCCACGTAATGACGGGAGTTGCCCACTACACTGAGTTTAGCGGACAGCAGGGCATTGCACCGGTAGCTATTGCCATCGAACATATGGGGCATACCGATGCGGCAGGCATCATCCATCCGGACTATCCCTGGTTGAACCGTGCTATCGTTCTTGCCATCCTGTTCGGTTACTGTTCTGTAATTATGGTCACTTTATTGGGACAAAGCCGCGTCTTCCTGAGTATGAGCCATGACGGACTGCTCCCTCCATTCTTCTCGCACATCAATGAAAAGTTTCGCACACCGGCACGCAGCAATCTCCTGTTTATGCTGATAGTAGGTTTATTGGCTGCATTCGTCCCGGCACGCCTTGCAGGAGAGATGACCAGCATCGGCACACTGATGGCTTTCACACTGGTATGTGCCGCCGTATTGGTAGTACGAAAGACCATGCCGGATATCCCCCGTTCTTTTAAAACTCCGTTTGTGCCACTCGTCCCGATTTTAGGAATACTCACCTGCCTGTGCATGATGCTTTTCCTTCCCGCCGATACTTGGATACGTCTGGTATTGTGGATGCTCATCGGGTTGGATATTTACGTTGGCTATGGTATGAAGCACAGCAAACTGGAACAAGGCGTGAAAAACCGCCGGGGCCAATCGGCACTGAACATGATCGGTATCGCACTGTCTGTGCTTTGTGTCATCACCGGGCTATGGCACCAGCAGACGGTGGGTTGGGACGAAAGTAAAGTATTGCTGATAATCTCGTTTGTTTTCGCATTTACGCATTGCGCATATTATATGATGCGTATCTGGAAAGGGACAGCGAAGCAAAAATAGTCTAAAAACGAGTTCACCACAGATTACACAGATTATTTATTACGTAGATAATCTGTGTAATCTGTGGTGAACTTTGCGATATACTATTCCACCGCTTGCATCACCCGCTTCGCTGTTTCAATGCAATCTCCTTCAGCCTCCGCCGAATAGGGATTAGTGGCTTTGGTCCAAGGTTCTTCCACTGCATAGAAATCAATTTTCTCCGGGGTTTTACCTTCCAGTTTCTGAGAGAGAGAATCGAAATAAAGCTTCCAACGCATATAATAGAAATCCTTCAGTAATCCGTTCCACTCTTTATGGGCATAATCACGAAGTCCGCCATAATCGGCTGCATTCCGGTTGCCCCAAGTCGTAATCTGCACACGGGCATTCCACTCATACAAAGCCTTTTCTTCGGATGTACCACCCAACGCCCGCGCCTCTTCAATCCACTTTCCTACGCGAAACTCCGGGCGGGTACCCAACAACTGATCCTGCAACAGAATCAGGTTCAGGAACTTCTGAGAAGCCATTCCGAAGAGTTCTTTATCACCACTCCGGTAAGCAGCGGTAACCGCCTTCTGCATCAGCCTGCCCTTCTCTGCGAGTGCCTGCCGAACGATATCCACCAGATCGTACTCAAAATTATTGTTTCCTTTATAACGATCGGCCACAGATACCATCAGGCGTGCAGCCTCAATCACATCTTGCGGACGGTAGTAATCTTTCATTTCCGACCAGCTGGACACCTGGTACACATCTTCCGCCGGACGTGCACAGAATACGGATTCGTGTGTACCTTGCTGCGTCAGGTTCTTCGGTGAGTTATAAATGGAGTTCGCCAGTTTGGTCCAGGCAGCCTGTACCACCGGATCATCTGCACCGTAACGTGCTTTCACATACTCCTTCAACCATTCCTCTTTCGTAAACCGCTCTGCACGCCAAGGCAGTTCCATCACCAGTTCGTACATCACAGGATTATTCTCTATTCCCTCAGGGGTCATCCCCACACCTTTAAGTGTAGAACCTGCGTGCGGATCGGCTTTAGCGAGATAAAAATTATCGATCACATTATCCATCTTTCCGTGCAGTCCGACATTACCACCGTAGTTCAGCAACATACAGTATACCCAGTCGTGCTGTCCATATCCGTTTTTGCGATACCATTCGGAAGTGGAATCTCCCCACTGCGGACGGCATTCACTGGTCAGGTCGAGTATAAGCAAGTCACCGGCCCCCAGATTCTCAATCATCTTCGGACGTGGATTTGCCTGCCATGCCTGCGCCACCCAAACCGCTTTCGGATTGGCCTTCTTCATGGCTTTCATCACAGCCTTACCTGCCGCATCGAGATCCACGCCTGCCGTATTGCCTCCTTCATGGAAGGGGTCCATGGAGTAAAAGTCAGCTTTCCCGTATAGTTTCTCAAGCTCTTTATAATAGAGAGAAGAGATTTCCTCAAAACGCGGGTCGCTTGGTTGCAGGAATGCCGGACGGCGATAGCCACACCATGTTCCCGGATCGGATACGTTCAATCCGAGTTTCTCTTTCGCATTATGGGGCACCATGCCGCAATAACCCGGAAGGACCGGTTCGATGCCGTATTCACGCATACGCTTCAGGATTTTCTTCTGTAAAGCAATCTGCTGTGTATACCAGCTATCCGGATTAGGTCCGCCCCAGCCTTCAAGGTTATTCATCAGCCACCAGGCAAAAAAGCCCGGACCGGATATGAACTCATTTATTTCGGTTTTGGTATATCCCAACTTATCAAGCACGTTATACCACACAGCCTCTGCCCCGGTCACAGCCAAAGGGATATTGATGCCGTGCAAAGCCATCCAGTCTATTTCTTTCTCCCATCGGTCCCAATCCCAGAAAGCCATGGAATAAGAAAAAGTACAATAGTTCAAATCATAACGGTAAGGCAGGGTCGTTTCTCTCCGTTCTTTTTTTGTCACCGGAGGAAGCACAGCCGGCAGTTTTGCCTGCATTCCGTTCCAGGAAAGGTGGATACCGGCATAATACTTCAGATACCAATTCAACCCGGTAGCGATGCTCACGTAATTGTTTCCACGGATAACGACTTTATCACCCTTCTGATCGAGTTCAAAAAAGTCGGTACCGGACTTCACTTGCTCGATAATAAACTTCTTCGAAGCTCCTTTGTCTATGCGCTCCAACAAGCCGGTCACCGGAGAAGCCATTGTCAAAGAAGTAACACAAAGTAAGATTGTTAATAGTGTTGATTTACGATTCATAAATAATATGCTTTAATTACTGTTTTATCCCATAATCCATTTCGCCTTCTTGCCCAGCACACGATAGACAGCCCACACAATCAGCCACGAAACACCAAATGCCATGACAGACGCTACCGGAATCTGAATGCCCAAAGGCACTCCCAACGTACGTACCAACAGTACGGAAGGACCGGTAAAGAAGTAGTGTATCATATAGATACCGAAACCACACAAGGTGAGATTGGCAAGCGCTTTCTTGATTCCCTCCGAACGGAAGTTAACCTTTTTGCAAAGCATAAACACCGGGATGGTCATCATCACTACATTCAGCGAACAGTAAGTGAAGAAGAGCTCAAGCATCTCGTCACTGTATTCCGGCAAAGCCGTGATGTAACGGAAGCCAAAGAAGGTAACGGCATATCCTATCACAAACATTGGCAGACCGATTGCCAGAATCTTACCCAACGTCCAGTCAAGGTTACGCAGATAGTGTCCTAATAACAGATAGCCATTGAAACCGGCAAAGTAATAAAACATGCCGAACGCATTCCATGAACAGGTTCCCCAAAGATATTGCGCTACAAACTGATTGTAGTACGGCAATAACAGAGTGACAGCCCATGCACCGAGAAACCACAGCTTCGCCTTATCCGATGCTTTCTCCACCCAGCCAGAGAAGACGGGAAGATAAAGATATAAACCGATCAACAGGTAAATATACCACATGTGTACATCTACAATGGAGAAATTAAAAGGAATCTGAGCAATGTAATCCAAAGAGATGGACAGCGACTGGCGCATCACTTCCTCCCCCGAGTAAGGGAAAAAGTCGAGAATAATTTCGGGCTTGATGCCCAACAGACCGGTAATCCAGGGAAAAAGGTTGTAGATGACCGACCAGATGAGGAATGGCCATAAAACACGGGGGATACGTTTCTTATAAAAGACAGAGACTTCGCCGCGCACCGGCAGAAGCAGGGCTCCGGTAATCATCACGAACAGCGGTACGCAAGGACGAAGCAATGCTCCGTAGATGGCACCCCAAAGTTTGATTTCGTCAATATTAGGGGCAGTGCCCGGATAAAAGTTGAAAGGGTCCGTGCAGTGGCAACAGACAACGGTAAACATGGCAACGAAACGGACAACGTCCAGCCAGACAATGTGTTGAGGATTTTTCTGTAGTTCCATCGGGGAATTGTTTTACTGATAATGATTAAGGTGTTTATAATAAGAAAGGCATCTGTATAACACAGCATACAGACGCCTCTCACTCGAGTTAACATGATAAATAACCAATATTAATGACCACTCACCATATTCTTATTTGTTGCTGCAAGAGCCGCAACGGGGTTTAATTTGCTTGAAGAAGTCGTTGCCCTTGTCATCTACAAGAATAAATGCGGGGAAGTCTTCTACTTCGATCTTCCAGATAGCCTCCATACCCAATTCCGGATATTCCACACATTCGATGCTCTTGATATTGTTCTGGGCGAGGATAGCAGCCGGGCCACCGATTGAACCGAGGTAGAAGCCGCCATGTTTCTGGCAAGCATCAGTCACCTGCTGGCTACGGTTACCTTTTGCCAACATCACCATACTGCCTCCATGTTCCTGGAACAGGTTCACATAAGAGTCCATACGTCCGGCAGTAGTCGGTCCCATAGAACCGCAAGCCATACCGGCAGGAGTTTTGGCCGGACCGGCGTAGTAAATCGGATGATCTTTGATGTACTGAGGCAGATCTTCACCACGATCCAGACGTTCTTTCAGTTTGGCATGAGCGATGTCGCGACCTACGATAATCGTACCGTTCAGTGACAGGCGTGTAGCCACCGGATATTTAGTCAGCTCCTTCAGGATATCTGCCATCGGCTGGTTCAGGTTGATCTTTACAACATCACCTTCGCCTGCATTACGCAATTCTGCCGGAATCAGGCTACCCGGATTAGAATCGAGTTTCTCGATCCAGATACCGTCTTTATTGATCTTACATTTGATGTTACGGTCGGCAGAACAAGACACTCCCAAGCCCACCGGACAAGACGCACCGTGACGGGGCAGACGGATGATGCGTACATCGTGTGCCAGATACTTACCGCCGAACTGCGCACCCAAACCTATCTTTTGAGCTTCTGCAAGTACTTCTTTTTCCAGTTCTACATCGCGGAATGCACGACCATATTCGTTACCGGTAGTAGGCAACTCGTCATAATAGTGAGTAGAAGCCAACTTCACGGTCAACAGGTTCTTCTCTGCCGAAGTACCTCCGATTACGAATGCAATATGATAAGGAGGACAAGCCGCCGTACCCAGTGTCTTCATCTTTTCAACCAGGAACGGAACCAGAGTACCCGGATTCAAGATCGCTTTTGTCTCCTGATACAGATATGTTTTGTTGGCAGAACCACCACCTTTGGTCACACACAGGAATTTGTACTCCATGCCTTCTGTAGCCTCGATATCGATCTGGGCAGGCAAGTTACACTTCGTGTTCACTTCGTCATACATATTGAGCGGAGCGTTCTGTGAGTAACGCAGGTTTTCTTCCGTATAGGTTTTGTAAACACCCAGTGAAAGAGCTTCTTCATCGCAATAGCCGGTCCAGACCTGCTGTCCTTTTTCACCATGAATGATGGCCGTACCGGTATCCTGACAGAAAGGAAGCACGCCTTTGGCAGCCACTTCAGCGTTGCGCAGGAAAGTCAATGCCACGTACTTGTCGTTATCACTTGCTTCCGGATCGCTCAGAATCTTTGCCACCTGCTCGTTGTGTGAGCGGCGAAGCATGAAAGATACGTCACGGAAAGCGGTATTGGCCATAGCTGTCAGACCTTCTTTCTGTACCTTCAGCACAGGTGTTCCTTCGAACTCGCTTACTGACACATAGTCTTTGGTAAGCAGATAATACTCGGTTTTATCTTCCCCATGTTCGAACATAGGTTGATACTTAAACGGAGGTGTTGCCATATCTCTTTATTTTATTACGTAATGTTAGTTAGTGAGGCAAAGGTAAGAATAGTTTTCCAAAGTATGAATAAAGTGGTGAATTTTGTCAAGAGCGGATTTACTTATTATTAACGTTCGGAGAGCGTTTCTACGAAGAAGAAGAGACCGCTCCGGAAGAAAGGCTCATTTCTGTGGAATGCAACCGTCTGTCCGGGCAAATGCAACCGTCTGTTTGGGCCGAAGCAAGGCTCTTCACATCACGGAGCAACGGTCTCGAGGGCATGGAGAGCCGGGGAAAGAGCAGAAAAGCCCCCGGCTCCGGGACACCGGGAGATAAGGGTACAAAAAAAGAGGAAACTTTGCGGGCTTCCTCTTCTACTGCATTCTAATTTGAATATAAGTAATGAATCTGTTGACAAAGATACAACATCGGACAGGCAAAGTCAAGCATTCCGGGAATTATTTTAATCATTTTCGCGATACAGAGAATAGGCAGCCTGCAATATCTTGTTCTTCAAAAGCGGTGAATAATCCGGATGGGCGTCCAGGAAACGCACCACTTCTTCATAAGCCGGGCGGCTGAGATGATTGCCCAACAAGGCCGAGGCCCAGTTTTTCGGAAAGAAAATATCTCCGGTGCGTTGTACTTCCTCCAGCACCTCGAGTCCCGGACGGATGTATTTCACCGATTGCTCCTCGCGCAACGGATGGTTCAGATAACGTATCACGGCAGCCGTCCAAGGCTCTATACGCCGGTTTTCCGCTACAAGCAGGCTGTTGAACAAAGTATCGAGCCGTGCGGTATCGGATACGACCGACCGTGAAATAAAATCGAACCGACGCAGACGGTCCGGATCATCAATCCGTGCCCGTTGTGTACGTAATATCTGTTCACTTTCGGCAGGCAGGCGGATGGCAAGTTCGTAAGCCAAAGTCGTGTAATCCTGTTGGTTCAACCGTTTGTCCGATTGCTCCTGCCACAAGGCATAAAGTTCCTTCACCATAGGTTGGGAAGTCGCATTCTGCATAAAATAACGCAGCAACTGCACCCGGCACGAAGGCAACGGATGATTCCGGCTGATGGCGTAGACCCGCGCCTCAACCTCTGCTATCTGTGCCGGAGCTACCCGCCGCATGGCACCCGCCAAATAACCACTCACTGTAGACGCCACCAGAGCGTTCTTTTCTGCAGGAAGCCCTGCCAACAGGCTGTTTGTCCAGTCGTCCGCCGAAATATGTTTAGCCAAGTAATTCTCATAAAGTGTCATCAAGAGTGATTGGCGTGCCGTATCGTCTTTTACCTCCCACCAATGTGCCAACAGCCACTTCAAAGCAGATTCGTCGGGAACGAACAAGCCATAACCTCTGCCATCGGTATTGGGCAACACCAACGAAGGTACAAAAGGAAGCTGTATCCGAACCAAAGTATCCGTCATATTCACCCGCCACACCGAATCGCGCTCTCCGCAAAGAGTGACGGCAAAACGCTGCGGCCAAAGCAAACCACGGTTATAAGGATCACTCTGACGGACCTCCAATTCTTGTCCATCGATCCGGAAGTTCAGCGTAGGCATTCCTTTCCGGTTCACCCACACATCACTGAAAGTTGCCAAATCTTCGGACGCCTTGCCGTCTAAAATGCGAATCAGATCGTCCCAAGTGGCATTAGCGTACGAATAGGTTTTCAGATACTCCTGTATACCACTCCGGAAGTTGGCTTCACCCATCCTGTCAACCAGTTTCTCCATCATCACGGGAGCCTTGTTATAGATGATCTGCCCATAGATCAGCCCGGCATTACGCAGATTATCGAGTGGCTGCCGGATGGCATTTGTCCCCAAAGTACGGTCCTCGGTAAGAGAAGCGGCATTAAAAGTCTTGAGCTTATTCAGGGTATGATTGATCTCCGGAAACAAGGGTTCGACAATCCGGGCAGCAAAATAATTGGCAAAAACTTCCTTGGTCCATACATCGTCAAACCAATCCATCGTTACAAGATCGCCAAACCACATGTGAGAGGTCTCGTGCGCAATCAATTCCGCCCGGTTCAACTCCTCGTCCGGAGTGGGATGTTCGCTCAGGAAAATCCCGTTATCATTATATAAGGTAGCTCCTGTATGTTCCATTCCGCCAAACTGAAAACCGGGAAGAACGATGAAATCATATTTGGCAAACGGATATGCGATCCCTGTATACTCTTCAAGCCAGTGAAGTGATGCCATGACTTGTCTGAAAACAATATCCAACTGTGCTATTTTCTTAGGGTCAGTCTCACGATAATAGGCGGCGATGGTACGCCCGTCCTGAGTATACTCCTGTCGCTCCAATTTTCCGGCCACAAACGAAAAGAGATAAGTACTGAGTGGTTCGGTCGGTGCAAAACAAACGGTTTTACGGCCACCGGCTACTGTTTCACTCCGGACGTATGTGTTGGAAACAGCTTTCCAGTCGGCCGGAACCTCAAGCTTTAAAGTAAACTCGGCTTTTAGGTTGGGCTGCTCAAAGCAAGGGAAGACGGTACGGGCACGGTCGGGAACGAGCAACGTATAGAGGTATTCATCGTTCCTGTTCAGCGACTGATTGCCGGCAATGAAACGAATCTGTATGTCATTCGCCCCTTTCGCTGTCAGCGAAGCAGGCAGAATAATGTGTTCGTTCTCAAAGCGCACATCACTTACCGGTTTTCCATTGGCAATGACTTCTTTAATTTTTCCACGCTCCTCACGAAAATCAATCAGGACTTCCTGAACGGCAGCAAGTTCGAAGCGCAAGGTGATATCACCGTCAATAGGTGTCCCCTTCTGCCGTGGAATGCTGAAACTGAGTTCATACTTCAAATTCTTAATCTCGGCTTTACGATGATCGGCAAGCTCTTTAGAAACACCGGCATCATAAAAACGAGGGTTCTTCTCTGCTGTCCGGCAACATCCGGTCAGCAGGAAGAACCCGATCATTCCAAATAAAATGTGTATTTTCATAGCAAATATATTGTAGCTCGTAATTCCGTCACGCCAGTTGCCCGATACGGTTAATCAGCTCCTCACCCAGAGCAGTCTTATCATCAATGTGTTGCAGCACGGCAGTGACAAACGGATTACTCTCAAAATCGCCACGTACCTGACCGAAATCCAGCTTCATTTCATCGCGTGAGCCGTCGGCACCAAAGCCCGTCATAGACGAAAGTGAGAATTCCTTGCGTGCGTCATCATACACCATGCGGTCCAGTCCGACCACTGCTTCACGCCAGGCACGGACGATAGCGATAACATCTTTTGCTGTAATGGTTTCGGGGTTCAGACCATAAAATTCCTGTATCTTATGGTAAGCCCACGTCCATTCGTAAGTATAATAGTTATCGTGCATCTCGGCAAAACGGGCATTCATACTCTTCAAACGATCGATCTCACCACTTTCGATACCGGTAATCAGTTTTTCCACTTCACTTTTCGGAGCAATCAAACCGGCAATATCCACCCACTCGCCTACTCCGATTTCGGTATCCGGTTTCAGACGCCGGCGTATCTCTTCATTATCTTTGAAGTTAATCCCCTCAAGACGCTTAATGATGGAATTACCAAGAAACTTATGGATAGCTATTTCGTAATAGCGTATGCCGCTATTCAGCGAAGAGTTCTTGATTTTTGCACTTTGGTAAGAATAGATCTCCGATGTCTCGCCGGACACCCGCTTCAGCTCTTTCAGTATAGAGCGCCCCTTGAACATCTTCTGGATAGTATATGGACTCAGAAGGTTGTAGTTTATATAGTCCAGGCGGTTCGGGTCCGTACGTTTGTCACGCTTCGGCCACTTCTGGGCATCGCGGATAGTCCCGACACTGCGCAGATTGACTCCCGGCACCAGATAAGTCGTATTCTGCTGCTCGATCAGGTAAGAGAAAGGCAGGTTCGAGGTATCGGCATGATTCACATGACGCCCCATCACCAATGAAAAAGCCCCTACACGCGCCGGCCATAAAATGTATGAATCGGAAGTAGTCTTAGCCCCTCTTTCCAATGTCCCCTGATGAATCGGTCCCAGTTTATACATATGATTACTCTGGTTCGACCCCGAGCCGGCATTCATAAACGAAAACATACCGGCTATCAGCAAGGTAGACTTATGATGGGTTACGGTATACGGACCGGCAAAGATGGCACATGCTTCACCATTCTCTCCCTGGCAGTTACTGAAAAACAGGGAATCGGAAGCAGAGTAGTTGTGTCCCAACTGACAGGCTTGCCCAACGAAGCAACGGGTCAGCATAGCTCCATCGTCCACATGAGAACCGGAGGAAATAATAAAGTCATCGCAAATGACACCATGCCCGATATGTACCGGAGCGGCTTCATTGCTGTTGATACTTCCGTTGTAAAGACGGCAGGTTCCGCAAATCCGGCAATAATCGCCAATACGCACATTCTTGATAGAACCGGTATTGAGAATCATCACATGGCTGCCGATGGTCCCCATCGCAGAAGCATGCTTGTTGGAGTAATAGTCAGTGATCGCCTTCATCCGACTGATCAGTTCCGGACGGTGCCGGTAAAGAGCCAGAATATAAGCTTGATGAGCAGACAGTTTGTCATTGATCAACACTTCGCGACCTCCCGTTTCGTTCAGCACGGCGGCCTCTACTCCATTACCGAACTGAGTCAGACCGTCCACCAGAATAATATCCACATTCTCAATGAAAGTGTCGTTTCCTATTTCGTAGTTGGCAATGTAATTCTGGATATTCTCAATGCAACAGTTGTCGCCCACAATTACATTGTGCAAGGTGACATGCCTCAGTCCGGAATGCTTCCTGATTCCTCCCGGCAAGATAAAGTCCGAATGGAAAACGCCCAGTTTCACCTCTCCCGAGAAACGGGTGTGATGCACAAATTCGGTTGTGAACTCTTCAGCGACCGCAACATGGTTCCAGTCATCAGCCAGACACGACTGGCTCTTCAACTGAAGAATTTCATCTTCAGTCAGTCTACGGTAAGTCTTTCCCATAATCCTCTTATTACAAACTACAAGTTACTCTTCGTCGTCGTAGGTCTGATAGAGAAAGTCGTTATAGGGATACTTCTGCACGTGCAATTCTTTCACTCGCTGATAAACCACACTCTTCAGTTCGTCTATATTGATTTTCTCACGGGCGGAGATGAACAGACAGTTATCTTCCATCTTAGCCATCCATGTTTTCATCAGTTCTTCGAGTGTCAAGTTCTCCTTTGTTTTGGGGGTAAGGTCGTCCGGCGCCTTTTCTACATAGGTATAGGCGTCTATCTTATTAAATATTAAAATCATTGGTTTTCCACCTCCACCGATGTCGGCCAGTGTTTTATTCACCACCTCTATCTGCTCTTCAAATCCGGGATGCGAAATGTCCACAACATGAACCAGCAGATCGGCCTCACGTACTTCGTCGAGGGTAGACTTAAAGGAATCCACCAGGTCAGTAGGTAACTTACGGATGAAACCAACCGTATCGGAAAGCAAGAAAGGCAAATTATCGATAATCACCTTGCGTACCGTCGTATCGAGTGTGGCAAACAGCTTGTTTTCAGCAAAGACTTCACTCTTCGCCAACAGATTCATCATGGTCGATTTGCCCACATTGGTGTAACCTACCAAAGCTACACGGATCATGCGTCCGCGGTTCTTACGTTGGGTAGACTTCTGCTTATCTATTTCGGCGAGACGCTCCTTAAGCAGTGACATACGGTTAAGGATGATACGGCGGTCCATCTCCAACTGAGTTTCACCCGGACCACGAAGACCTACCGAACCTCCTTTACCACTTCCGGAACCACCACCCTGACGTTCAAGGTGAGTCCAGAGACGTTGCAGACGGGGCAACATGTATTTATATTGCGCCAATTCTACCTGAGTCTTGGCATTAGCCGTCTGGGCACGCATGGCAAATATATCAAGAATCAGTGAAGTACGGTCCAGTATCTTCACTTGCAGTTCAGCTTCGATGTTACGTATCTGCTTGGCCGAGAGTTCGTCATCAAAGATGACCATTCCCACTTCCCGGTCCTCTTCAGCCTCTGTTCTTATATATTCTTTAATTTCTTCCAGTTTTCCTTTTCCCACATAAGTCACCGAGTTAGCCGTCGGCAACTTCTGCGTAAACCTTTTCACCACTTCCGCCCCGGCTGTCTCAGCCAGGAATGCCAGCTCGTCCAGATATTCATTGGTCTTGCGTTCATCCTGTGTCTGAGTGATGAGACCTACCAGAACAGCAGTTTCGACTTTGGCTTCGGATATTACAAATTCTTTCATTCTACTTTATACCTTATTATAATATGGCGACAAATATAGCTATTTTCGTAACATACTAAAAGAAAAAATCGCCCAAGTGTTTCTACCTGAGCGATTCTTTATTATTTATTGACTATTTATTTATTAATATCTTTATTCAACAGCAACTCAACCTGAGGTATCGGCCAAGTATATTTTTCATCGGACGGACCCACATTAATTGTTTCATTCGCACCCACTTTAATGAAACGTTCCCCACGTCTCATAATATCAATACCACGGATACCCTCGCCTATAAACTCAAGGCGTTTCTCGTTGTAAATAGCTTCTTTCAGTGCATCACCCGTCAAGTTATCGATCTTCAACGGATCCGTAGCTGCATCTACCGAACGTCCTCTGACTTGTTTCAACAGGCTTTTGGCAGTAGCTTCACCTCCGGCCTTGTTGGCATAACATTCGGCAAGGTCGAGCAAAGTTTCGGCATAGCGGAAAATGGGCACCCACTGCAATTTAGTTTTTGCATCCGTAAACTTCAACAACAAGTCTTTCTCCCCTTTAAAGGCGATAATACGCTTGTCGGTAGCCAACGAATAATCAGGCTTTGACATAATTCCGCTTTTCGTATCAATCAACATGATCTTACCATCATAATAATATTCTGCCAACGACTGCTGTGTATTCGGGATGTTGGTATCAGCCATCGGCAAAGAGAAGATGCTCTCCTGACTGAAATACGGGGCCTTATAAATCAATGTTACGTCTTCCGGCAAACTATATCCGGTCACTAACTCTCCGGCTGCAATGGCTTTGTCCCATTCGTTCATTGCCATATAAACTCTCATCTTAAGCATGTTGGCAGCGGCCTGAGTAGCATGTGTAACTCCTGCATAGGTATTCACTTCGGTATTTAATGCCGAAATGTTTTCCAGATCAGACAGAATGTGGTCATAAATCTGCTTTACTGTAGAGCGAGGCATATTGTTATTTTCGGTTCCGGCCTCGGCAGTAAGACGCAACGGAACAGATTTTGCATCGGGATTTACAGAATATGGAGTCGGATACAAATTATTCAGATAATAGTATGCCAAAGCTCTGACAAACTTAGCTTCCTGCACATAGCGGTCATAATTCTCACCGGCAACTTCTTTGGCACCTTCAAGAGACTGAAGGAAAGTATTTACTTTATTGATGGCCAGATAAGCGTATGTCCAGGTGTCAGCATTCTCGGCATCCGTAATGCCCACATTCATATTATAGGTATTGAACAAAGTCACCAAGTTGTTGGAGATATTGATAACATCATCTCCCCTGTTGTCAAACACCATATAGGACTTACCTCCCATCAAAGACTTAGTCCCTGTGTTCTTGATTGCAGCATACAAGCCGTTCAGAGTAGCCTCTATTCGGGTAGGGCTTGTGAAAATATCGTTCTCGTTTACATATAATGGAGGCTCCTGATCGAGGAAGCTGCTGCTGCAACTACCTAAAAAGAGAGAAGCGCATAATGTCGAAAATATAATTATCTTTTTCATTGTAGTTTCTTTTATCTGTTAATATAAAACCATATTAGAATGTCAGGTTCACACCGATTGTATACGTGCGTGCCTGAGGCAAAGTATTCTTATCTGTACCACCGGCTAAAGTAGCACTTTCTACATTGGTAAGTGTTTCGGGATCCATGCCGCTGTATCCTGTAATCACAAACAGATTCTGAGCCTGAACATAGAGACGGAGCGCAGAGATTCCTACCGCTTTCGACCAGTTCTTTGTATTGAACGTATAACCCAGTGACACATTCTTCAGACGCAAATAATCTCCTCTTTCCACTAAGTCGCTGATAGGCAATGCCGAACCATTAGAATAATTATCACCGTATATCGGCATAGGATACTCTGCATGGGTACGTTCCGGAGTCCAATACTTATTATAAACGTCTTTAGAGTTATTCCAGTAACGCATATCACTCACACTGGCTTTGGTTCCGTTATAAATCTTATTACCTCCCGAGAATTGGAAGAACAAAGAAAGATCGAAACCTTTATATTTAAAGTTATTGGTCCACCCACCGTACCAGGTAGGAAGTGTGTTTCCACAATCAACAGGTTCAAATTCACCGGCATATTCTGTTCCGTCTTCATAGAACCACCCCCCTTTTTCAAACATCAGTAAGGTTCTGTCACCTTCCGGAGTGATAAACACTCTACGACCCGATTTGGGATCTACTCCGGCAGTCGGGTACAGATACAGACGTCCGATAGACTTTCCGGGTACTGTGATATTCGTAATTTCTAAACCGCCATTATCTCCTTTAAGAATATTCTCCACGCCATCAGCCAGTGAAATAACCTTATTCTTGTTAGTAGTGATGTTAAAGCTCGTTTCCCAAGTAAAATCACTGTTCTTTATCACATCGGCAGAAACGGTCAATTCAATACCGCTGTTCCTCATCTTTCCGGCATTAGTGGTAATTATATTGCCCGGGATACCTTTAGAAGGTGATTGGGGCACATCCAGAATCAAGTCGGAAGACTTCGTATAATAGTAGTCAAAGTCTACATTGATCCTATTCAGCAATCGGGCATTGAAGCCAATGCTATATTTCTCCGAAGACTCCCATTTCAAGTTCGGGTCAGCAATCTGAGCCAAACCATATGTACCATTTATACCATAATTATAACTTGAATAAAATGACTTTGAAGCATAATCGTAAATATCGGTGTTACCAACCACACCATAGCTTCCCTTTATTTTCAAGTCATCAACCACGTTGCGTAAAGGCTGGAAGAAAGCTTCTTCAGAGACACGCCATGCAGCAGAAACTCCTCCGAAGTTACCCCAACGATTCTTCTCACTCAAAGCAGAATAACCATCGCGACGGTAGTTAAGAGACACGATGTATTTAGAAGCGTAATCATAGTTGATACGTCCGAAATAAGAGACCATGGTATTGTTGGACAAGCTACCACCGGCAGTTGCCGAACCAAAAGGTCCCTGAAATACAATGAATTTATCATCCTGTAAATCTTTACGCTGTGCAGTCCAACGAGAGTTATTTCTCTCGGATGCCTCCGTACCGGCTAACAAATTAAAATTATTCTGTCCCAAAGAAAAGCTATAAGTTGCCGTATTTGTCCAGGTCCATCTGTTATTTTTGGTGTTATAAGCATTTGCCAGACCTTTACTGTTCACACCATCTCCATGCAATGGAGACCAGAAACGCTGTTCCTCGATACGGGCATAATCCACACCATATTGGGTTTTCAATGACAATCCCTTAACCGGAGTTGCCTCTGCATAAAATACACCAATGAAACGGGTTACATCAGAACTCAAACCATTGCCTAAAGATAAAATAGCCGCCGGATTAGAAAAAGTACTAAACACAGTATTT
The DNA here is from genome assembly GCF_011038705.2 of Bacteroides sp. ZJ-18. NCBI lineage: Bacteria > Pseudomonadati > Bacteroidota > Bacteroidia > Bacteroidales > Bacteroidaceae > Bacteroides > Bacteroides sp. ZJ-18. The sequence goes on along the minus strand of NZ_CP072198.1, from coordinate 1,633,864 downwards.
CCTCCATAACCCAGACCTTGAGCTAAATAATAAGGAGTACCATCTTCATTGTACATCGGTAAATTAGGGGCATTGATCAATGCCAGACGCGGGAACCCTCCAACGGCAAAGTTAGAACCTCTACGGGCAGCATCTACATAAGAAGTTGTCCCGGTTGTTACGTTGGTGTTCATTCCTACTTTTAACCAGTCAGTAGCCTGTACGTTAATGTTAGCCTTCACCCCTAAACGGTCATACTTGTCGCCTTTTACAATCCCCTCCTGAGTTGTATAGTTACCAGACAAATAATACCGCACTTTATCCGATCCGCCACTTACGGCAACAGAATGACTTTGTGACAATCCGTTCTGGAATGCAGCATCTTTCCAATCTGTATCTACATAGTTGCCATTGGCATCTTTCATCATATTGAATGCTTTGTTACCATAAGGAGAAACATAACCGGCAGTCAGTGACAATTCATCCGTCCCATAACGGTTCTTTACAGCCAAATTCTTAAAGTCCACGTATTCCTGAGCATTCATCATTTCATAAAAATCTGTCGCATTTGAGAAACCCACAAAACCATCATAGCTCACTTTGACTTTACCACTTTGACCTTGTTTAGTAGTAATCAAAATAACCCCATTCGCAGCACGCGAACCATACAATGCAGCCGCAGCCGCATCTTTCAAAACATCCATAGACACAATATCAGCAGGATTAATATCGGCCAATGCATTGGCATTAGCCAAATAAGAAAGGTTACCCGATTCAATGGGCACACCATCGACTACATATAAAGGAGAAGTTCCGGAAGTGATTGAGTTCACACCACGCACTCTCACAATCGGAGCCTGTCCTACACCGGCCGACGGAGTAGTGATACTGACACCCGATGCACGCCCTTGAAGCATCTGATCAAAACTTACACTCGGTACATCTTTCAAAGCATCTGCCTTTACAGAAGACACAGATGCAGTCACAGTACGTGCACTTTGTGTTCCATAAGCTACTACTACCACTTCATCAAGTGCCTTAGAGTCAGTCTTTAATATCACTTTAATATTAGGTGCAATTGCTACCTCAGCAGTCTGCATACCGATATACGAAATCTGCAAAGTCTTTGCAGAACTGTAGTATTTACTAAAACGCTTATAATGTGCATGTTACAAACAGTGTATGAACTTGGTATACATGTCTGTTCTCTATATCAATAATTTAATAATCAGTCAAATATAAAAATACTAAGAAGCCAAAGTTATTATATGTTTTATTATATCTCCCTCATAATAAGCATATAAGATAATGTCAATCAGTGTTATATAAGCAATAAGCTTTGGTCGTTATTCTACCATTTCGCTTCTCCAAGTAAATTCCGTTTTTTATATGTACATATTTTTGATCCAAATCCTCAAAATATCATTTTTTGTTTTTTAATCACTTTCCAGATAAAAAATAAGTTTAATTTTTTCCTGTATTATCCTTTTAGATTCTTGAACGACAGATACAAATAACAAACCCACTACAAGTAGTTTCACTCGTAGTGGGTTCATTGTATAAATTTTACTACTTTAGATTAATATCCGATATTTTGTTGATCTTTCATTGCTGGATTGGCATCTATTTCATTTTGTGGGATTGGTAATAAAGTCTTGTAGAAATCACGGTTAAAACTGCGTACTTCCTCTTTTAATGCTTGTTGCCATCCCTGATCTTCTTTAGATGTATAACGAACTATAGTTTCATTATTACGCATCGCATCAAAAAAACGGTGTCCTTCGCCTATCAATTCTTTTCTTCTTTCCAATAAAACCCTATCAACCGTAACAATTGTACCCTGCACTGTGTTAGCCGGATTAGCACGTTTTACAATAGCATCTAAATACTTTACAGCTTTATCATTCTGATTGCCTAATTTGGCAGCAGCCTCAGCTGCATTTAAGTATACTTCTGACAAACGAAGCAACGGAACATTGTTATAACGTAAATCACTTAACCCATCTGCAGGATATTTATTTAAAAAGACTGTATTTGGCCCATACAACTTCTGGAAATCCTTAGTTGTTGGAGCTAAAAATACACCTAAGCGTACATCCTTCGGATCTTCATTTAACAAATCGAGAAACTTTTTAGTTGCAATTACGTCTGCATATCCATCCTCATTATATAGGTAGGCGATACCCTCACGATCTGTCCAGTCTGTAGAACCAGTAATGGCTATTTCAAAAAGCATTTCGTTAGAATGAACTCCACTGATTTTGCTCCATGCGGCAACATATTCTTCATTAGTCCAAAGTTTATATGGAGAATTGGTTATAATATCTTCAGCAACTTTGAGTGCATTCTCGTTATCACCTTTAGTCAGATAGATTCTGGTAAGCAAGGCTTTTGCTGCCCATTCATTGATATACCCCTGAGTCTTATCTTTAGCAAGATATCCTGAGTTAATAGCATCAACCAAGTCTTTGATAGCTTGCGTATAAACCTCTTCTACTGTATTTCGGGGCAATTTGCTATCTGAATCCAATACCATAGTAACTACAGGAACACCCAATGAAGCAGGTGCTTCAGGAGCAGTATAGGTTTTACCATACACACGTACCAAATCAAAATGTGCCATAGCCCGGGCTACTTTTGCTTCTGCTGCATACTGAGCAATGATATCCGCTGCTTCTTCCTTATCAGTCAGTTTTCCACTTTCTGCTGCTTCAATAATTCGGTTGGCACGTCCAATAATAACATAAGGCGTTTGCCAGATATCAGGTGCATTGTCCGCAGTTGAATAAGTCATGTCATAACTCAGTTGAGAACGGCTGCCGGATTTTTCTGTCTGCATATCTTCGCCTCTTACCTCTCCATAATATAACATACGAGCAGCATAATAATCGTTGAAATCGCTAGTTCCCTTAATCATTTGATACATTCCAGCACGTACAGAAGAGAGGTCAGCACTCGTAGTAACAGCTTCATCTGCTTCCACCTGGTTGCCTGGTTCTACGTCCAGCCAATTATTGACACACGAAGACATGCCAACCGTTAAAGTAATAGCTATTAATGCTTTATATATTGTATTCTTCATACTTATTTTCTTTTTTAATTATTAAAAACCAATTTCTATACCGAATGTATACGTTCTTAATGCAGGCATTTCGAACGTACACAAGCCATCTACAGGCATTTCCGGATCAACTAACAAGTCCTTTGATTTCCAAGTTAGCAAGTTGTTAGCAGAGAAATAAACTCTCGCCTTGGAAATTCCCATTTTAGATAAAAGATTCTTGGGTGCAGAAAATCCTAATGACAGATTTTTCAAACGAAGATAGTCAGTAGGCATTAACCAACGCGATGAAAGTACGCGTGAGTTCCCATATTTGAATTTAGGCAATTTAGCATTATCTCCCTCTTTTTTCCACATATCTTCCAATTTATAGTATGAAGGAATAGCCCCATAAGATGTATAAGTGCCACCGTTGTCATGTAACCAGGTTGCATAATCTACGGCTTTACCCCCTAAAGAATAAGTTAGTGTCAGATTAAGATCAATAAATTTCCATTTTAAGAAATTTGTTAATCCGCCTTCTACTTTCGGATCATGATGTCCAACAATGACTTTCTGAGCTTCAGAAGTCAGGGTTGTGGTTTCATTAGTGCCGTTGTTTTTATAATACATTTCATTACCTGTTTTGGGATCGACACCTGCATATTCGAACATATAATAGGAATAGTATGGTTCACCTACACGATGTATCAACGCACCGTCTATTTCATCCGTTTGGATACCATCCAGTTTAACCAATTTATTCTTATTATGCCCAATGTTAAAGGTCGTTGTCCAGATCAGATCCTGAGTCTGCAGATTAGTTGAGGATAAACTAAACTCGATACCCTCATTTTCCAGAGAACCTACATTCTGCAAAGCTGTCGGAGCAAAACTGATTGGATCATAATAACCTGGAACATAAGAGATCCGTTTATTCATTAACAAATCACTTGTTTTACGTGTATAATAATCCACAGTTAGACTCAGACGTTCCCATAAAGTCACGTCTAATCCAAGGTTAAAAGCTTTATTCTTTTCCCATTTCAAATTAGGACTCCCGATACCAATAATTCCCATACCCGATTGTCCATTATAAATTTGCCCAGCCCTATACATATTAGTCATATAACTATAATAAGTACTGGGTTGTGTCCCATTTACCCCATACGACAAACGAAGTTTACCATCAGTTATTACATTTCTGATAGATTCCATAAATGACTCTTGCATAAATCTCCAAGATCCGGATACAGACCAAAAGTCTCCCCAACGATTATTTCTTGCTAAACGGGAACTTCCATCACGGCGGTAACTGACCCCTGCATAATACTTATTATCAAAATTATAATTCACACGCCCCAAAAAAGAAGTTAAACGCGATTTATCACGGTTACTATTAGAAGAGGTTTCTCCTGCATTTGCAATTTCATTCTTGTAACCAGGATATTGAGAACCATGAGTATACACCCAAATATCCGTGAAGTCTTCTGTTTCAAACCCCAATAAAGCGTCCAAGTTATGTTTTTGGGCAAATGTCTTGATGTAAGTTAGCTGGGTCTGGGTTGTCAATGTTTCCAGTGTACGATTATAACGCTGAAATACTCCATTGGAAGAACGTCCGTCCATACTACGGGGATCCCACCATACAGATTCAATTGAAGAAGTATAATCAAAGGCTATTTTTTCACGTAACTTTAACTCATCCCAAAGAGTAACAGTAGCTGTCAATGTATTAAATGAACGTGTAATATCATTACGATCATAATTATAAGTACGTGTTTGGACCGGGTTTGCGCCATTCGTCAAAGGAAAATTAGAACTGAAGGTTCCATCTTCATTATAGGGAACGACAGAAGGTGACGCTGTCCAAAAAGCATTCATAATAGGACTGGCAAAAGAAGTTCCTTCGTTAGTCATATTCTGATGAATACGTGAAAATAAAGTAGAAGCTTCTAATCTTACACGTCCTGTTTCATGAGATAGATTTGCATTACCTGTCATGCGTTCTAAACCCGAACGTTCAGTAATTCCTTCTTGTTTAGTGTAAGCCAAAGATGTATAAAATTTCGTCTTCTCTGTTCCACCTTGAGCACTGATTTCATAATTCTGGTGACTACCATTTTTGAACAAGATATCTTTCCAATTTGTCCAACCGCCAACTGGTTTTGCAGCAAAAGTATCAATATCATCTTCTAAAGCAACTTCAGCCTGGGCTGCAGTCATACCCTCTTCATCCATATAATAATTCTTTAGACCAAACTTAATCAATTCACGACGATCATCTCCACTAAGAGTCGGACGGTAATTGACTGCTATATTGGAGAATCCCCAGTCACTACGAAAATTAAATTGAGTTTTTCCTGTGGATCCCCTCTTAGTTGTGATCACAATAACACCATTAGCAGCACGTGAACCGTAAAGTGAGGCAGCCGCTGCATCTTTGATGACCGTAATTGACTCTATATCATTACTATTTAAGGTAGCCAATACGTTGGTACCGGTACTATTATATCCTTCACCTGTATTGGGAGTATTAAAAGCGCTAATATTTCCTGATTGTACTGGGGTGCCATCAATTACATATAAAGGATCATTCCCTGCATTCATAGAACCCATTCCACGAATACGCACGGATGTTGTAGCTCCCGGTGCACCTGAATAGGAACTGATTTGTACTCCCGGGATAGAACCTGCAAGTTTATCTTCTACAGCCATAGTGGGGATATCTTGCAATTTTTCAGTGGCCATTGTGGATGCTGCACCTGTGAAAGTCGATTTTTTAAATGTACCATATCCTGTCACCACTACCTCATCGAGAATTTCGGTATCTGATTTTAATATAATTTTCACAACTGGTTTAATTGCTACCTCAACAGTTTGCATACCAATATACGAAATTTGCAAAGTCTTTGCAGAACTACAATTATATTATAAACTATTTATTATCAGTATTTTATAAAAGATACAGAGAACTTGTGCTTATACTACGATATCAATGGTTATATGTTTGAATATCAAATATATATGATAAAAGTACTAACAATAAAATCCGAATGATTCCCATATCTATCTCCCACTATTGTACGCGTAATCCGCTTATTGCAAGTGAAATATAGATTAAAAAGTATGCGATTGAAAAAAGAATGTTATACTCAATAGTTCCAAACGAAAAAAAAGTCATAAAGCAGTCTATTATTATTTTACATAAACGGCTTAGAAATAAAAAAGGATAATTACTAATTTGATATTTATATAAAAACAGAGAATGCCAACCTAAATTTCCTTATAATAGGATTAATAAGCTTATATATTTAATAAACAGCCAATTAAACCGTTCACTTTTTGCATGTAGGAAGTTAGTTTTAACATAATGTTAAAACTAACTTCCTACATGCAAAGAATTAGTGATTTTCAATCAGAAAACAAGTTCTTTATAGAAACGGTACTTGAGAACTGTGATTCGTGTTAACAATGTTAATAGTCAATACATCTACGTAAGGCACAAATCTCTGTTACATATAAGATACTTTGCGATTATTTTTAGACTTTTCTAAGTCTCGTACAATAGTTATGTCCATTATATTAGTATAAACTTGAGTTGTCTTCACGCTTTTATGTCCCAATAGCTTTTGTACAGTAGTAATATTGACTCCACTGTATATTAATAATGTAGCATTGGTATGGCGAGCGGTATGGAACGAAATACGTTTATTCAACCCTGATAATTTTGCTATGATCAATAATTCCTTATTCACATTTGAATTATCTCTAAGCTTAAAAAAATCAGCAAGATTATCCTGATATTTATTCAAGACTTCTATTCCTTTTCCCTCAAATAAAAGATAAAGCGGAAGGCGCACTTCCGTATTCGTTTTCACAGATTTATAAATAAGCCAGGTTTCCTGATGCATTTTCACTATGTTTTCAGGGGATAAGTTGGTGAAGTCAGAATATCGTAATCCTGCATAACAACAAAAGAGGAAAGCATCTTTTGTCTTTTCCAGTTTCATAAACCGGCCATCCAATTCCAAACTTTCAATCTTTCCTAATTCTTCTGGAGAAAGGTGAGTATGGCTGTTTTCGATACTTTTAATTTTATATTTTCTAAAGGCATATTTCTGTATCTCCATATATTCTTTATTTATGGCTACATTGATATGTCTTTTCAAATGTTTCATGTGCTTCGCAATGGTATTGGTGTGATACCCTTTTTGCTGGAGGTAATGATCAAATGAGGATATAAATTCAAATGTCAGATCTGAGAATGACACATCTTTCTTATAGCCTCTCAATAACTCCAAAGTTGATAAATGGTTACGTTTGGTACTCTCCTTCAATGAAGATTTGGCTATTTCGTTGCGGAAGAACGCAATAAACGAAGTTCCATCATCCTGACTTTCCATTGAATTTTTTAGTGAATCCAATGAAATTTGTTTTCCCTGTTGCCACAATCCCAGTTCTTTCTTCTCTATTTCTGCCATGAACTCATAGAGCATGTGATTGATAGCATCCGCATTAGGGTGGTTTTTAACCATCCTTTTCTTGAAATCCCATTGGTCAGGACTCAAGTAAACCTTGGTAGAAAAATATTTCTTCTTCCTGTTTAAGTAAGCCTCAACCTGTACCAACGCCATCCCTTTTTTGTTCAGGCTCTTTTTTCTATTATACACTAAACTGTAAATAATTTTATCCATTTCCTTTATTTTTAATTAATACTATGGACAAATAAGACGTGCATAGACTCAATATTAGAATTGAATAAGGTTTAATATCTGCTAAAACCTGCTATTTTTATATAGAAATAACTAATTTGTATTTTTTAAAAGTGACTAATTTGTATTTATAAAAACTTCCTTGACAGAAAAACGAGCACTATTTTTGCTCATATTAAGCCTTGAATATACAAAAATAGACAAAAATGCATATTATTAGTACCTGCAACATGTTAGCAATACAAACCCCGTTTACGTTTTTTAAGGCGTATTTCTATGTTATTAGACATAAAATCGCGTATTTAGATAACGATTTGTTATATTTGCAAGGTTTTTTTATAGAAATAATTGTTCGTTTCATATTTCTTAATATATTTGCATTTTGTTAGAGTAAAGAAACAATTAATGTAAAGTTAAACTTTAAGAGAGAATTTATGAAAAGAAAATTAATGCTGTTATTGACTTGCCTTTTTATAGGTATAGGTCTAGTAACCGCCCAAACTCAGAAGGTAACAGGTGTTGTTATTTCTGAAGAAGATGGGCAACCAGTTGTTGGAGCCTCTGTATTAGCTAAGGGCACCACTGTAGGTGTTATTACTGATCTAAATGGTAAATTTACGTTATCTGGTATACCAAGTTCTGCAAAGACTTTGCAAATTTCGTATATCGGTATGCAAACTGTTGAAGTAGCAATTAAGCCTGTTATGAAGATTACGCTAAAACCTGATACGGAAGTGTTGGACGAAGTCGTTGTAACAGGATATGGTACATTTAAAAAATCATCTTTTACGGGAGCGGCATCAAGTATTACGACGGAAAAACTTCAGGATGTTCCTTCTTTGAGCGTACAAGATAAATTAGCCGGTTCTGTTGCCGGTGTACAGATTACGTCTACTTCCGGACAACCGGGTGCTGTTGAATCTGTACGTATTCGTGGAATGGGGTCAATTAATGCTGGTAATGATCCGTTATATGTCATTGATGGAGTACCTGTAATGACTGGTGACGCAAGTGAATTCACTTATTCTCAGTCAGGTAATAGCTTGTTGTCCACCATCAACAGCAATGACATCGAATCAATGACGGTAATTAAAGATGCAGCGGCTGCTTCACTTTACGGTTCACGCGCAGCAAACGGTGTTATTGTAATTACTACTAAAAAGGGAGCTTCAGGAAAATTGAAACTCAATGTGAGGGCAGACTGGGGATTCTCCAACAAAGCTATTGATTATCGTCCCATTCTGAATGGTGAAGATAGACGCGATATCCTATATATGGGTCTTAAAAACTATGCTTTAAATTCTGGAAAGGATGAAGCTTATGCCACGAACTATGCAGATAATAATATTGATAAATATGCTGCAAAACCTTGGAGTGGATATACTGATTGGGAAGATATTCTTTTCAGAAACGGTTCTCACCAAAATTATGAAGTAAATGCTCAAGGAGGAAATGAGCGGACTAAATTCTATACCTCTTTTGGATACACCAAACAGGAAGGCATTACACTACAGTCTGGATACGAGCGTATCACCGGACGTGCAAATATGAGTCATACGGCAGACCGCGTTACAATTGAGGCAAGTACGATGTTTACAAATTCAACTCAAAAAGTAAACTCGGAAGGGACTAGTTTCTCAAGCCCCATCATGTGTCTGGCTATGACAGCTTCTCCCTCTACATTCCCATATAATGAAGATGGTACATTTAGTACGAGTTTCCCTGCTTTGAATGGTGCCAATCCTCTTCAGACTGCAACATATAATTATGATCGTAGTACAATTGTGCGTACTTTGAATACATTGGCTGCAACATGGAATATCTGGGATAATTTGAATATAAAAGAAACTTTGGGTTATGATTTTAACCAGACAAACAATCGTGTATGGTGGGATCCTCGTTCCAATGATGGTCGTTCTTCAAAAGGGGTATTTCAACGCTATATGATGAACAGAAGCAAGTTGAATACTCAAACTCAGTTAACTTACAACAAGACATTTGCAGAACACCATAATATCGATGTACTGTTGGGATTTGAAACGGAGGATTACAAATACGATTATACCTATACTAATGGTAATACTTATCCATCCTACTTACCGGAGATTACAAATGCAGGTGTTTCAAGAGGTGCCAGTAACATTAATAGTTATCGAATGACTTCCTATTTAGGACGTTTGAATTATGATTATGCCGGAAGATATTATGTAAGTGGTAGTTTCCGTCGTGATGGAAGTTCGCGTTTATCAAGAGATAGTCGTTGGGGCAATTTCTGGTCTGTATCAGGTTCATGGAGACTTTCACAGGAAGCATTTATGGAATCATTATCCAATGTTATTACTGATGCTAAGATCCGTGCTTCTTACGGTGTAAATGGTACACAGCCCAAAGACTATTACGGATATATGGGGGTATATGAATTTGGATATAATTATAATGGAAATGGTGGTTCGTCAGAAGCTCGTTTCTATAATCCGAATCTGAAATGGGAAAAGAATTATGCCACAAATATCGGTATTGACCTTACACTACTCAATAGGTTGACTATTTCTGCTGAGTGGTATAACCGTGAGACAAAAGATCTCTTAATGGATAAACCGATTTCTGCTGCAGTCGGTGTAATCAATAGTGCGGGTACTGCTAATATGCTTGTGAACGTTGGCTCAATGAGAAATCGTGGTTTTGAATTGGAATTGAAGTCTACCAACATCCAGAACAAGGACCTTTTCTGGACTACTTCCTTGAACTTAGGACATAATAAGAATAAGCTGACCAAGTTGGATGGCGAACAACAGGAAATCATTGATGGGGTTTCTATCCACCGTGTGGGTGAACCATATTATTCTATCTATGCCTATGAATATGCAGGTGTTGATCCTCAAACAGGTAAAGAACTGTATTATATAAACGGTGAAGATGGTAGCCGTGAAACAACAACAAATTCTGCTGCTGCTAATAAAACGATTATCGGTTCTATCGAACCTAAAGTACAAGGTGGTTTGACCAATTATATCAGTTGGAAGTTTATTGATTTCAATTTAACCCTGACTTACTCTTTGGGCGGACATGCTTATGATTATGCTACCTGGCTACAATCTAATGGAGGTACTTATAATTATGTGGGTAATGTTCCTGCTTATTACAAGATGGAAGATACCTGGCAGAAAACAGGTGATAATGCCAAATTGCCACAATTTGCATACGGTAACACTAATAAAGCCTCTTCGCGTTGGCTGATGTCTACAGATCATTTACGTGTGAAGAATATGACTTTGGGATTCACTTTACCACAAAACTGGTCGTCTAAAGCAGGCATCAGTAAATTAAGAGCTTATGTTTCAGGAAACAACTTGCTAACTTGGAAGAAAAAGAGTTTGTATGTTGACCCGGAAGTTCCGGTTGACGGATTGTGTACATTCGAGACTCCGGCTCTTCGAACTGTTACATTTGGTATTGAAATTGGTTTTTAATCAAGTAGAAACAATTTATGAAAAAAGAATTTATGAAAAAGATATATAAATCAATAACACTGGTTGCTACTATCCTAAGTTTGTCTTCCTGCGGGAATGATTGGCTGGATAGAAAACCTGCTGACGGAATTCCATCAGAAGATGCAATTACAAACTATAATGATGCTCTGACTGCACGTACAGGTATGTATGATGGTATTCAGGGAAACTCTAATAGCACCAGCTATTACGGTGCCCGTATGTTTTATTATGGAGATGTTCGTGCTGAGGATATGCAAGCCAGAACTCAGGGTATGCGTTCGTCATCATGCTATGAGATGCGCTATACTGTGGATGATGCTCCTAATATGTGGAATATACCTTATAATGTAGTTCGCCGTGCCAATCGTCTGATTCAAGCAATTAACGAAAAAAAGGTGACTGACGCAACAGAAGCACAAATAGGTAAAATATATTCAGAAGCATTGGTTGTCAGGGCATTGGTTCATTTTGACTTAGTGAGAATCTATGGTATGCCTTATACAGCCGATAACGGAGCTTCTTTGGGTGTCCCGGTTATCTTGAAACCTTTGGAACGAAATGATTTGCCTTCCAGAAATACAGTAGCAGAAGTTTATACACAAGTCATCAGAGACTTGACTGACGCTATTAATTCTGGATATCTTGCTAAAGATAAGACTCAGGGATATATCAATGAATGGGCAGCAAAAGCCTTGCTTACCAGAGTCTATCTGACTAAAGGTGATAACGAGAATGCACTCAAAGTTGCTGAAGATATTATAACCAACTCTCCATATAAACTTTGGACTAATGAAGAATATGTAAATGCATGGTATAAAAGCAATGGAGCACATACGAACGAAATGATTTTCGAAGTTATAAATGCAAGTAATGATGACTGGACTGACCGTAATGGTATTGCTTATTTGCTGAACGAGAACGGATATGCGGATGCAATAGTAACAAAAAACTTTATGAATATGCTGAGTCAGGATCCTAAAGATGTTCGTATAGGTATGGTATTGCCGGCTCAGTATGATAAGGATCTTAAAGAAGAATATGGCGATGCAAAAATCTTCATTAATAAATTCCCGGCTGATAAGGACGACGTAGGTGAAATGCGTTTAAATAATCTGCCTTTACTTCGTCTTTCGGAAGTATATTTGAGCGCTGCAGAAGCGGCGGCTAAGCTTGGGGGACACCAGGATAAAGCTGCTAAATACCTGAATGAAATTGTTCTGAGAGCGAATCCGGAAGCTAAGGCTGTTTCGGAAGCAGATGCTACAGTAGAAAGAATCATTCTTGAAAGAAGAAAAGAAATGATTGGTGAAGGTCAACGTTACTTCGATGCATTACGCAATAATGAAACAATCGTTCGCTATAAAGATGAAGCAGATAAGGGGTATCATTATTCACTAATTAAAGAATCGCAAAGCTTTGACCGAACTTACTTTAGAGCTATACTTCCGATTCCTGTTGATGAAACAAATGTAAATCCAAACTTGAGAGCTCAACAAAATCCCGGATATTAATAGTGGATTAATCATGTAATTAAAAGGCTGCTTTCTTTAAAAGGGAGTGGCCTTTTTTATTTCACAATAATGGAACTTCCTATTGAGTTTCATTATGACATTTGTTGTATATTAGCCAAAAGTAACTCAAACTGTTTTTCAATAGAAAAATGTCGTTTATTTCAAGATACAAATGAAAGACACATTAAAAAATATTTATCTTATATGCGATCTGTGAATGTGACACTACTCTAAATTTCGACTATTGATAGGTGAATAAAATATCTATATAAAGCAAATAGTCAATTAGTACAAAGGAAAAATGTAGTAGAATAGGAAATAGAATGCAGAATCTTATTCATGCTGATAATCAATGTATTATCTGATTATTGTAAGATATATGAAGTGTTTCATTTTGAGCTTCTCAATAAAATAGAAGATTTGTAGTATTTTGATAATAAGCGTTTTAATAAATCTTTTTTTCTTTTTACTAAGTTCAATATCATTGTGTAATACGCACATTATAAGCATTTTAGTATATACTACAGTTCTGCAAAGACTTTGCAGATTTCGTATATCGGTATGCAGACTGCTGAGGTAGCAATTGCACCGATAATCAAAGTGATATTAAAGACTGACTCTAAGGCACTTGACGAAGTCGTAGTAACAGCAATGGGTATCTCAAAAGAGAAAAAAGCGTTAGGGTATGCCGTACAGGATGTGAAAGGAGATAAGCTGACTCAAGCATCAAGTAGTAACCTTTCCAGCGCTTTACAAGGTAAAGTTTCAGGAGTAGAGATCTCACCGTCATCAGGTATGCCGGGTGCCTCTTCCAAAATGACTATTCGCGGATCACGCTCGTTTACAGGAGATAACACTCCCCTGTATGTTGTGGATGGTATGCCTATCTCATCATCTACAGACTTGGATACTTTCAACTCTGTTACAGGCTCTGACTATGCAAACCGTGCGGTAGATATCGACCCGAATGACATTGAAAGCATCAACATCCTGAAAGGTCAAGCTGCTTCTGCTCTGTATGGTATGCGCGCATCAAATGGTGTGGTAGTAATCACTACCAAGAGCGGTAAAGGTGCACGTAAAGGTAAACCGGAAGTTACCATCAACACTGGTTTATCATTCGATAAGGTTTCTACTATGCCGGATTTCCAAAAAGAATTCGCACAAGGATTTAATGGTGCTTTTAGCCCATCAGATTCTCGTTCTTGGGGCCCTTTGATCTCAGAACTGGCTAACGATCCCAAATATGGTGGCAATACGGATAATACCTATACCCAGAAATACGGTAAACATCAGGGGCAATACTATGTAGACCAGCGTGCCAAAGCAGGACTGGACCCATGGGCTACTCCTCGTGCATATGACAATGCTAAAGATTTCTTTAATACAGGTGTAACGTGGAACAGCAGTGCAAACGTGGCACAAAGCCTCGATAAAGGAAGTTACTCTTTGTCTTTAGGAAGTACTACTGCAAACGGTATTGTACCTTCTACAGGTATGGATCGTTATAATGCAAAACTAACTGCACAAGCTCAATTGAACAAGAATTGGTCTACCGGTTTCAATGGAAACTTCGTTTATTCTAAAATCAAAAAGCAAACCGGTGCCAACAATGGTATCCTGGCAACTGTATATGGTGCACCGTCCAGCTACGATTTAGCCGGTATCCCATCACACATTGATGGAGATCCTTATACACAAAACACGTATCGTTCGACAGGCGGTTTCGATGGTGCTTATTGGGCCGTTGAAAATAACTCTTTTAAAGAACGTACTCAACGTTTTTTTGGAAATGCATTTGCTAAATATTCTACTGATTTCGGTACAGAAAATCATAAACTGGATGTAAAATACCAGTTAGGTACCGATGCTTATACCACTAACTATACCGATACATGGGGATATGGACACTCCAACGGAACAGGTAGCATTGAAGAGCAGAGCGTTACAAACAATGAAATAAATTCATTGTTAACTGTTACTTATGACTGGAAAATCACTCCGGAACTTGACTTAAATGTATTATATGGTAATGAATTAGTCGATAATTCTTCAAAATACAAATACAACCTCGGAAATAACTTCAATTTCCCAGGATGGAACCATATAGCTAACGCATCAATCTATTCGTCTACAGGAACCTACCATCGCGAGCGTACCGTTGGTAACTTCGGTAACATTTCATTAGCATATCGTAGCATGCTGTATTTGAATGCTACTGTTCGTAATGATATTGTTTCATCCATGCCACGCAACAACCGTTCATTCACTTACCCTTCCGTTTCTCTTGGTTTCATCTTTACCGAATTGGAAGCACTGAAGAATGATGTTCTGACTTATGGTAAAATTCGCGCTTCTTATGCAGAAGTAGGGCAGGCAGGTACTTACTATCCTTCTTACTATAAAACTCCGGTCTATGGTGGCGGATTCTCGTCAGGAACTCCTATCCAGTATCCTATTGGATCAATCAGCTCATATATTCCATATTACAAAATTTATGATCCTAACCTGAAACCTCAGAACACCAAATCATACGAAATCGGTGCAGACTTCAGTTTCTGGAACGGTTTAGTTTCATTGAACTATACATATTCACGCCAGAATGTAAAGGATCAGATATTCGAGGTGCCTTTGGCTACTTCTACCGGATATAGCGAATTGATCACAAATGGTGGATCGGTACATACAAACTCACACGAAATCACTTTGAGTGTAAATCCGATCCAAACTAAGAACTTCAACTGGGATTTTGCATTCAATTTCTCTAAAATCGACAACTATGTCGATAAATTAGCTCCGGGTGTATCAAGCATCATGTTAGGAGGTTTTGTTGATCCGCAAGTACGTCTGAGTGCCGGTGATAAATTCCCGGTTATCTATGGTACAAGCTATCAAAGAAACGAAGATGGTCAGATTGTCGTAGATGAAAACGGTATGCCGACATTAGGTGAAAACAGAGTGTTGGGAAGTGTATCTCCTGACTTCAGACTGGGCTTCAATACTACTTTTGAATTTTATAAGTTCCGCCTCTCTGCAGTACTTGACTGGAAGCAAGGTGGATGTATGTATGCCGGTACTGTGTCAACACTCGACTATTATGGTGTAACCCAGAAATCAGCAGACTATCGTAAAGCTGATTACTTCTACTTCAATAAACCGGCTGTAAAACAGTTGGCAGATGGTTCTTACGCACCTAATGACATCAAAATCAGCGGTGAGAACGCTTATAATTACTTCGACAGATTGAGTACGATCTCTGAAGCCGGAGTATACGGTTCTTCATTCCTGAAATTACGCGAAATCGCTTTAAGTTATCCGGTACTGGATAAGTCATACTTAGGCGTAACAGTAAACGTCTTTGCACGTAACTTATTGCTTTGGTCAGAAATGGATAATGGTATTGACCCTGAATCATCACAGGGAAATAACAACATGGCTGGTGCTTTCGAACGCTTCTCGCTCCCGGGAACATCAAGCTATGGTTTTGGTATTACAGTTAAATTCTAAAAAGGACAAAAATGAAATCAATATTTAATTTATCAAAAGGCATATTGTCTGTGGCATTGATTTCCGTTGCATTTGCTTCCTGTTCGGAAGATACAATGGATCGTATTAATGAAGACAAAGACCACACAACCAGTGTACCTGCCAAATTCATCTTGGCTGACGTAATCACTGCAACTGCATTTAGCAATATCGGAGGCGACTTTAATACATATTATTCTACCTACGTAGAGCATATGGTTGGAGTAGACAATCAATTGGCAAATGCGGAAAAGCGTAACGGAGAGCCTTCGGCATCTTCTACTTTTAACAATGTATGGGGTAATTTATACTCTACACTGAAGAATGCACGTATCGCAATTAACATAAGCTCAAATGAGGTTTCAGCCAATTATACAACCAAAGGTATTGCCGAAGTATTGGCCGCAATCAATGCAGGACTGATCGCAGACTCATTCGGTGACACTCCTTTCAGCCAGGCTGCCCTTCCGGAATTAGTCAATGGACAACCCCAGTTTATGACTCCGGAATTAGATAAGCAAGAAGCTATTTATACTACCATTATGGAATATTTGGATGCAGCAATCACTGATCTTCCCAAAGGTGACAAAAGCGATGAAATTGGTGAGTATGAC
The DNA here is from genome assembly GCF_011038705.2 of Bacteroides sp. ZJ-18. Classification (NCBI taxonomy): domain Bacteria; kingdom Pseudomonadati; phylum Bacteroidota; class Bacteroidia; order Bacteroidales; family Bacteroidaceae; genus Bacteroides; species Bacteroides sp. ZJ-18. The sequence continues at coordinate 1,616,989 of NZ_CP072198.1, read as the reverse complement.
TTCATATATAAAGGTGACGGAGAAGCATGGTTAAAACTAGCATACGGCTTGAAAGCTCGTTATACAATGCGTCTGTTAGCTCGTTCTTCTTCAAAAGAAGCTGATTTACAAAAAATTTTAGAGTACATAGAGAAATCATATACATCTATTCAGGATCAAGCTGCTTTCTCTATTTATAGTGCAACAAACTTAAACCCGTTATTTGACTTCCAGTGGAGCCGTGACGGATTGGCTGCAAGTAAAAGCTACGCTGATAAACTAATAGAACGTAAGGATCCGAGATTACGCCGTATCTTTTGCATTGGACAAGGTAAGGTAACTGGAGAAGAAAAAGCTGTGTCCATCCAAGTAACCGGTGCAGATGACCCAAGATTCCTTATGGCCGATAACGGTACGGCAGAGTCTGTTAAATATGAATATAATACTCCTATATTCGTATATTCGCAAACATGTCCAACCTTATTAATGAGCTATCATGAATTACTTTTCCTGAAAGCTGAAGCATTGGCTCGCTTGAATAAGACCAATGATGCGGCAGATGCTCTGAAAGATGCTATTGTTGCAGCCATTGCAAATGCAGAAACAGGTGTAACAGCTGCACTTAACGCTCCTACAGTAAAAAGTTACGGAGGCGTTAAAGAGACTACCAAAGCTATCACAACTGCTGAAGCAGAAGAGTATTTCACCAACAACGTAAAACCATTATTCGATGCCAATCCTGTAAAAGAGGTAATGGTACAGAAATATATTGCATTCCTTGGAGCCTTCGGTGAGACAACAGAATGCTATAATGATGTACGCCGCCTCAAAGCAATGGGTGAGGAATATATCAAACTGGACAACCCTTACAAGTTCCCACTTCGCGCACCTTACGGAGCAGATGATGTAAGTGCAAACCCGAACGTAGAATCTGCATTCGGAAACGGCCAGTATGTATATACCGATCCGGTTTGGTGGGCCGGCGGTAGCCGCTAATCAGCATAATGCTTTCTAAAGTATTTATCAAACAATAAAGAGAATGCCCGGATTTACATATAAAACGTATCCGGGCATTCTTCTTTTTCTGAACGAATCAGTATCTGATTTATAGCAACCCTTCTTTCAAGATACCTACCAATATCGGATGCAATCCACTAACAAAACATTCAACAGCAATCACCATCAAAATAAGTCCCATCAAACGCATCATCACGTTATTTCCGGTCTCCCCCAACACTTTAACTAATCGGGTAGACGCACGCAGAATCAAGAAGGTAATAAAATAGATCAAAGCAATAATGCCAATTAACGTTCCTTTCATTTCAATGGTATGGGCATCCTCCATCAAAACAATGGCATTAGCTATCGCCCCCGGACCACAAAGCATAGGTATGGCAAGTGGAGTGATCGAAATATCGTCAGCATAGGTTTTAATCTCTTCATCTTTCAATTTCATCGGAGTGTACCGTGCCTGCAACATATCAAAGCCTATCTTGAAAATAATCACTCCACCTGCAATACGAAATCCGTTGGTCGAAATACCGAAGAATTTAAAAAGGAATTGCCCTGCAAAAACAAATACCATTAAAGTGATAAACGAGACGAAAGTGGCACGGCGAACAACCGCTTGCCGCTCTTTATCAGTCATACCATGAGTCATGGTCAGAAAAACGGGCATTGTACCCAACGGATTAGTCAATGTAAAGAAAGAAGTGAAACAGAGTAAAGCAAAAGGCAAGAGAGTGTCCATAGTTGTATTTTTATGCGTTCTATATTGAACGCAAAAATACAATATATCTATAAATGTTACAACAGTTCCACCAACTCTTTCAAATCAGTCATTGAATAAGTAGGACGGAAAGGAAAATCAGTGCGTCCGGACACATTATAATAAGCCTGATGCATTCCCACTCCATGAGCACCAACAATATCAGCTTCCCAACTATCCCCAATCATTAATGATTCACGTAGTTCGGATTGTGTAGCCGACAAAGCAAAATGAAAAATTTCCGGCCAAGGCTTCATCACTCCCAGATCTTCCGAAAGAATTATTTTATCAAAATATGTATCAATGCCTGCCGAACGCATTTTACAGGATTGCAATTCCCTGAAACCATTTGAAAGAATATACAAATTATATTTAGGTGCCAAATACGAAAGTACCTCTTCCGCATACGGCATTAGCCTCCTTTTAGTAGGAACTATCAAAAAGAAATCGTCAGAATAACGTTTTGCAAGCATTTCATCGTCAACGCCAACAGCTTTCAAAGGATATAAAAAACGCTGTCGATTCAACTCTTCTTTAGTCACCTCCCCGTTTCCATATTCTACCCACAACTCCGCATTCCTCTTTTGGTAAAGAGAATAAAAATGGGAAAACGAATCGAAATACCTTCCCAATCCATATTTATCGTAAACTTCTTCAAACGTATCATACGCATTTTGGGAAAAGGCCCAGAGAGTATCATCTAAATCAAAAAACAGGTTTCTATATTTCATATTAATATATCAGGTACATTTCAAAAAAGAGAGCACGGATTACATACTGTGTAGTCCGTGCCCTTATCAGTTACGTTTGTTTTATACTACTTATTTGACCTGGATTACCAGATATTTAGATACACTCCAGAATTCTTTCGGATTCGTGATCTTCAAAGTCAGCTGACCTTTATCATCTTTAACCAGCTCGTAAGATTTAGCCGGATGAGTAGTGAGCAAATCAGCACGTTTAGAATATAATTTAATCTCTTTAGTAGTACGGATATCGATCTGAGTAAAATAATCCTTGTTGAAATCCGCACTCTTCAGCACATCCCCTTTTTCAAGAATCTTCTGAGATTTAAGCTCCGATTTAGTACCAAACACAAACCATGCACTATTGATGGCCTTATCCTGTTCTGCTACGGTCTTTGCCTTGGCTTCATTTTCAGCAGCCAATGACTCTTTATCGGCAGTCAGTCCGGTTACTGCAGCATCCAACTCCTGAATACGGATATTCTTAGAAGCTAATTCAGCCTGAAGCTCTTCGATACGCTGAGTTTTAGCAACCAACTCCTGAGTCAAAGATTCAACGGCTTTTTTCAATTGTGCCGAATTATTCTTACTATTCTTCAGCATAGCCTGCAACTTAGCGATCTGTGCCTTGTTTTCTTCCATCTGTTTCGTGATGAATTCAATATCAGATGCTATTTGTTGTTTTGCGGTTGCAGAATTCTCAGAGATAGTGCCACGGGTCAAGTCAACACGGCTTTCAGCTGCGTTTATTCTACGAAATCCTTCCTGAACTTCGTTGAAAGTACCCATCATTTCGTCCAATTCGGCATTGCGCTGGGTCAACTCCATCAAAAGAGAATCATTTTCTGCCTTCAGGTCCTTACTTCCACCACCCAGGCCGTTACACGAAGCCAACATAGCTGCGCATACTAATAAAACTACTAACTTTTTCATACGATTACGTTTTACGTTTTTAAATGAAGTTATTATTAATCGTCTATTCCTGCAAGTACAATCACAATCTCGCCCCGGGGTTCGGTAACGGTAAAGTGTTCTATCAATTCACTCAAAGTCCCGCGAACCGTTTCCTCATGAATCTTTGAAATTTCACGGGACACAGATACCCGACGTCCGGGACCGAAATATTCGGCAAACTGTGTCAATGTTTTCAGCAAACGATGTGGGGATTCATAAAACACCATTGTTCTGTGTTCATCCACCAACGATTTCAATTTTGTCATACGCCCCTTTTTCTGAGGGAGAAAACCTTCGAAACAAAACTTTTCGTTAGGCAATCCCGATGCTACCAACGCCGGAACAAAAGCTGTCGCTCCGGGCAGGCATTGTACTTCGATACCATTGCGCACACATTCACGAACTACCAGAAAACCCGGATCAGAAATTCCCGGTGTTCCGGCATCCGAAATCAAAGCAATGGTTTCTCCTGCCTTTATTCTATTAACAACACTCTCCACCGTTTTATGTTCATTAAACTTATGGTGGGATTGCATCACGTTTTTAATCTCAAAATGTTTCAGCAAGATTCCGGAAGTACGGGTATCCTCCGCCAGAATCAAGTCGACCTCCTTCAGGACTTTAATAGCCCTAAATGTCATGTCCTCCAAATTCCCGACCGGCGTCGGTACCACATATAGTTTTCCCATATCCTAATAATCGCGTTTTTATATAAAGTACTTTTTGAGAAGTTCCACTAAATCAGCTTTAGCTTCATTTTCCTCTTCCACCTTTATTTTAGAAGATAAGAAAACAAGAGCCGCATCCAGTGAATGCATCTCCCCAATCTGTTGCAACACATGATTCATTTGCTCCATGCTTCCCCCAAACAGTTCACGGGAAAAGCGAAACGAATCATTCAGACTGATTGAACGGCGTAAATCTCCAGTTGTTTTAATCCGCTCGGCCAAAATAGGTGTAGAAGCCGTATTGGTTTCAATCTTCATAGATACTTCAGCCGATTGTGCCGGTTCTACGGTCACTTCAGGCAATTCCAATTGTTCAGATTCCGGCATCTCCGGAGCCTCCGGAACTATTACAGGCTCTTCATCTTTCTCCGGGTTACCCACAACTATTTCTTCTTCTTCTTCTTCTTCTTCTTCTTCTTCTTCTTCTGCTGCTGCTGCTGCTGCTGCTGCTGACACAGGTTCCGGCATTGGATTTATAATCCGGTCAGGAAGTTCGTTTTCCGGTAGTGCTCCCCGATCCAACTGTTCCAGTAAGATGTCCAACCGGCCACGCATTTGCACAATATTTCTCTTTGCCACTTCACGCAAAGCAGAGTCCGGTTTACGCGAAACGGCCTCCATCAGGCATTTAAGTTCCTGAATATCCAATTCTATATCGTTCAACAATGCTTGCATATCTACATCTGAATTTCTTCTTGAATGACTTCGCAAATGTAGAAATAAATAATGAAAAAACACCGAGAAGCCAATAAAACTATTACTTTTGCAACCAATTATAACATACATCAGCATGGTATTATTTTCAGAAGATCATATACAAGAGACGAGAAGAAGAGGAAGAATTGAAGTAATTTGCGGTTCCATGTTTTCAGGAAAAACCGAAGAACTGATCCGTCGCATGAAGCGGGCCAAATTTGCCCGCCAACGCGTAGAGATATTCAAACCTGCCATTGACACACGCTATTCTGAGGGGGACGTTGTTTCACATGACAGTAATACCATTTCCTCCACCCCCATCGACTCTTCAGCCAGCATACTGCTTTTCACATCCGAAATTGATGTGGTAGGCATTGACGAGGCACAGTTCTTCGACAGTGGTTTAATAGATGTATGCAATCAATTGGCAAACAACGGAGTACGTGTCATCATAGCCGGATTGGACATGGACTTCAAAGGCATACCGTTTGGTCCGATGCCAGCTTTGTGTGCCATTGCCGACGAAGTATCCAAGGTACATGCCATTTGTGTAAAATGTGGACAATTAGCCTCTTTTTCACACCGTACGGTGAAAAACGACAAACAGGTGCTATTGGGTGAAACAGCCGAATACGAACCTTTATGTCGGGAGTGTTACCAGAAAGCCCTGCAAGAGGACAAAGAAAAATCATAATGACCTCACGGTAGCAAAGCCCGGACATTTCCGGTGAGGTCGCACATCAAACGTCAGATTATTATGGAAAGGAAAAAGATTACATTTGATAGTTTCATACGTGGTTCCATCTGCTGTGCGCTCATTGTGGGATTACTGATACTTTTTAAAAGGCTCAGCGGCGTGCTGCTACCTTTTTTTGTGGCATGGCTTATCGCTTATATGATTTATCCGCTCGTCAAATTTTTCCAGTATAAATTACGCTTTAAAAGCAGGATCATTTCTATTTTCTGCGCATTGTTCAGCATTACCATAGTAGGAATTGCCATTTTTTACCTTTTAGTGCCCCCAATGCTTGCCGAAATAGGACGAATGAACGATCTGTTGGTTACTTATCTGACTAATGGTGCTTATCGTTCCGGAACAGTGCCTCCTACTCTTTCGGAATTTATCCACAGGCATATCGACCTTCAGGCACTGAACCGAATCCTAAGTGAAGAAAATATAATGAATACCATTAAAGAGACTGTTCCTAAACTTTGGGCACTCGTTGCGGAATCTATTAATATTCTGTTTAGCGTATTCGCTTCATTCATCATTTTATTATATGTGGTATTCATCTTGCTCGACTATGAATCCATCGCAGAAGGATGGCTTCACCTGTTACCAGGCAAATACCGTACCTTTGCATCCAATCTGGTCAATGACATACAGGATGGAATGAATCGCTATTTCCGCGGCCAGGCACTTGTTGCCTTCTGTGTCGGCATCTTGTTCAGCATTGGATTCCTGATCATCGACTTTCCGATGGCTATTGCCTTGGGACTTTTCATCGGTGCCCTCAATATGGTTCCATATCTGCAGATTATCGGTTTCTTGCCTACCGTCATATTAGCAATCCTAAAAGCAGCTGATACCGGTGAGAATTTCTGGGTAATACTGGCAGGTGCCCTCGTTGTTTTTATTGTTGTTCAAGCCATCCAAGATGGTTTCCTTGTCCCAAGAATCATGGGAAAGATCACAGGGCTCAACCCTGCCATCATTCTTTTATCTCTTTCCATCTGGGGATCCTTGCTCGGAATGTTAGGTATGATCATAGCACTCCCGCTCACCACCCTAATGCTCTCCTATTATCAACGTTTCATCATCAACAAAGAGAGAATAAAATACGACACACATGAAACATCTGATAATCAGAAGATAGAGGAAGATGACGAAAAATAAATAAAACTTTTTTCACCCAAAAGCTTGCAGATATAAAAAAAGTCACTACCTTTGCACCCGCAATCAGGAAATAACTGATACGCAAATAAGGATTGATTCGCTAGCTCAGCAGGTAGAGCACAACACTTTTAATGTTGGGGTCCTGGGTTCGAGCCCCAGGCGGATCACTGAAAACAAAAGAATAATCAAGCAAATCCCTGATAATCAGACATTATCAGGGATTTCTTTTTTCTGACAGGTAGCAGAAAATAGCCGTTTCAAGCATATTATCGGTGGATAAATCGTGGGACTAAAATTTAGTTCAAAAAAGTCCCACGAATTTGCATCTTTCTCACTGATTCATAGTCTTTTGCATAGACTTACTTTGGAAGAGAATACATAGTTTTGTAACTTTAAAAACGATGTAAAAATGGCTCGAAAATCATTTTCTGTATTGTTCTTCATCAAGAAAGGCAAATTATTAAAGAACGGAGAAGCACCTGTGTGCATGAGAATCACCGTAAACGGCTGTATGGTAGATATTTCCATCAAAAGAAGCTGTCCCGTAAACCGATGGAATCAGGCAAAAGAGAATTCAAAAGGCAAAGACCGTATGTCGGTGGAACTGAACCACTACTTAGAAATCACCCGTTCGCACGTACATCAAATTTATAGAGAACTGGAAACTTCCGGCAAGGTTATCACTGTTGATCTTGTGAGAAAGTTGTTTTATGGTGTGGACGAAGATAACAAAACGCTATTGCAGGTATTCAGGGAGCATAACGAACAAAGCCGTAAGCTGATCGGTAAAGACTTTGTTAGCAAGACCGTTCAACGGTATGAAACCACTACTCGATATTTAGAGGAATTCATCAAGAAAGAATATCAACTATCAGATATTGCCTTGAATAATTTGGAAGCCAACTTCATTTCCAAGTTCGATGCTTTCTTGAAGATTGAAAAAGGTTGTGCGCAAAATTCAGCCATCACCCGATTGAAGAACTTGAAGAAGATTATTCGTATCGCTTTGGAAAACGATTGGATAAAGAAAGATCCGTTTGCTTACTACCGTTTCAAATTGGAAGAAACTGATCCCGAATTTCTGACAATGGACGAGATTAAAATTATTCTTGCCAAAGAGTTCACGATTAAGCGAGTAGAACAGGTACGGGATGTTTTTATTTTTTGCGTTTTTACAGGTTTGGCGTTCAGCGATGTAAAAGACTTATCACCTGAACATCTTGTTAGAGATAATAAAGGAGAAATTTGGATAAGGAAGAACCGCCAAAAGACAAAAATCATGTGTAACATTCCTGTGTTACCTGTGGCAGCTTCTATACTGGAAAAGTATAAAAATGTGGCAGAATGTACCGGAAAACTATTACCAGTATTGAGTAATCAGCGTATGAACAGTTATCTGAAAGAGATTGCAGATGTATGCGGGTTGCAGAAAAATCTGTGCACACATTCAGCTCGACACAGCTATGCCACCTCTATATGCCTAGCAAATGGCGTGAGTATGGAGAATGTAGCTAAGATGTTGGGACACGCAGATACAAGCGTAACAAAACATTATGCACGGGTACTGGATCAGAATATTTTCAAGGATATGCAAAAAGTAAATAGCTGTCTGTCGGAATTGGCTATATAATAGAGGCAGTAGCCAATATAGAAAAAGGATTGGGAAGAATGAATTTCATTTTCTCAATCCTTTTCTTTTATTGTAAGTTTTCCAGAACTCAATATGAAGCATTGACAAAGGTAAGTTCCGTATTTAGCCTGTTCAAGTCCGAGCCTTCGGTTTAGATGAAAATCTTCCTCTCACTATGTTCGAGCGTATTTTCATCTAAAGACTTGCACAGACTAAATACTTCACTGGAAAAGTCAATGATTCAAATTAAATTCCGAAAAACAATATTTTCGGGGCTGGTGGGCTATTCTTTCCAGCTTTCAAAGTAGTGCTTTTGGAGTAGCTTATCAATATCACTTTGGCGGTAGATGATTTTACCTTTTATCTGAATAAAGGGGATTAGCCCTGTATCTCTCCACTCTTGCAGGGTTCTCAGACTGACATTCAGTTTCTTGGAAATCTCATTGTTAGAAAGAAAGCGTTCCCCGTTCAAATGGGGCTTGTAATGTTTGACAATAGATTCAATGCCATTTAGCATCGAATCGAGCGAAGATATAAATTCTTTTATTTGTGGAGTGTCTTTATTTATTAGTTCCATGATTGAAAGATTGTTTTATTGAAATATTGATTTCAAGATGGCTAGATAGCTGGTTAGTTACGCAGATAGTCACCCAAAGATGAAATGCTAAGTACATCTTTTGCCGGATCATAATCTATATAGAGCCGTTTGGATACAATGGCAATAAAATACTGGCTACCATCTTGCTGTATCTCATAAGTAGCGGGTGAAGCCTGTTTGGTAGTTTCCGATACATATATAATAGAAAGAAGATACTCTTTATCGTTCCGATAGATAATAACCGTAGGATTCAGATTAACGCTTTCCCATGTGCCGACAATGGAAAACAGGTTGAAGGACGGGTAATTTTCTTTAATTCTTTTCATAAGGCATGGTTTGTTTGGGTGATTGATTTTGTGTTTCACTGTCCGCAATAATTCTTTCAATATCGGAAGACTTATAATAAATTTTGCTACCGATTTGAGAATAAGCCAGCCGTCCGCTGCTTCGGTAATATTGCAGCGTTCGTTTGCTAAAGCCTAACAACAGGCACACTTCTTGACTATCCAGCCAGTTTTCTACTTTCTGGGTATGAGTGCTGCACAAACTTTCTATTCGTTTGGCAAACTCGGTGAACCGCTCGCAGACATACGAAAAAGTTCTTTTTTCAATGGTTACTACTTCCATACTTCTAATTTTAAATGGTTTATAAAACGTGTTGATTCTATTTTCATCGGCAAATGAAAGAAGAATCAAGAGTAGTCTTCAAAACTGTCCAGAAGTGTCTGATAAAGGCATGATTAGGCATATTCCATGCTCTAAAATAGCCTGAATATGATTTAATTAGAGCCTCACATTTTTCCAATACAATATTATGTCTACTTTTGTAGTACTAATAAGAAACATCATGGACATAAAGAAATTGATAATAGAAGAAATTGGGTTATCAAATAGCTATTATGAGAAAGTAATAGAAGTATCAGAAAGATTATCGTTAAAAAAGAAAGATTTTCTTTTGCAGCAGGGTAAAGTATGCACTTTTATTGGCTTCGTTGAAAAGGGAACACTTCGCTCTTATATAGAAAAAGATGGTGAAGAATATACAAGTGATTTTTATACAGATGGTTCTTTTACAACTTCCTATAGAAGCTTTCTAACCAAAGAGCCAAGTATAGGAAGCATACAGGCATTAGAGAATTCTCTCATACTGAGTTTATCCAAATCTAACTACGAACTTTTGTTACAGGAATCTAATGAGTGGTATAAGCTAGGAAAGTATATTGCAGATACACTCTTTATCAGAAAGTGCCGTAAAGAGTCATCGCTACTAATGGATAGTGCATTGGATAGATATAAATTGCTTTTACGAACGTGTCCGCATATTGAACAACATGTATCACAATATCATATTGTATCTTATCTTGGTATTAAACCAGAATCTTTGAGCAGGCTTAAATCTCTTAACATAGGTCAATGACATAATTACCTCATTCACACTAATTTTGCAGCAAAACAAAGAAATCATGAATAAAGTATTGATATTCGTTTTATTTTTATCACTAAATAGCTGCATTTGTATGAAAAAGAGTACAGTAACTAGAACTGATCTTCTGACAGTTCATTTCCATGATAAACAGAGTTTATCAAAAGTCGAAATTAAGAAGATTGTAATACCTCAAAAGGGGAAAGCAGATTATCATCTTCACTCTTGCCCAGTTGTGGGTTATGTAGTTTCGGGAACTTTATTATTTCAAATAGAGGGACAGAGTTCATATCTAATAAAAGCAGGTGAAGCTTTTTACGAGCCTAAAAATCAACCTATTTTACATTTTGATAATGCATCAGATTCAACCCCTCTAATATTTGTAGCTTATTACATATTAGAAGGTGATGAAGATTTGATTACATTGCTACCACATAAAGAAGAATAAGAAAGCCGTTCTATACTCCTGAAAATGAGAATTATTCCAGTGAGTCATCTGCCATTTTTTTATATCCCCAATCAACCAAATATTGAATAAAAGGAATAAGTTCCTTACCTGTTTCAGTTAATGAGTATTCTACTTTTGGTGGTACTTGGGGATACATTTTGCGATGAATCAAATTGTCTGTTTCCAGTTCTTTTAAAGTCTGTGTTAGCATTTTCGTGCTTATATCTGACATTTCACGGCTAAGTTCACCATAACGCAAAACCAAATGTTTAGACAGAGCCCAAAGAATTCGTCCCTTATACTTTCCACCTATTCTTTGGAAAGCATAATCAAGGACGCAAACCTCTTTTTTAGTATTCTTATTCATTTTATTTCAGACGTATTGAACTGATTATCTACATTAGATACATTTTAGTATGTACCATACAATTCTGTACATACTTGATACAAAGGTAGTAAACATTTAATTTTGCAGAAACATTAAGCAGAAATATATGAAAACAAAAATTGCATTACTCCTCATTGATATTCAAAATGACTATTTTGAAGGAGGATTGAATCCATTAGTTGGAAGTTCCGAAGCTGGATTAAAAGCACAAGTAATCTTGCAACACTTTAGATTACAGTCTTTACCCATAATACATATACAACATATTTCTACCAAACAGGGTGCAACATTTTTTCTTCCCAACACTAAAGGAGCGAAAATACATGAAAATGTTGCACCGCTGAAAGAAGAGAATGTTATTATTAAACATACCCCTAATAGTTTTCATCGGACTATATTAGATTATTTATTACGCTCTCAGGATATTACAGATTTAGTTATCTGTGGAATGATGACGCAAATGTGTGTGGATGCAACAGTAAGAGCGGCTAAAGACCTCGGTTATAACTGCATAATAATATCCGATGCTTGTGCAACAAAAGACTTAGAGTTTCAAGATCAAATAATAAAAGCAAAAGACGTACACGCAGCTTTTCTGTCTTCGCTCAACCATTACTATTCAACTATCATTACAACAAAAGAATATATAAATCACCTAACAAACAAGGAGAAAGATGAAAACGATTAGTTTATTTATGCTCACAGTTGTATTTTCATACCCTATTTTTAGCAAAAAACAAAGTAGGACACTTTTTATTAATCAGATATGAATAACATTCTTAAATTGAGATTTTTTCGACTATTGTCGGAATACTCACAGCAGCAAGCACCTGTATTAGATTTTACAGAAGCTATCGAAGAATTGGCTAAACATTTAGCTGATATTAGTATGAATGAACAAGATTATAGCATTTTGTTACGCTATTTTTCTTTTGGACTAAACAGGCTCAAATCGTACCGTGTACAATTTGGGCAAGGGGAAAATTGCACCATTACTACTTATTGATGAAGCAATAGAACTTATAAAAACTGAAATCCGTATCTTGAATCTACGAATTCAATACCCTGAACAATTTCAGAAGCACAAGAAGACACAACCTTTTTCTACTTTCTATTTAACAGACGAAACCACACTAATCAACATAATGGAATTAGTTAGTGGTCTATTCCTATCCAAACGAATCATATACAAGAACGGTACACCTGTACCATTATCTGTTATCACAAAATCTTTTGAAGAACTATTCAATATTAAATTAGGCGATTGTTATAAGAAACATGAAAGTGTAATTTCCCGTAAGCCTACTAAACTAACTGAATTTTTAGATGAACTTCGGAAGTTTATTATCGAAGAACGAGAAAACAAAGGATACAGATAATCAACATCTTATCTACAATTTATAGGGGAGTACCACTGGTACACCCCTAATTAGTTTGCATCCATTTACCGAACTTTGCTTCATCAATCGATTGATAATAATAATGTTGAACTTAAAATTGAAGCAAAATGTATATAGATAACGAAAACTTCGAGAAGTGGATGGAGAAGCTATCCAAAAAACTCACTGAAATCGGACAAGACTTGAAATCTCTTATCAACACCGATACTGTATTCGATGAAAACGAAAAGCTATTGGATAACCAAGATTTAGCTTTTCTCCTAAAATCATCCTTTAGAACTTTACAACGCTATCGGGCGAAAGGTGTACTTCCCTACTTTACCATCAGGCGAAAAACGTATTATAGAGCCAGCGATATTCGGGCTTTCGTCCGGGAATATGCCGACTCTCAAGCCTACAAACAGTTCGAAAAAGCCAATCAGTTGGCTAATCAGCCCTGATAGCAAAAAGTAGCAGGGGAAAGAAGCCTGTGCTCAGGCTATTCCTTTGTGTTACCACCCCGATATAGCACAAACTGCCTCACCTATCGGTTCAGTCCGTTTCGCTAAATCAAGCAAGAGGGAACTGGACAAGTCCTGTTCTTCCCTCTTGCCCTGCGGGGCAAAGCCTTCGGCTTTAGCGTGTTACAAGAACACGCTGTAATGACACCTGTAATAAACATTTTCTCTGTAATGCTTATTATCAGGTATTTATCTATTCATATTTCTATAAAAAAGTAATTACCATGCCAAATAACAGTAGGAAAACGATATTCACTACCATTTCCATAGATAAGGAAACAGCAGCTTTGGTAGAAAAGATATGCAAACGCTATTCGCTGAAAAAGAGTGAAGTTGTAAAGTTGGCGTTCGGATATATAGATAAGGCACATATCAACCCATCCGAAGCTCCTGAATCTGTAAAATCAGAACTGGCGAAAATAAATAAGAGGCAGGATGATATTATCCGCTTCATTCGTCACTATGAAGAAGAGCAACTGAATCCGATGATACGGGCAACAAATTCTATAGCTTTACGTTTCGATGCTATCGGCAAAACTTTGGAAACTCTTATTCTCTCTCAACTGGAAGCCAGTCAGGAGAGACAAACAGCCATACTGAAAAAGTTAAGTGAGCAGTTCGGCAATCATGCCGATGTGATAAACAACCAATCCAAACAGATTAACGCACTCTACCAGATACACCAACGGGATTATAAAAGGTTACTACACTTGATACAACTCTATTCGGAACTTTCCGCTTGCGGTGTAATGGATAGCAAAAGGAAAGAGAATCTGAAAGGTGAAATCAGTAATTTGATAAATACATAGGATTATGCACATAGACTTTGCCCCACCATCAAACGGAACATATAATAATGCTGGTAGTAGCCAACAGCTAGCTAATTACCTCGAACATGAAGATTTAGAACGGATGGAGAAAGGTATTTATACCGAAGACTTTTTCAATCTAACAGATGATAATATCTATAAGTCAAAGGTGATAAAGGATATAGATACAAATATCGGGCAACTTCTGAAAACGGATGCTAAGTTTTATGCTATCCATGTCAGCCCATCGGAAAAGGAACTTCAAGCGATGGGTAATACAGAACAGGAACAAGCCGAAGCAGTGAAACGCTATATTCGTAAAGTGTTTATTCCTGAATATGCCAAGAATTTCAACAAAGGGCTATCCGAAACAGATATAAAGTTTTATGGGAAGATTCATTTTGATCGTAACCGTTCAGATAACAAATTGAATATGCACTGTCATTTGATTGTGAGCCGGAAAGATCAATCCAATAAGAAAAAACTATCTCCGCTTACTAATCACAAGAATACCAAGAATGGAGTAATAAAAGGTGGCTTCGACCGTGTGAACCTATTTAATCAGATAGAAAAGGGTTTTGATAAATTGTTCGACTACAACCGCCAACAATCTGAATCGTTTGATTATCACAACACGATGAAGAGGGGTTCTATATCTGAACAGCTTGCCATACAAAAGCAACAATTTACTAGCAAAAATAAAAAAGAAGGATTCCAATCCAGTGAAATAAAAAACAATATTTCATGCAATTTTGATAGCAAACAAAATAGTGAACATTCTTATAATCAGGGAAAAAACAGAACTGGGGATTCTTTATTATCAATCTTCTCATTAAGAGATACTAATAATTCTGATGTAACACAAGCGAATGAATTACAGGTAAAGAAACTCAAAAAGAAAAAGAAGAAAGGAATAAGACGATGATTGAATCAGAAGATAAATTCTGGTACTATGAACGAGCGCGAGAAGCCGAAACTGTTTACTAAACATGATGTGTGAGATATTCTAACTAATCTAACGGTAGCACATTCTCAGGCCTATGAGAATATTTATTTGAATAGGCGTGGGGAAAGTAAGGTTTGTGTATAGCTACACACTAATATATGATTATGATGAACAAACTAATCATTTTTTGCATATTATTAAGAGAAAGAATATTTGTTAATTTTTTGTTTTTCAGACACATACACATTATTCTTTAAATAGCGTGTTATAGTTTTCGTAGTATAGTTGTTTTTTCTATCTTTGTACCCCTGTATATATCAATTAAATATTTAATTATGAACATAATAGCAGATGAGATTAAGCTAACACAGGATGCTATTGCATATCGTGTTTGTGAAAAAATCAAATCATTTTCATTAGATAGCTCTGCTGTCCTTTATTATAATTTCCCTTTGTACCGTGGTGAGTTACCAGAAGATTTGATACAAGCCCAGTTTCTTTTAGCTTCTCCCAAATATGGAGTTCTATATTTAAAATGTTTGGATTCAAATCGATACTTGACAGAAGAGGAAGAAGAATATTTAGACGATTTAGATGTCAGTATTATCAATCGTTTAAATAAACGTAGCGAGTTAAGAAAAGGACGTAGGGAACTTAAATTCAATGTTACTCTTTTAATTATTTCAGAAAAAGATGAAGTTGTTGAAGATCGGAAATATGTTTCATTACCTTGTCTTAAACAAGCTATTGAAGCAAATGAGACAACTCAACTTACAGACGATGAATTTAATATTTTATTAAGCTGTATAGATGGGACCTCTCGCTTAACAACTAAAAAGGAACGTAAAAGTTCACCCGAAAATAAATCTAAACTTAAAGCTGATATTCTCAACATAATTCAAAACAAAGAAGCTGCATTTGATTTAGAACAAAAGAAAGTTGCCTTAGTAACAATTGATGGTCCTCAAAGAATTAGAGGCTTAGCTGGATCAGGGAAGACTATAATTCTAACAATGAAGGCTGCACTATATCACATGGCTCATCCTTATGAAGATATATTATATACATATTATACAAAATCCCTATATGGATTAATAAAAAATTTAATAGAACGGTTTTATAGAGATTTTGCAGATAATAGAGAACCCAATTGGAAAAAAATACATATTCTTCATGGATGGGGAGGAATTGAATTAGGGGGGGTATACTCTACGGCATGTATGGATAACGGTATCGAACCTATCACTTATAATGTCGCTAGACAATTTTCTGCTAATCCATTTGATTATGTTTGTAAATCTATTTTAAAAACAGGTAAAGTAACTCCTAAATACGATTTAACATTGATTGATGAAGGTCAAGATTTTCCAGATCATTTCTATCAACTATGTTATGCACTTTCAAAAGAAAAAAGAATAGTTTGGGCTTATGATGATTTCCAAAATATCTTTGATATAAATTTGCAAGATGAAAAAAACACTTTTGGAAAAGATGTAAATGGAAATTATTTTGTGGACTTCTCAAAAAACACTAATCCACTTCAAGACATCGTATTACATACGTGTTATCGAAATCCAAGAACTGCTCTCATTGCTGCTTTCTCATTAGGTCTAGGCATATATAATTCCAAAGTATTACAACGTCTAGAGGATAATAATCATTGGGAGCTATTGGGGTTTAAAGTTGAATCAGGACTCTCTGAAGTTGGAGATCAGATGGTAATATCTCGCCCTGTAGAGCATACACCTAATATAATGAATCAGGAATTGGGGATATATACAATTGAAGTACATTCATTTACAAATTACGAATTAGAATGTAAGTTTATAGCTCAATGCATTACTAAAGATATACAAGATGAGAAATTACGACCTGATGACATTTGTGTTATTTGTCTTGATAATAGGAATATTAATACATATTACTCTCTATTAGCTAAAATGTTAATAAGGAATGGCATATCCACCTTCAATCTTGTAGAAGCTCCAAATGCGAACAAACACTTCTTTTATGAAAATAATGTCACATTGTCTACTATTAATAAAGCGAAAGGAAATGAAGCAGGAATGGTTTATATCATAGGCGCAGACAGTGTTTTCATAAATAGAGATAATGTTATTTTAAGAAACAAATTATTTACAGCTATTACAAGAACAAAAGGATGGGTAACAATTACAGGTGGAGAAAAAATAAAATATTGTCTTGAAGAGTTGAAAAAATTGGAAGAGAATGACTTCAAACTAATATTCCGTCAACCAAGTAAAGAAACAACAAAAACTATTGAAAGAGGAAGTAGGATTCAACAGAGTTTATTACTTGATGTACAATCTAAAATAGACACTCTTATTAATAGTGGTTTAAGTGTTGAAGATATTATGCAATTTATTAAGAAGAAAAGATGAATGATGGAGCTTTTAACATATCAATAAATGACGCCGTACGTCTTTTAAAAAAGATGAAATTTTTAAAAAGACAGAAAGATATTGAAAGGGGAGTGTATTCTTTAGCTTCATTAGAAGCTGCAAAATCTGGTGATCTAAAAGAAATTTATCAAACAGCTATTGATAATAATGATTATGAGCTATTATTAGATGATGATTCTATTTTTCAATTCAGTAAAGAGGGGGAGAAACTGCGCTATGCTTTTATTCAATCTCAATCTTCTTATTTTTCTTTTATGGATTTTTTATTAGAAATATTTGAAGAAGATGAAATCCCTTTAGATGAGCAAATAATAGAAGAACTAAAAGTTGATTATGCAGAAGATTATGAACAAAGAAGAGATGAACAAAAAATAAATATAGGAGCAATGTATGTTAGATATGATGTAGATCGTAAAGGATATAGACCAAACCTACATTCGTATTCGCACCTCCATATCGGGCTAAATAATACCTTCAGATTGCCTAGTTCTATTATATTGACACCATTGACTTTTGTTCTGTTTATAATTAAACATGTATATATTGCACGTTGGGAAATAGCAATAAATGAAAATATTATTGACAGCCAAGTGTTTCAGTTCAAAAAAATATGTAGAAACATACCTGAAGAGCTATGGCAAAGCCAAGAACAAAGAGAATTATATATAGTATAGCAAGATTAGATAAATGTCTAATTTTGAATCTGCTTAACGCAAAATAATAGTTAATATATTACCTTTAAGAAAAAAAATACGACATGGCAGTATATACATTGCGTTATAAATAAAGCTATTCAAATAAATTGAGACAGATAATATCTTGATAATATATTACTTTTTAAAATTTACATATAACAACAATTATTTTACAGTAATATATTTCAAAGTAAATATCAGCAGCCTTACAAAAGAATTAAAACGAAGCATTCTATTTTGAAAAGCAAAAAGAAAGATATATCTTTGTCCTCAGTATTCTCCATGAGCAAACTACTGCAAAAGCACGTAGCAAATTAGTGGGATAAATCATGGGATATGCTTGAAGCAAGAATTATAAAGTTTTAAATATCAGCGTGGTAACTCTCTTTGGAGAATCCCAGGCGGATCACTTTTTAAAATAGCAAAATTGCATAAAGCTCTGATAATCAAACTTATCAGAGCTTTTTCTTTTATATCAAACCTGCATTTTACCGCGAATTGAAGCACCTAATTCAGGTGAAATCGGAGGACTTGAATTCCTCCAAATTTTAGTCCTCCGAATTGGTGTTTTATTCGTTGATTATCTGCATTTTACGTAATGCTATTCATCGCTTCTAAAAGTAACTTTGAACCATTAAACTTTTAAAGTGTATGAGTATGGAAAGAAATTATTTTTCGGTCCTTTTTTACATCAAGAAGGCCAAATTATTGAAAAACGGAGAGGCTCCTATCTGCCTGAGAATAACCGTAAATGGGAAACGTGCAGAAATTCAAGTCAAACGTAGTGTGGAGATTGACAAGTGGAATGCCCAAAGAGAATGTGCGATTGGTAAGGACAGAAAGTATCTGGAACTTAACCACTATCTGGAAACAGTACGTACCCGCGTACTTCGTATTCATCGTGAACTGGAACAGGATGATAAACCTATCACAGCTGAAATTCTGAAGAACTTATTCTATGGTGAAAACCAAACTCACAAGATGTTATTGGAAGTTTTCAAAGAACATAATGCAAAGTATCGTGAGCTAATAGGGAAAGATGTGGTGAAAGCTACGGTGCTCCGTTATGAGAGAACTGTACGATATCTTGAGGAGTTCTTGAAAAAAGAATATCGATTAAACGATATACCTCTGTGCAATATCAATCACGAGTTCATATCCAATTTTGAATTCTTTATCAAAACTGAAAAAAGTTGCGCTCAGAATGCAACTGTTAAATATTTAAAGAACCTAAAGAAAATTATCACATTGGCACTTACAAATAAATGGATGACGGATAACCCATTCTCCGGAGTCAGGTTCAAACAAACCCAATCTAACCGGGAATTTCTCAGCGAGGAAGAATTACATATTATTATGGAAAAAGAGTTTAATATACCTCGTTTAGAAATAGTACGCGACATTTTTGTTTTTTGTTGTCTGTCCGGATTAGCATTCACGGATATAAAACATTTACGTCCTGAGCATATTACAAAAGATCCTAATGGGGAAAATTGGATTCGAAAGCCTCGTGAAAAAACAAATAACATGTGTCACATACCGCTGCTTGACATTCCTGCATTAATAGCTGAAAAATATAAGGACAATCCGATCTGTAAACAAAAGAACATGGTGCTTCCTGTACCTTGTAATCAACGGATGAACAGTTATTTGAAAGAAATTGCCGATGTGTGTGGAATTACTAAAAAGTTGACGACCCATATCGCCCGCCATACGTTTGCATGCATAGCTCTGGCTAATAAAGTGTCAATGGAAACAATCGCTAGAATGTTGGGACATTCAGACATACGAACCACAAAAATTTATGCAAAGGTTTTAGACACTACTGTCTCCAAAGAAATGGAAGTGATGAAGCATAAATTTGCCATATAAAATAAGATATCAAAGGGGATGTCGTTTTTTGCGACATCCCCTTTGATCGAAAGTTATACCCCTCTGAATCTAAAAAGCCATAGGACTCTTTATTGAGTATTAACTCCTAGTTCAGCTCATCCGGTATCTCTCTAATTCTTTTTTCATAAACCGATAAATTATTTCTTAGGCTTATTATTCTTAAATGTAATGTCTATCCTGTAGTTGCCATCCAGTTCCAGCGAGGCTTCATACTTTTTCCCTTTCTTGCTGGTGAACTTGAGGTATCCGGTGCGCTTGCCTTGTAGCAGCAGGAGCATCTGGTTGTCCGTCAGTTCCCTGCCGTTGAATGTCCGGAACAAAAGGAAACCGCAATCGGGATCGCTGCACTTGGCTACCTTATTGAAGACGGTAATCGTTTCGGCCCCGCATTTGGGACAGTTACAATGCGGCAAGTCCGGGTGGTCGAGTTTCAGGGCAAGCAGTTCGGACGTGATTTGCCGGGCATAGGAGTTAATCTTCTCCGTAAATGTTTCTGTGGTAACTTTGCCGGTTTCTATCTCATGCAATTCACATTCCCACCTTCCGGTCATACTCACGTTGGCAATCATCTTTTTCTTGACAATATCGTATACTTCCAAACCTTTGGGAGTAGGCATCAGGAACCGTCCGCTTCTTTCCACATAATGTCGGGCGAGCAGCAGTTCGATAATGCCTGCACGAGTAGCCGGTGTGCCGAGTCTGGAGTCTTTCATTGCCTCCTTTTCTTTTTCATCGCTCAATTGCCGGCCGCAGCTTTCCATTGCCGCAAGTAGGCTTGCCTCGGTGAATACAGGCTGCGGCTTGGTTTTCTTGGCTAATGTATCAATACCAAGAATAGGCAATACTTCTCCTTCCTGAAACTCCGGCAGGAGGCTTTCTTCTTCTTTTTCACCCGGTTCATTGTAGATGCCTCTCCATCCCGGGATCTTGATTTGACATCCTTTTATGCCGAATAGTACACTGTTGCAGTCCACTTGTATGGAAACCGTCTCTTTCAGGCATTTGCCGGAGAAAGCCTCCAGCATACGTCCGGCAATCATGGAATAGATATTCTGCTCGTCGAGGGAGAGGTTCTGAGGAAAGTTCTCCGTAATGATTAATCCGTGATGGTCTGTCATCTTGCTATCGTCCACGCAATGTCGGTTCAAAGTCCGGTTACAGAGATTCTTCGCATGCTGTGCAAAACGGGGATGCTGCTTCAGCAGGGCGATGAGAGAAGGGGTCTGCTCGAAGATGTCCTCTGTAATATAGTTGCATCCGGTACGGGGATACGAGACGTACCCCGATTCATATAATTTTTGGGCAATGTTCAGCGTCTGCTCTGCGGTCAGTCCGAGTTTGGTGTTGGCACTTCGCTGCAGGGCGGTCAGGTCATATAGTAACGGAGCCTCTTCTGAGACTTCTTTCTTTTCTACCTGCACTACTTGGGCAGTTTTCTCTTCATAGACTTTTTCACGGGCAATGTCAAGTTTCTCCGGTGCATCATACTTTTCGGTGCAAGTCATTACGAGTTCTTCCCCGGTCTTTGTAGTCCGTAGTTGTAACTGGAAATAAGGTTTGAATATAAAATTCCTGCTATCCAGATACCTGTGGCAAATCATGGCAAGTGTCGGTGTCTGTACTCTTCCCAGGGAATAGTTGCTCTTTCCGGCAGCCATACTCAAAGACAGGCTGGCATTCATACCGACTACCCAATCTGCTTCTCTCCGGGCTTTGGCGGAACGGTACAGACTGTCAAACTCCCTGCTTGATTTAAGGTTATTGAACCCTTCCCGTATGGATTTTTCCGTAAGCGAGGATATCCACAGGCGTTTGGTTTCTTTGGTGTACCCCAGATATTCAAGGACGTATCTGGCTATAAGTTCTCCTTCGCGAGCCGCATCCGTACAAATAATCACACTACCGGCCTGATTCAACAGTTTACGGATTACGTCCAATTGTTTCAATGCTGACGGATCAGCCTTATAACCCTCTTTCGTCTTTACCTGGCGGACTACCAGTTTGAACGGATCGGGAATGATCGGCAGCATCTCTTTTTCCGCACGAACGATACCGTAGTCTTGAGGCAGGGCCAATGCCAACAGATGGCCGTAAGTTCATGTAACGGCATACCCGTTTCCACTCAAATATCCTTCCTGTTTCTCCGTTGCGCCCAGAATCTGGGCGATACTGCGTGCCACGGATGGTTTTTCACAGATACAAATCGTTTTCATGTTACTTGTTTTTTAATGTTGAATGACTGTTTAACTATTTAATTTTTAAACTCTTGGTCTTTGTTTTTTCTTTCCGTACCTTTTTCTTCGGTTCTTTGGGTACGGAGAGTTTCTCTTTTTTCTCCGATACCTGTATGCCTTCCGTCAGATTCGGAAGGGGAATTTCCCTTGACGGGAAACGGCTGATTAAATCCATTGAAACTCCGGTCATCCCGGCATTCAGTTTCACCTGGTCTGCCGGTTGGAGGTATTTCTCTCCGTTCTTTCCGGTTGCCAGCTCATACAGAACCGTTTGACGGCCCTGCAGGATTCCTTCATAATTTTGATAAGGGAGGTTCGGTTTGGACAGTCCGTTCTGCCGGAGCATCCCACAAATCTCATCGGGTGGCAATCCTGAGAACTTCCGGTCAAAGGGAGAAGAGAGGATATACCTATACGTTGCCAGAAGCTGCTTTTCGTGGCTCATATCGGGGCATCCCTTGTATCCTTGCAGTTGCTTTATCTTCTTTTCAATGCCGTTCAGACTCTTGAACGTATTCCTGTCTTTCTCCTGAAGCGGCGTTCTACCCATCCGGATCAGTTCCATTTGGATACGGTTCAGGTTGGATATTTCCCATTTATTCAACAGGTTACTGCGGTTGTTCCGGTACTCATCCCGAAGGAGGGCAACCGGATTCCTCGTCTGAAAGAATAATCCGATTCGTTTTCCCCATGAAGGTTCGTGAAGGTTGGAGGCACTCCAGCGAATCGTATTGAAACGGTAAGTGTCCATGAACCTCCTAAAGGGGTTCCGGTTTGTGAACAGGTTCCTGAAAGTCTGCAGGAATGCTTTTCTTCCGGCATCCCTACGACTGCGCGGTATCTCTTTCTCGGGAATGAATGCGTTATTTATCAGTTCCATAAGCGCTATAATTTGGGCTTCGCCTGTTTTTTGACGGAAGCGGTTTCTGTTCGGACTTTTTTCTTTTCATTGTGACGGGGAAGCTCGGGTTTATCCTGCGGTTTCACGACTGTTTGAGCCTGTCCGTCCTTAGAGGCTGCAACAGACGGACTTATCCGGTGATAATCCTTCCGGATTCCATCTCTGTTTAACAGCATTCCGGCCAATGACTTGGCAGCGGTTTGCAGTTCATCCATCTTCTGCTGAAAAGGATAATCCCGGTGTAATTCCTTTTGCCGGATAATCTCACGGATACCTTTCTCCACAGGTAAGAAATCCTTTTTATAGGCAAACGATTCGTCCGCCGGTAAATGGGCGTATCCTCTGTCAGCTATATCCTGAAGAGTCATGATGTTTCGGTTACGGGCTGAGAGTTCCAATGCGCCTGCTGTAACAAACCGGTCGAGATTTTCCCCGGTGGGATGCATGTTGAAAGTGACGGACGGCTTGTAATTCGCCAGAATTTCCATTGCCGCTTGCGGCATGGAGGTTTGATTCCCGTTGGAGAGTTCCAGCATCCGGCGGGAAACTGTTTCTATCCGGTAGATATTTAATGACTCCACATCCTGTAGGGAGTTGGAGTAGAAATTATCCGCTATTGATTGCAGGTAATCCCGAAACCTCACTGTTCCTGATAGTCCGTCATTGAATACCCAGATGCCTTGTTCCGTTTCAGCTATGGTATAGAATTGTCTGGCCTGCTTTCCTACGGTGACCTTCTCCATCGCATCCTCATAAGCAATAAAACGCCTATAACCCGGCGAGTGGTCCAGTGCCTGGAAATTCTCTGCCGTCAGTTCCTTTTGACAAGCTCTGAGGTAGGCCGCTTTCCGCAGAGGAACAGAGTTGTTTTCTGTTATGCCTCCGTGAGAAACGATGAATCTGAGGGCTTTCTCACTGTCTTTTACCGGTAGTTTACCGGTGAAAGGAATATCCTTGGCAGGTATTCCCTCAAAACGCAGTAAAAGGTTATCCGGTATGGTTTTCTGTTCCATAGCTATCCGGGCGATAAGATCCATAAATACCGGAAAAGAGTTTTTATCTGTCGGAACAGACGACACGACCATGATAGTCGATACCCGGTTATCCGGCTGCAACTCTATAAACAGGCTTTTTAAATCTTCTTTTGCAGATAAGCTATCTTTTATTTTTTCCATCTTTAGATACGGGGATTATGTGACTTATTTCGGCGGGGAACTGCTTTTTTCTTTTCCGATGCCGCCGGTCCGGTCAGTTGCAAAGGCGGACAAGTCAATTTGTATTCCTGTCCAAGTATCTTGTCAGCGAGTTGCTGCTGTCTGTTCTGGATATGGTAAAATGCTTTCTCACTATATCCCTTTTGGGATTGCAATTCGGACATTTCCTGATTCAACGGTTTGAAATCATCTTTGTGAACGAATGCTTTATAACTTTCACTGGAATTGAAATCTGCCGGTAAGCCGTATTCCCGTATAAAGAGCAGATTGAATATTTCTGCATTCTTCGGCGTTACCAACAGCTGGTAATCCTCCGTGAACTGTTTGAAGGCATGATAAGTCGGTTCTGTGGGATAACCGCCTTTTTTCAGCAGCTCGGATTGCTCAATGGGATACAAAGGAATCTTTGCCAACTGTTTATCCGGTGGGTTGGACTGGAAAAAATCCAGATGCTTCTGTATATAATGTTCCGTACTATGATTGGGATTGGAGATGTAGAATTCCCTGATCCGTCTCAAAGCCTGTACTTCCGGAGTGAAGAACCGGTCAGCCAAATCTTGGAGGAAACATTGTTTGTAGACAGCTCCTTCATCTGTAACCGGTAGGTAAACGGCACCTTTGAGAGTTTGGATAGAGATAATGGGGTCTATCTCTTTATTCTGCCGGTTATCCGATGAAATTCCATAATCACGTTTCAAAATATAGGCTGCCTGATTACGAATCAGTGCTTTGACCTTTTCCTGTTCGCCCTTATTTTCTGCCGGAATATTCTGTAATGCATTAAACTGGGAGTTAAAAGAGTTCTTATGCATAAATGGAATTTGTCTGGTGGTATAATCTATTCCATAAATACCTGCTGTCTCTTGTAAAGATAGTAGCCGGAGTATCTGGGCATTTGCAATACTCGCAACTATCCCATAGGAAGATGCAAATTTATCATAAGCGTCTAACGTCGGTTCTATGCGATGGCTCCTGTCCAGCCGGGCATTTCTCAGAATAGTCGCATCCAGATATTGCGCTTTATCCGGTATAAAGTCGTTTGTATATAATGAGAACGGATTGGTGGATGTTTGAAACGCTTTTATAACTTCTTCATTCGGATTAGTCAGCTTGTACAGGTTGACAAACTCCGGTTTCTCTTCTCCCATAATAAAAAAATGATCAGCTAAGTGTTGCATATAGGAATGGCAGCATGTTTTTCCGTAACCGGAATATTCAAACAAAAGCACCCCTTTGGCGGTTTCTAATGCAGTCAGTGTTTCTGACGGAGCGTCGTGGAAAGTGCTTTGTGCAAGTGCGAAACGTTTAGCCTCCGGCTGTACAAGTAAATGGTTGGCAAGCCCGCTGGAGACCAACATGGGCAGACCTTTTTCTTCATCCCGTGAATATAGGTATTCCAATCCCCGGAGCGAGACATTATTCTGCATGCTTCCTCCATTGTGAGTGATAAATTGTTGCACCAGACTGTTATCCTTATCAAAGAGACGGATATCAGGGCAGTTTATTTCTGAGGGAAACTGGTAACGGCACAAATCGAGATCAGGCAGATGGCTTTGAGCGAGGGATGGCTTGTACATTTCCCTCTGCCGCCTTAAATATTCGGTAAATCTTTGATTTGCCACCGATACTTCTTTATCCGGTATCAGGTGTATTTCCAGTTGCCGGGGTCTTCCTTTGGAGTCCTGGGCAACAAAAAAATGAAGGATGAGTTCGGGATTTTTCTGTTTCATATTCTAATTTATAAGGTGAATAATTAAGAGAGTTTATGTCCTCTTGACGGGCCAGGAGCTTTTCCATTCTTAATTTTGCGCTCCACCTTTTGCTTTTCTTCCAAGTCTATGGTTCATGGAAAACAGATCATAATCTTGTCCGGGCAGCAAAGGGAGATTCTTTTTTGTTTCATGGATTCGTCATCCAGCAGAATGCGGACAAAGTAATCCATTTCTCCTTTTCCGGTTTCCTTGATGGCGATGACTTTCCCTTTATAGGGAACAGGAGCCTGTTCTTCCGGATCGTTCTCTACAATCCGTGCTCCGATACAAATCTGACTTTTGGGTATCATATTTCCTGTTATTATTTTAAACGGTTCGTTTTTCGTTTTTGGTTCTCCGGCTTTTTGACAGTCCCCGGCTTTTTATTTGTATCCGTGGACAGCGGATGGAGCAGTCCCTCTTTCAAGGTATAGGTCTTGACGGGGAAAGGTTCGGATGAGTTCTTCATCCGGTTCTGTCCGAAGTCTGCCATGCAGTATTGTAGATGTCTGACCGGCTCCCGGTTGTTTTCCGGAATATAAAGCGCATAACCGGAAGACAATACTGATTTCTGCACGTCATTCAATTTCCGGTTCCCCACAGTGAATTCCACTATCGGATCATCCAGCATGCTCTTGAGGGAACGGTGTCCTCTCACATCGAAATCCCTTTTAAGGATACCGTCGGCGGCTTGCCGGATTTCCAGGGAGGCTTGTTTGAATTCCTTCATATCGAAATCAGCCGCTGATCGTACCTGCGTTATCCTTTCGAGTTTCTCGCTGGCGGGCAGTGACTCCTTAAAGTAGGTGAACGGCTGCTCATGAATATTCATATAACCGCTCTTTATCACGGTCAGCAGCCGGTAAATGTCCCGGTTGGAAGGGCTGATTTGCGCACGTACATCCGGATCGAAATGAAATTTGTCAAGCAGTTCCATAAATCCGTCAGCCGTCGTTTCCATCGGGCTGTAGAATAGAGGAGCCAGCCCGTTAATAAACTTGTCCGGCAATTTGGACTGGGGCACGTGGTTCTCACGCTGGAATTCGAAGGAGTTGTTCAGCTGCCGGGTACGGTCGATCCGGTAGGATGCGTCAATGTGGGCTGTCAGCTCTTCTGTTACATACGGATATTCATAGATACCCAGATGACCGATATCGTAGTGCGGATCGAAGTAATGGTCGGTGATATGCTGCAGACATTCCCTGAATCCTTCTTTTCCGATTTCATTGCCGGAGAATATCAGATACCCGTAGTCATTCTCCACCACTTTCAGCGGTGTCTGGTAATTCGCCTCTCCCCGGTAGATTTTCTGCCTTTCGTCCTGGTTCCTGCGGAAGCTCATATAATC
This sequence comes from Bacteroides sp. ZJ-18, assembly GCF_011038705.2. NCBI lineage: Bacteria > Pseudomonadati > Bacteroidota > Bacteroidia > Bacteroidales > Bacteroidaceae > Bacteroides > Bacteroides sp. ZJ-18. Next base: position 1,589,620 of record NZ_CP072198.1, on the reverse strand, counting down.
GGCTTCCTGCATGAAATACTTTTTCAGGATACTGCAATCGATATCTCCTTTATATCTGGAGCAATAGACGGCATCCGGCAGTGAGATCTGACGGGAAGGGGACTGAAAACTCTGATGCAAATAAGGCAATAGCTCCTGCCGGATATACTTGTCAAAAGGCACACGTATATCCGGTGTCGGTACCTCCCTCATCAGATTCAGATCATACCGTACCATCTCTATATCCGGCACATACGTACAACTTTTGACTCCGTTGACATTGTCCGACAGGAACTGATGAAAGGCGACATCCGTTATCTCCCTTTGGTTTCCTTCGACGAATCTGAGTGAGTTGCCCGGTAACGGTATATAATGGTGATACCGGTCTATTGCAATAAATATGCTGCCCGGTTTTTCGGGATCGAAAAAATGATTTTCCATTTGGTTTCTATTGTCCATATTTCTACAGTTTAGGATGGGTATTTTTTTTCTTTTTCACGTCCTGCTTTTTATTATCCAAAGCCTTTTCGATAACCGCTTTCACTTTGAATACCTGCTTGTTTCCGGGCGGTTCTTTAGAGAATACGATCCGGGAGAAATCCCCGTTCACCCATGCATAGGAATGCGACGGATTGTTCTTTGCCTCTGTGGGCAGAAAGAGCACATGTCCCGCTTCCAGTACCTGCCGGTGGGGGGTAAAGAGGTGGACACCGTCTACTATGACACTGTCCATAGGGTCACTGAGAATATTCTCGACAGTGCGGTGTCCACGCACGTCGTAAAATCGTTTGAGAAGTTTATCCAGCTCGTCCTTGTCCCGGCTGTTTTCCTCTATCTGTTCCCGGATTTCCGGTGTCAAGGTTCGCCCTGAGAGTTCGGAAACTGTGCGTTCCTTGCCCGCTATCGCCTCCAACGCATCAATGATATTACAGTTACGGTGACTGATCTCGCAGTGCGCATTGTGGCAGAAACTGCGGAAATCTTCCGGGGTGGGTTTCATCTCATTCTGATATGCCGGTTCCATCTCCGGGGTTCTGTGCATCTTCTGGTAAGGATATTCAGTGAACAGGTTCTCACCCGGATTGACAGACGACCCTTGTCTGAGGATACCTTCCGCCCTGTAAACATGGATCGGTCCGAGGTTGAAATGAGGATCGAAGTAATGATCCGCCACAAGTTGCAGGAATTTTTGCACGCTTGCTTGTCCTTCCGCTGTATGGGTGAAGAATAAAAAGCCGTTGGCGGTTTCTATCGCTGTATAGGATTGTTCAGGTTGCTTCATCATTTTATAATTTAGGTTTGTTACTCCTTTTCACTTTAGAAGTTTTCTCCTTTTTTGAAGAGACTGTGACCGTAGGCTGGAAAGGAACGATTTTCCCGTTCTGTTCCCGGTATATCCGCCGGGAGAAAGGTGTAGCGGAAATGCTTAGTTTTTGATGTTCCTTGTCCGCACGGATATAATGCAGGTCAGGGTTAGATACCGATATCTCCGGTAGATAAACGCATTTTCCTTCCCAGACAGCCTGCCGCAGCGGATAACTGAGCCTGGTATCGCCGATGATGGGATCATATGACGAATCCATCATGGTTCTTTCAAAAGACCGGTGTCCCCGGATATCATAATCTCTTGTGATGATTTCGGCGGCTTTCCGTTGGACTTCTTCAATCAGGTCGAACAGGTCCTTTGAAGGTTCACCGGAAGGATTTGTCCCTCCGGTGAAGTTAATGGATGCATTGATTTGTTCTCCTAAATGTTGAAAAACATGGGAATACTCAAAAGAGGGAGCCTGGATGGTATCACGGCTATATCCATGTTCCTGCAAGTATAGTAACCGCCATACATTATTATTGTGTTTACTTATCCGGCTACCGGCATGCTCCTGCAGGAGAAGAAACTCTCCCGAATGGGGTTTCATGGATGCCTCAAACTCCAATCTCCAGCCTTTCTTGTCGAAGTCCTGATGCTGGGAAGAAAGAGGTTCGAAGACAAATTCCCGGATGCCGGTGTCCGGGTTTATCTTATGGCTGGCATCTATAAAAGGATATATGTCAGGAGTTATCCGGCTGATAGAATACTCACGTACCGGTGATGATTCGCCATGAACTGAAAAATAGTTATCAGTGAGTTCCTGATAGTAATTCTTGAGTCCTGCCCGTCCCGGTTCGCTGCTGCTGAAGAACAACATTCCTTTGGAGGTTTCGATGGCATGGACAGGTAATCTGTCCGGCTCTTTTTGTTGCGGGAGAGTCTGTAATTCCATATTATTACATTTTAGGGGTTATGGAGGGCTTGCGGGTGCGTGTTTTCTTTTCTGCTTGCCGGGAGGTCTCTTCTTTTTTCAGAGGCTTCCCGGTTGTTTGTACCGCCCCGTTAACCTGCTGCTCTCCGTTACCGGCCTGCTGTTGTTCCTGTTTCTGCCCCTCTTCCAGCTTCTTGGTGCTTCTTTCCCAGAGGAATTCAACACCCCGCTCGGCGGCACTCATCTGGATGGAAGTGGTATAATAATTCCCATTATTGGACTTGAAACGGATCGGCACTTCCTCGCCACGTAAGGCGGCTTCGTACTCTGATGGGGAAAGCGTATAATCTTTCACCTTGCGAGGAACGCGCGCCTGCTCCACAGGCATGTGGAACAATTCATTCGTTACCGGATCTTTGGAAAGGTAGCAAGGTTTGGTTTCTTTGGTACGGTAATCAATGACCATATCGACCGTTCTGCCCAGGTTGCCGGTACGGTTCAATGTTTTGAGGTCGTCCTCCGTTAGCGTATGTCCTCTGTAATCTTCGCCTACTTTGGGAGCCTGACGGATATAATGGATGTCAAACTTGACGGCACCGTTCTCATCACGGAACAGGGAGAGTTTGGCATCGCCGTTCTCACGACCAAGTTCGGAATCTTTTGCCACGCGGAAAGCAATAGCGGAGGTTTTTCCTTGCAGCATTCTTTCGAGACTGTCCTTTGTGTTCTTCAATCCGTCGGGAGTGATGCCGTATCTGGCTGCCTGTTCCCAATTCACTTCCCGTTCATTGAAACGGTGGTTGTTATACACCCTGGTGGGAGCCAGCTCTCTACGGATTGCTTCGTTCTGTGGTAGCTGCGCTGCCTCTATTTTTTCTTTGGCCTGCTCTACAGGTGTTTCCTTCGGGATGTTGTACAGGGAGTAACGTCCCGGATTGTTGTAATGGTAGAGAAAGTTCTTTCCGAAGTTGGTAAAGAAGTTTCCTCTCTGGTCCACCTTAATAAATTGTCCTTTGTTCGCTTCATTGGCTTCGAGCGTTTCCAGTTCGCCATTCGCCGCGATTCCTTTTACTCCTTTGGCTTTCTGCTCTTTCTTGTCATACGCCATCAGATACCCATGTTCCTGAGTTGCCCCGTTATTTTCAGGAGCTGAATTTACATCGTTCATATACGTTAATTTTAAAGATTAATGAATTATTTGCAAGGGTAAAATTACTATCTTTGTCATTAAATAAATTGATTATGAAGAAGTTGTCATTGATTGTCATGTTCTGTCACTTATTGTCGTGTCCGGCTTTTACACAGTCCCCGTCGAAGGGGTTTAAAAGCGGACTTAGTTCAATCGCTTATCGTATCCATTCCGCCCGGCAGTGAAAGTCTTTCGTATGAAACAGCCGGTTGCCGGTAACCGTGCTGGCCGATTATCCTATTTTATTCCCCTTGAATGAGAGCCGGAGGAGGTTTGCCGTTTCTTCCGGTTTCGGAATAAGGACACATCCGGTGAAAAAGAAAAGGATACTCCATGCCGGAGTGGATATTGCCGCACCTTATGGCACTCCGGTCTATGCTTCGGGAAACGGAAAGGTCGTTGAAGCCCGATACAGCAGCAGTTACGGCTGGTATATCGAAATCCGGCATTCAGGTGGTTTTTCCACGCTGTATGCACACTTAAGTAAATTGTACGTGAAAAAGGGAAACGATGTCCGCATGGGCCATCTTATCGGCAATGTCGGGCATACCGGCATCGCAACCGGCAATCACCTGCATTTTGAACTGAGAAAAAACGGTAAACCACAGAATCCGTTGCAATGGGTGATACTGAGGGATTCCCGCTCTAAAAAAAGTCATTAATTTAATCCGTTACATGATGAATATTGAAGAAGCTAAAAGTATTCCGTTGGAGGACTATCTCCGGCGTATGGGATTTTCCCCCGTCAGACAAAATGGGGACAGTATCTGGTATTGTTCTCCTTTCCGTAAGGAGAAAACACCTTCATTCAAGGTGAGTGAGTCGCGTAACCTATGATACGATTTTGGCCTCGGACAGGGAGGAGATATCATCACTCTGGCGATGGAACTTCAAAAAACAAGGGATATCTCTTATGCGTTAAAAGCAATAGAGGGACATTTCCCGGCTATAACCCGGACTGCCGCTTCTTTCCGCCGGACAAAGCCACAAGCTACCGGCTACCGGCAGGTACGTGTTGATCCGCTGACAAATCCCGTATTGCTGGGTTATCTCCAAGGAAGAGGTATCCCGCCCGAAATCGCAAAGAAAACATGCAAGGAGGTACATTTCCAGAACAAGGGTAAATGGTATTTTGCTGTTGCCTTTGCCAACCGGAGCGGTGGGTATGAAATTCGTAACAAATACCTGAAAGGGAGCATTTCTCCTAAAGAGGTTACCCATATCAAGAATGGTAGCGACCGTTGCATTGTTTTTGAAGGTTTTATAGATTATCTATCCTATCTCACACTCAGGGCTACGCATCCCGCTAACAGGCGGTCTGCCGGGAACACTTCTGATTATATCGTATTAAATTCCGTGAGTAACGTTGGTAAGGCTATTCCGATATTAAAAGATTATAAGAGCGCCCTCTGCCTGCTGGATAATGATCCCGCCGGGAAGCAAACATTTCGGGAAATGGCAGAAGCAGGATGTCCGGTCATAGACAAATCAGACTGTTACCGGGCATATAATGACTTGAATGATTACCTGTTGGATAATAAGAAGAGACAACAGGAGAATAAGACAGGGAATCTGCGTGAAACAGCCCCGAAGAAAATCAAAAAACCTGTAACGAAACAGTCCGGTTGAAAACTGTAAAACGAGAAAATATATACAAAGAAGAGACAAGAAAAGAGAGTCAAATCCTATCAGCGGGATTTGACTCTCTTTATTATTTCAGCCTCCGGTTAACTTCCGGATAGCTATTTTTAGTAGTTTCTAATCAGCAGCTCGTTGACCGCTTCCCTCTTCTCCGCTATGGAACAGATGGAACGGAAGATGCTGATTCGCTGGATATGGAAACCGGCATAGAGGTCATCGAAGAAGGTGTTCTCCGGATTTTTCTGCCGGGGATCGGAGTTGGAAAGCATTCATTTGCCACCCGCTTCACCTATTTCCTTACAGAAGTCTGCCAGGGCGACCTGCTCTTCGTCCCCGAAGTCCTGCGGCATGTACGAGGTGCAGGCATTGCTCTCATTGACAGGTTTATAAGGCGGATCAAAATAAAAGAGAGATTTGGTTCCGAGGTACTCTCCGGTCTGCCGGTAGTCACCGTCCAGGATAACGACATCCTGCAGCAGCTTGTGGTTAAAGCGGATCAGTTCCTCTTCCAGCAGTTTCACCCTTCCCCCGAATCCAAAGGTGACGGACAGCTTCCCCTTGCGGTTCACGGAGTAGATGCCGTTATAACAAGTGCGCATGAAGAAGATAAACAGGGCGGCACGGGTGATGTTACCCGGGCCTGCTTCATTGTAATAGGTACGTTTCTCCATGAAGTAGGCCCTTCTTCGGGCATGTTCTTCCAATGCGATGTATTCCTCCTGTATCCGGGCAAGCACTCCGATCAACTCTTCCGGGGATTCCTTGATAATGCGGTAGACATTGATCAGGCTCTCGTTGGAGTCGTTGATGACGCAGCGGATTTCCGGATAGGTCTGTCTTATTCAGAAGAACAGGGCACCGCCCCCGACAAACGGTTCTACATATGTATCCATCTGTCCGAAGTCTTTCGGAAGTGATTCGATAAGTACGGGAAGCAATCTTCTTTTGCCTCCCACCCAGGGGAAGCAGGGTTTTCCCGGCAGAGCAGCCGGAGAACTTTTCTTTACTTTTTCCATGTTTACAACATTTAAATGGTTAATAAATTAAATAGGAATTATTCATCGTCTGCCGTTTCCAGCAGGTGTTTCAGGTTGGGATCATTCTCAATGCGGAGCAACTCTTTCTCAATAATCTGCGTCACATCTTCCTTGATCCGGTAGTAACTTCTTTCGATTTCTTCTGTCATGTGGTCCTTACCATCCGGACCGGTAAAGTCTGTGATGACGGGGATGGGTTTGTAGGTTTTTGCTTCAGCGGCTACCCGTTCATTGTCCACTACAATTTCGGCATGGAAGATTTTTTGATTGATTCTCTCTCCGAAGTTGTCACAGACTGCACCGACGAACTCCCCCTGCGAGAGGTTTGAAATCTTGGAGGCAGGGATAAGCGAATCGAGCTGGGTGCTGATGTTGGTGGAAGTATCCTCCCTTGTCATATTGATGGATTTGCGCTGTTGCAGCACTTTTCCAAACCTTTCCGAGAGGTTCTTGGCCGTTTCACCCACCGTTTGCCCGGCAAAAATATTGCCGATTGTATTCTGGATCACACGCGCCTCCTTGTCACCGTAATCCCGTATTAACTGGCTAAAATCCTGCGCTCCCAGGCATACGGCTACTTTATTGCTTCGGGCCGTGGCAATCAATGTGTCGAGCCCCCGAAAATAAATCGTCGGCACCTCATCCACGAGAATGGAGCTTTTCAACTTTCCTTTCCGGTTCACGAGTTTGACAATACGGGCATTGTAAAGTCCCAAGGCACATGAGTATATGTTTTGTCTGTCCGGATTATTGCCCACACACAACACCTTGGGAGCATCGGGGTTATTGATATCCAGCGTGAAATCATCCCCGGTCATGATCCAGTACAAAGCCGGGCTGATCATGCGCGAAAGCGGAATCTTGGCGGAAGCTATCTGGCCCTGGAGCTGCTCCATCGCGCCGCCTTTCCAGGCATCCATGAAGGGTGACAGGTAGTTCTCCAGTTCCCGGTAAGAGGTCAGTATGGTGAACACGTCCGAATACGGTTTATTCAATAGTTCGATGGCATGTGGGAAGGTGCAATATTTCCCGTTCTCATAAATTTTGAGATATCATATGATGGCTGCCAGCAATACAATCGGACTCTCTACAAAGAAATCTCCCTGTTTCTGAATCCAGCTTTTGTTCAGGTTTAACATAATGACATAGGCGGACTCGTAAGCATCCGCAATGTCGGACAGGAACGAAGGATTAAGGGGATTACACCGGTGGCTGTACCTGGGATCATCAAAATTGATTACATAGAAACCGACGGGTCTGCTATATTTATCCTTGTTCTTAAGCAACTGGTTATAAGCTATTACGCTTAAATCAGGATACTTGAAGTCATAGATATAAGCGGCAAATCCTTTTTCTATTTGCTGGCGGATATAATTATTGATAATGGCATAGCTCTTTCCTGATCCCGGAGTACCTAAAACAAGGCTTGCCCTGAAAGGATTAATCACATTTATCCAGCCGGAGTAAGTCTTTCGCTGATAGCGGAAACGGGTAGGCAGGTTTACCGAGTATTCATTGGCGAGCAAGCGTGTTTCCTGCATGAAGCTCTCGTTCTCATCGTTAAAAACGTCATCCATAAACTGATTCCTGAGCAGGCGGCTGATCCAGACTCCGGCGGTAAGCAGGCAGATATATCCGGCGGCTACGGTAGCTACATACAATAAGGTAAGAAGTGTAACGGAGAAACAGGCTGTCAATAAGAGCTCACTACCGAAAAAGAGCAGCAATCCGACTGTAAAATAACAGCCGATATGCTTTCATGACATCTCCACGTCCTTCCGTCCTTTGTCTCCCATACAGGAGAAGAAGAGGAAGAGCAGGCTGAAGGATTTGCTGACCAGCGAGTGGGAAAATAGTCCCGTATCCCGTTGAAAATTGAGTAGGATCTTGTCCACCACACCGATGTTCAGATCCATGGACAGGAAATAGGGATAACAGAAATAATAAACATTCATCACTAAAAAGATGATGCTGATAGCCCTCATAAAATCAAGGTTCTTATTGAATCCTCTGGTTTCGTCTTGTGACATAAGCGGTATAATAATGAATTAACGGTGATACATCTTATTAGCTGAGATACGGACCTCTGCGCTTTCTCTTCTTCTTTTTCCCGTAAGGGCTTTGAGGCTGATCTTCTCCCGGATAAGGATAGGAATCCGGTGAGAAGATGTCCAGCAGTCCTTCCACCAATCCCGGTTCTTTTGTTTCCGGTTCGGCTGGATGTAATACAGGTACTTCATCCTTTTTTCCCGGTAGAGCCACGCCATACTGCCGGTTGATAACCGATGCCGAGTATTCCTTTCCCAATACCGAACCTTTGAATACGGTTCGGGAAGTATGGTCAATATAGGTGACTCCATAAATCACTCCCGCATCGTTCCGGTAGAGCATGGCGGCGATTCCTTTCCCGGAAAGTTCTTCCAGGAATCCCTGACGGGTATCTTGTTTCAGGGCTGTGGCAATCGCTTCTTTTGTCTTTTGGGGAATGGGATGTTTTGCCATCCGTTGTCTGCTTTTGAGAAACTTCTTGCGCAGGGCTTCATATCCCACGCTCTTGCCGATCTTGCTGGATTTGATGGCTACACCCACCCGTTCACCCTTCTCATCGGTAGCTGCGTAAACCAGTCCGTGGTAGGTTTTTCCGTCTATCGTTTTATGGATTTCTTCGACCGTCACATGGAAAAGACCGAGAAGAGCTTTGAACTCCTTGACAGACTGGAATTTGTATCCTTGCATGATGGGCTTGACCACATTCGCTATCTGGTGTTTGATATCCCCTTTATGGTAATCGACGACAGTCAGAGGCAGGGCTTCCCGTCGTTCCTTCTTCTCGGCCGGCGACAGGTGGTATCTTCTCTCCAATTCCCGGCAGGTTGTAGTCGAGCGTTGCCACTCCTTATAATCATTGATTTTCTTTCCCTCTTCGTCAATGCGCAAGGAGACGATATGGATATGGGGTCTGCCAATGTCCTCGTGCCGGTAGATGATAGATGGCTGGTTGCCGTATCCCATCTTTTCCATGTATTCTTGTCCGATGGCTACCAACTGTTCATCGGTCAGCACATCGTCCGGGTGCGGATTGAGTGAGATATGGATAACCGGTTTCTCTGTCCGGCGGTTAGCTGCCAGATACGGTTCGAAGGAACGCATGCAATGCTGGATGGTCGGATTACCGTCTGCCGGTTCCATGATCCGGTTTCATGCCAGTACTCGTGCCTGCTGCTTGTCCACTTTTTCGTGATTATAATATAGTGCTCCATAAACGGAGACTCCAGATGTTATTTTTGCAACCATTGTTCGAATTTTTGGGTAAGACGGATAATCTCCCGGTTAAGAGAAATCAGTTCGACAGTCAATTGCTCTAATTTATAGAGCATGGCGAGGGCTTTCTTCTCGGAGAGCCCGGTATGCAGGGTCTTGACTGCCTGGTTATAGTTCACACCGATCCGGCGGTATTCGCTTTGCAGGTTGGTCAGCTTGATATAATAGTCCGTTGCCGCCTTATCGATTTTCACGACTTTCATCGGTTTGTCAAAGAGAGCGGAAAGGATGAACTGTGACTTGGTTTTCACTCCTGAATTCTCGAAGAGCCTCTCGAACTCGATGTTCTGGATTTCATCCAGACGGAAACCGTAGTAGTAAGAGTGGAGTTGAGATTCCTCTTTGGGAGTCCGTCCACCTCTTCATTTCCCTGATTTGTCGGATTGTACGACTTTACGTGTATTGCTGATTCTTGCCATATCTTTTTGAGTTTAATTTATCCGGCAGCAAAATAAGTGATATTTTTTATACGAACCTAAAATCGGAATATGACTACAGATGACAGGAGATGACTATTTGTGACAGGGGGAATAACTCTCCTGTTCACTTTCCGATTCCACAGTTCACGATGTTCTTTTCGTAGGCTTCTTTCAGTTTGGGAAGAAGAACGGACAGGCTCTTTTTGCGGCGTGAAAGGTCGGCACGCAGATCGTAGGGTTTGGGAATGGAGATATTAAACAGTTTTTCGAAAACCGATACCAGTCCCGAGAAGGATTGATGCCCGCCGGAAACATCCGTGACTATCCCGCTGTAATATAAAGATGCGATAAGTTCCATCAGGTTAATAAGGGAGCCTTTCCAGTGGAGGGACGGAATGGTTTCTTCCCGGCGGGAAAGCAGGCATTCGGGATGTTGCACCATAAAATAGACCAGTTTGATCTCCGTATCTATAAGTCCGGCTGTTTTTTCCAGATAGAATCTGACAGTTACATCTGAGTTTTCTTTAAACAAACGAAGCAATATGGATAGTTCCATTTGAGTGCGGTACAGTTGGCGGAGTTTCTCCGAACAGGAGATCTCCTGTTGGATGGAGAATTCTGTGAGAAAGTCAGTAAACCCGGTAAAAGAGAGAGATAACTCTTCAGTCGGAACGGAACCGGCCTGATTCATGCATTGGGCAAAATAACCGAATAAACGGTGTTCTGTTAATGTTTTCATGCTGTTAGTAGTTTTTTATTTGTTTTTGCCAACCGGCATGAATAGAAAGCCAAAATGTATTCCCGTTCCTGTGTCACAACAGAAACAGCAGGGTAAGTAGCTGATTACGAACAATAAAGAATTTACCGGCTATAAATGGCTGTAAATAAAAAGTGTAAGGCCGCTCGTACACTTTTGTAAAGCAGCTTTACACTTTTTGTAAACCCCTTCGGAATCAGGAGCTGTCCTTAATCGTTTATATGGTATTTTTTTAGTTTTTCATAGAGAGTGGTACGGCTGATATTCAGCAAGACCGCCGCTTTGGAACGGTTATTGCCTGTCTTTTCAAGAGTATGGAGCAATAGCTGCCTTTCTTTTTCTTCTTTCGGGAGAGCGGGCACTTCTTCCGGACGGATAGAAATGTCCAGATCCAGATCCGTCGCGGATATCCATTGTCCTTCACATACCAGTACCGCACGGTTGATGACGTTTCTCAACTCGCGGATATTGCCCGGCCAGGAATATTCCGTCAGGATGGCCTGAGCCATCCTGTCGAATCCCTGGAGACGTTTTCGTTGCCGGATACAGGCGATTTTCAGGAGATAATCGGCAAAGGGAAGAATATCTTCCCGGCATTCGGCCAACGGGGGAAGATGCAGGGTGAATTCATTCAGGCGATGGAACAGGTCTTCCCGGAAACGGCCTTCCGTAATGGCTTGTTCCAGATTTTCGTTGGTAGCGGCAACCAGCCGGATATCGAAGGTGAACTCACGCATGGAGCCCACCGGACGGTACCGTTTCTCCTGTAAGGCTCTTAATAACAGCATTTGAGTCTTGTAAGAGAGGTTACCTATCTCGTCCAGAAAAAGCGTTCCTCCGTCGGCTGCGCGGAAGAGTCCTGTTTTGTCACTGTCCGCACCGGTGAATGCACCTTTACGGTGGCCGAAGAACTCGGAAGCGGCAAGTTCGTCTGAGATCGCCCCGCAATCGACAGTCAGATAAGGCTTGTTTTTACGGTGGCTTTGGTTATGAATTTCAGATGCGACATGTTCCTTTCCAGTACCGGAAGCGCCACGAAGCAGGACGGAGATGTCGGAAAAGGCGACCAGCCGGATCAGTCGGTACATTTCCTGAGCTTTCCCGCTTTCCCCACGGTAGAAATCAGTTCGTTCACTATCTTTATTAAATATTTCAGTAATCAATGACAGCAGTTTATCCGGTTGTATAGGCTTACACAAATAATTGACTGCTCCCAATTGCATGGCAGTCACTGCATTATCCACCTGCCCGTAGTTGGTCATGATGATAAAAGGAACAGAATAATAGTTTTCATTCATCCATTTCAGCAGGGTGATGCTATTTCCGTCCGGCAGGCGCAGGTCGGCCAATATAAGGTCAAACTCTTTTTCCTTGATCGCCTTTCTCGCATCCGCAAGGGTTACCACACTGTCAGTTTTCATTCCTTTCTTCACCAACCAGTTGCTGATGGTACGACTGAATACGATATCATCTTCGATAATCAAGATTATTTTCATGCACCTTCCTCCCGTATTTTTTCGGCATATCTGACCAGTTGATTGACGATACCGATTATTTTCCTTATGTCTGTGAGTTGTTCATCCGTCCATCCTTGGGTATCACATGTGACCAATTCCTGCAAACGGGATATGGGAAAATCCAGGCGGACGGATTCCCATAGCGGGAGATTTTTGTGCAGGATGGCGGCGGATGCTTCTTTATCCTGTTTTTTTAGTGCTGTGGCTAATGCAGCCAGATCCTTCCGGGTTTCTGTGATAAAAATACCGAGCATTTCCTGTTTATTATCTTCGTCAGTAAGGATAAACGAGAAATCCGGTTCGTGCCGCACGCTCTCTCTTCGCCCGGTTGTCTGTTCTACGGCATCCATCAGCTCATTAAAGGAAAAGGGTTTGCAGATACGGCCGGAGAAACCGCGTGAGGTATATTCATCCCCTTTATCCACGCTTGCTGTCACGGCCAGAACCGGTATCTTTTTCGCCATCTCCATGTTCGAGGATCGGAGTAGCTCCAATATCCCGTAACCGTCGGTTTCCGGCATCTGTATATCAGTGAGTAGCAGGTCATAGATCTGTGACTTCAGTCTGGCTATCAATTCCCAACTGGTTTGGCAACAGTCACATCTGATCCCGCCACGCTCCAGCATCTCTTTAGTCACATTTAGTTGTATGCGGTCGTCGTCTATGACCAGCACATACATTCCTTCCAGGTGGGGATATTCAGGGATACGTTCTTTTCCGATTCCTGAGCATTTGTCTGCCGGTGGAAGCGGTAGAACTACCATGAAGGTGCTTCCTGCTCCCGGCCTGCTTTCTACTGTGAGGGCACCTTCCATTTGTGACACAAGTCTGGCGCAAATGGTCAGTCCCAGACCGAATCCAGAGATGCCACGGGCATTATCCAGCCGTTCGAAGGCTTCGAATATCCGCTCTTTTTCTTCTACGCTTATTCCCGATCCCGTGTCACGTACCGAAAAGCGCAACTCCCCGTTACTGTATTCCGCATCCAGTCGTATTTCACCCTGCTGGGTGAATTTGACGGCATTGGATAGCAGATTGTTTATAATCTGCCGTATTCGCAGATGATCCCCGTTTACCACAATATCCAATCCGGATAGGGCACTCGTCAGCGGGATGTTTTTCTTTTTGGTCAGCGAGACGAAACTTGCGATTATGTCCTTGAAAAGAGTTTCCAGACAAAAAATAGAAGTATTCAACTTTACTTTACCGATATCCAGCATATAGAATTCGACCAACGTGTTGACCAGACCGAGCATGTAGTCGGATGTATGCAGAATATTTTCCGCATATTCTATCTGGCGACTTTTCTTCTTTTCACTGGGCAACAGTTCAGCACACCCCTTAATGGTTGCCAGTGGCGCACGCAGATCGTGGGCGATAGTCATCATCATGTTTTTTCTGGAGTGCAGCAGGCCTTTGTTTCTTTGGTCGGAAGATTCCAATGCTTTTTCGTACTTGTACCTTTTGTTTACGTCTCTATGGACGATGATATACAATATGATAGCAAAGAGAAAAATAAAAGCAGCAAGCACGGAAGCGATGTTGAATGATTTTTCCCGTTCGGCAATCAATGCCTCATAGCCCGACGACAGGTGAAGGCTTGCTTCCTTTTCAAAATTTCCAACAAGAGTATTGAGCTTCAGGTTCAATGTCTGGCTGTTCGTATACAGACTGTCCATTTGCAGGAGCAACTTTTCCCGTTGTGCTTTTTGCTTCTCCGCTACTTCACGATCCAGGGAACGGAGCAGGGGGATGGTAACGGATGGGCTCTCTTTTTTCATTACGGTTTTCGGAACGGAAGTTGTTTGTCGCAGTCGTTCCTGCTGATCCCGTTGCTGTCGGTAAGCAGATTTAGGCTTTTTTTTACGAAAGAGATTCCAAATGCTTCTCTTTTTTTCCGTTGGGAGAATTTTCGCATCTTTTTCTACGGACGCTTCCCTTTGCACCTTTCGGACTTGAGAAACGATTACCGGAATTTTCTCACTGATGATTTCACTTACATCTTCGTCGAAAGTATTCATCAGGATGGAAAGTAATTGCTTCTTCTCGTTCATCAGGATGGCAAACGAATCGATACGCTCCTGTTGTTCCGGGGTATGAACATAATGTCTCAAAGCTTTCAGGTTTTTACGAACGGTATCCTGTCTGGTACAATAATTGTGGAAATCATCGTCCGTCCAAATACTTACTACCTCGGCGCGGGACGACAGATCAAGCAGGGACATATACACTTTTGCGGTCAGCCGGCGCACGTCTGCCAGCTCGCTTTCCTCTTTCTCCAATGTTCTCCTTCTTTCCTCTTTCCCGCGAAAAAGAAGAATAACGGTAGTCAATAGAAAGATCAGCAAGATATAACCAATTGATATTTTAACCTTTAGCCCCATAATCCTGTGTGTATTAGTTCTGTTGTTTATTTCACCCAGTAGTGCAGGAAACGTACTTATTTTTCATTTGGTAATGAAGCTGTCATATATTATGTCTTTTGGCAAATATAGAAAATAAATATTGTATATAGTGTTTTATAGTTAATAAAAAATGATGAGAATAAATTATATATTCTATTTTAACACATTTATCAATATACTCAAAAAGAATGGTAGTGGATATCTAATGTAACTTTAACCTATATTTTCGATAAATATCAGATTGTATAACTAATAAATATTGTATATTTGCAATAGAACTCTTTCTTATATGTCATGTATATAAGGAACTCTACAATAGTGTGGATCACATTTATAAAATAAGAGTATGAAAGTACATAAATTGGCAATATTATTTTTAGTTCTTTTTGTTACGGCCTGTAAGCAAGAAAATACGAAAGGAACTGATACGTTCACAGACAAATGGCAAGGAAAGGAAATTCTTTTTCCTGAGAAATTGATATTTACCAGTTTATTTAAAGATACGACCCTTTTAGACTTTTCACGGGCCAGGATGAAAGTTTTAACCTATGCGGATACAGTCGATTGCATGGGTTGTAAGTTACAACTGAATAAATGGAAAGAGTTTATGACGACGGTCAACTCCGCAACCAATGACACGATCCCATTTCTTTTCTTTTTTTATCCGAAGGATATGGAAGAAATGAAATACTTAATTCAAAGCGCCGACTTCAGTTACCCGGTTTGTACCGATACAGGTGACAGGCTGAACAGGCTCAATCACTTTTCTTCGGATGTTTCATTCCTGCTGGACGAAAACAATCATGTTATTGTGACAGGCAATCCCGTCCTCGATATGGATATCAGGAATTTGTATTTGGAAAAGATTACGGGAAAGAAGATATTGGCCAACTCGATAAAGACAACGGCAGAAGCAGACCAATCCCAAATTGATTTGGGGACATTGGGGAAATCGGATTTAAAAGAAGTTCCGGTAATTATTAGAAATACAGGAAATGCACCGTTGGTGATACTTGACGTTAATACCAGTTGCGGGTGTATAACAGTCTCATTCGACAAGCAACCGGTCAGGCCGGGAGATGAAACGGAAATTAAATTGAAAGTTACGCCTGCTGAAACAGGATTCTTGAAAAAGACCGTAAGGGTCAGGGCTAATATAGATAAGCCAATCATCATAAATCTTCAAGGGAACATTACGGATTGATAATTTATGGAAAAACACAAGCTGATACACCGCTGGACGAATAGAATAATGAATATCATATTCGCATTGGCTGCCGCAGGAATACTGTATGTCTTGATACAGGTCTTTTTGGTCGCATCCTTTAAGATACCCAGCGACTCGATGGCACCGGAATTGATTAAAGGCGATCTGGTGTGGGTATGGAAACCGACCATCGGGCCCCGGCTGTTCAATATATTTGCATCCATGAAAGGGGAACAGGTTAAGATATATAGAATTCCCGGTATCAGGGACATACACAGGAATGACGTATTGGTTTTTAATTATCCTTACTCCCAGTGGGATAAATGGGATAAAATAGAAATGCATATACTGAAATATTATATTAAACGGTGTATCGCCCTGCCGGGAGATATATTGTCCATTCAAGACGGATTGTTCCAGATAGGGAACAGTGATATGTTGGTTGGGAATATTGAGTCACAGAAAAGAATTGTAACTTTCAATCTTGAAAAAATGCCTGAAGAACAATTTTACACACTTCCCTTTGACAGTATCCTCCGGTGGAATATCAAAGATTTCGGTCCGATGTATATTCCCCAAAAGGGAGATTCGCTTCCATTGGACAGGACCAATTATCTTCTTTACAAAAGACTGATCGAATGGGAACTGAAAGATACCCTGCTATACAAGGATGATGGCGTTTTTCTACGCGGCTCCCTTTTGAGAGGTTATCGGTTTAAAAACAATTATTATTTTATGGGTGGCGACAACAGCATGAGTTCGGTGGATTCCCGCTTTTGGGGGCTGGTTCCTGAAGAGTATATTGTCGGAAAGGCTTGGATCATTTGGAAATCAATCAGCCCGGACACAGGAAAGATGCGTTGGAACCGTTTTCTAAAACCCATTCATTGAACATCTAATTAAAACCACATGAAAAGGTTATTATATGCAATGGCTGTTTGTTGTTTATTCGCCTGTTCCCGCACCCCGGACAAAGAACTGGAACAGGCCCTGCGGCTCGCGGGAAAGAACAGGACGGAGTTGGAAGCCGTATTGGAGAATTATAAAAATGATTCATTAAAATTGAAGGCTGCCCGTTACCTGATCAGGAATATGCCATACCATTATTCAAAGGAGGAATATTATCGCTCTCCTGACGGACGGAAGTACAGGCCGGATATCGCATCCTTTAAAAATAAAGAAGAAGTGAAGAGGCATTGTGACTCACTTATTCAATGTGGATACCGGATAGAGCAACATAAGGTTTTTGATATTACCACCCTTGACAGCGCATATCTCGTCAACAATATTGAATTGGCGTTTTCTGTCCGGGAAAAGCCTTGGGCTAAAAGTATATCCTTCGATGATTTTTGCAGGTATATATTGCCGTACCGGGCACAAACGGAGGAAGCGTCATCCCTCCGGAAAGAAATGGCAGAACGGTTTATTCCTATATTGGATTCCGCCCGGGTGACTTCACCACTTGCAGCTTGTACATTCTTAAACGAGCATTTGAAAAAAGTCATAAGATATCAGGACACAGGACTTCCGTTCTATCCCACGATTGATGAATCCTACCGTGCCGGTATCAGCCAATGTGACGGTATTTGTAACTTGGGGACATTCATCATGCGTGCTGCAGGTATACCGGTAGCGGTGGATTTTACAATTTGGACCAAAATGGATCTGGGGCACAGTTGGTGTTCAGTATTGGACGGTACTGAATTTTATAGTTTTGGCCCGGGAGAGGACCAACCGGGTGTTCACGCCAGGCTATTTTCCGAAATACGTTATAGAAGGCCAGCCAAGGTCTACCGTTTCCGTTTTGATCCGGTCAGATATGGTAAAGGGTCGCAGAATGACGGTTACGATACTTTTCTCAAAAGCCCCTTGTTATACGACGTCACGAATGAATATCAGGATAAAACAACTTGTATAAGCATTCCGATAGACGGCAAAGAAAAAATGCAAAACATGCAATCCAGGCAAGTGTATTTATGTGTACATAACTTTTACGAATGGAAGCCTCTTGCCATGGGAATTTATTCAGATAAAGGCATTTGCACTTTTGACAATGTGGTCGGGGATAATATATTCATAGTAGCCGATTGTCCGGATGGAAAAAATTTAAGATACATTACCCCTCCCTTTTATGTGAATACCAAGGGAAAAATACATCAGTTTATCCCGCAAATGCAACATAAGCAAGCATGCGTCTTGGAAAAACGGAAAGATCGGACAGAGGTAAACCACACGTTGTTTTATTGGGACGTTACGGAAAACAGATTTATTCCGTTACTCCACGAAAAATCGACCGATACCACTCAGTCGTATGATCAAATACCCGGGAATGCCCTGTTGTGGTTTACAATACCGGAACGTATATTCAATCAGCGGGTATTTTTTATAGAAAATGACAGTATAAAAACATATTAAGCAATGAAGTCGGGAATATTCATATTATTACTTTTTATTTTGAATGCCTGCCAATTTTCCAAGGATGTGCGGTTGGAACAGGCGCTTAATTTTGCCGGAGATAATAGAAAGGAACTGGAGAAAGTTCTTGAACACTATAAAAATGAACCGGAAAAACTAGAAGCGGCCCGTTTCCTGATCCGTAATATGCCGCACTGGTACTCGTATGAAGGATGGCAGTTGGACTCGGTTAAACAAGTACTGGCTTCGGGTAATATATCCAAAGAGGCAACAGAGCAATGGCGGCATACTTCATTTTATTCCCTTCCTAAAGTGTACGATTCCCATATTATCACTGCCGGTTATCTGATTGAAAACATAGATATGGCGTTTGATGTATGGAAGAAATATCCATGGAACAAGACATTGGGATTTGATGATTTTTGTGAGCTGATACTGCCATACCGCATTGCAGACGAGCCTATTTCGGCATGGAGGAAACTATATCATGACCGCTATGCACCGGCCTTGGATTCTACTTATCACGGTAATGATGTAGTAGAAGCCTGCCGGATTGTAGACAAAAAGTTAAAGGAAACAGGATACAGTTACAATACGGATTTTTCAATTCCCCACTTGAACGGTGATTTTTTGTTTTATCACCGGATAGGGTATTGCCGGGAGGTATGCGACCTTACTGTATATGCGATGCGTGCTTGCGGAATACCCGTTGCGACAGAGTATTTTGTATATGCCCCCGACTATCAACACTATCATTCATGGAATACTTTGCGGGATACGACCGGCCTGTTTATTCAGTTCGATTTTAATGAATTTGAAGCAACAAGGGATAAAAGGATGACAGATGGCAGGAAGAAAGGAAAAGTATATCGTTATTGTTTTGGAAAACAACAGAAAGATTTTCCAGACGTAGAAGGAAACAGCAAAATACCACCTCTGCTCAGAAATCAATATGTGAAGGATGTTACCGCTAATTATTTCGGGAAAAATGAAGTGACCGTCCCTCTCCAATCAAAGAAAGGAAAGTACGTTTATCTGGGAATTTTCAGTCCCGAGGGTTGGATTCCGGTTGGCATGGCATTAAGAGAGGACAACCGGGTCACTTTCCATAATCTGGAATCCGGCATTATTTATATGCCGCTTTATTCGGATGGGAAACGGCATACTCCGGCAGGGTATCCATTCATTTATAAGGATGGTAAAACTGAATTGCTCAAACCTGACACCCAGAATATGGAAGAGGCCGTTTTGAAAAGGAAAATGTCAATTAAGCCGACCATATCGGAATGGCTGTACAGAGGTATCATAGGTTTAAAAATAGAGGCTTCTGATAATCCGTCCTTTGTCAATGCGGATTTATTATACCTGTTTACGGATACGCTTCGAACGAATTACTATGAATTAACTCCCTTAAAAACAGGCAAAAGATACAGGTATGTCCGTATTGTGCCACCTCCGAATAAAAGAATGGAATTGGCTGAATTTTCAATATACCAAGATACTTTGTGTCAAAAGCGGGTATCTTTGCACCGAATCAACGATATCAAACCCCTTGCAGCTTTAGACAATATCACAGATGGAAACATACTTTCCTATTTTCAAGCCAAAGATACCGCAACCTATGTTGCTTATGATTTGAAAGAAGCGACTATGGTCAATAAGATCACGTTCTCTCCACGAAATGACGATAATTATATTTGGCCGGGAGATTGCTACGAATTATTTTATCAGGACGGGATTGATGGATGGAAATCGTTAGGAATGCAAACGGCGACAAATCGGGCTTTAAAATATCATATTCCTCAAAATGCACTTTTCTGGTTACGGGACCGGACAAAAGGGAGAGAGGAACAAATATTTATTTATAAAAATGGAAATCAAATTTTCACGATTGATTTATAGATATTTTCATATTACACATGTGCATAAAATGATTATTTCCTCATCACCCTAAACTCGCATTTTGCATTTCCTAATAATCCGGTACCATCAATACCTTCTACCACTCCGATGAATCCGGTATTGATATCGGAACAATAGAAAGATACACTGGCCTCTCCTTTTTCATCTGTAATGATGGATGGGCTCCACAATAAGGTATTGCGGGCATCGGGGATAGAGGATTGAATGTCTATTTCGTCCGGTTGGTAAAACTCACGGGAAGCATAATATCCCTTCGTACGCCAAAGGTTATTCATTTTTAATAGCTCATCCTCGCTATATTGCGGAGCATGATAGACTACCTCTTGGATATCTATAACACGAAAGGGAACACCATAACTTGTGGGTTCAAAATGTTCGTATTTTGCAATTTTATAAGTATGTCCATCAATTGGGCGACTCATACTTTTAGCCGGACAATTATTAACAGAATGATGTCCATCATATCCTGGTTTATAATTTAGTAAGAGGCCACAAGAGCCACAAACCCAAATATTATTTAAGTTCATTTGCGCCAAACTATCCAGCCGCCCCATCATTTTATCCCTGAACGGCTTATGTCCTTTGGCCGTAACCGTCACTTCACTTAATAATATCGTACTGTCACCGCTTACCACGGGTAAATCAAGGACCTCCTGTTTATTATACTGTGACAAGTCCGCTACCGGATAATAATCCGGCCTATGCCTCTTTAGGCTGTCTATTTGAGGAAAGTAATCTGTCAACTCCAATGCAGGCTTAAACTCTTTAGACAGCATAGGCTTCAGATACACATATCCTCCACGGAGTGCTTTCATCATCTCCGTATCCACCACAAAATGTCCTGTGGAATCCGTCCAGATAAATTGGGAATTTCCGTTCGCACCGGAAATCTGGATAAGCTGCTCGATACCTTGGTTTTGCCCGTCCTTCTTTTTACTTTTGGTCTTAAGGGTTTGTAGCCCATTGATCTCATCGGTCAGAAAAGGCAGGTTCTCGTAGTGCGGATCTTCCGTATCCCATACGTACCGTCGCCAGCCCTGCGTAAGTAATAACAGATCCAGCCCTTCTGTCCGGCCGTTGTTCCTTTCATCGAAATAATAGGTAGGATTATATATCTTTCCACGTATCTGGGATGACAAGTAGCAGTAAGACAGGATATTCACAGGGTCGGCAGGATTGTCGTATGCCCGGTCAAACACACTCAAGCCAAGGTTAGCCCTGACAGGTTTACCCTCCTCGTCCGTAACCTTTATTTTTATTGTACCCTTTTCACGGGTAAAGTAACTTTTTTTGTCCGGTTCAGCGGTTATATACAACTTCTTTTCGGGACGAACATATACCAACCGTTCGGCAACAGGACGCATCGAGCTGTCGAAAAGTGTAAACTCCGATATTCCCTGGTAGAGAAAGTTGTCAAGAGGGATGGAGATACGGAGGCTGTCCCTCAATACGCCTTTGGCTACACAGCAAATCATGCCGCGCATTTGTCCCATCAGGTATATAGGGCCGCTCGGCAAGCTCTCACTTTGGGATACGACAAAATCCAATTGTTTATTATCCCGTCCCGATAGTCTCAGAACCATTCCTTGCGGATGGATATCGGGCAATGGATAACTCTTCCCATTGTTTAATTCAATCCGGTATGTCTTATCTTTAAAGGGAGTAAACGAAACGACTCCCATTCCGTCATGTACGCTCTTTATCGTGCACAAGGGTTTATTATCCTGATAGATCGTTCCTTCAACAAACACCGGATTCCCCCTGCCATCGGTCGCTTTAAAAGCCAATTGGGATGAAAGGCCGGAAACAAGATTACCTCCTTCGGGAAATAACTCGAAGCGGAAAGTAGAATCTTTTGGAAGTTCTGTCACTCTCGAACGGGATATATTCTTTACGATCTTTATTTTACGGCGGGGTGTTATCCCGATAGTATCGTTTTTGTAAAAAGAATATTTGGTATAGCCCTCCAGAAAATAATCACCTTCCGAAAGTTTCTCGTCTATGTAGATATGGCCGGCAACGATGCTATTCTCAACCGGATACTTTTCCTGCCACACCACACTGTCTTCGGGATTTACCATTTGCAGGTAAAGGGTCTTGCTTTTATCCGACAAGCCAAAGGTCTGAGCATCCAGTTGGTAGGCCTTGAACCAAAGGTCTTCACCGGTTTCGTAAATGCCCTTGCCGGTCTGAAAATAGATCAATTCAGAAAGACGGGAGGAAAAATGCTTTTCCATGCGATTAGCAACAGAGTCTACAGGCTGCTGAGAGTGTACTATAGGAAATGCTAAACACATTCCCAACAAGAGAACAAATATTCTATGTACATTCACTTCTTTCATTTACAGCCCTTATTTTCTTAATACCCTAAACTCGCATTTTGCATTTCCTAATAATCCGGTACCATCAATACCTTCTACCACTCCGATAAATCCGGTATTGATATCGGAACAATAGAAAGATACAGTGGACTCTCCTTTTTCATCTGTAATGATGGATGGGCTCCACAATAAGGTATTGCGGGCATCGGGAATAGAGGATTGAATGTCTATTTCGTCCGGTTGGTAAAACTCACGGGAAGCATAATATCCCTTCGTACGCCAAAGGTTGTTCATACGGAGAAGTTCATCTTCGCTGAATTCGGGACCATTATATGTAATATATTTAATGTCAGTGACTACCCATGCACCATCACTTCTCCCTTTGGGTTCGTATTTAATAAGTTCATAATTTTTTCCATTAACAGGAGCCAACCTTTTACCACGATATTCAGCCATGGGACTACCGGCAGGATGATGAGAATATCCATTATAATCATTCAAATAAGGCATAGATTCAGGACATGTACATACCCATGCTTTATTCAAATCCGCCTTTGCCAAACTATCCAGCTGCCCCATCATTTTATCCCTGAACGGCTTATGCCCTTTGGCCGTGACCGTCACTTCACTTAATAATATCGTACTGTCACCGCTTACCACAGGTAAATCAAGGACCTCCTGTTTATTATACTGTGACAAGTCAGCTACCGGATAATAATCCGGCCTATGCCTCTTTAGGCTGTCTATTTGAGGAAAGTAATCTGTCAACTCCAATGCAGGCTTAAACTCTTTAGACAGCATAGGCTTCAGATACACATATCCTCCACGGAGTGCTTTCATCATCTCCGTATCCACCACAAAATGTCCTGTGGAATCCGTCCAGATAAATTGGGAATTTCCGTTCGCACCGGAAATCTGGATAAGCTGCTCGATACCTTGGTTTTGCCCGTCCTTCTTTTTACTCTTAACCTTAAGGGTTTGTAGCCCATTGATCTCATCGGTCAGAAAAGGTCGGTTCTCGTAGTGCGGTTCTTCCGTATCCCATACATACCGTCGCCAGCCCTGCGTAAGTAATAACAGATCCAGCCCTTCTGTCCGGCCGTTGTTCTTTTCATCGAAATAATAGGTAGGATTATATATCCTTCCACGTATCTGGGATGACAAGTAGCAGTAAGACAGGATATTCACAGGGTCGGCAGGATTGTCGTATGCCCGGTCAAACACACTCAAGCCAAGGTTCGCCCTGACAGGCTTACCCTCCTCGTCCGTAACCTTTATTTTTATTGTACCCTTTTCACGGGTAAAGTAACTTTTTTTGTCCGGTTCAGCGGTTATATACAACTTCTTTTCGGGACGAACATATACCAACCGTTCGGCAACAGGATGCATCGAACTGTCGAAAAGCGTGAACTCCGATATTCCCTGGTAGAGAAAGTTGTCAAGAGGGATGGAGATACGGAGGCTGTCCCTTAATACGCCTTTGGCCACACAGCAAATCATGCCGCGCATTTGTCCCATCAGGTATATAGAGCCGCTCGGCAAGCTCTCACTTTGGGATACGACAAAATCCAATTGTTTATTATCCCGTCCCGATAGTCTCAGAACCATTCCTTGCGGATGGATATCGGGCAATGGATAACTCTTCCCATTGTTTAATTCAATCCGGTATGTCTTATCTTTAAAAGGAGTAAGCGAAACGGTCCCCATTCCGTCATGTACGCTCTTTATTGCGCACAAGGGTTTATTATCCTGATAGATCGTTCCTTCAACAAACACCGGATTCCCCCTGCCATCGGTCGCTTTAAAAGCCAATTGGGATGAAAGGCCGGAAACAAGATTACCTCCTTCGGGGAATAACTCGAAGCGAAAAGTAGAATCTTTTGGAAGTTCTGTCACTCTCGAACGGGATATATTCTTTACGATCTTTATTTTACGGCGGGGTGTTATCCCGATAGTATCGTTTTTGTAAAAAGAATATTTGGTATAGCCCTCCAGAAAATAATCACCTTCCGAAAGTTTCTCGTCTATGTAGATATGGCCGGCAACGATGCTATTCTCAACCGGATACTTTTCCTGCCACACCACACTGTCTTCGGGATTTACCATTTGCAGGTAAAGGGTCTTGCTTTTATCCGACAAGCCAAAGGTCTGAGTATCCAGTTGGTAGGCCTTGAACCAAAGGTCTTCGCCGGTCTCGTAAATGCCCTTGCCGGTCTGAAAATAGACCAATTCAGATGGACGGGAGGAAAAGTGCTTTTCCATGCGACTCACGATGGAATCTATGGATTCCTGGGAATGAACCATAGGGAATACTAGACACATTCCTAACAAGAGAACCAATATCCTATGTACAATTACTTTTTTCATTTATAACCCTTGTTTTATTTAAGATATTTTGTACAGTATGCTTTTACACAATAATACTTTATATGTTTTTAATAGCTTCAGGCACAAAAATTTTAAAGATCAAATAGTCCTCATTTATGTCTTTACTATCAAGATACTCAACGTTTAGTCCCTCACGAGTAACAAAAGAATTTTCCCAATTCCATTTTTTACCTGTCCCTATGGTAGTTTCCCCCAAATAATTGAACTTATCATCCATCATGATAATGCTTATAGGCTTTTCTTCTTTAGCTGAACTAATAGTAGCATTAGGAATTCCTTGCAATAAGAAGCGATAGTATATCTTTCGATAGGAATCGTATAAGATACCACCATACATATCTTCACGTAGATAGTTTTCTGTAATTAATTGATTGGGGGTTTCCGCTGGATCACTAAAATCAATGGAATGGATTGTAGTAGCAATGTTACTTCCTCCATATATTTTTGTGTATGTTTCGGAGTTGCATTTTGTTATGTACAAATTATGCGATGCGGGAAAACTAAATACTAATTCACCATGTGGAGTCAATGCCGGATAAACCTGCGTTGGTAAACCGCCCTCCCAGTTTGAATTGGAACCATAAATTTCTTCAGGATAGATATGGTGAAACTCAACCTTGTTATTATGCATATTTATATAAGCAGCAAATTTGAATCTATGGAGATTTGCGGATGGAATAGAGGTGAATGACTGGCCGGTTAATAGCAATTCATCACCAATATGAATAAATGGATTTATAGTTGCCAATAAATACTGAGGATAATAATTAGGCCAGTCCGAGACATTTCCCCGAAGCGAAATTCGTTTATTAACATACCCTAAACTATTGCTCAAAATGACTTCTGTCATCGGCATATTATAAATATAGATAGAATCCGTGTTTTTAATATAATAACCAGATAATCTTAAAACTGCATTGGCACCTTCCCTTGGATAGATGATCTTTTTTATAAACCCGGAGTCTTCATAATTGTAGAAATAAATGGCATTTTTATACGGGTTTAAAAGTGTTAGGATGCGCTTTTTTAAGGAATCTTCAAATATCTGCATATAGGGTGGCTTAGGTGCTGTTTCAGAATCTAAGCGGAACACCTTATCACTTTTTTCTACTAAATGATAGGTGGCTTGTAGCTTTCCTTCTTGATCGTTTTTGATATTTATTGTATTCTCTGAACATGACACAATAAGTAAAAACAATCCTAAATAATATGCTTTACGTAACATTTTTATTAATATTAAAGTTAAGAAAGAGCTGTTCGGTTTTTTTCAAAAGCACTTATATAACAAAAAATATTTTTGTATTGATTTGTTTTGTGAAATAATCCCTCGCAGCTCTATTCTTTTACATGCTGTAAGGATCGCATTCGCTATAACCTACAGCAAAAACGCAAACTTGGCTTAAGCTCAAGCATTTGCCGCTTGCAAATCCGCCACCAACACATTCAGCATTTGCTTCAGTGGCATTGGCCAAATCGGTAAGATTAACATCTTGTGAACTTTTATCCGTACCTACGGATGCATTCACGAACATTGCCGCAGCAAATATAGCCGCAACACCTAAAAACTTCAAACTTTTTGTTTTCATTTCGACAAGTATTAAAGTTGTTAATATAAAAAGCTTTATGCCATATGGCATAATCCCTCATTCTTTATCTTCATTAAAAATATTCTTTATCTCTGCTTGTATTCCATCAACTACCGTAGAGATTACCTTTATAATCCAAAATCATCATCAAAAGATTTATTCAATAAGATAAATACTCTCAGCATCAAGGTCAGACCAGTTTCTCCATTATCAATAGCAATCTACAAAACTCATTAAAGTAATAGCTGTTAAGCTCTCTCCATCAAAGAGAAATAGAGGTCTA
The DNA here is from genome assembly GCF_011038705.2 of Bacteroides sp. ZJ-18. NCBI lineage: Bacteria > Pseudomonadati > Bacteroidota > Bacteroidia > Bacteroidales > Bacteroidaceae > Bacteroides > Bacteroides sp. ZJ-18. Next base: position 1,562,992 of record NZ_CP072198.1, on the reverse strand, counting down.
CTATGGTATCATGCCCTACGGACATTTTTCTTGAAGATTAGCATGCTTTTCACGTTTTGCTTTAAGTTAGGCACTATTCTTTTACAGCCAGTGTTACTTCAATCCTTAGTTGCAAAATTAAAAAAAAACAATAATATACAATAGCTATTTGTTATTAAATAACAGGTAAGCCAACATTATTTAACGTGGTGATTTTTACTATATAACTACTTTAGGCAAAAAGGTAGAATGATATACCTCTTAGAGTCAATGCTTGAGAACAACTAAGGCTGCATTGTATTTTCCAGAAGGGGAGGAATACTGCTGTTGTGATAGTCTTTACCTTATAAACCGTTTCTATTATTGTCCTTTCCTGAGCAGAACTCTGTACTCCACACTCATCAAGGAGTTCTTCATCTTGCTCTTTACTTTGACCATCAATTGCATTCTGTTCGGAAATAGCTTCTCAAACGGAGCTTTCCTTCGATATTCTTCAAGAAATATCTCTGTTTCAACAGTTTCCTGCCGTCTACAATTTTAGGAATAAACATAGAATTTAATCTATTTCTCTTCAATCATATATTTTTCTTATTACAATGCAAATGCTTGGCTGAAATTATCTGCCAAACAATATATTTCTGTAACCTTAGTCTCTGAAAAGATAACGGCATTTGTTTTAAGTATTATAATTTGATACTAAAAAAACAGAACCCTCCACTTTTATTTTATTGACAATCAATTAAATAGCACATTTATTCATATCAACCCCTTAAGCACTTAGCTTCAATTTATTTAACATATACTGTTTTTAAGTTCTGTTTTCATCCAATTAGATATCTCTTTGGGACAGAAAGGGCAATGTCCTCCATATTCATTAATATGAAGATTGATAAATCTATTAGCGGTTAATATACTCAATACCCTTCTGGTATCCATATGAAAAGACTTGCTGCAATCCTTCCCCTTTTATCGTATAGAAATCCACTCCTAATTCAGCTAGATTGAAATCGGGTTTGACAATATCAATAAGAACCTTTTCATTTTGGGGCAGCGATTGTAACTCGGTAAATAAATCCAAATATATTTTATCGTGTTCAGTATTGATATATACAATTTTCTTATATCCCAATCTTATCAAAGGAAATATTAAGCATGAAGTAGTATAGCTTCCATCAATATATGCTTCCTTGTCAATAAAAGCCGGAATATCCCACGCATGTAGCATTCTCGTCGTAGCATATAAAACTTCATTCAGATTTTGCTCAGTTAACATCTGGGTTTCCAAATGTTGCATCGTATCGAATAATTTCATTTCAAGATGTTGATCTCTCCAATCTGCACGATGTCTCAAGGCATCTATCAACAGCCTCTGACCAAGCCTTTTGGCCTGTTCTGATTGTGTAATTTCCATAGCTGTTTGTGTTTTTACTTTGCTGACTGAAACTAAAAGTCGACTGCTGGACGGCCGCCAAAGATTATCTTTGATATCTGGGGACAGTTTTTCTATGGAACTAAGCATGGCCTGACTTTGATTACCGGTTTTCTGACTGATGTCATAACCATCCGCCCAAAGCGATATATCGAGTTTTCTTATTTGTCCAATTGCCGCATAAGCAGCAATTAAAGCGGAAGATGAACATGAAGCATATGCTCCAGCCTGCATTGAATTATCACTCAAAGCTTTTAATACCCCCTGAGCAAATACATTTTTATAACCACCGGAAGTACAACATACTGCATGCATTCGAAAATTTTCCATACTACTATAAATTTTAATATTAATAAGCGAATCAAATACAAAAAACTTAAAATCAATAATTTACAAAACATATAATAAATATCTTTTTAGAGCAGATAATTCCTTCATTTTAAATTCCGCTCAGTATACTTTTATATTCATTTGTTTTCTGTCGGGTTTCCGTCTTGGATTACATCGTCATTCCGAATACTCTTCGCCGTCCGTTTCACTTTTGCACGTAATTTCCCCAAGCGTAAACTGACAGTTACGCCATACATACGGTAATCACGCCGTACATTTGTAAAGCGGTCGCTGAAATCCGACGTTTGTGTCACATTTTCCATCCTCAATTCTTTGGAGAAAATATTAGTACCGTAAATGCTTATGCTTAAGCGGTCTTCTTTTAAGAACGAACGCATCAAAGTGAAACGACAGGAGGAAGAACCGTTGGAATGCCCCTGTAAGTTTATCCCCTGACTGATAGCGGCATAAGCCGCACTAAAATTCAATTTCCATGGCAGATGTTGCTGAAGGAAAACGGAGACATTTCCGGTATAGCCATAATTGTGTTGCTGAAGTTGGTTGCTTTTAAAGTCAGTATAAGCTCCACGGGCATTGACAGTCAGCACGGTAGTTTTGGTCAGCATATAATTCAGGTACAGGCTCGCATACAAATCCTTCCGACTGAGAATATTTCCGTAAGTCCTGACCAGAATGTTACCTGCATCAGTAGCCATCAATCCTATATCCGGAACATCAGCATCCATGTATGAATAGTTGCTAATGCCATCATCGGACATATCGAAACCGACACTCGCATTCACGCTGAATTTGCGGGTAAAAGAGTTGAAAGTAAGACCGACACCATGTGAAGTGGCGGTTTTCAAATCGGGATTTCCCTTTTTGACAACTGTAGGGTCAGAGTGGTCGGCATAAGGATTCAGGTTCCAGATATTTGGACGCGAAATACGCATATTATAAGCAAACTTCAGCATCTTCGTTTCACTCAAGCGGTAACCAACAGATACAGAGGGGACCAGATTGTTAAAATCAGCACTAAAATCCCCATGAGCTGCCGTATGCTCACCGGGATAATCTACCGATTGACCGGAATGTTCATAACGGACACCTGCCCGGGCGGAAAATTTCTTCAGGTTCACTTGGTATTCGGCATAGGCTGCGGCGATATTATTCGTCTGCCTGTATAACAACGTTTGATCGGGATTACCCATGAAAGGGTCCTCCGTTCCCGCTGCCCGGTAAGACTCATGGTTGTTACTCCTGTTCACTCGGCGTATGTACTTTCCACCCACACTCACAGTGTGTAACTTGTTCAGCGTCACAGTATAGTCCGCTTGTCCTGTGCATTCATCCGAACGCATGTCGGTAACGCTTTGCAAATCCGTCAGTCCCTGATTTTGCGGGTAGTTCCGGATATCGCTATACAGACTGGAGGACGTAATGGGAGAAGGGGCCGAAGCATAGCGACAAGAGAACGTCACACTTCCTGCTTTCTGACCGAATGTATGTTGATAATCCACTCCGGCATAGTAACCGTTCGACTTCTCCTTTGAGATATGTTCATTGAAATAGCTATATGTTTCCTGCCCGCTTTTGTCATACATTCCCGTCTGCATATCCGTTCGGCTCTTCCGGTCGTAATATTCTGCTCCGGCAGACACACTCAGCAAGTTGTATTTATCAAATTCATAACTTCCAGCAAGTTCTGCATATTGCGCTAAAGCTTTCATGTGGTAATCCGCATGTGAGAATAGGCGGTAATTGTTTTCATCCGCATACATTATACGTTCCGTCTCCTGATATCCTTTCGGGGGTTTTACATAGTTCATTCCATAATTCAACGAAAAGGTCAATTTTCCCGCTTTTATAATCCCGGAGAGGTTACTCATCTGTGCAATATTTGTTACTCCGGCATTAAGACCGAGGTTATATCCTTCCAACTTTGTACCCGTTTCAGTGATGATATTCAGAACCCCTGCCGTCCCCTCGGCATCATATTTTGCTCCGGGATCGGTGATTACCTCAATCTTTTTGACTGATGAAGCCGGCATCCCGCGAAAGATATCCGACGGTCTGTTAGTCATCATTGAATTCGGTTTCCCATTCACATAGACCTTGAAATCCCCATTCCCGTTTACCTTAATGGCATCATTTCCTTCCACTGTTACCAACGGCACTTTTCGTAGCATTTCCAGAATACTCATACTTTTGGAATCAGGGTCAGATGCCACGTTATATGTCAGTTTATCCAAGCCTGCCTTAATCAGCGGACGGGCGGCCGTCACCCTCACTTCTTCCAGAAGAACGGAAGGCTTTTCTGACTTAGCCTTAATTGAATCTGTTATAGTTTTCCCTTGTCCGGTGGTATTTTTCTGTAGGGTTTGTTGTGCCTGCATATACATCGGTGATCCGCAATACAAGAGGACCGTAAGAAATAACAGTTTTGACCTTTCGTTATAGTTCATCATCGCATTATAGTTTATAATAGTTGAGTATAAAAAGGGCTGTCCTTGTTTTAGGCTTCAAACGGGAACTTTTCCCGGCTGATTTCGTTAACCGCTTCATTTCGGTCAACTTACCACAGCAATTATTCTTTACCTCTTTATGATACTCTTATTTCCTTATCACCCTAAACTCACATCTTGTATTTCCCAGCAATCCGGTACCATCAATACCCTCCACCATTCCGATAAATCCGGTATTGATGTCGGAACAATAGAAACCAACTTCCGCCTCTCCTTTTTCATCAGTAATGACAGATGGAGTCCACAATAAGGTATTGCGGGCATCGGGAATAGAGGATTGAATGTCTATTTCGTTCGGCTGGTAAAATTCACGGGAAGCATAATATCCCTTCGTACGCCAAAGGTTGTTCATACGGAGAAGTTCATCTTCACTGAATTCGGGACCATTATATGTAATATATTTAATGTCAGTGACTATCCATGCACCGTTTCCCCCTTTGGGTTCGTATTTAATAAGAGTATATCTCTTTCCATTAACAGGAGCCAACCTTTTACCACTATATTCAGTACCGGGACAACCAGCAGGATGATGAGAATATCCATTATAATCATTCAAAAAAGGTTCTTTTTCCTGGCAAGTACACACCCAACCTGTTGATAAGTTCATTTGCGCCAAACTATCCAGCCGCCCCATCATTTTATCCCTGAACGGCTTATGCCCTTTGGCCGTGACCGTCACTTCACTTAATAATATCGTACTGTCACCGCTTACCACAGGTAAATCAAGGACCTCCTGTTTATTATACTGTGACAAGTCAGCTACCGGATAATAATCCGGCCTATGCCTCTTTAGGCTGTCTATTTGAGGAAAGTAATCTGTCAACTCCAATGCAGGCTTAAACTCTTTAGACAGCATAGGCTTCAGATACACATATCCTCCACGGAGTGCTTTCATCATCTCCGTATCCACCACAAAATGTCCTGTGGAATCCGTCCAGATAAATTGGGAATTTCCGTTCGCACCGGAAATCTGGATAAGCTGCTCGATACCTTGGTTTTGCCCGTCCTTCTTTTTACTCTTAACCTTAAGGGTTTGTAGCCCATTGATCTCATCGGTCAGAAAAGGTCGGTTCTCGTAGTGCGGTTCTTCCGTATCCCATACATACCGTCGCCAGCCCTGCGTAAGTAATAACAGATCCAGCCCTTCTGTCCGGCCGTTGTTCTTTTCATCGAAATAATAGGTAGGATTATATATCCTTCCACGTATCTGGGATGACAAGTAGCAGTAAGACAGGATATTCACAGGGTCGGCAGGATTGTCGTATGCCCGGTCAAACACACTCAAGCCAAGGTTCGCCCTGACAGGCTTACCCTCCTCGTCCGTAACCTTTATTTTTATTGTACCCTTTTCACGGGTAAAGTAACTTTTTTTGTCCGGTTCAGCGGTTATATACAACTTCTTTTCGGGACGAACATATACCAACCGTTCGGCAACAGGATGCATCGAACTGTCGAAAAGCGTGAACTCCGATATTCCCTGGTAGAGAAAGTTGTCAAGAGGGATGGAGATACGGAGACTGTCCCTTAATACGCCTTTGGCCACACAGCAAATCATGCCGCGCATTTGTCCCATCAGGTATATAGGGCCGCTCGGCAAGCTCTCACTTTGGGATACGACAAAATCCAATTGCTCCTTATCCCGTCCCGATAGTTTCAAAACCATTCCTTGCGGGTGAATTTCGGGCAACGGATAACTCTTCCCATTGTTTAATTCAATCCGGAATGTCTTATCTTTAAAAGGAGTAAGCGAAACGGTTCCCATTCCGTCATGTACGCTCTTTATTGTGCACAAGGGTTTATTATCCTGATAGATCGTTCCTTCAACAAACACCGGATTCCCCCTGCCATCGGTCGCTTTAAAAGCCAATTGGGATGAAAGGCCGGAAACAAGATTACCTCCTTCGGGAAATAACTCGAAGCGGAAAGTAGAATCTTTTGGAAGTTCTGTCACTCTCGAACGGGATATATTCTTTACGATCTTTATTTTACGGCGGGGTGTTATCCCGATAGTATCGTTTTTGTAAAAAGAATATTTGGTATAGCCCTCCAGAAAATAATCACCTTCCGAAAGTTTCTCGTCTATGTAGATATGGCCGGCAACGATGCTATTCTCAACCGGATACTTTTCCTGCCACACCACACTGTCTTCGGGATTTACCATTTGCAGGTAAAGGGTCTTGCTTTTATCCGACAAGCCAAAGGTCTGAGCATCCAGTTGGTAGGCCTTGAACCAAAGGTCTTCGCCGGTCTCGTAAATGCCCTTGCCGGTCTGAAAATAAATCAATTCAGAAGGATGGGTGGAAAAGTGCTTTTCCATGCCACTCGCGATGGAATCTATGGATTCCTGGGAATGAATCACAGGGACTGCCAGACACATTCCTAACAAGAGAACAAATATTTTATGTACAATTACTTCTTTCATCTACAGCCCTTGTTTTATTTAAGATATTTTTTCATATTATGAAAAGCAGCAGTGTTAGGAGATTGAAAAGCATATTGTAATATTTCTCCATTTTTTACCTGAATTATACATGGGTAGATAGCATTCTCCGTCGGTAACTTGAATCGATTGTCTCTGTCCACGAATATATTGTGATGATCGTTGATTTTAATGCCAATCTTTTGCTGTAGGATTTTTAAAGATGATATATTAGTCAATACAAATAATATTTTCGTATTTGATATATTCTTTTTCATAAAAAATTCGCCTTCCTGAATACAGCCATGGCAACCAAGTCCGGGTAATATCACAACCCATTCATATGCTTGGTCAATCTTAAGTTGTTCAAGCGTATTTGTCAAAAAGTCCTTTTCTACTTTTTCAGAACCACCTTTACATGATACCATAAAAACGGCACCAATTATGATCAATATTCCACAAATATAGTTCTTCATATTATCAATGTTTAAAATTTATCAAACAGCTTTTGGATAGAAAATTTTGAAAGTCAAATAATTCTCATCAACATCATTCTTATCAATATATTCAATGTTCAGCCCCTCACTAGTAATAAAAGAATTTTTCCAATTCCATTCTTTTCCTGTACCAATGACAGTTTCCCCTAAATAATTAAATTTATCATCCATAATAATAATGCTTATAGGCTTTTCTTCTTTAAGCGTACTTAAACTGGCATTAGGAATTCCTTGTAATAAGAAACGATAATATAATTTACGATAAGGGTCATAAAGAATTCCTCCATACATATCTTGTTGTATATAATGTGATAAAATCAGCTCATTCGGTGTGCGCACTGTTTCCTTTCTATCTATTGAAGAAATAGTTTTTGCGACATTACTTCCTCCATATGTGATAGAACATGCATCCCCATTCCATTCTGATATATATAAGTTATGTGAAACAGGATAACTGTGAATAACTTTATTTTCAGGTGATAGTACTGTGTATACGGCAGTAGATATTCCACCTTCCCAATTTGCACCTGAGCCATATAATTCTTTAGGGTATGTAGAGTGATATTCCACTTGATTCGTTTTAAGATCAATATAGCTGGAAAACCGGAATTTATCAATAATAGACATTGGAACCGAAGGGAAGTATTGTCCCGTCATAAGTAACTTTCCTTTATTCTCAATAATGGGATTTACTGTATTTAACATATATTGCGGATAATAAAGCGGCCAATTCAGATTTTCATCATGTAACTGGATGGGTTGCCTCATAGTTCCGTCCATATTAGTTAGATAAAGCTTAACTTCAGCCATATCATAGACATAGATAGAATCTCTATTTTTATAATAATAACCACCTATCCGACGGAATTTGTTATTGTCATTTTTGTTAAAAGCAATATTACTGAGAAAACTGCTGTTTTTATAATTGTAAAAATAGATAGAATTATTGTATTGGTTTAGGAAGGTAAGTATTGAATCTTCTCCATTTGCGTTTTTCAGTAATTGAATATATATAGGCCTAGGAGCAGTCATAGAATCCAAACAGAATGATTTCGTATCATTTAATACCAATTGATAACTACTATGAAGCATACCTTCTTTAGAGTTCTCTATCCTTATGACATTACTTTGGGTGCAAGATATTGCAAGCGCTATTATAACAGCAATATAAAATATTTTTTTTAGCATAATCTAAATGTTACAATTGTATCTTTCTTTGAAAAGTAAGCCACAGAATTATATCCGTGGCTTACAAATTAATAGTTCGGAGCCGATTAAAGTAATTTCATTAATAGATAATATTCTAAAAAAAGAGATGAAACCTTCCTTTGATTTTTATCACCGTAATCAGAATTTTATCTTATAAAATAAATACTTAACGCCAAGGATCGCACATTCTGTAGCCCGGATTCCAAAAACAGTTACCAGATAGTTCATAACAATAACCATCTGATGATGCTCCTGTAGAAGGAGCACATTCAGCATTTGCTTCAGTAGCGTTAGCCAAATCAGCAAGCGTTACATCTTGTGAACCTTTATCCGTATTAACGGACGCACTCACGAACATTGCCACAGCGAACATAGCTGCAACACCAAAAAACTTCAAACCTTTCGTCTTCATTGTTAATAAGTTTTTTAAATTAGACATAAAAGGTAACGCGTCAAAAACTAACACAATTACCTCCGTTCGTTATTTCTCTCTAGGATATTCTTCATCTCTGTTTGGATCTCATCAATAGCCGTAGATTCAACCTTTACTTTTTTCTCCAATAATTCTTTGGCTACTGTTTTGGCTTTTGTAACCTGCCCGGTTTCATCATACATCTTGGCTAACAAATATTTAGGATAAAATCGACTGGGATTCATATACCATGCCCTCAAATATGCATGTTCCGCTTCGTCAAATCTCTTCAAAGCTTTATAATTATCTCCTAAAGCTATGTATATTATTGTATTAGGAGAATATAATGCCGCCTCTTGCAAAATATCTATGGATTGTCTGTATTCACCCACCTTGTTAAGCATCTTGCCGTAATGGGTCAGAAAATCCCCATTATATCTTAATAATGGCCATGCCTTTACATCTTCTTTCACGCTGGCAGGATAATCATTCATTTGGGAAGACTGATAAGCCACACTCCAACCTTTCCATGCTGTATAATATGCCGGCAAACTTTTACTTACTATAAAAACTGCACTTATGGCCAATGCCACAAATACAACTTTATAGAAGTATTTCCCTTTCTGTAGAGATATCGTTTTTTTGTTATCAGTAAGTATTGCAATATATGCCAGATAACAAACCAGGCTAATTTTAATGGGTAAGATCTGTGCCGGATAGGAAAACATCGCAAAAACGACAATGCCTGCAATTCCTGCTTTTGCTATCCATAATTCATCACTTAAAAATTTATTAGACAAACTAAAAATATAAATTAATCCCCCTAACATGAAGATTAAGCCTATCCCACCAGTTTCAACTGCATGCTGCAAAAACTCATTAAAACAATAAACTGTATCTCCGGCTGCCATAGCTTCGGAAGAATCCGGATTCTCTTTAAAATAGTCGGCCTGTTTATCCATATAATAAGCCTTGAAACGATCATAACCCACACCGGTAAACGGATGTTCCGCAACCATGCCGGATGCCACTTTCCAAACTAAGAAGCGACCACTGGTAGAATCGGTATTAATCTTCACAAGCCCTATAAAGCAGACAATTGCAAATAATAGTACCGAAACGAATAAAACGATACGCTTTATCATAGTGCAATTCTTGATCCATTGGACTATTGAATATCGTTTGATAAACGACAAGAGAGAAGAAGCCGCGATTGATAGACAGGCTGCACGCGAACCGGAAGCTGATAATGCCAATAAAACAAAAGCAATTCCACCCCAAGCAATACCCCGGCTTACTTTTTCCGGTATAAACGGAACATATTTCTTTTTAAAAAGGATAGCCCCAATAATTACCGGGAAAACAGAAGCCAAATAGCCTGCGAACGGTCCCGGATTGAAAAAACTTCCTGTCATCTTGAATAAGGCATGATGGGATGGCATGTACCCCCATAACTGAAGGTTGCCGTATATAGCTTGAACGAAGCCTCCCAAAACCATTGCAACTAATACAATCCCATATTTTGACGGCCCTATTTGCCGTAAAAAAATATAAAGGAGTATCAATCCTCCGAATTCTAAAAGCCTATCTGATATATGGATATGATGAAACCATCCATTTATAAATATGTAGGCTGTCCATACCAGTAATAATCCGTCCATATAACTGAACGAAATAGAGGAAGGAAGCTTCGTAATAAATTTCAAAGAGTATAAAATAGCATAAACAAGAATTACATATAAGAAAAAGAACATCTTTCCGCTTGTCGTTCCCTGCATCAATTCAGTGGAACTGACTGAAGGCAATAAACCGATCACTATGACCAATAGTGCCATTTGCGCTATATCATACCAGTGTGTGAGATGTATTCTTCCGTATGTTAGTGTGTTCCTCAATGTTGTTTCATTTTTGTTTTGTAAGCTGAAAAAGCTATCATTTCCAAAATAGTTTATCATACTTCCTTCTTTTGCAAAAATAGCGATATAGTACAATATACAATAGCTATTGTTTATTTAATACGATCATATTTGTATTATTTAACGGAAACCACATTATTCAAAATTATCCGCCCTTTAAAGCTGATAAATAAAGTCCGCTCTATTACATATGTATATATGAATCTATAAGGAAAAGTATCTCAACAAACCAGCGGAACAGCCATATATACATAATTAACATTTGCAATGTATTATAAAGTATGAAAATATGTATATTTGCAATACATTATAGTTTTTAGCTATATCATATACATCTATCACGAAATCATAAATACCATGGAAAAGAAAATGTATACTTTAAAGGACTTCGAGTTATCTCTTGAACTTAATGCGATTGAAAGGGCGGAAGCATTTCAAAAATATATCGACCAACTCGATAGTTTCGGGTGTAAGAGCTATTGGATACAGTCCGATTCCGGTATAGGAGCCGCAATGCATATTGAACCCGATAATAATGTGGCAGCTTTCGTTTCCAACGATTATTTGGGAATGTCTCAAAATCCGGAGACTATTGAAGCAGGAATCAGCGCCCTGAGAAAATATGGAACGGGAGCTTGTGCCGCCCCTGTCATAGGTGGATATCTCGATATTCATAAGGAATTGGAAATGAATATCGCTAAATTTGTCGGACATGAAGACGCACTGATATTTTCATCGGGGTTTGGAGCAAACGCCGGGTTATTGCGCGCACTATTAGGAAAGAACGATATTGCATTCACAGACGCATATATTCATGTAAGTGCCCTTTCCGGATTATTAGGTACTAATGTCAAGAGTTTGCCACACAATAATTTGGAGTACCTTGAAATGGCCCTCAAAAATGAAAGCCATAAATACAAAACTAAGTTGGTTATCATTGACGGCGTATATTCACAAGGGGGAGATCTGGCTAAATTGCCTGAAATTATATCTATTTGTCGCAAATATAATGCCATGCTAATGCTGGATGATGCTCATGGAATCGGAGTATTTGGAGCGAATGGGAGAGGTACGGCCGAACATTTTGATTGCATTGGGCAAGTAGACATAATAACGGGAACGTTCAGTAAATCATTTGGTTGTGTAGGTGGATTTGTTGCCGCTTCAAAGAAGCTGATACAGTACTTGCGATATTATGCCGATAGCAATATCTTTTCAGCCGCAATAACGCCCCAGGTTACGGCTTCTGTCTTGAAGGCATTGGAATTGATTCAAACAAGACCTGAAATAAGATCGAAACTATGGGATAACGTAAACTATTTAAGAAACAAGTTTACAGAACTAAGAATTGATACCGGAGCATCGGTCTCACCTATATTCCCTATAATGATTGGAAATAATAAAAAGGTATATGAAATAGCTAAAATGTTACAGGAAAAGGGTATATTTACCAACGGAATCGTATATCCGGCAGTAAGGATCAAAGAACCTCGTTTGAGAGTAAGCGTTCTGGCATCCCATACAAAAGAACATATGGATAGATTAATTAATGCATTGAGTGAAATTGATGATACTATAGGACTAAAATGAATACAGCGAGAAGAAGAAAAAGAACGAAATCAGAAGTAGAAGAGGATATAATTAATGGAGCTCTTTCTCTAATAGAAGAAAAAGGATTCACCGGTATAACATTAACCGGAATTACCAGGGAGGCCAAAGTAGAACCTTCGGTTTTTTATAATAACTTTGTAACTCTTGATGATTGCTTAGACAAGCTCGTGAGAAAATATGACTATTGGTTTAGCAGTATCTTTCAGAATTATAAGGGGGACTTATTTTCAGAACATGGCTATAAGTTCATTCTTAAAGAACTGTTTTCTTCACTGTCTGACAATAAAATAATGCAACACTTGCTAAGTTGGGAGCTTACGGTTAATAATGAAACGACTATACGTACTGCTAAGTTACGGGAGTTTCATACGCTTCCTTTAGATGAAAAGTTCCAAGAATTGTTTAAAGACACTTCCATTGACATTAGAGCAGTTTCATCTTTAATCGTAGGGGGCATTTACTATCTAATATTGCATCGTGACTTGTGTACATTTTGTGGAATAGATGTAAATAGCCAGGCCGGAAAAGACAGAATTATCAATGCCATAGATTATCTGGCAAGGAAATTCTTTGACGAATTATCCCCTGACAAAGAAAAATTGGAAATTGCCAGAAAATTAAAAGCGAAGAATGTGGAATTTACAACAATCGCAGAGTGCACGGAACTGCCTTTAGCAATTATAGAAAATCTGTAATTCTATCAGATATAATACATGTAGAGCATCTTAGAAAATAAGCGACTCCGGAGCTCTTCTCCTGTGAGGACGGTTGGCGGTGAAATACCGTTAAACCGTTCCGTTTTCGTTAAACGAAAACACAACTTGCTGTCCCCTCCACGGGGACAACATTCTCCAATAGGAATTGTGTATTGCCCTGCACCATCGGACTCTTTGAAGAAAAATTTAAGAAATTAACGCATTTCGTGCCCTTGTTTTCCAAGCTAAACATGGCTATGTTCGGCACATTTAATTGATATTACACATCCGCAAAAGGAGAATTTAAAGATATTCCACAAGTGTATATAGGGATTTACTGTTTATACACAACTGTCATATATTAGTATTATGCATTTACAAATGGAGAATATAAGTATATTCCACAGGCACCCTTACGGTAAGAGGGCGTGACTAAAACTGACTTTCAGTGACTATAACAGACAGGGTATTCCATAAGATTATTCCATTCCTTTATTTTGTCATGGAATATTAATAATAAAAAATGTCTAATTTAATACGATAACAATATGGAATACTTGGAAAAAAAGAAAGCTGCTCCCGGCAGCATAGACGAAAAGGATTTTATCAGTAAGGTCGCTCAAAAAAGTATGGCGGGCAGGTTTGTATCAAATGAACCTGATATGGTACCGGATATTTCTGATACTGAAAGAAAAGCTCCCACAGACGAAGAGGTTGAAGAGTTTAAAAGAAAATATATGGTTTCCATAACTAAAGGCACTACCTGCAAAACCATATATATTGATGGTAAGTTACATCGGGATATCGCAACTCTGGTCAAGGCTGCAGGGTGTGGCACCATTTCCGGTTTTGTCACTCAGGTGCTGAAAGATTATTTGGAAAAGAACAAAGAACTGATTGACGCTCTGATGGGGAAAGCCTACCAGTCCTGGAAGAAAAAGTAAATGCCTATGAAAAATTCCGGGAAAAAGAAGATAGATCCCCGTCGAATTGATAAACAGGCCATCAGAGAGCTGGTAGGAGGCAAATCCCCGCAACGTATTGTTACCAAGCCTCCGGAAGAAACGGATACGGCAAGTATCGTTTCTGAACAACCTGCCGGACAGACAGAACAACCCGGCAGGATGCCTGATCACGAAACGAAATTTCTTCATGGCATCCGGAGTGAAAAACGTAAATCCCTGCACATTGATGCCAACCTGCATCATCAGCTTTCCTCCCTGATATGGGCTGTCGGATGTGGCGATATCACCATGGAGGGGCTTGTCAATAGACTTCTGACGCAACATTTCGAAGAATACAAAGATGTGCTCAATGCAATGACAGAAGACAGGTAATCTGCTGTCTTTTTCATAACTTGTAATCATATTAATACACCGGAGCAATTCATGGCAGATTTGCGTGAATACGGTTACATAAGACCTTAAGAGTAAAAAAAAACTTTATTGTAATGATCCCTGCCCGGTATTCCGCTTTCGGTTTTCGGGTGGGGATTTTTTTTCTTTCACCGCAATTCCATGAGATATCGTGGGATACAAATCTTCCACTCCGGCACATACGTGCCGATTCTTCCTCGCTCGTCAGAAGGTAACGATCAATGCACATAATCGTATTTTAAAGAGCAAATTTCAACCATCGGTTCCTTCCCTGACAATAACCGACTGCGGATGACTATACATGACAGGCTATTTCATCTTGCCGGCAGAATCTTTTCCTTTACACCGCAAAATATGATACCGCCATCAAGGTTTCAGATTTTACACGATTGCATTATTATCCTTTAAAAATAAAGAAAATGAAAAAAGAACCGTTATTTATTGCCTTTGCCAGCCAGAAGGGTGGTGTCGGGAAGTCGGCTTTCACCGTTCTGGTCGCCAGCATCCTGCATTACCAGAAAGGCTACCGGGTGGGGGTCGTGGATTGCGACGCCCCCCAGCACAGTATCTTCAACATGCGTGAACGTGACATGGAAAGTGTGGAGAAGAGTGATTTCCTGAAAGTCGCCCTCTACCGCCAGCACGAACAACTTCAGAAACTTGCTTATCCGGTCATCAGGAGCGATCCGGAGAAAGCGACGGAGGACGTGCATGATTATATGCGAAAAGAAGGAGCCGAATTTGACATTGTCCTTTTCGACCTGCCGGGAACGTTGCGATCCGAAGGAGTGATTTATACCATCTCTTCGATGGATTATATTTTCGTGCCTCTCAAAGCGGACAATATCGTCATGCAGAGTTCCCTTGAATTTGCCGAAGTTGTCGGGGAAGAATTGGTAGCCCGTCATAATTGCAATTTGAAAGGTGTCTATCTTTTTTGGAATATGATTGACCGCCGTGAGAGAAAAGAGACTTGTCAGG
The DNA here is from genome assembly GCF_011038705.2 of Bacteroides sp. ZJ-18. Taxonomy (NCBI): domain Bacteria; kingdom Pseudomonadati; phylum Bacteroidota; class Bacteroidia; order Bacteroidales; family Bacteroidaceae; genus Bacteroides; species Bacteroides sp. ZJ-18. The sequence goes on along the minus strand of NZ_CP072198.1, from coordinate 1,547,613 downwards.
CATGGGATACGGTCATGCGGAAAGCGGATATGAAACTGTTGGATACACGTATTCCCGATACGAAACGCTACAACAGGGAGCTTAGCTATACCCGTAACAATATTTTTCGTTCCACCCTGTTTCCACCGGATAACCGTGAAATAAAAGGTTCCGGCCTTTTGGAACTGCTGGACGAGATCAGTGGGATTGCCGGCTTAAAATCTTCTTCTACTTTATAGTATATGTACAGTATGGAAAATATCAGAAAAAAGAAAAGTGCTTCCAACGGCAGGAAGAAGACAACCGAAGCTCCTGTCACGGGGGAAGAGATAGCAGCCTATGAGGAAATGTTCCTCTGTGATGACCGGTGTGCCTCAAGCAAGTCTTTACATATTAACGCCCAATACCACCGGCGCATCTTGTCGCTGGTTTGCACCACCGGACGAAGCGGAGTGACTGTAGCCGGTTTTGTCAACCGTCTTCTGGAACTTCATTTTGCCGAAAAAGGTAAAGTGTTCGACGCCGTACGGGATAAACATTACCAGTCATTAAAGTCATAAGGCCATGGAATACCTTTTTATTATCCTGTTTATCTATGCCTCTTACCTGAGTATTGAAAAGTATGTCCATACGGGCGACATTTTCACATGGAGGGGCGGAAAAGGCAAAAAGGAACGTCCGGCTGCACCTGCCGCCACGCACCCGGAAATCCCCGTGCCCGAAGCGGAGATCATAGGTAAGAGCCGGTACCGGATGCGACAATCACTAACAATGGATGACAATAGCGGACAGCCTGAATCCGGCATGGAAAAGAGTGATACCTTTACTCCCGAAAAGAAAACAGAGCCGGTTCTTCAAGTGCACGAAACCCTTGACAAGCATACGAAATTCCCGGAAGTTCCGGCTCCTTTTCAAAGACTGAATTATCCTGAAATCGACTATATACACGAAACCTCTCCTTCTTCCGGTGAAGAAAAAGAGGAGATTCCCGAACGTTACGAAATCACAGGATACGTACAGCGGAGCAATCCCCACCGGGCAACCGGTGTCACCTTTGACGATATGGATATGATTGAGAAAGCAATGTCATCGGACGGACTTACGGAAACGGAACAGGAACAGGCCCGGCAGACCTTCCAGAAGTTGGAAGGCACGAATATGGAAAGAGTCCTGCAGGCGAGTGTTCTGGGCAGCAGCGACAAACTCAAACGGTATATGCGCTTGTATGTGGATAAGGGTGAACCCCATTTATTGACAGGAAAAAATAAGGACGACATCCTCCGGGAATTTGATATCACGGAGCATGTGCCTACAATAGATAAAAAATAAGTTAATGGACAAGAGACCGTATTTTGATTCCGGTTGATCCGGGAATAGTGAGTTTTTAAAACGTAGTATATAACCCTTTAAAAAAGAAGATATGAGAGGCTTCTATGATTCCGGTTGATCTTTTCCCCTTACCGGAGCGAACATTCAAAACAAGTAATTAACCTTTTAAAAACGGAGGTATCTATGATTGGTTACTATGACTCAGGTTGATCCTAAAAAACACATCGTGGTTGCAAGCAGTGAACCGCAGGAAGTTTCCTGCGGTTCATTTGAAAGGAGTTTTTTATTCACATTTAATTAGTAGATTATATATGAAAAGACATTTTAAAAAGACGGTTGCACTTATCGCATGAATAGCTGTTGCCACCCTGAGTGCCTATGCAGAGGGGAACGGAAGTGCCGGTATCACAAAGGCCACATCCATGCTGTCCAGCTATTTCGATCCGGCTACAAAATTGATATATGCTGCAGGAGCTATTGTGGGACTGATAGGCGCGATAAAAGTCTACTCCAAGTTCTCGTCCGGCGACCCGGACACCGGCAAAGTTGCCGGGAGCTGGCTTGGAGCCTGTGTTTTCTTAATTGTCGCCGCGACCGTCCTGCGTTCCTTCTTCCTGTAATATAGACGATTATGCAATACAATATCAACAAAGGGATCGGACGTAGCGTGGAGTTTCACGGCTTGCAGGCACAATACCTGTACTTCTTCGTAGGAGGCTTGCTTGCCATCTTCCTGTTGTTCGTCATCTTCTATATGATAGGTATTGACCGGTGGGTCTGCATCGGCTTCGGTGTCCTCTCTGCTTTCGGGCTGATCTTCGGGGTGTTCCACCTGAACAAGAAGTATGGTCCCAATGGCTTGATGAAGCTTACCGCAGTTAAATACCACCCGTTTTATATCATCAATCGCAAACGTATATCCTCCTTATTTAAAAAACGCATTTATGAGAAATATATTAAAAGCCGCAACGCTGGAAAGTAAGTTTCCTATCCTGTCCGTGGAAGAAGGATGCATCCTCTCCAAGGATGCGGATGTGACCATCGGCTTCAAGGTCTTCTTGCCGGAACTGTTCACAGTTACTTCCGCAGACTATGAATCCATGCACGGCACATGAACAAAGGCAGTCAAGGTGCTGCCCGCTTACACGATAGTACACCGACAGGACTGGTTCCTGAAAGAGAATTATAAGGCCGACACGCAGAAAGATGAAATGAGCTTTCTGGATCGTTCTTTTGAACTTCATTTTAATGAACGGCCTTTCCTGAATCATTTTTCCTACCTTTTCATCACCAAGACAACCAAAGAACGGAGCCGCAAAGAGAGCAACTTCTCCATCCTCTGCCGGGGAAATATTATCCCGAAGGAAGTCCGGGACAAGGATGTGGTCAGCCGGTTTTTGGAAAGTGTCGACCAGTTCGAGCGCATCCTGAACGACTCGGCCTTTATCCGTCTGGAACGGTTGACCACCGATGAGATTGTCGGCACGCCGCAACAGGCCGGATTGATTGAGAAATACTTTTCTCTTTCACAGCAGGACACAACCACGCTGAAGGATATACAGATGAGCGCGTCCAAGATGCGCATCGGGGACAATATCCTCTGCGTGCATACCCTTTCCGATGTGGACGATCTTCCCGGCTCTGTCCAGACAGATACCCGGTATGAGAAATACTCCACCGACCGTAGCGACTGCCGTCTGAGTTTCGCTGCTCCGGTAGGACTGATGCTCTCTTGTGATCATATCTACAACCAGTTCCTGTTCATCGACGATTCGACAGAAATCCTGCAACGCTTTGAAAAGACGGCACGCAACATGCATTCACTCTCCAAGTACAGCCGTGCCAACCAGCTCAACAAGCAATGGATCGATGCCTATCTGGACGAGGCGCACTCTTTTGGTTTGACTGCCATCCGTTGCCATTGCAATGTCATGGCGTGGTCAGACAGCCGGGAGAAGCTGAAAGTAATAAAGAACGATACCGGTTCGGCTCTGGCACTGATGGGATGCAAGCCCCGTTACAATACCATTGACGCACCTACCCTGTACTGGGCCGGCATTCCCGGTGGTGAGGGTGACTTTCCTGCCGAGGAGTCCTTCTATACGTTCATCGAGCAGGGAGTCTGCTTCTTTACGGAAGAGACGAACTATGCGGATTCCCTGTCGCCTTTCGGCATCAAGATGGCAGACCGGGCAAACGGGAAACCTCTACATCTGGATATCTCGGACGAGCCGATGCGCCGGGGTATCATTACCAACCGTAACAAGCTGGTCATAGGGCCTTCCGGTTCGGGCAAGTCGTTTTTCATGAACCACCTTGTCCGCCAGTATTGGGAACAGAATACCCACATTATATTGATTGATATCGGGAACAGTTACAAGGGTTTATGCGACCTGATCCACCAGCGTACAAACGGGGAGGATGGTGTGTATTATACGTATAGTGAAAAACACCCGATAGCTTTTAATCCCTTTTTTACCGCGGATAAGGTCTTTGACCTGGAGAAGAAAGAGTCCATTAAAACACTGATTATGTCGCTCTGAAAGAGGGATACGGAAGTCATCACCCGTGCCGAGGAGGTAGCCCTTTCAATGGCGGTGAACCTCTTTATCGAAAGAATAAAGGGCGGTAAGGAGCCGGTTCCTTCCTTCAATACCTTTTATGAGTTCGTTCAGGAAGATTTCCGGAAGGTACTGGAAAAGAAACACTACCGTGAGAAAGATTTCGACCTCACTAATTTTCTCAATGTCCTGGCTCCCTACTACAGAGGCGGAGAGTATGATTACCTGCTGAACTCGGACGAGCAGCTCGACTTGTTGAACAAACGCTTCGTGGTATTCGAGGTGGATTCGGTGAAGGATCACAAAATCCTTTTTCCGGTGATTACGGTCATTATCATGGAGGCTTTCATTAACAAGATCAGACGGCTGCATGGCATCCGGAAGATGATCGTCGTGGAAGAGGCATGAAAGGCAATCGCGCGTGAGGGTATGGCGGATTATATCCGCTACCTTTATAAAACAGTCCGCAAACATTTTGGGGAGGCCGTAGTGGTCACGCAGGAACTGGATGATATCGTCTCAAGTTCGATTATCAAGGACACCATTATAAATAATGCCGATTGTAAGATCCTGCTGGACCAGCGCAAGTATATCAATAAGTTCGACTGCGTACAATCCCTGCTGGGATTGACCGACAAGGAAAAAGGACAGATTCTGTCTATCAATCAGTCTAATGATCCGGCAAGAAAGTATAAGGAAGTCTGGCTGGGTTTGGGAGGCGTGCAGTCTGCGGTCTATGCCACGGAGACCTCCGTTGAGGAGTACCTCACTTATACCACGGAGGAAACCGAGAAACTCGAAGTTACACAGATGACGGAGAAGCTGGGCGGCAATATGGAACAGGCCATCCGTATGTTGGCCAAGGAGAAGAAAAAGAAAAAATAACCCGTAAAATAAAGAAAGAATGAAAAGAAGAATTTTAAGCATATTGTTTGTACTGCCGGCTTTCATGGCAAACGTACAGGCGCAATGGGTAGTGTCCGATCCCGGAAATATGATTCAGGGGATCGTGAACAGTGTCAATGAGATAGTGGAAACTTCAGAGACGGCACAGAACGCCCTCTCCACATGAAAGGAGACCTCCAAGATATTCGAACAGGGCCGGGAGTATTATGATAAGCTGCGCAAGGTGAACGACCTGATCAGCGGCAGCGAAAAAGTAAAAGAGTCCGTATTGATACTCAGCGACATCTCTGAAATCTACGTGAAGAATTACGGCAAGATGCTCACCGACAAGAACTTCAGCCAGCGGGAGCTGAACGCCATTTCATCCGGTTATAATACTATTATGAAAAAGAGCAGCCGGAGTATTGCCGAACTGAAGAATATCATTAATCCCACCGGCATGTCCATGAACGACAAGGAACGCATCGACCTGGTGAACCGGGTCTACCGGGAGATGGTACATTATAAGGAGCTGGCCAATTATTACACCCGGAAGAACCTGCACGTATCCTACCTGCGTGCCAAGGAGAAGAACGAACAGCAGCAGGTATTCGACCTGTATGGCAAGGACGAGCGTTACTGGTAGTCACTCAATCTAAAATAAGAATAGTATGTTATTAATGTCTGTTTCATTTGAAAACATGCATCAGATTCTCCGGGATCTGTATGATACGATGATCAAGCTCTGCCACCCGATGATGGATATGGGAATGGCACTTGCCGCCTTGGGAGCCCTGTTTTATATCGCCTACCGCGTCTGGCAGTCACTCTCCCGTGCCGAGCCGATAGATGTCTTTTCAATGCTCCGGCCCTTCGTGCTGGGAATCTGTATCCTCTTTTTCGACGTGATGGTGCTGGGCACTCTGAACGGTATCTTCAGCCCCATTGTGCAGGGAACCGGAATGCTGCTCCGCGACCAGACTTTTGATTTGCAGAAGTACCAGCAGGAGAAAGACAAGCTCCGGGCGGACATGATGGCAAAGACCGCGATGACAGGACGTATCTTCGCTTCCAATGAGGAGCTGGACGCTGAACTTGACAATATGGGTTGGAGTGAAGAGGAACATACCGCTCTACAGACTATGTATGAGGTTTCCTATGCCTTTTCCCTGCAGGGGATCACCCAGATGATCATGCGCAAACTACTGGAAATCCTCTTCCAGTCCGCTTCGCTGGTCATCGACACGATCCGTACCTTCTTTTTGATTGTACTGAGCATTCTGGGGCCGATAGCTTTTGCCCTGAGTGTGTTCGACGGTCTGCAGAATACGCTCATCCAATGGCTGGCACGCTATATCAGTGTTTATCTTTGGCTGCCGGTATCAGACCTTTTCGGGGCGATGCTCGCCAAGATACAGACGCTTATCATGCAGGAGGAGATGAAGCTGATGGCTGACCCGATGAGCATCATCGACGTGGACGGTTCTTCTGCCATCTACCTGATATTCATGATTATTGGTATCATCGGGTATTTTTGTGTCCCGACCGTATCGAACTGGATCGTTCAGGCAGGAGGCATGAGTTCTTACAATCGTAACGTAAACAATACGGCATCCAAAGTGACCAATGTGGCAGGTGCTGCGGCAGGTGCTTCAACGGGGAATGTCGGAGCCATATTGTTGAAAAAGTAGAAACTTAATAAAAACAGGAATTATGGAATTCAAGAGTTTTAAAAACATCGAATCCTCGTTCAGGCAGATACGCCTGTTCACACTGGTCTTTCTGGGTATTTGCGCCTCGCTGACCACGTATGCTATCTGAAAGTCCTACCTTTTTGCCAGTCAGCAACGGGAGAAGATCTATGTATTGGATCAGGGCAAGTCGTTGATGCTGGCGTTGTCGCAGGATGCGGCATTGAACCGTCCTGTGGAAGCCCGTGAGCATGTACGCCGCCTGCATGAGCTGTTCTTTACGCTGGCTCCCGACAAGGCGGCCATCGAGTCCAATATCAACCGTGCCATGTATCTGGCGGACAAGAGCCTGTATGGTTATTACCGGGACTGGAACGAGAAAGGGTATTACAACCGGCTGATCAGCGGCAATATCAACCAGACCGTCCTTGTGGACAGCATGCAGTGTGATTTTGACAACTATCCCTACCGGATCACCACTTTTGCCCGGCAGATGGTTATCCGCAGCAGTAATATCACTGAGCGTTCCCTTGTCACCCGTTGCTTCCTGCAGAGTGTAACCCGGTCGGATAATAATCCGCAAGGCTTTATGGCGGAGCGTTTCGAGATTCTGGAGAACAGGGATATAAGGATCGTTGAACGCTAAAAAGAACAGGATAATGAAAAACAGAAAGATAAAAACAGAAATCGGCGAAAAGCTGAAGGACGTTTGTGAAAGCCTGTCAGAGAAAGAACGTAAGGGAGTGCTGATCGGTATGCTGGTTATCAGCACGATCCTGTGTGGTATCACGGTAACCCGTGCCTTCGGACGTTTTCTTTTTCACGCCACACAAAAGGAGTTGCCCTTTGACAGGAATACGCCGGTGGATTCACTTCACCGGACTGATAAAGACAGTATAATGTTTCACCCTAAAACCCGCGAATAATGGAAGATAAAGATTTGGAAAAGCCCGAAGCGGCAGAAGAGGCAGTGGTACAGCCGGAAACCGGCAGAGCCTTGCAGGACGAGCCGGAAAAAGAGAAAAAGGTGCTCACACCGGAAGAGATGGAAAAAAGAAGGAAGTTCATTGTGATTCCGGTCTTTGTACTGGTGTTCCTGGGAGTCATGTACTGAATATTCGCTCCATCCGGTAAGGAAAGCGGGACGGAAGCTCCCGGCAACTCCGGGTTCAATGTGAATGTCCCGGAGCCTACCACGGCCAAACTGGTGGATAAGAAGACCGCCGCTTATGAAAAGCTACAGGCGGAAGTGGAAGAAGGCAACCGGATGAAATCACTGGAACAGCTTGCCGGGGCATTGATGAATGAGGGAAAGACCTCGACCAGTGAAAAAGAAAAAGCCGGCGACAAGTTGCAACAGTCCGTCGATACCTACGAGCAAATTTCCAGCCAGTTAGATGATTTCTATGGGACTCCCGGAGAAACTCAGAACAGTGATCTGGAGAGGAAAGTGGAGGAGCTGAACAAAAAGCTGGAAGAAGCGGAAAAAGAAAAGAACCGGACGGCTTCCCGTGAAGAACTGATGGAGCGTTCCTACAAGATGGCGGCAAAGTATCTGAATCCGGATAAGGATACCATAAAAGAAGAAACAACCGGAGAAGAACTGCCGGAACCTGTTCCGGTACAGCGGGTGGAGCATCAGACAGCCTCCGGCCTTTCACAGCCGGTCACGGATTCCGCTTTTATCGCTTCGCTGGTAGTTGAAAGGAATTACGGATTCAATACGGCTGTGGGCAGCAGCTACCAAACGGGGACGAATACCATCGCCGCCTGCATTTCGGAGAATCAGACCACCCAACAGGGAGGCAGGGTAAGACTCCGGTTGCTCCAACCTCTGCAAGCCGGAAACATCACCGTTCCTGCAAACAGCCTGGTTACGGGTGCTGCGGTCATTCAGGGAGAACGGCTGGATATCCTGATCAGCAGTATCGAGTATGCCGGGAATATCATTCCCGTGCAGTTGGCGACTTACGATGTAGATGGGCAGAAGGGGATTTTCGTTCCCGGATCGGAGACCCGCAGTGCGGCAAAGGACGCGGCAGGGACGGTCAGCGAGAGCATGGGAAACAGCGTTTCGTTTGCACGTTCTGCCGGACAGCAGGTGGTGATGGACCTGACGCGCGGAGTCATGCAGGGCGGCACGCGGTTGATTGCCGGACGGGTTCGTGCGGTAAAAGTGACACTGAAAGCCGGGTATAAGGTACTGTTGGTCCCCAAAAAACAATAACGGATTTATTCACTTCAATTAATTAAAAAAGATAAGACAATGAAAATAGTTATAGCATTTTTGATGGCTGTTCTGACCTCGGTATCCGGTTTCGCACAGGAAGAAAGACCGGTAAATCCCGTCAGGATTCTGACGGCGGGCCAGCATATCACCCCTTATAAAATAGAGGTCACTTTCAGCAAGACGGTGCACATCCTTTTCCCCACGGAAGTGCGCTATGTAGACTTGGGCAGTAACAACATCATCGCGGGAAAAGCCGACGGGGTGGAGAATGTGGTACGCGTGAAGGCGGCTGTGAAGGAGTTTCCGGGGGAGACGAACTTTTCGGTTATTACGGGAGACGGTTCTTTCTTTTCATTCAATGTGGTTTATAAGGAGGAGCCTTCCACGCTGAATATCAACATGGACCAATGGATAAACCCGGACGGAGGGGATAAGAAAGGAGGCAGTTCCATCCGTGTCACGGAGCTGGGTGAGGAAGATCCCACGGTCATCGCCAGCGTGATGTACACCATCCACCGGCTGGACCGCAGGGACGTGAAGCATATCGGATGCCGACAGTTCGGGATGCAGGCTCTTCTGAAGGGTATTTATGTACATAAGGACCTGATCTTCTTCCATGTTTCCCTGACGAACAACTCCAATGTGCCTTTCGATGTGGATTTCGTGCGGTTTAAAGTGGTAGATAAGAAGATTGCCAAAAGGACGGCTCAACAGGAAACTTATATTGAACCGGTACGCACGCTCAATGCCCTGACACGCATTGAGGGAAAGAGCACGGGACGGATTGTGTATGCCTTTCCAAAGATTGTCATTCCTGACGACAAGTTACTGGAAGTGGAAATTTACGAGAAAGAGGGAGGCCGTCACCAGCGGTTCTATATTGAGAACAGTGACCTGGTGGATGCGCGTATTGTGAATGAATTAATCGGGGAATAATCATGAAAAGAGTTTTATTTATTATGTTATGCATTTGTCTGCCCTTCGTGGCAGGCAAATCCTTTGCCCAGCGTTACCTGCCGGGGCAGAAAGGTATTCAGCTTACGTTAGGCGGTGTAGACGACTTCGGTTCGAATGTGAAGCACCTGCATGGTAACTTCCAGATCGGACTGGCTCTGAGCCGGTACAACTGGAACCATTCCCGCTGGCTGTTCGGGGCAGATTTTGTGAAAAAGCACTATTCCTATAAGGACATTGCAATCCCCAAAGCGCAGTTTACCGGGGAGGTCGGTTATTTCGTGCCGTTCTTCTCGGACCGTGGCAAGAACGTGTTCTTCTCTGCCGGTCTTTCCGCTCTGGCGGGTTATGAGGCGACCAACTGGAACCGTAAGCTGCTCTATGACGGGGCGACTTTAAAGAATGACGGATGCTTCATTTATGGTGTTGCCCCGGCTTTCGAGATGGAGGCCTTCCTTTCCGACAGGCTGGTTTTTCTTTTCAATGTCCGAGAGAGGATATTCCTCGGATCATCCGTGGGGAATTTCCACACGGTGGTAGCTGTCGGCGTCAAGTACATTTTCAATTAACAGTAATAGTATGGAACAAGGTAATTGGAACGTGGACCAGATGCTTCACTGGCTGGATATCAAAATAGACCGGGAAGAACGGGACATACGTGAACAAAGCAAGAAGATGAATGAGAATTTTCTGCACTTTTTCGAATGGGATGCGGAGAGTCTGTACAAATCCCACTATATGTCCGGGTGTTATAAGAAACTCCGACAGACGGTGGACGAGGCAAGGGACATTGATACGGTTCGGAAGATTGTTAAGGACAACGCCGCTTACTGTGAAAGCAAACTGTTGAACGGCCAGGTGGATTATAGGAGTTCCAGCCGGACAACAAGTGTGGCCCATTTCCTGAAGTTGGAGTGTATGCAACAGTTGGTAAGGGATTACCGGGAATTCGCGAATATCCTTGCACAAACGCCTCCCAAAGAGAACCTGCAACAGGCGGCAACTAAAACAGCGAAGAAAGAAGAACCGCCTGAAAGAAAGGTAAAAACGGGCATCAGGCGTTAGCCGTTACCGGATTCAAGTAGATTATTCATTTAGTAATACGTAAAATCATGAAGATAAAATTAATAATTAGTAGCATCATGCTCACAATGCTTTGCCTGTTGAGTAGTTGTGATGATAAATTGGAAGTGCAGCAGGCTTACGATTTCTCGTTAACATCCTGGTATCTCCAGAAAACCATTTCCCCGGATGAAACCGTGGAGATTCGTCTGACACTCAATCGTAGCGGAAACTATGAGGAAGCCGGCTATCAAATCGGTTATATACAGATGGAGGGCAGCGGCGAGGTGTACGATAAGAAGAAGGTCTATCTGGTGAACCGGGAGATGCAACCGTTGGATTCGATAGCGGAGTTGGATGACAGCGATCCCTGCCGCCAAGTATTCACGCTCTTCTATCATAATCGAAGCAGCAAGAATGCGGAGATTAAATTCGTGATAGCGGATAATTTCCATCAGGAAAGAGAACTGGATATATCCTTTCAGAGCGAAACTGAAACGGACATGGAACTATAAATCGGACAACAATGGATAAAAGTGATTTAAGGATCGAACAGTTGCAGCAATATCTTGACAAGAAGAAAGGGGTTGTGGAAAGCGATATAAAAGAGTATAGCGCGCAACTGGCAAGCAACTATCTTCATTTCTTTGACTGGCATGCCGATGACTTGTATAAGGCCTGTTATATGGATAAGAATTATAAGGCCATTCAGGAGGCGATTGATGCCGCTGAAACGCCGAAGGATATTGAAGGGATTTTGAAGCGTTGTACCCTGTATATAGAAGATGATCTCCTAAACGGTCCGCTTGTCAAGAAAAGTACCAGCCCGATGTCGAATATGGCCCATTCCCTGGAGATAGAATGCAAACAGAAATTGCTGAAGGACCTCCGGTATTTAAACAGGCTTCTTCAGAGTGAGACTGTAAGTGAAAGGATAAGGCCGCAAGAAGCACCCCGACAAGAAATTGTGCCTGTGAAAGAAAAGAAGAAAACGGGACCACGGTTGAGATAGTATCAATTGAAAGCAATAAAAAAGCTACTGAAACAAAAATTCAGTAGCTTTTTTATTTATCCCGGTCTTATATTCCGGCTATACCAGATAAGCCTCAAAAAGATAATGTATGAATAACCGGCCCTTTTCCGTCCAAACGGTCAACATGGCCGTGCCGGTTTCTCCTGTGCGGCTTTCCCATACATGGGTCCGGGTTGCCGTATAGCCTTGATTCTGATAAGGATCTTTGAGCAGCCATTGACCGGATTGACGGAACTGGATGCCTGCCCATCGAAGCCGTTTGTTCAGCATACCGGCAGTCATTCCCAATTCTTTCGCTATCTGTGTGGTCGTGTAGGTGCTTTGGGATTGGAGGACTTTGTCATAATACTGAACTTTTGGGGCCTGTAGCTTGAGTTTCAGGATAGCATAGTTGTTCTCCTTCTCCAATGCTGAAATACGGCTGTCTCGCTCTTTTATACGGTTCTGTGCGAGCAATACGGCACGCGCAAGCAGTTCATTATCCGTTTCGCCGTTCTTCTTAAGAAGATAGCCACCGTTCTTTAGTGTTTCGGGAACCAGTTCATCAAATATCCAGCTTTCGAATTTCTCGGCGGAAAGCAGCTTGCTACCGGCAATCAGCCGGTATACGTTCCCTTCGCTGATGTACTTGATTTTCTGGACGGCACTGCGTGTGGGGGTGTCGTAAACCACGACGCCCATTGGTTTACAGTGTCTTACGACGGCATCTCGCGGATTGGAGTAGCCAAGTGCGGCGGCAACATCCGAGGCGCAGAACCATATTTTCCCGTCAATTTCCAGTGTCCGGATGCGTCCGAACTCGGGATGTTCAAATATCGATACTTTATTCATGAATGTTTAATTTATAGGTTTCTTCTATTGCTTTAAATATCTCGTAGACTACCTGGGGGACGATGGCGTTTCCGTATCCTTTGATGGATTTTTCTCTTCACTGAGAAAAGGTAATACCGTCCAATTTGGAGGAAAACCCATCATCTCGGCCACAAACAGGGGATTGAGTTGGAAACTCTTTCCAGTCCGGGCGAAGAAATCGGGAAGGCTGTTCTTTTCCGGTATCCGACCTCTCTTCTCCAGACTCTCCAGACTTGCCGCACCCTTCCAGTCCCTCGCTGTCGGAGTGGGAATCATCTCTTCCCGAATCCATTGGGATATGACTTCTTCAAGATTCCCCTTGTTCCGGTTGGCAAGCTCCGGGCTGTTCAGATTGCATCCGTTTATCAGATTGGCTCTCGGAGTGGGCAGCAGTTCCACCATTTTCCCCAATCCTACGCTCCAACACTGTCCTTTCCGGTTGACTTTCCGTATCTTCCCTTTCGGACTCATTATGATCCGGTCATCCTTCCCGATGATGGTTCCCACATCCGCATCGCTGGCTACCGGAGTGGGCAGAAGTCCCTCACGTATTATCTCCGGCAGTCCCTGCTGGCGGCTGTTCGGTCCTCTCAGTTTGAAGTCCTGCGCCGTTACGGTGGGCAATAAACCAAACCCTATCCCGTCGGTGAGGCGCGCCGACGCCACAAGCCGGTATAAGTACCGGCTGGACGGAATATCCTTCACGTTCAAGATCACGGCAAATGGTTTCAACAACATATTGCTGCCGCCTTGTAAATACAGGCTCACTCTCTCCGAATAGAGTGGATTGACTTCCCACTTCAGTCTCCTGACCGGGCTGTACCATCGTGAGGATGCCAGCAACGTTTTCAACAATGACCCAATCGGGCCTGACCTCTTGTATGACTCTGAGCATCTGAGGCCAGAGATAACGGTCGTCCGCTGCTCCCTTTCTTTGGCCGGCGACAGAAAATGGTTGACAAGGAATCCCTCCTGTAAGAACATTGATTTTTCCTCTTCATTCTCTGAAATCAGTCGTTCTGATGTCAGTATAACTTTCTGCATCTTTAAACCAGTAATTTAGAATAGTATTACAAAAATCGTCTATCTCACAATGGAAGGCATTCTGCCATCCCATTCATTCGGCTGCCAGGTCGGGGGCACCGAATCCGCTGAACAGGGAAGCGTGTACCAGACGCTTCCGCTGTTTCTTTTCCTGTTCTTCTTTCATTGTTATTCATTATTTAGAGGTTCGAGATTCATTACTTTCTTGTCAATCTTGCGATAGACACTCCCCATCTCCAGCATATTCTCCAATCGGAGCAGGTCGGTAATTTCATAGACGGTCATCCCTTTCTGCGTTGTAAAGCGGATATATCCTTTCTGTCGCTGTATCTCTACTTCTTCGGGAGTCATGTGCAGGACTTCACAAATTTCCTGCAAGGTCAGGGTAAGGCTTACTTCCTTAACCATGTAGATGTAAGTCAGAATGTTCAGCATCTGGAGGCATTTGCGGTGTGATTTGACGAGTGCTGCGAATTTGTTTCGTTCAATGACGATTACTTTACTTTGATTTTCCATATGAATTTTTATTTATGAGTTAATAGAATCGGATATAAAATCTTCTTGTTTGCATTCTTCTCTTAGGAATTTATGCACGTCCGAGGCCCAGAAGTAAATCTTGCCGCTAAGTTTAAAATAAGGGAGTTTGCCCGAATTACGCCAGCGGATCAGGGTACGGTCGCAGACTTTCAACATCAGCCGCATGTCCCGACTGTCCAGCATTTGCTTGCCGTTGAAACTAGTTACTGCTTCCAGAGCCGTTTCCAACTTGGCAATCAGTTTTCGTTGTTCCTCAAAGTTTTCCTTTATCATTGCTTTGAGTATCTCAATATCATTTCTGTTCTCTTCCATACAATATTCTTTTGTTCCAATGGGTTATTTTTCTTTCTTCGGTTGCAAAGTTTTCAAAAATGGGCATGAAAAAATAGGGCTGACGGTTACCGCCAGCCCTATTTTTTCTTTGTAACTTACTTAATATCAATGTGGATTTTTAGAATTTTCTTTGTTCCTTCATAAAAAGAAATGTCTTTTTATAACGTAATTTTAGACTCAAAAAAAGATTTTCTTATTTATGGATTATTCTGGAATAAACAATAGTTCATAATCTTTCTTTTATGACTCATAATTATTTAACTATTTATAGATTGTATATAGGAAATGTGAGAGACTTTTCAACTATATCAATGATTTCCTCTTTCTACATCAACATCTATCATCTTATATAGATTCTTTAAAGATATTATGAAGAATACTGCATACAAATATTCGCAGGATTACATACGCCTCACCTTGTGTATAATAATATTACTAACAGCTCAATTAATTTTATATTTCAATATTATAATTTTTATTTAAACAGATTTTTCTTTTCCCCAAAAAGGTAATGCAATTTTACTATTGTCAAAATCATTATCAACGACAATTGCAGCAGAGTATCGAGCTCTGGTAATTGCTACATATAATTTGCTTTTAGTCACAGCTTTGAGTTGATTCTTTCCACTACGCAAAAAATCAAGAATAGGTGTTGTTGGGTATATTAGTGAACTATCTGCTTGTAAGCCTTTAGATTCACCATAATTATATGTAGTTTCAGTCTTTATTGTAGGCTTCTGAAGTGAATCCCATACTAGAGAAATGGGATTGTACTCTGTTATATAAGTTAGGATATCTTCCTTTTTCAAAAGGAACATACCTGTTTTACGAGAGTATTCTTCCCGGCGTTTGTTGCATTGTGCGCATTTACAAGAATCGGATTTTGGGTGATCACTACTCACTTTTGAAGCAAAATCGCATATTTGTTGAACACATCTATGCGACAGATTTAGTGTTGTTGTATCGATATCGGCATATATTTTTCGTTTTGTATTTACTTTTTCTGTTATATATAAATTTATCTTTCCATTATATTTCTTGTTTTTAGGACATGCGGATGTTGAATATGTGTGTTGTCTTGGGTCACCACACAAGATACATTTTATTTCTGATTGTGATCTTAGTATCACTTTTATTATCTCAAAATCCCATCCCGATAAATCCTGTGCTTCATCAATAAATATTGCATCAGCAATGTTTGAAAGTCGTTCTAATAATGAAATAGGATTGGTTTCATAACATTGATAAGCAAACTCACTGAGTTTATCTGAATACAAATTTCTTTGTTTGTTATCCAAGAACTTTTCAATAGGGGTATGGTAAGTTGTGAAAGTTCTACCATCTTTTGTCTTAATAACTCCAGATTGGCCTTCAACATAGACCATCCCTATATGATTATCATACAGAATGTTAATGACAGAGCCTTTGAATGGCCTTATCCAAAAATCTAAAAGAAAAGTATACCATCCAACAACTACAATTGCCTTGGGTATATATCCGTATTTTTGAATGATTCGCTCTTTTATATTTTCTTGATTCTTCGACGTATATGTGACTATTATAAGATATTTACCTGCATCTACAGCTCTGTCGAGGGACTGGTAAACTTGTTCAAGGATAAAGGATGTTTTACCTGAACCTGCTGCTGCAATATATACCTTACTATTTCCCATTATTCTTTAATCCAATTAACAGCATTAACAATATAATCAGGCACAGAAAAATCTAATTTATCAACTTTATTTAGCAGTTTAAATGCCCATTCGGTTTTATTGTTTTTCATAAAAGCAGCCAAATCAGCTTCAGTGTCATTAGGTTTCTTATGCATTCTGATTGCATCAGATAGTTCTTGGATTTTTCTTTGATTTTTTCTGATAAAAGAGGGTTCCAACGTATTTAGCGTTGTATCGTTTTCCGTATATATGGAAACATTTTTAGGCAGGATTTCCAAACCTCTTTGCTTTTTCAGACTATCAAGGTCCTTTCCGTCATTATCTGTAATAACAGCAACTTTTTTTTGAAACGGAGAAACTATGTTAACATATTCTTTAAATCCAACTCCTTCTACAGATATAACTTCAATATTATCATCAAATGGATGACGCCCATATTGTCGATAGTAATAATAAGTTAATACCATTTCATCCGTAGGACCTTCTACTAATATTGCAGAATTGCACAGTATTAGTCTCAATGTCGGATAGTTAGATACCTTTGTGAAAAATTTAAATTTATCTTTATCGTCATTCTGAATTTTTTGAGTTTTTATTTCGCCATTTTCATTTTCTATAAGAATAAGATTCGCTAAGTCAAGCTTGTTTGCTATAAAATTATTATGCGTCGTTATTATTAACTGCGTATTTTGAGCATTGATGTTCTCTTCTATCTTACTAATGAGTTCATACATCTTTGTATGGGAAAGATGAGATTCAGGTTCTTCTATAATGATAATTTTAGGTTTATCAGTTTGATGATTTTTATCAATAGAAAGCATCGTCTTTAAAATACAGAGTTCGCCAGCTCCAATTTGTTCAATAGGAATGTTCTCCAAAAAAGGACAAAGAATATCACGCAAAATAATTTTAGAGGTTATGTCGATAGAAACCTCCAAGTTTTCTCTTTCTTGTTTGAGTCTTGTGTTTATTTCTGTGATATTTTGTTGTTCCTCAAAACCTTGTTTAAGGTATCGAAGACTAGACTTGATTTTGGTGAAATCATTATCACCGATATATTTTCTTAATAAATGTGCAATGTATTGGTTAGACGATGAATTGAAATAATTCGAGGAAGAATCAACAAGCTGTACATAGTAGGGTATAAGGAGTTGCTTAACTGGTTTGTCAGAAAACCAATTTCTTTCAATCTTATAATATTCGCAAGGAATATGGATACACGTTTCTTTTTCAAGTTCATACAATTCTGAATATGATTCGTCATCAAAACATATTTTGAGTTGTAGTCCTCTTGATAGTGTATGAAGTGTATTATTAGTACCAGAAAATTCATCTTTCTTAGTGTCAAAAAACACTTCAATAGTAATTATCGGAGGAACTTTATCTACTTTGAATTGTTCTACAGCCAAAGTATGAAAAAGATAAGGAGTCACTTCGAGTTTGTTAAGTCCATATCCTAATGCAAGCGATAATGCTTCAATGATTGTGGATTTACCTACACCATTATTTCCAACAATGATATTTTTAAAATCATTGAAGGATATATCTGCTTTTTTTATTCCTTTGAAATTATGTATAATAAGTCTCTGAATCATTTTTTAATAGAATTTACTGGTTATTACGCAAAAGTAACTATTTTGCAACATTTATCGGCCCTAAAAATGAAAAAATATAGACCATTCTCTATTATTACAATAAATAATGCAATTCTCTCATGCTTAATAAAATACATCTAATATTTCATTTTATATTCTTATACTAAAAGAATTGCATTACTCTCTATTACTTAGTTGTATTGTGCTGCATTCATTATACAACTCTATTTTCTGAATGCTTTTTCTTCTTCATAAGATGATGTGCAGTAAAATAGATAGTACTATTTTCCCACACAAATGCTAACTGAGAATTATGATGATGAAAGATACATAGTAGAAAAAACTAGCAATTAATAGTCAACCCTTCTTGAAAAAACACTCTGATTAACTTGTAACCACCAAAAACATTGCTTACCTTTGCGTTAGAGAGATATTTGAAATTATGCAGAGCAATGCAATGTGTAGCTGGACTTTCACTACTATATCGTTACCTACATCTTTATAAAAACACTTTTAATCGCTGATTTATAAAAGATTAAAACGAACTACACGCTTTTTTACCCTAACTTGATTCGGTATAGGCTTCGTTAACACAGAAGTCTTTTATCGTCAAGCCGCTACGCTGTTGACGAAAGAGAATTTCCAAGAATTCTTCTTTGATCATTTTTTAGGCAAAGATTGAGCGAAAACAAAAACAAGACAACGGGGACTTTATCGGGGGCTTACATTGTTTCATCGTCAATTACAAATTTAATAGCCATTCAGACCAATCATCCGGAGCAAAAAAAGCCCAACCGCTCCAATGCTGAAAGTCAGTGAAGGAAGCGGTTGGCTAAAATATTACAGCTAAAATTACAGCCCTAACGGAACAAGCCCCAAATTATTAATTGACTCATTTACATATTGGAGAGATTCGTGTACTTTGAGAACTTCGGTATAGTCCCAAAATTTCACTTCATCGTGAATCGGTAATGTTGCTATCTCTTTTTTAATTTTTTCAATCTGCTTTTGGTCGGTAACAGCTACAATACCTTGTACAGCCTTATTGTTTTTGGCTTTCATCAAATTAAGAATCAGACTGTCAATTGAACCAGACGTCTGCACCTCAAATACATAGATTACTCGGCCCATATTACCAATGGTGACTTCCCAGGTTGCATCAACAATAGCCCCATCGGCAATTTTCTTTTCTATTTCTGAACGAAATCCAAGAAAGCTACCTATATCTGCAATTTTATCTCTAATGTCATTATGGATAAACGTAGCGTCTTTTGTGTTCTTAGGTATAAGCTCTTCTAACAAATCTGCCTTTGTTTCTATATCGCTACTAATCTGTAACTCTTGCCATATAAATGTATTGAGGGTAAGCATGTCGAAAATTTCAGCGTACTCGTTTTCTTTGGCAAAAGCAACTATATCTCGACCTTTAGCAGATAGATATGCATAAGTTTTTCCATTAAGACGAGCTTCATAGCGAGGTAGTTCAGGCACTTCCAGTAATCTAAATCCGTTATATGTTTTCTTATTCCAAATCAAGAATTCATTTGGATAAGTTTTGCAAAGGAGCTCACTCATTATTGCGGGCCCTACACCTTTGATTTTTGAACGAAATTCGTCCCAACGTTTTTCAATAGAGGAGTTACCGTAAATGAGATTGGTAAACTGCTCTCTTAACAAATTCATTCCATTGGCTTCGATAATTTTATCCACCTGGTAGTGTTTGTTTCCCCACATTGCCATAGCCCACAGTGGAGCAATATAGTTAAACAAATCCTCCTCAGACATATTCAAAAGTTTCTCTTTGTTATAACTTTGAATGTGAGCTGCTATATTTTCACGCTCTTTCTGCTCTGACATAGCTTGAGACTTATTCGCCTTAAACCACTTTTTGAAAGTGATTAGATATTGTTTCAGAATTTGTTTATTCATAGTCTTTCGCCTAAGATAATTTGTTCTACTCTTTTTTTTGCTATTTCAAGAATCGCCGAAGCTTCAATATGTAATTTCTTTGCCTGTTCTCTAAGCAATTTGATATTATTTGCTATTTCTTTTTGTTTTTCGAGATTAGGTAGAACTATAGTTTGATTCAAATATGTATTCATAATTAGATTACGAATACCATTTGTTTGACTTTGCATAGCTTCAGTAAGTTTGACATTATGTAATGTTTTCAAAAATGAAAATACGTACATAGGTATAGCTTTTGTCTCATCTATTCTAATTTTATAAATAAAATTGCTGTAACATATGCTATTCCCTTTGAAAATATCTTGTGAAAGAATAGCTATACGCCCAACAGGCTGATCAGGACTTCCTCCAGACTTTTCAATTAGCAAATCGTTTTCACGAATATTCATTCTTAATAATTTAGATCTATTTATTAGTCTATATTTAACTCTTGAATTATCAAGATTCAGATTATATTTATTATCAAATTCTGTAGCTCTTATCACTAAGCACCTTTCATATTTTTCACCTTCAAAATCTTCCGTTTCCTCCAACCCCCAATCACCAGCACTACTATGAGTTACAAGATTTTTTAATGAAGTTTTGTGTAAGTGGCTTCTCTCTATTGCTGCTTTTAAGTTCTGTGTATTTGCATCATATAATTTAGGATCAAGACGTGAACCTGTCACATCTTTAAATGTTGTAATAAAAACACGGTTTTGCAAAGAATTGTCAACCACGGGCAATTCCACTCTAAGTTCGTCCAATAAATAACGATCAATGCTATTCAGCAATTTATTACTCATCATCTCTTTCTCTCTCTTTTCATCAGAAGCACTGCAATATATATCAACAATCTGCTGCTGAATTTTCATAGAAGGTAAAGGGATTTTTAAAGACTTAAGTAGTTCAATACCTACACCAGATTGGTTATTCCAATTTGTACAAATAGTATAAAAAATTCCATTCTGTTGATATATGTTAAGAATTAACCATAAATATTCTGGTGAAATTTTTTCTTCATTTACACGAATTGCTGTAATGTGATTAGAGTAGTATAATTCCTTATCTTCAAGTAATAATGCTGTTTTGCCTACCAATTCTTGACTGTTCGTATTATTAAACAAAACGGTCCTTGGTTTAAGAAACTCCATCAGAGGATTATATGGAACAAACACATTTTTATCAAATTTCAAAAAGCCTTCATTATCCATATTCGTTGGACGAAGCTGAATGATCCCATTATCTTCTGTTGTTTGATCATCCTTGCCTGCGCCAAAACCCGATTTAAAACTTAAACAAACAGAACGAAGTGAAACAGCATCATATTTTTGAATAAACCTATTTAAATTAGAATTGTAATACAATGGGTCTAATCGTCCATCCACTTCTGAACGATTAATAATAAAGCAGTTGCTATTAATTGAATCTAATTGTGATAACATCTTATCTTTATTTGGTGATTGCAAAACTAAGTTCTTTTTCCAATACGGCTTGAAGATTTTTTTTTATCATCTTTTTCAATGAAGTATGAGCCGTTTTGTTGTATACATCATAATAATCCATACTGTAGTCTGATTTAGGTTTCTCCGAACTTTTCTCACGCAATATTATAACAGGTTTTCCAAGAGCTCTTGCCCATCCCATTTCATAGGTGACATTTGGATTATTATTTGTAATGTCGCATACACAAATATTACAGTCTCTTATTTTCTCAAGGATATCCTGGACAATATTTAATGTAGCTCCCTCATAAGTCATTATTTTGCCACTCAATTCAATATTTATTTTGTTTTTGGTTGCAATTTCCGCAATAGTAGTAGTATATATCTCATTAGCAGATTCAACCTCTTCTTCACTAAAATATGGCATAGCTACAAAAACCTTTATAGTCCGGCCAGCTACTTTGTTAAAGATTTCTATTATCGTTTCAGCTTTAGTTTCACTAATATCGCAAATATTATTGCTTAGTACCCACTTTTTAAAGAAATCAAACCTCGAGTTGTCTGTAATATGGTAAAAAAGGAATGCATAAAATAATCCCACACCTTTATGTTTAGTTAATTTGCTCTCATTCATATATAGTTGTTCTATAGCTTTTAGAGATTCAAATACTTTCTCAACAACCTCACTTTCACTTTCTCCTTTAGAAAGCAATATTCTAAAAATTTCATTATAATGTGTCCTGAATTGTTTCTGTAGAACGTGTTTAATTCCAGTGAAAATATCAGGAGAAGCTTTTTGCTTTAATTCTCTTGTTTTAATCGGGTATGTCCCAGAGAAAATATTTTCCAACTCACTATCAGAGAAGTTCTCTTTGTCATCTATCAAAACTCTTAAATTCTCTTCTGAAGTTAGGGGGATTGTTTTTGTATTGATATTATAAAAAAACACTTTCGTTGCCTTATTAAAGGCAACAGTATCAGTTGTTTCAACTATTGAGTTATTTCGATAGAATTCCTCGCCCAGTATTATGCAAAATGGAGCAACCATTCTTTCCACCTTAGAATCATTAGATTGTTCTGCTGCTTTTAATCTGTGGTTTCCATCTATTCTATGCAATGGACGATCTTCATCGTTTATTTCTGTTTCATCAATTATCAAATCAACGATACGTATGTCATTTTTACCACTAACATCCGTAAACTTTGGGAATGGTACTTTTTTGACTTTTATTTGAGTGTTATCCACATTAGATTTATACCCTAAGCCACTTTGTATTAAGCTCAAAGGTGTTTTATCCGATTTGTCAAAGGAATGTTTTACCTTATAACTAAGAATGATCTCAGGAAAAAATAAATATGTTTGTGTTTCCAAAAAGTCAATAATGTCGCTTCTATCCTTTATTGGATTTCTTTGATATGAATAATCTGCTTTTGAAATTCTGGCTAACTCTTTAATAGGTGCAAAGCCTCTTAAGCACAACTGTCCGTTAAGTGAGTTATCTAATATTCCTCGAATTATCATAAATCTGCAATTAAAGTGATAAAATAAATTTGCTTAACTCTTGAGCTATATAATCCAACTCGTTCGCTGCCGTAGGTTTTCCTGTTGCATCGTAACCTATATCTTCTGCTATCGCCATAAAAATTGGATAGTCCGGAAGTCGCTCGCGTTTAGCAATATCGTATTTTTCTTGCAACATCTCTTTCAATGAAGTAATTTCTTCATTATACCAATTATTTATTTCTGCTTTTTCTATTTTCAATTCAGCTTCGTTTAATGACTTGGAAAGCATTTTGAGCTTTGATGTTTTTTCTCTGGTCAAAGCATTTACTTTAACTAAGTAGTTCGTTTTTTTCAATATCTCCGATTCAATACTTTGCTTGGTTGCGGTAATGTTGGCACTATCTCGCTCTCCCCATTTACGAAGAACTAAAACAGAACTTTTAACACCAGCACCAGTGGCCGTAAATGCTGTTTGAGGCATAGAAACAACTGCAACAATACGAAACATCTCTTCTATGCCATTGCGCACATACTGCAATGAACTATTGGTTAGAATACCATCAGGTATGACAATAGCTAAAAAACCTTCATCTTTCAAAAAACGATAAGCTTGTTCTATAAACAAAATTTCGGTACTCTGATTCTCTCTTTCGCTTTTGGCTGGTTTCACTGCTAACCAATCTTGATCTTTAAGACCGAAACGATAGGTCTTCATGTAAGCTTTCTCGCTTAATCTAATAGTACTTCCAAAAGGTGGGTTCGTGATAATAAAATCAAAATGATTATACTTAAATCCTCTATTGGTTGTAATTCGTTCTATCTCCTTGTCTGAAATTAACCCATCAGAGGTAATAACATTAGTATGACCATCATCATGAATAATCATATTCATTTTTGCAGCTCTTGAGATTTGTTCGTTTATCTCAATGCCATAAAGATTATTTTCTGCAAAATCATGCCAATACTTATGCCAACGAGCATATTGTTTCGGATCTGTTTTATAATTCGGATATAACGCAGTTGCCTGTTCTCTGACTTTGTTAAGTGCATATAGCAAGAATCCTCCACTTCCACACGAACTGTCAAGGACGTATGAAGTGTTCTTGATAGGTAAAATATCTGTGGCAAATTTTACGATTGGACGAGGAGTGAAATATTGTCCAAAATTTCCTCTGAAAAATGAATCCATAAAGGTTTCAAAGGCTCTCCCTTTACTATCTAAATCAGTTTCTCCAAGATTTATACTTTCGAGATATCCGACAACCGTCCGAATTTTTTCTGGGGATAAACGAATATTATCTCTAAATACTTCTGCATCTTTTTTTCGACCTTCTTCATAGAGAGCTAAGATTCGCTTGTATAAACTTTCATTCTCCTTTTGTCTGCGCTTAATAGGATCAGGCTCTTCGTTTTTACTTATGGTTATTATTTGGAAGTCATACGGTTCTCCTATTTTACGGTATTTTCGTTCATCCCAAATTTTACAGAAAATCAGTTTATCTAATTCATCGAATGCTTCTGATGGATTTAATTGGCCACCAGCCCACAACGCATCATGAGCCAACTTAAAACTGCGAGTTAAGTCACTCTGCTCGATTATTGCAAGATCTGCAAAGCGCTGTTTCCCCTCAGTTATAGGTAATTTATCTGCATCATAAACGAATCTATATGGTGCTAATTCTTTAACTCCAAACTGTGGTATGTCAGGCTCTTGCTTTCGTGTATTCAGTTTCTTGTCAACTTCAAAATATTCATTTTTAAGCCAAGATGTTACCCAAACATATTTAACATCATTAGGCAAAGCGTAGGCATAACTGTAGGCTTGTTCAATAGCCTGCTGGAATTCTTGTTCACTGACATCTTGTTTTTTACATTCAACTAAGATATGTGGTTGTAAGCACTCATCATCATTGTAAACAATAATATCGGCTTCTTTTACAGAGGAGCCTTGAGTAACTTTTACATATTGTTTTATTCGTTCAGGCTTGTATCCACTCTCCAAAACAAGCCGAAGAAATGCCTCTGCCTGCACTTGCTCTTCGGGATTATTATAATTCCTCGGTTTGTCGTAATTGATATAGACAATCTGAGACCTGTCCGCATTTGCAAATTTAATAAGGCCTTTTTGTAGACCTTCTTCTATTCGACTTTGCATATTTTTATTTTTTATTATTCTTAATCAATAAATCTTCTGTTCCAACTCCCAATATCTCGGCTATCTCAAATAGAGTTTCGAGCGGCGGTTGTTGACGATTACACGCATAGGCATTAACAATACTAAAACTTTTACCAAGTTTTTTTGCTAACCAAGTCTGCGTTATCCCCTTGTCTTCAAGTACTTCCTTAATTCTATTAAGCTTCATACAAATCATTTTCCGTTAGAAATACCATGTATTAGCTACAAATATAGTGAGGATTTTGCTATATCCACTATCGCAAATCAAAAAAGTAACTTTTGATTTATTTAATAATCATCGTAATACCGAGACAAAGTTTCAGTAAAGGGTCTCGCTCGTACGGTAAGTTTGCCATAAAACAATCAAAAAACTGATTAGAAAATGAGTGAACTGAAAATTCTGAGAGAGAAACGGGCAATGGTATATAGGCTACTTTAACATCTATACAAAAGGAGAAAAGACACACCGTCTTTTCATACCGAAGAAATTAAAAGAAGAGGCTAAGACATGGCTTGCATCCACCAATAGAGAAAGTGGCTATCTGTTCTTGAATCACTTTGGAGAACGAATCACTACCAGAGGAATTTCCCTGTAACTTAAAAACTTTGCAGAGAAATATGGAATAAACCCTAAAGTCATTTATCCTCATTCTTTCCGTCATCGCTTTGCTAAAAACTTTTTAGAAAAATTCAATGACATCTCTTTGGTGGCAGACCTCATGGGACATGAGAGCATAGAAACGACAAGGATATATTTGCGGCGTACTGCATTGGAGCAGCAAGAAATTGTAGATTAAGTTATTACGTGGTAAATGTCAATAGATAAAAATCATCAATTATGAATTGATTTCTATCTATTACACTAACTAATTAATGAGGAGAGAATATAGTCTATTTTCTCATTACTTCATGAAAGAAATCTGCCATTTCACTATAAGTATATTCACGGGATTCTCTATTTTTAGACAACATGGATTTCTCTGCATTCGCAACAGCTCTTTCAAAATCACCACCATTAACCAGCAAAAAATTATGCAGTCCTTTGCATTTCCTACCTAAAAAGTCTTCAGTTTTTTCATATTTGCAGACACGTTCCATTTCTTTAGCCAACTCATCAGAACTATTAAACCGTTGAGTCGTATATTTGAAATGGTATAAAAACCAAATCTCTAAACAACGTTCGTTTTCAAAGAAACGTATCATACTTTCTGTTCCCTGACGTTTTCTGGCAATCGTTTTTTGATGATATTTTGTTTTTAGTTTCAGATAATTATCACGATTACGCCCATCTTTCTTATTATCCATATCAATGAGACAGAATACCATATTATACCCATCGTCAATGCACTGTTCAATCCGGCGTTCAAGTTCTGCCATGCTGGTCGCATGATTCGGAACCACTGGTTTCACTTGTGCATGGATAACACCTTCTAATGACTTCAAATAATACTTTTCAGTCGGTCCTTCACCGATAACAGCTATTGTAGTTCTTGTTTTTCGCGTTTTCATATCACCTCCTTAAAAAATAGAACCTAATTCCGGTTTTGCACCAAGTTTTCCTGTTCTATATGCCTTATAAAGAGATAGATTTTTGTGCAATCCAAATTCAGAAGCACAATAAAGTTCAGTAGAGGCATCTTCCTTTGATTTCTCAGTAAACCAAACCATATCCCGACGTATAAATTCTTCATCCAATAACTGCTGGTCTTGTGTCGTGAACAGTATTTGCGAATTGACTGTATTCATCATAAAAGTCGTCAGAAAATGGAGCAAAAGATCATAATGCAAATTACTTTCTATTTCATCAAAACTATATATATGATCTTCACGCAACATATTGAACATGCATTCCTGTAGCTGAAAATAGCGTAATGTCCCCAATGATTGGTCAATAGAAGATAAAGTAAAATCAGATCCATCTATGGTGTGATGAGTAAAAAATACATCTTTGCCACTTTGCATTCTTGCTTCATTGTCAATACTTATATTAGAAATATTAAAATCAGCCTTTCGCATAGCCGATATAAAATAATCTTTCTTCTCTTTATTATCAATCAACTGTTGGGCAATATCCAAAAGAGCATTTCCCTTCATGCCATGCACATACCGAACAATCCAGTTATAGGTATCACGGAATATCTTTGCATCTTCATTTAAAGATACTTTTGCGAAAGTAGACAGTACAGTATGGTTATTCAAAGTATTGTCTACAATTGTTTTCTTACTTTTCAAATGCAAACCGACTGTACGACCAAATTCAATATCCGGTACTACATCTTCATGGACAAACTTCCGACTATAAAATAAAGATAATACTCCATTAGGAGCATATTCCATTTTCTCAGAAATGATATAGCGGTTATTATACTCCACTGAATAGTCGTATCGTACTTGCCCTATATAAAAGGACACGGACAATCGGGTATTTTTATCCTTATCCAAAGCAAACGGATAAAAAGGTATGGCCTGCAGCTTATTAGTATAGGGAGAAACCAACATTCTCCAGATTGTTTCATAGGCATAGAGAATATTACTCTTCCCGGAAGCATTAGCCCCATAAAGTATAAGCATACGATTTAACCGCATCCCCGGTTTGATTTCGACAGTCAATAACTCATGAGAGGTCTTGTCTTTGGTAGCCTCGAAAGATAACACCTGCTCTTTTCGTATTGACATGAAATTTTCTATACTGAGTTCTCTAATCATACATTCACCCTTTCATTTCGTAACTTTCATACAAAAATAAGAAATAATCTGCATAAAAAATACTTTTCTTGCTATTATTTCACTTTTTTATCTTTTGGGGTAATTTCGTATCATCACCAGTTGATTAATTCCATTCTTTATGAAAATAGCTGACTTTCCGTGACAATAAATGACACTATAACCTAAATCATGCAAATACGCCCTATCTTGCATCAAAATTATGGTGCAACTTAAAAAATATCATTATTATGGAAGTCATTTACATTGAAACCAAACTGTTTGAAAAGATGATGAATCAATTCAACGCTTTTACAAAACAAGTAGATTCGCTTTGTCAAAAAGTCGATGTCAAAAATCTTAGTGCATGAATGGATAGCCAAGATGTATGTTTGAGATTGAATATTTCTCCCCGGACATTACAAACCCTAAGAGATAACGGTAAATTACCTTATTCACAAATTCAGCACAAGATTTTCTATAAACCGGAGGATGTAGAGGCATTATTGACTTTTGTCGGGCTTCAACGGAAAGAAAAAAAATTAAAATCAAAAAATATAAATGAATAGGTCATGGAAGGTATTATAATGAAAGACAACAAACAGGTTGTTGCTTTTTTCAAGGCATTGGACAGTATGCTTGTGAAAATGAACAAGATCGTAGATAATAGCCGTCCTCCATTGAATGGAGAGCGATATATTACAGATAAGGAGTTAGCCCAATGATTGAAAATTAGCAGAAGAACTTTGCAAGAGTATCGTAACAATGGAATGCTTCCTTATTATCAGTTAGGGGGGAAGATCTTGTATAAAGAATCAGATGTGGAAAAGTTATTGGAAGATAATTATTGTAAGGCTTTTCAAGAGTAGATTCTCTATCCGGTCTGAAATATTATCAAAGGCGTTCTGTATAATATTCATCTGATTATAAGAGTACTACGTTCAATTAATGGCTCATAAATTAGCATATCAAATAGAAATTTCGTAACTTTGTAACATGATAGAAGGATGAATACCACTGTAAAATGCAGCAGGTAATACAGGGTGAAATCGGAGGACTTCACAAACTTGATATCTTAGAAAGGTTGATAATCAAATGGTTACAGAAGCATAATATAAAGTGTTCGAGCCCCAGGCGGATCACTGAAATAACCTCAGAATCAATTCTGAGGTTATTTTATTAATACCCCTCTCCCAGTTATCAACAAGTTCCTTCTTCACACCTGTTCATAAAATCTGCTTACTACAAAACAAGCCACAGATAACCAGAGAATTATCTTGTTAATAACTTTGTTCAAAAGCTGTTGAATAAGAAAGATAAAAGGGATTCTCCCTGTATACTCTGCAGTGAAAAGGAAACTAAGAAGCAAGTTCTTAAATAAGATACTACCTGTTCCAAAGTGCTAAAGCATTAAATGAAAAACAGAGAAAGAAAGTAACTTAAAGTCAGGTGAAGAAAGCTACTTTCCAAAGGGATGAAAAGAACTTTAGTCGAAGTGCTTCTGGATTTAGTATCTAATTTCGCTATGAGTGTATTTAAAGCCATAGACAAGTTTCCACCAACAACGAATCCAAAAAGATGTCTCAAAGCAGGCAGCAGCTCTCTATAAAGTTGTTCATAAACCCGATAAAAAAAAGACTATCACCTACATATCAATCAATTATCCTGTTAATAACTTTATAGAAAATTCCCAGGATCAAAGAAAAGCAAAGTGGATATCGGCACAAAAATACGATCTATTCCGATAACCAACAGATTATCTTTCGTACTTTTGCCTCTTCAGCGGTTAATACATAGGCGAAATGCAGGGCAAGATGTATAAACAGAAACGATTAATAATTTATGAAGGAGAATGTTTACGATAAAGAATCCTTCTTTGAGAAATATGGCGAGATGCTACGCTCAAAAGAAGGGTTGAAAGGTGCGGGAGAATGGCCGACACTGGAAAAGATATTACCTGATTTTGAAGGGAAACGGACACTTGATTTGGGATGTGGCTATGGATGGCACTGCATGTATGCAGCTTCTAAAGGAGCAAGCCATGTGGTGGGTATTGATTTGTCTGAGAAAATGCTACAAGAGGCTGAAAAAAAGAAGGAGTCCGACAAAATAGAATATCACCGGATAGGGATAGAAGACTATGATTATCCGTCAAATCGCTTTGATGTAGTTGTCAGTTCACTGGCTTTACACTACATTGAAAATTTAGAAGAGATATTCCGAAAGGTGTACCGTACATTAGCCCAAGGAGGAACATTCGTGTTTACAATGGAACATCCGATATTTACGGCACACGGAAACGAAGATTGGTTTTACAACACAGCAGGAACCGCACAGCACTGGCCGGTAGATCATTATTTCACTGAAGGATACCGGGAGACTTCTTTCTTGGGAGAAACGGTAGTGAAATTCCATCATACTTTAACTTCCATATTGCAGGGACTATTGCAGGCCGGATTTACCATAACCAATGTGATAGAGCCTCAACCGACTAAAGAGATGCTGCAACAGATCAAGGATATGGAAGAGGAATTGAGACGGCCTATGATGCTGGCTGTTTCTGCCGTCAAAGTCTGAACAAGCAAAGGGAGCAAAACCCGCGCAAACTTTCACAGACCAGACTTCATATACGGATTTATCCCAATGATATTATCGTGTAAATCTGCTGATAAAGAAAGTTTTTTCAAACGCTTTTACCATTTATTCCGTCGGACGGCAATCCCGTCGTCACCTCAGGAGGCGCCCAAACGGCTGCACCTGTATTCCAGAGGGGTCAGTCCGAACTTCCGTTTGAAGGCCGTAGAGAAATGGGCATGATATTCATAACCGACACATGCCCCGATCTCTTGTATCGTCTTACTGCTATCCAGCAGATAACGACAGGCTATCTCCATACGATAATCAAAGATATGACCGAACACGGTGGTACCAAATACCGTTTTGAAACCTCGTTTTAAAGTACATTCGTTGGTACCTACCCGCAATGCCAACTGATGAAGCGAAGGGGGATTGAGATACTCCTGCTCAATAATGGCCTTGGCATGATGGATCTTATCACACTCTATCCCGACAGAACACGAACAATGAAGACACTCCTCTCCTCCCCGCCGTGCGAGAAAAAGCGAAAGAATTTCCCTAATCTTGGCATCCACATACATAAGTGCCATATTCCCATTCAGCTGTGAAAGCTTAATATCACTCAACGCTTTATAAATACCGGTACAAAAAGGGCGATTTGTCCGATATGCCCTGTAGAGTCTATCACAAAAAATGGTTTCGATATCTTCATTACCAAACAGGTCGGGATATTGTCCGGCAAGTTCACGGATATAATCGTTGGAAAGCATAATCTCCATCATGTGAAACGGCGTATGCTTAGGGAAACAGGCGCATGAGTCTATCCCGTCACATTGCAGGAGATTGGCATCTCCTTTGTTCCACTCCTCACTCCGGGTAATAGGGTCGTAAAAACAAGTGACGTGTCCGGCTAAGGCGGCACAAAACCAAACAGCATGATATTCATCGGCCTGTGCATACATCTCAATGGACTCCTCACATGATATATGATGTTCCATAATCGAAAAAAACGGAGTACATATTTCTTCGAATGTCGCCTTCAGATACCCATTGTCAATCCGATAACTATTTCTTTCTGTCCGGCTCTCTCCCGCCAGATTCTGTACGGGCCATTCCAGCATCATTTCATGCAAATCATGTTTCATTAACCGAGTTGCCATCATTATTCCTTTAAGTTAAAGTCAAGTTCCTTTTCGCGTAAGCAGTAAAAGCCGGTAAGGCTCTACTTTTGTCTCCAATTGGAGAGTAGATACAAAATTACAATAAGCCACCTATCGGCACAATCCCCATTAATAGGTAATTCTCCACGAATAATAAACAACAACCGGAAATATAAAAGCAGAAACTAAACATGAAAGTAAATTTATCAGGAGTTCCCGAAACTCTGTTTATAACCTTGCGAATAAGGGCTATAGAAACAGTAAAACCCAACGGCGCTATCAAAGACCCTTATGCCATAGATATACTCCACCGAATCGAACTGGCAAGTTCTTCGAAAGACAAAGTTTCGGAAGGTTCGCAGGTGGGCACAATTGCCCGTACCCTCGTATTGGACGAAATCATCCTCGACTTCCTGTCGAAACACCCTAAGGGAGCTACCGTCGTAAATCTGGGATGCGGACTGGATGCACGCTGCAAAAGACTTCCATTGCACAATTGCCTTTGGTTAGACATCGACGTAGAAGAATCCATCGGGTTACGAAAACTTTTCTTCAAGGAAACGGATAATTATAAAATGATCGCCCGGTCGATGTTCGATGATTCATGGATGAACTCTGTTCCCAGAGGTCTTCCTCTGCTGATCATATCGGAAGGAGTGATGATGTACTTCAAAGAAGAAGATATCAGAGAGTTAATTTACTGGATCGGACAACGCTTCCACCATGCGGAAATGGCATTCGACGTAATTAATACATGGACAGCCCGGAACTACAAATGGCATCCGGACGTAAAGAAGTATAACGCACCATTCCGATGGGGAACAGACAACGTATATGAGATGGAAGACTGGTATCCGGGACTACACGTGATTAAGGAATACCTGTACATGGACCGCTTAAAAAAACGATGGCCTCTGTTCTTCAAAGTGATGCTCCCACTATTCCCATCTTTACGGAAATCGTCCCGGATAGTACATATGAAGTTCCAACAACAATCATCTAAATAAGGAGAACAGGATATGAGAAATAAAATCTGTGTTTTCATCATCACTCTGCTCTCACTGTGCAGCGGCCTCCCGGCCCAAACACAACCAGGCAAACTGAGCGGAGTCATCATCGACACCAATGACGAGGAAATACTCCCAGGTGCCAACATATATATAGAAGCACTGAAGAAAGGTGTCTCGGCGGATAAAAACGGGGAGTTCCTCATCGAAGCTCCTGCGGGACGTTATTCGGTCACTTTTTCGTTTATGGGATATCACACCCGGAAAGAGGAAATAACGATTCCGAATACCAAAGGTAAAAAGCTGGTTATCCGTCTGGAACCGGAAACTCAGTCACTGGATGAAGTTGTCATCACAGCCAAAAGTGAAGCCCGCCAACTGCGCGAGCAGGCCATGCCTATGTCGGTAATCAGCATGCAACAACTACAGGGGACGGTCAGCAATGTGCAAGATGTCCTGTCGAAAACCGTAGGTGTAACCATCCGTAACACAGGAGGTGTAGGCAGTGCGTCCCGGGTATCGGTACGCGGTCTGGAGGGGAAACGAATCGGTTTCTTCATTGACGGAAGCCCGATGAATGATAATTCGGACTTCATCGACATTAATGACATACCCGTGGAGATGATCGACCGAATTGAAATCTACAAAGGAGTGGTACCCGCAAGGTTTGGCGGATCGTCCGTAGGCGGAGCTGTAAACATTGTCATCAGGGAGTATCCGCCCAAGTACCTCGATGCCAGCTACAGCATCGAAAGTTTCAATACCCACAAGCTTTCACTGGTAACCAAACGGAATATTGCTTCTAAAGGACTGGAATTCGGAGGCGGGGGATTCTATACCTATTCTGACAACAACTATAAGATGGAATCTCCCTTCGAAGAGGGGCTTGTCATTAAACGTAACCACGATAAATTTAAAAAGTTAGCTGTTGCAGGTAGTCTGAAAGCACGTAAATGGTGGTTCGACCTGATTGAGTTTGAACCTGTCTTTATGCACACTTTCAAAGAAATCCAAGGAATCGAATATAATATTGAAAAAGCCCACACTTACTCTGACGCTTTCCTCTTTGCCAACAAGTTGGAGAAAGAAAACTTTCTTGTCGAAGGGCTCGATATGGAATCGAATCTGGCCTATGCTTATACGGTATTTCATATGGTGGATACCGCCGCATATCGGTACAATTGGGACGGTACCACTTACCCCGCCGTATCCGAATATGGAGGGGAAATAGGCAAATGGGCTTCAAACGCCAGAAACGAGAAACATACAATCACCCACAAGTTACACCTGAACTACGTTATCAACAACAACCATTCTGTTAACTTCAACTCACTGTTCAGTTATGCCTCCGGACATCCTAAGGATGACCTGAAGGACAAAGTTGTCGGTTATAAAACCAACTTCAAAAGTACGATGATGAGTTGGATTGCCGGAATAGGATACGACTTCCGCACGAACAATGATATTTTCCTGAATTCACTTAACGTGAAGTATTATACATACGGCATGAATACTCACATGAGCAGTATTATGTCATCGGAAGCAGAAAAAGTAGACATGCTGAAACGGGATTTCGGTATCAGCAATGCCCTCCGTTACAGATTCACTCCGGACTTCATGGGTAAGTTTTCGGTTGGATATGACGTACGCCTGCCTGCCGAAAGTGAACTTTTGGGCGATGGATATGCAGTCGCTCCTTCCGGAAATCTGCTCCCGGAACGGAACACAAGCATCAATCTGGGGTTCCTGTTCGACCGTACCGGAAAGTCTGCCAGTAATCTTCAACTGGAATTGAACACTTTTTATGGGTATCTCGAGAATATGATACGGTTTACCGGAGGTTATCTGCAATCGCAATACCAGAATTTCGGAAAAATGCGCACTTTGGGAGCAGAAGTAGAGGTGAAAGCGGACCTTACCCACTGGCTTTACGGCTACTGCAACATGACCTATCAGGATTTGCGGGATGTACGAAAGTTCGAACCGAACACTCATGTCCCCAACCCGACCAAAGGTAGCCGGATGCCTAACATCCCCTATCTTCTGGCAAACGCCGGACTGGAATTTCATAAAGAAAATCTATTCGGAGGCAAAATGCAGAATACCCGCATCTTTACGGACGGTTCTTTCGTTGAAGAGTATTTCTACGACTTTGAACAAAGCCGGTTCCAAGAGCGAAGAATACCACGCACCTTCTCTGCCAACGTCGGAATAGAGCATAGCTTCATGAACGGACGGTTCATCATCACAGCACGGATAAACAATCTGACTAATGCCCGGATGATGTCCGAATTCAACCGTCCTCTACCCGGACGCAATTGGGGAGTAAGGCTGAGATATGTATTGAAATGAAACAAGATTATTTATTTAAAAACCAAGAGAACTATGAAGATTAGAAATCTGACACTGGCACTTGCCGGTACTGCACTTGTATTTTCGGCATGCGAAAAGGATCCTGACCCTAAAGTCCCGGCCGACAATGCTAACATCGCCCTGGCAACTATTCTGCCCAACCCCGATGGTATGACGGGAGCCGCTTACCTGCAGCTGATCCGTGATGAATTTCCGCAGAACACCAACAATAACAACGGAATTCCCATTCCCTACGAAGGAGCATATCCGGTTATTGAAGGAAACGACATCTTTGTATTCCCGGGATACATGGGTGACAGTAAAAACGAACTGGTGAAATACACAAGAGTCAACGGCCGGTTATCAAAAACAGGAACAATGAAATTGCCTCCCAACTCTTCGGCCACCAATATTGTTTTCGCTTCTGCTGAAAAAGCCTACCTATCTATGGCAGGACTGGGCAAGATCGCTATTTTCAACCCTATCACCATGGTCCAGAAGGGAGAGATCGATCTGTCTTCTCTCGG
The DNA here is from genome assembly GCF_011038705.2 of Bacteroides sp. ZJ-18. Taxonomy (NCBI): domain Bacteria; kingdom Pseudomonadati; phylum Bacteroidota; class Bacteroidia; order Bacteroidales; family Bacteroidaceae; genus Bacteroides; species Bacteroides sp. ZJ-18. Next base: position 1,512,457 of record NZ_CP072198.1, on the reverse strand, counting down.
AGTGTCCGACAATAATCCGGACCCCTCTGCCATGTTGTTGCGCGACGGACTTTTATACGTAGGCCTCAGCCAGATGGTGGGCGGATGGGTTCCTCCACAGGACCGTCCATACAGCGACATTGCCATTATAGACACTCAAACGGATAAACTACTGAAAATGATTACAGACAAAACCAGTGGTATCTCCATGCCTACCCGTCCGATTGACCGCTATTCAATCTTCATGGATGAAAAAAAGGATATCTATATTTCGTGTGTCGGTGCCTTTGGCATGGTCAAAGGTCATAATGCCGGAATATTACGTATCAAGGCAGGAGAGACTGAGTTCGACCCAACGTATCGCTGGACCATTACGGGAACTGACATCAGCGGAGAAGAAAAAACTGCGGGATTTATCTCTGCCATCCGGTATGTAAACAATGGAAAAGCATATGCTTATATCAATATGCCCGGTTACTACAAGCCCGGAGAACAAGGACATACCGCCATCGCCGATCTCGCTGTAGAAATAAACCTATACGACCGGTCCATGAAAAAGATCAAGGGACTCGACCTTTCCAATGGTTTCGGAGTCATGCTTGCCCTCTACAAAGGAACTGTGCTGATAGGTAACTCTTCGACTAAAGCGAAAGGTATCTACTCTCTGGACATACAGACAGGTGAGGTGTCTAAAGAAGCCATATTGACTACAGTAGGTAATCCGATATTATGCCACTATTTTGATAAATAAAGACCGATGCCTTTCATGGTTCTAATAAACAAGGGCTCTTCTTGCAGAATAAACAGAGTTACCGTATCTTTGCAGCCGTTTAAAAAAGAATGATTATGGAACTTCCAGAAGACCCGATGATGTTGTTCAGCGTCATCAACATGAAACTCCGCGATTGTTACAAATCGCTCGATGAACTATGTGACGATATGAATGTCAATAAAGAAACACTGATTGGCAAACTGGAATCGGCCGGATTTGAATACAATGCCGAACAGAATAAATTTTGGTAAAACAGGCATCCCCCTGCTTTAATTCCCGTAACCTTGTAATTCTTATATCCGGTGGATAATAAATGCTTCGGATAGTAGATCGGAATACAAGACGGAGAAAGCATAATTCACCACAGAGTTCCACAGAACGAGCTTAATCTATCGATAGCTAATGATATTTATTTGTGTAAATCCTGTGTAACCTGTGGTGAATACGAGTTTCGATACACCTCCTTTTATATCTCTATTCTCAACCCAATAATTGATTCTTATTTATTGGTAAAACGGAACCAGTTAAAGTCGGCATATCCGTCTTCACCGGCTTTATCTCTGGTAAAATTAAATAAAGCAAAGCGATTGGCTGTCCAGACCAGCCCAAGCCCCATATTAAGATCATTACCTATCGGAATGAATGTTTTCCCATCAAGGCTATAATAGAAAGTAGCACGGAAGTTCACATCCATCACACGGGCACGTACCCACAATTTATTTCCCGTAAAGTTGTCGATGACCTCAATATTCTTACCGTCATTACACATCACGATTCTTTTTATACCCTCCGACTGTTCCACACCGACATAGGCATAAGGAAACTCGAAAATTCCAAATCCTGCCACATTTCCATCCTTTAGTCCGGACACGTCGATTTCGACCATTGCCTCGGACGAAGGCCCCTGCACACGCTGTGTCAATGTATTACGAGCTGTTTTCAATGAGTCGGCATATGAAGCTTTCAGCCTCATGTAGCCTTTCCGTTCCTTCAAGGACCATCGGGTATTGTCCGGATTATGATTCCACTGCCATTGCAGCCCAAGTACGGGAGTATTAAATTCGTCCGTTGTAGCAGGAGAAGCAAACGGATATGCTTTACCTACTTCCGGTTTCGGATACGTAATGGCATCTTTACCATTTCGCCCCAACATGGGCCATCCGTCTACCCACTCTACAGGAACCAGATGGGGAACACGTCCGATGGGCCCCCTGTCCTGCATAATGATAAACCACCAATCACCATTCTTAAGCTGTACCATCCCTCCCTGATGTAAACCGTTGGGAGGATAAGAGCTACAATCATTCATAATTAATTTATGTTCGTAAGGACCATAGATATTGTCGGAACGCAAACAAATCTGCCAGCCTTCGGTTCCGCCTGCCGGGCAAGTGATATAATACTTCCCGTTTATCTTATAGACGTGTGCACCTTCCATACCATATCCTCCTCCAAACTCGTGAGCGTTCTTGAACCTCTTTTCCCAGATTTTCACTTTTTCTCCTTTCACAGATTTGGCATCCGCATTCAGCTCCGTGACATAAAGCGTACCCTGTCCGTGGACGACATAAACTTTTCCGTCATCATCAAACAGTAATCCGGGATCGTACAGATATTCAGGAAAGATTGTACGCTCCCAAGGACCTTTCACATCATCGGCAATACAGATTGAGAAGTGTCCGGGACCTTCCCCCTCCCATGAAGGGGTGCAGAAGCCCACATAAAACTTACCATTGTGATGACGAATGGTAGCCGCCCACGATCCCCGAAGATAACGGTCACCCCCTTTTAAATCATAGCAGGGATGCTCATCATAACGCTCTACCGCATATCCGGCCATCTCCCAGTTTACAAGATCCTTTGAGGTAGCAATAGGGCAACCGGGAACATAGTGCATACTGGTAGAAACAAAATAAAAATCATCCCCTACTCGAATGACATCGGGATCAGGCCAGTCTCCCCACATTATAGGATTTGTAAATGTCCCGTTTCCATTATCCGGGTTCCACACCGAAGTTTGTGCACCGACACTGCAAAAAGGCAGCACCAATGCGATCATAATATAAAAAACTCTTTTCATCTTTGTACTTTTTTTATTGGATACATTCAGCATCTTCAACATAAGGAGCCACTTCTGCCCCAAACAAACGGGCACCTTTATTTTCAGATTGGCGCAATCCCAACACTATCACATTCTTTTCACCGGGACGTAGCCAGCATTCCGGAAGATAGAACTCCCGTTGCGGACCCTCCTCCCAATAGCGTCCGATGTTATGTCCGTTCAGCCACATATAACCGGTACCCATAGCATTTACTATCAACTTCCAAGGTATCCGGACAGAAGGATCATTCCGGGGCATATCAAACTCAAGACGATACCAGGTAAGCAATGCATCCCGTCCGACACCGGCTTCAAGAGTTTCTGTAATCCTTCCTTTACGAACTAAAGGATAATCTGCAGGAAGCTCTGCTACCGACCAGCCCTCCGTACTATCCGGCTCTCTGTTCCAGCCCTGACAGATTCCTCCCAGATCGGCAGAGACCTCCCAGTTTATTTTTTTAATCACTTCGAATTCCTGTTTCAGGCGGACAGCTTTAAGGAGACCTCCTGCCCCACTCTGGTTACTCACCACAATAGCTATCTCATTGTCGCCAGGTTTGACGAATGGAGCAACATTCACTACATAAGGCTTATCCCATTCTTCGTGCGTACCCACTTCCTTACCATTCACCCACAAAGTTCCGGCATCATCGATACAGCCAAATTCCAGAACAGTCATTCCTTCCCGAATCATCTCCGGTGTCCACCTAAGGTGTGTACGATAAACTGCACGTCCGGCCTTCTCCTGCAAAATCCAGGCAGCAGGCCATTCCGGTTTTTCAAGTCCGGCTATCTGCAAAGTGGCCAGATCGTCAATAGTCCGTTGATCGAGCCGTATTCTTTCCCAGCCCGTTTCTTCGGCAAGCAAGGCAGACAGCGGTTCCTCTTTATCAATGGTTCTTACTTCCCATTCCTCTACCGGCAAAATTCCCGTCTGTTTACGACCGAAACCGGCTTGCCGGAGTCCGCTCAACTCTTCCATCGGACGGTAACCATGAGCATGTCCCCGGTTTTCGTAGATAGCAACCACTTCGTTCATTCCTTTATGCAACAATCCTGAAACGATAAAGGTGTTATCCAATTCGTCTCTCGACACCCGCTCGGCAAACTTTCCGTTCACTTGCACGTAAACCGGGTCACCAGTGAAAAGTTCGAACACCAACGAACCGTAAAGATCTACTTCCTTTTGAGTGAGGTTCACCCGGCTGCGATACATAGAATAACGGCAATCGTTCACACCCAATTCGGGAAGCGATACACCTTTGCGCAAAGGCTTCCAGTCGCCACGAAAATCTTCGTCTTTTCGCCATACTTTCGTTACTGATATGGCGGCGGGAAGTGCAACCGGACGTGCCGGCAATACTTGTTCACGGGGATACCATTCGGTCGAAGTGCCTCCGGGAGAAAGTACCAGTAACTTACTGTCAAGCGCCCCCAACCGACAATCTATCCGCATCGGCTTTCCTTCTATAGTCAAGCTGACTATCTGACGGAATTCTTGCTTTTTATCACGGTTCAGTAAGAAAATAAATAAAGTTCCGTCCGTAGCCCGGCGTACCCCCATCGTCAGATTATCATTTCCTTTCATCTCAAACGGTACAGACTTGCTTCTGACAAGCCGGCTTCCAAATTTACCGACCACCTCACCGATTCCTTTCACAGCAGCATATTTCTCTCCAACGCCTCCGGTTTCTTTCAAAGGAGCTCCATAATCGTAAGTGGTAGTCATACGTCGTGCTCCCCAGCCGTCAAAATGTGTCCCACCGAAAAACATATAGTAATTCAACCCGGTAGAACCTCCTGCCATTGCCATCAATGCCATTCCCCGGGCATGCCGTCCGTCCAGATAGCTATCTTCGCTCAAGCGTCCGCCAACCGTAGAGAACCACCCTCCCTGCAACTCACACACAAAAGCAGGAGCATTGGGCTGTTCTGCCTTCAGATTTTCAATACGTGACTTGGCTTCATGCATATTCCACCATACATATTGATTATCCATATCGAATAACTGACTGATCACCGGATCGTGCGAGCCGCGAACTTCGGGAGTTACGCAAGTGAAAAGGGGAACATCGATACCATTCCGGATACAAGCATCTGACAGTACACGCAGAAATTCTTCTTTCTTCTCAGATTCCATATCAAAATAGATATATTCATTTTCAAGTTGCACCATAATGATTCCTTTCTCTCCGGGTTTCTTATGTGTAAGCTGTTCATCACAAAATACCCGGCAAACAGCATTGTACCAGTGTTCAGACCATTTCATATGTTCGGGATGGTTGCTCCGGAGCCAGAAACTGGTGTCATAACTGTCCGGGCAATATTTAGCCAACCAACGGGGATATGCCCCTCCCGCCCATTCGGCACAGATAAAAGGGCCAGGACGGACAATGGTATAAAATCCGAACTCCTCGTGTGCCATACGCAGCCATGCTTTCAGATCATCAAAGTCGAATTGTGAATAATCATCTACATTCTTAGGCATATTCCGTTCGTGCCAATTCCAGGGCACATAAGTTTCCACTGTATTAAACCCTGCTTCTTTGATCTTCCTGAAACGGTCACGCCACAACTCCTGCGGACAACGAAAATAGTGGAATGCAGCACTGAGTATAAAAATATCTTTCCCTTCGATTGTAAAGCAATCTTTGTCGTATCTCACCCGGTCGGGATGGAAAAACTGTTTCTCGGGCAACTTCTGAGCCGTTGCTGAGGAACACACTATCATCCCCAACAGGACACATAATAACCAATTCTTAGACGGTTGTTTCATCTGATTTTCAATAAAATTTAAGTTTAAAACGATATTTCATATTATCTCCAAACCATTGCGGATAATTCGTCCCCCATAGAGTATTCAATAAACAGAAATGGATACCGGCATCGGGGTCTGCAACCTTATTGTCGAATGACAATAAATCACGATTATTAAACGCCACCAAAGGAGCATCCAAAGACTCAAGACTCAATTTTCCCTTTCCACTGGAAAAAAGAACGTCTCCCGTCACTCCGTGTATCTGCCTCGCTCCGTTATAAACAACATCTTCCACATCGACACGCTCTCCCATCTTATCAACATAAACTTTCGAATCACAGGCTTTTGGAAAGAACGAAAACCAAACAGCTTCCGGAACACGATTCTTCGGTTTATCAAACCAATTGATCTCCACCTTGATATCAGGTGAGTCATACGGGAATACATATATTATTTCAACATACTCCGGTGCACCATAAACAGGTTCATTCAATTGCTGGCGAATCCGGACAGTGGTCTGTCCGACCTCCTTTTTTATCCGGATATCCGATGCCTTATAACTCCATATCCCATGGGTAACAGACAGTTTATCGAGCCCGGGTTTTCCATAATCCGCCAACATCCATCCTTCCGGATTCTTTGGACAATACCTATCAATAAAATGTGCAAAATCGGCTCCGGAATAACGTTGATAGGCAAAGTCCCCCCAGCCCTGCGTATCATCTACCCAAACAATGCCCTTTTGTTTATCTTCCAGATAGCATAGTGTACCATTCTCCTGATTGAAAGCAAACCGAAAAAATGGGGTATTTATCTTTGCTTTTGAACGGTAGGAACGGAAATCAGTATCTTGATTTTTCACCGGAACCAGTTTCATGAGAGCTTGCATCGCTTCGTATTGCAAGGCCGGAGTGAGTTTGGATATAGCCTGATAAATATATTCTCTCTTTTCACTCCAGGAGCGTTCGGAATACCGGGCTTCTTCACTGTCCAAAAAGGAAGGGTAAAGATCGAACTGATATTTATCAAAATTCCTCAAATACCACTTTACATCCACTCCCCATGTATGCTCAGCCATTAACAGCAAAGGAATACAAAACTGTGTATCCATTTCACTATTAACCTTTAGCTTACCATCCTGTATCCATTGATTACGTAAACGCATTAACTGACGGAACTGAGCCACTTTCATAGGATCACTGCCAATACCATATATCCACGTATCTCCCCACTCTTGAGTAACGACCGGCAGACTGTTCTCAACTTTACTCAATTCAAGAGCTACTTCATTCAACGAAGACGGTATGATCCGGGCTGACGGATATTTTTGCTTTAAGCCGGCATAGATTCGCTTAATCTCTTTCAAGGAATGTGGTCCATGATTGTCATGAGTGAAACAAAAAACCGCAGCAGTTTTTGTTCCGGGCAGATGCACCGGTTTGCCATAGTCTGATTGATAGATTACATTAATGGCATCGCCTTTAGCATTCTTCCAGCGAAATATCTCCGGAAATCGTGCCACAGCTGCACCCGGATTTGTCCCTACATGCAACAACTGAATCCCATTCCGCTTTAAGACAGAAATAGCCCCCCTCGTGACACCGGGTACATCCGTTATTTTTGCAGCAATCGTTTTCCGACCAAAAAGCAGATCCAGTTTTTTCGAAATATTCAATGCTGCGGACAGCATGGCACTATCACACAATTCAACCTGCATTGTGAAAGGCATTGCGTGCCAGGTAAAGTCTCCCCGGCCAATAGCTTCCTTTATTCGTTGTCCATTTTCATTTGAAGCCCTTTCCAAATAATTCCAGATAAGCCACGACCCACAAGTCCAGGGATAATCAATCTGTGACAACGAATCTTTCGTAATTTCTTCTGACAGATTTAAAACTGCCGGAATGAAATTATAGGTATAGGTGTCAATCACTTTAGAGCCCCAATCAGTAAATCCTACATCTAAATGGGTCTTGAATATTACGTACACCTTTTGTATATCCGCATCCTTTACCGGTTCTTTCTCAGCACACAAACATTGTAGCGAAGCAAACCATCCTAAAAGAATATATAAACAAAAATTTTTCATGGTAGTAGTCTCTTTTTATATTCCAATTATCAATTTACTTATAGATTGTGACTTCAGCCAGTCCGGCTGCTCCTTCCGAACTTTTCTCAATGGTGATACGCATATATTTTAGTTCCTTACCGATCTGCACCGGCTTAAAATCCCACCCCGTACACTCACGTTCATACAGAAGTTCCCAATTTTTTCCGTCGATAGAGGTTTCCACTTTATGTGTATAAGTGGAACTATCCTTCTGAAACCGGATACGGCTTGCAAACACTTTCTCGGATTTATCCAGTTCAAGCGTTACTACTTGAGGCTGAGTTTCATTGTCAGCAATCCACCACGAAAAATCGTCTCCATCTGTAATGCATGCGGCTGTATAACGTTTCTGTTCCGAAGTGGCTTCAACCCGCACTATTTTCAACGGAGTTTTTGTACGAATTATATTTTCCCAAGCAGTTGCCTTCACAACTGCTCCTTCCTCTTCATTTCCGATATAGGAAGCATGTTGTCCCTCAGGCACATACGCTCCGTTATATCTTCGGGTCGTAATCTCCCGGCTATCTCCCTTAAGCCCATCAGCCGAAACCGAAACATGAATTTTACCCGGACGACAAGTAGTCCGTATCAGTGCGTATCCGATTCCACCCTCTACTTGCTGAGGATTAACCCCGATACGCTCTATACCATCCCCTATCAGACTCCCTTCGCCGGATACGGATATATATATCCTGACATCTGAAGTATTAACGGGAGTTCCATACGAATCACAGATCTTAAAATAGACAGGAATCATATCCGAACCATCCGCTATGGGTTGTATTCCATCTTCTTTCAACCAGATTTCAATCTGCCGGGGTTGTCCGGGAGTACGCACACTGTGAGTTGCAACCACCTTTCCGTCTACCAGTCCTTCAGCAACTAATTCACCGGCTTCATAGGTTCCGGCATCGAAGACATAACAGGGACTTCCCCCCTTCTCCACAATAGGATGATAAAACGGTGTACGCTCTATGCGCGTCTGTTTACCTATCAGTTGATGATTACGAAACAAGCGGACTTCGTCACAATTGGAAAATACGGTAATCTCTTTCACGGATGAGACATAACGCGGAGCTGTATTCTGTGACGCGATAAATACCATCGGTCCGTCATATAATCCGGGTTGGGATATATCCTTATCACGCATACTCTGCATCATATAATAACTGAATTTGGGATATCTATTCATATCGACCATTCCACAAAACATAGTTTCCTGCTCTGCTCCACGTGCATAATCATTATAACTCCACAAAAAATGTCCCCCCATCCGTGAATTAGCGTCAAGCATGCACCAGTCAAAGTATCCATGTCCGTTAAGCTGCTGAAAACGTCCCCGGCACTGCTTCAATTGTTCCTCTTCATTCTCCATTAGACTCACACGAGGTTTTTCTCCTACGCCGTCACCCCACTCACGACAGAACAGTGGTTTCACCGCAATCTGGTCTTCCGGATAATTACTCATCACATCCCCATCTTTCGGGAAACGGGATACCTGTTTATAAAATACATCAAAATAATCAACCCGGTCCGTATGTCCGAAGTAGTCACCGGCAGTATACATTTGGTCGCCGGGATATTCGGTATGTGCAATGGCATGTAATTCCCGGGCCACTTCCGCCGGATAACGGCTCTCATTCAAAGCTGTTTCCCAAAGAATTACCGAAGGATGATTGCGATCCCGACGAATCATCTTTTTCCCGACTTCATAGAGACGGGAAATAAATACAGAATCTTTATTAAAATACTGCCAACCGGGAATACATTCCACAACCAATAACCCATATTTATCACAAGCAGCCAAGAAAGCAGGATCTTGTGGATAGTGAGCTGCCCTGACGGCATTACAGCCCCCGCGTTTCAAATCGATCACATCTCTTTCTTGCATGGAGTTGGAAGCGGCATCTCCAATATAGGCAAATGCCTGATGACGATTTGCTCCACGCAAATAAAGCGGTTCACCGTTTATGAAAAATCCCCCGTCACGGGTGTAAGCAATCGTACGTATACCAACTGCCTCAGCGCAATGATCTATCACTTTATCATTTTCAATAACCGCACTTTCTAATTGATACAGATCGGGAGTATATGGATGCCACAGAAAAGGATTGTCTATCTTTAAATCTTGCTCGATATAAAGAGCCTCACCGGCCAACAAACGAAAAGAGTCTTGTTGGCAAGCTACCACTTTACCGTTTTTATCAATCATCCGGGTACGAAGCTGCGCCTTCCGGAGATATTGACCTTCATTTCTGATATGTGTTTTTACATGAGCAACAGCTCTCTCTTTTTCAACTATCGGATATGTGACGAAAACTCCGCCACCGGCAACTTCATCCTCTTCTAATGCATGAGTGATGTGAAGCGGATCGGCAATAATCATTTCCACATCCCGATAAATACCACTGTAATAATAAAAATCCATTCCTCCCTGTGGCTTACCGGGAGGTGTAAGCGGATCATACTCTGCTGAAACTCTGACAGCCAACAAATTATCTTGATTCCAATTAAGATAGGAAGTGAGATCTGCCACAAAACCAATATATCCGCCTCGGTGAGTATATACTTTTTGCCCGTTCAGAAATACCTCACAGGCGTTCATCACTCCTTCGAACGAGATACTGATCTTTTTATCTTTGTATTGTGACGGTACCTTGAAAGTGCGTCTGTACCAACCTATTCCATCATAGATAATATCCCCTCCACAATGTTTCTTCTCTAATTGCATAATGTGAGGAAGGGTAGCGGCTATCCAGCCGGAATCATCCAAATCAGGATATTCACCATTTACAATATCCCCGCGGTGAAAGGCCCAACCAAGATTCATGTTCAGCGAAATTCTTGTCTCCACTTCCCCCGCATAAAGCAGAGAAAGTGGAAACAGAATAGCTAAACAAGAAAAAATAATCCTATAATACAATCTTTTCATCTTCACAAAAAACTTTAATCATTTGTAATCCTTTCGCTTCAAACTCAATAGGACCCGGACAATAAGTTATCTTACTCTTACGTCTTTTACCCCAGTAGTCCTCCTTTAACGACACAGGTAGTCCGCCCATTTTGTCAAAAGCTTGATTTGAAATAATTGCATATCTCAACTGTCCAACAGTAGGAATAACCCGTTTTTTTTCTTTCTCCCAACTTTCGGGAACATCTATTTGTAAGTACCAGCCATCCTCACATTTCCTTATCCCAACCAGATGTTGAGTGGTATCTACTGCACACATAGTCTCATGAATGGATGGTATAGCCCCTGACCAAAACACGTTATCCTTCATTTGCACTGGCAAACGACACTGATCATAAGGAGTCAAATCTGTCCGCATGAAAATATTGTTGAAATAGGACACGTCGCCGCAAGGACAATCATGAAATCCGATAATAGATGTACCATGCGGCTCTAAATAAGGGGTCTCACGCTTATCAACGCTATCAGTAGGCCAAATCTCCCAGGCAATCAAGTTATTGACGAACGCAACTCCCTGCGAAAGTCTAATCTGCGCCAGTTCCGGAGATAAAAACAAGTTATGATCTATCAGTATGGGACCATGATTCACTTCCAAAGAAAGATCTTGTGTCTGGTTGTCATGTAACAGATTACCTTTTATCCGGGTTCCCTGTGCCATCCAATCAAGCCAAATTCCTCCTTCTGTCCGATAGATATGATTCCCGCTTATCATTACATCCACTGCAGCATGCAATTTTATTCCGGCTAATTCGTATCCCCAAAAAGTTTCCTGTAACCTGATATCATGTATGACATTCGTTTCTATTCTACTAAAAACAGCTCCAAGACTTCCGGCTATTCCAGCTTGACCACAATAGGAAATATGGTTATTCCTCACCAAATGGTTACCAATCCGCTTTTCATCCCAACCATTTTCAAGTGCCCGTTGGGTAGTTTGTATATAGCCTTCAACAGATTCGGATTTATTATCCCATTCATCTCCATATTTTCCCAGTGTAATGCCGACACACTTGGAATGGCTTATCGTATTATTTTCTATTATCCACCCCTTACTCCAATGTGTACCCACCAATCCTATCTGTTCAGCAGTCGGCGGTGCCCATGGAGTAGCGGCATGGCTCATGCGAAATCCGCGCACAACAATATAATTGACGAATGGCTTTTCCGGATAGAACACAGCTTGCCGAACATTTATTTCGGTCAATTCTTCATTCGGGTCTTTCTGACCGAAATTAGCCCACAAATAAGTTGTGTCTTTAGTAACTTTACAAAACCACAGGGCACTATCTGTCTTGTTTAATAATACATTTTCCAGTCGTGGAGCTTCCGTAAGCGCCCGATCATTCAAATAAACTTCTCCGGTATGTGCCCATTTACCTTTTTCAAGCCAGTCTCCTTTCAAAGTATCAGCATAGGGATTGAACGCAGCGAATATATTATTCGAGATTGCTACACTCCAGGTAGTATTACTCAGCCTTTTCCAGTTTTTAATTCTCTCCGAACCTTTGATTTCCACATACTCTCCTCCGGCAGCCTGATAAATAATAGGTTTATCCGCTGTTTCCCCTCCAACGGGGGGATTCACCCATTCCCGATAGACCCCCTCATGAACAGTAATGACATCTCCCGGCCGCGCAATATTGGCAGCAGCCTGTATGGTCTTTAAAGGCCGGGCTTCCTCTCCTCCATAAGAATCATTACCACGCGAAGAAGACACATGAATATCCCTACCCGACGGGCATGATTCAACACAATTCGAGTAAACATCTGTAGTAACAAAGAGTGCAAACAATAATATTGCACTCTTTGTATATAAGTATTCAAAGTTCCCCATCCAAATCAATAATTGGGATTCTGTACAATTGCCGGAGTGGCATCGATCACTGTCTGCGGAATAGGCCACAGATAATGCTTTGCCGGATCAAATTTCCGGTTCTCAACAAAAATCCGTTCATTTGTCAATGAAAGGGCACCGGTTACAGGATCGACCGTTCCAAGTAAACAACCGTATACCTTACCGTTCAACACTTGTTCACCGATTTTCCAACGGCAAATATCGAACCACCGAAGTCCTTCCATAGCAAGTTCCACACGTCTTTCTCTTCTGAGTAATTCGCGCAACTTCTCCTGACCGGTATATCGGGTTCTGTCTACAACCGGCATTTTAGCACGGGTACGTATGTCGTCCAAAATATCGTAAACGGAATTATCAATCTGATTCAGCTCTATTTTACATTCGGCATACATCAACAGCACTTCTGCATAACGCATGACAATGGCATTCATGCCACAATCCCACATATCCGCATAATCAGACAAATCGTCCACATATTTACGAACCAAATATCCTGTTTTAGAACGTCCGTAGGGAGCATAATAATCTCCATTCGGATCTTTCACATCAATTGGGTCGTAACGTTTTCCTTCGTATAGATTTCCCGGAGCTAATACGGTAACAGCCAAACGAGGGTCTCTGTGCAAGTAAGGTTCTTTCGGATCATATACCTCAGACTCTTCGATCGTTTTTCCATCTTCACACTCAAAAGCATCTACCAGTGATTGAGTAGGATTGATAGAACACCATCCACCCACACTGGCCGGAGGCAATACTCCTAAAACCCAGTTACCATACAAGCTTTCTACATATTGTATATCCAGAATAACTTCCGAATTATTTTCATTCGCAATCTTAAACAAACCTTTATAATCGGGAAACAATTCGTAGCCCAATCCCATTACTTCGCTACAAGTAACCATACAATCATCATACTGGTGTTCGAACAGTTCCAGACGGGCTTTCAGTGTCAAAACTGCGCCACGAGTAATACGTCCGACATCACTTCCGGAGTAAGATTCGGGAAGTTGCGGAGCGATCTCTTTCAGTTCATTCAAGATAAACTCAACCACTTTCGCTTTCTCGGTACGTGGTAAATTGGCATTTTTAATTTCAAGTACGGAAGTTACCAACGGCACATCACCATAATGTGTCACTTTCTGAAAATAATCCCACGCACGCAGAAAACGTACTTCGGCTGTCAAGCGTTTGCGTAAATCTTCATTCATTTCGGGGCGGTGGATATTCTCCAGGAAATTATTATAGCGAACCATGTTCCCATATCCCATATAACTATAACCCGGATCGGTAGGGGTCGCTGTTCCTGCGGCCTGTACCGCCCAGCCTTCCCAAGTAAAAGGATTATAAGCATTATCCGACGCACAGTCGGCATAAATCACTTCATCCATAGAAAACCAACCATTATAACATCCTGTAGCTGCGGCCATGGCATCTTTTTCAGTTCTCCAAAAGGCTTCGTTTGAGGGTTTGTCCAAAGGATTCCGATCCAGAAAATCGGTACTACATGCCGAGAACAAAGCGGCAAATAACAAACTATATATTATCTTTTTCATACGTATTATCTATCAGAAAGTTATGTTTAAACCAAATGTATTTGTTTTGACTTGAGGATAAGAGCTTCCTCCTTCGGGTGATTCCGGATCGAAACCTTTATCAAATTTGGTAAAGGTAAGCAGATTCTGCCCGCTATAATAAACTCTGATTCGTGAAATTCCCATTATATTACACCACTCTTTTGGAAGTGTATATCCCAACTGGAAGTTCTTCAAACGTAAATATGAAGAGTTGACAATCCAGAAAGAAGAGGGATTATAGATACTGTTGTTCTGGCGATAAGAAGAGAATGCTCTCGGAAACTTGCCATTCGGATTGGTTTCAGCATCCCAACAATCACGATACATATAAGAAGGTTTTCCCTTAGCTCCGATCATTTCGCCCACTACACCGGGGCCTGCAAGATACCCTTGCACATCAGCAGCTCCCTGGAACAGGAAAGTAGCATCAAACCCTTTCCATTCAGCAAACAGATTCAGCCCGAAAGTCCACTTAGGCATTGTATTACCGATATAAACACGATCCTCTCCGTCAATTTTTCCATCATTATTGATATCGCGGTATTTGATGTCACCGGGTGCAGTTTCGGTACCGGGTATCGTAGCACTATTGGCAACCTCTTCTTCTGTTTTGAAAAGTCCTTCCGCAATGTATCCTCCGATAGAATTGATGGCATAACCTTCCTGATTAAAATACTTACCGCTCCAGATGCGTGCTCCGCCATTCTTCAGGTCAAGTACTTCATTCTTGTTATATGCAGCATTAGCCGACACCTGGAAGTTCCAGCCATGAGTATTCAGTTTATAGCCTGCAGTCATTTCAAAACCGGTATTTTTTACTTTACCTGCATTCTGGTAAGGAGCATTCAGACCGTACAAGGTGCTCACCGGCAATTTCATCAGAATGTCATAAGTCAGTTTACGGTATCCTTCAATAGACAAAGTATACTGATTGCCCAAGAATCCCATATCGAGTCCGAAGTTCAATGTTTCTGTGGTCTCCCAAACAAGGTTACGGTTAGCACCATCTACCGGAGCCACTCCCTGTACAACTGTTCCACCGAAGGAATAATTGGCTTGATCAAGTACAGATTGATAAGAATAGTAAGAAATAGCCTGATTGCCCAGAACGCCCCAACCTCCACGCAGCTTCAGATCGGACAGTACATTGCGGGTTCCTTCCATAAACGGTTCATTGATGATTCGCCATGCCCCCGAGAAAGAGGGGAACACACCCCAACGGGAGTCTTTAAAGATGCGTGAAGTTCCGTCACGACGGATATTTGCCTCTACCAAATAGCGATTGTCATAGTCGTAAGTCAGACGCCCGAAGAATGAACGCAATGCGTATTCATTGGCTGAGCCATTGGCTGTCTGTCCATCAGGTGAACCGGCATTCAATTCCCAAAGATCATTGTTCAAGAAATTTTTCCGGTATCCCTTAGTCCAGTCCTCACGGTAATATTCCTGTTCGTATCCCGCCAGTGCACCTACAGTATGTTTTCCAAACGTATTGTTATAACTGACCAGTGTCTGTAAATTCAGTTTCAGCCCATTCTTACGTTCATCAGTCTGACTGTTAGGTCCCTGATATTTTGTAGGCTCTCCTGTTTTCCAGTTATAATACTGGATATCCTTAATAAACTTCTCGTCGGAGATCGATTTATATTCATAACCCACGATTTCCTGAATCTTCAATCCCCTGACCGGTTCGTAGCTTACATTTCCGATGGCTCTGGTGATGTGTTGCTTGGTGGTACGCAAGTTGCCTTCCTCGATAAAAGCCAACGGGTTACCGTCATTGGCATATCCATAATATCCGTTTGAATATTTATAAGGAATAAAAGGGGCGATCTGGTTGATTTGTGAAAAGATATTAGACATCTCACCGGTAAAACCACTCACAGGTTCTTGTGCCTCACCATACGTGAAAGAAAGGTTCATCCCTGCTGTAAACTTTCCCATCTTGGCATTCATATTACCCCGTACCGAATAGCGATCGTATTTAGCAATATCGATAATACCATCCTGTCCCAGATAACCGGCAGAGAACATATAAGTCATCTTATCCGTACCTCCCGAAATCTCGGCACGGTGGCTGTGTTGCAAACCGGTTTTGTAGAATAGCCCCTGCCAATCCGTATCGGGATAGTTGTCAGGATCTGAACCGTTTCTGAACTTTTCAATCTCTTCGTCCGTATAAATAGGTTTCTTACCTTCATTAACCATGGCTTTATTGTACAGCTTTGCGTATTCCCATGAATGAAGATATTCGGGAAGAGCTGTAGGTTTCTGCCAGCCCACATAGCCGTCATAACGTAGAGTAGGTGCTTTATCACCTCCCTTTTTAGTAGTAATCAGGATAACTCCATTTGCCGCACGTGAACCGTAAATAGCTGCTGAAGAAGCATCTTTCAGTACTGAGATATTCTCGATATCGCTGGGATCTACCTCATTGATACTCGATACGGGTAAACCATCCACAACATACATCGGATTAGAGTTATTTAAAGTCCCGACACCACGCACACGAATGGTTGTATTGTCACTTCCCGGCTGTCCGGTTCCGGAAATGACAGTCACACCGGGCAATAACCCTTGGATGGCATTCGATACGTTAGTCACCGGACGGTTTTGCAATGATTTGGAATCGACTGCAGCAACTGCTCCCGTCAGATTCACTTTCTTCTGAACACCGTATCCCACAACTACCACCTCTTCCAGGGTTTTGGTATCCTCCTTCAGAATGATGTTAAACGTATCCTTCCCTTTTGTCGAAACATCTTGTTGCAGATAGCCGATGTAACTGACAGTCAAAGAAGCATTCTCCGGAACCTCCAGCGTAAACTCCCCATCCAGATTTGTTATCACCCCATTGGTGCCTGCTCCTTTTTCAACAACATTGGCTCCGATGACAGGTTCCCCCATAGCGTCCTTCACCACTCCGGATACCTTCTTCTTCCGGGAACCGGGTTGTTGGTCCGTTTTCTTTTCAATAAAATAAATCTTATTATTTCTGACCTCAAAAGTAACTTTCGTTCCTGCCAATAGTTTTGTCAACGCATCCTCCAGAGTGGCATCTTTCAACTGAATGGATACTTTACGGTTTACGTCGATCAACTGATCGCTGAACACCAGCCCTAACCCTGTCTGGCTTTTTATAGAAGACAGTACCTTCTCTACCCTCTCATTATTAAAATTTAAAGAAACTTTTTGTGACCATGCCGAAACAGTGAAGCCAAATAAAAGAACTCCTAAGAGCAACAGCATTTTCGTTCTGGTTCTTGTTTTCATTTCATACAGTATTAAATTAGTTATTTTTATGATTTATAAAAAGGCCTTTCTATATAGGCTAACACACCATCCCAAAGAAGGTATGAGTGTCATTTTCATTTTTCTGCAAAAAATTGTGCAGAGAAATGATAAGTCTTGCCTTCACGTAGTTGTAATCGTGTTCTCCGATCCCCATAAACTACTTCATAGGACTCGTTTTGCCGTGCATGCAGGACGGCTTCCACCAGCTGTCCGGATTTCCACGTAATATCCAATGTGTGTCCACCATACACCTGTATCCCTTTTATGCAGCCATCGGCATATTCATGGGGCCAAGCCGGCAGTAGTTCTATTTTCCCCTTTTCCGTATAAACCAGCATTTCCATCAAAAGACGCGGAAAACTCAAAACCGCATCCAGATTGTAAACCTGATGCTCGGGATCATGCGAGGTAACCAGTCCGTCATATAAATAATGGCGGCGGCAAAAGCGGTCCAAATTGGTCTTCACTTTCTCTATATCTCCCAACCGTACAGCCTGTAGTGCCACATGGATTAGTCCATGAGCCGAACCGGTATCGAAGGCAAAACGCTTGTCCAAAGCTACACTTGCCGCTTTAATAAGACGGGAATCTCCTTTTGACTTACCCAACCGGGAACCGGGAAACACCGGATATAAGTGTGAAAGATGTCTGTGGTTATACACATCCGGATAATGGGGATCAATCCATTCGGCCAATGCCCCATCGTTATTTATCCGATAAGCCGGCAAGCGTTGCAGATAATGACTCCACCGTTCCAGTTCTTTCTTATCCACACGGAACTTATGCCCCATCTCCAGAAGCAGGCCAAACACTTCTCTGGCAATGGCAACATCCATCGTAGCATCTTTGCTCAGCCAGGTATCAGTTCCGGGAGATGCGTTTTCCGGTGAAACACTCGGACAGATATGATAAAGGCTGTCACAGCCCATAATAAGATAATCTTCATAAAAACCGGCCATCTCCCGATAGAGGGGGAATACGTGTTCTTTTAGGAAGGTCTCGTTACCGGTCAGCATAGCATACTCGTAGAATGGCCGTATATTCCAGCCAGCCCCACCCGCCCAGAACATCCAGGGAAAAGATCTTCCGAAATGAGTCAGATATCCGTTTTCCGGATCATTGTAATGGGCTACAAGAAAGCCCCGGCATCCCAAGTAGTTTTTCGCATTCAGTCTCCAACCCGGCAATAGATTTTCGACATATCCAATATAAGACTCCGCACATTCATGCAAGTTGCCCATAGATGCTGCCGAAATAGCTAAATTAATATTTGAATCCCAAACAAATCCGCCAATCCATCCGGGTTTCCAGCCTCCTCCCCAAATTCCTTGTAAAGGAGGCGGATATTTGCCGGACGAAGAAATCAAGAGATAACGGCCCATTGCGTGGATCTGCTCTAAAAACAAAGGAGTAACCCCACATTCGTGAATCGTCGAAAGCATTTTCTCAGTCGGAACGGTCTTCCAGTCGGACGAACATCCCAGATCCAACTGCATACGGCGGAACATTTCCCCATGTATCCGGCTATGAGGTTTCAGCAACTTACCATAATCAAGCGGCAAACCCGACAGTTCTTTTTGTACGGACGAACGCACGGATAAACGGGCCTCCTTCAGAGGAGTGATCCTAATGAGCACCAACACCTCTTCAGCGTCCGTTATCCGTAAAGAATCTCCTTCAGCCGTCATACTTCCTCCCTTAACCGTCACACGGGCTAACCCTTCATAGCCACCGACATCATATTTATAGCCGGCACGATAGGATAACCAACCCGACACGGCTTCTGCTTTCACCGATGAGAAAGCACTGTCCAAGTTATGATCAAAGTGCATACCTTCACGCCCAGGAGTCTCTTTCAGACTCAGCACCAGATTCATCTTATTACCCTCATCGGCTTTCAAGCGGACCACATTCACATTATGCTCCCTGGACGAGAACACAGATTCCGTCACCTTCCCGTTTTCGCACCAGGAAGTGAGCACTTCTCCAGTCTCCAGGTCGAGCTGCCTTCTATACTGCTTTTCGGTTTGTAAAGGTATACCCGTATGCCGGATACACAGGTCGAAAGCCGGATGAGGAATCAAAGGCCAACGTTGGCGGGCTCCCATGGCAACCAACTGACGGTCCGCTTCACTCGTCATCAACGCATCCGCGGCATCACTTTTTCCTGATTCCATCAGACTTCGTACTTGCGGGAGCAAAGAAGCGGTGCAAGGAACCGCCACTTTATTGCGGTCCCATCCCCTTATAAATAATTCTTCGTGGACACAGATAATCCTTTCTTCTCCCGGCTGTCCCATCACCATTGTTCCATGACTTCCATTACCGGTAACGAATGCATCCTGCCAGGATGCAGCAGGTTTTTCGGACCAAACTACCCATCGTCCGGACGAATTTAGAAAAGATGGATGGCTCTCAATCCCATGAGTAAAGGAAAACGGGAGACAGGCCATCAACAAAGTAAACAAATACTTCATATAAACACATAATCATTGTGATATCTTTATGTACAGACATCTGGTTCATACTCAAAATAAATATTCCGAAAGGCCTTTTTAGTATACATAAGCTAACACCTCACCCGAAAGAAAGTATGAGTCTTCTGTTTTAGAGTACATCTAAAAAAATAGATGCAGTCCCTTTTGTTTGGTCTGCATCTATCTATATAGGAATGATGATTCAATCCATCTATTCTTTCTTCAGGACTTCGAACACCCCGTCTTCTGTTTGTGAGAAACGTATCCATGAAACCGCCTCCAAATCACGCAATACATCATCAACGTTCACTTTGCTGGTAGACAGAGTAAACCTGTTATTCAATAAAGTAGAATCACGCACAATGAAATGAACATCATACTGCCGTTCCATCACTTTTATGATCTCTTTCAACGGAGTGAGATAAAAGTTCAGGCTATTGGAACGCCAGGAAGAGATCTGGTTCATATCTTCCGGTTCGGATATCTGGCAACGTCCGGACTTTCTGTTATATTCCGCACTTTGACCGGGTACAAGAGGATACTCCTTATGCTTCGAATCCTTTAGCAGAACTCCGCCCTCTTCCAGTGTCACCCATACATTCTGCTCTGCAGGATATGCCTTCACATTAAATTTGGTTCCGGTCACCTTCACCTCGATTCCCTTCAGATCAACAATAAATGGACGGTTCTTTTCTTTGGCTACCACAAAATAGCCTTCTCCCCACAGCTCAACACTACGATTGAACAGCCCAAATTGTTTGGGATATCGCAAACGAGTATCCGAGTTCAACTGTACGACCGTACCATCCTGCAAAACAACCTGCATCTGTTCACCGCAAGGAACCTTCAGTTCAGCATACTCCGTAGCAGAGAATACACCGGTTCTGTCGGCCAGAAACCAAAGCGACAAACTGAGAAAAAGGAAAGGGATCAACACGGCCGCCGCTATCAGTCCGCGACGATAAGATATTGTTTTTTTCTGTGATTTGATCTCTCCCATAAAGCGTTGCCGCATCCGTTCTTCCGGCACCGGATGGTCCAGCCAATCCAAAGCCTGCTCTTCCGTCAACCGCAAAGATTCATTTTCCAGCCGTTCCGACAGATAGCGGCTACCTTCCTCTGTAGCAAACCATTCCGCCACCTTTCCAGCCTCCTCTGCAGAAGCTTCATTATTGAGCACCTTATCTATAATCGCATCATCTATTTTCATTTCTACTTTTCTTTATCTACTAATAAAAACACTTCACCAACTTAAAAGTATGAGTTGACACTCACCCTAAAAAATGAATCCACAATACATGAAGTAATACAATCAACGATTCTATTTCCGCACGAAGTATCTTAATGGCCTGGGTATAATGTGATTTTACGGTAGGAACCGTAATGTGCATCTCGTCCGCTATTTCCTGATTGGAAAGCCCTTTCTCTATTTTCAAACGGCATATTCTTTGCTTTTGAGGGGGGAGTTTGCCGATAGCGGCCCGGAGATGCTCCCTGAAGTCTTTATCCTCAAAATCTTTCAGGAAACCATCATCGGCTTCTTCGTCTTTCTGGGCCATTTCATAGTGTTTCTCGAAAACAAGATTACGATGTCGTAATTCATTCAGTATGTAGTTCTTTAAAATAGTAAATAATAAACTCCGGATTCCGGACTGAAAGTCAAACCTTTCCCGCTGTTCCCACAGTTTCATAAAGGTATATTGTACAGCATCTTCGGCTTCTTCACCGGATTTGAAATACCGATAGGCCAATGCATACAACAAGCGATTGTACTGCCGGAAAACAGTAACGAAAGCATGCTCGCTACCTTTACGGAGTTCTGCATACAGTTTCTGGTCAAAGTCTAAGAACTGATTCATTATCGAATATTCCCCACTTAAAGATTTAAGGCAAAATACAGAGACCGCAAAGATAAGAAAAAACAGATTGAACCTTATCCTCTTTCAGAATGTTTTATCTGTAGAAATTTAAAACAACAACGGTTATGGAAAAATATCTTATTCACAGTAATGAGCTTCACCTGATCGATCAAGAAAGAATCCACCAGGCAGTAGAACAGATGGTAGAGTCATTGGATATGGCAGCCGGATCTACATTCAGTTTCGATCTTTACAAAGTGGTGGAAACCTATTTCAAGGATTTGGATAAGCGGAGAGAGATAAACCATCTGTTAGGCATCACAGACAACACGTATGATCCGACAGAAGATTTTGGAGTGTGTTAATCGGTTAAATATAAATCTTGAAAAAGGGTGGTTACCTCCGACGAAGTAGCCACCCTTTTTGTATGAGTTATCAGTTGGGTGCCTGATGAACTGTGAGTTGAGGGAAGGGGAAGTTAATGCCTTGTTCGTTGAATGTAGCATAAATCGCCTTGTTAATATCGAAATATACTCCCCAATAATCGGCACTGTTCACCCAGACACGGGCCACCACGTTCACACTGCTCGCATCCAGGGCATGGAGAGCTATAAAGGGAGCAGGATCATCCAGGATACGCTTATCGGCAGCCAGCACCTCACGTACCACCTTCTCAACCTTATTATAATCTTCACCGTAATCCACACCGACAATCCACTCTACCCGCCGGGTTGTCTGATTGCTGTAATTAGTCACGACCCCACTGCTCAGTGCACCGTTCGGAACATAAATCAATTTATTGTCGGCAGTGGTCAGGATGGTGTGGAAGATCTGGATTTCCTTGACAGTACCGGAAACGTTCTGTGCATCTATCCAGTCGCCCACCTTATAAGGCTTGAACAGCAGGATGACCAGTCCGCCGGCAAAGTTCTGCAGATTACCCGAAAGAGCCATACCGACAGCCACACCGGCAGAAGCCAGCAGAGCGGCGAACGAAGTGGTTTCCACTCCTAATGCACCTACCACGGAAACAATCAGCAATACGGTGAGAAGGATATTAACGAGGCTCCTTACAAAAGTTTTGATACTGATATCGACATTTCTCTTATCCATAAGACGCCTTACAAGTCGGTTCAGCATCCGGATCAGAAAACGTCCGACCAGAAAGACAATCACAGCCTTCAGGATGTGACCTCCGGCCTGTATACCCGAATCGATCAACTGCTGGGTAACCAGAGCCAGTTTATCCAGCCCATCGGCCTGTGCAATGGCCTGATCGAGCTTATCGGCCGCCACCTGCAGAGAGTCTGCCACTTGTTGCGCGGCTTGAAAGAATAGTAGCATAATAGTACAATTTTAAAAGTTTTTCATTTAATAACAGCAGACAAAGCTACAATGTTTTTATCAAATAGCGAAGTGTTTCTTGCTTAACACGCCCAAAAAGCGTAAATTTGCCACCGATTCACTGAGTAGGGGTGCCTTAACATGACGGGCTGAGAACATACCCTTTGACCTGATCCGGGTAATGCCGGCGTAGAGAAAAATAAATTAGCAACATGAAAAAGATGATTTTTGCCGGCTGCCTGATAGCCGGAGCAAGCGTCTTCGCGCAAGCGGGCGAGACAGACAGCTTGAAAGTAGTAAACCTGCAAGAGGTGCAGGTAGTATCCACACGTGCCACTTCGAAGACTCCCGTAGCATTTACCAACGTGTCGAAAGAGGAACTCAAAAAGCAGAACTTCGGGCAAGATATCCCGTATCTGCTCAGTATGACACCTTCGGCACTGACCACCAGTGATGCCGGAGCAGGCATCGGCTATACCACCCTGCGTGTGCGCGGAACGGACGGGACACGTATCAACATCACCGCCAACGGCATTCCGATGAACGATGCCGAAAGCCATACGCTTTTCTGGGTGAACATGCCCGACTTTGCCTCATCGGTGAAGGATATACAGGTGCAACGCGGTGCGGGAACTTCGACCAACGGTGCCGGTGCTTTCGGTGCCAGCGTGAATATGCAGACGGAGGGGATTTCGATGAAGCCGTATGCCGAACTGAATGCTTCGTACGGAACCTTCAATGCGCACAAAGAAACGGTAAAATTCGGTACCGGACTGTTGAACGACCATTGGGCCTTCGATGCCCGCCTGTCCAACATCGGTACGGACGGATACATCGACCGGGCTTCGGTAGACCTTTATTCTTTTTATGCACAGGGGGGATATTTCGCCGACAACACTTCGGTGAAGTTCATCACTTTCGGCGGAAAAGAGAAAACGTATCATGCCTGGAATTATGCCAGCAAGGAAGAAATGGAGAAGTACGGACGACGTTTCAACTCGTGCGGCATGTACACGGATGATGACGGCAACATCCGTTTCTACAAAGACCAGACAGACAACTATCTGCAAATGAACTACCAGCTCTTACTGAACCACACTTTCTCGCCGGAATGGAACCTGAACGCAGCACTCCATTATACGAAAGGAGACGGATATTATCAGGAGTATAAGGAGGACCGGACACTGAAGGAGTATCGCCTGCCACCTTTCATGCACGATGGCAAAGAGGTGGACAAGAGCGACCTGATCCGTCAGAAGAAGATGGACAACCACTTCGGTGGCGGCGTGTTCTCGGTAAATTACCAGAACGGAAAGCTGAACGCTTCACTGGGAGGTGCGCTGAACCATTATGACGGATGGCACTTCGGACGGGTGATCTGGGTGAAAAACTACATCGGCGAACTGCTCCCCGACCACGAATACTACCGGAATAAAGCGAAGAAGACGGACGGCAACCTCTATCTGAAAGCCAACTATAACCTGGTGGCGGGGCTCAATGCATACGCCGACCTGCAATACCGCTACATCAACTATAAGATAAACGGCGACAACGATAAGTTTGACTACAACGCGGATGCCCTGCAAAAACTGGCGGTAAACGATCACTTCAACTTTTTCAACCCGAAAGCCGGGCTGAACTGGGACATAGACGCCAACAACCGGGTTTACGCATCGTTCTCCATCGCCCAGAAGGAACCGACACGGAACAACTATACCGACGGCAACGCGGACGAGTATCCAAAGGCGGAAAAACTGCTCGACTATGAGTTGGGATATACCTACCGGAACACTTGGCTGAGCGCCGGGGCCAACTTCTACTATATGGACTACAAAGACCAGTTGGTACTGACCGGAGAGCTGAACGAGATAGGCGAGGCTATGGCGCGCAACGTGCCCGACAGTTACCGGATGGGAGTGGAACTGATGCTGGGTGTGAAGCCCTGCCAATGGTTCCAGTGGGACATCAATGGTACACTGAGCAAAAACCGGGTGAAAAACTTCACCGAAAAGCTGTATGAAGACGAATGGAAGAATCCGATCGAGGTCAGCCACGGAAATACACCGATTGCCTTCTCGCCGGACCTGATCCTGAACAACCGCTTCTCGTTCAGCTATCGGGGATTCGAGGCCGCCTTGCAATCACAATACGTCAGCAAGCAGTACATGAGCAATGCCAGACAGGCTGACCAGACGCTGGACGCCTATTTCGTGAGCAACCTCAACCTGGCTTATACCTTCAAGCTCCCTCACGTAAAGTCGGTTACGGCAGGATTCACCATCTACAACCTCTTCAATGCCGAGTACGAAAACAACGGATATGCAGGCAGCGGTTATAAGATAGTAAAAGGAGAGGTAGAGCGCTACAACTATGCCGGCTACGCCGCACAGGCCGGAACGAATGTAATGGGTAACATTTCCATCCGCTTTTAAGCCATGAACTACCTCGAAATCACAGGTACCCTGATCGGGCTGATTTATCTCTGGCTGGAATACCGTGCCAGCATTTACCTCTGGATTGCGGGCATCATCATGCCTGCCATCTACATCTTCGTCTACTACCGGGCGGGACTGTATGCCGACTTCGGAATCAACATCTACTATCTGCTAGCGGCCGTTTACGGATGGATTGTCTGGATGCGGGGTGCCGGCCGGGAGTCGAAAGCCGAACTCCCCATCACACATACTCCGCCGGAAAGGTATCTTCCGCTGACCGCGGTATTCTTAGCAGCCTTCCTCGGCATTGCCTGGATACTGATCCGGTTCACGGACAGCAACGTACCCTGGCTCGATTCGTTTACCACGGCACTGAGCATCATCGGCATGTGGATGCTGGCGCGCAAATACGTAGAACAATGGTGGGCATGGATACTGGTCGACGTGGTATGCTGCGGACTCTACATCTACAAAGAGCTTTATTTCACATCCGCCCTTTACGGACTTTACTCAATAATTGCTATCTTTGGCTACTTTAAATGGAAACAAATGATGCACTATGAAAGTAAATGATATCGATATGGATGCCGTGATACTGGGCAACGGCGAATATCCAACCCACTCCATGCCCGAAACCATGCTGATCATGGCTCCCTATGTGGTATGCTGTGACGGATCGGCCGATGAACACATCCGCCGGGGATTCATCCCGAATGCCATCATCGGTGACGGGGACTCCCTCTCGGCGGAGAATAAAGACCGTTTCAGGGAAATATTCCATCAGATAGACGACCAGGAGACGAACGATCAGACCAAAGCGGTCCATTTCCTGCTGGACCAAGGCAAGAAGGTGATCATCCTTGTAGGCGCAACCGGCAAACGGGAAGACCATACATTGGGAAACATCAGCCTGCTGGTGGATTATATGAAGGTGGGAGCACAGGTGACGATGCTGACCGATCATGGCATGTTCGTTCCCGCATCGGGACGGAACACTTTCAAATCACGCCCCGGACAACAGGTCTCTGTCTTTAACTTCGGTGCCACCGGACTCAGAGGAGAGGGATTGGTATACCCGCTCAGCGACTTCGACAACTGGTGGCAAGGGACACTGAACGAGGCGACAGGTGACGAATTCACGATCCATGCGGAGGGAGACTACCTGGTTTATCTGAATTACTGAGAGGTTTCTCCTTCGTTTCCGCCACCTCGACCAGATAGACACTGATGCATATCATGCCGATGGCAATGGTCTGCGCCCAGCTGAAGCGGTCCTGCCCGACCAACAGGGAAACGATGGTGGCCACCATCAGAATCAGATAACCATAAATGGCGACCACGGTAGTCTTCAGATATTTCAGTCCTATGGGCACCAGCAGATAACTGACGACCGTAGGGAAAATCAGGACGAACAGGAGAACGGACAACGGAAACCAATGCACCGGTCCGGAAAATACCGGTGCGTGAAAACCGGTGATGGCAGAGACCAGAATGCTCGAAAAGGCTGCTCCGGCAAAGGTATACTTCAGCACCGTAAACATTCCGACCGATTTCAGGATACGGTTGCTCGCCACCAGATAGATGGCATAGGCAATCGAACTCAACAGGCACAGCACGTTCCCCGTCAGGGCGTCCGAAGCCAAGTCGTCACTCTTTTGTGCCAGGATACAGAGGATGGCCCCGCCGAGTCCGAGGGAGATGCCGGCAACCTTCAGGACGCTGATTTTCTCTTTGAAGAAGACAACGGCGATGACAAACACCCAAATGGGCTGGAGACTGGTGAAAATGGAACTGGAGACGGGGGTCGTCTTACTCAGCCCCACCAGATAGAGAAACATAAAACCGTAAATGCCCAACGCACCAAGGAGGAAAAGGTAGATCTTTTCTTTGCGGGTAGAAGTCTCGGGCTTGACAAACATTCCGATGATCCAGAAAGCAACGGCGGCAAACACGCACCGGAGGGCCACTCCCGAAAGAGGGCTGACCCACACGGGAAGCAGGTATTTCAACGCATTCATATTCAATCCGCTAAAGGTTTTGGACACCACCATGCTCAGATTGGCCTCCACTTTTTTATTCTTCATCATACACAAGGGGTTAGGTTTTATTGGGGTACAACAAAAGAGGCGGCGGAAAGTTCGGGAAAAGGAGGGCGATAAAGCCCGGAGCGGGAAGCGGATTCCAGTTATTTAGTTTTACACAAAAAAACGGCTTTCACCCGCATGTGAAACGAAAAAAAACCGCATGCGCGCGGAAGCGAATCCGGGGGAAAAGCCGGCGGCGGGGGAAAAAGCATATTTCACCACCGAGGGCACAGAGCGGCACAGAGTATTCACGTCAATAATCCATGACCTAAATCGTCTGCGTCACCCTGTGCCCTCATGTGTCCCCCTGTACCCTCAGGGGTGAGTTTCTACCTACCCAGCAGGTAGCTCTTGAAATCGGCAAACTCCTTCGTCATCGACAAGCTTTGCTTCTCACCTTTCATAAATGCCCGGAGCTTGGCAGGTATCTCGACCTCAGTACCGATGATGGCCTCAACCGTCTGCAAGAATTTTGCCGGATGGGCCGTCTCCAGAAAGACACCTGTCTCACCCGGCTGCAAGCCCTCTTCCAAGGCACGGAAGCCGCATGCACCGTGGGGATCGAGCAGATAGCCGGTCTCCTGCCATACGGTTTTCACAGTCTCACGGATCTGCCCGTCGGTATACGTCGAACCGGAAATCTCGGCTGCGACAGCCGCATGCGAGTCACCATACAGATCGAGTACACGGGCAAAGTTACTCGGATCGCCCACATCCATCGCATTGGCAATGGTAGCAACCGACGGACGAGGATTGTACTGACCCGTCTGCAAGTATTGATAGAAAATGTCATTCCTGTTATTGGCAGCGATAAAACGCCGGATGGGCAACCCCATCTTCTTACCGAACAAGCCTGCCGTAATGTTTCCGAAGTTTCCGCTCGGCACACAGATGACGGCATTCGCTGCCCGTCCCGCCCGTTTCAACTGTGCGTAAGCGTAGAAGTAATAGAAAGCCTGCGGCAGGAAACGGGCCACATTGATGGAGTTGGCCGAAGTCAGCAACAACCGCTCGTTCAGTTCACTATCCATAAAGGCCGCTTTCACCAGCGCCTGACAGTCGTCGAAAGTGCCGTCCACTTCGAGTGCCGTGATGTTCTGCCCCAGCGTAGTGAACTGTTTTTCTTGTATCTCACTCACCTTTCCCTTCGGATAGAGCACATACACATGGATGCCTTCCACTCCCAGAAAGCCATTGGCCACGGCACTGCCCGTATCTCCGGAGGTAGCCACCAGCACATTCACCTGCTTCCTGCCTTCCTTGCGGATAAAGTAGCTCAGCAAACGGGCCATAAACCGTCCGCCCACATCCTTAAAGGCAAGCGTGGGACCGTGGAAAAGCTCCAGTGAGTAGATATTGTCCTTAACCTGTACCAGCGGAACATCAAAGTTCAATGTGTCATAAACGATCTCTTTCAATATTTCCGCCGGGACATCTTCGCCAAAAAAGGCATCCGCCACCCGATATGCGATCTCCTGAAAAGAAAGGCTGTCTATCTCGTCGTAAAACTCCTGCGGCAAACGCCGGATGGTCATGGGCATAAATAAGCCCTTATCGGAAGCAAGCCCTTTTACCACTGCTTCTTCAAGTGAAGCAAGCGGTGCCTGCTTGTTTGTGCTATAATATTTCATAGATACTTTTATAATGATTATGCGCTAAATGTTTCATTTCCGTTTCACCACAGATTACACAGATTTTCGCAGATTAATAATATAGATCGTTGATATTTAAGATTAAAAGTTCTGTGTTAATCCGTGTAATCTGTGGTGAACCGTATTCGCTAATGATTCATAAACTCTTTGATAAATTCGTCCTCTTTCATCAACCCGTAGCTCCCTTCCACTGCTGCCATTTCATCGAAGGTCTGCACACTGTCCGGTTCGATGCCCGGATACCAGATGAAAAACGGTACCGGTTCATTAGTATGCGTGCGCAGCTCGCAAGGAGTGGGATGGTCGGGCAATACGGCGATGGCCACCGGTTCGTCCCAATCCTTCACCGCCTCGTAGACAGGGCCTACGGCACGGCTGTCCAGGTTCTCGATGGTCCGCAACTTCAGTGCCACGTCACCTTCGTGCCCGGCTTCGTCACTGGCTTCGATGTGCAGATAGACAAAGTCATCCGTCCTCAAGGCTTCCAATGCGGCGGCCACCTTATTCTCATAGTTGGTGTCGTACAGTCCCGTCGCCCCTTCCACCGCGATGCGGCGCAGTCCGGCATAATATCCGATACCGTTGATCAGATCGACAGCCGAGATTACGGCTCCCCTCTTCACTTGCGGAAATGTATCGGACAGACGTTCCATCTGCGGACGATAACCCGGACTCCACGGCCAGATACTATTGGCAGGGTCCTTGCCTTCGGCCATCCGCTTCAGGTTCAGCGGATGATCCTTCAGCAGTTCCTGCGACTTCAGGATCAGTTCGTTGAGCAAGCCGGCTGTCTCTTCGGCCTCTGGCACCAGCGGTTTCACCATCAGCGGACGGAAAGGCTTTAAAGGCACATCGTGCGGCGGAGTGCAGTCCAGCTGCTTGTTCCCCCCTTTCACCACCAGCAAATGGCGGTATTGCACACCGGTATGAAACCGCACCCGGTCGTCACCTAACTTCTCCTGAAGATACCCGATCAACACATCCGCCTCTTCCGTGGTGATATGCCCGGCCGAATGGTTCTTCAGGATATCCCCTTCCGTACAAATCAGGTTGCAACGCATCGCCATCTCGCCCGGCTGCAGATCTACACCGATACTGGCGGCCTCAAGCGGCCCGCGCCCCTCGTATACCTGCGGAAGATTGTATCCCAAAACCGACATGTTGGCTACTTCACTTCCCGGATGAAACCCGTCGGCTATGGTCACCAACCGTCCGACCCGTCCCATACGGGCCAGTTTATCCATATAAGGCGTTTTTGCATATTGCAGGAGCGTCTTGCCTCCCAACGATTTCACAGGCCAGTCGGCCATTCCATCGCCTAACAGGATGATGTGTTTCATAAGCTTCTTTTTATACGTTTGCAATACTCATGATGTCGGCAAACACACCGGCGGCTGTCACTCCGGCACCCGCACCGTATCCCTGAATCATCATCGGGTATTCCTTATAGCGCTCGGTAGTCAGCAGGATGATGTTGTTGCTACCCTCCAGTCCGTAGAAAGGATGGTTGCGGTCCACTTCCTGCAAGCCTACGGATGCCTTACCGTTTTCCAGCTTGGCAACGAAACGCCAATGTTTATTCTCGCTTTCGAGCACCTTGCGGCGGGCTTCGAAGTCAGCATCCAGACTGGGTACCTTCTTCCAGAAGTCTTCCAGAGAACCTTCGAAAAAGTCGTTCGGCACAAACAGGTTCTTTTCAACCTCTTCCTGCTCCAGCTTATATCCGGCTTCGCGAGCCAGGATCACCAGTTTACGGATCACATCCTTGCCACTAAGGTCGATACGCGGATCAGGTTCGGAGTAGCGTTCCTCCTGCGCCATCTTGATGGTACGACTGAAAGGCACATCGGCACTGATCTTATTGAAGATATAGTTCAGTGTGCCCGAAAGGACGGCTTCGATTTTCAGGATCTTGTCACCGCTATGTATCAGGTCATTGATGGTATTAATAATCGGAAGTCCGGCACCCACGTTGGTTTCAAACAGATATTTCACACCACGCTGACGGGCTATCAGCTTCAGTTCGCGGTAGTTCTCGTAAGCCGACGAAGCAGCGATCTTATTGGCCGCCACCACAGAGATGTTGTGTTGCAAGAAGTCCTTATACAAAGATGCAATGTCCGGACTGGCCGTACAATCCACAAATACCGAGTTGAATATGTTCATGCCGATAATCTCTTCGCGGATAGTGTCCAGCGAACTGTCGGTTCCTTTCTCTTTCAACTCCTCACGATAGTTGCCCAAGTCGAATCCGGCACGGCTGAACATCGCTTTCGTCGCATCGATGATACCCACCACATGCAGTTTCAGCCCATTCTCCATCATCAGTTTCTTCTGTTGCTGGCGTATCTGTTCGACAAGGCTTCCACCCACCGTACCCACACCGCAGATAAAGAGGTTGAGCACCTGGTATTCCGAGAGGAAGAAAGAGTCGTGGATCACGTTCAGCGATTTACGCAGTGATTTTGAATCGACCACAAACGATATATTGGTTTCGGACGCTCCCTGCGCACAGGCAATCACATTGATGCCATTCCGTCCCAGCGTGCCGAACAGCTTTCCGGCAATACCCGGTGTATGTTTCATATTCTCACCTACGATAGCCACAGTAGCCAGGTTCTTTTCTGCCTGGATAGGCGAGATCTCACCCATCTCGATCTCTTTGGCAAACTCTTCGTTCAGCACCTCACAAGCCAGATCGGCATCGGCATTACGCACACCGATAGAGGTACTGTTCTCTGAGGAAGCCTGCGAAACGAGGAACACACTGATGCCGTTCTTTGCCAACGCCTTAAAGATGCGGTAGTTTACACCGATCACCCCCACCATACCTAAACCTTGCACCGTAATCAGGCTCGTGTCGTTGATAGACGAAATACCTTTGATGGCCTTGCTCTTCGTATGATCTACATGCTGCTTGATCACCGTTCCCTGCCCATCCGGATTGAATGTGTTTTTAATCAGAATCGGTATATTCTTGTGACACACCGGATAGATGGTAGGCGGATAAACCACTTTTGCACCAAAGTTACAGAGCTCCGTCGCTTCAACATAGGTCAGCTCACTGATGGTGTAGGCCGTACTGATCACCCGCGGATCGGCAGTCATAAAGCCATCCACATCTGTCCATATCTCCAGGCTATCGGCACCGAGGGCTGCGGCAATGACGGCGGCAGTATAGTCGGAGCCACCGCGTCCCAGATTGGTCACGTCTCCCGAAACCTTATCAGAAGAAATAAATCCCGGTACGAGTGATACCTGTGGAATCTCTTTGAAAGCCTCCCGCACCAGCCGATTGGTCAGTTCCGTATCCAGTGTATGCTTATTGTGTTTTTTTTCTGTCTTGATAAAAGTGCGTGAATCGAACCACACAGCCCCCTGAATCAGCCGTGACGCAATCAGTGAAGACAGGCGTTCACCATAGCTGACAATGGTATCGGATGTTTTCGGGGAAAGGTCTTTAATCAGATAAATGCCCTGAAAAATATCTTTCAGTTCATCAAGCAGTTCATTCACCTGATAGTGCAACAAAGTTTGAGTTTCTCCGGCAGGAATCACTCCCTTTACCATTTCTTCGTGACGGCGTACTATTTCCCGATATGCCCCTTCGTAAGCTGCATCGCCCGTGGCGGCCATTCGGGAAGTACTAATCAACTGGTCAGTGATCCCGCCCAATGCGGACACTACAACGATTACCGGCTCACCGGCAGACTCTACGATTTTCTTTACGCTTAAAATGCTGTTCACGGAACCTACGGACGTTCCGCCGAATTTCATTACTTTCATGCAGATACTTATTTAATGGAATGCTTTGTACGCTCCTTAAGGCATACAAAACCACTTTTGTTGATACAAATAATAAAATATAAAATTGAGTTTTGCTTACTTCCTGTAAGCGTGAATCACGTAGATACACATCATACTATATATTAACCCCTAAGGGTCATCCCCATTGTCCCCTGTGTCCCGATCATCAGGATACACATCGATGTGACTGTATGTGGATAGTAATGCATCATTGTCTCTGTTTCTACTTTTGATTTTGATAAGATGTTGCAAAAATAAGAATAATTTCATTCAATCTATCACTTTTTGTGATTATTTTGCGATAAAAATACAGATAAGCTCCGAAAGAGGATAAAAAATGTAGAATAGCAAGCTCCATGCCGTCCTCTTTCCATCTTACCGGGAACCGCTTCCTTTTTTCTATCGCCTCCTGTTTATGGCAAATTCCATAAAAGAAAAAAGTTAAACCAGACTTATGATGAAATAAAGAATCAATATTATTGCCTTTTATAAATTATTGATTATTTTTGCACTCAGTTTAGAGAGCGTTGATGTATCTTTTAAACTAAACATATTTAAGTAGTTAGAAGCGTTTACCATATTATTCTTGTCAAAGGAAATCGCCAATTTCAGAGGAGTATAAGAATAATAGGCAACAAAACGCTCATGCTCAATGTATATCCTTCAATAGTATATAATTGGGCGTGGGCTGTTGTCTTTATTATCTATACTCAGGCGTTTGGCGATGCCTCTTTGACAGATAACAGCAACAGTTCCCACGCTTTTTTTATTTACTCAAACGCCGGTTCGGGGAATGACGGGCAGCGATATACAATGATGAAAGAAACCGTATGGACAGCGTTATTTTGGTGCATTCTCTGCACATCATGTTCCTCAAGCAAACGAGTAGCTTATTTACAGCAGTTAGGTACGGAGCAGAACAATGTTCCTGTAGAGTTCAATGCCCGTATCATGCCGAAAGATTTGCTTACGATTTCCATTAGCTGCTCCGAACCGGAAGCGGCCCTCCCTTTCAATTTAATAGTACCCACATCACAAAACGAGCTTAATACCACCAACTCGACGAGCCAACCGATCCTGCAAAACTATCTGGTGAACAGTGAGGGAAGGATTACCTTACCCGTACTTGGAGAGTTAAAAGTAGAGAGAATGACAACCCAGGAGATTTCGGATATGATCGCCGAGAAGCTGAAACGCTATCTGAAAGAACAGCCCATTGTTACGGTGCGCCTGGTGAATTATAAAATCTCCGTAATCGGAGAAGTAAACCATCCCGGCATATATACGGTAAACAATGAACAGGTGAATCTTCTTGAAGCAATAGCAATGGCAGGTGACCTTACCATCTATGGCAAACGGAACAACGTACGCATCATCCGCAAAGAAAACAACCGGCAACGATTAATCACCGTCAACCTCAATGATGTAAACGTCATCCACTCTTCCGATTTTTATCTGCATCAGAACGACATTGTGTATGTGGAACCCAATAAAGCCAAAACACAGGGAGCCAATATCGGTTCTTCCACCAATCTGCTGATTTCTATTACATCTATATTAATATCAATGGCCGGACTGATTGTGACCATATTAAGATAACAAAACAAATTACGCCCCATGGAAAACGAACAGAAACAACAAGAACAGGAAATAGACTTAATCGAACTATTCTATAAAATCATAGTACACTGGAGGTGGTTCCTGATAGCAATCGCTGTCGCACTGACAGGCGCATATATCTATGTACACATCACCACACCGGTATACCAGGCTTCAGCCTCGGTAGTGATCAAAGATTCTGAAGGAAGCGACAAAGCAATCAACGATCTGTTTAATCAAGTATCTCCGTCCAATATGGCGGCAACAAATACTCAGATAGAAGACGAACTGGAAATATTGCGTTCAAGATCCATATTATTGCAAGTCATCAACGAACTGAATATGCACACGAGCTATAGAATAAAGGAAGGACTCGGATATACGGAGACCACCACCCCTCCCATCAGCGTGACGTTGGAGAAAACCGCAATGGATACTTTACAGGAGGCACTGCTGATACAAATAGAGAAAATGGGCGATCATTATGAAGCGCGGAGTGCCCTGCATGACATTTGCCTGACAGAATCTTTCACCACCTTTCCCGCAACCATAAAGACTCTGGCAGGATTATGTACCTTGGAGTTACTTTCCAATAGAACTTTCGACCGGACCGTCAAGGTAAATATCTGCCGGCCGACAGACGCAGTAAACCATTACTTGCAAAAGCTGACCGTTGCCACAACTTCGAAAAAGACATCCATCATCAGCCTCACTTTCAAGGATACAGATAAGAAGCGGGCAGAAGCATTTCTTATCAAACTAATAGAAGTCTACAACCGCGATGCCATGAACGACAAGAATAAGGTAACAGGAAATACATTGATCTTTCTGGAGGAAAGGCTGGACAGCATCAGCCGTGAATTGGGATTTGTAGAAAAACATCTGGAACAGTATAAAGAAAAGGAAAGACTGATCGATCTTAAAACGAACATGGATCTCGACTTGAACACCAACAACGAATACGAAAAGAAACTGCTGGAAGTGGAAACCCAATTGAACATGACCACCTACATCTACGATTATCTGAAAGATGAACAGTATCACTTCTCCCTATTGCCGGTAAATACCGGGATTTCGGACATGGAATTGATGCGTCTGATTAACGAATACAATAAGGAACTACTGGAACGTGAACGCCTGTTGAATACCATGAAGCCAGACAATCCTACCATTGTAAACCAAAATATAAACATCACGGCTTTGCGAAAAAACATCTTGTCATCTGTCACGGGAGTCAAAGAGGGACTCGAGATTGCCCGCAAGGATATCATACGCAAGACGAACTATTTCAATTCACGTATTGGCAACATGCCCAAACAGGAGAGAGAGTTCAATAACATAGACCGCCAACAGCAGATCAAGGCTAACCTGTATCTGATGCTATTGGAACGGCGCGAACAGGCCACCATCTCTTTGGCGGCAACCATAAATAAAGCAAGGGTGATCGACGCACCGTTAACCGCCGATGCTCCCATTGCGCCCAAGAGTCCGATGATTTATGCAGGAAGTTTGTTTATGGCTTGCATCATGACCATAGCACTGATTCTGTTCAAAGACATGTTCCGTACCAAGATTTCATCAATATCCGAGGTAGAAGCCATACAACTTCCCATAGTAGGGACGATTCCCCTCGATAAAGAACAAATCGGTGTGACCGAAGGCAAGAACGGGCTTATGGAAGAGTCTTTCCGCCGACTGCGAAGCAACCTGCGTTTCTTGACGGAAAAAGGAGACGAGAAGTGCATACTCATTACCTCGTCCACCAGCGGAGAGGGCAAGAGCTTCATCAGTATCAACTTAGCCCTTTCCTTTGCTTTTCTCGGATGCCGGGTACTCATTGTCGGTTTAGACATCAGACGCCCCCGGTTAGCAGAGCATTTTCATATTCAGAACCGGCAAGGAATAACGAATTTCCTTGCCGGAAACGAGGTAAAACCGGAAAGTATCATTTATCCATCGGGAGTGCACGAACTGTTATCCGTGGTTCCATCGGGTCCTGTCCCTCCCAATCCGGCAGAACTGTTGGAAAGGGAAAGACTGAAGGATGCCTTTACTTACTTCCGGAAGCACTTCGACTATATCATTGTAGACTCAGCACCTACCGGCTTAGCCAGTGATACGCTGAGCTTAAGCAAAGTGACGGATTTCACACTATACGTTTGTCGCATAAATTATACCTACAAGAATGTATTGCCTGAGATTGTGAATACGGAACGTACAGGACGGTTAAACCACATTTCACTGATTGTAAACGGTGGTAATCTGTCAGAGAAGAAATACGGATACGGTTACGGATATGGACATACCCATTAAACGTATCATCAATAATACCAACTTTTCATTTCATCTTTTCAAAAGAGAATGCTGTTATAACGGCAGACGTAAACTCTGCACAAACGGCATTCTCTTAAAACCACCCTCTCTTTTTCTTTTTCAGGACATCATCTCCTGAAGCATAAATGTCCCGGTACGTTTTGTGTTCTTTTATCATCCGGTATACAATACCCCAATCGAGCAGTCCTCCCACATTACGGTCGTCAATAAAGAGATCGGCTTTCAGTTTCCTGGAGAATCCGTCATCCTGAAGTTTTTGTTCGGGGTACTCCTTGTTAACGGCATAAAACTCCACCCCTCTTTCTTTGCACCATGCCACGGCCTCGTCCAGTAGTTTGCCTTCGCGCACACTCCATAAAATAAGTCTGTGGTGCTCTTGTTGCAACAGCTTCAAGGTTTCCACCGCAAAAGGAATCTCATTACCAATGCCGGGATAGCGGTCCGTCACTATCGTTCCGTCAAAATCAACTGCAATCGTCATAGTGTCATGCTTTTATAATTATCCAAACAAAGATAATACTTACCAATCGAATTTACTCAAAACCTACAGAATAAAATAACAGCACCCAGTATCCAAACAGATCCGCCGGCAATAAAAGAAGCAATTATCTTTTTGTCAAAACGATATTCCTAAGACCTCAGAATCCATTATTCCGGGCACAGGATAAAGAATGGTTCAAAAAACGCCGTCATTTCGTTTAAGACACAATCAGATTGATACTGAAACACGTTTTTCTCAAACAAGAAGAAAGTGAAGAAGTCTTTTCTGCCCGATTCAGACGGATATAGTTACCAAATACCATCTTTTCAACAGCTTCAGCCCGATCAAGATCCATAACCAACCAGCGCTACAAGAAGTACAATCTCTCCCCGGCAGAGGCTCTCTTTTCAGGAAACGAAGCCTCTGCCGGCAGGAAGTTGACACTCTACTTGCACGAAGTTAACATTGTGCCGTCACGAAGTTAACATCCTGCCGCTATGAAGTTAGCATCTTACCGCAACGAAGTTAATAACCTGAAGTCCTAAAACCGAATAAACTAACGACGGAAATGCGGAATATGCAGTTATTTGGGAATATTTATTCAAGTTCCATTTCCGGAATGCAATCTTATCGCACAAAGCTTGTCAGCGAAGCCGGCCAATAGGCGACATTGAGTCAGCAATCCGTTCATTTCGCTGACAATCGGCCAGATGCTTTATCCAAAAGAATAACGGCTTCCCAGCATTCAAAAGTCAAAAGCTATATTCTGTTTGGCAGAAAAAGACGAAATGCGTAACTTTGAGACCTATTTATCAAGAGATCAATGGCAAAAGAGAAAACCGTTTATGTATGCAGTAACTGCGGACAGGAATCACCCAAATGGGTGGGCAAGTGTCCTTCGTGTGGCGAGTGGAATACTTATGTAGAAGAAATCGTACGCAAGGAGGTTCCGAATAAACGTCCGGTATCGGGCATCGAATCGCCTAAAGCCAAACCTGTCACCCTGAACGAGATCGAAGCGGACGAGGAACCCCGCATCGACATGCACGACGAGGAGTTGAACCGGGTACTGGGCGGCGGACTGGTGCCGGGATCACTGGTGCTGATCGGTGGCGAACCGGGTATCGGAAAATCGACTCTGGTACTTCAAACCGTGCTCCACATGCCCGAACGCAGGATACTCTACATCTCCGGAGAAGAGAGTGCAAGGCAACTGAAGCTCCGCGCAGACCGACTGACACAAACGTCGAGCGACTGCCTGATTGTGTGCGAAACGTCGTTGGAGCAGATCTATGTGCACATTAAGAATACACGTCCGGACCTGGTAATCATCGACTCCATACAGACCATATCCACCGAAAGCATCGAGTCTTCGCCGGGAAGTATCGCGCAAGTGCGGGAGTGCTCGGCCTCCATTCTCCGTTTTGCCAAAGAGACGCATACTCCGGTATTACTGATCGGGCATATCAACAAAGAAGGCAGCATTGCCGGTCCGAAGGTACTGGAACACATCGTAGACACCGTGCTCCAGTTTGAGGGGGACCAGCATTATATGTACCGTATCCTGCGCAGCATCAAGAACCGCTTTGGCAGTACGGCCGAACTGGGTATTTACGAGATGCGGCAAGATGGTCTTCGCCAGGTCAGCAACCCGTCGGAGCTGTTGCTATCGCAAGATCACGAAGGCATGAGCGGGGTAGCCATCGCATCTGCCATCGAAGGAGTCAGGCCGTTCCTGATAGAAACACAGGCACTTGTCAGTTCTGCCGTTTACGGCAATCCGCAACGTTCGGCAACCGGATTCGATATCCGACGCATGAACATGCTGCTGGCTGTGCTCGAGAAACGTGTCGGCTTCAAGTTAGCACAGAAAGATGTCTTTCTAAATATTGCCGGGGGGCTGAAGGTGAACGACCCTGCCATCGACCTGGCTGTTATCAGTGCCATCCTTTCATCCAATATGGATGCCGCCATCGAACCGGAAGTATGTATGGCAGGTGAAATCGGGTTGTCCGGTGAAATCCGTCCGGTGAACCGGATCGAACAACGTATCGGTGAAGCCGAGAAGCTTGGATTCAAACGGTTTATCCTGCCTAAGTATAATATGCAGGGAATCGACATGAAGAAGCTGAAGATAGAACTGGTGCCGGTGAGAAAGGTGGAAGAGGCGTTCCGGGGACTCTTCGGATGAGTTCACCACAGAGGACACAGAGGACACGGAGTTAAAAAAATAGAAAGACATAGGAATGGAAGAGATTAATATACTTACCAGCAAGGTTCTGGGATTAGCTTTCGAAGTACATACGCAACTGGGAGCGGGATTATTAGAAAGTACTTATGAGACATGCTTATTCCACGAAATTATCGAAGCTGGCATAAAAGTGGAAAGACAAAAGAAATTGCCTATCATATATAAAGGTAGTAAACTGGATACCGACTATCGGCTGGACTTACTAATTGACGACCGGCTTATTATAGAGCTAAAAAGCGTGGAAGCGCTACTTCCGGTACATTCTGCCCAAATCCTGACTTATATGAAATTGAGTAATATTAAGTACGGACTATTATTAAACTTCAACGTTGCAAGCCTCAAATACGGCATCAAACGTTTCATATTATAAACTAATTAAACTCTGTGACCTCTGCGTCCTCTGTGGTGAACCTATGATACAAGAATACCAACTACGAATCCTCCCTGAAATTGCCGCCAACGAGCAGCAACTCAAGACATACCTTTCTCAGGAGAAAGGGCTGAACCTGCGTGATGTAACCTCTCTCCGCATACTGAAACGGAGCATAGACGCCCGGCAACGCACCATCTTCGTCAACCTGAAAGTGCGGGTATACCTCAATGAAATGCCGACGGATGATGAATACGAACGTACTATATATAATAAGGTGGAAGACAAGCCACAGGTAATTGTTGTGGGCGCCGGACCCGGCGGATTGTTTGCCGCACTGCGACTGATAGAACTGGGGCTGCGTCCCGTCGTCGTAGAGCGTGGCAAAGATGTACGCGAACGCAAGAAGGACCTGGCACAAATCAGCCGGGAGCACCGGGTAGACCCGGAGTCGAACTATAGTTTCGGTGAAGGGGGAGCAGGCGCTTACTCGGACGGGAAACTATATACCCGGAGCAAAAAGCGGGGAAACGTGGACAAGATACTGAACGTATTTTGCCAGCACGGGGCTTCCACCGCCATCCTGGTGGACGCCCATCCGCACATCGGTACGGATAAACTGCCACGGGTGATAGAGAACATGCGTCATACGATTATCGAATGTGGCGGTGAGGTGCATTTCGAAACCCGGATGGACGCACTGATCATCGAGAAGGGGGAGGTGAAAGGCATTGAAACCCAGACGGGCAAGACATTCCTCGGACCTGTCATTCTGGCGACAGGGCACTCGGCACGGGATGTATACCGATGGCTGGCGGCCAACAAGGTGCCCATCGAGGCGAAAGGCATTGCCGTCGGGGTACGCCTGGAACATCCGGCAGGACTGATAGACCAGATCCAATACCACAACCGGAACGGGAGAGGGAAATACCTGCCGGCAGCCGAATACAGTTTCGTCACACAGGTGGAAGGCCGGGGGGTATACAGCTTCTGCATGTGTCCGGGAGGATTTATCGTACCTGCCGCCAGCGGGCCGGAGCAGGTGGTGGTCAATGGAATGTCGCCCTCCAACCGTGGCTCCCGGTGGAGCAACTCGGGGATGGTGGTGGAGATACAGCCGGAAGACATCATGAACGACGAACGGTTAACGATGAACGATGAAGCAGAAGGGAGCCATCCCGAGCTGGCGGTGCTGCGCTTTCAGGAAGAGCTGGAGCGCCAGTGCTGGCTGCAAGGAGGCAGACGACAGACGGCTCCCGCCCAGCGCATGGCAGACTTCACACGCAGGAAGCTGAGTTACGACTTACCGGAATCGTCGTACAGCCCGGGGCTTATCTCTTCTCCGCTGCACTTCTGGATGCCGGAGTTCATCACCGGCCGGCTGTCACAGGGTTTCCAGCAGTTCGGACGCAGCAGCCACGGATTCCTCACCAACGAGGCGGTGATGATAGGCGTAGAGACACGGACTTCATCGCCGGTACGCATCGTGCGGGACAAGGATACATTGCAGCACATCACCCTGCGCGGACTCTTCCCGTGCGGTGAGGGGGCCGGTTATGCGGGGGGCATCGTCTCGGCAGGAATCGATGGAGAACGATGCGCAGAAGCAGTAGCACAATTTATGAATCAATAGGACTTATGATGAATCACCAACCCGAAATAGCCATCGTAGAGGCGAACACCCTCACCAGCCTGGGACTGAAAACAATCCTGGAGAGGATGATCCCCATGGCAGTCATCCGCACGTTTCCCGGTTTCGGCGAACTGATGGACGACACGCCGGACATGTACGCTCATTACTTTATCTCCGCACAGATATATGTGGAGCATAATGCTTTCTTCCTCCCCCGGAAACGGAAAACCATCGTACTGGCGGGAGACAGTCACCAA
The DNA here is from genome assembly GCF_011038705.2 of Bacteroides sp. ZJ-18. NCBI lineage: Bacteria > Pseudomonadati > Bacteroidota > Bacteroidia > Bacteroidales > Bacteroidaceae > Bacteroides > Bacteroides sp. ZJ-18. The sequence continues at coordinate 1,470,463 of NZ_CP072198.1, read as the reverse complement.
TTCCAGCTTTCGGGCGTCCCGATACTCAACATCTACCAGACGGAAGAGGGGTTGGTGAAGGACATCCTGAAACTCCACCAGCACGCGCACCACGACGGTTATCCGGTGAAGGACATGCCTCCTGCCCCGCCTGCTGCCACCGGACACGAGCTTTCGGCACGCGAGATCGAGGTGCTGGTGCTGATCACCAAAGGGCTGATCAACAAAGAAATCGCCGACAAGCTGAATATCAGCCTGACTACGGTGATCACACACCGGAAGAACATCACCGAGAAGTTAGGCATCAAGTCGGTCTCCGGACTGACCATCTACGCGGTGATGAACGGATACGTGGAGGCGGACAGGATATAAACCGGGAATTCACCACAGAGGACACAGAGGGCACAGAGGGCACAGAGGATATTTTGAGTTATCGATTGCGCTGTGGGCGCTGTCCGCCTTGTCCGCTCTGTGTACCCTATATGCACTACCCTATATTCACCATATAGCTTACTCTGTGCCCTCTGTGTCCTCTGTGGTGAATCAGTGGTGAATCCGATATATCCTAATAAATGAGGATTGCCGTTTAACATTTTTTGCTGCATCTTTGCAAACGAATCAATGAAAAGATACAGTAAATGAAGAAAAACAGCATTCTTATTGCTCTTGCCCTCTTTTCGGCCAGCGGAACATGGGCCGGGGAGCTGCCGAAGGACACACTGAAGGTGATAGACGTAGAAGAAATCGTAGTCATCGCCGCTCCGAAAGAAAACCGCAAACTACGGGAACTGCCGACCGCAGTCACCATGCTCTCGCAGCAGGATATGCAGGCCAACCAGGTAAATTCCATCAAAAGCCTGACTGCCCTTGTGCCGAATATCTTCATACCGGACTATGGTTCCAAGCTGACTTCCGCCATCTATATCCGCGGAATCGGCTCACGCATCAACACGCCTTCCGTGGGGTTGTATGTGGACAACGTACCTTATATCGACAAATCGGCGTTCGACTTCAACTACGCCGACATCGAACGCATCGACGTGCTGCGCGGTCCTCAGGGGACCCTCTACGGGCGCAACACCATGGGCGGACTGATCAAGGTGCACACAAAATCGCCTTTCAGCTATCAGGGCACCGACCTCCGTCTGGGTGCCGGAAGTTACAACAATTACAACGCTTCGGTGACCCACTACCATCGTGTATCGGATCAATTCGCTTTTTCAACGGGCGGATTCTACGAATACGGCGGCGGATTTTTCAAGAATACCTACCTTAACAAAAGAATAGACAAGAGTCAGGCAGCAGGCGGACGGTTCCGCGGCATTTACCTGCCCGGCGAGAACCTGAAACTGGACCTGAACATCAGCTACGAGTACAGCCACGAAGGGGGATATCCGTACTTCTACACAGGAAGAGTGGACCCGGCGGAAAGAGAGGACGATCCGCGAAAAGAACGAATCGGCAAGATCTCGTACAACGATGAGAGCACCTACCGCCGCGGGCTGCTGAATGCGGGAGTCAACATAGAATACCAGGCGCAGAAGTTCATCCTGAGCGCCGTAACCGGATTCCAGAACCTGAACGACCGCATGTTTCTCGACCAGGACTTCACGGAGAAGAACCTGTTCAACCTGATTCAGAAGCAGAAGCTGAATACCCTCTCGGAGGAAGTGATGCTGAAATCGAAACCGGGAAGCAACTGGCAATGGACTACGGGCGCCTTCGGTTTCTATCAGTGGCTGAACACGGACGGACCGGTGATATTTAAAGAAGACGGGGTAAAAGAGGTGATAGAGGGAGGCGCCAACAAGGCCTTCGCCAACTTAGGCCCCAAAGCCCCCCGGATGGCGCTGACGGTGAACAACCCGACACTCCGCGTCAGCGGCAACTTTGACACTCCGATACTGAGCGGAGCGATCTACCACCAGTCTACATTCAACAACCTCTTCACCGAAGGGCTCTCCTTTACCGCCGGCCTGCGCCTGGACTATGAAAAGATATCGATGACGTACAACTCCGTCAGCGACCCGATGGACTTTGATTTCAGCATCAGCATGCCACCTATGCTGAACCTGAAGGACCAGCACATGAAGGCTCCGGCATCCTTCAAAGGCAAGCTGAAGAACGATTACCTGCAATTGCTCCCCAAATTCGCCCTGCAATATGAATGGCAAAAAGGGAACAGCGTCTATGCCACGGTTTCACGCGGCTATCGTTCGGGAGGATACAACGTGCAGATGTTCTCCGACCTGGTGCAGAGCGAACTGAAGAACTCGATGAAAACCGCCATGATGGAAAGCGACGTGTTCAAGAAATACGCCGGGATGATCGGCCAGATGATGCCGGAAGAGAAGATCGACGTGAAGGCATCGACCACGTATAAGCCCGAATACTCGTGGAACTACGAAGCGGGCGCGCACCTCACCCTGTGGGAAGGCCGTCTCTGGGCCGACCTCGCCGCCTATTATATGGATACGCGCGACCAGCAGATAGCGCAGTTTGCCGAAAGCGGACTGGGACGCATCACCATCAATGCCGGCAAGAGCCGAAGTTATGGCGCCGAAGTCGCCCTGCGCAGCAGCCTGACAGACGCGCTCAGCCTGAACGCTAACTACGGATATACGTATGCCACGTTCACCGATTACGTCGTCCGCCAGAAAACGGAGGACGGCAGCCTGCAAGAAAAAGAGAACTATAACGGCAACTACGTGCCTTTCGTCCCCAAACACACGCTCAACGTGGGCGCGCAATACATCTTCCGCATCGCTCCCCGCCACTGGCTGGACCGGGTACAGGTGAACTTGAACTACAACGGTGTCGGACGGATCTACTGGACGGAGCAGAACAACGTCAGCCAGTCGTTCTACGGAACCCTGAACGGACGTGTCAGCCTGGAGAAGGGAAACGGACAGATCGGATTCTGGGTACGCAACATACTGGATAAGGAATATGCCGCGTTCTATTTCGAATCAATGGGCAACGGATTCATGCAAAAAGGCCGTCCGGTGCACTTCGGGGTAGACGTGCGCTGCCGGTTCTGACGCCGAAGCCTGCGCCTCCGGAAGGACGCCCGAAGGGGGCGGAAACAACGGTGCACCGTTTCCTCAAGAACGGTGCACTGTTTGTTTAAGAGCGGTGCACCGTTTTTCCGACGGCGGTGCACCGTAATTTTGGCTGTTCTCACCACAGAGGACACAGAGTAGTTTTTTTCTCTCTCTTTTCTCTGTCCTCCACCCTCCAAGGGCGAGCGGAATTAAAACTCTGTGCCCTCTGTGTCCTCTGTGGTGAGAAGATCTTATTCGTTGATCGCCCCGCAATGCGGGCATACACCCTTCTCCCGGAGTTTCTGCCCACAGTTTCCGCACCGGTATTTATAGCCGGAATTCCTACGCACCTTCTTCACAAAAAGCCAGATGAAGCAAGCTAAAAACAGGTAACCGATATAAATGTGCGTGGTCAGGATGAAGAAGAAGTAGCAGAAGATGCAGCAAGACATCAGCCCCAGCAAATAGAAAACGGCGGCGGCAGGAGTGAGTTGGCGGAACAAATCGTCGAGCACGGCCAGCGTGACGACAATAAACAACCAGATGCTCAGCAGAAAAACCGAAAGGATGAAAGGCACCTTGAACGGCGAAAGGGTGGGATTAAAGTAGAAATGCTCCCAGGTATCGGGGACAAACACCTGCATCGTCTCGTAAACCGTAGCACTGAACGCCATCAGCAGACAGAGGAAAAGGGGATAGACGCTGTCGATATCATTGAAGTAAACCATCTGCAACTGCTTCTTCATGAAAGCACGGAGCAGGTAGACCCCGACAAAGAGAGCGAAAATGATGACGAAATACGAAGCGTGAGTATTGCTGAAAAGGTGGATAAACTGCGAAATACTATCGGTGGGCACGAAGGAGCGCACCAGATCACGGTTGCGCACCCACCCCTGGACGTCCTGCGAGTGGGCCAGCTTCACCCATACGCTGTCCACGCTGTCCTGCGGATGAATGGAGAACTCTGCCACGACCACCCGGTCACCTTTGTTCAGACTGACATAGGCATCCTTCACCGGAAGATATTCCAACCGGACGGAGTCGTCCAGCACCTCCAGATTCGTGTTCCAAGTATAATGGTACCGGAAAAGATAAGCTAAAGAGTCCTTTGTTTTCTCCCCCAGCCCCTCGGCAGTGAGATCGGGCGGTGAATAATGGCAGGCCGCCAGCAGGAAAAAGCCTATCACAGCATAACACAGACGCGCGCAGAGCCCCTTCATTTTCATAAGGCACTCACTTTCATCTGGCAGTTCCGGCAGTCAAATTCCAGGCGGAAGCGTTTGCCGTCCGTCGATACCAGATAATAGGGTTCACGATACGGAGAACGTTCCCGTTGATGAACCGGACACCAGCCCATGCTGTAGCGCAGGCAATGTTTGCAGAACATCAGCACCGCCTTCTCCACAGGCGTCTGTTCAAAAGCAGGAGCAATGCTTGCCACGCCATGCCCGGCATAAAAAGAGGCAGCCCGCGCATTCATCACATTTCCCAGATAGGTCAACGTCGTCTGCGGAAAAGCATGAGTCGTAGGCCTAAGCACCGCCAGCTCTCTCCGGTAGTTGATACGGCGGGCGGCAATCAGTTTCTCAATCGCCTGCCGGCGGAAATCGGCCAATACCGAAGCAGGCAGAAACCAGTTCTCCGTGAAGTCGATGTCGACGCGCTCCGCTTCGAAAGGAGTGTTCCCCAACTTAGCCAGCTGCGTCTTCAGGTTCTCTTCCTGTGGCGTACGCGCCGGCTCTTTCGCACGCGGCAGCGACAGGGTCACACGGTTATCATCCTCATCCGTCAGCGTCAGGACAAATCCGAAGGCAGTGTCCGCCAGCCGGATGGCCACGGCCATCTTGCGTTCGGACGACCGGCGGGCGAGTATCTTCTCAAACTCCTGGTCGAAGTTACGGTACAACACCGTTCGGGGCTTGATGCGGGGCATCTCCTGCGGATAGAGCTTATTGCCCTCCACACGGTTGATGCGGAAACCTTGCAGTTTGCCTTGCTCGTCAATGTAGCAAACACCGTCACCGTTATTGAACGACTTCAATCCCGCCACGGTCAGATAATTCCCCCTGGCCTCTTTCATCGTCCCCATCTCCTCTCCTAACGACTTGGGGGTGTCGAACGAAAAAACATCCCTGGTGCGCCCGTGCAGGAAATAATGCGTAAAACCACGGCTGAAACTCTTGTCCAGCTGAGGCTTGAAAGCGTAACGGCAACTGCCGGAAGAAGCACGCACATACTCCTTGCGGCGGGCAAGGATGGCATCCAGCTTCTGGCGGTAGGCGGCCGTCACGTTCTTTACATACGAAACGTCCTTCAACCGGCCTTCTATCTTGAAAGAAGAGGCACCGGCATCGAGCAGAGCCTCCAGCTCCTCACTTTGGTTGAGATCCTTGAGTGAAAGAAGATGTTTGTCCTTCGCAATCACCCGGTCGTTCGAATCGACCAGGCTGAACGGCAAACGACAGAACTGGGCACACTCACCCCGGTTGGCGCTACGCCCGAAACAAGCCTGGCTAACGTAGCACTGCCCGCTATAACTTACACAGAGCGCTCCGTGCACAAAGATTTCCAGAGGCACGTCGGGACAAGCCTCGTGTATCTTGCCGATCTCCCGCAACGAAAGTTCACGCGCCAACACCACTTGGCGGAAGCCCGCATCGGCCAGAAATCTCACTTTCTCTGCCGTACGGTTATCCATCTGCGTGCTCGCATGCAACGGAATAGGCGGCAGCTCCAGACCGGTGATTCCCATATCCTGCACAATAAGCGCATCCACTCCGACACGGTACAGGGCCCGGATCATCTCCTCCGTCTCCTTCAGTTCTTCATCTTTCAGGATCGTATTGACCGTAACATAAATCCGCACATTATACAAATGGGCATACTCCACCAAAGCGGCTATATCTTCCAATGAATTGACCGCTGCCGCACGGGCACCGAACTTCGGCGCACCGATATATACGGCATCCGCCCCATGATCGATGGCAGCCATGCCGCATTCCAGGTTTTTGGCCGGAGCCAGCAATTCTATCTTACGTTGTTTTATCATCTGATATCTTCAATATTATAAGGAGTCTCCTGATAGACGAAATAGTTCAGCCAGTTGGAGAACAACAGGTTGGCATGTCCGCGCCAACGCACCAGCGGCCCCTTGTCCGGATCATCATCTACATAATAATTGCGAGGAACCTCGATAGGCAGACCTTTCGACACATCCCGGCGGTATTCCGTATCCAGTGTCAACGGCGAATATTCCGAGTGCCCTGTCACAAAGAACTCACGCCCACCGCGAGCCACCACCATATACACTCCCGAATCGTCCGACTCCGAAAGCAATGTCAGTTCAGGCACCTTTAGTATATCTTCTTTCCGCACTTCCGTATGCCGGCTATGGGGAACATAAAATTCATCATCGAACCCGCGGAAGATGGGATGCAACGGAAGCAACGTGCGATGTTTGAAAATGCCGAACATCTTCTTGTCCAGTGCATACTTGGGCACACCGTAATGATGGTACAGACCGGCCTGCGCGGCCCAGCATATATAGAGCGTAGAGGTGACATGGGTACGTGCCCAGTCAAATATCTCCGTTATTTCGTTCCAATAATTCACCTCCTCGAAATCCATCTGCTCTACCGGCGCACCGGTAATGATCATACCGTCGTACTTATCGTCCCTCATCTTGTCGAAGTCGGTATAAAATGTCTTCATGTGTTCTATCGGCGTGTTCTTCGAAGTGTGGCTCTTTATCTTCATAAAAGATATCTCCACCTGAAGCGGAGTGTTCGAGAGCAGACGCACCAAGTCTGTTTCTGTCGTAATCTTCAACGGCATCAGGTTGAGGATGACAATGCGTAGCGGGCGGATGTCCTGTTGTGTTGCGCGGGAGTTATCTATCACAAAGATATTCTCCTCTTTCAATAGTTCTATCGCAGGAAGCTTATCGGGTAAATTTAAAGGCATAATTGCATACGTATTTAATAATCAATGCAAAAATAGTGTTTTCCTTATTTAGAAGATATACAAATTAAAACATTTTAATCAAAATCGATACCAACTAATGATTAAAAACTCTATTTTTGTACCTACAAATTAGTACTAATAATTAAAATATCAAACAAAATGGCTTACGTAATTAGTGATGATTGTATTGCTTGCGGAACTTGTATTGACGAGTGTCCGGTTGGCGCTATCTCTGAAGGTGATATTTATTCAATTGATCCTGAACAGTGTACAGACTGTGGTACTTGCGCAGATGTATGTCCTTCTGAAGCAATTCACCCAGCTGAATAATACAATCCCCCAAAACAAGATAAAGGCTGCTTTCCTGATGGAAAGCGGCCTTTATTGATTTTTACCCCTACCCGGGTATTGAAACCGGATACTCTTAAAAATAAAGAAGGATGCATCTTTTCACCGATACATCCTTCTCCTTTATCTGATTGGCAGAGTCTTATTTCAGCTTAGCCAATGCTTCTTTGATGCGACGGATCGCTTCAACTATATTTTCATCGCTGGTAGCATAGCTCATACGGATGCATTCCGGAGCACCGAACGAAGTACCGCCTACGCAAGCTACATGAGCATCCTCAAGCAGATACATCGCCAGATCATCCGAATTCTCAATCTTACGATCCCCAACAGATTTGCCAAAGAAAGAACTGCATTTAGGGAACAGGTAGAAAGCGCCTTCCGGCACATTCACCTCAAATCCCGGAACTTCTTTCGCCAACTTCACAATCAGGTTACGACGACGTTCGAAAGCCTTACGCATCTCTTCCACCGGAGCCTGAGAACCTGTATAAGCAGCCTCAGCAGCCTTCTGAGAAACTGAGCAAGGACCCGAAGTATACTGTCCCTGAAGTTTATTGCAGGCTTTCACAATCCATTCCGGACCGGCAATGAAACCAATTCTCCATCCGGTCATCGCATATGCTTTTGACACACCGTTTACAATCACCGTACGTTCTTTCATCTCGGGGAACTGAGCGATACTCTGGTGTTTTCCGATATAATTGATGTGCTCATAAATCTCGTCGGCAATGACGATAACCTGCGGATACTTAGCCAATACGGCAGCCAGACCGGCCAACTCTTCTTTGCTGTAGACAGAACCGGTCGGATTAGACGGTGAGCAAAGAATCAAAGCTTTGGTCTTCGGAGTGATGGCAGCTTCCAGTTGGGCAGGAGTGATTTTGAAATCCTGTTCGATACCGGCAGTTACAATCACCGGAGTACCTTCGGCCAGTTTCACCATTTCCGGATAGCTTACCCAGTAAGGAGCAGGCACAATCACCTCATCACCCGGATTTACCAGCACCATGATGGTGTTACATACAGATTGTTTTGCACCATTTGCACAAGAAATCTGAGCGGCTGTATATTCCAGACCGTTTTCTTTCTTCAGTTTCTCTACGATTGCATTGCGCAAAGCCGGGTAGCCCGGAACCGGAGAGTAGCGAGAGAAGTTGTCATCTACCGCTTTCTTGGCAGCTTCTTTGATGTGATCGGGAGTATTGAAGTCGGGTTCTCCCACACTGAGGTTAATTACATCAACACCCTGAGCTTTCAGCTCAGCGCTTTTTTGCGACATAGCAAGAGTCGCCGAAGGCGACAAGCTGTTCAAACGGTCTGATAGTTGGTTCATTTCGTATCTATTTTATTGTTGTTGAGTGAATTTGATTGCAAAATAAACTATAATATTTGATATATGAAAGCAAATAGACAGTTTACTTATTAAAATGAAGCGTATGCCCCATCCGCTCTTTCTTTGTCTTCAGATAACGTACATTATAAGGATTCGGCTTAACCTCTATTCCCACGTTCTCGGTAATCTCTAACCCATAGGCTTCCAGACCAATACGTTTCACCGGATTATTCGTCATCAACTTCATCTTTTTCACTCCGATCTCACGCAAAATCTGCGCACCGACCCCATAATCACGTTCGTCGGCATCAAAACCCAAATGGAGATTGGCATCTACCGTATCATATCCTTCTTCCTGGAGTTTATAAGCGGCAATCTTGTTCATCAAACCGATACCACGACCTTCCTGATTCATATAGACAATTACCCCTTTTCCGGCAGCTTCGATCATCTGCATAGCTTTATGAAGCTGCTCACCACATTCACAACGGCATGAACCGAAAATATCACCAGTCATACACGAAGAGTGCACACGTACCAGAATCGGTTCGTCTTTGTCCCACGTTCCTTTTATTAATGCAATGTGCTCCATCCCGTTCGATTTCTGACGGAAAGGTATCAAACGGAAATGTCCGAACTGCGTAGGCATATCCACTTCCACTCCTCTATCAACAATCGACTCCATCTGAAGACGGTATGCGATCAGGTCTTTGATGGAGATTATTTTCAATCCGAAACGACGGGCCACTTCCACCAATTGGGGCAGACGAGCCATGGTTCCGTCTTCATTGATGATTTCAATCAACGCGGCAGCAGGATACAAACCGGCAAGTTTAGCCAAATCGACACTCGCCTCGGTATGTCCAGCGCGACGAAGGACTCCACGCGAACGGGCACGCAGAGGATTGACATGCCCCGGACGTCCCAAATCGGAAGGTTTTGTCTTCGGATCGGCCAAAGCACGGATAGTCATAGCACGGTCGTGCATGGAAACTCCCGTCGTGCATCCCTCAAGTAAATCGACAGTAACCGTAAAGGGAGTCTCGTAAATTGAAGTATTGGATGACACCTGCATATCCAGTTCCAACTCGGCACAGCGTTCTTCCGTTATAGGAGCACAAAGTACGCCACGGCCATGAGTCAGCATGAAATTCACTTTTTCCGGAGTAATCTTTTCGGCAGCAATAATGAAATCACCTTCGTTTTCACGATCTTCATCATCTACCACAATTACGAAATTACCCTCTTTGAAGTCGGCTATCGCCTCTTCGATGGTATTCAGTCTTATTGGTTCCATACTCTTATATCTTAATTTTTGTTATTAATATCCTTTATTGTAAGTTCTACATCCCGGTTCAATGCAATTATCCGTTCCATATCCTTATTCAGGCGTATACGGAAAGCCCAGATACGGAAATAGAAAAATAAACCGATAGGCATCAAAATTCCAATTGCCATATTAAGCCAATAATTATGGAACGGACGCACATGTGCGTTTACAGGGATAATCGGATATTTTTCCAGCTTCTGAAGCAATATCAACGAACGGGTATTGGACATCTCATCTACCAATGACTCCATGCGGTTGTTAATCGCAATGATCTCCTGATCCTGACCGGCAGTCATCCACAAACTAAAATAATTAGGAGCTTTAGACAACCGGTTCTTTTCCATATAGTTTTTACACTCCTCCGAAAGTGCATCCAGATCAGAGGGAAGGCGCCGATAATCCGGATCATGAATAATCACCTCCTTCTTTGACAGATGGCGGACACTGCGCACACCGAATACTCGCTTAAACCAAGCAATATAAACATCAGTATTCAATACCACAGAATCTTTATTCGATTTATAAGTCAGGAAATATCCCAGCGGAGCCAGAATGGCGGAACTCATCCACATCCCCATCCATACAATCCACTTCCCGTCGCGAGCCATTTTATAGCCTGTATTATCAATAATATAATAAATGATAAAGGTAAACACGGAAACAATAACCGGCATACCCAATCCACCTTTGCGGATAATGCCTCCCAAAGGTGCGCCAATAAAGAAAAATAAGAGACAGGAAAGAGAAATTGTGATTTTCCGATGCCATTCTATTTTATGTCTTCGTATGCTAAGATCATTCTGAGCCATTGTAAAGCTCTTAAACCCCCAGTCACTCGACAGATTCTCCGTACGGCCAACGGCTGAAGCTATGATCTTCTGCTTATTCATCAAGGTAGCAACTTTAAACAGACTATCCACATTGTAATCGCCAATGCGCGCTTCCTCCATCTTCAGGGTATCTTCCTTGGTCAGTCCGGCCGCAGTGCGATACGGCCCCTTACTTGCTTCAATGTAATACTGCCTGCCGATACTATCGGCCAATACAGTCATCGAGTCGATGGAAGCCTGTATTTTTATCATATCTTTGGTGGTAGACTGATTGCTCATAATACTGGCATCAGCCATATTAAAGTCCGAATCGAACTGAATGATCGTATGTTTCTCCCGGAAAGATTCCCGGCGATAAGGAACATTCTTCGAACTCATGCTCTGTGCCTTCAGATTCTCAAACATCTCACCGCTGTACAGATGTAGATAAAGATGCTGCTTATCGGCTGTCATCTCCAGACGTCCCGAATCGGCTACAATAATACGTGCATTATCAAAGTTATTGGAGAAATCATAAATAATCACATCGTAGAGCATGCCCGTCTTACGGTCTTTTCTTTGCACTTTCAAATTATACCCATCAATTTCATCATAAAAAACTCCTTCGGGAATATCTACCTCAGGAGATTTCTGCTTCATCGAAATGAGCAAAGTGCCCAACTTGGCTTGTGCCCGCGGCCCTATGACATTTTGGAAATAGAAGGATACACAACAAATGGCGAAGACAAGGACAATGAGCGGACGCATAATTTTAAGCAACGAAATGCCTGCTGCCTTCATGGCGAGCAATTCAAAACGCTCGCCAAAATTACCAAACGTAATTAAAGAAGCCAACAACACTGCCAAAGGCAGAGACATCGGTACCAGACTCAACGCAGAATAAAAGAAGAATTGAGCCAGTACACTCATTTCTAACCCTTTTCCCACCAATTCGTCTACATACTTCCACAAAAACTGCATCATGAAGATGAAGAGGCAGATGAAAAATGTACCGACAAAGAGTAATAAGAAACTCTTTATTATAAAAATATCTAATCTTTTTATGCGTAGCATCTTAATAGTTTCATGCAATTAAGATACAAAATTAGCACAAAAAAAGGAGTGCAAAAAATTTTTGGTTGAAAGTTAACTAAAAACCGCATGTTCTACGTAACTTACTCACTTGGGAATCCCACAATTCCTTCAAATCATCAACCTCTTCCGGATCAGAAAAATCACTAATTTCAAGCACATAATCGCCCGTCAATTCATTATTACTCATTTTTATTTCAAAATACTCCCTTTCATTTTCGTCATCAAGCCAATGGAAACGAATAAACGAATAGGCCCGAATGGCAACAATAGTTGCCTGACGCTGTTCGGTTTTACCCCAACAAAAAGTCACTGTTTTATCATCTGATACTACTTTGTCTGCAAACCAGTCCTCCAAACCGGTAGGTGTGCTTATTGCTGACCAAAGAATATTTTTAGAAGTCGCATTCAGAAGATATTCCAAATGTATTTTCTCCTTTTTCATAGCTTTATTATTGATTGTGTGTGCCAAGATAAATACTTTTTTCTAAATACAAGGCATAATTAATTCACTTTCTTCATTACATCTCTTCTTTCAGAGTCAGAAATAGCCTGTTCATCATACTTTCAGAGATGTTTTTTTTAAGTTAAACACAAAAAAGATAGAAAATGTTTTGGAGATTAAAAAAAAGGCTCTATCTTTGCACCCGCAATCGAGAAACAATGGCGGGATAGCTCAGCTGGTTAGAGCGCATGATTCATAATCATGAGGTCCCCGGTTCAATCCCGGGTCCCGCTACCAAAAGAAAATTAGCGTTTAGGAGGCTTCCACTCTTGGGCGCTTTTTTATTGCCCGACACGCTGCTCCCCTCATACATTCCACTCAGTTATCAACAAGGTTATTAACAGGTATCCACTAAAGTTATCAACAGGATAACAAAATAAGCTTCAATTGATTACAAGTTTACATTCATTCTATTAACCATTACTTCAAACAGGCTATCAACAAGGGAAAATGATAATGCTTCAACTATGTAAGTCTATTTACTGAAACGAGGTAAATACAGGAAGTCTGAACAAACAATCTTATCGAAAGGTTTAACCACCTACTTTTTTTTTATCAAAGCACATATACTTATTAAAATAACAAATATCCCCGCTAAACCTTATAGGAGAAAATTGGGGAGTAAAAGTTCTGACATTACTCCATAAGATTAAAAATCAAGTAATTATAAGCATTAGTTACATTCCTGCAAAAGGCTTGTTTTAACAGTACGTTAAAACAAGCCTTTTGATAATAAAGAAGAAGTCTTTTGTGCACAAAAGACTTCTTCTCTGCAAATAGAAAAAAACGTTCTGAAAAAGGCATTAACAATGTTAATAGAAAAGGGCTACGCTCCTATCTATTTTCAGATCCCGGCAAGCCGTATGCTCCAATCGAGATTCACAGAAACGTAACCTTTTGGGGCTTGAGAAGTTATTTTAAGTTCAAATTACTCCTTACCGATGTGATTGCTGCATTAACTGGTGTAACGGACTTTTGAGTGCAATAATCAAACTCTGCAGATTTATCGCCGGTAAATGATTTCCATTTTAGTTTTAATTTGACTGTTTTACCATTTGTATCCGGCAGACCATCCAGTTTAAAAGCGACCAGACCATCTCCCATCGTACCATATGTGTCTCCGTACGCATGATGACGGAATTCTACCTCATAAAGATTCTCCGGATTCTGGCTTAACAATAAATTTACGAAATGGGCTTTATGATAGTCTCCCCACGTTGTTCTGAAACGTAGAGTCAAATAACCATCTTCTGCAATAGTCACCCAGTCATTCACAATTTCGACTGGATCCGTGCCATATACAACATCATTTTCCGTCCCCCGATCAGGTGCAATCGATTTGGTCAGAATACTATCTATCCAGTTCACCTGTATGGCCTTATCATATTTTCCACCTGATTCATCCAATTCATCATAATTCACCAATGCCCTTACTTCTTTCTCGCCAAAAGGAGAAGAGGTCATATTAGTAGGCAATAATGTCGTGCTATCATTCAACTGTAAAAAGCATGAACCATCAGTCGCGTTTTTCACTGTTACAAGAGCATTAGGAAATCCTCCTACATAATAGTACTTATCATTGTCATCCAGACAAGACTGTAAACCGGCAGAACAAACAACCGCCATCGCAATTATAACTCCTTTATTCAAGAATGAACAGACTTTCATAATAGATTTCATTTTCATTAGACATTCAAAATAGGTTCTCTCTATTTATAGAAATAAAACAATTCCGAAAAGCCTGCATCCAAGAATGTTAATTAAAAATAATATCAACGGTAAAGAGTACTTTCAGGTCCCAAATATGATCTTTTGAGACCGCCCATATCAATTACTATTTTCTGAATCACTGTTCCGGGATCTCCACAACGAATCTGCAAGGTATGCTTGCCGGGAGCTTTTACATAAAGGGTTGATTTGTTCACCCTGCAATTCTTCAATACACTATCATACCAGATCTGCGAGTACTCTATGGCCGAAGTAGATGGGGTGGAAATAGAGCCATCGTCAATACGGACACTGTATTTTGTATCCGAATTGGTATGCTCCGGTAGTTTGTAATCCCGCTCAGCATGTAAAGGAAAAGTTGGTAGTACATAGGTATACACATCAACTATCCCTGCATTGAAAGTATAGAAATCATATTCTACCCTGGGGACCTCACCCGATCGGTACATCTGTAACGGAGCTGTCGGACTGCCTATTTGCAAGGCAGAGCCTTCGAAACCCAATCCTGGCAGTATGTGCATCTTAATGTCATTACTCTCAAATTTACGGTGAAAGTCAGTAGCAGGCAGAGATACATAACCATTTTCTTCCACAAAAAGTCCCTGTAACTCATCCCGTGCCGGAACCATCGGATTGAATACAGATACAAACACACGCTCTTTCTGCATCCCGGTAGAGAACTCTATCCCTCCTGTGACCTTCTCCCCTACGGGGACTTTATCCCAGTCGATAGATACCCGGATCCGATCCTCCGTAGAAGTAATGCCCGATTGACAGGACAAAACAATCCATTCGTCAGAGGCTACCGATTTCCAAGCCAATTTTCCACCTCCTTGATTATAAATATCGATCCAGTGACTTTTACGGGAATACGTGTTGAACGTAGGTAAAACATGACAACTGAAACCTCCCCGGTCCAGTTGTTCGCTTTCGGCCTGAACAGCTAATTTCGGATCACCTGCCGGCATATAGCATTCCTCCATCAAGGGAAGCATAAAATAAGAACTACTTCCATCATAATTTTGTCTTAGAGACATCATGTATTTCCACTTACCATTCAAGAGAGAATTATACCTATCGGTAATAACCTCTAAACTATCGTGACAACATTCTACTTCGCTTTTCAGATTATTGGCAGCGGCACGTTTCTGACGCACATACTGTCGGTACAGTTGCCCTGTCATATTCATTCGATTCATCAATTCAGCGCCTTTTACCGGATAATACAGCAGTTGGTACAGTGCGGGTCTGGCCGCCTCTTCTAATGTAACCAGCATATCTTCTGCCTTTTTACCGATACGCCGGTACTCTGCCAGACGTTTCCCAGCCTCTTCATAATTCGTAAAAGAAAATTCTGTATCAGTACGTTTTTCTCCTCCACCCCAATAATTATTCCAATATCCCCAACCCATATATTCAGGTTTTCTGGAAAAAGCCAGGTTTATATGCGAACAGGTAATATCCTCCAACATATTGTAATATTGTTCTCCAAACATCTTTGCCAACCAACGGGCAGGATAGGTATGCACATTTTTTTCGTTAAACTGCTCAATATCATAAGCCATATCGAGAAAAAACGAAACTTGTACCTCGGAACCTTTCAGGTCTCCGCAATTCGCCAACCAAATACAATCAGCTGTAGTATCATACGCTTTGCGAAGTTCTTCATACATCAATGCCGGAGGAGTGGTGCTAAACCATAAATAGCTATGGGGTACTCCAAGGTAGGAAAGGTGATAATATACCCCCGCACGTCCCGCACGCTTTTGTTCCTGCGGACCACTCAGCCGTTTCATGTAACCAAAGTTATCATCTGCCCAAATAATAGTGACATCTTCCGGCAGCTCCAGACCATTCGAATAAATATCCAATACCTCTTTATAGGGAGTAAATGCCTGGGGAATGGTTTCGACAGGCTTATTAATATGTTGGGCTATCAGATTCCGCTGATCCTTCAATGCACTCTCCAGCATCTTTACCTTCTCTTTCATCGGCACATTGCCACCTCCCATGGCGGCGTCATGTAATCCCCTTAAAGCTAATGTATATACATTCTCGTAAGTGCAAATTTCCTTCACACGATTGCTTAATATTTCGTTAATCTTATTCTTGTTAGCGTTATAATCCCACGGCCCCATCGTCTCACTATGCCACTCACTGGCTGTATTTAACAATAGAGGTTCACAATGACTGGACCCCATGACAATGGCGAATGTATCGGCTACCAGTTTATTCTCAGGAATCCGGTAAAATGCCGTGGATACAGGATGCATGGCTGGAGCCAGGTGGTTAGCTTTCAAACGCAGCAACAACTCGCAAATCTTCGCGTAGGTACGGGGACCTATATTACCACGTTCTTTCTCAAAGGTTTTAGCTGCCCAGGGCTTCAACCCCCAGTCTTCATCATTCAAGAAAATACCTCTATATTTCACCGAAGGAGTTTTAGAGTAAGTGGCCGGAGCATCAATATACAGTGCTTCATGCTTTTTTATTGGAACATCGGCCCACCAATACCAAGGAGACACCCCTATCATCTCGGAGATGGAAAACAAACCATAAGCAGCTCCCCTCCGATCACTCCCGGCTATGACCAGGGCTTTATCCACCCCCGGATAAGGTTTGTCGATCGTTTGAATCAGATATCGTTCCCAAGCCCCTTGCAACGGGCGTATATCGATTTTCCCCTTTTGCGCCAACTCCTGAATCCATTTATTCTTTTCAATAGTTCCGACAATAACCAGGAAGTTCGCTCTTTCACGCTTTTGGATTAACTCAGGCTTTCGGCCGGTCACTCTTTCAACGTCAAAAGCAAATAACTCTGCCGATTTTTTGATGACAAGTTCATCATTTACATCATAATAAATTTTGGCTTGTAACTCAGGAGTAGTCAAAACAAAGCTGGTCTCCCCCTCCGAAAGTCGCTCTTGCACACGAATCTGTGCGTAAGAAGTGCAGGCATACAAAAGCACTGCCAATAAAAATAAATGTCTCATTTAGTGTTTCTGTTAGTGTTATTTCATTCTATGCAAAGATAAGTATTCCTATGAGTAAGCCAAAGTTTCTCATAAAAACAGTTTCTTTAAAAAACATCCCCTATATTCATAAAACGAAACATATCACACATCTCGTTTTATGAATACAGGGGATCAATGAAAGTTATCGAATAATTAATAACCGGATTGCCCAAAGGCCCAATCACAGTATCCTTTGGGTAAAGAGCGGGATTTGCCACCAAAAGTCACAGAGAACGGTTGTTTTAAGTTACAATGCAGATTCACGATTTGTTTTTCGTCTGCCTTTACTGTCAGTGTATTACCTTTTCCGGATACACGACAATTATATCCAACCACCTCACCATTTGGACGTTCTATCACAAAAGCATTAGTCAGTACCGTCTCACCAATACACTTAAACAGTTCGTGCACATCATTATCCTGAGTATTGACTGTCTGCCAATCGCTGATCATGTTTACATATTGTTCGCCAATAACAAACTTACGGGTATCATATAATTTGGGATGCGGATTGCCAAAACTAAGATCTGAAAAGTTCAATTTTGTATCAGCACTGCATGCCTGCTCTACTTCAAGGTGTGGATCAACAACAAAAGCCCAACGCAACTGTCCTGTCTTATAATCAATCAAATTAGCAAAGGCCCCCATTGCATTAAATGTCTGTTCCAACCATTTTTCGTCACCTGTCAACAAATAGGCATAATAGGTAGCATATGCACGCCATCCGCTCCAACCATGTGGCGAATTAAACATATTCGGTAACATTTGCACATCGTATTGCGCTTCCCAATAACGCATAGTACCTTGCCGGCGACGTCCATCAGGAACACGAAGCTGAGTCAGGCAATCGTGACTATTAAGAATCTTCAGCATTGCATCAGTATAATATTTACGTGTTTCAGCATCTTTTTCAAGAACCCCCATCATACCGATCTGTAAAGCCGAACAAGAAATCATTCCATCCTCAAATGTCAGCTCTCCCTCTGTCTGGAAATCACCTTGTGATGCAACCAATTGGTCGATTGCCTTTTTGGCAGATAAAAAATGACGTTCGGCACAATCTTTCCAAAACGGATCTTGCTCACCCTGTTTACGTTCAAGAACGGCAAGTTCTAAAACACTTTTAGCAATATAAATAACACTGGTATAGACTGTTCCGTGATTATAATAGGCTCCGTCATCACGCTGAGAAGTCCGAATCATCCAGTCAGCCAATTTCGATGCTTTCTTCAGATCCTCCAAATTTCCCTGTGCCTCATACTTATCTGCCAACATCCCAATTGTAGTGGAAGTATTTTGAATACGAGTTTTAAAATACAATGGCTCCACTTTTTCCGGATCATGCAATTTATTGTAGAGCTGATCAAAATAATCACTCAATTGTTTATCCAATGTTTTATCCGGAAAATAACGGGCGGCCAGAAAGGCCGAATAGAACCCATACCAACTTTCGGCATGTGATGTGGGTTTCTGATGATAACGGGCTACATTCTCACGTGCCTTTTTCATCACCCACTGCCAAGGATGATGCACCGTCCATACCGCTTCGGCAACCTTATTGCCCGAACGGACGGAAAGAGTATAAAGTCCTGCATCTTCCAGTTTAACCTTTCCTATCCAACGTTTACCCTCCGCTTTAGTCAGCACAACAGGTAACTCTGCCCCCGCATCATTAGTTACTTTTACCTCTGGAGTATCCGCTGTAAGCATGAATGACGCTTCCTCATGCGCAGCATAAGAGGTCTGACGAATATCAATCAAAGGAATATCTGCAGCTTGTGTTATAGCATATTCCAAATTATCCAGCTTCCCCACATTGATGAACAGGAAGGTCCACTCTTTACTTTCGCCTTGTTTCAACTCATACAAATCTTGCGGATGACGAGACGGTAAAGGTAAAGCATTCAACAAGTCAAGATTTAGCGATTCAATGCGATGCCCCATGAACCAAAACGGTGCCGGATCCTGATATCCCAAATTATAGTCCACACTCCAAGATGCTACAGGCTGTTGTGACACAAGTCCCAATGTATGTCCGGAAGGAGCCTGCAGATACCCGTAAAAATGAGTCTTTTCATTTCTCATCAAAGTTGGAAAATATTTACCGAACCAATCCGGATATTTATCCATATATGTATCGATACCTAACTTAAGCCCTGCCTTCTGAGGTTGAAAAGGAACTGATGACTCGTTAGTCAACTTTACCCTCAATGCAGGTTGCCCATGAACTTTTGTATAGGAAATGCAGCAAAGCACCCCGTCTATTTCGCTGCGATAGGAAGCATATCCATCCGGAATCCAAGGCGCACGTATCTCTTTTCCCTCGCGTTTAGCATAGAAAGAGGGGCCGGCATGATCGCCCTTACGGAAAAAAGGTACTGTATCATTTCGTTGTTTATTTTTAAATATTAGTTGTTCCGCACATCCGGTTTCAGAAATTCTCCATTCCCAACCAGGGTGTTTCAAAATAATTTGTGCCGGAGTCATTGGACTGAAAATCAACATTCCGGATAATAAAACGGCTAAACGTATTCCTTTAAAAAGCATAATCTGTTTTTCTATTCTAATTGTGAAAAAACGGATCCCGGCAATTTAAAGAATCATAAGATGCCCCATGACAAATTGCGGAATCCGTTTTGAATAAATTTATAATAATCTCTTAATAAGCATTAGTACCCCTCATTCTGAATAACCTGTCCACTACTTTCGGTAATGACACTCTGCGGCAACGGCATCAGGTTCATATACTCTTTTGCAGTAGTAGATCCCTTATACTTGATAGCATAATCAATATACAATCCATAACGAATCAGATCACTACGACGGCAGCCCTCACCCCATAATTCATGCCCACGTTCTTTAAGAACAGCTCCAAGAAAATCGTCCAGTGAGGTAAAATCACTCAACTGATAAGCAGTCAATCCTGCACGTGTATGTACATCATTCAGACGGTCCACAGCTTCCTGAGTAACCGCATTATTACTACGTGCCAATGCCTCAGCCATCAGAGTCAATACATCGGCATAACGGTAAACAACAACATCTACTTCACTGCTTTCACTGGTTTGTGTCGGATCTTCTCCATACTTGATGGGCAATGCACCTTTATCCAGATACTCGCCCGGATTAGTTTCATTGTATGTCACCCCATCTGTTCCTACATATTCACTACAAATAACTTCCAGACGCTTGTCCTTAGGATCGAAACTGTGGTAAAACTGCCATGGCATACGATAGCCATTCCATTTTTGGATATTGGGATTAGTTGTAGGATAATTACTTGGCAACACATGTGCATGCCACATTTGCTCATTTACCCCTCTGGTTTCAATACATGAAAAGATCATTTCATCATTGCCTTCATTATCTAAAGTAAAGATGTCCTTATAATTAGCAACCAACGAATACCCACATTTCATAACTTCTCTTCCACATTCCACAGCTTTGCCCCATTCTTTTTCATGCATATAAAGTTTCATCAACACTGTATATGCCAGTCCTTTGGTAAATCGTCCGAAGTTCTCATCAGACTTGCTATATTTAGCAGGAAGTACTTCAGCTGCCGCTTTCAAATCATCTTCAATCAACTTCACTGTTTCCTCTTTTGAAGAACGAGGTACAATGACCTTCTGGGTAGGATTCTGTAAAACTTCTAATGAAGGAATCTGAATAGGGCCATACAAGTCGTAAAGAATATATGCTAACCAGCCACGTCCACAACGTGTTTCGGCAACTAAACGTGTTTTTTCCTCTTCTTTCATATCAATACCAGAAATACGGTCTAATGTCAATGTCATCTTTCCGATATGATTCGCCCACGTACCATAAAAAGAAGTAGGGATATCAGAGGTAGCAGTGAAATTCAACTGTAATACAGCCGGCCACCATGAATCTCCCCATTTACAATCCAATAGGTCGGTAGACATATCTGTATTGGAGGCCAGACCACCTTTAGCGCATTGAAATAATCCGCCATATCCATCTGCACGGAACGGACCGTAAGCTGCTGCAATAACCAGTGCATCTGCATCATCTGCATTAGTTGGAAATATAGTTGTATTAATAGAGTCGTATGATTCGGATTCCAGGTTAATGCAAGAATCCAATAAACCAATCACTGCGATAAACAGGGAAAATATATAAATTATCTTTTTCATATCATTCTTTATTTTTTATTGCTTAGAAAGTAATATCCAGACCAATACTAAAACTGCGCACATTAGGATATGCCCAATAAGAATCATCCGTTTCCACATCCAAACCATCATACGGAGTAATAGTAAACAAGTTGTTTACATCAGCGTAGATACGTACATTGGAAATCAGCTTCTTTGCCGATTTAACAGGCAATGTATATCCCAATGTAATATTACGGCATCGAATAAACCAGCTCTTTTCCAGAAAATAGTCTCCATATCCATAATTACTCATATATTGAAAATAACCCGGCATCTTACCCGATGTATTATCATGTGACCACACATCTTTAGCCGAAGTCGGCATGTTATAGCCACGATATAAGTTATTCACTCCAGTCATTGTCCCTGAACCAACAATCCAATAATCTTTATAAGAACCACTCTTTAATAAATCCAGCTGCCCATAGAAGTAAACATTCAGATCGAAATTCTTATAACGGAAAGTATTATTCAATCCCAACAAATACCCCGGATCACTGCAACCTTTAAATACAGCATCCGCATAATCGATCTTTCCATCCGGCTTTCCAGTCCTCAATGGAATGCCATGTTTATCGGTTTTATAAGTTCCGTCTGCATTGTATGCATATCCATCAATATCTTTTAATTTCACCTGTCCCGGTAGGGCTCCCGGCATCCAGGATACTTCCTCTCCCGGCTGAATCAACCCGTCAGACAGATACATATAGTATCCCCTCAACGGAGCATTATACATATCGTATGGGTTCGGGCTCCAGCTCTCGTCACGTTCTTTCCATTTATCACGATAGAATGAGAAGGTGAAATCGGTATTCCAGCTAAAATCTTTTGTATCAAAGTTCTTTGTATTGACTGTCAGTTCAAATCCTTGGCTTTGTGTTTTACCAATATTGGCCGCAATTGAACCTACTTCATTATATGAAAGCACACTGCGGGAACTAAGCAAATCAGAAACTACCTTATGAAAGTATTCTGCCGTTACATTAAAACGGTTGTTTAAGAAGCCCAGATCCAATCCTACATTCCACTCGGTCGTCGTCTCCCATTTTAAATCCGGATTACCGATCTGACTGACATAAACTCCTGTATATTCTTTATTACCGAAAACTTTATTATATCCAGTACCATAATAAGTGACTGATTTATCTCCAATATTCGAGTTACCTGTTTGTCCGTAACTTAACCTTAACTTACCGTTAGATAGCACTTTATCCAAATTCAAAGACCGGGCAAAATTTTCCTCCGTAAATCTCCAACCCAAAGCGACAGAAGGGAAATATCCCCAGCGGTTATTTTTTGCAAAGTTAGAGGCACCATCAGCACGAAGAGTGGCAGTCAGCAAATAACGATCTTTATAGGTATAATTTACACGACCGAAGAAAGAAGCCATTTCGCTTTTAGAAGCGGAAGAACCAACCCATGGTTTCTCATAAGTACCTGCACCCAGATTATTAAACAGAAAAGCATCCGTCAAAAACCCCTGGTTACCGGCATTCAGATATTTGCTGGTGAAACGCTGGAAAGAATATCCAACCAAAGCATTCAAATTATGGTTACCAAAACGCTTTGCATAATTGGCTGTCAGTTCCAGCAAATAATCAGATCTGTCATATTGCCCGATATCTGCACGTCCATCTGCCTTTTCTCCATAAAGAGTTGTTTTGGGCATATAGACTTCACGACGCTGGTAGTTGCGGTCAATGCCGAAGCTCGCTTTTAATGTGAGTTCATTAATAGGTTTAATTTCAACAAACGGAGTAGCCAACAAACGTTCTTTAGTCGTTTGGTCACTAATCTCAAGTAATGAAACAGGGTTTGGAATATAAGCAGCTTGTTGATTCAAACTGTAATCACCATTTTCATCTTTGACCGAAAGTAGAGGACTAAACTGAGCTGCCGACACTAAAATACTGGCATATTCATTTTGCCCCGCTCCCAACGGAACATTGTCCAAGGTATTACGGCTCACAGTCAGGTTGATACCGACTTTTGCATATTTACTAAGTTTCTGATCCAAATTAACACGCCCGGTATAACGCGACATACCATTATTCTTCACAATACCCTTCTGATTAAAAAAGTTACCCGAAATCAGATATTTGGTATATTCTGTACCTCCATTGATAGAAATATTATGCTGTGTCTGAAAACCGGTACGCGTAATGTGATCATACCAATCCGTATCGTTCACCGGATTCGCAATCTCCGCATCCGAATATTTTGGACTATATGCACTGGCGACATCCGATTCACTCTTACCGCCATAAATACCAACTTTATTGTCATACATCCATTTTTCCTTGAACCAGCGGTTAGACTGAATCATAAAATCCTGTGCATCCAACATTTCATATTGGGTAGCCATGGTCTGTACAGTAGCCGATCCTGAATAGGTAACTTTGGGTTTCCCCTCTTTTCCCCGTTTAGTCGTAATAATAATAACACCACTGCCTGCGCGCGCACCATAGATGGCAGTAGAACTGGCATCTTTCAATACTTCAATTGATTCTATATCATTGGGATTAATAGAGGCCAAGATATTATCAGTTGTACCATTATCGCTGTTATAACCGACACTGACATTTCCCGCATTACTTACAGGAAATCCATCCACAATAATTAACGGATCATTACCTGCACCGGTCGAAGCAGCTCCACGAATACGAAATGTTGTACCCCCACCCGGCTGGGCACTAACTGTGTTTACTTGCAATCCAGCAGCCTTACCTGCCAATGCATGACTTACCGTAGAGATTGTACTTAAGGGAGTATCATCCATCTTCACTGATGCTACAGCTCCGGTCAGGTCCTTTTTCTTCATAGTACCATAACCTACGACAACAACTTCATCTAAAGTTTTAGTATCTTCCTTCAGCGAGATAGTTAATTGATTCCGGTTTTTTACAGCTATATCCTGCTGTACATATCCAATATATGTAACCTGTAATACTGCGTTATCCGGCACTTCTAACTCAAAATCTCCATTGAGATTGGTAATTACTCCTGTTGTCGTACCTTTTACTAATACATTTGCTCCGATAATCGCCTCGCCACTGGCATCTTTTACAACTCCTTTCACTTTCTTTACCTTTGAAGCAGGCTTTTGCTCCACCGGCACAATAACGATGTAGTTGCCGTTCTTTTTGTATGTATAACCCGTATCTTTCAGGATGGTTGCCAATATCTCCAAGACTTCAGTTTCTTTCTGGTTTAACGAAACCTTACGGGAGACGTTCAGGTGTGAATCATTATAAGCGATTTTATACTTCGAAGATGCTTCGATCTTCTCAAACGCTTGTTTCAATGATACTGTTCCATCCCGAAACGTAACTTTCTGGGCATGTACTTGCAGAGAACCCGCCAACATCAAACCAAGGCAAAAGGTTGCCACTCGGATTGACCGATTTTTGTTCATAATATTATTTTTTTTAGTTAAACAATAGCCGTCCTTTGGCGACTTTTACAATAGGACAGTCTGTTATTTAACTACACCCAACGACAAAAAGTTAACAAAAGCTAATATTTAAAATCTTATTCGATATAAATATCTTTCCCCTCTATCTGATATTCAAGTCCCGGAATCATTTCTTTGATCAGCATCATTACATTTTCTATCGACTCATTAGGATAAAAATGAATAGTCAGATTATTGGATTGATAAATAGAAGTCTGTAAATGTACCTGAACCGAATAGGCGCGTTCTAAGGTCTGCATCACTTCTTTAAACGGACTACTACTAAAATACAAACCTCCATCTCTCCAGTCAGAATAATCAGAAGCTTTTACCCGTTTTCGCTCTATATGTCCGGTAGACGGGATATAAACGATTTGATCATCAGGCTCCAGTAAATAGGATGAATTGGAACGATTCAGCAACATACGAATGGATCCTTCTTCCAAAGTTGTCACGACCTTATCGATATTAGGATAAGCATTTATATTGAACTCCGTACCGAGTACACTGATTGAAATAGAGTTCGTTTTCACAATGAAAGGACATTCTTTATTTTTCGTTACTGAGAAATAACCTTCACCGGCCAGATAAACTTCACGTTCATCTCCAATGAACGAAGATGGATAAACCAACAGAGAACCGGAATTGAGCCAAACTTTCGATTGATCGGGTAAGATAATTTGTTCCCTCTTCCCATTATTAACATAGTATTGGATGAAGGTCACATTACTGAGTTCATTCTTGATAGTAAGAGTTTCTGTATATAAATAAGCAGAACCGAATAAAAGCAATAGAGGGATGATGATAGATGCAGCAACCCAAGTCCACCGGGGAATACGGAAACGCGGAGAGTCCGCTTCCAACTTCACAGAGCTTCCTCCAATCTGTTGTTCCAGCTTCTCAAACGCTCTTAATGTTTCGTGTTCATCCCCTTCCGGGAAACCGATCTGTTCCCAAATACCAGACAAAGCCTCCTCTTTCTCTTGCTTGCTGTTTGTGTCGGTTAATCGTTTATACACTCTCCCCGCCACCTCTTCCGATGCCGGATGATGGAAAAAGTAAGTGATTATATTTTTTAAATAACTCATTCTATTAGTAATTTATAATAGGACGTATAAATCCGAGTTTATCCCTAACCGTATTAACATAAATAGAGAAAAATAAAGAGTAACAAAGCATTTTTCAGTTCTTTCAATGCCAGGTTAAGATGGTTCTCAACTGTTTTTTTACTTATCTGCAACTTTTCCGCTATTTCTGCATTGGTAAGCCCAGCCTCCCGGTTTAACCGGAAAATCGTTTGCCGTTGAGGAGGCATGTTCTCTACCACCATATCAATCAATAATTGCAAATCTTTGGCAACTAACTCTTCGTAAGGTGTAGTATCCGTAGACTCTTCCACTGAATCAGCCCTTTGATCATCCTGACGATTCTGCCTGGAACGCAAATAATTGAAAGTTGTATTTTTAGTCAAAACATACAGATAAGTACCAAAGACTTCCACTTCACGAAATCGTTCCCGATGGGTCCACAGCTTAAGAAAAACCTCTTGTGCCAAATCTTCCGTTTCACTCTCTGATTTAACCAATCCCATAATAAAAGAGCGCACTTTTGGATAATAACGCACAAACAATGTCTTAAACGCTATATGGTTTCCTTGTGAGAATTGGACGACCAGCAATTTTTCATCTGCGATTTCAGAATGCATTATTATACCTCGCTTAAAAGATTAACTTAGACAAGTATCAGATTATATATCAATACGCTGACAAAAATAACAAAAAAAGCTTAATATAAAGATGTTATAAGTTGTTTTTTCCGGAAAATGCCCTACAGAGCCACAAGTTCACCTCTGTCATTTACAATCATCATCAAGCCTTCAGTCTCATCACGAAGCAGCTCCCCTTACCCAATTCGCTCTGCACGGTCAACGTACCTCCATGTGCTTCTACAAAGTCTTTTGAGATAGACAATCCTAAACCACTCCCCTGCACCTTGGTGCCCGGCACACGGAAATAACGATCAAAAATACTTTGGTGATATCGCGGATCAATACCCTTCCCAAAGTCCTGGACATAGAGTTCGATATACTCTTCTTCACGCCGTGCACCAATCACCACCCGTCCATTCTCTTTAGAATAGCGGATTGCATTGCTCAAAAGATTAGTAAGCACCCAAGCTATCTTTTCACTATCCACAAATAACTTAGGTATCTTCTCTTCAGGGTACTCCACTTCTATCTGTATATTGAATTTATCGGCCTGTACCTGATTGGCCTTAATGGCATATTCAATCAGTTCGATAGGTTTTGTAATTTTCGGCATCATCTGAAGTTTACCGGCTTCCACCTGAGTCATATTCAGTAATTCTCCGGTAATATCAAGCAAACGTTGGCTGTTATCCTTTATATTCTTTGACAGCTGTTCTTGTTCTCCATTCAGAACTCCTACCCTCTTGTCCTCCAATAGCTGAAGGCTCATCATAATGGCAGAAATGGGGGTCTTCAGTTCGTGAGAAATAGTGGAAATGAAGGTTGTTTTTGCCGAATCGAGTTCCTTAAATTCTGTGATATTTTTCAGCAAAATGACGTCTCCCAAATTACGGGCTTCTCCTTTTTCTGCCTCTGCATTCTCAATCGGGATATAAGAAGCCTGGAAATAACTTTCTTTATTATCCGCATAGATTTTCAAGGGTTCATTCTTTTCGCCGGGAGTCACCAGTTCACGTATCAGTCTGCGCAGCAGATCATTCTTCAAAGAAAGTTCCTCAGCCGAGTGTCTAATCACATTCTCACGCTTCATATTGAGCACATTCAGTGCTTCATTATTAATAAAAAGAATTTCCCGTTCGGTATTCAGCCCGATAATCGGTTCATGGATACTATTGACTACAGCCTCAAGAAATTTTTTTGCAGAAAGAATATCAGCTAACGTACTGTCACGATATTCTGTCAGTTTCTCTGCCATACGATTAAAACTATCGGAAACCTCCCTGAATTCTTCATACCCCTTCATATCCAATCTCTTTTCATAATTATGATTGGCTATTTCCAGAATTCCACGAGTCAGTTCCTTTACCGGTCTATTAATGGAGCGGGGTAGCCAAATAAGCAGAACCAACCCCGTCAAGATACAAATACCACCCGTTATGGAAATCCATAAAAGAGCACGTTCCAGAGCAGGCATAGCAACCGGACTGTCGGGTTCCGTAGCCGTCAAAATCTGAAGATTAACCACTGAAAGTGTTACCAGTAAAATGATCATTCCGGCCAATATTCCAATGCCGAAAAGTAATTTGGTTTTTATATTCATAATCGATAATGAGACTAAATCATTTTTTATGCAAGTATAATCAAATCTACGTTCGCTTGTGCCAGATTATTTAAAAATCTGCGATATTTCAATATTCCGCACACAGCGCCGGGCAATCGGAGGAAAGGGGATCCCATACAAACAGTGGATATTTGTTTCTCTTTGCAAACCTGTACAATACTCCGCAACACATCTCTCGACTGCACCTGAACCACTTCTCCCCCCAACTCAGTCACCAGTTTAAAATGATTCAGCAAATGACGTTGGCTGGCCAGATCGATACGCTCCATACTCTCTCTGGGAGTCTGTACATAGAGTGCTACAAACGAGGTGTTGTACCGGGTAGCCAGACGGGCTGCTTTCCGTATAATACGCCGGGGAGCCTTTTCCTGACTACTGATGCAAGCCATAAATTTTTCATGACGAACCCCAAGGCCAATGCTCATCACAACTTCATTTTCCACTTTCTTCTCTACTCGCAATGCGACCTCTTTCAAGGCCAATTCACGGAGTTGCAAAATGTTTTCAGTCTTAAAAAAGTTATTGAGTGCGGTCTGAATCTTCTCCGCTTTATATATCTTCCCCGCTTTAAGCCTGGTAATCAGTTCTTCGGCTGTGAGGTCAATATTCACGACCTCGTCAGCCTCTTGAAGTACGCTATCGGGGATACGTTCCCGAACTTCAATGCCTGCTATATCCTGTACTTCTTCGTTTACACTCTCAATATGCTGGATATTGACTGCCGAAATCACATTAATGCCTTCATCGAGCAATGTCATCACATCCTGCCAACGTTTCTCATTTAGACTTCCTTCCACATTAGTATGTGCCAGCTCGTCCACTATTACAATTTCGGGATGAATACGGATAATCGCCTCCAAGTCCATCTCCTCAAGCTCTTTCCCTTTATAAAACAGTTTCCTACGCGGAATAACCGGCAAGCCTTCCAATACGGCCTCCGTTCCGGCACGCCCGTGTGTCTCAATATATCCTATCCGGACATCTACTCCACTATCAATCAAATCGTGTGCTTCCTGAAGCATCCGGTAAGACTTGCCTACACCGGCAATCATACCGATGTAAACCTTGAACTTACCACGACGTGATCTCTTTATCAAATCGAGGAAATGCTGTACACTCTCTTCTCTATCCATATTTATTCATTTTTTATACTGCATAACCCGTAACAGTATCACTACTGCTACGGGCCGGCTAACAACTTCATGAGTTTTTAAGTTATATCTGATTTCACGGTTTTAAAGTGATACCAAACACCAAATGTGCATCTTCCATACGAGGATTCCAAACAGCCTGTGCAAATATAGGCAAAGCAAACGTATCATTGAATCTGATCCGGGTAGTTCCTTTCAAAGCAACATTGGTCACAGCAAATCCATCACAATTGTACTGAGGAGCCGCATAAGGGACAATACCGCAAGTTGCGTTCAGATCTACCATCTTTACACAGAAAGGATAATTAAACTCGACATAAGACGAGTAATTCTGTTTGCCTTCCGCATTCTTATCTTGTCCGGCAAACATGGTATACCATGCTATAGATAAAGGGAACTTTTCAGACTGGACGGCATAAGTAAGTCCTGCTTCAAAATGGTGAGCGGTTTCATGACTTTTAAAATTAAAGTATTTACGCGCTCCCTGTCCTGCCCACCATAAATCTGCAACTGAAAAAGTCAATCCGGAATTACCTAAAGTATAGGCAGCAGTCAAATCTATCTCTTTGGCAGCAGCTCCGGCCGAAGCGGAAGTCCCGTCAAAATCTGTAGATCCCCATGCCGTCAGCGAAAAGCCTCCGGCACTGAAACCCAGAGTCGGCTGAATACTGACCCCTGTCTGATACATTCCACGCCAAATGTAAGAGCTTACCAGATCGCCCTGAACATTGAACTGTTGAGCATTTGCATTTATGCCTCCCCAAAAACACATAGCCACAAGTGCCAGTGATGTTAAAATCGTGTTTTTATTTATAATATTTCTCATATTCATTTCCTGTTTACTTTTGTCTCTTCAAGAGCTATATTCAATTTTAATACATTTACTTTCTCGGTTCCGAATACCCCTAACAATGGTTTTTCCACTGCCTTATCTACAATCCTTCTGACTTCCTCTACATCCATTCCTCGTGCTTGAGCGACCCTTTTTACCTGCACATAAGCACTCTGAGGAGTGATATCGGGGTCCAGTCCCGAACCACTGGCCGTCACCATTTCGGCAGGCACATCTTTACGGGACAAGTATGGATGGTGAACCAGAAAAGTGTCGATACGGGATTTCACTTCTGCCAGATATTCCGGATTGGTAGGCCCTTTATTACTACCAGATGAACTGGTTGCATCATAACCGTCACCTGCACATGAAGGGCGTCCCCAAAAGTAAATATCCTCCGTAAATTTTTGTCCGACATTGGCGGCGCCGACCACTTTACCGTTCAATGTCACCACCTCCGCATTACCCTGATTGGGACCGGCTACCCGAGCAAACAACCATAACACGAGAATATAGAACACTGAGAAGAATACACAAAACACAAGCGTTATCTTGATAGATTTTAATAATGTTTTCATTGTTTGAATATTTAGAAGAATAAACTGACTACCAAATCGATTAACTTGATTCCGACAAAAGGAACTATCACCCCTCCTAACCCATAAATCAGCAGGTTACGACGAAGTAGTGCCGATGCTCCGATCGGTTTATACTGTACTCCTTTCAAAGCCAATGGAATTAAGATCGGAATAATAATAGCATTGAAGATAACAGCCGAAAGGATCGCACTTTCCGGACTGTGCAGATTCATGACATTAAGTGCACCGAGTTCTGGAATAGCCACCATAAACAGGGCAGGCACAATAGCAAAGTATTTGGCCACATCGTTTGCAATAGAGAAAGTTGTTAACGTACCGCGAGTCATCAGCAGTTGCTTTCCGATTTCCACAATCTCTATCAACTTCGTCGGATCGTTATCAAGGTCGACCATATTACCGGCTTCCTTGGCCGCCTGGGTACCACTGTTCATTGCCACACCGACATTAGCCTGTGCCAGCGCAGGAGCATCATTCGTTCCGTCGCCCATCATAGCCACCAACTTACCTAACTGTTGTTCCTTACGGATATATTCCATCTTATCTTCGGGTTTCGCCTCGGCGATGAAATCATCTACTCCTGCCTTCTCTGCAATATATTTAGCGGTCAGGGGATTGTCACCGGTCACCATCACCGTTTTCACTCCCATCTTTCTCAAGCGCTCAAAACGCTCTTGAATTCCCGGTTTGATGATATCCTGCAACTCAATAACCCCTGTTACCTTCTGGTCGACACACACTACCAGCGGTGTACCGCCATTACCCGAAATTTCAGCTATCACTTCTTCTATTTCTTTCGGAAATTTATTTCCTGCAGCCTCCGTTATTTTACGGATTGCATCGAAAGCCCCTTTACGGATTTGTGTACCATCGGACAAATCAACCCCCGAACATTTGGTTTCGGCAGTGAACTGAATCATGCGTGCACCGGTCGTATTAAGACTCCGCATGCGTACCCCCGATTCACGTCCTAACTCTACGATGGACTTACCTTCAGGCGTTTCATCCGAGAGGGAAGCCAGCAGACAGGTCGTAATAAACTCACGCGGACCGACTCCCGGTGCCGAATGGAATTTTGTCGCTCTACGATTACCAATCGTAATGGTACCCGTTTTATCTAACAGCAGAGTATCAATGTCACCTGCCGTCTCAACAGCCTTACCCGATTTCGTAATCACATTGGCACGCAGTGCACGATCCATACCGGCAATACCGATTGCAGAAAGCAGTCCCCCGATAGTAGTCGGAATCAAACAGACAAACAGAGAAAGAATAGCTGCGATCGAGATGGCCGTTCCAGGATGCTCAAGACTGGTATAATCAGCAAACGGAATCAGAGTGACGCAAACGATGACAAACACAAGTGTAAAACCGGCCAACAGAATGGTCAAAGCTATCTCGTTCGGTGTCTTTTGTCGGCTGGCACCTTCTACCAAAGCAATCATTTTGTCGAGAAAACTTTCACCGGGCTGTTGTGTCACCAATACCTTGATGTGATCCGAAAGCACTTTAGTTCCACCGGTCACCGAACTCTTATCTCCACCTGCTTCACGAATCACAGGAGCAGATTCACCGGTAATGGCACTTTCATCAATCGAAGCCAATCCTTCGATAATCTCTCCATCGGCAGGAATCGTATCGCCTGCCTCACACACAAAAACATCTCCCTTTTTCAGCATTGAACTGCTCACCGTCTGAATCTTGTCACCCATCACCAGTCTGGCAGGAGTTTCCTCACGCGTCTTACGCAGGCTATCCGCTTGTGCTTTGCCACGGGCTTCGGCTATCGCTTCGGCAAAGTTGGCAAACAACAAAGTGATAAACAAAATCAGGAATACACACAAATTATATCCGAAAGCACCATACTCCGAAGTGAACAGAGAGAACACCGTCACCACCAACATAATAAGGGTAACTATCTCTACTGTAAACATGATCGGATTCTTTACCATCATTCGCGGATTTAACTTCACAAACGATTGCTTGATACTTTCCATTACTTGCTCCTTTTGAAACATAGAAGCTGACATTTTATTTTTCATAACTATATTATCCTGCTATTCTTATAAACTTAAATGTTCGGCAATCGTACTTAATGCATGCACAGGGAAGAAAGACAAGGCTGCAACGATAAAGATAACAGCGAAAGTCATCATGGCAAAAGTCGCAGTATCCGTTTTCAATGTACCGGCACTTTCGGGAATAAACTTTTTCTGTGCCAAAAGTCCCGCAATGGCTACCTGACCGATAATTGGAATAAAACGGCTCAGGATAAGCACAATCCCACATGTCCAGTTCCAAAAGTAAGTATTATCACCCAACCCCTCAAAACCGGAACCATTGTTGGCTGCCGAAGAGGTATATTCATAGAGTTGTTCGCTGAGCCCGTGGAAACCGAGGTTATTCAACCAGCCTCCTTCACTCTCTACAAAATCGGGATGATGTGTATAAACGTAACTTGAAATGGCAGTAAACACAAGGATAACAAACGGATGGAGCAAAGCAACGAGAGTTGCAATCTTCATCTCCCGGGCTTCTACCTTCTTTCCCAGAAACTCAGGTGTACGTCCCACCATCAAGCCACTGATAAACACGGCCATAATAATGAAAGTATAATAATTCATCCATCCGACACCGACACCACCAAACCAAGTGTTAATCTGCATATTCAGCATTTCGACCATTCCACTGAGCGGCATAGTCGAATCGTGCATGCCATTGACTGATCCGTTAGAGGTAACCGTTGTAGTAACACTCCACAATGCTGTGGCTCCGGCCCCAAGCCTTACCTCCTTGCCTTCCATCGCACCATGATCCTGAGCAACTCCCATCTCATCGATACGTGGATTACCTCCCATTTCCTGCTGAACATTAATGAAAACTCCGGCCAGATAAGCAAACAGCATCACTCCAAAGATGCTATATCCCAACTTTCTGCGATTGGTATAGAAGCCCAAAGCCAACGCCATTGCCATCGGAATGATCAAGATTGACCAGCATTCAACCATATTAGTCAGATAAGTAGGGTTCTCCAGCGGATGTGAAGAATTAACCCCGAAATAACCGCCACCATTGGTTCCCAGTTGTTTAATAGGAATAATTGCAGCCGCAGGTCCTTGCGATACCATCTGCTCCTGTCCCTCCAGGGTAGTCACCTTCATCTTACCATCAAATCCCATCGGTGTTCCCTGCAAAATCAGGACGAAACCGACAATCAACGAAAGAGGTAATAAAATACGTGTACAGCTTATTACCAGGAAATGCCAGAAGTTACCTATTGTTCTGGTGGATTTGGCAGCCATACTTTTCATGATACCGGCCATAGCGGCCATCCCTGTAGCAGCAGTGATAAATTGGAACAGCATAATAACGAACAGCTGGGTAAAATAAGTCAATCCGCTCTCACCACTATAATGTTGCAAATTGCAGTTTACCATGAAACTGATGCAGGTATTAAATGCTTGATCGGGTGTCTGAGGTCCGTTACCATCGGGATTGAGTGGCAGCCAACCTTGTGATACCAGCAGTACCATTCCCCATACAAACCAGAAGGCATTCAAAATCAACAAGGCTTTGAGAAACTGTTTCCAATTCATCTCCTCTTGCGGATTTATACCGCATATCTTATAAATCACTCGCTCTACAGGAGCCATAAAGTCCGACCAAGTCTTCTCTCCCTTATAAACCCGGGCTATGTAACGTCCCAACGGATAAGCTAAGACCACCATTAGGACGATTTGCACCGCCACTCCTAAAATTTCTGTATTCATTGCTTTACTTCCAATTAAAACTTCTCAGGCCGAATGAGCACATACGCCAAATAGCCGAAAAGTGTAATACTTATTACAAATAGTGTTGTGTACATAAACTTAATTCTCCTCTCTCTTTAAATTGTTTCAAACCAATCGACACATTTCCAAAACAGCCAGAAGCAGACGATGCCGCTCAACAGGCAGAAAATAAATGAAACTGTTATTCCCATGTTCTTTACCTTTTAATTAGAATGTTTATATTTCTGTTTTACCTGAAACAATTAATGCCAAATGTGTGCCAAAAATGAAGAGAGTTAGCATAATCAACTAACATACAGACAGATAAAACAAATAGGGTATCCTCGTCAGTGCAAGGATACCCTATCATTTTGAAAAGGTATGTTTTATTTTGAAAGGGAGAAAAGCATAAACCCGGACAAGCAAGTATATTCCTGTCCGCTCAACTGCCAAGTTTATATTCTTCTATTTTCCGATATAAGGTAGTTAATCCGATTTTCAGCAAACGTGCCGCTTCAGTCTTATTCCCTTTAGTATGCTCCAATACCCTGGCAATATGCCTGCGTTCCATGGCTGAAAGTTCAAAGCTGCCCGGCATTCCTTCATCAGACTTTTCATAATGGCTGTTCTGTATTTCAAGCGGAAGGTCGTCTACATCCAGACAATCACCCTCACAGACAATCAGACTTCGTTCGATGGCATTACGCAATTCGCGGATATTGCCTTTCCACGGTTGTTGACATAAAGCCTCAAGATAAGCAGGCGTAATAGTACCCACCGGATGTGAAAGCTTCTCCGAGAAAGAACGGACAAACGATTCAGCCAGAATCTTAATATCCCCCGTACGTTCACGCAGAGGCGGAAGATGTACCTGAAATACAGAAAGGCGATAGAACAAGTCCTCACGGAAGCGTCCGGCTGCTATCTCAGCAGGTAAATCCCGATTCGTAGCAGCAATGATGCGTACATTGATGCGGGTAGGCTTCGTATCTCCTATCTTGATATATTCACCGGTTTCGAGGATGCGCAATAGTTTGGCCTGCAATTCAAAAGCCATCTCACCAATCTCATCCAAAAAGATTGTTCCATTGTTGGCTTCCTCAAAAAGCCCCTTCTTATCTTTCAACGCACCGGTAAACGAACCCGCCTTATGCCCAAACATTTCACTCTCCAGCAACTCTTTACTGAATGAAGAGCAATTGACCGCTACAAAATTCTGCTGCGACCGCTTGCTGTTATAATGTATCGACTGGGCAAAGACCTCCTTTCCGGTCCCTGTTTCACCTGTCAGCAACACAGGGACATCAGTCACTGATACTTTACGTGCCAGTGACACCGCTTCTTTCAGTGCCTTCGATTCGCCAAGTATAGTGTCAAACGAATACATCAGTCCGATTTTTTTCTCAAGCTTATCCAAACGGATATTCATTCGCGCTTTCTCTACAGCACGACTAATGAGAGGAATGATCTTATTATTATCATCTCCTTTTGTAATGTAATCGAAAGCTCCGTTCTTAATGGCCTGCACACCGTCGGGTATGTTACCATGAGCCGTCAGCAGGATGATTTCTACTCCGGGTGCTTTTTTCTTTATTTCCGTCACCAGGTCTACCCCGTTTCCATCCGGAAGAAATACGTCACACAAAGCCACGTCGGGCATTTGAAGTTCCAATTGTCTGAGCGCTGCCTTGCAATCGCCGGCCTGGCACACTTCATAACCTTCAAGTTCCATCATACGGGCCAGCAGACCACGAATCTGAACTTCGTCATCTATAATCAGAATTTTACTCATGTCTGATAAGTTAAAATGTGAACGGTAAAAAACAGGGTGTGCAAATATAATGGTTTTCTACTACAATGCAAATGATCGGACTGTGGAAAAAAACAACCTTCAATGCACGGCTCTTTCATTTAACAACCGTCTTCCTCTCATACAAAAAACGCGTTTCGATCTTCCATCTTCCACCTTTTAGAGTGCATATAGTTGATTGTGAGATGTATAGATTGGTGGAAGATGCGGTTTTTATGCCATTTATCTTCCACCCCTATCTTCCATCTTCCACCCGCTGTTTTAGGGGATATTTCAGCAGTAAAGGTTTGGAAAACAAATGGATATATCCAATTTCTTATCCGTTAATCTCTCTAAAAGCATTTCATTTCACTTACTCTCTTTAGTGCAAATGGTCGGATCTTTATCTCAGCCCGGGCATGCGGGCTCATCGGCCCGGGCATGCGGGCTCATCGGCCCAGGTATGCGGGCCGGGATAAAGAGTTGTATGACAATGGTTAATCTACTACACTTCTCCGGTAATAGCCGGCCGGATTCTTTCTTAAAAAAGAAACAACGAAGCGCTGCTTCCGCATCGCTGTGTGCGAATGGAAGGTTTTGTGGGGGGGGGACAAGGGAGGAAGGCGGTTATTAAATGAAAGAGCCGTGCCTTCAATGGCATATACTTTGATCTTTCATTCATGACATAGTCCCTGAAAATTCGTCTAATCTGCCTTACAAATACTACAGCAGCGCTTTCAATGGGCAAGATACAGCCGGAACAGGTACTTATATTCCCTCCCATTTTGATAAAAACAACCTAAAATGGAAAGGGGTAACGAACAAAGAAAATATATCGTATAACTCAAAAACAAAAAAATGAAGATCTACAAATTCGGTAATATTCCCACTGGTTCAATCCGGGGAATGCAGGAAATGCTCCAACTGGTCAACGACAGTACACCCAAAATAATCGTTCTATCTGCCCCTACAGAAACTACGGAGCATCTAACGAAAATAGCAGCACATCTTTTCAGCAGAGATACAGAACGGGCGCATGACGAAATAAGCAAACTGGAATTCAGATTCATTGATTTCGCTAACGAACTATTCAACGACGAGTCGATCAAACAACAAGCTGTTGACTCCATCATCGACCGCTTCCGTACCTTATGGAACTTTACCCGGCAACGTTTTACATCGGTCGATGAAAAAGACATATTGTCGCAAGGAGAATTCATAAGCAGCATGCTGTCCGGCCTTTATCTGAAAGAACGGGGAATCAATAATCTATTGCTTAACAGTCTTGACTTTATGCGATTGACTCCGGAAGGAGAACCTGACTTGGAATACATCAATAAAAAACTGCACACATCCATGGAAGACAACAAACACATCAACGTGTTTCTTACCCAAGGACACCTCTGCCGGAATGCTTATGGCGAAACCTGTTTTCTCAAGCCGGGTGGAGACGATGCTTCTGCCACATTAATCGGAGCCGCCCTACGGACCGAAGAAATACGGCTATGGATAGGTGGTAATGGCATACACAGTTGTGATCCGCATTTCGTGAAACATCCGGCTATGGTTACACAACTCAGTTTCGACGAAGCCGAACGATTCGCCCATTGCGGAGGAACGGGATTCGATCCCTGCTGCATTTTCCCGGCAAGAGAAAGCAATATACCGATACGCCTGTTCTGTTCAATGGATCCCACGGAAAAGGGTACTCTGATTTCACACATACAGAGCGGAGAAAGTATAAAAACCATTACTGCCAGAGACGGTATTTGTTACATCAGATTCCAGTCGAACCGGACATTGCGTCCCTACTTGTTCATCAGCAAGATATTCGATGTTTTTGCAAAATACCACACTCCCCTGTGCCTTTTTACTTCGTCCGGCTCGGATGTATCCGTCGCCATCAACGATAAAGAACATCTACCAAATATCCTGCATGAGCTTTCGCGATACGCAACTACGGTAGTAAAGGACCGTATGTGCATCCTGTCGGTCATTGGAAACATACAATGGCAATATACCGGATTGGAGACCCGAATCCTAAACGCTCTGACAGCCATCCCGATTCGGATGATTTCTTATGGTAGTAATAATAACGACGTTTCTCTTGTTATCAAAGCAGAAAATAAGAAAGAAGCATTGCAACTACTGAACGATACCCTGTTTAAGCCTTCAGCTACAATGGTCTCTCATACATGTGCCCCGACATTAAACCGCAGTAAGTGGAACAACACGGACAAACCATCTTTTCTTCTAAAGAAAAGTTGACTAATATAAGGGATATTGAGAATACGAATATCCTCATATCTGTCAACAGATAATAACGGGATAAAAGAGCCGTCTTTTAAATCAACCATATCTCAGTAAGATAAGAGAGCGGATGCCGGATAATTTCCTGTACATCCCATGAACCTTTTGAAGCCTATAAACGTTTATTTCCAAAGGAAACTATTTTAAAACGAAAACATATTCAAATGAAGATCATTATTATTGGAGGCGTAGCGGGAGGAGCTACTACTGCGGCTCGCATCAGACGTTCGGATGAAACAGCAGAAATCATCTTACTGGAAAAAGGAAAATATATATCTTATGCCAACTGCGGACTACCCTATTATATAGGTGACGTTATTGAAGACCGCGAGAAGTTATTCGTGCAGACTCCTGAGGCTTTCGGAGTACGTTTCAGAGTGGATGTACGTACCGAAAATGAAGTTATTTTTATAGATCGGAAAAAAAAGACAGTAACCGTCCGCCTTAAGAGTGAAGACACTTACGAGGAGAGTTATGACAAACTGTTAATATCCACCGGTGCATCTCCTGTACGCCCACCATTACCGGGCATTGACTCAAGCGGTATCTTTACTTTGCGGAATGTAGCAGACACCGACCGCATTAAAGCATACGTCAACAGTCGGCCTCCCCGCCGGGCTGTCGTGATCGGAGCCGGATTCATCGGACTGGAAATGGCAGAAAACCTGCATGCATTAGGAGCACAAGTATCTATTGTCGAGATGGGCAACCAGGTGATGGCACCTATTGACTTTTCAATGGCGGCACTGGTTCATCAACATTTGATGGAGAAAGGTGTAAACTTATATCTGGAACAGGCTGTGGCTTCGTTCGAACAAGCAGGCAAAGAGGTGAAAGTGATCTTCAAAAACGGACAGTCTATTCCGGCGGATATTGTGATCCTCTCCATCGGTGTACGTCCGGAAACTACACTGGCACGGGCTGCCGGGCTTACAATCGGCGAAGCGGGTGGCATCGCAGTGAACGACAATTTGCAGACTTCCGATGAATCAATTTATGCCATCGGTGATGCCATTGAATTCCGCCATCCCATTACGGGCAAACCCTGGCTGAACTATCTTGCCGGACCGGCTAATCGCCAGGGACGTATCGTTGCCGACAATCTGCTGGGAGCGAAAATCTCTTATGAAGGAGCCATCGGTACATCCATCGCAAAAGTATTTGACATGACGGTAGCCTCTACCGGCCTTCCCGGCAAGCGGCTGAGACAAGCGAGCATCTCATACGCTTCTTCAACAACACATCCGGCTTCACATGCAGGATACTATCCGAACGCTATGCCGATGAGTATCAAGATAACTTTCGATCCTCAAACAGGCAAGTTGTATGGCGGGCAAATTGTGGGATACGATGGTGTGGACAAGCGAATCGACGAACTCTCACTCGTCATCAAGCACGGGGGAACGATCTATGACCTGATGAAAGTGGAACAGGCATATGCCCCTCCTTTCTCTTCGGCAAAAGATCCCGTGGCTATTGCCGGTTATGTAGCCGAAAACATCATCCTTGGCAAAGTGAAACCCATATACTGGCGTGACCTGAGAGACATCGAACTGAAAAACGTATTCTTGCTGGACGTGCGTACACCGGATGAATTCGCACTGGGTTCGCTGCCGGGAGCGGTCAATATCCCGTTGGATGAAATACGCGACCGTATGGACGAAATACCTTCTGAGAAACCCATTTATACTTTCTGTGCCGTAGGGTTGAGAGGGTATCTCGCTTACCGTATCCTGATTCAGCATGGTTTCAAAGATGTATATAATCTTTCCGGCGGACTGAAAACATACCGTGCAGCTACTGCTCCTATCATCCTGCACGAAGATGAAGCAACGGAAAACATGTCTATTACTCAAGAAAGTCAGGTAAAGCAGCCTGCCTCTGCTGAAAAGATGCAGGCTGCACCCGTTGCAATGTCTAAAACCATCCGAGTGGATGCCTGCGGATTACAATGTCCGGGCCCAATCTTGAAAATGAAGAAAACAATGGATACACTCGCCCCGGGAGAACGAGTGGAAATTGTAGCTACAGACCCGGGATTCTCACGAGATGCCGCAGCATGGTGCAACTCGACCGGAAATAATTTCATCTCAAAAGAGAGTGCAGACGGAAAGTCGGTAGTAATTATTGAAAAAGGAGAGCCCAAAGCCTGTAGTCTCACTACAACGTGTGACAGCAAAGGAAAAACATTGATTATGTTCAGCGACGATCTGGATAAGGCGCTTGCTACTTTCATCCTGGCCAACGGTGCGGCTGCGACCGGACAGAAAGTGACTATCTTCTTTACCTTCTGGGGACTGAATGTAATTAAAAAACTTCATAAACGGAAGGTAGAGAAAGACGCTTTCGGCAAGATGTTCGGAATGATGTTACCATCGAGTTCACTGAAACTGAAGCTGTCGAAAATGAATATGGGAGGCATGGGCGGAAAGATGATGCGATACATCATGCACCGCAAGGGCATCGACTCACTGGAATCCCTGCGGCAACAGGCATTGGAAAACGGTGTGGAATTCATAGCCTGCCAGATGTCGATGGATGTCATGGGAGTGAAACGTGAAGAACTGCTCGATGAGGTTACAGTAGGTGGAGTGGCCACTTACATGGAGCGTGCCGATAATGCTAACATCAATTTGTTTATTTAATAAAGAAGTATGAATACAATATGTAAAATGCGCGATATCTACAAAGCTCTCTCTGTATTCGAAACAGCATTTGAGGAGATGTATGCGATATCGCTTAACGAAGCAATGGTGCTATGTGCGTTACGTGAAGCCGGAAAAGAGATTACATCGACCGCCATATCCGAACGAACGGAAATGGCTCCATCACATACGTCGAAAGTCATCCGTGCAGTGGAGGATAAAGGACTTATCCGCCGCTCATTGGGTGAAGTAGATAAACGTCAAATGTATTTCAGCCTGACAGAAGCGGGAAAGAAGCGTTTAGACGAGCTGGACCTGGACAAAGTAGAGGTGCCGGAGATATTGAAACCGCTGATGTAAGTTTGTAACATCAGAGATCACCACAGATTACACTGATTATCTGTATGGGCAATAATCCAGTTGCTTTTCATCTGTATAAATTTGTGTAATCTGTGGTGAAAACACCCCTGTAACTTTTCTATTCATTTACAGAAGGGTAAGAATGGAATCACTCTTCCAACCATTCTTTTATCAACTCGATAGCCTCCTCTTTCTCTTTTTGAGGTAAAGTGCCGATACGGGCCAAATGACTTCCGTTTGGTTGCACAAAGACATGAATATTCTTTTTTCCTTTCAGCCAAGTGACACCTGCTGCCGTCCATGGATCATTCTGCCCATAGATAAAGATCATCCTCGGATCATTTTTCTTTAGGAAATGAATTATTTTCCGGCTCAGAGTCTTATCAAACTTCATATTGCCGAGTTCTTCAGGAAGCATCAAACGCTTCAAGTAATCTTCACTGGTTTTAATGGTAAGATATTTTTTGAATGGACGGATATCATACCCATAATACCCCAACTCGCGGGCAGCTTGGACAAAGAAGGAAGTATTGGCACCCTCTTCCTCAAAATAAGACGGTTCGCTAATTGCAAGCAAATGTTTAAAGAGTTCGTCATCCGAGGCCGTAATTGCAGGAATCTGATCGACCGGGGTCCCCCATTGCCAGATAGAAAACGAATATTCGAGTACTGAATAATCATAAATCTCTTCTACAGGAACGCGGAATTTATATTTCTTTCCGGCACAATACTTCTCAAAACGAGGTAGCAAAGTAGGTTTACGCTTCAACACTTCCAACTGAAAATTTTCAATTTTCTCACGAGCCTCAGGAGTAGATACCATCTTTAAAAATGGTTCGTGACGCCCGTCTTCGACTCCATAGCAGAGTGGAGCCACATACGGAACAGAGATATCCACATCTTCGGGAAAGAAAGTCCGATAAAGCATCGCTGTCTGTCCCCCCTTACTGATGCCGGTAGCAATCCACTTACCGGGATAGATGGAGCGGAAAGCCTCGCGCACGGCATGTAAATCTTCAGCAGAGTTCTCGGCTGTCAGATATTGCCAATCTTTAGGAGTAGGAGTCGATTCGAGGAAATAGCGATACTCCACAAATATCATATTGGTATTAAATAGTTTTGATAGCTCTTCCCGGTAATTGATTCCCAAAGCATAAGAAGCGCCATAACCTTCGGTAACCATCACAGTAGGACGATCGAATCCGACATGGGAAACAATAACACGCTGACTGAAAGAGCCCTTCTCTGGATGATGATGATCTAACGGCTGGGTGAAATAAGCCACATATTTCTCAACAAACTCTGTAGATTCCAAGGGCTGGGTCTTGGTGATTTCGGTAATCTTACCCAACTTATCCAATAAAGTTGTTTGGGCGGATAGAGACAAAGATGTAGCAAGCAAAACGAGCCAAAGAGAAAATGTCTGGCAGATGCGTAGGTTCTTCATATTTATTTCGGTTTTAATTTTGTACAAAGATAGATCTTTCACCAAAGGCTCCAAGTAATCATACTGCATTTTAACATTATTCTTTGCGAACCTTTTAACAAGAGTCTTGTTATTTTCTGCAAACGCCTTAAGGTACCAGGGCAAGATTTTTTTAATAACCTAAACATTATAAAGATATGAAGAGATTAATTCCCATCTTATTGGCGGTCTTTGCATTCGCAGCTTGCGAAAAAGACCCTGACATGGACAAATTGGACAATGACTATTTGGTTTATACCAACTACGACAAGAAAGCTGACTTTAAACAGTTCAGCACGTACTACATCCCTGACAGCGTTCTCGTAATAGGAGATAAAAAAGATCCGGAATACTGGAAAGGTGAAGCAGCAGCAGCCATTATCAATGCATACAAAGACAACCTGAACAGCAAAGGTTTTGCTTATACTGACAATAAAGATGCTGCCGATCTGGGTGTGCAGATTAGTTACGTTCAGAGTACTTATTACTTTACCGACTACGGACAACCCGAATGGTGGTGGAACTATCCCGGCTATTGGGATGCACCTTACTGGGGTAACTGGGGCGGTTGGTACTATCCGTATGTTGTGAACTATAGCATTACAACCAACTCATTCCTGACTGAAATCATGAACCTGAAGGCTCCCGAAGGTGATAATCAGAAACTTCCGGTTCTGTGGAGCAGCTTCCTGAGCGGTCCTGCAAGCTATTCCGGCAAAGTGAACCAGACTCTGGTTGTTCGCGCAATCAATCAGTCGTTTGCACAGTCACCTTATCTCACTAACAAATAATTTAATTAAGAACCGTTATGAAAACAATGAAATATATTTCTCTTAGAGTACTGGCCATAGCGGCCCTTGCTCTGGCCTTTGCCATGCCGGCCAAGGCACAGTTATCAGATAATGGATACGCTAACGTGGACTGGCAGTTCAACGTGCCATTGAAAAATCACTTTGCCGATAAAGCCAGTGGATGGGGTATGAACTTCGAAGGCGGTTATTTTGTAACCCCTAACCTCGGACTGGGTCTCTTTATGAACTATAGCAGCAATCACGAATACTTCCCACGCGCAACTTTCCCTGTGGGCGAAGGAACCGTGAATACTGACCAGCAGCATACCATCTTCCAGTTACCTTTTGGTGCCGCCGCACGCTATCAGTTGAATCGTGGGGGAGCATGGCAGCCTTACTTTGGTGTCAAACTGGGTGCCAACTATGCGAAAGTACGTTCTAACTACAATATGTTCGAAACCCGCGACAATACTTGGGGATTTTACGTATCACCGGAACTCGGTCTGAACGTTTACCCTTGGGCATATGGCCCGGGCCTGCACATCGCTGTTTATTACAGCTATGCTACCAACAAAGCCAATGTGTTGACTTACAATGTAGACAAACTGAACAACTTCGGCTTCAGGGTAGGTCTTGCTTTCTAAAAAGAGCAGAGGTACCTGACTATATATACATAAAGGGGCTGTTATATCACATAACAGCCCCTTCCTTTTAAAGCAATACATGCTTGCCTTTCATTTTGACAACTTTATCAATCACTATTTATCGAAATAAAGGCCAATTAGGATCTTCTGTATGAGCTTCTTTCATAATTGTCTTCAGCTCATCCGCTTTCTTGGGGAACAGGTTCAGCACGTTGTGTTTCTCTGACGGATCCGAAGCTAAATTATACAATTCGTAGTAGGGTTTGTTTCCACGTATATTCATATGAACGAGTTTCCAATCGCCTTTGCGGACAGCCTGGCGTCCGTTCATCTCAAGAAATTCAAAATAAAGATATTCGTGCTCTTTCTGTCCTTTGCGGTTTTGCAACAAAGGAAGTATGCTGACACCATCCATATTCCGAGTATCCACTTTCGGATCCAATACTTCCCTGAAAGTAGGCATCAAATCCCAG
This sequence comes from Bacteroides sp. ZJ-18, assembly GCF_011038705.2. Classification (NCBI taxonomy): domain Bacteria; kingdom Pseudomonadati; phylum Bacteroidota; class Bacteroidia; order Bacteroidales; family Bacteroidaceae; genus Bacteroides; species Bacteroides sp. ZJ-18. The sequence goes on along the minus strand of NZ_CP072198.1, from coordinate 1,425,528 downwards.
AATGAACACATGAAATCGGTTTCCGTATTTGGCTGTACACGTCCAGGCCACGATATAATCATAGGTACACGAATACCACCTTCATATACATCACGCTTGTATCCGCGCCAGATACCATTACTGTTAAAGAAATCCGGATCGGCACCGCCCTCCATGTGAGGACCATTATCACTTGAGAAAATAATAATGGTATTATCGTATACTCCCATATCTTTGAGTTTCTGTACAATCTGCGCTACGTACACATCCAACCGGTAAACCATTGCAGCAAAAGTAGCATGCGGATAGAACTGGGTACAATATCCCCCTTTACGAAAACCGGGACTGCCGGGCTCTGCTCCACGATAGGGTTTCTCCGGGTATTTCCCCCTGAACTTCTTGATAATACTATCTTCCGGTACTATCAGTTCGGCATGCGGGATAATAGTAGGATACCACATAAAGAACGGTTTATCTTTATCCTTAGCAGCTTCATCCAGGAAAGCTAATGCTTTAGAATGAATCAGATCCTGCGAATAAGTTCCCTTTCCGTATTGCACGTTTAAATTATTATCCGGCAAATCGACACGTTTATCATTATCCCACAAATGGTCGGGATAATAACTATGGGCGAGCAACTGGCAGTTATATCCGTAAAATTGATCGATTCCCTGTTTGTTAGGATCACCCACCGAACCGATGTAGCCAAGCCCCCATTTGCCAAAGGCACCTGTACGATAACCTGCATTACGAAAATCATTAAAGATGGTCTGTGAGTTTTCCGGTAATGGGAATTGTCCTTCCGGAGCAAGCTCTTTGTTCCCGCGAATAGCTGTGTGCCCGCTATGGGTTCCGGTTATCAGGCACGAACGCGAGGGAGCACTAACCGTTGTTCCCGAGTAACATTGGGTGAAACGCATGCCATTCTGTGCCAATCGGTCGATATTAGGGGTTTCGAACTTCTCTTGCCCATAGCAACTCAAATCTCCGTACCCCAGGTCATCAGCCAGTATAAAAACAACGTTAGGGCGGGTTTGCCCCTGTGCTTTCTTTTTCTGTGCCAACGTTTGTTGTGTAGAAACCATCCCTACGAGCAATGCACTTCCGAGTAATAATTTCTGATTCATGATATGTATTTAAAGTTTTCAAAACAGAAGGAAGAGGGCGCTACTAAAGCCAGTTTCGCCACTCTTCTTCTCTCATTGTTTAATTTAAAAGAACGGATAAAGATCTTTCTATTCCCAGCCCGGGTTTTGAGTCAGATTAGGATTAAGCGCTATTTCTTCCAACGGGACTTGATAGAGATAATATTTTTCAAGCCAGCCTTTTCCTTCTTTCAACGGATCGTTGAACAAATAGATATAACCTTCGGTCATAGATCCATTTGCCCCATCCGATGTTCCGGTCATTTCGTTAAGCAGTGTCAGTGAGCTGAGTTCGCTCTTCGAAATCCACATACCTTTCTGCTGCATATTCACAAACCAAGGAGCCATTCTCCAACGACGTACATCGTAGAAACCGAATCCTTCTCCCATCAGTTCAATAATACGTTCACGACGGATCTCCCACAATACCGGATCAACGAGAATTCCATTATCATTTCCCTTCGGATAATATTTTCCACGATTCGGATCAAAATTAGCATCAATCTGCGCCACTACCATATCGGCCACACCGGCACGTTTACGCAATTTATTGATTGTCTCGTCAGCAATTGTCTGTGTGAACTGGTTGGTCTCAAACATAGCCTCGGCATAGTTCAGCAAAACCTCTTCAATTTTAAAGACAGGTTTATCGGCAGTGTTCACTTGGGCATTGTTATAATTTTCTTCCCAGTTATCCCAGTTTTTCCATACATAATATCCCGAACGGCAAGCAACATAAGCATGTGGTCCGTATTTCTTTCCTTCAATCGTATATTGTGCGCCTCCCTGCAAATTCGGAACGCGGCGTACCAATGAAGCACTCCAGTTCTGTCCCGGTAAACGTTTCATACCGATACCCGGATTGCTACACGACTCATTCGCTCCCATGATGTCGATATATTCACGGTCGGCGGGATCACTGGTATAAGACCATGTAGCATAATCTCCCTTACCGTCTTTCACTTTATAAGGCGGCATGATGGTATGATACATACGCGGGTCACGGTTGCGGAAAGTAGAATAAATATCTTTGTCTCCCTTATACAAATCTGAGTGAGAAATAGTTTTTCCATCTTTACACAAATACAGGTCCACTGTTCCCTGATGCATTTCTATGTCGTGCGAAGAAGTATGTTCATAATAGCACGAGTGTCCCGGTTTTATTGTTTCCAGCCACTGCTGATACAGAATAACGCCTTGTACCTTACTCAGGTCCTCTGTGGTCCACATCTCACCATATCCGGCTGCCGGTTGTCCGTCAGTTCCATAATATAATGTCGGATAGTCTGCCATCAACAGTTTGGATACACGGATACACTCAGTGAAATACTTATCATAACTTCCCAGTTCATGATATTTACGCCAGGTAGCTTCACGCAGCGTGAAACGTGAAAGAGCTGCACGCACACAGTCGCGATTGATGGTATTCGAACCGTCTTTTTTCTCGTAAACCGATGCATCACCGATATTCTCTTCAGCCCATTGTAAACGCTCCAGCACTTTATCGGCTACTTCAAAGCGTGGCATGCGGGTACCATAAGCCTCTTCTGAGGTTTCATCCAGTGGTTTATCAATCCAAGGCACATCACCGAAACGATCGATAAGCTCCATATACCAGAATGAATGAAAGAAATATCCGACGGCTTTCCAGTGATTCTTTTCAGCTTCCGTCATATCAGAAGCATCCACATGTGAAAGCATCAGGTTAATACGGCGGATAAAGGTGGAAAAATTCCATCCATTACCTGATGTAGCATTAGTCACCGTTTGGAACGCATATTTATTCTGGCTGCTGGCTCCGCGCTGATTCAGATATCCGGCATACACATCACCCAAGTAATGAGAATTACGCCCGATTGCAGTGGTAGAAGTAGCAATGTTCGTATTAGAAAACATTTCATAACATGGCCACATAAAGGCCTTAAAATTGTCATAAGATTTGAAGGCATTTTCTTCCGTCAGGCTGGTTACAGGATATTTCTCCAGGAAACTATCGTTGCATCCCGACAGCATCATCCCCGCGAAAAGGGTTAAAAACAATAATATCTTTTTCATATTCGTGTATCAGATTAGAGTTTATAATGTGACATTTATACCGAATGAAACCGTGCGGAATGCCGGATAGTTCCATTCTATTCTTTCCGGGTCGATACCCGAAGGCAGAGAGGTGAAAGTAGCTACGTTTTCAACACTGACAAACGCTTTCATTTGTGACAGGAAGATCTGAGACAGCCACTTTTTGGGCAGGTTATAGGACAGAGTAATGTTCTTGATACGGAGGTAAGAAGCATCGGACAAATATTTGTCGCTTTGACGAAGATTTGATCCTGAATTACCACGGTTACCATACAGACGGGGATACTTAGCATTCGGATTAACTGCTGTCCAGTCACCGTTATCCGGGTCTTTCGGCTTCCAATAGTCATCCAGCCCATCGAATAGAGGAATAAAGTTATCACCGTTCATCGGGAAAGTCAGAACATTCGAGATCCAGTAATCACGTTTTCCAGTTCCCTGCAAAATAACATTCAGGTCGAAACCGGCATAGTTGGCTCCCAGATTAATACCATACTGATAACGCGGAGTCGTATTACCAATCACTTTGCGGTCACCCGGATTATCGAATGTGTTGTCACCGCTTGTAATAACATTAGTAGAACTTTCATCATCACGAAGATTTTTGAATTTCACATCACCCGGGCGGACGTTATAACCATTAATCGAAGTTATGCCTTCCTTCAGTTTCCAGGACGAAGTATCTTCAAAATCATCTACTGTATAATAGCCGTCTGCTACATAACCCCATATTTCACCCATCACCTGTCCGGGATAGAAACTGCTTAACAGTTTAGTGGCCGCATTGTCATCGTATTTGGTAATTTTCGACTTATAATCAGAGAGGTTAAAACCAAGACGATATCCTACTTTACCGATCTGGTCGCGCCAGTTCAGGCTCAGTTCCCAACCTCGGGTACGCATATCGGCCGTATTTTGGTAAGGAGCACTGGCACCTACAACAGCAGGCAACTGTACGCCCGGAGCAAGCATACCGTTAGTATTACGCTGATACCATTCAAATACACCATTCAGGCGATTATTGAATAGATTCACGTCCAGTCCGACATTGACCGTACCTACTTTTTCCCAGGTAAAATTCTGGCTTACCAATGCAGGCAACGAGCTGATAGAGGTAACATACGTATTATCGATAATCCAGGAGGTAGACTTATTGCTGACACTCATGGTCGGAGTGAATGTATATGGATTCACATTCTGGTTACCAATAACACCATATGATGCACGGACTTTCAACCCATCCAACCAGTTACGTGTAGACTCCATAAACTTCTCCTGTGCTATCTGCCAGCCGGCTGACACTGAAGGGAAGAAGCCAAAACGGGAACTCTTCGGGAATTTGGAAGAACCGTCATAGCGCCCGTTTACTTCCAGCAAATATTTGTCCTGATAGTTATAGTTAACCCTGAAAAAGCCACCACGTACAGCATACTCACTATATGAGTCAGTAGTCTTGATGGTTCCGGTTCCGGAGCCCATTGCCGGCACATCAATCACAGCTTGATTGTATGAGTAGGCATCCAAAGTCTCTTGATAGCTCGATTCCTGATTGAATCCGGCCATTACTTTAAAATTATGACTGCCAAAGTTCTTACTATACGTAGCATACACGTTGATAGCATTATAATTCGTATGCTGTTTGTATTTTCTCAGATAATCGTCTACAAAAGATTTAGAGCTTCCTCCCTGGATAGTGGTATAATCATACTGCCCTGTATACCAATGATAATCATAAATGTTTTTATCGAACGTATACTCAAATACTGCTTCCAGCCCTTTAAGCGGTTTCAGAATGGATTTCAAGAAGATACGTGGATTATCATTATTGTTGTTTACCGGGTTCGACAGTAAAATCTGATTCCGCGGGGTAAACAAAGGAAGGTCTTCGTTTGCCAAAGTATTAACCGATGCCGGCAAATCTCCTTCGGGATAGTATGAAATCAAACGGGTGTTATACACACCACCCATTCCACCAGGTGAAGTTTGCAAACTGTGAGCATAGCTCATTGTCACTTCCTGAGTAAACCAATTAGTCACATCGGCCGAAATAAAGGTGTTGATGTTCATACGCTCAAACTTATCACGATCGGATATCAACACACCATCGTTTGAAGTATATCCTCCCGAAATACGATAACGGAGCTTGTCCGTACCTCCGGAGGCCGAAATATTATGGGTCATCTGGAAGCTGGTCTCCATAAAGTTTTTATAGAGGTCTTTCTCATTCAGATAATAAGGTACACCGGATTCATCCATATAGATACCATCACCTACCGTATTGAAAGCAGACGGATTTTTCTGGTATTCACTGAGATACTCCATCCATTTACTGACACTTGGCGAACCGAGCGACCAATAAGCATCCGAATATCCGCAATCCAGATAAGCTTGCAGATAATCCATCAACGGAGCTTGCTTAGGCAGGTTGACAGCTGTTCCGAAAGCAAAGTTATTATTGTAATTCAATGAGAATTTAGCGGCACCTTTGGGACGTTTGGTTGTGACAACAATTACACCACCGGCAGCACGTGCACCATAGATTGCCGCAGAAGCAGCATCTTTCAATACACTGATTGACTCGATATCTTCCGGATTGACCATGTCAAGATCACCTTCCACATTATCGATCAGTACCAGTGGCTTAATGGTATTACCATATGAACCGTCCGAGTTCTTGACGCCGACAGAATAGGCACCACGAATCTGGAAAGATTTACTTGTTCCGGGAGCATTACCTCCGTTAGAAACAAACAATCCCGGGACAGCTCCCTGAAGAGCATCGGATGCATTCAAGATAGGACGGTCACCTAATACCTCATCCATTTTGACTGAAGATACGGCACCGGTCAGATTCGCTTTCTTCTGAGAGCCATAGCCTACCACTACCACTTCTTCCAGTGCTTGGGTATCATCCATCAATATCACTTTGAGTGAGCTCTGATTGGTTATCTTAATATTTTGCGTTATGTATCCTATATACGAAATACTGATTACGGCATTGCCCGAAACAGAAAGAGAGAATTTACCATTAATATCGGTAATTGTACCATTGGAAGCATTACCCTTTTCCAGGACAGTAGCACCAATGACCGGTTCACCGGCAGCATCGGTTACAGTACCGGTAATCTTCCTTGCTTGCTGAACGGCAGCAACAGACTGGTTCTCATAAGTCTCTAAAGACGTAGCGAACACATGGTTCGGAGAGAGTAGGCCGGCAGAAATGCCAAGTCCTATCAGAACTTAAAACAATATGTAATCATCCATTTTCATTTTATATTACTTTTTGATTCATATTGGGGAAACATTCACTCCAACAGGGGACTTCTTTTATATTATTTTTTAGTATTGTTTATTGTATTTATAAAAAATAGAGTTAACTTTGTCTGCGAAAGTTAAATCTAATACAGGTAGAAAAATAGGATTAGGATAGTAAACAAACATATATTTAACCGATTCCAAACAGATCCTATATTGCTATCTCAAAACCAATTAAATATTAATACTTATGAGAAAATGTTCCCCAATTTCCCCTAACTCCTTTCGGAAAGTTCTGATAGAACTTAGAAGAGAATGCTCTTTTTACTATTGATTTTAATACTTTTCTCTATCCCACACCCATCTCAGGCTAAATTATTTACATTAAAAGAATGCCATTCACATTTGTCAGAAGCTATCACGGTGGAGTTATAGTACTAAATAAAAATATCAAAGCACAAAACATCATGAATCATAAAGCATTATAAATCAAATCTCAGCGAGGTACATCCTCACCAAGAGTTGACTTATAACACGCTGGCATATGTAATGATTAATTCTACTTCATCGCCTCATAAATGGTTTCCTGAATTTTTTCCCGTATTGCCATTTTAGATAATTTGTTAACCCAAGCATCGGGATAGGTACGATTGCTCAGAAACACATAAACCAAACCATTATCCGGATCTACCCAAGCACAGGTTCCTGTAAATCCGGTATGCCCATATACAGAAGCAGGAGCAGAAACAGCACACGGACTTTTACTTTCATTCACCACATCCGGCTTATCAAAGCCCAGACCACGGCGGCTGATTTTTGATTTATCGGTAGTGAACAAAGCACAAGTCTCTTTACTTAAATAACGTCGTCCATCCAGCTCACCACCATTAAGTAACATCTGATAGACCTTGCCAACCTCACGAGCTGTAGAAAAAAGTCCGGCGTTTCCTGAAACACCTCCCTGAAATGCGGCCGACTCATCGTGTACAAAACCTTGCAAAGTGGTCTTACGGAGGAAACGGTCTACAGCAGAAGGTACAATCTCTTTCTTTTCGAAGTAGCGCAATGGCAAATATGCAGTACGCTCCAGCCCCATCGGTTTGTAGAATTCCTGCCACAGATATTCATCCAATGGTTTACCACTTAACTCTTCTGCAAGCATCTGCAACAAGATAAATCCGATATCACTGTAACGGTAGTTCTTATCCTTTAACGGTACTTCTGCAATTTTTCTCTGCATCTCTTCCCTGAACGACTGATTCAACCATAGACTATCGCAAACCTGAAGGATACAGTCTCCGCTTTTCGTCTCGGCTGCCATCCCTTTATTGAACCGGAACCTCGGATTTCCCCAAGTACGAGCACCTAACCGTACCGTATGCAAAGCATCCTTTGACTGCTTGAACAACGAACCTTTATAACTTTTCTTATCAATAGCTTCCTGATAGAAGACTAATCCGGAAGGTAACCCCGATTGGTGCAAGAGTAGTTCACGAATGGTCAGATTCTCCTTATTCGTCTTACGCAAGAAAGGCAGATAATCAGACACTTTATCAGTCAGATTAAAGCACCCTTTATCATAGAGCTTCATTACAGCCAACAATGTACCTGTTGTTTTTGACAGTGAAGCCAGATCATAAAGATCGGTCGGTTTCACTTTTTCACTATGCTTATCTGTATGGTGCCCGAAACATCGGTCATATAAAGCCTTACCATCCTTCATTACCAGTATCTGGCAACCGGGATAAGCTCCTTCTTTAATACCTTCCAAAGCAATTGAATCGATGCGACTTAGCACTTCCGATTTCAGACCATATTCTTCGGGTACAAAATGGAAAGGCGTATGCGGCGTGATCGTCACTCCCGAACCGGCAGAAAACAATCCACCCACACTGGCAGACAGCCTTCCGTCTGCTGTCGCTTTGCCAAAAAGTATATCAGCCACACGTTCCTGAACATCATCATGAGGAGCATGAGCCAGTACCACAGCCTCAGCCGCCGATACAGCCCGCTGGATCTGCAACATGGATTTAGCCGGAGTATAGAACACATAAATTGCAGGAGCTTCCGGAGCAAACCTGGCAAAAAATGATTGGTAAGGAGCAAGGCGTTGCTCGGTAACAGTAACAATAACGCGGCGATAAGCAGCAAGAGAATCACGCAGTTTCTGCTGTTCGACCTCCGGCAAATCTTTACGCAATTGAAAACGCGTAAATGGAATATACTTCTTTATTTCGCGGTCAAAAGGTTCTGTTTTCCCGCCATCACCGACATTCAATATAGCTACCTCTTTCAGGTCGGGATGCAGAGGCAATACACCTCCTTTATTATTCAACACTGTAATTGCAGCCAGATTTAGCCTGCGAATCAAATCACGTGTTTGAGGCGTATTAATACGAGACCCCAACCCCGATAGTCTCACAAAAGGTTTATCCTTTAGACCTAAAATGTATTTATAAGTGAGTATTTTCCGACATTTTGCATCAATTTCCTCTTCCGGAAGTTCTCCTTTTTCCACCGCTGCCAATACAGCATCTATCTCTTCCTTTAGCCTGCGGGGAGCCAATACCATATCATTTCCGGCTTTCAAGGCTTGCAGACAGACACTCTGATTACCGGAAACCCCTTTCATAGCAAGCGCATCCGTAAAAATAAGTCCCTTAAAAGCCAATTCCTCGGTCAGCAAACCATAAACCACATTGCGCGATAAAGATGAGGGCAATCCACCGATTGGTTCGATTACAGGAACCTGTAAGTGCCCCACCATCATACCACTGACTCCGGCACGGATAGCCTCTTTAAACGGATATAGTTCTACACTGTCCAGACGTTCACGTGTAAAAGGCAATACGGGCAATGCTTTGTGTGAGTCCACGTCCGTATCACCATGCCCCGGGAAATGCTTGCAAACCGAAAGGACTTTTCCACTCTCCAGCCCCGAAGCATAAGCAATCACTTTGTCGGCTACCTGCATCGGATCTTCACCGAACGAACGGGTGTTGATAACCGGATTATCCGGATTGATATTTACGTCAGCCACCGGAGCAAAATTCACCTGTACTCCCAGTTCACGACACTGGCGAGCCATTTCCCGTCCATACTCATAGATCAGCCGATTATCCTGAATACATCCTAATACCATATTTCTTGGGAAAACAGGAGTACCGCGTAAACGCATGGAAAGTCCCCACTCACCATCGAAGGTTATCAGCAACGGACAGCGCGCCATCCGTTGCGCTTCGTTGGTCAGTGTAGCTTGATTCTGTATCTTTCCACCGGAAAAGAGTAATCCACCGACTTTATAGGTATGAACGGCATCACGCAACAACTGCATATTCCGTTTGGTCTGCACAGGTGCAATGGTATAAATGAACAATTGGCCAACCTTTTCTTTCAAACTCATCCGCTTGTAAACAGAATCGACCCAGTGACGGCATTTTTCGTCCTGAGAGGCCTGATAAAGCAATAAAGGTTCTATAGGAGCAGATACACCGGGAGGAGCATGAAAGTTCTCACCAATAGGAGTATCTTTTAAAGTAGGAGTTTTCGCCCCTACCACAAAAAACGCTGATACGACTAAACCAGCAAATAAATATCTTCTTTTCATTCTATATTGTAAAAAGCCATTAGCTATTCTGTTGTATATAATGACTGATAAATCACTTCCTGTATCCCTTGCCTAATCTTCATGCTATTCAACTTTCCATTCCAGGAATCGGGACAGAGACGGTTACTCAGAAAGATATAAACCAAGTCATTTTCCGGATCCACCCAAGCACAAGTACCGGTAAATCCGGTATGTCCGTAAACAGAGGCCGGTGCCGAAGGTGCACAGGCATTTGCTTTCGGATCATTCAAGTTAGGCTTGTCATATCCTAATCCACGATGGCTGACAGCAGATTTTCCCATAGTAAATGCACGGCAGGTTTCCGATCTGAGATAACGCTTCCCGTCCAGTTCGCCTTCATTGAGAATCATCTGATAGATCTTTCCAAGTTCGCAGGCTGTCGAAAATAATCCGGCATTGCCACTCACGCCTCCCATAAAGGCAGCCGCTTCATCATGCACATATCCGCAAAGGTTCTGCCGACGCAAATAATCATTGGTAGCAGTCGGCATTACTTCTGTTTTCTTATAACAGTTTAACGGTTGGAACAACGTACGTTCTAACCCCATAGGTCGATAAAACTCAGCAGCCAAATAAGCATCGAGCGTTTGACCGGTTATGGATTCTACCACCTGCTGTAACAGAATAAAGCCGATATCACTATACACAAAACGTTTACGATCCAGTTCCGACTGAACAATACTCTTCATCATTGCGGCTTTAAACTTTCTGTGCAGCCACATTCCATCGGCTATTTTCAACGTATGTTCCGGCGTTTTTGTTGCAGAGACGAGCCCTCTCCTGAACTTGAAATCCGAACAGGCATAAGTATATTCCCCCATACGGGTATGATGCCATTCATCCACAAACCCTTGTGTAAAAGGACCGGTTACTGAATATTCATCGATTGCGTTGCGATAAAAACGGATATAGGGAACCAAGCCGGATTCATGCAACAATAACTCCCGGATGGTAATATTCTTTTTGTTCGTATTCCGTAAAGCAGGCAAATATTTAGAAGCAGGATCAGTCAATTTCAACTGTCCCTGATCATAAAGTTTCATCACAGCCAATAGTGTAGCGCTTGTCTTGGTCAAAGAGGCAAGGTCAAAAAGATCGGTCGGACGTACCGGGGTACTATCCGTATCGGAATGAATGCCGAAGCATTTATCATAAACAGGCTGTCCATGTCGCAATACCAGTACCTGACACCCGGGAAATGCTTTGGCAGCCAATCCGGCAGATACTACAGAGTCTATACGATGAAGCCGGTACGATTTCAATCCATAATCTTCAGGAGCCGTACCGGCAGTCATGCCGGGCACTATATCTACACCTGAACCGGCAGCAAACGTCTCTCCGATACGCATAGACAAACGCCCTGTCGCCGAAGCTTTACCCAATACCACATCCGCTACATAACGTTGCAAATCCGCTTCATCGGAATGTGCCAGTACAACAGCAGCCGAACGGGCAACAGCCTCTTCAAGTGTCACCAGGGTCCGGTACGAAGTAAAGAAAGCATAAACCACAGGAGCCTGGAGATTGAGGTCTGTAAAGAACGGACGATATTCTTCCGCTTCTTTATCTTTTATCGTCATACTCACAATGACCCTCCGATGTTTTCCAAGTTCTTTTGCTATCCGTTTGCGTTCTTCCTCTCCCGTATCTTTATCCATTCGGAATGTTTTCAATGACAGCCTGGTGCGTAACTCTTCAATGAACAAAGCATCACTACCTTCACCACCTACCGTCAATACAGCTATTTCATCTTTAGTAACAAGAGGTAGAATCCGGAAATAGTTCCCCAGTACGGTCACTGCTGACGTGCGGAGTTTTGTCAGTAAAGCCCGTGCCTCAGGAGTGTTGATACGATCACTCAACCCATCTACTGAAATCACAGGACGCTTATTTAATCCCAAACGGTACTTATAAGTTAAGATCCTGCGGCATTTTGCATTTACTTCTTCCATACTGAGCCGTCCTTCCTTAATGGCTTGCAGAACATCCTGCTGTGCTTTCTCTATATTTTGTTGCACCAATACCATATCATTGCCCGCCTTCAGAGCCTTCACCGTCACATCCGGTTCGCTTGCTACTCCTTTCATGGCAAGCGCATCAGTAAAGACCAAGCCATTGAATCCCAGCTCTCCTCGCAGCACATCTGTCACAATGCTACGCGACAATGAAGAAGGAGTTATACGATCAGGTTCCAGAGCCGGAACCTGCAAATGCCCTACCATAATACCACCTAAACCAGCCCGAATGGCCTCTTTAAAAGGATATAGTTCCACACTGTCCAGACGTGCCCGATTGTAATAGACCGCAGGCAGCGCCTTATGAGAGTCTACGTCCGTATCACCATGTCCGGGAAAATGTTTGGAAACAGACAAGATACCACCACTCTCCAATCCACGCCCATAAGCTATCACTTTCTCAGCCACCGCTTCCGGGTTTTCACCAAACGAACGCACATGGATCACCGGATTATCAGGATTGGTATTGACATCCGCATCCGGAGCAAAATTAACATGTACACCCATCTCCCGGAATTCACGTGCCACTTCCTGACCGTAGGCCTCAATCAGTGCATTATCACTGATGCAACCCAATGCCGCATTACGCGGAAACACAGGCGTATTCTCCAATCGCATGGATAGTCCCCACTCACCATCAAAAGTGATCATCAACGGAATTTTCGACCGGCTTTGTGCCCGGTTGGTCAATTTCGCCTGACCTTCTACCGTTCCTTCGGAATACAGGAAAGCACCCACTTTCAACTTACGGGTCAGTTTATCCACTAATTTTTCAGTATCTTTATCTGTCCGTGGAGCCAGGGTATAAACAAATAATTGTCCGACCTTATCCTTCAGTTTCATGCGGGAGAGCGTTTGCTCTACCCATTCATTGCAATGTACATCTTCCCGTACAGGCAAGAGTCCTGCTGTTTGCTGAGCCCAAAGAGCACCCGCACCCAGCAGCAACGCAGCGGTTAGCAGTTGTTTTAGCATAGTTTGTTTGGGGGTATTTCAAGAGGGAAAATCCCTCTTATTTCTTATTTTCAAGTGTCAAGTCCATCTGTCCTACATAGATCCCGCTCTTACCGGTATGCATCAATGATACATTTTTGCCATCCATATTAAGAAGAGTCTTCGGTCCTTTCATAAAGGTATGCGAGTGCCCTCCGAGAACAACATCTATATTACGGGTTTTAGGAATCAACCGGTTTTCATCATATTGCACACCCAAGTGAGAAAGACAAACAACCACATCACAACCCTCTTTTTCTTTCAAGACAGCAGCCACTTCATTTGCCGTAGCTACAGGATCATTATAAACGACTCCCACACATTTATTGGCCTGAACCATGCCTTCAAGTTGGCAGCCCAATCCCAAAACACCAATCTTAACTCCGTCTCTCTCGATGATTACATATGGTTTCACCAAGTCTTTAAGCACTGTGGCACTCACATCGTAGTTGGCACATACCACCGGAAAGTCGGCCATCCGGAACAAACGTGCCATATTATCCAGATCGAAATCAAATTCATGGTTGCCAATAGTCATGGCATCATATTTCATTTCGTTCATCATCTTCACTTCTACCTCACCCTGAAACATATTATAATAAGGGGTCCCCTGTGATATGTCTCCGCAGTCGAACAATAACATATCAGGATGTTCCTTACGGAACTCTTTCACAAATGTAGCGCGACGTACAAATCCTCCCTTATCATAATTCCGGTCACCTTCCTGATTGATAGGTTCCAAACGGCTATGCACATCACTGGTCTGCAACAGGATCAGTTTTTTATCCTGTTGGGCAAATGCTGAAAAAGAAAAAAAGAAAATGAAAAAGAAAGCCAGAAAATTCTTTTCCATAAAACTAAGAATATATTTATTATTGGTTGGGGATATCATAATTCACTGAATTTTATCATTTTACATTCTATTATACCTTTACTTCACGGTGATTCTACCATCCAGTGCCGAAGTTATCTTCTTTCCGGCAGCTGTTTGTTGTCTCACATAGTCAAGAAAGAGTCCGCGTAATGTTGCTCCTTCCGGACATACACGTTTCTCCGCTTGCAAGAAAGCTTCCATGCTTCCGTTACCGTCAGCCAGATAATCAATGGTCGCCACCGTATAAAGTTTGTTGTCATCAATCGGCCGGCCGCCCACTGTAGCGTTCAGTAATTTTCCATCCTTAGTGATTTCCATCCGGATACCACTCACTCCTTCTCCCTTCAGCGAAGCAATACTTGTGAGCAATGCTTTCAGGTGTGTTCCCTTCATCGTCATTACGCAAAGTGAATTTTCGAATGGCAATATCTCATATACCGTTCCCACCGTAATATCCCCGGCAGGCAAAATATTACGCAATCCGCCCATATTCACCAATCCCATGTCAGCCGGCTTATCCTGTACTTTCACCGCAGCCTGGCGCAATACTTCCGCAACAAGATTGGAAAGCAGACTTTCGGGATGACCTTTGTCCATCTTCTGCTCGCTGGTGCCGATTACCTCATACATCATGTTGTCTATCTTCTCTTTGTAAGGCTTTAATATTGCCACGGCATCTGCATCGGGATGAGCATCCCATTTAGCGTCAATGTCAATCATCCTTCCTTCTACCTTGGCAACCCGATAATCGGCTTTTGCCATTTCGTGCGTCGACTGGCAAGAAGTAAATGTCAGCAACCCCGCCAGAATTACTCCTGAAATAATCTTTGCGTAATTTTGTTTCATATCCTTAAGTACTTAATAATGCTACAAATATACAAAAACATTTGGCTATCCGGCAAATAATTCGTTACTTTGCACCGCTTTCGCGCAATCGCTGTCAGGAGAGAGTTGCCTGGTATGTTGCGTTGTAACGATAAAACAATTTAATAATAAACAACAATGGATTTAATTAAAATTGCAGAAGAAGCATTCGCTACCGGAAAACAGCACCCGAGCTTCAAAGCAGGCGACACTGTAACAGTAGCATATCGTATTATCGAAGGTAACAAAGAACGTGTACAGTTGTACCGTGGTGTTGTTATCAAAATTGCAGGTCACGGAGAAAAGAAACGTTTTACTGTACGTAAAATGTCAGGAACTGTAGGCGTAGAAAGAATTTTCCCAATCGAATCACCGGCTATCGACAGCATCGAAGTGAACAAGGTTGGTAAAGTACGTCGCGCTAAACTGTACTACCTGCGTGCTCTTACTGGTAAGAAAGCAAGAATCAAAGAAAAAAGAGTTAACGGCTAATCAGCCTTACTTTTCGATTCGAAATAAAAAAGAGGGAATCTTCTGGCAAGATTTCCTCTTTTTTATTTCGTAACACAATTATCATTCCTACCTTTCGCGGCACAAGCACTTATACAGTATAATCACCAAAAAGCTTCCGATAGTCTTCATGTGTGGAAATCCAAAAGAAACAAATAGCCCCCCTTACAGCATTGGAAGATGATAAAAAAGGAATCCGGCAAAAAGATGCTAAATCTTATAAAATGGAATCATTATACTCTCTTTTCAATCGATTTGCTAACCACCCCTTTCTTAAACAAAGAGCTTCTGTAGATCTTTCTTGCATAAAAAAGAATAAAAAAAGAGTATTCATGCAGAACTTGATCACTTTGAGAGTATATATACGGAAAAAGACGAAAGAGATTATTAATTTCGTCCAAGTCTTTTGTTAATAACGTCCAAGTCTTTTATTAATAAAGTCGAAACAAATCATTAACTTCTTCCAAAGAGGTTATTAATAGTCTAAAATCAAAGTCATTTTTCACTTATTAGCTCCGGTTGGAGAGAAGTACCCCAAATACCATTTCAAAGTTAGACTACAAGATTCACTATCACATAAAACGAAATAAAAGAGTTTTTCTTTCTTCCGGCGAGGGTTAAGCTCAATAAGACATCTTTTTGACCTGCCGGGAGTCAGCTAAAATTCATTTTTCCCACCGGTTCCCAACAAAGATCGGAATATGCCCGCCCTGAATCGATAGAAAATACAAAATGACATTTCTGACAAAACGATATTGGAGTACATCCCGAAGTTCCTGCCCACACACAGACAAAAAAAGCTCCGGAATTGCTTCCGGAGCTTTCAGCTAAATAATCGCTTTCATTCGCTCTTAGTCTCTCAGGTCTTTCAACTCCCAAGCCAATGCACTGGCACCCAGTACGGCAGCATCGGAGTCTTTCAACTCAGAAACGAGCAATTTTGTTTTGCCTTTGTAAATGTTCAGAAGATTATTTTCCATGGCTTTTGTAATCGGCTTCATGATATAGTCGCCCGATTTTGCCAAACCACCGAACAAGATAATAGCTTCGGGACTTGAGAAAGCAATAGCGTCAGCCAATGCCTCACCCAGAATATTACCTGTAAATTCGAAAATCTCCTGAGCCAGCTTATCTCCCTGTACGGCAGCATCGTATACATCTTTCGATACAATGCTCTCTGCCGGGATATTGCGCAACAAGCTGGCATCGGTACGTGCAGCGAGGAATTCGCGTGCAGTGCGTGCCACACCTGTAGCCGAACAGTATGTTTCCAGACATCCTTTACGTCCGCAACCACAGATACGTCCGTCACGACGAACGATCACGTGACCGAGTTCTCCGGCAAAGCCGTCATGTCCGTAAACCACTTGTCCGTTGATAACAATACCACTACCGACACCTGTTCCCAGAGTAATCATGATAAAATCTTTCATACCGCGAGCAGCCCCGTAAGTCATTTCACCCACAGCGGCAGCATTAGCATCGTTTGTCAAGGCTGTCGGAATGCCCAGACGTTCCTCGAACATAGAAGCCAACGGCAATACACCTTTCCAAGGCAGGTTAGGAGCAAACTCAATGGTTCCGGTATAATAGTTTCCATTAGGAGCGCCAATGCCGATACCCTTTATTTTATCCACCCCGCCATTTGCAATGATCAACGGCAGAAGATTTTTGCATACTTCATCTGCATATTCTTCTACTGTAGGATATACCTGAGTTTTCACTGCACCGCTTGCTATAATAGTTCCGCGCGCGTCAACAATTCCAAAGACAGTGTTTGTTCCGCCAATGTCAATACCCACTACGTAGGGTTTCTCCATGCTTGAATTCATGATACTCTTATTTAAAGGGTTAGTTAATATTAAATGTTTATTGCACACAAATTACGTAAAGAAGATTGAGTCTACAAAATCTTTTTTTAAAAAAGTTCACTTCGTTTGCAACTTTTCGTATCAACCGTGCGTCTAATAGAACAAATCATAAGAAAATTGAAACTAAATAGATGAAACTGTGATACACTTAAAAGACATTAACAAAACCTACAACAACGGAGCCCCCCTCCACGTACTCAAGGGCATCAATCTCGATATCGAGCGGGGTGAATTCGTTTCCATTATGGGAGCATCAGGTTCCGGCAAATCTACTTTACTTAATATATTAGGTATACTGGATAATTACGATGACGGAGAGTATTACCTCAACAATGTGTTGATTAAAAACCTGAGCGAAACTAAATCCGCGGAGTACCGCAACCGGATGATCGGTTTCATCTTCCAGTCGTTTAACCTGATTTCATTCAAAAACGCAGTAGAAAACGTTGCACTACCTCTATTTTACCAAGGAGTAAGCCGGAAAAAGCGGAACGCAATGGCTATGGAATACCTCGACAAACTTGGCCTCAAAGACTGGGCACATCACATGCCCAACGAAATGAGCGGCGGTCAGAAACAGCGTGTAGCCATCGCCCGTGCCCTGATTACACAGCCTCAGATTATTCTGGCTGACGAACCTACCGGTGCACTGGACAGCAAAACTTCAGTAGAAGTCATGCAAATCCTGAAAGACCTGCACAAGACCGGAATGACCATTGTCGTAGTAACCCACGAAAGCGGAGTTGCCAACCAGACGGACAAGATTATTCACATCAAAGACGGTATTATCGAACGGATTGAAGAGAACCAGAATCATGATGCCTCACCATTCGGCAAGGATGGATATATGAAATAAAAACAAATACAAATATGATTGACATTTGGCAAGAAATATATGGCACCATCAAACGGAACAAACTTCGTACGTTCCTGACCGGATTTGCCGTAGCATGGGGAATTTTCATGCTGATAGTGCTATTGGGAGCCGGTAACGGGCTGATCCATGCTTTTGAAAAGTCATCCTCCGCACGAGCACTGAACTCCATCAAAATCTATCCGGGATGGACCGGAAAACCCTACGACGGACTGAAAGAGGGACGCCGCATTCAACTGGATAACAAAGACTTGAATGCTACCATGGAACATTTCAGTGACAACATCATCAGCGTAGGTGCCAGTCAATGGCAGAGCAATGTGAATCTGAGTTACGGACAGGAGTACGTTAACCTTTCACTGGAAGGGGTATATCCGAACTTTACAGAAGTGGAATCCGTAAAATCGACAGAGGGACGGTTCATTAATGATATCGACCTCAAAGAACGGCGAAAAGTAATTGTACTACATACCAAGACGGCTGAGATCCTTTTCGGAAAAAGCCGAACAGAGCCTATCGGAAAATTCGTAAATGCCGGTGGAGTTTCTTATCAGGTAGTAGGACTTTACACCGATCCGGGTGACCAGGGAAGCAGTGAAGCATATATTCCCTTCTCAACCCTACAGGTGATTTACAATAAAGGCGATAAACTAAACAACCTGACTTTCACGACCAAAGGGCTCACCACGATGGAATCGAATGAGGCATTTGAAGCAGCCTATCGTAAAGTGATGGGTGCCAAACATCGTTTCGATCCTTCGGACAACAGTGCACTATGGATATGGAACCGCTTTACCAACTATCTGCAATCTCAGAATGCCATGGGTATCCTGCGCACGGCCATCTGGGTGATCGGTGTCTTTACACTGCTGAGTGGCATTGTGGGTGTATCAAATATCATGCTGATCACAGTGAAAGAGAGAACACGCGAATTTGGGATCCGCAAGGCATTGGGTGCCAAGCCATTCTCCATCCTGTGGCTGATTATCGTAGAGAGTGTAACCATTACGACCCTCTTTGGATATATCGGCATGGTAGCGGGAATCGCAGCTACCGAATGGATGAATAAGGTGGCCGGAGAACAAACCGTAGATGTGGGAATGTTCTCGGAGACGGTATTCCTGAATCCGACGGTAGATATCAGTATTGCCATACAGGCCACATTAACCCTGGTAATCGCAGGCACATTGGCAGGATTCTTCCCGGCCAAAAAAGCAGTAAGTATCAGACCTATTGAAGCACTTAGAGCAGATTGATTATGAGAGTAGATATAGACACGTGTGAGGAAATCCTCGTCACGATAACAAGAAACAAAACACGAAGCCTGCTGACGGCTTTCGGAGTATTCTGGGGTATCTTCATGTTGATAGCCCTGATGGGGGGCGGACAAGGGATGCAGGACATGATGCAAGCCGAATTCGAAGGATTTGCCACCAACTCGGGATTCATGGGCTCCCAGAAAACAGGGGAAGCTTACAAAGGATTCCGTAAAGGGCGCTACTGGGATATCGAGAACTCGGATGTAGAACAAATCCGTGAGAAAGTAAAAGATATCGATGTTATTACCCCATCGATAGCCCGCTGGGGCTCGACGGCCATTTTCGGAGAAAAAAAGTATGATTGCAGCGTAAAGGGGCTCTATCCGGACTACGCCAAGATTGAAAATCAGGATATGGCTTACGGAAGATTCATCAATGATGTGGACGTACGCGAAGGACGCAAAGTCTGCGTGATCGGCAAACGCGTTTACGAAAGCCTTTTCAATCCGGGCGAAGATCCTTGTGGAAAGTATGTACGGGTAGACGGAATCTATTACCAGGTGATCGGTATGTGCGTATCCGAAGGAAACATAAATATTCAGGGACGAGCTTCGGAAGCTGTTGTATTACCTTTTAGTACCATGCAACAAGCCTACAATATGGGAAAACGTATCGATGTGATATGCTATACCGTGAAACCAGGGAAAAAAGTAAGCGATCTGGAACCGGAAATAGAAAGCATCCTGAAAGAAGCACACTATATAGCACCGGACGATAAGCAGGCAGTCATGAAGCTGAATGCGGAAGCCATGTTCTCGATGATGGATAATTTGTTTACCGGTATCCATGTACTGATCTGGATGGTGGGCTTAGGTACTTTGCTGGCCGGCGCCATCGGTGTATCGAACATCATGATGGTAACGGTAAAGGAACGAACCACGGAAATAGGTATACGACGTGCCATCGGTGCCCGTCCGAAAGATATCTTGCAACAGATCTTATCGGAAAGTATGGTACTGACTACCATAGCAGGCATGGCCGGCATCTCTTTTGGAGTATTGATCCTGCAATTGATGGAAATAGGCGTTAACTCCGGTAAAGACCATTATTCTCACTTCCAGGTCTCCTTTGGCATGGCTATCGGAACGTGCCTGTTGCTGGTGACACTGGGATTACTGGCCGGGCTGGCACCGGCTTACAGGGCAATGGCCATCCGTCCGATAGAGGCTATCAGAGATGAATAAAGTACAGCCTCTCCCCCACAAAAAGCAGAAAAGAGACACAGTCAAGTATAGAAAATAACAATTCAAAATATAAAACAAGATGAAAAAGTATCTGAAAATCACATTACTGGTAGTGGTAGCCGCCATCTTCATTGGGACATTCATATTCCTGTACCAGAAGTCGAAACCCCAAACAACTGTATATGAAACTGTCACCCCGGAAGTTGCCGACCTGGAAAAGACTACAGTGGCCACCGGTAAAGTAGAACCACGAGATGAAGTACTTATTAAACCACAAATATCCGGTATCATATCCGAGGTATATAAGGAGGCCGGACAAACCATCAGACAAGGTGAAGTGATCGCAAAAGTGAAAGTTATTCCGGAACTGGGCCAGTTAAACTCAGCCGAAAGCCGTGTGCGTGTAGCAGAAATCAGTGCAGCTCAGGCAGAAACCGACTTCGGACGTATCAAGAAGCTTTATAATGACAAGCTAATCAGCAAAGAGGAGTTCGAGAAGAGTGAAGTGGATATAAAGAAGGCACGCGAAGAATTGCAGACAGCAAAAGATGCATTGGAAATCATCAAAGAGGGGATCACCAAAAACAGTGCATCGTTCAGTAGCACACTGATCCGTTCGACCATCGACGGACTGATTCTGGATGTACCTATCAAAGTAGGTAACTCCGTTATTATGAGTAATACGTTCAATGACGGTACGACTATCGCCACGGTAGCTAACATGAATGATCTGATTTTCAAAGGTAAAATAGACGAAACAGAGGTTGGACGTATCCATGAAGGTATGCCGGTGAAACTGACGATCGGTGCTTTGCAGAATCTTACATTTGATGCCGAACTGGAATACATTTCTCCGAAAGGTGTGGAAGAAAACGGAGCCAATCAGTTTGAGATTAAAGCGGCCGTTCACGCACCGGATTCAGTACAGATCCGTTCCGGATATTCTGCCAACGCAGAAATCGTGCTGCAACGCGCACAGAAAGTTTTGGCAGTTCCCGAGGGCGTAATCGAATTCAGCGGTGACAGCACGTTCGTATGGGTAATGACCGATAGCATTCCTGAACAGAAGTTCGAACGTCGCCAAATAAAAACCGGTATGAGCGATGGTATCAAACTGGAAATCAAAGAGGGTCTGACCGGAAAAGAAAAAGTGAGAGCTTCGGAAAAGAAAAGTAAATAAGCCTTTATATATAAAAGAGGTATAAAGAAAATACGAATCACCAACAACGCATAATATGGGAAACAAAATATTAATTAATTTACTGATACTGACCGGACTGTCCACTTACGCTGCACAGGCACAGGAAGGATGGACCCTACGTCAGTGTATCGATTACGCCATTGAGCATAACATCAGTGTGCAGCAAACAGCAAATTCAGCCGAACAAAGCAAGGTGGATGTAAACACAGCCAAATGGGCACGCCTGCCCAACCTCAGCGGTAGCGCTTCGCAAAACTGGAGCTGGGGGCGCACGGCATCACCCGTAGACAATACCTACAACGACATTAACAGCGGTAGCAGCAGCTTTAGCCTGGGTACGAATATTCCCTTATTCACCGGTCTGGAACTACCCAATCAGTACGAGCTTACGAAGCTCAACCTGAAAGCTGCAATAGAAGACTTGAATAAAGCGAAAGAGGATCTGGCCATCAATGTCACTTCTGCTTATCTGCAAGTACTCTTTAATCTGGAACTAAGTAAAGTGGCCCAGAGCCAGGTAGGCCTCAGTAAAGAGCAACTGAACCGTATCACCCGCTTGCATGAAGTAGGGAAAGCCTCTCCTGCCGAGGTTGCTGAAGCCAAAGCACGTGTTGCACAAGACGAAATGAGCGCTGTACAGGCAGATAACAATTACCGGTTGGCTTTGCTCGACCTAAGCCAATTGCTTGAACTGCCAACTCCGGAGAACTTCGCATTGGCTGCCCCGGATACTGAGTTGGAGTTTTCTCCACTTACTTCACCGGACGATATTTATAATCAGGCCATGTTATACAAGCCTGGTATCAAAGCAGCCCAATACCGCCTTGAAGGTAGTGAGAAAAACATCCGTATAGCTAAAAGCAGCTACTATCCTCAGTTATCCTTCTCAGCCGGATTAGGTACGAATTTCTATACAGTAAACGGTAGTGCCGGTTCAAGTTTTGGTAATCAAATGAAGAACAACCTGAATAAATATGCCGGATTCAGTTTGAATATTCCTATATTCAATCGTCTGGCTACCCGCAACCGCGTACGTACGGCACGCCTGCAACAGACCAATCTGGCACTGCAATTGGACAACAGCAAGAAAGCACTGTACAAAGAAATCCAACAAGCATGGTACAATGCTGTAGCCGCCGAAAGCAAGTTTAAGTCAAGCGAATCAGCCGTAGAGGCCAACCGGGAATCTTTCCGTCTGATGAGTGAGAAATTCGATAATGGAAAAGCAACTTCGGTTGAATACAATGAATCTAAGCTGAATCTCACCAAAGCATTGTCCGACCGGATTCAAGCCAAATATGATTATCTGTTCCGTACAAAGATACTGGACTTCTATAAAGGACAGCCCATTGATTAAGAAAAGAGGTTATTATTATTGTAAGTGATAGGGGGATGTGTCATTATTCACCACAGAGTAACACAGAGTTCCATAGAGAGAGCTTAATCTATTGATAGCTAATGATATTTATCTGTGCAAACCTGTGTAGTCTTTGGTGAATACGGGTTTCGACACACCCCCTATCTTTTTTACCCTGTTGCCCGCACAAAATAAAGGGCGAAATTCACATTCCACCCTTTATCAATCAAAATTACAATCTAAGAGTAAGTTACACCACGACCGGACAACTCACCCGTTTATCCCTGTACAAGTAATGTGCCAAGCATACAACTATCTAATTATCAACACATAAACAAAACGAAGAGATGTTCAGTAACGGACATATCACTTACATTAGCGGACATTTTATATCAGAAAAAAGGAAAACACACACCTTTTAATCCTCTTTTGCTTTTTTTTTCATACCTTGCAGCGCATTTAGATAATACAGAAAAATACCCAGGTACGGAATATTAGGATGGACGACTTAAATATCAACAGTTTTAATACTCTTTATACTCTCTACTACAGAAAGTCTTTCTTGTTTGCCAGATCGTATGTACACGACGAACAGGCAGCAGAAGACATCGCTGCCGAAGCCCTGATAAAGCTATGGGAGAAGCTGAAATCTGATATTATAAATTCTCCCCAGGCTATGTTACTCACTATCCTGAAGAACAAATCACTGGATTACCTGCGTCTGGAACAGAACAAACTGAACGCGATGTCCGAATTGAGCGAACTTTGTGTCCGTGAACTGGACATTCGTGTATCCAGTCTGGAAGCTTGCGACCCATCGGAGATTTTTTCTGCCGAAGTTAACAAAATTATTCAGGCTACTTTACGCTCACTTCCGGAACAGACCCGCCGGGTATTTGAGAAAAGCCGTTTCGAGAACAAGATGAATAAGGAAATAGCTGAAGAACTGCACATTACAGTTAAAGGAGTGGAATATCACATATCGAAAGCACTCAAAGAATTTCGCGTTTCACTCAAAGATTATCTACCTCTTTTTTACTTCTTTTTCTATTTTCACTAAAAAAAATGAAGAAACTGATTAGGGTTACATTCATTTCTATCGTCTTATATATGTAACGGATCGAAAAACGTTCATCAAGAACTCTTAATAAATTATGAATCAAGAGATACTCAACAGATATCTTGCAGGAGATGCCAGTACGGAAGAAAAACAGATGGTAGCGCAATGGTTGGATGCCGACCCACAACACATGCGCGAATATCTGGCCTTGAGAAAGTTGTACGACATCACTCTCTGGCAAGAAAAACCGGCAACAGTCATAGAGGGAAAGAAACGGTTTACACTCCCCTTCATCCGGGAGATCATTAAAATTGCCGCTATCTTCCTCATAGCAGTTACCTCTGTTTATTTCCTGGCGCCGGAAAGAGGGAAACAGACCCCGGATCTGAGAGCCATACATGTTCCTTCGGGACAACGGGCAGAACTGACACTGGGCGATGGAACACGAGTATGCCTGAATTCAAATTCGACACTCACATTCCCCGACCGGTTTGACCGGAAAGAGCGCAGGGTGACATTGGATGGTGAAGGGTACTTTCAGGTAGCAAGAAACGAAAAAAAGCCCTTTATCGTGCAAGCCAAAGAATATGAAGTAAGGGTACTGGGTACGGAATTTAATGTGATGATGTATAAAGACCAGGATTTCTTTGAAACGGTGCTCCTAAAAGGTTCGGTTGAGGTGAGCGAGACCACTACCGGTAAGAAAGTAAGACTGCAACCCAACGAACGTCTGTTCGGCAAAGCCGGTCAGCTCCGGAAAGAGAGTATCAGCGAATGGAACCGGGCATTGTGGATGCAAGGAATCCTCTATTTCGACAACACACGTATGGATGAAATCATCCGCCAGTTAGGTCTATATTACGATGTAAAATTCGTCTTGGAAAAAGAGTCACTGGCGAATGTACGGTTTACCGGAAAGTTCCGTATCAGAGATGGTGTGGAACATGTGCTGAAAGTACTTCAATTGAAATGTAAATTCACCTATAAACGCGACGAAGAACATAATACCATTACTATAAACTAAAAACCAAGTATTAACTTTAAATTAAAAACCGGAACAAATGAAAACATAAGAACAAAAAGAGCCGAAAGTGGTGGCACACTTCCGGCTCCGGGTTAACAATACCCCAGTCTGCGAAAACTTAGTGAGTATTAATTAACACAGTGTACAAATGTATGAAAAACACTCTGATAAAAACAAGTAAAATCGTAAATAAATCAATTTCACATACTATGAAAATGATAGTTTTATTCCTTTTCGTTTTCATTTCAGGAGTATTCGCCAACAATGCGAACTCTCAGGAAACAAAGGTATCTATCTCGAAAAACAACAAACCAATCCGGGAAGTCCTGAGCGAAATAGAACGCCAGACCGACTATCTGTTCGTATACTCCGAGAAAGAAGTCGATGTCAATCAGCACACAACCGTAAACGTAAAACAGCAACGGGTAGCCGAGGTGCTCTCTTCTCTATTCCGTAACACCAATGTAGGCTATGCCATGGAGGGCCATAACATCATGTTGATGGCAAAAACAAACCAGACAGACGCTTCCCTGCAAAAGCGTATCATCACAGGAGTGGTGAAAGACATCAAAGGAGAAACCATCATCGGTGCCAATATTATGATAAAAGGTACCGCTACAGGCGTGAGTACCAACATTGACGGTGAATTCTCCATCGAAGCGGCAGTTGGTGACGAACTGGTGGTTTCCTTCATCGGTTATCTGACTCAAACGGTTAAAGTAGGCTCTCAGAAGACATTGAACATCAAGTTACTGGAAGACAGTAAGACGCTGGAAGAGGTTGTCGTGGTGGGCTATACCGTGCAAACAAAATCGGCCGTAACCGGCTCAGTGGCTGTTGTGAAAGCCGATAAACTGAAGGACGTAAACACACTGGAAGTGGGAAACATGCTTCAAGGAAAGGTTTCGGGTGTATACGTCTCCGGTTCATCCGGCGAGCCGGGACAGGCCAGCAAAATCCGCATCCGCGGTAAAGGCACGCTAAACTCGTCAGTCTCCCCGCTTTGGGTAGTCGACGGTGTGATCGTAGGTGAAGATCCGGGACTGAACCCGAATGAAATAGACAACATCAGCGTATTGAAAGACGGCTCGGCTACGGCATTATACGGTTCGCGTGCTGCCAACGGGGTCATTGTAGTTACGACTAAAAGAGGTGAATACGATGCCAACAAATATAGCATTTCGGTGAATGCCGGTGTATCGCTGCTCTCGACCGGACGTCTTGAAATGATGAATTCACAGGAGCTTTACGACTACCAGAAGTCCTGGAACAATCAGTCATGGTTCACGGAAGAACTGCTGAAACACAACACGGACTGGTTTAAAGAAGCTTCCAAACCGGGATTATATACCAACGCAAACATTACCTATACCGGAAGCAGCGGCCGCATGCGTTCGTTCGTCATGGCAGACTATTATCGCGAAGAGGGTGCCATCAAGGACTTTACACTGGACCGCTTCACTTTCCGCTCCAACAACGATGTGAAGTTTACAGACCGCTTCACGATGTCAACCAAGATTTCGGGTTCGTTGTCACGCACAGACAGCCAACAGCGCAGTGTGTACAACACCTACCTCTATCTGCCCTGGGATTATCCGTACAATGAAGACGGCTCCATCCGCTCGGGACAAGAGCAGGACTGGAGAGGGCGTGACGGGATCAACGACATGTATGACCTGCAATGGAACTGGGGCCGTTCAAAGAAGCTGACGGTTGACGGGACCATCAATTTCAATTACCAGATTACGGATTGGCTGCGCTTCGAATCGAACAACTACATCCGTTACATCAGTAACCGCTCCGAAAGCTATACGGACAAGCGTTCGCGTTCGGGACAATCGGACAAAGGCTCTCTGTCAAACTCCAATTCGTTACTGACCAAGCAGTTCACCAACCAGATGATACGTTTTGAAAAGTCATTCGGCAAACACAAGGTAAACGCATTAGGAGCTTACGAATACACCCGCCACTTTTATGAATCGACTTCTGCCGAAGGAAGAGGCATCCAGCCGGGCAGAGAGATTCTGGATGTAACGACCGGAATCAAATCCATCGGTGGATACAAAGATGCCATCGCCACTCAATCGGCCTTGTTCAACGCTAACTATGATTATGACAACCGCTACATGGGGCAAGTGTCTTATCGTATGGACGAATCGTCTTGTTTCGGTAAAAACAACCGCATGGGGCACTTCTTCACAGTCAGTGGTGGCTGGAATATCCAGAACGAGGTTTTCTTCGAGTCTCTCCGTGAATCCATCGACCAACTGAAAGTGAGAGTGAGTTACGGTTCTTTGGGAAACACTCCCGGAGCATACTATGGTCATTATCCGCTCTATTCTTCAATGATGTACAATGATGAAGTTGCCTATTTCCCCTCACAAATGGGAAATGCCGACCTGTCATGGGAAAAGTGTTACACTACCAACATCGGTATTGACGCACGGTTCTTCGACCGTTTCGGGGTTACCATCGACCTGTACAACAAAAACACCTCGGACTTATTGTACTACGCCCCGCTGCCCAATATATCGGGTTATACGGGACAATACAAAAATGTAGGTGCCATCAATAACAAGGGTATCGAGATCAGCCTCAACGCAGATGTCATCCGTACGTCCAAATTCCAATGGACCAGCGATTTCAACATCGGATTCAACCGGAACCGGGTAACCGAACTTTATGGAGGTAAACCGGAACTGAAGGGTCTGAAACGTCTGGAAGAGGGACGGGATATGGACGAATGGTACCTGAGAGAATGGGCCGGCGTAGATCCTGCCAACGGTTCTCCGCTGTGGTATACCACCGACGAAAACGGCAACCGTGTCACCACCGACTCTTATAATAAAGCCGACCGCGTATACTGTGGTTCTGCCGCACCGAAGTTCACCGGCGGATGGATGAACTCGTTCACTTACAAAGGCTTTACGCTGACTGCCAACTTCGACTTTGTATATGGCAACCTGCTCTACAACCAATCCCGTGAATTGCTTGACTCCGACGGTGCCTATGCCGACTACAACTCTATGAAGTTGAAAAGCGGATGGAAACGCTGGGAAAAGGAAGGAGACATCGCCACGCATCCGAAAGCCATCAACGGCGGTAACAAGAACTCCAACAAATCGTCTTCACGCTATCTGGAGAAAGGCAACTACTTCAGCCTGCGCAACCTGTCACTGGGATATTCCATACCGGAAAAGCTATGCGGAAAACTGGGATTGCACCGGGTCAACGTCTCTTGCAGTGCCGACAACCTGTTCACGTTTACTCCGTTCTCGGGTGTATCTCCGCAACTGTCGGACAGCAGCACGGACGGCTATGCAGGTACCATCTATCCGTTGAGCAGAAGAATCGTGTTCGGTCTTAATGTTTCATTCTAAAAAATCACGTCATATTATGAAAATCAAACATATCGTATCTTGCTTATTCGTTTCTCTGATCGGGTTCTCGGCCTGCTCCATAGAGGAACTCCCCTATAACCAGCTGACGGAAGACGAACTGGACGGCAGCTATGAATCGTTGTTGTCTGCCACCCGCGGCAACTATGCCGTATTCAAAAAAACCGCTTTCCACCAGGGATGGCACTATGCAGGCGAACTGGCCAGTGACAACGTGTCATTGAGCGGTGTATCGTCGGATGCCTTAATGTACATCTACAACTATCAGCGCATCACGGACAACTACCACATGTCCAACATGTGGGGATGGGCCTACCGCTCCATCATCAACTCGAACAAGATACTTGAGAAGGCACAAGAGGGGGAAAGCAAAGAGATGGATCAGCTGATCGGTGAAAACTACTTCCTCAGAGGATGGCTGCAATTTGTACTGGTCAACGTCTTCGGACGCCCTTACAACCAATCGCCGGAAACCAACCTGGGGATTCCCCTGAAACTGACGGCGGACGTAAACGACTATCCGATGCGCTCTACCGTGAAGGAATCTTACGAACAGATCCTGAAAGACCTGAAGAAAGCGGAAGCCCTGTTGAACTCGGAATCGAATATCTACGCCGGCCCCAGTGCCGCCAAAGCGCTACTGTCACGTGTCTACCTGTATATGGGTAACAATAAACTGGCTGCCGAATATGCAACGGAGGTGATAGAAAGCTCGGGACGCACACTATTGGAAGGAGAAACGTATGCCACAGCCAATGTACTGGTGCCCGAGGACAATCCGGAAATCATCTTCGCCATCCGTTGCACCAAAGATAAAGACGACTACGGCTGGAACTCCATCGGAGGCTTTTATGCCAACATCGACGGTGTGGGTTGGGGAGAGTTGTACGCTTCCGAACCACTCCGGGATGCGTATGCCGAATATCCGGAAGATCTGCGCTCACGCTACATCGTTCCACAATATCTGAAAGACGATGATACGGGCGAATATCGCAAAGAGTTTATCTACATCGAATCTTCCGAAGAAGACGGAGTGCCCAGAAAGTACTACCGCTGGAATGAAATCGTGGAAGAAAACGGAAACTATCGCATCAAAGACGCTTATCTGTCGAAGTACGAATACAAAGACACACTGGCCATGAAGCAGGATGCCGGAGGCTATTACGTGGAATCGAGGCTGAAACAGGGCAAGGATAACCCCAATCCGGGCACGTACGAAAAGCATTACGTAACCATCCAGAACCTGATGGCAAAACGCAACGACTACCCGAAGTACTATGTATACAAATGCTCCAAGCAGGAGAACCAGCCTCAACTGTGGTCGCCAACCGTTCTCCGCCTGGGCGAGATGTACCTGAACCGTGCGGAAGCGTATGCAAAAGAACCGGCACTGGGCGATGCTTTGGCAGACCTGAACGTGATCCGTACCCGTGCACACATCCCGGCACTCACGGCAAAAGAGATGAAACCGGGCAAAACCCTGCTGGAATACGTGTTGGAAGAACGTCGCAAAGAGCTGGCCTTCGAAGGTCATCGCCGTTTCGACATCTTCCGCAACGGACTGACGATGAACCGCAGTTATCCGGGTACTCACGACCGTGGCGCCGCAACTTCGGTTCGCCTGACCATTTCTGCCGATGATCCGGCAGCAATCGAGTTCATCCCGCAACGTGAGATCGACTCGTATCCGGGAGTACTGGAACAGAATCCATAAAAGGAGAATCTTATGAGGGACCCTCGTCCGAGTATACGAGGGTCCTTCGTCCGAGTATGCGAAGCACCTTCGTCCGAGTATACGAAGCACCTTCGTCCGAGTATACGAAGCACCCTCGTCCGGGTATACGAAGCACCCTCGTCCGGGTATGCGAGGGTCCCTCGTATGAAATGAAAATACAGCCTGAACAGTTCAATTAACGAAAATAAAAACGACATGAGAAACATCCAACGAACCATTCTCCGGATAGCCGGGCTACTCTTCTGCCTGCCGTCCTTCTGTTCAAATCCGGTAGTTATAGGCAACAGCCGGTTCACGTTCATCACCGACCATCTGGTGCGTATGGAGTACGCACAGCAAGGACAGTTCCTGAATGACTCTACACTCTTCGCTGTCGACCGCACTCCCAGATGTACCGACGTAAAAGTGGAGAGAAAAGAGGGCAACCGCTACGTAATGACCACCCCCGTCCTGCGCATCGAGTACTACAACGACGGATTCCCCTTCGGGCAAACCAACCTGTTTGTCTACTTCAGAAACGGAGACGCACCCAAAGAGACGCGTTGGTACATAGCCAGCCGCCAAAGCCGGAACCTGCTGGGACCGGTGACCACGCTCGACGATGTAGACGGCCCCATCGACCGACAGGAAGGATTATTGAGCCGCGATGGATGGTACCTGATTAACGACACCGGCAAAGAAATCCTGAAAAACGGATGGGTCACCGAACGCGACCGCAGCCATGTACAGGATTTGTATCTGTTTGTTTACGGCAATGACTACAAGGCAGCCCTGAAATCGCTTCAGGCAGTCAGCGGTCCGTCACCGATGACCCGCAAATATGTACACGGTTCCTGGTATTGCCGCTGGTGGAATTATACGGACGAAGACTACCGTCAACTGGTACGTGAATATCGCGAACACGACTTCCCACTCGACATCATGGTGTTCGACATGGGATGGCATACGCAAAACGCCAAAGTGGGAACCGGACATGCCGGCACACGCGGCTGGACGGGTTACAGCTGGAACCGGAAACTGATTCCGGAACCGGAGAAGCTGATAAGCGACTTCAAAGACGACCATATTTACGTGGTACTGAACGAACATCCGCACGACGGTATCCGCCCGCACGAGGACAGCTACAAAGCATTCATACGTGACCTGGGAGCAGATACGCTGAAAACCGGCGTACCCTTGTTTGACGCAGGCGACCGCAATTATATGAATGCCTTCATGAGACATGCCCATCAGGAAAGCGACTCCATGGGTGTAGCATTCTGGTGGCTCGACTGGCAACAAGATTATCTGTATCCGCTGGTACGGGGTACAAACATGAAACACCTTCCCTGGCTGAATCACATTTATTATAACTACTCGGCCGGTAACCGCCTCCGCGGCGCAGGATTCAGCCGTTGGGCAGGTTGGGGAGACCATCGCCATCCGATCCAGTTCTCCGGAGATGCCGTGGGCAACTGGGACTTGCTCCGCTTTGAGGTTGACCTGACGACTACCAGCGGCAATGCGGGCTGTTTCTTCTGGGCACACGATCTCGGTGGATTCTATGACGGAACCGATCCGGAACTCTATACCCGCTGGACACAATTCGGACTGCTGAACTCTTCACTCCGCATCCACTCGGTATATGACAAGAAACTCGACCGCCGCCCCTGGCTTTGGGGGACAGAGGCAGAAAAGGCCATGCACAGGATTTATCACCTGCGCTCGCAGCTGATGCCCTACATTTACTCCTCCGTCCGCCAGTGCCATACGGATATGTTGCCGCTCAACCGGGGCATGTACATCGAATATCCGGAAGAAGAAAAAGCCTATCAATATCCGGGACAATTCCTGTTCGGAGATCTCTTACTGGGTGCCCCCATCACTACAAAGGGCAAAGGAGAGAAGAAAACAGCCACACAAGAGGTCTGGCTGCCGGGCGGAACAAGCTGGTATAACTTCTTCACCGGCGAGAAACAAGAGGGTGGACAAGTCATAAAGACAGAAAGCCCACTGGACGAATTCCCCTTGTTTATCAAAGGAGGCCATCCGCTGCCGATGCAGCCATATACGGAAAGAATGTGCTCCACCCCGCTCACCGAACTGACCGTGCGTTGCTATCCGGGAGAAGAGGGAGCGGACAACACTTACACCCTGTACGAGGATGACGGACTGACGCAGGATTATCTGGCCGGCAAGTATGCCACCACCCGCCTCAACTATCAGAAGACCGGAGAACAAACAATCATCACCGTGTCGCCGGCAGAAGGAACCTATGAAGGGCAGCCCCGGAAACGTGCTTACCGGATTGAACTGCCGGGAGTCACGACACAAGCCCGCATACAGGTGAACGGTAAAAAGGTAAGAGCCACTCCGGATAAGGAATTAAACGGAATTGTAGTGCAAGTCAAGGTTACGGACATCCGTAAACCGGTTGTAATCAAGATACAGTAATAACACGAGGATGTGCCGGGAACCCGTCAGGCTGTGGCAGGCTCCAGGCACACCCTCTATATCCGATTACTGCATTCCGGCAAGTTCTCTCTTCACAATCCAGTATCCGACCCTGGACTCCGAAATACCCGGCTTCACTTTATGGTTACATACCAGTTCGTCATCTGTTATGGCAGATTCCAGGTAATAAAAGCAACAAGAATCGTCTCCATCCAGCCTCCGGGCCAGTTCTATGATATGCGTGGATATCAGGAAACGGCTGTGCACCTTCCCCCTGAGCACTTCGGTCACGGCTACCGATGCTTCAAAAGCATCCCGTGCATTGGTCCCCCTGAACAATTCGTCGAACAGCACAAAACAATGGTTACCTTCATTAATCTGTTGCAACACCTCTTTCACCCGGAGTACTTCCGCATAAAAATGACTGCGCCCATCCCTTAACGAATCCGGAAGATTGATAGAAGTAAAGATACCATCAAACACCGGACAGACCATAGAAGAAGCAGGCACCGGAAATCCGGCATGAGCCAGCCATACGGCGGACGCTATCGCTTTCAAGGTCGTGGATTTACCGGCCATATTTGATCCTGTAAAGATACAGATATTCCCATTCTCCATATCCCAGTCGTTCTTCACCGCATCTTTCACCTGAGGATGGTAAAAGTCACGAAGCACAAATTTGCCATCGGTCGTAAACGTAGGGAAACACCATCCTTTCGTAACAGCCGTACGGTGCATGGTACGGATGGCATCCAATTGATATACAATCGAAAGAAGATCAGCAATGGTATGGTTGCGCCGATAGCGGAAAATATAATCCAGTCGGTCGGTCCGGTAAAAACCGTCCTCCTGTCCGCAGGATTCTACCATTTTGCCCAACTCCGTAGCCTGATAAGTCTCCAGGACAGTAGCTACCATGCTGCGGATTAACCGGGGAGAAAGTTCGGTCACATGATCCGCAAAAATCTTCAGTTCCAGCAAAACATTTTCAAGCAACTTTGTTCCTCTCTGAATGATATAGCGTTCGGGAGTGCTTCTGAACAACCTGAAAGCACGTGATAAAACAGATTCCAGATAAGTAACCCTTGTCGGACGGTCTCCCTGACTAAGATAAAACTCTATAAAATCCAGCTCTTCCCGACAAATACGTATTTCGGGGAAGTCCGGACACCGGATTGCCTCCTGCCTTTCATGCAGCATCTGCCAATCGGATATGGGATGGGTTGCCCAATCTTCCAGACACCTCTTTCCTCCGTCACTCTCCGTCATGTCAAAGAGAGAGAAAAGAGTTTTCTCTCCGTACGTACTCTCCATCACTCCTAAGTCATTGAGAGTCTGTCTATCTGTTCGTAGTTGTTTCACGGTATCTCATATGATCGATTTCTCAAAGATAGAATATTTTTCCGGAAAGAGCATCATCCATCCTCCCGGAATTGTATAACTTTGCAGCCGATAAATCCGTAGTTTACATATCATAATGGGAAAATATCGTACGAAAGGGAGCATCGCTCTCATCATTGCAGGAAGTGTCCTGATCCTTGTTCTGACAGGTTTATATTGGGGACGCAACGGAATTCTCTGCCGAATGGTTGGCAAGCGGATACTGCGCACCGAACAAAAATACGGATTATCCATCCGCTACGATGCCTTGCGAATGAAAGGGCTGAACGAAATCGAGCTGAGCAATCTTTCCGTAGTCCCTGACAAGCGGGACACCCTCCTCACCCTGCATGCCCTGAACATGCGCCTCAGCTTCTGGAAACTGCTACGCGGAAAGATCGAAGTACGCAACGTAACCGCCGACCGGCTGAAAGTTTCATTCATCAAAGCAGACAGCACAGCTAATTATGACTTCCTCTTCCTGAAAAAGGAACAGGAGGTACCGGCCGGTTCGGCACAAGCCGACTATGCCCACAGAGTGAACAGGATACTGAACCTGCTCTATGGCTTCTTACCCGAAAACGGAACACTGCGTCAAGTCGACGTCAGCGAACGGAAAGACCGTAACTTCGTAGCCATCCGCATCCCGCAATTAAGCATACGGCAAAACCATTTCAACTCCGATATCGAAGTACAGGAAGATTCGGTAAGCCAACACTGGACCACCTGTGGAGAGGTAAACCGAAGCAACCACACGCTAAAAGCCGAACTTTATGCACAGCATAAGGAGAAGATCGCCCTCCCCTATCTCAAACGCCGTTTCGGTGCGGACATTCGCTTGGATACCCTTACCTATAGCCTGACTGAATCGGAAGGAAACAGCGGTCAGATTATACTGACAGGACAAGCAGCAGTCAACGGACTTGAAGTGTATCACAAAGCTCTTTCCCCTCAAACAGTCAATCTGGACCGCGGACAAATATCCTACCGGGTTCTTGTGGGTAAAGAGTTCGCCGAACTGGACAGCACAACCTTGGTGCAATTCAACCAGATGCAGCTTCATCCTTATCTGAAAGCTGAGAAGAGAGAACACCAATGGCACTTCACAGCAGCTTTAAACAAGTCCTGGTTTCCGGCAAACGAACTCTTCGGCTCGCTCCCCAAAGGACTATTCAGCAATCTGGAAGGGATAAAGACGGACGGCGAGCTGTCCTATCATTTCTTGCTGGATGTGGACTTTGCCCTACCGGACAGCCTGAAGCTGGAATCGGAATTAAAGGAGAGAAACTTCCGCATTGTGAAATACGGAGCCACAGACCTTGGTAAAATGTCGGAAGAGTTTATCTATACGGCTTACGAAAACGGACAGCCGGTACGCACTTTCCCCATAGGCCCCTCATGGGAGCATTTCACGCCACTGGACAGCATCTCCCCACTATTGCAAATGTCTGTGATGCAAAGTGAAGACGGAGCTTTCTACTATCACCGGGGCTTTCTTCCCGATGCCATGCGTGAAGCATTGATACAAGACCTGAAAGTGAAACGTTTTGCCCGTGGGGGAAGTACCATCACCATGCAGCTGGTAAAAAACGTATTCCTGAACCGGAACAAAAACATCGCCCGGAAACTGGAAGAAGCCCTGATCGTCTGGCTGATAGAAACGGAACGTCTCACTTCCAAAGACAGGATGTACGAAGTATATCTGAACATAGTGGAATGGGGGCCGCTTGTCTACGGAGCACAGGAGGCTGCTGCCTACTACTTTAAAAAACGCCCGTCTCAACTGACAGCCGAGGAGTCCATCTTCCTGGCATCCATCATTCCGAAGCCCAAGCATTTCCGAAATTCGTTCACCGGTGACATGAAACTGAAAGAAAACCTGGAAGGCTATTATCGATTGATAGCCGAACGACTGGCAAAAAAAGGAGTTATCAGCGAAGCAACGGCGGACAGTATCCGCCCGGAGATAAATGTGGCCGGCGAAGCAAGGAAAGACTTGGAGAGAGACAGCATACAGTAATTTATCAGATACCAAAAGCAGAATAGGAGGAAACTCACCACAGAGGACACAGAGGACACAGAGTGAATTTTAAGTCATTGATTAGTAAAGTTGTTAATCTGTGATAATCTATGTGGTGAAAAGGCTTTTGACACATCCCCATCCTAACTGATTTATCTACTAAGAGAGCATTTACCGACACAGAACCGTTCTTTTTTTGTTAAGTCCCCCTATACAAAGGGTATTCAGCAAACAATTCCAGCGCAAAAAGTGTTTCATTGTACATTTTTTAGCCGTTTGCTATGGTAATTCAAAAATTATCACCATCTTTGTGGTGAACTATTATCAATTTTTTGTTGGCGAAACTAAGAGATACATCTCTTTGTTTTAAACTGGCTACGGGCGTATTACATGTATATGTCCGTAGCTTCAGGATAAAGACGGCTCTGCCCCCGTGTCTAATTCCGTAATGGGTTAGCATATGTTATTTCTTTGTTTCGCATCGAAATTGATATAGTTCAGCGGGTCAGCAGGGCCGTTCATTTTTCCCTGCCCGATATACGTTTGAGCTATGGGCAAACAATCTACTATCAAAATCTTGTCTTTCCACCGGCGCAGAACCAACGCAAACGGTTGGTATCGGTTGGATTTTATTTTTCAGCGAGGTAAAAAGATTCTGCATTATACACTCTCTACGCGGGATTATGAATATTCAGAGTGTTTCTGTTCACCTTCCCATATCGAACGTGCAGACATGATTGTCTTTGTAGCCGAACTTCTTTTAGAAATTCATAAAGTGAAATATTCGTGCCTGAAACGTACACCAAGCCAGGCGTATGCCACTTCCAAATATATATCCCGGATCAATCAAATATGCAAAAAGAACCATTATCACAAAACGCCTGTCATTATAGACGGGCTATAGTACTTTGATCTTTCATAATAAATTCTCTTTTATAATTGACTTTAAATCTAAATCCGACTCACCAAACCAGTTAACTCGTCGAACCGCTGCCACTCTACCCCCCGGAGGACAGCGGTTCTTTTTCTTTCATTTAACCAGTTCACATGAATCGCTTCTCTATTCTATTTCATATTTAATCATCTAATTATCAATATTTAATCATTCATGTCGGTATCTTTATCTCGTCCCGTATACCTGGGCTTATAAGCCCAGGTATACAAACTCATGGGCACGTGTACCCGGGCTCATGGGCACGCCTGCCCGGAACCGGATGCAGATTGCACCATTTCCGGTTAAACAACAAGGGAAAACGAAATGCTTTAAGAGGTCTATTTGCTTAAGAAAGGCGTATCTTTCGGCTGATGACCAGCATTTTACGCCTTATTTTTGCCTTAAAACAGTAGGTGGAAGATGGAAGATACGGGTGGAAGATAAAGGACTGAAAAATGCGATCTTCCACCCGGATATCTCTTTGATTATTAGAGTAATAAACGCAAAAAGGTGGAAGATGGAAGATCGAAATGCAGACAAATAAGATTCGTCGAACTGACGTTATTTATCCCGGCTCCCTCTTTCCGACGAGCGGGAAGAAGAACTACGGCTACTGCCTGAAGCAGAATTTCCACTGCTGCGTCTGCTTGAAGAAGAACGCTCAGAGACTGAACTTCGGGTGCCATTATTACTCTTCACCCTCTCCTGGCTCCGGCTACTACTGCGTCTGCTATCCGTACGTTCAGGAGTCACCCTATTGGGAGTTGCCGAACTCCTCGGAGTCACCCTGTTTTTATCTCGTGAGGCAGAACTTTCCCTCCGCACATCATTCCTCCGCACATCATCTCTCCGTGCCGAATTAGGACGTATAGTTACCGTACCGAAATCGGAACGACGGTGCGTGTTATAATTCCGGTGATCTCTTATGCTGTGGGAACCGGAATAGAAATCATGCCGGTAACGTCCGCGATAATAGCTGTTATGATAGTGCGTACGATAGTGTCCGCCGCAATAACTGCTATAGTGGTAAGGCTTTCCGAAATAGAAGTGGTTATGGTTTGTATACCGGATATAGACCCGGAAGCTCCAGCCTCCGCCATTGGCGTAAATCGGGCGATAGAAATAATCCACCCCTATAAAACGCCGATACTGTGAAGCAGTCAGCACCCATCGTAAGTCATCGTTACGAATATCCAACGTGCGATAGTATTTATCGAGCGCCCACTCTTCTCCCCGCATCACATCGTCCATCAGATAACGGATGGAGTAAACAAAATCATAATTGATTTCGTATACATCATTATATTGTCCCGTACTCAGGTTCAATTCATAGGCCATCTTGTCGGTAAGGAAACGAGTCTCCTTACGAATGCGGCTATTGCTCATGGCAGCCATGCTCACACTACTTACAGCAGTGATTCCGATGGCCAGAAAGAATATCAGTACTCGTTTCTTCATATCTCAAGTCTATTTAGTTCTATTATAATTCTTCACAAAATCCTTCACAGTACTTTGATTCGACAGGAAGTCCAGTTCATCTACTGCTATGGAGAAGTTATCTTTATCCACTACACTCGGGTAAAGTATCTTCAGCACCTTAGTGCGGTCATCATCAAAGCTATAAAGTTTTATCAGTCTACGGCATTGCTCTGAAGTAAACCCGGTAGAACTCGCTGCTTTTTCGATAAAGTCCGTCCTGTCCGAGTCGAATGTTTTACTCTTTGCATCATTCAGGAAGCGGGCAAATTCATCATTTCTCATTGCCCTGTAGCTATAGGAATGCCCCACTTCCGAAGCGGAAACTGTACCGCCAATACCTAAAGAGAAAGATGGAGCGGGAGGAACAGTGGGTGCACCGTCCTTGAACGAATCCAGCCCTATGACACGGTTGTCTATAAAGTTAACGCAAATCACCGAAGGCCCTGCTTTGGAAAGGTACCCGCGATATTCCCACTCTTCCATGCCACCATCAAAGCGTCTGTAGTTCGGTTCTCCAAGAATGGTTTTCACCTCTTGTTGCGTCATTCCTTTCTGAATACCCATCAGTTGGCTGTTCCTGAAATCTGCCAACAGGCTGGCACAACTACTCATGACAACGAGCAAAAGTAGTATTGCTGAAACATGTATCTTTTTCATAATTTATATAGGTTTTAGTTACGTTGACTATGGTATTTTCTCACAAATTCGTTCATCTTATTCTTATCGGACTGAAAGGTCAGACTCTCAATAACCAGATAAAAATTCGGTTTATCAACAATCCGCGGATACATGGCCTGCATCAGCTTTATTTTTTCACTGTCGAAACTGAACAACTTAACCAACTGGAGGCATTGATCGGAAGTAAAGCCGGTAGAGACAAGCGTAGTCTCGATCAGTTTATTGCGGTCAGAATCGAAAGGCTTATCTTTCACTGTTCTCAGAAAGCGGTCGAACTCTGCACGGTTCATCACCACATCATATCCGTATCCGGGACGACCCTCTCTACCTACCCGGATATCGCGTATGTTCATACCGGGATTTGACACCCATTCCTGAAACAACAAATCTCCTTTTACACTCTGTCCGGTGCGCGGGATATAGCGTGCGGCATATACCTCTATGCGGTGTCTGCCCGAATAGTTGGCAATGAAGCAAGTCTCTGTCGGCGTGCATATCTGTTCGCCATCCATAAAGACAAGAATCGCCTCACCTGCACTCTGGATATTTATTCCGCTGATTCTTCCGGCTTGTGCCATAAATGCAGCGAACAAGAAACAAAGGGTTATGATTACTTTTCGCATATCGTTTAGTTTTTATTGTTTTTAATATCACAAAAATAGGGTGAGGAAACTCCCCACCCTAATGATTCTGTCTATTCATACGTAGGGTTTTCCCTATTCAGTTTAGGGACGAACCAACTCGATTCCGTCTTCGTGGAGCAGGATCAGACGTTTCTTATATAAGTCGCCAACGGCTTTCTTGAATGTCTTCTTACTGACACCGAAAACATCGTAAATCTCTTCGGCAGGGCTCTTGTCATTCAATCCGATCCGTCCGCCGTGGTCTGCAATATAGTGGTAAAGTGTTTTTGAGAAATCATCAACTTTCTCAAAACCCGGTTTCTGGAGAATCAGGTCTATCTTGCCGTCTTCGCGTACCTGCTTAATATATGCTTTCAGCGTATCGCCCGTATGTAAGGTCTGAAAGATCTCACTATCATACAGCAAACCACTGTACATATTCTCAATGATCGCCTTAAACCCAAGGTCCGTCTTCTGCCAGATAAGTATGTTCACCTCTTCGCCCGGCTGATAAGGAGCTTTCTCTTTGGACAAATAGCGGTCTACCTTGGCTGAAGCTACGATGCGGAAACTTTCATCGTCAATGTAGACATGAATGACGTATTTATTCCCTACCTGCATCTTCATCTTCTGCTCACTGAAAGGGACAAACAGGTCCTTCATCAGTCCCCAATTGAGGAAAGCTCCGAACTGATTGACCCAGGATACCTCCAGACAAGCAAACTCGCCTACTTGTACCAAAGGTGTCAGCGTAGTGGCTATCAACCGTTCTTCATTATCCAGATAGAGGAAGACGTTCAACCAGTCTCCCACCTTACAATCTTCGGGCACATAACGGGTAGGCAGCAGAATTTCGCCTTCTTCTCCGCCATCCAGATACATACCGAAATCTACCTGCTTGACTACCTCAAGCTGGTTGAATTTTCCTAATTCAATACTCATAATCTTCATTCAGTTTGTGACAAAGATAAATAAAAAACAGACGTAAGAATAATAAGCCGTCGAAAAACATATCGCTGCATCTGTTTGTTATCATCCGCAGACGATAACTTTTCATTATAGCGCAAAACTTTTTTCGATAAACAACCTGCGTTTAAACGAGTTATCTTTGCACCGGAAACAAGAAACAAAGCAATTGTCGAATTAAAAAAAGATATAAATTATGGAATTCTTAACCAACGAAAAACTTACGATCGTAGGAGCTGCCGGAATGATTGGCTCTAACATGGCACAGACTGCCCTGATGATGAAACTGACTCCGAACATTTGTCTGTATGATCCTTATGCACCCGCTTTGGAAGGTGTAGCCGAGGAGCTGTACCACTGTGCGTTCGAAGGCGTAAACCTGACTTACACTTCAGATATCAAAGAAGCTTTATCAGGTGCGAAGTACATTGTGTCATCCGGTGGTGCCGCCCGTAAAGCAGGCATGACCCGTGAAGACTTGTTGAAAGGTAACGCAGAAATCGCAGCCCAGTTTGGTAAAGATATCCGCCAGTATTGCCCGGATGTGAAACATGTGGTCGTAGTGTTCAATCCTGCCGATATCACCGGACTGATTGTATTGCTCTATGCCGGCTTGAAACCGTCACAGGTATCCACACTGGCCGCTCTGGACAGCACCCGCCTGCAAAACGAACTGGTGAAGTACCTCCATATCCCCGCATCCGAAATTGTAAACTGCCGTACATATGGCGGCCACGGAGAACAGATGGCCGTATTTGCTTCTACCACTAAAGTACAAGGTGAAGCGCTGACCAAGATCATCGATACTCCACGCATGCCTATGCAGGATTGGGAAGATCTGAAAGTACGCGTTATTCAAGGTGGAAAACACATCATTGATCTGCGCGGACGCTCTTCATTCCAAAGCCCGGCTTATCTGTCTATCGAAATGATCGCGGCAGCCATGGGCGGACAACCTTTCCGCTGGCCGGCAGGCACTTATGTATCTGACAAGAAGTTCGACCACATCCTGATGGCAATGGAAACTTCCATCACCAAAGAAGGCGTTAGCTATAAAGAAGTACAAGGTACTCCTGAAGAACAGAAAGAAATGGAAGAGAGCTACGCTCACTTATGCAAACTGCGTGATGAAGTGATAGCTATGGGTATCCTTCCGGAAATCAATAAATGGCACGAGCTGAACAAGCATATAAATTGATGACATCATACAAAGTTTAATTAGTTGGAATACTGCCTGTCTGCCATATGCGGATGGGCAGTATTTTTAGTTTTATCCGGAAAACATCGACTTGGGCGACCGCCTCAGTAACACTGATAACCAGCAGATTATATTTACCTGAATTTCCCCTTTCTATGTAAAACCATTTACCCCGGCATGTAAAAGCATTTACCTCGGTATGTAAAGCCATTTACCCCGGTACGTAAAAGCATTTACCCCGGTATGTAAACGGAACCGGCATTCGACGTGACAGATGCCCTCCCATAGGGTACGCACTCCAATGACGCATTCTCCGAATAGAGCTATTTCCCTTTCTCTATATCAACTCCCGTCCCTGCGGGACAAAGAGCTGAAAAGCCTTACTTTTGTTTACTGTCATCGGCCGTCTCCAACTGCTTGTAATATTCTTCTTTCTCTTTATTCTTCTTCTGAATCAGACTAGTGACATAAACAGTAAAAATCGGGAACATCATCATACCCAGTGCAGCCAGCAGCACCGAGAGTACACGTCCCGTCACGGTGACGGCAATGATGTTGGAACCAACCGTAGTCACATCCATAAATGCCCACCAGAGCGCATCTCCGTAACCGGTCACCAGCGGGTTGACTTTATGCTCAAGCACAAAGAAAGCCAGACTGGAAAAATAGACAGTGGCAAGCAGCATAGTCAAATAAGAGACAAACAGACCGGAAGCCTTATTATAAGTGAGCCAACCTACCACAATGGCCATCGCATAC
Source organism: Bacteroides sp. ZJ-18 (assembly GCF_011038705.2). Lineage (NCBI taxonomy): Bacteria > Pseudomonadati > Bacteroidota > Bacteroidia > Bacteroidales > Bacteroidaceae > Bacteroides > Bacteroides sp. ZJ-18. Next base: position 1,382,696 of record NZ_CP072198.1, on the reverse strand, counting down.
CCACCCCGTACTAAGGGAACGAAACGAATCATATAAGTCACTTCGGGAGAGAAAGTCCATCCCATATACGATATAATATTCTGGTAGGGTATCGCCACCAGCAGGAAAATGAAGTGTGTACTGAGATAGTGCCATTTGTTTTTCGAAAGAAACAATTCGAGAATAAAGTCGAACAGGAACAAGACACAAATCCACAACTGGACTTTCATATATACCGACTGAGTATAAAAAGGGATGCCCTTGAATGTATCAATCGAAATACTGATGACCAGAAAAAGAGAAAGCAGCAGGATGATGACATGCAGAATGCCGTAGATCCCTTTCTTCCGTAAAGAAAAATCAGAAAGAGCCATTTTCATAAGCACTGATATTTTATGGGTTATTTTTAATTATGCAAAAGGAACAAGAGTCATACACGATTTGTTTGATATCGAATCAAGATCAGGAGGAAAACCGGTTTTCTCACTCTTGGCCGATGTTAATTAACCAAGTTTGACGTTAGTAAACTGAAACATCTTACGTTAAACGTTGTTATAGACACTGACTTAAAAATATTTTTCACTTAAAACCTTAACTTATGGCAAATATTAAACAAGCAGTGAAACTGGGGGTATTCACCCTGGCGATCATGAACGTAACGGCAGTAGTATCCCTACGTGGACTTCCTGCCGAGGCCGTATATGGAATGAGTTCGGCCTTCTATTATCTTTTCGCAGCTATCGTATTCCTTATTCCGACATCACTCGTTGCGGCGGAATTGGCTGCCATGTTCCAAGACAAACAAGGTGGTGTGTTCCGTTGGGTAGGCGAAGCATACGGAAAAAAATTAGGATTCCTTGCCATCTGGTTACAATGGATTGAAAGTACCATCTGGTATCCTACAGTGCTCACCTTTGGTGCTGTTTCCATAGCTTTTATCGGAACGAATGACGCACACGATATGACGTTAGCCAGCAATAAGATTTACACCTTAATCGTTGTTTTAATCATCTATTGGTTAGCCACATTCATCTCTCTCAAGGGTATGGGATGGGTTGGTAAAGTAGCGAAAGTTGGCGGACTTGTAGGAACTATTATTCCTGCAGCTCTTTTAATTATTCTCGGCATCGCTTATTTAGCAACAGGAGGACATTCCAATTTGGATTTCCACAGCAGTTTTTTCCCGGATCTCACAAACTTTGATAATGTTGTACTGGCTGCCAGTATCTTCTTGTTTTATGCCGGAATGGAGATGGGCGGCATTCATGTGAAAGACATGCAAAACCCTTCAAAGAACTATCCTAAGGCCGTATTCATCGGTGCTTTGATCACAGTTATTATCTTCGTTTTAGGTACTTTCTCACTGGGTATCATCATCCCGGCAAAAGACATTAACCTGACACAGAGTTTACTTGTAGGTTTCGATAATTACTTCAGATATATCCATGCCTCCTGGTTATCACCAATCATCGCCATCGCCCTTGCATTTGGTGTGTTGGCAGGTGTATTGACATGGGTTGCCGGTCCGTCAAAAGGTATCTTTGCCGTAGGTAAGGCCGGTTATATGCCTCCGTTCTTCCAGAAGACCAACAAACTGGGTGTACAGAAAAACATTCTGTTCGTTCAGGGTGGTGCTGTTACCGTATTGAGCCTTTTGTTTGTGGTTATGCCTTCCGTACAGAGTTTCTATCAGATTTTGTCACAGTTGACAGTTATTCTTTATCTGGTGATGTACTTGCTTATGTTCTCCGGCGCCATCTATCTGCGCTATAACATGAAGAAGGCCAACCGTCCGTTCCGTATCGGTAAGAAGGGTAATGGTTTAATGTGGATTGTAGGCGGCCTGGGCTTCCTTGGCTCATTGCTGGCATTCATCCTCAGCTTCATTCCGCCCAGCCAAATCTCTACCGGCAGCAACACTGTATGGTTCTCAGTATTGATCATCGGCGCACTGATCGTAGTGATTGCTCCGTTCATCATCTACGCAGCAAAGAAACCATCATGGGCCGACCCCAACAGTACTTTTGAACCCTTCCACTGGGAAGCACAAGCCAAACCACAAGCAGCTCCCGTTACTGCAACAGTATCCGGCCCGGCTGTAAGCGGTGCTAACACTTCCACCAATACTACTTCTGCACCGTCAGCAGGTTCTGCTCCTTCTGATAAGGACACTCCGCAAAAGTAAAGTTAAAAGGAAATATCTATCTACCTGAATGAAAGAGGTTGTATCCGGAGATTTAATCTAAATTCTACCGGATACAACCTCTTATTTCTTTGGAGAAACCATTCAGGATGTCAAAGGAAGAGTAAACCTTTATTTTACTAAAAATGACTACATTTAAAAAAACCTTTCCTCCTAATAATACAGATGGCAAGTTATGTCCCCAATTAACGCCCTGTCCTATGTATAGAAACGTATCAATTAATGTCGTTTTCATCAGAAATGTATATTATATCCATCTTAAAATCCGGAAGAGAAAGATGCTCTTCACCTCGTTTGAGCAAATATTTTATATTTTCTTTGCCAAACTATTGCAGTATTAAAAATTATACCTATCTTTGCACCCGCAATCACAAAGGTGCCATAGCTCAGTTGGTAGAGCAAAGGACTGAAAATCCTTGTGTCCCCGGTTCGATTCCTGGTGGCACCACTTTGCAGATAGCGGAATGTAGCGCAGTTGGTAGCGCACTACGTTCGGGACGTAGGGGTCGGGCGTTCGAGTCGCCTCATTCCGACATTCGCATAGACAAGCCGTTCAAATTGAGCGGCTTGTCTGTTTTTTTAGAGGAATAATTGAATTATATTAAAAACAACAGTTTTCCTAATCTTCCTTTCCATACAACTATCCACCTCCCAATCAGTTCTGATTCCATAGAAATATATCTTCACCTTATTTATATATCGCTTCTAATCAGAATTCAGCAATTCATAAAAACTACATAACCATTCAAGCATAGATATATTCATGCTACCATTTCTGCATATTTCCACAATATATGCTATGTTTATGTATAAAAAGAGTAAAAAAACAGCCTTTTATGCATACTATTTCCAAATTATTGCATACTTTTGCGCCATTCTTAGAATAATTATACAAGATGAAGAAGAAAGCAAACCGGTTAGATGCCATAAAAATGATTATCTCCAGTAAAGAAGTAGGTTCACAAGAAGAACTCTTGCAAGAATTAGGACAGGAAGGATTCGAACTGACACAAGCCACTCTTTCACGTGACCTGAAACAACTGAAAGTAGCCAAAGCTGCCAGCATGAATGGCAAATATGTATATGTATTGCCCAATGACATCATGTACAAACGGGTTGGCGACCAAAGTGCCAGTGAAATGTTAATGAATAATGGATTTATCTCCCTTCAGTTCTCCGGAAATATTGCAGTAATCAAAACCCGCCCCGGATACGCGAGCAGCATGGCTTACGACATTGATAACCGTGAGTCGGATACCATTCTGGGAACGATTGCCGGAGACGATACCATCATGCTGGTGTTGCGCGAAGGAGTGACTCCCACTGCCGTACGAAGTTTCTTGTCTCTCATTATTCCGAATATCAACTAACTAACAACAATTATACTCTACACTAAATCAAAAATGGACACTCAACAAATAGATGTTATGGTAGCCGACGCCTCGCATGAGGTTTACGTTGACACTATTTTGGAGACAATCAGAAACGCAGCAAAAGTACGCGGAACCGGAATAGCAGAACGTACACATGAGTACGTAGCCACCAAAATGAAAGAAGGAAAAGCAATCATAGCCCTCAGTGGAGATGTGTTTGCCGGATTTACTTATATTGAATCATGGGGAAACAAACAATACGTTGCTACATCGGGATTGATTGTACATCCCGACTTCCGGGGATTAGGATTGGCCAAACGTATCAAACAGGCCTCTTTTCAGTTGGCTCGTTTACGATGGCCGAGAGCTAAAATATTCAGTTTGACCAGTGGTGCGGCCGTGATGAAAATGAACACGGAACTGGGATATGTACCGGTCACATTTAATGAACTGACCGATGACGAAGCTTTCTGGAAAGGATGTGAAGGTTGCACTAACCATGAAATCCTGGTGGCAAAGAATCGTAAATTCTGTATTTGCACCGCCATGCTATATGATCCGGCAGATCCGCATAACATTAAAAAGGAACAAGAAAGAAATAACATTTAAAAAATACAGCACTATGGAACAGAAAAAGAAAGTAGTGGTTGCATTCAGCGGAGGTCTCGATACCTCGTTCACTGTAATGTACCTGGCTAAGGAAAAAGGATATGAAGTGTACGCTGCATGCGCCAACACAGGCGGTTTCAGCGAAGAACAACTGAAGCAGAACGAAGAGAATGCCTACAAACTGGGTGCTGTGAAATATGTCACCCTCGATGTCACTCAGGAATACTACGAAAAGAGTTTGAAATACATGATATTCGGCAACGTACTGCGTAATGGCACTTACCCGATTTCTGTTAGCTCCGAACGCATCTTCCAGGCACTGGCCATTGCACGTTATGCCAAGGAGATTGGTGCAGAAGCCATTGCACATGGTTCTACCGGAGCAGGAAACGACCAGATTCGCTTTGACATGACTTTCCTTGTCATGACTCCGGGTGTAGAAATCATTACGCTGACTCGTGATATGGCCCTAAGTCGTCAGGAGGAAATCGATTACCTGAACAAAAATGGTTTCGAAGCCGACTTTACGAAGCTGAAATACTCTTATAACGTCGGATTATGGGGTACTTCCATCTGTGGAGGAGAAATTCTGGACAGCGCACAGGGATTGCCCGAAACAGCTTATCTGAAACAAGTCACCAAAGAAGGTAGCGAACTACTGCGTCTTGAATTTAAAAACGGTGAGCTTCATGCTGTAAACGGTGAAGTCTTTGAAGACAAGATTGCAGCCATCCAGAAGGTGGAAGAAATAGGTGCAGCTTACGGTATTGGTCGTGATATGCACGTAGGAGATACCATCATCGGCATTAAGGGACGTGTTGGATTTGAAGCAGCTGCCCCGATGCTTATCATCGGCGCACACCGGTTCCTCGAAAAATATACGCTGAGCAAATGGCAACAATATTGGAAAGACCAAGTAGCCAACTGGTATGGCATGTTCCTTCACGAAAGCCAGTATCTGGAACCGGTAATGCGTGATATTGAAGCAATGCTACAGGAATCTCAGCGCAATGTAAACGGTACTGCAATCCTTGAACTCCGCCCCTTGTCATTCTCCACCGTTGGTGTAGAGTCACAAGACGATCTGGTAAAAACCAAATTTGGTGAATATGGAGAAATGCAAAAGGGTTGGACAGCCGAAGACGCTAAAGGCTTCATCAAAGTAACTTCTACCCCGCTACGTGTTTACTATGCTAACCATAAAGACGAAGAAGTATGATAAAAGCAGGAATAATTGGCGGAGCAGGATACACGGCAGGCGAACTTATCCGCCTGCTTATCAACCATCCCGAAACCGAAATCATATTCGTTAACAGTACCAGTAATGCCGGAAACAAAATTACCGATGTGCATGAAGGACTTTACGGAGAGTGCGATCTGGTCTTTACCGACGAACTCCCGTTAGAAGACATCGATGTGCTTTTCTTCTGTACCGCCCATGGAGATACAAAGAAATTTATAGAAAGTCACAACATTCCGGAGGATCTGAAAATCATTGATTTATCAATGGACTACCGCATTGCTTCACCGGATCATGACTTTATTTATGGCCTGCCGGAATTAAATCGCCGTGCAACCTGCACAGCAAAACATGTAGCCAATCCGGGATGCTTTGCTACTTGTATCCAATTAGGATTACTTCCATTGGCAAAACATCTGATGCTAAACGGAGATGTAATGGTAAACGCTATTACAGGAAGCACAGGAGCAGGAGTAAAACCTGGAGCCACCAGTCATTTCAGTTGGCGAAACAATAATATGAGCGTGTACAAAGCTTTTGAACACCAACACGTTCCCGAAATCAGGCAATCACTGAAACAATTACAGAATAGTTTTGATTCAGAAATTGACTTCATCCCTTACCGGGGTGATTTTCCCCGCGGTATTTTTGCTACTTTAGTCGTAAAAACAAAGGTAGCATTAGAGGAAATTGTACGCATGTATGAGGAATATTATTCCAAAGACTCGTTTGTACACATCGTAGACAAAAACATAGACCTGAAACAGGTAGTAAATACCAATAAATGTCTGATTCACCTGGAAAAACACGGTGATAAACTATTGATCATTTCTTGTATTGACAATCTGTTGAAAGGTGCATCCGGGCAGGCAGTCCATAACATGAACCTGATGTTTAATCTGGAGGAGACGGTAGGCCTGCGCCTTAAACCCTCTGCATTCTAAAAAGCAATGAACCTATTTGACGTATATCCCCTTTTTGATATAAACATAGTAAAAGGAAAAGGTTGTCACGTTTGGGATGAAAACGGCACGGAATATCTGGATCTCTACGGAGGACATGCTGTCATCTCGATCGGACATGCTCACCCGCATTATGTTGACATGATTAGCAAGCAAGTGGCAACACTGGGCTTCTATTCAAATTCTGTAATCAACAAGTTACAGCAACAGGTAGCCGAACGTCTTGGAAAACTATCCGGATATGAAGATTACTCCCTATTCCTGATCAACAGTGGTGCCGAAGCAAATGAAAATGCACTGAAATTGGCCTCGTTCCATAACGGACGGACCAAAGTAATATCTTTCGGCAAAGCTTTTCACGGGCGTACTTCGCTGGCGGTAGAAGCTACAGATAATCCTAAGATTATAGCTCCGATCAATGCCAACGGGCATATAACCTACCTTCCGCTAAACGATACGGAGACGATGAAAGCCGAACTGGCAAAAGGAGATGTTTGTGCTGTCATTATTGAAGGCATACAAGGAGTAGGCGGTATCAAAATACCAACAACCGAATTCCTGCAGGAACTCCGTAAAGCCTGCACTGACAACGGCACAATCCTGATCTTGGACGAGATACAAAGCGGTTACGGACGTAGTGGCAAATTCTTTGCCCACCAGTATGCCGGAATCAAACCTGACATAATCACTGTTGCCAAAGGCATTGGAAACGGATTTCCAATGGCAGGGGTACTGATCAGCCCGATATTCACACCGGTATATGGCATGCTCGGGACTACTTTTGGTGGCAATCATCTGGCTTGCTCCGCTGCACTGGCAGTAATGGATGTCATTGAACAGGAAAAGTTGGTAGAAAATGCAGCCGACATCGGTACCTATCTGTTAGAAGAATTGAAAAAATTCAGAGAAATCAAAGAAGTTCGCGGATGCGGACTTATGATCGGAATGGAGTTCGACCAACCGGTAAAGGAAATCCGCAACCGCCTGATTCACGAACAAAAAGTATTTACCGGTGCCAGTGGTACGAATGTAATCCGTTTGCTACCTCCTCTCTGCCTCAGCAAGGCAGAAGCCGATGAATTCCTTGTCCGGCTAAGAAAAGTACTCGGTTAATAATCAGCATCCTTATAAGGAAAGTGAAAAAGTGAAAATACCTGCCACGTTTGCTCGTATTTTCACTTTTTACTTATACCTTTGTCAGAAACAGACTAAATAATTATAAAATATGAAAGTAGCTATCATTGGTGCAGGAAATATGGGAGGCTCCATTGCCTGCGGACTGGCAAAAGGCAAGCTGATCTCGGCTTCCGATATTATAGTGTCCAACCCCAGTGCCGGAAAACTGGAAGCGTTGAAAAAAGAATTCCCTTCTATCACTACCACTCGCAATAATGCAGAAGCTGCTATCGGTGCTGATATTGTGATTTTGACCGTGAAACCCTGGCTAATCAGAAGTGTGCTCCGCGAAATGAAACTAAAAAGCAAACAGATTCTCGTTTCCGTTGCAGCCGGAATCAGCTTCGAACAATTGGCGCATGATGTCGTTGAACCAGAGATGCCCATGTTCCGTATTGTCCCCAATACAGCTATCAGCGAACTACAAAGTATGACACTGATAGCTTCACGAAATGCCGGACACGATCTGGAAACACTGATGGTCAACCTCTTCAGTGAGATGGGGATGGCTATGATTTTGCCTGAGGACAAGCTGGAAGCAGCTACTGCTCTAACCTCTTGTGGCATTGCTTATGTACTGAAATATATTCAGGCTGCTATGCAAGCAGGTATTGAAATGGGAATCCGCCCGTCGGATGCCATGGATATGATTGCGCAATCTGTAAAAGGGGCTGCCGAACTGATACTGAACAACGATACCCATCCGAGTGTAGAGATTGACAAAGTGACTACTCCCGGCGGAATTACAATCAAAGGTATCAATGAGTTAGAGCATAATGGATTTACCTCTGCCATTATTAAAGCAATGAAAGCATCAAGATAGTGATTATCTAATTTTAATCACAAAAAACAAAAACATTAATCACTAAACACTAAATTTATATGGACGACCAAATTAAACAAATAGCAGAACGTCTGCGTGGACTACGTGACGTACTTGAACTGACAGCTGAAGACATCGCCCGTGATTGTGAGATTTCAGCGGAAGAATATCGTCTTGCAGAAACCGGAGATTACGACATCTCAGTAAGTATGCTGCAAAAAATCGCACGTAAATACGGCATAGCTCTTGATGCTCTGATGTTCGGAGAAGAGCCTAAGATGAGCAGCTATTTCCTGACACGTGCAGGTAAAGGAACCAGTATAGAACGTACAAAGGCGTATAAATACCAATCATTAGCGGCGGGCTTTATGAACCGAAACGCCGACCCGTTTATCGTAACTGTCGAACCAAAACCGGACAACGAACCGATACACTATAATAGCCATGGCGGCCAGGAGTTCAACTTGGTACTTGAAGGTCGCATGATGATCAGCATAGATGGAAAAGACCTGATACTAAACGAAGGAGACAGCTTGTACTTCAACTCAAAACTGCCCCATGGAATGAAAGCACTGGATGGAAAAACAGTGCGCTTTCTGGCAGTAATCATGTAATTATTTAAATGAAGAAAATGATAGATAGATTTTTATCGCAAACTTCCTTCAGTTCACAGGAAGATTTTGTCAAGAACTTAAAGATAAATGTTCCGGAAAACTTCAACTTCGGATACGATATAGTAGATGCCTGGGCTGCTGAACAGCCAGACAAACCGGCTTTGTTATGGACCAATGATAAAGGTGAACAACGCCAGTTCTCTTTTGCGGATATAAAACAATATACAGATCAGACAGCATCCTACTTTCAAAGTCTGGGCATCGGACATGGTGATATGGTCATGCTGATATTGAAACGACGTTACGAATTTTGGTTCAGCATCATCGCTTTGCATAAGCTGGGAGCCGTTGTTATCCCTGCCACCCACCTGCTAACCAAGAAAGACATCGTATATCGCTGCAATGCAGCCGATATAAAGATGATCGTAGCAGCCGGAGAAGAGGTTATTACTAAACATATCATAGATGCCATGCCGGACTCTCCTACAGTGAAACATTTGGTAAGTGTTGGCCCTGAAATAGCAGAAGGATTCGAAGATTTTCATCAAGGCATTAAAGATGCAGCCCCTTTCGCTAAACCGGAACATCCAAACTCCAACGATGATATCTCTTTGATGTACTTCACCAGCGGAACGACCGGTGAGCCCAAAATGGTTGCACATGATTTCACCTATCCGTTGGGACATATTGTCACCGGTAGTTTCTGGCACAATCTGAAAGAGAACAGCCTTCATCTCACCATCGCCGATACAGGTTGGGGAAAAGCTGTATGGGGAAAGCTGTACGGACAATGGATAGCCGGAGCTAATGTTTTCGTCTACGACCACGAGAAGTTTACTCCAGCCGACATATTGGAGAAAATACAAAACTACCATGTTACTTCACTTTGTGCCCCTCCCACAATCTTCCGTTTTCTGATTCACGAAGATCTGACCAAATACGATCTTTCTTCCTTGGAATATTGCACGATTGCCGGTGAAGCATTAAATCCGGCAGTATTCGATACATTTAAGAAACTGACAGGCATCAAACTGATGGAAGGGTTCGGCCAAACGGAAACAACACTAACGGTTGCCACCTTCCCCTGGATGGAACCGAAACCGGGAAGCATGGGAGTCCCTAACCCCCAATATGATGTTGACCTGATAGACTATGAAGGCCGTTCGGTAGAGGCTGGCGAACAAGGACAGATTGTTATTCGGACTACTAACGGTAAACCGTTGGGACTGTTCAAAGAGTATTATCGCGACGCTGCGCGTACACACGAAGCATGGCATGACGGCATCTATTATACAGGCGATGTGGCCTGGAAAGATGAAGACGGCTATCTTTGGTTTGTAGGGCGTGCCGATGACGTAATAAAAAGCTCCGGTTACCGTATCGGACCGTTTGAAGTAGAAAGTGCGCTGATGACTCACCCTGCTGTAGTGGAGTGTGCCATCACTGGTGTACCCGATGAAATTCGAGGGCAAGTGGTAAAAGCAACTATTGTGCTGGCAAAAGATTATAAAGAACGTGCAGGTGAAGAATTGATAAAAGAACTCCAGAACCATGTGAAAAAAGTAACGGCTCCTTATAAGTATCCACGTGTCATTGAATTTGTAGATGAATTACCCAAAACTATCAGTGGCAAAATCCGGCGGGTGGAAATCCGTAAGAATGATGAGAAATAGCCCAATTATACAAAATTCGTACATAAAATATTGATCAAACCAACAAATCAGCAAACGTTTGCAACATAAGTGCTATAATATGAACTAAAATTGCTCTTCTGAAAGAAAACAACCTGCTATATTTGCAACATATTCATTTAATAACTAAAAAGCAAATGGTAGTAAGTAGAAAGATTTCTCAGGTTGAAGTATTCGCTGGTAGCCCATGGGAAGTGGCAAGTGTGAGAACCCTTCTAAAGGCTGCATCTATCGAAGTGGTGATGAAGGACAAAGGAATAGATTGCATACTGCTTTCTGTCCCCTGTGAATATTACACTGCAGCAATGCGGGTTATCAGCAACAGAATAGCTTCATAGGTTTGTTAGATTAGGTTTGATTAGGGACAAAAGCCGGAATGATTCGTGTTACATTCCGGCTTTTTATTTTCAACGCTTCTTATGATTATTATCACATCTTCTAAATAAAAACAATTTTCTCCAAGCATGAAAAAGATAATCATTGCATCCGACTCGTTTAAGGGTTCCCTGTCATCCGCAGAGGTAGCTGTATCATGTGAAAAAGGTATTCGAAAAGTATTTCCGAAATGTGAAATCATAAAACTCCCTATAGCGGACGGCGGAGAAGGAACAATTGAAGCACTGGTCAGTGCAACAAATGGGCGGATACATTCGTGTCACGTGCACGATCCATTAATGCGGTTAATAGAAGCCCGGTATGGCGTTTTGGGAGATGGAGAAACTGCTGTCATCGAAATGGCAGCCGCGAGTGGACTGACATTGATTGAACCCCATCTGAGAAATCCGATGAAAACAACCACTTATGGTACAGGCGAATTAATACAGGATGCCTTGGAACGCGGTTGCAGGAAATTTCTGATAGGAATCGGAGGTAGTGCCACCAATGATGCAGGCACGGGAATGTTGCAGGCATTAGGCATGAAGTTCCGGGATATAGCCGGAAATTTATTAGGGTATGGAGGAGAAATACTTCAAAAGATAGAGATGATTGATAGCAACGATTTCCCGGAAGATAAACTGGCAAAGTGTACATTCACCATCGCATGCGATGTAAACAACCCATTTTCCGGACCACAAGGGGCCGCATTTATTTTTGCTCCCCAAAAAGGAGCCGATGCAAAACAAATACGCATATTAGACACAGGACTGAAGCATTTCGCACAGTTGATTGCCCAAACCCTATATAAGGATATTGATGCTATCCCTGGAGCAGGAGCAGCCGGAGGCATGGGTGGCGGTTTTATGGCCTTCTTCAACGCTCGGTTATCCCGGGGAATTGACACTGTATTGGATGCTCTCCATTTTAATGAGAAACTACAAGGAGCCGATCTTGTGATTACAGGCGAAGGGAAAATGGATGCCCAAACTATAATGGGAAAAGCTCCTATGGGAGTTCTCAAAGCAGCCCAACGAAAAAATATTCCTGTAATTGGTATTGCCGGATGTGTAGATGAAACCGAATTGCTGAATAATGCAGGTTTTCTGGCTGTATATCCTATTGTAGAAGGTCCGGTCTCTCAAGAGCAAGCTATGGAAAAATCAAGGACCTGCAGCAACATAGAGAGAACTGTCCATCAATGCATGCGAATGTTATCCTTATTGCATAACTAACGGCATATAGATAACATCTCCATGAATAAAGTAAAAGCTCCATAAGTTCATTACTTATGGAGCTTTTTAGGATGCAACTATAGTACTCGAAGCGGGACTTGAACCCGCACAGCCGCAATGGCCAAAGGATTTTAAGTCCTTCGTGTCTACCATTCCACCATTCGAGCATCCTTTCAAAGAGAGCGGAAAACGAGACTCGAACTCGCGACCCTAACCTTGGCAAGGTTATGCTCTACCAACTGAGCTATTTCCGCGTTTTTTCAACGGGTGCAAAGATAAGTAGTTTCCTGCTTTCTGCCAAACTTTTTCCAAAGAAAAAATTCTCAAAGAAACGGAAAACTATTTTTATCATAAAAGCTATGTAAAGATAGAAGTTATCTTCACATAGCAATAATCTATCAAACACGCCCTAACAAGGTCTTTTCAGCCTGTTCCATGCTGTAGAAATTAAAGCCTTCCACTACATTTTGCATCAAAGCGGATATCTCATCATTACAAAGATTACCAATACTCCCTTCATGAGTATGATGCACCTTCTTATTATGCGAGAAGTTACCAGCTTCAATATCCAAGCCTACTTTTTTATAAGCATCCCGAAAAGGCATACCTTCACGTGCAAGGCGATTCACTTCTTCTACACTAAAGATAAAAAGATATTTATCATCATCAAGAATATGTTCATTCACCTTAATTTCATTCATGATGTATGTAGTCATCTGCAAGCAATCTTTCAGTTCTTGAAAAGCCGGCAAGAAAACCTCCTTGATAATTTGCAGATCACGAAAATATCCAGAAGGCAGGTTATTGGCAATCATCATAATTTGCTGTGGGAGAGATTGCAACTTATTACATTTAGCTCGTGTTAATTCAAACACATCCGGATTCTTCTTATGCGGCATGATACTGGAACCGGTAGTACATTCATCCGGCAGTTTCACAAAACCAAAATTCTGGCTATTGAACATACAGGCATCGAAAGCCAATTTTGAAATGGTTCCTGCAATTGTTGCCAGTGCAAAAGCGACGTTACGCTCCATCTTGCCACGTCCCATTTGAGCATAAACTACATTATAGTTCAAAGAGTCAAAACCAAGCAACTGGGTAGTCATCGTACGATTCAAAGGAAATGAAGAACCATATCCCGCAGCCGATCCCAAAGGATTACGGTTACACATCCTAAATGCAGCTTGCAAAAAGAGCATATCGTCCACCAAACTTTCGGCATATGCCCCGAACCAAAGGCCAAATGACGAGGGCATCGCAATCTGCAAATGAGTATACCCGGGCATTAATACATCTTTATATTGTTCACTCTGACGAATTAAAACATGAAAGAGTTGCTCCACCGCCTCTGCCACTTCTTTTATCTGTGTGCGGGTAAAAAGCTTTAAGTCAAGTAATACCTGGTCATTACGTGAACGACCACTATGAATTTTCTTACCCACATCTCCCAACCGACGAGTCAACATCAACTCCACCTGAGAGTGAACGTCCTCAACTCCTTCTTCTATTACAAACTCACCTTTCTCGGCAGAAACATAAATATCTTTCAATTCGGCTAACAATAAAGATAATTCATCTTTTGTCAATAAACCTATGCTCTCAAGCATAGTGATATGTGCCATTGAACCAAGTACATCATGTTTAGCAAGATAAAGATCCATCTCACGGTCACGACCAACGGTAAAGCGTTCTATATCCTTGTTTACCTCAACAGATTTCTCCCAAAGTTTCTGTGCCATATTCTTTAATATTGTATCATGGATAACATATCAGCCATCTTCTCCAGTCCTTCCTGTAAAGGCTTCTGTACCATTGCTTTCATAAATGGATTAATATCCAACCCAATGGTTATTTTAAGTTTACATTCTTCATCGGCTGAAGATACAATCTGAATCCACATATTAAAAGGCAGAGGAGAATTAATCGTCTCAAATTTAATACACTTACAGGGCTCACGTTCAATAATCTTAAGGGTTAGCTGTCCCACCGGATCTACATTGAAACTAAGTGTATCCGTATCAAAACTCATATCTTTCACTTTGTCTTGTGGTAAACGGTCCTTTATGGATTCCAGGTTACTAAGGTCCGCAAGTTTATCGTACACACGTTCCTGGCTATAAGGTATTACCTTGACACTACTCTCAAATTTAGTCATCTTATTCTATCTTACTTATAAAGAAAAAAGAAGAACAATCCGAACAAACTCTGTCCGAATGGCCCTTCTTTCTATATTTTAATCATCAAAAAAATCAGTCTTATTTTCCGGTTTCCCAATGAGCTGGATCCTTGCGCCATTCGTTTAACGTTGCAATATCTTCTTCTTCAATGTAACCGGTACGCAATGCAACATCCAACACTGCTTCATAATTAGTCAACGTTACCAAAGGTACTTTAGCATCTTTAAAAGCCTGTTCGGCAACCGGGAATCCGTAAGTATAGGCAGCTACCATACCAATTACTTCACAACCATCCCGACGGATAGCCTCTACGGCTTTCAAACTACTTCCACCGGTAGAGATTAAATCTTCTACTACAACGACTTTCATACCCGGACGAAGTTCGCCTTCGATAAGATTCTCCAAGCCATGGTCTTTAGGGGTAGAACGGACATACACGAACGGAAGATTCAATGCATCAGCTACCAAAGCACCTTGAGGAATAGCACCTGTTGCAACTCCGGCAATGGCATCTACCTGTCCGAAACGTTCCAGAATCAGACGTGTAATTTCGAACTTAACAAAACTACGAAGAGAAGGATAAGAAAGGGTTTTACGGTTGTCGCAGTAAAACGGTGATTTCCATCCGGAAGCCCATGTAAACGGATTTGCCGGTTGAAGCTTAATAGCTTTAATCTTCAACAACTTCTCGGCGAATAATCTCTCTAAATTTTTCATAACTAAACTAACTATGATAATTACAGGATGCAAAAATACGGAAATGGAACGAGACTAAAAAGAAGAAGCCGTATTATTTTTTTGTTATTTGTCACTTACTCTTCTTCCACTTGCACACAACGGCGGATATCATCCATTTCAAATCCTCTGCTCATAGCAAAACGGATCAACTTCCCATTCAACTCGAATTCATCTTTAGCGTGTATACTTTTACGTTTAGCAGCCATCAAATCTCCCAAAATAGCAAGATACTCTTCCTGATCAATGTCATTCAGGTATTTATAAGACACTTCACGAGATATCTTTTTCATGTAAAGTGCTTGAGCAATCTTCATTTTACCCCATTTGGCAAAACGAAACTTATCATTGACAAATGCCCTACAGTAACGTTCTTCATCTATAAACTTCTCAACCACAAGCCGATCAATAATCCGATTGACCGCTTCATAAGGCAAGCCCCACTTCTGTAGTTTTTCACTCACTTCAGCTTTACAATGCTCGGCTGCAGAGCAATAGCCAGCCATGCGGTTTAACGCATCTTCTTCTGTTATTATATTCATCGTTTAGCAGTTACAATTCGATCATTACCCGATATGTCTTTTATCAAACGAAGGTCTCTATATCCCTTTCCGCCAAGCATTTGCAAAACTTCTTCACCATACGCCCGATTTATCTCAAAATAGAGTTTACCATGCAGACTTAGCATCTCTCTCCCCAAAGAGGCAATACGCCGGTAAAATAATAAAGGATCATTATCCGGAACAAACAGAGCCAGACCGGGCTCCCAATCCAAGACGTTAGGTTCCATTTCATTTTTTTCGCTCTCTGTCACATAAGGAGGGTTACTTACAATAATATCATATCGTCTGTCTCCAGAAAACTCCGTAGAAAAGACATCCACTTTCTCAAAATTCACTTTAGTTTTCAGTTCCTGATTGTTTTGCCTGGCAATGGCAAGTGCATTTTCCGACACATCCCACGCCGTAACCTCCGCTCCAGGAATATGCTTAGACAAACTTATAGCAATACACCCACTTCCGGTTCCTATATCAAGCAGACGGACACCTGTAGCAGACTCTTTTACTATTAAATCCACCAGTTCTTCAGTTTCGGGACGAGGGATCAGGACTCCCGGAGCTACCCGGAACATGGATCCGTAGAAATTTGCCCTTCCCTGAATATACTGAATTGGCTCGTTTTTCTTCAACCGTTCAACAATGCTTTCTAAATCACGCTGTTCGTTTGCAGATAAAATTATATCTTTGCCCAAATAATAGTCAATAGCATCCTGCCCCAGCAGATCACAACAAATCATTTTTGTGAGGCTCCTGAGTTCTCCCGGTGGATAAATATGGTGTAAAGACTGGCGGATATAAGTGGTGACGCAGTTCATTCTCATTATTTTGGGGTGCAAAAATACAAATAATATAGCTATAAGCCTAAAAGATGGAAGAAGAAAAATACATGAGACGTTGCATCCAATTGGCAAGAAACGGTCTTTGCAACGTATCTCCCAACCCAATGGTGGGGGCCGTCATCGTATGTGATGAACAAATCATCGGCGAAGGTTATCATGTCCGTTGTGGAGAAGCCCATGCCGAAGTCAACGCTATCCGTTCTGTTAAAGACTCCTCTTTACTGAAACGCAGTACTATATACGTAAGCCTTGAGCCTTGTTCCCATCATGGAAAGACACCTCCCTGTGCTGACCTAATCATAGAAAAGCAAATTCCCAAAATCGTAATCGGTTGCCAGGACCCATTTTCCAAAGTTGCGGGTAAAGGCATCCAAAAATTACGGAATGCCGGACGTGAGGTCATAGTGGGAGTCCTGGAAAAGGAGTGCCGCGAACTTATACGGAAATTCATCACCTTCCACACCCTTCATCGCCCTTATATTGTTTTAAAATGGGCAGAATCGGCTGATGGCTTCATCGACTTAGAGCGTACAGAAGGACATCCTGTGCTATTATCCACTCCCCTCACTTCCATGTTGGTACATAAAAAAAGAGCAGAATCGGATGCTATCATGGTAGGTACCCGAACAGCATTATTAGACGATCCGGCATTAACTGTACGTCACTGGTACGGGCATAACCCGGCACGCATAGCTCTGGACCGTAATCATTCGCTTCCTCAGACTTCACACCTTTTGGATGGCAGTGTGCCTACACTCATTTTTACGGAATGCCACCGCCCCGGTAAAAAGAATCTGGAATATATCCCCTTGGACTATCAAACAGATATTCTGCCACAAATACTGGCAACCCTCTATCAGCGTAATCTACAATCCTTGATGGTCGAAGGAGGCAAGATATTGCTGGAATCATTTATCTGCTCCGGAATATGGGATGAAATTATTATAGAAAGAAGCGACAAACGGCTTTATTCCGGTGTTAAAGCACCTGAAATAAGCGATAAAATTAGTTATTCAGAAGAAAAACATTTCGCTACAACCTTCAGGCATTACTTAAAGAGAAATACCTAAATTCGCAGCATTCAGGGAGTTTTATATCGACAAAATCGAGCAGATTATCTATAATTTTATATAAAACTTCCCTTCAATGTTCAATATAGAGAAAAATGTTCCTATTTTTGCAACTTGTAAATAAACACAATCTTTCAAATGAGAATAAAGTTTTTATCAGTAATTGTAAGTTTCTTCCTTGTATCGTTTGCCGTTACTTCGTGCCTTGACACTGAAGAAATTGAATACAGCCCGGATGCTACCATACATGCATTTGCACTTGATACCGTACATGGGGTAAACTATAAATTTACAATAGATCAATTTGGACCTGACGGAGTTGGACTTATTTATAACCAGGATTCACTGCCTGTGGGCTCCGATACAATTATTGACCGTATTCTTATAAAGACATTGACCACAGCGTCCGGAATAATCACGGCTAAAAACGCAGAGGGTCAAGACACCTTGTTTAATTACTCTGACTCTATTGACTTCAGGGGCACTATGGAAAAGCCCATGAGAATAAAGGTATGGGCCGCGGATATGCAATATACCAAAGAGTACACCATTTCAGTGCGCGTACACCGACAGGATCCGGATTCCATGAACTGGACTAAAATGACAGATAACTTTGCTAACTACAGTGGGTATCAGAAGTCCGTAATTCTGGGTGAAGACATTCTTGTGTATACATCAAACACTACTGCCTACAAATCATCAGGAGACGTAATCAACAAAGGAAGAAGTTGGACACAGGTATCTGTTACCGGTCTTCCGGAAAACATAAAACTCTCTTCCCTCATTGCCTTTGGTGAAAAATTGTATGCCACAAACGGTGAGAAAGTATATGTTTCTTCAGATGGGGCATCATGGAGTCTTGCAACCGATTTGAATAAAAACGGTAAAGTAGAGATGCTGATCGCTCCCTTCCCCAAGAATGAGGGCAATCTGCTGGATATCTCCGGAATTGCCGGTATTATTAATAATGGTAGTCAATCTACATTTGCGATAAGCAATTCTGAAGCAACCACATGGAATATCAGTCCAGAAGAAGTCGGATCTGACTTCCCGCTGGATAATTTGTCAGCAACTTCTTATCTCAATGCTACAGGAATACAGACGATAGCCGTAATGGGCAATAATCGCAATGCAAGCGATACAACTTCGGTGGCCTGGAGTTCACAGGACGGTTTACTTTGGATTCCTTTAAAAACGTCATCGACCACTGCCTATTGTCCGAAGCTCGACAAACCGTCTTTCTTCTATTATGGCAACGCTTTCTGGGCATTCGGAGGAAAGTTCGAAACGATCTACACATCGGAAGCAGGACTTGCCTGGTATAAAGCCGATAAGAAAATCTTCTTACCGACTGAATTCAAAGACAGAGGGAACAACTACTCTACTGTAGTGGACAAAGATAACTTTATCTGGGTAATATGGAGTAACGGCGATGCCAACGAAGTATGGCGTGGACGACTTAATAAATTTGGTTTTGCCAGACAGAACAAATAATTAAAGAAATGTCCTATAAAGAACAAATAGATTTAAACCGGATACCTAAGCATGTAGCCATTATCATGGACGGTAACGGACGATGGGCCAAACAACGCGGACGCGAACGTAGTTTTGGACATCAGGCCGGAGCCGAAACTGTGCATATCATCACTGAAGAGGCAGCCAGGTTAGGAGTCAAATTCCTTACCTTATATACCTTTTCAACCGAAAACTGGAACCGGCCATCGGACGAAGTCGCTGCATTGATGAGTCTCCTATTCGACTCTATCGAAGAGGAAACATTTATGAAAAACAATATAAGTTTCCGTATCATCGGAGACATCAACAAACTACCCGAAAATGTACGGAAGCGCTTGAATGCCTGTGTCGAACGTACTTCCAAAAACACAGGAATGTGTCTGGTACTTGCCCTCAGTTATTCTGCCAGATGGGAAATAACCGAGGCCGCACGGCAGATTGCCACATTGGTCCAGAAAGGAGAAATGACTCCTGAAGAAATTACTTCGGAAAGCATCCAGACGCATCTGACAACCAATTTCATGCCCGATCCGGACCTCTTAATCCGTACAGGCGGAGAGATTCGTTTAAGCAACTATCTACTTTGGCAATGTGCTTATTCGGAGCTTTATTTTTGTGAAACCTTCTGGCCAGACTTTAAGGAAGAAGAATTGCACAAGGCTATCTGTGACTACCAGAGACGCGAACGCAGATTCGGAAAGACCAGCGAACAAATCAGTTAACTCAAAACTTAATTATAACATAAATGCATTATCGTATTTCCTTCATATTCGTAACGTTTATCAGCCTGTTTTGCTTTGCATTGCCGGGCGTAGCACAAGATGCTAACACTGACGAATCAAAACCCGTTATCATGTATTCCGGGACACCGAAAAAATATGAAATAGCCGACATCAAGGTCGAAGGTGTCAAGAACTACGAAGATTATGTTCTTATCGGACTGTCCGGACTTTCTGTAGGACAAACTATTACCGTACCGGGTGATGAGATCACGGGGGCAATCAAACGCTACTGGCGTCACGGTCTGTTCTCCAACGTGTCAATCACAGCCGAAAAGGTAGAAGGCAATAAAATCTGGCTGAAGATCAGTCTGACTCAACGTCCGCGCATTTCAGACATACGCTATCACGGTGTGAAAAAGTCGGAGCGTGAAGACCTACAGACCAAACTGGGTATGATAAAAGGCAGTCAGATCACTCCTAATCTGGTGGACCGTGCAAAGGTTTTAAGTAAACGCTACTTCGACGATAAAGGATTTAAGAATGCAGAAATAACCATCACTCAAAGAGATGATCCTGCAAATGAAAATCAAGTATTGGTCGACATAGATATCGATAAGAAAGAAAAGGTAAAAGTCCATGCCATTACTTTTGCCGGTAACCATGCTATCAAAACATCGAAGCTGAAACGTGTGATGAAGAAAACAAACGAAAAGGGAAAACTGCTGAACTTGTTCCGCACCAAGAAGTTTGTTAATGAGAAGTATGAAGAGGACAAGCAACTGATTATTGATAAGTACAACGAACTGGGTTATCGCGATGCACGTATCGTGAAAGACAGCGTATCCAAATTTGACGATAAAACGGTAGATGTATACATTGAATTGGAGGAAGGCGATAAATACTACCTTCGCAACGTAACATGGGTGGGTAACACTCTTTATCCCTCAGAACAACTGAACTTTATGCTCCGCATGAAGAAAGGAGATGTATACAACCAGAAATTGCTGAATGAACGTTTGTCAACCGATGAAGACGCTATCGGTAACCTCTATTACAACAATGGTTATCTGTTCTACACGTTAGATCCGGTAGAAGTGAATATCGACAACGACTCTATCGACCTGGAGATGAGAATCTACGAAGGCCGGCAAGCCAGCATCAATAAGATCAAGATCAATGGTAATGACCGTTTGTACGAAAACGTTGTTCGCCGTGAACTCCGTACCCGCCCGGGCGAGTTGTTCAGCCGTGAGGACCTGATGCGTTCTATGCGTGAGATCCAACAAATGGGACACTTTGACCCGGAAAACATCAAACCGGATATTCAGCCGGACCAAGTGAACGGAACGGTAGATATTGCCTATGATCTGGTATCCAAAGCAAATGACCAGGTAGAGTTCTCTGCCGGTTGGGGACAGACGGGTGTTATCGGTAAATTAAGTTTGAAATTTACGAACTTCTCTTTGGCAAACCTATTGCACCCGGGAGAAAACTATCGTGGTATCCTGCCTCAGGGCGACGGACAGACACTGACCATCAGTGGACAGACCAATGCACAATACTATCAGCAGTATAGCATTTCGTTCTTTGATCCCTGGTTCGGAGGTAAACGTCCGAATTCATTCTCCCTGTCGGCATTCTTCTCAGTTCAGACTGATATCAGTAGCCGTTACTATAACTCAAGCTACTATAACAATTACTACAACAGTTATTACAGCGGCTTAGGCGGTTACGGTATGTACAATTATGGTAACTATAACAACTACGAAAACTATTATGACCCTGACAAGTCAATCAAAATGTGGGGTCTGTCAGCAGGTTGGGGAAAACGCTTGAACTGGCCGGATGACTACTTCCAGCTTTCAGCCGAGCTTTCTTATCAAAGATATATCTTGAAAGACTGGCAGTACTTCCCGGTAACTAACGGTAAATGTAACGACTTAAGCATCGGCTTGACATTGGCACGTGCTTCTTATGATAACCCGATTTATCCGCGTAGTGGTTCAGACTTCTCTCTGTCTGTACAGTTCACACCGCCTTACTCACTGTTCGACGGAGTAGACTACAGTAAATATAACGAGTACAACCAGAACGATATGAACAAAATGCACAAATGGGTAGAATACCATAAGTGGAAGTTCAAAGCAAAAACATATATTCCGTTGCTGAACCCGACAACCGTGAAAAAGACTCCGGTGCTGATGACACGTGTGGAATTCGGTATATTGGGCCACTACAACAAATATAAGAAATCTCCGTTCGGTACATTTGACGTCGGTGGTGACGGTATGACCGGATATTCAAGCTATGCAACCGAGAGTGTCGCCCTTCGCGGTTACGAAAACAGTTCGTTAACTCCGTACCGTGGACAGGAAGGATATGCCTACACTCGTATCGGATTTGAATTAAGATATCCGCTGATGCTGGAAACAAGTACCAATATTTATGCGTTAACATTCCTGGAAGCCGGTAATGCATGGCATGATGTGAAGAACTTCAATCCGTTCGACCTGAAACGTTCGGCCGGTGTAGGTGTCCGCATCTTCCTCCCGATGATCGGTATGATGGGTATCGACTGGGCATACGGTTTCGACAAAGTACTTGGCGACAAGAGCGCAGGCGGAAGCAGATTCCACTTCGTATTGGGTCAGGAATTCTAATTGTTTCATTAAAAACTAAGCGTTATGAAAAAGTCTGTTCTATTTATCATCTTGCTGTTTGCCGTAGGTATGACAGCTCAAGCACAAAAGTTTGCTCTGATCGATATGGAGTATATCCTGAAGAACATTCCGGCTTACGAACGTGCCAACGAACAATTGAACCAAGCCACCAAACAATGGCAGGGTGAAGTCGAAGTATTGGCAAAGGAAGCACAAACCATGTTTAAAGAATATCAAGCTGCATCTGCAAAGCTGACGGCTGCGCAGAAAACTCAAAAAGAAGATGCCATCGTAGAAAAAGAAAAGGCTGCCTCAGAATTGAAACGGAAGTACTTTGGTCCCGAAGGCGAGCTTTTTAAGAAGAGAGAAGAACTGATGAAGCCCATTCAGGATGAAATATACAATGCCGTAAAAGTAGTAGCCGAAGAAAACGGCTACGCTGTAGTAGTGGACAGAGCCTCAGCTTCGAGCATTATTTTTGCCACTCCGCGCATTGATGTGAGCAATGAAGTGCTGGCGAAATTAGGATATTCAAATTAATTTCATACATTTGCAGCCGATAACTAAAAAGTAATCATTCAAATAAATAATAGAACTATGCTTAAAAAAATTGCACTTTTAATGATGCTGGTACTCCCGATGGGCGTATTCGCACAAAATCTTAAATTCGGTCACATCAATGCAATGGAAATTGTTTCGGCTATGCCGGAATACACCAAAGCACAATCTGAATTGCAGGCATTGAACAAACAACTCGGACAGGACCTTCAGAGAACTCAAGAAGAATTCAACAAAAAATATCAGGAGTTCATGCAGCAGAAAGACTCTCTTCCTACTGTGATTGCAGAAAGAAGACAAAAAGAGCTGGAAGACATGATGCAGAGACAAGAACAATTCCAGGCTAAGGCGCAACAGGATATGGAGAAAGCTAATAACGACCTGATGGCTCCGGTATACAAGAAGCTGGACGATGCTATCAAAGCAGTAGGCGCAGCAGAAGGTGTTATCTACATTTTCGACATGGCACGTACTCCGATACCTTACATTAACGAAAATCAGAGCATCAACCTGACTCCGAAAGTAAAGACCCAATTGGGCATTAAATAAGAGTCGGAAGCTATAAAGTTACGAGCTACAAGCTACAAGTACTATGCGGAAAATACGCTACGACTTGTCACTTGTAGCTCGTAACATTTTAACCCATCTCCGTTATGAAACAATCCCTTTCCCAGAAACCCGGTCCTATCGGAGTATTCGACTCCGGATATGGCGGACTGACCATCCTGAGTAAAATCCGGGAGGCTCTTCCGGATTATGACTATATCTACCTGGGCGACAACGCCCGTACCCCTTACGGTACCCGTTCTTTTGAAATCGTATATGAATTTACCCTGCAGGCGGTTAACAAACTGTTTGAGATGGGTTGCCACTTAGTGATACTTGCCTGCAATACAGCTTCGGCCAAGGCATTAAGAACCATACAAATGAACAACCTTCCGGATATCGATCCCAGCCGAAGAGTCCTGGGAGTCATTCGTCCAACGGTAGAGTGCATCGGCAGCATAACCCAAACCCGCCATGTCGGAGTACTGGCCACAGCCGGCACCATCAAATCGGAATCGTATCCGCTCGAAATACATAAACTCTTTCCGGACATAAAAGTAAGTGGAGAAGCTTGCCCAATGTGGGTACCTCTGGTCGAAAACAACGAAGCCAATGGTGAGGGAACCGACTTTTTCATCCGTAAATACATCCACAACCTGCTTGCCAAAGACGGACAGATAGACACTATCATTTTGGGATGTACCCACTACCCGCTGCTGCTGCCCAAGATACAACAGTTCGTGCCCCAAAGTATGAAAGTGGTTGCACAGGGAGAATATGTAGCCGCCAGCCTGAAAGATTACCTCTACAGGCACCCCGAAATGGACCGGAAATGCACTCGGGGAGGCAGTTGCAGCTTTTGTACCACAGAAGCCGAAGATAAATTTATTGAATCGGCCTCAACATTCCTCAACCAAGACATTACGGTACAACGGATATCTTTGGAATAATCTATATGTAAAACAACATTATCCAGGTTCTTTTTGTTATATTTGTAGGAGATAACCACATAATATCCCTACCATTATGAAAGAAGATAAAGACACCCGCTTAGTAGAAGTCTTCACCGGTTCGCCTTGGGAAGCAGAGTTTACCAAAGGATTACTTGAAAGCAATGGAATAGAATCCATTCTGAAGGACGGAGGCGGCCTTGCGGCTCTGGCACCTTACTACATCGGACAGGAAATAGCCGTCCTCGTCAATGAAGACGACTACGAGCAGGCTATGGAAATAGTGAGAAACCGGGAAAAGGCGAACGAATAAATCACCAAACATTTTTTCTCCTCCCACGCAGACATGTCCGTTAGGCATACCCACGTGGGAGAGGTATGTACTACCGGCACCTAATCCCTCTCTTTAGGCACCCGGATGATAAGACCTTTCATTTAATGTACCCCTTAGGTTACATTTCGACAAAAATCCATATATTTGTGCTTTCAAATCGTTAGCATAATGAAAAAGGAGTTTACACGAATAGCTGTAAAGGTGGGAAGTAACGTACTTACCCGGCAAGACGGAACGCTGGACGTCACCCGGATGTCTGCCCTAACCGACCAGATAGCTGCCCTGCATAAAGCCGGAATGGAAATCATTCTTATCTCTTCGGGGGCTGTCGCCTCAGGACGAAGTGAAATACGCACCCTCAGGAAACTCGACAGCGTTGACCAACGCCAGTTATTTTCTGCTGTAGGACAAGCCAAACTCATCAACCGATATTACGAATTGTTCCGTGATCACGGCATCGCCGTAGGCCAGGTACTCACCACCAAAGAGAATTTCGGTACCCGCCGGCATTACCTCAACCAGAAAAATTGCATGACGGTAATGCTCGAGAACGGAGTCATCCCCATTGTCAACGAAAACGATACCATCTCCGTCACCGAACTGATGTTCACGGACAACGACGAATTATCGGGACTCATCGCCTCAATGATGGATGCGCAGGCTCTTATCATCCTAAGCAATATTGACGGCATATACAACGGTTCTCCTGCCGATCCGGCTTCATCCGTGATACGGGAAATAGGGCAAGGGAAAGACCTGACAAACTATATCCAGACCAGCAAATCGAGTTTTGGGAGGGGCGGTATGCTGACTAAAACCAACATTGCCCGCAAAGTGGCAGACGAAGGTATTACCGTAATCATTGCCAACGGCAAACGTGACAATATACTCATCAACCTGACGGAACATCCGGAAGAAACCATTTGCACCCGTTTCATCCCCGCCCCACAGCCGGTGTCGAGTATCAAGAAATGGATAGCCCACAGCGAAGGCTTCGCCAAAGGAGAGATACACATCAATGAACAAGCCTCCGAAGTTTTGAACTCGGACAAGGCAGTCAGCATCCTTCCCATCGGAATCACCCGCATCGAAGGGGAGTTTGAGAAAGATGACATCGTGCGGATCATCGATAACCGGGGCGTTCCCATAGGTGTGGGCAAAGCCAACTGTGACTCGACACAAGCACGGGACGCCATCGGAAAGCATGGAAAAAAAGCAGTGGTCCATTATGACTACCTTTACATCGAATAAACGAATTGCGTATGAACCTGAATGATACATTTGCTGCCGTACAAGCAGCCAGCCGTCGTTTAGCATTATTGCCCGACGAACAAATAAACCGGATATTGAACGCCGTAGCGGATGCTGCTTTGGCACAAACGCCGTATATCCTTTCCGAAAACCGGAAAGACCTGGATCGGATGTCACCCGACAATCCGAAATACGACCGGCTGAAACTGACCGAAGAACGGTTGAAAGGAATTTCCTCCGACATACGGAACGTAGCGACACTCCCCTCACCGCTGGGCAGGGTCCTGAAAGAAAGCATCCGGCCCAACGGAATGAAGCTGACAAAAGTAAGTGTGCCCTTCGGAGTTATCGGTATCATCTACGAAGCACGTCCTAACGTCAGTTTCGATGTCTTTTCGCTTTGCCTGAAAAGTGGTAACGCCTGTATTTTAAAAGGCGGTAGCGATGCCGACTTTTCGAATCGCGCCATCGTAGAAGTGATACATAATGTGCTCCGGCTGTTTGATGCAGACACCCACACCGTCGAGTTGCTGCCGGCTGACCGCGAAGCGACCAACGAACTTTTGCATGCCGCCGGATATGTAGATCTGCTTATTCCCCGCGGTAGCAGCAGCCTGATCAACTTCGTGCGACAGAATGCCACCATACCGGTGATAGAAACAGGTGCAGGCATCTGCCATACATATTTTGACGAATACGGAGACACTACTAAGGGAGCAGCCATCATTCACAATGCCAAAACACGCCGTGTCAGCGTCTGCAACGCACTCGATTGTATGATCATTCATAAGAGCAGATTGTCCGACCTGCCTGCGCTATGCGAGAAGCTCAAAGCAAGCAATGTGATTATCTACGCTGATCCGTTGGCTTATCAGGCACTTGAAGGACATTATCCTGCCAAAGGATTGAAACCGGCTACACCCGAAAGTTTCGGGACAGAGTTCCTGGACTATAAAATGGCGATCAAGACAGTCTGTAGTTTTGAAGACGCACTCGGACATATTCAAGAGTACAGTTCCCGCCACAGCGAGAGCATCGTCACTGAAAGTCGGGAACGCGCCGCCCTTTTCACCCGGATGGTAGATGCAGCATGTGTATATACCAATGTATCTACGGCGTTTACCGACGGAGCACAATTTGGGTTGGGAGCAGAGATCGGCATCAGTACACAGAAGTTGCACGCCCGTGGCCCGATGGGGCTGGAAGAGATCACTTCCTATAAATGGATCATCGAAGGTGACGGACAAACGCGCCGATGATCTTTATTCAGGCGAAATCCGCAAAATAATCGGTTCAAAACTTGACTTTGCCCCCGGATTATGCTATCTTTGTAAATACAATCATACATTACATTCTATTTAGAATGCGATAAAAGGGAGAGGCCGCTGCCTCCCCCTTTCTTTTTTTCAAAGGCTGCATTTCCGAAAGACAGAGCCGGTGTTTCCCCTCAACAGAGCCGGTATTCCGTGCCGGAAGAGCCGGTGTTCCGGCCCGAAGACGGTTGCTTCCGGAACCGGAGACGGCATCTTCACCTTATTATCGCGGTTACATCCGGCATAACTCCTCCGCGCAAAATCCGAAAAGTATAAATAGTTTAATCCGGCAAGGCCTCACGTTAAAGAAGTGTAAACTTGCTCTTGACAAAACATAGGGCAAATATGCAAATTATTAATAATACGAAAACAAAACGCTTTGCTATTCCTTATAAAAAATATTATATTTGTAAATGAACCCCTAACCCATCCCATTATGAAGCAAACAGCCCATATATACTTGTTCTCCCTCCTCTTCCTTTTCTGCGCATGCAACAGAGAAAACAAAACAAATCCGCTACAGCCCGAAACGGTTACTGTAGCAGATTCACTGGAACAAACACCTCCCGAAGAGAAGCCCAAGGCTATCTCGGCAGAGCAGATAGAGATTGTGAAAGACCTGCTCTACGACAAATATACCCTTGAAGATACTTACCCGTACAAAGATACCACCCGCAGTTTCCAGTGGGATAAGATCAAAGAACGTCTGGCTCTGCTCGAAAATATCCAGCAAGAGCCCTCTCGATGGGGTATCCTGCAAAACTATAAGAATCGGAACGGTGAAGCCCCATTGGTGCGCCACTACAAACGGAATGCTTACAAACGCATTGCCGACACCCTGGGCATAGAGCGTTACCAGTCCGTTCCGCTCTATCTGCTCACCGATACACTGGTACCCGAACGTTATGGAGAAGACGGTTCGCTGGTACGTTTTCTGGCAGACGGAGAAAAGTTCGTCAAGGTATCTCCCATCTACATAGGCGAAGAGTGGTATGTACCCAAGAAATACGTCAAAGTACTCCCGGATACGACCCGTTTCACCAAAGCAATCATGATAGACCGGAGAGACCAGAACATAGCAACACTGGAACAAACCGGTGAGGCCCGATGGGCTGTACGCAGCATGAACCCCGCCACCACCGGACGACACCGCCCGCCGTATGCACAGGAAACCCCGTTAGGCATCTTCGTATTGCAGGAGAAAAAGGCACGCATGATATTCCTCAAAGACGGTTCTACCGCTACCGGAGGCTTTGCACCTTACGCAAGCCGGTTCTCGGACGGAGGATACATTCACGGAGTCCCGGTAAACGAGCCACGCAAAGCACTCATCGAGTACAGTCCGTCACTGGGCACTACCCCCCGTTCGCACATGTGTGTACGGAATGCCACCTCACATTCGAAGTTTATTTTCGACTGGGCACCTGTAAATGAGACAATTATTTTTGTTTTGGAATAGAAATCCGTATCTTTGCGCCGTTATTTTTCTCTGTTTCCTATGCAAAAAGTATTTCTATTTCTCCTGTTGTTTCTTCTTCCTTTGGCAGAAGCACCCAGCCGTATACCGGTCAGTGAACCTGTATCCGTTGCCTCCACTCCCGAAACGGACGAAGTGGATCAACTGTTCGACGATATGCACCTGGATGGTATCGTAAGCTATACAGCCTTCCGTCAGGCAGTCACCGGCTACCGGAAAATCGAGCAGAAAAGCAAGTCTATCATGACGCTGATAGACTTTTCTAAACCATCTACCCAGAAGCGCCTCTATGTGCTCGATATGAAGAATAAGAAATTGCTTTATACCTCTGTCGTATCACATGGCAGAAACAGCGGAGAGAACTATGCAACTTCTTTCTCCAATAAAAACGGTTCATACAAAAGTTCACTTGGCTTTTACCTGACAGAAAATACATATCAGGGGCGCAACGGCTACTCTCTGGTACTGAACGGACTGGAAAAAGGAATTAATGACCAAGCCAAACAACGTGCCATCGTGATGCACGGCGCCGCTTATGCCAACCCTAACATAGCCGCTTCTGCCGGCCGCCTGGGACGAAGCCTGGGTTGTCCTGCCCTGCCGCAGGCACTTGCCAAACCGATAATCGACACGATTAAAAAGGGCAGTGTGCTCTTTATCTATGCCAATAATAAGGATTATCTGGCCAACAGCACTTTCCTGTCCCCACGGCAAACGGAGTATCTTTCATGGGCACAGTCTGCCAATTGAAAATTTTATCATACCTTTGCGGAAAGGTATATTCATTCTAACAAAGACAATTATGAAGAAATTTACTTGCGTACAAGACATCGGCGACCTGAAATCAGCCCTGGCCGAATCATTCGAGATCAAGAAAGACCGGTTTAAATATGTAGAACTGGGACGTAATAAAACCCTGTTGATGATCTTCTTTAACTCCAGCCTCCGCACCCGCCTCAGCACTCAGAAAGCTGCGCTTAACCTGGGTATGAACGTAATTGTGCTGGACATCAACCAGGGAGCCTGGAAGCTGGAAACGGAACGTGGCGTCATCATGGACGGCGACAAACCAGAGCATCTGTTGGAAGCCATTCCGGTCATGGGATGTTATTGCGACATTATCGGTGTACGTTCGTTTGCCCGCTTCGAGAACCGCGAGTACGACTATAACGAAGTAATCATCAATCAGTTTATACAACATTCCGGACGCCCGGTATTCTCCATGGAAGCGGCCACCCGCCATCCGTTGCAGAGCTTTGCCGATCTTATCACCATCGAAGAATATAAAAAGACTGCCCGTCCGAAAGTAGTAATGACCTGGGCACCGCATCCGCGTCCATTGCCACAGGCGGTCCCCAACTCGTTTGCCGAATGGATGAATGCCACTGACTATGAATTTGTCATCACCCACCCTGAAGGTTATGAACTCGACCCGGAGTTTGTAGGAAACGCACGGGTAGAATATGACCAGATGAAAGCATTCGAAGGAGCCGACTTTATATATGCCAAGAACTGGGCAGCCTACACAGGTGACAACTACGGACAGATTTTGAGTACAGACCGCAACTGGACCGTAGGCGAACGCCAAATGGCCGTAACCAACAACGCCTACTTCATGCATTGCCTTCCGGTAAGACGGAACATGATTGTGACGGACGATGTTATCGAGAGCCCGCAATCCATTGTGATCCCAGAAGCTGCAAACCGCGAAATATCAGCAACAGTAGTATTGAAAAGACTGTTGGAAAATCTATAATAACAATGAACGATCAACGATGAACAGGGTTGCACATGATTGCTGTTCATCGTTGATCGTTATTTCTCTACTTTCTCTCCCGCTTCCTGCCAGGCATTAAATCCCTTATCCAGTTCGTAAACTTTATAACCTTTCTCACTGAGGATGACAGCCGCTTTCTTGCTGCGCTTACCACTACGGCAATACAAAGCTACCGGCTTATCTTTCTGAAGCGTAGAGTCTGCCATAGCGGCAAACGAATCATCAAGCACATTGATATTGATAGTCCCTGGGATATGGCCTTCAGAGTACTCGGCCATTGTACGGACATCCAACCGCTGTACGCTCTCGTCCTGAATCAGTGAAGCAAACTCCTTTACCGGCACTGTCTTGAAATCCCCTTTCGACTGCTGGCAAGAAAAGAGAGATGACAATAAAAACCATATTCCCATAAGCATTGAATTCATTTTCGACATATAATTTAGTAATTGTTTGATTCTATAACGACGTGAGTTCAACAGGATTTAATCGTTTGATTATTTGATAAATAACAATAATACCCGCAAAGTTATAATGCTTAATTATAACATTTTCAAGTCTCTTATCGCTATGTTTGCTGAAAACAAAGTTATTGAAATATTCTGTTTAACAAATGATTTCTGTTAGTTTTTTGATACCCTGTTGAAAAATATAACATAAATTCTGAAACACTTCTCAAAAGCAGAAATATCACCAAAATCCAAGAATGCCGTAGGTGATTCAATTCTCATTATGTTTCATACCTTAGATTACAGACGTTTGGAACATTATTATCAGCAATATGTATACACACATTTGACTCACCTGTTTCTCCATCTGATTTCCTATGATCATTATCGAAAACAAAGGACATATAATCAAAAACTCCTCAAAAAGTTGTTTATTAACTGAATACAATTGATTACCCTACTCAACAGCAACACACCGGAGAACACCTATGAGCATTCACGACAGAATATTGCTCAAGAAAAAATCTATCACCGAAACTATCAATGATGAACTAAAGAACATCGTCCAAATAGGGCATTCCAAACATAAGCTTTTCAAATCTTGTTGTAAATCTACTGAGCAGCATTGCTGCATATTGTTTCTTTCCCCAAAGTTGATTGTCAACATCGAAAGAGATGTCAATAATTCGATTACCATATTTTAACAATACCCATTATGTTTACATCAAGTTATCCCATAATAATCAAGAAGTTAGGAAACAATATTTAATTAAAGCCCAATATATTATATTACAATTTTACAACTCAGAAATTATTCCTCAAACAAGTTCCTAGAAATATCGTTTTTTCATTGTTTTCAGATAAATATCTGTATAATTAGGGAATTTTTTTTCAGGTATAAAAAGATGTTGGACCTTTCCATTTATCAGCAAAAAATAACATACATACATGGAGCCTTCTATTTTTAATCCACTTTTTTTCTTACCAAGATTTATTGTCCCTTCCTCACTAAATTTCATTTTAGGATTAAAATCAGAAGTTAAAAACCATACACATTGCCCCATATCAGTAGGCTCAAAGGACTCTTTTATCTTATTTAAAGCATACTCAACACAAATGCCACATGATTGAGCAGAATAATAGCAGACAAATACTGTATCTAAATGAATCCAAGGCAAATCTAACTCTAAACCATTATTCATACTGGCCTCATAAATATTATCCTCAATATACATTCTCTCTATTCCAAAGTCAGGATTATCTTCTTCTTTTGGTTTCTGAGTAATATTTGCGCACATAAATAATATTATAACTGTTATTATTAAAATCGAAAAAGCCATCAAAAGGCCAGAAAACAAAATCACTTTTATTCTCATTTCTGTCATTTAAATGTATATTTAATTATTATTGGATTATCGTCAAAAGTTACAGTTTCAAATTTCAATCGGTCTCTACTATTAAGTACATCTGGATTCAATGCAAAATTTAGTTCCCGAGGGCTTACATAAAAGTAGAGATAATTATTATCCATTAAAAACGGGAAACAGTCACACCCCTCCTTCAAAGAATTAAATGTGAGACAGGTCCCTTCTTTTTTATTTAATATCAAATGGTAATATCTCTTCTTCAGTCTAAAACGAGTTATATAATAATCAGAATTCTCACCATAAGCTAAAAAACATGTTGCATAATGGCTACTTACGTTACGACTATGATTAACATAAAATTCGATCGACTCCTCTTTAAGAGTCGAAATATCAAAATTATATTCCATAAAATTCCATTGAAATCTAGGTTTCAGAGTTCCATCTTCACAAATGGTAAATACATCGCCATTATAAGCTTGCACAAAGCAAACAGTATCATTATGCATATAAAATGGACTATAAGAATGATGATAAGGGGTATTAGTAAAAATAAAACTTGGTACATCATAATTCTCAGAAGTTATTTTTTTCTCTTTTATATCATAAAGCATAATCTTATTACCTTCTTTTGTGTTACTAAAGAAAACATATTTGTCGGGAGATAAATTTGCAAAATAGTTAATAGAATGTACTGTTTTGGGTAAATTTACACGCTGCTTAAAAAATTCCCCAGAATGATCATAAATATTAATATATCCCATAGCAGACATTAATTCCAAATTTTGGTTATAAGGATTAAAACTGAAATCATATAATAAAGTATACTCTTCTGGAGCAGAGCCTAATTTATTAATCTTATCTAAATATTTGCCACAAGAGTCAAATTTAAAGATTGTATTTTGAGTGTAATCTAAAACATAATAATTTCCATCATTCACTAAAATTTTTCTTAGAGGATAGCCTAATGCAGACTCCTCAGTCATCTCTAAAGGAATTATTTCCACCTTAGAAAAAATATCATAGATAGAAACTACATTATTTTTATCTATATTTACTGTCTTTATGCCCTTTACATCTCTTGGAGTGATTGTAGACGAACGCCTACATGCTGCAAGTCCCATTGCTATAATAATAAAAACAAGTATATTTTTCATAATTTAAGCCTCAGAGAAATAAATATTAAAACAATTTGAGTAAAAAGCTATAATACATTAGCACATTGTATATTAACACTTTTTACTCAAATTCATAGTTTCTGCTCTCAAAAGTTATACATAACCCTCAAAATCATTTTATATCGATACGTTTAGATCCCCCCTATTATTGTACAAAAATTCACCAAGTTAACATACCAAGAACTACAATAGTCGCTTTGATATCCAGTAAAAGTACAAAAGAAGTAACAAGTACCATATAATCCCTCTTGATATCCCATTTTGAAACAAGTACCAGAACTACCTCCACTACAAGTTACTTCAACAGGGCCAATAACCTCAGCATAAGATAGCTGTTCCACGCCAACCAAAGAAAACAAATCGGAATTCACATTCT
This sequence comes from Bacteroides sp. ZJ-18, assembly GCF_011038705.2. Classification (NCBI taxonomy): domain Bacteria; kingdom Pseudomonadati; phylum Bacteroidota; class Bacteroidia; order Bacteroidales; family Bacteroidaceae; genus Bacteroides; species Bacteroides sp. ZJ-18. The sequence continues at coordinate 1,348,565 of NZ_CP072198.1, read as the reverse complement.
GAGTTCTTGATATAGAGACTCCCAATGTGATAACCATAATAAATAACAAAACACTCCCCAATAAAATGTTCTTTTTCATAAGCTTCTTTTTTAAGATTAATCAAATATCATTTAATGGTCACAATATACACATAAATAAACTAATAAATTCTCAAGACATGGTGAAATGAGAACACAAAATAAGAATAATATCTAAAGTCGTTTAATAACAAAAACGCTTTCCAATATCACTTAAATATACTCCACCCAATACAATCATACACATCTCTACAGAATTAAATAATAAATTCAAAACACAACTTTTTAGTAATTAATGATTAGTGACTGGGTACGTACTCAAACTGATAGGTCTTCACCTTCCCGTCATACGTATGCAAGCTGAAATAAATCATTGCCGGTTCGGCAGCACTTGCCGCATACCGGCCCAACGGTACCGAGACATAAGCCCGCTTGGTATAGGCTTCCATATCTCCTCCATTATCATGATAGAGCATCAAACGGACAGTTAACCGCCCTGTTACGGCATCCCTCACAACGGACTCTTCAATGAAATGGAACCTGTGTTTCTCACTTTGTGCTTTGATGGAGAGGGTCATATTCAGAAAATCACGCCCCATCCAGATACTCAGCACATCAACCGGGTCCAGTTTCAAACCATTTCCGAACTCCGCAGCGGGTACCGGGGCAGGAGATACAGTATTGGCCAATGCATAAATCCGCACCTCCTTCTGCCCACTGGCGGACGAGATTACTTCATAATTACTCACCACGCGGCTACTTCCATTCGGGAATAATTCCGTCCGGGTGCGGTCTTCTGCCACCACCAGACGCTCTCCCTTATCCGTTACCAATGTTTGCAAAGTACCGTCTGCTCCCGCCTCAGCGGTCAGAAACTCCAGTTTCACAGGAGGGTAAGAGGCTCCCTCTTCTTCATTACAGGAGATCAGGAAAGCAGAGAGCAATACAAGTCGGGCGATATGCAGCACCCATATTCTCATTGACGTGCAGCTAAGTAATTCACAAGCGGATTAGCATACATCAGCAACAACTTTTCACGCAAGAATGGAATATCCTTATCGGGTATCTCAATCTTTCCAAGCTGTTTCTCCATATAGGCTTCGAAACGTTGTTTGTCGGCCAATGTATAATGGGACTCAAAATCATTTTTGCCGGTCAGCAAGTCATGAGCCACATAATTGCCCGGGTAGAGTCGATAATTGCCATGAATGCGTTCGTCGATCCATGTAGAGATGCGTGTAAACAACTCAGGCTTAGGCAAAGAACGATCCACTGTCGAAAGCAAATCATTGAGGCAGGCCCCGGTCTGGAAGTGTACCTTACCTTTATAACCAAACAGACCGGTCTGCATATTTTTCAGATCGTCTTCCATGGTCTTCTTATACCCCTCTATATCACGTTTCAACTGGAACTCCTGTGCTTTCAGGTAATCGCAAGGATCATATTCGTAAGAAATAGCAAGAGGAGCAATATTCATCTCCATCAGACGATCCACTACATCACCCTCTCCACCCATCGCAAGCATCTTGAGCACACTGTCCTGAGTGCGGTCATTGGAGTCCTTGGCACGTCCTTCACGCTGTGCAATCCAGATGGACTGGTTCTTTTGACCAATCGTATAGTGCATATAACGGGACATACGTGCCGATGATTCAAGCATTTGCCGCATAGTCAGTGCGCGCTGTACGATAAATGATTTATTGACCCGGACAAACTTTTTGATCCACGGATAAATCAGCAGGTTATCACCAATGGCAATTTCCACCGTATCCATCCCCTGGTCGACTAACAGTACCGACAAGAAGCCGGAATCGAGGATTATATCCCGGTGATTCGAAATGTATGTGTATGCCTTACTCTTGTCCGGAATAGCCGTATGATCTAATGAGATACCATCAGTACACTCCCCCGCCAGTTTCCACAGCAGACCGTAACAGAAGGTCTTCTGAAATTCCAGTTTCGTTTTGCAGGCACGCATCTTTTGTGCCAACATCTCAAAGGGAACATCCGGTATCACCCCGGCAACCACTTTCTGAAAAGCCGGATCGGCAATCAGTTCTTCGAAAACTCCGGGGAGCTCTTCGTCGTTGTAAGGACGGATTTCATCAAACTCGGTTGTATTCATAGCTTTCATTCTTTGTATAAGCTACGAGAGCCACGCTATCTTATACCACACCAAACTTGCGGTTTGTGCAGCCTGTAGCCCATTGCTCACAGCTTACAGTTAAAATTTATTCTCAATAATATCAGTCATTACATCTTTTATATCCATTCCGGCAGCACGCACCTGTTGGGGAATGAAGCTGGTAGCGGTCATACCCGGTGTGGTATTCACCTCCAGAAGATTAATCTTTTCACCTTCCGTAATGATATAGTCTACGCGGATAATGCCCGAACATCCCAATATATCATAGATAGCCGAAGTCAATGCCTGTACCCGTTTGGTCAGTTCTTCCGATACACGTGCCGGAGTGATTTCGTCTACTTGTCCGTTGTACTTCGCATCGTAATCGAAAAACTCATTATGCGTCACTACCTCAGTCAACGGGAAAACGACCGATTTTTCTTTCGTCTTATAACAACCGCAAGTCAATTCTGTTCCGGCCATAAAAGCTTCTATCATTACCTCTTCCGCTTCGCCGAAAGCTTTAGCGATGGCCGGCTGAATTTGTTCGCGCGTTTTTACCTTTGTCACTCCAAAACTGGACCCTCCTAAATTGGGTTTGATGAAGCAAGGCAGACCGATTTTCTCTATCACATCCTCATCGGAAACAGTCTGTCCCTGACGCAACAACAATGATTCGGAGATACGTACGCCAAATGCCTTGAGATACTGGTTGCAGACAAACTTATCGTAAGTGATGGCAGCAGCCAATACACCACAACACGAATACGGAATGCGCATCATGTCGAAATACCCCTGCAAACGTCCGTCTTCACCCGGCGTCCCATGAATGGTGATATAGGCAAAGTCGAATACAACCTTCTCCGCCCCATTCATAAAACTAAAGTCGTTTCTGTCTACCGGCGTTTTACTTCCGTCCGGCAACTGCACTTCCCAGCGACGGCCTTCCATTTCTACGATGTACAAATTATACTTCTCCTTATCAATGAAGGAGTAAATGCCCTGTGCACTACGCAGGGAAACTACGATTTCGGAGGTATCGCCTCCTGCCACGATGGCAATGTTGCGTTTCATTCTAAATCTCTGTTGCTAATATAGCCTCGCCACTTCTCTATCAACCGGGTCATATCATCCGGCAACTCCGAAGTGAAATGCATCTCTTCACCAGTGACGGGATGCACAAACCCCAGCGTCATGGCGTGCAAGGCCTGCCGCGGACAAGTGTCGAAGCAATTGTTTACAAATTGTTTGTATTTACTAAAGTGAGTTCCCTTCAGGATTTCGTGACCTCCATACCGTTCGTCATTAAAGAGTACGTGACCGATATGCTTCATGTGTACGCGTATCTGGTGCGTACGCCCTGTTTCAAGAATACATTCCACCAGAGTGACATATCCCAGACGCTCAAGTACCCGGTAATGGGTGACAGCATGTTTTCCTTGAGCCGGGTCGGGCATAACGGCCATTTGCATCCGGTCTTTCGGATTACGGGCGATACTCCCCACGATGGTACCTTCGTCCTGATCGACAATTCCCCATACGAGTGCACGGTATCTGCGTTTGGTAGTCTTGTTGAAAAACTGAATGCCCAAATTGGTTTTGGCATCCGGAGTTTTAGCAATGACCAGTAACCCCGAAGTATCTTTATCGATGCGATGTACCAATCCCACATGAGGGTCGTTAGCATCATAGTCCGGATTATCTTTCAGATGCCAGGCGATGGCATTGACCAATGTACCATGATAGTTTCCGTGTCCGGGGTGCACAACCAGCCCGGCAGGCTTGTTCACCACCATCAGGTATTTGTCTTCGTAGACAATATTCAAGGGAATGTCTTCAGGAATAATCTCATTATCGTAGCGGGGACGATCCATCATCACCGTAATCACATCCAGCGGTTTCACCTTATAGCTACTCTTCACGGGCTTGCCGTTAGCCATGACAAAACCGTCTTCAGCAGCCTTCTGTATGCGATTGCGCGAAGCATTGACGATGCGTTCAAACAAATATTTATCTACCCGGACCATCGCCTGCCCTTTGTCCACTACCACACGGAAATGCTCGTAGAGCTGGTTCTCGTCACCTACAAGTTCTATATCATCCAATTCGTCCTGTTCAAGTTCGTCAGGCAATTCTTCTATCATGCGTTTTTTCTACGTATACGTTTCTTACATTAAAACCAGGAATCGTCTTCAGTCCCGGAATCATCAGCAGAAATGGCAGCATTTTCTACCATATCGACCGAATCGGCTCCGGCAGATTGTACCCCGTCACCCACCATCAGAGTCAAAGTAGCACCGATAGGAGCTTTATCTCCAATCTGCAACTGGCGTCCCTGATAAATGACACCATATACCCAGTCCTTCTCTCCGCTCACCATCCGGTTCTCGGTCAGCTTAAAGCCGGCAGCCATTAACTTTGCCTGTGCCTGACGCACGGAGCTGTTATCGGCCACATCGGGCACTACGCACAAAGGAGTACTGAGTGTATTTATTGTGAGGTAGATCGTTCGTCCTTCTTTCACTTTCTGCCCGACCGACGGATTAAGATCAAGAATGATGCCGGACGGTTTGTTCTTTACATAATTGGAATCGGACACAACATAAGTCAGTCCCTGATCCCGGAACATCTTTTCAGCCTCGCTTACAGACATCCCTTTTACGTCGGGCACCACTACAGCTTGGCCATGGCGTGTGTATATATCCAATCCTTTAAGTGCGCCGAACACAATGAGCACAGCCACCACAACCATGGCTATGATGTTTACCCAGAAGAATCTATTGGCTTTGAAAGAAAAAAATTCTTTTATCGTCATAATTATAAGCTGTTAATCCGGACAAAGATACTATTTTCGCTACACAGTATCACAGAGTTTCACTGAGTTTTTGATAAAAGCTTATTAAAACAAAAAGAAGCAAAGGAATCTTCCTTCACTTCTTCTTATTCGTTTGCTATGGCTAATACTTATGCCTTCACTCCGTTGTATTCGTCAGAAACAGTCAGTTTCTTACGACCTTTAGCGCGACGCGCAGCCAATACTCTACGACCGTTAGCTGTAGCCATTCTCTCACGGAAACCGTGTTTGTTTTTTCTCTTTCTGTTAGAGGGTTGAAATGTTCTTTTCATTACTGTATCTTGTTTTATGTTATTATTTCTACGGATTCGGGCTGCAAAAATAGGCACTTTTTTTAAATAAACCAAGAGTTAAGTCATTTTTAGTCAAAACATTTTGTGTTTTTTGCCGATTTAGATTACTTTTGCACCCGAAAAGGTTCGAAGATAACTCAATAACAATCTATAAAATAAAGAATATCAAGTATGATTAATGCTCAAGACATCAAGAACGGAACTTGTATCCGCATGGATGGCAAACTGTATTTCTGTATCGAATTCCTCCACGTTAAACCTGGAAAAGGTAACACTTTCATGCGTACTAAACTGAAAGATGTGGTAAGCGGCTACGTTCTCGAACGTCGCTTCAACATCGGTGAAAAATTGGAAGATGTACGTGTAGAACGTCGTCCCTACCAGTTCTTATATAAAGAAGGTGAAGACTATATCTTTATGAATCAGGAAACTTTCGACCAACACCCGATTGCCCACGACCTGATCAACGGTGTAGACTTCCTGTTGGAAGGTGCCGTTCTGGAAGTAGTATCTGATGCTTCTACTGAAACCGTACTTTACGCTGATATGCCTATCAAAGTTCAGATGAAGGTTACTTATACAGAACCGGGCATGAAAGGGGATACAGCTACTAACACATTGAAACCGGCTACTGTAGAATCAGGTGCAACCGTTCGTGTTCCGCTATTTATCAACGAAGGCGAAACAATCGAAATCGATACTCGTGACGGCTCTTATGTAGGTCGTGTAAAAGCATAAACAGGTTAACTGCCGAAAAAAAATGTGGTCTCTATCCCTTACGGGAATAGGGGCCGCATTTTTTTATTACCATCCATGACGGTTATCGAAAAATAATGGCATATATTTGCAAGTCAACAACCGATTATCATTAAACCTATGCGATACTCCGTTATTATCCCCGTTTACAATCGTCCCGATGAAGTGGACGAATTATTGCAAAGCCTCACTACCCAACATTTCAAGGATTTCGAAGTCATAGTGGTAGAAGACGGATCATCTGTCCCTTGCGAAGCGATAGTAAATAAATATCAAGGGAAACTGGACATACATTATTACGCCAAACCAAACTCCGGCCCGGGACAGACCCGTAATTACGGGGCCGAACGCAGCGGAGGGGACTACCTTATCATATTAGATTCGGACTGTATCCTTCCCGAAGGATACTTCGATGCAGTGGAACAGGAACTTTCTGCCACCCCGGCCGATGCCTTTGGCGGACCGGACCGGGCACATAGTTCTTTCACTGATATACAGAAAGCGATCAATTATTCGATGACTTCTTTCTTCACTACCGGAGGCATACGCGGGGGTAAAAAGAAAATGGATAAGTTCTATCCGCGAAGTTTCAATATGGGTGTCCGCCGTGAAGTCTATCAGGCATTGGGAGGTTTCTCTAATATGCGCTTCGGCGAAGACATCGATTTCAGCATTCGCATTTTCAAAGGAGGATACCGATGCCGTCTCTTTCCCGGTGCCTGGGTATACCACAAACGGCGCACAGATTTTAAGAAGTTCTTCAAGCAAGTACACAACTCCGGCATTGCGCGTATCAACCTCTATAAAAAATATCCCGAATCGCTGAAAGTCGTCCACCTGCTACCGGCTGCATTCACATTAGGAGTTACACTTCTGCTATTATGTACTCCCTTCTGCCTGTTCAGTCTTGTCCCGATTCTGCTTTATACATTGCTGGTCTGTCTGGATTCTGCGCTGCAAAACAAAAGTTTACGCATCGGCATCTATTCCATCGCTGCCTCTTTCATCCAACTTATCGGATACGGAACGGGATTCTGGCGTGCGTGGTGGGAACGCTGTGTATTGGGAAAAAACGAGTTTGAAGCTTTCCGCAAGAACTTCTATAAATAAAAAAGGCGGTCTTTCAGTTGTTGATATAAAAAGAATACAAACACTCTCTATCCGACTTATGAAAAACAAACAAAAACTAAACATCAACCAGTGGTCCAAAGCCGATAGGCCACGCGAAAAAATGATGGCAAAAGGTGCCGAAGCATTGAGCGACGCCGAGCTGTTGGGCATCTTGATAGGTTCGGGCAATACGGAAGAGAGTGCCGTTGAACTGATGAGAAGGGTACTTGCCTCTTGCGACAATAACCTGAATGAACTGGGGAAATGGGAAGTACGAGACTTTTCCTCGTTCAAGGGCATGGGACCCGCCAAAAGTCTTACTATCATGGCAGCTCTTGAACTGGGGAAAAGGCGCAAACTACAGGAAAGCAAAGAGCGTAAACAAGTCAGATGCTCAGAGGACATTTACAGGCTGTTCCACCCATTAATGTGCGACCTGCCACAAGAGGAGTTCTGGATCCTACTTTTGAATCAGGCATGCAAAGTAATCAGCAAATTACGTATCAGTACAGGGGGGATTGACGGAACATACGCCGATGTACGTACCATCTTGCGGGAAGCCCTGATAGGACGTGCCACACAGATAGCTCTGATTCACAATCATCCGTCGGGCAATGCAAAACCAAGCCAGGAAGACAAACGCCTGACGGCAGCTATACAAAAAGCGTCGCAAACAATGAATATTACCCTGACGGATCATATCATTGTCTGCGACGGTTGTTTTTATAGTTTTGCTGACGAAGGGCTTATCTGATTCGTCTCCGGCAACTGACTCCGGAAAATTAAAGCTGTGTTTCTCCCTCGATGTAATTCTCAAGAAACAGGTTCTCACCATCAAACACCGCATAAGAGAAATAATTGATCCAGTCGCCCAGAATAAGTATACGTGCGGTAGCACTTAACATCAAGTCAAGTTCAATGTGACGGTGACCGTAGATGAAGAAGTTTATATCGGGATGATTTTTCAGATACTCCTTTGTGTAAAGCACCAAGAACTCCTTATCTTCACCCATATAATCAGGCTCTTTCCCCCCTTCACGTTTCAATCGGCTATGTTTGGCCCAATTCAGTCCTAAATCCATACTCCAACGGGGATGAATGGCGGAAAATAAAGTCTGCAACGTACGACTATGGAACATCGTGCGCAGTAACTTAAACTTTTTGTCCGGATCGCCCAGTCCGTCACCATGCGCCAAATAGAACTCTTTCCCATAGATTTCCGTAGTCACCGGCTCACGGTGAATCGTCACCCCACACTCCCTGGTCAGGTAATCGCCACACCAAAGATCATGGTTGCCCGTAAAGAAATGCACCTCTACTCCCATATCAGTCAGTTCAGAGAGTTTTCCTAAAAAACGGGTATAACCTTTGGGCACCACCAAACGGAACTCATACCAAAAGTCGAACATGTCACCCAGCAGATATACCGCGGCAGCTTTATGTTTTATGCTGTCGAGAAAATTGACCAGGCGCCGCTCCTGTGTACGTCCGTGCTCTATGGCACGTGAACCCAAGTGGGCATCAGAAAGGAAATATACGTTCTTCATACTGTAAGAATAGATCGTTTAAGAATAGAGGTAAAACAGTAACGATTATAAAAAGCCCAGTTCCAGTTTAGCCTCTTCACTCATCATATCTTTGTCCCACTCCGGCTCAAAAACCAGATTGATAGTGGCGGAATTCACTCCCTCAATTGACTCTACTTTCTGCCGCACATCTTCCATAATGAAATCTGCCGCAGGACAATTAGGAGCGGTCAGGGTCATATCGATAGAAACCTCTCCCTCTTCGGCGACGTCTATCTTGTAGATCAGTCCCAGATCGTATACGTTTACCGGTATCTCGGGATCGAATACGGTTTTGAGCATATCTACTATCTTTTCTTCTATTTCAAACTTAGTCATTTCTATATTTCTTTGAAAGTTTACAAGACAAAGCTAAAGAAATTCTTTGAAAGATAGAGAATATTGAGGATAAATTAACGTCAACGAGGCAAGTTCATTACAAAACACACAGAGTACACAGAGTTTATTAATACGTATATCAACAAATCCTCTGTATACTCTGCGGGCTCTATGGTGAACTTACCTGCCGGTTACTTATATCCGCCCGCTTTTGCAATGCGTCTCGGAATCTCTGTATTATCCATTTTACCGATGAACAGATCAGAACCGGCACCGATAGCAAACACCGGCACATATCCTGCAGAATGCCCACCGCTGGTCCAGCCTACCATAGCGATCTGATCCATCACCTCTTTGGCTTTGGCTGCCATCGGTTCGGTCTTGGCATACATACTCTCGGCAAATTCTACTTTATTTTTCACGAATGACTTTTCATATTCGTCACGCAGTTTCTTTTCCTGCTCCCACGAGATAGGAAGTACAGACCAGAAGCCCATCTGTTCGGACAACAGATTTTTAACGTCTTCCCAAGCCACATGGTTGTTCTTAGCTTTGCGCAAATCACTGATCTTCTTAGACAATTCTTCAGCAGATGCCTTCTGGTTTTCAAGTGCTTTAAGATTCAGAGCGTATCTTCCGGTTCCCAATGCCATACCACCTGTCTCATGATCGGCAGTTACTACAATCAGGGTTTCTTTCGGATGTTTTTTGTAAAATTCATAAGCAACTTTGATCGCATTATCCATATCGGCTACTTCGTGGAACACTGTAGCAGCATCATTTCCATGGCATGCCCAGTCTATCTTACCACCTTCTACCATCAGGAAGAAACCTTTATTTTTTCCTTTGGTCAGAAAATCAATCGCGCTTTCCGTTATCTGTGTGAGGGTTAAGTCACCTTCTTTACTGTCGATAGCATAAGGCAAAGAACCCGCATCGGCACCTTCCTCCTGAATCAAAATCATCTTACCGGCTGTGGCAGCTTTAGCCTTATAATCGTTATATCCACGGGCAATGGTGTAACCGGCTTCTTCGAACATCGGGAAAACGCTCGGAGCTTCTTTTTTGTCGTAAGTAGTAGTCGGTTTCAGGAAACCGGCACCGGCATAAAAGTCAAAACCGGCTTTAGGAAGATCGGTAGCTATTTCATAATACATATTACGATCCGGCTGGTGTGCATAGAAAGCTGCAGGAGTAGCATGATCGACGCTTACACTGGTAGTAACCCCAACCTTCTTGCCGGCTTTCTTAGCTTTCTCGGCAACAGTCTGTAAGGGATTCTTCTGATCATCCATGCCAATAGCACCATTATAGGTCTTTTCACCGGTTGAAAGGGCTGTCCCGGCAGCAGAAGAATCTGTCACAGAGTTGGTAGCAGAAAAAGTAGTAGCCATCGTTCCGACGGGAAACCGGGTGAAAAGCAAAGGCTCCACACCAATGCGCCCTTTCTGGATTTCGGCACGGTACATCTCCGTACCATTTACTTGGTTCACACCCATTCCATCACCAATGAAATAGAAAACATATTTTGCCTGAGCATTCGCAATAACTGCCACACAGACAAAAAGAAAGAAATAAAAAAGTCGTTTCATTCTTGTATCATTTAAGTTTATTTGAGTTAGTGATAGCAAAGATAAAACTTTTAAAATGAAGAAAAGGAGAAAGGGGTATGAATATTCTGTTAAATAGCTCGTCCCCGGCTGCTTAGCGCTCAAAAACGGATTGCCTCCCTCCACACCCAAACTATATAAAAAGCCGGAGTACAGAGAATAAATCTCCGCCTCCGGCCTTTCCTCTATATTACTTATCAACCTTTATTTATCCAGGATAGCCATTGTATCAGACGCAATCAGCAATTCTTCGTCTGTAGGGATCACCACTACCTTCACTCTTGAGTCATCAGCTGAGATAATGGCCTCTTCACCACGAACCTTATTCTTTTCAGCGTCGAGTTTCACGCCCAGAAATTCCAGTCCTTCACAAACACCGGCACGGCAAGTTGCCTGATTTTCACCGACACCACCTGTGAACAGGATAACGTCTACGCCTCCTAAAGCAGCAGCATATGCACCAATATATTTCTTAATGCGGTAGAAATACATCTGTTCTGTCAAGATAGCCTGAGGATCACCTTTTGCAACGGCAGCCTCCAAGTCACGCATATCACTTGAACCGTTCATCATACCAGCCACACCGCTTTTCTTATTCAACAGGTTGGAAATGCCTGTAGTTGTCAAACCTTCTTTATCCATAATGAATGTTACAGCTCCGGCATCGATATCACCAGAACGGGTACCCATCATCAAACCTTCCAACGGTGTCAATCCCATAGAAGTATCGATACATTTGCCATCTTTGATAGCGGCGATCGAACCACCATTTCCGATATGGCAAGTAATCAGTTTCAGTCCTTCCGGTTTAATCCCCAGATATTCGCACACGCGCTGTGAAACGTAACGATGGGAAGTTCCGTGGAAACCATAACGACGTACACCGTACTTTTTGTACAATTCATAAGGAATAGCATACAGGTATGCATATTCCGGCATGGTTTGGTGGAATGCAGTGTCGAATACACCGATTTGCGGAACATTCGGCAGAATAGCCGTAATGGCATCAACTCCTTTCAGGTTAGCAGGATTGTGGAGGGGAGCCAGATCGTTGCAGGCAGCGAAAGCTTCAAGCACTTCTTTAGTCAGTAATACTGATTTACTGAAGCGTTCACCCCCGTGTACCATACGATGACCTACGGCATTGATCTCTTCAAGTGATTTGATAGCGCCATATTCCGGGCTTACCAAGGTATTCAGGATGAACTCTACCCCTACAGTATGTTCCGGAATATCCTTCTCAAGGATTTTCTTCTCACCGTTGGGCAAAGTCAGTTTCAGGAATGAATCTTTCAAACCGATTTTTTCGATTCCTCCCTGGGCAATCACTTCTTTGCTGTCCATATCGAACAGCTTGTATTTGATAGATGAACTACCACAGTTCAACACTAAAACTTTCATATCTGATTTTCGATTTAATTATTTACCATTCTTTGCAGCAATCGCCTGATTGGCTGTGATTGCAATCATTCTGTATACGTCTTCAATAGAACATCCGCGTGAAAGATCGTTTACCGGGCGGGCAATACCCTGAAGAATCGGGCCTACAGCATCGGCATGTCCCAAACGCTGCACCAGTTTATAAGAAATATTACCAACTTCCAGACTCGGCACAATCAGCACATTTGCCTCACCGGCAACCGGAGAACCGGGAGCCTTGCTCGCACCTACCGAAGGAACCAGAGCAGCATCCGCCTGCATTTCACCATCGATATTCAAATCGGGTGCCATCTCTTTAGCTAATTTCAATGCCTCTACCACCTTGTCCACATTTTCATGCTTTGCCGAACCTTTAGTAGAGAAACTAAGCATTGCTACTTTCGGATCAGCTATTCCTGCTACCGCCTGAGCAGTACGCGCTGTACAAACGGCAATCTGTGCCAGTTGTGAAGCGTCCGGAACCGGAGTTACAGCAACATCCCCCATCACCAGCAGACCATTCTGACCGCATTCCGGTGCATGTGTCAACAGCAGCATAGCACCCGACACACATGTAATCCCCGGAGATGTCTTTATAATCTGGAGAGCCGGACGAAGCACATCTCCCGTAGTATTACGGGCACCCGCCAATTGTCCGTCAGCGTCACCACTTTTAATGATCAGACAGCCCAGATACAACGGATCGAGTACCAATTTACGGGCTTCTTCGATAGTCATACCTTTTTTCTTACGGAGTTCGCACAACAATTGCGCATATTCTTCTTTCTTCGGATGATTCTCAGGATCAATAATAGTGGCCCTGTTGATATTTCCGAGTCCCCATTTGGCAGCGGCAGCATTAATTTCTTCCGGATTACCCAAAAGAATCAAATCTGCAACTTCATCTGTCAAAATCTGATTGGCAGCTTTCAAGGTACGTTCCTCTGTACCTTCGGGAAGGACAATGCGCTGGCGATTAGCTTGCGCACGCGCAACGATAGAGTTAATTAAATTAAGCATAGATATTTAATATTGTATATAAATTCAGTAGGGTGTGTTATTTCACGCCGCAAAAGTACACAATATTGCAATATCAACATTGCAATTCGGGGTATTTTTTACCCCGAACCTGCAATTATTATAATATTTAACACTAACGGATTATTTCCGGAGCTACACTCTTGAAACGATCCATACACATTCCTATCGGTGCACCGATATAAGTAGGATCACAAATAAGATATTTTTTACCATCCAGCAAGATGTAGTCACCCGAGATTTCTTCGTTGAACCGGACAGCCGAAGCGATATGGTTCGGATAGTCGAGCAGCACAGCGTCCAATCCCATCAAGTCTTTCACCAGATTGGAGAACAAGATGGCACGGTCCTCACAGTCACAAGCCGGATAATAAAAGTTCTCGTCCATGAAGAAAGGCTTTTCATAGCCAAATTGTTCACCATCTGTCTGATATTGAAATGAATTCTGTACAAAATCAATCAGAATGTTCGCAGCATCCTTCTCTGATTTTCCCTTTATAGCTGTCTGTAAAGACGGGTAAAGGGCACTCTTCAACTCTTTGCTCATAGGTGTTTTATAGTAGACAGCAACTTCACATTGCGGATAATCTTTATAAAAGTCCATCAGGTTCTTATTGACAACCGCATTGATTTGAAGAAGAGATTTTTCCGAAGGAGACACTGTTTTACCCAACTTTTGCATACCGAACTGTGGCACAGCGTTCAAATCCATACACACCAGATTCTTGGCATTGGCAAAATCCTGACTGTAGGTATAAACAGCCATCGAACCGCCCTTATCTGCTTCAAACACATAGTACTTGACACCCTTGAAAGTAATATACGGAACACCGAATATAGTTCCTGCCGGAGCCACCAACAACTTCAGCTTATCGTTTATTTTAGACAGACGCACCTTATATCCACATTTATTGAGAATAAACATCTGTAAAAAAGCAACATCATCTTTCCGGGCAGCACCACACATTTGTACCCCTAACTGTTTAATGAACAGCAAGAATGCCCAGTCGTTCATCCGGTGCTCATTCTTCAAACGGACGCAATCGTTAATCAATTGCTCGTGATCGGCTTTACACAACCGGCTCCAAGCAGCCGCAACTTTACTCTCGCTTGTCCCCCCCAGTACAAAGTCTTCAATAATATCCGTAGCCACCTCAAACTGAGTACCATAGAACTCAACCACATTGCGCCGCACCGAACTTCCGGGCAGCGGAACCGGGATATCAACTTTCACAGGAATATAAGGTTTACCCGGTACATAGACACCGGGTGCCGGCTTATCTGCTACCGCAGGCAGATCCGGCTTTTTAACTTCCACATTTACTTTATCCCCTACTCCCGGTCTATCGGACACAGGTATTTTGGGAGCCGCCGGCTTAATCTCTACCGGAGCAGGGACAGGTTTCTTTTTATCGAAAAGTGTCGGTTTCACCGGTTCCGGTCGTGTCGGCATTGAATCCCCCACAGAGGCATTATACTTTTGCCACGCTTCCTTCAGAAATGTGGCAAACTCTTCGTCTGCTTTATTTTTAAAGTCTTTATATTCTTTCTGCTGTTTCTTTTGGAAATTATCAAACTCCTTCTGATAATTCACATCCTGTGCCATAGCAACGGATGGAACCAGAAAGAGTGACGCAAAAACGAAAGAAAAGTAATATTTCGTTTTCATCATAATAAGTGATTAATGATTAACGGTCAGTAGTTCGGGAACCACTATTTTATAAGTACCATATCATAAAAAGCACAACGCTGAACTGCCGGAATAGAGTACACCCACTCTAATACATTCTGATAAGTGACCTCTTTAGTAAACGGAATATCCTCTTTAGTTGCCACCATCATCATATTTATCTTCTCGCTCTCCTTGTTATGCTGTTTCTCCATACGATAGTCCACAGCATTACTGAAAGGAATCGAATATTCTTTGCCGGCTTTCAACAACGTATTGGGTTCGTAACTATTAGGATAAAGCAAAGCTCCCCCATTACTGTCGAACCAGAAAAACTTCAAGTATGAATCCGTACCATGTACAGTCAATTTACAGTGAAACACATCCCCCTCACGATAGAGTGTCTCCACCCCTTTCACTTCGAGAGCATACGAACTGTCCGGTTTATCCTCTTTCTGCACTTCGGCATCGATGGTTACTACCTTATACAAGCTGCGTGTATCTGTGTCCCAAACCTCTTCTACCTTTTTATTAGTAATATTCACCATTCCTCCGATAGCAAGCACATTCATTTGCGAATAAGCTTCGTGAAGCTCCTGTCCGTCTTCCTGGGTAATCTGCCCAAAAACAGACCACACATTCTCCATCACGCCCGCCTTTTGCAAAGCAGCTTTCTTTGCTTCCATAAAAGCACGCTCTTCCGCCTGCTTCAATGTGATGTCATCGCTGACCTGCCAACGCCCTTGTACACCTTTCACTTTTACGGGTTTCTGCGCGTAAAGAGCGCTGGCAGCGGTCAATAAAAGTACAGCTAAAATTCCTAATAGCCTGTTTACGTTCATTCAGTTTGCCTTTTTATATTAAAACTCACTGAGCAAGTTTATCCAGTTCTTTAGCCAGTTCCGGTGATTTTTTAGCCAATTCTTCGCTAAGCGCTTTGACAGCAACTTTGTTTGCCGCCTCCAGACTGTAACCAATGGTAACCATTACCTCAACATTTTTATTTGGCAATGTCCTGTACACTTCCACCAAAGGAATAGTGCGCCCCAATGTTCCGCTGATAATACTTTTTCCGGCAGCTACAGCACTCGACAGGCTGGCCGCTTCTTCCTGTCCCATATCATCATTGGCAACCTTCGATTCAATCAGTTGAGTCACCTTTGTCTGAACCTGTCCGGCAATGTCAATCTTAGCAGTATTGGTTGCCTGCATAGCCGCAGCCGACTGATTTCCACCAATCACTCTTGCAGTTGCTATATACCAATATGGATTGCCATTCATATCGATTTCCATCTGTTTTTCCCATGAATTTTCCAGCTGTTTGTCCAACGGCAATTTTCCAACCGGAGTCTTGAAGCCTTCTTTTGCCAGTGCTTTCGCCTCTTTGCGGGCTTCTTTAATCGCTTTTTTCTGCAAATCTTTGTTGATTACTTTTTCGTCCTTTTGAATTGCTTTATAAGCCTTACCTGTCGCTTTTTCTTGTGCAAATGCATTTAAAGAAATCATCATTGCCAGTGTTGCAAAAACACTGATTAACAAACTCTTTTTCATGTCAATTCTGTTTTTAGTAGTTAATATTCGTTATGTATATTCGTTTTTCATTTTGCAAAAATAGATAAAGTAATCCATTTCGTTTACTTTTTCTTGATTTTTTTGTAGTTGCCCACTGTTAAAAAAGAATCTTCGTACCATATTAGTTGATACCCTAACTCTATTTTTCATAACTTTGCAACGTTTTCAAAATTCAATAGGTAATAGTATGATACGTCAGTGTGCCATTTTATTTGGCTGTTTGGCTTTGGGTGAATTGATTGTTTATCTCACGGGAATTAAGCTCCCGTCCAGCATCATCGGGATGTTGCTGCTCACCCTTTTTTTAAAATTAGGTTGGATCAAATTGCATTGGGTGCAAGGAATGTCCGACTTTCTGGTTGCTAATCTTGGTTTCTTCTTCATCCCCCCGGGAGTGGCCCTGATGTTGTATTTCGACATCATTGCGGCGCAATTCTGGCCGATTGTGATAGCTACCTTAGTCAGTACCCTGCTGGTGCTTGTCATCACCGGATGGGTTCATCAATTAACACGTAAACTCAAATGAACTATTTAGAAAATGAATTTTTCCTGTTGGCAATCACTTTTGGGATTTACTTCTTTGCCAAGCTTTTACAGAAAAAGACAGGAATTCTGTTGCTAAATCCGATCCTGTTGACTATTGCAGTCATTATTATCTTCCTCAAAATAACAAACATCTCTTTTGAGACTTACAATCAGGGTGGACATCTGATTGAATTTTGGCTGAAACCGGCAGTCGTAGCACTTGGAGTTCCTTTATATCTGCAACTTGAAACCATAAAAAAACAGCTGCTTCCCATCATTCTGTCCCAATTGGCCGGCTGTATCGTCGGTGTGATATCAGTAGTATTGATAGCCAAGTTAATGGGAGCCTCGCAGGAAGTAATTCTGTCACTTGCTCCTAAATCGGTAACCACTCCGATTGCTATGGAAGTCACTAAAACATTGGGGGGAATTCCGTCACTGACAGCAGCTGTAGTAGTATGTGTAGGTCTGCTGGGTGCTGTATTAGGTTTCAAGACCATGAAAATCATGCACGTAGGTAGTCCTATAGCTCAAGGGCTATCCATGGGTACGGCCGCACATGCCGTCGGCACCTCAACGGCTATGGACATCAGTAGCAAATACGGAGCTTATGCAAGTCTTGGCTTAACGCTCAACGGTATATTTACCGCATTGTTGACTCCAACTATTTTACGAATGTTAGGCATTCTCTAACAAAATCGTTTTATCTTTGTTATATATAAACAGTTAATTAGGAAACAAAAACTTTATGATCGCATTCAAAGATATAACGATCCAGGATAAGGATACCATCACAGCTTACACGATGAATAGTTGCCGCCGCAACTGCGACCTATCTTTTTCAAACTTATGCAGCTGGCGGTTCTTGTATCACACCAAGTTTGCCATAGTCGATAATTTTCTGGTTTTCAAATTTTGGGCCGGTGATGAACTGGCTTATATGATGCCTGTCGGTGAAGGAAACCTCGAAAAGGTATTGAACGAACTGGTTGAGGATGCCCGGCAGGAGGGCGAACCTTTTTGTATGCTGGGTGTCTGTTCGTGTATGCGCGAAGACCTTGAGGCTATCATGCCCGGTCAGTTCGGATTCACGGTTGACCGTGATTATGCCGACTACATTTATTTGCGCAGCGATCTCGCAACACTGAAGGGAAAAAAATTCCAGTCAAAGCGGAATCACATCAACAAATTTCGCAACACATACCCTGATTACGAATACACTCCGATCACCAAAGACAGAATTCAGGAGTGTCTGGAACTGGAAGCAAAATGGTGCAAAGCCAATGACTGTGACCAGCAGGAGGGAACCGGAAACGAGCGCCGTGCTTTGCTCTATGCCCTCAACCATTTCGAAGAGTTAGGATTAACGGGAGGTATCCTGCATGTCAATGGTCAGATTGTAGCTTTTACTTTCGGCATGCCGATCAATAAAGAAACCTTCGGTGTACATGTGGAAAAAGCAGATACGAATATTGATGGAGCTTATGCCATGATCAATTACGAATTTGCCAACCACATCCCCGAACAATATATTTACATCAACCGTGAAGAAGATTTGGGAATAGAAGGGTTGCGTAAAGCTAAGCTCTCATATCACCCGGAAACGATTCTGGAGAAATATATGGCTTGTTTGAAAGAACAACCTGTAGAAATGATAAAATGGTAGCATACTGATGATAAGAGAACAGGTAAAATCATTATGGAAATTGTGTTTCGATGATAGCGAAGCATTCATCGAACTCTACTTCCGGCTTCGTTATAACAACGAAGTCAACTTAGCCATCCAAAGTGGCGAAGAAGTGATTGCTGCGCTCCAAATGCTCCCTTATCCCATGACGTTTTGTGGTCAAACCGTGCCTACTTCATACATATCCGGCGCATGCACTCATCCCGACTATCGAAGCAAAGGGGTGATGCGCGAACTACTGTCACAAAGTTTTGCACGTATGCTCCGCAACGGTGTCCTGTTTAGTACGCTTATTCCCGCTGAACCCTGGTTGTTCGGTTATTATGCAAAAGCAGGTTATGCCCCGGTTTTCCGCATCTCTCACCAATCCTTCTCTCTTTCAGAATTACCTGCCGATTCGGAAACGGGCAGCATTGAGGAAGTTACAGAATACCAAGAAGATGTTTATCAATATTTGAACGGCAAATTATCAGAACGTACCTGTTGTTTACAACATACGTCCACTGATTTCAAAGTAGTTCTTGCCGATCTTGCCTTGACACAAAATACCGCTCTCGTAGCCCGAAAGGACAATCGAATAACGGGTATAGCTGTTGTCTATAAACACGATAATACCTCGTATATCAACGAGTTATTTGCTGACAATGAAGCTGTCCGGGCACAATTGCTCTGCCGGGCCGGGCTAAGGAATGGCACCGACCGGATCATTCTTCAACTTCCTCCTGTAGCCTCCCTGCCCAACGAAACATTAGGAATGGCACGTGTCATTGATGCCCGGACAGTTCTTCAGCTCTACGCAGCCAGTCATCCGGAAATAGAAATGAACATTGAACTGACCGATGAACAATTGTCAGCCAATAACGGATATTATTATCTTTGCAATGGAAAGTGCATGACCAGTGAGGTCCGCTTACCGGGAGCACACACCCGAATGACCATCGGTGAACTATCAGAAAAAATACTGTGCGAGATGCAACCGTATATGAGTCTGATGATGAACTAAACCTTTCAGTCCTGGGGAAAAAAGAGGTTCACAACAGAATTAACAATATTAATTCATCCAGTTAGTAATAAGCACACATCTTTATTATTACATATTTATAGTCACCAAAAAGAAGCCATCTTCTTCTGTGTAACCAACGGCATAAATACAATGTCTGCGTTCATCAATTGTCAAACAACGCAAGTTTAAATCTAACTGATATATCTTCTGAAGGTTGCCTTGCCAGTCAAATACTAAAATTTTTTTCCCTAACAAAGGATTCTCTTCTGCTGTTTCTCCATTGTAAATAGCATAAACGGCACTATCAGTCACAGAAACATCCTCAAAGCCATAAACCCACCCCTCATGTTCTTTTGAGATTTGCGACTTTTTGATAGGTACCTCCAGTTGCCTGGAGTACACATGATGTATTGAATCGGGCAGCCCCTTTAAATCATAGAACTGAATTAACGCACCCCTATAAGTTGCAAAAACGGCTTTTCCCCAGTCGGGAGATATCTTAAACAAAGCAGGATCAAATAGCATCTTTTGCAAATCATTCTCCGGATCCACCAGCAAATCTGACAATGCGGGGTAGTTTCCCAATTGGTTCATAATCTGGCAAGCACTATCCAATACGGCAAAACGCCTCTGTTGAAATATGCCACGCTCCCCTAAGGCGATATAATGCTTACCACAAGGAATCATTTCTTTAAAATGTGTATCTTTGCTTCCTTCCATCCCCCTTAAAGAGTGACTATCACTATATTTAAAAAAGTCTCCATATTTACGATAAGTTACCAGAGCCCTTTTATTGGCACTAAAATAAGATAAAGTTCCTTTTGTCCGGTCCCATACAGTATTCAAAGTTGCATCCGAATATTCCCCCGGTCCATCTCCCCAAAGACAAAACTCTTCTTTCAATAACCCATCCGTCAAGTTTATCAGATGGAAAAGTTTGGTAACAGCCCGTTTATCTTGAACAATCAAGCAATCACCATCTATCCACATACACTCCGGATAAGAGAATAAATAATCAGTCCGTACCACCTGATAAGGAACAGAAGTAGCAGAAGTTAAATCTAACGGTAAAACAGGAATAGACACCTCCTCCGGTTGTCTTTGGCATGAAACAACCAAGAATAATATTCCTAAAACGGCTGTAAGTTTAAGTCGCATGTCTTTTAATAGCAATATCTCCATAGTACACCAATTAAGATTAGACCCACAAATATATAACATATCCACCTATACACCATCGCACACCCGACTTTTATAAATCAAACGTAAAAGTTTGCCTTCCATTTTTATAGATAAAAACCTGTTCTTCCCGTCCTTTGGTACAGTTCCTCAACCACAATAAGGCATTCTGCGGAACTAAAAATTCAATTTTTCTTTCCGTTGCCACTTTCCTGCCTAATGACTTCCATCCATTGATTCCGTCTTGATAGAATAACTCATAATTATCCCCGGGCCAAATGTAATTATCATCGTTACGCGGAGAGAAAACAATTCTTTCAATCGGCATACTTTCTCCCAGATCATAGGCCAGATAAGAAGATGTATCACGTGCCTGAAAATAAGTCAATATATTGCCATCTGTAACATACTCTAATTTTGCAATCGGTTCTATACTGTTTATCCTCCTCAACCGAATCTTCTCCTGACACAGTGAATCCTTAAATAGTGCCAGTTCCGCCAACTCCATTCTTTTCCCTGCCGGAGCAACATACCGCACATACCTATGCTTCTTTCTTGAAGGCGGAGTTAATATGCAATAATTAGTGGTAAGCGTATCCTCAAATTGCCATAACAGATCTGCATGTATAAATGACAAATCACTGGCAGCTTCAATCTTTGCCCCTATAACTGCTCGATAAGCCCATTCCGCAATTGTCTTTTGCTGAGGCATTTTCCGCCTTAATATAGCTTCCTTCATCAAATCGATATTGGGTTTCAGCAAAACAAACTCACCTCCCCTTTTAGATATGAACGGATATCCCGCCGGATAAAGTTTTCCTCCATCTCCCTGATAAAGAGTCTGATAAATCACATCGGGTTCTATATCCCGGAAAGTAACCTTACCTGCATTACCAAGTGCCATATCTACAGGAATCCATCCGCCGGGACTAAATATCCCTAAGTAGATGTATTGCTCTCCAGGTATTTGTATCGGTATTGTCGTATCATTACTTCCAAAATATTCAGATGTCACATCTTTCACAAATCTATTTCTAAACACAGGATACAACCGTTTATTGCCCGAAATCCCGGAGATTTTCTCAGGTTGTACGCCAAAACAATAGCGATACACCTTCCCCTTTTTCCTTCCGTCATGCCGTAAGGTATCACGTGACGCTTCAAACTCATTAAATCCGAATTGAAGAAAAGTTCCCGTTGTGTCACGCAACATCGTCCAACAATGATAATGTTGATAATCGGGTGAATAAGCAAAATAGTCGGTCGCAACAGGAATTCCACAAGCACGCATAGCATATATTGTCAGGTCGCATGCTTCACGACAATAACCAATCCGATTATGATAAAGAAAAACAGCATCCAAGTGAGGTATCCGAAAATCAGTATTGTAGATGTAATACAGCTTTCTCAGTTTCCCGTCAATGATCTTAGAAGCTTCAATAACATCATCCCCCTTATAAAGAGAATCGAGTAGAGTTCCATAATCTTCATAATACAATTTACGCCAATCCGATAAAGGTTCATCGGCTATTCTGTAAGGTAATATCAGTTCGCAAAAATCATCGAACGGCAAATTTCTATTCCAAGGATATTTCCTCCAAACTTCAAAAGCCAGGTCTATATTATCTATCAAATATTCCGCTGTTATCACTTGGGCGTCATATATCTTGGAGAGAGAGTCAAAGGAAATTCTGTTCCATTTATTCTTCTCCCTTTTAGATATAGGACGCCCTTCACAAACCCCAACTAATAAATGGTGAATAGAATCAAGTTCATTTCCTTCATAAGAATACCATCCCGGCATATTACGAATTAAAAAACGAGCTGCCTCCAATTTTTCCGGATCAGTTCTATAATGTTCTAATACCTTTTCAAGCTCCACGCGATTATCGCCGGCAAATTCCAAAGCATATTCCAACCGCCTATCTTTCTCCGATTGACAAGCTGCCAAAGTTAAAACTAACAGGATAAACAGTATATATTTCATAGTAAAAAAAATGCTTATTTTCTATTCAGACTTATTCTTTCTAAGATATTCATGTTTTAGGATTGAATTTGACATCGGAGGCAATCCTATTATTTTAGTTGATGAATTCATAAGCCTGTGTTAGGAACCAAGAAATCATCCAGGTCTAAATAAAGCACGTCATCTATTTGGGGATTTGTCACATATAATCTATTTCGGATAGGATCTATCCACATCTGCCCAATGCTATAATCCGTCTCTATTTTTTGTATCAGATTCCCATCCCAATCATATACATGAATGATATTCATGTGTGGAGTCTCAAAACGTTCCCAACGCTCTTTTCCCCAATATACTGCATATATGTAATTGTCATCCGCCTGAACCCTTGTAAAATACGACTTTATTTTTTCATCACTTTTAAAAACAGAAAAGTCCGGTTCACCTTCCAAACGATAGCCGCTCACATGACCTGTTTCAAGATCCAGAATATTCAATTGCGCAAGATGAACCATAGCTTGCACCACTTTAGTTCCATCCGGTTTAATGGCATCATTCGAGTAGAAAAAAGACTCCGGCAGAATGGAAGCTTCATCATTCCTTATCGACTTCTTATAGCTTGAAAAGCTCTTCAGCAACTTATTCGTGTCAAGTGTCCGTTTTTGATAAGCGGGCAAAGTAGCTTCTTTATCATTAAGCGGGAACGACTGTAACTCTGTAATTAATGTATTTTCATCCTTCAGAAACATCAAATAGTATGGAGCACCTCCATTCTCCTCTCTCCAGGGATAGGAGATTTGCTTATCCATAACAGTGGTGTCCCGCTTGATCGACTGAGTTATATTCCAGATAAATAGCTTCTCTTCATTAGGAGCGAACAGTAGAGTTTTCAGATCCCCTTTTTCTTTAAAGAAATGAAAAATCGGACCCAAAGCGGCAACTTCCCCAGGACCACTTCCTCTATAACAAAAAGTGCCTATTTCTTTTCCGGTGTCTACATTAAATATATTATAAAAGCGATCCGGTAATTTAGGATTCATAAAAAACATCAGTGAGTCGTATGTGGATAGCCATCCAAAATTCGCTCCATCCAATGGAAGTATTTTCAATGTAGCTTTCTTCGTGTCTTTGATACTATCTTCAATCGTTTGAATTTTACCATTGAAGTATGCGGTGTCATCATTTTCATGACAACTAACGCAAATATTCAATATTAGTGCAAGACTAAATATCACTTTAATGATATGCATATTTTTAATTTAGTTTATATTGTGATTATTATTTAAAAATCAACAGAATAGTCATTTTAATCTCAAAAGACTAAATATCGCAGTTTGCTCATTTATCTCCTGTTGCTGATAAGCGGACGGAAATGCATCATCCGGGAATTCATCCGTATAAACTGTGACAAATGTATTAGGGATATTAGATGAAACCGGACGTCCCATTTCCGAATATCCCGGAATATCCATCTTGGTCAAATTTCCTTGCTCTATCCGCCCATCCTTCTTAAAATAGACAGACCACATTCCCTTATTTGCTGAATTAAAAGACCAAAGAGAGAAAACAAGATTCTTTCCATCCACCGTGAAAAGACTGTATGTACACTCCTCTTTCGTCTCGTACAATTCCCGGTCCGAGCAGTGAAAATCCGCCAACATAGGCAAATTAGACTTCTGCCTCATGGTTCTTACCACCGTATCATTCACAGCATCATATTGATAATAGCTTCCATCTACCGGATTATAAATTTTTATGGTTCCATCCTCTTGAGCACACAGTGTATTCCAAGCAGAATGCACATAAGGAATCCCCTTTTCATATTCTAACAAATTCTTCACTCTTCTCCCTTTCTGATCCAGAATCCAAAGTCCCTTACAATTCTCATCTTCAGAAGGACGATGGCAGAGAAAACGGCCATCCGGCAACTCAACAACATCATTGAAAACAAGAGAATAAGGGAAGCTCAACGAATGACGAAATTCTCCATCAAAACCGTAAGAATAAATAGTCCGTTTACCCATATCACAGACATAAACACAATCTTTTCCTACGAAAAAAGAGTCCATCTCTCTATACTCTCCCGGTCCCTCACCCCGCTGACCAATCGTATTCAAAAAAGTACCATTCTTATCAAACCGGAATGCCATTTCTTGCTTTCTATCCGAAATGTAATAACAAGAATCTTTTGAAATTACATTATCGACCATACCCCAAAAATAAGGAGAAGGTAATTGCAGCCTGACAGACTCAATGGTGTCCACCAATACAGACATCGGCAGATATGGATTAGAAATAGACAGATCGACCGTCATTTCAAACCCCTTATCAATCTGTTTCTGACAAGATGAAACACAATACGTAAACAATATTCCCAATACTACTAAACTGAAGTTTCTCATAATATAAAAATTTAACCAGTAAATACTGTCAAACAGCCAATTCTCTTCTTCCTCCTATTCTTTTTTCAACCGATAACGATATAACGAATCTTTCGCCACACATGAAACGACAAAAGAAATACTTTCTTCACTATCTGTGAAAACAAATGGAAACGCATCGGCAGGAAGACTAACCAAATGGTCACAATCAGGTAATTTATATCTGTCATCAACTATAACCAGTACCGAATCTGAGCCTTCAACAAAGTTACTCGATAATTCCACATCATCAAGCTTCTTCACAAACCGAAAGTATTTATACCCCTCATGCTTTCTATATATCGAATCGATTTTAGCCGATCGAAAATAAATTTCTTCAGAAGTAGTGAGACTTTGACGTACTATTTCTGTTATCAACACCCGAACTGCATCTGAATAAAGAAGCAGATAACAAACGATTATCGTGATAGCAGACAAAGAAAAAACGAAATACCGTTTTCTATTCATAGTTATTATTTCTAAGATATCTATTCTTTTGCAGGATAATAAAATACCAATGGATTAGAATTCTCTGTCAAATTCTTCAGTTCTAAAATCCTATCCAAACTCTCATTCACTTGCCCCGATCTCACTAACGACAAAAACAAAGGCATAGTGTACATATCAAGACAGCCATACACTCCCTTCTCGTCATAAGTTATCAAATTAGGAATGATATGTACATCGTCCCCCTTCGCCCTGTACACCCAATCATCAACACACCCATTGAATATAGAACAAGAGTCCCGAGACGCACTCAATAAACCATAATAAGTTTGATAACCTTTCTGATACTTAAAAAGATAATCATTTTTCACATGAGCCAAAAATATCAAGCTATGTACCTTACCGGATTCTACTAAATACCGAAGAGTTTCTCCTTTATTCACATCTATTTTATCAAGTGTCTTTTTATCCATCCAAGCGTCCGTTACAAATTTCAGCCAGATATCTTCCCGGTCACCCTGTAAACATAATATATCCTTTGAATACAAAGGAGAAAAGCATAATTCCTTTTCCAAAGGTAAACAGAAAGGAGAATGCCCTTGAATCTGCCTCCATCCTTCATTATTAACATTTACAGAAAAATATTTTCTTTCTGTTTGCCCCCCCTTCAAATCAACTTTCCTCATCATGGCGTCTTCACCCGATTTTGAATGTAAATCTGTGTATAAATCACCCTGATTATAGTGTATATAATGGCTTTGACCTTCATCACGATTCAACGATGAAGAGCCGAAAAACTGACCGGATAAAGAATAACAATACACAATCTGCCTGGTAAAATCTAAGGCATAGACATTCCCTTCCTTATCAAGGGTAAAATCACACAGCAACGTATACTCTCCCGGACCACTCCCCTGGCTTCCGATATTATACTTAAATTCTCCGCTTCGATCAAATACGTGGAGAGCATTCAATTCTTCATCTAAAATAAGAAGCAAAGAGTCCTTTGCCAACAGTTTGTCAATATTGCCAACAATGGTATCATCATCCAAAATAATAATTTCCGGTTTTTCAAAAAGACTTGAGAATCGAAGCTCCTTTTGTATAACAATAGAATCCAAACAGATAGCTTTGTCTCCCGCCATCCTTCCTTTGTGCACACAAGAGAATAGACAAAAGCCTATAATTAAAAATAATACCGTTTTCATAAGCTAATAATTAGATTACGATCTAAAGATAAGCAATTGTACTAATATTTAAAAGAAAGTAATAAATAATAATCATTCAAACAATGTCAAAAAGAGAATCAACTTCCCCATCTTTTAGTTGATAATCGTTATTATCCCCTTC
This sequence comes from Bacteroides sp. ZJ-18, assembly GCF_011038705.2. Classification (NCBI taxonomy): domain Bacteria; kingdom Pseudomonadati; phylum Bacteroidota; class Bacteroidia; order Bacteroidales; family Bacteroidaceae; genus Bacteroides; species Bacteroides sp. ZJ-18. The sequence continues at coordinate 1,321,620 of NZ_CP072198.1, read as the reverse complement.
AGGAGGAAGAAAGTCTCAGTCACATTGCCAAAACGTTTCCTTTCGATAACACTTTAAAAACCCAAAAAACTTTTATTTTCCAATTGACACTTTCCAGTATTGAAAAAGAGAATAATTCCCCCATCCCCCCAAAAGAACCAACAAGGTACTGGTCTGTTGTCTCCAATGATACATAACTTATAGAATCTACAAAAGAAGAATATTTCAAAGTATCTTACACATTGGATAATAAATCAATCACAATTTGTTCTCGTAAGCGATTCTCTTTCCGATGACATGACGCACATAGAACAAATGCAATCATTATTTTTGTTTTCATTTTTTAGCCGATTATTACTTCATTAACTCCGTTTTATCATTTCCACGGAAAAGTAACCCCATTGCCTTCTAAAGCAAACTTTTTCCATAGGCTAACGTTCTCCATAATTTTTAAGATTAACTATTAGTTTTCTTTATCAACTGCATTACCCCGAATCTTCAAACGTATTGGAGAGGTGGAAGTATTACAATATACAGTAATGGTCTTCTCAAAATGTTCGGGATGCTCTGCACGGTAAGTAACCTGAATATCGGCAGATTTCCCCGAAGACACAGGCTCCTTGCTATAAGCAGGATGTACACCCACACAAAGTATTTATGTCCTCGATAATCAGAAGATGATTGCCAAGATTCCGCAAACTAAAAGTAGCGGTCTGGGGAGTTTTCCAATCAAAATCGCCCATTTCATCGATAAAAGTCGGATAAAGGAATCAGCCCTTCGTCAATCAATGTCTATACACATACATCAATACATGAGACTGCACTATCCAGAAGAGAGAATCAAGTTTAGCATTCTATTTAGAAAGCGTTTGAATTCTTCTTCCGGTATCTCTTTATTGATTTTTAAGTTTAACCTTTTCATTGATTCCCATCTTGGTTCTATTTCGCTAACTTACTAACAGACAATCATACCTTCTCATACCCCTAATACTCATCTTAATCTCAAAAGACTAAGTATCGCAGTTTGCTCATTTATCTCCTGTTGCTGATAAGCGGACGGAAATGCATCATCCGGGAATTCATCCGTATAAACTGTGACAAATGTATTAGGGATATTAGATGAAACCGGACGTCCCATTTCCGAATATCCCGGAATATCCATCTTGGTCAAATTTCCTTGCTCTATCCGCCCATCCTTCTTAAAATAGACAGACCACATTCCCTTATTTGCTGAATTAAAAGACCAAAGAGAGAAAACAAGATTCTTTCCATCCACCGTGAAAAGACTGTATGTGCACTCCTCTTTCGTCTCGTACAATTCCCGGTCCGAGCAGTGAAAATCCGCCAACATAGGCAAATTAGACTTCTGCCTCATGGTTCTTACCACCGTATCATTCACAGCATCATATTGATAATAGCTTCCATCTACCGGATTATAGATTTTTATGGTTCCATCCTCTTGAGCACACAGCGTATTCCAATAGGAGTTCTTGCAAGGAGTCCCTTTTTCATATTCTAATAAATTCTTCACTCTTCTCCCTTTCTGATCCAGAATCCAAAGCCCTGTACAGTTTTCAGACTGAGAAGGACGATGGCAGAGAAAACGGCCATCCGGCAACTCAACAACATCATTGAAAACAAGAGAATAAGGGAAACTCAACGAATGAAGAAATTCTCCATCAAAACCGTAAGAATAAATAGTCCGTTTACCCATATCACAGACATAAACACAATCTTTTCCTACGAAAAAAGAGTCCATCTCTCTATACTCTCCCGGTCCCTCACCCCGCTGGCCAATCGTATTCAAAAAAGTACCATTCTTATCAAACCGGAATGCCATTTCTTGCTTTCTATCCGAAATGTAATAACAAGAATCTTTTGAAATTACATTATCGACCATACCCCAAAAATAAGGAGAAGGTAATTGCAGCCTGACAGACTCAATGGTGTCCACCAATACAGACATCGGCAGATATGGATTAGAGACAGACAGATCAATTACTATATCTCTCTCTTCCAAAGATGTTTCTCGATGACAGGCTATCGCACTTCCAACGAGTAATAATCCCAATAAAAATTGATTCAGTTTCTTCATAAATATTGTTTTAAAGAAGCTGATCAAAAGTTGAAAAGGCAACCATATATTAATTTATAAACACCTTTATGAAAAATAATTATTATACTATCTAACTTCTGATCAGCCTCACAATAATCTCTTAACAACGAGCTAATCCTTTAGCACATCCACTGTATTTACTATCACATTTTTCACAACAGGGAATTTCAGTTGTACCATTCATCCCCGGTAACCAATAATCTCTAGAACTCAGATAATAATAAGGTTCCAGAGTCGTATCAATATTTCCATGATCACTATTTCCTTCATTCTGAGCCAATGACTCAATATTTTGTAATACTAAAGTTGATACGTTTTTATCCTCTTTGTTCGCTTGAACATGATAAATACCACACAGCGAAAAAACGCTTAAACATATCACAAATAATAACTTTACTTTCATAATACACTTTTATTTATCGTTAAACAAATAGTTAGTTCTCACTAACTCCATATATTCTTTATTTATCTTTTGATTAACAGTTGGATCTCCAATATAAATAATCCTATTGTTAGAATCCAACAACCAAACATGAGAATCATTATCTGATATTTTATTCATACTTCTAAATGTGTTATTAGTATCAATAAATACTGGAGTCATAAATTGATGAGATCTCAACATCACGTAGACATCATGCTGATAAATAGGCTCTAACACAAAAACAAAACCAACTTTAAAAGATGTGATAGAATCTACTTGTTGAATCAATTCTTGCCATTTAGCCACATCAAACTTACAACTTATACATTGTTCTTTTCCAATTACAAGAACAATCTTATATGGAAAAGAGCTATAGTCATATACCACTGAGTCTCTCCCAAATAACAAAAAATCACTTTCCGAAGGTAAACTTATTTTTTTGCCGTGCCAGCCTTTTACATATTCCATATCTTTCTTTGATTTACTTGTACAAGCGTGCAAAGAAAGCAATAAAAACAACAACGGTATAAAGAAAAAAATATTATAACCCTTCATAGTAATAAATAAAAAGAAATGAAAAAAATATCGATAATAAGCACTCCAATAATTTCCCGCTTATCATTTCCACGGAAAAGCAATCCAATTGCCTTCTAAATCAAACTTTTTCCATAGGCTAACATTCTCCATATTTTTTTAAGGTTAACTATTAGTTTTCTTTATCAACCGCATTACCCCGAATCTTCAAACGTATTGGAGAGGTGGGAGTATTACAATATACAGTAATGGTCTTCTCAAAATGTTCGGGATGTTCTGCACGGTAAGTAACCTGAATATCAGCAGACTTCCCCGAAGGCACAGGTTCCTTGCTGTAAGTGACGGATGTACAGCCACACGAAGCATTTATGTCCTCGATAATCAGAAGATGATCGCCAAGATTCCGCAAACTAAAAGTAGCAGTCTGGGGAGTTTTCCAATCAAAATCGCCCATTTCATCGAGGTTTTTATCCAAAACCACTTTTGTTTGGGAGGAGGTAGCGACTCCGGTTTGCTGTCCGGTAATAATTTGCAAATAAAGGTCACGCACCTTTTTATTATGGACAGGATTACCAATCGCAATCACCCTGTTCTGACTGTCCAAAAGGAAAGTTTGAAAGTTCACATCCGAAGGGAAATGATTCAAAGCATCAAAACCTCCCTTTTCATCGATAAAAACCGGATAAAGGAATCGATCTCTTTTCAATAGAAAAGAGATTTCATTTTTGTTTTTCGGATGGAAAGCAAAGAGAAAAGATACCTTTCCATTTGCCATTGTGTCGACCATAGAAATGAAATATTTCCATGTAGGAAGTTGCAATTTACAACTGGTGCAGCCCACCGAATCCACGTAAGTCATTATGGTATATTCATTTTGGGGAAACGAATAACCGGCACTGTCCTTTCCCAAAACACTGAATGTCATATCAGCGGGATAGACAATCGTTCTACCCTCCCATTCGTGGATCAAACGGGATATTTGCTGCTCTTTGGTCTCTTTACATGAGCAAAGTGCCATCAGAAAGCATAAATAGCCGATAAGTTTAATGGGCCGTCCCATTATTCTTCACGGTATACTACCTCAACTTTCAGATATGTGAACGGACAGTCCACAGATCCGTCACCGAAACAGGCTATTTCTCCATCCGGGAACGACTCTCCTGTAGCCAAAGCCTCCACATTTTGCAATAGTAAACCGGCTTCTTGTACCTTTCCTTCTTTTCTCACAGAAACAAGACCTATTAACAATAGCCCGATAAGTCCAATAGTAATTTTTGCGTTTTTCATACTCTATGTTTTTATTGCAAAGGTATGGCTTATCTCGGCCACCGCCAGTGAGAAAGACTGATTTCTCACTGATTTTTCACTGATTTCTTACTATTTTCTGAACGAAAGTGGAGTTGATAGCCTCCATTTACCAAAGTAACACCAAGATTAGCCCCTATTTTACTTAAATCGGTACGTAAATCAGTAATCAGTCGGTTCCTGCGTTCCATACAAGAATCTACATCCTCTAATTCTTTCCAGAATAGTTTTTTCAGATCTTCATTCAACAGCAAATGATCGGGTTTAAGAAATGCCAGCAATACCTCAGCAACTCGTTTTCGGAGTATACAAGTCTGTTTACGATAAGTGATACTCCTCTCCAGATAATCAAATGTAAGTCCATTGACTTCCCAAACAAATTCACCTTTTTGTTGAGCTGGCAGTTGTGATGATTCAATAAATTCAAAACAACCAGTAAATGCCATCACCACACAACAGTCAGCTCTTTCCTTCCTTCTATTCTCTTTTCAACCGATAACGATATAACGAATCTTTCACCACACATGACACAACAAAAGAGACATCCTCTTCACTATCTAGGAGAATAAATGGAAATGCATCGGCAGAAAGACTAACCAAATGTTCACAATCAGGTAATTTATATCTATCATCAACTATAACCAGTACCAAGTCTGAGCCTTCAACAAGGTTACTTGATAATTCCACATCATCAAGCTTCTTCACAAACCGAAAGTATTTATACCCCTCATGCTTCCTATATACCGAATCAATTTTAGCCGATCGAAAATAAATTTCTTTAGAAGCAGCAAGACTTTTACTCACCACTTCCGTCATTAACACCCGAACTGCATCTGAATAAAAAAACAGATAACAAACGACTATCATGATAGCGAAAAAAAACCTGACAATTCTTTCTATTCACAATTATTGTTTTTAAGATATTTAGAAGCTGTTTTGAATTATAAAACATTAATATAACATATTATTTATCAGCAGATTAATTAAATATCATTTCTTAACTTTATGGCTACCAAAACATAAGTTATGAGTAATTATCCAACCAACCTAACTGATAAACAGTGGTAAGTTATAAAAAATATAGTAGAAACCAAAGAAAGGAAACGAAAACATCCTTTACGTAAGATGATAAATGCTATGCTGTACCTTACTAAGACCGCCTGTCAGTGGCGAATGCTTCTCAAGGAATTTGGCCCTTGGTAAACCATTTACTTCTATTTCCGTAAATGGAAGTTGGAAAGAGTCTTTGAGGAGTTGATGCACCATCTCCGAGAATCGGTCCGAAAAGCTTTTGGCAAAGCTATCAGCCCCATAGATTCCAAAACTGTAAGAACTTCTCATCACATTGATACGCTTGGCATAATTCCGGTGGTAGTTATTCACACTGCAAACATACTCAGGCCTGATGCCGCCAAACAGTTCACAGTACCATCCAAAAGATGGATTGTGGACAGAACTTTTTCATGGTTCGAAAGTTTTAGAAGGCTCAGTAAAGACAACGAAGTACTTCCAGAAACTTCACAAACCATGATATACCTAACAATGATACCAATGATGCTTAACAGGACCAAATGATAAATTTGAATATAGGGACTTAGTCGCAGCGAAATGCCCCACTCTCTTCTGAAATTATGGAATGTTATCGAACGATACTAAAGTAGGTTCAGGCATATTACCCAATCCTATTATTTTATGCAACTTCGTGCATAAAGCTATCCGGTATATTCTTTTATCTAATAATAATTTTGCAATAGGCAATCCTTTATAGTCGAAAATTAATATTTTGTTTGCCATTGATTTATGTGGGTCTTTAAAATCATAATCACTTAATAGCTGGTCTAAATATAATACATAAATATACTTGTCATCCATTGCTAAATCTAATACTTGTCCAAAACTTCTTTCTTTACTAAACAGAAGGTCGCTGTTTTTACATTCATAAAAAGATTTATCAAAATAAAAACTCCAATCTTTTATCATGACATCGTTTTCCAAATGGTATTTTGCAAGGTATGGCAATTTGTTAGGAGTAAATACCATATTGCCCTCATAAGCAGATAAACACCCCTTTAAATTCATTCGTGACGATTGCATAGACAATTCTCCTTCAATAGGAGAATTTCCAAATCTTTGTAATGGTTGTAAATTACTATCTAACAGCGAAAAGAAACTTCCATCTTTTCCGCATAATAGCGAAACAAAATGTCTGTCATCCAATTTCACAAAGTTATAATCTGCCGGATTTAGTTCACCTTTCTTACGCTTATAAGGTACTCTATTTCTTGATAACTCTTTAATAACCATACCATCTTTACTATCATTCAAAGACATTACAGCCAAAGTTTGCGTATTGATATCGTTCAAACCAAATGTGTTTTCATGAGCGTATGTAATCATCGGTTGAAGAAATTCACCCGGACCATTTCCTAAAGATCCATAAGCATATATTTTTTTCATTCCTGAAGGTATCGAATATACACTGCAAAAGTCCTTTTGGGCGATATGGGTCATTACTAAAAAAGTATCAACACAACCAATCCATCCCATATTAATCAATAATTCTGTATCTGATTGTTCGCATTTTACTTCTATTACCTTATCGAATGTTGAGATATTCGTATTATCCCTCAAATTACAGCTCGACAATAAGCATGAAAAAATTACTATAAAAAAGAACTGTTTCTGCATAGGTTTACATACTATTAAACTACGTGTGGAAAAATTATAGACATTTGTGCCAAAACATGACACTCATTCCTTTTAAGGTGGAATCAAAAACCTTTTCCTGTTTTGATAGAATTTGCTACTTTTGCACACATCACCTCCTTTCGTATTGGTTGATAATGATGGGGTATGAGGAGCTTCATTAACAAAGGTTGCAAGTCTGTGTATGTGTATTGAAGCTTCCTTTTCTCCCTTTGAAATATGCAAATCATTATGGTATATTCATTTTGAGGAAACGAATAGTCAGCACTGCCCTTTCCCAAAACACTGAATGTTATATCAATCAGCGGGATAGACAATCGTTCTACCTTCCCATTCGTGAATCAAACGGGATATTTGCTGCTCTTTGGTCTCTTTACATGAGCAAAGTGTCATCAGAAAGCATAAATAGCCGATAAGTTTAATGGGACAGCCCATTATTCTTCACGGTATACTACCTCAACTTTCAGATATGTGAACGGACAGTCCACAGATCCGTCACCGAAACAGGCTATTTCTCCATCCGGAAACGACTCTCCTGTAGCCAAAGCCTCCACATTTTGCAATAGTAAACCGGCTTCTTGTACCTTTCCTTCTTTTCTCACAGAAACAAGACCTATTAGCAATAGCCCGATAAGTCCAATAGTAATTTTTGCGTTTTTCATACTCTATGTTTTTTTTGCAAAGGTATGGCTTATCCCGCCCACCGCCAGTGAGAAAGACTGATTTCTCACTGATTTTTCACTGATTTCTTACTATTTTCTGAACGAAAGTGGAGTTGATAGCCTCCATTTACCAAAGTAACACCAAGATTAGCCCCTATTTTCCTTAAATCAGTACGTAAATCAGTAATCAGTCGGTTCCTGCGTTCCATACAAGAATCTACATCCTCTAATTCTTTCCAGAATAGTTTTTTCAAATCTTCATTCAACAGCAAATGGCCGGGTGCTTTAAGAAATGCCAGCAATACCTCAGCAACTTGTTTTCGGAGTATACAAGTCTGTTTACGATAAGTGATACTCCTCTCCAGATAATCAAATGTAAGTCCATTGACTTCCCAAACAAATTCACTTTTTTGTTGAACAAGCGGTTGCGGCGATTTAACATGATTATCTACTATTCTGAACTTAGATAAAACTTGAACAAGAAAAAGACGAACACCCGGAACATAAAACAAACAAAAGATCAGTGAAAAAAGAACATAGCTCCAAGTCCAGATATTATTCCAATGCGCTTTTAAAATAACGCTCGCCCAAAAAGGTCTTATAAAAGCATCCATTTTTATACCATAACCGACCCCTGTACTATAGGCTAATAAAAAACAATCGGGTTCATTTAGCCCACTCGATGCCGATATCCGCTCTCCGTTCTTTAGAGAATTTGTTAGTTTTATTCCGGTCTTAGCACAGATTCCATCCATACGAAGTTTCAACTGCCATTTCTGATTCAGAGAATCTACATGAATAGGGTTTCGTTCTATCAGGAAAGATTGCTTGGCTTTCTGTATAAAAGATGTATCCGTATAAACAGTATCAATGGCAAATTGACATACATTGCAAGTCCCACTTTTATCTGTAAGGGTTACTTTCTTATGCTTTGTTTGTTTCTTTCCGGTAGCGTACGCATGATTGGGATTCAATTTTCGGAATCTACATTCCAAGTCTTCATCAATTGTACGCAACAAGAGTTTTTGTACACTTGCATTTACAATAGGCAGACCCATACGATAAAGATAGGATCCAAAAGTAATTGTAACCCCTATCCAAAGTAAAGCAAATAAGATACTATAGATAAATTTCATTGTTCATCATTTTCTTTTGCAAAGAAAATCAAAAAAAGAGTTGATTGCAAATAAAATATAATTTTTCTACCTCCAGTTTCATCTATAAATCTTATCAATAACAGTCCGGCATTATCCAACTGAGCCACATGCAAATACACTATTGATTCATTACTCTTCACACAATTTCCCAAAGACCTTTCCCCCTGCACAAATAAGGAAGAGACCAACTTGATTTCCCCCATATCATAAACCTTTATGAACAAGATAATTACCATTTTTCATACGATCTTTACTCCGGCCCGCATACGTGGGCTCATGGGCCCGCATACCGGGGCTCATCGGCCCACGTACCCGGGCTCATGGGCACAGACATGCGGGCCCGGATAAGATTCAGACCATTTTCGCTAAAGATACTAAGGAAAACAAAATGCTTTTATAGGTATAAACAGAAAGAACAGCCCACCCATCATGCTATATATAAATAGATTACGCTTATTTCCTTTACTAAAATGAAGGGTGGAAGATGGAAGATAGGGGTGGAAGATAAAAGCCCTTAAAAACAGCATCTTCCACCCGCTAAGAGTCTGTTTATCAGAACCAAAATTCTTAAAAGGTGGAAGATGGAAGATCGAAATGCATTTTTTGTATGAGAGCGTGATATTTAGCTTTCCTTTGTCAGCAGACTTTCAAGTTCTTCAGCACTCTGGCGAAGATAGAACTGTCCGCGCCATGCTACAGAAATTGCTCCGGTTTCTTCGGAAACGATAATGGCTAAAGCATCCGAGACTTGAGATATGCCCATTGCTGCCCGATGACGGAGTCCCAGTTCTTTGGGTATATCCAAATTATGTGACACAGGAAGAATACATCCGGCAGCTTTGATACGCTTCTTACTGATTACCATTGCACCGTCATGCAAAGGACTGTTCTTAAAGAAAATGTTCTCTATCAGACGCTGGTTGATATTGGCATCGATAATCTCACCGGTACGAATGACATCGTCAAGAGGGACATTACGTTCCATCACGATCAAGGCCCCCACCTTCTGCTTTCCCATACTGATACAGGCCATCACGATGGGCATGATATCATCATGCTGAAGTTTTTCTTTTTTATTTCCGGTAAGGAAACGTACCAAGGCACTGGCATGTTGATGCGAACCGAGCGTGAGAAGGAAACGCCTGATCTCATCCTGAAACAAAACGATCAGTGCCAATACTCCCACGCTTACCAACTTATCGAAAATAGAACCGAGGAGTTTCATCTCGAGCACTTGCGAAACAACCAGCCAGATAAGGATAAACACCAGAATACCGGTAAACACATTGATAGATCCGGAGGCTTTCATCAGCTTGTATGTATAGTAAAGCAGGAAAGCCACCAACAGGATATCAATAAAATCTTTTATGCCAAATTCAAAAAACACGGATTAAAATATTAAGAGTTAAATATTCGGATATCAGGAATGAAACGATACGCTTTTCAGTTTTTCAATCAACCGGACCGCCTCCACTGCTTCACGTACATCATGGACACGTAGTATATCGGCTCCCTTCATCAATGCCACCGTATCGAGCACAGTCGTCCCGTTGAGTGCCTCTTGCGGAGTAGCTCCGAACAAGCGATAAATCATCGATTTGCGTGAGACTCCTACCAACAAAGGCAATTCGAAGATACCGAACTCCTCCAGATGTGCCATCAGTTCGTAATTATGCTCCAGTGTTTTGCCAAAACCGAAACCGGGATCAAGAATAATATCTTTCATCCCCAAATCACGCAACTGCCGGACTTTCCGTGCAAAATACATAAAAACCTCTTTCAACAAGTTTTCATAGTGGGGTTCCTTCTGCATGTTCTGGGGAGTGCCCTGCATATGCATCATGATGTAGGGAACGTTCAGACGGGCTACGGTTGGGAACATCTGCTCGTCCATCTCACCCGCCGAAATATCGTTGATAATGGCGGCTCCATACTCCTCGACACACTGCCGCGCCACTTCGGCACGGAATGTATCCACGGAAATAATAGCATCCGGGTGATTACGGTTCAATATTTCCAGCCCGGTACGCAGCCTTTGCATCTCTTCTTCCGGTGAGATATGCTCGGCATTGGGACGTGACGAATAAGCACCGATATCAATAATTGATGCACCTTCATCCAATATCTGACATGCACGCGCAGCGATCTCGGCTTCAGTCCGGCTACGGCTGCCTGCATAAAAAGAATCGGGCGTGACGTTGAGTATTCCCATGACCTGCGGAGTGGAAAGATCGAGTAAACGTCCGTTTACATTCAGACTTTTGAGAATCATTGAATCCATTTTCTGTTTTTACAGTTGATTGTCGCAAAGATAAAGAAAAATAAATGTCCCTATGCTATCTGCACACTAAAAATAAAGTTATCTTTGCAGGTATCAAGACTACTGAAACAATGTTTATCAAATTATGCCGTCACATCATATTACCTATACTGGTTTTGTTCTGCTTTCAATATCAGACAAGAGCTGAACACACGCTTACAAAGACGGACAGCGTTTTGCGTAGCTACTTCTTAAAATGTAAGGCAGAAATCAACAGTCCGGCTTTCCTGCAAATAAACGATACCCTTGCCCGCCTGTCAAAACAGAAAAAGGACAGACACATGGAAGCTGTTGCCGCTTCGCTGAAGCTGGACTATTATTATTATAAAAATGATCTCGACAGCATTCTGATTGAAGTAGAGAACGTGAAAAAGATAAGCAAACAGAATGGCCAGTTGAAATACTTCTATTTTGCCTGGGGAAGCCGGCTGATTACTTATTACATAAAGCAACATCAAACCAGTACGGCCATTTATGAGGCGCAAAAAATGCTCCGGTCGGCCGAAGCTGATAATTTCATCCCCGGAATCGTACAGTGTTATCGGGCATTGGCAACCATTTATATGACTCAGTCGAATCCCAAACTGGCATATGAGAATTTCAAAAAACAAATAGAGCTTATCGAGCAAAACGGAATAGAAGACATCAACCTGCCTACCCAATACGCATCGCTTGCCCAGTGTGCCCTTGAATTGCACCAACCTGAGGATGCCAAAAAAGCGCTGGACGAAGGAAGCAAAAAGATAAAAAGTGCCTATCAGAATTTTACAATAAACAAGGCTTACATTCTGTACTACATCGAAACGAAAGAATACGATAAAGCGAAGAAAATACTTCGGAAGATGGAACAACTATTCGAAGAGGACAAAACACTTACCATCTACAGAAACGGATTATACTATGTACAGACTGAGTATTACCTGGCTACCGGAGAATATAATAAAGCGCTCGAAGTGATCGACCGGATCAAAGCCGACTCTCTCTTTTCAAACAAATACTTGAACTACAGCATCACTCAAAAAGAAGGAAATATTTACTGGGCAATGAACGATAGAGCACGGGCGGCCCAATTTTACCGGGACTACATCCTGGCTACAGATTCGATACGCACCCAGGAAATACAGAACTCTACCAGTGAGTTCTACGCCATCCTGGAGGTAGAACAGTTACAGAAAGAAAAAAGCGATTTGCTGCTTCACATGCAAGAGGAAAAGCTACAGACTATTTATACAATCCTGATCTCACTCGTTGTCGTCCTGTTAGTAGTAGCAATGATGTTCTGCCGCATTTCTAAACTGAATCAGAAATTAAAGAAGTCGGAAGCAATTGTGGTGCAACAGAACAAGGAATTGACAGAAAACGGTGAGGAGCTGCGCAAAGCCAAAGAACGTGCGGAAACTGCAAGCCAGATGAAAACAACATTCATCCAAAGTATGTCACACGAAATACGTACGCCGTTGAATGCGATTGTAGGATTCTCGCAAGTACTGAGTGCTTACTTTAAAAACGAAGATGAAACAAAAGAGTATGCCTCTATCATAGAGACAAGCAGCACTAACTTATTGCGGCTTGTGAGTGACGTACTCGACATTTCGTATCTTGATCAGTCGGAAGAATTGCCATACAATAAACCCGACGACATCAACAATTGCTGCCAGACAAGCATCGAGCGGTCAAGAGATTCTGTGAAACCGGGGGTCAGCCTTTACTTTGAGCCACAATGCAGACGGCTCACCATATTGACTAATCCGACAAGAGTAGCGCAAGTACTGACCCATTTGCTACACAACGCAGCTAAATTTACGGATAGAGGAAGCATTATTCTGGCCTACACTATAGCGGAAAGTCCAAGCCGGATCATATACACCGTTACCGATACGGGAAAAGGCATTCCTGCAGAACAACAGGAATATGTATTCGAGCGTTTTGCCAAACTGAACGACTTTTCTCAAGGTACCGGACTGGGACTCCCGATATGCCGTATTATCGCAGAAAAGTTAGGTGGCAGCCTCATCATAGATAAGGAATATACAGGAGGATGCCGTTTTATCTTCACCCTTCCTTTGATCCGGGCCAATGTGTGAAAAGAAAAAGGTTGCCCCTCAGGCGGAAACCGCCCTCGGAGCAACCTAAACAAAAAAACGGTAAAGCGTTACCGCTACTACTCAACAATGGTTACTCTTGCACCATTGAATACATTCAACCCCAACTTATTCATGATGTATTTAATGGCCAACTGTGCTTTCACAGAGTTGCCCGAACCATCCAAAGGAGGTGCAAAGGCAGAAATACCGAATACGCCCGGCAATACCCCCATCACACCACCACCTACACCGGTCTTGGCAGGAATACCGGAAGTATACATCCAGTCACCCGAATGTTCGTAGAAACCTACGGTGGCAATCATAGAAGTGATCTTAGGAGTCAGTTCGGCATCGAACACCTGCTTCTTGGTAACAGGATTCACACCACCATTGGCAACCGTACCGGCAGCCACCGACAGCATCTGTGCAGTAACTCCCAAAGAGCACTGACGGGTATAGAGGTCGAGCGACATATTCGGATCATCATAGATGCGGTTATAATTCTTCAGCAGCCAGGCAATAGAACGGTTGTTGAAGTTGGTAGCTGTTTCCGACTTATAGAGTTCTTCAATCAGCTGTGGAGCAGAGCCGCAAAGATCGGTAATATTCTGTACAATCGCATCCCACTTCTTATCGGAATTACCAACCGGCGTCACCATGGAACAAGCAGAGATGGCTCCGGCATTGACCAACGGAGTAGACGGATGATCATTTTCCAATAAGATGGCGATGATAGAGTTGAAAGGCAGTCCGGTAGCATCCGCTCCAATCATTTCCAACACCTTCTGCGCCCCGTATTGACGGAGAATCAGAATGGCTGTATGTACTTTAGATACGGATTCGATACCGAAACGATAGTCAAAATCCCCTACGGTAATAGTTTGACCATTCAGCAAACAGACACTGATACCAAAAAGGTTCTTGTCAATATTAGCAAGATAGGGAATATAATCGGCATTCTTACCACCGGTATTACCCTTGACTTGCTCATAAGCCTGTTGTACTATCTCTTTTATTTGGGAAATAGATATTTTTTTGTCCATACCAATAATGTTATTTATTTCTTAGCAACTTGCGGTTTACCGGTATGATTAAACACTTTGGTTTCTACCGGCAGATTCTTTTCCTGGGCGATACGGGTGGTTGTCGGGTATTCCAGTTTTTCAAGTTCGGTAATAGCATTCTTGATATCTCCCAACAGCATATCGGCCATGTCCCGGCTGAATCCCTGACGAACTACCACACGCATAACCACATAATTCTCCAGTTTAGAAGGCAGTGTATATGCCGGAACCATCCAGCCGTGCTGAGCCAGTTTATCCTGCAAATCATAAAGAGTCCATTTGGCGTTCTTTGCATATTCCGGTTTCATGTACCAGATAAACAACGGGTTCACTACATCTTCAGAGTAGTTGACAAACGGAGCCATCTTAGCGATCTGGCTGTGGATATATTTAGCTATTTGCAGAGAGTTATACTGTACTTCCTTGTAACCCTGGAATCCTAAACGGATGAATTGATAATACTGTCCCAGAATCTGAGCAGCCGGACGTGAGAAGTTCAAACCTACCTGAGTAATGTTAGCTCCTAAATAGTTTACGCTGAAAGCCATTTCTTCGGGCAGATATTCTTTACCTTTCCAGACAACCCAACCTAAACCCGGATATACAAGACCGAACTTATGACCGGATACACTGATAGAGAGTACCCATTTCAGGCGGAAGTCCCACTTGGTTTCCGGATACAGGAACGGAAGGATAAAACCACCGCTGGCAGCGTCTACGTGGATAGGAATGTCATAACCGGTCTTGGCGTTATAAGCATCGAGGGCTTTGTTAAGCGCTTCAACGTCGTCATTCAGGCCTGTCCATGTAACACCCTGGATAGGAACTACACAAATTGTATTTTCATCACACATCTTCAAGGCTTCTTCCGGATCGAGTGTGGTCTTGTCCAATGTCAGAGGAACCTGACGCATCTCAATTTGCCATAACTGCGCAAATTTCTCCCAAACTACCTGGAAGCCGGTTGAAATCACAAAGTTTGGTTTGTCAAACGGTTTGCCCTGTGCCTGACGTTTTTTACGCCAACGCAGCCAAGCTGCAACACCACCCAACATACAGGCTTCTGAAGAACCGATAGCCAACGCACCTGTCTTCCAGGTATCTTTCTCCGGAGAATTCCACAAGTTGGCTACAATGTTGATACATTTACCATTCATTACGGCAATACGCGGGTATTCTGTCTCATCAATATAGTTGATATTGATAGCTTCATTCATCAGCTTCGTTGCATAGTCATCCATATAAGTAGTCACGAATGTAGCAAGATTCAGACGGGGCTGAGTTTGAGCAAAAGTTTCGTCCTTCACCATCTGGTAGGCGATTTCCGGAGTCGTAGGTCCATCAGGTATTTTCTCCACCGGAGAGGGTTGCAACATTTTGTTTGAACCAAATACATCGGTTTTAGCATCACCTTTTCTGAAATTTAAATCTTCCATAATTACTCTTATTTTTAATTAGGTTTAGGCGATGGGGATTTTCCCCGTCGAATTTCCCACAACAACATCGAAGGGATATGAAAGTTCTTCGGTTTTACATTATTTGGCGTTTATTAAAAAGGGAGGGAAACGGAAAAGTTAATAAGTTATCTTCAATCCTGCAGGAAGATATCCCAACACACTTTCTGCTGCTTAGATGCCGAACATTCTGACGAATCGTTTGTTCTTCACACACCTAAACTTTATAATACCTATACAACTATGCGTATTCAAACTGGCCAAGGGACTATACCCCTTATCACCCTTATCGGCATCTGGTCTATCTCGGCCCTGAATGCCCTACCCGGTCTGGCGGTTTCTCCTATTTTGGGGAAGCTATCCGTCATCTTTCCACACTCCACCGAACTGGACATACAGATGCTTTCGTCTCTGCCCTCACTACTGATTATCCCATTTATCCTTCTGGCGGGCAAACTGACCGAACGGGTCAATTTCATACATCTATTACAAGCCGGGCTTGCCATCTTTGCCTTAAGCGGAATACTTTATCTACTTTCGGGACAAATGTGGCAACTGATTGCTGTAAGTGCTTTACTGGGAGTAGGATCGGGGCTGATCGTTCCGTTGTCCACCGGCCTGATCTCAAAATACTTCACCGGTTCATATCGTGTGAAACAGTTCGGATTAAGTTCCGCCATTACGAATATAACCCTTGTGATAGCTACGGTGGTCACCGGATATCTGGCTGAAGTCAACTGGCATCTGCCATTTGTGGTCTACCTGTTGCCGATTGTCTCACTTATCCTGTCAGTATATCTGCAACGCAGCATGGCAAGCGAAGGAAGCACCTCACTTACCAATGATAAAGATACGGCAAGCCAAGAGGAGGATGTAGATACGGGAAACAGTAAATACGGCATTCATATCCGCCATCTTGCAGGAATCATGTCTGTTTACGGGCTTGCCACTTTCCTGGTACTGGTAGTCAGTTTCAACCTGCCGTTCCTGATGGAAGAATATCATTTCACCAGCGGTAACTCCGGCATTATGATCTCACTCTTTTTTCTGGCCATCATGGCTCCCGGCTTCTTTTTAAGCCGCATCGTTGGTACACTGAAGGAGAAAACTAAATTCTACAGCTTCCTCAGTATCGGCATCGGGCTGGCACTGATCTGGATCTCACCCAAGGAATGGATGATAGCTCCGGGATGTATCTTGGTAGGATTGGGATACGGAGTCATTCAACCTGTTGTCTACAATCAGACAACCCACACGGCAATCCCCCGCAAAGTGACATTGGCATTGGCATTTGTGATGGCGATGAATTACCTCGCCATCCTGTTGTGCCCTTTCATTATCGATTTCTTCCAGTCGACCGTGTTTCATATCAAATCCCAACAGTTTGCTTTTGTATTCAATTTATGTATCAGCATTGTGATGCTCGTCATTTCTTATACCAAACGAAATTCGTTCCTGTTTAATGATAATCTGAAATAGAAAATGTAATTTTGCAGCAACAACAGAAGAGGGTGTTACTAAAGTCTGTGATGAGCTTTTGCAACACCCTCCGTAAAAACGGATTATTATGAAACTTTCTGCTCTCTACCAGATATTCCTGGATTGTGCCGTAGTGACCACCGACAGCCGTAACTGCCCTGAAGGTTCACTGTTTATTGCCTTGAAAGGCGAATCGTTCAACGGAAATGCTTTTGCCGCCCAGGCTTTGAAGGACGGTTGTGCCTATGCTGTGGTGGATGAAGCGGAATATGCTCCGGAAGATAATAAACACATCATACTTGTGGACAACTGTCTGCAAACCCTGCAACAACTTGCCAATTACCATCGCCGGCAGTTGGGTACGAAGGTGATCGGTATCACCGGAACCAACGGTAAGACGACGACTAAAGAATTGATTTCTGCTGTTCTGGCGAAAGCCCACAATGTGCTTTACACGGAAGGTAACCTGAACAACCACATTGGTGTACCGATGACCTTGCTTCGCCTAAAGGCGGAACACGACCTGGCAGTGATCGAGATGGGGGCTAACCATCCGGGAGAGATTAAGTTTCTGGTACATATTGCTGAACCGGATTATGGAATCATCACCAACGTGGGTAAGGCCCATTTAGAGGGTTTCGGTTCATTCGAAGGAGTGATTCGGACAAAAGGTGAATTATATGACTACCTCCGTGAAAAGGATGATTCTACCGTATTCATCCACCATGATAATGTTTATCTGATGGACATCGCACGGGGGCTGAACCTGATTCCTTACGGAAGTGAAAATTCGCTGTACGTCAACGGCCACGTAACCGGTAATTCTCCTTACCTGACTTTCAAATGGAAAGCAGGCAAAGATGGAAATTTACATCAGGTACAAACACAACTTATCGGTGAATATAACTTTCCGAATGCACTGGCTGCCGTCACGATCGGACGATTCTTTGGAGTAGAATCCTCAAAGATAGATGAAGCTTTGGCCGGATATACTCCCCGCAACAACCGTTCGCAACTAAAAAAGACCGCGGATAATACACTGATTATAGATGCTTACAATGCCAATCCGACCAGTATGATGGCCGCTCTGCAGAACTTCCGTAACATGACTGTGGAACGGAAAATGCTGATATTAGGTGATATGCGCGAGTTAGGAGCAGAAAGCGCAGCCGAACACCATAAAATTGTAGAATACCTGCAAGAGTGTTCGTTTGAAAAAGTCCTGCTGGTAGGAGAATTATTTGCATCAACCAATCCTCCCTATCCTACATATGCTAACGCACAGGAATTAATAAAGGACTTGCAAACGGAAAAACCCCAAGGCTACACCATCCTGATTAAAGGCTCAAATGGCATTAAGCTAAGTACGGTCGTAGAGTTCCTATAATAAGTTACTTTGGGTCTACCATCCGTGGACGAACTACAAAATACCCTATCAGACTGGCCAATACCGCTCCTGTGGTATTGGCTGCAAAGTCCAACCAATCTCCTCCGCGATAAGTAGTGCAATATTCCTGTAGCAATTCTACACATCCACTGAATAATACAGGACAAACGAAAGCTCCTACCCATGCATGCCATATCGGGGTATGATCTCTACGGTGTGCCCGCAAAAACTCCAGCCACAACATACCGGACATGCCGAAGTACATACAAATATGAACAATCTTATCGATATTAGGAATTTTACTGATCTCCGTTGAAGGAGGTTTAAAGAACGATAAATAGATGACCGCAAGAATAATAAAGAGCGATACGGGATATTTCTTAATATAAGATAGCATACCTAAATAAATTACAGATGAGTCGCAAATATAAGGAACATTTTCTATATTTGCACGTTTAAAACAATAAAATCTATCGAATTGTAAGATAACATACGCTTTCTATGACAAAAAAAGACAGGGGTAATTTTGGTAGTAAATTAGGTGTGATATTAGCTTCTGCAGGTTCAGCTGTCGGGCTGGGTAATATATGGAGATTCCCTTATGAAACAGGTAATCATGGAGGAGCAGCTTTTATCCTTATTTACCTGGGATGTATCCTTCTACTGGGGTTACCTATTATGATAGCCGAATTCTTAATCGGACGACACTCACAAGCCAACACCGCCCGTGCCTACCAGATACTGGCTCCGGGCACTCAATGGCGTTGGGTAGGGCGAATGGGAGTTTTGGCAGGATTCCTTATTCTTGGCTATTACTCCGTAGTAGCAGGATGGACATTAGAGTATATATTTGAGGCTGTCAGCAATAGTTTTGCAGGTAAAACTCCGGCAGAGTTCATCTCTTCTTTCCAAAGCTTCTCCAGCAATCCCTGGCGTCCGGCCTTGTGGCTCACTCTGTTTTTACTCGCTACCCACTTCATCATTGTAAAAGGAGTGGAGAAGGGTATCGAAAAGTCATCCAAAATTATGATGCCGACCCTTTTCATCATTATTCTTGTATTGGTGGGATGTTCCGTCACTTTACCCGGAGCAAGCAGAGGCATCGAATTTCTACTGAAACCGGATTTCAGCAAAGTGGACGGTAACGTGTTTCTGGGAGCTATGGGACAGGCATTCTTTTCGCTTAGTCTGGGCATGGGATGTCTATGTACCTATGCTTCTTATTTCAGCAAAGACACCAACCTAACCCGGACTGCTTTCAGTGTAGGCATTATCGATACATTTGTAGCTGTACTGGCGGGATTTATCATCTTCCCTGCGGCTTTCTCGGTAGGCATCCAGCCGGATGCAGGTCCAAGCTTGATCTTCATCACCCTGCCCAATGTATTCCAACAGGCTTTCAGCGGAATACCTGTCCTGGCATACATCTTTTCGGTGATGTTTTACGTATTGTTGGCATTGGCGGCCCTTACTTCTACCATCTCGTTGCATGAAGTAGTAACGGCCTACTTACACGAAGAATTCAACTTTACCCGGGGAAAAGCGGCCCGGTTGGTAACTGCCGGTTGTATTCTGCTGGGGGTACTCTGTTCACTCTCTTTGGGAGTTACCAAAGATTTCACCATATTCGGATTAGGCATGTTTGACTTATTTGACTTCGTGACCGCCAAACTGATGTTGCCGTTAGGAGGATTGCTTATCTCCATCTTTACCGGATGGTATCTGGACAAGAAGCTTGTCTGGTCGGAAATAACCAATAATGGTACACTGAAAGTACCTATCTATAAACTGATTATCTTTATTCTGAAATATGTAGCCCCGATTGCCATTTCAGTAATCTTCATCAATGAACTGGGGCTGCTGAAATAAAAATGTGGAAAGACTTCTTTTACTTTACACGTACAGAACGGCAAGGTATCCTGATACTTGCCGTTTTGTGTATACTGGTATTCATTGGCGGATGGTTGATACCCGACAAAGAGAATACCGCCACGAACGATACTGAGAAATTCAAAAAGGAATATGCAGAGTTCATGGCCTCCATACAAGAGAAAAAAGAAAGAGGATATACACACAACAGCCACTTCCGGCACCGACGGGAAATAGTTCTGGCACCTTTCGATCCTAACACAATAGATTCTACAGGATTTCTCAACTTAGGGATTCCTGCATGGATGGCAAAGAATATACTCAGATACAGAAATAAAGGAGGAAAATTCCGCCGGGTAGAAGACTTCCGGAAAGTATATGGATTGACACAAGAACAATACGCCACTCTCCAGCCTTATATCCGTATAGCTCCGATCATAGAACAAAAAGATACATTTCACCTCTACATCCGGAAAGCGGAGAAGGATACACTGAAAGACTTTAAATACGAAGCCGGAACAGTAGTCGAACTGAACCAGGCAGATACTACAGAATTGAAAAAGATTCCCGGCATCGGTAGTGGGATTGCGCGTATGATAACAGGATATCGCAAACGATTGGGTGGATTCTACGATATAGCCCAGTTGGAAGAGATACATCTCGATGTGGATAAACTCCGTCCCTGGCTCTGTGTGACAGCCGGAACGACTCAACGAATAAACCTCAACAAAGCCGGCATTGAACGACTCAGAGCTCATCCCTATATCAACTTTTATCAAGCCAAAGTAATCGTAGAATACAGAAAGAAAAAAAGAACATTGAAGAGCCTGAAACAATTATCCCTTTACGAAGAATTCACGACTCAAGATCTGGAACGGATCAGTCATTACGTCTGTTTTGAATAATCAGATGATCTTTCCATCCACCATATGAATCGTACGGTCGGTGATTTTTGCTAATGTTTCGTCATGTGTCACAATCACAAAGGTTTGTCCAAACCGATTTCTCAGGTCAAAAAAGAGTTGATGCAGTTCTTCCTTGTTATGGGTGTCCAGACTTCCCGAAGGTTCATCGGCCAGAATAACCGCCGGCTGATTGATCAATGCACGAGCTACAGCCACCCGTTGTTTTTCTCCGCCCGAGAGTTCATTAGGCTTATGTGATGCACGCTCCGTCAATCCCATAAAATCAAGTATTTCCATGGCATGTATAGAAGCTTCTTTGGTAGACACACCCGCAATAAATGCAGGGATCATCACATTTTCCAATGCCGTGAACTCAGGCAGTAATTGATGGAACTGGAACACAAAGCCAATGTGTTTGTTCCGGAAAGCAGAAAGTTCCTTCTCCTTCATCTTGCTTACGTTCGTACCATCAACATTTATCGTACCTGTATCCGGACTATCCAAAGTCCCCATAATCTGAAGCAGTGTGGTCTTTCCGGCTCCGCTGGGACCTACGATACTTACTATCTCTCCTTTGGCTATCTCCAGATCTATCCCTTTCAACACCTGCAACGAACCGAAACTCTTGGTTATACCTTCTAAATGAATCATAATCTTACAATCTTTTTATAACGTACTCTGCCAGATAACAGCCAAACACAGCCGGCATATAACTCACTGTTCCACAAGTCGATTTCTTATTTCTCTCGTCCTCCGTCAGCAATACTGCTTTCGGATCGGCTTGTTCCGTACTAAAGACGACGGGCAACTTACGTTTCACTCCCATCTTTTGCAGACGTTTGCGGACAGCTTTGCTAAGACCGCAATGATACGTATCCCAAAGATCGGCAAAACGCACCTGAGTGATATCACTTTTCGCTCCGGCACCCATACTCGATACTATCTTTATACGGCGCTGAAGAGCGTGATAAATCAAGTAACACTTCGGACTGATGGTATCAATGGCATCAACTATAAAATCGTATTTTGAGGCATCCAGCAACTCCGGTATATTTTCGTCTTTCAGATAAACAGGCAATACGTTCAACTCTATCTCCGGATTAATATCCCTGAATCTTACTTCCAGCACCTTTGCTTTCTCCATACCCAAGGTGGCATGCGTAGCCGGTAACTGGCGGTTGATATTAGTAGGTTGCACAGTATCGGCATCCACTATCGTCATTCGGCCTACACCTGCACGGCAAATCATTTCGGCCGCATAAGCGCCTACTCCACCTAACCCAACAACCAACACATGTGATTTTCTTAAACGTTCCGTTTTCTCTTCTCCTAAAAGAAGTTTAGTTCTCTGCTGCCAGTTTTCCATCAATTCTTTTTTAACCATTTATAGAACCATTTACCTACCTTATCGTAATGCTGAGATTCGTTGTACCCCCGTGGATCAGAAAAAGAAACTATCTCCTGAGGCTCGCCAAACTGATCGGGATACAGGATGATCAAGCTGTTGTTAGAAAAATATTTGCTAAGCTGGTTGGGTAACCGCTCAAACGCAGGATCATACGAAATAGATCCGCGCCGCGCACTGATAATCACTAACAAATGATCAAAATTCACTTGCCCGGTCAGCAAAAGCAGGTCGTCCCATTCATCCAGTCTGGAAAATTCGGTGGGAGTACTTCCATACTTCTTCTTCACTAACTGCTGCAACCGCATCAGGGTCTGCTCATTGGCAAAAAAATGTACCCGACAACCCAACAGACTTCCCATACGGCAGAAATGTTCCACCCATTTAGAGAACCCGGTCTCGTATTCAGCTTTTTGGGGTACGGCAATAATGATCCGCCGAAGTGTATTGACCGGCATAAGGAACTTGGCAATAATCACTTCCCGGTGAGTACCTTTCAGCAAACTCTCAGCCAGATTACCAAAGAATGAATCGACAATATTTGCCTTACGGTGCAGACCGATTACTACGTCCGTCGCATCATACTCTTTAATGGTATGGATAATGCCTGAAGCAATATTAAGGTCGTAACGACTCACCATATTAACCGAAACATCGGCAGCGGCAGCAATCATCGCTGCTTTTTCCAGATTCCGTTTACCCTGTAACTCCTTATTTTCCGAGTTGTTATTATCATTAATTACGTTGAGTGCAATCAGTTCTTTCTTCTGTTTGGTATCTCTGATAACCAATGCGAGGTTAATCAGATCTTCAATAGTATCCGGATTCGCTACCGGAATCAGGATTTGTTCCTGTTCTGTTTTCTCCTTGTTATCTTCGAACTGCATCTCTTCATGCAAAGCGAAACGTCGTGCAGAGCGTTCGGTCACAAGTGAGCTGATTACGCATGTAAAGAGAATCATCACCACCGTACCGTTCAGCACATCGTCATTCAGCAAACGTTCTCCATTCTCCATTATAATGCCATGCCCTATCAGTACTGCTGCCAGAGTAGCAGCCGCCTGCGCATTGCTCAAACCGAACATCATGCTCCGCTCATTGGGCTGCATACGATAAATCTTCTGTGTAATCCAGGCAGCGAGCCATTTACTCAAAGTAGCGAATACGGTCATCACTACCGCAACCTTTAAAGCTTCGCCTCCGGCAAACAAAGTGCGGACATCGATAATCATCCCCACACCAATAAGAAAATAGGGAATAAACAAAGCGTTTCCGACAAATTCCAAACGATTCATCAAAGGAGAGACATGCGGAATGAGACGATTCAGTACCAACCCTGCAAGGAAAGCCCCCAAAATGCCCTCCATGCCAACAAACTCCATCAAGCCGCTACCCAAAAACACCATTGCAAGTACAAAAACAAATTGCATCACGCTATCATCGTACTTACGGAAAAACCAACGGCCGATACGCGGAAAAAAGAATACGATCAAAAAACTCAGGAATGCAACCTTTGCCACCAGCAGAATCCAGAACATGCCGTCGACAGTCCCTTTATACATACCTCCAATGACAGCCAGAATAATCAAAGCCAAAGTAACGGTTACGGCTGTCCCTCCAATCGTTATATTTACACTTCTTAGCTTAGATAGCCCATAACGACTGATAATGGGATAGGCAATCAATGTATGGGAAGCATACATGCTGGCCAAGAGCACAGCTGTGGTAAATCCATACCCCAACAACTCCATACTGCTCCATACGCCCAATGTCATCGGAATAATAAATGTAAACCACCCGAAGACCAACCCTTTGGTCCGGTTCTTCTTAAAATCTTCCATGTCCATCTCTAACCCGGCCAGAAACATGATATAGTAGAGTCCCACTTTCCCAAACAGCTCAAAACTACTATCCCGTTCGAGAACATTGAAACCATATTCACCAATAACTACCCCGGCCAGAATCATACCAATGATATGGGGGATATGCAAGCGTCCCAGTATCATCGGCGCAAATAGAATAATGATCAGAACCAAGAAAAACACCCATGTAGGGTCTGTTATCGGAAGTTGTAAACTGAGATCAAACCAGTGCATATATCGGGATTTTTGTATTTAACTGCAAAATAACAAAAAAGTTATCACACCGCCAATTCATTAGGAAAGAGATTTTCAATGAGAAATCTTCTCCCTAAAATGCTTATTATATTGCAAAATGTTATAATTTTGCAGCCAAATCCTTACGATTGATTTAAATTGTAGAGGATGAGTATTCACATAAAACAAAAGAAAAAGATGAAAGTAGCTATTGTTGGCGTAAGCGGAGCCGTAGGACAAGAGTTCCTGCGCGTGCTCGATGAGAGAAATTTCCCGTTGGACGAGTTAGTTTTGTTCGGCTCTAAACGTAGTGCCGGGACCAAATATACTTTCCGCGGTAAACAGATCGAGGTCAAACTTCTGCAACACAACGATGACTTTAAAGGGGTGGACATTGCTTTCACTTCGGCCGGTGCAGGCACATCTAAGGAATTCGAGAAAACCATTACCCAATATGGTGCGGTAATGATCGATAATTCCAGCGCTTTCCGTATGGATACAGATGTACCTTTGGTGGTGCCCGAAGTGAATGCAGCCGATGCTAAAGATCGTCCGCGCGGCGTGATCGCTAACCCGAATTGCACAACCATCCAGATGGTTGTCGCACTGAAAGCCATCGAAGAGCTTTCTCATATAAAAACCGTGCATGTATCTACTTATCAGGCAGCCAGTGGTGCCGGCGCAGCCGCTATGGACGAACTTTATGAACAGTATCGCCAGGTTTTGGCCAATGAACCTGTCACTGTTGAGAAGTTTGCATACCAGCTGGCCTTCAATCTGATTCCTCAGATTGACGTATTTACAGAAAACGGATATACAAAAGAAGAAATGAAGATGTTTAACGAAACCCGCAAAATCATGCATTCTGACGTAAAGGTTAGTGCTACTTGCGTACGTGTTCCGGCACTTCGTGCACATTCCGAAAGCATCTGGGTAGAAACAGAACGTCCTATTTCCGTAGAAGAGGCTCGTGAAGCTTTTGCCAAAGGCGAAGGATTGGTACTTCAGGACAATCCGGCAGAAAAAGACTATCCGATGCCGCTGTTCCTGGCAGGCAAAGACCCTGTTTACGTTGGCCGTATCCGCAAAGACTTGACCAATGACTGCGGACTGACTTTCTGGATTGTAGGTGACCAGATTAAGAAAGGTGCCGCACTGAACGCTGTTCAGATTGCCGAATACCTGATTAAAGAAGGAAATATCGGATAAGCCAAAATATTCATATCAAAAAAGGGGAAGCAATTGCTTCCCCTTTTTATTTACTTATTCTCCCAACCGGGAGTTTGACTCAATTTATAGCCTTGATCGGCATACTGATCGATTTGTGCTTTGCCCACAGGAGCCAAATAACATTCATCGCCAAACACATCACGGGCTACCGCCTTCAGCGGAACAAAGAAGCCAACCATATCGTCAGCATTACTACCATCATAAGTAACCACGGTACCGTCCATCTTGCGAACCTGATAAGCGGTATACTTTCCGTCTTTACCCTGTTCCAGATATGAAGGAAGTTCTTCTTTCAGATTAATCCACAATCCTAACATTGTATCCGGGTATTTATTATTATCCATATAGTCGAGTTTCTTCCAACGTCTGATATCAGCCAAACGAGTATGCTCGTATACAAATTCCATACGACGTTCACGACGGATCTCCCAAATCAAAGCAGGCACATCGGCATCACGATCGGGTGCAAAAGCTTCAGTGATATCGGCAAGTTTCATCGGAGCTGTTTTCTGTACCCCTTTAGCAATAGCCTCAGCGTCGAGATCTCTATTACGAATCGCATTGATTGAAATATCAATATCACCTTGTGTGACTGCCGCTTCTCCCATGATTGCCAACTCTGCTTTAGCTTCTATCCAGTTCAAAAGCACTTCGGAATAACGCATAACAGGAGCATCGTTTGTGTTGGTCATGCTTCCGTACTGAGGTGGTATAGTTGCAGCATTCCAGTATGTTGGCCCGGTGCGGTCGATAAATTTACAAGCGTATAAAAGCGTACTGGCCTGTACTCTCGGTTCATCCCAGAAGGTAGCTTCAAAACGGGGATCACGGGTTTTAACCATGTGTTTGATATCCAGTTTCGCGGCATCAGGCACTGCTGATGCTTCATACGGTTTACCATCATTACATAAGAATGACTTAGCCAATGCCAGATTAGGAGACGGGGACTGCCCCCCGTAACCATTCGAATAAGAAGCCACGTGATGTGTCGCATTCGCAGCATCATAGTGCCTGTACATCAACATCTCTTTGTGTCCCTTCAAGTCCTGAGAACCGAACAGGCTTCTGAAATCTCCGGAAATCGCATATTTCCCGGTACCAATCACATAATCACCCGCTTCCTTGGCAAATTCCAGATATTTTTTTGCCAATGCCTGATCTAAATTATGATATTTCTGCCAAGTGCCTTCATACAACATAATCCGGGTAATAAAGCCGGCTGCTATGTCTTTATTCAAATACATCGCACCGTCTGACAAACGAAGATTCTCAAAAGCAAACTTCAAATCATCATAAACTTTCTCCATGACTTCAGCTCTCGGCGTCCTGTCTTTATACATTTGAGCTGCGTCTGTCTCCACAAAAACCTTATCAAAATAGGGGACGTCTCCAAAAGACCAGACCAAACGATGATATTCGAATGCCCGGAAGAAGCGGGCAACCCCCATCCAGTGATTGTATGCTTCTTCTGTCAGATTTACTTTGCCATACATATCAAGTCTGTCGATCATCGTATTAATTTTACGTACCCATGCAAAATTCCAAGTTGCACTTCCATACTTAGTCAACCAAAGGTCGCTACCAGTAGACAAGCTGCTCGATCCCCTGCTGGACGGAACGGCATTTTCCATCACAGACTGCTTCCCTGCCCATGCGTTATCATCCGAAAAATAATATCCACGCAACGGAGCATAATCCACTCCCCATGTATTGTTATAGCCAACAAAGTAATTAGGATAACATTCATTGGCATACAGACGGAAATCTGTTTCGCTTCGCCAATAGTTCGTATCAACCGGTTTCGTCAACTGAGGACGGTCTAACACATCATCGCAACTGGTGAAACTCAGTGCGGCAAGTGAAAGTAAAGTAAATATATATTTTTTCATATTCTTCTTTATTTTAGAAATTCAACTGAATACCAACGGACAAGCTCTTAAAGGTAGGAGTTCCGACACCGGTACGACCCGAATTATAATTATCTGTATTAAACATCGAAAATCCTTGTACCTCTTCCGGATCGATAGGCAGACCATTCAAATTATCCCAAGTCACAAAGTTCTCTAAAGACATATAGATACGCGCTTTCTGCATCCGCACTTTTCGTAGGATATCGGCAGGTATGGAGTAACCTATCGTAATATTTTTCATTCTCAAATAAGACATATCGAGAAGGTAACGCGACTGAGTTACCATATTCAAAGAGTTATTGGAACCGGCTAAATTGTAAGGACGCGGATAAAAAGCATCAGTACGGTCTTCCCTCCAATAGTCTCCGGCAATAGCCTGAGGCATAGCACCATCCGAAGAGTTATATCCGGCAATGGCAAGAAAACCATTACCCCAAACTTCGCGTTTGCCAACACCTTGGAAGAATACAGAAAAATCAAACCCCTTATAGTCGGCTCCCAAACGGAAACCATATTCGTAGCGCGGAGTGGAATTACCGATTACTTTACGGTCACCCGGATCATCGACTGTTCCACTTCCGGAATCAATCAATCCGTCTCCATTCAAATCAGCAAATTTTACGTCACCCGGACCAAAAACAAAGTTGCCACTCTGCAAAAAGTCCTGATAAACAGGATTATCCCCTTTCAGTTTATTCACTTTTTTAGCACCTTTAGTTCCCTGAGCAACTTCTTTACCATTCAAAGCCCAAGTTGTCACAATCTGATCTCCATTATATACGAAATCATCTTTCTGATATAGACGTTCCGTCTGATATCCCCAGATCTCTCCATACTTTTTACCAACATACCAATCACTAACGACCCGGGTATCACTATATTTTGTAATCTCTGTTTCAGCATCAGACAGGGTAGCCATCGCATTTATACCTAATCCGTTAGAAAAACGGTGATTGTAATCAAGTGCGATTTCCCATCCTCTGGTTCTCAAAGAACCAAAATTTCCTTTCGGGGCTCCGGTACCAAACGCCAAAGTAACACCGGCACCCGGGACAATCATATTTTTTGTATCACGTTGATACCAGTCAACAGTTAAACCGAGTTCGCCATCCAGAAAACGTGCATCCAAGCCAACATCGACAGTCTGAATGTCCTGCCAAGTGATGTTACTTGCCACTGCACTGGGTGTACTTACATAAACCAGCTTATTTCCACTCTCGTCCAGCCAATTCAATTGACCGGTAGACATGGTGGGGATATATAAAGAATTGGATACAGTCTGGTCACCGATAATACCCCACGACCCTCTGAATTTCAATGATGTGACAGCAGGTTTCATCCACTGCATGAAAGCTTCTTCACTTGCACGCCATCCGGCTGAAAAAGATGGGAACCATCGCCATTGCAAGTTATCCGGAAATTTGGAAGTTGCATCATAACGGAGATTAGCCTCCAATAAGTATCTATCCTTTAAAGCGTAATTGATACGTCCGAAGAACCCGAGTTGACCCTCCCAATCGTATCCTCCACTTGCCTCTTGTAAACCTACAGCGAGGTCAAACTGTGGATTGGTAATATCAGATAAGTCACCTTTCCGCGACCAGTTGTATTCTTCATCATAAGTCACCCGGTTCATGCCGACCAAGAACTTAAACGCATTATTCTTATCCACTTTCCAGTCATATGTAGTAGAAATATTCCAAGTGTCCTGGTTCGTTGTCTCAGAACGTCGATACATATGGTCGGGATTCGCTCCATGAGCCGTATACTCTGTCATACCTAATTTATAGGCAGGCATTGCTCCCGGAGTTCCGGCAGCAACTGTTTCACCGGCTTCATTGACATAAATACGATTACCACTGGCATCATTTTTAGCTACTGCTCCACCCCATGAATTAAGAGCTGTATAGCGGGTACCAGGAGTTTTAAGTACATATTCATTGGCAGCATGTGTATAGTCAATATCCAACTTCCAGTTTTTCATAATATTGACCGTAGCCCCTACGTTTACATTTATATAGTTGTATGCACGTGATGCCGTATTGGCTTGAGCTACTTCCGAATGCGGGCTGCGGATAATATTTCCTTCATCATCATACCCCATCGGCATGTTCGGTCCCCAGCGGTATAAATACAACCAAGGATCAGCAGTAGTAGAGGAGGTAGCATAGGCGTATCTCTTTTCACGTTTAGAATACATGGCTCCAGCTCTCACTGTGACATATTTATTAATATCGGTACTGATTCTCAAAGAACCATTATAGCGCTTAAAATCATCATCTTTCGCCGGTTTCATCAGTCCTGTTTGATCCAGATAACCGAAGCCAATATTATAAGTCGTACGTCCACTTTTACCATTAACCGAGAGATTATGAGTCATTGAGGGAGTCCACTCTTTAATCATATAATCATATGGATCGAAAGTTCTCAAACCAATCTTACGGTTATTAGCGTCTACATACCAGTCACGACCATACACGTAAGGATCATTAGGACCTAACTTGCCACCATACTTTTGGTCCCACTCTTTGGCTTTGACAAGACCCTCTTCAGTAATCTGAACAAATGCACCGGCTACGGTTCCTCCCACACGTTTAAAAGCTTCGACCGAATACTCCAAGGCATCAATTCCTCCCATCTCCATTTTCTTGGAAATATTCTGCCAAGAAAAGTTTCCGGAGTAGCTCACATTTATACTTTCCTGCTTAGCTCCTTTTTTAGTAGTAATCAATACAACACCAAACGCAGCTTTTGCACCATAAATAGAAGATGCTGCCGCATCTTTCAAAACTGAAATAGATTCAATATCGTCCGGATTGACCATCTGAATACTTGGAATCTCAACATTGTCCATTAAAATAAGCGGAGCGGAACCTCCGTTAATAGACCCAATCTGGCCACGGATCTTCATGGTAGGATCCGAACCAATTTCTCCACTCGGGATTACAACAGAAAGTCCCGGTGTCGTTCCTTGCAAGCCACGTCCAACATCCGCAATCGGACGGCTACTTAGTGTTTTATTCACATCTACTGAAGCCACTGCACCTGTCAGGTTCTCTTTCTTTTGAGTGCCATAACCTACAACGACAACTTCATCCAAAAGCTCACTGTCCTCTTTCAAGATGATTTTCATTGTTCTTGTAGCTTTCACTTCATGTGGCTTATAGCCCACAAATGTGACTTTCAAGACAGCCCCGGGTTTAACATTTAAACTGAATTTGCCATTAATATCTGTAATAGTACCATTTGTTGTCCCTTTCTCTGAAACACTGGCACCAATAACAGGCTCTCCGTTTGCATCAGTCACTACACCACTAATAGCTTGCGACTGTAATTGTTCTGTCACTTCATAAACACTGCCGGAAGCAGTTGAAGCAGCCACCGCATTACCACTGCCTATAAACAAAGCAGTTATTGCCACGGCCGTAAGGAGCTTGCTGTTTGCTAGTCCTCGTTTCTTGCGATCTTCATTCATAAAAGATAGATGATTAAATTGTTTGTTAATCGATTGATTTCTCAAAATGCAGGTAAGGTAAAATTAGGAAGTGGGAATCATCCCACCACAAGAGGTTGTTTATTCATCATAGGCTTCTTGTCATTTAAAGGTTTTAATTTTTATATTATCTCTATTATTAACTGAGTTAAAGTTCCATTAGAACTTTGGTTTTCGCCAGTTTAATTAATGTCAATTAGCTTTATGGTTCTTTTAAGAGATAAATTGTCCATTATTAACAAAGGTTCAAACCCTTCCGAGTTTCATCATAGCAAAGATATATATTATTTTAATATCAAGAACAAATATTTATTATATTTTAGATTTATATCTATATATTCACATAGAGAGTGATTTGACTTTAAGAGTTTTGGCTCATACTGACAGATAAAAATGCGGTATTTAAGAGTTCGAAACTATTATTTAGATATAGCTGTGTATTTTTAAGGTTCTTCAATGTTCATTGAATGAAATTCAATTAAGCCATTCATTGGAGTTTCTTCTATAACGTCAATCTCCACTCCAAATTCTCTGGCTACTTTACGCAAAGTGTCTGAATACGCATAGGCAAGTGATCCTACAAACCGAATAGGATAATTCATATAATCGTATTGGCACACGCTACGGTTAAAGAAGCTTCGCAGATTATTGGTTAACAAATTATATACGTATTCATTGTCCATATAATCTCCTAAAAAATATGCAATCGTACCTAAAAAACGGTTAGGGAAAGGTAAATTATATACAGATTCCATCACATCATTGGCAGATATGCGAAATTTTTCATGGAATTCACTCGCCAATTCTTTGGGAGCTAACCCTTTAAGAAGATCAGCCAGAAATAGTTTTCCGAGAACAGCTCCACTGCCTTCGTCACCGAGAATATATCCTGCAGCTTTCACATTTTTGACAACGATTTTACCATCGTAAAAACATGAGTTCGATCCGGTACCTAAAATACAGGCAATTCCAGATTCACATTTGAATAGTCCTCGAGCCGCCGCCAACAAGTCACTTTCAACTTGGATAGGAGTTTTAAACTGTGCTACTAAGGAAGCACCTAAAATGTTTTTCTTTTCATATGAACTACATCCGGCACCATAATAATATACTTGGTCCAGTTTCTTTTTGAAGAAAGACTCCGGTAATCCCAGTCTGACACTTCTGCTAATTTCTCTTCTGGTCTGAAAGAAAGGGTTTAACCCCTCGGTAAACACACGTTGTACGAGATGATTGTCTTCAACCAATGCCCACTCTGTTCTTGTAGAACCACTTTCCGCAATAAGTTTCATTTCGCAGTTTTTTTTGATTTGGATACAAATATATAACATTTTTTGTAATTTAATTTATTTTGATCGGAAAGTTTTTCTATAACGCAATAACCACCCCAAAACTTTATTTATAGTTGGTAGAAAAATCCATGTGTTTTTTCTGCATATGCCGAATATTTGAGATCGTCAAAAACAATATTATTTAATATACTCTTTTATCCATAACCTAATATCCGAGAATCTTTTATATATATAATAATGTGATGATTATCTATATGCAATAGAAGTCATCAGTTCATTAAAAGACACTTTGATTTAACATAACATTGATATTATGACTTATTTTAAAACTATCAATATCAAAAAACAGGTTACCAGATACTTACAGGACTTGTGTTGGATTGGACGCATATTATTAGTGCTAATTAGAAGATTAACTACTCAGAACAGGTGCAGATATATAAGTACACTAATTTTCATATAAGTTCTAATGGAACTTATCAGGAAGTTGGCATAAAGAACATTGCCTCATATCCTCAAGCAAACAGTAAATGACTAAACCAACAGTTCTTATACCCGTATAGAAGCTTTCCTTAAAGCAAATACTATCAAAGGATTAACTTCAAATGCCAACTATATATTTAACCTCAATAATACAGCCATTAAACCAGTAGATTGCCGACAGTGTATTGAAATTCCCAGGGAGAAAAAAATAAATACTTCTCCCCCCAACAGAAGTCAATGAAGATGCAGAGTAGATCAGAACTCAGTACGTGACAATTCTCATGAACTAAATGCCCCAATGAAAGAAATATATCCGGCTATGTGAATACATTTTATGAATAACTCTTAGGATATGATAATGGCACAGGCTGCGAAGAATTATACTTTAAGACATTATCAATTGCGTAAAATCCGCAATTAAGCCTCAACATCCCCGGTTGGCAATCAGGGATACTCAGCAAAATACAAAGCTCATCCTATTCCTATAACGATTTGAACCATAGAAATAGGAAGAGTTTTATATTTTACCTTATAGCTTCAGACAAAGATTCAATTTGCAAATTATTGATTATAATACAAAATATATCTGAATATATGTTTTTGATATTAAAATAAAGACTATCTTTGCTACAAAGAAATTCCTGCTAATACTATTTTTATGAAAAAGATCCTACTTATACTCACTTTATTATGCAGTACTCTCTTTTGTCAGGCACAAAAGAAGGAGGTAATTGTAGGTGCCGAGCAAACCAATGAATACTTTCCTATCCTGAAAAATAAGCGAATAGCTATCTTTTCCAATCATACCGGAATGATAGGAAACAAGCATCTTCTGGATGTTTTGCTGGAAAACAAGTTCAATGTAGTCGCTATTTTCTCTCCCGAACATGGTTTCCGAGGGAATGCCGATGCCGGTGAGCATGTATCCAGTACAGTAGATTCAAAAACAGGAGTCCCCATTCTTTCTCTCTACGATGGAAAATCCAAGAAACCCAGTGAGAGTTCCATACGAAAGTTCGACATATTGATTGTAGACATACAAGATGTAGGGCTGCGCTTCTACACTTATTACATATCCATGGTACGGCTGATGGATGCCTGTTCAGAATACAACCGCAAGGTTCTTATCTTGGATCGCCCCAATCCGAACGGGCATTATGTCGATGGACCGATATTGGATATGAAATATAAATCAGGAGTAGGCGGATTACCTATTCCCATTGTACATGGAATGACACTGGGTGAGTTAGCCCTGATGGTCAACGGTGAGGGTTGGTTGCCCTCCTCACGGACTTGTGATGTGACAGTCATTCCTTGTAAGAACTACACTCACCAGACGATGTATCGCCTGCCCATTCCTCCTTCACCTAATCTGCCGAATATGAAAGCGATCTACCTATATCCTTCTACCTGCTTCTTTGAAGCGACCCCGGTAAGTTTGGGACGTGGGACCAGTCTACCTTTCCAAGTTTACGGACATCCTAATATGACCGGATACAACTACAGTTTTACTCCTCGAAGTGTCCCAGGAGCGAAGAACCCGCCACAACTCAATAAATTGTGTCATGGAGTAAATCTAAGCAATCTCAGCGACGAAGATATATGGAAAAAAGGAGTAAACCTAACCTACATAATCGATGCCTATCGTAATCTAAATATGGGGGACCATTTCTTCAGACCATTTTTTGAGTTGCTGATCGGTACGGACTATGTACGTAAAATGATAGAAGAGGGCAAAAATGCCGACGAAATAAAAGCAAGATGGAAAGAGGATGTGGAGAAGTTCAAAGTACAGCGAAAGCCTTATCTACTCTATCCAGACAATTGATTAACTCTTAACCGGAAATATTATATTCATTAATCTGAAAAGCATGACACCTATAGCGGTATTAATCACTATTGCTGCTTATTTCCTGATATTGTTTACCATTTCATACATTGCAGGAAGAAAAGCTGATAACGAAGGATTCTTTGTGGGTAACCGCAAATCGGCTTGGTATGTGGTAGCCTTTGCCATGATTGGTTCCAGCATATCCGGAGTCACCTTTGTATCGGTTCCCGGCATGGTTGGAGTCAGTAATTTCTCATACTTGCAAATGGTACTTGGTTTTGTAACCGGACAAATCGTTATAGCCTTTGTTTTGATACCCTTGTTCTACCGGATGAATTTGGTATCCATTTATGAGTACTTGGAGAGCCGTTTCGGAACCTCTTCTTATAAGACAGGAGCATGGTTTTTCTTCATCTCCAAAATGCTGGGAGCAGCTGTACGGTTATTCCTCGTATGCCTCACATTACAATTTCTGGTTTTCGAACCTTTTCACATGCCTTTCATCCTGAATGTCATTCTCACAGTAACATTGGTCTGGCTCTACACATTCCGTGGAGGAGTGAAATCATTGATTTGGACTGATTCACTGAAAACATTCTGTCTGGTAGTATCCGTCGTATTATGTATTTACTACATTGCCACCGATCTGCGGCTCAGTTTCACAGAGATGATTTCCAGTATCTCCGACAGTTCCCTGTCACGTATGTTCTTTTTTGACGACGTAAATGACAAACGTTACTTCTTCAAGCAGTTTCTTGCCGGTGTGTTTACAATGATAGCCATGACAGGACTCGACCAAGACATGATGCAGCGTAACCTAAGCTGCAAAAACTTCAAAGACTCACAAAAGAATATGATTACCAGCGGCATCTCCCAATTTTTCATAATCCTCTTATTTCTGATGCTGGGAGTACTGCTCTACATCTTCACGTCACGCCAGGGCATCGCAAATCCGGCAAAAAGTGACGAGCTTTTCCCTATGATCGCTACAGGTGGATATTTTCCAGCCATTGTGGGCATCTTGTTCATCATTGGGTTGATTTCAGCAGCTTATTCCGCAGCAGGATCAGCCCTGACAGCACTGACTACCTCGTTCACCGTAGACATACTGGGAAGCAAAGGGAAAACAGAAAAGACTGTACAAAAGATACGTAAACGAGTACATATCGGCATGGCGGTCGTGATGGGAATTGTCATCTTCGTATTCAATCTACTGAATAATACCAGCGTTATTGATGCTGTCTACATCCTTGCCAGCTATACATATGGCCCTATTTTAGGCCTGTTCGCCTTTGGCATTTTTACTAAAAAACAAGTACGTGACCGATATATCCCCCTGGTAGCCATCCTCTCACCCATCCTCTGTTTCATTTTGCAAAAGAACTCGGAGACCTGGTTCAATGGTTATCAATTCAGTTACGAACTACTGATATTTAATGCCTTGTTCACTTTTATAGGACTATGCCTCCTGATTAAGAAAACCAATTAACTTAACATCACAATGAAACCAATCCGCACTTCCCTGATTCTGCTGCTTGCAGCCGGCTTATTCCCACAAGCCGCAGCAGCGCAAGACCTGCCCAAAGGCCTACGCTCCCAAGTAGGTGAGCTCCTGAATGAAACTGCCCGAAAAGAAGTTTCTATCGGGAAAATCCTTATCGATTCTATCAGTATGGAAAAAAACGAACTGATATTTTTCGCTAACATGAACTGTTCATACATTCCTTTCCGCGAAAACAACGTAGCCGAAATCTATCAGAGCGTAAAAGCGCTGCTCCCCCCAGAGTTGAGCAAACGGAAATTACAGATCCGGACAGACCACCATGCCATCGAAGAACTGATCCCCCTGGCACTTCGAAGTAAAAAGGGCAAGATGAAAACTCTGACATTCAGCCACAAAGTAGACAACCCCCTGATTACCAGGTTATCTGCTCCGTATGCTCCCACAAACGGATTACAGAACCGGCACATCGCTTTATGGCAAAGTCACGGCTTTTATTACGAACCGAAGCTAACCCGTTGGGAGTGGCAGCGTGCACGTATTTTTCAGACCGTAGAAGATCTCTACACTCAAAGCTATGTACTCCCTTTCCTTGTTCCGATGTTAGAAAATGCCGGAGCGACTGTCCTTCTTCCTCGTGAAAGAGACTGGCAGACAACTGAAATTATTGTCGACAACGATGGATGCAGAGACGGACACTCAGTTTATACAGAACAAAACGGCAGTAAGGCATGGAGCAACGGAGCCAAAACAGGATTCGCCCACCTGAGGGCAACGTACAAAGACTTTGAGAATCCCTTTTGCGAAGGCAGTTACCGCCAGACAGAAACGATTAAGAAAGGAACTGCAAGCATTGCCGAATGGATCCCCGAAATTCCCCGGTCAGGCCGATATGCTGTTTATGTCTCCTATAAAACGGTGGACAACAGTACAGACGATGCCCTATACACCGTCTATCACCAAGGCGGCACATCACAGTTCAAAGTAAACCAGCAGATGGGAGGAGGAACCTGGATCTACTTAGGCACTTTTAGTTTCAGTGCAGGCAAAACCGATCATAAAGTCGTCCTCAGCAACCAATCCTCCAAAGCGGGCCGTCTGGTGACAGCCGATGCTGTAAAAATAGGCGGTGGTTATGGAAACATCGCCCGCAGTATCTCTGAAGAAGGGAGTGTAGATTATCCCTATGAGATTAGTAACTACCCTCGTTTCTGCGAAGCAGCACGCTACTGGATGCAATGGGCAGGCATACCGGATAGCGTTTACTCAGACAGTCGCGGTAAGAACGATTATACCGATGACTATAAATCACGTGGAATTTGGGTGAACTATCTCGCCGGAGGTTCGGCTGCCAACCCCACTGAAAAAGGACTGAATATTCCCATAGACATGGCTTTCGCCTTCCATTCAGATGCCGGCACCACCTATGGTGACACCATTATCGGCACATTAGGTATTTTCCAAACCTCTGCCTATGACGGGATATATGCAAATGGCACTTCACGGTATGCCTCCCGGGACTTGTGCGACCTGATACAGTCCAACATCGTGAAAGACATCCGCACTTTGCATGAACCGGAATGGACCCGCCGGGGAATGTGGAACCAGTCCTATTATGAGGCCCGTGTGCCACGAGTACCAACCATGTTGCTTGAGCTCCTGTCTCACCAGAACTTTGCCGACATGCGTTACGGACTGGATCCTCGTTTTCGTTTCACCGTCAGCCGTGCCATCTACAAAGGAATGCTGCAATTCCTCTGTTCCCAATATAAAATGGATTATGTGGTACAGCCTTTGCCCGTCGATTCTATAAGCCTGCGCTTCATAGAGGGCAACCGGATAATGCTTTCATGGCAACCGGTAGACGATCCGCTGGAACCTACCGCAAAAGCAGACCAATACATCGTATATACCCGCATTGGAGAAGGAGACTTTGATAATGGCGTGATCGTAGACACTCCGGATTACCAGACAAACATCCCTTCAGGCGTAGTTTGCAGTTTCAAAGTAACCGCCCTCAACAAGGGAGGTGAAAGTTTCCCGTCCGAAATTCTTTCTATCGGGAAAGCCCTCAACGAAAAGGGAACAGTACTGGTAGTGAACGGGTTTAGCCGAGTCAGTGGTCCGGCAGACTTTACGGCAGATGCAGACACCCTGGCCGGATTCCTTGACGAACTGGACCACGGAGTACCTTACCAGACAGACATCAGCTATATTGGTCCGATGAAAGAGTTTCGTCGACAGATCCCATGGATGGACGACGACGCCTCCGGATTCGGCGACAGCTATGGTACGCACGAGACAATGGTAATTGCCGGAAACTCATTCGACTATCCGGCTGTACATGGAGAGGCGATTCTGAAAGCAGGATATTCATTTGTATCGTGTGGTCTCACTCCCTGCTCTTCACTCAAGAAGAAAAACGGGAGAGATAGTATCGCCAACCAGACGGATGCTGCGTCAGGGGGCATTCCGGTCTTGCGGATGAACGACTACAAATACGTAGACCTGATTTTGGGTAAACAATGTCAGAGCAAGATGGG
Source organism: Bacteroides sp. ZJ-18 (assembly GCF_011038705.2). NCBI lineage: Bacteria > Pseudomonadati > Bacteroidota > Bacteroidia > Bacteroidales > Bacteroidaceae > Bacteroides > Bacteroides sp. ZJ-18. Next base: position 1,282,391 of record NZ_CP072198.1, on the reverse strand, counting down.
ACGGGAAGGAGTAAAACCATTGGAGTTTAAGACTTTTAGCGAAGAAATGCAGAATGCCATCTCAGATTATTGCCGGACAGGGGGTAATTTCTTCGTATCGGGAGCCTATGTAGCATCGGACCTATGGGATAATCGTTTAGCGAAAGCGGACGAAAAAGACAAGAAGTTCGCGATGGAAGTATTGAAATACAAATGGCGCACAGGACAAGCCGCCCGTAACGGAAAAGTGAAAGGCGTTGCTTCCCCATTCCCTGCAATCAAGGGAAATTACACATACCATCAGGAGTTGAATCCGGAATCGTATGTCGTAGAGTCGCCCGATGCCATCGAACCGGCCGTCCGGGGAGCATTCACCGTATTGCGATATTCGGAAAACAACCTGAGTGCCGGTATAGCCTATAAAGGAGATTATAAGACCTGTATATTGGGATTCCCGTTCGAATCGGTACGTACCTCCGAAGAGAGAGAACAGTTAATGAAAGCCATACTGGCTTTCTTTGGACAATGATAACACAGGTGGAGTAACTGCACGTATAGGGTACATACCCTCATCAAGGCAGCAACCGTTCCACTGACAAGAAACTGAAAAGTGTAGTAATAACAAATAAAATCATCATCTATGAATAGAAGGCTTTCTATATTCGTAATCATTTTGTTTTTCCTGTTGCCTGCCGCCGTGCAGGCACAGGCAACAGGTTCTTTCCGCTTTGCACAACTGACGGACATACACCTCAGTCCCAACAACCCGAAACCGGCAGAAGATTTGAAGCGTTCTGTCGAACAGATTAACACCACGCCGGGAATAGACTTTGTATTAGTCACCGGAGACCTCACCGAAGAAGGTGACCGTGCCACCATGTTGCTTGTAAAGTCCATACTCGACCAGTTGGAGGTGAAATACTATGTCATACTGGGTAATCACGAAACCAAATGGAGCGACTCCGGATGCACCGCGTTCAGCGATATTTTCGGAGGAGAGCGATTTGAATTTGAACACAAAGGCTTCCTGTTCCTTGGATTCAATTCCGGTCCGCTAATGCGCATGGCCTACGGGCATGTAGTGCCGCAAGACATCACATGGATGAAACAGGAAATGAACAAAGCAGGGAAAGACAAGCCTGTGATTCTGGTCACCCACTACCCCATGCTGGATGGAGATGTTGACAACTGGTATGATGTCACCGATGCCGTGCGTCCCTATAATATCCGCACCTTTATCGGAGGGCACTATCACCGTAACCGTCTCCTCTCGTACGACGGGATTCCGGGCATTCTCACCCGCTCGAACCTGCGGGACAAAGATGGCATAGGCGGTTATGGCATATTTGATGTCACTCCGGATTCTATTATCACTTACGAACAGCGTATCGGTGAACCGATGAAACGATGGGCTGCCTTGTCACTCACTAAACCTTATTACGACCGTTCCGGAAAAGCAGTGAAATATCCCAGTTTCGCGGTGAACGAAGAATATCCACAAGTGAAAGCAGACTGGTTAGTGCAGACCGGAGCCGGTATTTACTGCTCACCTGCTGTCTGGAAAGACAAAGTCTATGTCGGTGACGACTTGGGTTTTCTGACCTGCTATACCTTGAAAAGCGGACAGAAATTGTGGAATTTCCAATCCGGAAAACGTATTGTAGGCACTCCCGATGTAGCCGACGGAGTCGTCGTCTTTGGCTCTGCCGACCATAACATTTACGGTCTGGATGCCCGAACCGGTAAAGAACGTTGGCGAGTGACCGCAGGAGAACCGGTATTGGGAGCCGTAACCATTGAAAAAGGAGTTGCCTATATCGGTGCCAGCGACTCCACCTTCCGTGCCATCCACATCAAAAGCGGAAAGGTGTTGTGGAGCTATGCCGGCATCAAGGGCTATGTTGAGACAAAACCTCTGATAGAAGGAAACAAAGTCATATTCGGTGCATGGGACAATACGCTCTATGCCCTTGACAAGACTAACGGCAAGGAACTCTGGAAATGGACCGGAGGACTCACCCGCATGCACTTCTCACCCGCTGCCGTATGGCCGGTAGCTGCACACGGAAAAGTATTCATCACCGACCCGCAACGTGCCATGACTGCCATCAACCTGGAGACAGGAGAAACTGTATGGCGTACCTTCCAGTCGATGGTACGCGAAACCATCGGATTATCCGCCGACAAAAAAAGGATCTATAGCAAAACAATGAATGACAGCGTAGTCTGTTACTCCACCATCGGAGACGTCCCGAAAAAGCTCTGGGCCTCTAATGTCGGTTTCGGCTATGAACATGCCCCATCCATGCAGATGGAAAAAGACGGCGTAGTGTTCAGTAGTACCAAAGAAGGACTTATCTTTGCACTGGAAGCAAGCACCGGGCAGGTACTGTGGAAACATAAGATCGGTAATTCACTGATTAATACCGTGATTCCCGTCAGTCGCCACCAGGTACTGTTTACAGCTACCGGCGGCGAAGTGGGAAGACTCAACTGTTCTCCCCTCCCGTAATGAGGAGAATAGAGAGGTTCATCCGGTAAATGCGTAGTTTAATAAATAGCTCTATTTATCAACGCGTTACATTTACCGGCTTTTTCGAACGGATGTAAAAGCATTTACCTCGGCGCGTAACGGCTTTTACCCCGGCGTGTAAAACCTTTTACCCCGGCATGTAAAGCTCTTTACTCCGGTATGTAAATGGAGTGATCATGCGGAGTGAATGGAGTGATCGTGAAAAGAGACGAACGCTTTATTCCGGTTATCGGAATTACGCATCTATCGGATGAATGAAAAAGAGACTACCTGCCTTAGTGACAGGCCGGAAGACAATAAAGAGAGAAAAAAATGAAATAATAACAATAATAATCGGCAGTATCCCTCCGCCCCTCCAATGTAGGAGAGATTTTGGGAGAGACCGTCAATCGCTTATGGAATCAACAATCAATTGCTTCATCCCCTATGCGGGAGTGGCACAAGCAGAAAAAACAGTTCAAGGATTACAGGCTACAGATTTAGTGAAGAAAATCTACCTCCTCGCCACCTCTCCCGACATCGATCCACTGCCGGGATGCGAACTGCTCTATGTGGACAAACTCACTGACAGTGCTGCCATGTACGCCATTGCTGAGCGTTCCGATGCAGACTATGCATTACTCTATACCAAACATACCACACTCGAGTTGGGCATGTTCGCACTCGAACGGATGATTCATATCGCCAAAGACTCGGGAGCCGGCATGGTATATGCCGACCACTATCAGGTGACGGAAGGTAAGCAGAGCAATGCCCCTGTCATCGACTATCAGTTCGGAAGCCTCCGTGACGATTTTGACTTCGGCTCTGTACTCCTATTCAAGGCCTCAGCCCTGAAAGAGACTGTCAAGAGGATGAAAACCAGTTACGACTTCGCCGGTCTCTATGACCTGCGCCTCAAACTATCGCAGAAATATCCGCTGGTACACATCAACGAATATCTCTACTCGGAAATAGAGAATGATACCCGCAAGAGTGGTGAAAAAATATTCGATTATGTAGACCCGAAAAATCGTGAACGGCAGATCGAAATGGAAGCAACTTGCACCGAACACCTGAAAGAGATAGGCGGTTATCTGAAACCGGAGTTTGAAAAGATAGAGTTCAGTGCCGATAACTTTGAATACGAAGCTTCCGTGATAATCCCGGTACGTAACCGCATCCGCACCATACGCGATGCCATCCGTTCGGTGCTCAGCCAAAAAACAGAATTCAAGTTCAATCTGATCGTTATCGACAATCATTCTACCGACGGCACTACCGAAGCCATCGACGAATATAAAGAGGATGACCGCCTGATTCACCTCATTCCCGAGCGTAACGATCTGGGTATCGGCGGTTGCTGGAACCTGGGCGTGTACCACCCCCTGTGCGGCAAGTTTGCCGTGCAACTGGACAGTGACGATGTATATGCTCACGAGAGAGCGCTGCAACTGATGGTCAATGCCTTCTACGAACAGAACTGTGCCATGGTAGTAGGCACCTACATGATGACAGACTTCGATATGAACATGATTCCGCCGGGCGTCATTGACCATAAAGAGTGGACCCCGGAAAACGGACGCAACAATGCGCTCCGTATTAATGGTCTGGGTGCTCCCCGTGCATTCTATACACCGATGCTCCGCGAAGTGAAAGTGCCCAATACCAGCTATGGTGAAGATTACGCATTGGGACTGAATTTCTCACGCCGCTACCAGATCGGCCGTATATACGAAGTTGTCTACCTCTGCCGCCGATGGGACGATAACTCGGACGCCTCACTCGACATTGTGAAGATGAATGGACACAACCTTTACAAAGATCGCATCCGTACCTGGGAATTGCAGGCACGGATCGCATTAAACAAAAAACAAAGATGAACAAGGAATTACAGAACCTGCTGAATGAACAGCTCACCTCGTGGGAAATGGCGCAAAAGAATTACGATGCGTTGAAGCGTGTACGTGTAAAAGAGGTAGAAGTGAATGGCTGTCTTTACAAAGTGCAATTCAACCCGGCACGCATTGTTTCATCGGCAGCCAAAGTAGACAGCAAGTCGATTCAGGAACGTAAGTGTTTCCTGTGTCCGGCCCATCTTCCGCCAATGCAAAAGGGGATTCCTTTCGGAGACCATTATCAGATATTGGTCAATCCGTTTCCCATATTCCCCAGGCACCTGACAGTTCCCGAACTACAGCACGTCGACCAGCGCATCTTGTACCGTTTTGCTGATATGCTCGATCTGGCTGATTGTGCGGAAGATTATATTGTCTTCTACAACGGCCCCCAATGTGGCGCATCAGCCCCCGACCATATGCATTTCCAGGCCGGTAGCAAAGGCTTCCTTCCCATCGAACAAGAATGGAAGGAGAAAAGGGCAGAGAAAATAATTACCAATGAAGCTGCCACTCTATGGGCACTGGACGACTCTCCCCGTACAACACTCTTAATTGAATCGGAAAGTAAAGAGGCAGCCGTCACACTGTTCAACGCCGTATACGGAGCCATGAATCTCAAATCCGGCGAAGAGGAGCCGATGATGAATGTATTGGCATGGAAAGAACGAGGCAAACAGATTGTCTGTACCTTTCCCCGCGCCAGACACCGCCCTGCATGTTATATGGCCCAAGGGGATACCAATATACTGATCAGCCCGGCGTCAGTAGATATGGGTGGCGTTTTCATCACCCCATTGGAGAAGGACTTTGAGAAAATCACAGCAAATGATATTGCCGACATTCTCAGTGAGGTATGCTTGAAACCGGCAGACTTCCGTGCATTGATAGAACGCATAAAACAACGATCATGAAAGAGCCTAAAGTACAGGTCGGAATTTTGTCCGAACCTCAAATCGAATTCATACTGCTGAACTCTTACCATATCAAAGGAAAAGAGATTGCCGGCAGACAGGTCGTGACCTATGTTGACGGACAAATCCGCTGGCAAGGACACCTTTATGACGAATTGCTGTTTGAACCCATGCACGAAGAAAGTGATGCTTTCGAATTACTGAATGTCACCATCGGCATTAACTTCCATTGGGAACGGAAAGAAGACCAACGCTTTATGGGAGCATTGAAAATCATTGTCGAGAACGAAAAGCTGACAGGGATCAATGTAATTCATGTGGAAGACTACCTGACCAGTGTCATCTCATCAGAGATGAGTGCAACGGCAAGCCTCGAACTGCTGAAGGCCCATGCAGTGATCTCAAGAAGCTGGTTATTGGCCCAAATTCATAAGAACAAAGCAATTACGGCATCTCAAAGCCTCTATTCAGCTTTCACACAGACCGACCAGGAGCTTATCAGATGGTACGACCGTGAAGATCACACCCACTTCGACGTTTGCGCCGACGACCATTGCCAGCGCTACCAAGGCATCACCCGTGCCTCAACCGAAATGGTGAGGCAAGCCATCGCTGCCACCTGCGGACAAGTACTTATGTGGGAAGGAAACATTTGTGACGCCCGTTTCTCAAAATGTTGCGGCGGTGCTTTCGAAGAGTTCCAATATTGTTGGGAAGGTATCAAGCATCCGTATCTTTCCAAGCAAAGAGACAGCAAAACAGGATCCGGACTGTCCGATCTACGGGTAGAGTCCGAAGCCGACCAATGGATTCGAACCTCACCCGAAGCTTTCTGTAACACAAAAGACAAGAAAATATTGTCTCAGGTTTTAAATAACTACGATCAGGAGACCACCGACTTCTATCGTTGGAAAATAGAGTATAAACAAGACGAACTTTCCGAGCTTATCCTGAAACGTTCGGGCATTGATTATGGACAGATACTCGACCTGATTCCGGTGGAACGGGGAACCTCCGGACGGCTTGTCAAGTTAAAAATCAGAGGGAGCAAACGGACCATGACTATCGGTAAGGAACTGGAAATACGCCGTACACTCTCTACATCTCACCTTTACAGTTCCGCTTTCGTCATCGACAAGGCAGATATCGTGGATGACGTACCGGGACGGTTTATCCTCACCGGTGCCGGATGGGGGCACGGAGTAGGACTTTGCCAAATAGGAGCAGCCGTCATGGGCGAACAAGGTTACCCATACGATACTATTTTATTGCATTACTACATCGGTGCAACGATAGATAAACTTTATTAAACACACACTCTTATCATGAAAAACAAGACCATATCACCATGGGCATGGATTCCGACCCTGTACTTTGCACAAGGATTACCTTATGTAGCCGTAATGACTATTTCGGTAATTATGTACAAGAATCTGGGTATCTCCAACACGGATATTGCACTCTACACCTCCTGGCTCTATCTGCCCTGGGTCATCAAGCCCTTTTGGAGCCCGTTCGTCGACTTATTGAAAACCAAGCGCTGGTGGGTAATCAGCATGCAGTTGCTGGTTGGTGCCGGACTGGCAGGAATCGCTTTCACCATACCCATGCCAAATTTTTTCCAGACCACCCTTGCCATCTTCTGGCTGGTGGCCTTCAGTTCGGCTACGCATGACATTGCTGCCGACGGATTTTATATGCTGGCACTGAACGTACAAGACCAGGCACTTTATGTAGGGATACGCAGTACCTTCTACCGCATTGCCACAATTGCCGGGCAAGGTTTGTTGGTGATGCTTGCCGGCGGCCTGGAAATATGGACAGGCAGTATTAAATACGGATGGAGCATCACCTTCTTTATCCTTGCAGGACTGTTCCTCGCTTTTTGCCTCTACCACAAATGCGTATTACCGAAACCTGACAGTGACAAAGCAGTAGTAGGTGAGAACAGCGCAAGCGCCATTTTCAATGGATTCATAGAAACCTTTGCCTCTTTTTTCCGCAAAAAACAGGCTGGAGTAGCCATCCTCTTTATGCTATTCTATCGCTTCCCTGAAGCACAGTTAGTGAAGCTCATCAACCCATTCCTGCTCGATCCTGTCGAGAAAGGCGGATTAGGACTGACTACCGCCGAAGTAGGATTGGTTTACGGAACCATCGGCATCATCGGACTGACATTAGGAGGCATCGTCGGCGGTATTTGCGCAGCCAAAGGAGGACTGCAAAAATGGTTGTGGCCAATGGCATGGAGCCTGTCGCTGACCTGCCTCACCTTTGTATATCTGGGTTACTTCCAGCCACAGAACTTTGTGATCATCAACCTGTGCGTATTTATCGAACAGTTTGGTTACGGGTTTGGATTCACAGCCTATATGCTTTACTTGATTTACTACTCTGACGGAGAACATAAGACGGCGCACTATGCCATCTGCACTGCTTTCATGGCATTAGGCATGATGCTGCCGGGCATGGCCGCCGGCTGGTTACAGGAACTGATCGGATACGAAAACTTCTTTATCTGGGTAATGGCTTGTTGTGCCGCCACAATTGCCGTATGTGCATTCATCAAGATAGACCCCGATTATGGGAAGAAAAAAGAGAATATTGCCGAGGAGAAGAAATAAAGTTACTCCAGGCATTGGTAGGATAACTAAAAAAAGATAAGATTATGACACATAAAAGAAGTATATTGAGACTTTTGCTCATTCTTTTTATCCTTGTTTCCAATACTCCCTTTTCCCAAGGGATGGAACCAGGTGTAAAACCTCCGGGAATCCGTATCAAAACAGGTATTGAAGTCCTAAAAGAACAAAACTTCAAATGTCTTGAAGGGAAACGTGTAGGACTGATCACCAACCCGACCGGTGTAGACAATCAGTTGCGGTCCACTATCGACATTCTTCATGAAGCGCCCAATGTCAACTTAGTGGCTCTGTACGGACCGGAGCATGGTGTACGGGGTGATGTACATGCCGGCGACAAAGTGGATAACACGAACGACCCCACTACCGGACTACCCGTTTATTCACTCTATGGCAAAACGCGTAAGCCGAGCCCTGAAATGCTAAAAGACATTGATGTATTGGTATATGACATACAGGACATCGGCTGCCGCTCGTTCACCTATATCAGCACCATGGGAGTGGCTATGGAAGCTGCCGCCGAAAATGGTAAAGAGTTTATTGTCCTTGACCGCCCCAATCCGATAGGCGGATTAAAAATAGAAGGGAATCTCGTAGAAGATGGATACATATCTTTTGTCAGCCAATTTAAAATTCCGTACCTTTACGGACTTACTTGTGGCGAGCTTGCACTGATGCTCAATGGAGAACAAATGTTGGGCAGGCCATGCAACCTGCATGTTGTGAAAATGAAGGGGTGGAAGCGAAAAATGGATTATGTACAGACAGGACTCCAATGGATTCCTTCGTCCCCACACATCCCGCATCCGCATTCCGCTTTCTTCTATCCCGTTTCGGGGATACTCGGCGAACTGGGCTATATGTCGATTGGTGTGGGTTATACCATTCCGTTCCAAATGTTTGCCGCTCCTTGGATAGAGGCAGACAGATTGGCTGATAACCTGAACCGTCTGAACCTGCCGGGAGTGATATTCCGTCCGATGCACCTCAAACCCTTCTATTCGGTAGGCAAAGGGGAACATCTGCAAGGCGTACAAGTACATATTGTGGACTTTAATAAAGCTGCACTAAGCGAGATACAGTTTTACGTGATGCAGGAAATAGCTGTACTCTATCCGGGCCGGGCCGTATTCGACCATGCCGATAAAGGACGTTTCCGTATGTTCGATCTCGTTAGCGGCTCCAAAGAAGTACGCGAACGTTTCAGTCGGCGCAACCGCTGGGAAGACGTCCGCGATTATTGGTACAAAGACGTTGACGACTTCCGCCGGCTGTCGAAGAAGTATTATTTGTATAAATAAAAACTGGGACCGAGGAGTGCCCGACAAACAAAGAAACAATGAAAACGGAAAGAAACTATGACGAATTCCTGCGAGACATCAGCCGATTTATCCCACAGGATAGAATATTTACCGACGAGCTCCATCGCCTGGCATGGGGGACAGATGCGGGTTTCTACCGACTGATTCCTCTAATTGTAGTTAACTCGATCGACGACGATGAAGTATTCGAAATGATCTATCTGGCCGACAGATATAATATACCGGTAACTTTCCGCGCTGCCGGAACCAGTCTTTCGGGACAGTCCATCAGTGACTCTGTTCTGATTATAGCCGGCAAAGGCTGGGATCACTACGAACTCTCACCCGATCACGAACAGATTTACCTGGAGCCCGGTATCATCGGACAACGGGTAAACGAGATCCTCGCACCTTACGGACGTAAATTTGCTCCCGATCCGGCTTCCATAAAAAGCGCCATGGTAGGTGGAATCGTAATGAACAATGCTTCGGGCATGAACTGCGGGACACATGCCAACAGTGATAAGATGCTGCTGTCGGTACGTATCATACTCCCTGACGGATATTATCTTAATACCGCCAGCCAGGAATCCCGAGAAAACTTTGAAGAAGATCATCCCGATTTCCTCCGCCGCATCTGCGAGCTACGTGACCAGGTACGCAGCAACAAAGAACTGAGTGCACGTATCCGTTATAAATATTCAATCAAGAACGTAACAGGGTTGAATATTCTTCCCTTCCTCGTATACGATGATCCGTTCGATATTATTGCCCACCTGATGGTAGGCTCGGAGGGCACATTAGCTTTCCTTTCCGGTGTGACTATGAAAACGGAATACGACTATCCGCACAAGGCAAGCGCCATGCTCTATTTCAGCGACATCAAAGAAGCATGCCGTGCAGTGGTAGCCATGAAAAAACTCGTCAACACAGATGGGGAGTGGATTGTAAAAGGTGCGGAACTGCTCGACTGGAAATCCCTGGCTTCTGTGAATGATCCGACGGGAGAAGGGCTAACAGCCGTATTGACCGAAACCAAAGCACGCACACAGGAAGAGCTCAACCACAACATCACTGTCATCGAAGATACATTAAAGGCATTTAAAACCTACATCCCGGTCCACTTTACCGACCGTCCCGAGGAATATTCCAAATATTGGGCAATCCGTTCGGGCATTTTCCCCTCTGTAGGAGGAACCCGTCCTCCGGGAACAACCTGTCTGATTGAGGATGTGGCCTTCCACATTGAAGACCTCCCCGAGGCAACAGCCGAACTGCAACAGCTCATTGCCCGGCACGGATACGATGACGCCTGCATTTACGGTCATGCGTTAGAAGGCAATTACCACTTCATTATCAACCAGTCATTCAGTAATGAAGTTGAAATAAAACGGTATGAAGCCCTGATGAACGACATAAAAGAACTGGTAGTGGACAAATATGACGGCTCATTAAAGGCAGAACACGGCACAGGACGAAACATGGCTCCGTTCGTAAAGCAGGAATGGGGAGAAGAAGCTTTCGCTATCATGAAGGCGGTAAAACAACTCTTTGACCCCAAAGGATTATTTAATCCGGGTGTTATCTTCAACGACGACCCTCAATGCCATATCAAACATTTCAAGCCTCTCTCGCCATTGACAATAGGAGAAGGCTCCGAAGTGACACGCCAGATAGACCGGTGTATCGAATGCGGATTCTGCGAAGTGAACTGTCTCTCGTGCGGATTCACGCTCTCCTCACGCCAGCGCATTGTCATACAGAGGGAAATTTCACGCCTGAAAAAAAGCGGGGAAAATCCGCAGTTACTGGAAACACTGTCCAAGTTATACCGGTATCCGGGTAATCAGACCTGTGCCGGTGACGGCCTGTGTGCCACGTCTTGTCCGATGGGTATCAATACCGGTGACCTGACCCACCTCCTGCGTCAGGCAGAGCTACCGTCCAACAGCACCGGTTATAAGGCGGGGAAATTTGCCGCCAATCATTTCGCAGGAATAAAAAATGCCCTGCGACCGGTACTGTCACTTGCCAATACGACACACAGCCTGCTGGGAACTTCCAGGATGACTTCCATTACTCGAAAGATGCACAACGTATGGGGACTTCCGCAATGGACACCGGCCATGCCTATGAGCTATAAGATACACAAGAAGGACAACAACAAGGCACCGGATGCAAAGAACAAGGTGGTCTACTTCCCCAGTTGCATCAACCAAACTATGGGATTGGCAAAAAATTCTCCCGTAGAGCAACCTTTGGTTAACAAAATGCTCTCTCTGCTTCAGAAAGCGGGATACGAAGTCATCTTCCCGCCCAAGATGGAGAGACTCTGTTGCGGAACCATTTGGGAAAGCAAAGGTATGCTGGATATAGCCGACAGCAAATCGGCTGAACTGGAAGCCGCCTTATGGGAGGCCAGCGAACAGGGACGTTATCCGGTACTTTGCGACCAGAGCCCTTGTCTGCACCGTATGCGTGCCACTATCCAAAAGATGAAGCTATACGAACCGGCTGAATTTATCTATACGTTCCTGCGGGATAAACTGGAATTCACTCCCACAAACCGTCCCGTAGCCGTACACATCACATGTTCCATGCGTAAAATGGGATTGTCGAATACACTGATTTCACTGGCCGGACTATGTTCAACGCAAGTGCTTGTTCCAGAAGAGGTGGGTTGTTGCGGCTTTGCCGGAGATAAAGGATTCACCCGGCCGGAACTCAACACTTATGCTTTACGCAAACTACGTCCGCAACTGGAGAAAGCAGGAATCAGTATCGGCTATTCAAACAGCCGCACCTGTGAAATCGGTTTAGCCACTAACACCGGCATCCCCTATGTATCGATTGCCTATCTGGTGGATCAGTGCACTCGTCCACGTGAAACAAAAGAATAACTTAACACTTAAATAAGAATGCAATGAATCAAACAGCCAACAAACGTCTACTTGCCCTCGATGTGTTGCGGGGTATCACTATCGCAGGAATGATTATGGTCAACAATCCCGGCAGCTGGAGCTACGTATATGCTCCCCTCGGACATGCGGCATGGATCGGTCTGACTCCGACCGACCTGGTCTTTCCTTTCTTCATGTTCATCATGGGCATTTCCACCTATATATCATTAAGAAAGTATAACTTCGAATTCAGTCATTCTGCGGCCTTGAAAATACTTAAAAGAACCATTGTGATCTTTGCCATCGGTTTGGGAATCGCATGGTTCTCCATGTTTTGCCACACTTGGAATTCACTATCCGGCGAAGATATTCCATTCTTCTCCCGTCTGGGGGAATCAGTCTGGACTTTCGGTCACATTCGCATCCTGGGTGTCATGCAGCGATTGGCCCTCTGCTACGGCGCAACGGCTATCATCGCTTTAATCATGAAGCATAAATACATCCCATACCTGATAGCCGCCTTGCTAATCGGTTACTTCATCATCCTGATCACCGGAAACGGATTTGAATACAACAGTACCAACATCCTGGCGGTGGTGGACCGTGCCGTATTGGGCGAGGCACATATGTACAAAGACAACGGCATCGATCCGGAAGGTGTATTAAGCACCATACCTTCGATAGCCCATGTGCTGATAGGCTTCTGCGTAGGCAAACTGCTGATGGAAGTAAAAGACATCAATGAAAAAATAGAACGCCTGTTCCTGGTTGGCACTATCCTCACCTTTGCGGGTTTCCTACTCAGCTACGGCTGTCCAATCAGCAAGAAGATCTGGTCACCGACATTCGCGATTGTCACTTGCGGACTGGCATCCAGTTTCCTGGCACTCCTCGTATGGATTATCGACGTAAAAGGTTATACACGATGGAGCCGGTTCTTCGAATCGTTCGGAGTCAACCCACTATTCATCTACGTGACCGGAGCCGTTCTCTCTATTCTGTTGGGCAACATACTGATACCTTATGACGGTCATACCATCAGCCTTCACGGATTTGTGTATAAGATCATCCTCCAACCCCTGCTCGGCGATTATCCCGGTTCTTTAGCATTCGCCATCTTATTCGTAGGGCTGAACTGGTGTATCGGATACATCCTGTATAAGAAAAAAATATATATAAAGATATGATACTAATAGCAGACAGTGGTTCTACTAAGACCGATTGGTGTGTAGTAGAGCATGGACAGTTAGTCCAGCAGATTTTTACGAAAGGCACTAACCCTTTCTTTCAGTCTGAAGAGGAAATCAGTAATGAAATAGCAACCGCCCTGATTCCTCAATTAAAGACAAACAAGTTCGAGACTGTTCACTTCTATGGAGCCGGTTGCGCTTTCCCCGACAAAATAGAAACGGTGCGCAAAGCCATAGCTGCGCATCTGCAAGTAAGCGGAGAGATTGAGGTCAGTACGGACATGCTTGCTGCCGCCAGGGGACTGTGTGGCCATCAACCGGGCATCGCCTGCATCATGGGCACAGGATCGAACTCTTGTTATTATGACGGTAAAAACATAGTCAGCAATGTATCGCCATTAGGATTTATTCTGGGTGACGAAGGCAGTGGGGCGGTTTTGGGTAAGCTGCTGGTAGGCGATATCCTTAAGAATCAAATGACTCCGGGACTTAAAGAAAAGTTCCTGGAACAATACAACCTGACGCCTGCCGAAATTATCGACCGGGTATATCGCCAACCGTTTCCAAATCGTTTCCTGGCAAGTTTCTCTCCATTCCTGGTCGAACACCTCGATGAACCGGCCATACGCGAACTGGTTCTGAACAGCTTTAAGAAGTTCCTGAAACGCAATGTAATGCAATACGACTACCAGCATGCCCGGGTCCATTTCATCGGTTCAGTAGCGTTCTACTACAAAGAATTACTATCGGAGGCGTGTAAGGCAATGGAGATTCACCTGGGAACGATTATCAAGAGTCCGATGGAAGGACTGATTAAATTTCACGAGTAACGTATACGAATTATAGAACAAAAACATGAATAGTAATATAGAAAAATCAGATAAAACATCCTTCGTCAAGATTTCCGAGCAACCCTCGCTCTACAGTGATCTTGAGAAGAAGTCGGTCCGCGAAATACTGGAAGATATCAATACCGAAGACCAAAAGGTGGCTCTTGCCGTACAGAAAGCTATTCCTCAAATTGAAAAGTTAGTCACACAGATTGTCCCCCGCATGAAACAGGGGGGACGCATCTTCTACATGGGGGCCGGAACCAGCGGACGCCTCGGGGTTCTCGATGCTTCAGAGATCCCTCCCACTTTCGGGATGCCTCCCACATTGATCATCGGGCTGATTGCAGGCGGAGATACCGCCTTGCGTAATCCGGTGGAAAATGCCGAAGACAATACCACCCGGGGGTGGGAAGAACTGACGGAACATAACATCAACAGTAAAGATACCGTCATCGGTATTGCAGCCTCAGGTACGACTCCCTATGTGATCGGAGCCATGCATGCGGCACGCGAGCACGGCATCCTCACCGGTTGCATCACCAGCAACCCGAACTCGCCGATGGCCGCAGAAGCCGATGTACCCATCGAAATGATCGTAGGCCCCGAATATGTAACAGGCAGTTCGCGCATGAAATCAGGAACAGGACAGAAGATGATTCTGAACATGATCACAACCTCGGTTATGATTCAACTGGGACGCGTGAAAGGCAACAAGATGGTCAATATGCAGCTTAGCAACCAGAAGTTAGTGGACCGCGGCACACGCATGATTGTCGAAGAACTCGGGTTAGAATATGACAAGGCTAAAGCACTGTTGCTGATGCACGGTTCCGTAAAAAAAGCGGTGGATGCATATAAAGCCGGATAACAAAACCGAACCCTCCTAAACTTACAATACCATGAATACGAAAAACAAAGTTCACTTCTCCCCCATCTCCCTGCAGGAAAGAAAAGGGACGAAATCTCTGCTCACCGCTTTGGCGCTTCTGTTCTGCAGCCTGCAAGCTGTCGCACAACCTCTGCCACGCGTTGCCCCCGAGCAAGTAGGCATGGATTCTCACCGTCTGTTGCATGCCGACGAGGCTATTCAGAAGGCGATCCTTAACAAAGAAATACCGGGGGCCGTACTCGCCGTGGTCCGTCATGGCAAAATGGCCTATCTCAAGGCTTATGGTAACCGGCGGATCTATCCCAATATAGAACCGATGGAGATAAATACCGTCTTCGATATGGCTTCTTGCAGCAAGCCGATGTCGACTGCTGTTTCTGCCATGATTCTGATTGAACGCGGACAACTGCGCCTACTCGATCGCGTCAACCTCTACCTGCCTGACTTCCGGGAATGGCAGGGAGAGAACGGAGAGAAACAGGACATCCGCATTGTAGACCTTATGACTCACACTTCGGGCCTTCCACCTTACGCACCGGTAGCCGAGTTACAGAAAGAGTACGGTTCACCCAATCCGGAAGGGCTCATGAAGTATATTTCCACTTGCAAACGTGACTTCAAGCCTCAAACGAATTTTCAGTATAGTTGCCTCAACTATATCACCTTGCAACATGTCATCGAAGTCATTACCGGACAAAACCTGCGGGACTTTGCCAAAGAGAATATCTTCAATGTCCTGGGCATGCAGCACACCGATTATCTGCCCACCGTACAGCAGAAAGACGGAAAGTGGATAAATACCGTAGATTACCCCTGGATGGATTTGATTGCACCTACCGAGAAGCAAAAAGACGGAAGTGTACTCTGCGGACAGGTGCACGATCCGTTGGCGCGCATCCTGAACGGAGGAATCTCCGGCAATGCAGGGGTCTTCTCGGACGCCAATGATATTGCCGTTCTCGCAGCTGCCTTGCTGAATGGGGGCGAATATAATGGTCGCCGTATTCTCAGCCCACTGGGGGTAAAAACCATGCGTACCGTTCCCCGCGAAGTAGCCGGACTGGGACGCACTCCGGGATGGGATGTCTTCTCAGCCTATGCCTCAAATCATGGCGACCTCTTCGGCCCGAACACCTTCGGGCACACAGGATATACGGGTACTTCCATCCTGATTGACCCAGATAACGACACGGCCGTCATCCTGCTCATCAACGCCGTGCATCCGGAAGACGGACACAGTGTAGTCCGCCTCCGTTCGCTGGTTGCCAATGCAGTAGCCGCTTCTATCTGCCCGCCCGCACAAGTATATACGGATCATTATTACAAACGTTTCCTGGAATTTGAAGCAGATGCTCCCATCGGGCCGAAGGATATCGTAATGGTGGGCAACAGCCTCACCGAAAACGGCGGAGACTGGAGCATACGCCTGAATAAAAAGAATATAAGAAACCGCGGAATCATCGGTGACGAAGCAATGGGAATTTACCAACGTCTTTTCCAGATATTGCCCGGCACTCCCCGGAAGATTTTCCTGATGGCAGGAATAAACGATGTGTCACACAACCTGAGTGCCGATAGTGTGGTAGAACTGGTTACTCTGGTCATAGACAAAATACGAACCGGATCACCATCCACCGAACTCTATCTGCAGAGCCTTTTACCCATTAACGAATCGTTCGGACGATACAAAACAATGACCGGTAAAACCGACCTGATACCCGAAATCAACAGTAAGTTGGAAGCACTTGCCAAAGACAGGAAAATACCTTTTATCAACCTTTTCCCTCTATTTACGGAGAAAGGTAGCAATGTGATGCGGAAAGAACTGACTACGGACGGACTCCATCTGACGGAGGAAGGCTACAAGATTTGGAGCAAAGCATTGAGAAGGGTGTGTCGAAACTCACCACAGAAGGCACAGAGTAAATTTTAAGCCATTGATTATCAATATTGATAATCTGTGGTGATCTGTGGTGAAAAGACTCTTGGCACAGCCCTTTCAAATATATTCTTTAAGTGCCGCCATATCTTCCAGCGTCACCACTTTCTTATTGATTGAAATCAGGCCCTCCTTCATCATCTTATTTATTTCTTTCGAAAGTGCAGGGCGGGTTACCCCCAGATATTCTGCCAACTGGACCTGATTATGCTCCAATATAGCCGTATTCGGAGAAGTCTTATGCTCCATGAAGTAATAAACCAAACGGCTGCGCAGCATCTTGTAAGAAAGAATCCTCAGACGGGTGACCGTACACTTGTTACAATTGCCTGTGACACACAGGAAACGGTGCAGTAAATCGGGTACGGAACTGATCAACTTAAAAACGGAAGTACGGGTAGCCATCAGCAAAACAGAATCTTCGCTGGCAGTAAACGTAGCAGGCAAGAGATTCTTATCGCCAAACAGATGGGGTGTGGCAAAAGCACGGGGAGCACGGATATCTTCTACCTTCACCAGATTTCCTGCCACATCAACGATATTGACCTCCAGTTCTCCCTTCAGCAATACATACAAATGATTGCAATAGGTGTCCTGCTTCAATACGACCTCTTTCCTGGCAACCTCGTACACCGAAAGTTCCAGTTCCAAAGGCAGCCGACGTTGCAAACTGACATCCATATCCTTAAATAAAGATATCTGCCACAAGATTTTTTGATATTCGTCTGTAAACTCTACTTTTACCACAATGCTTGTCTTTTTAGCAAAGATAGCATTTTCTCCCGTACCAATCCTACCACTTGGTAAATAAAATACGCGGATTGATGTTCAGTGTCAGCCATCCCCAGTCCTGCCAGCTCTTATGGCTGCCACCTTTTACAATGTCCATATATTTAGTTCCAAGCATGGTCGAATAACCGGCTGTCAGTTTTACATCTTTCATCAAAGTATAATCTACCTGCAAATCGAACTCCGATCCCAGACTGCGTCCTTCTTTACCGTCTGTGGCCGTTACGTCATAAGTCGTAGAAAAATGGTGATAATTCAGTGAGAACCCTATCTTTTGGGTCGGCTTGAAGTCAACACTGAGTATTTTGTCCCACAAACCTTTGTTATAAGCCGATGCATAAAAATAATCCATTCCTCCATAGAATTTATGATGTGTCCCGTAAAGCGGATCAAAAGTAGTTACCTTCTTACTGTCGGGATCTCCGCTCAGGTAGTCCGTGCCGAGGCTTACACTCCACTTTGGATCAATCTTATACCCGGCTTTCAAGCTGAACATATAAGCAGATACCTTCTTGTCGGCTTTGTTTTTACCCGACTGGTAATAGACGCTACCGTTCAGCAACCATGCCCCGGGTGTATACACCAGATAAGTACCCATCGTCTGCATATTAGCAGTTTTACCCTTTTCTTCCGTCCCTGTTTCAAATCCGGTATTCATAAAAAGCAGTGAAGCAGTGAAATCTTTAGCCCACCGGCCATTATACCATACCGTTTGCATGGTTTTATAAGGCTGTCCACCGGGAGCATAATAAGTGCCACCATAGGAGCGATCTTCATTATTCTGATTAAAAGCCAGTATCAAATGCAACTTGTGTATCTTGCTTTCATACCCCAATTTCAATGCATCGTGGAAGCGGCCTGCCACATTCCAGTCCAGTCCGCCAAGCAGACGCTCATCATCATACGAGAGTGGCTGACGCCCCAACTGCGCAAACAGGCCTTTTGAAAAATCAAGCCGTGCCCAAGCTTCGTGCAAAATAAACCGTCCGTTTTTATCGATCTGCGGATCCTGCCCCCACACCCCTACATGCTGTGCAGCAAGTTTCATTTGCAGGCGATCGCGCTGATAACCTAAGGATAGCCGTGCCCGCTCGTTGATAAAGAAAGTCGGACTTGCGCCTTCGGGACGGGGGTTCAACACTCCATTGCGGTATTCACCACGAGTACGTATTTGTGCATCAATTGTAAACTGATTCTCCTTTTGTTGCTGTGCAAAGGCGGACAGCGGTGCAAAAAGCATTGCTGCCCAGATTAGATTCGTGATTCTCATAACTCAATTAGTAATTAGTAGTTAGCGATTTATCAATTCAAATTATACGTATGTACGCTGGTTCCCTGTGCCGATGGCAGATAATTAATGCCATACCAACACATTTGCAGCAATGCAAAACAGATGAGGAGCCCGACAAGTGCCACACGTACTTTTTGCCGCCTGTTCATCCGGTAGTGGATATAACAGAGATAGCCTATCCACGTGGCTGCCGCCCAGGTTTCCTTCGGATCCCAACTCCAGTAATGCCCCCAGGCCTCTTTAGCCCACAAAGCTCCGAACAACATTCCCAATGTCATGAAGGATAGTCCTACATTGACCAAATTATCACACAGTTCCATCTCACGTTCTTCGGTAGCTTTTTTCTTGATCCAAAGCAGGTATACCGCCATAACGGCCGCTGCGCCCAACATAGCATAAGCAAACATATATACAATGACATGCGGTGCAAACCAAGGACTTTGCAAAGCAGGCATCAAGGTTTTATTATGTATCTCGGGTTTAAACAGGTTGATACAGATGAATACAAGCGAAAGAACAAAGCTGAAACTCAGAATCCACTTATATCGCCAGCGGCTATAAGTGATGATGCCCGCCAAAGGTAAAAAGAAAGAATACCACAATCGGGTTTCACCCATTGTACGCATCGGAGGCCGTTCCAATGAAATCCACATCCCAAGGATAAAAGCAAAAAAGACGGCCAGTCCTGCCAACGTGGCTGCATAAACAACAAACTGGCGTTTCTCTTTCCATGCGGCAACGGCACCGATAGCCCAACACAGAAGAGCTGCCATGGCAAATATCACAAAATGATCCCAACTCATACGTTGTCCTCCTTTCTTTTCTGTGACAGGGCGAACAGGCAGACAGCTCCGGCTATCATCATCCAGATACCAGTATAAACCACCGGTAACCACGGATCACGAACCAGTTCAAACACGCTTATATCGCTCCAGCGACCTTTCGACTCGTCATAACTTAACTGATATATTTTCCATCCCTCCAACTCAAAAGATTTATTTACCTCAATCGTGGCCGAATCACGGCGTCCCGACTCTGTATAAACTTTCACCTCGGATGCAAAACGGCGAGGTTCACGCTCGGGCATTACCAAACTGGTCTGATCGTCAAGACGGATAGCCTTATAAGGAAACATAAAACTGCCACAACTCACCCATCCTTCATGTTTCCGGCCTGTTTTATCATTCACTGCCGTCAGATAGACAGCATAAGCAGCTCCCATTGAAGGAAAGTCCACAAAGTTCAAAGTATCCTGAGTCGCTACACTGGCTGCCAAAGGGAGTTTCTTCTCTATGTGGATTTCCCAATCAAGCAAATGCCCGGCACGAAAATCATCTTCAATCAGCAGGTTTTCCGGCTTCCCGACCGGCAGTGCTTTACCTGTTTCATTGTCAATCAACATCAATTTCGGGGGATATTCATCGATCGTAAAGTTCTGAAGCTCGATAGCCAAAGGCAGCTCCCGCATTTTCTGATTTTCATCGGAAGCCCGCCATTCGGCTTGTCCTATCTTTGTAGTCATATGCAGACGCTCCATATCGGCATTTCCCAATACAGCTCCGGTCAGTGCAAGGAAAAGTCCCAGATGGTTCAGCACAAAAGGAACGTCCCGCCAATGGAAATGATGAATCCGCCGAATGGTGGTCAACCCCAACAAAGTGACCATCCAGAGGAACAACAGCACAAACGAACAGGCGGACAACATTTGCGAAAATCCCAGCCAGTTTTCAATACCGGACAAAGGTATATCGGACTTCACCTGGCGGATCAGTCCCATCACTACAGTGAGCACAGCCACTGACACCATGGATGAAACGACAGCCTGACAGCTCCCCATCCACCGGATAAAATAACTCTTTTGTGAAAAGGTGTAGGCCGATAACAAGATAACGACATATAGCAACCCTACACACACATTCACAGGGTAAGAAAGAATGGAAAGCGTGCACTTCCCCAACGTCATTTGCAGGAAAATGCCTGTCAGAAAAAGTCCGCCACAGATGGCGAACCCTTCTTTATATCCCCAAGGTTTCTGCCACATAGTTTACAGTTTAGCCAGACGACCGTTAGCCTTCGCTTTCTCCAACCATTCGGGTACTACTGTTTTCAGGAATTTATCTTTCGCTTCACGCTCTTTCTGCATATCGAGACCGATATACTGCTGCGCTTTCTCTTTAGTCGAAATATCAGGCATCGGCACATCGGCTGTATAGCCATGCTGAGCCAACACTTTTGAGATGGCAAGACGGGCCTGCAAAGCTTTATCAAGTCCGTGTCCCAGAATGCGCTGTATCTCTTGCGGAGCATGGAACGCACCACCGTGTGAAGCCACACCGAAATCCCATCTCCACTGGGCCTGGCGAATCAACTTCAACGCCTCTGCCATCTGAGTATCCGTCGCACCTTTATCCCAGGCGAATTTAGCTTCAATATGCGCTTTAGCCAACTCCTGTTCCAGACGGCCACGAATTTCATTCGCTTTACGCTGACGGTCATATACATTATTCCGCAATGTCTCTTCGCTCTCACGATGACAAACCTGACAAGTCCGGTCGATCATAGCTAACGGACTCTGAATGTGGTGATCGCTGAATTTCATGCCTCCCTCGCTTTTGTAGGGCATATGACAATCGGCGCACGACACTCCGCGTTGGGCATGAATTCCCATCTGAGAGATCTCGTAGTCCGGATGTTGTGCTTTCAGTATACGGGCTTTGCTCAGTGCATGTGTATAATCGGCAAAGTCGGCCTCGTCATAGTAGGCTTCCATATCTTCTACCGAAAATCCTTTATCCCAAGGGAAAGTCAGGTATTTGCCATCTCCCTTGAAATAATATTCCACGTGGCATTGTGCGCATACCAACGAACGCATTTCCTGCGGAGTCGCTTTGTCTATATCTTTTCCCTGGCGGGCAAAAGCCTCCCGTAAAGCCGGACGGCTGATATGCAATTTCATATTTGTCGGTTCATGACAATCGGCGCAACCTATCGGATTGACGATCTCACTACCGAAAGCTCCCCACTTATTATTATAGAACGAATCCACTCCAATAGCTTCCATCATGCGAGGAACGTCCGGACTCTTACAAGTCCAGCAGGTAGAAGGTTGCGGCCCGCTTTTATCATCCATCGGCGCACCGGTACGGAGTGAATGTGTAATGTCCTCAATAGCATGCATATGTCCCCTCGGAGTCGAATAATCTTTTGAGAATGCATAGCCGGCCCAAAGCACCACCATCTCGGGACGTTGTGCAAGTACATCTACCGCTTCGTTACCGTTAAATTCACTCTTGAAATCGGTCTTAGCCGTTTCTTTCCATGTTTCATACTCACGTGGGTAGTTATCCCCAAACACTTCGTTTCGTGGTTCTATTCCGGTAATTTCCACCCGTTTGTTATTGAAAACGCTTACCGTCTCTGCCCGGCGTTCCATCAGCGCCGAGACAACAAGCCCAAGCACAAAAACGACTACCATCGCTCCGCAGAACAACAACCATCCTTGCCATGATTTCAGTTTCTTTTCCATAATTCTGTTATCTTGATTTTCTATATTATTCGATCATTTTTTTCAACCATTCCGGTGTAGGAGAATCCGGATAAGGGACTAACGCATTAGGAGTGGATGCGACACTGTTACTTCCTCCATGCGGTACGTCCCGATGACAGTCCCAACAAGCTTTCCCTTCACCTACCTGAGACATCATATAATCTATCCGTCCTGTACTTACAAATTCAGTGTTCAGTTGTGTATGACAACGAATACAATTATTCATAATCACCTCCGAGCTTTCACCATTGGCACGAACCACATCTTTTTCTCCATGGGTGAGGAATACGGCAACATGACGCATACCGTCCATTCCCTTGAATACCCATTTCTTCACTGCATTTTCGTGTGGTACATGACAGTCATTGCATGTAGCATTCCTGCTATGCGAACTATGAAACCACGTCGCATAATACGGTCCCATGATATGGCAATTAACACAAGCAGCCGGATCATCGGTCAGATAGGTATGTGCCCGAAGCATATAAAGGGTCAGAGCCCCTCCACCTACAATCACACCTGTTATAATGATCGCAAGTACTCTCCACTTACGCGAAGGGAGTAACCATTGGATATATTCTTTTACCTTCATAGTATGTATGCTATGTATTTATGCAAAGAAAGGGATTTCCATTTAAAAAGAATGTAATCCAGATTACATTTGCGAAAGAAAAATAACCCATGCTAAAAAAACAAAAGATAAACAAGGGAGAGATAAGGCAGGGGCTTCTTAATAATCTGGACAGGGCTGATTCATTTTCTTACACTTACCGGATATTGTTTTAATAACAAGTTTCAAGACGTGGGTACGGTGAAAAGACTTTTCCATATACTTCAACCCCACCTTTTTATCTTCCGGAGAATATTTATCAAGCAGAAGTTCCAATGCCTTTCGCTTCTCAGTTTCTTCTAACTGACAAATCATAGTCCCATTAATCACGATACTTTCATACTCGGTACTAAATTGATTGGAAACAACGCGCGTGCGTCCTACCACGCAAAACGATGCCTGATTACAGTCTTGAAGTATACAAAGCTTACGCCCTTCGGGAGCACAATGAAAATAGATAGACTGTTGTTTATCCCATACATAATTAATGGGAATGCCATAAACACCTTCTTCAGGTGAAGAAATAGATAACACTCCGTATTCTCCATTTTCAAGTAAACTCATTGCTTCGTCTTCCGATAAAAGGCGGTCCTTCCGTCGGATTAAATCGTTGATATATTCCATTCTATCAAAATTTAAAAAGTAATATCAATTATTATTTTTACAAAATTTGTTACCTTTACCTTCCGAATAAGCAAAAATATAAAGATGAGACAATATTTACTAAATATAATACTGTTATTTTTAGGATTCACTATCATTTATTCTTGTTCACAGCATCAACAAATAAACAGAACCATCTTTCTGGCAGATTCCATTATGGAATATCAACCCGATAGTGCGTTTAAATTATTAAAAACAATAAATCAAACAGATTTATCTGTTTCAGAAAACGCAAAATACGCATTATTATTAGCACAAGCACAGGATAAAACCGGCTATCAATTAATCAACGATTCATTAATTTTGATTGCTATAAACCATTATGATCACTTATCAAAAGACAACAATAAAGCAAAAGCATACTTTTATTTAGGACGCTTTTATCAAAACAATAATGATTATGCAAAAGCCATTAACTCATATCTCATTGCAGAAAAAGCAACATCAGACCATGACACATTATTAACTTTGATATACGATAATTTGGGTACATGCTATAAAAACCAAGATTTTTATGACAAAGCTTTAGAAGTATATAAAGACGCATACTACATTTATAAACAATACAATAGCAAGAATATCCTATATCCACTTCGAGGAATGGCAAGCATATATGCTATTCAAGAACAGTTTGAGAAAGCTCTTAAATATTACCAAACAGCTCTCACCATTGCATCAAGTACCAATGACTCTACATGGCAGTCTATCTTATTTTGTGATATTTCCCGGATTTATGACAATGAAAACCTCTATGAAGCGGCATATAGTTATATAGTACGCTCTATTCAATATGCTCCACGCAGTAGCGATCTATCTGCCATGTATTTTTGGAAAGGAGAAATATTACACAATCTGAATCAATTGGATTCTGCTTTTTACTATATCAATTTAGCTAAAAAAAGTTCAGACTTAAATACACAGGCATCGGCATACCAAGCTCTATATGAAATAAAAAAAGAACAAGGAGAATTAAATGATGCAATTCTATACAATGACACGTCTCTCATTCTATATGATTCTATACAAGATTTAAACCATAGTGCAGAAATAAGTCACATACTAAAGCAACATGCGACAGAGACATTACAACAGGCCGAAGTTATAAAACGGCAAAAGCATGCAGCTTTTCTTATTGTAACTACATTATTACTCATTGCGTGTATCACATTTATCTTTCTTTATAAAGATAATAAAAGAAAAAAAGTATACATTAAAATACAATGTGAATTAAGAAATAACCAAATAGAGAAAGATGAATTAAAAGAGAAAATCAAAACGCTGATTGATAGTAATACATATATTGCGGAAAGGAATAAAGAATTGAAAAAAGAAGAACTAAAGCAGCAACAAGTTGAATTATGGAGAAGAACACTTCAAATATGTACACGACTGTTTCATACTTCCACATCATATAAAAAATTACATGCAATAGAAACAGCCAAATTTAAAAAAGAAAAAGAAGAAAAACAGAAAGAAATTAATTCCATACAGAAAGAGATAAACGAAGTTTTCATCGAAGCAATTCAGGATTTACGAGAACAATATCCAAAACTAACACAAGAAAACCTCTTCTATTGCATTCTACAATATTTGCGTCTATCTACCTCTACAATCAAATTTTGTATGAGAGTTGAAAGTAACCAGGCACTCACCCAAAGAAAGTATCGCATAAAAAAACAAATCAGTCCCCAGACTTTTTCTATAATTTTTAATGAGAACTCTCCTTCAGAAAGAATTTTATGACCTTTTATCATACGGTTCCGCCTCCTTGTTATATCAAAATTCATAAACCACTGATTATCAGTGATCATAAATCCTTCAATTGTTATCTCACATCAGTATCATCACTTGGGCATTGGACTATCTTTGCAGAAACATAAATTCATTTATCATGAAAAAGTTAACCTGTCTAATTACCCTATTCTTATTCATTAGTGTTGGCTATATAAATGCAGAAACAATGGCCTCAAGAAAGAAAATTAAAATGAAAGTAGAAACTCAGCACCATCAACGTTCTCTGCCCCCACCTTGTCCCGCAGAAGCTTTTATCTGTGGAAATACGGTTGATCTTATTTTCAGAGAAATAAATAAAACTGCAGTTGTCACAATTATGAATTTAGATACGGGAGAAGCCATTCATTACAATGTTTCAACAAACGATTGTAGTATCTCTATAGATTTAGGCAACAATCAAAGTGAATCAAACTATAATATTGAATTAATACTGGATAACAGAGCATATACCGGAGAATTTACAACAAATGAAATCTGAGATTTTATTTTTAAATAATAACAAGCTCTTTCTCTCAAAGAGCATAAATCTTTATTATATATGAAAACCATATCTAAATTATTTTTGCTATTTTCAATTATTCTACTTTCATCATGTGATGAAACAGAATTGGATCAAACGGTGACTAATCAAGTAAATCCGCAAAAAGAAGAAGATTCCAGAATTGTATTCAATAGTGCAAAAGAGTTTTATAACACCCTTGACACACTATCTTACATGACTTATGAAGAACAAACAGAATGGGTTCGTGCCTCGGGTATTAAATATCCGCTATATACAGACCTTGAATTTTGCGAAGATGAAATCATGGCAGAAATGCCGAGAGCATTTCAAGCACTATTCAACCATAAAATGGAAATGCAAATAAATGATACCATAATTGCATTTGAAAAAGGAAATATGTACGTGAAATCAATTAAAGGAAAGACATTGACTGTCCCACTTTTATATGGGCAAGTAGGAGTTAACCAAGAAGAATCAGAAATAACAACAAGAGCGATATACAAAACACAATATGGAAAGATTGGGACATCATATCAACATGAATTTAAAATACCAGGATCCAAATTCAGATACAAATATGTCCATGAACTTAAATCGGTCATTATTCGCGAAAACCTCCCACCCCATACCACATGGAGTAATCTTTTCTTGGTTTTAAAGTTAGAATGGAAAGGTAAGAAGAAATGGAAAGTTGCAGAAAAAGAAGAAAGGAACATCTCCATAAACTTCAATGTGTGTAAACGTAACTTAGGAAAAGTAAAACTCAATCAAGAGATCCGCATAGACGTTCAAAACACAACCTCCCAATCGCACTCCATAAATATAGAAGGTTATATTATTCATGAAGTAGTCGGAATACCAAGCACTAAAATGTATAATGGATGGAGTTACCCATTAGTAGAATGGCAACCTCAATAAAAAGTCTGCCACACAGTAAGAATATCATAAAACAAACCCTAAAATAACCTCTCCTGATTATTGCATTAATAATCAGGAGAGATTAATCATATCCTATTCATTTACAATTTTTTGTAATTGTATATCGAAAATCAAAGTCGAATATCCTGGAATATCTCTATCCCCTTTTTCACCATACCCCATTTCATAAGGCAAATATATAGTCCAGTGTTGTCCTACACGCATCCGTTGTAGAGTCTCTCCCCAACCACTAATGACAGATATATACTTTGAAGTTTGTGTAGTACTCTTAAATGGATCTACATAACACTTCAAAGGTACATCAAAGTCAAGATTCGGCTGACTACCAGTAAAATTACCATCAAAAGATTCCCCAAAAATATAATAACCACGATAGAATACTTCGACAGAATCCGTATAAAGAGGTTTATCGCCCAATTGTCTATCAGCAGGTGTTTTATCTTTATAGTAAATTCGCAACTTAGGATTTATTTCCGGTGCAAAAGCTTTCAGCTCGGGATCCTTCTTGTCATCAAATACCGCCTTCAAAGAATCAATATATCCTTCATTACGTGCCCTCCAATTATCAAACTTTGTAGCTTCTTTCGTCTCTTCACAAGAAACAAAGATAAGGGCCAGTAACAGCAACGGTAATAAATAGATTTTTTTGTTCATTCGCTAAAGAGTTATTGGATTGTTTTCAACAACGAGGTAATACTTACCCGGTCGGCAATGATATTATTCAATTCAGAGATTGCCACACGTTCCTGCTCCATAGTGTCGCGGTTACGCAGTGTCACACAATTGTCTTCCAATGTCTGATGGTCAACAGTCACACAGTACGGGGTACCGATGGCATCCTGACGACGGTAACGTTTACCGATACTGTCTTTTTCATCATACTGGCAATGGAAGTGGAACTTAAGATTGTCAATGATCTCACGAGCCTTTTCAGGCAGTCCGTCTTTCTTTACCAACGGCATTACAGCCAACTTCACGGGTGCCAATGCAGCAGGCAATTTCAATACGATACGACTTTCACCGTTCTCCAGCTGTTCTTCACAATAAGCGGCAGACATAATGCTGAGGAACATACGGTCGACACCGATCGAAGTTTCGATTACGTACGGAGTGTACGATTCATTCAACTCGGGATCAAAATATTTAATGCTCTTTCCGGAGAACTTCTCGTGCTGGGAAAGATCGAAATTAGTACGAGAGTGAATACCTTCTACTTCTTTGAAACCGAATGGCATCAGGAACTCAATATCGGTGGCGGCATTCGCGTAGTGAGCCAATTTATCGTGATCGTGGAAACGATAATGATCATCGCCAAAACCAAGTGCCTTGTGCCACTTCAAACGAATTTCTTTCCATTTCTTGAAATATTCCAATTCGCTGCCCGGACGAACGAAGAACTGCATCTCCATCTGTTCGAACTCACGCATGCGGAAGATAAACTGACGGGCTACAATTTCGTTACGGAAAGCTTTACCGATCTGAGCGATACCAAAAGGAACTTTCATACGACCGGTCTTCTGTACATTCAGGTAGTTTACGAAAATACCTTGCGCAGTTTCCGGACGAAGATAAATTTTCATGGCTCCATCGGCAGTAGACCCCATATCGGTAGAAAACATCAGATTAAACTGGCGGACTTCCGTCCAGTTCTTGGTCCCGGAAATAGGACATGCTATTTCTTCGTCGATAATGATCTGGCGAAGTTCTTCCAGATTGTTATCATTCAGTGCTTTTGCAAAACGTTCGTGCAATGCATCACGCTTTGCCTGATGTTCAAGAACACGGCCATTCGTGCTGCGGAATTGGGCTTCATCGAAAGCTTCGCCAAATCTCTTGGCAGCCTTGGCTACTTCCTTATTAATTTTATCGTCGTACTTAGCCAGTTGATCCTCGATCAGTACATCGGCACGATAGCGTTTTTTAGAGTCTTTGTTGTCAATCAACGGATCATTGAATGCATCCACATGTCCGGAAGCCTTCCAGATGGTAGGGTGCATAAAAATTGCAGAGTCAATGCCGACAATGTTTTCGTGCAGCAGCACCATGCTGTCCCACCAGTATTTTTTAATATTGTTTTTCAGTTCAACACCCATCTGTCCGTAGTCATACACTGCGCCCAATCCGTCGTAGATATCGCTTGAGGGGAACACAAAACCGTATTCTTTGCAATGTGATACTAACTTCTTAAAAACATCTTCTTGTGCCATCGTCTTATTTTCAATTTAGTCATTTACAATTTACATTTCATACATCTGCCTGTAAGCCAGACTCAGAAATAATCTGCAAAGTAAATGATTTTTTTCAATTAAATTCGTATTTTTGCCTGCACATCACCCAATAATGATGTAAAAAAGATAATTTGTTGTTAAAACCAGAGGGAAATTTGATTTTATGAGCGAAGAGAACAACGAGATTACGGAAGGACATTCTGACTATAAGCCGGCGGACTCACATAACGAAAGCATTAAACATCAACTTACAGGAATGTACCAGAACTGGTTTCTGGACTATGCTTCATACGTTATCCTCGAGCGAGCCGTGCCCCATATCAATGACGGACTGAAACCGGTGCAACGCCGCATCCTGCACTCCATGAAACGCATGGATGATGGACGGTATAACAAGGTGGCTAACATTGTAGGACATACGATGCAGTTTCACCCCCATGGCGATGCATCTATTGGTGACGCATTGGTACAGTTGGGACAGAAAGACTTATTGGTCGACTGCCAGGGTAACTGGGGTAATATCCTCACCGGTGACGGTGCGGCCGCTCCCCGTTATATCGAAGCACGCCTGTCAAAGTTTGCACTCGATGTAGTGTTCAACCCTAAAACAACCGAATGGAAACTGTCGTATGACGGACGAAACAAAGAACCTATCACCTTGCCGGTGAAGTTCCCACTTTTGCTGGCACAAGGAGTAGAAGGTATCGCCGTAGGACTTTCATCCAAGATCTTACCACATAACTTCAACGAACTTTGCGACGCTTCCATCAGTTACCTGCGAAACGAAGAGTTCAAACTATATCCCGACTTCCAGACCGGAGGTTCTATTGACGTGTCGAAATACAACGACGGTGAACGCGGTGGAGCAGTAAAGATACGGTCTAAAATCAATAAAGTAGACAATAAAACACTCGCCATTACCGAAATTCCTTATGGCAGGACTACGACTTCGGTCATCGACTCCATCCTGAAAGCCGTCGACAAAGGAAAAATAAAGATACGCAAGGTAGACGACAACACAGCAGCCAACGTAGAGATCCTTGTCCATCTGGCTCCGGGCACTTCATCGGACAAAACAATCGATGCCCTCTATGCTTTTACAGATTGCGAAGTAAGCATCTCGCCCAACTGTTGTGTGATTGATGATCAGAAGCCTCACTTCCTCACCATCAGCCACGTCCTGAGAAAATCTGCCGACAATACATTGTCCCTGCTTCGCCAGGAACTGGAAATCAAGAAAGACGAACTACAGGAAAGCCTGCATTTCGCTTCTCTTGAAAAGATATTCATTGAAGAGCGCATTTATAAAGATAAAGAGTTCGAACAGTCTAAAGATATGGATGCCGCCTGCGCACACATCGACGAACGGTTGACTCCTTTCTATTCGCAATTCATACGTGAAGTAACGAAAGAAGACATCCTCCGCCTGATGGAAATCAAGATGGGACGTATCCTGAAGTTCAATTCCGACAAGGCGGAAGAGGCTATTGCCCGCATGAACGAAGACATTGCCGAGATCAACAATCATCTGGCCAACATCGTGGAGTACACCATCCAATGGTACCGGATGCTTAAAGATAAATATGGGAAAAACTTCCCCCGACGTACTGAGTTGCGCAACTTCGACACCATTGAAGCCGCCAAAGTGGTGGAAGCCAACGAAAAGCTCTATATCAACCGTGAAGAAGGCTTCATCGGAACGTCATTAAAGAAAGACGAATTCGTGGCATGCTGTTCGGACATCGATGATGTGATCATCTTCTACCGGGACGGGCGTTACATGGTCACTCCCGTAGCCGACAAAAAGTTTGTGGGCAAAAACGTAATCTACGTCAATGTATTTAAGAAGAATGACAAACGCACCATCTACAACGTAGCCTACCGCGACGGTGCAGAAGGAACACACTACATCAAACGGTTTGCAGTCACTTCCATCGTACGCGACCGTGAATACGACGTGACACAAGGTAAACCCGATTCACGCATTTCTTATTTCAGTGCCAACCCCAATGGTGAAGCTGAAATCATCAAGGTCACCTTGAAACCTAATCCTCGTGTACGCCGCATCATCTTCGAGCGTGATTTCAGTGAAGTGACCATTCGCAGCCGACAAAGTCTGGGTGTCATTCTGACACGTCTGCCAGTACACAAAATTGTATTGAAACAACGGGGAGGCTCTACACTGGGCGGACGTAAAGTATGGTTCGACCGCGATGTGCTCCGCCTCAATTACGACGGCCGGGGTGAATATTTGGGTGAGTTCCAGAGCGACGACAGCATCCTTGTTGTGCTGAACACCGGAGAGTTCTATACCTCAAACTTCGATCTCAGCAATCACTACGAAGATAATGTGAGTATCGTCGAGAAGTTCGATGCCAACAAGATATGGACGGCTGCGCTTTATGATGCCGACCAACAGAACTATCCGTACCTGAAACGTTTCTGCTTCGAAGCCACTGCCCGCAAGCAGAACTATCTGGGTGAGAACAAACATAACCGCCTGATTTTACTGACGGATGAGTATTACCCAAGATTGGAGATCATCTTCGGAGGTCACGACAGTTTCCGCGAACCTGTTGTCATTGATGCCGAAGAATTCATTGCCGTCAAAGGTTTTAAGGCCAAAGGGAAACGTCTCACTACTTATACAGTAGAGACCATCAACGAACTGGAACCGACCCGTTTCCCGGATCCGCCACAAACCACGGATGACGAAAACACGGATGAAGAACCGGAAAATCTGGACCCGGACAATGGTAAAACAGAAAACGACATACTCGATGAAATGACCGGACAGATGAAGCTGTTTTAGCACAAGTCCAAGATAAAACTGCGTATGAAAGTAAATACAAGTATATTGCTATTATTAATGATAGCAATCGCTCTCCCTTCTTTTGGAGGGAACGGAAATGGTAACGGCACAGACTCACTTCAAGCTACCCGCTATGTGACACGTGCCACCATGTACGGTGTGGGATACACCAATGTATTCGACACCTATCTTTCTCCGCAGGAATATAAAGGTATCGAATTTCGTATCTCACGCGAAACAATGCGTATGACCGCCTGGGGCGATGGCAATGTCTCGGTACAGAACTTTTTCCAGGCAAACCTGGCATATACTCACAACCGGGTAGATAACAACAATACATTTGCCGGATTAGTGAATTGGAACTATGGACTGCACTATCAGTTCCGCATAACAGACAACTTTAAGCTGCTTGCCGGAGGAATGGGAGATTTCAACGGCGGCTTTGTCTACAATCTGCGCAATACCAACAATCCGGCCTCAGCACGTGCTTACATCAACCTGGACGCTTCGGGAATGGCCATCTGGCATACAAAAATAAAAAATTATCCGTTGGCATTACGTTACCAGGTTAATCTTCCGGTAATAGGGCTCATGTTCTCTCCCCATTACGGGCAATCTTACTACGAAATATTCACACTCGGACACGCCAGTGGCGTAGTCCGTTTTACTTCTCTGCATAATCAGCCGGCGTTACGACAGATGATATCAGTCGACTTTCCAATCAGATATACCAAAATGCGCCTTAGCTATTTGTGTGATCTCCAACAATCCAAACTGAACGGAATCAAAACACATACTTATTCACAAGTTTTCATGGTGGGATTTGTACACGATCTGTTCCGTATCCGAAATAAAAACGGAACTCCCCTGCCACCTGCCGTCAGAGCCTATTAAAACAGAAGTGAATCATGAAGAATCCTCCTATCCATAGTATCCTGCAACAAAGCTTCTGCCTGATTTTCTTTCTGGCTCTCCTCTCTTCCTGTATCCGGGAAGAAGAGTATGCCAACGATCCACAAGGAAACTTTGAGCAGTTATGGAAAATCATCGACCGGCAATATTGCTTTCTCGATTACAAACAAATCGACTGGGATGATATCTATACCCAATATCAAAAACGTATTACCCCGAATATGAGCAACGAAGGGCTGTTCGAAGTTCTGAGTGAAATGCTTTATGAATTGCAGGACGGGCATGTCAATCTGGCTTCGGCTCACAACGTGTCTTATTACGACGCCTGGTATCAGGATTATCCCCGTAACTTCCGTGCAGACCTGGTTGAAGATTCTTATCTGGGCCGTGCCAGTACGGACTATCGTACGGCAGCAGGCCTCAAATATAAGATACTGAAAGACAACATCGGCTATATACGGTATGAAAGCTTTGCCGACCCGATTGGCAACGGCAACTTGGACGAAGTGCTCTCCTACCTGGCCATTTGCAATGGACTAATTATCGATGTGCGCGATAATGGTGGTGGAAACGCAACAAATTCCGCCCGCATCGCTTCCCGATTCACTAACGAAAAGGTTCTGACAGGATACATCTGCCATAAGACAGGAACCGGACACAACGACTTCTCTAAACCCTATGCCATCTATCTGGAACCAGCCAATGGGGTACGCTGGCAAAAGAAAGCAGTCGTGTTGACCAATCGCCGTTCTTTCAGCGCAACCAACGATTTTGTCAACCACATGCGTTGCCTGCCCAATGTCACCATCATCGGAGATAAAACCGGAGGAGGATCGGGTATGCCCTTTACCTCCGAATTACCCAACGGGTGGAGCGTACGTTTCTCCGCCAGCCCGCACTTCGATGCGGAGATGAAGCACATCGAGTTCGGCATTGAACCGGACATTCAGGTAGATATGCTGCAAGAAGACGAAATGAGAGGAAAAGATACACTGATAGAGATCGCCCGCAGATTCCTCAGTAAATAACCTTCTGGTGTCTCACAACATGCCGGTTCGAGCCCTGTCATCCGAAAAGCCGGTATATCTCACCTCCCAGAAAGCATTAACGCGGATTCTGCACCATATTCGGGTTAGCATCTATCTCCGCCTGCGGAATAGGTAATGCTACCCGCGGATCAGACGGAGCAATAACCGCAGCAGCCGCTACAGAAGGCAAATGCCAACCACCGGTACGATTTACAGACAAACCATTTCGCATGGCATCAAAGAAAGCATGTCCCTCTCCTACCAATTCCTTACGGCGTTCTTTCAAGATACGCTCCAGGCTCAACTCCGACTCTTTTACAGACTTCGCCGGATTAGCACGGCTCACGATGGCATTAAGGCAATCCAAAGAAAACTTTAGGTTTTCTGCTCCCCCTAACTTAAAGGCAGCTTCGGCAGCATTCAGGTAAACTTCGGAGAGACGGATAATACAGATGTCATTATCCTGCGGATTATCCCCCGTCTTGCCCGGATACTTATTCAGATATTTAGGATGCCCCTTGGAACCTTCGG
Organism: Bacteroides sp. ZJ-18; assembly: GCF_011038705.2. Taxonomy (NCBI): domain Bacteria; kingdom Pseudomonadati; phylum Bacteroidota; class Bacteroidia; order Bacteroidales; family Bacteroidaceae; genus Bacteroides; species Bacteroides sp. ZJ-18. The sequence goes on along the minus strand of NZ_CP072198.1, from coordinate 1,247,748 downwards.
GCAATATATCCTCTTCCGGTTTCTCCGGCAAACGATTCAATGAATGACGCACATCATCCGGGTCTTCTCCCAACAGATCGAGGAATGCTTTGGTCAGTACAAGGTTGTTCCAATCCTTCACATTATCGGCATAAACCATCGGAGCGCCTTCACCTCCCGTTCCGCCATCAGGCTCGGAAAGAGTGTAGTAAAACTCAAACAGTGACTCAGAACTGAAGTCTTTTCCCCATACAGTAGGATATTCATCGTGTGTGAACAACTGATACAATCCACCGTTATTCATCACTTCCTTGGCCAAGGCGAGAGCCTTTTCATTATCATTCATATAAAGATATACCCGTGAAAGTAATGCTTTGACACTCCACACATTAAGATAACCGTTTTTCTTATCAGCGGAAAGTGCCGAGAGTTTCAGTGCACCTGTCATATCGTCTATCACCTGCTGATAGCATTCGGCCACCGTATTGCGGGCAGGCTGGTGAGTAGGCAAAGTTGTTTTAATCTCAATAGGTACTCCCAAAGAAGTACCATTGTTCAAGGTATAAGGCATAGCAAACAGACGGGTGAGATCGAACAAAGCCAGTCCGCGCAAAGCAAGCGCTTCAGCTTTGATACAGTTGAGAGCCACAACATCATCGGTAACCACCGCACCGGATTCTATTCTTTCCAGCAGACTATTTGCCTGATGAATGACACTATAAGGCTGATTCCATACACGGGTAATATTCAAGGCATCATCGGCCGTGACATTGAACTCATAATAAGGTGATACACGTTTTCCGGCTCCCTTGCTGACACGTGCTTGAACATCTTCACCACGGCAATCGGCATAATAGAGATAATTATCACCATAATAACTATGTGAAGCGGCAATGCGATAAATGCCGTTCAAAGCTATTTGTGCTTCCTCAAGTGTACGGATGGCTTGCGGAGTAGTCACAGAGGTAGATGGATTTAAATTCAGCCAGTCGCCGGAACAAGAAGAACCCACAAGCGACATAGCGGCAAACATGTATATAAGTGTACGTTTCATATATCTGAATATTAATAATGATGAATGATTTAGAAAGTTATCTCAACCCCAAAATTGAAGGTACGCATGGGAGGAGCCTCACAGAACACCTCACCATTAACCGGTACTTCAGGATCATACTGTTTCCATTTGGCCCATGTCAGCAGATTACTTCCTGAGAAGTAGACACGTGCATTCTCTATCAGTGCCTTTTGTACCCATCTGCTGGGAAGTGTGAAACCGAGTGTCAGGTTCTTGAGGCGGATGTGATCGGTACTGTGAATATAGCGGGATGAATTTTGTGGACCGGCTCCCTGTTCCAATACAAAACGAGGCACATCAGTTCTATCTCCCGGCTTCTGCCAACGGTCCAAAGCATATACAGGCAGGTTGTATGACTTTTCTTTGCTGCCGTCGGTTTCTATCAGAGTACCTGTCTTGTCAAAAGAATATCCTCCCAACGAATAGGTAAAGGTAAGTCCCAGATCAAACCACTTATAAGAAATGATATTAGTGAACCCTCCCGATATCTTAGGATCAGCAGATTTATACGGAATAGCTTGCGCTTTAGAAGCATCGTCAGTCATCTCTCTATTATAATTCCCCTGTTCATCTTGTGTATTGAGATAATAAAGAGCTTTCCCGGTCGACGGGTCTACTCCGGCAAACTCTTTCACGTAGAAACTATTGTAAGGAAGACCTATTTTATGAATAAACCAGGAGCCCTCGACAGATTGCTTTATATCTCCGTCCAGTGCCACGATTTTATTACGGTTATGTGTTAAATTCAGCACCGATGTCCAGTTGAAGTCAGGACCGGCAAAGTTAATCGTGCGCAGTTCGAACTCCACCCCTTTGTTGTTGAGCTGACCGATGTTTGCAAGATAGTTCAGGAAACCGGTAGTAGAACTGATAGGGCGATTATAAAGCAAGTCCTTTGTATCGCGGTTGTAGTATTCGAGATTCACAAAGATACGGTCAATAAAAGTCAGGCTAAGCCCAATATTCAGGTTATAGTTCTTTTCCCATTTCAGTTTGGGATTGGCTTGAGCAGACTCATATGAACCTGCTGCCCCCATGTAGTTCTGCCCGTAGCTGTATAGCCCCATATATCCGTAAAAAGCTCCCGGCTGATTCCCATTGACACCATAAGAAGCACGGATTTTCACATCGTTCAATACCGGCTTCACAGCCTCCATAAAAGGTTCACTGCCCAGATGCCACATACCGGAAACAGACCAGAAGTCTCCCCACCGACTTTCCGGAGCAAGACGGGAACTGCCATCGCGGCGATAACTGCCTGCAATGTAATAACGATTATCGTAATCATAGTTCAAACGGGACAGGTAAGAAATCATTCTGTATGCCTGTGTAGAAGAAACAAAGCTCTTCAGCACAGCGGCATTATCCGGCTCAAGCAACACATCCGAGGGGAGTTTAGCCTTCTCTCCCATAGCTTTATCACTCTGATAGCTTTCCAATTCATAGGCAGCCAAAATGTCAAGGTGATGTTTAGCGGCAAATGTGTGGGTATAGTTGAGTGAAGTAGACGACAATAGCTTACCATATTCGGTAAATCCCTTTGAGGTCTGAGCATCACTTCCGCTCTTGGGACCTGCCCCGCTAAGCGGATTCAAATAGCGGGAATCTTTCTGTACAGTATAGTCATAGCTCAGGGTCTCTTTCAGTTTCAATCCTTTGATGATATCTACCGAAGCATAACCGGTGGAGAACATACGTGTCATACGACTGCGGTTATAGTCGGTACGGATGTCACGAAGCGGATTCACATTGGTTCCTATATAAGACCCCACATAGTTGCCCGAAGCGTCACGCACAGGCATGGAAGGTGTGGCAGATACAGCAACACAAAGGAAAGGATTGATATTGGAACCGCGCTCCTCGTTCATCTCCTGACTTATCTGGGTGAACATCATGTTACCTCCTACCTCGACACGGCTACCCATTTTATGTGTCATGTTCAGGCGGGCAGAGTAACGGTCCAGATTAGAATTCTCGACCAGACCTTCCTGACGGTTAAAGCCGAGAGAAGCATAAAAAGTAGTTCGCTCGTTACCTCCGGAAGCCGTCACCTCGTAGTTTTGATTATGAGCGGTTCGGATCAGTTCTTTCCTCCAATCAGTATATCCCAGTTCCGGTATCCCCGCATATGTATCAATATTGGCGTTTGCATATGCTTCGGGAGATTGGAGTCCCTTGTCTACTGCAGAGTTGTAAAGACCTTCATAAATCATTTCACGGCGTTGTTCACCGTTCAATGTGGGACGGAAGTTGACAGCTGCATTAGAAAAGCCTCCGCTCGCGCTCAAAGTAACTTTAGTCCGCCCTGCCGCTCCTTTCTTGGTAGTGATCAGAATCACCCCGTTCGCGGCACGCGAACCGTAAAGAGAAGCGGCGGCGGCATCCTTTATCACTGTAATATTCTCAATATCGGCAGGATTAAGGGTACTCATTACATTTGTTTTCGCATTGTTCATATAGGCGGCATCAGCCCCCGTACCGGCTCCCATACTGCCGGAAGTGACCGGTATACCGTCAATCACAAAAAGAGGTTCATTGGATGCATTGAATGAACCCATACCACGGATACGGATACTCTGGTTAGCTCCTGGCTGGCCGGAACCGGAAGTAATATTTACCCCCGTGGTCATACCTTGCAACTTCTGTTCTACAGAAAGTACCGGTACGTTTTTCAGCATGTCGGCCCGTAAGGTGTTAGCTGATCCGGTAAAGGATGACTTTGAAAAATTTCCGTATCCGGTCACCACAACTTCATCCAGATTAAGTGATTCGGGCTGCAACACCACATTCAAGACTCCATTCTTCGGCACTTTGACCTCAGACGATTTCATTCCTATATAGGATATGACAAGGATTTTATCTGATGGTTCTATTTTCAGAGTGTAACGGCCGTCCATATCCGTTACCACTCCCCTTCCCGGTACCCCTTTTACGGCAACCGTAGCTCCGATAAGCGGCTGTTTATCCTCCGATGACGTCACTAAACCTTTTATTTCCAACTGTTGTGCTTGCACATGTATACCACACATACACAACAAGATAATCAACACTGTTTTCAAACTTCTCATTGGCTAATCATTTTAAATCTACAAATACCTATTTGCACTTGTACTCCAATAATTGTACCTCAAAAGTATTGATGAAATCAATAAAGTCTAAACATCAGTAAATAAGAGTATTAAATATTCAAGAAAAGCTAAAAATGAAAAGAAGGGTTGTAGAACTGCTCCACAAAGATGTGGAACTATTCTACAACCCTCTTGACAAGAGCCCCTGAGAGGAAAAGCTACATTGATAGAGATCGCCCGCAGATTCCCCGGTAAATAACTTTATTGCTTATAAATTTGTAAAATCGGAAAAAGTATCTATCTTTGCAGCGCAAAACTCCAAACGAGTGAGCATTTAGTGAGCGGATGTGGCGTAATTGGTAGCCGCGCCAGACTTAGGATCTGGTGTCTTGCGACGTGTAGGTTCGAGTCCTATCATCCGCACAAACTTTCAATGTTGTATAAAAAGCCTGCTAAAACAATTGTTTTGGCGGGCTTTTTCTTTAAACCCGCAACATACTACCCAAATGAATAAAAGGAAAAAGAGACGCACCAGCGAAAAGATGCGGAGATATAATATCAGCTTAAAACGTCCCCAAGAAGAATTTTTGGAGATGGTCAAAGAATGGGAAAAAGGCAGCCCGGAAAGAGAAAAGCAACGCAGAAAGGAGGCCAAACGAGAAAAATGGAAAAAATGGCTGACATTGAAAGTATTCAGAGAGTATGACATAGTAATGCTCTGTATTGCCGGTCTGATATTGTCCCTGACTTTTTTTATTTATGGAATGTTCCTATGTATTATAGGACTATTTACGATCTCCCACACAGCAAGAGCCATTCAACCACTCCTCAATGGCATTTTTATGGCGATAATAAGTGGCATAATTCTTACCTGCCTCTGCCCCATTTTGAAAGATATCATTGTAGCTATCTACAAAGATAAAAAAGAAAAAAGAGAAAGAAATGAGCAAAAGAAAAACACCGGGAAATAAATCAATGTAAGGCCTTCTCATACGAAAAATGCATTTCGATCTTCCATCTTCCACCTTTTAGAGTTTATTGCCCTAATAATCAAAGAAATGACCGGGTGGAAGATCGCGTTTTTCAGCCCTTTATCTTCCACCTGTATCTTCCATCTTCCACCTACTGTTTTAAGGCGAAAACGCTGCACAGACCATTGATTATCAATCACAAACCATCTATTTCCTAAGCAAACACACCTCTTAAAGCATTTTGTTTTCCCTTCGTGTTCAACCGGAAATGGTGCAATCTACATCTGGTCCCAGGCAGGTGTGCCCATGGGCCCGTGTACCCGGGACCATAAGCCCGTATACCTGGGCTTATGAGCCCGGGTGCCCGGGCCCGGATAAAGATACCGACACGAATGATTAACCACTTATAATTAAACAATTAAATATGCGATAAAATAAAGAAACAATTCGTTTTGATTGGTTAGATTACAGTTCCTGCCAGCTTTGAGTATGCTTCTCATCTCCTTGTACATAATAGTATGCAGGAGTTCTTCCTTCCGGGAAAGTAGGTTCAAACGGTTCGGGGCAATTTTCCACCGGCGTATTCAATGGAAGTATATCCACTTTCCCTGTTTTTGTTATGCCATAGATTTCTTCTATCCTAAATAAGATTGAATCACCGTTCATAATAGGATACTTCCCGACACATACACATCCGGCATAGTAGTCATCTTTTAATTTACAATGAACACTATAAGTAGTCCCCTCGTTTATTCGAATTACTCCGGTCAATGTGTATTGCCCTTCGGATTTATTCTGTGTAGAAATGATTAGCCAATTGGGATATTCATATTTATTTGCAGATATATAATCACATAAAACCACAGGGTTTTCTTCCGACAATATAGTTCCATCATTATCTGCAAATACACTATCCTGTATTCCGAACAACTTTCCTAACCCTTTTGAAGTGATGATGTATTCCTCCCTGTCAGGTTCGGTAAAGTCATTCCATTCTTTTTTAGTCCTATATTTCATTCCTAAAGCAACCGTAGAAAAGTCTTTAACTGTATTTTCATTAAGAACATCTTTAATCGTGTCACTGGATGCAATGTTCTGAGTCAAAGATTCCGTAGTCTTTAACTGCCTGTTATTCACAGGATCGCTACAGCTAAGCACGACTATTAAGAGAATCACACAAGCACTAATTTTATTCATTTTTTCACAAGTTTTTTCTTCAAATACAGCCATGAATCAGCACATATCTGTAGCGAACAAATATACATCAAAAATTAAAAAGGGTAATGTGTCTGATAAATTATTCGTGCTCTTGTATACTAAAGAAAAAGAACCGCTGTCCTCCGGGGGGATAGAGTGACAGCGGTTCGGCGAGCTAACTGGTTAGGTGAGCAGAATTTAGATTCAAGGCCAATTATAAAAGAGAATTTATTATGAAAAATCAAAGTACTATAGCCCGTCTATAATGACAGATGTTCTGTGGTAACGGCTCTTTTTGCACATTTGGTTGATTCGGGGTTTATATTTAGAAGTAGCATAGGCATAACTTGGGTTGACTTTCAAGCGAGAATATTTCACTTTGTGGATTTCCAAAAGAAGTTCGGCCACATAGACAATCACTTCTGAACGTTCGGCAATGCAGGGGGAACAGAAACTTTCTAAATATTCATAATCCCGGGTAGAGAGTGTATAATGCAGAATCTTTTTACCTCGCTGAAAAATATATTCCAACTTATACCAACCGCTTGCGTTGGTTTTGCGTCGATGGAAATACAGAATTTTGATAGTAGATTGTTCGCCCATAATTCAAACGTAAATCGGGCAGGGAAAAATGAACGGCCCTGCTGACCCGCTTGCGTTATGTAATTTCGATGCAGAGCAAGGAAAAGCATATGCTAACCCATTACGGTATTAGTCCCGGGGGCAGAGCCGTTTTTATCCAGAAACTGTAGGCATATAAAATTATACACCTACAGTTAGTGTAAAACAAAGAAATGCAGTCCCTTTATTCTACATCAAAAAAATCACATAACGCATTACAAAGATGGTGATTATTTCTGAAATACCATAGCAAACGGACGAAAAAAGTATAATGAAACACTTTTATTGATAGGATTGTTTACTGAGCGCCATTAGTATAGGGTGATTTAACGAAAATAGAATGGCTCTGCTGACCCGTTGCACTATAAGACATCCGATGCAGAAACAAAGAAAGAAAAATATACCGACCTATTACAGTATCAGACACGGGAACAGAACCGTTTATCTAAAGTTTTAAATAGCTGTCTCTCAGCAGCCGCCAAGTAAGCGGCAAGACCGACGCCACTGGAAACATACAAAGGTGTACATAATTTCCGGTATCACCAGCGCAGGCTCTACACATTTTTTTCCTTTTTTCTTAAACATCCGTCAGGACACAGACGGACAGCCGGCAATGAATTTCGGCAGAAAATACCGGACGACGCAGGAGCGCAGGATATTTTGTGCTGAAATAGCGTAGCGGTCATTGATGAATGAACGGCTGCGACCTATCTTTGTGCATGAAAAGAGGAAAAATACCCCTCTATCGGTTTCCGTCATTTTCCGGGTTAAAGATGTAGTTGTATTCGCTGATCGTCATACAGTCAAACGGCGGTTCGGGTTTGAGTAGTGTCCGCATGGGTGTAATCAGAGCTTGCGTGCTGCGTATGGAATCGTCTACTATACTTTGATATTCCCGGATAATTTCTTGTTGCTCTATAATGGCATATATACTGATGATCCATGTACTAATCACCAAGCAGTAAGCGGCTTTGTGTGGTAGGCCGAAAAAGTTTTGTTTGCCGTAATTTTACATATAAACAGATTTAAAGAGGACGTGCCCGAATTAGTTAATATAACGGCAAAGAGGTAAGCGGCATCAAACCAAGCAGAGCATTATAAAAACTAAACGGACACGCTTATTGAGTTGTATGGATACAACACAACCAGTCCGTTTAGTCTATGCTCTGCTATTGAAAAAATTGCCGCTTTTTCTTTGCGCTTCGACTAAACGTGATAAAAACAAAGTGCCCTCTCGGTAGAGAGCACGGAACAAAGATACATAAAAATTTGTAATTACTGAACTTTCTGCTTGCTTATGTGTCATTTATACATTACCTTTACGTAATGAAAAAAGTAAGGAAGGTTACTACGTATAAAGGATACTTTGAGGATTTTTTCGGGAAACAGTCACGAAAAGTCCAAGAAAAGATAGCCAAAATTTTAAGTTTAATAGAATCCGTAGAACGTATTCCGACAACGTATCTTAAATATATGGAAGGCACTGACGGATTGTTTGAGATACGTGTTTCCCTGGGTAGTGATATATTCCGGGTATTTTGTTTTTTTGATGATGGGAAGTTAGTTGTGTTACTTTCGGGCTTTCAAAAAAAGACACAAGGAACCCCTAAAAGAGAGATTGACAGAGCTGTCCGATTGATGGCTGAGTATTATGCAGAAAAAAAAGAGGAGGGAAAGAGATGGAACTCAAATCATTAGACCAAATTAAAGACGAGTATTTCGGTGTAAAAGGTACACCAGATCGTGATCGTTTTGAACGTGAGTTGGAAGCTTTGTGTATTGGCGTTCAAATCCGCAATGCCCGTCAGAAGAAAGAAATGACGCAGGCACAACTGGCCGAGCGCATTGATAAAAAGCGTACGTTTATCTCTAAAGTAGAGAATGACGGAGGCAACTTGACACTAAAAACCCTGATAGATATAGTTGAACGGGGGCTTGGCGGTAAACTGAATATCGAAGTAAAAATTTAAACGGTTTCGCCCGGGTGATGGAAGCATCACCCGGGCGAATTGTTTATGCCCGGTCCATTCAAAGATATATATAAAACATACAACTTCTATCAAAAATCTATTAAAGTATTGACATCTTTATAGATAGCTGCCACAAGCTTCCGCTTTATTGCTGGTAGCGTGTGGATTCGGTCACATCTTTCACACACCGCAAAAGCCCCTGCCCCTTTTTCCGTGGAAATCCGGCAGTCCGCGGACCACTTCCCGTATAGGAATCCCCCGAATAAAAATCAAGCATCATAGCGAAAGCATTTGCTGGAGTCGTATTAGGAGAAGTATTCGACGACCAGTATAATTTATTTAAGTTATAAGGTGTTGAAGCCGTTCCCCCAGGCCACACATAGTTTATATTCGCAATATTATTGGTCAGAGTGCTAACATCTCCCCACAATGGGAGCACTCCGGGATATTGTTCACTCATACGGGGATATCTCGGTGTTGAGATCGTTACATTCGATCCGCTTCCACTTACTGCATATGTATAATTCGGATTTACAGGAGTAGTACCGCCAACTCCTGCACCCATAACCCAAAGTTGTGTCAATTCGAGTGAAGTCGGAACGCGCCAGGTACCCAAGTCCTTTTTATCGCTCCGCTCCGAATAGGCATTACAACCGGTACGAGTCGTATTTACTGTTGGAGTAGCAGGGTCAGTTCCTGAAGGAGTTACATACCCCAAAGCTTCATACCAGTTCATCGTGTAGCGTGTAACTGCATTGTTTATTACCGGATTCCCATTTTTATCACAATCGTTTTTCGCTACTCTGATAAGGGTATAAGGTTTGCGCACCGTGTGATAGTTGCTTGTGAGGGCCGTATAAGGTTCTCCCGTACGAAGTGATATGGATACTACACCACGTGGCTGAAATCCTATTACTCCTCCATAATTCCACATTTCCTGATTTACAATAACGGGGAATGCCCCAGTCTGAAAATAAGGATAAGTCTTTATATTAGGAGCTATCTGCAACGGATAATAAACAGGACTTGTCGGGGTAGACAAACTGGCTACCGGGAACGGGTAAGTACGATCCGGCTCCATCAGACAACGTGAATATCCTTGTGTGCTGATGCTGGTATACGTCTGAGCTTCACCATAGTTGGCGTATGATATAGCACGAGCATACTGGTTTGAGTTGCTTGTTCCGCCAATCAACTGTGTCGAACTCCAGAATAGTCCGGTCGGATAAGTACGGGCATTGAAATAAATACTTATCATCTGGAGCTGGTTCTGAGAAGGTAAATAGTAGATGGTTTTCGTTACAGCATCAAGTGTTATACCATTTTCGCCATTCAACCTCCAACACTGGCGGATGGCAGTCTGATTCTGTGAGGTACCATTAAGATAAGTCACTCCGCGACCTTCTGAATACTCACTATCGGGATGGAGATTAGCATTACTGGAAGCAAATGTCACCAAGGTATTTTGATAAGGACTTTCGATACTCCAAAAACGAGAGTCCGAAGGATCAATAGTATACGCGAATCCTCCTTTACCCCATGGGTAGTTTTCGCCATTGTGAGTAATAAGATCAGTCACTATGCGCCAAGACACCTCGTCAGCTCCTCCTCGCCCGGTCAGTGTAAGAGTAGCCTGATACCAGACATTACGCTTCACATCAAAATTATTCCAATGGTTCCCGTTAATATTAATTCCCAGATAAACACGATAGGTTACCAGTCCGTCGCGTTCTCCCACAGGCAAAGTAGTGCGATATTCACAGACGACTTCTATGTAAGAGCATTGTGCAGGCTGGAGTGGAATCTGTGTTTTTGACGAAGTGCATTCTTCACCCGGCACGTTGGTTGGCAACGTCCTTGTTCCCTGCATGTTTTCTACCATATATAGCGGAGTGGCATAATTGTGAGGAAGATTGTTTCCAGTAGGATCCACAGGCTCCAGATTACCGTCGTTCACCGTGATATTATCACCGTTCACAAAAGTGGTAGTCGAAGCAGTAGGTGCATTCGCAGCAATATAACTATACACCATCGGTACATTCTTCAACTGGATAGAACGTACTGTGACAAGCGTACTTGACTCAAGCCCGCTTTTATCAATTACGACAGTCACCTTAGCGGTCAGCCGCTCAAGACTGATAACACCGAGAGCATACGTTCCATTAGTGGTTCCCGGAGTAATATTGATTACTTTCGTATCTGTAAGGGCAGACATTACGACACGTCCTCCAGATAGGAAATCCGTTCCGGATGACATCGTTTTTTTCAGATTATTTAAATCGGTCAGATTAGTCACCGTACTACCGATCGACACCCCTGCATTCGCAATAAAAGCAAAGATACGACTCCCCGAAGAGCCACTTATCAACATGGGTATTGAAAGGTTTGACATCGCTGAAGGGGGAAAGTATTTGAATGATATGGCCTTTCCGTTTGAAGCATCAAAAATAAATGCATTCAGATCATATAAACTGTTCTCGTCCGTAGCAGCAGCCAATGAACGTGTTGATACCGAACGCCCGTCAACAGCCAAATTGAAGGTATAATCAACATCGACTGATTTATACGGGATATCTTCCCCATATTCCGCCGTACAAGATGTGGTGACTATGATAGTGAATAATATACTTAATATCTGTTTCATAAATATGAATATTTTTAGTCATCTACAGGAACAACAGTATTTACTTCCCAGCCATTTATTGATACGGATATTACTAAATCATTATCTTCCCTATTAAAATTCACTTCGAATACAAAACTGTCTTCTCTATCAATATCTTCCTGAGAAGCATATTTGGGGTTCGATAAGATGAGTTCCGTTATATCCCGATTAAAAAGATATCCGGAAGTTACAGGATGTTTAATAACCAGCATTGGCTTATAGCCAGCCATGAGGCGCATGGTTTTTAACTCGCTATTGATCGTATCGTTCGTTACAGACGTGCTATGGGGTATATATTTCAATGCCTGATGTAAAGTATCTATACTATTATCACTTTTATACCTGCCGTTTTTGGCAGTAACATATACTTCAGGAATAATTGTCGAACGTGTCAGAGAATTCAGACCTGATATCTTTATTTTTATATTCTTTGTATCTTTCATTAAATTGACATTGGTAATGTCCGATACATTATAAGTGGAAAGAGCATTGGTTATATATCCGGCATAAAGATCACCAGGGACCGACTCAGGTACAAGGTATCCGTCTGTCCCTTCTTTATTTTTTAGCATGACACGGAAATCGGCAACAGTGGTTATTTCCGGCTGAAGCTCACCATAAAACAAATTTGTCTCCCTATCCACCCAGCCTGCGGAAAAGGTGTTAAGATTATCACAAAAGACGATAGCCTGGTAACTTCCTTCAGGCAGAGGGATAGTCATGATATACTTACTTATCAGCTTATCACCGGTTTCCAAATAACTCCCTATATACTTGCCTTCAGCATCAAAAATATAAGCTGCCACCTGATGTACTTCAGATCCGAACAAATCAGAATTCTGATTATTTAATGTATATCGGAAACTGAGCCGCAACGCACTAGTAATACAATCAGAAGTATCCTCCCTTATACACGATTGCATAAAAAAGAGAACGGTGAGAATGACAATTTTCACAGATATACATCTCATAAGTCGTCCGCATTTAATCTCCTCCGTATGTTTCATACGGAGAAGATGTTTGAAATAAAAATATTACCACACCGGATTAATGGTGTTTATCACCCAAGGTTTCACAGTGACACTGCATGTTACTGAAATATTGCTATCGTAAGGCTTACCAGTCGCTTGCGTCTGATTGAAAACAAGATTATTAATACGATACACATTACCACGTTTAAACTCCAGAATATTATCATTAGTCGTACTATCTTTATATTTGGAGACTACAACATAAAGAGTAGTTGCCCCTAACGGGTTATTGACATACTGAACCTCTGTTAATTTGAGAATGATATGCGGAATATCACCAACCGGCGTAGTTTGTCCTGATGCCGGAACCGTACTCGGACATACCTGATAAGCCCATGCCGGTTTAGGAGTAGTAACCGGAGGAACAATTGTTGCTCCATTGGTTACATCCGGATAGAAACTCAATCCGGAAGTAAGAGGCGTACAATAATCCACGAAAGCATTGGCAGTCCAGTCACTGGGTGCTGTAGGAGAGCCACCGGAAAAATGAGGAAAGTTCACATTACCAGTAAAGTAAGTGGCATAGTCGGTCGCCCACCCTGCTTGGTTAACAATATTTACAGGAGCATTTAGATAAGGAGTACCATTCAACAAAACATACTGATTGACATTGTTAATAAACACACCTGACAATTTATAACTGATAATATCCGTACTGATTGGAGAACCTACGGTAACATCCTGACAAGTCACTTGTCCCAACTCTATACGGGCTACAATAGGACTTATTTCTACTGAAGTCGTGTAATTATTTCCACTACTTTGCGTAAAGGCCGAACTCAATCCGGACATAGGCACGTTCTGAGCATTTCCTTGTAAACGATCCAGGCGTAGTCTGGCATCAGCACTTGTCGTTCCCTCGACAGCGGGAAATACCTGACCGACATCTGTTTTAATATTAGCCATAAAATAGAGATATTGTGCGGAACTGGGCACACCGCTGATAGTAACCCCTTTTCCACTTGTCGCAGTAGAAGAAGTGTTGGCCAATGTAGTCACCTCAGCTGGTGTCAACTGGCGTTGGAAAATACTGGTATAAGTATTATCGAGGAAATAGAGCTTTCCAGAACCCAAAACAGCGTATTCGCTTGCTCCTTTTTGCCCATTAACACCTCTGGAGAAAGCACTTTGCCCTACATTCAGAGTCACATTATTAATACCTGCTAAAGGTATGTCTTCTGTTGTTTCCTTATCATCACAAGCAAACAGCGCACTGACTAACATTGCCAGTAAAATCGTTTTTTTAATCATAACTATTTTTTTATGAGTTTATAATAGAGATTTCGCCATTTGAACACCATCTATCATGAAAAAGTTTTCTAATATCATTGCTTATTTTATCCAGCCTAAACAATTAACAATTAGATAATAGACGCAACTCGAAAAGCTATTCAATTAAAGCACATAATTCCATACAATTATATAAAATCCAATAGCCATCATAAGGTAAATATATCATAATAGAAACTTCTTCTACATTAGTCGGATTCCAAGTCCGATATATGTTAAAAGTGCAGGGAGTTTGAATCCGTTCACATCTTTTTCGACATTTATTTGTTTCATTGGGTACTTTTGCCGTCGATATAACTATCGAGTATCTGAAAGAGAGCTGGCAGAAGGTGTGTTAAATCAAAATAGTTATACAATGGTAAAATTTAATGCAATGAAGACTAAACCTTTACGACCTCTTCGGCAGAAGAGAGCCTTATGGCTAAAAAGTGTATTTGTCCTGACGTGCCTACTGCTGAGCGCATCGGTAGCCATGGCGCAAACCAAAACAGTAACGGGTACTGTTACAGATTCAACCCATGAGCCCCTGATCGGCGCATCTATTCTGGTAAAAGGGACTTCTACCGGAGCCATCACCGATATGGATGGCAAATACTCCATCTCGGTAACGCCCAACGATGTACTCGTATTCTCGTATGTAGGATATGAAAAGCAGGAAATCAAAGTGGGGCAGCAGACTGTGATTAATGTCACGCTTAAAGACGACTCCCAAATGCTTGCTGAAACAGTAATTATCGGTTATGGTAGTGCCAAGAAACGTGACCTGACCGGTTCTATCACCAACATCAAGGGTTCGGAAATAGCCAACAAACCGGCCACTAACCCACTATCATCCCTACAAGGAAAGATTGCCGGTGTGCAGATTGTCAATTCCGGACAGGCAGGTGCCGATCCCGAAATCCGTATCCGCGGCACAAACTCCATCAATGGTTACAAGCCGCTGTATATTGTAGACGGACTCTTCAATGACAATATCAACTTCCTGAACCCGGAAGACATCGAATCGATGGAAGTATTGAAAGACCCCTCTTCATTGGCTATCTTCGGTGTACGTGGTGCCAACGGCGTGATCATCGTAACTACCAAACGCGCCAAAGAGGGACAGACGCTGGTCAACATCAACACCTCTTTCGGCTGGAAGAGCGTAGTAGACAAAATCAAAATGGTGAATGCGCCACAGTTCAAGGAACTCTATAACGAGCAGATGGCGAATCAGGGAAACACCCCATTCGACTTCAGCAACTGGAACGCAAATACGGACTGGCAAGACGAAATATTCCAGACCGGATTCATCACGAACAATAATATCAGTATCACAGGTGCTTCGGAAAAACATAGTTTCTATCTCGGTGTGGGCTACTCGCACGAACAGGGAAACATTAAGCATGAGAAGTATAGCAAAGTGACGATCAATGCAAGTAATGATTATAAGATCACCAAAGATATCAAAGTGGGATTTCAGTTCAACGGAGCACGAATGCTCCCGGCCGACAGCAAAACGGTCCTGAACGCAATTCGCACTACTCCTGTAGCTCCGGTTTACAACGAAGAATACGGTCTGTATACTTCATTGCCGGAATTCCAGAAAGCACAGATGACCAATCCGTTGGTCGACGTAGATCTGCGTGCCAACACCACCCGCGCCATCAATTACCGTGCATCGGGTAGCATTTACGGTGAAGTGGATTTCCTGAAGCATTTCACATTCAAAGCAATGTTCTCCATGGATTATGCCACCAATGACAGCCGGACTTACAAACCGATCATTAAAGTATATGACGCAACCGTAGCCGGCAATGTGGCTACACTCGGAACGGGAAAGACGGAAGTGAGCCAGAACAAACAAAATGAAACCAAAGTGCAGAGTGACTATCTGCTGACATACCAAAACAGTTTTGCCGATGGTACACACAACCTGACCGCTACTGCCGGTTTCACAACCTACTACAATTCACTCAGCGGACTGGATGCTTCGCGCGGACAGGGTATCGGGCTGGTGATTCCGAATAATCCCGATAAATGGTTCGTCAGCATTGGCGATCTGGCTACCGCTACCAACGGAAGTACACAGTGGGAACGCACCACCGTGTCCATGCTGGCCCGTGTGATCTATAATTATAAAGGAAAATACCTGTTCAACGGCTCATTCCGTCGTGACGGCTCATCGGCCTTCGCATACACGGGCAACCAATGGCAGAACTTCTACTCTGTAGGTGCCGGATGGCTGATGACTGAAGAGGAGTTCATGAAAGACATCACATGGCTGGACATGTTGAAACTGAAAGGTTCGTGGGGCACATTAGGTAACCAGAATATGGATAGGGCTTATCCGGCAGAACCGTTGTTGGAGAATGCTTTCGCTGCCGTATTCGGCAAACCGGCTATCATCTATCCCGGATACCAACTGGCTTACCTGCCCAACCCGCGCCTCCGCTGGGAAAAAGTAGAAGCATGGGAAACCGGATTCGAGACCAATATGTTCCGCAACCGCTTCCATCTGGAAGGAGTATATTACAAGAAGAATACCAAAGACCTGCTGGCTACCGTACCGGGATTGTCGGGAACCGTACCGGGTATCGGAAATCTTGGAGAAATAGAGAACAAAGGTATCGAATTGATGGCCTCCTGGAGAGATCAGATCGGCGACTGGGGATATTCTGTCAGCGCGAACCTGACCACTATCAGTAACAAAGTGAAGAGTCTGGTACAGGAAGGATACTCCATCATCGCAGGCGACAAAAGCCAGAGCTACACAATGGCAGGCTATCCGATCGGTTATTTCTACGGCTACAAAGTAGCGGGCGTTTACCAAAACCAGGCCGAGATCGACGCTTCACCGGCGAATACACTGGCAACCGTCACACCCGGCGACCTTAAGTTTGCCGACGTAAACGGAGATGGAAAAATCACACCGGACGACCGCACGATGATCGGTGATCCGACACCGGACGTAACATACGGCATCAGCCTCGGCCTTTCATATAAGAACTGGGAAGTCAGCATGGAAATGATGGGACAAGGCGGCAATCAGATTTACCGTACCTGGGACAATTATAACTGGGCACAGTTCAATTATATGGAGCAACGTCTCGACCGCTGGCACGGAGAAGGCACATCGAACACGCAACCCCTGCTGAATACAAAACATGCCATCAACAGCGAGAACTCCGAGTACTTCATCGAAGACGGCAGCTTCTTCCGTATCCGTAACCTCCAACTGGCTTACAACTTCGACAAAACCTTGCTGGCGAAAATACGCATGCAGGCTCTGAAGGTTTATGTCAACATACAAAACCTGAAGACGTGGAAGCATAACACGGGCTATACACCGGAAATCGGCGGATCGGCCATTGCCTTCGGAGTGGATAACGGAACATATCCGGTACCGGCAGTCTATACATTTGGTATTAACTTAACATTTTAACGAAGCAGAGTATGAAACTAAATAAATACATCCTACCCATTGCATTAGCCGTATCGGCTCTGAGCTTCAGCAGTTGCAACGATTTTCTGGACCGTCACCCTCAAGGGCAGTTCACCGAAGATGATAATCCCGGAGCACTTGCCGAAGGAAAAGTCTTCAATATCTACACCATGATGCGTAACTATAACATTACCGCAGGTATCCCGGCCTTTGCCATCGAATATTTCCGCTCGGAAGATTCGGAAAAAGGAAGTACGGCGAGCGACGGTGCCGATCAGGCTGCCATGTACGATGATTTCCAGTACAATACCAATAACGGACTGATCAAAGCCTACTGGAGCCAGAATTACGCTATCATCTATCAATGCAACGACGTGATAGAAACCATCGAGAAAGGTAACCTGACAGAAGAAAATGATCTCCGGAATAAGGGAGAAGCTCTTTTCTTCCGTGCTTACTGTTACTTCAACCTGGTCCGTGCATTCGGCGAAGTGCCGTTGGTCACTTTCAAAGTGAACGACGCCTCGGAAGCCAATGTACCGAAGACCACCGCCGAAGAGATCTATAAACAGATCGACTCAGACCTGACACAGGCTGAAGGGCTTTTACCCCGTCAATGGCAGTCTGCTTACCTGGGACGTCTAACCTGGGGAAGTGCCCGTGCACTGCATGCCCGCACGTATATGATGCGTAACGACTGGCAGAACATGTATACTGCCTCAACCGATGTAATGAATTCCGGACAGTATAATCTGGACACTCCTTATGACGTTATCTTTACCGATGATGGCGAAAACAGCAGTGAATCGGTATTTGAGCTGCAATGTGCATCGACTGCCGCCCTGCCTGCAAGTGATAAAATAGGCAGTCAGTTCTGCGAGGTACAAGGTGTACGCGGCTCCGGCCAATGGGACCTTGGCTGGGGATGGCATATGGGAACCGAACTGATGGGTGAAGCATTCGAACCGGGTGACCCGCGCAAAGACGCTACCCTGCTCTACTTCCGCCGTTCGGATGACGACCCGATTACTCCTGAAAACACCAACAAGCCTTATGGAGAGTCTCCGGTATCACAGGCTGACGGGGCTTACTTTAACAAGAAAGCTTATACCAACCCGGCACTTCGTGAGGAGTTTACCCGTCATGGTTTCTGGGTGAACATCCGTATCATCCGCTATGGCGACGTAGTGCTGATGGCAGCAGAATCGGCTAATGAGTTAGGTAAAACAGGCGAAGCATCGGGTTATCTGGAAATGGTGCGTGCCCGCGCCCGTGGCAACAATCCGGACATTCTGCCCAAAGTGACTTCATTGGATCAGACCGTGTTGCGTGATGCCATCCGGCATGAACGACGGGTAGAACTCGGATTGGAATCGGGACGTTTCTACGACCTGGTACGCTGGGGTATCGCTTCGCAAGTGCTACATGCTGCTGGCAAAACGGGTTATCAACCCAAGAATGCCTTGCTGCCACTTCCACAGGACGAGATAGACAAGTCGAAAGGCGTATTGGTACAGAACCCGGATTATTAATCTCAGAGTTTCACCACAGATTACACAGATTATCATAGATATATTAAGTGCAGATTATCAATCCAATGGATCTCTTCTCTGTGATAATCCGTGTAATCTGTGGTGAACTCTTAACCATATACAGTTATGAACAAGAAATATTCTTTACTCATTCTGCTTGCACTTTTACTCCCGTTGGGGCTGCAAGCGCAAAAAGCTCCTCAGGACATGGACCGTTTCCTCGACAATCTGCTGAAACGGATGACCCTGGAAGAAAAAATAGGGCAGCTTAACCTGCCGGTAACAGGTGAAATCACCACCGGACAAGCTAAAAGCAGCGACATCGCCGCCAAGATAAAGCGAGGTGAAGTAGGTGGACTCTTCAACCTGAAAGGAGTGGATAAAATTCGTGACGTACAACGTCTGGCTGTAGAAAATTCCCGTCTGGGTATCCCTCTGCTCTTCGGTATGGACGTGATTCACGGCTACGAAACCATCTTTCCTATCCCATTGGGGCTTTCGTGTACCTGGGATATTCCGGCCATCGAAGAATCGGCACGTATCGCAGCCATCGAAGCAAGCGCTGACGGCATCTCGTGGACTTTCAGTCCGATGGTAGATATCAGTCGCGATCCACGCTGGGGACGGGTATCCGAAGGTTCGGGCGAAGATCCTTTCCTCGGAGCTCAGATTGCCCAAGCCATGGTACGCGGATATCAGGGAAAAGATATGCGCCGTAACGATGAGATCATGGCTTGTATCAAGCATTTTGCCTTGTATGGGGCAGCCGAAGCCGGACGGGACTACAATACCGTAGACATGAGCCGCCAACGGATGTTTAACGATTACATGCTCCCCTATCAGGCTGGTGTTGAAGCCGGAGCAGGCAGTGTAATGGCTTCATTCAACGAAGTGGAGGGTGTGCCGGCAACTGCCAACCGATGGCTGATGACCGATGTGTTGCGTGGAGCATGGGGATTTAACGGATTTGTAGTGACAGACTTCACCGGAATCTCTGAAATGATAGAACACGGGATTGGCGACCTGCAAACCGTATCGGCACGTGCCATCAATGCGGGAGTAGATATGGACATGGTCAGTGAAGGCTTCGCCGGCACATTGAAGAAATCGATCGAAGAAGGCAAAGTATCGGTAGAAACCGTTAATACCGCTTGCCGCCGCATTCTGGAAGCCAAATATAAACTGGGGTTATTTGACAATCCTTATAAATATTGTGACCTGAAACGTCCGGCACGTGACATCTTTACCAAAGAGCATCGTGCCGTAGCCCGGAGAATTGCCGGAGAAAGTTTCGTACTACTGAAAAACGGACAGCTCTCTCCCGGTTCCTCTCCCCTTCTCCCTCTCTCACCCACCGGTACCATCGCAGTGATAGGTCCCTTGGCCAATACCCGCTCGAATATGCCGGGTACGTGGAGTGTGGCGGCAGTTCTGGACAAGAGCCCATCTTTGGTAGAGGGATTGACCGAGTGGGTAGGCAATCAGGCAAAGATTCTTTATGCCAAAGGCAGTAACCTGATAAGCGATGCTGCCTATGAGGAAAGAGCCACCCTGTTTGGCCGTTCGCTGAACCGCGACAACCGTACTGACAAGCAACTGCTGGACGAAGCGTTGAAAATAGCTTCACAGTCGGACGTAATCATTGCCGCACTGGGCGAATCATCGGAAATGAGTGGCGAAAGCAGCAGTCGTACCAACCTCGACCTGCCGGACGTACAACACACACTCCTGGAAGCTCTACTGAAAACAGGCAAGCCGGTGGTTCTCGTACTCTTCACAGGCCGTCCGTTGGTGCTGAACTGGGAGCAGGAGAATGTACCCGCCATCTTAAACGTATGGTTTGGAGGTTCGGAGGCAGGCTTGGCTATCGGCGATGTACTGTTCGGAGCAGTGAACCCAAGCGGCAAACTCACCATGACTTTCCCGAAGAATGTAGGCCAGATTCCGCTTTACTATGCACACAAAAATACAGGTCGCCCGCTCAAAGAAGGCAAATGGTTTGAGAAATTCCGCAGCAACTATCTGGACGTAGACAATGATGCACTTTATCCGTTCGGATATGGATTGTCGTATACCACATTCCGCTTCAGTGATGTCACTTTAAGTCAACCCTCCATCGGGATGGACAATCAGTTGGTAGCCTCCGTCACCGTAACGAATACCGGAGACCGTGCCGGCAGTGAAGTAGTGCAGCTCTACATCCGTGATCTCGTAGGCAGTGTCACCCGCCCGGTAAAAGAGCTTAAGGGATTTGAAAAGATCTACCTGCAGCCCAATGAGTCGCGTACTGTCCGTTTTACGATTGCTCCGGAAATGTTGAAGTTTTACAATGCCGACCTGCAATTCGTAGCCGAACCGGGCGATTTCGATGTGATGATAGGACCTGACAGCCAAAACGTGAAAACGGCACGGTTCACGTTGCGTTGAATCGGCTACACAAGGGAATAGAAAAGAATACGATTCACCACGGAGGACACAGAGGACACAGAGAATATATTTCTCTTAAATATCCTGATAAACAAGAGATTAAAACTCTGTGTCCTCTGTGTCCTCCGTGGTGAATTAAACTCAAAACCATTACAAACAAGAAATCATTATGAATACCCAACTTGTCACTTACAACAGCAAGCTCCTCTTCTTCCTCTTCGCTCTTTTTCTTCTTGTAGCTTGCAAGCCAAAGGATAAACCTTCTTCTGCCGCTACCCTGACAGACGATGCCCTGATGGATACCGTCCAGCGACGAACCTTCAATTATTTCTGGGAAGCAGCCGAACCCAATAGCGGACTGGCACGCGAACGCTATCATATGGATGGCGAATATCCGGCCGGAGGTCCGGAGATTGTTACTTCAGGAGGAAGCGGCTTCGGCATCATGGCCATACTGGCGGGTATCGATCGTGGATACGTCAGCCGGGAAGAAGGGCTGCGCCGCATGGAGAAAATAGTCCGTTTCCTGGAAAAGGCGGACCGCTTTAAAGGCGCTTACCCACACTGGTGGAACGGTGAAACGGGACGTGTGCAACCTTTCGGACAAAAAGATAATGGAGGCGATCTGGTAGAAACAGCTTTCCTGATGCAAGGTTTGCTGGCCGTACATCAATACTATGCAGGAGGTTCAACCGAAGAGAAAGCTCTTGCGGCACGTATCGATAAACTATGGCGGGAGGTAGACTGGAACTGGTATCGCCGTGACGGGCAAAATGTGCTTTACTGGCACTGGAGTCCGGAATATGGTTGGGAAATGAACTTTCCGGTACACGGCTACAATGAATGCCTGATTATGTATATCCTTGCCGCTGCTTCTCCTACTCATGGAGTGCCGGCTGCGGTATATCATGAAGGATGGGCACAGAATGGTGCGATTGTTTCTCCACACCGGGTAGAGGGTATCGAACTGCATCTCCGCTATCAGGGTGGAGAAGTCGGTCCGTTGTTCTGGGCGCAGTATTCCTTCCTCGGACTCGATCCGGTGGGTTTGAAAGATGAATATTGCCCGAGCTACTTCAACGAGATGCGAAATCTTACACTGGTAAACCGTGAATATTGCATCCGCAACCCCAAACATTATAAAGGTTACGGGGCTGACTGCTGGGGGCTGACCGCCAGTTATTCCGTGGATGGATATGCTGCCCACGGCCCGTTGGAACGTGATGACCGGGGAGTGATCTCTCCCACCGCCGCCCTCTCTTCCATCGTCTATACACCGGACCAGTCACTGCAAGTGATGCGTCATCTGTATCAGATGGGAGATAAGGTATTCGGTCCTTACGGATTCTATGATGCCTTCAGCGAAACCGCGGACTGGTATCCGAAGCGATATCTGGCCATCGACCAAGGGCCGATAGCCGTAATGATAGAAAACTACCGGACCGGACTTCTATGGAAACTTTTCATGAGTCATCCCGACGTGCAGAACGGATTGAAGAAACTTGGATTTAACGTAAAGAAATAAATGATAAAATCAATATTTATCACCTTTTGTACTGTCCTCCTCTGCTGCAACACTCTTGCAGCAGAGGTACAAACGCCACAGGATTCTGTGCGCTTCAGCGAATATCTTCCTGTCCGCCACACGGATCCGGTTACATGGGTAACCCGATACCAAGGAGAAATAGACCGGTACCAAACAGAAAACCGGACATTGAAAGATACTTCTTGCGACGTTCTCTTTTTAGGCAGTTCTTCCATCAACTTGTGGGATAACATTTACCGGGACATGGCCCCACTGAAGATTCTCCGCCGTTCATACGGTGGTGCCGCCTTACGAGACATGCTTTATAATTACGACGTGATTGCCCGGGGATATCACCCGCGCAGTATCGTGGTTTATGTAGAAAATGATCTTGCAGGTACCCCCGAAGATCTGACTGTCGGAGAAACATTCGACTTTTTTCGTTTACTGACCAACCGGCTGCAACGGGACTATCCGGATATTCCGATATTCATTCTCTCCTATAAGCCTTCGCTCGCACGCAAGGAGATGATTCCGAAGCATGAAATCATTAATACTTTGCTTAAAGAGTATGCTTCGAAGACGGACGGACTCACTTATGTCGACGTAGCCTCTTGCTTGTACGGTGCAAACGGAGAACTGCGAAAAGATATCTTTAAACCGGACGGCCTGCACATGAATCAGAATGGCTACGATCTCTGGACCGCTATCCTGAAACCGAAAATACAGGAAAGCATCCGATAAACCTACGATTTCCCCCACAAGCCTCCCTATCTGTTGAATGGTAGGGAGGTTTATTTCTGTTTATATACTTTTTTCATAGAGTTGGTATACTAAATCTATCTGTTATTTATATATTTGCGTTTATAAATACGGAATAACTATGAATAAACACAAATTAGCCTTTTCTTTTATCGGCATTTTCATCGTTCAATTATCATACGCCGGATATTTTAAACACATAGGTAGAGAAGAAGGTCTTTCGCAATCGTCTGTTATGGCTATCTATCAAGATAAACTGGGTAGAATGTGGTTTGGTACACGTGAAGGGGTCAACATCTACAATAGTGATAGGATGACGGTTTATAAAGCATGGATCCAGAACGGGAATCAACCGGATCAGAGAGTTCTGATAGGGAATGAGGTGAGCGCCATTACTGGAAGTCAAAACGGAGATGTGTTTTTAATTGTTGATCGTGCTTTATTGAAATACGATATTCGTAAAGAGACTTTCGAACGTCTGCGTCAAGGCTCTGTCTATGCTCTAACATCTCATGCCGGTGAGATATGGTGTGCCGGGCACGACTCTATTTTCCGATACAATCCCCAAAACAATCAATTAGATTTTCAGCAAAAAACAGGTATACCATCCATCAACTATCTGATGACAGATGGCAACAGATTTTATATCGGTGCCAAAGAAGGCCTATATACGACAGAAAATAAAGGAGCGGTTCAATGCCTGATCCCCAAAGTAGATGTTTACCGTATTTTCCAAAGTTCCAGTCAGGAACTTTGGGTAGGTTGCCGTACACAAGGGCTATACCATATCAACCGAAACGGACAAATTAGCCGTATTCCTTATGACCCCTCATCCCCCAAAGGCATTTCCAGTGAACAAATACGTGAATTTGTTGAAGATCAGCAAGGGAACATCTGGTTCGGAACCTTCGACGGTTTACAAAAATATGATCCACACACCCAAACCTACAGCCTCATCAAGCAAGAACAACGCCCGGGAGGACTCAGCCATTCTTCTATATTTTCGCTCTATCAAGATGTACAAGGCACTATCTGGATAGGTAGTTATTATGGAGGAGTCAACTACTTCAACCCGGATAACAACACATTCAATTACTACACTTATAATCCCGATCGCAGTGACTGTCTCAACTACCCGTTCGCCGGGGCCATGACCGAGGACAAAGATCATCACCTATGGATATGCACCGATGGTGGCGGATTGGCATGTTTAGACCGCCAAGCGGGGCATTTCAGGACTTACACTGCCGGAGGCCCCAACTCTCTGCCCCACAACAATCTGAAGAGTATTTGTTACGACCCTAAAAGAGACTGCTTATATATAGGTACGCATATGGGAGGTCTTTCCCGGCTCGACCGCAAAACAGGACGTTTTTACAACTACCTCAATTACTCCACGAAAGGCAAAAAAGAGCCCAATGATGTTATTTTCCAAGTATCTTTCTATAACGACCAGCTAATCGTTTCCGCACGCAACGGAGTTTTCTCCATGAATCCCGATACGAATGAATTCCGCTTGCTTTATGACGGATATTACTATCAAACTTTCACCATTGACCCCAAAGGCTTTCTCTGGTTGTCGGCAGGTACTAACTTATATAGTATAAACCTGAAACACCCCGAAGAAGTTAAATCATTCAGCCTGCCTGCATCCATTGGACAGTTCGGCATCAGCAAGATTTTGAAAGGTAACAATCAATATCTTTATATCGCCACTTTAGGTTCAGGACTTTTTTGCTATAACGAACAAACTCAGACCTGCATCAACTATACTCCCGAACAGAACCAACTACTTAGCAATTATTGCTATAATCTTCTACAGACTTCGACAGATAACATACTTATCACAAGTGATCGGGGTATCACACTATTTAATCCAACCACCGAATCATTCCGTTCCATTGAACTGGATAACGGACTGTCCCTCTCATCCATCATTAATGGTTGTGGTGTATGGATGTGTAGTGACCATACAATATTTATCGGAGGTACAGGAGGGCTTAGTTCTTTTCTGGAGAAAGACCTGAACAAAGAATATCCCAAACCTAAACTCTATTTTTCAAGTTTATCCGTCAACAACGCACGGATAAGTCCGGATGACAAAAGTCGTATACTGACAGAAGGGCTCCCTTTTGTCCGGGAAGTAAATCTAAATGCCGCTCAAAATAACCTGACTATTGAGTTTGCTTCTTCCAACTATGTGGATATACTGAATAATACTTGGTATGAGTATCAGTTAGAAGGTTTTGACAAGCAATGGTCACTCACCTCACAAACAAGCCTGAAATACACCAACCTTGATCCTGGAGACTACGTGCTACACGTACGCCAAAAAGGCAACTCGCTGAAAATGCGCAAAGCACAAGAAATCTTATTACAGATACATATCAGCACTCCCTGGTATCTTACTTGGTGGGCATGGCTCAGTTACATCACCATCAGCATTTCAGTGACCTACTTTATATGGCGCGAAAAAAGTTCCAGAAGAACTTTGGCGATATTACGGCAAAATCCCTCTTCTCTCACCTATCATCAGATTCTTTTTAATCCGGCTATTTAAATAGACCATGAGTCCATATTGATTAAATAGTTTCTTTACGAGCGTAAATTTACTTTCAGATGTTATTCTCCTTATCCGGTATCCAACTTAGGTCATTTAAGATTTTCCTGTTTAGCTCCTTTGCGATATTCCATCGGAGTAACGTTATATTGGTTTTTAAAACAACGACTGAAATAGCGCGGAGAACCGAAACCTAACCTATCGGATATTTCTGCTACCTGCAAATAAGGTTCGTTCTTCAACATCAGCGATGCTTTTTTCAATCGGTGATTTAGAATAAATTCATTGGGTGTCATTCCTGTCAATGCTTTGAATTTTGTGTGCAACAACGTCCGCCCCATTCCAAGTTCCTGACATAATATACCAATATCAAAGTCCTCATTATCAAGATACTTATCTACCACTTTGATTACTCTATCCAAGAAACTTTTATCTATCGGATTAGCAGCCAACAGATCGACTTCCGAAATCTGATCTTTAGCAAAACGGCTTTGCATCAACAAGCGGTTACGGATCAAATTATTGCAACGGGTTATTAAGATTTTTGCATTGAATGGCTTGGTGATATAGTCGTCTGCCCCACGACGTAGTCCTTCAATATTTTGATCTACAGTGTCAAGTGCAGTCAACAATACAATCGGAATGTGACACAGGTTTATGTTATTCTTTATTTTCAGGCACATCTCCGTTCCTGTCATTACCGGCATCATAACATCACTCACTATCAAATCGGGAACTTCTGCAAAAGCCTGTTTTAATCCCTCCTCGCCATTAGCTGCCGTCACCACCTGATAAAGTGATGAAAATATTTCTTTGAGTACATGCAGAAGTTCCACATTATCTTCTACCAACAGAACTTTCCGTTTCCCTTCCCGCCCATCTATCAAGGGAGTTTCGAACATAGAATCATCCTTTTCCATAAAGTTCTCATCCGGTATGGTACTCTCTTGTATCATAGGCTCTTTTTCTGGAGATTCCAGAAAAACGACTTCAGTATCCTTTTCAAAACAAGCACGAGTTTTAGGTAACTTCACAATAAAACAACTTCCTTCATTTAACTCACTTTCTACCTCAATTGTACCATGATGTAGCTGAATAATACTTTTCGTTAATGCGAGTCCGATACCAGTGCCAACATGAATCGCTTTATTCCGATTGTCCGCCTGATAAAAACGGTCGAATATCCGCTCCTGTTCTTCTTTACTAATGCCATTTCCGGAATCTTTAACCGCAATAATTACCTGATCCGGCGTAGTAGAGGTCAATATATTTATTTTTCCTTTATCCGGAACATGTTTAAAAGCATTCGAAAGCAAATTAAACAGAACCTTTCTCATTTGCCAGTCATCTATCCAAATAAATACATCCTGCTCCAGTAGCTTCAGATGATAAGAAATAGACTTCTGAGAGGCATAAGCTGAGAAAGACAGATAGACCTCCTCCAAAAATGTATTCAGACTTTGTTCCGATAGTTTTAATTGGATATAGTTTTGATCGAATTTCCGGAAGTCAAGTAATTCTGAGATTAGGAGTTTCATTTGTTGGGCATGCTTCCTTATCCTGAAAATACTGTTGTGCAAAGATGGAGGTATTGTATTCTTCTGTAACATAAGTTCTACCTGACTTATAATGAGAGTTAAAGGAGTACGGAACTCATGGCTCACGTTGGTAAAGAATCGTAATTTAGCTTGATTCATTTCTTCAATATGTTCCTTTTCAATACGTTCTTTCTCCAGCGACATCGCCAAAGTTCTTCTGGAACTTCTACTGAGTTAAGAACAATTAGTGCCTATACTGCGAACAAAAATAGCATAGAGAGGTCTGCTTCACGACATAGTCCGATTCTTTCATTTGTTTTTTGTAAAGTTTAATAGTATACGGATCATGAAAAAGAACAAATTATGCCCAAAATTCCTATTCAATTTAGCATTTTATCACAAAATTTTGTACATAAAACCATATGGAAAACACAGATTAGGACAGCTTCCAAATAGGCTCTGAATAATTAGTGCCCCTATTGAGAATAAAAGTATCACATCGGATCAGATCAGTTACCGTAGTTTTGCGATGTATTTAACACTTTTATTAACTCAATCTAAAGTATTATGAGAAAAAGCAAATTACATTTGCTACCCTTATCTTCTAAAAGGGTACTTGTAAGTACATCGTTAATAATGCTTTTAAGCGGTAGTGCCTGGGCTGTTTCTTCACAAGAGACAGTTGAAAACGGAGATGCGATCACAGCAGTCCCCCAACAGCACAGAACGATTAAAGGTATTGTAAAAGATGCAAATGGAGAACCGATTATCGGAGCTAACGTCATTGTAAAAGGTAATAAAACTATTGGCGTCATCACAAACCTGAACGGAGAGTTTAGTCTCGAAGTACCGTCCAACGCAACACTGCAAATCTCTTACATCGGCTATCTCAATAAAGAAGTCAAAGTAAGTGGCAACCAGGTGTCTTTCAACATCCAACTGGAAGAAGACAGCAAAACACTCGACGAGGTAGTAGTGGTAGGGTATGGCACACAGAAGAAAGCAAATTTAACAGGTGCCGTATCTTCCGTTGATTTTGAAGAACAAACTAAATCACGCCCCATTACGACAGTATCTTCGGCATTAGCCGGTCTAAGTCCAGGACTTCAAGCCAGCTCAGGCTCGGCAATGCCGGGAGAGGATAACACAACCCTACGGGTACGCGGTAACGGTACAATGAATAATGCCTCACCTTTGATTATCATCGATGGCATGGAAGGTTCATTGAATGCCATTAACCCTCAGGACATAGAAAATATCTCTATTCTAAAAGATGCAGCTTCTTGTGCTATTTATGGTGCCCGTGCTGCCAACGGAGTCATCTTAGTCACAACAAAAAGCGGCGATCGCGACAAGATACAGGTAAACTATAGTGGACGCGTCTCTTTCAACAGCCCGACACGCATGATAGAAACTATGAGCAACTATGCGGATTATATGGAATTAATGAACGAATCTTGCGAAAATGTTGGCTCCGGAACTCTTTTTGACCAAAAGTATATCGATTTGTGGAGAGAGAAATCAAAAGATCCCAATGGAGTAAACGAAAACGGTGTTCCTAATTACATCGCATACCCAAATACCAACTGGCTGAAAGAGCTATACTCAGGAGGTATGATACACGAACATAATCTTTCAGTTTCAGGAGGATCCAACAAAATTCGTTTCTTATTGTCAGCCCGTTATCAGGATAATGAAGGTATTGTAGACAATACAGCCAACAAAACCTACTCTGTACGTGCCAATATTGAAGCCAACCCAACTCAATGGTTGACTTTAGGTACGCGCACTTATGCCTCACAAATGGACCGTGAAGTGGGTGACTTTAGCAATGCCAATACTTTCCTCCGACAATCTACAGCCGGTACTTATCCTGAATGGAACGGAAGTTTCGGCTACCCGGAATGTCCGGACGAACGTGCAACAGCCAATAACCCACTATATAAACTGGCACGGAATGATGGCTTCAAACGCTACAACCGTTTCAACACGACCCTGTTTAGTAAGGTCAAGTTCTTTAAAGATCTAAGTTGGGATTTCAACTTCAATTACAACCGTTACATCTACGAAACCCGCCAATGGGGAGTACCCGCTTATCAGACACGTTTCAGTGACGGGGTAATTGTCGATGGTATCACTCCTCCTTCTCAATTAAGCACAAGTTTCGGTTATGAATCCAATTATTCTTATACATTGGAAAACCTGTTAAACTACCATCACACATTTGCTCAGAAACACGATGTATCCGCATTGTTAGGTTATCAGGAATTCTACAAGAATTACTATACTGTAGATGCCGCAAAGAAAGGCTTGATCGACGAATCACTGAACCAGTTTGATGAAGCAACCGAAATGACAAGTACCAAAGGTGCAACCCAGGATTATGCCACACGTTCTGTATTCGGACGCGTGAACTATGCATATAACTCCCGGTATTTATTTGAGGCGAATTTCCGTTATGACGGATCCTCACGCTTCCATAAAGATCATCGTTGGGGATTCTTCCCTTCCTTATCAGGTGCATGGCGCATCTCAGAAGAAAGCTTCATGGAAAATACCCGTGCCTGGCTGGATAACCTGAAAATCCGTGCATCCTGGGGTAAATTAGGTAACTCTGAAATTGGTAACTACGAATACATGTCGGTATACAGTACCACCAACGCAGTATTTGGAAATGCCTTAAATTCTGCACTGTATATGGGTGCCATCGCCAATAGCTTACTGCAATGGGAATCTACCACCTCTGTCAACTTTGGTGTTGATGTTAATTTATTAAAGGACCGTCTGAGCATAAGTGCCGACCTGTATCAGAAGAAAACCGACGGTATCTTATACCGCCCAACTATTCCTTATGTATTCGGAACAATGACTGCCCCCCGTCAGAACCTCGCCAAAGTGAGCAATAAGGGAGTTGAGTTATCACTGGGATGGCGTGATAACATAGGAGGGGTAAGCTACTCCATTAACGGCAACTTCTCATACAACAAAAGCAATATAGATGCCTATAACGGCTCTTATGAAAGAACATGGGTAGAAGATCCGAGTAACAAACTGACCGGAGGTAAATGGGAAGATAATATCGGTAAAGTGTCCAGTGGTGGCACAACCCCCATTGTTGAAGGCCGCATGATGAATGAATACTATTTACGGAACGTTTATCATGGCAATGGCTCTTACTACAATGCGGATGGCAGCGTAAATCCTCAAGGAGGACCTAAGACCGGTATGATCCGTACAGAAAAAGATATGACATGGGTAAAAGACATGATCGCAGCCGGATATGAATTTCAGCCGGGCAAGACGGTTGCCAAAAACAAGATCTGGTATGGTGATTACATCTATGCCGACTCCAATAATAATGGAGTATATGGTGACGATAACGACTATACTTTCCAAAAAACATCCAATAAGCCCAAATATAATTTCGGTTTTCAGGCCTCTGCCGCATGGAAAGGATTCGACCTCTCTATGGTATGGGCGGGAGCTGCCGGATTCAGCATATACTGGGGAGCAACCACTGGCTATAATGCCGCATCTACAGAATGGGGTAGCACCATCGCACAACGGATTGCCGAAAACCATTATTTCTACAATCCCGAAAATCCGGATGATCCACGTACCAACATCAATGCGAAATATCCGCGTATGGCTTATATAGACGGCTATGTACAAAATCGTCATGGAAATACAACTTTATGGCTATACAAAGGTGATTACATCAAATTGAAGAACCTGTCTTTAGGTTATACTCTACCGAAAAACTGGGTTTCAAAAATCGCTATGCAGAATGCACGTGTTTACGTTTCAGCTGAAAATCTGCTGACAATTACCGGATTTGAAGGCCAAGACCCGGAATCTGCTACCGGTATGGGCTATTCTCCGTTTAGAACAATTGCAATAGGTGCCAATATAACATTCTAAATAAATCTTGAAATCTTATGAAACTATTAAATAAATTATTCATATTAACAGCCACAGCAATTGCTATAAGCAGTTGCCAAGGAGATTTACTGGATACAAAGCCATATGATAAAGCATCATCGGGCAGTATGTGGAGTAATGAAAACTTTTGTACTATGGGAGTAGCCTCTATCTACGCCACCCTGCGCGAAGGGTATGTGGCAAAAGAGGCTTATCTAATGGAGGCATTCAGCGTGGGTGCAACCTGCCGCGACAACGATTATCCACTGCTGGCCGGTACAGCTTCTATCGGTTCCGGAATATTCTCAGACTATTGGAAACAACATTATGCAGGTATCTATCGTGCCAATGATGCCATTGTACATCTACCCGACGCACCGATAAGTGAAAGCGTAAAAGGCAAATTATTATCCGAAGCAAAAGTATTGCGTGCGTTTTATTATTACAAACTGAATGCAGTCTTCAGGGGTGTTCCTTATTATAATACGCCTATGGAACTTGATCAAGCAGACAAACCACGTGAAAGCGAAGAAAATATATGGAATTTCTGCATACAAGATTTAACCGACGCAATAAACGATCCGAATTTCCCCGACCGTATCGCTGCCGGTAAAGCAGAATGGGGTCATGTCACCAAATCAGTGGCTTATGCACTGCGTGGCAAAATCTATCTGTGGACCAAAGAATGGAGTAAGGCGGAAGCAGATTTCCGTAAAGTAGGTGAATTGGGACATTCATTATTTCAGGATGGTTACAAGCAACTCTTCAAAGAAGCTAATGAACAGAGTGATGAAGCTATCTTCTCTTTGCAGTGTATCGATAACAATGGCAGCACTTACGGAAATTCCATGAGCTTCCGTTATGGCGGCCGTACTACATTTGGTTCTTGCTGGAACACCATGTTGGCCAGTGTGGATTTTGTAGAAACCTACGAAAATATAGACGGCAGTAAATTTAACTGGGATGAATACATTCCGGGGTTCTCAAGCTTAGATATTAAAGACCGTGAAGTATTCTTCTTGCGTAATACTGATCCGGCAACAGTAAAAGCACAGTATCGCGAAATCGGCTTTGACGGTACGGAAGAGGCATTGGACGATATGGTAAAAAAAATAAAAGCAAAAGTAGACGGACGTCTGGAAAAGCTAAGTGACAAGGCAAAAGCATTCTATCTGCCGGCAGGAAACGAGGCCCGTATTAAAGCTGCTTATGACAGCCGAGATCCTCGTTTAGCCCAGACTGTCATCACTCCATATGCTACATATGATGGTTCCGGAAACAGCGTAGACCACACCTTCACTTCACGCTGGCCTTATTATGGTGCCGACACCGATTATCCTTATGACTTACGCACTGACACCCAGAGCCATTTATACTATTTGTTCCGCAAATTTGTTGCCGAAGGTTCAAGTGAAATGACCAATCGCGAACAATCTCCGATTGACCTGCCAATTATCCGCTACGCAACTGTCGTCATAGGATTGGCTGAAGCATTGAATGAGCAGGGTAAAACCGACGAGGCCATCGAATGGTTGAATAAAGTACGCCAACGTGCCGGTGTTGCACTGTTGAACAGCAATACTGCCACTATGGTCCAGGGACAGGAAGATATGCGCATTCGCATCCAGAATGAATTCCGCTGGGAAACAGCGGGTGAAGGGGTTGACTTTTACGAAGAACTCCGTTGGAAAACATGGAAAGAAAGTAAGTTTAATAATGCTGATGGTACAGCCGGGATGAAAGATGTATGGGGTACTGTCACCTATCCTTATACATGGGGAGGAGACCAATATTATGTATGGCCAATCCCAAAACATGAAACTGATATGAATAAATCACTGACTCAGAACTCGGGCTGGAATTAAACAAATACGTTTAAGCTACTGATTCTTATAAACCAAAGGGGTGTGTCAAAACTCTTTTCGCCACAGATTACACGGATTATCACAGATTATCAACATAGATAATCAATGACTTAAAATTCACTCTGTGTTACTCAGTGTCTTCTGTGGTGAGTTTCGACACACGCCCTCTATTCCATCTGAAAAGAAAGTTCTAAATAAACTCTCTTATCGACTTTTCCTCTTTTGAGGATTGATTCCCTCAAATATCCAACTAAAATAGAAAATTTATATAGCATTAAGAACCATTTAGTAAGATGAAATAGCAATAAATTTTGTTACTTTGCCTACGTTAAAATCTTAATTTTATTACGATGAAGAAATTATTAATATTCACTCTCTTGCTATGCTGTACTGTAAGAGCCCTCAGCTATACAGAACGGAACTATCTTCAAAAACAAGCCAGCGTAAGCAGTTTGCAGGAAGTGCTTATATTAAATCAACAATGGGTCACTTATCCTGCTTATACCGACCGAACCGGATGGGACACTTTTTTAGGCTCTTTCAAGAATGAATGTATCCTTCGCGGAGAGAAGCAGCTGAATTATCAATGGCAGGTTGTGAAAGCTACTGATTATATGGAATTTGAACGCAGCGGCAACCGTAGCGTCATGGAAACTCCTTTCGCCAACAATAACAATGCCATAGCCGACCTGCTACTCGCTGAACTCGCAGAAGGAAAAGGACGATTTATCGATCAGCTGATCAACGGTGCATATCATTCCTGCGAGATGACTTCCTGGGCATTGGCCGCCCATTTGAATGCACAACAGTCTCACCGCTCACTACCCGATTTTAAAGAAAACATCATAGACCTGACAGCAGGTGACCTGGGCTCTTTACTCGCATGGACCTATTATTACATGCATCAAGAATTTGACAAACTCAATCCTGCCATATCCGAACGTTTACGGCATACGCTCCAACAGCGTATACTGGATCCTTACATGAATAACGATCACTTCTGGTGGATGGCAGTGGACTATAAACCGGGAATGATGGTCAACAACTGGAATCCTTGGTGTAACAGCAACGCCTTAATGTGTTTTATGCTGCTTGAAAATGATAAAGAAATGTTAGCGAAGGCAGTATACCGCAGTATGGTTTCGGTAGATAAATTCATCAACTATACCCATACCGACGGTGCATGTGAGGAAGGTCCCTCCTACTGGGGACATGCCGCAGGAAAAATGTTTGATTATCTGGAATTACTGTCAGCCGTTACCGGAGGAACTGTCTCCATCTTCGATAATCCCATGATAAAGAATATGGGCGAATATATATCACGTTCATACGTGGGCAAAGGATGGGTGGTTAATTTCGCTGATGCCTCGGCGAAAAGCAGTGGAGACGCTCCCTTGATATTCCGGTATGGCAAGGCTGTAAACAGTAACGAAATGAAAGGATTCGCTGCTATGATTAACACCAATAAGCTTCCTTCCGGACGCGATATATACCGTACGCTTGCTGCTATAAAAATTGCGAACGAACTAAAAGAAACTCAAGCGGCACATCTCACTCCCCCATTCTCCTGGTATCCGGAAACCGAATTCTGCTATATAACTGACAATAAAGGAAACTTCCTGGCCGCTAAAGGAGGATATAACGACGAAAGCCATAATCATAATGACGCAGGTACCTTCTCATTCTGGATAGACCAAACTCCTTTTCTTATTGATGCCGGAGTAGGGACTTATACACGCCAGACATTCAGCAAGGATCGCTACACCATTTGGACCATGCAGAGCAATTATCACAATCTCCCCCTGATTAATGGCGTCCCCCAGAAATACGGAGCAACATATAAAGCAACACAAGTACAAGCTGACAAAAGGAAAAACACATTCACAGCCAATATAGCGACAGCCTATCCGGCCGAAGCAGAAGTGGAATCATGGATACGTTCCTATTCACTTCAGAAAGGACAATTACGGATTTCAGATTCTTTCCGTCTGAAGACAGCCAAACAGCCCAATCAAATCAATTTCATGACATGGGGGCAGGTGTGTACGGAAATACCGGAAAAAATTCAATTGGAAGTAAAAGGAAAGAAAGCTGTCATAGAATATGATAAACAACTGTTCGATGTGAAAACAGAAATAATCCCATTAACAGATCCCCGGCTATCCAATGTATGGGGTAAATCGATTTGTCGCATTACACTCACAGCAACAAACATTTATAAAACAGGAAATTATTCTTTTACCATAAAAAAACAATAAAACATGAACTTAAAACCCTTATTGGGAGCAGCCTGCGCAATGATATGTGTGGCTTGCTCAAGCCACAAACCCACAGTACCGTCTTTTATAACAGAAAATGTAGAATTTGCCAAAGCACAACTCGGTTTGGCCATCGACACCATCGAGGCCAGTGGAAAATGTCTCAATCCTGTAACTCTCAATAGAGATGGATCTGTATATTATTGCGGATATGCCGATTGGCGCAGTGGATTTTTTCCCGGTAGCATCTGGTATCTGTACGAACTGACAGGTGACACCAGCTACCTCCCACTGGCCAGAAAATATACTGAAGCCATCCGCCCGGCCGAGCACCTGACTTGGCATCACGATATAGGATTCATCATTAATTGCAGTTTTGGTAACGGCCTGAGGCTCGCTCCCGATACAGCTGCATATAAAGACGTAATGGTACAGGCAGCCAAATCACTTTGTACGCGTTTCCGCCCCAATGCCGGAGTCATTCAAAGCTGGGATGTAAAGGGTAATAGCTGGCAAAGTGAAAGAGGCTGGGAATGTCCGGTTATCATTGACAACATGATGAACCTGGAACTTCTGTTCGAAGCAACCAAACTATCCGGTGATTCCACTTTCCATAAAGTAGCCGTAGCACATGCCGACCGTACTCTTTCCGAGCATTTCCGTCCTGATGGAAGTTGCTATCACGTAGTGGACTACAATATTTCGGACGGCTCCGTACGCCATAAACAAACAGCACAAGGATATGCTGATGAATCGGTTTGGTCACGCGGACAGGCATGGGCCATCTACGGCTTCACTATTTGCTATCGTGAAACGAAAGACCGCAAATATCTGGATCAGGCACTGAAAACATTCAATAGGATGAAAAATGATCCGCACATGCCCGAAGACCTGATACCTTATTGGGACATGGACGCACCCAATATACCCGATGAACCCCGGGACGTCTCTTCCGCATCCTGCATCGCTTCTGCCCTGTACGAGATCAGCACATATGACGTCCCCGATGCCGCTTCCTACAGGGAATATGCAGACCGCATCATGCATAGTCTCGCCTCACCTGACTATCGGGCCACATTGGGCACTAACGGCAATTTTATCCTGATGCATAGCGTAGGCAGTATTCCGCATAATAGTGAAATCGACGTACCTCTGAACTATGCAGACTACTACTTTCTGGAAGCCCTGAAGCGTAGAAAAGATTTAGATAAATAATTTTATTATAAAAAAGTATCATGAAAACACAAGTGTTTAAATTAGCCTGTTTAATTATCTGTTTATTAACGATAGTTCCCAATTGCCATGCCGGCAGCAAGTGGAAAGCCAAACATGTAGTCTTGATTGGGTTGGACGGCTGGGGTTCCTACAGTGTAGAGAAAGCGAATATTCCCCATATCAAACAATTAATGAATGATGGTTCTTACACACTGACCAAACGCTCTGTACTCCCTTCGTCCAGTGCAGTGAACTGGGCATCTATGTTCATGGGAGCAGGCCCGGAGCTACACGGATACACGACTTGGAATTCAAGCACTCCGGATCTTCCTTCGAAAGAATTAAGTAAAGATGGCATTTTTCCAACTGTATTCCAATTGCTCCGCGAAGCTGACCCGAAAGCTGAAATTGGCACTCTCTACGAATGGATCGGCATCAAATACCTGGTAGATACGCTGGCAGTAAACAAATACAACCAAGGGATTAACTACGAAAAACATCCTACGGAACTATGCGAAACAGCCGTGAAGTATATTAAAGAGAAAAAGCCGGCTTTGACACTTATCGCTTGGGATAATCCGGATCATGTAGGACATAAGGAAGGACATGACACACCGGCTTATTACCAGAAGCTTGAAGAAATAGACGGATACATCGGCAAAGTGATTGACGCGGTGAAAGAAGCCGGAATGCTGGATGAAACGATTTTTATAGTAACATCCGACCATGGCGGAATCAATAAAGGACA
The DNA here is from genome assembly GCF_011038705.2 of Bacteroides sp. ZJ-18. Classification (NCBI taxonomy): domain Bacteria; kingdom Pseudomonadati; phylum Bacteroidota; class Bacteroidia; order Bacteroidales; family Bacteroidaceae; genus Bacteroides; species Bacteroides sp. ZJ-18. The sequence goes on along the minus strand of NZ_CP072198.1, from coordinate 1,210,106 downwards.
CGGAGGAAAAACAATGCTGGAAATGCAGACTCCGTTCATCATCTCGGGGAAAAATATCAGGAAAGGGCATGAGATTCAGGCCAGCATGATGCAGTTTGACGTAGCCGCTACCGTGGCTGCCATTTTCAAACTGAAACAGCCACAAGTATGGATCGGAAGGCCTATAATGGAAGTATTTAAGTAAAAAAGAATGCTAACAAGTTAAAGACATAGGATGAAACGAACCAACAGACCATTATTCATTCATAATACAGCAAGAGGGAGAATAAAATTTCTTCTTCTTGCTCTATTTGCTTTTCAAGGCTTACAAGCACAAAAGCTATTCCCCGCTCCTTCTGCGATAGAGACACATAAAGGCACATTCTCTTATGACGAAATTTCGGCTGAGTGTGTACGAACTACTATCTCTAAGTCTCTGCCTGCCATCGGTACAGCATATTCGGATGAAGCATATCAACTGGAAATTACGCCGGATTCTATCTTCATTGATGCCACTTCTGAGAAAGGCGCATTTTATGCCGGCCAGGCCATCAGACAACTGGCACAGCACGGACGGGGCAAAATCCGCTGTTGCCGGATTTACAGTTCGCCACGCTACACATGGCGCGGATTTATGCTCGATGAAAGCCGCCACTTCTTCGGCAAAGAGAAAGTAAAACAATACCTCGACCTGATGGCGAGACTTCATCTCAATGTATTCCACTGGCATCTGACAGACGAACCGGGATGGCGCATTGAAATCAAGAAATATCCTAAGCTGACGGAGATAGGAGCCGTCGGTAATTGGCATGATGCCAAAGCAGCTCCGCAGTTCTATACACAGGACGACATCCGGGAGATCGTGGCCTATGCAGCCGAACGCCAGATTATGGTGATTCCGGAGTTCGATATGCCGGGACATGCCACGGCAGTCTGCCGTGCCTATCCGGAGGTATCGGGGGGAGGTGAAGGACGCTGGAAGCATTTCACATTCCATCCTTGCAAAGAAGAAACTTATCGTTTTATCAGCGATGTGCTCGATGAAATAACTGCTCTCTTTCCGGCTCCCTATATCCATATCGGAGGTGACGAAGTGCACTATGGTAACCAGAACTGGTTCACAGATCCGGATATCCAGAACTTCATAAAGGAAAAAGGGCTGGTCAATGAAACCGGACTGGAGCATTACTTCATCCGCCGTGCCGCCGATCTGGTAGTAGCCAAAGGCAAGAAGATGATCGGTTGGGACGAAATAGTGGATGCCGGTATCTCCCCCTCGAAAGCACTGGTGATGTGGTGGCGTCACGACCGCAAGTACCAGTTGCTGAAAGCGCTTGAACAGGGCTATCAGGTAGTGCTGACTCCACGCCGTCCGCTGTATGGCGATTTCGTACAGGATGCCTCACATAAAGTGGGACGCTATTGGGATGGATTCAATCCGTTGCAAGATGTCTACGCTTTTCCCGAACCGGTCAGTCATCTCTTTAAAGGATACGAAAATCAGATACTGGGTATGCAGTTCACACTTTGGACCGAACGGATCGCGGATGCCAAACGACTGGATTTCATGACCTTCCCGCGTTTGATAGCCTTGGCAGAATCGGCATGGACTTCACCCGGCGCAAAAGACTGGAGCCGTTTCTGCATGCGGTTGCCGTCCTTCCTGGACTATCTGAAGGAACAAGGCATCTATTATTTCGATGTGATTCACCCACAAGAAACTCCCGAACCGGGCGGACCGGAGAAAGCGGACGTATTACAAAACGGATAGGGAAATACAGATGATCTCAATAATAACATCATTAATCAATACATAATCAAGAACATATGAAACAGCAGAAATGTAACTATTTTCCCTCCTTATGGCGGAGGGGCCGAGGAAAAGATTTAATCCCCTTTCTTCTCCTACTTCTCTTCTCTCTCTCCCTTCACGCCCAGCGTCAGGATATTCTACTCAACAATAACTGGAATTTCCGTTTCTCGCATCAGGTACAGGGAGACACCCGCAGGGTAGACCTGCCGCACACCTGGAATGCACAAGATGCGCTTGCCGGCAAAACAGACTACAAACGGGGTATCGGGAACTATGAAAAAGCTCTATATGTTCGTCCCGAATGGAAAGGCAAGCGCCTGTTTCTTCGCTTTGAAGGTGTGAACAGTGTAGCCAACGTGTTCATCAACCGCAAACACATTGGCGAACACCGGGGCGGATACGGAGCCTTTATATTCGAAATCACAGACTTAGTGAAATACGGAGAAAAGAACTCCATTCTGGTACGTGCCAATAACGGTGAGCAACTGGACATAATGCCACTCGTAGGCGACTTCAATTTTTACGGGGGAATCTACAGGGATGTACATCTGCTGATTACGGACGAGACTTGTATCTCGCCTCTGGATTATGCTTCACCGGGAGTTTATCTGGTGCAGGAAGCCGTCAGCGCCCAAGAAGCAAAAGTATGTGCCAAAGTGAACCTGTCCAACCGAGCAGCCGATGGAGCAGCCGAACTTCGGATCCAAGTGACGGACGGCTCTAAAGTGATTTGCAAAGAAAACCGGAGCATATCGCTGAAACAGGGGACCGATATTCAGGAACAGCTTCCTTTACTGATTCAAAAACCACGTCTTTGGAATGGTTGTGAAGACCCGTTTATGTATCAGGTCACTGTCAGCCTCCACAAGAACGGTAAACAGATCGACAGTGTAACACAGCCATTAGGTCTACGCTATTATCATACCGATCCGGCTCAAGGATTCTTCCTGAATGGCAAGCATCTGCCACTCCATGGGGTATGCCGCCATCAGGATCGTGCCGAAGTGGGTAACGCACTCTGTCCCCAGCATCATGAAGAAGATGTGGCACTGATGCGTGAGATGGGAGTCAACGCCATCCGCCTGGCACACTATCCGCAGGCAACTTATATGTACGATTTGATGGACCGGCACGGTATCGTCACTTGGGCTGAGATTCCGTTTGTCGGTCCCGGAGGATATGCGGATAAAGGTTTTGTCAACCAGCTTTCCTTCCGTGAGAATGGCAAACAGCAACTCATCGAACTGATTCGCCAGCACTACAATCATCCCTCTATCTGCTTCTGGGGCCTGTTCAATGAACTGAAGGAAGTCGGGGACAATCCTGTAGAGTATATCAAAGAACTGAATGTACTGGCGAAACAGGAAGACCCTACCCGTCCGACAACTTCCGCCAGCAACCAGAACGGTGATTTGAACTTCATTACCGATAACATTGCCTGGAACCGTTACGATGGTTGGTATGGAAGTACTCCGAAAACATTGGCAACCTTTCTGGACCGTACACACGAGAAATATCCCGAAATACGTATCGGCATCAGTGAATACGGGGCAGGAGCCAGTGTCTACCACCAGCAGGACTCGCTCAGGCAACCGTCCGCTTCGGGATGGTGGCACCCTGAAAACTGGCAGACCTACTATCATATGGAGAATTGGAAAATCATAGCCGAACGTCCGTTCGTATGGGGTACATTCGTTTGGAACATGTTCGACTTCGGCGCTGCCCATCGTACGGAAGGTGACCGCCCGGGTATTAATGACAAAGGTCTCGTCACCTTCGACCGAAAGGTGAAGAAAGACTCCTACTACTTCTATAAAGCAAACTGGAACAAACAGGAGCCGATGATTTATTTGGCAGAGAAGCGATGCAGGCTTCGCTACCAACCGGAGCAGACTTTCATGGCATTCACCACTGCCCCGGAAGCCGAACTGTTTGTAAACGGTGTCAGTTGTGGCAAACAAAAAGCAGATACTTACTCAACAGTTGTATGGAAAGGTGTCAAACTGAAGGCAGGAGAAAATACCATCCGTGTAACTACTCCGGGGAAAAAACCACTTACGGACGTAGTGGTAGTGGAATATAAAGAAGACGGATCGCTTCAATGAAACGGATCATCTTAATTATTGTATGGGGATTGCTGGCCGGAGGATGGCCGGCAGTCCCCTGTCTTTGGGCACAGTGCCGGCCAGGAACTGCCGACCGGGATGTCTGGGTAAAGACACTTGTCCGCCTGGCCAATCCGGTACTCAGTAATCTGGCTAACGAAACACTGAAGAAAAGAATGCCATACCAATCGCTTGCCCCCGACCGGCAACGTTTCTCTTATCTGGAAGCAGTAGGACGTACAGTTTGCGGCATGGCTCCATGGCTGGAATTGGGAGCGGACGATACGCCGGAAGGACAGTTACGCAAGAAATACATCGAGCTGACTGTAAAAGGAATCAGCAATGCCGTTAACCCCTCCTCACCCGATTACCTGATTTTCGGAGAACCTTCGCAGCCCTTGGTAGATGCCGCATTCCTGGCAGAAGGATTGCTGCGCGCCCCCAAACAGTTATGGGGTAATCTCTCTGCATCTGCCCGCAAGCGGGTAGTGACGGAGTTGAAGCGAAGCCGTGCCATTAAACCCAACGAAAGCAACTGGTTGCTGTTTGCCTCTATCATAGAGGCTGCATTGCAAGAATTCACCGGTGAGTGCGATACGGTACGCCTTAACTACGGAGTACGCAAGTTCAGGGATCTTTGGTATAAGGGAGATGCCCAATACGGTGACGGGGCTGACTTCCATCTCGATTATTACAACAGCTTTGTGATTCACCCCATGCTAACTGACATATTAATCGTCATGCAAAAGCACCGGATGCCGGGAGCTGAATTTCTGAAAGTACAGCAGAAACGCTTGGAACGCTATGCCGAACAGCTGGAACGGTTTATTTCACCGGAAGGAACTTATCCGGTAATCGGACGGTCTATCGTGTATCGTACCGGAGTATTTCATGCGTTAGGGCAAGCTGCCCTACTACATCTGCTTCCCGAACATATTACTCCCGCCCAAGTACGTTGTGCAATGACCAAGGTCATTGAAAATCAGTTTCGGTCAGCCGACAATTTTGACGCAAACGGTTGGTTAAGGATAGGTTTCTCCGGTAATCAGATAAGAATGTCGGAAAGCTACATCAATACGGGAAGTACTTATCTGTGTCTGACCGGGTTCTTACCACTGGGATTACCTGCTGACGATGCCTTTTGGTCAGCTCCTCCCGCCGAATGGACCAACTTGAAAGCCTGGTCGGGGAAAGAGGTGCCGGCAGATCATTCATTATAAACCGGCAACCGGACGAAATGGGGTGTGCCGGAACTCGTATTCACCACAGATTACACTGATTTACACAGATAAATATTCAGTAGTTATCAATAGATCAAGTTCGCTCTATGGGACTCTGTATTACTCTGTGGTGAATAATGACACATCCCCATTCAAAAACAGAAAGGTGTAGCTACCACTGCGGATAGCTACACCTTTCTGTTTTTATCTTTACCAGAAGTCCTGACTCTTAGTTAGCACCGCCTTGACCACCCTGGCCACCGCCACCTTTCACATCATCATTATTGATACTGCGGGCAGCTTTCTTCACGCTGGCTTTCAACTCACCGATACGATAACTGAGGCTGACACCAAAGCTACGGCTCGGATAGCGGCTGCTATTCTTAGACAAGAAGTTTTCACCGATAGTAGTGTTGTTGAACGAACGATATTTCTCGAAGATATTGCTAACATAAGCACTTACCGTAAAACGATCTTTGATGAATGAACGGTTCACACTCAGGCTATAGTAATAGTAACCCGATCCCTTACCCTGCAAGCTAATGTAAGGAGTACTTCCTCCGGCATTCAGACTGGCGCGTATTTTCAATGGGAAAGTATGCTGAATGCCGCCATACATAGAAGCGCTCCATCCATAATTATGTAATCCTTGGGCCGGACTCTTAATATCAGCGTAGCTACCATCACCATTCAGATAGATACGAGTATTGGGAGAAGCATTCCAGTTAGCATAAAGGCTCAGACCTGTATTACGGTTCTTACCGATATTTTCGTACGTGCTGTACAATGCACCTTCGGGAGCATGATGTCCTCCGGGGAAGTCCTCACCGCCTTTACCGATCAGACGGCTCACCCGCTCAATACCATTGTTTCCAAATGAGTGACGCAAAGAAACATTCACATTGAACTTCATACTGAACATACTATAGCTCAGATTGAACGAGTGGCTCTTTTCACTTTCCAGATTCGAATTACCCTGGCTGATAAACATCGGGTTACGGTCGTCAAAATAAGGATTCAAGTTCCAGATACCCGGACGCCAGATACGCATGTTGTAACCACCACGCAAGTTCTGTGTCTTACCAATCTTAATACCCATCGTAACAGATGGAACAAAATCATTATAGTTGGTGCTGAAATCCGCTTCCGGACCGATAGCTCCAGCCAAATATTTTACATCCTGAGCGGTATATTCATAACGTACTCCCGGTTTAAAAGAGAAGCCCTTATAACGAAGAGTGTATCCTAAATAAGCAGCAAGAATGTCGTTCATATGCTTGTACTTACTGCTACGGTCGTTGTTGTATTCATAATCGTCGGTTGCCCCTTTAGCTTCGAACAACTTATTATCACTTAAATTATTACGGATAATATATTTGCCACCTACTTCTATCGTATGTAACTTTCCGATAGGGGTGGTGTAGTCCACCTGGAAGGTATGTTCAGTAGTATTCGTTTTTCCATCCGAGTGAGAGTTGTTTAATAGGAACTTCTCAATAATTTCCAATTCAAAAGGATCCTTTATATCTCTATACTTAGTGTAGTAATCCGAATTCTGGGGTTGAGTGCTGATCTTGTAGGAAAGAGTAATCATACGGTCCTTATTCTTTTTAGACGTACGCTGGTAGTCGACATTACCCCGCATCGAATACCACGAACCGCTTCCATCACTCAGAGAGCCATATTGATAAGCCAACACATCTCTGTTTGCATTCCACATCGTAGTCAGTCCGTCACTGTTATTATCATTACTACCTCCATACATACCGAAAGAAGCAGTCAGCAGGCGTAATGTATCAATTTCGTAACTGGCTTCCAGATTACCGTACTGGAAACTACCGTCATAATCGGAAGTACTGTTTGATTCCAGATATTTCTGATCTTCCGAGTCGAAGTTTTCACGGAAACTATTTGAGTAGCTCTTCGGAGTTGTATTATAATTGTAGTTATAGTTACCGGTCAGAGTCAGTTTACCCGACTTAATAGTGGCATATCCGCCCGCACCGGCACCACGGTTACTGCCACTGGCACGGAAAGTAGCGGTATACCCTTCAAAGCCACCGCCTACAGTAACGATATTCAGGATACCGCCTACACCTTCTGCATCATATTTAGCTCCCGGAGAAGTGATTACCTCGATATGCTTAATTGTATTAGCAGGCATACTTTTGAGCACATCTTTCGGATTATTGCTCATCATGTTATTCGGCTTACCGTTTACATGGATTTTAAAACTGCTGCTGCCATTCACCTTAATGTTGTCTTCACCGTCCACTGTAACCAACGGGACTTTACGAAGCATTTCCATCACTGTGTTGGTCTTTGAGTCCGGGTCGTCCTCAATGTTATATTCAATCTTGTCCACATCCACCTTTACCAATGGTTTCTGGGCAACGATCTCTATGCCTTTCAGTTCGTTAGTAGCCTCAGCCATATTCAATTGTCCGAGGTCAATTACTTTATCTCCTGCCTTTACGGTGAAGTCTTTCACCAATGTCACTTTACCTACAGATGAAAAAGTAGCGACATAGTTTCCGGGAGCGACAGTCAATTTTTCCTGGAATTTACCATTCAAGTCAGTTACGGCCATTTTCAAGGCTTTTTGGGGAGCACTCTTTTTCACGATTTTGATCGTAGCATAAGGTTCTCCCTCTTGCGTCAGCGAGTCAAGAAGCACGCCTTTCAATGTATAAGATGGAGCTGCTGTACGTTGCTGGGTTTGCTGAGGTTTCTGCTGTTGAGCATACATCATGCCGGATGTTATAAACATCAACAGCAATAATAGTAGTAGTTTGTTTCTCATGTGAAGTTATGTTTTAGTTTATAGTCTATCAGACGCAAAATCATAGTATTTGTTACAGATTGGCAACGAAAATATCGACTTTATATTCGTTTACGAAACCCTCGGAGTTAAGAAAGGTGAAATAGGGCGATTTTTATTCTTTTTTATCAGAAGTTGTTCGATAACGCACATTAAATCAGATAAAAGAAAAAAAGTACGACAACATTTGCCGCAATCACACAGCCGAAACCGCCTAATATCCATGAGCGCAACTTACTCTGTTTACCCGAAAAGAAAAGTGCATAACACATATTCACCACAATATTGCTGATAATGGCCTGCATGGTACAAGCCATCACAACAGTGGCCGCCACACTCCCGGTTCCCTGCAATAAGTTCAGGATGAAAGGAGTGATATCACTGAATCCGGACACAAACGATAATAAGTTCAATCCTCCGGTACCGGCATAAATCAATGTGTAATGTGTCAACACAGTAAAGATAACGAATAGTCCGGCAAAAATCAGTGCTACTTTGAACTCCAAAGGGTTACTGCTGTCATCCTCTTCTTCCACAAGATCAGCACCAGGCGTCCGTTTCCGCCGGCAGTGGATAAACCAGGCAACGCCGGCTGCAACAGCAGCCATAATCAAAAGATAAGGATAGATAGAGGCAAAGATGGTGGAACTGAAAATAAGAATTAAAATCATAAAACGCAGAAACATCATACTCACAGCCAACAGCATGGCAGCAACGTATTCGGGTGCTTCCTGCGAGTGGATATTCCTGCTTTTACGCGCCAATACCGAAATAGTGGCCGTACTGCTATACAATCCACCGATGATACCGGAAACCAATACTCCCGATTCACGAAAGACATATCGCTTCAACAGATAAGAAAGGTAAGAAATGCCCGAGACAACTACTGTAGCCAGCCAAATGGTATAGGGGGTCAGGTTGATATCCGGAATGATATTCTCATTGGGCAGCATGGGGAGAATAATTCCACTGATAGCCAAAAATTTGGCAAGTGTGATCATTTCATCGTTTTTCATTCGCTGTGCAATCTCCGTAAAGGTATGCTTCAATTCAGTGAACAATAAAACGGTTACAATCACCATGACATAAAACCAGGAAGGCTGTGTAGAAACAATAGGAGCAATGCAATAAGTGATCAGCGCAATGATGATGGTCGTCACCCCGAATACGTGAAACTGGGTTTGTTTTACATAATAGTTCAATCCCAGAAGCATACCGAGTATCAACCCGCCTCCCATAAAGAGCCGCATCTCTTCTGGATCGAGGATATACAAAAGGTACCCTAACATTCCAATAAACGTAAAGGTGCGGTCCGTACCGAAAAGAGTGGTTTCTCCTTCACGCTTCAGACTGATCTTGCGTTGCGAGAGTCCTATTAAAAGTGAAAACAAGGTGACCAGAATAAAGGTCACCAGCTTTTCCGGCAAGTAGTTGTACAGTTGTTCCATATATCTTTATTCTTGAGCCCGTAACTAAAGAAACAAATATACGGATTATTTGTTAGCTACGGCCAGGTAGTATACGGTTTTTTCATTAACTGGGAATTATAGTAGCGAACATCCCCAGTTACCTCTTCCCCGATAAAGTCAGGTTTTACAAACATTTCATCCTCTGCCCCCAATTCAACCTCAGCTACTACAAGTCCTTCATTCTCACCGTAGAATTCATCTATTTCGAATACGTGTTCCCCGCTACGAACCAGGTATCGGGTTTTATCGATCACTCCCGGTTCACAAAGTTTCATCAGTTCCTCTGCCTCAATAAGCGGCAGTTCTTTCTCCCACTCATAGCGGCTCAACCCTGAGGCATCGGAGGCTCCTTTAATAGTCAGGTAACCTTTCCCATCGCGGATACGTACCCGGACCGTTCTTCCACGGGCACTGCTGATATATCCCTGAACAATGCGACTCTGCGCAAAAGCCTGTGATTTATAGTCTCCTTTAACGAGAAACTTACGTTCTATCTCTTGTGGCATATTTAAAAATTCAATTGTATACGGAGTCCCAGAATGCCATATGCATTCCCCCCCTTCCCCAACGATTCGTCTACTTCCTCGGGTTTGTAAGCAATCTCTCCGTTCGATTTATACCCCACCGCTGCCTGTCCGAAGGCATTGGCATATTTATCATTATCTACATACGAATAGTTAATCTGGAATTTAAGATTCCGGGTAGCATAATAATTCACCCCAAACGTCCATCCGTTGGCCGATCCGCCCATCACCTCTGTTCCGTTCAGGTCGATACGGTCAAAACGGGCTGCCAGTTCTATGTCGCCCCAACTACGCCCAAACGACGGCTGTGAAAAAGCGCCACGTGATTTACTATACCGCTGCTGTCCGCCAAACAGCAGATAAGCAGCCTGTACATAGAAACCATTGAACTTCTCCGTCGCTAATCCTTCCATACGCACTGTGTTGTTCATAATGTATTCTCCCTGAAAACGAAACCCTCTGTAGAATCCGGCCAACTCGGCACCCGCCAGCCAGTCGTGACTGACCGAGGCAATAGGCGACGTATCCAGAAACTTGATTTTATTGATATAAGACAGCGACCTTGTACTGTATCTCACCGTATTTGGCATCAGTGAACCAACCGTAGTCTTCGGAGTGCGATAAGATGCAGCAATTCCCAGATGAAAGCCTTTCACTTTATCTGCCGAAACAGGTTGCCAAACCGCACGGGCAGTCACCGATATTCCTTCATCTTCTCCGGCTTTGTTGTTACTTTCAGAATAATCTTTTTCTTTATTACCTTCAATTCGCTTGAAATGTACACCTGCTACCCCCAGGAACTGGTCATGTTCCCAAGTTCCCTGTACGCCAATATGATATTCAGGAGCAAATGCCGATACCACATTCGCTTTCTCCATAAACCATAAATCGCCCGAAGAAGTCATTGCAGCCATCCCAAAACTCTCTTTAAAATTACCTGCCCTAAAGTAGAGCCCGTTGGGAAAAGCATATTTAATGAAACAGTCTTTTAACGAAAATCCGCCATCGGTCAGATCCATCTCTATTTTACCGGATAATCTTTTACCAAATGCAGCAGTGGCACCTAAACGTACACGCCTAAATCCGACACCATTGCCTATGGGCTGGTAATCCTCTCCAAAAAACACCGCTCCATCTGCCTGGATACGGCCATTGAAAGTCAGTTTAAACTTATTGTCCTCCGAACTGAAGGTTAATGATTCTTTCTTCACCTCAGGAAGAAAAGATTTAGACTCCTGGGCAGAAACCATCCCCAGACAAGTAATTGAGAAGATAGAAAAAATAGTAATCAGTTGCTTGTTCATCCGTCTTTTTAGTGATTTGCGATTAATTGGCAGTGATTAGCAGCTAATAACCGGTGATTAGTACAATTCATCTATACGGTACTAATCACTAATTGTCAGTCACTAATCACTCACTCTTAGCCCAAAAGAGAAAAACCGATAATCATAGCCAATGCCAGAATGACCAGCGAGACAAAAACTACCTTAACAACCTTTTTGGCTTGTTCTTCTTCTTTCTTGCTGTGTGTTACTTTTTTCTTATTCTTACTCATAATCGTTAGCTTTAAAGTTCAACGCTAACAAAGTAAGAACAAATCTTTTAACCAGCCAAAAATATGGAGAATAAAATGATGAGCAAAGAAAGGAAATAAAAAAAACATCCTCCGGGGCAGAAAACCCCGGAGGATGTTACAATTCTGTTATGTTTAAGCCTCTTCGGACGAAAATTCCATCAGATAAGCCTTGATAAAGCCTTCTATTTTACCATCCATCACTCCGTTTACATCAGAGGTCTGGAAGTTGGTACGATGGTCTTTTACACGACGGTCATCAAATACATAGCTTCGTATCTGCGACCCCCATTCGATTTTTTTCTTACCGGCTTCCACTTTGGCCTGTTCGGCCATGCGGTGCTGCAATTCTTTATCGTAAAGAATAGAGCGCAACTGACGCATCGCATTCTCCCGGTTCTTAGGCTGGTCACGGGTTTCGGTATTCTCAATCAGGATTTCCTCTTCCTCTCCGGTATAAGGGTCCTTGTACTGATAACGCAAACGAACGCCGGATTCCACTTTATTTACGTTCTGTCCACCGGCACCTCCCGAACGGAAAGTATCCCAAGAGATACAGGCCGGCAAAATATTCACTTCAATGCTATCGTCCACCAACGGAGTGACAAACACGGAAGCAAAAGAAGTCATGCGCTTACCCTGCGCATTGTAAGGGGAAACACGAACCAAACGGTGTACACCGTTTTCGCCTTTCAGATATCCATAAGCATAGTCGCCTTCGATCTGGATGGTACAGGTTTTAATACCCGCTTCATCACCTTCCTGCAAGTTGGCCATGGTTGCTTTATAACCATTGGTCTCGGCATAACGAAGATACATACGCATCAGCATCGATGCCCAGTCCTGACTCTCCGTGCCACCGGCACCGGAGTTAATCTTCAGCACGCAACTCATCTGGTCGGCTTCATCACGAAGCATATTCTGCAACTCCAGGTTTTCCACATGTTCCAGAGCCTTTGCATACGCCTCGTCCACCTCCTGCTCGGTGACCAGTTCGTCTTTATAAAAATCGAAAGCCAGTTCCAGTTCGTCTGCCAGTGTTTTGACTTCGTTGTAACCGTCAATCCACTTCTGTAATCCTTTCACCAGTTTCATTTGTGCTTCGGCCTTCTTCTGGTCATCCCAGAATCCCGGAGCCTGTGTTCTCAATTGCTCTTCTTCGACCTGAATTTTCTTCCCGTCGATGTCAAAGATACCTCCTCAGCGCATCAGTGCGCTCTTTCACGTCTTTAAGTTGTTCAATAGTAATCATACTTCTTATTTATGGTTTTCGTTAATAATGGGGAGCAAAGATATACAAAATTTCGTGTTCTTACTCCTCATACATTTTATCAATTACCTCTTTATAATTGCGTGCCACTACCGGGCGTTTCAGTTTCAGAGTGTTAGTCAGTTCTCCCTTTTCCATACTGAACGGTTCAGGAAGCAATGTGAAACGTTTAATCTGTTCGTAGTGGGCAAATTGTTGCTGCAACGTGTCAATACGTGCACGGAACAAAGCAATAATCTTAGGATGCTCCAACAGTTCGGTCATGTCCTTGTATTCGATACCTTTCTCTTTGGCATACTGTTTCACAAAGCCGTATACGGGTACAATCAGCGCAGATACAAATTTACGCTGGTCGGCAATAATAGCTATCTGGTCGATATAACGGTCAATAACCAATTTGGTTTCCAACGCCTGGGGAGCAATGTATTTTCCATTCGATGTTTTGAACAGATCCTTGATGCGTTCCGTCAGATACAACTGACCATTTTTGAAATAGCCGGCATCTCCGGTATGGAACCATCCCTCTTCATCAATAGCAGCTGCCGTAGCTTCCGCTTTCTTATAATATCCCTTCGTGATCGTTTTTCCCCGAAGCAGAATTTCATTGTCTTCCCCGATCTTTACCTCTACCTCCGGCATCACTTGTCCTACCGAACCGATGTCATAACCGGTCTTCGAAGTACACGAAACAGTCGCAGTAGATTCCGTCAAACCATATCCCACCAACATATCGATACCTACGGAATGCACAAATTCACAGATTTCATCAGGAACAGCGGCACCGGCCGTCGGGAAGAAGTTACCATTCTCTATACCGATAGTCTTTTTCAATAAGGCATAAATAGTCTTTTCGTAGAATTTATATTTCAGCTGAATCATTTTGGGAGGCGTCTTACCTACCCGCAGATACTCAAGATTGTGGATACGCCCTACCTTGATGGCATCCAGCATCAACATTTTCTTGATACCGGTAGTCTCGGCAATTTTCTCCTGGACACCTGCATATACTTTTTCCCAAAAACGGGGTACACTGCACATCAACGTCGGACGAATTTCTTTAATCGTCGTCTGGATGTCGGCCGGACGGAGATTGATACATACCTGTACTCCTTTATGCACACAGAGATAAGTCCACGCCTTCTCAAACACATGGGTCAGAGGCAGGAAGTTCATCGAAACGTCCTTATCGGTCATATCCACCAAACGAATATCGTGAATGCGGAATGCTTCCAGATAGCAAGAATGATGTAACATCACTCCTTTGGGCTCACCGGTAGTACCGGACGTATACAATATATTTGCCAAATCATCGGCACCGGCACGTGCCGTACGTTCTTCCACCACTTCGTTGTGCGGCAAATCTTTTCCTTTGGCCAGAAACTCGTCAAAGTAGATGGAACTCATATCACGCGGGTCTCTTACTACTGCCGGATCGAAAATAATTAACTGGGTAAGTGAAGGGCAAAAGCCAAATACACTGAAAGCAGCATCGTATTGGAACTGCTCTCCTACAAATAAGAAACGTATCTGTGCATCATTGATAATGTATTGTGCCTGTGCCGGAGAGCTGGTTGCATAGAGTGGAATCGTCACCGCACGATTAGCAAAAGCGGCAAAATCCGTAAACAGACATTCCGGCTTATTTTGAGAGAAAATACCGATATTTTCTTCTTCCTGTACCCCCAGTTCCACCATGGCATTGGCGGCCTGCCTTACAGTTTGCGAGAATTCATTCCAAGAGATAGGGATCCACTGTGCCTTCTCATAGTCACGGTATTTCAGAGCTGTCTTGTCGCCATACTTTTCAGCCTGACGATGAACCAAGACAGATAAATGATGATAAGTCATATCCTTTGTTGTTAGTTATTCGTCTGCAAAGGTATCGTTTAATTTGGAATTATCAGGTGTGAACACTGAATTATTTTGCTTAACAGAGTCAGGCACTTAGCCATATAGTACCTGATAAATAGTTGTCTGACAAACTGAAAGATTCAAGTATTATTTGTACATTTGCATCCGTTCAAAGCAAAAAAAGAAATGATAGACGAATCCATTACATCCGAAGCTGTCGGCTTGCTGAAATCTCTGATCAGCATCCCTTCGCTCAGCCGCGAAGAAGAAAAAGCAGCCGATTACCTGCAAAACTATATCGAGGCCGAAGGTATGACCACAGGCCGTAAAGGAAACAACATCTGGTGTCTGAGTCCCATGTTCGACCTGAAGAAACCGACAATCCTGCTCAATTCCCATATCGATACCGTAAAACCGGTCAACGGTTGGCGAAAAGATCCGTTCACTCCTCGCGAAGAGAATGGGAAACTTTACGGATTGGGCAGCAACGATGCCGGTGCAAGCGTAGTGACACTCTTACAGGTGTTTCTGCAACTATGCCGCAGGCAACAAAGTTATAACCTCATTTATCTGGCATCCTGCGAAGAAGAAGTATCGGGAAAAGGGGGTATCGAAAGTGTATTGCCCGGACTTCCTCCTATCAGTTTTGCCGTAGTGGGAGAACCTACCGAAATGCAACCTGCTATTGCCGAAAAAGGGTTAATGGTACTTGATGTCACTGCCATCGGAAAAGCAGGACACGCAGCCCGTAATGAAGGTGATAATGCTATATATAAGGTATTGGACGACATTGCCTGGTTCCGCGATTACCGTTTTGCCAAAGAATCGTCTCTGCTGGGCCCTGTCAAAATGAGTGTCACGGTGATCAATGCCGGTACACAGCACAATGTCATCCCCGACCGTTGCAATTTCGTAGTGGACGTACGAAGCAACGAACTTTACTCCAATGAAGAACTGTTTGCCGAAATACAAAAACATATTTCCTGCAAAGCCGAAGCCCGCTCGTTCCGCCTTAACTCTTCACGTATCGAAGAGAGTCACCCGTTTGTACAAAAAGCAAAAAAACTGGGACGTATACCTTTCGGTTCCCCTACCCTTTCTGATCAGGCGTTAATGTCTTTCCCTTCGGTAAAAATGGGTCCCGGCCGTTCTTCGCGTTCACATACAGCCGATGAATATATCATGATTAAAGAAATCGAAGAAGCATTGGAGTTATATCTGAAGATACTGGACGGCTTGGAAATCTGACCCTTCCGTCTGTAGTGCTGTCGGCCGATGGAACAAATTCGTGCAATGTATCAGCTATTTCCAGACCATAAAAGGTTCCATAACTTTTCATCAATTATATTCTACTTGTCATTCTGACAAGTAGATCACTCGAAACCATGCAGGCAGAGGCTTTAGGAAACAAAGGTCCTTTGATTAGGTTCCGGCTGATAAATAGAAGGTTATAAGTGTTTATATCACATTGAAGGAACACTTGTTTTAACGGTCTGTTAAAACAAGTGTTTTGATTGTAAACAACAAATCTTTTACATGCAAAAGACTTGTTGTTTACAATCTGTCAGCAAAACTTTCCGAAGCGGTATTAACAATGTTAATTCCCATAACGATAACTTACTTCCCAAGCACGACAATCGTATACGAGTAAGCAGGAAACGAATAAGTAAAATCAGATCCGGCAGCCTGCATCCAGATAGCTTTCGGAAGAATCCGGGTCGGCGTATCGGGAAGATTTTCGTCATTCAGTTCTCCACTCAAAGTATATATTTCCATATTTCCCTCCGGAATGAAACCGGACAAGTTTATCTGGCTCCGCCGTACCTCAGGTGAAGTGTTCACAACATGCAGAATCACTTCATCACGTGCTTCATTCGTTGTGGCTGTCACATCCAGTTCTCCTTTCACTTCACTCCACAAACGTAACGGATGGTGATGGGCAGCAGACATCTGCTGTGCATAGAAAGTCGGCATTCCCCAAACCTGTCCCGGTGTGAAAAATACCTGCCCCTGATCCCAACCATTGTCATTTTGCAGATAGGGTTGAAGGGCATTGGCCGCACAGGTAGTCAGGATGAAGTCACCATGGCGGCGAACTACATTCTGAACGGTAGCATGTACAATGGCACGCTGAATGTTATGCAGGTTTCCATTTTCTTCAAAAATGGCACAACGCATCGTTGTATTCGGATTCCATTTCAAGAACTTGGCCTTCATATCCGTCAACTCCCTGTCTATGTTCTCACGGCTACCGAGATCATCCGTCCAAGGGTGATAATCCCAATAAGCAGCTTTTCCGTCAAGGGCTTTAAATACTTTTTCCATGTTAGGCGATTCGGGACGCCACCAGGCAGAATGAATAAATTGCACCTCCGGATCTTTGGCATGAACCGCTTCATAGATATCATTAAAACGATCAATGTAATGCTGATAGTCTGCCTCGATATCCCCCCAGATGACCTCTTCGTTTCCAATCTCCAGATACTTCAATCCGTAAGGTTCGGGATGCCCGTTCGCGGCACGCTTCTTCCCCCATTCCGTATCTACCGGCCCGTTCAAGTATTCAATCATGTCCGCCATATCCTGCGCCGACTCTTCTACATTCACTGCATAAGCAGGCACAAACCCTGCCTTCTCGCAGAACCGGAGAAAATCCTCGATACCGAAACCGTTAGTCGAATAAGTATACCAGTGGCCTTTATAAGGCGGACGCAGTGCACGATCACCAATCATGTTCTTAAAACGGTATTCGGGAGCATTAACCATCGTACCTCCATAGCGCAGGAAACGCAACCCCTGATCCACCATTGCCTGCCCGATATCATTACGCAACGGCAACCCACGAAACTGTCGGTCGGCACCGTTCATCAAAGTGACCATATCTACCAGAAAACGCCCTTTCCCTTTCAAATAAATGGCAAAGCGTGCGTTTTCATCGGTCTTGTCCGGAATCAACTCAAATGTATACTTTTTCCAGTCACCGGACTCGGTACGGATACACTGTACAGCATATTCTTTTTCACCATCCACGCTTTGAAGGGCTACCCATACTTCCGCCTTCCCTTTCAAATAAAGGCTACCGGTTTTCTTCTCACCCTGACGTACGGAGATCCCCCAGCGATTCAAACTCCGGTTGGCAATGCCCACTTTACCGATACCTGCCAGACACTCTACTTGCTGAGCATAGTGTCCATGAAAAGGTTTGTCCGCAACCTGTTTATATGAAGCGGCCGCATTCAGATCTGCAAAAGCATCCCACATGCCACTGACCTGTGGTGCCGATCGGGTTAACAGCTTGACAGGAGTACCATCTCCGATGGTCAGGTTACGGAAAGATGCACCGGCACCCCAATTGCGGAAAGCGACCTTTCCATTACGTAAAGTGGTAAGATGATCTTCGAAACGCAATACTTCACGACTGTTCAGCAGAATCACCAGTTCATCACCCTCCATCTTCACTTCCATACGATTCCATTGCGACGGATCTACATCTACCGGAACTGTTTTCAGTTCCTGCCAGTTGTGCAGATGCTTACCTAACAGCACGCGTTTGCCATCGGCAAACAGGCTGACTTCGTATCCATCAAAATTATCCGCTCCACCTCCGTATTCACCGACACGCAACAAAAGTCCCGCATTATTGGCAGACGAAATGTCATCGGTAAATTTTATATCGACTCCGACCCTACCGTCAGAGAACTCCGCATCATCATAAACCAATTTCGCCCCCGGATGCGACGATACGGAAAGTTGATCATCTTGCATCTTCCATACCCCTTCGCACCGGGTAAACCCGATAAAGTTATCCATGGAGGCAGGTTCCTCAAAGCTCTCGCCAAAAATCTGCTGATCATAAATTCCCCCATAAATCTCATGATTTACATCTTCCATGCAAGCTCCATATAAATAAGGAGTTATTTTATTTTCGACCTTACCCGCATCCACCCGGATCACAGCGTCCTGTGCCGCTACTACCGAAGCAGACAATATCAGAGCTAACAAACAGTTTACCCTCATCTTACAATTGTGTTTATGTTCGTTCGCATTATTTACTTGCCGGAATCCAAACCGCATAACCCTTATCCTGGCGATTACCCAAAGCATAATAAGGAATAGCCGTAACCGGTACTTTCTTTCCTGTCTTATCCAGTGCCTGACCTTTAATTACATTGATTCCATTCAATAATCCCTTTTCAAAAGTGATCGACAGGGGAGAACGCATATCAACCTTCAAATCAGCCAAACCTTCATTATCACATCCTTCCAGACAATATACAAAGGGGCCGGCGGCAATGGCTACTTTGTCGTGTAAATCCGCCACTGCTTCATTGGCTGTCACCAAACGCGGCTGAACGGGTAGTGTCAGCTCAACTTGATCCCCCTTTTTCCATTTCCGTTGAATTTCGGCATATCCTTTGAATATTTTTAGTGGAACCGACTTACCGTTTACCTTCAGGCTTACGGCAGACCGTACCTCCGAACGATACAGGCCATAAGGATTCTCCACACCTTGCGCCCATCCCGGGATACGCACTTTCAATATAAAAGTCTTCTCTTTTTCGGGTTCAACGGTCATGGTGACAACACCCTCCCACGGATAACCGGTCTTTTGCGTCAAACGTACCCGGTTCCGATCCGCCAGAGTCATTTCCGTTTCGCTACCAACAAAAAGGTTCACATAAACGTCACTTCCCTTCTGCGAGTAGATAAATCCGGGCATTGCAGACATCATCTTAAGGAACATTGGCGGACAACAAGGACAATCGTGCCAGCTCCAACGGGCATGCTTAGCAGAGTTCAGCGGATTCTGGTAAGTGTATTGTGTGCCGGAAAGAGAAATACCTGTCAGGACGTTATTATATAAGGTGCGTTCCAATTCGTCCATATACTTGGCATCACCTGTCAGCTCGTTCATTCTTTGACTGAAGAAACCGGCACCGACAGCAGCACAAGTTTCCAGATAAGCATCTGTAGGCAGAAAGTAATCGGGTCCGAACTTCTCGTCAAAGTGAACAGCACCTACTCCGCCGGTGATGAACATACGCTTTCCAATCATATTATCCCATAAACGACTAACGGCAGCGATATATTCCGGTGAATGATTCTCAAGTGCGGCAGCCGTTGCTCCGGTAGCAAACAAAGTAGCACGAACGGCATGTCCTTCAATAGTCTTCTGTTCGAAAAGCGGAATGGAATCTTGTGCATAGTCCCCCCATGACGGACGGGTATGATTCCCGAATTCGGGAGCTTCATATTTCCGGTCACGTATCCATTGTTCGGCAGACGGATTACCCCATGTACCCCACAAAGGGAATCCACAGTGATGTCCTCTGCCTTCGATCCAGAATTCGGCCAATTTGAGATAGTCCTGCTCAGCAACCGGGACATTGATTTGCTTTTTCAGTTCCGGATTGTTTTTATAAATGATATAAAGTTTCACCAAAGCCTCTTCCGGACCGGAATGGGCCGGAACCACATTCTTTTTAGGGAAAGCCCCCATGTATCCAGCCATCAGATTGGCACAGCGGGTTGCCACTTCCAGCAACTTCGTTTTTCCGGTTGCATTATAATAATGTATCCCTGCTTCCACCAGCATACCGGCATTGTACACATCGTGTTGCCAACGAAGCATTCCTCCCCGTTCTCCCCACTGATGGTCAGCTTCCATCAGTTGAGTATAAGTATCGATATAACCATTGGGCTCCGATGCCTGTGCCTTAGCTATTCGGTCGATATATCCGTCGACACGTTTCTCCAAAGCAACATCCGACTGTCTTGCCATCAAGTCTGCCACCCCACGGATTGTTTCGTAAACAAGTCCGTCAAACCAGGGAGCACCTGCATGCTGACCGATATTTCGCTCGCCCTTTGCTACACGGTCAAAGTTCTCAAACGTATTACAGAATTTTCCCGGATGTTCCAGATGCTTCCCTTCAAACTTGTCAAAGACATCATTCACCGTCACCTTCTGCCAAAGATCCAATTTGGGTTTCCAAAATGCATCTTCTATTTTCACCTGGCTTACTTCCGGAAACTGAATGCCGGAACCTCCTTTATCAGACGGCTTTGCCGTCAAACTTCCGGTCGCAGTCATTGCAAGCAACACCGGAAACATAAATCTGTACGTTCTCATTGTTTTATTTATAGTTTGTTGTTTTCCCGTCTTTCTTTCTTGCTTATGAATCTTATGATCCAAGCAACAGTGCAAAGATAATGAAAGCCATCAAAACTGATACGAACTGGTCTGTATTTTTATTATGTTACAAAACATATACTATATCCGGAGAATATCCATAGCCTTTTACGTTTTTTATCCTATCTTTGCAGCACCAAAAACAAGAATATGAAAAGGAATGAATCAAAATACAAACAAGTAGTAAATCACGTTATAGACGGCATCAACAATGGTAGTTATAAAAAAGGAGACTGGATTCTCTCTATCAATGAATTCAGAAAGAACTATAATCTATCCAGAGATACGGTATTCGCAGGTTTGAGCGAGCTTAAATCAAAAGGAATTATCGATTCCACCCCGGGTGTAGGTTATTACATAGCAACAACCCGAATTGCGCAAAAGCTAAATGTATTCCTCCTTTTCAACGAATTCAACGAGTTCAAGGAAGATCTTTACAATTCATTCATGTCTTCCATCAAAAAGACCGCAAACGTAGATCTCTATTTTCACAACTATAACCGCAAAGTCTTCGAGACGCTCATCAATGAAGCCAACTATAAATACACCACATATATCCTGATGCCGGGCAAGTTCACCAACATAGCCCCACTATTGGAGAGCCTATCCGGACGGGTCTTCCTACTCGACCACTTTCACCCGGAACTGGCAGGCAAATACTCCTCCGTTGCACAGAATTTCGAGAAAGACACTTACGAAGCTTTGGTATACGGACTCCCTCACCTGAAAAAATACGACCACATCATCATGGTCCAGAAGGAAGAGAAAGAGCCTATCGAACGATACAACGGCCTCTGTACTTTCTGTGAGGAACATCAGTTTACACACGAATATACCGACTCCGTAAGGGACCGGATGATCAAGAAAGGAGAAATATTTATGACTGTCAACGACCGGGATTTGGTAGATCTGCTTAAACAGGCGCAACTACAGCAGTTTGTTCCCGGAAAAGACTTCGGTATCATCTCTTACAACGACACTCCGCTGAAAGAGATACTGGCCGGAGGTATCACTACTTTATCCACCGACTTCAAGCAAATGGGGCAAACCATGGCTTCACTTCTTACGCAGAAAGAGATAAAAACCATAGAGAACCCTTGGGAACTGAATATCCGGCACTCACTTTAATGAGATGATCTCCACAAAATTACCGTTCCGATCGAATCTGACTTGCGAACCGTCACTCAGTTTGTATACCCAACCCTCTATGCTGTAAGAGCCGAGATACATATCCAGGTCATTGGGATAATGATAACGCATATACCTGTACACCTTCTCTGAGGCGCTCAACTCTATCTTTTCTTTCCCAAGAAAATCTCCCTGTGAGTCGAACATCAATCCGTCTCCGTTGGTTAGTTCCACCAAATAGGAAGCTGCCACCGAACGGTCTACCCGTGTAATTTCAGAGTTCGAATATCCCGAAACATAATCGGTAATCTTTTCCGGCAACGATGCCACGAGCTTCTCCGGAAACGCAAATCCGTTTCCGTCTATATTAATCCATGCACTGGCATCTTCGTTAACAAGCATATTAAAGCCGTTCGGCAGGCGGACGGTAAAGTTGAGCACATCCGAATGCAGCGGATGACTGATAGAGATGGAACTCTGCTTACCGAAATACTCTTCTGCAAGTGCCTGTGCCTGCATCAGAGGTACCTCTATCGGTTTACTCTCGGGATCGATAGTCACATACACAGTCTTGCTGACCTGAATTGTATAACGGGTACCCTCCAGACGAATGAAGGTGACTTGTGCATTCGGATAGTTCCGGTGCAAATCTTCCGTCACTTTCGCAGGTAATGTTCCCAGAATCGAAGTCGGCAACAGTTCGGTTCCTCCATTCACTTCCGTCCACTCTCCCCTATCATCAAGCACGCATTTAAATCCGTTCTCCAACCAGAAAGTATAACCGGCAGGAAACTCCCTATCAGGTATATGTTCAATCACAGCCTCAAAGGTTCCATCCGGAAAGTATTTTTCAGTAAACTCCCGCACCGGCTGCGGCAATGAAGATTCACCTTTTATATCCATTTCATATCCGACACAGGTTTGGTCGTAGTAGAATGCTACTTTCTTGCCACTGTTCAATAACACACATTCTCCGTAGCAGGTGTTCTCCACACCGACAAACGGATCATTAGAGAAGTGTTGTTTTACATATGCGATGACTCCTCCAAAAAGGGATTGAAGTGATTCGGGCAAGTTTTGATTTGGAACCATCAGACTCTTCCATCCTCCATTTTCATTAAATTCCACTTTCACCTCATCGGGAAAAGCAACCCGGTAGAGCAACTGATCATTCTCCTGCCCGGTCATCGTTCTTTCTATCTTCTCCGGAGATTGTCCCGGAAAATAATTAGATAAAAAGAACTGCGCAGTACCTGGCAGCTGGTTTATTTCAATCTCCCCGGATAGTTCATTATCTTCCGAACATCCCACCACGGAAAAAGGCAGGCAGAGCAAGAAGCATAAATAAAAGACGGAATAAAAAGTCTTCATAGTCATGTGGTTTTATGTTTCAGGCAAAGTTAAAGGATAGTGCTGAATATAAGCACCTAACAGAGTTAAACTTCATTAAGAGGAAGGTCAAACTTCAACACATCACTCCCTCCCTCTTCCGTTATATTCAGTCCCAATACATATCTGCCGGATGGATCAACGGCAATTCTCTCCAATTTTACATCTGTGTGATAAATGGCAACCGGAGCACCTTGCCAGATAAAGACCATAATCTTTGATTTACCCGAAGTACCCGGGAAACCGTTATAAAGGGCATAAAGATAATTGGGGGTGCCACAAAGAGAAATGAAATATTTAGGTGCATTCGGAAAATCAAGAAACTCAGGATCATAGTCCGGGTATTTCAGATCTTTCCCTATCACTATTTCTTTCATCAGATTTCCTTTTAAATCATAAAAACAGAGAGAGTTCAGGTTCAGCAATCCCGTACAAACTGCCTTTGCATCTTGATTTACCATTAAACAGCTCTCGTATAGATAAGATAAATGTCCTTCCGGATATTCGGACTTAATATCACGATGATAATCCACTGTCTTAACCCGGGCAGTATGCTTATCATAAATGAAAAACAAACCATGCTGCATATCTACATCAATGCCATATACACAAGAGTCTGTTTCATTATAATCCCTGACTACAGGCATCTCCGGCAATTGTTGTGCCTCAACAACAGAAACAGCGACAGGACCGGGAGATGCCGCCGAATGAATCGCAACAGTCTTTTTATTCCAACTATTCAATTCAATGAACGACAGCTTTCCCTTGCCTCCCCTGCCTATCGACTTCTCAAAAAAAGGAAAAAGAAAATCATCCGGACCCTCTCCTTTCATCCCCAATCCGACAAAAGCAGGAGGAACTGTAGCTGTGAAAATCTTTAATAATGTATCATTACGTGCGTCCAAAAAAGCACAAAAAGAATCAGTTACACACAAATCATAGAAAATATTCAGTCCTTCTTCTTCCGACAAGAAGATTTCGTGTTGAAGAGTATCCGTACACGTATCGGAAATATACACAGTTAATTTTTCCTGCTCCGATCCGCAAGAGATCATCACTATCGCTGCCAGACATATCAATAAGAGTTTAACCATAATCGCGTCTAAAATGAAGAATGTGTATTTTCTTAATACTGCCCTTTAAAGTTATCGCAACAAAGATAACAACCTCAAATCAGAATTACGAAAGAAACAAATGAAATCTGCTCCTTTATAAATTAGTTCGGCATCAAAAGAAACATGCCATATAGCTTTTTGACAGTTTGCTAAACAGCCCTTCTCAGGTTCGATTATTTCAGTACATTAGCCAGGTTCGTACTAAAAATCGTCTCCATTTCATTTTTCTGTTTATCATATTGCAGGAATCCGGACGTTTTCACAACACAATGAATGCCCAAAGGGGGGAACCGAGAGCACTCATGTTTGTTTTTCGTAAAAAGAAAGTGCTTTTAGAAAGTCAGAGAGAGATCTCCTGTACTTGTCAACCAGAAAAGAAAGGAAGAAAATAATCTCTCTATTCCGGAACAATATATGTAATCGGGCAAAACATTAGGAGATTTTCAAAAAAGAAGTAAGCATTTTCGGAAATTGCTTACTTCTTTTAGAGTAAATACTTATTTCTTTTGTGCCGGATGCTTACTTCTTTTCCGGGAAATGCCGGCTTCAGAGTCCCAAAAGTCCGGCTTTTCATTGCATTTACCCCGGCTATCGCCCTCCTATCCTTCCGGTTGAACAGAAAGAAAGGAAGAGGCAGTTATCAGAAAAAGCATTTCAGTTACTTTTTGAAAGCTGATACAGGAAAACAGGATCATATTATCAAA
The DNA here is from genome assembly GCF_011038705.2 of Bacteroides sp. ZJ-18. Lineage (NCBI taxonomy): Bacteria > Pseudomonadati > Bacteroidota > Bacteroidia > Bacteroidales > Bacteroidaceae > Bacteroides > Bacteroides sp. ZJ-18. The sequence continues at coordinate 1,184,952 of NZ_CP072198.1, read as the reverse complement.
TCACTCTCTCTGCTTTACTTTACCAGCTCTGCAGTAATATAATCTTTGCTAATGCGCATACGGTCCACACCATTCACCTTTTGAAAGCTGACAGAACCAATATACATTCCACGCGGATGAATATGCTCTTTATCCTTATGTGCATGATAAACGATACGAAGTTTACCCTCTTTATCTTTGAACATAGCGCTATGCCCTACACCCTGCAAAGTACCGGGGTTCTGCAAAATAGGGTTTTCATCATATTTGGTCCATTCGCCCATTATATCGGTTGCCGTGGCACAGCCTACCCCATAGAACGGACTTTCAAAGCTATTACCGGAATAGGTCATATAATACAGCCCCTTGTGTTTAAGCACATAAGAACCCTCGTTGACCCGGGGCCAGACTTCTTCCCATGCTTGGGACACATGAATGCAAGGACGCATGGTTTCTGCTTTGATCGTCATATAATCATTTTCCAGTTCGGCTACCCACACGTTGTTACCGTCGTTGAACCGGACAAAGAAAAGATACGGCTTCCCGTCATCATCAATAAACAACGAACTGTCGATCATTTTCTCGTCAGCTATCATTGGTTTCTTTTCCTTCTGCCTGAACGGTCCTACGGGTGAATCGGAAATCGCTACGCAGATGTGTTCATCCGCCGTATAATACATATAAAACTTACCATGGATCTCATAAATCTCAGGTGCCCAGAAGCGGCTATCCGCCCACACATCTTCTTTATTCAGTGCCAGCCCATGCAGTTTCCACCGCTTCAAGTCCTTTGAAGTATAGACTTCAATGCCATCTGCCGCATGCGTTCCATAGGCATAATAAACGCCGTCGTGCAACAGAATGAATGGATCACCCAATGGAACCGACTCTCCCATAGCTTTCACTCCGGGGATGTCCGGCTTTTCAGTAACTCCTGTATACGAACAAAACGTAATCAGTAATCCCAGCAACATTGTCCCGCCAATAATCATTTTCTTTTTCATAACTGTAAGGGTTTTGAGTTTAATTCACCACGGAGGACACAGAGGACACAGAGAATATCTTTCTCTTAAACATCCATATAAACAAGAGATTAAAACTCTGTGTCCTCTGTGTCCTCTGTGGTGAATCGTATTCGTTTCTGATCAGTATTAAGCCAACCGACTATTTTCTTCGGCGCTTATTAAACTGAAACCAGTCTAACTTCAACAGGTTATCGGTATCAATCTTACCTTTAGTTTGTGTATGTGTTATGGTATGAACATAAGGAATTAAAAAAGGCATAAGGATATAGAATCAAACCTGTCGGATCCTATGTTCCTTATGCCCATACAACTAAAAACGCTTGTGATTATTTGCCGTTGTCAACCGAGAACTTGAATATACAATGACTGTTATATTTCTCACCCGGGCGCAACACAGCCGAAGGCCATTCGGGCTTGTTCGGTGTATCGGGATATTTCTGAGTCTCCAGACAGACAGAAGCACGTTGATTGTAAGTAATGCCTTTCTTTCCGGTCAGCGAACCATCGAGGAAGTTGCCGGCATACACCTGAATACCCGGTTCGTTGGTATATACATCGAGTACGATACCTGTCTTGGGCGATTCGAGAGTAGCAGCTTTCCGGGTAATATCTCCCTTGGCATTCAGCACCCAGTTATGATCGTAGCCATTGCCATTCTTCAACTGAACAAAATCAAAATCGTTGATACGTGCACCAACCGGAGTCGGTGTGCGGAAGTCCATCGGAGTACCTTCCACTGTCACAATCTCACCTGTAGTCATAAAGGTGCTGTCCACCGGAGTATAAGAATCGGCGTCGATAGTCAGCAGATGATCTGCGTTGCTGCCGGCATCACCATCCAGATTGAAATAAGAGTGGTTGGTCATGTTGACGATAGTCGGTTTGTCAGTTTCGGCTTCATACTGAATATCAATCGCATTATCGTCTGTCAGTTTCATGATTACTTTGCAAGTAATGTTACCGGGGAAACCTTCCTCACCGTCTTTTGAGCGATAGGTCAGTTCAAGTTCCTGAGGACCGGTCTGAAGAGCATCATATACCTGATACTGGTATCCCTTCGGACCACCATGCAGGCAATGTCCGTAGTTATTGCGCGGCAACTGGTATTCAACACCATCCAGCGTAAACTTTCCCTGATTGATGCGATTGGCATAACGGCCTATGCTCGCACCAAAATCCGAAGGTTTGCTGATATAATCCTGAATGGAATCGAAGCCAAGTACCACATCACGCATCACCCCGTCTTTACCGGGAACCATCACCGAAACGATGCGTCCGCCAAAGTTAGTGACGCAAACCTCCATGTTGTTCTGATTCCGGAGTACGTATAAATCGGTTTTCTTTCCGTTCACTTCAGTCCGGAAGTTACTCTTCACCAAACCGGAATCCGTAGTAGTCTGTTCTGTCTTTGCACAACCGGCTACAAAGAGGGCACCAAGTGCCCATACAGCTAATTTCTTCATGATTAAACTGTTTTGAGTCCACCACAGATTACACAGATTTCCACAGATTAATAAATTGTCCTATTGAGACTTTATATCAAAAATTCTGTGGTAATCCGCGTAATCTGTGGTGAATCGTATTCTTTTCTGTTTCGTTATATTCTTATTGTATACTATTCAGCATATCCACTTTACCTTCGTTCACCAGTTTCAGGATCAATTCGCCGAACAAAGTGTTCTGCCACGCAAACCAGGCACGGGTAAATTTCTCCGGATTGTCTTTGTGGAACGATTCGTGCATAAAGCCTGTACCCGCATCCGTATTCATCAGCATTTTAATGCACGACTTGATTTCTGCATCGTCTTTGCTGGTGAAAGCCTTCATCATGATACTCATAGGCCATACCATATCGTAACCGATATGTGGTCCGCCAATGCCTTCGCCTGCCTTACCTTTAAAGAAGTAAGGATTGTCGAGGCTCCACACAAAGCGACGGGTATTCTGATAAATCGGATCGTCCACTGAAACATCGCCCAGATAAGGCATAGCCAGCAAACTCGGAACGTTTGCATCGTCCATCAGCATATGGTTGCCAAAACCGTCTACCTCGAAAGCATAGATCTTTCCGTATTTGGGATGATTGTAAACAGCATATTTTTTCAAGGCTGTCTCCACTTCATCTGCCAAAGCCTTACATTCGTTGGCCAAAGCGGTCTTTTTATTTACCGTTGTCAGAATCTCGGCTGCCTTACGAAGCGAAGACACGGCAAAGAAATTCGAAGGAACCAGATATTGCAGTGTGGTAGCATCATCCGAAGGACGGAAAGTAGAAACAATCAGTCCGACAGGTTTCACCGGATTACCCAGTCCGTCGTTAGTCACCGTGTCGAGTGCACGCTCTGTCTTACGCTGGAACTTATACGGGCCTACACCGTCTTTACGCTGTTGTTCTTTAAAAGTACGCAATACATTGGTAATCGCCTGTATCCATTCTTCATCGAAGATACTGGCATCACCTGTTGTCTTCCAGTACTGATAAGCCAGACGCAAGGGATAGCAGAGTGAGTCGATTTCCCATTTACGTTCATGCAGTTCAGGCTTCATGTCCGTCAGGTCACTCATCCATTCGCCTCCTTTAGGACCGTCATTGAATGCATTGGCATACGGATCGATATTGATACACTTGAATTGGCGGTTGATCACTCCGGCAAGCATTTTTTTCAACTCCGGATCGGAGTTGGCGAGCTGTACATAAGGCCATACCTGGGCGCCCGAGTCGCGAAGCCACATGGCATGAATATCTCCGGTATAAACAAAAGTATCGGGTTTGCCGTCCTTGCCCATACGAAAGTGTACGGTGGTATCCAGCGTATTCGGAAAACAGTTGGTAAACATCCAGGCCAACTTCGAATTACGCAACAGCTTCTGTACGCGGATAATTTCATTTTCTACTGCCTGTGAACGGAACAGACGTTTAGCCGATTCCGGACGGTTGTCTTTCTGAATAGCATCTGCCACACAAGTATAATGTGACAACATACCTTCTGCCTTCAGAACCGAAGGTACACAGAGCAATGCCGCAGTTACGACACATGCCCCGATCATTTTCTTTGAGTTTTTTCCTGGCATAATCTTGATTGGTTTATATAAGTTATCTTTTTTGCAGCCTCAACGAACTTCTTTAGAAAACGAATATGGAAAATCCGATTCACGCACTCCGCGCTGTTTGTTGGGAGTAGACGACATTTTCATCGTGATCTTCGCACCGTTCATCAGTTCTTTATGTGTCAGGTAATTGCGGGTTAACGACTTACCATTTACAGTCATCGACGCGATGTAACGGTTTTCATCACTATTACCCGGTGCACTGATTACCACCGTCTTGCCATTTTCGAGATGCAGTTTCATCTGCTTGAAGTACGGTGTACCCATCACGTACTGATCCGTTCCCGGACATACAGGATAGAATCCCATTGCAGAGAACACATACCAGGCCGATGTCTGCCCGTTGTCTTCGTCGCCGCAATAACCGTCAGGATTGGGTGTATAAAGTTTATCCATCACCTCACGAATCCAATGCTGCGCTTTCCACGGTTGTCCCGAGTAATTGTACAGATAAAGCATATGCTGGATAGGCTGGTTACCGTGGGCATACTGTCCCATATTCATGATCTGCATTTCACGGATCTCATGAATCACACCACCGTAATAGCTGTCATCAAATACAGGAGGCAGGATAAACACCGAGTCCATCATTTGGTTGAATCCTTGCTGTCCGCCCATCAGATCGATCAGTCCCTGAGGATCATGGAATACGGACCAGGTATAATGCCAGCTGTTTCCTTCGGTGAAAGCGTCACCCCACTTCAGCGGATTGAATGGTGACTGGAATTGTCCGTCCTTATTCTTGCCACGCATCAGCTTATGTTCTTTATCGTACAGGTTCTTATAGTTCATGGCACGCTGTGCATAGACGGCTATCTCTTCTTCGGGCTTATTCAGCGCCCGGCCCAGTTGATAGATACACCAGTCATCATAAGCATATTCCAGCGTACGGGCGGCATTCTCGTTAATACCTACATTGTAGGGTACGTAGCCCAGTTTATTGTAATACTCGTAGCCGAGACGTCCGGTAGAGGAAACCTGCGGATGAACTGCATTCGCACCATGCTTCACTGCCTCCCAGAGGGTTTCTATCTCGTATCCTTTCAGACCTTTCAGATAGGCATCGGCGACTACCGAAGCGGAATTGTTTCCTACCATACAGCCTCTGTGACCCGGGCTTGCCCATTCGGGAAGAAATCCACTCTCTTTATAAGTATTCACCAATCCTTCTTGCATCTTTTCGTTCATCGAAGGATACATCAGGTTGAGGAACGGGAACAGGCAACGGAAAGTATCCCAGAAACCGGTATCGGTAAATATATAACCCGGCAAGACTTTCCCATTGTAGGGGCTGTAATGTACCGGGCTTCCTTTGGCATCCAGTTCATAAAAACTTCTCGGGAAGAGTACCGAACGATACAGACAAGAATAGAACGTGCGGAGATGATCCATATTATCGTCTTCCACCTCAATGCGTCCCAGCACCTTGTTCCACTCCTGGCGTCCTTTGGCAGCAACAGCTTCCAGATTGTCTTTGCCCAGTTCTTTCAGGTTCTGTTCAGCCTGTTCGGGACTGATGAAGGAGGAAGCGACACGCACGTTTACCGTTTCTCCACGACGGGTGGAGAAACCGATAATACCACCGGCATGTTTATCTTTCGATTCCAATTCACCCGGACGGATATTACCGTTGGTTACTGCCGCAGTGAAAGTGAACGGTTTATCGAAAACCAGTACAAAGTAATTTTTAAAGTTCTCGGGTACACCTCCACTGTTCTTGGTCGTGTATCCGATGATTTTATTCTCTTCCGGAATCACCTTCACATACGAACCGTTGTCGAAAGCATCTACCACCACATAAGAGTCATTGCTTTCAGGGAAAGTGAAACGGAACATAGCCGCACGGCTGGTCGGAGCAATCTCGGTAGTTACATCATGATCGGCCAGATATACTTTATAATAATACGGTTTGGCAACCTCAGCTTTATGCGAGAACCAGCTTGCGCGCTGATCCTGATCGAATACCACCTTTCCCGTGACAGGCATAATGGCAAACTGCCCGTAGTCATTAATCCACGGGCTGGGCTGGTGAGTCTGTTTAAACCCTCTGATTTTATCAGCATCATACGTATAAGCCCATCCGTCACCCATTTTTCCGGTTTGTGCCACCCAGAAGTTCATCCCCCAAGGCATGGCAATAGCCGGATATGTATTTCCGGTAGACAAAGCATGTTTTGACTGGGTACCAACCAACGGACTCACATAGTCCACCGGCTCTGTTGTGTTCTTTGCAAAAGTACAAAGAGCAGTACCCAGTACGCCAACAAGTAATAGCGCTAATTTCTTCATGATAATAATGGTTTTAAATTCGCCACAGATTACGCGGATTAACACAGATTCTTTAATCTTCAATACCAATGGGAAAAATGATTAACCTGTGAAAATCCGTGTAACCTGTGACAGAATCTTATTTTTTCAACTTCTTCTCGAGCATCTTGATATAGTATCCGCCTACTACCGAACGAGCCTGGAAACCTCTCTGGTTGGGACGATCGGTAAATACCCAGTCAGACATCGGTACACGGTCGGTAGTCTCGTTCATGAACAGGTAAACCGGATCGATAAACTTCTCGAATGTGGCTTTATCCGATGCCAGTGTAGCAGTCCACATAATCCAGTCGGTCTTGGTATAAGTTTCACGGTTATCCAACGGCAATCCATATCTGTTCTGCTTGCCAAGATAGTAAGCTATCTCTTTCTGTGCAACTGTTTCAGGGAATATCTGCAGATTCATCAGTTTATCCCATACCAGATTGTACTTCTGGCTCCAAGTTCCGGGCTTGTCAAAGGTCAGGCGGTAATGATCACCGTCATCTGCCATCTTCACCCATTCGGCAGCCATTTCTTTGGCTTTCTGTGTATATTTCTCAGCCACTTCTTTCTTGCCTAACTTATCAGCCAGGTAGCCATAAGACGCTACACCCAGAATGGCTTTGATAGACAGGTTGGCGTTGTGTGCAAAGTGTCCGGCAAAGTCGTCTGTACACAACTGGGTATCCGGATCCAGACCGTATTCTGCCAGATAATCCGTCCAGGTGGTCAGTACATCCCAATGTTTCTGAGCATAGTCGGCATTCCCCTCAACAGCAGCGACAGCAGCAGTCAGTACCAATATATTTCCCGATTCTTCTACCGGCATATCGCCGCCGTATGTCTGACCGTTAGCCAACGGATAAGTACCTACATCATGTGCTGCAAACGGCTTGTTCCATTTTCCACTTTCGCTATAATAAAAGATGTGGTTCATCAAACCTTTTGCCAATTCCGGATTGTACATAAGGAACAAAGGAGAAGAAGGATAAGTGATGTCTACCGTACCGATTGAACCATTGCTGAAGTTTTCTTTTGAAAGGAACAACAGGTCCTTGTTCGGAGCTTCCACCAACTTATGGGCAGCGATAGCCTGCCGATAAGCCAGCGCACAGAGCTCGGCATATTTACGCCCACCGGCCTCGGTGGCTTCTTTCATCAGATTGGCATCGAATGCGGCACATTTATCCATCAATGCATCGTACTCTTTATCGGCTTTTGCAAACTGTGACAGAATGGTTTCGGTTCCGGTACGATTCCAGTACGGACGGAGGTTCTCTCCAAAATACTGAACAGAATATAAATCATCGTATCCCAGGAGCAGATGTCCTTCTGCTTTCTTCGTTTCACCCAATGAGCGAACCAATGCCAACTTATCACTTCCATCGGTTTTCGATGAAGTCAGTTGTCCGTCGATGAAGCTCTTTCTCAGTGTCTTTCCATCTCCGGTTGCACAAGTGCTGTTTTCCTTGTCAGCAGCCAGATAGAAATATCCCCAGTCAATGCGGACATCATCTCCCTTTTTACCCAATATTTCCTGATTGCGGCTTCCTGTCTTGAGGTATACCAAATCACCTTCGGTAAAGCTTTCGGCTACGGCTTCTTGATGAGGCTGGTCGAGTGCCCACTGCGGACCGGCTTCAAAATAAAGTTCTACGTTATGTGTTTTTCCATCATTCGAAGCTACTTCATATGTAAGGTAGTTCACCGGACGAGTCATCAAATCGAGATTGTCCATAAAGAGAGGTGAAGTGAAGATAAGTTTCAGATCCACCGGTCCACAAGTAAATTCATAATTGGTCTGCATTGCCTGCACATCTGCTGATTTCTGCACGGCTGTCTGAGTAAAGTTCTGTGTATTGTCCTTCTCTACCAACAGACCGCAATCGATCAGACCGTTGGCAACACGGTTGTTACAGTAAATTGCAATCAGGTTCTCTCCCTGTTTCAGTGCGGCCACAGCCTCTTCCGGCAGTTTGGCAAGCATGTGTTTTTTAGCCGAGTTACCGGTATCCACCACCTTCACGCCATTCACATAGATGATGGCGTCATCGTCGTGAGAATATTCCAGATATACATTTTTACCTTGCAGGTTGTCTTTAATATCCGCTTTACGGCGTATCCAGATATACTCTTCTCCCCATTGGGTTTTGGCTGTACTTTCATTTTCCATAGTACCGAAAGCACCCTCGCCTTCTTTCCATGCAGCATCATTAAAATCGGCATTTTGCCAGCCGTCAGCCGGTTTCGTTGTTGTATACTTAGCTGTCCACTTGCCCTGTTCCGAGGTCTTTACCAGCGGAAGCAGCTCCAGTTCTTCCGTTCCCATGAAACGGTAAATCTGTCCGTCTACCTTGGCAACACCCAGGAACGGGAAATCCTTACCCGTCCAGTGTTTCACCGGTCCGTCATACAGATTATCCGTAAACGACCAGGCACTGGTATAAGGGTCAATTGTCACCAACGGATAAGCCGGCGCACGCAACTCATTTTTGTCACTCTTGATGTCCTGCGGTGCACCACAACTGCTCAGCATGGCGGCTGCACCTAAGAACAGAGTCGATAGTTTAAGTTTCATAACTTCAGATTCTTTTTTTATAGTTTTTACCATTCAATATCTACTTGCACGCCGGCGGGATCATTCTCAAACCTCAACAGCAAGGTACCCGAACGCTCTTCCCACAATTTTCCCGGTTCAAGTTCTTCTTTCCCGTTCACACAAACCCGTCGCGGTTGTTTCGGAAGAAGCACTCTCGAAACATTGGTTGTATGCAACGGGCTTTTCGCAACAAATGAATAACTGCGTTTTCCTATCTTTTCATCATATATCCGGGAAGCACCGCAAAGGACTTTTGCCTTTGTCCGGCCCGGAACCCGATTGACATTATATAAATAACCCTGTTCACCGGGACGAATTACTTTACGAGTCAGCACCGGAAGATCTTTATCAAACAGATCGATATATAATCCCGAAAGTTCCATCGGAGCATCAGAGACGCTTTCGTTCAATACGGCAGCAATGGTATAGGGTCCCCGTTCAAGCAGGAAACTATTTTTCAGTTCTATTTCTTTCTTGGCAGTCTTTCTGTAAGCAGCCGAAACCGTGTCAAAATATCGTTGGTCATTCCCACTTTTCAGCACAAAATGTTTCGGATCCTCACGCAGGACGGTCACTGTTCCTTTCCCACAAGAATAAGTCCCGTTGACAGGCGACTTATCCAGTCCCAGCTTTTCGAACAAATGTTCCGAAGGGACTTTATACCGGTTACCATTGGAGTTCCACCATTCCAGTACTGACTGATAGGGGTCAATATCTTCACCACAATAAATCAAGGCTCCCCCTTTTTTCACCCAGGTTGCCAGGAAATCATGGTAACGGGGTTCCATCGGCTTCATATTCGAATAAGACATGACCAACACTTTCAACCCTTCAAACGTCTCCTCAAACGGAGTATTCTCCATATGTACCAATTCTACCGGTATTCCCCTTTTAAGTAATGGCAAGGTCTGCCCATAAAAACTGCTGAATTGCGGATCGTCATAACCATCGTGGTCGGGAAAGCGCTGGAACATCAGTGAATTTGCCATCAGCACTCCGATGCCGTGCGTACCGCTTACCCGGGTTTCCGAAGTCCGTATATCGTTCAGCGTATTTACCATAATCTGCATTTGTGTAGAGTAGTCACGCGGAATACGTTCTTTCCGGTCTGTCCCCGCCACACGATACAATCCCTGATAAATACGATCCGGCCAAGGCATCACCTCGTATGTGTCTACTGTCGGATACATCAGTTGGGCAGCAAAAGTAGCCTGATAGTTTATCTTATAGTCAAGCCAGTCCTTCGCCCGATCTTCAATAGGGTCCGTCAGAAAATATATCTTACGGTTCAACGGAGCCGTCATCGATTTCATACATCCATATTCGAGAAAAGCATTCTCAAATACCCGCTCCTTCTTCACTCCGTTATAATAGTTCGGTTCGCGGGCAGTTCCTGTCCAGACTTGCGCTATATATCCATCTACACAATCCAGCGAAGCCAGACTCGCTTCGGGGCTTACAATCTGCCACGACGTATAATTGACCAGTGAATGTGTAGGCACAAAGCACTTCACATCCAACCCCTTCGATTTTCCATATGCTTTGGCATACGTAAATATCTCGTTAAGAGCGTTATAATAAAGATAATATTTCAGTTTATTCGATAAGTACGTATTCTCAGGAGATTCCTGTTGATCTCTCCAGGGAAATCCGTAATATTTCTGCCATTCGGACTTGAAAGCTTCACTATATCCGCCCCGCATCCAAAATTCCGGTTCTTCCAGATAAATAGAAGTAATGCCCGCATCGATCACCCGTTTGATCTGCTTTTCCTGCATGTAACGGATAAAGCTCTCGGTAGGTACGATATAAGGAATCAGGTGCCCGTGCGCAATTTCCCGTCCTTCGCGGTCACGCTGCCCCTCTTTGAGGTGATCTTTCACCCCATCCCATTTTCCAAGAAAATAATCCTGATAATCTCCCCAGGCCACCCCTGTCATAAACTCGGCCCGGTATCCTTTGTCTCTCCACGATTGTACGCGTTGCTCAAAAGTAACGCCTTTCTTATCCAGCGTTCCGTATACCATCACGGCATCGGCACGCACATCTGTTTCCGGTTTCCACGGCTCTGCTGTCTGGAAATTCGTTTTTGTGCCTGTGGCGGTTTGAGAATAGACGCCGCCACAGGCCAAAAACAAACCAATCAAAACTAATACCCTCTTACTCATGTGTTTGTGTTGTCACGTGTTTGTGTTGTTATTTGAATGGAGAAATCACTTGCATCAAAGCGGGACATCCGCTGGCATCATAGCTTTCCATCACACCTGTCGGACAGGGTTTGGCTGCATCTTTGAATGTCACGTTGCGTTTCATATCCCGGTTGTTCCACGCCACGTCTATGTTGTGGCGTAACCAATCCATATACTGAGGCTGATTGCCATCTTCTATCAGGCGAATGATGTACTGTGCAAAGATGGCGGCATAAATACCTTGTTCCACTCCGTTCTTGAACGGCAGCAGTCCGTCAGAATCACACATCTCGTTGCGAACATAGTCCGCAGCCAGAATGGCATCGTCCAAGTAAGACTTTTCGCCGGTTGCTTTGTAAAGCATCACTGCCGATCCGATGAATGTAGCCTGATTATAAAGTTGGGTGGTCCAGTCAATATCCATACCATTCTGTCTCTGGAAATGATAGTGCATATTGTCTGCTATACGGCCTTTCTCTTTATCGAAGAAAACATCCCTCGACCATGCATATACATTTTTAGCCTTTTCCAGATAGTCGGGATCTTTGGTTACATTATAAAGAGTCATGGCACCCACCGTAGTCGGATAGTTGATGCAAGCCATCTTGCCATCGTGCTTGAAGTTCCACCACAAGCCACCCCGCTCTTTATCATACGACTCTTTCCAGACATGGTAGAATCCCGAAGAGGCATGTGCCAGATATTTCGGATCATCGGTGATTTCGTAAGCACGCGCCAACGAAATAATCCACCACATCATATCGTCATAAATAAACCATTCGATTTTATTGTCCCAATTGTATTTATCGTATTGTTCGTATCCGCCTTGATACACCTCTTCTATCAACCGGCGATATTCAGGAGCCTTCGTACGTTTATACGCGTTCATAATCATATCCCAATAGATAGCCTGTACCCAGATGGCAGCTCTTCCTTTCATATCCGAAGAAATGGCATACAGTTTCATCTCCGGATTATAAAAAGTAGAATGAAAAGCATCGATTGCCGTCGTTGCGTCTTTCTTCGTAAAGTGCTTCAGTTTTCCATCCCCGGGCTGAGCGGCCCATGCGAGTGTACAGGGAAGAATTAATAAGATAGTTACCAGGGTCAGTACTTTGTTTTTCATGTCTTTGCCTCAGATTTTAAATTTTGATGTTACAAAGATTGGGGAAATATTGGAGAAAAGAGGATAATTATTATTCAATAAATAGCAAAAACTGACCAAAAACAAGGGATAGAACACTTAATATCAATATTGGAACATTTGTAGCAGGCTTTTGACCTGAATTTGTTCATTCCATATTCTGCGTGACCAAGAAACACATTCAGCAATATGAAAAGAATTCATTTGTAGTTCTCGCTATGCCGTCTCTCATACAAAAAATGCATTCCAATCTTCCATCTTCCACCTTTCAACGATTATCATTCTAATAATCAGCAGGATGACTTGGTGGAAGATCGCGTTTTCAGCCCGTTTATCTTCCACCTGTATCTTCCATCTTCCACCCACTGTTTTAGGAGAATAATTCAGAATAAAGAACTGATTCACAAAGAATAAAGTCGAGTTTTCTAAGCAAATATGCCGTATAAAGCATTTTGTTTTTCCCTATTACTTAGCTGAAAATGGTGCGATGTTTACCCCGTCCCGTATACCCGGGCCCATGAGCCCGCGTGCCTGTGCCCATGAGCCCGCATACCCGGGCTGACGGGCCCGGGCATGCGGGACGAGATAGAGATAACGGAATAAGACGTAGCATATCGGTATACAGACCATTAGAAGTATAGCAGAATACTGATGTTTACCCCCTTATTTGTGCCGGATAACAGGGGCTTTTGCTTGCAACGATGGTGTATTCCCCTCTACAACAGGCCATCCTTTTTTCCAGTTTACACGGTCGAGCATCAACACTCTTCCTTCAGGATTGGCTACACTGACAGCGTGATAAAACATCCAGTCCGCTCCTTTATCATCTGTTACGATTTCAGAGTTATGCCCGGGGCCCACGAATGCTGCATTTTTATCAATCAGCACTTCGTGGTGATTCTCCAGCATCGATGCCCCTTTTTTATCTACGTAAGGACCGAATAAGTGTTTTGACCGCCCCACCACTGTGGTATAGGTGCTCTTTAACCCTTCACAACAGCGACCAATGGAAGCAAACAAATAGTAGTAACCTCCCCGCTTGTGAATATAAGTTCCTTCATAGGCTATGCCTGCCACCTGCTGTGGTTTCATTCCTTCTTTCAATGAGAGCCCGTCATCACTCAACTCGGCTCCATAAATGCCATGAAAACTCCCCCAAAAAAGATATTTCTTGCCGCCATCTTCTATATAGAAAGGATCGATACAGTTCTGAATCCCTATTTCGTTACTGCGGAAGAGTTTTCCATGATCGGTAAAAGGTCCCTCAGGTTTATCTGCCGTAGCCACACCAATCCCGCAGGTCCACTCTCCACCCCAAACAGACATGGAGTAATACATCACATACCGATCACCGATTTTATTTATATCCGGCGCCCAAAGATTTCCTTTCGGCTCGAATGTAGGGCGGGTTTCATTGGTAAAAGCCGTACCCACAAAGCTCCAGTTTACCATATCTTTCGATCGGTGAATAGGGAGATTCCGGATATTTTCCGTTGCATACAGGTAATAATAACCATCATCTGCCTTGATAACCGTAGGGTCGGGAAGGCTGTAATTAATAACGGGGTTGGAATACTGCTGTGCAATGGAAGGAACACAGAAAGAAAAAACAGTAAAAAGGGAAAATAAAAGTTTCTTCATGCTGAATATATAAATTAAGAAAAGTCCCCTTATTCAGTTTATCAGAAATAAACCCAAACATAGGAGACTTTAATTTTAACCAGTTATCAAATTATCTTTCTCTGATATAATAATACCGAGTTTCATATTTAATAGTAGAGCTACTACTACTCTCATTGTAACTGGTACTAATGGTAAATTCACTAGATTTAATTTCATCGGTAATAACCTGTCCATCAGTATTTGGAGTATAAAAAAGTCTTCGACCATAAATAGTCCCCTCTTCATGAAAGCTTATCTCAACTGTAGAGCGTCCACGAGTCACTACCCTAAGTTTTCTTTCAAATGGATTTATTAATTCAATCGTAGAAAAAACTCCGGAACCACTCTGGCTGCCAATCTCCAAATAATACTCTGTAGCAGCTTTTTTATCAACACTGCTTACTTCAGCTTTTTCATCCTTCGATGTATTAGCCATTACACTTGTTATCCCCGCAAACACAAATGCCAATACTAACAAAATCGTTTTGTTCATAATACAATAATTTAAAAGTTTATAAAAAATTTATTTAAACAGAAAGGGTGCCAGGAACCCCGACACCCTTCCCACATTAAACATTGATATGAATTATTTCAGTCGGATTACTTTAGAGTAAATACCCTGATCAGATCCTTTAGGCCAGATACAAATACGACCGAACAATGTACCTCTTTTCAAAGCAGTTTGGAACATACTATTATCCGTATAATCTCTTGTAGCAAAAGTATATAGCTTACCTGTTTCATCGTAAGCACCCATATTGTCAGTTTCATCATAACGGTCTACATTATGTTCTGCATCATTCACAAACTGAGTAGTACTTAACATGAAAAATACCCGGTCAATACCTCCACCTGCAACTTTTTCCACTTTAAAAGATGCATTTACCTTATTACCTTCTAATGTCATCTGTGCATCTCTTACCAGATAATAAGGAGTTACTTCAACATCCTGCACTGTATTACCAGCAACAGTTACATAAATAGTATCACGACCTTCTGAAGACCAAGGGCCATTTCCACTCTTTGTTATCATCTGATATTCACCATCAAACAAATTAGCAGAATACATACCATCCTGATTAACATACACATTAATAGGATCGTGTTTAGCATAACCATGTTGATAAAGCTGTAATTGTACAGCTTCATTGCCACGAAGTTGCAATGCTTCACCATTATACATCACACGACCTGTCAACATTGACTCAGGAGCGTCATAGTTGTCTTTCATACAACTGGTAAACATCATCGCTCCCAACAGCAATACTGAAAAAATCTTTGATATTGTTTTCATTGTCTCTTCTAATTTTAGATTATTGATACGGGTTTTTAACCAATTTCGGATTATTATTAATCCAGCCATTGTCGATTTCTGAATAATACTGAACATCAGTACACTTCAGCGGTTTACGCCATAAATCTAATGTCTGCATATTCTTTTCTACAAATACCCACTTACCATTATTAACATCACCTTCTGCAACTACGCGGTAAGGCCATAAGCCAAGACGTTGTGCTGTACGATCATTTTCATTTCCAGTCCAAATATTATCAGCTTCCATCCAACGTTTCAAATCCCACCAACGATGACCTTCGAACGCAAATTCAACTTGATACTCATGCATAATTTTCTGGTGATCGATAGAAGTTAGAGGCTGAATACCGGCACGTTCACGAACGGCATTGATATATTTCAAAGCTTCTACATCGCTGTTATTATGACTCAGTTCCCAAGAAGCCTCAGCAGCAATCAGATAAGCCTCTGAAATGCGGAAATATACATTCCACATAGCCGATTTTGTACCTTGAGTACCGGCCAAAGGTGTTTTATCCAGATATTTACGAACGAAGAATCCTGTACGGTTAATTTCACGTTCATTACCTCCGAACGGACCATTATTGGCAGTAATCAATCGTCCTTGGGCATCCGTTTCATTTCTACGGCCTGTTCTCTCGGTCCATCGTCCATCCACTTTATTTAATTGACCTGCTTGCAGTTCTATTAATTTTCCGTCAAAAGTAGATCCCGGTAAAAGAACTGTAGCCGCCAAGCGTGGATCACGGTCTGCAAATAAATCCATCGGATCATCAAAGAATTTAGGATCATCTAATGTACCTATATCAAATTTCGCAGCTTTACCACGTTCTGCTTCCGTTGCATCTGTTGATTCATAAGCCTCAACCAAATTCAACAATACAGACATTCTGTCGCTACCAGTATCTTGTTCGATACTTTTAGGTAAGCAATTCTTTGTAAATTCATGACCATAGCCAGGAGTAGCATAGTCACGTGTCCAAATAACTTCAGTATTACCACTTTTCTCACAAACAGCTTTAAAGAAGTTATCAGCTAAAGCTTCTGAAGTCTTATCAGCAGCTAACATCAACTTATATGGAGAAGCCGTACCATCTGCAGATCCTTCGATAACCTCCTTTGCCGCAGCTAAAGCTGTACGATAGTAGCCCTCTGCTTTATCTGCGGGTATACCTACTTCACCACCGGCAGTCCTCAATTGAGGATGTTCGGCCACCGTATTGTATGTAGCCAATGAAGCTGCTGTAATTGCTGCACGTGCTTCCAACATTTTTGCTACCCAATAGTTTGCACGAGAATTGTTCTTATTAGTCTGCTTACTCATCATAGCAGCCGCTTCCTGACACTCCTTAATAATGTAGTCATAAGTTTCAGCTTCAGTAGAACGGGGAACCTGAATTGTAGTAATATCCATACCACCGGTATAATCAAATACGTCATCTCCTACAATTGGAATACCACCTAACCCACGGGCAATGCAAAAATAAGTCCAAGCACGAATATAGCGAACTTCACCTTCATAAAGTCTCTTAGTCTCCTCATCTACAGCAGTAGATCCTTTAATACCCTGTAAGAATTGATTCAAATTACGAATCAATGTATAGTCATAAGGACGCCATTTATTTCTATCTATATTTTCATCACTATTGTTATCATAATGAATAGCCTCATCCAGCATGAAATAATCTTCTACAGCTTCATTACGCTGGCCAAAAGTGATACGACCATAAAAATTAGCCAGAACAGATTTCACCAACGCCGGGTCAGCATACACCTGATCTTGTGTCATAATGTCGTTTGGCTTCGTATCCAGAAAGCCATTACAGCTACTCAACGATAATACCCCCGCAGCAGCAAGAGCCATTAAAAAATATCTGTTTTTCATTGTTTACTTAAAATTTGAGATTGATACCTAAGTTAACCACACGCATCGTCGGATAATCCAAACCATTTGAATCGATGCACTCCGGATCCATAAAAGGTATATTACTTATAGAGAACAGGTTGGTTCCGGATACATATAAACGCAAATTGCTGATACCTGCTTTAGCAACAATCCGTTTGGGCAAAGTATAACCAAACTCTAGATTACGCAACTTAATGTATTTCACATTATGCAGCCAGAATGTACTCTTATCGTAAGCACTTGTCTCTTCATTATTCAAACGAATTAACGGATATTTTCCTGGAATCAACTGACTATCAGCATCCCAGATATCCGCCAAATGCCAAGCATCTTTAAACACCTCATCCGGACTATTACCGTCATTCTGGAACGGACGAGCCGTTTCATACTGTTGTTGCCATGAAGTCATACCCGAACCTGTCCAGTCCATTGCCAAGTCAAATCCTTTCCAACTTGCCGACAAATTAATACCAAAGTTGAGTGTAGGAGTACTATCACTACGGTAACCGATTGGACGCTCATCCATATAATTGATTACACCATCACCGTTGACATCCTTATACATAATATCACCCGGAACAACTGTCTTGTTTCCTTTTCTATCGTTATCTATCGGATAAGTAGCAATCTGTTCCCAACTTGTAAAGCGGCCAACTGCCTCATATCCCCAATTTACGTAACCTACACGATGCCAAATACTGTTACGATACACATCCCAAGAGTTGCTGTGACGTGTGTCATATTGTTCCCAATCCCAGAAACGTGAATAAGTCATATTGGCACCGACACTATAGTTAAAATCATTGATATGATCGGTCCAGTTTACCATTGCATCAAAACCAACATGTTTGTCCGATTTCAAATTTTCTTTAGGTAAAGAAAAACCTGCTTCATTCGGAATCAGCACATCATAACGAGACTCAGGAATTCCATCACGAATACGCTGGAAGAAGTCTACCTGAGCATTCAAACGGTTATTAAAGAAGCCCAAATCTACACCAATATCCAGAATCTTAGATTCCATCCATGATAAAGTTTTATTAGGCAAGCCACGAGTTTCAGTTCCAACAACCCAATCGCCATCTAATACGGCGCCACCGTTATTGTATTTATAACCAGGCAGATAATCAAACGCAGCATAATCACTCACATTATCATCTCCAACCACACCGTATGAACCACGTATCTTCAAATTAGAGAATACATTGGCAATCTTACTTTCTTTCCAGAAATTTTCTTCAGATATTCTCCATCCCAAAGAAGCAGAAGGGAAGAAGCCCCAACGGTTTTCCGGTTTAAATTTCCAAGAACCATCCCAACGACCAATCAATTCGATCAGATAACGATCAGCAAAACTATAATTGATACGTCCTAACCATCCCAAACGAGCTTCCGTATTGTTACCAGTATCGTTATACTCCACAATCTCCTTAAAACGAATCAGATCCATACCGTTAGCAACCGGAACTGAATGTACCCATGATTTGGGGCGTTTACGTTGTGTAGCCTCAAAAGAAGCAACAGCATTGATAGAATGATTACCAAACCTACGATCAAAGTTCAACTGGAAATTAGCAAACTGATCCTCCACCTTCTCACGATTACGTTCGCGATAAGGATTATCCATAGAAGCTGTTTCATAATACTCACCCGTTTTCTCATTGTATCCATACAATTTGAATGTGTATTCCTGATTATCCAGTTCATTGTAAGCATAATAATAGCCCAACATACCTTTAGCCTTCAATCCTTTCAGAATCTCATATTCGGCAGTTGTCTGCATTTGAAGAACACGCCATACATCGGATACCTTACCACTGGTTTCATAATTTAAAAGAGCGAAGTTTGTCTCTTTCTGGTCAGAAACAAGTTGTGGGTATAAAGGATTGTCGTTGGCATACGGACGCTTTGTCGGCTGATTCTTCATTGTAGCAAAACGAGGCAACCATGTATCATCTCCACCAGGAACACCCGGATGGTGACGATCTTCAATACGTCCATTCATCGTGGCACCAATCTTGAAACGATCAGAAATATTCATATCAATATTCATTTGAGCATTTGTACGTCTGAATCCACCATAACCACGCACAGTCGCTTCTTGATCGATATGAGAAACTGCTACATAATAATTTGCTTTATCGGTACCTCCTGAAAGATTCGCACTAATATACGATTGGGGAGCAGTAATCCAAATATAGTCGCTCCAGTCAAAACCCTGGTAATTTTTCTCAGTACCGGCCATCCATTTCGCATATTCTTCTTTGTTGTACCTGCGATCATTGTCCGCCTTTTTAGCCCAAGTTTCTGCAGAGACATAAGCAGTCACATAGTCTTTAGTTTTAGCAGGCTGAACATAACGTGAATTATGTTGCCAACCATAATAAGCATTAACAGATACAGAGTTCTTAGAATTACGATGTCCTTTCTTTGATGTAACCACTACTACACCATTGGCAGCACGCACACCATAAATTGCAGCAGATGCATCTTTCAATATAGAGATAGATTCTATATCATTAAAATCCATATTATTAAACTGTCCATCATCAGATACAACACCATCAATTACATACAATGGAGCTCCCATATTACGGATCTGCAATTGTGTAGAAGCGCCCGGACGTCCATCATTCTGACGGGTATTGATACCAGCAATCTTACCAACCAATGCACCTGAAGCTGTCGTTGCATTGGAACGTTCGATGTCAGTAGAAGCAATTGCAGCAACGGCACCTGTCAAAGTAGCTTTCTTCTGTGACATACCGAAACCGGTAATAACGACTTCATCGAGTACTTTTGTGTCTTCTTTTAGAATAACTTTAACTGTGTTTGATGCTCCTACGTTTACTTTTTGTGTTGTGTAACCAATAAATGAGACTTCCAGTGTAGCTTTAGGGCCAACATTCAGCGAGAATTCACCGTTCATATCGGTGATGGTACCAGTCGTGCTTCCCGGCTCTTTTACATTAGCACCAATTACCGCTTCGCCATTGGCGTCGATAACTATACCTTTTACGGTCCGTTGTTGTTGAACGGAGTTCACAGCCCATACAGTTTCTATTGCCGGATTTTCGGCACCGGCGAAACTGTAGGCACTTGGCAAAAGCGAAAAGGCAGCCATACAAAGTGGTATGCGCCACATTCTGCTACGACTTGCGAGCCAAAACATTTGTTCTTTTTTACGCATAGTACATAAATTTAAAAAACAGGTTCTATAAATCTTTAATGTATAAAAGCATCGTTATGGAAATAATCCCCGGGATATAAGACGGGATGTATTTCATAGTATAGCTCTTACGGTTTCGAAACATTGCAAAGGAAAGTTATTTTTAGCTAATAAGACGATAATTTCCGTTCAATAAACAACAAAATCTGTTCTTTTCTACATTTCAATTCCCTTCACAGAGCCTCAAAACGACATCTGAACAGATTCTGCTATTTATTGAACAGTATTTTTCATCTCCTTTCTACGAATTTGGTCACCTTTGTATAATTCCTCATTTATTAATTAAATAATGTATTAAGCAAACATGAAATTACACATTGCTATGCTGGCAGCTACCCTGCTGTTATCCGGAGGAGCCTCGTACGCCCAAGGGAATAAACAGGAAAAAAAGGCGAAAGCCTACATGGTGGCAGATGCCCATCTGGACACTCAGTGGAACTGGGATGTACAGACTACCATTAAAGAGTATGTTTGGAATACGATCAGCCAGAACCTGTTTCTGCTGAAAAAGTATCCGAACTATGTGTTCAACTTTGAAGGCGGAGTGAAATATGCCTGGATGAAGGAGTACTACCCTGCACAATACGAAGAAATGAAGAAGTACATCGGGGAAGGCCGCTGGCACATTTCCGGAAGTAGCTGGGACGCAACGGACGCTCTGGTACCTTCGACTGAATCGTTCATCCGCAATATTATGCTGGGACAACAGTATTACAGACAAGAATTCGGAGTAGAAAGCACGGACATCTTCCTGCCCGACTGTTTCGGATTTGGCTGGACACTGCCTACCATCGCTTCACATTGTGGACTGATTGGTTTCTCTTCACAAAAGCTGGACTGGCGTGTGCATCCATTCTATGGTAAGAGCAAGCATCCGTTTACAATCGGCTTGTGGAAAGGAATAGACGGATCGTCTATCATGCTGGCACATGGATATGATTATGGCAGAAGATGGAATGACGAAGACCTTTCAGAAAACAAACAACTGAAAGAGCTGGCAGGCCGTACACCTCTTAATACAGTATACAGATATTACGGTACAGGCGATATCGGCGGATCACCGACACTGGGGTCCGTCCGATCTGTGGAGAAAGGGCTTCAAGGGAACGGTCCGGTAGAAATTATCAGTGCGACCAGCGACCAGCTTTATAAAGACTACCTTCCTTATAAGAATCATCCCGAACTACCGGTATACGACGGTGAACTGCTGATGGACGTTCATGGTACAGGATGCTACACCTCTCAGGCTGCCATGAAATTGTACAACCGCCAGAACGAATTGCTGGGAGATGCTGCCGAAAGAGCTGCCGTAACTGCCGAATGGCTGAATCAGGCCAAATACCCGGGAAGCACCATCAATGAAGCATGGAAACGCTTCATTTATCATCAGTTCCACGATGACCTGACAGGAACCAGCATACCGCGTGCCTACGAATTCTCATGGAACGATGAACTGATCTCACTGAAACAGTTCTCCAATGTACTGACTTCCTCCATCCATGGCATCGGCAGGGAATTGGATACACGGGTTAGCGGTATTCCGGTAATCCTTTATAATGCACTGGGATTTACAGTTTCAGATATTGCCGAAATCGAACTTGACCTTCCGAAAGCTCCTAAAGGAGTAACAGTATACGATGAAAAGGGCAAAAAAGTATCTGCACAGCTCATTTCTTATACTGACGGAAAGGCACGCATCCTGGTAGAAGCAACAGTTCCGGCTACAGGATATGTGGTATATGACGTACGCACATCGGGAACCGCCACAGGTGATGTTGCCCCCAACGTCAATACTTTGGAAAACTCCCTGTATAAGATTACATTGGATAAAAACGGAGATATCGTCTCTCTGACTGACAAAAAGAACGGCAAAGAGCTGGTGAAAGCCGGGAAAGCAATCCGCCTGGCACTCTTCACTCAAAATAAGTCGTACAACTGGCCGGCATGGGAAGTGCTGAAAGAGACAACTGACCGAACTCCGGTTTCGATTACGGATGATGTAAAAATGACTTTAGTAGAGAACGGAATCTTACGTAAATCGCTTTGTATAGAGAAACGTCATGGAGAATCGGTATTCCGCCAATATATACGGCTATATGAAGGCAGCCGTGCAGAACGCATCGACTTCTATAATGAAGTAGACTGGCAATCGACTAACGCACTGCTGAAAGCCGAATTTCCTCTCAACATTGAGAACGAGAAAGCTACATACGACTTAGGTATCGGAAGCATCGAACGTGGAAATAATATCGAAACCGCTTATGAAGTATACGCACAATATTGGGCCGACCTGACCGATCGTGACGGAAGTTACGGTGTATCGGTGATGAACGACAGCAAATATGGATGGGACAAACCGGATAACCATACACTTCGCCTCACACTGCTCCACACACCGGAAACACGCAACGGTTATGCATATCAGGATCACCAGGATTTCGGACATCATGTGTTCACTTATAGCCTCGTACCACATCAGGGAAAGCTGGACAAGCCCGGTACTGTGGAGAAAGCTGAGATACTGAATCAACAGTTGAAAGCCTTCCGTACTGAAAAGCACAAAGGAAATGCCGGAAAATCGTTCTCGTTTGCTTCTTCGGACAACCGCAACGTACTGATCAAAGCACTGAAAAAAGCGGAAGAAACCGATGAGTATGTAGTGCGCGTATACGAAACCGAGGGTCGGAAAGCACAGAGTGCCACACTGACTTTTGCCGGTGAGATCATCAGTGCCAGCGAAGCCAACGGTACGGAAAAGGCAATCGGCGATGCAACTTTCGAAGGAAACAAATTGCAGGTAAACATTACTCCTTATTCTGTAAGAACTTACAAGGTTCGCCTCAAACCATCGGGACGTGAGGCATCTCCGATCGAATATGCCGCTTTACCGCTTGACTACGACCGCAAATGTGCTTCTTATAATGAATTCCGTGGAGAAGGCGACTTCGAATCGGGTTATTCTTTTGCAGCCGAACTTCTGCCGGATTCACTGATAGCCGGTCAGATCACTTTCCGCTTGGGAGAAAAAGAGATTGCGAACGGAATGACTTGTGAGGGTGACACCTTGCAACTGCCTGCGGGAAACAAATACAACCGTCTCTATATCCTCGCCGCCTCTACCGAAGGAGACAATCAGGCCGACTTCCGCATTGGCAAGCAGACCGCTTCATTCGTTGTGCCTTCTTATACCGGCTTCATCGGCCAATGGGGACATAAAGGACACACCGAAGGATATCTCAAAGACGCCGAGATTGCCTATGTCGGTACACACCGCCATGTATCCAACGGTGATCAGCCTTATGAATTCACTTATATGTTCAAGTTTGGTATGGATATTCCGAAAGGAGCTACCAGTGTAATCTTGCCCCGAAATGAGAAAGTGGTTTTGTTTGCTGCTACCCTGGTTACCGAAAATGAACCGGCTACAACCGTTGCCGGCACTCTTTTCCGCACCAATAACGTAGGCAATGCAGCCACTGCCGGAGAAGGTAAGGAAGTAGTACGCGAAAATATCCTGAAAGGAGCTAAAATCATTGCTTGTTCAGGATACACCAACGACGAAGAAAAACCGGACTTCCTGCTGGATGGTAAAACGGATACAAAATGGTGTGACGTTTCACAAACGCCGAACTATGTAGACTTCGATCTGGGTAAAGCACAAAACATCAGCGGTTGGAAGATGGTGAACGCCGGACAGGAAAGTCACTCATACATCACCAATGGTTGCTTCCTGCAAGGGAAAATGAATCAGAGTGACGAATGGACTACTCTGGATGCCATAGATGGTAATCATGCAAATGTCATTTCACGTCCGCTGAACTATGACGGAAAAGTACGTTACATCCGTCTGCTTGTGACCCGTCCTACACAGAGCACCAGAGGCAGAGATACACGTATCTACGAACTGGAAGTTTATAAATAACAGCTATGTTTATTTAGTTCAGAGTTATTTAATATTAAATAACTCTGAACTAAATATTTCCAGAATCATTTTTTCTATATATTAGAAAAGTTTATAAAGAAAACCAATGCCTATTTTTAACTTTTAAATTATTACTATTATGAAAAAAATTCATCTCATTATTTTATTAGTCAGTTGCTTTATCTTTAACACCAAAGCATCTTCACTGATTGAGAACAATCTGGAGATTAATGCAGTATCTTTAAACATAGTCTACCAATCTGGGAGTGGACTAATAAAAGCTGTTGAGATTGGAGATTTTTCAAATCAATTTTATTCCTTTCGCATTCGTCTCCATCCGTCTGTTGAACGTGTAAGAATTGATTGGCAATCCGGAACAAAAACTTATATAGAGATATACACACCTTCGAATTATAGTAACTATGTCGATATCCCATACTTTTCAACAGACAAATTTATTATTAATGTAGAAGCAACAAATATAAGTGCTGACATGAGTGATATATCCTATCGGTATGAAACTCGGTGTTATACTGTAATAAGATAAATATAATCTCAAAAATATCTAATTATTCCTTTGAATAAAAATATAAATAGCGAATAGTTGTTTCTACTTTTATTCAAAGAAATTCTGATATAACATTATAAAATCAATTTATTAATGATTTAAAACAGCTCGCTTTAGATAAGGAATATAATTTACATATGAAAATACATTCAACATTAACCATTCTTTGTCTGGTATGCACCATCCATTGCGTAGCAACCCCACAAAAAGCCGTAAGTGACACTCTTTTGTCAATCCGGTTCAACCAATACGCCCGTGAAAATCCGATTGAGAAATTATATCTGCATCAAGACCGTACCAACTATTATGCCGGAGAAACCATTTGGTTTAAGGTGTATCAAACACTCTCTGCCTCAGCAAGTGAAGCCAGCAGGATTGTATACGTAGATCTGTCAAATAGTAAAGGGGAAATTGTAAAACAAGTCAAGTATCCTTTGGCAGACGGAGCAGCCTCCGGTAGCCTTTCGATCCCGGAGCATCTACACACCGATCATTATCAACTTCGCGCCTATACCCGATGGATGCAGAATTTTGATCCGGAGTTTTTCTTCCATCGTGAACTAACGATTTATGGAGATTCAGAGAAAGACAAAATACCCCAGCAGACAACAAGATTTAAACTGAAATTCTTTCCGGAAGGAGGAAATCTGATCAACGGACTTACCTCCCGGATAGCATTCGAAATAGTGGATGCCAGCACCGGAAAAGGTGTCCAGGCAGAAGGAGTCATACTGAATGCTCACGGAGACAGTATCCGTAAATTTGCTACCAATCACTTGGGTAAAGGAAGTTTCTTTTTCATCCCACAAAAAAAAGAAAAATACATTGCCCGTCTGACAGGAGATAATACGGATTTTAAAATGCCTTCAATAAGCGAACAGGGGTTTGTAATCACAGTTAAGCACCTGAAAGAAGCGTTACGCATCTTATTGACTCAAAACATTGACCCTTCAACCAAAATCCCGGCTTATTCACTTATCCTCCATCAAGAAGGACGGTTGATTGCTATACTACCTGTCGATGGTTCGCAACCGCGTACACTTTTCGATTTGCCTTTAGATAAACTGCCTACGGGTGTCTTCACACTAACCCTGATCGATGAAAACTATCATGCCTATTGTGAAAGGCTGGTATTTACTCACTTCCCTGAAACACTCAACCTAAAACTTTCATCTACTATTTCGGAACAAGAAGGACATCGAAAAATGTTGGTGAATATCCGTAGTACCGATCAGAGGGGAATTCCCCAACCGGGTTCTTTCTCGCTGGCAGTCGCACAAACTTTTTTAGAGCAACCAACGATCCGTGATAACTTCAATACCTACTCTTTTCTTAGTAGCAACCTGAAAGGGCAAACGGAGCAACCATTAAGCTACTGGAATCCAGGAGATGCTGAAAGTCTGTCTAAAATAGAACTTCTATTGCTGACTCAAGGATGGCGACGCTACTCACTTGAAGCTTTCAACCAGCCCGATAATCTCCCCCGATATCCTATGGAACAATCTCTCACCTTATCAGGAAAAGTGGAAAATATAAATAAACAGAAGGCTAAATCTGTTGAACTTCAGGCTATCCTACGTCAAGATTCACTCAAACAATTTATTACCTGTCCGTTGGATGGACAAAAACGTTTTAGCCTATCGGGAATCTCTTTTGAAGGAACAAAGGAGGTCATGCTCTCAGCCACCGATAAAAATGGGAAAACCTATCCGATCAAACTTGATGATTCCATCCCGGTTCCACCGGTGAAATATATGCCTTCTCCTTTTGCACCTGATAGTTCTTTTCACGTACAATGGGATATCACCAAGTCCTACATCCCCAAAAAGGAGATTGACAAACAGCTCTTCGAATTAGGAGAAGTAAAAGTAACCGCACGAAGAAGAGATCCGATTGAAAAGCGGCGTCCTTATAGTGAAGGGTTCGTGAAAACAAGTACTCAAGTGAAAGCAAGCAACAGTTTTGGAGATGTCCGTCAATTACTGAGAACAATGCCCGGCATCACCATGGTTCCTAATCCGGATAAAACAAAGAGTAATTTACAGTATGCTCACATCAACGGACTTCCCGGAGGGACAGTAGCTGCCTTGGTATTGGATGGGTATATTGCCCAAGATCCTGAAGTAGTGTATAGCATGGAGGCATCCAGAATCGAACGGGTAGAAGTCCTACAACAGACGTCCACTCAGTTCGGAGGATTTAGAAACTATGGAGGTACTATCGTATTATATAGCCGTCCGATACAAGGAGAAGTTATAGCAACAAATAACAAAATCTGTCACTGGATAGGTTATAATCAAACAAAAGAGTTTTATACCCCTGATCTTTCCGATCATTTATTCTTCGAACAGCCGGAACAAAGAAATACACTGTACTGGAATCCTACTGTAAAAACCGACAAGGAAGGTAAAGCACAAATATCTTTCTTTTTAAACGATCAGGAAGACGGAGAATACGTGATCCATTGTGAAGGCCATTCGGAAGAGGGTTTGATTGGTACGGACTTCCAGGTTGCAGAGATACCGGAACATCCTTAACAACCAATCTTTACTTAAATCGGCACCGACTTAAGTAGAACAGCCAGCGCAGTATCTTCTATAGGGAAATTAAGAAAGGGTTGTGTCCAAGCCGAACAAGCTTTGGATACAACCCTTAACAGTAAACTCTATTATATACCGGTTCTTATTATTTCTGCATTTTATCCATCAATACCTTCATCCAATAACCACCGATTACAGAGCGTGCCTTGAAACCGACAAATTTACCACTATCGGTATAATGCCAGTCGCTCAGCGGAACGCGTGATACGGTTTCGTTGGCATACTTATATACCGGAGAAATAAACTTCTCAAAAGTCGCTTTGTCCGAAGACATGGCAGCACTCCACATAATCCAGTCGGACTTAGTATATTCTTTGCGGGAATCCAACGGGAGACCATAAAGATTTTGTTTGGTCAGATAGTAAGCGACTTCTTTCTCCATCACATTGTTGGGGAAGAGGTGCAGATTCCACATTTTGTCCCAAATCATATTGTATTTCTGACTCCAGGTATTCTCACGGTCGAAAGCCAGACGGTAATGATCGCCTTCGCGTGCCATTTGTTCCCATTTGGTGGCCATGGCTTTGGCTTTAGCGGCATACCGGTCGGCTACATCATCCATACCGAGCATACGGGCCATTTCGCTATAACCGGCTACTCCCATGATGGCTTTTACCGAAAGATTGGCATTGTGTGCCCAGTGCCCGGCAAAGTCATCGGTACAAAGTTGATTTTCGGGATCTTGTCCGTATTCTACCAAATAATCCGTCCAGATAGTCAGTAAATCCCAGTACTTCTTGGCGTAATCGGCATTTCCTTCTACTTTGGCAATAGCAGCAGTCAGGACCACCATATTTCCACCCTCTTCAATCGGCATATCTCCTCCGTAAACCTGTCCGTTCGCAATAGGATATGTACCTATGTCATGAGCCGGGAAAGGTTTGTTCCAACGTCCGCTGGCACTGTATTCAAAAATACTGGTCATCATACCTTTCTGCAATTCGGGGTTATAAGCCAGGAAGAGCGGGGCAGACGGATAGGTAAGGTCGACGGTATTGATACAACCGTTACTATTGTTCTCTTTAGAGAAGAAGAGCAAGTTACCATCCGCATCCTTGAACAGCTTATGGGCGGCAATCACTTGGCGGTAAGCGAGCGCACACAGTTCAGAGTATTCTTTGCCACCTGCTTTTTCTGCATCGTTCAGAATCATTTGGTCGTAAGCGCGACAGCGTTCCATAACAGATGCATAATTGGCCTTGGCACGTTCGAAGGCATCAAAGATAGTCACTTTACCGTCATGTTTCCAGTAAGCCATACGAGGCTGGTAGAAGTATTCAATAGCTGAGATATCATCATATCCCAACATCAGGAAGCCGGATTTGCCATCGGCACCTACTTTGCCCAGGTTATCGGTATAGGCCATAGCCGGCATCTGGTCGGCACGACGGGTCACGCATTCGGCTTGCGTGGGCAATAAAGTACCCTTAGTCGCAAATTCGTTCTTCATGCCATAATAGTTACCCAGGCTTACAGCCGTATTGGCACCTATATTTCCGGCCAGATAAGCATATCCCCAGTCAATGCAGATTCCATCTCCTTTTCGTCCGAGGATAGGCTGATCGATGGTTCCCGCCTGTACATAATTGATACCGTTACGACGGATCACTTTCGAACGGGTAGGTTGTGTCAGTTCATTGATGGCAAGCTGTGGAGTGGTCTCCACGTACATCTGCACATCGTGCTGTTTTTTATCCAGCGAACGAACGCGGTAAGAAATATAATTAACGGGAGTAGACAACAAATCGAGGTCGTCCATCATCAAAGGTGCGGTAAACACCAGGTCCAGTTCCACCGGACCACAAGTAAACGTGTAGTAAGTTTGTGTGGGGAGTACGCTTACCGATTTCTGGACGGCTGCCGTCTCAAAGCCTGTCGTCTGTTTGTTCAGGCGATAAAGGCCGAAATCTACATAAGCACCTCCTGTTGTGTTGTGACAGTGTGCGGCAAGTACGTTTTTTCCTTTTTGCAGCTTCTTCTTGGCTGCGTCCGATAGTTCGAGTAATACGTCGTTGTTCCATGAATAGTCCGTAGCAACCAGCTTTTCACCATTCAGGTAGAGTTCGAATACATCGTCGTGCGAATATTTCAGATAGATGGTTTCTCCGTTCAGGTCGTCATTGATCTGAAATTCACGACGAACCCAGATATCCGGAGTAGTCCAGCGAGTCTGGACACGAGGCATATCGGGAGTACCGAAAGCACCTTGTCCCTCTTTCCATCCGGCAGCATTGAACGAAAGGGTATTCCATCCCGCAGCCGGCTGGTCAAAAGTATAACTTCCCTGCCAGGTATCGGTATCCGTCATCGGAACAAGAGTCTCAAGGTTCAACTTATCTTTGCCCATAAAACGATAGGTTTTCCCATCCACACGTATGGCACCCAACAAAGGATGTTCCGTTCCGGTCCAATGCATCGTGCTGCTTTCATTCAGTGCATCTGTGGGCGACCAGATGGACAGATAAGGGTCGGAAGTGATGAGAGGCACTGCCGGAGCACGCAAAGCTACATTTTTACTCGCTTTGTACAAATCAGCTGCCTGTGCATTACATAGCATACCGACTGCTAAAGCCATTGCAAATAGTTTTTTCATTATTTTATTTATTTGTATGTTTCACTCAAAATCGTATCCTTCAACAATCTATACCTTAATCAAAAACTTGTGTACCTATCGACACCCTACTCTAATCACTTATTTAAAGAATTGCATATCTTGGTATTGATAGCCTTCACCTGGGCTTCATTCACCTTAATCACCTTACGGTCATATGTCATCAGTCCGTTCACTTCCATTTCCACATCAGTGGTCTGTGTGTAGACAGCAGCCGAGAAACCTCGCTGAATCAACCGGTACAATTCATTACCGTACTCAACATATTGTTTCGTTACTTCCTCCGGAGAATTGAACTTTACGTATCCCCAGTTGTGATTCGGTTCCCAAAGGTGTTCGTTTAATGCCAGTCCGATACCACCATATTCACCCAATACAGTAACACGTCCGGCATCATAGAAGTCGAGGGACGGATTGGGATAATGATGCAAATCGAGAATGTCACCACAAGGGAAGTGATTGCCGCCACTTGCCGGGTTCACCAAGCGTGAAGGATCATACTTCTTTGTCCATGCCGCAATATCTTCGGTCTTGAACTGTCCCCAACGCTCGTTGAACGGAACCCATACACCGATGCAAGGATAGTTGTACAAATAGTCCATGATCTCTTTCCACTCTTTACGATAAATCTGTTCCGACTCTTCACTACGATTCAGCTCGTTACCCGTGAAGTAATTATACATCTGCCATTCCGGCTCACGGTCACCGTTCGGCATATCCTGCCATACAATGATACCCAGTTTATCGCAGTGTGTATACCAACGTGCCGGTTCCACCTTCACATGCTTACGGATCATATTGAATCCGAAGTCTTTGGTTTTCTGGATGTCATACACCAATGCCTCGTCTGTCGGAGCTGTATACAACCCGTCGGGCCACCAACCCTGATCGAGCGGACCAAACTGGAACACATCTTCATTATTCAGTTGCAGACGTACAATTCCGTTCTTGTCACGACGGGTAGAATATTTACGCATAGCTGTGTAACTGTCTACTTTATCAGTCACTTTACCATTATTCAACAGAGCTATCTGCATGGAATAGAGAGCCGGAGAGGCAGGACTCCACAATTTTGCATCGGCAGGCATCTGAATGTCGATGGTCTGGCCATTCAGTCCTTTTCCGGTAGCAACCAATTGTTTGCCATCGAACACTTTCACTTCAATAACTTCGGAAGGACAACCGGTACTGGTAGCAACATCTACGGTCAGTTTCTTTCGGTCGATATCCGAAGAAGTACGAACATTCGTTATATGACGTTCGGCCACAGGTTCCATCCAAACAGTCTGCCAGATACCTGTCACGGCCGTATACCAGATACCTTCGGGACGGTTCACCTGTTTGCCGCGAGGCTGAGGTCCGCGGTCTGTCGGATCCCATACTTTCACTACGAGCTTATTGTCTCCCTTAGCAGCCAAAGCAGCTGTAATATCAAGCGAGAAAGGAGTAAATCCGCCGGTATGCTGCCCTACTTTAATATCATTCACCCAAATATCGGCTTTCCAGTCTACAGCACCGAAATTCAACATCACCTTTTTACCTTTCCAAGTGGCAGGTACAGTGAAGTTACGCTGATACCAGAGTTCCTCATCGGGACTTACTTTCTTACCAACACCTGAAAGGCTGGACTCTACGGCAAAAGGAACCAGGATCTGTCCTTCATAAGCCGAAGGAACGGCTCCCTTTTCTGTGATGGCATAATTCCACAAACCATTGAGGTTTTTCCACTCTCCCCGTTCCATTACCGGACGCGGATACTCGGGCAGTACATTCTCAGGGTTTACCTGTTCAGCCCACTTTGTCTTGATTTTGTCTCCTGCCGGTTTCCATTGTGCAAAAGCGGAAGTAGCCATCGACGCTGTCAGAACAGCAATTAAAATGCTCTTTTTCATTGTCTTAAAATTATGTTTAACCTATTGATTACGCAATACGTTCCCCGGGGCAGGTAGTCGGCTACCTGTCAAACTAAGGAAAAACGTTCTAAATAACTATTTTATTTCAAGGGAGTACCCGAAGGCTTCGGCAAGGCGACTCCTGCACGAACCGGAATCCCTAAATCGGGCATTCCGTTAGCATCCCATCCTATTTTCTGTATCCGCGGATTGCGGGTCTCAGGACTACCGGTATCTCCGTTGGTTACCTGACGGGCATGGTAAATCATATACCACTCCGTGCCATCGGGCGACGGAACAAACGAGAGACCACCCGGACCGTATACTTCGTTTTCCAACGATTGCTGGAATACCGGAACCGGACTTTTTGTCCAAGAGGCCGGATCGAGCAGATCACTTTCGGCATCGGCAGTCAGCATTCCGATGCAATAATAAGGTGACCATGAACCACTGGCGGCATAATAGAGAATCAATGTCTTATTATCCTTCGAATGGAAGAACTGAGGTCCTTCATTCACATAAATAGGATAAGCCGTACGGCTACCATCCGGATTTACCCACTGGCGTTCCCACTCATATTCGGGTCTGGATATCAAGACACGAGGAGAGTCAAGTGTCCACGGGTCTTTCATCCGGGCAATATAGATACATTGAGTTTCAGCATTGGTTCTCCTCTTGGGCCAACCGGACCAAGCTAAATAACGAACTCCCTTATGTTCGAAAGTAGTGGCTTGTATACCCCAATTCCATTCGGGATTGGTCATAATGCTCCCCTTCATTTCAAATTTACCCTGCATGGGATCGGGAGAAGAGTTTTCAAGTACGTACAACTGATGGTTGTCCGTATTGCCATCATCGGCAGCATAATAAATATACCATTTATCATTTATATAATGAATCTCCGGTGCCCAGAGGTGACAACAATTGGACGGATCTTCCGGACGCCACACCATTTTACAAACAGAGTGAGCCATATCGGTAATGTCAGACGTTTCCCAAAGCAGGATTTTATCTTCTGTCCCATGTGTATAATAATACTTGCCATTATGGAACAGAGCACTCGGATCGGCTCCTTCCGGAAACAAAGGATTTACATATGTATCCTTTGCTGCACTTACCGACCTCTGTTTCTGCCCGCCGTTCTTGTTTCCACAACCGGCGCAGAAGAATAAGGTAGTAATAAATAGCAGGTAGATCTTTGTTTTCATAGCTTTTCGTTATTAAGATGCTACAAAGAAAAAACATTTTCGTTGAATAAAGGGATAAATACTGCTCAATAAACAAAAGAAACTGTTCTTTTTATGCTCCTATTGTTCACTGAACCTGTATTTCACATCTTATTGGTCAGTAATTGCTATTTATTGAATAGTTTGTTTCACACATTTCATGCAGAATTCACAAACTTTGTAGCATGATATCAGACGAAGCTACTGATTTGTATCGAAATAACCCCTAAATAATAACCATAAGTAAAAACACCCAAACATGAAAAAGATGAAAAATCTGAAAGGAGGCCTGGCAGGAATCCTGATTACCGCCGGATTACTGGCAGCATCGTGCACTTCCGATCAATCATCGTCGGCAGTAGCTATAGTGAATCGGCCCGACTGTGCACAAACCAACGTAAATTATGTAGGAAACCGCCTGCCACTGAAACCGATGAACTTCATTAAACTACCTGTAGGAAGTATCCAACCCGAAGGATGGTTAAAGAAATATCTGGAACTACAGAAAGATGGACTGACGGGGCATCTGAATGAAATCAGCGCATGGCTGGGTAAGGAGAACAATGCCTGGCTGACCCAAGGAGGAGACCATGGATGGGAAGAGGTTCCCTACTGGCTGAAAGGATATGGAAACCTGGCCTATATATTAAAGGATCAGAAAATGATCGACGAGGCCAAGATATGGCTTGAAGGTGCATTTGCCAGCCAACAGCCTGACGGATATTTCGGTCCTATCAACGAACGAAACGGAAAAAGAGAGTTGTGGGCACAGATGATCATGCTCTGGTGTCTTCAATCCTATTACGAATATTCAAATGATCAACGGGTTATTGACCTGATGACCAATTACTTCAAATGGCAACTGAGTGTACCGGATGAACAGTTTCTGGAAGATTATTGGGAAAACAGCCGTGGCGGGGACAACCTGTTAAGCGTATATTGGCTCTATAACCGTACAGGAGATCAGTTCTTACTGGAACTGGCTGAGAAAATACACCGCAACACAGCAGACTGGACCCGTCCGTCGGCATTGCCAAACTGGCACAACGTGAACATCGCGCAGTGTTTCCGCGAACCGGCTACCTATTATATGATGACGGGAGACTCGACCCTGCTGAAAGCATCTTATAATGTGCACAACCTGATCCGCCGTACTTTCGGACAAGTGCCGGGCGGTATGTTCGGTGCCGATGAAAATGCACGTATGGGATCAATTGACCCGCGCCAGGGAGTAGAAACCTGCGGATTGGTGGAACAGATGGCCTCGGACGAGTTGATGCTGTGTATGACCGGCGATCCTTTTTGGGCAGAACACTGCGAAGAGGTGGCATTCAACAGTTATCCGGCTGCCGTAATGCCGGACTTCAAGGGTTTGCGTTATATCACTTGTCCCAATCAAACTGTCAGTGACTCAAAGAACCATCATCCGGGCATCGACAACCGGGGACCTTTCC
Source organism: Bacteroides sp. ZJ-18 (assembly GCF_011038705.2). Lineage (NCBI taxonomy): Bacteria > Pseudomonadati > Bacteroidota > Bacteroidia > Bacteroidales > Bacteroidaceae > Bacteroides > Bacteroides sp. ZJ-18. Next base: position 1,150,213 of record NZ_CP072198.1, on the reverse strand, counting down.
TGGCAATGAATCCCTTCAGTAGCCGTTGCTGCCAGCACAATCATGCACAGGGATGGCCTTACTATGCCGAACATCTGATTCTGGCCAGCCCGGATAACGGTATAGCAGCCGCTATGTATGCTGCCTGCAAAGCAACAGTGAAAGTGGGTGACGGAAACGAAATAACTCTTCACGAACAGACTAACTATCCTTTTGAGGAAACGATCCGGTTTACGGTAAATACTCCGAAAGCAGTAAGTTTCCCCTTCTATCTGAGAATTCCTTCATGGACAGAGGGTGCGACTATCTTTGTTAACGGCAAAAAGGTAGCGGCCAACCCCGAAGCCGGACAATATGCCTGCATCCATCGCGAATGGAAAGACAATGACCAAGTGGAAATTCAGCTGCCGATGCAACTTTCGATGCGTACATGGCAAGTGAACAAAAACAGTGTAAGCGTAGACTACGGTCCGTTGACAATGTCACTGAAAATTGACGAAGATTATGTGAAAAAGGACAGCCGCGCTACGGCTATCGGTGACTCCAAATGGCAGGAAGGCGCCGACGCCAGCCAATGGCCGACATACGAGATCTATGCAAAAACTCCTTGGAACTACGCATTGGTACTCGGCAAGGACAAACCTTTGAAAGACTTTAAAGTAGTACGCAAAGAATGGCCGGCAGATAACTTCCCGTTCACCGTAGCAAGTACACCGATTGAAGTAAAAGCCATCGGACGGAAAGTTCCTTCATGGATCATCGACCAATACGATTTGTGCAGCGAACTCCCTGAAATGGATGCACCGAAAGGAGAGAAAGAGGAAATTACACTGATACCGATGGGAGCAGCCAGGCTGCGTGTTTCCGCTTTCCCGAACACCAGAGAATAAAACTTTCTGTACCCAAACATTAATAGAAAAACACTCATGAAGAAAAAGAATACGTTTACATATCTGCTTATCGGACTGGGCCTCTGCTTCTCTTCTTTAGGAAGCGGGCTCCGGGCCGATACCCCCGAAAATTATACCAACAACCGCTATCCGTTGGTGCGCAAACCTTTTATGGAACTGCCATTGGGCAGTATCAAAGCTAAAGGATGGCTGCAGGAAATGCTGGTCAGACAGAAAAACGGGGCAACCGGGCAAATGGACAAACTGTATCCGTTAGTGATGGGCGAACGCAACGGTTGGCTCGGCGGCGACGGTGACCAATGGGAAAGAGGACCGTATTGGATTGACGGATTACTTCCACTGGCATACCTTCTGGACGACGCACAGCTGAAGGCCAAAGTACAACCCTGGATAGAATGGGCTTTAAATAGCCAGCGGGAAGACGGATTCTTTGGCCCGGCCAAAGACTATCCGGGAGAGGCCGGCATACAACGGGACAACTCACACGACTGGTGGCCACGCATGGTAATGTTAAAGATACTTCAACAATATTATTCCGCCACCAATGACCAGCGGGTTATCCGGTTCATGACCAACTATTTCCGCTACCAACTGAAAACTTTACCGGAAAAGCCACTGGGCAACTGGACCTTTTGGGCAGAATTCCGTGCTTGTGATAATCTTCAGGCTGTGTATTGGCTTTATAATATCACCGGAGATTCGTTCCTCCTTGATCTTGGCAAACTGATCCATAAACAGAGTTTTAGTTTTGTAGACATGGTGAACCGGGGTGACCTGAGACGCATCAACACAATTCATTGCGTCAACCTGGCGCAAGGCATCAAAGAACCTGTCATCTATTATCAACAAGAACCGGACAAGGCATATCTCGATGCAGTGAAACGTGCTTTCAGTGATATTCGCCAGTTTCACGGTCAGCCCCAGGGAATGTATGGCGGTGACGAAGCTTTGCATGGCAATAATCCAACTCAGGGTTCCGAACTTTGTTCGGCAGTGGAACTGATGTATTCGCTGGAGAAAATGGTAGAGATCACAGGTGATATCGACTTCGCCGACCATCTGGAACGGATTGCATTCAATGCACTGCCTACCCAGATTTCTGACGATTTCATGACGAAACAATATTTCCAGCAAGCTAATCAGGTAATGGTGACACGCCACCGCCGCAACTTCGATCAGGATCATGGAGGAACGGACAACTGTTTCGGACTATTGACAGGATATCCTTGTTGCGCATCGAACATGCACCAAGGATGGCCCAAATTCACGCAGAGCCTTTGGTATGCCACACCGGATGGCGGACTGGCTGTTACAGCATATGCCCCATCGGAGGTGACGGCCAAGGTAGCAGAAGGCTGCATGGTGACTTTCTGTGAAGACACTTACTATCCGATGGATGATAAAATCAGTTTCACACTCCAATCTATGGACAAGAAACGGAAAGAAGTCAACTTTGCCCTTCAGTTACGCATCCCCAAATGGTGCAAACAAGCCGGTATATCAGTCAACGGCCAGCTTCTTCAGCATGTGGAAGGTGGACGGATGGCTGTTGTAGACCGTATCTGGAAAAAAGGAGACCGCGTGGAACTACACCTGCCGATGGAAGTCACTGCCGATACCTGGTATGAAAATTCGGTAGCCATTGAACGTGGCCCATTGGTATTTGCCCTGAAGATGGAAGAGAAATGGGAAAAGAAAAAGTTTGAGGAACCTTGGTACGGCCCGTATTATTATGCAGTGACTCCAACAGAACCATGGAATTACGGTCTGGTGGACTTCAACCGCAGCAAAGCGAATGAACATGCCCGGGTAACGATTCATCCGGAAAAGCAATCTTCCATATTCCCCTGGAATAAAGAAAACGCTCCGATAGAGATACGGATGAAGGCAAGGCTGATACCGTCATGGAAACTTTACAACGAGATGGCAGGGCCTCAACCCTATTCTTTCTGTAGTGGAGGTGAGGGACCGGAAACAGAGATCACACTGATTCCTTACGGATGCACTACCTTAAGAATAACGGAATTTCCGGTAGTAGGAGCTTCCCATTGATTTCCGCAACAAACAGTGATAACAAAAACAACTTAATATTCACACATAAGCCTTCTTTCCTCTTCTCCCTGTGGGAAGAGATAGGGGGGAAAGAGGCTTCAAACACACAATTACAATGAAAAAACTTTTAGCAGCAGCAATGCTATTCATGCTGAACAGTTGGTCTTGTTTCAGCGCAGATACTCCGCGAGCGGAGTATCCCCGTCCACAGTTCGAAAGAGAACAGTGGATCAACCTGAACGGTACCTGGACATTTGATTTTGATTTTGGAAAGTCGGGAAAAGACCGCCGCTTGCAATCGGCAGAGAAATTTGATAAAAACATTACGGTACCTTTCTGTCCGGAAAGCAAACTCTCGGGAGTGGGCTATACCGATTTCATCGAACAGATGTGGTATCAGCGCAACATCACCATTCCATCGGACTGGAACGGAAAGAAAATCTTCCTGAACTTCGGTGCCGTAGATTATTGCGCAGAGATTTTTATCGACGGTAAGTTCGTACAGCGTCACTTCGGCGGTTCATCTTCGTTCGCTGTAGACCTGACCCGTTATGTTACACCCGGAAAGACTCATAACCTGGTAGTATTTGTGCAGGACGACCTCCGCTCCGGACTCCAGACCGGAGGAAAACAATGTGGTAACTACTATTCGGGAGGTTGCTCATATACCCGTACTACCGGTATCTGGCAAACCGTATGGATGGAGGCCGTTTCAGCCAATGGACTGAAATCGGTATTCGCCCGTCCGGACATCGACCAGAAGCAGTTGGTCATCGAACCGGAGTTTTACAATGAATCAGCCAACACATTGGAAGTCACTCTAAAAGACGGAAACAAAACCGTGGCCAAAAAGAGCGTAAACTGTGCCAATAGTTCAGTAGTGGTTCTGCCGGTTAAGAATATGAAACTGTGGTCGCCGGAATCTCCGTTCCTGTACGACCTCGTTTATCAGGTAAAGGATGCCAAAGGCAACGTAGTGGATGAAGTAAAATCGTACGCCGGTATGCGTAAAGTACACACAGCCAACGGACGTTTCTACCTGAATAACCAGCCTTATTTCCAGCGTCTGGTACTCGATCAGGGATTCTATCCGGAAGGTATCTGGACAGCTCCGAGTGACGAAGCTTTGAAGAACGATATCGTACTGGGTAAAGAAGCCGGTTTCAACGGGGCACGCCTCCACCAGAAAGTCTTCGAAGAGAGATATTATTACTGGGCCGACAAGTTAGGCTACATCACTTGGGGAGAATCGGCAAGCTGGATGCTGGATGTAAACAAGGAACTGGCTGCCCGTAACTTCCTGGGCGAATGGAGTGAAGTCGTAGTCCGTGACCGGAATCACCCTTCGCTGGTGACCTGGACTCCTTTTAACGAAACCTGGGGTGGCGGTCCGGATGCTTATGTCCGCCTGATCCGCGACGTATACAACATCACGAAAGCCATCGACCCGACCCGTCCGGTAAATGATGCCAGTGGTGACAATCACGTGATAACAGATATCTGGAGTGTACACAACTACGAACAGGATCGTGTCAAACTGACGGAACAGTTAAAGATGGAAGAGGGCAAAGAGCCTTATCGTAATGCACGCGACAAAGACTTTCTGGCTGTTTACGAAGGACAACCTTACATGGTTGACGAGTTCGGAGGTATCCCCTGGATGGCAGAGAAAGACCGGAAAAATTCATGGGGATACGGAGGCATGCCGGAAAATGCAGAAGCATTCTACAAACGTCTGGAAGGTCAGATCGATGCCTTTATCGACTCACCGCACGTGACGGGATTCTGCTATACACAGCTGACCGACGTGGAACAGGAGAAGAACGGTATCTACTATTACGACCGTACTCCCAAACTGGATATGAAACGGATCAAAGCTATCTTCGAGAAAATAAAGTAAAGAAGGGAGCCTCGCGCCCGGGGATGTGTCCAAACTCACCACAGAGGATACAGGGTTACACAGAGTGACTTCTAAGTCACGAATGGTCAACATGAATAACCTGTGTTACCTGTGGTGAAAAGGTCCTTGCACCCCGGGAAGCTCTCGACTGCAATCTACAATTTTACTGTTTATGCGAATCAGTAGTTGAGTTATTGTCAAGTCGCACAGCCCGCTCACCGGATTAACGCCTATGAACGCCGTGCCACCTGCCCAACCACCGATCGCCATTATTTGAATATAAGTATGAGAAAATCATTCATTGCCCTCACCTTCTTGCTGGTTCCTGCCTGTTTGTCGGCACAGTTGGGAGGTAAAGTCTACCTTCAAAGAGCCGATTCACTCCTCCAACGGGTACTGTCTCTCTATGAGGTAAAAAAGTATGGATTGCTGATGGAAACTTATCCACGAAATCCGAATCAACAAATTACGTATACAGCCAACACCGGCTCAGAGGTTACCCAACAAGAAGTATCCTTCCTGTGGCCTTATTCGGCAATGGTGTCAGGCTGTGTATCGCTCTATAAAACATCCGGCGACAAAAAGTACAAGAAACTGATGGACAAACAAATCAAGCCCGGACTCGACTTGTACTGGGATACTACCCGCCAACCGGAGTGTTATCAGTCTTATCCCGCCTTTGCCGGCCAGAATGACCGTTACTACGACGACAATGATTGGGTAGCGATTGACTTCTGCGACTATTACGCAGCCACAAAGAATAAGGAATACCTGAAGAAGGCCATTGCCTTGCACGATTACATCTATTCCGGATGGTCGGACGATCTGGGAGGCGGTATCTACTGGTGCGAACAGAAAAAGGAATCAAAGAATACTTGTTCGAATGCTCCTGCAACAGTTCTCTGCATGAAGCTCTACAAGCTGACCAAGGAGAAAAAATACCTCGACCAAGCCAAGGCAACTTACCAGTGGACACGTGATAACCTCCGTGACCCGTCTGATTTTGTCTACTGGGACAATAAAAATCTGCAAGGAAAAATCGGTTATGCCAAATATACGTACAACAGCGGACAGATGATCCAGGCAGGCGTATTACTCTATCAGGCTACCGGCGACGAACAGTACCTGAAAGACGCACAGCAGACGGCCAAAGGTGCCTGCCGGCATTTCCTGAAACCGCAGCCTACGGTAAAAGGGGAAATGAAGTTCTTTCCGTCAAGTCCGTGGTTCAACGTCATCCTCTTCCGCGGCTTGAAAGCTCTTTACGAGGTTGATAAAAATGATACATACGTGAAAGCCATGATAGACAATGCGGACTATGCCTGGCAGTATACCCGTGACGAAAACGGATTGCTGAACAATGACTGGTCGGGCAACCGTAAAGACAAGTTCAAAAGCTTGCTGGAAAACTCCTGCATGATTGAGCTGTATTCGGAAATCAGCGAGCTCTAACGCCATCGGCCCACCACAGAGTTCCACAAAGTGTTAATCTCTTATTTTACTAAGAAATAGATTCCCTGTGGGACTCTGTGCCCTCCGCGTGGTTGACCGATTCACGTTAAAATAGCCTAAACTTGCCCCTCTCCGCCTTCAGCCCCCTCAAAAGGTATCTATATTTGTAACGTTGTTGTAAACCCCAAGCCTATGAAACTCATACATATCCCGTTGCTCTTGCTGGCACTCATCTGCTGTCCGGCTTGTCAAAACAAAAAAGCTCCCGTATCCAAGGAGGTCCCTTCCGGAGCCACCTATACCAACCCCCTACTGCCCGTGGGAGCAGAACCATGGGCTGTTTTTCATGAAGGCAAGTATTACTATACACAAGGAGCCGAGAATAAAATCATCCTTTGGGAAACGAATGATATCACCGATCTGGAGCATGCAACCCGGAAAGAGGTGTGGATACCGAAGGAGGTATCCAGCTCGTATCACCTTTGGGGACCGGAAATACACCGGATTGACGGAAAATGGTACGTATACTTCGCCGCGGACGACGGCAATATGGACAATCACCACATCTATGTGATCGAAAATGTCTCAGCCAACCCGCTGGAGGGTGAGTTCGTGATGAAAGGGCGGATCAAAACGGACAAAGACGATAACTGGGCAATCCATGCCAGTACGTTTGAGCACCGGGGTGAACGCTACCTCATCTGGTGCGGATGGCCCAAACGACGGATCGAGGCCGAAACCCAATGCATCTACATAGCCAAGATGGAGAATCCATGGATACTCTCGTCGGACAGGGTGATGATTTCGGAACCGGAGTATGAATGGGAACGTCAATGGATTTCGCCCGACGGCAGTAAAACGGCCTATCCGATCCACGTCAACGAAGCCCCACAGTTCTTTGAGTCGAAAAACAAGGACAAAGTGCTGATATACTACTGTGCAAGTGGAAGTTGGACCCCTTATTACTGCATCGGACTGCTGACTGCCGATGCCGGCAGCGACCTGACAGACGCAGCATCGTGGAAGAAGCTGGACACGCCTGTCTTTGAACAACAACCCGAAGACAGTGTCTTCGGACCGGGCAGCCCTTCTTTCGTACCTTCGCCGGACGGAAAGGAATGGTATATGCTTTATCATGCCCGAAGAATCCCGAATGACGCTCCGGGCGCAACAGACTCACGCAGTCCCCGCCTGCAAAAAATAAGCTGGGATACCGATGGAATGCCTCTCCTGGGAAAACCTCGCGAAGAAGGGATCAATGAGAAGTGAAAGACACCTCTCCGCCCGATATTTAATTTATAAAAATTAAGAATCATCCCGACTTCTATCTATAAAAGCGGAACAGGGGGTACCGCTACTCCCCGCTCCGCTCCGATCACTCTTTCTCTCTCCAAAACGCCCCAAAGCAACCTTTCTGAAGGATTCGGATTTACGCATAGACAGAAATAAATCTGCGTATATGCGGAAACTTGCCTGCGCATATACGGAAATCCCCCCTTCTCCGGGAGGTCTCCGAAAGGCCGGACCAAGCCATCTTTCAGCAAATATTTTCGTAAAATATTATTCATCGCAGAAGATGATCAATGATAATCCTTGGGCAACACTCCAAACTGAATCTTAAAGCATTTGGCAAAATAAGACGAAGAACTGAAACCGATCTGCTCACACACGTCAGTAATGCGTACCCCGTTTTTCAATAATTCGGCAGCCTTGTTCAGGCGGATCGTCTTCAGATAGTCATTGGGCGGCATGCCGGCCAGTGCCTTTATCTTGCGATAGAAGTTGGAACGGCTCATATTGAGGGACTCCGCCAATGTGTCGACAGAGAAATGCTCATCAGAGAGCTGCGCCTCAACAGCTGCCCGCACTTTAGCCATCAGTTCGCAATCTTTCTGCGAAACGGAATATTCTACGAGACTGACGGGCGAAGCTCCACTGTTGCCGGACAATTCGGTCATCATTTTATGGAACGACTGGCGCAACTTCAGCAGGTTTTCAATCTGTTTGTGCAACTGGCGGATGGAGAACGGCTTTTCGATATACACGTCCGCTCCATACTCAAAACCTTCAACCTTAGCTTCCAACGTAGTTTTTGCCGTCAGCAGGATGACAGGAATATGGGAGTATTCAATATCTGTCTTGACTTTAGCCGTCAACTCCAAACCATTCATCTCAGGCATCATCACGTCGCTGACAATCACGTCTACCGTTTCATTGGCAAGCACTTCAAGCGCCTGCCGGCCGTTCTGGGCTTTCAGGACTTTAAACCAGGTGCTCAGTGACTCCCGCGTCAGATTCAACAGATCTACGTTATCTTCTACCAGCAGGATGGTAAACTTACTGCCCGGCGCCTCGGCAACCGATCCTTCGGCAACCGGATTCTGACTTTCCGGTATCAGCACTTCGGACTCTTCAGAAACCACCTCCTCGCCCCAAGGCAAAGTGAGCACGAAAGAAGAACCGCCATACACGCTGTCCTCAAGACTTAACGTACCATGATGTGCTTCGGCCAACGACTTGGAGAAGGCCAGTCCGATGCCTGTACCCACCGCACCCGACTTACCGTCCTTCACCTGGTAGAAGGCCTCAAACACTTTCTGCTTCTCTCCATCCGGAATACCCGGACCGTCATCGCTCACCGAAACCCGGAAACCTTCACCGGAAGATACCAATTTAATGTCGATACGGCTCTGGGCATATTTCACCGCATTACCTATCAGGTTGACAATAATCTTACAGACCTTTTCGCGATCCACCGAGGCAAAGATCTCACCTTCCGGGAGATCAAGCATCACCGAGATGCCTTTCAGTTCGGCAGGGCTTGTAAACTGCCCATAAACATCGCTTACCAGCTGATTGATATCGCATTTCTTCAGATTCAACTGTACTCCGCCGTTCTCCATCTTCTGAAAATCAAGCAGTTGATTGGTGACTCCCAAAAGGTAATTGACATTCCGGTCGATCACCGACAGGTACTTGGCATCCCGTCCTTCCCGTTTATCTTCCAACAACCTTTCAAGAGGAAGACGGATCAGACTCAACGGAGTGCGGATTTCGTGCACCAGATTGATGAAGAAACTAATTTTTGATTTGTAGACTTCCTTCTCCTTCGCAGTCTGATACTCTTCCATCCGGTGTTTGTACTTCTTCTTCACATGCCGGTTCCATCGCCAACCTGCATAATAGGCAAATCCGATGAGAAGAAGCGTATAGATGCAGTATGCCCATGTAGTCAGCCACCATGGAGGCGTGATTACAATCAGGAGAGAGGTAGTCTGGTCATTCCACTTATGGTCATTATTCGAGCCTCTTACTTCGAACACATATTTGCCCGGAGGCAAATTGGTGTAAGAAGCCGTATTCAGTTCTGAATTGACCACCCACTCTTTGTCCACCCCTTTCAAGCGGTAGGAATAGCGGTTCTTCAACGGATCTTCGTAACTCAAGGCAACGAAGCTAACCGAGAAAGTATTATATTCGTAAGGCAACGTAATGGTCTTGGCACGATAAAGAGGCTCTTCCAGATGAAGAATATCCTGTACCACCCGTTCATCTGTCGTATAGGGCAGACGTATTTCGGTGATATATACAGAAGGGATGTACTGGTTATCCATGAACTGGTCGGGAACAAAAGAATTGAACCCACTGATTCCGCCGAAATAAAGCTTGCCGCTTGCCGTCTTCAAAGATGACTGGGCAGTGAACTGGTTACCTTGCAGACCGTCATTGACCGTGAACTGGCGGAAATGCTGCTTGGTGATCGGGTTAATCGTTATCAGTCCCGCATTGCTTGATATCCAGAAATCGCCCGTCTTATCCTGCTCGATGGAGTAGATGACCCGATTGGGCAATATGGTATTGTCCGGATCAAAGTCAACGAATGTCTCCGTCTTCGGATCGAATGAACAAAGTCCTCCACCGTTCGTACCAACCCACATGGTACCTTTCAGGTCCTCAAACAGTGTAATCACGGAGTTGTTGGTAATGGTAGTCGAATCATTCCTTTCGTGCTGGAAATGTTTCCAGTGTCCGTTTCGTGTGTTAAAGCGGAACACCCCACTGTTGGATGTGCCAATCCACAAATTGTCATACATGTCCTCCAGAATATCGACCACAGATACCATCGATCCTACCGTAGTGATGGTTGAAAAGTTATCTTCCTGAGGATTGTAACGGCACAGCCCCCAACTGGTCCCGACAAAAATATCTCCGCTGCGATCTTTGTAGACAGCCAGAACATCGTCACTGCAAATCGTGTTCGGGGTGTCCTGCAGATGATTGTACGACTTCACATGCCCGGTCCGGAGGTCGAGTACCTTCAACCCTTCGGCATAAGTGCCTATCCACAGACGGTCACCATCCAGCAACAAAGAGCGTATGTCATATTTCTTGTCTGCTTTCCCACCGATCGGATAAGCGGTCAACTGATAAGTGGACACGTCGAAGAAACATAAACCGTCGCGGGTACCCACCCAGATATTTCCTGCGGCATTCTCACAGAAAGGACCTACCACTTTCCCGGCAGTTACCCCCCCATCCCGGTAGACAGGAGGATAATAGTCGAATCTTTTGGTAGGTTTAGCCAGATAATTCACTCCTCCGAGATTGGTCAGCACCCAGATTCCACCTTCCGCATCACGCATCATCGCATTGATCGACTGGTCACTCAGGCTTCTGGGATCTGACGGGTTATCGATCCGCGAAAAAGTTTTATCACGCAAGTCAAAAAGGTAAAGCCCGTTGTCAGTGCCTACCAGAAGTTCTGTTTCCGAATAACTCAGCAGGCAGCGGATAACACCGAAATTCAGATGGGAGGCATTATAACTGTCCAACTTTCCGGTGCGCTCGTTCAGGCAATACAGCAGATTGCTTCCGGCTCCGAACCAAATATCGCTGCGAATATCGAGCAAACAGTTAATGCGGTAATTATCGGGATTATTCCCCGCGGATAAAAGAGGATAAGACTGTAGAAATTTGCCGCTCTCATCGAAGCAAAGCAAGCCCTCCTGTAAGGAAGAAGCATAAATGTGGCGGGAGTTACTTTCACAGACATCCCATACAAAAGAAGTCTGAAGGCTGTTTTGTGTCAGCACATCGGTCTTAGGATCATAGACAAACAATCCCTGCCCCAGAGTGGCAATCCAGATCAATCCGCTCTCGGTCTTTATGATTTTCTTAATCTCACTGCTGATAAAGACTCCATAGCGGGTTTTCTTGTCGAAATAGCTGAAACGGTCATGTTCCCGATCATAAATATAAAGTCCCCAGTTGGTTCCCACCCATATATTCTGATTCTCTTCCTCAAAAAGCGCCTGCACAAAGTTATTCTCCAACGAGAACTTATCATTCAGGATATTCCTGTAAACCTTGTTGCCCCGCCCGTTATAACAATTTAAACCGTCGCTCGTGCCCAGCCAGATAAAGCCATAGCTGTCTTGCATGGCACACCAGACTGTGTTATGTGATAATCCGTCTTCTACCTGATACTTCTTAAAAGAGAAATAGGAGAATGCCTGTAACGGTGTTATCCCAAAAGCAAATAAAGTAATTAGTAGAGTGATGATTCGCATGTGTTGTATTCATTTAAGATTTAAAAAACGACTTGTTGTTATTGTATGTGCCTATTTACCCAATGAAAGCGTCACCGGTTCAACCACGGTTCGGGGTTCAACTTATCCCTCTCTCTGCGCAGTTGGAAATGAAGGACAGTCCGCCCATTGTCACTGCCGTCTGAGAAAATCGGACCGATAGCCTGCTTGGTGGTTACCGTATCACCGGATTTCACAGAAGCAGACGAGAGGTTACAATATACCGAAATGTAATCCCCGTGACGTATCAGTACATTAAAAAGCCCGTTCAACTGGAACACGGCTGCTACTTTACCATCGAAGATAGCACGTGCCTGTGCACCCGGCTTGCCTTGTATATCAATTCCTTTATTATCGAGTTTCACATTACGCAATCCTTCCACGGCATATTGTCCGTAATGGCTGGTAATGATGTAAGGACCTGTGATAGGCATCGGCAGTTTGCCCCGGTTGCTCACGAAATTACCCGAAAGTTCCCGGTCGGCCTTACTCATAGTGAAACGTTCCAGAGGCGCCGCCTTTTTCTTTGCCGGAGCAGTGCCGCTTCCCGTTGAGGAGGTCTTGTCCTCTTTGGCAGCCGCTTTCTGGCGGGCAGCTGCTTCCCGGCGAGCTTCTTCTTCGGCACGCTTGCGGGCACGCTCTATCTCTTCTGCAATCAGCTTGTCGATTTTTGCATTCAGCTGGTTAGCCTCACGCCGTTTTTTATTAATTTCGTTTTGCAGCCCCTTCTGTTTCTTCTGAAGGCTGGCCACCATCTCACGTTTCTCTTTCTCCTGTGCTTCCAGTTTAGCCTTTTCGCCCTCCCGTTCACGCAACAAGTTTTCTTTAGCGGCTTTCACCTGCTGAAGTTCTTTCTTCTTACGGTTCACCTGTTCCTGTTTCTTCAAGATCTCTTCTCCCTGCAGACGTTGATAAGTGGCATATTCTCTCACATAACGGAGGCGCCGGTAAGTCTGTCCAAGGCTTTTCGCAGAAAAAATAAACATCAGTTTCTCTTCAACCGATTTATTCTTGTACAAGTACTGTACGGATGACTCATATTTCTTCTTTTTATCTTTTAAGTCACGCTGAAGCCCTCTGAGCTGACGCTCCAATCCGGAGATTTCTCTACCGACAGCCTCTACGTCATTGTTCATGGCAATGATATAGCGCTTTCTCTCCTCTATCTGCCCGGTAAGGGCGGCAAGCCCGTTCAACTGACTGCCTACATCTTTCTTCGTATTCTTCAGCAATGACTCAGTCTCCGCAATCTGTTGTTGCAAGGCACCACGCTTACTCTCCAGCTCCTTAATCAGTTTATTGGACTGAGCTGAAACAACAGTTGTCAAACAAAGACAGCTTACCAGAATCAAAAGAAAGCGGTTCATAGTTTCATCAGCATTTTTAGCAAGTCTTCCAATGCCACCTGAGTATATCTGGATGATACCTCGGTGGGGATTAATTCAAATTCGGCGGTCGAAAAATCAGACAGTCTCACTTTGGCTTTCTCCAAAGAAGGAATCCCCAGTTCACGTCCTGTAAGCTCTTTCTTCTCTCCCGGAAGGGAGGCCTTGAACAAAAGTTTCTCTAAGCGGTCGAAATCGGCATTCTCAGGCAATAACTCTTTCAGTTCATCACGGGTTGCCCGTACATAACGTTTATTCATACGGTCTATCAGCAATACTTCATCCGGAGTGACCTCCATGCGCATTACTTCCGAACGGAACACCGGCATCAGGACAGACAGCTGAATCCGTTCGCCACTTTTCATTTTCATACTGCCACTTACAGTAATACTGCCGTTTTTGTTAGGCACTGTCAGCTGCAGCTTAGACGAAAGGTAAGCCGGTTCCACCGGTGCGGTCTTGACAACCTTCGATGTTTTACAACCCGCAAGCAGCATTACCAAAAGTAGTAAAGGCAGCAGGTATGACTGTCTGATAACAGATTTCTTAAACATACATCCTTTCATTCCGCAATGTATTTCTTCTTTTCTATTTTCTGTTTAAGTGTTTTCGATTCAGTACCCAGTTCGAGTGCTTTCTTCCAATATTTCAAGGCACCTTCTACGTCACCGGTCATAAAATAGATATCCCCGCAATGTTCAAACACCACGCTGCTCTCTTCTTCCGGTTTGGTATTCTTGATGGCATCGTCAATATAGATACGGGCCTCAGCATAGTTTCCTTTCTCAAAAAGAATCCAGGCATAAGTATCCAGATAGGTCGCATTGCTCGGTGCGGCTTTTACGGTTTTATAACTCATCTCCTCCGCCTTATCGAGATCCCTGCGCTCTACCGATAAATAATAAGCATAATTATTTAGTGCACCGATATTGGACGGATTGTATACCAAAGCCGAATCATACGCTGCATACGCCTCCTTCATCAACTTTTTGGTATGATATACATCACCCGTAATTGTATAGAAATCGGAGACCATTTGCTTGTCACTCTCCGGAGTGACATGTTCCAGTGCTTTCAGACTGACTTCCAGTACATCGTCCCAACGTTCGGCCTGATTATATGCAATAGCCAGATAAAAATAAAACTCCAAGGCATCCGGAGTTGCTTCAATCCCCGGCTCACAGATCTTAATCACCTGTTCATAATCATTCTTTCGGATGGCGGAACCTAATAAAGTCATGCGTGCAGCTTTATTGGTAGGATCTATCTGTACTACTTGTTCCAATACCGGAATAGACTGTGCCTCCATCCCTTTGGATAGTAGATACTGTGCATAAAGCATCGGAATTTGCGCGTCGTCCATATCCATTTGCATCATCCGGTCAAACAGTCCGATAACCTGTGTACTGTCTTTTCCCTCCTGTTCGCTCTGGACGATAAACTGCCTCATCACATTCACCTTTGTATCCGAAGGAACTTTCCGGTTCAATAGCAAAGTATCCATCTGTTGTTCAAACAGTTCTTTCTGTCCGGTCTGCTCGTAATACGAAGCCAATGAAAACAATGCCATCGGATTGTCCGGTTCTGCGGCAAGTACTTTCTTATAAGTATCATAAGCTTCCTGCTTCTTGCCATTCTGCATATAGACATCGCCCAGAATCACCTGATAGCGGTAGTCCATCGGATACTCATTGACCAGGCTCTCTATTTCTTCAAAAGCCTTTTTGTCATCCTTCATTTGCAGATAGATACGAAACTTCTCCATTGTAATCTGCTCATTCTTCCCCATTTTTTCCTCTATACGGTTTAGGGTAGAAATAACTTTGCCATAGTCTTCCTTCTGATTATATAAATCGAGCAGGTTGAACAACGGATCTTGTTTAGCGGGAAAACGTGTCGCCATCTTTTCGAGTATTCCGATCGCTTTTTCTTTCTGATCCTGCTGTTGGTACAGAGTGGCCAATGCCTGGCTATACCAATAATTATCAGGAGCATAAGCTACCGCCTTCTCCAATGCTTCCTGCCCCTGCGTCACTTGTTTAAGGAAAAGATAATATTGGGAAATCTCGTATAGAGCTGCCGAACCGGTTGGATTAATAGCCAAACAATGTTGTAACAGGTCGAAGGCGGCCGTATACTCCTTTTTCACTTTCAGACGCGATGCTTCAAGAAAGAAATAGTCATATTTACGTTGCTGCTCCGGAGCGAGTTTTATCTCCTGAACGGCAGCTTGCCCTGACGGTTTCTCCACCTTACGGGATGAACCACAGGAGGCAAACAGAAGCAACAGCACTCCGAAAAGCAATTTATCTATCTTCATTTTACTACAATTATTGATTCAATCGAACTTCTATCCTCTTCCGGTATGCCCGAAGCCACCTGCACCCCGTTCCGTTTCGTCCAAGATCTCTACTTCTTGCCACATCGCCTGCTCATGACGTGCAATCACCATCTGTGCAATACGTTCCCCATCTTCAATGACAAACGTCTCAGCCGAAAGATTCACCAGGATAATACAAATCTCCCCACGATAATCGGCATCAATTGTTCCGGGAGAATTCAAGACAGTAATCCCTTTCTTCAAAGCCAGTCCGCTCCGAGGACGAATTTGCGCTTCAAATCCCTGTGGAAGAGCGATAAACAGTCCTGTAGGAACCAGACACCGTTGCATCGGATCTAAAGAAATCGGTTCGGAAATATTAGCGCGGATGTCCATTCCTGCAGAAAGTTCGGTTGCATATGCCGGAAGCGGATGCTTCGATTTATTGATTACTTGTACGTTCATATTCAGTATGTTTACTATTTAACGGGCGAAAATACGCAATTTGAGCCTAAAATTCATACTTTTGCAGTTAAATAATGTGCAAATACCCAATTGTAAAGATCATGATGGACTGGAAAAGATTGATTTCAGCTAAACGTTTCGGCATGGAAGAGTTTCACGAGGAGCGTCAGGAAAACCGTTCGGAATTTCAGCGGGACTACGACCGCCTTGTTTTCTCTGCCCCTTTCAGAAGGTTACAGAACAAAACACAGGTTTTTCCGCTCCCGGGCAGTATATTTGTTCACAACCGATTGACGCATAGCCTTGAAGTATCTTGCGTGGGACGCTCTTTGGGCAATGATGTATCAAAAGCGATCCTCACACGGCAACCCCAATTACAAGACTCTTTTCTGCCGGAGATAGGCTCTATTGTTTCTGCCGCCTGCCTGGCACACGATTTGGGTAACCCTCCCTTTGGACACTCCGGCGAAAAAGCGATTTCCACTTTCTTCTCGGAAGGTAAAGGAACACGGCTGCAAGATCAGCTTTCACCGATGGAATGGGATGATTTGACACATTTTGAAGGAAATGCCAACGCTTTCCGCTTATTGACACACCAGTTTGAAGGACGCCGGAAAGGGGGATTCGTACTAACTTATTCTACCCTGGCTTCTATTGTCAAATATCCTTTTTCATCGAGCCTTGCAGGAAACAAGTCCAAGTTCGGTTTTTTCACGACCGAAGAAGAAGGATTCCGCCGCATCGCAACGGAACTGGGACTTATCCAGATTAGTGATCAGCCATTAAAATACGTACGCCATCCATTAGTTTACCTCGTAGAAGCAGCCGATGACATCTGTTACCAAATGATGGATATCGAGGATGCCCACAAGTTGAAAATCCTGACTACGGAAGAGACTAAGGAGCTGCTTCTGGCTTATTTCACAGAGGAACGCCAATCACGTATTCGTAAAACGTTCAACATTGTCAACGACACAAACGAACAGATAGCCTACCTCCGTTCTTCTGTCATTGGCCTGCTGATCAAGGAATGCACCCGGGCATTCTTAGATAACGAAACCGAAATCCTTTCCGGCACATTTGAAGGACCTCTTATCAAGCACATCTCGGAGCGTCCGGAAAAAGCATACAAACATTGCTCGGAAGTATCGTTTAAGAAGATTTACCGTTCACGGGACGTACTGGACATTGAGTTAGCAGGTTTCCGGGTCATCAACACGCTCCTTGAATTAATGATAGATGCTGTCACTTCGCCGGAGAAAGCCTATTCACAGCTGCTTATTAACCGCGTATCAGGGCAATATAATATAAAAGCGCCTGCACTCTACGAAAGAGTACAGGCGGTGCTTGATTATATTTCGGGCATGACCGATGTCTTTGCCCTGGATCTTTATCGTAAAATTAACGGGAACAGTCTTCCTGCGGTGTAACCACTTTCGGAGTGAAAACTTTATTTACACCGGAAGTTATCTGGCAGTCTTCCGGATCATTCTTAACAAACGATTCGATGTGACGCATGCGCTTTTCTTCAAGAATTTCGTCTACAGCAATCAGGATACCGGTTTCCTCCACATCTCCAAATCCATAATTAATAGCCGTGCCAAACATACGCATAGTCGGGCTCAGACTCATATAAGCATTTACCAGAGGGGGGATATTAAAGCCAAGCTTACGGATCTCACCGTTCAGTATCCGATAATCATCTTTAAATGAATCTTTGCAGAAGATTCTCGCCAGTTCCGCCTCTTCTGTTTCCATCTCAAGCGGTTTCATCGGGGTAATGAGTCCGTCTTTATCCCCAAAATGTTTCTTCAGGAAATACAGAATCATGTCTCTCCCCTGACGGTGATAACTGGGATACATGGTTACTTTACCAAAGAAATATTTCACATTCGGCATAACTACTGTCAATGCTCCCAATCCGTCCCACAAATTATCCAAGGCAAATAATCCCTTGCTTCCGGCACGGGTTGACTGATATTCCAACGTAACGAACGAACGTCCAAGTTCAATAGTCGTAGGCAGGAACTCCTTCACAAATTTATCCGAGAAATTAAACATGTGTGAAGTAGCGAGAACCGGCGCACCATGCTCGTCAAAACGTACGTCTGTCCCCAGAATGTACCGATAACCTCCCAGAATTTCTTCTGCTTCAGGATTCCAGACAATCAATTGTTTATACGGATTCTCCATGGTGTCATACTCATCGATATCCATCGATAATCCCGTACCGCCTCCTGCTGCCCGAAAAGCAATCTCACGCAAACGCCCGATCTCCCGCATAATATTGGGAGAATCCTGATAAGTAATAATATATATCTGGTTATTACTCTTATTGGTCATACGTAGCCGCTTGTCTTCAGTCAACTCAGCTTTAATCAGCTCCTTGCTTACCGGTTCAATAACTTCTTCCATATACTTTGTTAGTAGTTGTTCCTTAATCTGTTACAGTTTATACACGATATCTTTCACATACTGTGCCCACTCTGCCGGAGTTTTCGATTTATCGAAAGTCTGCCATGGAATGGGTTTACCGAAAGTGACAGTAAATGTTTTATGACGATTTTTCAGCATCTCGTCTGCCAAATAAAGCATAGCAATATTGAATTTGATCCCCAGTGTCTTGCAGACATTAGCCAAATTATAAAAGAAATCAGAATTACGACCCTCAAAATGGACAGGAACCACATCACGCTGGAACTGGACACTTTTTACAATAAATGTTTTCTTCCAGTCAGGGTCCCGGATCACTCCATTCCGACGCCGGGAACAGAGTCCCGCAGGAAACATAATGAGTTGGTCATCCGACTTGAATCCGGCTTCTACCATCTTCGGAAAATCTTTGGCCTGCTTGCCCGTTTTATTAATAGGAATACACAAGGGTGCCAATCCGCGAAGATTCATCAACAAATCATTTACCAGATACTTCACCTTCCCGTCAAAACGGCGTCCCAAAATATACCCGAGAGAAACTCCGTCCTGTCCTCCCAACGGATGATTGGACACAAACGTATATAAACCATCTTTCGGAATATTTTCCAGTCCTTTCACATCCAGCTTTGCATCCAGAAACTCAAGACAAGCCTCCAGAAAATCCACTCCCACTTTATCTTTTGAGTCGCGCAGAAAAACGTTTAGCTCCTCCTGATGAACGATTCTCTTCAGATAGGAGACGACAAACTTTGGTATGTACTTGGAGTGCTTCGGAGCTTTCGTCTGAAGTATCTTATCAATATCTATTAAAAATAAAGAGTCGTCAGCCATTCTTTTTAGATGAAATGATTGCGCAAAATTAACTGTTCTTTTTTATTAATCGCAATAAATCGGTAGAAAATACAGATTTTGTCCTATCAAAAAAAGAAAAAGAAGGCGATTTATGAGAAAATGGAGAAGAAAAAAGAGAAGAAAGAGTGCTAATAATCAAGCGATAAAGAACAATACACAAAAGAAGGCCATGCCCGAAGACGGGAGTTTAAACTTCCCATCCGTCGGCATGGCCCTGTCCATATTCAGGTTCAGGTATTCCACTTAATCATGGTGATGCTCACTCTCTACACCGCCTGTCGTACTTAATACGATATTACGTGCTACGTAAGTTTCATTACCAGACCGGTCCAAACAGTATACCATCAGATGATAATTTCCCGGAGTGGCATCTGCCGGTATCTTAATGTCATGGTTATGTACACGCGCCTGTTTTTGGCCTGCCTTATCCGTATATGTTCTCTCAAAAGCAAAAGGTTTGGTTGTTCCTCCTTCTGAAGCTCTGGTATGCGAATGGCCGTCAAAATTATTATGAATATTAATCTTATAGGAAGCAATTGCTTCGTTATCAGCTATATCCATCTCAAAATGCACTCCGTTAGCATCTCCGATCTTCAACACTGCACCTTCTTCAGGTTCCAACAGATTAATAACGGGCTTTACCGTATCGCCTTCGTCATCTTTTGAACAGGACACAAACAAGAAAGAAAAAGCCATCAGGCCGATTATTGATAAATAAATTCTGGTTTTCATTTTAATAAACTTTTAAATGGTACTTTAATTAAAATCTGAAAGTTACGTCCCGGTTCCGGGATTTCAACTTTCCGGTAAAAACTAAGGTGATTAAGATATCTGGTATCGGATAAATTCCGACCCGATAAAGTAATTTCGGCTAATACACCTCCCATACGGAGATTGGCGGATATCCCGGCATTCAGTAACTGCGCTCCGGGAGTAGGATCCTCATTCCGTGCTACCCGGTGTTGTGCGGCAATGTGCTGTACCTCACCATAAATACTGAAGTTTTTATACCTCCACGTCAGCGTATTGCGAAGGGAAGCCGGAGGGGAAAAACTCAGAGGAATATGTTCGTCACAATTATAAGTATAGACATATTCTCCACTGACACGATAGTTGAAATGACGTAAAAAGTCAATTCCCACTGTCGCCTCACCACCCGCAAACAACGCTTCCGCACCGGTATAACGGTAAATCTGTCCGGCATGGGGCAACACCGACCATTCTCCGGTAGGCCGAAGAAAGATGTAATTGCTGAACCAACTGATAAATGGCGAAAAATTGACCGATAACGGACCATTCTCATAGGTATACGAGACATCCAGTTGCCAACCACGCTCGGACGAAAGAGCCGCATCTCCCTGTTCATGACGGAAAGTGCCGTGATGAACACCGTTCGATGCCAGTTCATTGGCCCCCGGCAAGCGGAAACTATGCCCGATATTCACTTGAAGCATGTGTCCTCCGGAAGGGGTCCACACCACTCCCAGCGAACCGGAATAGTCACCAAAATGGCGATGGACAGCATAGCTACGCCACTCATATTTCCGGATAAAATCATCATCATATCCCTGCTCCCGCAGATAAACCGCAAGATAAGGATCAGTATAAGCAGATGCATCTATCTTTCCGTAATCATAGCGAAAGCCCCCACTGACTGACAAAGCAGGACCCGGACGGTAAGTTGTCATCCAGAAAGCCCCTGTGGTGAATCTCCGGTAAGCAGGCAAAAGAAATGAATATCCGGAAATGGTATTCCTCTGATACTGTATATCCCAACCTGCTATATGTTGCCACGAAGCAGCTCCAAACAACTTCAATTTAACAGCCGAACTATAAGTATTCAATATAAAAGCCAACTCTTTGTCAGGATCCTTCTCCGGAACAGGCTGAGTATCATAATGGGTATGAAACCGGCTCCATTCCTCACGATGATTCTTCTGATAGCCGATATCCCATATCAATGCCGATCGATCCCACAAGAAGCTCTGCTGGGCAGATACCTTCAGATGGTTCACCTGACTGTAAGGTAGTTCTATATTGCGGCTGTTCCCATCATCCTGCAAACGCGATATATCAGGAATACCGTGTGCTCCGGGAAAGAAACCGGTTTTCTGAAAAACATTACTTACTGAATAGGAAGACTTGTATCGTCCATACCTGAAACCGGCTGTCCAACTGACATCTCGCTCAAAACCTGCCGTATTTTTCAGTTTCCGGTGATAGACAGGCATCCGTTGGGTAAGATACACAATGGTATCTGCCGGAATACGATAATCGCCAAAATGCTGCTCCGAATATCTCGCCCAGGTATACCAGGCGTCTTTCTTTATTCCAAGCATCAGCGAGCCTCCCAACGTTCCGTTTACAGATTTTCCCAGCAAGTCCGCTTCACCAAACAACTGGTTACTGGTGGGTAATGGTAATGGAGCCAATTCAATAGCACCTCCCATAGCATCACTGCCATAGAGCAGTGAAGCAGGTCCTTTACGGATAGTCACCTGTCCTGCATTGAATGCATCCAGTTCCAGCCCATGATCGGCTCCCCACTGTTGTCCCTCTTGCTTGATTCCATTCTCTACAACCGAAATCCGGTTGAATCCCATTCCCCGGATCATCGGCTTAGAAAAGCCCGAACCGACATCCATCGAATGTATTCCCGGAATCGTTCCAAGAGTCTGTATCAAGTTGCCAGTGAAGTGTTCACGCAAAAACTCCTTCCCTACCACCTCCATATGCCATGTCGAATTCTTATTCTTCAGATGTCGGTAACTCTCCGTCACCACTACTTCGGATAAGGACACAGCTTTCAGTGAATCGGGCTCCTGGGCATGCAAGGTAGAAGTTAAACACAATCCACCCAGCATACCCGAAATAAATCCGATACGCATACTTAATCGTTTTAGTTAGATAAAACTGATAAACGGGCAAACAACAGATATCTGCCCGAGAAATTATACGATATGACGAAAATTGGAAGGAGGTCCGCGAAGATAATGCGGATAAAAAGCAGTAGCAAGCTTCTTATCCTGAAAAGTTCCGGTCTCCCATCTTATATAGAAAGGTATATAAGTCAAAAGAGCAGGAGACGTCTCGATGAATGGAGAAAGCATGAATTGGCAAATGGGACAGGTGTCACATGCGTGATGTGTTTTCCCGGGCTGCGTATTTGTGCAGGTTGCCGATGTTTCATCGCAATGATTATGAAAAACCTTCACGACGGACAAGGGCATGAATGTCATCAGCAACATCCATGCAAGCCAAATCCTATGTATAGTATTTCTCCTCATGCCCATTCATATTTAAACCGACGCAAAGATAGAAAACCTCTTGTCTCAAAAACACCCAAAAACTATCAAAATACACCTAAAAACTATCATTTGACAGTTTTCGCCCTGTTTTAAGCCTAAATTTCCCCCATCACAATTAAAAAAATGCCGTAAACTTGCATCATCGAAAAACAACGAATATTCACAATTTAAAAAGCAACGTTATGAAAAGTTTAAGCTTCAGAAAAGATTTAATTGGAGTTCAGGAAGAACTACTTCGCTTTGCATACAAACTAACAACCGACCGTGAAGAAGCAAACGATTTGTTGCAGGAAACCTCTCTTAAAGCGTTAGATAACGAAGATAAATATACTCCCGACACTAACTTTAAAGGATGGATGTACACTATCATGCGCAACATCTTCATTAACAACTACCGTAAAGTGGTACGCGATCAGACTTTTGTAGATCAGACCGATAACCTCTATCACCTGAGCCTTCCGCAAGAGTCCGGATTCGACAGCACCGAAAGCCGTTATGACTTGAAAGAAATGCACCGCATTGTCAATTCATTACCCAAAGAATATAAAGTACCTTTCTCCATGCATGTTTCCGGATTCAAATACCGAGAAATAGCCGAGAAACTGGACCTGCCGCTCGGAACAGTAAAAAGCCGCATCTTTTTCACTCGCCAGCGTCTACAGGAAGAACTGAAAGACTTTAGACAATAGGCCACATACATTGTCGATTTCAATAAATCATTTTAGTGCAGATTTTTAGTTGTGTATCAAGGAGCAGGAAGAGAGATTCTCTTTTTCTGCTCCTTTTCTTTCGCACCATTTGAAACATAAAACAAAGAAACGTCCCATATTTCCTTGCTGATATCCTCACTTTAGCATATCTTTGCTTAAAATTTATGATTAAAAACATCCGGATGTATTAATATAGAACATCCGGATGTTATTCTATAAAAGACCCGGATGTTTTATTCATAAACATCCGGATGTTTTTAATTATTAGATATAGATGTTATAGATTAACACAATAAGAGAAAGACAGAGAAAGTATACACATAAAAAAAACGAAGTACTAATGTCCATCAACTACGCAGTCACTAAGAAAGTAGACAAAAGTAAAGGTGTCGTCAAAGAACGATATTATGCCACAACACGAGCTTTACAGAAAAAGCCTGTAAACAGTGTACAGATTGCTAATCAGCTCGCAGAAAGAAGTTCTCTTCAAAACGGAGACGTACTCTCTGCACTTACTCAACTATCGGACATTATTGCCGCCCACTTGAAGGAAGGCCGCACCGTTTCTATCGATGGATTGGGCAATTTTTATCCCAGCATCACCAGTGAAGCGGTGGATAAACCGGAAGAATGTACCGCCAACAAAGTATGGGTATCCCGCATTTGCTTCAAAGCCGCCCCGACTTTCCTGAACAACGTGAGGAAAACCGATTTTGTCAGTCTGCAACTAAAATACGGACGGAAGCCCACAAAGCCACAAAACGGCTCCGGGAAGGATACAACCGACTCTATCCCCCACCAGCAAAGCATCTCCGAACATAATTCATTATCAGACGAATAAGCAATTAACAATCGGTTGAAAACTTCTCCGAAAGTTTTTGGTGGAAAATTGTGGGGAATTGTGGGGAAATACCTACTTTTACGGTCGCTTATTATAATAAGGTGAAATGATACGTTTTTTAGGCAATATTGAAGCTAAGGCGGACGCGAAAGGAAGAGTTTTTATCCCCGCCCAATTCAGACGGCAGCTACAAGCCGGTTCTGAAGACAAGCTCATCATGCGCAAAGACGTATTTCAAGACTGCTTGGTACTCTATCCGGAAGAAGTCTGGAATGAAGAGCTGAATGAACTCCGGCAACGACTAAATAAATGGAACGCTAACCACCAACTTATCTTCCGCCAATTCGTCAGTGATGTAGAAATTATCACGATAGACGGAAACGGGCGGATATTAATACCCAAACGCTATCTGCAAATAGCCGGTATACAAAGCGACGTGCGCTTTATCGGTGTAGACAGCAAGATAGAAATATGGGCTAAGGAACGTACGGAAATGCCCTTTATGCCCCCCGATGCATTTGGTGCAGCCCTGGAGGAAATTATGAAAGAAGAACGGTGAACAACGAACAAAGAGGTAAAATGAAAGAAGAAGAAACAACATATCATGTACCGGTACTGCTGAAGGAAAGCGTAGATGCCATGAACATTACCCCGGACGGGACGTATGTAGACGTTACTTTCGGCGGGGGAGGACATTCCCGCGAAATACTTTCGCGTCTTGGAAACGGCGGACGCCTGTTGGGTTTCGATCAGGACGAGGATGCCGAACGTAACATTGTAAACGACCCGCACTTCACTTTTGTACGGAGCAATTTCCGTTATTTGCATAATTTTCTGCGCTACCACGATATTGAAGGAGTAGATTCCATATTGGCTGATCTGGGAGTATCTTCACATCACTTCGATGACAGTGAACGGGGATTCTCTTTCCGCTTTGACGGAAAACTGGATATGCGCATGAATAAGCGTGCAGGCATCACAGCGGCCGATGTGGTAAATACATACGAAGAAGAACGCCTGGCAGATATTTTTTACCTATATGGTGAACTGAAAAACAGCCGCAAACTGGCTTCCGTCATAGTCAAAGCACGCAGCGGACAGAAAATAGAAACGATCGGTGAATTTCTTGAAGTAGTGAAACCGCTTTTCGGACGCGAACGCGAAAAGAAAGAATTGGCAAAGGTGTTTCAGGCACTCCGCATTGAAGTAAACCAGGAAATGGAAGCACTGAAGGAAATGCTGATGGCAGCAACAGAAGCATTGAAGCCAGGAGGACGGCTGGTGGTAATCACCTATCACTCTTTGGAAGATCGCATGGTGAAAAACATCATGAAAACCGGTAATGTAGAAGGTAAAACAACGCAGGACTTTTTCGGCAACCTGCAAACTCCCTTCCGCCTGGTAAACAACAAAGTAATTGTGCCCGATGAAGAAGAGATAGCACGCAATCCGCGTTCACGCAGTGCCAAACTGAGAATAGCCGAAAAGAAGTAAGAGAACAGAGTGAAATAAGAGAAGTGAAATGGAAGATAAAGAAGCAAAAAAGAAGAAAAGCAATTCCCTGAAAAGTATTCTGGGAGGTGATATTCTGGCAACGGATTTTTTTCGCCGCCAGACTAAATTGCTGGTACTGATTATGGTGCTTGTCATTTTCTACATTCATAATCGTTACGCAAGCCAGCAACAGCAAATCGAAATAGACAAGTTGAAAAAAGAGCTGATTGACATCAAATACGATGCACTGACCCGAAGTTCGGAACTGATGGAAAAAAGCCGCCAGTCACGAATAGAGGACTATATATCCACCAAAGAAAGTGATTTGCAGACATCGACCAATCCACCTTATTTAATCAGAACGAAATAAAAGATGGCTGTAAACAAGAAAAATATAATGACCCGTTACTTCTTCGTCATCCTGCTGATGGGATTGATTGGAGTAGCCATTGTTGTCAAAGCAGGCATCACGATGTTTGCCGAACGTCAATATTGGCAGGATGTGGCCGACCGTTTCGTCAAAGAGAATGTAACGGTAAAGCCCAACCGCGGAAACATCATCTCTTCCGACGGCAAACTAATGGCCAGTTCGCTGCCGGAATATCGCATTTATATGGATTTCAAAGCCGGTGGAGTAAAGAAGGACACCATGCTGATGAATCATCTGGACGAAATATGTGCAGGACTCCATAAGATATTCCCTGATAAAAGTGCTTCGGAATTTAAAGCGCACCTTAAAAAAGGACGGAAACAGGGAAGTCGCAACTATCTGATTTATCCAAAACGTATTTCATACATCCAATATAAAGAAGCCAAACGCCTGCCGGTATTCAACCTGAATAAATACAAAGGCGGTTTCCACGAGTTAGCTTATAACCAAAGAAAAAAACCTTTTGGTTCACTTGCAGCCCGCACACTGGGGGACTTATATGCTGACACCGCCCAAGGTGCCAAGAATGGCATAGAGTTAGCTTTTGACTCCATACTGAAGGGGCATGACGGGATTACCCACCGGCAAAAAGTGATGAATAAATACCTGAATATTGTAGATATTCCTCCGGTAGATGGTTGTGACCTTCTTTCTACGATTGATGTAGGCATGCAGGATATTTGTGAAAAGGCCCTGACCGATAAACTGAAAGAGCTGAATGCCAAAGTAGGAGTAGCCGTATTGATGGAAGTAGCGACCGGAGAGGTTAAAGCCATCGTAAACATGATGAAAGCCGGAGACGGCAACTATTATGAAATGAGAAACAATGCCATCAGTGATATGCTCGAGCCGGGTTCTACCTTTAAGACAGCTTCTATCATGGTGGCACTTGAAGACGGTAAAATCACACCAGAAGATGTAATAGACACAGGCAATGGTGTCAAGATGATGTACGGTCGTCCCATGAAAGATTGGAATTGGCGCAAAGGCGGATATGGTCCATTGACAGTTACACAAATACTGGAAGTATCTTCAAATGTGGGTACATCCAGCATTATTGATAAATATTATGGTAGTAACCCGCAAAAGTTTGTCGACGGACTGAAACGAATGAGTATCGATCAGCCTCTCCAATTGCAAATAGCCGGAGAAGGTAAGCCTAATATCAAAGGTCCGAAAGAGCGTTACTTTGCAAAAACTACTCTGCCGTGGATGAGCATCGGCTATGAGACCCAGGTACCACCGATGAATATCCTTACTTTCTACAATGCCATTGCCAATAACGGTGTTATGGTGCGTCCCAAATTTGTGAAAGCAGCCATAAAAAATGGTGAAATAGTGAAAGAATATCCGACAGAAATTATCAATCCGAGAATCTGTTCGGAACGGACCCTGAAACAAATACAGGAGATTCTTTATAAGGTTGTGCATGAAGGTCTGGCAGCCCCGGCAGGCTCCAAACAATTTGCCGTTTCGGGTAAGACGGGTACGGCGCAGATCTCACAAGGTGCTGCCGGATATACATCGGGAGGAGTGAACTATCTGGTCAGTTTCTGCGGATACTTTCCCTCAGAAGCTCCAAAGTATAGCTGTATCGTTTCCATACAAAAGCCAAATCCTCCTGCCTCCGGAGGCTTGATGGCCGGTAGCGTTTTCAGCAAAATTGCCGAAAGAGTGTATGCCAAAGACCTACGTTTGGACATTCGGAACGCAATCGATACCAATACGGTAGTGATTCCCGATGTTAAAGCAGGCGAAATGACAGAGGCCAGACAAGTATTGGAAGGATTGAATATTCAGACTCAGGCAGAGTTTAAAACTAAAAAGAATAAAGAAGTTTGGGGACATGCACAGGCAGCTCCCAAAGCAGTGATCCTGCAGGGAAAGGAACAATTACGGAACTTTGTACCCAGCGTTATCGGCATGGGAGCCAAAGATGCTGTTTACCTGCTGGAAAGCAAAGGATTGAAAGTGGCTCTGTCGGGAGTTGGCAAAGTGAGAAGCCAATCGTTGCCCCAGGGTACTACAATAAAGAAAGGACAAACCATCAGTATCCATCTGAATTGATTATTATAGATTAAGGTATGAAATTAAAAGAGATTCTAACATCTATCCATCCGGTAAAAATAACCGGAAATCAGGATATCGAAATAACCGGAGTTGACATCGACTCCAGACAGGTAGGGTCCGGCCATTTGTTTATGGCCATGCGCGGTACACAAACCGACGGACATGCCTATATCCCGGCAGCAATTGAGAAAGGGGCCATAGCCATTCTCTGCGAAGAGTTGCCAGCAGAACTAAACGAAGAAATTACCTACATTCAGGTAACCGACAGTGAAGATGCTGTTGGTAAAGTAGCTACGGCTTTCTATGGAGACCCGACTTCGAAAATGGAACTGGTGGGTGTCACCGGTACAAATGGAAAGACGACGATTGCCACCTTATTATATAATACATTCCGGTATTTCGGTTACAAAGTGGGGCTTATCTCTACGGTATGCAATTATATAGACGATGAAGCCATCCCTACCGAACACACCACTCCTGACCCGATTACGCTGAACCGTCTTTTGGGACGTATGGCAGACGAAGGCTGCAAATATGCTTTCATGGAAGTAAGTTCGCACTCCATCGCGCAAAAAAGAATCAGCGGACTGAAGTTCGCCGGCGGCATCTTTACGAACCTGACACGCGATCATCTGGACTACCATAAAACAGTAGAGAATTATCTGAAAGCAAAAAAGAAATTCTTCGATGAACTGCCTAAAAGTTCTTTCAGCCTCACCAATCTGGACGACAAAAACGGACTCGTGATGACGCAGAATACGAAGTCGAAAGTATACACGTATTCTCTCCGCAGCCTGAGTGACTTCAAAGGGAAAGTACTGGAGTCACATTTTGAGGGAATGCTTCTTGACTTCAACAACCATGAGCTCGCAGTACAGTTTATAGGAAGATTCAATGCTTCGAATTTATTGGCCGTATTCGGCGCCGCCGTTTTACTGGGTAAGAAGGAAGAGGAGGTATTGGTTGCACTTAGTACGTTGCATCCTGTTGCCGGACGTTTCGATGCCATACGCTCCCCGCAAGGATATACAGCGATCGTAGACTATGCACACACACCGGATGCTTTGGTCAACGTCTTGAACGCCATACATGGAGTGCTTGAAGGAAAGGGCAAAGTGATTACTGTAGTCGGTGCCGGTGGCAACCGGGATAAAGGCAAACGTCCCATCATGGCAAAAGAAGCAGCCAAGGGAAGCGACCGGGTTATCATCACCTCAGACAATCCACGCTTCGAAGAGCCACAGGACATCATCAACGACATGTTGGCCGGACTGGACAACGAAGACAAGAAAAAAACACTGAGCATTGCAGACCGTAAGGAAGCTATACGCACGGCTTGCATGCTTGCTGAAAAAGGAGATGTGATTCTGGTTGCCGGAAAAGGACACGAGAATTATCAGGAAATCAAAGGAGTGAAACATCACTTTGATGATAAAGAGGTTTTAAAAGAGATTTTTTCATTGACTATTTAACGGACAATGATTGAAGTAATTCCGATGCCAAATGCCTGATTCCTTCAATCGTAAACCATAAATCGTCTCATTGTAAATAAAGTTATGTTATACTACTTGTTTGAATGGCTACATAAACTCAACTTTCCGGGTGCCGGAATGTTTGGGTACACCTCGTTCCGGGCATTGATGGCTGTCATCCTGGCGCTACTCATTTCCAGTATCTGGGGAGACAAATTCATCAATCTGCTGAAACGGAAACAAATCACCGAAACGCAGCGTGACGCTAAGATCGATCCGTTTGGGGTTAATAAAGTAGGCGTACCCAGTATGGGAGGTGTGATCATTATTGTAGCAATTCTGATTCCCTGTTTATTACTGGGAAAACTGCATAACATCTATATGATATTGATGTTGATAACTACTGTATGGCTGGGATCTTTGGGGTTTGCGGACGACTATATCAAGATATTCAAGAAAGATAAAGAAGGCCTCCATGGCAAATTCAAAATCATCGGACAAGTGGGACTCGGGCTGATTGTCGGACTGACTCTATATCTGAGCCCTAATGTAGTAATCCGCGAGAATATAGAGATTCAGAAATCAGAAAACGAAATCGAAGTGATACATGGCACCCACGACCTGAAATCAACCCAGACCACGATTCCATTTTTCAAAAGCAACAACCTGGACTATGCAGACCTTGTGGGCTTCATGGGAGAACATGCCCAAACGGCCGGATGGATTTTGTTTGTCATTATCACTATCTTCGTTGTAACAGCCGTATCCAACGGCGCCAATCTGAATGATGGTATGGATGGTATGGCAGCAGGCAATTCAGCCATCATCGGACTGACACTGGGTATACTGGCCTATGTATCGAGCCATATTGAATTCGCCGGTTACCTGAATATCATGTATATTCCGGGAAGTGAAGAATTGGTAATTTTTATATGTGCCTTTATCGGCGCATTAATCGGTTTCTTATGGTACAATGCTTATCCGGCACAGGTATTCATGGGTGATACAGGCAGCCTGACCATTGGAGGAATCATCGCAGTATTTGCTATTATTATCCACAAAGAATTGCTGATTCCGATTCTCTGTGGTATATTCCTGGTTGAGAACCTGTCAGTACTCCTGCAACGCTTCTATTATAAAGCAGGCAAAAGAAAAGGGGTAAAACAACGTCTTTTCAAACGGGCACCGATACATGACCATTTCCGTACTTCGATGAGCCTGGTGGAACCGGGATGCAGTGTGAAATTTACAAAACCGGATCAACTGTTTCACGAATCCAAGATTACAGTCCGCTTCTGGATTGTAACCATCGTGTTGGCAGCCATTACGATTATAACACTAAAGATAAGATAACCCAAAGTGACAGGTAACAGGCTACAAGCTACAAGTGCCTGCTGCCGATCACTGAGTATGAACCTCAAACTTGTAGCATAGAGACAAAGGATTTACCGACCGTACACAAAACTCCGGTTGATAAACCATAACTAAAAATCATGAAAAGAATTGTAGTATTAGGAGCCGGTGAAAGCGGTGCGGGAGCAGCCGTTCTGGCAAAAGTAAAAGGATTCGATACTTTTGTATCGGATATGTCTGCCATCAAGGATAAGTATAAAACTCTCCTTGACAGCCATGGCATTGCCTGGGAGGAAGGCCGGCACACAGAAGAACGGATTCTGAATGCAGATGAAGTGGTGAAGAGCCCCGGAATTCCTAATGACGCCCCCCTAATTCTGAAATTGAAAGAGCAGGGTACGCCTATTATCTCTGAAATAGAATTTGCCGGCAGATACACTGATGCAAAGATGATCTGTATCACCGGTTCGAACGGAAAAACAACTACGACCTCACTTATCTATCACATCTTTAAAAGTGCCGGATTAAATGTGGGACTTGCCGGCAACATTGGTAAGAGCCTGGCATTACAAGTAGCGGAAGAGGAGCATGACTATTATGTAATTGAACTGAGTTCATTCCAGCTGGATAATATGTATAAGTTCCGTGCAGATATCGCCGTGCTGATGAATATCACACCAGACCATCTGGACCGATACGATCACTGCATGCAGAACTATATCAACGCAAAATTCCGTATTACACAGAACCAGACATCAGAAGACGCTTTTATCTTCTGGAATGATGACCCTATCATCAAACGTGAACTGGATAAACACGGCATCTGTGCCCACCTGTATCCATTCTCGGCAATTAAAGAAGAAGGGTCTATCGCTTATGTAGAAGACCATGAAGTAGTGATTACCGCACCAATTGCCTTCAACATGGAGCAGGAACAATTGGCTTTGACGGGACAACATAACCTTTATAACTCTTTAGCTGCCGGGATTTCTGCAAATCTGGCCGGCATTACCAAAGAGAATATACGAAGAGCGCTCAGCGATTTTCAAGGGGTAGAGCACCGTTTGGAAAAAGTAGCACGTGTACGGGGGATTGATTTTATCAACGACTCCAAAGCAACCAACGTCAACTCTTGCTGGTACGCTCTGCAAAGTATGACCACCAAAACAGTGTTGATCCTCGGGGGTAAAGATAAAGGGAATGATTATACGGAAATAGAGGAGCTGGTTCGGGAAAAATGCTCGGCATTGGTTTACCTTGGATTGCACAACGAAAAACTCCATGAGTTCTTCGATCGCCTGGGACTTCCCGTAGCAGAAGTACAAACCGGTATGAAGGATGCTGTAGAAGCAGCCTACAAACTGGCAAAAAAAGGTGAAACGGTATTGTTAAGCCCGTGCTGTGCTTCATTCGACCTTTTTAAGAGTTATGAGGACCGTGGTGACCAATTTAAGAAGTATGTAAGAGAATTATGAAATAAGAGTCTCTGAGCTTTAAAAAGGCAGGACTCCTAAGAGCTAAAAACTAAAAGCCGTGGATTTATTAAAGAACATATTCAAAGGTGATAAGGTAATCTGGATCATTTTCCTTTGCCTCTGCCTCATCTCTATTATAGAGGTGTTTAGTGCTGCCAGTACACTGACTTATAAAAGTGGTGATCACTGGGGACCCATCACACAGCATTCCATCATCCTGATGATCGGCGCAATCGTGGTGGTTTTGATGCACAACATCCCTTATAAATGGTTTCAGGTGTTCCCGGTCTTCCTGTACCCCATTTCGGTAGTGCTGTTAGCTTTCGTCACATTGATGGGAGTCATCACAGGCGACCGTGTAAATGGGGCTGCCCGCTGGATGAGTTTTATGGGATTACAGTTTCAACCTTCGGAACTGGCCAAGATGGCAGTAATCATTGCGGTTTCCTTTATTCTTTCCAAAAAACAGGATGATGAAGGAGCCAATCCAAAAGCCTTTAAATATATAATGATACTGACCGGACTGGTGTGCATGCTCATTGCTCCGGAAAATCTTTCGACAGCTATGCTGCTGTTCGGGGTCGTAGTATTGATGATGTTCATCGGGCGTGTCGCCTTCAAAAAGTTAGCTATGTTATTGGGCGGACTGGCACTGGCTGGGTGTCTGGGAGTAATCTTCCTGCTGGCCATACCTAAAGACACCGACATTCCGTTCCTCCACCGCTTTGATACCTGGAAAAGCCGTATCACCAACTTCACTGAGAAAGAGGAAGTACCGGCTGCAAAGTTCGATATTGACAAAGATGCCCAGATAGCCCATGCACGTATAGCCATTGCTACCAGTAACGTGATAGGTAAAGCTCCGGGAAACTCAATTCAACGCGATTTCCTGAGTCAGGCATTCTCCGATTTCATTTTTGCCATTATCATTGAAGAGTTGGGGCTGGTAGGAGGAGCCTTTGTGGTTATTCTCTACATCTGGCTGTTGGTTCGAACAGGCCGAATCGCCCAGAAATGTGAACGTACATTTCCGGCATTCCTTGTCATGGGAATCGCCTTGATGCTGGTATCACAAGCCATATTGAACATGATGGTAGCTGTCGGTTTGTTTCCTGTCACAGGACAGCCCTTACCACTAATCAGTAAAGGAGGTACAAGTACCCTGATCAACTGCGCCTATATCGGAATGATATTGAGTGTCAGCCGTTATACCGCTTATCTGGAAGAGAAAAAAGATAATCCCGCTCCCCTCCTTACCGGAGAAGAAGGGAGTGAAACCGTTGCAAGCGAAGCCCAAACAGCAGCTGAGCCTACAGCGGAAGTCTTAAACAGTGATGCTAAATTTGAAGAGTGATATGAATAAGGAAAATAATAAAGAGGGACGGGATGACACTTTAAGGATCATCATCAGTGGCGGTGGTACCGGAGGACATATTTTTCCGGCTATATCCATTGCAAACGCCATAAAAGAATTACGTCCCGATGCACAAATCCTGTTTGTAGGAGCCGAAGGAAGAATGGAGATGCAACGAGTACCGGATGCAGGCTATCAGATCATCGGATTACCCGTAGCAGGATTCGATCGCAAACATTTGTGGAAAAATGTTGCCGTATTACTGAAATTGGCACGCAGCCAATGGAAAGCGCGCAGCATTATCCGTCAGTTCCGTCCACAGGTAGCAGTAGGAGTAGGCGGATATGCAAGCGGTCCGACATTAAAAATGGCCGGAATGATGGGTGTACCCACCTTAATACAGGAGCAAAACTCATATGCCGGAGTAACCAACAAACTATTGGCAAAGAAAGCACGGAAAATCTGTGTAGCATATGATGGGATGGAAAAATTCTTTCCGGGCAGCAAAATCATTATGACAGGCAACCCGGTACGTCAGAATCTGTTAACGGAGAAGCCGGAACAAAAACAAGCTATTCGCTCTTTCGGACTGGATCCGGAGAAGAAAACCATTCTGATTCTGGGGGGAAGCCTGGGCGCCCGCACAATCAATAATACATTGATTGCCGGATTGCAGCTGATTCGTCAGACTAAAAATGTACAATTCATCTGGCAAACAGGAAAAATCTATTACCAGCAAGTAACGGAAGCCGTAAAAGTTGCCGGAAACATTCCTAATCTGTATGTGACAGACTTCATTAAAGATATGGCTGCCGCTTATGCTGCTGCCGACTTGGTTATTTCGCGTGCAGGTGCCGGCTCCATTTCCGAATTCTGCCTGTTGAATAAAGCAGTTATCCTGGTTCCGTCTCCCAACGTAGCAGAAGATCACCAAACCAAAAATGCATTGGCATTGGTGAACAAACGAGCTGCCATCTACGTAAAGGACGCAGAAGCGGAAGAGAAATTATTATCCGTGGCATTAGAAACCATAGCAGATTCCGGAAAACTAAAAGAACTTAGTGAAAACATCGCTCACCTGGCCCTACCAGATTCTGCCATCGTGATAGCAAAAGAAGTTATAAAATTAGCACAACAGCCATGAACATAGAAACTATTCAATCTGTATATTTTGTCGGTGCAGGAGGTATCGGAATGAGTGCCCTCGTACGCTATTTCCTTTCTAAAGGGAAGGTAGTGGCAGGCTATGACCGTACCCCCAGTGAACTGACTCAACACCTTATAGAAGAAGGAGCACAGATTCATTACGAAGAAAATATCAATCTTATCCCGGATGCCTGTAAAGACCCGGCCACGACACTGGTCGTTTTAACTCCTGCCGTACCTCAGGAACATGCCGAATTGACCTACTTCCGTGACAACGGATTCGAAATACAAAAACGTGCACAAGTATTAGGCACCATCACCCATTCCAGTAAAGGGCTTTGTGTAGCCGGTACACATGGTAAAACCACTACATCAACGATGACGGCCCATCTGCTTCATCACTCGCATATAGGCTGCACTGCCTTTTTGGGAGGTATTTCCAAAAATTATGGAACGAATCTGTTACTCTCTCCAAGCAGTCCGTATACCGTAATCGAAGCTGACGAATTCGACCGTTCATTCCACTGGCTGTCTCCATATATGTCTGTCATTACCGCAACCGATCCGGATCATCTGGATATTTATGGAACCGAACAGGCTTATCTGGAAAGCTTTGAGCACTATACCACATTAATCCAGCCGGGAGGGGCACTGATCATCCGCGAAGGCATTTCTCTTCAGCCTAAAGTGCAAGAGGGTGTCAAGATTTACACCTATTCACGCGATAAAGGAGACTTCCATGCTGAAAACATTCGCATTGGAAACGGAGAAATCTTCATCGATTTTATAGGACCGGATATTCGCATCGACAACATTCAGCTGGGAGTGCCCGTAAGTATCAATATAGAGAATGGAGTCGCTGCCATGGCACTTGCCTATCTCAATGGAGTGACCGCCGAAGAAATCAAACAAGGAATGGCAAGTTTCCGAGGTGTGGACCGTCGATTCGACTTCAAGATCAAAAACGACCAGATCGTGTTCCTGAGTGACTACGCTCATCATCCCTCCGAAATCAAACAGAGTGTGATGTCCATGCGTGAACTCTACCGGGATAAAAAGATCACCGCTGTTTTTCAGCCACACCTCTATACCCGTACACGGGACTTCTATAAAGACTTTGCCGATAGCTTGTCGCTACTCGACGAAGTAATACTGGTAGATATCTATCCGGCGCGCGAACAGCCTATTCCAGGGGTAACCAGTCAACTGATATATGATAACCTACGTCCGGGTATTGAAAAAAGCATGTGTAAGAAAGAGGAAATACTCGATGTGCTGAAAACGAAGCATATCGAGGTGTTGATCACGTTGGGAGCAGGAGACATAGATAGCTATGTCCCGGATATTTGTGAACTATTGACCCGAAGGGTAACTCCATCGGACAATTAATTTGTAAATCGTCAAAACAATAAATTTCCTCATGATAAAAAGAATCCTTCTGACCATCGTCATGTTACTTCTCATAGCCTATCTCGTAGCGGCTGTGACAGTATTCAACAGCAAACCTGCCCATCAGGTCTGCCGCGACATGGAATTAGTAATAAAGGATACGCTCAATGCCGGTTTCGTCACTAAAAACGAGGTAGCTGCCATCCTGCAAAAGAAAGGCATTTATCCCGTTGGAAAGAAAATGGACCGCATTCACACCAAAACGCTGGAAAAAGAGTTGAACAAGCATCCGCTGATCAATGAAGCACAATGCTATAAAACTCCAAGCGGCAAACTTTGCGTGGAAGTGACACAACGTGTACCGATTCTCCGCATCATGAGCAACAATGGTGAAAACTACTATCTGGATAACAAAGGTAAAGTGATGCCTCCCGCTGCAAAATGCGTAGCACACCGGGCAATTGTCACCGGAAATGTAGAAAAGTCGTTTGCAATGAAGGATTTATATAAGTTTGGTGTATTTTTGCAAAACAATCCGTTCTGGGAAGCCCAGATTGTGCAAATAAACGTGCTCCCCGGGAAAGAGATCGAATTGATTCCCCGTGTAGGTAATCATATTATCTATCTGGGCAAGTTAGAACATTTTGAGGATAAACTGGGACGATTGAAGACCTTTTACGAAAAAGGGCTGAACCAGGTGGGATGGAACAAATATTCACGCATCAGCCTGGAATTCGGTAATCAGATTATCTGCACAAAAAAGAAACAATAATTCGTAAACAGCTAAACGTACCTTTGTGTTAAAGAGATGAGTCTATAATACAAAAGGGAATAAAATAGAATTTTATATGGCAACAACAGATTTTATCGCCGCTATTGAACTGGGTTCATCGAAAATAGCCGGTATAGCCGGAAAGAAGAATAGTGATGGAAGCATACAGGTATTAGCTTATGCCAGGGAGGATTCGTCTTCATTCATCCGGAAAGGAGTGATTTACAATCTGGATAAAACGGCACAGAGCCTGACCTCCATCATCAATAAGCTGGAGGGTGCTCTCAACAACTCAATTGCCAAGATCTATGTGGGTATCGGGGGGCAATCGCTCCGTACGGTACGCAACGTAGTTAGTCGCGATCTTGAGGAGGAGACCATTATCTCTCAGGAATTAGTCGACTCCATCTGTGATGAAAATCTTGAGATACCACTGATCGATATGGATATACTGGACGTTGCTCCGCAAGAATACAAAATTGGAAACAATCTCCAGGCAGATCCCGTCGGTGTGGCAGGAAGCCATATTGAAGGACGCTTTCTGAACATTGTGGCACGTGCTTCGCTCAAAAAAAACCTGGAACGCTGTTTCGAACAAGCCAAAATTGAAATAGCAGATTTATTGATCTCCCCGCTGGTTACTGCAGATGCAGTGCTGACGGAAAGTGAGAGACGCTCCGGCTGTGCACTGATTGATTTCGGAGCCGACACATCGACTATTTCCATCTATAAGAATAACATTCTCCGATTCCTTACCGTACTGCCATTAGGAGGAAACAGTATTACTCATGATCTCGTTTCCCTTCAGATAGAAGAGGAAGAAGGCGAACGCCTGAAAATCAGATATGGTAACGCCTTTTACGAAGAGGAAGAAGGCGAAGAACCTGCTACCTGCCAACTGGAAGAAGGAGGTAGAACCGTAGAACTCGGCAAACTGAATAATATCATCGAGGCGCGTACTGAAGAAATTATCGCAAACGTATGGAATCAGATTCAACTTTCAGGGTATGATGATAAACTGTTGGCCGGACTTATCATTACAGGAGGAGCCTCCAATCTGAAAAACCTGGACGAAGCTCTCCGTAAACGAAGTAAGATAGAAAAGGTGAGAAGCGCACGATTCGTACGCAACACCATTCATGCAGACGAAGATGTTGTGAAGAAAGACGGTACACAAAACACCTTATTCGGACTGCTTGCTGCCGGCAATGAAAACTGTTGCCTGCAAGAGACACCTGCTCCCCAGCCGCATGTACAACCTCAGCCTCAACCCGAACCGGTGAATATGTTTGAAGAAGATGAGAGTCTGAAAGAACAGGAAGCCGCTGCACGTGCTGCCAAAAAGAAAAAAGAGGAAGAGGAAAAAAGACGGAAAGAAGAAGAAAAGCAACGTAAACTGGAGGAGAAAAAAAGAAGAGAAGAAGAAAGAAGAAACAAACCGAATTGGTTTAAATCGACTTTCGACAAACTTTCTAATGAGATTTTCTCCGATGAAGATATGAAATAAAGTGATAATTCATAATACAATATAATATGGACGAGATAGTACAATTCGATTTCCCTACAGATTCGCCGAAAATCATCAAAGTGATTGGTGTAGGAGGTGGTGGAGGTAACGCCGTCAACCACATGTACCGGGAAGGCATACACGACGTGACATTCGTTCTCTGCAATACCGACAACCAGGCATTGGCTGAGTCTCCTGTACCGGTCAAACTGCAACTGGGACGTTCCATCACGCAAGGACTCGGTGCCGGAAACCGTCCGGAGCGTGCACGTGATGCTGCCGAAGAGAGCATCGAAGACATAAAAAACCTGCTGAATGATGGTACCAAGATGGTATTTATCACTGCCGGAATGGGCGGAGGTACCGGAACCGGAGCAGCCCCCGTCATCGCCCGTATCGCTAAAGAGATGGATATCCTGACTGTCGGAATCGTTACCATCCCTTTTATCTTTGAAGGCGAAAAGAAAATTATCCAGGCTCTGGATGGAGTAGAACGCATTGCCCAACATGTAGACGCTTTGTTGGTGATCAATAACGAACGCCTGCGTGAAATTTATTCCGACCTTACCTTTATGAACGCATTCGGCAAGGCAGATGACACACTGTCAATCGCAGCCAAAAGTATTGCCGAAATCATCACCATGCGGGGTACGGTAAACCTGGACTTCGCTGATGTAAAAACAATCCTCAAAGACGGTGGTGTAGCCATCATGAGTACCGGATTCGGTGAAGGAGAAAACCGCGTAACCAAAGCAATCGACGACGCACTCCATTCACCGTTACTCAATAACAATGACATCTTTAATGCGAAGAAAGTCATGCTGAATGTTTCGTTCTGTCCTGCTTCCGAACTGATGATGGAGGAAATGAATGAAGTACACGAGTTTATGAGCAAATTCCGCGAAGGTGTAGAAGTGATCTGGGGTGTGGCTATGGATACCTCACTGGATACGAAAGTGAAGATCACTGTGCTTGCTACCGGTTTCGGTGTGGAAGACGTACCAGGTATGGACGACCTACACGAGAAACGCAGCCAGGAAGAAGAAGAACGTCAGTTGCAGCTGGAAGAAGAGAAGGAAAAGAACAAAGAGCGCATTCGTAAAGCATATGGTGAAAGTGCCAGTGGCATCGGAACGCGCAACCTGCGGAAACGCCGTCATATCTATCTCTTCAATCCGGAAGATCTGGACAATGATGATATCATCGCTATGGTAGAAGACTCTCCTACTTACCTTCGCGACAAAACGACTTTGGGTAAGATCAAAGCAAAAGCCGCATTGGAAGAAGAGATAGCTACTGAAGAAGCTATAGATGACAGTGGAGTTATCACATTTTAATGACCAACTAAATATATCGATCATTAACCCGGATTTACCAATTATAAACCGTAAATCGTTAAATCATAATATAACATAACATCATGGATTTATTCGAAAGAGTCAGCGAAGACATTAAAAACGCAATGAAAGCGAAAGATAAAGTAGCCCTTGAAACCCTTAGAAATGTAAAGAAGTTCTTTCTGGAAGCTAAAACCGCTCCGGGAGCCAATGACATCCTTACAGACGCAGATGCACTGAAAATCGTGCAAAAACTGGTAAAACAAGGTAAAGATGCTGCAGAAATATATATAGGACAGGGTCGTCAGGACTTAGCCGATGCAGAATTGGCACAAGTACAAGTCATGGAAACCTATTTACCGAAACAAATGACTGCCGAAGAACTGGAAACTGCACTGAAAGAGATTATTGCTGAAGTAGGTGCTACCAGTGGTAAAGATATGGGAAAGGTAATGGGAGTAGCCTCCAAGAAACTTGCCGGATTGGCCGAAGGACGCGCTATTTCAACTAAAGTAAAAGAGTTGTTGGGATAATCTCAACGTATAAATCCTGCTTATAAGAGAAGCTACACAATAGCTATACTCTCTTTTAAAAGAAATCTACCCCCGGATGTACATCAGAATTACATCCGGGGGTATCTTGTTTACAGACACGGATTACCAAAGCCAAATGAAGTACACAGAAATAGGCAAGAGATACTAATCAAATAATTCCTTCAATACATCCAATGATTTCAGTACAGGAAAATCAGGAAGATGTAACCGGTAATACTCATTAATAATAGCCAGGCATCGGGCCCTTTCCGTACGGTTCATTCCGAAAAGGTGCATTGTCTCATAGTTCATACGCATCAATTGCAGTAATCTCCCAGCTTCATCAGGCTGGATATAGCAAGAATGAAGTTGAGGACGAACCGAAGTAAAGTTAGCATTCAACATATCAAAATAGTCACCCGTATGATAATCATCCAGATTGGGGTACAATCCCAGAAAGCGGGAAAGACGCATCAGAAACACCAGATGAAAGTTGGCAAAGCTAATCTTACAAGCATCCAACCACAAGATAGAATGCTGTAAATAGGCAAACAATGGACGGTTCTC
Organism: Bacteroides sp. ZJ-18; assembly: GCF_011038705.2. Classification (NCBI taxonomy): domain Bacteria; kingdom Pseudomonadati; phylum Bacteroidota; class Bacteroidia; order Bacteroidales; family Bacteroidaceae; genus Bacteroides; species Bacteroides sp. ZJ-18. The sequence continues at coordinate 1,109,118 of NZ_CP072198.1, read as the reverse complement.
CGCCTCTTCGCGAATGGCACGATAAAGAAATTCCGCAAGGAAAAGAGCTATAGTCGATTTAAAAGGATCATAAGGAATGGAGGCGAACGGACTAAAGGATTTAGCTTCCTTAATTCTGAAAAGCGAAGTATTCGGCCGATAATCTGCCTCAAACTCAATCAGCGCCAACGGCTGGAATAGTACTGATTTGACAGCAGCCTTCTTAGAGCGTGGCACAGCAACCAGAAAAGATGCACGTCCTGAAAGCTCAGTATACATCTCAACGATATTTGAAGTATCGTTATACTTTAGTATATGAAGAACGATTCCAACTGTTTTTTGCAGCATATCTCTAACTTTTCTTTCGGGTAACAAAGCTACGAAAAAAGTGTGAATAGACAATCAAAGACTCCTATCTCAAAAAAAAGTTCATATCCCGAATAAAACGCAAAAAGAACATATATCACTGATTATCAATAAATAAACAAAGAAAAACAATATATCTATCAAAAATAATTAGATTTTTTTTCTGCAAATAGTTTGGTAGTTTCAAAAAAAGGCCTACCTTTGCACTCGCAATCGGGAAACAACGATACAGAACGAAAGCAAAGCGAAACAAAAAGAGCAGAAATGCTCAATACAGGATGGCCCGTTCGTCTATCGGTTAGGACGCAAGATTTTCATTCTTGAAAGGGGGGTTCGATTCCCCCACGGGCTACAATTAAAAAAATAAACGAATTAAAACAGATTAGTCGAGATGGCAAATCATAAATCATCAATCAAGAGAATCAGACAAGAAGAAAGCAGAAGACTTCGCAACAGATATTATGGTAAAACCATGAGAAATGCTGTTAGAAAACTTCGTTCAACTACTGACAAAGCAGAAGCAACTGCTATGTACCCAAGCATCACTAAGATGGTAGACAAGTTAGCTAAAACAAATGTTATTCATAAGAATAAAGCTAACAACTTGAAATCTAAGTTGGCTATTTACATCAATAAGCTTGCTTAAGAAATAAGACTTATAACAGACTCTATACAATATTGAGAGCCGAACTTTTTAGTTCGGCTTTTCATGTTTAAAACCATCCCATCCGGTTTACTTTAAATTCTTCTTTTTTCACTCTTCATTCTTCTCTAACTCAGATATTTTCACTATATTTGCTCTGTTATTATAATTAGGAATCAAATTATGAGCGAAGAACAGAATCCCACCAATAACGGGTCTTATTCAGCAGATAGTATCCAAGTATTGGAAGGACTTGAAGCAGTTAGAAAACGCCCTGCGATGTACATTGGTGACATCAGCGTAAAGGGACTTCATCACTTGGTATATGAAATTGTCGACAACTCTATCGACGAAGCATTGGCTGGTTATTGCGACCATATCGAAGTAACTATCAACGAAGATAACTCTATCACCGTACAGGACAATGGCCGTGGTATCCCCGTAGATTTCCACGAAAAAGAGCAGAAATCTGCCCTTGAAGTTGCCATGACTGTGCTACATGCCGGAGGTAAATTCGATAAAGGCTCGTATAAAGTATCCGGAGGTTTGCACGGTGTCGGTATGTCTTGTGTAAATGCATTGTCTACACACATGACCACCCAGGTATTCCGTAACGGTAAAATCTACCAGCAGGAATACGAAATCGGCAAGCCCCTTTATGCAGTCAAAGAAGTAGGAACAGCCGACCATACAGGAACCAAACAACAATTCTGGCCTGACGACAGTATCTTTACCGAAACAGTCTATGACTACAAGATTCTGGCCTCACGCTTACGTGAGCTGGCTTACTTGAATGCGGGATTACGCATCTCACTGACAGACCGACGTGTAATAAACGAAGACGGTAGCTTCAAACACGAAACTTTCTACTCGGAAGAAGGTTTAAGAGAGTTCGTACGCTTCATAGAATCGTCACGCGAACACTTGATTAACGATGTGATCTATTTGAACACGGAGAAGCAGAACATCCCCATCGAGGTAGCTATCATGTATAATACCGGATTCTCTGAGAATATCCACTCGTATGTCAATAATATCAATACAATAGAAGGCGGTACGCATCTGGCAGGTTTCCGCCGTGCCTTGACCCGTACACTGAAAAAGTATGCAGAAGACAGCAAAATGCTGGAAAAGGTCAAAATAGAAATCTCCGGTGATGACTTCCGTGAAGGACTTACAGCCGTGATCTCTGTAAAAGTTGCTGAACCTCAATTTGAAGGACAGACTAAAACCAAGTTGGGAAACAACGAAGTGATGGGTGCTGTCGACCAAGCTGTAGGTGAAGTGCTGAACTATTATCTGGAAGAACATCCGAAAGAAGCAAAAGCCATTGTAGACAAGGTGATTCTGGCTGCCACTGCCCGCCACGCTGCACGTAAAGCACGTGAAATGGTTCAACGCAAATCCCCCATGTCAGGAGGCGGACTACCGGGAAAACTGGCTGACTGTTCGGATAAAGACCCGCAAAAGTGCGAATTGTTCCTCGTCGAGGGAGATTCAGCAGGCGGTACAGCCAAACAAGGCCGTAACCGTGCATTCCAGGCCATCCTTCCACTACGCGGTAAGATTCTGAACGTAGAGAAAGCAATGTATCACAAAGCTCTTGAAAGTGAAGAAATACGCAATATCTACACCGCCTTAGGCGTTACCATCGGCACTGAAGAAGACAGTAAGGCTGCCAATATCGATAAGTTGCGCTATCACAAGATCATCATCATGACCGATGCCGACGTCGATGGTTCACACATCGACACACTGATCATGACCTTCTTCTTCCGGTATATGCCGCAAATCATACAGAATGGGTATCTCTATATCGCAACTCCCCCACTCTATCTCTGCAAAAAAGGTAAAGTAGAAGAGTATTGCTGGACAGATGCACAACGCCAGAAGTTTATCGACACTTACGGTGGCGGTTCGGAAAATGCAATTCATACACAACGTTACAAAGGTTTGGGTGAAATGAACGCCCAGCAGTTGTGGGAAACAACCATGGACCCTGAAAACCGTATGCTGAAACAAGTTAATATTGACAACGCAGCAGAAGCCGATTATATCTTTTCCATGTTAATGGGTGAAGATGTAGGACCACGCCGCGAATTCATAGAAGAGAATGCAACGTATGCAAATATCGATGCATAATTCGTAATATAAACACCAACCTCACATCTTACAACGAAGAAGCGCCGGTACTGAAGGAAAATCCTTCGGACCGGCGCTTTTCTTTGATTATCTTTTTATCTGGGCCTTCGTCCGGTAATTACTCTCCGGAAGCGGTTAACAATCTCGTTACCCATATTCACACGGGTACTGTCCACCCGATGCACTGCAGCGGGGGTAACCGCATCTTTATACTTAGCCTTGCCAATGCGGAATTTCATTTTATCCAGATTACCTGTAATATTTACTCCGGCTTTAAACGGCAATGGCGATTTAAGAATGGAAATATGATAATTAAAATTCATATCCAGTCCTTGTTCACCGCCGATAGCCGCTTTATAACGGTCTATCTCTACGAGGAACGGATAAACGGTCACATTACCGTCATGTACCGTCACATTGACAGAAATACTGTCGAATACATTTTCCTTCTTATTCTTAAACATCAACATCTTCGAAATCTCAGCAAAGGTTTCTCCATCCATCAGAACCAGACTGTCCCCTTTGATATGAATAGCCGAGCGCAAAGTCGGGATACGGATATTCATAGCCGAATCCAAGCGGGCATCGGCTGCCACATCAAACATAACACGCCCTTTAAAAGAACGGAGCATGGGCACTATCGTGTCGAGTGAAGGCACGAAATCAACCAGCTTTGCAATATTGATATTCCGGATTTTGAAATCGAAACCAGCATATCCACCACGCGGGCTACTGGCCTTATAAACCATTACCGCTTTCATATCCGCATCGAGAGCGCGCATCGAAAGGTCTTCCAGATGTATGGCCTGATTTTTAATATCCACCGCACCATGCACATTTTCAAAGAGCATTTTTTCAAAAACTACCTTTTTCAAATCTGTCTGCAGTTCAAAATCTATGTTTCGGGGAATCACGAATAACTTCATCTCCGAAGGCACACTGTCGGTAAGCACTTCCGTAGTGTCCTGAGGGAAAGACAATGAATTAATTAATTGATTGCAATCTATCAGATTGGAAGTAAGGGATAAATGCGCTGTCAGCTTCTCGCCTTTCGTCATAGCCCTGTAAACGCCCTCCATATCACCGGTAGCCGTCATGTCAGAACGTCCGATACGGACAGAAGCATTCTTCAGCCTGATTTTCGGCCCATCGACTGTTACCGCTGTCTTTGCCATACGGATGGGCAATCCGAACTCCGGTGTACGGAAACGCAAACGGTCGAAACCAACGATTCCCTTAGGCACCCACAAAGAGTCATTCAATTTCTCAGCTTTCATCTTGATGCCGGCCACATTCATAGCCATACGAGTCTCCGCCGCACTGAAGAAAAGCGAATCGGCACGAAGCGAGAAATCAACTGCCGGCTTTGTTACATCCGCTTCCTGAGGTTCCAAAGCCGCTTGGGCCTTAGCACGGGTACTGTATAACTTTATCGAATCTCCCATCGAAGCATGAAGTTTACTTACTTCCATATCGCACTGCAAAGAAACGATACGGGTAGTATCCTGCGGATTAGTAGAAGTTACGTTGGCAACCAACCGTTCAATATCAGAAGAAAGCAAACGGCTTCTCAACACCAGTTTCCGGATATCCACCTGAGCCTGCAGAGTCTCGTTATCACGGAAACGGAAAGTCGCATTACCCAGGAAGTTGAAATCTTTAGCGGTATCTTTCAATTCGAAATCATTCAGTTCGAGCTTGCCTCCCAACTTCATACGTCCGATGTCCTGCTTCTTCAAAGTAGAAAGACGACACTTCATTCCCATATCCGCATCCAGTTTACCCCGGATCGTCACACTTTCCTGTAACGGAAAGGTTTTGGCAAGTGCATCCAGGTCAACGGTCGACTTGGTATGAAAAGTGATCAACGGATCATTCAACAAATCGTCTACTTTCGCATCGGCCAGTACTTCGGTATGCGCCCCCTTAAAGTGGAAGATTTTCAGATTCAGATAAGAAGGCTGATGACGCATCAGATCGACATACGCATCAAAATCCGCCGTCACCTCATCAATGCCATACGGCAAACCCTTGTATTGTGCCGAAGCCTCTTTAATACCGATCTTCAATGACACAGCCGGTAACTTTTTGTCACCATACACACCTCTCACCCTGCCACTGACAGTAACCTCCCCTTTGGCCGATACTTTACTGTCTTTCACATATGCTTTCGGAATCATTCGAAGTACTGTCTCCATAGATGGAGCATGCAAGCCATATTCCAGATCCATACCGATCGTTTTTGCCACAGTATCCCGACGGAATGCCCCGTTCACATCCAATTGAATCCCATTTACATTAAGCTCCGTATCTTTCAGTTTCCAGACAGCAGTCTGACGATCCACCGTAATATCCGTCCGAAGAGAAGTAGCTATCTTATTGACCAGCAATTCTCCCTGTTGCCAGAAAAGTATATTCTTATTGTCGAACTTCAGTCCCAGGGTAGAAACACCTTTTGTCAATGAAAGTCTCAACTTCAGATTAGCATCATCTATCCGCGAATAGATATCCGTATTCCGGTCATCGAAAATGAGATTGGCATGTTTAAGTTCGATATTCCGGATATCAATTTCGCTATTAAAGTCAGCAGACACAGTATCCTCCGGAATCGTATCTGCCGAAGCACGGGTCACTTCCCAGTTTGCCTGTCCGGCCTTGTCCCGGTAGGCATACACTGATACTTCGTCCAAAGAGAGATTATGAACGATAATACGATTCTCCGTCAAATATGCCACCGGGTTTACAGTCAGCACACACTCTTTGAAAGAAAGCAATGAATCGGTTTTACACCAATTACTATCATTCAAAGTTCTGGACACCAGAGAGCCGTTCTTAACTTTCAGTCCAAATTGTGGGAAAGTCGAAAAGAAAGTCAATTCTACGCTTTCCATATCCAAGTGTGCATTCAGAGTCTGATTGGCAGCATCCAACACGACCGGAGTCAGTTTCTTCGGAGTTACGATAAAATTAATCACGAAAGCAATGGCTACAAGCAGCACCAAGAGTACAGAGCCCAATGTGATGCCACTGATCTTGAGTATCTTCTTTACTTGTCTGTTCATATCATCCCTCTATCCTGTAACTCTTTTACCACAATTTCCAGTTCATCATACCATTCCTGACCAAACCTGCGAATCAACGGTTCTTTCAGGAAACGGTAGACAGGCACATTCTCTTTCCGGCCCAACAATACAGCAGCCTTACACACATCCCACCGATGGTAGTTTACCGCCTTATAAGGTCCATAATTACCTACCCGTATGGGATACAGATGGCAAGAGACCGGTTTATAGAAATTTACTTTTCCCTCCCGGTATGCTTTCTCGATGGCACAATAACAATATCCTTTCTCGTCATAACAGGTAAACACACAGTCCTTTCCGTTCACAATGGAAGTCACCAGATCGCCATCCGGATCGGTATACACCACTCCCTGCTTGTCTATCACGGCACGCGCCTCGGGTGACAATTCGTCCCAAACGACCGGAAGCACTTCCTCCAGTTTCTCCACTTCCTCCAGTTCTACCGGAGCCCCGGCATCTCCTTCAATGCAACATTCACCTTTGCAGGCATCCAGGTTGCATATAAACTTTTCGCGAAGCACATCCAGGCTTACAACAACGTCATCTATCTGAATCATAATTCTATCCTATAAAAAAGGCGGAGTAGAACTCCGCCCTCCTATCTGTTTATCAGGCTTTTACTTAATTAAAACTTGACCGTTCATTTCAGCAGGAGCTTCCAATCCCATAATCTTCAGGATAGTAGGAGCCACATCTGCCAAACGTCCGTCTGCTACCTTTGCATCTTTGTTTTCTGTCACATATACACAGGGTACAGGATTCAAAGAGTGAGCCGTATTGGGAGTACCGTCTTCATTCAGAGCGTGGTCAGCATTACCGTGGTCAGCAATGATGATAGCCTCGTAACCCTGGGCTTTGGCAGCTTCAATGGTATCTTTCACGCAAGCATCTACCGCAACTACCGCTTTCTCAATGGCTTCGTAGATACCGGTATGACCTACCATGTCACCATTTGCATAATTCACAACGATAAAATCGTATTTATTCTCGTTGATGGCAGCCACCAATTTATCTTTTACTTCATAGGCACTCATCTCCGGTTTCAAGTCGTAAGTGGCAACTTTCGGAGACGGAACCAAGATACGGTCCTCGTTATCGTACGGAGTTTCGCGACCGCCGTTAAAGAAGAATGTTACGTGAGCATATTTCTCTGTTTCGGCAATGTGAAGCTGTTTCATTCCTTTAGCAGCCAGGTATTCTCCAAGTGTGTTAGCAACATTTTCCTTGTCGAAGAGAATGTGTACACCTTTGAACGAAGCGTCGTACGGAGTCATACAGTAATACTGCAACCCGGGAATAGTGTGCATACCCGCCTCCGGCATATCCTGTTGCGTCAAAACGACTGTCAGTTCCTTAGCACGGTCATTACGGTAATTGAAGAAAATAACGACATCGCCTTCCTTAATGGTACCGTCTACATTGGCATTCACAATCGGTTTGATGAACTCATCCGTTACACCTTCATCGTAAGACTCCTGCATAGCTTGCACCATGTCAGCAGCTTTCTTACCGATACCGTTTACCAACAGGTCGTATGCCTCTTTCACACGTTCCCAACGTTTATCACGGTCCATGGCATAGTAACGTCCGATAATAGAAGCTACTTTACCGGTAGACTTGGCACAGTGTGCTTCCAACTGTTCGATAAAGCCTTTACCGCTTTTCGGGTCTGTATCACGTCCGTCCATAAAGCAATGAACGAAAGTATTCTCAATATTATATTCTTTAGCAATATCACAAAGTTTGAACAGGTGATCCAGAGAACTGTGCACACCGCCATCTGAAGTCAATCCCATGAAATGGATATTCTTTCCATTTTCTTTTGCATAAGAGAAAGCTGAAACGATTTCCGGATTCTTCAGGATGCTGTTATCACGGCAAGAGAGGTTGATCTTTACCAAATCCTGATAAACTACACGTCCTGCACCGATATTGAGGTGACCCACTTCTGAGTTACCCATCTGTCCGTCGGGCAAACCTACGTTTTCACCGCTGGCCTGTAACTGAGAGTGAGGATAGGTCTCCATCAGATAATCCCAGTACGGAGTAGCAGTGTTGAAGATTACGTCATCTTTCCCGTGGTCGCCTAATCCCCAACCATCAAGAATCATTAAAAGGGCTTTCTTACTCATAATATTCTAAAATTTAATTGTCGTTCTGATTTTCGGGTGCAAAGGTACAAAAAAGTTAATTACGAACACGTTTAATCTATGTTAAGCTATCTCCCTATCAGACAAAAAGGAAGAAAAAATGCGGTGGATTTGAAATGATTTCCTTACTTTTGCGCCGCTTTAAAAATAAAAAACAGAATATGGACGATTCAAACCCGCGAACGTGCAACAGTATTAACTAACACGAACAGAGTCATTCTGCGGTAATGCCTCTGCTCGGACATCAACAAACGAAAGGAGGCAATAAGATGAGAACATATCTTTATTGTGAAGCCGGCTTTGTGGAAAAAGCACAATGGCTTCCGAACAGCTGGGTCAACGTAGTGTGCCCGGACAGCAGTGATTTTAAATTCCTGACCGAAACGCTGAAAGTCCCTGAATCTTTTTTAAACGATATAGCCGATACCGATGAACGCCCGCGAACGGAAACCGAAGGTAACTGGCTGCTGACCATTCTGCGCATACCGGTACAGAACACTCAAAGCAGCCTCCCCTACATCACCGTCCCCATCGGCATCATCACCAACAATGAAATCATTGTTTCGGTATGTTACCATCAGACGGATATGATTCCGGATTTCATCGAGCATACCCGCCGGAAAGGAATCGAAGTGCGCAACAAACTCGATCTGATTTTCCGCCTGATTTATTCCTCGGCAGTCTGGTTCCTGAAGTACCTGAAACAGATAAATATTGACATCACCGCTGCCGAAAAGGAATTGGAACGCAGCATCCGTAACGAAGATTTGCTACGCTTGATGAAGTTGCAGAAGACACTGGTCTACTTCAACACCTCCATCCGCGGCAACGAAGTGATGATCGGTAAACTGAAAACCATCTTTCAGGATACCGACTTTCTGGATGAAGAGTTGGTGGAAGACGTTATCATTGAACTGAAGCAGGCGTTCAATACGGTCAACATTTACAGCGATATTCTCACAGGGACGATGGATGCCTTTGCGTCTATCATTTCAAACAATGTGAACGCCATCATGAAACGCATGACAAGCCTTTCCATCACATTGATGATCCCCACGTTAATAGCCAGTTTTTATGGCATGAATGTGGATATACACCTGGAAGAGATGCCTCATGCCTTCATGCTGATTATTCTGATATCCGTACTCCTGTCGGCTCTTTCTTTTGTTATCTTCAGGAAAATAAAGTGGTTCTGATAAAGAATCGTCTATTTAGGAAACAACTCCAGCTGTGCATCGCCTAACAGGTTGAAGGTCATACGATGATAAGGAGTAACACCGTTTTCGGCAATAGCCGCACGGTGTTTTTTCGTCGGATACCCCTTGTTATGGTCCCAGCCGTAACATGGAAATTCCTGATGCAGCCCATTCATATAGTCGTCACGATACGTTTTTGCAAGAATAGAGGCGGCAGCTATCGAAAGATACTTGCCGTCTCCCTTTACGACGGTGGTGTGGGGAATATCGGGATATTTCCTGAAACGGTTTCCATCGATCAGCAGATGCTGAGGACGGTTTTTTAGCCCATCTACTGCCCGGTGCATGGCAAGAAACGAAGCATTCAGGATGTTTATCTTATCAATCTCTTCGGGTGAAACAATGCCGACTGCCCAAGCGATGGCTTCCCGTTCAATCACTTCGCGCAAAGCATAACGTTGTTTCTCGGACAACTGCTTGGAGTCATTCAACAACTCGTTCTCAAAATCTTTGGGCAGGATCACAGCAGCGGCATAAACCGCACCCGCCAGACAACCACGTCCGGCTTCATCACAACCGGCTTCTATCAGTTCTTCGTTTAACCAGGGTAAGAGCATCGTTTCTTTTATTTAACATGGCAAATGTAATCAATTAAACGGAAATGAACAACAGAACAAACCGAATCTCATCTTACTATCCGGAATAGGAGCATCTACCTTTTCTGCAAAAAGATTAAGAAGAAAGCAAGCATCCGTCATAGCATCTATAACACATTAAGAATAAGAGAACAAGCATCTGTTACCGTAACTTTATCCCGGCCCGCATACCCGGGCTCATAAGCCCGGGTATGCGGGCCCATGGGCACAGGTATGCGGGCTCATCAGTCCGGGTACAAGGGCCGGGATAAACTTCAAACCATAATCGCTAAAGGTATGAAGGAAAGCAAAATGCTATTACTGACATTTATCCATAGAAAAGCAGTTTCATCTATCTAACTCCCAGACATTTAACATTAAACCAACCTCCCAGAAAGAGGGTGGAAGATGGAAGATAGAGGTGGAAGATAAACGGCCTTAAAAACGCATCTTCCACCTTGTTAACACACAATGATACAAGCAATTGGTCATTAAAAGGTGGAAGATGGAAGATCGAAACACATTTTCTGTAGGAGAAGGATAAAACGGTCTTTTTTAGAACTCAGAACAGGCTCCAGGCAACAGTCAATCCCGCCATGACGATAGCAACCATGCTCATCAGTTTAATCAGGATATTCAGGCTCGGACCGGACGTATCTTTAAACGGATCACCGACAGTATCACCCACCACTGTAGCTTTGTGTACCTCGCTGCCTTTACCGCCAAAGTTCCCTTCTTCCACATATTTCTTCGCATTATCCCATGCTCCGCCGGCATTGGCCATGAAAATGGCAAGTACAAACCCACTGCTCAATCCGCCAATCAGCAAGCCTAATACACCGGGGACACCAAATATCAGCCCGGTAAGAATCGGCGCAACGATGGCAATCAGAGAAGGAACCACCATTTCACGTTGTGCCCCTTTCGTAGAGATAGCCACGCAACGCTCGTAATCCGGTTCGGTCTCTCCGGTCAGGATACCTTTCATCTCGCGGAACTGACGTCGTACTTCATCTACCATGTGTCCGGCCGCACGACCGACTGCATTCATAGTCAGTCCACAAAACAGGAATGCCATCATCGAACCGAGGAACATACCGGAAAGTACTTTCGGATTCATCAGGTTTACTTCATAGTAATTCATGAAGTCTACAAAGGTGGCATTAGCCGTAGTAATGGTATCTCCATTCGGGAAGGTCAGTTCCAGATTACCCAAACGGGTCAGTCCGATACGGATCTCCTCGATATAAGATGCCAGCAATGCCAATCCTGTCAGAGCTGCCGAACCAATGGCAAACCCTTTTCCGGTAGCCGCCGTTGTATTTCCCAGCGAATCGAGCGCATCGGTACGTTTACGGACCTCTTTACCCAAAGCGGACATTTCTGCATTGCCACCGGCATTATCTGCTATCGGGCCATAAGCATCCGTAGCAAGCGTGATACCCAATGTAGAAAGCATACCGACAGCAGCGATACCGATGCCATAAAGCCCCATTCCTACATTGTCGAAGTCGAAACCGGAAGCCAGCAAATAGGAGGCAATGATGCCGATCACCACCGCAACCACCGGAATAGCCGTAGATAACATACCAAGCCCGATACCTGAAATAATAACTGTGGCGGGACCGGTTTTACCGCTTTCACTCAACTTCTGAGTAGGACGATAGGATTGAGAAGTATAATATTCCGTCGAACGACCGATGACAATACCCACAACCAACCCTACAACTACCGCACACGAAATCCACATCCAGTTGTCCAGTCGCAAGAGCCATAGGATGAAAAAAGTAGCCACTACAATCAAAGCCGAGCTCAGATTTGTTCCCCAAGCCAACGAACCAAGCAGATCCTTCATGGTGGCATTCTCCTTGGTGCGGACAGAGAAAATACCGATAATGGAAAGAATGATACCGATAGCAGCAATCAGCATCGGGGCAATCACAGCTTTAAACTGCATCACCGTATCACCCGTATGAATAAAGGCGGCAGCACCCAAAGCAGCCGTTGCCAGAATAGAACCACAATAAGATTCATACAAGTCGGCCCCCATACCTGCCACATCGCCTACATTATCACCTACATTATCGGCAATGGTAGCAGGATTACGCGGATCGTCTTCCGGAATGCCGGCCTCAACTTTACCTACAAGATCGGCTCCCACATCAGCGGCCTTTGTATAAATTCCCCCGCCTACACGGGCAAAGAGCGCCTGTGTACTGGCACCCATACCGAAAGTGAGCATCGTAGTGGTAATGATACAGAGTTTATGGGTAGGTGTCAGTGCATCAGCGGGAATCGCCCAGTTAAGCAACAAATACCAGAAAGAGATGTCGAGCAACCCCAACCCTACTACCACCAGTCCCATCACAGCCCCACTTCGGAAGGCAATCCTAAGTCCGGCATTCAGTGACGTACGCGCAGCGTTAGCAGTACGTGCCGAAGCATAAGTGGCAGTTTTCATTCCCAGAAAACCCGAAAGTCCGGAGAAAAAGCCCCCGGTCAGAAAGGCTATCGGTACCCAGGCATTCTGTACCTGAAAACCATAAGCCATTACAGAGAACAGAATCACGAGTCCCAGAAAGACCCAGCCAACAATCTTATACTGTTGCTTCAGATAAGACATAGCGCCCCGACGTACAGCAGCGGCAATCTTAATCATTTGCGGAGTACCTTCGCTCTCTTTCATCATTTGCTTATGAAAATAGAACGCAAAACAGAGAGCCAGAACAGAGGCAAGCGGAACAAGCCAGAAAAGGATGCTATCCATAGACGTACAATATTTAAAGGTTTAACGAAAGCCTAAAAGTATTGAATCTAAACGAGATAACCAAATATTTTTGCCTTTTGCTTCTGCCAGCCCCAAAAAATGGGAGCAGATACAAAACGCTTCATCTCTCCTGCTTCTTTAAATAAAACGCCGGACAACGACTGTTCAGAAAAACAATTTTCCCTTCGCGGAAAGTCAATTTGCCATACTGTTTGTAAAGCCACTTCCGGTGTTGCTCGTCGGAAACTCCTTGCCGCTCTATCAATGAATCAGACATTACAAATCCGCCACTGCTCAGCCGAATAGTATACCACGTACGAGGATTCTTATCTCGTGTTACCCGTCTTTTATTTACCCGATAAGTTTCCGTACCGCTCGTGACGCGTTTCGTGGAAATATGCACAGTATCCCGGTAATGGAAACGTAATCCATCATAATATATCTGCTCCGGCTTTCTTGAGGAGCTCTTCTTCTCCCACAACTTAATATCATATACCGAATCATTGACCGGATTAATCGCTAAACGATAGTCCTGGGTCATGAAGCCGTCAGCACGGTGAATCCTATGCTCTCCTATCATCTCATCGGGAATCGGTCGCCTGTAGAGATTGCAGGCGGTAATCAGAAAAAGAAGCACAAGCATAGCTCCCGGAATTAGTTTCAGACTTGTTTTCATCCTCCTTTATTTTTAGCTCTCCAAAATTACACAATTTTATGTTATGCAAAAACAAAGTAGCGGAACGATAATTCCCGCAATAAAGGAATCTGCCCTGAAAGTTGCACTACTTGCCGGAGAACCACTTAACAAACAGAAGTATGGATTCCCGTTTGTTTCCTTTCGTTTCATTTGTGAATATAGCGAAGTTTCCTTTACTTTGCATGCACAATGCATATTTTATAACATCAATAATAATACCATGAAAAAATTACTTGCAACACTATTGGTTCTTACAGCCTGCCTCCATGTAAGTGCACAAGAATCGAAGCAGATTCGCATCTCGACAGAACGGACAGACCTTATTTTAGAAGTCGCTCCGAACGGACGCCTATATCAGGCTTATCTGGGTGACAAACTATTAAACGACCGGGACCTGAGCCACCTTTCAGGGCGATCCCGCGGATGGGAAGTATATCCGGGATCCGGTGGGGAAGACTATTTCGAACCGGCTGTAGCCATTACAAACAACGACGGTAACCCCAGTACCATCCTGCGTTATGTGTCCTCGGAACAGAAAACAGTAGAAGGAGGGACAGAGACCATCATCCGGATGAAAGACGACCAGTATCCGGTAGATGTGACGTTGCACTATGTATCTTATCCTAAACAAAATGTAATCAAGACATGGAGTGAGATCACGCATCAACAGAAGAAACCGGTCACTCTATGGCGTTATGCTTCAACGATGCTTTATTTCGCAAACCAAAAATATTATCTCACCGAATTCAGCAGTGACTGGGCCAAAGAGGTACAGATGAGTACACAACAGCTGCAACCGGGCAAAAAAATTCTCGATACAAAATTAGGAAGCCGCGCAGCCATGCACATGCAACCTTTCTTCGAACTCGGACTGGAACAGCCTGCACAAGAACATCAGGGACAAGTAATATTGGGTACCATTGGCTGGACAGGCAACTTCCAGTTTACTTTTGAGGTAGACAACGAGGGGAACTTGCGGGTAATCCCTGCCATCAACCCGTATGCTTCGGATTATCAATTAAAAGCAAACGAAATATTCACTACCCCGGAATTTATCTTTACCCTGAGTAACAACGGTACGGGAGAAGCCAGCCGCAATTTACACAACTGGGCACGCAACTACCAACTGAAAGATGGCCAGGGAGACCGGATGACTCTCCTCAATAATTGGGAGAACACTTATTTCACTTTCGATGAAGAGTTATTGGGTAAATTGATGAAAGAAGCCAAACATCTGGGTGTAGATATGTTTCTGCTCGACGATGGCTGGTTTGGGAATAAACATCCACGCAACGACGATCATGCCGGCCTGGGCGATTGGGAAGCAATGAAAAGCAAACTTCCCGGAGGTATCCCTGCATTAGTAGAGAAAGCGAAAGAAGCCGGTGTCAAATTCGGTATCTGGATAGAACCGGAGATGGTGAATCCTCAAAGTGATCTGTTCGAAGCACATCCCGACTGGGCAATCCATTATCCGAACCGTGAAACTTATTATTACCGCAATCAATTGGTACTCGACCTGAGCAATCCCAAAGTACAGGATTTCGTATTCGGCGTAGTCGATAAGATTATGACGGAAAACCCTGATGTAGCTTTCTTTAAGTGGGATTGCAACAGCCCCATCACCAATATCTATTCTCCCTATCTGAAAGACAAACAAGGACAACTCTATATCGATCATGTACGCGGTATATATAATGTATTGAAACGGGTCAAAGAAAAATACCCCAATGTCCCGATGATGCTATGTTCCGGCGGTGGTGCACGTTGCGACTACGAAGCACTGAAATACTTCACAGAGTTTTGGTGTTCGGACAATACCGATCCGATAGAGCGTTTGTTCATCCAGTGGGGTTTTTCACAATTCTTCCCTTCCAAAGCCATGTGTGCCCATGTTACAAGTTGGAACAGCAGGACGAGTGTAAAGTTCCGTACCGATGTTGCCAGCATGTGTAAATTGGGATTCGACATCGGCCTGAAAGATATGAAAGCGGACGAACTGGCTTATTGCCAGGAAGCCGTGGCAAATTATAAGCGCCTGAAGCCTGTCATACTGGATGGTGATCAATACCGCCTCATCTCTCCATATGAAAGCAATCACATGGCGATTATGTATGCCGCACCGGATGCTTCGAAAGCTGTTCTCTTCGCATATGATATCCATCCCCGCTTTGGCGAGAAACTGCTCCCGATTAAGCTCCAGGGACTTGATGCCGGAAAAATGTACCGGGTGAAAGAAATTAATCTAATGCCGGGCCGGAAATCGAATCTACCGGGTAATGAAAAAATCTTCTCCGGTGACTATCTGATGAAAATAGGATTGAATGCATTTACTACTTCACAGACCCATAGCCGGGTAATAGAACTGGTGGCAGAATAAACTTATTACTATCAACCCACAAAACACAGATGCAAAAGGCGGGGCACTTTGACAGTATCCCGCCTTTCATTTATGGTTAACACAAAACATGCAAATAAAAGCAGGAAAAGTTAATCCAACCTTTAAATACCACATATTATTAAATTGAAGAACGAAAGAATGTAATAAATATTAAGAAAAGAAGTTTATATTTTATATTTTTGCAGCACACATATAGCAACCATTACTCTATATATGAACAACGACATCGAATATATCAGCAAGATAAAGAAAGGAGAAGAAGCTTCTTTCCGTCATTTTGTGAATAGCTACTCGAAAGACTTGTTCTACTATGCACAGTGTTTCGTACGAACCAAAGAAACTGCCGAAGAAGTAGTCAGCGATGTCTTTCTGGATGTATGGAGGCACCGGGAAGAAATAGAAGAAATCAAGAATATAAAAGCCTGGTTGCTTACTTTAACTCACAACAAAGCCATCTCGTATCTGCGAAAAGCGGAAAATTCAAATGAAATAACTTCCTGGGAAGAAATAGACAGCTTCCAGATAATCGGAAATCTGCAAACTCCCGACGAACAGATGATCAGCAAGGAAGAGATAGCCCAAATCAACAGCCTCATTCAAACACTTCCTCCCAAATGCAAGGTAGTCTTCGCTCTTGCCAAGATAGAACGCCTACCCTATAAAGAAATAGCCGATATGCTGAATATATCTGTAAAGACCATTAATGCACACGTTGCCAAAGCATTAGAGATCATCTCGAGCGGCCTGAAAAAATAAATCAGAAAATAATCTAAAAAAGATGGAATCCGGATAGGACATTCCCGGGTAAACTGCGTCTTTATTTATGTAACCCTATTAAAGTATGAGAAAGAATAAGTTTAAATCATTTGCCTCACGCCTGAATAAGGATGGCGACCATCCGGAAAAGATATCATTTAAGTCTCCGGAAGAGCAGGCCGAATATGATAAGCTCGACTTTCTCTGGAACCGATGTCACTCCGAAGAAATGAGTGAACCGGATATATGGGCAAAAGTGCGGGAAAAGATAAATGCCGGCAACACACCGGTCCGTCTTACCTCAAAGATTAATAAAACGACACGACTGTTCAGTATCCTGAGATATTCGGCAGTTGCGGCTTCTGTAGTCCTGTTGATAGGAATAAGCTGTTTTCTTCTGTTGAATGACGAAGAAAGGCATGACTTAAATAAGATCGCGCAAAGTCTGCAAACGGAAATTCCACACGACATTAAAGAAGTAACACTGGTCGTTTCAGATCAAAAAAAGATAGAATTGGATAACAATGCCCAAGTCGTCTATTCCGCGACGGGCCAAGTGCAGGTCAACTCTAATAAACTTGCAGAAGATGACAGTAAAGAGGAGTACAACCAAATTATCGTTCCGAAAGGCAAACGCTCGCAGATTGTCTTAGCCGATAACAGTAAAATATGGATCAACTCCGGAAGTAAAGTTATTTATCCCCGCACATTTGAAGGGAAATATAGAGAAATTTATGTGGAAGGAGAAGTGTATCTGAATGTGACACATGATACTTCGAAACCGTTTATTGTAAATACTTCCGGATTTGAAGTACGAGTTTTGGGTACATCTTTCAACATATCGGCCTACAAAAATCAAGAAAGAGCTACGGTCGTACTGGTCGATGGTTCGGTCAACGTAAAAGACCAGCAAAATCACCATATAAAAATGGTGCCTAACGAGAAAGTGGAACTTAACGAGAAAGGTATATCGGGAAAAGAGAAAGTAAATGCCTGCGACTATATCAGCTGGATTGACGGGATATGGACTTTGCAGGGAGAAAGCCTGAAACAAGTTTTGCAACATTTACGAGATTATTACGGTCAGGACATACGATGTGACGCTGCGGTAGAGGACGAGCAAATGTTTGGTAAACTCTACTTGAATGATGATCTAAATCAGGTAATGAAGTCGATTCTGTCTATTTTACCTACTGAATATACAATGAAAAACAATGTAATCTATATAGAATAATACAAGTTTTAAGTAACCAATGTTTAACCTTAAAAAACACACACCATTATGTAGAAAGAAAGCGGATAAAAAAAGAAAATCGGATAATACGCCCATATTATCCGACTCTAATGACTTTTTATTAAATCACAAACTTTAATGATTAACTAAAATCAATGTAAATGTATGAAAAAGAAAGCAATTCCTTGTCATAAGGCAGGGAGGATTACGTCCTTTTTTTTATTAATTAGTATTTTTTTACTTATACCGAGTATCACTACTCCGATTTATGCTGCAAAGACTTATGCCCAGCAAACTGTTTTCACGCTTCACACAAGTAATAAAACTGTAAAAGAAGTGTTGGAATACATTGAGAAAAACAGTGAATTTGTTGTTTTGTACTCAAAAGATCTCTTACCTGTACTACAGAAAAAAGTATCCATTTCGATAGATAAACAGGACGTGGAGTCGATTCTGAATATTTTATCTAAAGAAGCAGGATTGAAGTATAACATTAACGACCGTCAGATCACAGTCACCAAAGTTGCGGCAGAAGCACCGCAGCAAGAGAAAAAGGAAATAAAAGTTACTGGAAAAGTTCTTGACGAAAATGGTGAAGGAGTTCCTGGAGCTAATGTTGTGGTGAAAGGTGATAAGACCAAAGGCACAATGACGGATATAGAGGGTAACTTTACTCTCACAGTCCCAGCTAATACGGTCTTGGTAGCCAGTTTTATCGGATATACCCCTACGGAATTTCCTTTAAACGGCAAAACAAACGTCATTTTAAAAATAGCTCCAGATGCTAAGCAACTCGACGAAGTGGTCGTCGTCGGATTTGGCGCCCAAAAGAAAGCGAGTGTAGTAGGAGCTGTGCAAACGGTAAAAGCCAGTGAACTCCGTTCACCATCAAGTACACTAAGTAATTCATTTGCCGGACGTATCGCTGGTGTAGTAGCAGTGCAGCGTGGTGGCGAACCGGGTGCCGATGGAGCAAATTTCTGGATACGTGGTATTTCAACCTTCGCCAGCAACACATCTCCACTCGTTTTTATTGATAATGTAGAAGTATCTATCGGTGATCTGAATGCCCTTTCTCCAGAAGTAATTGAAGGATTCTCAATTCTAAAAGATGCAACAGCCACGGCATTATACGGTGCACGCGGTGCCAATGGAGTTATGTTGATTACAACCAGAAATGGTAAAGACATGGAAAAGGCACGAATCAACATCCGTGTGCAAAATTCTTTTACACAGCCTACCAAAACCGTAAAAGTAGCAGATGGTATAGACTATATGATTGCAAGAAACGATGCAGTACTAAACCGTACTCCGAATGCGCAACCTTATTATTCTGAGGAGGTTATTGAAGGGACACGTAAGCAACTAAATCCATACATTTATCCGAATGTAGATTGGGAGAATTATCTATTTAAAGATTTCACCACTACTCAATCTGCCAATGTAAATGTTACCGGTGGTGGTAAACGTGTCACTTATTTCCTTAGCGGTACACTAAACAATGATAACGGTATGCTAAAGAAAGACTCCAAAAACAACTTTGACAACAACATCAATCAGCTACGTTTATCTTTACAAGCAAATGTGGGTGTCAATTTGACATCAACCACTAAGGCTAATGTGCGACTAAACGCACAGGTACTGGATTACTCAGGTTCTGCCGCTGGAACTGACGCAATCTATCAGGGCATTTTCGAAGCCCCTCCCGTTATGTTTGCTCCGGTACTTCCCGCACAAAATGGCGAAGACTATATCCTGTTTGGTAATCGCAATGGTGGACCGGTTTCTGGTAGATACCGTAACCCATATGCTGAAATGGTTAGAGGCTATTCCGAAAAAAACGAATCTACTATGATCGCGAGCCTCGATCTTGAACAAGACCTCAAATTCATTGTTCCAGGATTAAAAGCCAAAGGATTGATATCTTTCAAAAACTGGGCTACAACCAACGTAGTACGTTCTTTCGACCCCTATTTTTACGGAATCAAAGACTACGAACAAGGAGCCAACGGTGAATACACCTATACTTACGAGGCTATCACAAAAGGTAGTAAAGCTCTTTCCACAAGCACATCTAATGGAGGCGACCGTTTACTTAACTATCAACTTTCATTGGACTACGCACAGACCTTTGCAGACAAACACAATGTTGGAGCAATGTTAGTCTATCTGCAAAGAGATTACAACCAGAATGCACCAGCAGACTTTTACGCCACTCTACCGGTACGTAACCAAGGTATCGCAGGGCGTGTTACTTATGGGTATGATGACAGATACATGATTGAAGCCAACTTTGGATATAACGGTAGTGAGAATTTTGGAGAAGGCAAGCGTTTCGGTTTCTTCCCCTCAGTAGCTATCGGATACAATATTTCTAACGAAAACTTTTTCACTCCGCTGAGAAAAGTCATTTCTAATCTGAAAATCAGAGGTTCTTATGGAAAAGTAGGTAACTCGTCAACCGATTCTCGTTTCCCTTATCTGACCTACGTAAATCTGTCCGGAGCCTCCTATACATTCGGCAACAACTGGCAGAACACAGGAACAGGTGCCATAATCACAAGATACGGTGCAGCTGGCGCACGCTGGGAAACCGGTATAAAAGCCGATATGGGAGTTGAGTTGAATTTATTCAATTCATTAAATATCACTTTTGACTGGTTTACAGAAACCCGTAAAGACATTTTTATGCGCAGAAACATCGTACCGGCAGAATCAGGCATTACGGGGGATTTACGCCCATACGCTAACTTAGGGAAAGTGAAAAATCAAGGTGTCGACCTAAATATTGAGTATAATAAAGCTTTCTCCAGAGATCTGATTGTATCATTAAAAGGTAGCTTTACATACGCAAAGAACACACTTCTTGAAGCAGACGAACCCAGCTATCCGGAAGAAGAAGCCTACCGTTCCGAAATCGGCAAACCGCTGAATCGTTATACCGGATTGATAGCAATGGGATTATTTAAAGATGAAGCAGATGTTGAGAATAGCCCGGAACAGACTTTCTCTCCGAACCTGAAACCAGGAGACATTAAATACAAAGATTTAAATGGAGACGGGAAAATCGACAGCAATGACATGACTGAAATAGGTGATCCAACGGTCCCTCAAATTGTATACGGTTTCGGAGGCTCTGTACAATACAAA
Organism: Bacteroides sp. ZJ-18; assembly: GCF_011038705.2. Taxonomy (NCBI): domain Bacteria; kingdom Pseudomonadati; phylum Bacteroidota; class Bacteroidia; order Bacteroidales; family Bacteroidaceae; genus Bacteroides; species Bacteroides sp. ZJ-18. Next base: position 1,087,919 of record NZ_CP072198.1, on the reverse strand, counting down.
AGCTTTGACTTCTCTGTCTTCTTTCAAGGAGTCGCCAAAACAAGCCTAATGATGCAAAACATTCATCCGTTTACATCCGACCAGACAACCTTGCTCGATTTTATAGCAAAAGATTATTGGACAGAAGAGAATCCTAATCCAAACGCAGAATATCCTCGTTTAATCAGCAATCTCGACTCACATAATAACTTTATGAATTCGACCTACTGGTTAAGAAGTGCCGCTTTCTTGCGTCTGAAAAATGTAGAAATAGGTTATACCTACAAAGTAGCGCGCCTCTTTATATCAGGCCAGAACTTGTTAACCTTCTCTCCATTCAAGCACTGGGATCCGGAACTTGGTGGAGGAAAAGGACTAACTTATCCAAACTTACGTGTTGCAACAATCGGTTTACAATTAACATTTTAAATGAGTCTATATGAAAAAGTTAATATTTATTCTTACACTCTTTACTGCAGTTCTCTTCCATAGCTGTGACTATTTGGATATAGTGCCAGATGATACCGCCACATTGGAAGACGCTTTTAAAAACGAAACAACAGCAGAGAATTTCATTTATTCTTGTTACTCTTTTATCCCTCAATATAACAACTGCCGCACTAATTTCGGTTGGCTGATGTCAAACGAAACAGTTTGTTCCAAACACTGGGGATTACAGTGGTTCTCTTTTTTGCAGATGCAGCAGCTACAATATAGTTCCAGTAATCCGGTTCTGGATATTTGGCAACAGTGTTATAAAGGCATCAAACAATGCTATATATTTCAAAGTAATATCGACAAGGTAGTTCCTATGACAATCTCGGCCGCTGAATACGAAGCTAAAAAGAAAGTATGGCTTGCAGAAACCAACTTCCTGATAGCCTATTTCCACTCGGTACTGCTACAAAACTACGGTCCGGTAGTGATTGTCGATTCAGACATTCCATTGGACGGAGAAGGAGAAACATTTTTCCGTCCCCGTAAACCATACGACGAATGTGTCACGACAATTGGAGGAATGTTTGATAAAGCAATTGCAGATTTACCTTTAACTGTTCCCAGTAGTGACCTTGGACGTGCTACCAAAGTTGTTGCCCAAGCATTAAAAGCAAGAATGTATCTATTTGCAGCTAGCCCATTATACAATGGCAATAGTGAATTCTACTCAGATTTTAAAGATCAAAACGGAACCCCATTTATCAATCAGACATATGACAAAGCTAAATGGAAGACTGCGATGGATGAGACTAAAAAAGCAATCACTTTAGCCGAGCAAGCTGGTAATGAATTATACCGATATGCAAGCAGTAGACCACTTAGCAAATTTGATCAGGCTGTAGCTAATCAACGCTATACAATGGTAGATCCATGGAATAAAGAACTTATCTGGGGATACAGTGGCGTAAAAGAAGATGCTACTAATCAGAACTTTTTTCAGGTGCTGGTTATCCCTAAAGGATTTTGTCCACGAGGTCAGGCTCCCATTGGCGGTATCGGTCCTTCTTTAGAGGCTGTGGAATTTTTCTATTCCGAAAACGGGATTCCATGTGACCAAGATCCGAGCTATAAATGGGAAGACCGCATGAAGATCATGCCTAATGACTCCACAATTTATCTGCACCGTAAACGTGAACCTCGTTTTTACGCCTTTGTAGGATACGACCGTGGTCCATACGAAATAAATAGTGATACCGTAACCTTGAAACTTCGCTTTGGAGAACAAAACGGTGTAGCGCAAGCCGACTTGAATGCTGACCACCTCTATGGCGGATACGCTTTAAAGAAAGGCGTCTGCCCTTCTGACCAAGCTTTAAATTCAGGAACATTCACTATTGACACATATCCTTTCCCTATTATCCGTTTAGGAGAATTATATCTCAACTATGCAGAAGCATGCGCTGAATATAACGGAACACTGGATGCTGACGCAACCCGTTACTTTAATGCCATTCGCGAAAAAGCAGGCTTACCGACACTTGCCGAGTCTTTTGGCAATCCAACCGGTGACGCATTAGTAAAAGTGGTACGCCGTGAAAGAATGAACGAATTAATCTTTGAAGGACATTGGTTATATGACCTGAAACGTTGGAAAGAAGCTGAGAGGTTCTTTGCGAAAGACGCTAATGGTATGAGAGGCTTGAATTCAGCCGGTGCAACAGCAGAAGAGTTCTATACAGCAAGAGTTTTGCCTGAACGACCGTTAATCTTTACCCAAAAGCAATATTTATATCCTATCAAACAGGATTACATTGACATCAATCCGAATCTGATTCAGAATCCAGGATGGTAAATAAAATGTTTTCGATAGAGTAATTATATAATAGAGGGTGAATGGGTTTAATATAAATTGATTCACCCTCTTTTTTTTAAAATTTTAAAAACAAAATAGTTTATGATGTCGTACATAAAAAGTAAAAACACAACGTTTTTTATACTATTTATATCCTGTCTCTGTACCACTATAATACACGCAAAAGAGAGTAACTTACAACGTCTTGCTAACAAAATGGTACCTAACCAAGCAAAAAACATCGTCTTTGAAAGAGTTGTAAACGAAACCGACTTCTTTGAGTTAGAGACCAAAGGCAAAAAGTTAATTATTCGAGGGAATAACGGCATTTCCATGGCCCGTGGACTAAACCATTATATGCGTTATTATCTGCACAGCACTACAAGTTGGACGGGACATAATCTATCATATACATCTTCTTTGCCCATAATAAAAGAAAAAATACATGTAAATGCTACGTTGCCATTAAGATATTATTTGAATTATTGCACATATAGTTACTCTATGGCTTTTTGGAACTGGACACAATGGGAAGATGAAATAGACCGTATGGCTATGCAAGGCATCAATATGCCATTAGTAGCAGTTATTGGACAGTATGCGGTCTGGCAAAACACACTTCGACGCTTAGGGTACTCAGAGAAAGAAATATTGGACTTTTTACCAGGAGCCGGTTACGAAGCATGGTGGTTAATGGGAAATCTTGAAAAATTTGGCGGTCCAGTTTCACAACAATTCATTGAGCGGCAAACCAAACTTCAAAAAAAGATGTTAGACCGAATGAGAGAATACGGTATGGAACCTGTGCTACAAGGTTTCTATGGCATGGTACCCAACAGTATGATCACAAAATTTCCAAATGCAGACATACGCGATGCAGGTAAATGGATCACCTACCAGCGTCCAGCATTCTTAGTTCCTTCAGATCCTCTATTTACCAAAGTTGCGCAAATATTCTATGAAGAACAAGAGAAACTATTTGGAAAGTCCCGCTACTACGGTGGAGACCCTTTTCATGAAGGAGGCAACTCAGAGGGGATTAATATAACAGAGGCAGCCTCTGATATATATAAAGCAATGAAAGCCAACAATCCAGATGCTATATGGGTGCTCCAAGGTTGGGGCACAAATCCTTCGTATGCATTATTAAAGGGGCTTAAACATGGCGAAGCGTTAATACTCGACCTAATGTCATGCGCCCGTCCCCAATGGGGAGGTGAGCCTTCATCACAATCCCATAGAGAAGGCGGCTACCTGGATCATAACTGGATCTGGTGTGCTTTACCTAATTTTGGCGGACGCATTGGAATGTATGGAAAGCTCCATAGCTATGCTACAGGAGTTATAAAAGCCGAACATCATCCCAAAGGTAAATACGTATGTGGAGTAGGAACTACTCCAGAGGGTATCGGAACAAACCCGATTGATTATGATATGGTATACGATATGGCCTGGAGGACGGATAGTATAGACGTAAAAAATTGGATAGCCAATTATACAACCTATCGATATGGCTCTTCAAACAATAACTCAAAAGCAGCCATGCAGCAATTATCAACTTCTGTATACAATTGTCCATGGGCAGCAGATGGTCCACAAGAGTCCTATTTTTGTGCCCGTCCATCATTAAAAATAGATCGCACATCATCTTGGGGAACAGCCCATCTGTACTATCAACCTATAAACGTCCTCCAAGCACTGGAACATCTGTTAAAAGCAGAGAATGAGTTAAAAGAAATCGACACGTACCGTTATGACGTGGTAGATGTTACTCGCCAAGTGTTAGCTGATTATGGAAAATATATTCATAAATGCATAGCAGACGCTTACTATGAAAAAAATACAGAAAAGTTTGATTTTTACACCTCAAAATTTCTTCAAATGATTTCTGACCAAGATTTGCTATTAAGTACACGCAAAGAATTCCTATTAGGAGAATTCATAAGACAAGCAGATGCATGTGGTGCGGATCCGATGGAAAAAAGGATGTTTATAAATAATGCAAAACGTCAGATTACAACTTGGGCTTCTGTAAATTCAAGCCTACATGAATATGCTCACAAAGAATGGAACGGGATATTGAGTACTTTATATGCTCCACGCTGGAAAGCATACTTCAATTATCTTCGTGCTAAGTTAAAAGGAAAAAATCCAAAAGAAATTGACTTCTTCACGATGGAAACCGATTGGATCGAAAGTCAGGAGGAGTTTCCTGCAGTACCTATCAAGAAAGAAATAGAGATAGCTAAAACGATTTATCACAATTATTCTAACGAAATAAAGCAAGCTTATTTAAAATAAACTAAGATCGAAACAGTTTGTATTTTATCATATGAGAGCTTCATCTCAACCTTATCGTTCAATAGAAAGATAAAAATATAAAACTATAATGAAAATAATGGCGAGCTTTTCAGAAAAGCTCGCCATTATCATAGACATATAATTATATTTTCATTCCAAAAATACAGCTGTCCCGCTGGCAGTTACCATCAACATACTACCACTTCCCCCAACTGTTTCGTAATCCAAATCAACTCCGATCACAGCATTAGCGCCCATTTGGCGAGCCTGTTCAGACATTTCTTTCAGAGCAGTATCTTTTGCCTCACGAAGCACTTCTTCGTATGAACCGGAGCGTCCGCCTACTATATCACGAATACTGGCAAAAAAGTCACGGAAGACATTGGCACCTATAATAGTTTCTCCAGACACAATGCCATAATAAGTGGTTATTCGTTTTCCTTCGATTATCGGAGTGGTTGCTAATAACATATTCTTTTCTGTTTATAAGGTTTATATTATTATTAGACGCAAAAAGAGGCGAAAAGTTACAAGGAACCGGCTATTTATTATTTGTATATTCTCAAAAGCTACATTCGGAAATGAAACTTTATCCACTTAACATCTAATGATATACTCGAAGACTCGCCTTTTATCAATATAATTTCAACACTCGGATATTATAAAAAAAGTGTCGTGAAAACCCATTACTTTCACGACACTTTAATATTTGTCAGAATACACACACTGGCTTAGAACATCTTACTAACCCGCTCGATGCCGGCTACAAGGTCATCAATTTCTTCTTTTGTATTGTACATAGCAAAAGATGCACGAACTGTACCTTCAATACCCAAACGGTGCATTAATGGTTCTGCACAATGATGACCGGTACGAACGGCAATACCCAGCCGATCGAGCAGAGTCCCCATATCCAGATGATGTATGTCACCTACCAAGAAAGAAACTACGCTACTTTTATGTGCAGCCTCACCAAAGATACGCATACCCGGGATCTCTTTCAATCGCTGCATAGCATAGATGGTAAGCTCATGTTCGTGGTCAGCTATATGATCTAAACCAATGCCTGTGACATAATCCAAAGCCTTGGCAAGTCCGGTAGTAGCAATATAATCGGGAGTTCCAGCCTCAAACTTAAAAGGCAATTCACCAAAAACGGTTTTCTCAAAAGAAACGGACTGAATCATCTCTCCCCCACCCTGATAAGGCGGAAGACGCTCAAGCCAATCTTCCTTTCCGTACAGGACACCGATTCCGGTCGGTCCATATACCTTATGACCCGAAAAAACAAAAAAATCAGCATCCAGTTCCTGTACATCCACCTTCATATGAGGAATGGACTGAGCACCGTCTATCATAACAGGTACTCCATGGGCATGTGCTGTGGCAATCATCTCTTTTACCGGATTGATTGTTCCCAATACATTGGATACTTGAGTTACACTGACGATCTTAGTACGCTCAGAAAAAAGCTTTTCATATTCATCAAGTAACAGCTCACCTTTATCATTCATCGGAATGACTTTAATCGCAATCCCTTTACGGGCTGCCAACAACTGCCAAGGTACGATGTTACTATGGTGTTCCATCACTGAAATAATCACTTCATCCCCCTCTTGCATGAACTCTTCACCAAAACTGGAAACAATTAAATTAATGCTCTCTGTAGTGCCGCGAGTGAAAATGACTTCACGAGTACTACGTGCATTAATGAACTGACGCACAGTCTCACGTGAGGCCTCATGCAGTTCTGTTGCCTGTTGAGACAGGAAATGAACCCCACGGTGTACATTCGCATTGACCGAGTAATATTCATCTACAATCGAGTCAATCACCAAGCGCGGCTTCTGAGTAGTCGCTCCGTTATCTAAATAAACCAAAGGCTTACCATATACCGTACGGCCGAGTATGGGAAAGTCTTCACGTATCTTCTGAATATTCATTTTATCACTGATTATTTGCAAATAGAACACCCCTGGCACTTATTCAGTTCACCACGGAAACGTTTTTCAACCAACAAATGCAGGCGATCTTTCAATGCCTCCAAACGAATGGTATCAATCACCTCGTTGACAAAAGCAAACATCAACAGCAAACGGGCTTCCTTCTCTGCAATACCACGAGCACGCATGTAGAAGAGAGCATTTTCGTCCAATTGACCTACTGTAGCTCCATGGGAGCATTTTACATCGTCGGCATATATCTCCAATTGTGGCTGAGTATACATACGGGCATCACGAGTGGCACAGAGGTTACGGTTTGTCTGCTGAGAACTGGTATGTTGTGCATCCGGACGTACAAGTACCAATCCGGCAAAGGCACCCACTGACTGATCATCAAGTACATACTTGAATAACTCATTACTGGTACAATTCGGCACAGCATGATCTATCGAAGTATTATTGTCCACATGTTGGTTCTTATCGGCAATGGCCATGCCACAAAGATTAATCTCGGCACCTTCACCGGCAAGGGTAACCTCTGTCGTATTACGGGTTGTCCCGTTGTGAAGTGTCATCCCATTGAGCAGTACATTGCTATTCGCTCCCTGCTTTACATACAGATTGCTGAAACGCACTGTGCTGGTATGGGTCTCTTCCAGTTCGTAAAGATCGAAAACAGAGTTTTCTTCCGCAAACACTTCAATGACTTGCGTTGCCAGAAAGTTCACATTATCCATGGCATGATCACAAACCAGCAAACGGGCCTGAGCTCCCTCTTCAAGGATAATCAGCACACGTCGGTTTACCATGAAATTGACATCTGCACGAAGTATATTAACCAACTGGATGGGTTTATCAACAACCACATTCTTCGGGACATACATCAGTACTCCGTCTTGAGTAAAAGCTGTATTAAAGGCCGTTACTGCATCCTTCGAAGTATCTGCCAACTTACCATAATACTTTTTTACAAGTTCCGGATGTTGCTCAGCCATTTCTCTCAGACCGCCGAAAATAACTCCCTCAGGTAATCCGGACTTAGGAAGTGCCTGATTGTAGAATGCATCGTTCACCACAAAAAATAATGAGGTACTCATATTCGGAACATCGCATTTAAACACCTCATAAGGATTCACCGGAATGGGTAGACGATTCAGGTTCAAGCCGTAATCCGGCTCGAAGAATTTACTGACATCCGTGTATTTATACTTTTCCTGCTTCCGCGTAGGAAATCCCTGACGCTCGAAATCAGCAAAAGCTGCCGCCCGGGGAGCATTCATGGGCTCGGCACTATGACGACAGATCATCGCTTCACACTGAGCAAAAAGATCTATGTATTGCTGTTCTACATTCATAATCACACTCATTCTCCTAATTCCTTCTTAATCCAATCGTATCCTTTTTCTTCCAGCTCAAGAGCGAGCTCCGGACCTGCTGTCTTCACAATACGTCCCTTATAGAGCACATGTACGATATCCGGCTTTATGTAATCCAACAAACGCTGGTAGTGAGTGATGACAATACAACTGGTATCGGGTGTCTTCAATTTGTTTACTCCTTCGGCTACAATACGAAGCGCATCGATATCGAGTCCGGAGTCCGTCTCGTCCAGAATGCTAAGACGGGGTTCGAGCATAGCCATCTGGAAAATCTCGTTACGTTTTTTCTCTCCACCCGAGAAGCCTTCATTTACCGAGCGGTTTGCCAATTTGTTATCCAACTCAACTACTGCACGCTTTTCACGCATCAGCTTCAGGAACTCACTGGCTGTCAGAGCAGGCAAACCTTTGTATTTACGCTGTTCATTGACAGCAGCACGCATAAAGTTAACCATGCTCACACCCGGAATCTCTACCGGATACTGAAAACTAAGGAAGATACCTTCGTGGCTACGGTCTTCAGGACTTAATTCCAAAAGGTTCTTACCGTAGAATGTAATACTCCCTTTCGTCACTTCAAAAGCAGGATTACCTACCAGAACAGAAGAAAGCGTACTCTTACCTGAACCATTGGGTCCCATAATGGCATGTACTTCGCCCGGATTCACCGTCAAGTTGATGCCTTTCAATATCTCTTTGCCGTTAATGCTGGCATGCAGGTCTTTTATCTCTAACATGATCTTATCAATTATTTCATTATCTATTCTTCTCCAAAAATAACTTCGTCCAACAATTGCAGTATGGAATTGCCGTCTGTCTGCGTAATAGTAAAAGGAAAATTCACTTTCACTCCTACGCTTAATGTCTGCCGCATCCCGCTACTACGCACTATCCCGGTCCCCCGGGAATTAGTCTTCTCTACTTCTCCATTCATTCTTCCGGCAATGCCCATCCGGAAATTATACTCCAGGGTGAAAGCAAGACACGAAAGAAAATATATATCGGCCCCTATCACCGGAGAGATAGTGAATAGCGGTTCTTTTACCTGATATCGGCAATCGTAGTCTTTACGAAATTCCTGCCTTGAAGGATCGTAGTAACTGCCACTGGTTATGCCGTATTGTCGACGTGGAGACAGATTCCATGCTGTGGAAAGTCCCCCGTAAGGCTGAATCACAAAACGTTGTGGCAGGAAATAGTATCGCCCTCCCACTTCCAAATTGCTCAGTGAGGCAGAAATACCGGGATTCAGTTTTATCTCTTCACCTGTATAACCGCCCTTCAAAGAGAAACGGGTATAAGGGATATAATACTCCAGCAATAAAGTATGTATATGGCCTGTAGAAACAGCTTTTCCCGAAAGTGTGTTCTTTGTTACTATCGGCCAGTCTCCTCCCCAAGAGCCACTGATTGCCCATCTTCTCTCCTGATCATCCAGATTCTGTGCAAACGCTATACCTACATAAAGCAGGAATATCAATAACCAACCAATTCGTTTGCACCCCATTATCCTACACTACCTTCAAGAGAGATCGTAAGCAACTTCTGAGCTTCTACAGCAAATTCCATCGGAAGTTTATTAAGTACCTCCTTTGCATAGCCGTTTACAATCAGCCCAATGGCATCTTCAGTGGAAATGCCACGCTGATTACAATAGAATATCTGATCTTCACTAATCTTACTGGTAGTTGCTTCATGTTCAACAACTGCTGTTTCGTTATGGATATCCATGTAGGGGAAAGTATGTGCACCACACTTATCACCCAGCAACAATGAATCACACTGGCTATAATTACGGGCATTATCCGCCTTTTCGGCTACACGAACCAGCCCACGGTAAGAGTTCTCACTTTTTCCGGCAGATATACCTTTACTGACAATCGTACTACGGGTATTCTTACCTAAATGAATCATTTTAGTTCCTGTATCTGCCTGTTGGTAATTGTTTGTCACTGCTACCGAATAAAATTCAGCGGTAGAATTATCACCTGAGAGAATGCAAGAAGGGTATTTCCAGGTAATGGCTGATCCCGTCTCAACCTGAGTCCACGAGAGTTTGCTATCTACTCCTTTACAATTACCACGTTTCGTCACAAAATTGTATACTCCACCTTTACCTTCGGCATCACCCGGATACCAATTCTGAACGGTACTGTATTTTACTTCTGCACGATCGTGTACCACAATCTCGACAATAGCGGCATGTAATTGATTCTCGTCCCGCATTGGTGCGGTACAACCTTCCAGATAGGAAACATAGCTATCGTCATCTGCTACGATTAATGTACGTTCGAACTGCCCGGTATTGGCTGCGTTGATACGGAAGTATGTGGAAAGTTCCATCGGACAGCGTACCCCTTTAGGAATATAAACGAAAGAACCGTCTGAAAATACCGCGGAATTTAATGCAGCAAAAAAGTTATCCCGATAACCTACTACAGATCCAAGATACTTCTTCACCAGGTCGGGATGTTCACGCACTGCTTCACTGAACGAACAAAAGATAATACCTTTCTCCATCAGTGTTTCCTTAAAGGTCGTTTTCACAGATACTGAATCCATCACTGCATCCACAGCCATACCGCTCAGTGCCATTTGCTCTTCCAAAGGAATACCCAATTTATTGAATGTCTTTATTAGTTCCGGATCAACTTCATCCATACTCTTCGGACCTTCTTTCTTCTTTGTAGGGTCGGCATAATACGAAATGGCCTGATAGTCAATCTCAGGTATACGCAAGTGTGCCCAGGTAGGCATCTCCAGTGTCAGCCAATGACGATAGGCTTTCAGACGGAATTCCAACAACCAGTCCGGCTCGTTCTTTTTAGACGAGATAAGCCGCACTACGTCTTCATTGAGTCCCTTCTCTATGATATCTGTATGTACCTCCGTAGTGAAGCCATATTTGTACTTCTCCTGCGTGAGTTCTTTTACATATTTATTGGGTTCTTCTTGTTGCATCATTTTTATTTGAGTATATATTGTTGTGTAACCTCTTTTGCTGCGGGAAAGAACATTCCCGCAAACCTTTCCATAGGATAATATAACAAGGATTCCTCCTTCTTTGTTTGACTAATCAACTGGCTATCTGTATCTATGAATTGAATGACACAGACAACCAGACTCACCAGTAAAAGATATTTCAAGGCTCCAAGTCCGGCTCCAAGCAAACGATTCAGCCAGCCAAGCGAAACTGCCTCCATCGCCTTTGTCAACACTGAAGCCACTAACGTAAAGATTAATGGTACAGCTATCCAAATAATGACAAATGCCAATATCTGTGCCACAGTCATGGAATCTGTCACTGTAGGACATAGCTTTACAGCCAGTGAAGTATACAAAGCTTTTGCTGCCAGCAACCCCACAATCAATCCAAGTATGGAGGCAAGCTGCCGGATAAAGCCTTTCATAAATCCGATAATAACACCGGCTCCAAGGGCAATCAGTATGATAATATCTATGGTAGTCATTCTATGTAAAACGAAAACGGAGACACGGAGTTGTAATCACTCTGTGCCTCCGTATATTTTCAGTTTCGTGAGAATTATAAAGTTTGCTTCACTTCTACTTCTTCGTAAGTTTCAATCATATCCCCTACCTTCAAATCGTTGTAGTTGACAAGGCTGATACCACATTCAAAGTTTGTACCTACTTCCTTCACATCATCTTTAAAGCGCTTCAAGGCATTAATAGAACCTGAGAAGATTACGATACCATCACGGATCAGACGAGCCTTATCCGAACGTTTCACCTTGCCTTCTTTCACAACGGCACCGGCCACAGTACCCACCTTAGTAATGTGGAATACCTCACGCACTTCGATAGTAGCAGTCACCACCTCTTTCACTTCCGGAGCAAGCATACCTTCCATAGCAGCCTTCACCTCTTCGATAGCAGCGTAAATTACAGAATACAAACGTATATCTACTCCTTCCTGCTCGGCAAACTTGCGCGCTGAAGCTGACGGACGCACCTGGAATCCAATGATAATAGCATCTGAAGCAGCTGCCAATGTCACATCCGATTCTGAAATCTGACCTACAGCCTTGTGGATCACATTAACCTGAATCTGTTCGGTAGACAACTTGATCAACGAATCACTCAATGCTTCGATAGAGCCGTCCACATCACCTTTCACAATTACGTTCAGTTCCTGGAAGTTACCCAAAGCAATACGACGTCCCACTTCATCGAGAGTCAACAGCTTCTGAGTACGCAATCCCTGTTCACGCTGCAATTGTTCACGCTTATTGGCAATTTCACGGGCCTCTTGATCAGTCTCAATCACATGGAATGTATCACCTGCGGCAGGAGCCCCATTTAAACCGAGAATCAATACCGGTTCCGAAGGTCCAGCTTGTGTTACGCGTTGATTACGTTCATTGAACATCGCCTTTACACGGCCGTAACTTGTTCCGGCAAGCACAATATCACCTACCTTCAGCGTACCATTGGAAACCAATACAGTAGCAACATATCCACGTCCCTTGTCCAGAGTTGATTCAATAATTGAACCCGTAGCATTGCGGTTCGGATTTGCCTTCAAATCAAGCATTTCTGCCTCCAAAAGGACTTTCTCCATCAGTTCGGGTACTCCAAGACCTTTCTTGGCCGAAATATCCTGCGACTGGTATTTACCCCCCCACTCTTCTACGAGATAATTCATCTGAGCCAGTGTCTCTTTAATTTTCTCCGGATTAGCATGGGGTTTATCAATCTTATTAATAGCAAATACTATAGGAACACCCGCAGCCGCAGCATGATTGATAGCTTCCTTAGTTTGAGGCATTACATCATCATCGGCAGCTACGATAATAATCGCGATATCCGTTACCTTCGCACCACGGGCACGCATTGCAGTAAACGCTTCGTGACCCGGAGTATCAAGGAATGTAATCTTACGTCCGTCCTCCAATGTAACGTGATATGCACCGATATGCTGTGTGATACCTCCGGCTTCACCCGCAATTACATTTGCCTTACGGATATAGTCAAGCAATGAAGTTTTACCGTGGTCTACGTGACCCATTACTGTAACAATCGGAGCACGGTGTTCCAGATCTTCCGGAGCATCTTCCTCTTCAACAATGGCCTGAGCTACCTCCGCACTGACATATTCGGTCTTAAATCCGAATTCTTCAGCAACAAGATTGATTGTTTCCGCATCCAGACGCTGGTTGATAGAAACCATCATACCTATACTCATACAAGTTCCGATAACCTGATTAACAGATACATTCATCATACTGGCCAATTCATTGGCAGTCACGAATTCTGTCAATTTCAGTACCTTGCTTTCTGCCATCTCCTGATCTTCCAGTTCCTGCATACGGTTCGATACCAAATCACGTTTCTCCTTGCGATATTTGGCTCCTTTGTTCTTACCTTTACTTGTCAGACGAGCCAAAGTTTCTTTTACCTGCTTTGCTACATCTTCTTCGCTCACTTCCTGCTTCACTACAGGCTTCTTAAAGCGATCTTTATTATTGTTGTTACGGTTTCTGTTTTGTCCGCCGCCACCTTGCTGATTTCCTCCACGGTTATTATTGGTACGCTCACTGTTTGGAGTGGGGTGCGCAAAGTTAGAAGCAACGTTGTTCACATCTACTTTTTCTTTATTGTTGTTGATGCGGTTACGTTTCTTCTTACCGTTGGGATCAAGATTTTCTTTACCGGCTACTTTAGCTTGTTTATTATCTTCTTTACGGATTTCCTTGATGATGGCTTCCTTCATCTGTTTCTTCTGATCCTGACGAAGTTTTTCCTTTTCTTCACGCTCTTTCCGTTTTTCTTCTTTCGATTTTTTCTTCGGACGGGTCGACTGATTCAATGCAGCCAGGTCAATCTGTCCGATAACATTAATCTTAGATACAAACTCAGTCGGACGAATCTTAAATACGCCCTCCTCTTCCTTCTCTACTGGAGTAGCCGGTGCTTCTGCTACCGGTTTCTCTTCTTTCTTCTCTGTTTTTTCTGGAGATACCACGACTTTGGGTTCTTCTTTCTTGACTTCCTCAACCACTTTCTTCTCTGTTTCTGCAGGCTTTTCAACCACCACCGGTTTCGGTTCTTCTTTCACCGGTTTCGATTCCGAAGCAACAGGAGCCATAGCGACTTCTTCTTTTTTCACTTCGTTGACAACAGGCTTAACCTCTTCCGCCACCTTCTTTTCTTCAGTAGCTACTACAGGTTGTGGTTTCGGTTCTTCTTTCACCGGCTCTTTTTCAGTTCTCCGGTTCAGTTTATCTAAATCTATTTTTCCGACAGGTTTAAACTTCGGACGTACATCCTCCGGAATGACCGTCTTAATCACATCATCAGCAACAGTTTTCTCCGGCTCTTTTTTATCATAACCATCGATAGAAACAGATGCCTTGTTGCGATCTTTGTTTTGACGTTCCTGAATGAAACGTTCCGATTCAAGTCTAAGGTTCTTATCTGTGCTGAACTCTTTCACGAGCATTGCATACTGCTCCTCGGTAATTTTCGTATTCGGGTTTGCCTCAACGGTATACCCCTTCTTTTGCAAGAACTCAACTACCGTCGCGATTCCTACATTTAAATCTCTTGTAACTTTGTTTAACCTTATCGTCATACTTTAATTTAAAGAATAATGGAGAAAGAATAATTTGATAATCGTTCAATATGCCAATGTGCCAATTCCTATACGCCCTTTCTGTTTATTGGCATATCGGCACATCATCGCATTGATCTATTATTCATTATCTTCAAACTCCGATTTCAAAATGCGTAATACCTCGTCCACCGTCTCTTCTTCCAGATCCGTTTTTTCAATCAGCATTTCGCGAGGTGCAGTCAATACGGACTTAGCCGTATCAATGCCAATTGCTTTAATAGCATCAATCACCCATCCGTCGATTTCATCTCTGAATTCATCCAGATAAATGTCTTCATCCTGCGCGTTTTCATCCAACTCACGGAACACGTCGATAGTGTACTCAGTCAACATACTGGCCAGTTTGATATTCAAACCGCCTTTACCAATAGCCAACGATACCTCTTCCGGTTTCAGGAATACCTCAGCTTTACGTTCTTCTTCATTCAACCGAATAGAAGAGATTTTGGCCGGGCTTAAAGCACGCTGGATAAACAATGAAATATTTGATGTATAATTAATCACATCAATGTTTTCATTGCGAAGTTCACGTACGATGCCATGAATACGACTTCCCTTTACACCTACACAGGCTCCTACGGGATCAATTCTGTCATCATAAGATTCTACCGCAATCTTAGCACGTTCACCGGGAATACGGGCAATCTTTTTGATGGTAATCAAGCCATCGTTTATTTCAGGTACTTCCATCTCGAACAAGCGCTGCAGGAAAACCGGAGAAGTACGCGAGAGGATAATCTTCGGATTGTTGTTTTTGTTGTCCACGCGTGCCACCACTGCACGGGCAGTTTCTCCTTTACGATAAAAATCGCTTGGTATCTGCTCTGTTTTCGGCAACAATAACTCGTTTCCTTCATCGTCAAGCAGCAACATCTCTTTTTTCCAGATCTGGTATACTTCTGCGTTGATGATAGTACCTACTTTATCAATGTATTTATTATAAATACTGTCCTTTTCAAGCTCAAGAATTTTAGAAGCCAGTGTCTGACGAAGATTCAAAATAGCACGGCGACCGAACTTAGCGAAAATCACTTCATCGGTTACTTCTTCACCCACTTCGTAAGAAGCATCGATTTTTTGTGCTTCAGTCAACGAAATTTGCATATTCGGGTTAGTCAAATCCTCGTCTGCCACTACCTCACGGTTACGCCATATTTCAAAGTCACCCTTATCCGGGTTCACAATTACGTCGTAATTTTCATCAGTGCCAAACATTTTCGCGATCACACTACGGAACGACTCTTCAAGCACGCTTACCATCGTGGTTCTATCGATATTCTTCAGTTCCTTAAATTCCGAAAATGTATCAATCAAGCTGATTGTTTCTTCTTTCTTGGCCATAATTATTTAAAACTAATTAAGTATTTAGTATATTTTATATCATCATAGGTGAAGGTTTCATCCTCTTCTACCAACTGAGGACGTTTGGCTCCTTCGGGTTTTACTTTCTTTTGTACGGTCACAACAAACTTTTCTTCATCGGCATCTTTCAAGACCCCGCTCAGTTTGCGTCCGCCTTTAGTCAGTACTTCCACCTCCAGGCCGATGTGGTTATAGTACTGTTGCAATACTTTAAATGGCTGTCCGATTCCGGCAGAACCTACTTCCAGCTCATAATCTTCCTCTTCACGGTTCAGTTTCGACTCAATGAAGCGACTCAGCTCCACACAGTCTTCAATCCAAACCCCTTCTGCATGGTCAATTTCGACCACAATTTTGTCATCAGGGCTGACGGTCACTTCTACCAGAAAATAGTCTTTTCCCTCCAGCCACTCTTCAACAATCTGACAAACAGTTCTTTTTTCTATCATTGATTAACTATTAAGAACAAAAAAAGGAGCTTAATCGCCCCTCCACCTTTCATCCGTTTCGGGTGCAAAGATATAAATAATCTGTTCGACTACAAAATATTAGAGAAAAAAAAGAAATGATAAGAAAAAAACAGGAACTATCTACATTTCAATCGACCATAGAAAATATAATTGTTATCGTTTTCTTTAATATTCCCAAGCAGTTCGGTCAGCTTTCTTCGATCCGAATCCGAGATAATCTCACCTGAAGACAAACGATCCTCAACCATTTGCTTCAATCGTGCAGGTTCAACATTCCAAACATAATATCCGTCATGAGATGAAAAGAACCAGTCAGCAGGAATGCCACCTAAGAAATCATTGTATATTTCAACAAAAGCGCCTCGTAAAGTATGTTTATCAACCATATAATATTCCGGAGGAGTGGTAGTTGACGAATGTGGACTTAGCCTTACAGGATATGATATTTCTCCCCAGAAGTGATTCGGCAACTCTCCGAAGCTGTGTGGGGTCAACTCATGTCCTCCATAATCAAGCGTAAAACGTGGAACGAGCCTAAACTCGTGGTTATTATAGTGATATAATGAATCGTTACGATATTGCCCTCCAAACCAGAAACCGATATCCATCACCGTCCCATTATTCAGAGATTTGATTTCATTTCCATAATCATTCACGGCCAAATACCCTGCCGAAAGTTCTTTTATAATCTTGCCATCCAAACTTTGCGTCCAAATCATAGGCGAATGCCTATCACCTACAAAGTCACGATTAAAAGAAAGAGCACAAACATGCACTCGTCCTCGTTCCGTTTCTACATGAAATACCCCTTTAGGTGACCAATGCCCCAATCGAATCGGTTGAAGTATATTTCCTTGTAAATCGAATACCAAGATATGGTCGGCCTGCCAACATAACACATAAAGCCGGTTATTTTCCTCATCCATCTGTGCATCGTAAGCTAAGCCATATTCACCCGCACCTTGACCAAAGGAACCGATATCCCTCAAATAGGTCCCGCTTTTAGTAAAAAGTTTGAAAGGGACATGCCCCATTTTATATACTAAAATATACTGTTTGCCAATAATTGTTTTGGAAGGAGATACCAATGCAGCATCCCGATTATCAAGTTTGACCATTTCCAGTTCCTCGACAAAATGACTAAGAGGTACAGTAACCGTATCCTTCAACATAGACAAGTGGCAAACCCAAACGCTATCAGAGCCTGCCATTTCAACCGTAGCCACTTGCTTATGCCCCCAAACATCATTTATCTCCCCGGAAGCTAATGGCGAACAAGCCATTAACTTCCCAAGAAGACAAATAATCAATATCTTGCGGAACAGCTTCATCATTTATTGAAGTTCATAATTTGTAATACAGGGTTACCTTCTTCAGGTATAGAGTCCATTATTGCCCGGAAACGAGGGTCAAACTGCTCTTTTTCAGCTTGCATCGACTCTCCTTTCATAGTAGAAGGCCAATAATAACCAATGCCGATACCTGGAGTATTTGTTGTACGGGTTCTCTGTACATTGCAGACATCTTTTAAAACAGCCCATCCGGTTTCATTTTTCAAAGTATACATTTTCTGCTCCTTCTTATCGAAATAATAATAGTTCATTGGCATATCCGGAGTCAACCATTTCGTACCGAGCGTAGTATACAAAGTATAGTCTTTAGCATCGATCGCCGGATGTAGCTTAACGAACTCTGCATTTTCAAATTTATATTCTGTCACTTCATCAATAACCTGTTTTACTTCATATGTTTCAGCATCAATAAAATACACACCTTTCAATGATAAATCTGAAAATAAAATCCCACCATAAGCAGGCTTCAATGGTTCATAGCCAATACGCCCCTCGCTATCCCACACAAAATTATCTATCGTAATAGGACACACATGCAACTTTTTGCCATCTTTTTTAGAAAGGATGCAAACTGCCTCTCCGTTATTACGCTTTGTAAAAGGACAATATACCAATACAGCCTTATCATTCAAGTTAGCAAACTTCCAAGAGCAACCGGGTGTCGGGAAGCTTCGTTTAAATTTCCCATTCAAATCATAAACTATAAACTTTTTAGCGCGGTCCAACACTATAATTTCTTTGTTAGGACTGTCCACATAGAAAGAGTTCAGAGATGCCCATTCCTGAGGGCCGCCTCCTTTATGACGCATTTGCAATAATGGATTTCCCTGACGGTCAAAAATAAATATAGCCTGCTGCTCTTCATCCTGAATATAAATCCGGTCTTCAGTGACCTGTATACAAGGATTTGTCGGTAACCTACCCAACAATGAATTTTCATTGTCTTTTAATGCCACATAATCACTAACTGCCAGATCGGACAGTTTCAACTCTTTTACCGGATACTCTTTTAATCCATCGTAAACAAAAGGTGTATTTGCCACCTCTATCTGTTTCCCGGAATTAGACGAACATGCTACTAAAACAAGCAGCCCTGCCGACATAATGAAATAGTTCAGTCGATTCAACATATCATGTACATTTTTAAAGTTTTGATATTGCAAAATTAACCATCGGGTACAGGAAAAACAAAAAGGGATATAGACAAAGCACTTCAAAAATGGACATGCTATCATACTACATATCAAGATATTACATAAACCACCTCTTAAAACAGCATGGACAAACAAGTTTCCGAGAACTAAAAGCCACGCAAAAAGTCATCTAAAGAGTCCGAATCCTCTGCTCCAAGCTTCTCTCGCTTGATGCGAAATTTCTTTTTACTAACCGAGGTACGACTAATACAATAAATATCGGAAAGGTCCTTTATACTGACATTGATCTTCACCAGACAACAGAAATAAATATCTTTTAAGGTCAACAAAGGAAAGCGTGCAAGCAACCGTTGTGAAAACCCATCATAAGCATTATCCACCGTCTGACGAATTTCCTCCCACTCTCTTTCCGACAAAGCTATGCGATGTTCACCACTCTCCTGCTCTTCTTCATTGAGGGAGGGTATTTTACGCAAAACATCGACCTTACGGAACAAAGACTCTCGCAAAACCGCCTCTTTTTCTCTCAAAGCACTTAACTCTTCAGTTTGTTTCAGTATTTGGTTCTCTTGCTCCAACTTGGCTTTCTCTTCAAGAAGCAGACGCTCTTTTTCACGCTTTATCTTATTTTGCCGGTAGAAAATAAACAAAGCAATCAGTATAATCAGACAAAGGCTCAAAGTTAACATGGCAATTTCCCGATTCTGTTTGGCAATCTTCAATTGGTTTAACTCGTTTTTCAACCTCTCTTCCTGATATAGAGCTTCACTGTTATCACTCTGCACATGGCCTATCTCCACCCGGAAAAGCGCATCTGCCTTCTGCGTAGAATAGAACACTTGCTTCTCATTTCCTTCCATAAGTTCCAGTTCTGCAAGTTTCCTCCAAGCTTCGATAGCAATATGCGGATGAATGGAATGGGCTGCCATACTAAAATAACGACGGGCAGAATCATATTGATGGGTGGAATAATATACGTCCCCGCGTGCCAATATATAATAAGGACGTCCGTAATGTTCCACTTGGATACGAGCGGAATCCAGCCAAGATAAAGCTCCCTGATAATTATTCTCTGTCAGGCAACTGTCAGCCCGTTTCTGACAATACCACTCCCATTGACGAAGCCTCATAAATGCCGTATCCACCGGTATAGAAAACACTGCTTCTTCCGCTAATGGCACTTTCCCGCAAGAAACTAATGACACAAGCAGAAGAAAACAGTTACTCAGAAGAATCGTCAAACGCCGCATCCGATTCTCCATATTACTTTCGTGCTGCTTTTATCTTCTTCACACGTGCACAAGTACGATGTCCATAAATGATAATCACTACGAAACAGATAAAAGGAAGTATAAAAGACAAGTTTACAGCAGGCATACCCAACAATGTATGTTGGTCAATAATACAAGCCTGTAATGGTGGCAAGATAGAACCTCCCAGAATTGCCATAATCAAACCGGCAGCCCCAAACTTGGCATCATCACCCAAACCACGAAGAGCAATACCATAAATCGTGGGAAACATTAGTGACATACAAGCCGAAACAGCTACTAAACAATACAATCCCCATATGTTTTGCAAAAAAATCACACCTAACGTAAAAGCACCACCCGCAATCGCAAGAATCTTGAGAAGCATCCCCGGATTCAGGTAGCGAAGAATAAATGTACACACGAAACGGCTTATGCAAAAAATAATCATAGCAATTATATTATATTCCTGAGAAAGCACTTCAGCAGCCTTCTCCTCCATTCCCTGCGACATAAACAAGCGTGTTCCATATTGGATAACAAAAGTCCAACACATAATCTGTGCACCCACATAAAAGAATTGCGCTATGACTCCTTCTCTATAATGATGAACTTTAAAAATACGCTTTAGCGTTGGTATAAAATCAATATTATGATTCTTATCACCATTCTTAGGCATTTTAACGGCACGTATCAGAAAAAGCATGGCAAGAATCACTAATCCTATAATCAGGTAAGGGGCAATCAGCACGGACAAATCCGACTCTTTCAATACCTCAAACTCAGACGGAGACAATTGGCTGCGTTCTACCGTATCCATGGGATTCAGACGCGCCTGAATGAAGTTCATGGCTACATACATACCCAATAATGATCCCATTGGATTAAACGACTGCGCCAGATTCAATCGTCGGGTCGCCGTCTCCTCCGTACCCATCGATAATATATAAGGGTTAGCACTTGTTTCCAGAAACGAGAGTCCACACGTCAAAATAAAATAAGCGAGCAGGAAAGGGTAATAATCGCCTGTCATCTTTGCCGGGAAAAATAGCAAGGCACCCAAAGCATATAGCCCCAGTCCCAGCAGGATACCGGCTTTATAAGAGTATTTACGAATAAACATTGCAGCAGGGAAGGCCATCGCAAAGTAGCCTCCGTAAAAAGCGACCTGCACCAATGCCCCGTCGGTGACACTCATACGAAATATTTTCGAGAAGGCCTTTACCATTGGATTGGTAATATCATTAGCGAACCCCCATAAGGCAAAACAAGAAGTCACTAAAATAAATGGCAGGATATAACTAACTCCATCTTTATGAAGAATGGAACGGTTGGTGTTTTTCATGGGTTGTCGGGTTATTCAGGATAATATACCTGAGGTTTTACACTGTTTATGATAATTTCTTTTAGCTCTTCCCAAGTATCTATTTCACCTTGAGCTTTTGCTTGTACTAAGATATTGCCGATAGCAGTCGCTTCCACCGGACCTGCATATACCGGAATGCCTAAAGCATTTGCAGTAAGTTGGTTTAGCAAACGATTCTGGCAGCCTCCTCCAATAATATGGAGTTGTTTAACCGGTACCGGCAGACAGCGATTCATCTGTTCAACTCCTAATTTATAACGGTGTGCCAATGATTCAATGACACAACGAACAAACTCTCCTTGAGAAACCGGCACTCTCAAATGATGCTTATGACAATACTCAGCAATCGACTCTTCCATACAGTCCGGATTGCAAAAAGAGGAATCATCTACATCGATTACCGAACGGATATCTGATAACGTTGCTTCGGCTATCACACGATCATAACTGGTTTCTTCGCCCCGTTCTTTCCACTCAGCCATCAAACGTTGTAAAATCCAAAGCCCGGTTATATTCTGCAAGAAGCGTATCTTGCCTTGTATGCCACCCTCATTCGTGAATCCTCCCAAACGTGCTTCCTCCGTCAAAATCGGTTGGTCAATCTCTGTTCCGAGCAAGGACCAGGTTCCCGAACTAAGATAAGCCCGATCCGGTTCATTGGAAGGAACAGCAAATACAGCACTGGCTGTGTCATGTGAACCGACAGCAACGACATCAATACAGCCTAAACCGGTTTCATCCGCAATTTCTTGTTTCAGTTTACCGCGAATAGTCCCGGGAAGCACAATGTCACCAAAAAGATGTCGGGGTAATCCTAATTCACTAATCAAGTTATCCGACCAGTTGCGCTGACAAGCATCAAGTAACTCAGAAGTAGAAGCAATACAATATTCATTATTCGCTGTTCCTGTAAGGAAATAGCTGAACAAATCAGGCATAAATAATAGTTTATCAGCTACCCGGAGTTGTACATCGTTGTTCTGCTTCATACTATATAGTTGAAACAGAGTATTGATAGGCATCACTTGGATACCTGTTTCTGCATAATGGGCAGCTTGATCAATCTGCTTAAACACCCGCTCAGGCATACCATTAGTACGAGAATCACGGTAACAAACCGGATTCCCCAACAGATTACCATCTTTGTCAATCAGCCCAAAATCGACTCCCCAAGTATCTATAGCGATACTTTTCACCAGATAGCCTTTTCGGGCAGCGACACGAAGTCCGTTTTTCATTTCTTCGAAGAGAGAAAGAAAATCCCAATAGACATGGTTTCCGAGTCTAATTTGCCGATTACCAAAACGATATACCTCTTCCAGTTTTAGCTTACCTTCAGTGAGGGTACCGGCCATAATACGGCCACTACCTCCACCAAAGTCAGCTGCTAAGTAAGTACTCATAAGCTGGTCGTCATTATTTCTATTTTGTTTTCTTTCCTAACACATATATTTCCAGATCATCAATCTCTTCCGGAGTCAGGACCGAATAATCTCCTCCGGATTGAACGATAATCCGGCAAGCCATTTCAAAGAAAGTGGCCCGTTCGTACACCTGATCAAAATCTTTACCACACACCACCTGTCCATGATTGGTCAGCAATACAGAGTTATGCTCTTTCATCGCTTCCACAACAGCTTCAGCCAGTTCAGGCGAACCCGGACGATAGTAAGGAATGATAGGAATCTCTTTACCGACATGGCAAGGTACCTCAGCAGTTACATTGAAATTTGACGGTTTGTTTCTCATACAGGAAACAGCTGTAGCATATTCCGATTGAAAATGCAGAACTACATTTACATCCGGACGTTCACGAAGGATTCCCAAATGAAAAGTACTTTCCATAGAAGGTTTTACTCCATTCTGGGGTATACCCGTAGAAATATTGCAAACAGATACTTTTTCTTTCTGCAGGTTCGGTACCCAAGAACCCGTTCCGGAAACAAGTGCTTCTTCACCGATTCTCCATGAAAGGTTACCGCTGCTGCACAACATTAATTTAGCATCGCCATAGCGATGTGCCTGAGCAAGATACTGCTCGATATGTTCATTAGTTATCATAATGCTTTCTTATATAAATCAAGAATAATTTCTTTTGTTACTTCCCGTGGATTACCCGGCGTACAGACATCAGCAAACGCAGCTGTAGCAAGACGGTCAAGA
Organism: Bacteroides sp. ZJ-18; assembly: GCF_011038705.2. Lineage (NCBI taxonomy): Bacteria > Pseudomonadati > Bacteroidota > Bacteroidia > Bacteroidales > Bacteroidaceae > Bacteroides > Bacteroides sp. ZJ-18. The sequence goes on along the minus strand of NZ_CP072198.1, from coordinate 1,064,273 downwards.
TCCCTTTCCTGAATGCCCAAATCGGACAAGTGTTGTGGAATATTGACCCTCAAAGATAATGCTTTTACAGCATCTACGGCTGCTTTAGCTGCCTCTTCTTTAGCCATACCTGCAGAATACACGTTCATAGCCTTAGCTATCTCTACATATTTGTCAAGAGCAGCCGGAGCATTGAACTCCATAACAATAGGTAATAACAACGCATTGGCTACGCCATGAGGAATATCAAAAATAGCTCCCAACGGATGTGCCATACCATGAACGACTCCTAAACCGACATTCGAAAAAGCCATACCGGCAATATACTGGGCTACTGCCATACCATTACGTGCCTCCGCATTTGACGGTTCTTCAACGGCAGTCACCAGATAACGGTTGATCATTCCAATAGCTTTAATTTCGAACATATCGCTCATCTCCCATGCACCTTTGGTTATCAACCCTTCAATAGCGTGTGTCAGTGCATCAAGTCCCGTAGCTGCAGTCAGGCTTTTAGGAAGTGTATACATCAGCTCGGCATCTACTATCGCTATAGCCGGAATATCATTCGGATCCACACAAACCATCTTTTTTTGGTTCTGTTCGTCTGTAATCACATAGTTGATAGTCACTTCTGCTGCCGTTCCGGCAGTAGTAGGCAATGCAATAATAGGTACGGATTTCTTCTTGGTATCCGCCACGCCTTCCAATGAAACGACATCACTGAATTCCGGATTATTAGTAATAATCCCAATTGCCTTTGCCGTATCCATAGAAGAGCCACCGCCAATCGCCAGGATAAAGTCCGCACCGGATGCCGCAAATGCTTCCACACCGGCTTTTACATTCGATACTGTAGGATTCGGCTTAATTTCACTGAATATCACATAAGGAATCTTAGCAGCATCCAGCACCTTAAGCACTTTGTCCGCCACTCCGAATTTTATCAAATCTTTATCGGTTGCGACAAATGCTTTGTGTAGTCCCAAACGTGAGATTTCCTTAGGGAGCACTTCACGTGCTCCCGGACCGAAGTAAGAAACTTCGTTTAATATAAATCGATTGATCATATTGCGTTCTTCTAAAGGTTACTTATAAATAGGACCATAAGTAGTACAAGCTCTGTAGTCAGCTCCCTCTTTATCCATACCGAAGGCATTCCAGGCCGCCGGACGGAAAATCTGATCATCCTCCACATTGTGCATGCAAACCGGAATACGAAGCATGGAAGCCAGTGTAATCACATCCTGACCAATATGCCCGTAACTGATTGCACCATGGTTAGCTCCCCAGTTATTCATCACGGAGTATACATCTTTAAAGGCAGGTTTATCACATAAACGAGGAACAAACCAAGTAGTAGGCCATGTACGGTCCGTACGTTCATCAAGTAATTTATGAATTTCCGGATCAATCTCTACTGTCCAGCCTTCGGCTATCTGCAGCACTGGTCCAAGACCTTTAATCAGGTTCAGTCGCATCATAGTTACGGGCATACCTCCTTTCGATAGGAAATTAGAAGAGAAACCTCCTCCACGGAAATAATCACGATTGGCCGGGTACCAAGTAGTAGCTTCCAGACATTTCTCAACTTCTCCTTCCGTAACCTCCCAACAAGGTTTCATGGTAGGTTCTCCATTGGCATCCGTTTGCTGCCCTGTTCCGTCAAGAGTAGTTGCTCCCGAATTAATCAAATGAATAATACCATTAGCAGCCATACCTGACAGTTCCTTACCCGTAACACGTTTCACAGCCTCCGGACTCCAATAAGTACGTACATCCGAGAAAATCTGTGCACGATTCGTCAACAGATGACCGAACAGCATAGCTACACCATTACAAGCATCATTCTCAGTGGCCACTACATATGCTTCACGAATACCATTCCAGTCGAATGAAGTATTGAGCAATGCTTCCGAGAAATCACCATTCGGATAGAAATCCGTCCATTGACGCTGTCCTTGGAACCCCGCTGCAATGGCATTGTGTCCTAAAGCCTCTTCCTTAAATCCAAGTTCTTTTAACTTCGGATTACCCTGCATCAAATCGCGCATGATGATAGTCATCTTGACAATGAACTCCCAGTCTTCATCTTTCTGTGCACGTGTCTTTGTTTTTTCAGGCACATTGAAATCATGTCCTTCATTCTTTTTGCAATATTTCTCAGTCCAAGCCATCGCTTTGGCATATTCTTCCTTATCATAAATGCCTTCGGCCATGCGGCGAATTATCTCTGTCAAATCGACCGACTCATTACGCATACCCAAATATTCCTGGAAGAAGTCCGGATTTACAATAGAACCGGCAATACCCATAGAAACACTACCCATAGAAAGGTAAGACTTCCCACGCATCGTAGCTACAGCCTGAGCAGCACGGGCAAAACGCAGAATTTTTTCTGCCACATCCGCAGGAATAGAGTTATCATTCAAGTCTTGTACATCGCGACCGTAAATACCAAATGCAGGCAACCCCTTCTGTGCATGTCCTGCCAGCACAGCAGCCAGATACACCGCTCCCGGGCGCTCCGTCCCATTGAATCCCCAAACAGCTTTCGGATAATATGGATTCATATCCATTGTCTCAGCCCCATAACACCAGCATGAGGTGACAGTAATAGTAGCTCCTACCCCTTCACGTTCAAACTTTTCTGCACAAGCAGCACTTTCGGCAACACGTCCGATAGTTCCATCTGCAATCACACACTCCACAGGAGTTCCATCGCCATTTCTGAGATTAGAAGTAATCAACTCGGCAACAGCTTTTGCCAGATTCATTGTTTTTTCTTCAAGGCTTTCGCGAACACCACCCTGGCGTCCATCGATGGTGGGACGAATCCCGATTTTCGGATACTTTTTCATACTATATTATTAAATTCATTAGACAATTCTTCCATGCTGACCTGTGCTGACACACAATTCTGAAAAACTCTTTTATAAAGAAGCTCTCAGCCTGACTTCCGTAGGCAGGTAATCTTGTATGGCTTTTCCCTGCAGAACAAATTCGGCAGCCTTATCACCCATTTTCTCCCAATCTACACTTAATGCAGTTATTCCCTGATCTATCACTTCATAAGCAGGTGTGTCATTATACCCTATTAAGCCAAAATCAACTCCACATTGTAAACCCTCAATACGACTTTTCTTAATAATACTCACCACGTCTATTTGACGAATCGCTATATATACTTCTCCTTTGCGAACCTGAAGTCCTTCAATATCACTCACTACCTCACAACCAAGATGTTGATCGGCACAGAATTTCTCAAAAAAGTCACGGCTACTCCGGGGATGCATGCTATCATTCACTAACACGAAAACGAGTTTTTGATATTTCTTCAATCGATCTGCCAGTTGAAGTAGCGCATTATAGAATCCTTGGTCAAAGTCCTGACAAACATAAGAGAACTCCTCTTTCTCAAATTTACCGAAATCAAGAAGAAGAAGTTTGGATGGATTTATCTTATAAAGATTAGGAGACAGCTTTTCGTTATCGAAGTTCATCACAATATATTTATTGTATCGTCCCACCGATTCACGGATGATGGTATTGAACAAACGTTCATTGTACTGATGAAACAATAGGTCGACTTTATAACGGATAGACAAACGCTTTACAAAACTATTATAAAGTGCATATTTAAAAGGTGAATATTCATCAAGTAAAAGAAGTACATTTTTCAATCTTCCAACCACATAATACCCTTTCCCGGGAGTAGAATCAATAATTCCTCTCTCTTTTAAATCAAGAAAAGCTTTAAATACAGTATCTCGGGAAACCTCATACGCATGGCTAAGTTGATTGATCGAAGGCAGTGAATCTCCCGATTTATATACTCCCATCGAGATATCAAAGCTAATCTTGTCAGCCAATTGCTTTACTTTGGTCGTTTGTTGTCCAAAAGTTATTTTCATACGTATCAATAAAGGTTTTTAATTATAGATAGCTATGCTGAACTATCACGATGCAAAGAAAGATAATTTATTCTGCTCGAACAATGTAAACTGATATGTTATATAACACAAAAGCATTAGAATTCAGAGATCTCGTTATTTTTTTGTAACTTTTATACTTACACAAAAACAAATGAGATACAAAAAGATTTGCTATCTTTACCCCGAATATTAAAGAATATAGTATTATGGCACATCGTCTTAACACTAACAAGCAATTTATGGTAGGAAACGGCATTTTAGCATTTGCCGTCATATTTGTCGTAGTCATCTTTGTATATATGAGTCTGAGATTGCAACGGGAAAAAGAAGCTGTCCGTCACTTTAGTGAAACGTACTCCATTCAGCTGACAAAAGGCTTCGTGGGTGATTCGATCTCACTGTTTGTCAATGACAGCTTGATCATGAATAAACAGATTAAAGAAGAGCCTACTGCTATCGAAGTCGGACGCTTCGCAGAGCAAAGTGCACTGATGATTGTAAATAATCAGACTGAAACAGTAGCCGCATTTGATCTGAGTGAAAAAGGTGGTACTTACCGTTTTGAAAAGGATATTGACGGTATCAAACAGCTACCACAAAAATAGAAAGACGTTTTTTTCCTGACCGCATAGGGTATAAAAGACTGTAAAGGGAGATATCAAAAGACACTACAGAATTATTCCGATTCGCACAGATGAAAAAGCCCAAAACCGATTATCAATGCCGGCAATCAATCTGTAACAATCAGTGTAATCTTTGGTGGAAAGGATTCTTGCAACATCTGTTTTGTGATTGCAATGTCAAATCTCAGTCTTATATTTTTTCAACTCTTCGCGCAGCTCTAAAGCTTTACCTCCGGTGAAACCATTAAGCAAATCCCAAAAACGATCACCATGATTCATCTCACAAGTATGGCAAAGTTCGTGCAAAAGAACATAATCTATCAAATGCTTTGGCAATAATACAAGAAAATAAGAGAGATTTATCTTTTTGTGAGAAGAGCAGCTTCCCCATCGTCCACGACTTGAATTTATCTGAACACTTTTGTAAGGCAACCCATACCGCTCCGAAAGCATATACAACCGGGGAGGCAAGATAATCTTTGCATTCCGTCGCAAAGCTTCTTCAATTACTTTACGGAGCCAGTCCTGTAAATTAGAATCTGTAAAATCGGCCGTCGGGGGACAAATAATCCGCATTTCTCCCAATTCGGAATGAGCCAAGAATTTCTCCCTCTTACCACTAACCAATGATAACTTGAAGTATTCTGTCTCGATCCGATAGTTCAGGTCAATCAGAGGACGTATCAACTTCTGCCTGGAATCCAACAATCTGGAACGTAATTTCTCTATCGCCTCCTTTACCTCCTTCATCGTAACTCCCGGAGGTATACTAACATAGATCGCATCAGCTTTTGTACGAAAAACGAGTCTCTTGGCACGCACATTATCACGTACGATCAGACGTCCTAACTCCTTATCTTCAATAATCTTATCCAATGTTGTTCTTAATTATAAATACAAATAAACGGATTATTTTGCAGAAAAAAGAAAGATAGATGCAACTTTTCCTACTCAACCTACGTCTAAACTAATAGAAACCTCTAAAAACGAAATAAAATGAAAACAATCTTTAAAATGTTGTCAACATTACTGTTAACAGCAGGGTTATTGAGCAGTTGCGTATATATGGGTGAAGGTATTCAACCCAGTAAGAAACTCATCACGAGAGATTATAAAGTGAAGGAGTTCAACAAAATTGACGCGGGGACCGTAGGTGACATCTATTACACACAATCCGCAGATGGAAAAACAGACGTACAAATCTATGGGCCGGATAACATTGTGGCGTTAATACAGGTAGCTGTAAAAGATAGTACCTTATTGTTAAGCATCGATAAATCGAAAAAGGTACGCAACTTCAAAAAGATGAAGATAACAATTACATCTCCAACTTTAAACAGTATTTCCTTCAAAGGAGTAGGTGATGTACATATTGATAACGGTTTGACTACCGACAACCTCTATGTGGAAAGCAAAGGAGTAGGTGATATAAAAATTAAATCACTAATCTGCAGTAGCTTAAATGTGCAATCAATGGGTGTAGGAAATGTAAAACTTGAAGGAACAGTTCAGGCAGCTACTCTTCACTCTAAAGGGGTAGGCAATATAGAAGCCGGAAACCTGCAGGCCAATATAGTAGAAGCCAGTTCACAGGGTGTAGGAGATATTACCTGCAACGCAGTAGAATCTATCAATGCAGCCGTACGAGGAGTGGGAAGCATTAAGTATAAAGGTAATCCTACCATAAAATCACTCAATAAAAAAGGAGTGGGAACTATTAAGAATATCTGATACAATAATCACAAGACCATGAAAAAACAATTATTATCATGCCTTACAATTTCCATGCTGTTATTAATCATTGGGGCCTGTTCACAGACAAAGCAGGTAAGTGGAAGTTCAAACTATATCACTAAAGACATAAGAGTCGGTTCTTTCAGCAAAATTAAATCAATGAGCAGTTCGGATATTGTTTATACACAAAAGCAAGGAACTCCCACTGTACAGATTTATGGTCCCGACAACATCGTCCAGTTATTGGAAACCACTATTGAAGGAAAAACACTGGTGGTTAAATTTAAAAAGAATAGCTCCATCCGCAATAGCGGAAAACTGGAAATCAGAGTATCTTCTCCATCATTAAACCATTTATCCATATATGGCTCAGGAAACACGACCTTTACAAATGGAATGGAGAGCAACGACGATTTAGAAATATGCATTTACGGATCGGGGAACATCAATGGAACCAATTTCTCTTGTACAAAATTGTCAACGCATATTTACGGTTCAGGAAACATCAATTTGAAAAAAATCGATGTACCATGCACAGAAGCAAATATTTCAGGTTCGGGAAATGTATTGCTGAACGGCAAATCGGGCAAAGCCGAGTATCGTATTGCAGGTTCGGGAGATATTAATGCCATAGATTTAAAGACAGAAGATGTCAATGCACATATCAGTGGTTCGGGCAGCATAAAATGTCATGCTACTGAAAACCTGACAGGAGGTGTCAGTGGAAGTGGAAGTGTGGCATACAAAGGTAATCCGCAAATAAACTTTTCAAAAAGAGGATTACGAAAACTTTAAATATAGAAACTCTCTCTTAGTTTAACTTCGCTCTATGAAGACGACGTAGCATAAACATAAAAGGGCTACTGCATCACGCGGTAGCCCATTTATTTAGTTAGTTTTTTATTGAAATTGAGAGAATTGAAACTTCACAGCCTCAAATCAAAAAGTTGTTTTAATTAAGCACACTAACTATATTATATGTTTAAAGCAAATGAAAATGTCTCTTTATCTGTGCAATAAACTCCGGACTCATATTTCCGGTAAAGTTTATTACAGCAAAATGATTCTTTTCGTGCATTAGCATCACCAGTTCAACAATTGTATCCTTCTTTTTACGAACCATAATCTGACAATTCTCAGATTTATCCTTAAAAGAAAGAAACGATTCAAACCTTCCGGTATTCTTCTCAACCACCTTCAAAGCTGCATCAAAATACTTTTTTCCTTCCACATCGGAAGTAAGCACCTGCATACTCTTGAGATTAGAGATCATATCCAGCACCTCTTTATCTTTCTCAGCATCGCTCTTCATTATCTCCTCCATCATTTTCGGACTGATCGTAACACAAGTCAGATTAGAATCCGCCTTATGTTCAGCCATAAAACGTGAAGCAAAGTCCTGGGCCGAAACAGCCACAGACAGCAATGCCATCCAGCACATTAAAAGAACGCTCTTCATTATTTTATTCCTTCATCACTCGAATCGATTCAACCTTCACACTATCTCCGGCGATTTGATCCTGTGATTTATTTATACCTTCAGACACCATCATCAAAGCAGAAGAAACTTGTTTGTAAGCCACTTCGGGATCATCGTATGTGTCCTTATAAGCATCATAATTATAATCCAAAGCCTCATCGGCAAAGAATGTATGTTGCGCTACATTGCCCAATGACAAAATCAACGCAATCACGGCGGCAGCCTTAAACAAAGGCATAAACCTTCCAACCATCGTCAGACGTTTTGCTTTTACTACAGGTGCCTCTACCTGAGCCAGAATACGTTCATCAAAGTCTTCTCCCAGCCCTGCTTCCTGTTGAACTGCCTGATAAACAAACAAGTCCTTGTAACGGAGCAAATGAGCGGGTACCTCTTCCTCCGAAAAGAAAGACCGCAATTCCGATTCCTCTTCCAAAGAAGTCTCACATTGCCAGTATCGCTCTAAAAGCTGTTCTATATACTTATAATCCATATTCATCAATCTCTAAATACCTTTGTTTTACCTTTTGTCTTGCTCTGAAAAGATTCACTTTTACCTGTTCCTCTGTCAGATTCAAGATTTTCGCTATTTCTTTATAGCTTTCCCCTTCTATATCTCTCAACTGCATAATAAGCCGTTGCTTCTCAGGAAGTTCGTTAATCAGACGATGGATGATTGACATTCGTTCCTTATTAATCAACTGATCATAAGGACCGGATGCTTCGGATTCTTCCTCCATTTCCGGTGTGAGTTCCACATTTTGAGCTTCTTTCTTTTGGCTTCGGTCTATGGCCAGATTCTTCGCCACAGTCAGGCAATAAGCCTCAATAGATCCGAACTGTGTCCACTCTTCACGTTTATTCCACACTCTAATCATCGTATCCTGAACAACATCCTCTGCTTCGGCCCTGTCGAAGGTGATTCGGAGTGCCAAACGAAAGAGTTTATCTTTCAATGGCAATATGTCGTCTCGGAAGCTGATTTCTTGCATCTCTATTAAGTTGACGGGTGAGTTGGTGAAAAGTTACAGATGTATTCCTCTTTTTTTTGAATTATTTTTTTATCCGGGTTCCTCCACCTTTGTGAATGGCTGACGCTAAGGTTATTATCACCTCAGACACACCTGCATTTATTGCTTCAAAAGAATTCTCAAGTTTCGGTATCATGCCTCCCTGAATAACGCCTTCGGCAATATATCGTTCAAACTCGGCACGATTGATCTGAGAAATGACACTCTCATCATCGTTTTCATCACGAAGAACCCCCTTCTTCTCAAAGCAGTAAACCAAGGTCACATCAAAAATGGCAGAAAGAGCTTTAGCTGTCTCTCCGGCAATGGTATCTGCATTCGTATTCAACATATTCCCTTGTCCGTCATGTGTCAACGGTGCCATCACCGGAACCACTCCTTTATGAATCAAATCAGAAAGCAATGTGGCATCTACCTGCTCTACATCCCCGACAAATCCATAATCGACCTCTTTTACGGGGCGCTTCATCGAACGGATTACATTCATATCCGCTCCGGTCAGCCCCAGGGCATTGACCCCACGGGCTTGCAATCCGGCTACAATATTCTTGTTTACCAACCCACCATAGACCATTGTCACAACCTTCAGTGTCTCCGCATCGGTTATACGGCGTCCATTGACCATTTTACTGTCAATCCCCAGTAAAGCAGCTATCTTTGTAGCCGAACGTCCCCCTCCATGAACAAGTACCTTATGCCCTTCAATGGCAGCAAAATCATCCAGTAACTGCTTCAATGTAGCTTCTTCTTCTACGATTTTGCCACCAACTTTAATGACTGTCAGTTTTTCCTTCATATTCTTTCTATTTACAAATTACGATTTATACTCCATCAGGTTACAAGCCACGAGCTACAAGAAACGAGACTGATATCATGTGCAGTATTCGTAACTTGTAGCTCGTCATTTATAAAATGATAGTTCTTTTTATTTATTCAAGGTATGTGTATCCGTACAAGCCCGAACGATAATTGGAAAGGAACTCTTTTCCTTCTTCTACAGAAATCTTCCCTTCTTTTACAGATTTTGTTACCCATGTTTCAAGAGTACGAACCAGCTTTTTCGGGTTATATTGCACGTAATCGAGCACTTCTGCGACCGTTTCCCCGTCAATAATCTGTTCGATATTATACCCCTTCTCATTGACAGAAACATGCACCGCATTCGTGTCTCCAAACAGATTATGCATATCTCCCAGAATTTCCTGATAAGCCCCTACCAAAAAGACCGCTACATAGTAAGGCTCTTTCTGCTTCAGGCTATGTACCGGCATATAATGTGCTACATTCCGGGTAGAGATAAAATTGGCTATCTTTCCATCGGAATCACAGGTAATGTCCTGCAAGGTAGCCGAGCGGTCCGGTTTTTCATCCAAACGCTGAATGGGCATAATCGGAAATATCTGGTCGATCGCCCAAGAATCCGGAAGCGACTGAAAAAGTGAGAAGTTACAGAAATATTTATCAGCCAACAATTTAGACAATCCGCGGAATTCATCGGGAGCATGTTTCAGTCCACCGGCAATTTGATTGATTTCACGAGTAATAGACCAGTAAAGACGTTCTATCTGAGCACGTGTCTTCAGGTCTACGATACCATGGCTGAACAGATCGAGTGCCTCTTCACGTATCTGCTGGGCATCATGCCATGCTTCAAGCATCTTGTTCTGATTCAATGTATCCCAAATGCCATAAAGTTCCTGTACCAGTTCATGCGCATCCGGAGCAATCTCCTCTTCATCATCCCATTCCGGCAAAGTAGCCGTCTCAAGTACCTCAAAAATCAAGACAGAGTGGTGTGCAGTCAGAGCCCTGCCACTCTCAGTGATAATATTGGGATGGGGAATACCGTTTTTGTCACTGGCATCCACTAACGTGGAAATAGAGTCGTTGACATACTCCTGAATAGAGTAATTGACACTACTCTCACTACTTGACGAACGGGTGCCGTCATAATCAACTCCAAGACCACCGCCAATATCAACAAATTCCACTTTGAAACCCATCGCATGGAGCTGCACATAGAACTGAGAAGCTTCACGCAATGCTGTCTTGATACGGCGTATCTTTGTCACCTGACTTCCGATATGGAAGTGTATCAGTTTCAGACAATCCTTCATGCCTTTACTTTCCAGAAAGTCAAGTGCCTCAAGCAACTCACTGGAAGTCAGTCCGAACTTACTGGCATCTCCTCCTGACTCTTCCCACTTTCCGCTTCCTGAAGAAGCCAATTTGATACGGATACCAATATTAGGCTGTACATTCAGCTGCTTTGCCATGCGGGCAATCAGCTTCAACTCATTCATCTTTTCAACTACCAGAAAGATACGTTTACCCATCTTCTGTGCCAGCAAAGCAAGCTCAATATAGCTTTCGTCTTTATAGCCGTTGCAGATAATAAGAGAGTCAGAATCCGTATTAACAGCAATCACTGCATGCAGTTCGGGCTTGGAACCGGCTTCAAGGCCCAAATTAAATTTCTTGCCATGGCTGATAATTTCTTCAACAACCGGGCGCATCTGATTCACTTTAATCGGATAGATGATAAAATTCTGGGCTTTGTATCCATACTCTTCGGATGCCTGTTTAAAACAATAGGCAGTCTTTTCAATACGGTTATCCAGAATATCCGGAAAACGCACCAGCATAGGAGCCGCCACATCACGCAACTGCAACTCGTCGACCAATTCTTTCAAATCGACGGCTACGCCATCTTTTCGCGGTGTAACAACAACATGACCTTTGTCATTAATACCAAAGTATGAAGTCCCCCAACCTGTGATGTTGTAAAGTTCTTCAGAATCTTCAATACGCCACTTTCTCATTTTTCTGTTATTCAGTTGTTTTTAATAAATAATTGGACGGCAAAAATACGTATTAATCTACAGGTTGCCAATTAAATTGATATTAAATAATCGTTCCTGATATCCGCTATTTCCGTTACGCGCATCATACAAGCCTGCCAATTCATCCGCTTGTCTATAAAAATAATTACGTAGCGCAGCCACAGAATATACTCCGTCAACCCGGTAAAGTGGAAAATCCTCCGGTAAAGCCAGACTGACCTCTTCACGCTGCTCGTAGTTTAGAGCCTCCACCATATCACACGAGAAACGGTATCTTTTCTGCATATTAGTATTCAGACTCCATGGGATACAACGTTCTACATACTCCCAGCCTCTGTCCGGATCAGTCATAAAATAATAGGCAATGAATAGCCCAAGATAAAGAAGCAGATATTCATCTTTTTCTCTTCCCGCCAAAGCTTCTTCGGCCCGTGCACGCATATCCGCCGCTATCTCCGGCTTCCCGGCTTTATAAGCATAATATGCCAATTTCAGATAAGCTCTCAGATTGGCTTCGTAACAAGAAATTTGCTTGGAAATTAAAGGTTGCGCACGATTATAGGCCTCTTCAAACTGTCCAGTTTCAAGATAATAATCCAACATGAAGTTCAGCTCACAAGCTTCACAAGTCAGGTCATCCATCTTTTCCGCCAGCATCTTATCTATGTAATCTTTGGCTTTCGTATATTCCCTCATTTTAGTGTATTCCACAGACAACCGGTGATAATATGTACGCAATGAATAACCATTGCGCAAAATACGGGTTTTATAATCTTCACCTACCGCTTCCACCTGCTCCATCGGTATACTGGGAAGATCAAAGGTACAAGACCATATCCATTTGTATTTCCATAAGATATCATCCTCATTAATCAAATCCTTATGGTTTTCATAGTTGTCCAGGATTTTAGAGAACACCGCGATCTCTTCAGCATCTGCCGAGAGGAGATTCAATTCATAGATAAGGTCCAGCCTCATCTCTACAGCCCATTGTATATCTTCATTCTCATCTGCAATGCGAACAGCCTCTTTCAGTAGATTGGCTTTCTCACGGGGATGCAGGTTATCATTTTGTGCCTGCAACAGTAGCTTTTGTATCTCAAGTGTGTATTTCATACTTTTGTTTAATTGAGGAAGTTTATAAAATCATTCATTTTAGTAGTCATCAGTTCAGAAAGAGAGTGATTGAAAAGTTCCATTTCCTCACTGTTTACAGGATATTTGCCTTGTAACAGCGATTGTACATAAAGAATGCACACTACATGCTGAAACAGTTTATTGTCTCCTTGAATTTGCAGTAATGTCTGTACCATCTCGTTATCGGCATTGAAAGTCAATGTAGGCGGTAAGCGTTTTTTAGCATTTACCGAACCCAGTACTGCTGCCAACGGATTATTGGCGACTTTGCTGTTCTCTTCTTTCTCTTCGGCCACAAATATAACCGGAGTATCCACCGGTGTAAAATGTTTCAAGCGGCAGATACAGCCAAAACGTTTCAACAGCTCACTGGCTTTTGCCTCAAAGGCCCGGTGTTCTTTGTTACCTTCCACTTCAGCAAACTGCTCCAACAGACGAGCGGGTGAGATCTCCTCCAAAGTCAGTTCCTGATTAAGACGGGCATACTTCTTTAACAGCGTTTCATCAAATGTATAGGCAGCATTGATCACCAACCGGCCTTGTGCACCGGCTATTCTCCGTACTTGCCTGAAGTCTTCCAGATTACGTGTATAGCCAATGGTATTCCCCGCCGAACGGATGCTCCCGAAACTTCGTATTCCCCTGTTCGTTTCAAAGGGCAGGTAATCCATAAACAAACGTAGCAGTTCATTATCTTCCGAAGCTATGGCTTTAATATGGAAATGATGGACATCCAGTATTTTGTCAAACACCGATCGATTGTTCTGCACCAATCCTCGAAGATACTCCTTAATAGCAACCCCGATCTCTTTGCGGGCATCTTTCAATAAATCATTGCTGACAAACGACTCGCGCGACGCAGTAGAAAGAAGCCCGTCGGCATTTACCAAACATCGAATGAAGAATGCCCATGAGGGCAAAAGGTTACAATCATCTTCACTCAACAACATCCGCTTCAAATACACCTTATGCGAGTTACGTACAGAAAATTGTGTACGATAAGGCAATACGTAGAGTACGCCTTCTACCCGCCCGCTCTCTGTACGGATACGAAAGACATCAAGAGCAGACGACTGAAAAACCTTCGTCCCATAGTCCAATAACTCTTTTCGGGTAGCTTTCGGATTGAGCCAGACCGGTGACGGGGTATTAACCAGTTCTTCTTCCTCTCCACGATGCAGATAAATCGGGTAAGGCAACACCTCTCCATAACTGATCAGTATTTTCTTGAACACTTCATACTCAAACAAATGAGTCCACTCACTTTTGGGGCACAACACGACCCTTGAACCTATCGCCCACTCTTCTTCGGGAAAAGTGGTCTGATAAGTGCCATCCACCTTTCCACACCAGCAGACGGGGCTTCCTCCCATTGCCGACCGGCTCTCTACCCTAATTTCATTGGTCACCACGAAACAAGACAGCAAGCCTATGCCGAACCGACCGATAAAATCGTCTGCATCGGGGGTATCTCTCTTCGAGCTTTCACCAATAACCGTAAGAAAACGATGGACTTCCTCTTCTTTCAAGCCGATCCCATTGTCCTGAAAGACCACCGAACCGTCCTCTTTCAGAAAAACATCAATACGCCCGGCATAACTTTCGTCGATATTATGAAGTGCGGTAATAGCATCTACACAATTCTGCAACAACTCCCTGACAAAGGTATTCGGGTTACTATAAATATGTTCTGATAACAGGGCAATCATCCCTTTTAGATTGACCTGAAACAGATTATTACCTTCTTTTTCCATTTTACTTTAGCGTTGTCTTCTTCCTGTAATCTTCAAGGCTTTCTCATTTCCATTCTCAGCAGCCTTCTCAAACCACTCCATGGCAATCTCATCATTTTCCTCTACTCCGTTTCCCATCAGATAAGCATTACCCAATTCGAACTGTGCTTTATCACTGTTATGCTCTGCAGCCTTCATCAGCCATTGAATACCTGTTTCCGCATCGGGCACACAACCTTCACCGTACATCAGCATTTTGCCTAAATAATAGTAAGAAGCCACATTCTCATTTCCGGCAGCATCATTAAACCAACGGTAGGCTTCTGCATAATTCTGTTTTACACCGACTCCATTGTAATAACACAATCCGGTGCGGTACATACTCATGACATTTCCACTGTCCGCAGCTAACGTGTAATATTTAAACGCCTCGGTTTCATTGTCCTCCACCCCGATTCCCATCTCGTAGCAGATTCCCAGCCCTTCGTTATAACATTCTGCCTCAGCAGCTTTTTTAAAGTAGTTGAAAGCCTTCTCCGATTCATTCAGTTTGTCATAGTCATAGAGATAATACTCACCCATGCGCAGCATAGCTAAGGGAATATCATTGGCGACCGCCTTCTCATACCACTCCACAGCCTGTTTATTATCTTCCGGACAAGCGCCATAACCAAAGAAATAGTAATCTCCCATCTTAAACTGAGCGTAGCCATAATCTTGTTCGGCCGCTTTGGTCATATATTCAACTGCCTGATGCGGGTTCTCTTCTACCCCACTGCCATATTCATAAGCCAGTCCTAACTCGGTAAGGCAACGCGGTTCGTTGTTATCCGCCCCTTTAGCAAACCATTCGAGAGCCTTATCCGGATTCTCTTCCGTACCAATCCCATTCTTATAGCAACGTCCGAGAGCAAAGATTGCATCTCCGTCTCCCCTTCCGGCCGCCTTTTCATACCAAGCGAATGCCTCTACGGGTTGTGGTTCACCGATGATTCCTCTGTCCAAATAAAGACCTACACGATACATCGCATAAGGGTACTCCTCCTCAGCGGCTTTCTGAAACAATTCGAAAGCTTTCCCATAATTCTGTTCTACCACATCTCCATTTTCATATAAGAATCCTAACTCTACCAATGCAAAGCATGAACCTAACCCGGCAGCCTTTTCATAATAGGCTTTTGACTTTTCAGGATCCGTAACACCGGCGTATCCGTTAGCCAGATAAAGAGCCGCCCGGGAGTATCCGTCAGCATTATTCATAGATGCCGCCTTCTCATAATACTCCATGGCTTTCAGGTAATCCGGATCTTCGGAAAGTAATCCGCGTTCATACATCCAACCGATACGGTAGGCCGCATTACCGGACCCCAATTCAATAGCTTTCTCCAGCAACTGCCGTGCACGTTGGATATCTTCTTCCACCAATTCACCGTTAAAGTAAATATTAGCAAGAGTCTCAAAAGCCTCTACATAATTATCGTCAATGCAACGCTGCAGGCACATCAAACCACGTTCTACATTTTTATACTCATCATTATAAAGGTAAATCAAAGCTAATTCATAGGCGCAATACGATTCGCAGTAAAGCATTCCCTTCTCCAACCATTCAATGGCTTTAGGCATGTCAAGCCACTCTTCTTCCTGATAATTATACCCCAGGAAATTGGCTGCAGACCATACACCGGCATGCCAGGCTTTCTCCCATAACTCAAACGCCAGCTCTTTCTTTTTACCAAGTTCCGGATAACGGAAATAGAGCGTAGCCAGATTCTTGAGAGAATATAAATTAGGAACAAGTTCAAGAGACTTCTCATAGCATGCTGCCTCTTCGGCCACATTTCCTTCTTCTACGTCCAGTGCATCGCCCATAGCGGCATAAACATGAGCACGCAGACGGTGTCCTTCAGGGAGTTCACCAAGCAGTTCTTTCCGCATAAGCAAAGCTTTCTCTTTACTACCGGTGTGTTGTTCGGCATAGGCCCGGTAGTATTTTCCCCATAACACAGCCTCGGGTGAAGACAGAGCCTCAAAGCGGCGCTCTCCTTCCGCTTTATCCTGTTCACAATAGAAGCCCATATAACGCCAATAGGCAACGGTTGCCTCAGCTTCCGGACTTCCCATAGCTGCCGCCTTCTCATAATAAGGAAATAAGAGACTGAGATCACGTGTCCCATAACGGGCTTCTGAATATTGCGCACCTTTCTGCGACCAACCGGCACCGTTAAATACAGCTACACGATCGCATATACTTATCACCTTCTCCCACCAATAAGCATACTCTTCTTCATTAAGATCCACCTCTACATTACAATCGTATGCACTGAATATCTGTTCAAAAAAGTCAGCTGTGAGCGTTTCATCTTCCTGTGTATCCAATGCGTACTCACATACAGCAAGTGCTTCCCACCAGTTTTCGGCATTCAGCAATGTAGCAGGTGTAAACTGAGGGAACCATGCGGCGGCAGGTTTCCCGGATGCCCGGACTTGACGGGATAAGGCTTCGAATTTCTCTTTTAAAGTTTCCATAATTGTCTGATCGTTTTATTTGGGTTGTAAGATACCGGAAGGCACAAAACCTCACAGCGACTGCAAGATAGTAATATTGGTCGACTGAACAAAAAATAGAGAAGAAAAAGAATGATTGCCGAATCAGAAAATAAGTTTTCTTAGAGTTTAGCTTACTATGTGCAAATCCAGAAGTTTGCGCAATTGTTCCACGGAAGTTTCAATCTGCTTGCGATCCTCCAATTCGTCAGCACAGAAAATATATTTAGCCTGACGATAAAAAGATGAACGTTTTTCAAGCGCCTGTATTATAAAATCAAACAGTTCGTCATCTTCCTTTCCTTGCAGTATGGGGCGCTGCTGCTTGGCAACCCGTAACCGACGAAACAGCACTTTGGGGTCTACATCCAAAAAAACAGTAGTACCAACCCGGTTCATATACTCCATGTTGTCGAAAAAGCAAGGCGCTCCTCCCCCTGTAGAGATTACCACATCTTCAAATTCACCAACCTCATGTAACATGCTCTTTTCAAGTTCCCTAAAGCCGGACTCTCCCCGCTCGGTAAATAATTCTCCGACCGCCTTGTGAAAACGTTCTTCAATATACCAATCCAGATCGATAAATGGGACATGTAGTTCTCGTGCGAGAGCTTTTCCTAACGTAGTTTTCCCGGCCCCCATATAGCCGGTCAGAAATATACGAATCATAAGCAAACGGCATTTTGGTGCAAAGATAGATATTTATTAATAGAACAACCAATAACCCGGATGGTAACTTTTCGCATGCAAGTATAAATCTTATGAACACTTACTTCTACTCTACAAACGACTTCTTTATAAAGGTCTATTTTAACGTCGTTAGTTTGACTTCTTGGTATTTCTTTCTATATTCCTTTGGGGTCAGTTCCATTTCTTTCTTAAAAGCTTTTGAGAAGTGAAATTGATCATAGTATCCCAAACGAAATGCTATTTCTTTAATTTTTAAATCTGAAAACTGCAGATATGAACAGGCCCGCTGTATCTTCAGAGAATTGTAATATTCCATAGGAGCAAAAGATGTTCTCTGAGAAAATAATGCACTGAAATGTGAAGCGGAATAGTTAATATGCCGAGCTATGTTCTCTAAAGTAACAGAATTCTCTATATTTTCTTTCATATAGGATATGCTCTCTTGTATCAAATCATTCCCTTTTATTTTTTTTATTTCTCTGAACTGATTAATATATTGAAAAGAGGCTAAAAAATACATTAAGCAAAAACTGATATACTCTAAATTTGCAGGGCTATATCCCATTTCTAAATTCTGATACATCTCTTCAAATAACCTAAAACGATCTTCGTGCCGGCTTTTATCTGATTCTTCAAGACTAATTAAAGTACCTATAATTGAGGAAAACATTGAAGCATCCTCCCCACGGAAATGTAGCCAATAGATACTCCAAGGGGTTGCCTCGGATGCACCATAGACATGATATTCATTTGCAGGTATTATAAATGCTTGATTTGGGTATAATACATATTTCTCGTCATTATATACAATCCATCCAGAACCTTCTTTACAGTATATTAAGACATTCTCTGGGCATCCATTTTCTCTCTCTCTGAAATGGTGAACTGCATTGGGATAATACCCTATGTGAGTTACAAATAATCTTCGAGTTATAGAATTTTCACTTTGAAGCTTTCGTATATTATAAGGAGTTACGATTGCCTTTTCTCCTTTAAAACCTTCAGCGACCTTTTCCATAAGCATTTTTATTTTTTAGTTCATTTTTACATCATAATCATAGTTTTATACATGGCAAGTCAAACATCTTTTGTTTTATAGATTTTGATGCCACAAAAATAGTAATATAATACATATATACAATTAGAACCTGCATTTTTTTTTAAATTCATATTCATAACTTTGCAATATAAAAAAATGATATTATGAAAATATGTTCGAAAATTCCTTGTCAACGACTTTTTGTCTTTGGCCCCCCAAAAAATTATCACCCTATTGGAATGGTTCATCTTTTATCATATTTTTGATAAAATCAGCATCAATAGGATACCACGCTCCTTTGGAAAGCACAAAAAATTATGTTTGTCTTTTCACTACCCCCAATTAAGCACTTAAAAAGATGATCTGGAAGAGGGGAACCAGACTTATTACTACCATATTATATTGGGAAGAAGACAGATCTAAGCAACAAAGCATTATCAATGAATTATCATAATAAGGTAAATAAATAGAGTACACAGACTTATTTTCAGGAGACATAGTTCTTTTTTATGAGGAAGCTTATGCTTCCTCATAAAAAAGAACTAAAACAATATTAATTAGAGATCAAACAAATATATAAAAAAAACTATAATGAAAGCAAACAAGATATGAAGACAAATCACTATTTTAAAAGCTCCCAAATGACTGATAACTTTTATAAAAGTCGTAACTTGACTTTAGTATTAGATACCAATACAAGTTCTGATAAACTCCTACTATACAATTCCAGCTTGAGCAGCAATCCGTCTAACCGCCTGGAAGTCCACCAATTACATTACAGTCTAATGAAGTGTATGCAAACTACCAATCTCGCTCCAACAAAGAAATATATTCAAGTGATAAAACAATTAAAGATAAACAATAATTTATACATTAAGAATCAGCCACATTATTTTACCCCCCTTAAACGACATATTTTGGTGCACCCTATATTCTTTTCTCAAATTATTAACTTTAAATCATCAGAATGATGGTTCAATAATTATTATCATGTATGAAGAAACATTTTATTTATTGTAGAATGCTACACTCACTGCTTCTTGTAGGTGCAGTGTGCTTCACACCTTTCTCCGAGGTAAAAGCAGCAACAAACGCAACCTTCACCACTCAGCAGCATGCTGTAAAGGTAACGGGAAATGTAGTCGATGCCAAGGGCGAGTCTATCATTGGTGCAAGTGTGATGGTAAAGAATACCACCATTGGTGTTATAACCGACCTAAATGGTAACTTTACACTATCTGTACCCGAGAATTCCATATTGATAATCAGCTATATTGGCTATGCGACGAAAGAAGTAGCTGCTGTACCCACTAAGCCTTTGAAAGTGGTACTTGCGGAAGATTCCAAGCTTTTGTCTGAAGTTGTGGTAGTGGGTTACGGTTCACAAAAAAAAGTGAATGTGATTGGTTCTATCGCCACAGTTGATAGTAAGAAACTGGAATCGCGAGCTACAGCCGATGTGTCAAATATGCTTACTGGGCAATTATCAGGAGTAACCATCACTCAATCAAGCGGTAAACCTGGTTATGATGGTGGTACTATCCGAGTGCGTGGTGTAGGTTCATTCGGAGCTACCCCCAGCCCGTTAGTCTTGGTAGATGGGATGCCCGGCTCACTCAGTGACCTAACCCCTGCCGACATTGAGAATATCTCTGTACTGAAGGATGCCTCTTCTGCTGCCATCTATGGTTCGCGTGCTGCCAACGGTGTGATTCTCGTTACCACAAAGAATGGCAAAGAAGGTAAGCCAATCATCACCTACAATGCCTCTATCGGTATGAACCAAGCTACCGAGTTACCCGATATGGCACACTCTTATGAATATGCCGAATATTACAATATGGCTATTGGCAAAGAGTCTTATACCCCTGAAATGATTCAAAAGTATCGTGATGGAAGCGATCCTGATAATTACGCCGATGAAATGTATTTAGAAGAGCTGTTAGGTGGTCATGCTCTACAGACCAAACATGAATTGAGCGTAAGCGGTGGTACTGGCAAAGTGAAGTACATGGCCAGTATGGGTTATCTTCGCCAAAATGGTTTAATGGAAAACAATTACTATAACCGATATAATGCTCGTGTTAACCTGAATGCCGAAATAGCTAAAAACTTTACTTTGGGAATTCGCGTATCAGGGGTTATTTCCGATTACCATGAACCTTCTACTCCAGGTATTGTCGATATAGGAGGCGCTGGAGGGATTATCACTAATGCGGTCCGCTATCCAGGTAAGACTCCCAGCTATCTACAAAATGGAAACCCGGGATTAGGACCTAATCTAACAGGTACTCCCGTAGCTTGGATGAACAGCGCATCGTTTTACCGTGCAGATAATGACAAGTTCAAGGGAAATATGGAATTGACCTGGAAACCGCTCAAGGGACTGACATTGAAGGCTATCGGAGGGTATAATTATACACTCAACCAGACAAAAGCTTATCGCGCTGACTTAATATTAGCGGGTGACAAAAGTACTGGCCCCTCTAATTTGCAGCAGACTATGTATCGCACAGTCTACAAAACCTTCCAAGGCATAGCTGACTATACCACTACTATTGCTCAAAAGCATAATATTTCTGCATTGTTTGGCTACACTTGGGAAGATGAAGGGCAGCGAACTCTTAGTGGCTACCGCGTTAACTTCCCTTCAGATGATGTACCTTATTTGGATGCCGGCGGCGGTGACGGACAAACCAACGGTGGCGGTGGATACGACTGGGCCATTCAATCAATTTTCGGTCGGTTAACCTACAACTACGATCAACGCTACCTATTTGAAACTACAATGCGTTACGACGGATCTTCTCGCTTCCCTACAGACACAAAGTTTGGTTTCTTCCCTTCAGTGGCCGGTGGATGGCGCATATCAGAGGAACACTTCTGGAAAGAGAACGAATCCTTGTCATCATGGTTTAGCAACTTGAAATTGAAAGCATCATATGGGGTATTGGGTAATAATAACATTGGTAACTATCCTTATCAGTCGGTATATGCATTGGGTAGTAACTATGTGTTTGGAGGTGTTTATACCCAAGGTGCTGCTGTCACAACCTATGTGGACCCTAACTTAAAATGGGAACGTACACGCACTTATGACTTTGGTATAGAGACAGCCTTCTTCAATAATTCATTAACATTCAATACTTCTTACTTCCACAGAAAGACCTCTGATATACTCTATAAGCCATCGGCCAGTTACTCTTCTATTTTCGGTATGAACGTATCGCAAGTTAATACCGGTGCCGTAGAAAATAAAGGTTGGGAGTTTGAGTTGGGCTATCGCAATCATATTGGCGATTTTCACTATCATTTGAATGGCAACTTCTCCATCATTAAAAATAAAGTGTTAACATTGGGTATGGGTAATGTCACCCAACCCAATGGTATGGTAGGTAACGGTAGCGACCTGTTCATAAACTATCCTATGAACATGTACTATGGTTACAAAACTGATGGTGTATTCCTGACTGATGCAGAAGTGGATGAATGGTACAACCAGTCATCTATCGCTAAAGGCTCAAAAGCCGGCGACATTCGCTATGTAGACATTACAGGTGATGGCAAGGTAACTTCCGATGATCGTACTTATTTGGGTACAAGCATTCCTAAATATACTTTTGGTTTAAATTTAGGAGCAGAATACAAAAATTTCGATTTCAGCGTACTGATTCAGGGAGTAACCGATGTAAGCGGAATGTTCTCAGGTTGGGCAGGATATGCATTCTATCAAGAAGGAAATATCCAAAGATGGCAGATGGAAAACTGCTGGAACGTACAGCAGGACAATCGATACCCTAAATATCCGCGTCTGGAAGCTATTTCACAAGGTGGCAGTAACAATACACTCACTTCCGATTATTGGATACTCGATGCTTCATTCGTAAAGGTACGTAACGTTCAATTGGGCTATACATTACACAAAACTCTATCTAAAAAATTCGGTTCCGAGAGTTTGCGGTTCTACGTGTCATTAGATAACCCTCTTACTTTTAGTAATTATCGACAAGGATGGGATCCTGAAATCACAAGTAATGGTGGTAATTATTATCCTACTATGTCAACTTACACATTTGGTTTATCAGTAAAATTCTAATATACAATGAAAAAAAATAGATTCTTATCAGTCATCACATTGATGACTGCCCTGGCTTTTTCTTCATGCGATTTGGAGAGATTTCCTCTAACGAGCTTGGCTGAAGAGAACTTTTGGAACGATGAGAAAAATGCTGATCTGGCATTAACCGCTCTATATCGTGGAAGCATCACAAACGGTTTAGAATATGGAGTGTCGGATTTTTGGTCATATCACGGACTTCTGTTTATGGAACATTTGTCGGATAACGCTTTCGATCGTCGAGGAGAGACCAATGGCTTCTTCCAGATCTCAAATGGTAGACTAACCAATAATAATGCTTTTATCAAGTCATATTGGCAATCAGCCTATATGCGCATAGGCAAATGTAACCGATTCCTCAAAGGCATAAAAAATTGTCCTGATACAGAGACTACGCGTAGAAAAATTGCTGAAGCCCGTTTCTTACGTGCCACCCAGTATCACTACTTGACCAGTTATTTCAAAGACGTACCTTTAGTGACTACCGTACTGACTGGTGAAGAGGCCAACAATGTGACTAAAGAGACACAAATCAACATTCTAAAGTGGTGTGCAACCGAGTTCAAAGAAGCAGCTGTCGATTTACCTCGGTTCAAGGACATCACTTCTACTCAAACAGGTCATGCCTGCAAACAGGCTGCACTAGCTTTCTTAGGACGTACTTGCATGTTGCAACAAGACTGGAATAGTGCCGCTACTGCTTATCAGGAAATTATAGATTATGGTGACAATGACATCCACAGTACATATTCTGAACTATTCTGGCCTGCCACAGGTGTGGCCAATAAAGAAAATATCTTCTACATTGAATACTTGGAAAATTACTTTGGTTGCGGTATGCCGCAACAATGTCTCTCAGCTAAAGATGGTGGTTGGAGCCTGTCCAATCCTACTGCAGGACTGTTCGAAGCATATGAGTTCAATGATGGTACAGCGTTCAGCTATGACGATGCTCGTTACAATCACAAAAATCTGGGCGAAAACCGTGATCCACGTTTAGACTACACCATCTACTACAACGGTTCCAACTTTAATGGCTCTGAATACCGCATAAGCCCCGACTATGATGCTGCGACCAAAGAGTGTTTAGACTACTCGTCAGAAACAAGTAAAACCGGATTCATGTGGAGAAAATATTTTAACGAAGCACCTATCACTGACATTACCAGCTACAGTGCTGTGACCCCAATCGTTCGCTATGCGGAAGTATTATTGAGCTATTTGGAGTGTATGATTGAAAGCGGTCAACCCATCACCCAAGAAATTTTGGATGCGACTATCAACAAAGTACGCGGACGCACTGACGTGAATATGCCTAAAATTACTGATACCAATCCTACAACACTTCGCGAAAGGGTACGCAACGAACGCCGTGTGGAATTGGCATTTGAAGGTATTCGTTACTGGGATGTGATGCGTTGGCAGATAGCTGATAAAGCCTTAGTCGGCACAATTTGGGGGGCTCCTTATCCTGAATCAAAAAAGTATGATAAAGCTACCAAACAAGTAGATCCTACTGGTAATTGTCGCTGGTATGTGGGACGTCGAGACTTCCGCATTCCACAAGATTATACTTGGCCTATACCATTATCTGAACAGAATTTAAATCCGAATTTACGTGAGTAGGCTGATCGAGTAAAAATTCACTTATTACAATAGAGAATGTAAGTACAATTAATATTATGAGAACAATGGAGATGAAAACATAGTAATAATCATACTTATATTCTCTATCAAAAAACTCAATAATACATTATTATAATAAAAAAATAACTTATGAAACCTTTATTTCTTATGCTTGGAGCAAGTTGTTGTATCATGAACACTTTTTCTCAACAACGCCCCAATATAATTTGTATTTTAGCAGATGACCTTGGTTATACGGATATAGGTTGCTATGGTGCAGAAAAAATAAAAACTCCTTCAATAGACACTTTAGCCGCCCAAGGTGTGAGATTCACAAATGCTTATGCCCCGGCCTCCACCTCTTCTCCTTCTCGATATGCCCTACTGACAGGAGAATACGCATGGAGAAAAAATGTAGGAATTTTACCAGCTGATGCTCCCCTTTCCATAGATACGGCTAAAAACACCTTACCCAAAATGTTACAGAAGTTAGGTTATTCTACAGGTTTAGTAGGGAAATGGCATTTAGGGTTAGGCAGTAAAAACAATCCTGTAAATTTTAACGAAGAAATTTCTATGGGACCTCATGAGATCGGATTTGACTATTGTTATTATTTTCCCGCTACGAATGATAGAGTACCATGCTTATTTATTGAGAATGAACGAGTAGATGGGCTTGATACTAAAGATCCCATAGAAGTTTCATATAGAAAGAAAATAGGAGAATACCCTACAGGAGCTGAACATCCCGAATTACTATCCATGCCTTATCATTTGGGACATGATGGTACCATTATAAATGGTATCAGTCGTATCGGTTGGATGAAAGGTGGCAAAAAAGCATTATGGAAAGATGATAAAATGGCTGACCATTTATTTGATAAAGTGAAAGAATTTATCCATTCTCAAAAAGACGCGCCATTCTTTTTGTATTATGCTCCACACAATGCCCATGAACCACGAGTCCCTTCCAAAGCCTTCAAAGGAAAATCTCAAGCAGGTGTGTATGGCGATGTTATAGAAGAATTTGATGATTTGATAGGTCGATTAGTAGAAATCTTAAAAAAGGAGGGACTTTACGAAAATACTATCTTAATTATATCGAGCGATAATGCCCCTATGATAAAGGAAGGGTATCAAGACGGAGCTTTGGAGAATATAAACGGACACAATCCTTATGGAAATCTACGTGGTGAAAAGTATTCTCTACATGAAGGAGGAACTAAAGTTCCATTTATATTTTCATGGCCTGCAGTGATGAAATCTCCATTTATTCAAGAGCAGCCCTTTGTATACTTAGACTTACTCTCCACTTTACCCTCACTGATTGGAAGCACTTTACCAGACTCTGAAAAAAATGACAGCCGTGACGGATCCAAATTGTTTCTTTCTAAAGAAGCACCTATCTATCGCCCATATATTATGACACAAAATAATGCCGGGCAGGTAGCTTTACGAATGGGAAAATGGAAATACATTCCTCATTATAACGGACAAGGTGCAGAACTATATGATTTAAATAATGACCCATCCGAATTGCACAATATAATATATGCCTATCCAGAGATTGTAAGAAGGTTTTCGAAAATTATGAAAACTGACTATAAAAAGGAATACTCGTCATTTTAATTATAATGCTCTGAATTCAAGTTATAAATGCGACCCCACTCTTCAATTTATCATTCGCATTCATAACTTGAATTCAAGCATCTCCCATACAAAAAGCTCAGTTTGATCCTTCATCTTTCACCTTCTGTTTCTTAGGTAAAACTTCGGATGCACTACTGATATCCAATAGCATATCAGTATTTTTTATCTATATTTGCCTATTATATCATTTTATGTTCCTTAGTATCTTTCCTGTTTATGCCCCTTCATTTCATTTTCTCCATCTTAGCCGCTAAGATATACATCTTGGCTGCCAAGATGTATATCTTGCGTGCTGAGATACACATCTTAGCGCCTAAGATGAACCTTAATTGCTTTCTTAAGCAGGTTTTCTTCCAATACTTTAGCACTTTGAATCGGATGAAATCCTATCATACAATTTGTTCTTTATCCTCTTGATGACCTCTCTACGGCTATCAATTTCACAAAGAAGCAAACACAGAAATATTAAAAGTCCCTAAGCCCCACCAGGGATCAACCAACTCCGGGCCTCTTTAAATGAATATACCTTATTTAAAGACCTTCACTCTGGAATCCAGATCTTTAAAATCCTTATCACCCGGTCCTTGCACAGGAAGTCCAAACGGCATTTCGGCAATCAAGTGCCACTCTTCCGGTAGGTGCCAGGTATGACGAACTTCTTCGTCAATTAGTGGATTATAATGTTGCAGGGAAGCTCCAAAACCGGCATCTTCCAACATTGTCCAAACCGCCAACTGATGCATCGCAGACGTTTGCAACGACCACCCCGGAAAATTATCTTTATAACTACTGAAAGCATTCTGGAGTCCCTTCACAACCGACTGGTCTTCAAAGAATAAAACAGTTCCATAACCACTGGCAAAAGAATTATCAATTTTAGCTTCAGTCGTTTTAAAAACTTCCGGTGGAACAATCTTTCGCAATGTTTCTTTTACAATATGCCATAGTTTCTTGTGATTCTCACCCAACAACAGCACTACACGAGTGGACTGAGAGTTAAATGCAGAGGGCACATGGGTTACAGCAAGATTGACAATCCGCTCTATCTCCTCATCAGAAACCGGAGACTGATTTGTTATCGAATAATAGGTCCTTCTATGCTTGAGGGCCTCTTCGAAGGATTTTTTCATAAAAATACTCCTTTCTTTTTTACATTGGTTCTTTGAAATTAAAACAACCTATAAACGAAAGTTGTTCGGTAATAGAATATATTCGTACCTTTACTGCCCAATAAGCTGAAAACACCAAGTATGGCCAAACAAAAATATTACGTTATATGGGATGGAGTAACTCCCGGCATTTATACATCCTGGACCGAATGTCAGCTGCAGGTGAAAGGATATGATAGTGCCAAATATAAATCTTTCGATAACCGGGAGGAAGCAGAACGTGCTTTTGCTTCATCACCTTATGCTTATATCGGCAAGAATGCTAAGAAGAAAACAGCTGATTCCCCTCCCCCCCCAGACACACTCCCGGCAGCGGTCATTGAAAACAGCCTTGCAGTAGACGCAGCATGCAGTGGTAATCCTGGACCTATGGAGTACCGTGGCGTTCACGTCGCAAGCCGACAAGAGATTTTTCATTTCGGCCCGATGAAGGGGACTAACAATATTGGCGAATTTCTGGCATTGGTACATGGACTCGCTTTACTGAAACAGAAAGGATTCGACATGCCTATCTATAGCGATAGCGCAAATGCAATCAGCTGGGTAAAACAAAAAAAATGCAAGACAAAACTTCCCCGGACCGCTGAAACAGAAAAATTGTTCGGATTGATAGAACGTGCAGAAAAATGGCTTAAAGAAAATAAATATTCCACCCCAATATTGAAGTGGGAAACCAAGCAATGGGGAGAAATCCCGGCAGACTTCGGAAGGAAATAAGGATTGTATCGTATCACCCCCAATAACAAATAAATCCCGAAAGGAATACTACCGAAAAAATTTCTTTCAAACATGATAACGTTCAACCGCCTCAAAGATTCTTTCTTCTGATATCGAATTAGCCTATAACCCCGGTAGGGCAAATCCACCTTGCCCTACCCGCCTTAGCAAAAAAGTTATTATTAAAAAGTGAGGGAGTTCACTATCTCTCTGCCATGCCTACAGCGACTGCATGTCATTCAGTCGTTTATAATAACCGTTCTTAGCCAATAATTCTTCGTGTTTTCCACGTTCTACTATTTCTCCTTCATATAATACACATATTTCATCTGCGTTCTTGATGGTAGAGAGACGGTGGGCAATAGCAATAGTAGTACGTGTTTTCATTAAACGCTCCAATGCCTCCTGCACCAACCGTTCCGACTCAGTGTCTAAAGCAGAAGTAGCCTCGTCAAGAATCAAAATCGGAGGATTCTTCAAGATAGCCCGTGCTATACTGATACGCTGACGCTGGCCTCCGGAAAGTTTACTGCCCCGGTCACCTATATTCGTATGATAGCCATCTTCTTTCTCCATGATAAAATCGTGAGCATTGGCAATCTTAGCAGCCTCAATCACTTGCTCCATTGTAGCATTTTCTACACCAAAAGCTATATTATTAAAGAAAGTATCGTTAAACAAGATGGCTTCCTGATTGACATTCCCGATCAGGCTGCGCAAGTCGGAGATGCGAACGTCTTTAATGCTGACTCCGTCAATAGTAATCGCTCCTTCCTGTACATCGTGATAACGGGGCAACAAATCTACCAATGTAGATTTCCCTGAACCGGACTGTCCAACCAAAGCAACGGTCTTACCTTTAGGTACAGTGAGGTTAATATGTTGAAGCACTTCTTTCTTTCCATCATAGCTGAAAGAAATATCCCTAAATTCTACTTTCTCTTTTAACCCATTCAGCGGCTTCGGATCAGGAATCTCCACAATCTTATTTTCCGCTTTCAGAATCTTATCCACACGCTCCATCGAAGCCAAACCTTTAGGAATATTATACCCGGCTTTTGAAAATTCCTTCAAAGGATTGATTACGCTATAAAGGATGGTCAGATATACCATAAAAGTAGAAGCATCAATAGAAGAATGACTGCTCAAAATCAGTGAACCGCCAAACCAAAGCACAATTACAATCATGGTCGTACCTAAAAACTCACTCATCGGATGGGCTAATGCCTGACGGGTCGCCACTTTATTGGTTGCCTCCCGAAACTCGTTACTGCATTTCAGGAAACGATTCATCATCTTATTTTCAGCAATGAAAGCCTTAATGATACGAAGTCCTCCTAATGTTTCTTCCAGTTGCGACATCGTATCGCTCCACTTTGCCTGAGCTTCAAGGGATTGACGTTTAAGTTTTTTGCCTACCGTACCCATCACCCACCCCATCAATGGTACAACCAATAAAGTGAAAAGGGTTAGTTGCCAACTGATTACAAGCAGCGTAGTAAAATAAGCGATTATCAAGATCGGATTCTTTACCAACATATCCAATGAACTGGTAACCGAGTTCTCTATTTCTCCCACGTCCCCGCTCATACGGGCTATGATATCTCCTTTTCGCTCCTCCGAGAAGAATCCAAGTGGCAAACGAATCACTTTATCATAGACCATCACTCGAATATCCCGTACCACACCGGTACGCAAAGGAATCATCACGGCTGACGAAGCGAAATAGCAGAATGTTTTAAAGAAAGTCATTACCACTAAAAAGAGCCCTAACAACATCAGAGTAAAAGAAGCGCCGTTGATCTGGATCATATCTGAAACATAATAATAGAAATTATTTATCAGAAGGTCCCTTGTACTAATTGAAGCAGTATCCCATGGGATAAACTCATATACATCTTTATCAACCTTAAATAATATCTGTAGAATGGGGGCTATCAAAGAAAAAGAAAATATATTCAGAATGGCCGAGAATAAATTTAGTATCAACGCCCATATTACATACTTCTTGTAAGGCGGTACAAAACGCCGCATAAGTTGAAAAAATTCCTTCATTACTTACTATTAAATGATTAAGTTGCAAAGATAACAGAAAATATTCAGCAAGTTACTATTCAGAGAGTAGAAAGTCAGTGGCGAACTTCAATCCTTAAATAACAATCCATCATATATCATCTAAAAAAAAACAGGAGTTTAAAGTAATATCACTCAAACTCCCATTTTAACTATAACAAAATCAGCGAGTATTTAATCCGCTTCATAAATATATCCAACGAGCCCTCTATAGGTATCTCCAAACTTCCGTACAATCTGATCTGCTTCACCTTTATCAAATACAAAAAAAGTATTATCAGCCCTATTACTATGTAGGCAGTAAACAGGCTTAGTGTTAACTTCTGGCTTGGTTAACATATAGCCATCAAGTCCATAAAAAGTATCTCCCCATTTATGTACGATATAATCAGCCTCTGCCCTATCAAACACATAAAATGAATTCTTACTTCTATTACTAAAAAGACAATACATTGGTTTAGTATTAGGTTCAGGTGTCATGGGAATATATCCATCAATACCACTTGACACATCTCCCCATTTTCCAGAGATATAATCGGCATCAGCTTTAGTAAACACATAGAATGTATTCTTTTGACGCTTACTATGCATTCTATACATAGGTCTAAGTTCTAACACTTTTATTTGCCTTTCTAAGATATATCGCTCAACAGCATTTTTTACTTCTGCTTTCTTTTGCGGATTCTGTATAAATTCATATATCGGATAAGTTTCTTCCCAGTTTATATCCGTCAAATTAGCATTTGACAAATTAACACCTGATTCCCATTGCTGTATATCAATTCTTGTTGGCAATCCCTTCTCCAAGTCATAAACTAAATTGGTTCCTGTACCTCCATAGAAAAGAACATAGAGCATTCGATGCTGATTCTCACGTATTAATGTTTCCGAAGTTTCAACATTACGATCAAAGTTAACACCGACTCCTATATCATTCACGAGGGCTTTTAAGCCAGAGGCTATAACTTTTCTTTTTACAGAATTTTCCGTTGTACTTGTAATTACAGATCTAAAAAGTAATTTGTAACGCCCCCCTATTGTAAAATTTGTCAATACATGCGTCCCATATCTTTTCACTAACGTTTCCGCTGACAGCCTATTTAAATCTTCCTTAAAACTGCTTGATAAGTAGTTCATTAATCGGCTTTTCTCATCATTAATTCTAATATATTTAAGTTTTCTTACTGCGTCAATACTGGCAAATGAATATTTGGACGAATAAGAATACGACGATTTAAAATAAGCTCCTCCAGAAATTGATCCCGAATATGCAGCTTGTTTTGCAGTATCACCCACTTGGAGTGAAGCTTTAGTCTCTTTCGTCATATCTTTTAGATAGTCAAGTGCAGAATACCCATAATACATTTGATCTCCTCCAAAACTAGGAGTACCTGTTACAAGCCTCTCTTTATAATCCTGTTCATACTTATTTATATCTAAAACAGGATTACAAACTGACATAGGGTGTAAATACTCCTTTGTAATATCATATCCATAACCAAGCACATCATAAAGCCTATCGCCTGAGGCTCTGGTCGAAATTAATTGATCATCAATAGGATTATCTATTAGATCAGTTTCAGAACACGAGAACAAAATAAAAGATGAAAGAATACAATAGCATAGTTTTCTCATAATAAATTACAATATGGTTTAAGTTTTTAATGTTTTGCAAATATATGCTATTAAAACTAAAAACACAAGAAATTATATAATTTAATAAAAAGCGATCTAATTCACTATTACTATTACCGAATATATTACATATAATCATTTAGAGCAATATATTGTATTATAATCAAGATAAATGCATATCTTTGCAACCAGAAAAATACAAGCAAGTAAATTTCATCTATGCATTGGCCCTTCCTAAATACTCTTCGGAGTAATAAGAAAGCCCTAAACCCTTAACTAAATAACCCATTATGCAAGAAGCTAATAATAAAATTAACAAATATGATTATTTAATTGTAGGAGCTGGCTTATTCGGATCTGTATTTGCACACGAAGCACATAAAAGGAATAAACGCTGTTTAGTAATAGAAAAACGCCCATGGATTGGTGGCAATATTTATTGTGAAAATATAAATAAAATACATGTTCACAAATATGGTGCACATATTTTTCACACTGATAAAAAAAATATATGGAACTATGTAAACAGCTTAGTTGAATTCAACCAATTTATTAATTCTCCCTTGGCTTCCTCTGAAGGTAAATTATATAATCTTCCGTTCAATATGAATACTTTTTACCAGTTATGGGGTGTACAGACTCCTATGGAAGCAAAAATAAAGTTAGAAGAGCAACGTCACCAATATCGTTTTATCACAAATCCAAAAAATTTAGAAGAACAGGCTTTAAAAATATGCGGAAGCGATATCTATTATCGTTTAATAAAAGGTTATACAGAAAAGCAGTGGGGAAGAGCCGCGACTAAACTACCAGCTTTTATTGTTAAACGGATCCCCTTCCGATTTACTTTTGATAATAATTATTTTAACGACCCATATCAAGGTATACCAATCGGAGGATATAACCGATTAATAAATGCCCTACTTGAAGGGATTGAAGTAAGAACTAATGTAAACTATTTAGATGATCGAGACCAGTGGGATTCCATTGCAGAAAAAGTACTTTTTACAGGATGTATTGATGAGTATTTTAATTTTTGTTATGGAAAGCTTGAATATAGAAGTTTACGATTTGAAACTCACTACCTCAATGACATATCCAACTATCAAGGAAATGCAGTCATTAATTACTGCGACAGCAATATTCCTTACACACGCGTAATAGAGCATAAGCATTTCGAATTTGGAACTCAGGACTCTACAATTATAACATATGAGTTTCCAGAGGAATTGAGCATAGGCAAAGAGCCATATTACCCAATTAACGATGAGAAAAATACAACTATTTTTAGAAAATATCAAACTTTAGCAAAAGCTAATAAGAAGGTTCTTTTTGGTGGACGACTGGCTCAATATACGTATGCAGACATGGATGATACGGTAGAAGCAGCTTTATCTCTTTGGAATAAAGAAATTCAAAGCACCTTTTAAACAGAATTACTCTAATATGGGAATGAAGTAGACAAAAGAATATTACAAATGAACAAAAAGCAACTAATTTACAATAAACTAGTTGCTTTTTAGTTTTTTAAAACCGGAAATTAATAAAAAGCAAGGTTATATAGCTACTCTATTTTCAAATATTCTATTTGAGGATTAAAAGTTAATCCATCCCAACATCCTTTTCTTACATGTTTTTTGAATATAAGTTTATCATTGCTTTTTCGTTTATTAATGCGGCGTATATACACTCTATATTTATTAATAATAGAGAACAAAAAACATAATCTATTTTTAGTCTTCCTTCTTTTCAAATATGTAGTATTACGTGCATGGTAATAAAACTTCCATGCTGTATTAGCAGGAGCCGTATCAGGATATGGTTGATAATTAGTAGGAGTCTTATGCAATACAATACTATTATCTACATAAAAGCCAATATATCCAGACGAAGAGATACGCATAGTGTACTCTATATCATCACCCCAAATAAAAAACTCAGAAATAGGCAAACCAACTCTCTTTACAGCTCCTCCATTTATTAACAATGAAACAAAAGAAGCATGCTGAATTAAAAAAGCAGGAGTATCTCCATTTGAAAATGCATTATATAAAGTCTCTTTCTGCTTACCAATAAAATAACCAGGCACATTCATACGATGCGGGGTTCCATCTGTCCAAAGTACTTTACTACAAACATATCCCACATCTTGTGTCAGATCAATAGCTCTCAGCATTTTCTCTAACGCATCATCATAAGGTATAGTATCATCATCCATAACCCAAACCCAATCAGCCCCAGCTATTACAGCCTCTTTAATACCTCGGGCAAAACCACCTGCTCCACCTATGTTTTCAGTCAAGCTAATAACCTTCACCTGAGAATCTAATGCAAAATTCTCAAGAAACTCAAACGTCCCGTCAGTAGAGTTATTATCTATAACATATATCCTATGCACAGGGGATGTTTGAGCCTTCACTGCAGTAATACACTCTTTTAACAAAGATAGCCTATTGTAAGTAACTATCACACAATCCACATTCATACATAATTAAGTTTATTAGGTTAAATTAAATTCATATACTTGGGCTTACGGAACCGCATTGCATAAGGAAGCAACTTCAACCACCAGGACAAACGAGCTTTAAAAGTAGATAAAGGTCGTTTGCCTTTCCAGGGAGTCATATCCAGATACTTAAAGTATTCTCCTTTCAAAGGATGCATGCTATCATAATTCCAGGGTTTTTTATTAGTATAATGCAGGATAACAGGATGGAGCAATTGTTGATGCAATTGCTTCTTATCTTTCACTCCTTTATCCGCCCCATAACGGTAGAAACCATCCTGCATATTCCATTTTAAGGGAACAAAAAGTTTAGATTCATGCAGAACAGCATTCAAAAGATCCTGGTCATTAAAGCGGATACGCTCGGGATATCGTAAAAAATACTGTTCACATTGTTCATCTATTTTATGCTCACGCCAATAGCGCAAATTGATAAGTAGTACTCCCGCATTAAAATAAGAGAATGACTTATCAT
This sequence comes from Bacteroides sp. ZJ-18, assembly GCF_011038705.2. Lineage (NCBI taxonomy): Bacteria > Pseudomonadati > Bacteroidota > Bacteroidia > Bacteroidales > Bacteroidaceae > Bacteroides > Bacteroides sp. ZJ-18. The sequence continues at coordinate 1,029,537 of NZ_CP072198.1, read as the reverse complement.
ATTTCAAGATATCATAACGTTCATCTTCATTACTGCCGATATCTTCGACACAAGCAACCGAATAATTACTCATATCTGTATTCCAATACTCTGATATATCTCCAAGAATAACAATATCACAATCCAGATAAAGCACTTTATCCACCTCTTCCGGTAAAATGGCTGAGAACATACAACGGTAATAAGTAGCCATAGAAATGCGCTTACCAAACTTCTTGATAGAAAAATTATGCAACAAGTCTTCCGGAGGAAAGTAAAAGCGTACTTCATTGCCATAACGACCTGCTATTGTTTTTAGTACTTCCTTATCTTCAGAAGGCAGTGTAGAGGCCACAATATGGATACAAAACTCAGATTCACGGTTATTTTCGAACAGTGAAACCAAAGTTACTGCACAGTGTACCGTAAAATTAGAGTCAATATTACATGCTATATGTATCATAGGAGAATAGAGTTTTATCAATCTTCAATATTTTGACCTGTCATCCGAAAATATTTATCCAGAACCAACAGCGATATTAATTTTTCACGACGAGGATTTCTGAACTGAGCCACATATTCATGAGCATGCTCTATGATTTGTTGAGCCTCTTCCGGATGTTCGATGTAATACTTCAACCGTTCCTCCAAATCCGTAAAATCGGGTTTAATCTCAATATAATGATAGTTAGGAATCAATTTCCCTTCCATAAACCAAGTTTCGCAAGTGGGACGCGGCATCACTGCTATCGAGTTAGAAGACATTACCCATTTCAGATTTGATGCAACATCATTCCCCTCCAATGCCATTATGAACTTATAATCCAAATGCTGACGAATCGTTTTTTTAGGAGTCATCCATGCGTCCGGTACTCCCTCATCCTTACCAACGACTCCACAGTCACACATCGGATGGTCCATATACATCTCTAAAAATAATTTACGGGTACGGCTTCGTCGTATTTTCCCTCTGAAGATAACCATATCCTTTTTAGAAGAAAAAGGCATTGTATCATTTACAAACATAAAATGCCTGAACTTATCCAGTTTCATAACAACAGAGTTATCATTGGAATCGGTCAGTAAACGGCTTTTCACAATAGACGGGAATTCCGGAGTGAAATATACATCGCCCGGGCAATATCCCCACCGAAGAGATTGTTTAAACCAACGGGTATATTCCCTGGTATCAAAAAAATATGCGGTATGAAAAAGAGATTTTTTATTGTCCGCAAGAGTTCCTAAAAAGATCAAATACCGAAATTCATTCTTTATAAAAGACTTTTCCGGCAAAGAAGAAGGAGAAGACAGCTTATTATAATAATTCACCCTCTCTTCGATATAGTCTTTATCCGAACGATACTGTAATTGAGCCAATGTACTTTTCAACTTATACCGATAAAAAGCATTCGGAATAAGCATCTTCAAAGTATTACTTATAAAATAAATAAACTTAGGAGGCTTGCCACTGGAAAGTTTATATAAAAGACTATCATTCATATCATTAAGCAGTTAAGCTAAACGTCTTTCAGCTTCATTTTTGTTTCATTAAACGTACGTTTAATGAAACAAAAATAAGACTTATTTTCTACTTGAAAAAACTAATTACAGTTTTTTATTAAGAAAACCGAAGATAAAGATTAAACAAACCTTTAATAAGCCTTTTACACCTCATACAATATAATCCATATTTCACAACATATAAAAATAAATGGCAGGTTAAAATATGATGTTTTTTAAACGTACGTTTAAAAAAACATATCAAAATCAAAGAATGATGAAATTAGTACGAATGACAGGCGGATTAGGGAATCAAATGTTCATTTACGCCTTCTATATACAAATGAAAACAATATTTCCGGAGCTTCGGATAGATATGTCTGAAATGAAGAAATATAAATTACATAACGGATATGAATTGGAAGATGTATTTTCGATCCGTCCCCAAACAATATCTGCCCACAAATGGCTTAAAAGAGTAATTGTGTATGCATTCTTTTCGATTATACGAGAAAAATCCGAAGAAGAATTATCCATTCATAAATACACACAACACAAGAGATGGCCATTAGTATATTACAAAGGATTCTTTCAATCTGAACTCTTCTTCAAAGAATCTTCAGATACCATAAGAGATATTTTTTCTTTCAACACAGAAAATGCCAATTTCAGAACAAAAGAATGGGCAAAGATAATTAAAGAACAACGTTCGAGCGTATCAATTCATATCCGAAGAGGAGATTATACATCAGCCAAAAACAAAATAAAATATGGAAATATATGCACAGAAGAATACTATCAAAAGGCAATCTCAATCATACTAAAAAAAGAACCGAAAGCATTCTTCCATATCTTTTCTGATGATGTGGAATGGACGAAAGCACATTTGAAGATACATCATTTACCCCATCAATATATATCCTGGAATAAGGGCCCTGACAGTTGGCAGGACATGATGTTGATGAGCCTGTGCCGTCATAATATAATAGCCAACAGCAGTTTCAGTTGGTGGGGAGCATGGCTAAATGCCTATAAGGATAAAACTGTTATCGCACCTTCACGCTGGTCAAACGTCAAGAAGACACCCCACATACTTCCGGAAAGCTGGATTTCGATAGATATATAACCCCAATAATAATTAAATAACCCCCATACCACTATGAAAGTATCAATTATCATCCTGAATTATAATACCTCCCGATTAACCCTAAACTGCATTAACAGTATACACAAATACCTGCCTAATGGCACTTACGAAATAATAGTTGTCGACAATGCCAGCCAGGAAACAGACTATCAACACCTTACTGAAAATCTTTCCGGTCAGGAAATTACTATTATACGCAACAAAATAAACAGTGGTTTCGGGGCAGGGAATATGGTTGGCGCAAACATAGCACAAGGGAAATACCTCTGTTTTCTAAACAATGACACTGAGCTATTAGAGGACTGCATTAGCCCATTATGCAGTTACTTGAAAGAAAATCCTCAAACAGGATGCATTACACCACAGCAATACAACAAACACCTGAAGGCAGTACCCTCATTCAATCATCCAATCGGTATTCTATATGAGATTTTAGGAAACGACATCCCGGAAAGATTATGTCCCGCCCGCTACCCCAAACGAAAAAAGAAAGTATACCAGTTTCCTATACATGCTTCATGGATCAACGGAGCATTTATGATGTTTCCTTCAGAAGTCTTCTTCAAAATCAAAGGCTTTGATACTAATATATTCCTCTATTATGAAGAGTATGATATCTGTACAAGATTATCTTATCACAACTATCAGTCAACGGTTCTGCCAACCTATAGATTTTTACACCTCCAAGGTGAATCTACAAAAGTTTATGCGTTGGCTTACAAAGAAAGGTTTATTTCAAAATTATATGTATATAAAAAGCATTCCAATTTTTTATTCTATATCATATATAAATGGATCATTATAATCAAATTATGTTTCCACTTCAGACGTTGGTATATACTGCCCACCATAATCTTAGGCAAAGGGTTGTCTCAATCAATGCGTCATAAATGACTCTTCTCAATCAGTTCCAGACATCTATCGGCATCGAATCCCCTCACTTTGGCATATTCATCTGCCAAGATAACAAACATCTCGTGTGTTCCGGGCAAGCGCTCAAAGTTCTTACAACCGGTTTCTATGTCGACTTTACCAAAACGCATGCGGTTTAAATCAATGATTTCCACTTCAATGCCTTTATCCGTTTCCCTAAAAAGAATATTCCCTCCCGAGTAATCTTTATGTAGAAAACCGTTTTCGTGTAAAGCTGCTGTGGTACGGGCTATAGCACGTAACACCTTTTCTTTGTCACCGGTAAAAGTCTCCTCTAACAGATTACGATACGTATAAGGACATTCGGACTTTAGGCTCACAAAGTAGCTACGGCCAAACAACAACCATGTTCCCGTAGAATAAAATCCAACAGGAGCAGGAGAGCCAATACCTGCTTTACGCAGCATCTGTGCGTATTGATAAGAACGGCGGGCTTTAGAGGCACGAAAAGAATTATAAACAACTCGATTAATCAGGTGAGGAAGCTGATATGACTTCACTATCAACTTTCTACCATGTATTTCAAACTCTTTCAATTTATTTCTTCCTTCATATATCAACGTTCCTCCATTCTCAAAATGCACAGGTAATACACGTACAAAAGAAGATAAGTCCTGAAAATCATCTCCAACGAAGACTCTCCGAGGGTGGATTATTCGGGAAATCCGATTGATTAACCTTGACCAGGAACGCTGATAACGTAACGGCCCTCCCAATTCCCACTCAAAGAAATCAGGATGTCGTCTATTTAGGACATCAATCACATGCTTTTTTAGCAAACGGTCAGTAACACGTTTAGACTGTTCGCGCACCCGATAAAACAAACCTATTTCCGGCAACTTTACAACCTTTCCTCCATCCTTTAACATTGAGATCCAAAATTCCCAATCTTCACGAGCCACGATCTCCGCACAGTATCCTCCAATTCTTTCCCATTCGGACTTACGGTAAACAGCACAAGTATCCATCATATTTTTACGAGCAAGCAATGATAGCGAGAAAGGTGGTAATACCCATTCGCCCGAACGGTCTCCGAAAAACTCGGCACGTGGACAGACCACTTTTACTTCCGGATCCGACTCCAGTATATCTACAGCAGAATGAATCAATTCTTTACTAATACGATTATCAGCATCGACCGGCAAGATATATACTCCGCCTGCTTTAGAAATAGCATGATTACGAGCCGTAGCAACGCCACTATTTGCTTGTGTGTAAACCCTTACATTTTCATACCGGGACTTATAGCTTTCGGCAATTTCAAAAGAACGGTCTTTCGAACCATCATCCATCACAATCACCTCAAAGTTCGGATAATCAGAAGACAGGACAGAATCCAGTGTCTCCTCCAGAAACTCCTCCATATTATATACAGGAATAACTACAGATACTAACGGCTTTGCCATACCATCAAATTTTATCCAATCCTTTAGTGAACTTCAACCAGTAATATTTAAGCGGATTCGTATATTTCAACTGTTTCCATGGACGACTACTATGCGGGCGATGCCATACAGTCAAAGTAGTAAACAGATAATTGACAAAACCTTTTTCAAGTGCTTGATGGGAAATAGTTACATCAAACCAGTTCTTTTCCGGATTCAAAGAATGAAAATCAAAAGCACGCAGAAAGTCGGTTGTCAGCAAAGAACAGCAGAAACTAAGATGTTTCTTTTCCGGAAACACCTGATTTTCTTTGCCTTTCGCATATAAATAGGGATAATTAATTACCTCGTTCTCATCTACTGTCACAGCAGCAGCTATTCCACAGTTTTGTCTGGACTGCGCACCATCAAAAAGAGCCTGCAAAGTGTGTTTTTTCACAATCACATCAGATTCAACGATCAGCAAGCCTGCTTCAGCGGCAACAGCCTTTTCTTGTGCCATCTGAAGCACCAGCAAATAATTGGGAGAAGGATGAGAAGTGATCTCGGACAGATTAATTAACTCAAATCCCATCGCCAGGGATGCTTCTTTCAGTCGTTTCGTGTTTTCATCGGTGCTGAAATCATTATAAATAGTATAATGAAAAGGAACGGTGAAATCTGATTTTAAAATAGCCTCAGCTGTTTGCAACGTCAACTCAATAGAATCTTTTACCGGAGTAATAATGTGGATACACTTCATTATTGATATAAATTGTCTAAGTTCAAACTTATCGTAATGCGCATTACCGGGCAAATCTATGCAATATTTTCCATATAGCCAATCTTTCCTGCTTTTTATTTCCTACCTTTGCATGCAAACCCCTGATCAATCATGAAAGTTATTGTAGACAACAAAATACCTTACATCAAAGAGGCTATTGAGCAAATAGCCGATGAAGTAGTATATGCTCCGGGAAAAGATTTCACCCCGGAACTGATACATGATGCCGATGCATTAATTATCCGCACACGTACGCATTGTAACCGTTCACTGCTTGCCGGAAGCAAAGTAAAATTTATCGCAACCGCTACAATAGGATTCGATCATATCGACACAGCCTATTGCCGGGAAGCAGGTATCACATGGACCAATGCCCCGGGATGTAATTCGGCATCCGTTGCACAATATATCCAATCTGCCCTGTTCATTTTACAACAAACCCATGCAATGAAGTTGCATCAAATGACCATTGGCATCGTAGGCGTAGGAAATGTAGGAAGCAAAGTAGCTGATGTAGCCCGAAAATTAGGAATGCGAGTAATGCTGAACGATCTTCCCAGAGCAGAAAAAGAAGAAAGCACAATGTTCACTACTTTAGAGAATATAGCCAAAGAGTGTGACATAATCACATTTCATGTACCTTTATATAAGGAGGGAAAATATAAAACTTATCATTTGGCAGACAAACACTTCTTCCGTTCACTGAAAAAGGGGACAATAGTCATGAACACCTCACGCGGTGAAGTTATCGAAACAGAGGCACTGCTCGATGCTCTTCAGTCAGGTACCTTGTCCGATGCTGTCATTGATGTATGGGAACATGAACCGGATATCAATCTTAAATTATTAGAGAAAGTAATTATAGGCACTCCTCACATCGCCGGATATTCCGCAGACGGAAAAGCAAACGCAACCCGAATGTCACTTGAAGCCTTATGCCGGTTCTTCCGGATTGAAGCCGGCTATCAGATTGTTCCTCCGGAACCGGAAAACAAAATAATTTCCGCAACAACTTATGAAGCGGCCTCCCTGCAAATTTACGATCCCCGACGGGACAGCGATGCACTAAAGACCCATCCGAAGCTATTTGAACAACTCCGGGGAGATTACCCATTAAGGAGAGAAGAAGGAGCATATAAGATTAATATCGGTTGATTTACTATTTAACCCTGATAATGCCGATCCTCAATAAGAGGATATTAAACATTGCATGAGGCTGTGGTGAAAAGAGTTTCGACACAACCTCATACGATACTATAAAACATTTCCTCAGAAAACCAGCTCTACAAGAAGGTATTTACGGTTTGTTCTATGATCCTGGGAAACCATTCATATTCCAACGCATGAACTTTTTTAGCCACTTCCGCAGGGGTATCTCCGGGAAGTACTGAGCATTTAGCTTGAAAAATGATACTTCCCTCATCGTAATGCTCGTCTATATAATGTATAGTAATACCACTTTCGGACTCTCCTGCCATTACCACCGCCTCATGCACCCGATCGCCATACATCCCCTTTCCCCCAAACTTAGGTAAAAGAGCCGGATGAATATTTATAATTTTATTAGGATAAGCATGCAAAAGTGCATCCGGTATACGCAACAAGAAGCCGGCTAACACTATCAGGTCAATCTGATGTTCACGCAGCAAATCCAAGATGGATTCCGCTATTTCCCAATCAGACTTCGGAAAAGCCCTACAGGGCACTCCTAAACGATGTGCACGCTCCAAAACATACGCGTCCTTCCTGTTAGAAAGAACTAATTTTACCCTGACTGAATCATTTCCCTCGAAATACCGGATAATGTTTTCAGCATTTGTACCAGAGCCGGAAGCAAAAATAGCGATGTTTTTCTCCATAATCAGACCTTTTAGTGCACAAAACAGTGAAAAATGTGCAAAAGATTGCATTTATTTAATCAAAAATTTGCGCAGGACGATAAATATTTATTCCTTTGCACCGCAAATTTAAAGAAATAAAACTAATTATTAATTAAAAACTTAAAGTTATGTCTGAAATTGCATCAAGAGTGAAAGCGATTATCGTCGATAAATTGGGCGTAGAAGAATCAGAAGTTACAGAAACAGCAAGCTTCACTAACGACCTGGGAGCTGATTCTCTTGACACTGTAGAACTTATCATGGAATTCGAAAAAGAATTCGGTATCTCTATTCCTGATGACCAAGCTGAAAAGATTGGCACAGTACAGGATGCTGTAGCTTACATCGAAGAACACGCTAAGTAATTCGATTTCATCAGTATGGAATTAAAGAGAGTTGTAGTAACAGGTCTGGGCGCCATTACTCCTGTTGGCAATACTGTCCCGGAATTTTGGGAAAACCTCGTGAACGGGGTTAGTGGAGCAGGACCTATTACTCATTTCGATGCATCGCAATTCAAGACTCAATTTGCATGTGAAGTGAAAGGCTTCGATGTAACTCAATATATCGACCGCAAAGAGGCACGTAAAATGGACTTGTACACACAGTATGCCGTTGCCGTTGCCAAAGAAGCGGTTGCAGACTCGGGTCTTGATATCGAAAATGAGGATTTAAACAGAATCGGCGTTATTTTTGGTGCCGGTATCGGTGGTATACGTACATTTGAGGAGGAAACAAGCAATTATGCCCTTCACAAAGAAAACGGTCCCAAGTATAATCCGTTCTTCATCCCTAAGATGATTTCAGATATTGCTGCCGGACAGATTTCTATTATGTATGGTTTCCACGGCCCGAACTACGCAACTTGTTCTGCATGTGCAACTTCTACTAACGCCATCGCCGATGCATTCAACCTGATCCGTCTGGGTAAGGCAAACGTGATTGTATCCGGTGGTTCGGAAGCCGCTATCGCAGCAGCCGGTGTAGGAGGTTTCAACGCTATGCATGCATTGTCAACTCGTAACGACGAACCACAATCAGCATCTCGTCCGTTCAGCGCGAGCCGCGACGGTTTTGTAATGGGTGAAGGTGGAGGATGTCTGATTCTTGAAGAACTTGAACATGCAAAAGCCCGTGGCGCAAAAATATATGCAGAAGTAGCCGGTGTAGGTATGTCTGCTGACGCTCACCACCTGACAGCATCTCATCCGGAAGGACTTGGTGCAAAACTGGTGATGATGAATGCCCTGGAAGATGCAGAAATGGATCCTAAAGAAGTGGATTACATCAACGTTCACGGTACATCCACTCCGGTGGGTGATATATCGGAAGCCAAAGCAATCAAGGAAGTATTTGGCGAACATGCTTTTGAGTTGAATATCAGTTCAACCAAATCAATGACAGGTCACTTGTTGGGTGCTGCCGGTGCGGTAGAGTCTATTGCAAGTATCCTTGCCATCAAGAACGGCATCGTTCCTCCGACTATCAATCATGCCGAAGGTGATAACGACGAGAACATCGACTATAACCTTAATTTCACGTTCAACAAAGCACAGAAACGTGAAGTTAACGTTGCCCTTTCGAATACATTCGGATTTGGTGGTCACAATGCTTGTGTAATCTTCAAGAAATACGCTGAATAAAGTCGTGTTACGTAATAAAATAGATAAGATAAGGCTCCTGTTCTGTAAGGATAGAGAGTCTTATTTTTGTTTTTATCGCATACTTGGATTCTATCCACGCAACATCCGGCTATACGAGCAGGCTCTCCTGCATAAATCGACAGCTGTACGTTCGGAGAAAGGACGTCCGTTGAACAACGAACGCCTGGAATTCCTTGGTGACGCCATTCTTGACGCCATCGTAGGGGATATTGTCTATCAACATTTTGAAGGTAAAAGAGAGGGATTCCTGACAAACACCCGTTCTAAAATAGTTCAGCGTGAAACATTAAATAAACTGGCTGTCGAAATAGGCCTGGACAAACTTATCAAATATTCTACACGTTCTTCTTCCCACAACAGCTATATGTATGGGAATGCGTTCGAAGCTTTTATTGGAGCCATTTATCTTGACCGGGGATATGAATGTTGCAAACAGTTTATGCAGAAGAAAATCATCGAGCCCTATATAGATCTGGACAAACTCTCACGCAAAGAGGTGAACTTCAAGTCTAAACTGATTGAATGGAGCCAGAAAAACAAGATGGAAGTTTCTTTCGAACTAATAGAACAGTTCCTTGACAAAGAGAATAATCCTGTGTTTCAGACAGAAGTCCGGATTGAAGGCATACTCGGAGGATCCGGTACAGGATACTCCAAAAAGGAATCACAACAGAATGCCGCACAGATGGCCCTCAAAAAAATCAAAGGGGATCCTGAGTTCATGGCAGGTGTACAAGAAGCCAAAGTACAGAATAATATCTCCACAGAAGATACACCCGACGATCCTGAAATAAACCAGACAGAGGAATCTCCGCAAGTTGATAAAATAACATCAACTGAAAATATCAGTATATAATCTAAACACCTCCGATTATTATCCGAAGCATATTCCCATCCTGCGCCCTTGTACAACAAGGTCATGTTCTTCAGTCACTAATTTCAACTTTCCGGCCACTTCTTCTAATGCAACGGAAGATATTTCATCACCTTTCAATGCAATCATACGTCCAAACTGCCCATTAGCAATCAGCTCCGTTGCATGCCCTCCCATTCGGGTAGATAAGTTACGGTCGAAAGGTGTAGGTGAGCCACCGCGCTGAATATAGCCAAGCACCGTTTCACGCGTCTCAATACCTGTCTCATATTCAATTTCCTGGGCAATGTATTCGGCAGCACGCTTACGCCCATCAGTCTGGATACCTTCGGCAACGACCACAATCGAATAAGGTTTCCCCTTTTTTAAACGATTTAAAATTGTATCCCCTATATTTTTTATATTATAAGGTATCTCCGGAACCAAGATTACATCTCCTCCTCCTGCCATACCCGAGTATAGAGCAATCCATCCTGCTTTATGCCCCATCACTTCGATTACCATCACCCGCTTGTGAGAGCTTGCCGTAGAGTGAAGCCGGTCGATAGCATCTGTAGCAATGCTCACTGCCGAATCGAATCCGAAAGAGATATCCGTACCCCAGATATCATTATCGATCGTCTTAGGAACAGAAACGATATTAATTCCCATCGCTGCAAATTTTGCGGCAGTCTTTTGCGTACCATTTCCACCGATACACACCACGCAATCAAGTCCCAATTCAGCAATATTACGTTGTATCAGCGCCGGTTTATCCACATCCGAAATAATACCTTGCTTACGGAACGGCTTCTCGCGTGAAGTTCCCAACATAGTACCACCCAGGTTTAGCAATCCGGACAAGGATTTTTCAGTAAACGATTCTACCTCTTTCGTCAGCAATCCCTGAAAACCACTGTGAATCCCCACAACTTCCATTCCATAATGATTAATGGCCGTTTTACACACCCCGCGAATCGTAGCGTTTATGCCGGGGCAATCTCCTCCGGATGTAAGAATTCCGATCTTCATTGCTGCTCTTTTTTTATTGAATATTACGTATTTAAAAGAAAAAAGTTACTCATCTGTCTGCAAAAGCATGACATATCTTCACTTTTAACTATTATTTCCGTCGTAAAGATAGAAAAAAAAGATAATTAAGGCTATTTTTGCACGACTAAACATTATATGTTAAAGAGCAATGAATATTACAAAGATTATAAGCAAAGTATTTGATTCCCGTTTAAAAGCCATAGATCTTTATGATACACAAGCCGGAGATATACAGCACCGGGTATTGACCCGTCTCGTAAAACAGGCAGAAAATACTGAATGGGGAAAGAAGTATGATTATAAATCTATCCGCAATTACGAAGACTTTAAAAACCGACTCCCCATACAAACCTACGAAGAAGTAAAGCCCTATGTGGAACGTCTCCGTGCAGGCGAACAAAACCTATTGTGGCCTTCAGAAATACGCTGGTTTGCAAAATCCTCGGGCACCACAAACGATAAAAGCAAGTTTCTTCCGGTTAGCAAAGAGGCCTTGCAGGATATTCATTACCGGGGAGGAAAAGACGCGGCCGCAATCTACTTCCGCATGAATCCCGACAGCCGTTTTTTTTCCGGTAAAGGACTGATTCTGGGAGGCAGCCATAGTCCGAACCTGAACTCCAACCATAGTCTGGTAGGTGACCTTTCAGCCATATTGATCCAGAATGTAAGTCCGCTGATCAACCTGATACGTGTGCCAAGCAAGCAAATAGCATTAATGGACGAATGGGAAACCAAAATTGAAGCTATCGCCAACAGCACCATACCGGTAGATGTAACCAATCTTTCGGGTGTTCCTTCCTGGATGCTGGTCTTAATCAAACGTATTCTTGAAAAAACAGGCAAGCAGACCTTGGAAGAAGTATGGCCCAATCTGGAAGTATTCTTCCATGGAGGCGTCGCTTTTACCCCTTACCGTGAACAATATAAGCAAGTCATTCATTCTTCTAAAATGCATTATGTCGAAACCTACAATGCATCGGAAGGCTATTTCGGGACACAAAACGATTTCTCCGACCCATCTATGTTATTGATGATTGACTATGGTATTTTCTACGAATTTATTCCTTTGGAGGATGTGGAAAAAGAGAATCCCCGCACCTATTGCCTTGAAGAAGTAGAGCTAAATAAAAATTATGCTATGGTGATCTCCACTTCCTGCGGATTATGGCGGTACATGATCGGGGATACTGTGAAATTCACCAGAAAGAATCCGTATAAGTTCGTCATTACAGGACGTACCAAGCACTTCATCAATGCTTTTGGTGAAGAGTTGATCGTAGATAATGCAGAAAAAGGGCTTGCCAAAGCATGTGCTGAAACTGGTGCTCAAGTCAGCGAATATTCCGCTGCCCCCGTATTTATGGATGAAAATGCCAAATGCCGTCATCAATGGCTTATTGAGTTTGCCAAAATGCCCGATTCCATCGAAAGATTTGCGGCGGTACTGGATACTACACTGAAAGAAGTAAACTCCGACTACGAAGCAAAACGATGGAAAGATATCGCTCTCCAACCATTGGAAGTGATTGTCGCACGCAAAGGACTTTTCCATGACTGGTTAGCTCAAAAAGGGAAATTAGGTGGTCAGCATAAAGTACCGAGGCTCAGCAATACAAGAGACTACATTGAAGAAATGATTGCTTTGAATAAACAATGAACGATAATCGATGAACGATGAACGATGAATGGGCTGTGTGCTATCCGCATACGATTCATCGTTCATCATTCATCGTTATAATCCCTCCTCCCAACAACAAACCATCCTTATAGAAAGCGGCTGCTTGTCCTTCTGCAATGGCGGACAAAGGTTCGTGTAGTTGTATATGTAATAATCCCTCCGGAGTGATTGTGACAGAACAATGGTTTTCCTGTTTCCTATAACGTATTCTCACAATAATATCATCATAGCCCAGCAGGCGGGATTCGTTGATTATATTCCAGTCTTTCAACCACATCTCTGACTTTTCAAGGGACTTTAAAGGAGCCAATATCACTTCATTGGTTTCAGGATGGATCTCCTTTACAAAAACAGCACGGTTCAGTTGGATGCCTAACCCCCTGCGTTGCCCTATAGTATAAAAAGGATATCCCTCATGCCAGGCAATAAAATTGCCGCTTTCATCGAGGAATCTGCCTTTGCCCACTTCCCGGATTATTTTATTGCTCCTGTCGCCTCCCGCATCGCAAAGATGCTTTTTCAGAAAACTACGATAATCAAGTGGACAGAAACAAACCCCGATGCTATCTTTCTTTTTTGAAACTTTCTCAAAACCTCTTCCGGCAGCATAAGCACGTGCTTCAGGTTTAGTCATCTCACCCATCGGAAGCAACATACGTTGCAAAATATCCTGTTTTAATCCCCACAGAAAAAATGACTGGTCTTTATCCGGATCTGCGGCAAGCGTAATATAATAGCTTCCATCCATCCATTTCTTTCTCACATAATGACCGGTAGCTAAATAGAAAATACCCATTTCATCGGCAATCTTGGCCAACAAAGGCCATTTTAACCAGTTGTTGCAAAGAGTACAGGGGACCGGAGTATGTCCGGCCATATATTCATCGATAAAGTAATCAACAATTTTCTTCCGGAAAATCTCGCGCGCATCATAAGTGATATGTTCGATACCTAAGCGAGTTGCTAATGCACGGGCATCTTCCAAGTATTCCGTAGAATCATTAAACTCATAGAAACGAAAGGTAACTCCCGTTACTTCATAACCGGCTTCAAGTAATAGCATGGCAGCCACAGAGCTATCCGTACCACCGCTCATTCCCAATAAGACTCGTTTGTTTTCCTCCATCATACCGCAAAATTACATAAAATCCCGTATCTTTGACCTTCCAAACCGGACAGAATGAAAAAAGCACTTTCCACCAACCAAGTTGTCATTGTACTCGTAGAGCACCCTGTTCTGGGGATATTACTCATCCCCTACACTGTCAGCCGAACCCCTGACAACACGTTGGAAGTGATCGAACAAGCTTTCCATGCCTCTCCCGATGCGATCAAAAAAATGAATGAAGCAGAACAAAAAGCCATTGACATTGCTTCTCATTATACTGAAAAATATCTGATGGGAGTCTATTCCCGTGAAAAAACAGTCCCTAAATTCCTCCGCAAACTGGCCGAGGACAATAACAAACTTAAAGAACAAATCCGTCCTTTCATAGAGAAGAAACTGTTGGAGATGTTAGAACTGATACGCACCAGGCAACTTCCGTTTTATCAGAAACCAAGTGGAAGCAAGCAACTCTATGAACACCATGCATACCGTGTCCATCCCCACGATTTAGAAGCCCATTTCTCTTTTAAAGTAACCGAGGAATATTTCAGCTATCAACTGCAATGCTACTATGACGACCTGCCGGTTTCACTGATGGAACAAAAACCTGTCACTGTCCTCACCTCCAATCCTGCCACCTTATTGCTGGGTATGGATTTATTTACTGTCCCCCATATTGAAGCTTCACGCTTACTGCCTTTCACCAAGAAAGAACGTATCAGCGTGGACGCTTCATTGACTGAAAAATACATAGACAATATCATGATTCCCCTTGCATATTACCATGAAATCAATATTCAAGGAGTCAAAGTGATCAGAGAAAGACGTCCGTGTGATGCTTATCTCTACCTTGAAGATACAATCTATAATGATACTTTGTTACGGCTTGATTTTCGTTATGGAGACCGGACTTTTTCACCTCATGGTTCCGATGGAATCAAGAAAATCATCTTCCGGGAGCAAGAGAATGGACAAACTGTCATCCACTATTTCCAACGTAACTCAACTGCCGAGAAGCAGGCAATCCGTCTGCTTCAAAAAGCCGGATTACAATGTGTCAGTGATTCCCATTTCAAACTATCGCCTATCGCTCCCGAAAAAAACATTACCGAGTGGGTCAGCCGTCACCGGGAAATGCTACTGGAAAAGTTTATCTTATCAAGTGATACGCACAAGAAGCCATACTATCTTCCGGATATCCGGATAGAACAGGATTACGAAGATGGCCGCGACTGGTTCGAATTACATATCAATGTCGTCATAGACAATCAGAAAATTCCCTTCAGCCGATTCCGCAAAAATATACTGGACAACAACAGGGAATATCCCCTCTCTGACGGACGCATTATCCTCCTCCCCGAAGAATGGTTCACCAAATACGCCAATCTGCTTGAGATAGGTAAAGAATCAGGTAAGAACATCCGACTGAAGCGTCCTTTTGTGGGTGTAATAAAATCGATCCTGGAAAAAGGTCCAGGTATAGCAATCGGCCTCCGATTGGAGAAACCAATCCCTGTACCTGCAGGGCTCAAGGCCAATCTTCGCTCCTATCAGCAGAAAGGTTTCTCATGGATGGCAAACCTATACCTCGAAAAATTCGGAGGATGTCTGGCCGATGATATGGGCCTTGGAAAGACCTTGCAAACTCTTACACTTTTACAATACATCTACAAACCGGGAACAGCCGCCTCAACAAATCAGGAAACAAACAGCCTGGAAGAGAAAGAAAACACTCAAGACTCTCCTGTGCAAAAGGAAGCTTTCTTCGATGAAAAGGGGCAGTTATCACTTTTTCCGGTAAAAACCGAAGCCCTCAACGCCTCCCGAAGCGGACAAAACGACTTGCAATGTGCTGTACTAAATCAAAAGAAAAGCCAGACACCACGTCTGCATGCCACCCTTATTGTTGTGCCTACCTCGCTTTTGCATAACTGGAAACGGGAAGCATCCCGTTTTACCAGCCTGTCAATGACGGAATATAACGGAAACTCCGCCAATGAAATCAATCGCTTGTCAAAGCACTTCGACCAATATCATCTGGTCTTTACCACTTATGGCACGATGCGCAATAATATTGCGACTTTATCCCAATATAAGTTTGAGTACATAGTTCTCGATGAAAGTCAAAACATAAAAAACAGCGAATCACTTACATTCCGTTCAGCGATACAATTACAAAGTAAACACAGGCTAATTCTGACAGGAACTCCTATTGAGAATTCCCTGAAGGATCTTTGGGCACAGTTTCATTTTCTACAGCCTGAACTTTTAGGAAACGAGACAGCGTTCAGCAAACAGTTCGTCAACGCCATCCGTCAAGGTGACGAACGGATGAAGTTTCGTCTACGACAACTCATTTCCCCATTTATACTACGCAGAAGCAAGCAGGAAGTAGCTCCGGAACTACCGTCATTAACCGAAGAAGTGATTTATTGCGACATGGCAAAGAAACAGAACGAGCTCTACCAACATGAAAAGAACAGTCTCCGGAACATTCTGCTGGAACAGACCTCAGAGAAGGGTCAGCAACCGCTCATAGTACTCAACGGGATTCTCCGTTTAAGGCAACTCGCCTGCCATCCGCAGATGATTTTACCCGGTTTCATCGGTGAATCCGGTAAACTAAACCTGATTATAGAGACCTTCGAAACACTCCGGAGCGAAGGCCATAAGGTCCTGATCTTTTCTTCTTTCGTCAAACATCTGGAATTGGTGGCCGATGAGTTTCGTAAACGTCAATGGGATTATGCTCTTCTAACAGGCTCTTCTACCAATCGCCCGGAAGAGATTGCACGCTTTAGCCGTGACCCCAGGATACAAGCTTTCCTTATCTCACTAAAAGCCGGAGGAGTGGGCCTCAACCTGACACAAGCAGACTATGTGTTCATCATCGATCCCTGGTGGAACCCGGCAGCCGAAGCACAGGCCATTGCCCGCGCGCACCGTATCGGACAAGACAAACAAGTAATTGCCTACCGTTTCATCACGCAAGGAAGCATAGAAGAGAAAATCATACAGCTACAAGAGGAAAAACGAAAACTGGCGGAAACTTTCATCACAGAAACAGATCAGCTCCCCACACTAACCAACCAGGAGTGGGCGGGACTTTTGTAAACTTCCCCCTCTATTAAATATTTAATAATGAGTATTATCGCTGAGTGCGCTACGAGAAAAGTCATTGTTTTGTAGTTTGAAGACTTGTTGGCAATTACTAAAATATTGTATTGATCTTGGTACGACATGTAATATCATCTCTTCATGTAGTCCAGGCTTATCTGTAACTCTTTTTACAAATCACTCAATATTGAAAACAACCCCAGAAGGTGTGTTTTTATCAATAAAAATCCGCAAACACAAAAACATTATTACTTTCCTCATCTTCAAGAAGTGAAGCAACCTGTTCTTTGAGTTTACCGCTGAGCTTGTTTTTGTAATATGCTTCTTCGAGTTCAGCAAAATCCAGTTCAAAGTGGTATGCATGTTCATAATAATTTAAAAGCCGGGGATTGATATACAACTCTTTTCCTTCAAAATCGGAAAGAGTTATTTTTGGGCGAAACAGTTCTCCTGTTGCTTTGTTGCGCATATAATACTTTGGTGTCGGAGATTTCGCTGTTTCCCGATAAGGGTAAACCGCTATAAACTGATATTTTCCCGCATCCATGCAGATATCCATAACCGTCATTGAGGTTTGACTGCTCAATATTGGTTTTTTGTGCATATATGGAGTTAAACGCTTTTCTTTGCTGTAATGAAAAACGGTGCCGGATTCAGGATTGTATAAAAGTAATCCGTCAGCCGACTTTCTCACACGTCCGTAACTCACCTGACCAGTAAATACACTGTTCAAATCTTTATAACTCAGATCTATATTTTTGTTTGGTAGTGAGATATAATCCAGCACTGTACCATCCAATTTAGAAATAAGAAAGAAAGCTGAATCAATGGTTTGTACTATATCTGGGGCATTGCTTTGCATGATAGATTTCCACAATTTCGTGTTATCATACACCAATATGGACACATCGTCAAATAAGGCCATTTGTCCGTTAACATTCGTCTGAGGTAAATTTATTTTCCTTTTGAATTCACCCAATGATGAATAGACCATAATATGATCGCTAAAGTCGGGCGAAACAAACACTTCATCATTTGCTTCGTCATACATTACCGAATATGCATCTCTGTATTCTTCCGATCCCTGTCCCCTACGGTTAAAATGTGATTTGGGATTTCCCTCTTTTGAGAAAAACAGCACGCTGTTCTGAGAGCGGTCTATAACAATAATATTGTTTTCGGTTACATAATCAATGCTGCCTTTATAGAGATAATCATCATTTTTCGAATTGAGGTACAGATAAGAGACATCCGCAATATCGGTGAGCTCAATTTTCTTTTCGGGATATTCTTTGGTGACATCAATAAATGCCAGTTTCTCTTGCAGTTCCTTATTAGAGGTGCAACTTGCAATTACAAGTGATAGAACTAAATAAAATACTTTTCTCATATTCATGATCTTCAATTTTAATTAATTAACAGAGCCTTATCATCCACCAAAATAGATGATAAGCATTTAATAAAGAGTAAGTTGTCAATTATGGACAACAAACAGACTCTGAATTAACTTTGCAACAATGTAGATTGCCATTAGAACACCTGAATACATACGGATAACCATCTGGGCACAACGAAGACCCGCTTCCCCCGAAAATCACCTTCATTTCCAGACCTTCCAATACTACTGCATTTTGCAGTTTGTTTAGAGGCGGTAAAAAAAATTCTAACAAAGTTTCCATATCAGTCTGATAGTTGCTTTCTTTGAAGTGATCAAACTTAAAAAAAGATGTATCAAACTGATTTAACGGAAACAGAGTGGCAATATATAACAAAAGTGTTGAACCCGCAAGCAAGAAAGCGAAAATATGATTTACGAATGATTTGGAATGCAATCTTTTATTTAGTGAAGACCGGTTGTCAATGACGTATGCTCCCTCTTGACTTGTTGTTAGAGAAACTACGTGGATATGTACTTGTAAAACGGGGTCAAAATATGGAACCAAGTGTAGGTATCATGATTACTTTTGGACACATTTTTAGAGAATCCCCAAATGTATCGTACAGAGTTAATCATGCAGACATAATATTCAACCAGCTCTATTTAATAGAACTTTTATACCCAGAAAATAAGAAAATAGAATGTTTCCATATAATAAAGTCACGTTATAATGAAGAAAAATTTAATCAAGCAATAAATGAATTAGGAAAACTTAAAGATGAAATCATAGCACTAAAGCAATATTACTAAAAAACGCTGGAATAGACGAATAAATTGGAAGAACAAAGCAGTTGAGTTTGAGTATTACACTAAAAATTCCCCAATAAGCCAAAGAGGTTTCACCTCTCTGGACTCTCCTTATGAATGGCTTCCGTGCTATAAACGGGTTATATAAATTATTGTTCCACAAGTTAAAAAAGAAATCATATATGGGTTATGCCGTATTGCACATGGAGAAAACTAACGGAATGGACAGTGCCATGTCCGCCCACATCGAACGAACCATCAAACCAAAGAATGCAGATGAAAACAGAACGCACCTCAATCGAGAACTGATAAGTTTTCCCGATGGTGTGACGAACCGAACACAAGCTATCCAACACCGTTTGGAGAATGCAGAACTGCCACGTAAAATCGGAAAGAACCAAGTAAGGGCAATCCGAATATTATTGACGGGTACTCCCAAAAATATGAAGCGTATTGAGCAGGAGGGTAAACTTGATGAATGGTGTGACGATAATCTGAAATATCTTTCGGATACATTTGGAAAAGAAAATATTGTTTCGGCAGTCTTGCACATGGATGAGAGTACTCCCCATATCCATGCTACGCTCGTGCCACTTGTCAGAGGTGAGCGTAAACGCAAGAAAAAAGAAGAACAGGTTAGTAAACGATACCGAAAGAAACCAACCGATATGCCCCGGTTATGTGCAGATGAAATTATGACAAGGAATAAACTCAAGTCTTATCAAGAGACCTATGCCGAAGCCATGAAGCGATACGGTCTACAACGTGGCATTGATGACTCGAAAGTCAAACACGTCTCGACCAGAGAATATTACCGTGAGTTACTGTGCCAGACCGGAGAGCTACAAATTAACGTGCAGCAATTAAAAGAGCAACAGCAAATAGCGCAGGAAGAATTGAAACAAGTAAAGAAAGAGGTGCATACCGAACGGCTGAAAGGAGCAGCGACAGCCATTGCTACCAAATATTGTGGAAAGTGTCGGTTCTCTTTTCGAAAGCAATAAAACTAAAACGGAGAATGAACAATTGAAGCAACGCATCTCTGAACTTGAAAGCCAAGCAGAAGAGCGGGAGCAGTATATCAAGAAGGAACACAAAACGGAACAATCTAAACTTACAGAATGCCTTGATAAGGCAAGAAGATACTTCCCTTATGTGGAAAAGCTATTGCCACTGATTGATTATTGTCGGAATACGATATACTTTTCCGATGCTATCATTAGTGAGCTATGCAGGTTCAAAAAAGTACCTTTTAAAGGTAATTTCTATTCTTCGGAGTTTAACCGCAAGTTCCAAGCAGAAAATGCCACATTTCCGTTTGGGAAAGACAACAGTAAGAAAGGGAACTTTCAGATATGAGTAAATGGAGTTTCACTGATACAATGGTTCAGAACGAAGATGAGCGAATGGAAAGAAAATTTGGATGTTCCTACTAAACAAAATAAAGGAATGAGGCTCTGAAAAAAGTTTTATTCCATTGTGGCACAAAGATATTACTCTCAAACAGCCTTATTTTTGAAGATTTGTACTATTTTTGCGATTGAATTGAGAAAACTCTTTCCAATACATATTAGGAAAAAAGAAGCGTTATGTTTATCTTATAGTTTGGGAACGTAGGAAATTTTCAAAAGGACACAAGGATGGCATAGTGGTTCTCACGCTATAGCGTGGGCTGCTATTACTACATCTGTATCCAAGGTTTCCTACGACCTCCAAATTAAGAAGTGGCATTGCAGTTCCACGCTTCTGTATAAAAAAGGATATATGCTTTTTGAATGGATAAAAAAAGTATTTGGCTTTGATAAACCAATCTCCCCATATTCTAAGGGGGAAATAGGTAAATCTTCCTCTAAGATTAACATATTAGAAGGGAGGCGCAAAGATGTGGTTTCTACTAGAAATAGCATGAAAACTGTATCCGTTAATTGGTATCACCTAACTCCTAAAGAAAATAAATCTTTCAAAGAGGTTTCTATCTTCGTTCGTTATAGCTTTCCAGATATTGTTACAGTAAAATTCTTAAAAGAACAGCGTCTGAGAAAAGAACAAGAAAGATTAGTTGCATTAGAAGACCAGTTAAATAAAGATTTACTTGAGATAAAATCGCTTATATCAAGGAAAAAGCTCAATGAAGCAGATAAAATTTTCGATAAAGTTCAATCTATAATATCTCAGATACATACTTCCCATATTTTGCAACAGTACAAAGAAGTACAAAATAGTATCCTTAATCTGCGAGAAACATTAGAGAAGCGAGAAATACAACGAATTGCTGAAGAACGGGAAAAAAAGGAGAATATAGCAAGAAAAAAAAGAAAAGAACAAGAATGTAGACAACGTGAAATTGAAGAAAAACAGAGAAAAGAGAACGAAGTACGAGAAGGAGCAGCCAAAAGGCTTGCAGAACAAGCAAGACAAAAAGAAATAGCAGAAAAGGCTGAACGTGATCGTCTAAACTCTCTCTGTAATGAAAAAAAGCTAAATATTCAAAGTTTCAAGGATATACTCACAGCTAATGGCATTACTTGCTTTTATCATTTTACAGATAGGAGAAACCTGTTGTCCATCAAAAAGCAAAGAGGACTCCTGTCTTGGCATTATTGTAAAACACATGGTATCGTTATACCCAACCAAGGTGGAGATGCGGACTCTGAAAACCTTGATATGCGTTATGGTTTACAAGATTATGTCAGATTAAGCTTTTGTGATGACCATCCTATGACATGGCGACTTAAACAAAGTGGAAGTAATTTGGTTTTGCTCCGAATAAAAATAGATGTGGCATGGTTTAAAGAAACATTATTTTCCGATATAAATGCAGCAGACCAATTACACTCTCATGGAGGTGATTTGTGCCACTTACAAAAAGTAAATTTTGCAGCAACAAAAAGACATTATGTAAATAGGAATGATGAAGACTTCAAACCTCATCAAGCAGAGGTTATGGTCAAGACATTTATTCCGTTAGAATATATTATAAATATAGACAATCCAATATTAATATAATTAAAAGTGAGACATGATATACATTGAAAATAGAAAAAGAAAAATCGAAAAGATACAAGAAGAATACCCTAATGCAGTTATTCTTGACGTAACTTCAAATTCTACCATGCGATATGCCCAAATACTGAGCCCGTTCTATCCGCATGGCAATATTCCTATACCTTTTACGCCAGATACGTTAAAGGCTACTTGTGTTGAAGCCGTATGGCAAGGACTTAAAGTTTTTGAAAATGCAGATGTGGATTTTTCGACATTCAAGAATGATACTATGCATAATTTGAAGAGAACTGTACGAAAATTCGGAATCCCATTAGGACATCGAAAAGGAGCTTATGGAAAAGAACTTCTTGGCTATTTTGAGGCTAGAATGCTTATTTATTTACCCACATATAAATGGATTCTTGATAATATTAAAGAAGTGTATCATGTAGTAGAACGTATCAAAGCACAATCAATTAAGCAAGATATAGTTTTACTTGACTATAACACCAATATTGATTTCCGAGATATAACTAAGCCGCTCTCTCATGCAGGTCTTGTGAAGTTATACATTGAAGGAAAGTATCCCAACGAAGTTCAACAATATTCACCTATGACCGAAGCAGAACTCAAACAAAAGAAACAGATTGAGAAAGAAGCAAAAAAAGTAAAAGGTAAGCGTACAAAAAAAGTAGCAAAGCCTAAACAAATAAAATTATTTAACGAATAAATCATACAGAATATGGATAATAATATTGCCCTTATTGTTGCAATTGCAGTAGTAATTTGCGTGATTCTATTTCAATTATGGAATTTCAATCAAACGCGTTTGCGTATCAAAGAGTTGAAATCTTTTTTTCCGAGCATTGATTCACTAGATTTAAAGATGTCCTCCATAACAACAGATGTCCTCAAAAGCAAAAGTAAATTGAAAGAATTCATAAAGAATATTCCTTCTAAATACTCAGATGAAGAAGGCGAAAACGAAGAATACATGGATATTACTTTAATATCCTTGAAGAATAATAACCAATCTACCAAGTTTTCATCAATTATTTCACGGACTAATGAATATCTTTGTAAGAATGTGGGAACAAGTGCAGATTTCGACATTCTGAAAGGTATTTGTGAACATCAAATTGATGCATTGGAGAATGAAATACATAGCTCTTTGAATGTTCCATTGTATATAGGACTTGCAGGTACATTTGTAGGAATTATAACAGGTCTATGGGGAGTCGATTTTTCTGCTATATTGGCAAGTAATGGAAATATGAATGGTTTGCAACATCTTCTTTATGGTGTCATGGCGGCAATGGGGGCAAGTTTGGTTGGATTAGGTCTTACAGTATACAATAGTGCTTTTTCATATGGTAAGACTATGACTATTGTTGATGCTAAAAAAGAGGATTATTATGATTTCATACGCAGAGAATTAATGCCTGTACTTTCAAATAGTATGGCATCAAGTTTGAATTCTTTAAAAGGAGTTCTTGGTCATTTCGTTGATAAGTTTGGCAAGAATTTGAATGCTTATGCAGATTCGGCAGAACTATTAAATGACAATTTAGAGAAACAACATCTTGTATTGGAAGAAATAAACAAATTGAGTTTGACACGAACTGCCAATAAAATTGCGGAAACATTTGTGACACTTAAAGATTCTGCAGAATCCTTATATGTATTTAAAACTTATCAAGAACAACTTAATACAACTATTAAAGGAGTTACAGATGCAGCATCAAAAATAGATGCAGTCTTGTCAAGGTTCGATGAATTTGGTGCTGGATTATCAGTTGTTGTTAGCAATCAAAATAAAGCAGCAATTCTCCAGCAAGAGTTCAAAGAAGCAATAGAAACGCACTTCCCTACAGGTTCAGAAGGACGAGACATTTGGCGCAAAGAATTTGATTTATTAATGACTGATGCAAAGCATGTTTCAGACAGTTTGTCTATGCAACTTACAGCATCAACCGAGTACATCAAAAAATTTGTTTCTGGAAACCGAGATTTCTTTGAGTCTTTTGATAAAATGAAAGAGGTGATAGCAACCCTTGTTCAATACACCCAAGTGCAAGCAGAGTGCTATAAGGATTTAAAAAGTGAAATTCTTAATCTTAGAAAAGATTATAAAGATGCTCAAATCGAGAATATAGACTTGAATAAATCTATATTAATGGCAATAGATACAATGACGAAATCTATTAAAGATATTAACGTGGAAAAATATGACAATGAGAAATAAAAAAGATTCTTTTTGGTTGAGCTATTCGGATTTAATGACAAGTCTTTTCTTTGTTATGCTTGTTTTATTTATAGTAAGTATTGTAAAAATGAAAGGAATAAATGCTGAACTGAACAGAACTGCTAATGCAACGAAGAAACAACTTGAAAAGATTGAGGAATTAAACAATTCGATTAAAGAAATAGACAATAAATATTTTAAGTATGACGAGCAGTTTAAAAGACACACCTTAAGAGATATTGACGTTTCTTTCAACACTTATAGTTCCAATATCCAAGATATAGAGAAGGAGCAACTTGATAAACTTTTGAAAGCAGGAGAAGCTATTATGCTTTTTATGCAAAATGCTAAAATAAAAATACCCGAAGCTCAGTATCTTCTCATAATAGAAGGACAGTCATCAAAAGATAATTATATAAAAAATTACGAACTTAGTTATGAGAGAGCTTTAGCTCTGATAAAATTCTGGTCTACTAATAGCATTGAATTTGATTCTCTTGGTAATTGCGAAATATTGATTTCCGGTAGTGGACAATCTAGCAAGTTTCGTGTGCAACCTGATATTAGAGGGAATAAAGACAACCAGAGATTTGTCATGCATATCATTCCTAAACCAGGAATCATTGAATGAAAATCTAAAATTCGACAGAAAAATAATAGAAGAGGCTTCTTCTATCGAGATTTATACTTTTGTGATAAGAGTTACTCTAAGAAGTAAGGCGAAGCAGATTACAGTAATAGACACAGTTGCCAACTCATTACCTCAAAATTTAGTATTCTTCCCAAAGCCCTTACTATAATTCCAAAATTATAAGAATATATTCAATAATAACTTTGATTATTTAATCGAATTAAATGCCCAATATTCCCAATGATAAATATTCATTTCGATATTTCTTGATAAAAAGAAAACCAAATAAATATTCTACCATATTAATTTAAAATACTTCAAGCACCCCAAACAAGATTAACAAATTTTGGAAAAGAATATTTGCTATCATCTATAAGACTTACCATATTTGTAAACAACACCATAATATTATGAAAAGAACAAGCTTGATTTTAGTAATTCTGAGTCTATGTTTTTCATCATATGCTCAATATACTGATCAAAAAGTTGCAGATTTGATCAACACGTACGATTATTTGGAACTAAAAAGGGTCTATCCTACTATAAAGGATAGTTTAGCATATCCAATGATAGGATTAATGGCTGAAGCTGGTATAAATTGCGCATTTAATCAACCACATGAGGCTATAAGCCTACTTGATTCTTTATTAAATAACTATTCAGCAGATTTGGGTTCATCTGCGGTTATAGCTTATACAATAATAAAGGCGGAACAATTATCTAAAATAGGAAAATATAAAGAGGCTGCTGAAACTCTAAAAAAAGTGAACGACTACGATAAAGACGCAGAAATGCAGACAATGATACATAATTACTACAAAGGGTATAAAAATCTAAGCAATACGCCTAAGAGCGAAGTCATAAAACAATCTCCTAACTCTGAAGTTATTATAGACATGATTACAGACATAAAAGGTGCAAAACACTATTGGTACATTCCAGTAGAAATAAATGGAACAAAAGAACCTTTTATATTTGATACCGGAGCAGCAATTCATATGGTTTCGACCTCATTTGCAAAAAAGCACCACATAAAGGTTGTAGCAGACTCCATGTCCATAACAGGTATATCAGGTGACATTGTCTATTCAAAAGTGGGAGTTGTAGATACACTCAGAATAGGTAATATTACCTACACTAATGTAAAAGTTAATATACTTGACAATATTTTTCCCAAAACAGATTCGTTGGTATATACTATGGAAGCTGTATTAGGTAATCCTTTCATGGAAGCTATAGGTCAAACAATAATATACCCTAAAGAACAGAAAATAATATTCCCATCTCTTCCACAAGATTTAAATATCCAAAAACGACCTTCTAATATGATTAATTTCATGGGTAGTGTTGGAGTAGAAGCTTTCTATAATAATCTTCGTTTACTTTTATTCTGTGATACAGGTATGACTATGGAAGGATATATTAATTATGATTTCTATCAACAAAACAAAGATAAATTGGGAGAGCTAAAACTTAAAGAAGATTCTGTCAAGGCTGGTGGAATAAGTGGATTTATAGTTAATAAAAGCTATTCAATATCTGATTTCCCTTTAATTATTGATAAACACAAAACAAATATGCATAAGTTTTCTATCATGAAGAATGCTAATGGCAAATACAATGGCTATTTAGGGGTTGACTATTTCAAAAATCGCAAAGAGATACTTTTAGATTTTAAAAATATGATAATAATGGTAGAATAAGAAAAAACAATAAAGTTCAGTTTCTATACAATAGACAGGATTCACCGAATGCTTACCTTTTATTGTTATAATAATAATCGATTTCTGTTTTATCAAATTCTTTCAGATCAATACTATATACATTGCGCGAGGGATCTCCCATATAAAATCCTCCCAAAATATATAATTTCCCATCAAAGTAATACAAAGCTGGAGATTTCAATTTCAGATCTATCATATACGAACGAACTTGCCTGCTTTTTATATTGAACGTCTGCACAACACCTTGTTCAAAAATATAAATTATATCATTATGATAAGCTAAACTGGGCCAGCCAAGCCGATATAACAAATGTCCGGCATTGGTCCATGCGCCTGTCAATAAGTTATAACATTCAATACTCCAGCCGCCACCGTTACTATTTCCGATTAAATAAATACAATGATCAACCAGAATTGCATCAGGAGCTTGCCTAATCGGCATTTTTCCCAACTCATACCAATAGCCGGATTTTAAATTCCATAAATGCATTTCATCCGAATAGACTCCTTCATTATTTTGCAAAACCTTTTTAACACCGCCTAAAACAATCATATTATCTTTATACACAACGGATCCCAATAAAGTCGCTTGATGCGGATTAGTATAATCTGTCCAAACGGTATCACGCTTAATATCATATATTTCTATTGCATTATCCAGATAATCAACAATTCTGGTTTCAGACAATCTCTTTCCCCCTAAAATAAAAATTTTTCCATCATAATAACCCGCCGTATGATATGCCCTTTCTCTAAACTTATGCCTGATCGTCTCCCACTTATCTTGCTTGATATCATATCTATACATCATGTTACTATATTTTTCCCAAAATAGAGTAGAACGTATATTACTCTGAAAGGGACCGCACGACGTACTCCCTCCTACAATATAAATCTGCCCATCTACCAAGACCGAAGCAAACGAATAGACTCCTCTTTTCAATGGAGACAATATTTCATAATGCAAAAAGCGATTTAAATGCCTATTGCTAAAAATAGATACTTCTTCCAAAACCCGATTATTCTCTATCAAAAAAACGGTACATCTATTTTTAATTAAATCACCATAAGACAATTTCTTGTGCAAATAATTAATATGAGAAAAATATAAAGTATCATTCAATGACAACGAATCATATTTCTCTAATGAGAACACACCCTTTTCATCACTGATAGCTATGACTTTCCTATCTTTCAAACAGATATATACATTTGAAAGAGGAATGCTATCCTTTTCACTCACGACACACGCTCTGTCCTGGGCTTTCCCAGTTACATAGCAAAAAAGGAATATTAAAAACAGATTTCTCATATAACAAATATTAAATAAAAATCAACCTTGAACCATAACATTAATAGGTTCCAATGCAATGATCCAAGGTTGACTACCTATATTTAGCAACATATATTCAAGCTAAGGGGACATATACAAATACCTGTCAATAAAGATTCAAAAGTACTAAATATAAACATTAAATTATTCAGCATTTCCAGTTATCTTTAACTCCAAAGGAGAAGCGGAAGCATTGCAATATAGTATAATAGTTTTATTAAAGTGTTCCGGATGGTCCGCTTTATAAGTTACTTTAACTGCTAAAGACTTTCCGGGCTGAACAGGTTCTTTCGAGTATTCAACAGAAGTACATCCGCAAGATGTCTTATTATCATAAACGACTAAATTATTATCACCAATATTGTGTATCTCAAAAGTTATATGCTGCTCTCGCCTCCAATCAAAACTCCCCAAATCAACCATATCTTTCTCTATTTTTATCACAGTTCGCATATTTGAAAGAGAATCTCCATCTATTCCTCCTGAAATAAGATGGATATAGAGTTCTCTTACATCGTAATTATGGACCGGATTTCCTATCGCAATTACATGATTGTTTCTATCTAATAAAAAAGTTTGAAAATTTAGCTGTGAAGGAAACTTATTCACTTTATTAAAAGTATCTTCCGTATCCATACAAACAGGATAATCAAAACGATTTTGTTTTAACACAGACCTCATCTCGCGAACATTAGCAGGATGAAGAAAAAAAAGAACCGGTATTTGATAGCCTACTATAGAATCCGCATATTTCATAAAATCCTTCCATTTAGGCAATTGCAATTTACAACTGGAACAACCCAACGAATCGACATAGGTCACGATCTTATAATCCGAAGCAGGGATTTTAAAATCGACAGGAGTTTTTCCATATAACGTAAAACTAAGATTTGTCGGAAATAGTACCTCCTTCCCATTCCAATTTTTAACAAGTTCTTCAAGTTTTTCCTTCTCGGTCTGCTGACATGAGATTAGAAAGAGAAAGCAACCCAGTACAAATATAAGATTTTTCATTTAAAATAAAATTTGATTAAACAGGGGTTATCATCTTCTAAACGCTCTTCCAGCTTCTTATATTCCTTTGGAGGAAGCACTTTTTCATAGTTTGGAAAGTCTTCATTGAAAACAATACAAGTCAGGAAATCTTCATTAAAGGCTAAAGGTTCAAAATGAATGTCTTCTGTTGTTTTTTCAAAAAAGAAACTTTTGCCGTCTTCCTTCCGGTAAAATAGATTTTTCGAATGCTTAAGCCCAAACACCAACATGATATAATAGAATTTATCATTCTGATATTGATCGCATAAAAAATAAGGCACAGTAGAATCACGTAAATACTGCAACATTAATTTATATTCTTCAACCTTTTTATCCTCTAATAAAGTGAATCCATACTCCTTCAAATCAAGATTATCTTTTCCAAAATCCCAACGGTATGCAACCCGTAAGCTATCTGTCCTTACTTCATATACTTCATTTTGATAAGGATTGGAAAAATATACTTTATGTTCATAATTATAGAAAGGTTTAGAATTCAGAATAGTGAAAACGGGAGGCACATGCCAAAATTCTTTCACATTCTTGGAAGACTCTTTAGAAATAACGCTGATACAATTATCATTCTCAGAAGCAGGTAGTGTCCATGTAATGAAATACTTACTCTCCAGCTCCTCTATCAATTGATAATTTGCCCTCGTTGGCAGTTCTATTTCTTTTATGAATTTTCCATCCAGAGAATACACATAAAGAGAGCCAAATGGAGATAGCATATACACTGCATTTTCTTTTTCTTTAATAACGGCATCGTATATTTCACGATACTCTCCGGGACCTTGTCCCTTTTTACCTATTTTATGCAAAAGATGCCCTTCTTCATCAAAAGAAAACACAGCCGGAACCCCTTCATCGACAATATAATATCTGTTATCTTTAATAATAACTTTCACAGGCCTTACAAGAAAGGAACTATCATTGGTTTCCAATGGAATGACAGATATTTTAGAAAATAATTCTTCCGTTGGAACAGGGCGTTCAACCAAATCGACATGTAATACTTCACAGTCGGTTTTATCTCCAGTACTTTTACATGAAAAAAGTACAAACAAGAGAAGTGGTAACAAGATATTCTTCATAACTTTATTAGATTAGATTAACAATGCAGGAAGTTATACCAAGAAATTTGTAATAATCATCTCCTCTCCCGTATTTTAAAAAAGGAAATGAAGAAACTCTAAACTTTTGGTATAACTTCTTCTTAATAGTTAACAGGTACAAGAATATAATTGACTACCGTCAAAATGACAGTTTCCCCACTTATCAATGGTCTTGTAGCAACGTCCTACTCCATCAGAACACGTACGGGAGCAAGTGATAGTAGCACCACCCTCAGTATCGCCTGCCAATGCTTCGACATTAGCCATCACCAAGTCTGAAACTATTTTCTCTGTTTTCTGTGACTGATATATATTGTAGCCTGCAAAAGTTGCGACTACAGCGACTATCAGGGCCGCGAAGATTTTCTTACTCATAATTTTCACACCTTTTTATGAGGTTAATAATTTTGTTGTTTCTTGTGTCTCTTTTTCGGGGAATCACCCACCCGCAGAAAAAGTAAATGATGCACCTACTGATTCTTACTTAAATTCATTACCTTTGTAACCTATAAACCTCCTTTCTTTTGAAGGTTTTTCCGGGAGTGGACGATTCTAAACTTTTCCAGAGCATGCATCGTTCCACTCCCTTCCCAACCCAATTAAATATTTAATATCCTTTAAATATATATTTCACACCACTATGATTAACAGGACAATCCAAAGAGCCTACACCTATACAAGAAATATGTGTATATTCCTCACCTTCAGCCAATGCTTCAACATTCTGTAATGACAAAGAATCCAACTTATAAGATTGCTCTCTGAAATACGAGAATACAGCCAATACGAAAATGGCAAAACAGCCAATTGCTTTTAAATACTTTTTCATATACTCGGTTGTTTTAGTAACACATAACAAATATAGACGATTTCTTCTGTCTATTAAGAAAACATTCCTTACTAAAACTTACAAGTTGAAAATCAATAAAATGCCCCCTTACCAGAACTTATATCAAAAGAGTTCTCTCTGCGAGAAGTCATCACTCTTCTTAGGCAGCACCAACTGATACCCACCTTCATTTTCCATTTTTATGATAACACGAGTAGGCGCTAAAGCTTTACGCAAACGAGAAACAGCCGTCCATAAACGATTCTTATCCTTTCGACGATCAGCCCACATCATTTCAAGCAGTTCTTCATATGATAGTTTATTTTCAGAGGCCTCTAAAAAAAGGAGTAAAAGCCGGCTACCCTGAGCATCCAGTTTTATCCGGTTTCCGGCACAATCCAAAATATGATTTCGAGGATCAAAAGTCAACCCTGAACAGAGTTTATAAATGACTAATTCTTCACCAAACATTTCTTTTATTTTTCTCAGTTCTGCTATTTGCAGTTCGCATGCAGCCAACTTTTGTTGAAGCTCTCCCCGGTCTATCTTTTCCTTTTCCAATTTATCGGAAAGCATCGTTATTTGGAGCATACCCTCTTGACATTCCTTTGCAAGAATACTTTGCTGTTCTTTGCTACGTTTCTTCTCTACTGACAATATTTCAATCTGAGCTTCTTTTTGTTTATGCTTCTCCCGTAGATCACTCAGTTCTCTTATCCGCATTTTTTCTTCTTGTTGAAGCAAATTCAATTGTTGTTCATATTGCCTGCGTTTCTCTTCTAAATCTTGATACCGCTCTCTCTCCTTCTCCAGCCTTTCCTTTAGAAGCTCTTCTTCAACCTCCGAATCAGACAAACGTTTTTTCACCTTATACACATAGTAGAAAAAAGCAATAAGTATAAAAGTCACTCCAACAATAAGGACAAATGAAGAAGAAGAGTATCGAATCACCGACCAACAAGTAGAAGATAAAAAACCGGCAACCTCTACCTCACACTCGTTCCCGACATAGGCAATCCAAATGGGCGATACAAAACAATCATTGTCACAACTCCCTTCAGAACGAATACATTTACTTGAATCGACAGTAACTACCTGTACAGAGGTTTTAGCAACAATATGCCGCATTCTCAAACTATCTGCCCAAATCCGATTCAAAGTATCAGCAGAAAGCTGCTTCTCCATACAAACAACAGAATGCAAAGAACGCTCATTAAAATCAGAAGATATATTTTTCAAATCCTTTTTTACATCTACAACATAATCTTTTGTACCAAACTCAGTTTTCACAGAAAGTCTGGTCCAAGGAGCCGTTGCACCCGATACATTCATAGACACACATGGTAGATCCAGTTCCCTTTCCATTCGCAGCATTTCACCTTTTAATGCCTGTATGAATAGATTTTTTGATTCCACACACATCATCTCATTACTTCTCTGATAGAAATAACAACCTATTAATAAAGCTACCAATAGTATCCCTCCAATACCCCAAATTAGTTTTATCGGCCTCATATCTAATTCTCTATTTATACAAATATCGTGTATTTATTTCTGGTTTTAAAGAAAATAAAGAAAAATTTCAAGACAATAAATTCCCCAATAGCATAAACGTATCAAAGCGCATCAAACAGACTACGTATCATTCATTCTTTATTTACTCGCATCCTGTTTGGGTGATATACCCAAAACCACTACCTTTGCACCCTCAAAACCCAAACAAAAGCGACTGATGAAATACAAACTCCTCGTACTCGACTTGGACGGAACACTGACCAACGCTAAAAAAGAGATAACTCCACGCAACCGAGAAGCACTGATACGTGTACAACAACAGGGTGTGAAACTGATACTTGCATCGGGACGTCCTACCTTCGGCATTGCACCCTTGGCCAACGAACTGCGCATGAAGGAGTTCGGCGGATTTATCCTCTCCTATAACGGCGGAGAAATTATCGACTGGAGTACCGGAGAGATCGTTTATGCCAATGTATTGCCGGACGAAGTGATACCTCGGCTATACGAATGCGCCACACGCAACCAACTCCCTATCCTGACTTACGACCGGCAATATATCATCACTGAATATCCCGATGACGTGTATGTCCGGAAAGAGGCTTTCCTCAATAAAATGCAGATATATCCGTCCAAGGATTTTCTGAAAGATATCCGTCTGCCGCTTCCTAAGTGCTTGATTGTGGGTGAGCCACATCGTCTGATTCCCATTGAAGCCGAACTTTCGGTAGAACTGCAAGGTCAACTGAGTGTTTACCGCTCGGAGCCCTTCTTCCTCGAACTGGTGCCACAGGGAATAGACAAGGCACAATCTTTATCTGTCTTACTTAACAAGCTGAACATGAACCGGGAAGAGATGGTGGCTGTAGGCGACGGCTACAACGATCTTTCAATGATTCAATTTGCCGGATTGGGTGTAGCCATGGGCAATGCACAGGAACCGGTAAAGAAAGCCGCCGACTACATTACCCTTAGCAACGAGGAGGACGGTGTAGCTGCGGTCGTAAACAAGTTCTTTACAAAAGCACCCGAGAAGGGGGAGACAACAGTTTAAACACAGAAATTAATAAGAAAGCAAGTTGATTTCTCCATGATATTAACGCGTTATATATAAGTATATTATCATTCATCATACTAAACTTATCTCAGCCCGTATACCCGGGCCGGTGGGCCCGGATATACGGGCTCATGGGCACAGGTATGCGGGCTTATGGGCCCGGGCATGCGGGCTTATGGGCCCGGGCATGCGGGACGAGATAAAGTCCGGACCATTTTCACTAAAGATACTAAGGAAAAGGAAATGCTTTAAACGGCATAAACAGATAGATAACACACTATATACAATTACAGATCAATACCTTATCCATCAAAAACAGTGGGTGGAAGATGGAAGATAAAGGTGGAAGATAAACGGCTTGAAAACGCTATCTTCCACCCATTCATTTCGTTGATAATTAGACAAATAAACAGAAAAAGGTGGAAGATGGAAGATCGGAATGCATTTTTCGTATGAGTGGCCCGATCTTACATCAGACACATATACTTACAGAGAATAATCCGGCAGAACACGTCCCAATTCAAATTATTTATTCTAACTTTGTGGTTTAAAACAGAATAAATCTCAAACGTTATGGAACATCAACTGACGATTTACAACACTTTAGATAGAAAAAAAGAGCTGTTTGTGCCTTTGCACGCTCCACATGTGGGCATGTATGTCTGCGGACCGACGGTATATGGCGATGCACATCTGGGACATGCCCGTCCGGCCATCACGTTCGACGTACTCTTCCGTTATCTCACCCGGTTGGGTTATAAAGTGCGATACGTGCGTAACATCACCGACGTAGGCCACCTGGAACATGACGCAGACGAAGGGGAAGATAAAATTGCCAAGAAAGCCCGTTTGGAACAACTGGAACCCATGGAAGTAGTGCAATACTACCTGAACCGGTACCATAAAGCCATGGAGGCACTGAACGTACTTCCCCCCAGCATTGAACCACATGCCTCGGGACATATCATCGAGCAGATCGAATTGGTAAAAAAGATTCTGGATGCCGGCTATGCATACGAAAGCCAGGGTTCGGTATACTTCGATGTAGCCAAATACAATAAAGACTACCATTATGGTAAACTCTCGGGACGCAATCTGGACGATGTACTGAATACAACCCGCGAACTGGACGGACAGGAAGAAAAACATAATCCTGCCGACTTTGCCCTTTGGAAGCGGGCACAACCGGAACACATCATGCGCTGGCCTTCGCCATGGGGTGACGGTTTCCCCGGCTGGCATGCCGAGTGTACAGCCATGGGACGTAAGTATCTGGGCGAACACTTCGACATTCACGGAGGAGGCATGGACCTTATCTTCCCGCACCACGAATGCGAAATCGCACAGTCGGTAGCTTCACAGGGTGACGATATGGTTCACTACTGGATGCACAACAACATGATCACCATCAACGGCACCAAGATGGGCAAGAGTCTCGGAAACTTCATCACGCTGGATGAATTCTTCAGCGGCTCACACAAATTGCTGACTCAGGCTTACAGCCCGATGACCATACGATTCTTTATCTTGCAGGCACACTACCGCAGTCCGGTGGATTTCAGCAACGAAGCATTACAGGCAGCAGAAAAAGGACTGAGCCGACTGATGGAAGCAGTGGATGGTTTGGAGAAAATCACTCCTGCAGCTACTTCGAACGTCGACGTAAAAAGCTTGCGCACGAAATGTTTTGAAGCGATGAATGATGACTTGAACACTCCGATTGTGATTTCACATCTCTTTGACGGAGCCAAGATGATCAATAATATCATTGCCGGAAACAATACCATCTCTGCCGATGACCTGAAAGAACTGAAAGAAGTATTCCATACATTCTGCTTCGATATCCTGGGCCTGAAAGAAGAAATCGGCTCGTCGGACGGACGTGAAGCCGCTTATGGGAAAGTGGTCGATATGCTGCTGGAACAGCGGGTGAAAGCAAAAGCTAACAAAGACTGGGCTACGAGTGACCTGATCCGCAACGAACTGACTGCACTGGGATTCGAAATTAAAGATACTAAGGACGGATTTGAGTGGAAACTGAATAAATAAAATCTCAGAAAATTATTTAAAAGCACCACAAAGGACGCGGAGGGAACAGGACTGATAACTTTTTCTGTATACTCCGCGTCCTTTTGTAATAAATCGGAACAGATATTAAAATGACAGCACAAGAATTCTTTAAAAATGACCTTTTTGCCACCAACGCAGGTGTAGAGTTGATTGAAATAAGGGAAGGATACAGTAAAGCAAAACTGGAAATCAAGCCCGAACATCTGAATGCAGGACAACGGACACAGGGAGGTGCCATCTTTACTCTGGCTGACCTGGCACTGGCAGCGGCAGCCAATTCACACGGCACACTGGCCTTCTCCCTTTCTTCCAACATCACCTTCTTACGGGCCAGCGGACCGGGCGACACGCTTTATGCCGAAGCACGAGAACGCTATACAGGACGCAGCACGGGTTACTATCAGATAGATGTAACCGATCAGGAAGGCAGGTTGATAGCCACCTTTGAGTCAAGCGTATTCCGAAAAAAAGACGAAGTTCCGTTTACTTTGTAATGATAGAGGTCTGGGGATGACGGTAACCGCTGACACTCCGCAGGAATGCTTTGGCCGAACCAAAGTTAAGGTGCATATCTAACCGTACCGGAAGATGATTCCGGTCGTCTGTTACATAAAACGTTATAACCTCTTTCTCCTTTCCCTTTTTATTGTACTCTACCAGTGAGAATATCAGACAGCGATAGGTCGTATCGTTTTCGGCAGTAATCTTCTTGATACCCCTGTAAATGAGGGTCTGCTCCTCTACCTTACGCCCTGTCGCCATCGGAAACTGAATACGTTGGCCGACGGTGTAATCTTTCGGATCGAACGAACGGGCCTGCGCCAGAATACTCAACATATCATAAATACACCGGGTATCGCTTTGCTCTGTCTCTGTGACACTCCCATCTTTACGCACCCGTTTCTGGTTGACGTAGCACATCCCGTTCCGGAAAGAAAAACGGGCTTCATCAACGGTATAACGTTTTCCTTCTTCGGCACCTTTCCTGAAATAACGTGGCTCGAGTTTCTCCGTCATGACACTCGTTAAGGTGTCCCGCATCTTAAAAAAGAAATCGGCTTCCTTACTGCTGATGGCCAGCAGATTGACCCGATAGGCAGGTTCGGAATGATACGTTGTGGAATTGGTAGTCAGACTGGCCAAGCCTACTTTCTTCCAGATGAATTTCCAGTTGAAATAGAGTTCGTACATGACGTGCTCACCGGATTTAAACGCATCGTTTTTCGCTTCACATTGTGCGTTACCCGACAATGGGAAAGCAAAAAGCAGAGCAATAATAAGACATACCAACTCTTTCCGCCTAATTGTTACGGCGGTTACGGTTAGCATTTTGACTATCTCGGGTCTTTTTCTTCTTGTCTTCATCTGGTTTCTGTTTTTTAAGTTCGTCCGGCTTTTGCTTATCCAGAGACACAGCCGTCACATTCCAGTCCTGAGTGGCATCCCAGTTCGCTTTAAATTCAATGATATGCGGATAGTAGTATACCATCTCCGGCTGTATACCCTTTTCGTAGTCACCGGGATCCCATACTCCGTTACCGTTGGTGTCATTAATCAACCGGGCTCCATATTTGCCGGGATTCAGATAATAGAACTCCGCCCTCCCGTCAACCACCGGACGCCGTCGAAGCACTTTATCCTGATTATCCAACAGTTCGACAAAAGCAATAGAATCTGCTCCGGTTATATTGAGGAACACGTTACCATATTCTTCGATCTGGCGAACCTTGAAAGCTTGTTTTATTTTATTGGTAAACAAGCCATAAATACCATGAAAAGCTGTAGAGTCAACGGCAAACTCATACTCTCCTCCGGGTTCCCAGTCATAATAGAGATTATAGCGGCGCACATCCAGTGAATCATGTTCGAACTCAAAAGAAACATCCGTCCATATCGTATCTACCTTCTGTCGAAGATGGATAGCGGCACTGTCAAAGCGCGCGACCGGTTCTTCGAAAGTCAGGGTAATATAATCGAATACGTCCATAGATGAAGGCGCGTGAGTATTTACCGACAAAAACTTGGTAGGTTCGGGCTCATCGTCTTTCTTCTTTTTCTTTTTAGGTTCTTCTTTCTTCACTTTCTTCGCAGCCAACCTCAGCGTATCTGTACGTGGGACCAACTGATTTAACGTATCTGTGTACAAATAGTTCAAACTCAACGTAAGCGTATCCTGCTTATAGAGCAACGAGTCGCGTATCCAATAATGGATAGTATCGTTACGGAATGTTTTTTCTACAATAAAAGCGTCCTTTTCATCGAAGTTCAGTCCTTTCAGTACAGGTAAAGAGTCCGCCGGAGCCGAAAAATACAAAGAAAACTTTTGGGGAGTAAGGCGTTCACTCTTAACCAGATATTGTGAAACAGAAGGTGTTTTGAACGAACGGAGCACAATATTATCGGGCAGGTAATAAGTATACTTCTGTTCAACAATAGTATCGATAGTCAGTGAGTCGACCCATGTGGTATCCTGACGTATCCTCTCTTCAAAGCGGGGAATAATCAATGAATCATTGAAAGCTACAGCTTCGGCTTTCTGATTATAAAAAAAGTTCTGATCGGCATCCATCAAACCGAAAATACGATATTTACCCGGTGCAACTCCACGAATCGTAAAATGCCCACGACTATCGGTGCGAGCCACACGATCAAAAGGTAATTTGGTAAAAGCCGAGTCATTCAGGTTGGAATGAAGCCCCACTAACATACCTTTTATAGGCTCCAGATCGGAAGCCTCAAGTAATGTGCCCGACACCTCCATCGTATCAATGGAAGCTCCCGTAGAGAACGTAAACGCAAAGTTACCAAGCGGGTTACCTTCATTGTTATCAACAATGGCATCGGAGAAATCGATAGTATAAGTTGTATTGGGTTTTAAAGAGTCGAGAAGATTTACGGTGATCCGCTTTCCTCCGGGTTTTATTTCGGGTTGTTGCAACTGGGGGGGCGAAACCACTACCTTTTCATTAGCCTTCTCGAGCTTAATGAACTCATCGAAATCAAGAACAATCTTTGACTTTTTATTATTTACAGCTCCTGCTGCCGGCGCACTGCCGATGAAACGGGGTGGCGTTTCATCAAAAGGTCCTCCATCCGGACGCCCCATACTGGCACAAGAATAAAGAGTAGCCATCAAAATAGCGACGCCCAACAGACTACGGATGAATCGTTTTTTTCTATGTATACTGTCTTTTAACATGCTGCAAAAATAAACCTTATCCATTAATTAATGCTATACTTTACACTAATTTATTCAAAAAGAGTCTGCTTGACAAGACAAAAAACGTATCTTTGACCAACAATTTACAAACCTAATAAGATTAACCCCATGAAAAGACAACTGCTGACTTGCTGCCTGGCGATATGTAGCCTCGCAACCATGGCTCAACATGACGAATGGAAAAACCCCGAAATTAATGCGGTAAACCGTGCACCGATGCACACCAATTACTTTGCTTACTCTTCAAGTGAAGAAGCAGCGAAAGCTGACAAAGAAAACTCAAGTAACTTTTTAACCCTGAACGGAATCTGGAACTTCAACTGGGTGAAAGATGCCGATGCACGTCCGACCGACTTCTACCGGACTGACTATAACGACAAAGGATGGGGACAAATGAAAGTTCCCGGTGTATGGGAAATGAACGGTTACGGTGATCCTATTTATGTGAATGTAGGTTATGCCTGGAGAAACCAATACAAAAACAATCCGCCTTTTGTACCCATAGAAAACAATCATGTAGGTTCATACCGGAAAGAGATCATCATCCCTGCCGAATGGTCAGGAAAAGAGATATTCGCTCACTTCGGCTCGGTAACCTCAAATATGTATTTATGGGTCAACGGTAAATATGTAGGCTATAGCGAGGACAGTAAGCTGGAAGCCGAATTTAACCTGACCAATTACCTGAAACCCGGTAAAAACCTGATCGCTTTCCAAGTATTCCGCTGGTGTGATGGAACATATCTGGAGGATCAGGACTTTTTCCGCTACTCCGGAGTAGGACGTGACTGCTACCTATACAGCCGCAATAAGAAATATATTCAGGACATTCGTGTAACGCCTGATTTGGACGCCAATTATACAAACGGTACACTGGATATAGCACTCAACCTAAACGGAAGCGGAACGGTAGAACTGAATCTGGCAGACCCGACAGGGAAAAACGTAGCCACAGCCCAAGTTAGCGGAAACGGTAAAAAGTCTGTTGGCATGAACGTAGACAATCCCGCAAAATGGACCGCAGAAACACCCAATTTATACACATTGACTGCAACATTGAAAAGTGGTAACAATACCACCTTGGAAGTGATCCCGGTCAAAATAGGTTTCCGCAAAATAGAACTGAAAGGCGGACAAATCCTGGTAAACGGTCAGCCGGTGCTTTTCAAAGGCGCCGACCGTCATGAAATAGATCCGGACGGCGGATATGTTGTTTCACGTGAGCGCATGCTGCAAGACATCTTACGAATGAAACAGCTGAACATCAATGCCGTGCGTACCTGTCACTATCCGGACGACAATCTGTGGTACGACCTTTGTGACCAATACGGCATTTACGTAGTGGCGGAAGCCAATGTAGAATCACACGGAATGGGATATGGCAAAGAGACACTTGCCAAAAATCCATCTTATAAAAAAGCACATCTGGAACGTAACCAACGCAACGTACAAAGAGGGTATAACCATCCTTCCATCATCTTCTGGTCTTTAGGGAACGAAGCCGGATACGGTCCGAACTTCGAACAATGCTACACATGGATCAAGAATGAAGACAAAACGCGTGCCGTACAATACGAACAGGCAGGCACCAATCAGTTCACAGACATTTTCTGCCCGATGTATTACGATTATGATGCCTGCAAGAAATATTGTGAAGGCAACATAGACAAACCCCTGATTCAGTGCGAATATGCCCACGCCATGGGTAACTCACAGGGTGGTTTCAAAGAATATTGGGATCTGATACGTAAATATCCGAAATACCAGGGCGGATTCATCTGGGACTTTGTTGACCAAGCCAACCACTGGAAGAATAAAGACGGTGTAGATATTTACGGATACGGCGGCGATTTCAATAAATATGACGCTTCGGACAATAACTTTAATAATAACGGTTTGATCAGTCCCGACCGCCGTCCGAATCCGCATGCCCATGAAGTAGGATATTTCTATCAGTCCATTTGGACCACTCCCGCAGACCTTGCCAAAGGAGAAATAAAAGTATATAATGAAAACTTCTTCCGCGACTTGTCTGCATACTATATGGAGTGGCAATTACTGGCAGACGGCGAAGTAATGCAAGCCGGAGTGATTCAGGACCTGAACGTGGCTCCACAGCAAACAGCTACCCTTAAACTGAATCTGAATACGGAAAATATCTGCCCATGCAAAGAACTGCTACTCAACGTTGCTTACAAACTGAAATCCGCCGAAACATTGATGCCGGCAGGAAGTACAGTGGCATATGACCAGTTGACCATCCGTCCGTACAAAGCCCAAACTCCGGAATTAAAGAACCGGAAGGCATCTAACATTGCCGTTCATGTACCGGTTATCAAAGATAACGATCATAACTACCTGATTGTAGAAGGTGAAAACTTCATTATTGAATTCAATAAACACAATGGCTATCTTTCTCGCTACGAAGCAGACGGTATACAGTTATTGAATCAGGGAGCCCAACTGACTCCCAACTTCTGGCGTGCTCCTACCGACAACGACTATGGGGCAGGATTGCAGCACCGGTATGCCGTATGGAAAAATCCGGGACTGAAGTTAACTTCTCTGAAACAGAATATTGAAAACGAGCAGGCGGTTATTCAGGCAGAATATGACATGAAAGCCGTAAAGGGTAAATTGTTCCTGACTTACGTCATCAACAATGAAGGCGCCATCAAAGTAACTCAAAAGATGGAAGCCGGCAAAGAAGAGAAAGTTTCTGATATGTTCCGCTTTGGCATGCAAATGCAAATGCCCGAGAACTTTAATGAAGTAGAATATTATGGCCGCGGTCCGATAGAAAATTACGCCGACCGTAATCACTCTACCATGCTTGGCAAATATCGCCAGACAGTTGCCGAACAATTCTATCCATATATCCGACCGCAGGAAACCGGAACCAAGACCGATTTACGTTGGTGGAGAGTATTGGACGTCAGCGGAAACGGCTTGCAGTTCGTAGGCGATACTCCTTTCTCTGCTTCTGCCCTGAACTACAGCATCGAATCTTTGGATGACGGAGCACAGAAAGACCAACGTCACTCTCCTGAAGTGCCGAAAGCTCCTTTCACCAATCTGTGCATTGACAAGGTGCAGATGGGATTAGGATGTGTCAACAGTTGGGGAACACTTCCGCTTGAAAAGTACCGTGTACCTTATCAGGATTATGAATTCAGTTTCATCCTGACACCTGTACGTCATAAAGTCAACATGTAAGGAATTAAAAAGAAACTCCTCAAAGCAACAATCAAACAGTGATCCGGAGTGTTCCGGATCACTGTTTTTATATATACCTTTCCCGCTCCGCTTATGCAGTCTTTCCAACGAGAATGACAGATACCTTTTGACAGCTTTTTACGCAACACCTATATTAATTAGAGAAAAACATAGTTAAAAAACAGCTATTCAAAGAACATCAAGATGGAAAAAAGAGTACTTTTGCGCAGAAAACTGATTAAGTACATTCGGTTTTCT
Organism: Bacteroides sp. ZJ-18; assembly: GCF_011038705.2. Lineage (NCBI taxonomy): Bacteria > Pseudomonadati > Bacteroidota > Bacteroidia > Bacteroidales > Bacteroidaceae > Bacteroides > Bacteroides sp. ZJ-18. The sequence goes on along the minus strand of NZ_CP072198.1, from coordinate 987,056 downwards.
CTCCCTTATCATTGAAGGGTTAGCACGATAAATCACATTACCACAAAATGGACATCATTATAAATTGAATATAAAGAAGGTATGAAAAGTAAAATTGTTTTATTTGCATTTTGTTTAGCCCTCCTGTCGAGTTGCGGCAAAAAGGGATTTGACCTGAGCGGGGGAACCCCGGAATGCGCAGTACAGGTGCTGCAACCCACTACAGTAAATCTGAAGAGTTCCTATCCGGCCACTATCAAAGGTAAACAAGACGTAGAAATCCGTCCGCAAGTATCGGGATTCATCACAAAAGTTTGCGTAGACGAAGGTTCTATGGTACGCAAAGGACAGATATTGTTCATCATCGACCCGGTACAATATGAAGCCGCTGTCCGTTCGGCCAAAGCAGCTGTAGCTACTGCAAAAGCCGGAGTGAACACACAAGAAATCACAGTGAACAACAAACGTGAATTAAATAAAAAGAATATCATCAGTGATTACGACCTGGCGATGGCAGAAAACTCTCTGGCATCTGCCAAAGCACAACTGGCTTCCGCACAGGCACAACTGATAAGTGCAGAACAAAATTTAACCTTCACCAATGTAAAAAGCCCTTCAGATGGTATTGTCAACACAATTCCTTATCGTCTGGGAAGCCTTGTCAGCCCTTCTATCCAAACTCCGCTGACCATCGTTTCGGACATTAACGAAATGTATGTCTACTCTTCACTGACTGAAAAAGATCTATTGGCACTGGTACGTAAAGACGGTTCTCAGATTTCAGCTGTAGAGTCTTATCCGGAGGTAGGGCTTGAACTATCGGACGGAACCACCTACGCCGATAAAGGTAAAATGTCCACCATTAGTGGTGTCATCAACCAAAATACCGGAGCAGTAAGTATTCGGGCCACTTTCCCTAACAAAGAACATTTGCTGAGAAGCGGTGGTATGGCCAACCTGATCGTACCCTATCATCTGGAAAATGCAATTGTTATTCCGCAAAAAGCTACAACGGAAATACAAGACAAGAAATTTGCTTTCGTGTTGCAGCCGGACAATACTGTAAAGATGACTGAAATAAATGTTTTCAATGTGGATAACGGACACGATTACGTAGTGACTTCCGGCTTGAAAGCCGGTGAAAAAGTGGTCTTGGATAATGCCAGCACCCTGAAAGACGGACAAGCAATCAAACCAGTTACTCCGGAACAGGCTAAAGCCAACTTCCAACAAGCACTTGAAGAGAAAAAACAAGGAAAATAAAATCAGCATAGCAAGTTAAATATGAAACTAGATAGATTTATTAATCGTCCGGTACTATCTACGGTGATCTCCATCGTTATAGTAATCTTGGGTATTCTGGGCTTGATTTCGCTGCCTATTTCCCAATATCCGGATATTGCCCCACCTACGGTAAGCGTTTCGACCACTTATCAGGGTGCTAATGCACAAACGGTATTAAACAGTGTAGTCGCCCCGCTGGAGGAGCAAATCAACGGTGTGGAAAACATGATGTACATGAGTTCCACAGCAACCAATACCGGTGAAGCCCGTATTGACGTATACTTTAAACAAGGCACCGATCCGGATATGGCGGCGGTAAACGTTCAAAACCGCGTAGCCAAAGCACAAGGTCTGCTACCCGCCGAAGTAACCAAAGTAGGAGTCATCACTTCAAAACGGCAGACCAGTATGTTGCTGGTATTCTCTTTATATAGTTCCGACGACAAATACGATAACGAATTTCTGGAAAATTATGCCAAGATCAATCTGGTGCCGGAAGTGCAGCGCGTACCGGGTGTAGGTGACGCCATGGTGCTTGGTGCAGACTATTCAATGCGTATCTGGCTGAAACCGGATATCATGGCCCAATATCACCTGATGCCTACCGATGTTTCCGCAGCGTTGGCCGAACAGAACATTGAGGCTGCTCCGGGAGCATTCGGTGAAGAGGGTAACCAGACTTTTCAATATACTCTGAGATACAAGGGGCGCCTGCAAAGTCAAGAAGAATTTGAGAATATTGTAATCCGTGCTACTGAAGACGGACAGGTACTTCGACTGAAAGACATCGCCAGTGTAGAATTGGGACGTCTGACTTACGGATTTACCAATAAAGTGAACGGGCATCCGGCAGTAACCATCATCGTATTCCAGACAGCCGGTTCGAATGCGACAGCTATTATCAACGACATCCTCGCCTTACTGGATAAGTCAGCTTCTACCTTCCCACCGGGCGTCAAAGTAAATGTATCACAGAATGCCAATGACTTCTTGTTCGCCTCTATTCATGAGGTAGTCAAGACATTGATCGAGGCATTTATTCTTGTATTCATTGTGGTATACATTTTCCTGCAGGATCTACGCTCTACATTGATTCCTGCTATCGCCATCCCGGTTGCATTGATCGGTACGTTCTTTGTCTTATATCTGATTGGGTTCAGTATCAACCTTCTGACACTATGTGCCATGGTACTTGCCATAGCGATTGTGGTCGATGATGCGATCGTCGTCGTGGAAGGCGTCCATGCAAAACTTGACCAAGGCTATAAATCAGCCCGTCTGGCTTCCATCGACGCCATGAATGAATTGGGAGGTGCCATCGTTTCTATCACATTGGTAATGATGTCTGTATTTATTCCGGTAAGTTTCATGTCCGGTACTTCCGGTACATTCTATCGCCAGTTCGGTCTGACAATGGCTATCGCTATTGCACTTTCGGCCTTGAATGCTTTGACATTGAGTCCTGCACTGTGTGCCATCCTACTGAAACCACACGATCCGAACAAAAAAGAAAAAGTGACGCTTGCCAAACGCTTCCATGCTTCATTCAATGCGGCATACGATACGATTTTGAAAAAATATAAGAAAAGGGTACTATTCTTCATCCAGAAACCTTGGCTTACAATCAGTGCGGTAGTAGCCGGCTTTGCCCTGATGATTTTCCTGATGAATATCACCCCGACCGGTTTGGTTCCGAATGAAGATACAGGTACCATCATGGCTGTTGTCGACATGCCCCCGGGTAGTTCTAAAGAACGTACCGAAGCGGTGATGCAACAGGTAGACAGCCTGATAGCTTCAGAGTCGGCAATCGACAGCCGTACGATGATTGTAGGCTATAGCTTCATAGCAGGACAGGGACCCAGCTACGGTTCATTTATTTGTAAACTGAAAAACTGGGATGAGCGATCCATCAAAGAACGTTCAGACTTTGTTTCGGGCATGTTATACCTCAAAGCTCGTGAAGTGATTAAAGACGCCCGTGTACTGTTGTTCGCTCCACCGATGATTCCGGGTTATAGTGTGTCCAACGGTTTTGAGATGAACCTACAGGATAAAACGGGAGGTAGCCTTGACAAATTCTATGAGGTGGCTCAGGATTTCATCTCTAAATTGCAGGCCCGTCCCGAAATTCAATCAGCGCAAACATCGTTCAATCCGAACTTCCCGCAATACATGATAGACATCGACGCAGCTGCCTGTAAGAAAGCCGGACTATCACCTAACGATATTCTGACCACTTTGCAAGGCTACTACGGTGGTTTGTATTCTTCAAACTTCAACCGCTTCGGTAAAATGTATCGCGTAATGATTCAAGCGGAACCGAACAGTCGCACCAACCTCGAGTCGCTGAAGTCAATCAAGATACGCAATGGTAACGAAATGGCGCCTATCACTCAGTTTATGAATATTAAGCGCATCTACGGACCGGATAATATCAAGCGATTCAACATGTTTACCGCTATGACCATCAACGGTTCTCCCGCTGACGGCTATAGTTCCGGTCAAGCCATCCAGGCAATGCAGGAAGTAGCCGAACAGACTTTACCTACAGGATATGGCTATGAATTCTCGGGTATGACCCGCGAAGAACAAAGTTCCAGTGGCAGCTCCACAGCTATGATCTTCGTTCTTTGCTTCGTATTCGTTTATTTGTTGCTGAGTGCCCAGTACGAAAGTTATATTTTACCATTGGCTGTATTGCTTTCTATTCCTTTCGGTCTGGCAGGCAGCTTCATCTTTGCCCACCTGATGGGATTGGCCAATAATATCATCCCTATTTTGGGAGCAGCTACCAACAACATTTATATGCAGATTGCATTGATTATGTTGATAGGTTTGTTAGCAAAGAATGCGATCCTGATTGTCGAATTTGCCCTCGACCGTCGTAAGATGGGTATGAGCATCACCTGGGCTGCCGTATTGGGAGCAGGTGCACGTCTCCGTCCTATTCTGATGACCTCTTTAGCAATGGTAGTAGGTTTGATTCCGTTGATGCTTGCCATGGGAGTAGGTGCCAATGGTAACCGTGCTTTGGGTACAGCTGCGGTAGGCGGTATGTTTATCGGTATGATATGCCAGATATTTGTGGTTCCTGCTTTGTTCGTTCTCTTCCAGTATTTACAGGAGAAGGTGAAACCTATCGAATGGGAAGACATCGATAATACAGATGCAGAAACAGAAATTGAACAATACGCTAAATAGGAATAAAGAAAAGAATATGAAGAAACAAATTATAGGTATGTTGTGTGCAACTGCTCTCCTGAGCAGCTGCCACATCTATAAATCATATGACAGACCTAAGGATATAGAAGCTTCCGGGCTTTACCGGGATACAGTATCTGTTGCCGATACTTTGGTATCCGATACTGCCAACTTCGGAAATCTGCCTTGGAGAGAGGTCTTCACAGATCCTCAGTTACAAGCGTTAATCGAACAGGGACTGACTCACAATACTGACCTGCTGACTGCCGCACTGAAAGTGAAAGAGGCACAGGCATCGCTGATGTCAGCCCGCTTGGCTTATGCTCCTTCACTCGGATTGTCACCACAAGGAACCATCAGCAGTTTCGACAAACATGCGGCAACGAAAACTTATTCACTGCCTGCAACTGCCAGTTGGGAGATCGATTTGTTCGGCAAACTGCTGAATGCCAAACGGGGTGCACAAGTAGCATTGTTACAAACGAAAGCATATCGCCAAGCTGTACAGACCCAGATCATCTCGGGAATTGCCAATACATACTACACGCTATTAATGCTCGACCGTCAGCTCGACATCACCGAACAGACCGCCGACATCATGAAACGTAATGTTGAAACTATGCAAGCTATGAAGGATGCCGCCATGTTCAACACGACCTCTGCCGGAGTGGAACAAAGCAAAGCTGCCTATGCACAAGTATTGGCCTCTATCCCGGCCATTCAGCAGAGTATCCGCGAAACCGAAAATGCCATGTCTATGCTGCTGGCACAGGCACCGCAGACTATTCAACGGGGAGTCCTTGAAGAACAGCAATTGCCGGAAGAGTTTTCAGTAGGTGTTCCTTTGCAGCTACTTTCTAACCGTCCGGATGTAAAAGCAGCCGAAATGGCTCTGGCCAGCACTTATTACAATGCAAACTCAGCCCGTGCCGCCTTCTATCCGCAGATCACAATCAGTGGGTCAGCCGGATGGACCAACAGTGCCGGTAGCGCCATTGTCAACCCGGGTAAACTGCTGGCCTCCGTACTTGGTTCACTTACTCAGCCGCTGTTCTACCGGGGTGCAAACATCGCCCGTCTGAAGATAGCCAAGGCACAACAGGAAGAAGCTAAACTGGCCTTCCAACAGAGTATACTGAATGCAGGAAGTGAAGTAAGCAATGCACTGTACCAGTATCAGAGTGCTTCCGAAAAAACGGCTTCCCGCAAAATGCAAGTGGAATCATCAGAGAAAGCATCTGAATATACAAAAGAATTGTTTAAATTAGGGACGTCTACTTATCTGGAGGTATTGTCGGCCGAACAATCTTTGCTCAGTGCCCGTTTATCTCAGGTAAACGATACTTTCGACCGGATGCAGGCTGTAGTAAGCCTTTATCAGGCATTAGGCGGCGGAAGAGAAGATTAACTTTAAATACAATACAATTATGATTAGTCCATTAGCATCGATAGCCCCCGGGGCAAAAATCGGTAAGAATGTCACCATTCAACCGTTCGCTTACATTGAAGATAATGTCGAAATAGGGGACGACTGCATCATTATGTCTTATGCCAGCATACTGAATGGTACGCAGCTGGGAAAAGGTAACAAAGTGCATCAACACGCCGTACTCGGAGCGGAGCCACAGGATTTCCATTACAAAGGAGAAGAAAGTTCACTGATCATCGGTGATAACAATCATATCCGCGAGAATGTAGTCATCAGCCGGGCCACTTTCGGCGGAAACGCCACAAAGATCGGCAACGGCAACTTCCTGATGGACAAGGTTCATGTCTGTCATGACGTACAAATCGGTGACAATTGCGTAGCCGGTATCGGTACTACAATTGCCGGAGAATGTGCCTTGGACGATTGCGTGATCCTGAGTGGAAACGTCACACTCCATCAATATTGCCATGTAGGACAATGGACGTTGATTCAGAGCGGTTGCCGCATATCAAAAGACGTACCTCCTTATGTTATTATGGCCGGAAATCCGGTAGAATATCACGGAGTAAACGCTGTAGTATTACAACAACATAAAAATACGAGCGAAAGGGTCTTGCGACATATTGCCAATGCTTACCGTTTGATCTATCAGGGCAATTTCAGCCTGCAGGATGCAGTACAAAAAATTGTAGACCAGGTTCCCATGAGCGAAGAGATAGAAAATATCGTTGCATTCGTCAAGGAGTCAAAACGTGGAATCGTAAAATAGGCACAATCATCTGCCGATAAAGAAAAGGTGTAGTCATCCTGGGATGGCTACACCTTTCTTTTATTATTTTCCATGCTTTTACACAGGCAGGTTCATTCTATTCAAACTCCAAGGTACCGAAGAAATCGGGACGATGGAAATCCGGTTTCTCTATTTTAATCGGATTCCATGAAAGGAAATGCGGGGTCTGCAATTCGTCTCCACATTTGTAGAAGTTCGCAGTAATCGTTTTTCCGTCCAGAGAAGTAATATTGTGTTTAAAGAATGCTGTATATGGAATGATCAGCGCCACTTCCCAGTTACACTCTTCAATGCGTTCATTGAACGGCTGGCGTCCCAGGCTGGCCCAACGCTTTACCTGATCCATCACTTCCTGAGAGGCACGCTCCCGGTCGTTACGTTCTGCTCCGGCACCTATAAGAATCGTCCCGATACAGTTGCATTCGATGTTATAATAAATACCGTCACCGGCAGGCACAGAAAAGAACTCCACGCAAGAGTCCGTCCACACAGACCCGTTGTCCTCTCCGTACTTAGCCCTCACACTGGCCTCTTTCACATTAAAGTGCAACAAAACAGCATCATCGCTATGGGCTATACGGAACTCCACTTTCGGACGATAAGGATAAGCTTCCCAATTCACATTATCAATAGTCTGGAAACCGATCTTTTCTTTATCCAGTAATTCGGGAAGTGCATCGACCTCCACATTAGCAATACTGATCTTTTTTACTTTCATGGTCTATTCTATTTTTATCTTGCAAAAATATATACTTTATTCCAGTATTTCATTCTCCATCCGGTGCTATTTTACAACCTTTTCCGAAAACGTTTACTTTCGGGTATCCTTTTTCATGGTCAGTCAGATGATTTCCTTACCTTTGCAGCGTGAAACAACCATCTTACATTGATTTAAGATAATAACTTCAACGGGTAAATCCCCATTGTATCTAACAAATAACACAAAAAATGAAGAAGCATCTAATTTTATCTGCCTGCCTGATGATGGCAGTAAGCAGTTTTGCTCAAAAGAAAGACTTTAGTTATAAGTTTTACGGACAGATTCGCACAGACCTTTATTACAACAGCCGTGCTAACGAAGAGACAGTAGACGGATTGTTTTACATGTATCCCAAAGACGAAGTACTCGATGAAAACGGCAAGGACCTGAACGCAACTGCCAACGGTAGCTTTTATACCTTATATACCCGCCTGGGAATAGACGTAGCCGGCCCTAAATTGGGACGTGCCATGACTTCTGCCAAAGTAGAAGTGGACTTCCGCGGCTCAGGAACTTCCTACTCCACCATCCGCTTACGCCATGCCTACCTGAACCTGGATTGGGGACGTTCAGCTCTCTTACTCGGCCAAACCTGGCATCCGCTGTTCGGTGACGTATCACCACAAATACTGAATCTTTCGGTGGGTGCACCTTTCCAGCCATTCAGCCGTGCCCCTCAAATTCGCTATCGCTATACACATAAGGGATTCCAACTGACAGGAGCCGCAATCTGGCAATCGCAGTATTTATCGCAAGGCATTGCGGGCAAGAGCCAGGCTTATATAAAGAACAGCTGTGTCCCCGAATTCTATCTGGGACTCGATTATAAAGCCAACGGATGGATAGCCGGAGCAGGCATAGAACTTCTCTCTCTGAAACCCCGTACAGAGTCTAAAATAGATGATAAAGTTTATAAAGTGAACGAACGCATCACCACTTTATCTTATGAAGGACATGTAAAATACAGCAATAAAGACTGGTTTGTAGGGGCCAAAACCGTATTGGGCTCTAATCTGACACAAACTTCGATGCTCGGTGGATTCGGAATCAAATCGATCGATAAGCAGACCGGAGAACAGAAATATACACCGATCCGGGTATCCAGTTCATGGCTGAACGTTGTATACGGACAGAAATGGAAACCGGGCATCTTCCTGGGATATGTCAAGAATCTGGGGACAAGTGATGCTTTAGCATCCGGTCAACTGTACGGAACAGGAACCAATGTAGACCAGGTAGTAACTGCCGGAGCCGAACTGACATACAACGTCAATCACTGGAAGTTTGGAGTGGAATATACCTATACTTCCGCTGCTTACGGTTCACTGAATCTTAAAAACGGCAAAATCATCGATACACATTCCATCGGTAACAACCGTATCGTAGGTGTAGCCATGTTTATGTTTTAAAAACAGATGAATAATACATTACCTATCCACTTCGCTCCGCTTCAGGGATATACCGAGGCAGCCTATCGTAATGCCCATGCCGCCGTTTTCGGCGGCATAGATGTCTATCATACTCCTTTTGTACGAGTAGACCGGGGAGAGTTCCGCCACAAAGACGTTCGAGACATTCTACCCGAAAACAACCGGGTGGCCCGCCTTATCCCGCAACTCATAGCCTCCGAAGCGGATAAAACAGAGCGTATGATCGCCCTCTTCATCGAACAGGGCTATCGGGAGATAGACATCAATCTCGGCTGTCCTTTCCCGATGTTGGCAAAACGGCAATGCGGGTCCGGCATGCTGCCTTATCCCGACAAGGTGGAGGCATTGCTAAAACAAACGGAACAATTTCCCGACATACGCTTTTCGGTAAAGATGCGTCTGGGATGGGAAAAACCGGATGAATGCCTGTCACTGATACCGTTGCTTAACGCTGCTCCCCTGACCGAAATCACCCTCCATCCCCGGTTGGGCATCCAGCAATACAAAGGTGAGGTAGACATGGAGGGATTTACCTCTTTCTACGAAGCATGCAGACATCCCGTAGTCTATAATGGAGATATCCTGACCGTAACAGACATCCACCGCATTACCGACAAGTTCCCAAGCCTTGCCGGAGTGATGATCGGACGCGGATTACTGACAAACCCTGCATTAGGCTGGGAGTACAAAGAAGGCAGAAAGCTTTCTCCCGAAGAGTGGCATGAAAAGCTTAAGGCACTGCACACAGCCGTTTTCCTTCATTATGAAGAGCAGATACAAGGTGGCGAAGCGCAACTGGTAACCAAGATGAAAACATTCTGGGAGTATCTGGCTCCACAGATCGACCGGAAAAGTTGGAAAGCTATCCATAAAAGCACTACGCTCACCAAATACAACATTGCCGTCCGTTCGGCATTCTGACAGAAAGTTCATCCGGACAATGCGTAGTTTGGCATCCGTTTCATTACCACTGATAGTCAGCAAATTATATTTACCTGTATTTTCCTTTCGATGTAAAAGCATTTACCCCGACATGTAAAGGCTTTTACGTCGGCATGTAAAGCCATTTACTCCGGTACGTAAAATCTTGACCAGTACACGGCGATGTTAGTCGACTTGCATATCTTGGAGCAGTAACCTATCTTTTCTTTAAAAGAGAGGGAGTCCCTGAGTGATCCTCCCCCTGATACCAGATTCTCTATGGATGCAATTCTTTAAAAGTCTGATTCTCTTCTTTCACCTGCTTCACAGTTTCATTCAAGTCGTCAATCGGCAGATCGTATCCATACCACCCGGTATAGCAATCAGTTACATACCATTTACCGTCAATCAAGTCGAATATCACACGTAAGTCAACTTCCGACTCCTCATACCCAGCTTCAAACTCTTTATGGGTAGGTTCGTTCACCGTAAATTTAGAAACATAGATTCCTCCTTCCTCCTGGGTAATGCGTTCCTCTTTTAGAGTCTCGCCATCCAGCAACGGCCATTTCTCTTGTGTAAAGGGGAAGGTTTTCTCGCTATTTCCATCGTCCGTCATCAGAGTGATGGGAGTTTTTAACGGAAACTTCACACGGGTATACTGGAAAGAAGCACTTGAGGTGAACTTCTTCAGAAACGTCTGGAAAGGTTCATCAGCCGTTTCCGCAGTAGCGGCACTCTCTGCCTTCGCTTTCGAAGTATTTCCACAGGAAATAAAGCAAATGCCTCCCATCAGGGTAAGCATAAACAGACAAAGCACAAATCTTTTCACTTTCATAATGAATGGGTTATTAAGACGGGGAATCCCACCCCGCATTTTCAGCGGGCAAAGATAATATATCTTCCTAATATCCAATCGGGAAGGACAGAATTATTTATGTTTCAGGTATTCATATCCGAAGCGGCAATAAAGACATTTCTTCTTGTCGCAATATTCCTTCTGTAACTGTAACAACGCCTGACTGTCCGCTGCTGTCCGGACAGGAATTCCGGCTTCGCTCCACATGCGGGTGACGTAGTTGTTTTCAGCTTTCAACTCTTCAAGCAATGAAGCTGCGCGTTCACACAACCTTTCGTCTGCCTTATGCAAACCGTAAGCATACAGAAAAGGTATGACCGTATTGATAATGATCAGTTCCCTTGCACCGGAACCGATGCTTTTCTCCTTCCGGGGAGAGGTCCTGCCAAACATGAAGTGCTCCTCCCAATAAGCAGAAGTATGACCGGAGAAGATCGACTTTAACTCTTTCAGGGTTTGCGCTTCCATGACACGTGAAAACAGGGAACGCTCTTTGTAATATAGGGAAGCCAGTTGTGCCAGCCTCACATGTGGAAAATTGCCGGGACGAAGACGGAGAAAACGCCACAAAGAAGCATTCATCACCGGCGGAAGTTCAAACTTATGTTGCAGATAACGGAATTCCTTCTGCATCCAACTGAAATAATCGTCAACAGGTTCTCCCTCCAGCAAACCGGCCTGTCCAAAGAAGAAAGCCTCCACTTGTGTCAGGTCGTCACGATGCTTATCGATGGAGCGGAACGGAAGCAGATTCGCCCAGGCTTCAAAAGCATCTCCATTCAGTCCGAAACCAAAATTACGTGCCAGCGTGATGAAAAAGGCGTCCTCCCAATGTTGGTTGCAGCGCTGAAGCCGCCGGGATATGGTCTGGTTCTTCTGATCGAAACGCTCGGTCTGTAAAGCTGTCAGCCAGGAATGAACCGTTAGTTTGGAAAGAGTTTCCAAGATCGAATAGCAAGGTGGATGTACGTCTGCCCGGCAAAGCTCGTCATAATGTTCCTTCACCCGGCGGGGACAAGCCAACCGGAGTTGCGGGACAGGTTCACCATTGGTGCGGTATATCTCACAATCTATTTCCGTGGCAATGTGTAAAATCACTGAGTCATAGGCTATATCATGATCATGCCCGTGACGGAACCAATCGGAAGAGACTGCATGTATTTCGACATTACCTACCCAAAGCGTACCGTCAATCTTTAGTTTGGCATTAAAAAAATCGGGGCCTGCATTAGGATTCGGCAGTCCCGTATCAATCACTTCAACAGGCAGCCCGGTGGTTGTTTGCAGTTCATGAAGAGGAAAGATTTTGTGTTTCCACACATAGTGTAGGAGGTGTTCCATTGTTAACAAGACGTTAATGTGCTCGACAAATGTAATAAAAATCCTATCTTTGCGACTAATATTTTGGATATAAAGTCTATAAAGTCAGTAAAACAATGAAAATAGCATTAATAGGTTACGGAAAAATGGGCAGGGAAATCGAAAAAGTAGCCCTCAGTCGCGGACACGAAATTGTCAGCATTATCGACATCAATAATCAGGATGATTTCGAATCCGAAGCGTTTAAATCGGCAGATGTGGCTATTGAGTTCACTAATCCCATGGTAGCCTACAGCAATTATATGAGAGCTTTCAAAGCAGGTGTAAAGTTAGTTTCGGGCAGTACCGGATGGATGGCAGAGCACGGCGATGAAGTAAAGGAACTATGCAGCAAAGGTGGAAAAACCCTGTTCTGGTCATCCAATTTCAGCCTGGGCGTAGCCATCTTCTCGGCAGTCAATAAGTATCTGGCTAAAATAATGAACCAGTTCCCAGCATATGACGTGACCATGAGTGAAACCCACCACGTGCACAAGCTCGATGCACCAAGCGGAACGGCCATCACGCTGGCAGAAGGTATTCTTGAAAACATGGAACGTAAAAACGTTTGGGTAAAAGAGGAAGCACACTCAGCGAACGAGTTGCCGATTCACTCCATCCGTGAAGGCGAAGTATTCGGTATCCACACCATCCGTTACGATTCGGAGGCGGACAGTATCTCCATCACCCACGATGCCAAAAACCGGGGAGGTTTTGCTTTGGGTGCGGTACTTGCCGCAGAATACACAGCAACCCATGAAGGCTATCTGGGTATGAGCGATTTATTCCCATTCTTAAAAGACTAACATCATGAGAAAAGCAACACGTACTCAATGGATAAAGTGTTCCATTGCCATTCTTCTTTATCTGATCTTTCTGATCTGGGTGAAAAGCTGGTGGGGACTGATTGTGGTTCCTTTTATTTTCGATGTTTACATTACCAAGAAAATCCCCTGGTCATTCTGGAAGAAGTCAAAGAACCCGACTGTCCGAAGCGTAATGAGTTGGGTAGATGCCATCGTTTTCGCTTTGGTGGCAGTATATTTCGTGAACATCTATATCTTTCAGAATTATCAGATCCCATCCTCCTCACTGGAAAAATCATTGCTGGTGGGAGACTTCCTGTATGTAAGCAAGATGAGCTATGGTCCCCGTGTACCGAATACTCCGCTATCGATGCCATTGGCACAGCATACACTGCCGATACTGAACACCAAGTCGTACATTGAGTGGCCTCAGTGGAAATACAAACGTGTGCCCGGGTTCGGTAAAGTAAAACTGAACGATATTGTAGTGTTTAACTTCCCTGCAGGAGACACTGTTGCGCTGAACTTTCCGGATGCCGACTTTTATACACTGGCATACAACATCGGGAAGCAGATTTATCCGAATCCGATCAATATGGACAGTCTGACCCGGGAACAACAGAAAACAGTATACGATTTATATTACAATGCCGGACGAAAAGAAATAATGTCCAATCCCCAACGGTATGGCAAAGTTGTCACCCGTCCGGTGGACCGCCGGGAGAATTACGTAAAACGTTGTGTAGGGCTGCCGGGCGATACACTCCAAATTATCAACGGTCAGGTGATGATTGACGGGAAGGCAATAGAAAACCCTGAGAACCTGCAATTCAACTACTTTGTGCAAACTACGGGTCCGTATATCACAGAAGAGATGTTCCGCGAACTGGGGATCAGTAAAGCCGACCAGGGATTAACTCCCGAAGGAGCAGGTTATGAAGAAGGGTTGGTTGAGTTAGGAATGGATGGACGAAACGCCCAAGGCAGGCTGAATCCTGTATATCACCTTCCGCTCACAAAAAAAATGTATGATACTCTGTCCGCCAACAAAAAGTTGATCAGCAAAATCGTGATAGAGCCGGAAGATTATGCCGGAGACATGTATCCTCTGAATTTATATACTCACTGGAACCGCAGCAATTACGGCCCTATCTGGATTCCGGCAAAGGGAGCCACTATCACGCTGACTCCGGATAATCTGCCTATCTACGAACGTTGCATCACTGCCTACGAAGGCAATAAACTGGAACAGAAAGAAGACGGAATCTACATTAACGGTGTGAAGACAGACCAGTATACTTTCCAGTTGGATTATTACTGGATGATGGGTGATAACCGGCATAATTCGGCTGATTCCCGTTATTGGGGATTCGTACCCGAAGACCACGTAGTAGGTAAACCGATCGTCGTATGGCTGTCATTGGATAAAGACCGTGGCTGGTTTGACGGTAAAATCCGCTGGAACCGCATCTTTAAGTGGGTAGACTAAGTAGTAATGAGAAAGGGATTTAAATGGATTATAGCATTTGCCGGAGCAATAGTTATCGTATTATTGCTCCGCGGCTTTGCTTTTACCTCATGCCTGATACCTTCATCGGGCATGGAGAACTCCCTTTTCCAAGGCGAACGTATTCTGGTCAATAAGTGGAGCTACGGACTTCGGGCACCTTATATGTCACTGTTCTCCTACCACCGCTGGAATCCAAGGCGCATTGATAAAGACGACATCGTCGTATTCAATAATCCCGCGGCTATCAAAGAACCGGTCATCGACCGGAGAGAAATCTATATCAGCCGGTGTATCGGTGTACCGGGAGATACTTTGCTTATCGATTCACTATTCAATGTAGTAGACCGCAACACACAACTCGGACCGGACCGGAAACAACTCTACACTTATCCACAGACCAAGGAACAGCAGTTAGACTCACTACTTTCCATTCTTTCCATCGGCTCCAATGAACTGATGGGGCAGCATGAAGGCAAGAATGTACGAAGCTTCAGCCGTTACGAATATTATCTGCTTGAACAGGCGATGAACGGAAAAAGCTGGATACAACCTCTGAGCCAAAGCCGGCAGGAAGAAACTAAACCGCTCATCATCCCTGGCAAGGGAAAGGCCGTCAGAGTTTATCCGTGGAACAGGACCCTGTTGCGGAATACGCTGGTGTTGCATGAAGGCAAACAAGCGGAAATCCGGAACGATACGCTCTACATTGAAGGTCACCCTTCACAGCATTGCTATTTTACCAAAGATTATTACTGGATGGCTTCCAATAACTCGGTAAATCTCTCCGATTCCCGCTTGTTCGGCTTTGTGCCGCAAGATCATGTCATTGGGAAAGCTTCGCGAATCTGGTTCTCAAAGAAAGACCATACGGGAATCTTCAACGGATACCGCTGGAACCGATTCTTCCAACCGGTGAAGTAGTCAGTCCCACAAACCACAAATTATATATCAGCAACCAAGTAATCACAAAGTATCAACTACCCATGAAAGTCGCTTATCTCTCTTCTGCCTATCTGGCACCCGTAGAATATTATAGTAAACTGTTGAATTACGATAAAATATTCATCGAGCAGCACGATCATTACATGAAACAGACCTACCGGAACCGCTGTACTATTGCAGGTCCGGAGGGAGAACTGGCACTTTCTGTTCCTACCGTAAAACCGGAAAACCCGAAATGTCCGATGAAGGATATCCGGATTTCCGACCATGGCAACTGGAGGCATCTGCACTGGAATGCAATGGAATCGGCCTATAACAGCACCCCTTTTTTTGAATATTATAAAGACGATTTTCGCCCTTTCTATGAAAAGAAATATGAATTCCTCACAGATTTCAATGAAGAATTGTGCCGGCTTGTATGCAAGCTGATAGATATACAACCTGATACGGAACGAACCACCGAATATAAAGCGGACTTCGCCCCGAACGAAATAGACTTCCGGGAAGCCATCCATCCCAAAAAGAATTTCCGCCAAGCCGATCCGGAATTTATTCCCCAACCTTACTATCAGGTTTTCGAAACCCGCCACGGATTCCTGCCCAACCTGAGTATCATCGACCTCTTATTCAATATGGGACCGGAAAGTTTGTTAATACTGCAACAAACAATAGCCAATCCCCGATAAAAGGAGTTGACCAAAAATTAATTTCCTTCCTTTTTTGAACCGTTCCATCAACTTTATAACTATATTTGCATGCTGCGTGTACGATAACGGAGCTATAGAAGAAGAAGTTTAAACTTAAAATATAATAGTATGGCAAACTTATTTAGTGTAAAGGATAAGGTAGTGGTCATTACCGGTGGAACAGGAGTATTGGGAAAAACAATTGCAGTCCATCTGGCAGAAGAAGGTGCCAAGGTCGTTATCCTCGGACGTAAAGCCGAAGTGGGCAACGAGATAGTAAAAACAATATGCGCCAAAGGGGGCGAAGCTCTGTTCCTGGCAACCAATGTACTCGACCGGAACATCCTTGAACAGAACCTGGCAGATATATTGAAAGCTTATGGGCGGGTAGACGCATTGCTCAATGCGGCAGGCGGCAATATGCCGGGAGCTACGATTGCACCGGCAAGTGACATCTTCGATCTGAAAATAGATGAATTTCAGAAGGTAGTGGATCTTAATCTGACCGGTACCGTATTGCCGACACAAGTATTTCTAAAACCGATGACAGAGCAGAAAAGTGGAGCTATTGTCAATTTCTCCTCAATGGCAGCTTTCCGTCCTTTGACACGTGTGGCCGGTTATTCGGCTTCCAAAGCAGGCATTTCCAACTTTACCGCATTTATGGCCACAGAAATTGCCAAAAAGTTTGGTGAAGGAATCCGTATAAATGCCATTGCCCCCGGTTTCTTCCTGACAGAGCAGAACCGCACTTTACTAACCAATCCGGACGGAACATATACTCAACGGGGACAGGATGTCATCCGCCAAACCCCATTCGGACGTATGGGACGCGCTGAAGAGTTATGCGGCACAATACAATACCTGATCAGCGACGCAGCAAGCTTCGTAACGGGCACTGTGGCCATAGTGGACGGCGGATTCAATGCTTTTGCAATGTAAAGAGGCCTCTCCCATACATCTTCCCTCCCCAGAGGTAAAACAAACAGAATGATTAAACCTACTTTCAAAAGTAAAAAATGACTTATGAATCAACCTTATATCACTTCATCAAAGAGTAAACTCTTTCTTTCCGAACAAACCTGGCGCTGGTATGGACCGGATGATCCTGTCAGCCTTTGGGACATTAAACAAGCCGGAGCTACGGGAATTGTCAACGCTCTCCACCACATCCCTAATGGCGAAGTATGGACTGTAGAAGAAATTATGAAACGAAAGGAACTGATCGAATCCGTCGGTCTGCGATGGTCGGTAGTAGAAAGTGTCCCGGTACACGAGCACATCAAAACCCAGACAGGCGATTACAGAAAATACATCGAAAACTACAAAGAGAGCTTACGTAACCTCGGTAAATGTGGCATTCATATCGTTACCTACAATTTTATGCCCGTACTCGACTGGACTCGCACCGATCTTGCCTATACCCTACCCGATGGCTCCAAAGCACTTCGTTTTGAACGTGCCGCTTTTATCGCTTTCGATCTTTTCTTACTGAAACGACCGGGTGCAGAGAACGACTATACCGATGAAGAAAAAGCCAAAGCAAAAATTCGTTTCGAACAGATGGACGCAACGGAGAAACAACTCCTTGTCCGTAATATGATTGCCGGACTTCCCGGTTCGGAAGAGAGTTTCACGCTGGAGCAGTTTCAACAGGAACTGAATCGTTACAAAGGTATCGACGCGGATAAGCTACGTGCCCACTTAATCTACTTCCTGAAAGAAGTGACTGCGGTAGCAGACGAGGCCGGTGTAAAGCTGGTGATTCATCCGGATGACCCACCCTGCCCCATTCTGGGTTTACCGCGTATCATGAGTTGTGCGGCCGATTTTCAGGCACTGATCGATGCTGTGCCTAATGAATCGAACGGGCTTTGTCTCTGTACCGGATCACTTGGAGTAAGCAGTGCCAACGACCTGGAAGGTATGATGAAACAATTCGGCGATCGTATCAATTTTGTCCACTTCCGAAGCACTCAGCGAGATTCCGAAGGAAATTTCTACGAAGCCAACCACCTGGAAGGAGACGTAGATATGTATCGGGTCATGAAAGCTTTCCTTGAATTACAACAGAGAAGAAAAGTATCTATCCCCATGCGTCCGGATCATGGACACCAAATGGTGGACGATTTAAAGAAGAAAACAAATCCGGGATACTCCTGCATTGGACGCCTGCGCGGACTTGCCGAGCTAAGAGGACTGGAAATGGGAATTGCAAAATCAATCTTTTAAAAACACGAAAAGGCAGTAAAAGACCTTTTCACCCACCGCTGCCTCCACAGATTAACACAGAAATTAAGACCGAGACCTACTCGATCTCTGTTTTTCTGTGGAGCCAGCGATAGTTTTGACACATTTATAAGGCCTCATCCTATCTGCTGCCTATACACTTCCTCTTTAATTCTTTCCACCTGTTCAGACAGTCGGGGAGAATCTTCATTTCCCATAATCCAAAGTGGACAGGCGTTCTCCATAGCATGATAAGAAGGCTGTACATAGGTTTTATCGAGCACCTTGTATCCGTTACGCCGATAATAGTTCACGCGCCGGGTAGTCATTTCATCTTCCGTAGGCTCTACTTCCAGCAGGCGCAGTCCTTTCAGGTGTCCGGCCACATAATCAAGCACCTGCTGCCCTATCTTTTTATTCCGCATTTCCGGGAATACAGCCAGGTGTTCCAAATAGTAGAAGTCACCCATATCCCAGTATACAAACATTCCACTCAACTCTCCATCACATTCAATAGCATTGAAATACATGGGGGTATGGTTCTCAATCATTCGTTTCAACTGCCCGATTTTTCTTCTCTCACTTTCGGGAAAAGACTCCTCGTACAAAGGAATCAAACGGTTCAGACGTGAATCGTCAGCACTCGTAATACGGCTTAATGTCATCATAATTTTTTAGGTTTTCAGGCAAAGATAAGCGGAATAAGCCGGAAGACAGCAGACTTTAAACATTTTTACGCTATCTTTGTGAGCATAACCCCTGATTAATTTAACACATTATGAAAACCTCATCCCCCCAACGAGTCGCTGCGGTCGATGTATTCCGTGCACTCACCATGTTCCTTATGCTTTTTGTGAATGATATTCCCGGACTCAGAAACATCCCCCATTGGCTTGGACACGCAGCAATGACAGAAGACATGTTGGGCTTCTCCGATACTATTTTCCCAGCTTTCCTGTTCTGCATGGGCATGTCTATTTCGTTTGCGGTACAAAACCGATACCAAAAGGGCGATTCACCACTCCAAGTGATTATGCATATTTTCTGGCGAACCGTGGCACTGGTTGTTATGGGACTTTTCTCTGTAAACAGCGGAGGAGTGGCAGGACTCTCCCATCCCTGGTTCTCTATCATTATGGTGATTGGCTTCTTCCTGATCTGGGGAGTATACCCTAAACCGATAACCACCCGAAAAAAATATCTCTATACGGGAATGAAGACAGCAGGTATTTTACTGTTGACTTTCCTGATCCTCTACAAAGGATTTCATGGAGCACCTTTCCAGCAGAAATGGTGGGGAATTCTGGGCCTTATTGGCTGGACCTATGTAATCTGTGCCTCTGTATATTTATTTACCCGGGAAAGCCTGGTACGCAACCTTTTCGTCTGGGTACTGTTTATCGCCCTGGCATTGCTGAATCATGCAGACGTCCTGCCGCTTCCATTCATACCAAGTGATATGACATTACACGCATTCGGGATATCGGGCATACTAACTTCACTATTGATGCAGAAATATGCCAGCCCCGAACGCCCCGGAAAGTTTATAGGGATATTATGCGGTCTGGGCCTCCTTATGCTGGCAGTCGGCTTTGCCTCACATCCTTTCTGGATTATCTCAAAGATACAAGCCACTCCAAGCTGGTTCTTCTTCTGTACGGCAGCTTTCTTCCCGTCATTCGGCTTCTTCTATTGGCTGACTGACATAAAAGGCAAAACCGGCTGGTTCGATATTATCAAACCGGCAGGAACCGCAACCCTTACCTGCTATATCATTCCATATATCTGGTATGCAATGCAACAACTACTTGGATTACACTACCCCACCGCATTGGGCAGCGGCATACCGGGATTAATGAAATCGGCCATATTCTCACTGATTATTGTCGGTATCACAGGATTACTGGTCAAAGCTAAGATTAAACTAAAAGTATAAATCAAACTCCGCAGACTGAACCATCCAAGGTGACTAATGGCCCCACTGTCGGTCAGCTCCTTTGGACGGTTCAATCTTCTATTATTAAAAATGATTAATAACCCGAGAAAAAGCAAAGCCACCCGAAGTAAAGATCCGTATTAATCCATACATTTGCCGCCAATTATGGCAGCATACATCAAACTATTAATGCTATGCCTGTTATTTTTGGTATTCGGTATCCAGAAAAGCAGTGCTCTACAACCCGCCAATAACGGGGTGACAGTCACTACTGCCGTAAAAAGCCATACTCACAACATACCTTCTTTTGATAACTCAGGACATGACCTATTCGACTTTAATCAAGGGATACTGGTCAAAAAGGCTGTTTCGGATTCGGCCAACCCGTATAAACAAAGCAATAACCTCCATCCGGCTGCCAAGACGGACTCTCAGAAATTAATAACATTCAAAGAATACACTTCTTTTTATACTCTTCATAACAGAGTTAAGCCTGCACCAAAATACTATGTATTTGCGCTCAGGCATATTCTTATTTAGCACTTTCTGTACTACGGGTGTCTATGCGATTCGGCATAGCCCTGATTATGATGTTTTTTTAGTTTATATATTCCAAGGTCAGAGAGTGCATCGTAAAGATTTATATAAGTATTAATTGTGTGTCTAATAGTAATGTCAATCCTCAGATGCACCCTCTTCCTTTTCTTCTTATCTGTAGATCAGTGTAGAAAGATATTCCTCTGCGAACATCTCATTGGCTACCTCCAGCAACCCTTCTGCAGTTAATGCTTCGATTCGCCGGAAAACAGATTCGGATGATTCATACTTGTGGTAATGCAAGAAGGTCTTTGCCATCCCCAACGCATTATTTTCATTATTATCCGAAGCAACTCCAATCTGCCCGATCAGTTGTTTTTTAGCAGCCATCAGCTGCGAAGAGGTCATTTTCACATCCCGCATCCTTTTCAGTTCTTTGTAAGTCAACCGCAGACAAGTATCCACATCCGCAGGGTCGGTTCCAAAATAGATGCAGAAAGCTCCCGTATCCGTATACGATGTCAGATTGGACTCCACAGTGTAGACCAATCCTCTTCGCTCGCGGAGAGAAACATTCAGGCGACTGTTCATCCCCGGACCACCCAGAATATTATTCAGCAGATACAAGCCGGTACGTTTATCATCATAAGCATTGTATCCCCTACTGCCAATCATCACATGCGCCTGATGGGTCTCCTTATGGACAACCAGATGCTCCGGTACGTAAAGGGGAGGCGGAGTACGGTGATTATCGACTCCAATCAACGGAAGGTCTGCCAACAGTTTCTCCACCTGGCGGACTATTTTCTGAAAGTTGAAGTTGCCCAAAACAAAGAATACCATATTGGAAGGTTGATAGAACCGGGAAGTAAAAGCAACCGCATCCCCGCTTCGGAATTGCTTCAGCAATTCCGGCCTGCCCAGAATGTTGCGTCCCAACGGATGATTCCGGAAAATCATATCTTCAAAGTCATCGAAAATAAGCTCCGAAGGAGTATCTTCGTATGACTGTATTTCGTCGATAATCACTTCCGTCTCCTTTTCTATCTCGTTCTGCGGAAAAGTGGAGTGAAAAACAATATCTGCCAGCAATTCCAGTGCCCGCCCAAAATGTTCGGTCAGGAATGCCGAATAGATCACCGTCTCTTCCTTATTGGTATATGCATTCAGGTCGCCTCCTACATTCTCCATACGATTCAGGATATGCCATGCCTTCCGTTTCCGGGTACCTTTAAAAATCAGGTGCTCCACAAAGTGGGCCATTCCTTGTTCGTTTTCAGCCTCATCACGGGTGCCGGCATCTACGGCAAATCCACAATAAGCCACCTTTGAAAGCGAAGGCTCATGGATGATGCGAAGACCGTTGGACAGGGTATGTATATTATATTGCATTTCTGCACGGGTACTTAACTGCTTCATTCTTACTATTAAGTTAGGTTGAGGATACAAAAATACAATAAAACTTATTGTCGTTTATAGAAAATTGCAGATATTTGTAAGCTATAACATCAATAACCCTTATGGAAAAGATAGGAATTTTCTGTTCCGCGTCCGACAGCATCGACCCGACATTCTTCGATGCAGCCCATCAGATTGGCGAATGGATGGGAAGAAACGGCAAGACACTTATCTACGGTGGTGCCAACCTCGGACTCATGGAATGTGTGGCAAAGGCAGTCAAAGAAAGCGGGGGACGTGTCATCGGTGTAGTACCCTCCAAACTTGAAGAGAACGGCAAAGTGAGTACATATCTCGATGAAATGATCCGCACACACAATCTGAGTGACCGCAAGGATATCATCCTGCAACAGTCGGATGTATTGGTGGCTCTCCCCGGCGGTATCGGCACGCTGGATGAAGTATTTCATGTCATGGCAGCCGCTTCCATCGGTTATCACCAGAAGAAAGTGATCTTCTACAACGCAAATGGTTTTTATAGCCCGTTGCTTGCCGTACTCAGCGAATTACAGGCAAGAGGATTTGCCCGCCATCCGCTGTCCTCCTATTATGAAGTAGCAAACACATTTAATGAATTAACAACTAAGATATAATGATTGAATCGATTCAAGAACTCCTGCAAAAGGAAGCACAAGCCGTGCTGAATATTCCCGTGACCAATGCCTACGAAAAGGCGGTTGAGTTGATTGTGGAACAAATACACAGAAAAAAAGGCAAACTTGTAACTTCCGGCATGGGTAAAGCCGGACAAATAGCGATGAACATCGCCACTACGTTTTGTTCGACCGGTATTCCCTCTGTCTTCCTGCATCCCAGCGAAGCGCAACATGGCGATCTGGGCATCCTGCAAGAGAACGACCTGTTGCTGTTGATTTCAAACTCGGGCAAAACCCGTGAAATCGTAGAGTTAACGCAGTTGGCCCACAACCTGAATCCGGGCCTTAAATTCATCGTTATCACCGGAAACCCCGACAGTCCGCTTGCCAGCGAATCAGATGTATGCCTGAGTACAGGGCACCCTGCCGAGGTTTGTACACTGGGTATGACCCCTACTACCTCGACTACGGTAATGACCGTCATCGGCGATATCCTCGTGGTACAAACAATGAAAAGGACTGAATTCACTATCGAAGAATACTCCAAACGCCATCACGGTGGTTATCTGGGTGAAAAATCAAGAAAACTATGCGTAAAGTAATCGGCATCGGAGAGACTATACTCGATATCATCTTCCGGAACGACCAGCCTTCGGCAGCCGTTCCCGGAGGCTCTGTTTTCAACGGCATCGTTTCTTTAGGACGCATGGGAGTCAATGTATGTTTCATCAGCGAAACGGGCAACGACCATGTTGGAAACATCATCTTGCAATTCATGCGTGACAATCATATCCCGACGGATCACGTCAATGTGTTCCCGGATGGCAAATCGCCCGTATCCCTGGCTTTCCTGAACGAACACAGCGACGCGGAATACATCTTCTATAAAGACTATCCCAAACAGCGGCTGGACGTTTTGTTCCCTCCCATCAACGAAGATGATATCATTGTCATCGGTTCATATTATGCCCTGAATCCGGTTTTACGCGACAAGATTCTGGAACTGCTGGACATAGCGAGAGAGAAAAAAGCGATTGTATATTATGATCCCAATTTCCGTTCTTCACATAAGAACGAGGCTATGAAGTTAGCTCCAACCATTATCGAGAATCTGGAATATGCCGACATCGTAAGGGGATCTCTGGAAGACTTCTATTACATGTACGGAATCAAAGACGCAGAGAAGATCTACAAGGATAAAATCAAGTTTTATTGTCCGCTATTCCTTTGTACAGCCGGAGCAGAGAAAATCTCGCTGCGTACCAACACAATATCGAAAGAGTATCCTGTCACCCCGTTGCAAGCAGTCAGTACCATCGGTGCAGGAGACAACTTCAATGCCGGCCTGATCTACGGCATGTTAAAATATGACGTCCGTTACCGCGACTTGCAAAACCTGAGTGAGGAGACCTGGGATAAGGTGATACAATGCGGTCAGGATTTCTCCGCAGAAGTCTGCAAGAGTTTCAGCAACTCCGTATCGGAGGAGTTTGCGGCAAACTACCGTTAATGCTTGTCAGTTACGAGCTACAAGCAACAAGTAAATGTGCATCATCCAGCATAATTACCCGTAGCGTGTAGCCCGTAGCTAATTACTATTAACGTTGTCTAATTATAGCAAAGTAATTATACCATGTAACAAGAATCCATATCTTTGCAAATAGTGCTCTCAGACAAATACGAACTATGTACAAAAACCTGTTCAATTTACTAACTATTTTACTTATTCTGCCTTCGTGCACAGATATGTCTCCTAACATTTCGGTGGTTTGCGAAGAGAATAATATAGGAAACTGTATTCTTAAATGGGAAACAACCCCTCTCATCAAGGGGCAGGTGAAAGTATATGCATCCGACAATCCGGAGTTCATACCCGAAGACAATCCCGTCGCCATGGCTAACATCTCCGACGCACGGATAACGATTGTGACCAACGATCCTTCCAAACGCTCCTATTATACAATGGTATTCAATGACAAATACCGTGTAAAAGTGGCTCCCCGCAATGTAAATATGCCCGGCATACAGAACTTCCGCGACTTGGGAGGATATAAATCCGCTACAGGAAAGCACGTACGCTGGGGCAAGCTCTACCGTTCGGCACAGATAGACAGCCTGAATTGCTTTGCCTTCAGAAAACTACAGAATCTGGGCATCAAAACCATTCTGGACCTGCGCTCCGAAAGCGAACTCCATAATACGCCTCCTTTGCAAAAAGGATTCAATGTGGTGCATATCCCTATCAGTACGGGTGATATGGAACATATCCTGCACGGCATACAACAAGAGAAGATCAAGACGGATACCATTTACCACATGGTGGAAGGGATGAACCGCGAACTGGTGGTAAAATACCAGAAGGAATACAAGGAAATATTCGATATCCTGCTCGACAAAAACAGCTATCCGGTAGTGATTCACTGCTCGTCGGGAAAAGGACGGACCGGCATCGTATCTGCCCTGATACTGGCTGCTTTAGATGTTAATGCGGATATCATTATGGAAGATTACCGTCTGAGCAACGATTACTTTAATATCCCCAAAGCGTCCAAGTACGCTTATAACCTGCCCGCCAACTCGCAGGAGGCCATTACCACTCTTTTCTCGGCAAAAGAAGATTTCCTTAATGCAGCCAAAGACGAGATAGAGCGCAAATACGGTGATGTATCCACTTATCTGCAGAAAGCAATCGGTCTGCAGCCCGAGGACACACACAGACTACGCAACATCTTGCTGGAATAACGCATTTTTTGTCCATCATTATTTATTGTTATCATTCGTAATTCACAATTAATCCGTATCTTTGCACCCGAATATAAAGATATACAGAGATTTAATGAAGACATTTGAAGAGCTTGGCGTTTCTCCGGAGATACGTAAAGCTATTGAAGAGATGGGATACGAGAATCCCATGCCGGTACAGGAGGAAGTGATTCCATACCTTTTAGGAGAGAACAATGATGTAGTAGCTCTTGCACAGACAGGAACGGGTAAGACCGCAGCGTTTGGCTTGCCCCTCATCCAAAAAATTAACGTAAAAAACAGAATCCCCCAATCACTCGTTCTATGCCCTACACGTGAGCTTTGCCTCCAGATAGCGGGCGATCTGAACGATTACTCCAAATACATTGACGGGCTGAAAGTATTGCCCGTATACGGTGGTTCGTCCATCGACAGCCAAATACGCAGCCTGAAACGGGGTGTGCACATCATTGTTGCCACACCGGGACGTCTGCTCGACCTGATGGAACGCAAAACAGTATCGCTTGCCACTGTCACCAACGTGGTAATGGACGAAGCGGACGAAATGCTTAACATGGGCTTTACGGAGAGTATAAACGCTATTCTGGCCGATGTTCCGCAGGAACGCAACACACTGCTTTTCTCGGCTACGATGAGCCCCGAAATAGCCCGTATTTCGAAGAACTACCTTCACGATGCAAAAGAGATTACCATCGGACGCAAAAACGAAAGTACAAGCAATGTGAAGCATGTGGTATATACCGTACACGCAAAAGATAAATATGCTGCACTGAAACGCATCGTAGACTATTATCCGCAGATTTACGGTATCGTCTTCTGCCGTACCCGTAAAGAGACCCAGGAGATTGCCGATAAACTGATGCAGGAAGGCTATAACGCCGATTCACTGCACGGAGAACTTTCGCAGGCACAGCGTGACACGGTGATGCAGAAGTTCCGTATTCGCAACCTCCAGATACTGGTAGCCACAGACGTTGCCGCACGCGGACTGGACGTAGACGACCTGACACACGTCATCAACTACGGGTTGCCGGATGATACGGAAAGCTACACACACCGCAGCGGACGTACCGGACGTGCCGGTAAGACAGGTACATCGATTGCGATTATCAACCTGCGTGAAAAGGGAAAAATGCGCGAAATAGAGCGTATCATCGGCAAGAAGTTCATTGCCGGCGAAATGCCTACCGGCAAACAGATTTGCGAGAAACAGCTTCTTAAAGTGATCGATGACCTTGAAAAAGTAAAGGTAAACGAGGAAGACATTAACGACTTCATGCCCGAAATTTATCGTAAACTGGAATGGCTGAGCAAGGAGGACCTTATCAAGCGCATGGTATCGCACGAGTTCAACCGGTTCGTGGATTATTATCGCAATCGTGAAGAAATAGAGGTGCCGACAGACAGCCGCAGCGAACGTGCCGTAAAAAGCCGTGACGGCAAGAGTGGCCGCCAGGCTGAACCGGGCTTCACCCGACTTTTCATCAACCTGGGTAAGATGGATAACTTCTTCCCCCATGAACTGATTACCCTGCTCAACAATAACACCCGTGGAAGAGTGGAACTGGGACGTATCGACCTGATGAAGAACTTCTCGTTCTTCGAAGTAGAAGAGAAACAAGCGCAGAACGTAGTAAAAGCATTGAACCGGACAAACTGGAACGGACGCAAGGTTACGGTAGAGGTTGCCGGAGAAGAAGCACCTACGGAACGCAGAGGACGCGGAAAACGGAATGAAGGCAGTGACAAGGGCGGCAAAGGAAGAAATACAGCCGCATCGGCCGACCGCAAGGATAAAGGCAGAGCCGGTAAAGACGGAAAACAGGCGGACACCCGGAAAGCCCAAAAGCCCAGCCGCGAGGAACGCGGATATTCCGCAGCACGTGGTCCCAAAGGTAAAGATGAATGGAAGCAGTTCTTTAAAGATGCCGAACCCGACTTCAGCGAAGAGGGATGGGCAAGAAGAAAACCCAAGAAGAGCTAAGGACAAAAAGATAGGAAGAACGGTCTGTCAACTTTCAAAAAGACCAGATTAGCCGTTCCCTGCTTACTTCCCTTTCTTATAAAATTTCTCTTTCGGAGAGAAGCCGGATGAAAGCCCGGCTCTTCACTTCACTTAGCAACGGTCTGAGCGGGGTGAAGAGCCGGGCTTTCTCACTCCGAAGAGCAGGCTTCCGGACGAAATGCAACCTGCATTTCCCCCGAAAGGTTACTCCATCCGGAGCAAATGCTTAC
This sequence comes from Bacteroides sp. ZJ-18, assembly GCF_011038705.2. Classification (NCBI taxonomy): domain Bacteria; kingdom Pseudomonadati; phylum Bacteroidota; class Bacteroidia; order Bacteroidales; family Bacteroidaceae; genus Bacteroides; species Bacteroides sp. ZJ-18. The sequence goes on along the minus strand of NZ_CP072198.1, from coordinate 959,343 downwards.
TCCATCGGAGGAAGAGGCCTTCTTTATTCCCACTTTTTCCGAAAAAGCTTCTGTTCACAAGCTGGTTCATTTCAATAGAGCAGCAACCGGAAACTACCCAAAAGAGCTCAAACAAAGAGATTAAGCAACTATTTGTTTGCAATCACCCGATATACTCTAAAAATAGAAAGCAGATCAAGCGAATCAAAGACAGCACATTGCGAACCTAATGCAAATTCCGGACGTTTTTTTCACACCAACCGGAGAGAGGCCCGAAATAAACGATTCTGGAAGGGTCAGAAAAGCAAAAAGTCAAAATGATAAGAAAAGATTAAGTCAGGGTTCTCTTATTTATATTGTCCCCAAAAACACTACCTTTGCGTGAATTAAAAAAAAACAGGTAATAGTTTTCGGGTATGAACAAATTTAATGGTTTCCTTTACGGTCTGCTTTCATCGGCCTCCTTCGGGCTGATTCCTCTTTTCACCATCCCTGCCATGCGTGAGGGAATGCACTTCGAATCCATCCTGTTTTATCGGTTCCTGTTCGCCTGCTTAGCTTTGGGATGTATCCTGTTGCTCGACAAACAGTCTTTCCGTATCAGCCGCAAAGAAATCCCTTCGCTGTCGCTACTTGCCTTCCTCTATCTGATGTCCGCAGTCTTCTTGTTCTGGGGGTATAAATTCATGGCAAGCGGGGTAGCCACTACCATCCATTTCATGTATCCGGTACTGACCACGCTGATTATGATGATCTTTTTCCGCGAAAAGAAGTCAGCCTGGCGCTTCTTCGCCATCGCTCTTGCCGTAGTCGGTGTCTCCTGCCTTTCTTACGGCGACAGTTCCGGTGGAATTACTGCCATCGGATTGTTCATCGTTCTCCTGTCGGCTTTGGGATATGCGCTTTACCTGGTTACGGTGAGTCAACTCAAGATCGGACAGATGAAAGGGCTAAGGCTTACTTTCTATGTTTTTCTGTTCGGTACGCTTTTCCTGCTGGTGGGGATAGGCGCGACCACGGGTATTCAAGCCATTCCCGACTGGCATACGGGAGGAAATCTGCTGCTGCTGGCATTGATTCCAACCGTAATCTCTAACCTGGCATTAGTACAGGCCGTAAAAAGCATCGGCTCCACGCTCACTTCCGTACTTGGAGCCATGGAGCCGGTAACAGCTGTTTGTGTAGGTATCTTTATGTTCGGCGAACCCTTTACCCGGAGCATCGGAATCGGCATTCTGCTCATAATCTCAGCAGTAATCGTAATCATACTGAGACGTTAGGGTAAGGGCTTACTTCTTTCGGTCTTCTATTTTCAGTTCTTGTATCAGCTGGCTTGCTTTTCCGAACTTTTCGATAATGAAGAGCATATATCGTACATCGACCCCGATACAGCGTTGTACTTCGGGTTCGAAAACGATATCGCTACTCATCGCTTCCCAATTCCCGTCGAATGCCAACCCCAGCAATTCACCGTTGCCGTTGAACATGGCACTGCCGGAATTGCCACCCGTAATGTCATTGTTTGAGATGAAACATACATTCATATCTCCCTTTTCGTCGGCATAACGTCCGAAATCACCTGATCCCAGCAGGGACAGGACCTCCGGCTGTACAGCAAAGTCGGGGTCACCACTGTGCTCCTTTACCTTCTCGAAAATTCCCTTTACCGTGGTATAATAGTCATAGTCGGCACCGTCATAAGGTGAATAGCTGCCTATGGTACCGAAACTCAGCCGCATTGTCGAGTTGGCATCCGGATAGAAATTGCGGTCGGCATACATCCTTCTCATGGCGGCATTAAACTCGCGTTCGTCCTTTTCTATATTATCAGAAGCCTCAGCCATCTGACTACGCATATCGAAAAATTTCACAATCAGATCAATGCCGAGCGAAACTGCAGGGTCATCAACCATATGGAAAGTAGTATCGCGCTCCAGGAAACGCTTCAAGCCGCGTGGAGAAGTGATCTCAGAATGAGCATACAATGAATCAACATACATCTGTTCATTGCCTCCGTAAAGCGTATCTATGGTTTGGTAAAGATCGGGCAGATATGCCTGGTCCACTTTGCTCCGATACTCCTTCAACATGGCTACAAACACTTCTTTATCAATGGTCACATCATAGTTTGCATATTTATCGAGCAACTTCTGGAGCTGAGCCACCACCTGCTTCTGTTCCGCTTCGAAGTCGAAGTTCAGGATGGTCAGCGCAAATTGCACCAATTCGGGACCGTTAATAAACGACTCTCCGAAATAGGCCATCGCCCGGTTCACCTCTTTACGATCCTTGTAGTTCAGTTCGAGCGACGACATCAGGTGCAGCAACTTCTCCCGTTCTGACGGAGTCTTCTGAATCCACTTTCGGAGCGCGTCTTCCGCCTGGCGCTTCTTATCCAGCACCTTTAGTTTACGTATGGCTTTATTGGTTCCGATACTGTTTTTCCAGTAATTGGAGCTTTCGTCATATTTCGACGCATATTTGATACGGATAGAATCTCTCCGGTCCATCTCACGTTTCCAAATGGCCTGTTTCACTCCGCGGACGTCGATCATAGCCTGATTCATCCCGTTCATCATTTCCTCGATACCAAACGAAGAAAGATAACGTTCTGTACTGCCGGGATAGCCCAACGTCATGCAAAACGAACCTTCTTTATATCCATCCAACGTAATCGGAGCTACATATTCGGGGTGATAGGGCACGTTATCGGGCGAATAGTCCGCAGGGCGGTTCTCCTGATCGGCATAAATGCGAAAGACACAGAAATCGCCTGTATGACGGGGCCACATCCAGTTGTCCGTGTCCCATCCGAACTTACCGATAGAGGACGGTGGCGCAAACACCAGACGCACATCGTTGAAATCGCGGTAAACGGAAAGCCAAAACTCATTGCCTCCGTAATAAGCATCTACAATGCCAACCAATGTGGAGTCTTTTTTCGAGACTTCATCCCCTATTAATATCATCATCGAATCGATGGCTAAACCTCGTTCAACTTCGGTCATACCGGGTGTTGTAGCTTTCAGGACCCGGCGGGTAACGTCTTCTGTACGTAGCAGGAAGCGGACATACAACTCGGGATTGGGCAACTCTTCTTCCCGGCTATGCGCCACGAACCCGTCTTTCAGATAATCGTGGTCAACCGAACTATGTTGTTGTATGCTGCTGAACCCGCAGTGATGATTGGTAAATACCAGGCCATCCTCGGAAACGACTACTCCCGAGCAGAATCCTCCGAAACTGACCACAGCGTCTTTCAGCGACGGACGCTTCGTACTGTAAAGCCGGTCGGCAGGCATCTGCAATCCCAGTTCTTTCATCGCTTTACGGGTTTCTTTATTCAGATTGCCCAGCATCCACATACCTTCATCGGCATGCAATGAAGCCGGGTAGAGAAAAAGCAAAACCAGACACAGAACTTCCCCCCATCTCTTTCTGCTACAGAAAGAGTTAATTACTTTGTTTCTATTCATTTATATTAATCATGTTTATTCATCTTCTTCTCTCCCGCCATATGCTTCCCGTCATTCTTCAACAATCAACCGGAGTTTCTTGGCTCCTACCCGCGCCTGAAGCCACGCACTGATTTTCTCCTTTTCATCGTTCTTCGGATGGCGGGTAAACTTCAGCACGGCAAGTGCAATTGTATCTGTTTTCATCGAATCGACCGTCGTCTCAATCGTATGCGAAATAGATAAAGCCGTCACCGAAGGATAAAGTACTTTCAGTTCCGGAATGATTTTCCGGCTCATTTCATCGTAAGACTTATATCGTTCAAGGCTCTTCTGGAGTGTGGTTATCTTGACTTGTTGTTCCTGCAAACGTTGCTCGCTATTCTTATAGAAATCTTCCATTACCATGGCACGAATTGACGAGAGGTCCATCGCATCGTTATTGTTCATTCCCTGCAAAACAATCAGCTTCGTATTTTCCAGTTTATAGTCTTTCATCTTGCTGCGGGCAATGGCGATGGAAGCTTCCGGCACTTCCGGACCGATCAGCACGACACGGATCTCGCATGAATCTCCTTCGTAATGGATCTTCTTATTCAGAACCTGGGTATTATCAAAGTTGAGTTGTTCGGAGACAAAACGATTGGCCGCCGTCTCGAAAAAGGTACTCCGGATAATTCCCATCGTAAGATAAATAGCCGGACACATAGTCAGAATCACGATGAATACGATATATTGACGTACCTTCTTTTCACGGTTCTTGTCTACAAACTCTTTCCGCTGGAAGTGCATCAGCCGTACACCGATAAACGTGGCAAGACTGATAAATACGGAATTGATGAAATAGAGGTAGAATGCTCCCAGAAAATAGATCAGATTGCCGGAAGCCAACCCATAACCTGCCGTACAGAGAGGCGGCATCAATGCAGTAGCAATGGCAACACCCGGAATTACATTTCCTTTCTCTTTGGTAGAAAGGGCAACCACTCCGGCAAGTCCACCGAAAAGTGCGATGAAAACGTCATAAATTGTCGGTGACGTGCGTGCCAGCAACTCCGACTGCGCTTCGGCAATGGGAGTAAACAGAAAAAAAATAGTAGCCGTCGTCACGCTGAACGCCGTAGTAATCAGGAAGCTTTTCAGAGAGCGTTTCATCAACTCAAAGTCGTTCAGCCCTACCGATAGCCCCACTCCCATGATTGGTCCCATCAACGGTGAAATCAACATGGCACCAATAATGACGGCCGTCGAATTGACATTCAGTCCGAGTGAGGCCATGAAGATAGCAAAAATCAGAATCCAGAGGTTAGCCCCTTTGAACTCCACACCTTTCCGGATGGAATCAACCGTTGCCAGTTCGTTGTCTTTGTCCTTTCTCAGGTCCAGATATTCTCTGAGAAATGCCTTAACGGCAAAAATGTTTCGATTGTCTGCCTTCATAACTATTTCTTCTTAATAAATCGGTTAATCACAGGAATCTGGCTCAATGGCAAATCCGTCCGGATAACATAAGCCACAAATATCAGTAACAAAACGGTACGGAAAGCCAGGCGAAGTACCACATTTTGAATAGGTACCAGCTCTCCTGCCGCATAGAGCACTGCTGTAAGCAACACATACATACCGAGGTGCTTCAAGTCATAATGGATGGGGTATTTTTTCTGTCCGATCCAATAAGACAGAACCGTAATTACCCCATATCCGGCTACCGAAGCCCATGCCGAGGCCACGAATCCGTAAGTGGGAACCAGCAGTACATTCATTCCGACGATAATAGCACATCCGACCATGGAGAAATAAGCTCCCCAACGAGTTTCATCGATCAGCTTATACCAGAACGAGAGGTTAAAATAGATGCCTTTGAATATTTCCGCGCCAATCACGATGGCTACCACACTAAGTCCAGCCCAATAATCGGGTGCCACCATATAACGCAAAATATCGAGATAGAACATGACTGTCAGAAAGGCAAGCAAGGCAAAAATAAGGAAATACTTCATCGCCTGGGCATACATCCGGCGATTGTCTCCTTCACGTTCCCTGCCAAATACAAACGGCTCATAGGCATAACGAAAAGCTTGAGTGAACATAGCCATCACCATGGCAATCTTGGTGGCAGCACCGTAAATACCGAGTTGCACCAGCCCTTCCTGACGATCGGTAAAGAGGAAAGGATAGATAATCTTATCCACCGTCTGGTTCAAAATGCCTACCAGGCCAAAAATCAATATCGGAAAAGAATAGACAAGCATCCGCTTCAACAGTGCCTTGTCCACCCGATAGGCAAAGCCACGAAGCTCGGGAATCAGGCAAAAAAGTTGCAAACAGGTTGTTATCAGATTGGTGACAAAGATGTACCCTACCAGATAGGTCGGATTATAGAACCAATCCACCGATGCGGGAAAATGCACATGCAGCCACGGGCAAAGCAACAGGAAGAACAGGTTCAGAACGATATTGGCAATGATGGAAACGAACTTAATGGCAACAAATTTAATGGGACGCTTTTTATAACGCAGATAAGCGAACGGGATGCACAGGAAAGAATCGAGCGCCATGACCACTATCATCATCCCGATGAAGTCAGGATGATCGCCATAGTCCAGAAAATTAGAGACAGGCTGAAGGAATGTCAGACAAAGGACGGCAAAGATAAGTGAAATACCTCCTACCGAGATCAGTGAATTGGCATATACTTTTGCCGGATCTTCTTCCGACTTATTGGCAAAACGGAAAAAACCGGTCTCCATCCCGAACGTCAACAGTACCATAATCAACCCCGCCCAGGCATATACGTTGGTGACAACCCCATATCCGCCGGATGCGGCAGGTAAGACCGCTGTATATAACGGCACCAACAGATAGTTCAGAAACCTACCAACTATACTACTCAGCCCATACAGGGCTGTATCTTTTACCAATGACTTTAATCCGGCCATGTTGTTTTTGTGTATCTAATCATTAAACAGTGTCTTCTGACTATCGTAAAGGCTGCGCCCAAGATGTTTGTAAGCCAGCTCCGTCACCTCACGTCCCCGGGGAGTACGCTTCAGGAACCCCTCCTTGATAAGGAATGGTTCGTATACTTCCTCAATCGTTCCGGCATCCTCACCCAGGGCAGTGGCAATCGTTGTCAATCCCACCGGACCACCCTTAAACTTGTCAATAATGGTGCAGAGAATCTTATTATCAATTTCATCCAGTCCGTATTTATCGATGTTCAGTGCTTCAAGCGCATAGTTGGCAATCTCCGTGTCGATAGACCCGGAACCTTTCACCTGTGCAAAGTCGCGCACCCTGCGCAGCAGCGCATTGGCTATACGAGGGGTTCCACGACTCCTTGAAGCTATCTCACCGGCTGCCTGAGACGAACAAGGCACGTCGAGTATACCTGCCGAACGGCGGATAATGCCACTTAATATATCGTCGTCATAATACTCCAAATGCAGATTGATACCGAAACGGGCACGCAAAGGAGCCGTCAGCAAACCGCTGCGGGTTGTTGCCCCCACCAGTGTAAACGGGCTCAGATCAATCTGGATACTACGGGCCGAGGGCCCCTTATCGATCATGATATCGATACGATAGTCCTCCATGGCCGAATAGAGATATTCTTCCACTACCGGTGAAAGACGGTGAATCTCGTCGATAAACAACACGTCATTCGGTTCAAGACTGGTCAGCACCCCGGCCAGATCACCCGGTTTGTCGAGTACCGGTCCGGAAGTTATCTTAAATCCCACACCCAACTCGTTAGCGATAATATTCGATAAAGTAGTCTTTCCCAATCCGGGAGGTCCATGCAGCAATACATGATCCAGCGCTTCACCCCTCAGGCGAGCCGCCTTGACAAAAATGCGGAGATTATCGACCACCTTGTCCTGCCCGTTGAAGTCTTCAAAGCTCAATGGACGGAGAGCGTTCTCGAAATCCCGTTCTCTGCTGGTCAGTTGATGATCCCGTATATTAAAATCTTCTTCCATTTCTTTTTTATAAATAGGTAGCAAAGATATAGATTTCATCACAGAGTAGCACAGCGTTTCACAGAGTTTTTCCTTTGAAACGAGAAGTTCACCACAGAGGACACAGAGTTCACAGAGGATGACATCCCTATAAGCAAGAGATTAAATCTCTCGGTTCCCCGGATCCTTGTAGCCAATCCTGCAATGCCCCAATTAACGCTTCATGTAATATTTTCGTTCGGCTTCCGTCAGTTTTTCTATCGAATAACGCAACATAGTTCGTGGCATCACCATCCTGTATTTATCCAAGAATTGCAACAGCAAGTCCCGGTCCTTCTTTCCCATCTCACGGAGCATCCAGCCTATAGCCTTCTGCATCAGGTCGTGCTTATGCTGCAACAACAACTCTGCCAGACGAAGAATATCGGTGAAATCGTTATTTCTGATCAAAGTAACAGTAGCCACTACCGCGATGCGCTGCTCCCACAGCAGATTACTCTCAGCCAGCCGATAAAGATCGTCACGTGATTTATCTCTCAGATATTCGCCTACAATATAAGGAGCCGACAGGTCTACCAAATCCCAGTTGTTAATACGTTCCGTTTGAGACAGATAGAAACGATAGATAGCCTCCCGCTCTTTCTCGTCGGACTTTTTAAACCGTTCCACCATCATCAGCAATGCACACAACCGGCATTCGTGCCACTCCGACTGAAGCAATTCGGCCATTACCTCAAAAGGGATGTCCTTATGCCTTTTAGCCACAATACGAGTATTGGGCACTACTACCCCAAGAAACTTGTCACCTTCGCCATACTGTCCTTTCCCGGTTTTAAAGAATCCGGGAAGATATTCCCGCTTCACCGGATCAACATAAGTCTCCAGCTCCTTTTGAATTTCTATCGATTTCATCGAGACAATTGAGTTTATAAAGTTACATCCTGACAAAAATAGGCAAAAAAGCCACAATGAATAGAAACATATTCTTAATTTTGTAGGAAAATTAACGGGCATATTTATGGTTCTAAATTATATCTGGATTGCGTTCTTTGTGATTGCTTTCGTAGTTGCCGTCTGCAAACTCCTGTTCTTCGGCGATACCCAAATATTCACGGAGATTATCAATTCTACTTTCGACTCATCTAAAACAGCATTCGAGATTTCCCTCGGACTCACCGGTGTCTTGTCCCTTTGGCTCGGAATAATGAAAATCGGTGAAAACAGCGGACTGATCAATGCCCTCTCACGCTGGCTGAGTCCGGTCTTCTGCCGCTTGTTTCCGGACATTCCGAAAGGACATCCGGTCATGGGTTCTATTTTTATGAATATGTCTGCCAATATGCTGGGACTCGACAATGCCGCTACCCCCATGGGACTGAAAGCCATGAAAGAGTTACAAGAACTGAACCCTAAGAAAGACACCGCCAGTAACCCCATGATTATGTTCCTGGTGATTAATACTTCCGGATTGATCATCATCCCTATCAGTATTATGGTCTACCGGGCACAGATGGGAGCTGCACAGCCAACGGATATTTTCATCCCCATCTTGCTAAGTACCTTTATCTCCACACTGGTAGGAGTCATCGCTGTCAGTATTTCCCAGCGCATCAATCTGATAAACAAAGCGATATTGACACTTATGGGTTGCCTGAGCCTTTTCTTTGGCGGAATCATTTACCTGACAGCTACGCTTTCACGCGAAGATATGGGAATTTATTCCACCTTGACAGCCAATGTGATCCTGTTTTCTGTCATCATATTATTTATCGGCACAGGCATTCGAAAAAAAATCAACGTATACGATTCTTTTGTAGAAGGTGCCAAAGAAGGCTTTACCACAGCAGTCCGCATCATTCCTTACCTGGTGGCATTCCTCGTTGGAATCGCGGTTTTCCGTACTTCGGGGGCTATGGATATACTCGTTGGAGGTATCGGCTCCATTGTGGCATTCTGTGGGCTTGACACCGGTTTTGTAGATGCACTGCCGACTGCCTTAATGAAATCACTCAGTGGAAGCGGTGCCAATGGCTTGATGATCGATACCATGAAGCAATTCGGACCCGATTCATTTGTCGGTCGCGTGAGCTGTGTGGTTCGCGGAGCTTCCGATACCACTTTCTATATTCTGGCTGTTTACTTCGGCAGCGTAGGCATCACGAAAACACGTAATGCGGTGACGTGCGGACTGATTGCCGATTTTGCCGGAATCATTGCAGCAATTCTAATCAGTTATTTATTCTTCTTTTAAAATAAAAACAATTATGGCCGTAACTTATCAAACAGAGGGTGTCAAAATACCCGATATCAAGAAACGCGAGACTACCGAATGGATCAAAGCCGTAGCTGCCACTTATGGGAAAAGAATCGGTGAAATCGCCTATATATTCTGTTCGGATGAAAAAATACTGGAAGTAAACCGCCAGTACTTGCAACATGATTACTATACAGACATCATCACCTTCGACTATTGTCAAGGTGACCGTCTTTCTGGAGATTTATTTATTAGCCTGGAAACGGTAAAGACTAACTCAGAGCAATTCAACACGACTTATGACGAGGAATTACACCGTACCATCATTCATGGAATCCTCCACCTTTGCGGCATTAATGACAAGGGGCCCGGAGAGCGGGAAATCATGGAAGCGGCAGAAAACAGGGCATTGGCGATAAGGAAACAATGATACTTGAAAAATAATAAGATGGAATGGAGTAATTCCTACATATTTACTCCACTCCACCTTTACAGGTAAACTCAAGTTCAGGTTATTTTTTTAGCAGACACTTTGACAAAGGAATATAAACAGAGAATTGCCAGTTTGAGAAACGGCTATCTTTAAAAGCCGAAATCTTATTATTTTTCACAAGTCCTTGTTTATAAGAGAAGGCAAGTTCAGCAGGCCCAAAATCATAGCCAATTTTAGCCAATACAGGAATATCAAATGTTCTTGTTTCCCATATATAATAGGTTGGTTGTACTCCCACACCTACATGAAGTCCTTTCACTATTTGAAAGTTACATATTCCTGCCAATGACAAAGACAAATTCTGTTTATCACCGGATGGTCCACTATATACTGTATTCTCCTCAGTAGGCAAATAGCTAATTCTATAATCACACTTACTATATCCAAACAGTGCGTCTACATCATAAAAAAAACGTCCTTTCTGAGGCACCAAACGAAAACGGTACCCGGCTTCCAAAACAACTTTCCGGTCTAAAAAAGAACTTCCTTTATCTACAGGTAAACCACCATAAACACTTGGAGTATGAGAAGAAATATGCCCTCCGCCTATACCCAGAATGATACCACTACCTTTCTCTACCTGTTGTCCGAAAACAGCTATCGGTAAAGACAAAAACAATAATAAAATTAATTTTTTCATAATCTGTAACTGGTTATTATTTAACTATTTTATCTGTATCTACCGTCAGCCGATACTCTCCTTCAATTCCCATGCTGCTTCATATTCATCATAAAGAGATTTAAAATTTACATTAGCATCCCCTGAATGTTTTCTACATCATTACCACATGCGGGAAATAATACGACAAAAGAAATTGCTGCAAACAAAATTCTCTTCATTGTAAAATAATTCTTAGTTGTTAATATTTGAAATATAAATGTCAAAGCTATCAGAATCTCGTTCTAAAAGAATAGAGAAAGAAGTACCCGTTATAGTATCATCAAAAACCGTCTGCCCTGCTTCAGAATCCACAATTTGTATCTTCATATTATTCAATGGAGAACTAAAACTTAAGAACAGTTGATTATCTTCAATATAACCGCAAGCAACAGGTAAAATATCTCTCCGGTTTTCTTCTGAAAAATGCGTATTCGTATGCACATTATGCTTTTTCTTCATGACAGCCATAACTGCATGCTCCATGCCATATACCTCTCCAGGCAATGCCAACAGTTGTAGGAGTATAAGCCCTGTAAATAGAACGTCCTTTCTTACTTTCATTGTTTCATATCGTTTTTATTTTGACTGCAAAATTACCCCATTTCTCCTTCTAAAAAGAAGAAACGAGATAACATAGACAACATTATAAACAACAGATTAACAGGTAGAAAGCAGTCAGGCACAATAACATTTAAACCTTGTCAGCCCCCCACAAAGCTTCCAAAAGGACTTTATTCAATTGGTTTCAGCCATTTTCTTTTTCAATCGTAAACGCCGCTGCGCCACAATTTGCCTACTCACATTACCAAAACAATAAGCTATGGTTTGATCGTCAAATTCACAAAGTTTCAAACAACAATAAATACAGTCATCATCGGTTATTTTAGGATAGGTATCCTTAAGGTATCGGATATAATCATCATAAATATCAAATAACACACCTTTCAATTGCTCCTGTTCTTTGATAAGAAGAACTTTCGGATCCCTTTTCACTCCATCTTGCCCCGGCTTAGCCTGAGTGCTCAATTCTTGAATACGCTTAAAAATAGAAGTCTCTGCAAACAGACAGTTACGCAAGCGTGCTTTTTCATCAATGACACGGCACAATTCTGCCTGTTTCAAAGCTATTTCCTGTTCACGCTCCATGTCAGACTGTTTTAAAGCAGAGATTTGAGCCTCTAAACGTTCTATTTGTAATTGAGATAAAGCTGTTTGCTCATTTAAATGAGCTATACGCTGTTCGTACAGCAACTGGGCTATTCGACGTCGCCTATAAATACGTTGAAAAATGATAGCAATAACCAGCACAAACAAAACTCCTCCATAACAGAGCTGCTGAACTAAAAGCCTATGCCTTTCCTTTTCTTTTGCTACCTTTGCTTCTGAATCATATTTATACGCCAAGCGCTCAATATCGGAGGCTTTGTTTAACGAAAAAATAGAGTCTATATTATCGCCATAATAGGACTGATATTCAAAAGCTCGTTGATAGTTACCCCTAATCTTCTCAACCTCAGCCAAAGAATACGACGCTAATATCTTCCTTTTAAAATCAGCAATATCAAATGTACGCTTTAAATAATATTCTGCAGAGTCTAACTCTTGTTTATCCAAATATAGTTCCCCAAATGTTAACCACAAACTATAGTAACTAATAGAATCATTCTTCTCCGTCAGATAATTTTCGGCCAAACGAGCATACATAAATGCAGAGTCAACATTCTCACAATTTAGGCTCATACGTTGGTATATATTACTCATAAAAACAGAATCTTTCAAAGCCAATGCTAACTCTAAGGCTTGATCGAGATAAAACAAAGCTTCCTTTTCTTTTCCTTCAACAACACGCACCCATCCCATATTCGAAAGAGAATATATTAATACTTTATGGTCATTCAGTAAAGAATCACATTGATAAGAGCGATAAAACGCATCAAACGCTTTCTGATAAAGAGATTGATGTAAATAAATCGATCCCATATCTTCATATAGCATTCCTTTCAGCTTTAATTCCTCCCCGGTATTTCCTTCAACTCCCTGCAAAGCAGTAAAGCAACTCTTCAAAGCCTGTTCAGCCATATTCATTTGTTTTTGGATCCGCCCTTTATAAAGCCAAGCTTTAGCCCAATTAATACCATCTTTTTTAGCATAATAATCTAGTGCGGCATCAATCAGTGAATCACAGGGAAGAAGTGGCAAAAAGTTTTTATCAGTAGCCTGTGTCAAAAGTAAACTGAAATATGCTCGGTCACCCGCTGAATAAGTAGAAACATCAAGTTTACGAAGATAAGCCAACGTACGTTCAGGAAATATCTCCATCAAAGAATCGGCATATCTCAAAGAATACGGATACGGTGACGAAGAACGTTGACAAGAAACTACTCCGCTCACTAAAGACAATAAAAAGATAAAACCGACAAATGTCTTATTCATAATTATAATGCTTTATGATGACAAACTTACGATTCTTTTCAGCCACTTCCAAATTTTTCAAGGGAAGACAACTGTCTATCTGTCATTCTGTATTTTTAAACCTTTCTAAAACGCTCTATTTCCGTCCAACCGGAAGACTCATTAAAAAAAAACGCCTGTATTTCGATTCTCGCGATATCAATAAAACAACAATTTGCCATTTATACGAACAATATATTCAGAAGCTGTTTTGAATTATAAAAGATCAATATAATATATTGTTCATCAACCGATTTATCAAGCACCATCTCTTAACCTTATGGTTACCAAGACATAAGTTATGAATAATTATCCAACCAACCTCACTGATAAATAGTGGTAAGTTATAAAAAATATAGTAGAAACCAAAGAAAGGAAACGAAAACATCCCTTACGTGAAATGATAAATGCTATGTTATACCTTACTAAGATCGGCTGTCAGTGGCGAATGCTTCCCAAGGAATTTAGTCCTTGGCAGACCGCTTACTTCTATTTTCGTAAATGGAGCCGGAAGGAATCTTTGAGGAGTTGATGCATCATCTTCTAGAATCAGTTCGAAAAGCTTTTGGCAAAGCTATCAGCCCCGGTATCGGACTCATAGGTTCCGGAAGTGTAAGAACGTCCCATCATATAGACAGCCGTAAATATGGTATGGATGGTGGAAAGAAAGTCAAAGGCAGAAAAGAACATATTTTTGTCAACACGCTTGGCTTACCAATGGCAGCCACGGTTCATACTGCCAATATCCACGACCGTATAGGGGCTGTCGAACCTATAAAACAGCTTCGGTATTCATTCCCAAGATTGAAGAAGATTATAGCCGACGATGGGTATAGAGGAAAATTAGCGGATACAGTAAAGAATTGGAGTTGAGAATTATCTGTAGTACTTCGTCCTGAAGAATCGTCAAAGAAGTTTCAAGTACTTCCGCTCAGATGGATTGTAGAACGAACGTTTGCATGGATTGAAAACTACAGAAAAATGACGGCGGATTATGAATATAAAACAGAATCGGCAGAAGCAATGCTACAAATTACATTCTGCCAAATCATGCTTAAAAACTTATTATATAAATTCAAAACAGATTCTGAATATTTTTATAAAAATACGCATTTTTTAATTAAGACCACCAGCGTGTATAAAAAACGTCAACACAAATCAAAATAAAATTCGGACTGCAAATTCAACTCCTCCCCTTCCTCAACACTTGTTGCCACGAATATAAGCGTAATAACAGAGAATGCCTTTTCCTCTGTTACTTCTACACGAGGATCATTAAGCTAAAGCATATCAATCCAAGTGTTGGCAAAGCGTTGGATACAGCCAAGACCATTACGACAATCAGAGCAAGAATGCCTGAGAGCGGATTTTTACACAAAAAACGCTCTTTCTTACCAACAAACATCACAGCATCCAGCCTCTGTTCGACAAACCGAATAGGATGAATTGATTGGAGTGGCACATTGACGAAATCAGAAAATAACAACTTAGACACAGCAATAAATACCGGTCTAAGCTGTTATTTCAATTAAGTTTAGACTATCTTTGTACATTGGTACAAAGATCACTCTAAGCCTTCTTATTAATTCAATGAAATCGTATGATATTTAAAACTGATACCCTACTGAAAGTTGAAAGTTTGAATTACGCAAATCCATCTGCCGTTGAATTGCCCTTATACTATGTGAATAGTTGAAAGACGCAGTGAAATGGTTAGAAATAACCGCTTTCAATCCTACAGTTCCACCAAAGTCCCAATGTCTCAACTCTTTAAGTGGAATGACAGACACACTGCTACTGTTTGCATCATCCACCTTATAATAGCCATCAAAAGGTTTCCATTGAGTTGGCACATAAGCTCCATAATTTTCATAGGAGTGATAGACATCCAACGAACAGTTTCCTGCATTAAAACCATAACTTCCATAAATACCAATAGAAGGTATCAAATCAAGTTTATCTCCTAACTGAAACTTATATCCCAGCTTTAGAGGAAGCTCCAGATAGTTCATCTTAAACGAGATATGATTAAAAGCAGGACCAGCCTGGTATAAATCCACATGACCGGCATTAACAGTCAACTCCCTGTTGAGTCCGCCTCCTTTTTGTAAAAAAGACAAACCGGACATCAGCAACCATTTTTTACTAAAAGTGAAATCGGCAACCAGGCCAATCTGTACCCCGGCCGAACTTGCAGCACTCTCTGTTATCCTCTGACCTGAAACTATGCGCGAAGCAGTCATACCGGTTTCGATACCAAACTTCACTTGAGCCATACTGCTCATAGAAGCTACTAACATAATCAAAGAAACAAAATAAATCTTTTTCATATAACATAAAAAATTAATAAGTACCATTTGCCCAAGATAACTTACATGGCAAAGAATTATTGATATTACCTTTCGGGTAAGGTCTTTTATTCACCAGCTCCATTATCACATTACCCTTTGCATCCTTTTCAATAGTTTGATCAGTCCAGACATATGCTTTCCCCTCAATATTTCCGCCTAATCCACGCCCAATAGTCATGTTTACTTTACCTTTCGCTCCCAAAAACGAATAAATATATTCCGGCGAACTTGTCCAAACAGGATGACCACCAGCTCCCGCCACAACGTACTGAAAATTACTTACACTAAATTTTAAATAAAAGTCTCTTGCAGGATCTTTTTTCCATCCATACCACATTTTCTTTTGCGCACCTAAATGTATTTCAAATTCTCTGCCAGACGTAGGTCTAAAATTAAAAACGGTTTTTTTCCCATTAAATGGACGTTCATTGAAACTATTAACAGGCCATTCTGCTTCCGGTTTTAAAGCTCTCGTAAACGGTTGAGCTGCTTTTGAAGGACTATTTGCAAATAACAAAGAATCTTCGACACTCATTCTTTGATGAAAGTCAATGCGCTCCACTCTATTGCCTACTACCACTTTATGACCTATACCTACAACGAAAGACGCTTTTTCATCACCAGCCGGCATATAAGCAGATAAATCTGATTTATCAACTTGATTAAAGACAAAATACTTTGAATATTTTTCTTTATACGCATTATATTTATTCCTAAAATCACTTTCATTCAAAGCATTAGCACCGATACTTTCCAATTCATCATCTGCAAGTTGAAGTAACTTTTGCATTGAAGTCAATCCCAACGAATCAGCAAAACGCAATTTTCCTGAAATATCTCTCCCCTCAATATCTCGTAATGCTGCCAGATAATCCGTCTCTGAAGCAAATCTAAGAGCTAAGTTTGAAGCAGAACCAACATTACCACGAGTGGATGTAACCGGAATAACTTCATTATTATCTGTTATTTCCACTAATTGGATAGTATTAGAATGGTCTAAACAACCTTTTGATCCACAATTTGGTCATCTTGGCATGCACATAGCCAACCACCCAATAGTAGCGCAAAGCTACTAACTTTCAATAAACTCTTCTTCATAATTGATATAAAATTAATTCGATGGCAAAGTTACCCCATTCCCCTTTCGTAAAAGAGAAAAATGGATAACATCTGTAGCATTGTAAAGGGCTGATTTATAGAAGAAAACAGCCAAATGTGATAACATTCTCCCGCCAATGTTCTAAAAATCCAAGTTTGCTTAGTACCCGGATACGATTAAAATAGAAGTCTCCTTAAACAGGCAATTACTCAAATATACTTTCTCTTCAGTGGTGCAGCGTAACTCTGCTTGCTTCAATTGCCAATCTGTCATTCTGTATTTTTAAACCTTTCTAAAACGCTCTATTTCCGTCCAACCGGAAACAATACTCAAAAAAACGCTGGCATTTTGAATTAGATAAATTCAATAAGATAAGAATTTATACCCTTCCCAAGCAAAAAGACCAAACAGAAAACCAGAACATGGATATTAGAAAGCAAAAAATAGATGCATTCAACAAAAAGACATTTAATAGCATAAACACTTCTGATGAGTTTCAGAAAAAGAAAAGGTGTTTTTTACACTATTAAATAGCTTATTGAGTGTAAAGTTCATCCTCTTTTAACAAAAACCCAACTTCATGCTAATACGATGTTAACTTCGTACTTGGAAAGAATTAGTATCTTATCAACAAAAAGTTAACTTCCCGAAGGTATGAAGTTAACTTCATTTGACCGCCTACGCTCCAAAAGAGCCCCAATTGCTCATATTTTTGGCTATTGAGAACATTTCGTCCCAAATAGCGTTTTTTAAAACGTTCAAATCACAAACGTTTTGACAGTAAAAAAGCAAAATTAAGATCTTATCGATAAATTAAATCATTGGTTTGTGATACCTATAAACACTTAAAACTTATTGCATAAAACCCGCAACTGGCAACTTTTTCGTAACTTTGCGCGGTTAAGAAATAAACATTGATTCAATGGATTTTAAGTACGACGTTATTGTAATTGGTGCTGGACATGCAGGCTGTGAGGCTGCTGCAGCGGCAGCAAATTTAGGCTCAAAAACCTGCCTTATCACTATGGATATGAACAAGGTGGCGCAAATGAGCTGTAACCCTGCTGTAGGGGGGATTGCTAAAGGACAAATTGTACGTGAGATAGATGCTTTGGGTGGCTACATGGGATTGGTAACAGATCAGACAGCTATCCAGTTCCGTATACTAAATCGTTCGAAAGGACCGGCTATGTGGAGCCCGCGTGCACAGTGCGACCGGAATAAATTTATCTGGACCTGGCGTGAAATATTAGAAAATATACCTAATTTACATATCTGGCAGGATACCGTAAAGGAAATCATCGTTGAAAACGGAGAGGTTGTGGGACTGAAGACTTTCTGGGATGTGACGTTTCACGCCAAATGCATCGTATTGACCGCAGGAACTTTCCTGAACGGACTGATGCATGTAGGAAAAACAAAACTTCCGGGTGGACGTATGGCAGAACCGGCCTCTTACGAATTAACCGAATCCATCGCGAAACATGGCGTTGAATACGGACGAATGAAGACCGGCACTCCTGTACGTATTGACGGAAGAAGCGTACATTACGAACTGATGGACACCCAGGATGGTGAATGCGACTTCCACAAATTCTCCTTCATGAATACCAGTGTGCGACATCTTAAGCAATTGCAATGCTGGACGTGCTTTACAAATGAAGAAGTACATGACATTCTGCGCAACGGCCTATCCGATTCTCCCCTTTTCAACGGGCAAATACAAAGTATCGGACCACGCTATTGCCCGAGTATCGAAACAAAGATCGTAACCTTTCCCGATAAAGAACAGCACCAGTTATTCCTTGAACCGGAAGGGGAAACTACGCAGGAATTATATCTGAATGGATTCTCTTCATCTTTGCCGATGGATATACAGATAAAAGCACTGAAGAAGATTCCCGCTTTCAAAGACCTCGTTATTTATCGACCGGGATACGCTATCGAATACAACTACTTTGATCCGACACAACTAAAACACACGTTGGAATCGAAGAAAATCAGAAATCTCTTCTTCGCCGGACAAGTAAATGGTACTACCGGATATGAAGAAGCCGGCGGACAAGGTATCATTGCAGGTATTAATGCACACATCAATTGCCATGGCGGGGAGCCTTTCACCTTAGCAAGAGATGAAGCATATATTGGCGTATTAATCGATGACCTCGTGACTAAAGGAGTTGACGAACCTTATCGCATGTTTACTTCACGAGCCGAATATCGCATTCTTCTTCGCATGGACGATGCAGATATGCGACTCACAGAAAGAGCATACAAATTGGGGTTAGTAAAAGAGGACCGCTATGCTTTATTAAAGAGCAAGCGTGAAGCAATAGAAAGCATCGTAAACTTTGCCCGTAACTATTCAATTAAAGCTGCACTAATAAACGATGCACTTGAAAAATTAGGGACTACTCCCCTACGCCACGGATGCAAGTTGATTGATTTGATTAATCGTCCGCAAATTACAATAGAGAACATCTCCGAACACATACCGGCATTTAAACGCGAATTAGAAAAAATCACAGATGAAAGGAAAGACGAAATTCTGGAAGCTGCAGAAATTCTAATCAAATATGAAGGCTACATTGGACGGGAACGCATCATCGCTGACAAGTTGGCGAGACTTGAAAGTATTAAGATAAAAGGCAAGTTCGATTATGACAATCTTCAATCACTTTCGACTGAAGCCCGGCAGAAGCTTAAGAAAATCGATCCCGAAACAATAGCGCAAGCAAGCCGGATTCCCGGTGTTTCGCCAAGCGACATCAACGTATTACTGGTCCTTTCCGGACGATAGGGCACTTGCGTTTCACGTGAAACAAAACATTTAAAGAAACGATATAAAACAATGATTATGAGCAAAGAGAAGCTTAAAAAAAGCATCCGGGAAATACCGGATTTCCCAATACCCGGAATTTTATTCTATGATGTCACTACACTGTTCAAAGACCCGGAGCGCCTCCAAGAACTCTCGGATATTATGTACGAAATGTACAAAGACAAAGGGATCACCAAGGTAGTAGGTATCGAATCACGGGGTTTTATTATGGGTCCGATTCTCGCAACCCGCCTCGGAGCAGGATTCATACCTATCCGCAAACCCGGGAAACTCCCTGCCGAGACAATGGAAGAAAGCTATGACAAAGAATACGGCAAAGATACAGTGCAGATACATAAAGACGCCTTGAACGAAAATGATGTAGTATTATTGCACGATGACCTGCTGGCAACCGGAGGCACAATGAAAGCCGCCTGTAATCTCGTAAAGAAACTCCATCCGAAGAAAGTATATATCAACTTCATTATTGAATTAAAAGAGTTGAATGGGAAAAAAGTATTCGAAAACGACAAAGACGTAGAGGTACAATCCGTATTGTCGTTATAAATAAAATGAATATATTTGCAGGGCATAGTGATAATCACTATGCCCTTTTTTATGAATACAGATCAAGAACTTAAAACCAGCGAATACTTAAAAGGAATTGTTTCAAACCTTCCTGAAAAGCCCGGCATTTATCAATATCTGAATGCCGAAGGCACCATTATCTATGTAGGAAAAGCAAAAAACCTGAAACGAAGAGTTTATTCCTATTTTAGCAAAGAACATCAACCCGGAAAAACCCGTGTATTAGTAAGCAAGATCGCAGACATACGCTACATCGTAGTAAATTCAGAGGAAGACGCGTTACTGCTTGAAAATAACCTGATCAAGAAGTATAAGCCGCGCTACAATGTCCTGCTGAAAGACGATAAAACATATCCGTCCATCTGTGTACAGAACGAATACTTTCCAAGAGTATTCAAAACCAGGCGTATCATCCGAAACGGTTCATCCTATTACGGCCCATATAGTCACGCTCCGTCCATGCATGCCGTACTCGATTTGATAAAGCACTTATACCCTTTACGCACATGTAGCCTAAACCTTTCACCTGAGAATATTCGTGCAGGGAAGTTCAATGTATGCCTTGAATATCACATCAAGAACTGTGCCGGACCATGCATCGGACTGCAATCACAAGAAGAATACCTGAAAAACATCTCTGAAATAAAAGAGATCCTTAAAGGGAATACTCAGGAAATAAGCAAAATGCTGTACCAACAGATGCAGGAATTAGCCGCTGAAATGAAATTCGAGGAAGCACAAAAGGTGAAAGAAAAATACGCATTAATCGAAAATTACCGTTCGAAATCCGAGGTTGTCAGTTCGGTACTGCATAACATAGATGTATTCTCAATCGAAGAAGACGGTGAGAAATCAGCTTTCATCAATTATCTCCATATCACAAACGGAGCTATCAATCAGGCTTTCACTTTTGAGTACAAGAAGAAACTGAATGAAACAAAAGAAGAACTGCTCACATTGGGCATTATCGAAATGAGAGAACGTTACAAAAGCGCTTCGCGTGAGATTATCGTTCCTTTCAATATAGAAATGGAGTTGAACAACGTCACATTCACCATACCTCAGCGAGGCGATAAAAAGAAGCTGCTGGAACTATCTCTACTCAACGTAAAACAATATAAGGCTGACAGGATGAAGCAAGCTGAAAAACTGAATCCCGAACAACGCAGTATGCGTCTGATGAAGGAGATTCAGCAGGAGCTACATCTGGACAGATTACCGATGCAAATAGAATGTTTTGATAACTCAAATATCCAGGGGACAGATGCAGTGGCAGCCTGCGTAGTCTTTAAGAAAGCAAAGCCATCAAAGAACGATTACAGAAAATACAATATCAAAACAGTTGTAGGTGCCGATGATTATGCCTCAATGAAAGAGGTTGTCAGAAGACGATACCAACGCGTCTTAGAGGAAGAATCTCCCTTGCCCGACCTGATTATCACTGACGGTGGAAAGGGGCAAATGGAGGTAGTCAGACAAGTAATGGAAGAGTTGCAACTGGACATCCCTATTGCCGGGCTTGCCAAAGACCGCAAACACCGAACTTCTGAAGTGCTTTTCGGTTTCCCACCTCAAACAATCGGCATCAAACAGCATAGCCCTTTATTCCGGCTATTGGAACAGATCCAGGATGAAGTACACCGCTTCGCCATTACTTTCCATAGAGACAAACGTAGCAAACGACAGGTATCATCCGCTCTGGACAGCATCAAGGGAATCGGGGAGAAAACGAAAACCCTCCTGCTGAAAGAGTTCAAAAGCGTAAAACGTATCAAAGAAGCTTCTATGGAAGAAGTGGCCACGGTAATAGGTGAATCGAAGGCAAAAATCGTAAAAGAGGGTCTCAATAATCGCTAAAAATAGCTATCTTTGCAATAGTAAAGATAAGCAATATAATTCGAATGAGAGTAGTTATACAACGCGTCAGCCACGCTTCAGTCACAATTGACGGACACTGTAAATCCGCAATTCGGGAAGGAATGATGATTCTGACAGGTATTGAAGATACGGACGGACAGGAGGATATTGACTGGCTATGCAAGAAAATCGTAAATCTCCGCATCTTTGATGACGAAAACGGAGTTATGAATAAATCAATCTTAGATGCAGGAGGTGATATATTGGTAATCAGTCAGTTTACGCTACACGCATCTACAAAAAAAGGAAACCGTCCATCCTATATTAAGGCCGCCAAACCGGAAATATCAATCCCGCTTTATGAACAATTCTGCAAAGATTTGAGTTGTGCATTAGGGAAGGAAGTGGGAACAGGAGAATTCGGAGCCGATATGAAAGTAGAATTATTGAACGATGGGCCTGTAACTATTTGTATTGATACCAAAAACAAGGAATAATGACATTAGAAGAAGCACAGAAAGCCGTCGATTCGTGGATACACGAATACGGTGTACGTTATTTCAGCGAACTGACCAATATGGCTGTTCTCACGGAAGAAGTAGGCGAATTGGCCCGCATTATGGCTCGCAAATATGGCGATCAATCTTTTAAGGAAGGCGAAAAAGACAACATCAGTGACGAAATAACAGACGTACTCTGGGTGCTCCTGTGTATCGCGAACCAAACCGGCGTAAACCTCACAGAGGCATTTGCACGAAATCTGGAAAAGAAAACTCAAAGAGATAATAAAAGACATATCAACAATCCAAAACTGAGAGAACATGGAAATGAATGATACTCCTCAAGACAAGTACCTGACCGCTCTGGCTAAGTACAACACGCAACTGAACGATGCTGACGTACAGGCTCAAGTTGCAGCATTAATCGATAAAAAAGTACCGGAGAACAATACGGAGGAGGTAAAAAAATTCCTTTTCAACTGTATTGATCTGACCACACTCAATACGACAGACAGCGATGAAAGTGTCATGAGATTCACTGAAAAAGTGAATCAGTTCGATAATGAATTTCCTGATCTGAAGAACGTTGCGGCAATCTGTGTATATCCTAATTTTGCACAGGTGGTAAAAGACACACTCGAGGTGGAAGGTGTAAATATCGCTTGCGTATCAGGAGGATTCCCCTCTTCGCAAACATTTACTGAAATAAAGATAGCAGAAACCGCAATGGCAGTAGCTGACGGAGCCGACGAAATAGATATCGTGATTCCTGTAGGGGCATTTCTAAACGGTGACTACGAAACGATGTGTGAAGAAATTATGGAGCTAAAGGAAACTTGTAAAGAACATCATCTGAAAGTAATCCTTGAAACAGGTGCTCTAAAGACTGCCTCTAACATTAAAAAAGCTTCTATCCTATCGATGTATTCCGGAGCCGATTTCATCAAAACATCCACCGGAAAACAGCAACCGGCAGCAACTCCGGAAGCAGCTTATGTAATGTGCCAGGCCATCAAAGAATACCACGAACAAACCGGAAATAAAATAGGTTTTAAGCCGGCCGGCGGCATTAACAGCGTAAATGATGCCTTGATTTATTATACCATTGTAAAAGAGATATTAGGTGAAGAATGGCTTAGTAACAAACTGTTCCGTTTGGGAACCAGTCGTTTGGCAAATCTGCTCCTGTCTGAAATCAAAAGCGAAGAACTAAAATTCTTCTAAAGGCTACATTAGCAATCAAATATGTCATGCCGTGTCGTCCCCTTTATTAATGTGGGGTGACACGGTATTTTTATTTAAGAAAAACTAAAGTTACCTATAGAGAAGTCAGAAGATTTTTCTATCTTTGCGCTGATATTAGCCCACAGAGAGTAGGCTAAATCATTGTATTAGAGAACGTTTCAATTATTATCTTTTTCCTGGAATTCGGCAAAATTCATGTTATGAAAGGTAATAAGCAAACGGGTCTCACGCACCTTCACGTATATACTCTTGTTATATATCGAACGGAGCGTGAGACTGTTGCTTGTATCATCATAACGGCTTGCCGAAGCCCCAGGAAAGATACAGAGCAACAGTTCTCACGCTTTTCGGTTAACAAAGAATTAAAATAAACAAGAGTATGACAGAACAGGCATTATTTCAACAATTCAACCGGAACCAACAAAGGGAGAGTTTAGACAAGGCAAAGGAAACCGGATTATTTATCAGTCTGATTCCAAGTCTGCAAGAGCATTTCTATGTAGATAGTCTGACAACAGGAGCAAACCAAGAAACCCTCTCTAAACTTCTTCAGAGAAGTCCAAGAATCAAAAACGAAACGGCTGTTATTGAAATGATTCACTTCCTGCATGATGAAGGCGACCGTACTTCATTCAGTATTCTCCTACCCTTTCTACTGTCAGAATATGCTCCCAAAGAACTGGAGGAAAAACTACGGGAGCGTTTTTTCGGCATTGAACTTTTCATACGAAAATGCAACAACCTACACAATTTTATCACTTGTACAAAAGCTGGTCAGGCTGTTGAAATCAAAGAAGAAGACTTAAAAAAAGGAGTATTAGCATGGGATATGGGAAGAATGGTATGCCTGGTACGGATAGCCTACGATACCGGATATATTAATGAAGACCTTGCGTGGAATTATATTTGTTCGGCGGGCCAACAATGTATGCAAGCTTTTAGCAATTGGACTGAAGTAGGAAAAAGTTTCCTTTTGGGACAAGCAATGGAGGCTTCTGAAAAAGAAAAACAGGAAAGAAATATTAGCCTCTACCGAAAAGCGACAGAAGATGAAGAAAGCCCATGGAAAAAAAGAACACTGAAATAAAAAAGTTATTTATCTCGATCAACGACATAATCCACATATGTAATCAGGGCAGTCTTTACTGCCGAATCCGGGAGTATACGCAATAAATCAAGAGCGCGTTCTTTATATTCGTACATTACTTTTATGGCATACTCTATCCCTCCGTTTTGTTTGATAAACTCAATCAAACGGGCTATTTCGTCTACTGTAGCCGTACCATCCTTCACTTTGAGAGCCATTTCCTGCGCCCAGGCATCATTAGTAGTATTAAGTACATACAATGCTGGTAAAGTCAACTTACCCTCCAGCATATCGTTTCCGGTAGGTTTACCAATCTCTTTACTCTCAAAATAATCGAAAATATCATCTTTTATCTGGAAGCAGATTCCAATATTTTCGCCAAAAAGACGCGCAAATTCAGCCTTTTCATCGGTTATTTCTACCGAAAGCGCTGCAGCCTTGGTACATGCTGCAAAAAGAGCAGCTGTCTTCTTGCGGATAACATCAAAATAAATCGTTTCGGAATATTCCCGGTTACTGACATTGGAAAGTTGCAGTATTTCTCCTTCTGCCAGATCTTGTCCTAAACATGCTACCACACCGATAATATCATGGTTGCGAGTGCGCTCGGCATGTACCAGACTCGTTGCCAAAAGAAAATCCCCCACCAATACCGCTACTTTATTATTAAAAATGGCATTTACTGACAGTTGACCACGACGTTCCGTGCTTTCGTCCACTACATCATCATGCACCAGACTTGCCGTATGAAGAAGTTCAAGGGATACAGCTGCATGTAAAGTAGCAGGCTTTATTTCTCCATAAAGCTTTGCTACAAGCAACACAAGAATAGGGCGCATCATCTTACCATTCCTCTGCCGGATGTGAGCAATCACATTATTAAGCAAAAGATTTGAACTGGACAGAGAACTATCAAACAGATTTTTGAAATCTTCCAGCTCCGTAGTAATCGGGGACTTTATTAAAGATAAGCTATCCATGCACACACTATTTGAGCACAAAAGTAATAATAAAACGGTTAATACGGTATTTTTTTGTACTTTTACCATGAAAAAACTGAAAAATATGAATCAAAACAGCAAACTGTTCCTCTTAGATGCTTATGCTCTTATATATCGAGCGTACTATGCGTTCATAAAAAATCCCCGCATTAATTCCAAGGGATTTAATACATCGGCCATACTGGGATTCGTTAACACTCTGGAAGAAGTATTGAAGAAAGAGAACCCCACTCACATCGGAGTTGCATTCGACCCATCAGGCCCCACGTTCCGCCACGAAGCTTTTGAGCAATACAAAGCCCAACGCGAAGAAACTCCGGAAGCAATCCGCCTTTCCGTACCTATTATAAAAGATATCATCAGAGCTTACCGAATTCCCATCCTCGAAGTGTCGGGATACGAAGCAGATGACGTAATCGGGACTTTGGCAACAGAAGCCGGGAAACAGGGTATCACCACTTACATGATGACTCCCGACAAAGATTATGGTCAACTGGTAACAGATCATGTATTCATGTATCGCCCCAAATATGGAGACAAGGAATTTGAGGTAATGGGGATAGAACAAGTAAAAGCTAAATTCGATATCCAATCTCCGGCACAGGTTATCGATATGCTCGGACTGATGGGTGACTCCTCCGATAATATTCCGGGATGCCCGGGAGTAGGAGAAAAAACAGCTCAGAAATTAATTGCTGAGTTTGGCAGCATTGAAAATCTCCTTGAACATACCGATCAGTTGAAGGGAGCATTGAAGACAAAAGTTGAAACGAACCGGGAAATGATCATTTTCTCAAAGTTCCTGGCAACAATTAAAATAGATGTACCGATCCAACTCGACATGAATTCACTTGTCCGCGAACAAGCAGACGAAGAAGCACTCCGCAAAATCTTTGAGGAGCTGGAATTTCGTACATTGATGGAACGGATATTCAAAAAAGAATCATCACCGTCCCCCTCTCCTGCCGGACCACTGTTTAGTCAAGAAAATAGTCCCATTCAAGGTAATCTATTCGAAGAATTTACGCCCGACACTCCAACTGAAGAGAAAAAATCAAATCTGGAAAGCTTAAATTCATTAACCTACGACTATCAACTCATTGATACTGAATCAAAAAGACAGGAAATAATTAAAAAATTGCTGACATCAGAAATTCTTGCGTTAGATACGGAAACAACCGGAACAGATCCGATGGATGCAGAGTTGGTCGGAATGAGCTTTAGTATCGCCGAAAATCAGGCATTTTATATTCCGGTACCAGCGGGACGAGAAGAAGCGACTAAAATCGTTCAGGAATTTGAATCTGTTTTCAAAAACGATAAGTCACTCAAGGTTGGACAAAACATAAAGTATGATATGCTCGTTCTTCAGAACTATGGCATTGAAATCCGAGGCAGACTCTTTGATACCATGGTGGCACATTATGTACTCCAACCGGAGCTTCGGCATAACATGGACTATCTGGCAGAAATTTACCTGCATTATCAGACGATCCACATTGAAGAGTTAATTGGGCCGAGAGGAAAAGGACAAAAAAACATGCGCGACCTCTCTCCCAAAGATGTTTATCTGTATGCCTGTGAAGATGCAGATGTCACGCTTAAGCTAAAAAATATCCTGGAACAGGAATTAAAGAAGAATGATGCTGAGAAATTATTTTATGAAATAGAAATGCCTCTTGTTCCCGTTCTTGTCAATATCGAAAGCAACGGAGTCCGTTTAGATACGGAAGCATTGAAACAATCGTCAGAGCACTTCACCACAAGATTACAGAGTATCGAAAAAGAGATCTATAACCTCGCCGGAGAAGAATTCAACATTGCATCCCCCAAACAGGTAGGAGAAATACTGTTCGATAAATTGAAAATAGTAGAAAAAGCTAAAAAAACAAAGACCGGACAGTACGTCACCTCAGAAGAGGTCTTAGAAAGCTTACGCAACAAGCATGATGTTATCGGTAAAATATTGGAATACAGAGGGCTAAAGAAACTATTAAGCACTTACATCGATGCTCTTCCGCAACTGATCAATCCAAGAACAGGCCGCATACATACCTCATTCAATCAAACTGTTACTGCAACAGGAAGACTCAGTTCCAGTAACCCTAATCTGCAAAACATTCCGATCCGGGACGAAGATGGCAAAGAAATCCGTAAAGCCTTTATTCCCGATGACGGTTGCAGCTTCTTTTCCGCCGACTATTCACAGATTGAATTACGTATAATGGCGCACTTGAGCGAAGATAAAAACATGATTGATGCTTTTCTTAGCGGCTATGATATTCATGCTGCTACAGCGGCTAAGATCTATAAAGTAGATATAAAGGAGGTAACTGCAGACATGCGGCGTAAAGCCAAGACTGCCAACTTCGGCATCATTTATGGTATTTCCGTTTTCGGTTTGGCCGAACGTATGAATGTAGACCGCAAAGAAGCCAAAGAACTGATAAACGGTTATTTTGAAACTTATCCGCAAGTAAAAGCCTACATGGACAAAAGTATTCAAGTGGCGCGTGAACACGGCTATGTTGAAACCATTTTCCATCGCAAACGCTTCCTGCCGGATATCAACTCACGCAATGCGGTAGTGCGGGGATATGCAGAACGCAATGCAATCAATGCTCCGATACAGGGAAGTGCAGCGGACATAATCAAAGTTGCTATGGCTCGTATTTATGAACGTTTTAAAGCTGAAGGCTTGAAAGCTAAAATGATTTTGCAAGTACACGATGAACTAAACTTCAGTGTACCGGTAAAAGAAAAAGAGATAGTAGAGCAAGTGGTTATTGAAGAAATGGAGAAAGCCTATCGTATGCATGTCCCTTTAAAAGCAGATTGCGGATGGGGTACAAACTGGCTGCAAGCACATTGATAACAATCATTAACCATTCATTCAGAAAGCTACTTAAAAAGCATCTAAAAATACTTACTGTTTATATAAATATCCGGCAAACTACCTGCCGGATATCTTTTTTCTATTAAATGAATCAAAAAGTAATCTTAACCGGAAGCCGACAATTGACAATATGATAAAAAACTTCGGGTTTTATGCATTTATATCCGTTTTATATGTAACTTTGTCGCCGTTAAAACCAACTAACATTGGAAATTTGACAATTCAAAGACTTAAAAACAGATATCATGAAAACAACAGGATTTTTAAAAACAGCAGTATTATCAGCAGTTCTTTTAGTAAGCAGCATTACAGTTTGTGCACGGAACTATGATAACAATCTTATTTATAACTCTGAAGAAGAAAACGGCATGCTTGTAGGACAAACCGTTTATAAAATGGAAGGTTCTTCTTTGGCCAATTACATGAAATACAACTATAAATACGATACCAATAAACGTATGATTGAAAGTCAGACCATGAAATGGAACAGCTATAAAAATAACTGGGAAAATGATCTGCTCGTTCGCTATACATACGAAGGCAAAACTGTTACTACAAACTATTATAAATGGAATAACCGGAAACAAGAATTTATATTGGCTCCGGAAATGACTGTTACAATGGATAACCCTAATCTATAATTCTCCAATACTTTACTCTCTTAAAGATCTAACACAATACATACTCTGAAAAGACCGTTGCAGTAGCTTCGGTCTTTTTTTTGTGTCACGTGAAACATAAAAGAGTAAATCAAAGAAATGACCTTTAAAAGTACCCCGACAAAATAGCCGGAGTTTTTTCACAAAAAGCTCCGGCTTTACCCAACCAGTTAACTATCAAGAGAATTGTTTAATTGTTTAATACTGTTCATCTCAGTATTTTTTAAGAGTAATCGTACCTCACAAAGATACAAGCAAAGAGAGAGTACAACAACTCCTCTTTATCTAAAAATAGGATATATGGTTGCAGACAAGGTATAAATGGCAAAATAAAAGCTTATCTGACAGAAAAACCTTAAATTATACAGAAGCGTTCTTGCAACTCCTTCAAAAATCCCCGTGAAATAACTAAGTCCTCTTTATCACTAAAAGGAGGATAAAGCAGGCACTGCTTACTTTTAATCATTGCCAAATAATTGATGTTGATTATAGCCGACTGGCTGATCTGTACGAATGCATCGGAGTAACCGGTTATATCCCCAGCCGTTGTATTTTTCTTCAAACAAAGCTTTGTTTGATTAAAAAGCTCCACTTGCCACAAGCGCTTATCTTTCAAATATTCAAAATATCCTATTTCTTCAAGACGGAGAAATCTGAAACCTGTCACTGTACTGATCATAAATAGATCCCTACCGGGAATTAAAGTACCGACAGCAGAAGAGAAAGAGGGAATGGGTTGGGCAGCAGCCATTGTTTTACGGTAACGCTCAATAATCAAGTTCAGTTCTTCAGTATCATAAGGTTTCAGCAAATAATCGAAGGCTGACTCACGCAGAGCCTGCAGCAAATATTTATCATAAGCAGTATAGAAAACGACTTTCATGTCCCACAAGACCTGCTCACGAATCTCACTAAGCAAACGGATTCCTTGAATATCAGGCAATTCTATATCCAGGAACAAAAGGTCAGGATGTATATCCATGATAAGCTTCTTCCCTTTTGCCCCATTGCCGGCTGTCCCTTTTATCTCCAGATCAGCCTGCATTTCCAGATCCCGACGCAAAGCCTCAATAGCAGCCTTCTCATCATCTATAATAATCACCTTATACATATTTCCTATCTTTATAAATTGTAAGAATAGCCAAATGGTATATAGACTAAAACCTGTGTTCCGGTCTGCCCATTATTCGCCAGATTTTTTATCTCGAAACATATCTTCTCTCGATTTTTATCATTCAATAGCTGAATGGTCTGATAAAGTACCTTCAACCCTGTTCCTGTCCCACGCGCAGATGACATAGTTTGTGGTGAATATCCACGCCCATTATCACAAATATCAACCAATATACCATTGCCTCTCCGGCAGACTGATATGCGGAGCGACTTTAAACCTTCGATTCCGGCCAGCCCATGTTTTAACGCATTCTCTACCGGTATCTGTACAATCATTGAGGGGATGATCACTTGTTGAATATCCAAGCCCTCTTCGATCTTTATATCCATTGAAAAATCATCTCCGAGCCGTCCCTGCTCCAGACGAATATAGGTTTTCACAAATTCCAGTTCATCATAAAGAGAAACGCTAAGTTTCTCCGTAAACTCCAAACTCTTACGAAGCAGCCTGACCAGCTCCGTAAGATCATCACACAAAGCCCCGTCACCCTTAAACTGACTAATCTCACGATTCAGCACATTAAATGTAAAATGGGGTGAAATCCGGTTCCGAATATTCTCCATGCGAAGACGCCCGATCTGATTGATATGCCGTTCCTGAAGAAACATACGCTTCTTCTTCATATACCAATAAATACATCCTGCCACGACAACAGATACAATACAAACCAAAGCCCATAGATATGCTGTCAGTTTCAGTTCCTTCATCTCCCCTCTTTGTTTCTCAATCACCAACTCTCTACGCATCACAATCGTATCCTGCCGATAACGCATATCCAATTCTGCAACGCGAGTACGAACCCGTTCATTGCGAATAGAATCATTAAGTTGAAGATCGTATTTCTGATATTCATAAGCCTTTTTATAATCCCCTACCCGTTCGTAATAATGCTGAAGGTAGTGATTACGTATGTTTATCATATTGGCATCTATATGTCCATAATTGGCCGAGCGTTTGATAATTTGTCCGGCAAGAGCCATATTCCCCTTTTTAAGTGCAAGCTCAATCATTTGTGTCTCTATGTAATAGAGCGCCGATTGATTCCCGATTTCGGAGAAGAACCTATAACTTTCGTCCAGATATAGTTGCGCTGAGTCCAGTTTATTGGTTATCACATAAAGCTCACCGAGATTTGCCTTACAAAGATTTTGCTCAAAAACCATTTGCGGATAAGACTCTACCACATCCAATGCACGACTGATGTAACAGACAGCCTGGGGGTAATCTTTCTTATAATAAAAATGATTTCCCCGGTTATTCAGATAAGTCCATTTCTCAGAAACGCTCATCCGGTCAAAAAAAGCCCCGGCCAACTCATAATAATGATTGGAAAGTTCAAAGTCGCGCAATTCCATGTATGTCTGTCCGAGACCATAGTAAACCGGAAACTTATTACGATCCGGTAATCCGAGGGAATCACAAAGAAACAAGGCCCGGCGATAGTAATACGCAGCATACGTATAATCTCCTTTATGAACATTGGCATCAGCCAGATTTATGCATAAGTCCGGCAGATAGTCCGGCTCCTTTCCCTGTAACCTTTCTTTGTATGCTTTTTCATAGGAGATGATTGCAGAGTCGGGCTGAGTACGCTGCATCAGAACGTTACCCTCTATATTATAAACGGTAGAAAGCAAATCATGTACCTCCGGTGAAGGTGTAACCCTGTCGCAAAAACGCTTAATAAACTGATTATAATACAGGATTGAATCAAAATCCGCCGTAACAAAATAAGATTTGGAATAGAATGATAAAAGACGGTAATAGGATAGGCTGTCAGAGGTGCCCGATAAGGCTTGTCGCAACAGATGACGTGAATATTGAGTATTGGTAAACAATGAATCCTGGGCGCACCGTTCCACAGAGTCCGAACTCATGCCCGGAAAAGCTAAATCAGAATGGCTTGTGTTTTGTTTACAGCCCGTTAACAGTAATAACAAACAAAAAAATACAATTGCCCGGTTTGTTTTATGCCTCATTGTTTTGATTTCACGTGTAATACCCAACAAAAATACATCCTTTTTTTAAATTCGATAACAAACGAACTACTTTTTATGCGCAATTATTCATATCTTTGTAGCCAATATAATTAGAATAGCCTCATAATGAGTCCACTGAACTTCACTCACATCCTGACACAAACAGTCGATGAGCTATCGGAAAGCGAATCATACAAAGGACTGTTTCACCAACATAAAGACGGTGAGCCATTGCCCTCGCCACGGGTATTGTGCGATGTTATCGAATTAGCGCGCTCCATTCTCTTCCCGGGATATTACGGAAACTCAACAGTCAACAGCCGCACTATCAACTACCATATCGGTGTCAATGTAGAAAAACTGTTCAATCTGCTCACAGAGCAAATTCTTGCCGGATTGTGTTTTGGCAATGGTGACCAATGCAATGAATGCACCGAGTCGAAACGTGAAGAAGCGGCTCGTCTGGCGGCTAAGTTCATCAGTAAACTCCCCCATCTGCGTCGTGTTTTGGCCACAGATGTGGAAGCAGCCTACAATGGTGACCCTGCCGCACAAAGTTTCGGTGAAGTGATCTTCTGCTATCCCGCCATTAAAGCGATCAGCAACTATCGCATCGCACACGAACTCCTGGAATTAGGAGTACCGCTAATTCCGCGTATCATTACCGAAATGGCACACAGTGAAACCGGAATCGATATACATCCGGGTGCAAGAATCGGCACACATTTCACCATTGACCACGGTACCGGTGTGGTGATCGGAGCCACAAGTATCATTGGCAATAACGTGAAACTCTATCAGGGAGTGACACTGGGTGCAAGAAGCTTCCCCCTGGATGCTGACGGCAAACCGATTAAAGGTATTCCACGCCACCCCATTCTGGAAGACAATGTGATTGTCTACTCCAACGCTACCATTCTGGGGCGGATTACCATCGGACGTGACGCCACCGTAGGCGGTAATATTTGGGTAACCGAAAACATACCGGCAGGAGCCAGAATCGTACAGACAAAAGCAAAAAAATAATATAATTAACAACATTAAAACGCCGGTCGCACGGTCCATAACCGGAGCATTAACACACTGGCATGCTATCCATTTTATGAGCGAACAATTTGAAATGATTGCCAAAACCTTTCAGGGACTGGAAGAGATACTGGCAGGGGAATTGACAACACTTGGAGCAAACGACGTACAAATAGGACGCCGTATGGTTTCTTTTACCGGTGACAAAGAGATGATGTACAAAGCAAATTTCTGCCTGCGTACTGCAATCCGTATTCTAAAACCCATCAAGCACTTCACCGCAAAAGATGCTGACGCTGTTTACGAACAGATCAAAGCCATTCGCTGGGAAGAGATCTTGGATGTAGACAAGACTTTTGCCGTTGACGCAGTAGTATTCAGCGATGAATTCCGTCATTCCAAGTTCGTCTCTTACAAAGTAAAAGATGCCATTGTCGACTATTTCCGCGAATTGAACGGAAAGCGTCCTTCTGTACGCATCAGCAAGCCGGATGTACTACTGAACATCCACATTGCACAGACCACCTGTACCCTCTCACTCGACTCTTCGGGTGAATCACTTCACCGGAGAGGTTATCGCCAGGAAGCTGTAGAAGCTCCATTGAACGAGGTTCTGGCAGCCGGGATGGTTTTAATGACGGGATGGAAAGGCGAGTGCGACCTGATTGACCCAATGTGTGGTTCGGGTACTATTCCCATCGAGGCGGCTTTAATTGCGCGTAATATTGCCCCGGGAGTGTTCCGAAAAGAATTTGCTTTTGAAAAATGGGGAGACTTCAATCAGGATCTGTTCGACCGGATATACAACGATGACAGCCAGGAACGTGAGTTCACTCATAAGATATATGGTTACGACAATAACCCGAAAGCCAATGAGATAGCAACCCATAATGTAAAGGCAGCGGGAGTATCGAAAGACATTATCCTGAAATTGCAACCATTCCAGCAATTTGAACAACCGGCTGAAAAGTCGATTATCATAACCAATCCCCCTTACGGAGAACGTATCTCGACCAACGACCTTCTGGGACTGTATAATATGATCGGCGAACGCCTCAAACATGCTTTTGTCGGAAACGATGCATGGATACTGTCTTACCGTGAAGAATGCTTCGACCAGATCGGACTGAAACCGAGTATAAAAACCCCGTTATTCAATGGTCCCCTGGAGTGTGAGTTCCGCAAATACCAGATCTTCGACGGTAAATATAAGGAATTCAAGGGTCAGGAAAGTGGTGATGAAAACAGCGAACGTGCTCCAAGAGAAAGAAGAGAATTCAAGCCACGCCGGGAAGAAGGCGGATTCAGAGGGGAAAGAAGACCGCGTGAAGAACGTAGTTCGGGATATGGAGACAGAAAACCGAGAGAATTCAAAGGGAATCGTGAGCCAAGAATCGAGAAACCTCAGGAAGACTAAGCTATTTCCCGACAGAAGCCTGTAAATGGATGAATCGGCTGCCATCCGGCTCTTCGTACCTGAGCACATCGTTCTTGCCCGGATAAGCGCTGTCATCCAGTCAAGAACGACGAACTTGGGCAGAGTACAAATCAAAGGATCTAAATAATGATAAAGCAAATCATGAAAACCAACAGTAAACAAAAGAATGCTTTATTAGTAATGCTCTTATCTTTACTAATACCAAACGTTATGGCACAAGAACCCAAAACGCCGACCTTGGAAGACCTGATCCCAGGCGGAGCCACCTACCGTTCTGCTGAGAATCTGTTCGGCCTGCAATGGTGGGGCGATGAGTGTATCAAACCGGAAATAGAGGTAGTGTTCATGATAAATCCCAAAAACGGGAAGGAAACACCACTGACCACCCGTAATATAGTAAACAAGGCGTTAGAAGCCGGCAACCACGGTAAATTGCAACACTTCCACAATGTCAGCTTCCCATGGCCGAAGAAAAGCCTGATGCTGATCAGTCTGCCGGACAAATACATCGTTTACGATTTCGACTACCGCGAGATTATCAGTACGCGCCCAGTTCCCAAAGAAGGCGTCAACAGAGATTATCAGCCCGAAACGGGGCATGTGGCCTATACCATCGGCAATAATCTTTATGTAGACGACAAAGCCGTAACCAACGAACCGCAAGACATCGTATGCGGCCAGGCTGTCCACCGCAGAGAATTCGGAATCAAAAAAGGGACCTTCTGGAGTCCTTCGGGCAACCTGCTCGCTTTCTACCGCATGGACGAAAGCATGGTGGCCCAATATCCTTTGGTCGATATCACCACTCCTATTGCCGAAGTCAACAACATCCGTTACCCGATGGCGGGAATGACCAGCCACCAGGTGAAAGTGGGCATCTATAACCCTGCTACCGGAAAAAGCATCTATCTCAATGCCGGAGACCCGACCGACCGCTATTTTACCAATATCAGCTGGGCACCGGATGAAAAGAGCCTCTACCTGATAGAACTGAACCGCGACCAGAATCATGCCAAGCTCTGCCAGTATAACGCCGAGACAGGCGAGCTGATGGCTACTCTTTTTGAAGAGGAAAACGACAAGTATGTAGAACCTCAGGAACCGATTATTTTCCTGCCCTGGGACAGCAGCAAGTTTATCTACCAGAGCCAGAAAGACGGCTTCAGCCACCTCTACCTGTACGACACAAGCGGCAAGCAACTCCGCCAGTTGACCGAAGGCGAATGGCTGGTTAAAGAGGTGCTGGGTTTCGATGCCAAGAAGAAGGAGATTATCATAGCAAGCACGGAGTTCTCGCCCTTGCAGAGCAACCTGTTCCGCGTGGATATCAAAACCGGGGCACGTACTCCTCTGGGCAGTGGCGAAGGCGTGCACAGCGGCAAACTAAGCCCTTCGGGACGCTACCTGATTGACCAGTACAGTTCTCCAAGCGTTCCGCGCAGCATTAATATCCTTGACGTACAGAGCGGTAAAAGTGTCAACCTGCTCACGGCAGCCGATCCCTTTGCAGGCTATAAGATGCCAAGCATCGAAACCGGTACCATCAAAGCGGCAGACGGCAAAACAGACCTGTATTACCGCCTGGTCAAGCCGGCAGACTTCGATCCGAACAAGAAATATCCCGCCATCATCTATGTATACGGCGGCCCCCATGCACAAATGGTCACCAACGGTTGGCAGAATGGGGCACGCGGCTGGGACATTTACATGGCGAACAAAGGTTACATCCTGTTTACCGTGGACGGACGCGGAAGCGACAACCGCGGACTCGATTTTGAGAACGTCACTTTCCGCCAGCTGGGCATTGAAGAGGGAAGAGACCAGGTGAAAGGAGCCGAATTCCTGAAAAGCCTCCCTTACGTCGACGGAAACCGCATCGGAGTACACGGCTGGAGTTTTGGCGGACACATGACCACTGCCCTCCTCCTCCGCTATCCCGAGATCTTTAAAGTAGGTGTAGCCGGCGGTCCGGTCATCGACTGGGGATATTACGAAGTGATGTACGGCGAACGCTACATGGACACTCCGCAAAGCAACCCGAAAGGGTACAAGGAGTGCAACCTGAAAAACCTGGCGGGTAACCTAAAGGGACATCTGATGATTATCCATGACGACCACGACGATACTTGCGTGCCGCAACACACCCTTTCGTTCATGAAAGCCTGCATCGACGCCCGCACGTATCCGGACCTATTCATCTATCCGTGCCACAAGCACAATGTGTCGGGACGCGACCGTGTGCATCTGCATGAAAAGATAACCCGTTATTTCGAAGACTATTTATAAAGATATAAATCCTCAAAAAGACATGAAGATATTACTATTAGGTTCGGGCGGCCGTGAACACGCCCTGGCATGGAAGATCGCCCAAAGCCCGAAAGTAGAAAAGCTGTTCATCGCGCCCGGCAATGCCGGAACCGCTGAAGTAGGCGAGAACGTAAACATCAAAGCAACCGATTTCGACTCTTTAGGAGCATTCGCTCTTGAAGAGAACATCGACATGATTGTAGTAGGGCCGGAAGACCCATTGGTAGAAGGTATCTACGACCGTTTCCAGAACAATCCCTGCCTGAAAGAGATTGCCGTCATCGGCCCGTCGAAGGAAGGAGCCAAGCTGGAAGGCAGCAAAGAGTTCGCCAAGGAATTCATGCAGCGCCACCACATACCGACAGCCCGCTACCGGAGCGTAACGGCCGATACACTGGACGAGGGACTGGCATTCCTCGAAACACTCGAAGCCCCCTACGTGCTGAAAGCAGACGGACTTTGCGCCGGTAAAGGTGTACTGATCCTGCCTACCTTGGAAGAGGCTCAAAAAGAGCTGAAAGAGATGCTCGGCGGTATGTTCGGCAATGCCTCGGCAACGGTGGTCATCGAAGAGTTCCTGAGCGGCATCGAGTGCTCCGTATTTGTGCTGACGGACGGCGACCATTATAAGGTGTTGCCTGTGGCCAAAGACTACAAACGCATCGGTGAAGGAGACAAAGGGCTCAATACCGGCGGCATGGGCAGCGTGACTCCCGTCCCGTTTGCCGACGAGGTGTTTATGGAGAAGGTGCGCACCCGCATCATCGAACCGACCGTCAACGGACTGAAAGCCGAAGGCATCGTCTACAAAGGCTTCATCTTCCTGGGACTGATCAACGTAAAAGGCGAACCGATGGTGATTGAATACAACGTCCGCATGGGTGATCCCGAAACGGAAAGCGTGATGCTGCGTATACAAAGCGACCTGGTAGAATTGCTGGAAGGCGTGGCCGAAGGCAACCTCGACACCCGGTCACTCGTCATCGACCCGCGCACGGCCACTTGCGTGATGATGGTCAGCGGAGGATACCCTGAAGCCTACCGGAAAGGGTACGCCATCAGCGGACTGGAAGCAGCCCGGGCAACGGACAGCATCCTGTTCCACGCCGGAACAGCCATGAAGGACGGCCAGGTGGTGACCAGTGGCGGACGCGTGCTCGCCATCTGCTCTTACGGCAACGACAAGGCCGGGGCACTGGCACAATGCTACAAGGTGGCCGACATGATTGACTTTAAGGACAAGAACTATCGCCGCGACATCGGCTTCGATTTATAATGAGAAACCAAAGACTACAAGGCCGGATAACGGCGGGCAGATTCACACTGCCTGTCGTTATCTTTACGTGTATCGCCTGTTGGGTGCTGACCTCCTTTCTACTGCCCGGACTGGAGACGAAAGAGTCGGCCTACTCTCTATGGGATATCGTAAACATACCCGCATGGGCCAACCGCATTGTCAGCTTCCTGCTCTTTGCCGCCATCGGTTATTTCCTGA
The DNA here is from genome assembly GCF_011038705.2 of Bacteroides sp. ZJ-18. Taxonomy (NCBI): domain Bacteria; kingdom Pseudomonadati; phylum Bacteroidota; class Bacteroidia; order Bacteroidales; family Bacteroidaceae; genus Bacteroides; species Bacteroides sp. ZJ-18. The sequence goes on along the minus strand of NZ_CP072198.1, from coordinate 920,565 downwards.
TAGAGCTGAATAATACGTTTGCCATCATCCGCATGAGGGCATCCGTGCAGACATCGCTTTACTTTCTGCTCATCACGGCCTGTCCCGGCATGCACCTGCTCTATGCGGGCGACATTGCCGCCGTAGCCTTTCTCATCTCGCTTTATTTCCTGTTCAAGAGCTATCAGGACTCCCGGCCCGCCGGATACCTGTTCCACTCGTTCGCCTTTCTGAGCGCGGGCAGCATCGTGTTTCCGCAACTGACGTACTTCATCCCCATCTGGCTGTTGGGGGCATCCAACTTCCAGGCGCTCACGTTCCGCAGCTTCTGTGGGGCAATGACAGGCTGGAGCGTCCCTTACTGGTTCTTACTGGGACATGCGTTCTTCCACAACGAAATGGCGCTTTTCTATCAGCCGTTCGTCAACCTGATCAGCTTCCGGCCCATCGACTTCGGGCACGATTTCCGTTTGTGGGAAGTCGTCACGTTAGGCTATCTGTTCATCCTGTATGTGGTCAGCTCGGTGCATTGCATCGTGGCAGGATACGAGGATAAGATACGGACGCGCGCTTATCTGCATTTCCTTATTTTCCTCAACTTCTGCATCTTCCTGTTCATCGTGCTGCAACCCACCCTGAGCATGAATCTGCTTTCGCTGCTGCTGATCGGCGTCAGTATCCTGGTGGGACACCTGTTCGTACTGACCAACAGCCGGACATCCAACCTCTTTTTCATCGGTTCGATGGTTGCCCTCATCGCCTTATTCTGCTTTAACATATGGACGCTTTTATAGAAACCGTTTCACAGATACTCATTGACTGGGGTTATCCCGGCCTGTTCATTTCGGCGCTGCTGGCCGGAAGCATCGTCCCATTCAGTTCGGAGATCGTACTGTTAGGGCTGGTGAAATTAGGGCTCGACCCTGCTCTCTGCCTCATTTCCGCTTCGTTAGGGAACACAGCCGGAGGGATGACGTGCTATTACATGGGGCGCCTGGGCAGAGTAGACTGGATTGAGAAATACTTCAAGGTCAAGAAGGAGAAGATAGACAAGATGCAGCGTTTCCTCCGGGGGAAAGGCGCCCTGATGGCTTTCTTTGCCTTCCTGCCGGCCATCGGCGAGGTGATATCGATGGCCTTAGGATTCATGCGGAGCAACGTGTGGCTGACCACCGCTTCGATGTTTGCCGGGAAACTGATACGTTACATCATCCTGCTGAAAGCGATGCAGGAAGCCCTGAACCTGGTTATGTAAAGAACTGAAAGATGGAAAGAATCATTGAATATACTGCCGACGGAAGTGCCACTCTCTTCGTTCCCGAACTGGACGAGCACTATCATTCCGTCAAAGGGGCCCTGACGGAGTCCTCGCATATCTTCATCGACATGGGGCTGAAGACTTCCGCCGCCCCCTCGCCCCGCATCCTGGAGATAGGGTTCGGAACGGGGCTGAACGCACTGCTCACACTGATCGAAGCGGAAAAGTCGGGCAGGCAGGTACACTATACAGGTATCGAGCTCTATCCCCTGCCGTGGGAAACGGTGGAGAAGCTCGGGTATACTAACGAGGAAAGGCGGACGACCGGCGACGAACAGGCTGCGCAATGGATGAAGGCTCTCTATACATCGCCCTGGGGAGAAGACGTGCGGATCACTCCACATTTCACCCTGAGGAAGATACAGGGAGACTTCACAAGCATGGAGTGTCCGTCGCCGATCGCTGATCATTCACCGTCCATCGCTGATCATTCACCGCTATTCTCCCTTATCTACTTCGACGCTTTCGCACCGGAGAAGCAGCCGGAGATGTGGACGCAAGAACTATTCGACCGCCTGTACGTTATGATGGAAAAGGACGGAATACTGACTACGTATTGCGCCAAAGGAGTGGTACGGAGGATGCTGCAGGCGGCCGGATTCACCGTGGAACGGCTTCCGGGCCCTCCGGGTGGCAAAAGGGAAATATTGAGGGCGAAGAAGATACCTCTCACCACGGAGGACACGGAGAGCATTTTCTCTTTCATATCTTAAAAGCAAGAGATTAAAACTCTGTGCCCTCTGCGTCCTCTGTGGTGAACTAAAACGATAACAAGGATAACCATTATGAAAACCAACCGAATACAACAGCCGACAGTCGCCCCCGCCTTCCCCTTCCCGGGGAGAGGAACGGGAGGTGCGGCCGTCTTCGCTTTTCTTTTTCTGCTCCTCCTTTCCGCCTGTTCCGGGCGTGGAAAGGACAGTACCGGCGAACGGATCATCACCGTCACCATGGAGCCGCAACGGTATTTCACCGAAGCCATCGCCGGAGACAAGTTTACCGTACGCAGCATGGTGCCCAAAGGCAGCAGCCCCGAAACATACGACCCCACCCCGCAGCAACTGGTGTCGCTGGGCGAGAGCGAGGCGTACCTGCGCATCGGATACATCGGCTTCGAACGTTCGTGGATGGACCGGCTGATGAACAATACGCCCCACATCCAGGTGTTCGACACTTCGAAAGGGGTAGACCTGATCTTTGAATCCGCCTTCGATCACGGCGACCACCGCCACGAGGGAGGCGTGGAGCCACACATCTGGAACTCGGCAGCCAACGCACTGATCATAGCCGGAAACACGTTCAAGGCGCTCACCGTGCTCGACAAGGAGAACGAGGCGTACTACAAAGCCCGCTACGACTCGCTCTGCCAACGCATCGAGCGGACGGACAGCCTGATCCGCCGGACGTTGTCGGCACCCGGAGCCGACCGTGCCTTCATCATCTACCACCCGGCCCTCTCTTACTTTGCACGCGACTACGGGTTACACCAGATCAGCATCGAGGAAGGGGGCAAGGAACCCTCACCCGCCCACTTGAAAGGGCTGATGGATCTCTGCCGCAAAGAAGGGGTACGGATCATCTTCGTGCAGCCGGAATTCGACCGCCGCAACGCTGAAATCATTGCCCGGCAGACCGGAACACGGGTGGTACCCATCAATCCGCTTTCGTACGACTGGGAGGAGGAGATGCTGAACGTAGCGAAGAGCCTCAGCGGATTCACCACAGAATAGTCATGAATAAGAGTTCACCACAGATTACACGGATTAACACAGACCTTTTTATCCCAGAACCAACAAGACAGAATATCAATCTGTGTTAATCTGTGTAATCCGTGGTGAACTCCCAATCCCCAACCAACCTATGGATAAAGAAAGAAACAGCCACAAGCATACGGAAGGAACAGCCTCTGCCTCCCTCCTCTCCATCCGGGGCCTTTCGGCCGCCTACGACGGACGCACTGTGCTCCACGATGTCAACCTGGAAGTCTACGAGCGTGACTTTCTCGGTATCATCGGTCCCAACGGCGGGGGTAAGACCACCCTCATCAAGTGCATCCTGGGACTGCTCCGCCCCACGGGAGGAGAGATCGTCAAGCATCACGAACCGCTCACGACGGGCTATCTGCCGCAGTATAACTCGATCGACCGCTCCTTCCCCATCTCGGTTCTGGAAGTGATCCTGTCGGGACTGAGCTCAAAGAAATCGCTGATCAGCCGCTTCAACGACCCTCAACGTGAGAAAGCCCGCCAAGTCATCCTCCGCATGGGACTCGAGGGACTGGAACACCGTGCTATCGGGCAGCTGAGCGGCGGACAACTGCAACGCGCCCTGCTGGGACGCGCCATCATCAGCGACCCGCAACTGCTCATTCTCGACGAACCGAGCACCTATATCGACAAGCGCTTCGAAGCCCGCCTCTACCAGTTGCTGGCCGAAATCAACCGCGACTGCGCCATCATCCTTGTCAGCCACGACATCGGGACGGTGCTGCAACAGGTGAAGAACATCGCCTGTGTGAACGAAACACTGGACTATCATCCGGCCGCAAGCGTCAACACCGAATGGCTGGAACGGAATTTCAACTGCCCCATCGAGCTGTTAGGACACGGCACACTGCCTCACCGGGTGCTGGGCCCGCATTGCCATTGCCACGAGAGCGGCGAGGAGTGATGAACGCCGCCGCACCCTATACAAAAACTCCGCTCTGCACTACCTCACATAAAATCTGAAGTAATGCAGAACGGAGCCCTTACACAATCCTCCTTCCCCAGCCGAAGAACGGCGCCCTCCCTACATTTGGAAGAAAGCCTTCCTTGAACTGGGAAATCCTCTTTCCCCGAAATCAGGCTGTAGGATCATCTACGATACCACCATCTCCTCCTGAAGGAAGACCGATAACCAGATTACGGATCACCGTACGAGGCACTTTCAGTAGCTTATTACCGGTTGAAAACTGTGTAGTCAATCTCAGTTCATAGGTTCCGTCTTTCAAGTCGGCAGGAAGTAGCACCAATACTTCCGAGGGGTTGTTTATGGCGATCATATCCATCGGTAACTTCGTTTCTGTGCCTTTTTCGTCAATCAATACGATACCTACGGCAGAGTCTGTGCCTGCTACTTTGATATTCTTGCTTTGCAGGCGATAGTTACGTCCGGCAGTTGCACTGCCATCTGTGGCACGGGTGGCAGCGTCTTCACCACCGATGAAGTAGGCCGGGTCACCTTTGGCTCCCAGAATTTTCACATTGGTCCGTGCGATAGCTTCACGTAAATCCTTATCCTGATTGAAGGAAACATAGATAGAATTTCTCTCGGGATTCCATATCCCACTGTCTATCACGCCGCGAAACTGTGGGACGGCACGAAAAAGCCCCGTATTGACAGAGTATCCGTTCAGTACCAATTCTGATACTGTGCGCTGAAAAAGATCGACGGCATGCTTTAAAGTCTCTGCCCGCAAGCCGGTATCTTCTTTCTTCATTTCATCCAGTACATCGGTTAGTGTCAGGTTTCCGGCGCTTTCCAATATAAGGATTTTGTCTTCTTTGTTGTCGGTGGTCACGGTATTGTCCGCAAGCCAGCCTTTGAGTTCGGTTTTCATGATCATTACGATTTTAATAATTTATAAATCTATTATTTTACACAGCGGACACTAAATCCGTCTCCTTTAGTACTTGAATTAACTTCCGCTTTATTATTCTCAAAATTAAGTGAATATGCAATACTACTACTATTGTTAGTACTGGTCCAATAACGTGCGTATCCACTTTCTGTAGCGGTAGTGCCACTTCCCCCACTCCAAGTTCGCGCACCTGCCAAGGGTAAAAATAAACCTTTGGAATTATTCATAAACCACATTCCCTTATTACCTCCGCTAGTTACAGCAGCTTTATCCGTACATCTGGATAGCGATAAGCATTCATTCCTTGATGGAGTACGCCAGCCCGTTCCGTAATCACTTTTAAGTCTTGTACATGGGTCTATATTATTTCCACTATAATCTTTATACCATGGATAATAATATCCGTATTCTGAATAAGTTCCCCACACATAATTAGCAGATCCTGTGCTTTTCAGATTCCCATCTGCCCAGGTCAGTTTGGCTAAATTTGTTTTATCAGTTGCAGAACAACCATTTGTAGTTAAATTGATACTTCCGGAAGGTACATTAATTCCGATGGCTTTCTTAAATTGTATTTTCATCGTATAGCTTTTTCCCTCTTTCAGTTGCACGCTTTGGGTGGAGGTGATTTCCGTATTGTTGGGCACGGTCCGTCCGCTTATTGTCAGCGTATTGAAATGCACTGTAATGGTCCTGGCCCCTGCAAACGGAATCATGCGTATGGTTGTACTCAGGGTCGTGTTCGGACTGAATGCCGCGGTATTATTCGTGTTGGCGGCTACCACATTGGTCGAAGGACCGATCTTCCACGATGTGGAATTTCCCCCTTGCTTTACGTATACACCCGTGCAATTGCTGATCGTATTGCTTGGAAACCCGGTAGGACTGATGGTAATCGTCAATTTACATAGCTTCTGGCCGAAGCTCACCGGAAGAAGATTGTGGCTGAGGCTGTTTACACTCGTTATATCTCCGGAATCGAAGGTCATGAAGTCCTTGCTCATGTTAGGGATAGACACTGTACTGCTGTTGTAGGCATACGTGGAAGGCATAGTTCCCAAGTCGGCAGCGGCAGTGGTATTAAAGGAGTAGCCCACCACGCGTATCGTTCCCGAGCGTGTCAGCAATTTCCCTTGTTTGAGTACAGGAGTGCCCGTACCATTTGAGGTGTAATCGGCCGCCGACTGGAAGACATAGTTATTTCCGGACTTCCGGAAAACAATCAGCCGGAAATAAACTCCCGCAGGCACTGTTGCACGGGTATTTGCACAGGGTAGAGTATCTTCCGTCAGTTCCATCGAGGCTATCCGGGGACCTTCATAGTCCGGTTGCTCTCCCCTGCGTGTAGGGGAGAAAGCTTTTACCCCCACCCATTCGGCGATCAGGGGAGAGTGGTTACGGGGCGAAGCGTCATTAAAAGAAGATGAATGATAGTTGTTGTCACCCGTCAGGCTGATATGGATGGGGATTAATTCATCGGCAGTATCCCCGCTGTCAGCAGACAGGGGAGTCATTCTGTCATCTTCCGCACATCCTGCTATCGAAAGGCAAAAACACAGCCATAAGGCTTTACCGAGACACTCTCGCATAATAAAAGTTCTATTCATATACTAAGATATTAAAGTGAATAATCGTATCAAAGACACATTGCGGACTTATACATTCTCGTATAGGTCCGGAAAGGCTGTTTGATACCACTTTTATTATGCGTAAGTTTGTGTATTACAATCAGATATAACGGTCTTGGACACACAATGGTGTTTCAAAAAACGTACGTTTTTTGAAACACCATTGTTACTCTCCGCACTAAATGCAAGGAGGATAGATAAATGACTGATAATTAAAACGATGTAGAAAGATTTGCACAGATGAAAAAAGCAACCTATCTTTGTTGCATCAGACGTACGTCTTTTGAAACACCATTTGAAAAACTAAATCTGTATTTTATAAGTCTAATTTCCAGTTTATCTCCACTACATTACAGAACTTATCTATAGCACGAAACAAACTGGCACTAGTCAAATATTCATTCAATGTCAGATTCTTTGCTATAGACAAAACGCTTTCTGTCCATAGCAAAGAATCTTGTTTCTCATTTCGTTCAACATGTATGGAGGTGCCAAGTTATCAGCACTTTTATAATCTCGTTATCATGCCTTTTATAATTGCATGTGACACAACATTGTCCTCATGCTAACCTTTGAATCAAGTTTGTTTAATAGGTTAGTTCAAAAGTGAATATTATTGTTTGGTGCCTTTTACACAACGGACAAAATAACCATTAGTTAGGAGAGACCACCAAGCACCAGTATTACTGACCACTACAGTTGTTGTTGTAAATTCCATAACATAACAATTACTTCCACTGCTCCCTAGTGTTGAAGTCACGTAACACCCATGATCTGTATATCCCGCTCCACCTGTACCCGCTCCACTTTCCTGTCGCATTCCTCCAGCTTTTAAAAATAACCCCAGACTTTTATTCATAAACCACATACCTCCATTAGTATAAACTTTATCTGTACATCGTGCCAGTTTTTCCAGTTCATTTTTAGTTGGTGTTCGCCAGCTTGTGCCATAATATGCAGTATTCAATTTAGAACACGGATCTCCGGTACTGCCATCATAAAGTTTATTGAAGGCATAGTAATATCCGGTTTCTGTCTGCGAAGGTGCCCACACGTAATTGGCGTTTCCCATACTTTTTAAATTTCCCGTGCCCCATCTCAGCTTTGCCAAATCATTCTTATCATTTGTGGTACATCCGTTTTGTGTCAGGTTAATGTTACTTGCCGCCAATTGTACTCCCAATTCAAACTTTAGCGTAATGGTATAACTCTTTCCTGGTAGCAACTGTACATTCTGGCTCGAGGTGATATTCCGGTTATCCGCGTTAAAGTAATTACTAAGTTTCAACGTACCGATATGTACCGTGATTGCCCGTGAACCCGAAAAAGGAACTAACCGCACAGTGGCAGTAGAATTATTGCCAATATTGAATGTAGGTGTATTTCCGGTATTGGCACTTACATTATTTGTAGAGGGACCTATCGTCCAGGCGGACGCATTACCGCCCTGAGAAACATATACGCCCGTACAGTTGGTAAACGTGTTGCTTCCAAACTGCGACAAGGAGAGTTTAACCGTCAGCTTGCAGAGTTTTTGCGTGAAAATAACCGACAGGTTGTGGTTGATTGTACTCACATTCGCTATGTCCCCCGAGTCATAAACCATAAAGTCATTACTCATATTCGGGATAGTGACGGAAGTACCGTTATAGGCATAGGATGAAGGGATTGTTCCCATCGCTGTCGTACTATTGAACGAGTATCCGATCACACGGACAGTTCCCGCTCTGGTGAGTAACTTTCCTTGCCTGAGTGTGGGAGCGGAAGCCCCGTTCGTCGTAAAATCCGCTGCGGACTGGAACACGTAATTGCCACCCTCATTACGGAAAACGATCAACCGGAAATAAATGCCATTACCCAATGTAGCGGCACGGGTAGTGACTTGCGGCTCTTCGCGGAGTGTCATCCGGACCACTGAAGGACCCTCGTAAGGTACGGCAGCGGGTATGGCCCTGCTGGCGGGTGATTCCTTAACCGGTACCCATTCGTCTACAAGAGTTCTTCCCCCGGTTGTGGCGGGAGTATCAACATGACTTTCCATATAGCTGCCATCCTCAACCCGGCTGACCGTAATAGGGATCATATCCCCTCCGTCCGGTTCGGGGCTGTCAGGGTTCACAACATTGTCTCCACACGATGTTATCATTAAAAAAGCTGCGCACACACAGCATGTGCTTAACGCACGAAAGCCTACATACAGAAGTTTTGCCTTTGTATTCATAATTCAAATGTTTAAAAGTGAATAAAATAGATCATGCTCAGCATGGCCTTCCCATTAAGAATGGACAGGCCGGCTATAGCAGGCTGTGAATACAGCTTTTATTTTGCGGTAAGTTTGTGTAAGTTAGATAGATAGAACGGCTTTTGTGTTTCAAAAGACGTTCGTTTTTTGAAACACGGTCTTTGCTCTGTGCGCTGAATACAAAAAGAAGAGATAAATGACTGATAATCAAAATGATGTAAAAAGATTTGCACAGATGAAAAAAGCGGCTTATCTTTGTTGCATCAGACGAACGTCTTTTGAAACTCCTGTTTTGATTCTCCCATATGATAATTCTTCATCTTCAATTATTCTTATTCTTAAATTTAAGAACAACCGTTACCGTTTCTTAATTCTCCCCTCCAAACTCCTAAAACTCTACACTTTCTACGGCTATCTTCACGTAAATCATTATCTTTGCGCCCGTCTATCATGTTAACAAATAACTAACTATAGTCTGAATGAAACAGTACAAAACCGTAAACAACCTCGTGGGTTGGATCACCTTCCTGATCGCCGCTACCGTCTATTGCATGACGATAGAGCCCACAGCCAGTTTCTGGGACTGCCCGGAATTTATCACTACCGCCTATAAACTGGAAGTAGGACACCCCCCCGGAGCACCCTTTTTCATGCTCACGGCCAACCTTTTCACGCAATTCGTCAACGACCCGGCACTGGTAGCCAAAATGGTCAACTACATGAGTGCGCTGATGAGCGGCGCCTGCATCCTGTTCCTCTTCTGGAGCATCACGCACCTGGTCCGCAAACTCGTCATCACAGACGAGAACGCCATCACACGCGGACAACTGATCACCGTCATGGGTTCCGGACTGGTAGGCGCACTGGCCTATACATTCAGCGACACATTCTGGTTCTCGGCCGTCGAAGGAGAAGTATACGCCTACTCCTCGATGTTCACCGCCATCGTATTCTGGCTGATACTGAAGTGGGAAGACGTTGCCGACCAACCGCACAGCGACCGCTGGATCATCCTCATCGCTTATCTCACAGGTCTCAGCATCGGTGTGCACCTGCTCAACCTGCTCTGCCTGCCGGCCATCGTACTGGTATACTACTACAAGAAAGTGCCGGGCGCCAACGCTAAAGGCTCCCTGCTGGCACTCGCCGGATCGATGGTATTAGTGGCAGCGGTGCTCTACGGCATCGTACCCGGCGTCGTAAAAGTGGGCGGCTGGTTCGAACTGCTGTTCGTCAACTCCCTCGGAATGCCGTTCAACACCGGCGTGATCGTCTACATCGCCCTGCTGGCAGCCGCCATCATCTGGGGCATCTACGAAAGCTACAACGAGAAGAGCCGCACCCGCATGAACCTCTCCTTCCTGCTGACCATCGCCATGCTCGGCATCCCGTTCTACGGACACGGAGCAGGCGCCGTCATCATCGGCATCCTCGTACTGGGCGCACTGGCCCTCTACCTCTTCTACGCATCGAAGCTCAACGCCAAGATACGCATGTCCGCCCGCACCATGAACACGGCGCTGCTCTGCACCATGATGATCATGGTAGGATACTCCTCGTATGCCCTCATCGTGATCCGCTCGGTAGCCAACACGCCGATGGACCAGAACTCACCGGAAGACATCTTCACGCTGGGCGAATACTTAGGACGCGAGCAATACGGCACACGCCCGTTGTTCTACGGCCCGGCCTACTCCTCAAAAGTAGCACTCGACGTGGAAGACGGCTATTGTGTTCCCCGCCAGAAAAGTGCGGACACCAAATACGTCCGCAAAGAGAAAACCTCACCGGACGAAAAAGACTCGTACGTCGAACTTCCGGGACGCGTGGAATATGAATACGCGCAGAACATGCTCTTCCCCCGCATGTACAGTTCGGCACACGCCGCTTATTACAAGTCCTGGCAAAACATCACCGGATATGACGTCCCCTACGACCAATGCGGAGAGATGCTGATGGTGAACATGCCCACACAGTGGGACAACATCAGGTTCTTCTTCTCCTACCAGCTCAACTTCATGTACTGGCGCTACTTCATGTGGAACTTTGCCGGAAGACAAAACGACATCCAGAGCAGCGGCGAAATAGAGCACGGCAACTGGATCACCGGCATCCCGTTCATCGACAACCTCATGTACGGCGACCAAAGCCTTCTGCCACAGGAACTGAAGGACAACAAGGGACACAACGTCTTCTACTGCCTCCCGCTTCTGCTGGGAGTCATCGGACTCTTCTGGCAGGCATGGCGCGGACAGAAAGGCATCCAGCAATTCTGGGTGGTATTCTTCCTGTTCTTCATGACCGGTATAGCCATCGTGCTCTACCTCAACCAGACACCGGGACAGCCCCGCGAACGTGACTACGCTTACGCAGGCTCCTTCTACGCCTTCGCCATCTGGATCGGCATGGGTGTAGCGGGCATCGTCCACCTCCTGCGCAGATACATGAAAGAAGTTCCCGCAGCAGCCCTTACGTCGGCAGTCTGCCTGCTCGTACCCATACAGATGGCCAGCCAGACATGGGACGACCACGACCGCAGCGGACGCTACGTGGCACGCGACTTCGGACAGAACTACCTGATGTCACTTCAGGAAAGCGGCAACCCCATCATCTATACCAACGGCGACAACGACACCTTCCCGCTGTGGTACAACCAAGAGACAGAAGGTTTCCGCACCGACGCACGCACCTGTAACCTGAGCTACCTGCAGACCGACTGGTACATCGACCAGATGAAACGCCCGGCTTATGACTCCCCCGCACTGCCCATCACCTGGGACAGAACCGAATACGTGGAGGGACAGAACGAATACGTACCCATCCGCCCGGACTTCAAGAAGCAGATAGACAAAGCCTACAAAGCCGCCGAAGAAGAAGTCCTGAACGGCAAGAACCCGGAAGCCCTGAACAACATCCGGGCACAATTCGGAGACAATCCTTACGAACTGAAGAATATCCTGAAATACTGGGTACGCACCAAAGACGGACAAGCGGTGATACCGACCGACAGCATCGTTGTCAAGATCGACAAAGAAGCCGTACGCCGTTCGGGTATGATGATCCCGGCAGCGTTGGGCGACTCCATCCCCGACTATATGCACATCTCGCTCAAAGACGAAAAGGGCAACCCCAAACGCGCCCTCTACAAGAGCGAGCTGATGATGCTCGAGATGCTGGCCAACGCCAACTGGGAACGCCCCATCTACATGGCCATCACCGTAGGCACGGACAACCAACTGAATATGCGCGGGCATTTCATCCAGGAAGGCCTCACGTACCGCTTCACCCCGTTCGATACGGAAGCGCTCGAAGCAACCATCGACAGCGAGAAGATGTACGACAACCTGATGAACAAATTCAAGTTCGGAGGCATCGACAAGCCGGGCATCTACATCGACGAGAACACAATGCGCATGTGCTACACCCATCGCCGCATCTTCGCCCAACTCATCACACAGCTGATGAAAGAAGGCAAGAAAGACAAGGCGCTGGCCGCATTGGAATATGCCGAAAAGATGATTCCCGCCTTCAACGTACCCTACGACTTCCAGAACGGGGCACTCGAGATGGCAGAAGCCTACTACCAGTTGGGAGATACCGCGAAAGCCGATCAGATCATCGACGAACTGGCGAATAAGTCTGTGGAATACCTCACCTGGTATCTCAGCCTGGACGACAATCATCTGTTGATGTCGCAGCGTGAATTCATCATGCACCTCAGCGCACTGGATATGGAAGCCAAAATGATGGAGAAATACAAGTCGAAACTGGCCGGCAACTATACTCCGAAAGTGAACGAACTATATAACATTTACGTAGGACGCATGAAAGTCCATCAGTAATCTGTAACCGAAGAAGATGTTTATAGAGCAACCGCCTTGGTTTTTCCGTGCAATCTATCCCGACGCTATCTTCCGGATGGACCCTGACGAGAAGGCAGTTTACCTGACCTTCGACGACGGCCCCATTCCGGAAGTGACGCCCTGGGTACTGGAGTTGCTGGACAAACACAACATCAAGGCTACTTTTTTCATGGTAGGCGACAACATCCGCAAGCATCCGGATGTGTTCCGTATGGTAGTGGAACGCGGACACCGCATCGGCAACCATACGTTCAACCACATCCGCGGCTTCGAATATCTGTCGGTAAATTATCTGGCCAATACAGACAAGGCCAACGAGCTGATGAAAACGGACCTGTTCCGTCCGCCTCACGGACACATGCGCTGGATGCAGTACATGACGCTGAAGCGCCACTATAAGATCGTCATGTGGGACCTCGTCACACGAGACTACAGTAAGAAGCTCCGCCCGCCGCAAGTGCTGGCCAATGTGATGAGATATGCCCGCAACGGGTCTATCATTACCTTCCACGATTCGCTGAAGTCCTGGAACAACGGAAACCTGCAATACGCACTTCCCCGTGCCATCGACTTCCTGAAAGAGGAAGGATACGAATTTAAGATCCTATAATGGAAACGAAGATAAACAGTAAAGCCCTGAAAGCCGAAGCCTTGCGCCTCGGCTTTTCTGCTTGCGGCATAGCACCGGCCGGGCCGGTCGATCCCGTACACCGGGACTTTCTGAAGGAATGGCTGGGCTCGGGCAGGCACGCCGAAATGGCTTATATGGCCAACCATTTCGACAAGCGCTGTGATCCGGCTCTGCTGGTCGAAGGCACCCGTTGCGTAGTCTCCGTAGCCCTGAACTACTACCCCGCTACCCGGTTACCCGAGGACGAGTACCAATTCGCATGGTATGCCTATGGGATGGATTATCACGACCTCATGCGTGAGAAGCTGACCGCCCTGTTCCGCTTCATACAGGAATCAGACGTACCGGAACTGGACGGACGTGTGTTCTGTGACACCGCCCCCGTACCCGAACGCTATTGGGCCTGGCGTGCCGGCCTCGGATGGATCGGGAAGAATACCCAGCTGATCATCCCCCGTGCCGGATCTGCCTTCTTCTTGGGAGAACTCTTCCTGAACACGGAAGCCGACACATACGACCGCCCCCGGCCGAATCGCTGCGGGACGTGTAACCGCTGCCTGCAAGCCTGCCCCACGCAGGCTTTAGAAGCCCCGTACGGCCTGGATGCACGCCGTTGCCTTTCATACCTCACTATAGAGAATAAAGGCGAAATTCCGGCCTCTATTTCCCCTCTGATGGGAAACCGTGTTTATGGATGTGACGAATGCCAGAAAGCTTGTCCCTGGAACCGGTTTGCCACTCCTTGCCGGACACCGGAGCTGCAACCCTCGCCGGAGTTTATGAATATGAAGAAAGAAGACTGGCAACAACTAAGCGAGGAGAAATACAGAACCCTCTTCAAAGGCAGTGCCGTGAAGAGGGCTAAGTATAGCGGACTAATAAGGAATATAAAGCAGATGGAAGACTAAAAGTCGGGCTATGACCGGTTCTTCAAAGCCTTTCGCTCTTCACTGGTCAGTCTTCTTCCCACCTTCTTCACGTAGCCCAATTATTATCCGCATGTTCTCGCTATATCATCTACCTGCAGCCCCCTCCCGACATAGCGATCGTTTTGCTGACGCCAGCAAAACGATCGATTATTGGTCAGGTAACTCTTTTATTTCACCGTTACCGTCAGCGGATTACGTATCTTCCGGGCAAAATCGGCCATATAGGCATTCCAGGCAGCAGCGTCTTTTATATCGGCTTTATCCCAGGCAGCTCCCCAGTAATAAGTAAAGTTAGCTCCCGGTTCATACTCGCTGATAGCCAGCACATGCCCGTCGGCACCTCCGCGCAGCTCTTTCTTCTCTTTCTCCGGGAACAGAACAGGTTTCGCCTCCTTCACCAAAGTGGGGAACGCAGCACCCACAAAGATTTTACCGTTGTCATTACCGGCATTATCCGTCGGGTCCACATAAGTGATGTATCCCTCTGCCGCATTCGCCACCACAGCTCCATCGGGTTCATGCAATACGATGCCGACGGCCAGAGGCATTGTCTCTTTCAGATTGGTATAAGAAACAATCGTTTTGTTCAGATGCGAACCCGCATCCAACGTAATCACACGTGTTTCGATCACGCCGGAGTCTCCTCTTACCACCAACGGATGATACACCAGTCTCACAGTGAAACGCAGCGGACCATTATCCAGTATCTCCTGGGTAGCGTAACAATACGGATAAATAATTGTATCACCTGCCATTAACGCAGCCGTGCCCCCTCCCAAAGTAGGACCGACCTTATAGCAGTCCAGTCCGTTGCCATGGTCCACATGATAAGAAACCGACCGGTAAAGCTCCTGCGCAGCTTTAGGATCCGTCTTCCCGAGTTCTGCTATTTTAGCTTTTGTATCCGGGTTCAGTTCGCCTTCATAGCGAGCTTCCACCACCGGCTCAGTGGTGTTGTACTTCGTCCAGATATCATATCCGAAAGCACG
Source organism: Bacteroides sp. ZJ-18 (assembly GCF_011038705.2). NCBI lineage: Bacteria > Pseudomonadati > Bacteroidota > Bacteroidia > Bacteroidales > Bacteroidaceae > Bacteroides > Bacteroides sp. ZJ-18. The sequence continues at coordinate 905,364 of NZ_CP072198.1, read as the reverse complement.
CTCTCCGGTTTCCTGTAAAGCAGGTCCGTAGGTACGGAAAGCCACCAAATCGTTCTCCCAGGCCACGTCATCCACCCGTTCGGGATAATATCTTCCGCAAGCCTTCACCGGACACTCCTGGGGAATGCCCGCCTTTATCGTGTAAACAGTCGAACCATTCGCCTGTACACTGACCGGAAATATCACTTTCTCGTCGGAAGTTATCTGATAGGATACTTGCTGCCCTTCGGCATCCACTATGACTATCTGCGCGGTATCGGGTAACTGCAATTTAGAGGAAACCTCGCTCATGGATACTTCTGCCATCTCACCGTCACGTTCCAGCGAAGTGGCATTGGATACCGTAACAGAAACCGACTTACCCGCTTCATTGCAAGCCAGACACAACAAAGCGAGTGCGGCAAAAAGAAAAACTTTCTTCATTGATTCAATTGTATTGATCAGATTCATTTAGGTTGTTTACCGATATAAGCCAAAATACCGCCATCTACATAAAGCACATGACCGTTCACGAAATTCGAAGCATCCGAAGCCAGGAATACGGCCGGTCCCATCAGGTCTTCCGGTGTTCCCCAACGGGCAGCAGGAGTCTTGGCTATAATGAATGAGTCGAACGGATGGCGCGAACCGTCCGGCTGCGCTTCACGCAAAGGCGCCGTCTGAGGTGTGGCGATATACCCCGGGCCAATGCCATTACACTGGATATTGAACTCACCATACTCGGACGCAATGTTGCGGGTGAGCATCTTCAGCCCGCCCTTGGCAGCGGCATAAGCAGATACTGTCTCACGCCCCAGCTCACTCATCATCGAACAGATATTGATGATTTTTCCATGCCCCTTCTTAATCATTGAAGGAATCACGGCTTTCGACACAATAAACGGGGCATTCAGGTCCACGTCAATCACCTGCCGGAACTGCTCCGCTGTCATCTCACACATCGGGATGCGCTTAATGATACCGGCATTATTTACCAGAATATCAACCACTCCGACCTCTTTCTCGATCCGTGCAACCAAAGCATTTACCTGCTCCTCACTCGTGACGTCGCACACATATCCACTGGCCTCAATTCCCAGTTCCTTATATGCAGCCAACCCCTTGTCGACCAGCTCCTGACTGATGTCATTAAAAACGATCTTCGCGCCTGCCTCTGAGAAAGCAGTAGCCAACGCAAAACCGATACCGTAAGATGCACCTGTGACCCATGCCACTTTGCCCTTTAATGAAAAGTTTACCATACTTATAATGTTTTAAAAAAACTCATCTCACTTCCATTCTCTAAAAAGAAATATTCATATCAAACACCTTATTTCAAGTCCGTGATTAACGAAAAATCCTGGTCACCATAATCAAGGTTCTCACCCCCCATGCCCCAGATAAAAGTGTAACTGTGAGTTGCTGCTGCCGAATGAATGGACCATTCCGGTGACAATACTGCCTGATCGCCCTTCATCCATACATGACGGGTTTCGTCAACCTCACCCATGAAATGGCATACGGCATGCTCCTCCGGTACCTCAAAATAGAAATAAGCCTCCATACGGCGGCTGTGAACATGTGCGGGCATCGTATTCCACACACTTCCCGGAGCCAGTTCGGTCATTCCCATCTGCAACTGGCAGGTAGGTAGCACCTGGTTTACAAGCATCTTATTAATATTGCGGTGATTCGAGCCTTCCAACGTGCCCATTTCAGCAACCACCGCATCGGCTTTCGTTACTTTCTTATCAGGATAATTGCGGTGAGCGGTCAGCGAATTAAAATAAAATTTAGCAGGATGTGCGGCATCTACACTCTCAAAAGTTACTTCCCGATCGCCCGAACCCAAATAAAGCGCCTCTTTATAAGCTAACTGAAATATCGCATTCCCCGCTCTCACAACGCCGGGACCTCCGACATTGAAAATACCCATTTCACGACGGGTCAGGAAATAAGGAGCTTTCAAAGGATCGATAGCTTCCAACTTCAACACTTCATTTACCGGCATGGCTCCACCCACTACCATACGATCATACATGGAGTATACCATATTTACTTCGTCGGCCGAAAAAACCTTCTCTATCAGGAAATCTCTCCGGATTCTCTTGGTGTCATAGCTTCTTGCGTCTTCCGGATGGGCAGCATAGCGAATCTCATAGTTTGTTTTCATATTTCTTATTTATAAGTTTACATTAGGTGCCGCTCAGACAAACATCGTTTGCGTACACGACACAAAAATAAGAAAAGAAAACGGGATTTGAGAATAAATTGCGCCCAATTATCCTGCACAGATAAATAACATTAATCTTTTGGATAATTAGGGCTATAAAGTAAAGTCTGATCTCTTACTACCAGCTTTCCATCTTTTACAAAATCTGTTCCCCTCTCTTGCAAGTGACAAACCATTGCTTTACGCATCTCAGCCAACCGGTCTGCATAACGACTGTCTCCAAAAAGATTTCTCCGTTCTCCGGGATCTGCACTTAAATCGAACAATTGCTCTTCGCCCGTATGAATAAACCAGATATACTTCATTTTACCGTCAGTAAGCGCACACCAATAATTATCGGCACTATAGCAGGTGGCATGTTCCAGATCAATATATTTCCGCCAGCCATCATTATTTCCTGAAACCAGTGCAACCAAAGACTTGCCGTCCATATCATCCGGTACCGTTCCCCCTGCAAGTTCGATGAAGGTAGGCAAAAAATCACGTAACTCTACCGGCTGTTCTATTCGTTTTCCTTTAATAGCCTGTGTAGTCATGGCAGAAGGCCATTTTATAATATAAGGAATCTTCGCCGAACCTTCATAGGCATAGGTTTTCCGCCAATGATAATGGTCACCCAACATATCACCGTGGTCGGCCGTATAACAAATGATTGCGTTCTCGTACATTCCTTTCTCTTTCAGGGCCTGAATAATCTGCCCAATCTGATCATCAATAAACGTCACATTCGCATAATAATGGCGTCGGGAATTGACAGCGTATTCTTCTCCTAAATTCGCGAAAGGGGCGTCTTTCGCAACCTTTTCCGGATCTTTACGTTCAGCATACTTTCCACACCAATCCCCAACAAACGGTACAGGGATATCTGCCTTTTCATACATATCCAAATATCGCTTCGGAGGATCATACGGACTATGAGGGCGGGCAAAAGAGACTTTCAGGAACAGAGGCTGATCACTTTCATAATTCCGTATTAATTCACAGGCTGTTTGCCCCGTCCAGGCCGTAGGATGCAATCTTTCCTCAAGTTTATAAGTTCCGGCATTATGATTGTTCCACCCGATTCCCGTTAAATCCGGGTTCTTCCCGGGCGCCTGCAACTGAAACCATTCCCGATAGTCACTAATAAAATCACAGGTTTCACTACGCCCGCTCTCGTCTACCAATGTAGCATGAAAGCCATGCAAGGCTTTCTGTGGAAACCAGTGCATCTTCCCTATTCCAAAAGTATAGTAGCCCAAATCGCGCAACATCCGGGGCATTTCATATTTATATTTGGAAGCGACCTTTCCATACCCCAACATCCCATGGTGCCATGGAGACATCCCCGTAAGCAAGCCGGCACGCGCGGGCGTACTACTGGGGGCAGAACTATAACCACATACAAACAAGCTGCCTTCCTGAGCCAACTTATCTATGTTAGGAGAAATGACGGCTTTATTCCCCATGCAATGTAAAGCATCTCCACGATGCTGGTCACTCATAATAAAAATGATATGTGGTTTCCCTCCTTTTGTGGCAGGAGCCTTAGAGGAGCCGGACGAATCATTGTTTGACTCTTGGTTTTCACCATTAAATGCATAAGTCAACGGAGAGGTTGCCAAGCCTGCTCCTACAGCAAGTGAACACTTCAGAAAATCGCGACGTTTCATTGATTATTAGATTTTAGTATTAACGAATAGGCAAAAATAGGCAAAAAGAAAGAGAAAGAAGAAAATTTTTTCCCCAATTTACCCACTCATACGTAAAAAGTATTTCCATCTTCCATCTTCCACCTTTTTGTAGTTTACCATCTGATATTCCGCAATTTATCATGGTGGAAGATCGTCTTTTTAGGCTATCAATCTTCCACCCTTATCTTCCATCTTCCACCCTCCATTTTTGTCAGAAAGTATATGGTAAACTACTGTTATATAGACATATAAAGTTAATTCCTTATCTATTTATACCTTGAAAAGTATTTCATTTTCCTTGCTATCTTTTATATAAATGGTCAAGGCTCTATCTCGTCCCGCATACCCGTGCCAATGGGCACGCATACCAAGGCTAATGGGCACAGGTACACGGGCTAATAAGCCTGCGTACACAGGACGAGATAAAGAACGTACCATCTCAATTAATTATTAAGGTAAATAGCATAACATGAATAGGAGATGATGGATAATACAAGCTGACCTAAAGGAAACTCGGCCATACAAAAAGAAAAATGCCTTGGAAGTAATTTACTTTCAAGGCATTTGGGGGTTGTCCTACCAAGATTCGAACTTAGACAAACAGAACCAAAAACTGTTGTGCTACCATTACACCATAGGACAAGCTCATGCGCTTTCTGTTAAAAAGCGATGCAAAGATAATGCCATGCAAGTTATTTTCCAAATCTTTTTAGACTTTTTTGTATAATAAGTCTCGTTAGCCGCGGCTAATTGCTACCTTTGTACTTACAGAAATCAATAAAGTAAACGAATAAATTCAGTAAGTATGAGAAAACTTTTTGTATGCATTGCATTGGGTCTCACCACGCTTACCGGCAATGCCGCATCACCGCTATGGATGCGCGACGTACAGATTTCGCCGGACGGAACAGAAATAGCATTCTGTTACAAAGGAGATATTTACAAGGTACCTGCCGGAGGAGGGGTAGCCACCCAGCTTACAACACAACCATCGTATGAATGCACACCGATTTGGTCGCCGGACAGTAAGCAAATCGCTTTTGCCAGCGACCGTAATGGCAATTTTGACATTTTTATAATGCCGGCGACAGGAGGTACGGCACAAAGACTGACTACCAATTCTGCATCCGAACTCCCTTCAACTTTTACACCGGACGGAAAATATATTCTATTTTCAGCATCCATCCAAGATCCCGCACAAAGCGCCATGTTCCCGACAACAGCCATGACAGAGCTCTACAAGGTCCCTGCAAACGGAGGACGTACGGAACAGGTGCTGGGCACCCCGGCCGAAGCAGTTTGTTATGCAACATCGGGGGAATTCTTCCTTTATCAGGACCGTAAAGGTTTTGAAGATGAATGGCGGAAACATCACACTTCGTCCATCACCCGTGACATCTGGATGTACAACACCAAAACAGGAAAACATACCAACCTGACCAATCACGCCGGAGAAGACCGCAACCCCATCCTTTCACCGGACGGAAAAAGTGTATATATATTAAGTGAACGCGAAGGCTCGTTCAATGTCTACAACTTCCCATTGGACAACACACAGTCTCTTAAAACGGTGACATCTTTCAAAACACATCCTGTGCGTTTCTTGTCAATGAGTCATGACGGAACATTATGCTATGCGTATGACGGGGAAATATATACTCAAAAAGGTAATGCCACGCCACAAAAAACGGACATAGACATTGTCCGCGATGATCAGGATAAAATAGCAGACCTGACTTTTACAAACGGAGCGACATCGGGAACCGTATCGCCGGATGGAAAACAGATTGCGTTTATCGTACGGGGAGAAGTATTTGTGACCTCGACAGATTATGCCACCACAAAACAAATCACCCAAACACCTGCACGCGAAGCCGGACTCACTTTCGCCCCGGACAACCGTACCTTGGCCTACGCAAGCGAACGTAACGGCAACTGGCAACTTTTCCTGGCTAAAATAGCCCGTAAAGAGGAGGCCAACTTCCCGAATGCCACTATCATCGAAGAAGAAGTGTTACTGCCCTCCACAACCGTGGAACGGGCTTATCCGCAATTCTCACCGGACGGTAAAGAACTGGCGTTTATAGAGGACCGCAACCGCTTGATGGTAGTTAATTTAGACACGAAAAAGGTTCGCCAGATCACCGATGGATCCACTTGGTTCAGCACCGACGGAAATTTCGACTACCAATGGTCACCTGACGGAAAATGGTTCACACTCGAGTTTATCGGTAACCGGCATGATCCATATTCAGACATAGGATTAGTGAGTGCACAGGGTGGCAGCCCGATCATCAACCTGACTAACAGTGGTTACATGAGCGGATCTCCCCGTTGGGCACTGGACGGCAATGCCATCTTGTTCACGACCGAACGATATGGGATGCGTGCACATGCTTCCTGGGGTTCACAAAACGATGCCATGCTGGTATTCCTCAATCAAGATGCTTTCGATAAGTTCCATCTGAGTAAAGAGGATTATGAATTGCAGAAAGAACTGGAAAAGGAGCAACAGAAGGATAAAGAAAAAGCTTCTGCTAACCTGAAAAAAGACAAAAAGAAAGATCCCAAAGCAGAGACTGAAAAGAAAGACGAGGTAAAAAACATCGTAGTGGAGCTGAATGGGCTCGAAGACCGTATCATCCGCCTCACTCCCAATTCTTCGAATCTGGGCAGTACCATCATCTCAAAAGACGGTGAAACCCTCTACTATCTGTCAGCATTCGAAGGTGGATTTGACCTATGGAAAATGGATCTCCGCAAAAAAGAAACCAAGCTGCTTCATAAAATGAATGCCGGATGGGCTTCTATGAATATGGACAAAGAAGGAAAAACCCTGTTTGTCCTGGGAGGCAACACCATGCAGAAAATGGACCTCAGCGGAGAGACTCTGAAGCCGATCAGCTATAAAGCAGAGATGAAAATGGATTTAGCTGCAGAACGAGAATATATGTTCGACCATGTATATAAGCAGCAGCAGAAACGTTTCTACAACACCAACATGCACGGAGTAGACTGGGATGCCATGTCTGCTGCTTACCGCAAATTCCTGCCGCACATCAATAACAACTACGACTTTGCCGAATTGCTGAGCGAATGGCTGGGTGAACTGAATGTATCGCATACCGGCGGCCGCTTCTCTCCATCCATTCCGGGAGATGCCACAGCCAGTTTGGGAGTGCTTACAGACTGGAATCACAAAGGAAAAGGTGCATTGATCATGGAAGTGATTGAAAAAGGGCCGTTTGATCACGCCCGCTCGAAGGTGAAAGCCGGAACTGTCATTGAAAAGATCAACGGGCAGGCAATAACTCCCGAAACAGATTATCTGACGTTACTGAATGACAAAGCCAATAAGAAGACGCTTGTTTCGCTATACAATCCGCAAAACGGTGAACGGTGGGAAGAAGTAGTAATCCCGGTCGGCAACGGAACCCTCAACAATCTGCTTTACAAACGCTGGGTGAAACAACGGGCGGCCGATGTAGACAAATGGTCCAATGGACGTCTGGGATATGTACACATACAGTCGATGGGTGATGGCAGTTTCCGTTCCGTCTACTCGGATATTTTAGGAAAATACAATAACCGCGAAGGTATCGTTATAGACACCCGTTTCAATGGTGGTGGCCGCCTTCACGAAGATATCGAAGTATTGTTCAGCGGCAAGAAGTATTTCACTCAGGTTGTTCGCGGACGCGAAGCATGCGATATGCCCAGCCGCCGATGGAACAAACCATCTATCATGCTGACATGTGAAGCCAATTACTCGAATGCGCACGGTACACCATGGGTATACAGCCACCAGAAATTGGGTAAATTGGTAGGTATGCCCGTACCGGGAACTATGACCAGTGTTTCATGGGAACGCCTGCAAGACCCATCTCTGGTATTCGGTATTCCTGTCATAGGCTATCGACTCCCGGATGGAAGCTATCTGGAAAACACACAGCTGGAACCGGACATTAAAGTTGCCAACTCACCGGAAACAATCGTCAAAGGTGAAGATACGCAATTGAAGACGGCAGTAGAAGAATTACTGAAAGAACTCCCGGCAGATAAAGCAGGAAAGCATTAATCTGCCACTCCACAAAGAAAAAGGATGTCTCACAGGGTCAATTTGCCTATTACATGGCACCCCCTTTTGAGACATCCTCTTTTTTATATTAAAGTTTCACTCAACCCGCCCCCTGAATGAAAGGCGGAAAAGAAAACTCCTTATTTAGCGATAATCAAATAATAGTTTTTCTTACCACGCTGAACCAACAGATACTTTTCATCAAGCAGATCAGCAGTAGTAATCACCTGATCAAAAGCAGCCAACTTCTCTTTATTCAAAGAAACACCGCCACCCTGAACCAGTTTACGCATTTCACCTTTTGAAGCAAATACAGCAGCATTGTCAACGAACAGGTCAACTGCTTTCACTCCCTCTGTCAATGCATCACGTGAAATCTCAAATTGAGGAACACCTTCGAACACAGCCAGAAGTGTGTCTTCGTCCAGCTTTCTCAACGCATCGGATGTAGCATTGCCAAACAAGATATTAGATGCATCTACCGCAGCATTATAATCCTCTTCAGAATGAACCATCACAGTTACTTCCTTTGCCAAACGTTTCTGAAGTGCTCTCAAATGCGGAGCTTCATTATGTTCAGCAACCAACCCGTCGATTTCTGCCTTATCAAGCGAAGTAAATATCTTGATATAACGTTCTGCGTCAGAGTCACTCACATTGAGCCAGAACTGATAGAATTTATAAGGAGATGTATAACGAGGATCCAACCAGATATTACCGGATTCTGTCTTACCAAACTTTCCACCGTCAGCTTTGGTAATCAACGGACATGTCAGTGCATAAGCCTCACCACCATTGGTACGGCGAATCAACTCAGTACCGGTAGTGATATTTCCCCACTGATCGGAACCACCCATCTGCAATTTACATCCTTTGGTTTCATAGAGGTGAAGGAAGTCATAACCCTGCAACAACTGATAAGTAAACTCTGTAAACGACAATCCGTCACGGGCTTCACCGTTCAGGCGCTTCTTTACTGATTCCTTAGCCATCATGTAGTTTACAGTGATGTGTTTGCCCACTTCACGAACAAAATCCAAGAAACTGAACTCCTTCATCCAATCATAGTTGTTCACTAATTCGGCTCTATTAGGAACATCAGATTCGAAGTCCAAAAACTTAGCCAGCTGCTTCTTGATACAAGCCTGATTGTGGCGTAAAGTCTCTTCATCGAGCAGATTACGTTCTGCCGACTTACCCGAAGGATCGCCAATCATACCTGTTGCACCACCAATCAAAGCCAATGGTTTATGGCCGCAACGCTGGAAGTGTCGCAAGATCATCACACCGCATAAGTGTCCGATATGCAACGAATCGGCTGTCGGATCAATACCCAAATAAGCAGTAACCTGTTCTTTCGCCAATAACTCTTCTGTGCCGGGCATCATGTCATGCACCATTCCACGCCATCTTAGTTCTTCTACAAAATTCATCGAATGATAATAAGTTTTAAAGTTTAATTAGGGCAAAAGTACGACTCTTTATCGGAACAAGCAACTCTTATTGCCTAAAAAAGACGTTATTAATGTTTTGCTGTACTTGTTGCATGAGTTTGCAAACAGGCACCTCCAGAAGTAAAGCAGCTCGCTCATAAAGGCTATGGATATCTATCAGACTTTCATCTGTCTCCAGAAACAAGTATTCCGAAGGTATCTGTCGAAGCGCTTCCTCCTGATACTTCTCTCCCAGTGAAAGATAAATTCCCTCCCGGATATATTGCAGAGCCAATTCTTTTTTCCCGCGGAAACCATGTATAATCCAGGGGTTAGAAGGCTGCATTTTCCTTTTAAAGCGGATAATTTCATCTGCTGACCGCACTGCATGAATTACTAACGGATATCCCATTTCGTGTGCAAGTATAGCCTGCTTTTCAAATGCTTCTTGCTGCAACACATAGTCCGTCTGTGCCAACTTGTCGAGACCTGCTTCGCCAATTGCAAGAACCTGAGGAGAATGGATAGCTGACAACAACAGTTCCCACTGGCGGACGAAATTCTCACGGGTCAGGTACCAGGGATGAATCCCCACAGAATAGTAAGCACCGGCCAGCGGAATAAATTCTGCCGGCTGACAATTTTGTATTGCCTGCCCCGGTTCTGCAGGCAGCCGATGCGTATGTATATCCAGAATATTCATAAATCACTAAGGAACGGGATCATACCCAGATCCACCCCACGGATGACAACGAAGTATCCGCCTGACGGCAAGATAAAGCCCCTTAAAAGGACCATGTTTCTTAATCGCTTCAATAGCGTACTGCGAACAAGTAGGCGTAAAACGACATGAAGGAGGGGTCATAGGCGAAATACAAGCCCTGTAAAAGTATATGGGAAGCAATAATATATATGAAAGCAGACGTTTCATACCAATCTCTCGCTGATACGGGCCAGCAGAGTCTTCATTTTCTCCTCTATTTCGGCCGAGGACGTTAATTCGTCCGAAAGATAGATGAAAGCAATAGCCAACTGTTGCTGTTTATCGGTTAAAGTCTGCAATAGTAGATGCTTATGCAACCGGTACGCCTCACGCAATTGGCGTTTCACTCTATTCCGCTTTACCGCGCGTTTAAATCGTTTCTTCGAAACGCTCAATAAAACAGATGCCTGAGCATCCTGATTTTCCACAGGCATATACACCACACGCAACGGAAAGATGGAAAACGACTTAGAGCCGCCTGCAAACATCTTCTCAATCAGAATCTTACTATTCAGCCTTTCGGCCTTGCACAGGGTATTTGCCATAATAATTATAAACGGCAAACAACAAACAGTAAACAATGCTACAGATAAATATGCCTGTTCATTGTTTACCGTTTGCTGTTCACCGTTTCATTTATTTTCCTTTATTGTTTTCCTTAATAAACAAATCGAGAGCAGCCGTCATTGAAGGAGACTTCACATTAGGTGCTTCCAAATCCAGACGAAGTCCTGCATCACGAACAGCCTGTGCTGTTGTCGATCCAAATGTTCCGATCTTGATATCCTTCTGATCGAAATCAGGAAAATTCTTTTTTAATGAAGAAACTCCCGCAGGGCTAAAGAATACCAGCATGTCATAATCAAACTCCTCTCCTTCCATAAAGTCGTTACTAACAGTACGATACATTACGCATTCCGTATGCTGAATATTATTCTTATCCAACAGATTCTTCACGTCATCGTTATGTACATCCGACATCGGAACGAGATATTTCTCTGTTTTATGCTTCACAATCGAAGGAATCAAATCTTCAATCTTACCCGTAGCTCCGAAGAAAATCTTACGCTTACGATACTGCACATATTTCTGAATGTAAAGAGCAACAGCTTCTGTTACACAAAAATACTTCATCGTCTCAGGGATCGTCACACGCAACTCCGTACATAAATGGAAGAAATGATCAATCGCATGGCGTGAGGTAAATATAACAGCTGTATGATCAAGAATCGATACTTTCTGTTGTCTGAATTCTTTCGCAGAGACGCTCTCAACCTTGATGAAGGGGCGGAAATCTATTTTTACACCATACTTTTCAGCAATGTCGTAATAAGGAGATTTCTCTGAAGCAGGCTTAGGCTGCGACACTAATACTTTCTTAATTTTCAACGTCCTAAAAATTTATTATCAAAACATTATTTAGCTGAATCAGACCCTGATAGACTATTAAACAAGGTATGATTTCAAGGGCACAAAAGTATAAAATTAAAAGGAAAACCCCATAAATATTACAGGAAAAAAGCTTTAGCCACTTGTAAAACATCAATATTTTAGTAAAAATTACCAAAATGCAACCAATTGAAACTAAAAAGGTAACATTCAGATCAAAATAAACCAGAAACAAAACAAACGGAAATAAAGCAAATCCAAGGTAGTAAATCAGCGTAGAATAAGACTCCAGCCATATATCTGTTTTACTTTTGTCAAAAAACACCCATCCCAAAAACGAATATATAATCCACTTGAATAAAAAATAGAATATGCACACAGCAACATAAACTCCCAAGAGCACATGAGGCGAAACGCGCTCCATCAGTGAGGGCTGGACATCATTAAAATAGTTAAAGATACATACACCTCCAAGAACACAAGTCTGCACAGTCAACAATAACAGATAACGCATATCAGCTGCTGTAGAGGAAGCGAAAATACTTGTTCTTTCACGATGCAACATAAAATCTTTAACTTGTTGCAACAGGAATTTCTTACTGCGCGCCAATACATACGAAGAAATAAAGAAACATCCCAGCAGTATCATTGCCAACCCGTCATCCGTCCTTGGAGAGTAAGGGATCGATATGCCATCCACTCCCGTAACTGTCTCGCTCACCGTCTGTAAATCAACCGCCGCCAATGTATCTTTCGGAACACAAGCTTCATGGAAGGTCTGCGGCAAAGTATCTGCCACCTGCACACCGACAGAGTCCTGAGGAGAAATCATATAGCAGCAAACTTACGGATGGAACTGTCCCATACAGGTATTGAATAAACCAGATCCACAGCCTCTTCCGGAGTATGGGCTACATGCCAGATATCTCCATGCTGTTTCCTCATGAAATTACCGTCTATGGCTTTGTCGAGCATTGTCAACAAAGGATCGAAAAAGCCATTGGTATTCAATATCACGATCGGTTGAAGATAAAGCCCCAACTGTTTCCAGGTGATAATTTCAAGTAACTCTTCCAGGGTCCCGCATCCTCCGGGCAATGCAATCACAGCATCACTCTTTTCAGCCATCAGTCGTTTACGTTCGTGCATACTGTCCACCTCGATAAGCTCCGTCAAGCCGGTATGATGCCATCCTTGCTCTACCATAAAGTGAGGGATCACTCCGGTCACTTCGCCTCCGTTCTGTAATACGGCATCAGCCACCGACCGCATCAACCCTATATTTCCCGCTCCATTTATCAAACGGATGTGCCGGGTTGCCAACAACTGTCCTAATCGCACAGCTGCATCAAAATAAATCTGATCTATTTTCGTACTTGAAGCACAATATACACATACGGAAGTTATTTGGTTCATTTCTTGCATGGGTTTGGTTAAACACGATGCAAAAGTACCAAATTTCAAGGAGAAAAGAAGAAGGCCGCCTTGTTTTCTCCCCATATGGGATAAAAACAAGTACGGCCCCCTATAATAAATAGCTGTAAAGCTACGCTGATTACAAACCGAAAGCTTCTTTTACTTTGTCCACATAGTCAAGTTTTTCCCATGTAAACAACTCTACCTCCATAGTCCGGTCACCTTCATAACGAGAGTGGAAATGCTTAGTCACTACCTGAGGTTCACGCCCCATGTGTCCGTAAGCGGCCGTTTCACTGTAAATCGGATAACGGAGTTTCAAGCGATCTTCAATAGCCTTTGGCCGGAGGTCAAACAACTCATCAATCTTTTCGGCGATTTCACCATCACTCATTTTCACATTACTGCGGCCGTATGTATTTACATAAATATTAATCGGACGCGCCACCCCGATAGCGTAAGAAACCTGTACCAACATTTCGTCGGCAACACCGGCAGCTACAAGGTTTTTAGCAATATGACGAGCAGCATAAGCAGCACTGCGGTCTACTTTACTGGGATCTTTACCAGAAAAAGCACCACCACCGTGAGCCCCTTTACCACCATAGGTATCAACAATAATCTTACGTCCGGTTAACCCTGTATCTCCGTGCGGACCGCCAATAACGAATTTACCGGTCGGATTTACGTGATAAACAATATTATCATTGAACAAGGCAAGAACCTTCGGGTGATTGATAGACGCAATGACACGCGGCATCAATACCTCAATCACATCTTTCCGGATTACCGCCAGCATCTCTTCATCCGCCTTCAGTTGGGCAGCAGCAGAACCATCAGCCGGCAATACAAATTCATCATGCTGTGTTGAAACAACAATTGTATCAATACGCACGGGAGTACCGTTATCGTCATATTCAATAGTTACCTGGCTCTTTGCATCCGGACGAAGATAAGTCATTTCTTTACCTTCCCGGCGGATATCGGCCAATACAAGAAGTATTCTATGTGCCAGGTCAAGCGACAACGGCATATAGTTCTCAGTTTCGTTGGTTGCATAACCAAACATCATTCCCTGGTCGCCTGCCCCCTGATTCATAGGGTCCTCACGTTCTACACCACGGTTGATGTCGGCACTCTGTTCATGAATGGCAGAAAATACACCGCACGAATTACTTTCGAACATGTATTCGCCTTTCGTGTAACCAATCTTTTGGATCACTTCACGTGCTATCAGTTGTAAATCAACATAAGCACCTGTTTTCACTTCTCCCGCAAGTACCACCTGTCCGGTAGTCACTAAGGTTTCGCAAGCTACTTTCGAACTGGGATCGTAAGCCAACAGTTTGTCAAGCACAGCGTCCGATATTTGATCGGCCACTTTATCGGGGTGTCCTTCAGACACCGATTCGGATGTGAATAAATATCCCATAATAAAATTATGAATTATGAATTATAAATTATGAATGCGGACAGAAATTAAAAAGAGTAGAAAACGCATACAGAAGGGAATGTTGTTTTAGCATTTTTTTCTGTGGTTGCAAGCTACTCAAATCTTTCCACACTTCATTTCATTGGCAAAGGTAGATAATATTTTGGATTTATTGCTACTTTTGCTTCGTATTAACAGACTATCTTATGAAAAATAAACTAAAAACCGCTATTATACTATTGGTGTATATTGCTGTCACAGTGGGTATTTATGCCTTTATTTGTTATCTGAACCATCAACCGTTTGACGACTTGCGCATATTGTATGCCGTATTGATCGGCTGTGTGGCTTACCTTCCACGGCATTTGATGATCCGTAAATTACGAAAGAACCAGAAATAGCTCTCTGATTGTTTTATGAAGTACCGGATGGACAACGTCCGGTGCGATTTCGGCAAGCGGCTCTAAAACAAATTTTCGTTCGGCCATCAATGGATGAGGCAATGAAAGCCTTTCGTCCTGTAATATCTTATCACCATAAAGCAAGAGGTCAATATCAATCAGACGGTCGCTATATACCCCATCATGTGATTTATGTAAACGCCCTATTTCCTGCTCTATCCGTTGGGTCCTTTCAAGTATATCGAAAGGAGACAGAGATGTCTCCACTCCCGCCGCAGCATTCAGAAAGTTATTATCAGATTGAAATCCCCAGGGGGCAGTAGCATAAAAAGCGGACAGGAAAATCACTTTCCCTATCCGCTCTTCTATTTTCTGTACAGCGACACGAAGATTCAACTCCTTATCACCCAAATTAGTACCTAATCCCAGATATATTCTCATCACTTATCCAAAATCAGCATCGCATCTCCATAAGTACCAAAACGGTAGCCTTCTTTCAATGCTATGTGATATGCATCCATTACCTGCTCGTAACCACCAAAGGCAGCCACAATCATCAACAGAGTAGAAAGTGGCATGTGGAAGTTGGACACCATAGCATTAGCCACTGTAAAATCATACGGCGGGAAAATAAACTTATTCGTCCATCCTTCATATTCTTTCAAATGCCCGTCTGTGCTCACCGTGCTTTCAATGGCGCGCATCACAGTTGTTCCCACAGCACATACATTCCTACCAAGATCCTTGGCACGGTTCACAATCTTAACAGCTTCTCCGGTTACGAACATCTGCTCAGAGTCCATCTTATGCTTTGTCAGATCCTCTACGTCGATGTCACGGAAGTTACCGAGCCCTGCATGCAATGTGATATACGCAAAGTCTATGCCTTTTATTTCCATACGCTTCATCAATTCGCGGCTGAAGTGCAGACTCGCAGTAGGTGCTGTCACGGCTCCTTCGTTTTTAGCGAAAATAGACTGGAAACGTTCTGCATCTTCTTCTTCCACCGGACGGTTAAGAATTGTATGCGGCAGCGGAGTTTCACCTAACGCATACAATGCTTTTTTAAATTCGTCATGAGGACCATCATATAGAAAACGGAGCGTACGTCCGCGTGAAGTAGTATTATCAATTACCTCAGCCACCATTGAATCGTCATCACCGAAATAAAGCTTATTGCCTATACGGATTTTACGTGCCGGATCCACCAATACGTCCCACAAACGCAGCTCTTCATTCAGCTCACGCAGTAAGAACACTTCGATACGTGCACCGGTTTTTTCCTTATTTCCGTACAAACGGGCAGGGAATACCTTGGTATCGTTGAATACAAACACGTCTTTATCATCAAAATAGTTCAGGATGTCCTTAAACATCTTGTGCTCAATCTCTCCCGTACGCTTGTGGAGTACCATCAAGCGCGATTCATCCCTATACTTTGTAGGGTGCAAAGCAATCTTTTCTTCGGGTAACTTAAATTTAAATTGCGACAGTTTCATGATAATAATGTGCGTTTATTAATTATTTTATTTCTTACTTTTCTATTTCAATCAGATATCTCAACTTCCTGCTGATCTATCCATTCTGCAAATTTTGCAGGATCCAGGCATTGCTCCAACTTTATCTCCCCCACACGGGTACGTATCAATCCGGTCAGATGTGCACCGCTTTGCAAGGCTTCCCCGATGTCGCGTGCCAATGCACGGATATAAGTTCCCTTGCTGCATACCACCCTGATCTTAATTTCCGGTAAGTTACATTCCAGCAGTTCTATCTCGTCAATCACCAGCAATTTGGGCTTCAACTCCACTTCCTGACCTTTACGGGCCAAATCATAAGCACGCGCACCATCTACTTTGCAAGCCGAGAATGCCGGAGGCACTTGCTGTATTTCACCAACAAATGTTTTCAACGTCTCTTCCACCAACTCCCGGGTGATATGCTCCGTAGGATAGGTAGCATCAATCTCATGTTCCAGATCGTACGATGGAGTAGTGGCACCCAACTGAATGGTAGCAATATATTCCTTTGTATGATACTGAAATTCCTCTATTCTCTTGGTAGCTTTACCTGTACAAACAATCATTACCCCTGTTGCCAGCGGATCGAGTGTACCTGCATGCCCCACCTTCAATTTCTTCACTTTCATCCGTCGGCAAATATGGTACCGGGCATGCCCTACGACCTTAAAAGACGTCCACCCCAACGGTTTATCAAAATAAAGTACTTCTCCTTCTTTAAAATTCATCCGTTACTTATTGCAATTGTGAAACAACGATGGTGACCACTCCTGCTATTGCACAATAAATAGCGAAATAAATCAGTTTTCCTTTTTTGACGATATTAATCATCCACTTGCAAGCCAGGCACCCTGAGACAAAAGCGGCAATAAAACCCACTATCAGTGACAAAGCCGGAATATCTCCCGCAATAGCCTCACCTTTTATCATCTTCATAGCATCCAGCAAAGCTTCTCCCAATATAGGCGGTATCACCATCAGGAAGGAGAATTGCGCCAGTTTTGCTTTATTATCACCTAATAATAAACCTGTAGCAATTGTACTGCCCGAACGAGACAGTCCCGGCAATACGGCACAAGCCTGCGCCAGCCCAATGATAAACGCGTCTTTCATCGAGATGTTCTCTTTCTGACGTGGTTTTGCATAATAAGAGAACGACAGCAAAGCAGCCGTAAGCAACAGCATGCAGCCAACAATCAGCAATCCCGAACCGAAAACAGCCTCAACTTCATCCTTGAAAAACACACCGACGATACCAATAGGAATCATCGAAATTAAAATATTGATCACATAACGTGTTTCGCTGTTCATCTTAAACTTAAACAGGCCACGGAATATCCAATCTATTTCTTTCCAGAGAATGACCAATGTACTGAACACGGTTGCAACATGTACTACAATGGTAAATGCCAGATTCTCTTCTCCCTCTATACCAAACAAAGCCGAGCCAATAGCCAAATGCCCGCTACTGCTCACCGGTAAATATTCAGTCAGTCCCTGAATCAATCCAAGGATCAGTGCTTCAAACCATTCCATCCTGTTTTATTCTTTTGTTTTAGGTTTGCGCATTACGCCATATATCATAAAGATAAAACCCAGGAAGCAAACCACCGGAGCCACTTTAATTCTTCTCACACTGAAAATATCCGCCTGAAACACCGCTTCCGACGATGAAGGTCCTGTCATCAGGATAAAACCCAAGATAACCACTGCCATGCCGATGGCAAGCAAAATGAAGTTCGTTTTATCGAAGGCAAATTTCTGTTTATCACCCATTGTTATTTACAATTAATTTATTTACATCTATAAATCCAGAACTACACGTAGTACAGCGTGCTTGCTTTCATTCTCAGATATTTATTAATAGAAAGATAAGCACACAAGAAAGTGATGACCACTCCGAATACCAGTACTGCACCCGATACCAACAACATGACTTCAGGTGTAATCACCCGAATTAATTCCGGCTCGTACGACACAAGCCAATAAGCGGCTCCCATCAGGATTGTATCTGCAATAAAAGCAGCTAAAACCCCACTCCATATATTTCTTTTCAAAAATGGCCGACGGATAAATCCCCAGCTTGCTCCCACCAGTTTCATGGTATGAATCAGGAAGCGTTTTGAATAAATAGCCAGCCGGATCGTATTATTAATCAGCGCGAAAGAGATAAATGTCAGCATAATGGCCAATCCCAGCAGCACCAAGCTGATGTTACGTATGTTTTCATTGACCGCGTCAATCAGATCTTTCTGATATAACACATCTTGTATGTTGGTATTCCTTTTAATCAATTTCTCAATCTTCGCGATACTGTCAGAGTTCGCATAATCAGAATGCAATTTAATCTCTATTGAGGCCGTAAACGGATTATACCCTAAAAACTCTTGCGGATCGGTGCCCATAGCCTCGGTCTGCTCTTTCAATGCTTGTTTCTTTGAAATATATTCCGTCTCTTTCACGAAAGGTTCATTATTCAGCCGTTTCTGAAGCTTCAGAATATCCGTTTCTTTCATATCATCGCTGATCAATACAGAGAAATTTATATTTTCGCGTACATAAACAGACAAGTTATTGGCTGCCAACACGAAGAACACCACAAGCCCCAGTAACAGCAATACCAACGTGGTACTGATGCTGGAAGTTATGAACTGCATATCAAAATATGACACAGCGTTATTTCTGCTTTTACTCTTCATCAGCGTTTCTTTCTGAATACATAAATCATTGAACTGCTTCGTTCCTTTTTGGCCTGGGCACTCAACCAAGCCGCCGATCCGGTCCACATACCTTTTGCAAAAGAGTAAGCACTCCCTTTATGTTTCTCAGTCAGCATCGACACATAAAAAGCATCGAATGGCATCGGATGACGGGCTGCCAGGATAAATCCATGTTTCGACCCAAACTGCTGAATCGTGGCAGGCGTAAAATGCCATAAATGACGGGGTACATCATAAGCAGCCCAATATTTCCCATATTTTATTGCATCGTATGACGAACAATTGGGCACAGCCACTATCAAGACACCTTTCTCGGTCAATAATTCGCGCAACAACTCCCACGTTTCATCCAGATGCTCCAAATGTTCCATAACGTGCCACAGCGTAATCACATCAAAAGAACCGGGAACGAACTCTTTCAATGCAGACTCCGGCTTTACATCCAATCCGAAATGTTCGCGGGCAAACCCACGGGCCTGCACACTCTTTTCCACGGCCTCCACTTCCCATCCCCTATTCTGCATCGTATGGGCAAAATAACCTGTTCCCGTACCAATATCCAATATTCTACCGGTTTTACGATGCGACTCTTTCATGACCAAACGTGCCTTACGACCAAGCATATACTGACGTACATGATGGTAAATGGCATTCATGGCACCTTTCTTCGTGTCCGAATGGGAAATATAATCAGGTGTTTCGTAATATCTGCCTATCTCCGCCTCTACCGGGACTCCTTGTGTAAAAGTAAATCCGCAATCTTCGCAGGTGTACAAGTCAAACTGTTCACCGGAGGCATAAAAATCAGTACAGGTCATAGCACATTTCAAATGTGTGCTCCCACATAGCGGACAGGCATTTATAGTGAGTTTATTCATTGGTTTTATTTGCATATTTAAGCGTACCCCGAAACGTCAGGACACACTCCACCCGAATTTGGTGCAAAATAACAAATAAAAAGTGACGGATAGGCATTTCCTTAAGGAGGTTTAACAATAATGGCAAGGCAACTGTTCGTTCATAGCAATCATTCCCACTTCACATCTCCTTTTTCATAAGTAAATATACGCTCCGCCGTCTTTCCTTTCCAGCGGCAGTTCTTCAACATCAACAATGCTCCCCGGGGTACTTTCTCAAATACAAGATACCCTTTGTTATCGGCTTGCTTACGCTCCACAGTCTTCCAACCATTGTTCCAATATCTTAACTCAAATTCATCCGGACAGAACAATTGTGTTTTCAGGTAAGAAGTCATTCCAATATGACTGACCATATACTCTTTTCCCAGATCTATATCTACCAGCCTTTCTGCCACCCTACCTCGATAGCCCGTCGCCCCCAAACCATCGGTTATCATCCCGGGCACTTCATTCCTTCCGGTAGCCCTCATCGGAGTAATTATCCTCACATTCCCGATCCGTCCTTCTTCCGTATAAAAAGAAAGCTCCCCCAAAGCAATGCTATCCGACGGTAATAATAACCTTACAAAGCGGTAAGGTAATCGTGCGGACACCTTCCGTACAACCGGCTCCAGAGCCAGCGAGTCCGTCCATCTGCACAGTTCCTCTTCTGATTTTCCATCAAGTAATCCTACTATCCGGCTTCCTTTCATACACCCCAGATATTCCCTATTCTGATCATAAGCCGGCGCTCCCGTCACCATCCTCACGGCAACCTCCTCTGTTTCTTCATTTCCGCTCAGCTTCTCCATCGTTCCGTCATTCCGCAATCTGAAAGGTTCTGCTGCGGGCAATAATCCCCCCCGCTTGTAATAAACGGGTAAATAAACCATGTCCTTACCCATTTCCCGAAAGACAGCCCTCCCGTTTTCTATCTTTGCCCACTGCACAGGGTGCCAGTCCTGATATCCGAACACAGCCAAATAAGCATATTTCACCCCTTGAGGCGCCTCACCTGTCAACTCCACCGTTACGTCGGCCGTTTCAAAATACTCCGAAGAAACATCCACCTTTTTCACACTACGAAATAGCTCCGGAATATCAGCTTTATCCACCTCTACATCTGCCAACGGTCCTTCAATATGATTTGAGTAGGTATATCTGTATACCTTCGGAAGGCGGAATCTTCCCCAAAGCTCATCATCATCCCGGTTATTATAAATCCGCTTATATTTCCAGCGATCATTATCCCAAAACGCCTCAAAAGCATGCGATTTCCCGTCTATTAGCACCACATTCCAGGTATGCGAATTATTTCGGTTTCCCCATGCCGGAACAAAGTCAATGGCAACCGGAATCCCCAACGATGATAATAACAAAGAGTTATACCAACAGCGCTGTGCACATAACCCATGACGCATCTTCTCAAAAGTCGCCGCATTCCATATCGGAATCTTCGTCCCCCAAAAACCGGAATGAGTCAGATACTTATATTCGTATAACAACGAATCGATCTCTTGTTGCCAATCCTTTCCCTCTTTCACAAAAAACTTTCCCTGATGCCGTTTGTTGAACTCCCGGCGTGCATTGTCAATCGATAAGCCATTTTGCCGCCGATAAGGCAATATATACTCGCAAAAATCCTTAAACGAACAGTTTCTCGAATAAACATTTTCCTCCCATACTTGAAATGCCAGATCAATTTCCCGGATTAAATCTTCCGCCTTCATGCGGGTAATATCATAGTTAAGCTCCTGCCTCACCCGATGTCGATTACTAAAATCTTTCCAAAGACTATCTACCTGTTTCCCCCATTCCGTTCCTACCCGATAGCCATACTTTTGTCCCAATGAATCATAAGCCTCGTAAAAAGCAGAACAATCCTGCTCTACTATCGGATTAGCTCCATAACTTCCGGGCATATTGCCAATCAAGAAGCGTGCCGCCTCCAGCTTCCGGCCATCTCCTTCATAATGCTTCAGCACCGCTTCAAGTTCATTACGGTTATTGCCCGAAAGGGATAAGGCCTCCTCCACTTGTCTGTCTCTGCCCCCGCATGAGAAGACAAGCAGAAGCAAGCCTAACCCAATATATTTCATAATTTTCATATTCATATAACTCTTTTCACCACGGAGCATCACAGAGCCTTTTATTAATAATCAACGACTTAAAATCGCCTCCGTGCTACCCTGTGTCCTCTGCGGTGTTCAGATTACATGTTAAAACGATAAATGATAATTTTATCTTCAAAGTTCCGAACTCCATAGATATGAGTTCCATCAATACAGAAATTACCTATAGGAAAAGGTAACACATATTTTTTCACTTTATTCCCATCCCAATCAAAACAGAACAGCTCATTAGACGCAAAGTCTGTTTTTGCAGCCTCATTGTAATTTTGTAAAAAGAGTGAAAAACAAATCAAGTCATCCGAGACTGCTATATTTTTTATTCCTCCAATACTTTGGTTATAATCAATTGCATAATCGCCTCCCTTCTTCCAGGTTTTCGGAATATGCTTAAAAGGACTCACATAGACACGATTTATTCCATCGTCAGAAACACGATAAATTTCGAAAATATCAGAAGCACGTATTGAAAGCACAAATTTGGATTGTTTACTATTTGCCTTCAATATACCTCCGAAAACGGTACCCTTCTCTAAACCGGACACCTCACCCGCATCGAAAGGAAGCTCTACCACATTAGGTATAATATGATTCTGTGAGTCAAGAGCTCCCCAATAACCTTCCTTAAACCCGCCTATTACTATTTTTTTATTGCCAACAGCATTAATCTCCAAAACCCTGAAATCCACATTATAAGGATAAGCCTCCCTTGTTATATCCGGATGTTCTTTTTTGCTTAAGATATCGGATATTAATACCGAAATCCTTTCTTTCTTCATTCGATCCAGAAAAACAATTCTCGAGTCAACGATTTCAAAACCAGACCCAAAATCTATAAACTCTTCTGGTCCTTCGCCTGTACGCCCCCATTGAGATAATAGCTCCCCATTATTTACATTAATAAATGAAAATGCATATTCATCCATTGCATGCTGAAGAACCAAAATGCTGTCTACTATTTCCATATTCATTATAGCTCCCCAAGGAGCATTTTCATCTGAACAAATAAGATTATAGTCTACAATTTTGCATACTGTGTCAAATGAATAGACCGAACCAACATCGTTCTTCCTACATGAAAAAAGCACAAAACACAATGAAAGAAATAAGATATACTTTTGTTTCATCTTCGTTACTTTTAAACAACTAACGTATATTTCATTTTTAAAGTATATCAAGCAAACCCGTAACACCCTAACCAAAAAGTCAGTTTAACTGATAACAATAATAATGATAACGCTCTTCTCCACCATCCGTTTCCTTTGTCATCAGGCAGAGTCGTTCATCATTACTATCCACCGAGATGCATATACCCCATCTATCCAGTATCACTTTCTTTACAGCACGTCCTTCCCAATCAAATACATAAACTTCATTTGCTATCGACTTATTTTTCCCAATTTGCCCACTGTAAAGCGCATAAACATAGTTTTCAGTTGCTGCCCCACGAAGAAATCCTTTAGGAGAATCGGCAGAGACATCAACAGAAGACACTTCGTTAGTAGATTGATTCTCAAATAACGGCGTATACGTATTCAAATGTACTACACTTTCCAGGCACGTGTCATTTACCACTTTCTGAATAGATAATAAATCGCACTCATAGGCCAAGTAAGCAAAACGTTTTTTATCCGGCTTCATAATAAGATCCCCCTGGAACAACAAATAGTTTACATCCCGATTTACCGCTTGCTCTGTTTGTGGAAAAGGGAGATATTGATTTAAAATCTCTTTCTGATTGCATTTCGCTATCAGGCCACTTTCAAAAGTCCCACTCCCGTAAAATATGGAATCCGAATATGCATATACCCTATTCATTCCTAACTTAGGAGCTGAAACACAATCTATCTTTGAAAGACTGCCTTGAGCTAAACTATCAATTTGAAAAGAACTTATAGTTTGCAAAGACTGATCATACAGTACCAAAGAACGCTTGCCCATATCTACATACATTTGGGATATAGATAGAAAATCATCCGGCCCCATGCCTTTATTTCCAAAAGCAACCATCTCTTTCCCTGTATTCATGTTATAAACATGCACCATCGGATTGGCAGTCCAATCTATTAGACACAGAGTGGAATCATAAGAACACATCAGATAGGGAGCTAATAGTTCCTTGTTTAAACTAACTTCTTTATCACTCTTAAGCGATTGTTCTAAAGAAAAATCATACACAGTTTTTTCTTCCCTGCCACAAGAAGAGAAAGAAAGTAAAATTACAAATAAAACGACTAAATTAAATCTCATATTATTCACATTTATTCTATAAAGTCACTATCCCACTTCAATCAGGCAAATGCTTCCACAACTCTGCCAAATCGACAGATTCTATATTACAATCCACATCTAATAGATACATCTTGGATTTGGTAAACACAAATGATCTTATTTTAAACGGAAACTTAAATTTTACAATAGGAACTCCATCTTTATTAAAAACCAGCAAATGAGTGGGGACTAAGGCTGAAGTATCATTCTCTTGATCCATTGTTATATCAGGTTTCCCTATATACGTCGCAAAAATATAATTCTGATAAACCCTGATATCACCAAAGCCCAAAAGATGTTTGTATTTATCTAATGAAATCCCATTTGCTGATTTTTGGATTATTGGAGATATATACATCCTCTCAAATACTGGTTTTATCTCTTTTTCAGATAAAATATCATAAGCAGCCATATAAGAAAAGTCATTAGAAGCATAATAAACCGTATTATCATCTATACATAAATGACCAATAAAAGGAGCGAGCTTATTATTTGCATTTTCCTCAATGTCTATCGGCACCCGTGCAAAAGTGGTAAGTGTATCCAAACTTTCGTCTAACAATGTAAACAAATGTTCTTTTCCAAATAAACGGGCCCCTACAAATAAACCACTTTGTAGACGACAAATCTGATAATAAAATTCTGAATTCATTTTAGGACTAACATCTTCAAGACACTTATATTGCAAACTATCATTATGATTTGATAGTAAATAAGTCATTCGCCTTGTCCTAGAACGTTCAGAAACATAAATAGTATCATTGCAATGTCCTATATATCCAGGAGTGATACATTCTCCAAAACCATTTCCTTTTTGCAAGAAGTGTCCCAGTTCGGAAGCATTCGATTCACATAAAACCAATGCTCCAGACGAAGGATCTCCATTGAAAAGAAAGAATAATGAATCAATCATTTCAAAAGGAAATGCACCTCTAGCAATTACTTCGTCTTTATTAATCCTATTAGTTTTAATATCTATAGAATTCATTGACAGAATATTTGCTATATGCTCTTTCTTATCTGAACAAGAACAAACAAGAATTAAAATAAAAAACGATACAATTTTATTCATAATAATAAATTAGGGGATAAAATATACTAGTCAAAGCTAATATTCCTATCCCCACTTTTTATAAGAATCAGTACTTTGTTTTTTGGTCAAAATAAGTTTCTAGATAATTCCCATTTGGGGTCACTATCAAAACAGAGCAATAACGATTAGATGCACTGACACAATCCTCATCATTAATCTCAGAACCAGCTAATGCCTCTACATTGGCCATCGTCAAATCCGACATGATACTTTCTACTCTCTGTGACTGATATATATTGTAGCCTGCAAAAGTTGCGACTACAGCGACTATCAGGGCCGCAAAAATCTTTTTACTCATAATCTACTTTTATGATGTTAATTATTTTCTTATTTGCCGTGTCTCTCTCTCGGGTAGCCACCTCCTCCGTAGAAAAAGTAAATGCTACATTTACTCTTTCTAATTAATTTTTCGCTATCTTCGTGCCGGGCAACCTCCTTTTTTAAAGGTTATCCGGGAGTGGACGATTCTAAGACTTTTCTCGGACGTAGATCGTTCCACTCCTTTCTAACCCCAATTAATAATGCAATGAATGATTATAATGTGATAAGATTTATATAAAAGAGTCCTCACTCCCCAAGACTAAATCCTTGAACCACATATTCTACTTTGATATGGTTAATAGGACAATCTACAGATCCGTCACCTAAGCAACCTAAATTGGTAACGTGTTCACCACCGGCAAGCGCCTCTACATTTTGCAAGAATAAGGAATTTACTCTCTTAGGAGTTTTCACGGTAGGCCAATACCCGATCAAGGCTATCAAGGCTATTAAACTAAGCCCAAAGATCAATTTCATATAGTTTTTCATGGTTTCAAAGTATAAGTGTCAATAACTGGTAACAAAGGTAAAAAGAGATTTTGGATAAACCGCTATCAATTTTATTGCCATTTATTGCCATTTATGTCAAATCATTGCCAACAAGGTCGTCTATGAACAACATACGATAACGATCGCTTCCAAAACGCCTGAAACAAACACCACAACCAGCTTGCTCTAATCTCTTCCCTAATTTGTTTCCGGCAGAACAAAACGTATTTATCTGAACGTTCGATTGACCTTTCCAAATAAACTTAATAATATCCTCATCAGTCACAGTATAATCGGGAGCATCTAAAAAAAGCTTTAGAATCTGACACTGTTGGGGGGACAAAGACATTTTCTTGCCATTACAATTAAGAACTCTATTCTGGGCATCAAAAACAACTCCATGACGTAAACCATATAGTTGTCCTTCTACTTTACAAATCCGCTTTATTAGAGGTGCCTTTTCTTCCGGAGATGTTTCTTTTTCAACTATTATTTCACGAATCACCTCTTTCTCAACAATAACTTCCTTTTCAACGACAACCTCATAAGGAACCTCCTTTAATTCCGGAGGCCGATTTACCATTTTATAATAAAAGCAGATAAATAAAAGCATCAATAACAAACAAATTACAATCCATCCAAAAGGTTGCCAATGATACCATAATATTGTTTTACAACTAAAATCTAAAAGACCGATGACCTCTATCTCACAACGATTACCTATATATGAAGTCACAACCTCCAAAGAAGTATCCCACACACCATCGTGACTGGATGAACTAATAATCTTTCCTTGAAGATTTTCCATCCGCACATGTATAGTGGACTCTGTATCAATGTGATCTTTCTTAAGCATACTCTGCCAATGTTCATTTAAAGAATCCGGCAATAAATGGGATTTCTCACATAGGATAGAGTGTATTGACCGGTTTCTCAGATTCCGAGAAATGTTCTTTTTACTTTTCAAAGAATCAACCTCGTACGCTTTTTTCCCTTCTGCTGTTGTAATGCAAATTTTCAAAGGTAGAGTATCGGATGAACTCTCAGCAAACAAGTGAAATAGATTTAAATCTCTTTCTTTTCTTTCCATCTCTTCTTGAAGCATCTGTACGAATAGTCTCTCCGCCTGTTTATGTATGCCCATCTTATTTCGTTGATAGAAATAGGCTCCAACCAATAGTGATAGGATTATCACTCCAATAACACACGAAAGCAATTCATTTTTTGTCATTTCGATTTATTTTACTGACAAAAATAATATTATTTCCTAACAAGAAGCTAAAAGACAGAAAAAAATTAAATAACAAATTTAGAGATATACAAAACAGTTTGTAAGCATTCTGTTCATTTCACACGCAAACAAGAACTCTTGCACGAGTCAACTAATTCCAATATTCCTCCAAAATAGATTGTATTCAGTACCGTTTCAAATTCATCACGGTTATTGCCCGAAAATAACAAAGCCTCCTCTCGCTTGTCTGTTCCACCCCTGCATAAAGAAAGATTTGAAAAACAAAAAATATACATATCAAGCAAACTCGTAACATCCTAACAAAAAAGTCAGTTTAACTGATAACAATAATAATGATAGCGCTCTTCTCCACCATCCGTTTCTTTTGTCATCAGGCAGAGTCGTTCATCATTACTATCCACCGAGATGCATATACCCCATCTATCCAATATCACTTTCTTTACAGCACGTCCTTCCCAATCAAATACATAAACTTCATTTGCTATTGCCTTATTTTTCCCAATTTGCCCACTGTAAAGTGCATAAACATAGTTTTCAGTGGCTACCCCACGAAGAAATCCTTTAGGAGAATCGGCAGAGACATTAACAGAAGACACTTCGTTAATAGATTGATTCTCAAATACTGCCGTATACGTATTCAAATGTACTACACTTTCGAGGCACGTGTCATTTACCACTTTCTGAATAGATAATAAATCACACTCATACGCCAAATAAGCAAAACGTTTGTTATCCGGTTTCATAATAAGATCCCCCTGGAACAACAAATAGTTTACATCCCGATTTACCGCTTGCTCCGTTTGTGGAAAAGGGAGATATTGATTTAAAACCTTTTTCTGATTACATTTTGCTATCAGGCTACTTTCAAAAGTCCCACTCCCGTAAAATATGGAATCTGAATATGCATACACCCTATTCATTCCTAACTTAGGAGCTGAAACACAATCTATCTTTGAGAGACTTCCTTGAGCTAAACTGTCAATTTGAAAAGAACTTATAGTTTGCAAAGACTGATCATACAGTACCAAGGTATTTGATAGCCTACTATAGAATCCGCATATTTCATAAACTCCTTCCATTTAGGTAATTGCAATTTACAACTGGAACAACCCAACGAATCGACATAGGTCACGATCTTATAATCCGAAGCAGGGATTTTAAAATCGACAGGAGTTTTTCCATATAACGTAAAACTAAGATTTGCCGTTTTAAGATTGGTTTCTTAACTTCTTTCTGTTTTTTAGTAGCATCACCCCGTAGTGAATCTATTTAAGCGGAAAACCGTTTATAGACAGCTTGCTTTATTCTTGAAAATTGTAGAATACATATCAATTTAAAGATAAGCAAGACAGTTCATAAGCATTCTGTTCACTTTCCGCAATTACATAGATTAGATTGTTTTTCTCATCCACAGCTATATTTACAAGACCGTGATTAGCCTTAATTTTACTTGTTGGAAGTCCTTGCCAACTAAATACAGTAATCTCTGAAGGTAAAGCTTCGCTTCCTCTATTATGCAATAATGCATAAATACTATTATTTGTTGCATATACATCTTCGAAACCAATCTGAGTCGTTCCATTGGAAACTACATACGCCGGAATTGCTCCTTCAGCAATACCATATTTAGGTTCGTAAATATAAAGCGTTTTATTCAATGACAAACGACAATTTTCGTCCAAGTCAAATAGCTCCAGGATCCCTCCCAGATAGGTCGCATTCAACATCTTCGTCCTGTCCGGTTTTAACTTGGTTTTGGTATTACTACAGAAAACCGACCATACTTCTTCTTCATTATTTGTATTTAAACAATCAGAGAAAGAATTGTATAATTGAGTAATCTTTCCATCTTTTAATAATCCAAACCGAAGATCCTTATGGTTCGCTTTTACAAGAAAATCCGAATCTTTAAGAGAAAGCATATCATAGATTATTGTGGGTACCTCAGAGTGTGGCAAGCTACCATAATTCACTTGCATAACTTCAGATTTCAATGAATCTTTTAAAAAAGAAGAGACATCATATTTCACTATTTTACGCATTGAAGAATCGTATGCATACATGTTTTTTCCATCTTCAGATAAATTGAATGCCCCCACATTTATAAAATCAGCAGGCCCCTGACCTTTTTCTCCAAATGATTTTACAGGTACTCCCTTTAGAGTAAACAGATGAAAGAAGTTATTATTAACATTATCCAACACCAGTAGCATTGAGTCTATAAGCTCTATTTGCAAAGGATACGAAAATAAAAACGTATCATTTAAAACAACCAGTTCCCGTGATATGCTATCGCTACAAATAACTTCGTTTGAAAACTCAACCTTCTCTTTTGCCGGATGACATCCCCAAAGAATAATCCCTATTAAGATTAATACACTAACATTTTTATTCATAAGCATCCGATTTTAGGCGGACTAAAAGCTTTACTTAGCTTTCAGACCCAAAGGTTTCTACTTTAAAGTCCTTTAGGAAGTGACTGATTTGCCTGTTTTAAAGGGAATAGAAATACTTCCACTCCCTTTGATAAACACGCAGCTATCTTTCTTTAGAGATAAGATACTGAATACAACTTTAATCTCCTAAACTGTATCCCTCATATACAACCTCTACCTTGTCATGGTTTACAGGACAATCTACAGAGCCCGGCCCATAACACAGAGTGTGCGTAAAATCTTCCCCACTTGCCAGAGCTTCTACATTTTGCAATAAAAGAGGATCTACATTCTCAGATTTTTCCACCGGTTTTAGATACCAAACCGAAACGATGGCAACCAAAAGAGAAGCCACCTTCAAATACTTAATTTTCATAAGATATATGTTTTAATTATTCACTGCAAAGTTAAAGGCTATTAACCAATAAAGCATCATTTATTGCATTACAAATTATTACATAGTATAAAAAGCTTCATAAATTACCCCTTTTCAGGAAGTACTAATTGATATTTATCAATATCCCTTTGAAAAATAGTAATATCAGGATCCACACTCAACAAAATACGTAGACGAGAAATAGCCACTCGCAAACGAACCATACCTCCACCACCATTTTTCCACAGGCATTCTAATAATTCGTCGTAAGTTAAAATATACTCGGGAGCATTCAAAAAAGCATTCAAGAGTCGACAAGCCTGCGAAGTAAGAGGAATAGCTCGATCTGCACATATTAATACTTTTGCATAAGAATCAAAAGTAACTTTTGGACTCAATACATAAAGCAATGGTTCTTTACCAGATTCCCTTAATTCTTTAAGCTTTTGAATCTGTTCCTCATATTCTTTCAGCATCTTCTCCATTCTTTTTCGTTCTTCTTCACGCTCTTTACCTCTTGCTGAAAGATCTTTAACTCGATTCTCATATTCTTTTTGCTTTTCCTCTAACCTTTTCTGATCCTTTTCTAATTTCATCCGAACCTTTCTTTCACGATCACAATCAGTGGCCAAACGTATCTTGTCAATTCGAATTTTGGATATATATCTCTTTATCAGAAGCCAACAACAGAAAATAACAATAAGAACAGCTACCACACCACCTATCACTTTAAATGGAGTGGAATGATACTGATATACAGCCCACCATGGATAAGAGTAAAAACCAATAATCTCAAGTTCACATCTATTACCCACATAAAAAGTAAATCTGTGCGTCCCGGAACAAAAGTCATTGCAATCCTTACATTTAAAAAGAGAGATAGTATTATCCAAGTTAGTTACTGATATGTGTATATCAGATTGAACAAAAATTTCCCGCCTTTTGAGCTCCTCGTCCCAAAGTTGGCGTAAAGTGTCTACTGACAAACAAGTCTTCATACAAACAATAGAATGCCAAGATCGTTCTGCCATATTTTGCGAAATATTCTTTTCACTTTTCTTAGCATCTACAGTATAAACCTTAATTCCATCACTGGTTGTAATGCGTACCGTTAGAGGAATAGTATCGGTCGTTACCTTAAAAACATAAAACAGATTCAACTCTTGTTGCTTTCTGTGCAACTCTTTCTTGAGCACTTCTACTAAAAGGTCTTCCGATTCGGTACGCATTGCCTCCACATTTTTCTGATAGAAATGAATGCTGACCAAGAATGCTTGCATTATTATACCCAAAATCCATAAAAATAATCTAGAGCGTTTCATCGTAGTTTGTTTTTGCAAACAAATGTAATACTTTACAATATTATCTCAAAATCTCACTACCAATTTCACTGATTAACAGAGGATAAACATACAATCGCCCGGTTATTGATATAAAAAATAGAACCCTAAATGTTTACCTCAAACAACAATAATCAAAAGATTATTGATTTCACGGCATTTCCCATATTAAATTCTAAAATAATTTAACGATTAGGCTAAAAAAGAAATTTTGACATAATACGTCCATTTCAACGCATTACAATTTATTACATACCATCACATTATTAAAAACCAATCCATTAACAGGTAATAAAAAGTAATACACTCTTTTTAATTAAAAGAAGCACATACAATTAACAGATAAGAAATCGAGGCTGGGTGTCAGGGTAATATTGTTTTAACAGCCTCACTCTCCCCCAACTCAATGTATAAAACAAAAAAATTGTCTAAGGAAAAGATCTCTACATTCAACAACCGTCTAAATATCAAATATTTAAAAACAACAAAACATTCATAAAAGCATCTGCAAACATAAAGGGAGCTATTCTGGCATTACGATTATTCCACTATCAGAAGGTACCATAAAGTATGTAGCCAGGAGTTATTTTTATCCCCGGGAGTTATTTCTACCATTTTTTATGTAACCAATCAGTATCTAAATATAAATAATAAGCGGGCAAAATCTGATAAGTGAAGCATAGATCATGAAAATAAACCTGATTACCTCACAACTATAAAATCCCCTCCATACGACAAAGTCTAAAACAATCGTAAATATATACATTAAAATCCGTTACCAGATATTACCCATATCTTTTAAAAGATTATACCCAATCAAGCTGTACAAAAAGCCCTATAATTGCAGCACCAACGACTAATTGGGAATTCCCCCCAAAAAAGAAGTTTGAAAAAATGATGGTTTAACTATGAAAACAAAATTAATAATTATCTAAATACAGTTATGGAACCAGTTATTCTATTTTTACAGTTGATCTTATTGGACACACAATTTAATGATGTATGTCCTTGTATGCAAACCGATGTACAACTCGACCTTACAAGTCAGTACCAAACAGCTACTTTTATACCTGCTTTCTTATGGCAGATGTCATGGGTATACCCGATTGAGGGTTTGGTAATAGGGTTGTTTATTGTTCTCATGATACGTTATAGAATCATGTATAACACGAAACTCTTTTCCCACGAAAAACTGGGCATTGTTCAAAACATAGCTCATAAAACTCAAACCCCACTGACTCTGATGCATCACTTACTGGAAGAAATCGCCTCTGACAACCTTCCTGAACCTACATCTCAAAAGTTAAAGCGAGTGCTCGGCTACACCAGCCACATCATGAACAGCTACCAGAATATTGGAATATTCAGCAATATAGAGAATGAAATATATCCTGGTTCTCCCATTGAGTTTGAACTTTACACTTTCATTACCTCAATCACCAATCAATGCCAGAGTTATGCCAATACTCGCCAGATACAATTAAACGTCAGCAAAGATTTCGGCTATATCAGTTGCCGGGTAGACGAAATTACCATGACTGCAGCCTTACAATGCCTGTTGAGTAAAATAATCGATGCCACACCTTGCAAAGGCTGCATTAATATGAACGTGTCTCACCTGAACAACCATTGGAGCCTCCGGATTACCAATGGACCAGAATGCAAACAGGACAATAAAAAGTTACTTTCTCTACTCTCTGCCCTTATGTTGATATACCACTGTGGGAATCTTCAAATCATAAAGAAGATAATCCGCTTACATGGTGGAAAATTAATCGGGGATTGCCATAGGCGAATTATTACTTTTCAAGTTATCGTTCCCATAAACGGTTGCTGCAATACAATCCAATGTCCGGAAGTGGAAATTCCTACCATAAAAGATGGCAAGATGGGCCGTTCTGATAAAAATAGGTCACACGTACTGTTAGTCATGTCAGACAATGAGTTGAGCAGCTACTTAAATGAAGCCCTCTCAACCCTCTTCCGGATAACTATTCTTAATAATCCGGAACGTTTATCCAATTTCTCCGGTCAGCGAACACCAGATATTATCATTATTGATGAAATAGTGAACGGTATAGGCGGAAAAGAAATTTATTCCCGGATAAAATCAAATGCCAGCATGGTTCAAACTCCCGCCATTCTCCTGATGAACTTCAATGATAATAGGAGTTATCTCACCCATATCCATTGTGGAGTAGATAAATTGGCACCACGTGCAATCAGTATTTGCAGGCTTAAAGCGGATATACAAGTACTTATAAATAAGCATAAACGTATCAAACAGCTTCTGGAAAGCAATTTGCCTGCCGACCTCCCTGAGACAACTTCGAAGAGTGAAGAGAACACCCTATTTATGGATAAAGTAAATAAGCTTCTGGAAAAGAATCTCTCATCAGACAATTATACGGTCGACATGTTAAGCGCCGATATGGGAATGTGCCGTACTACATTCTATACTAAATTAAAAGAGATTACAGATAAAGCACCTGCAGAGTACATGTATTATTTTAAAATGAATAAAGCCAAAATTTTACTGGTTACACAAAAATACACCATTACAGAAATAGCAACCTATTTAGGCTTTTGCGATGCTAAATATTTCGGAGCAAGATTCAAGAAGTTCTATAAAGTGCCGCCTACGCGCTATATCAAAGAGATTTTATAATGTCTACAAGGGTTTATAACCTTTTCATGATCTCGTCACGCATACCTGGGCTCATAAGCCCGGGTACGTGGGACAAATCTATTATCAAAAACCTGAATGTTCATTCTTATTCTCATAAGAATCTACTTCCCGGTTTTTCTCACCGGAATAGTTCCATACGATTTCATCGGTATACTCCTTTCCTTTGATTGCGGCTACAGCTTTCAGAACATTTTTCCCATCAGCAAGTGCCACATTATCGAAGATGTAATGCACATCGGTATATCCTTTGCGAATACCGCCCAGTTCTTTTCCATTCAGATATACTTTAGGAGTCCCGATATTAGAATAGACAGTAACGGTAGTCATTCGTTTTTCACGATCGACATTACGACGTTGCGTGAGATAAAGAACCGGATTCTCACTCCAGTTGGCCTTGTACCAGAAATAAGAGTCTTTCTTTATTTTACGGTCAAAGGTAACCAGGCCTTTCATATTACGTGCGGGAACACCGCCACGTGTCCACATCGGTACGGCAAAATCAAACATATTCCAAAGATAAGAAGCGATGATATATGGATGGTCTTTGATGACACTCCACTGATATTCGTGTGTCTTAGTCTGGAATGTTTCCGGATAGAACGGCTTGCCCCAATTGAGGGCGTCACCCAAATATTCGGTTTGATGGGCCAGGTTGGCATCGGCACCATATTCAGTCAACATCAGCTTCTGATAAGGATATTCTTTTTCAAGTTGTTCTACCCAAGGCTTGATATCCTGTATCTTCTTCTCGTACCAACCGAAATAACGGTTCATACCCTGTATATCCGCATTCAGATTGACCGGATGTTCCATATGTCCGTATCCATTGACCGAAACGGTATAACGATCCGGATCTTCCGTCTTAGCAAGATCATGAAGAGATTGGGTCAAGGCAGCTGTATATTCATGAGGCTGATATACTTCGTTATGAAGCCCCCATACGTAAATAGAAGGGTGATTGAAGCTTTGACGGATCAGTTCACGAAGCTGGCTTTGGGCATTTTCCGCTTCGTATCCGGTCACCCGGTTTACACAAGGTATTTCGGCCCAGATAATCAGTCCCAGTGTATCACAACGGGAGTAGAGATAATCTGACTGTTGGTAGTGGGCAAAACGGACAGTAGTAGCCCCCACATCCATTATTGTAGCCAGATCGAAGTCATGATGTTCATTCTTAAGCGCACTGCCCAGTCCCCACCAGTCCTGATGGCGGGTTACGCCATACATCGGATACTTCTCTCCATTCAGAAAAAAACCTTTCCCGGCCACAATCTCATATTTACGCACACCAAGAGGTTGCACCACCTCGTCGATTACTTTTCCATCTGCCATCAGCTTGCAGACAACCTTATAGAGATAGGGATCTTTGCGTCCGTGCCAGAGGTGCGGATCTTTCATCTTAAAAGTAGATGTATAGGTCTGTGTTCCTTGCGGAGTCAGGTCGAACGACTGGCTGTGTACACTCACTTTACGCCCATCCTGCGTATAAATAGCATTTTCAAGAGTCAAAGCAGCAGGTTGGAGCCCGGCATTATCCAATTTTACCTTCACAGTTATATCGGCTGACTTTTTTGAAACATCCTTTTGGGTAATATAAACACCCGGAGAGGCACAATCGGTAACCGTAATGTTATTCTGCTCAGTTACAATCAGCCATACGGGACGGTAAATACCACCATATACTCCGAAAAGATTCTGATTGACCGGAATTACGTCGGGACGGGCCTTATTGTCGGCTTTAACAACGATCTCGTTCTCTGTTCCGAACTGAAGGACCGTACCTATTTCACAGGCAAAAGCAGAGTAGCCCCCCTTGTGAGTGCCGACCAATTTTCCATTGACGTATACTTCCGAACAAGCCCCTACTCCTTCGAAACGCAGAAATATACGTTTATCTTTCAAATCTTGAGGAAAAAACTGTGTTTTCCGATAGTAACCCATCCCTTCATAGAAAGAGCCCGATTGAACTTGCATATCCTTGGCATTCCAGGTATGTGGAATCTCAACAGTCTCCCACTTTCCGTCCCATTGTGAAGCAGCCCGCATCGGATCGGCTGCAAAAGGACCTTTCTTAAATTGCCAGCCGGTATTGAATGCGGTAACCTGTCGTGCCATCAATGGAAAAACACTACTGCACAGGCATAAGCATGCAATAATTAAATAAGATAGTTTTCTCATAATATTTTATTTTAATGATTGGTCACCTTTTTGCGGGTGAACACACAGATAAGGAAATTCTACTATGTCAATGCATCCCGGTACTTGTCTGTCGTAGCGGAAGTTTCTTTAATTTGCAATTTGATTATAAAGGGTTCTCCCGGATTTTGCGAAGGCATAGCTACATTATATTCATTCCGGGTGGTCTCGACAACCTTCAGTTCCTGTCCGTCCGGTAAAGCGGCTTTCTCTATTTTTGTGCCTTTCGGAACCTTTACATCAAGGAAACCCGAATAGGGACAATTGAATACAACCATATAAATCTCTTGACCTTTACGGGTATAGTATCCCCAGTCTCGTTTATCCCATCCGGCATAGCCACAGCCATAAATACACTCACCATACTTCTTCATCCATTTACCCAAAGCTACAGCCAACTCCTTCTCTTCCGAACGGAAATCACCATCGGCCTGAGGACCGAAATTGACTACCATATTCCCTCCCATCGATACAGCATGCACAATACGGTCGATTACTTCTACCGGAGTCTTGACATAACTCAGTGACCAATCCTTATGATATCCCCACTGATTTTCGGGAAGGGTCATACAAGCTTCCCAATCCCATTTAGTCACCTGCAAGTCCTCCAACGGATCAGGAAGACGACGTTCGTACCCCGATTCATAATCTCCCATAAGACAGCCATTGCTATCGAAGTGTCTCTTGCCATAATCATCGGCACGAAGCCGGCTATTGACAGTGACTCCCGGCACAAGATTCTTCAACATCTGCTCTACATGAGCCGTCCACCAACCATTCTTCTTAATACTTGCATCCCAAGTGCCGTCGAACCAAAAGTCCTTAACCGTCGGATAGCGGGTAGCCAATTCCTTCAACTGATTATCGGTGAAAGTGAGAAAACGGCTGAAAGCAACGCTATCTTCTTTCGATGAAATCTCATAACGATAATCCGGATGGCTCCAATCCATTACCGAAAAGTAGAAATGCACGTCGATACCTTCATCATTGTAGGCTTTTACCAACTCACCTAAGATATCTTTCTTAAATGGAGTCTGCGCTACGGTATATTCACTATACCGGCTCGGCCAGAGACAGAATCCTTCGTGATGTTTCGTTGTTATCTTGACGTATTTTACTCCCATCTCTTTGGCCATTCTCGCCCATTGGCGTGCATCAAATTTTACCGGATTCCATTGTTTCATCAGCCCCAGCCATTCAGAAGCAGGAACTTTAGCCCACGACTTGAGCCATTCGGCAGCTCCATTATATACTTTACCTTTCCATTCGCCACCGGGAATGGCATACAGTCCCCAGTGAATGAATTCTCCCAAACGATTGTCGCGAAACCGCTTCATAGCTTCGTCCTGACGCTTGCCGATGTTAGTGGCACCATATTTTAAAGGAATTTCCTTTTTAGGTTCTTGGGCTAAAACATGGATTGAAATGCAGAGTGCAATTAAAATAAATAGTTTGTTCTTCATGGTGTTCTATTTTCTAAGGTACGCACAAAGATAAAACATTGTAGCCATATAACAAACAAGGTGTAGCCATACGTTCTCAATGACTACACCTTTTATTTTATATGCAAAACTACGGATTATCCGAAAACTTCTTCACCTTTCAGCGTGGCAGAACTGGCTTCCGTAATTCTTACGTTCACAAAATCGCCTATCCGGTGAGTACCACGATCGAATACAACCACCCTGTTCTGCTCGGTACGGCCGAACAACTGATCGCGCGAACGTTTCGAAACACCTTCTACCAATACTTCATAGGTCTTTCCGATACAGCGGGTATTGGATTCAGCAGACAAACGATTCTGTAAAGCAATTATTTCATTCAGACGACGGACTTTTACCTCCTCGGGAACATTGTCTTCCAGATGTTTAGATGCATAAGTACCGGGACGCTCGGAATATTTAAACATAAATGCCGCATCATAGCCACAAGCCTCCATCAGCGAAAGTGACTCCTGATGATCTTCCTCTGTCTCGGAGTGGAAACCGGAGAATATATCCGTAGTAAGCCCGCAATCGGGGACAATACGCTTAATAGCCGATACACGATCCAGATACCATTCACGCGTATATTTACGATTCATCAACTTAAGAATGCGCGAGCTACCGCTTTGCACGGGAAGGTGAATGTGTTTACATACATTAGGCACTTGTGCAATCA
The DNA here is from genome assembly GCF_011038705.2 of Bacteroides sp. ZJ-18. Lineage (NCBI taxonomy): Bacteria > Pseudomonadati > Bacteroidota > Bacteroidia > Bacteroidales > Bacteroidaceae > Bacteroides > Bacteroides sp. ZJ-18. The sequence continues at coordinate 866,677 of NZ_CP072198.1, read as the reverse complement.
CCTCCAAAGTTTCATCACTCATATCTTTGGGATGCGAAGTTGTGAAACGGACACGTACATCCGGCGCCGCCTCAGCTACCACACGAAGCAACATTGGGAAGGTAACCACTTCTCCTCCCTCCTTCTCAAAACGATAAGAGTTTACATTCTGCCCCAACAAAGTAATCTCTTTGTAACCTTTTGATACCAGATCGGCCACTTCGTTCAGAATACTTTCCACATCCCGGCTGCGTTCACGACCACGGGTGTAAGGCACTATACAATAGGTGCAGAAGTTATTGCAACCACGCATGATGGATACAAATCCGGAGATATGGTTACCGCAGATACGTGAAGGAATCACATCCCGATAGGTTTCCGTAGTCGAAAGCTCTACATTCATTGCCTTCTCACCCGCTTCCACAGAAGCGATCAGTTCCGGAAGAGTCAAATAAGCATCCGGCCCCACTACAAGATCTACATGATGATGTTCAATCAAATCATCTTTCACTCGCTCGGCCATACATCCCAACACGCCTACAATCAGATGCTTCTTCTTTTTCTTCATCGAATGAAAAAACTCCAGACGATTCAGAATCTTCTGCTCGGCATTGTCACGGATAGAGCAAGTATTCATAAATACCGCATCAGCCTCTTCCAGCGTTTCGGCAACCGAATAACCGGCCATTTGCATCACAGAGGCAATTACTTCACTATCGGCCACATTCATCTGGCAGCCATAAGTCTCGATAAACAACTTCTTGTTGTCATCAGCAGTTGCGGATTTAAAGTCCGCTCCCGTCAATTCGTTCATAAATTCAGAATTTAAATTTGTACCTGCAAAGATACAGCTTCATCCTCAAAAAGTTGTGAAATGAAACCAAAATAACACTTTTGCTTATCGATTCAGAGGCAAAAGGATAATTTATGTTAATAGAACAAACATTTATGGCGTAAGGATTTGGCACTATTAATTTTATTTCACACATTTGTGCAATGAAAGAAACATTAGATTTTTTCATAGTTAAGGTTTAGGTTAAAAAAATTAAGGGGAGCTGTGAAGCTGCCCTTTTTTCATGCCAAAATATTGGTATCAATCAGATTAAATGTATAACTTTGGCGGACTGTAGAAAATAAAAGTACTATGGATGATATTTTAAAAGTCCTCGTCATTATGGCTGTTTTCGCATTACCTCTTATCAGACAGATCAAAAAGAGCAAAACGGAAAGATCTGCCCAAAAACCTTTCGTACCCATTCCGGATACGGAAGAGGCCGAAGTCCTTCAAACACCGCGAAAACATCAAACATTCCGTTCCCAACCGCTCCCTCCGAAAGCGGAAGTGAAGAAAAATAAAACAATTCCTCCGAAAATGGAAGCATCCCCGACAGATGATCCGGAATTTACCATTCGCTCGGCTGAAGAAGCCCGAAAAGCCATTATCTGGTCCGAAATTCTGAATAGAAAATATTGAAAGATTATTCCTAACACGAAAATAATACTATAATTATGGCATTCAAATCCATTTCTGCAGCAGAAGCTGCCAGCCTTGTAAAACATGGCTATAACATCGGCCTCAGCGGTTTTACCCCCGCAGGAACGGCCAAAGCTGTCACTTCCGAAATAGCGAAAATAGCGGAAGCGGAACATGCAAAAGGAAACCCTTTCCAGATCGGCATCTTTACCGGAGCTTCTACCGGCGACTCATGTGATGGCATATTATCACGTGTAAAGGCTATCCGTTATCGTGCCCCTTACACAACCAATCCCGATTTCCGTAAAGCAGTGAATAACGGTGAGATTGCCTATAATGACATTCACCTTTCACAAATGGCACAAGAAGTGCGCTACGGATTCATGGGAAAAGTGAATGTAGCTATCATCGAAGCTTGTGAAGTGACTCCGGATGGAAAAATCTATCTGACAGCTGCCGGTGGAATTGCACCAACCGTCTGCCGACTGGCCGATCAGATCATCATTGAGTTGAACAGTGCACATAGCAAAAATATGATGGGAATGCATGACGTGTACGAACCGCTCGACCCGCCTTACCGTCGTGAAATTCCAATCTACAAACCGAGTGACCGCGTCGGACTACCTTATATACAAGTCGACCCGAAAAAGATTGTAGGTATCGTAGAAACAAACTGGCCGGATGAAGCCCGTTCATTTGCGGCTGCCGATCCTATTACTGATAAGATTGGTCAGAATGTGGCCGACTTCCTGGCTGCCGACATGAAACGTGGCATTATTCCTTCCACATTCCTTCCGTTACAATCGGGAGTAGGTAACATCGCCAACGCAGTTTTAGGAGCCTTGGGACGCGATAAAACAATCCCTGCTTTCGAAATGTATACCGAAGTTATCCAAAACTCTGTGATCGGATTAATCCGTGAAGGTCGTGTAAAATTCGGAAGTGCCTGCTCACTGACCGTAACCAATGACTGTCTGCAAGGCATTTATGACGACATGGACTTCTTCCGTGATAAACTGATTCTCCGTCCGTCTGAAATCTCTAACAGTCCGGAAGTAGTCCGCCGTTTAGGAATCATCTCTATCAATACCGCCATTGAAGCAGATATTTATGGTAACGTAAACTCTACCCATATCGGTGGAACCAAGATGATGAACGGTATCGGCGGCTCGGGCGATTTTACACGCAATGCTTATATTTCCATCTTTACTTGTCCGTCAGTGGCTAAAGAAGGCAAAATCAGTTCCATCGTTCCGATGGTTTCTCATCTGGATCACAGTGAGCACTCCGTTAATATCGTTATTACCGAACAGGGAGTAGCCGATTTGCGTGGCAAAAGTCCGAAGGAAAGAGCACAGGCAATCATCGAAAACTGTGCACACCCGGATTACAAACAAATCTTATGGGATTATCTGAAACTGGCCGGTAATAAGTCACAGACTCCTCACGCCATTCAAGCCGCTTTGGGAATGCATGCCGAACTGGCTAAAAGCGGAGATATGAAAAACGTGAACTGGGCAGAATACGAAAAATAAACGATAAACGATGAACGATGAACCGACTGTGACTTCTACAAAGTGTTCATCGTTCATCATTTACAATTTACCAGTATTTCGCATACTTTATTTTGAAAATTCCTTGCTTTGGCTGCCGACAATACATTTTGGTTCATAATGGCAAAGGCCACCTGATGACCGTTAGCCATCTTTAGGTAACCGCCTAATGTGTTAATGGCAGTATAAGATCCCGTTTTGGCATGTACATTCTTAAATGCCGACCCTTTTTTCATACGATTCTTAAGTGTTCCATCAATACCTGCAACCGGAAGAGCTTTATAGAGCTTCCGAAAAATATCCGTTCTCGAATAAGCAAACTTCAAAAAATCAACCAACAGGGCAGGAGAGAGGTAATCGTAATTTGACAATCCACAACCATCAGCTATTTTATAATTGTCCGGATCATGCCCCAAATCTTTAATCAGCCGATGGATCTCATCGATCCCGTCTTTAGCCGAAACTTGCTTTTTGCCTGTAGCTTGTACTCCTAAACGGCAAAGTAATGCTTCCGCACTCAAGTTATCACTTTCTTTCATAATCTGGTCTACTACTTTCTGAACGGGACATTCCCAACGTGCCATGCGGGTAGAAAGGCTGTCGGGCTGAAAGCTGTCGAAAGCATACTGCTCCGAAATCTCTATCCCCCTATTGCGTAAACGCTCGGCAAAGGTATGCAGAAAGAAGTCCTGCGAAGAATACACATTCACATCACCAATTCTTCTATTCTCTACATTTCCACTGACAATAAGATTATTTTTATTCTCTAACCATCCTCTCGAAACAGAAAACTTACCGGCAGAAGGAGTACGTGTCTCAGTTTCATTGATCACAGTATAATAAGAGGACGATGGTTCAAAACTCAGGCGCGCCGAGTCACCACGTATCGTTCCCGGTACAGCCGTTACTTTCACTACACCTTTATGATACATCAATGGCGACAAATAAGGCTGAAAAGAATAGGGAGTATCATCCCATGCCCAACCGCTTCCCCAATAAAGAGAATCTTTCATCGATATATCTCCATAGATTCTCCCTTTCAATACTGAAAAAGGAAAAGTTATCACTTCCTCCACCAATGCATTCATACCTTCATCGTCAAACTCCGGGTCGAATCCGCCAATCACATAAATGTCTCCGCGGAGCGTATCATGTTCTATAGTACCTTTATACCACACTTCGGTCCGGAAAGGTTCATCTGCATCCGGCCGGGCAAGCGCGGTTATAGTAGTTAATAGTTTCATGGTAGATGCCGGACGCGAAAGCTTGGCATCACGGTATGTATAGAGTGATTTCTTTGCAGTCAGATCATACACGGAAATACCAACTTCGGAACCTTGGGGCAATTCCTTCTTAATAAGTGAATCAATTGCGGCGAAATCTACCTGCCCCCGGATAATAATTGAAAAACAAAAAGAGAATAAAATAAATAAATTCAGTTTCTTCATAATGCTTATAAACAACGAATGACAAGTCATAAATTACGGGTTACGAGTAATTGCGCCATTATACGCATGATACTTATAACCCGTAACTTACAACTTGTAACTCTTACAATGCTTCACGGAATATTTCGGCAACAGTAGGATGGGGAAAAACAATCTTCTTCCATTCGGCCGCTTTTAGTTTCATTTCTATGGCCATACCTGCTAATGTGATAATTTCAGAAGCCGGATTGCCTAAGACATGTGCTCCCAAAATCGTATCATCATCTCCAAGCAACACTTTACATACACCGTTTACCCCTTCATTTTCGGCAACAAAACGTCCAGAATATGCCATAGGAAGCTTTACAGCACGATAAGCAATACCTTTCGCAATAAGGGACTCTTCTGTTTGCCCGACTCCGGCTATTTCAGGATTGGTATACACTACACCGGGAATAGCACGATAACTCATTGTATCTGTTTTACCGAGAATTGCATGTACGGCTACTTCCGCTTCACGAACTGCCGTATGTGCCAATAAAGAAAATCCGGTTAAATCCCCACATACATATACTCCGGGCAATGAACTTTCCATCTGCCCGTTTACTAAAATACTTCCGCGCTCTGTCCGTTGAAGATTCAGGTTCTCAAGTCCGAAACCTTTTGTTACCGGACGGCGACCTACACTCATTAGCAATTTCTCCGCAGTCACATTTCCGGCACCATCTGCATTCTCATAAGAAACTAAGACTCCCTCCTCTGATTGTGCCAACGAGACAACTTTAGTACTCAACAGAAATGTAATGCCCCGTTTGGCATAGTCAGCACGCAACAGAGCAGAAAGCTCTTTATCCATGCCTCCCAAGATCTCGTCCATCATTTCAATGACGGTCACTTTCACACCCAGACTGTTGAAGAATGATGCAAACTCCATACCAATCACTCCACCACCTACGATAGCAAGCGAAGCGGGTAATTCCTTATTGTCTAATGCTTCCCGATGTGTCCAATAATTTACCGTATCGATTCCGGAAATAGGAGGAATGAAAGTCTCGGATCCTGTGCAAAGAATTAAGTTATCACATTCATAGATTTCTTCGCCACAGCAGATTTTGTTTTTGTCCAAGATTGTTGCTTCTCCATTTATGACAGTAACATTATTAGACGTTAATTTTGATTTAACCCCCAAAACCAACTTGCGTACTACCTTCGACTTACGAGCAATGATCTTCGAAAGATCAAACGAAGCCTCAGAAACTGTTACAGCATACTTTGAAGCATGTTTAGCCCCATCATATGTCTTTGCCGAATAGAGCAATGTTTTTGTAGGTATACACCCTTCGTTTAAACAAACTCCTCCTAAATTCTGTTTCTCAAAAAGCAACACGCTTAAACCTGCTTTTCCAGCTGCTTCGGCAGCAGTGTAACCGGCAGGTCCCCCGCCGATAATAATAACCTGGTATTTCATAGCTTACTAAATTAAGTTTCTTGTTTTTTCAATCAGTTCTATAAATTCCTTTTCTTTCACCGGAAGTACAGAAGCATATTTTCCATTTCCATATTCTATCAATAAATAGTTTGTCACTGCAAAATTTCCGAATTTCATAGAATGGACTTTGCGGACTGAAGTAATTTCTGCTATCGGAATAGTTTTCTTACGGATAAACCGCCCATAGTTAAGTATCAGCAAACCGTCAGTGGTAACAGTATAAACTGTATGTATGATCTGTTCGATGATAACAATCAGAAACAACATCATCAAAGTAGCCAATATAATATTCTTACACCATAAGAAACCAAAAGCATTAATGCCCAATACAACCAGCAGAAAATACTGGTACCAGACAATGCGAGCATGAAAAATACGGTTCATTTTGTCAGATTTTTGGCGGAAAGTTAGTAAAATTATGAATTAATGGCAACGAAAAGCACAACGAAAAAACTTATTTTGTAGCTTTGCGGTGATAAACACTAAAACTTATGGTTAAAAAGTTCGATTTCCTCGTAATCGGTTCCGGTATCGCCGGAATGAGTTTTGCCCTAAAAGTGGCACATAAAGGAAAAGTTGCCCTTGTTTGCAAAAGTGGGCTGGAAGAAGCAAACACTTATTTTGCCCAAGGAGGAGTGGCCTCAGTGACCAATCTGCTGGTAGACAATTTCGAGAAACATATTGAAGACACAATGATTGCCGGTGACTGGATCAGCGACCGTACTGCTGTAGAGAAAGTCGTGCGTGAGGCTCCTGCGCAAATACAAGAACTGATCAGCTGGGGTGTAAACTTCGACAAAAATGAAAAAGGGGAGTTCGATCTACACCGGGAAGGCGGTCATTCGGAATTTCGTATTTTACACCATAAAGATAATACCGGCGCTGAAATTCAAGACAGTTTGATTCAAGCTGTACAACAACATCCCAATATTACGGTAATTGAAAATCATTTTGCCATAGAAATCCTGACACAACACCATTTAGGAGTAACTGTCACCCGCCAGACACCGGACATAAAATGCTACGGAGCTTATATACTCGATCCCCGAACAGGTAAAGTGGATACGTATCTGGCCAAAGTGACACTAATGGCAACAGGTGGAGTGGGGGCTGTTTACCAGACCACTACTAATCCGCTTGTAGCGACCGGAGACGGTATCGCCATGGTATACCGGGCTAAGGGAACCGTAAAAGACATGGAGTTCGTACAATTCCATCCGACAGCTCTTTACCATCCGGGCGACCGTCCTTCTTTCCTTATTACGGAAGCAATGCGTGGATATGGCGGTGTGCTCCGCACAATGGACGGAAAAGAATTCATGCAAAAATATGATCCACGTTTATCTTTGGCACCCCGTGATATCGTGGCACGTGCCATTGACAATGAAATGAAAAATCGTGGGGACGACCATGTTTATCTGGACGTAACACACAAAGATCCTGAAGAAACCAAAAAACATTTTCCTAACATATACGAAAAATGCCTCAGCTTAGGAATCGACATTACCAAAGAATATATTCCCGTGGCACCATCCGCACACTACCTGTGTGGAGGTATTAAGGTAGACTTGAACGCCCAATCCTCTATTGAACGTTTGTACGCTGCCGGCGAATGTTCGTGTACAGGTTTACATGGAGGCAACCGGTTAGCCTCAAACTCGTTGATAGAAGCAGTGGTTTACGCAGATGCTGCCGCCAAACATTGTTTATCGGTGATTGACCAATATTCTTATAACGAAGAGATTCCGGAATGGAATGATGAAGGTACCCGCTCACCGGAAGAAATGGTACTTATTACTCAAAGTATGAAAGAAGTAAATCAAATTATGAGCACTTATGTTGGTATTGTCCGTAGCGATCTCCGGTTGAAACGCGCTTGGGACCGCCTGGATATCCTATACGAAGAGACCGAAAGCCTGTTCAAACGCAGCGTGGCATCTAAAGAAATATGTGAACTGCGTAATATGATTAATGTGGGTTATCTGATTATGCGCATGGCTATGGAACGTAAAGAAAGCCGTGGTCTGCACTACACGGTTGACTATCCACACGCCGGTAAATAAAGAAACAGTATTATTAATGCATAGAAAAAAGGTGGGGCCATAATTAAACAGCTCCACCTTTCTCCAAAATACAGTCTGATTCTATTAATAATTTTCTTTCTTAATTTCGAAATATGCTTGTGGGTGCAGACATGCAGGACATACCTCAGGAGCTTCCTTACCTGCTTCGATATAACCACAGTTACGGCACTGCCATATAACTTCTCCTTCTTTGGCAAATACAGATGCAACTTCAATGTTCTTCACGAAAGCAAGGTATCTTTCTTCATGACCTTTTTCCGCAATAGAGATATTACGATACATAGCGGCGATCATCGGGAAACCTTCCTGCTCTGCAACATCTGCAAAATGAGGATAATCCATAGACCATTCTTCGTGTTCGCCTGCTGCAGCAGCCTGCAGATTCTGAAGAGTGTTGCCGATAACACCAGCAGGATAACTTGCAGTGATTTCAACCATACCCCCTTCAAGGAACTTAAACATACGTTTTGCATGTTCTTTTTCCTGATCGGCAGTCTCTGTAAAGATAGCTGCAATCTGTTCGTAACCTTCTTTTTTAGCCACGCTTGCAAAATAAGTGTAACGCATTCTTGCCTGTGATTCACCTGCAAATGATGTCAGCAAATTCTTTTCTGTCTGAGTGCCTTTAATACTTTTAGTCATAATCTGATATATTTTAGATTGGTAATTACGTTTGTCGGTTACTTGCCTTTATTAACAACGCAAATATAAGGATTTAGTTCACAAAACCCGGAATTTTATTCATTAATAATATCTATTGCAATATAGACAAAACTGATCAAAAATAAATAAGATGTTCAAAAACATCTTATTACCATTTATTTTATGTAATTTTGCAACCTCGACTTTGCAAAACAAGGATTATAACGACATTTATCACATTATATATAAGTAAAGAAAAAAATGAAAGTGTTTGATTTCAAACCAAGGTTATTCTCAGCCTTGAAGAACTACTCTAAAGAAACGTTTATGGCCGATTTGATGGCAGGTATCATTGTAGGTATCGTAGCCTTGCCTCTGGCCATCGCATTTGGTATCGCATCAGGCGTATCACCCGAAAAGGGAATTATCACGGCTATTATTGCGGGGTTCATCATCTCGCTGCTCGGAGGAAGCAAAGTACAGATCGGAGGACCTACCGGAGCATTCATTGTCATCATTTATGGCATCATCCAGCAATACGGAGAAGCAGGATTGATTGTAGCTACCCTGATGGCCGGCATACTCCTTATCTTATTGGGAGTTTTTAAATTGGGCGCAATTATTAAATTTATTCCTTACCCGATTATTGTAGGTTTTACCAGCGGTATAGCCGTCACCATTTTCACAACACAGATTGCTGATATTTTCGGATTAAACTTTGGTGGAGAGAAAGTACCGGGAGACTTTATCGGGAAATGGATGATTTATTTCCGCCATTTCGATACAATCAATTGGTGGAACACTATTGTGAGTATTGCCAGTATCATCATTATTGCCATTACCCCCCGGTTCTCAAAGAAAATTCCGGGTTCCCTTATTGCCATCATTGTAGTAACGGCAGTAGTATATTTATTGAAAACATACGCCGGTATTGACACCATCGATACCATTGGCGACCGTTTTACAATCAAATCCGAATTACCTGACGCGACCATGCCTGCACTCAATTGGGAGGCCATCAAGGACTTGTTTCCGGTAGCTATTACCATTGCCGTTTTGGGAGCAATCGAATCGTTATTGTCAGCAACCGTAGCCGATGGTGTAACGGGCGATAAGCACGATTCAAACACCGAACTGATTGCCCAGGGAACAGCCAACCTTATCACACCGTTATTTGGTGGTATTCCTGCTACCGGAGCCATCGCCCGTACAATGACAAACATCAATAATGGCGGTAAAACACCGGTAGCCGGTATAATCCATGCTGTAGTTTTATTGCTGATCCTCCTTTTCCTGATGCCTTTGGCACAGTACATCCCAATGGCATGTCTGGCAGGAGTATTGGTTATCGTATCTTATAACATGAGCGAATGGCGCACTTTCAAGGCATTACTGAAAAATCCTAAATCGGATGTAACAGTACTGCTTATCACTTTTTTCCTCACCATCATCTTCGACTTGACTATCGCCATCGAAGTAGGCCTGGTGATTGCATGCATCTTGTTCATGCGCCGTGTAATGGAAACTACCGAAATATCTGTCATCAAAGACGAAATAGATCCGAATGACGAACTGGACATCGCGGTGTGCGAAGAACATCTGATAATACCTGCCGGAGTGGAGGTATATGAGATTAATGGTCCGTACTTTTTCGGCATCGCAACCAAATTTGAAGAGACAATGGCACAACTGGGCGACCGTCCCAAAGTACGTGTCATACGTATGCGTAAAGTTCCATTTATCGATTCAACCGGTATTCATAACCTGACCAGCCTCTGCAAAATGTCTCAAAAAGAAAAGATCACCATTGTGCTCTCGGGAGTAAATGAAAAAGTGCACAACACACTTGAGAAATCCGGCTTCTATGAATTACTGGGAAAACAAAACATCTGTCCGAACATTAATGTAGCACTGGACAGAGCCAAAGAAATTATGAATTTATAATCTGATACTATCTGCACACAACAGGCGGGTGGAAGTGGACGGAGGTCACTTTCATCCGCTTTCCTTATTTTTAATAATCACCAATTCTATGGATTTTGTGTTGCATTATACCTTTTTATAGGTATTGTAGACTCTTTCATGTACACATACCTTTGCGGCTCGCTAATTTTTAATATTAATTTAATGCCGTTAAATGTATGAAGCAAATGTATAGTGCCCTGCTTGTATTAGTTTTACTAATATTCCCATCGTTACTTTTTGCCACAGAATCAGAGTCCGCCGATAGAGTGCCCACCATCCGTGGAGTAGTCTACGATGAAACAGATACACCATTGGCTTCGGCCACTGTCCAAATAGAAGGAACCACCATCGGAACAACAACCAATAGTGAAGGCCGTTTTATTTTGCGCAATCTGGCTCATAAAGTTTACAAGATAAATATCAGTTTTGTGGGATATGTCACTCAGACGCGTACTGTTGATCTCACTTCAAGAAGTGTAGCACAGCTCTCTTTTACACTTTTACCGGACGAGAATTTGCTATCGACTGTAGAAGTATTCGGAGAACGATATAAACAACCGAAAAAACTGGATGCCATCACCCGCATGCCATTACGCCCCAGTGAACAGATACAGAGTATTTCTGTAATCTCAGAAAAATCGATTGCCGAACAGGGAGCACTCACCGTAATCGATGTTACAAAAAATGTACCCGGAGTTACTCTTTTCGGATCGTATGGCGGAGTAAGAGAAAGTATGTCCATCCGCGGATACCGGGGAGTACCTATTTTAAAGAATGGAGTCCGGATAGATTCCGATTTCCGTACCGGATCTGCTTTATCCGAAATGCAGGGAGTAGAAAGTGTACAGGTTATTAAGGGTTCTGCAGCCGTCACACAAGGTATCGGAAACGATCTCGGAAGTGCCGGCGGAGTAATCAACGTAGTAACCAAAACACCCAAGTTCACCAATGAAGGAGAAGTATCTTTGCGTGCAGGCAGCTGGGGATTGTTCCGTCCCACATTCGACGTACAGTCCGTTCTGGATAAAAATCAGACGATCGCTTTCCGTATGAACGGTGCCTTCGAACGTTCGGATAATTATCGCCCGGTCATCCATTCCAATCGAGTATACATCAACCCTTCATTAGAATGGCGTCCGGACGACAAAACAAGCATTACCATAGAAATGGATTACCTGAATGATAACCGTACTCCTTATACCAGTTCAGTCAATCTATCGAAAGATACGGAAGAGAATCTCTACGACATGCCACACAACAAATTCCTGGGATTCAAAAACGATAATGTAAACAACAAGACGCTGACTTATGCCGCACGCATCACCCGCCAGCTGACAGATAATATCAGTGTGCGGGCAGCATACTTCGGCTCTTCATATAAAGTGGATAATACAAGTACTTCCGTAAAAACCGTAGTCAATAAAGAATATAACATGCGTAGAAGAACGATTTCACGTTCATTACGCGATGACCGCAACTCAACTTTCCAGCTTGACTTTATCGGCAGAGACATTTTCACCGGTCCTGTTAAACATACATTCCAATTGGGATTCGACTACAAAAACACCGATCTGTCGATCACCAATTATACCCCTGTCAATATAGACACTATCAACGTACTTGCCCCGAGCATCTCGAATGCGCTACCTGTCGCGGTTAAATTTGTTCCCGAGACTCCGGTAGAATCCAATTCTTCAAGTTATGGAATAATGGCACAGGAGGTAATGACTTTTAATAAGTATATAAAAGCTATTCTGGGACTGAGGTACAGTTATATCAGCAGCCAGGACAATACAAGTGCAGGTCCCACTACCGGAGATGCCTGGAATCCAATGTTGGGCATCATGTTGACTCCTATAAAGAACATTAATTTGTTCGGTTCATATACAACCACTACCAGCCTCCTTCATGCGGCCAGACGAATGGAGAACGGAGACGAAATAGGTCCGTCGAATACCCGCCAATTTGAGGTAGGCATCAAGTCTGACTGGCTGAATAACCGCCTGCGCTTTAATCTGACATATTTCGATATCCTTACTAAAAACCTCTCTTATAGTACTTATCATCCGGGAACTACACAACCTACCGGTTATTTTGATAAAGCGGGAAGCCTGAAAAGAAAAGGTATCGAAACCGAATTAAGCGGAAGTATACTTGAAAACCTCCAAGTAATGATGGGTTACGCTTATCTGGATGCAAAATACGAAAACAGCCCGGCCTTTAAAAATGGTTCAGCCCCGATGAATACCCCTAAACATACTGCTAACGGATGGATTCAATACCGATTCGACAAAGGAGTATTAAAAAGACTATCAGCCGGTATAGGGGTCTATTTCGTAGGAAAACGTCCTGTTAATGATTTTGCAATCAAGCCGGACGGACACGGTTCCATGACCAACGAAAAGCCTTTTGACATGCCCGGTTATACTACAGTAAATGCTCAGTTGGCTTATAGTATCCACAAATTCACCGCCCGTGTATACCTGAACAATTTATTCGACGCATTAGGATATAATTCTTACTATCGTGGAGGATACATCAACCAGATCGATCCACGTAATTTCTCAGCAATAATCTCTTACCGTTTTTAAATGAAGATAAAAAGATATTGCCGTTATATTCATCTTTGGCTCTCCCTTCCGGCAGGGATTCTGATCAGTATTATTTGCTTTACAGGTGCCATCCTCGTATTCAAAGAGGAACTCCTGGCAATGATGGGATATGAATCTATCCGCGAAAGTCCGTTAATGATAGTGATGAAGCTGCATCGGTGGCTTATGGATGATACCCGGACGACAGGCAAAATGATAGTAGGCATCTCCACTCTTTTTTTCATCTTTATATTGATCAGCGGGCTTACAGTTTACTGGCCACGCAAATGGAAAAAAAGCCGGCTGACAATAGAACACCAAAGAGGAAAACGGAGATTCATGTTCGATCTACACTCCGTACTGGGATTCTATGGAGCACTTATCTTGCTGGTATGTGCACTGACCGGATTAATGTGGTCCTTTCAATGGTACAGAGATGTAGTAAGTTTTATCTTTGATGTGGAAGTAAAACGGGGGGCTCCCGTCTGGAAAGTAGTACGTGCCTTACATTTCGGAACCTATGCAGGAATGTTTTCAAAAATCATCACCTTTATTGCTGCTTTGATAGGAACTTCATTACCTATCACAGGATATTGGATGTATTTGAAAAGAAAAAATCTGGTTTAACTTCCTTCCTTCAATAAAGGAAAGGTACTTTTCCGGATAAGAAAATATAAGAGGATGTATCGAAACTCACCACAGAGGACACAGAGTAACTTTAGAGTAAATCTAAAGTAATATTCTTAGTCTATGATAATCTGTGTAATCTATGGTGAAAGAGTTTTGATACAACTCCTCTTACTTACTTTACTCAAGTATTTAATCTTTCCCGGACTGATCGGGATACAGCGATTTATAATAATTGATACGTTCTGTCCATGGCCTGTATTCAAATGGAAATACGTGTTGCTTCTCTGCCCATTCATCCCATTTTTTCTCCAGTGTTTTTACTTTTTCCGGATAATTGGCAGACAAATCGTTTTGCTCAAACGGATCCTGCAATAAATGGAACAACTCCCAGGGTTGCTTACCATTGGCCCTGACTAACTTCCAGTCCCCGGATATGATTCCACAAGATGTCTGATGTTCGAAAAACAAATCTCTTTTCGGTAGCTTCTTTCCTTTTAATGCCGGAAAAATGGTTCTACCTTCCGGAGCATTAATCGAATGATTCCTAAACTCCCGGGGATATTTCACAGAAGCTATATCCAGACAAGTGGGAAAAAGATCGATAATGTGAGTGAATTCATGACAAACCACTCCTTTCTTCCCATCAGGTTGCCCGCCTCCATACATTACAATCAAAGGTGAACTGGTACCTCCCTGAAAACACCATTGTTTGTAACTGCGGAAAGGAGTATTGCTCAAATCAGCCCGCAGCTGTGTGATCAGATCACCTTCATTGGTGGCTCCATTATCACTTAAGAATAAAAATACGGTATTATCAAATATACCTTTTTCTTCAGTGGTCTTTATTACTTCTCCAATACCATCATCCATAATTTCAATCATAGCGGCATAAGTAGCCATCTCCGTAATCCAACGTTCCTGTTGCTGCGGAGTAAGACTATCCCAGGCCGGCCGTTTTCCTCTGAATTCCCTCTCAAATACCGGCAGCTGTTTTTCGGAATCCGTTAAACCATTTTTCCGGATGCGCTCGAAACGCTGTTTACGCAACACATCATATCCCACTTTATATCTTTCACGGCAAGCGTCCACTCTTTCTTTAGGAGCCTGCAAAGGTAAATGAGGGGCATAGTGGGCCAAATACATAAACATAGGCTCATCAACCGGATGCTGACGGATAAAACTAACGGCAGAGTCGGTAATGGCTGTGGTATAATAATAGTCTTCTGAAAACTCTGCAATATGCTGTAACCCGGAATATACGGGTTTCGGAGTATAATAACTTCCACCTCCAGAAAGACAACCATAGTATTTTTCGAATCCCCGCTCAACCGGATAGCTTCCATTCGGCTTGGAGAATGCACCGTCAACGGTAACATGCCATTTACCACTCATATAAGTATGATATCCGTTTTCCCGAAACACTTCTGCGATAGTAGGATATTGCTCTGATATTTGACCTCTATATCCGGGACGATGTTCATCTACAGCAGTCATCCAACCCATACCTACTTCGTGTTGGTATCTGCCTGTCAACAAAGCAGCTCTGCTGGGACAACTGCGCCCTGTGTTCTTAAACTGGCTGAAACGTATTCCGTTTTCCGCCAAGAAATCAATATTGGGCGTATGCACTTCTCCCCCGTAACACGATAAATCAGAAAATCCCATATCATCACACAAAATCAGAATAATATTGGGTTTCGTTTTATCCGGATTTGTTTTATGGTTTGTCGCTTGGACTCCCCAAGCATTCTGCATACCCGTGGTAAACAGCAGGGAACATATCAGATAATTGTTTTTCATAGGTTCAAATGATTTAAAATTTACTCTTTTATCCACACTCCTGTAATCTCTGCCACATAGACATGATGCAGACCTCCATGGGTAGTATACCACTGTTCATAGACAGACGGATCCAGAAAATTTTCTTTCTTCAACACATCTGTGTACATTTTCCGACATTCCATATTAAGTCTTCCCTGTTCAAACAGAACATTACCTTTATCCGTAATAATTGGCTTTAATCCGGTTTCTTTTATCTTATCTACTTCACGTCCCGACTTAGAACCGCATATTTTATGTATGGCCTTATTCTCCTGTCCTAAAAAAGAAAGAGTAAAATAATCGTTATTTTGTATAAAATCGAACGTATATCTTTCCGGACGAATAAAAACATAAACCACTGGTTTATTCCACAAAAAACCAATACCTCCCCAATTGGCGGTCATGGTATTAAACGCATCTTTATTACCGGCAGTTACCAGCATCCATTCTTTACTGATGGACTCAAAGAAATTATCAGTAAGTTCGTTGATATCAATTGATTTCATCCTATTAAAATCTGTTTATAAATGACATATTAAAAATAATTTTCAATAAGAAGCAGAGGCCGAAAGTCCCTCTTTCGTAAGAAGAGCCACAATCCGGTCTAACTCCTCGGGAGTGGCTTTCTGCAAGTCCTGATCGGGAGTTTCCCGATCGATCGTATAAATCATTACCTGTCTCGGGGCGATATCCTTCACAACTTCCAGCCAGGGAAGTACATACTTGTCAGAAGTATTATCCACATCTTTCCCCTTATATTTTCCTTTCATAAACATAGTCTGCACGATACAATTGCCTTTAAAAGCTTTTAAAAGTCCGACTGTTCCATTCAGATCGTATCGTCCGTTCGGACGATCTACAGTCCGAATATACTCTTCATCCACCGTGTCCAACTTCAAAATATTATTATCCACCCTATTCAATGCATCGAATACAGCCGGACGGTTGATAAAAGTAGCATTACTGAGCACACTCACCTTTGCATCCGGAAAGTAAGCATCACGCAAAGCAAGTGTATCGTTGATAATCTCCGGAAAGTGAGGATGAGCAGTCGGCTCACCGTTTCCGGCGAAAGTCAGTACATCGGGAGCAGGTCCGTTACTTTTCATCTCTTTCAATTTATCTTCCAGAGCCATACGGACTTCTTCGCGGGTCGGTAATGAAGATTTAGGACGATGTTCGCCATTGTAACCACATTCACAATAAATGCAATCGAAAGAACATACTTTTCCGTCGGAAGGAAGTAAATTTATTCCAAGTGAGACCCCTAACCGGCGTGAATGAACCGGTCCGAATATGGGAGAAGGAAAAATAATAGTCATACTTAATTCTGTTTAATCGTTCAATCTTAGAAACTGTTTTGAATTTCTACAAAATTACTAAAACTTTAGACGCAGCTGCATTTGTATATCCGTTTTTTTATTTCCCCTGATCAGGTCGTTGCCGGAACCTATTTCATCACGATCAAAATACGTAGTTTGTCCGAGCTTGGCAATTACTGTCCAATGCTTGTTCATATCATAGCGAAAATGAATAGCCAGTCGAATACCTTCTCCCTGAAAAGATGGAGTATAAAAAGAATACAGCAACCCTTTCTCGTAGATATAAATACGTGAATCATAATCGTCTGTATGGAAATAACTACCTTGCAATTCTGTTGTCAGAGGCAACCGGGAAAGTTTCCATCCGACCTTTTGCGTCAGTTGATAACCTTTCCCCGCCGTTTTCCCGTATGAATGAAAATGGTTATAATCTACCGTTGTCCGGAAAGATAACGAAGAACAGGGTAAATAGTTCAAACGATAACGCAGCCGGTGATGATAGGTAGGCAGAATCACCTTTCCCTTCGTACCGGTCACATCACGCTCTTTCCGTTTATAACGGTAATTCACATACATATCAACCGTTTTCGACGGAACGTAATCTGCCTGAAAGAACAGATCCATTCCTTTCGAAGCCTTACTTATCCGGTACCTCCACCAGGGAAAAGAAAACAGATCGGCAGAAATGAAAAACGTCCAGCGATTGAAAGGATTTACAGAAGCAGCTAAATACCATCCGTTTTCATTCTGAACACTACTTCCTTCACTAAATGAATGAGCAAACATAGCCCAATAATCATGTGAATAATAACGGTGAACCAACATCAACCGTATATCTTGTAAAGGAGAATAAAGTACCTGATTCATAAAAGCCATGCCACTGATCCCCAAAGCTGCTTCTCCTTGTATAGAAAAACGATGAAAACGATATTTATAATCCATACCCAGATTATAAAAAGAACGACCATGCAGATTGTATTTTGAATAGCCTTTAAGTTCCGGTTCATAAGACCTGTTAAAACAGTAGTAAACACCGGTTATACCCAGTTGATAACTATTCCCGGTATAGCTGATATTTCCTCCGCCCATCTGCATAACCAATTGATTCATTTTATCAGCTTCCTTTTTGCTTCGGTGTAAACCTGTTTTATAAATCGAGGTAATTTCACCGTCTTTTATCACTCCATCGAACGAACGATGTGAATAAAACATAGAAAGTGTCCATTGTTTCCATTTTAAAGCTATGGCACTCCCACGGAAATAATTATATTCATCGGTAGAAGCATGTCTGCGTATCCCTGTATTTCTGAAAGTGAAAGACGAAGAATAAGCTGTTTTTCCAAACATAGAACCTTGTCCGAGTACCAGTCCCTGACCGAAATTCAACCGATAGTTTCCTACAATTCCCGTTTTCAGTATTCCTATATCATGAAGGAGTAGATAGAAAGAGTAGTAATCGTATCCCTGCTTATTATGTAAAGCTCCGAAAGGTTCGCCGCTATCTTTCTCGGCAACTATGCCTGCATAAACTGTTTCCCGATAATGAAATCCGTATTTCACCGAGTTATAAACAGCAGGACCCAGGTAATTTTTCTCATATCCCTTACGTCTATACAAAGGCACATCCATACGAGTCACCACTTCATGTTTTCCATATTTTAAAATCTGCTTTAACGTAACAGACTCTTTCTTATCAACAGGCTCTACACAGACAAAAGGAACCAGATATCGGATAGTTTGTCGATCCATCCCCTCTACAAATTGAAGTTCATAGATAGTCTGCATCGATCCGTGAATATAAATGTACGCAAGCAGATTCTCAATCTGAATGTTGCTGAGAAAAGGAAAACGTTGAAGTTGATCTTTAGTGACAGAGTTTATATTAACAGGGTTGTTAACAAGATCGGTTAATTCCTCCAATTCATTCTCCCAATTGCGCGTATCCCCTTCTTCATCGGCTATTGACAGGTTTTCCATTATGTCCTCCCAAGGATAATCCGAATTATTCTGAGCATGGCAAGTAGAAGTTATCAACGCTATATTAACAAGTAGAAATACACAGAATATAGATATATATCTATTCATTTCATGTGTGATTATTGTGTTTTAAATAGCAAACGAGTTGTCGAAGATAATTTAAATAGGTTAATGCTGCAAGGAAAATCATAAATATAAATTTATTCCCTTATTTTTGCAAAATGAATATGAGGCTTATCATAGGACTACTGATGTTATCCATCGCCTTATTGTTTTCTTCTGCATCACAGGCACAGGAAAAAACAAATCTCGGTGGATATCTGGTACCTATGTGTGTTTATAACGGTGATACAATACCTGCCTTTCAGATTCCGACCATCCACATATTCAAGCCTTTAAAATTCAGGAATAAGAAGGAGCAGATGGAATATTACAAATTAGTGAGAAACGTAAAAAAGGTATATCCCATTGCCAGAGAAATTAACCAGACTATCATTGAAACTTACGAATACTTACAAACTTTACCTAATGAAAAAGCCCGGCAACGCCATATTAAACGAGTAGAAAAAGGGTTGAAGGAACAATATACTCCACGAATGAAAAAACTCTCTTTTGCACAAGGCAAGCTGTTGATAAAGTTGGTAGACCGCCAAAGTCATCAGAGTTCTTATGAACTGGTAAAAGCATTCATGGGGCCTTTTAAAGCAGGCTTCTATCAGACATTTGCCGCTCTTTTCGGAGCCAGTTTAAAAAAACAATATGACCCCGAAGGAGAAGATAAGCTGACTGAACGCGTGATAGTATTAGTGGAAAGCGGACAATTGTAAATCCGCTGCTTAATAACCAAGCAATTAATAGCTTCGAAACCAACTATAAATTGTTTATCAACAGCCTACCAATATCCTATTTCAACTTCTTAAATAAGTCCCAGATAACAATTCCCGCTGTTACCGACACGTTCAAAGAATGCTTTGTGCCATATTGGGGAATCTCAATGCAACCATCCGAATGGTCAATAACCTCCTGCTGCACTCCTTTTACTTCATTTCCCATAACTACAGCATATTTCTTCGAACGGTCCAGTGTTAACTCATCCAACATGATACTCCCTTCCGCCTGTTCGACAGAGTATACCACATATCCTTCACTCCGGAGGTTATCAACCGTTTCAACTGCGTTATTAACATACTTCCAATCCACTGTAAACTCGGCTCCCAAAGCTGTCTTATGCATCTCGGGATGGGGAGGAGTAGCCGTAATTCCACACAGATAAATACATTCAATCCGGAAAGCATCTGCCGTACGAAACACAGAACCGATATTATGCAAGCTCCGTATATCATCCAACACTACAACTAAAGGCAATTTATCAGCTTCTTTAAACTCTTCTATACTTATCCGGTTCAGCTCGGTTATTTTCAATTTTCGCATGATGATGTCGTTTCTGTTAGTATGTTGCAAAAGTAATTCTTTTCTTGTTAACATAGGTGTTGATAACGGTTTAAAACCTGTCAAAAGAATCAGCATATATTTTGAAAACTAATTCTTGCATTATTCAAATGAAGGTATAAGAGCAACGGGATATGAACAATACAAAAAAGTTAGCTTCAACTTTCCAAGCATACTTCAACAGATTTTTCAGTACTAATTAGCCTGTTTATATCCATAAAGTTTTTAACTTTGCACTTTATCAACAAGGTGTTAATGAAGTTAGCAATATAGCTTATTATCAATAAATAGACACGTTCATAAACTGATTATAAACTTAGATAAGTAACTAATAACTTATCTGGCAAGAAAAAGCCAGTTTATTTGCTAACACTATTAACAGGCTATAATCACTAACAAAGGATTTCTTTTTAAAAGAAGAGAAAAAATAAGAATATAATGAATCGAGAAGAATGGGTGAATAAGGGATTCGTTGACGAGCCCGTAGACAAAAGCATTGATCTGAAAGCAGCCATCAATGAACTGAAAAAAGAAAAGAATGCAGTAATCTTGGGACACTATTACCAGAAAGGCGAAATACAGGATATTGCCGACTACATTGGCGACAGTCTGGCTCTGGCTCAAATCGCGGCTAAAACCGATGCGGATATTCTTGTGATGTGTGGAGTTCATTTCATGGGTGAAACTGCAAAAGTGCTTTGTCCGGAAAAGAAGGTATTAGTACCCGATTTGAATGCGGGATGTTCATTGGCAGACAGTTGTCCCGCAGATAAGTTTGCTGCCTTTGTGAAGGAACATCCGGGATATACGGTGATTTCGTACGTAAATACAACGGCAGCAGTCAAAGCAGTGACGGATGTGGTGGTTACTTCGACTAACGCAAAACAGATTGTGGAAAGTTTCCCGAAAGATGAAAAAATTATTTTCGGACCGGACCGTAATCTGGGGAATTATATAAACTCGATCACAGGACGTGAAATGCTGTTATGGGACGGAGCTTGTCATGTGCATGAACAATTCTCGGTGGAGAAAATAGTGGAGTTAAAAGCTCAATATCCCGATGCCGTAGTACTGGCACATCCTGAGTGTAAAAGTGTAGTATTGAAACTGGCCGATGTAGTGGGGTCTACGGCTGCCTTATTAAAATATGCAGTGAACAGTGACAAGCAACGGTTTATTGTAGCTACCGAAGCAGGCATCATACATGAAATGCAAAAGAAGTGCCCGCAAAAAACATTCATTCCTGCCCCTCCTAACGATAGTACCTGCGGATGCAATGAATGTAACTTCATGCGGCTGAACACGCTGGAAAAGCTCTATAATTGCCTTAAATATGAATTCCCTGAAGTAACTGTTGACCCGGAAGTTGCTAAAGAAGCAGTGAAACCGATTAAACGAATGTTGGAAATTTCAGAGAAACTGGGTTTATAAACAGGCTGTGAATAAATAGTTAACTTTACGGTTAATAATTGATAGATCTATGATATGAAAGAGTTGTATTATACTTATATATAAAGGTATAATACGGCTCTTTGTTATTAACAGAGATAGTTGAAATCTCTGTTAATAATAGAATATAGATAATTTGATAGAGCAGGTTCATTCAATCGGAAGCTATTCTTTAAAGAAGGGATGAAAAAGTTGGTAAAGAATGATAGAGAAGTAATGGTATTAAAAGAACTAAAGTTAGAATTATAACGCAAAAACATGGGGATGTTTTATATGAAAAGATCCCCATGTTATATATCAAAACATCCGGATGTTTTGATAATGGAGATTTAAAGTTTTGGACTGGATAAAGTGCAAAAAGAGTTCGTTATATACACGCTGTTGTGTTATACTATAATCTCTCTTAGCAGGAGATATAAAAATAGAATCCTCCGGAGGAAAATTACATTCCTCCGGAGGATTCATTTATCTATCCGTTTTTATCAATCAGATGGAGCGGAGAAATTCGCATAATTTGTTTACGGCTAAAGCACGATGACTGATTTTATTTTTTATTTCATTTCCCAGTTCTGCAAAAGTCCGGTCATATCCTTCGGGGATGAATACAGGATCATATCCAAAGCCTGAATTACCTCTTTTTTCCTTGATTATTTCGCCTTTTATCACTCCTTCAAAAAGATACTCTTTTCCGTCCAGAATAAGCGAAATGGCAGTACGAAACTGTGCTCTGCGGTTTTCTTTTCCTTCCAGCTCCTGCATGAGTTTCAATATGTTGGCTTCTGCATTATGTCCTTCTCCTCCGGCAAAGCGAGCCGAATATACACCGGGAGCCCCTCCCAATGCTTCAACTTCCAATCCGGTGTCATCACCAAAACAGTCCAATCCATAGTTTTGGTAAATAAAGGATGATTTCAGATACGCATTACCTTCCAGAGTGTCCGCTGTTTCGGGAATATCTGTATGGCAGTTTATATCGTCAAGGCTGAGCAGTTCAACTTTATCTGCTAATATGGATGATACTTCTTCCAGTTTATGTGCATTATTAGTGGCAAAAACAAGTTTACGTTTCATTGTCTGTTATTTATTTTAGATTTTAATCGATTTGACTTAACCGATTGAGAATAATTAGTGAGGTTCTTGAGAAACAGAGATAACAAGTTAGCAATGGTTCGATTTTCAGCGATTTGCGGTGCTATACTGTCAAATAACTCTTTCTGGATACAAAAGTATAACAATTCTCTGAATGTACAAATATTGACTTCTTAATTTAGGTTATTCAATTCTTCATAGATATCTGCTGATGTGTAAGCCTAACAATAAATGTGATACCTTTGTGTTGGAATTTTAGATGTATATTTTATGAAATTAGCAGAATTAATTATAATTAGAGAGTACTTGCCGGCAGATAAGGATGCAGTGATGAATTTAATCAGACTGAATATTCCTGATTTTTTTGCAGCGGAGGAAGAATCTGATTTAAGTAAGTATTTGGAGAAAGAAATAGAATTTTATTACGTTTTACTTGTAGATGGACAGATAGTAGGTTGTGGTGGGATAAATTTTGCTGAAAACAGAACTATTGGGAAAATAAGTTGGGATATTATACACCCTACATTTCAAGGAAAAAAGTTAGGGACGAAACTGCTAAAACATAGAATTTCGGTATTGAAAACTATTGATAGTGTTCAAAAAATAACCGTCAGAACTTCGCAATTGACCTATAGATTTTATGAAAAACATGGATTTGTTTTGAATGAAATCAAAAAAGATTATTGGTCTGAAGGATTCGATATGTACAGTATGGAATTTAAAGGGAGGTTTAAATAATGGACTTTTGGTCTGTTTTCTATTTAAAGATTTTCGTAAAATGCGAATTCATTTGAGTATGTGCCTCTTGTGATAAGGTTTCGTGTTTATTCATTTTGCAACTCCTTTTAGGTTACAAAATAGTGTATAATGACTTATTGATAGCTATAAAAAATGTGTAATATATTGATTACAACATATTTGGCAGGAAATACTGTGCTGTTTGGCTTTAATGTGGCTTTTCTTTGGCCCTCAATCAAATAAAAATAGAGCGTAACGAATATAGTTTCAAACTTCTTCGCTACGCTCTATTTTCATCTGTTTTTTCGCTCTGGATTTATTTTATTTTCAGGCGGTCGAATCCTTCGCCGTATACACCGATTACTGAGCTTTGTGAAATGAAAGCATTCGGATCGATATCCTTCACCAGGCGGAAGATGTCGAGAGACTGGCGTTTATAGGCAAGCACGACTAATACTTTTACATTGTTTTGGCTATACCAGCCTAATCCGTCAAGCACGGTTACCCCCCGATGGGTTTCTTTCGTTATGCGGTCGGCAATCTTTGCATAATCTTTCGAAAAGATAAAGAATTGTACAGACTGTCGGGCGCTGTTAACCACGTAGTCCAGCACAAAACCAATGATGAACAAGGTAACAAAACCGAATATCACTCTGCGCCAGTCATTGAAGATGAAGTAGCATGAACTGATAATGATGATATCACAAAACATAATCATTCGTCCAAGAGTGACATCCTTGTATTTATTAACAATGGCTGCAATGATATCAGTACCGCCTGTGCTGCCGTTATTATTGAATACCACCCCTAATCCGAGTCCACACATGATGGCACCGATAATACAGGCCATGAAGTCTTGACCTTCTCCTACCAACTGAAGCGGAGCTCCTTTATCGTCCACAATAACCAGTTGGAAGAACCATAAGAAGAAAGTGAGCATAAAGATGGCATATGTCGTCTTTATACTGAACTTCGGACCAAGTATCTTAATGGCAAATGTCATCAGCACAGCATTGATGATGAAATAAGACCATTGGATAGGAAAGCCTGTTGCATAATAGATGATGGCACCGATACCGGTTGTTCCACCTGTAGTAATCTGATAAGGAATAAGAAAGGCTGTCCAGCCTAACGCATAACTTATCAGTCCGAGAGTGATAAAGATATAATCTCTCAACTCTCGCATTACATCGGATTTTGTGGGTTTGCTTATCATTTTGTGTGTAGGTATTAAATAACAACGTTAACAATCTTCTTCGGAACTACAATAACTTTTTTCGGTGTTTTACCTTCTGTCCATTTCAACGAGCGTTCGTCAGCAAGTACGGTGGCTTGAATTACATCGCTGGCGGCATCTGCAGGAAACTCCATATTGAAACGGGCTTTGCCATTGAAAGAAATCGTGTAATTAACCGTATCTTCTACCAGGTATTGTTCATTAAATGCCGGCCATTGTGCATCACATACGGAAGTGGTGTTTCCTAATGTATTCCATAATTCTTCGCAAACATGGGGAGCGAAGGGAGCGAGGACCACAACGAGCTGCTCCAATATTTCTTTTTTGCTGCATTTCAAACTTGAGAGTTCGTTGACACAGATCATGAAAGCACTTACCGAAGTATTGTAGGAGAACTGTTCAATATCACCGGTTACTTTCTTAATGAGCTTATGAAGTGCCTTTAGTTCGTCTTTGGTAGCCGGTTCGTCTTTTACCAGATACTCGCCGTTTCTGTCATAGAATAGCGACCAGAATTTTTTAATGAAACGATGTACGCCATCTATTCCGTTCGTGTCCCAGGGTTTGGATTGTTCAACCGGTCCGAGGAACATTTCGTACATACGAAGTGTATCGGCGCCATATTTCTCGACAATCATATCCGGATTAACTACATTGAACATAGATTTACTCATCTTTTCAACAGCCCATCCACAGATATATTTACCGTCTTCCAGGATGAATTCGGCAGTTTCGTATTCGGGTCTCCATGCTTTGAAAGCTTCCAGATCGAGAATATCGTTAGATACAATATTTACGTCGACATGAATAGGAGTTACCTCATATTGATCCTTCAGGTTCAGAGATACGAAAGTATTGGTATCTTTGATACGATAAACAAAGTTGCTTCGTCCCTGTATCATTCCTTGATTGACCAGTTTCTGGAAAGGTTCTTCAGCTACAGATATGCCTAAATCATGCAGGAATTTATTCCAGAAACGTGAGTAAATCAAGTGTCCGGTAGCATGTTCCGTACCGCCCACATACAGGTCTACATTTCTCCAGTATTGATCTACGGCAGGAGCAACGAGTGCTTCGTGATTACGTGGATCCATATAACGCAAATAATAGGCAGAAGAACCTGCAAAGCCTGGCATTGTATTCAGTTCCAATGGGAAAATGGTTACATTGTCGATTTTGTCATTGTCTGTCACACACTTGTTGACAGTATCCCATGCCCATTTGGTAGCATGTCCCAATGGGGGCTCACCTGTTTCTGTAGGAAGGAATTTAGCTACTTCCGGCAACTCTAACGGGAGACAACTTTCATCGATCATGTAAGGCATTCCGTCTTTATAGTAAACCGGAAATGGTTCGCCCCAATAACGCTGACGCGAGAAAATGGCGTCACGTAAACGGAAATTTACTTTTACACGTCCCAATCCGGTTTCTTTGATATATTCTTTAGTTTTAGCAATGGCTTCTTTTACAGTTAAGCCATTCAGTACGAGGCCCCCTTCAGGAGTTCCCGGACGGGGAGAATTCATCATGATGCCTTCTTTGGCATCGAAGCTTTCTTCACTGACATCGCAACCTTCAATCAACGGGCGAATTTCCAGATTGAAATGTTTGGCAAAAGCATAGTCACGGCTGTCGTGTGCAGGTACAGCCATGATGGCACCAGTACCGTAACCTGCCAGTACATAATCACTGATCCATACCGGTATAGGTTCATTGGTTAATGGATTAATGGCATAACTTCCGGAGAATACGCCACTAACACTACGATCGGCGATGCGTTCGCGTTCGGTACGTTTTTTGGTACGTTCCAGATAAGCGTCTACTTCTGCCTTTTGTGCAGGGGTCGTTAATTGGGATACCAATTCACTTTCCGGGGCAAGCACCATGAAAGTAACTCCGAATACAGTGTCGGCACGAGTCGTAAAGATGGTAAATTCAAGATCGGAATCTTTCACTTTGAAATTCATTTCAGCACCTTCACTACGTCCAATCCAGTTACGTTGGGTTTCTTTCAGTGAGTCAGTCCATTCTACGGTTTCAAGTCCGTCAAGTAAACGCTGCGCATAAGCAGATACACGCAGACACCACTGGCGCATCACTTTTTGAATGACCGGATAACCGCCTCTTTCAGAAACACCGTCAACCACTTCGTCATTGGCAAGTACGGTACCCAAAGCCGGACACCAGTTTACCATCGTATTGCCTAAATAGGCTATACGGTAGTTCATTAAAATTTCCTGTTGTTCTTTTTCACTCTTAGCTTTCCATTCGTCGGCTGTGAAATTCATTTCTTCACCACAGGCTATATTCATGTTTTTCGTTCCATTGGCTTCGAAGGCTTCGATCAACTCTTCGATGGGACGTGCCTGTTTTTCATCATTACAGTAATAGCTGTTGAACATTTTTATAAATGCCCATTGAGTCCAGTGATAATATTCGGGATCACAAGTACGTATTTCACGGTTCCAGTCGAATGAAAATCCTATCTTATCCAACTGTTCACGATAACGGTTGATGTTATTGATGGTAGTAATTGCAGGGTGTTGTCCGGTCTGGATAGCATATTGTTCGGCTGGCAGTCCGTAAGCATCATAACCCATCGGATTCAGGACATTAAATCCTTGCAGGCGTTTATAACGTGCATAGATGTCCGAAGCAATATATCCGAGCGGATGACCTACGTGTAATCCGGCTCCCGAAGGGTAAGGGAACATATTGAGTACATAGAATTTTTGTTTGGATGCATCTTCATTTACTTGGTAGGTATGGTGGTCTACCCATATTTTCTGCCATTTCTTTTCGATCTCCCTGAAATTATATTCCATAGCGATAACCTTTTGTTTATAGTGATTTATAATATATACTTTAATATGAGGGAGCAAATTTACATGATTATTTTCAGATAACCACGAAGATAGCTAAAAAACAAAATAGGTATGAAAGGGAAGGATCAGAAAATAAAAATCTTATATTTGTTGATAATTTAAATTTTAGTGTTTATATTTGTAATCATTGATTAGACATATGATTACTCAAAAGATAAAAATGATGACATTCATTCAATAGGTTTGAGCACGAAGATGTGCTGAAAGGATAACGATCGGGATATAATCTTTATGGAATATATCCCGATTTTTTTATTTTTCGGCCAATATGATCACCGGATTCTCATCATTTTCTTGTATTTCATACGAGATCAGATATTTTCCGTTATCAGACATGGATTTAGGTATGAATGAGTGTTTTTCCGGTATGGCGAATGAATATTGCGGATAGGGGAGTCGGATATTACCGGATTTCTTTTCTTTTAGATCATAGTAGAGCAGATAATTTTGTTTATTGGCTGTTGCCGAAAAGAAGAGTTTATTATCCCATTTTCCGATAAGAGTCAATATCGCCGCATTATCAAAAACACTTTTTCTGGGATCTGTCAGTGTGTATCGTGCATCTTCCGCTACTTTATATTTTCCTAATTCAATATGCCATTGCGAGACGGGTTGATATTGATTATCAATGGAAAAAATAATCTCTCTTTGAAGAAAGTGTGACCATCTGTGTGGAATGAATTACATTCATTTGGAAGGGAAATTATTGGAATTTGTGGAGTAAGGACATAAAAAAAGGAGCAACGCCTTGCTCCAACCTTTGTTAACCTTAAATCTAATACTATGAAAAACACATTGCAAATGTACGGCTTTTCATGGGAATAGCAAATAATCCAAGAATAAAAGCATGTTTTATAACACGTTTTAAGAAAAAAGTGCGGTTTATTAAATGTTTTAGGATCTTTAATTACTATTTTTTGTGGTGAATCGGATTGAAACGATGTTTATCGTGATTCCCGATGAGACATGGAGTAGGGACATAAAAAAAGGAGCAACGCCTTGCTCCAACCTTTGTTAACCTTAAATCTAATACTATGAAAAACACATTGCAAATGTACGGCTTTCCACGAAAACTGCAAATAATTCTGGTGAAAAACGGTATATTATAATATATTTTAATGGAATTAATAAAGTTATTAATAAATATACCTCCTTTTGAAAGGTTTATTTAGAAATTGGTGTAACCGATTTTATTGGCGGGATAATTGGTAAGGTTAGTAAATATACATCTTTTTAGGTATGGTAAAACTATCTGTTAAGGTAGGTAGATTAGTAGGAAACCCTTATCTTTGCCTTGTTATTTATGAACTTAAAAAAGAAGACTATCCGTGAGCAATGATATTGAATTAACCCCGATGATGAAACAATTCCTTGACCTGAAGGCTAAGCATCCGGATGCAGTGATGCTGTTCCGGTGTGGGGACTTCTATGAAACTTATTCTACCGATGCGATTATTGCGGCTGAAATATTAGGAATTACTCTCACGAAACGCGCCAATGGGAAAGGAAAAACCATTGAAATGGCAGGTTTTCCTCATCATGCATTAGATACTTATTTGCCGAAGCTGATCCGTGCCGGTAAGCGGGTGGCTATATGTGATCAGCTTGAAGATCCCAAAACAACGAAAAAGTTGGTGAAGCGTGGCATTACGGAGTTGGTCACTCCCGGTGTTTCTATCAATGATAACGTTTTAAATTATAAAGAAAACAACTTTCTGGCTGCTGTTCATTTCGGAAAATCCGCTTGTGGAATAGCATTTCTGGATATTTCTACCGGAGAGTTTTTGACAGCAGAAGGACCTTTTGACTATGTAGATAAGCTGCTGAATAATTTTGCCCCAAAAGAGGTTCTTTTTGAACGTGGAAAACGTGGAATGTTCGAAGGAAACTTTGGAAGTAAATTTTTTACTTTTGAACTGGATGACTGGGTATTTACCGAATCCAGTTCCCGGGAGAAGTTACTGAAACATTTTGAGACGAAAAATCTGAAAGGATTTGGAGTCGAGCATCTTAAAAACGGTATTGTTGCTTCCGGAGCTATTCTGCAATATCTGGACATGACGGAGCATACTCAGGTGGGGCATATCACTTCATTAGCCCGTATTGAAGAGGACAAGTATGTACGTCTTGATAAATTTACAGTGCGCAGCCTGGAGTTGATCGGTAGCATGAATGATGGTGGAAGTAGCCTTCTCAATGTAATCGATAAAACTATCAGCCCTATGGGAGCGCGTCTGCTGAAGCGTTGGATGGTATTTCCGTTAAAAGACGAGAAGCCTATTAACGATCGATTAAATGTAGTAGAATACTTTTTTCGTAAACCGGATTTCAGGGAGTTGATCGAAGACGAGTTGCATCGGATCGGAGATTTGGAACGTATCATTTCGAAAGTGGCCGTCGGGCGGGTTTCTCCACGTGAGGTAGTACAGTTAAAAGTTGCTTTACAAGCAATTGAACCTATTAAAGAGGCTTGCCGGCAAGCTGATAACCCCAGTTTGAATCGTATTGGAGAGCAGTTAAATCTTTGTATTTCTATTCGCGACCGCATTGAGAAGGAAATTAATAATGATCCTCCTTTGTTGATAAATAAGGGAGGAGTCATTAAAGACGGAGTGAATCCGGAACTGGATGAATTACGTCAGATAGCTTATTCGGGTAAAGATTATTTGCTTCAGATACAGCAGCGTGAAAGCGAACTGACAGGAATACCAAGTTTGAAGATTGCCTATAACAGTGTTTTCGGATACTATATTGAAGTGCGGAATGTACATAAAGATAAAGTGCCGCAAGAGTGGATACGCAAGCAGACATTGGTAAATGCAGAGCGCTACATTACTCAGGAATTGAAAGAATATGAAGAAAAGATCCTGGGTGCAGAAGATAAGATATTGGTATTGGAGACCCGCTTGTATACAGAATTGGTGCAAGCGCTGAGTGAGTTTATTCCTGCCATTCAGATCAATGCTAACCAAATAGCACGCATTGACTGTTTGCTGTCATTTGCCAATGTAGCTAAAGAGAATAATTATATCCGTCCGGTTATTGAAGACAGTGATGTGCTGGATATTCGTCAAGGGCGTCATCCGGTAATTGAAAAGCAATTGCCGATTGGAGAGAAATACATAGCTAATGATGTGATGCTGGATAATGCAACGCAGCAGATTATCATTATTACGGGTCCGAATATGGCCGGTAAGTCGGCTTTATTAAGACAAACTGCATTGATCACCCTGCTTGCACAGATTGGTTCATTCGTTCCGGCCGAGAGTGCTCATATCGGATTGGTGGATAAGATATTCACACGTGTCGGTGCCAGTGACAATATCTCTGTAGGAGAATCTACTTTTATGGTCGAGATGAATGAAGCATCTGATATTTTGAATAATGTATCTTCCCGGAGTCTCATTTTGTTTGATGAATTGGGACGTGGTACTTCTACTTATGACGGAATATCTATAGCTTGGGCCATTGTGGAGTATATTCATGAGCACCCGAAGGCAAAAGCACGTACACTTTTTGCTACCCACTACCATGAACTGAACGAGATGGAGAAATCCTTTAAGCGCATAAAGAATTATAATGTATCGGTTAAGGAAGTGGATAACAAAGTTATTTTCCTCCGGAAACTTGAAAGGGGGGGAAGTGAGCACTCTTTCGGTATCCATGTGGCCAAGATGGCCGGTATGCCTAAAAGTATTGTGAAACGTGCCAATGAAATTCTGAAGCAGCTCGAATCTGACAACCGCCAGCAGGGAATTTCAGGTAAACCGCTGGCAGAAGTCAGTGAGAATCGTGGAGGTATGCAGTTGAGTTTCTTTCAGCTTGATGACCCGGTCTTATGTCAGATCCGGGATGAGATACTTAATCTGGATGTGAATAATCTGACTCCGATTGAAGCATTAAACAAACTGAACGATATCAAAAAAATAGTCAGGGGCAAATAATTATTTAAGAAATTCTTCCACCTTTTTATAAAATAGAGATAAGTGGTGTCCGTCAATAAACCCATGATGAATGGTCATAGCGATGGGCATCACTAATACACCACCTCTTATGACGGCTTTACCTGCATTCATCAACGGGTAATTACTACCGTGACGATGTTCCTGCGTACAGGTCAGTGAGGTAAAATATAAATCGGGAGTGGCGCTGAGCAGCACTACATCCAGTAGATCATTACCTCCTGTCTTTTCTGCTTCATAAGGGTCTTTATCCGGATCTATTCTGTTAATGATGGCTTTGGCTTCTGTATGGAAAGTTTTAAAATCAGGATGCCAGGGAAGTCGTACAGTAAAAAAACGCCCGTTATCTGCCACTTTAATGGGAGTCAGCATATCCACTGTATCGAAATAGACTACCTGTCCTTCAGAATCGATGCGGAACCGGAATTCTTTAATTTCATTGACAGCACGCAACACGGCATAAAGATAGTGCAGGAAGAAGGATTCTCCGGCAGCTTTGGCACGGGTTTTGGCACCCGAACATTCTACTTCTGAAGTAATAGAAATAGTAGGATTCTGGAAACCAAGGAAAAACTCGTAATTTTCTTTTCTCTCCCAGGTTTTAATATCAATAATATGTTTCATTTTGCACTCTTTTTCTTTCCATAGAAAAACATAAAGTAAACACCGATGATTACGAACGGAATACTTAACCATTGTCCCATATTCAGTGCCATACCATTTTCAAAGTCCACCTGATTTTCTTTCAGGAATTCAACGAAGAAACGGAAGGTAAAGATGGCTGTCAGGCAAAGTCCAAAGAAGAATCCCCGGTGTAGTTTCTTGCTGTAGTTCTTATAAAGGAACATCATAATCAGGAATAAGATAAAATAGGCTATTGCTTCGTAAAGCTGTGCCGGATGGCGGGGTTGCATGTCTACCCGTTCGAAAACGAATGCCCAGGATACATCTGTTACCTTACCGATAATTTCAGAGTTCATTAAGTTGGCAAGGCGAATGAAACAAGCTGTGATAGGAGTGGCTACTGCAATCATGTCTACCACATCCATATAATTCATCTTTGTTTTACGGCAGTAAAGCCAAAGGGCAATAATCAGTCCGAGCGTACCTCCGTGGCTGGCCAGTCCTTCATATCCCGTGAACTTCCATCCGCCTCCGGGAAGAAATTTGACCGGAAGTATCATTTCCCAGAAATGATTCAGGTAATATGCCGGATCGTAGAACAGGCAATGTCCTAATCGTGCTCCGATGAGGATGCCGAAGAAACAATAAAAGAAAAGCGGTTCGAACTTCTTTTCGTCTATCTTCTTATCACGGTACTGATAGTGGACTACCACATAAGCAAAGAATATTCCGATAGCCCACAGTAGTCCGTAATAACGGATTGAGATGCCGAAAAGATTGAATAATTCCGGATTCGGATTCCAATTGATAGATAAAAGAAGGTTGTTCATAATTATTTCTTTATAGTTTGATGAATTTTTTAGCAACTTCCCGATAGGTAGGTACATCAATGTCCTGTTCTTCAGCTGCTGTTATCATATCGAAAAGCAGACCCTGTACCTCTGATTCGTGTCCGCGTGCTATGTCTTTTTGCATGGATGCCGTGCTCTCAGGAGCCAGCTTATCGATAACTTTCAGATTGTATGTGACTATATCTTCTTTAAATTCGATTCCAAGTTTCTTTCCCAGGGCTGCACTTTCGGTAGAGAGTCCAATGAAAGTGTCGCGTACCTTACCCGGTTTCTGCACTTCTCCCATCGGAACATTATAATAGGCTCCGGTGACTGCCATAGCCGAGATGAAAGACCATTTAATGAAGGTATCACGATTAATATCAGGAGAGATTTCAACTTTAATGCCGCTCTCCTGTAAGTCTCTCTGTACGGCTTCCATCATTCCCACAGGAACGACGGTTCCGCGGTGTGCACCATATACCAGACGGAAAATAGTTCCCATCTGAGTGATTTCGCCCGGTCCGGAAACAAACCCTACGATGTAGATACATCCGTCCAGTACAGTGATTCCCGGTACCAGACGTTGTATGCGCGGCCCGGTACCGTATACGTTTAATATAGGAATTACAATTGTATTTTCATGGGAAGCCTGTTTGATAAGTTCTGTGATGGAGTCTACGGAATATCCTTTAACACATACAAATATCACGTCAGCTTTTCCGTTATATTCTTCTGCCGTGCAAGCGTCTATCCGTAATGTATGTTCACCTTTTAAGTCCGATTTCAGTTTAAGTCCGTCCTGTTGTATCGCTTGCAGATGTGCTCCGCGAGCAATGCAGGTAACGTTTTTACCGGCAAGTGACAGAAAGCCGGCGATACTCCCGCCTACGCCTCCGGTTCCTGCGATAAGATAACGAAGTCTGTTAGTACTTTCCATGTTCATGATATTTTCTTGTGTTGCTTGTTAGGCATAATATACGGGCGCAAAGATAATGATTTGCTTGAAGATAGTGTTAGAAAGCGGGGAGTTTTCGTTTTGAGGGGAGGAGAAAAAAAGAGCTGACCATTTGATCAGCTCCTCAGTCTATAATTGAAAATAGATGTCTTATACATTGAAACGGAAGTGCATGATGTCTCCATCCTGTACTACGTATTCTTTTCCTTCTACGCCCAACTTTCCGGCTTCTTTAACAGCAGCCTCCGAGCCATATTGCAAGAAGTCTTCATATTTGATTACTTCTGCGCGGATAAATCCTTTCTCAAAATCGGTATGGATTACTCCGGCGCACTGTGGGGCTTTCCAACCTTTTTCGTAAGTCCAGGCACGTACTTCCTGTACGCCGGCAGTGAAATAAGTTTCAAGGTTCAGCAGTTTGTAGGCCGATTTAATAAGGCGTGCTACGCCCGATTCTTCCAAACCGATCTCGGCGAGGAACATTTGGCGGTCTTCGTAAGTTTCCAGTTCGGCGATGTCAGCCTCTGTTTTTCCGGCTACCACGAGGATTTCGGCATCTTCGTCCTTAACGGCTTCACGTACCATGTCCACATATTTGTTTCCGTTGACTGCACTCGCTTCGTCTACATTGCAAACATACATTACAGGTTTGCTGGTGAGCAGAAACAATTCTTTTGCTATTTTTTGTTCGTCTTTCGTTTCAAAAGTTACTGTACGTGCCGATTTGCCCTGTTCCAGCGCATCCTTGAATTGCACAAGTACGTCATAAGCTTGCTTGGCAGCTTTATCACCTCCCGTTTGGGCTTGTTTCTGCACTTTCTGTATGCGGCTCTCGATGGTTTCCAGGTCTTTTAGCTGCAACTCGTAATCGATGATTTCTTTATCCCGTACCGGATTCACACTTCCGTCCACATGAGTTACATTATCGTCGTCAAAGCAACGGAGTACATGGATGATGGCATCGGTTTCACGAATGTTAGCCAAAAATTTGTTTCCCAGTCCTTCGCCCTTACTGGCACCTTTCACAAGTCCGGCGATATCTACGATTTCTACCGTTGTAGGAACAATACGGTTGGGATGTACCAATTCGGCCAGTTTATTTAAACGCTCGTCAGGTACAGTAATTACACCCACGTTCGGTTCGATCGTACAAAAAGGGAAGTTTGCCGCCTGTGCTTTCGCGTTGGACAAACAATTGAAAAGTGTTGACTTACCTACGTTGGGTAGTCCGACAATACCACATTGCAATGCCATAATATTATAATCTTTTTTATATTATCAATCAGTTGTGTATTTCTATCAAATGGAAGAGTAACCCTATAAAGTTGAAAAAGAGTAATTACTCTAATAATATTCCGTTTTGGGGTGCAAAGATAATCAATTTTAGGCTAATGCAGTCATCTGCTTTCCCTTTTTGTCCAAAATGGGATTGCCTTTTACTACCTGGATCACAGACAATGAGAGAGAATTTATGTCACTGTGCCGTTCTGAAAGAAATTTCATAGGGTTTTATGCCATCTCCTTCCGGAGTGCGGAAAGAAAGCCCTAAAAGAGTGATTCCATACTCTTTTCCGGGTAACAATTCTACTCCGATAATCACAGTACGGTTGTCATTGGCGTAGTTGACGTTTAAAATCTTAGGCATTGCATCCATTCCGAGGTGACCATAATTGATAGAGTATCCGCGGCCCACCAAAGGACGGTCGAAGTGGATAGTAATAGTTTTGATGTCGCTCCGAACGGTTGTATCGCCGTTGGTAAATTCGTCGATCGAAACTACTTTGGGACGGATAGAATCATAGTTTGCGGTGTATTGGGCAAAGCCTGTGTAAGCTTCTGCCAGCCGTGGCATATAGCTGTTGAGAGTCGGGTATGTCGTGCGGTCAGAGGCATACTTCTCGAGTTCATCGACCAGCTTGCTTATCCAGACAAAGCCACGTGTTTTTTGTATGACGGTTTCTTTGGTGATTTCGACAGCCGGGAAGTTATGGTCTTTCATGTATTTTATGACTGCCGCACGTACCATTGCTTCGGTGAGGACAATAGACCATTGTCCATAGGCTTGGCGCGCCATTTGTCCGCCAACCGCAGCATAAATCTGTTCGCCGCTTGTGCGGAACATTTCCGGATCGAAGCTTACGAACGAATGGTTGAATTCGTGGATTAAAATTGGTAAGATTAATTCAGATGGATAAACAACCATTCCTACGGAATCGGTAACCCATGCTCCCATGATTGAAAAGACATTATGTACGTTTTCCTTGTCAGTGACACTCGGTCCATAATTTCCCGAACCGTTGCCCATTGAAAGTATAATGTGAAACCGGTCGTTGGACTTCTGCCCATAGAAGTCATTATACCATTGGATATCTATGTTTTTGTAAATAGGCATAAAACGATTTACAGCCTCTTTATATAAGTTTTCGTTTGAGTGATAAAAGGCATCGAAACGACTGTCTTTGACAAACTTCTTTAGCAGTTTGATGAATGGCCCTACTTGATTCCTATTCCAACGAGAGTCCAGTGAACCATAATCTTCGGGCAGATTGAACTGGTCGTCGAGATTGACAGCCATACTCATCACTGCATCGTATGAAACACCGTCAGTCTTGACCAACGAGCGTACGAATAGTATAAGTTCGTGGTTTTTATATGGAGAAAAATGCGATTCGATGCGGTCTGTGTAGAGTTTGAAATCGTTTTTGCTATACTCCGGATTACCCGTTAAACGGAAAACAATGCTAAGTAGTTCGACTCTCTTATCTACTGTCGGCCGGATGAGCATACTGTCAGTTTGTGCCTTTACCTGTTGTGCTGCACAGATTAGCAGCGTAAACATAATGAGGGTGATCTTTCTCATATTGAAATAAGTGTTTGGAGGTTATGATATTGACAAAGGTAATTAAATAGGAATTAATACAACCACTTATCTATGCTTTTTTGATATTGAGTGTATAAAGGAAGCTATTATTTTTTCAAACAGTGTCGTTATTGTATTATATTTGCCCAAGTAATTCACAAACACTTAATAGCATGAAAAAGTATTTATCATTTATTCTCCTGTTCGTTGCCTTCACCTTACAGGCACA
Organism: Bacteroides sp. ZJ-18; assembly: GCF_011038705.2. Lineage (NCBI taxonomy): Bacteria > Pseudomonadati > Bacteroidota > Bacteroidia > Bacteroidales > Bacteroidaceae > Bacteroides > Bacteroides sp. ZJ-18. The sequence continues at coordinate 829,413 of NZ_CP072198.1, read as the reverse complement.
GGAGACGTACAAAACAGTAAAAGACATTTCGTATATTCCTGCGGGGGAAACGGATGGTTACCGTAAGGAACGCTGTAAACTTGATGTCTATTATCCGGTTGGGAAAAAAGACTTTCCGACGATTGTCTGGTTTCATGGCGGAGGATTGGAAGGGGGAGGAAAACACATTCCTGAGATGTTTATGAATCAAGGATTTGCAGTAGTCGCTGTCAATTACAGGCTTAGTCCTAAAGCTAAAAACCCTGCTTATACCGATGATGCAGCCGCTGCCGTTGCCTGGACCTGTAAACATATAGAAGAATATGGAGGTAGTCCCAAACGTGTTTTTGTTACCGGACATTCGGCCGGAGGTTATTTGACTTTAATGGTCGGATTAGATAAATCATATCTTCGGAAATATGGAGTAGATGCTGACAGCATAGCTGCGTATCTTCCTATCAGCGGGCAGACTGTTACACATTTCACCATACGTAAAGAACGCGCGCTGCCCGAAGGTATTCCGGTGATAGACCGGTATGCGCCTTGCAACAAAGCCCGTAAGAATACACCTCCTTTTATATTGATTACCGGTGACCGGAATTTGGAAATGGCAGACCGTTACGAAGAAAATGCTTTGCTGGCTTCAGTACTGAAGAATATTGGTAATCAGAAAGTATCACTTTACGAATTGCAGGGCTTTGATCACGGGCAGGTATATACTCCGGGTTGTTGTCTGGTGGCGAATTATATTCGTCGTTTTACTGTGTCCGGAATGTAACCGGCGGTTCGTTTGGATTCTTTAGAAAGATATTTCTCCCTCATTCGTAGTACGAATTTACCATACTTATGGTATTGAGAATGAACCAAATCTACACTACTTTTGTCCTATTACTAATAAACAGATATTTAATAATAGATAGATATGGGAAAGATAGCAAAGAAGCTGACAGATTTAGTCGGTAACACTCCGTTACTGGAGTTGAGTAATTATAACGCAAGTAAAGGGCTCAAAGCACGTGTAGTAGCAAAGCTGGAATATTTCAATCCGGCCGGAAGTGTGAAAGACCGTATTTCTCTGGCTATGATTGAAGATGCCGAAGTGAAGGGGACGTTGAGGCCAGGATCTGTTATTATAGAGCCAACCAGTGGAAATACCGGAGTCGGTTTGGCATTTGTGGCTGCTTCCAAAGGCTATAAGCTGATCTTGACCATGCCCGACACGATGAGTATGGAACGCAGGAACCTGCTGAAGGCGTTGGGAGCGGAGCTTGTACTTACTCCGGGAGCAAACGGGATGAAAGGAGCCATTGCCAAGGCTGAGGAACTGCAAGCGGCTACTCCCGGATCTGTCATTCTGCAACAGTTCGAAAATCCGGCTAACCCTGCGGTTCATGTACGTACTACCGGACAGGAGATCTGGAGAGATACCGATGGAAAGGTGGACATCTTTGTGGGCGGAGTAGGAACGGGAGGTACCGTAAGTGGAGTAGGGGCTGCTTTGAAGGAGCATAATCCTACTGTACGAATTGTGGCTGTAGAGCCTACCGATTCACCGGTATTATCGGGTGGTGCTCCCGGTCCGCACAAGATACAGGGTATTGGAGCAGGATTTATACCCAAAACCTATAATGCTGCTGTGGTAGACGAGATTAAACAGGTAGGAAACGATGATGCTATCCGTACCAGTCGTGAACTGGCGGCTAAAGAGGGGCTTTTGGTCGGAATCTCTTCCGGGGCGGCAGTATATGCAGCTACCGAGTTAGCCAGACTTCCGGAGAATGAAGGAAAATTGATTGTTGTATTATTGCCGGATACAGGCGAACGCTATCTGTCGACAATCTTGTATGCGTTCGAGGAGTATCCGCTCTGATGCATTGTTCACCACAGATTACACAGATTTGCACAGATTAATGATTCGTCTTACTAACTATCGGATCAAAATTCTGAGCGAATCCGTGTAATCTGTGGTGAATTTATTTCGTATGCGGCACCGCATACTCTTTTGCCGTAACGTTTTCAATCGGTATCTCCCAGATTTTTACATTTCTCACTGCCGGATCTGAGTATACAAATTCCCGGCTGCTATAATGGCGCATCAATATATTGAGCGCTTCACGTTTTTCTTCCAGGTCTTCGATAAAGTTTACGCGTCCTCTGCAAATCACACTTTTGGCCCGCATCCGATAACTGCATGCCACCTTGGGGTGCTGGAATACCAATTCGTGGTCTACACTGAAAGTGATGCAGACACGGTTGTTTTTTGCCAGCATATCGATGCTGCTGCCTGTGGGGCCGGAATGCAGATAGATCACTCCATCCTGATAGCCGAAGTTCATGGGGATCACATAAGGGTTGCCTTCCAGGTCGGTGATACCGACAAAGCAAATATCGCAACGGGAGATAATTTCTTCTACCTGCTCTTTGTTTTCAATGATTACTGTCTTCATAACTATATTCTCTTGATAGGAATACAAAGATGGAAATTTATTTTAATAACTTTGCCTTCCGGGAATATAGAAATACAGTTTTTGAAATGAATTAACCCTGATAGTTATGAAGAAACACATTTTTACCACTCTTTTTTGTTTACTGGAAGCCTGCCTGTTGTTCGGCGGAAATAATCTTTCGCTTTGGTACCGGCAGCCTGCTGCCAACTGGAATGAAGCTCTTCCTTTGGGAAATGGATATCTGGGTGCGATGGTATTCGGAGATGCCGGGAGAGAACATTTGCAACTGAATGAAAGCACACTGTATAGCGGTGAACCTTTTTCCGGTGTTGGCGTACCTTCTATCGGAAGTGTATACAATGAAGTGCTTGCCTTGTTGAACCATGGCGATTATGCGGGTGCCCACCGATTGATAACCCGGAACTGGCAAGGCAGGCTTTCGCAGAGCTATCAACCTCTGGCCGACCTTTTTCTAAGCTTTGATGTTCAGGGAAAGGTGGAAAACTATGTGCGTGAATTGAATCTGCAAGATGCCGTACATACTATTCGCTATCAGGCAGAAGGCATCCGCTATACCCGTGAATACTTTATATCCAATCCGGACCGGGTAATGGTGATTCGTATCTCTGCTTCACGTCGGTCGCCCGTAAATGTAGCGGTGAGCTATACATCGGAGCATCCGACAGCGAAAGTGGATGGTACGGGTGAAGAGTTGATTCTTTCGGGACAGGCTCCGGGTTGTGTAGAGCGGCGGACGCTGGACTTCCTCGAAAAGAACAGATTGACAGATCGCCATCCGGAACTTTTCGATAGTCACGGACGCCGAAAGACCGACAAACAAGTGCTGTATGCCGATGAGGTTGGCGGCAAAGGGATGTTTTTCCAAAGCCGGGTGAAGGTACTGAAAGGAAATGCCACCTTGCAAGACAATCAGTTGAAAGTGAGCGGAGAGGGTGAAATAATTCTTTTGGTTGCTGCTGCCACCAGCTATAATGGCTTTGATAGAAGTCCTTCACAGGACGGCAGTGATTATCAGGCCAAGTTGGATACGATTCTTTCCGTTGCCGGGCAGCTGCCTTATGAAGATCTGAAGAAACGTCACTTGGCGGACTATCAACGGCTGTTCGGTCGTGTGGCGTTGACTTTGAAATCGGAGAAAGACTATTCTGGTCTGCCTACCGACCGCCGTATTATCGGATTCAGGGACAATCCGGACAATGCTCTGGCAGCACTTTTGTTTCAGTATGGGCGTTACCTGCTGATAGCATCTTCACGTGAAGGCGGACAACCCGCCAATCTGCAAGGTATATGGAATAAGGATGTGGTTCCGGCATGGAGCAGCAGTTATACCATTAATATCAATACTGAGATGAATTACTGGCCGGCCGAAACCACCGGACTGCCTGAGTGCAGTGAACCGCTTTTCCGACTGATTCGGGAACTTGCGGTCAATGGTTCCGCTACAGCTACAAAGATGTATAACCTTCCCGGCTGGACTTCCCATCATATCACCTCTATCTGGCGTGAGTCGGGACCGGCAGACGGTGAACCTACCTGGTTTATGTGGAATATGAGTGCCGGCTGGCTTTGCCGGCATTTGTGGGATCATTACCTGTTTTCGGGGGATAAGAAGTTTCTCCGTGAGACAGCCTATCCGCTGATGCGCGATGCCGCACGGTTTTATAACGCCTGGCTGGTGGAAAAAGACGGGATGTGGCAAACTCCGTTGGGAGTTTCACCCGAGAATCAGTTTCTGACTCCGGAAAAGAAAACTTCGGCCGTAGCTCCGGCTCCGGCGATGGATATGGCCATTATTCGTGAACTCTTCAGCAATACGGCCGAAGCAGCTGCGATTTTAGCTGCCGATTCTATTCTTCCTCCTGCCGATACTCTCTTGCTGCACGTAATGGGAGCAAAGCAACTGGTGCCTTACCGTATCGGAAAGCGGGGGCAGATTATGGAGTGGAGTGAAGACTTTGATGAAGTAGAACCGCACCACCGCCATTTGTCACACTTGTATGGATTCCATCCGGGATGTGAAATAACACCGGGCAAGACCCCCGAACTTGTCAGTGCAGTCCGCCGTACGCTCGAATTGCGTGGAGATGAAGCTACGGGCTGGAGTATGGGATGGAAGATCAACATGTGGGCCCGTATGCACGATGGAAATCACGCTTATCGTATTATACGGAATTTATTCACCCCCACCGACTTCGGGCCGAAAGTAAATCGGCATGGGGGATTATATAAGAATTTGTTCGATGCACATCCCCCTTTCCAGATCGACGGTAACTTTGGGTATACTGCCGGTGTGGCGGAAATGTTGTTGCAGAGCCATGACGGTGTGATAGACGTTCTGCCGGCATTACCCGATGTATGGGCAGAAGGAAAGGTTACGGGGCTGCGTGCCCGCGGTGGTTTTATTATAGATATTGCCTGGAGTAAATCAGGTAAAACTGTGGTAAAGGTATTTTCCGAACAGGGAAATGCCTGCCGTTTGAAGATCGGGCGGAAGGTGAAGGAAGTTGTAATTCCGGCAGGTCAGAGTCAGGTCTTTACGGTTAAGCGGTAGTCCGGCATGGGGCAATGACCGGCTGTCTCTAAAGCGGCGTCATTTCTCTTTTTCACCTTTCAGCAAGAACGTTGATGGATGCTTGGGATAATAATGTTTCCTCTTTTCCGGGATCGGCCGGAAGATAAAAGTCCGTCTTTCCGACTTTCATCTTCCGACAGACCGGGTCTACTTGTTTTTTTACTTTCTGATTTCCGGTCGGATGGGGATGTACCGGTGCTTATAGTAAGTGCCTGTGCCTGCTCGATGATGATTCGTTTCCTTGATATAGTTGTTTTCAATCCTCCACTTCAAACTGTTTATATAAATCTTTCAGTTCACGGAGGGTTTTCCGGTAATTCCGTCCTAAAGAACGGTCTATGATCAGCAGGTAAATGGCTATGCCGAGTGGGACAACTACAACGTTCAATATGCCGGGAGTTATATTCATTGCCATCAGATAGAACACATAGAAGCCTATTGCCGAGAGAAAGGAACACGTATATACGATCCAACCATATTTGGTATTGAATTTGACGTCTTTCTCAACTTCTTTTATCCGGTATTCCAACCATTCCTTTACAGCCATGCCGTTGGTGTATTTCCGCATTCTGTAAGCGGAACGTTCCCAAAGGAAATAGGAAACGGACAATACGGCCAAAGCGGCTATATCCACGTACGCTCTTTCCATGCTTTGCTCTCTTATAAACAGCATTACAATAAGGTAAACAACCACGGCGACCACAACGAGTCGGAAGACGGTTCCGGGATACACTGTCTTGATTGATTTTCTCGCGGATTTGACTACCATCTCGTTCAGTTTGTCTTCGGGATACGGTTTGATATTCTTTTCCACTCCCGCTTTCCAGGTTTCTTTAATGTCATGTGCTTCCATGATGCTTTACTTTTTAAATTGTTTTTGTAATCGGCTTTTCAGCCTGTGAATCTTTACGCCGACGGCGGAGCTGCTCATCCCCACTATTTCTGCTATTTCTTCATAACTATAGTCTTCCATATAAAGCAGCATGATGGACTTGTCTATTTCATTCAGCTTTTGAAGGGCATTGACAAGTCTTTGCCAGTTTTCGTCCTGTTCCTGCTGTTCCCAAGGGTCAACGGTCTCTCCCTCCGGCGGCGAGTCATGAAACTCGATGCGACTATCCTTTCTTATTTTCGAAATAGAGGTATTGATTGCTACCCTATAGATCCACGATGCGGGTTTCTCCTTGTTCTGCAATGCCGGGAAAGATCGCCAGAGCTGATAGACGGTTTCCTGAAAGTTGTCCTCTCTGTCCGCTTCCGATCTGAAATATACCCGGTTTACCTTGTGGATAATCCCCTGATAGGCAGTCAACATCTTCAGAAATTCATTTTTGTTCGACTTCATTTGTTTTAATCTTTACTTTATAGTCGGGCGAACGATGTTATTATTACAAGATTGCTTTATTATAAAAGAATAAGAGGGAAAAGAGTATAAAAAGATTAGGTAAGAAAAGCAATAGACAATAAAACAAGAAGCTGAACTCAAAAAAAAATTTGAGACAGCCTCTTTATCGGTCATTTACCAAAAGCGAATCATTGTACCTGATCCAAAGGTATCTTATAGTAATAAGTTTGATCTGCGCCATTTTCCTCCCGGAGGGCTTTCACATAAAGAGTGGTGTTATCCTTCCAGCAAACGGTTTGCGGGAATATCTTGTCCGACCATAAGCCGAACATGAATTTGAATTCGCCGCCTGAGACCTGAAATACCTTTATAATTCCGGCTCTTTCGCCTTCAAGCTCGGTGCATGCATCCACACAATAACAATTCTGATTCAAAGAGAACAAAGCTTGGGTGCGGAGACCGTATTCTTCCCCGTTCGCTTTAGAGACGTATGAAATTCCTTCCCACTCAAGGCCTTCGTATTCGAATACATAACAATTCATTTCTGCAAGATATCCTTTGTATAGGTATTTGCGATACGCATCGGATTGTTCATAGCAATCGGATAACACTTTTGTGTGCCCATTTTCCAGTGAAACAGAATAGCTCCCTTGATCAGTGGGTAACTGAACCGTGCTGTCCGGCTGTATGTTCTTATAGTTAGCCGATGCAGCTAAAAATTCAGCTTCGTCAATGGGAATGACCCAACGGTCTAAATGATCTTCTTCAGTGCCATATTCAAAGTCCTCGTGCCAATAGGTTATTTCCGGGATCGAGCCATGATCCGATTCCTCTGATGTATTAACCGGCTCCTTCTCCAGCAATATCTTTTGATTGTAAACCCATCCGGCAACCGGAATGACCGGGCTTTGCACATAATATTTTCCCTGTTCGCAGGTAATCAGGGCAACCGTATCGCCCTCGTTTCTAAAAGGTACGGTAGTAGTCTCTTCAATCTTTCTTTTGTAGAGTAACAACAACTGATCTTTGCTTTCCCGGATCGAGCATTCACACACGAAAAACGTCTGAAAGCCCTCTGCTGTAAAAGAAACCATCGAATCCTGAATTTCAAAATCATAACCGACTCCGATGTTGCTGGCATCTTCTTGAATGGTTTCTCCTGAGAGGATATATAAAGAATAGCTCCCAATCCAATGCTGACTGATGGCGTGTTCTGATTGTTCGGTTTCGTTGCCGGGTGATTGAGTCTTCGGAGTGGACGAACGTTTCCCAAAATTTATACAACCGGATAGTAGTATAATGCACAATGTTATTAAGATCCACTTTCTATTCATAAAAACAAATGTGTTTATTCATATTCCTATCTATAAATGTAAAACCGCCTTCCATACTGGTTCCGGCAGAATTACTCTTTCCGCATATCGTTTTCGTAACGGCCTGCTTCGCGGACGGTTCCGTCCTCGTTCAGATATTTAAAAGGGCCATGCTGTTTGTTGGCTTTGTAGGTGAATTCCGACTTTAGCTGGCCGTTGCTATAATAATATTCGCGGCTAATGCCTTCCAACTTGCCATTCAGGTAATTTTTGGAGCTTTCGGGCTTTCCATCAGTGAAATAGCGAATCTCTTCTCCTGTCTTTTCCCCTGCCCGGTAGGTAGTCGAACGTTCGGGGATGCCCGTATCACGGCGATATTCGATCCAGATTCCGTCTTTTTTGCCTTCCTTGTAAGTACCTTTTTTACGGAGATTTCCATTCTTTAGCGTTTCAGAATATTCGCCCGTCAGCAATCCGTTTTTATAGCTGCTGCGACGGGTGAAATCAATACTACCGGACAGATGCTCCACCCAATTTCCATCGGGCTTGCCATCTTTATAATAAGTATCGCGCACGAGGCTTCCTTCCTCATTGTATTTGCGGTCGCATCCGTCCTGGTCTCCCCTTTTATAGCAGACCTCCGTTTCGACTTTTCCATTTTGATAGTATGACTTACAGACACCGTGCAACTTTCCTTCCACGAACGTTCCTTCGCCCTGCAGGGTTTTGCCGTCGCCATAATATGTTTTACGATAGCCTTCTCTCCATCCATCCTTGTATGTGCTTTCCTCCGCAAGAACATTCCTCTTGAAATGGCGATACAGCCCGTCGTACATGCCATTCTTGAAAGAAGCCAGGATATATTCCGAATGATAGCCGTCGATGATGCGGTATTCGCCCTGTAACGGTGTTTTTTCCTCGTTCAGTTCCCGGAACAGCAACCGTCCGTCACCATAGTTAATGACGGACACTTCGTTTACTTGAAATACCTTTTCCTGAGCAACACTTGTGAATACCCATGCTCCGAGTAAGAGTAAAAGAATAACTTTTTTCATTGATTTCTTAGTTTATTTTGTGATAATAAATAATTGGAATATCTGCATTCTGCCTTTATCTGCCGTAGCAGATGAAAGTACGTTCGATATCCGGTTTCCTGATCGGTTTTTGTACTGTCAATCTTTACAAAGATTTTTTATTGGGAATAAATGCGCTTAGTATCTCTATGTCTTTGGGACGGACCAGTACGTCTAATTTTAATATTTCTGCGGATTCCTTGTTCCTGAACTCAAGTTCCATAAATCTTTTCTCTAATCTTTTCATTGAAGTATCCATTCTTCTTGAAAGATAAACATGTCCATTACCGCTATCGGCAATATAGCTCTTATTGATAAAAGCTGTGTAGTCAGATGTAAATGCTATCCATAGTAAGAAACCCTTGCCGTTGGAGAAGTCAGTTGAGTCGCTGGCGTTTAAAGTCATTGTATGTATAATTTCTTGCCCGGTGGACTTTTGAACTTTCTTTATAAGTTCAGGTTCTATTATTTTCCAGTTCTTATTATTCTTGATTGCTCTGATAATTACAAAGAAGATGCTGAGTAATGCGATGATTACAAATAGTATTGCTATAATCAGTTTTATTCCAAGCATGTTTGTGATGTTCTTTTTATTGAGTTGTTTTACTCCGTATTCCAACTTTGTTTAGTTGGCGGCAAATATACTGTTTTAATTCCGATGACCGAATGAAAATTGGTTTTATTGTTGAAATGCTAAATGATGAAGCGGCGATGAGCAGAGTTGATAAGCGGGTACGAATGTATATGGTAAAAAGAAGAACTGTCGCATTTACACTTAAATCAAAGAATTGCACGGCATCTTGGATACATTGTCGGAATGGATTTTATATATTAGAACTTGTCGGATGATCCGATTGCTGCGTTTTGTCTGTGTTTCATTTCAAAAAGTGAGTAAATGGCTGTTTCCGCTTACATGTACTTTCTCTTTTATCGGGCTGATAGGGAGCACAGGAACACAAAAACAGATTTTTGGACTCCAACAGCCGGGCTTTGGGGATCGGAAACCCGGGCTTTTCGGGTTGAAGCCCCTTGCTTTTCTCAAAAAGAAGTAAGCATTTTCCGAAAATGCTTACTTCTTTCGGGTGAAATGCTTACTTCTTTTTCAGAAAAACAAAGGTCTTTTGTTTCACATCTTCTTTTACCGGTATTTCGGAGCGGCGTGAATCCATATATTTCTCTGGTTGCTTCCGAATGGCGAGCGCTTAGGAAAAGATAAAATGATTCCTTATATCCTTTATTTCTTTTTCTTTGTCCGGCTTCTGTGTACTTATCCTTTCGCTTTTGTGCCAACTTTCCCTATCTGGATAATAAAAAGAAAATCACCGATCCGTGTGGAAGGCGATTTTTCTTTGCGGACGTACTCTTGCCGGAAATAAGGCAATCTGAGCGGGTCCCGATTATCATTTTGACAAAGTGTTACTCTATCAGTGCGAAGTCCAGTTGTTTTTTCTCCAGATTGGCCCGTGCCACTTTGATGGTGATCGCGTCTCCCAGGCTGTAGATACGGTTCTTGCGACGACCGCGCAGGCAGTAGTTCTTTTCGTCGAACTCGTAATAATCATCGTCCAGATCGCGGATAGGTATCATGCCCTCACATTTGTTTTCGTTTAGTTCTACGTAAAGTCCCCATTCCGTTACGCCGGAGATCACTCCGTCATAAGTCTGTCCCAGATGTTCGCTCATGAATTCCACCTGTTTGTATTTGATGGAAGCACGTTCGGCGTTGGCTGCAATCTGTTCCATGTTCGAACTGTGGTCGCACAGATCCTCGTACTTCGTTTCCGATACGCTGCGTCCGCCATCCATATATTTGGTTACCAACCGGTGCACCATCATGTCCGGAAAACGCCGGATAGGAGAGGTGAAGTGGGTATAATAGTCGAAAGCCAGTCCATAATGACCGATGTTGTGCGTAGAGTAGCGCGCTTTCTGCATGGCACGGATAGATACGGTTTCAATCAGGTTCTCTTCCTTCTTTCCTTGTATGTCGTCCAACAGGTGATTGATCGATTTAGAGACATCCGTCTTGGTTCCGCTTGTGCGAAGTCTGTAACCGAAACGGGCGATGAACTGTGCGAGGTTGTCCAGCTTTTCCGGATCAGGAAGGTCGTGGATACGGTAAGGCAGCACTTTGGCCTTCTTTCCTTTGGGTGCCTTGCCTATTTTCTCTGCTACGGTGCGGTTGGCAAGCAGCATAAACTCTTCTACCAGCTTATTGGCATCTTTGGATTCCTTAAAGTAAACGCTGATGGGTTTTCCTTTTTCATCGATTTCGAATTTCACTTCGTAACGGTCGAAGTTGATGGCTCCTGCCGCAAAACGCTTTTCACGCAAGGCCTTGGCTATGGTGTCGAGCATCAGTACCTCGTCCTTGAAGTCACCCTCTTTGGTTTCGATGATCTGTTGCGCCTCTTCGTAAGTGAAGCGGCGGTCCGATTCGATGACCGTGTGTACAATGCGCGAGTCTCTCACTTCTCCTTTTTCCGTGATGTCGAATATGGCAGAGAAAGCAAGTTTCTCTTCGTTGGGGCGAAGCGAGCAGATGAAGTTGCAGAGACGTTCGGGCAACATCGGTATGGTGCGGTCTACCAGATAAACGGAAGTTGCACGCTTTTCGGCTTCTTTGTCGATAATGCTTCCCTCTTTGACATAATGCGTCACGTCGGCAATGTGTACGCCGACTTCCCAAAGTCCGTCCTTCAATGGGCGGATGGAAAGAGCGTCGTCAAAGTCTTTGGCGTCTTTCGGGTCGATGGTGAAAGTGGTTACTTTTCGGAAGTCTTCGCGGCGGGCTATCTCTTCGGCGGAAATCTCTGCGGGAATCTTATCTGCGGCTTTTTCTACCGACTGCGGATAGACGTATGGCAATCCGAATTCGGCCAGGATAGCGTGCATCTCAGTCGTATTGTCACCGGCTTTGCCAAGAATGTCGAGCACTTGTCCGATCGGGTTTTTAGCTTTGTCCGGCCACTCTGTGACCTTTACCACTGCCTTGTCGCCGGTCTTTCCGCCCTTCAGTTTATCTTTAGGGATAAAGATGTCGTTGGCAAGCGTACGGTTTTCCGTGACGAGGAAGGCATATGATTTCTCCACTTCCAGTGTGCCGACGAATGTATCGTTGGCGCGTTCCAGTATCTCGATCACTTCTCCCTCGGCCTCGCGTCCGCGACGTTTGGCATAAAAGGCGATGCGCACCTTATCGTTATTCATCGCATGAGCGGAGTTACGCTCGGCGACAAAAATCGGGTCTCCGCCTCCTTCGGGGATAAACGAGTTCTTCCCGTTGCTTTTACGTTGGAAAGTTCCGGTCATCTCAACACCGTGATTGTTTAGTTTATATTTGTTTTTATCTACTTCGGTAATGTAGTCATCGGCCAGGAGATCGGACAGGATATCCATGCAGAGCATTTTTAGCGGATGAGTGGTTAACTTCAGTTCCGAGAAAATATATTTCAGGCTGATAACCTCGTCTTGTTTGGCATGGAAGAAATCGAGAACCACCTTTGACAGTTCTTTCTTCTTCATTCTTTTGCCGGCTTTTTTTTCTTTCTTTTTAGCCATAATCGGTTCGTTTTATATCAATCAGTACAAAGTAAGCGATTAAATATTAATAATTCAAGATTTTCATGTACATTTGCCCCTCACATTATGAATAATCTAACAAATGGAAAGTGAAAAGTCTTCCAGGGAGAAGGGAATTTATAAAGTAACGATCGTGGGAAGTGTCGTGAACTTCCTTTTGCTCGTTTTTAAATTCTTTGCCGGAATTGCCGGGCATAGTGCGGCTATGCTGGCCGATGCTGTCCATTCACTATCCGACTTCATCACCGATATTGTTGTCATTGTCTTTGTCCGTATCGCCGGGAAGCCCGAAGATAAGGGGCACGATTATGGGCACGGCAAATATGAAACATTGGCTACGGCCATCATCGGGTTGTTACTTTTGTGTGTCGGCTTCGGTATCTTTTGGAATGGTGCCTCTTCCATTTATACTTTTTTGCAGGGCGGACAGTTGGAGTCTCCCGGTGTAGTGGCATTGGTGGCGGCATTGGTGTCGATTGTGTCAAAAGAGATACTGTATCAGTATACCGTGATTCAGGGCAAGAAGTTAAATTCTCAGGCCGTGGTAGCCAATGCCTGGCATCACCGGAGTGATGCGTTATCATCCATCGGAACGGCTATCGGTATTGGAGGGGCCATTTTGCTGGGAGATCATTGGCGGGTACTCGATCCGATTGCCGCAGTGGTAGTCAGTTTCTTTATTATGAAGGTATCTGTGCAGTTGCTGATTCCTTGTGTGGACGAACTGCTTGAAAAGTCCTTGCCGGACGATGTCGAGAAAGAGATTGAACAGACCGTACTCTCTTTTCCGGGAGTGAGTCAGCCCCACCATTTGCGTACCCGCAGGATCGGCAGTTATTATGCCATCGAAATTCATGTCCGCATGGATGGGAAGATAACTCTGGAAGAGGCGCATGGCACGGCTACTGCTATCGAAAATAAACTAAAAGAGATGTTTGGGAAAGGAACCCATGTAGGCATTCATGTGGAACCAACGAAATAATTATCATTTGATCTGAATTTTATGGAGAGTATTCTAATTACCGGAGCAAGCGGATTTATCGGCAGTTTCATTGTTCAGGAAGCTTTGAAACGCAGGTTTGGTGTCTGGGCGGGGATCCGTGCATCCAGCAGTAAGAAATACCTGAAAGAACGCAAGATTCACTTCCTTGAGTTGGACTTTGCACACCCCAATGAGTTGCGGGCACAACTGTCCGGCCATAAAGGTACGTACAATAAATTCGATTATATCGTCCATTGTGCCGGCGTGACCAAGTGTGCGGACAAGAACGACTTCGACCGTGTCAACTATCTGCAGACCAAATATTTTGTCGATACGTTGCGCGAGCTTAATATGATTCCCAAGCAGTTTATCTATATCAGTACTCTGAGTGTATTCGGTCCGATACGTGAAAAGGATTATACTCCCATCCGTGAAGAAGATACTCCGGCTCCGAATACGGCTTACGGATTAAGCAAACTGAAAGCAGAGCTCTACATTCAGAGCCTGCCCGGTTTTCCGTATGTCATTTACCGTCCGACGGGAGTGTACGGGCCTCGTGAGGCAGACTATTTCCTGATGGCGAAGTCCATCCGGCAGCATACGGATTTCTCCGTGGGATATAAACGGCAGGATCTGACATTTGTGTATGTGAAAGATATTGTACAGGCTATTTTTCTGGGAATTGAGAAGGAAGTATCCCGGCGTGCTTACTTTCTGGCTGACGGGAAGGTATATAAAAGCCGTGCTTTCTCCGATCTGATTCAAAAAGAATTGGGGAGTCCGTTTGTTATTCACATCAAATGTCCGTTAATTGTGCTAAAAGTCGTATCTTTGCTCGCCGAATTTATAGCGACCCGTTCGGGAAAGAGCAGCACACTGAATTCGGACAAATATAAAATAATGAAACAAAGAAATTGGCAATGCGACATAACTCCGGCTGTGAAAGAACTGGGATATGCTCCTGAATACGATTTGGAAAAGGGAGTGAAGGAAACGATTGCCTGGTATAAGAACGAAGGATGGCTTTAGATTTATTTAAACGTGTAGAAAGCCGTAAGGGCTTGTTTGCTGTTGAGAAGATAACATTGATATATAATCTGTTAACTTCTATCTTGATTTTATTCATGTTTCAACGGATGGACCATCCGCTCCACATGTTGTGGGACAGGGCAGTGATTGCGGCAATGACTTTTTTGCTGATGTATCTCTACCGGTTGGCTCCATGTAAGTTTTCCGCTTTTGTGCGTATCGCTATCCAGATGAGCCTTTTGTCATACTGGTATCCGGATACTTTTGAGTTCAACCGTGTCTTCCCCAACCTGGATCATCTTTTTGCTACGGCCGAACAGTGGATGTTCGGAGGGCAACCTGCCGTATGGTTTTGCCACGCGTTTCCGCAAATGTGGGTGAGCGAACCCTTCAATATGGGGTACTTCGCATATTATCCGATGATTCTCGTGGTGACGTTGTTCTATTTCATCTATCGGTTCGATCTGTTTGAGAAGATGTCGTTTGTACTGGTCACCTGCTTTTTCATCTACTACCTTATTTATATATTCGTTCCGGTTGCCGGTCCTCAGTTCTATTTCCCTGCCATTGGCATGGATTCTGTCTCACAAGGTGTCTTTCCTGCCATTGGCGATTATTTCAATCACAATCAGGAGTTGCTTCCGGGTCCCGGCTATCAGCATGGATTCTTTTATAGCCTGGTAGAGGGTTCGCAACAAGTGGGAGAACGTCCTACGGCGGCTTTTCCCAGTTCGCATGTCGGTGTTTCGACTATTCTGATGATTATGGCTTGGCGTGGCAGCAAGAAACTTTTTGCCTGCCTGTTGCCGCTCTATCTGTTGCTTTGCGGAGCTACTGTCTATATTCAGGCACATTATCTGATTGATGCGATTGCGGGCTTTATCTCTGCTTTCGTGCTGTATGTGCTGGTGACAAAGATGTTCAAGAAATGGTTTGCAGTGCCGATGTTTAAGTGATGGGGTGAAGTCCATCGAATATCCGGAAAAGCTCTTCTACCGACTCTGTTCGCAGCATGGCGATGCGTGTTTCCCGGAAGTTGGGTATTCCTTTGAATAAAGGAGTTGCTGCCAGATGGCGGCGGATATGGATAATCCCTCTGCGCTCGTCCAGGCGGGCTACACTGTTTAGCACCTCTTCACGCAATACATTCAGATACCACTCAAAGGATTCCTGCGGCAGTTCTTCTCCGGTTTCAAGATAATGCTTCACTTCGCGGAATATCCATGGGCGGCCGATGCTGCCACGTCCTATCATGATAGCGTCTACTCCATACCGCTCAAAACACTCCTTGGCACCGGTAGCCGAAGTTACGTCGCCATTTCCTATGATCGGTATATGCATACGCGGGTTGTTCTTTACTTCCCCTATCAGGGTCCAGTCCGCTTCGCCCGTATACATCTGTGCCCGGGTACGTCCGTGAATGGCTAATGCCGCAATACCGCAATCCTGTAATTGTTCGGCCAGGTCGACAATGATTTTATGGTCCGCATCCCATCCCAGACGGGTCTTTACAGTAACGGGTATTTTGACTGCATCTACTACGGCACGGGTTATTTCAAGCATCTTCGGGATATTCTGCAACATACCGGCGCCTGCTCCTTTTCCGGCAACTTTCTTTACCGGACAGCCGAAGTTGATGTCTAATATATCCGGTTGTGCTTCTTCTACAATCCGTGCTGCGCCAACCATGGCTTCCGTATCTTTACCGTATATCTGAATGGCGACGGGACGTTCTTCGTCGCAGATGGTCAGTTTTTGAGTTGTTTTGTTGACGGAACGTATCAAAGCATCACTCGAGACGAACTCTGTGTATACCATATCGGCTCCGAACTTTTTGCACATCAGGCGGAAAGCGGGATCGGTGACATCCTCCATCGGAGCCAAAAATACAGGGCGTTCACCCAGGTCTATGTGGCCTATTTTCATCTTTTTACGATTTTCTATTCATTATTTGGCTGCAAAAGTACGGAAAAAACCCCTACCTTTGCACTTCATTCATTTATTTAACTGGATAGAAATTATGAAGAAAAGACTATTTTCCATTGCTCTGTGCCTGACTTTTATCTTGTCTGCCACTTCCGTTTCGGCTCAGGATGCTGCTTATAAAGAGGCGTTAAGCAAGATGCTCGAGGCCTCGGGCGCTATGACTACTGTGAAATCGATGGTTCCGCAGATGATCGGGATGATGAAACATACTTATTCGAACGTTCCGGATGAATTCTGGAAAACTTTTGAAGAGCAGTTGTCCGAAAAGGCAAACACACAGTTTATGGATATATATGTATCTATTTATTACAGGTATCTGACGATAAACGACCTGAAGAAGATTACCCAGTTCTATGAATCTCCTGTGGGAAAGAAGCTGGCCGAGTCCACTCCGGTGATGACTGCCGAGGCCATGGAAGCGGGTCAGCAGATCGGAATGGGGATTGCCCAGGAGATAGTGGCAAACCTGAAAGAAAAAGGATATATTCAGTAGTTGCGGACTCGTAACTTATAATTGGTAACTATGTATAAGATAAGTGACTTTGAAATAATGGCTCCGGTTGGCTCACGCGAATCGCTCGCGGCAGCCATCCAGGCGGGAGCTGATTCTATTTATTTTGGTATTGAGAATCTGAACATGCGTGCACGTTCGGCCAATACATTCACCATTGAGGACTTGCGCGAGATAGCCCGGACCTGTGACGAACATGGAATGAAGAGTTATCTGACGGTGAATACCATCATATATGACAAGGATGTTGAACTGATGCGTACCATTGTCGACGCGGCCAAGGAAGCGGGTATTTCGGCTGTGATTGCCGCCGATGTGGCGGTGATGAGCTATGCCAACAAGATTGGTCAGGAAGTGCATCTGTCTACGCAATTGAATATCTCGAATGCAGAAGCCTTGAAGTTTTACGCGCAATTTGCCGATGTAGTGGTGTTGGCGCGCGAACTGAATCTGGAACAGGTAGCGGAGATCTATCGTCAGATTCAAGAAGAACATATCTGTGGACCGGGCGGAGAGCTGATCCGCATCGAAATGTTTTGCCACGGAGCGCTTTGTATGGCTGTTTCGGGCAAGTGCTATCTGTCTTTGCATGAAATGAATCATTCTGCCAACCGGGGAGCCTGCATGCAGATCTGCCGTCGTTCTTACACTGTCCGTGATAAGGATACCGATGTGGAACTTGAGGTTGACAACCAGTACATCATGTCGCCCAAAGATTTAAAGACCATTCATTTCATGAATAAAATGATGGATGCCGGGGTGCGTGTATTCAAAATCGAAGGCCGTGCCCGCGGGCCCGAATATGTACGTACTGTTGTCGAGTGTTATAAGCAGGCTATTCAGGCCTGTCTGGATGGTACGTTTACCGACGAGAAGATTGCGGCGTGGGATGAACGCTTGAAAACGGTATTCAACCGGGGCTTTTGGGACGGTTACTATCTGGGACAGCGTCTGGGAGAATGGACTAAGAATTACGGATCGGCGGCAACCGAACGTAAGATCTATGTGGGGAAAGGTATTAAATACTTCTCCAACATTGGTGTAGCCGAATTCCTGGTGGAAGCGGCTGAAGTGAGTGTAGGCGATAAGCTGTTGATTACCGGCCCTACTACCGGAGCTGTGTTTGCTACGCTCGATGAGGCCCGTGTGGACCTGAAACCGGTAGAAACCGTGAAGAAGGGAGAGCACTTCTCTATGAAGCTGGATAAGATACGTCCGAGTGACAAACTGTATAAATTGGTTTCGACCGAAGAACTGAAAAAATTTAAAGGACTGGAATAAAGATGGAAAAGTATATCTATGAACTTACTTTAAAGGTACGTGACTACGAGTGCGACCTGCAAGGCATTGTGAATAACGCTAATTATCAACATTATCTGGAACATACCCGTCATGAGTTTCTTTCATCGGTAGGCGTAAGTTTTGCAAAACTGCACGAAGAGGGCGTGGATCCGGTGGTAGCCCGCATTAATATGGCCTTCAAAACCCCATTAAAGAGTGGTGATGAATTCGTTTCCAAATTGTATATGAAGAAAGAAGGTATCAAATATGTGTTCTATCAGGACATCTTCCGGAAAAGCGATAATAAGGTTGTCGTTAAATCGACGGTGGAAACGGTATGTGTGGTAAACGGACGTTTGAGCGATAGTGAATTATTCGACCGGATTTTTGCGCCTTACCTGCAATGAGCACCGATGAAGAACGGATATGCAGTATTGCACTGACGCAAATACCGGGCGTTGGGCATATAGGTGCCAAACGTCTGGTAGACGGTATGGGGAGTGCTGCCGATGTATTCCGTTACCGGACTGAATTGCCCGATCGCTTACCCGGAGTGAATCAGGCAGTTGTCGCAGCATTGGATTCTCCACAGGCATTGAAGCGTGCCGAACAGGAATATGAGTTTGTACGGGATAACCGTATCTCTTGCCTTACGATGGCAGATGAGGGCTATCCTTCCAGACTGCGTGAATGCGATGATGCTCCCGTCGTATTATTCTTTAAAGGAAAAGCCGATCTCAATGCTTTCCACATTATTAATATGGTCGGGACCCGTAATGCAACGGATTACGGGAAACAAATTTGCGTCAGTTTCCTGCAGGATTTGCAGGCGTTATGTCCGGATGTACTTGTTGTCAGCGGATTGGCTTATGGGATCGATATCAATGCCCACCGGGCAGCACTGGCTGTCGAGCTTCCTACTGTGGGGGTATTGGCTCATGGGCTGGACCGTATTTACCCTTCGTTACATCGTAAAACAGCCATTGATATGCTCCGGCAGGGTGGACTGTTAACTGAATTTCTTTCCGGAACAAATCCGGATAAACATAACTTCATCAGTCGGAACCGTATTGTTGCCGGTATCAGCGATGCCACTATTGTGGTGGAGTCTGCCGCTAAAGGCGGTTCTCTGATTACGGCGGATATTGCCGGAAGTTATCATCGCGACTGTTTTGCTTTCCCGGGGCGGGTCACTGATGAATATTCGAAAGGGTGCAATCAGTTGATACGGGACAATAAGGCTGTTTTGTTGGAGTCTGCGGCGGATTTTGTGAAGGCAATGGGGTGGGATACCGGTTCACATACTATTAAACCGACAACCGTACAGCGGAATCTTTTCCCTGATTTATCTGCCGAAGAACTGAAGATTGTAGATATTCTCGGACGGCTGGGAGATTTGCAGATCAATGCGTTGATGGTGCAGGCTGATATTCCTATCAATAAGATCAGTGTCATTCTGTTTGAGCTGGAAATGAAAGGAGTAATCCGGGCCTTGGCGGGAGGAGTCTATCAGTTACTTAAATAAAGGGGCAAAAAAAAGGAGTCACGCCTGACTCCAACCTTTTGTTAACCTTAAATCTAATACTATGAAAAAAATCACAATACAAATGTAATTCTCTTCGGATGATTCTCCAAATATTTCCCTGAATATTGTCTCTCTTTTGAATTCCTTCACGGTTTTTCACGGATATGCCTTTATAATGTCTCTTCTTCCTGTTTATTTAGCAGTCTTTAGGGAAGGATAAACCCCGTCAAACTTGCAAAATCGTTCCAATCGTTTCACACAACAAACCAGCCCCTTTATTTAGTTAGATTAAGTGTATTTCGTTTAATTTCAAAGTTCTATATTTGCTTTATACAAATAGAGCAACTATGGAGAATCGCATCTATATATTCATCTTTTGGGGGATCCTTTTCTTTTTGCCGGGTGAAGGTTTTGCGATGATGACGATGACGGATGCCATAAGGAAAGAAGGGTTCGATTTTCAAAAAATAGACTGGTCTGTTTTGTACGAGAAGATTGCTGCAGATTCACAGGTGCCCGATCAGAGAGATGTACTGATGTTGTTGGATTACCATCGTGATGATCCTGTAAGATGTGAGTCTTTATTGCGTCGGCTTAACGGAGGAAAAGCTTACCATTACATTGCGAACCAGATATTACCGGAACTGTCGGTACCGCAAAGAAAACGGCTTCCGGCAATGACGGTAAAAGAAGCAAAGCCGGTATATGGAGTGGAAACAGCTAAACCGCTTCCCGGTAAACTTGCCGGAGGAGAGCCTGTCATGGTAAATAGGGAAAAATCAGTAATGGAATCGGAGAAGGTGTGGCGGAAAACGGTATTGGCCGTCAAGAACAATCTGCTTTATGACTTGGCGTTGGCACCCAATATAGAAGTGGAAATACCATTAGGTAAGCGTTGGTCTTTGAATACTGAATACAAATGTCCCTGGTGGCTGAACAGCAGAGAAGAGTTCTGCTATCAGCTGCTTTCGGGAGGGGTGGAAGGACGTTGCTGGTTAGGAAATCGCCGGAAACACGGCAGGCTGACAGGACATTTTCTGGGATGTTATGCAGAAGGAGGTATTTACGACTTCCAGTTTAAGGGAGATGGTTATCAGGGAAAGTATTATGCAGCCTCGGGGGTTACGTATGGATATGCGAAACAGGTAGCCCGCCATCTTTCGTTTGAGTTTAGTGTGGGAGTGGGATACTTGACAACAGAATACCGTAAGTATACTCCTTACGAAGGCTCGTTAGTCTGGACAAATAGCGGACGTTACAATTTTATCGGGCCTACCAAAGCCAAGGTATCATTGGTCTGGCTTATAACGGCAAGGAGATAGAGATGGATGAAAGATATAGGACAGTTGCTTTTTGTGCTTTTCTGCCCGTTGTTGCTGATGACGGGATGCAGCCGGCGGGAACTGCTGGATGATTATCCGGTTAGTGGAGTACGGATCGCGCTAAACTGGGAAGGAGTGACAGAGAAACTACCGGAGGGAATGCAGGTTATCTTTTATCCGAAAGATGAAAGAGGTAAAAAGAAGAGTGCATATTTGTCGGTAACCGGTGGAGAGGTACCGGTACCTCCCGGACATTACTCGGTTGTGGTTTACAATTACGATACAGAAACGGTCTTGATTCGTGGAGAAGAATCTTATGAAACCATTCAGGCTTACACCAATCTCTGTAAGTTTGGGGTTGCCGGAACAGAAAAGATGGTTTGGGGGCCGGATCCGCTTTATGTGATAAACATAGATGATCTGGATGTACGAAATAGTGAGGAGACATTGACGCTGGAGTTGAAACCAAGGCTGGTAGTCAGAACTTACTCTTTTAGCATCAAAGCACAGGGGTTGAGTAATGTTTCTACTGTGATAGGGAGTGTCGGTGGGATGGCAGACCATTATTTTTTAGGAAAAGGTTATGCCATGTGTGATGCCTGTCCGATTAATATTGATCTGAACGTGAAAGCCGGAAAGATAGAAGGGGTATTTACCACTTTTGGGCTACCCGAAGTTGTTCTTAGCCGTGCCGAGACCGAACTTCCGGTGATGATGAACCTGATGATTATTAAGGTGGACAAGTCGGTGCAGGAAGTGAAGATTAATATAACGGAAGCCGTACAAGAACCTACCGGCGGTGGTGAAGGAGGAGAAGGAGATGAAACGAAACCACCGACATTGGTTGAAGTTGAAATAGAAGACGAAATAAAAGTAGACGATGTGGAGGTACCTCCGGGTGGAGGTGGCGGC
Organism: Bacteroides sp. ZJ-18; assembly: GCF_011038705.2. Classification (NCBI taxonomy): domain Bacteria; kingdom Pseudomonadati; phylum Bacteroidota; class Bacteroidia; order Bacteroidales; family Bacteroidaceae; genus Bacteroides; species Bacteroides sp. ZJ-18. The sequence continues at coordinate 807,533 of NZ_CP072198.1, read as the reverse complement.
ATTGGCGGTGATGTAGGAGACTGGGACGACGAAACAAATGTGGAGTTGCCCGTTGGATAAGAAAAAAGGAATACATACAGATAAAACATTAATAACTTAAAAAAACATACTATTATGAAGAAGATTTTATTCGCAGCAGTTGCTGCAATGGCAATTACGGGTTGCTCACAGAATGAAGAGATTGAAAAGGCTGTACAGCCGGTGGAAATTGGATTCAATACGGCGGTGGGCAAAGCAACTAAAGCTACACCGATGTTGAATGATAATTTTAAGGACTTTAAAGTGTATGCCTATAACTCGGGAAGTAATCTTATAAAGGACGTTACTAAACTTAGTACTACGGTTTTTATGAATGGGATCAAAACAGAGAAGGGAGAAGAAGGCTTATGGGCTACAAAAGGTACCTATTACTGGCCATTGACTGATAAGCTTCAATTTTTTGCTTATTCTCCTTCTGAATCCGGAGCGTTATCTGCTTGGTCAGCCGAAGGGCAATATCCAAGCTTTAGTTATACCGTCAACCCTGTGGCTTCTCAAGAGGATCTGCTTATAGCTCAGGCTGCCGATAAAAATAAGACTGATGATAGTGGTAGCGGCGTAAGTCTTGGATTTAAGCATATTTTGACTCAGGTTAATTTTTCTGCAACCGGTAGCACGGATGGTTACAAATATGATGTAACAGGTATCGCAATATCGGGTGTCAATCAGACTGCTACATTTACGTTTGATGTAACTGCTGGTACTTGGGGTACTGCAAGTTCGGTTATTACATCTCCTTACGAATATGCTGGAACCTATGCAACAATAACAGGTACTGAGACAAAATCGTTTGATAAATCGGATGGTTCATTGATGCTATTGCCACAGACATTGCCTGCTGATGCTAAAATAACAGTTACTTATACAGTGAAAGACGCTTCAGATGCAACCATATTTAATGGTACCGGAGATGTTGAATTAGGTGGAGTAACTTGGACTGCTGGTAGCAAAATACGTTATACATTGTTGTTAAAAGATAATGGGGCAGAAGTTACATTCGTTCCTAAAGTAGACCCTTGGAATGAGGAAACAGCAGGACCTGATAAGAATTAAAGGTAAACAGCAGGAGAGTGTTGAAGTTCAGTTTAGAAAAGGAGCACTTTTCATCTGAAGTTTGACTAACTCTTATCAACAAAGAAAAGAGCCATATCATTACTCAAAGGCAGAGTTTGATAGGGCTCTTTTTATATTTGTTGGTTGCAATCTGTAATATTTAGAATGGGCATTTTAGTTTAGAACATCTTTTTAGGTTCATCCGAAGGATGCGTCTTGCCGACGTTTATCCTACGGTAGAGGATCCGTTACTTTGCATGCCGGCTTCATTTACGTACCGAGGTAAACGCTTTTACGCACCGAGGTAAATGCCTTTACATGCCGAGGTAAATGCTTTTACATGCCGGGGTAAATGCCTTTACATTGAGAAGAAAACCATGGTAAATATAATCTTCTGATTATCAATCCTATTGAGAAAGATATCCAGTTACGTATTTGTCGGATGAACCTATTTTTATGCCATTTTCTTCTTTCTTAATTGTTTTTTCAAAAAAATCTCCTACATTTGTCGGCAACATAAACAAAACACAACGCGCTATGTCCGACTCCTTCTGTGGAGATAAGATGAACTGTCAGATATGTCCCAAGGCTGTTGATAATGCCATTATGCATGCTTCTCATCCGAGAGGTTTTCATCGTCCTGCCCAGAAGTGTGAAGAGAACCTGATGATTTTCCTCTTAAAAGGGGAAATATTAGTCAATAGTCAGGAATATGCCGGAACGATGTTACGTGCCGGAGAGTTTATTCTTCAAGCCATCGGATCGAAGTTGGAAGTATTGGCTATGACAGATGTAGAGTGTGTGTGTTACAGTTTTAACCAGCCGGAGCTTTTTTGTGAACAACGCTATAACTACATTATGAATGAAATTCCGGCACCGTTGATTTACTCACCTCTCAAAATTATCCCGGAGTTGCAATATTTTCTTGAAGGATCGAAAAACTATTTGAGTGAAAATAAAATTTGTCGGGAGCTGTTATCACTCAAACGGAAAGAACTTGCTTTTATTCTGGGGTATTATTATTCGGACTATGACCTGTCTTCATTGGTTCATCCGCTCTCACAATATACCAATAGCTTTCAGTATTTTGTTCTGCAAAACTATATGAGGGTGAAAACCGTAGAGGAACTGGCCCACATGGGAGGATATAGCGTGACTACATTCCGTCGCATTTTTAATACCATCTTTCACGAACCGGTCTACGAATGGATGCTGAAACGCCGTAAGGAGGGGATTATGTATGATCTTAAGTATACCGATGCCACCATTTCGGAGATTTGTTACAAATATGGTTTTGAGTCTTTGCCTCATTTCTCCAATTTTTGTAAGAAGTCGTTCGGTGCTTCGCCCCGGGCTATTCGAAAATCCAGCGGTAAGGAGTAGCTTTTAATGTTCGGGTGCTTCACTTCCCCTGATCGGCTTCATTATCTGGTATCGTAGATACCGTAAGAAATAATACTTTTCATATAAAAAAATTCCCCGCCGATGCCGGCGGGGAATTTTCCTACTTATTAATCAAATGCTAAGTTTTGCTTAGTCTTTCAGTTTTGCGATGATGAAATCGCGGTTCAAGCGGGCAATGTTGCTGATGGAGATGTTCTTCGGGCATTCTGCTTCACAAGCACGTGTGTTTGTACAGTTACCGAATCCCAGTTCATCCATTTTAGAAAGCATTGCTTTTGCACGGCGGGCAGCTTCTACTTTACCTTGTGGAAGCAGGTTCAGTTGGCTAACCTTGGCTGATACGAATAACATGGCAGAACCATTTTTACAAGCAGCTACACAAGCACCACAACCGATACATGCGGCAGCGTCCATGGCTTCGTCAGCGATGTCCTTAGAGATAAGAATGGCATTGGCATCCTGAGGAGCACCTGTGTTTACGCTTACGTAACCACCGGCCTGCATGATCTTGTCATAGGCCGTACGGTCAACCATCAAGTCGCGGATTACCGGGAAACCGGCAGAACGCCACGGCTCAACAGTGATAGTATCTCCGTCTTTGAAACGACGCATATACATCTGGCAGGTAGTAGCACCTGTTGCAGGTCCGTGTGGGTGTCCGTTGATGTAAAGAGAACACATACCGCAGATGCCTTCGCGGCAGTCGTGGTCAAATACGATAGGTTCGCCACCATCATTGATGATCTGTTCGTTCAGAATATCCAGCATCTCGAGGAATGAAGTATCGCCCGGGATATCTTTCATTTGGTATGTTTCAAAAGCACCTTTCGCTTTAGGGCTTTTCTGACGCCATACTTTCAGCGTGAATGATATATTTTTATCCATTTTTGTTTTCCTTTAATTGATTAACCGAATTATGACTTGTAGTTACGAGTCTGAACTTTCACGAATTGATAGTTCAAGTCTTCTTTGATCAATTCCGGTTCTGAATCTTCACCGGTGTATTTCCAGCATGCTACGTAAGAGAAGTTCTTATCGTCGCGCAATGCTTCGCCTTCCGGAGTCTGATATTCTGTACGGAAGTGTCCACCGCAAGATTCTTCACGGTTCAGACCGTCACGAGCCATCAACATACCTACTTCAATGAAGTCGATCAGGCGGAGGGCTTTTTCAAGTTCTACGTTCAGTTCGTTTACTTCACCCGGGATGCGAACGTTGGTCCAGAAGTCTTTTTTCACTTCCTGAATACCTGTCAGAGCTTTCTGCAGAGATTCTTTAGTACGAGCCATACCTACGAAGTCCCACATAATGTGACCCAGTTTCTTGTGGATTGAGTCAACAGAATGTTTTCCGTTTACAGCTTTAATCTTCTGGATTTTATCTTTCACTTCTTTCTCTGCTGCCGCAAATTCGGGCAGGTCTGTAGAGAAACGTGGTACCTGAATCTGGTCGGCCAGATAGTTCTGGATAGTATAAGGCAATACGAAATATCCGTCAGCCAGACCTTGCATCAATGCAGATGCACCCAGGCGGTTGGCACCGTGGTCAGAGAAGTTAGCTTCACCAATAGCGAACAGGCCCGGGATAGAGGTCATCAATTCATAGTCAACCCAGATACCACCCATTGTATAGTGGATAGCAGGGAATATCATCATCGGAGTCTTGTACGGGTTCTCGTCAGTGATCTCTTCGTACATGTCGAAGAGGTTACCATAACGGGCGCGAACTACATCTTCACCCAGACGATCGATGGCATATTTGAAATCAAGGAATACGGCCAAACCGGTGTTGTTGACACCAAAACCTGCGTCACAACGTTCTTTGGCAGCACGTGAAGCTACGTCACGGGGAACAAGGTTACCAAATGCGGGGTAACGGCGTTCCAGATAGAAGTCACGGTCTTCATCAGGAATTTCAGTCGGCTTTTTAGTTCCTGCCTGCAATGCTTTGGCATCTTCAATCTTCTTCGGAACCCAGATACGACCGTCGTTACGAAGTGACTCTGACATCAATGTCAGCTTAGACTGCTTGTCACCGTGTACCGGGATACAAGTCGGGTGAATTTGGGCAAAACAAGGATTAGCAAAGTAAGCACCTTTTTTGTAGCATTGGATGGCAACAGAACCGTTGGAACCCATAGCGTTTGTAGAAAGGAAGAAAGCGTTTCCGTAACCACCTGTGCCGATTACTACAGCATGAGCGGCGAAACGTTCGATTTCACCGGTTACGAGGTTGCGGGCAATGATACCGCGTGCACGTCCTTCGATAACGACGAGGTCGAGCATTTCGTAACGAGTGTAAAGTTTAACAGTACCTTTTTGTACCTGACGGCTCAATGCTGAATAAGCGCCCAGCAATAGCTGCTGTCCGGTCTGGCCACGGGCATAGAACGTACGGGATACCTGTGCACCACCGAATGAACGGTTATCGAGTGTGCCACCGTAATCGCGTGCGAAAGGTACACCTTGAGCTACACATTGGTCGATGATAGCGTTTGATACCTCGGCCAGACGGTAAACGTTGGCTTCACGTGCGCGGTAGTCACCACCTTTGATTGTATCGTAGAAAAGACGGTAAACCGAGTCACCATCATTCTGGTAATTTTTAGCTGCGTTGATACCACCCTGTGCTGCGATGGAGTGAGCACGACGGGGTGAATCCTGAATACAGAAATTGAATACTCTGAAACCCATTTCGCCCAGAGAAGCGGCGGCAGATGCCCCGGCAAGTCCGGTACCTACAACGATGATGTCAAGGCGACGTTTGTTGGCAGGGTTAACAAGTTTTTGATGAGCTTTATAGTTACTCCATTTTTCGGCGAGCTGGCCTTCAGGAATTTTTGAATCTATCTTAGTCATAATGCTATTTACAATTTAATCATTTACAATTTACAATTTAGCAAGCACCGCATGCCAACGATTTAACGAAGAATACGACTACTACCAGAGCAAAGCATACAACAACGATGGTTGAATAGATGTTGGAGATGCATTTCCAGCGGTTGATCCAAATCTTGTTGTTCCAGCCCAGAGATTGCATAGAGCTCCAGAAACCATGAGTCAGGTGGAACCAAAGGGCGCCCAGCCAAACGAGGTACAGCACTACGTATACGGGGTTAGAAAAAGTGTTCATGATGTGATAAACACCATCGGCAGCATAAGTTGTGTCTGCTACTCCTCCCATGTTGTGTATCAATTCCGGTAACTGCATTTTAGCCCAGAAATTAAAGAGGTGAAGGCCCAAACCTAAGATAACGATGATACCCAGCACCAGCATGTTCTGTGATGCCCATTCTACGGTTTTGGGTTTGTCAACTACGGCGTAACGTTCGCTACCACGTGCTGCGCGATTCTGGATTGTCAGCCAGAAAGCGTAGATAATGTGAATCACGAAGAGGGCAGCCAGGCCCAGCGTAGCTACCAACGCATACCAGTTTGCTCCCAGGAACTCACAAACCAGGTTGTAACCCTCAGCCGAGATGATCGCAACAAGGTTCATCGCCATGTGAAACGTTAGAAACAGGACAAGGGCGATACCGGTAACGCTCATCACCACTTTCCTTCCTACAGATGAATTACTTAACCACATAAATGATTGATTTTAAATTATTTAATTGTTAGAACTATAATTTCTGTTTTACGAGCCTTCTTTCTCATTGTGCAAAAGTACACGAAATACATTGATTAACCAAAGAATTAAAGAAATAATTCTTTAATCTGAAGTGCCCGGAGAGAACAGGATAAATAGGGCCGGTAAAATAGTAACTGATTGACTGAAAGCACTCCATGAGGAAACCTGGCAAAGGATTGCCGGTTGTGTTTATAAGTGATTTATTGTGAATCTGTTAGAAGAGTAAATTATTTGTTCTTAAGAAGTTAACCTTGATCTGTATAAAAAGAAGTTGTTTAGTGCATATTCGAACTGTTCTTTTCTTAATTTTGCATCCCAGAGAAGGAATGATCAAAAGAAACAGGCAATACCGGATTTATGATAAACACACTCACCTCTTTGCGACTTATATTTGCTTTAATGGTTTTTGGAGCACATTGTTATGTAATAGACGACTTTTTCGATCTTCATTTTTTTAAAGAAGGTTTTGTCGGTGTTAGTTTCTTTTTCGTACTAAGCGGTTTTATTATAGCATACAATTATCAAAAGAAACTAAGTGAAAGCAAAATGACCAAACGATCTTTCTGGGTAGCGCGCATAGCCCGTATTTATCCTTTGCATGTCCTGACTTTATTGATTGCTGCCGCTTTAGGAGGCTATGTAATTGCATCGGGATTTACGGATTGGAGCAAGCATTTTTTGGCTTCACTCACATTAACAAATGCCTATATACCTAAAGCTGATTACTTTTTTTCATTTAACAGTCCTTCGTGGAGCTTATGTTGCGAGCAGCTTTTTTACTTCTGTTTTCCATTTCTGGTGCCGATAGCAAGAAACTATAAGGGTTTGTTCTGTGTATTTTTAATTTCCGCTATATTGGTTATTGTCGGTATGTATTTTACTCCGGAAAGTGATATAAAAGGATATTGGTACGTTAATCCGATTGCTCGATTTCCGGATTTTATAGTCGGCATGTTGTTGTTTCAACTGTACGACCGTTTGAAAAATAAAAACATCACATCTTTCCAAGGAAGTATTATTGAAATAATATCGATCGTCTTATTTTGGGTATTCTATCTATATGCTGCTGAAGTTCCAAAAGTATATCGGTATTCCTGTTACTATTGGCTGCCGATCGCGTTCATCCTGATCAGTTTCTCTCTGCAAAAGGGTTGGGTCTCACGTCTTTTGTCCAATCGTATTTTAGTGATTGGGGGAGAGATTAGCTTTAGCTTTTACCTGATTCATCTTTTTGTTTTGTTATCTTATGCGGAGTGGCAGAAAGAAAATAACTTTCATATAGTCTGGTACGTTTCCATTCCGATTCTATTTTGTGTCATCGTCTCGTTAAGCCTGCTCTCTTACTATTATTTTGAGAAGCCGATGAATAGGCGAATTAGAGCACTGTTAAATAAATAATTCGTGGAATAAGGGTTCTTCTCCAAATTTGGTGGTAAGTTTTCTTTTACTCATGGAATCTAATTCCGTTTTCGGAAGTGTAAGCTCTCGTTTATAGTTGACAAAAAAGCAAGTATCCCGGCTTTCCCCCGAAGAGTCCATCCATGAGGTGAAGAAGCGAATTTTAGAATAAACCATCTGAAAATCAATATCTTTAAAAAGTAAGATTTCTATCCTCAAAAGCTTTGTTTTAACACAGAGTTAAAGCTTGTTCTTTGGATGTGAATAACAAGTTCTTTAAATGCAAAAGCCTTATTATTTGCGCATAAGAACCTGACGAACTGCAAAAGGCGTTAACAATGTTAATTGAAGAAAGGTATAAGGATGAAGATACCGGTCCGGACGGCGCAAATTCACTTCCGAAACTTGAGTTATCTTATTCAGCCGGTGTCTGGTTTTTCTTATTAAAGCAAATAAAAAGGACAATTATCAACTTGAAAATAAAGAAATAAAGAATTTACCACCAAATTTGAAGAAGAACCGGAATAACTCACCAATAAAAGCTTCATCAAGGAAGTGGATGTTTATAAAGTTTTGTGGTAATGGTTATCGTCCTGGTATATAATGGAGGGTATTGGAACAGAAGGTCTGCTTACTATGGATGCCAAATAGCGGACCGTTTCTCTTTTGCCAGGCAAAGGGCGGTTTCTATTCTGTTTTTAGAGTAGTAATTTTTTCACCTTTGGCTGCACGTGTACGAAGGGCACGCGGGGAGTCTCCAAAAGAAGCTTTGCAGAAATGTGCAAAATGTGATAAGGAATCGAAACCATAACGATTGCTGATTTCAGTGATGCGTTGTTTGGTGTGCTGGAGATCTTCCAAGATGCCTTCTCTTTTCTTGCTCAGAATCCATTCGTATACCGGCACTCCATACATATTCTTAAATAAGCGGCGGAAGGTAGTAGTTGTATAGCCTCCCAAGTGTGCGAACTCTTCCACGTTTTTCACTTTTTCGTAATTTTGCATGACGAAATATTGGAAGCTTTCTGTATAACTGCTGATGGGATAAAAGAATCTACTTAATTGGGGTGACGGGTAATAGCAGGTAATCAGATACATAAGTTCCTGACATTTGAGATCGATAAACGCACCGCAAGGAATCTGTTCACTCAGGTAATCACAAATATCTTTCATGAAATTGGTAATACGTTGGGTCATTACCAAAGGCGTATAAGTTAAGGGTGATTCTGATTGTTGGAGGATTTCCTGATAATGTTGCTCACAGATCAAAGGTGGTTCGTTGAACCAATACACTACATAACTTACGTCTGTCAGCGCCAATAATTCTAATTTTGAGCCGATGGACTGGAGGATAAACTGTCCTTCGCGTAACGTTGTGCCGGGATACTCTTCGCTGTTGATCAATAACTCTCCTTGTAGCATAAACAGAATACAGTTTTGTGTGCATTTGTCAGCCGGGAAATGTTGTCCTTTTGGAAACGTCCGATGAACAAGTATGCCTTCTGTAGCTTTGGGACATTGCGCACAATCTGTCTGTCTATTACAAAGAGTTTCTCTGGCCATGAATTAAAGTTAGGTGTCAGGGTAAATAATACTTGGGGAACAAAGATAGGTTTTTTTTGCGAAAACTCTGTCTTTTTAATCTATCTTTGCTGCAAAATAGTAAATTAGTAGAAAAATGAAGAAATTTGTGCTTATTTGTTTTTGTGTGCTTTCTTCGATGGGAGGGTATGCTCAGAACTGGGATATCAATACGTTACATAAAATAAACAGTCTTGATGGTAAGTTTGCGAGGAATTATAGCAAGGCTTTTTCTAAATCGGCACCTTATATCGCAGTAGGTGTTCCGGTGGCGATGGCTGTATATGCAGGGATTGATAAAGATAAAGAGTTATTGAAGGATGCTATTTATATTGGGACGAGTGTAGCCGAGGCAGTTGTAATTACATATGGTATGAAATATGCTTTTGACCGTGAGCGGCCATATGACCGTTATCCGGATCGGGTGAATGCGCGCAGCCATGAATCGAGTCCTTCGTTTCCCTCCGGGCATACGGCAGCCGCCTTTTCGTTGGCTACTTCTTTGAGTATCCGTTATCCTAAGTGGTATGTGATAGCTCCATCAGCCTTTTGGGCATGTTCTGTGGGCTTTTCAAGAATGAACGAAGGTGTGCATTACCCGTCGGATGTAGCGGCAGGAGCTGTGATAGGTGCCGGTTGCGCAGTAGCCAATATTTATGTGAATCGCTGGCTCAATAAATGGTTGTTCGGTGAGAAAAAGCAGGTTACCATAAATTATTAACAATAAACGGTGAGTGATGGACACTCTGCCAAAAGCGTAGACTGATCATCATTCACCGTTCATAACTCTCCGTTAGAGAATCATTATTTCAATATCTTCTCGTATTCTTTGTCATTTAAGATTTCCAGTGCCCGCTCCACGCTCTTATTGGTAGCATTCATTACTTGAAAGTATTCATTCATATCCCATAAGTCACGGGCTATCAGAGCTTTTAATTGGGCCTTAATCAGTGGTAAAGCCTTGTTGTACTGCTCTTCGTTGAACTCTATCTTTTCTTTGTCGGCAGCCTCTCTCAGGAAATTCAATATCCGGTCGTCTATTTCAAACTTCTCATTGAATTTCTCAAAGGTCTTATATTTATCCAATAAAGCCTTGCGGTTATTTTCAATAAAGTTCATAGTCGTTTTGATTACTACCCCTTTGGCTACCAGGTTACGATGGTAATCAGTATACAGAGCCGTGTCAACCGGAACAAAATAATCAGGCATGATACCTCCGCCGCCATAGACGGTGCGTCCCAGCTTTTTAGTCTGGCATTTTAGTGAGTCCGGGAAGTGGATACTGTCTGCACTTACCATTTCGCCATGATTGTAACGGTCGATAAGGTCCTGATTGTATTTATCGATACTGCTTTCGCTGCTCTTTCCTTTTCCCGGCTTCTCGTTGATGTTGCTATCATAAGGTTTCTGTATGCAACGCCCTGCAGGAGTATAATAGCGGGCTATGGTCAGGCGGATCATGGAGCCGTCGGGCAGGTCGATCGGGCGTTGAACCAATCCTTTTCCGAAAGAACGGCGTCCTACTACAACACCCCGGTCCCAATCCTGAATGGCTCCTGTTACAATTTCGCTTGCCGAGGCCGAATATTCATCTACCAATACCACCAAGCGTCCGTTACGAAAGCTTCCGTTACCTTTGGCAAAGAACTCACTGCGTTGCGCAGAACGTCCTTCCGTGTAAACAATCAGTTCTTTTTGTCCCAGAAACTCATTTGCCAGGTCGATGGCAGCGTTCAGGTAACCTCCCCCATTGCCTTGCAGGTCTAAAATCAAGTCTTTCATTCCTTTCTTCTGTAACTCTTTCAGGGCTTTCAGAAACTCTTCTGCAGTGGTTGCTCCGAAACGGTTGATACGGATGTATCCTGTTTTGGGTTGAATCATATAAGCAGCGTCCAGACTGAGGATGGGGATTTTATCCCTTTTTACGTTGAATAGAAGTGGTTCTTTCACACCTCTCCGGATAATGGTCAGATTTACTTTCGAGTCTTTGGGGCCCCGCAGACGTCCCATGATTTCCTCTGTGCTCATTTTGACTCCTGCGATGGCAGTATCGTTAACTGCGATGATGCGGTCTCCTGCCAGAATACCCACTTTTTCGGAAGGGCCATTGCTCACCGGTTGTACAATGAGTAGCGTATCTTCAATCATCTGGAATTGTACCCCTATTCCTTCAAAGTTACCTTGGAGAGGTTCGTTCATTTTCTTAACCTCTTCGGCATCCGAATAGGTGGAATGGGGGTCGAGCTGTGCCAGCATTTCGATAATGGCCGATTCAACGAGTTTGTTTTCATTGACCGTATCTACATATAAATTAGAGATGGCAAACTCTGCCAGTTGCAATTTTCGCATGGCAGGTGAGCCGAAGTTTTGTGCCTGTAATCCTAAAACGGAACACAAGCCGATAAGCAGGTATATTATTTTTTTCATGATCACATGGATTTATTACATTTCCATCCCTTCGGGAATAAACATACTGATATCTTTATTATAGCCCAGCAGTTCGCGTACAATGGTAGAACTGACACAAGTGAGTTCCGGTTCGGTAAACAGCAGAATGGTTTCGATTCCTGCCAGTTTCCGATTGATATCGGCAATGGTTTCTTCGTATTCGAAATCTTTCACGGTACGGATGCCACGGACGATAAATCGGGCATCTACCTGACGGGCAAAATCAATAGTCAGGCAATCGTAAGATTCAACCCTGATCCGGGGTTCGTCTTTATAAAACTTACGAATCATTTCCACACGTTTCTCTATCGGGAAGTACGTATTTTTATTTTCGTTGATACCGATGCCGATGACAACTTCATCCATAAATGTCAGGGTTCGTTGTACAACAGAATAGTGTCCGATAGTAAACGGGTCGAACGTTCCCGGAAAGATGGCTCTTCTCATGTCTATGCGATGTCTTCTTCTATAACCAGATTGTCAATAATAAAGTTTTGCCGTTCCATTGTATTCTTACCCATATAGAATTCAAGGAGTTCCTTGACCGTGTCTGTTTTGCGCAACGACACTTGTTCAAGACGCATGTCTTTACCGATAAAGTGTTTGAATTCGTCGGGCGAGATTTCTCCCAGACCTTTAAACCGGGTGATTTCCGGATTCGGGCTAAGTTCTTTGATGGCATTCACCCGCTCTTCTTCGGTATAGCAATAGAGTGTTTTCTTTTTGTTGCGTACGCGGAAAAGAGGGGTCTGAAGGATGTATACATGTCCTTTCTTGATCAGATCGGGGAAGAACTGGAGGAAGAAAGTGATCAGCAGCAAGCGGATGTGCATACCGTCCACATCGGCATCGGTCGCTACAATCACTTTATTATAACGCAATCCCTCTATGCCGTCTTCTATGTTCAATGCGGCCTGCAGCAGATTGAATTCTTCGTTTTCGTAAACCACTTTCTTGGTCAGGCCGAAAGAATTGAGTGGTTTACCACGGAGGCTGAATACAGCTTGTGTGTTTACATCCCGGCTTTTGGTGATGGAACCGCTTGCCGAGTCACCCTCGGTGATGAAGATGCACGATTCCTCTTCCAGCCCTTTGCCTTTCACATCGTTCAGGTGGATACGGCAATCACGCAGTTTCCGGTTGTGCAGATTGGCTTTCTTTGCACGTTCACGTGCCAGTTTCGTAACTCCGGCAATAGCCTTGCGTTCTTTTTCCGAATCCTGTATCTTTTGTAACATGATTTCGGCTACATCTGCATGCTTGTGGAGGAAATTGTCTACCTCTTGTTTTACAAAGTCGCCAACGAACTTGTTTACAGTAACGCCACCCGGCGACATGTTGGTAGAGCCGAGTTTAATTTTAGTCTGGCTCTCGAACATGGGTTCTTCCACATTGACAGCAATGGCGGCTACCAATCCGTTACGGATGTCGGTATAGTCCTGGTTCTTATTATAGAATTCCTTAATAGTGCGGGCAATGTGTTCTTTGAACGCACTTTGATGGGTACCTCCCTGAGTGGTGTGCTGTCCATTGACGAATGAATAGTACTCTTCGCCATATTGTCCTGTATGGGTAAAAGCGATTTCGATATCCTCTCCCTTGAGGTGGACGATGGGGTAGAGTCCGGTAGCTGTCATATTATCATTCAGCAAATCGACCAGACCGTTACGCGAAAGAATCCGCTGCCCGTTATAGATAATGGCCAACCCGGTGTTCAGGTAGGTATAATTGCGGAGCATCGTCTCGATAAATTCGGGACGGAAAGTATAATTCAGAAATAAAGTATTATCGGGTTCGAAGAAGATGTAAGTACCGTTCTCTTCCTCGGTATCCTCGGTGTGATCTGCTATCAACTCACCTTTGGTAAAGGTGGCGCAGCGCACTTTACCATCCCGGTAACTACGTACTTCGAAGTTTGAGCTCAAGGCATTGACAGCTTTCACGCCGACACCGTTCAGTCCGACACTCTTCTTGAATGCTTTGCTGTCATACTTACCACCGGTGTTCAGCACACTGACTGCTTCTACCAGTTTTCCCTGTGGGATACCACGGCCGTAGTCGCGTACGCTGACACGAAGATTCTCTTCAATTCTGATTTCAATCTTCTTGCCGGATTGCATTTTGAACTCGTCGATACTGTTGTCAATAACTTCTTTCAGAAGGACATAAATTCCGTCTTCGGGATGCGAACCGTCGCCCAGCTTACCGATGTACATACCCGGACGGGTGCGCACATGTTCCATGTCGCTCAGGTGGCGGATGTTGTCGTCTGTATATTCTACAGGGTTGTTGTCTACAGGTATCAGTTCGTTCTCTTCCATTGTTTTTAGTCTATCTTCTTAGTAAACGCACGACGTCGTTTATGTTGTTCGGTTTTAAAGTATTCCCATTGTGCCTGAACTTTTCCGTTCATTTCCAGTTCGGGGTTGCTTTCTGCAAAGATAAAACCTAATTTTTGATAAACCGGAATTAAATCGGAAAATAACAAAGCATTAACACCTTTGTTCTGGTACTCCGGTTTTACGGCTACAAGCAGCAAGTCAAGCATTTTGGCTCGTCGTTTCATAAATAATGCCTTCAGCAGATAATACCATCCGAGGGGGAGTAATCGTCCGTGTGATTTCTGCAATGCTTCTGAAAGTGAAGGCATTGAAATTCCTACGGCGATCAGTTTGTCTTCCGCATCGGTAATCAGGGTCACCATCCGCAGGTCGACAATCGGGAGATACATTTTTACGTATTGGTCAATCTGGCGTTGGGAGAGGGGAGAGTAGCCATACAGCGGGCTGTAAGCTTCGTTCATCAATTCGAAGATGGCTTGTCCGTAATCGGCTGCGATCTTTCTGGATGAAGTGTATTTCTTTACCTTGAGGTTATATTTACGTTGGATAAGATCGGATATGCGCTGATGTTTTTCGGGAATGGCATCGGGAATGAAGATTTTATATTCCACCCAATCGGCGTCTTTGCCGAATCCCAGTTTCTCCATATGTTGCGGATAGTAGGGATAGTTATAGATAGTGGCCATGGTGCTGAGTTGATCGAACCCTTCGATCAGCATGCCTTCTGCGTCAAAGTCGGTAAATCCGAGGGGACCCTGAATATTTTCCATTCCTTTGGACTTGCCCCATTCTTCTACGGTTTGCAAGAGTTTCGAAGATACTTCAAGGTCGTCGATGAAATCGATCCAACCGAAACGGACATCTTTCTTGTTCCAGGTGGCATTGGCACGGTGGTTGATGATACCTGCGATGCGCCCTACGATTTTCCCGTCTTTATAAGCCAGAAAGTATTCGGCTTCACAAAATTCGAAAGCCGCGTTTTTCTTCTTATTGAATGTGTTCAGCATGTCGTCGTAGAGGTCAGGTACGGAATAGGGATTCTCTTTGTATAATTCGTAATTAAAACGAATGAATTTCTTAAGTTCTCTTTTCGTCGATACCTTTTTAATTGTAATGGCCATAACTTGTATTTATGATGAGGCAGCAAAGATACGTGATAATCTTTAAATTACCACGTACAGAAACTAAAAACTGTGTGCCTCAATGTTTTCAGATCTGATAGATAAGATAGGTTGTATAGGCTATATAGCACAAGACCAGAATGCTTCCTTCGATCCGTGTGATGGTGCGTTTGGCGAAGAATAATCCGAAAAACCAGAGCAGGATGCCTGATCCGACCAACGTGAAAAGATCGAAATTATTGATGCCTGCCAACTGTAAGGGGGTGATGGAGGCACTGCACCCCAACACAAAGAAGATATTGAACAGATTGCTGCCTATGACGTTGCCGATGGCTATTTCGGGATTCTTTTTCAAGGCAGCCACAATGGAGGTAGCCAGTTCGGGCAGGGAGGTGCCTCCGGCTACGAGTGTGAGTCCGATAACGGATTCGCTGACACCCAGATTACGGGCGATGTTACTTGCTCCTTCTACAAACCACTGTCCTCCGAAGATAAGTCCGCCTAATCCGCCCAGAATAAAAAGTACGGATTTCCACATCGGGAGGCTTTTGATTTCTTCTTCCGGTGGCTGGGCGTCGTTCGTATTACGAGAAGCTATGGCAAATGTGTAGCCCAGAAAGATAGTGAAGAAGCAGAGCAGAATCAGTCCGTCTGAAATACTTAATGTATTACGGGGAGCTTTGTCCAGAAAGACATCGTTGGCACATATCAGCAGAACAATGGAAGAAAGAATACACAAGGGAATTTCTTTTCTCAAGGTGTTCTGGGTGATTACAATGGGAGCGAAGAGGGCTGTGCAACCCACGATCATCAGGGTATTGAAAATGTTGCTTCCCACAACGTTGCCGACAGCGATGTCCGCACTGCCTTTCAAGGCGGATGATACACTTACCGTCAGTTCCGGTGCCGATGTCCCGAAAGCTACAATGGTCAGTCCGATCACAATGGAAGGAATATGGAAACGTTTGGCTACGGACGCAGCTCCATCCGTCAGGCAGTTGGCGCCCACTAAAATAAGGAGTAATCCTCCGATAAGTAGTAATATATCCATGTTGATACCTTAAATTACTGATTCGGGTGCAAATATAGTGATTTCACTCTATGCTATGTCAAAAACAATCTGTATGTTTGGCACGTTTATCCATTTTAGTGACAATGACTATATGAGTTTTTGATATGAAGAAGAACAGATTATTCAGCCTTTTGTTGTTTCTGTTAGTGGCCAACAGTATGTTTGCCCAGTTAGGGAAAGCGGTCCGGGAGATACTGACCGGCGACAGTGCCGTTACCCATACCACGGTCCGGAATGATTCGGATTCCATACGGATGGCAAATATGAAAAGGGAGTTGGAAGAGGCACGTCTGAATGAAGCCAATATGCGTATGGAAATGGAGCAGTTGAGGTTGAAGGCCTTTGCTGCCGATTCTGTGAAGCTGGCACAGCAGAAAGCACGCATCGACTCACTCCGTCAGTTCACTCCGGGCGTACCGGTGGTGGTTGAGGGTGATACGTTGTTTTATCTCTACACCAAGCGTGGAGG
Organism: Bacteroides sp. ZJ-18; assembly: GCF_011038705.2. NCBI lineage: Bacteria > Pseudomonadati > Bacteroidota > Bacteroidia > Bacteroidales > Bacteroidaceae > Bacteroides > Bacteroides sp. ZJ-18. Next base: position 790,976 of record NZ_CP072198.1, on the reverse strand, counting down.
ATATACTCCGTTGCAGAGGGCTGAAATGATTGACGCGGCCATTACCCAATTGGGTAAACGGTTTACGCTGCATCCCGATTCGGTATATATAGAGAGCAGTGATATAGTGTCCGATTTGATGTATGGCAATAAGGTCATTGCTTCGTTTACCGACCAGGACGGGTTGTGGGAAGGACGTTCCCGTGAGCAACTGGCGGCAGATAAGCGTATCGTGGTAGTGAAGAAGCTGAAGGAACTGAAAGAGGAACACAGCTTCTGGCAATTGGGTAAACGGATTCTCTATTTCGTTTTAGTATTGGTGGGGCAATATCTCTTGTTCCGGCTTACTACCTGGCTTTTCCGTAAGCTGAAAGTACGTATCCAGAAGCTGAAGGACACAAAGTTGAAACCCATTTCCATTCAGGACTATGAACTGCTGGACACACAACGGCAGGTTAATTTGCTGATCTTCCTTTCCAACCTGTTGCGTTATGTGCTGGTGTTTCTCCAGTTGTTGATTACTGTTCCGCTTCTATTTGTTATTTTTCCGCAGACCAAGGGGTTGGCCGACACGATCTTTTCGTATATCTGGAATCCGGTGAAGGATATTTTGGTAGGCATCGTCGATTATATTCCCAATCTGTTCACCATCTTTATTATCTGGTATGCTATTAAATATCTGGTGCGTTTTGTCCACTATCTGTCCCGTGAGATTGAGGCTGGGCGGCTTAAGTTCGGCGGTTTTTATCCCGACTGGGCAATGCCTACTTTCCATATTATCCGCTTTTTGCTTTATGCATTTATGATTGCGATGATTTATCCTTATTTGCCGGGATCCAGAAGCGGGGTGTTTCAGGGAATATCGGTCTTCGTCGGATTGATCGTTTCGTTGGGGTCCAGTACGGTGATCGGTAATATCATTGCGGGACTCGTCATTACCTATATGCGTCCTTTCAAGTTAGGGGACCGCATCCAGCTGAATGATACTACCGGGAACGTGATAGAAAAAACACCTTTGGTGACCAGGATCAGGACACCGAAGAATGAAGTGGTGACAATCCCCAACTCGTTTATCATGTCGTCCCATACGGTGAACTATAGCTCTTCGGCGCGCGAATACGGATTGATTATTCACTCAGAGGTGACCATCGGTTACGATGCTCCCTGGCGTCAGGTGCACCAGTTGCTGATAGAAGCCGCCTTGAATACTCCCGGAGTGATTGATGATCCTCGTCCGTTTGTACTTGAAACGTCATTAAGCGACTGGTATCCGGTTTATCAGATCAATGCTTATATTCGCGAGGCGGATAAGCTGGCGCAAATTTATTCGGATCTGCATCAGAACATTCAGGATCGTTTTAATGAAGCGGGCGTCGAAATCATGTCACCTCACTATATGGCTATGCGTGACGGCAACGAGTCTACCATTCCGAAAGATGATCTGAGACCTAAAACCGATAAGCAGTAGTAAGCGGATGAGTCAAAAACTCACACCACGGAGAATCTTAAACGGTTAAGTTTCCGGTTAATTAAGAATAAATACTTTATGGCACACTCTATGTCTTTTATCGTAAGAAATAAGTTTTCGCCCTGTTTTTTTGCTTTCTCAAACGATTGTTCCTATCTTTACGGAGATTAAAAAGAAGAATCCCGCCCGCTTGGTCAGTATCTGGATAGATCCTCTAAAAAAGGCAGAAATCAAGATAAGTAAAAATCAAGACATAATACCATTAGAAACCGCTACTAGTAGCGGTTTTCTTTTTATACAAAATCGGGAAATTTGAAAATCGTCGTCCAGAGGGCGATATGCCGTCGTCACGATCTCAACAAAACATCGTCTCGATGACAAAAAATCGTCGTCGTGATCTCAATTTTTCGGAGGGTAAACGCCCTTAAATCGATTCTGGTAATTATAGAATACATTTTATAGGTTGCTGGTTTGTTTTTTAATATTGACAAATAGAGCCTCTCAGAGAGTCGGTTCTCCGATTCATTGCAGAGTGAAGAAGCAGGAGTACTATAGAGCTTTCAGGTTCTGATTTACTATAGAAGATATAGAGACTGATTCTATCTTATATATTCCTAAAGATTAAAACTCAGTGTCAGTTTGCGTAATCGGCTCCTGTGTCCCATAAAACAGAGCCGGCTCTTTCGTCGCGAAGAAGCCGGCTCTTTGAAAGTTGTGTATTTTTCAAGAGAGAGTGATTTATTTCTTTCGGGTCACTGTATAGAGTATATTCCCTTTTTTATCGATCATACGTAAGTTCAATTCCTTTTTATCGGCAGAACATACAGAAAAGCCCGGTTCGGGACTACAGAATTGAGTACCTTCAACCGGTTTCACCTTACGCGCCAGCGATCCGGCAGAGTTTACGATATAGTCGGTATCACTGCCCGGTACACGGATATGCTGGAAGTTGTGAATGTGTCCGCAGATGTACATATCTACCTTATGCTTCCTCAGGATAGGGTCGAGCCGTTTTTGCAAATCACCGCGCTCACTCTGGTCTTTCGGTGTTTCGGCATAGATAGGATGATGGCCGGCAACGATTACCCAGTCCTCTTTGGCAGCAGTCAGCACAGAATCCAGCCAAGCCAGTTGTCCGTTCATATCCTGCCGGCAGGCATCGGGATAAGTTTCGGTTTCGTTGCGGTATTTGTCGATCAGGGGAGCGGTATCTATCCAGACAATGCGGATGGTGGCACCTTTTTCTTCAAACGTTTTGGTGTAATAACGTGCAGGCATGGTCCAGCGGCGGCTCACCCGGCTGTAGTCCAGTACAGCCTGTGTATTACCCCGGTATTCGTGGTTTCCCAACACGGGATACCAGTCGATCATCAGCTCCGGATGACTGTAGATCAGCTCAAAGTTGGTCATCCAAAGCGGGTCGTCCACGCTGCGTACTCCTTCGAAGTGATGGACGTCTCCGGGAGCCAGTACAAATTCAGGGCCTATTTCCTCGCCCATGGTTCCCATTAATTCAGCGATTGGTTTCTGGTCGTAGTAGCCGTTACGTCCCAGATCGTTGGCAATATAGAAGTTAAATTTCTTGTCGAATATAGAGTAGTCTCTGATCTGGGCTGAGGCTACCGCCCCGATGAAGATAAACAGAAGTGTCAGTAAGTTCTTTAATTTCATAAATATGGTTTTTTATATTGATTATTAATGAATTGAATACGTTTTTTCATCAGTGATGCGAGAAGACGGTTTTAATCTCAGACCCACGGTGCACCGTTTTTTAATCAGCGGTGCACCGTTGATTCAACCTCCTCTGATAGCCGGTTAGAAGTTGATCTTAAACCCGGCATTAATCTTTACGCCATAATATTCCGCCTGCATCGTACGGTCTTTTGTCCCCTGATAATAGCGGAGCGGCTGATTCAGCAGGTTGTTTGCTTCGGCATAGAGGGTGTAGTGTTTTGCAAAAGTGTAACTGGCGTTTACGTCCAGATAGCTCACACGGTCATAATAGCGGTCGTGAAAGGCGTCTTCACCCATCTCGTCAATAAAGGCGGAGGCAAAGTTATAACTCAGGCGGAGATTCAGCCCGCTTTTCTCAAAATAAAGTGATACGTTGGCGGTATGCTTCGGAGAGCCCGGCAGGCTCAGGTCCTTTTCGTTCTCGCGTCCTTCGAAGTTGAAGTCTTCTACACGGGAGTGGGTGAAAGTATACGTGCCATAGAAGCCGACACATTTCAGGGCAGGAGCGATAAATCCGAAATCACGCTGGTAAGAGAGTTCCATACCTATCAGATTGGCATTGCCTGCATTCTTGGGTTGGATAAAGCGGTTGTATAGGTTGCCGTTGTATTCGTAGTTCGTAGCCACCTGGTTGACAATGAAGTCGTCTATCTTCTTGTAGAATACTCCTGCGCTGACCAGCCCGATACTCTTGAAGTAATAATCCGCGCTCAGGTCGAAGTTATAAGAAAGAGTCGGTTTCAGGCCGGGATTACCCACTGTCACTTCGTTATCCGAACGTTTAATGTTGACGCTGGGCACCAGGGCGGAATACTTCGGGCGCGACAGCGTCTGGGTAAACGAACCGCGTACCTTGAAATCTTCATTTATGCTCCACTTCATAAGGAGTGACGGAAGGAAGTTGATGTAACTGTTTGTTTCTCGGGCAGTCTTTGAGGTTTGGTCTGTTTCGTCGTCATACGTCCGTCCGGTATAGCTGAGGCTGGTATTTTCCATGCGTAGTCCTGTCATCAGCTCCACGTTGTCGGTGAGTTTCTGGTCGAAGCGGATGTATCCCGAGCTTACAGTCTCGCGTGCTTCGAAGTTGCCTGCCAGTTCTTCCTGTACCTGTTCTTTGTCAAATAAGGAAGGATTGTTCAGATCCAGTGAGCCTGCATATTCTTTGCTGGCATAAACACCTGCCTTGTATTTGTTACTCGGCATGAAGTTTTTGTTAGTCTGATCTACCGTATTTTGCAGGCTGTGGGTCATAAATGCATCTTCATCTTTCGGGGTATATTCATAGAAATCCACCTCCTTGTCTTTGGTTTTGCGCACTACTTTGGCTCCAAACTTCAGTTTGTTTCCGTTTTGGAACGGAAGCTTGAAGTTCATAGAGAATTTCAGATCTTCTTCTTTGATGTCTTGTTGTTGTTCGGTAAGTTCTTTCAGGCCGAAATCCTTGTTCAGCGTCATCGTAGAGCCGGGCTTCGGAGTAGCCAATGGTTCGCGTTCGTTACTCAGATCCATATCGAATTGCTGCTTTTTGAGCTGAAAGTCGATGTAACGCTCGTTCGGACGCTCCTCGGTTGCTTGGGCATAACTGGCGTTCCAGTCCATAGATAGCGGTCCGAACAGATGCTCCCCGCCCAATGTGAAGTCCATTGTGCGCTGGCGTTCCAGACGGGCATTCCGATTGTCGGGTGTGCCGGCTTTAGTCTGTACGCGTACGGTTGCTTTGCCTTCTTCGTCCAGATCTTTAAGAGTAGTGCGGTACCGGTTTTCCCAGTCGTTCCGGTTATTGAAAATACCTTTGAACATCAGTTTATGGTTTTCGTTGATGTCCCAATCCAGGGCTGCCGAATAGCTCTGGCGTTCGCGGGTCACATAATACTGGCGTATCTGATAGTCATTGATGTATACATTGCCTTTATCGTCTTTCTCCCAGAGGAATTCCGTATCGTACGAACCCGAAGGGGCATTTTGATACGAAGCCGATAGCATGACTCCCAGTTTATCATTAAAGAAGCGGTCGCCATAAGTCAATCCCAGGTTCAGCTGTGCCTTTTCGCTGATCCAGTTGTAGCCGGAACCGGCTGTGGCTGTCAGCGTACGTTTATAAGGAGAGTTCTTGGTGACCAGATTGATCGATCCTCCGATGGCGTCGCCGTCCATGTCCGAGGTTACCACTTTGCTCACTTCGATGGTCTGAATCATATCCGCCGGAATCAGGTCAAGCTGCACGTTACGTGTATCACCTTCTGCCGATGGGATGCGGTTACCGTTGATCGTGACAGAACTGAGGTCTGCCGATGTACCGCGCACCTGTCCGAAACGGGCTTCACCCTGGTCATATTGAACGTTGATACCCGAGATGCGCTTCAGCGCATCTCCGATGTTCGAGTCCGGAAACTTACCTACCTGATCGGCAGAAACCACATTCTTGATGCCCAGACTGTTCTTTTGTGAGTTGATGGCGCGGCGCTGGCCTTGAAAAGCACCGCCTATTACAATTTCCTGCAATTCGACCCCTTCATTCAGTATGACATCTCTTTCGAGCGTCTTGCCTTCGGGAATCGTTATTTTCATTTCTACGGGAGCATATCCCACATAGCTTACTTTTACGGTGTAAGTTCCCGGATTGAGATTGGCGAAGGTATAAAAACCGTTTACGTCGCTCGTTACTCCTGTTTTCAGGTTCTCGATGTAGATCGATGCCCCCGGTAATGTCTGTTTGGATGTGTCGATGATACGTCCCCGGATCGTACCTTGTTTTACTACGTTTGCTTTTTCATCGGCGTAGAGATGACCGCCCATGTTCGATAATAAAAGAACGAATGATACCAGTTTCAGAATTCGTTTCATATTTGTTAGTATGCGTTAATAATTTGTTGCAAAAGTAGAGGGAGGAAGTTTCGTCACTTTTACAGTTGTTTGAACGCTGGGTGACAAAGATGTTACGATTCTGTTATCGCCTGTCCGTCGTTATCTTCTTACCCAATAACACTAAAACAGTCAATAATATCCCGTTTTTTGAAAAGTTACCTTTCGGGATGTCCGGTATCTTTGTGCTGTGTAGAGAATAATCCTGTGATGTACCATCAAGTTTATTATTAGTTATGAAGAGATTCTTTTTAAGCAGCTTTCTTTTAATGATGCTGGGCATAAGTGCTCATGCACAAAAACTGATTCTTCCTGTTCCCTCTGACCTCCCCAGCAAGGCACAACAGAAGCAGATCGCACGTAAGTATGGCATGTTCATTCACTTTGGCATCAATACTTTCCATAATGAAGAGTGGACGGACGGTTCCAAGCCGGCTTCCTCGTATGCGCCTGTTGCCATTGATGCCGAACAGTGGATAAGAACCGCCAGGGATGCGGGTATGAAATATGTGATTCTGATCACTAAACATCACGATGGGTTCTGTCTTTGGGACAGTAAGTATACCGATTACGATGTGGCTGCTTCCGGAAACAAAACCGATGTGGTAGAAGCTGTGGCCAAGGCTTGCAAAAAGTATAAAATTGGGCTTGGGTTATATTACTCACTTTGGGACCGCAAAATGAACCGGGACGTTGACGACCGGAGTAAAGATGCCGGATACAATGAGTATATGCTTCGGCAACTCGCCGAACTGGTCGACATTGCACGAAAGCATACTCCTATTGTTGAGTTCTGGTTTGACGGAGGATGGGTGAAACAGAATTACCGTTGGCCGGTGATGGATATCTATCAAACCATCAAGTCGAAAGAACCCGAATGCCAGATAGGCATCAACTGGAGCATCGGTTCACCTGAAAATGCGGATGCGCATCCTGTGTTGCCGGGTGATCAACGGGCGGGATATCCGATTCGTTATTTTCCGAGTGACTTCAGACTGGGCGATCCGTACCTGCCGGCAGACGATGACCCGAAGCTGTTTACCCATGACGGCAAAGATTATTATATGCCTTGGGAGTCGACCGTTTGTATTAGTGACCGTTGGTTTTATCATACTACGGATACAAACTTCAAGTCTGTTGACGAGTTGGCGAAACTATACCGTCAATGTACCAGGAATGACAATATTTTGATTTTAAACTGCCCTCCCGGTCGTGACGGCAAACTGAGGCAAGAAGATATCACGATTCTGAACCGCTTGCGTGAGAAGCTGAATCTTTCTTCCGTAAGTAAGTGATATCATTCAATTGTTTCGCCCGGTATTCTCTGGGCGAACATTGGGTCAGCTTGCTGAACAAGCGGGTGAATTGCGCAGGATTATAAATGCCGACACATTCCGCTATCTGCATGATATTGAGTTTCGAAGAGATCAGCATGGCTTGTGCCCGTTCGATACGTTTCATCTGGATGTATTCGCAGGGAGGCACACCGATTATCTTTTTGAATACTTTCGAGAAATGGTCAGGGGTGAGACACATCCGCTCGGATAGCTCGATTACCGTAATACGTTTGTCGAGGTTCTTGTGGATGTATTGTATCACCTCGTCCAGTTTGATGTATGAGTTACTGCCGTGTAGTTGACTCATACTGGCTTCTGTAATGAAGCGGGAGAAAAGTTGCAGCAGGATTCCATGACTCTCTATGGTGTGGGACAACTGCGATAGATTTTTCTCGGTCCTGTTTTCATAAAGTGACTTGGTATTGTCATAACTCTGTGGGTCTACAACCTGTAATGACTTGTACGGATTAAGTTCCAGATAACGTTTTATCAGTGAGAAGTCCATCGGAGCGGCTTCCGGTTGCAAGTTTAGCTGAAGTGGATTGAGCACTCCCGGCACTCCGTTCAAATCATCAAAGAAACAGATATAATAGTGATCCATAAAGTCATCGCATTCATAACTGTGGAAAGCAAACTTGGGGATTAGGAACAATTGGCCCGGTAAAAGGTCATAAACCACATTATTTATATATACTCTTCCTCGTCCGTTCTCAATATAGTACAGGCGGTAAAACGGACTGATGACATTCCTGAAATTCCACCAGTTCTCTACACGCTTGAAGCCGGCGTAGAGCATAGATAATGAAAAGGTGTATGTCGTGTTTGAGATTGACATATGTATCGTTTGAGGCAAACACATTGTTTTTATGCGGGTTTAAAGGTAAATGTTTGGGGCTAAAAAAACAAATGGATAACGTGTTTTTATACGTTATCCATTTATATTGGGACAGTCGGACTATTTTAAACGGATGGAATAGATGCTGGGATGTCCGTCGGACTGTTGAATCTGTATACGGAACTGTCGGGTTGTCAATACTTCGGGAAGTGTGAATTCGATGATTCCGTATCCCATGAAACTATTGGAATTGGTGAGTGGCAATACTTCGCTTTGGTAAACCTGTATCTCTTTTCCTTCCTTTATTGCCTCGACGGAGAACTTCCGGATGCTGTTCTCTGATTCTATTATAAAGAACTTGCTGAAACTGGCTTCCCTGTCCAGAGTGACGGTGATGGAGCCGACGGAGTCTGCACTGATCCAGGAGGTTGTAACGTCACTGTCCACTGCATAATTGGCTCCGTAATGGAGGGTGTCGTTTTTGAGTGTGCTGCTTGCTTCAGCCCGTGCATCGGTCGTGATAGACTGGGGACGCTTCAACGTTTTCGGGAACGGTTTACCGGAATCGATACCCAGCAGCTTGCCCAGTTCTTTGATGCGCTCCACTGCTTTGGGGCTTTGTTCGCCGTTGGTGTCCGGTGGGATATTCAGTAGCAAACAGTTGTCATTGGATGTTGCCACATAGAATATTTCCTCCAACTCGTCGAGTTCACGTACGGTACTGTCTTCCGGATGATTGAACCAACTGCCAAGCACAGAAATGGTCTGTGTGCTTTCAAAAGGCAGATAGTATTGCTTCCCGCTATGTGTATATATTTTAGGATCATCCTTTACCGGGAGAAACGGGTCCCATAAACGGAAGTCAGACGGGAAGTAGATGATTGAATCGCCCTCCTGCATGTCTACCGGACGTTTGCCGATAGTCCAGTTGGTAGATATCTGACATTCTGGTTGCATCTTTTTGACGTAATCGTATACCTCTTGCAGATGCCAGTCTTCCACTTTACGGTCCCATCCACCGTCGAACCAGAGTTCGTGTACGGTTCCATATTGGGTCATCAGCTCCTTGAGTTGGTTTTTCATAAACCCGATGTATTTATATTTGTCGGAATCCTTATAGCTGGGTTCATGGCGGTCCCAAAGAGAATAATATATGGAAAATGCGATTCCCTGTTCGTGGCAGGCATCCGATACGGCGCGTACGATGTCTACTTTGTGCTTGATGCCCGGATTGGCGATGTCATGGTCGGTATATTTACTGTCCCAAAGGCAGAAGCCATCGTGGTGTTTCGTAATAAGTACGATGGAGCGCATTCCGGCTTCTTTGGCTGTTTTCACCCATTGTGCGGCTTTCTGCGCAATGTCGGCAGGAGGGGCATACGTTGAGGCGGGGGCAGTGCCGTCACTCCATTCCACGTTGAGGTAAGTGTTCATGCCGAAGTGGAGAAACATGCCGTATTTACGGTCAATCATGGCTTGTTGCCCTTTGGTAGGCAGGGGCCCCGTCTGTACGGCGGTAGATGTACAGGCATATAAGGCTGCACCCAGGCAGACTCCACAGGCTGCTTTGCAAATGTTTGTAAGATGTTTCATGATGATCAGATATAATATAAAATGTAATATGCTGCAAAGATGGTCATTTTATGGTTACCGGTTCTGGCTGAATCCGTGATAAACTTTGCTAAATCCGTCATTCTCTGCCGGTCGCTTCCATTGGGAATATCTTTCGGGTAACTTGAGTGATACGTTTTGTACGCTGAGTGATAGCTTATCCCTGAAAAAATGCGTAAAATTGCACTCAGGTTTTCCATTATTAACTAACAAAATAAAACTATGCATTTGACTACAAAATTATTTTTTGCCGCAACGCTGCTTGCCGGTAACCTGTTTGCTTCATTTGCCGGCGATGTTACGCTGAAGATTACGAAGAAGTATATCAACCTTCCTGTGTCCCACCAAATGGACCGGAAGAAAATGACATTCGAGGTGAAAGGGGCTCCGGAACGTAATTTCGTGATTCGCCTGGCCGACGGGAAACCCGATTATTGGGTATTTTGCGATGTTTCTTCCTGGAAAGGCAAGACACTCCGAATCAGCTATGAAGGAGAGTCTGCCGGATTGGAGAAGATCTATCAGGACGATGTGATTGCGGGGCAAGACAGCCTGTATAAAGAGAAGAACCGTCCGCAATTTCACTTCACTACCCGTCGCGGATGGATTAACGATCCTAACGGATTGGTTTACTATGAAGGTGAATACCATCTTTTCTATCAGCATAATCCTTACGAACGGGAATGGGAGAACATGACCTGGGGACATGCCGTGAGCCGTGACCTGGTACATTGGGAGGAACTGCCGGATGCTTTGCACCCCGATGAACTGGGAACCATCTTCTCCGGTTCGGCCGTGATCGATTATGATAATACCGCCGGATTTAATAAAAAAGGAGAGCCGGCACTGGTAGCCGCCTATACAGTGGATAATCCGGAGAAACAGCGGCAGTGCATTGCCTACAGCCTCGACCGGGGACGTACGTTTACCAAATACGAAGGCAATCCGGTGATAGACTCAAAGGCAAAATGGAATAGTAAAGACACACGTGATCCGAAAGTTTTCTGGTACGCACCCGGCAAACATTGGGTGATGGTGCTCAACGAGCGGGACGGACATTCCATCTACAACTCTTCCGACCTGAAGAACTGGGAGTACAAGAGCCATGTTACCGGTTTCTGGGAATGTCCCGAACTGTTTGAGCTGCCGGTCGACGGAGATAAGAATCACACGAAATGGGTGATGTACGGAGCCTCGGGTACTTATATGCTGGGATCGTTTGATGGCCAGACATTTACTCCGGAGGCGGGTAAGTACTACTATTATACAGGAAGTATGTATGCTGCCCAAACCTATAGCAACCTGCCTGCCAGTGACGGACGTCGCATCCAGATAGGCTGGGGACGAATTTCACACGATGGCATGCCGTTCAACGGAATGATGCTGCTGCCTAATGAACTGACCCTTCGTACTACTTCAAAGGGAGTCCGTTTGTTTAGTGTTCCTGTCAGGGAGGCAGAGCAACTGTTCCGGCCGGTAGGAAACTGGACATCACTTACTTCTGATGCAGCCAACGGGCGGTTACAATCATTTTCCGATAAGGACTGTTTGCGGATACGGACTACCATCAAGTTATCACATGCCACCAGTGGCGGACTGAATCTTTACGGACAGCCTCTGGTGGATTATGACATGAACTCCAATCTGATAAACGGTGTGTTCTATTCACCCGACGACCGCACCAGTATGGAACTGACAGCCGACATATACATCGACCGTACCTCTATCGAAGTCTTCATCGACGGAGGAGCTTATTCGTATTCGATGAAACGGAGCCCGCGTGAAGGAAATCGCGAAGGACTTCACTTCTGGGGTAACAACATAGAAGTCAAAAACTTGGAAGTGTTCTCGGTAAAATCCATCTGGTAACGAACATTTTCTTTTGATAAGGCGTCCTGTTTCTTTGCTTCAGGACGTCTTATATACGTATTACTAAGGAGAACACAGCATGAAAAACACAAATCTATTCCGGTTCGGCTTTTTGCTTTTTGCAGGCCTGTTCGTATTCCTGTCTTCTTGCCAACGGAAGGAAGAGGCGGACAGAAAATATGTTATCGGTTTTTCTCAGTGCACTTCCGATTCCTGGCGCGAAGCCGTATTGCTCGAAATGCAGATTGAGGCCTCCAATTACCGCAACGTGGAGTTGGTAGTATATAATGCAATGGATAACAGCAGCCGGCAGGTAGCCCAGATCCGTAAACTGATCTCGCAGAATGTGGATGTACTTATCATTTCACCCAACGAAGCTGTTCCCATTACCGACGTGGCAGTGGAAGCCTACCGGAAAGGCATTCCTACCATTATCCACGACCGTAAGATACAGTCGGATGAATATACGGTTTCTATCGGCGCCAATAATTACAACATCGGTTCTGCCATCGGCGAATATATCAACGGACAACTTTCGCCCAATTCCCAAATACTTGAAATATGGGGACTGGAAGGCTCTTCGCCCGCCATGGAACGCCATGACGGGTTTATTGACCATCTCCGCAGCGACAAAAACTTCCGGGTGACCCAGGTTTTTGGTAAGTGGCACTATAACAGTGCTTACGATGCTGTCAGCAAGCTGCCTGCTTTTACAGATATCGACTTGGTGTATGCCCATAATGATGTAATGGCCCTTGCTGCACGTGATGTCATTATGAAGCGTGACTCTGTGTCCGGCAGACGTATCCGGTTTATAGGTATCGACGGAGTATATGGTGATGGAGCCGGGTTGCAGGCTGTAGCCGACGAGAAATTGGAAGCCTCTTTTCAGTATCCTACCGGAGGAGCTATCTCCATTCAGGTGGCCATGGCCATTATCAATGGCGAGAAGGTGAAGAAAAACTACGTATTGAATACCGCTATCATTAACCGGGGAAACGCAAAAACCATTCTGGCACAGTCCGAACAACTGAATCATTACCAAAAGCGGATCAACCGCCAGAAGCAGGAAGAAGACAATCTGCTGTCTCGTTTCAAGTTCCTGCGCAACTCCACCATATTGATCCTGGCGTTGATGTTACTCATTATCCCTCTGTTGGGATATGTCATGTACATGAATCTCCGCATCAAGAACAAAAACAAAGAACTGTATGATAAAAACCAGCTTGTAGAGGCGCAGAAGGAGGAACTGGCGGTCAAGAATAACCAGATAGAAAACATCTCGAACCAGAAACTGCAGTTCTTTACCAATATCTCCCACGAAATCCGTACTCCCCTTACGTTAATACTGGGGCCGGTAAACAAACTGATTAAAAACTCCAGGCTCGATCCTTCTATTCAGGAAGATGTGGCTTTGATGAAGCGGAACGTAGACCGGCTCTACCGGATTGTCAATCAGATACTCGATTTTCGCAGGATTGACAACGACAAGATGAAACTGATTCTGCGTCAGGTAGATCTGATAGGAATGGTCAGAGAGGTCTTCGATTACTTTACCGGTATTGCCCAAGAGAAGCAGATCCATTATCAGTTCTGCACCAACATCGACAAGCTGAATATCCATATCGATGTCAATAAGATAGAGCAGGTATTGGTGAATATCATTTCGAATGCTTTTAAATATTCGGATGGCGGCGGGGATATTTTCGTCAGGGTTATCGGTGAGGCAGAAACTGTTCTGGTGGAAGTGGAGGACCACGGGCGGGGGATTTCAAAAGAGAGCATGGAGCATCTCTTCGAGCGGTTTTATACCGGTAATAAGACATTCGGTACGGCAGGTTTCGGCATCGGACTTAATCTTTCGAAAGAATACGTCGATTTGCATGACGGTGAAATTCGTGTAGAGAGCCAGCCCGGAGAATATACCTTGTTCAGTGTCCGGCTTTACAAAGACATGGCTCACTATACCCACGAATATATACTGGAAGAGACCGACCGTTTCAATCTGAGTTATCATGACATGGAAGTGGATACGACGATAGTGAATGAAATGCTGTCCACGACCTACGATTATCATATTCTGGTGGTGGAAGACGACCCCGATGTGCGATACAGCCTGCGGAAGGAGCTGTCCGACAATTTCCAGGTCGAAGTGGCGGGTAATGGCAATGAAGCGTTGGATCTGTTGGGGAAGGACGTCGCTTTCCACCTGATTCTGAGTGATGTGCTGATGCCCGGTATGAATGGTTTCCAGTTAGTCAACCGGGTGAAGAACGATCTTGCTTTCAGCCATATCCCTATCATACTTCTGACTGCTTTGTCCGAAGACAGCCAGCGCATTTACGGCATTGCCGAAGGGGCGGACGAGTATATTCCCAAACCTTTCAACATCGACTTCCTGAAAATACGTATCATCAACATGATTTCGGAACGGCAAAAGATGAAGGAAGCTTATATGAAGAATCTCCGGGCCGGTACGATGGACAATGTGGAGGTATGCAAACTGATGAAGGTAGACGAGTTGTTCAGGGACAAGCTGCTGAGCATTGTCGACACGCAATATGAAAACTCCGATTTCAGCATCGAAGACCTGAGTGAACATTTGGGATTGTCGAGGGTGCACCTTTACCGGAAGATGAAAACACTGTTCGGGGTTTCACCCACTGATTACCTGAGGAATTACCGGCTCAATAAAGCAATGCTTTTGCTTAAAGCCCGGCAGTATAATATCAGTGAGATAGCTTATATGACCGGTTTTACTTCGCCCGCCTATTTCACTAAATGTTTCCGTACACTTTATGGGGTCACTCCGACAGAGGCAATGGTGGCTAACTGAATATGGGAAACAGATCGTTCTGTCTACGCACCGTATGCAACTCTGTATACAGTACGTATATAGAGTAGTATACGAGCCGTAGATAATGCTGTATACGCATTATACAAAATTGTCCCGCATTGAGTTTTCTCAATGCGGGACGATATGAAATGTGCCGGTATGTTTACTGTTAGGCCGTTGGATCATCTACAATATCACCATCGCCATCTCCTTGAGATGCGCCGATGTTGATAAATCGACTGACAGTTCTCGGCGTTTTTAGCATTGTCTGCGAACTGTGGCAGTATTGTGTGGTCAGTCGCAGCTCATAGGTTCCGTCTTTCAAGTCGGCAGGAAGTAGCACCAATACTTCCGAGGGGTTGTTTATGGCAATCATATCCATCGGTAACTTCGTTTCTGTGCCTTTTTCGTCAATCAATACGATACCTACGGCAGAGTCTGTGCCTGTTACTTTAATATTCTTTCCTTGCAGGCGATAGTTACGTCCCGCAGTTGCACTACCGTCCGTAGCACGGGTGGCGGCGTCTTCACCGCCGATGAAGTAGGCCGGGTCACCTTTGGCTCCCAGAATTTTCACACCGGTCCGTGCGATAGCTTCACGTAAATCCTTATCCTGATTGAAGGAAACATAGATAGAATTTTTCTCGGGATTCCATACTCCACCGTCTATTACCCCGCGAAACTGTGGTACGGCACGAAAAAGCCCCGTATTGACAGAGTATCCGTTCAGTACCAATTCCGATACTGTGCGCTGAAAAAGATCGACGGCATGCTTTAAAGTCTCTGCCCGCAAACCGGTATCTTCTTTCTTCATTTCATCCAGTACATCGGATAGCGTCAGGTTTCCGGCGCTTTCCAATACCAGGATTTTGTCTTCTTTGTTGTCGGTGGTCACGGTATTGTCCGCAAGCCAGCCTTTGAGTTCGGTTTTCATGATTTGTTAAGTTTAAAAGTGAATATTATTGTTTGGTGCCTTTTACGCAACGGACAGAATGCCCGTCACCTTTCGGACCATCAGCTTGTATTTCTATGCTAAGTGTAGATCGAGCATCAAGAACAAGCCTACGCGCCCAATTATTATTACTATTATTATTATCACTACTCCAATAAAAGCCAACTTCTCCGACAAAGTGTGTCCCTACTGTACCACATCCTCCTTCTCCTCTTGCTCCTGCTACAGTGAGAAAGATTCCTTTGCTGTTATTCATAAACCATACGCCCTTATTAGTCACTATTTTATTTGTACATCGAGAAAGTTTAGTCAATTCGTTTATCGATGGTGTTCGCCATCCTGAACCATATGTCGTAGGGTTAAGTCTTGCGCATGGATCTATATTGTTTCTATTATAATCTTGATTCCAAGTATAATAATATCCATAATCAGTTGAAGTAGTCCACACATAATTATTACTCGCTCCTGTACTTTTCAGATTCCCATCCGCCCATATTAATTTGGCCAGGTCTTTCTTATCCTGAGCCGTACATCCGTTTTGCGTAAGATTAATATCACTCTCCAACACATTGATGCCGGGACCTTTTTTAAACTGTATTTTTAGTGTATAGCTCATTCCCTCTTTCAACTGTACGCTTTGGGTGGACGTGATTTCGGTGTTGTTGTTCACAATCCGTCCTCCTACCGTCAGCGTATTGAAATGCACTGTAATCGTTCTGGCCCCTGCAAACGGAACCATGCGTATGGTTGTACTCAGGGTCGTGTTCGGATTGAATGCTGCCGTATTATTCGTGTTGGCAGCTACCACATTGCTCGAAGGACCGATCTTCCACGATGTGGAATTTCCCCCTTGCTTTACGTATACACCCGTACAATTGCTGATCGTATTGCTCGGGTATCCGGTGGGACTAATGGAAATTGTCAGTTTACACAACTTCTGACTGAAACTCACCGGAAGGTTGTGGCTGAGGCTGTTTACATTCGTTATATCTCCGGAATCGAAGGTCATGAAGTCCTTGCTCATGTTAGGGATAGAAACTGTGCTGCTGTTGTAGGCATACGTGGAAGGCATAGTTCCCAAGTCGGCAGCTGTAGCGGTATTAAAGGAGTAACCAACTACACGTATCGTTCCCGAGCGTGTCAGCAATTTCCCTTGTTTGAGTACAGGAGTGCCCGTACCATTTGAGGTGTAATCGGCCGCCGACTGAAAGACATAGTTATTTCCGGACTTCCAGAAAACAATTAGCCGGAAATAGACTCCTGAAGATACTGTTGCACGGGTATTTGCACGGGGTAGGGTATCTTCCGTCAGTTCCATCGAGGCTATCCGGGGACCTTCATAGTCCGGTTGCTCTCCCGTGCGTGTAGGGGAGAAAGCTTTTACCCCCACCCATTCGGCGATCAGGGGAGAGTGGTTACGGGTCGAAGCGTCATTAAAAGAGGAAGAATGATAGTCGTTGTCACCCGTCAGACTGATTTGGATGGGGATTAACTCGTCGGCAGTATCCCCGCTGTCAGCAGACAGGGGAGTCATTCTGTCATCTTCCGCACATCCTGCTATCGAAAGGCACAAACACAGCCATAAGGCTTTACCGAGACACTCTCGCGTAATAAAAGTTCTATTCATATACTATGATATTAAAGTGAATAATCGTATCAAAGACACATTGCAGACCTATACATCCTCGTATAAGTCCGGAAAGGCTGTTTGATACCACTTTTATTATGCGTAAGTTTGTGTATTACAATCAGATATAACGGTCTTGAATACACAATAATGTTTCAAAAGACGTACGTCTTTTGAAACATTATTGTTACTCTTCACATTAAATATAAGAGGAACAGATAAATGACTGATAATTAAAACACTGTGGAAATATTTGCACAGATAAAAAAAGCGTCTTATCTTTGTTGCATCAGACGTACGTCTTTTGAAACACCGTTCCCAAAAGTTAAATTTGCATCTTATAAGTCTTCTCATTTACTTGTCTTGTATTCCTATTCTCTTATATGTAACACAACATTATTCTCACGCTGGCTTTTGAATTAAGTTCCCATAATCGGTTTATTTAAAGTGAATATTATTGTTTAATATCTATTGTAAATAGACTGCTACTATTTAAAGAATATTCAGAAAACTCATTAATCTCCTTTTACACAACGTACTGTTTTACCATCTTTCTTTTGGTAAGCCTGAATTTCGGCCGTTCCATTTCTTAAAAGCATAAAATACGAAACAGTTCCCCCTGCATCGTCTCTACTTTGATAATATCCTTCAGTATCAGGACCTGTTGTGGCTTCAGTGCCACTGCCTCCCCTATTGTCATTACGATATCCTGCAGCAGGTAAAAAAAGCCCTATACTACTATTCATAAACCACATGCCTTTATTAATCAATGCTTTGTTTGTACACCGAGATAGCATTGCTAAGGTATTCCTACTTGGAGTACGCCATCCTGTACCATAATATGCAGTATTTAATTTAGAGCAAGGATCTGTATTATTAGTATTTGTATTTCCGGTATAAGTACTATAAAACGTATAATAATAACCTCTATCTGTTGCAGTAGTCCACACGTAATTCGTATTTCCGGTACTCTTCAAATTTCCCGTGGCCCATCTCAACTTCGCCAAGTTATTCTTATCACTCGTTGTACATCCGTTTTGTGTCAGGTTAATGTCACTTGCCGCCAATTGTACTCCCAATTCAAACTTCAGTGTAATGGTATAACTCCGTCCCGGCAGCAACTGCACATTCTGACTCGAGGTGATATTCCGATTATTCGCATTGAAGTAATTACTAAGTTTCAGCGTACCGATATGCACCGTGATCGCCCGTGAACCCGAAAAAGGAACTAACCGCACAGTGGCAGTAGAATTATTGCCAATATTGAATGTAGGTGTATTTCCGGTATTGGCACTTACATTATTTGTAGAGGGACCTATCGTCCAGGCGGACGCATTACCGCCCTGAGAAACATATACGCCCGTACAGTTGGTAAACGTGTTGCTTCCAAACTGTGACAAGGAGAGCTTAACCGTCAGCTTGCAGAGTTTTTGCGTGAAACTAACCGACAGGTTGTGGTTGATTGTACTCACATTCGCTATGTCCCCCGAGTCATAAACCATAAAGTCATTACTCATATTCGGGATAGTGACGGAAGTACCGTTATAGGCATAGGATGAAGGGATTGTTCCCATCGCTGTCGTACTATTGAACGAGTATCCGATCACACGGACAGTTCCCGTTCTGGTGAGTAACTTTCCTTGCCTGAGTGTGGGAGCGGAAGCCCCGTTCGTCGTAAAATCCGCTGCCGACTGGAACACGTAATTGCTGCCCACCTTACGGAAAGCGATCAATCGGAAATAAATGCCATTACCCAATGTAGCGGCACGGGTTGTGACTTGCGGCTCTTCGCGGAGTGTCATCCGGACCACTGAAGGACCCTCGTAAGGTACGGTAGCAGGTATGGCCCTGCTGGCGGGTGATTCCTTAACCGGTACCCATTCGTCTACAAGCGTTCTTCCCCCGGTTGTGGCGGGAGTATCAACATGACTTTCCATATAGCTGCCATCCTCAACCCGGCTGACCGTAATAGGGATCATATCCCCTCCGTCCGGTTCGGGGCTGTCGGGGTTCACAACATTGTCTCCACACGATGTTATCATTAAAAAAGCCGCGCACACACAGCATGTGCTTAACGCACGAAAGCCTACATACAGAAGTTTTGCCTTTGTATTCATAATTCAAATGTTTAGAAGTGAATAAAATAGATCGTACTCAGCATGGCCTTCCCATTAAGAATGGACAGGCCGGCTATAGCAGGCTGTGAATACAGCTTTTATTTTGCGGTAAGTTTGTGTAAGTTAGATAGATAGAACGGCTCTTGTGTTTCAAAAGACGTTCGTTTTTTGAAACACGGTCTTTGCTCTGTGCGCTGAATACAAAAAGAAGAGATAAATGACTGATAATTAAAACGATGTAAAAAGATTTGCACAGATGAAAAAAGCGACTTATCTTTGTTGCATCAGACGAACGTCTTTTGAAACGTTACCTTCCTTTTGATAAAAGACAACCCACTTATTACAAGAATCATTTTTTTCCAAATGCTTCATTATTAGCTTTATCCTTTCGTTACATCAGTGGGTAACCGGATTGATAGTCTGGCAGTATTTTTGCTGGATGTTACTATTCTTATATTATTTGTTTCCTGCGTTATATCGCTTCTGTACTATTCTGGCTAACCTTGCATCAACAATCACACATCGTATAACTACTATAAATTTAAAATCAAAATGAACAGAGAGAACAAACCTTTATTCCTATATACCTTTATCACCGTCTTTGGTGGATTGATTGTGGGATTAAATATGGCAGGTATTTCCGGAGCCGTTCCTTTTTTACAGGAACAATTCATGTTGGATGATATGGCTTTGGGATTGGTGGTAAGTATTCTGACCGTAGGTTGCCTTTGCGGTGCTTTGCTGGGAGGAGGTTTCAGTGACCGTTATGGCAGGCAGAAAGTAATGTTCTCGTCAGCTATCTTTTTTATTGTTTCTTCTTTAGGTTGCGCATTGTCTGTCAATCTGGTTTCACTGCTGGTTTTTCGCCTGATATGTGGGCTGGGGATCGGCGTGATTTCTGCCGTAGCACCTATCTATATATCCGAGATTTCTCCTGCCCGGTTGAGGGGAACACTGGTCTCTTACAATCAACTGGCCATTGTGATAGGAATTCTGATTGCTTATATTGTAGATTATATATTGCTGGACTACGAGCGGAACTGGCGCCTGATGCTGGGATTCCCGTTCTTCTTTAGTGTAGCCTACCTGCTACTGTTGGTTATATTGCCCGAGAGTCCGCGATGGCTTTCGGCCCGCGGAAAAGCAGGCAGAGCCAGACAGGTGGCCAGTAAGCTGAACCTGGAAGCCGGTGAGATGACCGTGTCCGACACAAACACACAAGAAGGTAGAGATAGGATAAAGGTAACAGAATTGTTTAAGGGTAACTTGGCTAAAGTGGTTTTCATAGGTTCTATACTGGCCGCCTTACAGCAAATTACGGGTATTAACGTCATTATTAATTACGCTCCTTCTATTTTTGAGATGACAGGTGTTGCCGGGGATATTGCCCTTGTGCAATCCATCCTGGTGGGCGTGGTGAATCTGTTGTTTACCCTGATTGCTGTATGGCTGGTCGATAAAGTGGGACGCAAAATCCTGCTTCTCGCCGGAAGCTTGGGAATGAGTCTTTCGTTGCTTTATTTGGTCTATACCTTCGTTGTACCTGCTGCCAATGGCATCGGCGCATTGATAGCCGTGCTGTGTTACATCGGGTTCTTTGCAGCTTCGCTGGCACCGCTGATGTGGGTGGTAACTTCCGAAATCTATCCTTCCCGTATCCGTGGAACGGCCATGTCACTCTCTACCGGAGTAAGTTGGTTATGTACGTTCCTCACCGTTCAGTTTTTTCCTTGGATACTGAATAACCTGGGCGGATCGGTCGCATTCGGAATCTTTGCTGTTTTCAGCATTGCTGCATTCGCATTCATTTTATTTTGTGTGCCCGAGACTAAAGGAAAGTCGCTGGAGGCAATAGAAAAAGAATTGGGAGTGGATAAAGAAGCTGAAAAGACCGCAAAAGAAGAACATGCTTTCTCGAAAATATAATAAACACAAAATTAGATATAAGTATGAAACAAAGTAAAAGAAATGTATGGTTGTCCGTTTGCGCAGGACTCTTGTTTTGTTCGTGGGGATGCGGCTCTCAAGTGTCGGATAAGCCGGTAACACTGGAAACGCTGTTGGACGAAATGGTATCGGTGGAGGAGCAGGCGCTATATCCGGTTCCCTCTTATACTTGTCGTCAGGAAAGTAGTTATGACCGTGCATCGGTATCACCCGATTCTGCCGGTTGGTTTGCCAACAGCGATGGGTTTGGAATCAAGCGGGTAGATACGATAGCAGGCCGTATCGAGAAAGTAATGTTCGACGAAGTCGGACCGGGGGCTATCACCCGCATCTGGATTACTACTATTGACAAACGCGGTACATGGAGGTTTTATTTCGATGGTTCCGACCAGCCGGGCTGGATTATTCCCGCCTATGACCTGATGCGGATCAATGTGCCCGGATTGGGAAGAGGAATGTTGCAGGCACACACCAGCTATACGCCCGAAGGTAAGGGAGGAAATACCCTGTTCCTGCCTATCCCGTATGCCCGTGGATGTAAAGTGACGTTCGAAGACGAACCGGGAGTGAATCCTACTCCAAAATATTACCACATCAACTTCCGTAAATATCCGGAGGGTACACAGGTGGAGACTTTCTCTAAAGAAGTGGTAGAGAGAGCAGCACAGAAAATAGCTGAAGTAGACGATCGTCTTCTCCATCCGATGGCCGGACGTAAAGGTGAAATGATCCGGGAGAATAAGAACCTTCTTTCTTCCGATTCACTGACCATTCCGCTGCCGACAGGTGAAAATGCGGTGTATGAAGTGAAGTTCAATATCCGTGTTGATAATCCGGAGCAATATGCGCAATTGATGCGGGAATTGGTGTTCAGTGCCACATTCGACGGGAAACAGACCGTATGGGTGCCCTTGAGTGATTTCTCCGGAGGTGGCATGGGTGCTCCCAAAGTGGATAGTTGGTATCTGACGTCCGACGGGAAAGGGAACATCTCCAGTCGCTGGTTGATGCCTTACCGCAAATCGGGAGTCTTGAAAGTACTGAACCTTTCTTCCCAGCCGGTTGATACTGAACTGGAGGTAAACGTGGCCCCGTTGAAGTGGAATAAAGACCGGTCATTGTATTTCTATGCTTCATGGAGGCAGGAGAACGGTATCTACATCCATGATAAACCCGAAGAGGCCGATCAGTGTGTAGAATGGAACTTCGCTACACTAAAAGGAAAGGGCGTCTATAAAGGTGATTTACTTTCACTGTACAATCATGCTCCGTTGTGGTATGGCGAAGGTGACGAGAAGATTTGGGTAGACGATGATACTTTCCCTTCACATTTCGGCACAGGTACGGAAGACTACTATAATAGCTCTTGGGCACCGGTAGTGCCTTTCTATACTCCATTCGGAGGAGCTCCGAGAGCCGATTTGGAAAGCTCTCACGGTTATAATGCTTTCTATCGCACCCGCCATCTGGATGGCATCCCTTTCAATAAGAGCTTTAAGTTCGATATTGAAATGCTGGGATGGAAACGGGGTGAGGTTGATTATGCCACTACCATTTACTGGTATGGTGATCCGGAGGCACAGGTATTTGGAACTTCAGATATTGAAGAAGCCCGCCGGCAGCTGCTGCCTGCTGTCGAAGCTTCGGCAAACTGAAAAACATATGATAGTATTATTTAAATTTTTAATTAAATCTAATTGGTGAATATGAAACATGAAAGACCTTGCCTTGTGGCCTCCGGAAGTGACTGGCTGCAAGAAGTGTTGAGAAGGCTTTTGGTCTGGGTGGTTGTCTTGTTCTCGGGGACAATGATGGCATACGCAGGCAATCTGGATATCAACCAGGTGAAAGTCATTACGGGTACGGTGACCGAAAAGGAAACAGGTGACCCGCTGATCGGAGTAAACGTGTCGGTAAAGGGCACTTCGAAAGGTACGATTACGAATCTGAATGGTGAGTATTCGGTTGATGTGAATTCGGATAAAGATATTCTGGTATTCTCATTTATTGGAAAGGCTACACAGGAGAAAGCTGTGAAGGGATTAAGCAAGATCGACGTGGTAATGGCCGATGATGCCACGATGTTGGGCGAGGTGGTTATCCAGACCGGATATATGACGCAGCGCAAAGCCGATCTGACCGGTTCGGTTGCCATTGCTAATACCTCGGATTTGGCTCAGAATCCTTCGACTAACGCACTGAAGTCTTTGCAGGGAAAATTGCCGGGTGTATTTATTACTGCCGATGGTAGCCCCGGTGGAAATGCTTCGATACAGATTCGCGGACTTACGTCATTGAATGCACAACCCAACCCGCTGATCGTACTCGACGGATTGGCAGGCGATTACAACTTGAGGGACATCAACCCGGCGAACATTGAATCTATTCAGGTGTTGAAGGATGCTGCTTCGGCCAGTATTTATGGTTCGAGAGCTGCCGGTGGTGTGATCATTATCGAAACGAAGAAGGGTAAAAAGGGTGAATCGAAAATCAGCTACGAAGGTCGTGTACAGTTTTCCAAGTGGGTTAATAAACCCGACTTGCTGAATACTGAAGAATATGGACGTGCCATCTGGCAGGCGTATGCCAACGATGACAAATTGGGTGAGATCAAACAAAGTGTTCGTTTCTTCGATTACGACTGGAGTTATGACGGTAACGGTTATCCGGTGCTTAACTCCGTGAAACCGGTGGAATGGCTGAATACAGCCAAGACTATGCGCTCGGCCGATACTAACTGGATCGACGAAATATCCCGTACCGGAGTATCGCAGAATCATCAGATCTCAGTATCGAGTGGTACTGAAAAATCACGTACTTTTTTCAACCTGGGTTATGAAAATACGGAAGGTATCCAGATTGAAACCTTCTGGAAGAAATATTCGGCCCGCTTGAATTCGGAATACGATTTATTGAATGGTCGTCTGAAAGTAGGTGAGAATCTGGAGTTGAACTACATGAACTATCGCGAAGCCAATCATACTCAGCTTGCAGCGAATGAACCCCCTATCATTCCTGTATATACCGAAACCGGTGGCTGGGGTGGTGCCTCTCTCGACGTGGGTATGGACGATTATCGTAATCCGGTGAAAGACCTTATCCTGGGGAAAGACAATGTCAATAAGTTCCTGAAGGTAATTGGTAATACGTATGCCGATTTGATGATTATCAAAGGTTTGAACCTGAGAACATCGTTCGGTGTAGACTATCGCGGTTCATACTATCGGGCAGTCGATAAAAAATGGGGTGAAGCAGATGGTTCGGGCCGTGATGAAAAATTTAATTATGTCCGCAATGATCAGACCCATTTCCTTGAATACCAATGGACCAACCAGATCAACTATAACGGGCAATTCGGAAAACACTCGATAGGAGCTGTAGTCGGAATGGAATTCACGAAAGCTGAAAGCGAAGCATTCTATGCGCGGAAAGACGGTTTGACCCTGGAAGACAGAGACTATGCTTTTTTGAGTTCGGCTACCGGCGACAAGATTACAGAGGCTACCGGTTCGGGTGATGCTTATGCTCTGTTGTCATACTTCGGTAAGTTTAATTATTCGTATGCTTCCAAATATCTGGCATCGGCAACGTTACGTTATGACGGTTCTTCCAAGTTCGGTGCTGATAACCGTTGGGCAGTTTTCCCAGCATTTTCGCTGGGATGGAGAATCAAGAACGAACCGTTCCTTGAGAATGTAGATTTTCTTTCGGATCTGAAATTGAGATTCAGTTGGGGGCGTAACGGTAACTCGGCTATCCCGAGTGGATACTTGCAAAGCAGCTATGTAGCCGATTATAACGGAACTTCTTATGCTATGAACGGACAGGAAAGCGGTTCTTTACAGTCTGGTTTCCGCAAATATCTCACCGGTAATTCGACACTGAAATGGGAAACGGTGACACAGACCAATTACGGTATCGATTTCGGTTTCTTCAATCAGAGCCTGGTCGGAACTATCGACTATTTTTATAAGAAAACAACCGATATGCTTTATTTACCCCCTTATATCGGTGCGTTTGGTGAAGGTGGAGATACTTATGTGAATGGTCCGAGCATGGAAAACCGAGGAGTTGAAATCTTGTTGACATACCGGAATAACCTTCCGTCCGGATTTAGTTACAGCATTACGGGAAACCTTGCTACCTTCAAGAATAAGATTACCGAATTGCCGGACAACGTGAGAAGTGTATATGGTGGAAACGGTATGTTGGACGATATTATCGGACGTCCTCGTAACTCTGTCTACGGATATGTGGCAGACGGAATCTTCAAAACTCAGGAAGAGGTGGACAACTCACCGCAACAGGCTGGAAAAGGCTTGGGACGTATCCGTTACAAGGACCTTGATGGCGACGGACGCATTACTCAGGATTATGACCGTACGTGGATTGGTGTCAGCGATCCGGACTTTACTTATGGTTTGAACCTTCAGGCTTCATATAAGAATGTAGATTTGGCTCTCTTTTTCCAGGGTGTACATGGCGGAGATGTTTGGGATTCATGGATTGAATACAGTGACTTCTGGAACATTCAGAATGTGAATAATACCAATCACCTGAAAGGCGTATTTAATGCCTGGTCTCCCCAGAATCCGGATTCTAACATTCCGGCTCTGTCTACCCGTAACACTAATGACGAAAAGCGTACGTCTACGTATTTCCTCAAAGATGGTTCGTACCTGAAACTGAGAACAGTGGAATTGGGATACACTTTCCCGGAAAGTCTGGTGAAGAAAGCCATGATCAGCCGCTTGCGTGCCTATGTTTCGGCTAACAATGTATTCACTATCAAGAAATGGTGGGATAGCAACCGCTTCTCGGGTCCCGATCCTGAAATCCGTGACTTTGGCTATGTCATTCCATTTACCGCTACAGTTGGAGTTAATATAACCTTTTAAATAGAAATAGTATGAAAACCTTTTATAGTTTATTTCTGTCATCTGCCCTTTTGCTTTCCTTGTTGGTGACGAGCTGTGCCGACCAATTGAATATTAACCCTAAAGGGGTGCTGGCTGATGATTTATTATTAGGAAAGCCTGAACATATTGATGATTTTGTGACTCCGTGCTATTCGCTGATCCCTTATCTGCCCTGGTCGGAAGCTCATGCATGGTGGATGCATGGTTCCATCCGGTCAGACGATGCTTACAAAGGCGGATCGGGTGTAAGTGACCAGTCTGCCTGGCACGATATGGAAGTTTTCTCTTCTGTGACCGCTAATGTAGGCAATAATGACGGACCTTGGTTCAAGGGATATGTAGCGATATCCAGATACAATCTGGCACTCTATGCCCTGTCTAAAGTTACCGATGAAAACTATCCGTTGAAGGGCGTACGTACCGGTGAAGTGAAATTCCTGCGCGGAGCTACCTATTTTTTTATGAAGACGCTGTGGAGATATATTCCTTGGGTAGATGAAGAGAATGGCAGAACGGTGGAAGATGTGACCAATATCTCGAACCGGCCCAATGGTACTGATGATACATATTTGTGGGAACACATTGTGGCCGATCTGGAAGAAGCTGTCAGACTGTTGCCTGAAAAGCAGGAAGAGATAGGCCGTATCAATAAGAATGCTGCACGGGCTATGGCTGCCAAAGCGTTGTTGTTCATGGCATACAAGCAAGATGAAAGACATCAGGTAGTCGAGGTGGATAAGAAGATTCTGGAACGTGCCTTGGTTTATATCAACGAGATCACCGATCAGGAAGGTGGAAATGTAGGTTTATGTGAAGACTTTGCCGAAAATTTCTTGCCGGAATATGATAATGCTACCAAAGAAGCAATTTGGGAAATCCAGTATTCTATCAATGACGGAACATCAAGTGGAGGAAATACAAACAACGGTGCAGAATTGAATGCTCCTTCCTGGGAACCTTATTTCCCATGTTGTGACTTCCATAAGATGAGCTTTAATATGGCAAATGCTTTCAGAACTGATAAAGACGGTTTGCCTTTGTTCGATACGTTTAATGATGCGGAACTGAAAGGAAGATTCAAAGAGTATTTCAGTGAAAATACTTTCGATCCTCGTCTGAGTCATACAGCAGCCATTCCGGGATATCCTTATAAATATAATCCGGACTTGTTGTATGAAGAGAAGGCTTCCAGAAGCCCCGGTGATTATGGTTATCTGAAATCTGTTAAGGAATTGGTACCTGCCGGTTGCGATTGTATCATTGTAAACCGCAACTCAATGAACGTGAAACAAATACGTTATGCTGAAGTTTTATTGTGGAAAGCTGAAATTCTGATTCAGTTGGATCGCCATAAAGAAGCTCGTCCTATCATCAATAAGCTACGCGAACGTGCCAATAACAGTAGAATCCGTCTATTGATGGCAGACGGTACTCCTTATATGAATTATAAAGTTAGTTTATATACTGACGAGGCTGCATGGACCAAA
Organism: Bacteroides sp. ZJ-18; assembly: GCF_011038705.2. Lineage (NCBI taxonomy): Bacteria > Pseudomonadati > Bacteroidota > Bacteroidia > Bacteroidales > Bacteroidaceae > Bacteroides > Bacteroides sp. ZJ-18. The sequence continues at coordinate 763,396 of NZ_CP072198.1, read as the reverse complement.
GAGTATGCATGGAAAGCACTGATGTTTGAGAATCGTCTTGAAATGGCATGTGAGGGAAGACGTTTCTTCGATCTGCAAAGATGGGGAATTCTGGAACCTACGATGAATGCTTATTTCAAGAAAGAAAAAACTCGCTTCTCGTGGATGAATAATGCTGTCTTTGTTGCAGGAAGAGATGAATATAAGCCTATTCCTCAGCAACAGATGAACTGGGCGAAAGGAAATTATATACAGAATCCGGGTTACTAATAAAAAACAGACGATTATGAAAAGAATACTATATTTTCTCTCTGTGATGCTTTGTATACTTGCTGTCACAGGTTGTCAGGATCGCGATATCATTGATTTCAAGGATGGGGTTTCTTTGCCCCCGGTGACCGATTTGAAATCGTCACTATCACCTGATAATGAAGCTTTGATTGAATGGAAATTGCCTACAGCGATTCCGGAAGAGGTGGAACGTCCTTTATCCGTTTATGTTCAGGTTTACAAGGGGGCGGTGTTAGAGCATCAGATTTCTTTGGAAGGTGAGCCTACTTCGTGGGAATATACACTGAAAGAACCTGAATCGAAATACAGGATTGTGGTTAAAGTTCAGGGGATGTTGAAAGAAAAGCCTTATGGGCAGTCAGACGAGATTTATTCGTTGGGACAAACAGTTTCTATAAATTGATTGAGAGAAAGAGGCAGCGTCGGGACGACGTTGCCTCTCTTCATTTTATGCTTTCTCACATCGGATGATGATTTTTCTTTCATCGTTCAGGGTAGTAGCAAACAGATAGATATCACCTCCGTCAGCTATTTTTAGCCGTTTTCGTAGTTCTGCCACAGATTGTGGGAAGTTGCGGACAGTGAGGTTGGCTTTATCCACTTCATTTAAGAGATTCTTCAGTTCTTTTTTGTTGAGGCATGAGTAGCCGGTCACCCGGAAGATTCGGCCTGGAAATTCTTCTATCCGTTCATCCGAGGTGTAGAGATGGCTGTTGGGATGGAGCTTGCTTAAATGAAACGCAGAAGCGATGTTGCGGAAAGCACCGGCTTTGAGAATAGAGGCGTTGGGTTCATACAAGTAAGTACCTATTTTATGGGTGTAAGAGCAATCGGTGCTCTGCTCTGCTTCGCGCGTAAAGACGAAACGCTGTATTTTTCGGTTTGCAAAGTTGATGCAGACGATAGGCTGCGATAGGGTAGGCAGGATCGTCGGAGATGTCTTTTCGGACCGCAACATTAACAACAGTTCCTTACATTCGTTGTTGACGGAGATAATGTGGACCTCAGAAACATGCTTCATGTCCCGTATAGCCAGAGAAAGGTCGAGCATTGGGGAAAGTTTGATTATAACCTGTTGCCCTTTTTCGAGCAATAATTCCTCCAGTGCGGCTGCATTAGGTTCACAGTCGGATATGGCTACTGTTTTTCCGCCATGTTCATTGCGGCGTGCCGGGTCCAGGAAGATACAGTCTGTGGGCGACATTGTTTGCAAGTACTCTACTCCATCGGCATTTTGTACCCGGATCTGCTTTAATCCCAATAGTGGAAAATTGTGAGCGGCAATCTCGCAAAGTTCTTTTTGGCGTTCGATGTAGGTGACTGTTTTGAACCGGGCTGCGAGAAAAGCACAATCAATACCGAATCCGCCCGTAAGATCGACCAGCGTTTCTCCCTGCGCCAGTGAGGCTTTGTAGAGTGCGGTGATTTCCGATGAACATTGCTCCAATGATAAATGACGTGGATAAAGAAGGTTTTCCGTAGCATGCCAACTTGGTATTTTTGAAGCGGCGGCTTGCCATCCGGCTATCTGGACGATAGCAGAGGACATGTCAACCTGGGGATATTTCTTTGCCTGTAATGCGAGGGAGCGTATATCGTCATTGCGATGCTCCCGGATAAACAGGACTGTTTCCGGAGAAAGGTACATATCTTATTTTAGTTTATAAGTTTATACTTTTGTTTTGCTTCGTCTCGGTTGCACAGGTTAAAGTGCCACCATTCGCTGGGGAGTGCACGGAATCCTGCACCTTTCATGACTCTTCTTAGTAGAATTCGGTTTTCGCGTTCTTGTTGTGTTATTTTTCCCTTTTTCACGAGTTCTGCTTCGTTTGTGATATGCGATGTTGCACCCATATAATCAACTTCGGTTCCCATAGAAAGTGGGTGCCCGAGAGAGTCTACTATGCCGATGTCTACTGCCAGGCCATAATTATGCAGTCCTCCTCCTCGTGCCGGATTAGATACATAGAAATATTTAGAGGTTCCTTTTACAACATCCCACATCTTTTTCTGAACGGACATCGGACGTGCTGCATCATAAATCACCAGGCGATAGCCAGGATGCTCTGCTTTGAGTAACAGGTGTGCCTGCAAAAGGGCTTTAGCTGCGTCCGGATGGAGATATGCCTCTTTCAAATCACCATAAAGAAGTTGACCGGTGAAATTATCCGGGGTGGCATACATCAGGTTGATTATGAATGTAGAGTCGAGTTCGGAGATATTTACCAGTCCGATTGAGTCCAGATAAAGAGCTGTTTGACTTTTGGCTGCAATCGGTTGTGGCTTTTCTGGGGCTACAAGATTTATGGAGTCCATAGGTACGGGATAGAACTGCGTTTCCTTATTCCGGCAAGAGGTTGTGATAAACAGTAATAGGATGAAAGTTGCTAAAGATCCGGGCTGCATATGATTTTTTTAGTTGAATTATTAAATGCAAAAGTATAAAAACATATGCGCATATTTTAGAAGTGAGGAAGTTTTTCGTTTTTAAGGCTTGTCCTATATGTACCTCATCGGATTTACAATGCATTATAAATTAGATTCTCCCGATAGCTTTTTTGAGCAAAAAGCATTAGTCTTTTCATCGTGCCTGTCTTTCCTGCCATACTTGTTTTCCTCTGATATTTGCTTTGAGAGGATCATTTGCTTTCGGTTTATTGTTGTAATCGTTAATTTACTTAAAATGAAGAAGATCAGGAGTAGGCTAATGAATGTGAAGCTATTCCTTTTCGTACATTTGGCAGAAAGGAGTAAAAGCTGTATTGCTACGAATGTAAACTATAGGATTTAGAATGATATGGAACATGTTAATGGTCAAAATAATGAAATTACATTGATTTTCCCACATAATCGGATTGACTGTATGGCTTCTCAGAACGAACGGTTTAATCGGATTATAAATCAAGCTAACATAACGATCATTGGGAATAACAATCACATTTCAATGTATTGCGATTCTGAAGATAGTGCGGAAGAATTGTTGCTAAGTGATGGATTTCTTCTGGTTGTAAAAGGAGATAATAATATAGTAAATATAGGGACGATTATTTTACGCTATTCTACCATATTGGGTATGACGGGATTGAAGCTTATCATTGGGCAACTTCCGGGACTGGGAGCCGGTGTTTCAAGAATGGCTAATAATTGTCGGGTAGATATTGGAAATCGTGTAGTAATTAATGGCGTTACGTTATATTTGCAAGAAGATGATTCGTGCATCAGTATTGGAGACGATAGTCAGTTGAGCTGGGGCGTTGATATATGGTGTACCGACGCACATACGATAACGAATTTAGAGGGTGAGCCGATAAATTTTGCTAAGAGTATCGTAATAGGTAAGCATGTATGGATCGGAAAAGATGTGAAGGTTTGTAAAAATGTGAAAGTCTCTGATAATAGTATTATTGGTTGGGGGAGTATCGTAACGAGGGTATTTAATGAACCCAATGTAATTATTGCGGGTGTTCCGGCTAAAGTTGTAAAACAGGGAATTAACTGGGACCGTAGATGTATCAATAAGTATTTAAAAGGATGACTACTGTTAGTTGCAAAAGAAAAGTGAGGGTATGGGTAGAGGTAATTGTAAATAGGGGCGCTGCTCTCTATGGAGAGTCCTCTCTATTTACACAAAATCGTGGACAGTGCCTTTTCTGTCCTCTCCTCCGCGAAATGCATTTCTATCTTCCATCTTCCACCTTTTTCCATCTTTTTATCTGATTATCATTTATTTACCCTGGTGGAAGATTGCGTTTTCAGCCCGTTTATCTTCCACCTTCATCTTCCATCTTCCACCCTCTGCCATCGCTTGAAAAACTTCCATAATTCCCTCGTATTCAGAATTATACTTTCTGTTTCTTGTCAGTTTTCCCTTTAAAAAGCATTTTCATATCCCCGCTTGTTTGTTTGAAAATGCTTTGCCTTTTTTCCGGAAGTCCTTTGTTATTTGCCGCTTGGGATATTCTTTGCTCCCCGTCCGCCCCATTTCCTGTCCGCTGTTCCCTTTCTCCCGCCTTCCTGAATAGACGGTGTCTGTCCTTTACCTTGTCCTCCCGCCTTTCCTTCCGCCGGCGCTTTCCCTCAAGCATGGTCTGTCCGAAGCATACGTTGCCTTGACGCTGCCTTTACGCGCGTACCCCCGTAACCTTGAATGCGGGTTCCATTTACCAACCGGGGTAAACGCTTTTACATGCCGAGGTAAATGGCTTTACATGCTGAGGTAAATGCTTTTACATGCCCGGGTAAATGGTTTTACATCAAGAATAAAATTCAGGTAAATATACTCTTCTGATTATCAATGATATTTAACTGCTGACCCAGCTACGCATTTGTCCGGGTGCCCCCTGAGAATCCCTTTCCCATATCCCCCCCCTGAGAAATTTGAAACCGCCTGGCGGTTCGTTCCCAACACAGAGATTCCCCTCCCTCCCCAATGAATCCCCCCTTCTTGTTTTCCAAGTATTCCCCCCTCTATATATTATAATAATGTGTCTCCCTTGGCCCTCCCTTTTCCCTTCTTTTTAAAGTATGCTCTAAAACCTGCCTCTCCCTCAGTCCTTTACATCTAAATTTATATTTTTATTCAAAAAAACTTCCTTATATATTTGCCTTGTATTGGTAAATCGCGTACTTTTGCACCCGCTTTCCAAGAGAGGGAGAGCCGATTGAAATTGACATGTTGCAAGTGCGTATTGATTGCCTTAACGAACAACAAAAATAATCTCCTTTTTCTTTGGAGTTTAATATTAAAATTCGTTATCTTTGCAGTCCGATTCGCGATAAAAGGCGTTTATTCCGGTGCCTTTCCCTTTCGCTAAGAGAGCCAGAGAACAGACCGGGAGAACATTTTAAAAAAAAACTTCCAGAAACATTTGGTGTTTTAAAATAAACCTTTTACCTTTGCACCCGCTTTTGAAACGAAGCGCAATCGAAAAGAAGAGTTCTTTGAAAAATTGATAAACAATACAAGTAGTACAAGTAAAATTTAGAACCGTCAATACTTATTATATAGGTATATGAAAAAATGACCGTCAATAAATTTTCGACATCCTGAACAGAGCTAATATTATCCCTTACGGGATATATAACAATACTTTTACAATGAAGAGTTTGATCCTGGCTCAGGATGAACGCTAGCTACAGGCTTAACACATGCAAGTCGAGGGGCATCAGGAAGAAAGCTTGCTTTCTTTGCTGGCGACCGGCGCACGGGTGAGTAACACGTATCCAACCTGCCCTTTACTCGGGGATAGCCTTTCGAAAGAAAGATTAATACCCGATGGGATAATTATTCCGCATGGTTTGATTATTAAAGGATTCCGGTAAAGGATGGGGATGCGTTCCATTAGGTTGTTGGTGAGGTAACGGCTCACCAAGCCTTCGATGGATAGGGGTTCTGAGAGGAAGGTCCCCCACATTGGAACTGAGACACGGTCCAAACTCCTACGGGAGGCAGCAGTGAGGAATATTGGTCAATGGGCGCGAGCCTGAACCAGCCAAGTAGCGTGAAGGATGACTGCCCTATGGGTTGTAAACTTCTTTTATATTAGAATAAAGTGCAGTATGTATACTGTTTTGTATGTATAATATGAATAAGGATCGGCTAACTCCGTGCCAGCAGCCGCGGTAATACGGAGGATCCGAGCGTTATCCGGATTTATTGGGTTTAAAGGGAGCGTAGGTGGACTGGTAAGTCAGTTGTGAAAGTTTGCGGCTCAACCGTAAAATTGCAGTTGATACTGTCAGTCTTGAGTACAGTAGAGGTGGGCGGAATTCGTGGTGTAGCGGTGAAATGCTTAGATATCACGAAGAACTCCGATTGCGAAGGCAGCTCACTGGACTGCAACTGACACTGATGCTCGAAAGTGTGGGTATCAAACAGGATTAGATACCCTGGTAGTCCACACAGTAAACGATGAATACTCGCTGTTTGCGATATACAGTAAGCGGCCAAGCGAAAGCATTAAGTATTCCACCTGGGGAGTACGCCGGCAACGGTGAAACTCAAAGGAATTGACGGGGGCCCGCACAAGCGGAGGAACATGTGGTTTAATTCGATGATACGCGAGGAACCTTACCCGGGCTTAAATTGCAGTGGAATGATGTGGAAACATGTCAGTGAGCAATCACCGCTGTGAAGGTGCTGCATGGTTGTCGTCAGCTCGTGCCGTGAGGTGTCGGCTTAAGTGCCATAACGAGCGCAACCCTTATCTTCAGTTACTAACAGGTCATGCTGAGGACTCTGGAGAGACTGCCGTCGTAAGATGTGAGGAAGGTGGGGATGACGTCAAATCAGCACGGCCCTTACGTCCGGGGCTACACACGTGTTACAATGGGGGGTACAGAAGGCAGCTACCTGGTGACAGGATGCTAATCCCAAAAGCCTCTCTCAGTTCGGATCGAAGTCTGCAACCCGACTTCGTGAAGCTGGATTCGCTAGTAATCGCGCATCAGCCACGGCGCGGTGAATACGTTCCCGGGCCTTGTACACACCGCCCGTCAAGCCATGGGAGCCGGGGGTACCTGAAGTACGTAACCGCAAGGAGCGTCCTAGGGTAAAACTGGTGACTGGGGCTAAGTCGTAACAAGGTAGCCGTACCGGAAGGTGCGGCTGGAACACCTCCTTTCTGGAGCGATGTTGAAAACGACGTTCATCGGTTCTAAAATTGTACTACTGGTACTTGTTTATTTATAGAATATAGATCGACCGTCTATAGCAATATAGATAGAGATAAACAAGAGAAAACAGAAGCCGAGTCTAAAGACAGGACACGGTTGAACTAGTCCTATAGCTCAGTTGGTTAGAGCGCTACACTGATAATGTAGAGGTCGGCAGTTCAACTCTGCCTGGGACTACCAAGACGAGATTGATATCTTGTATGATTGGGGGATTAGCTCAGCTGGCTAGAGCATCTGCCTTGCACGCAGAGGGTCAACGGTTCGAATCCGTTATTCTCCACCATTGATACTCTGGCAACACAAGTTGCCGAATGTTATCATACGATCTTTGACATGATGTACAAAAAAAAGTAAATTTAGTAAGAGCTAAAAGTATATATCGAACCATTTGGTTCAGATCCTTTTTAAGAAAAGGAGATGACCCTGGCGATAAAAGAAAGTAAATAAGGGCGCATGGCGGATGCCTTGGCTCTCGGAGGCGATGAAGGACGTGATAAGCTGCGATAAGCTTCGGGTAGGTGCAAATAACCTTTGATCCGAAGATTTCCGAATGGGACAACCCGGCATTCTGAAGGAATGTCATCCAACCAAGTTGGAGGCTAACGCAGGGAACTGAAACATCTTAGTACCTGCAGGAAAAGAAAATAAATAATGATTCCCCTAGTAGTGGCGAGCGAACGGGGAATAGCCCAAACCACCCATGTTACGGCATGTGTGGGGTTGTAGGACCACGCTCTCGCAAGAAAGTTATTGAGAAGAAGCGACTGGAAAGTCGCGCCATAGACGGTGATAGCCCGGTATTCTAAGGTAACTGAAGCGTAGTGGTATCCTGAGTAGCGCGGAGCACGAGGAATTCTGCGTGAACCAGCCGGGACCATCCGGTAAGGCTAAATACTCCCGAGAGACCGATAGCGAACCAGTACTGTGAAGGAAAGGTGAAAAGCACTTCGAATAGAAGAGTGAAATAGTCCCTGAAACCATGCGCCTACAAGCGGTCGGAGCAGCTTATGCTGTGACGGCGTGCCTTTTGCATAATGAACCTACGAGTTACTTTTTCCGGCAAGGTTAAGCATCTTGAGATGTGGATCCGAAGCGAAAGCGAGTCTGAACAGGGCGGATAGTCGGAAGGAGTAGACGCGAAACCAAGTGATCTACCCTTGGGCAGGTTGAAGGTTAGGTAACACTAACTGGAGGACCGAACCGATAAGCGTTGAAAAGCTTCCGGATGACCTGAGGGTGGGGGTGAAAGGCTAATCAAACTTGGAGATAGCTCGTACTCCCCGAAATGCATTTAGGTGCAGCCTTGAGAATTACTAATGTGAGGTAGAGCGACTGATAAGATGCGAGGGCTTCACCGCCTATCAAGTCTTGATAAACTCCGAATGCGCATTAGTTCGATCTCAGGAGTGAGGGCATGGGTGCTAAGGTCCATGTCCTAAAGGAGAAGAATCCAGACCATCAGCTAAGGTCCCCAAATAAACACTAAGTTGAACTAACGAAGTCAGATTGCTAAGACAGCTAGGATGTTGGCTTGGAAGCAGCCATTCATTTAAAGAGTGCGTAACAGCTCACTAGTCGAGGAGTTTGGCGTGGATAATAATCGGGCATTAAGTGTTTTACCGAAGCTATGGGATACGTAAGTATCGGTAGGGGAGCATTCCACTCTGCGTTGAAGGCGAAGCGTGAGCTTTACTGGAGCGTGTGGAAAAGCAAATGTAGGTATAAGTAACGATAAAGGGGGTGAGAAACCCCCTCGCCGCAAGACTAAGGTTTCCTGATCAACGCTAATCGGATCAGGGTTAGTCGGGTCCTAAGGCTCAGCCGAACGGTGATGCCGATGGCAGAACAGGTTAATATTCCTGTACTAGCATTAAGAGTGACGTGGAGACGGAGGAGTGACAACGCCGCGGACTGACGGAATAGTCCGTTAAAGGGTGTAGATGTTGATTGTCCCAGGCAAATCCGGGATAAGAGTCGAACCTGATAGTATACCAATTTCCTCGGAAAACGGTAATAGTGCGTGTAAACATACTCCCAAGAAAATCCGCTAAACTTAATCTTAATGGTACCCGTACCGCAAACGGACACACGTAGTCGGGTTGAATATACTCAGGCGCTTGAGTGAATCACGGTTAAGGAACTAGGCAAATTGACCCTGTAACTTCGGGATAAAGGGTCCCTACCCGGTGACGGGAGGGCGCAGAGAATAGGTCCAGGCAACTGTTTAACAAAAACACAGGGCTGTGCAAAATTGAAAGATCACGTATACAGCCTGACACCTGCCCGGTGCTGGAAGGTTAAGAGGAGATGTCATCGCAAGAGAAGCATTGAATTGAAGCCCCAGTAAACGGCGGCCGTAACTATAACGGTCCTAAGGTAGCGAAATTCCTTGTCGGGTAAGTTCCGACCTGCACGAATGGTGTAATGATCTGGACACTGTCTCAACCGTGAGCTCAGTGAAATTGTAGTATCGGTGAAGATGCCGATTACCCGCGATGGGACGAAAAGACCCCGTGAACCTTTACTATAGCTTAACATTGAATTTGGGTAATTGATGTGTAGGATAGGCCGGAGACTTTGAAGCAGGTACGCCAGTATTTGTGGAGTCGCTGTTGAAATACGGCCCTTTGATTATTTGAGTTCTAACTCGCAGTTGCGAGGACACTGTTTGGTGGGTAGTTTGACTGGGGTGGTCGCCTCCAAAAGTGTAACGGAGGCTTCTAAAGGTGCCCTCACGCCGATTGGTAACCGGCGGCAGAGTGTAATGGCATAAGGGCGCTTGACTGGGAGACTCACAAGTCGATCAGGTAGGAAACTAGAGCATAGTGATCCGGTGTTTCCGTATGGAAGGGACATCGCTCAAAGGATAAAAGGTACTCCGGGGATAACAGGCTGATCCCTCCCAAGAGCTCATATCGACGGAGGGGTTTGGCACCTCGATGTCGGCTCGTCACATCCTGGGGCTGGAGAAGGTCCCAAGGGTTGGGCTGTTCGCCCATTAAAGTGGCACGCGAGCTGGGTTCAGAACGTCGTGAGACAGTTCGGTCTCTATCTATCGTGGGCGCATGAAATTTGCGTGGCTCTGACACTAGTACGAGAGGACCGTGTTGGACTGACCTCTGGTTTACCGGTTGTGCCGCCAGGTGCATTGCCGGGTATCTAAGTCGGGATTGGATAAGTGCTGAAAGCATCTAAGTACGAAGCCAGCCACAAGATTAGATTTCTTTTAGGGTCGTTGTAGACTACAACGTTGATAGGACGCAGGTGTACAGGTGGTAACATCACAGCCGAGCGTTACTAATTGCCCGATGACTTTCTTTTATTGTCTTTTATGGTTTATATATCCGTTTAGCTTTACTATCGGTTTGATAGACAGCTAAGTTTACTTTTGTACATTATGTCTACCTTATTCAGGTGACTATAGCATCAGGGTTCCACCTCTTCCCATTCCGAACAGAGAAGTTAAGCCTGATCACGCCGATGGTACTGCGTAACAGTGGGAGAGTAGGTAGTCGCCGTTTTTTTCAGAGAGTTCATCCCCTCGGGTCAGAAGACACGAGGGGATGACTTGTTTTTGGGTATAAGCAATATCTCCTGACAATCTTTTTATCGGCTTCATCCCATATACTCCTGACTCAATCTTCATTTTTCCGGTCTCAGAATCTTTACTTCCTTATTACATCGTCTGATTATCTATTTTTGTCGGGAAATTAAAAAAATAAGATATGAAGATAGGTGCATTATTAGTTACTCTCTTACTGCTATTTTCTTGCACAGATAAAGACAGTAAGCAAAGTCAGGACTTTATTGTCAGGACAACACAAGCTATTCCGGGCTTTGGACAGAACACAACGGAGTTTCCGTTCATTGCGCAACCTTTCCGTACATCGGAATTGTCGTTTCGCGTAGGAGGCCCCATCGATCGTTTTGAAGTATATGCCGGTAACTCTTACAAACAGGGGAGTATTATTGCTGAAATAGATCCGCGTGACTTTCATATTCGTAAAGAACGGGCCGAAGCGATCTATTGCCAGGCTAAAGCTGAGTTTGAACGAATAGAGAAGTTGTACGAGAAGAATAATGTTTCGGCCAGTACATACGAAAAGGCCAAGGCTGATTATACTACTGCTAAAGCAGCTTTTGATACCGCCTCTTACGAATTGGAGGATACTCGCTTGATAGCTCCATTTAATGGATATGTGGGAGAAGTGTATATAGAGAAGTTTCAGGATGTGAAGGCTACTCAGCCGGTCATTTCATTTATTGATATAGACCGGCTGAGAATGGAGATTTATGTTACTCAAGATATTGCATTTGTTTCACATCCCGGAGATACTGTTCAGATACGTTTTGATGCCCGGCCGGATAAGATTTATAAGGCAGGGATTATGGAAATATCGAAGGGGACAACCCGCAACAACCTTTCTTATTTACTAACGGCCATTTTACCAAATGAAAAAGGGGAATTACTGGCTGGAATGTCGGGTAAGGCAATATTTGATGTTTCCCGGGTAACAAATCCGGTTGGTGTTTCCATTCCGCAGACAGCTCTATGCCATCGTCCGTCGGAAGGTGATTATGTGTGGGTTGTAAACACTGACACTCATCAGGTGAACCGTAGACAGGTGAAAAAGGGAAATCTGCTTCCTAACGGTTATATTATCATAATTGAGGGATTACAGGATAACGAGACTGTGGCTACAAGCGGACTACGCTTTTTATCAGACGGCATGAAAGTAACAATCTCTTCTAAGGCGAATTCATTATGAAAATGGTAAAGTACTTTCTACAGAAAAGAGCTGTTACAATCTTATTGTTGGTGCTGATATTGGCAGGAGGCCTGTTTTCTTATTTTAAAATGGGAAAATTGGAGGATGCCCCTTTTACTATTAAGCAAGCATTGGTTCTGACTTCTTATCCCGGAGCTTCACCGTCAGAAGTACAGTCGCAGGTGACCGACATTCTGGAAGAAGCCATACAATCTTTGGGTGAGCTTTATTATCTGAAAACAGAAAATCGTGCCGGACTATCGAAGATTACAGTTTATGTGAAGAAAGAAATCCGTGCTGACGAGATGCAGCAGCTATGGGATAAGTTGCGCCGGAAAGTGAATGATGTGCAGGATAAATTGCCGGCCGGTGCGGGAACTTCTATCGTGAACGATGACTTTGGTGATGTGCTCGGCGTGTTTTATGGACTGACGGGGGATAGCCATACGTATAGAGAACTGGAAGACCAGGCTAAACTGATAAAGAATGAATTGCTAAAAGTCAAGGATGTGGCGAAGATTGAGATCTATGGTGTGCAAACACCGACGATTGATATTCTAATCAGTCCTGCTGTGATGGCACAAAGTGGAGTTACGACTTCCGACATTGCACGAGCTTTTGAGGCTCAGAATAAAGTTGTGGATGCCGGTGGTATGGATGCCGGTACCAATCGTATCCGTATTGAGTCTACCGGTAACTTTTATTCGCTGAATGATATCCGGAATCTTACTATTGTTTCACGTAACGGTGAGCATTTTCGTTTGGCTGATATTGCGAAGATCGAGGAGAGTTATCAGACTCCTCCTGCAAACCAAATGCGTATAAATGGTAGTCCGGCAATTGGAATTGCCATTTCTACTGTACCGACAGGAAATGTCGTGGATATGGCAGAGGCTGTTAAAGCACGTATTGGTGAGTTGTCTCAAACCATGCCCGATGGTTATGAGTTGACTCCCATCTACGATCAAGGCTATGAATCGGCGGTAGCAAATCAAGGGTTTATCTTGAATCTGATTATTTCGGTTATCACTGTTGTTGCTATTCTGTTGTTCTTTATCGGATTCAGGAATGGGGTTCTGATAGGTAGCGGATTGGTTTTCTCTATCTTTGCCACCCTTATTGTTATGATGGCATGTGATATTGCTCTTCAGCGAATGTCGCTTGCCGCGATTATCATTGCTATGGGAATGCTGGTTGATAATGCCATCGTCGTATCCGATTCTGCACTGATTAACATGGAACGGGGAATGCGCAAGCGGGTTGCTATCATGCGTGCATGTTCGTCAACCGCTATGCCTTTATTGGCAGCGACAGTTATTGCTATCCTTACTTTCCTGCCGATTTACTATTCACCCCATATTACCGGAGAGCTATTATCATCATTGGTCGTGGTGATCGGCGTTTCGTTGATGTTCAGTTGGGTATTTGCCCTGACACAGACTCCTTTTTTCATTCAGGAGTTTGTACGACGTCCGCGTCCCGAAGAGTTGAAAGCATCCCTGTTTGACGGGAAGTATTATAATCTTTTCCGTAAAGCATTGCGTTGGGTACTTCGGCATCGCACGGTGGCGGTTGCTTCGTTGATTGTTTTGTTGTTCTTTTCGGCCTGGAGTTTCAAGTATATTCCCAAGGTTTTTGTACCCGCTCTGGATAAGCAATACTTCACTGTCGATATGTGGTTGCCTGAAGGGACAGCGATTGAGGAGACTGACCGTATGGCGGGAGATATAGCCGATTATATTCGTAGGCATGAAGAAACGGAGATGGTTTCATCTTATATAGGTCGTACTCCGCCCCGTTATTATTTATCGAATATATCTTTTGGTCCACAATCCAACTATGCCCAATTGTTAGTGAAGTGTAAGAGCTCCAAAGAATCAAGGACGCTGAATGCTCTGTTGCAGGATTCTATCCGGCTGAAATACCCGGAACCTCTGATCAAGGTGAATAAGTTTGAATTAAGTCCACTAACGGAGGCTATGATAGAAGCTCGCTTTCTGGGGCCTGATCCTGCCGTTTTGGACTCGTTGACAGGCGTAGCGATAGAAATTATGCGTCGTAATCCTAAAGTGGCAGATACACGCAATGAATGGGGAAATATGACGATGGTGATACGGCCGGTTTACGATCCGGTGAAGGCCGGTGTCCTTGGCATAACCAAAGCACAGATGATGGAGTCTGTAAAATCGATTAGCGACGGAACCAGAGTGGGAGTTTATCGCGACGGTGAAAAGAAAGTTCCTGTGTTATTGAAGTCAGAGGGAGTTGACATTACAGATGTCCGTTCTTTGGGTAATTTCTCGGTGTGGAACGGAGAACATTCGGCGCCTCTGTCGCAGGTGACGGAACGTATCGAGTCAGTATGGGAATGGCCGCAGATCCGTACTTACAACCGGCAGCTGTCTATGGCTGCTATGTGTGGAGTGAAACCTGGTCATACAATGGCCGAAGTGCATGGAGAGATTCGTGAAGAGATAGAAGCGATGGAGCTGCCCGAGGGTTATACTTTCTTTTGGGACTCGCAGTACAAAGATCAGGGGGAAGCGATGCAGGCAATCGGTAAATTCTTTCCGTTGGCTTTTCTTGTGTTGGTAGTTATTCTGGTCGCTTTGTTCGGTAACTTCCGTGATCCGGTTATTATCCTGTGTGTACTCCCGTTATCCATCATTGGAGTAGCCATAGGTATGCTTCTGACTGGATTTGATTTCGGTTTCTTTCCGATTGCCGGATGGCTGGGATTATTGGGTATGGTTATCAAGAATGTGATTGTATTGCTTGATGAAATAGATGTGCAGCGCCGGGAGGGGGTTGTTCCTTATACGGCTGTGATTGAATCTACGGTTTCGAGAACTCGTCCGGTGTTAATGGCCGCCACGACAACAATTCTGGGTATGGTTCCCCTGTTGTTTGATATAGCATTTGGAGGAATGGCAGCTACTATCATTTTCGGGCTGACATTTGCCACATTGCTGACCCTTTTTGTGACTCCGGCACTTTATGCTATGTTTTATAAGATAAAAGAGAAATGACGATGAAGAAAATAAACAGATGGCTTATCCTTTTGTTGTGTGTTCCGACAGCTTCTTTTGCTCAGCAAAATAATCTGCTGCAGAAGTACAGGTCGATGGCTGTAGATTATAACCACGACCTGAAAGCTGCGGATAAGAATATCGCTGCAAGTATCGAATTGGAGAAAGCGGCACAGAAGGACCTAAGACCCAAATTGTCAGGGGATGCGAATTTTCAGTATACCGGTAATCCCCTTCAGTTGGATCTTGACTTACCCTCGATGCAAAATCCGATGACTTTTGAAGGGAGAAATATGAAGTACGGGGCTTCACTCTCTTTATTGCAACCTGTTTATACGGGTGGACGATTGTTGGAGAATATCCGGTTAGCTAAACATCAGCAAAGTCTGGCCACATATCAAGCCGATTATTTCCGTTCGGCTGTGTGTTATCAGACAGATATGCAATACTGGAATACTGTTGCGCGTTCGGAAATAGTCCGCATAACTACCGAATACCGTAATTCGGTCGCTACTCTCTCTCAGACCATTCGGGAACGGGTGGAAGCTGGATTGGTCGATCCTCAGGATTTGCTCATGGCGGAAGTGAAACTGAATGAAGCGGAGTATCAACTGTTGCAGGCTAAGAGAAATCTTGAAACAGGGCGTATGGCACTAAACTCTCTGATTGGTGTAGAACTTCATGCCCCGACTGAAATAGAAGATACGATTTCTGCAGTTGTATTAGATGGGGAGTTATGGGAGACTGGTGGAACCGACCGTCCGGAGTTGAAAATGGCTTATGCTCGGATTAAAATGGCAGAAAGCTCAAAGAAATTGACAGATGCTAAATATAAGCCTCAATTTTATGTAGGTGTGGATGGAAGTTATTCTTCACCCGGTTATGATTTCCATTCTGATCTCGATCCTAATTATGCGGTTTACGCCAAGCTGTCCGTTCCATTATTCGAATGGGGGAAAAGACGTGATGAAAAGCGGGCTGCGTCTTTGAAAATAGGTATGGCAACCGACAACTTGAACCAGGTAACCGATCAGGTAAAACTGGAAGTTGAAACAGCCCGCGTTTCACTTTCCCAAGCCTTAGAGCAGGTACGGCTTACCGAAAGCTCACTGGGCAAGGCTCTTGAAAACGAACGTATGGCATTGGAACGGTACACTGAAGGGAAGGCCTCTGTCATAGAAGTGATTGAGGCACAAACGTATCGGCAGGCCTCCCAAATCAACCATGTACAAGCGAAAGTCTCGGCACAAGGATCTTATTCCGAATTGATCAGAGCTTTGAATAAATATTAAATAGTTTATGATAATTACCCGAAATATAATAGCTTTGTTCGCATGAAATGGAATACCCTGTTATATGGTCTGCTATTCTCGGGATTAGGTATCTTTTCCTACCTCCTGCTTGTCAACTATACGGAGCTTACTCCTAAAGTAGCGGATGTTCTCTATTCAAAGGGAGCATTCGTCTTCTTTATTGCAGCTCTCAATGTGCTGGGATATTCTACACTTCGGATCAGTTCGTGGATAAACAATCAGTATGCACTCAATATCCGCCATCGTTGGAAAATAACAGCTACTTATCTCGTCGTAACCCTGTTGTTCCTTCTGCTGAACTATGGTCTGCTGATTACTGCCAAATTATTGGCAGGCCTGCCCAATCTGTTCACTTTCTCGAATGGCGGTTGGCGTATCCTGATTGTAGTCTGGTTGGTAGAACTTGTGATTGTAGGCTTACTATTGGCAAATCGTTCCATCCAGAACAACCTGAAACTGCAACAAGAAGCTGCAAAATTGCAAACGGAGAACGATACTGCCCGTTATGCGGCTTTGCAAAGTCAGTTGAATCCTCATTTCCTGTTCAACAGTCTCAATACATTGATTGCTGAGATAGAATACAATCCGGGCAATGCGGTACGTTTCACCAAGCATTTGTCCAGTGTATACCGTTATGTATTACAATGCCAGGATAAAACATTGGTTACGTTGGCAGAAGAATTGGAGTTTTTACAATCTTACTTGTTCCTGCACGAAGTTCGTTTAGGGGACTGTATTAGCTATAACTGTTGTATTCCTTCCGGATATACCGGTTGCATGCTGCCCCCGCTGACTTTGCAGTTGTTGGCAGAGAATGTTATTAATCACAATTCCATCACATTGAGTAAACCCATGAAAATAGAGATCTGCTTAGAGGAAGAGTATCTTGTGGTGAGTAATCCCATACAACCGAAGAAGAGCCATGAATCCCCGGGCGTAGGGTTGAAAAATTTATCCAACCGTTGCCTGTTAATGCTTGGCAAAGAGATAATCATTCAAAGGGAAGAGAAAGTATTTACCGTAAAAGTTCCTTTACTGTATGAATAAGTTAAATGTAGTTATTATAGAAGATGAAATTCCGGCAGCACGTCTGCTGCATTCAATGGTGTCCGGACTTCGTCCACAATGGACTCTGACTATGATTCCGGGCAATGTAGACGAGGCTGTAGCTTGGTTTCATGAGCATCCCCATCCTGATCTTATCTTCCTCGACATACATCTGGCAGACGGGAATGCCTTTGATTTTCTTTCTGCGGTACATCCTTCCTCTGTCATTATCTTTACTACAGCGTATGACCAGTATGCCATCCGTGCATTTACGGTCAACAGTATCGACTACATACTTAAGCCGATAGACGAGAAGCGCTTGTCGGAAGCTATTGTGAAATATGAAAGCTTACTGAATAATGCAGTTCCCCGGCCGGAAGATTATCTGGGTGTCCTGCTTGAAACACTTCAACACAAAGAGAAACGTTACCGTACCCGTTTCCTTATTTCCGGGGTAGACCGTTTCTGGTCTTTACAAGTTGCGGATATTGCCTACTTTTATTCCGAGAATAAAGTGACGTTTGCTGTTACCCGGAAAGGTCAGGAACATATCATCGATCTGTCTTTGAATAAACTGATGGAACAGTTGGATCCGGAACGTTTTTTCCGTGCCAACCGTCAGGTCCTTGTCAGTATCGATGCAATCGACCATGCCGAGCCTTTTTTTAACGGAAAAATAGTAGTAACCGTCCGTCCGCCTTATAAATCGAAAATTACGATCAGCGAAGAGAAGCTTTCTGCTTTCAAACTATGGCTGAATCATTGAGAAAATAATTGTTAAGGTATGTATAAAACGAAATCGACCATAGATTATATAATCTATAGTCGATTTCAGTGGGCCAACTAGGGCTTGAACCTAGGACCTCCAGATTATGAGTCTGTTGCTCTAACCAACTGAGCTATAAGCCCGATGTATCCTTTGTATCGGATGCGGGGACAAAATTAATGCTTTTGGGTGAATTATGCAAATATTTTAGCCAAAAACTGACTCTTTTACGTATGTCTCAAAACTTGTATGTCCGTTTGGGATTCTTAGGGAACCAACCTTTTTTCACTCGTTCTTCTTGTTCAAAGACTTCTTTGATAGTCCAGAAAGAAGAAAAAGCAAATACACCCAGAAGAGACGAAACAAGTATGTTGTCGGTGCTCAACGAGGCAGCTACTCCTGCGATACCCAATATCAGGAAGATCCACCAGCATTTCGTTCCCCAATAATATTCCGCTTTTACCACAACAGGGTGAAATAAGCCTATAATCAGAAACGTGCAGATCCCAATAAGTAACCCTGACAGGTGATATTCATTCAACCACTCCATCGGTTATTTATCTGCGTGGATAGGGATTTCTTTCTTGATGCTTTGCTCCAGCGAGATCAGGGTTTCGGTGGCAGTCACTCCCGGTATCTCCTGCATTTTGTTGTTTAGCAAGTCCATCAGGTGTTCGTTGTCGCGTGCATATACTTTGGTCAGCATGGTATATGGGCCGGTCGTGAAGTGACATTCTACGATTTCCGGAATATTTTGTAACTCGGCTACTACAGCTTTATACATAGAGCCTTTTTCCAGTTTGATACCAACATAAGTACAGGTACGATAGCCCAGAGATTTCGGGTTTACATGATAACCTGAGCCTACAATGACTCCCAGGTCAATCAGTCTCTGCACGCGTTGATGGATAGCCGCACGTGAAACGCCGCATTCTGCTGCCACATCTTTAAAAGGGATACGGGCGTTCTGAGAAATAATCTCCAGAATCTGCCTGTCAAGGTTGTCTATTTTTTCCATAATAATAAATGTAAATTCCAATTGTTATCAAATAGTAAGCAAATATAGAGATTTATTTTAATTTCTCTATATAAAAGTCAGAAAAAACAGAAAAATCGTATACTTTCTATTGTAATTATCCGGATGCAAAAAAAGAGATGCCGGATACAATTATCCGGCATCTCTCCTGTTTGTTTTTCAGCAAAGCCTGACTGCTTCTTATTTTTCTATACCCAGCAATTCGATTTCGAATACCAATGCTGAGAACGGTTTAATCTGTCCCATGTCTCTTGAGCCGTAAGCCAGTTCTTGCGGGATGTAAAGTTCCCATTTAGAACCTACAGGCATCATTTTCAGAGCTTCTGTCCAACCTTTGATAACTCCGCCTACGTTAGTCACGAACGGTTCGTTACGTGTGTAAGTGCTTTCGAACTCTGTTCCGTCAATCAGTTTGCCTCTGTAGTTTACTTTCACTTTACATGTATCGTTAGGAATTTCACCCTTACCTTCAGTGATCACTTTGTACTGTAATCCGCTTGCAGTGGTTTTTACTCCTTCTTTTGTTTTGTTTTCAGCAAGGAATTTCTCACCTGCAGCTTTGTTATCGGCATATTTTTTCTCGGCAGCTTTTCCTTTGATGCTTTCCATCATCTTTTGAATCAGCACCTGAGCCTCTTCCGGAGTGATTTTCATATCTTTGTTAAGTACACCTGCGAACACACCTGCAAGGATATCGCTCTTGTTGACAGTCATAGTCGAGTCGTCAGCGAACAGCTGATGATTCATACCTTTGATAGCCTGAGGACCAGCCATCTGTGATCCGATCTGCAGACCGAGCAGATAAGCCTGGTCTTTTTTGCTTGTTTTATTGGCAGCATCGTTTACGCCTTTCAGGAAGTCTGCAATGTATGCTGTATCCATCTCCATGCGCTGTGACAGATAGTCTTTCAGACCGTTAGTCTGGCTGATGCCGATAGCGTATGACAGTGAATCTACATCGGTTTTGAGAGTGGCTTTAGGAGCCTGAGCCGTACATGAAGCTAAGCCTGTTGCTATGGCTACAGCAGCTAAAATACTTACTTTTTTCATTTTGCTTTACGATTTTATTTTTATAATACTTCGATTAATTCTACTTCGAATACGAGTGTGCTGTGAGGAGGGATCATTTCTCCTGCTCCCTGTGCGCCGTAAGCCAATTCAGAAGGGATATAAAGTTTCCATTTTGAACCTTCCGGCATCAACTGCAAAGCCTCTATCCATCCCGGAATTACCTGATTTACACCAAAAACGGCAGGTTGTCCGCGTTTGATAGAACTGTCGAACAAAGTTCCGTCAATCAGTGTACCTTCATAGTGGCATTTCACCTGATCGGTAGCCTGGGCTTTCTTTCCTTTACCTTCAGTGATTACTTCGTATTGTAGTCCACTGGGCAGGGTAACAATATTCGGTCTTTTTTTGTTTTCTTCCAGGAATGCTTTTCCTTGTTCGATGTTAGCTGCATTCATTTTGGTTTCCAGCTCTTCGAAATATTTATTCACGATTTCGCGGGCTTCCTGATGGCTGATGGCTGTCTGGTTTCCTTCGAGCACATCTTTTATAGCTTGAGCAAAGTCATCTACTGCGATGCCTTTAGCACCCATTCCTAATAAATTCTGGCCGATTCCGAGGCCAATTGCATAACTAAATTTATCCATATATTTTTTTGTTGGAGACCGAATGTTCTATTTCACTTTCAGTCAGTTGCAAATTAACAAGCGGCAAAAGTAAGTGTTTTATTTGAATGATTTTACTTTTTGGTTTTAAAATTTCTTATTATCGGCTAACTTCGTAACCGGGATGGAAGATGTTTCTTGAAAGGATTGTTTGTATTATCCAATGCGATCCGGGTCAGGCGGTCATGGGAAAGGCATTGGGAAGAAGTGGAATGTTTGGTGGTTTCTTCGTTTATTCGGAGATTTTAGTTAAATTTGTGAGGCTCCATCTTCTGGCTTTTCTCGAAAACGGGCAGAGGGGGCTTTTCTTTAAATTAATAGTTGGTATGAAGAATCTGGTTGTATTGTCAGGCGCCGGTATGAGCGCCGAAAGTGGTATCAGTACCTTTCGTGACGCAGGAGGGTTGTGGGATCGTTATCCGGTGGAGCAGGTAGCTACCCCCGAGGGGTATGCGCGTAATCCCGAATTGGTGGTCCGTTTCTATAATGAACGACGTAAGCAGTTGCTGGAAGTAGTACCCAATCGGGGGCACGAATTGCTGGCCGAACTCGAGAAAGATTTCCGTGTAACGATTGTAACGCAGAACATAGACAACCTACACGAACGGGCAGGCAGCAGCCACATCATCCATTTGCATGGTGAACTGACTAAGGTATGTTCAAGCCGGGATCCGAATAACCCCCACTACATTAAAGAACTGAGGCCGGAGGAGTTTGAAGTAAAGATGGGTGATCTTGCCGGAGACGGTTCGCAGCTTCGTCCGTTTATAGTTTGGTTTGGTGAGTCGGTCCCGGAGATAGAGACAGCTATCAATTGGGTAGAAAAAGCCGATATCTTTGTGATTATCGGTACATCGATGAATGTATATCCTGCAGCGGGGTTGCTTAATTACGTACCTCGGAATGCAGAAGTATACCTTATCGATCCCAAACCGGTGGATGTGCATAGCTTCCGCCCGATACATGTCATTCAGAAAGGAGCGTCGGAAGGAGTGGCTGATTTGATGAAGAGACTTCTTACCACAAACCAGGCATGATATGCAAGGGTACTCAGTAAACCATAATATCGGGTCATGATGCGGAACCGTTCGAGAAGTGATTTCTTGCGGTTCTGCGTTGTCATCCCCTCTTCCAGATAATCAACCAGAGTGAGATGTGTGTTGTGTAAGGTGCGTGCCTTCTTCATGATACGTATGCACCAGTCAAAGTCTGCCGAGAAGTGATACTGTAAGTCATATGGTTCGACGAGTGTGTGGCGGGCAAAGAAAGCCTGATGGCATACGAGCATTCCCTGTTTGAAACTTTTCCAGGACAGGGTCTCCGGTGCCGATAACCTGCGCATGCGGAGGAAGTGTCTTTCTGTGTCTACCAAGGCGGTTTGCCCATACAACACATCGGGCAGCTCATTGGCATTGATGGAGTGAACTATCTTTTGCAGTGTATCGTCTTCATGGAAACTGTCTCCGGCATTCAGAAAACAAAGATAGTCTCCCGTTGCCAGGGCAATCCCTTTGTTCATTGCGTCATAAAGTCCTTTGTCCGGTTCACTCACCACTTGGCTGATCCGGTCCCGGTATCGGTTTACAATCGCCATAGTGCCGTCTTTCGATGCACCGTCGATGATGATATATTCCACATGATGATAGGTCTGTGAAATCACGCTCTGTATGGTATCCTCCAATACCTTTTCGGCATTGTAAGTCACCGTGATGACCGAGAATCTGGGGCTGAGGTGGTTATGCATATCTTCCTGTAATTTTGTTGTAGACATCGATGTATCTCTTGGCGATGATACTTTCCGAATAGTTGGCAATCGCTTTCCGGTTAGCTTGTTCCGAGAGGGAGGGATAGTCCGGATCGGTCAGTGCCCAGTAGATACCGTTGGCAAAATCTTCGGATGATTTGTATTGTGCTACATATCCGTTATGCAGATGATCTATCATTTCCGGGATGCCGCCTACGTTAAAGCCAATGCAAGGTACACCGCATGCCATAGCTTCCATGATGGTATTAGGCAGATTCTCTTCCAGTGAGGGGGTGACAAAGAGGTCGACTGCATTGTAGACATCCACCAACTCGTGTTCGTTGCTTACATAGTTAAGCGGGTATACTTTGAAGGGAAGAAGTGATTTCAGTTGTTCCGATTGCTTGCCAAAGACAACCACACCAAGCGATTCTTTCAATTCTGGATGCCTATCTGCCAGTAACTTGCACGATTCAATCAGATAATCGATGCCTTTCCGCTTATCGGTAATTTTTGCCGAACCGAAAAGGATCAGTTTACCATTTTGGGGTAGATGACATTTGCGGCGCGCTTCTTTTTTGTCTCTGGGCTTGAAAAGATTGGTATTTATGGGGTTAGGAATACTGATTACTGTCTCTCCTGCCAGCAAGGCACTCTTTTCGGCCTGTCCTTTCAGCCATTGGCTGCAAGTGATGAAAGTGATCGGGGCTTCTTTATAGAGTTGTTGCTTCTTATGAAAGATACGGTTTGACAAATCTTTCTTGCTTCCTCCCCCGTATAGGTACGGGCAGTGATGGCATTCCTGATGATAGTTGGTACATTCGCGGGCGTGATGGCAAATGCCCGTGCAGGGCCACATGTCATGCATGGTCCATACGACCGGTTTACCGGATTTCAGTATCTTCCGGATATCGTTTAATGACAACATTCCCTGATTCACCCAATGCAGATGGATGACGTCTGCCTGCTGGAACTCGGGCAAGCTTGTAATATCCGTACCCGTATTGGCTATATCGACTGCGAAAAGATTATTTTTCTTGAAGCGGTTGGCTTTCCAGATGACGATACGTTCCCAAACGAACCTCCATACTTGCCACCAGTTGCGTTGCAGACCTACTACACTGATCTGGTCGGTTTGCTTGTCGCGCACCAGCATTTTGGCTTTGATACCGTTGTTTTTCAACGATTCCATCAGGCGGCTTGCCGCGACGGCTGCTCCACCCATACGTTCGGAAGTATTGATAATTAAAACTCTCATTCGATCGAAATGTTTTGGCAAAAGTAGTGGTTTTCGGTGAGAAACCGTACAAAGTCACATATTATTTGTACTTTTGCGGCACTTATAGATAAGGAGATATACGTATGAAAAAGGTTGTTTTTTTAGGATTAGGCTATATTGGACTTCCTACGGCTGCCGTGGCTGCCGGTCATGGTTATGAGGTTGTAGGTGTGGACGTTAATCCTTCGGTTGTAGAAACCATCAATCAGGGTAAGATACATATTGTGGAGCCGGAACTGGACCAAATTGTCAAAAAGGTAGTGCGGACAGGAAACCTTCGTGCGGTTTCAAAGCCCGAGCAGGCAGACGCCTTCTTTGTGGTAGTGCCTACTCCTTTCAAGCAAAACCACCGTGCAGACATCACCTATGTGGAATCGGCTACCCGTTCCGTAATTCCTTATCTGCGGGAAGGCAATTTGTTCGTGATAGAATCCACCTCACCGGTATTTACTACCGAACGCATGGCCGAAGTCATTTATAAGGAGCGTCCCGAACTCAAAGACAAGATATACATAGCTTATTGTCCCGAGCGTGTGTTGCCCGGCAATACACTTTATGAACTGGTTCATAACGACCGGGTTATCGGTGGTATCAATCCCGAATCGACAGCAAAGGCCATTGAGTTTTATTCTGCCTTTGTACAGGGTAAACTGCATCCTACCAATGCCCGGACAGCAGAAATGTGTAAACTCACCGAGAATTCCTCGCGCGACTCACAGATTGCTTTTGCCAACGAATTGTCTATGATTTGCGACAAGGCAGGTATCAACGTATGGGAACTGATTGATTTAGCGAATAAGCATCCGCGTGTAAATATCCTCCAACCCGGTTGCGGAGTGGGCGGACATTGTATAGCGGTTGACCCCTGGTTTATTGTTTCGGACTATCCCGAACAGGCACAGATCATCAAACGTGCCCGTGAAACGAATGATTATAAAGCCGATTGGTGTGCCAACAAAGTAATGGAAGCCTGCCAGCAGTTTGTGGAGAAGAATGACCGGGAACCGGTAGTAGCCTGCATGGGGCTTGCTTTCAAACCCAATATCGATGATTTGCGTGAGTCCCCTGCCAAATATATCGCTTCCCGTATCGTATCCGAGTCGCGTGCTGAAGTATTGATTGTTGAACCTAATGTCGCTTCACACGCCAGCTTTCATCTGACAGATTATCGGGAGGCTTACAAAAAAGCCGATATTGTTGTATGGCTCGTGCGCCACACTCCGTTTGTAGAATTACCCCGCGAAGAGGGAAAACTGGAACTGGATTTTTGCGGAGTCAGAAAATAGAAATTGTCTAATCTCAATCGTAATCGTTCAATGAAAAAGATATTACTTGTTTTCGGTACCCGTCCCGAAGCCATTAAAATGGCTCCGTTGGTAAAGGCTTTGCAAAAAGATACGGAACACTTTGATACGAAAGTGTGTGTGACGGCGCAACATCGCCAAATGTTAGACCAGGTGCTCGAGGTATTCGACATCATTCCTGATTACGATTTGAACATCATGGCACCCAATCAGGATTTATATGATATTACGACTAAAGTGTTGTTGGGGTTGCGTGATGTACTGAAAGACTTCTGTCCCGACACGGTATTGGTGCATGGAGATACCACAACATCCATGGCTGCTTCGTTAGCTGCGTTCTATCAACAGATTGCCGTGGGACATGTTGAAGCCGGTTTGCGTACCTACGATATGCTCTCTCCCTGGCCGGAGGAGATGAACCGTCAGGTGACGGATCGTATTTGCACTTACTATTTCGCTCCTACCGGGAAGTCGAAACAGAATTTGTTGCAGGAAAATATTGATGAAAAAAAAATCTTTGTTACGGGCAATACGGTGATCGATGCTTTGCTGATGGCGGTCGATATCATTTCGGAGAAACCGGGAGTCAAAGAAAGACTGCATGAAGAACTTCGCGACAAAGGTTACGAAGTAGGTAGACGCGAATATATTCTGGTTACCGGGCACCGCCGCGAGAACTTCGGAGAGGGATTCTTGCATATCTGTAAAGCAATTAAAGAACTGGCTGCACTGCATCCCGATATGGATATTGTATATCCGGTACACCTGAATCCGAATGTTCAAAAACCTGTATACGAGCTTCTGTCCGGGTTGGATAATGTGTATCTTATTTCACCGCTCGATTATCTGCCGTTTATTTTCGCAATGCAACATTCTACTTTGTTGCTGACTGACAGTGGCGGGGTACAGGAAGAAGCTCCTTCGCTCGGCAAGCCGGTGTTGGTAATGCGGAATACTACCGAACGGCCGGAAGCAGTAGAAGCCGGGACGGTGAAACTGGTGGGAACGAATGCTGAGGCCATTGTCGGTAATGTGACCGAATTGCTTCACAATAAAGAATTATACAGGCGTATGTCCGAAACACATAACCCTTATGGTGACGGGCATGCGTGCGAACGTATCATAGCGGCACTGATCCGTTAGATTCTTTTGCCGGAGTGAGATGGGGAGCTATTCCCCTTTCAGTTCGGTACTGTTATCCTTATAAGCGGCAAACCCTTTGATTCTGACCCGTTCTTTCTTTTCCATATCGGGCATTCCGTTGCTCAATTGTTTCAGGTTTTCCTTAATGGTATTGTGAGTTGTGAAGAAACTGTCCAGCAAATCGGTGAAACTTTTCTCCGGTTCCTCTTCTTCCGGTGCAAAAAGCATGTGGCATTTGCTGTGGATACCCAGTGTTTTCTCATCTTCGTCCAGTGCATAGACAGTGGTCACTAATGAATTCATATTGACCGCATTGATAATCTCTTTGAGATAAGGCAACGCTTGATTATCGATGCTGATAGAGGCCCACCAGGGATTCCATACAATGATCAGCCGGAGTCCGTCCTCGGCTGCAACAAGAAAGTCGTCTCCCTGATACTTGAAGCTGATGTGGTTTTCTTCGTTCACTTCCGGCTGGCAACCAAGCTGTTGAAGGATACTCATAACCAGTGCGGAGGTGGTCATTTCCTCTGTTTCCTCTTCTGTTTCGGAAGAGGCTGTGTCACCCGAGGGTTTTGCAAGCTTGTTCCTCTCGTGCAGGATACGCGATATAAGGAATACAATCGGCCATAGAGCCAATGCGATGACTGCGATAAGGATGGTAAGATCGGTCATAGTAGTAGAGCTATTAAATGATTATTGTTTGCCTAAAGATAATCATTCTTTTTTATCGTACTCCATTTTTACTGCATAAAAGTTCGGAAAGCTTGCAAATAACGTTCGCTTACCGTTTCAATGTTGATTTTCTCGCGGATGATTCGTTCCGATTCACGTCCCATCTCGGTACAACGTCCGGGAGAGGCGAACAGTTCGTTAAGTTTGTCGCTCAGACTGCCGGCATCACCTTCCCTGAAGAAGAGTCCGTTCACTCCGTCCGTTACCAGATCACGTTCAGTGCTGTCGCATACCGAGCAGACTACAGGTAATCCGTAAGTCATGGCATCATTGATGGACAGACCTCCCATGCCTGCCAGTACATAGACTGTTGATTCGTTCATATAAGCTCCCAATTCTTTGGGGTTATATACTGCACCGATGAAACGAATCCGATCCGTCAGGTTCCGTTCGGCTGCTTGCTTCTTCAAGTTATCCAGTTCCGGTCCGTCACCTACTATGACCAGTTCTGCGTCCGGATGATTAGCGATAACCTTGGGAAATGCGTCGATCAGCAGATCTACTCTTTTCCATTTCACCAACCGGCCGATGTGCAAGGCACGTTTGGCGGAGTGGGGAAGAAGCGGAGCCGAGGCAAGAACAGCTTCTTTTTCCTTCAGCAACGATTCTGTGTCTGTAGAGTTGTAAGTAACATGTATCTGTTTCCGCTTCACACCATACGAAGGGAGGATATCGTATGCGGCCGTTGAGTAATTCAGTGTTCCAGTGGCACGTGCGTAGCAATATTTGCGTATTTTGGCCGTGAGCCATTGTTTAAGGTAAAAGCCGGTTCCGGTACTCACCAGCCTCATATTTTCGTCGTACATCGGGTTTTTCCGGAAATACTCTTTAATTTTTCCATAGGGAGGGGTTTGGAAAGGAATCTCGCGAATCACCAACCGTGTCCGGCACTCCTTCATAGCTTTTCTCAATCCGGGTTGGAAGAATACTTGCAGGAAGTAAGGCCATCCCATTACTAAAATGTCCGGTCGTTCTTCACGCACTATTTCCGGTAAGGCAGGGTAAGCGCTTTTTCCGTAAAATGCTTTCTTTTCGGTACTGGTGAGATGCCTATATGTACCTCCTTCTACCATTTTTACCCCTTTGCCAATGGTGGCATTTCCTTTTTGTGGGGTAACGACTGTGACTTCCACTCCCTTTTCGTGGAGCTTGTTGAGCATGGCGTTCAGGTAATGGGGCATTCCGCCGAATGTATAGAGAACTTTCATAACTGTATTATTTTCTGAAGTAAATTTTGGAATTCTTTGCCGAATTCGTTCCAACTGTGTGTGTCGAGGAAGCGATTGTAATCGGCTATGTTTACCGCCTTGTTTGCTTTGTTGACAAGGTCCGGTATGTCTTCAAACGTATGAAAAGTATATACGTTCAGTAAAGGATCGGCTGCATAGTCCCTGAAAGAGCCTACATCCGGCCCGATTACTTGAGCTCCGAATGAAAGAGAATCCATCAGTATTCCCGAACTCAGGATTGATTCGGCAGCATAGGGTATCAGTACGAAGCGTGATTTGCGTATCTCTTGTTTTAATTCGTCAAAAGGGATACTCCGGTCCTCAATACTGATCCTGTCGTTACCTTCTGTCCGCAACTCTTCCAGCAGTTCCGTAGAGCTGCATTTGCCGATAATTTTAGTCTTGAGCTTTAGTGAATGTCGCGCGGCAAAGCGCACGAATTCCGGCACTCCTTTGTATCGGGAGATATTACCCCAGATCAACAGGTCGGTTTCTGCCGGTTGAGGCATATATTCTTCTATCCGGTTCTTTGTGGGGTGATGTAAGAATATCGTTCTGGGAACGGCTTTCGGGTATTGATCCTGAACAACTTTTATACCTTCTGTGGCGTGGGTCACTATCAAATCCGCTTTGCGGAGAAGGAGGTGTATCAATAGCTTTTTCGACCATCGGTGCTTCATTATGTGAGGCTGCTTGTTGTGCAGGAACCATATCACTTTTTTGTTGTGCAGTTTGATTTTGAAAAGGAGCCAGATCGCAGCGAGGGTTTGTAATACTCCGTATTTATAATCCGGCACATTCTCCAGCCAGTGAAAAATATAAGCGTCACTGTCCGTTTTCTGCGGGATAAGGCTGAACAGTGGATTCTTATGCGGAGGATTGGCTATTATCATTCCGTTTTGTTCCAATGTTTGGATAAAGTCGCTGATATACGGGTTAACCCGTATATCGCCCTTACTGGTAGAATGAGGATAGATCGTTACTTTCATGGTGTTCTTCTGTTAAATTAATCCGTGTCTGCGGAAAGTGTCCATCCATAGCGGGCCTACATGCTCGATGTCGTACCTGCTTTTACGGGTTTGTGCTTTATGGGCTATCCGGCAGCGAAGTGCGTCATCTCCGGCTAAACGAAGAATAGTTGCCGCATATTGCTCATAATTGTTGTCAGGGATAATAAACCCGTCTACTCCGTCATCTATCATATCGTAGATTGCATTGAAAGAGTCGAATCCGATGGGAATTACCCCTAATGACATCGCTTCCGTAAATACGGTGGGCAATCCTTCTATGACAGAAGTCAGACAGATGATCCGTGCACGGTCGATATAGGGAATAGACATTTGATGACCTGTCAGTCGGACACGTTTCAATTCTTTTTCCCTGATGATCTGCCGGCATGTGTCGAATCGCGGTCCGTCTCCTACGAGTGTAAGTTTCCAGTCCGGCAGTTTATCCTGAATCATTTCCCATATTTTCAATAATCTGGGTAATGCCTTTTCGGTTGCCATTCTGCCCACAAAGATAATTTCTTTATCCTTCTGTTCTATTGGGATGACGCTGTGTACAGGTTGTATGGCATTGGGAATGGCAGATAGCCTCCGGGCATCTTTTTTACCGATAAGTTTTCTGAACTCGGGGATATAGGCAGGCGAAAGCAGCACTACTTCATCAAGCGTGTCGTAGGCTGAACGGTTCTGGTGGCTGACCACTCTTTTTAACAAGTTGATATAAAGTTGTGGCAACATCCATTGAAAGAATTGTTTTGCCCCGCGTACATCCTTAAAACGGAGTGTAGACAATTCGTATTGTTTCAACTGCGTCGTGTGGCTGGGGCAGTTGTGAATCATCGTGAATATTTTTATACCGGGATTTCTTTTCCTGATTTCAAGGTAATATCTGCGTGTGTCTCCGGTGATGACATGTGAGTAGTCAAGAATTACATTTATTTTCTTATCGGCAATAAATTCACAGATTGCCTCGATGTTCCGGGGAGTGTAGAACTGAGGATAATGATCGGGCAGCAAGAGCCCGTTCTCAAATTCACTGTCAGCCAGTTCCAGGTACGAAAAGTAAAGTTTGCTATCTACCCCGTGTGCAGTCAGCCATTCGGTCAGTTGCGCATAGAACCAATAAAAACTATTGGCACGGTGAGGAAATGCTTTGGTTTGTTGAATCAGGATATTCATAGCTTATTTCTGGAGTTTTTTCCGGATAAACTGTACACTTTCAAAGAAAATCACCGATTTGCCGATCCACATGATGAATACATAAAGGCTCACGGCTATTGTTATCTTGAGTATCAGCAACACATAAAGGTTGTGGAAGCCGAGTGTTAAGAAATGGCTGGCGCCTATGATTGCTATGGAAATCAGTAGGTACGGGGTGATATCTTTCAGGGCCTCCCACAGGGTAATGTGTATCTGCTTGTTTACGAAGTAATGCCATATCAACAGCCAGCCGATGTTGATAACCGTATAAATCGCGACCATGACGAGTATGCCTTGTGAGATCGTACAAAGAAGTATTGTGAGTTGAACCAGGCTCTGTGCAATGGTATTCCACATAAACAGATTCGATTTTCCTTTACTGATCAGCAGATTGGAGTACATATAAGTAATGGGGACAAATGCTCCCCAGATGCAAAGAATCTGCATGATGGGTACACATGCCTGCCATTTGGCGGTGACGGCAATTACGATGAACTCGTTGGCTATCAATGCCAGTCCGAACATGGAGGGAAACGATACGAAGGCTGTAAAACGCAGCATCTTCCGAAATATATTTTTCTGTCGCATGGCGTCGGAAGAGGTTTCGACCAGGACAGGCTGAGACACCCCGTTGATCATGTTGCTGATCAGTGAGAATCCCATATTGGTCCATTTGTTGGCTTGGGTATAATATCCTACATCCTGACTGGTATAAAAACGTCCCAGAAGAACAGAGAATATATTATCATTGATGTAATGGAATACATTGGTGATAAGTAGCTTACTACTGAATGGAAGCATCTCTCTGATGGGTTTGAAATTAAATGAAAAAGTGGGACGCCATTGAGAGAAGTGCCACAGCAACGCATTGGCGATGGAAATATAAGTGATCTGCTGTACGGCCAGGCCCCAGAAAGCCATTCCGTTGTATGCCATTACGATTCCTATGGTCCCCGAACAAAGTAGTGCGATAATCGTAGCTTTCGCTTTCTCTTTTACCATTAGTTTTTTAAACAACACCGCATTGTGGGCGGTCCCGCAACTGGAGATCAGAAAGCCTAAGAAGAGGAAACGGGATAAGGGAACGAGCTGCGGAGTCTTATAAAAATCCGCTATAAGAGGGGCACAGAAAAAGAGCAGCAGATAAAGCGATGCCCCCATCAGAAAACTGAACCAGAACACCGCATTGTAATCTTCATGACGGAACACTTGCTTATTGGCGAGAGCGGCAGTAAAACCACTTTCCTGTATGGAATTGGCTATAGCGGTAAATATGGCCAGCATGCCTATCATACCATAGTCCGTTGCATCCAGCATACGGAGGAGGATGATTCCGAACAGAAGGTTCAGTAATTGCTGGATGCCATTGCTGAATCCTCCCCAGAATAATCCTTTGGCTGTTTTCTCTTTTAGCGATTGCTCTGTCATATTAAAGCAGATTCCTCCTTTTCGTTCTTAAAACATTAGTACGGTTGAATAAAAAAACAGAGGGTGCACCCGGAGCCTCATTCAATAGAGACCTGAGTACACCTTTTATTTTATTACTTATTTCACTTCACTTCCGGGTTTCACTTCCCGTCCGGGCATTACGACAGCCAGGCTGCCGTCATTGTTTTCGGCACTCAGGATCATACCTTCGCTGACGATGCCTTTCAGTTTACGTGGAGCCAGATTGGCGATGAAGCAGACCTGCTTGCCTACCAGCTCTTCCGGTTTGTAGTGTTGTGCGATACCGCTGACGATGGTACGTGTCTCCAGTCCGTCGTCTATCTTGAACTGTAACAGTTTGTCGGCCTTAGGCACTTTCTGACATTCGAGAACGGTGCCTACACGGATATCGAGTTTCATGAAGTCGTCAAACTCGATATTGGCGCGGATCGGTTTGGCTTTGTAGTTTGCTTCTTCGTTTGCCTTCTTCGTATCGAGCAGCTTCTGTACTTGTGCTTCAATAGTGGCATCTTCTATCTTTTCGAACAGTAGTTCCGGCTTGTTCAGTTGATGTCCGGCAGGAAGCAGGTCGTTCCGTCCCAATTCTGCCCAGTCGAAGCTATCCATATTCAGCATCCGGCGTAAGCGTTCCGAACTGAACGGAAGGAACGGTTCGAAAGCAATGGCCAGGTTGGCTACCAGTTGCAGAGAGATATTCAGGATAGTGCCTACACGTTCCATGTCAGTTTTTGCCAGCTTCCAGGGTTCTGTGTCAGCCAGATATTTATTACCGATACGGGCCAGGTTCATCGCCTCTTTCTGCGCGTCGCGGAATTTGAATACATCGAGTAGTTTTTCAACTTCAGCTTTAACGTCGGAGAACTCTTTCAGCGTCTCTTTATCATAATCAGTAAGTTCACCCGCAGCAGGTACTTTACCTTCGAAGTATTTCTGTGTCAATACCATCGCACGGTTCACGAAGTTCCCGTAAACGGCTACCAATTCGTTATTATTGCGTGCCTGGAAGTCTTTCCAGGTGAAATCGTTATCCTTGGTTTCGGGTGCATTGGCTGTCAATACATAACGCAATACATCCTGTTTTCCGGGGAAGTCTTCCAGGTATTCGTGCAGCCACACTGCCCAGTTACGCGAGGTCGATATCTTGTCTCCTTCCAGGTTCAGGAATTCGTTGCTCGGTACGTTATCCGGTAGAATATAGCTGCCTTCAGCCTTCAGCATGGCAGGGAATACGATGCAGTGGAATACGATGTTATCTTTTCCGATAAAATGAACCAGGCGGGTTTCAGGATCTTTCCACCAGGTCTCCCATGAATCGGGAAGCAGCTCTTTCGTATTTGAGATGTAACCGATCGGGGCATCGAACCATACATAGAGGACTTTACCTTCGGCTCCCTCTACCGGCACAGGAATACCCCAGTCCAGATCACGGCTGACTGCACGTGGCTGCAAACCCATGTCGAGCCAGCTTTTGCACTGTCCGTATACATTCGGACGCCATTCTTTGTGATCTTCCAATATCCACTGGCGCAGCCATGTTTCATGTTTGTCAAGTGGCAGATACCAGTGTTTGGTTTCTTTCATGACCGGCTTGCTTCCGCTGATGGCACTTTTCGGGTTAATCAAATCGGTAGGTGAAAGTGAAGTTCCACACTTTTCACATTGGTCGCCATAAGCACCTTCCGAGTGGCAATGCGGACATTCTCCGGTGATATAACGGTCGGCCAGGAACTGGTGTGCCTCTTCGTCATAATATTGTTCTGAAGTTTTTTCGATGAACTCACCCTTTTCATACAAGGTCTTGAAAAAGTCGGAAGCCAGTTCGTGGTGTGTTTTGGACGATGTACGGCTGTATACGTCAAACGAGATACCGAATTCTTCGAATGATTTCTTAATCAGGAAGTGATAGCGGTCTACCACATCCTGCGGAGTGATACCTTCCTTTTTGGCACGGATGGTGATGGGTACCCCATGTTCGTCGGAACCTCCGATGAAAAGTACATCTTCTTTTTTCAGTCGCAGATAGCGGACATAGATGTCTGCCGGTACATATACACCGGCCAGATGGCCGATATGGACGGGGCCGTTCGCATACGGCAGTGCCGATGTGACGGTAGTTCTTTTAAAATTCTTTTCCATTGATATATTGCGTGTATTTATTGTTATCTACTTGGGAACGTGCAAAGATAACGACTTTCTGATGAATTCTTTATATAATAAGATGGATGATTTTGAATAATAACCCCATACTCTTTGTTAATTTCAATAAAGATCATGATCTTAAGGAATGAATAAAATGGCGGGGTGGAACAGTTGGACTGAGAGTTCTTTTGTGTCTCCGGTTGCATGCTTCCGGTTTGGGATATAGGTGTGATGGACCAATATTGTCCGTTAAGGGAAAGATCAATGTTAAGGGTTTGATTATAAATAGCACACTGTTCTTCTCAAAAAGTTAAAGAACCGGAAGTAAACTTGTTCTTGTCGGTAGTTATAGTTCATCTTAGCTGCTGAGATGTGCATCTTGCGTGCTAAGATGTATATCTTGTACGCCAAGATGTGTATCTTCAACGCTAAGATGAAGAAAGATGTGTGAAGGAAACTGTTTCTCTGAGGGTTCGGATAAACTTTGAATGCCATCTTTAGGACTTCTGATTTTAACTTCGTGGTGAGTATATTCAATGTTATATATAAAGTGTGTCCGAAAAATTGGGAGTGACAAATCGGGATGTATTAAAATAACGTACTGTTTTCTCTGTATCGTTATAAAAAAGATATATCTTTGGGAAAGAACAATTTTGTTAACTTTGAAAAACTAAAGACTGATGATGAAACACTTTATTGGCATATTGCTTTTGTCTTTGCTTCATTTTTCTTGTTCGCCGATACATGATGCTCCGTTAAAGTTGGCTCTCACAATGGCAGGAGACAATCGGAAGGAACTTCAACAAGTATTAGGGCATTACGAAGACGATTCGTTGAAACATAGAGCTGCCTGCTTTTTGATAGAAAATATGATTGGTAAAGGGACGATCCGTTATTCGCTTCAAGAAAGTGATAGCTGTTATATACGGCAAGAGCCTGAACCGGACTTAACGTGTATTACTGCCGACTATTTGATAGAAAACATTGATTTAGCTTTTGAGGTCTGGCAAAAATATCCTTGGTGCAAACAATTGTCTTTTGGAGAGTTTTGCCGGAATATATTGCCTTATCGGTTAAAACAGGAGCCTTTGGACCGATGGCGTTCTTATTACTATACACGTTATAAAGCGACAGCCGATTCGCTGGCACGGGCAGGAGCTACCATGCAGGAGGTCGTTTTCTTCTTTAACTCACAACATGGAAAGAAATATCTTCATGATGCTGCCAAAATACCGGGGGACTTCTCTATCGAGTTGATAGAGAAGCTGGGCGGAGGTACCTGTGATCATCTGGCATTGAATGCGGTTCAATTGATGCGTGCTGTCGGGATTCCTTTGAATCTGGATATTCTTCCATACCACGGTAAGGTAAACGGAGGGCATGCTTACAACAGTTTTACCGATGAAGACGGAAAATTTTTCTACTTTTCTCCTTATGAGCGTGAACCGGAGCGGAATCGATGGATTGCTCCTTTGGTGCAGCGTGTTTGTTATGAACGCCAACCAGAGCCGGAAATAGAGCGCAACCGTTGGAATGCGCAATTGGTCAATCGCTTACTGAAGGGGGTGACTGCCCAGTATTATTTGTCCGACAGTGTCCGGTTACCTGTGCATACATCGGATACGGTGGCTTATATCGCTACTTTTAATCGTGGAACTTTCAAGGTAGTGTCGCAGGGAAGAGTGAAAGATAACAGTGTATTGCACCGCGTGTTGCCTTACGGATTACTTTATTTTCAGGTGGCGGATAAGGAGGGAAAGTTGTTTCCGATAGGTGATCCGTTTGTGATGACCCCGGATAGCATTCACTTCATTACTCCGACTCGGCAGCCTACTTTGTTGGATGGTATTCTTACTTATGATGTAAAGCGGGTTTTGAAGTTGGGTGACGAACCTTATACGCTGCTTTATTGGAAAGATGGCTGGCAACCACTAAAAGAAGTAACCTCTAAAGATTCTCGTACACTGGATTTTGGAGAGGTACCTGTCCGCTCACTGTTTCTGGTATACGGCGATACATATATGGGGCATATGCAGCGTCCTTTCTTATTGGAGGATGGCAAGCCGGTGTACTATTGACAGATGAAACTTTTGCCGGTATCTGTTTTTATATTATAAATAAGAAAATGTTTTGAATTTGTTTTTATTTTTATTATATTACGCAAAATTATAAAAATAAAACATGCGAAAGTTAGATTTTCAGTAGTTGGTGTATTATTAATAAGCCTGTTTACGGTAGTTAATATCGTTAAGAGTAATCAAAAAAATAAGAAAATAGAAGACATTATGTTGGTTAATGTTGAGAGTCTCGCCTTTCCGGAAGGTGGAATAGGTAGTGATATGAGAATAGCAACTAAACATGTGTGCTATCTTAATAATGAAGTCTTTGATGAAAGCACGGGTAGGTTAGAGCATATCCCTGTTGAAGGCAGAATTGGTATTTGTGATGGTACGGAAGGGACATGTAGAAGTTGGCCATGCACAGAAGTCTGGTTATAATCAAATAGAGGATGAAACAACTGTATTTATTTATATTAGTAGTTTTTTGCTGCATAGGTTGTCAGCGAAATACATTGCAAGGTCCTATTCCTACTATTGCTATGCATCCGGATAGTTGCCTGAAGAGCTTAGATATCTCTGTTATGATGAAGGACTCGATAGAAGTAATCAAATTAGAGACAACGGACAGTTGCCTTATTGGCTTTATTAACAAGATTTCATTTACTGACAAGTATATATTAGTCTCGGATGCACGTGTAAGTCAAAAGATATATCTGTTTGATAAAGAGGGCAAGTTTATCCGTTATATTAGCAATAAGGGAAACAATCCTGGTGAATACAGTGTAATTGGAGATTTTGCGATAAAAGGGGATTCTGTATTTATCCAGGATTATTATCAGAATAAGTATGTTGTATATGATATGGTAGCTGATGAAATTAAAGATGATATACCCTATAATACTCACCATTCCGGAGTGGTTGCACTTGATAATTATCTTTATTTTATATCTAACTATTTCACTTCTCCAATAGGTGATTATAATTGTTTCCGATATGATTTAAGTATGCGGAAAACAGAAGGTTATTTGCCTTTTACGGCAGATCGTATTGCAAACGAGCCGGCTTGGACAATAAATCATCCTTGTGGGCGGATAGATAAATTAAAGTCTTTTGCTTATTATCGATCAAATGATACCATATATCAGATTGATAAATTGACAGTCTCACCTCAATGCGTCATTCACTTCCCTAATGGTGAAGACCGGACATCTTCTACACAAGGAGGACATATTTCCGGAATTGTTCATTTACAACAATCTGCTGGATATATATTAGGAACTTACACAGAAGGAAAAGGACTCAGATATTTTTTGATTGATAAGCGCGATTATAGTTCCCAGATGGGAAAACTGTTGCGTTTTAATAGTTTGGATAGAAAATCTATAAATAATGAATTTTTTATAGAGGATAACTATCTGATTTTTTGGGATACTATGCAAAGTTTGAAGTTATGGAGGAGGTATTTTGATAAAGCTGAATTTACTAATCCGGCTGACAAACAAAGAATACAATCTATCATTGATTTATCTCAAGATGATGATAATCCCGTCATATTTAGATGCCGGGTAAAATAGGAGAAACATAAATAATTAACTATAAATTAATAGATTATGAGAAGTACAAAATGGATGGTAGGTATTATTCTATTTGCCAGTGTATCGACTTTAATAGGCGTTACAAAAAGTGTAAGGGGTGAAAACCAATTAGAAAAATTGACATTTCTGGGTATTGAGAGTTTAGCTGATGGTGAAGGAGGAGGGAGTGACTATCGAGAGGCGACTCCTCATGATTGTAATTATTCTAAGGATGTATTTCTTGAAGGTGCGGACCATATCATAAATGTAACGGTTCCTGGCAAAAAAGGAATTTGTGATGGTACTAATGGCACATGCAATAGCTGGCCGTGTAGAGAGGTAAAATAATCATGTGGCATTAGTATAGAAAACATGCAAAAATATCTGTTATTATTATTCTTATTTATTTGCGCGAGTTGTATTGGTTCAAAAAATGGAATTCTGGAACAAAATAAAACTTTTGACATTATAATAGATCCGGATCGTTTTACCGATGATTTGGATTTATCATGCATCTTAACTGATTCGATTGAAATTATAAAATTGGAAACCAGTGATGAGTGTCTTATAGGAGAAATAAAAAAAGTATCATTTACCGATCAATTTATTTTTGTTTCTGATCCTTATGTTAGCCAAAAAATATTCATGTTTGATAAAAATGGGAAATTTGTAAAAAGTATAGGTAGCCAAGGAGGGGGGCCTGGAGAATATAGCACAATTAGTAATTTTACTATAACCGGAGATTCGTTACTGATTCAAGATTATAATCTTCATAAATATTTGGTATATAGTATAAAAGAAAATCGGTTTGTAGGTGATATTCGCTATGAACCTCATCATCACTCGATTGTTGCATATCCGGATATCCTTTACTTTGTCTCGGGATATTTCCCTGCTGATTCTGGATGTTATAATCTCTATCGGCTTGATCTTAGAAATTCGAGTATGGAGTCTTATTTACCTTTTTCTCAAAAAATTGCGGTAAATAGAAGTGCGTGGTCTATTGAGGAGCAATGTAGTCGGGTTTGTGAGCGGTCGTTTATTTTTTATGCCCTTAGTGATACAATCTATCAAATAAATAAAGATAGAGCTATCCCCGTATATACATTGAAGTTTTCAAAACGAAGTATACCTGATGATTTTAAAGAAAGTCATAGTGGAGATGAAATAATGGATTTAGCTTTCCAAGAGGGGTATGTAAGAGGTCCAATTCACCTTCAACATTCAGACCAATGGATGTTAGGTACTTATGTTGATGGTAAGGAATATAGGTATATGTTAGTTGATAAAAAAACGGGGCAATATCAAATAGGGAGACAATTGGGAGTCAGGAAAGAAGGTAATCTGACTATTCCACATAATTTTTTGATTGAAGATAATTACTTTATTTCATGGTTACCTGTTAAACTCCTGAATTTGTGGAAAAATCATTTTAGTCCTAATACCTTTAGAGATAAAGGTAGAGTAGAAACATGGAAAAGATTAATTGATTCTCTGGATATAGATGATAATCCAGTACTTATAAAGTGTAAAATAAGAAACGATGAAACTTAATTATTTTTTAATTCTGATTATATGTGTACTATTACTCTGTTTTAACATATATATATTTAAACGGAATAGTACCTCTGATAGGATGCAGGATACTATTATACGATTAGTTAATGAAGACTCTGTAAAAAAGAGTAGTCATCGAATTGAGCGGGAAATTAGAAACTATGAGTTGAGGGCTAATGGGAAGGTGTTGAATCCTTCATTGGAAGTCTTTGATACTAACGGGAATAAAAGAACCCTTTCAAAGATTATTGATGGAAATAAGTTAGTGTTACGTTACTCTGAATTAAATTGTAATACTTGTGTAAATAAGCAAATAGAATTATTGAATCTGTATGTTGACTCAATAGGTGCTGATCATATTATATTGCTTACAAATTATGATAGTAATTTCTATATGAAGCAATTTAAAAGAATTTCAAAAATAAAATATCCAATATTTAATATAGGTGCTAATCTGAATGAATGTATTCCGGATATAGAACGGCCCTATTTTTTTATAATTGATTCTAATTTTAGGATAAATAGCACGTATGTTCCGCAAATAGATGAAAGTAGCGTAACAAAAACATATCTTCGCCAGATTTTACAATATTATTTTAGAATTCCTTAGATAAAATTTGATTGACTCGTAGAAAACAGTGTTGTTGTTATTTCTTTGGAGTGTGTGGTATTCTCACTTAGGATGTAAAGCGGGTTTTGGAGTTGGGTGACGGACCTTATATCCTGTTTCCGTATACTCGATTTTGGAGAAGTACCTGTCCGCTCACTGTTCCTGGTATATACATATATGGGACCTATGCAGCGTCCTTTCTTATTGGAGGATGGCAAGCCGGTGTACTATTGACAGATGAGACCGGATAATCAACGATGAAATAGGTGGAAATACCACGTCTTGTCATCTTTTCCTTTTGCCAGGTTGTGTTTTTTAGGAAGTGAAATTATGTTGTTGAACACTTCCGGGAAATAAAAAAACAACTTTATTCAAAAACTTGAATTAATTATCTACATTTACGACCACATGAAATAAATAATACGTTGTATCTATAAAAACCATAGACAAAAGGTATTTGAAGAGATATACGTAAATACACAACGGCAAATCGGTAAATATCCTATCTTGTAGTATACAGAGGTGCCTTATTTAGAATTTTAAATGAATTAAAGAATGGGAGATTTTGTTTTTAGTATAAAACATCTGTGTACTTGTACCGGAATGTCAAAAGTCAGAACCCTGACAATTATGGGGGCACTGTTTCTCACCTTTTCTTGTACGCAAAACAAATCTGTACAAGACCCTATACAAAGTGTTACGTTTACCGTGAATGGAGAAGATTTTGAGATGATCCAAATACAAGGCGGTACATTTATGATGGGATGTACAGATGAACAAGGGTGTGATTGTGAGGACAATGAAAAGCCTGCGCATAAAGAAACTGTATCTACTTTTTACATGGGTAAATATGAGGTCACACAAAAATTGTGGAAAGCCGTGATGGGAAGTGATTCTAATCCGTCTGCAAATACCGGCTGTGATGATTGCCCGGTAGAAAATGTAAGCTGGAATGAAGCCCACGAGTTTTTAAGTAAGCTAAATGCTCTTACTGGTAAAACTTTCCGCCTTCCAACAGAAACAGAATGGGAGTATGCAGCACGTGGCGGGAAGCGAAGTGAAGGATATAAGTACAGTGGAAGTAATAACATAGATGAGGTGGCGTGGTATGTTAAGAATTATCAAGAGGGTGGAACTGGAGAAATGAAAACCACACATCCGGTAGGGCTCAAAAAGCCCAATGAGTTGGGGTTGTATGACATGAGTGGAAATGTGTGGGAATGGTGCGAGGATACGTACACTAAAGAATATTATCACGATGGCAAATCAGTCAGTCCGGAATGGCCGTTAAAAGGAGCTACTCTTTTCTTTAGGCGTGTATTGCGGGGAGGTAGTTGGGGAGGTACTTCCCTGGGATGTCGAGTGTCATATATTGATTATGATATAGGAAACTATAATGATGAATATGGAGGCTTCCGGTTCGCTTTAGATTCAAACCAAGAGTAAACTTAAAACATATATTATGAGAAGAGTAGAGATTATTATGTCGTTATTCCTGATAATCGGATTGTTGGGATGCGTGGAAAAAGAGGAAAAGACAAATGTAATCACAGTGGATGTTACTACAACTTATCCTAAGAAAGAATTGGTTCTTCAAGATCTTATGGACGTAGAATATATTCCGTTGG
This sequence comes from Bacteroides sp. ZJ-18, assembly GCF_011038705.2. Taxonomy (NCBI): domain Bacteria; kingdom Pseudomonadati; phylum Bacteroidota; class Bacteroidia; order Bacteroidales; family Bacteroidaceae; genus Bacteroides; species Bacteroides sp. ZJ-18. The sequence goes on along the minus strand of NZ_CP072198.1, from coordinate 722,160 downwards.
AAACGAACGATGAATTTATAACTCAGGGTAGTGTGATGGCTATAGGTGAAAAATATATATTAGTAAAAAACTGGAGCCATGATGGTAATATTTTTGTTTTTGACAGAAAAACCGGTAAAGGGATAAGAAAAATAAACCGGAAAGGACAGGGGGATGGAGAATATAGTTTTATCAACGGAATTATTTTAGATGAAGATAACAACGAAATGTTTGTCAACTGTGCTTCGACAAAGAAAATATATGTATATGATTTATCGGGAAACTTTAAACGGGACTTTAAGCATGTAGAAGGTGGTGAATATTTAGAAGTATTTAATTACGATAAGAACAATCTGATTTGTTATGATATGTCTTTGTATTATAAGGAGGGACAACCGAGAGAAGAAAACAGATCCTATCACCTGATTATATCGAAGCAAGACGGAAGTGTCACCCAAAAAATTTATATACCTTTTGATGTCATAAAAACTCCGGTTGTACAGAAGGGTGGGGCGGTTGCAATGACTTCTATACGTTCTATAATTCCATATCGGAAAGAATGGTTACTTGTTGAAACTTCCTCCGATACGGTATATAACTATGTACCGGAAAAGAATCAATTAAATCCTTTTCTTATAAAATCTCCTACCAGGGATCTGGAGATACTTCTCACAATGGGAGTTGTTACAGACCGCTATTATTTTATGCATACTGTAAAGAAGGATTTTGATTTTACTACCGGAAGAGGATTTCTTATTACCGATTTAATGTACGACAAGCAGGAGAATGCAGTTTTTGAAGCCAATGTGCTCAATGGTGATTTTGTAGAAAAACAAAACGTAGATATGCTTTCAGATCCTATGAATGGCGATGAAATAGTAGCCATCCAACCATTGGCAGCCAACAAAATTGTTGATGCGTATAAGAATGACGGATTGAAAGGGAAGTTAAAAGAAATAGCTGCCGGACTGGATGAAGAGTCAAATCCGGTGATTATGCTGGTGAAAAATAGAGAATAATATTTAAGGTTTCCGGTGAGAATTTCGCAGGGGGATTTTTAATATTTATACCTAAATATCAGGTTTATAAGAATTAATCGGTTACCGTTTTATTTGAAATAAAACATAAATTCGAAATATATGAAGCAGCTAATTTTTTCGTGTATACTTGTCTTGGGATTTTTCTTTCTTCCGATTTTTGTGAGTGGCACGGATGCCCAAGAAAGTCATCAGTTTAGCATTTCCGGTGAGATAGACGGATTAATGCCCAATGATACTCTTTCCTTCCGGAAAACCACTCTTCCTTATAAAGGAGAGGAGGGGGAAGTCGCTTTTAACGTAATTGTAAGTGATCCCAATAAATTCTTTTACTCAGGTGAACAGCCACATACTCAATATTATAGTATGATATATAAACCCGTTTCAGGTGGATATCAAGCGAGTTCACGACAAGCCCTGATGATTATTGTGGAAGAAGGGGACTATCACCTAAAGGGAGAAACTGATTTTATATACTATAGTACCATTAGCGGTGGACTGTATAACGATCCTTCGTTGAAAGAAATAGTACACCTGGAAGACTCTTTGGAAATCATACGAGCAAAATATGGAAAGATTATCGATGAGGCAAGAAAGAAAGGTGATATGGAGAAGGCTAAGGAATACGTTGATAAGTTCAATCGTTTTCGTAGCAATCATCAAGAATCTTACACTCTCTTACGGCAAAAGATAAAAGAATTGATAGCAAACAATCCATCATCTACTTGGGTGACAGTGGAATATCTTCAAAAGGTTTCGTATGCTGCCCCGGAGGAAATGAAATCTGTGCTGTCGAACATGAACCAAGAGGCTCTGAATAGTTATTATGGGCAGATATTTAGACGGGAGGTGGAGGCAATAGAAAGACTTGCTCCCGGTAATGAGGCTCCTTTATTCTCTGTCACTACTACTGACGGGAAAAGGATCACTTCTGACGATGCCAGAGGTAAATATCTTCTTCTTTATCATTGGGGGCTGTGTCCCGGTTCTATTTCCGTCGATAAGCGGGTCACTGCCTTCTATGAAAAATATAAGGATCATCTTTCCGTTATTGGAATAACGGATGATATGGAAACTATTTGTGAACTGAATAAAAATGTGGGAGAAGATGACGAGGTATTGGGAATGAAACTGAAACCTGTTCTCGAAAATATGGTGGCACATCCATGGCCTGAAGTAGAAAGTAAGGGAGATAATCATAAGATTATAGAAGATTTTGCTTTTGCAGGTCTACCTTATTTTGTTTTTATTTCACCGGATGGGAAAATTATCTCTCGTGACTTTCATAAGGCTTTTGACAAAGCACAGGAGGTGATGAAATCGGAGTTTGGTGATTGAATTTATATTTTGAACTGATAATATATGGAATGAGTTTTATTTGGCGATGCGACTGGTGTCATTTTTACCGGAAGGACAACTTAAAACCGCATTGCAACAAATGACTCCTGAGGATAATCCCATTATTATCCGTTATAGTATTAATTTCCCTGAAACATGAGTGAGTCCGGTTCGGAGATCTTCTTGCTTTGTATCTTTTAGGTAAGATTTGTTTGTCGGTTGTTTCTAAAACGATATATTTGTGAATGAATAATCGTATAATATACAATCTATGATTACAACCCAGTTACTTCATCCCCAAAGCATTGTTGTGGTAGGGGCGTCGAACAATACACATAAGCCGGGCGGTGCTATCTTGAAGAATCTGATAAACGGTGGTTATCAGGGAGAGCTCCGGGCTGTCAACCCCAAAGAAACAGAAGTGCAGGGAGTGCCTTCTTTTGCCGATGCAAAGGAGTTACCCGATACAGATCTCGCTATTCTTGCTATTCCTGCGGCTCTTTGTCCGGAGGTGGTGGAAACACTGGCCGGAGAGAAGCAGACGCGGGCTTTCATAATTCTTTCGGCCGGATTTGGAGAAGAAACGCGGGAAGGCGCTTTATTGGAAGAGCGCATTCTTGAGACTGTTAATAAATACGGTGCTTCACTGATTGGTCCGAATTGTATCGGATTGCTCAATACGTGGCATCACAGTGTGTTTACTCAGCCCATTCCGAACCTGAACCCCCAAGGAGCAGACCTGATCTCCAGTTCCGGGGCTACCGCTGTTTTTATTTTGGAGTCCGCAGTAGCTAAAGGTCTTCAGTTCAATTCTGTTTGGTCAGTAGGAAACGCCAAACAAATTGGAGTAGAGGATGTCCTGCAATACATGGATGAAACTTTCGATCCACAAAAAGACTCAAAAATTAAACTTATCTATATTGAAAGCATTAAGAATCCCGACCGACTGTTGTTCCATGCTTCTTCGTTAATTCGGAAAGGATGTAAAATCGCAGCTATTAAAGCAGGCAGTTCGGAAAGCGGTAGTCGTGCGGCATCTTCACATACCGGAGCTATTGCCAGTTCCGATTCGGCAGTTGAGGCTTTATTTCGTAAAGCCGGCATTGTGCGATGTTATTCACGCGGAGAGTTGACAACGGTTGGTTGTATTTTTACCTTGCCTGAATTGAAGGGACGGAATTTTGCTATTGTTACTCATGCCGGGGGCCCCGGTGTGATGTTGACCGATGCTTTGTCGAAAGGAGGTCTGAACGTTCCGAAATTGGAGGGTCCCCTTGCCGATGAGTTGAAGAGTAAGCTGTTTCCCGGTGCTTCAGTAGGCAATCCAATTGATATTTTGGCAACGGGAACTCCTGAACATTTGGGGATCGCCATTGATTATTGTGAGGAAAAGTTTGAGAATATAGATGCAATTCTTGCTATATTCGGTACGCCGGGACTGGTGACAATGTTTGAGACCTATGAGGTGCTGCACCAGAAAATGCTGACTTGTAAGAAACCTCTTTTTCCGGTTCTTCCTTCAGTACGAACTGCCGGTGAGGAAGTAGCCTTTTTTTTGGAGAAAGGACATGTTAACTTTGCCGATGAGGTGATGTTGGGCACGGCTTTGTCGCGTATCATCAATGCTCCTAAACCGGCTGTGCCGGAGATTGAATTGTTTGGAGTAGATGTACCTCGCATTCGCCGGATTATTGATTCTATTCCGCAGAACGGTTATATTGAACCTCATTATGTTCAGGCCTTGCTTCATTCTGCCGGTATTCCGGTAGTTGAGGAGTTTGTGTCCGGCAATAAAGATGAAGTTCTTGCTTTTGCCCGACGTTGTGGCTTTCCGGTGGTAGCTAAGGTTGTGGGACCTGTACACAAGTCGGATGTAGGAGGGGTGGTACTTAATATAAAAAGTGAGCAACATTTGGCACTTGAGTTCGACCGTATGATGCAGATATCTGAGGCGCGGGCCATCATGGTGCAACCTATGCTGAAAGGGACTGAGTTGTTTATCGGAGCTAAATACGAGGAGAAGTTCGGGCATGTAGTGCTTTGCGGTTTGGGTGGTATCTTTGTGGAAGTCTTGAAAGATGTCTCTTCCGGCTTGGCACCTTTGTCTTATGAGGAGGCCTATTCGATGATTCATTCGCTTCGGGCTTATAAGATTATCCAGGGAACTCGCGGACAGAAAGGGGTGAACGAAGATAAATTCGCGGAAATTATTGTACGTCTGTCCACGTTACTTCGCTTTGCTACAGAAATAAAAGAAATGGATATGAACCCTCTGCTGGCCACTGATAAGGAGGTTATTGCCGTAGACGCCCGTATCCGGATAGAAAAATAAATGCTGTTTTCAGAATAAAAAAGAAGGAAAGCAGATGCAGTATTACACTTATTCCTGCGTTTACTAAAAAGAGATGGACTTAAACGCGAATTCTATATATGAAAAAGAAAAACGAACAATGGCTGCGATATAGTAATCGGGCACTTTCTGGACTACTTGTGTTGCTTGGATTTATGTCTTGTGACAATGGAGGGGGCGATACGCCCCTCGAATATGGTATGCCTTCTGCCAAATATCGGGTGAAAGGTAAAGTTATCGACGCTGATACACAGGAACCTGTTCCGGGTATTGAAGTAGTTTCCGGAGCCGTACATGAAGGTGACGGCAGAGCATGGCTGAGTTATCCGGATACGTTGATCACTGATAAGGATGGGGCTTTTGCCACTGAAAGGGTAGAGTTTCCGTCTAAGAAATATCGTTTTATCGTCCGTGATGTGGATGGTGATTCCAATGGCAGTTACTCTAAAGATAGCGTAGATGTAGACGCTGGTGGGTTTACAGGTGGAAGCCATTGGTATCGGGGAGAAACAGTTATAGAGAAAACAATTCAAATCAAGAAGGAAACGGTAAAAGACGATGAAAAATAATCCGGGACGATTGTCACTTCGCAAACGCCTGGGATTGGAGATAGCCCTTAAAATGAGAAACAATCTCCGGGAATTGCATCCGTTGCGTCAACTTTTCTGGGAATGTACATTACGGTGTAACTTGGCATGTAAACATTGTGGAAGTGATTGCCGGAAAATGTCGGAACAGAAGGATATGCCTGCAGAGGATTTTCTTCGGGTTATAGATTCGATTACACCGCACGTCAATCCTAATGAGGTTAACATTATTATAACCGGAGGTGAACCGCTGATGCGGAATGACCTTGAGGAAGTGGGGTTAGCTCTTTATCGTAGGGGATATCCATGGGGAATTGTATCCAATGGGCTATATTTAACCCGTGAACGGCTCGATAGTCTGATGGCTGCCGGGCTGCATGCTGTTACAATTAGTCTGGATGGCTTTGCAGAGGAGCATAACTGGTTACGTGGTAATCCGGATAGTTATGAAAAGGCGTTGGAGGCCATTAAGATGTTGGTGCACGAACCCGAACTGACCTGGGATGTTGTTACTTGTGTCAATCGTAAGAATTACTCTCATTTGGGAGAGTTAAAAAGCTATTTGTATACTATAGGAGTGCGTAACTGGCGTATTTTTACTATTTTTCCGGTGGGGCGTGCGGCCAGTCATCCGGAATTTCAGTTGACAAATGAAGAATTTACCAGAGTTCTGGAATTTATCAAGCAGGTACGGAAGGAAGGACGTGTCCATCTGAGCTATGGTTGTGAGGGCTTTCTTGGTAATTATGAGAGTGAAGTACGTGATCATTTCTATTCGTGTAATGCGGGTATCAGTGTGGCTTCTGTCTTAGCCGACGGCTCTATTTCAGCCTGTCCCAGCATACGCAGTAATTTTCATCAAGGCAATATTTATAAAGATAACTTTATGGAAGTATGGGAGAAGCGCTTTCAGATGTTCCGTGATCGTGAGTGGGCACGTAAGGGTGAATGTGCGGATTGTAGCTTTTTCCGTTATTGTGAAGGTAACGGTATGCATTTGCACAATGACGAAGGGGAGCTCCTCTTTTGTCATCAGAAGAGGATTGTAAAACTTTAGGAGATTATTTGGAGCTATTTTTATAGATTGGGATAATTAGGGACTGATTCATGCTTTATTTAGAGGCTATTATAGTATTTTGATCATATACATGAAGGACTTACCTTTGCAGATACCAAAATCAGACAATGATGAGTGAACACACAAAAAATATTCTATTACTATTATTCACTATGATACTTATAGGATGTGAAAAGCAACACCCATCATTGCCTTTATTACTTAATGCCGAAAGGTTAATCGAAACTTACCCTGACAGTGCCAATATAATTTTAGCTGGAATACCTTCTCCTGACGCTCTAAGTATAGCCGAATTCTCTTTGTGGTGTATGCTGAAAGGAAAAGTTGCTGATAAACTGAACAATAACAATCTGCCTTCTCCCTGTGATCTGGATCGTGCACTGGCATGGTACATGAAACATGGAAGCACCGAAGATCAAGCGAAGATGCAGCTTTATTTGGGACGTTCTTATTATGCCGACGGTGAATATGATAAGGCTATGAGTAACTATGTGGAAGCCTTGCATTCTGCCAAAAATAATGGGTTGTTTAATACTTCAGGCTATATCTGTACGTATATAGCTGATTTATATAACTTGAACGATATGCCACAAATGGCAATGAATCAATATGAAGACTCTAAGGTATTGTTTGAGAAAGCGGGAAATAGAAAAAGCCACATCTATGCAATAAGGAATATTGCCCGACAATGGTGTGCTTTGGACTCTTTTGATCGAGCATTGTGTTGTATAAAAGAAGCTGATTCTCTTGCACAAGGTTTAAGTGATAAAAGGATTCAATCAATTATAGAAAATGCTTTTGGGAATATATATCGTGATTTGAAACGGTACGAAGAAGCAGAAGACTATTATATAAAATCGGTTTCCTACGATTCTATTAATACAACTTACAGCTATTTGGGGCTAATCAATCTATATTTAGAAACGGGATTCCCCCAAAAAGCACGAATGGCATTGAACAAGGTTTCTTCGAAATTCCCTCCGGGAGAATTTTCAATTAGAAAGGCTTACTATAGGATTAATAAAGCAGAGGGTAATTACCAGTCTGCATTAGAGAATCTGGAAGAGTATCAATGCGCTGTTGATTCTATTACTATGGCTCAACATGCATCAAGAGTGTTGGAAATAGAGAAAAAGTATAGTAACTTTAAATTAAGAGAAAAAGTTAATGAGCTGACAATCCAGCAACAACGTTACATCATAATCCTCTGTATGTGCGTCTTCTTTCTGAGTGTTATAATTTTCATGTACTTTCTTTATAAACAAAAGATAAAAAACAAACTGGACAAACAAACGATAGAATTAGCTGCAAAGAAAATCGAATTATTGAATTCAACTATTGAATTGGAAGAAAAGAGGCAGCAGCTGTCCCAGTTAGTTGACCTGAAAGATAAAAATGAAGGTGCAATTAATGAATTGCAAGAAGAAATTGACAATTTAACACAAAAATATCATCAGTTGCAAAGAGTGAAAATTAATAGTTCCCCCATTTATAAAAAACTGTTGGAATTAACCAATCATAAAGCTCCCCGGGAAGAGGGTTTATTGACAGAAAAGTTATGGAACTCCATAGTGGAAGAGAGTACGGATACATTCCCAAATCTCAAATCTCATGTATATAGCCTGTGTCTGGAACTTACGGAACAGGAGTGGAAGTACTGTTGTCTGGTTATGTTTAATTTCGATTCTAATATTGAAGCTGACTTGTTGGGTATTTCTCCAAACTCTGTCTCTAAAAAAAGAGTAAGATTACGCCAGCGTCTTGGATTAAACTCTTTACCTAAAACAACTCTTTACGAGCATTTACTTACTAATCTATAACTTAGGTACAGCATAAAATCGGTGTCGGATTTTACTTTTTTTCAATATACTTCCAATTATTCGGTATAAATACAATATTTGCTTGAGAAACAGATAGGCATTATTCCCTTTGTCCATCAAAAATCATATAAATTACTGATATTCAATATGTGATTGTCCATGCCTAATTGCAGCAAAATGGATGTATTTATTAAATTTGCTATTAATTTTGCTGTGTCTAATCAAAAAAAACAGCAAGTTATGAAAAAAGTAAAATTACTATTTATTCTATCGTTATTATTTTGTTTGGTTCCAAGAGCCATAACAAAAAATACATCTTTGAACGCAGTGCAGGAGCGGAACATAAGTCTTTCAGAAAGCTGGGAAGTTGTAAGAGGCTTACCGTCTGTTGAAGCATCGATAAATTATGAAGAGGAGTTATTGTATGTAAAATTTAATATAACTTTTGATAATGTAAATATTGAGATTAAGGATGCACATAACACTGTCCTTGTCCATGATCTCGTCCATCCAATCGAGAATATGACTTATACTATCTCGATGAAAGGTTTGCCGCTAAATAAAGGATATAAGTTACATATACATAATCAATACGGAGAAGCAACCGGACTATTTTTCTTATAATTAAGCATATAGAGAGATAATGTATTTATAAAAGGTCCTGCAAATCCAACTGTTTTATTTGTTATTTCGGGTTGTTGGGGCATAGCAGGGGTGATTGATAGATTATTACGTACATTTGGTAAATACAGTCTCGGGAAGAAACAGATTCTATATAGCAGAAATTTATTATAAGATTTTAGAAAATTATTCGCAATGGCTTGACAATAAGGGAGGTGCCGAAGGTTAATTCACCGGGGCACTTCCCTTAAGTTATCAATGGCTACTATTTACAATCACTCTTTTACTTTCTCAATTTGGCGAATAATACGATATTATTGTCGTTTTCATTGAGAGACTTAATTAAGTCTTGTACCTTTTTCTTTCTGTCAGCTGCCAGTCCTTTCTTATTGACTTCTTTCTCAAGTATTTCTTTCAATGCCAGTGGTTCCATATTAGTGACATAATACCCATTACTGAATGAAGGGTAGATTGTCGAACTGGGAGTAGTAAGGAAGTCGTTGTAAAGACGGACATAATTGCCGTGCAAAGTTTTCTTGTTAACTATGTAATAAGCCGGTTTAGAACTGGAGAATGTGTTCTCGTCTACTTGTACTGGGAAAGATACATCGCCTATGAAATGATTGGGTATCTCATAATAACCGTGCCAAGGCAGATTATCGTTTGATGGATATTTTACAGTAAAACGCCCTTCCAGTTTGTTTTTTGCGGCATTATAGTGGTATAGAGTATCTATACTTGGTTTGGGTATAATTTTGAGTAGCATGACATCATAAGCAGAGGTATTATTTCCCATCAATACTTCGTTGCTGAAATCCTGTGGCATAGAAAGACTGCCCGGTGCTACAAAGTTTTTACGCTTACCCTTTAAATCTTGAGTCCATACTACTGCAGGCCAGTTGGGGAATGGCAAAACGGTGACTGTGACTTCTGATTTAGCAGTATTTACCCGGAATTTTCCTTTGGGAACTCGCAAACATAGGGGAATAGGGTCTAATGCATTGCCTTTTAAGTCAAATACCAATATCTTGTTGCTTTGCCAGGGTAAAATGTAGATGCGGTTATTTGCTTCGTCCAGTTGTTCGGCATATGTATTAAGGTATTCGTTTGGTCCCTGTCCATACGATCCGATAGTGGCAATAAACTTACCCGAACGATCGAATAGTTTGTAAGGGGTCTGTTTGTTATTGCTTACTAAAATATATTTCTCTCCGATGGTCGTTCGTACCCAGTCACCAATAAGCGCTTCATCCCGATTGTCGAGTTTTACAATTTGTAATTCTTCTGTCAACTGGCTCAATGGGAAATTTACGGTATCTTTCAGTGCTTTTAAGTCGCAACTGATCAACGGGCCATTGGGAGTATTCGTAAGTTTGGCAACTGTGGGTGATTTTGCGAGTGGATCGTTGTCCCCCGTTGTAAAAGCAAAAGTTGGCAATAAACAGCAGATTGCCAAACTGTGATAAATCATTCTGGTTTTCATAAGCATAAATAATTAGATGAATAATCAAACGCGTTTTGTAATAGCAAAATTAGCTATTAGTGGGAGGGAGGACAAAAAAACAGGCGGACAAAAATAGACGCTTGACTGTTGCTTAGTTTGTTGCTGCTCAGTGTATTAGTTGTGGACTTTCCTTTTCGTCTGGCGGACAACTATTATCAGAAGCTTTGGAGAATGGCGTCTAAACTGAGAGTTTCATCAGAAATATGCATCTTTTCTGTTTTAATTCGGTACTTGCGTTTAGTGATGGCTGCTTTACTGACACAATAGATATCCGATAGGTCTTGTATGTTCACATTGATCTTTACCAGGCAGCAAAAACAAATATCTTTCTCACTGAGTTGTGGATAATTTTCTTGCAGCCGGTCAACGAAATTATTAAATGCATCATTTACCGCTTGTTTTACTTCGCTCCATTCTGCATCATTTACAGTGATTTTCCGGCTGTTTGGACTATCTTCCGGAGAGTTTTCTGTATGGAGGGAAGGAAGCTTCTGGAAGAAAGAGATGTGACGGAATAGGGCTTCACGCATTTCACTTTCTTTATTACGCATGAAAATCTCTTTTTCGCGTAGCGCACTTAGTTCAGCTTCTTTATGCAATAATTCATTCTCGTGTTGCAATCGGCGAGCCTCTTCTTCTGCCTGTTCTGCTTGCAGTTTTCGCTCCGATAGCAATCTTTTCTTCTTTTCCTGATGATAGAAAAATGATATCAGTAGGGCTATGAATAATAGAATAACTGTGATTCCCATCATCCATAATTCTTTCTCTTGCTGAGTGAGACGCAGTTGATACAGCTCATTCTGAAGCTTGGCTTCGTTGTATTTTCTGGTAGTCTCTTCTGTCTTAACGTTTAATGTAAGATTGCCATACAGTATATCTTCATTTTTTGCCAGATAATATGCCTGCTCAGGATATTGTGTCGCATTTATTAACCGGAACAGGCGGGAGGTTGCTTCTGCCGCGATATATGGTGAGGTTGAGATAGCTGCTTGTTTATAATAGTATTGGGCCGAATCCAGTTGGTGCAAGGATTGGAATATTTGTCCGCGGATCAATTGATAGTAGGGTACGTCATAACGATTACGGCGATACGAGCGGAGCTCCAGCATGGATTCCAGTGCTTTGTTGAAATCTTGCTGCTGTAGATGATAATTCACAATATCTTCGGCTATGGAATAGTTTAGATAACGGTATTCTTTTGAAGGGGCAAGCCATTCAAGCATCTTATAATATCCTTCTATTGCTTCGTCTGTCTTTCCCATTTTTTTTAATATTTCCAATCGGCTCCGATGGTCGTAAAATAAAGATAGAGTATCATTAGATGGATTATTCAGTGTCAGTACGCTATTTGCCAGATCAAGGGCTTGCGAATATTTTTTTAGATTAAAGTAGGCAAATTTTTGCATGTTGTAATAATACCTCTGTTGGCTATATGTCATATACTTTTTCTTGTTTTGAAGGGATGAAGCGACATGTAAAACAGAATCCGGCTGGTGCTTGTAAAAGTAACTGTTAGCTTGTTCCAGTTGAGCCTGTAACCATTGGGCTGTATCTCCATATTGTAAAAAAAGTGGGATGCATACTTTAAGTAGAGAATCTTTGGGCTTTTGAGTTTTCCACAATGTGGCTTTGTATAATTGGAAGCAGTATTCAGCCCGCTGTTTATTGGTTAGATGGTTTGGTTCTTGTATTTGTTGAAGATAAAACAACATACTGTCTGTAGAGACTTTTTCCATTTCTACAGACTTACTAAGCAAAGTTCGTGTAGAGTCTTTGCATCCGGCCATTCCATATGATAACAAGATAAGACAGAGTGTGATAAGGAGGTTTTCTTTCATTATAACTTTGCTCTTCATAACATTATCCAGCCCAATTCTCTCGATCTAAGTTCCGGTAGCTGATGGCTTCTGCCAAATGCTCTGGTTTTATTTGTCCGCTTCCTTCCAGATCGGCTATCGTACGAGATACTTTCAAGATACGATCATAAGCGCGGGCTGAAAGATTGAGGCGTTCCATGGCACTTTTCAACAGTGACAAACCTTTTGTTTCAGGCTGTGCAAAAGCCGATAGTTGCTTGCTTGTCATTTGAGCATTGCAATAAGTTCCCGGATAACAAGCAAATCTTTCTTCCTGTATCTGTCGGGCCTTAATCACTCTTTGCCTGATGGCTGCACTGGATTCTCCTTGTCGTTGTTCTGAGATCTTTTCAAATGGTACAGGAACTATTTCAATTTGAATATCAATCCGGTCCAGCAGAGGACCGGATATCTTATTCAGGTATTTTTGTACTTGTCCCGGATTACAGACACATGGTTTGGTCGGATGGTTGTAATAGCCACACGGACACGGGTTCATAGACGCTACCAGCATGAAACTGGCAGGATAGTCGATCGTGCTTTTTACGCGTGAAATGGTGATACGACGGTCTTCAAGAGGTTGACGCAATACTTCGAGCACACTGCGGTTAAACTCCGGTAGCTCGTCCAGAAAGAGGACTCCATTATGTGCCAGGCTGATTTCTCCCGGTTGCGGAAAACTGCCTCCGCCTACCATAGCTACTTGTGAGATGGTGTGGTGTGGATCCCGAAAGGGACGTTGGGATATCAGAGAAGAGTTGCGCCCTAACTTGCCGGCTACTGAATGTATTTTGGTTGTTTCAAGGCTTTCACCTAAGGATAGAGGGGGCAAAATGGAAGGCAGCCTTTTTGCCATCATCGATTTACCGCTGCCCGGCGCTCCTACCATAATGAGGTTGTGGCCTCCTGCAGCCGCCACCTCAAGTGCGCGTTTCACATTTTCTTGTCCTTTCACATCTGCAAAATCGTATTCAAAGTCACTTTGGCAGGCATAAAATTCTTCACGGGTCTGGACTGTAGTCGGTGTCAGTTCGTGTTTATCATTGATGAATTCAATAACTTCCTGTATATTACTCACTCCGTATACCGACAAGTGATTGACTACTGCCGCTTCCCGTGCGTTTTGCAAAGGAACGATTAACCCGGTAAATCCTTCTTCCCGTGCTTTGATAGCTATGGGCAAAGCTCCTTTGATGGGTTGGATTGTTCCATCGAGGCTGAGTTCTCCCATTATCATATAGCGAGATAGTTTCTGGGATGAAATAGTCTCGCTGGCAGCCAACATTCCGATAGCCAATGGCAGATCGTAAGATGAGCCCTCCTTGCGGATATCTGCCGGGGCCATGTTGATAACAATATTGCTGGTAGGCATCTTGTACCCGGTTACTTGCAGGGCAGACAGAATACGCTGGTGGCTTTCTTTGACTGCTGAGTCGGGAAGGCCTACCATGTAGAACATGCATCCTCGTGAACTGTTGACTTCTATAGTGATGAGGGTTGCTTCAATGCCTTGTACAGCCGCTCCGAATACTTTTATAAGCACGTGTTTCTAATGATTTTGAGGTTAGTGACTCGATTTTAGCGTTTAGTTCTTCCGGATTTCTTTTCTTCGGTTTTCAGTAATTCTTTTAGTTTATTGGTAAGTGCTTCTCCTTTGATGTCTCTTGCCAGAATTCTGCCGGTTGGCGAGATCAGGATATTGGTTGGTAGCGTCAGTATTGCATACTGCTTGGCTGTTTCTGAACTTAAACCGGTAAAATCGCATACTTGCTCCCAATTCAGGCTATCTTTACTGATGGCTGTTTCCCATGCTTTCTTATCTATATCAAGCGATATGCCTAATATGGCAAAGTTCTTGTTTCTCTTATATTCCTTATTTAGTCTTTTCAGCTCTGTATTGGTTTCGGATGATTGGTCACACCACGAAGCCCAGAAATTAAGTAGAAGATATTTGTCTCTGAACTTTTCAGCTGAACGTGATAACTTCTCACCTTTTTTATTGGGTAAACTAAAATAAGGAGCAGATTTACCAACAGTCACTTTTTCCAGTTGATCAATATAGTCGCTGATATTTTCAATATAAGGACGATCAAGGAGTGCTCCCGTCATGCTTTCGGTTATTTCTTTTATTTTGGTATAATCCGGCTGTGGCGTCTGCACAAAATATTTGTCGAGGAGATAAATGCTGGCCAGTGAGGAGTTGTGTTGGCGGATAAATGTTTCGGCTTTTTCCTGCATCATTTTATTGGATGCCTGACCCAAACTTTTCTGTTCTTTCATAAAAAGACTCAAGCTTGTGTTCGGTTCATTGCCATCTATGTCCAAATGGCTGAGATCATTGGCATTTCCCTTTATCTTAATTTGGTTTCCTTTGTCCAGGAAGAGCGGATACTCTACATTCCCGTTTATCAGGAGTACAGTTGCTGTGAGCGTATCGATTACTGTCGAATCTACGTTGAGATTGTAGCTAAACTTACCTTCTTGTGCATAAATAGTATCTATGCGATCATATAGAGCGTCTGTTCCATATAAGTAGAGTGTGTCGTTAGTCAGTCCCTTAAGTTCACCTTCCAGACTGATTTGGGTGCTGTTGCTTTTACAGGCAAACAGGCAAAACACGGTAATAAATAGAATCCCTATCTTTCTCATTCTTATTTCTTTTCTGCGAAAGTAAGGGTTTTGTAGATAAAAAAAAAGAATTGCCCGCCATTTATGTGGCGGACAACTCCTTTTTTATATTTTTCTCAATTAAGTCTCGCTTATTTTACGATGTTCATGAAATCAGAATTCGTATAATATTTAGCGAATTCAAGGTCTGTAGCAGCTTTCTTAGCCAAAGCCGGGTTCTTAGCTACAGCGCTCTTCAAGCTGCTTGTCAGCATAGAAGTGTTGTTAGTTCTTGCACCCAGAACAGCCATCAGATAGTCTGTGTAAGCATCCGGAGTTGAGATACCAGCCAAAGTGTTTTTAGCTTTGTTGTAGTCCTTAGCCAGGATCTGTGCCAAAGCAGCACTGTTTGTTTTAGTGTCTCCAAATGCGTTTACTGCTCTTTCGTATTGTCCCTGAGCTACGTACAGGTTACCCAATGTTTCGTTCAGTTCTTTAGCACCGGCAGCTTTACCTAAGTATGACTCAGCAGCAGCTTTGTCACCCTTAGCCAGAGCGATCAAACCTAAGTTCATGTTTACTTCAGGAGCAGCTTTAATGCTTTCTGCCTTTTTCACGTATGATTGAGCCTTGTCCAAATCACCTGCTTGATAAGCCAGTTTACCCAAGTTGTTGAATGCACGGTAGTCATTCGGGAACTGCTGAGAAGCTTTTGTATAGATGTCAGCCTTCTTTGCTGGGTCGTTAGTCAGTGTAGCAGCATACAGGATTTCTTCCAGATTCAACTGTTTCGGATCTGTTGCAGCCAGATTAGCGATTTCTTCATCAGACTTACCGATGATTTCATAGTTCAAAGTCAAACGAGAACGACGCAACTGCGGCAGGATTTCGTCAGCCAAAGTTTTGTATACAGAAGAGATGTTTTTGATTTCTGTCTCTCTTTGTTCCGGATCCTGATACATAGACAGAACACGAAGAATCAGTTCTTTATCCTGAATGTTTGATTTAGAAACCAGTTCCTGGAAACCTTCCCAGTCCTGAGCAGTATATTTAGCATCAACCGGAACTTCGATTTTAGCTTTCTTCAGGTCTTTATTGATCAGTTTAGTTGTGTTACCTTCACGGTTCTCAGCCAAACCTGTGTTCAGTTTCACACCACCATCAGGAGAAGCATAAGCCGAAATTTCGATATTGCTGATCTTTTTGTTTTCTGCATCGTTTACGTTAGCAACTTCCTTGTTGAATTCCTTAGCGGTTTTCAATTCGCTTGAACGGATGTTAGCCTGTTGGATAAGGAACATGATGTTAGCGTTGTGTGCTTCTTTGATGATACGTTGGAAAGCGTCGTCACCCAAAGCCGGATTAGCGCTGCTCAAAGTATTGTTAATCAATTCAGAAGTAGAGATCACACCGTCTGCGATCTTCACTGCAGGGATAGCGATTGTTTTTTTTCCAACTTTTGCGTTGAATTCAAGGTACAGTTCAGACTTAGCCATTTCAGGAACATAGTCGAATGTAGTTTTCATCGTGTAATTACCACCCATCTTGTAAGAGATAGTCTGGTCGTTACCTTCTACCTTTTCACCCTGGAATACAGCAGGCTGTCCTTTCACTTGTCCACCTTCCCATTTCAGGACCGGAGTTACTTCAACAACTGCGTTCTTTTTGAAATACTTTTCAGGGAACTTTCCGTTGATAGTCACAGGAACTTTACCACCTACAGCTTCCAGTACCTGAGGAGTCGTAGTGAAGTAATCAGATGACAGTGCACCCATTTTGTTGCTACATGATGACAATGCAACAACCAATGCCATAAGTAAAGGCAAATACAACTTCTTGATCATTTTAGGTATAAATTAAATGTTTGTAATTGAAATTTTGTCTATTCAATACGCATCTGTGGATTGCCCATAAATGCCACGCAAAGATATTAATTCTTATACATTTAGGCAAATACACCCTTAATTTTATTATAATTTAATGAAAACTGTCGCATTCCTGAGCTGTTCAGCACTATTTCTCTCTCTAAATAACGCCAAACCAGACTTTATTGTTTATTGAAATGCCTTTTTTCTTGCCGATATTTGATGTTGCGCGGATGGTGTTCTATGATTTCACTTCGCAGCATATTACGGTCGATATGTGTGTAAATCTCGGTGGTCGAAATTGATTCATGTCCGAGCATGCATTGAATAGCTCTCAGGTTGGCGCCTCCTTCAAGAAGGTGTGTTGCGAAAGAATGCCGGAATGTGTGTGGACTGATGTTTTTGGTGATACCTGCCATATCGGCCAGTTCTTTGATAAGATGAAAGATCATGATACGTGATAGATGTGTTCCCCGTCTGCTTAAAAACAGATAATCCTCATAATCTTTTTTTATGTTAATCCGGTTTCGATCCATGAAATAGTATTTTATTTCCTGAATGGCTCTGGGGGAGATGGGCACCAATCGTTGTTTACTACCTTTTCCTTCTACTTTAATGAATCCTTCATTAAAATAAAGATCTGATAGTTTTAAGTTGGTTAATTCCGAAACCCGTAAACCACAGCTATAGAGTGTCTCCAATATTGCCCGATTTCGCTGTCCCTCATTTTTGCTCAGATCTACAGTTGAGATGATACGGTCTATTTCCTCTACAGTCAATACTTCCGGTAGTTTAAAACCAATCTTGGGACCTTCCAGTAATTCACTCGGATCAGCTTCTATATAATCGGCCATTATCAGAAAATGGAAGAAAGACTTGATGCCGGAAATGATGCGTGCCTGTGACCGGGCATGGATACCGATATCATGCAGTCCGGCTGCAAAACGCTGAAGGTCTTTCAGGCTGATTTCCAGTATATCCACACCTTCATCCGATAAAAAGTTCAATAGCTTGTCCAAATCCGTCAAATAAGCATCCAATGTGTTTTTGGATAATGACTTTTCCAGTTTCAGATACTGTTGGTACTTTTTGATAATCAACCCTTGCACATCCTTCTTTTTTGTTTTTTCGTCTAATTTCATTTCTTTTTTCTACCTTTGCATCTTGAAATATTGTTCTCGAAGACAAAGGTATTAAAAATAGCAGGATTGTGTTATGAGGATACAAATTATTAATGGTCCCAATATTAATCTTTTGGGCAAGCGTGAACCTTCTATATATGGAAGCGTTACATTTGAAGAGTATTTAGGTGAGCTTCGTAAAAAATATCCCGATGTGGAGTTGGGTTATTTCCAGTCGAACGTTGAAGGAGAAATGATAGATAAAATTCAGCAGACCGGTTTCGATGTGGATGGAATCATTTTGAATGCAGGAGCTTATACGCACACTTCCATTGCTTTGCAGGATGCCATCCGTTCCGTTCCCTCTCCTGTGATTGAGGTTCATATTTCCAATGTTCATGCCCGCGAGTCGTTCCGTCATGTTTCTATGATTGCTTGTGCCTGTAAAGGTGTGATTTGTGGATTTGGATTGAACTCATATCGTCTGGCACTTGAGGCTTTATTAGATAAATAGGTATAAATATAAATAGGTAGATAGATTATGTTGCTGAAACAGACTAAAATCGTAGCTTCCATCTCAGACAGACGTTGCGATGTAGATTTTATAAAAGAGTTGTTTGATGCAGGGATGAATGTGGTTCGTATGAACACAGCTCACGCCAGTCGTGAAGGGTTTGAAGCGTTGATTGCCAATGTTCGTACCGTGTCCAATCGCATCGCTATCCTTATGGATACTAAAGGCCCGGAGGTACGTACCACTGCCAATGCGGAACCAATACTTTATCAGATTGGCGAGAAGGTTAAAATTGTGGGGGATCCCGAACGTGAGACTACCCGTGAATGTATTGCCGTTTCTTATCCGAACTTCGTACACGATTTGAATATAGGTGGGACTATTTTGATTGACGATGGTGATCTTGAGTTGCGGGTTATTGATAAAACGTCCGAATATTTGCTTTGTGAGGTACAGAATGAAGCAACTTTGGGGAGCCGTAAGAGTGTAAATGTTCCCGGGGTCCGCATCAACCTGCCTTCTCTGACTGAAAAAGATCGTAATAACATTCTTTATGCGATAGAAAAAGATATCGATTTCATAGCACATTCTTTTGTACGTAACCGTCAGGATGTGCTTGATATTCGTGAAATTCTGGATGCACACAACAGCGATATCCGTATTATTGCTAAGATAGAGAATCAAGAAGGTGTAGATAATATAGATGAGATTCTGGAAGTCGCTGATGGAGTGATGGTAGCTCGCGGTGACTTGGGTATTGAAGTTCCACAGGAACGCATTCCGGGAATTCAGCGTACATTGATACGTAAATGTATTCTTGCCAAGAAGCCGGTAATCGTAGCTACACAGATGTTACATACGATGATAAATAATCCGCGTCCGACTCGTGCTGAAGTAACCGATATTGCGAATGCTATCTATTATCGTACGGATGCTCTGATGTTGAGTGGTGAAACCGCGTATGGTAAATATCCGGTGGAGGCTGTGAAAACCATGACTAAGATTGCTGCGCAGGCTGAAAAAGACAAATTGGAAGAAAATGATATCCGTATTCCTCTGGATGAGAATAGTAATGACGTGACTGCTTTCCTTGCCAAACAGGCTGTGAAAGCAACTACTAAACTAAAAATACGCGCTATCATTACTGATAGCTATCAAGGGCGCACTGCACGTAATCTGGCTGCTTTCCGTGGTAAATATCCGGTGCTTGCCATTTGTTATAAGGAGAAAACGATGCGTCACCTGGCACTCTCTTATGGAGTGGAGGCGATCTACATGCCTGAGTTGGCCAACGGACAGGAGTATTATTTTGCCGCTCTGCGTCGTTTATTGAAAGAAGGACGTTTACATCCTACTGATATGGTGGGTTATCTGAGTAGCGGTAAAGCCGGGACACAAACCTCTTTCCTTGAGATCAATGTCGTGGAAGATGCTTTGAAGCATGCCGGTGACAGTGTATTGCCTAATAGCAACCGTTATCTGTAGGATGAGATGAAAGAGACCGATCTTTTAGACGAATATATCCTAAAGCATATCGATGAAGAAGGTGAATACCTGAAAGCTCTTTATCGGGATACGCATGTCAAGCTTCTGCGTCCCCGTATGGCTTCCGGTCATCTGCAGGGGCGTATGTTGAAGATGTTTGTTCGTATGATACGGCCTCGTCAGATATTAGAAATAGGAACTTATAGTGGCTATTCCGCCCTTTGCTTGGCCGAAGGACTTGAGGAGGGTGGAATGCTCCACACATTTGAGATAAATGACGAACAGGAAGACTTTACCCGTCCCTGGCTCGAAAATTCAGCTTATGCTGATAAAATTAAATTCTACATTGGAGATGCTCTCCAATTGATACCTGCATTGGGAGTTACGTTTGACCTTGCTTTTGTGGATGGCGATAAACGTAAGTATATTGAATATTATGAGATGACTCTTGCGCATCTTTCTCCCGGAGGATATATCATAGCCGATAACACTTTATGGGATGGTCATGTGCTGGAAGAGCCACATAACAACGACTATCAGACCATCGGTATTAAGGCTTTCAACGAATTGGTGGCACATGATGAACGAGTGGAGAAAGTAATCCTCCCTTTGCGTGATGGACTGACCATTATTCGTAAAAAGTGAGATGTGTATTAGTTGATTACTCTTTAGCATTGGAAGAATAATTCAATAATGAAGATTAAAAATAGTACATATTTTATCTGTCAAACGATATATTTCTCTAATTTTGTGTTCTATTGTAACAAGTGCTAATTGCTTGTTTGATAAAATAATTACGTAGAAAGTTTATGGAAACAACGAGACAGAATAAGATAGCCCGTTTGTTACAGAAAGAACTCAGTGAGATTTTTCTGTTGCAGACCAAGGCCATGCCCGGTGTGTTGGTATCTGTCAGTGCTGTACGTATCAGCCCTGATATGAGCATTGCCCGCGTATATTTAAGTGTCTTCCCTTCTGATAAAAGCGAAGAAATGGTAAAGAATATCAATAATAATATGAAGTCCATCCGTTTCGAACTCGGTACCCGTGTTCGTCATCAGTTGCGCATTATCCCCGAATTGAAATTTTTTGTGGACGATTCGCTGGACTACATTGAAAAGATAGATGCCTTGTTGAAGTGAATCTTCCCTTCTACATAGCCCGGCGATATCTTTTCTCAAAGAAGAAACACAATGCCATTAATATCATTTCGGCTATTTCCGTGTGTGGAGTAGCATTGGCTACGATGGCAATGGTGTGTACACTTTCCGTATTCAATGGTTTTCAGGATACAGTAGCCGATCTGTTTACTGTGTTTGATCCGGAACTGAAAGTGACGATTGCCGAAGGGAAAGTTTTCGATGCACAGGATCCGCGTATTCAGGCTATCCGGCAGATGCCGGAAGTAGATGTGTTGACTGAAACACTTGAAGAGAATGCGATGGTGCAATACAAGGATCGTCAAACAATGGCTGTTATAAAGGGGGTACAAGATAATTTTGAGCAGTTGACTGCGATAGATAGTATCCTTTATGGAGCAGGCGAGTTTTTGTTGAACGATTCTGTTGTGGATTATGGAGTGATGGGGATTGAGCTTGTCTCTACATTGGGGACCGGAATCAGGTTTGTCGATCCTTTGCAGGTATATATTCCTAAAAGGAATGGAAAGGTTAATCTTGCAAATCCGGCTGCTTCCTTTAATATGGATTATTTGTATTCGCCCGGTGTAGTGTTTGTAGTCAATCAGCAGAAGTATGACGGACAGTATATTCTCACTTCGTTGGATTTTGCCCGGCGTTTGCTTGATTATACTACCGAAGTGTCTGCAATAGAACTGAAACTAAAGCCGGGATCTAATATTTCTGTAGTGAAAGAAAAGATCGGGAAGGCATTAGGAGATGGTTTTGTTATTCGTAACCGTTACGAGCAGCAGGAGGATGTGTTTCGCATCATGGAGATAGAGAAATTGGTTTCGTATTTGTTTCTTACCTTTATTCTCGTGATCGCCTGTTTCAATGTGATAGGTTCGCTGTCGATGCTTATTCTGGATAAAAAGGAAGATGTGAATACACTTCGTAAATTGGGAGCTGACGATCGGCTTGTTTCGCGTATTTTCCTTTTCGAAGGGTGTATGATTTCCTTTTATGGGGCTATAATCGGGATTATACTCGGCTTGGTTCTATGTTGGGTTCAGATGGCCTACGGGATAGTTTCATTGGGTGGAGGTAGTGCTGCAGGTAATTTTGTAGTTGATTCCTATCCGGTCAGTGTTCATTTGGGGGATGTCATCGTGATATTTATTACCGTATTTACTGTCGGATTTTTATCTGTCTGGTATCCGGTAAGGTATTTGAGTAAACGTTTACTGAAAATGTAGAGAACATTTTGATCGATTAAATTGTTCTATTAGTCGATTTCCATTTCTTATTTTTATAGAAATGTTTATTTTTGATTTATTAATGAAAATCATCATGTTTATATATAGTGTTAATAGTATCTCTGTGAAGAGAGAATTGTTATGTAAGTGTAATACCTCTCTATGAAAGAAAGTTTCGTTTTTCATAAAAACTGATGATCGGCGCTGTTCTGTCCCAACGGGGAAGAGCAGCGCTACTTCATTTATAATGAAAGGAATAATGTGTAAAGCTTGATGTTTTTTCTTAGAAACTTCAAAGCATCGGATATGTGGTGTTCCACTGTTCTTTCCGATATTTGCAGTTTCTCTGCAATTTCACGATAAGAAAGTTCTTCGTCCCTGCTCAGACGGAATACTTCCTGTTGCCGGGGTGGTAACATTGAAATAAGTGATTCGATATGTGTCCGTAGATTGGCTGCATCCAGTTCTTCTTCTATATCATATGACTCTTCTACTGCTTCTATCACTGACAGTTGGTAGAAAGCCTCGTTCAGATTCTTGCGGGAGCGGTTAAAAACAAGGTTACGCATGGTGATGAACAGATATCCTGCAAAGTTTTGTTCTTCATCCAGAGACTCTCTGCTCTCCCAGATTTTAATAAAAACCTCTTGAACGATTTCCTCCACATCAACCAAAGAAGTGACATAAAGTCGCGTAAAGTTGTAAACCTTAGCCCAATAAGAGTGGTACAGGAATGCAAAGGCATCTTTATCATTGCGGGTCTTCAGTTTAATAATTGCTTCTTTTTCGTTCATTAAGAGTTACGTTTGGATTACAAATATAGCATACTCAATTTATAAAACAGAAAAAAAGCGGAAAACATATAGGGGGGAATTTTATAAATTGTGTATTTATGGATAGATTTATAAATATAGCTTGGGCTTTTGGAAAGAAATATAAAGAATATGAAGATTTCTAATAAATACGATCGGCTTGTCCGCAAATTGATTGCCGGTAAGTCTTCTCCGGGAGAAGTAGAAGAGCTGGCGCACTGGGATGTTGTGGAGACAAAGATGAAAAAACAATTTGATGCTGCAAGGAATATAGTGGATGATGCTGCTGTTGAAAGTAGGATTTGGAATAAGATTGATTCCAAATGTCAGACTCCTTTTGAACGTAAGCAACGGCTCCAGCTCAGGTACTTGAAGATTGCTCTCGCTGCATGTATTACAGTGTTATTGGTTGTTGGGGGAAGTATCTTCTTTTTTAATGAGGAGCCTGTCACTTCGCAACATATCATTGAGTATACTGAGATTGTTTCTTCAAATAGCCGGTTGTACGTGCTCCCCGACAGTTCAAGGGTTTGGATGCAAGCCGGAAGTCGAATCCGTTTTTCACAGGACTTTATGGATAAACGGGAAGTCTGGTTGGAGGGAGAGTCTACTTTTGAGGTAACCAAACGTAAGGGACGTAATTTTAAGGTATATATTGATCAGGCATTTGTAGAAGTCAAAGGGACGGTTTTTCGTGTTCAGTCCACCCGGCAGTATGGTGCGGAAGTGACTCTTTTCAGTGGAAAGGTTGATTTCAACGCTAAGGCTTCGCAGAGGAAGATTGAAATGAAACCTTTGCAACAGATTATTTTTCATCCCGAAAAGGATGAAGTGATATTAAAGAATATAGGTAATATCAGTTGGGATGAGGGACGTTACAAATTTGTCGACATGCGTATGGATGATTTGATAGAAGCCATTCATGATATTTACCATATTCCGGTAGAGCTCGACGAGAAAGTATCCCGAAATGACTTGTTCACAGGCTATATGCGTTATGATGACCCCGCATCTAAAGTTATCGAAAAGATTTGTATCAATATGAATTTGAAATTTAGAAAAGAAACACAGAGAATCATTATTTATAAATAATCGCTTTTTTATCAATCACTAATTAATCGTATAATCAAAAAAATGAAAGACATGAGACAATGTTTTAGCGTCTGTAACAGGCGT
The DNA here is from genome assembly GCF_011038705.2 of Bacteroides sp. ZJ-18. Lineage (NCBI taxonomy): Bacteria > Pseudomonadati > Bacteroidota > Bacteroidia > Bacteroidales > Bacteroidaceae > Bacteroides > Bacteroides sp. ZJ-18. Next base: position 698,033 of record NZ_CP072198.1, on the reverse strand, counting down.
TTTCTGGCAGGCGTAATTATGTTTATGCTCCTGTATCCTATGTCCGTTTTTGCCGTGCAGGGACAGATAGCCGTGCAGGGAAAGGCAATGAGCATTAAACAGGCCATCCAGGTTATTGAAAAGAACAGTAAATATACGTTCTTTTACAAGGCAGCCGATTTGGGTAATGCAAAGATCCGTGACATCAATTGTGAAGGCTCCATAGAGGAGGTACTGAATGTGCTGTTTAAGGACAGTGGTATCAGCTATGTCATCAAGGGCAATGAAGTTATTCTGAAGAGTGCTCCGGAGGTAGTTTCCACACCACAGCAGAGTAATAAGATCGTTGTAAAAGGTAATATCAGGGATAACCTGGGAGAATCGATTATTGGTGCTACCATTATGGAAAAAAACAATGCCCAGAATGGTACGATCAGTAATGTAGAGGGAAATTTCTCTTTGTCGGTAAATCCGGGTGCTGTTATCGTTATCTCTTATATCGGTTATGTAACACAAGAAGTGAAAGCCGTGGCCGGTGTTCCTTTGAAGATAGTGCTGAAAGATGACTCTCGTACCTTAGACGAAGTAGTGGTAGTCGGTTTCGGTTCACAAAAGAAAGCAAACCTGACAGGTGCTGTTTCATCTATCAAAATGGATGAGATTATCGGGGACCGTCCTATTATGACAGCTTCCGATGCATTGCAAGGTACGGTTCCGGGACTGCTGGTATCTAATAGCGGGAATGCACCGGGTAGCGGAAAGTCATTCCAACTGCGTGGTGCCTATTCAGTAGGTATCAAGAATAGCGACGGAAGCTATGGTGCCAATGTCGCGCCTCTTATCTTGATTGATAACGTAGAGGGTAGCCTCGACATGTTGAATCCGGAAGATATCGAAACGGTGACGGTACTGAAAGATGCTGCTTCGGCAGCTATTTATGGTGCGCGTGCGGCCGGTGGTGTGGTTCTGGTGACTACTAAGCGCCCGAAAGAAGCTACGGCTTTCCGCCTGAACTATAACAATAATTTCGGTTTTGCTACTGCAATGAATCTGCCGAAGCAAGCATCGTTAATGGATTACCTGCAGGCTTATCAGGATGGAGGATATTCTGATGCTTATTGGTCTTATGGTTCACCCAGTGTTTCAAAATGGAAGGAATACCTGACACAGTACAGGCAGGATCCTTCATCTATCAAAACTGTAGGTGATGGTATTTTTGCCGATACGGACGGAGCCTTATATTATCTGAACGAACATGATCCATATAAGAATTTTATGGAGACCAGTTTCCAGATGAATCATAATCTTTCTGTATCCGGCGGTACAGATAAGTTGCGTTACCGTATGTCAGCCGGATATGTATCTACGGACGGTGTTTTGATTACCGATAAAGATACGTATAAACGTCTGAATATCAACTCTTATATTTCTGCTGATATTACCAAATGGTTTACTCAGGAGCTGACAATGAGCTATGCGCGTACCAATCAGTCACAACCGAGTTCCGGCCTGGGAAGCATGTTCGGTAGTAATCAGGTTTCTTATCAACCGGAAGGTAATATGCCTGCGGACGTTTGTTCTACAATCTCTCAGGATTTGCCTTTCAATACACCGCGCAATCAGGTGTTGTTGGCGAATAAATGGAAAAAGTCGTATGACAATCCGCGTGTTTTCGTGAAATCTATTTTGAAGCCATTCAAAGGCTTTGAAGGGGTATTTGAATACACGTTTGACAAAAACATGTATGACTATAATTTCTATACCGGAAAAACTCAGTATACAGACATACAGGGAGGTAACAACATCTGGAATGCTGCAAAAGACTATTTGCAGAAAGAAAAACAGTTCACCGATTACAATGCCTTCAATATTTATGGTACATATAAGTTTGATATTAAGAAAGACCACCATTTTAGCGTAATGGCCGGTTTCAACCAGGAGTCTAAATATACGGAAGGAGTAAATGTGCTGTCTTACAATCAAGCTGTTATCGAAGTGCCGGCCTTAGGCTCAGGTACTGGTGACCTGAAAGCGACAGACAGCTATAATGAATATTCTGTTCGTGGCGGATTCTTCCGGGTTAATTATAACTACATGGATAAATATTTGCTGGAGGTGAACGGGCGTTATGACGGATCATCCAAATTCCCGAAAGATTCCCGTTTCGGTTTCTTCCCGTCTGTATCTTTGGGATGGAACGTGGCTCAGGAAAAGTTTATGGAGGTTACACGCAATTATATTGATGGTCTGAAGATTCGTGCATCTTATGGTGTGATCGGCAACCAGAATGTAGTGAACTATGCATATTTCCCGACTATGAGTGTCAGTAACAAGTACAACGGCTGGTTGTCAGGCGGTGATTATGTAACTGCCATTAACTCTTTGCCGAATCTGGTAAGTACAAGCTTTACCTGGGAGAAAGTAGCGACTACTGATATCGGTTTGGATCTGAACATGTTTGGCAATCGTCTGAATGCCGTGTTCGATTGGTATCAGCGTGACACAAAAGGAATGTTGGCACCGGGTATGCAGCTTCCTGCTGTTGTGGGTGCAAGTTCTCCTTTCCAGAATACAGCTGATATGCGTACCCGTGGTTGGGAACTGGCTGTGAACTGGAGAGACCGCATCGGTAAATTCAACTACCGTGTCGGATTCAATCTTTCTGACAGCTACTCTGAAATCACTAAGTACGATGACAATGCTGCTTCTAAATTGCTGAGTAATTTCTATCCGGGACAAAGACTGGGTGAGATCTGGGGATATGAAGTAGACGGATTCTATACAGTAGATGATTTTGTAGATACCAACAGCTGGAAACTTAAAGACGGGGTAGCCTCTATTAAAGGTGTCAGCCCGCGTCCCGGTGACTTGAAATTCAAGAATCTCCGTGATGACGATAAGAGTACGAACCAGATCGACAGCGGAGACGGTACATTGGATAACCCCGGTGACCAGAAAGTAATAGGTAATAGCCTGCCTAAATACCTGTATGGTATTACTCTCGGTGCCAATTATAAAGGTTTCGACCTGAATATTATGATGCAGGGTACCGGTCAACGTGATGCATGGATTGCCAACAACCTGGTATTCCCGATGTACATTTACTCAGTGAATGATATCAAGTACCAACCGTTATTTGACGGTCTGACCGACTACTGGAAACCGGTAGATGCCGCCAATGGAGATTATACTGCTGTAAATCCGAATGCAAAATATCCACGTATGTACGGACAGAATCCGACAGTCGGCTCCAACTATGGACGTAAGACAGACAGATACTTATCTAACGCCGCTTACTTCCGCATCAAGAACGTTACTTTGTCGTATACTGTTCCTAAAACATGGATATCCCGAATCGGCTTGAATCAGTTGAAGGGTTTTGTCAGTGTAGAGAATCTGGCAACTTTCTCTTCATTGCCTTCAGGTATCGATCCTGAAACCTTGAGCTGGAACTATCCGGCATTCCGTACTGTTTCGTTCGGTATCAACTTTACATTATAAACGCATAACCAAGAATTAAAAATGAAAAAGATATATCTATCATTGGCTATTTTAGCCGGAATCGGACTGGCCGGATGTAATGACAGCTTTTTGGAGCATGCGCCTGTCACCAGTCTGACAGAGAATAATGCTTTTAAATCTTACGATAACTTTAAGTCGTTTGCATGGCCCTGCTATGAGATATTCAAAGACAATAATATAGCCAATACAATCAACGGAACCGGGCAAGGATCTTGTTACGCAGGTGATATGAATGCCGGATACTTGGAGAGTCGTGCCAATGAGTCAGGTAATGACTATGCTTTCGGAAGGGTGCAGAGTGTGGCTTCGGGCAATGGCTGGGGATTTTCCGGCACATTCCGTCGTGCTAACATCTTGCTTGCCAATATCGATAAGTCAGAAATGACTGATGCTGAAAAAGACCATTGGCGTGCGGTGGGATATTTCTTCCACTCATATTGGTACATGGAGCTTATCAACCGTTTCGGGGCAGTGCCTTGGGTCAATACGGTTCTTAACGAAAGTTCTCCCGAAGCTTACGGCCCCCGTGTTGACCGTGAGATTGTAGCAGACTCCGTATTGAATCGTTTGAAATGGGCTGAAGCGAATATCGGGGATTTTGAGAAACAAGACGGTGCGAATACCATCAATCGTGATTGTATTCGTGCAGCTATCTCACGATTTACGTTGCGTGAAGCCACTTGGCGCAAATATCACGGAATGGAGGGTGCCCAGAAGTTCTTTGACGAATGTATCCGGGTGTCTCGCCTGTTGATGAATGATTATCCTACTCTTTACTACGGAACAGACGGTCAGCCTGCAGCCGGATATGGGGAGATGTGGACTACAGAAGATTTGGGCAAAGTGCCGGGAGTCATTCTGTACATGGAGTTTGTTCAGGACATCAAGATGGCCAACTTCAGTGCATTGGAACACATGGATAGCCATAATGTGGAGATGAACCAGCACACAGTTGATCTTTATCTGTGTAAGGACGGTAAGCCGATTGCTACTTCTGAGAACTATCATGGAGACAAAACGCCATACGCTACTTTCCGCGACCGTGATCCGCGTTTATATCACGTGGTGATGCCTCCGTATAAAGTAAAAGCAAAGGCCAAGACGAAAGATGATCCCAGAACATGGGATTATACCGATGATCCTGCCGACCGTGAATACATTGACATAATGGGACCTAACGAATCGTGTGATAACCCCGGTATCGGTATGAAACGTCTGCCCGGACAGAATTGGGCAGCCTCACTGGTTCCTTCTTCACCCAACTTTATGGGAGGTATTGGAGCTACAGGTTTCGTGAGAAGCCGTTCGGGATATTACTTCTGGAAGAACTGGAGCAACTGGGAAACGAACCGAAATGGAGGTATCACTCTGAACACATCGGATAAACCTATCTTCAAAATAGAAGAGGTATTGCTGAATTATGCTGAGGCCATGTGCGAGACAGGGCAGTTCACTCAGGCAGTGGCCGACGAGTCTATCAATAAACTACGTAAACGTGCCGGTGTGGCAGATATGAAGGTTGCCGAGATCAACGATAGCTTTGACCCGAATCGTGGCCGCTATTACCCGAAAGGTAATGAACAAGGTGTTCTGGTAGATCCTGTTTTGTGGGAAGTCCGTCGTGAACGTATTATCGAGTTAATGGGTGAAGGCTTCGGATTCTATGACATCCGTCGTTGGAGAATGGCTCCCTGGTTCCTTAATCGTCAGCTCAAAGGAATGTGGATGACGAAAGATAAGTTCAGACATGGTGCCCAGTTCTTGCTGGATGAAACGACCGGCGGACCGGATCCTGCCGATGGAGCCATGACAGAAGGATATATCTATCTGCAACCCGATCCTATCAAAGCAGGCGAAGGCTGGCAGGAGAGATATTATCTTTATGAAGTTCCCAGCCAGGAGATTATTCTGAATCCTGCACTTGCACCTAACAATCCGGGATGGGAATAACTGAAGCGGAATATAAATGAACCAAACTCACCACAGATTACATAGATTATTTAACTTAGCTCTCAGTGAAATAAATTATTAATCTGTGAAAATCCGTGTAATCTGTGGTGAAATCGAAATAAACCCAACGAATGAACCAGAAAATCATTTATAGCAGTGCATTGCTTGTCGGGCTGGGTAGCTCGCAAGCATTTGCCCATCAAGAGAAGGCACATGACCCTCAAAAACCGAATATCATCTTTATCATGTGCGATGACATGGGGTATGGAGATTTGGGTTGTTACGGACAGCCATACATCAGTACGCCTAACATCGACAACATGGCCCGTGAAGGTATGCGTTTTACGCAAGCCTATGCCGGAAGTCCGGTGAGCGCACCTTCGCGTGCGTCGTTGATGACCGGACAGCATACCGGACATTGTGAAGTACGTGGCAATAAAGAGTATTGGACTCAAGCATCTACGGTGATGTATGGCGATAATAAAGAATTCTCGGTTGTCGGACAACACCCTTATGATCCGGAACATATCATTCTGCCTGAGATCATGAAAGATAACGGATATACTACCGGCATGTTTGGCAAATGGGCAGGGGGATACGAAGGTTCTGTGTCCACTCCGGATAAAAGGGGAATCGATGAATATTACGGATATATCTGTCAGTTTCAGGCTCACCTCTATTATCCCAATTTCCTGAACCGTTATAGCCAGTCGTTGGGCGATACGGGTGTCGTACGTGTTGTGATGGAAGAGAATATCAAATATCCGATGTACGGTCCCGATTATCATAAACGTACTCAATACTCAGCCGACTTGATTCATCAGAAAGCGATGGAATGGATCGATAAACAGAATGAAGATCAACCTTTTTTCGGTGTTTTCACCTATACTTTGCCTCACGCAGAACTGGTGCAGCCGGAAGACTCTATTCTGAACCATTACAAGACACAGTTTACTGATGATAAAGCTTTTGGTGGTCAGAAGGGGTCCCGATATAACGCTATCACCCATGTACATGCACAGTTTGCAGGTATGATCACCCGTTTGGACCATTATGTGGGTGAGGTCCTGAAGAAGTTAGAAGAGAAAGGATTGGATAAAAATACGATTGTCATCTTTACCAGTGATAATGGTCCCCACGAGGAAGGCGGGGCCGATCCCACTTTCTTCGGGCGTGACGGGAAGTTGCGTGGCTTGAAACGCCAGTGTTACGAGGGTGGTATCCGTGTTCCGTTTATTGTCCGTTGGCCCGGTCAGGTTGCTGCCGGAACAGTGAATGATCACCAATGTGCTTTTTACGACGTCATGCCTACCTTGTGTGATTTGACGGGTGTGAAGAATTTCCCGAAAAAATATGTGAATAAGAAGAAAGAATCCGATTATTTTGATGGTATCTCTTTTGCCCGGACTCTGTTGGGTAAGAAGAACCAGAAGAAACATGATTTTCTTTATTGGGAATTTAATGAAACGAACCAGATAGGCGTACGCATGGGAGATTGGAAAATGGTTGTTAAGAAAGGTATTCCTTTCCTTTATAATTTGGCAACAGATATCCATGAAGACCATAATGTAGCTGCCGAGAATCCGGATATTGTGAAGAAAATGGTTGGAATTATCCACCGGCAACATACGGAAAATCCGAATTTTAAGGTAACGTTACCTGCCGTGATGTAAGAAGGTTCTTAGTAAGAAGTTATATCAAGCGTCATCCTTTATCCTCTATTCAGAGGAAGGATGGCGCTTTTTATTTGATGGTTTAAAATGTAGTTCGGTATCAAAATGTTTGATATTCTACTTTTTTGCTGACATCCACTTTGGCGAAATGTTGTGAAATAGAGGAGGAATCATCGGATATTTCTTTTTAGATCACTTGTTACCGGGAAATAATGTGAGAGGTGCCGGCACGAAGTTAACTTCCTGTCGGCAAATAACTAACTTCCTGCCGGCAGAGAATTAATTTCCTGAGAGTAGGAAGTTAACTTCTTATTAATAAGAAGTTTGTTTTCTGATGAAAACGAGCTTTTTTTCTTGGAGAAGCCTTTAATTCAGGGGAAGAAAGTGGCTTTTTTTTCTATAATAAAGTTTTAAAAGCCTCTTTTTTTAATATCATTCTGAACGTTCGTTTGTTATCTGGCTTTCTTGTGAATAGTAAATGGGATCGGCTAATTATCTTTCTTATAGTATTTCACTGTATTTGGTGGCTATGTGATTTTTAGAACAACGCTATTTCTGAGTTTTTTTATTCTTTCTTTGTTATGGTGTGCAAAAAAACAATTCTGAAGAGTTTTAGAATACATTTAGACAAAATGACAAAAAGCTATCGTGGATTTATTTACTTGAATATATTTTTATTGCAACCTTTTTGTATTAGTTGGCGTTTTAACCTCTAAGATAGAACAAGATGTCTGGATATTTCTCTATAGCCTTGTGTCGCCCATTGAATAGTTCTGTGGCTGATCCTACGATTTATTCAAAGAATTTAGGGGCAATGAATCGGTTGAATATAGATGAATGGCATAAGAGGTATGGCACATTTGATACAGGCTGTTCTTATGATCGCATTGCTGAATTTATAGAATAGCTTCCTAAGCGATATTGCAGGTCTTGATTTAAGTGTTGGGTAAAAATAATGTGTTTTAATAACTCAAGCGGTGTATATGAATCCGGAATTTATCATTTTCGATGAGGCTACTCTTTTTTAAATGCCATCAATGAAAAAGAAATTATAGAGAGTATGAAAGAATTAATAATAAATTACGTATAGAATAAAACACAAACTCCTCAGACTACTTCTGTCTGAGGAGTTTGTGTTTGTAAATGATGAACCGATCTCTGTAGACGGTTATTTTTTTATGCTTTCTCCATATTTTTTCCGGTTGATCCATACCAGAATAATTACTCCTATCAGCAATAATGCCATCGCTCCATATGCAATACCTTCTGTGACGTGCAGGCTTTGCGGATCAAAACGCATTTCGATGGTATGCTTACCCGCCGGTACGTTCATAGCACGTAAGATGTAATCTGCACGGGCAATATCGGCAGGTTTGCCATCAATGGTTGCCGTCCATCCCGGATAATATATTTCCGAGAATACAACTACACCGTCTTTGGGCGAGGAAGTCTCGTATACTAATTGGTTGGGTTCATAGTCGGTCAACCGGATGGTGGACAGTGAGTCTTTGTAGCCCTCGTTCACCCCTTTCAAGGCCTCTTTAAACTTAGAGTCTACTATAGCGGTTTGTTGGAGGTCGACTTGCCCGATGGCATCGATTTCTTCGTTCGCATTGTTCACGTACTGTACTTTATCTACGAACCACGCATTGCCGAAAGCATATGGGTTTTCAATGGGGACTGTTTGGCCTTGTTGCCCGGCAGGGAATATGAAGTACTTTGTATTCAGCATATTCAGTACAGGGAATTTAGCTGCGTTCACACTGTCCATTTGACCGCCTGCTGTTGCTACTTCCTGATAGGCTGCCTGCATTTCTTTGGCAATATGATGGTCTATCATTTCCTGATAACGGCGGAGTTTGGCAGCATGGTAGCCACCTACGCTCTTGTGCCAATAAGAAGTATTGTTTTCTTCGAATGTATTGCCTGCGAAGTTCAATACACGGTAATCCGGTGATTGATCTTGCAGGATCAGTTCATCTGTCTGACTCTTCCGGAACGTTGCAGCCTGTTCGGATTTCGGGACGAACTGTTCGTCGTACAAATAGCGTTTGTTTACGCTCCACATGTCTCCCAGGCATAGCAGGGCAATAGCGGCAACAGTCCAGGTCGCTTTCAGTTTTTTTGCGTTGTAAGCCAGTAAGAGCAGGGTACCGATAGTAACGATAAAGAAACTGCGCCAAGCGTCAGAAGTGAAAAGGTGCACACGCATCTCTTCAAGATTAGCCACTATAGGTGATAACTGATCGGCGGGCAGAGCATTCTGCAGGGCTGCCATCTCGTTAGCAGGAATATAAGTCGGGAAGAATAGGCGGGGAGCAATGGCAAAAAGTAGCGCAAGTCCCCCGGTCAGTCCGAAACTGATATAGATATATTTCAGTTTCTCTTTCAGCAGCTCCGGCTTGGTAAGTATCTCTTTCAGGGTGAGGATTGCGAGCAGGGGAATGGTAAACTCGGCAATTACCAGAATGGAGGATACGGCGCGGAACTTATTATACATCGGGATGTAATCGATAAAGAAGTCTGTCAGCCCCATAAAATTTTTACCCCATGAAAGCAGGATAGAGAAAATGGTGGCTCCTAACAGTGCCCATTTCATGGGACCTTTTACAATGAAACAGCCCAGAATGAAAAGCATTAGTACAAAAGCACCTACGTAGACAGGACCGCTTGTCATGGGTTGGTCGCCGAAGTACTGGGTCAGTTGTGAGTAGAGGCTGCTGTACATCGGATTGGCTTTTTCCATTGCCTTTTCACTTCGTGACAATGGCACCGAGGCGCCTCCCTTGACATTGGGGACCAGTAATGAGAATGTTTCGCCGATGCCATAGCTCCATTGGGTAATATAATCACGATTGAGCCCGCTGCTTGTCTGCTTTGCGGCAGCTCCTTCATATTTCAACTCACTTTTGCCACGCATCGTTTCTTTGCTATACTCGTAAGTGTGGTATAGGCTCGAAAGATTGATGGATACACCGATTAATCCGGCGATAATCAGCACACCGGTAGCTTTGAAGAACTGGGGAAGTTCTTTTTTGCGCCAGGCATCTTCGAAGAATGCACCTACCATGAAGAGAATGACAAACAGGAAATAGTAGGTCATTTGCACATGGTTGGACAGAATCTGCATGGCCATGAACAAAGCAGTGACAATCCCTCCTAACAAATATCTTTTCCGGTAGGCAAGTACAATACCTGCTATTGTAGGTGGTATATAGGCAAGGGTGATGAATTTCCAGATATGTCCGGCAGCAATCAAAATGAAGAAGTAGGACGAAAAGGCCCAGATAATTCCTCCCAACCCCGAGAGCCATGCCGGTATGCCGAATGCCCTTAGCAGGATATAGAACCCGAGCATCATGATAAATGTGAGCCATACGTAGTTCGGGAGAAAAAGATGATATACTTTTTGTACGAATGTCAGCGGCTCGGTGGAGTCGTAACTTGGGGACATCTGGTAGGTGGGCATTCCTCCGAAAAGGGCGTTTGTCCAACGTGTGCGTTCACCTGTTTTTTCATAGTACTCTTTAGCTTCCTGTCCGGCTCCGGCTCCGGCTACGGTGTCGTGCTGGAAGAGAATCCGGTCTTCAGTGATCGCCGGGAAGAAATAGATGAAAGAGATGACTATGAATGCCAGAATGGCAATAAGGTCTGGAAGAAACTTTTTCATTTACGATTAGACGATTTACAATTTATGATTGAGGTTTGACTGTAGGATTAGACGATTTACAATCCGGCTTAACCGTGATTCGTAAATCGTCCAATCGTAACTTTTTAATATCTGTAGTGGTCGGCTTTATATGGGCCGTCAACCGAAACTCCGATATAGGCAGCCTGCTCAGGAGTCAGTTTGGTCAGCTTTACGCCGATCTTTTCAAGATGCAGTCGGGCTACTTCTTCATCCAGGTGTTTCGGCAAGCGATATACGTTGATGTCGTATTTCTTGTTGAACAGCTCGATCTGTGCCAGTGTCTGGTTAGTGAAAGAGTTGCTCATCACGAAAGAGGGATGTCCTGTGGCGCAGCCCAGATTTACCAAACGGCCGTCTGCCAGCAGAATGATGCTGTGTCCGTCAGGGAAATAATAACGGTCTACCTGTGGTTTGATATTGACACGTTTGATACCCGGGTAATGTTTCAGGGCATCTACCTGAATTTCATTGTCAAAGTGACCGATGTTGCAAACAATGGCCTGATCTTTCATCTGTTCCATGTGATCGATACGGATGATGTCGATGTTACCGGTTGTGGTAACAAAGATGTTACCTTCTTTGCAGGCGTCCTCCATGGTCACTACCTCAAAACCTTCCATAGCGGCCTGAAGTGCACAGATGGGATCGACTTCTGTCACTAACACGCGGGCCCCATAAGAGCGCATGGAGTGTGAGCAGCCTTTACCTACATCTCCATAACCGCATACTACAACTACTTTACCGGCAATCATTACGTCTGTGGCACGTTTAATGCCGTCTGCCAGTGATTCGCGGCAACCATACAGGTTGTCGAATTTAGATTTGGTAACCGAGTCGTTTACGTTGAAGGCAGGGAACAACAACTTGCCTTCTTCCTGCATCTGGTATAGGCGATGCACGCCGGTCGTTGTCTCTTCCGAAACTCCGCGCACTTCAGCCGCTACCCGGTGCCAGCGTTCTTTGTCTTCTGCCAGCACTTTTTTCAGTATGGCGTTCAGTTCTATTTCATCTTCGGCATGTACCTCTTTGTCCAATACGGCAGCATTATTTTCTGCTTCATAGCCCACATGGATCATCATTGTGGCATCCCCGCCATCGTCGACAATCACTGTCGGCCCTTTACCTCCTTCGAAGTTCAGAGCCTGCAAGGTACACCACCAATAGTCTGCCAAAGTTTCACCTTTCCAGGCAAATACAGCAACACCTGAAGCTGCAATGGCTGCTGCTGCATGATCTTGTGTCGAATATATGTTGCAAGAGCACCAACGGACTTCAGCTCCCAAAGCTACCAGCGTTTCAATCAGGACAGCAGTCTGGATTGTCATGTGCAGCGAACCCATGATACGGGCACCTTTCAACGGTTTGGATTCTCCATATTTTTCGCGAAGAGCCATAAGGCCGGGCATTTCTTTTTCTGCCAAGTCGATTTCCTTGCGACCAAAGTCGGCAAGTGTGATGTCTGCCACTTTGTAGGGCAGGGTAGAGAATAATTCTGTGGACATAAATGTAAATTGTTTAAAATATAAAGTGGTGCAAAGATAGAACATTCTGAATAGTAGGGCAAAAGCTATCGGATTTTTTAATCAATAATAACTTCGATTTGTAGGATATTTTTCAGATTTATGTATTATATTTGCAAGTAATGAAGTGCTATATACAACAATATAGATTTAAACAGACTGAAATCCATGGGATATTACGAGCATAAAACAAAAGAAGAACTACTGGAAATTGTAGAGAAACTGGAGGAGAAAGTGGAGAGGCTTTCTTCGGAACTCGACTCTCTCAGGAAAGGACGGTTCCGAGAGCGATACAGTACTCGGATTTTGGATGCTTTGCCCGATATGCTTACTGTTTTTGACCATAATGCCAATATAGTAGAGTTAGCTTCATCACCTACTACGAATCATGTTGAAGGTACGACAGCCGATAGTATTATAAATTCAAATGTAAAAGATATTGTTCCTGAGGAGGCTTATGAAAGTGTTCGTCAGAACATGGATAAAGTAATCCGTACCGGGAAGAGTTCGATAGCCGAACATTCGTTAACGCTGGACGGCGTTCTTCATCATTATGAAAATCGTATTTTCCCGTTGGATGATCAATATTTGTTGTGTATGTGCCGTGACGTATCACAAGAGACTGAAATGGCAAGAACCAACGAGGCTCAGCGAAGTGAGATCGTACGTCTCAATTCGTTGATGAATGATATACTCAATAATATTCCCGTCTATTTGTTTGTGAAAGATACAGGGAACGACTTTCGTTATCTTTATTGGAATAAAGCTTTTGCCGAATATTCGGGTATCTCTGTCGAGAGGGCCGTGGGGAGTACAGATGCGGAGATATTTCCGGATAAAAAGGATGCGGAGCGTCTCCGGCAAGATGATTTGAAAGCGATGGAGCTGGGGCGCATTGAGTATCTGGAAACTTATACCACTATGAGTGGTGAAGCCCGTACAGTGACCACCATGAAAACAGTGGTTCCTTCAGGAGGACGGTATCCTTATATCATTGGAGTGTCATGGGATGTGACCGAAACAAAGAAGACGGAAAAAGAGTTGATAGCGGCCCGGATCAAGGCCGAAGAGGCCGACCGGATGAAATCTTCGTTTTTGGCAAATATGAGCCACGAAATACGCACTCCGCTAAATGCGATTGTAGGTTTCTCCAAACTGATTATCGAGGCGGACGATGAGTATGAAAAGCGGCAATATGCCGATATCGTAGAGCACAATTCGTCTGTCCTGTTGAATCTCTTCAATGATATTCTCGATCTTTCTGCCCTTGAAGCCGGTTCCTTGGAACTTTCTTATCATCCTGTGAAGTTGAAAGATATCTGTCTGCAATTGCATGAATTGTATGTGAAATCGGTTAAACCGGAAGTTCGACTTATGTTGGACGAAGTAGATCCGCAGCTATGCATACAAGGAGATTGGGAGCGCATTTCGCAGATTTTGGTCAATCTGATCACCAATGCCATTAAGTTTACTTCTGCCGGAGAAATTCATTTCGGATTTCAGGAAAAGGCCGATATGGTGCAGTTTTATGTATCGGATACAGGGAAAGGAATCCCTGCAGAAAGGGTGGCTACGATCTTCCAGCGTTTCGGAAAGATAGATGATTTTGTGCAAGGCACAGGGTTGGGACTGACTATTTGCCGTATGCTTGTCGAAAAGATGGGCGGACGAATCTGGGTACGTTCCAAACAGGGCAAAGGAACTGTTTTTTATTTTACTTTACCTGTGAAGCGATAATGATAAGTGATTAACGTTTGGAATTTCTCTCCGGTTAATCACTTATCATGTCTGTTTTTATATAATCTCGATACCTTGTTCTTCGCAGAGTTTCAATCCTAAATCCTTCAGTTTGAATTTTTGTATCTTTCCGCTTCCGGTCATAGGGAACTCATCAATAAAGAAAATATATTTGGGTATTTTGTAGCGGGAGATTTTATTACGGCAGAAGTCCTGCACGTCTGATGCCTGCATGGTTACCCCTTCGTGCAGAATGATGAAGGCGCCTACTGCTTCTCCATACTTTTTAGACGGAATGCCTGATACCTGCACATCTTTTACTCCTTCAAGCTTATAGAGGAATTCTTCGATTTCACGCGGATAGATATTCTCCCCTCCACGTATGATCATATCTTTGATGCGCCCCGTGATGCGATAGTTTCCATTTTCGTCCTTGATTCCCAAGTCTCCTGAGTGCAGGAAGTTGTTTTTATCTATCACTTCAGCTGTAGCTTGTGGGTTCTTATAATATCCTTTCATGGTGTTATATCCGCGATTGCACATTTCTCCCTGTACGCCGATCGGGCATTCTTCACCTGTTTCCGGATCAAGCACTTTTACTTCTGTGAACTCAAAGTCACGTCCTACAGTGTTGCAGCGTACGTCAAATGGATCGTCAATGCGGGTGGCAGTCATCCCCGGAGCTGCTTCAGTTAGCCCGTATACGCTGGTCACCTTCATATACATTTTTTCTTCCACCTGTTTCATCAACTCTACCGGGCAGAGTGAGCCGGCCATGATGCCTGTACGAAGACTCGACATGTCGAACATATCGAACATCGGATGATTTAGTTCGGCGATAAACATGGTAGGTACTCCATAGAGTGCGGTACATCTTTCTTTATGGATGGATGCCAGTACGATGAGTGGGTCAAAGCGTTCAACCATCACCTGGGTACAGCCGTGAGTCAGGCAGTTCATGGTGGCTAACACTACGCCGAAGCAATGGAACAGAGGTACGCAGCAACATAGTTTATCGTCGGCTGTGAATTTCATATGCTCGCCGGTCAGGAAACCATTATTGCTTATATTGTAATGTGTCAGCATGACCCCTTTGGGAAAACCGGTTGTTCCAGAGGTATATTGCATATTTACCACGTCGTGACAGTCGACGCAGGCTTTGAGTCCATTGAGTCTGGTGTCTTCTATATTATCGCCTAATAACAGGATTTCCTGTGTATTGTACATCCCGCGGTGCTTCTCTTGTCCTACATAGATCACATTTTTCATATAGGGGAAACGTTCGCTCTTCAGATGTCCGCGTTCACAAGTTTTCAGTTCCGGAAGCATATTGTAGGTCATCTGAACAAAGTCGCTGTCTTTCTCTCCATTAACAATGCAGAGTGTATGCATGTCCGAGTTCTCGCACAAGTATTCCAGTTCAGCTTGTTTATAGTTGGTGTTTACTGTCACGTAGACTGCACCGATTTTTGCACAGGCATATAGCAGAGTCAGCCAGTCCGGAACGTTTGCCGCCCAGATGCCTACATGGGTACCTCTTTCCACTCCGATGGCAATCAATCCTTTCGCCATGTCGTCCACCCGTTTGTTGAATTGCTTCCAGGTGAAACGCAGGTTACGGTCGGAGTATACAATGTATTCTTTGTCGGGTGTTGTTTCGGCCCAATGTTCAAGCCACTGGCCGAGTGTTCTTTCGTATAGTTGCATGTTTTTAGTATGTGTGGAGCGATAATCGTTGATCATTAAATCGGTGTATAGATCACTGCCAGAATTTTGGCAGCCTGTCCTTCGTAGGCATGAACGTGATGAGGTACGATGGAGTCATAATAGATACTATCGCCTTCCTCAAGCAAGTAGGTGCTCTTTCCGTAACTGATTTCCATAACTCCCTCCATGACCATGATGAATTCCTCTCCTTCATGGGAAGATAGCACGAAATCACTGTCTTGTGTAGGGGCTACATCGATAATGAACGGTTCCATGTGGCGGTCGGCTTTTGACTTGGACAGTGAATGGTACTGCATGTGTTTACGCGAATGGATGGCGTTGTTTGAAAAGCTGATAGTGTCTGTTGCTTCCATTTTGCGCGAAACAACCGGACCTGTTTCATCCTGGTCGTCGAGGAAAGTCCCCAGACGTACGCCCAATACACGGGCTATTTTGATAAGCGGTGCCAATGACGGCAGGTCAATATTGTTTTCGATACGTTCTATCTGTTCGATAGCCAGTCCCGAGCGTTCGGCAAGTTCTTCTATTGAGATTCCTTTGTTCTCACGGAGTGATTTTATCTTTTCTCCTACGATTTTACTTGTATCCATAATGTTTGAATGTATTTTCCTGGTAAAAGGTTATAATTTAATTCGTTTTGCTGCAAAATTAATGAAATTTTATATCCAAGCAAGGGGAAGGGTAAAAAATAAAAGCCGTTTCTTCCCGATGGAAGAAACGGCTTTTAAATTTTGTTCGCGGTAAGTGATTACTTACGCAAGCCAAGCTCTTTGATGATATCACGATATCTGGTGATATCTTTTGCTTTCAGGTAGTCGAGCAAAGCACGACGTTTACCTACTAACATAGTCAAAGCTCTTTCTGTACTATAATCTTTTCTGTTGAGCTTCATGTGCTCAGTCAGGTGAGTAATACGGTATGAAAACAAAGCTATCTGGGCCTCAGCTGAGCCAGTATCAGTGTTAGACTTTCCGTACTTACCGAAGATTTCTTGCTTTTTAGCAGCGTCTAAATACATAATTAATAAAATTATTGATCTATAAAATGTTTCTTTGAGCGTGCAAAGATAGGCATTATCTTTTATCCCACAATGAATTGCAGGAAATATTTTCTATACTATCCCTTTTTTCTAATCCAATTTTTGTACCTTTGTCGCCAAATAATAGGTATTCTATGCAAAATATTCGAAACATTGCAATTATTGCCCATGTTGACCATGGGAAAACGACTCTCGTCGATAAAATGCTTTTAGCCGGAAACTTGTTTCGCGGCAACCAAACAAGCGGTGAATTAATTCTGGATAACAACGACTTGGAGCGTGAACGAGGGATAACGATTCTCTCTAAAAACGTTTCTATCAATTACAACGGAACTAAGATTAATATTATTGATACTCCGGGACACAGCGACTTCGGTGGTGAAGTAGAGCGTGTGCTCAACATGGCCGATGGATGTATTCTGTTGGTTGATGCTTTTGAAGGTCCGATGCCGCAAACGCGCTTCGTATTACAGAAAGCTTTGGAAATCGGATTGAAACCGATTGTTGTTATTAATAAGGTGGATAAGCCGAACTGCCGTCCGGACGAAGTACACGAGATGGTGTTCGATCTGATGTTCAGCCTCGATGCTACTGAAGAGCAGCTTGACTTCCCGACAATCTATGGTTCGGCTAAGAACAACTGGATGAGTACGGACTGGAAAGAGCAGACAGACAGCATTGTGCCTTTGCTGGATTGTATTGTAGAGAACATTCCTGCTCCGGAACAATTGGAAGGTACTCCGCAGATGCTGATCACTTCACTCGATTATTCTTCATATACAGGCCGTATCGCTGTAGGACGTGTTCACCGCGGTACGCTCAAGGAGGGTATGAATGTATCCTTGGCTAAGCGCGATGGTAGTATTGTAAAATCTAAAATAAAGGAAGTTCATGTTTTTGAAGGGCTGGGCCGTGTGAAAACGACTGAGGTTTCTTCAGGAGATATTTGTGCTTTGGTGGGTATTGACGGATTTGAGATTGGAGATACGATCTGCGATTATGAAAATCCGGAAGCATTGCCGCCTATCGCTATTGATGAACCGACTATGAGCATGCTGTTTGCCATCAACGATTCTCCGTTCTATGGTAAAGATGGTAAATTTGTAACTTCACGTCATATCCATGATCGTCTGACCAAGGAGTTGGATAAGAACCTCGCATTGCGCGTGCGTAAGAGTGAAGAAGACGGTAAATGGGTAGTATCGGGTCGTGGTGTGCTTCACCTTTCTGTTTTAATCGAAACGATGCGTCGTGAAGGTTACGAGTTACAGGTTGGACAGCCGCAAGTAATTTATAAAGAAATAGATGGAGTGAAGTGTGAACCGATCGAGGAACTTACAATCAACGTACCGGAAGAGTATTCAAGTAAAATCATCGATATGGTGACTCGCCGTAAGGGTGAGATGACCATGATGGAGAATACCGGTGAGCGTATTAACCTTGAGTTTGACATGCCTTCACGCGGTATCATCGGTCTTCGTACGAACGTTCTGACTGCTTCGGCAGGTGAAGCCATTATGGCTCACCGTTTTAAAGAATATCAACCGTTCAAAGGTGATATCGAACGTCGTACCAATGGTTCGATTATCGCTATGGAAAGTGGTACTGCATTTGCTTATGCAATCGATAAACTGCAGGATCGTGGTAAATTCTTTATTTTCCCTCAGGAAGAGGTATACGCTGGCCAGGTAGTGGGTGAACATGCTCACGAAAAAGACCTGGTTGTAAATGTGACTAAGTCGAAGAAACTGACTAACATGCGTGCTTCCGGTTCTGATGAGAAAGCCCGTTTGATTCCTCCTGTACAGTTCTCTCTTGAAGAGGCATTAGAGTACATCAAGGAAGACGAATATGTAGAGGTTACTCCGAAGGCTATGCGTATGCGTAAAGTGCTTTTGGATGAAAACGAACGTAAACGCGCTAACAAGAGCTGATATTTCCGGATATTTATATAATGAAAGGCTGTGCAATTTGCGCGGCCTTTTTGTTTATATATACCGTTCTTCTAATATGTAATATAAAAAAGGACATCCTCACGGACGCCCTTTTTCCAATTTTCCTTTTTTAAATTTGTGTAGTTGCTATAAATCTCTTACCACAACAACTTTATTATATACTAAAAATCAATACTTTTTTATATTTTGATTCCTATTGGAAAACTATTATTCGATAGCAGGCTCGCTTGTTTTGTTTGGCCAGTATGGGTTCTGGTAAAGTACAGAACTGCTGACTGAACGGTCCGGAGACAGTAGCTCCATCTGCCGTATCGGCACCGGATACAAGTAGTATGCCTTAGCGAATGTGTAACCGTCGAATACAGCGTTATTTGCTTTTACGATTGAGTATGGACGTACATATTTACCTAATTCTTTTGCTGACATATTGGCTGTTGAACTACCGTCTGATACAATCTTATATTTAGGCTCGCCTTTGTCGTTTTTCATTGCCACATAGTCATCATAAGCTTCATCCCAGAAGTTGAATCCTTCCGGAACATATTTGGTTGTGAGCAATTGGTCCATAGCTCTCCAACGCATCAGGTCATCCCAACGCATACCTTCACCGATGAATTCGCAACGACGTTCACGGCGGATATTGAATAAAGTTGCGTCTACCAATGTAGAACCGGAGTATTTAGCCCAGTCTACTTCTTTGCTCATATCTGTATTGCGGATGGTTTTTTCGTAATCTGTGTCCACCCCACCACGTTTGCGGATGGCGGTCCAGTATTGGGCTGCTTTTCCATCTACCTTGCCATTTCTCAGATAATATGCTTCCAGATAGTTGAGGTAAGCTTCCACACCACGATAGATGATGCATCCTGTGGTCGACTGGTCGGAACCGGAGATAATCTGATCCTTTTTATAAGTCAGGCATTTACGGATGCGATATCCTGTCAAATCTCTTACTTCTTGCAGCTCAAAGAGAGCAGGTTCGCCGAACTCGGGCATAGTGCCGTCACCATCGGCTCTCGGAGCCTGCTTGTCTTTCTCACCGAATAAGAAAAGTTGCAAGCGCTGGTCACGTCCTTCTTTTTCTTCCTGAACCCTGCTGTCACCTTTAAATCCGCTGTTGCTGGCATACCAAGGCAATCCATTCTCCATCAGGAAGGTCTGTACATAGCTTCTCAACATTCCATTGTTTCCGCCTGAATAAATATAGTTGGGAGCACCGTGGCTGATGTTGATACTTCCCGAACGAAGATAGTCTTTCCAGAAGAGAACTTCGGAATAACCGCTCATATCTTCGGCAGAGAACATCTCAAAGTAGGGATTCCAACCGGAATATTCGCTGTCGCTAAGCGGATTGAATACCCCTGTATTTTCGGTCAGTGTGATAGCATCCGCTACTTGTGAAGCTGCATCCATACACTGGTCGAGGAAGAAGTTGATTTCGGCTGCTATATCAAGTGAGAAATTCGGATGTACGCTCTTTCCCGGCCATGTTTCGTCACCCGGTACGCGACCCGTTCCCTGATGATATTTCTCAAATGTAGCTTCGTATAATGCCACACGTGATTTGATCAGCAAAGCACACTGTTTGTTCAGGCGATTGTTGTTCATAAAGCCTTGGTTTTTCATTAACCCGATAGCTTTGTCGAGATCTTCAAGAATGAAGCGGGCCACTTTATTACGTGGCTGACGTACACTCTTTTCAATCAGTATCGCTTCATCATCCGGAAGCACCTCAGTGATGATAGGGTAATCTCCGTATTTGCGTAGCTGGTTGTAATATACCAATGCACGCATGAAATACATTTCACCGATGTAGTGTTTGAGGTCATCTTCTGATCCCGAGATCTTTCCGGCTTCGTATTTAGGTAATACTTGTTCGAAGAAGTAGTTGCAATAACGGGCCAGTGACAATCCGTTGGACCAGTTGTCATTGTTTGAAGGTACTTTCCAGATCCCTTTTTCATAGTAGGTAGAGTTATAACCACCCACTACCATGTTGTCTGTACCGCCATCATTGTTTACCGTACCGGCATTCCATCCGCTATGTGTTGAAAACATAGAGTTGTATTTTGAAATAGTATATGCTGCCAGGTGGTCTGCAGTTTGGAAATACTCTTGCGGAGTGACTTGATCCAGCGGCTCTCTGTCCAGAAAGTCGTTGCACGAAGTCAGAGCCATGGATGCTCCCGCTACGAGGCAAGCCTGCGCCACGATATATTTCATTTTAATTTTCATATTCTTGGTGTTTTTTAGAAGTTAACATTTAAACCGACTGAAATGACTCTCTGCAACGGATACAGTTTACCGTTGTTCGCATCATATGTACTTCCGATTGCTTCCGGGTCGAAGATGCCTGTGATATCGGAGAAAGTAAGCAAGTTGTCTCCGGATACATAGACACGTACAGACGACATGCCTGCCTTTTCTGTCCATGTTTTGGGCAAAGTATAACCTATCTGGATATTTTTCAGACGGCAATAAGCTGCGTTTTGCAAATAACGGCTTTGTACATTCGTATTCTTACCGCCGTTTCTTGCTACACGTGGGTAGTAAGCGTTGGTGTTTGCTCCCAGAGGGTCACCTTCCGGACGCCAGAAATCCCAATGTTCCTTGAAGCCGGCAGCCTGCCATTGTCCAAGGCCGGTTGATCCCCAGAAGTACGGGCCCTGCAGCCAATAGTCACGTTTGCCGATGCCCTGGAAGAACGCGCGGAAGTCAATTCCTTTCCAGCTTGCATCGATAGTCAGACCGTAGTTAAAGCGTGGAGTACTGTTACCCAAGATTACGCGGTCGCCTGTATCTCCCAGTTTATTGCTTCCTGTGCTGATCTTGCCATCACCGTCGAGGTCGGCATACATGATGTCGCCTGCTCCCCATTTACTACCCAAGGCCGATTGGTCTACTTTTGCCAGATGGGCGTCCATTTCTTCCTGGCTTTGTGCGATACCGATTGTCTTGTATCCCCAGATATTATTGAGTTTCTGGCCTTTGTAATAAGTACCGATGTTGTAGTCTTCATTCGGATATTTCAGGATTTTCTGCTGAGAATCAGACAGAACGAATTTCACGCCATAAGAGAAATCCTGGATACGGTCTCTCCAACCCAGTTCAAGTTCAAAACCGTAGGACTTCATATCCGCATTATTGATCTTTGGCACTCCTGTACCTAAAGATGCAGCCAATTCGGGAGCCGGACCGATCATATCGTAAGTATAACGAACGAAGTAGTCGAACGAACCGGTCAAACGGTTGTTAAACAATCCCCAATCTAAACCGACATCCCATGTTTCGATGGTTTCCCATGTTTTCTTCATGCTGACAATGCCCGGATTGTTGGCGTAGTTAGGTAATGCACCGTTCAGTAACCAGCCATAGTTGGAGCCTGTCGGCATAGTCTGATAGAAAGGATACCATGCGTCTTTGGTATCTGTATTACCTAATTGTCCCCAAGAAGCGCGGAGTTTCAATGTACCGATGCTGCATTTTTCGGCGATTCTTTCAAAGAATGGTTCTTGTGCAACGTTCCATCCGGCAGAGAATGAAGGGAAGAATCCCCAACGTTTGTCACCTATGAAACGTGACGAACCGTCGTAACGTCCGTTAGCTTCCACCATGTATCGGTCTTTATAATTGTAGTTGATACGTCCAAAGAAACCGGCTACGGCATTGTGGGCATATCCTCCCCATGCTTTCGGGTCTTCAGTGGCTGTGTTGATGGTAGGCACTGAACTTGAAATCAGTGTACTCTTTTGAGCCTGGACATAACGGGTTTTATAAAGCTCACTGTTGAAACCGGCCATAACTTTGAAGTAGTGTCCGCTGTCAAACTGTTTAAAGTAGTCCGAATAGATGTTGGTCGTGTAGTAGTTTTCTTTATATGAATACTCGTTTACCTGAGAGAGGCCGAGTGCGCCGCCGTTCCATGAAATCAGGTACGGTTCGTTATCTGCGTTGTATGCATACACCGGCAATACATCCCAGTGTTCATTCGTGTTCGTTGTGCGTAAACTACCTTCCACGTTGATTCTCCAGTTTTTGATGGGTTCGAAAATGAACTGTAGCTGTTGGGTGTTCAGGTCTTTTTGGTTGATCTGTTTTCCACCGTTTTCCAACTGTTCGATTTCCATGCCGTCTACCGGATGTCCGTTCGGGTCGTAAGCCGGGTTAGTCGGCCAGCGGCGGGCGATGTTGTGGAAGAAGAGCCCTGTCAGATATGACGGGCGGTCAAAGTCTTCGCGTGTCCATTTGGTTGAGTAAGTGACAGTGAACCAGTCAGCAATCTGGCTTGTGATTTTACCGTTCATCGTATAGCGTTGGAAATTATCGCTACCATGACGAAGCAGACCATTTTGGTCGAGGAAGCTTCCGCTGATAGTATATTGTGTCTTTTCTGTACCTCCGCTGATACTCAGGCTGTGTTCTTGTGACGGAACCCAGTCATTATAGAATTCCTTGAACCAGTCGGTATTGGCATTAGCACCGCCATAAGCCTGCCATTTACGGGTTTGTTCGTTCATGGTCATTGTCTCTTTCAGGGTTCCGGCTTGGTAGGCAAGGATACGGTCGAGTGCTTCTTGGCTGAATGGACCTGAGTCACCGGCATTTTCGGCTGCACGGTTGAAGTATTGTGCGAATTGATAAGAGTCCATCATTTCCGGTACACAGAGTGCGTCAGAGAAACGTACGTTACCGTTATAGCTGACCCTTGCTTTGCCGCTTTTACCACTCTTGGTTGTAACGAGGATTACACCGAATGCAGCGCGGGCACCATAGATAGAGGCAGAAGCTGCATCTTTCAGTACAGATACATTTTCGATGTCGTTCGGGTTAACTGAGTTCAGGTCGCCTTCAATGCCATCGATCAAAATAAGAGGAGAAGAACCTGAACCATCACCAATAGTACCGGCACCACGGATATTGATACTCATCGAGCTGTCCAGTGCACCTCCGGAGTTGCCAACCGAGAGGTTCAGACCTGGGACTACACCTTGCAAAGCCTGCGATACGTTTTGTACCGGTCGGGCTTCAAGTACGTCGGAGCTGACCATGCCGACGGCACCGGTCACGTTCACTTTCTTTTGTGAACCATAGCCCACAATAACGACTTCATCCAATACCTCTGCATCTTCTTTCATCGTAATGTTGAGGACTGTACCTTCTGCCTTGACAGTTACGGTTTTGTAGCCGATGTAAGAAATTTCAAGTGTAGCGCCTTTAGGTACGTCAAAAGAGAATTTACCATTCAGGTCGGTGATAGTTCCCATGGTGGCATTGTCTTTCACTTTGACGGATACACCAATCATAGCTTCCCCATTTTGATCTACCACGGTACCGGTAGCTTTTACTTTTTGCTGTTGTACAGTGGTGATTTCGTGTTTTTCGTAAGTATCGGCTGCCGCTTGCTGAGGTGTTGCACACCATAGCATGATAGAAGCAGCGATTGCCATTTTCAGGCGATTTGTTTCTCGAAACCGGATTAGGTTCGGAAACAGGTTAGTTTTTTCTGTCATACACTAAATTGTTCGGTTAAACATTAATTTGATAGTTTGTTTTAGGATTCCGGATTCGATTGTATTTCCGGAATAGGTTTGTAAAGGATTCGTTTTTTCTACTTCATAAGCGCAATTATTAGAGGTTAATGTATGTATGTCATTTCTTTCCTATTCCTTTCTGAACGATGTTGCCCTATTGATTTAACTGTTTGTTTTTTGTGTTAAGTTCTCACGGAACTTGGAAAAAGGTAATAAGTTTGCCATCAGCTATCTTTTGTGTTTGTCTTTCGTTATTTTTCTTTATTGTTGGGGCCTGTATTAGTGGTTACAGAGGGTTCAGATAGTTGATTATGTTAAATGGTTACATAATTATGCTATTCTGATGATGAATATTGCGCAAATAAAAAGTAGTTTCTTTTCTACCGTCTTCTTATAGGATGATATATTTTATTTATTGCTAATCTGTTTTTAATAGATTGGCAGTACTATAAAAAGAGATAATGAAAAATATTATTATGTTTTCTTGCGTATTATTAAAACTTATCGCATCTTTGCCAAAAGATACTGTGGGTTTATAAACACATGATAACCTGTGTTAACGAAAAATATTAAATGGGAATAGGGCGAAGATTAAAGCATACTTGAAGAAAAGATCTAAATGTGATAAGTTCCGTGAGAACTAAATTTCTTCTCTTTTTTATTTTAGCAATGAGATTCTCTTAATTATAGAAACTTTCTTTTGTTTACTTGATTCTTTTTATTGAGATTTTATTTTTCTTCCGATTTTCTGTCTTGTTTGGCATTGTTCGTTTCTATATTGGAATGATACCCCTCCCTAAAATGGAAATGTTAAATTTGATACTTTGTAGATCTTATAAAAATATGGTAGAACAACAGTAATAGTTGGATACAGCCTGAATGGCATGTGTGTATGGGGGACTGTATGAAGATTTTCTTTTATAAATAGGAATAACGATATGACGAAATAAAAATATCCCCGAAGGAAAAATATCTTTCCTCCGGGGATATTATTTTATCATCCTACTATGAAGTATTATTTGACGATCAGGCGATCGGCTTCTACTGCCAATTTATAAACTTTGCCTTTGCTTGTTTTGAAAGAAAGAGTTTTATCGCCATATCTTACTGTACATGGTTCACCGGCTTTCGAGAAAACGGTGGCTTCTGCAAGTTGTCCGTTTTTCCATGACATATCCACCTCAAAGTTCCCTTTTGCACAAATTCCGCTTATACTTCCGTCCTTCCAAGCGTCCGGTAATGCAGGGAGTAATTGGATGAATCCCATGTGACTCTGCAACAGCATTTCTGTGATACCTGCGGTACCTCCGAAGTTCCCGTCGATCTGGAAAGGCGGGTGAGTATCCCACAGATTATCCAGTGTACCGTTTTTCAGCAGGTTACCGAAAAGCTTGTAAGCATGGTTGCCATCTTGCAGACGTGCCCATTGATTGAGTTTCCATCCCATGCTCCATCCGGTTGCTCCGTCACCGCGATGTTCAAGTACCACTCTTGCGGCTTTAGCCAAGTCGGGAGTGGTGATAGGCGAGAGGGTATGTCCCGGATGCAGTCCGAAGAGATGGTTTACATGACGATGCTCGTCTTTGGGATCATCGATGTCTTTCGACCATTCCATCAGCTGCCCGTAACGTCCTATCTTGTATGGAGCCAGATGTGCCAGTACCTCTTGCCACTGTTTGCGTTCTTTGTTGTCTACTCCGAGTACTTTGCTTGCCTCGATGGCGTCCAGCAAAATCTCGCGGATCACGGCATGCACAAAGGTAGTCCCTTCGTCAATCGGTCCGTGTTCGGGCGAAGTGGAAGGAGCTGCCGTATAGGTTCCGTCCGGTTTACGCCATAAGAAATCAGTAGCAAACTGAGCACTGCTCTTAATCAAATCGTATCCGGTTTCTTTTAAGAATTTCTTGTCACGGGTATAATCATAATATTCCCAGATGTGTGTTGCCAGCCAGGGACCGGCCATCGGATTAAAGTTCCACGACATATCTTCGCTTTCGAGCGGGGCGGTAAATCCGAAGATATTGGCTGAAATGGATGCGGTCCATCCTCTTGTTCCGAAGTAAGCCTGTGCTGTTTTCTGTCCCGGTTTTACCAGTGTACGGATAAAGTCCACCAACGGAAGTGTACATTCATTGAGGTTAGTCGGGCAAGCCGGCCAGTAGTTCATCTGTATATTGATGTTGTTGTGGTAGTCCACTCTCCATGGTCCATCTACGTTATTGTGCCAGATGCCTTGCAGGTTGGCAGGCATGTTACCCGGTCTCGAACTGGCGATAAGCAGGTAGCGTCCGAACTGATAATAGAGTTCTTCCAGATAAAAGTCCGGTTGTCCTTTCCGGTAGTTTTGCAAACGCTTGGCTGTAGGCAGATTGGCACTTTGCTGATCCGGATTCAGCTGCAACTTCACCCGGTTGAACAAGGCGGCGTAGTCATCATAATGTTGCTTGAACAATACATCATATCCCATGCTTACGGCATTGTCCATCCATTGGCGGGTGGTTTCGGCAGGGTTTACTCCTACATATGTTTTGGGATCCTTGAAGTCCGGATCAAAGTTTATTTTATAGTCCGTATCCGCAGTGATGAGGAATACTGCTTCGTCCGCGTCTTTTACGGTTATTTTTCCGTCTGCGTTTGACAATGTTCCGCCTTTAGTGGTGGCATGGATGCGTACAACATACTGCATACCGTTGTTGTCCAGGTGGGCGGTGTATGTGAGTCCGTTACTGCCATCGGTTGTCATACTTCCCGTTGACACCGGATTGGGAGCATAGCTGAAAGTCAGGTTTTGCTTGCCCGGGCGGTCTGCCTTGAAACGGATTGCCATCACATTGGCCGGATAGGAAATGAAGTAACTGCGCTCGTAGGCTACGTCATCTTTCTTGAATTGCACTACGGCCAGTGCCGAGTCCAGTGATAGAATACGTTTGTAACCACTCATGTTCACAGCACTCAGCCCGGTTTCTACGTAAAATTCTCCCATAGTGGTAAAGTTGCCAAAGCGGAAAGGCTTTTCACGATTCGATTCGTAAGGCACTTCGCTATTGAAATTTTTACGTGTCAGCATTGCAGCCTTCTTCTGGTCTCCTTCACTGAAGGCCTGGCGTATTTCGTCCAGTACGTGTGCCGATTGCTTGTTCACATTCCAGTAGGCTTCTGCTCCTTTTGAGGTGTTAGGCCCCCCTCTCCAGAGGGTTTTCTCATTGAAAGTGATGCGTTCTGCCTCTATCGAGCCCATGATGTTGGCACCGATGCTTCCGTTTCCTATCGGTAAAGATTGTGACTCCCAGTTGGCATCCGGGTTTCTGGCTGTGTCTCCTGCACTTTCCGGTTTGTTCTCGCCTTTCCAAAGGTCGGGACGGCTTCCGTACCAGATAGCTCTTCCTTGCAGTGTGTTCGGTGTGTCGAACCAGATGGTGAGTCCTTGTGTGTAATCGGTAGCATGAACATGTGCAGCCGGCAGGGCAAACAAGGCAGTGAAGAGAAGTGAGTAAAGTTTCTTCATGTTTTTGGTGTTATTAGGATTAGTTAGTATTGGTTGATCATAGTCTGCACAAAGATAAAGAAAAACCTTGAATCTTGTGCAGACTATAAAATGTTTACTTTGGGATTATATAGATCAGCCAACCTTTTCGGGGAGCTGTCACAATCGGAGCGTTGATATCCCATTCAGTGGCTTGTTGCATGTCCGGAATCCCGGGTGCCATGAGTTTCACCTGTTGTGGATCCAGCCCAGTCTGTTCCCAGTCTATGTTCAGCTTTACGGTCTTCACTTCATCCGAATAATTACCTAAGGATAACAGGACTTTTCCCGGCTTGCGGTAGGCAGTGACTTTGACAGCTTCGTCGGATGTGGAGACGGCCGGGTGTTCTTCCCAGAATCCGAGCATGGCGGCATCTGCAATGCCGAATGAATCCCATACTTTCCATACCTGTCGCGGATCGCAGTTGACTCCTTCCGTATACCATGGATAACGAACGGTCATTCCATATTGCATTCCCAACCATGCGTTACCTCCTCTGTACAGCATGTCGCCTGTTAGTCCGAACGGAATACCTGATGACTCTACGAGCCAGTTGGCCGGAGTCATTTTATCATAAAGGAAGCTCTCGCCGAACCATAGTTTGTCTACATACGGGAAGAACTCCGTATATTGATTGGCAGGTCCCCTGGAAAATCCAGTATTCGAATGCAAGTCGATCAGGCATCCCTGTTTTACGCTTTCCATTGCCCGGCGCATTCGTTTCAGGATACGGCGGTCGAAGGAAACGTCATCCAGATAGATACCGTCGATATCCAGGTTCTGTACCATCCAACGTAGTCCTTCTATATAATAGTTATACCATCGGGAGTCTCCTTCCGCTGTTAGTATGGATGCATCGGCCGTAATACCCTGTTCGTTGGTATAGTCAAAGTGCTCGTACCACTGCGGTGTATAATCCGTTACGAAGTGTTCGCGGCACCAAGTGAATCCTCCGCCGTCTCCGCCTCTCAGTATTTCATGTCCCAAGCTGCGGATGCCCCATATCTCGGCGGTAGCGTTGCTTAGTTCGCGCAGCGTATAGTATATCTTTACTTTGCATCCCCGGGCATGCCACTCTTTGGTGAATTCTTTTATCTTATCGACTGTTAGGAAGGGATAGTTGATAAACGGGTTGTAGCCGTTTCCCTGATGGACGTTGATGATGCGTACTCCTGCATCGATGTCCGCCTGTGTCGGTGTGGGTTTGGGACCATTGTGATAATAGCGGTCCGTGAACTGACTTTTCATATTCAGTGGTTTTACCGGGGTGACAATCATGGCAAAGTCGAAGGTAATGGATTGGCCGGTTTCCAGTGTACGTGCTCCGCTATATGCCATGGCTTTCACTCCATCAGCCTCTTTCCGTATAGAGAAGCCGCCCTTACCGCCGTTAAACCAGCTTTCCGGATAGGCCGGACGATACAGATTCAACAGCGGACCGCTGTAGGTGCTGCCTCTGAATTCACAGTGGATACCTGCATGTTCGTTTCCGATCCAGAAACTGTCGAATGGCCATAGCCATTGTTGTTCTTTGGATGTGGGGATAGACACTCCGAAATTATTCACCGTTTTCTCGGGGGCATCCCATTTTCCGTCATACTGTTGAGGAGTGGCTTGTCCCGGAAGACCCATGCCCAGGAAGTAAGTTCCTATTTCATTTCTGACCGGCAATACCAAACGGATATCTTTCACCTCTATTCGCTTTTTTGGGGTAATGGTATATATATAATTCATCCATCCGTCGAACTCCATGATTGCTTTGCAGTCTACGGCTACATCTTCATCTTCGGCTCTCCAACTTCCTGCGACATGGCCTGCTGTCTGTTCCGTCAGTTGGGGGCCTGCTTTCAGTTCTTTCACTCCGCTGTCCGTTTGTATCACAAACTGTACGGGACTACTCAGCACATCGTTATTCCACGAACGTATTTGTGCCGGTAATCCTGTGGTTTCGTCCACCGTTATGGTGCGTCCCAGACATCCGATACGGTTTTCTTCCATCGTCATAGCTGTGTAAGGAGCAGTGGGGGTGTCGGCAATGCCCAAGGTTGAATTCAACCATCTCAGGCGGCTGTATCTCCACAATTCACTGTCCCCTCTGTCGGGCAGTGGATTCCCCGTGATCCGTATGCTTACGGGGATTGTACCTTGCGCCCCGTCGGCATTGCTGATAGTGATAGTGCCCGTGTAAACGCCTTCTTTCTGTCCTCCGGGAATATCTATTCCAAACCAAAGGGCCTGCACTTTTCCTTCGGCTACGTTTACTTCTTTCTTGAAGGTCTTTCCGTAAGGGTCTGTACCTTCCACATTAAAACAAGTGATGGCGGTTGCCGGAATTATTTCTTCGTCACACCGGAGGGAAGAAGCCTGATAACCGATCCGGTCGGTCTTGTTTCCGGCAGCCCATACTCCGATTTGGAAAGTATAGTATTCATTGGGAGCTGCTTCTCCTTGAAACAGCTCCCCCTGTTTATGTGTCAACCATTTAGTGGGGAGGTCGTTGCGCATCCGGATGGGATATCTGCGGTCCTCTGCAAACAGATAGAGTGCAGCTTTGTTCCGATTGATGTAGTTCTCTTTCTCTTTTGCCGTGGAGGCTATTTCCATCGGGTAAAAACTGTCGAAAGCCTGTCGTGCCTCAACTTTTACCACTGTGGCTTGCGGGTTTCTCCGGGTCGTTTGGGCTTGGATCAGCCAGGTTGTGTCCGGTGTACTCTCTTTCGGAAGATATCCGCCGCCATAGAACCCATATCCTGTTTGTACCCGGTAGGGCAAGTAATAGAAGTAGTAAGTACCTTCTTTCTCTACCGGACCGAATTGCAGACGGCAGTGTTCATTGTTCACTTCCATCCGGCGGATGTTGCGGACGGTATCTCCGGTTGTTGCATGGATAATCAGGAACCGCTTGTTGTCCACATCCTTATCCGGACGCCGCCATTCAAAATCGAGAGTCACGACTTGTGCCGGTTTTTCTATTTGCAGTACGGCCCGGTGATTTCCGAAGGACTCTTCCCACGGGCGGGAAGGAACTTCGTACAGATAGTTCTGCGATTTTTGGGCTTTTATCAGCCCTGTGCCTCCTGCTATAAATAACAAGAGTGCGAGTGATAGTACATGTCTTTTCATACTTATAAAGATTGTTTGTTAAACGCTCTGTCTGCTTGTATGTGATTAGATCTTCAGGAATATCTTCTGTTTATACATGATCCTCAGAATAAGAAATACAATCAGATAATTGGCAAAGCTGAGCCATACCGGATAATAACCGCCCAGGTATTGCTCTAATCCGTAACTGACAGATGCTGCTATGCAGCGGAAGTTGACCACCTCCCCTAAAATATAGGCTGTAATTGAGTTCATTCCATATATTTTCAGCCAGTTCA
Organism: Bacteroides sp. ZJ-18; assembly: GCF_011038705.2. Lineage (NCBI taxonomy): Bacteria > Pseudomonadati > Bacteroidota > Bacteroidia > Bacteroidales > Bacteroidaceae > Bacteroides > Bacteroides sp. ZJ-18. Next base: position 666,804 of record NZ_CP072198.1, on the reverse strand, counting down.
GTCCGCGGCTGTGTCCTTTATAGTCTATCCAGTAATAGAAGGCACCCATCAGCAGAAAGCAAAGTCCTCCTGAGAAAAGTGTCATGCTGCTTGTCCACAGCCGTTTGATGATCGGCATTTGCAGACTCCATACCAGCGAGAAAGCCACCAGGGCTATGCCGATCACCAGCAATGTCCGTACTACTTTCCGGCGGTTATCTTTACCGGCTTTCATTATCTTTCCGGCAAAAGTACCCAGCATTACGGTAGCTCCGAAGGTGAGGCTGCTCCATATCCAGGTGTAGTTATAATGCGGAGAGAAGTTCCAGGTACCGTCTTCATTCCAATATACCCCGTCACGGAAACGTCCCAATACCAGCTTGTCTATCTTTTCGGCAAAGTTTCCTTCCGGTGTAAAGTCCCCCAGAAAGGTCATTGGGGTCCAGTAGATTAATAATAGCAGGGCAGTAACGATCAGTTGCCGGCGGAAGCTGCAATGCAACAGGATGATGGCTGCAATCAGATAGCCTGTGGCAATGGCTTGCAGGGTATTGGAATATAGATACAAGTATTTGGGGTTGAGGCCCAACAGATTGCCTTGTACAATCATTCCGAAAATAAACAATAGGATGAAACGCCTGATGATTTTACGGTAGATGGGACCCTTATCCGGATCGTCTTTAAACTTCGAGAAAGAGAAGGGCATGGAAGCTCCTGTCATGAAGAGGAAAAGGGGCATCACCAGATCCCAGAAGCGGAACCCTTCCCACACTTCATGATCGAACTGAGAAAGGATACTGTTCAGCCAGGGAGCGTTGAGTTGGTGTGCCAATGCCCATAACACCGGTTGGAAAAAGACGAGTAGAAAGAGGTCGAATCCTCGCAGAATGTCCAGTGACGCCAAGCGGGGCGGGGTGGTCGATAAAGGTTTGTTCATAAGTTGGGTGGGTTATTTAAGCGTTGTTTTCAGATGGTTTCTTTTCATGTTTTCTGTTTTTATGTTCCGCCCCAACACTTCTCCTTCGAACACGGTGCTTTCTATCACTGCATTTTTGCAGCCGTTCAGATAGAAGGTATACGGATTGCCGGATGTGGCGGGGAAGGTTCGTGTACGGGTAATGGTGTTATTCCTGAATAAGAGTCCTGCCGTACTTTTGGCATAGAGTACCGGACAATCGAATGTCTTGAAAGTATTGTTCTCGATACGGATGTTCTGATGAACCGGATGCGAGGCATCAACGATTTTGTTGGAAGGATGTATGGCGATGACGGCATGCCCCGGACCTCCGTTGTAGGCACAGTCTATGAAAGTATTCCCTTTGATCCATACATCTTTTACCGGTCCCGATTCATACCATCCCTCGGCATCAGCTTCGATCAGGATAGCACTCATTCCTGTTTTGTAGTACGTATTGTTTTCTATCACTACTTTTCTTGGAGTAGTAACCAAAGTACCTCTTGTGCTGGTTCGTGTGAAGTAACTGTTACGTATTTCCACTTCCGGCGTGCAAGTCATGTTTTCTACACAATCATGGTTGAGCTCCATACCTGTCGGTATATCCCGGTCAAAGCGAACTTCCAATATCCTGTCCGATATTCGTGTTACATTCCGGATTGTTGCCCGGGCAAAGCGTTCCATGGTAGCCGCCCTGACAAAAGCCACTGTGTCTCCCTTGAAATAAGCGTTGAACCCATAGCTTTGTCCGTGCATAAATCGTAATCTGAGTGTTTGCGCATCTACTTTTTCAATGGCTCTCAGATTGGTTCCGTGCACATTTACCGGATCGTCTTGCGCTCCGGCAAAATAACAGCTATCGATAAGGATTTTTCCCTTGCATCCTGAAAAGTGCATCATGTCTGCTGAGGCTGCCAGTAGTCTGCCGCTTCCCGGGCGGGGGGCACACCTGACTCTGTCCATCGTTACATTCTCGGTATACTGGCTGACGATACCTAACCCATGCATATAGTGCATTTGCACCCTGCTTAGTGTAATGTCTTTGCTTTCGAGTATGAAAAGCCCTACCTGGTCACGGATTATATCACGAATGGTCAGCGTATTTCCCACTTTAGGCGTGAATCCTGCCGGGGTTGTAAAACGAATGATTCCGGGAGAAATCTCTTGGGCGGCAGAGTTTGCCAGTATTTTCCATCCTTGGCTGTATGTGAAAGATTCCGTATCCGGGTTGTATTCGATGCAATGATTCTTGTTTGAACGCCATCCTTCGCCATACAGGTTGATTTTTCCATTTACGATTTCATAGCGTGTGTCGGGGTGTACGGATACTTCTGTTTCTCCTTCGGTTACTTTCTTATATTGAACCTCAGAACCTGCCGGCCGTTCAAAGTCGATATGCAGGTTGTTGATTCTTATGTGGCTACAATGCTCCAGAGCAAGGGTTGTCATCTTTCCATGATACATCAGTGTGGCTCCGTTTCCTTCGATGGTCAGGTCATTGATTTTGTCCAGCATCAGTCCCACAGTCTTTACTTTCGAAGGGCATTCCTGTTCTGTCGATGTATTTGAAATGAAGTATTCTTTGCGGGTAGCCCCTTCGGGCCAGATGTCATAGCGTCCGTTGGGGAGTGAAAGTACCTTGGCTCCTGTACGTTTACATTCATCAATAGCTGCCTGTATTTGCGTAACGCAGTTTTCGTACGAGTACGGGGTTGCTCCGAAATCGGTGATGTAGATGGTATCTTTCTGTTGCGCATAGGCGGTAGCGCAAAGCAAAGAAAATGCGGATAAGATGTGCAGATACTTTTTCATGGTATTTAATCTCTCGTTTTATGTATTATTTAATAAGATCAGTGATGGAAACTATTGGGGGATCTAAAGGTATATAAATTTTCTGAATTAGAGATCGGTGAGGAGTTAGATAAAAGCCGTTGGATCACGATTTATTCTCATAAACGCGTTCACCAACGGCTTTAAAATTAAGCAATACTTACCTATTGAAATCTGTGACTTTTATAAGCCATAATCATGCGGGCTATTTATTAAGACTAACTTTTATGGTCCAGATTTTCTTTGTACCGTCAGCAGCCATTACGCTATATTTATGCTCTTGGGTCCAATCGGCAGGTACACCGAACTTAGGTGAACCGTCCAATGGGGTGACACGTGCAGCGGTAGATATATTGACGTAAACTACGAGGTTGTTCAATGATACCTTGGCGCGTTCGGCCTCTGTAAATTTGCCTCCTGCGGCAGGAATTGTAAATACGGCTGTAGCAATTCCGTTGTCGGAGTCAATGTCGTTTGTACGGTCCAATTCCTTTTCAGCCACAATGTTTTCTCCGGTGAGGGCATCCTTATCACCGGAGTAGAAGCGGTGGTAAGCGCCTACTTTGGTTATTTCCGCCTCTTCGTAGGCGGGCAGGTCTTCTTTACTGCATGAAGCGATGAGTGGCATACACATCAATAGCAACATGAGCCATTTCGTATCTGATAATTTGATTCTCTTCATATTACTTTTCTTTAGTTTATTAATGAAATACTACGTTTACCATCCCGGGTTCTGGTCACTGTCATTGATGGCAGAGTTGGCATTGATAATGCTTTGTGTAATCGGGAACAGGTAACGTTTCTTAGAGAATGTACGGTCGGCGTTGGTGTAACCTACGGTACCTACAAACATGCGGTGTCTGTCCTGGCTGATTTCAATAAACGTTGCCGGTGAACTCAGTTCAGGAATAATGTCTCCCGCAGGCTTTCCGTGGTTGGCTTCTCCTCCGTACATGCCCCAACGCAACAAGCTCCAGTAATAATCACCCTCCAAAGCTAAGTCTACATGACGTTCAATCTTGTAATCGTTCCATGCGTCAGCCAGTGAAGTGGCAATAGAAGGAGGAAGATTGCCATGAGTGGTACGCGTCTGGTTGAATGTAGCTACCGCACTGCTCACTTTCGATGCATCGTATTTGGCCAGTCCGAGCAACGCTTCGGCTTTATTCAGCAACGCGCGGCCATAGCGGAAGATGACATAATGGTAATCCGTCGGATTGTTCCAAAAAATACGCTCGGCATTGATATAGATATATTTGCGCCAGATGTAGTTTGTTATAGGGATATATCCGTTGCCCGGTGTTTTACCGTCTACAGCTGTTCTGTGTAGGTTTCCTCCCTTGTGGAGGGTGATCAGTTCATTGTAGAACATACATGAATCATACTGGATGGAGTGGTAGAAGCGCTGGTCGCGGTTTTTATAGATAAAATCGTTGATCTGTACATTGGGATCACTGCTGTTTGTCCTGTATGCCAGACTGCTGGCGTCCAGTTCTTTGGCATCTACGGCCATGTCGGCTACATCGGCATTGGATAACGCGGTTGTATTGTTCAGAAACTGTGTCGACTTGTTCCATTTCACACCTTGGTTGGTGGTCTGGTCAATCACTAAATAATCGTCTACCAGGTTTTGAGAAGGCGAGTGTTCCAGCCAGCATTCAAACACCAGATCCTGATTAAAGAACGGACGTCCTCCGTAGTCCTCCAAGCGCTTGTTGCTTTGGTTAGGCAGCATCTCCTGCATAAGTGTTCCTGCACCATTTGTGTTATCTTTGCTATAATATCGTGCCAGGATGATTTCGGGAGAAGTTTTGGCGCCATCCTGATTGAACATGCTGCCATAATTGCTGTCCAGTGTGTATCCTTGTATACCGTCTACAGCAGCTACAGTTTGCTCAAAGAGTGACTTTTTACGTGTGTCGTCTGTGCTGTAGGCAGCAGCCGTTAAACAGACTTCTGATTTCAACGCACGTGCGGCATTGGCATTGATACGTCCCTGCAAGGATGATTCGGGCAATCCTGCGATGGCATCGTCTATATCTTTCAGAATCAAATCGTATGTTTTGTCGATAGATTCTGTAAGAGGCAGATTGAATTCATCGGTTTCTGCCAGTACATGGTCAACCCAGATTACGCGTCCGCAATGTTTGGCAATGTAATAATAGGTCATGGCACGCAGCATTTTTCCTTCGGCTACCAGTGCTTTTTTATCAGCATCGGACAGGCCTGTAGACGCTTGCGATTTTTCGATGATCAGATTACATCGGCGGATGGTACCGAACTGGTTGAATCCCCATCCCCAGTCGCGGTTCATAAGGTCTCTGGCTTCATTCGGGCAATTTTGCCGCATGACCGAGTTTAGAGTCCATTGCTCTTCGGTACGGATATCGTGGTAGAATGGCAAGACGTTGTTGTAAGTTTGCAATACAAAGGCGTCCGCTGTTGATTTCAGACTCCAGACAAGGTCTTCCGAATAAGATTCCATAGGCTTCGTATCCAGGAAGTGTTCACAGCTCTGGAGTGTCAGTGCTGCGCAAAAGAGCGCGGGAGTGATGTATTTTATGAATTTCATATATTGTCTTCTTTTTAAGTTCATATTATTAGAATCCTACATTGACACTGATGGAGTATACTCTTGAAACCGGATAGGTATAAAGGTTTCCGTCACCGATTTCCGGGTCGATATCGAACTTATTCGCTTTACTGAAAGTCAATAAGTTATAACCATTCAGAGAAACGTTGCATTTATTCATCCATGCTACTCTTTTCAGTAATTTATGTTTGAAATCGTAACCGATGGATAGTGTCTTCAGACGAAGATAACCTGTGTTGATCAGCCAGAAGTCCGAACTGCCGTAGTTGTTACTGCCATTGTAGCTTGCCGTACTTCTCAAACGTGGATAGCGGGCTCCCGTATTATTCGGAGTCCATACATCGGTCTGGAAGTCATAGATAACAGGGGGATAGCCGCTGCCGCTTTGGCTTCCCTGGATCATACCACCCATGTAGAGATCGGCGGGAGTGGCTCCCTGCCACAGCATGTTCATGAACCAACCCTTATAGTTTAAGTCGGCACTGAAACCATATTGACCGCGAGGCATACTGTTTTTACCGATACGGTGTTGGTCGGAGCCATCAATGATACCGTCACCGTTGAAGTCATTGTATTTCAGGTCTCCTGCACCCAGGTTGGTGGAACTCTGCCTTTTAGGTGAGTTCATTATATCTTCCTGATTCTGGTAATAACCCAGACAGTCGTATCCGATACCCCAATATCCTTTGGCTTGAGTCGTGCGTTTGTATGGGTTCTTGGTATCTGTCTCCGCTTCATTCGGGTTGATATTCCAGTATTGGTCAAAGTAAGTAAAATTGCCCGAAAGTGTATATTCGAAATCACCTCTCTTCTCTTTCCATTGCAGAATAAACTCAGCACCCTGGCGGATGAATTCACCGTTTGACTTTACTTTGGGTAATGCGATACCCAACGGGTCAGTATAAGCTACTGCTGACGGAGAGGTCAGATAACCTTTGGTACTTTTGCGGAAATAGTCTACAGAACCAGAAAGACGATTGTTGAGTGATCCGAAGTCGAAGCCGATATTGAAGTCACGGGTGGTGTACCACGTAATATCTTTGCTTACCAGAGCGCCTTCGGAAAATCCCGGATACCAGCTTCCGTTCAGCAGGTAACCACGATCATTTAGTCCGTATGATTGGAGGTAGGCATAGCGTCCGATGGCATCTGAACCGATCTCTCCATAAGAAGCTCTCACTTTGAACTGATCGAAAATATGACGGTCCTTTAATGTCTTCCAGAAACTTTCTTCCGAGATGACCCATGCAAGAGATCCGGCATAGAATGTTCCCCAGCGTTTGCCTCGGGGGAAGTTGTCGCTACCGTCGTAACGGAGACTAACTTCGGCCACATATTTGCTGGCATAGTCGTATTTCAGTCGGGCTACTACACCGGCACGTGCTTGTTCCCCTTCCGAAGAACTGTTTTTGGCTGTAGATACAGGACCTGCACCGATTTGGTCTACATCCAGCAAATACTCTTCGCGGGATAATGATGAGTCGTCAGTGAAGAGCTTGTAAGCTTCGATACCGGCTGTGGCGCTGATCGTGTGTACCTGATTGAAAGTGCGGTCGTAATTGGCAAAACCTTGCACGGTGTACGATGACCAGTTTGAGTAAGACTTACTCAGTGAAGGTTTGCCCGGATCGTTGGGATTGCCGTCCCAGTCATATGCTAAAGGTGATTTTTTCCAGCTCTTTGACTTGTCGTTGTTGATGCGGTAGTTACCCAGTGCTTTTAATCGCAGGCCCGGTACATAAGGTACACTCCATTCCAGTGCGAGGTTGGCTATGGCACTGAGGTTTTCGTTCTTAGTGTATCCGGCTTCGGGGGAGATTTCCAGCAATGGGTTGTCCGGCGTGTTGAATATCTGTCCGTTCGGATTATAAGCTATTTCCCAGGGAGCTTTATTCTGGATATGTCCCCAGGTGTGATAATAGCTGTCTCCTGATTTGGCATTGGGCGATCTTAAGTCCGTCTTATAAGCTTCGATGCTGGAAGTAACTTTCAAGCCTATTTCTTTGAAGTCCGCTACAATGTTTGTACGGAAGTTATAGCGTTTGAAGCTGTTTACGTCGAACTTATAGAGTGACTTCTGATCGTAGAATCCCAGTGAAGTGTATGCTTTTATCTTTTCACTACCACCAGTAACGGTCAGGGTATGCTGCATTTCCGGTGCGAAGTTCTTCAAACAGAGTTTTTGCCAGTCTGTATTGGGGTACTTACGTGGATCTGACCCGTTACGGAACAATTCCAGCTCGGCATCCGTATAAGCCGGTGCCAATCCGTCATTGGTCATACTCATGTTCTTGTAGAAGGCTGCATCGTGAGCATCCAGTTTATTGGGCATATTGGCAGGCTGGCTCCAGTTATAGTTAAAGTTATAGTTGACGCTCATTTTTCCTGCTTTACCTTGCTTGGTGACTACCATTACAATACCATTGGCGGCACGTGCTCCGTAAACGGCGGTAGAAGCGGCGTCTTTCAAAATTGTGATCTGTTCGATATCCTCAGCATTCAGGTTGCGGAAATCGCGTTCTTCCGAGATAACATCGTCGATTACATATAGAGGAGTACCGCCACCGCGGATAGAAATACTGGAGAAATTGTTCAGACCTCCACCGCTGGTTGTAACCAATAGACCCGGCGCACGTCCCGCCAGGCTTTGGGTGATGTTTGCCGTTGGTGCTTTGATGATGTCTTCGGTGTTGACACTGGCAATGGCAGCAGTGGTTTTACGTTTAGAAGTCGTGCCATAACCTACCACGATGACTTCATCTAATGTCTTGGTGTCTTCTTCCATGGTGATACGCAAATCTCTGGACTTTCCAATAGCGATTTCCAACGGTTTGTATCCGATGTAGCTGATTTCAAGTACGGCCTTGCGAGGGGCATTGGACAGAGTGAATTCTCCTTCCAGGTTGGTAATGGTGCCGATAGTGCTTCCTTGTACTTTTACAGAGGCACCGATAATGGCTTCTCCGTTTTCATCGACTATTTTACCTGTGAGTTTCTCCGTTTTACTCTGCTGTGTGGCTGTGACAGCATATGTTTCATAAGTGTCTGCTACGGCAACTTGTGATGTCGTGCAGAATAACAGGAGACTGATGCCTGCTATTTTCAAAAAGTGCATTTCTCGGGGGCATGTGAGCTTCGGAAACAGGTTAGTTCTTTTTGTCATACATTAAATTATTCGGTTAAACATAAAAATGTGATTTGGAGGATATAGATCAGACTGTCTAATCTACATCGGTTTGGGAGGATTTTTTCAGGTTCTCATAGGCATTAGCTTTGGGTTTATAATATTAAGTTTGTTCAATAACCTTGCTGAACTATGCTGATTGTTATCTGGAAAAAATAGAGCTAAATGAGATAGGTTCTTTCAGTACTTTTACCATCTGTATTAGATTGATTATTAATGGTGTACTAAGTGGAGTGTAAAACGGTGAAGATGCTTGGCCGAATATTTTAATGCTTTTGAGTGGGAGGTATAATACCTATTTTCTACCTTTTACTTATATATGCATCTGGAATATAGTTGATTATCGTTTATGGGAAGAGTTGTGAACGCTATCCGCATGTTTCTTCTGCCATTTCAGTGCTAACCGAATGAATGAAAATCTTAATGATATTAAATCCTTATTATATAAATTATGTTGGCATAAAAAAATATAGTAAAAAGTTGCAGGGATATTAACTTATTGTTATCTTTGGCCCCATAATAAATGCTAATAATTGCAAATGCAATGGTTAACTGGTTCTAAGAGCTATCTGTTGTCTTTTCGTATAATTCCTAAGTACTGAAAGAACTTGGGAAAAAATCACAAGCTATTTTGATAATAATTTGAAAAGGCACGGAAAAACAATCGGATTCCCCCATACCCTCTCCAAGGAAGAAATATAAAATAGAAATATTAGATTGATGGAGTCATCGGTCATGCACTTGAATGTAACTGAAAGTGGAGATGAACGGTGTGACTTTATAGTGTTTCCGGTGCACCATATTTTACCATCTCACTCTTGTCTCTGATAAAAGCTATAATAAGGAATAACAAAAATGGCACTTAATACCATTTAAAAACAACTTACCCAAGAATACGCTGAACTGCGTAAACTTGGGTAAGATTTTTTAGGTTAGTGAGGCCTTAGGATTCGATTTCCTTTTACAGCCCTCACATAGTAGCGATAAATTGCTTATTGAAAATAACCTATTGAAAAATGTCAGGTCTTTCTTTATCTTTAATTCGGTAATTCCAATGCTGAAGCGCCATCTTCAATAGGCCATCCCGGATTTTGATAAATAGGTGAGTTTTTCACATCACCATCAGGGGATGAAAGCATGAAATCGCTGAATACGATTGGGTACAAGTAACAAGCCGGTGTCCATGTATATCCATTATACATCGTATTGTTTTTTTCTGTCATTCTGTAAGGACACAAGTTATTGCCGCTTGCAGTCTGATTTGAAACATTTGCTTGATCACCGGTTGTAATCAACCGACTTTCACCTTTATCGTCTTTATAAAGTTCAGCAGCACCGCCTCCCCACAAGTTAAATCCTTCGATAACATAATTCTTCACTTGGTCGAGCGCACGCCAACGTTTCAAATCCCACATTCGCATGCCATCTGCAATGAACTCACATCTGCGTTCACGACGGATATTATACAGCGTTTTATCTATCGGCTGACCAGCTGAATAAACTGCCCAGTCATCTTCTTTAGAGTAATCAGTAGCAGCAATTGTTTTGTTGAAATCCGGATCTACACCTGCACGTGTACGAATTGCTTTCCAATAATTTTCTGCGGTAGCATCTAAGTTGCTGTTCTTTTCGTAACAAGCCTCCATATAATTTAACATAGCTTCTACACCACGGAATACAATGCAGCCGTAATCAGACAAGAAGTGAGTATCGCCACCACTTCCTTGTGCTGTTTCGTACGACATGGCTTTACGTATATGATAACCGGTTACGTTTCTTCCTTCCGGTAACTCCAGGATCTTTGGTACATTCCATGTCGTCGGATCATTCTCTACCGGCTCTTGTTTCATTTGTAGTCTATCCAGCTCTGAGGCCGAGAACAGTCTCAAACGGTAGTCCCTGTTCTGAAATTCTTTATAGATATGGTCATCCCCTTGATATTGGCTGTTCGAAGCATACCATGGTAAACCGTTCTCCATCAAGAATGTCTTGACGTATCCTTTTGTAAAACCATAATTACCACCTCCACGAGATGTGTAATAAGTAGCATTGTGATTTACGCTGAGTGCTTTATCATAAGCCTTCCAGAATACAACCTCTGACAGATCTTCCAAGTTTTTAGAATTATACATTTCAAAGAACGGATTCCATCCCGAAGCAGAAGCGGTAGGATTCACCTCTTTGCTATTCGCGGTCAATGTTACCTGATCTCCTACTTCTTTCGCAGCAGCCATAGCTTCTGTTAAGAAGAAGTTAATTTCCTGATTGACGTCAATGGTAAAGTCCTTCAAATAATCTTTTTGTTTTCCCGGCCACGTATCGTCACCCGGTACGCGTCCGGTACCTCTATGATATTTCAGCCAAGTAGCTTCAGATAAAGCGACTCTTGACTTCACCAGTAACGCCGCATTACGTGTCAGACGATTCTTTCCACCTACGGGGCTGTTAGTCATCAGTTCGGCAGCCTTATCCAGGTCGCTAAGGATGAAACGTGCCACTTCGTTACGCGGACGACGCTTACTTGCTTCGATAAGATCTTCTTTCTTATCAGATAATACCTTAGTGAGGATAGGGAAGTCTCCAAGATTCTGTAGCTTGCTGAAATACTCCCATGCTCTGAGGAAATATATCTCGCCGATATATTGTTTAATATTCTTTTCAACACCTTCGATTTCTCCTGCTTCCCAACGCGGGATAACCGTTTCCAGGAAATAGTTCAGGTTACGGATAGTGCCGAATCCCCATGCGTCATAAGTACCTACACGCCACTGTCCCGGTTCCCAATAAGTTGTGTTGGGTGATGCAGTAGCTTGATTATCAGTGCCATTGTCTGATACGATCGGCCCCCCATTATATCCACTATGAACATTGAAACTGTATGCATTGATAGCATAAGCTGCCAATTGACTTTCATTCTTAAGATATGTATCCGGAGTAACTGAATCCAACGGCTCTCTGTCCAAAAAATCTTCGCAAGAGGTCAATAAAGACGCTCCGGCCAACAGAGATAGAGTTATATATTTGAATGTTATTTTCATAAAAAGTATCAATTAAAAGTTTACGTTAAGACCAACAGACCACACTCTTGCCAAAGGATATGCTTTTCCTGCATCACTAGTGCTACCTAATACTTCCGGATCGAATACCCTCATCTTTGTACCTGTCCACAAATTATCTCCTGAGACATATACACGAAGTGAATTTACAGCAAATTTCTTAGTAATAATGCTCGGTAAAGTATAGCCAAGCTGCAAATTCTTCAAACGAATATAAGCACCGTTTTGTACGTAACGTGACTGTGTCAGAGTATTCTTTCCACCTTCACTGCTGCCACCGCCAAAGATGACTCTCGGATAGTAGGCATTTACATTCGGTCCAAATACACTTTCTGTATCTTCCGGACGGAAATAATCTATGTGATCTTTGAAAGCGGCAGCCTGCCACATTCCCTGTCCGTTGGCTCCCCAGAAATATGGTCCTCCGACAACAACATCACGTTTGCCTACTCCTTGGAAGAAAGCACTGAAATCGAAACCTTTCCATGATGCATCTACTGTCAAACCATACTTAAATCGTAATTGAGTATTGGCTACCACCTTCAAGTCGCCGAGATCATTTAAAGTACCGTCTCCTGAGGAAATTTTACCATCTCCGTTCAGGTCTTTGTACATGATGTCACCGGCGGCCCACTTACTACCTAACTGGCTCTGTCCTCCATTGGGTAATGAAGCCAAATGTGCTTCCATTTCCGCATCTGTTTTGGCAATACCTACTGTCTCATATCCCCAAACCAGACCATCCATTCTTCCTGCATACCACTGGTTTCTATTCAGTTCCTCGTTCGGATAGCGTGTTACCTTTCTCTGGTCATCAGAAAGGACAAACTTCACTCCGTAATTAAAATCTTTAATGCGGTCTCTCCAAGAAACTTCCACCTCAAAGCCCCATGCTTTCATATCCGCATTGTTTATTTTAGGAACCGTAGCACCCAATGTTGCCGGTAATTGTGGAGCCGGACCAATCATATCAAGTGTATTACGAACGAAATAATCAAATGAACCCGTCAAGCGATTGTTGAGTAAGCCGAAGTCGAAACCAATATTCCATGAACGAACGGTTTCCCATGTCATCTCAGCACTCACAATACCCGGTGCAGAAGCTGTATTTGGTTTCTTTCCATTAATCAGCCAACCACTGTTTTCAACACCTGTAGGCATCGTCTGATAGAAAGGATAGAAGGCTTTCGTGTTACAGTTGCCCAATTCACCCCATGAGCCTCTGATCTTGAAGTTATTCACAATGTGTTCCAGATCTCTCCAGAATGATTCGCGAGAAACATTCCAACCGGCAGAGAATGATGGGAAGAAGCCCCAACGTTTATCTCCGATGAAACGAGAAGATCCGTCATAGCGGCCATTGATTTCCAGCAAATAACGTTCTTTATAGTTATAATTAATACGACCAAAGAAACCGGCGTTTGCCCAGTGGGAATAACCGCCATTCGCTTTTTGTTCAGTAGTAGCAGTATTCAATGTCGGAACATCCGGAGTTATTAGCTCATCACGCTGTCCTGATAAGTTTGTCTTTTTATACAACTCGGCATTAAAACCTCCCATCACTTTGAAGTAATGATCACCAATCTGCTTGAAATAGTCAGTATACAAGTTGAGAGAATAATTGTTTTCTTTCCAATAACTCTGGCTGACGCGTGACATCCCCGGAGTATATCCGTCAAACCATGACATGGCAACAGGGCTCCCCTCGTCATCATGATAATATACAGGCAATATTTCCCACTGATTTTGATTATTGACAATCTTCATGTTACCTTCAGCATGGATCAACCAGTCCTTCAAAGGTTCAATAACCAACTGAAGCTGTTGGTAGAACTGATCTTTCTGAGTCACATCACGTCCACCATCTTCCATCTGAATAATTTCACTATGATCCAAGTAATATCCATTGGCATCTTTTACCGGATTGGTCGGCCAGCGGCGAGCGATATTATGGTAGAAATTACCCGTCAGATAAGAAGGGCGGTCATAATCCTCACGAATAAACTTGGTATTGTACATTAACTTCACATATTTAGAAAGTGTTGCGTTAATTTTGCCCGAAAGGTTATAACGAGTCAGACGGTCATCTCCATGGCGGGTCAGTCCCTTATCACCCATGTATCCGGCCGAAACCATGTAGGTCACTTTATCTGTACCTCCATTCACTGATATATTATGCTCATTAGATACGATACTGTGATACTGCTCTTTAAACCAGTCAGTATTGGCCCATGCACCGGCATATTTCTTCCACTGACCGTTTTCCCAGGAAATTCCGGATGCATCCGGCCCTGTTAATGTTCCCTGTTGGAATGCCAGAATCTTATCCATCACATCTTGAGTGAACTTAATATTACCGTTCTGATTAATACCGGCCTCGTTCCAATAATTGGCAAAACTCCATGAATCCATCATCTCCGGCATTGACATAGGAGATTTAAAACGGACATTAGTGCTATAATTAACACTTGTGCGACCTGCTTTACCACTCTTGGTAGTGATCAGGATAACACCAAACGGCGCACGTGAACCATAGATAGAAGATGCGGCAGCATCTTTCAATACAGAAATAGTCTCTATATCATTAGGGTTAATGCTGTTCATATCTCCTTCCATACCATCGATAAGGATTAAAGGAGAAGAATTAGATCCGTCACCAATCGTACCCGCACCGCGAATACTAATATTCATTCCTGCATCCAATGCGCCACCCGCAGCAGGCACTGTTAAGTTCAAGCCCGGAACGACTCCCTGTAAAGCCTGTGATACGTTAGAGACCGGACGTGATTCGATCACCTTAGCGTCTACCATGCTTACGGCACCGGTTACGTTTACTTTTTTCTGTGAACCATAGCCCACGATAACAACCTCATCCAGTACCTCGGTATCCTCTTTCATTGTAATCTGGAGGGCTGTACCTTCTGCTTTAACTGTAACTGTTTTATAACCAATGTAGGAGATCTCAAGTGTAGCGCCTTTGGGGGTATCGATAGAGAATCTTCCATTTAGGTCAGTGATGGCACCCATGGTAGCATTGTCTTTTACTTTGATGGATACGCCAATCATGGCTTCTCCGTCTTGGTCCACTACCGTACCTGTTGTTTTCACTTTCTGCTGCTGTACAGTGGTGATTTCGTGCTTTTCGTAAGTATCGGCTGCCGCTTGCTGAGGTGTTGCACACCATAGCATGATAGAAGCAGCGATTGCCATTTTCAGGCGATTTGTTTCTCGAAGCCGGATTAGGCTCGGAAACAGGTTAGTTTTTTCTGTCATACACTAAATTGTTCGGTTAAACATTCATTTGTTAATTCTTTTAAAGTTTGATTATACAGATGGAACTTTATTCCTCTGTATCATTTAGTTTTTTGTGTCTTTACTTTATCATAGGCATTTCTTAAAAATTATATTTTAGTTATTTAAAGGGGCATTTATCTTATCTTGTCTTGTCATGTTTTATAGTCGTGTATATATATTATTATAGTATCAGTATGACCACTATCTCAGTTCTAACTGAACTTAGATGGAGAGAATATATAAGATTGATTATCACACAAAATGTGATATAAAAGATAGATATATGTAAATGTATAATAGACAAATGACCAATTTGATAAAAAAATATCACAAAAAAAACAATAATATGAACGAAGAATCAATTTAAATTTTCTACCCGGAAAAATTTATTCTTTCATTTTTTACAAAAGCTACTTTAGCTATCAAAAATAAAATGGCAAATGCAGACCTATATTTTTCAATCTTTTATTAATATCTCTTGTTTCTTATTAATATTTGTTTTACTTTTGCCCAAAGTAAGGGCTTAAAGGCATAGTAGCATTCTATCGACAGTTGATGGGATTTTGAAAAAATGAATTTAGGACTAACAATATATAGGACAAAGCCTAAGTTCAGTTAGAACTTAGGCTATTTTTCTGCTGAAATTTTTATCATTGTTTTTATTATATATCATTTATAAGGGTTGTTGATCCTTTCAATGTGGTTTATCGTATTCTGAGAAATTAGATAATTCCGTTCTTTCCGCAAGTATCATTTTTGCAAAATTTATTCCGTATCCGTATCGGAGGCTTGTATCGGTCAGTTAACGTTTTTTTTTCTATCTCCAAGCGGGGGCCTACTTATCAGAACGACAATTATGTCTTTGAGAAAAGAATGACGATATATTTAAAGAATAGGGCTTGTTTTTTATCTGATATCTTGAAAATCAGCAAAATGGAGTGTGAGATTTCTGATATTGAAACGCTTGTTTTAACACCTTGTTAAAACAAGCGTTCTGCTAACAAATAACAAGTCTTTTACAAGCAGAAGGCTTGTTGTTTGCATATAGGAAAAAAGTAGTATGAAAACGGTATTAACAATGTTAATTGAGAAAAGATGCTAATCGGTGGGTTTTGTAGTATAGGATAAAAAGAAAGGCGACTCCGCAAGGAGCCGCCTTTCGATTATTTAAAGTTGTTAACTTTGTCTGATTAGAGTTTCGGACCAGCAGCAACCAACTTCTTACCAGCTTCGTTTCCAGTGAACTTAGCGAAGTTCTTGATGAAGCGACCGGCAAGGTCTTTTGCTTTTTCGTCCCACTGTGCAGGATCAGCGTAAGTATCGCGAGGATCAAGGATCTTCGGATCAACACCCGGAAGTTCTGTAGGAACAACAAAGTCGAAGAAAGGAATAACCTTAGTAGGAGCTTTGTCGATAGAACCGTCAAGGATAGCGTCGATGATACCACGAGTATCTTTGATAGAGATACGTTTGCCGCTTCCGTTCCATCCTGTGTTAACCAAGTATGCTTTAGCACCGGTCATTTCCATCTTCTTAACCAATTCTTCTGCATATTTAGTCGGGTGCAATGACAAGAATGCAGCACCGAAGCAAGCAGAGAATGTCGGAGTCGGTTCAGTGATACCACGTTCTGTACCAGCCAATTTAGCTGTAAATCCAGACAGGAAGTAGTACTGAGCTTGTTCCGGGTTCAGGATAGATACCGGAGGCAACACACCGAAGGCATCAGCTGACAAGAAGATAACTTGTTTAGCGTGAGGACCTTTAGACACCGGTTTAACGATGTTTTCGATGTGGTAGATAGGATAAGAAACACGAGTGTTTTCTGTTACTGATTTATCAGCGAAATTGATTTTGCCATCAGCAGCTACTGTTACGTTCTCCAACAGAGCGTCACGTTTGATAGCGTTGAAGATATCCGGTTCACTTTCTTTATCCAGGTTGATAACTTTAGCGTAGCAACCACCTTCGTAGTTGAATACACCTTCGTTGTCCCATCCGTGTTCATCGTCACCGATCAATTTACGTTTCGGGTCAGTAGACAAAGTAGTTTTACCTGTACCGGACAAACCGAAGAAGATAGCAGAGCTGGTTCCTTCCATATCTGTGTTAGCAGAGCAGTGCATAGAAGCGATACCACGAAGCGGGTTCATGTAGTTCATGATTGAGAACATACCTTTCTTCATTTCACCACCGTACCAAGTATTCAGGATAACTTGTTCTTTAGTCTTCAGGTTGAAAACTGTAGCAGTTTCTGAGTTCAGACCCAGTTCTTTGTAGTTGTCAACTTTTGCTTTAGAAGCGTTGAAGCATACGAAATCAGGTTCTCCGTAGTTAGCAAGTTCTTCAGCTGTCGGGCGGATGAACATGTTAGTTACGAAGTGTGCCTGCCAAGCTACTTCCATGATGAAACGTACTTTCATGCGAGTACCTTCGTTAGCACCACAGAAAGTATCAACAACGAACAGGCGTTTGTTAGAAAGTTCTTTAACGGCTTTAGCTTTCAGGTCAGCCCAAGCTTCTTCTGAACAAGGTTTGTTGTCGTTCTTGTATTCTTCAGAAGTCCACCATACTGAATTTTCAGAAGCTTCATTCTTAACGAAGAATTTATCTTTAGGAGAACGGCCTGTGTAAACGCCAGTCATTACGTTTACAGCACCCAATTCTGTTACTTGACCTTTTTCAAAGCCTTCCAGACCTGGTTTTGTTTCTTCAGCGAACAAAACATCGTAAGACGGGTTGTGCAGGATTTCAGTTACACCTGTAATACCGTACTTGCTTAAATCTAAATTTGCCATTTTCTTTTGAATTAATTAAAATTGGTATATTGTTTATTATCTCTTTCTGGCATTTTGGAGAGGAATGTTTTTAAACATACCCTTGTAAATCGACTACAAAAGTAATGCTTTCTTTGGAAACAAAGAATATATTAGAGAAATTTTTCTTTAATAGAAACCGTTTTATGTTTACGTAACAATATCTGCAAACTGAACGTTGCAAATTGAAAGATTATCACTTACTTTGCACCGTATAAAACCTGAATATTAAAACGCAGTTGAAAAGATGAAGATTATTAATTTAAGTGAGACAAACTCAATATTGAATCAGTATGTATCAGAGATAAGGAACGTTGAGGTTCAAAACGACCGCTTGCGTTTTCGCCGTAATATTGAACGTATCGGCGAGGTAATGGCTTATGAAATGAGCAAGACGTTCGCTTATTCGGTAAAGGAGATACAGACCCCGTTGGGAATAGCACCTGTCAGTACACCGGACAATCAGTTAGTTATCAGTACGATACTTCGTGCCGGACTGCCTTTCCACCAGGGTTTCCTGAGCTACTTCGATTATGCTGAGAATGCGTTCGTTTCAGCTTATCGCAAGTACAAAGATACGCTGAAATTTGACATACATATTGAATATATCGCTTCACCGCGTATTGATGGAAAAACTCTTATCATTACAGACCCGATGCTTGCCACAGGCGGAAGTATGGAGCTGAGTTATCAGGCTATGTTGACCAAGGGGCATCCTTCAGAGATTCATGTCGCTTCGATTATTGCCAGCCAAAGGGCTGTGGACCATATAGCCTCTATTCTGCCGGAAGATAAAACTACGATCTGGTGTGCCGCTATCGATCCTGAGATTAACGAGCATTCGTATATTGTTCCAGGATTGGGCGATGCGGGTGATCTTGCTTTTGGTGAGAAAGAGTAAAAAGATAGAAAAGATAATAGCCGGGCAGCCTGCCTTCTTGCTCCCTGATTATGGATCGGGGGGAAAGAAGGCAGGCTGTTTTTTTATAAAATGGTTTCTAATAGCAAACAAGAAAGAAGAGATTTGTGTATCTTTGTCACCACTATATAATGAAACGTGGAAAGATACAATTAGAGTGAAAAATAAATTTTCTAAAATATTCTCAATAGCTGTTTATACGTCTTTTGCTTTATTGGTCGGGGCTTGTAAGAGTGATCCCGTCCGGTTGCCGGAACTGAGCGGGCACCGGGGAGCCGATTGTATCGCGCCGGAGAATACGCTGGCTTCGGCGGATTCTTGTATAAAGTATAAGATTGACTTTATGGAGTGTGATGTCTGTATCAGCAAGGACAGTGTGTTTTATTTGTTACACGACTCTACTTTAGACCGTACGACGAATGGAACAGGACCGATTGCCGGATGGCTTTCGGCGGATATTGATACGCTGGACGCAGGTTCGTGGTTCGGAGAAGAGTTCAAGGGGCAGCGCGTACCCCGGTTGGAGGTTTTGTTGCGCAAGGCCAAACAGAACGGATTAAAACTGACCCTCGATTATCGTTCGGGGGACTTCGGGCAATTGCTCAGTCTGGTGCGCAGAGAAGGAATGCTGGAAAATTGTACATTCACTTTTTGGTCGGACAAACAAGCAAAAGCATTTCGTGAGGCGGCTCCTGAAGTACGGACTTTGCAAGCGTATGTGGGAGGTGGTGCCGAACTTGATAAGGTTATAGCGGAAATAAACCCTAATATTGCAGTTATCCGGATCGATTCATTGGATGAGCATTTGGTGGAGCGTTGCCATAAAAAAGGGTTGAGAGTGCTTGCGTTAGCATTGGGCACCGACAATGTGGAAGAGTCCGACCGGAAAGCTATTGAACTTGGAGTGGATGTGTTGGCTACGGACAGACCGGAATTGTTTGTGAAGAAATACAGACCAGAGCATACATGGAAGGAGTGAAACGATGCGGGGACAGATATGATCTAAAAATAAGGGGTATCGTTCAACGATACCCCTTATTTTTAGATCATATGAATTAACGGGAAGGGTGTTTTATTTTACTTCCCATGTTTCATTGGTCATCAGTAACTCCTTGAAGTTGTGATACTTCTTTTTGCCTTTCACTTCGTCGATCTGTTCAACGATTGCATCGTTATAGGTTGGAGCTTCCACGTCACGAATCACACCGAGTGCAATCGGGAAATCCGGTCCTTCCATCAGTGCTAACTTCAGTTGCAAAGTGTTGTCTTGGCTGTGGGCATCGTGAACCAGAATGTCTTTTTCCGTAATGCCGTTTTCGCCTACTTTCACCACTTTCAGTCCGAAACCTTCCTGCATCAGTCCGAATTCTTTGTTCTCACCGAAGAGCATCGGTTTGCCATGCTCCAGATAGATTGCATTCTTAGAACGTCCCTCTTTGGTTGCTACCGATTCGTGTGTGCCGTCGTTGAAGATGACACAGTTTTGCAAAACTTCTACGACTGATGCCCCTTTATGGTTGGCGGCAGCTTTCAGGACTTCGACAGATGCCGGTCCATCTACTGCTACACAACGCGCAAAGAAGCGTCCGCGCGCTCCGAAGCAGAGTTCTGCCGGATGGAACGGGTCTTCTACGGTTCCGTAAGGAGACGATTTGCTGACGAAACCACGGTCGGAAGTCGGAGAATATTGACCTTTAGTCAGACCGTAGATACGGTTGTTCAACAAAATCATATTCAGGTCGATATTGCGACGTACCGCATGGATAAAGTGATTGCCGCCAATGGCCAGCCCGTCACCGTCGCCGGAAATCTGCCAGATGGTTAAATTCGGATTAGCTACTTTGGCGCCTGTTGCGACAGCAGCTGCACGTCCATGAATGGTATGGAAACCGTAAGTGTTGACGTAATAAGGCAAACGGGAAGAACAACCGATACCGGAGATTACGGCAATGTTGTGTGGAGCTACTCCCAGTTCGGCCATGGCCTTGTGCAGAGAGTTCAGGAAAGCGTGGTCACCACATCCCGGGCACCAACGAGGCTGGCCTGATTTATAATCTTTTGCTGTATATACTGTTTCGCTCATCTCTTATTCCTCCAATAATTTAGTAAATGCTTCTACAAGTTCTCTCGTTACGAACGGCTGGCCCTTTACCTGGTTGAACTGGCTGATATTCAATCCGGGCACTTTCATGCGCAGATATCCTGCAAATTGTCCCAGGTTCTGTTCGGCCACCACGATCTTTTTGTATTTCTTCAGTACTTCAGCAGTGTTCTTAGGCAGCGGATTGATATATTGGAAATGGGCAAGTCCCACTTTCTTTCCGTTTTTGCGCATATGTTCCACAGCTGAATAGAGATGTCCATAAGTACCGCCCCAGCCAACTACCAACAGGTCGGCATCAGTATCGCCCTGTACTTCAAGTTCGGGGATGCTGTCGGCTATCTTTTCTATTTTAGCCTGGCGTAGAAGCGTCATTTTCTGGTGGTTCTCAGGTTCTGTAGAGATCACACCTGTTTCATTACTCTTTTCAAGTCCGCCGATGCGGTGCATGAATCCTTCTGTTCCGGGAACGGCCCAATAGCGCGCGCCGCTCTTTTCGTTACGTTGGAACGGAGTCCATGTTTCGGCCATCTCCGGTGTCACATACGGCGGTTTGATAGCCGGATATTCGTCCAGGTTAGGAAGTTTCCAGGCCGCAGAACCGTTGGCGATGAAGGCATCGGTCAGCAGTACTACCGGAGTCATGTGCTCAAGAGCTATTTTGGCAGCCATGTAGGCGGCATCAAAGCAGTTAGTGGGCGAAGTGGCTGCAATGACGGGCATCGGGCTTTCGCCATTGCGTCCGTAAAGGGCTTGCAACAGGTCGGTTTGTTCCGATTTGGTTGGCATACCGGTAGAAGGTCCCCCGCGCTGTACATTAATTACGACCAATGGCAGTTCGGCAATAACAGCCAGGTTCATGGCTTCGCTTTTCAGGCAGACACCCGGTCCCGAAGTCGTTGTTACAGCCAGATCGCCTGCAAAAGCCGCACCAACGGCCGAAGCACATCCGGCAATTTCGTCTTCACACTGAACGGTTTTCACCCCCATTGATTTATGTTTTGCAAGCTCGTGCAGGATGTCGGTAGCGGGAGTAATAGGATATGATCCTAAATAGAGTTCCAACCCGGCTTTTTCCGCAGCGGCGATCAGGCCGTACGATGTAGCTTTGTTACCATTGATATCGGTATAGAGTCCTGCGGCTTTCGGAGTTTTACTTTCAATTTTGTAAGTGGAAGTAGAAGCGTGCGTATTGGCTCCATAATTGTAACCGTCGTTCAGCACTTTGATGTTGGCAGCGGCAATTTCCGGTTTCTTGGCGAACTTCTCGTTCAGCATTTTCTCTGCGGCGGACAGGTTACGGTTGAACAACCAGCATACTAATCCGAGGGCGAACATATTTTTGCAACGCAGCATGGCTTTGTTGTCCAGTCCGGAGTCTTTGAGGCTCTCCTTGCACATCGATGAGATGGGCACTTCGAGCACTTGTTGTTTGATTCCCAGCTCTTCAAAAGGGTTGCCTGTTTTAAACTGTGCTTTTTCCAGATCTTTTTCTCCGAAGGAGTCGGAGTCAGTGAGGACCAGTCCCTGCGGTTTACAGAATTTAATTTGAGTTTTCAGTGCGGCGGGATTCATGGCTACCAATACGTGGCAATGATCACCGGGGGTGAATATTTTACTTGCGCCAACGTGTACCTGAAAACCTGACACACCTGTCAGCGACCCTTGCGGAGCACGGATATCTGCCGGATAATCGGGAAATGTACAGATGTCATTTCCAACCGTAGCCGACACGTTCGAGAAGATGTTGCCGGCCAACTGCATACCGTCGCCGGAATCGCCGGAGAAGCGAACAACCACTTCCTCCAATTCTTTAACCATCATTTCGTCTGCCATAATTCTATTTATATATTTAAATTTAGGATTAACATTAACCGGTGTTAGTGTGTTCTTAGAATATTAACCACCAGCGTGTCTTTTTTGTTTGTCACTTCCTTGTATATGTGGCAGGCAAAGTTCGCAAAGTTAAGTGACTTAACAAAATCTTTTCTGATTTATCTGTAGGGCTTTATTAAAAGATACCCGTTTTGCTGCTATTTTGTTCTCCGGAGTAAGCAATATGTCTGCATTTTGTCCGAATATAGGCATTCTGACAAACAGATTGATATTGCTTCTTCACCCTTCTTCTGACGAATTGCTCTTCAATCGGCTTGATAGGTAGATATATGATTGTATTTTAATTGAATTTTCTTTCGTTTTTTGTGTTTTGAGTTCATTCTTGTGATCGCTCGTCTATTCTTTATTGATATAGGAGGTATTTGCATATTCTTCTTGTATAAATCTATTCTTCGGGGTTTGCCAAATCGGGAGAATGCGTTATCTTTGCAGTCGATATCTATCATGGCCCTGTAGTTCAACGGATAGAATAGAAGTTTCCTAAACTTTAGATAGGGGTTCGATTCTCCTCGGGGCTACCATAAAACAAAAAGCCTCCTTCGCATAATCGCGAAGGAGGCTTTTTTATACCTTATAATATATTAGGCTTTATTCTTCTGTAGTAGTTGCCGGTGCCGAACCTTTTTTGTTTTTCAGCATCATATAAGCAATTGGAGAAGCTACGAACAGTGATGACAGTGTACCGATAACAACACCCAGAATCATTGCGAAGGCAAAGCTGCGGATAGAATCACCACCCAGGATGAAGATACACAGCAATACGATCAACGTACTCAATGAGGTATTGATGGTACGTGCCAGAGTTGTGTTCAGAGAGTCGTCGAACAACTGTTTCACATTGCGTTTCGGATACAGACTGAAGAACTCACGTACACGGTCGAAGATCACCACCTTATCGTTGATTGAGTAACCGATGGCAGTCAGGATAGCGCCGATGAAAGTCTGGTCGATTTCCAGAGAGAATGGCATCCAACCCCAGCACAGAGAGTATGCACCCATGATCATCAGCGTATCGCTGGTCAGAGCCGCTACCGAACCCACACTGTAAGCGATGTTGCGGAAACGGAGCAGGATGTACAAGCCGATGGCGATCAGGGCGAATACAACCGACCAGATAGCAGCTGTCTTGATATCGTCGGCGATACTCGGACCTACTTTCTGTGAACTGATAATACTGCCGCCTGTGTGGTTGTCACGGTCGATGAATGTAGCCAGGGTGATGTTCTGAGTCAGCATGGGTTTCAATGCTTCGTACAGGTAAGATTCGATTTCCGAGTCCACGTTGTTACCTTCGTCCTGAATGCGGTAGTTGGTACTGATACGTACAGTCTTCTTGTCGGTACCGATAGAGATGACACTTACGTTGGCATCACCGAACTTGTTAGAAATCAGCTCACGTACCTGTTCCGGTTCAATCGGATTTTCGAACTGAACCTTGAAGTTACGTCCACCGGTGAAGTCGATACTCTGGCTCAAACCGCGGGTTACCAATGAACCGATGCAGATCAGCAGGATCACGCCTGTGATAGTCAACCATTTCTTGTTGCCACCCATAAAGTCGAAGTGGGTATTTACCAGCATCTTCTTTGAGATAGGTGAAGTAAATGTCAGATTCAGCAGTTTGTCTTTGTTCATGAAGTGTTCGTAAACCAGACGGGTCATGAACACGGCTGTGAAGAATGAACAGAGGATACCGATGATCAGGGTTGTGGCGAAACCACGGATCGGACCTGTACCGAAGTAGAACAGGATGATACCGGTGATGATAGAAGTCAAGTTGGAGTCGAAGATAGCAGAGAAGGCATTTGAATAACCGTCCGCCAATGCTTTCTTCACGCCCTTACCGCTACGAAGCTCTTCTTTGGTACGTTCGTAGATCAACACGTTCGCATCCACCGCCATACCGAGTGACAGCACCATACCGGCAATACCTGACATAGTCAGTGCGGCCTGGAAAGATGAAAGGATACCCAGCGTGAAGAAGAAGTTCAGCACCAAAGCGCCGTTGGCAATCATACCCGGGATGAATCCGTACATAGAGCACATATAGATCATCAACAGGATCAGAGCGACAACGAATGAGAAGATACCTGCGTTAATGGATTCCTGACCTAATGACGGACCAACGATGTCTTCCTGAACGATGTGTGCAGGAGCCGGCATCTTACCGGACTTCAATACGTTAGCCAAGTCCTTTGCCTGTTCCGGAGTAAAGTGGCCGGTGATCTGTGAGTTACCGCCTGTGATTTCGTTACTTACGTTCGGTGCGGAATATACATAGTTATCCAATACGATGGCGATGGACTTATTGATGTTCTGTTTGGTCAACAATGCCCAACGGCGTGCACCGTCAGAGTTCATCGACATGCTTACAGACGGTTTGCCATATTGGTCGTAGTCGTCTTTGGCATCGGTTACAACGTCACCTTCCAGCGGTGCTTTGCCATTACGTTCGGTCGATTTGATAGCATACAATTCGAAAGTCTGTCCTTTCGGATCGTATTCGAACGGAGAAACACCCCATTTTAAACGGAGATCTTTCGGCAGTTCGGCAGCTATTTCCTTCATAGCGAGGTATGAATTGACAGTAGCTGTATCTTTGTAGTTGGCGTAACCTACTACGGGACCTCCGTTGGGGTTTACACTCAGGATGGCCAGTAGCGGATGTTCTTTTTTCAATTGTTCCAGATCGGCAGAAGAAGCCTGCTGTTTCTTTTCTCCGCCTTTCAGTGCGGCAGCAAGGCTGTCGGCGGCGCTGATTGCCTGATCGGCTGTAGCTTCCGCTACGGCTGTAGCTGTCGAATCTACTGCGGCAACAGTATCGTTGGCAGTAGTTTCGTGTGCCAGGACTGCGCGGAGTTTAGAGTCGGCAGCCTGCAAGTAAGGAGCTACTTCTTTGGCGTTGTATGTTTCCCAGAATTCAAGGTTAGCCGATCCCTGGAGCAACTTTCTTACACGTTCGGGTTCTTTGATACCCGGAAGTTCCACCATGATACGTCCCATTTTGTCCTCGAGGCTCTGGATGTTGGGCTGAACCACACCAAAGCGGTCGATACGTGTACGAAGCACGTTGTAGGAGTTGGTTACGGCAGCTTTTA
The DNA here is from genome assembly GCF_011038705.2 of Bacteroides sp. ZJ-18. Taxonomy (NCBI): domain Bacteria; kingdom Pseudomonadati; phylum Bacteroidota; class Bacteroidia; order Bacteroidales; family Bacteroidaceae; genus Bacteroides; species Bacteroides sp. ZJ-18. The sequence goes on along the minus strand of NZ_CP072198.1, from coordinate 641,083 downwards.
CTTCTTCTCTCAACACCTTTTCAACTTCGGCGTCAGATGATTTCTGGTTTACTTTGTCTTTGAGCTGTTGTGTTGCGAAGAGTTCAGAAAGCTTGGCACCCGGGGCAGTCTTGTGATACTCTTTAATAAACAGCGTGATCACGTCGTCCTGGCTGGTAGTAGCTTGTTTGGCAGCTTCGGACAGTGCTTTGTTGAAAGCTTCGTCGGGCTTGTTGTCAGCCAATGCTTTGATAACATCGGGTACAGACACTTCGAGGATAACGTTCATACCTCCCTTAAGGTCCAGACCTAAACTGATTTCCATTTCACGACACTGTTTCAGCGTATAGTTACCCAACCATACTTTCTCGTTGGAGAGAGAGTCGAGGTAGTCCTGCTCCACTTTCACATCGCCTTTCGCAAACTCTTTTGCCTTATTGGTATAATGGCGAGTCACGAAGGAGAAAGAGAGGTAGAACACGCATACCAGCGTGAGTAATACCGCAAAAACCTTTACAAATCCTTTGTTTTGCATTTTACTTTTAATTTATTATGATTACATTTTAATTGATTTCTGTCGCATACAAGGCTGCAAATATAGTTTTTTTTTCACATTCAGAAGTAATTAGGAGGCAAATATTTGAATGTGAAGGGGATTTTTGAGACGCTTTGGCGGATATTGGCGGAAGTATCGTTTGTCATTTTGGCAATATGTCAAATGAAGGCTCTCAGATTTCATTTTTTCGGCTCTTGGCACAGGTTGCCCCGGAAAAACGGCTCTATTTCGTTCCGGAGTTTATCGCATTTTCGGTTTTATCTTTCATTTTCTTTCAGAAAGAAAGCTGTGTGGACGTAAATGTATCCGATACGTCTTCCGGGGAGGATAATCTGTCTTTTTGATGTTCCGATAAGGACTGTTGAGAGAAGGCTGTTAGAAGATTATAAGGTCCGGATAAGTGTTATTTTTCGGGACAATAGATGTAATTTGAATAACATATAGAGATATGGGGGAAAAGAAGTAAGCATTTTCCGAAAATGCTTACTTCTTTTGGGGTAAATGCTTACTTCTTTTCCCGAAAAGAAAGGGTCTTTTTGCCCTAAACCCCGGCTCATGTCGATGTAAACCCCGGCTTTCCGGTTCCAATTCACCGTTTTTTCTTCTGTCCGACTCCTGGTTTGAGACTTTTTTCACTGGGTATGGTTAGCGAATAGCGCTTTTTACTGTCTTTTTGTTACTGAATCGGATCGGCGGGAAACAAAAGCGCACATTCCGCTTGTTGTGTCCCAAAGGCAGTACTGACGCGTACGGGGCTGTGTGGATGCTGTAGGAACGAACTGTTTCCTACGATTAATCGGGGAGCGTGATGTAGCACCAGATGGGGTAATGGTCTGAGTCTTTGATCGAATTGTCTACCGTACATCCCGATGCTTTCAGATTCTTGCTGATCAGGATATTGTCGATCCGGAAGTAGAATTTATTCTGGTTGTACGAGATACCCAGTCCCCGTCCCGATTCGGTGAATGCGTCATCCAGATCTTGCGAAATAACCCGGTGGGCATACGATATGGGAGAGTCGTTAAAGTCGCCGCAAACGATGACCGAGGGGTAGGGCGAACGGGCTATTTCCTGAGCAATGGCGCGTGCCTGTGCCGAGCGGATAGCCGAAGCTTCAGCCAGTTTATTGACGAGTTGCCGGATACCGCTTTTCACTTTTCCTGCTTTCGGGTCTTTCAGCATGTCTTCGTATACTACTTTATCTTCGCGGGTAAGCTTGTTCGATTCAAGATGATTGTTTATCAGCAAGACGGTGTCTTTTCCTATTTTTATATCGTAAACCATGCTGCCGTTGTAGTTGCTCTGATAGTCGAGCATACGGGCGGAAAGAATGGGGAATTTGGAGTAACAGGCTATCTGGCTGCCGGCTCCCGTCTTTCCCACCTGTTTGATGTGACGATACGGGTAGTCTTTTAAGGCTTGCCTGATCTCTTTATTGTTGAGGTGTATCTTGGCTGTTTCGGAACCCGCATACTCCTGCATGCAGACAATGTCGGCTTTGCTGTTCTTTATATAGTTCAGAATAGGGTTCTGTCCATTCTCTTTCTTCATGTTGCCAAAGGACATGATGTTGTACGAAAGGAGTTTAATGCTGTTCTCCGGCTGTCCGGACGGCCCCATGTTGAAGGGCATATACGTCCTGATCTGCGGATAACAAAGCAGGAATCCTAAAAGAGGTACCAACGCGAGACGGTAGCGCACGATAAGCCAAAAGACCAGAAAGCAGAAATTGATGACGAGAAAGATGGGGAATGTCAGTCCCAGACACGACTGCACCGGGTGTACTTCAGGGTTGATGTACGGACTGTAAGCCGTCAGCAGCAACATTCCGATGAAGAATGCGTTGACGGCCAGGAACAGGAATAGGGCTAATCTGCCTATATGCTTCATGCGTTATCTTTTGCTTGCGTCGAACAAGCTCTTTTTTTCTTCCGTAGTCAGGCTCTCGTAACCCGATTTCTTCAGTTTGTCGAGAATGCGGTCTATCTCGTCCGACTGTGCCTTTTTACGGGCATTGTAGTCGTAATCGTTCTGACGGGTATTGTTTCCGTAATGCACCTTCATTTTGGGTTTCCGTTTCCAGGTTTTGGCGCTGAACAGGGCGGCGATTGCGTCGAGCGCTTTGTTAACCCATGAAGTGATGTCTTTCCCTTTGTTCAGGCTGGCCGCAAACCAGAGTCCTGCCAGTGCCCCGCCCAGGTGGGCGATGTGCCCGCCTGCATTGCTTGAGGTGATAAAAAACAAATCGGTCAGCACAACGATCAGGGCCAGATACTTCAGACGCACATTGCCGAAAAAGAGAAGGCGTACAGGATAATTGGGCTCCCGATAGGCGGTTGCCACTACGATGGCCAGCACCGAAGCCGATGCGCCTACCATGGTGGAGTAGGCGGTCATTGGGCGAAAATACGGAAAGACATTATAAGAGATCATATACAGCAGCCCGCCACAGATTCCGCCTACAATATAAAGGCCTCTCAGGTGTTTGCCCGAGAAGAAATACAGGAACAGCGAACCGAACCAATAAAGCCAGAGCATGTTGAACAGGATGTGCAGGAATCCTGCATGCATAAACATATAGGTAAAGATGGACCATGGTTGCCACACAAACCGTGTGAAGGATGCCGGCAAAGCTAATAATTCAAAGATCCCTGCCGCGCTCCGGTTGAACAACTGCAACAGGATACCGATCAGCGTCGTAACAACGAATACACCGACGTTGATGAATATCAGTTGGATATAGACGTTTCCCCTGCGAAACGCTTCTTTCAGGTCAGTTATAATATGTCCCATTGTTTCTGTTCTTTTTTCTCCAGTACATGATCAGGATAAATCCGAATATCATTCCTCCGAGGTGTGCAAAGTGTGCCACGTTATCACCCGGATTGTTGGCAAAGCCTGCGTACAACTCTATCAGGGCATATCCGATGACGAAGAACTTTGCCTTGATGGGGAAGGGCAGCGGGAAGATGAACAACTGCTGGTTGGGGAACAACATTCCGAAAGCCAGCAAGATGGCATATACGGATCCCGAAGCTCCCACTGTGGTCATCATGTTCAGGTATTCACTCATGGGGATAATGCCCGTACCGATGTTTACACTGGTATATTGCGACAGTTCGGTCACGTACTGTATGTATTGCACCACCTCCTGAAGTAGGCCTGCGCCCACGCCGCAGAGGATATAATAGAATAAAAAACGTTTCGGTCCCCATACTTGTTCAAGAATCCGGCCGAACATCCATACTGCGAACATATTGAAAAAGATGTGGCTGAATCCTCCGTGCATAAACATATAAGTGAATAGCTGTGCCGGATTGAAGTTGTCGGCGAGGAAAAAGTGGAGACCCAGATAATCGGATAAGTTAATCCCGTAGCTTTGCGCTACAAGTTGACCGAGGAATAGGAGGACATTGATAATTATCAGGTTTTTTGTTACAGTTGGCATTCTTCTAATTTGTTAATGTAATTAATGTGATAATGTGTGCATTAGCTCCTTTACACATGATAATAGACGCAAAAATACGAATAAATTCTGTTCTACAGCAGAAAAATAATCTACTATTAGTTCTTTTTCAACAATTTGATGTGTTTTTTTGATGTTTTTATTTGATATGTTGTTTTGTTACTCTATATTTGTGAGGATTTTAAGGATATCTTTTGTGTAACATATATTAATTAATCATTTACGTATTATGAATAAGGCTGAACTTATTAATGCAATGGCAGCAGAATCCGGTTTAAGTAAAGTGGATTCTAAGAAAGCACTTGAAGCTTTCTTTTCTTCGGTTACAAAAGCTTTGTCAGCTGGTGACAAAATCTCTTTGGTTGGTTTCGGTACATTTTCTGTAGCTGAAAGAGCCGAAAGATCAGGTATCAATCCTTCTACAAAGAAAGCGATTATTATTCCCGCAAAGAAAGTTGCTAAATTCAAGCCAGGTGCTGAGCTGGCAGATGCTATAAAATAAGCATTTATAGTTGAAAAGAAATTAAGAGAGGAGACGCTGATGCGTCTCCTTTTTTTGTATCTTTGCGCGCAGAATAATAACTTGGATATGAAGATAGAAGATAAACTTGTGGCGTCCGTAATCAGCGGACTCAAAGCGCTTTACGGACAGGATGTGCCTGCCGCGCAAGTGCAGTTGCAAAAGACAAAGAAAGAGTTTGAAGGACACCTCACCCTTGTGGTATTCCCTTTCCTGAGAATGTCGAAGAAGGGCCCGGAGCAAACCGCACAGGAAATCGGTGAGTATCTGAAAGCCAATGAACCGGCTGTAGCAGCTTTCAATGTGATCAAGGGCTTCCTGAATCTGACCATCGCGTCGGCTGCCTGGATCGAACTGTTGAATGAGATTCATGCCGATGCACAATACGGCATTGTCTCAGCGGATGAAAATGCTCCGCTGGTAATGATTGAATATTCGTCACCCAATACCAATAAACCTCTTCATCTGGGCCATGTGCGCAATAACCTGTTGGGTAATGCACTGGCCAATATCGTCATGGCGAACGGAAATAAGGTAGTCAAAACCAATATCGTCAACGACCGTGGTATCCATATCTGCAAGTCGATGCTGGCATGGCAGAAGTATGGCAATGGTGAAACACCCGAGTCGTCGGGTAAAAAAGGCGACCATCTGGTAGGCGATTATTACGTCGCTTTCGACAAGCACTATAAAGCTGAGGTAGCGGAGTTGATGGAGAAAGGTATGACCAAGGAAGAAGCCGAGGCAGCCTCTCCGCTGATGAATGAAGCGCGTGAGATGTTGGTGAAATGGGAGGCGGGTGATCCAGAAGTGCGTGCACTCTGGCAGATGATGAATAACTGGGTATACGAAGGCTTTGATGAAACCTACCGTAAGATGGGAGTGGGCTTCGATAAAATCTATTATGAATCCAATACATACCTGGAAGGCAAAGAGAAAGTGATGGAAGGTCTTGAAAAGGGTTTCTTCTTTAAGAAAGAAGATGGCTCGGTCTGGGCTGACCTGACGGCGGAAGGATTGGATCATAAACTGCTGCTTCGTGGAGACGGAACCTCGGTATACATGACTCAGGACATTGGTACGGCCAAATTGCGTTTTGCCGACTATCCTATTAATAAGATGATCTATGTGGTAGGAAACGAACAGAACTACCACTTCCAGGTATTGTCCATCTTGCTTGATAAGCTCGGATTTGAGTGGGGCAAGAGCCTGGTACATTTCTCTTATGGTATGGTGGAACTGCCTGAAGGCAAGATGAAGTCGCGTGAGGGTACGGTGGTAGATGCTGACGACCTGATGGCGGAAATGATTGCGACAGCCAAGGAAACTTCTCAGGAATTGGGCAAGTTGGACGGGCTGACACAGGAAGAGGCAGACGACATTGCACGTATCGTCGGACTGGGAGCACTGAAATACTTTATCCTTAAAGTGGATGCCCGTAAGAACATGACCTTCAACCCGAAGGAATCTATTGACTTTAACGGTAATACAGGTCCTTTTATCCAGTATACTTATGCACGTATCCAGTCCGTTCTGCGTAAAGCAGCCGAAGCAGGCATTGTGATTCCGCAAGTGCTTCCGGCCAATATCGAGCTGAGTGAGAAAGAGGAGGGATTGATTCAGATGGTTGCCGACTTTGCCGCAGTAGTGCGTCAGGCTGGTGAAGACTATAGCCCGTCAGGTATCGCCAACTACGTTTACGATTTGGTGAAAGAATACAATCAGTTCTATCATGACTTCAGTATCCTGCGTGAAGAGAATGAAGACGTGAAACTGTTCCGTGTCGCTCTGTCTGCCAATATTGCCAAGGTTGTCCGTTTGGGAATGGGATTGCTGGGCATTGAAGTACCGGACAGAATGTAAGATATTCTTTGAATAAAAATAGAAACTACGGGATTTCTTTAGTCAGAACAACTGCTAAAGGAATCCCGTAGTCGTATTTGCCTCATAAGTTCCGGAGAAATTATTGCAGATCCTGATAGTCCCAGATTTTATGTGACTTGCCATCTTCACTTATGATGCCACCGGAACAATATTTGTAAACGAGTTCCTTTTGGAAGCTGCCGATGGAACTTGCTTTTCCGTTTATCCAGTCGCTAAAACCGGGGTAAGTCTCAAAAAGACTGTTCTTTTCCTGCGGATAACTGAACGTACCGTTACCACTCGCTACGGCAAGGCCGTAAGGCATATTCTCCTTATTTACCATATCGTATACTTTGTAATCGATATCTGAACTGGCAGCGTACATCCGTTTTCCGTCTACTTCGATAAACCAGGCTACCCATGCTGCTTTTTGTTCTGTTTTGGCGAAAGCATAGTTTTGTATATTGGTTGAGGAGAGCCTATAACGTATGGGAGTATTGTCGTCAACCGTATTGATGAATCCCTGTTTTCCTGAAAACAAATCAGTCCTTACGTCATTACTGATAATATGTTCGGAACCATCGGACAAGATGCATCCCAATTTTATCGTTTTAATACTTCCTAAAGCAATCGGTTGGATTTTTATGCTTTGCCAGGTTTCGTCAGGGTGTTGGTAAGCGTGATTGCTTGCAGTGTTTTGTACGTGAATGATTAAGTCATTATAATCATAATCACCGTTTTGCGTATCTTCAAACATGACTGCCTGCCAGGTCTTGGCGTAAGTGGTCTCGGCACCTTCTTTTAGAACATCATAACTAATGTTGATCCCATCTCCCGCACGGGTCGAAACTGCCGTATTTTTAGGTATACGGATGGTGATGGGTTCATTGGCTACGGCTATGGTGTCTTCTCCGTAAGTCACAAAGGTCGTATACCCTTCTTTGATAGGCACGTCGAAATCCTGAGAGGTTTCGCAGTTTGCCACACGTGTTTCAATAATCTGAGAATAATCTTTCTCGTCTTCGATGCAGGAAGCCCACAATGCAATAGAGGCAACTGCTAAAATGACTTTCTTCATAGATTGTTTGTTTTGTTTGTCCGGCAAAGATATGCAATAAAAGTGATAACTTGCTGAATAATAGTTGGGAAAATAAAAAAACACAAATGATACAGATGCTGCACACTTCTCGGGGAAGTTGGCAGATTCTGTATCATCCGTGCTTTTTAATCGGGGAGCCTTGAGTATGGCTATTTTTTCTTGGCATAGCGTCCGCGTTTCGGAGCGCTTTCTGCCTTTTCGCTTTGCAGTTTGATGATTTCCAGACAAGTCTTGTAATTCAGGTCGGCCGGTACTACATCTTTCGGGATTTTATAGTTACTTCCTTTATAAGTAATGTATGGGCCATACCTGCCGTTAAGGATTTCCATTTCCGGATCTTCATCGAATTTTTTGATGTGCTTTTTCGCTTCTGCTTCGCGCTTGGCCAGAATCAGTTCGATAGCTTCGTCCAGTGTAACTTCCAGCGGATCGTAGGTTTTGGGCAAAGACACATATTTAGAGTCATGGTATACATAAGGTCCGAAACGTCCTGTACCGATGGTTACGGTTTTTTCTTCAAATTCTCCTACTTTGCGCGGCAATTTGAATAAATCCAGTGCTTCTTCCAGTGTGATGGTCTCCATGGACTGCCCTTTCTTCATCTGTGCGAAGCGGGGTTTGTCCGTATCGTCGGCTGTGCCGATCTGTACAACGGGACCGAAGCGTCCGATTTTTACCGATACGGTTTTTCCGGTTTTAGGTTCTTCTCCCAAGATACGTTCGCCTACCTTATGTTCGGTTTTAGTAGCCAGTGTCGTTTCTACTGACGGATGGAACTCCTTGTAGAAGTCCTTCATGATGCTTGTCCATTTTTTATCACCTTCGGCTATTTCGTCGAATTGCTTTTCTACGTTAGCTGTGAAGTTATAATCCAGGATGTTGGGGAAATATTCGGTAAGAAAGTCATTTACTACAGTACCGATGTCGGTCGGCAACAGTTTCGATTTCTCCGCCCCGACAACTTCCGTGTGTTTGACATCTGTAATTTGATCATCCTTCAGAGTCAGTATGTCGAATGAACGTTCTTCTCCGGTTTTATCGCCCTTCTCTACATATTCGCGTTGTTGGATGGTGGAGATAGTCGGTGCGTAAGTTGACGGACGTCCGATTCCTAATTCTTCCAGTTTGCGCACCAGGCTGGCTTCAGTGTAACGCGAGGGGCGTTGTGTGAAGCGTTCGGTAGCTACAATGCCCTGATGTTCCAGTATCTGTCCTTTTTTCAGGGGAGGCAGCAGGTGGCTCTCGTCTTCCTGTTCGTTATCATCGTCATACGACTCTTTGTATACGCGCAGAAAACCATCGAATTTAATAACTTCTCCGGTAGCGGTGAATTTGTCGCTTCCGCTACTGATACCAATGGTTGCCGTTGTTTTCTCCAATTCGGCGTCTGCCATTTGTGAGGCTATGGTACGCTTCCAGATCAGGTCGTATAGCTTTCTTTCCTGCGCCGATCCTTCGACAGTCTGGTTTTCCATATAAGTCGGACGAATGGCTTCGTGCGCTTCCTGGGCACCCTTGGTTTTTGTAGCAAAGTGGCGGGGATGCACATACTGTTCGCCCATTATCTGTGCGATGGCGGCCTTGCTACCTTCTGTGGCGTATTCCGACAGGTTGACCGAGTCGGTACGCATATAAGTGATCAATCCCGATTCATAAAGCTTCTGGGCAACCATCATGGTCTGTGCTACAGTGAATCCGAGTTTGCGGGCTGCTTCCTGTTGCAGGGTAGAAGTCGTGAAGGGAGCCGCCGGACTTTTCTTTACCGGGCGGGTTACGATATCTTCAATGGAGAATGTGGCAGCTTTGCATGACTCGAGGAACTTTTGGGCTTCCTTTTTCGTCTTCAGGCGGCGTGCCAGTTCCGCTTTCATCTCTACCAGTTTACCATCGGCATCCGGTACCAGGAAAACCGCAGTGACACGGTATGAGGCTTCACTTTTGAAAGCCTGTATCTCGCGTTCGCGTTCTACAATCAGTCGTACTGCTACCGATTGTACCCGGCCTGCAGAGAGCGCCGGTTTCACTTTCTTCCACAACACAGGTGAAAGTTCGAAACCTACGATGCGGTCTAAGATGCGGCGGGCCTGCTGAGCATTCACCAGGTTTATGTCAATGTCGCGCGGCTGTTCGATAGCCTTCAGTATGGCTGTTTTGGTGATTTCGTGAAAAACGATACGCTTCGTATTTTCAGGTTTTAGTTTCAGTACCTCGTAAAGGTGCCATGAAATAGCTTCTCCCTCACGGTCCTCATCGGATGCGAGCCATACGGTTTCCGCTTTGCTTGCTTCCTCTTTCAGTTTATCGACCAGCTCTTGTTTCTCTTCCGGTATTTCATATTTGGGTTTGAAATTCTTTTCTATATCGATAGAAAATTCTTTTTTCTTCAGGTCGCGAATATGTCCGTAACTTGAGAGAACTTTAAAATCTTTCCCAAGAAACTTTTCAATCGTTTTTGCTTTTGCTGGAGATTCGACAATGACAAGGTTTTTCTGCATATCTGTGATATTAAAACATATAAATTGCCCGCAAAAGTAGAAAAAAACGTTTTCTTTACCTTATAATATAGAGAGAATCTGATATTTTTTGCAAAAAAAGACCTTTTTTATAAGAATCTTTTAAAACTGGAAGCTAAGTCCTCCTACAAAATTGATTCCCTCAACCGGATAATACAAGTAGTACTGATATTTCTTATTCAGCAAATTGTCAGCCTTTACATATGCCGAGATTCCCTTGAAAATTTTATATGTAGCTCCCAAGCTCAGATTGCTGACGGCAGGAATACTTTTTCCGTAAAATCCAGTATAGCGTTCGGCTCTGCGGGTATATTGGTAGCCTGCGTTTAGCCAGAGTGCGGGTATCGGATGAACTTCTGCATGAATACCAAAATCAAACTCCGGTTTCATCAACAACGCTTCATCGTAGCTGAGCGCTTTCGAATCGGTTCCTTTGTTGTCCGTATTCCAGTGATAATAGGTTCCTCCTGCCGATAGGGCGAATAGGTCCTTGTATTCGTAGCTGGCTTTGATGCCTGCGTAAAAGTTATCCGTATTGGTTTGTCCCAAAGCGATATAATTTGCTCCGCTTCCACCGATCCATTGGTCTGCCGATTGGTACAAATCATCTTTCAGATTCTGGTATCCGCCGAATATATCGAACCAGAGGCCCGGTGTCGGACTGGCTTTGAATCCTAATCCGGCATTCAGTTGCTCATAAGTGTCTCTGACTTCCTGTCCCGGATCGAGGTATGGATTGTAAGTCTCCAATCGGCGGAAATCATTCAACTGTCTGCCTCCGGTTGCTTTGGCGTATAGTACGTAACTGTCGGAGAACACATATTGAACTTTTACGTCCGGAGAGACACGTACTGCTTTTCCATTTCCGAAAGAGAGGTCTACGTTGGCTCCGACATGTACTCTCCAACTGTCATCATTCAATTCGTAGTAGGGATTCAGATCAAGCGTTGTACGGCTCTTGAAAATATTCTTTATCCGGTCTTTATTTTCTTTCAGTTCGTTCCCGTAGATCAGATTGTTCATGGCAAATCCGATAGCTACTGTCTGCTCGTCGCTGATTGAACCGCTTACGGTTGCCAAGGTATGTATCAGCGTTTCGTTTACTCCTCCGAAGAGCTGACATTGTTGGCGTCCGTATAACATCAGGTTGGTCTCCGCCCGGTATTGCAGCGGTAGGGTCTCGTCAGTCGATTTCACTCCGAAGTGCACATCACCGGAAGTAAACTTCTGCTTCTTGAATCCGTAGGGTTCGTAATTGAAGTTGCTCAGGCCGAAATTACCGGCTACGTTCAAATCCAGTTTGGCAAATTGGTGAACATAATCTACGTTTGCCCTTGTGCGGTAATAGAAGGCATTCCATTTTCGGGTATCACCGAAAGGCATATCTAACTTTCCGTCCATTCCGTCCATCTTGAAGTTTACGTTCAGTTTGTCCTGATCCGAGAGCCGGAACAGGTAATTGGCCAAAATATCCAGATTGCCATAATTACCGTATCCCAGACGGACGTATCCCGGAATGAAGCCCGGTTGTATTTCCTTGCCGGTGTAAGCTCCTATTGTCCCCATCGGAATTGAAGTGGCAGGCGTAGTGAATGTGGCATATTCCACCTCTTTTTTACTGACAGTAGGCTCTTCTACTTTAGGGAGGACATTTACTTTGGAAGCATCCATTATGTCCGGGTTATATTGCTGCTCTACCACTACGGTGCGGTTTACAGTCGTATCTTTGGGTTGCGTCTGAGCCAGTATCGAAACAGGCAGCGCGGTAAAAGCAATTCCTAAAAGGATATAATTGTTATATTTCATACTCTGTTACTTATTAAGGTTGTTCAGTCTGCTTTCAATCATATTCTCGATATCATCGTCAGCATGGTAATTCTGTTGCAGGCTCAGCAAGTACTGACGGGCATCCAGTTTTTTATCCATAGCTACGTATACATCCGACAGGAGGATGAATCCGCGTGCCAGCCAGTAGGCATGTGGTGTGCTTTGGTCAATGAAGTTCAGCAACTCTTTCTCTGCGGCTGCATAATTCTGCGTGTTGTACAGCTCTTGTGCAACCAGGAATTTTGCTTCCGCGCCATACAGGTTGCGTGTATCTTTTGCCAACTCTTTTAAATCTGCCATGGCTGCCTTATCTCCTTTCTGGTTCAGGTAAGCCTTTGCCCGATAATACAAAGCTTCATTCTTGAGTTCAGGACTCAGTTTGGCTTCAGATAGCAAGGCCGTTGCCGCATGGATGGTTTCCGTATCGTCTTTCAGCAAATAAGCAGCACGGAGCATACCCGTTTCAGCCAGCAATCTTCGTTCGGCAGTGGTTGCTTTCTCTTTCAGCATTTTGTAACTTGCCAATGCATCGGCAAACTGCACTTTGTTGAACTGAACTTCCGCACGCATAATCAGTGCTTCTTCCGAGAACGGATTGTCCGGATATTCAAGCAACTTACCCGAGTGTTCCAGAATCATATCATAATTTTTCTGTTCCTTACCTATCAGGCAGAGATAATAGTGGGCATTCAGTCCGAATGCTCCGTCCGGGAAAGTTTGCAGATACTTTCCGAAGCTTTCTTTAGCCTGTTCCACCCGTCCGCGCATATAAATCTTCTCAGCTGCCATGTAGGTCAGTGAATCCTGTTCGCTGGCATCGAAGCGGATGTTGCCCGGCATGGTCGAAGCCAGTGCGGCAAATTCGTCGATGCGGTTCATGTCTACATAGATCGACTTCAGGTCGCGCATGGCCAGGCGGGCTTCGTCGCTTCCCGGATATTTCTGTACTACCTGTTTATAAGCGTCAATGGCCTGGTTATAATCTTCATTCTGGTAGTAGAGCAAACCGATTTCCGCTGCTGCCTTGCGGCTGACTGGGCTTTCGGGGTATTTGGCCAATAACTCCTTGAAAGAGGTGATGGCCTGTTGGTTATTATCCATCAGGACATAAGAACGTCCTTTTTCGTACAGAGCACTGATGGCATAGGGTGAAGCGGGATATTTACCTGCCAGGCGGTTCAGCCAGGTGATTTTGCCTGAATAGTCTTTTTGCAGTCCCGATACCAGTGCGAGTTGGTAGAATGAATAATCTCCCGAGGGAGTATTCATTGCTTCTGCCTGTGAATAATAGTGTTTGGCTTCATCGAAGTTACGTACATCCAGGTAGCAGTCACCGATGCGGTTGTAGGCATCGGCCAGTGCCGTTTTATTTTCTCCTTTCTCCAGGCTGATGTATTTTCGGAACCAGTTTTGTGCTTGTACATAATCTTTTTGATGAAATGCGATATAGCCTAAGTTATAATGTGCCAGGGCATACATTTCGTTATTGGTCTGTTGAGTCAGTTGCAGATAATCGGTGAAGTTACGTTTGGCTTCTTCCATCCGGTTCAGTCGATAGTATGCTTCGCCCCTCCAGTAGAGGGCGTCTGCTTTGGTCTGCCGGTTGTATTGTCCGAGTCCGAGTGAGCGGTCGAAGTAGCCGATGGACTGTTCGAATTGCGTATTGGCAAACGCTTGTGTACCCAGTTGGAATAAGATGCGCTGTTTGGCTTCCAGAATACGTTTGCCGGGATGGGCGATACGGTCGATTGACTTCAGTGCCGCTTCATAGCTCCGCGTATTCATATATACCTCTACCAGATAGCTGCTTACCATCTCGGCATATTCGGAGGTGGGGAATTCATTGAGGAATTTTTCAAAGACAGTCACCGATTCTCCGAAAGCCGAATAAGATGTTTCGTGGATACATAACGCATAATTGTAGGCAGCTTGTTCTTTGATTTTCGGATTTGCGTTCGAAGCGGCAGCCTGTTCGAATGCCATGCGTGCTTTGTTCTTTTCAGCCAGATGCAGATAGGCAAGTCCCATGTGCAAGTAAGCATTCTGTGTCAACGCGTCGTTTTCGGTAGTGACTTCTCCAAGTGTTTCGGCAGCTTTAGAGAAAACACCGGTCTGGAAATAAGACAGCCCCAGCATATAGAGTGCATCTCTTCGAGGTGCATTTTCTTTTTCCAGATAATTTCGGAAAGAAGTGACCGCCTTGTGATAATCTCCGAAATGATAATATGCATCTCCCAGAATCCGGTACATTTCAGCGGCGTGTTCGTTTTGCGGATAGGCAGACAGGTAATTCTGAGCCACGATCTGAGCCTTGTCATAGTTCTTCTTGATGGCATAGATTTCAGCAATGTAATAGGGTACCAGGGCTTTGTATTTAGCGTCATCCTGTAATGGGAGAAAGCCTTTCAGTGCTTCATCGTACCGTTTCTGCGTGTATCGGATGTATGAGATATAGTATGAGCAGTCATTCGCATACTTGGGACTGCTTGCTTTCAGGGTTTCGAACCAGATGGCCGCTTCTTTGACATTGCCTACTTTCAGGTAGCAGGTAGCCAACTGGTAGGTCATGTCGTCCCGTTCTTCATTGCCCAGCAGGTCGAGACGTGAAGAGTTGAACAGGGCAAGTGCTTCGTCATAGTTCCCCTGGTAAAAATAAGCGGAAGCTATCAGTGCATAAATCCGGTTGGCGTGAGGAGTGTCCGGATAGGTATCCAGATAGCTGCGCAGTTGTGCGATGGCATTACGGTCTTTCAATTCATATGCCGAGCATACCAACATGTATTCAGCCTCTTCTTTCAGGTTCACATCCGCTTTCTGGCGGACGAATGTGCGTAGGGGAGGCATAGCGGCTGCATAGTTCTTTTGCAGAAACAGCTCTTTCCCTTCTTTATACAGATTTACGGGAGACGTTATTTTCTCGCTGGTTTGTGCCTGCAGAGCGACAGGCACACAACATGCCACGGCACATATCAATCGTGATATCTTTTTTTTCATAATTCAGAGTTTTGACAAAAGTACTTGTTTTTATGTATTTTACCTCTCTTTCAGGAATCTTTTTAACCCTTTTTTGATAGAGCCGAGTCCGAACTCTTCGGGATTAATTTGGTTCAATGAGACGAAAAACGAGTCTGCTACATCATCCATTGCCTCAAAGTGACTTGTGTTTTCCACTTGGCAAAGGAAAAACATGTCGAGCGTATGTACAGGAAACCCGGAATAGATATAAATGTTCGGAAGTGAAAACAGGTAGGTTGCCTTTTTCACTTTCAGTCCGGTTTCCTCTTCTACTTCCCGAGCCACTCCTTCTTCACCCGTTTCGTTCATGTCGATGAAACCGCCCGGAAGGTCCAGCGTGTCTTTAGCCGGTTCTTTGGCACGACGACATACCAGTAACTCGTCTTTTTCGTTTAAGATCAGTGCCACTGTAGCCGATGACGGGTTGAAATAATAAACGAACCCGCAATCGGTACATTGTTTAGACTTCTCGTTGTGAATCTCAAAATGGGCTGAACCACATTTCGGACAGTATTTGAATTGGTTAAGTGGGTGTTCCATCCTTCTCATTGTTTTTGTACGGGCAAAAATAATGAAAAAGAAGCAGTTTCAGGTGATATGTCCGTCAGTATTGTATGTTTGATAATATAAAGCGTATAAATCCGTATGGAAATTAATGCAGCGCATTTTTGCACATTGCACTGCATTTGGTTTTTATATTGTCTATATTATGACATTTGTCTGATTATTAGCTAATTTGTTACGATTGTTTCGTATTTTTCTGATAAACAAATAAATATGCCTGTATTTTTTAGTGCGAAAGTTTGTCCCTTTCAAATATAGTCCCTATTTTTGAAGAACCGATTCCGAACCTTATATTTAATAAACAGGCAGGATTATGAAAAAGTATATATGTCTTTTCTTGACGCTTTGGGGATTATTGCCGGGCTTTGCCCAGCAGACCGACACTGTAGTACTGAATCTTTCGGAAGCCATTACCCATGAACCCAAGGTGATAATGCTTAGCGAAATAGCTTCCGATATTCACTTTATTTCTTTGGAAACAACGGATGACTTTTTCTTGTGCGATGAATATCGCATCATCTATACCGGAGATGATATTCTGGTATATGACCGGCAGATGAGAAATTATTTTCGTTTCGATAAGAACGGGAAGTTACTCAACCGGATTGGTGAGTATGGTCAAAAGACGGAGAATTATCTTGTGGGACTGTCGTTCTCTTATGATTATTCGGAGAAAAGAGTATATGTACATGATATAAGAACACTGGTCTGCTATGATCTGAATGGAAAATTTATAAAACGTATACCGGTTCCGCATCTTAATGGCGATGCCTGTGCGGTATTTGATAAAGGGCATATCCTTTATAGTGATAGCCGGTTTTACATAGATCGGGATAATCCGTTACAACTCTTTCTGACAGACGAAACCGGTAAGGAGTTAAAAGTGTGGCAAGGATATGTTGAGAAATATAAGTCTTATAAAGCTCTGATGTCTACTCGCGATTTGATGTACAATTATCAGGGAGCTGTTTATTTTAAACCTGCATTTGAGAATCTTATTTATAGGATAGATGGACAGGGAGAAAAGACGGTTGCCTGGCAGTTTGATTGTTCAGGTTATGAGATCAATGTTTCTGTCAATGAAGCTGATCCAAAGAATCGTTATCAGGCTATTTCTGTTCAGCAAGTGTTTGAATCGGATCACTACTTATTCGTTTCCTATATTTTAAGGAATAATAATTTCACAGGTTTGTATGATAAAGATCAAAGGACGTTTTCGAATGTAATTGTAAAGGATGACTTATCCGGAGGTTTTGATTTTATCTTCTCCGGTATAGGTTTTGGTAATCAGTTGATAAACGCTCATGCTGTTTCCTATGCAAAAAAGGCAGAACGCTATCCGGAAGCTTTATTACCATCCCGCAGGCAAGAATTGGATTCATTGGTCAATCAATTACGTATGGGAGATAATCCGGTGATATCCATAACGACTTTAAAATAATAACGACTAAAACGAACGATATGATGCAGAAAGACTTTTTTATCAGTGTGTTAACTTTAGGGCTGATCCTTTGTTTTATTGCTTGTGGAGAGAAAAAAATAACCGTAAAGTCCGCGCTTGAGAGGGTGGAAGCTTTTGCTTTTGATGTAAATGACGATTATCTACAGAGCTACGCCGGTAGTTTTTGTTATTCCACATCAGCCCGTATTGATGGTAAACAGTGTTTAGTAGTCTATAATGGTAAACTTCACTCTGTTGATATTTTAAATCTGACGGATCGTCAACCTTTGCGGCAAGTAATTTTGGCTAAGGAGGGGCCGGACCAGATCCTTACTCCCAAAGGGATTGGCTATTATAAGGATTCATTTATTATATTTACTACCAATGGTTTGTATCGCGTTGGTCAGGACGGGAAAGTATTGTCTAAGAAACTGCTGAATGATTTGCCTCAGGTTAAGGAAGATGGATATGGCATAGCCGTACCCGGTCTTTCTATTTATTTTAGTGTGTATAGTTTCTTTGGATTTGATGCCAGTAAGGGGGTAGTGGCATTACCTCTTTATTCTTATGAGAAAGATGCTACAGGAGAATATCCTAAGAAAGTATTGGTCATTTCGTGTGATGATTGGACTATACGGAATGAAGTGGAAATAGATTGTCCTGATATCATAAAGAAGGAGGGAGACATGCAATTATTGAGTTGCATCAATGTACTTCCTCACGGAGACTGGCTGATTTATAATTTTCCGGCATCTTCCAAAGTTTATGTTTACGATTTGTCGGCAAAGAAGAGTAAAGAATATGATTTCCCTTCTACCTTTACAGATTCTTTTTTCCGTTTACCGGATATGAACGAAGAGGAACCCGGTTTCGGATGTCTGAAAACCGGTTATTATTTCCCATTGTGCTATGATGCGTACCATGACGTATTCTGGCGAGTTCAGCAGGGACCATTGGATGGGCATGGAGTAGCAGGCAAGCCTTTTTCTGTCATGTGTATATCTACTGACCTGATGAATAGTGCAGAGTACGTGATTCCTGCCGGTTCAAAAATTTATCCGGATCTGGCTTTTACGGATTCATTGGTTTTATTGCCTTATACGGGAGGAGATAAGATAGGTGAAAACAATATGTGCTTCTATGGATTGGAGTATTAAGGCTTTCCATTTTCTCCTCTCATATGAAAAGTGCATTTCGATCTTCCATCTTCCACCTTTTTTGAGATTACCGATTGATTATCTGTAGTTTAATAGGGTGGAAGATAGCGTTTTAAGGCCATTTATCTTCCACCTCTATCTTCCATCTTCCCCCCTCTTTTTTAGGAGGACTATTCGTTTTAATGACTTGATATATAGATAATGTTTGTTTTTTAACTGTTTAAGTCTTTAAAAGCATTTCGTATTCCTTGCTATCTTTAGTGGAAATGGTTGTTTCTTTATCTGAGTCCGGGTGTGGGGGCTAATGGGCCCGGGTATGCGGGCTGATGAGCCCGGGTATGTAGGCTGAGGAGCCCGGGTATGCGGGCTTAGGTAAAGATACCGTTTGTAATGTAAATGTTCTTATTAATAATGGTTTATGAAACGAATAAAATAGGTTTGCTTCCTTGTAAATGATTCGTTTGATACTTAATTGATTACAGCTTATTTATTGCGGTGTGTGCTTGATGTGGCTGATATTTAATTTGATATGTGCAGGTTCTTGTACTAAAATTTGTCTTGATGAAATGTAATTTTTATCTTTGAAAAATGAATTTCAAACCTTAAATATAGTAGATAAACAGAAGATGTGCAATTTAAGACTGATAGTAGTTTAAAATTTTGCATACATGAAATCTGATACTTCTTTTGAATCTTTTGCTCCTTTTATGCAGAACTATTTTTGCCTTATTGAGGAATATCGAGCAACTTTTGTCGTCATTTCAAGGAATGCTGTTATTACCTTAGGAAAGATTATGATATAACTGACGTATTAAAAATGAATTATGTATGAAAATATTATATGTTGTTTTTATTTGTGTTTTATGTTCCTGTGCGAAGGGGGATGAATTGGATAATAAGATAAATGTGTGTGCAGCAATGAATTCTTTGGGGAAAATATCGGCACAAACAATATCTTCTGATGTGAAATATGTAGTATTGGAAACAAATGATAGTACTCTTGTGGGGCAAATGCCCGATGTATGTGTTCTTGATCATTTTATACTTGTATCTTCTGTAAATCAATGTCTGAAGCTCTTTGATCGATTTACTGGTAAATTTATTCGAGATATAGGTCATGTCGGAGCAGACCCACATGGATATGCTAAAGACTCTTGGGGAAAAGTAAACTATTGGGTTGATTATGACCAAAACATAATATATATTTTAGGTTGGGCTAATGATTTAATATCTTATGACTTATCAGGAAATTATAAAGATAGAATTGGAATAGAGAATAATATCCGTTATAATTTGCAGCAAAGTTATTTATGCATTGAGCATGGCAAACTATGGGGGCACAATAAACTCTATACTTCCAATCAGACATCTCCCTTATTTTGTATAGACAAAGACTCTAACCATATTAAAGATATAACAGGCTTGCCGGTAGATTTACTTCCTATGGATGATTTGCAGTCTGTATCAGAGCTTTTAGGGGATTATGCATCTTATGGTGGTGATTTGACAATGGCTTCATTTACAAATGGTGGGAAGTATTACACAGCCATTAATAGTCCTTCTTTATGGCGGTTTGGAGACGATATTAGGTTAAAGCAAGCATTTAATGATACAATTTATACATTATCCGATAATGGAATTGAACCCTATTTAATTTTTGAACTGGGAGATTGGCATTGGCGATATCAAGACCGGTTAGAGGAAGATGGATGTGAAAAGAAAATGATGTTTGATTATATTTTGGAAAATGAGAAATACATTTATTTTCATTTTCATACAGGATTCTATACAAAAAGCAGGCAGGCTTTTTGTGGATTATATTATAAAGCTGATCATAAAGTTGTGTTGATGCATGGAGATAAACTTTTGGATACAGTTAGTAGTCAATCTTTCAGGATTAGAGGAGTGAGTTCTGATGGTTGCTTTGTAGCTCTTCTGCAACCTGATGAATTGTGTGATGAGGTAAAAAAGAAAACGGATTGTAAAGAAGAAGACAATCCCGTAGTGGTTATTCTGGAGTAATAAGCTGATTAATTATAGAATTTGAGGAATAGACATGCATCATCAGATATTGTTTATTGGGGGCAGTAATTTGAATGGAAAATTGATAATTCTTTGTGAGGATTTTAGTAGATAGAGACTGATATAGCACTGAGAAATGCATTTTAACCGACATGAACGATTTGCCATTGTCCGGGTATTTTATAATGGATTATGTGTATTGTGTTTATATACAGGTGTTTGTGGCCAGTTTTTTTGATTTATTTGTCCGGGTCTATAACTTGCGAATTTGTTTACCATGATTTAACTTTGAACCAAGGAGGGAGGCCTCTTTTGAGTTATATAATTTAAAACGGTTAGTCATGGATAAAATCGAGTTTGGAGAAGGTCAGATAACGTTTTCATATAAGAAATCGTATGGGGATTGTTTGTATCAGGATTTGATCGCCGTGGAATATGGCAAGCCTTATTGTATGATACAAATAGAAGGAAGAGGTAGTATTCTGTTTTTGATAAGCTTGCATGATGTTCTGGAAAAATTGCCTGCAAATTTTCTTCTGATAAATAGGGGAATAATAGTAAATATAGAACATGTTACAGATCTTGTATGTCTGGATGGAGTATATCATGTAAAGATGGATAATAATAAAATATATAGGATTAGCACTCGTAAAGTGGCTATACTCAAAAGGACCCTTATGGCAAAAAATGACACGATCCAAGTTTAGTCTTTAGAAGAATATATAGAAGAAAAATGCCAAAAAGTTTTATATACTACGAAAATGTAGTATATTGTAGCCGTGAAAGTATCATGCAGGGAGATACTCGTTTCTGATATGGGGCAAGTGGGATCCTTATGCACAAACAATAAATCTTAATTCGATTGTGGCTATGAAACACATGTTCTTATTATTGATCGGTGTATTTGTATTATTGGGATGCAGTTCCAATAAGAAGCAAGAACCTATATCCAAGTCAGGAATACCTGTTATTAATCTTTCTGAGGATGTATCGACTGTACCTTCACTTCTTTTGAGTGAGGTGGCGGAGAAATTGGAAATCGTTCCTTTGGAAATGACAGATGAATCTGTATTGAGTGACATTACGGAAATGCAAGTAACTGATCATAATATATGGATAGATCATGGACGCGAATTCTACATTTATCGTTTTTCCCGTTCAGGAAAATTTCTTAATAAAATAGGTAGTATCGGACAGGGTCCGGGTGAATATACCAATTATTCAACTTTTCTTGTCGATGAAGATAAAAAAGAAGTGTATATTATAGCCAATACTAACGGCGTTTTAGCATACGATTTTGAAGGAAACTTTAAAAGAAAGATTGTTGACATTCAAATGATTTTGCAGTTGTTTGCATCTCCGTATGATCAATATATCTTGAATAATCAAAAATTCTTTGCTACTCAAAATTTCGGATTGTATAGGCCGATAGATAAAGATTCATTGTGGTCATTCGTTTCTTTGGGCGACGACTTTCAAAAAAAGAAATATTTTAAAAATCCGGCACATGTAGGTAAAGAAGAACAGATTATAGCCAACCGTGCCAATATGGATCGGATGGTTAATTATTGGATGGAGTATCTAACCAGTGTGGATACTTACAATGGTCAATTGACCCTCAAATATCCGGATACCGATACTATTTATTGTTATGATGATGCGACAAACCAACTTTTGCCTCAATATGCAATCTTTACAGATGAAGAAAAAGGGGATTATGAAGCGACTCATTTATGGTTTAAAGACAGAAAGGCTTTCGATTATTTTTCGATCAAGTCCTACTATCCGACTAAAGATTTCATTTATTTGGTGGGTAGTAAAGGCGAGGAGGTATATACCTATTGCTATAATAAAAAAGATGGAAGTGTTAGATTGCAGAAGCGACAAAGCGCAATAACCGAGCGTGATGTGCCCTGGTTCAGCTTTCCTTTGCGCCAAATGAAACGTGATTTTGTGTTAGATAATGATTTAGGTGGAGGTGATTTTACTGTTGACAGCCGTTCTTCCGGTAAATACTGGATAGATATATTAGAACCCGGTGGTGATGAAAACTGGATTGATATAGACCAAATAAAATCATCTACTGTAATAGATGAGTCCAAGAAAAAGGAGCTAATCCAAGCTCTGGAAAGTGTGACTGAGGATAGCAATCCGATTTTGATGATTGCAACTTTAAAATAGAAGAATTATTATTGAGAAGTTGGAATACTCGTATTCACCTTCTTATTCATTAAATGGGTCGTGTAAATGAAGCAGATCTTTTTATTTTTATTCATTTTCCTGCTTACCTCCTGTATTTCAGGAGGTGCCAAGTAAGAGCTAGTTAAGGTTGTGGATCGTATCATTCGCATTGGCGATGCAATGGAGCATCCTGTTCCAATGAAACTTTCAGCTTTTGTTGATAGTATAACTTATGTTCCTTTAGAGACAACAAAAAGTTATGTAAAAAATAAGATGCTTATTTCTTATGTAAAGCCCTATTGGGTTGTTTATCCGGGTAGCCTATTTGATGAAGGGGGACGATTTGTCGCAAATATTGGTGCATTAGGACAAGGACCAGGTGAAGAAAGTGGTTTTGGATATAGTGTTTTTTATGATCGTGATCGCGACCTTTTCTATACCCAAGGAGATAAGATTATCCAGTTTGATTCAAAAGGAAAATTTACAGGAAAGGAGATTAGGATTGCATATCGTGATAAAGGTATTGAGGGAAAAATAGCTTCTGGATTAAAAAATGTATATACTATGGTAAAGTCTGGAAAGGACTATCTGATTGTAAATTATCCTGATTCTATCTTTTGGATGGATGCCGAATTAAACGTTCGACATGGCGATAGAATAATTCCGGATAGCCTATTTCTCACCCCTCCGGGAGTTGGTGGAGGAATGCCTTATACTTTTTCTGATTATGGAGATACGACAATTTTCTATAACTGTTTTACAGATGCTATTTATACAGTAACGGATACAGGGCTCCAAAAGCGGTGGACTCTTGAGTTTAAAGGTTCAAAGGCGGATAATCGGTACTTTTTGAATGATTATAAGAAATTGTATTTAGATGAGTATGTTAAAATAGTCTCTTCGTCAAAAGGAAATGTGGAAACAATGAAAGAGAAAGCACAGAATAGTGAATTAGCTCAATTAATTGATAATAAAAAGTGGGTATATCATGTCAGTGAGGGAGAACGGTATTTGTTTTTATGGTGGTTGAATCTAAAGGCTTTTTCTTCGGCCTGGAGAGGATATAATGAATCACATATAGCTCTTTATGACAAGAGGACAGGGGAGACTGTAGCCATAGCCGGAGATGGCCTGATAGATGATATTGATAATGAAATGACATTTTTTCCACGATATGGCATTTGTAATAATGCAATGGTTTCTTCTGTCTGGCCGTTTGAACTGAAAGAATATATTCAAGAGAAGAAAGCAAAAGGAGAAGCCGTGAGTGATCGTCTTATTGCACTTGCTGATTCACTGGATGATGAGCAAAATCCGATTCTTGTAATTGCTCATTTAAAGAAATAGCTGAATATAGAGTTTGTTATTGGGTCTTGTGTGAAAAATATTATGTATTTTTACTTCTAATTTAATGATGGACAAAGCTATGCGAATGATATTGATACTGGGTGCTATGATATTGGGCTTCACGGCTTGTAGTAACAGAAAAACAGTGGATCCTAATCCTGTTGTTCGGGATAATATTATTCATTTGTCAACTGCGATAAAGAATGTTCGAGAGGAAATGATGCTTTCGGAGCTGGTGGATAGTGTCAGTTATATTCCTTTGGAAACGAATCCGAATTGTATGTTAGGTAATTATCAGCTTTTGACCTTTTCCCTCCAATACATATTTTATTCAAACTATTGTTTTGATTGGAATGGGCAGTTCTTGTTCCGTATTGGGAGCCAGGGTCAAGGGGCTTGTGAAGATATCTATGCGCATGTGGCCGAAATAGTATATTTGAATAATCATTTCTATGGGAATGCCTCTAAAATAATAGAATATGATGACCGGGGGAAGTGTACGGGGAAAGAGCTAAGCTGGTATGCCCAGAAAACAATGGACACTGCGCCGGTTGGGCGTATGGTTAATAAAGTCTGCTTTGCTCCGGCAGGAGAAAACCTGATGTTTTATAATTTTCCGGATACGGTTTATTTCATAAATACGGATTACGAGTTTGTAGCCAAACGCAGTATGATGCCGTGGGGCAGGAAAGGGGGCGCTCCGTCCATAAGTGGCGGAGATCCTCGTTTTAAGTACACGAGTTACTATAAAGATACGACCTTATTTTATAATTTTTATACGGATACAGTTTTTACTGTTACCCCCACTTCCCTGATGCCTCGCTGGGTGGTGGAGTTGGATGAAGAATTACGGTTTCCTACCCAGTATCTATATGAGGATGGATTGTTGTCTGATGCTTTTAAATGTTGGGAATCGGGCAATTTGGAAAACGCAAAAATGATTAAAATGCTGGATCACAAATATATAGTATCCGGTGTTTTTGAAACAGAGCGTTTTGTGTTTTTATCTGTCTATGAATGCATGCCATTCAGGGAGCTGCGTAAACTGCCTGAGACTCCTCCATTAACAGCCATTTACAATAAACGTACGGGTGAGACGTTTGCCGTGAAGCAATTTGTAGATGATCTGGGTGGTATGAAGACCTTCTCTCCTTCTTGGGGAGCGTGTAATGAAAAGCTTTTAGCCACTGTATGGCCTTATAAGTTGAAAGAATTTATAGAAGAGGAACAGTCTGCCGGACGGGCTGTGGCTCCGCAAATACTGAACCTGATGCAGCGCGTGCGAGAAGATGATAATCCGGTTCTTATAATAGCTCATTTGAAAAAATAGCTTTGTCTGTCTATCGAAATATAGAATGTTGGATTGTTGTTTTAAATATAAATTGGTATGAATAAAGTTCGATTGGCCTTGTATTTGGGTATATTGGTGCATCTGATCGGTTGCTCTTCTTCTCATTCAGAGAAAATAGACTTGTTAGCTCAGGTGCCATCTGATTGTCCGATTGTTGAGATGACCAGTGTTTTAGATAGAGAGGACTCCATCTCAGTGAAGGAATTGGTAGATAGCATTTCGTATGTCCAGTTGGATAATTTTGTGAAATTGCCGGTTCGTGCCAGTATACTCAGTATGGCGGTAACTAAAGATTATATTTTCGTATTGGCCGGTAGTGATGCGGGAGTTTTTAAATACGATAGGAAAGGAAAGCTTATAAAGAAGATTATATCCAACGATTATTCGTCTTTAAAATTATGGATTGGAGTTGATGAATTCAAGGAATTGCTTTATCTGAATCAGGAAGGCGGTTCAGAGGGCACTACAGAAGTCTATGATTATGATGGTAACTATCAAGGAAATATTGCTGAATTGTATAATATGCCATATCATTCTCAATATGTACATCGACTGAATGAAAAATTCCTGGCTGCTTTTTCACCATGGTGTATGCCATTGACTGATAAGAATTATTTTGGCGGAGCCGTATTTTCAGAAAAGGGGGAAATGGTACATCAGTTGAATTATTTTGTTCCGTCTGACACTTTGGGTTTGTGTAAGGTTAGCTATTATAGTTTCACTTATCAATCAGATGGGAGTATGTTGGTTTGGAATAATGGGGGAAGTGGCAGCCCAATTGTTCAGCCTTATACCACTTTGTATAAGGTAACTGTCGATTCTATTTTTCCGGTGTATCGTTTGTTTAATGGTAATACACGCGATAAAATAGATCATGTTCAAGGAATTGGGGTCAGCGGCAACTCTTTGGCCATAGAAACAGACTCCAGTCTCTATTTATGTTGTTATCATCCAAAGGCTCCACATCCGTGCCCGACTTTATGTTTTATGCGATATGATAAAAAAAATAAGGTTCTTCAAGGAGTCAATTATCCTCCTAATGGTATTTCAGGAGGCTATGTAAATCATTTGAATGGTGATATCCCAATCCGTTTCCAGTATTCGTTTCCTCTTCAAAGGGTATATGTTTCGAGTATTAATTCTGGCGAAATAGAGCAATTGCGAAAGTCGGGGTATATCGATGCAAATAGTGATGAAACATTAAGGAGTAATAAACCTGGAGATAATCCCATTTTGATATATTATCATTATTAATCATTTAAAGTTCTCGGTATTATGAAATCACTTTTATTTTTTTGTTTAAGTACATTTCTCTTTTACTCGTGTAGTAAGAAAGAAAATAGTCTTTATCCTGTAATAGACTTAGCCGATGCTATCGAAAATCCGGTGGAGAAATCTGTATATGATATTGCGGAAAGTGTAGAGGTTGTACAATTAGAGACGAATGATTCGTTACTGATTCCATACGTGAGCCAGTTAATAATGACCGATCAGTATTTTATCATAGGATATGGTAAGAAGTGCTCTCTTTTTTCTCATTCCGGAAAATTTGTTTGTGATATAGCTCAGAAAGGAAGTGGTCCGGAGGAATATACAATGTTGATGAATTTGCTTTATATAAACAATCGTGTTTTGATTACAGACTTAAATAATAAAGTTAATGTTTACTCCTTGAATGGGAAGTTTATTGAATCTTATCAGGCACTTCCAGACATGTTTTCTGCCATTTATCCAATGTCGGACAAGAACTTTATAGGCTTTAAAGCTCAGAGTGGAGGAGATGAAAAAGAACGTCTTGTGTTTTATCGACGGGATGAAAAGAGGGGGGCTATTCCATATCAACAAAACTATCAGGCAAAAAAAGTTTGTTTCTTCCCTCGTGAAGCCCAATTTTCATCTTTATATGATAAGTTGTACTTTAAGCAGTTGCTTAATGACACTATTTTCTCTGTGGATACGGTAAAGCATTCTCTTTCTCCCGAATATATAATCGACTGGGGAAAGCTGAGATCTAACGATAGATTGCGCTACTCTTTGGAAAATCCGGACGAAGAATTGTTTTTGCACATGCCATACGTTCCTTTGTTCAGTATGACTGCTAATGGATTAGTCTTAGGGGCTATTACAGTAGACATAGATCAGAAGAAGCAATATTACTTAACTGCATTCTATGATAAGGCAAATCATCAGGCGGATCTTTTCGAACTAAAATTATCAAAAAAAGAGATGGATTATTTTGGTGAACCTACAGGTAAGCTTCCTCCTTATCTGGAGGGTGATACTTTTTTCCCGGAGTATATTTCCCAAGATGGCAATTATTTGATTTCTGTCAGAACTCAACCTTTAAAAGAAGAATTGAATCCTGCGTTGATTGTAGTGAAGCTGAAATAATGAATATGGCCTGACACTGATAGATTTCTGATTTTTATATAAGTATTAGTAGCTGTGGAACTAATAGCCTGTTATTTGGGACAGGCTATTGCGCATTAATGTCTCTATTGGTGTTTGAGGGATATTTAGTTCGTGTAACAGGCTAAGAACCAGGTAAACTTCGCATAATACAAGCCGATTATTTGTATCCGGAAGCAACTCTGCTATCCAATTTATCAGGTGAAAGAGATATTCTTTTATTTTTAAGGCTGTGGGAGTGTTGAAGTTTTCTCTTGCACATAGACGTAAATAGAAATAGTAAGCTAAGCCCGAAACTCCCTTTCTTAATCCGAGGTCAGTCAAAGACTTTTGTTCAATGACTGAATATACAGCGGAGTCTATTTGATGTAGTATTTCATCACTATTGCCTTCGACCAGTTTCTTTTGCAGTAAATATTCGATTCCCGCTCCAATGCCACATAACCCATTCTCGTAAGTGATAGGAACAGCCAGAGAGCAGTGGTCTATTATCTTGTTCAGTAATTTATCTGCCCCCTCTTCTAATTCTGTATCGTTCGTTTTTTGGCTTAATTGAAAAAGCTCAATCGTTCGTTCCATCCACCTTGATAAAAGTCGATCTTTGATTTTGTTCATAGAACTATTGTATTTGCAATATAGCTCTTTTAATACTTGCCAAGGGTACTCTTGATGCCATGGCTTTATACTTCCGGTATAATGAATGATGATGATGCCGGATAACATTTCAGGGGTATGCAAAGTTTCACTGGTAGTGAAATTATAGATATTGGGAATCAGCTTTATTTTGCCTTTACATATACAGTTAATCGCATCTTGATCCTGATATTGATCCCGGTTTATATAGATTGATGTGTGTTGCAATAGCTTTTCCTGTATTTTATCTTTTCTAAGGTCTTTCAGATTCAACAGCAGTACGCCTGCATTGATGTATACATCCTTTTCCGTTAGTTCCAGTATCTTTCTATAATTGATTCGTCTTATAAATATATCATCCACTCCTGCGCAATAATAACCTTCCAAATCCAGTTCCCACAATGGCTCTATGCTGCCATTGATTACTAAATCTGCATCCAAGTACAGGGCTTTATCCAGATTGGGAAAAAGATCTGCGATGGCATAACGATAAAGAGCGTGTTCGGTGATGTATCCTTCTTTTTTCTTGAGTTGCTTGAATGATTCTGAATCTATTATCTCCCATTGGATCGTTACACAGGTAAATACATTTTCTATTTCCTGAAGGAGCTCTTTGCTTTCTAACGAAATATAATCTGTCAGAATGTGTATGCTTATATTCAAAGATCTATTATTCTCAAGAATAGATACTATAGAGGTACAGCAATGGTCAATGTATTCTTCATTGATTGCAAAGAAGATTGGTATTGTGGTTTTCATGCTTGTGTGGTTAAAAAGGATTATTTGTCAGAGGCAAAGGTATCAGTTTTTTAGATATATTTCTGTTTATAAGGATTATTTCTATAGGTATATGACGTTCGGTATAAAAAAAGGCTACGTTCGGTACATTTTTTCTGATAATATTTGGATATGAAGTAAGGTGGACATACCTTGCAAACAAATCTAATAAAGATATGGATTCACAACTACAACAAATAGCTCAATATTCAGAGTGTAGGAAATCATTAGAGGTTCATTGTTTTAAACTTTTAGAGCAAGAGTTATGAAGACGGTGTGCATATACGATGATTATTCTATATCATCCGGAAGTGGAGTGGGGACCTTCTTAAAGGATTTTGCACAATGTGCTACGCAATGGAAAGATACGCATATCTGCATGATTATGTTTCGCACTAATGTAGAGGAATTTAGTATCTGTATGCGTGGGGAGTTAGAATATTTTCTATTCCCTAAAACATTTTGTGTCAATCCCTTCGAAGAATGTGAAGAGATTTGTTCATTGCTGAAACAATATATTCCAGATTCAGATAATACTTTTTTCCTATTTAACTATGTTCCTTGTGATAAGTTGATGCGCATGACACGCAACTATTTTTCACTGTCGAAACAAATTTGTGTTATACATGAATTTAGTTGGACTACTCCATTGCTGGGTGATGTTACATTATTCAGGAAATTGATATCTAAGACGAAAGAAAAGATTTCTTTCTGTTATGAGGGGATAATAGAATTATATCGACGTGAAGCAGAACAATGTCAAATGGCTGACCGGGTGGTTTGCCTGTCAGAAGATACCTATGATATCTTGTACGAATGTTATCAGGTTCCTAAAGAAAAGATTGCATTAATCTCTCATGGTATGAGAACGATAAGAAAGTCTTTTTCAGAAATGACGAAGCGAAAATGGAAACAAAAATATTATTTGAATCCTGATGAAAAGTTAATCGTAATGGTAGGGCGTATCTGCAAATCTAAGGGCATGTTTGCTTATTTGGAGGCTTTTAAGAATGTCTTGAAATATGATTCTAATTGCCGTTTAGTTGTTATTGGAGATCTGTGTAATGCGCCGGATTTATTAGCAGCAGCAGGCGAGGCTGTATCGAAAGTGACATTGACCGGGAGGCTGGACAAGGAACTTCTATCCTATTGGTATCGGATGGCTGACATTGGGGTAATACCTTCATATGCAGAGCAATGCTGCTATGTAGGTCTGGAGATGATGAGCTATGGACTTCCGATAATTGCATCCGATGGTTTTGGGGTGAAGCGTATGTTTCCAGATGGGTTGAATGCTTACGTTGCTCCTATTGGGGACAGGAGAAATCCAAAAGAGTTTGTACAGAATTTGGTGGATTGCACCTTAAAGTTATTGAGTAATTCGGCAGAACAAAGAAAAATAAAAAATAATGCACGTCGTATTCTGAAGGAGAAGTACAATTTTTCGGAGATGGCAGAACATTATAAGGCCATTTTTATGGCTTGAGAGTTTATCAATATTAGTATTTACAATTAATTTTATCTAATCATGAGAAAGTTAAGTGAAATCAAACTGGGGCAGCTTAATAAAGTTGAACTTAGTGAAAGAGAATTAAATCGTCTTTTAGGGGGGAGCAACTGTTGTATCTGTCATGACAGGGGGAGTGCTACTCTTAAGGATAACTACGATGCTAACATTCTGGGTGGTGTGAGTGGTTTATATCCTGCTGATGGTGGTGGCGGTACAGCGAATGGTCACTTTTAAATAAGCGTTTATTCCATATCTGTTTGAATAATAAATTCAAAAACGTTTAGGAACTTGCTTTATAATTATAGATTTAGTTGGCTTTATTATCAAAGCGATTTGATATTTGTAATTTATGGAGCAGGTTCCTATAACGAAAAAATATATCCTCTGAATAGATAAGTTATGATGAAATGTATATTGTTATTACTAACTATTACGCTATTGGGGTGCAGTTCCAATAAGAAGCAAGAGCCTATATCCAAGTCAGGAGTACCTGTGATTAATCTTTCTGAGGATGTATCGACTGTACCTTCACTTTTGCTGAGTGAATCTGCTGAAAAATTAGAAATTGTTCCTTTGGAAATGACAGATCAATCTATGTTAGGTGAAATAAGACGAATACAAGTAACTGATCATAATATATGGATAGATCATGGACGCGAATTCTATATTTATCGTTTTTCCCGTTCAGGAAAATTTCTTAATAAAATAGGTAGCATCGGTCAGGGTCCGGGTGAATATACCACTTATTCAACTTTTCTTGTCGATGAAGATAAAAAAGAAGTGTATATTATAGCCAATACTAACGGTGTTTTAGCATACGATTTTGAAGGAAACTTTAAAAGAAAGATTGTTGATATTCAAATAATTTTGCAATTGTTTTCTTCTGTGTATGATCAATATATCTTGAATAATCAAAAATTCTTTGCTACTCAAAATTTTGCATTGTATAGGCCGATAGATAAAGATTCATTGTGGTCATTCGTTTCTTTGGGAGACGACTTTCAAAAAAAGAAATATTTTAAAAATCCGGCACATGCAGGTAGAGAAGAACAGATTATAGCCAACCGTGCCAATATGGACCGCATGGTTAATTATTGGAGGGAATATCTAACCAGTATGGATACTTATAATGCCCAATTGACCCTTAAATATCCGGATACTGATACTATTTATTGTTATGATGATGCGACAAACCAACTTTTGCCTCAATATGCAATCTTTACAGATGAAGAAAAAGGGGATTATGAAGCTACTCATTTATGGTTTAAAGACAGAAAATCTTTCGATTATTTTTCCATTTTTTCTTATTATCCGACTAAGGATTTTGTTTATCTGATTGGTAGTAAAGGCGAGGAGGTATATACCTATTGCTATAATAAAAAAGATGGAAGTGTTAGATTGCAGAAGCGACAAAGCGCAATAACCGAGCGTGATGTGCCCTGGTTTAGCTTTCCTTTGCGCCAAATGAAACGTGATTTTGTGTTAGATAATGATTTAGGTGGAGGTGATTTTACTGTTGACAGCCGTTCTTCCGGTAAATACTGGATAGATATATTAGATTCTAGTGATAATGAAAATTGGATTGATATAGACCAAATAAAATCATCTACTGTAATAGATGAATCCAAGAAAAAGGAGCTAATCCAAGTTTTGGAAAATGTAACAGAAGATAGTAATCCAATTTTATTGATTGCAACCTTAAAATAGAAAAAATGGAAACTTCAATTACAACCGAACATAAGCATTGGTATATGTATTCAGATGCCATGCGTTATTTTTTGTATGTGCCTGAAAAGTTGAGAATAGTAATGAACCAGAATGATTATGATGTAGCGGACGTGGATGACTATTATATGCGTAAACTCAAATTTCTTCAGGATCATCATTTTTTTGATAAGGATGAAGTTTGTTTTCAAACCGAGTATACAGAGGATTTAGTCAAACAAAACATGGCTTGTTTACGGCAATTGTTGATAGAGGTTACGGATAAATGTAATCTTAAATGCAAATATTGTGGTTATGGTGAGTTTTATTCTAATTATGATCGACGGGAAACTCGTAATCAGACTTTTGATAATGTCAAAGTGTTGATAGATTATCTGGCTAATTTATGGCGATCTGATTATAATATATCCCATAACAACACAGTTACTATTGGGTTTTATGGTGGAGAACCTCTACTGAATATGAAATTGATACAGGAGACAATTACTTATGTGGAGGGTTTGCATATAGCTAATTTGAAGTTTGATTACAATATGACTACGAATGCGATGCTGCTAGATCGATGTATGGATTATTTGGTCGAAAAGGATTTTACTCTTTTAATCAGTTTGGATGGAGATGAATATCAGTCTGGCTATCGGGTGGATAAACATGGAAAATCTTCTTTTGCTCGTGTGGCCGGGAATATACAGAAGCTGAAAGATACCTATCCTGAGTTTTTTGAGAAAAATGTTCGTTTCAATGCCGTATTGCATGATCGAAATTCAGTAGAGGAATGTTATAAGTCAATCTACGGGCTATTTGGAAAAAAACCTCGCGTTTCGGAATTGAATACGAGCGGCATTATACCAGAAAGAGTGGAAGAGTTTGTTCGAATGTTTAATGATAAAACAGAGAGTTTTAAGACTGCACTGACTCATGACCCTGATATCAAAGACGATTTTGAGATGGAAGATGATGCTTCGCTTGCTTATCATTTCATGATTATGAATTATGGTGGAAACCGATATTCCGATTATGTGGATTTATTTGATTCGGATCGGAACGGGAAGTATGTTCCAACGGGAACTTGCCGACCTTTTGAGCGGAAACTGTTTCTGACGGTTAATGGAAAAATTTTGCCTTGTGAAAGAATTGGGCAAGAATGTGCTATAGCCCGATTGTCGGATGGGAAACTATACTTAGATTGTTCTGCAGTTGCTAAGTATTATAGTTCTTTGTATAAGAAGATAATAAAAAGTTGCGTTCACTGTAATCTGAAGAAAAGCTGCGGACAGTGCCTCTTTTTATTGAAAGAGAAGAATGGACAGTTGATATGTCCGGGCATTGAAACAGATGCTAAATTGCGAGAGAACTTTTCTGCATTTTTAACTTATGCAGAAAATAATCCGGGTGATTACGAGAGACTACTATCATCTATTATTGTTGCCTAACATTATTCAAACATTATGAACTATTGGTTTTATTTGGAGCCTTACACCTTCATGTTCCGCAATGAACACAAAACAGTGATTTACAACACACTTAATTCAGCATATTTGGTCTGTCCCAACGATGCTGTAGTGGAACAAATCTTAGAGCAATGGGAAAATGCGGGCAATGGTTATGGAGCTGTGCTTGCTGGAAAGGACTTAGAAAACGGGGTGGTAAAAGACTTTGTAAATACTGTCAGAGAATCTTTTGCAGGTGACTGTGTGGAATATGATTCGGAACGGCCTAAGCCTTATTTGTTCAAACCCGACTTGTTTTTAAATACGGATATCCGTATAAAACAGGAAAAAGAGAAAACTTCATTAGGAGAGCGAATTTTGCAGAACCTTCATGAGGTAACGGTCTATTTGCCAGCTTCCTGTAGCCGTAACTGTACAGCATGTACTTCTTATTGTAAGCAGTTCAACCATTGTACAATTTGTCGTGAGGGGATATTGAATCAGACTGATTATACTCGTTTGCTGCATCAGTTTCATACCTGTGGTATTCAGCGTGTGAATTTGTCGGGGGGAGGAGATCCACTTGAGAACAGCTATGTGCGTCAACTTCTATCGGATTTCGCAGAATCTGGTTTTAAAAAGCATCTCTACTTGGATTTTAGTTTTCTGTCTGATGAATACATTGAGCTTATGCAGCAAACGAATTTAATTCTGGAAGTACAGGTCCATTTGACAGAGGTAGATGAACGGATAATTGAAAGTATGCGACGCTATTCATGTGATACTGTCAAATGGAATTTAATTGTTTCTGAATATTCGGATATGGAATGTTTGGATAGCTGGAATTTCCCGGAAGAAGCACTTATTCAGGTCTGTCCTTTTTATTCGGGAAATAACTTATCTTTTTTTCAGGATTTTGTTTTCACTGATTTGCAGGATATACTTGCCGTTCCGATTGATAGGAAAACAATATTCAGGCATAAGGCATTGAATGATATTTTTTTCGGTAAATTGACTATATTCCCGTCGGGCGAGGTGTATGCGAATGTAAACTATTCGGCACTTGGAAATATACAGAATTCATCGCTAAAAGAACTTGTTTATAAAGAATTGACAGAAGGAAATGCGTGGTTAAAGGTGCGTAGTAATGAAAAGCCGTGTAACCAATGTATCAATAAGAGCCTATGCCCCTCAATTTCGAACTATGAGTTGGTTATTGGCAGATATAATCTTTGTAAGGTAAAATTTGAGTAATCATAGAGTAATAGATCTATGTATGTCGTAAGTTTGATTTTATAATCTATGTTTTCCCAGCTATTGAATTAATAAATATTGAATTAGGGAGCTGAAAGGGGGCAGATATGCAGGCTATTATATTGGCAGCAGGAATGGGCAGGCGTCTGGGAGAATTGACCCGGTACGACACTAAGTGTATGATTGAGGTGAACGGTATCCGGATCATAGATCGGTTACTGGCAAACCTCGAAGTCGCTGGACTATCGAGGATTGTGCTTGTGATTGGTTTTCAAGGTGACAAACTACGGGCGTATCTGGGAAATGAATATTGCGGAATTCCTATTTATTATCTGGAAAACCCTTACTATGCATATACCAATAATATTTATTCTCTGTTTCTGGCACGGCACCACTTAGCGTCTGATGATACTTTATTGTTAGAATCGGATATTGTTTTTGAGAAGAGAATACTTGAAAGAGTGCTCGAAGAACCGTATCCGGATGTAGCAGTAGTAGACCGTTATAAGAGTTGGATGGACGGGACTATGGTGACTGTGGATGAAAAGCAGTTTATTGTGGACTTTGTATCTAAACATACTTTTTCGTACGAAAAAACTCCTACTTATTTTAAGACGGTGAATATCTATCGTTTTAGTAAGGAGTTTTCTGTAGGTAAGTACGTACCTTTTCTGGAAGCCTATTGCAAATGTTTTGATAATAGTGCATATTACGAACAAATACTGGCCGTTTTGTCTTTGTTGGATAAAGCCGGGCTGAAGGCTTTGCCGCTTGAGGGTGAAAAGTGGTATGAGATAGACGACATGCAGGATTTAGATATTGCCGAAACGCTATTTGGTAAGAAAGAAGGGCTTTTGCCCGGTTACCAGAAACGTTATGGAGGGTATTGGCGCTTCCCTTTCTTGTTTGATTTTGCTTATCTGGTGAATCCACATTTCCCGACAGAAAGGATGCTGGAAGAACTGAAGGCTAATTTTGATAAACTGCTCAGGCAATACCCTTCGGGGAGTTATGTAAACAGGCGATTGGTGGCGAAGCACTGGAGCATTCCTGCGGAGGCTGTCGCGGTGGGGAATGGCGCGGCAGAGTTGATAAGAAAGCTGATGGAGTTGCTTTCCGGTAGAATGGGGGTGATTCTTCCTACATTTGAAGAATATCTGGTGCGTGATGACCGGATAGAGACTTTCTTGCCGTTGGGGCCAGGTTATCGCTATACCGTAAGTGACCTGAAAACATTTTTTGAGGATAAGGGAGTGACTTCATTACTGTTGCTGAATCCGGATAACCCTTCCGGAAATAGTATTCCTTACGAGGATTTGATTTCATTAGCGGGATGGACTCAGGAGCGTTCGATACGGCTGATTGTGGATGAGTCTTTTATTGACTTCTCGGAGGGAGGAGAAGAAACTTCTCTGATTGATGACAAGATACTGAAGGAGTATAATCATCTGGTGGTGATAAAGAGCCTGTCTAAGTCACATGGAATTCCCGGATTACGATTGGGAATTGCTGTTTCCGGTGACCATAAATTAATGGATGAATTACAGCAGAAACTTCCGGTCTGGAATATAAACTCTTTGGCGGAGTACTATTTACAGATTCAGGACAAATACACCATCGACTACCGGCAGGCATGTGCCCGCTTTAGAGAGGAAAGAACGCTCTTTTTTGAAGAACTTCAGGAGGTAGGCTATTTAGCGGTATTTCCTTCACAAGCAAACTTCTTTTTATGTGAAGTGACCCATAAGTACAACGCCCGAGAGCTTGCGGAAGTTTTGCTGAGAGAGTATGATATTCTGGTAAAAGACTGTAGCCTGAAGAGGGGAATGTATGGAAAGCAGTATATTCGTATTGCTATCAGGAGTAAAGAGGAAAACCGGTATTTGGCCGGAATATTAAAATATAAATTATGAATATAGATATAAAGGAGGCACATCGGAGGATGCTTTATTTATTGCAGTCTTTCGATACTGTCTGCAAGAAGCACGATATTGATTATTGGCTCGATTATGGTACACTGCTGGGAGCTATCCGGCATCAGGGGTTTATTCCTTGGGATACAGATACGGATGTGGGGATGTTAAGGAGTGATTATGCACTCTTTCTGGAGAAAGGTGTGCCGGAACTGCCTCAGGATATTTTCTTTCAGACTCCGGAAACAGAACCGGCCATGGCTCCATGGAGCTGGTTGGTTGAGGCGCGGTTGAGAGATCGGCACAGCCGGTATGTTCCGGATAAAAAGACTCCGGCCGAGCCGATGCAGTTCGGTGGATTACAGTTGGATCTTTTCATCTATGATTGGGATGGTAAGTATGAGAATGCTTTGTCGAACAGTTTTGAGCGGAATTTGAGTGAGAGCCGTATTCATTTGCGGCTGGATGAGGTGGAATATCTGGATACTGCACGATTTGAAGGAGCGGAGTTTCCGGTTCCGTCAGGATACGATGCTTATCTGACCCGTTGTTATGGAGATTATAGAACGTTTCCCCCGGAGGAGGAAAGGCAAATTCCGGAAGTGGTTGCCTGGTCGGTGTAATAAAATGATTGATTACGTCAATAAAGAAAATATGGAAAGCGTAAGAGGGATAGAAAATCCGGGGATGATGGGAGAAATGGGGAAAATCATCGGATTCTATCGTCTTTATCGGCAGACGGCTGAAGAAGAGTGGGAAGAGAAAGCAGAAGTGTTGCTGGATGAGGTGATGGAGAATTGTTCTTTGGAACTTCCGGTGACTTATGGTGACGGTTTGTGCGGAATAGGTGTCGGAATTGAATATCTGTTGCAGGAGGGCTTTGTGGAAGGGGATGCCGACGAGATTCTGTGGCAGATCGATTGCAGGGTATTTAACACGATTAATAGTAGGGCGATCGGAACTTTAGGCATCGGGAAAGGT
This sequence comes from Bacteroides sp. ZJ-18, assembly GCF_011038705.2. Classification (NCBI taxonomy): domain Bacteria; kingdom Pseudomonadati; phylum Bacteroidota; class Bacteroidia; order Bacteroidales; family Bacteroidaceae; genus Bacteroides; species Bacteroides sp. ZJ-18. The sequence continues at coordinate 603,550 of NZ_CP072198.1, read as the reverse complement.
ATTTGTGGTCTTGCTTATTATCTGTATTACCGGTTGTCCCGGAGGAAAGGTGAGGAAGACATCAAGGTGCTGCGAATGAAAGAGCATTTAATTTACCTGATTGACTGGATAGCAGACTCGCTGCCCGGAGTCAGGGAAAGTTCACTTTTCGAAGAGGTGTTTTTTATTCTTTGCCTGTTGCATCGGTTGGATGTATTCAATGCAAAAGTCGAGAAACTGATGGAGTACTGTGAGAAGGGCATGATTACATCTGGAAGGGAGGCGGTATGGATCTGACAAGAGAGGTTAGCATTGTCATCCCCTTGCGGGTAGATAATCCGGAGAGGGCGGAGAATCTTCGGTTTATCCTTTCTTTGCTGCTACAGCAGACAGAGGTGTCTGTGGATATTCTTGAGGCGGATACGGAGCAACGTTTTTATTTGTCTGAGACGTGTGAGAGGGTACGCTATCGGTTTGTGAAAGATGATGATCCGGTGTTCTACCGGACACGTTATTTAAATATATTGTTGCGATCGGCTAAGTACCCCATTGTAGGCATCTGGGATACGGATGTGATTATTCCGCCGGCTCAGTTGAGAGAGGCGGTCGGTAGGATTTATTCGGGATGTGTGATGTGTTTCCCGTATGACGGTCGTTTTATTTTTCTGAATGAAGCTATGAGTGACAGAATCCGTAAGGACGTATCAGTGTTGGAAAAGGTGGATGCTACTTCAATAGGGATGAGACCTTCGGTGGGAGGAGCTTTTCTTGTGAACAGGGTTGCCTATCTGCGGGCAGGCGGAGAGAATGAAGCGTTTTATGGTTGGGGTCCCGAAGATGCCGAAAGAGTAAAACGCCTGGAAATATTAGAGTTGCCCATTGCGCGTGTAAAAGGACCGTTATATCACCTTCATCATCCGAGGGGTATCAATTCGGGTTTTGATATGGGGGAGCGGGATAAACGTAATTTAGAAGCATTGTTGGCTACTTGCAGAAGGAGTAAAGCAGAGATGTTGAGGTGGCTTGAAAAACTAATTTTTCCGGACTGACTATACTAAGTTTATATGATATTTGATTGTCGGATTTATAATGGGGAATAAAAATAGATTGATTTTAAGTGATTTTTCAAATTGAAGAAGTATCTTTGTATATACACTTCCCTAAAAACAATATTAAAGAGACAATCATTATGAAAAACACAATATTATTGTTGAACAGCTTGTGGCTGTTCGGGCTGGTGGCTTGCCAGCCGAAACCTGTAGCTTCTTTATCCGAATGTCCGGTTGTCAATATCCGCTCTGCTTTGCAAGAAGAGGCTCCGATCTCCATGAAGGAAGATGTGGAGAGTATAGAATACGTTCCTTTGGAAACGACTGATTCATGTCTGATAAGTAATCTGATGAATCTACAGGTGACGGCAGATTACATGTTTATGTATAATGGAAAGACTGAAGAGGTGCTGCAATTCAATCGGGAAGGTAAATTTATACGCAAGATCGGCTGTCAGGGAAACGGTCCGGGAGAGTATGGCATGATAAGTGATCTGGCGGTTGATGACAGGAATAAGGAACTGTCTTTATTTCAGTATGGAGGAGATGCTTTGGTTTATTCGTATGACGGAACTTTTCTACGAAATGATACAACTGTGAAACAAGCAGGCGGGATGTATGTTTTTCCGGATGGAAAAAGGGCATTGAAAGGATTGGTTATAAAACCTTTTCAGCAGGCGCCATGGGCAGGAGCATTACAACAACCCAATGGTTCGTTACAAGAGTGTAAGGCCCTTTTCCCATCGGGGCTTTCCCGGGATGTTTGCTTTATGAAAGAAATCTGTTTCTCTCCTTCGGACGAAAGGGTATTAGTATTTACTGCCTGCAATGATACGGTATCTGCGATTTCTAATAATGGAATAGAACCGGCTTATGTGCTGAAGAGAGAAAATCCGGTTGAATATTATATGGACATTGCCAATATTAATAAGTTTGGAGATAAGACAGTCGAAACGGATCAGGTCATTGGGCTTTACGATCTGTTTGAATCTTCTCATTATCTTTATTTACGCTTGTATAAAGGAGATGTGTTGTTTATACAACGATTTGATAAAAAGACCGGTGAATTGAAATCACAACGCATTCCGAAAGATTATTTGGAATGCAGCAATAGTATTCCGGGTAGTAATATAATTGGCATTGATAATGATATAGATGGGGGAATACCTTTTTGGCCGGAGTATGCACAGGCTGACGGGGAACGTGCACAGGTGGTCAATGCGGATATACTTTCTTCTTTACGGGAGAAAGGATACCTGAAAGAGGCTCCTGCTGCGCTGAATGTAGGGGATGATGCCAATCCGGTAGTGATTCTTTATAAATTTAAAAAATAGGAGGTCCCATGAAATCGTTTACATTTTGTATTTTATTGGCCCATGTATTGGCATTTCCGCTTTTTGCCCAGAAAAATGCAGCCATAACACTGAATCTGGCGAAAGCCATTACGCAGAGCCCTAAAACGGTAATGCTGAGTGAACTGGCATCTGATGTGCGTTATTTCCCTTTAGAGACAACTGATAATTGTCTGTTGGGTAATGAGTGCAGTATTGTTTATGCCGGAAATTCTATTATTGCAGGTGATGCACAGACCAGAAGTTTTTATCGATTTGATAAAAATGGTAAGTTTATGAATAAGATAGGTCAGCATGGACAAGGGCCTGAAGAATATGCGGTAGGATTGTTGTTTTTTACTGATCCTGATAACCAAAAGCTGTATGTTCAGGATTTTCAGGATTTAATCTGTTATGACTTCAATGGTAAATTTATCCGTCGTATACCGGCTCCTCATTTAAATATGGGTACCGGAGCTGTAAGTAGCGGAGAATCCATCTTATATTGTGATAATAACTATTTCATAAGGAAGGATAATCCTCAACAACTGTTTCTTATTGACGGGAATGGTAAGAAGCTGAAAAGCTGGAAAGGGTATATTGAACCAGGCAAGAAGTATGGTATTAACTTGTCCACCCGTGACGTAATGTATCTTCATGGTGGCAGTGTTTATTTTAAACCGGCGCTGGAGAATCTGGTTTACAAGATTGATGCCGATCGAAAGAAGACTTTGGCTTGGAAACTTGATTGTTCGGGTAAAGATGTGGATGTCTCGGCCAATGAGATAGATCCCGCAAAACGTTTTAAGTCTATCGCAGTACAACAGGTTTTTGAGTCAGACCGTTATTTCTTTGTGCTTTATGTTCTGAAGAATGAAAGTTTTGTGGGATTGTATGATAAACAGAAGAAGAGTTTTTCAAATGTGATTATAAAAGATGATTTGGCGGCAGGATTTGATTTTACTCCTCCCGGAACAGGGTTGGGAAATCAGTTAGCAAATGCCCGGATGGTAGGTTATCTGAGTAAAGGTAAACGCTATTCGAAAGCTTTACTGCCGGAAAGAAAAAAAGAACTGGATGAATTGATAAACCGATTGGATGAAGAGGATAATCCGGTAATGGTTGTTGTAACATTAAAATAAAATCTATATAAATTCTTTTTAAACGTATGAAAATTACAAGTTATGTTTCTTTTTTATATTGCTTATGTGTGATGCTGGCGAGTCCGACAGTACAGGCGAGCAAAGTGCGAACCGCTATTTTTGAGGGGAAACCGTGTATTAATCCCCCTCATGTGGTGGGAAACTATCCTGCTACCCCTTTTTTGTTTTATATTCCCACCTCCGGAGAACGACCGATAAAGTGGCATGCTGAAAATCTTCCCGAAGGATTGAAGCTGGATAAAAAAACAGGGATTATCAAAGGGGAAGTAGCTGAGAAAGGAACATATAAAGTGGTGCTGAAAGCAGAAAATGCCCTCGGATCTGATACACGGGAGTTATTGATTAAGATAGGTGATGAGTTACTGTTGACTCCCCCAATGGGATGGAACAGCTGGAATACATTCGGACGTCATCTGACAGAGGAATTGGTGTTGCAAACTGCGGATGCAATGGTAGAGAATGGAATGCGTGACTTGGGATATGCCTATATAAACATTGATGACTTTTGGCAATTGCCTGAAAGAGGGGCAGACGGACATATCCAGGTTGATAAAACAAAGTTTCCAAGGGGCATCAGATATGTAGCTGACTATTTGCATGAACGGGGATTCAAGCTTGGAATTTATTCGGATGCCGCGGACAAAACCTGTGGTGGGGTTTGTGGCAGTTACGGGTATGAAGAAACGGATGCACGGGATTTTGCTTCCTGGGGTGTCGATCTTTTAAAATATGACTACTGCAATGCGCCTGCCGGACGGGTAGAGGCGATGGAAAGATATGAAAAAATGGGGAAGGCACTCCGGGTGACCGGACGTTCTATGGTATTCTCTGTTTGTGAATGGGGACAGCGTGAACCCTGGAAATGGGCAAAGAAAGTGGGCGGACATCTTTGGCGTGTATCCGGTGATATCGGTGATTTATGGAATCGGTCTACAGATCAGAAAGGCGGCCTTCGTGGAGTTCTGAATATTTTAGAGATAAATGCTCCGCTTAATGAATATGCGGGGCCTGCCGGATGGAATGATCCGGATATGCTTGTTGTGGGGATTGACGGAAAGAGTAAGAGCATCGGTTATGAATCGGAAGGTTGTACGAACGAGCAGTATCAGTCACATTTTGCTTTGTGGTGCATGATGGCTTCTCCGCTACTCTGTGGCAATGATGTACGGCAGATGAATGACAGTACGCTGCAGATTCTTCTGAATAAAGATTTGATTGCTATCAACCAGGATCCGTTGGGTATTCAGGCGGAACGTGCCATTCGTGCCGATCATTATGATATCTGGGTAAAGCCGTTGAGTGACGGAAGTAAAGCGATAGCCTGCCTGAACCGGATATCCGGTCCGGTGGATGTGGAGCTGAATGAAAAGACGGTGGAAGGATTGTCGTTGGACAAGGTTTATAATGTCATGGAAGGTGGAATTGTTCCTGATACTTCTACCGGATGGATAGTAAAGCTTGCTCCCGGTGAATGTAAGGTATTTATATGCAGATAGGTAATAAAATGGGCTATCCGGTAAAATTGGCGGTACCGGACAGCCCTCTCTTCATAGCCAGGTCTATATTGGATCGATTATTTTAACCGTATGGCAGGACCTACCCTGTAAGTATTTTCCCATTGTCGGGTGGCAGCATTGTAGCTTCTGTCGGTGCCGAGATTAAGGTCGATGCCATACTCTTTCTTTTCCAGAAGGTTTATACGGAACAAAGCGCCGTAATGAGATTGTGGAGATAATGGGAAACCTTGTACGCCGGAGTTGGGAGTGCAGTTTAGCCTGTATTGTCCGTAAACATAAGCGGTCAACCAATTATTGAGGCGATAGGTAAGGTCCGCATTCAGTGTGAAGTCATTGAACATCCGCCCGTTGGAACGGTATTGATAAGCATTACCGCCTATCCGAATAGTCAGTTGTTTGTTGAGGTGATATACCAATCTGCCACCTGCCATATTTTGAGTTCCTACTCCCCGGAGTGAATAACTGGAGCCGTATAATTCATATCCGAAATAATGGGAATTGAGCAGCCGGTGTTGCTCTTGATTGAAATAACTGGTGAAGACAGGATCCAGATAGGAGAATCTTTTTCTTAGTTCATATTGTTCGGCTAATGGCAGGCTGTTGCTGAAAACCGGATTCGTTTCTGACAGAGTACTCTTTATGTCGGGAAGTCCGGAGATTTTGGGGAACTTCATTTCTTTTTGTGGCATAAAGGGGAGTATAGGCGTTTCATTGAACGTTTGTGCGTAAGCAAGTCCGTTACTACAAATAATCAATAGTATTGTCAATCTGAATTTCTGCATAGTTAAGTTTTTTATGTTTTTTAGACGCAGAGATATGCTGAATGCTGCAATGTTTTTTCAAAAGAATCATTTATCTTTGCCGAAATACGTTAAAAGTCGAATATGGAATTGGAACTTCAACAACTTACTACTGAGGTGCGCCGGATAGCAACCGAAGCGGGGAATTTTCTGAGAAAAGAACGGCAGAGCTTTAGCCGGGAGAGCGTAGTAGAGAAGCATGCGCATGATTATGTATCATATGTCGATAAGGAATCTGAGAGGCTGTTAGTGGGGCAACTGTCTGCTCTGTTGCCCGAGGCCGGGTTTATTGCCGAGGAAGGTTCTGGTGTTTATAAAGATGAGGCATATTGCTGGGTAATTGATCCGCTGGACGGAACAACTAATTATATTCATGACAATGCTCCATATTGTGTCAGTATTGCCCTCCGGAGTCGTACGGAGCTACTTTTAGGTGTAGTATACGAAGTTTGCAGGGATGAGTGTTTTTATGCCTGGAAGGGTGGAAAGGCTTGGATGAACGGAGAAGAGCTGCATGTCTCGAAAGTGGGGAACATTGAAGAGGCGTTTGTAATAACCGAACTTCCCTATAATCATCAACAGTATAAACGGACGGCAGAATATCTGCTGAAGCAATTGTATGGGGTGGTAGGGGGCATTCGGATGAATGGTTCGGCCGCATCGGCTCTTTGTTATGTGGCTGCCGGACGTTTTGATGCCTGGGCAGAAGCATTTATCGGGAAATGGGATTATTCGGCTGCGGCGTTGATTGTATTGGAAGCGGGTGGAAAAGTAACTGACTTTTATGGAAGTGAACATTTCATAGAAGGGCATCATATAATTGCTACTAACGGTCCTTTGCATGCTGTCTTTCAGCAGTTGCTGGAAGAAGTTCCTCCGTTGGATATGTAGTTTCGGACATTGATCAAATAGAAAAACACATCATGAATACCTGGTTCCATTCTTTCTGGTCTCTTCTGTTTCCGCGTTGTTGCGTAGTCTGTGGTTCGCCATTGTCAAGAGGGGAGGAGTGTTTGTGCACCTGTTGCAATATAAATTTACCCCGTACCGGATTTCATTTGCGGAAAGATAATCCGGTAGAGTGTCTTTTCTGGGGACGTATTCCTGGCCTAAAAAGAGCTTCTTCTTTTCTTTTTTATCGTAAGGGTAGTGATTTCAGACGCATCCTGCATATGCTGAAATATGGCGGATATAAAGAATTGGGAGAGGTGATGGGACGCTATATGTCAGCAGAACTATCTTCGGGAGAATTTTTTGATGGCGTGGATATGATAATTCCTGTACCTTTGCACAGAAAGAAACAGAAACTTAGAGGATACAATCAAAGTGAATGGATTGCCCGTGGGATAGCTTCTGTAACGGGTATTCCATTATGTGCAGAGTGTATGATACGTGAAAAAAATACGGAAACTCAGACCCGTAAGTCTACTTTTGAACGTTGGGAGAATGTGGAAGGAATCTTCAGGCTATGTGATACTGTTCATTTTGAGGGGAAGCATGTTTTGCTTGTTGATGACGTGTTAACTACCGGAGCCACGACTGTGGCTTGTGCATCTGCGTTCGCAGGGGTGAGCGGAATACGTATCAGTGTGTTGACGTTGGCGGTAGCTGAGTAAATGGAGTGATGAGTTAATAGAGGGTACATTAAAGCACCCTCATATTCATTTAGAAAGTTTCAATTATCAGGTCGGATGCCAACATTCCTTTGATCGCTTCTCCAAAAGTCTGGAAATGGGGTGATGCTGCATGTACATCCATAGCATGCTGGTCTTTGTACTCTTCGTAAAAGATGAAAGCTACAGGTTGAGAGGGATTTTGATACAGGTTATAACTAATGTTGCCTTCTTCTGCCCTTGTACCTTTAATCAAAGCATCGGCTGCCTGTAAAAATGCTTGTTCTTTGCCGGGGAGCACTTCTACGCGTGCCACGATTGTTTTCTTTTCCATATGATATTTTATAATTAAGATGATTCTTGTTCCGCAAATTTACGTATAAATGGCGATACATTATTTTTCATTTGAGATAAATTTGTAGTAATCATCTGTTTCTTTACTCCTGGGGAATCCATACTTTGTAACTATGACTCTCTTTTCTGTTGGCTACAGCATAATATGGGATGGCTTTTGCCGGAATTTTACTCTGGCATTTGATGATATTGACTCCATGAAGCAGATCGTTGTCGTGAGAAAGCTCCAGTGGCGTTTGTGGCTGAAGTGTCAGTGTAGGCAATTCCGGATTATCCGCATCCTCAAAGCAGTAAATAACGGGGCCTGATGCCAGCGCAACTTGTCCACGTAAGTCTTTGACTGCTTCGTTCGCAGTGATCAGGCGAGGTTGCATCGGTAATTCAAGTTCGATGTGATCGCCTTTTTTCCATTCCCGGCTGATTTCCGCATATCCATCGACAATTCTCAGGAGAATATCCTTTTGGTTGACTTTCAATTTAGCGGGGGCTTTCAGGTTCGACTGGTAAAGCCCATATGGGTTTTCTGTACCTTGTGCCCATCCGGGAATACGCACTTTTATAGAAAAGGTACCGGCTTTATCGGGATTGACTTGAATGGAAACGGCACCGTGCCACGGATAAGAGGTTAACTGTTTCAGGCGGACACTGTTATTTTTATCGATCGGTATGCGTACTTCACTTCCTATGAATAAGTTGACATAGATATTATCTCCCTGATATGCATAGATGTAACTGGGCATGGCGGACATGATTTTCAGAAACATCGGTGGGCAACAGGGGCATACATGCCATTCCCATCTGTCAGGTTTGTCGGTATTCAGGGGATTCTGATAAGTGTATTTATCACCAGACAAAGAAACGCCTGTCAGTACATTGTTATAGAGTACTCTTTCCACTTCGTCCATGTAGCGGGCATTACAGGTCAATTGATTCATGCGTTGACTAAAGAAACCTGCTCCTACGGCTGCACAGGTTTCCAAATAGGCGTCGGTAGGCAGGAAGTAGTCCGGACCGAACTTTTCATCTTCGTGGATGGCACCGACTCCACCTGTGATGAACATCCGTTTGCCTGCCATGTTTTCCCAAAGACGTTTAGCCGTTTCAATGTATTGAGGAGATTGGTTTTCAAGTGCGGCTGCGGCTAAACCGGTTGCCATCAAGGTAGCTCGTACAGCATGTCCTTCGATTGTTTTTTGTTCAAGTACCGGGATGGAATCTTGTGAATATTCCCCCCAACAGGGACGGGAATGGGGACCGAATTCCGTTTGGTGATAGCAAGCGTCTTTAATCCATTTTTCAGATTTTCGATATCCCCATGTTCCCCATAGCGGATAACCGCAGTGATGTCCTCTGTTCTCAATCCAGAAAGTGACCAGGTCGTAGTAATCTGACTCACGGACAGGTATGGAGAGTTTATCTTTCAATTCCGGTTCATTTTTATACAACCAGTAGAGGGCCATTACGGCTTCTTCGGGACCGGAATGCGCAGGAACGACATTTTTACGTGGTTCCGGCCCCATATAATCTGCCATATAGTTGGCAAATCGGGTTGCTATTTCAAGTAAGCGTGTTTTTCCGGTTGCCTGATAATAGTGTACTCCGGCTTCGATCAGCATTCCGGCGTTATATACGTCGTGTTGTCCGCGCAGGAACCCCCCATTATCTCCCCATCTATGGTCATTTTCCATGAGTTGGGTGTGGGTGTTGATATAGCCGGTAGGTTCTGTTTGCTGAGCGGCATAAATACGGTCGATATATCCGTCGATTCGTTTTTCCATTTCTTTATTGGGATGTCCGGCAAGGAAGTCTGCAATGCCCCGGATACTTTCGTAAACGAGTCCGTCATACCATTCTGGACCATCGTGTTGTTTGATATCTCTCTGTCCTTCGGCAACACGGTCGAAATTCCGGAAGGCATCTCGTGTATCGTCCCATCCGGGGAAAGGAGTATACTTTCCTTCGAATTTGTCTAATACATCATTAGCTGTTATTTTTCTCCAGGTTTCAAGTTTCGGACTCCAGAAAGCATCTTCTATCCGGACCTGGTCTAACTCCGGTAGGTGGAGTATTTGCCGGGTGTCAGTTGCAGGAGACTGGCACCCCATCTGCATCAGTACTGTGAGTACCGCTGCAACGGATAAATGTGTTGTGGTTTTCATTGTACATTGATTTTATAGATGCATATATGTTTATAAGTATCGCCGGGGTGAAGGTTTGTTGACGGGAAGGCAGGTTGATTCGGACTGTCCGGATAGTGTTGCGTTTCGAGTGCCAAAGAAGCCCGGTAGTTGTATCTTTTACCATGCTTTCCGGTCATTGTGCCGTCGAAAAAGTTACCACCGTAAAATTGTAGTCCGGGTTCAGTAGTCCATACCTCAAGAAAGCGTCCTGATGTTGGTTCATAAACGGTTGCTGCCAGTTCGGGCTTATCGGAGGTCTTGCGGTTCAGTACCCAATTATGATCGTAGCCATGGCCGAAACTTAATTGCTTAAATAAGTCGTTGACACGTTTTCCAATGGCTGTAGGATGACGAAAATCCATTGGAGTTCCTCCTACTTCCTGAAGAATACCGGTAGGGATTAGGGTATGATCGACAGGAGTAAACTTATCTGCATTGATCATGAGTATGTGATCGTTGATATCTTTGTTGCCTGCTCCGTGTAGATTGAAAAAGGAGTGGTGGGTGAGGTTGATAACCGTTTCTTTGTCTGTGCGAGCTTGGTGAATGATGATAAATTCGTTTTTATCCGTCAGTTGGTAACTCATGGATACTTGTAAATTTCCCGGGTATCCCTCTTCTCCGTCTTTAGACAGATAGGTAAGTTGTAAAGTTTGACTATCCGGCTGTTCAACATCCCATACTACCATGTCGAATCCTTTGAATCCACCATGAAGACTGTTGGGAATATCATTGATTGGCAGTTGGTAGGCTTTTCCGTTCAGAGTGAATTTTCCTTTCCTGATTCGGTTACCATATCGTCCGATAGTGGCTCCCAGAAACCTTTCACCTTTGTAGTGGAGGTATTTGTCCACATGGTCGTGTCCGAGGACAATATCCTCAAAATGACCATTTTTATCCGGGGTCCAGAACTCAACGACTCGTCCTCCGAAATTGGTAATGGCAATCTCGATTCCGTTTTTGTTTCTCAGAAAGTAGAGATCGGTTTGTTTCCCGTCGATTACTTGCTGAAAGTCGGCTCTTTTCAATTGTGAATGTTGAGCTTGTACTGTGTTTGTGTGTATCATGGCAGTGAGTATTAATAAAATGATGAGTTTAGTTTTCATACGATTCATGTTTTTAGTTTATTATTCGCAAATGGTTAATTGGTCAGTTCTTTTTGTATTTGTTCCAGGGATTTGTTCTTTGTTTCCGGAAGTCTGAGGGCAAAGAAAAAGCTTAAGAACATCATAATGGCAAAGAAACTGAAAATGAAAGTACCTCCTGTACGGATGAAGACAGGAAACATCCAAGAAAGCAGGGCGGACCATACCCAGTGTGTCATGCTACCCAGCACTTGCCCCTTAGACCGGACACTATTGGGGAAAACTTCAGAGATTAAAACCCAAATAACCGCACCCAGTGAAATAGCAAAGAATGCGATAAATCCCATCAGACAGGCAAGCATATAGTAACCTGAGAAAGTATCCTGACAGAATCCTTTAGCTACTAATGCCAAAGAAATAGCCATACCGATAGAACCGATGTAGAGTAGCTTTTTTCGTCCTACCTGATCTATCAGAATCATTCCGATCATGGTAAATGTGAGGTTTGTCAGCCCGATTACTATAGATTGCATCATGGCAGAGTCAGTAAATACACCTGACATCTCAAAAATTCTGGGAGCGTAGTAAAGGATAGCGTTGATTCCAGATAACTGGTTAAAGGTAGCAATAAGGAAAGCATAGAGGATTGGTTTACGGTATTTGCGTTGGAAGAGCTTTTCGCCACAGTTTCCTGTCGCTACCAGAGATTCTCTGATTTCATGTACTTCTTGTTCAATATCCGCATTACTGACTTCTTTTATGATGCGACGGGCTTCGGTTTCCTTGTTTTGCTTTACCAGCCAACGAGGGCTCTCCGGTACGGTGTATAGTAGGAGTGCAAACACAATGGCGGGAATGGCTTCGATTCCCAACATCCATTGCCAGTCGTGTGCAATGCCATGTATCCAATAGTTGGAGAAGTAGGCAAGTACAATACCCAGGACAATATTGAACTGGAAGAATGCGACAAAACGTCCACGCCAGCGTGAAGGAGATATTTCGGCAATGTACATGGGACCGACTACGGATGAGGCTCCTACGGCCAGTCCACCGGCAAAGCGGAAAAATAAAAAGGAATACCAGTCGATGATGGCAGCACTGCCCACGGCAGAAACAAAATAGAGGAAAGCAATTATTTTTAGTGCTTTCAGGCGTCCGTATTTCTCTACGGGTTTACTACAGATGAAAGCTCCGATGATAGTACCGATTAAAGCGATGGCAATGGTAAAACCATGGCTGAAATCGGATAGGCCATATACTGTTTGGATGGATTTTTCGGCTCCGGATATTACTGCGGTATCGAATCCAAAAAGTAATCCTCCCAGGGATGCCACGAAGGCAATGTAAAACATGAAATTCTTTACTGTATTTTTCATAATGCAGATGTTTTATAGACCGAATTCGATCCGGTTAATAACATGATTCTGGTAACATTCGTCTAACTCTACAAAGTATCCGCTCCATCCCCATACCCGGACAATCAGGTTCTTGTGTTGTTCGGGGTGTTTACGGGCATGTAGCAGTTTCTCCCGGCTGACTGTATTTAACTGTAGCTGGTGACCACCAAGGACAACATAGGTTTTCACAAGCATACCCAATTTTTCAATGGTTTCGTCGTTGCTGAATACAGACTGGTCGAATTCCAGGGTGAGGGGGCCGCCATTGACAACACGATCCAGGTGCTGCTTGGTAAATGATTTAATAACAGATATCGGTCCTTTTTGCTTGAGAAACAGGCTGGGGGAATAATTTGCCGGGATCATTTCACCATCGTTACGTCCATCGGGAGTAGCACGCAATTGATTGGAATGAAAAATGTAGTACATGGCTGTTCCGGTACCTGCCCGATAAACTCCTCCGCGTTCATTTCGTTTATCGGCTAACGACTGATCGAAAGAGTCGAGTAGAGCTCCGGCTATCAGGTCGGCATAATCATTATCCTGTCCCATTTTGGGAGCTTCTTCTCTTAGCTTTTTCTGTAACTCTTCATAGCCTTGGAAGTTGTTTCTTATAGCAGTAAGCAGAGTGATATAATCTATGTTCTGTTCTTCAAAATAGTATTTTTTCAGAGCAGCAAGGGCGTCGGTGGCAGTTGCAATGCCGGTCCCGTGAATGCCATAGTTATTATAGTAAGATCCTTCTGAAATATCTTTGGCTCTTTCGATGGTGCCATCCATAAGCAAAGACATCATAGGAGAAGGGATAATGTAGAGATTCCGGTGTTTTTCGCAGATTGTATCGACTTCTTTTTGTATTTCCTGTTCAACCAGTGTATAAAAAGATGGATAATCCGGGCAAGTGTTGAGCTTTTCAATGCATCGGTCTACACATCCTATTAAAGAAACAGCGTCTATATTGGGAATATCCATGGCTTTACCGGGGATGATGAACTCCCAGCAGGCAGCCACGACATAGTTGTATGCGTCCTCTTTCGAATATCCTTTGCGGATAAGTCCCGGAATGATGACGTCGTCATTGCTGTATTGTGGAAAGCCCAGCCCTATTTTTGTCAGGCGGGAACCTAAAGTGAATATCTCGTTGGGAGTACCTTGGTCTACACGAATGTTGATTTTGGGATCAATCAGCTTCAATTCGTAACTTGCTTGCAAACACATGCGTGACAGGTCGTTGAACAAGTATTCACCGTTTGCGTTGCGTCCTCCCAATACTAAGCTCTGACCGTTGTCGCCTTGCTGCATACCCGGATACAGGTCACTGTCTTTGTTGCATACCAGGAAAAATTCTTCAAGTAAGTCAAATGCTTCCTCTTTGGTAAGTGTTCCATTTTCCAGGTCTTTTTGATAGAAAGGATACATATATTGGTCGAAACGACCGAGTGTGTTGTGATAGTTACCTGCTTCCCAAATGGAGAAATGGAGAATCCTCAAAAGTTGTAGGGCCTGTCTGAAGTTTTGGGCTCCTTCTGTTTTGACGGTGTGCAAAGTATATGCTGTTTCTGTCTCGTTAATGGATAATGCATATTGCTCGTATTTCTCAATTAAATTTTGTATGGATATGATGCTTTGATACATTGCTTGCAGGAATGTTTTTTCTCTTTCATTTAATGAGGGTGTTTCCTGACGTTTCCGAATCTCTTGTTTCCGTGCTTCCAACCCATGTCGGATTGTGTAAGCATAATTAGGAGAGATGTTACATACCGTACCTTTTTCATGGATATAATGTTTGCTTTTGATTTCATTCCATTCTTCCGGGGTATAGGGATCCGGTATTTGGGTGAGGGTGCGGGTAAAAACGATTCTTTCACCCGGAAGTATAACCGGAGTTTCGGCATCCATTGAGGCAGCAAAGCAAGCTGTGGCGCGTTCTACAGGAGATAAACCTTGTAGAGCATAGGACGTACTCAATTTATCAAGTCCTACGCTCTGTAGTGTTCTTCTTTGTGAGTGGTGTTGTTTATCTAAAATATACGTTTTTAGATAGTTAATTCTTTCGTTCATACAATTAGATTTTTGATATTATTTTCTTCGAATACATTATAGATTTGTGGTGTTTTTCCGGTATCGAACGGAGGGTGATACTTTTCTCCGATCATTGCGTATTTGGCACCTGCTGTCCGGTGATATCTGAGGATCTCGACGCGTATCAGGTTTTGGGCATTTTTGATTCTTTCGAAAATGGCTGTCATATTTTCCCGGGTATCGTTGACTCCTGGAATCAGTGGTATCCGAAGGATGAAATCCTGCCCTGAATCGCAAAGTACGGTAAGGTTTTTTAGTATGATCGTATTATCTACACCTGTATATTTTCGATGCATCTCCGGATCTGTGTGTTTGATGTCGAATAGGATCAGATTTGCCAAGGAAATAACTTTGCTGAAAGTATGAGTGTTTGCATATCCGCTTGTTTCAATAGCAGTGTGTATATCCGGAAGTTGTTCGAGCAATTCGGTGATGAAATCCGGTTGGAACAAAGGCTCTCCTCCTGTTAGTGTTATTCCTCCCCGGTTAAGCCTATAGATATCCCGGTTCTTTTCAATTATGGCAATCAGTTCTTCTACAGTTATCTGATATCCACAAATGCTTTTGACTCCTTTCTTAATCATGTATTGTGGTTGTGGTGAGATGCCTTCGGGGTTATGGCACCATGCACAGTGTAAAGGACATCCTTTTAAGAATATCGTTGTTCGGATTCCCGGTCCGTCGTGGATGGCAAACTCCTCTATACTGAATATTGTTCCTGTTTTCATTGTGTTTGGATTAACAATGGCAAATATATACATAATATTTTGAACAGGTACGAACTGGTATGTATGTTGTTGAGCATGTATTCGTGTTAAAATACAGAATATTAATAGCTCTTATTATTCATATGGGTAATGTTTATGGGAGTAGAGGCTATTATCCGGCATTTACAAAAAACGAATGTATCCGACCACTTTTAGAATGTATTTTTCCGAATGGGTGATGAACCGGTCTGTTTACTGACCTTTGCCGTTCTTGAATTCATTGGGTGTCACTCCACAGAAACGCTTAAATGTTTTGCTGAAGTAGCTGGGATTATTGAATCCAAGCTGCCATGAGATTTCGGCGATAGTCAGATTGGTTTTTATAATCTTTACTTTGGCAACATCGATCTTGATTTTATTTATAAATTCGGTGGCACTCAGATTTAACAGTTTCTTCAGCTTATTGTATAGTTGGGTTCGGCTGATGTTCATGTGTGTAGTCAATTGATCGACACTCAATTCCGGTTCTTCGATATGTTCGATGACGAATTGGGTCAACGATTTGATAAACTCTTCGTCTTTGTTGTTAAGTTCTTCGTTGAGTTCGAATATTTTCATATCGTGATAATGTTCGCGGATATTACTTTTAGCTTTGAGTAAATTGGTGATTCTGAGGTTCAGTTCATCAAAAGTGAAAGGCTTTTCAATATAGGCATCTGCTCCTGCCGATAATCCCTGCAGCTCGTTCTCTTTCGAAGGTTGAGAAGTGATAAGAATGACCGGAATGTGAGAATACTCCCGAGAGGTTTTAATATACCTGCTCAATTCATATCCGTCCATATAAGGCATCATGATGTCACTGATAATGATGTCGATAATGTGTGTTTTCAGCAATTCGACTGCTTCCTGCCCGTTATAAGCTGTTTTCACTTTATATAAACGCAGTAATTTACTTTTTAATATGTTGTTGATATCCGGATTATCTTCTACCAGAAGTACAGTCATTTTCTTTTCTGTATTTGCGGCATTCATATCTTCTTTTAACCCGGAGTTATTGAGTAGGTATACAGTGTCTGCTACTACGTCGGGGGAATTGACGATATCCAGCGTTTCATCGGGAACGATCATATCTTTGGAGTCTTCTACCAGAGGCAATCTTACTTTGAAGGTCGTGCCACTATTTTGATGGCTTTCTATCTCAACCGTGCCTGAAAGTAGTTGAACTAATCCATTCACCAAAGCCAGACCGATACCTGTATTAGAATATTTCTGATCAGACGAATCGGTTTTGTGGAAAGGTTGCATGACAGCCTCCCGTTGTTCCGGATGAATATAAGAGCTGCTGTTGTGGCAAGAAAGAATCAGTTGTCCGGCATTCTTATCCACATCAATCCTAAAGTTTATTTCACTCTGAGGATCAGAATGTTTGAAGGCATTGCTGAGCAGATTGCTGATGATTTTTTCAATCTTGTCTCTGTCGAAGACCGTATAGTAGGAATCTGTTGAGGTTGTATATTGAAAGACAACCTGTTTTTGTCTGAAGACAGGGATGAACAATTCGAAGATACTACGTCCGTATGTCATGATGTCTCCTTTCACATATTCTATACGGGCGTGATCGGTTTCTACGGAACGAAACTCCAGAAGCTGATTGATAAGAAACTGAAGGCGTTGGATGTTCCGATTGATTATTTTCATTTCTTCTCCGGTGATTGTGTTGTTCCGGCTGATTGATATATCTTCGAATACGGCCATCAGTATAGACAAAGGAGTCTTAAATTCGTGGGTGATATAAGTGAAGAAATTTAGCTTATGCTTGTTTAGTTCGCGCAGGTTGTTCTTTTCCATGCGTTCGATGCGTATATCCATTTTATCACGCATGCGAATGCGGTAGAAACGGACAATTATAAAGCCGATCAGGAGCCCGATTAAAGAGTAAATGGTGATCATGAAGCCACTCAATAGAAAGTGAGGAAGGATGTTTACAGTGATTTCACGGCGGTCGAATACAACTCCGTTTTTCCCGATAACCCGTACATGGAATTTATAAGTTCCGGGATCGAGGTTGGTATAAGTGACTGATTGTGGGATTTGTTGTGTTGTGTTCCACTCGGTCTCCATACCCTCCAGATAATATTCACAAGAAAGTTGTGACTGACAGTTTTCATTGTAGTTGATTACCAGGAAGTCAAAAGTCAGGGTATTCATACCGTGAGGTAAGCGGATAAGGGACGTACTGTCGATATTGCTTTGCAGGATACCATCCGGTGACGGCTGCACATGCTTATTGAAAACCTTGAAGTCTGAGAAAGTCAGGTGGATATCGTTTGTAGGGTTGTTATGGTTCAGTCCTTCCGGTCGGAAAAAGCATACACCATTGATACTTCCGAAGTAGAGAGTACCGTTTGGATCTTTATAACCCGGACAGGTATTAAACTGATTCGAAATCAGATTGTCGGATACCTTGTAGTGGGCAAAACTCTGACTTTCCGGATTAAATGAGAAAATACCGTTGTCCGTACTCATCCATAGATAGCCGAAACTGTCTTCCTGTATGGAATAGATGTCTCTCTGCCGGAGTTCGTTCTTTTTCCCGAAAACCTGTATACTGTCTGCATTTGCATCATATTTCATCAGTCCTCCATTACTGGTGCCAAACCAGACATTTCCTTTCGAATCGATAAAGCTGCAATAGATGTTATCGCTGGTCATAGTTTTACAACCTGTCGCTCCTTTCTGGTATCGGTGGATGCTATGGGTAGGAATATGATACCGGAAGATGCCGTTGAAGTGTGCAGAAAACCAGATATTATCCTTTTTATCACGTATGATGTCGTCAATGCGTATAAGTCGGAATACATCCGGAAGAAAGGGGGTGAATGAATCTGTCTGAAAATGATAGATATTGACTCCCTGGCTTGTGCCTATGAACATAGTATCGGGGTTGTGAACATAGAGCTTATAGATTGAATTATTGGATAACCCCGTATCTCTTCCTGCCAAATTTTTATATGAGCGGATATATCCCCTTTCCAAATCCACCTTTTGTAGGCCGTCGACAAAATTGCCAATCCATATATTGCCGGAGTAATCTTCGGCTAATGCGTGTACGTTGTCTCCGTTTAGCGATGGATGGGTCGATTTGTTTAGGTACCTGATGTGACCGTCCGGATAAAGAATGGAGATTCCGTGATCTTCGGAAGCAAACCACAACGCTCCCTTTTTATCTTTGATGATGTTACTGATCGCTTTTCCTTTCAGGTATTGTTTCTCATTATCTGCTATCAGGTAGTGGAAGTTGTTTTCAGTCAGGCTGGTATAGTTGATACCTCCAAAGAATGTACCGATCCACATAATATCTCCACGACTTTTATAAATGGTGTAGATTGCATTATCGGTCAGTCCGGACTGGACATCTTTCGCATGCTGGCGGTATTGTACGTAACTGTTGTCCGTGTAGTCGTAGATGAAAAGTCCGTTTTCGGTTCCGATCCATAGATTTCCCCGCATATCTTCCTGAATGCAGCGGATATAGCGCATGTCTTTTCTGTCTTGTGAAGAGAACTCCACTGAAACGAACTGGTTATAATTCTTATTATATCGGTACAACCCGTTTTCGGTAGTTCCCAGCCATAGAGTGCCCTGAGAATCTTTGTAGATGGAAGTGAATTCGACAGGATAGTCGGAAGAGACTTCTGCCGCTGTGATTTTCCGGGTCATTTGTCCGTTGGGGCGGAAACAATAAATCGTATTCGGACCGACAGCCCATACATTTCCGTTAATATCCAGTGTTACTTTTATAATCAATCCTTTGTAGAGCAGTGCCATGCTTTGCTCTACTTTATTATACGTATAGAGTCCGGAATCTGATGCGATGAAGACTGAACGTCCGTCGTAGACCATGTCCAGCACATATAGTGGGGTCTTGGTTTGCGGAACAATAGTGGTGAACTTCTCTTTCATCATATCGTATAAGCACAACCCCTCATTAGTTCCCATCAATAGAGTATCTTTTCCAAGCAGAAGCAGTTTCTCGATGCAGTTTGAAGAAAGTCCGTCATCCGACTTGTAGTATTGTTTAATGTTGTATCCGTCATACCTGTTCAGTCCTTTGAGGGTTGCAATCCAAATATATCCTTTCGAATCCTGCACAATATCGCGTACGGCACTATATGTAAGTCCGTGTTGACTGCCCAGAGAGTGGAACATAAGTTCATTCTGTTGTGCATTTAGTATAACAGAAGAAATAAATAAAATCAGGGTAAAAAAGCTCTTTTTCATTCGTCTCTTAATTACGTACAACACAAAAGTCTGAAATAAAAACGAATCAGAAAGGCACTTATGGTCACAAACTGATATTTATATTCACTATGGTAATGTTTGGTGTAAATATGAATATGAGTATCAGTGAATAATTTATTGTTCTATGGTTCGGGTCTCTTTTCGCCTACTTTTGCTGAAACAACAAAACAGTAAAATACGAATGCAAAAACAACTGAGTATGGAACCACACAAAATGGACTCGTCCTGATCCGGCTTCGGGACTTGACAAAGAAACTAAAAATGTATGAATCCTTTTTAATGACTAAATTACTAATATTATGAATCTAAAAGATCTGAACAACCTTAGAGCAGATACCGAAGGCAGGATAAAAGCCGTCTTCTTAATATGCATGTTTGTGCTGGTGTCTGCAGGTGGATTTGCTCAAAACACAAAGAGCATTTCGGGTACAGTGAGAGAGAAAGGCAGTAATGAAACTGTTATTGGAGCCACTGTACAAGTGAAAGGGACACACAACGGGGTGATTACTAATGAAAACGGAGAGTATACGATTAAAAACGTATCTCCGGGACAAGTACTTGTTTTTTCGATGATCGGCATGAATACGGTTGAGAAAACCGTAGGCAGTCAGAATCGAATAGATGTACTGATGGATTCGGGAGTGCTGATTGATGAAGTGGTGGTGACTGGTTATCAGACTCAGCGTAAAGTAGACTTAACCGGATCTGTATCCAGTTTGAGCTCCGACCAGTTTATGCAAACCAATCCGTTAAGTCTGGAACAAGCCTTGAAAGGCAAAATATCCGGTGTACAGGTAATGAACAATGATGGTGCGCCGGGTGGCGGAATCACGATTAAGATTCGTGGAGCCAGTTCTATTACGGCAGGCAGCTCGCCTTTGTATGTCATCGACGGTTTCCCGCTTCCTATCTCGGACGATCCGCTGGAAAGTCCTTTAGCAACTATCTCTCCCGATGCCATCGAGAGTATCTCTATCTTGAAAGATGTATCGTCTACTGCCATTTATGGGGCGCAGGGTGCCAATGGTGTTGTGCTGATTACTACCAAGAAAGGTGCGGCCGGTATGAGTGAGATTTCCGTAAAAGCTACTTATGGTATCAGTAAACTGGCAAATTCAATCCCGATGCTGGGTGCCGAAGATTACATGCGTGCATATATGCGTGATATGATTATGAGCGGACGCTGGCAGAATGCCGATTTCTACCAGGAGTATAAAGATCAGGTATGGAATACCAATCCTTCCCGTTTCCAGTTCTATCCGGATCTCTGTTTGCAGAATGGTACCAAGCAGAATTATGAAGTGTCTTACAGAGGCGGAACCGAACGGATACAGAACTCTACCATTTTCTCGTTGATGAACGAAGACGGTATCGCAATCAATACCGGGTTTAAGCGATTCTATTTCCAGACGAATAACAGCATCAAACTGCTTCCACAACTGACTTTGAACACGAATATCTCGTATGAGCACAATATTCGTAGCGGTGCTTTCTGGACAGAAGGAAACATTTTCAATGAAATACAGACTTTCTCTCCGCTTGTTCCCAAAGAGTGGACTTTCCAGGAGATAGATGACAACCTGTACTATACAGGTAAAATGGATAATCCTTATCGGAAGCTGAAAGACATTGATTACAATAATAAAAATAATACTTTCTTCGGTCAGGCAGAATTGGTATATAACATTAATGATAACTGGTTTGTAAAAGGAGGTATTGGCGTTCGTATTCCTAAAGGGGAAGTCAAAGAATTTGTTCCGAAGACCATCCAGCGCGGTTATGATAATAATGGCTTGGCTACGTATGCTACACAAAGCGGATTAAATATGCGTGGAGTGATACAGGCCGGATTCAATAAAGTATTCAACAAGGTACACAGTCTTTCGGTGAATGCCGTGTATGAGGCCAATACCAATAAGTATGAAACCTTTAATCAGGAATATTCCCAGTTCAATACCGATTTGGGGTGGGAAGGTATTTATGATGCAAAAAGTGGTAACCATGTGAAGTCTCCCGGTGTATCTTACGAAAAGATAGCCATGCTCTCGGGAGTGTTTATGGCCAACTATTCTTATAAAGGCCGTTACTTGCTGAAAGCTTCCATGCGTGCTGACGGTTCTTCTAAATTCAGTCCCGATAACCGTTGGGGATTCTTTCCATCCGGTGCGCTGGGTTGGAGGGTTTCAGAAGAAGAATTCTTCAAGAATGTGCCTTGGCTGGAGAAGAACGTAAGCAACCTGAAGCTACGTTTCAGCTATGGTCAGGTGGGTAACGACCAGATTGCTCCTTATGCTTATGCACAGACATTGTCTTCCAGCCAGCGTCAGGCCATCTTTGGTGACGGAGCTATCCCGGCTTTGTATACCAGCCGTATGGCGAACCCGGAGATCAGTTGGGAGGTGACGGAAGAGTTTAACGGTGGTCTCGACCTGGATATGTTCAATAACCGCCTGAATGTTTCATTGGACCTCTATACAAAGACTACCCGTGATATGCTGCTCGAACAGAATCTGCCACGTACTTCCGGTTTCGGGAAGGTGACCCGTAACATTGGTTCGGTGCGTAACCGCGGATTTGAGATCAGTGTAGGCGGTGTGCTTATTGATAAAAAGGACTTTACCTGGAATGCTACGGTGAACTTTAGCTCCAATCAGTCCAAGGTGCTTAGCTTAGGTACTGAAACACAGATGCTCGAAGGACGCCCCGTAGGTTCGGCTTCCGGTTCGGAGAATGTTCTGATTAAAAAAGGATATCCTCTCGGACTCTTCTATGGTTTGCAGATGGAAGGCATCCGCAGCAACTGGCATTCGGATTATAACGGTATAGGCAGTGCCGATTCTCCTTGGTGGTATGCTACCGAGAGAGAGATGCCTTACGGTTTCCCATCCTTTGCCGATACCAATGGAGACGGAAAAGTGGATATGAGTGACCGTGTTGTGATCGGAGACGTGAATCCGGTGTTTATCGGTGGTTTGAACACTCGTCTGCGCTGGAAGTTCATCGAACTGGCTATGGACTTCAGTTGGTCATACGGAAATGATATTATCAATGGTAATGTATACAACCTGATGAACAACGGGGATATCCGCAATAAATCGGCTGTGTATTATAAAGATGCCTGGTTCGCGAACAATCCTACCGGTACTTTTACAGGTCCCGGTGCCATTGACTGGTCAGGATATATGTGGGCTGCTTCCAACTCGGAGATGGTGGAAGACGGTTCGTTCCTGAAGATGAACAACCTGGCTGTCACCTTCCGTTTACCGAAGAACGTATTGAAGGCTTGGAAGATTAAAGACCTGGCTCTGACGTATACGATTAACAACGTTTTCTGTCTTACGAACTATTCGGGATATGACCCCGAGGTACGTAGCGGTAGCTCTGTGAACAACCGTATTCTTCCGGGAGTCGACATTTCGGCCTATCCGTACGCCCGCTCTCATATATTCTCACTTAATTTCAAATATTAACAGGTACTGCCATGAAGAAAATATTATTAGCCCTTTTAACCTCTTGCGCCTTAGTGTCGTGTGAGGGGTATTTCGACCAGTTACCGAAAACAGAACTTCCGTCTGAGACTTTCTATACCTCATATGACGCTGCTTTGCGTAATGTTGCTATACTCTATGCCAATGCCGGGCATGTGAACGATGGAATTATGACCAGTGACCGGTTTATGATGCCTTCGCTGATGAATGAAGGTCCGTTCGACCTGACATCTACCTCGGGTAGTGTGCTGAACTTATGGTCAAAGCATTATTCATATATCGCGCAGGCGAACCTGATACTTGAAAGACTGGAAGCTAACAAAGGAGTGATTGACGAGAACGCCGGACATTCTGCATTGGACAAGGCCACCATCACCGGATCGGCTACCGAGATGCTGATGGGCGAGGTGCGTTTCCTCCGGGCTTATGCTTACTTTACTTTGTACCGCTATTACGGTGGTGTACCCTTGGTCACAGAGCCTACCGGACCGAAACCGGCTTATGTGCCACGGGCAACCCGGCAGGAGATGTTCAAGTTTCTTTATGACGAGATGGCTTATGCACTGGATAAGTGTCTGGATAACCGTTCGGGCATTGCTTACGGCCGTGTGACGAAGGGAGCCGTGGCAGGTATGTTGGCAAAGATGAAGATATTCCATGCTTCTTATATCCGCCGTGCGGAAATGTATGGGGATAAGATCAATGAAACGACGGCTGGCGATGTGGATAAAACGACGTTATATGCCGATGCCGTGAAGTTGTGTGACGATATTATTGCCGGTATATACGGAACTTATGAGCTG
The DNA here is from genome assembly GCF_011038705.2 of Bacteroides sp. ZJ-18. NCBI lineage: Bacteria > Pseudomonadati > Bacteroidota > Bacteroidia > Bacteroidales > Bacteroidaceae > Bacteroides > Bacteroides sp. ZJ-18. Next base: position 579,700 of record NZ_CP072198.1, on the reverse strand, counting down.
GAAGAGTACTTCCCCGCTGTATTTACCAAACGCAACAATGAGATTATGTTCAGCGTGCTGGCAGAAGAAGGGGTGGGCACCGGAAACAAGATACCGATGGGCTTTGCCGGTGAAGGCAAGTACGGTGCTACCGGCGGAAGAAACCTGACCTCGTGGCTGACGCTGTTATATGACATACCGATGTGGGAACATAACTACAGTTTCAAGGACGTGTGTATGGATTACGGACAGGTGGACCGCTTCAATGCCGAGAGTCCGAAACCGGGAACAACTCCTTATGATTTGCAGAATCTTTATGACCGTACCGGGAAATACTCCATAACGGGAGATGTTACCCGTCGCATGTGGAGTTCGGTGAAAGGCTGGGTGACCGGTCCTAACAGTGGCGGTGCTCCGGTCGGCTTGTGGGTATTCGAACCTGCCGGACGTGAACTGGGCCCTGAGTTCTACATCGAACCGGGTAAAGTAAACGATTATACCGAAGAGCAGCTTAAAGTCATGGACGTGGCTCTCGAGAGTCACGAACGGGCTTGGTGGAAGAACGAGACGAACGGGCAGAACAAGCCCAACCTCTGGAACTGTAACTGGTGGCAGTTGGGTAAGTTCCGTAACCTGAATCCGAGTGAGCTGAGCTCTACTTTTGATATCAATTACGGTGGTGTGGACTATCCTGTTTTACGTCTGGCTGAGGTTTACTTACTGAAAGCAGAAGCCCAGATTATGCAGGGTCATGCTTCGGAAGGAGTGAAAACGATGAACATCATCCGTGACCGTGCTTGCCATCAGGGTTCCATCAAAGATATGTTTGTCTCTCAGGGAGATGCTCCTTATACTTACCAGCCGGGTTCGGTTATGATGATTCCTACGAATATCAGTCCGGCCAATGCATTGAAGGAGCTGATGTATGAACGTCTGCGCGAACTGGCAGCCGAGGATGATTGCGGGTGGCTCGATGTAGCCCGTTTCCCGGATGTGTCGATGGTCGACTTGGCAGATATCTGCCGTTATCGTGATCCTCTGCAGTTCTTTGATCCGTTTGGTGATCCGGCGCGTGGAGAGTACCTCTGGCATCTTTTCAACGAAGAGAAGGTATACCGGGTGCTGATGCCGATACCGTTTACCGAGTTATCGTTCTTCCCAGAGATGAAACAGAATCCGGGATATTTCTAATACTAAATACGAATGGATATGAAAACAAATAAACTGATTATAGGGCTGCTTGCTGTGGCAGCCACTTCGCTGGTTTCCTGCGAGAAATTTGGTGCAGACGTAGAGACACCGTCTGTCAGCATCTCCGTATCACCCCAGAATCCGAAAGTAGGCGAAGAGGTGACGGTGACCATCAATACCGATGCCCAGTACCTGACGCTTTTTACAGGTGATGAAGGCAAGAAGTTCGAACGTTCGCGCGTTAAAGCCATTATGGAGCACGATTGGGACAGCTTCTATGAAGAGTGTTACCGGGTTTCTTATGCCAAAAATGGAGAAAAGACCCTGTTTTATAAATACTTTAAGGACTATCAGTCCATCGAAGAGGTGAAGAAGGATTTTGAGTTCTTCGGTGCCATTGACAATATCCAGTTGGTCCCCTACAAGAAAGGGGACTTTCCGGAGGCTTTGATGGAGATGAGCTACATAGGGACCAATCAGCTGAAGTTTACGGTGACCGACCGGCGTATCCCTTCGGGCATACGGATGAAACCGGATATCCACATCTTTGGCGGACTGGCCAACCAGCCGGGTAATACGATTATCGAAAGCCGCTTTGTGGCGTGTGATGCCGACCGTGCGATTCGTAAGTATTCTAATGATGCGTGGGTGGCTGCTTACTTCGGCCTGCACACCGAGCAGTTGGAGGACTTTGGCGGATATAGTGCCGGATACAAGTACTATACGATGCAGGATGAGCGTTCGTACGGCGCATTCCAGACCAACGATCCGCTTTCACGTCGTCCTACCGAAGGATTTTATAAACTGGGCGATATGTACAATCGGGATACATACCTGCAACCCTTCCTGGATCATGGTGAAAAGATCATTCTCCGCCAGGTGGACATGTACGTCAACGGCCGTTCCACCTTTGCGGCAGCCGACGATTCGCCTTATAAGTACGATCTGGATGGGGATGGAGTATTGGAGGCGTATGAATGTGAACTCGATCCTGCTACCGGACTTCCGGTTCATGAAGCCGACTATACGAAGTATAAGGGTTTCCAGGGCGATGTCTATCTCTCTTTCATAGAGATGGGGACCGACGAGTACGAACCTTGGAACACGGGTGTTTCGCTGGGTTCTGTATACACTACCGGAGGAATTCAGAAAACTTATAAGTACATTTACACCGGAGCCGGCGATTTTACCATTACGGCCGTTGCCACCAATGTGGGTGACAAAGACTATAAGGGGATCGATTATAGTGAAGAGCGGAGTAATTCGCTGGATGACTACAGTCATAAGAGAGCACTTAGCAGTGTGAAAATTTCAGTGCAGCCGTGATGCTTCTCTGCCGAATGTAAAACAGTGATTGAGTATCTGCATGGCAGCGTTTATCCACCAGGGCCCCGGACGAAGTACCGCCGTATACCCGGACGAAGTACCACCGTATACTCGGACGAAGTACTGCCGTATACCCGGACGAAGTACTGCCGTATACTCGGACGAAGTACCTGCGGGTAAAAAGTGCCACACAGCCCTCCTGTGACGGATGAGGCACAGCAATGCTCAACTACTGTAGATTACTTTATTAATTAAAGAATGGTGCCTATGAAACTTAAGTATTATATTTCATCCTTACTCTTTCTCTGTCTGAATATTTCTTCTCTCCGGGGTATAACTCCCCAAATGAAAGTCAGTCTGGACGAAAGGGGAGTAAGCTCGCTCGTCTTTCAGGGGGCGGACAATGTCCGCAACTATATAGACCACGGGAAGTATCTGGGCGATTTGAATCTGGCTTACGAAGTCAGGGGGAAAAGCTATGCAGTCTCTCTGGCCGATATTTCCCCACAGATTCTGTCCGCCACCTCCGATAAGATACAGATATTCTGGCAGCTTCCTTCGGATGTACGCCTCTATCAGACTTTCACCATCAAGGGTGAAGAGGTGGATTGGGAGATTGAGTTTTTCAACCGCAGCCACCATCCGGCGACGGTGACGGACCTGTGGTTCTCTTTGCCTGTCGGTGCTTTGGACGAATCGATCCAGGCACATCAGAATCTGAACCGGCACTTCTCTCTGAACGGGAATGCTTCTTTTTTCTACTGGACTCCGCTGACTGGGCAGGGTGACATCCTGCTGATGACCATGCGGAAGGGAACTTCGATTGAATATGCCACAGCGGACGGCAAATATTATCTGCATTCCACCCATGCTGTGGACCGTACAGATGATACCTGGAGATTGCCGTCTACCTCAAAGACTGTACAGCCTTACGGACACTACGTTACCGGTTTCAACTTCACGCTTGCCGGAAATCACGAGGAGATACAGACGATAATTTATGATAAGCAAGGGGTGGTTGTAAAGGTTGCCCCCGGCATGGTCGTTACTCCGGAGATGGAGGTCTGTTGCGCTTTGCGGTCCAAGCTGCCCGTTACCGGATTGACGGCGGAATATCCTGCGGAGATGCAGATCACCAGCCTTGGACAGAAGGCAGGAGATACATATCTGTATAAGTTTCGTTTCTCCCGTTTGGGAGAGAACCTGATAACGGTACGTTACGGAGAAGATCGGGTCTGTTTCCTCGACTTCTTTGTGACGGAACCCCTGGAGACCCTGATTAAAAAGCGGGCACGTTTCATTGTCGGACGGCAGCAGCATCGCGACCCTTCCAAGTGGTACAATGGGCTTTATAGCCTTTGGGATATGGAGAAAGCCGAGTTGCTTTCGCCCGACCACCTGGGAGACTTGCGGGAAGAGTTCATGGTGGGTGGTTCGGACGACCCGTCCAACAGCAAGCCGGTCTATGTGAGTGAAAAGAATGTCATCTATCCCGACCGGGAAGAAATCGCCTCTCTGGAATACTACGAAGAAAACTTCGTATGGGGCAAGCTGCAACGCACAGACCGGGAATATCCTTATCCGTACGGCATTTACGGCAGCGAAAACTGGTATCAGAACCGTAGCGGGAAATATGGTGGATACGAAGATGGCGGTTCGGGCAAGGGACGCATGTGGCGGACCTTCGACTATACCACTCACTTTGCCATTTATTATAACCTTTACCGGATAGCGGAGGATAATCCCGAGATGGTTTCCTACCTTGATGCCGATGGTTATCTGGAACGCGCCTACCGGACGGCAATGGCCTATTTTGAAGTGCCCTATAACATTTTGATGGGCAAGCAATGGACATTTCATGGCTGGACGGACTGGGCTTATAAACAAGGCAACTTTCACGAGCGCTATCTGCTCGACATCATCCGTGCCCTTGAGCAGAAAGGGAGAGAGAAGGATGCGGCCAAGCTGCGTCGTGAATGGGAGAAAAAAGTGACTTATATGGTTTACGAAGATCCCTGGCCCTTTGGCTCCGAGATGTTTGTCGACCGTACAGCCTTTGAGTCTTCCTATTACGTGGCAGAGTATGCGAAGTTGAATCCTATCGAGCCGGAAGAGCAGTTCTGGTACGACAAGAACCTCAAGAAGTGGTATTCGTATACTTCGTTCGATACTGCGATGATCGACCGTTTCATGCAGAACCAGCTGGATGGGAACCTTGCGCTGCGCGGATTGTTTGAGCCGGGATATGCCAATCTGGGCACAGCGTGGAGCGGACAATACGTAAACCTCGACTATATGACCCAAATGGGAGGTGTGGCATTGCTCGATTATGCCTATCGGTTCTCCGACCGGCCGGACAGATACATCAATTACGGATATAACTCTTTACTGGCTTCATGGGCACTGATGAACACCGGTACGAAGGAGACCGGCTTTGGCTATTGGTATAAGGGAGAGCGGAACGATGGTGCTGTCGGCTGGGCCTTCTCACCCTACCAGAACTCACGCACTTACATGAACTATATCAAAGTGGGGCGTTCTCCCTGGCGGTTTGATGGTGAAATAGACCACGGGCTTACCGGAGGCATCCACGGTTCGGGAGTCTATCTGGTGGATGATCCCGACTTCGGGCTGATCGGCTACGGAGCGAATGTCCGGACGGATAAGAACGGAACCGTGAGTATCACTCCCCTTGACGGAGTACGCCGACAGATACGTATCATGACTCCTGTCCGTTTCTCCATCGAATTGATGCAGGACGGATTCCGGAAAGATCATCCCGTCACCCTCAAAGGGGCAGCCGAAGAACTGAGCTTCTTCATCGAAAACCGTTCCGGCAAACGTCACAACACAACCATCCGGACCGAAGGAATGCCGGAAGGTAAATATACTGTCATGACCGATCACAAAATGATAACGACATTCCACATTGAGGCGGGTAATACACATCATCCTTATTATATAGAGGTGCCCGTTACGGACAAACATACCCAAGTGAAACTTTTAAAAACAAATTAGAATGAAACATGTACTAACAGGGCTATTTCTGTTTCTCCTTACGACAGCCTGTTCGGAAGAGGGACAGCAGACAATAACACCCGTTCCCTTTAATCAGGTGACTTTGACCGATGGGTTCTGGAAAGAAAGGATGCAGACGGAAATCAACGTAACGGTACCTTTCTCCGTTGAGCAGAGCGCACCGGCGGTAGAGCGTTTCCGGCGTTGCGCCGCCTTTCTGGCAGGAGACTCCACAGCCCTTCCCGAGACTCACCGCTTTATAAGCTCCGATCTTTATAAAGTGATGGAAGGAGTGGCTTATTCACTGATGATTCGTCCGGACAAGGAGCTGGAAGAGTATATGGATGAAGTGACCGATCTGATTGCTGCTTCACAGAAAGAGGACGGATATTTATATATTTCGCATATTTGTGGTAATCCCGATCCCCGAGAGATGGGAGAGAAGCCCTATTCGTGGGTCGTTCATAGCCATGAGCTTTATAATGTGGGGCATCTGTACGAAGCAGCGGTAGCCTATTATCAGGCTACGGGTAAGGATAAACTGCTGAATGTCGCCATAAAGAGTGCCAAGCATGTGAATAAGGTGTTCTTTGAAGGAGGTGATCCCAATTATAACGGCGGCAAACCGGTCAATCAGGCTCCGGGGCACGAAGAGATCGAGCTGGCACTCTGCAAGCTATACCGGGTGACAAATGATACACTGTACCTCAACATGGCAAAGAAGTTCCTTGAGATCAGAGGAGTCACTTACCGTCCGGAAGGTGAGGGAGTAATGGCGCCGACTTACGCACAGCAGCATGCGCCGGTGAAAGAGCAGACCGAAGCTGTTGGGCATGCCGTTCGTGCGGCATATCTATACACAGCCATGGCACAGGTCGATGCCCTGACCGGACTGAATGACTATACCCGTGCGCTTAATTCTATTTGGACGAATCTGGTCACTACCCGTATGCATATCACCGGCGGCCTTGGAGCCATAGAGGGGATGGAAGGCTTCGGGGCTCCTTATGAACTCCCCAATCTGACAGCCTATAATGAAACCTGCGCGGCGGTAGCCAACGTGTTCTTCAATTATGGTATGTACCTGGACAGCGGAGACGCTAAATTCCTCGATATAGCCGAGCTTTCACTCTTTAACAACTCGTTGGCGGGCATCAACCTGCATGGCGACCGTTTTTTCTATGTCAATCCTCTTGAGGCAGACGGAGTGAGACGCTTTAATCATGGGAATGGCGGACGTGCCAAGTGGTTCGGGTGTGCCTGCTGTCCTCCCAATATTTCACGTCTGATCCTGCAAGTGCCGGGCTATATGTATGCCTATAGCAAAGACAGGGTTTACCTGACCTTGTATGGCGGCAGCCAAACGGAAATTCCCCTGGAAGAAACCCGTGTGAAACTGGAGCAGTCCTCTGCCTATCCGTTCGATGGAAAAGTGCGCGTGACGGTGCAGCCCGAAAAGGCAAGTAAATTCTCGGTTTGCATGCGTATCCCTACGTGGGCACGCTCCGGAGAATTTGTTCCGGGGGGACTTTACCCCTATAAACAACCGGGGCACACGGAAATTGAACTGAGCGTTAATGGACAGAAAACCGATTTCAGGATGGAGAAAGGATTTGCCGTTGTCAAGCGTAACTGGGAGCCGGGTGACGTGGTCGAACTCAACATCCCCATGCCGGTGCGTTTTGTAGATTGCATCCCCGAAGTCAGTGAGAATATAGGTAAGACCGCCGTAACCCGCGGCCCATTAGTCTACTGTGCCGAAGAAGTGGATAATGCCGGCCCCGTCCAACGCCTCTATCTGGGCGATGTTAACGAATCACAGGCAAAGGTGGCCAATATATCCTCCGGTGTGCTGCAAGGATTGGAAAGTATCACCCTGCCGGGTATGGAGAAAAAAGTGGAAGGCATCACCACCCGTGAGATCACGATGGTTCCTTACTACGCCTGGTGCAACCGGGGAGACAACCGTACGATGCTGGTTTGGTTGAACGATGAGGCCTCCACCGCCAGCATCGGCCAGCAAGCCATGGCTTATCTCCGTAATATCAAAGCGGTGAACGTATCCTCCCTGGCTGCCGGAAAGAATATTTCCACACGTGCGCTTTGCGACGGAAAAGTATCTGATTCTTCCGCAGACAAGCTGACTGAAAGGTGGATGTCCGACGGCTCGGGCAGACAATGGGTGCAGGTAGACTTCAAAGAACCCTTTCTGCTGAATTCCCTTTCCATGTATTGGCTGGACGATCAGGAAAAAATAGCCGTTCCGTCCGGTTGGTCGGTAGAGTATAAGTCGGATGCCGGATGGAATCCCCTTGAACTTTATGTGACGGACTCATATCAGGTGGGTACCGATCGGTTCAACGTAGTACATCCTTCAGGCAGTGTTGAAGTGGAATCCGTTCGTATTCTTATAGAACCTCAGAAAGGAAAATCAATAGGTGTTTCAGAGATAAGGTTTGAGTAGGTTCTTTTTTTTCAGCAGGAAAGAGGGTGTTGTACAGCAGAGGCAACATCCTCTTTCTCTATCAGTACATGCCGTATTCTCACAATGTAAAAACAAAAAAGGTCCGCCGTAATGACGAACCTTTGTTTGCTCTTCCTCTTGGACTTGAACCAAGGACCCTCTGATTAACAGTCAGATGCTCTAACCGACTGAGCTAAGGAAGAATTTAGCAACTGAGAATTTGAACTTTGCTCTTCCTCTTGGACTTGAACCAAGGACCCTCTGATTAACAGTCAGATGCTCTAACCGACTGAGCTAAGGAAGAATGATTTGTTTTTCTCAATTGCGATGCAAAAGTAATAGGATATTTTGAAATATGCAATATCTTTGCAAAAAAAAATAGTGAAATGGATAAAATAATTGGATTGGGCAACGCCCTGGTAGACGTACTTGCAACCCTGAAAGATGATACACTCCTTGATGAAATGGGATTACCCAAGGGAAGCATGCAACTTATTGATGATGCTAAGTTACAGCAGATTAACGAACAATTCAGTCAGATGAAAACCCACTTGGCGACTGGTGGAGCAGCGGCAAATTCCATACTTGGACTCGCCTGTCTGGGTGCCGGAACCGGTTTCATCGGAAAAGTCGGAAATGACGCTTACGGAAACTTTTTTCGGGAGAATCTGCAAAAAAATGGCATCGAAGATAAATTATTAACGTCTGATCTGCCGTCGGGAGTCGCTTCTACTTTTATTTCTCCGGACGGAGAACGTACTTTTGGTACTTATCTCGGTGCTGCTTCTACGCTGAGAGCCGAAGATCTGACACTGGATATGTTCAAAGGTTATGCTTATCTGCTTATAGAGGGATATCTGGTGCAGGATCACGATATGATTCTTCATGCCATTGAGTTGGCAAAGGAAGCCGGTTTGCAGGTTTGCCTCGATATGGCAAGTTATAATATCGTGGCAGGCGATCTTGAGTTCTTCTCTTTATTAATAAATAAGTATGTAGATATTGTTTTCGCCAATGAAGAAGAGGCAAAGGCGTTTACTGGTAAAGAAGACCCGAAGGAAGCCCTTGAACTGATCAGCAAGAAATGCAGTATCGCCATTGTAAAGGTAGGTGGAAATGGTTCTTACATCCGTAAGGGTACGGAGGAGATCAAAGTAGAGGCCATTCCTGTAGAGAGAGTGATTGATACGACGGGAGCAGGTGATTATTTCGCTGCCGGATTTCTGTACGGGCTGACTTGCGGCTATTCTTTAGAGAAATGTGCAAAGATTGGTTCAATTCTCTCCGGAAATGTTATACAGATAGTTGGAACCACGATTCCTTGCGAGCGTTGGGATGAAATAAAGTTAAATATTAACGAAGTTCTGTCAGAGTAAGCAGGCAATGAGTTACTTTTACGTCTCATTTTAACGAAAAGTGTATGAAAAAGTTTCTGAATAGACGAAATGGTGTCCTGTTGGTAGCCGCATTGGTTGTCGTAGCATTCTTTAGTTTCAAGAGCGGTGACGACCGCAATTTCCAGATTGCTAAGAATCTGGATACCTTTAATTCTATCGTCAAAGAACTCGATATGTTTTACGTAGATACGCTCGATCCGAATAAGACGGTTCGTGAGGGGATCGACTATATGCTCTCGTCACTCGATCCGTATACGGAATATTATCCGGAGGACGACCAGGCTGAACTGCAACAGATGTTGAACGCTTCGTTCGGAGGTATCGGATCTTTGATCACGTACAACCAGAAACTGAAACGTTCGATGATAGCCGAGCCTTTTGAAGGAACCCCTGCTGCTAAAATCGGACTGAAGGCAGGCGATATCCTGATGGAGATAGACGGAAAAGATCTGGCGGGAAAAAACAACCAAGAGGTGAGCCAGATGCTCCGGGGTGCAGTAGGTACGAGCTTTAAGCTGAAGGTAGAGCGTCCGGACGAAAAGGGTGGCACCCGGCCGTTGGAGTTTAATATTGTACGTCAAACCATCCAGACTCCGATGATTCCTTACGATACTATCTTTAATAAGAATGTAGGTTATATCAATCTGAGCACCTTCTCCGGTACTCCTTCCAAAGATTTTAAGAAGACATTCCTGAGACTAAAGAAAGAGGGCATCACCTCATTGGTGATTGACCTGCGCGGAAACGGTGGCGGACGTCTGGAAGAAGCGGTAGAGATTGCCAATTTCTTTTTGCCTCGCGGCAAAGTGATCGTGACTACCAAGGGAAAGACCAAACAGGCCAGCAATACGTATAAGACATTGCGTGAACCGCTGGATCTTGATATTCCTATTACCGTATTGGTAAACGGAGGCACTGCTTCCGCGTCCGAAATCCTTTCGGGAGCTTTCCAAGATTTCGACCGTGCCGTGATTGTGGGAAGCCGTACGTTTGGAAAGGGATTGGTGCAGACCACCCGTCCGTTGCCTTACGGAGGTGTGATGAAACTCACGACTTCTAAGTATTATATCCCCAGCGGACGTTGCGTACAGGCCATCGACTATAAACACCGCAATGAGGACGGCAGTGTAGGTATCATCCCCGACAGCCTGACTACCGTGTTCCATACGGCAGCCGGACGTGAAGTTCGCGACGGTGGAGGTGTGATGCCGGATATCGAAGTGAAACAGGAAAAGTTGCCTAATATCCTCTTCTATCTGGTGCGCGATAACCTGATCTTCGATTATGCAACGCAGTACTGCCTGAAGCATCCGTCCATCCCTTCTCCGCAGGAGTTCAAGGTGACCGATGCCGACTATAACGACTTCAAGGCAATGGTGAAGAAAGCCGACTTCAAGTATGACCAGCAGAGTGAAAAGATCATGAAGACGCTGAAAGAAGCTGCCAAGTTCGAAGGGTATCTGGATGAAGCATCGGAGGAGATCAAGGCACTGGAGAAGAAACTGACTCATAATCTGGACCGCGATCTCGATTACTTCTCAAAAGACATCAAGTCGATGATTGCCGATGAGATCATCAAGCGTTACTACTATACACGTGGAGGGATCATCCAGCAATTGAAGGATGACGATGGGCTGCAAGCCGCTCTCAAGATATTGGCCGATCCGGTCAAATACAAAGAAACTTTGAGTGCTCCGGTAAAGAAATAATAAATGGGGCTGTTATATCACATGAAGTGCACCCCAAAAGTCAGACAAAAAACTTTTGGGGTGCACTTCAACGACGGTAGCGAGTTGCTGATGAAATCTCTGACCACCGACCAGGATTATTATTTCGCCGTGGAGGCCTTTAATGAAAATGGTGTATCTTTACCCTCCGAACCCCAATATGTAGAATAATCCCGAATAGCCATGAAACAGTTTGTTCTTTTCTTCCTCAGTATCTTCCTGCTGACCGTGGGTGCCCGTTCGCAAGAGGCGTATCAGAAAAAAGTATTTATCTCCTCCCGGGGAGATTCGCTGAACTACCGTTTGCTTCGTCCGGAGTCGGAAAAGCCGGGGCAGCGATATCCTTTGGTGCTCTTTCTGCACGGTGCCGGCGAGCGGGGGAGCGACAACGAGAAACAATTGACACACGGTGGACAGATGTTTCTCAACCCCGTGAACCGTGAGAAGTATCCGGCATTTGTCCTCGTGCCTCAATGTCCGGAGAAGGATTACTGGGCATACGCCTCCCGCCCTTCTTCGTTCGTTCCTTCGGAGATGCCTGTGGGACAGGAGATCACTCCCATCTTGCGTGCGGTAAAAGAATTGCTGGACACTTACCTCGATTTGCCTTCGGTGGATCGTGACCGCGTCTACGTAGTGGGTCTTTCTATGGGAGGCATGGCGACGTACGACCTTGCCATCCGCTTTCCGGATACATTTGCCGCCGCCGTCCCTATTTGTGGCACGGTGAATCCCGGACGCCTGGCCGATGCCGTGAGTGTCTGTTTCCGCATTTTCCATGGGGATGCCGATAACGTAGTGCCGGTAGAAGGCTCTCGCGAGGCTTATAAAGCGTTGAAGAAACTTGGAGCAGAGGTGGAATACGTCGAGTTTCCCGGTTGCAATCACGGCAGCTGGAATCCGGCTTTCAACTATCCCGGATTCATGGAGTGGCTCTTTGCCAGCCGAAAGAAGTAAGGTGCCAGGAACTCACCCTTTCTTAATCCGTGGTGCTTTCTTTCTGTTGATTACTTATTCGTCGGCGGGACTAACTGTCTTCTTTGGGAGACGATCAGGATTAAGCCTTCTCTTCATAGTCACCGTTTGCCTTAATCAGTTCGATCAGTTTTTCCACGGCTTCTTCTTCGGGAATATTCTTCTCGATGCACTCCTTCCGTTTGTAAAGGCTTACCTTGCCACGGCCGGCACCCACGTAGCCATAGTCGGCATCCGCCATCTCGCCGGGTCCGTTGACGATACATCCCATGATGCCTATTTTCAGTCCCTTCAGGTGTGAGGTGGCTGCTTTGACACGGGCAATCGTACTTTGCAGGTTGAACAGTGTCCGTCCGCATCCCGGACAAGAGATATACTCCGTCTTGCTGGTGCGGATGCGTCCCGCTTGCAGGATGCCGAAGGCGGTAGCGTCGATCACCGCATGGCTCAGTTCCCCTTGGTTAAAGAGATAAATGCCGTCACACAGACCGTCGAATATCAGTGCTCCCATGTCCGCACCGGCCTTGATTTGCAGATCTTCGGCTGCATTTTCGGAGTAGTGCTGGAAGAAGATGACTGGGTTCTGCAACCCTTCCACCGTCAGTTGATGGGCCAGCGCACGATGTTCGCCTACGCGGTTCGGGTGGTTGCTTTGCGAGATCACCACTACTTCGGGATGTCGTTTCAGGCAGGCCACTACCTCGTCCGTAAGTGCCATATAAGGAATGAAGAAGAACTTCAGTCCGGCGGCGCACGTTTCCATCAGCTCCAGTTGGGCATAATTGAAAGCGGGCCACGTGTCCGGTTCTCCTTTCCACACGTCGGCGTCGAGGATGTATTGCATACCTTTTTCCGGCTGTTCGGGCAGTTCACGTCCGGCGTAGATATAATCCGGCGTGAATTGCGGGTTGGTCTCCGTCCGTCCGTCCATGCGGTCGGCAAGCACTACCGGCAGATGGTCGCCGCCAATGTTCCGCACCGGTTGCGTTTTGCGCCTCGTCGGAGAGAGGTAGTCGAAGTCCGGTGCTTCCATGCCGGGGATGTATGGGTGATCCTGTCTCCCAACGATGTAGTCGACCAGTTTGCGTGCCACGGGAATTTCGGCTTCCGGCTCCTCACTCAGTGAGACGCGGATGGTGTCGCCCATTCCGTCGGACAATAAAGCACCGATGCCCAAGGCCGATTTGATGCGTCCGTCTTCTCCGTCGCCAGCTTCCGTCACACCCAGGTGAAGCGGGAATGCCATGCCTTCCTGTTCCATCACGGCCACCAGCAGGCGTACGGTTTTCACCATTACCACTGTGTTGGAGGCCTTGATCGAGATTACGACATCCGTGAACTTCTCGTCCACGCAGATGCGCAGGAATTCCATGCACGACTCTACCATACCTTCGGGTGTGTCGCCATAGCGGGACATGATGCGGTCGGACAGTGAACCGTGGTTCACGCCGATGCGTATGGCCGTATGATTTTCTTTGCAGATATTGAGGAAGGGAACGAAGCGGTCGCGTATCTTCTGCAGTTCGGCGGCATACTCCTCGTCGGTGTATTCCAGTTGCTTGAACGTGCGTCCCGGGTCTACGTAGTTGCCCGGATTGATGCGTACTTTCTCCGCATATCGGGCTGCCACGTCGGCTACCTTCGGGCTGAAGTGTACATCGGCCACAAGCGGAACCATGTATCCGTCACTGCGCAGTCCGATGTTGATGTTCATCAGGTTTTCGGCTTCTTTCACCCCTTGTGTGGTGAGGCGGACGTACTCTCCGCCGGCATCTACGATGCGCTTTGCCTGAGCCACACAAGCTTCGGTGTCCTGCGTGGCGGTATTGGTCATCGACTGGATTCGGATAGGGTTGGAGCCTCCCAACGGAGCAGCCCCGATGTTTACTTCCGAAGTTTCCCGCCGGGAGTAGTTGAATAAATCCATTTTGTTGTATGTAATTGGAGTCGCTTTACGACCGGACGATTTACTGCTTACGAGAGGAGTGTCGAAACTCACCACAGAGGACACAGAGTAACACTGAGTGAATTTAAACCATTGATTATCCATATTGATAATTTGTGAAAATCTGTGTAATCTGTGGTGAAAAGAGTTCCGCCTTCTCCCGTAACCGTAAACGGTAAATCGTCCGTCATAAATCTTCTCAGTTTGTTTTAAACTCGTATTTGATCTCTTTCAGTTCTTCATTAGCTTTTACGATCTTCTTTTTCAGCCCCTCCTTATAGGCAATGAATTTCGTTTCGAGTTCTTTGTTTTCCAATGAAAGCATTTGTACGGCAAGGATGGCAGCGTTCAATGCTCCGTTGATGCCTACGGTTGCCACAGGGATTCCCGGAGGCATCTGTACGATGGCCAGAAGCGCATCCATTCCGTCGAGAGACGACTTGATAGGTACACCGATTACCGGCAGCGAGGTGGAGGCGGCAATCACGCCCGGCAGGTGGGCGGCCATGCCGGCAGCGGCGATTATTACTTTAATGCCGCGTGAGCGGGCATTCTTGGCAAACTCTTCCACAGCTTCGGGAGTGCGGTGAGCCGAAAGCGCGTTCATTTCGAACGGCACGTGAAGGTCATTGAGCAACTGAGCGGCCTTCTCCATAACTGGAAGGTCGGAAGTGCTACCCATGATGATGCTTACAATTGGGGTCATATTGTTTTAATTATACGCTAAATGTTTTCTTTCTTTAGACTTGCATGGCTTAGAAGTTCACCACAGATTACACAGATTGGCACAGATTCTGATTTATCTCGTTAATATTTAAGATTAAAAGTTCTGTGTTAATCTGTGTAATCTGTGGTGAACCCGATTCGTCTCTGCTTTAAATCTTTATTCGTTCACCAATGCCTTGTAACTTTCTGCATTCAGCAGGTTGTCAAGGTCGGCAGCATTGGCAGGTTTCATTTTGATGAGCCAGCCTTCGCCGTATGGGTCTTTATTCACCAGCTCGGGGTTTTCTTCCAGTGCGGGGTTTTGTTCCAGTACTTCGCCTGCAACGGGCAGGAAGAGGTCGGAGATGGTCTTTACTACTTCGATGGTACCGAACACTTCGTTGGCTTCCAGGGTTTCGCCTTCGGTAGGAATGTCGACAAATACGATGTCGCCCAGTTGTTCCTGTGCATAGTCGGTGATACCTACATAAGCTGTGTCGCCCTCAAGGCGGATCCATTCATGTTCGTTGGTGTACTTTACATTCTGTGGGAAGTTCATAATGATTAGTTTTTAGGATTGATACTATGTTTAAAATAAAAATATACGGAACAATACATTGCTGAGCGGGTGGAGCACCAGCAGCGAGCAGACGAAACCGACGGTAAAGCCGGCAAGGACTTCGCCCAGCGTGTGATGTTGCAGGATGATGCGTGCCGAGCCTAATATCCCTGCTATGAGGATGAAGAGGCAGAGCCACCACACCGGGTTGTAGCTGAAGAGCGCACTGAACGAGACCAGTCCGCCTACGATACCGCCCATGCCTGCCATGTGTTCGCTCAGCTTCCACTTCAGGTTGACAAAGATGCAGATGACCAGCACGACCAGCGAGGCCAGTATGATGCCTGTCATATACCAGGGGATGTTCAGTTTGTGCATCATCATCAGGCAGAAGACGTAGGAGATGATGGTGAGCAGGATCGGCACATAGCGTTTCTTGCGGTCGCTCAGGTCCTGGCGGGCAAAGCCGTTCACTTTGCGGAACAGGAAGATGGTCATGGTAGGCATCAGGATGGTGAAGCAGTAGACAATGCCCAATACGATGAGTTTGTACTGCAACGGCATGATGCGCAGGTAAGAGAACAGGAACAATACGAGGAAGGCCAGAAAGGGGATAGAGAATGGAGTCAGTATTCCCGAAATGATTCTGGCCGTACGGATCAGTGTCCTGTCAGCTATGATATGTTGCTCTGTCTTCTCTTCTTCAGCCATTGGGTTTTGTTCTTTTTGATTATGCTTTTTTATTTTCTCAGTCTCGCCACCGGGATGTTGAGTTGCTGGCGGTACTTGGCCACCGTCCGGCGTGCGATGGGGTATCCTTTTTCTTTCAGTATTTCGGCCAGTTCATCGTCGGTCAGCGGTTTCTTTTTGTCCTCGCCGTCGATGCATTCTTTGAGGATTTTCCGTATCTCACGTACCGACATCTCTTCGCCGTCTCCGGTGGTATATCCGTCGCTGAAGAAGAACTTCAGGGGATAAATGCCGTAGTTGGTCTGTACATATTTGCTGTTGCTCACGCGCGAGATGGTCGATATGTCGAGTCCCGTACGTTCGGCCACGTCTTTGAGGATCATCGGGCGGAGCAGCGACTCGTCGCCTTC
Source organism: Bacteroides sp. ZJ-18 (assembly GCF_011038705.2). NCBI lineage: Bacteria > Pseudomonadati > Bacteroidota > Bacteroidia > Bacteroidales > Bacteroidaceae > Bacteroides > Bacteroides sp. ZJ-18. Next base: position 563,314 of record NZ_CP072198.1, on the reverse strand, counting down.
GAGGAAGAAGGGGCGTTGCAGGTCGATGATGGCCTGCATGGTGGTCATCAGCGTATTCTGGCGTTGCTTCACCGCGTCGATGAAGCCTTGCGCGGCATCCATCTTCTGTTTGAGGAACATCATGGCCTCTTTCGATTCTTTGGACTGGTTGGCCTTGTTCTTCGTATGTTCCTCCACCATCTCGGTGAAGTCGCGGCTCATGCGCAGTTCCGGCAGGTTCCGGTTGTTGAGGCTGATGTTGATGGTTCCGTCGTCGTAGGTATCGACGATGAAGTCGGGGACGATCTGTTGCAGGTTCCGTCCGATGGCTTCACCCAATGACGCACCCGGGCGCGGATTGAGCTTGGTGATCTCTTCGAGTGCCTTGTAGAAGTACTCTTCGTCCAGTCCAAGCTTCCTGATGATCTTCTCCCAATGCTTCCGGGTGAATTCTTCGTAGCACTCGCTGATGATCTCTTCTTCCGTTGCTAACAGGGGGTCCGCGGTATGCGGTTGTTTTTTCCGGCGGATCTGGATCAGCAGGCATTCTTGCAGGCTGCGTGCGCCGAGGCCGGGAGGGTCGAAGTCCTGTACGATTTTCAGGGCTTGTTCCAGTTCTTCTTCCGTCGCGTTGATGCCGGCATAGATGGCCAGTTCGTCGCCGATGCTTTCGAGCGACTTGCGGAGCAGGCCGTCATCGTCCAGCGAACCGATCAGGTATTCTGCCAGTTCGCGCTGATGTTCGGTCAGGTCGCGTTCGCCCAGTTGCTCTCTCAGGATTTCGTAGAATGACGTGGCGTCCGAGAATGGGATCTCTTCCGCCTGCTCGCCTTTGGAGCGGTTGTTTTCCTGGAGTTTATAGTCGGGGATGTCATCTTCGGTCAGATAGTCGCTCAGAGAATCATAGTCTGTATCGCCTTCTGCTTCCCCTTCGGCGGTTTCGGCAGGGGTGGTTTCGTCGGAGGCGTTTTCTTCTTTGCCTTCTTCAAGGGCGGGATTCTCCAGCAGTTCGGCATGTACACGGTCTTCCAGTTCCACAGCCGGTAGCTCCAGTAGCTTCACTACCAGAATTTGCTGCGGTGAGAGCGTTTGTATCTGCTGCTGCGCCTGCGATTGTATCTGACGGGAACCTTGTGCCATACGTTGAATGCTTTACGTTTTTTTGTTTCTCGCTACAAAAGTAATGAATTGTTCGATATAGCGAAATGATTTATCCGATAAAAGGAGTTAAAGGAGGAAACGGGCGGAGAAGGCGGCGGAATTAAAGCTTTCCATCTTCTTTGCCAATTCATCCTTTGTTTATATCTTTGCCTTCATAACTTAAATACATACCATTATGTTCAGCAAAGAGACATATATGCAGCGCAGAGCCCTGCTGAAAAAAACATTAGGCTCCGGAGTATTGTTGTTTTTGGGTAACGACGAGTGCGGGTTGAACTACGAGGACAATACGTTCCGCTATCGTCAGGATTCCACCTTTCTTTATTACTTCGGCCTTTCGTTTGCCGGACTTTCTGCTATAATCGACATTGATGAAGATAAGGAAATTATATTTGGCGACGAGCTTACCATCGATCACATCGTGTGGATGGGTACACAGCCGACGCTGAAGGAGAAGAGCCGGCGGGTGGGAGTCAGCATCACCATGCCTTCGGCGGACATCATCGGCTATCTGCACAAGGCGGTGCAAAAGGGCCAGGCCATCCATTACCTGCCTCCTTACCGTGCCGAGCATAAGCTGAAACTGATGGACTGGCTGGGAGTGCCTCCCGCACGCCAGGAAGGGTCGGTGCCCTTTATCCGTGCGGTGATCGCACAGCGCAATTACAAGTCGGCCGAGGAGGTTGTCGAAATCGAGAAGGCTTGTGACATCACGGCGGATATGCACATCACGGCCATGAAGATATTGCGTCCCGGCATGCGCGAATGGGAGGTATCGGCAGCCATGGAAGCGGTGGCACACGCCGCCGGAGGCGATCTTTCGTTCGCCACCATCGCTACGGTGAACGGACAGACACTTCACAACCACTATCACGGCAACACGGTGAAGCCGGGCGATCTGTTTCTGATCGATGCCGGTGCCGAGACGGAGATGGGATATGCCGGCGACATGTCGTCCACCATCCCTGCCGATAAGAAGTTCACGCAGCGGCAGCGCGAGGTTTACGAGATACAGAATGCCATGCATCTGGAGTCGGTGAAAGCACTCCGTCCGGGCATTCCTTATATGGACGTGTACGATTTGTCGGCACGCGTGATGGTCGAAGGCCTGAAAGGACTCGGACTGATGAAGGGAAATGCCGAAGACGCCGTACGTGAAGGCGCGCATGCCCTGTTCTATCCTCACGGATTAGGGCACATGATGGGGCTCGACGTGCACGATATGGAGAACCTGGGCGAACTCTGGGTGGGCTACAACGGACAGCCCAAGAGCACGCAGTTCGGCCGTAAGTCGCAGCGTCTCGCCATACCGTTGGAACCGGGCTTTGTACATACCGTTGAGCCGGGCATTTATTTCATCCCCGAGCTGATAGACTTGTGGAAGGGACAGAAGAAGTTTACCGACTTTATCAATTACGATAAAGTGGAGACGTACAAGGACTTCGGGGGCATTCGTAACGAAGAGGATTATCTGATTACGGAAACGGGGGCCCGCCGTTTAGGAAAGAAGATTCCGCTGACACCGGACGAGGTGGAAGCGCTAAGATAATTTTTTTTTTCATTGTAGCATTGCTAAGATGTGAATCCAGGTGATGCACGTTTTATTTTATTTACTCGGATGAAAATCCGATTGTGATTTTAATTTGTGTTAATGTTGGGATTGTCCGGATGTGAATCCGGGCAATCTTTTTTTTGCCGGTTTTAAAAAAAAAGAAAGAAAAGAGTTGCTTTTCCGGCTCGAACAGGATACCTTTGTACGTGCTTAAATAACACATTTTTCATAGCCAGTAATATTGCTAAGATGTGAATCCAAGTAATTTACTTTTTATAGACTGGTTCAGATAGCGATCTGAGCATGACAATAGATTTAAATTAATATTGCAGATTGCCCGGATGCGAATCCGGGCAATCTTTTTTTTGCCGGTTCTTAAAAAAAGAAGGAAAAGAGTTGCTTTTCCGGTTTGAATAAAATACCTTTGTTAGAGATTTAAGGAATCTGTTTACTGCAAATAAAAACGATTGTTGAAACAGTGGTTCGTCGTTTAAGAAAAAGAAACAGATAACAGTTTTACATATTAATAGCAGATATAGTTTAATTTTTTTTTTTTCATAATATTACCGCTACTAAGATGTGAATCCAAGTGACGGATTTTAAGTTTTAAGATTTAATTTGAACCTTCTTCAAATTAATGATTTTGTTATTTGTCGATTGCCTGGATGTGAATCCGGGCAATTCTCTTTTTTAGCCGGTTCTTAAAAAAAACAAAGAAAAGAGTTGCTTTTTAAAATTTAACTAAATACCTTTGGAGGACATTAAATAATTTTCCATTAACAACCTTTCTAAAATCTTAAAATCATGGGTGGACTATACTATAACTTGGCGTTACGAAATAGTGATGTGGCAAATAAAGATTCTGAAAAACTATATTATTGTGTCTTGAAGAATAGAGGCGTGGTAGATCAGGAAACATTCGTCAATTATCTGAGTCAGATATCCGGAGTTCAAGATGCCTTATGCCTGGCTGTGCTTTCCAAGTTGGGAGCAGCGATTACCAATTTCTTGAAAGACGGGCAGAGCGTGGAAATTCCACATTTGGGCTCTTTTAATCTGACGGTGAACAGCAGTGGAGTAAAAACACTTGATGAGGCAAAAGCATCGCAGATAAAGTCTATCAATCTGCGCTTTTCTTCTAAGGAAGAAGCTGACTTGGTATTAAGCCGATGCACACTGACCCGGAGTGTTTTGATGACCAATACAAATGATGTAATTAAAGAAAAGGATCCAAACGGTGAAATCGTGGACGATCCCACTGCGTAATCAGTATAAAATATTTCACATGTAACTTTAGATAAGCCGCTGGAAACAGCGGCTTTTTTATTACAAATAGCTTTTTGGGCGAAAATTTCTTCCGAGAGTCTATATGTCGTTTCTTAGGCGATGACGAAACATCGCCTAAGCGATGAAAAATCATCGCTTAAGCGATGTTTTTAAGGGGTCAAAACGCCTCTTTTTTGTTTTTAGTAATATAAATTTATAACATCCTTTTCTCGGTTTTAGTATTAAAAACTAACAGATGTAAAGCGCTCCTTTTACCGTCCGATACTTTATTTTCAAATACTTCTCCTGATACCTTTTGTTTTTATCCATCGATGTACTACTTTTGTCTGTTGCAGACAGAAAATAATGAAAACCATTCACAAATTATTCAATTCATAAACTATGCGTAAAATAAGCAATGTCCTCCGGGCAGCTTCATGTTGTACCTTCTCGCTGCTGATGTGCCTCCCGGCTGCCGGGCAGGATGCATGGAGCCAGGCAGACTGCGTGACCCTGCTGGACAGTACCTCGGTGACTGTACAGCCCAATGGCTCAGGTAGTTTCGCCGTGTACCGGTCCTTTAGAGTGCAGACCCCTAAAGGGGCAGTAAACAATCATGTGATCAAGTATGATTATGATCCGCTGACGGCGTTTGCCCGTTTCAAGCAGGTCACCTTGCAACGTGCCAATGGCGAAACAGTGCAGGTGGATGTAACGAAAACCTGCGATTATGCCGCTCCCGCACGGGCCATCTACTGGGGAGCCCGCCAGATTATGATCGAACTCGGAAGCCTGGAACCGGGCGATACCGTCTCTTACGAAATCAGTAAAAAAGGATTCACTTATGCCCTGCTGGCCGGGAGAGAGGACGATGATGCGCGATTCATCCCGCCCATGCGGGGACAGTTCTATGACATCGTTCCCTTCTGGGTGGACCAGCCTACGCGGCGCAAAGTGTACACCGTCAGTATGCCGATGGAGAAGGAACTCCAGTTTCAGTTCTATAACGGGGCCTGCGCCTCGTCGATGCGTTATGAAGACGGACGCAAGGTGTATACCTTTGCCAAGAACGAGGTGCTCCCTTTCGGGCGTGAACCGAACATGGTCGATCTTTTTGATGAAGCTCCGAAGCTGATGATGTCTTCCACGCCGAGATGGGAAGATAAATCGCTCTGGTTTCATGACCTGAACGAGGCATACGGCAGTTTCGACGCCCTGCCCGAAGCGCAGCAGAAGGTGAACGAACTCATAAAAGGTAAAAAGACGGAGATGGAAAAGATCGCCGTGCTGACCCATTGGGTGGCCGACAATATCCGCTACGCCGGTATCAGCATGGGCGAGGGGGAGGGCTTTACGCTTCACAACACGAAGATGAACTACACCGACCGTTGTGGCGTATGCAAGGATATTGCCGGCACGCTGATCTCCTTCCTGCGTATGGCAGGTTTCGAGGCTTATCCGGCGATGACGATGGCGGGAAGCCGCATCGAGAGCATTCCGGCCGATCATTTCAACCATTGCGTGGCAGTGGTGAAGTTGGCGAATGGGATGTATATCCCTCTCGATCCTACCTGGGTGCCGTTCTGCCGCGAGCTGTGGAGCAGCGCCGAACAGCAACAGAACTATCTGCCGGGCATTCCGGGAGGTTCCGATTTGTGCCTGACTCCCGTGTCGGCTCCCGAAAACCATTATGTGCGCATCGTCGCCGAAAATAAACTGGACGCGAAGGGAACGCTGCGGGGCACGTTCTCGATCACTGCCGAGGGACAGTCGGACAGCAGCATCCGCCGCATCTTCACCCAAGGATGGCAGACCGAATGGCAAAGCACGATGGAAAGCCGGTTGCTCAGTGTTTCCCCCCGGGCCCGCATGTTGAAAGTAGATTACGGAAGTGCGCCGAAAGATTATCAGGCGGGACCTATCCGCATCACGTTTCGTTACGAGATCCCCGATTATGCGCTTGCGGGCGACGGCGAACTGTTGCTGAAACCGATGGTGATGAACAATCTCTATACCAGTGTTCTCTCGTTCCTGCGCATCGACACCGATTTGGAAACCCGCCGGTATGGTTTCCGTGACACTTGTTCACGTCTGGTGGAGCTGGACGAGGTGATTACTTTACCCCGGGGATACCGTTTGGCGGGACAGTCGCGGAGCGAACAGAGGACCAGCCCGGCAGCCGACTTTGAGGGGTCGTTGCGGCAGGATGGCAACAAGCTGTTGCTGAAGCAGAAACTTGCCCTGAAGAAGCGCATATACCGGGCTGCCGACTGGGAAGGATTCCGTTCGGCGGTGAATGCCTACAAGAGCTTTGCGGATTATTTGATTGTTAAACCTTAAAAAAGATTGCCGTCACATGACAAAAATACATACCCTTCTGCTCCTTTGCCTGTTTGCGCTGGTTCTTCCGGTCGCCGGTCAGGAAGCGGAATTCAAGAAAATAAAAGAAAGCTGGACGCTGCGGGCCGACGGTTCGCAGGTCTATCGTCACATGAAAGTCCTGACACTGTATACCCATACAGCCATGAACCGCACCTATGGTGAGTCGTTCATTACGTACGATCCCCGTTATCAGACCTTGGAGATCCACGAATCGTATACCCGGCAGAAAGACGGGAACATCGTGAAGACACCCGATAATGCTTTTGTCGAAGTTCTTCCTGCGGCGGCAGCCAATGCCCCGGCATTCAACGCTCTGCGGGAGATGGTAGTGGTGCACACCGGGCTGGAATTAGGTGCTACCGTTTATCTGGATTACTCCATCACGAGCAAGCCCGGATATCTGCCGGAAATCAACGTCTGCCGCCAGTTGGAACAGTCTTCTCCGGTGAAAGAGTACGAAATCAGCATTACCGTTCCCCAAGGACAACGGCTGGAATATGCACTCGACAACCTGAAGTCGAAACCTCTCGTCACCGAGAAAGAAGGCATGAAGCAGGTCAGCTGGGTACTGAAAAACCTCCCTGCCCTCAGCCGCGAACCGCAAGTGTCGGTGATCGGCGGTGAGCTGCCTTTGCTGACCGCTACGACGGAACAGAAACCGATGGCGTTCCTCTCCGCACAGTGGGAGCGGGAAGCGGATGCCCGGCTTCGCACCCTTGCCGGAAAACTGACTGCCGGCGCGAAGAGCGATGAAGAGAAAGTGAAAGCCTTACACAGCTACGTGATCGACAATCTTTATTACTCACCTCTCCCGTTGAGCGAAACCGCTTATCGCATCCGTCCCACTGCCGAGGTGCTCCGTTCGGCCTACGCCACCGAGGCCGAGAAAGCGAATCTGCTGGCTGCGGTCCTGAGGGCTGCCGGTCTGAAAGCCGAGATCGGGGCGGTCTGCGTTCCGTCCGCGAACACCGCATCTTTGGGGATGGGCAGCATTCGCGAACTGTTTGTGTGGACCGAAGCCGGAGGCAGGCAGCAGGCCCTGTCCCTGAAAGGCAAAACTCCCTCCGCCGTCTCCTGGCAGAAAGATCATGCCTACGTGGCCATGCTGACACAGCCGTTTGAACTGAATCTTCCGTCCGTAGCTCTCAATAAGGAATATACCTTGCAGCCCGATAAGGCGAAAGCCAAAGACGGATATCTGATCTTCACACTCCCGGCAGAGCGGGGAAGCCTCGCCAATTCTCAGTATGTCCGCTATAACAGCAAGCGCACCTCCAACCTTTTGTTGCCCGGAGCGGCGGACGAGACTTTCACCTATCTGGCAGAGACTCCCGAGGGCATGCGGCTGGCTACTCCGGCGATGGAGAAGAAGATAGACAACGCCGTAGGCACGCTAATCATTTCCATCCTCCCCGAAGGCGGACAGACGCGGGTGGTCCGGAGCCTGAAACTGAAAAAACAAATGATCCGTCCGGCCGATTATGCCGCTTTCCGTCAGCTGATGATAGAGTATGGGGCGGTGGACGGACGGACACTCGTGTATAAAAGCAAATAAATAAAACCCGATAAACAAACAGACCCATGAAAAAACTTATATTACTCTTATTCTCTGCACTCTTTGTGCTGTCGGCCCAGGCCGGGGATGTCCTGCGGCTGATGACCTACAACGTCCGCAATGCCAGAGGCATGGACAATAGCTGCAACTACCAGCGCGTGGCCAATGTGATCAACAATGCCCGTCCGGATGTCGTTGCTGTTCAGGAACTGGACAGCATGACCGCCCGGAGCAATGGGACGGATGTCCTCCGGGAACTGGCGGAACGCACTCAGCTGCATCCCTACTTCGCTCCTGCCATCGATTATGACGGGGGAAAATACGGAATCGGCCTGCTCGCGAAAGAAGCCCCGTTGCGCCTGCAAACCTTTGCTTTGCCGGGACGTGAAGAGGCGCGGACGCTGATTGTTGCCGAGTTTCCCGAATACATCTTTGGCTGCACGCATCTCTCTCTGACGGAAGAAGACCGGATGAAGTCGCTCGAGATCCTGAAATCGGTTGCTGCTTCTGCCGAAAAGCCCTTCTTCCTTGCCGGCGACTTCAATTCCGATGCCGGTTCCGGTTTCATCAAAGAACTGAAGAATACCTTCCAGGTACTTTCCAACTCCAAGCAACCTACTTATCCCGCTTCCGAACCGAAGGAGACGTTGGATTACCTGATTGCGCTTAAACAGGAAAAACCTACTTTCGTTGTTAATTCCGCCCGGGTTATCGACGAACCGTTGGCATCCGATCACCGACCGTTGTTGGTGGAAGTGCGGATGGCAGTGCCCGAAGACCGCATCTGCCGTACCAAACCCTATCTGCAAAACCCGGTCGGGGGCGGAATCACCATAATGTGGCAAACCAACGTGCCGGCTTATTGCTGGGTGGAATATGGCACAGACCCCTCAAACCTGAAGCGGGCACGTACTCTTCTCGACGGGCAAGTCGTTTGCGGCAATACTCTCCATAAGATTCGCCTCGACAGTTTGCAACCCGGACAGAAGTATTACTATCGGGCTTGTTCGCAGGAGATTCTGCTTTACCAGGCTTACAAAAAAGTATTTGGTAATACTGCCCGTACAGAGCTTAAAGAATTTACCTTGCCGGCCGATGGTGGAGACAGCTTCACGGCCGTCGTCTTCAATGACCTGCACAAGCAGTCAAAAACCTTTCAGGCGTTGTGCAGCCAGATCAAGGGGGTGGACTATGATTTCGTAGTCTTCAACGGCGATTGCGTGGACGATCCCGCCAACCACGATCAGGCAACGGCCTTCATCAGCGAACTGACCGAAGGAGTGGAGGGTGACCGCGTTCCTGTTTTCTTCATGCGGGGCAACCATGAAATCCGGAATGCGTATTCGGTCGGGCTGCACAGCATGTTCGACTATGTGGGCGATAAGACTTACGGAGCCTTCAACTGGGGAGACACGCGCATCGTAATGCTCGACTGCGGTGAAGATAAACCCGATGACCATTGGGTCTATTACGGATTGAACGACTTTACGAAGTTGCGTAATGACCAGGTGGGATTCCTCAAGAAAGAACTCGCTTCCAAAGAGTTCAGGAAGGCCGGCAAGCGGATTCTGATTCATCACATCCCGCTTTATGGCAATGATTACGAGAACCTGTGTTCGGGACTTTGGGGGAAACTCCTGGAGAAAGCTCCCTTCAATGTCTGTCTGAATGCGCATACACATGAATACGCTTATCACCCCAAAGGCAGTCTTGGCAATAACTTCCCGGTCATTATCGGTGGTGGTTATAGCATGAAAAGCGCAACGGTGATGGTGGTTGAGAAAAAGAAAGATGTGCTTAAAGTGAAGGTACTCAACACCCAAGGAGAAGTGTTGCTGGAACTTACAGTTTAATGACAGGCTCCGATTCGATAGGCGTAAAAACAACAGAGGGCTGCATCAAAAGCCCTCTGTTGTTTTTTATTATGTGTGCAGCTCGAGTACGAACCGGCTTCCTTTAGTGTAGCTTGTGTCCAATGTCAGGCTTCCGTTCATCTTGGTAGCTATCAGGGCACAGATAGGCAGTCCCAGTCCGTCTCCTTCCGTCAGGTCTTTAATCTCCGTGAAAGGTTTGAACAGGTTCTCTTGTTTTTCGGCAGGAATGCCCGTGCCGGTATCCGAGATGATGAACTGATGTGTATGCGCGCCTCTCTTCTTGAAGTCGAGGAAGATCTTTCCGCTTTCGGTATATTCTGCCGCGTTCTTCAGCAGGTGAATCAGTATCCGTTCCAGTTGTTCCGGGTTGGTCTTGATCTGGAGTTTGGCGGCATTCACTACGGTCGACACTTCAGGTTGCACCAGCTCTTTCACCTTATCCATGGTAGCTTCGCAGAAAGTATTTACGTTGATCTCCTTCATCTCGTAAGGCTCGGTCAGGGAGTTCTCCAGTGTAGAAAGCTCCTGTATGTCGTTACTGAACTTCTTCAGGGCGGCTACCTGTCCCTGCATCTGTTGTGCCTGTTGGGGCGCCTTGCCCGATAGTTCGGCAGCAGAAGCGGCCAGTGTATCCAGCGTTGGTTCCATTTGTGCGGAGATGTTCTGGATGAACTTTGTTTTCAGTTCGTTGTGTTCATTGGCTATCTGTACGCTCTTCTTCAGTTTGCGGTTTCCGGCAATGAAGCGGAGCAGCACGATGGCAACGAAGATCAGTCCGGCTATCAGGATGACGACAAGCGTACATAGCCCGACAATCATATACTGTTTTCCGGACAGCGTATCGTCTTTTTCCTGAATGATCTGCTGGCTTTCGTCATATTTGCGTTTCAACACGTTCAGTTCATCTTGTGCTGTCAGCGCTTTCACCGAGTCGGTCCAGACAATGAAGTTCTCGTACGTGCGGGCCACCAAGGAGGCATTGTTTGACTTACGGCCGATGGCAATCAGGTTCTTATAGCATTCGTTTACCTTTTCGTAGTTCTTCTGGGCTTTGTATTGATTGATCAATTTCCGGAAGCAGGCGTCCCCTTGTGCGTTTTGGCCGAAAGTGTAGTAATAGTTTGCCTGCGTGTACAGGAGGTTCTCACTTAGCGAATCGTTCTTTGCCTGACCGGCGGTTTCCGCCAGTTTGTCCAACTGTGCTTTGGCTTGTGCGGCATTCTTCAGCCCGATATACATTTGTAATCTCTCTTTGGTGATTTGAAAGCGCAACGGATAGAATTGCTTCTGCTCCTTTTGTTCGCCCGCCCAGACTAACTGTTCCATTCCCCTGCAGAGGTCGAATGCTTCTTTATAATAATTCTCACGATGGTAAAGAGCAGCTCCCTGAATTCCACATTCCACGGCTTTCGGATAGTTTTCTTGTGCCGCGAAGGCGCCATAGGCTTGGATGAAAAGATAACGCGCTTTGGTATATTCTTTTTGTTCCAGACTGCTTTGCGCTTGTTTCATCAGTTCATTTGCTCTGTTTTGTGTGCCTTGTGCATCGACGATTGTGCTAAAACAAACGAGGATGGTCAGGATTAAAGTCGATATTTTCATGCGATATGGTTTTAAACAGTGACAAAGTTAAAAAATCTTTGTAAGAACCTCTCACTTACCCCTTTTATTTTTCATTTCTTCCTCAATTCTTCCTCTGAGAGTTATGACAGGCATTGCCGGCTGATGGGGTGGTGGATAGTATTTGATAATTCAAGCATAGATTTTACAAATATTGCTCTCTTCCGGAGTTTTATTTGTAAAGTCTATGTCTGAAAAGATTGGGATGTGTCTTTTTAATATTTGAAGCTGCTTCCTCCCAGGAACTCTCTAAGAAGTGAGGTCGGAGGAATCTCCTTATCCTGTACCGGAGTGAAATATTTGATAAACTTCAGCAACCGGTATGCTTCGGCATATTCCGGGCAGTTACGTGGCACGCTGGTCAAGATGGGTTCGGCATGGCAGCGGAGCACGGCAAATTCAAATAACAGGGCAGAGTTGAACATCACGTCGGCATTCTCCTGGTAGGGGAAAATCCACTTGTCTTCTCCGGCACGCACGCTGGGCCAGCGCGAAATGGTTTCCTGCGCAGAATAGCCACGATAGTTGAAGTCACGGATAATGCGGCGTAAAAGCCGGTTGTCCGTGGTCGGAATCCAGTTATGGTCGTCCAGGGAGATGGTTGTCAGAGCAGATACATAGATTTTATATTTACTCTCTGCCGGGATTTGCGGGGTGAGCTCCGGGTTCAGGGCATGAATCCCTTCAAGAATCAATACCGTATGTTCGTCAATCCGCAGTTTGTCACCTTTATATTCTTTCTTTCCCAGCATGAAGTTGTAGCGGGGCAGTTCTACTTCCTCACCACGCAGCAGAGCTTGCAGTTGCGCGTTGAATAATTCCAGGTCGAGGGCATAGAGCGATTCATAATCATAATTGCCGTTTTCATCCAATGGGGTTTCTTCCCGGTCTACAAAGTAGTTGTCCAGTGAGATGGGATAGGGCTTTAGCCCGTTTGTCATCAGCTGGATGGAGAGCCGCTTGCTGAAGGTGGTTTTGCCGGATGATGACGGTCCGGAGATCAATACCAGTTTTACACGGTTCCCGTTTTCTCCCCGGTGGAAGATGCTGTCGGCTATTTGTGCTATTTTCTTTTCCTGCAATGCTTCTGCCACATTTATCAGGTCGGTGGCATGTCCTTCTTCGCAGGCTATGTTGAAATCTCCCACATTGTTCAGCCCCATAATGTAGTTCCAGCGCAAATGCTCTTTGAAGACATCAAGCATCTTCTCTTGTTTCACTACCTCTTCCAGTACAGTCGGGTTTTCTTTGTTGGGAATACGCAGCAACAGTCCGTCATAATACTTAACGAGGTCGAACAGATGAATAAATCCCGTACTTGGGAGCAAATTACCATAATAATAGTCCGCAGTGCCACCCAAAGTATAATAATAGGTATAGATGGAACCGGAAGACTCAAGCAGTTTCACTTTATCATTCATGCCCCGCTCGCTGAACACGCGTACGGCTTCGGTGGTGTGGCATTCGATACGGTGGTAAGTGATATTCTCCGTAATGATTTCCTGCATGCGTTTCTTTATTTGCGACACATCCTCCAGAGTGATGGCCCGGCCGATGCGCAGATTGCAGAAGTATCCCTTGGATACGGGGTGCTCTACAAAAAGTTTGCCATTCGGAAAGAGTTCGCTGACTGCCTTGTAGAGTACAAAACAAAGAGAACGTACATATGTGCGCATCCCCGAAGAATCTCTTACATCCAGAAACTCTACATCCTTATTATTATATACACGAAAGTTGAGTCCTTCAGAACGATTATTTACTTTAGCACTGACTACCTGATAAGGAAAATTAAGATTGAAACCGTAATAAATATCCAAAAGTGAGCTTCCAATAGGGAATTCTTTAGAAATATTATTATTTTTGCAATATATTTGTAACATCTGTTTCATTTCACGTCGTTTAGGGGTGAATAGTACGGATAAATATATCACATAATTGCTAAGAAGACAAACAACCACTAAAATAATTATAGATGGAATATTCTTTTTATGATTTTTTAAAGCTCATTGGCTCATTAGGACTTTTTCTTTATGGAATGAAAATCATGAGCGAGGGCTTACAGAAAGTCGCAGGTGACAGATTGCGAGGAATCCTGACAGCAATGACCACGAACCGGGTAACGGGAGTTTTAACAGGAGTATTGATCACCGCCCTTATCCAGTCTTCTTCGGCAACGACGGTGATGGTGGTCAGTTTTGTAAATGCCGGTTTGCTGACTTTGGCCGAGTCCATTAGTGTGATAATGGGTGCCAATATCGGTACGACAGTCACCGCTTGGATCATTTCCATTTTTGGGTTTAAAGTTGATATGGCTGCTTTTGCCCTCCCTCTTTTAGCCATTGCCCTTCCCCTTATTTTTTCCGGTAAAAGTAACCGTAAGTCTGTCGGTGAATTCATTTTTGGTTTTTCTTTCCTCTTTATGGGGCTTTCGTATCTTAAAGCAAACGCGCCCGACCTGAATGCCAATCCGGAAATGCTTGCTTTCGTGCAAAACTATACCGATATGGGATTCTTCTCCGTTCTGCTCTTTCTATTTATCGGTACTATTCTCACAATGATCGTGCAGGCGTCCGCCGCAACGATGGCTATCACTTTAATTATGTGCGCCAACGGATGGATCAGCCTGGAGCTTGGTGCTGCATTGGTGCTGGGTGAGAATATCGGAACCACGATTACAGCAAACCTGGCTGCCTTGACAGCCAATTCGCAAGCGAAGCGAGCTGCTTTGGCCCATTTCGTTTTCAACGTTTTCGGTGTGATTTGGGTATTGATTATTTTTCATCCCTTTATGGTATTTGTCAATTGGGTGGTGGATACCTTCTTCCATCCGGGAAGTGCCGAGGTAGCCATCTCTTATAAGTTGTCTGCTTTCCACTCTATCTTTAATATATGTAACGTCTGCCTGCTGATTTGGGGAGTGAAACTGATTGAACGTACCGTGTGTGCCATTATTCGTCCGAAAGAAGAAGATGAAGAGCCGCGTTTGCGTTTCATTACCGGTGGCATGCTTTCCACGGCCGAACTTTCGATACTTCAGGCCCGCAAGGAAATCCATTTGTTCTCCGAACGTATTCACCGTATGTTCGGCATGGTGCAGGATCTGCTGCATACGGAGAAAGATGACGACTTCAATAAATTATTCAGCCGGATTGAAAAGTATGAGAATATCAGCGATAACATGGAGCTGGAGATAGCCAATTACCTGAATCAAGTGTCCGAGGGACGATTAAGTTCGGAAAGTAAGCTCCAGATACGTGCCATGCTCCGTGAAGTAACCGAGATTGAAAGCATCGGCGACAGTTGTTATAACCTGGCACGTACCATCACCCGGAAGCGACAGACAAATCAGGATTTTACAGAGAAGCAGTATGAACACATTCACTTCATGATGAAGCTGACGAACGATGCCCTGTCACAAATGATTGTCGTAGTTGAGAAACCCGAGCATCAGAGTATCGATGTCAATAAGTCGTTCAATATTGAAAATGAAATAAATAACTATCGTAATCAACTGAAGAATCAGAACATTCTGGATGTGAACAATAAAGAATATGATTATCAGATGGGTGTTTATTATATGGATATTATTGCCGAATGCGAGAAGCTTGGTGACTATGTGGTAAATGTAGTGGAAGCAAGCAGTGACGTAAAGGAAAAGAAAGCATCTTAACTGGCCGATGAACCGTGAACGATGAACGATAAATGATGAATAAAGTGTGATTGGTACACTTACGGTTCATCGTTTATTGTTCATCGTTCAAAAACGTCCGTTGTTTATAAGTTATCCATTATACGGTTCGAAATCTTCTTTCCCAACTCCACAAAGGGGGCATACCCAATCATCAGGGATATCTTCAAACTGTGTTCCTGGTTCGATTCCGCTTTCCGGATCACCTGTCTCCGGATCGTAAATATAATCACAAACGGTGCAAATGTACTTCATGTCGTCTCTTTTTTTAAAGTTTATGCAAATATAACAAAAGGATCGGATATATTGTTCACTTATTTTTTCTTTTTGGTTAATAAAACACTACCTTTGCCATAACAACAAAGCATTAATCAAGCAGTTATAAATTATGATGTGGCAGATTGTATTAATAGGGGTATGTGTCTCTTTTCTGGGAGCATTTCTGTGGGAAAGAAGAAAACGTAAGTTTATGCAATCTGCATCAGACCGGAAACTGGAGAATGTAAATCGCTTGTTTGATGCTATCCTAACGCATATTCATGCTTATGTCCTTGTTATCGATTCTGATTTTAAAGTCCTGAAAACAAATTATTATGATTTGACTCACCTCAATCCTGATGGTAAAGAAAAGCGCGTCGGTGATTTATTGCAATGTCAGAATGCATTGTCTGCCAAGGGAGGATGCGGAACCCATGCTTTTTGTCAGGAATGTCCTGTAAGAGGGGCTATCGGGGCTGCTTTTCGTCAGAAGAGCGAGTTTACCGATCTGCAGTCTTCACTGAATATTGCCATAGGCGAAGATGAATTTATAAAATGCAACGTAATGATTTCGGGAGTTTTTATGACTCTGGATGGTGAAGACCGTATGGTACTGACGGTGCATGACATCACTTCCATCAAACATACGGAAGAGGCGCTGGCCGAGGCTAAGGAGAAAGCCGAAAACGCCGATCGTTCCAAGTCAGCTTTCCTTGCCAACATGAGCCATGAGATCCGTACTCCATTGAATGCCATCGTTGGTTTCTCCGAACTGCTGGCTGCTGCCACCGAGGAAAAGGAAAAGCAGAAATATCTGGAAATACTCCATACGAATAGTGAACTCCTATTGCAATTGGTGAATGACATTCTCGATTTATCGAAGATTGAGGCTGGTACATTAGAGTTTGTGTATTCCGACGTAGACATCAACCTGCTGCTGGCCGATCTGGAACAGTTGTTCCACATGAAGATCGGTTATGATTCGCCTGTACAGATAATTACCGAGGCCGGATTACCCTCATGCATGGTTCATTCCGACCGGAACCGTATCGCCCAGGTTGTATCCAATTTTGTTTCTAATGCAATCAAGTTTACCACAGAAGGCAGCATCCGTATCGGATATAAGCCTTGCGAGAATGGACTTCGGTTTTATGTCACCGATACTGGTTCGGGCATTTCAGCAGATAAGCTGGGAGGTGTATTCGACCGTTTCGTACGTCTGCAGAGTGATAAAAACGGCACCGGGCTGGGACTTTCCATCTGTAAGACGATTGTGAATAAACTGGGTGGGGAAATCGGAGCTGAATCGGTGGTAGGCCAGGGGAGTACTTTCTGGTTTACCTTGCCCGAACATTCGGATATCAAACCTAAGGTAATTATTGAAAAAGAACAGGAGAGACCGTCTTCTGTTGTGTCGGTTCCTGCCGCGGGGGTAAACGGTGATAAGAAACTGACAGTATTGGTGGCAGAAGATATGGAAGATAATTATCGCCTTTGTGAAGCCATCCTTGCTTCCCGTTACGAACTCTATTGGGCACATAATGGTGAAGAAGCCATTTCCCTTTTCCTGAAAAACCAGCCCGATATCATCTTGATGGATATTCGTATGCCCGAGGTGAACGGTTATGAAGCTACGGAGGCTATCCGGCAAATGTCGGCTACTGTGCCTATCATTGCTCTCACAGCCTTTGCTTACGAAGAAGACCGCCAAAAGATTATGCAGAGTGGCTTTACCGATTT
The DNA here is from genome assembly GCF_011038705.2 of Bacteroides sp. ZJ-18. NCBI lineage: Bacteria > Pseudomonadati > Bacteroidota > Bacteroidia > Bacteroidales > Bacteroidaceae > Bacteroides > Bacteroides sp. ZJ-18. The sequence continues at coordinate 546,239 of NZ_CP072198.1, read as the reverse complement.
CCTGACGAAGCCTATTTCATCGAGAATCTTGTTGGGAAAACTGGAATCCTTAAAAAAGATTTAAGAAACATTCTATACCGGATTTATGTTGTATTTTTGCAACCTCTAATTTAATGTATGTATCTGCATGACTGCAAAGAACGACGATTATTTTCATTTGGGCCTTACTGATCAAGAAGTCCTCCAAAGCCGGGAGAAACATGGTGTTAACCTGCTGACGCCACCCAAGCGTCCTTCTCTCCTCAAACTCTATCTGGAAAAATTTGAAGATCCTGTTGTACGGGTATTACTCGTTGCGGCTGTGTTCTCCCTTATCATCTCGATTATTGAGAATGAATATGCTGAAACCATCGGTATCATAGCTGCTATCCTGCTGGCAACCGGCATTGGTTTCTATTTTGAATATGATGCGAACAAAAAGTTTGATTTGCTGAATGCTGTCAATGAAGAGACTTTGGTAAAGGTGATTCGTAATGGGCGCATTCAGGAGATTCCCCGTAAGGATGTGGTAGTCGGTGATATTGTGGTACTGGAAACCGGTGAGGAGATCCCTGCCGATGGAGAACTGATAGAAGCCATCTCCTTACAGGTGAATGAATCGAACCTGACCGGAGAGCCGGTAATTAATAAAACAACGGTAGAGGCGGATTTTGATGAAGAAGCTACGTATGCCTCCAATCTGGTGATGCGTGGCACGACTGTGGTCGACGGTCACGGATCGATGAAAGTACTTCGTGTGGGAGATGCCACGGAGATTGGGAAAGTGGCACGTCAGAGTACGGAGCAGAGCACGGAACCTACGCCCCTTAATATCCAGTTGACTAAGCTGGCTAACCTGATAGGTAAAATCGGTTTTACCGTAGCGGGGCTTGCTTTCCTTATTTTCTTTATAAAAGATGTAGTACTCTATTTTGATTTTGGAGCTTTGAATGGCTGGCATGACTGGTTGCCGGTGTTGGAGCGTACCCTGAAATACTTCATGATGGCAGTCACCTTGATTGTGGTCGCCGTCCCCGAAGGGTTACCTATGAGCGTAACGCTCAGTCTGGCCCTGAATATGCGCCGTATGCTTGCCACCAATAATCTGGTTCGTAAGATGCACGCTTGCGAAACGATGGGAGCCATTACCGTGATTTGTACAGATAAGACCGGTACGTTGACGCAGAACCTGATGCAGGTGCATGAGCCTAACTTCTATGGTTTGAAGGATGGCGGGAAGCTGGCAGATGACGATATCAGCAAATTGATAGCAGAGGGAATCAGTGCTAACTCGACTGCTTTTCTTGAAGAGACGGGAGAGGGAGAAAAGCCAAAAGGGGTGGGCAATCCCACTGAGGTTGCTTTGTTGTTGTGGCTGAACGGTCAGAACCGTAACTATCTTGAACTCAGAGAAAGGGCGCAGGTACTCGACCAATTGACGTTCTCTACCGAGCGTAAGTTTATGGCTACTTTGGTGAAGTCTCCGCTGATAGGCAAGAAAGTGCTATATATAAAAGGTGCGCCTGAGATTGTGCTTGGCAAATGCAAAGAGGTGATTCTTGACGGTCGTCGTGTGGATAGTGTGGAATACCGTTCCACTGTCGAAGCGCAGTTGCTGAGTTATCAGAATATGGCTATGCGTACACTTGGTTTTGCATTCCGCATAGTAGAGGACAACGAACCGGACGATTGTGTGGCCCTTGTGTCGGAAAACAACTTGAACTTCCTTGGTGTGGTTGCTATTTCCGATCCTATACGTCCCGATGTACCCGCAGCGGTGGCTAAGTGCCAGTCGGCAGGTATCGGTATTAAGATTGTTACCGGAGATACTCCGGGCACAGCAACTGAGATTGCACGCCAGATCGGATTGTGGAAACCGGAAGATACGGAGCGTAACCGCATAACGGGAGTTGCTTTCGCCGAACTGAGCGATGAAGAAGCCCTGAATAGAGTGATGGATCTGAAAATCATGTCTCGCGCCCGTCCTACCGACAAGCAGCGCCTGGTGCAGCTGCTCCAGCAGAAAGGAGCCGTAGTAGCTGTGACCGGTGACGGAACCAATGATGCCCCGGCACTTAATCATGCACAGGTGGGACTTTCAATGGGTACCGGAACTTCCGTAGCCAAAGAGGCCAGTGATATCACCTTACTCGATGATTCTTTCAACAGTATCGGAACCGCCGTGATGTGGGGGCGTTCGCTGTACAAGAACATCCAGCGTTTCATTGTATTCCAGTTGACCATTAACTTTGTGGCACTTCTCATCGTATTGCTCGGTTCTATTGTAGGAACGGAGTTGCCGCTGACTGTTACTCAAATGTTATGGGTAAACCTCATCATGGATACGTTTGCCGCATTAGCTCTGGCCTCTATTCCGCCAAGCGAAAGCGTTATGAATGATAAACCACGCCGTAGTACTGATTTTATTATCAGCAAAGCGATGCGGCAAAATATATTCGGTGTCGGTACAGTCTTTCTGGTGGTGCTGATGGCAATGATATATTACTTCACAAATGCCGATGGAGGAATGACGGTACAGCGGTTGACCGTTTTCTTCACCTTCTTTGTGATGCTCCAGTTCTGGAACCTGTTCAACGCCCGTGTGTTTGGCACTACCGACTCAGCATTCAAAGGTCTTGCGAAATCATACGGTATGGAGCTGATAGTACTGGCTATTCTGGGCGGACAGTTCCTCATTGTACAGTTCGGTGGGGCTGTATTCCGTACAGAGCCGCTTGACTGGCAAACATGGCTTATCATCATCGGTTCTTCCTCTCTCGTCTTATGGATTGGTGAACTGATCCGCTTTGTCAAACGTTTAACTCAGAAATGAAATAAGAGGGGTCTCACCCCATCCTTTCTCAAAGGAAGAGGGGATGGGGTGAGACCTTAAAACAATATAGAGATGAAAAGAAAAGGAATTAAAAACCTTATTTTTGATTTTGGTGGTGTATTGATCAATCTCGACCGTCAGCGTTGTGTGGAGAACTTCCGGAAGTTGGGATTAGAGAAAGTAGACGAATTGTTAGGTATGTATTCTCAGCAAGGGATCTTTATGCAGCATGAAAAAGGATTGATCTCGTCGGCTGAATTTCGTGAGAATATCCGTGGGCTGCTCACAAAAAAAGTGACTGACGAGCAAATCGATGCTGCCTGGAATAGTTTTCTGGTAGATATCCCTCGCTTTAAACTCGACATGTTGCTGAAGCTCCGCGAAAAATATGTGGTCTATCTGCTGAGCAATACCAACGAGATACATTGGAAGTGGGCATGCGAGCACGCATTTCCGTATCGGGGCTTCCGTGTGGAAGACTATTTTGAGAAGATGTACCTTTCGTATGAAATGAAAATGGTGAAGCCTGCTGAAGAGATTTTCCGGGGGGTACTTGAAGACGCAAACCTTGATCCGCACGAAACTTTTTTCATTGATGACTCCGAGGCCAACTGCCAGGGAGCCCAGGCATTGGGTATCTCTACTTATACGGTAAAACCCGGTGAAGACTGGAGGCCACTTTTTGCCGGAGATAAATAATTTAGAAGACATAGCATGCAGATAATCCATAATATACCGGCATTTACACCCGAACCTTGTGTAGCTACCATCGGCTTTTTCGACGGAGTACATACAGGGCATCGTTTCCTGATCAAGCAAGTCAGAGAGCTGGCTGCCGCTCGTGGATTGCGCTCTGCATTAATTACCTTCCCTGTTCATCCCCGTAAGGTGATGAAAGCGGATTATCGTCCGGAACTGCTGACTACTCCGGAAGAAAAGCGGACACTGCTCGAGGAAACAGGGGTGGACTATTGTTTCATGCTTGACTTTACGCAGGAAGTATCGCGCCTGACTGCCCGTGAGTTTATGTCTGATCTTTTAAGAGACCGTTATCGGGTGCAGACACTCGTCATCGGCTATGACCATCGCTTTGGACACAACCGTAGTGAAGGTTTCGAAGACTATTGCCGTTATGGTTCCGAGATGGGCATAGAGGTAATCCGCGCTCGTGCCTGTGTGTGTGATGATCTTCATGTAAGCTCTTCCGTTATTCGCAAGATGCTGCATCAGGGTGAAGTCGATATGGCGTCCCGTTGTCTGGGTTACGACTATTTTCTGGATGGTACGGTGGTGAGTGGCTATCAAGTGGGACGTAAGATCGGATTTCCTACAGCCAACCTCAGTGTGGACGATCCTGATAAGTTGATTCCTGCCGATGGTGTTTATGCGGTTCATGTCACATTCGATGGGCGTACCTATAACGGTATGTTGAATATCGGTACCCGCCCCACGATAGGAAATGGTCCCGAGCGTTCGATAGAAGTGAACATCCTTCATTTTCATTCAAATATTTACGATAAGTTTATCCGTATTTCTTTTGTGAAGTATCTCCGTCCGGAACTGAAGTTCGATGGGATTGACGGGCTGATAGCTCAACTTCATCGGGATGCGGCCGAAGTAGAAGCTCTTTTGGGGAATAAATAAAATGTCAATTGACATTTTGTATTTCCTGTTTGCCTTTGAGCCGGCTATATGCGCCCCTCTTAATATCGAAAAACATACTATATTTATTGTTTATCGATAAATAATTGTCGGATTTCTTGTTTAAGTGGAAATTAATATCAATCTTTGCATATCGAAAAACGATAAATTATTATTGAATAACATAACGAATCTCCAAAGTCAATCTTATGGGAAAGTCATTGATGAGCATTACGATGTTGGTAGTATCCATCTCTATGTTAGCTTTGTTTGTGTGTAGCTCTGTTTTGCACGGACATGGTACAAATCACCCTGCTACTGAAACGGTAGTCAATTAAAACCGTTATCTTTGTACATATTTAAAACAGAGAACCGAATGAAAACAGCGATCAAATTAATTCTTATTTATCTGGGGATCCAGCTTGTCTGTGGTGGGCTGATAGGTATTCCTTTTACTGTTGTTGCCCGTATGAATGGTGGGAATATGGATGCCACCCGGATTTCGGAGTTGACACTGGCTCCTTCGATGTTACTTTCCATGGCAGTGATGTTTTTTTATTTATGGAAAGCCCGGTACATACCTAAGGATAAAATGAGCTGGTCATTCGTTTCGTTACCGTTTCTTGCGGTCACTTTTCTGATAGGCTTGTCGATGACTGTTCTGATGGACTTGCTAACTGCTGTTTTATCTTGGGTGCCTGATGTTCTGGAACAACAGTTTAATGCTTTACAGTCCGGTTGGTTGGGAATTGTGGCCATCACGTTGTTGGGACCGGTTCTTGAGGAACTTTTATTCCGTGGTGGTGTCACTAAGGCGTTGCTTGAACGATATTCTCCCCGGAAAGCGATTTTTCTTTCCGCACTTCTTTTCGGAATATTCCATTTGAATCCGGCTCAGGTAGTTGCCGCCTTCTTCGGAGGACTGCTGTTGGCGTGGGTTTATTACCGGACGCGGAGCCTGATCCCCTGTATCCTGATACACATTGTGAATAACAGCCTTTCTGTGATATTGAGCCTGACCTATCCCGATGCGGATACGATTAGCGATGTGACCGATACTACATCTTATTACATACTGATAGCTGTGGCCGCTATGCTGTTCGTTGGTTGCTTCCTACGGATAAAGCAGGTTACGATTCCGGGAGTGTGGAGAAAGAGTGAGTGAAACTGAACTATGAAGATTGAAAAACAAGTCATAATATGAAAAGAAGATTGAACATACTATGTTTACTGGTATTTCTGGTATTCTGTTATTCGGTATTCAACATGGGGCGTGATTTCGGTCATGGCTTTTCCGAGGGCATGAAGATAAGCCATTCCGGCAATGAAAGTGTGGAACAGGCTATTAACCTTCGCATTGCTACGTTGATGCCCGAAGATTTTTCGTCGTTTAAAGATTCTGTTTACAATGAACGGACCCAATCTTATGTGCCTGTTGCTTACACACAGTTGATCACGAATGTAAAAGTGGACAGGAGCACCTGGCTGATGGTTGCGCAAGTGCTCTCCGGGCTTCTTGCCATTTTGGCCGTAATAGCATCTACGGTGCTGTTTGTGCAGTTGATTGTATCTATCAATAAATCGGATATTTTTAATTGGAAGAATGTTCGTAGGTTACGTTGGTTGGGAGTCACCCTGTTGCTGAGTTTTATTAGTGAAGCGGTGCCGGCTTTGATGAATGATTATGAACTGTCCTCAGTTTTTTCATTATCCGGCTACTCTATGGAGACAAGTATTGACTCTGTGATGCTGGTCATTTTAGGACTGGTTTCGCTGATTGTAGGCGAAGTATTCGCCATCGGGTTAAAGATGAAAGAGGAGCAAGACCTTACTATCTGAATCCGGACACTGAAAAATTAATGGAATTATGGCTATAATAGTAAACCTTGACATTATGATGGCCCGAAGAAAGATATCTTTGGGGGAGTTGGCGGAGAAGATAGATATTACACCTGCCAACCTTTCTATCCTGAAAACGGGAAAGGCCAAAGCAATTCGTTTTTCTACCCTTGAGGCAATCTGCAAAGTACTCGATTGCCAACCGGGGGATATTTTGGAATATCAAGTGGATGAAAAAGATCCTTGATTTGCCACAGCGGACCTTCTGTGTGTCCACTGTGGCGATATAGAATGAGGAGATTAACCTTTTGTCCCTTTGGCTTTGAATGCCAATGCGTACATTCGCATTTGTTTTACCATTGATAGCAGACCGTTGCTGCGGGTGGGCGATAAATGATCTTTCAGCCCGATGCGGTCGATGAAGTAAAGTTCCGAATTCAGAATCTCGTCCGGTGTATGTCCCGAAACAACTTTTATCAGCAGGGCGATAATACCTTTTACGATCAGTGCATCACTTTCTGCTTTGAAGATCACCTTTCCATCTACCTCGTCTGCCTGAAGCCACACACGGCTCTGGCAACCTTCAATCAAATTCTGTTCCGTTTTATATTTCTCGTCAAGCGGTTCCTGTTCGTTTCCTAAATCGATAAGCAACTGGTAGCGGTCCATCCAGTCGTCAAAGTCACTGAACTCGGCAATGACTTCGTCTTGTAATTCGTTGATTGTCATATTGAATAATTATTTCTCGTTATAGATAACTTCCAGTACGGTCTGTCCCACGGCTTTGAGTGTCGATTTGTCGATAACATCCATGTTGTCGTTTACGGTATGCCAAGTCGGTCCGAAGCTGGACAGTTCACAATTTTCGTCGTTCGGAATGATGTCGATAGTCGGGATACCGGCCAGCCGATTGATAAACAGATGGTCGTCAGTGATCTGCCCACCTGTTTCGTTAATAAAGTAACGTCCGTAACCGGCGTCGTTAGCCTTCTTCCATACCTTTTTGTTGATTCCACGGGCAAACTTCTCCGAGTACACCTCCTTAAAGAAAGTGGCATCTTTGCCGCCTACCATATCGAGCAAGATACCGAAACGGGCATTATAGCCTTCCACATGCGGATTGCGTGCCCAATATTGTGCACCGAGACACCATTGCTCCTCTAAATGCTCTCCTTTATAGAATTGGGGAGCGCCATAATCTTCTGCGTCCAAAAAGATAATATCGATTCCCAGTTCCGGTTGCTGCTGATTGATCAGTCGGGCTATTTCAAGCAACACGCCCACACCGCTCGCTCCGTCGTTGGCACCCAATATTGGTGTGTGGTGATTCTTCTCGTTGGGATCATTGTCTGCCCACGGACGTGTATCCCAGTGTGCAAAAAGGGCAATGCGTTTTTTGCTTTCGGGCTTGAATGAACCGATGATATTGCGTGCTTTCAGCAGCGTGCCGTCATAGGCGGGCAGTTCCACATTCTGGTTAGTCACTTTGGCCCCATGTTCTGCCAGCTTAGTAGCCAGATATTCTCCACATGCTGCATGTCCTTTACTGTTCGGATTGCGAGGGCCGAAGTCCACTTGTGCCTGTATGTATTTATAGGCGCTGTCTGCATCGAATTGTGGTGCTTTCACGGTTATATTCTTTTCAGGCTCCTGAACTGAATTGGTTTTGTTGTTGTTCGTTCCGCAAGAAAAGGCGGATAACAAAATAAAAGCTGTCAGTAATAGCATAGAATTTCTTTTCATAATTATGCTTTTGGGGTTAAGGCCTCAAAATTAGTCATTTTCGCAGTAGGGTAGGTCAGATAGGAGGGTTTATTAACAATTCTACTCCTTTCTTTCCGGATATAAGTTCTACTTCCGCCCCATTGATCAGTGGCAGATTTTCCGTTACATGCCCTACGGGGAAATCAAAGCAGATCGGATAATTATACTCTTCTACCAGATCGAAGAGTGCACCATAAAGGTCTTTCTTTATGGCACGATCTTCTTCGTATTCGGTAAACTGTCCGATGATAAGGCCTGACAACTTCTCAAGTACGCCCCCTAATTTCAGGTTATACATCATGCGCTCGATGGCATAAGGACGTTCGCCCACGTCCTCGATAAACAGGATTGTCCCTTCGGGAGGTATGTCGTATGGAGTTCCCCGAAGGCCGTGGAATACTGCCATATTGCCACCACGCAGAATACCCTTGGCTGTGCCGAGTCGGTTCAACTTGTGACGCTTACATTTATAGGCAGGCAGTTTACCGAAAAGTATATCCCTCAGGTACAGTGAACACGGATCGTCGGCCGCTTCTACTGCGAGATGGCGTGCCATAGGAGCATGTAACGAAGCAAACCCGTTGTACTGAAATAGATTATGGAGCGCTGTGATATCACTGAATCCGATCATCCACTTCGGGTGTTCACGGAAACGGGTGAAGTCGAGCCGTTCAATAAGATGAACCGCTCCGTAGCCGCCACGGCTACATAAAATCGCCTTAATTTCTTTGTCATCCATTGCTGTCTGAAAGTCCGAAGCGCGCTGCCGGATGGTGCCGGCATAGCATCCCCAGGAGCTACGGACGTGTTTCCCCATTTCAGGGACCAATCCCCAAGACGCCAGTTGCGCCTTGGCACCTCTCAGAAACATATTGTCTATCTTGCCCGAAGGCGATACGATGGCAACTTTATCGCCTTCGTGCAGGAATGGGGGGAATTGTATCTTCATTCAGTGAATTTGTTTTAGTTTATTTCTTCTGGTAGAATTTTACCCAGTCTACATGCATTTCCACAGGAAGTTCTTTCGGGTCTACAGCTCCTACCCACGAGCCACCCAGTTGCATGTCGATCAGCAGATAGAAAGGCTGATCGAAAGGAAATTGCCCTTCTTTGTCTGTTTCGATGCGGGGATAGGTGAAAGTATGCGTATCATTGATATAGAATGCAATGCTGTCCGGATACATTTCTACCGAATATACATTGTAGTCATCGGGATTGATCGTACCTACGGAGTGTGACAACGGATTGTCTTTGATGCCCAGATTGTATGTATAGTTGGTATGTATAGTCTGGTAAGCGATTGTGTCGTGATTCAGACGTTCCATAATATCGATTTCTCCACCCATCGGCCAGGGAGCATCTACCGGAAGCATCCAGATAGCCGGCCATTCGCCGCGTGCACCGTTCAACTTGGCACGTATCTCCAGACGCCCGTTGCTGAATGCCTTTTTCCCTTTGGTATAAATCCCTCCGGTCAGATAGGGTGCTGTGTCATTGGGCTGGCTGTAATTGATGATACCCCGCAGCACCATATTGCCGTCACGCATATCGAAACAAGAGTCGAAGTCTGTCATATAGTTATTCCAGTCCGATTTGCCACGTGGTATTTTGCTCCATACCTGTGGGTCAAAGCCTGTTTTTTGGTCGAAATTATCTTCCCAAACCAATGTCCACTGGTCAGACGAATGACGTTGGCACGATGAAAAGCCTGAACTGATACACAGCAGGCAGAAAAGAGCGAGAAAAGTTTTTGTTTTCATGGTTCTGTTTGATTATAGGTGTTTAACAGGATACAAATTTACATTAAAAAACGAAATTACCTGCATCCGTAGAAATGAAAGCGTTGTATAATATCAAAATGTTATCCGGTTTACCCATTTTTTCAGTATACCATGATGTACTTCTCGATCCTTTTTCTGATATTTGCTAAAAATCTAACGTTATGGAACCTATTAGAAACTTCGACCAACTGACAGAACACCTAAAAACCTTAAACCGACGGAAACGGATTGCCGTTGTCTGTGCCAATGATCCGAATACAGAATATGCCATTGCCCGTGCACTTGACGAGGGTATTGCAGAATTTCTGATGATTGGTGACTCAGCCATCCTTCAAAAGTATCCTACCTTGCAAAAGTATCCGGATTATGTGAAGACCATCCATATCGAAGATCCCGATGAGGCAGCGCGTGAAGCGGTCCGCATTGTCCGGGAAGGGGGGGCCGACATTTTGATGAAAGGGATTATTAATACTGACAACCTGCTTCATGCTATTCTTGACAAGGAGAAAGGGCTACTACCCAAAGGAAAGATCCTGACTCACTTGGCTGTAATGCAGATTCCGACGTATGATAAATTACTGTTCTTTTCGGATGCGGCTGTTATTCCCCGGCCCACTTTACAACAACGTATTGAGATGGTTTGGTACGCCATCTGTACCTGCCGGAGGTTTGGGATAGAGCAGCCGCGCATCTCTTTGATTCATTGTACGGAGAAGGTAAGTGCCAAGTTCCCCCATTCGCTTGATTATGTTAATATCGTGGAGTTGGCCGAAGCCGGAGAGTTTGGCAATGTTATTATTGATGGCCCGTTGGATGTCCGTACTTCCTGCGAGCAGGCCAGCGGGGATATTAAAGGAATTGTATCGCCTATCAACGGGCAGGCAGATGTATTGATATTCCCTAATATCGAGTCGGCCAATGCTTTTTATAAGTCTGTTTCATTATTTGCCAAGGCCGATATGGCAGGATTGCTGCAAGGCCCCATTTGTCCGGTGGTGCTACCGTCACGTAGTGATTCCGGACTTTCCAAGTATTATAGCATTGCGATGGCATGCCTGACGGCTTCTACCCGGTCGGCAGAGGGAGGAAGATGCTCCGAATGATGATCATAATTAAACTAAGAATATGGATAAACTGAATGCAATCCCCACTTCCCCTTCTGCAAGGAATGGACGGAGTGAAAGGGTCCTTGTTATCAATCCCGGTTCCACTTCAACAAAGATTGCCGTTTATGAAGACGAAACTCCTTTGTTGGTACGCAACATCCGCCATACAGTAGAAGAGTTGTCTGCTTTCCCCCAAGTGATCGACCAGTTTGAGTTTCGTAAATCACTTGTCCTCCGGGAGTTGGAGGCAAATGATATTCCTTTCCGGTTCGATGCTGTCATTGGACGCGGAGGTCTGGTGAAGCCTATTCCCGGTGGAGTTTATGAGGTTAACGAAGCTATGAAGCGGGATACCCTCCATGCCATGCGTACGCATGCCTGCAATCTGGGAGGTTTGATAGCCGATGAATTGGCCGCAGCTTTACCCGGGTGCCGGGCGTTTATTGCAGATCCGGGTGTGGTGGACGAACTGGAAGAGGTTGCCCGCATTACCGGTTCGCCCTTGATGCCGCGTATCACTATCTGGCATGCACTGAATCAGAAAGCTATTGCCCGTCGTTATGCTGCCGAACATGGCACTCGTTATGAAGATCTTGATTTGATTGTCTGCCATTTGGGAGGAGGCATTTCCGTTGCGGTCCATCGTCATGGGCGTGCAGTCGATGCCAATAATGCACTGGATGGAGAAGGTCCTTTCTCACCCGAAAGAGCCGGAACTCTTCCCGCCGGACAACTGATAGACCTCTGTTTCAGCGGGAAATTCACCAAAGATGAATTGAAGAAACGAATTTCGGGCCGTGCCGGGCTTACCGCCCATTTGGGAACTACTGATATTCCTGCCGTTATTCAGTCCATTGAGACAGGTGATGATCATGCCCGGTTGGTGCTCGATGCCATGATCTATAATGTGGCCAAAAGTATCGGTGCTGCCTCTACTGTTTTGTATGGAAAGGTAGACGCTATCCTGATGACCGGAGGCATTGCTTATTCTGATTACGTAATTTCCCGTTTAAGGGAACGTATTTCTTTCCTTGCTCCCGTCTTCGTGTATCCGGGAGAAGATGAGATGGAGGCTTTGGCATTGAATGCTTTGGGTGCCTTAAGGGGAGAACTTCCGGTACAGGTTTATCAGTGATGGGCGGAGCTTGATGTAGTATAGGTGTTTGTGCAGAGCCAGAAAGCCCGTTCTTTAAAGTGTCAGGCTCACTGGCTTCTGGTCCCATTTGGTAAACTCACTAAAGATTGCGAACACATCGGACAGAAACACCGGACTGCCTGTTACCGTTACCGTCTACGAAGACGTCATTATTGCGGATGTAAAGACCGTAGCCTGAATTGCCGTTGAGGTCACTACTCCAGTAGTAGCTGCCTGTGCCATCGGTATAAGTGGTAGCAGCAGTACCACTACCTTTGTTGCCGTCTCGCCAGCCTGCAGCAGGCAAAAATAGACCGATCGAGCTATTCATAAACCACATACCTTGGGTACCGTTATACTTTACCAATTGCTTGTTACTACAGCGGGAGAGACTTGTGAATTCATTTCTTGTTGGAGTACGCCAACCGCTACCGTATTTACTTTCGTCAAGACGTGTACAAGGATCGACAGCACCATAACCTGTATAACCGGATGATACGTATACATTCTTCCATATATAATAGTAACCGTAATCGGTAGTAGAAGAAGCCCATGTCAGATTGTAGTTGCTTTGGGAATTGAGATTACCTTCAGCCCATCGGAGTTTTGATAAGATGGTCTTATCGTTTGCTGTACACCCATTTTGTGTGAGATTAATATCACCGTAGGGTACATTAATTCCGATGGCTTTCTTAAACTGTATTTTCATCGTATAGTTTTTTCCCTCTTTCAGTTGCACGCTTTGGGTGGAGGTGATTTCCGTATTGTTGGGCACGGTCCGTCCGTTTATTGTCAACGTATTGAAATGCACTGTAATGGTCCTGGCCCCTGCAAACGGAACCATGCGTATGGTTGTACTCAGGGTCGTGTTCGGACTGAATGCCGCCGTATTATTCGTGTTGGCGGCTACCACATTGGTCGAAGGACCGATCTTCCACGATGTGGAATTTCCCCCTTGCTTTACGTATACACCCGTGCAATTGCTGATCGTATTGCTTGGAAATCCGGTAGGACTGATGGTAATCGTCAATTTACATAGCTTCTGGCCGAAGCTCACCGGAAGAAGATTGTGGCTGAGGCTGTTTACATTCGTTATATCTCCGGAATCGAAGGTCATGAAGTCCTTGTTCATGTTAGGGATAGATACTGTGCTGCTGTTGTAGGCATACGTGGAAGGTATAGTTCCCAAGTCGGCAGCGGCAGTGGTATTAAAAGAGTAGCCCACCACGCGTATCGTTCCCGAGCGTGTTAGCAATTTCCCCTGTTTGAGTACAGGAGTGCCCGTACCATTTGAGGTGTAATCGGCCGCCGACTGGAAGACATAGTTGTTTCCGGACTTCCGGAAAACAATCAGCCGGAAATAAACTCCCACAGGCACTGTTGCCGCACGGGTATTTACCTGGGGGAGGATATCTTCCGTCAGTTCCATCGAGGCTATCCGGGGACCTTCATAGTCCGGTTGCTCTCCTGTACGTGTGGGGGAGAAAGCTTTTACCCCCACCCATTCGGCGATCAAGGGAGGATGGCTACGGGTCGAAGCGTCGTTAAAAGAGGAAGAATGATAGTCGTTGTTACCTGCCAGACTGATATGGATGGGGATTAGCTCGTCGGCAGTATCCCCGCTGTCAGCAGACAGGGGAGTCATTCTGTCATCTTCCGCACATCCTGCTATCGAAAGGCACAAACACAGCCATAAGGCTTTACCGAGACACTCTCGCGTAATAAAAGTTCTATTCATATACTAAGATATTAAAGTGAATAATCGTATCAAAGACACATTGCGGACTTATACATTCTCGTATAGGTCCGGAAAGGCTGTTTGATACCACTTTTATTATGCGTAAGTTTGTGTATTACAATCAGATATAACGGTCTTGGATACACAATGGTGTTTCAAAAAACGTTCGTTTTTTGAAACACCATTTTTACCCTCTGCACTGGATGCAAGGGGGGTAGATAAATCGCTGATAATTAAAACAATGTAAAAAGATTTGCATGAATAAAAAAAGAGGTTTATCTTTGTTGCATCAGACGAACGTCCTTTGAAACATGATATTACATATAAGGTGTTTATTATCAGAGGAGTGATGTTTCCTTTAGTTGAATTTTTGTGCTTGCTTTTTAGGGACTGTTGTCACTGGAGTATTTTAGATTTCCCTTCAAGCGGTGCGCTTGGAATTTTGTTGGAGGAATGATTAAAGTTATAATGAGGCAACTGATTCGAAATAAATTAGTTGCCTCGCGCCTTTTGATTTATGCAATATCTTTGAAAATATTAGACTGTGGATTGTCAATAATATCTCTGTTGTTAGTCGTAAGAGTTTCGATAGTGGTGTTTTGCTTGGTGCTATGAAGAGCCGTTTTTGGTACATATTTGGCTTGTTTCTTCATTTCATTCATCGCATCAACCAAAGTTAGATTTCCGGCACTTTTCAGGATTAAGATTTTGCTTTTTTATTTTCAGTAGTGTTATTGATCAGCCAACCTTAAAGTTCTGTTGGTTCTTCTTCAAATTTGGTGGTGAATTCTTTATTTCTTTATTTTCAAGTTGATAATTGTCCTTTTTGCTTGCTTTAATAAGAAAAACCAGACACCGGCTGAATAAGATAACTCAAGTTTCGGAAGTGAATTTGCGCCGTCCGGACCGGTATCTTCATCCTTATACCTTTCTTCAATTAACATTGTTAACGCCTTTTGCAGTTCGTCAGGTTCTTATGCGCAAATAATAAGTCTTTTGCATTTAAAGAACTTGTTATTCACATCCAAAGAACAAGCTTTAACTCTGTGTTAAAACAAAGCTTTTGAGGATAGAAATCTTACTTTTTAAAGATATTGATTTTCAGATGGTTTATTCTAGAATTCGCTTCTTCACCTCATGGATGGACTCTTCGGGGGAAAGCCGGGATACCTGCTTTTTTGTCAACTATAAACGAGGGCTTACACTTCCGAGAACTGAATTAGATTCCATGAGTAAAAGAAAACTTACCACCAAATTTGATGAAGAACCGTTCTGTTTTCATTCTTTTTTGTTTAAAGGTAAATATTATAGTTTGGGCCCTTTGACACAACGAACTGTGTATGCCATTCTCTTTAGTGTGCTATTGACATCGGTCTTACCTTCTCCGGGAGATATATCCAATCTGTAACAATCAGTAGTATTAATTGATTCATCCGTAAAATATTGTCCAAAAGTTCCTGGCCAGTCGTCTGCGGTTGTTCCTGGGGTATAATTACGCCAACCACCTAATGGCAGGAAAATACCGGTTGTAGCATTAAGGAACCATATACCATTCACTCCATTGGAGACTTTCTGTACATTATTGCATCTTCCCAACCTTTCGAACTCATTGCGTGTAGGTAATCGCCAATCACTTCCATAAGTTGTGGGATTCAGTCTGGCACACGGATCGATATTGTTTCCATTATAGTCTTTTTTCCATTGATAATAGTAACCGTATTCTTTGTTGGTTGTCCATACATAGTTATTGCTCGCCCCGGTGCTTTTTAAATTGCCGTCAGCAAATACCAATTTTGATAACTTTTGCTTATCATCATTGGTACATGCTTTTTTCGGATTGCTTAGATTGATGCTGCCTGCCGGAACGTTTATTCCGGGGCTTCTCTTAAACTGTATTTTCATTGTATAGCTCATACCCTCTTTCAATTGGACACTTTGGTTTGAGGTAATGTCTATATTATCCGCATTATTAGCAATTATATTTCCTACTGTCAGTTTGTCGAAGTGTACTGTTATTGTCCTGGCACTTGCGAAGGGAACCATTCGTATAGTGGTAGTCAGGTTGGTGTTTGGGTTGAATGAAGCTGTGTTGTTGGTATTAGCAGCCACTGCCGAACTTCCAATCACCCACGAGGTTGAATTACCTCCCTGTTTTACGTATACTCCTGTACATCCGCTGATGGTATTACTTGTGAAGCCTGTAACACTAATGCTTATTGTCAGTTTGCACAGTTTCTGTTTGAATGTTACCGGAAGGTTATAGTTAAGACTGTTTACATTGGCTATGTCTCCTGAATCATAAGTCATAAAGTCATTATTCATGTTTGAAATGTCTATTTTGGTGGTATTATAGGTATATGATGCCGGGATATCGCCCAATGCCGCAGTTGTATTGAATGAGTAGCCGATTACCCGTATCGTTCCTGACCGTGTGAGTAGTTTACCCTGCTTCAGTACAGGCGAGGAAGTACCATTTGATGTATAGTCAGCGGCTGATTGGAATACGTAGTTGCTCCCTGATTTCCGGAAAACGATCAGACGAAAGTAAACACCTGTAGATAGATTGTTTGCACGGGTAGTTAGGGTGGAAAGGGTATCTTCCGTCAGTTCCATGGATGCGATTCTGGGACCACTATATTCCGGGGATTCTTTTGTGCGGGTATGGCTTAGAGTTTTTACCCCTGTCCATTCGGCAATCAGAGGAGCATTATGACGGGGGGGCATAGTATTGTCCGGAGAGTAAGCATTGTACTCACCATTTTCAGCCATACTGATGTTAATAGGTATTACAATGCCGGAATCCTTATCTTTTTCCTGAAGAAATGGATACTTCTCCTCTTGGGTGCATCCACTGACCCAGAGGCAGGATGCTGTCATTACCGCGATCCATAAGAGGTGTGCTCGCATAATAAAAAGTTTGTTCATTCTAAATTTGTTTAGTGAATAATCAGATCAAAAATCTCTCGCCCGGCTTATACGTGTGTGTATAAGTCGGTAAAGACTGTCTGATACAACTTTTATTATGCGTAAGTTTGTGTATTGCAATCAGATATATGCATTTTAGATACACTCGGTGTTTCAAAAAACGTACGTTTTTTGAAACATGATTTTTGTTCTCTGTACTGAAGACAAAGGAAATAGATAAACAATTGATAATTAAATTGATAGAAAATATTTGCACAAATGAAAAAAGAGGTTTATCTTTGTTGCATCAGACGTACGTCCTTTGAAACATGATGTTACATATAAGGTGTTTATTATCAGAGGAATGATGTTTCCTTTAGTTGAATTTTTGTGCTTGCTTTTTAGGGACTGTTGTCACTGGAGTATTTTAGATTTCCCTTCAAGCGGTGCGCTTGGAATTTTGTTGGAGGAATGATTAAAGTTATAATGAGGCAACTGATTCATTCCGAATCGGTTGCCTCGCACCTTTTGATTTATGCAATATCTTTGAAAATATTAGACTGTGGATTGTCAATAATATCTCTGTTTTTAGTCGTAAGAGTTTCGATAGTGGTGTTTTGCCTGGTGCTATGAAGAGCCGTTTTTTGGTACATATTTGGCTTGTTTCTTCATTTCATTCATCGCATCAACCAGAGTTAGATTTCCGGCACTTTTCAGGATTAAGATTTTGCTTTTTTATTTTCAGTAGTGTTATTGATCAGCCAACCTTAAAGTTCTGTTTTCATTCTTTTTTGTTTAAAGGTAAATATTATAGTTTGGGCCCTTTGACACAACGAATTGTGTATGCCATTTCCTTTGTTGTGCTATTGACAATAGCTGAGCCGCCACTGGGGGCCAAATCCAATCTATAACACTGATTAGCATTAATTGATTCATCCGTAAAATAGTCACCATAAGTTCCTGGCCAGTTCTCCGCTGCCGTTCCTGGACTATTATTACGCCAACCACCTAATGGTAAGAAAATGCCGGTTGTAGCATTTAGGAACCACACACCATTCACTCCATTGGAGACTGTTTTTACATCTGTACATCTTGTCAGTCTTTCAAATTCATTGCGTGTAGGTAGCCGCCAATCATTTCCATAAGTTGTGGGATTCAGTCTGGCACACGGATCAATGTTGTTTCCATTATAGTCTTTTTTCCATTGATAATAATAGCCATATTCTCTATTGGTTGCCCACACATAATTGTTGCTTGCACCGGTACTTTTTAAATTGCCGTCAGCAAATACCAATTTTGATAACTTTTGCTTATCGTCATTGGTACATGCTTTTTTCGGATTGCTCAGATTGATGCTACCTGCCGGAACGTTTATTCCGGGGCTTCTCTTAAACTGTATTTTCATTGTATAGCTCATACCCTCTTTCAATTGGACACTTTGGTTTGAGGTAATGTCTATATTATCTGCATTATTAGCAATTATATTTCCTACTGTCAGTTTGTCGAAGTGTACTGTTATTGTCCTGGCACTTGCGAAGGGAACCATTCGTATAGTGGTAGTCAGGTTGGTGTTTGGGTTGAATGAAGCTGTGTTGTTGGTATTAGCAGCCACTGCCGAACTTCCAATCACCCACGAGGTTGAATTACCTCCCTGCTTTACGTATACTCCTGTACACCCGCTTATGGTATTACTTGTGAAGCCTGTAACACTAATGCTTATTGTCAGTTTGCACAGTTTCTGTTTGAATGTTACCGGAAGGTTATAGTTAAGACTGTTTACATTGGCTATGTCTCCTGAATCATAAGTCATAAAGTCATTATTCATGTTTGAAATGTCTATTTTGGTGGTATTATAGGTATATGATGTCGGGATATCGCCCAATGCTGCAGTTGTATTGAATGAGTAGCCGATTACCCGTATCGTTCCTGACCGTGTGAGTAGTTTACCCTGCTTCAGCACAGGCGAGGAAGTACCATTTGATGTATAGTCAGCGGCTGATTGGAATACGTAGTTGCTCCCTGATTTCCGGAAAACGATCAGACGAAAGTAAACACCTGTAGATAGATTGTTTGCACGGGTAGTTAGGGTGGAAAGGGTATCTTCCGTCAGTTCCATGGATGCGATTCTGGGACCACTATATTCCGGGGATTCTTTTGTGCGGGTATGGCTTAGAGTTTTTACCCCTGTCCATTCGGCAATCAGAGGAGCATTATGACGGGGGGGCATAGTATTGTCCGGAGAGTAAGCATTGTACTCACCATTTTCAGCCATACTGATGTTAATAGGTATTACAATGCCGGAATCCTTATCTTTTTCCTGAAGAAATGGATACTTCTCTTCTTGGGTGCATCCACTGACCCAGAAGCTGGATGCTGTCATTACCGCGATCCATAAGAGGTGTGCTCGCATAATAAAAAGTTTGTTCATTCTAAATTTGTTTAGTGAATAATCAGATCAAAAATCTCTCGCCCGGCTTATACATGTGTGTATAAGTCGGTAAAGACTGTCTGATACAACTTTTATTATGCGTAAGTTTGTGTATTGCAATCAGATATAACGTCTTGGAAAATACACTCGGTGTTTCAAAAAACGTACGTCTGATGCAACAAAGATAAACTTCTTTTTTCATTTGTGCAAATATATTCTATCAATTTAATTATCAATTGTTTATCTATTTCCTTTGTCTTCAGTACAGAGAACAAAAATCATGTTTCAAAAAACGTACGTCCTTTGAAACATGATGTTACATATAAGGTGTTTATTATCAGAGGAATGATGTTTCCTTTAGTTCAATTTTTGTGCTTACTTTTTAGGGACTGTTGTCACTGGAGTATTTTAGATTTCCCTTCAAGCGGTGCGCTTGGAATTTTGTTGGAGGAATGATTAAAGTTATAATGAGGCAACTGATTCATTCCGAATCGGTTGCCTCGCACCTTTTGATTTATGCAATATCTTTGAGAATATTAGACTGTGGATTGTCAATAATATCTCTGTTTTTAGTCGTAAGAGTTTCGATAGTGGTGTTTTGCCTGGTGCTATGAAGAGCCGTTTTTTGGTACATATTTGGCTTGTTTCTTCATTTCATTCATCGCATCAACCAGATTTAGATTTCCGGTACTTTTCAGGATTAAGATTTTGCTTTTTTATTTTCAGTAGTGTTATTGATCAGCCAACCTTAAAGTTCTGTTTTCATTCTTTTTTGTTTAAAGGTAAATATTATAGTTTGGGCCCTTTGACACAACGAGTTGTGTATGCCATTCTCTTCGGTGTGCTATTGACATCGGCTTTACCTTCCCCTGGAGATATATCTATTCTATAACAATCATTAGTATTAATTGATTCATCCGTAAAATAGTTACCGTATGTTCCTGGCCATTCGTCTGCTGCCGTTCCTGAACTATTATTACGCCAACCACCTAACGGTAGGAAAATACCGGTTGTAGCATTAAGGAACCATATCCCATTCACTCCATTAGAGACTTTTTTCACATTTGTACATCTCCCTAACCTTTCCATTTCATTGCGTGTAGGTAGCCGCCAATCATTTCCATAAGTTGTGGGATTCAGTCTGGCACACGGATCAATGTTGTTTCCATTATAGTCTTTTTTCCATTGATAATAATAGCCATATTCTCTATTGGTTGCCCACACATAATTGTTGCTTGCACCGGTACTTTTTAAATTGCCGTCAGCAAATACCAATTTTGATAACTTTTGCTTATCGTCATTGGTACATGCTTTTTTCGGATTGCTCAGATTGATGCTACCTGCCGGAACGTTTATTCCGGGGCTTCTCTTAAACTGTATTTTCATTGTATAGCTTATACCCTCTTTCAATTGGACACTTTGGTTTGAGGTAATGTCTATATTATCCGCATTATTGGAAATTATATTTCCTACTGTCAGTTTGTCGAAGTGTACTGTTATTGTCCTGGCACTTGCGAAGGGAACCATTCGTATAGTGGTAGTCAGGTTGGTATTTGGGTTGAATGAAGCTGTGTTGTTGGTATTAGCAGCCACTGCCGAACTTCCAATCACCCACGAGGTTGAATTACCTCCCTGCTTTACGTATACTCCTGTACATCCGCTTATGGTATTACTTGTGAAGCCTGTAACACTAATGCTTATTGTCAGTTTGCACAGTTTCTGTTTGAATGTTACCGGAAGGTTATAGTTAAGACTGTTTACATTGGCTATGTCTCCTGAATCATAAGTCATAAAGTCATTATTCATGTTTGAAATGTCTATTTTGGTGGTATTATAGGTATATGATGCCGGGATATCGCCCAATGCCGCAGTTGTATTGAATGAGTAGCCGATTACCCGTATCGTTCCTGACCGTGTGAGTAGTTTACCCTGCTTCAGCACAGGCGAGGAAGTACCATTTGATGTATAGTCAGCGGCTGATTGGAACACGTAATTGCTCCCTGATTTCCGGAAAACGATCAGACGAAAGTAAACACCTGTAGATAGATTGTTTGCACGGGTAGTTAGGGTGGAAAGGGTATCTTCCGTCAGTTCCATGGATGCGATTCTGGGACCACTATATTCCGGGGATTCTTTTGTGCGGGTATGGCTTAGAGTTTTTACCCCTGTCCATTCGGCAATCAGAGGAGCATTATGACGGGGGGGCATAGTATTGTCTGGAGAGTAAGCATTGTACTCACCATTTTCAGCCATACTGATGTTAATAGGTATTACAATGCCGGAATCCTTATCTTTTTCCTGAAGAAATGGATACTTCTCTTCTTGGGTGCATCCACTGACCCAGAAGCTGGATGCTGTCATTACCGCGATCCATAAGAGGTGTGCTCGCATAATAAAAAGTTTGTTCATTCTAAATTTGTTTAGTGAATAATCAGATCAAAAATCTCTCGCCCGGCTTATACGTGTGTGTATAAGTCGGTAAAGACTGTTTGATACAACTTTTATTATGCGTAAGTTTGTGTATTACAATTAGATATAACGTCTTGGAAAATACAATCGTGTTTCAAAAGACGTTCGTTTTATGGAACACGATTTTTGCTTCCTACACAGAATGTAAGAGAGAGAGATAAAAGATTGATAATTAAAACAATGTGGAAATATTTGCACAGATGAAAAACACACCTTATCTTTGTTCCATAAAACGAACGTCTTTTGAAACACTCTATGATGGGTAATATGTTTGTTATTAATCTATTATAGACTTATTGTTTAGGTTTTCGGGGATTTTTTCTATTGATTTTATTTTTAATAGAAAAGGGACAAAGCCCCCCGACTTTGCCCCTTCCAATCTTTTTTCCCGTAACTAATACGAAGAAAACACCACTAATTAAAATTTATACCTTTGTGTGTCAGAAATTTCTTCCGGTGTCCCACCACAGGCGAGTGCCGCAATTATCGGCTCCACCCAAAGCATTTACCAGTTGAGTATATTGTTCCGGGTTTGTTGTTTTGATACCTACGAAGAAGTTCAGTCGGCGTGGCCCGATGCCGGTGTCTACTGTACCCTCACTCTGATTAACCAAAACAGGGAATAATTTCGGATAACCTGTACGACGTTGTTCTGCCCAAGCTTCTCCTCCTTCCGGATACATGGCCAGCCATTTTTGTGTAATGATACGTCCCAGTTTATCTTCATTGCTGGCAGCATCGTCCCATTTTGGGGTCAGCGTATTGACAGCTTTCACATTATTCTCCGCTTTGAAAGCATCTATGTAGTCTGCAGGTTTCTTCTCGCTTTCCAGGTAAGCTTCTGCTCCTGCAGCACCCCATTGGGTAAATGATGCTTTTACACCTTTTTCATAACAATCCTTGACGGACTCACTACTCCACCCCCTCAGAGCTGCTTCGGCACGCAGGAACCATATTTCGGCAGGAGTCATTAGTATGGCGTCGGTTTGCTGGGTGATAGTGCTTTTGGAATGTCCGTTGTAGTTCTGGTGATTGAAACCCGTTCCCTGGCGGATTCCTTTGTAAGTACCCTTGTAGTTAATAATACTTGTTGCGTCGGAGCCGGCTGCTTTATTAAAGTATTTTTCCAGACGGGGATCTTCATAGCCTACTAACAAGGACTCCATATTGGCGTTCATAAACACCTCGCCCCATCCAATATTGATTTCTCCGAAAGGGTTGGTATAGCCCGACGCTGTCGATACGGCTATCACCTCATCATTTCCTTCCAGCAATCCTTCTTTGTCTGTAAGGGATTTCTGCGCCTCTGCAACAGCCAGTTTAGAGTCCGCCATGGCGATGCGGACAGCCAGGCGCAAACGGAGAGAGTTCGCGAATCGGATCCACTCGCTGAAAGTGCGTTTTCCCTGGGGCATCAGGATATCGAACTTAGCAAAGCTCTCTATCTCCGGATTGGCTTTTTGATATTCACGTATCTTTGCGATACCTTCGTCCAGATCGTTGAAGAAAGCTTTGTAGGCTTCCGGTTGTGTATCGGGAGTAGAACCAGTTTTCGATCCGAATTGGGTGTAAACGATCGGACCATATAAGTCGGACAAACGGTGCATTAGCTCCACCTTCAATATCTTGGTGATGCCATAGAATCCTATATTGTCTTTTTCGTTGATTGTCTCAGATTTCTGGACTTCCGGCATGATGTATCCGTAGGTGTTATCCCATGTGGAACCGTTCCATCCGTCCATCATATAATAAGTGCTGTTGTTCTTCCCCTCGTTGAAGGGTTTGAAGTCATGCACGTATCCCGAGAATAAATCCGCTCCCAGATTTTGCATGGTCTGGAAAGGCCAGTTCTTACCGCTTCCCCAATCGTAATTGAAGTAGATTCCTTGCTGGATAATGCCCAGTGGAATACCATAATAGTTGAAATCCTGTTTCTTGCTATCGTTATCGAATCCCGCTTCGTTGGTATTGAATGATTCGAAAGAATCGGTACAGGCTGAAAATCCGATCAGTCCTCCTAAGAGTATACTTGCTATATATTTGATATTGTTTTTCATGATGAATCTCTTTTAGAATGTGAACTTAATATTGAAACCTAAGCTGCGGGTAGTCGGCATGCCGAATACGTCAATACCCTGATTATCGTTACCTGTTGAAAGAACAGCATCCGGATCGAACGGAGCTTTCTTGGAGATGAAGAACAGGTTGCGTGCTACGAATGACAACTGGACATCTTTGAAAGCACCGCCGGCTTTGGCCAACCAGCTTTGAGGAAGTGAGTAGCCTAATGAAAGTTCGCGGAGGCGGATGTTGGTAGCATCGTACATATAGTATTCCGTACATCCGTCACGTCCGCTGACTGCGGTATAAAACTTTTGCGGTTTCACTTGGGTTCCATCGACATTGACATAACCTGCATCACGGGCTTTTCCACTGTTCAGGCTGACACCTCTTTGGTCAAGTTCGGCCTGAGTCTGTGAAAGTACATCGCCACCGAAACGTCCGTCAATCAGGAAGTAGAGTGAGAAACCTTTGTAAGTGAGAGTATTGCTCCATCCCAACATAAAGTCCGGATTACAGTTTCCTACTTTTTCTGTATTGCCGCCACCGATAACGTTTGGAATCTTGTCACCGTCTGCGTCTGCAGTGAACACCACTTTGCCATTCTTGTCACGCTCGAATGCCTTGCCATAAATATCACCGAATGAACCACCTTCTACCAGGCGCATGGAGTAGGAGGAAGAGAAACTTTCGTCACCATAAACAAATGTTTTCAGGTCCGGATGAAGCTTGATAATCTTGTTTTTGTTGGTAGAGAAGTTAAATTGAGTCTTCCAACGGAAAGCGTCATTCATCACCGGAGTGGCTCCTAAAGTGATTTCTATACCTTCGTTCTGAATGTTACCGGCATTTACCATGTAGTATTTATACTCGGCACCTGCCGATGAAGGCAATGTAAATAACTGATTCTTGGTGTTGGTACGATAATAGGTGAAGTCAAAATCCAGTCGGTAGTTGAAGAATTTCCATTCGGTACCGATTTCATAGGAAGTACTCATCTCGGGTTTCAGATCATTGAAAGGAGCTTTAGAGTAAGTAACGATGGCACCACCTGCACCGATGATATCATTACTGCCCGGAATTGTGTTGCTGATGAACAACGGGAGATCGTTACCAACTTTGGACCATGAACCTCTGATCTTTC
The DNA here is from genome assembly GCF_011038705.2 of Bacteroides sp. ZJ-18. Lineage (NCBI taxonomy): Bacteria > Pseudomonadati > Bacteroidota > Bacteroidia > Bacteroidales > Bacteroidaceae > Bacteroides > Bacteroides sp. ZJ-18. Next base: position 521,417 of record NZ_CP072198.1, on the reverse strand, counting down.
CGAAAGAAATCCATTCGGGGAGTTTCACTGTATTGTTCAGCACCCATGACAGACCTACCGAGGGGTAGAAGAAACTGCTATGTTTGGTATAGGCCAATGTAGACGACCAGTCGTTGCGTGCGGTGACATCCAGATACAGGCTTTCTTTCCAACCTAACTGGGCAGTGCCGAACAGAGACTGTAATACTCTTTTTTGATTGATTTGTTCGTCGATATAAGCAGCCTGTGTCATTTTGATATTGGCTACGGTGAAGACGTTGGGGTAGTACAGTGAAGCTGTTTTGGAGTCCAGTCTCAAAGAATTGACATTCGTACTGTTAATGCTGCCGCCGATTGCGCCATTCAATGAGAAGTCATTCCATTTTTTGTTTATCATAGCCATGACATCACCGTAATACAATGTTTCTGTATGGTTCAAGTCAATATAACGTCCGTTTTGTCCTGATAGGGCAGGAGCAGTAGAAGCGTACATACGTTGTTGATACTGATCGTGTGTGTAATCGGCAGTGCCACGAGCCTGGATATTCAGCCAGTCAGTGATTTTCACGTTGGCGGTCAGTGAAGCGATGGCGCGGGTACGTTTATCGTTGCTGTTGATGCGGTTGGTGATCCAGTAAGGATTCTGTTCCATATCCTGATAAGAAGTATACCAGTTCTGTACATTCATATTACGTGCCGGGTCAAACACTTCGAAGTTGTTTTTATATTCGGATAAGTCTTCACCTCTCGGGAAACCGTAGAGCCCCACCAGCGGATTCATATAATAACCACCGGAAGTCGGACGATTTTTGATTGTTTGTGTCATCAGGTTGACATTGGCGTCCAGCTTTAGATAGTCGTTAAAGAAATTGGCTGTTTCGCGGAAATTCAGATTGTGCTTCTGCATTTTGTTTTTCTCGACTATACCTTTGGCAGTGGTATTAGCATAAGAGAAGTAAGTTTGCATCTTTTCACTGCCGTTCATAAAGGATACGGAATTGATGGCTGTTACACCATTCTGGAAGAAATTATCTGCATTGTCATAATCTTTTAGAGTTGCCTTTTTCCCCCAACCGTTTTTTGCTTCGGGATCCATGGCATAACTGTTTTGGAATTCGGGCAGGCAGATGGCATGGTCTACAGTCAAGTTAGAAGAGAATGTAATTTTCTGGATACCGGCTTTACCCTTCTTGGTAGTAATCAGGATGACACCATTGGCAGCTTGTGAGCCGTAGAGGGCTGCTGCGGAAGCTCCTTTCAGGATACTCATGCTTTCGATATCATCCGGGTTCAGGTTGGAGATACCGTCACCGCCATCACGGTTACCTGCATCGGCAGTACCACCGATGGCTGTGGAAGCCTGTTCGTTGCTGCTATTCAGCATCGGTACACCGTCAATCACATAAAGGGGTTGGTTGTTTCCGCTGATAGAACGGCTGCCACGAATAGACACTTTGGCTGAGCCGCCCAGTCCGGATGAACTTTTGGTGATTTGTACACCTGCTGTTTTACCGGCAAGGGCATTAATCATATTCGGATCTTTGGCGCGGGTCAGTTCGTCGCCACCTACTTGTTGGGTTGAGTAGGTCAAGGAGGCTTCTTTTTTCTTGATACCCATGGCGGTTACGACTACCTGTTCCAGTGCCATGGCTTCTTCCTGCATCTTTATGTTGAGATTTTGTTGTCCGTTTACCTGTATGTTTTGTGGATGATAACCGATATAGGTAATCGTAAGAATAGAGTTGCTGGGTACATTAAGGCTGAAGTTGCCTTCCATATTGGTGATGCAACCGTTTGTAGTACCTTTCTCCAATACATTGGCACCGATGATGGGATCGCCATTCTGGTCAGTAACTACTCCTTTTACGGTTACTCTGTCCTGCTGGGCTGTTGAGGCGTTATCGTTGTTTTTGGTCAGAACAATGTTGTGCCCTTCCATTACATATTTAATGTTGGTACCTTTAAATGCCTCGTCGAGAACTTCGGATACGGCTTTGTTGTCAGCCTGTACGTTTACTGTACGTCTGGTATCTACATTCTTTTTGTTATAGACAAACAGATATTCCGTCTGAGATTCAATCTTTGATAGTAATTCGCTTACTTTCAGACTTGAACGTGGTATGCTTATTTTAGCATTTTGAGAGTATCCATTCTCACTGTAAGCTTGGAATGCTACGAAAAAGAGAAGGAATAATGTGATCTTCATGGTTAACAATATTTGTTTTGAAACAAAATTTTTTGGGCATAAATGCCTTGGCAAAGAAATTTTTCTCATATCTTTGTAACGTGTTAAGTTAATAAATTGATTAAGGTCGATTTTTGACTGTTTCGAATCGGAAAGTATGGGGGTACTTTCCGATTCTCTTTTTTGAGAATAATGGACTTTCTTTTCTACTTTTTCATGCGTATCTGGTTTTTAATGGTTCGTACTAATTTAAGGTCTATATTGAGCTCTTTCCTTATTTCTATTCAATGATGATACTGTCTTTTTCTTCATTGATGCGGTATGTGAACTTATGATCTTTCTGAATGACTTTCAGAATATGCTCTATGCCATCCTGCTCTTTAAACTTACCTGTACAACGGTAGTTCAGTATTTTCAGATTTCTTACGCTTATGTTCACATTATAATATTTTTCCAGTTTGTTGAGCAGGCTGTTAAGCGGCGCATCATCAAAACAGTATAATCCTTCTTTCCATCTCAGATAATCGTACGAAGGTAAAGTAGTCTTCTTGTACTTTCCGTTGTATGATCCGAAGAACTCGTCTTTGGTCAGTCGGGTGATCACTTGATCACTTCCTACCGGATAGATGTCGACAATACCTTCAATCAAGGTCGTTTCAAATTCGTTACTGCCTTTGTAGGCACAAACGTTGAAATGGGTTCCTACCACTTTTACCCGGTTTATTTCCGTGTTGACAAAAAATGGTATCTTTTTGTTTTTGGCTACTTCAAAATAAGCTTCTCCGTCCAGCTCTACGTTTCTTTCTTGGCGTCCGAAGTTGGATGCATAAGTCAAAGTAGACTTTGAGTTCAACCATACTTTTGTTCCATCTGCCAGTGTGATCTGTGCACGTTGTCCTGCAGGAACAGTTATGGTTTGCCGGTAGGCTGATTTTTCATATTGGTAATTCTTAAACAATAACCCACAACTGACAGCTACGATGAGTACGGCAGCAACACGTGCACTCCACTTCAACATCGGGAGAATCCGGTTTTTTTTGTCTCTCCGGTTTATTTGTTTTTCATCCGTGAACAGAGCGATGTCATATAGCATCCGTTCTTTTTGAAATGCTTTCCGGTTTTCGGGAGATGCATCCACCCAGTTTAGAATTAGTTTTTCTTCTTCTTCGGAGGCAGTTCCTTTAAAATACTTGTATAGTAGTTCCTGTTCCATAAAATGTTTTTAGTTTATATATTCTCGGAGGCCTTATTTCCTCTTTCTGTATATATAACAGGATACTCTCGGACAACCCTAAAGGAAAATGAAGTTTTTTTTAGAAAAGTAGGGAAATAAGATAATCTTTGAGCTCAAGCCGCAATAATTTCAGCGCTTTAGTGATATGGAACTCTACACTCTTGATGGAAATGCCGAGTTGTTCGGCTATCTTTTTATTGGGAGCATTGTGATAGCGGCTTAATATAAAGATGTGACGGCTTTGTTCCGGTAGCTGTTCAAGTGTTTTATATACAATGCGTTGTATTTCGGTGTTGAAGATCGATTCGGGTTCACAAGCTTCCAAAGTAGCAATGCGGAGGTCGAGTTCCCGCTGTTTGTGTGTGTTGATGGCTTCTTCGGCCCGCATACGTACCTGTTCGTGCTCAAGGTAGTTAAGAGATTTATTCTTGATGATAGTGAGCAATAATGCGTGGAGATTAGAGTCTTTTTCCCATTTTTCACGGTTTTCCCACAGGCTGATCATTGCTTCCATCAGGATGTCTTCAGCTGCGGCTTTATTTCGGGTATATGAGTAAGCAAACGACAGAAACCTCTCCTGGTTTTCTTGGAAGAACCGACTGAATAGGTCCATGGTATGAAGACTGTTGTTGCTTGACATGAATAGATTTTAAAGGTTCGTTGGATTTTGTTATGACAAAGCAACATAAACTTTTTGGAATATCAAAATAAAAGAATGACTTTTATGCTGATTGCCGGTTAAAAAATAACCTGGCTATAAATAATAGCCAGGTTATCAATCTGTCAGTAAGGACAGGAATTATTTATTTTTTTTCCGGACGGGGTAACAAAACTTTTCTTGAAAGTTTGAACTTACCTGTCTTCGGGTCAATGTCGATCAATTTCACTTCGATCTCGTCACCTTCTTTGATGCCGGCTTCTTCTACAGTTTCAAGGCGTTTCCAGTCAATTTCTGAGATATGGAGTAGACCGTCTTTTCCCGGAAGGAATTCAACGAATGCACCATAAGGCATGATTGAGCGTACCTTGCCTTTGTATACTTCACCTATTTCGGGAACGGCAACAATACCTTTGATCAGGCGGATTGCATCATCGATTGATTTCTTGTTGGTTCCGGAAATCTCGATGCGGCCCACGTTGTCGATCTCCTCGATAGTGATTGTAGCACCTGTTTCTTCCTGCATACCTTGAATGATTTTTCCACCCGGGCCGATTACAGCACCGATAAATTCTTTAGGAATAGTCATTGTTTCGATACGGGGAGCATGATCTTTCAGTTCGGTACGTGGTTCGGCAATTGTCTCCTGGATTTTACCAAGAATATGCATACGTCCTTCTTTTGCCTGGTTCAAAGCACGTTCCAGAATTTCATAAGACAGACCGTCTACTTTAATGTCCATCTGGGTAGCTGTAATACCGTCTTTGGTACCTGTTACTTTGAAGTCCATATCACCCAAGTGGTCTTCATCACCGAGGATGTCAGACAATACTGCATATTTTTCTTCGCCAGCGTTCTTAATCAATCCCATAGCGATACCCGACACCGGTTTCTTAATCTTCACACCGGCATCCATCAGGGCCAGAGTTCCGGCGCATACAGTAGCCATGGATGAAGAACCGTTTGATTCAAGGATATCTGAAACAACACGTACTACATATGGGTAATCTTCCGGAATCATTTTCTTCAGTGCTCTGTGTGCCAGATTACCGTGCCCGATTTCACGACGGCCTACGCCACGTTGAGCTTTTGCTTCACCTGTTGAGAAAGGAGGGAAGTTATAGTGCAATAAGAAGCGTTCTTTTCCGTGAGCCAGAACGTCGTCAATGATTTTTTCATCCAGTTTGGTACCCAAAGTGACTGAAGTCAATGACTGAGTCTCACCACGGGTAAAGATGGCTGATCCGTGAGGTCCGGGTAGGTAGCCGACTTCACACCAGATAGGGCGAATTTCAGTAGTCTTACGTCCATCCAAACGTCTTCCTTCATCAAGGATACAACGACGCATGGCCTCTTTTTCTACGTCATGGTAATAACGATCAATCAGTGCACCTTTTTCTTCCAACTCTTCTTCGGAGAACTGAGCTTTGAATTCGTCACGGATAGCGTCGAAAGCATCCTGACGTTCATGTTTGTTTCTGTTTCCGGAAGCTGCGATGGCATACGATTTATCGTAGCAGGCATCGTGAACGGCTTTGCGGAGTTCTTCGTCGTTTTCTTCGTGACAATATTCACGTTTTACGGTTTTACCAACCATTTCAGTCAGTTCCATCTGTGCTTTGCAATGTACTTTGATAGCTTCGTGAGCCACTTTCATTGCTTCCAGCAATTCGGCTTCCGATACTTCGCTCATTTCACCTTCTACCATCATGATGTTTTCATAAGTAGCGGCAACCATGATGTCCATATCAGCTTTTTCAAGCTGGTCGAAAGTCGGGTTGATAACGAACTTACCATCAATACGTGCAACACGTACTTCCGAAATAGGTCCGTTGAAAGGAATATCTGAAACAGCAAGTGCTGCTGAAGCAGCAAGTCCGGCCAATGCGTCGGGCATATCAACACCGTCTGCTGAGAAAAGGATAATGTTTACGTAAACTTCTGCATGGAAATTATCGGGGAATAAAGGACGGAGAGCACGGTCTACTAAGCGGCAGGTAAGAATCTCATAATCAGATGCTCTTCCTTCTCTTTTTGTAAAGCCACCGGGGAAGCGGCCGAATGCTGCAAATTTTTCTTTGTACTCTACCTGAAGCGGCATGAAATCTGTTCCGGGAACTGCATCTTTAGCGGCACAAACAGTAGCTAACAACATGGTGTTACCCATGCGAAGCATCACAGAGCCATCTGCCTGTTTTGCCAGCTTTCCCGTTTCGAGTGTGATGGTTCTGCCATCTCCCAACTCGATCGTCTTAACAATTGGGTTAATCATAAAAATTGTTTTATCTAATATCTTTCTTTCAAAATTCCCGCAAAGATATACATTTATTGCACTAATCTCGTGAAAATGAGATAAAAAGTTAGTGGGAATTTGATTTTTTTCAATTTTGGAGTGAAGAACATGGCAAAATGCTTTGACTAATCTTGAAAAGAAGTATATTTGCAGCTTGAAAAATAACACGCATATTATGAAAAAAGTAACGTTAGTAGCTCTTGTGGCTCTTGCTTTAAGTTCTTGTAATTCTGACCCTAAATTTAATGTGAAAGGAGATGTTTCGGGAGCAGATGGAAAAATGCTTTATCTGGAAGCTTCCGGACTTGAAGGAATTGTGCCTTTGGATTCTGTAAAATTGAAAGGAGACGGTTCATTCAGTTTTAAACAATTACGCCCTGAATCTCCTGAGTTTTATCGTTTACGGGTGGAAGATAAAGTGATTAATTTCTCGGTTGACTCTACAGAAACTGTCAGCATCAAAGCGCCTTATACAGACTTTTCGACTGCTTATACAGTAGAAGGCTCGGACAATTCTGCGAAAATTAAAGAACTGACTCTAAAACAGATCCGTTTACAGAAGAATGTGGATGCGTTGGTAAAAGCTGCGCAAGCCAATCAATTAGGTAACGATGTGTTTGAAGACAGCCTGGCTGTATTGTTGAAGAATTATAAGGATGATGTGAAAATCAATTATATTTTTGCTGCTCCCAATACAGCTTCTGCTTATTTTGCTTTGTTCCAGAAGCTAAATAATTATATGATTTTTGATCCTTTGAACAATAAAGACGATATTAAATGTTTTGGTGCCGTAGCCACAAGTCTGAACAATACTTATCCGCATGCGGTACGTTCGAAGAATCTCTATAATATAGTTATAAAAGGTATGAAGAATACTCGTACCCCCCAGCAAAAGACAATCGAGATACCGGAAGAAAAGATTGCTGAAACAGGTGTGATTGATATTGCTTTGAGAGATATGAAAGGTAATATCCGTAAACTCACTGATTTGAAGGGTAAAGTCGTTCTTCTTGACTTTACGGTCTACCAAAGTGCAGTTTCGGCTCCACATAACCTGATGCTGCGTGACTTGTATAATAAGTATGCGGGCCAGGGGCTGGAAATTTATCAGGTTTCATTGGACGCTGATGAACATTTCTGGAAAACTTCAGCCGATAATTTGCCTTGGGTATGTGTTCGCGATGAAAATGGAATTTACTCAACGAATGCAGCTTTATATGGCGTAAAGAATCTGCCGGCTCTATTCCTGATCAATCGTAACAATGAACTGAGAGCCCGTGGAGAGACGATAAAAGACTTGGAAGGAACTATCAAGTCTATGCTTTAAGTTGTTATAAATTAGAAGATTTCGTTTAAATATGTTACATAGCATTACTTTTAGCTTGACACATATCGTTTAAAAGGTTATCTTTGCGAAGAAATAATTGAAAAGAGGGTTCCAGCATGACTCATGTTGGAATTCTTTTTTGTTTTATATGACCGTTAAAAAATAAAAGGAGGAAAACATCATGGCTTATATGTCAGAAGAAGGTTACAAGAAATTGATGGCGGAACTTAAAGAACTGGAAACAGTGGAACGCCCCAAAATCTCTGCGGCAATAGCTGAGGCACGCGATAAAGGAGACTTATCGGAGAATGCCGAATACGATGCTGCAAAAGAGGCTCAGGGTATGCTTGAGATGAGAATCAACAAACTCAAAGCTGTAATAGCGGATGCTAAGATTATTGATGAATCGAAACTGAAAACAGATTCAGTGCAGATTCTGAATAAAGTAGAACTGAAGAATACCAAGAATGGTATGAAGATGACTTATACCATCGTTTCAGAAAGCGAGGCTAATCTGAAAGAAGGAAAGATTTCTGTTAGCACGCCGATTGCTCAGGGATTACTCGGCAAGAAGGTAGGTGATGTTGCTGAGATCCAGGTTCCACAAGGTAAAATCAGTCTTGAAGTAGTAAACATTTCGTTTTAACAAGAGGGCAGGTCCATGCTGGGGCTTGCCCTATTTTATATATATGGGATTATGGCAACAATATTCAGTAGAATCATAGCAGGTGAAATTCCATGCTATAAGGTAGCCGAAAACGAAAAGTTTTTTGCTTTCCTTGATATCAATCCGTTGGTGAAGGGACATACTTTGGTTGTGCCTAAACAGGAAGTTGATTATATCTTTGATTTGAGTGATGAGGATCTGGCTGCAATGCACGTCTTTGCCAAAAAAATAGCCCGTGCTATTGAGAAAGCCTTTCCTTGTAAAAAAGTGGGTGAAGCAGTGATCGGACTTGAGGTTCCACATGCTCATATTCATTTGATTCCTATTCAGAATGAATCGGATATGCTTTTTTCTAATCCGAAACTGAAGCTGGCAGATGAAGAGTTCGTCGCTATTGCTAAGACTATTAATTCTGCTTACGAAGCAGCCCAATAAAATTCTTCCTTCATAATATAGTAAAGGGACTGAACGCCAGGTTCAGTCCCTTTTTTAGTTTTACGCAGAAATCAAATATAGTCTTCTCCTAATTTCATTTGTGCATCGTTTACATACTTGCGTATGGCATGTTCTTCGTCTTTTTTGCATATCAGCAATACATTGTCTGACTCGGCAACCAGGAATCCCTCTAATCCTTCTATTACAGCAAGCTTGCCTTTTGGCAATACAACGATATTGTCGTTACTGTTATAGATCATAGAATCGCATTTCAGAGTTACATTTCCTTGTTCATCTTTAGGTGATAAGTCGTACAATGATCCCCATGTTCCAAGGTCCGACCATCCGAAATCTCCTAAAGAAACATATACATTGTCGGCTTTTTCCATGATACCAAAGTCTATTGAAACATTTGGGCATGCCGGGAAGTTTTCTTCGATGAAGGCTTTCTCTTCCGGTGTGCCATATACATCTTTTCCCGGAGCCAGTTTTGATGCCAGTTCTGGAAGAAGAGCTTCTCCTGCTTTGATGATTGTATTGACGTTCCACATGAAAAGTCCGGAATTCCAATAAAATTCTCCACTCTCGACAAAAACTTTAGCAAGCTCCAACTCGGGCTTTTCCGTGAATGTTTTTACTTTGTAGAAATTATCTCCTTCCTGTTCTGCTATCTGAATATATCCGTATCCTGTTTCCGGGCGATTAGGTTTTATCCCTAAGGTGAGGAGCTTGTCGGATTTTGAAACAAAGTCCAGACCTTTCTCTATGGCGGCTAAGAATTCTCCCTCTTTCAGAATCAGATGATCAGAAGGAGCAACTACGATATTAGCGTTCGGATTTAAAGAGCGTATATGGTAAGAGGCCCATGCGATGCAAGGAGCTGTATTTCTCCTTGCCGGCTCTAACAGAATCTGTTTGGAGTCTAATTCCGGAAGTTGTTCTTTTACCAAATCTGCATATATCGCATTTGTCACAATAAGTATGTTCTCCGTAGGAATAATTTTATTGAATCGATCGAAGGTTTGCTGCAGCAACGAACGACCTGTACCAAAGAAATCCAGAAACTGTTTAGGCATTGTCTTGCGGCTAAACGGCCAGAAACGACTGCCGATACCTCCGCCCATAATTACGCAATAATTATCTTTACTTGTCATGATATTGACTGTTTTAAATGTTTCTGCTAAAATACAGTTTATTCTCTGAAAACCGAAGCGTTTATGAGATGTTTTATTCTTTTTTTCTCCTTTTTTTTATAAAACTCTTGCAGGTTCAAAAAAAAGCCGTATCTTTGCACCGCATTTGAAACCAATGCCCAGATGGCGGAATCGGTAGACGCGCTGGTCTCAAACACCAGTGGATTCACTTCCATCCCGGTTCGACCCCGGGTCTGGGTACGAAAGATGAAGATAAACCCTTGTAAATACAAAGTTTACAAGGGTTTTCTATTTTTCTACTGAAACATTTAATCATTTTCTATGATCATATAAAACAACTTGTGCTGAAGAAATCTCTTACATATGGAATCATAGAGATTCCTTTGCTTAGTTTTCTTGGCGGAAAGCCAAATTTGACTTCATAGTGAGGATTGAAAAGATATAGTTGTTCATTCATAATCTGGTATCCGGCTTGTTTTGCGACATTTCTGAATATTTCAACGCTACATTTTGCCTGTTTGATATTTAGTAGTTCTTTTATCGTATCATCTTTTTCACCGCATAGTTTTAGTAGCCATCTGTACAAGAAACGAGGAAGGAGATGTATAAAAGGCAGATGTGAGATAATTTTTCCTTTTGCAATCTGTTGATGTCCTTCGCCACATCCTACTTCCAACACTTTATCGGGGAGATATCCTATCTTGCTTTTTATATATGGAATGTAATAGTTTCTACAGGTTTACGCTTGCTCATTAAAATAGTGTTTACGGTCAATATGTTGTTCTTGCACTTCTTTTTCTTCATCTTGGCGGGCAAGATATAAATCTTGGCGGCCAGGATGTGCATCTCGGGCGCTAAGATACACATCTTTGCACCTGAGATGAATTTTAACTGTTGAAAGAAGTAAGTTTTCTTTTATTGCTTTATCTTTTTAGAAAGAGCTATATTCTATTAAACAATTAGTTTTTAAACAGCCTTTTTAGTATTTGTTGCCTCTGTACATTCCATGAAGAGCCAGTGAAGAATTATTAAACAGGTTCTTTTAATGGTTCGGTTGAAGCGTTCATGCAATTAATTCTGCTCTAACTGGTTTTATTATATAAATAACTCATTCGGAAACTGATTTTAGCAAGTTTCGGGTTATTTTTCATTTGGAAACTTCGTACATTTGCTACGTACTCGAACAGAGTGAATGTGTCTGTGTTCCTTGTGCTTCGAATAATGACAGATAAATCAAAGAAACAAAAAGCTATTAATTTTCCAACGAAGAGAGAAATATGAAAAACGTTATTCAGATACAATACTACCAATCACCATGCGGGGAGCTGATATTAGGCTCTTTCCAAGGAAAACTTTGCATGTGCGATTGGAACAGAGAAGGAAGGCGGGCATTAATTGACCGGAGAATGCAGAAACTGTTACATGCCGATTATGAAAAGAGTTCATCCGAAGTAATTGTACGAACAATAATTCAGCTGGATGAATATTTTGGCAGGAAAAGAACGGCTTTTGATATTCCGTTGTTCTTTGTCGGTACCGATTTTCAGAAGACTGTTTGGAAAGAGTTGTTGGATATCCCGTATGGGATGACATTATCTTATGGCGATTTATCGCGGAAATTAGGCAATCCCAAAGCTATTCGCGCTGTGGCTGCCGCCAATGGGGCGAATCCCATTTCAATACTTGTTCCTTGTCATCGCGTGATTGGCAGTGACCGTAAATTAGTAGGGTATGGTGGTGGAATTCCTGCAAAGAAGATATTACTTGAACTTGAACTTTCTGACAAAGTGTTTTTTTGAATATAGATGAAGTCACAGCAGGAACTGAATTATAAGCGGATTGCAGATGCTATCCGCTTTATTAAAAAGAACTATCGTACGCAGCCTAAATTGGAGGAGATCGCAGAACATATCAATATGAGTCCCTTCCATTTCCAAAGGATGTTTAGCGAGTGGGCGGGAACAACTCCGAAGCGTTTCTTGCAATATCTGAATATTGAGTATGCAAAAAAGATATTGAAAGAAACCCATGCGACACTTTTTGATACAGCCTGCGAGCTTGGACTTTCGGGAACAGGGCGACTTCATGACTTGTTTATAAACATAGAGGGAATGACTCCCGGTGAATATAAAAACGGCGGACTGGCATTGAATATTAATTATTCGTTTGCTGATACACCTTTTGGTAAAATAATAGCAGCATCTACCGATAAAGGTGTTTGTCACATGGCCTTTGTCGATGAAGGAGAGAGGAGAGCTTTTGATCATTTGCGAAGTATATTTCCTAACGCTAAATATGTGCTATCACCGGACACGAAGCAGCAACATGCATTGTCTGTCTTTGATCGGGATTGGAACAGGCTGGAAGAAATTAAACTGCATTTGAAAGGAACGGAATTCCAGTTAAAAGTATGGGAAACTTTATTGAAGATTCCGGCAGGAGGGCTGGCGACTTATGCCGATTTGGCGACCAAATCCGGATACAATGGTGCTTGTAGGGCTGTCGGAACTGCTGTGGGGAAGAATCCGGTTGCTTTTCTGATACCTTGCCATCGTGTGATAAAGGCTACCGGCGAACCGGGAAATTACCATTGGGGAAAGATGCGCAAGAATGCTATTATTGGTTGGGAAGCTGCCCATAAGGATTTCCCGGACCAGTGATCTGTCACCCCTCTGAAAGCCCGGTCAGGAAAGTAGTTTTAGCTCTTTCGCTATTCTGCAAGCTTCAATGGAATTCTTTACCTGGAGTTTCTCCAGTATATTTTGCCGGTGTCGGCTGACGGTATTTTTACTTATGAATAGGGTCCGGGCAATCTCCTGACTTGTTTTCCCCGTATCGATCAGCTTCAATATCACCTTCTCCCTGTCGGATAAAAGGCTGCTGTAGTCCTGTTTTTCCAGTTCTATGGCCTGTCCGTTTGCCGAGTTGATGACCATGCAATTCATGGTAGGATCAGTCGATAAATTGTAAAGGCACAGGGCCAGCCACATGCTATTGCTTGAGTGGGTAGATACATAAAACATCCTGTGCAGGACAGGAACATATTTTCTGGAAGTATTACGCATGCGAAGTTTGCTCATAAGAAAATAATCTGCACGCTTTTTCGCAGGAATCTGTTTCAGGAAGTGATAGAAGCGGAGTTCCTGTACATACTTTTCTGACAGATCATCGGGATGAATCTGTTTAAAGATTTCCTTTTCCCATATTGATTCAAAATTCCGGCTTTCTCCACGTTTGGCTATACCCAACGTTTCGGCTGTTCCCCCATAATAAATGTAGCTGATGTTGGTATGCATATCGCTAAGCACAGCAATTGCATTTTCTATCCGTGCATAGTTGTATGCTATTTGTTTATACTCTTTTAGTTCTTCAGGCAGTTGTTCATCTTTGCAGAAAGGCTGTGCCAGAAACTCTTTGTTCAGTTTGTCAACAATGTCCATATCGGGAAGGGAAATGGTTATTAATAAGCATTGCAGGCTTAGATACAAGCTCTTACCTTTGCAAAGATAATCATAAAACATAGTTGTTGATGGAAAGTGAAAAAGAAAAAATGGGAACAGGCAGGCTGTATGATGCTAATTATGATACAGAGCTGATAGCCGAACGGCAGGCTTGCAAAGAATTATGTTATGAACTGAATCGTTTACGTCCTTCGCAAATAACTGAACGGGAAGCCATTATTCGTCGATTGTTTCACAAGACGAAAGAGCATTTTCTGTTGGAACAACCCTTTTATTGCGATTATGGCTATAATATTGAGATAGGAGAGAATTTTTATGCCAATATGAACTGTGTCATTCTGGACGAAGCGAAAGTAACGTTCGGTGATAATGTTTTTATAGCTCCTTCTTGTGGATTCTATACTGCGGGGCATCCTCTGGATGCAGAACAAAGAAACCGGGGATTAGAGTATGCCCGTCCCATTCATGTGGGTAATAATGTCTGGATAGGAGCACAAGTTTGTGTGCTGCCGGGTGTGACAATCGGTGACAATGCAGTGATAGGTGCGGGCAGTGTGGTGAATAGAGATATCCCGGGCAATGTGATTGCAGCAGGTAATCCTTGCCGTGTGATTAGGCAAATCACGGAAAAAGATAAAGTAAAATATACATTATAAGATAAACATAATCAAAAAGTAAAATGAAAAAAGTATGTTTGACCCTATTTATGGGCTTGATGGCGCAAGTGACATTTGCGCAGACGCTGGGAAAAATGCAATGGTTCAATGAACCGGACCAATGGGAGATAAAAGATAATGTACTATCGATGTCTGTCACTCCGCAAAGTGATTATTGGCGGATTTCTCACTATGGTTTTACGGTGGATGATGCACCATTCTATTATGCTACCTATGGTGGTGAGTTTGAAGCGAAAGTAAAAGTGACAGGTGACTATAAAGTACGCTTCGACCAAGCCGGACTGATGCTTCGTATTGACCATGAAAACTATATTAAAGCAGGTATTGAGTTTGTAGACGGGAAATTTAATTTGAGTACAGTCGTTACTCATAAAACGAGTGACTGGAGCGTGATAACTTTGGATAAAACCGTGCCTTATATCTGGATAAAAGCTGTCAGACGACTGGATGCGGTAGAAATCTTCTATTCATTTGATGACAAAACTTACACACTAATGCGTAATGCATGGTTACAGGATAATATACCCGTGAAGGTGGGACTGATGGCTGCTTGTCCTGATGGAAATGGATTTGAAGTGAGATTTGAGCACTTCAAGGTAAGACACCTGCCTGACCAACGCAGAGTAGAATGGTTGAAGAAGAATGCCGAATAGGATTGGAATATAATATAATCTGATTTTTTAGAGATGTATTTAATGTAAAGACGGCAATCTCAAGTGTAAAGGCTTACTGTAATCGGTGACATCTGGAGTTTGTTGTCTTTTCATTGAGTATAATAAAGAAGGTATGCAAAATAAAATCTTATTTTGTCATTTCGCGAGGAGAGATACTCGTTTGCTGTTTAAACACACGTGAAAAGTATTGTGGTGACTGAAATCCACATTGGAAACATACTTCTTTTATTGACATATCTGTATTTCGTAACAACTCAATGGCTTTATTGACCCGTGTTTGGTTCAAGTAGTCTAGTGGAGCTAGATTTAAATGTTGTGAGAACATGCGTCTAAGATGCCTTTCACTGATACCGATATGCTCGGCGACATCCTTAACATTGATGTTTGAATAGTAATTCAGACGGATATATGCAATGGCTTTTCTTAAAGAATCGTTTGTGCAGATTGGTAGGTAAGCTTCATTCATATGACGATAAATAAGAATTAGTAATTCAGCATAATACATTACTGCCAGATACTGGTAATGTGGACTTTTTACTTCCAGTTCGTTAATAATGCGTTGTACCGTACGTACGATGCATATGTTGTTTACTATTTTAATTAATCTGTTTTCCTCCGAAAATAAAAAAACAGAAGTATGGGCGAGATCATTTGCTTCCAGACCCACATTTAGGTTGAAAAGAGAAAATATATCCGGCAGAAACTCCAATTGCATTAGGGTTGTACCTTCTGGACCTGCCTCAAATAGATGATTGACATTTGAAGTGATAATCATAGTTTCTCTTTCACGGAAAGTTACGCTTTCATTGTCTAAATGGAGAATACAACTTCCTTTCTTAACATGGTTAATTTCAATGCGTTGATGTTTATGGGGCCCGTATGTCTCTGAAGGGTAGAATGATATAAAACGAAAAACGTCCGCCAGACGCTTGCTTTTGAGATTCTCTGTAATATTTTCTAATAAACTCCAAATAGAGCGCTGTTGTGTAGAAAGGTCTTCCATAGCTCTGTATCTATATTATATGTTAAGTGTAAAAGATATGCAAATCTATATAAAATCAGAGTATAAAAATAGATATTGATACTTTTTTTGTGAATTTAATAACAACTATTCCTTTTTGTGCACTTTTTGTTTCTTTCCTGTCCTAATAATACAAACCCATATTGTCTTTTTTTAGTGTTCTACATATTGTTACTATTTAACTTTGCAGCAGCCTTTAAAAAAAGTTATAACCTTTAAAAAATGAAACAATGTTTAGAAAACTAAGATCAGTAAGTATGCTGCTGTTCCTTATGGGAATCTTTGGTTCGGCAACTTATTCGGTTGCCCATCCGGGTGTTACCGATGTGAAAAACACACAGCAGGCCGGTGCTTGTACCGGTATAATAAAAGATGTGACAGGAGAACCAGTTATCGGAGTATCTGTAGCTGTTAAGGGAACTTCCACTGGAACAATTACCGGATTGGATGGCCGTTTTTCTTTTGCAAACGTAAAGAAGGGTGATATTATTCGGATTTCTTATGTGGGCTATGTTACTCAAGAGATAAAATGGGATGGTAAGCCCCTTAATATTATCATGCAAGAAGATAGCCGGGCTTTGGATGAAGTGGTGGTAGTGGGTTACGCAGTACAAAAAAAGGTAAATTTATCCGGATCCGTTGCTACTGTTTCCACTGAACAATTAGAAGACCGTCCGGTAACCAGTGTGGGACAAGCGCTGCAAGGAACGGTAGCCAACCTGAACGTAACTATAGGTAGTGGTAAGGCAGACGATGCTCCTTCTTTTAATATTCGTGGTACCACTTCTTTGAATGGTGGCGAACCGTTGGTTGTAGTTGATGGCGTTATTTCAAGCAGCTGGGCGTTGAATCACATGAACGGTAATGATATTGCCAGCATTTCGGTATTAAAAGATGCTTCTTCTTCGGCTATTTATGGTTCGCGTGCAGCATATGGCGTAATTTTGGTCACTACCAAGGTTGGTAAGTCGGATAAGCTGACCATTAATTATAATAATAACTTCTCTTTGCGGCAAAACACTAAGACACCGGAGGTTATCACAGATCCGTATCTTGTGGCTCAAACAAAAAACATCATGGGACGCCCTTTGTATAATATGTTTAATGAAGAGCAGTTGGCGTATGCCAAGAAAAGATCGGAAGATCCATCGACTTCACCCTATTTCTTGAATCCGAATGGCACCTACAGCTATTTCGGGAATACGGACTGGGTGAACGAAGCTTATAAAAAAAGCGGATTTTCAATGAACCATAATGTAGATATCTCAGGCAAGACAGATAGGGTAAATTACTTCTTCTCTGCCGGATATAACTTCACGGATGGTATGATTAAATACAATCCCGATAAGTTTCATCGATATAACTTGCGTTCTAAACTGAACTTCAAGATTACCGACTTCTGGAGCATCTCTAACAATACGAGCTTCATTATAAAAGACTATGAACGACCTACGTCATTGGGCTCGAGCTATTTCTGGGAAATCAATCGTATCAGCCCTCTGGAATTGTTGACAAATCCCGATGGTTCGTGGACAAAAAAGGGAGCACAGGTTCTTGGAGTGATGCAGGAGGGCGGACGTGCATCTGAACAAGGTTCAAGTATAAAGACCCAGTTTGCGACACGTCTGGATATTATAAAGGATGTGTTGTTTGTGAACGGAAATTTTTCCTATAACTTCGATAAGAACAGAAATAGATGGCATTACCTGCCGGTTGCTTACTATGAAGGTCCTGAGATGGCACCCAAATATTTCAATGAAACGACAAGCGCCTATAGCCAGTCGAATGAAACAACGCGTCTGACGTTCGATGCTTACGCTACATTCAACAAGACATTTAATGAAAAGCATGCGATCACTGTAATTGCCGGATTCAACCAAGAGGAATATCGTTATGAGAATACCCAGTTAGGTCGTAAGGATTTGATTTCCACCTCTCTTCCTACTTTGGGATTGGCAACGGGCGATATGTCTGTCAGCGAATCGATTACTACTTGGGCACTTCGGGGAGGATATGCGCGTTTCAATTATACGTTCGATGATAAGTATATCGCCGAGTTCAACGGACGATACGATGGAACTTCACGTTTCCCCAAAGATTCGCGCTTTGTCTTCAACCCGTCGGGTTCGGTCGCATGGGTAGTTTCGAGAGAAAAATTCTTTAAACCCTTTGAAAACATATTCAGCTTCTTTAAGTTACGTTATTCTTACGGTGTATTGGGAAACCAGGATGTAGGTGCTTATGAATATATCGCAACGATGGGATCGGGCAAAACTTCCCAGATTATTGACGGAGAACAACCGGTATACGTCAATGCACCGGGATTGGTATCCGGAGGGTTGACTTGGGAGAAAGTATCCACTTCCAATTTGGGTGTGGAAATGAACTTCCTTAATAACCGGTTGACTTTCAATGGAGATTATTATGTGCGCCGTACGAAAGACATGTTGACTACGGGAGAACCTTTGCCTAACGTGTTGGGAACCCCTGTGCCTAAAGAGAATACTGCCGATTTAAAGACCGAAGGTTGGGAAATCACATTGGGATGGAAAGACCGGTTTAAATTGGGCGGCAAGCCGTTTGATTACCAGTTAGGATTTAACTTGGCTGACAGCCGTGCTTACATCACCAAATTCAAAAACACAACCGGTGTATTAAGCAGTAATTATGAAGGCAAGGAAATAGGAGAAATATGGGGATATACTACCCTGGGATTTTTCACTTCGCAGGAAGACATCGATAACCATGCAGACCAGTCGAAGCTGGCATCTTATGCGAGTTCGCGTCCGATAGCTCCGGGTGATTTGAAATTCGCTGACTTGAATGGTGACGGTGAAGTGTATAGAGGCGCCAATACGTTGGATGACCATGGTGACTTGAGAGTTATTGGTAACTCCAGAGCACGTTTTACTTATGGCTTTACTGCGGGTGGAAATTGGAACGGATTTGACCTCAGCCTTTTCTTGCAAGGTGTAGGTAAAAAAGACTATAATCCATCGGGAGACTTGTATTTCTGGGGAATTTATGCACAACCTTGGACCAATATCACCAAAGGAAACTATTACGATCGTTGGACAGAAGAGAATCCCGACGGTTATTTCCCCCGTCTGAAAGGATATGTGGCTGAATCATCATCCAAAGAAGCCGGATTGGCGCAAACCCGCTATTTGCAAGATGCTTCTTACATACGTCTGAAAAATCTGACTTTTGGTTATACGTTGCCGGCACTGTTGATGAACAAGGTTGGAATCAACCGTGTGAGGGTTTATTTCTCCGGTGATAACCTGCTTACGATTTCGGGGTTGTATAAACACTATAAAGTAGATCCCGAAGGATTGGGCGGGCAGAAATATCCGTTGCAACGTTCTTACTCTTTTGGTCTTAATGTAACATTTTAAATAAGTAGAATAATATGAAATCAATAAAAAAACAATTATATACCACCGCCTTAGGCTTTGGCCTGTTGAACGTGTTGAGTGGTTGCAATGATTCTTTCATGGATCGTTTTCCGGAAACATCAATTACCGAGAAAGTGTTTTTTCAGAACGCGGGAGACCTGGAGTCGTACACCAATGGTATGTATGGATACCTGAGCGGTTCTTACTGGGACGCTGTTTCGGACAATATGCTTTATAAGGAGGAAAGCTCTACTTATGAACTGCTGAGTGGCTTGCGTTCTCCCGAAACCTGGGGTACTTGGTCGTGGGGGGATATCCGTAAGGTGAACTTTATGCTTGCGCGTACCGGAAAGGTGACCGGTGACAAAGCCGAAATCAATCACTATATAGGACTTGCCCGGATGTTTCGTGCCAAGTTGTATTACGATAAAGTAAAATCATACTCGGACGTGCCTTGGTATAGCGCCGATTTGCAAACTACCGATACCGAGGAATTGTATAAGCCACAAGACCCCAGAGCTTTGGTTGTAGATTCGATCATGGCCGATCTGGATTTTGCTGTAAAGAACATGAAGACGGGAGCAAGCAAGACACGCATTTTCAGGAATGTGGCTTTGGCTCTTCAGGCCCGGATTGCCTTGAATGAAGGCACATTCAGGAAGTATCATCCCGAACTTGGGCTGAATGACGCGGACCGCTTTCTGAATGTCGCGGTTTCGGCGGCAGAACAACTGATGGATGGCACATATAGCCTGTCGGAAGTGAAGAGCGACGGACTGGAGGCTTATGAATCCCTGTTTTGCAGTCTGAACCTGACGAACAATCCGGAAATGATCCTGGTGAGTGATTACGACAAGGCACTGGGACGTTTCCATAACTCACAGCAGGTCTGTGATTTTTACCATGGTCTCTCCCGCGATCTGATGGAGGATTACCTGGTCATTGACGGGAATCGGACGAAAACCTTCCAATCGGTACCGGGATATGCGACAAAAACGTATCAGGAGATCTTTGAGAATCGCGATCCGCGCTTGCGCCAGACCATCATGTGGCCCGGATATCAAAAGGCCAGCGAGAGTGAGCCCCATCGTATAAATGTGGATGCGGGAGGCTATCCGCAGATAAAGTTCGATCCTCGTACGCACGACCAGATCGGATGGAATCTGAGTTATACAGACTTGCCGATATTTCGTTACGCCGAAATCTTATTGATTTATGCCGAAGCAAAAGCGGAGTTAGGCACGCTGACTCAGCCGGATGTGGATCGTTCTATTAATCTGATCCGCAAACGCGTCGGAATGCCGGAAGCTTCGTTGGCAGATTGGCTTGCGAATATCGATCCGGTGCAGGAGGTACGTTATTCCAACGTTTCCTCTACTCAGAAAGGAGCGGTTCTGGAGGTGCGCCGTGAACGTCGTATTGAATTGGCTTGCGAGGGTTTCCGCTATAACGACCTGATGCGTTGGAGCTGTGGTAAACTGATGGAAAAGGCACCCGAGGGATCTTATATTCCAGGAATGGGATTGTACGATCTGACAGGTGATGGCCAACCGGATATCGCTTTTGTAAGAAACTCGGCAGAGGCTGACAATATCCCGGAAGAGGATAGGAAAAAGGTCACCGTTTATACATTGGAAGGGCATACCATCGAGCTGACTGAAGGAGATAAGGGATACATCCGCTTGAAATCTCAGGTAGGTAAATTTAAGTTCGAAGAACCTAAATATTATTATTCTCCGATTGCGGTGGATGATATTACGTTGAATAAAAACCTGGTTCAAAATAAGTTCTGGGCACAATAAGAAGAGCGTCTTGATATTCGATAACGATGAATCGTTATTATTGATAAGGACTTTGTTTGGTTACGTTAATAGATAGATGAAGACTTGTATATCGGTTTAAACGTCGGTATGCAAGTCTTTCTTTTTGTCATTTTGATAATCAGCCGCCTTCAGAATCGTTTCTTTTCGTCCCTGAATATTTGTTGTGGCAAAAAAACGCCTCCTGCTTGATTAGTTTAATATCTTATTGCTTCTTATCCTTTTTGTTTGCGATTGAAAAGAAGCCAAGTTATGCTCTTGGGTGTTTTATGGTGTCTTTCTTGATAGAAATAGCTGTCTTTCTGCTCTGCTGACAAGCACTGTTTCTTCTCGCCAACCAGAGATAAAAGAGTTCCCGTAAACCATCATTCTGGAAATAACAGGAGAAAATTCCGAAAACACAAGGATGTATTTTGAAAACATAAGGGCTTATGGAGGAAATGCAACCGTCTTTAGGGGTAAATGCTTCCTTCTTTCAGAGCAAAAGCTTCCTTCTTTCCGCGAAAAGCCCGGCTCTTCATCCCCCGGAGCCCGGTTTTCCCCTTCGGAAAGCTCCCGTTTCTATCTTTTTATCTCCTGGCTCATCCGTTTTTAATAAGGTGAATGTTACTGAAATGGGATGTTTGATATCTTTTTGTCTTAAGGATTCGGTAGTTTTCTTGCAAAATGTTGAAAGGCTGCTTCCCTTACGGAAAACAGCCTTTCTTTCTTCAAACTTTTCTTTTTACCTCTCTATGTGTGAATCAGGGATATGTGAGGTTGATTCGCGTTCTTTATCATTTCTTTATCGTACTGAAAGCGTATACATTTCCTCCGAAGTCGGTTGCTATCAATGTATTGCCCGATATGGCCACCGAACTGAATATGGGTGCTCCGGTGGTGTATTTCCAGACGATTTTTCCGGTTCTTTTGTCAATGCCGTATATGCCTCCGTCCGATGCGCCTACATATACGGTTTTTCCTGCCAATGCCGGGCTGGTTTCTATGGTTCCCGAAGTCGGGCGGCTGTATGGTGCGGTGTAGATCAAGGCATCGCCTATCGGACAATTCCATTTCTCTTCCAATGTTTCGTTATCCAGTGCCACAAGTCCTTTGTTTGCCGTGCCAAAGATGATTTCCTTGTCGGTGAGTAGTGGAGTGGAAGTTGCGTCCAGGTTATACGGCAAGGGTTTGCGTACAATTATTCTTCCTGTAGCGGCTTCTAAGATGAAGAACGATTTCTCGGATATCAGGTATAACAGCGACCCGTGCATGGCGGCAGATGCGCCTCTGTTCCGCAGTCCATGATTGCTGACACTCCATAACATCTTGCCCGTTTTCGAGTCGTTGCCATAGAGTGCGCTCCATTGTACCGAACCTATCAGGATGCCGTTTCCTTGTGTCAGTGTCGAGGTGGTTCCTTCTCTTTGTGACCATCCTTCGTTCTTCCAGATTCTTTTTCCTGTCCGGGCTTCGAAAGCCGACAGGGCTTTTCCTGTACCCGCATATACTACTCCATCGCAGGCCACCAATCCGTCTATCAGTGCGGGCAATCCGTTTACGGGCAGTTTGCTTTCCCAGCATAGCTTTCCGCTTTCACAGTCCACTGCGTAGAGATTTCCCAGTACATCTTGTGCGAAAACAAGACCATTATCTATCGCGATGGTGTTTTTAACGGAACTTTTCACCGGATATTTCCATTTTATCTCACCGTTTTTTCCGTCCAGCGCATAGATGTGCGCTCTCCCTTTCAGGTCTTCGTCTACCGAAGCGGTATATATGTTGCCATTATGTATCAGCGGAGAAGTCATGTATATATTGGCTCCTATGTTTTTCACCCACGCCAATCCGGGTATGCTGTCCAGTGCGGCAGCGGCCTTGGCCGTGTGGGTGGCATTTCCCAACAGGTTGTCCCAGTTCTCGGTCAGTCTGATGTCGGCTTGTTGAGGCAGATAGACAAAGTTTTTTTCGGAACGGGCTGTCTCTCCGTTCTTGAATTCCGCTTCTACTTGTATGGTGAGTTCTTTGCCGGCATGCGTTTCCTTCAAAGGCAATGTTGCCGTCCAGCACCAGTCAGAGCTTTGGCTGAGGCGTTTGCCTCTTAATACAGGTTTATCCTGATCCAGGCAAGTGTAAGTGACCCGGCGCACCGGCGATGCCGACGAGTACACATTGACGGTCACTTCCGGTGAGGCTGTATGGCCTGCAGGCGAAGCGATGCAGATGCTATTGTTCAGATACGAGTAGCGCAGTTCAGAGCTGAAATCTCCTTTCCCGTCCACATGCATGATTCGGAAAGCGCTGGTCGAGTGATCAATGCCGCCTTTGTCCAGTGCGCTGGTACAGACTGTATATACGCTTCCCTGTTTCTTCACGTGGTTGATGTGCCAATGGCCATATACCCATGCTTTCAGGTTATGTTTGTTCAGGTCGATACTTTCCGTTTCGCTGCCTTTATATATAAACTCGTCGCCATACGTCAGGATGTCATGATTGAAAACAACAATCGGTGTCCCCGGCTTGATGTGTGCCAGATCATTTTTCAGCCATCTGCACACATCCAGGCGAGTATATCCCGGCTTGTGGTCTCCACCCGGCATCGGTGTGACGATGTAGTGCACATTGGCCACGTCGAACGAGTAGTATACAGGGCCATAATTGTTTTCGAACACCTCTTCGCCATACTTCCCTTTCACCAGGTCGTGGTTGCCGATGCAATAGAATACGGGAACGTTCATGTTTTCGGTGTTCATCAGCTTGATGTGCTTCTTCATGCCGTTCTCATAACAGATATCTCCGGTATGTATAATGAACGCTGCGTTTTCATTGGCGGCATATTCCCGGATATTTTTCACCCAGGCTTCGTTGCCTTCGGTGTTGAATATTTCGGTATCCGAAACATGGACGTATTGATGCGATCCGTCTTTGCCAATACCCGGGTGATAAGTCAAAAGGCCGAAATCGTACCCATTCGTCCGGGAGTCTATCTTATGATAGTGTTTGTTGAGTGTCTTGTATCCCGATGGGGTGGTGATAAAGATAAATCGTTGGCGGGCGTGTCCGGGCAGTGTGTACGTTCCGTCTTTCGCCGTTTCCGTTACATTCAGTCCGTCAGACACTTTGATGCCTCCCAGTGTCTTCTCTCCACGGTCAAACTGCCCGTTGCTGTTCTTGTCAACAAACACGCGGCCGTTGTATGCAGCAGTTGCGCTCGTGGTAGCGGCCAGTAACAATAAAAATAAAATGTTTTTCTTCATGAATCACTATTTATATTTAATATTTAGAATAAATCAATTTCAGCGATGGTCACCGTCTTTCCGCCGGCAGCGATCTCGGTTGTTTCAATGCGTACGTAGCGTGCCTTCACCGCTTGTTTGAAGTAATGAAACCGCTTGGTGGGATCATTGATTAAATTGCCGAACACGAATGTTTCCGCTTTTTTCCATTTCCTGCCATCCTTGCTGATCAGGATATCGCCTTTTGCCATCATGCCTTTCGAGTGTTCTCTTAGTGGAGTATAAGCGAAGCCACTCAAAGATTCTTCTTTTCCCAGATCAATAGTGAGGGTGGGAGGAACCCCCTCTTCACTGGTCCAATAGGTGCGCGGGTCAGCGTCAAAGGCTTTGTACATCTCCTTTTTGCCTGTTCCGCTGCTGCTCTCCAAGGGCTTCCATCCTTGCTTTATCAATCCGGACAGTTCGCTATGTACAGCTCCCTTCTGGCGGTTGAGTATGGCTACGGCCTTCAGTTCTCCCTTTTCCATCTTGAAAGGAGCGGTGTAGAGTGA
Organism: Bacteroides sp. ZJ-18; assembly: GCF_011038705.2. Taxonomy (NCBI): domain Bacteria; kingdom Pseudomonadati; phylum Bacteroidota; class Bacteroidia; order Bacteroidales; family Bacteroidaceae; genus Bacteroides; species Bacteroides sp. ZJ-18. Next base: position 496,668 of record NZ_CP072198.1, on the reverse strand, counting down.
AGCGTTCGTGTCGGGCTCTGTTCCATCGGTGGTATAATAGATCTTAAATCCCGCATTGAGATTTTTTGCGATGTCTTCGCCATGTGCTTTCCAGTTGAACTCCTGTTGCAATGGCTCGATGGTCATCATACCATTCAAGGCTCTTTTAAAACTCAGTTGAGGGGGGCGGGATTGGTAATAATGTGCCGAGATGTTACTGATGGCGGGAGTGAGGCGCGCTTCGTTGATGCGAATCCTGATTTTATCGGTAGTCACTTCTGGGAATCGCAGAATACGCTTGTAGCCGATGTTGGTGGCGTGGGCAATCTCTTTCCATGCTCCGTCTTTCCATGCCTCCAGCGTATGTCTTTCCACTCTTTCTCCATTCGTGCGGATGGCCTCCTGGATGAGCAGACGGTTGAATGTAACGGGGGCATTCATGGAAATCACAATGTCGTCAGCTGATTGGATGTAAGTCCCGGCATCCCCGTCCAGAACCTCCTTCGGTCCATTGGCATTCTTCAGTAAGTCCGTGCCGTACGTCTCCCTGATCCTTTCTCCGGTTTCCTTCAATACCTTGACATCGGCGGGAGAGAAGCGTCCCTCACGGTTGGGAGGAATATTCAGCAAAAAGGTTGAATTACCCCCTACGGCACGTTCGTAAATATCGAATACATCATCCGTACTTCTCACTTTCTGTCGCGTATCATCTCTATAGAACCAGCCTTCGCGAATGGAAGTGTTGGTTTCCGCCTGCTGATAATGCAGGAACTTACCTTTGTATAATTGTTCCCGGCTTCCTAAGTCTTGGGCTTCCATGTCTGGAAAATGGGACGCTGTATCCGGATTCTGCATATATGGGATAACGTTCCATTCGGTTGATCGGGTACTTCCGGCTTCATTTCCGCACCATCGGATGTCTTCTCGTCCGAAAATAACCGCTTGGGGTGCCAATGTTTTGATGAGTTTCTTCCAGGCAGGATAATTGTAGGTCTGGCCTCCTTTCCGTTTGGGATGCGCTCCGTCGAACCATACTTCATGGATGGGACCGTATTCTGTCAGGAGTTCGAAGAGCTGATTGAGGAAGTATTCATTGTAATCATCCACCTCAAACTTGAATTGGGTTTTGTTCTTAAAAGGTCTTCCCGCAACTTCGCGCGGAATGGTTCTCAGCGTATATTTGCTCAGGTTGCCATACAACCCTTCCGGGTTTTCTATCTGATACAAGTCTGCCGGAGAGAGATAAACGCCCAATTTCAGATCGTATTTACGGCAAGATGCAGACAGCTCTTTCAACACATCTCCTTTCCCATCTCTGAATGTGGTGGACATGATACCGTGTTTGGTATATCGGCTTTGCCAAAGAACAAATCCATCATGATGTTTCACCGTCAGGATCACCATTTTTATGCCGGCTGCTTTCATGGCTTCGCACCATTGATCGGTATATAGTTCCTTAAGGTCGAATATCTTCGGATCTTCCATACCGTTTCCCCACTCCATGCGGGTGAACGTGTTTGGTCCGAAATGGATGAAGGCGATAAATTCATTCTGCAATGCCTTTAATTGATTGGGGGTAGGCACTATGTGGGCCGCCTTGTTGATAATGGTTTCTTTGCTGTCTCCCGGAGTAATCTCAATGGTATTTGCAAAATGTATATTTTCATTTTGCGCTTGGATACTTGTTAGAGCCATGAAACCAACAATGGATAATAATAACTTCTTCATAGGGTATTTGTTATTTAAAGATTGATTTAGGTACTTCTCCTGTCCAGGGAAGTGGCTGGTTCACCTTAAATAAGCGCAATATAACCGATGCGGTGTTCACTGTATTATTAGGTTCTTCCATATTGAAATCTTTTCTTATGCCGGGTCCTGTAATGCCCCATGGTACGATCATTTCATTCACACTCATTCCTCCATGACCATAGTTAATTCCTCCGTGATCGCTTAAAAACATGAAATGTGTGCTTTCATACAACTTCTCCTTTTTCATCTTTTCGATGAATTTGCCTATCTCGACATCTGCTTCTTCGATGGATTTGATATATTCCGGAGACATCCATTTATGATTGTGCCCCGCATGGTCTGTATGTACGGAATACAGAAATACGAGGGTGGGTTGTTTCCGGTTTTCTACGATGAACTCGAAAGCCTTGTCGTAATTGGGAAGGTAAGCATCGTTCTCCAGATAGCTGACTTCATCAAAATAGGCTTTGTTATGGGGATAAAATAGGTTAATCCAATTGTAGTAGAAAGCGGTTTTCATTCCGCTAACCTTATCTTTCAGTACTTTGAATACTGACGGATAATAACCATCGGCATCGGTTTCGACAGACGGGAACTTCTTTTTATTGATTTCCCAGCCATTGTCTACGATCCCATGTTGTTCCGGTCCGCTGCCTGTTAAATGACTTGTCCAGTTGGGCAAGGTTACCGAAGGCATCACTACTCTGGTTTGAATTGAGAGCACGCCTTCTTTTAGCAGTGCGTCCAGATTCGGAGTGTTTGCTTTTTGAAAGCCTTCTACAGATATTCCATCCAAGGCAATTAATACTACTCTTTTGGCTTTGGGAGCGGAAAATCCTGTGAGTGAGCAAAAGCATACAAGTACTAATAAAAATGTTTTCATGACAGTCGTTTTAAAGAAGTAATCTTTTTGTTTATTGAATCTTTACTGATCTGATGAAGTATGTTTCATTTAATCATTTTTCTGAGTTTCTTTTCTACGGCAGCCGCTTGCCGCATCATGCCTACATCAGAAGGATGCACATAGTCGACCCATGCGTCCGGATCGTATGCCAGTTCTTCTCTTGACAGGTAATAGATCTCCTTTATTCCCGCTTTTTTCAGTTCTTTATACGCTTCCGCTTGTCCTTTGTTGGTGTGGCTGTAGGTTTCATATTGCTTTTGGTTTGTGGTTCCATTGCTGTATCCTGCATGTTCTACCAGTAATATAGGTGTATCGTGCTTTTCACGTATTTGAAGAACAGCCTGCTTTACCAGCTTTTTTATTTGTTCCACGTCATAGTCGCCTAAATTGGCCATGCAGTCAATTATATAAGCACATGCTTCCTGTTCGTTGATGAGGTCGAGCACTTCTTTCTCCAGTTTTCCATTTCCGGAGAATCCCAGATTAATAAAAGGGATTTCCAATGACCGGTTCACGATGTTTCCCCATGCCATTCCCGGGCGTGACGCGCAAGCTCCCTGCGCAATGGAGGTTCCGTAAAGAACGATCGGTTTTTCGGTTATCCGGGGTATGAAAGAGAACTTACTACCCTCGGGGACTCCTATTTCCATTGCTTTCACTCCATTGTACAGCGGCAGATACAGCGTATATTCCTGTTCGCCGTTTGAAAGGTTGCCACGGTCTATCTGATAATTATAACGGACGGAATCTCCGAAAGAATAACTGCCGAAGCAGAACCCACGGTCTGAGTTACGGTAAAGGTCGACTCCCGAAACTCCGGTAGCAGGCATGTGTGGCATGCTGTAGTTTCCTGTTGTTTTATACTTTACTTTGATCTCTTTCGCGTCTGTTTTAAAACGGATGGCAAGTCCGGCCGATTCACCGGCAAGGTTCCATACTTTTTTTCTGACTTTAGCTTTGGCTCGTAATGGCAGACGGCAATAATTGCCCCCGTCTTCGTTCCATCCTTGATTTTGGATAACGGAACCTGGGGTGGTTCGGTTATCCTGTGGGTTATGCCACTCCCATTGTGCGTACATCTCTGAGGCAGTGAACATCAGGCATATCAGTATTATATTTCTTTTCATCTCTGTCGGTTAATAGTGGTTTATTGTTTCTTTCGCCTTTTTCACGACTTCTGCTGCCGGACGGGTCTCCAGGCCGAACTCATCGAATGTCTTCAGAATTTTATGGATCTGATTCAGCCCCTGACGATTATTTTTCCTCTTGAACTCTTCTTTTAGCAGATGAATTTTTTCAAATGCCTGTATACCTTCTATCAACCTCTCAAAGCGAATGGAGGTACGCCCTTCCGGGTAGATGAGGTAAGTGTCTCCGGCAGCCCATGCCGTGAAACGGCTGTCTTGCAACGGATTCTTTACCCAGCTATTTAATGCCCAGCGGACATATCCGTCCAGGTTCTCTTTGGCGGCAAACCATCCCAACCATTCGGCTTCGGCGGGCGGGCTGAAAGTAAATGTGTTAGGGCGGGGTTCTGTACAGCAAGTATAATAAGTGGTGACTTTGCCTGCTTTTCTGCGCGATTCAATAACTTCGGGGGGGAATTTTTCGCCGATGGCAATGCAGTAATCGTTCAGTCCTTGTACCAGTTCGTCATGATAAGTTCCGGCAAATGATACTTTGAAATTTTTATCGGCCTTGGCAATGACTTTCAATGTTGCCTGCATCACGTCCATAGGGCGTTCGTCCATTGCGATATGTGTGATCTCGAACCATCCTTTTTCTTTCAGGTGTTGCGCGAACGATTTCAGCATGGTTTCCCAGAAAACTTCGTACTCTTTTTCTCCCGGTTTACAATTCTGATATTTGAATGAATTGCTTGCCTGGTCAATGTATTGGAATGAAAGTTTCCATGGAACCATCGAATAACAGTCTATCTGCTTCTTGATGCCGAGTGACATCATAAACTCTACCCATTTGTCGAATACGGTATAATCGAAATACCAGGTTCCATCCGCCTTCTTGAGCCAGGTCACCATGCTTTCAAAGGCGTCATACGTCTGTCCGTTCCAAGGCTTGTGAATGATAGAAGCAGTAATTACTTTTCCTCCGGCATCGGCATATCGCTGCATGATGGGGCGCATCAGATCAAAATGCTTCTTACTGAATAAGTCCACATCATAATAGCGGGCAACCGCATAAGGGTTTTGCCATAAATCCAAATGGAACTTCCAGTCGGACGGTGCAGGAAGTGTACGGTTTTTTACATGGATGGTCAGGTGCAGTTCAGATAATGTTTTATCACCGTTTTTCACGGTAACGGTTCCTGTATACTTTCCCTCTTTAGTTTGTTGTGGTATGCGGATGCTAATCCATCCTGCCTGTGTAGAGCGTGCCGGAATGGAAAGTATGTGGGTATGATGATCGATAGGGTCGGCAACTAAAGTCGAATCAAAATCAGCTTTATTCCGATAACCGCAACCCCCTTTGCCATCTTTGTTTAGTTCGTCAGTCATCACATAACGTACAAATCCGGTCTGTATGTTTCCAGTTGCAGTGATCTTGCTCTTACTTGATCGCAAATCACTGATTACGAATGACAGGTGATTCACATCCTGCGTGCTCCATACAACGAACTGTGCGGAAACTTTCTCTCCTTTCCAGGCAGTCAGTTTCATGCTCTTTTGTATACGGGAGATCGGAGCCGGTTCCTCTTTTTTATATCGTGAATCCGTGCTTCCCCAACTCACCTGCGTAGTCTTGACTTTTGCCCATTGTGCAGGGTTGGTGGTGACCGGATTTGTCAATTCCCTATATGTCTCTTTTTTCTGGGCATTAAGTGTGATGACAGATAATAATAAGACACTTAATAAAATGACTTTTTTCATTTTTGTTCTATTTCTTTTAGCGATAAAAGGGGAGTTAAAGGTATATTTTTAGAATTTTATGTCTGCATCTTCTATAACTGACACCAAGGGGAAAGTGTCAATTGAGTCTTTCATATTTAGGTCTTTTGGTGTAGGAGGAATAAAATCAGCTTTTGTCCCTTTTACTTTTGCTCCCTTACTATTCAAGCTTACAATAGCATATAAAGGTTGGGTGTAAGTCATTGAATATTGTAAGATTCCGTATTTTTTATTTATTTCTTCCGGATAACGTTTCTCTGTCTGTGTCGGTTCGCCTATCCATACATACGATGCACTGTTCATCTGCATGTAAGTGATTCCGTTTATTTCTTCAGTATAGTTGCTATGATTATGTCCGCTGAATGCCAGTACCACTTTCTTAAAGCCCGCGTGTTTGTTTTCGTCCTCCAGAATCTGGCGTACGACTTCTTTATTGTTCATCGCTTTTTCGATGCTTTGATGAGAGAATAAGATACATTTCTTGTCTGTGGCTTTCAAATCCTTTTTTAACCACTCCAATTGCTCCGGATCTACAAATGCGCGTTTTTGGGCATCGACATAATAGTTGGCTTTAGAATAATGAGTATATTTCTTACCGTCGTAGAGGTTATTTCCGTCCAGGACGATGAAATGGAAATCTCCTTTGTCGAATGAATAGTACCGTCCCGGCATATTTCTGCCTTTTACGTATTCTTCAGGAGAATACCGATCCATGTCGTGATTCCCTATCACATGATATTTGTCACCCGTAAAGCTGTTCCAAGCATTTAAATAAGGTATTGAAGCACTATCCAAACGGATGAAATCACCTAATTCAATAATAAAATCCACATTATTATCTTTTGCGGCTTTGATAAAAGCTTCTATCCGCTCTTTTCCGTCGGGTACATCTTGCGCATGGAAGTCTGACGCAATGGCAAAAGTAAGAGTTTTCTCTTCTTGTTGTTTGCAAGCAGTGAAGTTGAATGTTAACAAAGCAAATAGGATATACTTTGTAATAGTACAGATTTGTTGTTTCATGTTCTTAATAGTTTTAATAGGATGGATAACAATAATTGTCGCAAAGTTAATCTGTCTGTTACTGTTTACGGTAATGACTTTATTGGGGAAATATATACAAAACGGACTATATACATCAAAGAAGTGTATAATTAGGAATATGGTAGAGGTGCTGTATTATATACTGTTGTCTGTACGGTAGAAGAAATAAAGAGTAAAGCCCATTTGAACAGATGCCTTACTCTTTATCTAACTGTGATCGGAAGATATTTACCGGATACCCTAAGTCGGATAATGCTAACGTTGCGAAAGCCTTTCTTTTTATTTATAAATCAAACGGCTTATAAACAGGTATCCTCCGAATATTTGCAGAGCCATTCCCGGCAGGCCGATACGGAAATCCTGTGCGGCACTGAGGAAATCTTTGACCATGATCCACTCACCCAAAGTACCGGCCACTTGGTAGGCCAACACGACAACCAGCAGAATGGGAATGGAGATACGCTTATAATGATGGGCGGCATAACCGGCCGCTACAGTCAGAAGCACTGATTTTAAAAGGATAGCAGGTAAAACTGCCGGATGGGGCATACCGAATAACAATGAATTCAGGACAGGTGAAAAGAGTGCTGTCAACAATCCGACTTTCCACCCATATTTATAGGCTCCGATCAGAGTAAAGAAATAGATCGGTAACCAGGTGATACCCCCTTGGGGGATGAGATGAAAAAGTTGGGGCAATGCCATATTTCCCACGACAAACGGCATCGCTGCCAGATATGTTTTGGCATCGTTGTAATTTAATGAATAAAGCTTGATAGATGTTGTTTCCATATTATGATATGATAATTAAAAGTTAATGTTGATTCCTCCCATAAATGTAGCTTTCGGCATAGGGTAACCGGCATTTATTTCATAACGTTGCGCCAGCAGATTCTCTCCTTTTACAAACAGACCGGCGATGGAGCAGATACGATAATTACCCCGAAGATTCCATAGAAGAAAGTTTTCTTTCTTTTCTTCAGGGCTCACTACAGTATAAAGTCCTGCCACATATTGTATTCCGGTGGAGAAATTCCATTTGCCTTTTGTGAAATCAATTCCTGCATATAATTTATGTTCCGGTGCGGCAACCAGAGGGTGTTCCATATGAAGCCAGCTGTAGTTGGCAGTCAGGTTCCATGTAGGATGGATGTGGTACGCTATACTGGCTTCTGCTCCCCAGTTCTCTACTTTACCGGTGTTTACGTTCAGCGGACGTCCGTCTGTGCGGATAGTCTGGATCATATTGTCACCATTGGTATAAAAGAGGTTAACCCCATAATAAAACGTTTGATCGAACAGTCGTTGAGAATAAGACAGTTCGTAATTCCATAACCGTTCCGGTAATAAATCGGGATTGGCAGGGCGGAACATATATAGTTCGCGGATTGTAGGGTTGCGGAATCCTTTACTGGCCATAGCTTTCAAGCTTGCGTTGTGTGGCAACTGTACCGACAAGCCGACTTGTGGTATCCATTCTGTTCCGGAGACAGTGTGATGATCTGCACGGATACCCGCGTCTATTGTCAGATGACTACCGATTGCCTGACGGAAATCAACGTATCCCGCAATTTCATTTTCCGATTTATCCGAGATATTTTCTTTATGGCGGTCTGTAATGAAGCGATTCCATGCTTCACCGCCAAATCGCATATAGTCTAATCCTACAGTCAGCCGGTTACCCGTAAATAAAGAAGTACTCTGGTACCAGGAAATTCCCGTCATCCGGTCTTTAGAGTTGAAACGGTAGTCCAGTGGTGCTTCGCCTGTACCGTATCCGTCATTAATGTGATGTTTACCCCAATTATAAAAAAGCTTGAGTGCCCCCGATGTATGTTCATACTTATTCTCCAAAGCAAATGAAGTCATGCCACGTGTAATGCGTGAATCGTTATCGAAAACCGGAGTGCTGACTGTTCCAGGATTAGAGGCATTGAAATGCGTCAGGTTCAGATCTGCGGATATGTTCCATGTGCGGTTCAATTCATAGCCCAGCCTTGTATATCCGCCGTATTGCTCAAACTCCATATCGGGGCGATGTCCGTCTGTCCGGTTGTAAGAACCGGTGATAACACTGCTGAAACGTCCTTTTTTTACTTGGTTGGTAACTTCAGTCGTCCATGTATTATATGAGCCATACCCCAGCCGGGCTCCCGTTCTCACTCCGTCTTCCCGCTGCTGACGGGTCACGATGTTGATTACTCCGCCCATTGCATTCGAACCATAAAGTACGGATGCAGGGCCACGTACTACTTCCACTTTTTCAGCCAGCATCGATTGATAAGCGTCGGCAATAGGATGCCCCATTAGCCCCATGTACTGTGGATGTCCGTCAATCAATACTAATAATCCTGTAGTGGGGCTGCCTCCGATGCCACGCAGGCTGATACCACCTGCCGCACCGCTCGACACGCCATACCCCATGATGCCACGGCTGGTTGTGAATAACCCCGGGATCTGTTCTGTCAACATAGGGAGTAAAGAAGGCTCTAAACGTTTCTCTATGGTTTCGCGGTTCAGGACCGAAACAGTCATAGGCAGATGGCGGATGTCAGTTTCATTTCGTGTGCCGGTGACTACTACCCCATCTATCTCGTAATTCTGTGTCGTGTGGGTCGTGTCTCTCCGGACTTGTGCCTCTAAAGAGGTACTTAGAAAAGTACAGGCAAACAGGATGCCAAGCAGATTTTTCTTCATCCTCATTTTGGAGAGGAAATTCTCAATGATCCGGAATATTTCTTCTAAAGAACTGATTTCATGGCAAGCTGTTTCCAGCGGACACCATCCGCTTTTGTCCCGATTCTCAATGAAAGGCACCAATCGGATATAAGTAACCTCAACATTGGCATCATGCAGGAGTGTAAGTGCGGGTTGGCTGATGACATCTGCATATACCCGCCGGATTCCTCCCAGAACCATTAGTCCTGCGGCAGCTTTCCCAATCACCTTGTCGGCAATGCAGGCTCCTTCCATGAAAGAGGGTTCTTGCTGGAACAGATCGTATAAATCGGCTACGCCCCGCTGAGTGAAGGTGCGTATTTCCGCTCCGTTCCCGATCACACAGGAATAGTCTCCGGAGTGGAGTAGATCGATTATCTTTTCCATTATAGCGTTTCCTGTTTGAGTTGTTCTACAAAATGATCGATACGGTGCAGTTCGTCCGGAATCCGGATAGACTGCGGACAATGTGAGGTGCATTGGTTGCAGCCAATACAATGGCTGGCTTGCCGTAGTTTGGGTACACTGCGGTCATAGCCTATCAGGAAAGCGCGCCGTGCTTCTTTATAGTTTTCACTTGTCCGGCTTTGCGGAATATTCCCTTCGTTTACGCATTTGTTGTAATGAACGAGGATGGCAGGAATATCGATGCCGTATGGGCAGGGCATGCAATATTTGCAGTCATTGCATGGGATGGTAGGATATTGCATCATAAGTTGCGCAGTCTCTTCCAGATATTCCTTGTCGTCATCGGTCAGAGGAACCAGTGGTGAATAAGTACGGATGTTATCTTGCAAGTGCTCCATGTAGGTCATACCGCTCAATACAGTCAGTACCAGTTCCGGTGAACCGGCAAAGCGGAAAGCCCACGATGCTATGCTGTCTTCAGGACGTCGCTGTTTCAGTCGTCCCACGATGTGTTCAGGGACATTTGACAGGCGCCCGCCCAACAGTGGTTCCATGATGACAGCGGCAATGTTTCGTTTGGCCAGTTCTCCGTAAAGATATTCCGCATTGACATTGTTTCCTGTAGCGTGGCGCCAGTCCATATAGTTGAGTTGAATTTGTACAAAATCCCATTTCACCGTATCATGCATGGCGAGTACCTGGTCGAAAACTTCGACATCACCATGAAATGACCAGCCGAGGTGCCGGATACGCCCGGCTTCACGTTCTTTGAGAAGGAAGTCAAGCATGCCGTTATCGATATATCGTTCGTTGAACACTTTCATTCCGCCGCCACCGATGGCGTGCAGCAGATAATAATCAAAGTACTCTACCTGCATATCCTCAAACGACTGGTGATACATAGCCAGTGAGTTTTCACGTGAGAAGTTTGAAAAATTCGATAGTTTGGTTGCTATGTACAGTTTTTCACGCGGATGCCTTTTGAGGGCAATTCCTGTTGCTTTTTCCGACCAGCCCTGTACATATACGGGCGATGTATCGAAATAGTTTACTCCGTGGGCGATAGCATAATCTACCAGTTCATTGACGGCTTCCTGGTTGATAAGGTCTCCTTTCCCTTCCGGTGAAGGGATTGTAGGCCAGCGCATGCAGCCATACCCCAGGAGAGAAACTTGATCTTTGATTCCTCCGACTGAGCGATAGGTCATTTTATCTGTGGGGACAGGAGAAGAGGCACTCCGTCCCTGACCGGCTTTATCTCCGGAGCCGCAACCATAAAGAGCGGCAGTTGTTGTAGCGGCGCTGATACCCACAATTTTGAGGAATCCTCTTCGGTCTATATGCTTATTCTGTTTTTCCATATGTTTCTGCTTTTGGGATGTGTTATATGATACGGTGTCTTTCGTGACCTTCTACATAGATGGCACTGAACGGGCGTGCCGGGCAAAGATTTTCACATGCTCCGCAACCGATGCAACGTTCGGTATTGATTGCCGGTATTTTGGGAGAGTCTGTTTGGTCCGGTATGGATAGAATCATCTGAATGGCTCCTGTCGGACAATGACGGGCACAATTGCCACATTCCACCCCGTCAGTCAGTGGTACGCAGTTCGCTTTTACCCAGACCGCATGCCCGATTTGAGTCGAAGACTTGTCGGCTACCGTGATAGGGCGGATTGCTCCTGCCGGACATACCTGGGAACAATCGTTACACTCCGGACGACAATAGCCGCGTTCGTACGACATTTCGGGCTGCATCAGGTTCATCAGTTTCGTGGAAGGACGCAATACCTGATTGGGGCAGGCTGATACACACAGTTGGCAGGCCGTGCAATGTGCAGACATATTACGCGCACTCAACGAACCGGGAGGTGTGATGGGTGTCTGCCGATTGGGTATTTTTTTATCTTCTATGGTGGCGAGTCCGCCATCTACTTTTTTCTCCTGTGCTTTGAGTGCCGATGTTGCGGCTACCATTGTCGTTACGGTCAGGAAGTTGCGGCGTGCTTCATTTACTTGGCCGGATGAAGCCAGAGGAGCATTCTGCTTCACTTGTGGTGATCCTGTTTTGCTTGTTCGTAATTGGTAACTGAGCGCTTTCTGCTTGCATTTGCCAAGGCAGTCCATGCAAGCCACACAACGGCTGTAGTCTATCGTATGTTCTTTGGAGTTGATGCATGCCGCTTTGCAATGGCGTGCACACAGTCCGCACCCGTTACATTTATCCGTATCAATCGTGACGCGGAATAAAGAATAGCGTGAAAGAAATCCCAGTACTGTCCCCACAGGGCAGATGGTATTACAGTAGGTACGCCCGTTTCGCCATGCCAGCAGAATCAGGATGACGAAAGTCGCTGCAGCGATGATAAATGTCGGCAGACTTTTCATCCAGACTTCGACGTCATAAAATGCATAACTGTCGATTCGTTCCGCCAGATGAGCAAACAGGTTGTTTCCCCATAACCAGATGGGTTGGAACAGGTTGTTTGCAATACGTCCGTAAGCACTATACGGAGCAAACAAAGTTGCGATGAAACTAACTCCTGCTATCAGGGTAATGATGAATATAGCCAATGCCCCGTAGCGTAGTGAAGAGAGTGCCGGAGAATAGGAGTAAGGCAACTTTTTCCGTCTTTTCCCAACCCAGGCTGCCACATCCTGGAATACTCCGAGCGGACAAATCACCGAACAGTAGATTCGTCCGAATACGGCTGTCAGAATTATTAAAAAGGCTACTACCCCTATGTTCAATGCCAGTATCGCAGGAAGGAACTGGATTTTTGCCAGCCAGCCGAACCAACCGTGCAGTGTTCCGGTGAAATCAAGGAACAGCAGGGTGATCAGTGTCAGGCAGATGATGCCACATGTTAGTCTGATTTTTCGTATCATTGCGTTTGTTTTTATTGAGTTTGTTATTTATCGTTTACAAGCCACGTCTTAAACTCCGATGCTTTGTTTTTGCTGACATAAACACGTTCCGGCACTTCGGTATCGAGTGTGATGAGCAGTCGGCTGTCAAACCAGATAGTTATATCCGTTACGCTGTCTCTGGCTATGACAAACTGTTTGTTAGCCCGGATAAAGTCTGTCGGATTGAGTGAGGAGACGATCTGTTCCAAGGTCTTGGAATAAGGATAACAGTTGCCGTCCTTCAGGCATACATATGTGTTTTTACCGGTTGCGTAGAAATAAGAAATCTCTTTTATGCTCACCGGGAGCAGTTTGTCTTTATGTGCAATCAATAGTTTGTCTTTGTACTTGGGTGCGGGTTTCAGCTGCGTCAGTTGTGCCAAATATTGCAAAAGGTCCTGTCGGGTCAGTTTGCTGTATTTTTCCAGTGCGTGTTCTACATCCTCCACCTTGACAGGTTTCAGTAAATAGTCTATGCTGTTCACTTTAAAAGCTTCGATGGCATATCGGTCATAAGCCGTTGTAAATATAATAGGAGTCTCCAGCTTTATTCTGTCGAAAATGGCAAAGGCCGATCCGTCTGATAAATGAATATCCATGAATATCAGATCCGGAGCCGGATTTGACTGTAACCATCCGACAGTCTGCGTGACACTTTCTGTATTGGCCATGACCCGGATATCGAGGGCTACCTCCGCGAGGATATCCGTCAGGTTTTCATAGGCAGCGGTTTCGTCTTCTACAATCAGTACTTTCATAACAACTACTATATTAAAGGTAGATATACCCGGAATGTCTCTTCGTCGGATTCCACCCGGATTTGCTTATTCATTAACAGATTGAATCGATTTTCCAAGTTACTTAGTCCGGTTCCGTTTGTGTCGGGCGGGGATAGTTTAGGGTAAATGGGATTGGACACCACCAGTTCAGATTGCTCGTTCAGCCGGATGGAGATCTCCATCTTGTGTTCGCTGTCTATCCGGTTGTGTACGGTGACGTTATCGACTAACGGAAGTAGTGAGAGTACAGGCAGTGTCAGCAAATCTTTTTGCCTTTCGGCTACGTCGATGGCAAAAACCAGTTTATTGGCAAAACGTACCTCCATTACGTATTGGAAAGATTGGATGAACTCCAGTTCTTCTCTCAGCGTGACGAGCCCTTTCCGGTCGCTTTGCAAGATGTACCGGAAGATATCAGATAGCTGATTGACGTACATCAGCGTGTTTTCATCATTCTTTTTTCGTATTAATGAAGATATTCCGTTCAGTGAGTTAAAGAAGAAATGCGGGTTTACCTGATTGGCCAGTGCGTCACAACGACTTTGTAAGTTCTCAAAACGAAGACGTTCTATTTCCTGCTCTTTTTCTCTCTGCCGGGTATAGAGCATAGAGATGTATCCGACCAGTGTACATAAAAAGCACAGTGTGAAGAACTGTGATATCAGGGTACTGCCCAGAAAATCAGTATGGAAACCATACGAGGAAATGGTGTACGAAACGGAGGCGAAGAACAGATAGCCGGTCAGTGCAAACAGAAAATTGTGGGTCAGACGTTTGCGGAACAGTGCTGTCGGTATCTGGCGCAGATTGTAGTTTATCAGAAAACCGATCATTCCCCAAAAGAAAAGGAAGCGATATATAAAATAAGAAAAGAAACCAAGGTAGTCCGATGGTTTCAGAGAGTTTAGCTCCCATGGAATGCAAGCTATGTTGGGATATATAATGAAAACCGCACTGATCAGGCTGACCAATGGGAGGTTTCGTGATATGTATTTATCAAAGGAATCCATTTTGCTTTTTTCTTAATGCAAAGAAAAGCAAAATATTGATTCCTTATTTGTTATGTCATGTCAAAACGAAAAAAGAGGCATAAAAGCGAAACTTTTTCATTTTTTCAGCATAAATACAATGTAGTCTCTGCATAAAATGAGAATGCAGAATGACAAAAGCAGGGAAGTGATCAGCATAAACTCTTTCATATAGTTTGTTGGTTTTATAGGTTCTTTTCTATAAAGACAACGGCCGATAAGAAACTCCCTACCCGGACAACTGTTTTATTTCATTTGTTTTTGTTCTGCTACGTATTTCCAGAGCGGTGCCGCATGTAATGCCTGTATGATTTGGTTGCTTTTCAGGAGTTCTTGTACCTCTTCAAAGGTGAGCAGATGCACTGTAAGTGACTCCGTATCTTCCAGATGTTGTATGTCTACTCGTTCTACATCCGTTGCCAGAAAGCAGTGAGTCAGATTGGTATGTGTGCTTGGATTGGCCGAAATCACCATATATTCCTGCCAGTTACCATTGCCGTATCCGGTTTCTTCCAGCAGTTCACGTTGTGCCGAAACAAGCGGTGATGCATCCTCTTTCTCGCATACACCCGCACAAAGTTCATATAGCTGTTTGCCGATTCCCGGTCGGAACTGGCGGACAAATACAAACTTTCCTTCTCTGGTGATGGCGATAGTGTTCACCCAGTCGGGATACTCAAGGATGTAGTACTCTGGGATATGATTGCCGTTAGGCAAAAGCATATCGTCGCACCGTACGGTCAACCACGGGCGGCGAAATAGATATTTGCTGCTGACTACTTGCCAGGCTTCGTCTTTTGTTTCCATTGTTTTATTGATAGCGGTTGCTGGCAAAGGTAATTAGAATAATTGTCAGGAACAATTGTTTTCATACGTATCTTTTTTGGTTTAAAAACCGTTGTGTATCTTTGGGGCGGATAAACTAACAGAATAATGAAAAACGCAATCATCTCTTTATTCCTGCTTTTTATTGCCGTGCAATATGTAGCAGCACAAAAAAAGGTTATTAAAATAGCCTGTATCGGTAATAGTATCACATATGGTGTAGGTACACGTAATCCTGCTAAAGACAGCTATCCCGCTGTGCTGGGGCAGATGTTGGGCGACGGTTATGAGGTCCGGAACTTTGGAGTCAGTGCCCGCACCATGCTGATGAAAGGGGACAATCCCTATATGAAGGAAGAGCGCTATCGGCAAGCATTGGACTATAATCCCGATATTGTGACTATTAAATTGGGGACCAATGATACGAAACCTCAGAACTGGCGATATAAATCCGATTTTAAGAAAGATATGGAGACGATGATCCGAACGCTTCGGGCATTACCGTCGAAGCCGGAAATTTATTTATGTTATCCTATTCCCGCATACGCTGTCCAGTGGGGCATCAATGATAGTATCATTGTTCATGGAGTGATGCCGGTTATCAACCGGTTGGCTGCCAAATACGGATTGAAAGTAATCGATCTGCATACTCCGTTAACGGGGATGAAAGAGTGTTTTGCCGACAACGTACATCCCAACGAAAAAGCTGCTGTCCGTATTGCACAGGCCATTTACCGGCAACTGACCGGCGAGGAACCACCAGCACATGTTTCTCAACCCTTCCCGGGACTTAAAGGTAAATGGAAAGGGTTCGATCAATATACTTTTGCTTATCAGGATCGGGAGGCTATTGTTGTCTGCCCGAAACATGCGGCAACCGGCAATCCCTGGATCTGGCGTCCTGCTTTTTTCGGTGCTTTTGCTTCAGTTGATGAAGAATTGTTGAGGCGTGGTTTTCATGTGGCATATTATGATCTGACTCATCTTTATGGAAGTCCCCGTGCCCGGAAGTCCGGTACTGATTTTTATTGGAATATGGTACGTATGTATGGACTATCTCCCAAAGTAACGCTTGAGGGTTTCAGTCGTGGAGGTCTGTTTGCTTATAATTGGGCGGCCGATCATCCGGATAAAGTGGCCTGTATCTATGTGGATGCTCCGGTTTGTAACGTATTCAGTTGGCCGGGACGTTCGCCTGAGAATGCCGGACTATGGAAAGGTCTGTTAGAGGAATGGGGGCTGACGGATGATCAGATGAATTCATTTTCCGGTAATCCGATTGACCGGCTGAAACCTTTGGCGGATGCGAGGATTCCGGTGATCTGTGTATGTGGAGACAGTGACAAGGTAGTGCCGTTTTCAGAGAACTCGGCTATTGTCCGCCAACGATATACAGCCATGGGGGCTCCATTCGAACTTATCTTGAAACCAGGAGTGGATCATCATCCGCATAGTTTGTCAGATCCTGCTCCGGTGGTCGACTTTATTATCCGCCATCAGCCGGGTTATGAAGCCAAACAATGCTATACATTAAGAGGGGACTATCGTAACTCGTATCAGATGTTTGAGAAAGAACGTGTTGGTACGGTTGCTTTTCTGGGAGGTTCCATCACAGAAATGAAGGGATGGAGGGATATGATTTGTGAAGATTTGAAGCAGCGTTTCCCTTATACAAAGTTTACCTTTATCGATGCCGGGATTCCTTCTACGGGCAGTACGCCCGGAGCATTCCGCTTGGCGGACGATGTGTTGTCCAAGGCCAAAGTCGATCTGCTTTTTGTGGAAGCGGCGGTGAACGATGATACCAACGGCTTTAATGCCATTGAGCAGGTAAGAGGAATGGAAGGTATCGTACGCCATGCTTTGCTTTCCAATCCGTCTATGGATATCATGATGCTGCATTTTATCTACGATCCTTTCATCCCGAAACTGGACGGAGGTCAGATGCCCGATGTGATTCTGAATCACGAACGGGTGGCGAACCATTATCTGGTCCCTTCCGTCAACCTCGCTACAGAAATCGCCGCCCGTATGCGGGAAGGTGAATTCAATTGGGAACAGTTTGGCGGTACGCATCCCAAACCTTTGGGGCATGCTTATTATGTGGCTACGATAAATAAGGTGCTCGATGAAATGTATGCTTCTTGTGTTGCTGCCGGAACTGCCGTCAAGCCTCATGTGCTTCCTGCCGTGCCGCTGGACGGATATAGTTATACAAATGGCAAGTTGGTCGACATCCGGCAAGCTCATATAAATAAAGGCTGGCAGTTAGTCCCTTCGTGGACTCCGCGCCTTATTGCCGAAACGCGTCCGGGCTTTGTCGATGTGCCCATGCTTGAAACCGATCGTCCCGGAGCGAAACTGACACTCGACTTTGAAGGGACGGCTGTCGGTATCTTCTGTGTAAGTGGTCCGGCTGCCGGGATTCTGGAATATAGTATTGACGGTGCTCCGTTTAAAAAGTTGGATACGTTTACGGCTTGGAGCGGCGGACTGTATATTCCTTGGGTATATATGTTCGATACGGAGTTGCCGAAAGGCAAACATCGTCTGATGCTCAGGATGTCAAAAGATCATCATCTGCAAAGTAAGGGTACGGCCTGCCAGATCAGACAGTTTGTGGTAAATGAATAGTAAAGTTAGGTTGCGTTTGATTGAGCATATCCTGCCATCCGCATAATCTTCTTGCAGATAGATAAATGCTTTTCTGAAAAACATTCATTATTGTTTGTTGTTTTGTTCAGAAAAAACGTATCTTTGCAGTAGAACTATGGTTGGCATAAACATTTTTATGCCCATAAATACGCAGTTCTCTTCGGTGGATTAAAATGTAGCGATTTATAAGACACACCGGATGAGTGCAGCCTGTATCTGTATTGGTACGGGCTTACTTATCCATGTGTCGGGGTGCCGCTACATACCTAATCCATTGGATGAGTAATGCCCCGTACCTTTTCATATAATCACATTCAAGAAACCGTGCAGGGTAGATTATTTTAACTTTAATCTTTTTCCCTGTATGGCTAATTGGATTACTCTACGGCAAGCTGCCGAAAAATACGAGACTACGGTAAAAGACGTTCTCTCTTGGTCGGAACTTCCTGAAATTACTTTCACTTACGTAAACTACACTTTGTTATTGAATGATGACAGCGTGTGTGATTTTATTAAATTGCATAGTCTTCCGGCTGAAGCAGGAAAAGACTACGGTTGTGCCATCACCTTTGAAAATGTCGAGATAATCGCGAAATTATATGCTAATGCATTAGAAAAGATCCGTTTGCTGGAAAAGCAAACCGAACTGCTGAATGAATGTGTTTCCAAACAGTCAAAACTCTTTGAATCGATAGAGGAGAGGCTTGCGGCAATGCTGGTCTCCATGGGAGATACTGAAATTCAGGATACAGACCCAATAAACGAGGAATCGAAGTTTGCCGCTTTCATGAAGAAAATCCTCCTCTCATACAAAAAATGCATTTCGATCTTCCATCTTCCACCTTTTAAAAGATAACTGTCTGATTCGTAGAAAACTAATAGGGTGGAAGATGCGGTTTTTTAGCCGTTTATCTTCCACCCTCATCTTCCATCTTCCACCCGCTAAATTTCCTCTTTGGAAGGCGATTTTTTGATAAATACCAGTAGGCTTCCTCGCCCTTTTGTTTGATAATTACCTGATCTACAAATCGGTGTAGATCTTCCATCGCTGGTTTCTCGCAATGGTGGCCCACTGGAAAGGAAATGACAAGCAGTATGCCAACTCCGTTTCACCCCTGTTGATCGGTTCGCAGGGATGCGGCAAATCCACTTATTGCCGCAATATCCTGCCGCCTGATTTGAGAGCCTATTATACCGACAGCATTGACTTCAGCCGGAAACGCGATGCCGAGCTTTATCTCAACCGCTTCATGCTGATCAATATTGACGAGTTCGATCAGGTAAGTGTCAATCATCAAGGCTTCTTGAAACATATACTCCAGAAACCGGTGCTTAATGTGCGTAAGCCCAACGAGGCGGCTGTCCGCGAGTTGAAGCGTTATGCTTCGTTCATAGCGACCAGCAATCACAGCGATTTGCTTTCCGATCCTTCGGGAAGCCGCCGTTTTATCTGTATCAATATCACCGGCAGAATCCGTAATGATGCTGTCATCAACTATCCGCAACTCTATGCGCAGGCAGTGCGGGAGCTCCGTGACGGTGAGCGCTTTTATTTCTCTCCCGAGGAAGAGGCTATTTTGATGGAGAGCAATCAGGAATTTGAACTGCAAACTCCGGTTGAACAGCTCTTTCAACAGTATTTCCGCTCTGCCGGCGAGGGAGAAAAGTGTGAAACCCTGCTCGCAGTCGATATTTTAGGACGCATACAAAAGAAAAGCGGCTTTAAACTGTCGGCTACGAAGATAGTGCATTTTGGCAGAATACTTCGTAAGCTGGGAGTGCCTTGCAGGAAAATGAAAAACGGGAATTTCTATTGTGTGGTGGAGTTGTAGATGTATTTTATTCAATCCGTATACAATCCAGTCCGAACAAAGTTCCTGTCGATAGCGGATTCCGTCCGATCAATTCTATCCGCAGGATAAATTTACCGTTTATGGGCTTGTGCATTCCCAGGCTTATGGCACCTGTCGGCTCGACTTTCTCGCTGTAACAGTCCAACTGCTTTCTGTTTTTTGGGTGATTTACATATAACCTTATATTGCCGTAGTCGGTTGCTTTGGTACAATATAGACTCAAGCTGTATTCACGATCCTCAAAACCGGAGAATTCGAACTCGATGTAATCGCCTTCCTTACCGCCATGGCATACCAGATGGTCTTTTAAGTTCCATTTGCCTGGATGCCCGCTGAGTCTTTGTCTGTCATAACGCAGTCTTTCTGATTTGGAAGTTGGCTGGATTTGGCAAAAATCAATGGCATTTGGTATGTTGCAGACAGGGGATTGAGTAGGGGTAGGCAATAACCCTGCTTCTATTTCTTCTATGCCGGAAGAGCCTGTGGCTTCGGAACCTAAGTCTCCGTACCAGAATACAGTCGAAGAGTAATCTACCGTCCCGTTTTCCCAACCTAACAATTCGAAATCGAACTTCAATTGCCGGTTGAAGGGAATGGCATCTAAGCATCTGACTCTGAAGAAGCTGTTGTAGCCATAAAAATCTCGCATATCCTGGCGGGGTTGCCCGGCAAATGGTGTCTGACTTTTAAAATAGCCATCGAAACTGTAGTAGTCTTCAGTGCCTGTTCCGAAATGGGAAGGAAATGGTTCGTGATCTACGGTTATTTTTTCATCTCCTTCTCCATACCACTCTGTCGTATGGTTGAAAAGTGATAGCAGGTCTCCCCGATAAACTCCTCTGCCGGATATAGTGGTGAAATTCCAATCCATACATTTTTCATGTTCCATCCAGGTGACGACGGGCAGACCACGTTCCTGCTTCCAGGCTGTATGGAAATAGAGAGACCGGTTGTCCCACTCATAGGGCTGTGAAACAATATCTGTTTGTATATCGGCTTTGTATGGAGAGAGGTTCAAGATCGTGATTTCACAATCCTGCTTATAGGGCATCAACCATTTGCTGCAGACAATCCCTTTGCCGTCGGAATAGAAGAAAAAACTTCTGGACGCAAAAGATCCCATGCCGGAGCCTGCAAAATCGGATAGTGGAGCCCATACGGTTTGTTTTCCGTCAAAGCTTATGGTTACGATCAGGCTACGCATCAATAGGGCAAAATCGTCTGTTCTGGGTTTCAGGTTTTTATCTGTTTTCACATTGAACTGAAGAAGGCTGATCGCTCTTTTTCCTGTGTGAAGGTTCAGCTTTTGTTTTTCACCTTTATTTAATGAAAAACTCTGTTGATGGTTAAGTGAACCTTTGCCATAATCAGACTGAGGATTAAATCCCTTATCCATATTTTTATAGAGTGTGTCGGATGTTTTTTCTGCTAAAGCGGGTATGCGGTCTGCCACTTCCTGTGAGAAAGTTTCTACCGGAGTACCTGTGGGGTATTTGCGGTAATTGAACAAAAAGTGTCGGTTAGTCCGTTCGGGGGTAAGTTCCTCCATGGTCACTTTGCAGCCGTTGTTATAGGGGACAGGTAGATAAATCAGGCTGCCTCTGTTCCATTTATTGTCCGGTTCGATTAACCCTTTCTTCAATCCTCGCACACCGAACTTCTGGAGATCATAAGAGGGCACCTCCCAGCCCGGTTCGTCTTTTCCGTCAAAATAGAAACGTAAGATTGTATTTATGCTGCCAAAGGTCGTGAGCCATATACGGGTAATGGCACCGGGACCTTTGTCCTCAAAAAGAACCTTTTCTTTTCGTCCGTTGCGTTCTTCGAGGCGGATGAATCCTTCGCCGTCATCATTGGCAAACCAATTGGGCCGGTCAGGAGAAACGGATCTGCGATCGTAGCTGCTTTGTTGCATACTGCGATAGGGCAGAGCCGGATAGCGGCTCATTTCATCCCGTGAGGTCATTTCTTTCAGGAGAGTTTCTACTGTGATCTGATATTTTGTCTGTGCAAATGAACAGGTGCACAGAGCGGAGAAAAGTAAGCTGATCCCCCATCTCATTATTCCTGTTGTAAACTCAGGCTTCGGAGAAGATAATAAGAGTTGTTTCCATTTTGTGTCCATAATACGATTTTATTGATGGTAAGTAGCCGCAATATTAAGAAAGTATATCGGATGGGGCTATAATGAATTGTACCAAATCGTAGTACAGACGTTACATGAAGCATTTTTTGGGGGGTGCCGACTTATGGTGGTGGAGTGACCGGCTTTTCGCTATCTTTCTTGCATGACGCACACGAATTGTTATCCGAACAACTATAGAATATTGCGGCCGTCAGGAAAGGCAGGAATATTAATTTCTTTATAAATCTTCTGGTTCAGGTTTTTAATTACTTGCATATAACACTTTACTTCTCAAATGGTTTTATATATCTTTGTGCGTTGAACGCGATATATTTCAATTTATTATGAACGGATTTCTACTGTTGAAACGCCCTTTTATCTGGCTGGCCCGCTTTCGTCACCGTTGTGGATATGGGGTTCATTCACCATTTGCTTTCGACTTGATAACCAACGTCATTTATGAGCGTACCCCTTACTATGCTTACAGTTTGCTGGAGACTGAACAAAAGAAAATGTCGGTAAATCCCGGCAAGAAGTGGAAGCATGAATCAAAGAAGGTGAACCGGTTATTGTTCCGGTTGGTCAACCGAATGCAACCTGCCACGATTGTAGATGCCGGAACGTTGTCGGTATCGTCTCTCTATTTGCAGGCCGGACATGCTAAAGCGGGTTATTTGGGTGCTTCTGATTTGTCCGAACTCTTTTTGGAGAAAGATACACCTGTCGATTTTCTTTATTTGCACCATTACCGTGACCCGGAATTTGTAGAGAAAGTATTCGATATCTGTGCGTCGAGAACAACGGAACAAGGAGTTTTTGTGATTGCCGGTATCTGCTATACGAAAAAGATGAAAGCACTCTGGAAAAAGATACAGCAGGACGACCGGACGGGTGTTACATTCGACTTATATGATCTTGGAATCGTCTTTTTCGACCGTACGAAGATAAAACAGCACTATATCGTCAACTTCTGAATCCTTTTGTGTGTTAACCTTTACAGAAATAATAAACTTACTATCATTATGAAAAAGAGTCTTGTATATACAAAAACGGGTGATAAAGGAACAACGGGTCTGATAGGAGGAACCCGTGTGCCGAAAACCCACATCCGCCTTGAAGCGTATGGAACGGTCGATGAGCTGAACTCGAATCTGGGATTACTGGCAACTTACCTGATGGACGAGCATGATTTGGATTTCGTACAGTCGGTGCAGGATAAACTGTTTGCCATTGGTTCGCATCTGGCCACTGACCAGGAGAAGATCCAACTGCACGATGTCAGTATTATTACCCCTGCCGATGTAGAAGCTATTGAACGTGAAATTGATGCTGCCGACGAAATTCTTCCGCCTTTACATTCCTTCATCATTCCGGGAGGAAGTCGTGGCTCGGCACTTTGCCACGTTTGCCGTACCGTTTGCCGGAGGGCGGAGCGGCGTATTCTTGCATTATCCGAAAGCTATACAATCTCTGCTGATTTGCTGGCTTATGTCAACCGGCTGTCTGATTATTTATTTGTCTTGTCTCGTAAAATGAATTTTAATGAGGGAAAAGACGAAATATTTTGGAATAATAGTTGCAAGTGAAATTTTTTATTATACTTTTGCCGAAAAATAGAGAGTAGGTATTAATATTCACATTTTAAATACGAAAGCTTATGTATTGGACGTTGGAATTAGCATCTAAACTGGAAGATGCTCCTTGGCCGGCAACTAAGGATGAACTGATTGATTATGCCATGCGGTCGGGTGCTCCTCTTGAAGTGATTGAAAACCTTCAGGAAATGGAAGATGAAGGCGAAATCTATGAAAGTATAGAAGATATTTGGCCGGACTACCCCAGTAAAGAAGATTTCTTCTTTAACGAAGAGGAGTATTGATACGAACGAATGAATTGAAAATAATAAATAGTCCCGATAAACGATCCGGTTTATCGGGACTATTTTATTGGTATTAGAACATCGGTAACTGATAGATGAAACCTAAAGACAAACGATTGGTACTGTAGTTCTCTTGTCCCAGTACTTTGGCACGATGTGTGAAGTCGTATGAACGTCCCACGTAAGTCAGGAAGAAATGCAGGTTGGTCTTCATCGGGTAAAACTCTACTCCGGCCAGATATCCCCAGGAAGTACGGTAGTTACCTTTTTCAATGCCGTCAGCTGCTTTAGTAACCGAAGCGGTTTCGTACATACCTTTTACAAAAGCATTCCATTTCGGGAGGAAACGGTAGTTGAGCTTGGTCACCACAGATAAGTAACCGGCGTTGAAAGCATTGTGTCCGCTGGCATTACCCACGATTCCGGTGATAGTACCGTTGCGGTCGATGCCTTCCTGCGAATACATGAAGTCGACAAACATATTGAACTTATCCAGATTCAGCTCGTTGCCCACTGCATAATAGTAGAGGTTCTTGCCTTTGGCTTCACTCATGACGGAGGCTGACCAGCGGGTCTTGAATACCTCATTGAAGTTGCCGTTCCAGTTCAGGGTATAGACCAGTGGCATCTTCCCCGATTTGAGATCCGGCAATTTGCCTTCCGAATCTTCGGTGATTCCGTATGTTTTGTCAAACGAACTGTTACGACTATTCAGAATCTGCAGGTTGAGTTGCTGGGTGGAGGTAATATTATAACCGACGTTCAGTCCGGTCATAAAATTACTCATATTGTCGATCATGTCACTGTATTCGTAAATGTCGATCGGATTCAGGTCGAACTCAAATCCCCCGTAAGCGGCACATTGCTTACCGGCAAAGAAAGAGAACTGATCATTCAGTTTCACACCGATTCCGGCATAGTCTATCGAGGTAGGGATGTTATCAATCATTCCTCCTCCTTCGTTCGAACGGTTCAGGCGTTGACGATAGCGGTAAGAGAGCCAGCTGTTGAGATTGCCTTTTGCTTCGATGCGGAGTTGACGCATTTTGAATACTCCTTCGTCGAAACCATCGCGGAAGTTAGCGTCAAAACTACCTTGCATATTGAGGTACAGATTGAACTTATCCGTCTTTTTTTGCACGTTGGCCAGTTCTTCGTACAACGATTTGTTTTCCAGAAACATTTCCTTCTTTTCTGCCTTTTGTGCATATACTCCTTGAATGCTGCCCGCAAGGAGCAGCATTGCCATTAATTTCTTCATAAGTGTTCAGGTTTTATCGGTTCGATGCCCGGTTAGTACTCATTAAAATATTGCTGAATCTGCTTCCAGTCGTTGGTTTTGGTCAGTGCAAGCATCAGCAGTACACGTGACTTTTGCGGGTTCAATTCCTGCGAAGCGATAAATTGATATTGAGCATCATCCACCTCGGCATCCAGTGTCGTAGGTCCGGTCGGTACACGGGATGAACGGACAACGAGTATTCCTTTCTTACGGGCTTCTGTCAGTACCGGGAAAATGTTCTTGTGAATGTTTCCGTTACCTACGCCGGCATGGATAATACCCTTATAATCGTGGTGTAGAAGTGGGGTTACCATATCTGCCTCAATGTTTGAGTAGCTATAAACGATACCTACTTTAGGCAGAGAGTTCAGGTTGGTTACGTCGAACACAGACTGAGTGGTATGCTTTTTCAGTGGGGCTTGGTTGTAAAATACCTTTCCGTTGAAGATATAGCCCAACGCTCCGGAGTTGGGTGCCTGGAAGGTTTGTACATCGATTGTATTCATTTTTAATACACTTTCTGCCCCGAGAATCAATCCGTTCATGGCTACCAGTACGCCTTTGCCTACAGATTCTTTGGCCCCTGCGGTGACTACGGCGTTATAAAGGTTCAGCGGACCATCGGCACTAAGTGCGGTGGAAGGACGCATGGCTCCTACCAGCACCACCGGTTTATCGCTTTTTACGGTCAGGTTCAGGAAGTAAGCCGTTTCTTCCATTGTATCTGTTCCGTGAGTGATAACGATGCCGTCGATATCCGGACGCTTCAACAACTGGTTGATCTTTTTGGCAAGTATCAGCCATACTTCGTCGTTCATGTCCTGCGAACCGATGCGCACAATTTGTTCACCGGTCACATTGGCAATGTTTTTTAGTTCGGGTACTGCATCCAGCAGCGTACCGATTGCTACTTGTCCGGCTGTGTAATTGGTAGAGGTTGCCGAGCCGCCTGTCCCGGCAATCGTTCCTCCGGTAGCAAGGATGTGAATGTTTGGCTTCTGTGAGAAGGCCATCATTGTGGAAAGCAGTAGTGTAACCACTACAAGGCTTAGTCTTTTTAGTTCTTTCATGACTCAACTGTTATTTAGGTTAAAAAATAGATAGTTCTTATTTTTAAAATACCTGGATGAAGAGCAATCCGAGTACGATAGCTACAACGGTTGATACCAATCCGGGCATCATAAACGAATGATTCAACACATATTTACCGATTTTGGTTGTTCCTGTACGGTCGAAATTGATGGCAGCAACCACCGTCGGATAATTCGGAATGAAGAAGTATCCGTTTACGGCCGGGAACATGGCGATCAGCATATACGGCGAAATGCCGAGGGCGATGCCCAGTGGCATCAGTGCACGTACTGTGGCCGCCTGACTGTAAAGCAGGATAGACATTACGAACAAAGCTATTCCGAATAACCACGGCATCTGCCGAACCAATCCTTCGATAGATTCTGTCAGTTGCCCCATGTTGCCTTGCAGGAATGTGTCACCCATCCAGGCTATACCGAAGATGGCGATTACCGCCTGCATTCCTGCCGGGAAAACAGAACCTTGTGTTGCTTTGATTCCATCCGTCTTGGTAATCATCAGGATAAGCGCAGCTGCCGAAAGCATTACGATTTCAATAATGGCAGACATTCCCAGTGTAACGGTTTCTCCGTCTATCAGGAAGGTGGGGCGCATACCGTCGAAAGAACCGAAAAATACGATGAAGGCCGTTGCTAAAATGAAAATCAGAACCGAGGTCATTGCATTGCGCTTGTTGTGTACGTCCTTAATCTCTACTTTCTTAGAGTTGAAATACCCTTCTGCCAATCGCTTCTGATATTCCGGGTCGTCCACCAGTTCTTTGCCCACTTTCATTGAGAACAGTGCACCTACCAGCACACCGATAATGGTAGCGGGGATTGTTATTTTTAAAATGTCAAATAAAGTAATGTCAAAACCTGCCAGAAGTCCGAGCAAGGCAACTGTGGCAGCCGAAATGGGGCTGGCCGTGATGGCTTGCTGAGAAGCGATAACGGCGATACCGAGAGGGCGTTCCGGACGGATTTTTGTTTCGGTGGCCACTTCGGCAATCACCGGCAGTACGGAATAGGCAACATGTCCTGTACCGGCGACGAAGGTGAACAGATAAGTCACAATAGGACTCAAAAGAGTGACGTGTGACGGGTTTTTACGCAATAACTTTTCTGCCAGCTTCACCATATAGTCCAGTCCGCCGGCTGCCTGCATGCATGATGCAGCCGAAATAACCGCGGCAATCATCAACATTACATCGATCGGAGGGGCTGTGGGTTGCAGTCCGAAGACAAAAGTCAGTATCCCTAAACCTACGCCGCCCATTACTCCGAGTCCGATACCTCCCAAACGGGCACCGATAATAATAGCTGTCAGTACAAAAGCCAATTGTAAAATCATATCTTTCTTTTTTAATTTTTTGGCAAAGATAATTTAATAAATTGTCTCTGAATTGGTAAATGATATGGTAATCAACAAAAAAGAAGTTAATTGGTTTTTGCTGATTTGCATATTTTTTCATTATGAAGGAGATTTTGTAAAATATCTCTCAATCGGATGCTATTTACAATATGATACATGTATTTGCTTTATTATACGTAAATCACTCCTTGTTTAAAGTATGTTAACTAAATAGTGAATATGATTGCTTTCAAAACAATATTGCTTAAGTTTGGTTATTATAAACACAGTTAAGATTATAATTGTTAATAAAGATATATTATGAAAGAAGAATTATCGAAAGCAACTCGTACAGAGAGTGATTTAATAGGTGAACGTGAAGTACCCGAAACCGCTTTGTATGGCGTACAAACCCTTCGGGGCATAGAGAACTTCCGCATTAGTAAATATCACCTTTGTGAGTATCCGTTGTTTATCAATGCACTTGCCATAACCAAGATGGGAGCCGCTATGGCTAACTTTGAGCTTGGATTGCTGACTGAAGAACAGGCAAATGCCATTCTCCATGCATGTAAAGAAATTCTGGAAGGCAAACATCACGACCAATTCCCGGTAGACATGATTCAGGGTGGAGCCGGAACTACCACCAACATGAATGCCAACGAGGTGATAGCCAATCGTGCCCTCGAACTGATGGGACATAAACGCGGAGAGTATCAATATTGTTCGCCCAATGACCACGTCAACCGTTCGCAGTCCACCAACGATGCCTATCCGACTGCCATCCATATAGGTATGTATTATACGCATCTGAAACTGGTGAAGCATTTCAAAGAAGTGATCGGTGCTTTCCGGAGAAAAGCAGAAGAGTTTGCACATGTGATCAAGATGGGGCGTACACAGTTGGAAGATGCGGTGCCGATGACGCTTGGGCAGACATTCAATGGTTTTGCCAGCATCCTTCAAGATGAAATTAAGAATCTGGACTTTGCTGCACAGGACTTCCTGACAGTCAATATGGGAGCTACTGCCATCGGAACCGGAATTACCGCCGAACCGGAATATGCTACCAAATGCATCGCGGCCCTCCGGAAGATTACCGGGCTGGATATCCGTTTGGCCGACGATCTGATAGGAGCTACTTCCGATACTTCCTGTCTGGTGGGGTATTCTTCAGCCATGCGTCGTATAGCTGTAAAAATGAATAAGATTTGCAATGACTTACGTCTTCTGGCATCCGGTCCGCGTTGCGGGTTGGGTGAGATTAATCTGCCTGCCATGCAACCCGGTTCGTCTATCATGCCCGGTAAGGTAAATCCGGTTATCCCCGAAGTGATGAACCAGATCGACTATAAAGTGATAGGCAACGACCTTTGCGTGGCTATGAGTGGCGAAGCGGCTCAGATGGAGCTGAATGCGATGGAACCGGTGATGGCACAGTGTTGCTTTGAATCTGCCGATTTGCTGATGAATGGCTTCGATACACTGCGTACTTTGTGCATAGACGGCATTACGGCCAATGAGGAGAAATGCCGGAAAGATGTTCACAACAGTATCGGTGTTGTGACGGCCCTCAACCCTGTCATCGGGTATAAGAATTCTACCAAAATTGCCAAAGAGGCACAGGAGACCGGTAAGGGAGTTTACGAACTGGTGTTGGAACATAACATTCTTTCGAAAGAAGACCTTGATACGATCCTGAAGCCGGAAAACATGATTCATCCGGTTAAACTCGATATTAAGCCTAACAACTGATCCGGGGAATCCGGTCAGCATATTTAAGAAGTTGTATCCCAATCCGGTTACAGTCCTTTCTTCCGTTTAGGGAGGATAGGAGAATTGCAACGGTTTGGGGTACAACTTCTTTTTTTATTTTCTGAAGTTTGAGAGCTGAATCCGGTATTTTTTTTCTATCTTGCCGGTGTGATTAATGATGATACTATGAAAAAATTCCCTTTTTACTTTCTGGTGCTGTACCTGTTGGCTTCATGCCAGGGGACGAAGCAGGCGGAAACTCAGGCTTTATCCGTTGTCGACATGACAAAAAGTTACCCTGAAAAGGAGATTGTTCTGCAAGACATTGCCGATGTGGAATATATTCCTTTAGAAACTACCGATGACTTTCTGTTCAATGGTGTTGCCGCGATAGTGTCCGATAAATATATCGTGACGATAGGTCACCAGAGTGAAGATGTCTGTCTGTTCAGCCGGGAGGGAAAAGCCCTTACCCGTATCCACCGGGTGGGAAATGGTCCGGGAGAATACAAAGATATTGCGACGGTAGACGTAAACTGGGAGGATGGCGAACTTTATCTGAAAGAGATGAACCGGCAAAAAATTCACGTCTATTCGCTGGATGGCACGTTCAAGCGTTCGCTTCCTTATCCCGAAAATATATGGTTGAACCAGATGTATCTTTTCTCTCCCGAATATCTGATTGCCTCCCGGGACTTCACTCCTTCCGCAGGTTCGGATGCCGGGTTCCATCCCTACCTCCTTGTCTCTACCGAGAGCGGACAGCTGGATTCTTTGAGCTATGTGCAGAAAAAATGTGTGCAAGTTAAATTAATCATCAACGAGCAAGCGCATCTGTATGGCTATATGCATGAGCCATCGATTATTTGCAATGGTTCCCGGTTCTACATAGGCAATGCGGACTCGGATACTTTGTTTACGATGGAGTCGGATTTTGCTTTAAAACCTTTGCTGGTCCGTACCCCTTCACATAATGAAGAAGGGAACCAGTATGGTTTGTTTTTGAAAGGAGTGGCGGGACCCTATCTTTTTTTAACCAAGCAACCGATGGAGATACCTATGAACAGCATCGATCATCTGGATTTGCAAAATGAAGAATGGCTTTATGACCGCCGTACCCAGGAGGTTTTCCGCTATATTTTCAAGAATCGTGAAGATACTTCGAAACCGGTCTCAGGCATCATGTTTTATCGTTATCCCGAAGATTGCGCTTTAGTCATTCTGAAGTCGGAAGATTTGGTGGAGGCTTACGAAGCCGGTGAGTTGAGTGGTGAACTGAAGAAGATTGTTTCGGGAATGAAAGTAGATGATAATCCTGTCCTGATGCTGATACAGTTTAAGGGATAGAGAAACGGTCTTCATGGAGAAGGGGGAGGTGTCACAGTCTGTGGTGAAACGGGCTTTTGCAAGACTCTTTTTCTTAACCGGAACCTGCAATCCTGTGCGGAAAGAGTGGGATTCAAACCCACGGAACAGACAAGCCGTTCACCGGATTTCGAGTCCGGCCCATTCGATCACTCTGGCATCTTTCCTTAAATGTACTACAAAGGTAAATCGTTTTATGATTCGTTGTTCCGGTAAGGGTGTTTTTTTCTTCTTGCCGGGATTTTGCTGCTACTTTATGAGGTTGCGGGTCTATTATTAAAAGATCCGATATACCAGTTGTACATCTCGTATATAGTTTCCTTAGATGATAAAGATGGATCTTTTTATTGAGAAAACGGCAAGTCCTTTATATTGGGGATTGAAACAACAAAATGCTGTTGAGTAATGTTATAGAATAGAGCGCTTTGCTGAAAATATGCAAACGAATTTAATGTTTTTTTAATTTAAAACTATATCTTTGTCCCGAATTTTAAACACAACTTAGTTATGAAAAAGATTATTAGTGCTTTAATGATAGCTGTATGTATCGGTATGGCTATGCCTGCTCAGGCACAACTTATCAAGTTTGGTGTGAAAGGTGGTGTAAACCTGGCAAAAGCTGATTTTAATAAGTCTGATTTAAAAACAGACAACTTTACCGGTTTCTTTATCGGCCCGATGGCTGAGGTTACTATCCCATTGGTAGGTTTGGGGGTTGACGGTGCTCTTTTGTTCTCTCAGAGAGGTGTCAAAGTAGGTGATGAGTCTATCAGACAGAATGGTCTCGATATTCCAATTAACTTGAAGTATACTATTGGCTTGGGTAGTGCATTGGGTATCTACGTGGCAGCCGGTCCGGATTTTTATTTTAACTTCTCAGGCGATAAGAATTACGAGGACCTTGGTCGGTTGAATAAAAAGAACGCACAGATAGGTATTAATGTAGGTGCCGGTGTGAAATTACTGAGGCATTTGCAGATAGGAGCCAATTATAATATCCCGTTGAATAAAACAGCGGAATGGAAAGAGGCTGATTTTTCTTATAAGACTAAAATGTGGCAGATATCTGCTGCTTATATTTTCTAAGAAATCAGAATCATCTGATGATATACAAATCCCCGGCGTTTGCGTCGGGGATTTTTTTGTATCTTTGTCCTCACGATGAAAAAGTATGTAGATGTCATATTACCTTTGCCTCTTCCCCGTTGCTTCACTTATTCCCTTCCGGACGAAGGAGCAGAAGAGGTACAAATCGGTTGCCGGGTAGTCGTATCTTTCGGGCGGAAAAAGTATTATACAGCCATTGTTTGCAATGTTCACTATTATGCGCCGACCGAATATGAAGTCAAAGAGATTTCCGCCGTACTTGATACCTCTCCGATACTGCTCCCTGTACAATTCCGGTTTTGGGAATGGTTATCCGATTATTATCTCTGTACACAGGGCGATGTCTACAAAGCGGCGTTACCTTCCGGTTTAAAACTGGAAAGTGAGACGATCGTTGAATACAACCCCGACTTTGAAGCCGATGCTCCCCTTCCCGAACGGGAACAACGGATACTTGACTTGCTTGCAAAAGATCCTGAGCAGTGCGTCACCAAACTTGAAAAGGAGAGTGGTCTGAAAAACATACTTACTGTTATTAAATCCTTGCTCGATAAGGAAGCTCTTTTTGTAAAAGAGGAACTTCGCCGTACCTATAAACCCAAAACAGAAGTCCGGGTCCGGCTGACAGCCGACGCTTCGGGCGAGGAGAATCTCCGGCGACTTTTTGATAAATTAGAACGCGTCCCGAAGCAACTGGCACTGTTGATGAAGTACGTCGAGCTTTCCGGGGTATTGGGAGACGGCACGCTGAAGGAAGTATCGAAAAAGGAATTGTTGCAGCGTGCTTCCGCTTCTCCTGCCGTTTTTAACGGATTGGTAGAAAAGCGGGTCTTTGAAGTCTATCAACGGGAAATCGGCCGATTGAACCGTATCTCGGGACAAACGGTGGAACTGAACGTTCTGAACGAACATCAGCAGCGGGCTTATGATGAAATTGTGCGGAGCTTTCAAGAGAAGAATGTCTGCTTGCTCCACGGTGTGACTTCCAGCGGAAAGACTGAAGTGTATATCCATCTGATAGAAGATGCTTTACGTCAGGGGAAACAGGTGCTTTACCTGTTACCCGAAATTGCGTTGACCACTCAGATTACCGAACGTCTGAAACGGGTGTTCGGCTCCCGGTTGGGGATCTATCACTCCAAGTTTCCCGATGCCGAACGGGTTGAGATCTGGCAGAAGCAATTGACGGAAGAAGGATATGACATTATTCTGGGGGTGCGCTCTTCGGTATTCCTCCCGTTCCGGAATCTCGGACTGGTCATTGTGGACGAAGAGCACGAGAACACTTATAAACAGCAAGACCCCGCGCCACGCTATCATGCCCGCAATGCCGCTATCGTACTGGCTTCGATGTATGGGGCAAAGACGTTGTTAGGCACTGCCACTCCTTCGGTGGAGACCTGGCAGAATGCCACTACCGGTAAATTCGGATGGGTGGAGTTGAAAGAACGATATAAAGAGATTCAACTTCCGGAAATTATTCCGGTAGATATCAAAGAATTACACCGCAAAAAGCGGATGACGGGGCAATTCTCCCCCTTGTTGTTGCAATACGTCCGTGAGGCGCTTGATAATAAACAGCAGGTGATTCTATTTCAGAACCGGCGCGGTTTTGCCCCGATGATAGAGTGCCGCACCTGCGGATGGGTGCCTAAATGCAAAAACTGTGATGTCAGCCTGACTTATCATAAAGGTATCAATCAGCTGACTTGCCATTATTGCGGGTATACCTACCAGTTGCCCCGTTCGTGTCCGGCTTGCGAGGGAGTCGAACTTATGCACAGGGGCTTTGGTACGGAGAAGATAGAAGATGACGTAAAACTGATTTTTCCGGAAGCTTCTGTGGCACGTATGGACTTGGATACTACCCGTACCCGGTCGGCCTATGAAAAGATTATTGCAGATTTTGAGCAGGGGAAGACTGATATACTGATCGGTACCCAGATGGTATCAAAAGGACTCGACTTCGATCATGTCAGTGTAGTGGGCATCCTCAATGCGGATACGATGTTGAATTATCCCGATTTCCGTTCGTACGAACGTGCCTTCCAGTTGATGGCACAGGTTGCCGGACGTGCCGGGCGAAAAAATAAACGGGGCAGGGTTGTGTTGCAAACCAAAAGTATAGATCACCCCATCATCCGTCAGGTGATGACGAACGATTACGAGGATATGGTAGCGGGACAATTGGCCGAACGACAGATGTTCCATTATCCTCCCTACTACCGGATGGTGTATGTTTATCTGAAGAACCGGAACGAGACATTGCTGGATGTGATGGCACATACCATGGCCGAAAAGCTGCGCGCATTGTTCGGAAACCGTATACTGGGGCCGGATAAGCCTCCCGTTGCCCGTATCCAGACTTTGTTTATACGGAAAATAGTTGTTAAAATAGAACAAAATGCGCCAATGAGTCGCGCCCGTGAATTACTTTTGCGTGTACAACGGGAAATGATAGAAGACGAACGGTTTAAATCGTTGATTGTCTATTATGATGTAGATCCTATGTAATGAAAACCAATCTTAATATATACCTTTAAAAAATGAAACCATGAAGCGAATCACGACACTTTTGCTTTCTTGCCTGGTTAGTACAGGCCCGCTTCTTGCACAGCAAGGAGTGACACAATGTGGAACACCGACCGGACAGGCTCCGTTCCCACTTCAATCTTACAAAGAGTTACCCGATCCGGTTACTCCTTCCGAGAAGGAGTGGGCGGCAGTCAAAACTCCTCAGGTGCAATGGGGAAATACCGATACCCGGTATGCAAAACATGTTGTCCCCATGATTCAATCACAGAAAAGCGTCACACTGGAAGGCTGGCGTGGCGAGAAACTCCATGCTCAGGCTGTTGTCTGGACAGGTACCGATCTGGAAGGGTTGAATTATTCTCTTTCCGAATTTAAAAACTCCAAGGGCGACGTGCTTCCGGCAAGTGCCTTCAGCGGAGGTTTTGTCCGCTATGTGATGACGGATGAACTGAATAAGGATGGACGCGGTGCCTGTGGCTATCGTCCGGATCATTCTATTTATGACTCTCTGTTAGTGGCCGATCCGATTGACCACTTGCTGACTTCCATGCCTATGGAGGCTAAGAGTACCCAAGCTATCTGGATCAATTGCCAGATACCCCAGACCGTGTCTCCGGGAGTTTATCGCGGCACCGTTGAGGTGAAAGACGGAGACCAGAGGCTGTCTACCCTCAAGATGGACATTAAAGTCTCTTCCCGCGTATTGCCCGCTCCGTCCGAATGGGCTTATCATCTGGATTTGTGGCAGAGTCCGTTTGCCGTGGCACGCTATTATCAGGTTCCGCTTTGGAGTCAGGAACATATGGATGCCATGCGTCCGTTGATGAAGATGCTGGCGGATGCCGGACAGAAGATTATTACGGCTACCATCATGCACAAACCTTGGAACGGACAGACTTATGACTATTTTGAATCGATGGTTACCTGGACGAAAAAGGTTGATGGCACATGGGCTTTCGACTATGGTGTGTTCGACAAGTGGGTGGAGATGATGATGAGCGTAGGCATTGACAAGCAAATCAACTGCTATTCAATGGTTCCGTGGAAATTGTCATTCCAGTACTTCGATCAGGCTACAAACAGTATGCAATACGCCAAGACTGCTCCGGGCGAGAAAGCTTACGAAGAGATGTGGGTGGCTATGCTGAAGTCATTCTCTAAACATTTGCGTGAAAAAGGCTGGTTCGACATTTGTGCCATCGCCATGGACGAACGCCCGATGGAGGTAATGCAGAAAACATTGCAGGTGATCCGTAAAGCTGATCCGGAATTTAAAGTTTCGCTGGCCGGAAATTTCCATAAAGAATTGGAGGCTGATATTTACGATTACTGTATTCCTATCGGCGCTTCTTATCCGAAAGAGGTATTGGCACGCCGTGCACAAAAGCAGTTGCCTACAACTTATTACACCTGTTGTACAGAAGCTTTCCCGAATACCTTTACTTTCTCCGATCCTGCCGAGGCTGCCTGGATGAGCTATTATTCTGCTAAAGATCACCTCGACGGTTACCTGCGTTGGGCATATAACAGTTGGCCGAAAGAGCCGTTGCTCGACTCACGTTTTGAGGCTTGGGCCGGTGGTGATACTTATCTGGTTTATCCGGGAGCACGCTCTTCCATCCGTTTCGAGAAACTTATCGAGGGCGTTCAGGCTCATGAGAAGATAACAATCTTACGTAAAGAGTTTACGGATAAGAAAAACAAGAACGGATTTAAGAAGCTGGAAAAAATGTTATCCACCTTTAAACTGAAGGATTTCCCGGAAGTGCCGGCTGCTGAAACGGTGAATAAGGCGAACAAAATATTGAATTCGTTGTAGAGTTATCGACAGTACCTTTTTATACCGCATGCAGAAACGTGTAGCAGGGGAGATCCATGTAGCGTGTTCCTGCATGCGGATTTTTATACCTTAATTATTTAAAATAAGAAAGAATGAAAAAGAAAATACTTTTTGTTTGTTTGGGCAACATTTGCCGCTCTTCTACGGCAGAAGGCGTGATGCTTCATCTGATCAGAGAGGCCGGATTGGAAGATCAGTTCATGATTGATTCGGCCGGTATCTTGGCCTATCATCAGGGAGAGCTGCCCGACAGCCGCATGCGTGCTCATGCAGCTCGCAGAGGATATGAACTGGTTCATCGTTCGCGTCCGGTCCGTACAGAGGACTTTTATGACTTTGACCTTATAATCGGCATGGACGATCGGAATATCGATGACCTGAGGGAGAAAGCTCCCTCTCCGGCAGAATGGGAAAAGATTCACCGGATGACGGAATACTGCACCCGCATCCCCGCCGATCACGTGCCCGACCCCTATTATGGAGGTGCGGAAGGCTTTGAATACGTGCTCGATATACTCGAGGATGCTTGTGCCGGACTCCTTACTTCTTTAACTCAGGATAGCTGATACGCGTGTGGTAAATCGTTTTCAGCTTTTCTTTAAATACCGCTTTGATCGTCGCAATGTCTTTGAAGGTAATCGGACATTCTTTGAAATATCCTTCCTGCACTTGTGAGTCGATAATTTTATCTACCAGGTTGCTGATGCTCTCTTCGGTATACTCAGGTAAACTGCGTGAAGCGGCTTCTACGGAGTCTGCCATCATCAGTATGGCTGTTTCTTTTGAGAACGGGTTAGGTCCCGGATATGTGAATACTTCTTCATCCGGTTCCTCACCCGGATGTTCGTTCTTCCAGGATATGTAGAAGAATTTGGTCTTTCCGCGCCCGTGGTGGGTGCTGATGAAATCCTTGATCACTTTGGGTAAGTTATGCTTGTCGGCCAGTTTTAATCCGTCTGTTACGTGACTGATAACTACCTGGGCACTCTGTTCATAACTCAGGTTCTTATGGGGGTTCACCCCCGACTGGTTTTCGGTAAAGAAAGCCGGATTTTCCATTTTTCCGATATCATGATACAGTGCTCCGGTACGTACTAACTGGCTTTTGGCACCGATACGTATTGCAGCTTCGGCGGCCAGATTAGCCACCTGCATCGAGTGCTGGAAAGTACCAGGAACGGTTTCGGACATTCTTCGCAGCAGATCGTTGTTGATGTTCGACAACTCTACAAGCGTTACATTCGATGTAAAACCAAAAGTCTTTTCGAGCAGGAATAATAAAGGATAAGCAAACAGTAATAGCACTCCATTGATGATGAAGTATATGTACATACTGACATTCAGCTTTGAAAGATCGTTTTCGCTGATCAGTTCAAAAGCGAAATATATGGCTGCATACGTCAGTATCACCAGGAGGGCGGTGCGGAACAGTTGCGAGCGTTGCGACAGTTCTCTCAGGCTGAAGATAGCCACGAGTCCGGCTGCTAATTGTGTCAGGATGAACTCGTGGGGGTATCGCAGGGTGATGGAACAGATCAGTATGGTGATGACATGTGTCAGGAATGCCGTGCGTGAATCGAGAAAAACCCGGATGATAATCGGAAGCATGGCATAAGGCAGGATGTACACATTAAATATATTGTTTGTCACCATCAATGCGGTGATGACGCAATAGAATACAATTAAGGCGAAAAGTAGCGACAGACTGCCTTTACGCTCATAATAGTCTTTGCGGAAGAGTTCCAGATATAGCATAAAGCAAAGTACCAGAATACCGACAAATAAGATTTGTCCGGCGAGTATCAGCCGCTTTTGTCCAAGAGATTCACTCCGCTTAATAGACTCTTTACGTAAAGATTCCAGAATGTTGTATGTCTGTTTGCTGACAATCTCTCCACGGTCGATGATCTTTTGTCCGCTTTGTACGACTCCATTTGCCCAGGAATAGTTGTCGAGCAGCTCTTTCCGGGCAGTCTCTGTACGTACGGAGTCATAAATCAGATTGGGAGTTATATACTCGTTGAGTGCGCATTGACGCAGGATGTCTTTGTTATAATGGGCGGTGTCACTCGATATAAGATACTCGTAGGCTCTCTTTACGGTATATATTCCGTCAGTCATTCGCTGGTTTGCTAATTTGTCGTCAATCACCATGATAGAAGAGAGACTGTCATGGAGGAGGGTTCGCATCTCCTCTGTCGATACGACTCCCGATTGATAAATGGTCTTCAGCCCTTTCTCAATATAACGGATGTAATCTGTTGAGGGGAGTACCCCTTTCAGATGTGTATGGTAGTTCTCCTTAAGCTTGGCGAGCGCGTTCTTTTCCGCCTCTTTATTCAATTCAAAGTAGGGTTGAAAAGAGGCCAGAAGACTGTCTTGCTCCCTTTTTACCACTGCCTCGTCTTTGTAAATCGGGAAGTCGAAAGTGGCCATTAACTGACCGTACTTCCACGGCTTGTTTATGTCAAACTGATAGTTAAACTTCCCATCCCGTGGTAGGAAATAAACAATGAAGGCCACAGTACCGACGAAAATCAGTGCTTTATATAACAAATCTTTGTATGAGAAACTATTTTTCTTCTTCCAGTGTTCCATAACCCTTGAATTTTTTGCGAAAAGTACAAAAAAAAACAATAGTGTGGAAAAAAAGGTTTAATTTTGCCACGATTTACCTATACTAACGCAAATTATGGCAGAAAGAAAAGTAAGAGTTCGTTTTGCTCCGAGCCCAACAGGAGCATTGCATATAGGTGGTGTGCGTACCGCTTTGTATAATTATCTGTTTGCCCGCCAGCATGGGGGAGATTTGATTTTCCGTATCGAGGATACTGACTCAAACCGTTTTGTCCCGGGTGCGGAAGAATATATCCTGGAATCATTTAAGTGGTTAGGGATTCAGTTTGACGAGGGTGTCAGCTTTGGAGGTGAATATGGACCGTACCGCCAGTCAGAACGTCGCGAAATATACAAGAAGTATGTACAAGTGTTGCTTGACAACGGAAAAGCCTATATTGCTTTCGATACTCCGGAGGAGCTGGATGCCAAACGTGCTGAAATAGCCAACTTCCAATATGACGCATCTACCCGTGTGGGAATGCGCAATTCGCTGACCCTTTCACAGGAAGAGGTGAAGGCGTTGATTGCTGACGGAAAGCAATATGTGGTACGTTTTAAAATTGAGCCGAACGAAGACATTCATGTGAATGACCTGATTCGTGGAGAAGTGATTATTAACTCATCTATCCTTGACGACAAGGTTCTATATAAATCGGCCGATGAACTGCCTACTTACCACTTGGCTAATATTGTTGATGACCATCTGATGGAGGTATCACACGTGATCCGTGGTGAGGAGTGGTTGCCTTCCGCTCCGTTGCACGTATTGTTGTATCGCGCATTTGGTTGGGAAGACACAATGCCTGCTTTTGCTCATTTACCTCTGTTGTTGAAACCCGAGGGCAATGGTAAGCTGAGTAAACGTGATGGTGACCGTCTGGGATTTCCTGTATTTCCGCTTGAATGGCATGATCCGAAGAGTGGAGAAGTTTCTTCAGGTTATCGTGAATCGGGTTATTTGCCTGAGGCTGTCATTAACTTCCTCGCCTTGTTGGGATGGAATCCGGGTAACGATCAGGAGGTAATGTCCATGGATGAGTTGATTCGTCTGTTCGACTTGCACCGTTGCAGTAAATCGGGTGCTAAATTTGACTATAAGAAAGGGATTTGGTTCAATCATACTTACATTCAACAGAAGTCTGACGAAGAAATAGCCGAACTGTTTGTGCCTGTTCTGAAAGAACATGGTGTGGAAGCTCCTTTCGAAAAAGTAGTAACAGTGGTTGGGATGATGAAGGACCGTGTCAGCTTTGTCAAAGAACTGTGGGATGTATGCAGTTTCTTCTTTGTAGCCCCGACAGAATATGATGAAAAGACGGTAAAAAAACGCTGGAAAGAAGATTCGGCTAAATGTATGGCCGAACTGGCTGAAGTATTGGCCGGAATAGAAGATTTCAGTATTGAAGGTCAAGAGAAAATTGTAATGGATTGGATTGCTGAGAAAGGTTATCATACAGGTAATATTATGAATGCTTTCCGCTTGACGCTGGTAGGCGAGGGCAAAGGTCCCCATATGTTTGACATTTCCTGGGTATTGGGAAAAGAAGAAACACTGGCTCGTATGAAACGTGCCGTAGAGGTTTTGAAATAAGAATCCGGAGGTATGTTTTACGATCTGGCAATAGGAATTTACGACCTTCTGGTGCATCTGGCTGCACCATTCAGCCGTAAGCCCCGAAAGATGATGAAGGGGCATTGGGTAGTGTACGACCTTCTTCGTCAACAGGTAGAGAAGGACGCGCGCTATATCTGGTTTCATGCTGCTTCTTTGGGAGAGTTTGAGCAGGGGCGTCCCTTGATTGAGAAAATACGGGAGAGGTATCCGGATTATAAAATACTGCAAACGTTTTTTTCTCCTTCGGGATATGAGGTCCGGAAGAACTACCGTGGAGCCGACATTGTCTGCTATTTGCCGTTTGATAAACCTCGTAATGTGAAGAAGTTTCTGGATATTGTGAATCCTTGTATGGCTTTCTTCATCAAATACGAATTTTGGAAGAACTATCTGGATGAATTACACAAGCGTCGTATCCCTGTGTATAGTGTTTCGTCCATTTTCCGTAAAGATCAGATATTCTTTAAGTGGTATGGAGGTACTTACAGAAATGTGCTGAAGGATTTTGATCACTTGTTTGTGCAGAACGAAGCATCGAAGCGTTTCCTTGCCAAGATTGGAATTACAAGGGTTACGGTAGTGGGAGATACGCGTTTTGACCGTGTTTTGCAGATTCGTGAGCAGGCCAAGGAGTTGCCGCTGGTGGAACAGTTCAAGGATGGCGCATTTACTTTTGTGGCCGGAAGTTCCTGGGGACCAGATGAGGATCTTTTCATTGAGTATTTTAATAATCATCCTGAGATGAAGTTGATTATAGCACCACATGTAATCGATGAGAATCATTTGGTAGAGATTATTGGTAAGTTGAAACGTCCTTCTGTGCGTTATACCCGTGCCGATGAAAAGAATGTCCGGAAGGCGGACTGCCTGATAATCGATTGTTTCGGTTTACTGTCTTCTATTTATCGTTACGGAGAGATTGCTTATATCGGAGGTGGTTTCGGAGTAGGAATTCATAATACTCTTGAAGCGGCAGTTTATGGTATTCCGGTAATTTTCGGACCCAAATATCAGAAGTTTATGGAGGCGGTACAATTGATTGAAGCCAAAGGGGCTTATTCGATTAAGGATTACGAGGAGCTGAAGACGTTGCTTGACAGGCTTCTGTCCGATGAAAAGTTCCTGAAAGAAACGGGAACTAACGCCGGTAATTATGTGATTGGCAACTCCGGAGCGACGGACAAGGTACTACACATGATAAATTTTTAAGGCTTTGAACCTGATAAACAAAAATATCCTTCGGGGAACCCAGTCCCTCCGGAGGATATTTTTGTTTATCAGGTCGGGTCTTATTTATACCAATCAGAGTACATCAGGTAATTATGAGCTATTTTTTGGTTTAACTCTTTGGCTTGTTCCGGATCAACCTTTTTTATAAATTTTGCCGGTACTCCTCCCCAAATACTTCCCGGTTCGATGATGGTGTTGCTGAGTACAAGTGAGCCTGCTGCTACAATCGCTCCCTCACCGATAACAGCATGATCGAGTAGGGTCGATCCCATACCGATCAATGCGTAATCTTTAATTGTCGCACCATGAATGGTTACATTATGTCCTACCGATACATGATTACCTATTTCAATCGTCGATTTTTGATAGAGAGTGTGTAATACACTCCCGTCTTGTATATTCACTCCGTCGCCAATGCGGATGGAGTTTACATCCCCTCTCAGCACGGTGCTGAACCAAATGCTACAATCGCGCCCCATCTTTACATCGCCGATGATGGTGGCATTGTCGGCCAGAAAACAGTTTTCTCCGAATTCAGGAGTAAAACCTCTTACTGATTTTATTAAAGCCATAGGTTATTGATTAAAACATGTTTGAGAAATAGATGGAATCAGCATCCTATAAGATGCTGATTCACACTAATAATGATTTTGGTGACCTATAAAGGCGGTCCTTCCTTTGGTTTGTCAGATTGCGGCTGTTGCCTCTTTCAACCATATTTTTTCTTCTTCATTCAGACCGGGGGATAACTTTTCATATACTTGCCGGTGATAATCATTCAGCCAGTCTGTTTCTTCTGCGGTTAGCAACTCCTTGATTATACCCTTTTTACAGATAGGACAAAGCGTGATGGTTTCGAACCTCAGGTATTCGCCAAACAAGCCTTCACCAGCCTTGCATACCAGTGTCAGATTCTCGATTCGTATGCCGTGGCTGCCACCTTTATATACTCCGGGTTCGTTTGAGGTGACCATGCCGGGTTGTAATACAACTGGATTCTCGTTCATACGAATGCTTTGTGGACCTTCGTGCACGCTGAGGAAATGGCCTACGCCATGACCGGTGCCATGCAGGAAATTCATTTTGTGGCTCCATAATGGCATACGTGCCAGTACATCCAGTTGTGCTCCTCTGGTTCCTGCCGGAAAAACGGCCATCGCCAATGCGATGTGTCCTTTGAGGACCAGTGTATAGTCTGTCTTTTCTTCCTCTGTTAGCTCACCTAATGCAATGGTACGTGTGATGTCAGTGGTGCCATCCATGTATTGAGCTCCTGAGTCGAGTAAAAGAAAGCCTTTGGGTTGCAATGTCGCGTTGCTTTCTTCGGTTGCTGAATAATGTACAATAGCCCCGTGTTCTTTGTAACCCGCAATGGTATCAAAACTTTCGCCTACGTACAAATTCTGTGCAGCACGAAACTCGTGCAGTTTGTGATCGATGCTTAATTCTGTTTCTATTCCGGAAGGGACGGCAGACTCCAGCCATTTAAGGAATTTGACTAAGGCGACACCGTCACGCTGCATGGCTGCATGGACTCCTGCTATTTCTTGATTGTTACGGACAGCTTTCAGTAAGGCTACCGGTGCTTCTCCTCGTATGATCCGGCATTTGGGGTTTACGGAGGAAAAAATAGCATAATTGGTTTTTGCCGGATTCATCAGGATGCTGGTGCTCTTGAGATCTGATAAGTAAATTTCTGTTTCTGCGTAGTTCCGTATCTCTACTTGCTGCTCTTTTAAGTAGTTCCGTACTTCTTCAGTTACTTTCTCCGGAGCAATGAATAATATCGTGCTGTCTTCTGTAATAAGTAAATAGCTTATTACTACGGGGTTGCAATGTACATCGTTTCCGCGTAGGTTTAGGGTCCAGGCTATTTCATCTAAAGCTGATAACATAACACTTTCTGCACCCTTTTTCTTTAGCTCCGTACGAATGGATGCGATTTTTTCTGTGCAACTTTTTCCCGCATATTCAATGTCGTATACAAAGGCAGGTGATTCCGGCATAGGCGGTCGATTTGTCCATATCTCCTGCATAGGATCAGG
This sequence comes from Bacteroides sp. ZJ-18, assembly GCF_011038705.2. NCBI lineage: Bacteria > Pseudomonadati > Bacteroidota > Bacteroidia > Bacteroidales > Bacteroidaceae > Bacteroides > Bacteroides sp. ZJ-18. The sequence goes on along the minus strand of NZ_CP072198.1, from coordinate 453,092 downwards.
GCAGAATATGATTTGAAGATTACTTGATGAAAGTTCGGCTTGCATATACTCCACTTGTTCCACTGAGAACATTTTTCCATCGATACCTACTGCCTCTCCCGGTTTTAATTGGGTAGACAAGAATTCTGTGATACTTGGAGTGTCCGGCAGCATCTCTTTATATAAGTCTATGCCACTTCCTTGTAACTGTTCTGCTGCTTGTAAAAAATATCTTGAGTCGGTCCAGAGTCCTGCTTTCTTTTCTGTAATCACTACCGTACCGGCTGATCCGGTAAATCCGGAAATCCATTCTCGTGATTTCCAGTGTGGTGCAACGTATTCACTGAGATGAGGGTCTGTGCTGGGGATGATGAATGCTTGAATGTTTGGTTTAAACCACATGCGTAATGCATGTATTCGTTCACTGATAGACTGTTTCATACATTATATATATTATATGTTATACTCTCCAAAGATAACTACTTTCTGTTCCTTTTGCATTGATTTTGAGAAATAATTGCCGAAAGTTTTGTGAATAAAGAAAGTATGTGTAATTTTGCGGCGCAATTTGACTGCGGAAATTTTAAACCATAACATATTTAATAGTAACAAAATGATTGTAGTACCTGTAAAAGAAGGCGAAAACATTGAAAAAGCGCTGAAGAAGTTTAAGAGAAAATTTGAAAAAACTGGCATCGTTAAAGAGTTGAGAAGCAGACAACAGTTCGACAAACCGTCTGTAACTAAAAGACTTAAGAAAGAACGTGCAGTTTACGTACAAAAACTTCAGCAAGTAGAAGATTAATAATTCGTAATTTCCTTTGAATTATTGAATTCTTTTCATACATTCGTTGCAGAATTATAGATGTAGCGATATTATGTTAGCAGATTCTTTTCTTGATTACCTCCGGTACGAACGGAATTATTCTGAGAAGACCGTACTGGCTTACGGCGAGGATATTTCGCAGTTGCAGGAGTTTGCTCAAGAGGAGATTGGGGAGTTTAATCCGTTGGAAGTGAAGCCCGAACTGATTCGTGAGTGGATTGTTTCACTGATGGATCGGGGGTATACTTCAACTTCTGTGAATCGTAAGCTGAGTTCGCTCCGGTCGTTTTATAAATATCTCCTCAGACAAGGAGAGGTGAGTGTTGATCCGTTACGTAAAATAACGGGGCCAAAAAATAAAAAGCCACTTCCTTCTTTCTTGAAAGAGAGTGAAATGAATAAATTGCTGGATGACACGGATTTTGGTGAAGGGTTTAAGGGGTGTCGGGATCGTTTGATTATTGAGGTGTTTTATGCCACAGGCATGCGTCTCTCTGAATTGATAGGTTTGGATGATAAGGATGTAGATTTCTCAGCCTCTCTTCTGAAAGTAACGGGAAAGAGAAATAAGCAGCGCTTGATCCCTTTTGGGGATGAATTGAAAGAAGCGATGTTTGAGTATGTTGATGTAAGGAACAAAGTGATTTCAGTGAAGTCTGATGCTTTTTTTGTTAGAGAGAATGGCGAACGACTTTATAAGAATCTGGTCTATAATTTGGTGAAACGGAACCTTTCGAAGGTGGTAACGCTTAAGAAGCGCAGTCCTCACGTGTTGAGGCATACCTTTGCCACAACAATGCTGAATAATGATGCGGAGTTGGGTGCGGTGAAAGAGCTTTTAGGTCATAGTAGTCTGGCGACTACGGAGATTTATACGCATACCACTTTTGAAGAACTTAAAAAAGTGTATAAACAAGCTCATCCACGAGCCTAAAAAAGGAGGTAAGTATGGAAATTAGAATTCAATCGATTCACTTTGATGCAACAGAACAATTGCAGGTTTTCATTCAGAAGAAAGTGTCTAAGTTGGAAAAATATTACGAAGATATAAAGAAAGTAGAGGTGTCATTAAAGGTGGTTAAACCAGAAACTGCGGAGAATAAGGAGGCCGGAATTACGGTGTTGGTTCCAAACAATGATTTTCATGCAAGCAAAATCTGTGATACGTTTGAAGAAGCGGTTGATTTGTGTGTGGAAGCATTGGAGAAGCAGCTGGTTAAGTACAAGGAAAAACAACGAAATAAATAAAAATACCGCAAATATTTTGCGGGAAAGAAATAAATAACTAAATTTGCAGCCGTTTCGCTCGCGTTAGGACGTGACGGTTGCATTTTTTAAGTAAAAACGCCTCTTTAGCTCAGTTGGCCAGAGCACGTGATTTGTAATCTCGGGGTCGTTGGTTCGAATCCGACAAGAGGCTCAAGAATAAATCAGAATAGAAAAAGTTTGGGCGTTCTTACGCTTACTTCGAAATTCGATTTCTGTAATGAAGGGCAAATACCAGAGTGGCCAAATGGGGCAGACTGTAAATCTGCTGGCTTACGCCTTCGGTGGTTCGAATCCATCTTTGCCCACGGAGAAGACAGAGTGAAAACTTTGGCAAATTGCGGAAGTAGCTCAGTTGATAGAGCATTAGCCTTCCAAGCTGAGGGTCGCGGGTTTGAGCCCCGTCTTCCGCTCTCTCTATTTCGCTGTTATAGCTCAGTGGTAGAGCACTTCCTTGGTAAGGAAGAGGTCCCGGGTTCAAATCCCGGTAACAGCTCTGTAAGATGTAAATGCTGATTATTAATCAAATAAATAACAAGTAAAGCTATGGCTAAAGAGAAATTTGAACGTACCAAACCGCACGTAAACATTGGTACAATCGGTCACGTTGACCACGGTAAAACCACTTTGACTGCTGCTATCACTACAGTGTTGGCAAAAAAAGGTCTTTCTGAACTCCGCTCTTTCGATTCTATCGACAACGCTCCTGAAGAAAAGGAAAGAGGTATTACTATCAATACTTCACACGTTGAGTACGAAACAGCTAACCGTCACTACGCACACGTTGACTGTCCGGGTCACGCTGACTACGTAAAGAACATGGTTACTGGTGCTGCTCAGATGGACGGTGCTATCATCGTAGTTGCTGCTACTGATGGTCCGATGCCTCAGACTCGTGAGCACATCCTTTTGGCTCGTCAGGTAAACGTTCCGAAGCTGGTTGTATTCATGAACAAGTGCGATATGGTTGAAGATGCTGAAATGTTGGAACTGGTTGAAATGGAAATGAGAGAACTTCTTTCTTTCTATGATTTCGACGGTGACAATACTCCGATCATTCAGGGTTCTGCTCTTGGTGCATTGAACGGTGTAGAAAAATGGGAAGACAAAGTAATGGAGTTGATGGAAGCTGTTGATACTTGGATTCCGTTGCCTCCGCGCGATGTTGATAAACCTTTCTTGATGCCGGTAGAAGACGTGTTCTCTATCACAGGTCGTGGTACTGTAGCTACAGGTCGTATCGAAACTGGTGTTATCCACGTAGGTGATGAAATCGAAATCCTTGGTTTGGGTGAAGATAAGAAATCAGTTGTAACAGGTGTTGAAATGTTCCGCAAACTTTTGGATCAGGGTGAGGCTGGTGACAACGTAGGTCTGTTGCTTCGTGGTGTTGACAAGAACGAAATCAAACGTGGTATGGTTCTTTGTAAACCAGGTCAGATCAAACCTCACTCTAAGTTTAAAGCTGAGGTCTATATCCTGAAGAAAGAAGAAGGTGGTCGTCACACTCCATTCCACAACAAATACCGTCCTCAGTTCTATCTGCGTACTATGGACTGTACAGGTGAAATCACTCTTCCGGAAGGAACTGAAATGGTGATGCCGGGTGATAATGTAACTATCACTGTAGAGTTGATCTACCCGGTTGCATTGAACATCGGTCTTCGTTTCGCTATCCGCGAGGGTGGTCGTACAGTAGGTGCTGGTCAGATTACTGAAATTATCGACTAAAATTAAATATTAATCAGTTCCCGGTAGTATTATCGGGAACTGATTATGTACAAACGGGAGTAGCTCAGTTGGTAGAGCACCGGTCTCCAAAACCGGGTGTCGGGAGTTCGAGCCTCTCCTCCCGTGCTAATATTTATGAAATGAAAAAAGTAGTAGCTTATATTAAAGAATCTTACGACGAACTTGTTCATAAAGTGTCGTGGCCTACGTATTCAGAACTAACTAACAGTGCGGTAGTTGTTTTATATGCTTCCCTGCTTATTGCATTGGTAGTGTTCGCGATGGACTTCTGTTTCCAGAATTTTATGGAAAAAATAATTTATCCACATTAAAAAAAGAGGAATTACGATGTCTGAGATTGAAAAGAAATGGTACGTTTTGCGTGCTATTAGCGGAAAAGAAGCTAAGGTAAAAGAGTATCTTGAAGCTGATATTAAAAACAGCGACCTTGGCGAATATGTGTCTCAGGTATTGATTCCTACCGAAAAGGTATACCAGGTTCGCAATGGTAAAAAAATTGTGAAAGAAAGAAGTTATCTTCCTGGTTACGTTTTGGTGGAGGCTGCTTTGGTTGGTGAGGTTTCTCACCATCTGAGAAATACTCCTAATGTGATAGGTTTCTTGGGAGGTTCCGATAAACCGGTTCCCCTCAGACAGTCGGAAGTGAATCGTATACTTGGTACAGTGGACGAATTGCAAGAAACGGGTGAAGACTTAAATGTTCCGTATATTGTAGGTGAAACTGTAAAGGTTACTTTTGGTCCTTTTAGCGGATTCAGTGGTATCATTGAAGAAGTGAATAGTGAAAAGAAGAAACTAAAGGTCATGGTAAAGATATTCGGGCGTAAAACACCGCTTGAATTAGGCTTTATGCAAGTGGAAAAGGAATAACGCAGAATTGTTACGCTGTAGTTGTCCTTCGTTTAATGTTATATATAAATCAATAAAAAAATGGCTAAAGAAGTTGCTGGACTAATCAAATTACAGATTAAAGGAGGCGCGGCAAACCCATCACCTCCCGTTGGACCTGCATTAGGTTCTAAGGGAATCAACATCATGGAGTTTTGCAAGCAATTCAACGCCAGAACCCAAGACAAGGCAGGTAAGATTTTGCCTGTTATCATTACTTACTACGCAGATAAGTCTTTCGATTTTGTAATCAAGACTCCTCCCGTTGCCATTCAGTTGCTTGAAGTGGCTAAGGTAAAGAGTGGTTCTGCTGAGCCTAACCGTAAGAAAGTTGCCGAGATCACTTGGGAACAGGTTCGTACGATTGCTCAGGACAAAATGGTTGACTTGAACTGTTTTACTGTGGAAGCTGCCATGAAAATGGTTGCAGGTACAGCTAGAAGTATGGGTATCGCTGTAAAAGGGGAGTTCCCGGTTAATAATTAATAAACTTCAATTGTAATGGGTAAACTGACAAAAAATCAAAAGTTAGCTGCAGGAAAAATTGAAGCAGGGAAAGCATACTCACTGAAAGAAGCTGCATCTTTGGTAAAGGAAATCACTTTTACTAAGTTTGATGCTTCATTAGATATTGATGTACGTTTAGGTGTTGATCCACGTAAAGCAAACCAAATGGTGAGAGGTGTTGTTTCACTTCCTCATGGAACTGGAAAGCAAGTACGTGTGTTGGTACTTTGTACACCGGATGCTGAAGCTGCTGCAAAAGAAGCTGGTGCTGACTATGTTGGTCTTGACGAATATATTGAAAAGATCAAAGGTGGATGGACTGATATTGATGTGATTATCACTATGCCATCTATCATGGGTAAAATTGGTGCACTCGGTCGTGTGCTTGGTCCTCGTGGATTGATGCCTAACCCGAAGAGTGGTACCGTAACTATGGATGTTGCTAAAGCTGTAAGAGAAGTAAAACAAGGTAAGATCGACTTCAAAGTTGATAAGAGCGGTATTGTTCATACTTCAATTGGTAAGGTTTCATTCACTGCAGAGCAGATTCGCGATAATGCAAAAGAATTTATCTCTACATTGAACAAGTTGAAACCGACTGCAGCCAAGGGTACATATATTAAGAGTATTTATCTTTCTAGTACAATGAGTGCGGGTATCAAAATTGACCCGAAATCAGTAGAGGAAATCTAATAAAACAGAGTAACAATGAGAAAGGAAGATAAAAATACGATTATTGAGCAGATTGCTGCTACAGTACAGGAATATGGTCACTTCTATTTGGTAGATACAACAGCTATGAACGCTGCTGCAACAAGTGAATTGAGAAGAGCTTGTTTCAAGGCTGACATCAAATTGATGGTAGTTAAGAACACACTCCTCCACAAAGCGCTTGAAAGCATTGAAGGTGATTTCTCTCCTCTTTATGGTTCTTTGAAAGGTACGACAGCTGTGATGTTCTGCAACGTTGCAAACGCACCTGCAAAACTGATCAAAGATAAATCTAAAGATGGCATTCCGGGACTGAAAGCTGCATATGCAGAAGAAAGCTTCTATGTTGGTGCTGACCAGTTGGATGCTCTCGTAGCTATTAAGAGTAAAAATGAAGTTATTGCCGATATCGTTGCCCTGTTGCAATCACCGGCCAAGAATGTTATTTCTGCTCTTCAATCAGGTGGCAACACCCTTCACGGAGTTCTCAAAACTCTTGGTGAAAGATAATTATAACACATTTTATTTAGTAAATTAAACATTAAAATCATACAAAAAATGGCAGATTTGAAAGCTTTTGCAGAACAATTAGTTAACTTGACAGTAAAAGAAGTTAATGAACTTGCAACTATCCTTAAAGAAGAATATGGTATTGAACCTGCTGCTGCAGCTGTAGCTGTTGCTGCTGGTCCTGCAGCTGGTGCTGCTGCCGCAGAAGAAAAGTCTTCTTTCGACGTAGTATTGAAGAGCGCTGGTGCAGCTAAACTTCAGGTTGTTAAAGCCGTTAAAGAAGCTTGTGGTCTTGGCTTGAAAGAAGCTAAGGACATGGTAGACGGTGCTCCTAGTGTAGTAAAAGAAGGTTTGGCTAAAGACGAAGCAGAATCATTGAAGAAAACATTGGAAGAAGCTGGAGCTGAAGTTGAACTTAAATAACATTAGCCTGGTAATCAGGTAATTCGGTTAAGAATCCTTCACAAGAGGATTCTTAACCTTTTTGTGTATATATTTAAAATTAAGTTCTCCAAATTCATTGACAGATGTCTTCAAATACTGTAAATCAAAGAGTTAATTTTGCTTCGACTAAGAATCCGCTTGAATATCCGGATTTCCTGGAAGTACAATTGAAGTCATTCCAAGACTTTCTACAACTAGATACCCCACCTGAGAAGCGTAAAAAAGAGGGATTGTATAAAGTATTTGCTGAAAACTTCCCAATTGCCGACACAAGAAACAATTTTGTTCTTGAGTTTCTGGACTATTATATTGATCCGCCGCGCTATACCATTGATGATTGTATAGAGCGTGGGCTTACATATAGTGTCCCATTGAAAGCGAAACTCAAGCTTTACTGTACAGACCCCGATCATGAGGATTTCGATACAGTGATTCAGGATGTGTTCCTTGGTCCTATCCCTTACATGACTGATAAGGCAACTTTCGTCATCAATGGTGCTGAACGTGTAGTTGTGTCGCAGCTTCACCGTTCTCCGGGCGTATTCTTCGGTCAGAGTGTACATGCCAATGGTACAAAATTGTACTCGGCCCGTATCATCCCGTTCAAGGGATCATGGATTGAGTTTGCTACCGACATCAACAATGTGATGTATGCTTATATCGATCGTAAGAAGAAGTTACCTGTTACTACGCTGTTAAGAGCTATTGGCTTTGAGAATGACAAAGACATTCTTGAGATTTTTAACTTGGCTGAAGATGTAAAGGTTAACAAAACAAATCTCAAGAAGGTAGTAGGTCGTAAATTGGCTGCACGTGTCTTGAAAACCTGGATTGAAGATTTCGTTGATGAAGATACCGGTGAAGTTGTTTCTATCGAGCGTAATGAAGTCATTATCGACCGTGAAACAGTGATCGAACCGGAACATATAGATGAAATAATTGACTCGGGCGTTCAAAACATCCTTATTCATAAGGAAGAGCCGAATCAGTCCGACTACTCTATTATATATAATACCCTTCAGAAAGATCCGAGTAACTCGGAAAAGGAAGCTGTGCTGTATATCTATCGCCAATTGCGTAATGCAGATCCGGCTGATGATGCCAGTGCCCGTGAGGTTATCAATAACCTGTTCTTTTCTGAAAAGCGGTATGACCTTGGTGATGTAGGTCGTTACAGAATCAACAAAAAGTTGAATTTGACGACAGACATGGATGTGCGTGTCCTCACCAAAGAAGATATTATTGAGATCATTAAATATCTGATTGAGTTGATTAACTCTAAAGCAGATGTGGATGATATTGACCACTTAAGTAACCGTCGTGTACGTACTGTAGGCGAGCAGCTGTCTAACCAGTTTGCTGTCGGTTTGGCACGTATGTCGCGTACTATTCGTGAACGTATGAACGTTCGTGATAACGAGGTGTTTACTCCGATTGATTTGATCAACGCAAAGACTATTTCTTCAGTGATCAATTCGTTCTTCGGAACTAATGCATTGTCTCAGTTTATGGACCAGACAAACCCGTTGGCTGAGATTACTCACAAGCGCCGTATGTCTGCCCTTGGTCCTGGTGGTCTGTCTCGTGAACGTGCCGGATTTGAGGTTCGTGACGTTCACTATACGCACTATGGACGTCTTTGTCCGATTGAGACACCGGAAGGTCCGAACATCGGTTTGATTTCATCACTTTGCGTGTTTGCTAAGATCAATGACCTTGGTTTCATTGAAACTCCTTACCGTAAAGTAGATAATGGTAAAGTAGACCTTTCTGAAAACGGACTTGTCTACCTGACAGCTGAAGAAGAAGAAGCCAAGATCATTGCACAGGGTAATGCTCCGCTGAATGATGATGGAACATTTATTCGCAATAAGGTTAAGTCTCGTCAGGATGCCGATTATCCGGTTGTAGAACCTTCAGAAGTAGAGTTGATGGACGTTGCTCCTCAGCAGATTGCTTCTATTGCTGCATCTTTGATCCCATTTCTTGAACATGATGACGCTAACCGTGCTTTGATGGGATCGAACATGATGCGCCAGGCAGTTCCGTTGTTGAGAAGCGAAGCCCCGATCGTAGGTACAGGTATCGAGCGCCAGTTGGTGCGTGATTCACGTACTCAGATTGCTGCTGAAGGTGATGGTGTAATTGATTTTGTTGATGCTACTACTATTCGTATTCTGTACGATCGTACTGAAGATGAAGAGTTTGTAAGCTTCGAACCTGCATTGAAAGAATACAGGATTCCGAAGTTCCGCAAAACGAACCAAAATATGACTATTGACCTTCGTCCGATCTGCAATAAAGGTGATCGTGTGACAAAAGGTCAGATTTTGACAGAAGGTTATTCTACCGAGAATGGTGAGCTTGCTTTGGGGAAGAACCTGCTTGTAGCCTACATGCCTTGGAAAGGTTATAACTATGAGGATGCTATCGTGTTGAACGAACGTGTAGTTCGCGAGGACTTGCTGACTTCAGTTCACGTAGAAGAGTATTCACTCGAAGTTCGTGAAACTAAGCGTGGTATGGAAGAGTTGACTTCCGATATCCCTAATGTTAGTGAAGAAGCCACTAAGGATCTTGATGAGAACGGTATTGTACGTGTTGGTGCACGCATTCAGCCGGGTGATATCCTAATTGGCAAGATCACTCCGAAAGGTGAATCTGATCCTTCTCCGGAAGAAAAATTGCTTCGTGCCATTTTTGGAGATAAAGCGGGTGATGTGAAAGACGCTTCTTTGAAAGCATCCCCTTCATTGAAGGGTGTGATCATTGACAAGAAGTTATTCTCTCGTGTCATTAAAAACCGTAGTTCTAAGTTGGCCGATAAGGCATTGCTTCCAAAGATTGATGATGAATTTGAATCTAAGGTAGCAGACTTGAAACGCATTCTGGTGAAGAAACTGATGGCATTGACTGAAGGTAAAGTATCTCAAGGCGTGAAAGACTATCTGGGCGCCGAAGTTATTGCCAAAGGTTCTAAGTTCAGTGCATCAGATTTCGATTCACTTGATTTCACCGCAATACAGTTGAGCGACTGGACTAATGATGATCATGCGAACGGTATGATTCGTGATTTGATCCTGAACTTCATCAAGAAGTACAAAGAGCTCGATGCAGAACTGAAACGTAAGAAGTTTGCTATCACAATTGGTGATGAACTGCCTGCAGGAATCATCCAGATGGCGAAAGTATATATTGCTAAGAAACGTAAGATTGGTGTAGGTGATAAGATGGCAGGTCGTCACGGTAATAAAGGTATCGTGTCACGTGTTGTTCGCCAGGAAGATATGCCATTCCTGGAAGATGGTACTCCGGTGGATATTGTATTGAACCCGTTGGGTGTGCCTTCACGTATGAACATTGGTCAGATTTTTGAGGCTGTCCTCGGACGTGCCGGAAAGAATTTGGGTGTGAAGTTCGCTACACCGATTTTTGATGGTGCAACTCTTGACGACTTGAACGAATGGACAGATAAAGCTGGCTTGCCTCGCTATTGCAAGACTTATCTTTGCGACGGTGGTACAGGAGAACGCTTTGACCAACCAGCAACTGTAGGTGTTACTTATATGTTGAAACTCGGTCACATGGTTGAAGACAAGATGCACGCACGTTCTATCGGTCCATACTCATTGATTACTCAGCAACCTCTTGGTGGTAAAGCTCAATTTGGTGGTCAGCGTTTCGGAGAGATGGAGGTTTGGGCACTCGAAGGCTTCGGTGCATCACATATTCTCCAGGAAATCTTGACAATTAAGTCGGATGATGTTGTAGGACGTTCTAAAGCTTATGAAGCGATTGTGAAGGGCGAACCTATGCCGCAGCCGGGTATCCCTGAATCTTTGAACGTGTTGTTGCACGAGTTAAGAGGATTGGGGCTGAGCATCAATTTGGAATAATGAACTAATGTGCCAATATGCCAATGTACCGATCAAGGTACATTGGCTGTGGCATTTCATAATTAGTATGTTTTCTTATTGGCACATTGGCATTAGCCAATCGGCACATTATTTAGTTAATTAGCATATTATATAATTATAAAAGTATGGCTTTTAGAAAAGAAAATAAGATCAAGAGCAATTTCTCGAAAATCTCTATCGGTTTGGCTTCTCCGGAAGAAATCCTTGAGAATTCGAGTGGTGAAGTATTAAAGCCTGAAACCATCAACTATCGTACGTACAAACCCGAGCGTGACGGTTTGTTCTGCGAACGTATCTTCGGCCCGATCAAAGACTACGAATGCCATTGCGGTAAATACAAACGTATCCGTTATAAAGGTATTGTCTGCGACCGTTGTGGTGTAGAAGTTACTGAAAAGAAAGTACGTCGCGAACGTATGGGACATATTCAGCTTGTTGTGCCTGTGGCTCACATCTGGTATTTCCGTTCGCTGCCCAATAAGATCGGTTACTTACTGGGTCTTCCCACTAAGAAACTTGATTCTATCATTTACTACGAACGTTATGTTGTCATTCAGCCAGGTGTGAAAGCTGAAGACGGCATTGCCGAATTCGATTTGCTATCGGAAGAAGAATATCTCGATATTCTTGATACTCTTCCCAAAGACAACCAGTATCTGGAAGATACGGATCCTAACAAGTTCATCGCTAAGATGGGTGCCGAAGCGATCTATGATTTGCTTGCACGTCTTGATCTTGATGCGTTGTCATACGAACTGCGCCACCGCGCCGGCAATGATGCTTCGCAACAACGTAAGAACGAGGCTCTGAAACGTCTTCAGGTGGTAGAGTCGTTCCGTGCATCACGCGGACGCAACAAGCCGGAATGGATGATCGTACGAATTGTACCGGTGATCCCGCCTGAACTTCGTCCATTGGTTCCGTTGGATGGTGGTCGTTTTGCTACATCCGATTTGAATGACCTTTATCGTCGTGTGATTATCCGTAACAACCGTTTGAAACGTTTGATTGAAATTAAAGCTCCTGAAGTGATTCTCCGCAACGAGAAACGTATGCTCCAGGAATCTGTCGATTCATTGTTTGATAACTCACGTAAGTCAAGTGCAGTTAAGACTGATGCCAACCGTCCGTTGAAATCATTGTCAGACAGTTTGAAAGGTAAGCAAGGACGTTTCCGTCAGAACTTGCTGGGTAAACGTGTTGACTATTCAGCTCGTTCGGTAATTGTTGTTGGTCCGGAATTGAGAATGCACGAGTGTGGTATTCCTAAGCTGATGGCTGCCGAGTTGTACAAACCGTTCATTATTCGTAAACTGATTGAGCGCGGTATCGTAAAGACTGTGAAGTCTGCTAAGAAAATTGTAGACCGTAAGGAGCCGGTGATTTGGGATATCCTTGAACACGTAATGAAAGGTCATCCGGTATTGCTGAACCGTGCTCCGACACTTCACCGTTTGGGTATCCAGGCTTTCCAACCCAAGATGATCGAGGGTAAAGCTATCCAGTTACACCCATTGGCATGTACAGCGTTTAATGCCGACTTTGACGGTGACCAAATGGCGGTTCACTTGCCTTTGAGTAACGAAGCAGTGCTTGAAGCCCAAATGTTGATGTTGGCTTCTCACAATATTCTGAATCCTGCTAATGGTGCTCCTATTACTGTTCCTTCACAGGATATGGTGCTTGGTCTGTATTATATTACTAAGCTCCGTAAAGGCGCGAAAGGTGAAGGGCTCACATTCTATGGTCCGGAAGAAGCGTTGATCGCTTATAATGAAGGTAAGGTAGACATCCATGCTCCGGTGAAGGTTATTGTGAAAGACCTTGACGAAAATGGAAACATTGTTGATGTAATGCGTGAAACTTCAGTAGGTCGTGTAATCGTGAACGAGATCGTTCCGCCTGAAGTAGGATATATCAATACTATTATCTCTAAGAAGTCGCTGCGTGACATTATTAGTGCCGTAATCAAGGCTTGTGGTGTTGCTAAAACTGCTGATTTCCTTGACGGAATCAAGAATTTGGGTTACAAGATGGCCTTCCAAGGCGGTCTGTCATTCAACTTGGGTGATATTATCATTCCAGAAGAGAAAGAGACACTTGTTCAGAGAGGTTACGATGAAGTTGAGCAAGTGATCAATAACTATAACATGGGTTTCATTACCAATAACGAACGTTACAATCAGGTGATTGATATCTGGACACATGTTAACTCTGAGTTGTCTAACATTTTGATGAAGACAATTTCTTCTGATGATCAGGGTTTCAATTCTGTGTACATGATGCTTGATTCCGGTGCCCGTGGTTCTAAAGAGCAGATTCGTCAGCTTTCCGGTATGCGTGGTTTGATGGCTAAGCCGCAGAAAGCAGGTGCCGAAGGTGGCCAGATCATCGAAAACCCGATTTTGTCGAACTTTAAAGAAGGACTTTCCGTATTGGAGTATTTTATCTCTACCCACGGTGCCCGTAAAGGTTTGGCCGATACCGCATTGAAGACTGCCGATGCCGGATATCTGACTCGTCGTCTGGTAGACGTTTCGCATGATGTTATTATTAATGAAGAGGATTGCGGTACGCTCCGCGGATTGGTTTGTACAGACCTTAAGAACAACGATGAAGTTATCGCTACCTTGTACGAACGCATCCTTGGTCGTGTATCCGTACATGATATCATACATCCCCAGACCGGAGAACTGTTGGTTGCTGGTGGTGAAGAAATTACAGAAGATATCGCTAAGAAGATACAGGAGTCTCCGATCGAAAGTGTTGAAATCCGTTCGGTATTGACTTGCGAATCGAAGAAGGGAGTTTGCGCGAAATGTTACGGCCGTAATCTGGCTACGAACCATATGGTTCAGAAAGGTGAGGCTGTCGGTGTAATTGCTGCCCAGTCTATTGGTGAACCGGGTACACAGTTGACACTGCGTACATTCCATGCCGGTGGTACGGCTGCCAATATCGCAGCTAATGCAAGTATCGTTGCCAAGAACAATGCTCGTTTGGAATTCGAAGAACTTCGTACGGTAGATATTGTCGACGAAACAGGTGAAGCTGCCAAAGTGGTAGTAGGCCGTTTGGCTGAAGTTCGTTTCATCGACGTCAATACGGGTATTGTACTTTCTACACACAACGTTCCTTACGGTTCTACACTTTATGTAGCCGATGGTGAAATAGTAGAAAAAGGTAAACTGATTGCGAAGTGGGACCCGTTCAACGCTGTTATCATTACGGAGGCTACTGGTAAGATCGAATTCGAGGGCGTTATTGAAAACGTTACTTATAAGATTGAGTCGGATGAAGCAACCGGACTTCGTGAAATTATCATTATCGAATCTAAGGATAAAACTAAAGTTCCTTCTGCCCATATTTTGACGGAAGATGGTGACTTGATTCGTACATACAACTTACCTGTGGGTGGACACGTTGTGATCGAAAATGGTCAGAAGGTGAAAGCTGGTGAGGTAATCGTTAAGATTCCGCGTGCCGTAGGTAAGGCTGGTGATATTACCGGTGGTCTTCCTCGTGTTACAGAGTTGTTTGAAGCACGTAACCCGTCGAACCCTGCTGTTGTATCTGAAATAGATGGTGAGGTAACTATGGGTAAGGTGAAACGTGGTAATCGTGAGATCATCGTTACTTCTAAGACTGGTGAAGTGAAGAAATATCTTGTTCCGCTGTCTAAACAGATTCTTGTACAGGAGAACGATTATGTTCGTGCCGGTACTCCGCTGTCTGATGGTGCTACCACTCCGGCTGATATTTTGGCGATCAAAGGTCCTACGGCTGTACAGGAATATATCGTGAATGAAGTTCAGGACGTATACCGTTTGCAGGGTGTGAAGATTAATGATAAGCATTTTGAAATTATCGTTCGTCAGATGATGCGTAAAGTAACTATTGACGAGCCGGGCGATACTCGTTTCCTTGAACAACAGGTTGTCGATAAACTGGAATTCATGGAAGAAAATGATCGTATCTGGGGTAAGAAGGTAGTTGTAGATGCTGGTGATTCTGAAAACTTGAAAGCAGGTCAGATTGTTACTGCCCGTAAGTTGCGTGATGAAAACAGTATGTTGAAACGCCGTGACCTTAAACCGGTTGAAGTGCGTGATGCTGTTGCCGCTACTTCTACTCAGATTCTTCAGGGTATCACTCGTGCTGCATTGCAGACTTCAAGCTTTATGTCAGCTGCTTCCTTCCAGGAAACAACTAAAGTCTTGAACGAAGCTGCCATCAACGGTAAGATAGATAAATTGGAAGGTATGAAGGAGAACGTAATTTGCGGTCACCTCATTCCGGCAGGTACAGGACTGCGCGAATTTGATAAGATCATTGTAGGTTCTAAAGAAGAGTACGATCGTATTTTGGCTAACAAAAAGACTGTGCTTGACTATAATGAAGTAGAATAATACAATTCAATTGACTATAACTGAAAAAGAGCAATTGCCGTAAAGGTGATTGCTCTTTTTTATAGGATGTTATCGTATGAAACGATCGGTTAGTTTACTTTTCGACATTAACCAGACGATAGCGTAGCATGTCAGGAATACGAGACAGGCCATACTGATGATACGTACGATATATGGTAACTGTTCCTTATCCAACAAGTCGTAGGCGACAAATACAAATACGTAGTGGCTCAGGTAAATGCCGAATGTGAGTGATGCCATATGGGATAACCATCGGTTTGAAGGAACCTTTATTTTCTGCACGATTACAAATACTGGGAAGGTCATCATAAACACGTTGATGCCCGCAAAGTACCATACAATTTCCAAATAGGCATAATTGCCCGGGAAGTGGTTCTGTGTGATGACATATCCGTATGAAGTAATCAGATAGCCTACCAGAAACATCGGAATGGTGACGCCCAAGAGTTTCTTCCAACTCCACTTTAGTGGATACCTCGTAAGATAATAGGCCAGTAAAAGATAGCCGATAAATCCTGAGAAATAATAGAAAGTTCCGTAGTCATTCCAATCACATATTCCCCATAAACCCATATTGCCATAGTTGCCTTGATAGCCCAGCATCGGAGCGAACATTTTAACGTAAGGTGCTATTAGACTCACGCCCCAAATGCTTAGGAATAGCTTCAGTTCCTTTTTCGACGCTTTTTCCAACCAACCACTGACAATAGGCATCACCAAATACAGGCCAATCAGCATATAGAGATACCATAATGGAACTGTATCGAAATTGAAGTTAAAGATAAATGTATACAGTTTGATCCACAAAGCCTCCAAACTATGATCCGGCATGGAAATCAATGGATTTTGAGTATTAGGGTTGATGTAGTTCAGATATACGAAATACAGTACAGGTATGACCAGTGACCAAAAGATTATCGGAGGAATCAGTCTCCCGATCCTCTTCTTGTAAAATGTCCCCATGTCGGTTCGTACGGGAAATAGCAATACACCGGTCATCATAACAAAAATGGGTACACATGGGCGCATCAAGCTACCTAAAAATGTTCCTGTCAGAAACGACTCCCGATTGGCGTCAAATTGCCCGATGAACGCATCGCAGCAGTGCGAAAAAACAACGAAGAAACAGGCGAGCACCCTCAGCAGGTCAATCCAACCTATATTCTCTCTTTTCTTTAATTCCATGATATAATTGATTTAAATGTGTTAAGCGACAAATGTACAACCTATTTTGCTGTCAGCATTTGCTCTACATTAAAAATCACTCTTCCGCCCTTATTTTACTCAGGGTAGGCAAAGTAATGCCCAGATAGGCGGCAATATAACCCAGATTGACCCGGCTGCAGACATCGGGAAGTCTTTCTTTAAGTTTTGCATACCTCTCTCGGGCCGACAATGTCAGCCGTTCTTTATGTTTGCGATGGAGTTCCCGGTATCCATTCTGATGAATGACTCTTCCCCAATTAGCCAATTCTATATTTGTTTCGTACAGTTCGGTCAGTGTCTTGATGGGGATGGCATAGAGCAGTACATTTTCCAGTGTTTCCACAAACTCTTCACTAGGTTTACCGTAATATAACTCATCCATGCTGAACACGATATCTCCTTCACACGAAAAAGAAGTCGTAACCTCTTTTCCGTCTACCAGCCAGTACGACCGTGTGATTCCTTTTTCTATGAAATAAGCGTATTTGTGATAGACTCCCTCCCGTATCAGCAGATACCTTTTAGGGAATCGGCACGGAGTCAGCTGTTTCGTCAGTAAATCTATTGTTTCATCAGACATCTCAGACTGCTTTTTTATGTTGTAAATTATATTTTTCATAGACCCTAAGATTATCTTTTCGGCAAAGATAACCTCTTTTTAGTAAGCGCCACAATTTGTTACCCGAAAATCCGATCTGTCTGTACTGCTTGCTTAGGCAGGTTTCTCAATAGTCGTTAATTCCTTCTTTGACTCCCGAACATTTCAGTGCCTATAGCGTTCCTATAACAAAACAATATAAATCAAGCATTATGAATTTTATCTGGTACATTTTGATAGGTATCCTTGCCGGTTATTTTGCCGGTAAGATAATGCGCGGAGGAGGTTTCGGCCTCTTAGTCAATCTCCTGTTAGGGATTATAGGTGGTGTGTTGGGTGGCTGGGTATTTGCCCTTCTCGGGCTGTCAGCAACCGGAATCATCGGTAGTTTGATTACTTCCGTTGTCGGTGCCATTTTATTTCTTTGGATAGCCTCTTTTTTCAGTCGTTCCCGATAGGGAAAACGAGCTTTATTATAGAACGATATTGTTTATTGTGGTTATATAAAAATTAATAGTTTATGGGAAGTGGAAATGCAAAATTCCTGGTGGGACTTGGAATCGGTTCTGCCATCGGTGCGCTGGTTTATCATTTTTCGCGCACAGCGAAAGCTAAGAAATTGAAAAATGATGTGTTCAATGCTCTTCATGAAATAGAGGCAGATGCCGAATTGGCAGTCGTTGAAGCAAAAGAGAAGGCCGTGAAGACAGGTGCTAAAGTGGCCGAAAAGGTGGCTGATAAAGCGACTGAGGTGAAAGATAAGTTGACATCTAACTCTTAATAATGGGTGGTGGTTTATGAACGGTGAACAATGAATAAGATAGCACTGTCAAAGTGTACGGAGGTTATTGTTCGCCGTTTTTGATTTATAACTGTTCCAGAAATTATTCAGATATCGTTTGAGAACTATATAAGTCTGTTCCTCCTTTCTTAACAATCCGGATGTTCCTGGTCTGGCTTCAGGTATTGGATAAAGAAAGAGGGGGAGTTGTTAATAATGGTCTGTTATTGCATGCCTTGCATTCTGTTGAAAAGAGTGTAAGGCATTTGTCTTTACTATAAAACATTATCTGTATATTTGTGCCAGAAGAATTTAGAATAATCAATAATAATTAAAGTATGGAAAATCAGAATCCCGATAATCAGTTGCAAATAGAATTGAAAGAAGAAGTGGCACAGGGCACATATGCTAATTTAGCCATTATCACTCATTCAAGTTCAGAATTTGTGCTCGATTTTGTACGGGTATTACCCGGATTGCCCAAAGCGGGAGTGCAGTCGCGTGTTATTCTTGCTCCCGAACATGCCAAACGTTTACAACGGGCGCTTGAAGAAAATATAGCCAAATACGAGCGTGCGTTCGGTCCGATCCGGTTGCAGGAAGAAGATACTCCACCTATATTGGATATAAAGGGAGAAGCCTGAAGAAAGCAGAAAGGGTGTAGCCATCCGAGGCAATGGGTGTAGCTATCCGGTGGAAAAGGTGTAGCCTTGGCGAGCGGATGGCTACACCCAAATTTCTTTCCATTGAAATGATTTCCGGGAAATAAGCTCTTAAAAATTAAAAAAAAGATGTAGTGCATTGATTATTCAAATATTATTCGTATTTTTGCAGCCCAAAATGTATAGTTACGAAATTAATATAACAATAATATAAATTAAAAAACAATTTAAAATGCCTACAATTCAGCAATTAGTAAGAAAAGGACGCGAAGTGCTGGTGGAGAAAAGTAAATCTCCAGCCTTGGATTCTTGTCCTCAAAGACGTGGCGTTTGCGTGAGAGTATATACAACTACTCCGAAGAAGCCGAACTCTGCAATGCGTAAAGTAGCTCGTGTACGTTTGACTAACCAGAAAGAGGTGAACTCTTACATTCCGGGAGAAGGACACAACTTGCAGGAACACTCAATCGTACTGGTTCGCGGTGGTCGTGTAAAAGACCTTCCGGGTGTACGTTACCACATCGTTCGCGGTACACTCGATACAGCAGGTGTAGCCGGACGTACTCAGAGACGTTCTAAATATGGAGCTAAACGTCCGAAACCGGGACAAGCAGCACCGGCTAAGAAGAAATAATCCGGAGTGATTCCGAATTTGATTTTTTAAATTAAAAGTAATAACTTTCGTTTTAGTTTGTTGGAATAAGCTATAAAAAGGTTGAGTAAATTCCCCGGAGGGGGAGTTGAAGACGTCAAGAAATAGACAACCAAAAACAAAAACATTATTTTTCAAACAAATGAGAAAAGCAAAACCAAAAAAACGCGTAATCCTTCCGGATCCCGTGTTCAATGACCAGAAGGTTTCTAAATTTGTAAACCATCTAATGTATGACGGAAAGAAGAATACTTCTTATGAAATCTTTTACGCCGCACTGGAAACAGTAAAAACAAAACTTCCTAACGAAGAAAAATCAGCTCTTGAAATCTGGAAAAAAGCGTTGGATAACGTAACTCCTCAAGTAGAAGTAAAATCACGCCGTGTGGGTGGTGCAACTTTCCAGGTTCCTACTGAAATCCGTCCGGATCGTAAAGAATCAATCTCAATGAAGAACTTGATTCTGTTCGCTCGTAAGAGAGGTGGTAAATCTATGGCTGATAAATTGGCTGCTGAAATCATGGATGCATTCAATGAACAAGGCGGTGCTTTCAAACGTAAAGAAGATATGCACAGAATGGCTGAAGCTAACCGTGCATTTGCTCATTTCAGATTCTAATTACTATAAGAAATACCTATTTGATTAAAAACTTAAAGTAAAGGAAAAAGAAAATGGCAAAGAATGATTTACATTTGACTCGTAATATCGGTATCATGGCTCACATTGATGCCGGAAAGACAACAACTTCTGAACGTATCCTGTTCTACACCGGTTTAACTCACAAAATCGGTGAGGTACACGACGGTGCCGCAACAATGGACTGGATGGAGCAGGAGCAGGAACGTGGTATCACTATCACTTCTGCTGCTACAACTACTCGTTGGAAGTATGCTGGTAATACTTATAAAATCAACTTGATTGACACTCCGGGACACGTGGACTTCACTGCTGAAGTAGAACGTTCACTTCGTATTCTTGATGGTGCTGTCGCTGCTTACTGTGCAGTAGGTGGTGTAGAACCTCAGTCGGAGACTGTGTGGCGTCAGGCTGACAAATATAACGTACCGCGTATCGCTTACGTTAACAAAATGGACCGTTCGGGTGCCGACTTCTTTGAAGTAGTTCGCCAGATGAAGGCTGTTTTGGGTGCAAATCCGTGTCCGGTTGTTATTCCTATCGGTGCAGAAGAAAGCTTCAAAGGATTGGTTGACCTGATCAAGATGAAAGCTATCTATTGGCATGATGAAACAATGGGTGCTGACTACACTGTGGAAGAGATCCCGGCTAACCTCGTTGATGAAGCTAACGAATGGAGAGATAAGATGCTTGAAAAAGTTGCTGAATTTGACGATGCTTTGATGGAGAAATATTTCGACGATCCTTCTACTATCACAGAAGAAGAAGTGTTGAGAGCCCTTCGCAATGCAACTGTTCAGATGGCAGTAGTTCCGATGTTGTGTGGCTCTTCATTCAAGAATAAGGGCGTTCAGACTTTGCTTGACTACGTTTGTGCTTTCTTGCCTTCTCCGTTGGATACTGAGAATGTAATCGGTACAAACCCTGATACCGGTGCTGAAGAAGATCGTAAACCGAGCGAAGACGATAAAACTTCTGCTTTGGCGTTTAAGATCGCTACTGACCCGTATGTTGGTCGTCTGACTTTCTTCCGTGTATACTCTGGTAAGATTGAAGCAGGTTCTTATATCTACAACTCTCGTTCAGGTAAGAAGGAACGTGTTTCTCGTTTGTTCCAGATGCACTCAAATAAGCAGAACCCGGTAGAAGTTATCGGTGCAGGTGATATTGGTGCCGGTGTAGGTTTCAAAGATATTCACACTGGTGATACGCTGTGCGATGAAACAGCTCCGATCGTTCTTGAATCAATGGACTTCCCGGAACCGGTAATCGGTATCGCAGTTGAGCCTAAGACTCAGAAAGATATGGATAAGCTGTCTAACGGTTTGGCTAAATTGGCTGAAGAAGACCCGACATTTACAGTGAAAACTGACGAACAAACAGGTCAGACAGTTATTTCCGGTATGGGTGAGCTTCACTTGGATATCATCATCGACCGTCTGAAACGTGAGTTTAAAGTGGAATGTAACCAGGGTAAACCTCAGGTTAACTACAAAGAAGCTATCACGAAGACAGTTAATTTGCGTGAGGTCTATAAGAAACAGTCTGGTGGTCGTGGTAAGTTCGCTGATATTATTGTGAACATCGGCCCGGTTGATGAAGACTTTACTCAAGGTGGCCTGCAATTCGTTGATGAAGTGAAGGGTGGTAACATTCCTAAGGAATTCATTCCTTCAGTTCAGAAAGGTTTCCAGACTGCGATGAAGAATGGTGTATTGGCCGGCTATCCGCTGGATTCATTGAAAGTGACTTTGGTCGATGGTTCATTCCACCCGGTTGACTCTGACCAGTTGTCTTTCGAAATCTGTGCTATCCAGGCATATAAGAATGCTTGTGCTAAGGCAGGTCCTGTATTGATGGAACCTATCATGAAACTGGAAGTCGTTACTCCGGAAGAAAACATGGGTGATGTTATCGGTGACTTGAACAAACGCCGTGGCCAAGTTGAAGGTATGGAGTCAAGCCGTTCAGGAGCCCGTATCGTGAAAGCAATGGTTCCGTTGGCTGAAATGTTCGGTTATGTAACTGCGTTGCGTACCATCACTTCTGGTCGTGCAACTTCATCAATGGTTTACTCTCACCACGCTCAGGTTTCTAACTCTATTGCTAAGGCAGTATTGGAAGAAGTAAAAGGACGTGCTGATTTACTCTAAAATATCTTGAGCAGCAGGCTAGCGAATGACTCTTAGCCTGCCGCTTTATCTTATTTATAAATTTATTAATTAAAAAACTAATGAGTCAGAAAATTAGAATTAAACTGAAATCTTACGATCACAACTTGGTTGACAAATCAGCTGAGAAGATTGTTAGAACAGTGAAGGCTACCGGTGCTATTGTTAGCGGACCGATTCCCCTTCCGACGCACAAGCGTATCTTTACAGTGAACCGCTCTACTTTCGTTAACAAGAAATCAAGAGAGCAGTTTGAGCTTTCTTCATTCAAGAGACTGATTGATATCTATAGCTCAACAGCTAAGACTGTAGATGCTCTGATGAAGTTGGAGTTACCGAGTGGTGTAGAAGTAGAAATTAAAGTGTAGTATTTAAAAATTAGTGAAATGCCAGGATTATTAGGAAAAAAAATCGGAATGACATCCGTTTTCAGTGCCGATGGTAAGAATGTACCATGCACTGTTATCGAAGCAGGTCCTTGTGTTGTTACTCAGGTAAAGACCGTAGAAAAAGATGGCTATGCAGCCGTTCAGTTGGGTTTCCAGGACAAAAAGGAAAAACATACAACTAAACCGTTGATGGGTCACTTTAAAAAGGCTGGAGTAACACCGAAGAGACACTTGGCCGAGTTCAAGGAATTTGAAAACGAGTTAAATCTGGGTGATACTGTTACAGTAGAACTGTTCGACGGCGCAGACTATGTAGACGTTGTTGGTACTTCTAAAGGTAAAGGCTTCCAGGGTGTAGTTAAAAGACATGGCTTTGGTGGTGTAGGTCAATCTACTCACGGTCAGCACAACCGTGCCCGTAAACCGGGTTCTATCGGTGCATGTTCGTATCCTGCAAAAGTATTCAAAGGAATGCGCATGGGCGGACAAATGGGTGGCGACAGAGTTACTGTTCAAAACTTACAGGTATTAAAAGTAATCGCGGAACACAATCTTCTTTTGATCAAGGGTTCTGTACCGGGTTGCAAAGGTTCAATCGTATTAATTGAAAAATAATGGAAGTTAACGTATATAACATTAAAGGTGAAGACACTGGAAGAAAGGTTACGTTAAACGAATCTATCTTCGGAATTGAGCCCAATGACCACGCTATCTATCTGGACGTAAAGCAATTTATGGCTAACCAGCGTCAGGGTACTCACAAGTCAAAAGAGAGAAGCGAAATCAGCGGATCTACTCGTAAAATCGGTCGTCAGAAAGGTGGTGGCGGTGCTCGTCGTGGTGACATGAATTCACCGGTGCTCGTAGGTGGTGGACGTGTATTTGGTCCGAAACCGAGAGACTACTACTTCAAACTGAATAAAAAAGTTAAGACATTAGCTCGTAAGTCAGCTTTGTCGTATAAAGCTCAAGACAACGCAATCGTAGTGGTGGAAGACTTCAACTTTGAGGCTCCAAAGACTAAGGTTTTCGTTGAAATGACAAAAAATCTTAAAGTTTCTGACAAAAAACTGCTTGTAGTTTTACCAGAAGCAAATAAAAATGTATATTTGTCAGCTCGTAACATCGAAGGTGCTAACGTTCAGACTATCTCAGGATTAAATACTTACAGAGTATTGAATGCTGGGGTTGTTGTGCTTACCGAAAGCTCTTTGAAGGCTATTGACAATATCTTAATCTAAAAAGGAGGCTTAAATAATGGGAATTATTATTAAACCGTTGGTGACAGAGAAAATGACTGCGATAACTGATAAGCTGAATCGTTTCGGCTTTATCGTGCGTCCTGAAGCTAATAAATTGGAAATTAAGAGTGAAGTTGAAGCCCTTTATAATGTTACGGTAGTTGATGTAAATACTGTGAAGTATGCTGGCAAAAATAAGAGCCGTTATACAAAAGCAGGTATCATCAATGGTCGTACGAATGCTTACAAAAAAGCAATCGTGACATTGAAAGAAGGAGATACTATTGATTTTTATAGCAATATTTAATAAAAATGGCAGTACGTAAATTTAAGCCCACTACACCGGGGCAAAGACATAAGATTATTGGTACTTTCGAGGAAATTACTGCATCAGTACCAGAAAAGTCGCTTGTATATGGTAAAAAATCATCTGGCGGTCGTAACAGCGAAGGTAAGATGACAATGCGCTACATGGGTGGTGGCCATAGAAAAGTGATCAGAATTGTCGATTTCAAAAGAAATAAAGACGGTGTTCCGGCAGTTGTAAAAACGATCGAATACGATCCGAACCGTTCGGCTCGTATCGCTTTGTTGTTTTATGCTGATGGTGAAAAAAGATATATTATTGCTCCCAATGGATTGCAAGTTGGTGCGACTTTGATGTCCGGAGAGAATGCGGCGCCTGAGATTGGTAATGCACTTCCGCTTCAGAATATCCCGGTCGGTACAGTAATTCATAATATTGAATTGCGTCCGGGTCAGGGTGCTGCTCTGGTTAGATCAGCAGGAAACTTCGCTCAGCTGACTTCAAGAGAAGGTAAATACTGTGTAATTAAATTGCCTTCAGGTGAAGTAAGACAAATACTTAGCACTTGTAAAGCTACTATCGGTAGCGTTGGTAACTCAGATCATGGATTGGAAAGCTCAGGTAAGGCTGGACGCTCTCGTTGGCAAGGCCGTCGTCCTCGTAACCGTGGTGTTGTTATGAACCCGGTTGATCACCCGATGGGTGGTGGTGAAGGACGTGCTTCCGGAGGTCACCCAAGATCTCGTAAGGGATTGTATGCTAAGGGACTTAAGACTAGAGCTCCGAAGAAACAATCGTCTAAGTACATTATTGAGAGAAGAAAAAAGTAATCTGATTAATTGAGTAAACTATGAGTCGTTCATTAAAAAAAGGTCCATATATTAACGTAAAACTCGAAAAGAAAGTGCTTGCTATGAATGAATCAGGCAAGAAAGTTGTCGTTAAGACTTGGTCCAGAGCTTCAATGATTTCGCCTGATTTTGTAGGCCATACAGTTGCAGTTCACAACGGAAATAAATTTATTCCTGTATATGTTACCGAAAATATGGTAGGTCACAAGTTGGGTGAATTCGCTCCAACTCGTACATTCAGAGGACACGCTGGTAACAAGAAAAAATAACAGGATTTATCTGAAATAATAAAGTAATAAATATAATGGGAGCAAGAAAAAAAATATCGGCTGAAAAGAGAAAAGAAGCCCTTAAAACCATGTATTTTGCTAAATTGCAAAATGTTCCTACTTCTCCTCGCAAAATGCGTCTCGTGGCTGACATGATTCGTGGGATGGAAGTGAACAGAGCACTTGGCGTTTTGAAGTTTTCTTCAAAAGAAGCAGCTGCAAGAGTGGAAAAATTATTGCGCTCTGCAATTGCTAACTGGGAGCAGAAAAACGAACGTAAAGCTGAAAGTGGCGAATTATTCGTAACGAAGATTTTTGTTGATGGTGGTGCTACACTCAAAAGAATGAGACCGGCTCCGCAGGGAAGAGGATACAGAATTCGCAAACGTTCAAATCACGTAACATTGTTCGTTGGTTCTAAAAGTAATAACGAAGATCAAAATTAAGGTAGATGGGACAAAAAGTTAATCCAATAAGCAACCGTTTAGGAATTATCAGAGGATGGGATTCTAACTGGTATGGTGGAAATGATTACGGTGACTCTTTGCTGGAAGATAGCAAGATCCGTAAATATCTTAATGCAAGACTTGCGAAAGCAAGTGTATCAAGAATCGTAATTGAACGTACGCTGAAGCTCGTTACTATTACTGTTTGCACTGCTCGTCCGGGTATTATTATCGGTAAAGGTGGCCAGGAAGTTGATAAGTTAAAAGAAGAGTTGAAGAAGGTTACCGACAAAGATATTCAAATCAATATCTTTGAAGTGAAAAGACCGGAACTGGATGCTGTGATTGTTGCTAATAACATCGCTCGTCAGGTAGAAGGTAAAATTGCCTATCGCCGCGCCATTAAGATGGCTATCGCAAATACTATGCGTATGGGTGCTGAAGGTATCAAAATTCAGATTTCAGGACGTTTGAATGGAGCTGAAATGGCCCGTTCTGAAATGTATAAGGAAGGAAGAACTCCGTTACACACTTTCAGAGCAGATATCGACTATTGCCATGCTGAAGCATTGACAAAAGTAGGTCTTCTCGGTATTAAAGTTTGGATTTGTAGAGGTGAAGTTTTTGGTAAGAGAGAATTGGCTCCGAACTTTACACAAAGCAAAGAAAGTGGTCGTGGAAACAATGGTGGAAACAACGGCGGCGGAAAGAACTTCAAAAGAAAGAAAAATAATCGCTAAACGAATTTGAATTTTAGGAAACTATGTTACAACCGAAAAAGACAAAATTCAGAAGACAACAAAAAGGTCGCGCTAAAGGTAATGCACAAAGAGGCAACCAGCTCGCTTTTGGTTCTTTTGGTATTAAGGCTTTAGAAACTAAATGGATCACAGGCCGACAGATTGAAGCTGCTCGTATTGCAGTGACAAGATATATGCAACGTCAGGGACAGATTTGGATTCGTATTTTCCCGGATAAACCGATTACTAGAAAACCTGCTGATGTACGTATGGGTAAAGGTAAGGGTAGCCCCGAAGGATTCGTGGCTCCGGTTACACCAGGTAGAATTATTATTGAAGCTGAAGGAGTATCTTACGAGGTCGCGAAAGAAGCATTGCGTTTGGCAGCTCAGAAACTTCCGATTACTACGAAGTTTGTCGTGAGACGTGATTATGATATTCAAAATCAAAATGCGTAAGGTTTATGAAAATTGCAGAAATTAAAGAAATGTCTACCAATGATTTGGTAGAAAGAGTAGAAGCAGAAGTGGTTAATTACAACCAAATGGTTATCAATCATTCTATTTCTCCTTTGGAAAATCCTGCGCAGATCAAACAATTACGCAGGACGATTGCGCGTATGAGAACAGAGTTACGCCAAAGAGAACTTAACAATAAATGATCAGCTTGATGGAAGCAAGAAATTTAAGAAAAGAAAGAACAGGGGTTGTGCTGAGCAATAAAATGGATAAAACCGTTACAGTTGCTGCTAAGTTCAAGGAAAAACACCCTATATATGGTAAGTTCGTTAGCAAAACGAAGAAGTACCATGCTCACGATGAAAAGAATGAATGCAATGTAGGTGATACTGTACGCATCATGGAAACTCGTCCTTTGAGCAAGACTAAAAGATGGAGATTAGTAGAAATAATTGAAAGAGCTAAGTAATTATGATACAAGTAGAATCCAGACTTACAGTATGTGACAACAGTGGAGCTAAAGAAGCCCTGTGTATCCGTGTATTGGGCGGAACAGGTCGTCGCTACGCTTCAGTGGGGGATGTTATTGTCGTTTCTGTAAAGAGCGTCATCCCTTCAAGTGATGTTAAAAAGGGTGCAGTGTCAAAAGCTTTGATCGTACGTACTAAGAAAGAAATCCGTCGTCCCGATGGTTCTTATATACGTTTTGATGATAATGCTTGCGTGTTGTTGAATAATGCAGGTGAAATTAGAGGTAGTCGTATTTTCGGTCCTGTAGCAAGAGAACTTCGTGCTACAAACATGAAAGTTGTGTCACTTGCGCCTGAGGTACTTTAATTTTGTAAAAGATTTAAGTAATGAGTAAATTACATATTAAAAAAGGCGATACAGTTTACGTAAATGCTGGTGAAGACAAAGGTAAAACTGGTCGTGTATTGAAGGTTCTTGTTAAAGAAGGACGTGCAATAGTTGAAGGTATCAACATGGTATCTAAAAGCACAAAACCGAATGCAAAGAACCCGCAGGGTGGTATAGTTAAGCAGGAAGCTCCTATCCACATTTCAAACTTGAATCCGGTTGATCCAAAAACTGGTAAAGCAACGCGTGTTGGTAGAAAAATAAGTTCTGAAGGAACTTTAGTGCGTTATTCTAAAAAATCAGGAGAGGAGATTAAGTAATGAGTAATACTGCAAGCCTTAAGAAAGAATATGCAGAGCGCATTGCTCCTGCATTAAAGTCACAATTCCAGTATTCTTCTACAATGCAGGTACCCGTACTTAAGAAGATTGTTATCAATCAGGGTTTGGGTATGGCTGTTGCTGACAAGAAGATTATCGAAGTGGCAATCAACGAAATGACAGCTATCACCGGTCAGAAGGCCGTAGCTACTATTTCGCGTAAAGATATCGCTAACTTTAAGTTGCGTAAGAAAATGCCGATCGGAGTTATGGTAACTCTGCGTCGTGAAAGAATGTACGAATTCCTGGAAAAATTGGTTCGCGTGGCTCTGCCGCGTATCCGTGACTTCAAAGGTATTGAAACTAAGTTCGATGGTAAGGGCAACTATACCCTTGGTATTCAGGAGCAAATCATTTTCCCTGAAATTAATATCGATAGTATTACCAGAATTCTCGGAATGAATATTACCTTTGTAACCTCTGCGCAAACAGATGAAGAAGGTTATGCCTTATTGAAAGAATTCGGTTTACCGTTTAAAAACGCTAAAAAAGACTGATAAATTATGGCAAAGGAATCAATGAAAGCACGCGAAGTAAAGCGTGCTAAATTAGTAGCCAAATATGCCGAAAAGAGAGCTGCCTTGAAGCAGATTGTGAGAACCGGAGATCCTGCTGAAGCTTTCGAAGCTGCACAGAAATTACAGGAGCTTCCTAAGAATTCTAATCCGATTCGTATGCACAATCGCTGTAAATTGACTGGTCGTCCTAAAGGATATATCCGTCAGTTCGGTGTTTCAAGAATCCAGTTCCGTGAAATGGCATCTAATGGGCTGATCCCAGGTGTAAAGAAAGCAAGCTGGTAAATATATTGTTTAAATATTGTCAGGGTAGTCCTGATTAATTTAATTATTTTTTATATGACTGATCCAATAGCAGATTATTTGACGAGGTTAAGGAACGCAATTAATGCAAAGCACAGAGTTGTAGAAGTTCCTGCTTCAAATTTGAAAAAAGAAATCACTAAGATTCTTTTTGAAAAAGGCTACATTCTTAATTATAAGTTTGTAGAAGACGGTCCTCAAGGAACGATTAAAGTTGCCTTGAAGTATGATTCGGTTAACAAAGTTAACGCAATCAAAAAACTTGAAAGAATATCTTCTCCGGGTATGCGTCAGTATACTGGTTACAAAGATATGCCGCGTGTTATTAATGGTTTGGGTATTGCTATAATATCTACTTCCAAAGGTGTAATGACAAACAAAGAAGCTGCTGAACTCAAGATCGGTGGTGAAGTATTGTGTTATGTATATTAATAGGAGGAAAAAGCAATGTCAAGAATAGGAAAATTACCCATTAGTATTCCCGCTGGAGTAACAGTTACTCTGAACGGTGAAGTGGTTACTGTTAAAGGACCTAAAGGTGAACTTAGCCAGTATGTGAACCCGGCTATCAATATTGCTATTGAAGATGGACACATCACTTTAACTGAAAACGAAAATGCAATGCTGGATAATCCCAAGCAGAAACATGCATTTCACGGTTTGTATCGTTCATTAGTACACAACATGGTTGTTGGTGTCTCTGAAGGATATAAGAAAGAATTGGAGCTTGTTGGTGTTGGTTACCGTGCTTCTAATCAAGGAAATATCATTGAATTAGCATTAGGATATACACACAATATCTTTATACAGTTGCCTCCTGAAGTCAAAGTAGAGACAAAGTCAGAAAGAAATAAGAATCCTCTTATTCTTTTAGAGTCTTGTGACAAACAATTGCTTGGTCAAGTTTGCTCTAAGATACGTTCTTTCCGTAAGCCCGAACCGTATAAAGGTAAAGGTATTAAGTTTGTTGGCGAGGTAATTCGCAGAAAGTCTGGTAAATCAGCCGGTGCTAAGTAATTTACGTAAATTTGTATTATTATGACAACAAAAATAGAAAGACGAATTAAGATCAAATATAGAGTACGCAATAAAGTGTCAGGTACTGCTGCACGTCCGCGTATGAGTGTATTTAGAAGTAACAAGCAAATCTATGTCCAGATTATCGACGATTTGTCAGGTAAGACATTGGCTGCTGCCTCTTCACTGGGTATGACTGAGAAGTTGCCTAAGAAAGAAGTTGCTGCTAAAGTAGGTGAGATGATTGCAAAAAAGGCTCAGGAAGCAGGTATTACGACTGTTGTTTTCGACCGTAATGGTTACTTGTATCATGGGAGAGTAAAAGAAGTAGCTGATGCTGCTCGTAACGGTGGACTTAAATTTTAATCATTATGGCAGGAGTTAATAATAGAGTTAAGATTACTAACGATATAGAACTGAAAGACAGATTAGTTGCTATTAATCGTGTTACTAAAGTAACCAAAGGTGGTAGAACTTTTAGTTTCTCTGCAATTGTAGTTGTAGGTAACGAAGAAGGTATTATCGGTTGGGGACTTGGTAAAGCTGGTGAAGTAACAGCAGCTATCGCTAAAGGTGTTGAGTCGGCTAAGAAAAACCTGACAAGAGTACCTGTACTGAAAGGTACTGTTCCTCACGAACAGACAGCTAAGTTTGGTGGTGCCGAGGTATTCATCAAACCTGCTTCTCATGGTACTGGCGTTGTAGCCGGTGGTGCTATGCGTGCCGTATTGGAAAGTGTTGGTGTAACTGACGTTTTGGCTAAATCAAAAGGTTCTTCAAATCCGCATAACCTCGTGAAGGCTACTATCATGGCTTTGGGCGAAATGCGTGATGCAAGAATGATTGCTCAAAACAGAGGAATTAGTGTTGAAAAAGTATTTAGAGGATAAGGAGGGAGATATGTCAATTATAAAGATCAAACAAGTTAAAAGTAGAATTGGTGCTCCGGCTGATCAGAAAAGAACTCTTGATGCACTGGGACTTCGCAAATTGAACCGTGTGGTTGAACACGAAAGCACTCCTTCAATTCTTGGAATGGTAGATAAGGTTAAACACTTGGTTGCCATTGTTAAGTAATTATTTGTTGAATATAAAACGAATTACAATATGAACTTAAGTAATTTAAAACCTGCAGAAGGCTCTACTAAAACAAGAAAAAGAATCGGACGTGGTCCGGGTTCTGGCTTAGGAGGTACTTCTACAAGAGGTCATAAAGGTGCTAAATCAAGATCTGGATACTCTAAAAAAATCGGTTTTGAAGGTGGTCAGATGCCTCTTCAACGTCGGGTACCTAAATTTGGTTTTAAGAACATTAATAGAGTGGAATATAAAGCTATTAACTTAGAAACAATCCAGAAATTGGCTGAAGCTAAGAAGTTGGAAAAAATAGGAGTTAATGACTTTATTGAAGCTGGATTCATTTCTTCAAGCCAGTTGGTAAAAGTATTGGGTAACGGAACTTTGACTGCTAAGCTGAGTGTAGAAGCTCATGCATTCTCTAAGAGTGCTGTTGCTGCTATTGAGGCTGCTGGTGGAAATGTAGTAAAACTCTGATTCAATGAGAAAAGCTATTGAAACATTAAAGAATATATGGAAAATTGAGGATCTGAGACAACGGATCCTCATTACCATATTGTTTGTGGCGATTTACCGTTTCGGTTCGTACGTTGTGCTGCCTGGAATCAACCCGGGTATGCTGACACAATTGCACCAACAAACAAGCGAGGGCCTTTTAGCCTTATTAAACATGTTCTCAGGAGGAGCATTTTCTAATGCGTCTATTTTCGCATTAGGAATTATGCCTTATATCTCTGCATCAATCGTTATTCAGTTGTTGGGAATCGCTGTGCCGTATTTCCAGAAACTTCAGCGAGAAGGAGAAAGTGGCAGAAGAAAGATGAATCAATATACTCGTTATTTGACGATTGCTATTTTATTGGTTCAGGCCCCTTCTTATTTGCTCAATCTTAAAATGCAGGCTGGACCTTCCTTAAATGCTTCATTAGATTGGACTCTTTTCATGGTTACTTCTACCATTATTTTGGCAGCTGGAAGTATGTTTATCCTGTGGCTTGGTGAAAGAATCACGGATAAAGGTATTGGTAATGGTATTTCATTTATCATCTTGATTGGTATTATTGCTCGTCTTCCGCAGTCATTGTTCCAGGAGTTGATTTCCCGTATGACTGATAAGACTGGTGGTTTAATCATGTTCTTATTTGAAATAGTATTCCTGCTGATAGTAATTGCAGGAGCAATTCTTTTGGTACAAGGCACAAGAAAAATTCCTGTACAGTATGCAAAAAGAATTGTCGGTAATAAACAGTACGGCGGTGCAAGACAGTACATTCCTTTAAAAGTGAATGCTGCTGGTGTGATGCCTATCATTTTTGCTCAGGCAATCATGTTTATTCCGATCACTTTCATTGGCTTTTCTAACACGAACAATGTAAGTGGTTTCGTACATGCATTTACTGACCATACGAGTTTCTGGTATAATTTTGTTTTTGCAGTAATGATTATCTTATTTACGTATTTCTATACTGCGATAACCATTAACCCGACTCAAATGGCCGAGGATATGAAGAGAAATAATGGTTTCATTCCGGGAATTAAGCCAGGTAAGAAAACTGCTGAGTATATCGATGACATCATGTCACGTATTACTTTGCCAGGTTCTTTCTTTTTGGCTTTCATTGCTATTATGCCTGCATTTGCCGGTATCTTTGGTGTGAAGGCTGAGTTTGCTCAATTCTTCGGTGGTACGTCTCTGTTAATTCTTGTAGGTGTTGTTTTAGATACGCTGCAACAGGTTGAAAGTCATTTGTTGATGAGACATTATGATGGCTTGTTGAAGTCAGGTCGTATCAAAGGACGCACTGGTAGTAGTGTAGCTGCATATTAATTCTTTGAGTAGAAATGATATTTCTTAAAACAGAAGATGAAATAGAGCTGCTCCGTCAGAGTAACTTGCTTGTTGGGAGAACGTTGGCTGAAGTTGCCAAATTAGTGAAACCGGGAGTTACCACAAAAGAACTGGATAAGGTAGCGGAAGAGTTTATCAGAGATCATGGTGCTGTCCCTACTTTTAAAGGCTTTCCTAATCAATATGGAGATCCGTTTCCAGCTTCATTATGCACATCGGTTAATGAAGAGGTCGTGCATGGAATTCCGGGAGATATCGTGTTGAAAGACGGTGATATTGTTTCGGTGGATTGTGGGACATACATGAATGGTTTCTGTGGTGATTCGGCTTATACCTTTTGTGTTGGTGAGGTGGACGAAGAAGTTCGTCAATTGTTGAAGGTGACTAAAGAGGCGTTGTATATTGGTATTCAGAATGCTGTACAAGGGAAGAGAATCGGTGATATCGGATATGCTATCCAGCACTATTGTGAATCCCATTCTTATGGTGTAGTGCGTGAGTTTGTCGGTCACGGGATTGGTAAAGACATGCACGAAGATCCTCAAGTTCCGAATTATGGTAAAAGAGGATACGGAACACTTTTGAAAAAAGGTCTTTGTATTGCAATTGAGCCGATGATTACGCAAGGTGACCGACAAGTGATTATGGAACGTGACGGATGGACAGTGAGAACAAGAGATCGGAAATGTGCCGCACACTTTGAGCATACCATTGCGGTAGGTGCAGGCGAGGCTGATATTCTGTCATCATTTAAATTCATAGAAGAAGTTTTAGGAGATAAAGCGATATAATATATGGCAAAGCAATCTGCAATAGAACAAGATGGAGTTATAGTTGAAGCATTGTCTAATGCAATGTTTCGTGTTGAATTAGAAAACGGACATGAGATTACTGCTCATATTTCTGGTAAGATGAGAATGCATTACATTAAGATCTTGCCGGGTGATAAAGTAAGAGTCGAAATGTCTCCTTACGACTTATCGAAAGGAAGAATTGTATTTAGATATAAATAAAATAAGATATGAAAGTAAGAGCATCATTAAAGAAACGTACGCCAGAATGTAAGATCGTTAGACGTAATGGCCGTTTGTATGTTATTAACAAGAAAAATCCTAAGTATAAACAACGTCAAGGATAATTTATTATTTTTGCAAAAAAAATAATTTAGTATATGGCTATAAGAATAGTTGGTGTAGATTTACCTCAAAATAAGAGAGGTGAGATTGCGTTGACCTATGTATATGGAATAGGTCGTAGTAGTTCAGCAAAAATTTTAGATAAAGCTGGTGTGGACAAAGATCTGAAGGTGAAAGACTGGACAGATGATCAGGCTGCAAAGATTCGTGAGATCATCGGTGCAGAGTATAAAGTTGAAGGTGATCTTCGTTCTGAAGTACAATTGAACATTAAGCGATTAATGGATATTGGTTGCTACCGTGGTGTACGTCACCGTATTGGTCTGCCTGTAAGAGGTCAGAGCACTAAAAACAATGCACGTACTCGTAAGGGTAGAAAGAAAACCGTTGCAAATAAGAAAAAAGCTACTAAATAATAATTGTTGATATGGCAAAAAAAACAGTCGCAGCTAAGAAGAGAAATGTTAAGGTAGATGCTAATGGACAATTGCATGTTCATTCATCTTTCAACAATATTATTGTTTCTCTTGCAAATAGTGAAGGGCAGATTATCTCTTGGTCGTCTGCAGGAAAGATGGGATTTAGAGGTTCTAAAAAGAATACTCCTTATGCAGCTCAGATGGCTGCCCAGGATTGTGCTAAAATTGCATTTGATCTTGGCCTGAGAAAGGTAAAAGCATATGTTAAAGGTCCGGGTAACGGACGCGAGTCTGCTATCAGAACGATTCATGGTGCAGGTATTGAGGTTACAGAAATTATTGACGTAACTCCGCTTCCGCATAACGGCTGTCGTCCTCCGAAAAGACGTAGAGTTTAAGATTTACCTTTAATAAAAATGATACTTGATTTTGTTTTTGGATTGCATTAATTTCTTCTCTGTAATCGCGGCTGCAACAAATTGAGTTCATGAATAAACAATTAAATATTTAAAAAGAAATGGCTAGATATACTGGACCAAAATCAAGAATAGCCCGTAAATTCGGTGAAGGTATCTTTGGAGCTGATAAAGTTTTGTCGAAGAAAAACTATCCTCCCGGACAGCACGGAAATTCAAGAAAAAGAAAAACTTCTGAATATGGTATTCAGCTTCGTGAGAAACAGAAAGCTAAATATACTTATGGAGTATTAGAAAAACAATTCCGCAATTTGTTCGAAAAGGCAGCTACAGCTAAAGGTATTACCGGTGAGGTACTTCTCCAGATGCTTGAAGGTCGTCTTGACAACCTTGTGTTCCGTTTGGGTATTGCTCCTACACGTGCAGCTGCTCGTCAGTTGGTAAGCCACAGACACATTACGGTTGACGGACAGGTAGTGAACATTCCTTCATACGCAGTTAAACCGGGTCAGTTGATTGGCGTTCGTGAAAGATCTAAATCTTTGGAAGTAATTGCTAATTCTCTCGCTGGTTTCAATCACAGCAAATATGCTTGGTTGGAATGGGATGAAGCTTCAAAGGTAGGCAAATTGTTGCACATTCCTGAAAGAGCAGACATTCCTGAAAACATTAAAGAGCATTTGATTGTTGAATTGTATTCTAAATAATAATTAATTTCATGGCGATATTAGCATTTCAAAAACCTGATAAAGTATTAATGTTGGAAGCGGATGCCAAATTCGGTAAATTCGAATTTCGTCCCTTGGAACCCGGTTTTGGTATTACCGTTGGTAATGCTTTGCGCCGTATCCTCCTTTCTTCATTAGAAGGTTTTGCTATCACCACTATCCGCATAGAAGGTGTTGAGCACGAATTTTCTAGTGTTCCTGGAGTAAAAGAGGATGTTACCAACATTATCTTGAATCTGAAACAAGTGAGATTCAAGCAAGTAGTTGAAGAATTCGAGAGCGAAAAAGTGAGCATCACTATCGAGAATTCTAGTGAATTTAAAGCAGGTGACATAGGTAAGTATTTGACTGGATTTGAAGTGTTAAATCCGGAATTAGTTATTTGTCATTTAGATTCTAAAGCAACTATGCAGATTGACATTACGATTAACAAAGGTCGTGGTTACGTCCCCGCTGATGAAAACCGCGAATATTGTACCGATGTTAATGTAATTCCAATCGATTCAATCTATACGCCGATACGTAACGTTAAGTACGCTGTAGAAAACTTCCGCGTTGAGCAGAAGACTGACTACGAGAAGTTGGTACTTGAAATTACTACCGACGGTTCCATTCACCCGAAAGAAGCTCTGAAAGAAGCTGCTAAAATTCTGATTTATCACTTCATGTTATTTTCTGACGAAAAGATTACTCTTGAAAGTAATGACGTTGATGGTAACGAAGAGTTCGATGAAGAAGTATTGCATATGCGTCAGTTGTTGAAGACTAAGCTTGTCGATATGGATCTGTCAGTACGTGCCCTCAATTGTTTGAAGGCAGCTGATGTTGAAACATTGGGCGACTTGGTACAGTTCAACAAAACTGACTTGCTGAAATTCAGAAATTTCGGAAAGAAATCGCTTACCGAGCTTGATGATTTGCTGGAAAGTCTGAATCTGTCGTTTGGAACCGATATTTCTAAATATAAATTAGATAAAGAATAAAAAATGAGACATAATAAAAAATTCAATCATTTAGGTCGTACTGCTTCTCACAGAAGTGCTATGTTATCTAACATGGCTTGTTCTTTGATCAAGCACAAAAGAATCACTACGACTGTAGCAAAGGCAAAAGCTTTGAAGAAATTCGTTGAGCCTTTGATCACAAAGTCTAAAGAAGACACAACAAATTCTCGTCGTGTTGTATTTAGCAACTTGCAGGATAAATTTGCTGTAACAGAATTGTTCAAAGAAATCTCTGTGAAGATTGCTGACCGTCCGGGCGGTTACACTCGCATCATCAAGACAGGAAACCGTTTGGGTGACAATGCTGAAATGTGCTTCATTGAACTCGTTGACTACAACGAAAACATGGCTAAAGAAAAAGTTGCTAAGAAAGCTACTCGTACTCGTCGTTCAAAGAAAGCTACTGAAGCTGCTCCTGCTGCTGAAGCTCCCGCTACTGAAGAACCGAAAGCTGAATCAGCAGAATAATTCAACAATTATTCTTATAGATATAAAAAAGGCTACTCGAAAGAGTGGCCTTTTTTGTTGACTTTACTAAAGATACTTTAAAATGATTTGAAGATGAACAGTTTGACTGAATAATCTGTTATATTTGCAGGTAGATATGGCAAAGTTCATTAAAATTATATTGTTCATGTTGTTCGCTGTAGCGCTTCATTGTGTAGCCAACAACTATTTCGCAGGAGAACAGGCGGAACAAGATACCTATATGGCTATGTCAGTGCTTAAAGGAGATACGCACGAAACTGTTAGCAGTCCCCAGGCTCCTTACTTTCCTGATGCCGAATTGGCCGGAGCAGGTATTCAGGTTCATCAAATTGCGATGTCACGTATACAGCGCATTCAAGCAGCCGAATATGTTTTCTCTTTAAAAGGTCTTGCCCAAAGGTTGGCAGACCGGGATGCTGCCTTGTCTCAGCATTGGGGAAAACTCTATGATACCACTACTTCTTATTGTTGTCATCCAGTAAGCGAATACTATGTTTTCGCTCTAAGGCGCATTATCGTATAGGAGTTTAATTTATTAGTTCTATTATTATTTTGATTTACTGTACCTGCTAAAAATAGGTATGGTACTATTTTCAGCTATTATCCACTAATAATTTAAACTTAGATATTATGACAACCCAAGCTATTGATGCAACTATTTTTGCATCTTCACACCCAGATATTGCAAAACGTACAAGTATTTCAGGACTTATCTTCTCTTGCGTCATGTTATTGGCGGGAGTGATCGCGTTTGTGTCTACCTTTGAAATGGAAGACCGTTCGTCTACTGTCAGTATGGGGCTTATGGTGCTCGGCACTGCCTTATTCCTGGTTGGAGTCTTCCGGCTGTTCTGGAAATCCAAAGAGATTGTTTATTTACCGACAGGTAGTGTCGCCAAAGAGCAGAGCATCTTTTTTGATCTGAAGCATCTGGATGAATTGACAGATATGGTGAAGTCGGGTGATTTCTCTTTGCAGTCCACAGCTAAAGGAGGTACCAGTGGAAATTTGCGTTTAGACGTAATGCTTTCTGAAGATAAGAAGTTTGCTGCCGTACAACTGTTCCAGTTTGTGCCCTATACTTATAACCCGATAACTTCCGTGCGTTATTTCACTAATGGTGAAGCAGCTTCCATCGCAGCTTTTTTGACTAAGATCAAAGGGCATTGATCCTTTAATTCAAGTTTCAATATATCATGGGGATCAGTCGTTGATGACGGCTATCCCCATTTTCTTCATCAGGAAACAAGCATTCATATTCTGTGCTACGCCGTCTCTGAGTTTGTATGAGAAAGTAAGTTCGTTGTTAGTGATGTCCGCTTCAAAACAATAGTTGTGGATGTCTTCAGGAAATAAATCGATAAGGGAACCGAGCAAGAGGTCGTGAGTGGCTATGATCCCATTTGCTTGCAGAGCCATAAACTGTTTGATCAATGCGAAAGACCCTTTTTGTTTGTCCATGGAATTCGTTCCCTTTAGAATCTCGTCGAGTATAATGAAAAGTTCTTCTCCCGAGTTTAGTTTATCGATAATAAGTTTCAGTCGTTTCAACTCTGCAAAGAAGTATGATTCATTTTCTGTCAAAGAGTCGGTTGTGCGTAGACTTGTGATAAGCTGTGCCGGATATAGCTTCATCTTTTCCGCCCAGACAGGGGCCCCTATACACGCCAGCAGATAGCTTACCCCTATGGTTCTCAGATAGGTGCTTTTTCCTGCCATATTTGCTCCTGTGATAATAACAAAGAAAGGTCGTTTTGCAATCTGAATATCATTGCGTACACATTTATCTCGATCCATCAACGGATGTCCCAGTGCTTCGGCCTCCATACAGAATGGTTTGGACGCGATTTCTGGAAATACATATCCGGGGTGATTGTAGGCGAAAGTGGCCAATGAGCAATAGGCGTCCATTTCTCCGATTGCTTCAAGCCAATGCGGGAGGTTGGCTGCGAAACTTTCTTTCCAGGTTTCTATCTTCATTACCTGACGCAATTCCCAGAAGAAGAGTCCGTTCAGGACAAATTGCATTAGCATATTATTCCGTTGGTCCAGGGCGTTCATCAGGGCAGTGAGACGTTTCACCGCTTGCGAAGCTGTTTGCTTTTCACCTCCCACCAGTCCTTTCACCCGTTTCAGTGCGCTGCTTTCCATCTCTTTTTCCTCGATTATATGAATCAGGTGTGCATAAGTTGTCAGTATCTGCATCTTTTTGCCGTATACGGACTGCATCTGGCTGACACCTTTTGAGAAAGAGGAGCTGAGGAGACCTATACCTGCGAAGACAATTCCCCACGTGGTGAACGAGATGACACCGGCTATAGCCAGTCCGAGGCAGACGGCATTGGCCAACGGAACAAGGATGGCTAAGGTCCGGAAATACCATTTTTTTCGGTAATATTCCGGGCTTGTTGCCCAGTTCCTGATCTCTTCTTCATCGGCCGTTTTGCCTTTATGCAGCAACCCGAGTATACGGAAGTGCTGACGCATTTCCAATTCCGGAGCCAGTTCCTTTACAGCCTCCTGTCGTTTCTCTATTTCTGCTTTATTTTTCAAGTGTGTGTTCATCCATTCGGCCAGTCTCTTTTTGCCCGGTTGCGTAGCGGTACGGTTTATATACTGAAAGAGTGAATGCTCACCAAAAACATCCAGGTCATAGGTATAAAGATGTGCCGGATCGATAAACTCCTTTCCGTTGTCGAAAGCAGACGTATCGTATGCAATGGCCTGCAGTTCTTGGCGGTTGATTTCTATCTTCTTTTCAAGATAATCTTTCTGGCGGAACAAACGGTTATGCAGTTTCACCAGCAGCAGGAAAGGGATAAAGGTGATTGCCGCGATGCCGCTGATCACCAGTCTGCCTTCACTCCAGAAGTAGATAATACCCGCAACTCCGGCTGCAAAAAGTATCAACCGTAGTGTACCGATACGATAGATGTGTCGTTTAACTTTTGCCAGTTGTGATTCCGATTCAAGGATGATTCGTTGATAAGTGTCTATGATGAGATTCAATTGTTCCATGTTCTCCTGTTGTTTGAATGCAAAAATAATATATTTAGTGTGAGTACGCCATTCTCTTGCCCGGAGCTTGTTTTTGTCAAGAGCAGATTTACTGATTATTAACGTAAGAGTCGGTTTCCGGTCTAATCTTCAGTGTTTTTCCTGTTCCTTCCGGAGAAGTTCACTTATCTACCCACGTTCTCTCCGGATGCTACCGGCATTGCGGTCTGTTGCTACCGGGAAGAGAGGGCGGAGAGCCTTGCTTTGAATGGAACAGAGCCGGTGTTTCACTTCTGAAGAGCCTTGCTTCAAGATAGATAGAGCCTCCGTCCATGTTTCATATAAGTTTTTCAAGTCGGGTTTTACAAGGCGAATCATAAAAAAAGGGAAGCAACGGCTTCCCTTTTTCATCCCTAATATAAATTGAACGTACTTTATGATTCTGTCAGTAAAGATACGACATTGCTAAGCAAAAGTCAAGTGTTTCTCTCCTTTTTCTTAAACTTTTCTTCTGAAAACTTGCTCCGGTTCGTTAAAAGGTGTACCTTTCCGCCGTGAAAATCTTTAATAGGGTGCGTTTATGAAGAAATTGTGTTTCCTGCTGTTGATGAGTTGGCTGGTGATGGAAGTTACTGCGCAGAATGTCGTATATTCCAATCTGAAAGGGCTGCTCGCTTGTGAAGGAGATACGGTTACTTCGCTGAAAGTGGAAAAACGTACAAAGAATCATATTCTGATGACCGGTGGCGCTGACTATAAGATCAGTGTCGGGTCAGACGACTCCATGTGCAAATATCTGAAGTCCCGTTGTTATGCCGTACAGGCAGATACCTCCCTTTACATCAATTGTAAACGGTTGCGTTATAAAAAGTTTCGTTTCGGAGGTTGGTATGCTCCCGCCCTGCGTATAGGAGATCATATCTATTTTAGTGCCATTCCCCTTGGTTCTGTGGCCGCAGGTAGCGATGCTACAATGGATGTAATGCTCGGCGGTAAGTTTGGTGATGCCATTGCCGCTTCCGCTTTAATATCCAAACGGGTATATTATGAGATAGATCCTGAAACCAATAAAGTGGGATTTGTCGGGAAAGAGAGGATGGAGGAGTTGCTCGAAGGCCATCCGGACTGGAAGACTGCCTATCTGAATGAAAATAGCGAATCGGCCAAAGTCACCGATAAATATCTACGTCTGTTGAAGGCAGAAGAGAAATAGCGGCCGTTAGCTATCCGGTTTCTTTTATTCTTCTAACCTTTTGTTAATAAACCTACCGAAATCTTTGTAGATTCTTTCCTTTTTTCTATATTGCGAAGAGTTATCAAATTGTAACGCTGACAGTTTGCAATCCTTAATTCCATTTATTATGAAAATGACTCTCAGCAATCAGTTGCCCGAATATCCGGCATTCGTAGAAGGTATTCGCCGGGCACCCGACCGTGGATATACCCTTTCTCCGGCGCAGACCGCCACGGCCTTGAAGAATGCATTACGTTATATCCCTGTAGACTTGCACGAAAAACTGGCTCCTGAGTTTCTGGAGGAGTTACGAACACGCGGACGTATTTATGGATACCGTTTTCGTCCGGCCGGTGATCTCAAGGCTAAACCCATTGACGAATACCGGGGGAACTGTATTGAGGGCAAAGCTTTTCAGGTGATGATTGACAATAATCTCTGTTTTGATATTGCTCTTTATCCCTACGAACTTGTTACTTATGGTGAGACCGGGCAGGTGTGTCAGAACTGGATGCAATATCGGTTGATAAAGCAATACCTTGAAGTGATGACCCGTGAACAGACCCTTGTCATTGAGTCCGGACATCCGTTAGGGCTTTTCCATTCCCGTCCGGATGCACCCCGTGTTATCATTACCAACTCGATGATGGTAGGCATGTTCGACAATCAGCATGATTGGCACGAAGCAGCCCAGATGGGAGTTGCCAATTATGGGCAGATGACGGCCGGTGGATGGATGTATATCGGTCCGCAGGGCATCGTGCATGGTACATTCAATACATTGCTGAATGCCGGTCGGCTCAAGTTGGGTATTCCTCAAGATAAGGATCTGAGCGGACATTTGTTTGTCTCTTCCGGTTTGGGAGGTATGAGCGGTGCACAACCCAAGGCAGCCGAAATAGCCGGTGCTGTTTCAATTATAGCCGAAGTGGATCGTTCCCGCATCGAGACCCGCTACAATCAAGGATGGGTGGGGTATATCACTACTGATCTTCATGCAGCTTTCCGGATGGCATTGAGTGCTGCCGAACGGCACGAACCTTGTTCTGTGGCCTATCATGGTAATGTAGTTGACCTGCTTGAATATGCCGCCCAGGAAGATATTCCGATCGATCTTTTGTCCGATCAGACTTCTTGTCATGCCGTCTATGAAGGAGGGTATTGCCCCGCCGGAGTCACATTTGAAGATCGTACCCGGTTGTTGCACGAATCTCCTGAAACGTTCCGCCGATTGGTCAACGAATCCCTGCACCGTCATTTTGCGGTGATAAAGAAGCTTGTTTCCCGTGGTACTTACTTTTTCGATTACGGTAACTCTTTTATGAAAGCCATCTATGATGCCGGGGTCAAAGAGATTTCACGGAATGGAGTGGATGAAAAAGACGGCTTCATCTGGCCGAGCTATGTGGAAGACATTATGGGGCCGGAACTTTTTGACTATGGATATGGTCCGTTTCGTTGGGTATGCCTGAGTGGTAAGCCCGAAGATCTTGCCAAGACTGACCGTGCTGCAATGGAGTGCATTGATGTGAAGCGCCGCGGACAAGATCTTGATAATTATAACTGGATAAAGGATGCCGGTAAGAATCAACTGGTGGTGGGCACACAAGCCCGTATTCTGTATCAGGATGCTGCCGGACGTTTAAAGATCGCCCTCCGGTTTAACGAAATGGTGCGTAACGGTGAAGTCGGTCCCATCATGCTGGGACGCGACCATCATGACGTGAGCGGGACAGACTCACCCTTCCGTGAAACTTCCAATATAAAAGACGGCAGCAACGTGATGGCCGATATGGCTGTGCAATGCTTTGCCGGAAATTGTGCCCGGGGCATGAGTCTGGTGGCGCTGCATAATGGTGGAGGTGTGGGTATCGGCAAAGCTGTCAACGGTGGTTTCGGCATGGTATGTGACGGAAGTTCGAGGGTAGACGAGATTCTCCGTTCTTCTATGCTTTGGGATGTGATGGGAGGAGTAGCCCGCCGTTCGTGGGCACGCAATGAACATGCGATGGAAACCAGTGAGGCCTTCAACCTGTCGCATGGAGATACTTATCACATTACGATGCCCTATCTGGTGGATGAAGAGCTGATAAAGAGAATAATTATTTAGAAATGAATATAACTCACCACAGATTACACGGATTCTCACAGATTAATAATTTATTTTACTGAGAGTTAAATTGAAATATCTGTGTTAATCCGTGTAATCTGTGGTGAACCCAAAACCGTATAGTTATGAATTGGAATAAAATCGTGGAATGCGTTCCCAACTTCAGTGAAGGGCGTGATCTTAAAAAAATAGATCGTATTGTTGCTCCGTTTCGTGCCCGTGCAGGAGTAAAGTTGCTCGACTATAGCAATGATGAAGATCATAACCGGCTGGTGGTGACTCTTGTCGGTGAACCGGAAGCCTTGCGGGATGCCGTTATCGAAGCTATCGGTGTTGCGGTGGAATTGATAGATCTCAATCATCACCAGGGACAGCACCCCCGTATGGGAGCAGTCGATGTAGTGCCTTTCATCCCTATTAAAAACGTGACGATGGATGAAGCCGTCTCTCTTTCCCGCGAGGTGGGGGAGAAAGTAGCCGGACTCTATCATCTTCCCGTTTTTCTTTATGAAAAGTCGGCGACCGCTCCCCACCGTGAAAATCTCGCTGCCGTGCGTAAAGGTGAGTTCGAAGGAATGGCCGGGAAAATCAAACTTCCCGAGTGGCAGCCGGATTTTGGTCCGGCAGACCGGCATCCTACGGCCGGTACAGTTGCTATTGGTGCCCGTATGCCTCTGGTTGCCTATAATATCAACCTAAGTACCGATAATCTTGAGATAGCGACCAAGATTGCCAGGAACATCCGTCACATCAACGGTGGTCTGCGTTATGTCAAGGCGATGGGAGTGGAACTGAAAGAGCGGAACATTACCCAAGTGTCCATCAATATGACCGATTACACCCGTACGGCCCTCTATCGTGCCTTTGAACTGGTGCGTATCGAGGCTCGCCGTTATGGGGTGACTATTATTGGAAGCGAGATTGTGGGGCTTGTCCCGATGGAAGCACTGATCGATACCGCCTCTTATTATCTCGGTTTGGAGAATTTTTCTATGCAGCAGGTGCTCGAATCACGTATAATGGAATAAAGGACCATGAGCGAAAACTTAATCATATTTAATGCCAAAGTAGTAACTCCTCTCGGCTTTTCAGCCCGGAAAGGAAAGGAGATGGCGGAACTCCAAATCTTGGAGAATGCGACAGTCGAAGTTGTGGATGGCACCATCACTTACGTCGGTCCCAACCGGGGAGAAATACGTGACGGGTATTATCATCACTTCTGGCACTACAATGCCCGCGGAAAATGTCTGCTGCCCGGTTTTGTCGATTCACATACCCATTTTGTCTTTGGGGGTGAGCGTGCCGAAGAGTTTTCTTGGCGTCTCAAAGGAGAGAGCTATATGTCTATCATGCAGCGGGGCGGTGGCATTGCCAGTACAGTGGAAGCTACCCGGAAACTCTCTTTCATCTACCTGCGTTCCAGGGCAGAGGGACTTTTGAGGAAGATGACCTCCA
Organism: Bacteroides sp. ZJ-18; assembly: GCF_011038705.2. Taxonomy (NCBI): domain Bacteria; kingdom Pseudomonadati; phylum Bacteroidota; class Bacteroidia; order Bacteroidales; family Bacteroidaceae; genus Bacteroides; species Bacteroides sp. ZJ-18. The sequence continues at coordinate 408,464 of NZ_CP072198.1, read as the reverse complement.
TGGGGATCACCACCGTTGAAGGTAAAAGCGGGTACGGACTGAACCGTGAAACGGAATTGCTGCAACTCAAAGTGATGCGTAGCCTGAATAATGATGAATGTACGCGCGTGGATATTGTGCCTACCTTTCTGGGAGCACATGCGCTGCCTTCCGAATACAAAGATCGTCCCGATGACTATATCGACTTCCTGATCCGTGAACTGCTTCCCGTCATTCAGCGGGATTCATTGGCCGAGTTTTGCGATGTGTTTTGTGAAGAGGGTGTCTTTTCCGTTGAACAGTCACGTCGTTTGCTGACAGCCGCCAGAGATTACGGGCTTTTACCGAAACTTCATGCCGACGAGATCGTTTCTTTAGGAGGGGCCGAACTGGCTGCTGAGTTAGGTGCCGTCTCTGCCGACCATCTGTTGCATGCTTCCGATGCAGGTATCGAAGCTATGGCCCGTAAGGGAGTGGTTGCCACGCTCCTTCCGCTCACTGCCTTCGCATTGAAGGAACCCTATGCCCGCGGACGGGATATGATCGATGCCGGATGTGCCGTGGCATTGGCTACAGATCTGAATCCGGGAAGTTGTTTCTCCGGCTCCATACCTCTGACGTTTGCCTTGGCTTGCATCCATATGCGGTTCACTGTAGAAGAGGCCATTACGGCTCTTACTCTGAATGGTGCGGCTGCCCTTAACCGTGCCGATTCCATTGGCAGCATCGAAGTGGGTAAAAAGGGCGATTTCGTAGTGCTCGATTCTGACGATTATAATATTCTACCTTATTATGTAGGGATGAATTGCGTAAATACGACTATCAAAGGCGGAGTGCTTTATCCGTCTGTCTGAAATATAAACCCGATAATATCAGAAGAACTATGTTAGCAGAATTAACCGTAAAAGAGTTTTTAGATAAAGTAGCCGGTAGCGATCCTGTACCCGGAGGTGGTAGTATAGCGGCTCTCAATGGTGCTGTGGCTTCGGCGCTGACTGCCATGGTAGCCGGACTGACCGTTGGAAAGAAAGGGTATGAGGAACATGAGGAGCTGATGAAGCATATATCCCGCCTGAGCATTGGACAGCAAGAGCTTTTTGTCGAATACATCGATCGTGATTCCGAGGCGTATGATCGTGTTTTCGGTTGTTTTAAATTGCCTAAGACCACGGATGAAGAGAAAGCTGCCCGGAGCGCTGCTATTCAGGAAGCCACACGTTTTGCGGCACTCATCCCGATGCAGGTGGCACGCAATGCCTGCGAGTTGATGGAGATTATAGCCGATGTAGCCCGTCTGGGTAACCGAAATGCCATTACCGATGCCTGTGTAGCCATGATGGCTGCCCGTTCGGCGGTATTGGGGGCTTTGCTGAATGTCCGCATCAATCTGGCTTCGCTCAAAGACACAGCCTTTGTCGACGAATTGAAGCGGGAAGCCTGCCGTCTGGAGCAATTGGCCTGTACGCGGGAGAAAGAATTACTTGAAGTTGTCAACCAAGAACTGAATCAATGAATAATGTCTATTACGTAGGCTCCGGTGAACTGACTTTCGGAATCATCGAACGCATTATTAACGAAAATCTGAAACTGGAACTGGCTCCGGAAGCCCAAAAGCGCATTCGGAAATGCCGTGACTATCTCGATCGGAAAATAGCTGCTTCCACTGAACCGTTGTATGGTATCACTACCGGATTCGGTTCGTTGTGCAGTAAAAGCATATCACCCGATGAACTCAGCACCTTGCAGGAGAACCTTGTGAAAAGCCATGCTTGCAGTGTAGGCGAGGAGATTCGTCCGGTTATAGTCAAGTTGATGCTGTTGCTCAAGGCACATGCCCTGTCTTTGGGGCATAGCGGAGTGCAAGTCATCACTGTGCAGCGCATTCTCGATTTCTTCAATAATGACGTGATGCCCATTGTCTATGACCGTGGCTCCTTAGGAGCTTCGGGCGATTTGGCACCGTTGGCCAATCTTTTCTTGCCTTTGATCGGGGTGGGCGATGTATATTATAAAGGTAAGAAGCGTGAAGCCATCAGTGTGCTCGACGAGTTTGGCTGGGAGCCTGTAAGGCTGATGAGCAAAGAGGGACTTGCCTTGCTGAATGGTACTCAGTTTATGAGTGCCAACGGAGTTTTTGCCTTGCTCAAAGCACAGCGGCTTTCAAAGAAAGCAGATATGATTGCCGCCCTTTCGCTTGAAGCTTTTGATGGGCGTATTGATCCCTTTATGGAATGTATTCAGCAGATCCGGCCCCATCCGGGACAGATTGAAACAGGAGAAATATTCCGTCGTTTGTTGCAGGGAAGCGAGTTGATAGCCCGTCCCAAAAAGCATGTGCAGGATCCGTACTCTTTTCGTTGTATCCCCCAGGTACACGGGGCAACGAAAGATGCCATCCGGTATGTCTCCTCTGTATTGCTGACCGAAATTAATTCGGTGACGGACAACCCCACTATTTTTCCGGACGAAGATCAGATTATATCCGGTGGAAATTTCCACGGACAGCCATTGGCCATCTCTTTCGATTTCCTTGCCATTGCGATGGCCGAATTGGGCAATATCTCTGAGCGGCGTGTGGCACAATTAATCATGGGGCTGCGTGGGCTACCGGAATTTTTGGTTGCCAATCCCGGACTTAATTCCGGCTTTATGATTCCCCAATATGCCGCCGCATCCATGGTCAGCCAGAACAAGATGTACTGCTATGCGGCTTCGAGCGATTCTATCGTTTCTTCCAACGGTCAGGAAGATCATGTCAGTATGGGAGCTAATGCCGCCACTAAACTTTTTCGGGTGATGGATAATCTGGAACACATTCTCGCCATCGAGTTGATGAATGCCGCACAAGGAATAGAGTTTCGACGTCCGGCAAAAACCTCACCTATACTTGAGCGATATCTGGCTGCATATCGTAAAGAAGTCCCGTTTGTGAAAGACGATATCGTGATGTACAAAGAAATTCATAAAACGGTCGCTTTCCTCAATCGGACAAGGTCTGAGTATTAAGTCCGTTTTCTACAAGCTGTCTATATCCCGCAGGCGATATAGATAGAGCACCCCTCTGAATGTCTGCCCTTCTCCCTGCACGGAAGAGGGGCGGGAGAGGGGTTTTCTTCTTCCCTATTCATCGGAATATATCCGTCGTTTATCGATTTTTCTCTTTCGGTGGGCGGGAATACCTTTCTGAAAGTATCTCTTAGCCTTATCTTTGCATCATTGATTTCTGTTAACACTTGTTTCGATTTTCGTTTGGAAAGTTATAATATTTATCAAATATGTATGCATAATTAGGAAACTGATTTATCCCGTCGAGTTTTCTGCTTATCTTTGTTCAGTTTTTCGTTTCTATTAGGCGAAAACGCTGATAATCGATAGTCTAACAACAAAAGAACGGGTTAATGATTGAGAATGTGAAAGAGAACTCACAAAGAGGGGAACTAAGAGACAGAATTATTGAGACAGCTTCGGAAGCTTTTACTGCACATGGTATCAAAAGTATTACGATGGACGACATTGCTGCGTCCTTAAGTATATCGAAACGTACACTTTATGAGGTCTTTCAAGATAAAGAGAGCTTGCTGACCGAGTGTATTTTAAAGCGTCAGGAGGAGATGAATACCTTCTTGGCGGAAACTTTGGCTAACTCGAAAAATGTTCTTGAAGTTATACTTGTATGCTATCAGCGGAGCATTGAGACATTCCATCGAACGAACAAACGTTTTTTCGAGGACATAAAGAAATATCCGAAAGTTCACAGCTTGCTGAAGAATTACCGGGAAAGAGACTCAGACAGTACGATCGAGTTTTTTAAGATGGGCATTAAACAGGGGATATTCAGAGATGATGTAAACTTTGCCATTGTCAACCTGTTGGTTCACGAGCAGCTCGACCTGTTGATGAATACGGATATTTGCAATAAATATTCTTTCCTCGAGGTTTACGAGGCGATTATGTTTACCTACATCCGTGGAATTTCCACAGAGAAAGGAGCACGGGTATTGGAAGATTTCATAACGGAATATAGAAAACAAAGAATACACTAAGATAGGGAAGCACAAAGAAGTTCCCAGGATAAACAACTAAAATTATTGTATGAACAAAATGAAATGTTTCTTAAGCAAAAAGATGCTTTTAGCGGTGGCTGTACTGCTCTCGGTGGGTTATGTACAGGCACAGGAGGTTAAAGACACCTTGCAACTGACGCTTGACAAAGCACTGGAAATTGCGTTGAGTGAAAACCCCACAATGAAAGTGGCCGGCCAAGAGATTCAGCTGAAAAAAGAGGCTAAGAAGGAGGCATACGGAGGATTATTTCCGGAGATTTCGTTGACAGGTTCTTATTCGCGGACACTGAAAAAACAGACAATGGTGATGGACTTTGGCGGAGAATCGCAGACCATCCAGGTAGGTTCGGACAACTCGTATAGCGGAGGACTGAATGTGAGTCTGCCCGTTTTTGCTCCGGCACTTTACAAGAGTATTAATCTGACTAAATCGGATGTAGAACTGGCTGTTGAGAAGGCACGCTCGTCAAAACTCGATCTGGTGAATCAAGTGACCAAGGCGTATTATCAACTGCTATTGGCACAGGACAGCTACGAGGTGCTTCTGCAGAGCTATGCACAGGCAGAAGCTAACTATGAAGTGGTGAAAGCCAAATACGAGCAAGGTACGGTTAGCGAGTACGATAAGATTCGCGCCGATGTACAGGTGCGCAGCCTGAAACCCTCGGTTGTTTCCGCCCGTAACGGGGTGAATCTTGCCCGTTTGCAGTTGCAGGTGCTGATGGGGATGGATACCGATGTAGCTATTGCCGCTGACGGTAACCTGAAGGATTATGAAATGGTGATGTTCCGTCGCCAGATGGAAAGCAACCAGCTGAACCTGAATAATAACAGCGATTTGAAGCAATTGGATTTAAATGCCGATTTGTTGAAGAAGACGCTGGCTGTTCAGCGGACTAACTTTATGCCGACGCTGGCTGCATCTTTCAACTATTCGTATACATCACTGAATAATGACTTTAAGATGTCACACTATAAGTGGTTTCCATATTCTACTGTCGGTTTGAGCCTGAGTATTCCTTTGTTTAAGGCAAGTAACTTTACGAAGGTGAAGCAGACCAAGATTCAGATGCAGCAATTGACCGAGAACCGTACCAACGTACAGCGTCAGTTGACTATGCAGGCCACCAGCTATCTGGACAATATGGCCGCAAGCACTGAACAGGTGGTCAGCAATAAAGAAGGAATCGTACAAGCAGAAAAGGGACGTCTCATTGCCCAGAAACGTTATGAAGTGGGAAAAGGGACTATCCTTGAACTGAACGATTCGGAAGTGGCGCTCACACAGGCCCAGTTGACCTACAATCAGTCTATTTACGACTATCTGGTTGCAAAGGCTGATCTTGATCAGGTATTGGGAAGAGAAGAGGTAACAGAGTAACTAAACACACAACAATTAAAATTTGAATATGAAAAGATGTTTCCAATTAGTAGCCCTGCTCGCCGTTGTGCTATTGGGCTCGTGCACTGGAGGAAAAAACAAAGGTGCCGCTGAAAAAACAGAAGAAAAGCCAAAAGTAAAATTGGCTGATGTAACAGCGCGCCCGGTAGAACAGATACAGGAATACACGGCAACTGTAGAAGCTGAAGTGAAGAATAACATTGCGCCTTCATCACCGGTGCGTATTGATAAAATCTTTGTAGAGGTAGGCGATCATGTATCCAAAGGACAGAGACTGGTACAGATGGATGCTGCCAACCTGAAACAGACTAAACTGCAACTGGACAACCAGGAAGTGGAGTTCAAGCGTATTGACGAACTTTATAAAGTGGGTGGTGCTTCCAAATCGGAATGGGATGCTGCGAAGATGGCCTATGACGTAAAGAAAACGGCTTATCAGAATTTGCTGGAGAATACTTCTTTGCTGAGTCCTATCAGCGGTGTGGTGACTGCCCGCAATTATGATAGCGGTGATATGTACAGCGGAGGCAATCCGGTGCTGACCGTCGAGAAGATCACTCCGGTTAAGCTGCTGATCAACGTATCCGAGGTTTACTTTACCAAAGTGAAAAAAGGTGCTCCTGTCGATGTGAAACTGGATGTTTATGGCGATGAGGCTTTCGAAGGCAAAATCAGCCTGATTTATCCGACAATCGATCCGACTACCCGTACATTCCAGGTAGAGATTCAGTTGCCTAATCAGAATCAGAAAGTACGTCCGGGAATGTTTGCCCGTGCCAGTCTGAACTTCGGTACGGAAGAGAATGTGGTTGTTCCCGATCTGGCGATTGTGAAACAGGCAGGTGCCGGTGACCGCTATGTGTATGTATACAAAGATGGAAAGGTGACATACAATAAGGTCGAACTGGGACGCCGCATGGGTGCTGAGTATGAGTTGAAGTCCGGTGTACCCAACAATTCTCAGGTAGTCATTGCCGGTCAAACCCGATTGATCAACGGCACTGAGGTAGAAGTAGAAAAATAATGAATCAATGTAACCGTATGCCGTGTGTTTCCTTATAACGTATGGGGCACCATTTACGGCATACCGGTACATTATCCACTTTTAATAATTAGGAAAAATGAGTTTATACGAAGGAGCGGTAAAAAAACCGATTATGACCTCCCTCTGCTTTCTTGCAGTGGTGATTTTTGGTCTCTTCTCTTTGTCCAAATTGCCTATCGACTTGTATCCGGATATCGATACGAATACGATCATGGTAATGACCGCCTATCCCGGAGCAAGTGCTTCGGATATAGAAAACAACGTGACTCGTCCGTTGGAGAATACGCTGAATGCTGTCAGCAACCTGAAGCATATCACTTCCCGTTCGTCCGAAAATATGTCTCTGATTACATTAGAGTTTGAATATGGTAACGATATCGATGTACTGACAAATGATGTACGCGACAAACTGGATATGGTCAGCTCTCAGCTGCCGGATGATGTGGAGAACCCCATCATCTTCAAGTTCAGTACCGACATGATTCCAATTGTACTGCTGTCGGTACAAGCTAATGAAAGCCAGTCGGCATTATATAAGATTCTGGACGACCGTGTTGTTAACCCGTTGGCACGTATCCCCGGTGTGGGTACGGTATCCATCAGTGGTGCGCCCCAACGTGAGATTCAGGTCTATTGTGACCCTAACAAACTGGAAGCCTATAATCTGACCATTGAAACAATCAGTTCGATTATTGGTGCCGAGAACAAAAATATCCCCGGTGGTAACTTCGATATCGGTAACGAGACTTATTCGCTGCGTGTTGAAGGAGAGTTTGACGATTCGCGCCAACTGGAAGATGTTGTAGTAGGTAGTTACAATGGGGCAAATATTTATTTGCGTGATGTGGCCCGGGTAGTCGATACGGTAGAAGAGCGCGCTCAGGAAACATATAATAATGGAGTGAAAGGTGCCATGATTGTCGTACAGAAGCAATCGGGAGCCAATTCCGTAGATATCTCCAAGAAAGTGGCCGAGGCCCTGCCTAAGTTGCAGAAGAATTTGCCGAGTGATGTGAAGCTGGGAGTGATTGTCGATACATCGGACAACATCCTCAACACCATCGACAGTTTGGCCGAGACCGTATTGTATGCCCTTTTATTCGTTGTCATCGTGGTGTTCCTTTTCTTGGGACGTTGGCGTGCGACATTGATTATATGTATCACTATTCCGCTTTCGCTGATTGCCTCGTTTATTTACCTGGCCGTCACCGGAAATACGATTAACATCATCTCACTTTCGTCCCTTTCTATTGCCATCGGTATGGTGGTGGACGATGCGATTGTGGTACTTGAAAATGTGACGACCCACATCGAACGTGGTTCCGATCCGAAACAGGCTGCGGTGCACGGAACCAATGAGGTGGCTATCTCCGTTATTGCTTCCACACTGACCATGATTGCGGTGTTCTTCCCGTTGACGATGGTAAGTGGTATGTCCGGAGTGATGTTTAAGCAGTTGGGATGGATGATGTGTGCCATCATGTTTATCTCTACTGTGGCTGCTTTGTCATTGACCCCGATGCTCTGTTCGCAGTTGTTGCGTTTACAGAAGAAGCAATCGAAGACCTTCAAGCTCCTTTTCGGCCCTATTGAGAAAGGACTGGATGCTTTGGATACAGGCTATGCCCATATGTTGAATTGGGCAGTTCGGCATCGTCCGATTGTTATCTTCGGTTGTATCGTGTTCTTTGTCGTCAGCCTGTTCTGTGCCAAGAGCATCGGTACTGAATTCTTCCCGGCGCAGGATAATGCCCGTATCGCAGTTCAGCTGGAGTTACCTATCGGAACACGCAAAGAGCTGGCACAGGAGATTTCGGAGAAACTGACTAACCAATGGCTGAACAAATATAAAGGTGTAATGACTGTATGTAACTATACGGTAGGACAGGCCGACTCAGACAATACCTGGGCCTCTATGCAGGATAACGGTTCGCACATTATATCGTTCAACATCAGTCTGGTCGATCCGGGTGATCGTGATATCAGCCTTGAACAAGTCTGTGACGAAATGCGTGAAGATCTGAAGAAATATCCGGAGTTCAGCAAAGCGCAGGTCATCCTGGGTGGTAGTAACACAGGTATGTCTGCTCAGGCAAGTGCCGATTTTGAGGTATATGGTTATAGTATGGAGGAAACCGATAGCGTAGCTGCACGTCTCAAACGTGAGTTGCTCAATGTGAAAGGTGTGTCGGAAGTCAACATCAGCCGTAGTGACTATCAGCCCGAGTATCAGGTAGACTTCGATCGTGAGAAACTGGCTTTGCACGGATTGAATCTGGCAACCGCCGGTAATTATCTGCGTAACCGTATTAATGGTGCCATTGCCTCTAAATACCGTGAGGATGGAGACGAATATGACATTAAAGTGCGTTATGCGCCGGAACACCGTACAAGTATTGAAAGCATCGAGAATATCCTTATTTATAACAGTCGTGGAGAAGCCGTACGCGTAAAAGAGCTTGGAAAGGTTGTCGAACGTTTTGCGCCACCTACCATCGAGCGTAAAGACCGTGAACGTATTGTGACCGTATCGGCGGTTATCTCCGGCGAAGCATTGGGTAACGTGGTGAATGCGGGTAACGCCATTATCGATAAGATGGATATTCCGTCGGATGTAACAATTCAGGTAGCCGGTTCATACGAAGACCAGCAAGATTCGTTCCGCGACTTGGGTACACTTGCTATCCTTATTGTCGTACTGGTATTTATTGTAATGGCAGCGCAGTTCGAATCATTGACTTATCCGTTTATCATTATGTTCTCATTGCCATTTGCTTTCAGTGGGGTATTGATGGCCCTTTTCTTCACAAAGAGCACACTGAGTGTGATGAGTTTGTTGGGGGCCATCATGTTGATCGGTATCGTTGTAAAGAATGGTATTGTGCTTATCGACTACATCACCCTTTGCCGTGAGCGTGGATTGGCAGTGCTTAACTCCGTTGTAACAGCCGGCAAGAGCCGTCTTCGCCCGGTATTGATGACCACTGCTACTACTGTCCTCGGTATGATTCCGATGGCAATCGGTGGTGGACAGGGTTCGGAGATGTGGAGTCCGATGGCGATTGCCGTAATTGGCGGTTTGACGGTTTCTACCATTCTGACCTTGATTCTCATCCCTACTTTATACTGTGTGTTTGCCGGTACAGGTATCAAGCATCAGCGTAAAGTGTTGAGACGCAAACGTGAGCTGGAAGCTTACTTTGAAGAGCATAAAGATGAAATGATTAAGAAATAATAAAGAAGAAATCAAGATATGAAATCAGTATTAATCACATTCGATCAGGCTTATTTCGAACGTATCATTGCTTTGCTGGACCGTTTGAGTTGCCGTGGTTTCACCTATTTGGAACGGGTACAGGGACGTGGCTCGAAGACAGGCGATCCCCACTTCGGCAGTCATGCCTGGCCCAGTATGTGTTCGGCCATCATCACGGTGGTGGACGACAAGAAGGTTGACCCGTTGCTGGATGCATTGCATAAGATGGACATGCAGACAGAGCAGCTTGGCCTGAGAGCTTTTGTCACCAACGTGGAGCGGAGCATTTAACGCCTGCCGACAGATAACATCAGAGGAGAATCTCATTAATTTAATGTAGATTCTCCTCTCTTTTTATGGGTTTTATCTATCTTTGCAACTTCTTATTAAATTAAGAGCGTGCATGAAAAATTATTTGAAATATTCGTTGTGGCTGACATTGATTGTCTTGTTTGCATTGATCGGAATGCACTGGCTGCCGGCTATAACGATCGACGGACATACAATGAGACGGGTAGATTTGCTGAGTGATGTCCGTATGCCTGAACCTGATAAAGATGAAGCGGAAGCAGACAGCCTGCCTCCGGTCCCGGTAGTGAAACCTGCATTTGTAGATACGTGTCGCAGTGGGATGACCTGTATCGAAGATTATAGTGACTCTACGATGCGGGGAATGACTCCTTTTTATCGTGCCTTGGACGAGATTCAATCGAAAGGCCGGTTGGTGCGGATAGCGGTATTTGGCGATTCTTTTATTGAGGCAGATATTTTCACTGCCGATCTTCGTGAGATGTTGCAGAAACGTTTCGGTGGGTGTGGTGTCGGTTTTGTTACCATTACTTCGATGACCAGTGGATACCGTCCGACAGTACGTCATTCTTTTGGCGGATGGTCCAGTCATGCGGTGACCGATAGCGTTTATTTCGACAAAAAGAAGCAAGGAGTTTCCGGACACTACTTCGTTCCTCGTGAAGGGGCCTATGTCGAACTCCGGGGACAGAATAAATATGCTTCCCTGCTCGATACTTGCCAGACAGCTTCCATCTTTTTCTATAACAAAGGTGAAGTCAGCCTTTCCGTTCGTGTCAACCGTGGTGAGATTGATACACGGGAATTCCCTTCTACCGGCAGTTTGCAGCAGATGAAGGTAAACGGTCGCATCGGCTCGGTGCGCTGGGATATCAATCAGGCAGATTCTACTTTATTTTATGGATTGGCAATGGATGGTACGCAAGGGATTATTGTCGACAATTTCTCCTTGCGCGGCAGTTCGGGACTCTCGCTTCGCAGCATTCCGTCAAAGATGCTGCAAGAGTTTAATGCCCAGCGTCCCTACGACTTGATTATTTTGGAATATGGTCTGAATGTTGCGACCGAGCGGGGACGGAACTACGATCCTTATAAGAAAGGCCTTCTTACGGCCATAAACCACTTGAAAGAGTGTTTTCCACAATCCGGTTTTTTGTTGCTGAGTGTGGGTGACCGCGATTATAAGACCGATACCGGCGAATTACGCACGATGCCCGGTGTGAAAAACCTGATTCGCTATCAGCAAAGCATAGCAGCGGAAAGCGGAATTGCTTTCTGGAACATGTTTGAGGCTATGGGAGGTGACGGAAGTATGGCAGGGTTGGTACATGCCAAGCCTTCTTTGGCTAATTATGATTATACACACATCAACTTCCGGGGTGGACGTCACCTGGCAGGACTACTATACGAAACATTGATTTATGGAAAAGAACAGTATGAAAGGAGAAAGGCCTATGAGGCTGAATAAACGGTTGGGGGTGTTACTCCTTTTGTTTTCCGGAATTTTTTCGGTTCAGGCACAAGATCTTTTGCCTGCCTGCCCGCGGATGGACAAGGGTACGAAAGCCTGCAAGCCGATGCGTGAACCGGGGTCGCTGGGAGATACTGTTTCTGTGAAAGTTACTTTTCCCATAGCCTTCAGAGGAGTGGGGAGAAATGAAATCATAGACAGCCTGGGAGTGTTGACTCCCATACTTGAGCGTTTACGGCTGGTGCAAAACGGAAGTTCGGAGGATACCGTACGTATTGTTCATATTGGTGACAGCCACATACGCGGACACATCTTTCCCCGTACTACCGGTGCCCGGCTGACAGAAACATTTGGAGCGGTGTCCTATACGGATATGGGAGTCAATGGAGCTACTTGCCTGACGTTTACTCATCCTGACCGTATTGCGGCTATTGCAGCCTTGAAACCCGAGCTGTTGGTTCTTTCGTTTGGAACGAATGAAAGTCATAACCGGAAGTACAATTCGAATGTGCATTACCGGCAGATGGAGGAACTGCTCGGATTGTTGCGCGACAGTTTGCCAAATGTACCTATCTTGCTGACTACTCCTCCGGGATCTTACGAGAGTTTCCGTCAGCGTCGCCGGCGTCGTACTTATGCTGTCAATCCCCGTACGGTAACAGCAGTGAACACAATCCATGATTTTGCCCGCCGCCACAAGTTGGTGGTGTGGGATATGTACAATATCGTAGGCGGAAGCCTGCGTGCCTGCAAAAACTGGATAGATGCGGGACTGATGCGTCCGGATCATGTGCACTATCTTCCCGAAGGCTATACACTTCAGGGAGAATTATTATATGAAGCCATTATTAAAGCCTATAATGAGTATGTTTCCCATTGATATCGATTTTAGCCGCCTGTTGGAGGCCTTTAAATACAATCCGGATGCTCCGATGATATTCAGCAGTGGAATTTTCCTTTGGCTCTTCGCTGCGTTCATGGTAATCTATACACTGTTGCAGCACCGCAACACAGCGCGTATTTTATTTGTCGCTCTTTTCTCTTATTATTTTTATTATAAGAGTAGTGGTACTTATTTCTTCCTGCTCGCCATTGTCACCGTTACCGATTTTGTGATAGCCTGGCTGATGGATTGGACCGATGTCCGCTGGAAGCGTAAACTATGGGTAATACTTAGTGTATCGGTCAATTTAGGATTGCTCTGCTACTTCAAATACACTAATTTTCTTGGTGGTGTCATTGCTTCGCTGATGGGGGGAGAGTTCACCGCACTCGATATCTTTTTGCCTGTCGGCATCTCTTTCTTCACCTTCCAGTCGTTAAGTTATACTATCGATGTTTACCGGAGAGAGATCAAGCCCCTTACCAGTTTACTGGACTATGCCTTTTATGTTTCTTTCTTTCCTCAGTTGGTGGCAGGCCCTATCGTGCGGGCACGCGATTTTATTCCGCAAATTCGTAAACCATTGTATGTGTCACAAGAGATGTTCGGTAGAGGCATTTTCCTGATTGTCGCCGGATTGTTCAAAAAAGCGGTTATTTCCGATTATATCAGTGTCAACTTTGTGGAGCGTATTTTTGACAATCCTACGCTTTATTCGGGAGTTGAGAATCTGATGGGACTTTATGGTTATGCCTTGCAGATTTATTGTGATTTTTCAGGATACAGTGATATGGCAATCGGTATCGCCCTTTTGCTTGGTTTTCATTTCAATCTGAATTTTAATTCTCCGTATAAGTCAGCCTCGATCACCGAGTTCTGGAGGCGTTGGCACATTTCGTTGTCGAGTTGGTTGCGCGATTATCTTTATATCTCCTTGGGGGGTAACCGACATGGAAAGTTCCGTCAGTATCTCAATCTGATTATTACCATGTTTCTCGGTGGATTGTGGCACGGGGCTTCCTGGAATTTTGTATTGTGGGGCACTTTTCATGGTGTGGCACTTGCTCTACACAAAGCGTGGATGTCTATCGCCGGAAGGAAAAAAGGGGAGACCAGTCACGGCATTCGGCGGGTATTGGGTGTCATTATTACCTTCCACTTTGTTTGTTTCTGCTGGATTTTCTTCCGTAACGCCGATTTTCATAATTCAATGGATATGTTGAACCAGATTTTTACGGCTTTTCGTCCCCAGCTTTTTCCGCAACTGATTGAGGGATATTGGCGGGTATTTGCACTGATGGTAGTCGGGTTTCTGCTTCATTTTGCTCCGGATAGTTGGGAAAATGCTGTTTGTCGTGGAGTTATCAAACTCCCTTTCCTTGGCAAGGCCCTTGTGATGGTGGCTATGATCTATCTGGTTATCCAAATGAAGAGTAGTGAAATTCAGCCGTTCATCTACTTCCAGTTCTGATACATTCTGTTCCGGTTGGGGCAAGGGAGAGAAAGAGAAACCGGAAACCTCCTCACGGAGCTTTCCGGTGCAACACTAAAAGTACCGGGCAGGCAGAGAACTAGGTAAAACTCCTGCCTGTGTGTTCCGGTATGTTTTCCCTAACCGATGCCGAGTGTTTTTCGTGCTTCGGCCTGTTGCTTTTCGTTTAGTTTGTTTTGATAGGCTTTATATAAATACTTTCCTACAGGGCTGCCGGCGTGTTTCACAATCTGTTCCAACACAAATCCCGCAAAAGCTTCTTTAATTTCTTTTATCTCTTTCCCGGTGAAATCCCGGTCTTTGAACCGGTCGATGGCTACCAAGGTCTGCATCATCTCCTCGTTCAGTCCGGTGCCTTCCACCAGTACGATGTCTCCTACTTTTGTGTTGATCTCTCCCGGTTCCAGAACTATGGGTAGAGTGATGGGGAACCGGTCGCTGTCAGTTTCCTGAATAAAGAGTTCCCTCACTTCAGGAGTATTTATTTTTCCATTGAACACAAAGCGTCCTTCACTGACCGTAGCGCTGTCATATCTCACTGTGCCTTTGACAGCATCTTGCAGATAGATGGTTCTGCCTTCCAGTTTCTCGTTGGTCACTATTCCTCTGAGGTGGTAAGTCCCTTCTTGGGGTGCATGGTTGCAGGCTCCCATTATGAGGACTATCAACAAAATTCCTGTGAGTTTTCTTTTCATCTTCTTCTTATCTATCCTATGGTTTAGAAAAAATCACCCCATACATACCCGAAGGTAGAACGGGGTGATCTTTCGTAGTATTCTGGACTTATTTAAAATCTAAATCCTATTTTCAGGTTGGGCAGAGCAAACAAGTTGATGTTGTGATGTCCTACCTTATAGACGGGTGTTCCTTTCGGGATAATCTGAATCATGTCGTAGCGATAAGCTACCGGTTGAACTTCAAATCCCAGGATCAGTCCTTTGCTGAGGCTGTATTCGATACCCGCAACGGCTGCTGCGCGTAAACCGAATATCTGTCCGGCTTTGCTGTTGGGGATATAAACCTCCAGGGGAGTACCTGTGACGTCTCCATCGTCTACGACCGGACTATTGTCCTGTCCGCTCGGATCTTGACTCGGTTGTAAATTGGTATCATCTCCATCTGTGTCCATATCTTTATCATTTACCATGACTCCGGTATACGGAAGTGTGGTTTCTATTCTTCCCATTTGCCAGCCCAGCAGGCCACCTACATACAGATTGATGCGTTCGTTTTTTGTGTTGAAGTAATAGTTTGAGCCAATATTAACCGACCAGTTGTTTTTGATTCTGCCTTCCATATATTGAAGAGCCGGAATCTGCATATCGGTAACCGTCTTGTCTCCCTCGATATAATCCTTTTTGGGGGTTACACCGATGTTCATGCTGAACATCAGATTAACATCCCAACGGTCTGTCAGGAAGTATTTTCCCTGTATACCGATGATATTGACCAAATTATTAGAATTCAAATCTCCCAGTTGAAGGTAAGTAGCCGGATCGGATGACTGGTGTCCGGATGTATTGCCTAATCCTACATTCGGAAAGCTATAGTTTTGTCCGTTCCAGTAGGTAGGCAACAGATAGTTCTCCGTATTGTTGTTGAACATCTGCGAACTACCCAGTATCATGGATACTTGCCACTGACCTTTTTTAGGAGCAAACGACGCATCATCGCTGCTGCTGTATTGCTGCGCCATCACAGGCGCAACAGTACATACAGACAGAAGGATTATGCATAGTTTCTTTATCATATATATTCTTCTTTAATTTTTTATTATTCAGCTGCGTAAGCGTCCAAGAGTTTCTTCAGGGTTGCGTTCAAGCCATCCACTGCTGCTTGCATTTCGTCTACTGTTCTTTGAGCCTTTTCGATATTTTGTTTAAGCAGGTCAAGATACTGTTCATTGCCTTCGTTATTGGTATATCCGAATTTCTCAAACAAAGCAATTTTGTTGTCAATAGTTTCTACAGCGCTCTTCGCTTTGGTAATAATTCCTTCTTGATATTCAAGTAAACTTTTCAAGGTCTTGCTATCTTTGCTTACCTTATAGGTATGGCTGTTGGCATCATAATACGTATAGTAGAAGTATCCATCTTCCATAGCTCTTCCAACAAGGGTAATTTCGGCTTCAATCTTGGAATACTCAGTTACGACATTACCCAAAAGTGGTTTTTGTTCGTTAGAAGTATAGTAGTCTTTGTAAGGGTTACCTTCAGAGAAAATATTGTTTTGACGTTTCGACTTATCGCCTTTAATCAGGTAGCAAGCCAATTCTGCCTGCCACAATGCGGCGTTTTCATCTTTGATCTGTGCTTCCAGTTTTTCTATGTTTTCGTTGATAGCTTCCACTTCTGCAAGTACAGGATCTGCTTCTGCCTTGATCTTGGCATACAAAGCCTGCCATTTGTCGAGGTTAGCCAGAATATTAAATTCTTGGGCCAAGCGATTGTATATTAAGAATGAGCCATCACTGCCAAAACCTTCTCTTTGTAGCATCCCTTCGGGCATATCATACTTATTACTTGATATTTCTTTAGGTTCGACAGCTTGGTCCAGACTAAGTTTTTGCATATATCCAAATACTGCGCTTTCTGCTTTTAAGAAAGCGAAAAGTGTACCCTCAACTTCTGTATCTGTAGTAAATTGAGTTGTGAGGTCTTCGTTACCAATCAGAGGTTTAAGGTTTGTGGTTTCAATTAAGGTGTTGAAAGTACTTAAATTTGCGTCCGTAAGTGCGTCTTTATAAGTTTTGGCGAAATCTTTAAATGCTCCTGTTGGAATAAAACCATCTACAGTCTTTCTCTTTTCCAGATAACCCAGAACAGAGGTTCGTAAAGTATTGGCAGCCTCCAATTTTTTATCTTCGGCTTTCAGCGTATTGTAAGTCGTAATTTCCTTTTCAATTGCTTTATAGGTGTTTGTTCCTTTATAGTTATTGTATGCTTTCAATGCTCCCAAATATGCGGTATAGGCGTTGATCCATGCGATAGAATCTGCCTTGAATTGTGCATGTGCCGGTGCTTTATCTATTTGGAGACGTTGAACTTCATTTGTGACTTTGGTACGATAACTATCGAGAAGCTTGCCTGTAGCGTCAAATGCATCGGCAGGTATAATGCCGAATATAGCATTATAGGTATCAATGAAATCGCCTTGGTATTGGTCTTTTATTGTATTGGCTATGTTATTGATCTGCTCGGCTTTCTCTCCTAAAGTAAGATCTTTGAGAACCATGTCTTGCTTCATCTCATAATTGTATGCCTGCAAGGTAGAATTCCAGCCGGTTTGTGTAAAGATCTTGTCGATACCTTCTATAGCTGGAATGACTTTATTAGATAGTACGTTCCCCAATCTGCTCACCAAAGCAGGATCTACATCTGCCTTAGCCAAAGTATAAGCAGAGGATTGGGCGTCCAGCTTTATCTTTTCTTCAATAATTTGTTGATTAATAGGGAAGATTGGTTTTCTCATTTCTTCGATTTTGGTATAGGCTTCATCTTCTTTAGCGTCAAGAGCCTGCAGGTCTTCTTTATACCCTTTCAGCTTTTCTGCGAGAACTTTGCTGTCTGTACCTGTTGCGTCCAGTGCTTTGTATTCTTCCAATAAACTTTGCTGGATTTCCAGTGTTTTAGTGGCGTGCGTTTTATCCAACTGCAGTTCTTCCAAATAATATTTGTTTTGAGATAAGTAATTAATTTCTTCAACTTCGGCTCTCATCAGGGTTGCTTTTGCTTCAGATAGATCGTCCAATGCCCCCGAAACTTTGTATCTTGTTTCTGCTCCTTCTTGTGAATAATAATAGCCTACTAACAAATTTCGATATTCCTTGATTTTTGCTGTATACACATCATCTTTCATTGTCAGCAAAGCCACTTCGATATCCATCAAGGCTTTTTTGTTGTTATACTCAGCTTGTGCAGTACGTGTCTGTAGATTGAACATCTTTGCTTTGAACTCTTCAGTTCTCTTTTGAGCTTCAGCTTCCCAATAAGCTTTTTGTTCTGCTGTTTTAGCTTGTTCTACTTCTAAACTGCATTTTTTCAGTTCCAAATCAACCTGATCTTTCTCAAGCTCAACCTTTTCCCGTTCTACCTTGACCAGTTGGATTTCGGTCAATGCACTTTCATAGGCGGCTTTTGCCTTAATGAATTCCGCTTTCGCTCCGCGAAGTTGTTCGATTCCTGCCGGTTCATCGTTATCGATACATCCGGTGAATGTTGTAGTTGCCCCTCCCACTAAGAGCGCAGCTACGAGATAAGTCCATTTTCTCATACCTCTGTTTTTAAGTGTTAATAAAAAATGTTATGTAAGTAAATCAATGTTTCTCTCTTGCCAATTCTGGCTTTGCCTCTATCTGTATAATACCTCTATCTACTGTTACTTTATAGGTAACAGTAAATGAATCGTTTGGGACGTAAGAAGCGTCTTGTAGGGGAATCCAGGAGTTGGAAAGTGAATCTTATATGTAATAAGGTATAATAAAAGAGTGACTCTTTGCTTCCACAATAAGCAAAGAGGGGAAGAAGCATGCAATTCTTTGAGACAACTTCACAACAAATCGGAGCCTGTGGGAATCATTTTCTATCTATGAAGGAATTATTTTCTCTTTGTCTTGAAAAAAAATGTTTCTTAATTTGCTTTTTTGTGAAAAAAGGTATATGTTTGCCGAACACTTACAAAAGAGTTACCTATAAAGTAACAGAACTGTTAATCAGTAATTTAATCTGGTATATGCCTCTCTCGCATATTTAATTATGCTCTTATTTGTTTCATCTAATTTCTTAATATTGAAAGGCTTCAAATAAGTCTCCGTCACTTTAATGGAGGAGTGTCCCATTGCTTCACTGATAATCCCCGGATGCACTTCCAGATAGTAGGCAAGTGTTGCCCATGTATGGCGTGCGGTGTACGAACTGATATTGCTGTTGAATCCAAGTAGATTCGCCAACTTTGCCAACTGATAATTGAATGTCCGTAATGCTTGCTGATATACTCTATAATTATCTTGACTTTTCTCGTTTTCTTCCAATATTGGAAATAGGTAAGTAGCGTCCGGATCTGTATTCTTCCATTCGTCGATGATATCCATGGCTTCTTTCGGCACAGTGACGGTGAGTGGACTGCCTGTTTTGTGACGGTGATAAGTGAGTGTATTTCCATCTAAGTCAGTTTTTTGCAGATAAGCCAGATCTACAAACGGAAGACCTCGCAATAAGAACATCAATACGAACAATTGATGGGTACGTCGCAAGGTTTCAGTCTGTTTCCGGGTAGACTGTGTATTGAGCAATCGTCCCATGTCTTCCGGCTTCAGTGCTCGTTTGATGTCTGTTCGAGTGCCGGTGTATACCTTTTTGAAGAGTCTGGGCATGTATGGTGCCAACTTTCGGTCTACAGCCCGATTATAAACTGCCCGCAGGACTCGCATATAGGTCGATACTGTATTCCAACTATTCCCTCGGCTTCTCAAGAAGTACTCAAAGCGCTTCAGTAGTTCCGGTTTTATCTGTCGGAAATAGATTTCTTCTTTTCCCAGAAAAGTAATGAATGCATTTTTACTCGCTTGATAAATGTGGGCTGTTCCCAGTGCATTGCCCGTTTTTAGATTTTCGATCATGGTATCCATGAATCGGGTAAAGTTCTTCTCTTTCATACGTAAGTGTTGCTTGGTTCCTAGTTTTTTCTTTGGAACAAGATAGGAATTTTTGTCGGAGGAAGAAAATGGAGTAGGGGATATGTGGCAATATTATCGCTATCCCTTCCTCTCTCTTCCTTTCTTGCTTGCTCTCTCTCTTTCAAATCCGTATATCTTTTTTTGATGTTTTTCTTCTGAACCGTTTCCTTGTCTGGCAAAAATCGGCTCCACAGCCCCCTGTACGCTCACTTTATTTGGTTTAAAACCAGCTCGCCTTTTGTTTTAAAGGTACTGCCCCCTCTGGTTTACGCTCCCCGTGGATCTTTGAAAATCCCTTGCAGCCATACTTGCCCGAATCGCAACTATCCCTTTCCGTCCGCCTTGTATCCCTCTTTTCGATAAACAATCCTTTTTTTTCTCCATCTTCTTCATTTCCAATACTTTCCTGCCTTTATCCTCTTCCTTCTCCGTCGTTTGATTTAACGCTGTGTTAAATCAAGTCTTTTGTCTTCAAATAACAAACCTTTTAAATGTAAAAGCCTTGTTATTTCTGCTCTTAAAACAAATGTTCCCTCAATCGCATTAACAATGTTAACGCCAAAAGCCGCTGGATTTCCGATTTCCCCCCTCAATCTTGTCGCAACCGGAGAGTACTGAAAAGACTGTATCCCGTGAAATCCTCCTCTTTTTTACAGATACTTTTGACAAGGATACAACCCTGCCAGCAACTTTTTATGTTTTCGCCTGATTCCTTACAGGTGTTTCTGAGAATAATAAAATCCCTTGACTAAGTTTTGTTTTTCCCCTTTTCCGTCTGTCCGTATCCCGCTCTTTCCCTTTTTGTCCTCCTGGTCTTCTTTCCTTCTTTCCTTCTTTCTTCTTTTCCCTCTATATTATAATAATGTGTCCCCCTTTTCCCTTTCCCTCCCTTTTCAAAAAACATGTTTAACAACAGCTCTATTCCTCAGTCACTTACAATAAAATTCACTTTTTATTCAAAAAAAGACCTTTAATAATTTGTCTTGTATTGGTAAATCCCGTACTTTTGCACTCGCTTTCCAAGAGAAGGAAAGTCTATTGAAATTGACATGTTGCAAAAGCGCTCGGATCTGCTTAAGAGATCTATCCCGAAAAATATTTCCGAATTTATTTGGTTATATACTTAAAAAGTAGTTATTTTTGCAGTCCGATTCGCGATAAAAGGCGTTTATTCCGGTGCCTTTCCCTTTCGCTAAGAGAGCCAGAGAACAGACCGGGAGAACATTTTAAAAAAAAACTTCCAAAACATTTGGTGTTTTAAAATAAACCTTTTACCTTTGCACCCGCTTTTGAAACGAAGCACAATCGAAAAGAAGAGTTCTTTGAAAAATTGATAAACAATACAAGTAGTACAAGTAAATTTAGAACCGTCAATACTTATTATATAGGTATATGAAAAAATGACCGTCAATAAATTTTCGACATCCTGAACAGAGCTAATATTGTCCCTTATTGGGATATATAACAATACTTTTACAATGAAGAGTTTGATCCTGGCTCAGGATGAACGCTAGCTACAGGCTTAACACATGCAAGTCGAGGGGCATCAGGAAGAAAGCTTGCTTTCTTTGCTGGCGACCGGCGCACGGGTGAGTAACACGTATCCAACCTGCCCTTTACTCGGGGATAGCCTTTCGAAAGAAAGATTAATACCCGATGGGATAATTATTCCGCATGGTTTGATTATTAAAGGATTCCGGTAAAGGATGGGGATGCGTTCCATTAGGTTGTTGGTGAGGTAACGGCTCACCAAGCCTTCGATGGATAGGGGTTCTGAGAGGAAGGTCCCCCACATTGGAACTGAGACACGGTCCAAACTCCTACGGGAGGCAGCAGTGAGGAATATTGGTCAATGGGCGCGAGCCTGAACCAGCCAAGTAGCGTGAAGGATGACTGCCCTATGGGTTGTAAACTTCTTTTATATTAGAATAAAGTGCAGTATGTATACTGTTTTGTATGTATAATATGAATAAGGATCGGCTAACTCCGTGCCAGCAGCCGCGGTAATACGGAGGATCCGAGCGTTATCCGGATTTATTGGGTTTAAAGGGAGCGTAGGTGGACTGGTAAGTCAGTTGTGAAAGTTTGCGGCTCAACCGTAAAATTGCAGTTGATACTGTCAGTCTTGAGTACAGTAGAGGTGGGCGGAATTCGTGGTGTAGCGGTGAAATGCTTAGATATCACGAAGAACTCCGATTGCGAAGGCAGCTCACTGGACTGCAACTGACACTGATGCTCGAAAGTGTGGGTATCAAACAGGATTAGATACCCTGGTAGTCCACACAGTAAACGATGAATACTCGCTGTTTGCGATATACAGTAAGCGGCCAAGCGAAAGCATTAAGTATTCCACCTGGGGAGTACGCCGGCAACGGTGAAACTCAAAGGAATTGACGGGGGCCCGCACAAGCGGAGGAACATGTGGTTTAATTCGATGATACGCGAGGAACCTTACCCGGGCTTAAATTGCAGTGGAATGATGTGGAAACATGTCAGTGAGCAATCACCGCTGTGAAGGTGCTGCATGGTTGTCGTCAGCTCGTGCCGTGAGGTGTCGGCTTAAGTGCCATAACGAGCGCAACCCTTATCTTCAGTTACTAACAGGTCATGCTGAGGACTCTGGAGAGACTGCCGTCGTAAGATGTGAGGAAGGTGGGGATGACGTCAAATCAGCACGGCCCTTACGTCCGGGGCTACACACGTGTTACAATGGGGGGTACAGAAGGCAGCTACCTGGTGACAGGATGCTAATCCCAAAAGCCTCTCTCAGTTCGGATCGAAGTCTGCAACCCGACTTCGTGAAGCTGGATTCGCTAGTAATCGCGCATCAGCCACGGCGCGGTGAATACGTTCCCGGGCCTTGTACACACCGCCCGTCAAGCCATGGGAGCCGGGGGTACCTGAAGTACGTAACCGCAAGGAGCGTCCTAGGGTAAAACTGGTGACTGGGGCTAAGTCGTAACAAGGTAGCCGTACCGGAAGGTGCGGCTGGAACACCTCCTTTCTGGAGCGATGTTGAAAACGACGTTCATCGGTTCTAAAATTGTACTACTGGTACTTGTTTATTTATAGAATATAGATCGACCGTCTATAGCAATATAGATAGAGATAAACAAGAGAAAACAGAAGCCGAGTCTAAAGACAGGACACGGTTGAACTAGTCCTATAGCTCAGTTGGTTAGAGCGCTACACTGATAATGTAGAGGTCGGCAGTTCAACTCTGCCTGGGACTACCAAGACGAGATTGATATCTTGTATGATTGGGGGATTAGCTCAGCTGGCTAGAGCATCTGCCTTGCACGCAGAGGGTCAACGGTTCGAATCCGTTATTCTCCACCATTGATACTCTGGCAACACAAGTTGCCGAATGTTATCATACGATCTTTGACATGATGTACAAAAAAAAGTAAATTTAGTAAGAGCTAAAAGTATATATCGAACCATTTGGTTCAGATCCTTTTTAAGAAAAGGAGATGACCCTGGCGATAAAAGAAAGTAAATAAGGGCGCATGGCGGATGCCTTGGCTCTCGGAGGCGATGAAGGACGTGATAAGCTGCGATAAGCTTCGGGTAGGTGCAAATAACCTTTGATCCGAAGATTTCCGAATGGGACAACCCGGCATTCTGAAGGAATGTCATCCAACCAAGTTGGAGGCTAACGCAGGGAACTGAAACATCTTAGTACCTGCAGGAAAAGAAAATAAATAATGATTCCCCTAGTAGTGGCGAGCGAACGGGGAATAGCCCAAACCACCCATGTTACGGCATGTGTGGGGTTGTAGGACCACGCTCTCGCAAGAAAGTTATTGAGAAGAAGCGACTGGAAAGTCGCGCCATAGACGGTGATAGCCCGGTATTCTAAGGTAACTGAAGCGTAGTGGTATCCTGAGTAGCGCGGAGCACGAGGAATTCTGCGTGAACCAGCCGGGACCATCCGGTAAGGCTAAATACTCCCGAGAGACCGATAGCGAACCAGTACTGTGAAGGAAAGGTGAAAAGCACTTCGAATAGAAGAGTGAAATAGTCCCTGAAACCATGCGCCTACAAGCGGTCGGAGCAGCTTATGCTGTGACGGCGTGCCTTTTGCATAATGAACCTACGAGTTACTTTTTCCGGCAAGGTTAAGCATCTTGAGATGTGGATCCGAAGCGAAAGCGAGTCTGAACAGGGCGGATAGTCGGAAGGAGTAGACGCGAAACCAAGTGATCTACCCTTGGGCAGGTTGAAGGTTAGGTAACACTAACTGGAGGACCGAACCGATAAGCGTTGAAAAGCTTCCGGATGACCTGAGGGTGGGGGTGAAAGGCTAATCAAACTTGGAGATAGCTCGTACTCCCCGAAATGCATTTAGGTGCAGCCTTGAGAATTACTAATGTGAGGTAGAGCGACTGATAAGATGCGAGGGCTTCACCGCCTATCAAGTCTTGATAAACTCCGAATGCGCATTAGTTCGATCTCAGGAGTGAGGGCATGGGTGCTAAGGTCCATGTCCTAAAGGAGAAGAATCCAGACCATCAGCTAAGGTCCCCAAATAAACACTAAGTTGAACTAACGAAGTCAGATTGCTAAGACAGCTAGGATGTTGGCTTGGAAGCAGCCATTCATTTAAAGAGTGCGTAACAGCTCACTAGTCGAGGAGTTTGGCGTGGATAATAATCGGGCATTAAGTGTTTTACCGAAGCTATGGGATACGTAAGTATCGGTAGGGGAGCATTCCACTCTGCGTTGAAGGCGAAGCGTGAGCTTTACTGGAGCGTGTGGAAAAGCAAATGTAGGTATAAGTAACGATAAAGGGGTGAGAAACCCCCTCGCCGCAAGACTAAGGTTTCCTGATCAACGCTAATCGGATCAGGGTTAGTCGGGTCCTAAGGCTCAGCCGAACGGTGATGCCGATGGCAGAACAGGTTAATATTCCTGTACTAGCATTAAGAGTGACGTGGAGACGGAGGAGTGACAACGCCGCGGACTGACGGAATAGTCCGTTAAAGGGTGTAGATGTTGATTGTCCCAGGCAAATCCGGGATAAGAGTCGAACCTGATAGTATACCAATTTCCTCGGAAAACGGTAATAGTGCGTGTAAACATACTCCCAAGAAAATCCGCTAAACTTAATCTTAATGGTACCCGTACCGCAAACGGACACACGTAGTCGGGTTGAATATACTCAGGCGCTTGAGTGAATCACGGTTAAGGAACTAGGCAAATTGACCCTGTAACTTCGGGATAAAGGGTCCCTACCCGGTGACGGGAGGGCGCAGAGAATAGGTCCAGGCAACTGTTTAACAAAAACACAGGGCTGTGCAAAATTGAAAGATCACGTATACAGCCTGACACCTGCCCGGTGCTGGAAGGTTAAGAGGAGATGTCATCGCAAGAGAAGCATTGAATTGAAGCCCCAGTAAACGGCGGCCGTAACTATAACGGTCCTAAGGTAGCGAAATTCCTTGTCGGGTAAGTTCCGACCTGCACGAATGGTGTAATGATCTGGACACTGTCTCAACCGTGAGCTCAGTGAAATTGTAGTATCGGTGAAGATGCCGATTACCCGCGATGGGACGAAAAGACCCCGTGAACCTTTACTATAGCTTAACATTGAATTTGGGTAATTGATGTGTAGGATAGGCCGGAGACTTTGAAGCAGGTACGCCAGTATTTGTGGAGTCGCTGTTGAAATACGGCCCTTTGATTATTTGAGTTCTAACTCGCAGTTGCGAGGACACTGTTTGGTGGGTAGTTTGACTGGGGTGGTCGCCTCCAAAAGTGTAACGGAGGCTTCTAAAGGTGCCCTCACGCCGATTGGTAACCGGCGGCAGAGTGTAATGGCATAAGGGCGCTTGACTGGGAGACTCACAAGTCGATCAGGTAGGAAACTAGAGCATAGTGATCCGGTGTTTCCGTATGGAAGGGACATCGCTCAAAGGATAAAAGGTACTCCGGGGATAACAGGCTGATCCCTCCCAAGAGCTCATATCGACGGAGGGGTTTGGCACCTCGATGTCGGCTCGTCACATCCTGGGGCTGGAGAAGGTCCCAAGGGTTGGGCTGTTCGCCCATTAAAGTGGCACGCGAGCTGGGTTCAGAACGTCGTGAGACAGTTCGGTCTCTATCTATCGTGGGCGCATGAAATTTGCGTGGCTCTGACACTAGTACGAGAGGACCGTGTTGGACTGACCTCTGGTTTACCGGTTGTGCCGCCAGGTGCATTGCCGGGTATCTAAGTCGGGATTGGATAAGTGCTGAAAGCATCTAAGTACGAAGCCAGTCACAAGATTAGATTTCTTTTAGGGTCGTTGTAGACTACAACGTTGATAGGACGCAGGTGTACAGGTGGTAACATCACAGCCGAGCGTTACTAATTGCCCGATGACTTTCTTTTATTGTCTTTTATGGTTTATATATCCGTTTAGCTTTACTATCGGTTTGATAGACAGCTAAGTTTACTTTTGTACATTATGTCTACCTTATTCAGGTGACTATAGCATCAGGGTTCCACCTCTTCCCATTCCGAACAGAGAAGTTAAGCCTGATCACGCCGATGGTACTGCGTAACAGTGGGAGAGTAGGTAGTCGCCGTTTTTTTCAGAGAGTTCATCCCCTCGGGTCAGAAGACACGAGGGGATGCTTGTTTTTGGGGTATAGGCTAAGAGGGACATGCGCTTGGAGAAGCGGGGATCACTTATTTGCATTATACCTTTTTTACTTTGATTAATCTTTTATATAAAAGAAAGAATCTTTTAGTTAAAACAAAAACCGGCTGTGAGTGTTTTAATGGTAGAGTTCGATTTTTAGCAATTAAAAGATGTGAAATATGGTGACACTATACAATAAGTTACTATTTTTGCCACGAAAATCGAAAAGAGAGTTTATCCATAAAAATAGAACGATGAAAACTTCTGTAAAATTCATATTGATGTTTGTTCTACTGATGCTATCATTTAGCATAAGTGGCAATGCATTGAATATTATGGAATGCTCTCATAACCCGGTTACTTCTTGCCAGGTTTCATCCTCTTCTTTGGATGCTAATTACTCTTATCGGTGTGGTAGCGATTTTGCCGGTTTTGATAAATCGCAAACTTTGTCTGTCTCCGATGTTGAATTAGGTTTCAAACCCGTTTCTGAAACATATTCTTCTACTAATAATCTTCGTCTTCGTCGAATTCTTGAGGATTCTGACCTTTTTAATGACACAATGCGTAAATTGTGCCTGTTGAGAGAGAATTTGTTGGTATTAGACCAAAGTAAATCTTATTATTCGGATAAGGATCCACATTATGCGTCCATAAGCTGTCAATACTACATCTTTGCTTTAAGACGTATCCTTATTTAATTCCCAATCTTATATACTCGCTGTGTTTGACAATGCAGCCTCATTTTTAGCATGAGGCTGTAGGGGTCGGACTGCGGTGTGTCTAATCGTATTTACTTTAATTCTTAATAACAAATTCTTTAACAAAAAAACTTTATTATGGAAACTACTCAAAAAAAGTCGACTAAGATTGTAGGTATCAAGAATGCCGGATTGGTTATTATCTGCTGTTTCATTATAGCAGTGTGTATCTATCATTTCATTTTGGGAAATCCCACGAACTTTATGAACAATGATCCTAACAATCACCCACTTCCGGGAAACTTTATGGGGACCATTTACAAAGGTGGAGTGATTGTGCCTGTTATTCAAACTTTATTGCTGACCGTATTGGCATTGAGCATTGAACGTTATTTTGCTCTTCGCTCTGCTTTCGGTAGAGGTTCTTTGGTTAAATTCGTTTCTAACATCAAGGATGCCCTATCGGCAGGAGATCTTCGTAAGGCGCAGGAAGTTTGTGACAAACAGCGTGGTTCTGTAGCAAACGTCGTTACTTCTACATTGCGGAAGTATGAAGAAATGGAGAATGATTCTTCTCTTTCGAAAGATCAGAAACTGCTTGCTATCCAAAAAGAACTGGAAGAAGCTACTGCGCTTGAACTTCCGATGATGGAACAGAATCTTCCGATTATCGGTACGATCACCACATTGGGTACTTTGATGGGATTGCTTGGTACGGTTATTGGTATGATCCGTTCGTTCGCCGCTTTGGCTGCCGGTGGTTCTGCCGACTCAATGGCTCTTTCACAAGGTATCTCTGAAGCTTTGATTAATACAGCTTTCGGTATCCTTACCGGTGCGTTGGCAGTTATCTCTTATAACTACTATACAAACAAAATCGATAAGTTGACTTACAGCCTTGACGAGGTAGGCTTCTCTATTGTGCAGACTTTTGCAGCTACTCATAAATAATCTGGAATCCACTAAATTCTGACAATAATGGGCAGAGCGAAAATTAAAAAGAAAAGTACGTTCATCGACATGACGGCGATGAGTGACGTTACGGTACTGTTGCTTACCTTCTTTATGTTAACTTCTACATTTGTGAAGAAAGAGCCGGTACAAGTGACTACACCCGCCTCAGTTTCGGAAATTAAGATTCCGGAAAAGAATATCCTTCAGATATTGGTCGATCCGAACGGAAAGATATTTATGAGTATGGACAAGCAGTCCGACTTGAAAGCGGTATTGGAGAGCATGGGACAGGAATATGGCGTCACATTCACTCCGGAACAGGAAAAGAAATTCATGTTGGCATCCACTTTCGGAGTGCCGATGAAAAACATGAAAACTTATCTTGACTTGCCGACTGAAAAGCAGGATGCAGTACTGAAGAACGAAGGTATTCCTTGCGATAGTCTTGATAATCAGTTTAAGTCATGGGTGCGTAATGCACGTGCTGTGAATTCTGATTTGCGTATTGCGATCAAGGCTGATGCGGATACTCCTTATTCTGTGATTAAAAATGTTATGAATTCACTTCAGGACCTCAGGGAGAATCGGTATAACCTGATTACTTCTCTGAAAACGACTTCTGAAAACTAAAAACGAACAACTATGAGTGCTGAAGTACAAGAAAGCGGTAAAAAGAAGGGGAATAGCAAACAGAAGAAGATGACGGTTCGCGTAGACTTTACGCCTATGGTGGATATGAATATGTTGTTGATCACTTTCTTTATGCTTTGTACCTCGTTGAGCAAACCTCAGACGATGGAGATAAGCATGCCGAGCAATGATAAAAACATCACCGAAGAACAGCAAAGCAAGGTGAAAGCTTCACAGGCAATCACGCTCTTGTTGGGACCCGATGACAAACTATATTATTATGAAGGAGAACCCAACTACAAGGATTATACTTCTCTGAAAGAGACGTCGTATAAACCGGATGGATTACGGGCAATACTTCTGAAGAAGAATGCTGCTGCTGTCAGACAGGTAAATGATCTGAAACAGAAGAAGCTGGAACTTAAGATATCAGACGATGAATTTACGAAGCAACTTTCCGAAATAAAGAGTGGAAAGGATACGCCTACAGTCATCATCAAGGCGATGGATAATGCATCGTATGCAAATCTGATTGACGCTCTCGATGAAATGCAGATATGTAATATTGGTAAGTATGTGATAACGGATATTGCCGAGGCTGACGAATTTCTGGTGAAGAATTTTGAAAGTAAGGGTGAGCTTTCACAGAATATTGCCGAATAAAATGTAACACCAAAAAATAGAAAATTAAAATGGCAAAAATAGATTTAACTTCTTTTGAATGGTGTGAGCTGATTTTTAAAGGCAAAAATAAAGCTTATGGTGCGTATAAAATGCGTGCTGATTCACCCAAACGTCACAATGTGGCAATGGTTATTGTGTTGATAATCGCCTTAGTGGGCTTTAGTCTTCCGACTTTAATCAAGATGGCCACTCCGAAGCAAAAAGAGGTAATGACGGAAGTCACCACCTTGTCGCAATTGGAGGAGCCTGAAATAAAGCAGGAAGAGATGAAGAGAGTAGAACCGGTGGCACCACCCCCACCTGCTTTGAAGAGTTCTATCAAGTTTACCGCTCCAGTCATTAAAAAAGATGAGGAAGTACATGAGGATGATGAGATTAAAAGCCAGGAAGAACTCACACAAACCAAAGTCGCTATATCCATTGCCGACGTGAAGGGTAACGATGAAGCAAACGGTAAGGATATTGCCGATTTGAAACAAGTGGTTACTCAGGCAGAGCCGGCCGAAGAAAAAGTTTTCGATATGGTAGAACAGATGCCTACATTCCCCGGTGGAACCACAGAATTGATGAGGTATATCGGTGAACATCTGAAATACCCTACCATTGCTGCCGAGAATGGTACACAAGGAAAGGTGATCTGTCGTTTTGTGGTTGGTAAGGATGGACAGGTGCGGGATGTAACTATCGCACGTTCATTGGATCCATATTGCGACAAGGAAGCCATACGTGTTATCAAATCGATGCCTAAATGGATTCCTGGAAAACAGAACGGTAAGGCCGTGGCAGTAAATTTCACAGTTCCTATTGTCTTTAAACTACAGTAATTATGACTAAGAAACAATTCTGGCTAATCAGTGCCTGGTCTTTGATTGTATTATCTGCTTGTAATTCAAAACCCAGGGACGGACTGACGGATACTTATACGTCGGGAGTAATAGCTATTACCGCTGACGAAAGTTTTCAACCCATTGTTCAAGAGGAAATCGATGTATTCGAGGGATTATTTCCTTTGGCCGGAATTGTTCCCCGTTATACTACTGAGGTAGACGCTATCAATCAGCTTCTGAAGGATAGTGTGCGTCTGGCTATTACCACTCGTACATTGACTCCCGAAGAGATGAATTCTTTCCACAGCCGGAAATTCTTCCCTCGGGAAATAAAGCTGGCTACTGACGGATTAGCCCTGATTGTCAACAGGCAAAATACAGATACCCTGATTTCGGTGCGTGATATCCGGCGTATTCTGACAGGAAGGGTACATGCATGGAAAGAGCTTTATCCTACCTCAAAGCTGGGTGATATCCAACTCGTATTTGATAATAAGAACTCAAGCACGGTACGTTTTGCAGTTGACTCCATCTGCAAAGGAGCTCCTTTATCCGATAAAGATGTAAAGGCTCTGAGGACAAATCAGCAAGTGATTGATTACGTAGCACGTACACCCGATGCTATCGGAGTGATTGGCGTCAATTGGCTTGGAAACCGGAGTGATACCACAAACTTGTCTTTCCGTGATGAGATTAGAGTGATGTCAGTAAGTGCAGACGATATAGCTACCCCGCAGAACAGTTACAAGCCCTATCAAGCTTATCTGTATTACGGAAACTATCCGTTAGCACGCCCTATTTATGTATTACTGAATGATCCCCGTAATGCACTGCCCTGGGGATTCGCTTCTTTTCTCACTTCTGATAGAGGGCAGCGGATTATATTAAAGTCCGGACTCGTTCCGGCTACCCAGCCGGTTCGTATTGTGGACGTGAAAGACGAATAATAACTAAAATTGAATTACAATGAAACGATTTCAACTGTTTTTAGTAGGAGCATTTGTAGCAGCCGGTCCGCTTTTTGCGCAATCGGCGGATGCTGATTGGCACAGCGAGGTTGCCAAAGTAAAAGAATTGATTCAGACCAACCCGGCGCAGGCTTCCGAAGAAGCCGCACAGTTGCTGAAAGGGAAAAATAAAAAAAATACCGATCTCCTGACTGCCATTGGTCAGGCATATCTGGAAGCTGGTAAAATTAGTGAAGCGGAAACTTATGCCGCTCTTGGACAAAAGGCTGACAGCAAATCGGCTGCGGTATCGGTGCTGCAAGGCGATATAGCCGTAGCTAAGAAAGAGGCCGGAAAAGCTTGTCAGCTTTACGAACAGGCTATCTATTTCGATCCTAATTATAAAGAGGCTTATTTGAAATTCGCTGATGTGTATAAGGCTGCCAGTCCACAACTTGCCATAGAGAAACTGGAACAGCTGAAGAGCATTGATCCTTCGAGTGTTGCTGCCGACAAGAAACTGGCTGAAATTTATTATTTGAATAATAAGTTTGATAAAGCGGCTGAAGCTTATGCCCGATTCATCAATACTCCGGAAGCAACGGAAGATGATTTGACGAAGTATTCTTTTGCGCTTTTTTTGAACCATGATTTTGAGAAGTCGCTACAGATAGCTCTGATGGGATTGCAGAAGAATCCGCGTGATGCCGCGTTCAACCGTTTGGCTATGTATAACTATACCGACTTGAAACGCTATGATGAAGCTATGAAAGCAGCAGATGCTTTCTTTAAAGAGTCTGATAAGGCCGATTTTTCTTATCTTGACTATATGTATTTCGGTCATTTGCTTAATGCTGTAAAAAAGTATGATCAAGCGGTGGATGCTTATATGCAGGCAATCACACTCGATCCGAGTAAAACAGATTTGTGGCGTGAAGTCTCTTCTTCTTATGAATTGAACAATGAATTTACAAAGGCGATAGAAGCCTATAAAAAATATAGCGAATCGTTGAGTGCCGATAAACGTACCCCTGACGTACAGTTTCAGATTGGAAAGCTTTATTACGAAAAGGGTACGCAATCGGATACATTGACGGTTTCTTTAGATGAGCGGAGGGCTGCTCTTCTCTCTGCCGATTCTATTTTTACTGAAATTGCTACAGTGGCTCCGGATAGTTATTTGGGTAACTTCTGGAGGGCACGCACCAATTCTGCGTTAGACCCGGAAACCACTCAGGGATTGGCTAAACCTTATTATGAAGAGGTAGCCACATTCCTGGTTGACAAAAACGATCCGAGATATAACTCTGTACTGATTGAGTGTTACAGTTATCTGGGATATTATTATCTGGTGGCTAACAAACTTCCTGAATCTAAGGAGTATTGGAATAAAATTCTGGCTATAGACCCCGCTAATGCTACTGCTAAACGTGCATTGGATGGCATCAAATAGTAATAATTTTAGTTGTTTGTCGTGT
Organism: Bacteroides sp. ZJ-18; assembly: GCF_011038705.2. Lineage (NCBI taxonomy): Bacteria > Pseudomonadati > Bacteroidota > Bacteroidia > Bacteroidales > Bacteroidaceae > Bacteroides > Bacteroides sp. ZJ-18. The sequence goes on along the minus strand of NZ_CP072198.1, from coordinate 376,039 downwards.
GGGAGGAGTGGAGAGTGATTCTTAGCTCCTCCTTTTTTATAGTGCTTTCCGCTACCTTTGCTTAATTATAAGTCTGCTTGTTTTTCACCTTATTATATTTAGTGAGACATATGCTTCTCAGTTTTTGCGTTGATCTTATTCTCTTCTTTGTATATATAAAATGTGTTTCTTTATAGTGTTGATTATAAGAATTGTATAAGAAAGTTTGAAAAAATATTGCTGAATTTGTTGTAGTATCCATATATTTGTCTACTTTTGCAGTATACTATTATACTAATACACATAAGCTCATAAATAAATGAAGATGATTACAGCAGAAAATCTTTCTTTTTTCTATCGTAAATCGAAGCGTGCCGTATTGCATGACTTCTCTCTATCACTTGAGAAGGGTAGAGTTTACGGATTGCTCGGCAAAAATGGTGCAGGTAAATCTACACTACTCTATCTCATGAGTGGCCTACTCACACCCAAAAGTGGCCGTGTGCTTTATCACGGTACTGATGTGCGCCGTCGCCTGCCGGTTACATTGCAGGATATGTTCCTGGTTCCTGAAGAGTTTGACCTTCCCCCTGTTTCGCTAATTAGCTATGTAGAGTTAAACAGTCCGTTTTACCCTCGTTTCAGTAAAGAGGATATGGTGAAATATCTGCACTATTTTGAGATGGATATCAATATTGATCTGGGGGCGCTCTCTATGGGGCAGAAGAAGAAAGTGTTCATGAGCTTTGCGCTTGCTACAAATACGTCTTTACTATTGATGGATGAGCCGACCAATGGACTGGACATTCCGGGTAAGAGCCAGTTCCGGAAGTTTATAGCTTCGGGTATGACAGATGATAAAACGATCTTGATTTCTACACATCAGGTGCGTGACATTGATAAGGTGTTGGACCATGTGCTGATTATGGACAATAGCCGGGTGCTACTGAACGAATCTGTAATGGGCATTTGTGATAAACTGCTTTTTACTGAGAGTGACGACCGGACATTGCTTCAATCTTCTTTATATTCCGCTCCGTCTATTCAAGGTAATTTCTTGCTTCTGCCTAATGAATCGGGCGATGATTCGGAGATCAATCTTGAATTACTTTTTAACGCTACCTTGGCAGTTCCCGAAAGGATATCTGCATTGTTCCACACTAAACAAACAGAATTATGATAAGAGATACTTTTTTCAGCCAAACACGTTTTATGAATCTCTGCCGTAAAGAGATGATCGAGAACTGGAAGTCAAATCTGCTCCGTGTCGCGTTGATGTATGGTGCCATGGCGGTGATAATGATATGGAATGGATATTTGAGTTATCGGGCCAGTCAGGATAGCGATATAACCTGGAGTTTTAATCTGATGATTTTTATATGGGGGCTTTGGGTGTTTGGTTGCCTGAGTGCTTCGTTTACGATGGAAAGGATGAAATCGAAAACAGGGCGGCTCTCTGTACTTATGACTCCTGCCACTTCGTTTGAAAAATTCTTTTCCCGCTGGCTGGTATTTACGGTTGTTTTCTTAATCGTTTTTCTGATTACCTATAAGCTGGCGGATTATACAAAGGTATTGGTGTATTCGTTAGCTTATCCGGAGAATGATGCGATTGCGGTTACTCCGCTGTCTCATTTGTTTGGTGATAATACAGGTTATTATACGGTGTTCAGGCATACCTATACGTTTGTATTGATGATAGCAGGCTATTTTTTCTTTCAGTCTTGTTTTGTATTAGGGAGTACTGTCTGGCCTAAGAATTCTTTTGTCAAAACATTTTCTGCAGGAATGATTGTTTTTATTGCCTATGTGTTAATTGTTGGCGGATTTGCTAAATTGATATGGTCGGATCACATAAATTTCAATCCGGATATTAGTGAGGAAGCAGCTTTTGATTGTCTTTCAGCAATAGCAATACTTTTTACACTGATCAATTGGACACTTTCGTATTTCCGTTTCAAGGAATCTGAGATTATTAATCGAATGTAACAAACTCTTACGTTTATGAATTTTAAAGAGAGTAAAGCCATTTATCTGCAAATAGCAGATCGAATCTGTGATGAGATACTTCTCGGGCAGTATCAGGAGGAGGAACGTATTCCTTCCGTAAGGGAGTATGCAGCTATAGTAGAGGTAAATGCCAATACGGCCATGCGCTCGTTCGACTATCTTCAGTCGCAGAATATCATTTACAATAAACGAGGTATCGGTTATTTTGTTTCTGCCGGTGCCAAAGATCTGATTCTTTCACTTCGCCGGGAGACCTTCTTGAAGGATGAACTTGAGCACGTATTTCGTCAACTCTACACACTGGGAGTTTCGGATGAAGAGCTGCTGGTTATGTATCGTAACTTTATGATGAAACAAAAATAAAAAAATAGAATCTTATGAAACGTACTACATATATATTTATTGGCATACTTGCTTCGGTACTCGTGATACTAATGGCAGGTGTCGTTTATATTTCTTTCCAAAAGTCTGATAGAGACTCATACATACTCACTTTTTCGGATAAGTTGCTTCAAACAGAGTTTTCCGGTGTTCGTGCCGTAAAAGTTTATGCAAGTGATACACGTCATGCGTGGCTGGAACAGGCTTGCGTGAATGTAGTGCCATCTACTGATGGGAAAACAAGATTATTTAGTCCGGAATCTGAATATCTGAAAATCAGTCAGGATGCGGATACTTTGGTGATTTGCCTGGATTTGACTAATTATGATCTTCCTGAACAGAAAAAGAAATATCTTATTCCGGGGTTGCAGGCTAAAGGATTACAGCTTACTATAGAAGCGGATGCTAATCTGGCTTTTCTGACCAATACCATTCGTGGATTGCGTACGAATATGAACGGGATAAAAACAGACTCTTTGGCTACGTATATCCAAAGTGGGGAAGTACGTTTAGATTCTTGTGAGATTCGCGCTCTCTATGTTGATGGTGATGGCGTGACATTTAATGCTCTTCAATCGATAATTCCCTATCTTTATTTGGATCTGGATGGCGTCAGAAACTGGGGTGTCCATCAATGTACAATTGGTACTGAACACTTGACAGGTAGTGAGACTTATCATCGTAATGAGCTCCAGAAAGGGGAATGCAAGAAGATGATTTGGGCTCCTAAGAAGGAGGATGCCGTGCTGCATGTGACGATGAAGGAAAAAGGGTGTTTAGTACTTCAAGACGAATAAAAAAGGCATTGCTTCTCGGGCTTTGAGAAGTTTGAGTGGATAGATTGTATATCAGGAAGAAAAGGATGTAGCAAAAGAACTGTTTAGTTTATTGTTGCATCTTTTTTTGTTATCAGAAGTGGAAAGCTATACTTTCTGTTACATACTTACCATTTATGCAGTAGACTATTATGGTGCTAAATGCGATAGTAATGGCGTGTTTTTGGAGTGGTAAGGCATTGGAGTATTTTGCCGTTTTGGAGAGATTTAATGAAACGAATGAAATGATCTTGTCCGATAGATGAGAAGAATGATTATATTTGCAATATTTGTTTTTGTTAATCTAAAAAATATCCTATATGACACGACATAAAAACTTATTGATATTGTTTTTTTGTAGCATGTGTATTTCTGTTGCAGGTCAGCCATGTGCAGTAAAAAGCCTTGTGCCCGATACTCCATCTAAAGCTCCGGATTACTTTTGTACGTGGAATTTGCAAGGCTATGTGGTCAGCTATAAAAGTACTGAACTAACCAGAGCCGCCATGACTGAAGACTATTTATTTGGAGATGGACCCTATCAGAATTGGGTAGATTGTTATCCTGCTATCCGGAAAGATCTTTATTTTGTAATGGACGATTCATGGGATATACCGAAAGGCGTTAATGATTCACCAAATCCTTATTTAGGAACTGTAGAACTTAGTCCGGATCGCTTCCCGTCTTTTGGTGGAGATGACGTGGAACGTTTAAGGCAGCTATCCTTAAAAATCAAAGGCAAAGGCTGGAAAGGTGTTGGTGGATGGATTTGTGCCCAGAAGGCAGAAAAGTATGCCGATATTCCTGAGGAAGAATATTGGAAACGGAGGATAAAGGTAGCTAATGAAGCAGGTTTTGATTATTGGAAAGTGGATTGGGGGAAAGAGGATAGGAATGGAGAATGGAGGAGAAGATTAACTTCTATGGGCAAACGGTATGCTCCTCATTTATATATAGAACATGCTTTGCGAAATGAGTTTATTGAATTCAGCGATGTCTTTCGGACGTATGATGTAGAAAACATTATGGCGCAGCCGATTACTATTCAGCGTATTTGTGATCTATTACCTTATAAGACCGTTAATGGGGCAAAAGGAATTATCAACTGTGAAGATGAACCTTATATTGCAGTGGGGCTGGGTTGTGCTATTGGTGTGATGCGTCATTCGTTTGCAGGAACTTTGCCGGATGGGACACAGGATTTTGTATTTCCACCGACCGGGCGTGATATAAAGCGACGTTTGGATGAAGTAGTACGTGGAGTCAGATGGCATCGGATAGCAGAACCTTTCTCTGTAGGAAATACAACTTATGCTATTGATAGCGTGAAGCTTACTGATCATTGGACGCTATGGGAGAACGAAACCTGGAATAAAGGACGTAAGGTTGGTACGGACGTGATAGCTGAAGCACCGGCACGGGTCGCCCGGGGAATGGGATTGCCGGAAGTTTCCGGGGCTCCTCTGGAAGTTCGTCCATTTGTGCTGGCGTCCCGTTATCCCAATGGTGCTGTAGCTGTTGTTACAATAGGGCGTAATTTGGGGCGTGAATATGTAACAGAAGAAGTTGCAGTGACCGTATCTATTGATCGTTGGGATGTGCCTGTCGGTTTACTGGGGTATTTCAAAGAGGTGACGATGGTATTTCCTTTCTCAATAGAAAAGGAGAATCGTACGGTATATGCACAGGATTTGGCAGGAGAAACTCCGGTGGATATTACTTCCAAAATTGTAATCAAGGGGAATCGTTTGACAATACCGGGGGATGTAATCCGACAAATAGGACTCATGAATGCTTCTGAGGGAGATTGTTCTGATCCGGGGATGGTACTAAGAATAATGTAGCTATTGGTGACTGTCTTAAAGTTGGTACTTAATGATAAAACGGCAATCCCTAAGAATTTAGGTATGAATCCATGATCCTTTTGGTTCTGATATAAAATGAAGAAGAGGTTGTGTCAAAACGTTGGCACAACCTCCTTTTATATTTTACAGTTCTGCTATATTTTCTTTTGGCTATGCTGCTTTTTCCTCATGCATTTGGCAACAAGTTGCTATATTCCAATTATATCGGGTTATAAATAGTCCCATAAACATATATTTGGCAACTATAATGAGCCCCTTTCCTTCTTTTATCAGTTTAGCACACATTTTTTTGATATTAAAGGCTATGGCAAAGAAAGCAAAGTCCATTGTAACCTTGTCTTCTCCCACATGCCGGAATCTTCTGTATGCCATGTTGTATTTTATTTGTCCAAACACAGCCTCTGGTTCTATACACCTCCTGCCTCTATGCTTGATACCTTCTTCTGAGAGCAGCCTTTCCCGTGCCTGCCGTTTGTATTGATTTAATCGGTGGTTGACTTCTATAATACGGTTCCCCCGGGCTTTAAAACAACTGCCACGCAAAGGGCAACCTTCGCATCTTTCTGCTTTATACCGGGCACTTTCGGTGATGTATCCGCTCGCTGTCTTGTCACGTTTGGTTCCTATACGGTTCATGTGCTGTCCCATAGGACAAACGTAATAATCCTCTTGGGCATTGTAATGGAGACTTTCGGCATGGAACGGGTTGGGAGTATAACGGGGACGCTGTTCTTTATGGAAGTAATTGTACTTGATGAAGGCTTCTATCCCATTCTCCTGCATGAACCGGTAATTTTCTTCCGAACCGTAACCGGAGTCTGCCACACAGATATTCGGTAAACGGTTATAGCGGTACTGGAAAGAGTGGAAAAAAGGTATGAGGGTCAGTGTATCGGTAGGGTTGGGAAACAGACGGAAGTCTGTGATGAATTGGTTTTCAGTACCTATTTGCAGATTATATCCGGGTTTGGTCTGCCCGTTCTTCATGGCATCTTCTTTCATGCGCATGAATGTGGCACCAGGATCGGTCCTGGAATAGGAGTTACGTTCTCCAAGGGTATCAAGGTGATTGTCGTATTCTATCAGCTTGTCACGATACCCTTCAAGTTCCCTGACCTGCTTCTTCTTTTTGCGCAGGGCTTTCTTTTCTTCCTTATCCTTTGTTGCAGGCTGGCGTTCCAGGGCTTCTTTAAGTCCATCCACTATGTCAGAGAGCCTGCAGGGAGTAAACTCCACGGATGTGTCTTTTATAGAGTTCTCCTGTGCAATGGCTTCATCCACCTGCTCCAAGAGAATACGGATTTTATCCATTAGTCTCGTACGGTTCCGTTCGACTGTCTTGCGCCAGACAAAAGTATATTTGTTGGCTTTGGATTCAATCTTGGTGCCGTCGATATACTCCACATCAAGGCTGATGAGACCTTTATCGGCAAGGACAAGAACCAACTGGGTAAATACATTATTTATTTCCTCCTTTACACGGTTACGAAAACGGTTGATCGTGATAAAATCCGGACGCTCATTACCGGCAAGCCAAATATAATGAATGTCACGAAGGAGGTGCTTCTCTATTTTACGACAAGAATAGATATTGTTCATGTAGGCGTAGATTATCACCTTAAGCATCATTTTAGGATGATAAGGACAACGGCCTGTTTCCTTATAAAGCTTCTTGAAACTCTCAAGATTGAGATTGTCAATAACAGCATTCACGATGCGGACCGGGGCGTTCGCAGCTATGTTTTCATCAATTCTTTGTGGAAAAAGAACGGTTTGGTTGGGAATGTAAGGACGAAAATGTAACTTTGCCATAACGAAAAACTTTATACCTAAAGATACGAAAACTTTGGGTAATAACAAAGCCCGGGCTTGAGAAAGTCTGGGCTTTGCGCATAAAAAGAGGCTGTGTCAGCGTTTTGACACAACTTCTTCTCTTCTATTTAGTTGCGGAGGCCTGACTCGAACAGACGACCTTTGGGTTATGAGCCCAACGAGCTACCAACTGCTCCACTCCGCGATGTTTCTGTTTTGTGAGTGCAAAGGTACGGCTTTTATTTGAACTACCAAATATTTCGATATTTATTTTTCGATAAAAATGTTGTTTTTATGCTATGTTGCTGGAAATCAGCGATGACCTGTTTTACTTTTTTTCATAGTGCTTTCAGGTACAATTGTTAATAATTTATTTATTTTCTTGTGTGGACGAAAGAAAAGAATTACTTTTGCACAAATAATTCAGCAATGTGCAATTAACCTATGACCGTATCAAAAACAAAAGCCAAGTTAGTAGACGTTGCCCGTCAGCTTTTCGCCAAGATGGGCGTGGAGAATACTACAATGAATGATATCGCTCTTGCTTCTAAAAAGGGTAGGCGTACGCTCTATACCTATTTTAAAAGTAAGGATGAAATTTATTTGGCTGTTGTAGAGTCTGAACTGGATATTCTGTCGGATATGATGAAGCGTGTGGCAGATAAAGATATCTCTCCTGATAAAAAAATTATAGAGATGATCTACACGCGACTGGATGCAGTAAAAGAGGTGGTTTATCGTAACGGAACACTCCGTGCCAACTTCTTCAGAGATATTTGGCGGGTGGAGAAAGTCCGCAAAAGGTTTGATGCAAAAGAAATGCAACTTTTCAAAAGTGTGCTGAAGGAAGGACAAGACAAAGGGGTGTTCCATATAGACGATGTGGAAATGACCGCTGCGTTGGTACATTACTGCGTAAAAGGCATCGAGGTGCCATATATTCGAGGACATATCGGGGCGAACCTGGATATGGAAACCCGAAAAAGATATGTTGCCAACATCGTGTTTGGTGCACTACATAGAACAAAAATTAATCAATAATTTAAATTTAGTATGGGATTATTAGATGGAAAAACAGCCATTGTGACCGGTGCGGCTCGTGGTATTGGTAAAGCTATTGCTTTGAAGTTCGCTTCTGAAGGAGCAAATATCGCATTTACAGATCTTGTTATCGACGAAAATGCACAGAACACAGCGAGAGAAATCGAGGCAATGGGTGTAAAAGCTAAAGGATATGCTTCGAATGCTGCCAATTTTGAAGATACTGCAAAGGTGGTAGAAGAGATTCATAAAGATTTTGGACGTATTGATATTCTGGTTAACAATGCAGGCATTACTCGTGACGGATTGATGATGCGTATGAGTGAACAGCAGTGGGATATGGTTATCAACGTAAACCTGAAATCTGCTTTCAACTTTGTTCATGCTTGTACACCGATTATGATGCGTCAGAAAGCAGGAAGCATTATTAACATGGCGTCAGTGGTAGGAGTTCATGGTAATGCGGGACAGTCTAACTATTCAGCTTCAAAAGCCGGTATGATTGGTTTGGCTAAATCTATCGCACAGGAGCTTGGCTCTCGTGGTATTCGTGCCAATGCCATTGCTCCCGGATTTATAATCACTGATATGACAGCCGGCCTTTCGGAAGAAGTGAAAACTGAATGGGCTAAGAAAATTCCATTGCGCCGTGGCGGTACTCCTGAAGATGTGGCCAATGTGGCTACTTTCCTTGCTTCTGATATGTCTTCTTATGTATCAGGACAAGTGATCCAGGTTGATGGTGGTATGAATATGTAATATTCGGTATGACCGTCGTATACGAAGACAATCATATTATAGTAGTTAACAAGACCGCTTCCGAAATCGTTCAGGGAGACAAAACGGGTGATACTCCTCTTTCAGAAACAGTTAAGCAATATCTGAAAGATAAATATCAGAAGCCCGGAAATGTCTTTATCGGTGTAACCCATCGGCTGGACCGCCCCGTGAGCGGTCTTGTTATTTTTGCGAAAACCAGTAAGGCCTTATCCCGGCTGAATGAGATGTTCAAGAACAGTGAGGTCAGAAAGACCTATTGGGCTGTTGTGAAAAATTGCCCGAAGCAACCTGAAGGTGAACTGATACATTATCTGGTACGTAACGAAAAACAGAATAAGAGCTATGCTTATGATAAGGAGGTTCCCAATAGTAAGAAAGCAATTCTGAGCTATAAGCTTATCGGCCGTTCGGATAATTACTTCCTGCTTGAGGTTGACCTTAAGACCGGACGTCATCATCAGATCCGTTGCCAACTGGCAAAGATGGGATGCCCTATTAAAGGTGATTTGAAGTATGGCTCTCCACGTTCCAATCCGGATGGTAGTATCTGTCTGCATGCCAGGTATGTGCGTTTTGTTCATCCGGTATCCAAAGAATTGATAGAACTCGATGCTCCTGTGCCGGATAGTAATTTGTGGCATGGGTTTGAAATAGATATATAGCAAAAAAGCCATTCCCTGAATAGACGAAGTAGGAATGGCTTTTTTGTTGTAGTGTGCTTACTATTATTCGGCAAACTGTGCAAATGCTCCTGGTGCTGCGACCGTTGTAGCAGTTGTATCAGCTACTTCTTTTTTAGGTTCGGTTTTCACAGTGTCTTTGACCTCTTTCTTTTGATCTTTTTTCACCGGATCCTGTGCCATGGCAAAGAATGATCCACAAGCAAACATAAACATAGCTACTACTAAAACTAACTTTTTCATAATTATTGCTTTTTAAAAGTTTTGATTGTCTGTTTTTTTAATTTCATGTTAAGGTCTAGGTTAAAAACCATCACAAACAAACATAAACATTGCTACTACTATAAAACTAACTCCTTAGTTTTATTTTCATTTGGTTAAACACTTGTACAGAGTATTTCCCAAATGCTGTGCCAGAAAGGAAGGCCTGATGTAACCGGTTGATTTGCAGTATGCTAAAAGAAAGATAAAGATGAAGGATAGTGTAGAACACTGTGGAAAGTGTGGAATGGGGTGTGGAAATATTCCACACCTTGCTGTTCGTTAAAGATCGATTCCGTATAGTTTCAATTTATTATATAATGTTTTGCGGTCAATGTCAAGTAATTGCGCGGCGCGACTTTTATTGTTGCCTGTCTGTCGCAACGCCTCCATTATATGCTCTTTTTCGGTATCTTCATCCCGCAATGCCATTTTGGGAGTTGAGGGTTGCGTCTCCTGTATCTCATTTCCCAGTTCTGTGAGACCAATAAAACTACCTTGTGCGAGCAGTGTGGCACGTTTGATTATATTCTTCATCTGTCTCAGGTTGCCGGGCCAGTGATATTCAAGAAGTGCTTTTGAAGCGTTGGCATCGAAGCCGATAAGTTGCTTGTCAAGTTCTTTATTAGCTTGGTCGAGGAAGAAGTTGGCAAAAAGAAGGATATCTTCTCCACGTTCTTTCAGCGTAGGCATTCGCAAAGTGAATTCATTAATCCGATGATATAGATCTTCACGGAATGTTCCTTTTTCGATAGCTTGTTCCAAATTCTCATTGGTTGCAGATACCAGACGGATATCGACTGTTATTTCTGTATTTGAACCAACAGGACGTATTTTACGTTCCTGTAATGCACGAAGAAGTTGAATTTGTATTTCGTAGCTGAGGTTACCTATTTCATCAAGAAAAATGGTACCTCCGTTTGCTGCTACAAATGCACCGGTTTTGTCAGAGAGTGCTCCGGTAAAAGAGCCTTTGATGTGTCCGAAAAACTCAGAAGCAGCCAATTCCTTGGGGATGGAGCCACAATCGATAGCGATAAACGGTTTGTCGCAACGTTTGCTTAACTGATGAATACGGTGAGCTACATATTCCTTACCGGTTCCGCTGGCACCGTTGATCAGGACTGACATGTTAGTGGGAGCTACCAGGCTGACATAATTATAAAGTTGTTTGGCTGCATCGCTTTCTCCCTCCAGATAGGAATGGGATTCCTGTTTGGTTTTGGGACTTTTACCATGTGGGGCTACCTGTGGAAGAGGGGATTCTTTAACTTGAAGGGCTTCAGTTATTTTTTTGAGTAGCTCTTCAGGATTAACCGGTTTGGCAATATAATCTTGCGCGCCCAATTTCATGGCTTGTACTGCTGATTGGATGTCTGCATATCCTGTCATGATAATCAATGGGATATGAAGTTCTTTCTCACCCATCCATTTCAATAGATGGATGCCATCGTGGTCGGGAAGTCGTAAGTCGGAAAGAATCAGATCTGTCGGTTGTGCATCGATGTGCTTTTGCGCACGTGCAATGTTACTTACCGATGATACATTAAACCCTTTTTTGCCTAACCAGGTTTTTAGCATCATTCCGAACGTAATATCATCTTCAACTATCAGTATGGATCTCATGATGTTAGCTTTTGCCTCTTTTTGTGAGCTACAAAGGTAAGAGGTTTTGAGGTAAAGTCGTATATTTGCAGACTTAAATTAAATAAAAGCGTTATGAGAAAGAATTTTTGGATATTATTAATTATACTGGTTTGCGGTGCAGTAGCTTGTAAACCGGGACAAAAGAAAAATGGAAACATGGAAAAAGAAACTGTATTGAAAATTGAGACCTCTTTAGGAGATATCAAAGTGAAATTGTATAATGAGACTCCAAAACACAGAGATAATTTTATTAAATTGGCTGAAGACGGAACATATAATGGGACGCTGTTTCATCGCGTAATAAAAGACTTTATGGTGCAAGCCGGTGATCCGGAATCGAAAAATGCTCCGAAGGGTAAGATGTTAGGTTCGGGTGATGTCGGCTATACAGTTCCGGCAGAGTTTGTATATCCTAAATATTTCCATAAGAAAGGTGCCTTGTCTGCTGCTCGTCAGGGCGATGAGGTAAATCCTAATAAGGAGTCATCCGGCTGTCAGTTCTATATTGTTACCGGAAAAGTGTTCAGTGATTCGACTCTTCTGAATATGGAACAGCAGAAGAATCAGAATAAAGTGACTGAGGCTTTTAATGCTTTGGCACAGAAACATATGAAGGAAATCTATAAAATGCGTAAGGCTAACGATCAGGATGGACTTTTCGCTTTACAAGATACTTTGTTTATACAGGCTGAGGCTGAAGCTGCCAAACAACCGGATTTTCATTTTACTCCTGAGCAGATAAAAGCTTATACTACCGTCGGAGGTACTCCGCATTTGGATGGTGAATATACAGTTTTTGGAGAAGTTATAGAAGGTATGGATGTTGTTGATAAAATTCAGCAGGTAAAAACGGACCGCAGTGACCGTCCGGAAGAAGATGTGAAGATTATCAACGTTTCTGTTATCGAATAAATATGCTGCAGATCAACAGGCATATTCTGAGCAATGGCTTGAGGCTGGTTCACTCACAGGATGCCAGCACGCAGATGGTTGCACTCAACGTTCTTTATAATGTGGGAGCCAGGGATGAAAACCCGGAACATACCGGGTTTGCTCACCTTTTTGAGCATCTGATGTTTGGGGGCTCGGTGAATATACCCGATTATGATGCACCGCTTCAATTAGCGGGAGGAGAAAATAATGCCTGGACCAATAATGATATTACCAACTATTATCTCACTGTACCCCGGCAGAATGTAGAAACTGGATTTTGGCTTGAATCTGATAGGATGCTGAGTCTTGATTTTAGTGAGCGCAGCCTGGAAGTGCAACGTGGAGTGGTAATGGAAGAGTTCAAGCAACGCTGTCTCAATCAGCCATATGGTGATGTCGGGCATTTGTTGCGCCCTTTGGCATATCGGGTTCATCCCTATCAGTGGCCTACCATTGGTAAAGAATTGTCCCACATAGCCAATGCAACATTGGAAGAGGTCAAAGATTTCTTTTTTCGTTTTTATGCGCCCAATAATGCTGTGCTTGCTGTCACCGGAAATATATCATTTGAAGAGGCCGTAAGTCTTACGGAAAAGTGGTTCGGCTCCATTCCCCGTCGGGAGGTTCCTTTACGACAGTTGCCCAAGGAGCCTGTCCAGACAGGAGAGCGCCGCCAGGTAGTCGAGCGAAATGTACCGCTTGATTCGCTTTTTATGGCTTATCACATGTGTGACCGTTTGAATGCCGATTATTATGCATTTGATATTTTATCGGATATTTTAAGTAACGGACGTTCCAGTCGCCTGAATCAGCATCTTGTACAAGAAAAACAATTGTTTTCGAGTATTGATGCCTATATATCAGGAACGATTGATGCCGGTTTGTTTCATATCAGTGGTAAACCGGCTGCCGGTGTATCATTGGAAGAGGCCGAGGCTGCCGTACGTGAAGAGTTGAACGAGTTGCAAACTGCTTTGGTACAGGAACATGAACTTGAGAAAGTGAAGAATAAATTTGAGTCTACCCAGATATTTGGAAATATCAATTATCTGAATGTAGCGACGAATCTTGCATGGTTTGAGTTGAACGGACAAGCAGAAGATATGGAGAAGGAAGTAGAACGTTATCGTGCTGTAACTGCCGACCGTCTGAAAGCAGTGGCACAAACCGCATTCCGTGAAGAAAATGGAGTGGTACTTTACTATAAGAGTAGCAAGGGAGAGCAGGAATGAGACTTATATATAAGAATCATTATAAAGCACTATTTTTTCTTGGCCTTCCTATTGTCATCGGGCAGGTGGGAGTGATTGTACTTGGTTTTGCCGATACCTTGATGATTGGGCATCACAGTACCAATGAACTGGGGGCGGCTTCCTTCGTCAATAATATGTTTACGTTGGCTATCATCTTCAGCACCGGATTCTCGTATGGGCTTACACCCATTGTTGGCGGTTTTTATGGCGTGCGTAAATTTGCTGCTGCAGGACAAGCTTTGCGTTGTAGTTTGCTTGCCAATCTTTTGGTGGGCATTTTGCTAACCGGAATTATGGCGATTCTTTATCTGAATGTGGAAAGGTTAGGGCAGCCGGAAGAATTGCTCTCTCTGATCAAACCCTACTATCTGATATTGCTTGCTTCATTAATTTTTGTGCTGTTATTTAACGGATTCAAACAGTTTACTGACGGAATAACCGATACCAAGACAGCTATGTGGATACTTCTGGGTGGTAATGTGCTGAATATTGTAGGAAATTATATACTGATTAATGGTAAACTGGGATTTCCTGAGTTGGGACTATTGGGAGCCGGGATCAGCACATTGTTTTCGCGCATTGTCATGGTGTTGGTTTTTGTATTGGTCTTTTTTGGTAGCCGTCGTTTTTTGCGTTATAAACTGGGATTTATCCGTTTAGGATGGTCGCGCGCGTTGTTTCGGCAGTTAAATGCTTTGGGATGGCCTGTCGCTTTTCAGATGGGGATGGAGACTGCTTCATTTAGTTTGAGTACGGTGATGGTAGGATGGTTGGGCACTATTGCTCTGGCTTCCCATCAGGTGATGCTCACTATCTCACAGTTTACTTTTATGATGTTCTATGGGATGGGAGCGGCAGTGGCTGTACGGGTCAGCAATTTCAAAGGTCAAAACGATATCGTTAATGTGCGACGTACGGCTTATGCCGGCGCACATATCATATTGGCTATGGGAATCGTATTGTTATCCATTGTTTTCTTTTTCCGATATCAGGTGGGAGGATGGTTTACTGACAATACGGAAGTGTCAGCGATGGTAGTCGTTCTGATGGTGCCTTTTCTGGCTTATCAGTTTGGAGACGGAATGCAAATCAACTTTGCCAATGCACTGCGTGGCATTTCGGATGTAAAGCCTATGATGCTGATTGCTTTCATTGCCTATTTTATTATTTCTCTCCCGGCCGGGTATTTCTTTGGTTTTGTCATGGGGTGGGGATTGTTCGGAGTCTGGATGGCTTTCCCTTTCGGACTAAGTAGTGCGGCAATCATGTTATGGTTACGTTTCAGGTATAAAACAAGATAAGTTATGGCTATTCCTTCCCGTTTCACAAAAGTAAAGATCGCGGCGGGGTATACTTTGTTGCTGGTCGTGTTATTGTTCTCTCTGTTGTTCGTACATAGGGAGATGGAGAAATTGTCTGATACGGATGATGTACAAAGTTTACAGACGGACAGTTTACTTCTTCTGTTGAAAGAAAAGGATGAAAATACCATCCGGATGCTTCAGATCATCAATGAAGCGAATGAAAGCATGATTACTCCGGTTGAGTTGGATTCCATTATTGCCGAGCAGGATACGGTGATCACCCAGCAGCGTGTGCAGCACCGTATCATTACCAAACGCGATTCTGTTATTACCAAGCGAAAAAAGAAGGGTTTTTTTAGGAGGCTTGGTGAGGTTTTTGTGCCTTCAAAGGAAGATACTGCTGTATTGGTCAATACAGCAGTAGAGTTTGCCACGGACACTATTCTTGAATCTTATAACCCGATTGACTCGTTACATCAGCGTATACGTACGGTAACCAAGCGGAAGGCAAAGCCGGCAGTACGCCCTAATTATAATGCCCGCCTCCGTCGGATGAACAGGGAACTGACCACTCGCATAGACAGTATGATTACAACTTATGAACAGGTAGTCACCCGGCGTGCTGTGGATAATGCGTCCGAACAGCAAGAGCTTCGCAATAGATCCACTCGAACTATCGGAGGAATTGCCGTTGCTGCTGTATTGTTGTCTGCTTGTTTCTTGATTATGATCTGGCGGGATATTACCCGTAGCAATCGTTACCGTAGAGAATTGGAAGAGGCCAATAAACGTGCAGAAGCGTTACTTGAGGCCCGCGAAAAGTTAATGCTTGCCATTACTCATGACTTTAAAGCTCCTCTGGGTTCTATTATCGGATATACGGATTTGCTTTCAGGGTTGACAACGGACGAAAGGCAACGATTCTATCTGGACAATATGAAAAGTTCTTCGCAACATTTGCTTAAACTGGTAAGTGATTTGCTTGATTTCCATCGGTTGGATCTGAATAAAGCAGAAGTCAACCGGGTTACATTCAATCCGGCACAACTGTTCGAAGAGATTCGTGTAAGTTTCAAACCACTGACCGATGCCAAACACTTAGCTTTGGACTACAGTATAGATTCTGAGTTGGATGGACGTTTTATCAGCGATCCTTTACGCATCCGGCAAATTGTGAATAATTTGCTTTCGAATGCTGTGAAATTTACAGTAAAGGGCAATATCGCATTGAATGTCACCTACCATTCATCCAGTGTCCGCATTGAGGTTGCGGATACGGGTAAAGGAATGGCGCCCGGTGATCGTGAGAAGATTTTTCAGGAGTTTACCCGATTACCCGGAGCACAGGGGGAGGAAGGATTTGGGTTGGGACTTTCTATCGTTCACAAACTTGTGACGTTACTTGAAGGCTCGATTAGCGTGCAAAGTACGCTGGGGGAAGGAAGCCGTTTTATTGTCATTTTGCCACTGTATCCGGTAGGGCCTGTTGTCGGGGAGAAGCAGGAGGAGGCAGTTGTTTCAACCTCAGTTTCAGACCAGGCTGGTGATAGAGAAGAAATATCCTCCCAAAAGCTAAATCATGTTTTATTGATTGATGATGACCGGATTCAATTGGCACTGACCGCGGCTATGCTTGAGCAACAGAATATTCGAGCTACTTGCTGTCAGCAGCCGGACGAGTTGATAGAACAACTTCGTACTTCTTCATTTGACGTATTGCTGACTGACGTTCAGATGCCTGCCATTAACGGGTTCGATTTGCTGAAGTTATTGCGTGCATCCAATATTCCTCAGGCACGTGCTATCCCGGTTATTGCTGTTACTGCACGTAGTGAGATGGGCGAACAGGATTTCCGGGAATACGGGTTTGCGGGATGTCTGCACAAACCTTTTACGGTGAAGGAACTGTTAGCGATGATAACGGGTGAAGCCCTTGAAAATTCGCCAATCAGACCGACGGAGACCTCTCTTGATTTTCGGGCGTTGACGGCTTTTTCCGAGGATGACTCGGAAGCAGCTTCAGCTATTATTCAAACTTTTATTGAAGAAACGGAGAAAAACCGGAGTCGGATGGAAGAGTCTGTCCGGACCATGGATGTGGATGGGATAGCAGGGATGGCACATAAGCTGTTGCCTCTGTTTACTTTACTTGGGGCTTCAGGAGTACTTCCCTTACTTTCGTGGTTGGAGCAGCGCCGTGGAGAAGCTATTTCGGACGAAATTGTACGAAAAGCAAAAGAAGCCCTTCAGCAAGTAGATATCGTGCTGACAGAAGCGCGCCGGTATGCGTCAGAGGATCAGTCCCGGTGATTGTTGTGAGTCTACTCATATATAAAATCATCGTCACTTTAATCTTTTTCCGGATAATTTTGTTTTCTTTGTATCACTTTTTACATTGAGACACAAGCTTCATGAAACGAAAATGGATCAAATGGGTAAGCTGGATTTTGCTTACTCCTGTCATACTCTTTGTGATACTGATGGTATTACTCTATATTCCTCCCGTACAGAATTTTCTGAGAAAGGAGGCTGCTGCTTATGCTTCCAAAGCGACCGGTATGCAGATTAATGTCCGGCGTATCGATTTGCGGTTTCCTTTAAATTTGCTGGTAAGAGGGGTTGAGGTCATTCAGACTCCCGATACATTATTATCACTTGAAAGTTTCAATGTGCATGTGCAGGCACTTCCGCTTTTTCGTGGAAAAGTAGAAGTGGATGATATCACTCTTCGTCAGGTGACTGTTAACTCTGCTGACCTGATAGATGGTATGCGTCTGAAAGGTGTCTTAGGCAGCTTTAAACTCGAAAGCCATGGGGTGGATTTACCCAATGAAGTAGCTGTTATTAATCGGGCCGAATTATCCGATACCCATGTTCAGTTACTTCTGAATGATACTACTGCTACACCGAAAGATACTGCTCAGAGTGAGGTTCGTTGGAAAGTTGATTTACGCCATTTGAAATTAAAGAATGTTTCCTTCAGCATGCAGTTACCGGCAGACAGTATGCGTTTGGCAGCCCATGTGGGAGACGCACAAATCAATGAGGCCGAAGCCGATTTGAAGAATCTGCGTTACGGGCTTCGCAGCTTTTTGTTGTCGGGTACTTCTGTGAATTATGATGTGGGTTCGATGGAACCAGCCGAAGGCTTTGATCCGTCACATATTGCTTTGCGTGATATACGTATCGGGCTCGATTCGATGTATTATCGCGGGCGTAATATGAATGCTGTCATCCGTGAGTTTTCGATGAACGACCGGTCCGGGTTAAGTGTCACTTCACTTACCGGGCGTGTGTTTGCCAATGATACTGTCATCCGGGTGCCGGACTTGAAACTGTTGACACCCCATTCTGAAATAAATTTTACGGCACAGACCTATTGGGAGTTGGTGAATATTCCTACGACCGGACGGCTGACCGCACGCTTTAATGCGATGATCGGGAAGCAGGATGTTCTGCTTCTTGCCGGTGGGTTGCCTGATAGCTTCGAGGAGGCCTATCCTTTCCGCCCTTTGGTGATACGTGCCGGTACGGAGGGCAATCTGAAAGAGATGCAGATCACTCGTTTCAGCGCTGAGCTACCCGGAGCTTTCTCACTTTCGGGAGGTGGGGAGTTGCTGAACCTGACTGATAGCGTGGAGCGGTCGGCTGTTATCGACCTGAGAATGCAGACCCAGAATCTTAATTTCCTGACAACTCTGGGTGGAACAAGGGCGGACAGTTCTCTTGTCATCCCTAATCAGATGTCGCTTGTCGCAAAAGCCCGGATGAAAGGTCCGCAATATATGGCGCAACTCTTGCTGAAAGAGGGTGAGGGATCACTGAATGTAGATGCGGCTTACAATGGAAGTACCGAGGCTTATCGGGCCGATCTGAAGGTGGAAGCCTTGCAACTCCATCATTTCCTGCCTAAAGATTCGATTTATGAACTGACTACATCGGTAGCAGCAGTAGGCAGGGGAATGGACTTTACTTCTTATCGTACGGTTGCTTCACTGAAAGCTTCGTTGGAGTCACTCCATTACGGACGTTACCGTATTTCGGGAATTGAAGTGACCGGTGATGTTAAGAATGCACTTGCCACAGCCCATGTGGTTAGTGACAACCGGTTGTTGAAGATGAACGCCAATGCCGAATATCATCTTACCAAACCCTACATGGACGGAAAGGCTGATTTGGATGTTACCCAACTCGACTTGTACGAACTGGGTATTGCTCCCAAACCCTTGAAGCATCCTTTAGCTTTTAATTTTACAGCAGAGGCCCGTCGTGACCGTATTTTCACCCATCTTACGGCTGGTGATATGAAACTTAACCTTTCGGCACGTTCCAGTCTGGACAAGTTGATTGAACAATCTACTCACTTTGCCGATGTGCTGATTGAGCAGATTGATAAAAAAGAGCTTGATCATGGAGAATTGCGTAAGGCGTTGCCTACTGCCATTTTTTCGATGTCTGCCGGTAAAGAAAATCCTCTGGCATATTATCTGGCAACAAAAGATATTGCTTTTCATGATATGGGTGTGAAGTTTGGCACCGCTCCCGATTGGGGTATCAACGGAAAAGCTGCTATTCACGCATTGAAGATGGATACCCTGCAATTGGATACGATTTACTTTACTGTCAAGCAAGATACGACTCGCATGAGTTTGCATGGAGGAGTCATCAACGGGCCCAAGAATCCGCAGATTGTATTTAAATCGAGTATTGCCGGAGAAATACGCAACGATGATGCCGAACTCACGTTGCGCTATGAAAATGATAAAGGAGAAACCGGTGTACTTTTCGGTGTGAATGTCCGTCCATTGGTTGAGGGAAGTGGAAAAGGGGAGGGACTTGCTTTCACGCTGATACCGGAGAACCCCATTATCGCTTTTCGGAAGTTCCACTTCGTAGACCGGCACAACTGGATATATCTTCATAAAAACATGCGTCTGTATGCCAATGTCGATATGGTAGATGATGAAGATATGGGATTCCGAATGAAATCAAACCAGAGTGACACCGTGTCATTGCAGAATATTGACGTGGAGTTGCAACGCATCCGGTTGGCTGAGATCAGTAAGGTACTTCCTTACCTTCCTGATTTGTCCGGTCTCTTCTCGGCTGAGGCCAATTATGTGCAGACAGCTACTTCTTTGCAGGTATCTGCCGAGGCCAGTATCGATGAACTGACTTATGAGCGCCAACGTATCGGAGACGTTGCACTTGGGGTAACGTGGCTTCCGGGTGAAAGAGGGAAACATTACATCAGTACTTATCTGACCCATGAGGGTGAGGAAATTCTGATGGCCGACGGTTCGCTTCATCCCTCGGTAACCGGTAAGGACAGTATCGAGGTAAATGCCACAATGGAGCATTTCCCGCTAAAGATAGCCAATGCTTTTGTACCGGATCAGGTTGTTAACCTTTCGGGTGATATGGATGGTGGACTGCACATAACCGGAGATACGGATCAGCCATTGGTCAATGGTGACCTGATTCTGGACAGCGTGTCGGTCTTCGCCCGTCAGGCGGGAGCAAGGTTTACGTTCGACAACCGTCCCGTACAGATTAAGAACAGTCGTTTGATGTTCGACAAATTTGCTATTTTTACCACCAGTAAGAATCCTTTCACGATTGATGGTACAGTCGATTTTCGCGATTTGAGCAGTCCTAAAGTGAATCTGTCGATGTTGGCGGAAAACTACATGCTGCTCAACGCTCCCCGTACTAAAGAGAGTCTGGTATATGGAAAAGTGTTTGTGGACTTTAATGCAACTTTGCGTGGTCCGGTGGATGCGTTGGTGATGCGTGGCAATATGAACCTGCTGGGCAATACGGATGTCACCTATGTCTTGATGGATTCGCCGCTCACTGTGCAAGACCGGTTGGGGGACCTGGTTACTTTTACTTCTTTCAGTGATACGACCACCGTACAGAAAGAAGAAGCTCCTGTCGTGTCACTTGGCGGACTCGATATGATTATGACTGTGCAGATTGATCCCGGAGTCCGGTTGAAAGCGGATTTGAGTGCTGACCGCAGCAGCCGGGTCGAATTGCAGGGAGGAGGTAATCTGAGCATGCAATATACTCCACAAGGAGACTTATCTCTTTCAGGACGATATACCCTTACGGGGGGAATGATGAAATATGCCCTTCCTGTGATTCCGTTGAAAGAATTCAATATAAACAATGGCAGCTATGTAGAATGGACGGGAAACCCGATGGACCCGATGCTAAACCTGAAAGCCACCGAGCGCCTTCGTGCTTCGGTAGGCAGCGAAAGCGGACAGTCGCGTATGGTTAACTTTGACGTGTCGATTGTCGTGAAGAATCGTTTGGATAACCTTTCGCTGGCTTTTGAAATTGATGCACCCGATGATGCAGAAGTGCAGAATCAGTTGGCTTCTATGAGTGCTGACGAACGTGGGAAGCAAGCCATTGCCATGCTGGCTACCGGACTCTATCTTGCAAATTCCGGAAGTTCCGGAGGTGGCGGACTGAATATGGGATCGGCACTAAACAGTATACTTTCCAGTCAGATCAACGCATTGGCGGGTAATTTGAAGAATGCCAGTTTCTCGATGGGGGTAGAAGACCATGATGCTGCCGATGCAGGCGGAAAGCGTACCGACTATAGTTTCCGTTATTCACAGCGTTTCTTCAACGATCGTTTCCAGATAGTGCTTGGCGGCAAGGTATCTACCGGTGCACAAGCTACAAATGATGTTGAATCGTTTATCGATAATATTTCTTTGGAATATCGTCTCGATACATCCGGAACCCGTTACATCCGTCTTTTCCATAATAAGAATTATGAAAGTGTGCTTGAAGGAGAAATTACGGAGACCGGTATCGGTCTGGTACTGCGTAAGCGTATCGACAGATTAAGTGAGTTGTTTATTTTCCGTAAAAAGAAGAAGACGTCTCCTGATACACAGAAGGCTTCATCAACCGGTGAAGCACATCAGTAATTGATTAATAAAAGAGATTAAAATAGGATGATACGTAAAAAGATATTTCATATATTTCTTGGCACCATACAAGCCGGTTTGGTAATGCTGCTTTTGGGAGCTTGTTCTACGACCAAACATTTGCCCGAAGGAGAAGTGCTTTATACCGGATCGAAAACTATTATTGAAAACCGTCCGCAGGCACCTTTGACGGACGATGCCCTGACAGAACTGGATGCTGCGCTCGAAAAGGCTCCCAGTACAAAGGTGTTGGGATTCATTCCTATCCCTTTTAAAATGTGGGCTTACAACAGTCTGGTTCATTATAAAAAAGGATTCGGGCGCTGGCTCTTTAATCGATTTGCCGCCAATCCTCCCGTATTCATTTCTACTGTTAATCCGGAGATACGTGCCAAGGTGGGTACTAATTTGCTGCACGATTATGGATACTTTAATGGTACGGTCCGTTATCAGACTCTGCCGGACAAGAAAGACAGCCTGAAAGCAAGCATACGTTATACGGTTGACATGAAAGACCCTTATTATATTGATACGGTTTATTACACTCGTTTCAATCCGCGTACGTTGAGAATCATGGAGAGAGGGCGACGAGGTTCGCTGTTGACACCGGGCGAACAGTTCAATGTCAGTGATCTTGATGAAGAACGTAGCCGTATCAGCGCTTTGCTGCGTAACCGGGGATATTTCTATTTTCGTCCGGATTACATGAAATATCAGGCGGATACTCTGTTGAATCCCGGACATGTCAGTCTCCGGCTGATACCTGTACCCGGGCTTCCGGAAGCAGCCCAACGCCCATACTATGTAGGGAAGACATCAGTTTATCTGTATGGAAAGGGTGGAGAAGTGCCTAACAGCACACTTGAATACCGTGGACTTGACATTCATTATTATAAGAAAATGCAGGTGCGTCCGAATATGCTTTACCGTTGGCTGAATTATCAGGCATATGTCCGCAATGATTCTTTACGTAACTCCGCCCATAGCCGCTTGTATAGCCAATACCGGCAGACACGTATTCAGGAACGTCTTTCACAATTGAGTATTTTCCGTTATCTTGATCTGCAATATATACCTCAGGACTCTACGGCAACATGTGACACACTGAACGTACGTTTACAGGCTACATTTGATAAACCGTATGATGCCGAACTGGAATTTAACCTGACGACCAAGAGTAACAACCAGACCGGCCCGGGGGCATCTTTCGGGCTGACTCGTTACAATGTATTCGGTGGGGGAGAAACGTGGAATGTAAAATTGAAAGGTTCTTATGAATGGCAGACCGGGCAGAATAAAGGAAGTTCATTGATGAATAGCTGGGAGATGGGAGTGTCTACGGCTTTGACTTTCCCCCGGGTGGTATTTCCTTCTTTCGGAGGACGTGAATATGACTTCCCGGCAACAACTACTTTCCATTTGTATATCGACCAGCTGAACCGTGCCAAATATTATAAACTATTGGCGTTCGGGGGGAATGCCACTTATGATTTTCAGCCGACTCGTACCAGCCGTCACAGCCTGACACCCCTCCGGGTGACTTTCAATGTGCTGCAACATACAACAAAAGCTTTTGAAGAGATAGCCGAACAAAATAAGGCATTGTACCGCAGTTTACAGAATCAGTTTATTCCGGCCATGGAATATACTTATACGTTTGATAACGCAGCTTTGCGCGGGGTGCGTAATCCTATTTGGTGGCAGACTACGTTTACTTCTGCCGGAAATATCACTTCCGGCATTTACCGTATTTTCGGACGGAAGTTTAGCCAGAAAGACAAAAAGTTGTTTGGTGTTCCTTTTGCTCAATTTTTAAAGGTGAACAGTGATTTCCGTTATACTTGGAAGATCGACAAGAATCAGTCCATAGCCAGTCGTGTTGCAGGAGGAATTATCTGGGCTTATGGCAATACTAATACGGCCCCTTACAGCGAGCAGTTCTATATCGGAGGTGCCAATAGTGTACGTGCTTTTACTGCACGGAGCATTGGTCCGGGTGGATTTCGTCCCACGAAAACATCCAAGGGGCTTTATCTGGACCAGACCGGGGACATCCGTATGGAGGCTAATGTAGAATATCGTTTCCGCATTTATGGTGACTTGCATGGTGCTGTCTTTTTGGATGCAGGTAACGTCTGGATGTTGCGTAAAGATGATGAGGCGCCGGAGAAGCAATTGCGCTGGAAGACTTTCGGTAAACAGATTGCTTTGGGAACGGGTACCGGTTTGCGCTATGATCTCGATTTCCTTATTTTGCGTCTGGATTGTGGCGTACCTTTGCATGACCCATACGATACGGGAAAGAAGGGATATTACAATGTGACCGGTTCTTTCTGGAAAGGGCTGGGGGTACACTTTGCTGTAGGTTATCCGTTCTAAAATAGTCGATGGCGATGAACGGAGTAAGAAAATTCTTCATACTTCGTTCTTCATTCTTCATTCTATTTTGTACTTTTGCAACGATATCTGATGAGACACATCACTAACCTTTTAATATTCACAGTTATGAAACCAACATTATTTGTGCTTGCTGCCGGCATGGGCAGTCGTTACGGAGGATTGAAACAATTGGACGGACTGGGTCCTAACGGCGAAACTATCATGGATTACTCTATCTACGATGCTATTCGTGGTGGATTTGGTAAAGTTGTATTCGTTATCCGTAAAGATTTTGAGCAGGATTTCCGTGATAAGATTCTGAGCAAATACGAAAATCATATTCCGGTGGAACTTGTGTTCCAGGCATTGGATAACCTGCCCGAAGGCTTCACTTGTCCTGCCGACCGTGTAAAACCCTGGGGTACTAACCATGCTGTCCTGATGGGTAAAGATGTTATCAAGGAACCATTTGCCGTTATCAATGCCGATGACTTCTACGGACGTGACAGCTTTGCTGTATTGGGTGCCGAACTGTCTAAGATGGACGGTAAAAAGAACGACTACTGCATGGTAGGTTACCGTGTAGGAAATACGCTTTCAGAAAGCGGATCTGTAGCCCGTGGCGTTTGCGAGACAAATCCGGAAGGTTATCTGACTACTGTGGTAGAGCGTACTGCCATCGAACGTATCGACGGTAAAGTATCATTTAAGGACGAAAACGGTGAAATGCAGACAATCGGTGATAACACTCCGGTTTCAATGAATATGTGGGGATTCACTCCCGACTATTTTGCTTATTCGGAAGAGTACTTCAAAGAATTCCTGAAAGAAAACGAAGGAAACCTGAAATCAGAATATTTCATTCCGTTGATGGTAAACAAGTTGGTGAACGAAGGCACTGCTCGTGTGAAAGTTCTGGATACTACAAGCAAATGGTTCGGCGTGACTTATGCAGCCGATCGTCAAGGCGTAGTAGATAAGATCCAGGCATTGGTAGATGCAGGTGAATATCCTAACAAACTGTTCTAAAGTTAATTTGCTCATTTCTATAATATAGATTTTGAAAGGGACGTCTTTGTGAAGATGTCCCTTTTTAATATCAAGCCGGGTCACACCTCTTCTGTGCCAAAAGCCCGGATTTCCTGTAGAAAAAGCTTTTTACTGGGCTCTGTTTCTTCTGCTTTGATCCGGAAATGAAAAGGACTTGTAAGTGAAACCTGCAATTCTGTGTCTTTTTGATGTCTATGTTTGCAAATGGGTGTCAATTCTTTATAAGGAAATAAAGTGTATGAAGCTCCGGAACGAATGAAAAAGGATGAATATTCAGGATGTGCCACATATTTGCACTCTTTTCGTTGCTTATTTCAAAATATGTGTTTATATTTGAAATATTCCTTGATACTTAATCCTGATTATGTATGAAAGAACTCCTTATTCTGATTGCCCTTTTTTTCTCTTTTATTCGGCTGTCTGCCCAGTCCGATTCTATCTGGCCTCATGAGAAACTTTATGTCCATACGGACCGTGCTAATTATGAGCGCGGCGACACGGTGCGGTTCCGTGCTTACCTGATGGATACCCGCCTCGAGGCAACGGCTTACAGCCGTTACGTTTATGCAGAACTGTTGGCTGACAGTCAGGTCATCTCCCGTGAGATGGTGAAGGATGATCACGGTGTCTTTTCCGGTTACATCTCTTTGGGTGATACGCTTCGTTCTGGCAATTATACGCTTCGTTTCTATACCCGTCATCTTTCCTCTTTGCCCGATCCCCGTTATTTCTATCGTCAGATTATTGTCGGCGGTCGTCCCTTTCAGGATTACCGCAAGGAGAGTGTGACTCGTATGGCGGCTTCCTATCACGTCTCTTTCTTTCCCGAAGGCGGACATCTTCCCTCAGGTTGTGTCAGTCGTGTCGCTTTCAAGGCTTTGAGTTCTGACGGTTTGGGGACAGATGTTCAAGGCTTTGTGCTCAATCAGCGTGGAGATACCGTCACCACACTGAGTTCGGTTCATCGGGGTATGGGCTTTTTCAATCTTGAACCGATTCCCGATGATAGTTATACAGCGGTATGTCGTAATCGTGAGGGTAAAGAGTTACGTTTCGCCCTTCCGAAGGTTGAACCGGCTTCTGCGGTAGCCCTCCGTGTCGATATTCGTAAGGATGACTTTTGGGTGCGTCTGAATTCAGGTACTGTCGTGTCTTCGGGTTATTCCCTTCGTGTCGAATATCGGGATAGTGTTCTTTTACATGCGGCTTTTTCCGGTTCCACCCCTTTGCGTGTACCTCGCTCTCCGCTGCCTCCGGGTGTACTCCGTTTTGTTTTGTTGGATAGTTCGGGCGTCCCCTTAAGCGGCCGTACCGCTTTCAATTGGAACCCTTCCGTGCGTGCTGATGTTGATTTCTCCGCTTGCCTGAAAGAGGATAAAGGACGTTCATTTTGGGATATTACTATGGGGCTTCGTGATACTTCCGGTGAGCCGTTGAGCGGTACACTCTCTGTTTCAGTTACCGACGACCGTTATGCTCTTCAAGATACCACGGTCAATATTCTTTCCTCTTTTCTTCTGAGTTCCGATCTTCAGGGATATGTTGAGGATCCCTCTTTCTATTTTTCCAGTGATGACTCCCGTACCTCGTATCTGTTGGACTTGTTGATGCTGACTCAGGGTTGGGTGAAATACAGCCTTGTTCCGTCCCGCAGTACCTTTTTGGTAGAGAGTAGTCAGTGCATTAGTGGCAAGGTGGTTTCCGAATATTCCGAGAAGAAGTGCATCCCTGATGCGGTTGTCACTTTATTCTCTTTCGATAAAACGGTTATGCTTCAGACGAGGAGTGACGCTTCGGGCTGTTTCCGTTTCGACAGTCTTTCTTTTCCTCAAGGTACGCATTTCATTCTTCAGGCGCGTAAGGAAAAAGGGGGTACGGGTGTGGCGCTGTTAGTCGACCGGGATTCCATTCCGCCTGTGCATTCTTCTCTTCCCATTTATGCGGATTGGTTTCGTGCGGAGATGGACGAGCCGATTGTTGCCGAGCAATCCGGTGATGATCCTTCTCCGGCAAGCGTGGATATGTTTCAGCGGTCTTCTACCGATCCTTTTTCTATGGAGCAATATTTAGACGAAGTTGTTGTTTCCACCCAGAAGATTGAGAAAAAGAAACGGTATGCAATCGAGTCTTTAATGGCTCACTCCGATTGGAATAAAACTTATCATGTGGACGAAATGACCCTTTCACCTTATTCATCTATCAAAGATTTATTGATTAATACTCCCGGAGTGGGGCGGGCAGTCGATTCACAGGCAGGAGATTTCTTTTATATAACACGGTTATGCATGGGGATGAATTCTACTCCTCCTCCGGCTCTATTGATGGTAGATGGACTGGAAACTTCTTATTCCGAACTTGTTGCTATTCCTGTATCCATTGTCGAATCCGTCGAGTTGGTAAAAGATGCTGCCCAAATGGCATATATTGGATCTAAGGCATCGAATGGCGCTATTCTGATTAGTACAAAATCGGGTTTAGGCACTATTGGTAAGAAAGCATCTAATTTTAGGATGATTCGTCCCATGGGGTATCAGCTGAAACGTGAATTTTATTCGCCTTTCTACCCTATCGTGCAGAAGTCGGCAAATAACAGTGAAAATAATTGCAAAACGATATATTGGCTTCCTGCTCTTCCGTTAAATAAAACCGGCTCCCAGTTGGAATTCAGTGATCCGGGACAAAGCCGGTTAACTTTTGTTGTTCAGGGTATCGCTTCAAATGGTCAGTTGGTCAGTTTGATACGTTCTTTAAAAAAAGAATAGTGGTGCGGTAGCATTATTTCTTTGGGTAATGTCCGGAAGAATCGATTGAACTGTCATTCCGGATATTTATTGCTGTTTCCGAAGATGCATATTTATATAGATTCTTTTTCGCAGTCTGCATAATTGAGTATCTTTGTTGCCTCAATTCCCTTATTTATAGAAAGAAGTGATTTCAGTAGAAGGATTAACAGTAGAATTTAACGCCACACCATTGTTTGAGGACGTTAGTTATGTCATCAATAAGAAAGACCGCATAGCCCTGGTGGGTAAAAACGGTGCAGGAAAATCAACGATGTTAAAGATCCTGGCCGGACTGCAAAGTCCGACACGGGGTGTTATAGCTATTCCGCGTGATGTAACGATCGGCTATCTGCCGCAGGTGATGATTCTCGCCGATAACCACACTGTGATGGAAGAGGCAGAACTGGCATTTGAACATATTTTCGAGCTTCAAGCCGATTTGGAGAGGATGAATCAGGAGTTAGCCGACCGCACTGACTATGATTCGGAAGAGTATCATAAACTTATTGACCGTTTTACGCACGAGAACGACCGTTTTCTAATGATGGGAGGGACTAACTTTCATGCAGAGATAGAACGTACCCTCTTAGGATTGGGCTTCAGTCGGGATGACTTTAATCGTCCTACCAGTGAATTTTCCGGTGGATGGCGTATGCGGATCGAGTTGGCAAAACTTTTGCTCCGCAAACCGGATGTACTGTTGCTCGATGAACCTACCAATCATTTGGATATTGAGAGTATCCAATGGCTGGAGAATTTTTTATCTACCCGTGCCAATGCGGTAGTACTGGTCAGCCACGACCGGGCTTTCCTGAATAATGTAACTACCCGTACCATCGAAATAACCTGTGGACAGATATATGATTACAAGGTGAAGTACGATGAGTTTATTGTTCTGCGTCAGGAGCGTCGTGAACAGCAGCTGCGCGCTTACGAGAATCAGCAGAAGCAGATTGAAGATACAGAGGCTTTCATTGAGCGTTTCCGATATAAAGCAACTAAGGCCGTACAGGTTCAGAGTCGTATGAAGCAGCTGGAAAAGATAGAGCGGATCGAAGTGGACGAAGTGGATAACTCAGCGTTGAGGCTTAAGTTTGTCTGCTCCAGCCGTAGTGGCAACTATCCTGTGATCTGCGAAGATGTGAAGAAAACTTACGGATCGCATGTTGTCTTCCATGATGTCAATCTGACCATCAATCGTGGTGAGAAGGTTGCTTTTGTGGGAAAGAACGGCGAAGGTAAGTCTACCCTTGTGAAATGTATCATGAGCGAGATTGATTATGAAGGCAAGCTTACCTTGGGACATAATGTACAGATAGGTTATTTTGCACAGAATCAGGCACAGATGCTTGACGAGAACCTGACTGTTTTCGATACGATCGACCGGGTGGCAGTGGGAGATATCCGTCTCAAAATACGCGATATACTGGGAGCCTTCATGTTTGGTGGTGAAGCCTCGGATAAGAAGGTAAAAGTGCTTTCGGGAGGTGAGCGCACCCGGCTGGCAATGATAAAATTATTGTTGGAACCTGTGAACTTCCTGATACTCGATGAGCCTACCAATCATTTGGATATGCGTTCGAAGGATGTATTGAAAGAGGCCATACGCGAATTTGACGGTACAGTAATTATTGTCAGTCATGACCGTGATTTCCTGGACGGACTTGCGACTAAAGTATATGAGTTCGGTGGTGGTGTAGTGAAAGAGCACTTGGGAGGTATCTATGATTTCCTTCAAAAGAAAAAAATAGAGAACCTGAACGAACTTCAGAAAAACAATCCTTTGTCTGTCTCACCTACAGGCGGTAAGAAAGAGGAAGGAGCTGAAGAGGGGGTATCCGAAAATAAACTGTCCTACGAAGCACAGAAAGAATTTAATAAGAAGATAAAGAAACTGGAGCGCCAGGTGGCAGACTGTGAAGCTGCCATCGAACAAACAGAATCGGCTATAGCTATCCTTGAAGAGAAGATGGCTACCCCCGATGGTGCTTCGGATATGTCACTTTACGAACAACACCAGAAGTTGAAACAACAACTTGACCACACGGTGGAAGAGTGGGAACGTGTTTCAATGGAGCTGGAGGAGATGAATGAAAAATAATAGTTTTTTAAGTGTATGAAAGTAATTAAGTATTTACCAATCCTTGCAATCTGTTGTATGGCAACAGGATGCAACAGTAAGAAAGAGGC
This sequence comes from Bacteroides sp. ZJ-18, assembly GCF_011038705.2. Taxonomy (NCBI): domain Bacteria; kingdom Pseudomonadati; phylum Bacteroidota; class Bacteroidia; order Bacteroidales; family Bacteroidaceae; genus Bacteroides; species Bacteroides sp. ZJ-18. Next base: position 345,920 of record NZ_CP072198.1, on the reverse strand, counting down.
CGTACTTACGTCCGGCATTGACCTTGCCAACCTTGACACAACTGCCCTGCCGGGCACCAGTTTCTATCAGTACGCTTGTGGCGGATGGATGAAAAACCATCCTCTGACAGACGAATATTCGCGTTTCGGTTCGTTTGATATGCTTGCCGAGAACAATCGCCGGCAATTGCGCGGGCTGATTGAAGGTTTGGCAGCGGGCAAACACGAAGCGGGCAGCATTGCACAGAAAGTAGGTGAACTTTATAATATTGCTATGGACAGCGTAAAGCTGAATAAGGAAGGCGTTGCTCCCATTAAACCCGAACTGGATAAAATAGGTGCTATCAAAAGTAAAACTGAGATTTATCCGTTGATCGTGGAAATGCAAAAGAATGGCATGTATCCCTATTTTATTTTTTATGTCAGCGCTGATGACATGAATAGCAATGAAAACATGGTACACACCATGCAGGGAGGCCTGGGTATGGGCGAACGGGATTATTATCTGGAGAATGATGCACAGACAAAAGAGATCCGTGATAAATATCAGCAGCATGTAGGTAAGATGTTCCGATTGGCAGGATATGATGAGGCTACTGCCGGAAAAGCAGTGAAAGCTGTAATGAACATTGAAACCCGCCTGGCCCGGTCGGCACGTTCACAAGTAGAATTACGCGATCCGCATGCCAACTATAACAAGAAGACTTTGGAAACATTGCAAAAAGAATATCCCTCTTTCGCATGGGATGTATTTTTCTCGACTGCCGGACTGAATAACTTGAAAGAGATTAATATCGGGCAGCCTGATGCAATGAAAGAAGTGAATGCCATTATCGATACAGTACCGCTTGAGGACCAGATTCTGTACTTGCAGTGGAATCTGATCAATTCGGCCGCCAATTACCTGAGTGATGACTTCGTGGCTCAGAATTTTGACTTCTATGGTCGTACCATGTCGGGTAAGAAAGAAATGCAACCTCGTTGGAAGCGTGCTGTCAGCACAGTTGACAGTTCATTGGGCGAAGCTGTCGGACAGATGTATGTGGAGAAGTACTTCCCTGCTGCGGCCAAAGAAAGAATGGTGGCTCTGGTCAAGAATCTGCAAGAATCTCTGGGCGAACGTATCAGGGAACTGAGCTGGATGGGAGAAGAGACTAAAGAAAAGGCCATGGAAAAACTGGCAACTTTCCATGTAAAGATCGGATATCCGGATAAATGGAAAGACTACTCTTCACTTGAGATAAAGGATGATTCGTATTGGGCTAATATTGAGCGCGCCAGTCAGTGGGGCTACAATGAAATGATTGCCAAATATGGTAAGCCGGTAGATAAAGAGGAGTGGCACATGACTCCGCAGACAGTAAATGCATATTACAATCCGACGACGAATGAAATATGTTTCCCGGCCGGAATACTTCAATATCCTTTCTTTGATATGAATGCGGACGATGCTTTCAATTATGGAGCGATTGGTGTAGTTATCGGACATGAGATGACTCATGGATTTGATGATCAGGGCCGTCAGTATGATAAGGATGGTAACTTGAAAGACTGGTGGACGGCAGAGGATGCCAAGAACTTTGAAGCACGTGCAGCAGTGATGGTTAACTTCTTCGACAGCATTGAAGTAGCTCCCGGGGTTCATGCCAACGGAGAGTTTACTTTGGGTGAAAATATTGCCGATCACGGTGGACTTCAAGTGTCTTACCAGGCATTCAAAAAAGCAACGGCGGCTGCACCTTTGAAAAATGAAAATGGATTTACACCCGAACAACGTTTCTTCCTGTCTTACGCAAATGTGTGGGCTGGTAATATCCGTCCAGAAGAAATCCTGAAACTTACGAAGATTGATCCGCACTCATTAGGCAAATGGCGTGTAGATGGCGCACTACCTCAGATTGGTGCATGGTACGAGGCTTTCAATATTACTGAAAAAGATCCGATGTACTTGCCAGTGGATAAACGGGTATCTATTTGGTAATAGATTGTTGCAAATAAACTGATAATAAGAAAGGCGCTGACTCATTTAATTGTGAGTCAGCGCTTTTTTATTATTAATTCACACCTTATTTATAACGTGTGATAAACAATATTTTGTAACTTTGCGCACCAAATACTTAATAAGCAAATCAATGTCTGAGTCTAAAAGAATAAAAACCGCACTGGTATCGGTTTATCACAAAGAAGGTTTGGATGAAATCATTACCAAACTGCACGAAGAAGGAGTGGAGTTCTTATCAACGGGAGGAACTCGTCAGTTTATCGAATCACTGGGCTATCCCTGTAAGGCTGTCGAAGATTTGACTTCGTACCCTTCGATTTTGGGTGGCAGAGTGAAGACGCTGCATCCGAAGATTTTCGGAGGTATTCTTTGCCGTCGCGGACTGGAACAAGACATCCAGCAGATTGAAAAATATGAAATTCCTGAAATAGATCTTGTCATTGTAGATCTTTATCCATTTGAGGCTACGGTTGCTTCAGGTGCCGATGAAGCTGCTATTATCGAGAAAATTGATATAGGCGGAATCTCTTTGATTCGTGCCGCTGCTAAAAATTACAACGATGTGATTATTGTTGCTTCTCAGGCCCAGTATAAACCATTGCTCGATATGTTGATGGAGCATGGAGCTACTTCTTCCCTTGAAGAACGCCGCTGGATGGCAAAAGAGGCATTTGCAGTTTCATCACATTATGATTCGGCTATTTTCAATTACTTTGATGCCGAGGAGGGATCTGCTTTCCGTTGTTCTGCAAACAGCCAGAAGGCGTTGCGTTATGGTGAAAATCCGCATCAGAAAGGATATTTTTATGGAAACCTGGACGAGATGTTCGACCAGATTCATGGAAAAGAAATTTCTTACAACAATCTGCTCGACATTAATGCTGCTGTAGACTTGATTGATGAATTTGATGACGTTACATTTGCTATTCTGAAGCATAACAATGCCTGCGGACTGGCTTCCCGCCCGACTGTGCTTGAGGCATGGAAAGATGCTTTGGCCGGTGATCCGGTTTCTGCGTTTGGCGGCGTATTGATCACGAATGCCGTTATTGATAAAGAGACTGCGGAAGAGATTAATAAAATCTTCTTTGAAGTAGTGATTGCTCCTGATTATGATGTAGATGCACTTGAAATTCTTGGGCAGAAAAAGAACCGTATTATTTTGGTTCGTAAAGAAGCCAAATTGCCGAGAAAGCAATTCCGCTCTTTGCTCAATGGTGTACTGGTTCAGGATAGAGACTTGAATATTGAAACAACAGCAGACCTTAAAACGGTAACTGATAAAATTCCTACTCCCGAAGAGGTCGAAGATCTGTTGTTTGCTAATAAGATAGTGAAAAACAGTAAATCGAATGCCATCGTACTGGCAAAAGGTAAACAATTACTGGCAAGCGGTGTAGGACAGACTTCGCGTGTGGATGCATTGAAGCAGGCTATCGAGAAGGCTAAGTCATTTGGATTTGACCTGCAGGGTGCAGTGATGGCGTCGGATGCTTTCTTCCCTTTCCCCGACTGTGTGGAAATTGCGGATAAAGAAGGTGTGACAGCTGTTATTCAGCCGGGAGGTTCGGTGAAAGACCAGTTGACATTTGACTATTGCAACGAACATGGCATGGCAATGGTGACAACGGGTATCCGCCACTTTAAGCACTAATTAAAAACTTGTTGTATGCCGGACAACCCGTTAGGGCACACTGGCATATCGACGCATTAGAAATTTATTCATTATGGGATTATTCTCTTTTACACAAGAAATAGCAATGGACCTCGGTACGGCCAATACTATCATAATTACCGGTGGTAAGATTGTAGTAGATGAGCCTTCGGTGGTGGCCCTTGACCGTCGGACAGACAAGATGATTGCTGTGGGGGAAAAGGCAAAACTGATGCACGAAAAGACCCACGAGAATATTCGTACCATCCGTCCGCTACGTGACGGAGTGATTGCCGACTTCTATGCTTGCGAGCAGATGATGCGCGGATTAATCAAACAGGTAAATACTCGCAACCGTCTTTTTTCTCCGTCGCTTCGTATGGTGATCGGAGTGCCTTCGGGTAGTACGGAAGTTGAACTTCGTGCTGTTCGTGACTCTGCCGAACATGCCGGTGGACGTGATGTTTATCTGGTATTTGAACCTATGGCCGCAGCTATTGGCATTGGTATCGATGTAGAGGCACCGGAAGGAAATATGATTGTCGATATAGGTGGTGGTTCTACCGAGATTGCCGTAATTTCATTGGGAGGTATTGTTTCGAATAACTCCATCCGCATTGCAGGTGACGATCTGACAGCAGATATTCAGGAATATATGAGCCGCCAACATAACGTTAAAGTCAGTGAACGTATGGCCGAGCGTATTAAAATCAATGTAGGTGCTGCTTTGACCGAACTGGGTGAGGATGCTCCGGAAGATTATATTGTTCACGGACCGAACCGTATTACTGCGCTTCCGATGGAAGTGCCGGTATGTTATCAGGAAGTAGCACACTGCCTTGAGAAATCAATTTCAAAAATTGAAACGGCTATTTTGAGCGCGTTGGAGAATACGCCTCCTGAACTGTATGCTGATATTGTACACAATGGAATCTATCTGGCCGGTGGTGGAGCGCTGCTTCGTGGCTTGGACAAACGTCTGACTGATAAGATTAATATTCCTTTCCACATTGCGGAAGATCCGTTGCATGCAGTGGCTAAAGGTACAGGTGTTGCATTGAAGAATGTAGACCGTTTCTCATTCTTGATGAGATAAATAATTAACTACGAATTACGAGCTATAAGTTACTGGCAGTGCATAAATGTAGCTGCATATACTTGTAGCTCGTAGTTCGTAGCTTGTAACTTATATGTCTTTATGCGGAATTTACTGAACTTTCTCTTGAAATATAATCACTGGTTCCTCTTCATTTTATTGGAGGTGATCAGTTTTGTTTTGTTATTTCGCTTTAATCACTATCAACACAGTGTTTATTTCAGTTCGGCTAATGCGGTTGCCGGCAAAGTGTATGAAGTATCCGGAGGGATTACTTCTTATTTCCATTTAAAATCGGTCAATGAAGATTTGCTGGATCGCATTATGGAACTGGAACAACAGAATCACAATCTGGAGGATGCTCTGGGAAGGCATTTATCAGACTCTACCGAATTAAATAGTATCCGCAATTTACCTAATACGGATTATCAGGTTTTTAAGGCGCGGGTCATCAATAACAGTCTCAATCTGGTAGATAATTACATCACTTTAAATCGTGGATCGAAAGATGGGATCCGTCCGGAAATGGGAGTTGTCGACGGAAACGGAGTCGTTGGTATCGTATACGATACTTCTTCTCATTATTCTCGGGTCATTTCGGTGCTGAACAGCAAGTCCAGTATTAGTTGTAAAATTGTGGGTAGTGAATATTTTGGTTATCTGAAATGGGAGTATGGAGATTCCCGATATGCTTATTTGAAAGATTTACCCCGTCATGCAGAGTTCAACTTAGGGGATACAGTGGTAACCAGTGGTTATTCTACCGTTTTTCCTGAAGGGATCATGATTGGTACTGTAGATGATATGGCCGATTCGAATGACGGGCTCTCTTATTTGTTGAAAGTAAAGCTGGCAACGGATTTTGGTAAAGTGAGTGAAGTGCGTGTGATTGCAAGGACCGGCCAGCATGAACAAAAAGAATTGGAACAAAAGAGTTTGGCGCAATGATTATCAACTATATACATAGAATAGGATGGTTTGTCGGTCTGATCTTGCTTCAGGTACTGATCCTGAATAATGTGCATATTGCCGGTGTGGCTACTCCTTTTTTATATGTCTACTTTATTTTAAAGTTTAATTCCGGTACTTCCCGAAACGAATTGATGTTATGGGGCTTTTGCATAGGTCTTGCCATTGATATCTTTTCTAACACACCGGGTATGAATGCGGCGGCGACAGTGTTACTGGCTTTTCTACGTCCGTTGTTTCTCCGTTTGTTTACTCCCCGCGATACTTTGGACAGCATTGTACCTTCGTTGAAAAGTATGGGGATTGCTTCTTTTCTCAAATATCTGGTGGTGAGTGTCTTTGTACATCATCTTATGTTGCTTACTCTTGAGTTCTTCTCATTTACCAGCATACCGTTATTGCTGTTAAGGGTGGTGTCGAGCACCATTTTGACTATAACTTGTATTATGGCTGTTGAAGGAGTGAGGAGATAGATATGGCAAAAGATTATGTGCTGGAGAAACGAAAATATGTGATCGGTGGAGTAGCGCTGGCTATTGTCCTGATCTACTTAGTGCGTTTATTTTCACTCCAGATAGCTACGGATGACTATAAGAAGAATGCCGACAGTAATGCTTTCTTAAATAAAATTCAGTATCCGTCACGTGGGGCGATGTACGATCGGAATGATAAATTGTTGGTGTTTAATCAGCCTGCTTATGATATTACAATGGTTCCAAAGGAAGTTGAGAACCTTGATACACTTGATTTGTGTCAGACGCTGAATATCACCCGTGCGCAGTTCCTGAGAATTATGAGTGATATGAAAGACCGCCGTAGAAATCCGGGATATTCACGTTATACTAATCAGGTATTTATGTCTCAGCTTTCGGCAGAAGAGTGTGGGGTGTTTCAGGAGAAACTATTTAAATTCCGGGGATTCTATATACAGCGTCGCACCATTCGACAATATAGTTATAACTCTGCTGCCCATGTGCTTGGTGATATCGGTGAAGTATCAATGAAAGACATAGAAAATGATGATTACTACATCCGTGGCGACTATATCGGTAAGCAAGGCATTGAAAAATCGTATGAATCTTTTTTGCGTGGTGAAAAGGGAGTGGAAGTATTGTTGCGTGATGCTCATGGGCGCATACAGGGGCATTATATGGATGGGAAGTATGATAAACGTCCGATACCCGGAAAGAATCTGAAACTTGGAATTGACATTGATCTCCAGATGTTGGGAGAGCGTTTATTGAAAAACAAAATCGGTAGTATTGTAGCTATTGAGCCGGAAACGGGGGAAATACTTTGTATGGTTTCCTCGCCTGATTTTGATCCGAGACTGATGATTGGGCGTCAGCGTGGAAAGAATCACCTCATGCTTCAGAGAGATCCGATGAAACCTTTGCTAAACCGTTCGATTATGGGGGTATATCCTCCGGGATCAACGTTTAAGACAGCACAAGCACTGACTTTCTTACAGGAAGGAATTATTCAGACCAATACGCCGGCCTTTCCTTGTGCTCATGGATTCAATTACGGAAGCCTGCATGTAGGTTGCCATGCTCATGGTTCACCGCTGCCATTGATACCGGCCATTGCTACTTCATGTAACTCTTATTTTTGTTGGGGATTGTTCCGGATGTTTGGTGACCGGAAGTATGGCTCCTCGCAAAATGCCATTACTGTTTGGAAAGATCACATGGTTTCTCAAGGTTTTGGTTATAAACTTGGAGTAGACTTGCCGGGGGAGAAGCGCGGATTGATCCCTAATGCTCAGTTTTATGATAAAGCTTATCGTGGACGCTGGAATGGATTGACGGTAATCAGTATTGCCATCGGTCAGGGAGAGATTTTGGCAACTCCGTTGCAGATAGCCAATCTGGGTGCTACTATTGCTAATCGGGGACATTTTATCACTCCGCATATTGTGAAAGAAATACAAGACGAACAGCTTGACAGTATCTATCGGGTGCCCAGAAAGACCTCTATCGACCGAAAACATTATGAAGATGTGGTGACCGGTATGCGGGCTGCGGTTACGGGAGGAACTTGCCGGGTGGCTGGGGCCATTTTGCCGGATGTTGAAGTGTGTGGTAAGACCGGTACGGCGCAGAATCGTGGTCATGACCATTCTGTCTTTATGGGATTTGCTCCGATGAATAATCCCAAGATAGCCATTGCTGTATATGTTGAGAACGGTGGCTTTGGTGCGGTTTACGGAGTACCTATCGGGGCACTGATGATGGAACAATATTTAAAAGGAAAGCTGTCCCCCGAGAACGAGATACGTGCAGAAGAATATAGTAATAGAGTGATTATGTATGGAAACGAGGAGCGTTAGTTTATGGAAAACATTGGATTGGGTAACGATCGGTATTTACCTGCTCCTTATTATCGGCGGATGGTTCAGTGTGTGTGGAGCCAGTTATGATTATGGTGATCGTGATTTTCTGGATTTTTCTACCCGCGCCGGTAAGCAATTTATGTGGATTATCTGTTCATTTGGGCTTGGCTTCATTCTTTTGATGCTTGAAGAACGGATGTACGATATGTTTGCATACCTTGTATATATAGGTCTGATTCTTCTGTTGATAGTGACCATCTTTATCGCACCTGATACAAAAGGCTCCCGTTCCTGGTTAATATTAGGTCCGGTCAGTCTCCAGCCGGCGGAATTTGCAAAGTTTGCAACGGCTTTGGCATTGGCGAAGTTTATGAATGCCTATTCTTTTAATATAAAGAAGTGGAAATGCTTTTTGCCTTTGGTTGCTTTTATTCTGTTGCCGATGTTGCTGATCGTGTTACAGAAAGAAACCGGTTCGGCATTGGTCTATCTTGCTTTTTTCTTGATGCTGTATCGCGAAGGTATGCCCGGAGTTGTTTTGTTCTCAGGGGTATGTGCAGTAGTATATTTTGTGGTAGGTATTCGTTTTGATCAGGTGTTTATTGCCGACACACCTACACCGATCGGAGAGTTTGCTGTTTTGATGATGATACTTTTGTTTGCAGGTTCCATGGTTTGGGTGTATAGAAAGAAATGGGAGCCTGTGCGGAATATTATAGGTGGTAGTTTGCTTGCATTGTCGATTGCCTACCTTGTTTCTGAGTATCTTGTTCCTTTTAATCTGGTTTGGGTAGAGTGGGGACTTTGTGTGGTGGTTATCTGCTATCTGCTTTACTTGTCTCTGAGCGAGCGGCAACGTGCTTATCTCCTGATAGGATTGTTTGCTTTGGGATCTATTGGTTTTCTCTACTCAAGCGATTATGTTTTCGACAATATCCTTGAACCTCATCAGCAGATTCGTATAAAGGTAGTGTTGGGGATGGAAGAGGATTTGGCTGGTGCCGGTTATAATGTTAACCAGTCTAAGATAGCGATTGGTTCTGGAGGATTGACCGGCAAGGGCTTTCTGAACGGTACGCAAACGAAGTTGAAATATGTGCCTGAACAAGATACAGACTTTATTTTCTGTACTGTAGGCGAAGAACAGGGATTTGTTGGTTCAGCTGCTGTCCTCTTACTTTTCCTGGCATTGATACTGCGTCTTATAGCGGTATCGGAGCGGCAGACCTCAACTTTTGGACGGGTTTATGGCTATTCGGTTGTGAGTATCTTCCTTTTCCATTTATTTATTAATGTCGGAATGGTGCTTGGTCTGACTCCTGTGATTGGTATTCCGTTACCTTTCTTTAGTTATGGGGGGTCGTCTTTATGGGGATTTACTATTCTGCTTTTTATTTTTCTGCGTATTGATGCAGGACGTAGCAGGAGGTTATAAGTGCTCGATTTTCAGTCCCACATCAATGATTCCGGTTATTTGTTCATCTTTCATTCCGTGTACAACTTTAAAAGTATAGTTACCGGGATGCTTGATGGAGCAGTCTTTTAAGGGGAGAGCCGATTGGTAAAGACTTCCCCAGCCGGTTCCTTTCCATTTACCTTCCTGGTCAGTCAGAGTAAACTTCAGAGTGTCTGTTTTCCATACAGTTGAATCTTCCAGATTGTAACTGATGAGGATGTCCAGATTCTGATAAGGATAATTACTGCTGTTGCGTACACCGGCAGACAATCGCAGATTGATCAGGGAGTCATTCAAAGGGACATTGAAAAAGAGTGTATCACTCTTTTTCCATCCACCTTGAGGGGTGGATTGATATGAGTGATACACAGTGTTATCGTCACATGCAGTCAGTATCCATGTCATGAGAAGCATGCAGATGCTATTCTTGAGCAGGTTTTTCATTTCCCTGGGGTTTCTCGGTGCGTTTAGGTTGTTCGTTGTTACGTGGTCCGCGGGGTTCGCGTGGAGGGCGCTGCTCACGGGATTCATTCTTACGTGTTTCCCGATTTTCATTATTGCGCGGTTCACGAGCCTCATTATTTTTGCGCGGCTGATTGTTGCTGCGGTTATTGTTTTTGGGGCGTTCTCCTCGTGTGCGTTGTTGCCCTTGTACCGGTTGAGCTCCACTGTTCTCTTTGTTTTCTATAGCCGTCGGCGATGGGTTTTGTGTTTCAGCATTGGCGGCTTGTTGCGGACGGTTGTTATTGTTCTTTTTCTTCTTTTTGCGGTTTCCGTTTCCACCTTCTTCTTTTCCATTTCCATCTTTTCCGTTACGGCGACGGTCACGGTCAAAACGTGTCAGACTTTCTTGTTCCAACAGGTCAATCGGCTTTTTAGGTTCCGGTTTGCGTTCAGCTTCCAATAGACTATCCGGTTTGATGCCCCTTTTGTTCAGTCCTATCACTTCGAATGCCCGCTTCCCGCTGATAGTGACTAAGTTTGCGGCGAAATTCTTGTCTGTTGAATACGAAATCTGGTTGCTGAGAATATCTGCTTTGAAGAAATAATAGGTTCCGTCTTTAGTTTCCAGTTCGATCTCTCTTGAAGGCAGGCGCTTCTGCGCTTCTACATAGCAATCTACTTCGTAGTTCAGGCAACATTTTAACTTAGCACACTGTCCTGCCAGTTTTTGAGGATTGAGTGAAATGTCCTGATACCTTGCTGCGCTGGTCGATACAGACACAAAACTTGTCATCCAGGTGGCGCAACACAATTCACGTCCGCAAGGACCGATACCTCCGATGCGCCCTGCCTCCTGGCGCGCACCGATCTGTTTCATTTCGATACGTACTCTGAAAGCTTCAGCCAACACTTTAATTAACTGCCGAAAGTCGACGCGTTCGTCAGCGATGTAGTAGAAGATAGCTTTGTTGCCGTCTCCCTGATATTCTACGTCGCCAATTTTCATGTCCAAATTCAGGCTGGCCGCTATCTGACGCGCACGAATCATTGTGGCGTGTTCTTTGGCTTTGGCTTCTTCATATTTCTCCATATCCACAGCTTTGGCTTTGCGGTAGATACGTTTGATTTCAGCATCTTGTTTAAAGTTTGCCTTTTTCATCTGGAGCGGCACTAATCGTCCCGTCAGGGTAACGGTGCCGATGTCATGTCCCGGTGTAGCTTCTACGGCTACGATGTCTCCCTTCTCTAATTTGATCTTGTTGCTGTTTCGGTAGTATCCCTTGCGGGTGTTCTTGAACTGAACCTCTACCATGTCACTCTCCTCCGCATTGCCCGGTATGTCGGCCAGCCAATCGTAGGTATTTAGTTTTTTATCTTGTCGGGAACAGCTCTTACAGCAAAGGCCTCCACTCCCATTATGCAGTTTAAATTCCATATACTTTATTTTAAAGTTATTGCTTCAACAGTACGATCATCTTCAGTGAGAAGTCGAAAAATACCATTTTAGCGTTTACATTCTGTTCAATATGTTTTTGAGCTTCACTCAGTTCGTCCATGATGCCCATCACGTTTCGTTCGTTTACAAAAGGGGCAAACCGTGTAGCGAAGTTCTGTTCATCTAATGTCATATAAGTCAATTCTTTCCGATGCAGGTTGTAGATGAAATTCTCCCGGATCATCCGTTGGCAGTACTCCAGGAAGTTCTTCTGACGTTCACGTCCCATGCCTGACACTTGTTCGCTCCACAATTTCATTTCCCGGATTTTTCTTTGGTAAGAAAGGCGCATCAGGCTGACAAATAACTCAAAAAACAGTTGATTCTCTTCATTCAGATGAATGGTTTCAAGCGCTTTGATAAAGTTTCCGTTAGCCAGGTGGGCAATCGAAATACTGGTCGCCTGCTGCACTCCATATTTGTTTTGTAAAGCGTCGGCAATGCATTGTTCGTCTATTTTGCGTAGATTGAAACGTTGTGTACGGCTCAGTATCGTTTGGAGAATTAATTCCGGATTCTCTGATACCAGTAAGAAAATCGTTTTCTGGGGTGGTTCTTCCAGCAGCTTTAATAACTTGTTGGCACAAGCTTGCTGCATCTTTTCGGGAAGCCAAAGAATGGTAATCTTAAATCCTCCTTCGCTGGATTTAAGGCTGAGCTTTTTCATGATCTCATCACTTTCTTTGGTGTAAATCACCGCCTGTGCATTTTCTGCGTTAATTTCATTTAGCCAGTGGTTAATCGTAAAATAGGGATTATTCAGTACCAGTTTTCTCCATTCCACAATGTAATCATCACTTCTTCCGTTTTTTACTACCGGAAAAACGAAGTGAACATCGGGGTGAACCAGCTTATTGAACTTCACACACGACGGACAGACTCCACAAGCGTCTGTCTCACTGCGGTTCGTGCAACTCAGGTAGCGTGCATAGGCTAATGCCAATGGAAACTTGCCCACACCTTCAGGCCCGCAGAAAAGTTGGGCGTGTGGTATGCGTCCTTCGCTGACTTCTTGTATCAGTCGCTGCTTGGCTGCCTCTTGTCCGATGACGTCTCTGAAAAACATAGTTTAATAAATCGCTTTGGCTACTTCTTTTATACTGTCCACTGCTCCGATGGAGTAAAAGTGGATACTGGGTACACCGGCGGCCATCAGCTCTTTACATTGGTTGATACACCATTCGATACCCACTTTGCGGGCTTCCTCGTCTGTTTTGCACTTCAGTGCTTCCTGGGTTAGTTCTTCCGGAAGGTCTACCTTAAATGTTTTCGGAACCATGCTTAGTTGGGATAACTTCTTGAAAGGTTTGATGCCCGGAATAATCGGGATGTGTATTCCTGCCTGGTGTACTCTTTCTACGAAATCAAAGTATTTCTTGTTGTCATAGAACAATTGTGTCACAGCATATTCGGCTCCGGCCTCCACTTTCTTTTTCAGCCAATGGATATCCATGTCGATGTTAGGTGCTTCTTCATGTTTTTCCGGATAACAGGCCACTCCATAAGAGAAAGGAGTATTTGTTACTTTCATCTCCGAACCGTCTACAAAGATACCTTTATTGAAATTATTGATCTGTTCCTGTAACTCTAAAGCATGATGATGTCCGTCTCCTTCGGGGGTAAAAACCGATTCGTGCTTTGCTTTATCTCCACGGAGAACCAACAGATCGGTAATTCCCAGGAATTGTAGGTCGAGCAGTACGTATTCAGTTTCTTCCTGAGTAAAACCACTGCACAGAATGTGAGGTACTACCGTCATATTATACTTGTTCTGGATAGCAGCTGCTACAGCTACGGTTCCCGGACGTCTTCGTAGCCGATTGCGCTGATAAAGCCCATTCCCCAGATCTCTGTATACATATTCACTGCGGTGCGTAGTGATATTGATATACTTGGGGTCAAATTCTCGTAATGTATCTATGGTTTGATACAGCTTCTCAATACCTGTACCTTTCAGAGGAGGAAGTATTTCAAAAGAGAAGGCTGTTTTTTCGTTGCTATGTATTAAGTCAATTACTCTCATTGTTTCTTTATTCGTCGTTGCTCTCCTTATAATAAGGTGCATATTGGGACAAAAATACGAAAAAAAGATGAAATGAAATCGTTGTGGAACCCTAAAAGATTGCTATCTCTTCCGGTTATGAATCTTTTTTGGCTGTTAACCGATACTTTTAATGAATGAAAGGCAAGATTTACATGGACAGATGCTCCTTTGGGGATATTTTTAAAGTTCGGTTTTGTTGTCCCTTCTGTTGATTTTGCTGGTGTATTTGTTCTTTTATTCCTTATGACAGAAGTCTTAGAACTACCTTATGACGGTACATCTTGTTTATTTTGAAAGACCTTTGCGCTTGAATTGCGAAAGAGTCATAATTAGCTGATTTTGCCCTGGAAAACGATGAAAGAAAGTTTTTGTCTGTTACTATAACTGCTTTCATATGCTTTGGTAGAACATACCCTGTTTTTGGGGGGAGAGAAATTATGGCAAAATGTGCTTTTAACATTAGTCTTTTATCTTTTCTTTTCGTCCCGTTTCACTCTTTCCCGGTCTCTTTCCTTTTTTCTTTTTGTATCTTTCATCTCCCATCCGCTTTTCTCCTCTCCTCCGCGAAATGTATTTCTATCTTCCATCTTCCACCTTTTTCAATCTTTTTATCTGATTATCATTTAGTTGATACGGTGGAAGATCGCGTTTTCAGCCCGTTTATCTTCCACCTTCATCTTCCATCTTCCACCCTTTGCCATCGCTTGAAAATCTTTCCTAATTCCCTCGTATTCAGAAGTATATTCTTCGTTTCTTGTCTGCTTTCCCTTTAAAAAGCATTTTCATATCCCCGCTTGTTTGTTTGAAAATGCTTTGCTTTTTTCCGGAAGTCCTTTGTTATTTGCCGCTTGGGATATTCTTTGCCCCCGTCCGACCCATTCCCTGTCCGCTATTCCCTTTCTCCCGCCTTCCTGAATAGACGGTGTCTGTCCTTTACCTTGTCCTCCCGCTTTTCCTTCCGCCGGCGCTTTCCCTCAAGCATGATCTGTCCGAAGCATACGTTGCCTTGACGCTGCCTTTACGCGCGTACCCCCGTAACCTTGAATGCGGGTTCCATTTACCAACCGGGGTAAACGCTTTTACATGCCGAGGTAAATGGCTTTACATGCTGAGGTAAATGCTTTTACATGCCCGGGTAAATGGCTTTACATCAAGAATAAAATTCAGGTAAATATACTCTTCTGATTATCAATGATATTTAACTGCTGACCCAGCTACACATTTATCCGGGTGCCCCCTGAGAATCCCTTTCCCATATCCCCCCCCCGGAGAAATTTGAAACCGCCTGGCGGTTCGTTCCCAACACAGAGATTCCCCTCCCTCCCCAATGAATCCCCCCCTCCTTGTTTTCCAAGTATTCCCCTTCTATATATTATAATAATGTGTTCCCTTCACCTTCCCCTTCCCCCCTCTTTTAAAAGTATGCTTTAAAACTGGTCTCTCCTTCAGCCCTTTACATCTAAATTTATATTTTTATGAAAAAAACTTCCTTATATATTTGCCTTGTATTGGTAAATCGCGTACTTTTGCACCCGCTTTCCAAGAGAGGGAGAGCCGATTGAAATTGACATGTTGCAAGTGCGTATTGATTGCCTTAACGAACAACAAAAATAATCTCCTTTTTCTTTGGAGTTTAATATTAAAATTCGTTATCTTTGCAGTCCGATTCGCGATAAAAGGCGTTTATTCCGGTGCCTTTCCCTTTCGCTAAGAGAGCCAGAGAACAGACCGGGAGAACATTTTAAAAAAAACTTCCAGAAACATTTGGTGTTTTAAAATAAACCTTTTACCTTTGCACCCGCTTTTGAAACGAAGCGCAATCGAAAAGAAGAGTTCTTTGAAAAATTGATAAACAATACAAGTAGTACAAGTAAAATTTAGAACCGTCAATACTTATTATATAGGTATATGAAAAAATGACCGTCAATAAATTTTCGACATCCTGAACAGAGCTAATATTATCCCTTACGGGATATATAACAATACTTTTACAATGAAGAGTTTGATCCTGGCTCAGGATGAACGCTAGCTACAGGCTTAACACATGCAAGTCGAGGGGCATCAGGAAGAAAGCTTGCTTTCTTTGCTGGCGACCGGCGCACGGGTGAGTAACACGTATCCAACCTGCCCTTTACTCGGGGATAGCCTTTCGAAAGAAAGATTAATACCCGATGGGATAATTATTCCGCATGGTTTGATTATTAAAGGATTCCGGTAAAGGATGGGGATGCGTTCCATTAGGTTGTTGGTGAGGTAACGGCTCACCAAGCCTTCGATGGATAGGGGTTCTGAGAGGAAGGTCCCCCACATTGGAACTGAGACACGGTCCAAACTCCTACGGGAGGCAGCAGTGAGGAATATTGGTCAATGGGCGCGAGCCTGAACCAGCCAAGTAGCGTGAAGGATGACTGCCCTATGGGTTGTAAACTTCTTTTATATTAGAATAAAGTGCAGTATGTATACTGTTTTGTATGTATAATATGAATAAGGATCGGCTAACTCCGTGCCAGCAGCCGCGGTAATACGGAGGATCCGAGCGTTATCCGGATTTATTGGGTTTAAAGGGAGCGTAGGTGGACTGGTAAGTCAGTTGTGAAAGTTTGCGGCTCAACCGTAAAATTGCAGTTGATACTGTCAGTCTTGAGTACAGTAGAGGTGGGCGGAATTCGTGGTGTAGCGGTGAAATGCTTAGATATCACGAAGAACTCCGATTGCGAAGGCAGCTCACTGGACTGCAACTGACACTGATGCTCGAAAGTGTGGGTATCAAACAGGATTAGATACCCTGGTAGTCCACACAGTAAACGATGAATACTCGCTGTTTGCGATATACAGTAAGCGGCCAAGCGAAAGCATTAAGTATTCCACCTGGGGAGTACGCCGGCAACGGTGAAACTCAAAGGAATTGACGGGGGCCCGCACAAGCGGAGGAACATGTGGTTTAATTCGATGATACGCGAGGAACCTTACCCGGGCTTAAATTGCAGTGGAATGATGTGGAAACATGTCAGTGAGCAATCACCGCTGTGAAGGTGCTGCATGGTTGTCGTCAGCTCGTGCCGTGAGGTGTCGGCTTAAGTGCCATAACGAGCGCAACCCTTATCTTCAGTTACTAACAGGTCATGCTGAGGACTCTGGAGAGACTGCCGTCGTAAGATGTGAGGAAGGTGGGGATGACGTCAAATCAGCACGGCCCTTACGTCCGGGGCTACACACGTGTTACAATGGGGGGTACAGAAGGCAGCTACCTGGTGACAGGATGCTAATCCCAAAAGCCTCTCTCAGTTCGGATCGAAGTCTGCAACCCGACTTCGTGAAGCTGGATTCGCTAGTAATCGCGCATCAGCCACGGCGCGGTGAATACGTTCCCGGGCCTTGTACACACCGCCCGTCAAGCCATGGGAGCCGGGGGTACCTGAAGTACGTAACCGCAAGGAGCGTCCTAGGGTAAAACTGGTGACTGGGGCTAAGTCGTAACAAGGTAGCCGTACCGGAAGGTGCGGCTGGAACACCTCCTTTCTGGAGCGATGTTGAAAACGACGTTCATCGGTTCTAAAATTGTACTACTGGTACTTGTTTATTTATAGAATATAGATCGACCGTCTATAGCAATATAGATAGAGATAAACAAGAGAAAACAGAAGCCGAGTCTAAAGACAGGACACGGTTGAACTAGTCCTATAGCTCAGTTGGTTAGAGCGCTACACTGATAATGTAGAGGTCGGCAGTTCAACTCTGCCTGGGACTACCAAGACGAGATTGATATCTTGTATGATTGGGGGATTAGCTCAGCTGGCTAGAGCATCTGCCTTGCACGCAGAGGGTCAACGGTTCGAATCCGTTATTCTCCACCATTGATACTCTGGCAACACAAGTTGCCGAATGTTATCATACGATCTTTGACATGATGTACAAAAAAAAGTAAATTTAGTAAGAGCTAAAAGTATATATCGAACCATTTGGTTCAGATCCTTTTTAAGAAAAGGAGATGACCCTGGCGATAAAAGAAAGTAAATAAGGGCGCATGGCGGATGCCTTGGCTCTCGGAGGCGATGAAGGACGTGATAAGCTGCGATAAGCTTCGGGTAGGTGCAAATAACCTTTGATCCGAAGATTTCCGAATGGGACAACCCGGCATTCTGAAGGAATGTCATCCAACCAAGTTGGAGGCTAACGCAGGGAACTGAAACATCTTAGTACCTGCAGGAAAAGAAAATAAATAATGATTCCCCTAGTAGTGGCGAGCGAACGGGGAATAGCCCAAACCACCCATGTTACGGCATGTGTGGGGTTGTAGGACCACGCTCTCGCAAGAAAGTTATTGAGAAGAAGCGACTGGAAAGTCGCGCCATAGACGGTGATAGCCCGGTATTCTAAGGTAACTGAAGCGTAGTGGTATCCTGAGTAGCGCGGAGCACGAGGAATTCTGCGTGAACCAGCCGGGACCATCCGGTAAGGCTAAATACTCCCGAGAGACCGATAGCGAACCAGTACTGTGAAGGAAAGGTGAAAAGCACTTCGAATAGAAGAGTGAAATAGTCCCTGAAACCATGCGCCTACAAGCGGTCGGAGCAGCTTATGCTGTGACGGCGTGCCTTTTGCATAATGAACCTACGAGTTACTTTTTCCGGCAAGGTTAAGCATCTTGAGATGTGGATCCGAAGCGAAAGCGAGTCTGAACAGGGCGGATAGTCGGAAGGAGTAGACGCGAAACCAAGTGATCTACCCTTGGGCAGGTTGAAGGTTAGGTAACACTAACTGGAGGACCGAACCGATAAGCGTTGAAAAGCTTCCGGATGACCTGAGGGTGGGGGTGAAAGGCTAATCAAACTTGGAGATAGCTCGTACTCCCCGAAATGCATTTAGGTGCAGCCTTGAGAATTACTAATGTGAGGTAGAGCGACTGATAAGATGCGAGGGCTTCACCGCCTATCAAGTCTTGATAAACTCCGAATGCGCATTAGTTCGATCTCAGGAGTGAGGGCATGGGTGCTAAGGTCCATGTCCTAAAGGAGAAGAATCCAGACCATCAGCTAAGGTCCCCAAATAAACACTAAGTTGAACTAACGAAGTCAGATTGCTAAGACAGCTAGGATGTTGGCTTGGAAGCAGCCATTCATTTAAAGAGTGCGTAACAGCTCACTAGTCGAGGAGTTTGGCGTGGATAATAATCGGGCATTAAGTGTTTTACCGAAGCTATGGGATACGTAAGTATCGGTAGGGGAGCATTCCACTCTGCGTTGAAGGCGAAGCGTGAGCTTTACTGGAGCGTGTGGAAAAGCAAATGTAGGTATAAGTAACGATAAAGGGGGTGAGAAACCCCCTCGCCGCAAGACTAAGGTTTCCTGATCAACGCTAATCGGATCAGGGTTAGTCGGGTCCTAAGGCTCAGCCGAACGGTGATGCCGATGGCAGAACAGGTTAATATTCCTGTACTAGCATTAAGAGTGACGTGGAGACGGAGGAGTGACAACGCCGCGGACTGACGGAATAGTCCGTTAAAGGGTGTAGATGTTGATTGTCCCAGGCAAATCCGGGATAAGAGTCGAACCTGATAGTATACCAATTTCCTCGGAAAACGGTAATAGTGCGTGTAAACATACTCCCAAGAAAATCCGCTAAACTTAATCTTAATGGTACCCGTACCGCAAACGGACACACGTAGTCGGGTTGAATATACTCAGGCGCTTGAGTGAATCACGGTTAAGGAACTAGGCAAATTGACCCTGTAACTTCGGGATAAAGGGTCCCTACCCGGTGACGGGAGGGCGCAGAGAATAGGTCCAGGCAACTGTTTAACAAAAACACAGGGCTGTGCAAAATTGAAAGATCACGTATACAGCCTGACACCTGCCCGGTGCTGGAAGGTTAAGAGGAGATGTCATCGCAAGAGAAGCATTGAATTGAAGCCCCAGTAAACGGCGGCCGTAACTATAACGGTCCTAAGGTAGCGAAATTCCTTGTCGGGTAAGTTCCGACCTGCACGAATGGTGTAATGATCTGGACACTGTCTCAACCGTGAGCTCAGTGAAATTGTAGTATCGGTGAAGATGCCGATTACCCGCGATGGGACGAAAAGACCCCGTGAACCTTTACTATAGCTTAACATTGAATTTGGGTAATTGATGTGTAGGATAGGCCGGAGACTTTGAAGCAGGTACGCCAGTATTTGTGGAGTCGCTGTTGAAATACGGCCCTTTGATTATTTGAGTTCTAACTCGCAGTCGCGAGGACACTGTTTGGTGGGTAGTTTGACTGGGGTGGTCGCCTCCAAAAGTGTAACGGAGGCTTCTAAAGGTGCCCTCACGCCGATTGGTAACCGGCGGCAGAGTGTAATGGCATAAGGGCGCTTGACTGGGAGACTTACAAGTCGATCAGGTAGGAAACTAGAGCATAGTGATCCGGTGTTTCCGTATGGAAGGGACATCGCTCAAAGGATAAAAGGTACTCCGGGGATAACAGGCTGATCCCTCCCAAGAGCTCATATCGACGGAGGGGTTTGGCACCTCGATGTCGGCTCGTCACATCCTGGGGCTGGAGAAGGTCCCAAGGGTTGGGCTGTTCGCCCATTAAAGTGGCACGCGAGCTGGGTTCAGAACGTCGTGAGACAGTTCGGTCTCTATCTATCGTGGGCGCATGAAATTTGCGTGGCTCTGACACTAGTACGAGAGGACCGTGTTGGACTGACCTCTGGTTTACCGGTTGTGCCGCCAGGTGCATTGCCGGGTATCTAAGTCGGGATTGGATAAGTGCTGAAAGCATCTAAGTACGAAGCCAGCCACAAGATTAGATTTCTTTTAGGGTCGTTGTAGACTACAACGTTGATAGGACGCAGGTGTACAGGTGGTAACATCACAGCCGAGCGTTACTAATTGCCCGATGACTTTCTTTTATTGTCCTTTATGGTTTATATATCCGTTTAGCTTTACTATCGGTTTGATAGACGGCTAAGTTTACTTTTGTACATTATGTCTGCCTTATTCAGGTGACTATAGCATCAGGGTTCCACCTCTTCCCATTCCGAACAGAGAAGTTAAGCCTGATCACGCCGATGGTACTGCGTAACAGTGGGAGAGTAGGTAGTCGCCGTTTTCAGAGAGTTCATCCCCTCGGGTCAGAAGACACGAGGGGATGACTTGTTTATAGACGTAGGAAAAGAAGGAGGGAGGATAACAACCGAACTGATGCACTCGTTTATAAATAAAATACTACTTAAAATACGAATATTTACTGATAATTTGTATGTTATGAGGATTATTATTCGTATCTTTGTCGCCCGAATTATGTCTACCTACTTAAGATTCAGATGAAAATTAGTTAAGTAGTACATAACGTTTGGGCTTTTTTTGTACCTTTGCAACGATTAAAAAAAAGAAGCTTTGGGAAAGTTTGATAAATACAAAATTGATTTGAAAGGAATGCAAGCAGACTCATGTAAGTATGAGTTTCTACTTGACAATCTTTTTTTCGCTCATATTGATGGCCCTGAAGTTCAGAAAGGTAAAGTCAACGTAGAGTTGACGGTTAAAAAGACCTCTCGTGCTTTTGAATTGAGCTTCCAGACAGAAGGTATCGTATGGGTACCATGTGACCGTTGTTTGGATGAGATGGAGCAGCCGGTTACTTCCTCAGATAAGTTGATGGTGAAATTTGGCCGTGAATATGCTGAAGAGGGAGATAATCTGATTGTGATCCCTGAGGAAGAAGGGGAGATCAATGTAGCTTGGTTTATGTACGAGTTTATAGCTTTGGCTATCCCGATGAAGCATGTGCATGCTCCCGGTAAATGCAATAAAGCTGTGACCAGTAAGCTGAACAAGCATCTTAGAACAAGTAGTGATGACGATGCAGAAGAATCTTTTGGCGCTGGTGAGGATATCGTTGTGGAAGATGAAGCGGAGGAACAGATTGATCCGCGCTGGAATGAATTAAAAAAAATATTAGATAATAATTAAAGTTTAAAAGAAAATGGCACATCCTAAGAGAAGACAATCAAAAACAAGAACTGCAAAGAGAAGAACTCATGATAAAGCAGTAGCTCCTACATTGGCTATTTGCCCGAACTGCGGTGAATGGCATGTTTACCACACAGTATGCGGCGCTTGCGGATACTACAGAGGTAAGCTGGCAATTGAAAAAGAAGCTGCTGTATAATTGCAGTCTGAATAAGCTTATACTTATCAAACAGCCAGAGAGCATTGCTCTCCGGCTGCTTTAAGTATTAGATGTATTGCTAAATTAAAACAGAATTGATGGAAAAAATAAATGCAGTAATCACAGGAGTCGGAGGATATGTACCTGATTATGTCTTGACAAACGACGAGATATCTAAGATGGTGGATACCAATGACGAGTGGATTATGACTCGTATCGGAGTAAAAGAAAGACGAATACTGAACGAAGAGGGATTAGGTACTTCGTATATGGCCCGTAAGGCAGCTAAACAGTTGATGAAAAAAACGGGTTCAAATCCTGATGACATTGATTTAGTTATCGTTGCAACTACTACTCCTGACTATCATTTCCCCTCAACAGCTTCTATTCTTTGTGATAAACTCGGACTAAAAAATGCTTTTGCTTTCGATCTACAGGCTGCTTGTAGCGGATTCTTGTATCTGATGGAAACAGCTGCCAATTTTATTCGTTCGGGACGATATAAAAAAGTAATCATTGTTGGTGCCGATAAAATGTCATCAATGGTAGATTACACAGAACGTGCAACATGCCCTATCTTCGGTGATGGAGCGGCAGCTTTTATGCTTGAACCGACCACGGAAGACTTGGGAATTATGGATGCTATATTGAGAACTGATGGTAAGGGATTGCCTTTCCTCCACATGAAAGCGGGTGGTTCGGTTTGTCCTCCTTCTTATTTCACGGTTGACAATAAAATGCATTATATTCATCAGGAAGGTAGAACTGTGTTCAAGTACGCTGTCTCTAATATGTCTGATGTCAGTGCAGCTATAGCAGAAAAGAACGGGCTGACAAAAGATAACATTGACTGGATTGTTCCCCATCAAGCCAATATGCGCATCATCGAAGCGGTAGCTCATCGCATGGAAGTTCCGATGGAGAAAGTTCTGGTGGATATTCAGCATTACGGTAATACGAGTGCGGGTACGCTGCCATTGTGTATCTGGGATTTTGAAGAGAAACTTAAGAAAGGCGATAACATTATTTTCACTGCGTTTGGTGCCGGATTTACTTGGGGTGCCGTGTATGTGAAATGGGGTTACGACGGGAAAAAAGAATAGTAACGAAAGTTGCTAATATAAATCACATAAAACGCATCTTATTTCGATTCGATGCGTTTTTTTGTCTAAATCAATAAATGGAAGGCGATGCATAAAGCTGGTTTTGTGAATATAGTAGGAAATCCCAATGTGGGTAAGTCGACACTGATGAATGTGTTGGTAGGCGAACGTATTTCAATTGCTACGTTTAAGGCGCAGACTACTCGTCACCGGATTATGGGTATCTATAATACGGATGATATGCAGATTGTTTTTTCGGATACTCCGGGGGTGCTGAAACCTAATTATAAGTTGCAGGAATCTATGCTGAACTTTTCGACTTCAGCATTAGCGGATGCAGATGTCTTGCTTTATGTGACAGACGTGATTGAAACTCCTGATAAGAATAATGAATTTATTCAGAAAGTGCGTCAGCAGACTGCTCCGGTTTTGTTGTTGATTAACAAGATTGACTTGACTGACCAGGAAAAGTTGGTGAAGCTGGTGGAAGACTGGAAAGAGTTGCTTCCACAAGCTGAGATTATTCCGATTTCGGCAGCTACAAAGTTCAATGTGGACTATGTGATGAAGCGGATCAAAGAACTTTTGCCTGACTCACCTCCTTATTTTGATAAGGACCAGTGGACTGATAAGCCGGCCCGTTTCTTTGTCAACGAGATTATCCGTGAGAAGATCCTGTTGTACTATGATAAAGAGATTCCATACTCGGTAGAGGTGGTGGTGGAGCAATTCAAAGAAGATGCGAAGAAGATACATATTCATGCCGTGATTTATGTAGAGCGTGATTCTCAGAAAGGCATTATTATAGGAAAACAGGGTAAAGCCCTGAAGAAAGTTGCCACTGAGGCACGGCGGGATCTGGAACGTTTTTTCGGAAAAACTGTTTTTCTGGAAACCTATGTGAAAGTAGACAAAGATTGGCGCAGCTCTGACAAGGAATTGCGGAATTTTGGTTATCAGTTAGATTAAAAAAAGAAAATTCATACGACTGTGATAGTCGCAAAAATAAAGTGTGTAAACTATGGGAAATTTAGTTGCAATCGTAGGACGACCCAATGTGGGCAAGTCTACCTTATTTAATCGTTTGACGAAAACCCGTCAGGCAATTGTGAACGATGAAGCGGGTACTACCCGTGATAGGCAGTATGGTAAATCCGAATGGTTAGGGCGAGAGTTTTCTGTTGTTGATACCGGTGGGTGGGTAGTAAACTCTGACGATATATTCGAAGAGGAAATCCGCAAGCAGGTATTGATGGCAGTGGATGAAGCGGATGTGATTCTGTTTGTGGTGGATGTGACAAATGGAGTGACAGATTTGGATATGCAGGTAGCTGCCATATTACGCCGTGCCAAAAGTCCGGTCATCATGGTGGCCAACAAGACGGATAATCATGAGCTGCGATACAATGCTCCTGAGTTTTATCGGTTGGGATTGGGCGATCCTTATTGTATCTCTGCGATTAGTGGTAGTGGTACAGGAGATCTGATGGACTTGATTGTTAGTAAATTCAAGAAAGAATCCGATGAGATTCTGGATGAAGACATCCCTCGTTTCGCTGTGGTGGGACGTCCTAATGCCGGTAAATCGTCTATTGTGAATGCTTTTATCGGGGAAGAACGCAATATTGTTACGGAAATAGCCGGAACAACCCGCGATTCTATTTACACTCGTTACAATAAGTTTGGCTTCGATTTCTATCTGGTAGATACAGCCGGCATTCGTAAAAAGAATAAGGTAAACGAGGATCTCGAATATTATTCGGTTGTCCGTTCTATTCGTGCCATAGAGGGGGCCGATGTATGTATTCTGATGGTGGATGCGACCCGTGGTATAGAAAGCCAGGATTTGAATATATTCTCGTTGATTCAGAAAAACTCAAAAGGGTTAGTGGTAGTCGTGAATAAGTGGGATCTTGTAGAAAACAAGACTGATAAAGTAATGAAGACTTTTGAAGAAGCCATTCGTTCACGTTTTGCTCCTTTTGTTGATTTCCCTATTGTGTTTGCATCGGCATTGACAAAACAGAGAATTCTCAAGGTGCTTGAAGAGGCACGTAAAGTTTACGAGAACCGTATGATTAAAATTCCGACAGCTCGCCTGAACGAAGAGATGCTTCCGTTGATCGAAGCTTATCCGCCTCCTGCGACTAAGGGAAAATATATCAAGATTAAGTACGTTACTCAGCTGCCTAATACGCAGGTACCCTCGTTTGTCTTCTTTGCTAATCTTCCACAGTACGTGAAAGAGCCTTATAGAAGATTCCTGGAGAACAAGATGCGTGAAAAGTGGGATCTGAGTGGAACGCCTATCAATATTTATATCAGACAGAAGTGATTTTTGTGTCGAATAGTATTGATATATAAATGTAAAAGCCGGATTATCATAATTCCGGCTTTCTTTTTGCCCATCATTTTTGAAATAATTGATTCTTTTTGTTTCTTATATAACTCTTTTTATTTATATTTGTACAGAGCAAAAAGAAACAAACCATAAATACAGACAGAGGCTACATGGAAACGAAGGCAGAAATACTATTGGTTGACGATCATGCACTGATTCTTGAAGGGATGCAACGCATGCTTGAGTTAGTGCCGGGGGTTAAAGTTGCCGATGCGGTGACTTCGGGAACGAGAGCTGCCGAATTGATTGGGGAGAGAGACTACGACATCTATGTTTTGGATGTAAGCCTCCCCGATATATCAGGATTCGATTTGGTTGATATGATTCGTGAGATTAATGAGAGTGCACGTATTATTATTAGTACTATGCATGAAGAAATCTGGATTATCAACCGTTTGATTCGTCAGAAAGTGAATGCTGTGATCCTTAAATCATCCGAAGCTATGGAAATAGGAAATGCCGTGAAGAGCGTGCTTGCAGGTGATTCTTATGCATGTCCGCGGTTTAAGTCCATTCGTCAGAGGTTAAGCCTCAGTCCTGTACAAATTCATCCTAAAGATATACCCACAAAGCGCGAGCTTGATGTACTGAAAGCTGTCGCAAGGGGATGTAATACGCATGAAGTTGCGGCTGAATTGAAGATTTCAGAAAATACTGTCGAAACATTTCGCAAAAGGCTAATACAAAAGTTTTGTGCAAAGAACGCTATCGATATGGTAGTGAAAGCTATGGCAAAAGGATGGATAGAGATTGGATGATTCTATTTATTTCAATTTGTCACGGTTTTCGGTGATGTTTTGCTGCATTTTTTTTGTTATCTTTGATGTGTAATTGGAATTATTCTCTTTTTAAGTTTTATTGAGAACTTTGGGACAGTCAATATGTCGTGATGATATATGTCGATTCTATTAACTGGTTTTTTTATAACAAAAAGTGGGCTCATGAATTGCGATGATTCATGAGCCCTTCTATTTCAATCTGTTGAGAAGATCAGCCTTCGAGGTTTTGTATTTCTACATCCTTTACTTTACGCAGCAGGTCGGAAGCGAAAATGAAATTGTTCAGCTGTTCGTTGGTCGAAGTGAAGATGTCGTCTTTCGTACCTTCCCACTCTTTGGTTCCCTGATAAATATAGATAATCTTTTCGCCAATACCCATTACCGAGTTCATGTCGTGAGTATTGATGATGGTGGTCATGTTGTACTCCCGGGTAATATCGTGAATCAGGTCGTCTATTACCAAAGAGGTTTTCGGGTCGAGTCCTGAGTTCGGTTCATCGCAGAAGAGATACTGCGGGTTCAGCGCAATGGCCCGTGCGATAGCTACACGTTTCTGCATACCGCCACTGATTTCGCCGGGAAATTTATCTTTAGCTTCTGTCAGGTTGACCCGATCGAGGCAGAACATGGCCCGTTTGGTTTGTTCGCGCAATGTATCGGTACCGAACATGTTGAGAGGGAACATTACGTTATCTAAAACGGACATGGAGTCGAACAAAGCCGCGCTTTGGAAAATCATTCCCATTTCGCGTCGCAAATGTTTCTTTTCTTTTTTACCCATTGCCAAAAAGTTGCGTCCGTCATAGAGTACTTCACCCTTTTCCGGTGTCAGCAATCCGACGATGCACTTCATCAATACCGTCTTACCCGAACCGCTCTGACCGATAATCAGGCTGGTTTTTCCGTTTTCGAAAGAGGCATCTATATTATGCAATACCGTTTTACCTTCGAATGATTTATAGAGTCCTTTTACTTCGATCATCCCATTAAAAGTTTAGTTAATACCAGGTCGGCAAACAAAATCAGTACGCTGCTGGAAACCACCGAATCGGTAGATGCCTTTCCCACTTCTATCGAGCCGCCCTCTACGGTATAGCCGAAAAAAGAGGATACACTGGCAATGATAAAGGCAAAAAACAGTGACTTGATGATGCCGCACCACACAAACCATTCTACAAACATATACTGGAGTCCGTATTCAAGGTCGGTGGCCGTCATAATACCGCCGAACCAGCAGGTGGCGAATGCTCCGATGATACCTGCAAAGATGCTGAAGGTCACCAGAATAGGAATCATGGTAACCATTGCCGTGATTTTGGGTAATATCAGATAGTTGGCGGAATTCACTCCCATGATTTCGAGTGCATCAATCTGCTGTGTCACACGCATTGTACCCAGTTCGGAAGCGATGTTCGATCCCACTTTACCGGCCAGGATCAGACACATGATGGAGGAGGAGAACTCAAGCAAAAGAATCTCACGAGTGACGTATCCCACCGTCCAGCGGGGCATCCATGGGCTTTCGATGTTTAGTTTAATCTGGATGGTAATCACCGCGCCGATGAAGAATGAAATCAACAGCACGATGCCGATAGAGTTTACCCCCAGTTGCTCTATCTCTTTGATATATTGCCGGAAGAACATACGCATGCGCTCGGGACGTGAAAAAGTCCGTCCCATAAGCATCATGTATCTGCCGACGGTTCTTAATGCTTTAATCATAACTCGTATATTTGTTTGCAAATGTACGTTTTTTCGGCTTATTTTTGCTACATTTGCCGCAAAATAACAAAGGATATGGAAGAAAGCAAGATGGTGCTTCGTACCGAAGACTTGGTGAAAAAGTACGGTAAGCGTACGGTAGTGAGCCATGTTTCCATCAATGTGAAGCAGGGTGAGATTGTAGGTTTGCTGGGACCGAATGGTGCCGGTAAGACCACTTCGTTCTACATGACCGTAGGATTGATTACCCCGAATGAAGGCCGTATTTTCCTGGACGATCTTGAAATAACGAAATATCCTGTTTATAAACGTGCCCAGACCGGTATCGGATATCTGGCCCAGGAGGCTTCGGTCTTCCGCCAGATGACGGTGGAGGACAACATTGCTTCCGTGCTTGAGATGACTAATAAACCTCTCGATTATCAGAAAGATAAGCTCGAAAGTTTGATTGCCGAGTTTCGTTTGCAGAAAGTGCGGAAGAATAAAGGTACCCAGTTGTCGGGTGGTGAGCGCCGCCGTACGGAGATCGCGCGTTGTCTGGCTATCGACCCCAAATTCATCATGCTCGATGAACCCTTTGCCGGGGTAGACCCGATTGCCGTAGAAGATATCCAGCAGATTGTATGGAAGTTGAAAGATAAAAACATCGGTATCCTGATTACCGACCATAACGTACAGGAAACATTGAGTATTACCGATCGTGCCTATCTGCTGTTCGAAGGAAAAATTCTGTTTCAGGGTACCCCTGAGGAGTTGGCTGAGAATAAGATTGTGCGTGAGAAATATCTGAGTAACAGTTTCGTTTTGCGGCGCAAAGACTTCCAGTTGAAAGATTAGTCTGCTGTTTCCGTTCTCCTGTGTATCGGGGGAGCCGCTTGAACATAGAATACATAAAAAAAACCTTTTACCGGTTCTTCTGGTAAAAGGTTTCTTTTTAATTCTTTCTCCTATCGTTAATCTCTCGGTCTGGCTTCTTTGAGTACCATAGTACGGCCTTCGTATTCCGCTCCGTTTAATTCTGCGATAGCTTTTGTTGCAGCTGCATCGTCATCCATTTCTACGAAACCAAAACCTTTTGATCTGCCTGTTTCGCGATCGATGATTACTTTACAAGAAGTTACTTTTCCGTAGTCTTCCATAACTTGTTGCAGATCTGCTTCCTTAACACGGTAGTTAAGGTTTCCAACATAAATGTTCATAATGAAAATGATAAAAATAAAATAAATGAAATAAAAAACTCTCCGGAAGATGATTTAATAATAAAAAGATTAAAGAAACAGAGAGTTTACAAAAGCGTCTTGTCGACGGGAGTAAAAACCTTGTAATCGAAATCGAGAAACTAATCGATCATCTTTCCGCAACAAAGAAACACATAAAATCCGGAATTGCAATAACTTTTTCTCTTTTTTTGTGTGCGAAACCTATGAAATTTAACGGATTGGAGAGATATTAGGATGAAGTTGGAAAACATAAGTTGTAAAGAAGATACTGACTTCCCGGTGTTACGGTGAAGGTGGCGGAAGTTTGATAGCATTTTGTCAAAATGACAATCGTATCCTCTCATATTTGTTTATTTCGGAGGACCATTCGTCTAGGTCAGAAAAAACGTCTTCCAGCCGGTTTAGCCATTATCTTTTTGTTTACCCGATGGCCGGTTTCGAGACAGACTGAAAGAGAAACATATCCTTTTGATGCATCATGTACTTTTTTATGTCAAATACTTGTTCTTCCGATAGTCCGGCCGCGTCGTTTCGCGGAGAGCAACCAGAGTGAAAAAAGAGTTCGGAAGCTTCTTTTTCCGGAACAATATATGCAATTGGGGAAAACATTTAAAGAAATCCGGAAAAGAAGTAAGCGTTTTCCGGAAATGCTAACGTCTTTCGGGGCAAATGTACCCGTCTTTTCCGCAAAAAGAAGCTTGCTTTTCAGTAAAACACAGGTTTTGTTTCCGGAAGAGGCAGGCTTTGGGAGGCAAAAAGCCACCTTCCGGAGCTCTATCTCCTCCGGATGGAGCGGAGAAACGAAAAGCCGAGTCAGCGGAAAGAAGGATTTTTGATCCTTTTGACAGTATAATCTCCGATTGTTGCTATAATTGATATTTGTGGTAGCACTCCGTAAGCAATGAACCGGTTTCCGACCTCCTTATCCACATCCGGTTGTGTTGAACTTTACTGCTTTGCCGGCCTCTGTTCCGGACTTTTCCGTCCGGGTCTGTCTTTTTGTTTTCTTCTTTTTTGGTTAATAAAAAGTAAAACGGGTTCTTTTGAAAACGGATTAATGTCTTTTCTGCCGTATGTCCGGCTGCTTTCGTCCGAAATGGCGATTCTCTGCAAATGAAATAATTCTGCAATGTTTTTTGAAATTTGAAAGATTAGCACTAATTTTGCACCCTCGTTTGAGTATAGAATAAAGTATAAATCAAATAAATAATTGTCAGAATGAACGTTTCATTACAAAACATTGACAAAGTAAGCGCATTGCTTACCGTGAAGCTTGAAAAAGCTGACTACCAGCCTCAGGTAGACAAATCGTTGAAGAACATCCGTCAGAAAGCTCAGGTTCCGGGATTCCGTCCGGGCATGGTTCCTATGAGCTTGGTGAAGAAGATGTATGGTAAGTCAGTCATTGCCGACGAGGTGAACAAATTGCTTTCTGAGAAAGTATACGAATACATTAAGGAGAATAACGTAAACATCCTTGGCGAACCGATGCCTAACGAAGAAAAGCAGCCGGATATCGATTTCGATACAATGGAAGAATTCGAATTTGTATTCGATATCGCTTTGGCTCCGGAGTTCAAAGCTGAGGTTAGCAGCCAGGACAAGGTAGACTACTATACAATCGAGGTAACTGACGAAATGGTAGAAAACCAGATTAAAGCTTATACTCAACGTAACGGAAAATACGAACAGGTAGAGGCATACGAAGAAAACGATATGCTGAAAGGTCTGTTGGCCGAACTTGATGAAGAAGGCAACACGAAAGAAGGCGGTATTCAGGTAGAAGGTGCTGTAATGATGCCTTCGTACATGAAGAACGACGAGCAGAAGGCTATCTTCGCAAACGCTAAAGTAAACGACGTACTGGTATTCAATCCGGATGCTGCTTACGAAGGCAATGCTGTTGAAATCGCATCACTGCTGAAGATCGACAAAGAAGCTGCTGCCGAAGTAAAATCCAACTTCAGCTTCCAGGTAGAAGAAGTGACCCGTTTCGTAAACGGTGAACTGAATCAGGAGCTCTTCGATCAGGTATTCGGCAAAGACGCAGTGAAGACAGAAGAAGAATTCCGTGCTAAAGTAAAAGAAAGCATCGCAGCCCAGTTCGTTGCCGATAGCGATTATAAATTCCTGATCGATGTCCGCAAGGTATTGGCAGACAAAGTAGGTAAGCTGGAATTCCCGGATGCACTGCTGAAACGCATTATGTTGATGAACAACAAAGACAAAGGCGAAGAATTCGTAAACGAAAACTACGATAAGAGCATCGAAGAACTGACATGGCACCTGATTAAGGAACAGTTGGTGAAAGAAAATGATATCAAGGTAGAGCAGGACGACGTGATCAACATGGCGAAAGAAGCTACAAAAGCTCAGTTTGCTCAATACGGTATGCTGACTATACCCGATGATATCCTCGAAAACTACGCAAAAGAGATGCTGAAAAAGAAAGAAAGCATCGACGGTTTGGTGAACCGCGTAGTAGAAACCAAATTGGCCGCTGCACTGAAAGGCAAGGTTACATTGGAGAACAAAACCGTTTCAATGGAAGAATTCAATAAGATGTTTGAATAAGCTCTTCTTTTGAACAGGACATAAAGTCACAGAAACACAGAGTTTTTATAGAATTATAACTCTGTGTTTTTTTGTGTCTCTGTGTTCTTTTTTGTTTCTTTGCAGTTACATTATTAATAATAGAAAGGAACGTAAAACAATGGATGATTTTAGAAAATACGCAACCAAGCATTTAGGTATGAATGCAATGGTGCTGGACGATGTGATTAAATCGCAAGCCGGGTATTTGAATCCCTATATTCTGGAAGAAAGACAACTTAACGTCACTCAGCTCGACGTGTTCTCACGTCTGATGATGGACCGCATTATCTTCCTCGGTACACAGATTGATGACTATACGGCCAATACGCTGCAAGCACAGTTGCTGTATCTTGATTCGGTAGATCCGGGTAAAGATATCTCAATCTATATCAACTCTCCGGGCGGATCGGTTTATGCCGGGCTGGGTATTTATGATACGATGCAGTTCATCTCGAGTGATGTGGCTACAATCTGTACCGGTATGGCAGCTTCTATGGCTTCTGTACTGTTGGTGGCCGGTGCCAAAGGCAAACGTTCGGCGCTGCCTCACTCACGTGTGATGATTCATCAGCCGATGGGTGGCGCGCAGGGACAAGCCTCGGATATTGAAATCACTGCCCGCGAAATACAAAAATTAAAGAAAGAACTTTATACCATTATTGCCGATCATTCGGGTACTTCTTTTGACAAGGTATGGGCCGATTCGGACCGTGATTACTGGATGACCGCCCAGGAAGCAAAAGAATATGGTATGATTGACGAAGTGTTGATTAAGAAATAAACATGGCTGAATCAAAGAATAATAAAAAAAGGTGTAGCTTTTGCGGCCGTTCGGAGAATGAAGTCGGATTCCTG
Source organism: Bacteroides sp. ZJ-18 (assembly GCF_011038705.2). Classification (NCBI taxonomy): domain Bacteria; kingdom Pseudomonadati; phylum Bacteroidota; class Bacteroidia; order Bacteroidales; family Bacteroidaceae; genus Bacteroides; species Bacteroides sp. ZJ-18. The sequence continues at coordinate 313,617 of NZ_CP072198.1, read as the reverse complement.
ATTACAGGGATGAACGGCTACATTTGCGACAGCTGTGCGACCCAGGCTTATGAGATTACTCAGGAAGCCATGGGAGCCGGCAAACAGAGCGCGGGAGCTACCCGACTCAATTTAAAGGAACTACCCAAACCGGTAGAAATAAAGAATTTCCTCGACCAGTACGTGATTGGCCAGGACGATGCCAAACGTTTTCTTGCCGTATCGGTATATAACCACTACAAACGTCTGTTGCAGAAAGACAGCGGTGATGATGTGGAGATTGAAAAGTCGAACATCATTATGGTGGGCAGCACCGGAACCGGTAAAACCCTTTTGGCGCGTACCATAGCCAAACTGTTGCATGTACCCTTTACGATAGTGGATGCGACCGTGCTGACCGAAGCCGGTTATGTAGGCGAAGATATCGAGAGTATCCTCACCCGTCTGCTTCAGGTAGCCGATTACAATGTGCCCGAGGCAGAACAAGGCATTGTCTTCATCGACGAGATAGACAAGATTGCCCGTAAGGGAGACAACCCCTCCATCACGCGTGATGTCAGCGGTGAAGGCGTACAGCAGGGATTGCTTAAACTGCTCGAAGGCTCTGTGGTCAACGTCCCGCCTCAGGGAGGACGTAAGCATCCCGACCAGAAGATGATTCCCGTAAACACGAAAAACATCCTTTTCATCTGTGGAGGAGCGTTTGATGGCATCGAGAAAAAGATTGCCCAGCGTCTCAACACCCATGTCGTAGGATACAATGCTTCCCGTAAGACGGCTACTATCGACAAAAACAACATGATGCAATACATCGCACCGCAGGATTTGAAGTCATTCGGACTGATTCCGGAGATTATCGGCCGTTTGCCGGTGCTGACCTATCTGAACCCGCTCGACCGGAATGCACTTCGTGCCATTCTGACCGAACCCAAGAATTCCATTATCAAACAATACATCAAGTTGTTCGAAATGGATGGTGTGCAGTTGACCTTCCAGCCCGAAGTCTTCGAATATATCGTCGACAAGGCAGTGGAGTATAAACTGGGTGCCCGCGGATTGCGCTCTATCGTGGAGACAATTATGATGGATGTCATGTTCGAGATTCCTTCTGAAAACCAGAAAGAATATGAAGTGACACTGGATTATGCGAAGCATCAGCTCGAAAAAGCAAATCTTGCGAGATTGCAAACTGCTTAAAATCAAAAGGTAAGGGCAATAATGGAGGTGAGTTCCGTTTTTTCTTGAAAAATATTAGTCTGATTATGCTTGATATTTAAGAAGTTGTTTATAACTTTGTTAGAGCGCTTTCCAAGCAAAGCGAGTGTTTTTAAGTTAAACCATGAACTGAATAAAACAACCTATATTAAGATGGCAGGGAAGATTAATTTGACAGACCAACTGAAAAAGTATTTCGGATTTGATAATTTCAAGGGGAACCAGGAGCCGATCATCCAGAATTTGCTTGATGGTAATGATACCTTTGTGCTGATGCCTACCGGCGGTGGAAAATCTCTGTGCTATCAGTTGCCTTCTTTATTAATGGAAGGTACGGCCATTGTGATTTCTCCGCTGATCGCGCTGATGAAGAATCAGGTAGATGCGATGCGCAACTTCAGTGAAGAAGACGGTGTGGCTCATTTCATTAATTCTTCTTTGAACAAGGGTGCGATTGATCAGGTGAGGTCTGACATTCTTGCCGGAAAAACAAAACTGTTATACGTTGCTCCCGAGTCGTTGACGAAAGAAGAGAATGTGGAGTTTCTGCGTTCAGTAAAGATTTCATTCTATGCTGTCGACGAAGCACATTGTATTTCCGAATGGGGACACGACTTCCGCCCGGAATATCGCAGGATACGTCCGATTATTAATGAAATAGGAAAAGCACCTCTTATTGCGCTGACCGCAACGGCCACGCCGAAGGTGCAGCACGATATTCAGAAGAACTTGGGAATGGTGGATGCACACGTCTTCAAGTCTTCGTTCAACCGTCCGAATCTGTATTACGAGGTACGTCCTAAAACTCAGAATGTAGATAAGGACATCATAAAGTTCATCAAGAACAATCCGGAAAAATCGGGCATCATTTATTGCCTGAGCCGGAAGAAGGTAGAAGAGCTTGCTGAGATACTTCAAGCCAACGGGATCAATGCCCGTGCATATCATGCAGGTATGGATTCGGCAACGCGAACGCAGAATCAGGACAATTTCCTGATGGAAAAGATCGACGTAATTGTAGCTACTATCGCATTTGGAATGGGAATTGATAAGCCCGATGTGCGATACGTCATCCACTATGATATACCAAAGAGCCTGGAGGGGTATTACCAGGAAACAGGCCGCGCCGGAAGAGACGGCGGAGAAGGCCAGTGCATTACCTTTTATACAAACAAAGACTTGCAGAAACTCGAGAAGTTCATGCAAGGCAAACCTGTGGCAGAACAAGAAATTGGCAAGCAGCTTCTGTTGGAAACTGCTGCGTATGCTGAATCTTCCGTTTGCCGCCGTAAGACATTACTACATTATTTCGGCGAAGAGTACACGGAAGAAAATTGTGGAAATTGTGACAACTGTTTAAACCCTAAAAAACAAGTGGAGGCTCAAGAATTATTGTGTGCTGTGATCGAAACAATCATAGCGGTAAAAGAAAATTTTAAGGCAGATTATATTATTGATGTCCTGCAGGGACGCGAAACGTCTGAAGTTCAGGCACACTTACATGAAGATCTGGAAGTGTTCGGATCAGGAATGGGAGAAGAAGACAAAACCTGGAATGCCGTGATTCGTCAGGCGTTGATAGCCGGTTATCTGAGTAAGGATGTAGAAAACTACGGTTTGCTGAAAGTGACCGATGCAGGAAAGAAATTCCTTAAACATCCCAAGTCATTCAAGATTACCGAGGACAATGACTTTGAAGAAGTGGAAGAAGAAACACCGGCAAGAGGTGGAGGTTCGTGCGCAGTCGATCCGGTTCTTTATTCTATGCTGAAAGATCTCCGGAAAAAGTTATCGAAGAAACTGGAAGTGCCTCCTTACGTGATTTTCCAGGATCCCTCTCTTGAAGCGATGGCTACTATCTATCCTGTGACGCTCGAAGAACTTCAGAATATCCCGGGCGTAGGTGCCGGAAAAGCCAAACGTTACGGCGAAGAATTCTGCAAGCTGATTAAGAGACATTGCGAAGAGAATGAGATTGAACGTCCGGAGGACTTACGGGTACGCACTGTCGCCAACAAGTCGAAGATGAAAGTGGCCATTATTCAAGCCATCGACCGTAAAGTGGCTCTGGATGATATCGCGCTTTCCAAGGGCATTGAGTTCAGCGAATTGCTGGATGAAGTGGAAGCGATCGTTTATTCGGGTACTAAGTTGAATATCGACTACTTCCTGGATGAGATCATGGACGAAGATCACATGCTCGACATCTACGATTACTTCAAAGAGTCGACAACAGATAAGATTGACGACGCTCTTGATGAACTCGGGGACGAATTTACCGAAGAAGAAGTCCGTCTGGTTCGTATCAAGTTTATCTCCGAAATGGCTAATTAAAAAAGCGAAAAAAAACTTGCGTGCACTTATGCAGTCTTGAATAAAAACTGTATATTTGCACGCAATAATTTTTAAACGCATAGCCCTATGTCATTTATTGCCGATAAGATTGTAATGGATGGATTAACTTATGACGACGTATTGTTGATCCCCGCTTATTCTGAAGTTTTACCACGCACTGTCGATCTCTCGACAAAGTTTTCAAAAAACATTGAGTTAAAGATTCCGTTTGTAACTGCCGCCATGGACACGGTTACCGAAGCCAAGATGGCCATTGCCATTGCGCGCGAGGGGGGAATTGGCGTGATCCATAAGAATATGTCCATTAAGGAACAGGCTAAGCAGGTGGCTACTGTGAAGCGTGCTGAAAACGGTATGATTTACGATCCTGTGACTATTAAGCAAGGGTCTACCGTACGTGATGCTCTCGCCCTGATGTCCGAATACAAAATCGGCGGCATTCCGGTAGTGGATGACAATAGATATTTGGTTGGTATTGTAACGAATCGTGACCTTCGTTTCGAACGTAACATGGATAAACGTATCGACGAGGTGATGACAAAAGAAAATCTGGTTACCACCAATCAGTCTACCGATCTGGAAGCAGCTGCGCAAATTCTGCAACACCATAAGATTGAGAAGCTGCCGGTAGTCGATAAAGAAGGAAAACTGATCGGGCTGGTTACTTACAAAGATATTACAAAAGCCAAAGATAAACCTATGGCTTGCAAAGATTCGAAAGGCCGTCTGCGTGTAGCTGCCGGTGTAGGTGTGACTGCCGACACTTTCGACCGTATGCAGGCGTTGGTGGATGCCGGTGCGGATGCCATTGTGATCGATACGGCTCACGGACACTCAAAGGGGGTGATCGACACCTTGCGCGAAGCGAAAAAACGTTATCCCAATATTGATATTGTGGTTGGTAACATTGCTACGGGCGATGCAGCCAAGGCCTTGGTGGAAGCCGGGGCTGACGGTGTAAAAGTAGGTATCGGTCCGGGTTCCATTTGTACGACACGTGTGGTTGCCGGTGTAGGCGTACCGCAACTTTCGGCTGTTTATGATGTAGCCAAAGCCTTGAAAGGTACAGGTATCCCTTTGATTGCCGATGGCGGACTCCGCTATTCGGGTGATGTGGTGAAAGCTCTGGCTGCCGGAGGATACTGTGTGATGATCGGTTCATTGGTTGCCGGTACAGAAGAAAGTCCGGGCGAGACGATTATCTTCAATGGACGTAAGTTTAAGTCATACCGTGGTATGGGTTCTCTTGAAGCGATGGAAAATGGTTCGAAAGACCGCTATTTCCAAAGTGGCGAGATGGATGTGAAGAAGTTGGTTCCGGAAGGCATTGCTGCCCGTGTGCCTTATAAAGGAACTTTATATGAAGTGATTTATCAGCTGACCGGTGGTTTGCGTGCCGGTATGGGATATTGCGGTGCTCCTGATATCGAGAAACTGCATGATGCCAAGTTTACTCGCATCACCAATGCCGGAGTAATGGAAAGCCATCCGCACGATGTGACGATTACAAGCGAATCGCCTAATTACAGTCGTCCGGAATAACAGCCTGTTTATCGGGCGTTTGGCCGTTGCCGTCTGGTTGCTGTTCTACCACAGATTACACGGATTAACACAGAACTTTTAATCTTCAATATCAATGAGATAAATTATCAATCTGTGTTAATCCGTGTCCTTTGTAGTGAACTCGATTTATTTTATTCCGATATGAATATCTCAACGTAGAATGGTATGAAGAAGATTCTGGTTGGTGCACTGACCTGTTTGTTTGGGTTTATTGCCGGCTATGCCCGGCAAGATCCTGTGTTGATGCGGATCAATGGACAAGACATTTCCCGCTCGGAGTTTGAGTCTTTCTATCATCGGAATAAGCCTTCGGGAGTATCCGGGAAAGAAGCCTTGAAGGTTTGTGTTGATCTCTTTGTCGATAAGAAGTTGAAACTGCACGCGGCACAGAGAGCCGGGTTGGATACTCTCTCTGCCTTTCGTGCGGAGATGGACAACTACCATCGTTCATTATCTAAATCCTATCTTACAGATTCGTCTGCAGAGGAAGCCTGTGCCAGAAAGCTTTACGATCAGATGAAGAGCCGCTCCATAGCCGGCGAGGTCCGGGTTATGCATATTTTCCGTTATCTTCCTCAGACGGTCCTGCCCCATCATTTGCGGGAGGCACAGGCTTTAATGGACTCTCTTTACAATGTATTGAAGACAAATCCCGATACCGATTTCAAGACTCTGGTAGACCAATATTCTGATGATAAGGCAGAATCCTGGATCAGTTGGTTGCAGACACCACAGGAATTTGAGGAGGTCGCTTTCTCTTTGAAGGATGGCGAATATTCCCAGCCGTTTTTTACTCCTAAAGGACTTCATATCGTTAAAGTGACGGGCAGACGCGAACTCCCTCCATTTGAACAGATACGGGACAGGCTAATCCGTAAACTGTCCCATCGTCCGGGTGCGGATAAAGGGACCGAAATCCGGGTAAACAAACTGAAGGAGAGCTATCGGTATACTCCGGACAAAGCGGCGATGGAAGAGTTGCTTTCTCAAGGCAAGACCTCCCGTACTCTTTTTACGCTGGACGGTAAAAACTTTACAGGGAAGGACTTTGAGCGGTTTGCCGCTGCCCATCCTATGGGGACAAAGAGGCAGTTGGATGCTTTTGTGGTAAAATCAATTCTCGATTATGAGAACAGTCGCCTTGAGCAGAAACATCCTGAGTTCCGCAGGACACTGCAAGAACATCGTGATCATTTGCTGTTGGCCGCTATTACCCGCCGGGAAACCCATCAGGTCAGCCTGGCAGATTCTGTTGCACTGAAGAACTTCTTCAAGGAGCACCGGACCGATTACAACTGGGATTCACCCCGCTACAGAGGTGCGGTGTTGCACGGAACCCATAAGAAAACGCTGAAGAGCGCCCGTAAATTTCTGAAAAAACTTCCGGAAGAAGAGTGGAAAGATGCCATTCGCCTGACATTTAATACCTCTGTTTCACCGGCTGTCATCCGAATAGAACAAGGGACCTTTGCCGAAGGTGACAATGTTTTTGTCGATAAGTTAGTGTTTAAAAAAGGAGACTTCGAACCATTAAAGTCCTATCCTTTTACCGTTGTTTTGGGTGAGAAAAAGAAAGGTCCGGAGTCCTACAAAGAGATTGTTTCCCGTTTGATCGAAGATTATCAGAATCATCTGGATGCACTTTGGGCAGAGCGTCTCAGGGCTTCCGCTAAGGTTGAAATTAACCAAGAGGTTTTAAAAACGGTTAATAATCACTGAAGCAACGAATTATTGTATTATCTTCGTACCTTAAATTAAGTATAATTCAGTTGACAATGCGAAAAACGGGCCTTCTGCTAATCTCTCTCCTTTTCTGTGTGTCGTGTACTGACAAGCATGATCACAAAGGACAGACTCCTTTGGTAGAGGTCGATGGAAACTTTTTGTACAAAGAGGACCTTCAGGCCGTGTTCCCCGCCGGTTTGTCGAAAGATGACAGTCTTCTTTTCGCCGAGCACTACATTCGTAGCTGGGTTGAAGATGTTTTGTTGTTTAACCAGGCGCAAAGCAATATTCCCGACAACGGCGAAATCGATAAGTTGGTCGCAAATTACCGGAAAGCATTGATCATGCATACTTATCAACAAGAACTAATCAGCCAGAAATTGTCGGGCGAGATCCCCGAACAGGAAATAGCAGACTATTACGAAAAGAACAAAGAACTGTTTAAACTGGACCGTCCGTTGATGAAAGGTCTGTTTATCAAGGTTCCCCTTACCGCTCCCCAACTGGGAAATGTCCGTAAGTGGTATAAGACGGAGACTCAGGATGCCGTTGAGCATTTGGAGAAGTATAGTTTGCAGAATGCTGTGAAGTATGAGTATTTTTATGATAAATGGGTGCGGGTAGCCGATGTACTTGATATGATCCCGTTGAAAGCGGAATCCCCGGAAGCCTATATGGATAAGAACCGTCATATCGAACTGAAAGATACGGCATTCTACTATTTTCTGAATATCAGCGATTTTCGTGTGGCAGGCGAACAGGAACCTTACGAGTTTGCCCAACCGAAAGTTAAAGATATGCTTGTCAATATCAAGCGGGTTGATTTTATGAAACAAGTAAAGGACGACTTGTACGAACGTGCAGTAAAAAGAAAGAAGATTATAAATTATTAAATACACAGAATGAAGAAGTTTGTGAACTTTAAATTTGTTGTTATGTTTGCCCTGGCACTGGTTGCTAACGTGGCATCCTATGCGCAGGACAATGTGATTGACGAAGTGGTTTGGGTCGTTGGTGACGAAGCCATCCTGAAGTCCGATGTGGAAGAAGCACGACTGGCCGCTTTGTATGAGGGGCGTAAGTTTGATGGTGATCCTTATTGTGTGATTCCCGAAGAGTTGGCGGTACAGAAACTTTATATGCACCAGGCTGTGCTCGATAGTATCGAAGTTCCTGAATCAGAAGTGATACAGCGTGTCGATTATCAGATCAATAACTATATTCAGGCTTTGGGTAGCAGAGAAAGGATGGAAGCTGAGTTTAACAAGACTTCTACGCAGATCCGCGAAGCCATGCGCGAGAATGCCCGTGACGGATTGATTGTACAGAGAATGCAGCAGAAGCTGGTAGGTGATATCAAAGTGACTCCGGCCGAAGTGCGCCGCTACTTTAAGGATCTTCCTCAGGACAGTATCCCTTATGTCCCTACTCAGGTAGAGGTGCAGATCATCACACAGCAACCTAAAGTGCCCATCTCTGAAATAGAGGATGTGAAAAGACGCTTGCGTGAATATACCGACCGTATCAATAAGGGCGAAAGTGATTTTTCTACGCTTGCCCTGTTGTATTCCGAGGACCGCGGTTCTGCCATCAAAGGTGGTGAAACCGGTTTTATGGGTAAAGGCCAGATGGTGCCCGAATACGCTAATGTCGCTTTCAACTTGCAGGACACCAAGAAGATATCTAAGATCGTAGAGTCCGAGTATGGTTTCCATATCATCCAGTTGATCGAGAAACGTGGCGACCGTATCAATACCCGTCATATCCTGTTGAAGCCCAAAGTATCGGATAAGGAGTTGAATGAAGCCAATGCACGTCTTGACTCCATTGCCAACGATATTCGTAGCGATAAGTTTACATTCGATCAGGCAGCCGCTGCTTTGTCTCAGGATAAAGACACACGCAACAATCACGGTCTGATGCAGAATCCGATGAATCAGACTGCTAAATTCGAGATGCAGGATTTGCCGCAGGAGATAGCTAAAGTGGTAGATAAGATGAATATCGGTGAGATCTCCAAAGCCTTCACTATGGTCAACCCCAAAGATGGTAAGGAAGTTTGTGCTATTGTTAAGCTGAAGGCACGCATCAATGGACACAAGGCCACTATCACCGATGACTACCAGAACCTGAAAGAAATTGTGCTCGACAAACGTCGTGAAGAGGCGTTGCAAAAATGGATTGTTGAAAAACAAAAACATACGTATGTGCGTATTAATCCGGCATGGCAGCGTTGTGACTTTAAATATCCGGGCTGGATTAAAAAAGACTGATCCTGATTTGATATGTTTAGATTAAACAAAGAACATAAATTCCACGGCAGGCATAGATTTCTCTTAGCGGGTATTCTATGCCTGCTTGCCGTATGTTTTCTGGTGGCCCAGGACAAGAAACCGCAGCACGACAGGAAGCCACAACAGGAGAAGAAGGCTGAACCGGAAAAGCCAACGGGAAATAAAAAGACCCGTGTCGATTTGCTCCATGCCGATCAGGGACAAGCTGATAAACTGGCCCGCCCTGATGTACAGGTGTTGATTGGCTCGGTCAAGTTGCGTCACGACAGCATGTACATGTATTGTGACAGTGCCTTGATTTACGAAAAAACGAATTCATTCGAAGCATTCAGCAATGTGCGTATGGAGCAGGGAGATACTCTTTTCATCTATGGTGACTATTTGTTTTATGACGGCATGACTCAGATAGCGCAACTGCGTGAGAATGTGAAAATGATCAACCGGAATACTACCTTGTTGACAGACAGCCTGAATTATGACCGTTTGTACAATTTGGGTTACTATTTTGATGGGGGTACGTTGATGGATGAAGAAAATGTGTTGACTTCCGACTGGGGTGAGTACAGTCCTGCCACTAAACTTTCTGTTTTCAACCATGATGTCAAGCTCGTGAATCCCCGTTTCGTGCTTACTTCCGACACCCTGAAGTATAGTACGAATACTAAGATTGCCACCATTCTGGGACCCTCCAATATTGTCAGCGATCAGAACCATATCTATTCCGAGCGGGGCATTTACAATACCGTTTCCGGACAAGCCGAACTGCTCGACCGTTCGGTTTTGACCAATGAAGGTAAGAAGTTGACCGGTGACAGCCTTTTCTATGACCGTAAAGCGGGTTATGGTGAGGCGTTCGATAATGTCCAGATGAACGACACTGTCAATAAGAACATGCTTACCGGTGATTATTGTTATTATGACGAGTTGAAGCAGAATGCTCTTGCCACCAAGCGAGCTGTTGCCGTGGATTATTCACGGGGTGACAGCCTCTTTATGCATGCCGATACGTTACTGATGAATAGCTATAATCTCGACACCGACTCCCTTTTCCGTGAGATGCGCGCTTTTCATAAGGTACGTATGTACAGCGCTGATCTGCAAGGCGTTTGCGATTCTTTGGTCTTTAATACGAAAGACTCTTGCCTTACCATGTATCGCGATCCTATTATTTGGAACGAAGGGCAACAACTGCTGGGAGAAGAGGTTAAGGTATATATGAACGACAGTACGATTGATTGGGCTCATATCATCAATCAGGCGCTCACGGTGGAACAGAAAGACTCCATTCATTTTAATCAGATCTCAGGAAAAGAGATCAAAGCCTACTTTGCCGAGGGTGAGGCACGCAAAATAGATGTGATAGGGAATGTACTATTAATTTATTATCCCGAGGAAAAGGACAGTACGATGATTGGTATGAATACCTCTGAAACAAGTTTGCTTAATTTGTTTCTTAGAGATAGAAAAATGAAAAAAATGGTTATGAGTCCTCAGTCTAATTGCGTGCTTTATCCAATGGATCAGATTCCGCCCGACAAAATGAAATTGCCCACTTTCAGTTGGTTTGATTATGTCCGTCCCTTGAATAAGGAAGACATTTTCAACTGGAGAGGGAAAAAGGCAGGTGAGGCTTTACGTAAAACAGAGCGCAAGGTCATCAGTGGTCCTAAACGTGAAATAATTAATATGAAATAGCTATGGGAATGTTCAATGTACGAAAGCCGCGTGGATTCAATCATCAATATATCTATGTGGACGAGCGGAAAGAAAAATTGACGAAAATGGAAGAAGATGCCAAGCGTGATTTGGGAATGTTACCCGAAAAAGAATTTTCTCCGGAAGATATTCGCGGAAAGTTCATCGAAGGCACCACACATCTGAAGCGTCGTAAGGAGAGTGGGCGTAAGCCTGCTCATTTGGGTGTCATTCTGGCTATCATTGCCTTGCTTATTTTTCTATGGCATTATTTGCAGACCGGTAGCTGGTCTTTTTAAGTCCTATAAATTAATCAGTCAAAGCTAAATCTATTATGAGCGATATCATTCATTTATTACCCGATTCGGTTGCCAACCAGATAGCTGCCGGAGAGGTGATACAACGTCCGGCATCTGTCATCAAAGAGTTAGTCGAGAACGCCATCGATGCTGAGGCACAAAATATTCATGTATTGGTTACCGATGCAGGCAAGACCTGTATACAGGTGATTGATGACGGTAAGGGAATGTCCGAAACCGATGCACGCCTCTCTTTCGAGCGGCATGCCACCTCAAAGATCCGCGAGGCATCCGATCTGTTTGCTCTTCGCACGATGGGCTTTCGTGGTGAAGCGCTGGCTTCCATTGCCGCCGTTGCTCAGGTAGAGCTGAAGACTCGTCCCGAATCCGAAGAGTTAGGGACCAGGATTATCATTGCGGGCTCCAAAGTGGAGAGTCAGGAAGCAGTGTCTTGTCCCAAAGGAAGCAACTTTTCCATTAAGAACCTTTTTTTCAATATTCCTGCCCGGCGTAAGTTCCTGAAGGCCAACTCTACCGAGTTGAGTAATATTCTGGCCGAATTTGAACGTATTGCCCTGGTGCATCCTGAGGTTGCTTTCTCACTGTATAGCAATGACTCCGAACTGTTCAATCTTCCCGCCTGCCATTTGCGGCAACGTATTCTTTCTATTTTTGGTAAGAAGCTCAATCAGCAATTGCTCAGTGTGGAAGTGAACACTACGATGGTGAAGGTTTCAGGTTATGTGGCCAAGCCCGAAACAGCCCGTAAGAAAGGTGCCCATCAGTATTTCTTTGTGAATGGCCGTTACATGCGTCATCCTTACTTCCATAAAGCGGTGATGGATGCTTACGAACAGTTGATTCCCGCAGGCGAACAGATTTCTTATTTCATCTATTTTGAAGTCGATCCTGCCAACATCGATGTCAATATCCATCCTACCAAAACAGAGATCAAATTTGAGAACGAACAGGCTATCTGGCAGATTCTTTCTGCCTCGGTAAAAGAGTCATTGGGCAAGTTCAATGCCGTCCCTTCTATCGATTTCGATACGGAAGACATGCCCGATATCCCTGCATTTGAACAGAACTTGCCTCCTGAGCCTCCTAAGGTGCATTTCAACTCCGATTTCAATCCATTCAAACCTTCGGTGCCCTCTTCCGGCGGTGGCAATTACTCCCGTCCGAAAGTGGACTGGGAAGATTTGTACGGTGGTCTTGAGAAAGCCAGTAAGATGAATCAGCCTTTCGCCGAACCCGATCCCGAACCGGAAGAATTTGCGGTAATTGAAGAGGAAAGTATTGTTACAGCCGCTCCTGCAACTCTTTATGCCGGTGAGTCGGCCATAATGGAGAAGGGGACCCAGCACTTGCAGTTCAAGGGACGTTTCATTCTTACTTCTGTAAAGTCCGGATTGATGCTGATCGATCAGCACCGGGCCCATGTTCGGGTGCTCTTTGACCGGTATCGTGCCCAGATTCAGCAGAAACAAGGTTTCTCACAAGGCGTTCTCTTCCCCGAAATCCTGCAATTTCCGGCTTCTGAGGCAGCCGTATTGCAAGACATTATGGACGATTTATCTGCGGTAGGTTTCGATCTCAGCGATCTTGGTGGAGGCAGTTATGCCATTAACGGAGTACCTTCAGGCATCGACGGACTGAATCCGGTCGATTTGGTGCGCAGCATGTTGCATACCGCTATGGAGAAAGGCAACGATGTCAAAGAAGAAATTCAGGATATCCTTGCGTTGACCCTTGCCCGCGCGGCTGCCATTGTCTATGGGCAGGTGCTGAGTAATGAAGAGATGGTCAGTTTGGTCGATAATCTGTTTGCCTGTCCTTCGCCTAACTATACGCCGGATGGTCGTGTGGTATTGACTACCATAAAAGAAGAAGAGATCGATAAACTTTTCCGGTGATCATCATTCTTCTGTACTTATCAGAGTAAGTATTACGTCAGTTCCATTCTATCTCACACGATCGACAGATTTTATCTGTTTATTGCATCTCCTTTCTAATAGGTTAATAACCAGTAGAATACTCTATTAGTATCCTCCCTGTACGAGCAAATAAAGTTAACTCGTGCAGGAAGGATATTAACTACACGTACATATAAGAAATTAATAACCTCGTACCCCATTCATCACCTGAAAATCTTGTTAATAGTGCTGATAAACATATCCCTAAAAGAATGACATTCTACGAATAATTCGTATATTGCGATATGCTTCTTGAACAGTATGCATTTTGCTTTAAACTAAAATCTATTTTATATGAAGATAAGATATAGTTTTATTTTCTATTTTTTTCTTCTACTTTCCTGTTCTTCTCCTAAAAGACAAGAAATTGTTTTTAATGAAGAAATAACTTCCTCTGAAGAAGTAGACTATCCGCTTACTATTGATCTGGAGGCCTGTATGCGTAACCAGTCATTAAGCATAAAATTGAGTTCCTTTGTGGAAGATGTTTTCTATATTCCTATAAAAAATCAAAGCGAAGATATCTATATACGCTATTTAAGTGGCTTGGAGTACGATGAACAAAGTTGCTTATTTATTCTGAATGATCCCTTTTATGCGTTTACAGTAGATACGTTAGGCCATTTTGTGAATCAGATCGGACGAATAGGGCAGGGTCCCGGAGAGTACAAACAGATTGCCAATATTAGTGTAAACAGCGAGGATAAGCTGATTTATATTAAGACAGTTTATAAACACAATGTAATTACGTATGATTACAATGGACATGTGATTCGTGAATCTTCTCCTATGGGTATCGATTTGTTTACCGAGACTATTTTTTATTATGATCATGCTCTTTGGGGGATAGGGATACCATATACATCCCGTGCATTGCGAGTGAGAAAGGAAAAGCGTTTATTCTATGGATATGTACTTTTAGACAGCCTTTGTCGGCGTACTTCCTTGCAAACAGCTAACCCGATAGAACCGTATGGAGATTTGGAAGGACTTGAATCCGGTATTTCACAACCCGGTATAAGTATCTATAAGGATGTAGTTTTATTAACTCACAGTGGAGGTGCCCCCTCGGATACAGTTTATACTATCCGGAATAAGCAATTCGTTCCACGTTATTTCTTGAATTATGGCTCTCATCGTCCTGATATAAGTAAAATTTGGTCGCAAGGTGGTGGAAGTAGTTTTAATCATTCATATATTTCTATGAACCAGGCTTTTGAGACAGAACGTTTCTTTTTTATTGAAATTCGTTTCCAGGGGAAGTGTTACATTATTTGCTATGACAAGTATATAGGTAAGGGGTTTTCAATACCAATGACTATTTGTTTGAATGAAAGAGGGACTCCGTTAGCCCAAGGTTTTGAGAATGATATTGATGGGGGACTTCCTTTCTATCCTCAATCTGTGAGTAGTAGCGGAACTTATTGGCTTGCATACGTGAATCCTTCCGATATGAAAGAGATTCTGACAGAAGAATATTTTGCTGCCCACCCTGATATTCTGAACAAAAAAAAGCAAGATGAGCTGAGAGCAATTGTAGCAAATGCTGATGAAGAAGATAATCCCATATTAGTATTACTTAAATTGAGAAAATAACATTGGTGATGAAAAAAATTATAAAGAAAAGATATGTAATTGTCGTAATACTGGTGGTATTGTTTGCTATTCCAACTTATGAATATATCCAGTCATTGAGATTGTATTTTAAGTTCAGTTCAAAGATAAATCCATATACTGATCCTATACTAAAGGAAAAGTCTAAAAATGAGACTTTTATTCCTTCTACTTTTGATGTCAATGCCCGTTTATTTTATTTGTGTAAGATTTGGGGGGTCATAAAGTATTATCGTGAGGATATGAGATTGTCTACCAGTTAAATAGATAGTTTATTACTTACCAATATCTCTGAAGTAATACGATCTGATTCAAAAATTGAATATCATTCTATTTTGGAGAGGGTAATATCGTTTCCGATTTTACCACAATTTGAAAAAAAAGAATCCTTATCCGGATATCAATGATTATGCTCTGATCAATAATGGCTGGATGAGTGATACTATCTGTTTAAATATGAGTATTAAGAAAACCCTTGAAGATATATTTTATGCCCATTCCGGACGGAAAAATCGTTATGTTTTTAATAAATCTACAGGAAACATTAGTTTTATTGACAAAGCAGGACATTCTACTTTTCCTGAAACAGATAGGCGTCTATTGGGACTTTTTGATTATTGGAATATCATAAATTACTTTTATGTATATAAAAATTATATAGATGATAGTTGGGATCGAGTTCTCCACGAGTCTATACAACGTTTTATGCTTGCCGATTCACCTAAAAAATACCATATGGAAATACGTCGCTTAACAAATCGTTTAAAAGATACGCATGCTTCTTATCCGGCGACAATCGATGAGTATATGTTTGGGGCATACCGCCCTAATTTTCGAATGAGTCTTATTAATGATACCTTTGTGATTAGTCAGATTCGGGTTGCGGAGTATGATCAAGGGCTTTTTAAGTTAGGTGATGTAGTTCTGCAGATAGATGGTCATAAGACTCATCAACTGGCTGATAGTTTGAGGGACTTTGTATGTGGAGGGAACTATTGGTCAGACCAAATGTTTGTTTGTAATGCCATCTTGTCGAAATCTGATTCTGTAACAGAGTTTACTCTTTTACGAGAGAGGGATACATTATCAATTAAATCTATAAATTATAAGGCGTATGATTTATTTCAAAATGAACGGACTTATGACAGGGAGCATAAGAAGCAGACATTGTATCATTGGGTAAATGATACAATTGCATATTTGAATTTACGCTTTTCTTCGGCTAATAATATTTATGATAATTATAATGCAATTAAAACAGCATCTGTAATTATTTTAGATATGAGGTCTTATCCTGATACTGATATAATTTGGCCATTAACTGACCTGTTTGTACCTCCTAATTCTTTTTTTGCATATACTACATATCCTGATACTCGTTTCCCTGGCATGTTGAGGTACTGTCGCTCTTCTTCAGGCAGGATAGGGCGTGAAGATTATTTTAAAGGTAGAATCATAGTTTTAGTCAATGAATGGACGCGAAGTTTTTCTGAATATGCAACTATGGCCCTACAGATGAATCCACGAACGATAACTGTGGGTAATTCCACTTCAGGAGCAGATGGGAATATTTCACTTTTTACATTTCCCGGAGAAGTCAGGACAATCTATTCTGGAATAGGAATCTATTATCCTGATTTTACTCCTACCCAACGAGTAGGGGTGCGTGTAGATTATACCGTGGAACCTAAAATTAATGATATAAAGAAAAAAATAGATACCGCATATGAGGAGGCAATTACCATTGCGAAACAAGAAAAGTAGATTTCGTTGTATTGATGATTGGAAAGATTTCTGAATGTAAGCGTTATAATTGATTACTAATACTTCTGAAGAACCATTTGCTTTTTGGTAATCTTGTTAATAGTGCTAATAAACATGTCCTTGAAAGAATGACATTCTACGAATAATTCGTATATTGCGGTATGCTTTATGAAAAGTAGTTTTTTTACTTTCAGCCAAAATCTATTTTTATATGAAGACAAGATACCTTTTATACCCGCTTCTCTTTCTTTTTTCGGTTGCAATGTCTGCATCCTGCTCTTCATCTGTACCCAAAGAGGGGGATATAATAAAAGATTCTACTTTCCGTTCTGTCGATTTGCACATGGTGGAGAAAGCAGAAGGGACAGTGATGTCTTTGAGTGATTTAGTGGAGTCATATGAAGTCATTAAATTAGAGAATAGGGATGAGGCTCTTGTTAAAACTTATCCGTTTGGGATCTTTGTGACAGATAATTATATCTTGCTGAATCCAGACGCTATATCTCCTATTAAGTTGTTTACGCGTAAAGGTCAATACGTGGCGGATATTGGTGGTATAGGACAGGGTCCTGGAGAGTACAAAACGATACATTCCTGTATGATAGATGAAAAGCAAAAACGTATTTACTTAGGTTCAGGAAGAGCAAATAAAATACTTACCTATGACCTGAAGGGGAATTATCTGTCAGATGAAGCTATCCATTTCAAGGAAATAGTACATAAGCCTTGTATTTGGATGGACCATGATAAAAAGCATGTAACTGTAGTGGGTTTGCCATTTTCTGAGAATGAGAACTCCAATTTTGCAATTAGTAACAATGTGTGCTGGGTGCAAAATAGGGAGGGTGATATCGTGCATCGGATTCCTGTAAATCATTACGGTTTAATTGGAGATTACAGTAATGGCTTAGTGGCATGTCGGAATGTGGATGCGATTTCTTTTTCAATATTTGAAGATCCGGGGTTACGTACTCGTCCTGATACCTTGTATCATTATGATACTAAAAGGAATATAATAATACCTTGTTTTACATTAGATTATGTTGTTGCTGCAAATCGAAGAGTTGCGACTATTTTATATGAAACACCCCAAAGCTATTGGGGACGTGTTACATTATATCCTAATAATACTTCTTCAAGTGCTTCTCCCGTCCGTCTGACTACATTTAATGTTTGCGTTTCGAAAAAAGATGGCAATGTACGGCGCATTGATCGCTTTACTGATCCTCTTTTAGGTTTATCTTATCCTTATTTGGTAATGCAGAACGGTTATGTCTGTATCTCTTACGAACCTCTTGGACTGATGGATGCTTTAGATAAAGTTCTTGCCCAAACTGATTTAAAGCCTGAAATACGTAAACGAGTCACTAATCTAAGAAATAGTTTACACGAAAATGATAATGACATTCTTATGATTGGGAAACTTAAATCCAACTATTAGTAACCTATAAATTATCGTCCTATGAAGTTAGATTATATCGCATTGTTTTTGGTATTGTTTTTTCTTGCTGCTTGTGGCAGCAAGCCTTCTTCTCCGGATATGGTGGATGATAACGCTTTACCGGCTGAGGAAACCTTTAAAGATATTGATCTTGCTAACAACCTGAAAGATTGCGGTAAGCCTTTATTGCTGAGTGACATCGTAAAAGATGTGGAGTATGTGAAGCTGGAAACGCAGGATAATATATTAGTCGGTAATATAAAGCAGCTAATGCGGACGGAGAGATTTGTCTTTATTTATTCAAGAAATCAGAACCATGTCATGATGTTTGATACTACCGGGAAGTTTATCCGTAAAATCGGTCATGTAGGTCAGGGCCCCGGAGAGATAGCTAATATTAACTTTTTCACAGTCAGTGATAGTTTGGTATTTATTTATCCGTTCAGCCGTAATGGCAGTCTGACAGTCTATGATATGCGGGATAATAGCTTCGTCAAGGAGATTCCTTTAAAATGGCCTGTTTTTTTTAGTTGGGCTATCGATGTGATGGGAGATTGTTTGGTTTATTATCCCGGTACTGTTTATTCGCCTGATAATGGAAAGACATTCATAAGCGCTTGTGTTGCGAATGGAAAAGGGGAGACATTGATGGAGCAAATCCCTTACTTATCCTCTGGTGATAAGGAAAACTTACAGTTATCTTCTGATCCCTCTTGGCTCTATCGTGGAAGAAGTAACGTTTATTCGTTTATTAATGATACGATCTACGGCATTACTTGTGATTCTATTTTTCCTCGTTACTATCTTTCTCTTGGAAAATATAAATTGCCTTCCGAAAGATATGATCCTACTCATGATTATGGTTGGGGAGATTTTATTCTGATGCAAAGTGTTTATGAAGCTAAAGAGTTTCTTTTTTTAAAATTTTGGTTTGATAAAAGGTTGTGGTTCAGCCGATATGATAAAAAACGGAGAAGATCGACTCTTGGGAGCAAACTCCTTTTAAAGCTCATTATTGGATGATACTCGATGCACCGGGTATAACGAATGATATTGACGGTTCTCAATCGTTCAAAGCCTTCTATAATGTAGGTGAAAACTGTTTTCACTTCGCAATCACTCCGGATAATTTGGATCAGGTAAGGCGCAACATCGCTGAAGCTAAGGTCAAGTTCCCTGAGAAGCAGACCGAACTGCTGAAGCTTCTTGATGAAATGGGAGAGGATGATAATCCGATTATTGCTTTCTATAAATTGAAAGACTGATTTTCTTTATGGAATCTATAATTTAAAACAAATATCAGTTGAGTAAGTGACTCGCCCAATCAACTGTTGAACTAAAAATATTAATTCATTAGAATCTATTTCTGTGTATTTTATATGATCCATATTGAAAGCAACTTTGGCAACATCTTCTTCATAAACTTTTATATAGAATAATGCGTATGAACAAAAATATCGTTTTATTATTTTGTGCACTGTTTTTTTTAGGTGCGTGCACAAGTAGGCCCTCTTCTTCTATTTCTGTAGAAGATGATACTCTATCGGCTGAGGAAACCTTTAAAGATATTGATCTTGCTAACAACTTGAAAGATTGCGGCAAGCCTTTATTGCTGAGTGACATCGTAAAAGATGTGGAGTATGTGAAGCTGGAGACGCAGGATAATATATTAGTCGGTAGTATAAATCAGCTAAAGCGGACGGAGAAGTTTGTCTTTATTTATTCATGGCATCAGAACCATGTCATGATGTTTGATACTTCGGGAAAGTTTATCCGTAAAATCGGTCGTGTAGGTCAGGGTCCTGGAGAAATAGCTAATATTCACTGTTTCACAGTCAGTGATAGTTTAGTGTTTATTTATCCATTCGGGCACAATGGCAGCCTAATTGGTTATGATATGCGTGATAATCGTTTCGTCAGGAGAATTTCCCTGAAACGGCCTGCTTTTCATAGTAATATGATCGATGTGATGGGGGATTGCTTGGTTTATTATCCCGGCACTGTTCCTAATGGGAATGAACGAATCTTTATAACCGCTTGTGTTGTGAATGGAAAAGGGGAGACATTGATGGAGCAAATTCCTTACTTGCATGCTGGAGGTGATAAGTCGGAGATGAATCTTTCCTCTGATGCTTCGTGGATCTATCAAGGGAGGAGTAATGTCTATTCTCAAATCAACGATACGATCTACGGCATTACCTGTGACTCCATTTATCCTCGTTATCATTTATCTCTTGGTAAATATGGTTTGCCTTTGGGAAGATATGACGTTAAAGATCTCGGTCTGAAAGATTTTATAATGATGCAGAGTGTTTGTGAAAATAAAGAGTGTCTGCTCTTTAAATTTTCCTATAATAAAAAGATGTGGTTCAGCCGGTACGATAAAAAGACAGAAAAGATAGATTCCTGGGAACAGACTCCTTTAAAGGGTATCGGTTGGATGGCGATCGAAAGTCCGGGTATAACGAATGATATTGACGGTTCTCAATCGTTCGATGGAATCAGGTATGCAGGTGAAAATAGTTTTTATTTTGCAATCACACCGGACAATTTGGATCAGGTGAGGCGCAACGTCACTGAAGCTAAGGTCAAGTTCCCTGCAAAGCAGGCCGAACTGCTGAAGCTTCTTGATGAAATGGGCGAGGATGACAATCCGATTATTGCCATTTACAAGTTAAAAAATTGAAGGGGAACTATGATGGGATGGGCTGGCAAAAGACTACTTAATTATGAGATAGCAGTAAATAGGCATGTATTGCGAATAGATACATCAGATTAAGCACCTTTCTTAGTTGTTAAATTGGCGAGTATCTCTTTTATGTCCTGTTTGCGAATTTATTAGAATATAGAGTTTCTTTAAATTCTATTATATTAAAAATCAGTTAGTTTGTTCTATTTGTTTTGGGCGATTAGAAGACTTGTTTTAACACACTGTTAAAACAAGTCTTTTGATGATAAGGAACAGCTCTTTTAAATGCAAAAGACTTGTTCTTTGCATCCTCTAAAAAGATATTTTGGAATGACTGTTAACAGTGTTAATTTGAATAAAAGAATTTGATACCTTTTTTGAATTTCACCAACCGGAATTATTCGACTTATTGTTGATTTTTAAAAATATAATTGTATTTTTGAGGATGGGTTCATGGTGCTGATACAGTTAAACCATTTGTTAGATTGCCTGCTTTTAATTTACGGAGGTCTGACATGTGACAATATTTAATTCTCATAAATTAGTATAAATGAAAGTAAGTCATCTATTTGTTGGGATATTTGGGCTTTATGCACAAATCTGCCGCAGGTCGGAGTGAAGGTGGAGAAGGAGGAAAAAGCTGTTCATGCAGATTCTATCTGAGAAATACTTTATACATTTTTTAATAGATTTATAATGAAAAACCTATATTTGATTTTAGTGCTTAGTGCGTTGGTGGCCTGTACCGGTAGTTCTCAAAAAGAGAAGCCGGCATGTGTAAATACTCCTGTCGAGCCGTTCACCGGATTGCCTGTTTTTGATTTGCAGGGGCAATACCCCGAGAAAGAAATCATTCTTCAGGATATCGCCGATGTAAGATATGTCGTGTTGGAAACCGGCGATAGTTCATTGGTCGGTATCCGTACCATCCTTATGACGGACAGCTTGATTGTTACCGTAAACAAGAAAAGTGATGTTATTTTTTTTGATAAGTCAGGAAAATATCTTCATTCTTTTAACCATACAGGCATGAGCGGAGAAGAATATGGGGATGTTGTCAGCGGTTATTGTATAGATGAAAAAGCCCGGGAGATATTCATCTATGACGGGTTACAAAGCAGAATTCAGGTGTATGGTTATGGCGGCGCATACAGGCGCACGCTTAAACTGCCGCAAAACCGCATGTTTGCTTCTTCGATATTTGAGTATGATGAAAATTTCCTGTTTGGCGAAGATTATCGCCTTGTCGACTCTCAGATTGGGAAGTATCCTGTTAATAAAACGCCTTATTACAAGATTTCCAAGAAAGACGGGAAATTAACGTCGATTCCCATCACGGTCAAGGAGAGAATAAGGGATGGACTGTCTTATACAGTAGGAGACGGTGCGTCTGGTTATGTAAGTTTATTAATGTCTCCCGTCGCCCGTTTGGGTTCGGATATTCTGATTGCCGATTATTCATTGGATACGGCGTATGCATATCGTGATGACCATTTGATTCCATTGACTGTCCGCCGGAACCATACAAGCGAAAACAATATTCCGATTTTAGCGACGGTTGATGTGATGACCGGCCGTTATTTGCTTTGGTACACGATAGTAAAGGATATAGATGTGAAGAATAACCATGTTTCTGATCCGGTAGCTTATTTGTATGACAGGTTCACTAATGAATATTGCCAGGTCGATCTGATAAACAGGGATGGTGTGTCCGCTACCAATGTTCCGACATTCCAGATGCGATTATCCGCCAATTATCATGTAGTGCCTGAAAACTATGCTATACAATGTTATCCGGCCGAGAAGCTTATCGAACTTAACGGGCAAGGAAAGTTGAAAGGAGAGTTGAAAGAGATTGCTTCAAAATTGAATGACGAAGATAATCCGGTGTTGCTTATCGCTAAGTTTAAGGAATAATATTTATAGTATAGCCCTTTGGCAGAACCACTGAAAAACTAATGCTTTTTCTAAATTAAAGAATATGAAATCAATTATAGGCAATGGATTGATAAAGTGTATTGCTTTTCTTCTTTTGCAAGCTACTGCCTTAGGCAGTTGTACGGAAATATCCAAAAAGAATGAAGAGTGTGCGAGAGCTCATTTCACAATTGATCCTTTAGATAGAAAGATAGTGCTTCCCGTGTTATTTAATGATAGCATTGTTGCAAATTTGGTATTTGATAGTGGGGCTTCTTTGGGAGCTTTTATTGTTGACTCTACTTTTTGTTCAGCTCACCCTTCTATCTTATCGAATTTGTCTCCTGACACTATTGCTCCATATGGGTGTGCATGGTCTGTATTACGTATGCCCGCATCTATGTATACAATTGTTCCGACTATAAAAGTAGGGAATGCCAATTTGATATATGATAAAATGTTAGTTTATAATTTGAGAGATTATATGGGAGGTACTCAATTGGATGGTGTGTTTAATATTCCACAAAATGATACTGTTAATATATGGGAGTTTAACTTTGAACATCATTATATGGCTATCCATTCATTTCAAGATTTTATTATGCCTGAGAATTGTATTCTGATTCCTTTTGTGAGAGGGAATGATAAAAGCTCACTTTTTTATGTTAATCTGCCTTTAAATATTAGATGTGCTGATGGAGACACACTGATGCTTACTCATACTTATCTTGTAGATACAGGTATGCCACAAGACATAGCTCTGATGGCCCAAGCTTCTGAATTGCCTTTTTTTTCTAAGAAAAAGAATGCCGTTTGGACGCAGGCACCATCTGGATATTATAGTCATCATAATGTAAATGCTACTTTGTTTGGTGGCATACAACTCGATTCCTTGCGGATTTATATATTTGATCAACCTAATCAAGTACCTTGTGATTATCTTATTGGTCTGAATTTTCTTAAAAGATTTAATGTCTTTTTCAACATGAAATCACAAAGATTAGGTTTGCAGCCAATAAAGAATTACGAACGAGTGGTCAACCCTCGGAAGAAACGATTCCACATGTCATCCCGTATGAATAGCCATGGAAAAATTATTATTACTAAAATTGCCGATTATGAGGGGAATTATGTTAAAGAATCTGGTTTGTTAGAAGGTGATGAAATTATTGCTATAAATGAAATTCCTATTAAAATGATCTCTTTGGAAGAGGATGCGGAGCTAAGCCGGCAAGACACATTGATATACGATATTGTCCGTCAAGGTAAATCTTATAAAATACCGGTGGTTATTGATAGAAATGAGGTTCAAGGTGATTGAATGAAATAATAATATTAACGTGATTCGATACAATCTTAGAATAATCTTAACTGCCCGTCATTGACAAAGTCTACATCAATGGCGGGTTTCTTATTAAAGAAACAATATGCTGTAATAACCGACAAGGCATTTGCAATAAAATTATTAAATGATCCACCGGATAGATATATACTTTTCCGGAAAAAGAATAGGACTGTCCTATTCTTCATTTTACTTATTGTTGATTTTTAAAAATATAATTGTACTTTTGAGGATGGGTTCATAGAACTTATTTTATTCTTTATTTTGGATTATATTTGAAGACAGATGAAATCATCTTATATCTACTGCGTATTGTTATTTGTTTTGTTTTTGGTAAGTTGCACCGATGGGCGTTCTGAGGGGCAAGTAGCCCGTTTGTTGCGTCAGGCCGAAACGTGTATGAAGGAATATCCCGATAGTGCTTTAGTATATCTTCATCAAATACCGGATCCGGAAAAGTTGACAGGAGAAAACCAAGCTGATTATTGCTTACTGTTGACCCAGGCAATGGATAAGAATGATTTACCGTTGAGTTCGGATTCGTTGATACAAATAGCTGTTGGCTATTATTCAAATAAAGGTGATGCGGAGTGTAAAGCTAAAGCTTTATTTTATAAGGGTAGGGTGTTTCAGCAACAAGGGAACTTAGAGGGTGCTACACTCCTGTATAAAAAAGCGGAATCTATGATTCCGGATTTGACTGATTATTATTTAGTAGGATTGATTTACAGCTATCTGGGACATTTGAATAGGGATGAAGAGCATTATAAGAAGGCATTATTTTATTATGAAAAGGCTTTGCCTTGCTATCGAACCATACAAAATCCAACTTTGACGGCTTCCGGATTACAGGATATGGCTAAGATATCTGTCTATTTAGGAGAGACGCATCGGGCAGACTCTCTTTTTAGTGAGGTTTTGTCTTATGTGCCGGATATTGATGCTGCCTGGCAAGCTAATATTTATCATAATGTGGGTGTCTTTTATATGCTCACCAATCAATTTGGTAAAGCGGAACAAGTAGTGAACGCTTCTTTGAAATTACCAAGTACTCCGCAGGACAAACTCCGTTCATATGCCGTATTGGCTACGATCTATACAAAACAAAATCGTGGAGATTTAGTTGATTCTTTATGGCATAAAGCCCTGAATTCAGAGAATATTTATACCCGAAAGGCAGTATATGCCTCCTTGCTGAACGAAGCTGTCAGTAAACAGAATCTTCAAGATATAGAACACTATGTGCCTCTTTATATCCAGTCTGCGGATTCTGTTTATCAACTTTCACAAGCAAAGCGCATCGTAGAGGTTCAGGCTAAATACGATCAGGAGATATTAATTAAGAAAAATAAAATTAGCCGATTGTTATTATATTGCTTTATTCTCTGCTTACTTTTACTTGTGATATCTTTGGCTTACGTTTTTCATGTATACAAACGTTATAAAAGGACGAAGGAGCGCGAACTTATTACTCAGAGAGCAGAGTTGGATGAAGGGAAGCAGGTTATAAAAGAGATGAATGATCAGATTGAACGAATCCGTAAAGAGGCATCTACAATGAAAGAGGATTATAATAAAAGTCTGATTGATTTGACTGATGAAAAAAAGAGCATTGAACAGCAATTCGCTCTAATTAAACAAAGAGCTGATGATGTGAGTCAAACTAATAACAAAATGGAACAAGACTTACTTGTTTTACAAGAACAGTTGCGGAAGGTTGATGACGCTCGTTCAGAACTATTGGCAGAATTGGACGTTTACCGTTACTTTGATGCTGAGGGAGTGATTTCGGAGGATTGTTATAAAGCTGTGGTCACTATCTATAAACTTTTCAATGCTCCATTAGTTGCTTTCCTGCGTGATCCCCATTTGAAGCTTACCCCTTATGAATCGCTTCTTTGTGTACTCTCTTATGAACATCTTTCCACCCAACAAATGGAACAGAAATTAGGGAAAAGCAAGAATACCCTAAATAAAGCAATTTTCCGAATAAGAGAGAAATTGGACGCAAAAATGGATTTAAAAAAGAATATAAATTCTTTGGGAGATTTTTTGCGGACGAAGTTCTGACTTAAAATATTAATACCTTTTTTTATGTTAATTATACGTCTTCGTGGAAAGATGTATTTCTGCTTTATGGCATATTTTATAGGCGATTTATATGTCTTATCATAATCTGGTAACCTCCGAAATAAGTCCTGAGATGTTTGTTTTTATGAAAACAAAAACTTATGTTTGTGATATTAACCAATTTCTAGTGATTATGAAAAGTATGCTATTTACATTATTACTTGTAGTCTTGCCGCTTCAAATGATGGCAAAGACAAACGGAAGCACGAGCCCAGTTGATTTAAAAGGTTTGTTTAATGATAAGCTCCAGAAATCGATTGTTGAAGATATTCCCATTAGAGCTGAAATTTCAGGCTCTGAATTCTTGGTTCTTAGTTTTGAAGCTCCTATAATGGATATAACCATTACGCTCTATAAAGATGGAGTGATGGTGATACAGAAGTCATTGTCGGTATCTTCCGGAGATATAGAGACACTCGATCTAACCTTTTGGGGAGCGGGTGAGTATTCTTTGAAGTTGACTACCCCACGTGGGACTGCTGTTTATGGAAATTTTCAGTTAGAGTAATAGTGTAGTTCATTATGCACAACTCTTTGGTTAGGGAGTTAGTTCAGGCAGGACGTTCTACGTCCTGCCTCGGACTTACCAACGGAAAAATGGGGATTGCCATTGCTCTTTTCCGCTATGCCCGCCTTTCCGGTGAGGCGGTCTGTGAAGAGATAGCCGGAGAGTTGCTCGATGAAGTTTGTGAGCGTCTGGATTATTCAATGCCTGTATCTTTTGGTGACGGATTATGTGGCATTGGTTGGGGAATTGAATATTTAATTCGTCAAAAGTACATTGAAGGTGATGCGGATCTTATTTTAGAAGAGATAGATCGGGTTGTGATAGCTATGATACACTTGCGGAGAATAACTAAGATTGATCTTGAAGAAGGGCTTTGTGGGATAGGGAAGTACTTAATAGGGCGTATCCATTGGGGGAATGGTGTGAAGGATACTTATTGCAGTGCTAAGCTAAAGGAATATCTGATTTATTGGGTGGACTGGCTTGATGAATTGCTGTTATACAAAGAAGAAGGAATCAAAGATGTTTTGGACTTACTATCTGAATTATATGATTGGGGCTTCTACAAAGAAAAGGTTCGTTCAATATTAAAACGGCTTATTTCTGAACCACAAGGAGTTAACTGGATGATAAATAAAAATATATGCTTTTAAGTTATCATGATCAAGTGACCATTGCTATACCTTTTAGGGCTGACAGCTCACAAAGGAAGCGTAATTTAACATTATTACTCCGACATCTAATGCCATTGGAGAGTCGAATTGTGCTTCTTGAAGCTGATACTTCGGCCTGCTGCATGGAATGTAAAGAGGTAGAGACTTTAGAATACTTATTTGTTTATGATCCGGATGCCGTTTTTCATAAGACGCGTTATATTAATCAACTGTTGGAGTATTGTCAGACATCGATAGTGGTTATATGGGATGCGGATATCATATTGCCTTATGAGCAGTTGGAAACTGCTGTGAAAGCAATTGTTGAACAGCGATATATTGTGAGCATTCCATATAATAGAATAGTCTGGACATTGAATGCGAAGCAAAGCATTGATTATGAGGAATCGGGAGAAGGTTATTTTTATCTATTAAATCGGACTCAATGCTACTCGCAAATGATGGGGAAGTGTTCGTGCGGAGGGGTTCTAGTGGTTAATAGAGAAGGATATTTAAAATGTGGAGGAAATAATGAAAAACTCTATGGCTGGGGACCGGAAGATGTGGAGCGGATTCATCGTATGGGAATTTTGGGCTATCCTGTATATTGGGTGAATAGCGGCCCTCTATTTCACTTGTGGCATCCTCGAGGAAAGAATTCTTGGTTTATCAGTGAGGAGTTGGCTTTTGCTAATCGGGTTGAACTGATTAGGGTGTGTAACATGGAAAGAGAAGAACTTGTAGAGTATATCAATTCATGGAGGAAATGAAAAAGAAAAATATGGAAAGAGAATATTTCTTGCATCAAATAGCAAGTCATCGGATCTTGTCAAGTGGCTTTTGTCAGGACTCCGGGTTATTTCAAGGGAAAATGGGGATCTCCTTATTTTTCTTCATTTACGCGCGATATGTTTCTAATCATTGGTATGAAGAGTTTGCGGGTGAACTTCTGGAAGATGTTTGTAATGGTTTGGATATAAATATCCCTATTACGTTTGTTGATGGTTTATGTGGTATAGGTTGGGCGATAGAGTTTATGGTACAGAGTGGCTATGTTGAAGGAAACACTGATGAAATTCTTATAAACATTGATTCTAAGGTTATGGAGCGTGATTTGAGGCGTATATCAGATATTTCGTTTGAAACAGGTCTGGAGGGTATTGTGGCTTATGTTTACACTAGATTGCACACTCCTAGAGTTGCTGCTTCTTCTCCATTTGATGCCGACTATCTTGAGGAATTAGTATGCGTGTGTAAGAAACACAAAATAGCTTGGACGGGTGAGCAATATGGGCTACAGTCGGTATGGGTGAAAGTGCTAAACTCTTTTCAAGATATATCTTTTGAGAGGTATGACTGGAGAGAAGGATTATGTATTTTAAAACAGCAAGGGGTATGAAGCAATTATTTATCATATCGAAAGAGAGTCGGGCAGCACGCTTTGGGATTGGCACTTATATCCGTCAGTTGATAGAGTGCTTTGATCTTTCTCTTTGGTGTATCCATGTGGTAGAATTGAATGCCAGTGTGGAAGGATATGTTTATAAGGAAGAGGACGGAGTCTTTTATTCGAAGATCTCTCTGCCTGTATATGTAAATGAATGGGATTTAGAAAAAGAGCGTTTGTATTATAGAGGGGTATTTTACTGGTTGGCTTCTTTGATTCCGGATGATAGAGAAGTGTTTTGTCATTTCAATTTTGCTCGTGACTATGAACTTGCACGATTGCTAAAAGAAAAGCTGAATGTTACGATTTTTTTTACGCTTCATTACATGGAGTGGAGCTTTGATTTGTTAGGAAATAGTGAAAAATTATTGTCTATTTTGTCTAACCCTACCGATAGGGAAGAAGAAAAAATCGTGAATCAATTTAAAAATGAAAGAAGATTTATGGCTGATTGTTGCGATTCTATTATCACAATTTCTAAACATACGCTTAAATTATTGCAAACGCTTTATGGAATTCCTGACTTTAAGTTGGTGCATATCCCTCTTGGTCTAAAAGATAAATATATTAAAAGGAGTGAGGCGGAACTGAAACGGATAAGGAAGAAGTATTTGTTTACAGAAACGGATAGACTGATTTTATATGTAGGGCGTTTGAGTGATGGGAAAGGCCTGTGTGAATTAATTCAAGCTTTCAGATTATTATCTGAAAAAGATGAAAATGTACGTTTGATAATATCTGGTAATGGAGACTTTAATCGCTATTTGGTTGTATCAGCGCCTTATTGGGGCCGGATAACCTTTACGGGTTTCTTAACAGAAGAGCAATTAGGTGAAATGTATGCCATAGCTGATATAGGTGTAGTTCCTTCTTTACATGAAGAGTTGGGCTATGTACCTATAGAGATGATGATGCACAGATTACCTGTAATTTGCAGCAATGCTACGGGGTTATTAGAAGTAACAGCTAATGGGGAATTTGGGCAACTGGTCAATTGGACAGTGGAACA
Source organism: Bacteroides sp. ZJ-18 (assembly GCF_011038705.2). Lineage (NCBI taxonomy): Bacteria > Pseudomonadati > Bacteroidota > Bacteroidia > Bacteroidales > Bacteroidaceae > Bacteroides > Bacteroides sp. ZJ-18. Next base: position 284,002 of record NZ_CP072198.1, on the reverse strand, counting down.
TCAATCGGTGAAGTTATTGGAAGTATTGGTTGAATGGCTACTGTATCCTAAACTTTATCAGCGATTTAGAGATATTGGACGATTAAGATTTTTGAAAGAGTATTCGTTTGATAGATTTCAGGAAAAGATAAAACTATTGTATCACATATAATTCGTTTATTAATAATTTTGAAAAATAAATAGTATGAAGAAGCTGAATAAAATTAGTTTGCATAATCTTAGCCAAGCTGAGATGGCAAGTAGAGAACAAAATTTAGTTAGAGGCGGATATACTTGTGCTTGTGCAAGTGTCTGCATGGATGATGCGTGTATCTGTAAAGAGGATATTTCTGGTAATTTTCCTACAAGCAATAGTGCTATGGGCTCATATATAGGTGGTGGTGCCTCAGATTCTACTAATTCTCCTGTAGCAGGAGTTTATATAGGTAATACAGAACTACCTGATCCCATAAAACCTTGGTAATATTTTAAGGTTTTGTGATGCAATAGTTTTTTGAAAATTTTATGACTTTGCCTTATGATAAGTAAAATTTATTTCGTGTTAGCCTTTTTAGCTTTATTAGGGTGTTCTTCTCCTTCTCCTCAGCCAATTGTCTCTTCTTTACCAGTGATTGACATTGATAAAGCCCGTGATTATCCTGTGAAACGTATTGAAATACGTGAAGTAGCTGATGTAGAGTATATACCATTGGAAACTACAAAAAAGTCATTGGTTGCGACTTATGTTATTCAAGGATATCACGTATCTGATAAATATATTGTTTTATTCCAAGATGGAAGAGATATCCTGCTTTTTGATCGTTCCGGCAAGTATCTTTGGACTGTAAATCGTAGAGGGGGAGGACCGGAAGAATATCACAGAATATCCAGCCTGGCTGTTGACTTTGCGGCTGAAGAGCACTATGTGTTTAGTTATAATGATCAAAAAATATTTGTCTATTCCTTTAAAGGCGATTTTAAGCGGCTTTTGCGTTTCCCTTCGAAGAGGATGTATCGTTTTGAATACCTTTTTGATTACAATGACAAATACTTGATAGGGTATAATGCCGATTCATTTCATGAAAAGCGAGATCAGGATTTGCATCCGTACTATTTCATTCATAAGAAAAGTGGGCAACTGGTTCCGGTAGACCCTCGTTTGACAATGACTGATCGGGGGCGCAGAGTGTTTCATAGAGAAATAGTCACCTTGCCCGGAATCGCTTATATGGATGCGGATAGTTATATCTTATTACCTGTTTTGAATAATGGTTCTGAGTTTCTGATAACAGATATAGGGTTAGATACTCTTTATAATTTGGCTGATGATAAACTTTCTCCTATTGCTGTTCGTTCACCTTCTGTCACTATGGGTGAACCTCAGATGAATATTGGTCCTATCCTATATACTGATTCCTATCTCTATTTCCGTCTTGTTTCGATGAAGTATGATCGGGCTACTTTTCGACAGGTAGCAGAATGGGAGATGCCATGCTTTTCGCTAAATAGACATACGGGAGAGATTGTAAGACCGTCTATTTATGATTCGAATATTATTGAATCTGAGACTCGGGGTATTTATTTACCAAGTAATATGAATCAAACTTTTGTAGAGAGTAACTATGGCATGTGGACTTATTCCGCATCTAATCTGATACGGTGGAACGAGAATGGCGGCTTGAGAGGAGAGTTAAAAGAAATAGCTTCTAAGTTGAAAGAAGATGATAATAATGTTTTAGTCCTTTATAAATATAAATAATATGAAAGAACTGGCTACTATAACCCCCAAAGAGATTATTTATAATCTGGTTCATCTTAAACAATTGATTTTTGAAGTGACAGATGCATGCAATCTAAGGTGTAAGTATTGTGGATATGCTGATTTATATGAGGGCTATGATGAACGAGAGAATTTAAAATTCCCCTTTCTTCATGCTAAGTTAATCATTGATTATCTATATGCATATTGGAAAAAGGCCTTTTATCAAGGAATTAGGCGTCCGGTACTAATCAGCTTTTATGGTGGAGAACCTTTGTTGAATATGCCTTTTGTCCAACAAGTGATTGCATATATAGAGAGTTTGCCTGAAAGCGGTATACTTTTTAGATATGGGATGACAACAAATGCCATGTTATTGGATCGGCATATGGATTTTCTTGTTGCTAAGGATTTTCAATTGTTGATTAGTCTGGATGGAGATGATCAGGGACAAAGTTATAGAGTCGATTTAGCGGGAAAGAACTCATTTCAGCGGGTTTATTCTAATATTCAATTTTTGCGGGAGAGGCATCCGGTTTATTTCGATACGAATGTGAATTTTAACTCGGTGCTACATAATCGAAATAATGTGGAGATGATTTATGGTTTCATTAAGCGGCATTTAGGGAAAGAGCCGATGCTTTCACCTCTAAATAGTTCTGGAGTGCGTAAGGAGAAACGTGAAGAATTTGAGAAGACTTATCGTAGTCTGTCTGATAGTATTGGGCAGTCTTCTAATTGTGAGATTTTAGAGAAAGAGATGTTTATTAGAGGGCCTCATGCGGCTTTGTTGATGGATTATATTCGTAAGTATAGTGGAAATGTTTATCGTAATTATTCACAATTGTTGCTGGATTCTGATAATTTGTGGTATCATCCTACCGGTACATGTCTTCCTTTCTCGAAAAAAATGTTTGTTACCGTTAAAGGTAAAATTTTACAGTGTGAGAAGATACATCATGAATATGCTTTGGGATATGTTGATGATAATGGTGTCACTATGGACTTGGAACAAGCTGCAATGCAATATAACGGATATGTGAAAAAGTATCAGCGTCAATGTCAGAATTGTTCTGTTAGATGCCACTGTGGGCAATGTGTTTTTTTATTGGATGACACAGGAAAAGAAAATGCGAAATGCAACGCTTATAGTACAAAACGCAATTTAGAGGAATGGAGATCCGTGGCATTAAATTATTTGGAGAAATATCCGGATTTTTATAGGAGGATATTGCAAGAAGTGACAATTAGAGGATGAAAAATTATGAAACAATATTGGTTAGTGCTAGATCCAGGTACTTTTTTATGGGTCAAAGGAAGTAAGGCTTGTGCTTATAGTACTATACAGCATAGAATAATGAGATTTTCTGTAACAAAAAAGTTAAATGCTTTAGTGACGGATTTGCTGCAAATAGATAATCTGTATCGAACGATGCTGACCGATAAAGATCTATCTGATTTCGAAATTCATGGCTGGGTTAAAGAACTTTTGTCGCTGGGGTGTGCAAAACTTATTCCAATAACTAAAGAGAATAAAGAGGTCGCAGTGTCGTTGATGCCAATGCTAAAGGTACAGGACAATCTATCGTATTATAAATATACTCATAATAGACAGACCGATGGGTGTATTATGAGTAATTTACACAAATTAGTAGTTCATTTAAATGGAGCGCAATTAGGAAATAATAATTGGGCAAGACAAATCTTGTTTCCAAAGAGTTTAGGAGTTTGTGATTTGGATAGGGCTTCTTTTTTTCGTTTCTTATATAGTATGGGGTATCCACACTTCTTGTCAGAGATTGTTCTGGTAGGATGTATATGGGAGTATGCTGAAAAGAAGCAATTGTTAGAGCAATTGTGTGAGTTGTCTACTCCAATATCAATTTGTTGTTTAGAGAGGGATTTTGTTACTTATATGAGAAGAGATCTTAAGAGTATATATAGCAAATTTTCATTTTACATATTGATTAATAACTATATATCCGATAATCGATTGATTAAAGACCCTCAAATTTGCTATTATTTTATTCTTTCCTCAGAGGAAGATTATGAGGCTGCAGAAACTTTAATAGTGCAGTATTGTCTGGAAAATTACCGTTTGATACCTATATGTACTGGTAAAAACCTTACATTTTTTGAAAATTGTATTTATTTATCAGAAGAAGAACTCTTAAATATAAATCTTTCTAAAAGAGAGATATTCGCTCATCAAGTAATAAATACTAATTATTTTGGAGTTTTGACGATTGGTCCGGATGGAAAAGTTTATTCTGGTGACATAAATGAACCTGCAATTGGTACGATTGATGAGAGTTTATACACCATTGTTTATCGTGAGATGACCGAAGGTCATTCCTGGCTTCGTATTCGCAATCAAAAACCTTGCTGTGACTGCATTTACCAATGGCTGTGTCCTTCGCCCTCTAATTATGAATTAGCTATTGGAAAACCGAACCTCTGTCATGTGAAACCATAAACGATAATAGCTTATGAATCGTACTTTTTGTTTTGTTCCGGTTCGCAAAGGGAGTAGAGGTATCCCCGGTAAGAACCTGCGTATGCTGGGAGATAAACCTCTGGTATGTTGGATTATCGATACCATCCTTGCTTCCGGCATAGCGGACGAGGTATGTGTAGCGACAAATTGTGATGAAATGGAAAGTCTTATACGAGGCCGTTACAAAGGAGTTGTACGGATATTCAGGCGCAGTGAGTGGAGTGCAAGGGATGAGGCTCCCAGTCTGGAAGTTGTACAGGAATTTTTCTATTTTTGTAAGCCGGACCGGAATGATGATTTTATTTTGTTACAGGCTACTTCTCCTTTTACGACTGCACAAGAACTAAGGGGGCTTGCAGAAGAGATGAAAAGGGGTGAGGCGGATTCCTATGTTGCCTGTTGCCGTTTGAAGAAGTTTCGTTGGAGTGATGAGGGGAGACCTTTGGACTATTCATTTGAAACCAAACCTCGCCGGCAGGAGTACAAAGGTTTTCTGATAGAGTCGGGAGCTTTCTATGCTTCTACGGTGGGGAGGATACTGGACTCCGGGCAGCTTCTTTCGGGAGTTGTGAAGGTGGTGGAGATCGGTCCCGCAGGGATGATAGATATCGATGAAGAAGCGGACTGGAGACTGGCTGAACATTGTATTGAAACCGGGCTTTAATAAAAAAAGATATGGATAGACGGGACTATTATGTGGAGTATTATGAAGTACTGGATAGGGTGCTGTCTGACTACGTGAACCATTTGAGGGAAGAGAAAGAGTATTGGCTGAAAATGGGGAGGCATGATGTGGGCGTGCCTTTGATCAATTTACTATTCTGGCAGTTCACATGGCATAGAGAGGAGTACGACCGGTTACGTAAAGAAGGAAAGAGCTGTGGGGAAGCATTGGGTAGCGTAAAGGAGATACTGGCCGATAAGCAGGTGGAAGAATGGGAGCGACAGGAAGAGGAATACAAAATCTACGACCATGAATGGTATGAAGCACTGGCACCTTATGGCGGGCAGTTGGTGATCTATATTTATAATGCCCGTCAATTGGCTTATCTGACTCCGTTGATTGAACGTCTGGAAGAACCGGTGTTGCTCTTGTCGGAATATGAGATTCCGGATGAAACGGAGTTGCCGGACTTTGTAACAGCCATTACTCTTGAATTTACCAAAACAGCTCCATTGGTTAATCCATTCCTGAAAGAGTGGTTCCCTTTGATTTTTCAATATGCGAATACATTTGATATATTGATGAGGATCTTGCAACCTAAAGGATTGATTTTTCTGGAAGGCTGCCATTACCAGCAGTTATTGCTTGCCACCATAGGACGTGATTATGGAATACCGACCTTGTGTATCCAGCAGGGATGGCCGTCATTGATGCACACTGCTTTCAGGAGGATGCCTTACCGGTACTATCTGATGTGGGGGGAAGGTTTCCGGACTTTGTGGGAGAAGCATAATCCGCTGCCGGACTTTGTTCCGACGGGCTATATGTATCAGGTGGAACCACGCAATGAAACGAAAAAGGAGTGTGTTACTTTTTTCTTGCAGGGACCTTTTTTTCTGAGTGACAAAAAGTATCTTCAAGAGATGATCCGTCTGATAGGGACGGTTGCCGCGGAATTTCCCGCCCGGCGGTTTCTGGTGCGTGAACATCCCGAGTTCAGGATAGGTGAGGAGGTACGCATGGAATGGGAGCAGATTCCCAATATAGAAATGGTAACGGATGAAAAGCTGGCAGAGGTATTTGCCCGCACACGGGTAGGGGTGGCACACTATTCTTCTTCTTTGATGGAGGGAGTGGCACACGGTGCTGTCCCGTTGGTGTACGATCCGACTGAGGGATCGCGGTATTCTCCGGATGTGGAAGCCGAGGGGCTGGGGATGATAGCGAAAACGAAAGAGGAGTTGACCGGTGGTTTGTCCCGGATACTGGAGAATTATGGAGATTTTGAACAGAGGATGGAGAAGGGGCAACCTCTGTGGTTTCAGGCAACAGGAGAAGAAACTCTCCGGAATATGGTAGGGTTTATTAAAGAAAAAATGCCTCCTGTTACGTTGAAGGAGATTTATGTGGTTGATGCGGATACGTTGACACGCGAACGGCCCGTCGGGGTATCGGGGTTATTGCGCTGTAAGAATTGTGAGGATTTTTTGGAGATGTGCATTGATTCGTGTATCGATGGATTGGATGAGTTGATAGCTGTCTATCATGATTGTACGGATCGTACGCCGGAGATTCTCAGGCAGAAGGCGGCACAATATCCGGATAAAATCAGGGTCTTTGAGTATCGGCCGTCTGTATATCCGATCGATCTGGATGAGGAGGAGTTTGAGAAGGCAAAGCTGTTGTCGCCCGACTCTATCCATACGCTGGCAGGTTATTGCAACTATGCATTGTCGAAAGCAAGCTATCGGTACGCAGTGAAGATCGATGCCGATCAGGTTTATTTTACGGATCGGCTGAAACATATCTGTGATGCTTACCGTTCTGATAAAAAAGTGCGGTTCAACGTGACGGAATGCATCTCTTACAACCTGTATCGGGCTTATCTGGACTCTTTCAACCGTATAGAGATGCGACCGTTCAGGTGGCTGGAACGAATTGCGTTGTGGACACATGCGTCGTATGCTTCTTATCTGGAGAAGATGATCATCCGGTATAAAGTGCCTGTCTCGATGTCGGGCATTAACTTGTTCCGGAAAGACCGGGAGTGGATGGTAGGGTTGGGGCAGGAACATCCGGAGCCTGATAGCAAAGAGATACTCCCTCCGTTTAATGGCGTGCGTGATACTTTCTTTTTTGAGGTGTCTGCGGACCGGATATTCAGGTATGTGACGGAAACGAAGCCGGATGGCCGTCATCGGGGACTGGAAGTGATGCGCTGTCCGAATGAAATATTGGATGCCGGTTTTTGTTGGTTTCATTTGCGTGCCCTGATGAAGGAGCATGAAGAGGGCTATCGGCAGTCTTACCGGAAACATCCGGAGCGGTTTATACCTTTGGGGACCTTTGTGAAGCTGTCGTACAGGAGTTTACAACAGAGATATAAACCTTTTGTTGCCGTACGTTGGGCGGAACCGGTATTCGCTTATTTCTTTATGGCGGGTAAAGGAAGGATTCCGTGGAGGATGTTGAAAGGGGGAGGACGAGTAGTGGCAGATAAATGTGTTTCGCAGCTTGATAAAAGATAGATGGTGGATGGATATATTGATTCCCCAAAAATACACGAACTAAAATTGAGAGGGATATGAAGGAGGTAAAAAGACCGGTAGTTTCGGTGGTGGTTCCGGTCTATAATACGGAACTTTTTCTGGAGGAATGTCTGCACTCTTTGGAGAAGCAGACTTTGACGGATATTGAGATCATTCTGGTGAACGACGGATCGACGGATAATTCCGGAGAGTTGCTGCGGGAGTATGCGGGTAAGGATGCTCGTTGCGTTTATGTGGAACAGGCGAATCAAGGACTTTCTGCTGCACGGAATACCGGAATAGAACATGCATCCGGGCATTATCTGGCATTTCTGGACAGTGACGACTGGCTGGCAGAGAATGCTTTGCAGGTGCTTTGTACTATAGCTGCGAAGACCCGGTCAGACATTGTCTCAGGAAATACATTGGCAGTACATCCGGATGGGCAGGTGCGAAGTTGGGAAAGAAGGAGCAGGGAGTTGTTTGCGACGGGAACCGTGGTGTCTGGAAGTACGTATTTCTCAAGAGTGATGGATTGCAGATGTTATGTCCCTATGGTGTACAACTATTTATATCGGAGAGATTTTATTGAGCAAAACGGTTTTCGCTTTGAGCCGGGGCTGATTCATGAGGATGAATTATGGACTCCGCAGGTGCTGACAACCGCTCAGAAAATGACGGTTGCCGATATTGATTTTTATTATTACCGGCAACGGGAAGGATCGATTATGACAGCGACAGCAGCGGGTAGGCGGATTGCTTCCATTCAATTGATTATTGAGAAGTTACTGGAATATAGCCGTAAACATTTGTTTGAGAAAAAACATAGAGAGGCAAAAGAAGCGCTCTATGTAAGGTTGCTGCAGATATATTCTACCGCCTGTACATTGCATCCGGACGGAACTTATACTACTTTGTACGATAGGGCGGGAGAAATGCTTCGTGTTTGTGAGGAACTCAGTCGGCAAGAGTCTCTTGGAAGATGGTATAGTGAGGAGATACTGAACAGGATGAAACTGTACTATGACCGGCTCCAGACGATGGAAGGATAAGGGGCTATGGCAGGGAACTGAATCACTTTATTGTATGTATGTTGGACATCGAAAATCGTAGTATATCATGAAAGATATTGCAATGCTAAACAAAGCACCATTAGACTTCTTCGGATGTAATTTTTGTCTTGTAGAGAAGCATCGTATGGCTTTTGTCCTTATTTCGAAATGTGGACTCACTTTTTTGGAGAATATAGCTATCTATGCGTCTATAGGTATGATTCCTGATACGGAAGATCAGACTCATTTTTATATCGCCCGGGTAAAACCCGAACGTTTTTTGGTACCGGTTTCTGAGATGTCCGGTTATGAAAGGGAGCATAAATCGTATTTGAAGGTAGCTGTTTGGAGGGATCCGGTGGAAAGACTGATTTCTGCTTATAAATATTTTATACTTGAACGTACTTTTAACCGTTATATGTATATGTGTAATCTTTATCAGGATCATTCTTTTGAACGCTTTCTTTCGTTTGTTGAGTTTGAATTGGGGAAGACAAATCCGTTGTGGCAGGATGAACATATACGCAGGCAATCTGATTTTTATACTTCTGCAGAGGTGGATTGTATTGTACCGCTCAGTAAATTAAACTGTTTCTTAGAAGAGAAAGGAGTTGATATACCTGAGGAGAGGTCGAATGCGACATCCGTTCAGTTTGAACTGAGAGATGAAAAACAGATAGCACGGATAAAAGAACTTTATCGCCTCGACTATGAAATACCTGTCAGTTATTAAAAAAGAAATGTTATGGATGCACAGATAGAAAAGATAGCAAAATCACTTTATTTCTCCTACAGACAAACTGACATAGGGCTGTTTTATGGAAAGATGGGATCTTGTCTTTTCTTTTTTGATTATTCACGTGTCACTGAATTGAGGGCGTTTGAGGAAATGGCCGGAGAATTGCTGGATGAAGTGGTGGAGAGTGTCCGCTTAGGGATGCCGGTCGGTTTGTCTTTCGGATGGGCTGGCATAGGTTGGGGGGTGGAATATCTTGTCCGGAGGGGATTTGTGGAAGATGTCGGCAATGAAGAACGGAATAAGATTGATAAGAAAGTGATGGAATATGATGTCAGGCGTTTGGATGACTACTCTTTAGCTACGGGACTGTCTGTTTATTAGAGAATAAGCTGACTGGTGTTAAGAGTATATACAGTTTGTTCTTGCTTGATTAATTGTCCTTGCTTTTTATCCGTATATCCTTATTAGGATTTGGATTATATATAATATGATAATTTTGAATATATAAACTTAAATATTAGATGATTATGATGAACTTTTGTATTGGAATTTTAATTCAAAAAAAACTGGAAGAATCTGGGATGTCTAAAAAAGAATTGGCAAAACGTATTAATTGCTCGCGTGGACGAATATATAATATTCTTGGTAGTTCTACTATTGACCTTGATACACTTTTTGCTGTATCAAAGGCACTTAAATATGATTTTTTTTCAGATATTTTAGAAGCGTATTCAAGGGAATATCGGGAAATGTGAATTTTAAAATAGTATATAAACTTCGTGTTAAATTCTTCGTTTTATGGATGAAAAACAAATAATTAGAAATATAATAAAAGATATTTTACCTCAGGATTATTTGAGGGTATCGTTTGATATATTTAATGGGAAGATGGGAGCTTGCCTTTCTCTTTTTGTGGCATCTCGTTTTTTGAAAGACAAATCTATATTGGAAAAAGCTGAATTACTAATGGATGAAATATGTCAAGATTGCGAAAGGATGTCTATTCAAAATCAAATTGATTTTGAAACAGGTTTAGCCGGTATAGCATTTGGCTTTACTTATTTGGCCAAACATAAATATATAGATATCGAACCGAATAATGTTTTGAAAGAATTAGATGATTGCATTTTTCGATGGGTATCTTCAAAAACAATGGAAGAACTCCAAAATTACACATCTTTATTGTATGGTATATTATTTTACTTATTGTATAGTATTCATTTTTATATAAGCGTTGAGGACGAATCTGTGTTGTTGAAGAAAGAACTTGTTGTTTTGATTATAAATGCTATAGAATCATCAAATGATCAAAATGGATATATTCAAATCAATAATGAACCTTTTGTTTTTAATATGAACTTATATAAACTTCCTATTTATATATATATTATTACTGAAATATATAAATTAAATTTTTACAATTATAAATTGGATAGAATTATTGATAGTCTCTCTGCATTTATATTAAGTTCATTCCCTAGATTAATATCAAATCGTATCTATTTAATTTCTTCTGTTAGGTATCTTTTGAATATTAAACCTATACCGTTATGGGAAGAGCATGTTGAAATATTAGAACGAAGTATTGATGTCGATGCTATGTTAGATTATGAATTTAAAGATAAAGGTATTGCTTTAAATAATGGTGTGAGTGGGTTGCTGATGTTACTATCTACACTGGAAACAGAAAAATTTAAATTTAGAGAAGATCTTTGTTGTAAAATTGTAAAAAAAATAGAGCGTTCCTCTTTTTTTAGAAACATAAAACAGGAAGATTATTTTTTAAGTACAGTTTCTGGCCCATGTGGCATCGTATTATCGTTATCTCTTTATGGAATGTGGAAAGAACAATATTGTAAGCTATGAGAAAAGACATAATGGATGTTACATTTTTGATGCCAGTTAGGATTGATTCAATGATTCGGTTAGAAAATTTACAATTAACAATTAATTTTTTGAAATCTAATTTTTGTTGTAGGATTTTTTTGTTGGAGTCGGATCGGTATAATAGATCTTTAGTAGAGCGTTTGTGCGCTAATGTAAGGTATGAATTTGTAGAAGATAAGGATGCTGTGTTTTATAGGGCAAAGTACCTAAATCGGATGGCATTGCAATCTGAAACAAAGTATTTGGCTATTTGGGATCCAGGCGTTATTATTCCGCCTACTCAGGTATTAGACTCTGTTTGGCAATTAAGAAATAATAAATATCATGTTGCATATCCATACAATGGCTGGTTTATGGAAACTTCGGATATCTTACGTGCTCAATACCTTGAAAATAGAGATATTGGCTTTTTACTGCGAAATGTTGATAAAATGCAATTGCTAAATGGTTCTTGTGAGAATGTGGGAGGAGCTGTATTAGTAGCTCGTGACGCCTATATTATGGCTGGTATGGAAAATGAACATTTTTATGGTTGGAGTATGGAAGACAATGAACGCTTTGCTCGTTGGAAAAATTTAGGTTATTCCATATATCGTAGCAAAGGTGTATTGTTTCATTTAACTCATCCTCAGGGAGGGAATAGCGGCTATATGTCAAATTTTCATCGACAAAGAGTCTATACAGAGTTGGAGAAAACTTTATCTGAGACGAGAGAAGAAATTTTGTTTAATATAAATAACAACTATTATAAGATATCGTAATGATAAAGCAAGATCTTTCTGATGTAACTTTTCTTATTCCTATAAAGATAGACTCTGTAGGTAGGCTGGAGAATCTAATATTATCGGTCAGGTTTTTACAACGTTATTTTCGTACGAAAATAAAAATATTAGAAACTGGTCGATATAATAGTCATATATTGGAAGACTTATTGGATGATGTAGATTACAGATTTATTAAAGATGCTGATAATATATATCATCGTACTAAATACCAGAATATTTTAGTGGAGGGTGTGTGTACACCTTATATTGCTATTTGGGAGGCAGATATCATCGCTTATCCTGAAAAAATAATTTATGCAGTAGAACAATTAAGAGAAAATAGAGCAGAAGTTGCTTATCCTTATAATGGAAAGGTTCTTGATGTCCCCATGTTGCTTCGTGAATACTATGCTAAGAGTGAAGATCTACTGTTTTTGGATAGAAATGTAACCTTAATGAGGGTCTTGTATGATAGGGTAAATTTGGTTGGTGGAGCTATTTTCTATAATAGAAACGCTTATTTGGATGGTGGGAAAGATAATGAAAGATTCTATGGATGGGGAAATGAAGATTTTGAACGAAGACTGCGATGGAGGGCTTTAGGATACAGGTCTTTACGTGCGGAAGGCCCTATGTTTCATTTAGGACATCCACGTGGAGAAAATAGTAAATATAAGTCTTTTTACAATAGTTTATATAGTGCAAGTTTAGTGCTTTCTACAGCTTTGTCTTCAGAAAAAGACATATTAAATGATCAGATAAACAATCTATAAAGAATATGATATCATTAAGTGTGAAATGCAAAAGATATACTAGTTATGAGGTGTGGAGGTATAGGAAGGAAGTTTTTGTTTAATTTTGTTAAATTATAGGTGCTCAAATATAAGTCAAATATGTGCAGATTTGTGACATATGATTATTTGAAAATAGCTTTGATTAAGTTATCTTTGTAATTCATGATAATTTAATTGGTTTGAGAACGAAGTAATTGTTCTGGCCATAAAGTTAAAAAAGAGTTAATCTCAAAATGGGTAAAAAGTAGACCTGCTTGTGATATATATAATTGTAGAATTAACTAAATATGTTATTTTATGGAAAATAAAAAGAAAATCAAGCGATTGGTTCTTAAGAAAGAAGAAATCGTTAATTTAAATGACTACCAAATGGAGGAAATGAAAGGTGGATCTTCATGGGGATGTGTTGCTTCAGTTACAGCAGTGAGTGCATTATCTTATATGGTGAGTACGGATATTTACAATGGGGGAAAAGATAATAGTTGGTGGAACTGCGATTATTCTAATCAAGCAAATTGTATGTCTGATCTATCTCAAAAAATAGTACAATTGCCAGATGGTAGCCGTGCTTGTGAATTTCCAGAAATTAATGTTTATGGATATCGTCCGTAATTAAGTAAGTAGTTATTTATAATTATTTTACATATGGATAAATTGCCTTATCTTCGTCTCGAACAAAAATGTGGGATGACTGAAAATCAGGAAATTAACCCTGGGCGATTCCGAACGTCGTCAGCTCACGATAGGTTTCCGCACAGGCGAAAACCATTGTTTTCGTATGCGTTGCCGTGCCATACTACTCAAAGCGGACGGTCTGAGTGCGTCCCAAGTGGGCAAACAAACGGATATGATAGCCCAAACTGTTGGCAGTTGGGGCAAACGTTTCGAAGGCCAAGGAATCAAGGGATTATATACACGTTCTGGACAAGGTCGCAAAGCCATCAGGGATTGCTCGGACGAGGAAGTTGTGTGCAAAGCCATCGAATCAGACCGACAGAGTGTCCGTGCAGCCCAAGAAGCTTGGCAGAATGCTTCGGGCAAGGAAGCGAGCGAATCGACGTTCAAACGTTTTTTATCCGCATTGGCGCAAGATATAGATGTATAAGGAAATGTCCTAAGGGTGAGCCCTCGCTGCAGCAAGAACTTGAAGTGCTTTTTGAAAAAGGAGCAATCGACCTCTTCTATGGTGACGAGTCCCATATCTGCACAGAAGGATATGTCCCTTACGGGGGGCAGTTTTCCGGAGAAGATGTCTACATTCCTGTCGAAAAGGCCAAACGACTTAACATCTTTAGAATGATTGACAGGAATAACCGCTTTGAAGGGGGCTGTACCTGCGAATCTGTCGATGCAGAGAAAGTTGTTGATTTTCTCGATAGATTCTCTTTCAAACTCAACAGAAAGACATTTGTCGTGCTTGACAATGCAAGTGTGCACCGTAATGAGAAAATAAAACGAATGCGTCCCATGTGGGAAAAACGTGGCCTCTTTCTGTTCTACATTCCTCCCTATTCTCCTCATCTAAACATAGTGGAGACTCTTTGGCGTATTATGAAAGGGAAATGGCTCAGACCACAGGACTATGCCACTACGGAAGCGCTTTTTATGCCACAGACAGGGCGCTGGCAGCTATAGGAACACAACTGAATATTAACTTTAGCCATTATGCTGCTTAATTTTGATTAGTAACTTAAGGTTTTATCTGTGAAAGTGTGTCTTCTAATGATAGCTGATTATTTCGCTCTAAAGTAAGTAAAAGGATGTAAGCGATTGTTGTTTCAAGTACATTTTTCTATATTTCCATAAAGATGATAAATGATAGCCTATTAAAAGGATTTGATTTATGCTATGACCAAATCCACAAAAATGTAGAATTAGAAAAGAGAGGGATCGTTTCGGGAGAGATTGGTGCACTTTTTTGTCTGTATTATTTGTATAAATTGACAGGTGAACATAGGTATCGGAATGAAATGTATCAGCTTGCTAATCAAATGATTGAAAAAGAAGATACAAGTTTGAGCTTAGGTAGCGGGCTTGCGGGGCTGTGTTTGACTCTTCATTGGTTAGGATTAGGGTATCTTGTGAATGATCAGATGGAGGAAGTAGACCGAATGCTTGAACAGGAGTATTATTTAATGTTGGATAAAAATGATTTAGATTATTATCATGGAGCTTCTGGTTATCTTTTTTATTTTCTGCAAAAGCAAAATTATGTTTATTTAGACTCTTTAGTAATGGCTTATCAAAAGAGAGTAGAGATGAATTGGAAAAAGCACGACTGGCTTACCCCATTTTTTGAAGAAAGGGGTATGCCAGTTATGGTGACTAATTTGGGAACTCCTCATGGAATTACAGGCATTTTACTTATTCTTTTAATTGCTAAAGAGAAATGTCATATCCCTCTTGAAACTATTATAACTAGCATTTGTAACTTGTTACTAAATTATCGGTTTACGAAAAAAAAATGTTCATTTTTCCCTTCTGTGATAAAACAGGATGGCATGAAGCAAGAAAGCGGAATAGCTTGGTGCTATGGAGATATAATGGCTTGTTATGGAATATTGAAAGCGGGCTTACTAATGAATAATGCTTATTATACTGAAGTTGGACTCTGGATGCTGTTGCAATTGAATAATCGCACTGATTACATGAAAGATGATTTATGCTTATGTCATGGATACTCTTCTTTGATGTATATTTATAGACAAATTTATGAAATGACGAAGGATGAATCTTTTTGTCAAAGCAGTTTGTTTTGGTATAACAGTGCGGTGTCGTCATTTGATATTAAGATAAGAAAATATGAGAAGGAAAGAGCCTTTCGTGATTTTATGGAGAACCCTTCCTTGTTTATGGGTGTTTCTGGCCCTTTTTTGGCATTATTGACATGGGAGACAGAATATACAGAATGGACAAAATGTCTTTTATTATAGTATCTTGTATATTTAAAAATAGAGTTGAACTTATAAAATAGTTAATGATGAATACAGTTGCAATTTGTAATTTATGTATGAAGGAGGCTGCTCCAAACCATTTTTATGAAAAGTATTTTCTAGATGGCGAGGAGGTCCTAATATCACTATTGGATGTAGAAGAGACGGATTATGATCTTTATTTTGATGAAAAATCAATTTTGATTAAGGTAAATGCTTTTTCATGTAATTTTCGGGATCGTTCGCTAATACACTATTTCTCATCGCAGTGTCGTCGGTTAAGCGGTGACAGGAAATACTTCTATTCTCCAATTGGGTCGGAGTTTGCTGGTGTGGTAGTTAAAAGAGGAAGTCATGTGACTGCCTTTCAGATTGGAGATCGAGTTATGGGAGATATGACTTTTCCTTTTAGAAAAAATGGAGAGATAGGAGGTGTTGTAACGAATTATGCTTCTCAGAGATTACTGCTGTTGAAAGAATGTCAGTTACGAAAAATCCCAGATTGTATGTCGAATGTGGTTGCAGCCGCTTTTGTTCTCTCTGCACAGACGGCATATAGTATGGTACGGAAGGCAAAGTTGAGCGGTGGTGAGAATGTTTTGCTTACGGCGGCAACATCAAATACTTCATTAGCGATTATAGAACGGCTGAAAAGTTTTCCTGTGAACGTATATGCAATTTCTTCAAAAGCTACTTCTGTGAGAAAACAACTATTAGAGATGGGAGTAAAAGATGTTTTTACTGTTGAAGACATGTCTGCGAATGTAGGGGCAATACAAAATATTAAATTTGATGTGGTCTTTGATCCTTTTATTGATTTGTATATAAATAGAATTTCGAGATTTTTAAATTGGGGGGCGAAATATATTTTTTGTGGATTTTATCGACAAAACGATTTATTTGTATCTAAAAGCATTCAAGAAGATTTGAAAACGAATTCGATCTATTCAATATGCATTACATTAAATTTGTCTTTAATTGGAAACTGCTTAGGGGATATGAATGATTTGAATAATGCCATTTTAGATTATATGGAAGGAAAGTTTTCAATAAGAGTAGATTCTGTTTATACAGGAACAGATATTAAAATGTTTTTTGATAAAACGTTCTTAAAAGAGCGTTTTGGTAAGGTTGTTTATGAATATTAAAAGAAAAGTGTAAAATGAATTTGATGTGTGGTGTTTTATTTCTCTGTCTTTTATCTGTGGGAATTCAAGGTTGTTCATCATCTGTTAAAACAGTTGAAGTGGAAGATGCTTTGTTGTGGGAAGTCTCCGGAAATGGTTTACAACAGAGTTCATACGTGCTAGGAACAAAGCATGATGTTGATCCTGCTTTCTTAGTTACTATCCCTGGTTTTAGAAGAATTTTTAAGGCTGTAAAGCAATTTGCTCCTGAATGCGACATGTTATCATCGGAATTTTCTCAGTTGAAAAGGCCAAAAACTAATCAGCGTGAGAGATACCTCTTGATGCCTTTGGATACTACTTATAATATGCTATATGATACAAAGGATTTTCAATTAGTGGATTCTGTTCTTAAAAGATATACTTCTTTTTATGAAAAATTTATTCCTTTGTATTGGGTACGGAGTTATGGGAATGAAATAATGACTCAAGGGAGAGGGAGCCAGAAAGGGATGGATGTACATCTGACTCTAGTTTCTTATCAAAATTCTAAGAAAATCGTACCTTTAGAGAGTGTTGAAGACATTAGTAGACGTGAAGCTATGTTGTGGCAGTTAAATCGTAATGTGAATTTACGTATGCAAGCGGAACAGCTATTATTTTTAATAAAATGTCGGGAGCCTTTGGAGGGGTATGCTGTTTTGGTCGATTCTTTATATCGACAGCATAAACTATCTGTATTTTCTAATAAATTGTTATTAAAAGAAATGCTAAATAAAATGTCTGTACCCGATTCAATTGTTTTTGCTGCTTTAGGTTCAACTTATCTAAAGGAATATACCTATATGATTGGTATAAAACGGAATAAAGATTGGATAGGAAAAATAGAAAAGATGATCAAGAAAGCTTCTACTTTAATAGCTGTAGGCGGAGCGCATCTTCTTGGTAAAGACGGGATTATTGAGCTATTAAGGGAGCAGGGGTATGTTGTTCAACCTGTCGTAAACTAGAAGGAAAAAGTATGTATACGCCTTTTGAGAGTTATGCTTTTCGCTTGCCTGCTTTACCTTTTGTTTACTTAGTTGAAATGCTATCTTATTCGAAAACACCAGAGCAGTTAATGGCGGATAAGCGTATTAGAGATATTATATATGTAGCTTCTCCTGTTTTGCACGCAGAAATAGAGAAATATTTTTTAGGTAAAGTAGAGGATTCAAAGAAAAAGGAAAGGATCATTTTATCATTTGTAAAATATTATAGTAGGATGTGTACCCGCTGTACCCCTTTTGGACTATTTGCTAGTTGCTCTGTAGGTTGTATCGGTTCTCATACAAGATTTCAGGTAACAAATGGCTTGAAGCGGTGTGCAAGACTCGATATGTTCTATCTTTGTTCTCTGGCTCAGTATCTTTCTGGGTTGTCGGAGGTGCAGCGGCAATTGAAATATTTTTCTAATAATTCATTGTATAAAGTTGGGCGTGGATACAGATATATTTCATATCGTTATTTGAATAGTAGGAGGATGCATTCTATTGCTTCTATAGAAGGGGCTGCCTCTCTTGATTGGGTTCTTAAAAAAGCAAAAACAGGTATCTCTATTCCTGAAATAGAATCTTATTTTAAGAAATCAGGATTTGGAGTGGATGAAACGGAGAAGTTTGTTATGGAATTAATAAATTCACGGGTACTTGTTAGTGAATTGGAGCCTAATGTTACAGGAGAGTTTTATTTTGATCAATTAGCAAAAAGATTGAATGATATATACTTTCCTCCTGAAAATAAAAATTTGAAAACATTTTTGATCGAGATTGATAATATCTTGAAAAAAAAGAATAAGGGGATCGAAAGTCATATTTTAGACGATTATAAGAAAATAACTTCATTGGCTACGATTCTCCCTGTACCATTTGTGGAGGGGCAATTACTTCAAGTAGATTTGGGCAGAGAAAATGAGGTAGCTGTATTAGGGAGAGAAGTTTATGAAGAATTGCAATCTCTTATTTCATTCTTACTTAAAATAAATTCTAATGAAAAAAATGCGACATTGAACAGTTTTCAACGAGCGTTTTATGATCGATATGAAGAGCAAGAGGTACCTCTTGCTCTTGTGCTTGATCCAGAGTTAGGAATTGGTTATCCTGTTAGTCATGGAATTGCGGATATTTCTCCATTAATTGAACAATTATTTTTGCCTCTAAAAAGCGATAAGTTTACCTCTACAACCATGGATGTATCTTCACTCTTATTGGGCAAGTTGTTGGAAATGCAACAATCTGGTGAGAAAGAGATTGTATTGACTCCCGATGATTTAAAAGGGGAGGAAGGCTCTATGGAGAAATTGCCGAATACAATTTATGCTATGGTACAGATTGCTAAGAATGGTGTTAATGACTTTTTGTTAAATGTGAAATCAATTGGAGCTTTTGCTGCCAATTTATTATCACGGTTTTCTCATCTCTGTCCTGAGTTAGAAAATTTAGTTATAGAGATTACTCGTAAAGAGCAAGAGTTAACATCTGAAGGAATATTGGCTGAATTGGTTCATCTACCAAATTCAAGAGTGGGTAATATATTGTCTCGTCCTCATATACGCGATTGTGAAATCGTATACCTGGCTCATTCGGATTTACCAGAAAACCGTCAGATGAATGTATCGGACTTGTTGTTGTCTTGTCATGGGGGAGAATTAATTTTACGGTCAAAAAAGATGGGTAAGAGAGTATTTCCCCGTTTAACAAATGCCCATAACTATTATCTTGATACTTTACCGATTTATCGTTTTTTGGGGGATATGCAATATTATAACGAAAGAAATATATATAACTTTAATTGGGGAAATTTGGGGAATCTTTTGGATTTTCGTCCAAGAATACGATATCGTAAAATGATTTTATCGTTGGCCTCTTGGACTGTGAACTTGAAAGAAATTAATTCTTTTTTTCTGTTGGATGAAGAAAATTTATTGGAAAGGATGAGTGACTGGAGAGTGTCACGAGCTATACCTAAATATGTAATATTAGCGGATGGTGATAATGAATTATTTGTGGATATGTCTTCTGTAATCAGTTTAAAAGCGCTTTATTCTGTAGTAAAGAAAAGAAGGTCGTTTATTATAACGGAATTCTTCTTTAGTGGAGAGGAGTGGACGGTATGTGGTGAAGAGGGAGGATATACTAATGAGTTTATTATACCTTTTTATAGGAGGGGAAATGAGTAAAATAATGGTAAGAACTTATATTCCTGGAAGTGAATGGCTGTATATTAAAATATATACAGGAAGTACCACTGCTGATAGGATTCTAGTTAACATAATTGCTGGTATTGTCTCTGTTTTAGTACGGAAGAGACAAATTAAAAAGTGGTTTTTTGTTCGATATATGGATACTGATTTCCATTTGAGGATTAGATTACTTTTAGAAAACACTTCATTATGGGGAGATGTTTTGAAACTATTTTATGTTAAGTTAAATAGGATGGTATCTTGTCAACTTATTTGGAAAATTCAACTGGATACTTATAATAGAGAACTGGAAAGATATCATGTTAATTTGATAGAACAGACAGAGTCCCTGTTTTATATAGACAGTACATATACATTAGAAATTTTAAGAGTGTTAAAAAAAACACCCCAAAAATCAAATATGCATTGGATCTTTTCAATGAAAATGATAGATGCGTTATTAGATGACTTTGGATATAATTTGTTTGAGAAGCAACGTATTTTAGACAAAATGGATTCTTCCTTTAAGATGGAATTTGGTTTTAATCAGTTTAATGTGAAACAGCTTAATGCAATGTATAGAAAGTATTCTATGGAAATCGATTTTGTTGTTAATGAAAGTGGAGATACGAAAGAGTTATTCCATTTACTATCTATATTAAAAAGACGATCCAGAGATATAAGTAAGGTTATTAATGATATGAAAAAAGTAGATAAAAATAATACATTTGAATCTTTAATGGAGAGCTATATACACATGATGATGAATCGTTTTTTTCTATCGAGGAATCGAACCTTCGAATTGATTGTATATAATTTTTTGAATCGTGTCTATTTAAGCAGAATAGCACGTTTGAAATATTCAATTGTATAACTGATTATGAAGATATTTCCTCATTACTTTCAGTTGGACGCTATGGATTGCGATCCTTCCTGCCTTCGCATGATTGCGAAGTACTATGGTAAGACTTATTCCCTGCAAACCTTCCGTGCACGTTCTTTTATTACCCGTGAAGGAGTTTCTATGTTGGGCATCAGTGATGCGGAGGAATCCATAGGTTTCCGTACTTCGGAGGGCGTGTCTCTTTGGAGCAACTGAAAGAGAATGTATCGTTTTTTTTAAAGTTGTGTTTATGGTGAAGAGCAAAGAGTTACTTCTTATAAAATACAGAATGAGGTTCTTAATTTCTTGATATAATCAAATTATTTCCCTAATAATGATAAAATGAATATTATTTTATCATTATTATGTGAATATAATGTGGCAGGTTATGTTTCTGATGATACGATTGTGGATATGTGTTTTGAAATATTGCATAATTATTATAATTTTGAGAAAATAAATAGATTTATTTCTTGATCATGAATTTACGTAAAATTATTTTGTGTATAGTTTTGTTTATTGATTTATTACCTGTCTTTTCGCAGAAAGCTGTTCGGTCTGATTTTTTTGAAATGCTAAACCGGATTACTTTGCAAGAAAAGATTGGTTTGGATAATTACTTTACTGAGTCATTTGCTAATATGATGGATCATGGAACATGGAACTATTATATAGATGGAAATCCCATGTATAAGTTGGATCCTACTAACAGTAGAAAGTATTTTGTTAAGCAATCAAATGATCGTGAAACTCGTTTTATGATTTATCATCCTTTTGAAGGGCTGTATTCTACGGGAGATTCTATTTCCTTTTGCGGCAGAATTAAATTAGAAGGAGAATTTGGTGCTTATTGCTCCATAACTCAGGGAAGTGAAAGAGATTCTATAGAACTTAATTCCCAAGGGAACTGGAACACGTTTAGATGTACTATTCCTTATTCTAATGATATATATCAGAAGTCTGTTGTTATATCACTGGATATCTATGGGAATGGTAAGGGGAGTGCGGAGATTGCTGATATGAATGTTTTTATTGATGAGCTTCCCATTGATGAGGTATGTCCTTTGCCTTTGGCTAATAAAGATCATGAGTTTGATGATGGCACTCCGATTAATTTAGGAAATCTATCATATGAAGAGGTAGATAGACTTGCTTTAATTTGTAAAATTTGGGGCTTTTTAAAGTATTATCATCCTTCGATAGCTCAAGGAGATTATGATTGGAATTACCAGCTATTCCGTATTATTTTAGCTACATTACATTCTGATAATAATAATTTTTTTAATGATCTATGTCGTTTTATACCCTCTATTGCCGGATTGAAGAAGGAGAGTAATGACTTGTGTAATGACTCTATTATTTCCCAAATTCAAATGCTTTGGTTGGAAGATTCCAAAAAGTTAGGAAGTAAACTTCAAAAGAAGTTATTTCCAATAAAAAAGCTGGAGCGAAGTGGATTTAATTATGCTGTTGGTCCTTATTCTCCTCAGAACAAAGAGCGCTTAATCTGTTTTCGAAATGAAACTGATTATGACAATATTCCGGTTTCCGATGATGGTTATCGAATCTTATGTTTATTTCGTTTTTGGAATATGATGTATTATTTCCATCCTTATATGGAACGAAAAGAGGATCATTGGCTATCTATTCTGCCTCAATATATTCGTCTGTTTGCTAATGCTCGCAAATTAAATGACTTTGATAAAGCATGTGCAATGTTAGCTTGTGAATTAAAAGATACCCATACAACTTTCTATGGATTCAAGACTAATCTTTATGGGTTTGGAGAAGGAATCTATGATGATGGAATATTGCCGATTGATGTTAAATTGATTGATAATCAATTATTTGTTACTGAATTCTTAACTGCTGAAGCGGTAAATATGGGGCTTCAAGTTGGTGATTGTATAACTCATGTAAATGGACGTAGTATTTCTACTATTCGTCAAGAAAAAGATCGATATCTACAATTCGCTAATGATAATGCAAATCAAATCCCTATCGTTTACACAGCATTTCATGGAGATTCTGTGACTTTAAATATTAAAAGACATGGTATTGAAAGGACTCTTTTTATAAGAAATTGGAAGCAATATGCTAGAACTGTTCTTGATGATGGAACTGCTCCTATGAAGCTGATGGAGGTTGCTGATGGGTTTTTTTATATTAATCTTTCTCAAATAACCAGTTTAGAACTAAAACAGAAATTGGATTCGATTAAAGATTCTAAAGGAATTATATTTGATATGCAGGGGTATCCTTTCGATCAAAATAGTGCAGAAGTATTGGCTGACTATCTTTACCCTAAACCAGCTTGCTTATTTTATTATACATATGCAGATCTAAAACATCCCGGTATTTTCCGTAAAAATCCAAATATGTTTTATTATGGTAAACAAAACCCTGATTATTATAAAGGTAAGGTTGTTGTGCTTGTAGGTGGTGGCACTATGAGTAAAGCAGAGCAATTGGCCTGTATAATGGGAGCGTCTCCAAAGGGGCATGTGATTGGTAAAGGAATGATGACAGGAGGTGTTTGGGGAAATACGGTCGTTGCTCCTTTTACTTCAGGTAATGCAACAAGGTATACAAATATTGGGGCTTATTACTTGGACGGATATTGTACTTATCCAAATGGAGTAAAAATCGATCAAGCGGTTCCTTTTTCTGTAAAAGAGGGAAAAGATGCAGGTTTAGGAGAACTTATTGAATATGCTTTGAGCTATATAGACGCGAATTAGTTTTCTTGGATAGTCTTTGAAATAGATATTTCAAAAAATAAATAATCTGAGATATGATTAGAGTGACTTTTTTACTATATTTGTTATTCTGTTTTTTTGATTGAAATAAAAGTTGGACTTTTGCTGTTTTAAAGAGGACATAGAAAGTAATCCTAAATAAAATTTCAAATGTCTTGTCATTGTTTTTGTTAAGATATGATGAAGCTAAGTTCTTTTCCTCATTACCTCCAGTTGGACGCTATGGATTGCGGCCCTTCCTGCCTTCGCATGATTGCGAAGTACTATGGTAAGAGTTATTCTCTGCAAACTCTCCGTGCACGTTCTTTTATTACCCGTGAAGGAGTTTCCATGCTGGGCATCAGCGATGCGGCGGAATCCATCGGTTTCCGTACTTCGGGAGTCCGTATCTCTTTGGAGCAACTGAAAGAGGATGTACCGTTACCTTGCATTCTGCATTGGAACCAGAATCACTTTGTGGTCTGTTATGATATAAAGAAGAAGCGCAGTGGCTACCGTTTCTATATCGCTGATCCGGCACGTCAGTTGATTTCGTACAGTGAGGAAGAATTTAAAAAGTGTTGGTTGTCTACCAAGGTGAACGGAGAGGAGAAAGGGGCTGCACTTGCTCTTGAACCGGGCCCGGAATTCCAAGGGCAGGGAGACGAAGAAGAATCCGGCAGTCGCAGTCTTCGTTTCTTTCTTAAATATTTGTCTCCTTACCGTAAACAGTTGATACAGCTGGTTCTGGGAATGCTGACAGCGAGCTTGCTGCAACTTATCTTCCCATTTCTGACACAGTCGTTGGTGGATGTGGGTATCCGTGACGGTAACCTGAACTTTATCACTCTGATCCTGATCGCACAGCTGGTGATCTCCGTTTCGCAACTTTCGGTCGAGTTTATCCGTAGCTGGATCATGCTTCACATGAACACACGTATCAACATCTCGCTGATCTCTGACTTCCTGGCAAAGTTGATGAAACTACCGCTCCATTATTTCGATACGAAGATGATCGGTGACATTATGCAGCGTATCGGTGACCACGGGCGCATCGAGAGCTTTCTGACAGGCTCGTCCATCAGTACGCTTTTCTCTTTCGTAAACTTCTTTATTTTTGCTTTTGTGCTGGCTTATTATAATCTGGGTATTCTTGCCATCTTTCTGGTAGGCAATTCACTCTATATCTGCTGGATTCTTGTGTTCATGAAGTACCGGCGCGAACTGGATATCCGGCGTTTTGCCCAGGCGGCGGGCGAACAGAGCAGTTTGATTCAGTTGGTGACTGCCATGCAGGAAATCAAGCTGAACAACTGCGAGAAGCAAAAGCGCTGGCAGTGGGAACGCATTCAAGTGAAGCTTTTCAAGATCAGCGTGAAGGGACTGGCATTGGGGCAGGTTCAGCAAGTGGGTTCTGTGTTTTTTAATCAGACAACGAATATCGTAATTTCCTTTATTGCTGCCAAATCGGTTGTGGAAGGGGATATGACTCTGGGTATGATGATGTCTTTGACGTATATCATCGGTCAGCTGAGTGGCCCCATCGGCTCTTTTATCGGCTTTGCCCAACAACTTCAGGATGCAAAGATCAGTCTGGAACGCTTGAACGAGATTCACGGTCAGAAAGATGAAGAACAGGATATCACTTCAAAACTGACGGTTCTTCCGGATCGGCGTGATATTCGTATTGAAAATCTGTCGTTTAGCTATGACGGGGCGGACCGTGACTATGTGCTGAAGGATGTGAATCTGGATATACCCGAACATAAAGTGACAGCGATCGTGGGGGCGAGTGGTAGTGGTAAGACTACACTGATTAAGTTGATGCTCGGTTTTTATACTCCGAATAAGGGGGATATCAAAATAGGTGAGACTCCTCTGGATGTGGTGAATCCGCATCTCTGGCGTGCGAAGAGTGGTTCGGTGATGCAGGATGGCTTTATTTTCTCTGATACGATTGCGAACAACATTGCTGTTGGTGAGGAGCAGGTGGATGTGGAACGTTTGCGCCATGCTGTGACGGTTGCCAATATCCGTGATTTTATCGATTCTCTTCCTTTGGGCTATAATACGAAGATCGGAATGGAGGGGAACGGCATCAGTCAGGGACAGCGACAGCGCCTGCTGATAGCCCGTGCGGTTTATAAGAATCCGGAGTTCCTGTTTTTCGATGAGGCGACGAATGCACTGGATGCCAATAACGAGCGTGAGATTATGGAACACCTCCATACATTCTATCGGGGTAAGACGGTTGTAGTGGTAGCACATCGTTTGAGTACGGTTCGTGATGCGGATAAGATCGTGGTGCTGGATAAAGGTGCTGTGGCTGAAGAGGGCACTCACCGGGAACTGACGGAGAAGAAAGGATTGTATTATCAGTTGGTGAAGAATCAGCTGGAGTTAGGAAGTTAGGTATGGAAAAGGAGCACACACATAAAGAAATCGAGCTTCGCAGTGAAGAGGTACAGGAGGTGATGAACCGTGTTCCGGCGTGGATTCTGCGTAGTGGCATTACGGTATTGTTTATCATCGTAGTGGTGTTGGTGGCAGGCAGCTATTGGTTTAAATATCCGGATGTGATAACTGCGGAGGTGACGGTGAGTACACAGGAGCCTCCATCTTATGTAATGGCACGTTCGGCCGGTAGATTGGCGGACCTGTATGTACAGAACGGCCAGGAGGTGAAGCCGGATATGAATCTGGGTGTAATAGAGAATACGGCTCGTGCAGTGGATGTGTTTTCTTTGAAGAGGAAGATGCAGAAGTGGAAGCAGGAAGGATATACACCGGAATCGGGGAAAAGCCTTTTTCTGCTTTCGGAGACCGACCGCTGGCGGCTGGGTGAGATACAGTCGGCTTATGCAGGATTTGTGAGTACCCTCTCCGAGGTGGTTCGTATGAAAGAGTTGGGATATTATGCAAAGAAGTTGCAGTCACAAAAAGAATTGCTGGCTACACAGAAGAAATATTATGATCAGGTTCGGAGGCAATATTTTCTGATAGAGAAAGAATATGCTTTAGCTCATGCCTCATATGCAAGAGATTCGATTCTTTATCATCGTAAGGCGATGATTATTACGGAGTTTGAACAGTCCGGCAGTCGCTACTTGCAAAGCCTTCAGTCAAAGGAATCGGCCCGTATGCAGTTAACTCAGGTAGATATGCAGATAGAGCAATCGGAAGAGGCATTGCTTGATCTGGAAAAACAGGCGTTTGAAGAGCAGCAGACGCAGGAGGTGAATCTGAGAAATGCTACGGATCAGTTGTTGGGTCAGCTTGCGGCGTGGGAACAACATTACCTGCTTCGAAGTCCGGTCGGAGGAAAAGTTACTTTTCTGAATGTGTGGAGCGTGAATCAGTATGTGGAGTCGGGGGCTACCGTTTTTGTGGTTGCCCCGAAAGAGGAATCCTTGCCTGTAGGGACGGCATTGCTGCCTTTACAGGGATCGGGTAAAGTAAAGGCCGGACAGCGTGTGAATTTGCGTCTGAATAATTATCCGGACCAGGAGTTTGGTTATGTAAGGGGGGAGGTGAGAAGTGTTTCGCCTCTGCCGACGGCGGAAGGCATGTATGTGGTCGATATTGCTTTGCCGGATGGGTTGACAACCAACTATGGAAAGATGCTGCCGTTGACTCGTGAGATGAAGGGAAGTGCGGAAATTATCACGGACGATCTTCGGCTGCTGGAAAGATTGATTATGCCGCTACGAAAAATTTTCATGGAACAAAAATAGGTCAAAGTAGCTTTGGAGCTATATATAATAAGGTGTATCTCCGGATCTTTGTAGAAAATGCTTCGGAAATTTTCATTTATCCAAAACCTTTTAGTTTCGTTGGTGTTATTTAAATAGTTTCAATAATAAATAGGAAGATTTGTAATAACCACTTTAACTATTAAGGTATATGAAAAAGATTCTAATGCTGCTGGCTTTAGCCGGCGTTACATCTGTTGCTTCAGCGCAACAAACTACGATTACGGGATACGAAGTTATCCAGGTACAAGACAAATATCAAGTGATCACTAACTCCTTCTGGGATAACTGGTTCTTTTCTATCGGTGGCGGTGCCGAAGCCATGTTTGGTGACAACGACCATGCCGGAAAGTTCAGAGACCGTATCAGTCCGACATTGAATGTGGCTGTCGGTAAATGGTTTACTCCCGGGTTGGGATTGCGATTGCAGTACAGTGGCTTGCAGGGGCGCGGCTTTGCCCATTCGGAAACAGCCGATTTTGTGAAGAGTGGTAAACTGGCCAATGGGTATTATAAACAGAAATTCAACTATATGAATCTTCACGGTGACGTGATGTTCAATTTGAATGCTCTGTTTGGCGGATACAACTCTCACCGTGTATATGAAATTATCCCTTATTTGGGAGCGGGTTTTACTCATTCATACTCTAAACCTCATCGTGAGGCATTTGCTATGAACGCAGGTATTATCAACCGTTTCCGCGTATCGAGTGCGGTAGATATCAATATCGAAATCGGTGGTATGCTGGCTGAAGATAAGTTTGACGGAGAAATTGGTGGAAAACATGGGTATGATGGCGTTGCCAGCCTGACTGCAGGTCTGACTTACCGCTTCCCGGCCCGTGGATTTGCCCGTCCGATGCCACAGATTATCTCTGAAATAGAATTGGCCAATATGCGTCGCCAGATGAATGAAATGGCTGCTGCCAACCAGTCACTGCAACAGCAGTTGGTTGATGCACAGAACCAGCCGGTGGCAGAAGTTGCCGAACAAGTAGTTGTAACGGATGCTAATATTGCTCCGCGTACTGTATTCTTCACAATCGGTTCTTCTGAACTGTCTCCGCGTGAAGAGATGAACTTGTCTTATCTGGCTGCTAAGATGAAAGAATTCCCGGATACACAATATACCGTATACGGATATGCTGACTCGGCAACCGGTACTCCTGCATTCAATAAGGAGTTGAGCCAGAAACGTGCTCAGGCTGTTGTCAATGCATTGGTTAAGAAATACGGAGTAGATTCCAGCCGCTTGAAAGTTGATGCCGGAGGTGGTGTGGATAAATTCGGTAAACCTATTTACCTAAACCGCGTTGTATTAGTAGAGTCTGCTAAATAAATTCAGACTCAACCTTCTTTAAAAGAAAGCGCCCTGTTGCCAGACTGGTAACAGGGCGTTTCTTTTTTTATTTATTGAATCGCTTTACTTGTTCGTTGATCAGTTCGGCATCATCGAAATAGTTTATCTTCATGGCCTTACGAACATCGGATAACGTATCGGCAGCGGCAGCTCTTGCCACTTCACAGCCTTTTCTCAACATTTCGTAGATGGCAGGAATGTCTTTCTCAAATTCTTTCCGGCGATTACGGATAGGTTCCAGTTCTTCTTGCATAATAGCGTTGAGGAAGCGTTTCACCTTTACATCTCCCAGGCCGCCGCGTTGATAATGAGCTTTCAGTTCATCGAGGCTCGGATAGTCGGGCAGATAACGTTCGAAATGTTCGGGACGGCAGAAGGCATCTAAATATGTAAATACGGTATTACCTTCGATTTTTCCCGGGTCTTGCACCCGTAAGTGATCGGGGTCGGTGAACATGCTCATTACTTTCTTCTGTACCTCGTCCGCTTCTTCGGAAAGGTAAATGCAGTTGCCTAACGATTTACTCATTTTGGCTTTTCCATCGGTACCCGGCAGGCGCAGGCAGGCTGCGTTGTCCGGTAGAAGGATTTCCGGCTCGACTAATGTTTCTCCGTAGATATAATTGAAACGGCGGACAATTTCTCTGGCCTGCTCGATCATGGGCTCCTGATCTTCACCTACCGGTACTGTAGTGGCACGGAAGGCAGTGATATCGGCAGCTTGGCTGATGGGATAAGTGAAGAAACCTACAGGAATGCTGGTTTCGAAGTTGCGCATCTGTATTTCCGTCTTCACGGTAGGGTTACGTTGCAGGCGTGATACGGTGACGAGATCCATATAATAGAATGTCAATTCGCACAGTTCCGGAATCTGGGACTGGATGAAGATTGTCGACTTTTCCGGATCGAGTCCGCAAGCCAGATAATCGAGGGCTACTTCAATTACGTTTTGGCGTACTTTTTCAGGGTTATCGATGTTATCGGTCAATGCCTGCGCATCGGCGATGAAGATGAAAGTTTTGTCAAACAAGCCGGAATTCTGTAGTTCGACTCTTCGTTTCAGTGAACCTACGTAGTGTCCGATATGGAGTTTTCCGGTAGGACGGTCACCTGTCAATATGATTTTTTCTTTTCCCATTATTTTTATTTTTAATCGAAGGACAAAGATAGTCAGAATCAGCTGAAGTAACAAATAAAACGAATATTCTTACCAGATTCCTTTGTAATTATAGAAATAAGTCGTTACTTTGCACAAACTTTGAAATAGCAATGAATCAACAGGAAATCAGAAGCAAGTATTATCTCCGTTCGAGTGTATTTCACCCGGAATCAGCCTACTTCTTCTCTTTTCTCCAAAAACGATATTTAGTTCTTTGGTAATGCGTTAGTCCTTTATTGAGGGTAACGCATTTTTTTTGTGCGGATACGTAGAAATAACAACTTATAATGACAATAAAAGAAATGGAAAAGGAAATGAAAAAAGTCCTTGTTTTGGGTTCAGGCGCACTCAAAATCGGACAAGCCGGAGAGTTTGATTATTCCGGTTCACAGGCACTGAAGGCCTTGAAAGAAGAAGGCATCAATTCGGTATTGGTCAACCCGAACATCGCAACCATTCAGACTTCCGAGGGAATTGCTGATAAGGTGTATTTCCTTCCCGTGACTACTTATTTTGTAGAGGAGATTATTAAGAAAGAACGTCCCGACGGCATTCTTCTCGCATTCGGCGGACAGACTGCCTTGAACTGCGGTGCAGAGCTTTATACACAAGGTATTCTGGATAAATATGGTGTGAAAGTATTGGGTACTTCGGTTGAGGCTATCATGTATACGGAAGACCGTGACCTGTTTGTGAAGAAGCTCAACGAGATTGATATGAAAACTCCGGTCAGCCAGGCTGTAGAAAGCATGGAAGATGCTATTGCTGCTGCACGTCGCATTGGTTATCCGGTGATGGTTCGTTCGGCTTACGCGCTGGGAGGACTCGGAAGTGGTATTTGTGCCAATGAAGAGGAATTCCTCAAATTGGCTGAGAGCTCATTTGCTTTCTCTAAACAGATTCTGGTGGAAGAGTCGTTGAAAGGATGGAAAGAAATTGAGTTTGAGGTGATCCGTGATGCGAATGACCACTGTTTTACGGTAGCAAGCATGGAAAACTTTGACCCGCTGGGTATCCATACCGGCGAATCGATCGTGGTAGCTCCGACTTGCTCATTGGATGACAAGGAACTGAAAATGTTGCAGGAACTTTCAACTAAATGTATCCGCCATCTGGGTATTGTAGGTGAATGTAACATTCAGTATGCATTCAATTCGGATACGGATGATTATCGTGTGATTGAGGTGAATGCACGTTTGAGCCGTTCTTCGGCTTTGGCTTCGAAGGCAACCGGCTATCCGCTGGCATTTGTGGCCGCTAAGGTGGCATTAGGCTACACACTCGATCAGATAGGTGAGATGGGCACTCCCAACTCGGCATATGTGGCTCCACAACTTGATTACTATATTTGTAAAATTCCTCGTTGGGACTTGACTAAATTTGCCGGTGTATCTCGTGAGATCGGTTCAAGCATGAAATCGGTTGGTGAAATCATGTCGATAGGCCGTTCGTTTGAAGAGATTATCCAGAAAGGTCTTCGCATGATCGGTCAAGGTATGCATGGGTTTGTCGGTAACGACGATGTGCATTTTGAGGATCTGGATAAGGAGCTTTCTCACCCGACGGATTTACGTGTTTTCGCTCTGGCTCAGGCCATGGAAGATGGCTATACGATAGAGCGTATCCATGAACTGACAAAGATTGACCCGTGGTTCTTGGACAAACTAAAAAATATCGTTGACTATAAAGCGAAGTTGTCTGCTTATGATAAGGTAGAGGATATTCCTGCAGACGTATTGAGGGAGGCCAAAGTGCTGGGCTTCTCTGACTTCCAGATTGCGCGCTTTGTGTTGAATCCGGCAGGAAATATGGAGAAAGAGAACCTGATGGTACGTGCCCGTCGTAAAGAACTGGGTATCCTTCCGGCCGTGAAACGCATCAATACCATTGCTTCCGAACATCCGGAACTGACAAACTACCTTTATATGACTTATGCGGTTCAGGGATATGATGTGAACTATTATAAAAATGAAAAGTCAGTAGTTGTGTTAGGATCGGGTGCTTATCGCATTGGTAGCTCGGTTGAGTTCGACTGGTGTTCGGTAAATGCTGTGCAGACTGCTCGCAAACTGGGATATAAATCGATTATGATCAATTATAATCCCGAAACGGTGTCTACTGATTATGATATGTGTGATCGTCTGTACTTCGACGAACTTTCGTTCGAACGTGTGCTCGACGTGATCGATCTGGAACAACCTCGCGGTGTGATTGTATCCGTAGGTGGACAGATTCCGAATAATCTTGCCATGAAACTGTATCGTCAGTCTGTTCCGGTATTGGGTACTTCTCCTGTTTCTATCGACCGGGCAGAAAACCGTAATAAGTTCTCTGCAATGCTTGATCAGTTGGGTATCGACCAGCCGGCATGGCAGGAGCTGACCAGTCTGGAAGATGTGAAAGGTTTTGTAGAGAAAGTGGGCTATCCGGTACTGGTTCGTCCGTCTTATGTACTTTCGGGAGCTGCGATGAATGTTTGCTATGATGACGAGGAGTTGGAGAACTTCCTGAAGATGGCTGCTGAGGTATCGAAAGAGTATCCGGTAGTTGTTTCTCAGTTCCTTGAAAATACCAAGGAAATTGAATTCGACGCAGTGGCACAGAATGGAGAAGTGGTAGAATATGCTATCTCAGAACATATCGAGTTTGCCGGAGTGCACTCGGGTGATGCTACGCTGGTATTCCCGGCACAGAAAATCTATTTTGCAACAGCGCGCCGCATTAAGAAAATCAGCCGCCAGATTGCGAAAGAGCTTAATATTTCGGGACCGTTCAATATTCAATTCCTGGCTCGCAACAACGAAGTTAAAGTTATCGAATGTAACTTACGTGCTTCACGTAGTTTCCCGTTCGTTTCTAAGGTGTTGAAACGTAACTTTATCGAGACTGCTACCCGCATTATGCTCGACGCTCCATACAGCCGTCCCGATAAGTCGGCATTTGATATCGACTGGATTGGAGTGAAAGCTTCTCAATTCTCTTTCTCACGTTTGCACAAAGCCGATCCGGTTTTAGGTGTAGATATGTCGTCTACCGGTGAGGTGGGCTGCATTGGTGACGACTTTTCTGAAGCACTGCTGAATGCAATGATTGCTACCGGCTTTAAAATTCCTGAAAAGGGAGTGATGTTCTCTTCAGGTGCAATGAAGTCGAAAGTCGATTTGCTGGAAGCAAGCCGCATGTTGTTCAACCAGGGATATAAGATTTATGCAACAGCCGGAACTGCTGCTTTTCTGAATGCACATGGTGTAGATACTACTCCGGTTTACTGGCCGGATGAAAAACCGGGGGCCGAGAACAATGTGATGAAGATGATTGCTGACCATAAGTTCGACTTGATTGTGAATATTCCCAAGAATCATTCGAAACGTGAGCTGACAAATGGTTATCGTATCCGTCGTGGCGCGATCGATCATAATATTCCATTGATAACCAACGCGCGTCTGGCGAGTGCATTTATCGAAGCATTCTGTGATTTGAAGCTTGAAGATATTCAGATAAAGAGCTGGCAGGAATATAAATAGTACTGTCCGTAGCGATAAATAATAAGGGAGAGGGGGGAAACTTGGAAACAGTTTCTCCCCTTTTTATAGTGACCTGTTGTCTTTTTCTCGTCTTTTTCTTCTGCCTGTCTTATAATTAACTTATATTTGTAATCTACTTAATATTTGGTATCAGAAGAATGTTCGTCCTTTTTTAATTTACATAATTCAGATTTTAATATGTTTGGAAAGAAAAAGAATGAAGATTATTCTGTAAAGACTGTGAAAGTCGGTATTGATAAACTGACTACAATAGCATTGGGAACAATGGTGAAAGGAGCAATCACGGTAGAAGGGGATTTGCGTTTAGATGGAATAATAGAAGGAAATGTTTCCTGTAAAGGGAAAGTAGTGATTGGTCCTCAGGGAAGAATCAAAGGAAATGTGACGTGTACCGGTGCTGTGTTACACGGGATGTTACAGGGAGATATTCAGGTGGCAGAAGATTTGGTTATGAAATCGGGATGTACAATGAATGGCGATGTTTATACATGTAAACTTGAAATAGAATCGAAAGCCAGATTTAACGGTACTTGTAATACTACTGAGAAAAATACACTTGTGACAAGTCAGGTTGCGAAGCCTGAGACTGTGAATACTGAGAAATGATTGAAACGGCTTCTTGAGAAGAATCGGTTTTGTCTATTCCAATTGTGGTTAAAAGTTTTTCGAAGGCTGCAAAGTTATCTAAAAAAAAGAGATAATTATGCAGTTGGTTTGTTATGGCACTACGCTTTTTGCAATTTGTTGAAATATCAGTCTGATATATGAAATGGATAAGCAAAAGCTTGCAATAATCTAATTTGTAATCTTAACAGACTTAAAATGAAAAAAGAACTTTTGACTCGATTTATGGAGAAGCGAATAGTCGAACTGAAAAAAGAGCAACGTAATGGTACTGCCCATGTGTATCAGAGCACTTTAAATCGACTGAAAAAATTTATGAATGGACGTGAAATCACCTTTAGCCAACTGACTCCCGAATGGTTAGCTTTGTTTGAACAGAAACTGCTGGCTGATCAACTTAAATGGAACACTATTTCTACTTACATGCGTATGCTGAGATCTGTGTATAATCAGGCGCTGGAGCGGGGAGTGGCAACTTATGTGCCACGTCTTTTCAATAAAGTGCATACCGGAATTGACTGTCCCGTAAAAAGGGCTGTTTCGCCGGAGGTGATATGTAAACTGATGACGGACCAGAAACAATTGCCGGAAAAATTAGCTTTCAGCCGGGATTTGTTTGTTCTTTTGTTTCTGCTTCGCGGGATGCCGTTTGTAGATCTTGCTTTTTTGCGCAGATGCGATTTACAGGGAAATGTAATTACGTATCACCGGCGCAAAACCAGTCGTAAACTGACTGTGGTGGTGGGCAAAGAGGCAATGGAAATTATACGGAGGTATATGTATGCGATTCCGGATTCACCTTATCTTTTTCCTATTATCCAAAATCCCGGTGAGAATGAATATGGGCAATATACCCGTATGTTGCGTCTTCTGAACCATCGCCTGACACAGGTGGCAAATACCTTGGGAATCAGGGAACGGCTAAGTACTTATGTGGCACGTCATACCTGGGCGACTACGGCACTTCGGCAGAATTATAATTCAAGTTTGATTTGTAATGCTATGGGGCATTCTTCGGTGAAAGTGACTGAGACTTATTTTCAACCTTACAGGGATGATGAGGTAAACCGGATGAATCGTTCTCTTATTACATATATTTTATCGAAGAAGAAAAGAGGAACAGATAAAAACATTAGAGGATAATCAGTTGATTATTAGTTGAAATATTATCCGTTACTTCGTAGGTAACGGAAGGTGATATCGGCGGCAAATTTAAATATATTTTTTGAAATACGCATAATAAAACAATTATTTTTGCAATAGATATTAAATAACTGAACATTTTTATTGGGTTGTTCTTCGAAAAAGACAACAAAAGATTCTTCCATTTTTCAGGTTGAAAGATGGGAAAGGATTTTATTGTCTTTTTTGAGACCGTAAAGATTCATTTTAGTAAAAACAACTCCTTGAAAGACGCCTCTTTGTCTTGGAATTTGTGTAGACCCGTTACCTACGAAGTAACGGGCAGATCGATTGAGATAAGAAACCAACATTCTGTCTGAATCAAATATTAAGTAGAAACTAAAGTGAATTATTTATGAAAAAGAAATCTGTGTTTTTATGGTCTTTGCTCGCTGCAATGGCCATGAGTGCTTGTTCAGAGCACAATGAACTTCCTTCAGGAGAAGTTCCTGGTGGGAACTCGAAGACTAACTTTATAGTTAAGTTGAACTTTGAAGGAACAAGTATGGAACAAGGAGGTAAGACGAGAGCTGCGCAATCTACTGCAGTGCCGGAAACATCGTGGAGTAAAATCCGTCAGGTGCAGATTTTGCTGTATGACGCAAGCAATATCGTGCGGTTTTCAGATGTAGTTAATCCAACAGACGGGAATACTACTTTTACTTATACAGATGTGCCTGCTGGTACATATACGATGGTTGCTATAGCAAATGCGAAAAGTTCAGCGGATGCTATCAATACCTATTTGGATGGGGGCACAACTCCTGTAGAGTGGGGAATGTGGAATGTACGTCAGAAACAGGTGCAGAACATGGTGATGAAATATAAGCCAGGTGCATTCCCTGCTTTTTGTTCTGCTGCCTTGGCAGGCAATACGGCCTATACGGAACCTGCCGAGATTTTTATGGGAGCTGTTCCGGGTGTAGTCATTTCTTCGGATGCTACTGCAACTCCATCTCCGATTGCTTTGAAACGTGAAGTCTCTTTGATGCGTGTCCGTCTGAACGTAAAGGATAAAGAAGGAAATACGAATAATGAGAATACTGCGAATGGCGTTGACTTTGCACAGGATGCTTCTATTATGATTTATCGCTTGCCGGATTATCTGAAAGTGATGGCAGGGAATGACGGAGGAGTAAGTGCTACCTCGACTGCTACTAATATATTGTCTATTTCGGATGGTGAAGTCTTTAAAACGGCTGAGCCCGGATCCGGTTATAACCCTGGAGGAACGATTTTAAACGGAAACTTTACGATGTGGAGAGATGTGGTTGTATTCCCCAATAATGGTGGACGCGTTAATGATTCTGCAACTACCGGTACGGCTGACAGACAGCGTCAGTATTTTATAGTGGTATCAGGACGTGGTAAAGCCGGACATATTTTGGGAGATGGTACTGCACTTTCCGATGAAGCTACCGTTTATTGGTCCGGAGTGGTTAAAGAGAATTTTGTACCGAATGTGATTCGTGAAGTAAACCTGACTTTACGTACCGGCGGAAGTACGACTGTACCTGTAACTCCTACGGAATATGGTGGCCTGACAATTACTGTAGGAGCTCCTACACCTTGGGATAGCAATATTGTAAATTCAGATATTATAATGTAAAAACTTTCTTTTTACTCCCCTTGGAATCATGGTCCGGGAGCAGAGAATAGGCAGAAACGCTTGCTGCTCCCGAGAGCCTCGGGGGGAGGATAATGAAATAAACTATAGAACATGAGAAAAAACAGACTTCTCATAGTATTATTTACTGGTGTAGCAGTCTTACTTTCGCTTGCGTCGTGTACATATGATTATTTTGAAGATGAAACGAATTATCAGGTTTTTGTACCCGAGGTTCTGAACAAGACTGTCAGTGATTGTCGAGTGCTGGTCTATAACGATGCCGGAACATTGGTCGGCGCACGTTATGCAACCTCTCCATGGGATAAAGATCCGCGCATGGAGGCGGGCTTGTTTAGTTTTAGGTTAACTCCCGGCGAATATAAAGTATACTGTTATACCAATACGGACAGTCTTACGTTTGTGGACGGGCAACATCTGGATGCTTCTGCTTTTATTCTGAAAAGCAGTTCTACCGGACCGAACAGATATGTACAGCCTTCGGATATATTATTCCAGAAGTTCGTACCCGCAATTGTACATCCGGGCATTTTACAGACCGATACCGCAGCACTGGAACGCTATACCGGACGTATAACGGTTCGGTTTAAGAAATTTCCCGGTGATGTGTCGCATATAAAGAAGGTACAATTGCTTGCGGAAGGAGCACCTGTGATGCAATACCTCAAAAATGATACTCTGACCGGTCGATTGACTCCTGAGGATAAAATGTTTCATTTCGGAACATTACCCGTACAGGAGAAAGCCGATGTATTAGAGGTAGATCATCGTTTTATTCCTTCTGTGGAGAATGAACCGATGAGGTTGAATTATACATTTCTCGATGAAAATGGAGCAGTTGTCAACCATTTGCCCGTGGAAGTTACGGAAAGGGAGACAGGATTGCCGTTACGGTTATTGCATGGTAAACGTATAATTATTGAAATCGAATCTTATACCGTTATTAAGATATCGGTTGTAGGATGGAACGAAGATATCGAGAGTGGAGATACGGACATGGAATGATACATATATACATATAAAAGAGAATTAGAATGAAATCAGTTATACGACATATTTTGAGTGTCGCCGTTTTATTTTGCTTAATCAGCGGAGTACAGGCACAAAGTGTCAAAGTGAATATTCCTTTTTGGCTGACCGGTTCGCCTAACGTTGGCTTTGAGTATACATTGACGAGGCAACTCACGGTGAACGGTGAAGTGCTATGGATGCCGTATTTATTCAAGAAACATGAAGAAGTGTTTCGGGCACTCCAGAGCAGTGTTGAATTGCGCTATTATGTGAATCCGCGTAACTTCTATACTAATGATTCGTGGGATGGATTTTACATAGGCCCTTATGCCATGTACGGTAACTTTAATATTGGTTTGTTGAAGCATAATGATCCGTTACAGAGTTATCGTCGTAAAGGCTGGGGAGTGTCAGGTGGTATCTCAACCGGATATAAATTTGCTTTCAACTCTCGTTGGGGGCTGGATCTGAATATTGGGCTGGGATATGCGCACCTCCAATATAATAAATATTATTTGGGCGGAGAGTATGTAAATTTCCCTTTGGAACGTAAGAAAACCAAGAGATGGATTGGTCCGACTAAGTTTGGTGTAAATCTTACTTATAATATATTCCGCTAATGTTACTGATAAAAAGTTGCTGAAATGAGAAAGAAGAAGATACAGATTCTCCTGTCGGCTGCCGCATTCCTTTTTTTAATGGGAGGAACTATGCCTTCCGTTGCGCAGGAGCGGAAGATAGGGCGGATAGAACGGCGGGCAGACCGTAATTTTATCAGGCAGAAATTTGATAAAGCGATGGCCCAGTACGAAACGGCTATCAGGCGTGAAAAAGATGAGGACAGTCAGGCTGCGCTTCATCTCAAAACAGCACGTTTGTATTTTATGGTGAGGGAATACGGTCGCGCCTCAGAACATTATGATAAAGCAATGGGGTTGCGTCCGGATCTGCTCGGGGTAGATGATGTCTGTGACTATATAGATGCCTTGCGCTTTCAGGGACAGGCCCGCAAAGCAGAAGCTATCTGCCTGGATAATGCCTATAAGGATATATATAGTCGCTATCAGCGTTATCAGAATACGTTAGAGGCACTTGCCATGCGCCATTCGGTTCAGGAAGACCCCGGATTTTCGGCAAAACGTTTATCACTGAATACACCGAATGCTGAATTTTGGGTTGGAAATTATGGTGAGCAGCCGTTTTATGCCATTAGCTACAGTAAATTCAATGATCCGGGAAAGTTGTTCTTTCATCGTACTCACTATTATGCACTTGACGAAACCGGTGAACCCGGTGCCGAGGCTCAGAAACCTCCGAGATATTATGGATATTTCCGGAAGATACCTGCTGACTTGCAGAATGGTCCGGTGACCTTTTCGCCGGATATGAAGTCAATGGTAGCTACAGTCATTGAGTACGATAAAGAGAAGACAACAGTGGAAATGGCAGACCGGAAACTACGCCCTTTCCGTACAAAGTTGTTCTATTCTGTGCTAAAGAATAAAAAGAAACGGTTTACGAAGTACGTTCCGGCTTTTCCACAGGAGGAGATGTCTTCGTATGCCCATCCTTACTTATTCAATGAAGGTAAATCATTATTGTTCACTTCCGACATGCCGGGAGGATACGGAGGGTTCGACTTGTATGTTGTTCATTGGGATGACGAGGCCCGGACATGGGGAACCCCTGTAAATCTGGGACCGGATGTCAACACGGAAGGTGATGAGATCTTTCCTGTAATCTATAAAGGACGTCTCATCTTTTCGTCTAACGGGCTGCCGGGATTCGGTGGTTATGACCTGTTCAGTGCTTATTATGATAAGGATGGGGTAGTGCCGGGCAGTATCAGTCATTTTCCCCATCCGGTAAATTCCGTCTTCAACGATTATTATATGTGCCCGCTCGATTTGCGAACTGCTTATTTCGTATCCGATCGTGAGATGGCTTCGAGAGATGATATTTATTACCTCCGTACGGTAGAAGATTTAGGTACTCAGCAGGGGATGCCCTTTTACGGGATGAGTGAGGAGAATGCGATTTTGGGTGGCGCTTTGTTGTTGAACGGAGCTACGGAAACAGTTTCTCCGGAGTCTGTTGCATTGAAGCAATATGCACCTGAAGGTTTGCTGATGACTCTTTATTTTGATTTCGATTCGGATGAACTGACCGATGAATCTGTACGGAGGCTTGAGCAGTTTATCAATGAAATGGGTACCTACCGGTTTTCGGAACTGAGGTTTGATGGTTTTGCCGATGAGATAGGAAGTGACAGTTATAACTATTCATTGTCAGAACGAAGGGCAGAGAGTGTTGCAGAGTTCCTGCGCAATCATGGTTTAAATGTACGTTTCGGTATACAGGCCCATGGTAGGATAAAACTTTCTCCGGAAGAGGTGAAAGAGGAAATTGAGTATCATCGCTGGCCGGAGGGAGGTATCGACTGGATACAAGTGAACCGTCGGGCAAGGCGTGTCGAAATATATAATAAGAGGTAGAAATATAAAAAAGTAAACGATATATGAAGAAGACAAGAATTCATAGAGTGTGGAGACTGTTCCTGCTGAGCGTCATAGCCTGTCTGCAGGTGAGAGCCCAATATATGCCGGTGGTTTTCGATAAGAAATATGGCGATAAGAACCAGATACAACTGGTATGCCCGTTGGCCGGTGACGAAGTGGCTATGGTAGGCAAAGAGGGACAGAAGTACAATCTGACCTGGATAGGAAGAGAAGGTGAGGTACTCTTTTCGTTACCGTTGGCCGGGTTTACTGCTGTTAATGAGCTGACAGAGTTGGAGGACAATCGTATCCTGCTTGTCGGACAATCTGCTGTGATGAATACAAAAGGCAGAAAGGATAATGTGACGCTGAGCGGACGAGCGGTCATATTAGACCGTAGTGGTCATATTGTTACCAATATTTATGCGGGAGGACAAGGAAGCGAGCTTCTGAAAGGTGCCTTGCTACGAAGCGGATCATTGATACTTTCCGGTATGGAGCCGAAAGGAGGAAGCGG
This sequence comes from Bacteroides sp. ZJ-18, assembly GCF_011038705.2. NCBI lineage: Bacteria > Pseudomonadati > Bacteroidota > Bacteroidia > Bacteroidales > Bacteroidaceae > Bacteroides > Bacteroides sp. ZJ-18. Next base: position 243,163 of record NZ_CP072198.1, on the reverse strand, counting down.
TCGGCAAGGTATTCTCTTGAAAATAGATAAATCGGGTAGAGTGATTTATCAGTATAAGAACACCGGAAGTGGCTATTGTGACCAGTTTGAGGTGTTGGGCAACACGACTGAATATATCTGTGCGGCTTTCTCCGGAGACAGAGAAAAAGAACAGACGGTGGTGGTCCGGTTAGATGATAAAGGGAAACCTTATTATGTGACTGCCATTCCGGCTAAACGATTTATAGTGACAGGCCTGAACGCCAATATCAATGACGGTTCGGTGATTGTTACCGGTAATTCATCGACAGATGGAGGTATTATTTATAAGATTCGTCCGGAAGGTGATATTGTTTTTGCTAAAACACTGATACCTGCCAACCAGGGATTGGCAACGCTCAACCATCTACGGGTGGCCCGCAATGGTAATATATTAGTAGGAGGCAGTGGTAATAAAGGATATTACGCTTTATTGCGAAATGACGGAACAGCTTTGTACTCGGGTACCTCGAACGGAAATGTGAGAGGTGTGGGTATGAACCGGACTACCGGCGAATCAGTGGTAACCACTTATGACGTCAACGCACGCAGAGGAACATTTGTCCGTATATTGCCGACAGGAAAAGCTGAGTTTGACCGAACGATTGATGGTAACTTTGATAAGATTAAGGTGACTAACAACGGTGAAGTGTTGCTGCTGTCTTCGGATGAGGGCCGGGTTTGTATGTATTCTGCTACGGGTGAGAAAGAGTTTGACCGTTATGTGACGGATAATAAACCTACCATTTACCGTCAGGCCTTGACTGCATCATCCGGGGAGTTACTTTTTCTGGGTAGTGGTAGCCGTCTTGTCAAGCTCGGACATGGACTCTATGTCTCGGACGTGAAAATAACCAAGCCGGTAAACGGAACAGCTACCGCTGTGTTTACTGTGACACTGACCGGATATGCCACCACGAAAGAGGGAGCGCCTGTTCCTGTGAGTGTAGGTTATGCCACTCGCGAAGCATCGGCTACAACGGCCAATAACTTTACTCCGGTGAAGGGAAAGCTCTCTTTCACTCCCTCACGCGGAACGGCTGACCGCTATCTGGTGAAACAGGATATTGAGGTTCCGGTAAAGGCGAATGATCTGATCGAAGGTGTGAAGGACTTTGAATTGCTATTGTCGGATGTTCAGCAGAGTTATCTGGTGAAGCCTGTAGGAAAAGCGGTTATCGAAGATCAGCAGGCGGTTGTAAAGTTGGTACGTACGGAGCGCGGAGAAGAGGGATCCAAAGATATTTTATATGAACTGGGATTATTTAAGACCGACGGAACTCCTTTGACTAATGCAACGGGAGCCAATATTATAGTGGATGGCATTTATGGGGAAGGCACAGCCGATGCGCTTGATTTCGATATGGGATTGACGCCGAGAGTGATATTTGCCAATGGTTCGCAAAAGTCATCTTTTAATGTCAGAACATTGGAGGATACCCGCTATGAACTTCCTAAAACCGTGGTGGTGAATTTCAATAAAGTACATAGCCTGAGTGGTTCCAATGTCGCTTTTGATGGTGAATTGTTGAGTTGCAGCGGAATTGTTGTTGATCAGCCGGCACGCCTGGCCATAACTTCACTTGGCGACCACAGAGTAAATAATAATGTGGTGTCGGGCTTCTTCACCGTTTCGCTGTTGCGTGCTTCAGACGGAGCCTTACTGACTAATGCCACAGGTAGTGATATTATTGTTAACTGTGTGACATTGCCCGATGCTACGGCAAAAGAAGGAAAAGACTTTGTCTTTACCAATCTGCATGACCTACGCATCAGTGGAGACGGCAACCATAGTTCGGCCAATGTGAATGGAGTGGTATTGTTCAGTACGGATGCTTTGGAAAAACAGGTGAAACTGAAAATCAAATCTGTAAACCAGCCTACAGGTGCACAGCCGATCAGTGTGTCTGACGCAGAACGTATGGCAGAGTTTACGATCCGGAAATAAAATGATTCTTAGGGATAAGAGTGCCTTGCATTTCAAATGCAAGGTCTTCTTGTCTGATCAGAAGAAAATGGATGAAAAAAGAACTATGACAGGAAAAAGAATATATACAGGGTTGATGGGCTTGCTGCTTTTTCTGGCGTTTGCTTGTACGGATGACAGGGAATCGCCAGGGGGAACCAATGGTAATCCTTCATTGGTTTTCAGGATGACGAGAGCTTCTGCTGATATTATCAATAATACGCAAGTCTATCTGTTTGATGGAGATGGGGCTGCTGCCGGACAGTTCAGGCAGAAAGTGCCGGATGTGACTTACGCTGCAGACCGTCTTACCATGCCGGTTGCGGCAGGTACGTGGGATATTACGTTGGTCAGTGCCGACAGGGATATAAACAGTGAATTGGTTCAGCCTGTCCGTGGCCAGGGGCGTTCATCACTGAAAATGTGGGAAACCCGTTCCTCCGGTGGAAATTTGCCGTCTATGCCTGAGTTGCGTACGGCTTATATTACCGGACAGCAGGTTATTGCCGGTCAGGATAATGTCGCTTCCGAAACAGCATTACTTTCACGGAACGTTGCATTGGTCAAAGTCGTGATAGCTGATGCCGGAGGACTGGATATCAATGGTACCCACACCATGAAATTGAGCAACGTGCCTACGACTCTTAATTGGGAAGGAGGGTTATACCCCAATAAAAACAACCCTACTGTGAGTGCGGAACCTATGACCGGTACCTTTACTATACATAATAATACTGCAATGGCGGGTCATCAGTATAGTGATACGCTTCGGTTTATTGTGCCGGCCCATAAAGGAACTGATTATCTGAATGCGCTTCCGACAGACACGACTACCAGCCATCTTAAACTGAGTGTCGATCTGGCCAGTGAAGGAGGTACACGTTTCGAGAAGACGGATGTGGTAATTCCTCGGGTTCCACGAGTAAACGGAATTTTGTTGGTACGCATTTTCCTTGGTGGAAAGCTCGATGTCTCTACTGAGATATTGAACTGGCAAGATACACAGTTGGAAGCCGATTTGTCACAGACCCAGCTTTATACGGATAAAGCTTCCGTTGGGCTGGCATTCAAAGACACGATACATGTAAATACCAATGCCCGGGAATATACAGTGGAGAAGGCACCTGAGGCCACGTGGATTACTTCGGTGAAAAAGTTGGATGGGAATGCGGTGGAAATTACTGCTGATCTGGATAGCTATGTGGATAATCATCCGCGTACTTCGTATATTACCATTAAAGCAAATAATGTGACCAAGAAAATACCGGTTACACAAAGACCGGATAGAGGTACAATCAAAGTTAGTGAACATAAACTTATATTTTGTCCTAAAGCACATGAAAATCGCTCGGTGGAGGTTAAGAGTATTGGAGGTGACTGGATATTCTTAGGTAGTAGTCCCAAAGCGACTTCAGACATACAGAGTGGGGTGAAAGGAAATACCACAGTCAACTTTACACGTACTTCGACGATTAAGCCGGATGATTTTGATACTTGTTATGGAGATGGTCAGATTGTTGTGAAGAATAAAACAACGCTTGATACGGATACGATTTCGTTAATGAACTGCTATATCCATGTGGATGATGGGGTAATAAATGCACTTGCTCCAACAGGTTCAGCGCAGACTGCAGTTACTAATTCACAAGATGTGACTGTGTTGGGTGGTAGTAGAAATATTATTTTCGATTCATGGGAGTCCTGGATTCATAGTGATTTGAGATGGAATCCGTTAACGCAAGTGCTGACTATGACAACCGACCGTGAACCTTCCGATGAGGCTCGTGACGGATCATTAACTTTCCATCATGCCGATTGCCCGGATTATCAGGTTACGGTTAAAGTACACCAGGATATTATAGTGACAATTCCTCCTTTCGACTATTTTGTTGTTAAATTTATGTGGGATAGGTCTGATGTGGATATTGCGGTTGAATTCCAAGGTAATAATGTATCTGGTGATGGAAGTAATAATTCTTCTTATGATAAAAAGCCTGTTGGATGGAGCAAGAATCAGACTGTTAATTATAATGGCAAACTGCTGCTACAGTGGGGTGGTGATGCACGTCAAGGACAGGGAGAAACTGCATTTTTTAATGCCCCTGTATTGGAAGGCGATGTAAACTCTCCCCGAAAAATAAAATTGGATGTTTATGCAACATGGTATAGTTCAGGGATAGCACCTGCTCCTATGACTTTTGAAATGACTGCCTATAAAGGAGGAACAATGTCTAAAGGAACTGCTGAAACCGGGGATTATAATAAATATAATTATTATAATGAAGGTGGTGAAAGGTTGTATAATGATACTTATCGGGTACTTATTACTACTACCGGAGGTAATGGAACGTATGATCAAGGAGGTTATACAAAAGTTGCAACAATTGTATATGACCGTATTAAACATTCGGCATCTGTAACAGTACTTGCTGCTGCCCCTGCCAATACTCGCTCATCTCATTCGGTAAAGGTGCCGTTCCGACCGGAAGAAAAGCCCTTCTGGACTCCCGTAATCGTGAATACCTATTCCGATAATTATCAGGGGGAGAGGAAATAGATTTTAGTGTAAACAATGAAAATGCGCTATAGTATGAAAATACAATATATAATAGGTATACTGGTTGCCTTTCTGTTTGTCTCGTGTAGTCATGAGGAAGAGGAACAGAAACCCGCTTATGGGAAGATAGATGTTGCTGTTTCGGTAACCTTGCCGCAGCCGGAGTCAGTGAATGCGCTTACTCGTGCCGGTGGTCTGTGTACGGATACCGATATTAAGAACGTAGACTTGCTGATATTCGACAAAGACGCAAAGTTTATGGAGCGTGTCAAAGTAGAGAATGACAGGTTGGTTGTTACCGGAACGGGGATTAATTTCACAGTCCGTTTGGATGCTACTTCGGAACGGCGTATCATTCATCTGGTTGCAAACGGGCGGAGTGCTGATGGCTCTTCGGATCGTTTGAACTTTGGTGATATAACTCCGGGTATGGCGGAAAATGCGGCTATCTCTTCTTTGCAGACAGCCTCGCTCGAACATGTGGATGAAGGAGAGAGCACATTGTTAAACCATGTGATGCCTTTGGTCATGTGGGGACGTTTTGCCCTCAACGGAATCAATATCGTGACGAAAGCAGAGGGTGTGAAACTGTTGCGTTCCACTGCCTGTATACAAGTGAAGAAGGGTAGTGGGGGTGTAAATACCGGACTGGATGATTTTGTCATCGAAGGAATTACCGTCCATCAGGGAGCCTGTCATGGCTTCCTGGCTCCGACCGATTGCACAGGAGAAGTTAACACTCCCGTTACCGCAAATCCGGTTACCGGTGGAACCTATCTGGATTATCGTAAGGGCTGGGTTAATGGTGCGGAACCATCTTTATACATTTATGAGCGCAATTGTTCGGCTTCCGACTATATGGGAGTAGTCATTGCAGCCCGGTATAAGGGAAAAAAAGGCTATTATAAGGTAGTAATGACCGGTAACAACGGAGCTCCTCTGAACATTGTACGTAACCACCGTTATATTGTTACGGTGGTGGGCGTCAATGGTCCGGGATATGAAAATCCGGATATTGCTGTGGCTTCTGCACCTTCGAATGCTCTGAAAGTGGAGTTGACGGATGAAGACACGGATTTGCCCTGTATTGTGGCCGACGGTGAATACCGTATGGCATCGTCTAATAATGTATTCAGCCTATATGGAAAAACAGGTGTGACTACATCGGCGACGGGTGTAGATATTTGTATCGTATATTCCAGCCGTGGTGTTCAGCCGGTTCTGACCCTACCTGCCGATTGTAATTGGCTGACCAATCTGTCTGCACAGGCTTTAGGAAGTAATAAGTATAAAATAACAGGGGATTTTACCTCACCGGCCAATAGTGCCGTATCTACAACCTTGACTATGACGTGTGATAATCTGTCTCAGCCGGTTCGTGTCAGTTGGAATCCCATTATATCGGACCAGAAAGATACCGATTCGTTTGTTTTCGATTTGGTTGGTTCAACCGACCGTAACTGGACGGTCCGGGTATTGAATCCGACGTCTGCCGGCTGGCTCTTTCTGCACCCATCCGCCGCATCTCCCGGAGCATTTCCGGGAGACGGTATGGTGTCGGAACTCAGTAGCAAATATAGTTCGCATGCTTATTTGCACGTAGCTTTCGGAGCGAACAGGAGAGGGACTGTACTGATGACTTCCGCCTCCGGCGGGGAAACTGTAGCCCGTAAGATAGTAGTTATTCAATAGAACGTTGCGGTAGTATGACCCTGGAAGAGATATTGCAAATAGAAGCACAGAATGTTGATTGTATTTTCCTGTATCAGGAAGAAGGAGCATGGTATGCCTATGAACATTCTGCCTTTTATTGTTATTCTCTTCTGGGCATACTTGATATAGACTGGTTGCCCTGTCCGGACGGAACTACTTCCGGACGAAAAACAATCAGGGTGCGTGTTTCCGAACCGGATAAGTTTTTATGTACACCTCTATTGCGTCTGATGCGGAAGCGTAAAACTGAATATGTTGTTTTATGCAAAATTTCGTGTGGAGGTTTTTACTACTGGCGGGAACAGCAGCAAATGAAATTTCGTGTATTACAGGAAAGAGAAAGCTCTTGTACGAAGGTAAATGAACATGCTGAATGATTAATCTTATCCTCTGTAGCCTTGAAAAGGCAGCTTTTTCACGAGCATACTCTTTGTATGCTATCTTTAGTGATATTCATCGGTATAGCCTGTGAAGGCTGTTGATGAATTATTGTTTGTTTTGTTTGTGTGCGCCCCTTCCGTATTTTAGCGAAAATACCGGAAGGGGCTTTTTACACAGATTGAATAAGTTTTTATTTGTCCAGAGTAATGATAAAACGGCGAAGATAAACTTCTTGTTCCGTATTGCCGGTATTGCTGAAACGGACAGCTTTCACCGGAGCTTGTTTCAGGTTAAGCGTGATCCGGTTCTTTTCCTGTTTGAAGTCAGCTTCTTGCCATTCTTTGCCATCGGCTGAAACTTCAAGTCGTCCCCAGGCGCTTACATCCGGTTTGCCGAAATCTATATCCAAGCTCTTTCCCGGATAGGCTTGATCCAGTTCGATGGTCAACGTACGTCCCGCTCCCCATTTGATTACTTCGTTGGCAGGCGATACCAATATACGGTTCGTTTTGATCTGTAACGGCTGATTGCGTAGTTGCTCTACGTCACTCGTCAGTTTGTGAGGCATGTAGTCCGTTGCGGCATCCAGCTGTGTACCGTTTTGCTTGTTATAGCGTTCGGTCACCGTAGTGAATGTTTGGTCGATCAGTGGTTTGATCACTTTAGTTGCTGTTTTTACACCCGGCTGGTAAGGGTTTTGGTTATAAGTCTGGTCCACCTGGAACATCTGTTGTTGCAGTGCTTTCACATGGCGGTACTTCCGGATAAAAAGTGAGTTGTCGCCTTCCTTGTAAGCTTTGACCATAGACAATACTTCTTGTCCGGTTTCACCCAATAATTTGAATTGACGGAGCCAGGGCATCATTTCTGCAATCAAAGGTTGGTTTTCGGTGTTGGTCATCAGAATATCACCGGACTCTGTCATCTTGCCGAAGGTTGCTTTCAAGGAGTTGAGATCTGCTTCGGTATACGAGCCGTTTTTCAGATAGCTGTCGAGAAAAAGCTTAGCTACAGGCTGTAATTCAACCGATTCGTCCCGGCGGTATTTATGTCCGTTCGGACCCAGGTCAGAGTTGTGTGCGGCGAAGAATTCCAGTTCCTCCGCAGCACTCGGCAAAATGGTGCGTATGGCATCTTTCCATGTCTGTTCGCTGTCATATTTTTCCGGATTCCATGCATAACTGGCTACACTGTAAATTGCTATTTTAGATGCTTCGGCATGTTCCATCGGGTTGGTGACGAAGCCTGACATCTGATCGGCAATCTGGGTGTCGTTGCCGTAAACCGGTCCGAGCAGCAAATGGTCGCGTACGTAATCGGATACCGGAAAATTCCACCAGATATACGCCGGGCGCTTGATGCGCTTGTTGATCCAGGCAATACCATCTTTGGTTATGTCGGAAATCACACGGTCGCCCGTCCACATAATCTGGATAGAAGGGTTCAGTTTCTCACCCAAAGTAGTCAGGTAATTACCTTTCGGGTTCGACCAGCTTTTGTTATATTCGGTAGGGCACATGACCAGCGGGGTAACGTCCGGTTTGGCCTTTACAAATTTCTCGTCAATGTAGTTCAGTAGTTCAGCCTGTTTGTTCGGGTTGGTTCCTTCCCCCGAAATATCATCGAAGAATACTGCGAACGAACGTACTCCCAGATCATACATCTTCTCGAATTTAGCCAGCAGCAGATCACGGTCTTCCTGATTCCATTTGATATCTTGTCCCGGGTGAATGGCCCATACAAAGTCCACTTCGTTTTCATTGGCCACTTTTACCAACTCCTGTAACTGAAGCGCCTCTTTTTCCGGATAAGGCAAACGCCAGTTGGGGGAACTGTGATACGGGTCGTCTTTAGGACCATAGATATAGGTATTCATCTTATTTTCTCCGTAGAATTTCAACTGACGGAGACGGGCTTCGTGGCTCCATGGAGTTCCATAGAATCCTTCGACTACACCGCGGAAGCGGATGGAAGGATAGTCCTTGATTTCAACTACAGGCAATTGGTTATTGTTCAGCAGTTGTGATAGGGTTTGCAAAGCATAGAAGGTTCCCCGTTCGTCTTGTCCGGCCAATACGATTTCTTTGTCGTTGACAGCTAAATAATATCCTTCTTTCTGATTGGGAATTTGCCGGGCGAATTTACGGATAGCTTTATCCCCTTTTTCACCGATATAGATGCGAATTCCGTCCTTATCTGTCTTTTTTCCGGCAAGTAAAGCTTTCAGTGCACTGACGGCATGCGGGTTTGCTTCTGTTTCTCCGACAATCAGATAGGTATCCGGCAGACTCAGAGCCTGCGTTTCCGAAAGAATCTGTTGTGGTTGTGGTTGAATACTTGTGTTCTGGGCCGAAGCACTGACGCCCAAAAGGAGCCAGGCTCCCAGTAAGTAGAGTCGTTTAATCTTCATTTTAGGTAAAATGTTAGTTTTTCAGGTTTTAGTGACAGTACAAAAGTAAGAAAAAAAGTGTATACTCCCGTTTTTCTATTAATTTTGTTCCTTTGAAACATTGAAATAAGGAAAGAAGCCTATGCTGATACTTTTATCTTGCGCCAAAACCATGAGTGACGTTTCGAAAGTGAAAACGCCTCTCACCACATTTCCCCGCTTCCGGAAGGAGGCAGCGGAGGTCGCTTTGCAAATGTCTCAATTCTCTGTCGGAGAGTTGGAGCGCCTGTTGCGGGTAAATGCTAAGATTGCTGTTGAGAATTATAAGCGCTATCAGGACTTTCATTCCGAAGCGACTCGGGAGCTGCCTGCGCTGTTGGCTTATACCGGGATTGTTTTTAAAAGACTTTCTCCCAAAGATTTTTCGGATGAAGATTTCCGATATGCTCAGGACCATTTGAGGTTGACTTCGTTTTGCTATGGGCTGCTGCGTCCTCTCGACGTGATTCGACCTTACAGGCTCGAAGGAGATGTCCGATTGCCCGAACCCGGTACCCGAACCATGTTTGAGTATTGGAAGCCGGTTCTTACCGACTTGTTTATAGAAGATATTAAAAAAGCCGGTGGGATACTTTGTAATCTGGCGAGTGACGAGATGCGGGGACTTTTTGATTGGAAACGGGTGGAGAGAGAGGTCCGTGTGGTGACTCCTGAGTTTCACGTCTGGAAAAACGGGAAACTGGCTACAGTAGTGGTCTACACTAAAATGTCGAGGGGAGAGATGACCCGTTACATCCTGAAAAACCGGATAGAATCCGTTGACCAGTTGAAAACATTTGCTTGGGAAGGATTTGAGTTCAACGAACAGCTTTCGGATGAAAAGAAATATGTATTTACGAACGGAAAAACAGAATAATCCAAATGACTGAAATAGAAAAAATGCGTAGTGGCGAACTGGCTGATATGTCAGCACCCGAGTTGCAGGTACGGTTTGAGCATGCTAAAAAGTTATTGGCACAGATGCGGGGACTGAGTACGTATGACGATACTTACAGGGAGTTACTTGAGGAGCTGGTGCCCGACCTTCCGCCTACCTCTGTTATTTGCCCGCCTTTTCATTGTGACCATGGTGACGGCATCCGTCTGGGCGAACATGTATTTGTTAATGCCAATTGTACCTTCCTTGACGGAGCATTCATCACTATCGGAAGTCATACACTGATAGGTCCGTGTGTGCAAATCTATACTCCACATCATCCGATGGACTATCTGGAACGCCGTAATCCCAAGGAATATGCTTATCCGGTTACTATTGGTGAAGATTGCTGGATTGGGGGCGGAGCGGTCATTTGCCCTGGGGTGACGATAGGTGACCGTTGCGTGATTGGAGCCGGTAGCGTGGTTACAAAAGATATACCGGATGATTGTGTGGCGGTAGGCAATCCCGCACGTGTTATTCGGCGGCAGGCATCGGACGGATAACCTAAGTTAGGTTCTTCTTCAAAATTTGGTGGTAAGTTTTCTTTTACTCATGGAAATCTAATTCAGTTTTCGGAAGTGTAAGCCCTCGTTTATAGTTGATAAAAAAGCAAGTATTCCGGCTTTCCTCCGAAGAGTCCATCCGTGAGATGAAAAAGCGAATTTTAGAATAAACCATCTGAAAATCAATATCTTTAAAAAGTAAGATTTCTATCCTCAAAAACTTTGTTTTAACACAGAGTTAAAGCTTGTTCTTTGGATATGAATAACAAGTTCTTTTAAATGCAAAAGACTTATTATTTGCGCATAAGAACCTGACAACCTGCAAAAGGCGTTAACAATGTTAATTGAAGAAAGGTATAAGGATGAAGATATCGGTCCGGACGGCGTAAATTCACTTCCGAGACTTGAGCAATCTTACTTCAGCCGGTGTCTGTTTTTTCCTATTAAAGCAAGCAAAAAGGACAATTATCAACTTGAAAATAAAGAAATAAAGAATTTACCACCTAATTTGAAGAAGAATCCTATAGTTACTGAGAAAACAAACGAAGTAAAACAAAATGGATTCTATTGTTTGAAAAACAGAGACTTACTGATGATGTTGGAAACTTTTTGAAAAAAAAGATCGTAAATAATTTGTAGATTTCGAGAAAAGCGATACCTTTGCATCGCTTTTAAAAGGAAAGTGTACGGGCGTTTAGCTCAGCTGGTTCAGAGCATCTGCCTTACAAGCAGAGGGTCGGCGGTTCGAATCCGTCAACGCCCACAGCCGAACACTTTCGAAGAAGAATATATGGGCGTTTAGCTCAGCTGGTTCAGAGCATCTGCCTTACAAGCAGAGGGTCGGCGGTTCGAATCCGTCAACGCCCACATTGAAAAGAGATTCAATTTTGCTATATATTCTTTGAGAAAGATACATCGGGCGTTTAGCTCAGCTGGTTCAGAGCATCTGCCTTACAAGCAGAGGGTCGGCGGTTCGAATCCGTCAACGCCCACAATATAGAGTCCTTGCAGAATATTTCTGTGAGGACTTTCTTTTTTATGGCTGATCTGGTTGCGGTGTATTAATTCAAGTTATTTTTTATAAGAAAACGACGGGAAAGTTGGTGAAAAAGTGATTTATTTCTTTACTTTGCTTCATCAACAAACCTATTAATGCTACCATGCGAACAAAATCTATTTATTTACTTTTGCTATTGGCTATCATGCCATTATGTGCATTCTCGCAGTCAAGGTCTGCGTTTGAAATCAAAGACGGACATTTCTATCGTAATGGAAAAGTGACACCTGTTCTTTCTGGTGAAATGCACTATGCCCGTATCCCTCATCAATATTGGCGTCATCGTTTACAGATGATGAAAGGTATGGGGTTGAATACGGTTGCGACTTATGTTTTCTGGAATCTTCATGAACCGGAGCCGGGGAAGTGGGATTTTACCGGTGATAAGAATTTGGCCGAGTTTATAAAAACAGCCGGTGAAGAGGGAATGATGGTTATTTTACGCCCCGGTCCTTATGTTTGTGCCGAGTGGGAATTTGGCGGCTATCCCTGGTGGCTGCAGAATGTGAAAGGAATGGAAATCAGGAGAGATAATCCGGAGTTTCTGAAATATACAAAGGCGTATATTGACCGGCTTTATAAGGAAGTGGGCGATTTGCAGTGCACAAAAGGTGGCCCGATCGTGATGGTGCAGTGTGAGAACGAGTTTGGTTCGTACGTTGCCCAACGAAAAGATATACCTTTGGAAGAGCATCGTGCTTATAATGCCAAAATTAAACAGCAATTGGCTGATGCAGGATTTAATGTACCCTTGTTTACCTCTGATGGCAGCTGGCTTTTCGAAGGCGGAGCTACACCGGGTGCCTTGCCTACAGCGAATGGCGAAAGTGATATTGAGAACTTGAAAAAGGTGGTTAATCAATATCATGATGGTAAGGGACCGTATATGGTTGCTGAGTTCTATCCGGGTTGGTTGTCGCATTGGGCGGAACCGTTTCCACAGGTGGGTGCTTCCGGAATTGCTCGTCAGACCGAGAAATATCTGCAGAATGACGTATCTTTCAATTTCTATATGGTGCATGGAGGAACTAATTTCGGCTTTACAAGTGGTGCTAATTATGATAAGAAACGTGATATTCAGCCGGATTTGACCAGTTATGATTATGATGCTCCTATCAGTGAAGCTGGTTGGGTGACTCCGAAGTATGATTCAATCCGTAACGTGATCAGAAAATACGTTAAATACACGGTCCCCGAGGCTCCGGCTCCAAATCCGGTTATTGAGATCCCCTCTATCAAATTGACCAAAGTTGCTGATGTATTGGCATTCGCCGAAAAGCAAAAGCCGGTGTCGGCCGATACTCCTTTGACTTTTGAGCAGTTGAATCAAGGGTATGGATATGTGTTATATACCCGTCATTTTAATCAACCTATCAGTGGAACGCTTGAGATACCGGGACTGCGTGACTATGCGGTTGTGTATGTGGATGGAGAGCAGGTAGGTGTGTTGAACCGGAATACCAAGACTTATTCAATGGAGATTGAGGTGCCGTTTAACGCTACTTTGCAGATACTGGTTGAAAATATGGGACGTATTAATTATGGTAGTGAAATTGTGCATAATACCAAGGGTATCATTAGTCCGGTCAAGATAGCGGGTAAGGAAATTACAGGTGAGTGGGATATGTATCAGTTGCCGATGAGCGAAATGCCCGACCTGGCAAAACTGAAAGCTGATGCACATGCGAATGTGCCTGCTGAGGCCGCAAAACTGAAAGGTTGTCCGGTGCTTTATGAAGGGACCTTTACGTTGGATAACGTCGGAGATACATTTATCGATATGGAAAATTGGGGAAAAGGTATCATCTTTGTAAATGGTGTCAACATCGGGCGCTATTGGAAGGTGGGACCGCAGCAAACCCTTTATATCCCGGGAGTATGGTTGAAGAAAGGAACAAATAAGATTGTTATTTTTGAACAATTGAATGAAGTTCCTCAGGCCGAGGTGAAGACGGTGAAGACACCGGTGCTGATGAAACTGAATAATTGATGATGAATGATTGACGGACTGTGATCGACACGGAATAATAAGTGATCAGCGATAAATGAGGAACGGTGAACTGCTTGCGGCAATATTATAATGCGGGCTGTTCACCGTTTGTCATAGATCACTCATCGTTATTTTAGTCTCTTTTATACAAACTTTCTCACTCCTTATGCCTTATAACTCAGGAAAAAGAGTTAATTTTGCAACCTGATAATTATCTAAACGACAATATGAAACTTGATTTACTTACGGCCATATCTCCGATTGACGGCCGATATAGAGGCAAGGCTGAAGCTTTAGCGGCATATTTTTCCGAATATGCGTTGATTAAATACCGCGTGCAGGTAGAAGTAGAGTATTTTATTACTTTGTGTGAACTTCCGTTGCCGCAACTGAAAGGAATTGATAAGAGTGTGTTCGAGTCATTACGCAATATCTATCGTAATTTTACGGAAGCCGATGCACAGCGCATTAAAGATATTGAAAGTGTGACTAATCACGATGTAAAGGCCGTAGAGTATTTCCTGAAAGAAGAGTTTGATAAGTTAGGCGGGTTGGACAAATACAAGGAATTTATCCATTTCGGACTGACCTCGCAGGATATTAACAACACTTCAATTCCTCTCTCTATCAAAGAGGCGTTGGAGCAGGTTTATTATCCGCTGATTGAGGAACTGATTGCTCAGTTGAAGACATATGCTGCCGAATGGGAAACTATTCCGATGCTTGCCAAAACTCACGGTCAGCCGGCATCTCCGACACGCTTGGGTAAAGAAGTCATGGTTTTTGTTTACCGGCTGGAACGCCAGTTGGCAACTCTGAAGGCATGTCCTGTAACAGCCAAGTTCGGTGGTGCAACCGGAAATTATAATGCACACCATGTAGCTTATCCCGAATATGATTGGAAAGCATTCGGAAATCGCTTTGTTGCAGAGAAACTGGGATTGGAACGCGAAGAATATACAACACAGATTTCAAATTATGATAACCTGTCGGCTATCTTCGATGCCATGAAACGCATTAATACGGTGATGATTGATATGAACCGTGACTTCTGGCAATATATCTCAATGGAATATTTCAAGCAGAAAATCAAGGCCGGAGAGGTAGGATCGAGCGCAATGCCGCATAAGGTGAATCCGATTGACTTTGAAAATGCGGAGGGTAACTTGGGTATGGCTAATGCTATTCTGGAACACCTCGCAGTGAAACTTCCCGTATCACGTTTGCAGCGTGACTTGACGGATTCTACCGTATTGCGTAATGTAGGTACTCCGTTCGGACATATTGTGATCGCTATCCAGAGTTCGTTGAAGGGATTGCGCAAACTGTTGCTGAACGAGACCGCAATCTGCCGTGATCTCGATAACTGTTGGAGTGTAGTGGCTGAGGCTATTCAGACTATTCTTCGTCGTGAGGCTTACCCGCATCCGTACGAAGCCCTGAAGGCATTGACTCGTACCAATCAGGCTATCACAGAAGCTTCGATCAAGGAGTTTATCGAAGGACTGGATGTCAGTGAAGAAATAAAAAAAGAATTAAGAGTAATCACTCCCCATTCGTATACGGGAATTTAAGGGTGATTATTGTTATATATAATATAAGTGTTTGAAATCAGGCCGTGAGGCCAAAAGTTTAATTTTTATTCGAATAAGAAAATGAGCACAGAAAACGAAGAATGGCGCGAAGACTCCAAGAGCGAGAATACAGACGCCGGCCGTGATGGTAACAGAAGTTATAACAGAGAAGGTGGATACAATCGTCCTTCATACAATCGTGAAGGTGGCGACCGTCCTTATCGTCCGAGATTTAATAGTAATAGTGAAGATCGTCCGCAGCGTTCTTATGGCGACCGTCCCCAACGTCCTTCATACAACCGTGAAGGTGGCGACCGTCCTTACCGCCCGCGCTTTAACAGCGAAGGTAGTGACCGTCCGCAGCGTTCTTATGGCGACCGCCCTCAACGTCCTTCATACAACCGTGAAGGTGGCGACCGTCCTTATCGCCCGCGCTTTAACAGCGAAGGTGGTGACCGTCCGCAGCGTTCTTATGGCGACCGTCCGCAACGTCCTTCATACAACCGTGAAGGTGGCGACCGTCCTTACCGTCCGCGCTTTAACAGCGAAGGTGGCGACCGTCCGCAGCGTTCTTATGGAGACCGTCCGCAACGTCCTTCATACAATCGTGAAGGTGGCGACCGTCCTTATCGTCCGAGATTCAATAACGATAACAGATCGCAAGGGTTCTCACGTCCGGTGCGCCGTACGGGAGATTACGATCCGAATGCCAAATACAGTAAGAAGAAACAGATTGAATACAAAGAACAGTTTGTTGATCCGAATGAGCCGATTCGTCTGAATAAGTTTCTGGCCAATGCGGGAGTTTGCTCTCGTCGTGAAGCAGATGAGTTTATCACAGCAGGTGTGGTTTCTGTTAATGGCGAAGTCGTTACAGAATTGGGTACAAAGATCAAGCGTGCCGATGTGGTGAAGTTCCATGACGAAACAGTCAGTATTGAACGCAAAGTGTATGTGTTGCTGAATAAACCGAAAGATTGTGTGACTACTTCGGATGATCCTCAGGCTCGTCTGACTGTTATGGATCTGGTGAAAGGAGCTTGTGCTGAACGTATTTACCCGGTAGGACGTCTGGACCGTAACACAACAGGTGTATTGCTGCTGACCAATGACGGTGATTTGGCATCGAAGTTGACACATCCGAAATACCTGAAGAAGAAGATTTATCATGTATATCTGGACAAGAACCTGACAAAGGCGGATATGGATCAGATTGCAGCCGGTATCCAGTTGGAAGACGGCGAGATTCATGCAGATGCTATCAGTTATTCAGATGAAGTGAAACGCGATCAGGTGGGTATCGAGATCCACTCGGGAAAGAACCGTATTGTACGCCGTATATTTGAATCATTAGGCTACAAGGTGGTGAAACTCGACCGTGTATTCTTTGCCGGACTGACTAAGAAAGGATTGCGTCGCGGTGAGTGGCGTTACCTTACGGAACAGGAAGTAAACTTCCTCCGGATGGGATCTTTTGAATAATAAAGGAATTTAAAAGATGGTAGTCGGAAGCCGATAGTCTGGTGTTTGTTGTTTTCCAGCTACTGGCTTCTGACTACTATATATAATAATGTATATAAAATAGTTTTATGGAAAAGATTAGTAGAACAAAAATTGTCGACCTGATAAAGCGTGAAGATTTTGGCGCTATGGTCAATGTGAAAGGATGGGTTCGCACCCGCAGAGGTAGCAAACAAGTTAACTTTATCGCACTGAATGACGGTTCTACAATAAATAATGTGCAGGTCGTAGTCGATCTGGCAAACTTTAATGAAGAGATGCTGAAGCAAATCACTACCGGCGCTTGTCTGAGCGTGAACGGTGTATTGACGGAGTCGGTAGGTTCCGGTCAGAAGGCTGAAGTGCAAGCTCGTGAGATTGAAGTGCTGGGTGCTTGTGACAATACATATCCGCTACAGAAGAAAGGTCACTCAATGGAGTTCTTGCGTGAGATTGCTCATTTGCGTCCACGTACCAATACTTTTGGAGCAGTATTCCGTATTCGTCATAATATGGCTATTGCCATCCATAAATTCTTTCATGAAAAGGGATTCTTCTATTTTCATACCCCCATCATTACGGGATCTGACTGTGAAGGTGCAGGACAGATGTTCCAAGTGACTACCATGAACTTGTATGACCTGAAAAAAGATGAAAACGGCTCTATCATATACGATGACGACTTCTTTGGCAAACAGGCCAGCTTGACTGTTTCTGGTCAGCTTGAAGGCGAATTGGCTGCCACTGCTCTCGGAGCCATCTATACGTTCGGTCCTACTTTCCGTGCAGAAAATTCTAACACTCCGCGCCATTTGGCCGAGTTCTGGATGATCGAACCGGAAGTGGCTTTCAATGAAATTCAGGAGAATATGGATTTAGCTGAAGAGTTCATTAAATATTGTGTGAAGTGGGCTTTGGATAACTGTGCCGACGATGTGAAGTTCCTGAACGATATGTTCGATAAGGGGCTGATAGAACGTCTGGAAGGTGTACTGAAAGAAGACTTTGTGCGTTTGCCATATACGGAAGGTATCAAGATCCTGGAAGAAGCTGTTGCCAAAGGACATAAGTTTGAGTTCCCGGTTTATTGGGGAGTTGACCTGGCTTCTGAACATGAACGTTATCTGGTGGAAGACCACTTTAAACGTCCGGTGATCTTGACCGACTATCCAAAGGAAATAAAGGCATTCTATATGAAACAGAATGAAGACGGCAAAACTGTACGCGCCATGGATGTGCTTTTCCCGAAGATCGGGGAGATTATCGGTGGTTCGGAGCGTGAGTCGGATTACAATAAGTTGATGACACGTATCGAAGAGATGCATATTCCGATGAAGGATATGTGGTGGTATCTGGATACCCGTAAGTTCGGTACTTGTCCGCACTCCGGATTCGGACTGGGATTTGAGCGCTTATTGCTCTTTGTAACCGGGATGTCTAATATCCGTGATGTAATTCCATTCCCGCGTACTCCGCGTAATGCCGATTTTTGATGAATCATACCTGAATATTCATACAAATGATAAGAAACTCGCATATTCTTTTGATTATGCGAGTTTTTTTATGTCTTAAGATTGCTTATTTTATAAAAGAAATCTTTATATTTGTGACAGACAGACGAATTAAAGTGTTAACTAAAATCGTACAGATATGAAAAAACTTTATTTTTTTACCATGCTGGCGGCAATGCTGTTTGCGGTAACGAATGTGATGGCACAAAAAGGTAACTTTAAACCTGCTAATCTGAAAGGAATCTGGCAATTGTGCCATTATGTTTCAGAGAGTCCGGATGCTCCGGGAGTGCTTAAACCGAGTAACACTTTCAAAGTGCTGAGTGATGATGGAAGAATTGTGAACTTTACGATTCGTCCGGGATCGGATGCTATTATAACCGGCTATGGCAACTATGAACAGTTGTCAGACCATACTTATGCTGAAAGTATTGAAAAGAATATTCATTTGCCGATGCTCGATAATCAGGATAACGTTCTTACTTTTGAACTTATCGATGATAAAATCTTGCATCTTAAATACTTTATAGAGAAGGACCTGAATGGCAATGAATTGAACTGCTGGTATAATGAAACCTGGAAACGCATTGAGATGCCTGATAAATTCCCGGATGATATTGTAAGATAATTCAGATTATAACAACGGATTTACGGACTGCAGGTAGCAAGCTGCCGATTATGCCTTGTGGCGTTGATTGAGTGGTGAATTGTTACTTGCAGTCTCTTTTTTTGTCTGCCGGCTGCTGTTCATAGTCGATAGCTTGGTGCTCGTTATCAATCGGATAAATCCAAAAAAAGGCAGAAATAGTTTGCCAATTCAAAGAAAAGCCGTACTTTTGCAAGCCGATTATTATCTCAAAAGGATAAGAGATTAATTCATAGCAAGTTAATCTTCCTTTGTCCGGGGAAGGTTGATAAGTGGTGAAGAAAATTTTTAGTAGTAACATTTAAAAAACAAATTAAGAGTGGATACTTTAAGTTACAAGACCATTTCTGCAAACAAGGCAACTGTAACCAAAGAATGGGTTATCGTTGATGCTACAGACCAAACATTAGGTCGTCTGGGAGCAAAAGTTGCGAAACTGTTGAGAGGAAAGTATAAACCAAACTTTACTCCTCATGTAGACTGCGGTGATAACGTTATTATCATCAATGCAGACAAAGTAAAATTAAGTGGTAATAAATGGAATGACAGAGTTTATTTGTCTTACACTGGCTATCCCGGTGGTCAGAGAGAAATGACTCCTGCTCGTTTGATTGCCAAACCTAACGGTGAAGACAGATTACTGAGAAAAGTAGTGAAGGGCATGCTTCCTAAAAACAGATTGGGAGCTAAGTTGCTGAGCAATATGTATGTATACGCTGGTAGCGAACACAAGCACGACGCTCAGAACCCGAAAGCAATTGATATAAACTCACTTAAATAAGATATAATGGAAGTAGTAAATGCATTAGGCAGACGTAAACGTGCGATTGCACGCGTATTCGTAAGCGAAGGTACAGGAAAGATTACTATTAACAAGAGAGACCTTGCAGAGTACTTTCCATCAACTATTCTTCAGTATGTTGTTAAACAACCATTGAACAAACTTGGTGTTGCTGAGAAGTATGACATTAAGGTTAATCTGTGTGGTGGTGGTTTCACTGGTCAGTCTCAGGCTTTGCGTTTAGCTATTGCCCGTGCGCTGGTTAAGATCAACGCTGAAGATAAGTCAGCTCTTCGTTCGGAAGGCTTCATGACACGTGATCCGCGTTCTGTTGAACGTAAGAAACCGGGTCAGCCGAAAGCTCGTAGAAGATTCCAGTTCAGCAAGCGTTAATGGGCTGTCTGACGGAATATGTTTAGTATCTAAACTACCGGGACTCTTAAACAGGCTACCCGGCGGTTGGTTTAGAAAAAACAAAAAAGAAAGTAAACGATTTAAAGAAAAAACAAGATGTCAAGAACAAATTTTGATACATTACTGGAAGCCGGTTGCCACTTCGGACACCTTAAAAGAAAGTGGAACCCTGCAATGGCTCCTTATATTTTCATGGAACGCAATGGTATCCATATCATTGACCTCCACAAAACTGTTGCAAAAGTTGACGAAGCTGCAGAAGCTTTGAAACAGATTGCAAAATCAGGCAAGAAAGTCCTTTTTGTTGCTACTAAAAAACAAGCTAAACAGGTGGTTGCTGAAAAAGCTGCATCTGTAAACATGCCTTATGTTATCGAACGTTGGCCGGGTGGTATGTTGACTAACTTCCCTACTATCCGTAAGGCAGTGAAGAAGATGACTACAATTGACAAGCTGACAGCTGATGGTACTTACTCAAATTTGTCTAAGAGAGAAGTTCTTCAGATTTCTCGTCAGCGTGCTAAGTTGGACAAGACTTTGGGTTCTATCGCTGACCTGACTCGTCTGCCGTCTGCGCTGTTCGTTATCGACGTAATGAAAGAAAATATCGCTGTTCGCGAAGCTAACCGTTTGGGCATCCCTGTATTTGGTATCGTTGATACTAACTCAGATCCTACAAACATCGACTTCGTTATTCCGGCAAATGATGACGCTACTAAATCAGTAGAAGTTATTCTCGATGCTTGCTGCGCTGCAATGATCGAAGGTCTGGAAGAAAGAAAAGCTGAGAAGATCGATATGGAAGCTGCCGGTGAAGCTCCTGCTAACAAAGGCAAGAAGAAATCAGCTAAGGCAAGACTCGATAAATCTGACGAAGAAGCAATCAATGCAGCTAAAGCTGCTGCTTTCCTGAAGGAAGACGAAGAGGCTTAATATAATAATGTGCCAATTTGCTAATGTGCCGGTGCACCTGTAAGGGTGTTGGCATTTTGATTGGCAGATTGGCACATTTTGTTTATTCAAACGATTATTCATTTTAAAATATAAAAGATATTATGGCTGTAACAATGGCTGATATAACCAAGCTCCGTAAAATGACCGGTGCTGGTATGATGGACTGCAAGAACGCGTTGACTGAAGCTGAGGGCGATTTCGACAAAGCAATGAAGATTATTCGCGAAAAAGGACAGGCAGTTGCTGCAAAACGTTCTGACCGTGAAGCTTCTGAAGGTTGTGTTCTGGTAAAAGTTGAAAATGGCTTTGGTGCTATCATCGCTTTGAAGTGCGAAACCGACTTCGTTGCTCAGAATGCTGATTTCGTGAAACTTACTCAGGATATTCTGGACGCTGCTGTAGCTAACAAGTGCAAAACTCTGGAAGAAGTTTTGGCTCTTCCGATGGGTGACGCTACTGTTGTTCAGGCTGTAACAGACAGAAGCGGTATTACCGGTGAAAAGATGGAACTGGATGGCTACATGGTTTTGGAAGGTGCTACAATTTCTGCTTACAACCATATGAACAGAAACGGCCTTTGCACTATGGTTGCTTTCAATAAGAATGTTGACGAACAGCTGGCTAAGCAAGTGGCTATGCAGGTTGCCGCTATGAATCCGATTGCAGTTGACGAGGATGGTGTTTCTGAAGAAGTGAAGCAGAAGGAAATCGAAGTTGCCATTGAGAAGACAAAAGTTGAACAGGTACAGAAGGCTGTAGAAGCTGCTTTGAAGAAAGCTAATATCAATCCGACTCATGTGGACAGCGAAGACCACATGGAAAGCAATATGGCTAAAGGCTGGATTACAGCCGAAGATGTTGCGAAGGCAAAAGAAATCATTGCTACTGTTTCTGCTGAAAAGGCTGCAAATATGCCTGAACAAATGATTCAGAACATTGCTAAAGGACGTTTGGGCAAGTTCTTAAAGGAAGTTTGCTTGCTGAACCAGGAAGATATCATGGATGCCAAGAAGACAGTAAGAGAAGTGTTGAAAGAAGCTGATCCTGAATTGAAGGTCGTTGACTTCAAACGTTTCACTTTGAGAGCTGAATAATCTCAAGGAATCAAGTATATAGAAACGGCCGCACAGAAACTCTGTAGCGGCCGTTTTTTTGTAGCTGTCCATAATGTTGCGGTTCTCTGTTTATACAGAATCCGGGACAGTGCTTTTGTACATAAAGTGAATGGATTTATCCTCCTACTGCTTTTGTTTTCGTATACCCTTCTTTCTTCAGCAGTTCTACTATTTTTTGTTTGAAGTCTCCCTGTATGATCATCTCTCCGTCTTTGGCCGATCCGCCTACTCCGCATTTCGTCTTGAGGAGTTTTCCCAAATCTTTCAGATCGTTCTCGGTGCCGACAAAGCCGGTAATCAGGGTCACGACTTTACCGCCCCGGTTCTTCCGGTCCAACTGTACCCGTAAGTTCTGTTGTGGCGGTTCCAGGGTTACTTGCTCTTCGTCATCATCCATTTCGTAATTATAATCCGGGTTAGTGGAGTAAACCACGTTCAGCCGGTCTTTCCAATCGCTGTTCTTCATTTTTCCAGTCTATTAATTAAGCTCAAAAATAATATATTGTTCCGAACCTTGCAAACTCTTAAGTGTCCCCGGGCGTTTTTGTATGTAGAAATTATGTTAAGCTTCTATGACATCCTTATGGCATTTCGGAAAAAATAGTGTAATTTTGTCAATCGCTAATGTAAAAGCAGAATGAAGTGACTATGAATAATCAGATACAGCATAAAGACAGTACAAAGGTTCCGGAGCCTACTTTACGTAGGTTGCCTTGGTATCTTTCGAATGTAAAGTTGCTGAAGCAGAAAGGCGAACGCTATGTCTCTTCCACTCAGATATCTAAAGAAATAAACATCGATGCTTCACAGATTGCGAAAGATTTGTCGTATGTTAATATTTCCGGCCGTACTCGTGTGGGTTATGAGGTAGATGCGCTGATTGCTGTTCTGGAAGATTTTCTTGGCTTTACGAATATGCACAAGGCTTTCCTTTTCGGTGTGGGTAGTCTGGGAGGAGCGTTGCTACGTGACTCCGGTCTTAGCCATTTCGGTCTGGAGATTGTGGCAGCTTTTGATGTGAACCCGACATTGGTAGGTACTACGCTTAATGGCATTCCGATTTTCCATTCCGATGATTTTCTGGAGAAGATGAAAGAGTATGGTGTACACATCGGTGTGCTGACTGTGCCCATCGAGATTGCCCAATGCATTACGGATACGATGGTAGCCGGTGGTATTAAAGCCGTCTGGAATTTTACTCCCTTCCGTATTCGCGTCCCGGAAGATATTGTGGTGCAGAATACGTCACTTTATGCCCATCTTGCTGTCATGTTTAACCGTTTGAACTTTAATGAAACAGAATAGATCATGAAGATTATAGCTGTTGGAATGAATTATGCCCGGCACAACGAAGAGCTGGGACATACGTTGGAGAATAAAGAGCCGGTAATCTTCATGAAACCCGATTCGGCTATCCTCAAAGACGGAAAGCCTTTCTTTATTCCCGATTTCTCAAATGAAGTGCATTATGAAACCGAGCTGGTGGTACGTATCAACCGCTTGGGGAAGAATATTGCTCCGCGCTTCGCTCATCGTTACTACGATGCACTAACGGTCGGTATCGACTTCACTGCGAGGGATTTGCAGCGTCAGTTCCGTGCAGCCGGCAATCCTTGGGAGTTGTGCAAAGGTTTTGATAGTTCCGCTGCGATTGGTACATTTGTACCGGTAGAACGCTTTGCCGATGTGCAGAATCTCCGTTTTCATCTGGATATAGACGGAAACACCGTGCAGCAGGGGGATACGGCTGATATGCTGTTTAAGATAGATGATATTATTGCTTATGTCAGTCGTTTTGTGACCCTGAAAATCGGCGATTTGCTCTTTACCGGGACTCCTGTGGGAGTGGGTCCGGTCAGTATCGGCCAGCACTTGGAGGGGTATCTTGAAGCAGAGAAGTTGCTCGATTTCTATATCCGGTAAATCCGGGAATTCCTTTATTCATCTATAAAAATAACTCTTATGAAAATAAAAGTAGGTTTTGGTTTCGACGTCCACCAGTTGGTAGAAGGGCGTGAACTTTGGTTGGGGGGCATTCTTTTGGAACATGAAAAAGGGTTGTTAGGACACTCGGATGCCGATGTACTGGTACATGCTATTTGCGATGCCTTGCTGGGTGCTGCCAATATGCGCGATATCGGCTATCACTTCCCCGACAATGCCGGTGAGTATAAGAATATAGACAGCAAGATTTTATTGAAGAAAACAGTGGAACTGATCGCCACCAAGGGGTACCAAATAGGTAATATCGACGCAACGATCTGTGCGGAGCGTCCTAAACTAAAAGCCCATATCCCTTCTATGCAGCAGGTGCTTGCCGAAGTGATGGGCATTGATGCGGATGATATCTCGATTAAAGCCACTACTACCGAGAAGCTCGGTTTTACCGGGCGGGAAGAAGGCATCTCCGCTTATGCAACCGTGCTGATCAATCGCGTGTGATTAAATTCAACTCCTAAACGTAATATAGTATGAAAAAGATTCTTGGGACCTTATTGGCCGTTTTGTTTTCTTTCATGGCAATAAATGATGGTGTTGCCCAAAGTTCCGTCTTACGATTCAATAAAGACGGTAAATTTAAAATCGTCCAGTTTACCGATGTACATTTTAAGTATGGCAACCCGGCCTCAGATATAGCCCTCGAGCGTATAGGGGAAGTGTTGGATGCCGAACATCCCGATCTCGTAATTTTCACCGGTGATGTTGTTTATTCTTCTCCTGCCGATAAAGGTATGCTCCAGGTACTTGAACAAGTGGAACGCCGTAAGCTTCCGTTCGTTGTTACTTTTGGCAACCATGATAATGAACAGGGAAAGACCCGTGCCGAACTCTATGACCTGATTCGTGGTGTACCCGGCAATTTGTTGCCCGATCGTGGCGCTTCTCCTTCGCCCGACTATGTACTGACAGTGAAATCCTCTGCCGATGCCGTAAAGGATGCCGCATTGCTCTATTGTATGGACTCACATTCTTACTCTTCACTCAAGGATGTAGACGGATATGCATGGCTGACTTTCGGTCAGATCTCGTGGTATCGTGATCAAAGCGCCGCTTATACAGCGCAGAACGGTGGCAAACCTTATCCGGCACTGGCCTTTTTCCATATTCCCCTTCCGGAGTATAATGAAGCTGCTGCCAATGAAAATGCCATTCTTCGTGGTACCCGTATGGAGAAAGCCTGCGCACCGAAATTGAATACCGGTATGTTTGCTGCCATGAAAGAGGCGGGCGATGTGATGGGTGTTTTCGTAGGACACGATCACGATAACGATTATGCTGTGATGTGGAAGAACATCCTTTTGGCCTACGGTCGTTTTACCGGTGGTAATACAGAGTACAATCATTTGCCTAATGGTGCGCGCATTATTGTGTTGAACGAAGGTAGCCGTACGTTTGATACCTGGATTCGTCAGAAAGGCGGGATAGTAGACTCTACTTCCTATCCGTCCAGTTATGTAAAAGACGACTGGACAAAGCGTTAACTTACCTGACGAAACTTCACATGGCTCAAACGTGTATACTTTGAGCCGTAACTTTCGTAAGTGCGCGCTACCCTTGCCGAGGCGATGTGGACTATTTCACCCGGACGGAACTCATGTTCCAGGGCCGGGAGCTGACAAGATACAGGACTGGGTGTCTTTGAGGAAATCTTCATGATCACCAGATTTCCCGATGGGTCGGTCAGTGTCACTATCTGCCGTACAAAGAACTGAACGGCGCTTCCCACGACTCTTGTTTTATATGGATCGTCTTCAAGCCGTACCTTCACTACTTTGAGATTCAGACTCTCTAATTTTTCCCCTTCGTTACCCAGAAAGCGGCTGGTTTCGCGCTTTTGGCGTGCTTTTCGTTGCATGATGTCCAGATGCACCGAGTGGTATACTTGTGCGATTGCAACAAAACGCTCCTGTTTCGGGATTTTAGGAGTGTATTTGTAGGCTATCCAACTCAGGTAAGCCGGATCGATTTTCAGGATTTCGTGTAAATAATGTCCGTGATATCTGCCGAACGATATAATGTCGTCTCCATTGCTTTGCATTCTCTTTTCATTGTATTCCACGATCAGCAGACAGCGTCTGGAGAAGAAAAACAGTGTACTTGCCATCCGTAATGATTCGTTGATGTCGGCGGAAAGCTCGTGGATAAACAGAAGTCTGTTCTTTTCAAGTGAGGGAGAGTAAACCCAAACCGAATAGGTGGGATGTCCCGGTCTCGGCAGAACCACAAAGTAGGCTCCTGCCTCTTTGTAGGACATGCGGCCCCGGTTGTATTCATTCAGCTTGGCATACAACAGAGCTTGTTCAGCTTCGGGTATTCCCGGTAGTTTTGGGTTTGCCATATCTGAGCTTCTTATTACTCAAATATACAGATTCTTTTTGAAGAAAGCAAATGGTTTTAGCTGTTTTTTTTATTCTTCGTATTTCTTGTATCTCTTTTATTATTGCGGAAAGAGTGAAGATAATGTAATAACATTTTGGAGCTTCACGGCAGTGACAGATGGAAATGACGGAGAAGAGGACCATTGTCTGCGCTGATTAAATGAAATTGTGATTTTGATATATCTCAGCCTGTTTTGTGTGCAAAAAGTAATGATAATGCTGTTTTTGCTAACAGCCCTTTCCTTCCGGAACTGCAAACTGGAGGGGACGGGGCGGAAGAACGGTGCTTTTGATGACGGAAAGCCGGGGTTTTGAAAGATTAGAGCCGGGGTTTGGGGGTAAAAGACGGTTGGTTTTCCGGAAAAGAAGGAAGCATTTCTTCCAAAAGACGGTTACATTTTTCGAAAATGCTTATATGTTTTCCAAATATCTCTATATGTTTTTCCTAATAACTCCTATTGTGCCGGAATCTGGCCTCCGAAGTGTTTGAATCTTCTCTGGTTGTCAGTGGAAAAGAGAACTTACTGAAGTAATAAAAAGAACCTGTATCTCTTGTTACACTGTCCTTATGTTCCGGTTTTATTTCTTTTTCTGTCTCACGGCTTACCTCTTTCCTGATTCCCTGCTAAAAGGATAATCTCCTAACCGGAAATAAGCCGTTTTTCTCCATGAACCTTGCCGGAGCTTCGAAAAACTGAAACGTGGAGAGGTTCTGTTATCAATTTGACAAACAGACAAAAGGGGACTGTGTCAAAACTCACCACAGAGTACACAGAGATGATTTTAGGTTGTTGATTATCAATAAAAAGACTCTGTGATACTCTGTGTTACTCCGTGGTGAAAGAAGTTTCGACACACCCTCATGGTATCGCATTGATCATACATCCTTTAGTTTTAAAGTTTGTATACTAACTTGTCCAATTGATTGTATTCTGCCGGGAATCTCGTACATTTGCATTCTTCGTAAAAAGAGAATGAATATGAAAGAATCCAATAAACGTGTTCTTGTCGGCATGAGCGGGGGAATAGACAGTACCGCCACTTGCCTGATGCTGCAAGAGCAGGGATACGAGATAGTAGGTGTCACCATGCGTGTCTGGGGCGATGAGCCGCAGGACGCCAGAGAGTTGGCGGTACGTATGGGGATAGAACATTATGTGGCCGACGAACGTGTTCCTTTTAAAGATACTATTGTCAAAAACTTTATAGACGAGTACCGGCAGGGACGTACGCCGAACCCTTGCGTGATGTGCAATCCGTTATTTAAGTTCCGCATGTTGATAGAATGGGCTGACAAACTGGGCTGCGATTGGATAGCCACCGGACATTACTCCCGATTGGAAGAACGGAACGGGTACATCTATATTGTTGCCGGTGATGATGAAAAGAAAGACCAGTCCTATTTCCTCTGGCGATTGGGGCAGGACGTCCTGCGACGCTGTATCTTTCCTTTGGGCAACTACACCAAGCAGACTGTGCGCGACTATCTGCGTGAGAAAGGTTACGAAGCCAAGTCGAAAGAGGGGGAAAGCATGGAAGTCTGCTTCATTAAAGGTGATTATCGGGACTTTCTTCGTGAACAGTGCCCGGAACTTGATGCGGAGATCGGTCCGGGATGGTTTGTCAGTTCCGAAGGCGTGAAGCTGGGGCAACATAGGGGTTTTCCTTATTATACCATCGGCCAGCGTAAAGGACTCGAGATCGCACTGGGCAAACCGGCTTATGTCTTGAAAATTAATCCGCAGAAGAACACTGTCATGCTGGGGGATGCCGAACAGTTGAAAGCCGGATATATGGTGGCGGAACAAGATAATATTGTGGATGAGGACGAACTGTTTTCGTGCCCGGAACTCGCAGTACGTATCCGTTACCGTAGCCGTCCGATCCCTTGCCGGGTGAAAAGGCTTGAAGACGGACGCCTTTTGGTTCGTTTTCTTGCAGAAGCCTCGGCGATTGCTCCGGGACAGTCGGCCGTGTTCTATGACGGACGGAGAGTGATAGGTGGAGCATTTATCGCTTCGCAACGCGGCATCGGATTGGTGATAGAACAAAACAAAAACTGGGAATAAAAACGGAAAAATAAAAATACGAAATGAAAAAATTAGCACTTATTGCCTTAGCCTTCGTAGCCTTGGAGGCATCGGCACAACAGGATACGTTGAAGTATCGCATCAGCCTGAAAGATAAGGCTGCCACAACCTACTCACTGAAGCATCCCGAGAAGTTTCTGTCAGAAAAGGCGATTGCCCGCCGCCAACGTCAACAGTTGCCCATCGATTCGACTGATTTGCCGGTATGCCGTCAGTATGTGGATGCCATCCGCGACAAGGGAGTGAAGATCGTAGTCACTGGAAAATGGGATAATTTCGTCACCGTATCTTGCAACGACAGTACTGTGATAAGCGAAATAGCTGTGCTGCCTTTTGTGCGCGCTACGGAGAAGGTGTGGGTTGCCCCGTCGAAACCTGCTGCGGAAGATAAACGCGACTCTCTGGTGAACAGTCCGGCCAGGAGCGAAGCCTATTATGGTCCCGCTTTCCGGCAAATAGAGACCAGCAATGGCGAGAAACTGCATGAAGCCGGATTCAAGGGGCAAGGCATGACCATCGCCGTGATCGATGCCGGATACCATAACGTAGACAAGATTGATGCGATGAAGAATATCCGTATCCTGGGTACAAAGGACTTTGTCGAACCGGGAAGCGATATCTATGCCAAAGGCTCGCATGGGATGGCCGTTTTGTCTTGCATGGCAATGAACGAACCTTACGTGATGGTGGGTACGGCTCCCGAAGCTTCCTACTGGCTGCTTCGCAGTGAAGATGAAGCGTCCGAACACCTGGTAGAGCAAGACTATTGGGCGGCGGCCGTAGAGTTTGCCGATAGTGTGGGAGTGGATGTGGTGAATACTTCGCTGGGATATTTCACTTTCGATGATTCTACCAAGAACTATAAATATCGTGACCTGGACGGACACCATGCACTGATGTCCCGCCAGGCGTCGAAAATGGCAGATAAAGGAATCGTACTGGTATGCAGTGCCGGTAACTCGGGCGCCTCCTCCTGGAAGAAGATCACGGCACCGGGTGATGCGGAGAATGTGCTGACGGTAGGTGCTATCGACCGTAGAGGTGTGTTGGCTTCGTTTTCTTCTATCGGCAACACAGCCGATAATCGCGTGAAACCCGATGTGGTTGCCGTGGGACTGAACTCGGATGTGATGGGGACAAACGGTAATTTGCGCAAAGCGAGCGGAACTTCGTTTGCTTCACCGATCCTGTGCGGCATGGTGGCTTGCCTGTGGCAAGCTTGTCCGCAACTGACTGCTAAGGAAATCATCGAACTGGTGCGCCAATCCGGCGACCGGGTGGATTTCCCCGATAACATCTATGGATACGGAGTGCCCGATCTGTGGAAGGCCTATCAATCTGCTTCTAAGAAAAAATAAAGTATGCAAGACACCCTTTCTCTTCACGAACTGAATGCTTTGGTCCGGCGGAGCCTGGAACAGTGCCTGCCCGATGAATACTGGGTACAGGCGGAGTTGAGCGATGTCCGTACAAACAGTACGGGCCATTGCTATCTGGAGTTTGTCCAGAAAGATCCCCGCAGCAATAATCTGATAGCCAAAGCGAGGGGAACGATCTGGGCCAATATCTACCGGCTGCTGAAGCCCTATTTCGAAGAAGCCACCGGGCAGTCGTTTACTTCCGGCATTAAGGTGCTGGTTAAAGTGACCGTTGCTTTCCATGAATTGTACGGTTACAGTCTGACTGTGCAGGACATCGATCCTACCTATACATTGGGGGATATGGCACGCCGGCGCCGGGAAATACTCAGGCAACTTGCAGAAGAAGGAGTGTTGACGCTGAACAAAGAACTGGAAATGCCTTTGCTGCCGCAACGCATTGCGGTCATCTCTTCGGCTACGGCTGCGGGGTATGGTGACTTCTGCCATCAATTGCAGCACAACTCCCGTGGATTTTACTTCAATACGGAACTTTTCCCCGCTCTGATGCAGGGCAATCAGGTGGAAGAGTCCGTATTGGCCGCTCTCGATGCAGTAAATGCCCGGATGGAAGAGTTCGACGTAGTTGTCATTATTCGTGGAGGAGGGGCAACTTCCGATCTTTCCGGATTCGACACCTACCTGCTGGCCGCTGCCTGTGCCCAGTTTCCGCTGCCTGTTATAACGGGAATCGGGCACGAACGGGACGATACCGTGCTCGATTCCGTAGCACATACCCGGGTGAAAACTCCGACAGCTGCGGCCGAATTGTTAATCAACCGGATGGAAGAGGCCGCGGATCGGCTTGAAGAGTTGGCCGGAGAATTGCATGCCCGCATCTATCACCGTTTGGAGCAAGAGCGAAAGAGACTTTCACTGTTACAGTCGCGCATTCCTTCACAAGTGATGCGCAAGCTTTCGGAATCGCGGATAAAGTTGCAAATGGCAAAGAGCAACCTCTCTCATGCTGCTGAGACCTTATTGGCCCGTCAGCATCATCGGTTGGAACTTTTA
The DNA here is from genome assembly GCF_011038705.2 of Bacteroides sp. ZJ-18. Classification (NCBI taxonomy): domain Bacteria; kingdom Pseudomonadati; phylum Bacteroidota; class Bacteroidia; order Bacteroidales; family Bacteroidaceae; genus Bacteroides; species Bacteroides sp. ZJ-18. The sequence continues at coordinate 212,214 of NZ_CP072198.1, read as the reverse complement.
CAAAACCGCATTGCGGATGCTTCACCACAAAAACTACTGAAACGGGGATACAGCATAACGCTGAAAGAGGGGAAGGCGGTGAAGAATGCTGCCTGTCTGCGACCGGGAGACGAGTTGATTACCCGTCTTTACGAAGGTGAAGTGAAATCGAAAGTAGAAAGTATTCCTTTATAATGATAAATATGCCAGCAAAGAAAAAAGAAACCTATTCACAGGCCATGGAACGTCTGGAAAAGATCGTTCGCCAGATTGACAGTAACGAACTGGAGATTGACGAACTGAGTGAAAAAATAAAAGAAGCCAATGAAATAATAGCTTTCTGCGCCGGAAAGCTGACAAAGGCGGATCGGGAAATTGAAAAATTACTGCAAGAAAGGAGGCTATCTGAAGAATAAAGGTTATTTTTGTTGCTCAATCGAAAATAACTAATAACTAACGATATGAAAGAAATAGACTGGGCCAATCTGTCATTCGGCTATATGAAGACAGATTACAATGTGAGAATCAATTTCCGTAACGGCAAATGGGGTGAACTTGAGATAAGCAGCAGCGAAGTGCTGAATCTGCATATGGCTGCCACTTGTCTTCACTATGGCCAGGAGGCTTTCGAGGGCTTGAAAGCTTTCCGTGGTAAAGACGGTAAGGTACGTATTTTCCGTCTGGAAGAGAATGCCGCACGTCTGCAATCCACCTGTCAGGGCATCATGATGGCAGAATTGCCGACCGAACGTTTTAAGGAAGCTATTCTGAAAGTAGTGAAATTGAACGAACGCTTCATCCCGCCTTATGAGAGTGGGGCGTCCTTGTACATTCGCCCGTTGCTTATCGGAACCAGTGCCCAGGTAGGGGTTCATCCGGCAGATGAATACATGTTTGTCGTGTTTGTCACACCGGTAGGCCCTTATTTCAAAGGTGGTTTTTCTACCAATCCTTATGTCATTATCCGCGAGTACGACCGTGCCGCTCCCCACGGAACCGGTATCTACAAAGTTGGTGGTAACTATGCAGCCAGCCTGCGTGCCAACAAAAAAGCGCACGATCTGGGCTACTCCTGTGAGTTCTACCTGGATGCCAAAGAAAAGAAATATATTGATGAATGCGGAGCAGCCAACTTCTTTGGTATTAAAGACAATACATACATCACACCGAAGTCTACTTCTATCCTTCCTTCCATCACCAATAAGAGCCTGATGCAGTTGGCAGAAGATATGGGCATGAAAGTAGAGCGGCGTCCTGTACCGGAAGAAGAACTGAGCACTTTCGAAGAAGCAGGAGCTTGCGGTACTGCTGCTGTCATCAGTCCGATCGAACGCATCGATGACCTTGAGAATGGTAAATCATACGTAATTTCGAAAGACGGAAAGCCGGGTCCTGTTTGTGAGAAACTCTACAACAAGCTGCGTGGTATCCAGTACGGTGACGAGCCCGACACTCACGGATGGGTGACCATTGTAGAATAAACGTTCGATAAATGAACTACAAAATAACAACCCTCGCAGAAAACAGTGTTTACGGTAAGGGATTACAGGGAGAGCATGGGCTTTCCCTGCTTGTTGAAGCGGGGGAACACAAGGTGCTGTTTGATACCGGTGCTTCGGATTTGTTTATCCGGAATGCCCGTTTGATGGGAGTCGATCTGACCGATGTGGAATTTGTAATACTGTCCCACGGACATCGTGACCATACAGGTGGATTGCATACTTTCCTGAAAATGAACAGCAGGGCAAAGGTGGTATGTAAACAAGAAGTGTTCCGCAGGAAGTTCAAGAATGAACGTGAAAACGGAATGTTGCATCCCGAAGCATTGGATAAGTCCCGCTTTTGGCTGATCGACGAAACTACGGAGATTGTACCGGGTGTATTTGCGTTTCCGGATGTCAGGATAGTAGACAGGAACGACACGCACTTTGAGCATTTCTTCGTGGAGATAGGAGGCGAGATGCGTCCCGATACCTTTGAAGATGAACTGGCATTGATATTGAAGAGTGAAAAATCCCTTTCAGTGCTGAGCGCCTGTTCGCACCGGGGGATTACCAATATTATTCGTGCCGTGCAGACTGCATTTCCGGGATTGGGACTGAAACTGGTGATGGGAGGCTTTCATATCCATAATGCAGGCATAGAAAAGTTCAATGTGATTTCCGCTTTTCTGGGCATGAAGCTTCCCAAACGTCTGGGAGTCTGCCATTGTACGGGCATTGACAAATATGCGTTGTTCCGCCAGCAATTTAACGACCGGGTGTTTTATAACTATACCGGTTGGGTAGAAACGATTTAACTTTTTTGAATGGGAAAAAATAAATTAGAGAAGTTTGCCGATATGGCAAGTTATCCGCATGTTTTTGAGTATCCTTACTCGGCAGTGGACAATGTGCCTTTTGACATGAAGGGAAAATGGCACAAAGAGTTTTTTAAGAACGATAACCCGATTGTACTTGAGTTGGGTTGCGGGCGCGGCGAATATACCGTCGGACTGGGACGGATGTTCCCTGATAAGAATTTTATTGCGGTAGACATTAAGGGAGCCCGCATGTGGACGGGGGCCACCGAATCTCTTCAGGCAGGCATGAAGAACGTTGCTTTTCTGCGTACCAACATTGAGATCATCGACCGTTTTTTTGCGGAAGGCGAAGTGAGTGAGATCTGGCTGACTTTCTCTGATCCGCAAATGAAGAAAGCGACCAAACGCCTGACTTCTACCTATTTTATGGAACGTTATCGTAAGTTTTTGGTGTCCAACGGAATTATCCATCTGAAGACAGACAGTAACTTTATGTTCACTTATACCAAATATATGATTGAGGAGAACAAACTGCCGGTGGAGTTTATCACCGAAGATCTTTATCACTCCGATCTCGTTGATGACATTCTGGGCATCAAGACCTATTATGAACAACAATGGCTCGATCGTGGTTTAAGCATTAAATACATCAAATTCCTGTTACCGCAGGAAGGAGAATTGAGAGAACCGGATATTGAAATTGAACTCGATTCGTACCGGAGCTATAACCGTAGCAAGCGGAGCGGATTGCAGACATCTAAATAATACAAACTATGACAATCTATCCTAAATTGATACTCGATGCACTGGCTACAGTGCGTTATCCCGGAACCGGAAAGAATCTTGTGGAGGCCGGTATGGTGGAGGATAACATTCGTATAGAGGGAATGAAGGTTTCATTCTCCCTGATTTTTGAAAAACCGACCGATCCGTTTATGAAGTCGGTGATAAAGGCTGCTGAAACAGCTATTCTTACCCATGTGAGCAAAGACGTGGAGATAGCTGGAAATATCAGTGTGAAAACCGTACAGGCTGCACGTCCCGAAGTCGGTAAATTGTTACCCCGGGTAAAGAATATCATAGGTATCTCTTCCGGTAAAGGAGGGGTGGGTAAATCTACCGTGTCGGCCAATCTGGCTGTAGCGTTGGCTAAGTTGGGCTATAAAGTCGGTTTACTGGATGCCGACGTTTTCGGTCCTTCCATGCCGAAAATGTTTCAGGTAGAAGATGCCCGTCCGTACGCTGAAAAAATAGACGGACGCGATATGATTATTCCTGTTGAAAAGTATGGTGTAAAATTACTTTCTATCGGTTTCTTTGTCGATCCTGACCAAGCTACTTTATGGCGTGGGGGGATGGCGAGCAATGCGCTGAAGCAGTTGATCGGAGATGCTGCCTGGGGAGATCTGGACTATTTCCTGATCGATCTGCCACCGGGAACAAGTGACATTCACCTGACCGTAGTTCAGACATTGGCCTTGACCGGTGCCGTTGTGGTTAGTACTCCGCAGGCTGTGGCTTTGGCCGATGCACGTAAAGGGATCAACATGTTCACTAATGATAAGGTGAATGTTCCTATTCTTGGTCTGGTGGAAAATATGGCTTGGTTCACTCCGGCAGAACTTCCGGAGAATAAGTATTATCTTTTCGGGAAAGAAGGTGCCAAGAAGCTGGCTGAAGAGATGAATGTTCCGTTGTTGGGACAGATTCCGATTGTACAGAGTATCTGCGAGGGCGGCGATAACGGTACCCCTGTTGCTTTGGATGAGAATACGGTTACCGGCCGTGCATTTCTTTCGTTGGCTGCCAGTGTAGTCCGACAGGTGGACAAACGGAATGTGGAAATGGCTCCCACGAAGATTGTAGAGTTGCATAAGTAACGATAAGCGCTTTTAAATGATGAACGATCGGTTCCTTGTCCCATAGGCAGGAGCCGATCGTTCTTTGTTTATTGTTTGTTGTCCGGAGGGTTAATCATATACTTTCATCAATTCCTCTTTTATTTGGGCTACACCCGGGAATCCTGTCTTTTGGTGTTTGACATTTCCTTCCCGATCGATGATGAGATAGGTGGGTACGCCCCTTATGTCGAATTTATCACCTAAGAAACTCCATTGAGCATCCGTTAAACGGAAATGCTCACCGTGGATATCCGGAATCATGTTCTCCCATGTTTTCAGGGGTGAAGTTTCGCCGGTAATGTAAAGGTAAACGATATCCTTTCCTTTCAACTCTTCCTTTAGCGGCAGCATTGCTTTATTGGCCATGCGACACGGGCCACACCAGGTTGCCCAGAAATCGGCCAGGATTACTTTACCCCGGAATTTAGAGATAATGGATGTAAACAGGTTTTCATCACTGACTTCCCCTACTTCATGAATAGTATATCCGGTTTTCTTTTTATTGGCTTCAATGGTTTTCAGAAGTTGTTCATTGCCCTCCCGCAGTTCATTTTGGCAAGCGGGTGGAAGAGTGGCAAGCAGGACTTCCTGTTCGGCGGTCAGGGGTGTAAAGTCTTTGATAGATGAATAGAGTTCGTTTGCTTTATTAATATCGAAATAAACTCCTTTGTCGGTTCCCCATGCTTTAACCAGTTCATCTCTCCAATGACGCAGGTAATACGGAACCAGTTCGGTCAACCGGGGATTGTAAAGTAATGCCATGGTGTTGAGGGAGCCAAGTGGTCTGAAAGCATCCGCGTAATAGTTTTCAGGCAGTTTTATTTGAGTCGTTTTAAAGTATTCCCTGGCTTCTTCGTTTTTCATTTTATGCTCCATGGCATAAGCCTGCTTGATGGCCATTTCCGTTAAAGAGATAGCCTGGGCAGTACCGGCGTCTACCTGATTGATTAATACCGTTTTGAGTGCTTGACTGATTGGGGCTTTCTGTATGGATTCAAGAATAGTAGCCCGTTTGCCATAAATAAAGTCTTTATAGGCTTGGGCATCCATTCCTGCTATGTCACGGAATAGTTGACGGTAATTATCCATAACGGAAGGATTTAGGTTACATTTAAAAGATTCCTGTGACAGCCCGGCTAATGCGCCGCCAAAGTAAACAGCTTCGCCATAAGGTTTGTCGTCCTTATGGAACTTGGATTGTTGCCGGCATAGTTCGCGGGTATTGATAATGATACTGCTCTCTTCGCCCGGTACCACGTAGGAAGAGATCATTTTACCGAAAATACGGAGGGCGACCGAAGTAGTGGCAGGTACTTTTATTTGAGTGGTAAATGTGCCGTCATTGTTTATTTTTACTTCCGCTCCTTCGTAGGCACCCTTTACCGGGTCAAATACAATCGGTGTTATTTTGGAGATGAGTCCCGGGCGATAATCCAGAATCTTTCCTTTGAAAGTGGCTTCCTTGTATTCGAATTTTGGTTCGGACAATGTATTATTTATATCTACTTTCTGCACAATGGCTTCTTGGGGTAACAAAAGTTCGGGGAGAGCTTTTCCTTTAAGTTGAATGCCCCATATCTTGAATGCCCCTTGAACATTGTCCCCTTCGGAGAAATCGATAGAAGTGGCTGAGGCCGGTATTGGCGGAAAAACTAAACGGAATTCTGCTTCACCGGATTCGGGCATCCAGAATTCCGTGTCGGGTTTAATACCGATCCCCGAACGTAAAACGTAGGTTTCCCCGTTATTGTCTTTCAGGAAACTTTGTCCGGAAATCCGGATCCATTGTTTGGGTTGATAGAATGCTTTGATATAAAGTACTGTAGCCGTGTCGCTGAGGACGACTTTTTCTACTTGAATCGAGGTACTGCTCCAAGCTATGAATGGCGGCTGTTCTATGACTTTTTCTTTGGCCTTTGCAAGGTTGCAGATGCACAACAAGAGAATGGCAATAAATGTGATTTTTCTCATACTATTTTTATTAAAGTGATTTTCAGGTTGGGAGTACGGTTAGGTCAGACGGAACCGGATGGGGAGTGTGAATCGGGTCGCTACGTTCTTGCCTTTTTGTTTCCCGGGTATCCATTTGGGCATACCGCTTACTATGCGGAGTGCCTCGGCATTCAGTTCCGGCGATACTCCCCGCACTATTTTGGGGTCTCTTATATGCCCGTCTTTATCAACAATCATCTGTATGACAACCTGCCCTTGTATGCCCGCTTCCTGTGCAGCTGTAGGATATTTTATATTTTTGTACATATATGCTAAACAAGCTTTCATTCCACCGGGGAATTCCGTAGCCTGTTCAACTACATCAAAAATTTTATTTTCAAGATTCTTATCGGAAGTACTTGCCGGATCGGGCGCCTCATCTATCAGGTGAAACCGTACCGGGACGGTCATTCTGGTGGCTACAGCTATTCCTCTTTGTCTTCCGGGACGCCACTTAGGCATTTCTTTTATTACACGTAATGCTTCGGCGTCCAGTATTGGATGCACACTTTTTGCTACTGTACAGTCGGTAATCGTTCCGTCTGCCCGGATTATGAATTGGGTAACGACTTGCCCATGTATTCCGTTTTCCTGAGCGATAGCGGGGTAGCGGAGGTGACTGCTGATGAACCTTTTCATTTCTGTCACTCCTCCCGGAAATTCCGGCATTTGCTCAACTACTTCAAAGACAGTTTGTTCTTTTGGTTTTTGGGAGGTTGTTTGTCCGGCTGTATTGTCCGTTTGAGGTTGCGGAGCATCTGCCGTATGGGATGGGGTATTTTCTTCAGCCGGAACTTTCTGTTCAATCTGCTCTTCTACTGTTTGCATCATTTCTTTTGCGATGTTTTTAGTAGTACGTGCCACGGCTTCAATGTTGCTTACTATCATTAGGGCAAGAGCCAGCGGGAGAAATAACAGATATTTGGTCCGTCCTATCTCTTTGGTTCTTTTTTTATTCATCATTGTGATGCGATTCTTCAGTGGCAACACATTGAAACTGTTGGAGAGAGTGATTGTACTTTTTTGATGGGCCAATCCCAATAAGTGATACTGATAAGATTTTGAATCATGCCCGGCTTCCAGTACACGGTTGTCGGCCATGTACTCCAGGTTGTTCCGTACTTCCCGTTTCATCAACCATGCAAACGGGTTGAACCAACAGGCGATACACATCAGTTCGCTGATGATAACATCTATGGAGTGCTTTTGCCGGGCATGCGTTCCTTCGTGAGTAAGGATTTCGCTTAACTCATTGTGCGGATGTGCTTGCGGATGAATGAAGATCCAATGGAAAAAAGAGAACGGACCACTTTCTTTGTCAAGCAAATAGACAGGAATTCCTTCTATCTGATCTTTCTGACAATGAAAACGCAACCGCAAAATACTGGCAAACTGGGCAACGAAGCGTATTAAAAGTAATACGACTCCTGCCCAATAGATGATATTTACTGTAGATAAAATAATGTTTTGCCAATCCGTAGTCGCAACTTCAGGAGTTATTTCAATTTCGGGCAATACAATGGTTGCGTATAAATCGGCCATTGCTACCATAGGCTCGTGCGATCTGATCCACTCCTGAATATTCAACACCGGGTAGAGTGGAGAAATGACAAAGAAGCAAAGCAATACAGTCCGTCGCCACTGAAAAAAGGTGTCTTTGTAGAAAAACAACCGATAGAAGGCGTAGAATAAAGCAATTGCTATATTTATCTTCAGGAAGTATGCCAGTTCGGGAGTCATGTTTTTCAGGGTATTAGCGATTAGTTTTCTTTTCCTTTCTCGATCATGTCGATGATTTCTTTCAGGTCGTTGGTCGATATCTTCTGGTCTTTTGCGAAGAAAGAAACCATTTCTTTGTAAGAGTTCTCAAAGTAGTTCCTTACGACTCCACTCATGAAACTTCGTTTATATTCGCTTTCTTTAATAGCCGGAGTGTATAGGTACGTATTTCCTACGCGCTGTGCCTTTACATATTTTTTCCGTTCGAGATTCTTCACGATGGAGGCCACCGTAGTGTAAGGAGGTACGGGTTGCTCAAATTTGGCAACGATGTCTTTCACGTAGCAACTTTCCAGTTCCCAGATGTAAATCATCACTTCTTCTTCTTGCATTGTCAACTTTTCCATGGAGTATGTTTAATTACGTTTATATCACAAAGCTACGAAACGGTCGTAACTAAACAAAGCGAAGTGTGTTAAATGATGTAAACTATGTATACTATGTTAATGTCTTGCGCATATAGTTTACTTATGCAGATACTCAATAAAAGGCAGAAGGAGACAAATGACTTCATGATTTTAATTTCAATGGTTAGCGTATCGTTTTGTTTATGGCTTGCTGGATGAGCTTTTCCATCACGTCGTACCCTTCAGAATTAGGGTGTACTCCATCTTTAGTATAGACCGGATTCTGAGCTTTGTTATTACCGCTTACCATCGATGAATAATAGTCTACAAACGGAATCTTGTTTGCTTTGGCGTATGCTTTCAGGCGTGCATTGAGTGAGGCTATCTTTTGTGGTGCATCTTTGATGGACGGATTCCAGCCAAAGCCAGCAGCCGGTAAAGTGGTAGTCAATATCACTTTTATATGGTTGGCTTTTGCCAGTTCCACCATCGAAACGATATTGCCAAAAGTCCGGTCTTTATGGTACGTTCCTGTATTCTCGGCAATGTCGTTGGTGGCGGCATTGATCACTACTAATGCGGGGGATAAATTGATCACATCTTCTCTGAAACGTACCAGGAACTGGTAAGAAGTCTGTCCACCGATGCCCCGGCCGATATAACCGTTGTTTTTGAAGAAATCAGGATGTGTGTTAACCCATCCTTCCGTGATGGAATTGCCTATGAAGACTACTCTCTTTTCATTTTTCTCCGGCTTGGGGAGTTCGGCATTTTGTTGCGCATAGCGTTGCAGGCTGGCCCAGTCTTTTTCTTGGGCATTGATTCCTATAAATGATGCTCCGAGGCAGAAGACAGCCATCAGCATCCAGCGGTGTATTATTTGTTTTTTCATTTTTGTAATATGCTATATCACTACAGAGTGACACAGAGTCCCACAGAGAAACTTTTTTCATAAATATTCCATTAGCAAGAGATGAAGACTCTGTGTGTTCTGTGGTGAACTTGATTTATATTCTATTTCATTTTAATTGTTCCGGCCCATCCCCCGTTGCGTACCATTTTCAATGTCATGCGGGTTTGATTGTTCACGGTAGACTCCTTTTTCTTGTAATCCATTGCTTGACGGTCAGCGTTAATGCCATCTTCAAATGAGGTTAACGTGAATGATTGTCCTGCCGGAAGGAATCCAAGGTCGATCTCGATGTTTTGTGGTTGATTGCCGGTGATACCTCCGATGAACCACTGTTCTCCTTTTCGTTTGGCTACGACGACTGCTTCACCTACTTTAGCATAAAGGACCTTGGTTTCATCCCAGGTGACGGGAACACTTGCGATAAATTCGGTACAGGGAAGTTCCCTGTAATAGTAAACCGGGTTGTCGGCTAACATTTGCAGACCACTTTCGAAGATGATGAAAAGAGCCATTTGGAAAGCACGTGTTCCTGAGCCCATGGCGTTGGCGCGGGTAGAACGGTTGTCTTCCGGCTGAGCGGAAATCATTGACCCCGGAGTGAAGTCCATCGGACCCACAGCATTACGCATAAAGGGTAAATAGATACTGTTTTCGGGTTTGCAGTTGCCACCTTGTTCCATGCCCAATACACCTTCGTAAGAGAGTACGTTCGGATATTTCCGTTCCAGTCCCGCAGGCTTGAAGGCACCATGGAAATCCACAAATAGTTTATGTTTAGCTGCTTCTTGGGCTACACGTTCGTAGTAGTTTACCATCCACTGATCGCTGCGGTCCATAAAGTCTATCTTTACTCCCGCGATGCCCCAGTCGGCAAAAGTCTTAAAGAGATCGAAGTGATTCTCGACAGTAAGCCATGGTAGCCAGAGTACGATTTTCACGTTTCGTTCTTTTCCGTACTGAATTAACTCAGGGAGGTTGATAGTAGAATTGGGAGTAAACGGATCACGTGTGTTTTTGGCCCAGCCTTCATCCATGATGATGTAGGGGATGCCGAATCTGGAAGCAAAGTCAATGTAGTATTTATACGAATCCATGTTGTAGCCGGAACGGAAATCTACCCCATAGAGACGTGCATCGTGCCACCACTCCCAGCTCACCTGCCCCGGCTTGATCCAACTGTAGTCTTCAAGGACACAAGGAGTAGAAAGGTTATATACCATTTCGTTTTCAATAATCTCTTTGTCTTCTTTTGAGATTACCATCATTCGCCAGGGGAATGAACGCTTTCCGGTTGTTTTGGCAATATAATCAGCTTCTTTAGTGATCTTGAGGCTACGGTCACCATCTTCGCCAAATGCCAAAGGTGCTTTTGGGAAAAGAGATTGCATCCCATTCTTGCCGGTGCCTTTGAGGAACATACAAGGATAATCGAATAGGTCAGCTTCGGATATCAGGATTTTATATGCTTTGTCCGTTTCTATCAGTACGGGCAGGTAACTCATACGATCGGTGGCAGCATAGTTTTCCGTATCTATATGAGTATATGGATATTCGTAAGAGGTTTTAAAACCATCCGGTTGTGATAAGTGGGCTTTGTAGTTGGCAGGAAAATTAATTGCGAAATCTTCTCCCATTACAATGTTATCCTCTTTTTTGTCTGTAACAAAACGGTAAGCCATACCGTTATCGAATACCCGGAACTCAACGGCATAGTTTCCGCTGAAGTTCATCCTCAGCGTGTTACAGTGGTTCTTTACAATAGCATTTTTAAAAGGTATCTCACGTTTCACACTTTCGTCAATGGTTCCACGTTTCGTGCTCCGCAGCCTGGGATTGTCCCCCAGTGTTTCATTTTGCAGTTGGAGGTTGAGATAACAATCCTTTAATAGTTGGTTGTTATCATAAGACACTGAATAGTAGATTCGGTCCTTGATATCTACCGATACTTTAATGGCTCCGTTGGGAGACATTATGTCAATCACTTTAGCGTACACGCTATTTCCGCTTATTACTGCCAATGCGAGCAAAAGGGACATCATTTTTCTTTTCATAACATGTGTTTTATTATTGTATGTGTTGTGTTTACATCTTCCACTTGAAAATATAAACGCCTCGAATGTACTAATTATCTTTGTTTCAGACAATAGCTGTCCGATATATTTTCGGGTTGAATTGCAATAGCAGGTATTTCCGGATAAATCCGGAATAAATATGTGTATGTGATTATGAAAGAATAGGTTTTCCTTTGCCTTTCATTTCTTTGTATTTATCAATGACATGCTTACGGCTCTTGATGATCTGCCAGCGATATACCCAACAGGTAGTCAGGAAGTAGAATCCCGTTTGTATCCATAATGCTTTATATTCAAATGGGATCTCACTCAGTGTCGCCCCCATGTTATTGATCCGCACAAATCCGTTAATGCCGAAAGTAGACGGGAATATATAAGAGAAATATTTCCAGAACGGCGGTATGGCTGCTCCCGGCCAGGAGATTCCCGAAATAAACAGTAACGGAACAGACGTGAAGACGAATATCAGCATGCACGTTTCCCGGTTACGGATGGCAATGGACGCAGTCATGGCAAAGAAGATGCAAGCCATCAGATAGGGAAGGATAAATAACGCTAATGTACCCGGTTGTCCGATCTGGTTGAGGCTGAACATGCGGGGAACCGCACAAAGTACGTAAACAGATACGAGCGAATAGACCATGAAATAGCTTAGTCCTTTACCCATTACAATACGCAGCGTGCCGTTGTAATGCCGGTTGATGGGCACCAGATCTTTGAAGCGGTTGTTTTCGCGGGCGGTGCCGGCAGAAAGTCCGATACCCAACAGTAAAGTCTGCTGAATAATCAGGATTAGTACTGCCGGTATCAGGAAAGCGGCAAAACCGTTAGTCGGATTGAACATTGCCACGTCTTCATATTCGATGGGGTAGGCTGTGATCTCATCCTGGCGGTCGGTGGTATTGCCCGAACGGGTTATTTTGATATCTTCGTTCATGTCTAAAGATACGGCTGTGTTAGCCAGAAGCATACTTTTGTAATATAGCAGTCCGCTCATATCACAATAAATACTTACCTGAGTCTGTTTACCTTGTGCTATGTTATCACTAAATTCTTTCGGAATATAAATGATACCATAAGCCAGACGGTCTTTCAGCATTTGTTTGGCTTCTTCCATATCGGCACAATACGCTACGATTTCTATATCGGGAGTGGCGTCCACTTTGCGCAGATATTCGCGGCTGAGTGAAGAGCGTGAATCGTCTACTACCACTGCGGGCACTTCGCGCACCACTTCGTTGGTATAGATGAAGCTATAAATCAACGGATATACCAATGGCACGAGTACGAAGAAAATCAATACTCCCTGGTCACGGAAGGTGGTTCCAAACTCCCGTTTCCAGATATAAAACAGGTCGTTGACTCCTTGTGCTATTTTATCTTTTAATTTTATATCTTTCATTAGGGCATGTATTTATAGTATATCAAAGCTTCCTTCAACCGGTGAACCACGAAGAAAGGAAGTAACATAAAAATCAATAACGCCATATAATTGGACCAGGAATAAGCCATACTGTATCCGTTGAGTGCCTGGTCTACGTAAATGAGAAAGTAATGCCGTAGTGGGAACAGGTTGCTCAATGCCTGCAATACCGGATTCATAGCCATTACCGGGAAAGAGAACCCCGATATGGAGAAAGAGATGACTCCCCATAATGATGCAAAACTCAATCCGAGGCGGAGTGTAGGCAAAGTGCCTATCATCACGATGCCACAACATTGTGAAGCCAGTACAAGGCACAAAGTGGCCAGCAGCATAGGGAGGATGCCACTGTTGCATGGGAAATGCAGGAATCCGTACAGGTATACATTATAAAATATACCCATGATGAAGAACACTACCGTTTGTGGAAGAAGTTTACCTGCCAATGCGATATAAATGGAGTTATTGCTCAGACGCAACCACTCACGTGCGGTACGGTCTTTGATTTCCACGCCGATGGAGAATACCGTTACCATGAATATCATCAGCATAAGTACTCCCGGTACAAGGGTGTTGCACAAGTAGACCGAGTAGTTCAACCATGGATTCTGTATCGGGTGTGTATCGATGACTATCGGTTGGAGGTATCCCATGGCTTGGTCCTCTGTTGCACCTTTAGCGTACAGTACCGAACGGCTGACTGCCCCTGATGCAAGCTCGGACATCATCTTCATGTCTTTGAAAAGCAGTGAGCCGGCAATCAGGTACGAGTTGTTGGTATAGAAAGATATCTTGGGTTGTCGTTGGCTTTGAGCATCGGCCGACAACCCTTTGGGAATATAGAAGAACCCATAAATTTTGCCTTCCTGCATTGCAGTGCGGGCTTCATTCACACTTCCATAACGGGCCACGATAGCCGTTTGCCCGAAGGCATCCAAATTGCGGAGGATATTTCTCGAACTGGTTGAGTTGTCCAGATCGACAGCGCCGACAGGCATGTCGGTGGGTAGCCCCGAGTCCATCAGCGTGGTGAAGAAAATATAGCAGAATAACGGGGCTATCACCATGCAGAAGAGATAGAGCGGACGGGACACAAGACGGCGACATTCGCGCTTCATGACCAGCCAGAGGGCTATATATTTCTTTTCTCTTTCTTTCATTTTTTAAGGATGACTGACATTCCCGGACGCAGATTGTCTACTTTTTCAACCGGAGTAGCTTTTACTTCGAAAGTTTTCAGATCGAACTGTCCTGTAGTTTTAGTTGCTTTCCAGGCAGCGTAAGTACCCAGATCCTTCATGTAGTATACTTTCAGGCGAATCGTTTTGTTGTCCAGTGCGGGCACGATAGCGTCAAATTCAGATCCCATTGTCAGGTTCTTCAATAAATCCTCGCGCACATTGAATGTCACCCACATGTCATCCATCACTGCAATGTTCATAATCGGTGCACCTGTGCCTACCAACTCGCCCACTTTGGGAAATATCTCAGAAACCTCTCCGGCTGTCTGAGCAATCAAATAAGTCTCTTTGATGTACGATTCCACTTCGGCAACAGTTCCTTTGGCACGGTCTACCAAAGCGGCGGCAGCCATTTTGTCCTCACGTTCGGCACCGTTCTTAGCCATGGTATATTGGGCCTTTGCTGCTTTTTCTGTAGCGATGGCTGCATTACGTTGCGCAGTGACTTCGTCCAGCTTTTGCGCAGGCATGACTCCCTGGTCGAACAGATTTTTAACACGCTTGTATGATTTCTCTGCTATATCGACACCGGCTATCGCCTTTTGCCACATTTCATAAGCTGCCTGGATCTGTTCCTGACGTGCCCCTTTGATTGCTTTTTCGTTTTGTGCCTGAGCAGCGGCTTCAGCTGCACGTGCCTGTTCCATTTTTGCCATTACGTCCGGAGCTTCCAGTATGGCGAGAGTGTCTCCCGCTTGTACTGTTTGTCCCTCTTTCACACGGAATTCCAGAATGCGTCCGGGAACTTTGCTCGAAACGCGGTATTCGGTCACCTCGGCCTGTCCCTGAATAATTTCCGGACCTTTGCGGAGCATGAAGAAACCGACAACTGCAACCAGTACAATAACTCCCAGCAGAGTGAGGAATGCAAGCAGCATATTGCTGTTCTGTGATTTTTGTGATGTCATCTTATTTACGATTTTACGATTTACGATTGAGATTGGCTTTCTCTAAATTTACTTATTCATTTTATTTCAGTGTTCCCAATGACTTCTGCAGGTAGATCTCTGTTAACTTCACATCAATCTGTGCATCGATCTTTTCCGATTGGGCCGACAACCAGGCAGTATGGGCTTCAAGTACGTTGCTTGGAGCAATTACTCCTTCTTCGAATCCAAGGGTGGCGTAGCGTAGGTTTTCGTCAGCTTTCTCAAGGTTCTTTTTCGCCATGGTCAGTTTCTTTGCTGCCTCGTTCACTTTGAAAGCCGATTGGTTGACCTGCAACTCTATTTTTTCTTTGGCATCTTCCAGTTGATACTGGGCGATGCGTGCTTCTGCTTTGGCTGCCTTTACTTTATAGAGGCCCTCTCCCCAGTGCCAGATGGGTAATTGGAGCATGATGCCTACATTCCACATTCCTTTGAATTTATTTTCAAAGCTGTTGAATACGGAAGGGTTAGTAACCATATAGTTTCCCATCAGTGCTAAAGACGGAAGATGCTCGGAGCGGGTTACGTTTATTTTTTGTTGATAAATTTTGGTTGCCAGTTCCAGGCTCCGTATTTCAGGCCGGTTGGCATAGGCTGTTTCAACCTCAAAGTCGGTAGTAACAGGCATTAAAGGAATGTCGTCGATGTCTTCGTCGGCCAATACGACGGGGGTACTCAGGTCGATGCCGCACAGTTGGCACAGTAGCATCCGCGAAAGGCTTAGCCCGTCTTCAACCTTTGTCAGTGTCATTTCGGCTTCGTTTACCTTCACCCGAACCGAGAGTCCGTCCGCTTTAGTGGCTACCCCTTCGGCAATCATCTTTTCTACATCACTGTCCAGTTTCTGCAATAGCTTCAGGTAGCTTTCCGCGAGTTTTTTCTTGTTGACCAACGAGATAACCTGCCAATAGGCCTGATCCGTGCTGAGAATCACCTCTTGCATACCCGAATTGTGCTGTTGGCGAGCCAACTCTTCAGCGTATTTAGTGATTTTGTTGTATGCCCGGATTTTGCCGCCCATGTATAATGGCTGTGTCAGGGTGATGGCTCCTGCATATACATTGCGGGTATCGGTACGGAATGCGTCTACAATAGAACTTCCGGCTTCGTTCAAGGCCGGTACGATAGCCCCTCCCAGTTGCGACAAAGCCGGGGCCAGTTCAGGATGGAGCTGTCCGATGACTTGTGCAGCCTGCTGCAGTGGTCCGCTTATGCTGTTTCCTAAGCCCGATAGGGCAGCTTTCTGATCACTGTTGAGCAGCGAGAATTCTTTTTGGTTACGCATATAGGCCCCTGTAGCAGAGAAGTTGGGTAAGTAGTTCGTAAAAGCTGCTTTGTTTTGATAGTGTGCAGCATTTATTTTCTCTCCGCTTATCAACAACTCTTTGTTGTTGGCAATGGCCAATGCACGGCAACTATCTAAGGATAGGATTCCCTGTGATTTCAGAGAGAAAGTAGTTGTCAGGAGAAAAAACAGAAACAGGATTTTTTTCATCGCATCTTATACATTATAAAGGTAATACTTCATTTTAAAGAACAATGCTTGCGGGTTGTTTGTTTATCCGGTTTTGTTCTTGTTATCCTTGTTAGGACAAGAAACAATAATTGCATAAACAACGATGCAAATATAAAGGGTTAATCTTAAAAAGCAAAACGATTTAATTTTTTTTGTTATTTAGGCCTGATGTTTGAATACCGGGCGATGTATTCTCGCTTTTTCAATTAACATTGTTAATCGCATCCTGGGGCTTCTTCTTTTCCAAATGCAAATAACAAGCCTTTTGCATTTAAATGACTTGTTATTTGAATCTAAAGAGCAAGCTTTAACACTGTGTTAAAGCAAGTCTTTTCCCAGCGAGAGTTTAGTACTTTGAATGTCTTGTCTTTCATCTGTTTAAGTATCATCGTGTCTTTTTCTATCCAATAAGACTTAGCGGGCTGAAAACCTGTATACTTGCTTATCTATCAACTATGGATTGATCCTGTCTTTCCGAATCATTTTTTTCGTGATATTGTGTATCCGATTGCATACTTTGGCTGTAGTATAATAAACAACTATTGCGAATTGGTATTTAGCTTACTGGTTCAAAAGCCTTATTTAAGGTTTCTGTTTTTCAATAACACGAACAGAGAAGCAGAAAGGAAAGTTTCGTGGCAATAGTAGACAATAACCTTTTTATTCTTATATCTGGAGATTTCCAGATTGCGTTTTGAGCATCTTCGCATAACTGGACCGGGAGCAACCCAATAGAGGGTATTTACCCGATTTACTGATATGGTTCGGATCAAAAGTGGCAGTAGTACGAATATTTAATTAAAAGGAGCAGAGGAATTATTTATTCTCTGCTCCTTCAATACCTATTCTTAATTGCTCCCTCCTTCTTTATTACTTTTGGAAAAAAGAGCCCTTGCTTTTTTCTGAACGATAGTACATTCCATCACCAAAAGTAAGATAATTATCTCCCACTGTTTGTCTGAATGCACCATTGATTATAATTTCATTACCTTCCTTTACATAGTTAAATGTGTTCAAAAGTTTTAATGCTTTGTAGTCTTTATCAAGGCTATACTTTTCAATTGTTTTTGCTCCGAAGAAAAGTCCTACTGCTTTTACACCACCTTCTACCCGTTCTTCAGCTTGAAATTGATGTATCCAGATTGAATTATTTAAAGAATAATCTGCTTCCTTATGACAAGACGACAAAGTCAACAAAATAATTGTGCAGATAAAGAAAGTTACTTGTTTTTTCATCTTTTAAATCGTTTAAATGTAAAGAAACTATTTGATATTGGTAAAATACTTGTTTCTATTATTCCTTTACCTTTTCTAATAGGAATTACGTACTCGTTATTGGATAAAACAGATTCAATGGGATAGTCATTAAAAAAATCAAAGTAGAACTCGTCAATACGTTCATTACTTTGGGTGATAGAATATTCTGTTGTTACTGTCTTTTGAGTTGTCGTTGTATTATCTAATTTTCCATTTATTCCTAGGGTGATTCCTTTAATGATTGGAGCAGAAATGCTTCCATCTATTCCTTTATTGGATATATAAGTTAAAGAATATGTTTCTGTGATTTTTGCGGTTGTTCCTTCATCCGGGTTAATAAGATATACTACAACCTTTTTGTTAATGGGATCTTTAGCTATGTTCCATTCATTCAATCTTGTATCGTGTCCGTAATCTAAAGGATAGAACCATTTGGACTTAATACCATTTCTATCAATTGTATAGGTATACTTTGTACGTCTAAACATCGTTTTATGTCTTCTATGTTCATTGATTTTAAGATTGAATAATTTTTCAGGGGTAACATAAATCTTCATTCCTTCAGATATTACGTTGTTTCCGTTTACACTTCCTTCGATCCTGAAAAGAAAACAGAAAGCTCTTCCCGTTAAGATACGTCCTAAAACTTCTTCTCTGCTTAAAGAGCCTTTTTTCTGCTGTACTTTATCATAGAATAATGGCTTGTTTTGCCCTGTTGCTATATCCTCCAAGCGAGAAAACGCATCTGCTGCAATCTTAAATCTAAAAATACAATCTTTGATATCTGGACGAATTTCTTTGGGAGTTTCGCTTATACTATTTAAGCCATAGTATATAAGTGATCTCGTCGCCCTGGGCTTTTGGGAGGATTTATTATAGGCTGCCACCAACAATGGATCTATATCTTTTATTGGGACATAGCCTTCATCTTTATATTTTTCACTAAGCTCTTCATATGCCGAAGCACGTGTTACTCCTGCAGTCCTCTCGGAGTATGTAGGATCAAAAGACTGATCAACAAATTCATAATTTTCATTTAAAGGGTAAGCTGAAAGATTTCGAGTTTGTATATGTTTTTTTCTTATACTGGCACTTTCACAAACTACAAACAAATTAAATCCAGGTATTTCATTAGCAGCAATTGTATCTACTATGACTCCATTATAGTATAATGTCCTATCTAATAGAACCGGTACTTCAAAGTCTCCATCATCCATGTCTTTTATTAAAAGATTCCCGTATTCTGGTATGTGGATATTTAGTAAAGGTACATTTGCCTCGATGTTCTCTATTTCCTCTTTATCTTTGGCGTACTTTATTAATATACCTCGGAAAGAACAATTGTTTATTTGCCCATCTTTGGCAATGGGATAAAAAATATTGTATCCGTTATCTATTTTCTTTAAAGCTTCCTCTTTTAAAAAGTGCCTGACACTTTGTTCTTCGAAAACGGCTTTTGATAATATTTCAGCAAATCGCTCCATATATTGTTCTTTGCTTTTGACGTTTCTTGTTGTTACATTTTTAGTGGGTTCGTTGTTGTAAGTTGCATAATCGTCGGAGCATGCTTCTAAGATGATAGAGAAAAAAAGAAATAAAAATAAATTGATTTTCACTTTTTTCATGTCTGTTTTTCTGTTTATAATATTTTTCTTAATCACAATCACTCGTTTGTTTTTAATTAGAATCTATTAAAAACTAATAGTTCATGTTACATATAATACAATTCATACTAAAACCGTACTCAACTCGAAACATGAAAAAGAAGTTAATATTTTATCATTCTTTCAATATATATGAAGCAGGTTTAATATTGATTTATTATAAAGACAGTTTTTTTACGTAAACTCCCTATTGAACGCGAGTTCGGGTTAAGATTTCCTTTTAATCCTCAAAATCACAAGACAATAAAGATTCGGGCGACCATACTTTGACCGCCCGAATCTTTATTGTCTTACTGACTTAATTCCAAATGGTAAGCTGTCCGTCTGATGGGGCTATGTCAAAGTCGAAGTTAACCTCCGGCTTGACATTGAAAAAACAATATGCCTCCATTGCAGAAAGCAAGTTCATCGGAAAATTATGTACGCTACGGTGGTGAATGTGTATAAATTGTTTTTATTTTTCAATGTATCGTTGGGTGATTCGATAATACTCCGTTTACGTAACATTAGTTTGTTATAAATCGAAATCAAGCGTTGCTTCATGTTTGAACGAAGACCGGTGACGATATGAATGCCATCATTAAAAAGTTTCCCAAAAAGTGATTGAGAGAGAGACCCCTTGTCGGTATAAAGCTTTCCAAACATCTTGTTTGTCAGCGTATCAATTACATTTTTGTTTCGATCGTCAACATTGGCCCCGGTCAGCACAACGTTGACAATCTCTCCTCTTTCATACACAATAAATGAAGTTTAAAGCCGATATAGCCCCCATTGTACTCTTACCTTTTTTTGCTATGTCTTTGCATACTTTCATGGAATATTGTCTCCTGTTATGGATGGCAGGAATGCATGTACTGTCAATGAAACTGATACTTGAACATTCTCCGAAACAAACCGGTTTGAGGAACATTGTCAAGGCTATGAAACATCTTGGAATATTCTAATTTATGTACGATTGTCGCTTACTTTATTTTTTTCGTAATATTGCGTACCCGATTGCATACTTTGGTTGTAGTATAATAAACAACTAATTAAAAAATAGAAAAACAATGAATTGGGGAATACACGACAGAAGAGGCTGGATGGCTGTGATATTATTATTGTGCGCATATCCTTTTTCGGCTCAGAATGCCGGTCAAATCACGTTGGAGCTTAGAGACAAGCCACTGCCTGCTGTTTTGAAATTGATTGAGAAAGCAGGGGAGAAGCATATTATTTTTTCCTATAACGAGACTGAGACTTACCATGTTACTGCCTCTATTCATCAAAAAAACGAATCGGAAGCACTTTCCATCGTTCTGAAAAGTACCCCGTTCATCTATAAAGAACGAGAAAACTATTTTGTCATTCAGAAAGCAGGGATAGACAAACGTCTGGTAATTATTCAAGGTACGGTTAATGACGAGGAACATAACCCCTTGGTTTGCGCCAATGTGCTACTGCTGAATAGAATTGATTCCACATTTGTGAGCGGAGTGGTTACGAATCAGGATGGTTCGTTCCGGATACCGGGTGAAGAAGGGAAAGATTATCTTTTGAAAACGTCTTATATAGGTTATCAGACCAAAGTCCAACCTTGCGGTGCAATGAATAAAGTATGTTTGTTTTCCGATGCCCAATTAATGAAAGAAGTGGTTATTAGTGTCGATCATCCTTTAATAGTACATAAAGATAATGGTTTATTGGCTAATGTCGTTGGTACTCCTTTAGCTAAAATGGGCTCTGCTGCGGAAATGATATCCCATCTCCCTTTTGTAACGGGAGGGGTGGGGGAATACATGGTTCTGGGACATGGAGTTCCTGTTATCTATATCAATGGCCGTAAGGTACGTGATCAGGGAGAATTGGAACGTTTGCGTGCTGACGATATTTTATCGGCGGAAGTGATTACTACACCAGGAGTAGAATATGGTTCGGATGTATCTTCAGTCATTCGTATCCGTACGATCCGTCAGCGAGGACAAGGGATAAGCGGCGGCTTTCGAGGTGTTTTTTCTCAGGGACATGACTATAATGCCAGTGAGAATCTATATTTGAATTACCGTACGGGTGGATTGGATCTATTTGTGAAAGGTGACTTGAAACATGGAAATTATTACCAGGAATCAATTTTAAATCAGGAAACTGACGCTTCTTCCCGATGGGAGGTCCGAGGAGGAACTACCAGTTTTCGTAAAGCCGTTTATTTCTCCGGTGAGGTAGGTTTCAACTATGAGTTAGATGACAAGAATTCTTTGGGTGCTCGTTATATGCCGGGTACGAATGTAGGTTCTGTGAATCAGACTAACCTTGGCAACAATTTTGTGTATAAGGATGGTGAAAAGACAGAAGAAATATCTTCTTCGCAGTATGCACATACTTATCCTACCTGGACTCATTCGGTGAATGGATACTATAATGGAGCGTTCGGTCAATGGAATGTGGATTTCAATGCTGATTATTTATTGGGAAAGAATAATTCCACAAATGAAGTTCTCAACAACGATGATAAAGCTGCCCAATCAGAAAATGAAGTCCGAAACTATTTGTATGCTATGCGTATGGTTGTAAAACGCTCTTTCAGAAAAGGGACATTGTCGTTGGGTACGGAGGAAACGTTTACGAACAGACACGACATATTTGTTCAAAGTGGTTTTTCTGACAACGCCGATGATCATATCAAACAGTCTATTTATTCTGTGTTTGCCGATTACTCGCTGCACTTGGATAAATTCAATTTTGATGTGGGGCTGCGTTATGAACATCAAAAAACGGATTATTATGAATATGGGGTTCATCAAGATGAACAAAGTCCGGTGTATAATGATATAGTTCCTGTCGCTTTAGTAGGATATGAGGATAAAGGCTGGCATGCATCCCTTTCTTATCGCTTAATAAGGAATAATCCCGACTATCACATGCTTTCAAGCTCAATTACATATTCAAGTAAATATATGTATCGTAGCGGAGATCCCTTACTGGTTCCACAAAAACACCATGTCTTTATATTGGATGCCGGATCGAGATGGGCGTTTGTAAATCTCTTTTTTGATAGGACATTGGATTTATATACGAGGTTCCTCAAACCTTATAATGATGAAACCCATCCGGGGGTGTTGTTGTTTACCATGGCCTCCATACCTACTACAGATACTTATGGAATGAATTTTAATGTTTCTCCTAAAATCGGGTGTTGGCAGCCGCAATTGAATGGAGGCATGTATTTTTATGATGCCGATGTTCGTTCTTTGGGGATAACCCAGCATTGGAACGAACCTCAGTTTTATTTTGAGCTTGACAATAGTTTTACTTTTCCTGATGGTTGGTTTTTGAATGTGAACGGGAATATTTCGACAGCAGCCAAACAAAGTTATTCTTTGAGCCACAGAGAGGGTACGGTAAATGCCCGTCTGTCGAAATCATTTCTGGAAGATGCTCTGATGATAACACTTACAGCCGATGATATTTTTCATACCCGTTATCATTATATGGATGGATATGGAGTCAGAAGTCATATACTGACCCGTTCATATAATGATAATCAACGTTTGGGTATTCAGATATCTTATAAATTTAATGCAACCAAGAGTAAGTATAAAGGTACCGGTGCGGGACAGAGTGAAAAGCAGCGCCTTTAATCTGCCTGATAAAAGAATTATTGCTAATTTTGTCGGCTTATGGCAAAATTAACGATATTCCGGTTTCGTGGACATGTTTCACGGGAAGAACGCTTCAGGCAATTGTTTGTGGAGATATATCCCCGTCTGGTGCGTTATGCCATTCAGTTAATGGGCGATCGGGAAGAAGCGAAGGACATTGTTGGCGAAGTGATGGAAGAGGCTTGGAAATGTTTTGATAGACTGGAAGCAGAAACGCAGAATGCTTATTTCTATACAGCTACACGTAATACGTGCTTGAATCGGTTAAAGCATCTGCGCGTGGAACAACAGCATTTGGATGCTTTACGTGAGGTTACCCGGATGGATGTGAATACCGGATATCGACAGCATGAGGCACAGTTACGGCAAGCGGAAACTATTGCTTGCAGCCTGCCCGAACCGACGCGTACCATTTTGAGACTTTGTTATTGGGAGAAACTGACCTATAGGCAAGTGGCAGAACGGTTGGAAATAAGTCCGGATACGGTGAAGAAACATATATCGAAAGCTTTACGGATTTTACGTAATGAAATGAACGGAAAGGAGGAAACAAATGGAACAGAGAGAGGATAATAAAAACGATGTAGCCCCCCGTAGGCTCGAAAATCTTTTCGGAGAGGCTCTTGGTGACCTGCCTTCTGTCGAAGAGACAGAAATCGCTTGGCAGGCATTTGCCTCTCGCCGACGGCAGAAGAGAGTCCGAACTTTGTTATTCGGCTTTGCAGCAGTTGCTTCCGTGGCATTACTTTTGTTTTTGGGTTTGTCCCGGGAAAACTTTTTATCACAAGAAGTCGAAGTGTTTGCTTCTGTAAATTCGCCTGATAAATTGATGATGACAGAGGCTAAAGGGATCATTGCAGTCAGAACACCACCCGCTACCACTGTTACCATTTATTTGCCCGACAGTACTGAAGTGCTGTTGAACGCCAATAGCCGCCTGGAATACCCGAAAGTGTTTACCGGTGATCTTCGGCAGGTAATGTTGGAAGGTGCTGCGAGATTTAATGTTCAAAGAGATGCTCTACATCCCTTTATTGTAGAGACCGGGAGTTTACAGACGCGTGTATTGGGTACGGTATTTGATGTTGATTCTTATGGATGTGGTACTACTTCTAAAGTTGTCCTGTATGAAGGTTCGGTGCAAGTCAGTGATAAAGCCAGCACACAAGTCTGTAAGATAAAGCCGGGTGAACAGGTTTATCTGGCTAGAGTAGGTGATATCTGTATTTCTCAGGCTGATATCTGTATGCAAAAGAGTTGGACAGAAGGTCTATTTATCTTTGATAATGTCACTCTGAGATATGTTATGCAGGAAATTGGGGCATGGTATAACACAAATATTGTTTTCCGTTCCCATTCTTTGCTGGAGGAACGGATTTATTTTTCTGCCAGTCGTCATCTTCCTGTCGGGGAAATATTAAATGTTTTGAATGATTTGCAAATTGCGAGATTCATAGTGGAAGGGAACAAAATAATCGTATCACCACTATCATGAGTTATTGAAATGGAAAACATTCAATAAGATAGAATTGAAGTAATAAAAAAGAGGATGTGCCAGAAGCCGGTTACTTAGTAACCATTCTGGCGCATCCTCTTTTAAAGTATATGGTTTTAAAGTTTTAGTCCAATGTGAACTTCTGCGATCCAATCATCGTTCCGTCAGCAAAGATGTCTACCCGATAGTCGCCGGCATACAGAAACTCTTCCACATCCCAGAATACGTTAATAGTTTGTTCTTCCCCATTGTATTCGATGTACTTTTTGATAGAGTAGCCTAACGTACGGTTTTCATAAGGGAATGTGTTTGACGGGCTTTTGGTCAATACATCGTTATCCGGTTTCGTTATCCGGATGTAGAGTGTCCGTTCTCCGGTTTCGGCAGTGATATTTTTGACAATCGTAAAACCGATGGCCAGTTTTACGATATCCTTTACTTTTTTAGCTTTTTTGCCACGTTTGTTGCGAGGTTCAATCCAGATATTGGTTGCATCCAACTGAGCAGCTAATGTAACTTTTTGATTAAGGTTCTTCTTTTCTTCAGACAAATTATTGATCTGGCGTGAAGCCGCATTGTATTTCTGCGTTACTTCTGCTATCACTTGTTTTTGCTGGGCGGTCAGTTTATTCAGCGAGTCAATCTGATTGATGTAACCGATCATTACTTTTCTCAGTGTTGCCAATTCTTTTTTCAGGCGTCTTATCTCTGTGGCGTTACTGCTCTTTACCGTACGGAGTTCTTCAAGCAGGCGTTGCGTCTTGACCTGCTCCTGAGCCAGCAAGTCTGCCAAAGAGTCGTTCGATACAGTCAGTTTCAGTTCGTCATATTGCTGTGCAAAGCGAGTGTACTCATTTTCAAGATCTTCTTTATCCAATTGGAATTCCTGAACCAGTTCACGGTTAGTCTGTTTTTCGGAGAATAACAGATAAGTAAGACCGATGAGCGCGAGCACCAGAACAGATACGGCAATGATCAGCAGATTCTTTTTATTCATATTCTATAAGGTTGAATGATAAAACGCTGCAAAAGTAATCATTTCAATACAGAGTAACACAGTCTATTCACTTTTCTTTAACTAAAATTATTATGGAAAAATTTCTTTAATTTCGATTATCGTTGTACTTTTGCCGTCACGAAAACGATACGAACTAATTATCAACTTTATTAAAATATAAGTATTATGTCAAAAGTAACCGTAGTAGGCGCAGGTAACGTAGGTGCTACATGTGCAAATGTACTGGCCTTCAATGAAGTGGCAGACGAAGTAGTAATGCTGGACGTAAAAGAAGGCGTTTCAGAAGGTAAAGCAATGGATATGATGCAGACTGCTCAGTTGTTGGGTTTCGACACAACAATCGTTGGTTGCACAAATGATTATGCTCAGACTGCTAACTCTGACGTGGTTGTGATCACTTCTGGTATTCCTCGTAAACCGGGCATGACTCGTGAAGAACTGATCGGGGTAAATGCCGGTATCGTGAAATCAGTAGCAGAAAATCTTTTGAAATACTCTCCGAATGCTATTATCGTAGTTATCTCTAACCCGATGGATACAATGACTTATCTGGCATTGAAATCACTCGGATTGCCGAAAAACCGTGTGATCGGTATGGGCGGTGCTTTGGATAGCTCACGTTTTAAATATTTCTTGTCTCAGGCTTTGGGTTGCAACGCAAACGAAGTAGAAGGTATGGTGATCGGTGGTCATGGTGACACTACTATGATTCCGTTGGCTCGTCTGGCCACTTACAAAGGACAGCCGGTCAGCACATTGCTGAGTGAAGAAAAACTGAACGAAGTAGTTGCTTCTACTATGGTAGGTGGTGCTACTCTGACTAAGTTGCTGGGCACTTCTGCATGGTATGCACCGGGTGCGGCAGGAGCTTATGTCGTAGAATCTATCATCCACAACCAGAAGAAGATGATTCCTTGCTCAGTAATGCTTGAAGGTGAATACGGTGAATCTGATCTTTGTATCGGTGTTCCTGTAATCTTGGGTAAGAACGGTATCGAGAAAATCGTTGAACTGGAATTGACTGCTGACGAAAAAGCAAAATTTGCGGCAAGCGCAAAGGCTGTTCACGGAACTAACGCAGCTCTGAAAGAAGTTGGTGCTCTCTAATTTGAATGCCGGATTCTTAATCTGAAAATAGAATATGCGGACCTCACAACTCTTTTCAAAAGGGCTGTGAGGTTTGCTTTTTAATATACTTAAATAATACATTATGAGAAAACTCTTCATGAGTGCTGCGGCCCTTTTGTTTGCCGGAGCACTTTGGGCACAAGAGGGTCCGTTGTGGATGCGTCATTGTGCTATCTCTCCCGATGGAACTACCATTGCTTTCACCTATAAAGGTGATATTTTCACAGTACCGGTGTCCGGTGGCAAAGCTACACAGATCACTACCAATCCGGCTTTTGATACAACCCCGATTTGGAGTCCCGATAGTAAACAGATTGCATTTGCGTCCGACCGTATGGGAAGTCTGGATGTATTCATTGTGTCGAAAGAAGGAGGCGAGCCTCGCCGCCTGACCACTTTCTCGGGCAGTGAAACTCCGGTAGCTTTCAGTGATGCGGGACAGCTCTTATTTACTGCCGACATCATGCCTTCTGCCGAAGATGCCGGTTTTCCTTCGAACGGACAATTCCAGCAGATATATCAGATTCCGGTTACAGGAGGACGTCCTGTGATGTTTTCATCTATGCCGATGGAGTGCATCTCCATTAATAAGGAAGGGGCTATTCTTTATCAAGATAAAAAAGGATATGAGGATTACTGGCGTAAGCACCAGAAGTCACCGATTGCCCGTGATATATGGATGCTTCAGCCTGGACAGACTCCACGCTATGAAAAACAAACCACTTTCATCGGTGAAGACCGTGAACCGGTATGGGCACCGGACGGAAAGTCGTTCTACTATTTGAGTGAAGAGAATGGTTCGTTCAATATCTACCAGCGTATTCCGGGATCGAATGCATCCAAGCAGGTGACGCATCACACGCAGCATCCGGTACGTTTCCTCAGTATGGCTTCCAATGGTAATCTTTGTTATGGTTTTGATGGTGAGATTTATACGTTGACTCCCGGTGGTAAGTCGCAGAAAGTATCTGTGAAAATTCTGTCAGACAGAAATGATAAAGATTTGATTCGCCAGATAAAGACCAGTGGGGCTACTGAAATGGCTGTATCTCCTGATGGTAAAGAGGTTGCTTTCATTTTGAGAGGAGATGTGTATGTGACTTCGGTAGAATATAAAACGACAAAACAGATAACGAATACTCCTTGCCAGGAACGTGGAATCGATTTTGCACCCGACGGGCGTAGCTTGGTGTATGCTTCGGAACGTGGCGGACTCTGGCAGCTCTATACTTCAAGTATCGTGCGGAAAGATGAGAAACAGTTCACGTATGCTACAGAGTTAAAAGAAGAACGTCTGACCAATTCGGATATAGCTTCGTTCAATCCGAAGTATAGCCCGGACGGAAAAGAAGTTGCTTTCCTTGAAAACCGTACGGCAATTCGCGTCATCAATCTCAAAACTAAGAAGGTACGTACGGTAATGGATGCCCAGTATCAGTATTCGTACAGTGATGGTGACCAGTGGTTTGAGTGGAGTCCGGATAGTAAATGGATTCTTTCCGAATTTATTGGTATCGGTGGCTGGAACAATAAAGATATTGTGCTGCTGAACGCCGACGGTAAGGGAGAAATGCATAATCTGACCGAAAGCGGTTACTCAGACGGAAATGCGAAATGGGTTCTGGGTGGCAAAGCAATGGTCTGGTTCAGTGACCGTGCCGGATACCGTAGTCATGGCAGCTGGGGTGCTCAATATGACGCTTACATCATGTTTTTTGATGTAGATGCTTACGATCGTTTCCGCATGAATAAGGAAGACCTTGCTTTGCTTGAAGAAGCCGAGAAAGCGGAAAAGGCTGAGAAAGAAAAAGCTGAGAAGAAAAAGAAAGAAGATAAAAAAGGTGATAAGAAAAAAGACGCCAAAGGTAAGAAGGATGGAGAGGAAGAAAAGAAGGAGGAAGTGAAGCCACTGAAATTCGATCTTGATAATCGATTCGATCGTATTGTGCGTCTGACTGTCAACTCTTCTTTCATGGGTGATGCTGTTTTGACTCCGAAAGGTGATAAGCTCTATTATCTGGCAGCGTTTGAAAGCGGTTATGATTTGTGGGAACACGATTTGAAAGAGAATTCAACAAAGATTCTGTTGAAAGGTGTCGGAGGCGGTTCGCTGTTGCCCGATAAGAAAGGTGAGAATATCTTTATGTGTACCGGTGGAGGTATGAAGAAAATTGAAATAGCCGGTAGCAAGACAACGCCTATCGCATTTGAATCTTTCTTCGACTATCAGCCGGGTGGTGAACGTGCTTACATTTTTGATCATGTTTGGCAGCAGGTAGACGATAAGTTCTATGTGAAGGATTTGCAGGGAGTAGACTGGCCTTTGTATAAGAAGACTTATGAAAAGTTCCTGCCACATATCAACAATAATTATGACTTTGCCGAACTGCTGAGCGAGATGCTCGGAGAGTTGAATGCTTCACATACCGGAGCTCGGTACTCTGGTGTAGGAGGGGCGTTACCTACAGCTTCATTGGGAGTATTTTATGACGATACTTATACCGGTGACGGGTTGAAAATAAAGGAAATCATAGAGCAGAGTCCTTTCACTTTGAAGAAAACAGATGTAAAGCCGGGTTGTATCATTGAAAAAGTAGATGGTACTCCAATCAAAAAAGGAGAAGATTATTTCCCGTTATTTGAAGGAAAAGTAGGACGTAAAGTGCTGCTTTCTGTTTACGATCCTGCTACAAAAAAGCATTTTGAAGAGACAGTGAAGGCGATTAGTTACGGTGCGCAGCGCGAATTGCTATATAAACGATGGGTAGAGCGCAATCGCAAGAAAGTAGAAGAGTTATCAGGCGGGCGTTTGGGATATGTACATATCAAGGGCATGGATAGTCAGAGTTTCCGTAAGATGTACTCCGAACTGTTGGGGCGTTACCGTAACAAAGAAGCCGTAGTTGTAGACGTTCGCCACAATGGTGGTGGTTGGTTGCACGACGATGTGGTGACTCTCCTTAGTGGCAAAGAATATCAGCGTTTTGTTCCTCGCGGACAATATATAGGTAGCGATCCGTTCAATAAGTGGCTGAAGCCCTCATGTATGCTTGTTTGTGAAGACAATTACAGTAATGCGCATGGTACTCCTTATGTATATAAGACATTAGGTATCGGTAAACTGGTAGGTACTCCTGTAGCCGGAACTATGACAGCTGTATGGTGGGAACGCCAGATTGATCCGAGTCTTGTATTTGGTATTCCGCAGGTAGGCTGCATGGACATGCAGGGTAACTATCTGGAAAATCAGACACTCGAACCGGATGTGCTGATTTATAATGAACCTTCTGCTTCGTTGAAGGGAGAAGATGCACAATTGAAAGCTGCGGTAGATTGCTTGTTGAAGGAGCTGCCGAAGAAATGATGGGGTAATTGCGTTTTATGCTCGATTAAAATGGAGAGGTCACCTTTGTTTAAAGGTGGCCTTTTCTTATTATGTGGATAAAATGATCTATTTATTGTTAAATACTTGCTTTTTAATGTGAAATACTATAAATATAGTTTTGTGTCTATATTTATAGTTATATATTTGTGCCATTCCATTCAGGTTGTATCCCAAATACTTGATGAATAGAAGTATAATCTAAAATTACTTGGTATGAGTGAACAGAAAGAATTGACAAAAGCAGAACTCCAGATCATGCAGGTGCTTTGGCGGAAAGAAAATGCTTTTGTGAATGAAATCTTACAGGATCTGGAAGAGCCGCGTCCGGCGTATAATACAGTGTCTACCGTACTGCGTGTATTGCAAAACAAAGGCTTTGTAGCTTATCGTAGTTTCGGAAAGAATTATCAGTATTATCCGTTGGTTTCAAAAGAGAGCTATACGAATCGTTTTATGAACCGGGTCGTAGATAACTTTTTCAGTGGTTCGGTGAAGGCGATGGTTTCGTTCTTTACCAAAAAAGAAAAGATGTCGGTACAGGAGATCGACGAACTGATTGAAATGTTGAAGGAAAACAAAAAGGAATAAGGTATGATCGATATTGATTGTAGCGAATGGGCTATTCTTCGTTTCATAGGAGCTTCATTTGTGTTATGGCTGTGCTATTACTTGTTGTTCGATCGGAAAGCCCCGTTTAACCAGTGCCGGAATTATTTGCTTTTTTCGGTACTGCTGGCCGGAGCTGTATCGGTGGTACGCATCCCGGTTTATCCGGTGGAGGTGGTGCGGCCGATAAAGATGGAACGGGTGGTTGTAAAGCAAGAAACACAAATGGATAAGACTTCATTGGTACAAGTAGAAAATGATGGGATACAACCGGATACGCTCGCAGCAGTGCAGGCGGAGGTTAGTGAAGCAATTGTACCCCGAGTGGAAGAAGAAATAGCGGAAGAACCTTTTTATGCTTCGTGGGATTACTGGCAAATAGTCTGGATCGTATATGGATTGGGAGTATTTGTCCTTTTGATGCATTTATTGGTCGAAATGGCACGTATCTGGCGTTTGAAGCGTTGGGGAAGTTGTACGATGGAGGCTGATGGGATTTGTATCGTGCGTAACAATGAAGTCGTTTCACCATTCTCGTTTTACCGGATGATCTTTATCAATCGGAAGTTAGAAGGAGAAGTGTTGCGTATAGTTCTGCTCCATGAAAAGGCACATATTCGTAATCATCATTATCGGGACACTTTATTTATTGAAGGTTTATCCATCTTATGTTGGTTTAATCCGTTTGTCTGGCTGGTAAAGCGTGAACTGCGGGCTCTCCATGAATTTCAAGTGGACCGTTGTTTGCTTTCCGGTGAGATTGAATTATTTGAATATCAAAGCATCTTATTCGAAGAGTTGATGGGATACAGCCCGAAGGTTGCAAATGGTTTTCATAATTCATTAATTAAAAAACGATTTATCATGATGAAACATCAATATAAAGAACGTTTCGCCGGAGTGCGCAAAATAGCGTTGCTTCCTTTGTGTGCGGGTGTATTGGCTTTATTTTCTTTTACGGAAAAGCCGGTTCTGATTGAACCTGTATTGCCGATGGTATCTGTTTCGATGAAAGCAGAAACTCCCGAAGTCGTATCTAACGAAAAAAAGATGGATAGCGTAGGTGATGAAAAGTGTTTTCTGCTTTTGGACTCCCCAAAGATAGTTCATTACATACAGTCGGGAGAGGCGCATTTAGTTAAATCCGGATCCAGTCAACTACTTGCTAAGGTTACAACTCCTGTATCGAAAGTGCTGGATACGCTCTCGGAAGAGAAACCGAATCAGACTTCTCTGCACGGAAAAGAGGCTGATTATACTGTTGGCGTCGATTTACCTGCAGATCAGGTTGTATTGTCGCGTGCACCGTATAAACGAAGTATATATGTACGCTTTATTGAACGGACGAAAGAAGATACACGCGTTACTTTGGCTATACCGATATATTATGACCGGCACTGGTTACAGTTCGAAAAGGGATTGTCCATAGTAGACGAAGATACGAAAGATGTTTATAAGATTCGTTCACTTACCCGCGGAATTGAACTAAATCAGACTTATTGGGTTGTGGGACAAGAAAAGCAAATGCTGGAATTTACACTGGTCTTTCCTCCTCTTGACCGAAAGGTAAAAAAGATTAGTATCCGCGATTGTTTCCCGGAAGAAAGGGGATTGACACCTCCCAATGGCAGTTCATGGAGGTTGGAGAATCTGAAAGTTGACGATTTCCTTCCGACTGCCGCCCGAATAGCTGAGTATGATAGAGAGGGGCGTCCACTGCGTTCCGATAAATTGGAAGAAGTAACTCTTAATGCAAGTCAATTAGCCGTTTCTTCACGCCGGGGTAACGGAAGGTCTCGAATTCAGAAAATTGAAACTTTACCGGAGAAGACGTTGGTTGTCTTGAATATACCTATTCATTTTGACCGTCATTGGTTGGTCATAGGTAAGGGATTGTGTCTTGTTGATTCCAGAACAGGTGATGAATATCCGATTCTGGAAGAGGCGCATGGCATTGAAATGAATAAATTACTGTGGGTAGAAGGCTGTGAAGGACGTTCTGTGTTGTTGACACTCGTTTTCCCGAAGTTGCCAAAGAAAGTAAAAACAATCGATCTTTATAATAAATATCCGGATGCCGGAGTTATTTCACCAAGCAATGGAAGCAGCTGGGATTGGCGGAAAGTAAAGATTAAAGATTATCAGAAGGAACCCTATAAACGCATTATATTGTAGCCTGCTCTACAGCATTGATTTATTTTAGGCACGGATGTGACAGATAAACAGATACTCTTGATTCTGTGGAATCTGCACGATCCGTGCCTATCATTTTATTCAACCTCAAAGACGGTAAGTACCGCTGCATGGTCTGATGCCCACACATAATCTATCTCGGGAGCCGTACGTACTATTTTGGATGATAATACTTTCAGCCCTCCTTTATAATAGATGAAATCGATACGGGACATTTGCATTTGCCCGTAGATGGCGGCAACAGTGCCTCCCTGATATGCAACTTCGTCAGGATTCTTCTCACGGAAACTATCTTTGAAACCATTTTCCAACATATAGCGGGAAGCGGGGAAAGCCACCGGACCGTATCCGTGATGCAATGGTTTGGCTCGTTCTGTCCAGTCAAGATGGCTACATGAGTTGAAGTCACCGGTGATAATGACCGGCATGTCTGTTTCCTGGTTCGGTACAATATCCTTTGTATAGATATTGCGGATATCGGGCAGTGCCAATATGGAATCTTCAGCGACCCAGACAGAAGGATCCAGTCCTTTCTCAGCGTAACCACTTGTATATTCCGGGCGGTAGGCATAACGAAGCCAACAGTCTACAAGCATTATTCGCTTACCGTTTGGTAAGGTTATTTTGGCTGGGTTCGATTTGAAGGGTTCCCGCCATGCTATGGGTTCCAACGGAAAGCGGCTGTACATGGCCAGGTTGTCTTTAAGAGAATGGGTTTTGAGATGATACCCTAATGAATCTGCCAGCATTTGTTGGATGCCATATGCTTCTTGCATCATGACCACGTCTGCATGGGTGCTTCGGATCAGGTCGAATACTCGCTGCTGCCCCTCGTTACCCAGATGAATACCTCCATGCCAGATGTTCCATTGAAGCACTTTTACTATATTGGAATGTGTTTGGTTGTTGCAAGTCACTTGTTTACGGACCTCTTCGGTAGCTGTTTCGGGAATATACTGTTTTCCGTTTAGGCGGAAAGAAGGTACGGAGGCATATAATGTATGTCCGGGAGTTGCCTCTTTTCTGACGTCGAATGTAAGAAGGAAATAGTTGATCCCCGGTTGTAACAGGATCTCTTCTCCCTGCTCCGGGCAGAGAGTCATTGACTGTTCGGGGGTATGCCCGTTGCCAAACAGTTCTTTGCGTTGCACGGATCGTGCCTCACTTCCGGTAGAATAAATATGGATTTGCTCAATATCTGCAAGAGTGGTCGTGCCGGTGAAATCGAGTTTCAGCTCTGTCAGTTTCAGCGGTTTCCGGGAACCTTGTACGGCTATTCTCAGTTTTAGTGCCTGGTCGTCTTTGCTTCCTTGATCAACATCCCATTCACTTTGGATGACTACTGCATTGAATAACTGTTGTTTTCCGTCATACTCTTTAAATGCGGTATTATCGTTAGAGACTGCATAAGCCAGCGGAGCTTTTCCATTGTATTTGTTGCGCCCATTGCGGATATGGTAAGCCTGATGTCCTTTGCCTACCCAATTGATGGATGTTTCTTCTTTCAGGTCGTCGAAGTTATAATATCCCCACAAGGATTTAAAAGCGGGATGACTGGCTTCTACGGGGCGATTCATCCATTGACGGATCGTTTGTTCCGGTAAAGCTTTGCGCCAAATGCGTACTTCATCAATCAATCCGCCGAAAGTATAATATACATCGTGAACTCCGATAGCACCGGGAAGGATGGAAATTGCCGTATCGGCTTTGGCCACTTGTTTTCCATCAAGATAAAGTATGGTCTGCTTTCCGTCACAAGCCAGTGCCACATGGTGCCATTGGTCATCCAATGCTTCCGGTGCCGAAAGATTGGCACGGGTAGAGTGAAGTTTGCCTTCTTTTACGACCAAAGGCAGATAGTCCACCCAGTTCAATTCACTGTATTCACCTCCTCCGATGATAACTTCAAGACTGTCCCATTTACAGTCGTTACCTTTAATCCAGGACTCCAAGGTCCACGAAGGTTCCAGAATTCCCATACCTGTCCGTACGTTATTGTCTTTCCCGTCGAGGCAGAGGGCGAGATTAGACTTCCCGCCTTTTGAGGCAGGAAGTTTACCCTGCATCTGCAGGGAGCAGCAGATGCAGAGGATGAATATTATTACATATTTCATTATGAATTTATTTGGTTTTGAAAGTCACGGTCCATGGTTTTGAACGTTTACCACTGGCCGAAATTACAGTAAACTCTTTGCTCAGTCCACTCCAGTCCTGATAGCCTCCGAGTGAAGGAGACAGGGTGGCTCCGGAAGAGAGTGTGCAGGTGGCAAAGACGTTGGACAGGTCAGTGCCGTTTTCTACGGTAATGGAGACGATACCTTCATCCGAAAGAATAACAGGGGTACCGATCTCTTCTTTATCCTGGTTATACACTTTAAAAGTCAATATTTCCGTTTTGTCATAATTCGGTACGTCCGGTATGTCGGGTTGTTCACACGAGACAAAAAGGCAGCCGGCAACAAAGCAGCAAATCAGTATAGAAATTATTTTATTCATAATCATGCTATATTTAAAATGTGATGAAATCAATCGTTAATATCCCGGGTTTTGTGTCAGTACGCTGGAGCGGACAATCTCGTCGTGAGGAATCGGTGTCAGGTACAAACGGTCATTCCAGGTACGGATGTCTGTTTTGGTTATCTTAAATTCCGTCGGTGAGACAAAGCGCACTCCATGCAGGGTCGTTTGGGTTTCGGGACCGACTTTCCAGCGGCGTACGTCGTAGAAACGTTGTTCCTCGAAAGCAAACTCGATGCGGCGCTCTTTCCGAATCAGTTCACGCAATTTTGCCGGATCGGATTCGGTAAGCGCAGGTAAGCCTACTCGTTGACGAATCACATTGACGGCTTTCCGTGCACCTTCTACATCACCGGTTTCAAGGCGCGCTTCTGCATCATTCAGATAAATCTCTGCGTAACGGAGGATGATCCAGTTGGTACTGAAGTCCGGACTGCTGGCGCCTGCGTACGGATAGTTATAGTTATCATAATCGATCCATTTCCAAACATTGTATCCGGTAAGTGAACCATCGCCTTTATCAGGAGTATCCATCAGATAGCGGTCTACAGTTACAGCACCTTTATCTGCATTGAAGAAAATCTGGGAACCATGGAAAACGATGTTGGCATAGAATCTTGGTTCACGTCCTTCATAGATGCCACAAGTATTGATATCGAATACCTGATCGGCGGGAGCCTGTGAGTATTGCGTGGCAGGTGAGCCATCTGCCATTTCAAATGCGTCAACCAGTTCTTGGGTCGGGCCGAGGCCACCCCATCCGCGATCACCATATTTATCGTTGATATACGTCACCATGTTGCACACCATCATGTTGTTGTAGACATCCGGGCTTTTGTATTGGATGTCGAAGATGATTTCTTTGTTATCTTTGTTGGTAGTCCACCAGATAGAGCGGTATTTTTCCGGAGTAGTGCCATCTACCAGTTCATATCCCAGTTTGTATACTTCGGCACAACTCTTGATCACGTCTTCGTAGCGTTTGTCATACAGTTCCACTCTTGATTTCAGTGCATAAGCAGCACCTTTGGTGGCACGTCCCTTTTCTCTTGAACCATAAGACGCCGGCAACATTTCGGTTGCCTTTTTGAGGTCGTCCAGAATGAAGTCATAACATTCTTTCTCGGACGAACGGGGAATTTCCCAGTTATCCTCCATGGTGAGTACTTTATCCAGTAGAATGACACCGCCATATCGCTTTACCATTTCGAAATAGAACATGGCACGCAAGAAGTGAACTTCTCCCGTAAGTCTTGACTTCTCGCTTTCTTCGATGGTAGACGTACCGATTCGTTCGAAAAAACGGTTGCATTTACGTACCTTTACGTAATAATCTTCCCATACATCGTCATCCTGAGGGTCGGAAGCGCTGACCATATCATAGTTGAATTTGAACCAGCTTGCACGATATTTATCCCGTTGTGCTGAGACAGAATTGTCACTTCGGTTTTCCTGTAATTGCAGTCCGTCTACGGAAATTTCACTATATAGATCGTTTACGTAATATTTCACCAGTGTTTCGTCCGACCAGAAAGAATCGTCGGCGATTTCGTCCAGTGGAGCTTTGTTCAATACATCGCACGAACAGAAGAGCAATACAAATATGCAGAACAGGGCTGTATTTATCTTTTTCATAATCACGTTTCAATTTTTAAGTTTAGAATGTAATGTTAGCACCAAACACAAAGGTTTTCATTTGAGGATAAGCACTTCCGTCAGTAGAGCGCAACTCAGGGTCGAAATATTTTATTTGCGACCAGGTCAGCAGGTTAGAACCGCTGAAGTAAAGACGCAATCCTTGAATTTCGGATACCTTGGACAGTAGCAGTTTCTTGAAGTCGTAACCTATTTCTACATTCTTCAGGCGGAGGTATGAACCATTACGCATCCAGAAGGAAGAAAACAACTGGTTATTGGCGTTGCCTCCGTAATACAGGCGTGGAAATTCCGCTTTCGGATTCTCTGGTGTCCAGGTGTTACCGATGTGATGTTCAAGCAAAGCTCCTCCGCGTCCCTCTATGTATGGGAAGGCCAGGTAACCATTGTAGTAAAAGTCTGCCAACGCTGCCCCCTGGAAGAAGAAGGTTACATCAAAACCTTTCCATTCGGCATTCAGGTTTAGTCCGTATACCAATTCCGGATAATTGCTGCGTCCGATAGCTATTTTATCTTCTGCGTCGATGATGCCATCTCCGTTTTGGTCTTTGTATTTAATGTCGCCTGCCTTGGCTTTGCCGAATTGCGGTTGAGGCCAGTTATTGGCTTCCTCGTCAGATTGGAACAGTCCCAGTGCTTCGTAACCGAAGTACTGACTCATGGAGTGTCCGGTACTGCGCTGTCTCGGGTTGTTTTTCTCTCCGGCAGGTTCCAGCAGGTCAATCACTTTGTTTCTGGCCCAGGTCAGGTTACCTGCAACGGAATAATTGAAATCGCGCAGATGATTGCGATGCGTAATGTTCAGGTCGATACCTCTGTTGTCTACTTTACCTACATTGGCAGCCGGTAATTTATATCCCAGGATAGCCGGCATATCTGTACGTTCACGCAGGATGTCGTTTGTCTTTTTATAGAACCAATCCGCTTCCAGATTGAGTTTTCCGTTGAAGAACGAGGCATCTATACCGATATTGAACATTTCAGAAGTTTCCCATGTAATGTTAGGATTCGGGAAACGGGTCTCAGTATATCCCGGAGCGATTTCCGGATTCTGACCGCCGAATACGGCATCGCCGCCTGTACCATAAGCAGACATATATTGGAACTGTCCGATGTTGTCTGTGCCGGCACGTCCCCATGAAGTTCTTAGTTTCAGATTGCTAAGCACTTTCGAGAAGGGTTCCATAAAAGGTTCTGCCGATATACGCCAGGCAGCCGATACAGAAGGGAAGAAGCCATAACGTTTGTTTTTCGGGAATTTTTCCGAACCATCGAGGCGTCCGTTCGCTTCCAGCATGTATTTCTCTTTATAGTTGTAGGTCAGACGGAATACCGAACCGATCTTACCGGTTTCGGAAGCACTGCCGCTATTATCCTTGTCTTTGTCTGGTCCGGCAAACAGTTGCTGGATGGAATAAATACGATATTTGGTACGTGAGGCCCAGAAGTTTTCGTCGGCTCCTTCCGAACGTGAGAATACAAATAATGCTCCCAATTGATGATCCTGCGCAATGGTTTTATTATAGGCTGCCTGGAACTCAAACGTTATGGCCTGACTTGTAGAGTACGTTTGTTTCAGTTCCGCACCTTCGCGGTTCGGTGAGTGTCCGTCATATTCTCCTGTAATTTTGTTCCACACATAGAAGTCTACCGGAGTGGTCCATCTCTTGATGCTGTTGAATATTTTGTCGTAGGAGAAAATACCCTTCAGATTCAGGCCTTCGAGTCCCGGGACATTGAAATCCAACATGAAGCGTGTGTTTAATACACTTTTACGATCTTTGACCCAACCTCCTTCGGTAGCCAGACCGATAGGGTTGACACCCAGTGACACTTTACCTAAGTTGCCGTCCGGAAAGCGTCCCGGATCTGTCTGCGGGTTACGGTGCATATTATTGAATACATCGGAAGTACTGCCGGCAATACTGTTTCTGTCTTCCTGGCGATAGGCCATATCTGCCGATAGATTCAGGTATTTGTCCACAATGTTGGCGTCTATATTCACACGTGCGTTATATCGGTTGAAACCGGAGGTCGATTCATTGGTACGTGTGTCACCATAGAGGGCATCCTGTTTCACATAGCCGAATCCTGCAAAATATTTCACCTTATCAGAACCGCCGCTTGCCGTCAGGCTGTGCATCTGTTGCCAGGCGCGAGGGAGCAATACCTCTTTGTTCCAGTCCGTGTTAGGATAACCGTAGGGGTCGGAACCATCTCTGAACTTCTGTAACTCCTCTTCATTATAAATGCCATACATACCCGGGTCTTCGCCCAAATCCATTTCTTTGTTGCGCCAAGCCTCATTCATGAAGCGTGCATGATCATAAGAACTGGCAATCTCAGGCATACGGGTGGGGGTACCAAAACCTACTTTGAAGTTATAGTCTACTTGTGCTTTGCCACTTTTACCACGCTTTGTAGTGATAAGGATTACACCGTTTGCTCCGCGTGCACCGTAAGGGGCTACGGCAGAGGCGTCCTTTAATACCGTCATGCTCTCAATTTCACTGGGGTCGAGTTGAGCCATACTGCGTCCGATGATACCATCCACTACAATCAAGGGAGAAGAGGAGGTAGGTGAGCTGGAACCACGGATAATGATGGTCGGGTCATCGTATCCGGCTTCACCGCCGGTTTGCTGGATCAACACCCCGCTGACACGTCCTCCGAGTGAGGAGGCCAGATTGGCAGTAGGTACATTCTTGAGCGAAGATACCTTTAGCGTAGAGGCTGAAGCAGTCACAGTCTGTTTTTTCTGTGAGCCATAGCCTACTACCACTACTTCGTCCAGGGTTTTAGTGTCTTCTTTCATTTGGATATTGAAAGACGATTTGCCATTCACCGGTATTTCCTGAGTCAGGTAGCCGATGTATGAAATCACTAATACTGATTTCTCTGGCACTTCCAGCGTGAAGTTTCCTTCAATGTTTGTAATATCTCCTGTTCCCGGTTGCCCTTTCAGCGAAATGTTGGCTCCGATAATCGGGTCACCGATCTGATCGATCACCACACCTTTGATTTTGATTCTGCGCTCTTGCTGGGTGATTGTCGTTTCGGACGCTTTTTCTTTGTCTACATACAGAGAAATGTAGTTATTGGAGAACTTATACGTCAGTTTTTTGTTTCTGAGTGCCGTTTTCAGGATTTCCGTTACAGTGGCATGGGTGTTTTTTACCTCGACTTCCTGTGAAAGGTCAATTTCGGCATCACGATACATGAACAGATAATTAGTCTGTTTCTCGATTTCACGCATTAACTCACCGAAAGTCAGACTACTCTTGGAGAGAGTTACACGAGCCTCCTGCGATTTTACGTTACCAGCCTGGAGCTGAAAGAGAAAAACGAATATAAAGAACACGGACAGTTTCATAATTCGTATAATATGTGTTAATTCAAGTTGTTGATGGACATACCATTTCTGCAACAAGTTTTTTTTCATAACTTTGTCGTACGTTTAAAGATTAATACTATAGGTCTATTTCGAGATGGATAAAAGATAGTATTGACTCTTTCGGGGGTGAGTGTTGGTAGCGCTCACCCTTTTTTGTCACACTATCCATTGTTGGGGTGAAAAATATTTAAGTCATAGTGCTGATTTGTTTTTAAAGGTTAGACATTGGTATTTAATAAATCTCATAATGCTCGTCATCTGTTTTTTTGAATTTGAAGTGGTATACTCCTTGCAGGGCTATCAGGATATTGTCCACATCCTCGCTTTGCCGGATTTTGCCGGAGATTCGTTCATCCAGCTTCACATCTCCGGTGAATTTGAACTGTACGTTGTACCACAGGGTCAGGTAATTCAGAATCTCTCCGAAGGGTTTTGAACGGAAACTAAAGATGCCGCTTTTCAGGTATTCTTCATTATCGAAGTTAGAGGTCGACACTATCATGCGGTTGTTTACCAACGATACTTTCTCGTGAGGATTGAGGTATACCTTCTCGTTCCTGTTGTTTTTGTTATAGACCAACACACGGCCTTCTACGAGGCAGGTCTCAAACTTATTCTCTTTTCCGGCATAAGCGAATACGTTGAATCGGGTACCCAATACTTGTATGTTGAACCGTTGCGTTTTTACGATAAAAGGTTTTTTGGCATTTTTGGTCACCTCAAAATACCCTTCGCCATTTAGCTCTACCGTACGGCTCTTCCGGTTGAATGCATTGGGGATTTTGATTTTACTCTGAGGGCTTAGCCATACGGAAGTACCGTCCGGAAGAGTCATGTTGACTCGCTGCCCTTTAGGGACATTGATTTCTGTATATAAGTCTTTTTGTCCGATCTGTGCATATCTGTTGCTAATAAACCAGGTAGTGGTGACCAGCAGACAGATTGCGGCTGCATACTTTAGAAGCCCGATACGGAAGCGGCGTATAGAACGTCGTTTCAGTCGTTTGTCGAATTCAGCTATACCTGTTGCGGTCTTTTCCCGGTCTCCTTCCTGTGATGTGAGTCCGGAGATGGCCCATACAGCTTTCATGCGTGCAAATTCTTTTTTAGCTTCCGGATTATTCCGGAGTCTATTCAAAAATTCCGCTTTTTCGGTGGCTGACATGGCACCTGTGAAGTATTTTTTTAGTTCATCATTCATGGTTCCTTGAGTGGTTTTACAGTAAAGACAATCGGGGATGCATTTACCACCAAAGGAAATATAAAAAAATCTTCTAAATAATAAAAACAAGTAAGGGAAGATAGTCTTTAAGTTCTGATCTGAGTTTACGCAATGCGATAGATATTTGATTTTCAACAGTATTGACGGATATGTTCAGACGCTCGGCTATCTCTTTATATTTTAATCCTTCTATCCGGCTGAGGAGAAAAATTTCTCTGCAACGTTCAGGTAACTTTTGCATTGTCTGGCTTAATAGATTTTCTACTTCCGGAATGGAGGAGACAGCTTCGTCGAACTGTTCCAAAGCATATAGGTTCAGTTGATATTCCAACTCTTCGTCTGCTTTCAGTGAACAGGTTTTAGCCTGAATATACGACTGGTGTTTCAGAAAGTTTAAACATCTGTTTTTGATCAGTGTGAAAAGAAAGGCATCCAGATGTTCTATGTCTTTCAGTAGGTCCAGATGTTCCCACAGATAAAGAAAGGTATCCTGCACTATGTTTTCTGCATCCTCTTCTGCAATGACATAGGTTTGTGAGAAGCGGAGCATTCTTACATAATATATAGAATATATGTCTGAAAAGCTTTTCTGTGTTTCCAGTAGATGATTAGGCTGCATTCTTTTTAGCGGACTTATTTCTTTTATCTATAGTATAAGATATGTTTAGATTGCAAATATAACTAAATAGTTTGCAATGTAGGAGAGTAGTTTTAATTTTTATTTTGCTTATTGTGAAGCATCTTTCTTTAATATGTTTTTTCGGAAAATGCTCTTTTTTATTGGAATACGGTTGAATAGGGGTAAAATCGTGGACAGTGCAGGGCGGACGCTCAATAAATATAACATCTTATCATTTTCTATATTTTTTCAATACCAATGACTTTATCTCTTATTTTCTCATCCCATCCACATGCTTTCCTCTTTCCTGCCATTCCCAGTTTGATGTCACTCTGTTTCAATAGCATGAGTGCTAACTTTGATATGGCAGAAAAGTTGATAGCTGCATTTCCTGTTTTCCTGTCATCATCTTCTCTGAATCCTATATCAAGTACCCAATGTAGGTTATTTTCAACCTCCCAGTGTGATCTAATCGATTTGAGTATGATAATCGGGTCAGGTTCCAATGATGATATATAATACCTTGTTTCCATGACAGCCTCTTTATCCCCCATTTTTCTAATAGAATTTATCATTGCCAATGTCTTGATTCCCGTCCAGCCTTTGAGAAAATACTGAAGATTTTTAGCGCTTATGCATACACATTCTCTGTATTCACTTCTTCCATGCCCTTTGTTTTCCTCAAAGTACCTTTTTGCGTGACATAAATAGTATCTCGATTCCTCACTAAGATTAAACTCTATTATATCCCTGAGTGCTTCGTGATTATCTTTGGCACATAAAATATAGTCAGCCTTGTTCTCTATTATTAGTTTAGTGATTGATTTCTGACAGCCGATAGCATCAATGGTTATGATACAATTCTCAAGATCCAG
This sequence comes from Bacteroides sp. ZJ-18, assembly GCF_011038705.2. Classification (NCBI taxonomy): domain Bacteria; kingdom Pseudomonadati; phylum Bacteroidota; class Bacteroidia; order Bacteroidales; family Bacteroidaceae; genus Bacteroides; species Bacteroides sp. ZJ-18. The sequence continues at coordinate 169,153 of NZ_CP072198.1, read as the reverse complement.
TGTCTTTATCAGCTCGGGGATAGCTTTTATTTCATTCGATTTTTCTTCTACTTTTCTTTGCCCAAGGCAAATACCGTTAGATACAGACCAGGCACTGACCATGTAGAGTTTACTTCTCACTCCATTTTTTGAGTTACTACTTTTATCGGGATTATCACAAATGGCTTTTCCATCAATAGCTACCACTCCGGGGATTCTACGGCAGATGTCATCAACCCACAACCTGAAACATTCTTCAAACCAATCGATATCCAATATGGAGAAGAAACGGCTCAAGGTATCATGAGAAGGAATAGAAACCAAGCCCGGAAGACGAGCCTTGAAATATGATTCATGTGTTTTTCCGAATGTTTCTATTTCGTTCCACGTATCAGCACCGCAGATAACAGCGACTAGGGCGATGAACACTATTTCGTTAGACTGATATATTTTATTCTTATCATCTCTTACATCAGGAATAATAGCTGAAAATGCTTGAATGGTCATATTGCGATATGGATTTAATATAGTAAAAAACAAATGTAATGAATTATATTACACACAGACAAAAGGAGCAGGAAATATTGAAAAATACAGGGAAGGGACTACATATTTAGGAAATAATACAACCCTAATAAGATGTTATACTTATTGAGCGTCCGCCCTGTGGACAGTGCCTTTTCCGTCCTCTCATTCGCAAAATGCATTTCTATCTTCCATCTTCCACCTTTTTCAATCTTTTTATCTGATTATCATTTAGTTGATACGGTGGAAGATCGCGTTTTCAGCCCGTTTATCTTCCACCTTCATCTTCCATCTTCCACCCTTTGCCATCGCTTGAAAATCTTTCCTAATTCCCTCGTATTCAGAAGTATATTCTTCGTTTCTTGTCTGCTTTCCCTTTAAAAAGCATTTTCATATCCCCGCTTGTTTGTTTGAAAATGCTTTGCTTTTTTCCGGAAGTCCTTTGTTATTTGCCGCTTGGGATATTCTTTGCCCCCGTCCGACCCATTCCCTGTCCGCTATTCCCTTTCTCCCGCCTTCCTGAATAGACGGTGTCTGTCCTTTACCTTGTCCTCCCGCTTTTCCTTCCGCCGGCGCTTTCCCTCAAGCATGATCTGTCCGAAGCATACGTTGCCTTGACGCTGCCTTTACGCGCGTACCCCCGTAACCTTGAATGCGGGTTCCATTTACCAACCGGGGTAAACGCTTTTACATGCCGAGGTAAATGGCTTTACATGCTGAGGTAAATGCTTTTACATGCCCGGGTAAATGGCTTTACATCAAGAATAAAATTCAGGTAAATATACTCTTCTGATTATCAATGATATTTAACTGCTGACCCAGCTACACATTTATCCGGGTGCCCCCTGAGAATCCCTTTCCCATATCCCCCCCCGGAGAAATTTGAAACCGCCTGGCGGTTCGTTCCCAACACAGAGATTCCCCTCCCTCCCCAATGAATCCCCCCCTCCTTGTTTTCCAAGTATTCCCCTTCTATATATTATAATAATGTGTTCCCTTCACCTTCCCCTTCCCCCCTCTTTTAAAAGTATGCTTTAAAACTGGTCTCTCCTTCAGCCCTTTACATCTAAATTTATATTTTTATGAAAAAAACTTCCTTATATATTTGCCTTGTATTGGTAAATCGCGTACTTTTGCACCCGCTTTCCAAGAGAGGGAGAGCCGATTGAAATTGACATGTTGCAAGTGCGTATTGATTGCCTTAACGAACAACAAAAATAATCTCCTTTTTCTTTGGAGTTTAATATTAAAATTCGTTATCTTTGCAGTCCGATTCGCGATAAAAGGCGTTTATTCCGGTGCCTTTCCCTTTCGCTAAGAGAGCCAGAGAACGGGAGAACATTTTAAAAAAAACTTCCAGAAACATTTGGTGTTTTAAAATAAACCTTTTACCTTTGCACCCGCTTTTGAAACGAAGCGCAATCGAAAAGAAGAGTTCTTTGAAAAATTGATAAACAATACAAGTAGTACAAGTAAAATTTAGAACCGTCAATACTTATTATATAGGTATATGAAAAAATGACCGTCAATAAATTTTCGACATCCTGAACAGAGCTAATATTATCCCTTACGGGATATATAACAATACTTTTACAATGAAGAGTTTGATCCTGGCTCAGGATGAACGCTAGCTACAGGCTTAACACATGCAAGTCGAGGGGCATCAGGAAGAAAGCTTGCTTTCTTTGCTGGCGACCGGCGCACGGGTGAGTAACACGTATCCAACCTGCCCTTTACTCGGGGATAGCCTTTCGAAAGAAAGATTAATACCCGATGGGATAATTATTCCGCATGGTTTGATTATTAAAGGATTCCGGTAAAGGATGGGGATGCGTTCCATTAGGTTGTTGGTGAGGTAACGGCTCACCAAGCCTTCGATGGATAGGGGTTCTGAGAGGAAGGTCCCCCACATTGGAACTGAGACACGGTCCAAACTCCTACGGGAGGCAGCAGTGAGGAATATTGGTCAATGGGCGCGAGCCTGAACCAGCCAAGTAGCGTGAAGGATGACTGCCCTATGGGTTGTAAACTTCTTTTATATTAGAATAAAGTGCAGTATGTATACTGTTTTGTATGTATAATATGAATAAGGATCGGCTAACTCCGTGCCAGCAGCCGCGGTAATACGGAGGATCCGAGCGTTATCCGGATTTATTGGGTTTAAAGGGAGCGTAGGTGGACTGGTAAGTCAGTTGTGAAAGTTTGCGGCTCAACCGTAAAATTGCAGTTGATACTGTCAGTCTTGAGTACAGTAGAGGTGGGCGGAATTCGTGGTGTAGCGGTGAAATGCTTAGATATCACGAAGAACTCCGATTGCGAAGGCAGCTCACTGGACTGCAACTGACACTGATGCTCGAAAGTGTGGGTATCAAACAGGATTAGATACCCTGGTAGTCCACACAGTAAACGATGAATACTCGCTGTTTGCGATATACAGTAAGCGGCCAAGCGAAAGCATTAAGTATTCCACCTGGGGAGTACGCCGGCAACGGTGAAACTCAAAGGAATTGACGGGGGCCCGCACAAGCGGAGGAACATGTGGTTTAATTCGATGATACGCGAGGAACCTTACCCGGGCTTAAATTGCAGTGGAATGATGTGGAAACATGTCAGTGAGCAATCACCGCTGTGAAGGTGCTGCATGGTTGTCGTCAGCTCGTGCCGTGAGGTGTCGGCTTAAGTGCCATAACGAGCGCAACCCTTATCTTCAGTTACTAACAGGTCATGCTGAGGACTCTGGAGAGACTGCCGTCGTAAGATGTGAGGAAGGTGGGGATGACGTCAAATCAGCACGGCCCTTACGTCCGGGGCTACACACGTGTTACAATGGGGGGTACAGAAGGCAGCTACCTGGTGACAGGATGCTAATCCCAAAAGCCTCTCTCAGTTCGGATCGAAGTCTGCAACCCGACTTCGTGAAGCTGGATTCGCTAGTAATCGCGCATCAGCCACGGCGCGGTGAATACGTTCCCGGGCCTTGTACACACCGCCCGTCAAGCCATGGGAGCCGGGGGTACCTGAAGTACGTAACCGCAAGGAGCGTCCTAGGGTAAAACTGGTGACTGGGGCTAAGTCGTAACAAGGTAGCCGTACCGGAAGGTGCGGCTGGAACACCTCCTTTCTGGAGCGATGTTGAAAACGACGTTCATCGGTTCTAAAATTGTACTACTGGTACTTGTTTATTTATAGAATATAGATCGACCGTCTATAGCAATATAGATAGAGATAAACAAGAGAAAACAGAAGCCGAGTCTAAAGACAGGACACGGTTGAACTAGTCCTATAGCTCAGTTGGTTAGAGCGCTACACTGATAATGTAGAGGTCGGCAGTTCAACTCTGCCTGGGACTACCAAGACGAGATTGATATCTTGTATGATTGGGGGATTAGCTCAGCTGGCTAGAGCATCTGCCTTGCACGCAGAGGGTCAACGGTTCGAATCCGTTATTCTCCACCATTGATACTCTGGCAACACAAGTTGCCGAATGTTATCATACGATCTTTGACATGATGTACAAAAAAAAGTAAATTTAGTAAGAGCTAAAAGTATATATCGAACCATTTGGTTCAGATCCTTTTTAAGAAAAGGAGATGACCCTGGCGATAAAAGAAAGTAAATAAGGGCGCATGGCGGATGCCTTGGCTCTCGGAGGCGATGAAGGACGTGATAAGCTGCGATAAGCTTCGGGTAGGTGCAAATAACCTTTGATCCGAAGATTTCCGAATGGGACAACCCGGCATTCTGAAGGAATGTCATCCAACCAAGTTGGAGGCTAACGCAGGGAACTGAAACATCTTAGTACCTGCAGGAAAAGAAAATAAATAATGATTCCCCTAGTAGTGGCGAGCGAACGGGGAATAGCCCAAACCACCCATGTTACGGCATGTGTGGGGTTGTAGGACCACGCTCTCGCAAGAAAGTTATTGAGAAGAAGCGACTGGAAAGTCGCGCCATAGACGGTGATAGCCCGGTATTCTAAGGTAACTGAAGCGTAGTGGTATCCTGAGTAGCGCGGAGCACGAGGAATTCTGCGTGAACCAGCCGGGACCATCCGGTAAGGCTAAATACTCCCGAGAGACCGATAGCGAACCAGTACTGTGAAGGAAAGGTGAAAAGCACTTCGAATAGAAGAGTGAAATAGTCCCTGAAACCATGCGCCTACAAGCGGTCGGAGCAGCTTATGCTGTGACGGCGTGCCTTTTGCATAATGAACCTACGAGTTACTTTTTCCGGCAAGGTTAAGCATCTTGAGATGTGGATCCGAAGCGAAAGCGAGTCTGAACAGGGCGGATAGTCGGAAGGAGTAGACGCGAAACCAAGTGATCTACCCTTGGGCAGGTTGAAGGTTAGGTAACACTAACTGGAGGACCGAACCGATAAGCGTTGAAAAGCTTCCGGATGACCTGAGGGTGGGGGTGAAAGGCTAATCAAACTTGGAGATAGCTCGTACTCCCCGAAATGCATTTAGGTGCAGCCTTGAGAATTACTAATGTGAGGTAGAGCGACTGATAAGATGCGAGGGCTTCACCGCCTATCAAGTCTTGATAAACTCCGAATGCGCATTAGTTCGATCTCAGGAGTGAGGGCATGGGTGCTAAGGTCCATGTCCTAAAGGAGAAGAATCCAGACCATCAGCTAAGGTCCCCAAATAAACACTAAGTTGAACTAACGAAGTCAGATTGCTAAGACAGCTAGGATGTTGGCTTGGAAGCAGCCATTCATTTAAAGAGTGCGTAACAGCTCACTAGTCGAGGAGTTTGGCGTGGATAATAATCGGGCATTAAGTGTTTTACCGAAGCTATGGGATACGTAAGTATCGGTAGGGGAGCATTCCACTCTGCGTTGAAGGCGAAGCGTGAGCTTTACTGGAGCGTGTGGAAAAGCAAATGTAGGTATAAGTAACGATAAAGGGGGTGAGAAACCCCCTCGCCGCAAGACTAAGGTTTCCTGATCAACGCTAATCGGATCAGGGTTAGTCGGGTCCTAAGGCTCAGCCGAACGGTGATGCCGATGGCAGAACAGGTTAATATTCCTGTACTAGCATTAAGAGTGACGTGGAGACGGAGGAGTGACAACGCCGCGGACTGACGGAATAGTCCGTTAAAGGGTGTAGATGTTGATTGTCCCAGGCAAATCCGGGATAAGAGTCGAACCTGATAGTATACCAATTTCCTCGGAAAACGGTAATAGTGCGTGTAAACATACTCCCAAGAAAATCCGCTAAACTTAATCTTAATGGTACCCGTACCGCAAACGGACACACGTAGTCGGGTTGAATATACTCAGGCGCTTGAGTGAATCACGGTTAAGGAACTAGGCAAATTGACCCTGTAACTTCGGGATAAAGGGTCCCTACCCGGTGACGGGAGGGCGCAGAGAATAGGTCCAGGCAACTGTTTAACAAAAACACAGGGCTGTGCAAAATTGAAAGATCACGTATACAGCCTGACACCTGCCCGGTGCTGGAAGGTTAAGAGGAGATGTCATCGCAAGAGAAGCATTGAATTGAAGCCCCAGTAAACGGCGGCCGTAACTATAACGGTCCTAAGGTAGCGAAATTCCTTGTCGGGTAAGTTCCGACCTGCACGAATGGTGTAATGATCTGGACACTGTCTCAACCGTGAGCTCAGTGAAATTGTAGTATCGGTGAAGATGCCGATTACCCGCGATGGGACGAAAAGACCCCGTGAACCTTTACTATAGCTTAACATTGAATTTGGGTAATTGATGTGTAGGATAGGCCGGAGACTTTGAAGCAGGTACGCCAGTATTTGTGGAGTCGCTGTTGAAATACGGCCCTTTGATTATTTGAGTTCTAACTCGCAGTTGCGAGGACACTGTTTGGTGGGTAGTTTGACTGGGGTGGTCGCCTCCAAAAGTGTAACGGAGGCTTCTAAAGGTGCCCTCACGCCGATTGGTAACCGGCGGCAGAGTGTAATGGCATAAGGGCGCTTGACTGGGAGACTCACAAGTCGATCAGGTAGGAAACTAGAGCATAGTGATCCGGTGTTTCCGTATGGAAGGGACATCGCTCAAAGGATAAAAGGTACTCCGGGGATAACAGGCTGATCCCTCCCAAGAGCTCATATCGACGGAGGGGTTTGGCACCTCGATGTCGGCTCGTCACATCCTGGGGCTGGAGAAGGTCCCAAGGGTTGGGCTGTTCGCCCATTAAAGTGGCACGCGAGCTGGGTTCAGAACGTCGTGAGACAGTTCGGTCTCTATCTATCGTGGGCGCATGAAATTTGCGTGGCTCTGACACTAGTACGAGAGGACCGTGTTGGACTGACCTCTGGTTTACCGGTTGTGCCGCCAGGTGCATTGCCGGGTATCTAAGTCGGGATTGGATAAGTGCTGAAAGCATCTAAGTACGAAGCCAGCCACAAGATTAGATTTCTTTTAGGGTCGTTGTAGACTACAACGTTGATAGGACGCAGGTGTACAGGTGGTAACATCACAGCCGAGCGTTACTAATTGCCCGATGACTTTCTTTTATTGTCTTTTATGGTTTATATATCCGTTTAGCTTTACTATCGGTTTGATAGACAGCTAAGTTTACTTTTGTACATTATGTCTACCTTATTCAGGTGACTATAGCATCAGGGTTCCACCTCTTCCCATTCCGAACAGAGAAGTTAAGCCTGATCACGCCGATGGTACTGCGTAACAGTGGGAGAGTAGGTAGTCGCCGTTTTTTTCAGAGAGTTCATCCCCTTGGGTCAGAAGACACGAGGGGATGACTTGTTTATAGACGTAGGAAAAGAAGGAGGGAGGATAACAACCGAACTGATGCACTCGTTTATAAATAAAGAACTTTACTCTTCCGGATAAACAACATCCCCTGTCAATCATTTTATCAGCTTTATTCGGAATGTTTCTGGTTAAAAGAAGCTGTGTGGGACAGAACCCTAATGGCGAAAGTCAAGGAGGCTATGAGAAAAGCCTCCCTGTTATTAGTGATAAATGAAATATTATACTCTGCTGTCAGCTCCCCACATCATTTTAGTGCGAAGAGTGTCGAAAAAGATGTGATTAAAGCGTTTTACTACTTTAATGCTATAGTCAGCTCTCCGGATTGTGAGGCGGGTTGTTTCCTTACAGGTTTCGCTACTGCCGTCAATTGCAACCAGGAAATTGTGGCTACGACTTTCTACATCTAAAGTGATTTCCCAGTCATCACAGATCACTATAGGCCTTACGTTTAAACTGTGTGGAGCAACCGGAGTAATTGCGATGGTTTTGGAATGGGGAACAATGATAGGACCACCTACGCTTAATGAATATGCAGTGGAACCTGTTGGAGTGGCGATAATGAGCCCGTCAGCCTGGTAAGTCGTGAGGTGTGCTCCGTTAATAGCAGTACGGATACTGATCATGGATGAACTGTCCCGTTTTAATACGGCTATTTCATTGAGCGCATAAGGTGAATCTTGCAAATGTTTGTCGTCACAAAGCAATTGGAGTACACTCCGTTCTTCAACTGTATAATGGTTCTGGTAGATTTCTTCAATCGTTTCTTCCATTTCTTCCGGGGATACATCTGCTAAGAATCCTAATCGTCCGGTATTGATACCCAAAATAGGGATTCCTTTGTTACCTACCCGTCGTGCCGCTTTTAGAAAAGTACCATCTCCGCCGATACTGATCACCATGTCTGCATCAAAATAGTCTTCATCGAACAAATTATCCGCCTTGACGTTCAGTTTTAAGTCGGATTTCAGGAAACGATGAAATTCTCTGCATACACAGATTTCTGCTCCATGTTTTTCGAGCAAATTGAACAAAGTAGCAGCATGTGAAGACTTCTTGGCTTGGTATGTATTTCCGAAAATGGCAAATTTCATGTTGATAAAAGTTTCTAGTGTGTCGCAAATTTGGGATTTTTTTTCGGTATTGCTGTTATCTTATCGCTAATATTTGTACTTTTGCGCAAAACATATGGGTAAAAGGTCCGTATTATATTAAGACATAGAACTATGACTAAATTAAGTGTGAACATAAACAAAGTGGCTACCCTTCGGAATGCCCGTGGGGGAAATGTTCCGAACGTGGTTAAGGTGGCGTTGGATTGTGAGAGTTTCGGTGCTGACGGCATAACGGTTCACCCACGTCCGGATGAACGTCATATCCGTCGTTCGGATGTGTATGATTTGCGTCCGTTGCTTCGGACTGAATTTAATATTGAAGGATATCCTTCTCCGGAGTTTATTGATTTGGTGTTGAAGGTGAAACCTCATCAGGTGACTTTAGTGCCGGACGATCCTTCTCAGATAACTTCTAATTCAGGATGGGATACAAAGGCTAATTTTGATTTTCTGACGGAAGTTTTGGACGAGTTTAACGGGGCAGGTATCCGTACATCTGTATTTGTGGCAGCCGATGCGGAAATGATTGAGTATGCGGCAAAAGCAGGTGCCGACCGTGTAGAGCTATATACCGAACCTTATGCTACTGCTTATCCGAAAGATCCGGCAGTGGCTGTTGCTCCTTTTGTTGAAGCTGCTAAAGTGGCCCGCCGGTTGGGAATTGGTCTGAACGCCGGTCACGACTTGAGTTTATTGAATCTGAATTACTTTTATAAAAACATACCCTGGCTGGACGAGGTCTCTATCGGTCATGCTTTAATAAGTGATGCGCTGTATCTGGGATTGGAACGTACCATTCAGGAATATAAAAACTGTCTTCGCTAATGAATGCAATGCTACTATTAGCCCAAGTGGCTACCAACCTGGCTGATTCCGTTGCATCGGCCAACCCTGTACTGACTCCTGTATCTGCTCCGGCTGAAATGAATATGCTTGATATGGCTATTAAGGGTGGATGGATTATGATTGTTTTGGGAGTACTGTCTGTAGTTTGTTTCTACATCCTGTTTGAACGTAACTATGTGATCCGAAAAGCCGGTAAGGAAGATCCGATGTTTATGGAGAAGATCAAAGACTATATTCATAGTGGTGAGATTAAGTCGGCAATTAATTATTGCCGAACGATGAATACCCCTTCCGCCCGTATGATCGAAAAAGGGATTAGCCGTCTGGGACGTCCGGTAAATGACGTACAGGTTGCTATTGAGAATGTGGGAAATATTGAGGTGGCTAAGTTGGAAAAAGGCCTGACTGTGATGGCTACTATTTCAGGTGGTGCTCCGATGCTCGGTTTCCTGGGTACAGTAACCGGTATGGTGCGGGCTTTTTATGAAATGGCAAATGCCGGAAGCGGTAATATTGATATCACACTGCTTTCAGGAGGTATTTATGAAGCTATGATTACTACCGTAGGTGGTCTGATTGTCGGTATTATTGCTATGTTTGCTTACAACTATCTGGTGATGCTGGTAGACAGAGTGGTCAATAAGATGGAGTCCAGAACCATGGAGTTTATGGACCTGCTTAATGAACCTGCACAGAAATAAGGTGCTGAGATAAAATAGAGTGCGTAGCCAATTGGCACATTGACATATTGGCATATTGAAGAATTATTTTATGGCATTAAAGCGTCGAGCAAAAATATCACCCAACTTTAGTATGGCATCTATGACGGACGTCATATTCCTGTTGCTTATCTTTTTTATGATAACCTCAACTGTTGTGTCGCCCAATGCGATTAAAGTGTTATTGCCACAAGGCAAACAGCAAACTTCGGCTAAACCGTTGACAAGAGTTATCATTGATAAGGACCTGAACTATTATGCAGCGTTCGGTAATGAAAAAGAGCATGCTTTAGGCTTGGAGGAATTGACTCCATTCCTGCAAAGCTGTGCGGATAAAGAACCTGAGATGTATGTTGCTCTCTATGCGGATGAAACTGTACCTTACCGTGAGATCGTTAAGGTGCTGAATATCGCGAATGAGAATCATTTTAAAATGGTGCTGGCTACCCGCCCGCCGGAAACAAGGAAGAAATGAACATAAAAAGAAAGAGTGAATATATAGGGGCGTTGGGTGCATTGTTGGTGCATGTGGCTATTATTGCTCTTTTGATTCTGGTAAGTTTTGCTGTTCCACGTCCGGACGAAGAAGCCGGCGGTGTACCGGTGATGATGGGAGATGTGGATGCGGCTTATGGAAATTATGATCCCTCCACTATGGTGGACGTGGAAGTAATGCCTGAAGAAGTGCCGGCTCCGCAACCCGTACCCGAAGTGGAAGCCGAACAGGAAATGATTACGCAGACCGAAGAAGAAACGGTTGCTATAAAACCCAAGGTCGAGCCTAAGAAGGAGAAGCCGAAAGTAGAGAAGAAGCCTGAAAAAACAGCCGAAGAAAAGGCTGCCGAAGCTAAAAAACTTGCTGAAGAAAGGGCAGAGCGTGAGCGCAAGGCCGCTGCAGAAGCTGCCAGTAAACGAGTAGCCGGTGCCTTTGGTAAAGGCTCGCAGATGGGGGGAAGCAAAGGTAGTGCTACTTCGGGTGAAGGAGTAGAAGGAAGTAAAGATGGCAATTCGTCGACCGGAGCAAAGTCCGGAGTCGGGGGATATGGAACATTTAATCTTGGCGGACGTTCTATAGGAGAGGGAGGTTTGCCCCGTCCCGTATACAACGTTCAGGAAGAGGGGCGAGTAGTTGTTTCTATTACCGTGAATCCAGCTGGTCATGTGATTGCTACCAGTATCAACCGATTGACTAACACGGTAAATTCGACTTTGCGTAAAGCTGCTGAAGATGCGGCTAAAAAAGCACGTTTTAATGCCGTAAACGGAGTGAACAACCAGACAGGAACGATTACTTATTATTTTAATTTGAAATAATTAATGCTTAAAGTACCGTGTTTTTAGAAAGGTGGGCTTTGAGTTTATAACATCTAAATGATATAGATTATGGGAACAGTTTATGCATTTTTCGCAGACGGATTTGAAGAAATTGAAGCGCTTACTACAATTGATACATTGAGACGCGCTGGTTTAGATGTAGAAATTGTATCTGTTACGCCAGACGAGATTGTAGTCGGTGCGCATGATGTATCTGTGCTTTGCGATAAGAATTTTGAGAATTGTGATTTCTTTGATGCTGAGTTGCTGTTTTTGCCGGGAGGAATGCCGGGTGCTGCCACTCTGGACAAACATGAAGGGTTGCGTAAGTTAATTCTTAGCTTTGCGGAGAAAAACAAGCCTATTGCCGCTATTTGTGCCGCCCCGATGGTACTTGGAAAACTGGGACTTCTGAGAGGTCGCAGAGTAACCTGTTATCCCAGTTTCGAACAGTACCTGGAAGGTGCGGAGTGTACTAACGAGCCGGTTGTCAGAGATGGTAACATCATTACCGGTATGGGACCGGGTGCTGCGATGGAATTTGCATTGACTATTGTAGATACATTGTTAGGCAAGGAAAAAGTAAACGAGCTGGTAGAGGCCATGTGCGTAAGACGTTAAGCCTATGTATCGGACTGCTTTGATTGTAGCCGGGGGGAAGGGACTCCGCATGGGAAGTGAACTTCCCAAACAGTTTCTTCCCATTGGCGGAAAGCCTGTATTGATGCATACGTTGGAAGCTTTTCATCGATTCGATAAGAGAATGCAGCTTATTCTCGTATTGCCCCGGGAACAGCAGGGGTTTTGGCGGGAACTGTGTGAAACGCATGGATTTAACATCAGGCATGAAATTGCCGATGGAGGTGAAACCCGTTTCCACTCGGTTAAAAACGGATTGGCTTTGATAAACGGTATCGGTGGTATGGTGGGGGTGCATGACGGTGTTCGTCCTTTCGTATCGCAGGAAGTGATTGCCCGTTGTTTCCGGGAAGCTGCTGTGCGAAAAGCCGTAATTCCTGTCATCGATGTTGTAGAAACCGTGCGCCATCTCACAGGATCAGGCAGTGAGACTGTAAACCGTAATGATTATAAACTGGTTCAAACTCCCCAGGTATTCGATGCCGATTTACTGAGAAGAGCTTATGAACAAGAGTTTACTCCCTTTTTTACTGATGATGCCTCCGTGGTAGAGGCTATGGGAGTTCCTGTCCATCTGGTGGAGGGAAACCGTGAAAATATAAAAATAACTACTCCATTTGATTTGAAAGTAGCTTCAGCCTTGTTGTAATGTTCGATTTAGCTACACGAGACATAAAGTACTTATCCGGTGTTGGTCCGCAAAAAGCTGCGGTTCTGAATAAAGAGTTGGAGATTTATTCATTGCATGATCTGCTCTATTATTTTCCTTATAAATATGTAGACCGGAGTCGCATCTATTACATTCATGAAATAGATGGTAATATGCCGTATATACAGTTGAAGGGAAAGATACTTGGCTTTGAAACTTTTGGTGAAGGGCGGCAGAGAAGATTATTAGCACATTTCTCGGATGGCACAGGAGTCGTTGACCTCGTGTGGTTTCAGGGTATAAAGTATGTCACAGGTAAGTATAAACTTCACGAAGAATATATTATCTTTGGTAAGCCGACCGTGTTTAACGGAAGAATTAACGTAGCCCATCCCGATATAGATAATCCCGCTGATTTGAAATTGTCATCAATGGGACTCCAACCTTATTATAATACAACGGAGAAGATGAAACGTAGCTTTCTCAACTCCCATGCCATTGAAAAGATGATGGCAACCATTATCGGACAGATTCAGGAGCCTTTGCCCGAGACACTTTCACCTAAACTAATTGCCGACCATCATCTGATGCCTTTGACGGAAGCTTTACGGAATATTCATTTTCCTTCTAATCCGGAACTGTTGAGGAAGGCGCAATATCGTCTTAAGTTTGAAGAGCTCTTTTATGTACAGCTCAATATTCTGAGATATGCCAAAGACCGGCAACGTAAATACCGCGGTTATGTTTTCGAAACAGTCGGTGAAATCTTCAATACATTTTATTCTAAGAATCTTCCTTTCGAACTGACCGGGGCTCAAAAGCGAGTTTTGAGAGAAATCCGGCAGGACGTCGGTTGCGGAAAGCAAATGAATCGTCTGTTGCAGGGGGATGTGGGAAGTGGGAAAACACTGGTGGCCTTGATGAGTATGCTGATTGCCCTTGATAATGGTTTTCAGGCTTGTATGATGGCGCCTACTGAGATTCTGGCTAACCAACATTACGATACAATTAAAGAGTTGTTGTTTGGAATGGATGTGCGGGTGGAACTCCTGACAGGTTCGGTGAAAGGAAAGAAACGGGAAGCTATCCTTGCGGGACTCCTGACCGGAGATGTACATATATTGATCGGTACCCACGCCGTTATTGAAGATACTGTAAATTTTGCTTCTTTAGGATTGGCTGTAATTGACGAACAACACCGCTTTGGTGTGGCACAGCGTGCCAGACTGTGGAGCAAGAGTATTCAGCCGCCCCATGTATTGGTTATGACTGCTACTCCGATTCCACGTACGCTGGCAATGACACTTTATGGTGATTTGGATGTCTCTGTCATAGATGAATTGCCTCCCGGACGTAAGCCGATCTCTACTATTCACCAGTTTGATAACCGGAGAGAAAGTTTATATCGTTCGGTACGTAAACAAATTGAAGAAGGGCGCCAGATTTATATTGTATATCCCTTGATTAAGGAGAGTGAAAAGATTGATTTGAAAAATCTTGAAGAAGGGTATTTGCATATTTGTGAGGAGTTTCCCGACTGTAAGGTTTGTAAAGTGCATGGCAAAATGAAACCTGCCGAGAAAGATGCGCAGATGCAACTTTTTATTTCGGGTGAAGCGCAGATTATGGTAGCTACTACAGTGATTGAAGTAGGAGTGAATGTGCCTAACGCTTCGGTGATGATTATCGAAAATGCCGAACGCTTCGGACTTTCACAGTTACATCAGTTGCGTGGCCGGGTAGGGCGTGGAGCCGACCAATCATATTGCATTCTGGTCACTACCTATAAGCTGACTGAAGAGACCCGGAAACGTCTGGAAATAATGGTACGCACCAATGACGGATTTGAAATAGCTGAAGCCGATCTTAAACTCCGGGGACCAGGTGACTTGGAAGGTACACAGCAAAGTGGTATTGCTTTCGACTTAAAGATTGCGGATATTGCCCGTGACGGTCAACTCTTGCAATACGTGCGTAATATCGCAGAAGAAATAACGGATGCCGATCCGGGTGGCGTGTTGCCGGAGAATGAAATTCTATGGCGGCAGCTGAAAGCATTGCGCAAGACGAATGTTAACTGGGCTGCCATTAGCTGAAAAACGGTTAAACATGTAGCTTTTTTACATAAACATGTTGCATAACATATTTCTCTTTATTTCCTCTGTTTATGGAGGTTTAGAGAAATATTTCTTTAATTCTGCTATTTATCCTTATAAAAAATAGTTAAGAGGATACCTGCCGTTTCGCTTAGAAATGCTATCTTTGGGGGAATTTTAAAATAAATGAGCACTTTAACCTTTTGAAACTGTACGTTATGATGGAAAAAACATTGGTCATTCTGAAACCTTGTACTCTTCAGCGAGGACTGGTTGGCGAGATTACTCGTCGTTTTGAGCGTAAAGGATTGCGTTTGGCAGGAATGAAAATGATGCAGTTGACAGATGAAGTGTTAAGTGAGCATTATTCACACCTTAGTTCGAAACCATTCTTTCAGCGAGTGAAAGATTCTATGATGACGGCTCCCGTTATCGTTTGTTGTTTTGAAGGTGTGGATGCTATTCAAGCCGTTCGTGCATTGGCAGGACCAACTAACGGACGTCTGGCAGCCCCGGGGACCATTCGCGGAGATTATAGTATGAGCTTTCAAGAGAACATTGTTCATACCTCTGATTCGCCGGAAACCGCAGTTGTCGAATTAAACAGATTCTTTAAACCGGAAGAAATATTCGATTACAAACAGGCTACTTTTGACTACCTGTATGCAAATGACGAATATTGATTGAATTGAATTAAACAAGACGAATGAATTTCAATTGCATTAAAACAGTAATGATTGCCGCTGCGGCTATGATCAGCCTGAACTCTTTTTCTCAGGATTTGATTGCCCGTCAGGCACCGATTGACAGAAAATTAAAAAGTGTAGATTCATTAGCATTGCAGAAACAGATTCGCGCAGAACAGTCTGAATATCCTGCACTGAGTCTCTATCCTAATTGGAACAACCAGTACGTACATGCTTACGGAAAGGATGCTATAATTCCCGATTCTTATACAATCGATCTCACGGGTTTCCATATGCCTACTCCCAGTACCCGTATCACTTCTCCCTTCGGACCACGTTGGAGAAGAATGCATAATGGACTTGACATCAAAGTGAACATTGGAGATACTATTGTAGCTGCTTTCGACGGAAAGGTACGTATTGTGAAGTATGAACGTAGAGGTTATGGTAAATATGTCGTTATTCGTCACGACAATGGACTGGAAACCGTATACGGTCACTTATCCAAACAGCTTGTAGAAGAGAACCAATTGGTAAAAGCCGGTGAACCCATTGCCTTGGGAGGAAATACCGGACGTTCAACGGGATCTCACTTGCATTTTGAGACCCGTTTCCTGGGTATTGCCATCAATCCTGCATTAATGTTCGACTTCCCGAAACAGGATATCGTTGCCGATACATATACATTCAGAAAAACAAGAGGTTACGAACGTAACAAAGCCGGTTCACATGATACTAATATAGCATCGGACGGCGAAATCAGATATTACAAGGTTAAGAAAGGCGACAGTTTGTCCAGAATCGCTAAACTGCGCGGTGTTTCAGTTAGCACACTTTGCAAGTTGAATCGTATTACCACGAAGACAACACTTCGTCCGGGGCAAGTATTGCGCTGTTCATAATAGTTATACTACATAGACGGAAGAGGGCACTTTAATATTATTTAGAGTGCCCTCTTTTCATTTTTCTTTAATTATTGTTACCTTTGCACACTATTTGTAAGGAAATGAAAGATACCAGGCAACAATTTGAACATGTCATAGCATTATGCCGTGACCTATTCTCTAAGAAACTGCATGATTACGGTCCTGCATGGCGTATTCTGCGTCCTGCTTCCGTAACAGATCAGATATTTATCAAAGCCAACCGTATTCGTAGTATTGAAGTAAAAGGGGTGACTCTTGTCGACGAAGGAATCCGTTCCGAGTTTATTGCTATTGTCAACTATGGTATTATCGGGTTGATACAATTGGAACTCGGATATGCAGAGTCGGCTGATATAACAGTAGATGAAGCATTGGCTTTGTACGATAAGCATGCAAAGGAAGCATTGGAATTGATGCTTGCCAAGAATCATGATTATGATGAGGCATGGCGCAGTATGCGCGTTAGCTCGTATACTGATTTGATACTGATGAAGATTTATCGTACCAAGCAGATAGAGAGCCTTGCCGGTCAGACATTGGTATCAGAAGGCATTGACGCTAATTACATGGATATGATTAACTATTCTGTTTTCGGATTGATTAAGATAGAATTTGAAGGATAAGGAGCTACATATTATTCAGAAAGTATGGACCAATCTGTGCCGCTTCGTGCTGGCAGGGGTGTTCATCTTTTCAGGATTCGTGAAAGCAGTCGATCCGTTGGGATCGGAATATAAGATACAAGATTATCTGGATGCTTTCGGGATGGGAACGTGGTTTCCGGCCTTTTTCCCTTTGTTGGCGGGTATTGTTTTGTCAGCTGTCGAGTTTTCGGTAGGTGTGTTTCTGTTTTTTGGTATCCGGAAAACAACCGCTACCTGGTTGGCTTTGTTGCTGATGATCTGTATGACCCCTCTTACTCTGTATTTGGCATTGGCTAATCCGGTATCCGATTGTGGTTGTTTCGGTGACGCTTGGGTATTGACAAACTGGCAAACATTTTGGAAGAATGTTATTTTGCTGATTGCAGCAATTTCCGTTTTCCGGTGGAAGCATCAGATGATCCGTTTTATCAGTGCTAAGATGGAATGGCTCGTATCTTTATATACTTTCCTGTTTGTGTTTGCGCTTTCGTTCTATTGTCTGGGCAACTTGCCGATACTGGATTTTCGTCCTTATAAGATAGGGAAGAATATTCCGGAAAACATGAGTATCCCGGCAGGGGCAAAGCCGACGGTTTACGAGAGTGTTTTCGTGTTGGAGAAGAATGGTGAAAAGAAAGAGTTCTCGTTGGAAAATTATCCCGATAGTACCTGGAAATTCATTGAAGCGCGGACCGTTGTGAAAGAGAAAGGTTATGAGCCTTCTATCCATGATTTCTCAATGACTAATCTTGAAACAGGTGAAGATATTACAGATAAAGTACTGGCAGATAAAAACTATACATTCTTATTGGTAGCCCATCGGATTGAAGAGGCAGATGACAGTAACATCGATCTGATAAATGAGATTTATGATTATGCGGTAGAGCATGGTTATGGCTTTTACTGCCTGACCTCTTCGCTGGATTATCAGATAGAACAATGGAAAGATAAAACCGGAGCGGAATATCCGTTCTGCCTGATGGATGATATTACGTTGAAAACGATGATACGTTCCAATCCGGGACTGATGCTGATTAAAGAAGGTACCATTTTAAATAAATGGAGTGATAGTGAATTGCCTGATGAATATGCCCTGACTGACAAACTGGAAAACCTTGAGCTGGGAAAACAGAAACAAAAGAGCGATGTGCATACGATCGGTTATGTACTCCTTTGGTTTGCTATCCCTTTATTGATGGTTCTGGGAGTTGATATTCTGGTTGTGAAGCGTCTTGAAAAGAAACGTAAAAAAGCTGCTGACAAAGCTGCCGGAAATTTACAAGTCTCTTCTGAAACGCAGAAGAATGAATAATTGAATCGTAAATTTATTAACCCTTTTAATAAAAAACAAAATGAGAAAAAACATTGTTGCAGGAAACTGGAAAATGAACAAAACCCTCCAAGAGGGTATTGCTCTTGCAAAAGAACTGAATGAAGCATTGGCTAACGAAAAGCCTAACTGTGATGTTATCATCTGTACTCCGTTTATCCACCTTGCTTCTGTAACTCCTCTTGTAGATGCTGCCAAGATTGGTGTTGGTGCTGAAAACTGCGCTGATAAAGAATCAGGTGCTTACACAGGTGAAGTTTCAGCCGCTATGGTTGCTTCTACAGGTGCTAAATATGTCATCCTGGGTCACTCAGAACGTCGTGCTTACTACGGTGAAACAGTTGAAATCCTGAAAGACAAAGTGAAATTGGCTTTGGCTAACGGTTTGACTCCTATTTTCTGTATCGGTGAAGTTCTGGAAGAACGCGAAGCTAACAAACAGAACGAAGTGGTTGCTGCTCAGTTAGAATCTGTATTCGATCTTTCTGCAGAAGACTTTGCTAAGATCGTTTTGGCTTACGAACCGGTTTGGGCTATCGGTACAGGTAAAACTGCTACCCCTGACCAGGCACAGGAAATCCATGCATTTATCCGTTCTGCTGTAGCCGGAAAATATGGAAAAGAAATTGCCGACAACACTTCTATCCTTTACGGTGGTAGCTGTAAACCTTCTAATGCAAAAGAACTGTTTGCCAACCCGGATGTTGACGGTGGCTTGATCGGTGGTGCTGCTTTGAAGGTTGCCGATTTCAAAGGTATCATTGATGCATTCAACTAATTAAAAGATTAAGAACTGGAAGTTGGGAATGTTGGTTATACCAATCAATCCATTCTCAATTTTCAGTTCTCCATTCCTCAATTGACAAGCTTATGAAGAAATTGAGCTTACTGTTTTTACTATTGGTTCTTGCGGCAGGTGTACAGGCTCAAAGCGATATTGTGAAGAGTCTGGAACGTAACGTGCCGGGGCAAGGGAAAGTGACCATTCATCAAGATCCACGCATTGCAGCTTTATTGGGTAGTGTTCCTCCCAGTACCGGTGAACAGAAGATACTCAAGTCTTCCGGATACCGGATACAGACTTATGCCGGCAACAATACTCGCCAGGCCAAGAACGAGGCGCATAACGTAGGCTCCCGGGTTAAGGAGTATTTTCCGGAACTTTCCGTTTATACCTCTTTCAATCCTCCCCGCTGGTTGTGCAGGGTAGGCGATTTTCGTAGTATCGAAGAAGCTGATGCCATGATGCGCAAGCTGAAAGCAACCGGTGTGTTTAAGGAAGTCTCTATTGTTAAAGATCAAATCAATATCCCCCTGTAATTATGTTAGAAAAAGAAGAAATCAATTCTCCGGCTTTGGAGGATTTAAAGAAGCATTATCGCAGTATTATCACTCTTTTAGGTGAGGATGCCGAACGGGAAGGTTTACTGAAGACCCCCGAACGTGTTGCTAAAGCTATGTTGACTCTGACCAAAGGTTATCACATGGATCCGCATGAAGTGCTTCGTTCGGCTAAGTTTCAGGAAGAATACAGCCAGATGGTGATTGTGAAAGATATCGATTTCTTCTCTCTTTGCGAACATCACATGCTGCCTTTCTACGGCAAAGCGCATGTGGCTTATATTCCTAACGGTTATATCACCGGACTTAGCAAGATAGCTCGGGTGGTAGATATTTTCTCTCACCGGTTGCAAGTGCAGGAGCGCATGACGCTCCAGATTAAAGAGTGCATCCAGGAAACCCTCAATCCATTGGGAGTGATGGTTGTCGTTGAAGCCAAACACATGTGTATGCAGATGCGTGGTGTTGAGAAACAAAATTCTGTAACTACTACTTCCGATTTTACAGGTGCTTTCAACCAGGCTAAAACCCGCGAAGAGTTTATGAATCTGATTCGTCAGAGATAAGTCTGGTGTAGTATATTATTGGTATATAGGGGCAATCGCGCTGAATTTATTAGTATTTAAGTTTGTTTATATAGCTTTTGTTTTTTATTTTTGTGCTAAATGAATTAACTTTTATTTTAGCGTATGCCCTCCAATTCCAGTGACTTAATCCGGTTCAACAAGTTCTTTTCCGAAAATCAGCAACGGTTTATCCGGTTTGCATGGACTTATACGCGTGACGAGATCGTAGCCGAAGATATCGTTATGGAGGCTTTAATGTCCTATTGGGAAAACCGTCTTAAGATCTCTTCTGAGATCAATCCTTCTGCCTATGTCCTTACGGTCGTAAAGAATAAGTGCCTTAATCATCTCCGCCATTTACAATTGGTCAATGAAGTGTCCGATCGCGTCAGTTCTCATTCAGAATGGGAGTTGTCCAATCGTATCGCCACTTTGGATGCCTGTGAACCCAGTGCTTTATTTGCCGGAGAGGTGCAGAACATTATCGATCATGTGATTTCCCGTCTGTCCGCCAATACCGCCCGGATTTTTGTTCTGAGCCGTTACGAAAATAAATCCCACAAAGAAATAGCCGAGATAATGGGAATGACTGTAAAAGGCGTTGAATTTCATATCTCTAAAGCCACTAAAGAGCTTCGTGTAGCTCTGAAGGACTATCTGGTCTTGTTCCCTTTCTTATATGACTTCCTCACTTAAAAACCATTCAGAAAAATGTATTACGGGTATCAGAAGAAGGTACTGCCCATAAAAAAAAGAACTTTTTTACTAGGGAGGCAATCTGTTTGCGTGTTATTAAGATGAATGCAGATAAAAACAGACCTATGAAAATAGAAAAAGAAATATTATATCGCTACTTTAACGGGGATGCCGGTCCTGAAGAAGAAAAGAAGATCCGCCAGTATATTGAAGCTTCCGAAGAAAACTGGAAGGAATATCTTCGGGAGAGGAAATTCTTCGATACGATTATTCTGAAGGAGCGGGCCGTTTCTGTCCAAAAGCAGGCCGGGCGACGACGGATGATCCGTAGAATCGGTTTTGAATGCCTGAAGGTGGCGGCTGTTCTGCTGATTGCCTTGGGGACAACGTATTTTTGGCTTAACCGACCCTCCGAAACAGAATCGAGAAGTGTGGTCAGCACTTTGAAGGGACAGATGGCGAACATCACTCTTCCCGACGGCAGCCGTGTCTGGCTTAACTCCAATACCCGAATTGAGTATCCGCAAAACTTTGCAGATAAAAGACGTGACGTAGAGATAGACGGCGAAGCCTATTTTGAGGTAACGCATGATGCAAAGAAACCCTTTGTGGTACATACTTCCGAAAAAGAACAGATTGAAGTACTCGGCACCCGGTTTTATGTAGAAGCCTATTCGGGTACCAAGGAGTTTGAGGCAGCCTTGATAGAGGGAAGTGTCCGTGTGAAAGCAGGCAATTCCCAGTTAACGCTGCGTCCTTCGTACAAAGCCGTACTTAAAGGGGGCAAAATGACTGTCGAAAAAATTACCGATTTTGATACTTACCGTTGGCGTGAAGGACTGATTTGTTTTAAGAGTAAACGGTTTACTGAAATACTGCGAGAGTTTGAAAAGTATTATGGTGTCGGGATAGGATTTGATGCCGCCAAAGTAGACAATCCGGTACTCACTGTCAAGTTCCGCTTGTCCGACGGAATAGAATATGCATTACGTGTTTTGCAGAGGGACGTGAACTTTAAGTACGTCCGGGATGATGAGAAGAATACATTTACCATTAAATAAATTGTTGAACCTTTAATAAGAATACTGCCTATGAAGAATACCGCTTAAATCTGATTGAAACAAAAGGCCGGTAAGTACTGCAATACCTACCAGCCTAAAGGAGAAACATTCTTCTTTTACTTGAAAAAGAAAAATATTAAATGAATTTATAAAGCAAAGATATGAAAAATACTCGTTGCACGGATTTTTATATACCTAAAAATTCGTCAATCAAACCATTATTTAAAACTATGAGAGTCACTACATTCTTACTTTTCTTTTGTGTATTCGGTGCCATGGCAGGTACTGTCAATTCTCAGAATGCAAGAGTGTCCATTAAAAAAACGAATGTCCCTTTAGAGGAAATACTGAATGAGATAGAACGTCAGACAGATTACCTGTTTATGTACTCGAATGCTGTCGATGTGAAAAGACACGCATCAATCCATGTTTCAGAGAAACCCGTATCGGAGGTCCTGAATCAGTTGCTTGGAAATCAAGTCTTGTACGAGATGGAAGGAACACACATCATTTTGTCCGACAAGCACAGCCCCCGGAATACGATAATCGTACAGCAGGAAGACAAAATTCCGGTGAAAGGGAAGATTACCGACATGGCGGGTGAGCCCATCATAGGTGCCAGTATACTTGAGAAGGGCACTACCAACGGAATTATAACAGATCTCAACGGCGGCTTTTCGTTGGATGTATCTCCGGGAGCCATACTTGTCATCTCGTATATCGGATATGCCAAACAAGAAGTCAAAGTGATTCCCGGCAAGACTCTGAAGATAAAGATGAAAGAAGATGCCGAGTTGCTGGACGAAGTTGTTGTCGTGGGTTACGGTACGCAGAAGAAAGTAAACCTGACAGGTGCTGTTGAGACCATCGAGTCGGATGTCATTGAAAACCGTCCCATCCGTAGTGCCACGGATGCACTTCAGGGAACAGTATCGGGGCTGACAGTCAGTTCGGGTACCGGAAAGCCCGGAGAGTTTGCCTCTTTCAAGATACGTGGAAACACTTCCATCAATAGCGCCGGTGCTTTAGTGATTATCGACGGTATGCCGGGAGATATTAATGTGGTAAATCCACAGGATATTGAAACCATTTCAATATTGAAAGATGCCGCTTCTGCTGCTATTTATGGTGCACGTGCTGCCGAGGGAGTGGTATTGGTGACTACTAAGAAGGGGGCTTCGGAGAAGGTGAAGGTAGAGTATACCGGTAATTTTTCTTTTAATTCTCCTACGCGTTTACCTGAAAGCAATACGGGATTGGACCATGCATTATTATCCAACGTTGCATTTGCCAATGCCGGATTGGCTGCTCCTTTTTCACAGAAAGCAATTGATGCTATTAAAGATCCCAATACCATTGCTATTCCTAACGGTAAAGAGTGGATATATACTTCGGATGTGGACTGGATCGGTCTGATGATGGATCATAGTTTTCAGCAGACCCATAACCTAACTATTTCGAAAGCATCTGATCGTTTGAAGTATCTCTTTTCCATCGGCTGGCTTGATCAGAATGGAATGTTTTCTGAATATGGTCCTGACAATTATGACCGTATTAATCTCCGCTCAAATATCAGTGTTGAATTGATAAAGAACAAGCTGTCGTTTGATAGCCGTATCAGCTATTCACGGGGAGTAAACCTCTATCATGCTGCCGAAGGTTCGTGGTCAATTCCTTATATCACTTTTATACAGGCCGGTCCCAATATGCCTATTTATGATCCGAATGGAAATTATTCCCGCCACCGAATGCAGTTGAATCCGATTCAGGCCTTGAAAGAAGGCGGTGAAGGGCGTACCCGTAATCAACGGATTGAAGGAGTATTTACTTTAGAGTATAAACCGGTGAAAGGTCTTTCTCTACGGGCCGTCGGAGGTGCGAATATTCTTGACGGACAAAAAAAGGAATGGCGTAGAGCTTATGGAAAATATGGTGTGGAAGGTTTAATCTCGACTGCTTTTGGACAGAAAAGCCCGAACTCTGTAACGCAGAACAATTCCCATCGACAATATCTGACCGGGCAACTGATTGCCGAATACAAAGGTGTATTTGGAAAACACGATATTAATGTTCTTGGAGGATGGTCGGCAGAAGAGAATCTGTATGAAGATCTTCAGGGAAAACGTACCGATATCATAGGAAATGAACTGCCTGCGCTTAATCTGGGTGATACGGACGGATGGTCGAATGGTGCCGATGAAAATGAATGGGCATTGGTTTCAGGATTCATGCGTATGAATTATGCGTTTGCTTCCAAATATCTGGTTGAGGCCAACTTCCGTGCGGACGCTTCTTCACGTTTTTCAAAAAAGCACAGATGGGGTGTATTTCCTTCCGCTTCGGTCGGCTGGCGAATTACGGAAGAGAAGTTCATGAAGAATCAGCGCATTTTCGATAACCTGAAGCTCCGTATTTCCTGGGGACAGTTGGGAAACCAGAACGGGTTAGGAATGTATGACCATATTGCCAGTTATAATATTAAGGGGTACTATCCGTTTAAGTCGGAACTCGGACAGTGGGCCGTCATTTCCAAACTGCCATCGGAAACAAGAACCTGGGAAACGGTAGAAATGAATAATTTTGCGGTAGACATGGCGTTTCTCAGAAACCGTCTGACAGTGACCGGAGAATATTTCATCAAACGGAACAAGGACATGCTGGTCAATGTCGAGGTTCCGAGTGTGATTGGAGTCGATGTGCCTACCGGCAATTATGGAGAACTTGAAGTGAAGGGCTGGGAAGTGACCGTAGGCTGGCAAGACCGGATTAAAGACTTTTCCTATAGTGCCCGTTTCAACTTATCCGATCAGAAAGATAAGCTCGTCGATTACGGAGTGGAGTATAACGGATTTGTGGCCGGTGTCAATCAGAAAGTTCAGGGATATTCTCTGGGGGCAATCTTCGGATACCGCACCGACGGATATTTCACGTCTGAAGAGGAAGTTAAGAATTCGGCTGCTTATAATAAATCTATTACCGGTGTAGGTGATATTAAGTATGTTGATAAAGACGGAGATGGAAAGATTTCAGCTCCTAACGATCTGGAATATCTGGGCACCACCACTCCGCGGTACACCTTTGGATTGAATCTGACTGCGGCATGGAAAGGGTTCGATCTGGGAATACTGTTCCAGGGTGTAGGCAAAAGAAATTTTTATTTGTCGAGTGAGGTGATGAATCCCTATTATGCTACTTGGAATAACTTCTCCTATAAGATGCACAATGACTATTGGACTCCGGAGAATCCGAATGCAGCCTTTCCGCGCTATTATGCCGGGGCCAATCATAACTATCAGATTTCCGACCACTGGTTGCAGAATGCGGCTTACGTACGTCTGAAAAATCTGCAACTGGGATATACGATAGATCCGAAACTGACCAAATCATGGGGCATCCAGCGCTTGAGAGTCTATTTTAGCGGCGATAACCTTTGTGAGTATAGCAAACTGAACGATAACTTCGATCCGGAGCTGTCTAATGTAGACGGATATGTATATCCTATCATGAGAAACTTTTCATTTGGACTAAACGTGACATTTTAATTCTTGAATTATGAAGATGAAAACTATATATCTTTGGTTGCTGACTGCAATCGTATTGTGTGGCTGTAGCGATTTCCTGGATCGGGAACCTAAAACCAATCTTTCACCTGCCAGCTTCTGGAAGTCGGAAAGCGATTTGAGACTGGCCACCAATGTGTTTTATCAGAATATGAATCGTTCGTATACATTAGATAACCAGAGTGCGGACGGTTTTGCTAACGTGAGCAATCAAGTCAGTTCGGGAACTCAGAGTCCGGGCAATACAGATGCTATCTGGACTGCGGCGTATAAGCAAATCCGGAATGCCAATAATTTTCTGGAGAATTATCAGAATGCCGAAGTCTCGGATGCCGTCAAGAACCGTTATGCCGGTGAAGCCCGGTTCTTCAGAGCCTATTTCTATTTTAATTTAGTGAAGCGTTTTGGTGATGTTCCCTATGTACTGAGCACGCTCGATATGGACTCGGAAGAATTGATGGGCCCCCGCACTCCTAAAGAACAAGTGATTGCAGGTATCATCGAAGACCTTGAATTTGCGGAGACCCACATTCCGCTGAAAAGCAAATTGTCTACCGACGTGGGACGACTGACCAAGGGAGCCGCCCAGGCAATGCTTGCCCGTGTGGCGCTCTATTGCGGCACGAGAAATAAGTTCCACGGTGACGGAGAGTATAAGAAATATCTTCAGATAGCCAAAGAAGCCAGTAAGCGGCTGATTGACACGAAAGAATATTCTTTGTATAAAGATTACCGCGATCTGTTCCTGCTGCCCGGAGAAGACTCGGACGAGCACATTCTTTCATATCGTTATTCTGCTGAGGCCGATACATACAATTCCCGTATCCGCGCTACGATAGCCGATCCCTCTCACACCCCTACCAAAGTGCTGGCCGATGCATTTCTCTGTAAAGACGGGCTTCCTGTGGAGAAGTCTGCTTATAAAGTAGAATATCTGCCTGCCGGTAAGGAGTTTGAGAACCGCGACCCGCGTATGGCACTTACTCTCTGGAAACCGGGAGATCCGTTCCTGGGAAAACCGTTTGTACCCAACCTTTCGAGCCAGACACGTACCGGATACATGTTCAAGAAGTATGGTGACGAAGAATCTTACTCGAATATGAAGTCGCGGATTGATGAAATACTGATTCGTTATGCCGAAGTGTTGCTTATCTATGCTGAGGCTTGTTTTGAACTGGAAGATAAGATCTCGGATGCCGACCTGAACCTTTCCGTCAACCGGCTCCGTGCCCGTTTCGAAGGTCATCCCGACCAACTGCCTGCCTTGACCAATGCTTTTGTAGAACAGCATGGTTTGAGCATGCGCGAAGAAATCCGCCGGGAACGCAGGGTGGAACTGGCTGCCGAATCGTTCCGTTACGATGACATTATCCGCTGGAAAACAGCCGAATCGGAATTACCGGTAGCCATCTTGGGTGCGAAGTTTGACTCGGCGCTCTATCCGACAACTATACCGGGAAAAGACGTAACTTTGGATAAGAACGGCTTTTTGTTGGTACAGAAAGCAGAAAGCCGTACATTTGATGTTTCGAAACATTATCTCTTCCCATTGCCGCTTCGTGAGGTATCGTTGAATCCGGCATTAGAGCAGAACCCCGGGTGGTGAGGCCGGATGACTGATATCGAGGATATATTCCATAAATAAAAAAAGTATGTAATGAAAACAAATCGAGCTTTTAAAGAAATTTGTGTGTTAGGCGGCTTGGCATATTCCGTTTGCGGAGTGGCTCAGGAGCGTCCGAATATTATTGTTTTTCTGGTTGATGATATGGGACTGATGGATACTTCCGTTCCCTTTCTGACAGATGAAAATGGTCAGCCGACGCGCCATCCCCTGAATGACTGGTATCATACTCCGAATATGGAAAGACTGGCTAAACAAGGTATTTGTTTTTCTACTTTTTATGCGCAAAGTGTAAGTTCCCCCTCCAGAGCTTCAATTATGACCGGACAAAATGCGACAAGGCACGGTGTCACCAACTGGATTAATGCCGAAAGCAATAACCGGACTCCTTTCGGGCCGCCCGAATGGAACTGGAAAGGTCTCAGGGAAGATATGCCCACTATGCCGAAAGTTTTGCAGCAGGCCGGGTATAAGACCATCCATGTCGGAAAGGCACATTTTGGTTGTATGGGTAGCGAAGGAGAGAATCCGCTGCATCTTGGTTTTGATGTAAATATCGCCGGTTCCGGCATAGGACATCCCGGCAGCTATTATGGCGAATGGGGATATGGGCATATCAAGGGGGAAAAGGCAAGGGCGGTTCCCGACCTGGAAAAGTATCATGGGACGGACATCTTTCTAAGTGAAGCTTTGACGATAGAAGCGAACCGGGAGATAACCAAGGCGGTAGAAGAAAAGCGTCCTTTTTATCTGAATATGGCTCATTATGCGGTCCATGCGCCTTTTCAGGCAGATAAACGCTTTTTGTCACGGTATACCGATCCGGATAAGAGCGAACAGGCAAGGGCGTTTGCTACTTTAATAGAAGGCATGGATAAATCCTTGGGGGATATTATGGACCAACTTGAGAAGTTGGGAATTGCCGAAAATACCTTGATCTTCTTTTTAGGAGATAATGGTGGCGACGCCCCTCTGGGAGATGAACGCGGATATGGCTCTTCTGCTCCGTTGAGAGGGAAAAAAGGTACGGAGTTCGAAGGAGGTATGCGTGTTCCTTTTATTGCGGGCTGGGCAAAGCCTGAGAAAGAGAGTAAAGTGCAGAAGCGTTTACCGATTGAAGCGGGAGGTATGCAGACACAGTTGGGGACAATAATGGATATTTATCCGACAGTGTTGGCCGTGGCCGGATGTAAAGCTCCTCAGGGCTATGCGATAGATGGATTCGACCTCAAAAAGCAATTAAGCGGTAAAGTAAACCGGAGGCGTCACGAGTCTTTCTTGATGCACTTTCCGCATGCTCACCGTGGCAATTACTTTACGACATATCGTATGGGGGACTGGAAACTGATTTATTATTATCTTCCCGAGACCCCGCAACAACCGAAGGCTCTGCTTTACAATCTGAAGGATGATCCTGAAGAAAGGAATGAACTCTCTTCTGCGTATCCCGATAAGTGTAAAGAGATGATCCGGAAAATGTCTGACCAGTTGGTAAAGGAAGGAGCTCTTTATCCGGTAGATAAGCAAGGAAATGAACTGAAGCCCTTTGTCTACTTCTGACAAGTGAAGGTTTACTGATACATCAAGAGGGTGTGTCGAGACTCACATTTTTTCGACGCACCCTCTTTTTTGTTACAAACTGTATGTGTATCCGCTTCTTTAAGAAAGAGATGACGGTGCATAACCGGATGTGGTCAGCGCAACACCACCCGGTCGCCCAGGCGTTTGGCCATCAGGTTCTGTATTTCCTTCATCTCCTTATACCGTTGCATGACGGCGTCACATTGAGCGTTGTCATTGGCTATCGCAGGATCTTGCAGCGCATACATGATGTGCTTCAGTTCTTCTGCCACGATGGCATTCTTGAAGTTGATCATCAGCATCGGAACCATTTCGTACAAACGTTCTTCGTCCGTTACCAGCTTTTGTGTTTTCGAGTGATATTTACTCAGTTGATACCGGTCGCTTGCCAGTTCGGTGGCTATTGTGCTGATAGCCGGATCGGGGTGCGCCACAAAGAAACGTTCGGAGGCGAACTCCTGTTCGCGGATATGTTCGGCGGCTTCCGAGAGGATACGGCGGTGCAGCGGGTTATGGAACGCCAGTTCGTCTTCTTTCAGGTCGTTGATGACATACTCCACCACTGTGACCGGTACTTCGTTCCCCTCTTCATCCGTCATGTTGCACATCACCCTTTCTCCGTAGCGGATGATCATCTGGATGATAAGGCGTTCGTATTTGTAGAACTCCTGTCCCTCTTTGCCCTCCTGAGGGATAAACGACTGGTAGGTATCGATTTCTGCCTCTTCCGGCGGAAATGGAGGAGGTATCTCGCCTGCTTCCGGTACCGGAGCATGGTTGGTGACGGCCGGTTTATTCCCTTTTTCGGCCTGAAGTTCACGGCGCTTGGCCACTTCCGAAACCAACAGTTTGTCTTCTATCCGCAATAACTGTCCGCACTCTTTGATATAAACATCCCTGACGATGGCTTCCGGAATGACCGCGATGCTGCGTACGATGTCGTTTATCAGTTCCGCCCGTTTCATCGGATCTTTGCCCGCATCCTCCATCAGGAGTTGTGCCTTGAAACGTATAAAGTCCGTTTCGTGTTCCTGTATAAAGTTCTGGAACTCCGTGGCGTTGTGTTTCCTTGCAAAAGAGTCCGGGTCGTCGCCGTCGGGCAAGAGGCATACTTTGATGTTCATTCCCTCTTCGAGCAACATGTCTATACCCCGGATTGACGCTTTGATTCCCGCCATGTCGCCGTCATAGAGCACGGTGATATTGTTGGTGAAACGGTGAATCAGCCGGATCTGTCCCGGTGTCAGGGACGTACCGGAAGAGGCCACTACGTTTTCCACCCCCGACTGGTGCATCGAGATCACGTCCGTATATCCTTCCACAAGGAAGCAGCGGTCCTGCTTTACGATGGCCTGTTTGGCAAAGTAGATGCCGTAAAGTTCGTTGCTTTTATGATAAATTTCCGACTCCGGAGAGTTGACATACTTGGCGAGTTTCTTGTTTTCCGTACTGAGCACACGCCCGCCGAACGCAACCACTTTGCCCGAAAGCGTGTGGACCGGGAACATGACACGACCCCAGAAGCGGTCACGCAGTTTATGGTCGTCCGTCTCATAGCAAAGCCCCGTCTTTACGAGAAACTCTTTTTTGAAGCCTTTGCGCATCGCCTCCTGTGCCAGAGCGTCACGCCCTTCGGTGCTGAACCCCAGTTGGAATTTGTCGATAATATCATCACGGAAGCCTCGCTGGCGGAAGTAAGCCAGTCCGATGCTGCGTCCGTCTACGTGGTTTTTCAGGATGTTCTGGAAATAGTCGCGGGCGAAGTTGTTGACAATGAACATACTTTCTCGGTTGCTCTGCACCTCTTTCTCTTCATTGGTCAGCTCCCGTTCCTTGATTTCTATATTATATTTCTTGGCCAGATAGCGGAGTGCTTCGGGGTAGGACATCTGTTCGTGCTCCATGATAAAGTGCACCGCGTTACCGCCCTTACCGCAACTGAAGCATTTGCAAAGTCCCTTTGAGGGAGACACGCTGAACGAGGGTGTTTTCTCGTTATGGAAAGGGCAAAGTCCCACGTAGTTCACACCGCGTTTGCGCAGCGTGACGAAATCCGAAACCACTTCTACGATTTGTGCGGCATCGAGTATACGGTCTATGGTTGCCTGGTCTATCATTGTTTTATCTCCTTGCGGATGCAAATGTACGTGATATTTCTTGGATAATCAAATGGCTTTTCAGTGGATTCGGCAGGCCGTGCCGATTTATCGGATATTTGCTTTATGTCGCAAATACGGATTGTTTTGCATTAAAAAGTCAGCCAATAAGGCTTTTGTCTGGCGGATGCCCGATTGTTTTTGATCCAACGGGAGGAAGAAAAAGGAAATCGGCGGGCTTTTTCGGTTGGAGAGCCGGGCTTTTGAGTGGGCAGAGCCTTTGTCCGGGGTAAAAAGAGCCTTTGTTTTCCGAAAAAGACGGTTGCATTTCCACCGAAAGACGGTTACATTTTCCGAAAATGATTACTTCTTTTTCAAATATCTCTATATGTTTTTCATAATTACATATATTGTTCCGTTTAAGATCCGGATTTTCCCTGTTTTTCTCTCTGGTTGCTTGCCCGTCCCGGAACTTCCTTTTCTACCAGAAAGGTACTCTCGTTGCTTCTGAGTGGATAATATGATACAGGGAGAGCTCTTTTCTGCTCAATATGCTTCTTATATCGATAAATGCGATCAATCGGATCGGAGGAAAAATGAATTAGAGCCGTTTTTTCCTTTTTGCCTTTCCCTCGGGACTAAAGAATGAAAACTGAGCGTTTCTTATTATCATTTTGACATTTTGCTTGTTCTTGCTTGGTATACCTTAGGTACATCAAGAGACATTCGGGGAAATAGTTAAAATCGTCGCGATAAGATTATCATCGAAGAAAATTAGAACAGGTTCTTGCCCTTTCTAAAAAAGATATATCTTTGTGCAAACTACAATATAATTCTTTATGCAGAAGAAAATAACAAACCAATTACGTAACCTATTCCTGTTTCGCAGTCTGAAACTGTTTGTTCTTTTATCAGTACTTCCGGTATCTGCTATACGCGCTCAATTTGCTCCCGATATATTTCAAATGACAGAGGGCTATCACTATTTGTCCAACCTGCTCGATCCTCACTATAAGGCAGACGGAACTATCGATTATTATGCATTAGGGCATGTGTTGCGTCTTCACCATGTCAATAATCAGGACGGTAAACCCGAAAAAGTGGTTATAGGCATGTGGGATAAATATGACAACGATTGGGAAACGTTTCAGGAGAAAAAATACATTTATGCCAATGGTAGGCTGAAAGAAGAGCAGGTGTGGCAGCACAAGAAGCTGACCGATGACAAGGACTATCCTAAGCTGATGGCAAAAAGCTTGCATTATTTTGATGAAGCAGCAAGAAAGGACAGCATATTTACGATTATGTATCCGGACCTCCGTAGCACCCGATGCGATACGTTTGCGGTGGTGAATTGCTTGAACCGGAACGATATGCTCGATTCCACACGGACATACAGAGCAACTAACGGAACTTTGGATCTGGTAGGCAGAAGCTCTATAACTTATAAGAAAAATAAGCCTGTTTTGATAATGACCGAATCTTATTGGAAATTGGGCGAGCAGAGGGAATATTCCGATGGCACGGTGGAAGTGTTTCCGATAGATGAAGAGAATGAAGGTGAGGTGTTTGTGCAAAAGCAATATGTGTGTGTTAAATATTCCGGCTCCGGTTGTGAATACACATATATGCATGAAGACAAAGATAACCACCCTTATATGCGGCAAAACGTCAAGCTGGATTCCAAAGGAAGAATCTGCGGGGTAGATGTCTCGGTTGCCGATACGGCTTCCGTGTTGCATGCCGAATATAAATATGACGGCCTACAACGCACTTCTGTGCACAAAGTGATAAACCTGGCAGCTTTGGAAGGCATGGCAGGATTGGGAAGCATAAAAAGCATGCTTGGAGGCGGAGAATTTATGTACGATATGACTTATACGGATGATGGAACGCAGAAAATTGCTTATTATCTTTGGAGCGAGAGAGAAGAGAAGTTTGTTGATCAGCGAACTGCATGGTTGCAGTATACGCCTTCTGGTAAAATAGCCATGTCGCAAACAGATTCCTATTATGGAGGCGAATTGGATGGTAAAGAAAAGGATGTGAAAACCTATAATGAGAAAGACCAGCTTGTTCTGACACTTCATTATCGTTGGAATGAAGAGAAAAACGATTGGGAGCCATGGAGAAAGTATATATATGATTATGATAAATGGGGCAATAGAACCTTGAAGCAATGTTACGATGCAAAAGATGATGGAGAGAGCTGGCATGGCTCCGGTAATGGCAATACGGAGTGGACTTATGATGATAAAGGGCGTATGCTTTCAGAAATAAGTTACAGTTGGAGTAAAGACCATTGGATAGGCAAAAATAAAACAGTTTGGACGTATACTCCCAGTGGGAAGATAACATCCGAAAAGAAATATGACTGGGACAATGATTATCAGAAAGATTGGATGAAGGATGTCTATTATTCAACCTCTTACGATGAGAATGACAGCATACAAAATAAAACAGTTTATGAGCCTTCTCCTATAAAAACGTCGGAATCATTTCATTACTGGAAGAGTAAGTGGATGCCGATAAGGACATCGGAATTTGCATATTTCCCGAATGAGAAACAGGAAACCACTTATTATTGGAAAAATGAGGTGTGCATCCCTAACCGTTTATATAAATCCTATGCTGCGGCAGACTCTACATCGGAAAGCATCCTTGAGTGGAACCGGGATAAAAGTAAATGGGAAAATTACCGGACATATATAGAATATAACAAAGGAGATAGTATCAAGGTAGAAGAAAGATATGATTCGCAAAATGAATTTGATGTTTTTGCCGGTTATGTAAAAGTGGTTAAGCGTATAGATTTGGCTCCCGGTTATTCGAATGAGACCCACTACACATGGGATTTTGATAAAAAAGACTGGATGCCTTCCAAACGGTATAGAAGTTATTATGATAAAGAGAAAGGTTATATAAACACGGTAGAGGTTTATGACAAAGCAAGCGGAACGTGGAAAATAGAACCGGAAGATGAAGAAGAATAGAACTCACCACAGAGGACACAGAGTAACATAGAGTGATTTTTAAGTTATTGACTATCCATATTCTTATTCTGTGATAATCCGTGTAATCTGTGGTGAAAAGAGTTTTGGCACGGCTCCTTATTTAATCTTTTCCCGTATCTTCGTCAGATACTTTTTCATTCCTTCCGCATCTTTACTCGTGATAATTTCAAGCAACTGTTTCAGCTCTGTGCGGATGTTCTCTACCTGTGACGGCGTGCGCGGATTGAACAGGATTTCCTGCAATAAGTAATCATCTTCGCTCAAAAGCCCTTTTGCAATAGCCATGTGCTTCTTGAATGTGGTTCCCGGTGCCTCTTGGTGTTTCATGACAGCTGCGAAAACAAACGTCGAAACAAACGGGATAGACAAGGAGTAAGCCACTGTTTCATCATGCTCGTCGAAGGTATACTCAAAAATATTCAGGTTCAGGCTATTGTATAAGTCTTTAAAGAATACTTTCCCCAAATGATCGCTCTCACTGATGATGATGGCACTTTCGCTGCTCAGATTGCTCAGACTGGCAAAAGTAGGGCCAAACATCGGGTGAGTGGAGACATAACGGAATCCGCTTTCTTCGTAGAACTTCTTCAGTCCGGTTTTCACCGAAGCGATATCACTCAGGATACAGTCTTTGGGCAAAACAGGCAGAATTTTGCGGAAAGCGTCCAGCGTATACTTCACTGTGGCAGCATTGATCACCAGTTCCGGTTCGAACTCCTTGATCTCCTCCAATGTTGTGAAGCGATACGTGTTGTACACGAACCGAAGCTGATGCGGGTTGACGTCGAACACGGCCGTCTCGTGCTGGAAACTTAGTATGTCAGTAAAGAAGGAGCCCATCTTGCCGGCTCCCAAAATTAGAATTCGCATAATATGAATGATTTGCTATTTATTGATAATCTCCATCTGTTGACGAACCGATTCTTCGTGGATGGCTTCGAAGATCACTTTCACAAACTCTGCACTCATGCCGCACTGTTCGCCCTGGGCACCGCGTTTCTCAAGAATCTCGTTATAACGTCCGGTCTGAAGCACTGTGATGTCGTGTTCTTTTTTGTAAGTACCGATTTCACGTGCTACACGCATACGTTTTGACAGTTCCTGAATGATGTTATCATCGCATTCGTCAATCTGTTTACGCAGTACGTTCAGGTTCTCCGTTGTCTGTGTCTCTTTACGGATGACGAGCAGGTTGAGGATGTAGTCCAGTACGTCCGGAGTCACCTGCTGTGAAGCGTCGCTCCATGCACAGTCCGGGTTACAGTGACTTTCCACTATCAGTCCGTCGAAGTTCAGGTCCATAGCCTGCTGGCAGAGAGGAGCTACCAGTTCGCGCTTTCCGCCGATGTGGCTCGGGTCGCAGAAGATAGGCAGTTCGGGGATGCGGCGGCGCAACTCGATAGGAATGTGCCATTGCGGCAGGTTGCGGTACAGCTTCTTGTCGTAGCTGCTGAAGCCGCGATGAATGGCTCCCAGACGTTTCAGTCCGGCATTGTTGATACGTTCCAGAGCACCGATCCATAATTCCAGATCCGGATTTACCGGGTTCTTCACCAGCACAGGGATGTCTACACCTTTCAGTGCATCGGCTATTTCCTGTACGGCAAAAGGATTGGCAGTGGTACGTGCTCCTACCCAGAGTACGTCGATACCCGCTTTCAGGCATTCGTACACATGTTTGGCTGTAGCCACTTCGGTAGATACGTACATGCCGGTCTCTTTCTTCACCTCTTTCAGCCAGGCGAGGCCTTCTACGCCGATACCTTCGAAACCTCCCGGTTTGGTGCGCGGTTTCCAGATTCCCGCACGGAAGATTTTTACTCCTTTGGCTGCCAGTTGTGTGGCGGTTGACATTACTTGCTCTTCTGTTTCGGCACTGCAAGGGCCGGCTATCACCATCGGGCGTTTATCTTCCACGCCCGGCAATAAGATTGATTCGAGTTCCATATCGATCTAATTCGTTTAGTTGTTATTTCATTATTGATTTGATTCTTTCCAGCGCTTCTGCTAACTTGGCGTCTTTGCAGCAGAGAGAGATGCGGATGTATCTCGCTCCGTTGCTTCCGAAAATAAATCCCGGAGTGATGAAGACGCGTGCCTCTTGCAGCACTTTCTCTGTCAGTTCTTCTACATCGGCGCAACTTGCGGGGATTTTTCCCCAGAGAAACATGCCCACCTGCTTTTCGTCGTACGTACATCCTAACGTTTTCATAATCTCTCCGGCCAGGTGGCGGCGGTTCCGGTAGTTGACATTGTTGCCTTCGTACCATTCTGCATCCGCTTCGAGTGCTTTGGCAGCTGCCAGTTGCATGGCACGGAACATTCCGCTGTCGATATTGCTTTTCACCTTCAGAATCCATTGTACAAACTCTGCGTTCGAAGCTAACATACCGATACGCCATCCCGGCATATTGTGACTTTTACTCATGGAGTTGAATTCGATACAGCATTCTTTGGCGCCCGGCACACTCAGGATACTGATCGGCTTATCATTCAGGATAAAGCTGTATGGATTGTCGTTCACAATCACGATATTCTTGCGGAGGGCAAACTCCACCAGGCGTTCGTAAAGTTCCGGTGTGGCATTGGCACCGGTCGGCATATTCGGATAGTTGGTCCACATCAGTTTCACGCGGCTCAGATCCATCTTTTCCAGTTCATCGAAGTCCGGCATCCATCCGTCCTCTTCTTTGAGGTTATAGTTCACCACCTCGGCACCCAGTATTTTGCTTAACGAAGTGTAGGTGGGATATCCCGGATTGGGTACCAGTACCTGTTCTCCCGGATTGACAAAAGCGAGTGTCACGTGCAAGATGCCCTCTTTCGATCCGATCAGCGGCTGAATTTCTGTTGCCGGATTCAGTTCCACTCCATACCAGCGTTTATACCAGTCGGCAAAACCCTTGCGAAGTTCCGGTATGCCCACATACGGTTGATAACCGTGTCCGTTCGGGTCGTGAGCATTGTTACACAGCGTTTCGATGGTCTGCTCCGAAGGGGGCATGTCCGGGCTTCCGATTCCCAGGCTGATTACGTCTTTACCTTCTGCGTTCATCCGTGCCACTTCTTTCAGTTTCTTCGAAAAGTAGTATTCGCTTACACCGCCCAGTCTGTCGGCCGGCGCTACTTTATACGTTTGATTTTCCTTCTGCATATTCGCCTAATATTTTAAGTTCTTTCGTCAATGGAGTGATTGCTGTAATCGATTGTTTGTATCTCAGATAATCGTTGAAAGCTACATCTACGTAGAACTGGTATTCCCATTCCCGTCCGATGATAGGGAGCGATTGTATTTTTGTTAAGTTGATATTGTAAAAAGATAAGATAGACAGAACCTGTGAGAGGCTTCCTTCGGAGTGGGGGAGAGTGAAAACGATGTTTGCTTTGTTGAGAACGGTGTTTTGTTTTCGTATCTCGTCCACCTGCCATGGATCTGCCACTACCAGAAAACGGGTGAAATTATGTTTGTTCGTTTCTATGCCTTCTTGCAGTACTTTCATTCCGTACCGTTCGGCGGCGGCATGTGAGCAGATGGCGGCATGTCCTTTCAGGTTTTCCCGTTTGATGATTTCAGCACTCAAGGCCGTATCTTCAGCTTCTACCACTTTGATACGCGGGTGTTGGTTCAGGAATTCCCGGCATTGCATCAGGGCGATCGGGTGTGAGTTCACTTCGGTGATGTCATTCCAGTCCTCTTCGGGCAGGCAAACGAAGCTGTGCGAAATGCGTAATTTGTATTCGCCGATAATCTGCGTGCCGCTTTGGCGCAACAGTTCGTTGTTGTGCAGCAGGCTTCCTGCAATCGTGTTTTCAATGGCCAGCATCCCGATTGTCTGACTATCTTTCCGGATGGCAGCAAACACATCTTCAAAGTTGGCGCAACAGATTAACTCTATTTCTTCCCCTTCGAAGTACTTGTGTGCGGCTATATCGTGATACGAGCCCAGTGTTCCTTGAATTGCTATTCTTTTCATTCCTAATTGAGTATATGGTATAAAAAAATCCCGCGTCCATGTCGGAGCGGGATTCATATTATTAGTTTCTCTTAATCTCAGTTCTTAAGCACCCTGTCACTTGATACATACAAACTCCCGCTCTACTTTCTGGCTAAAGTAAAAGTAAAAAAAGAAGTAATATGTAAAAGTGAATACGTTCATAACGTTTTGCTTTATTTCTTTGTTTCAGGGGACAAAAGTAATACTTTTCTTTTAAATGCAAGCAAAAAGCCACTTTTTTTTCATGTTTTCTTGCTTTTGCGGTATTAAACCGTCCTATGCAGCGGGCGGATTACAATCCCAATACGTTTGGAGTAGTCTCTGCCTGCTGATTATTGAATTGTCCGTTCAGGTTCTCCCCCTCTTTCGGGTTCAGTTCCAGCGATTTCTTCATATCTTCTACTGAGCCTTCTTTGTCACCGTTCAGCAGTTTGGCACGTCCTCTTTCGTGGTAGGCCGCAGCAAAGTTCGGATTCAGGTCTATTGCTTCATCGAACAGTTCGATAGCCGCAGACAGTTTCTTCTGTGTAATGAACAATTGTCCCAGATATAGATAGGCCTGTTCGTTGAAAGGGTTCATTTCCGTCACACTGAGGTAATCGTTTTCGGCTTCTTCCTGCTTTCCGGTGGCTTCTTTTATTTTGCCACGTAACAGGAGGGCAGCTTCTTCGTCCGGATTCTGCGCAAGTATGGCTTCAATATCTTCCATAGCCTCTGCGAATTGCTGCATTTTGTACAGTGCTTCGGCACGAAGCAGCCGGGCTTCCGTGAAATCATCTTTCAGTACAATGGCCTTTGTCAGATGGGCAATGGTCATTATTCCGTTATCCAATCCATGATTGGCTTTACCTAACAGGTAGTGTGCCATTGCGTTACCCTCTTCCAATGCGATGGCCTTCTGGGCAGCATCGGCCATTTCCTGATAATTTTCTTGCATGAAGCACAGGTTGGCCAGCGTCAGGTACGTGCTCGTCAGTTCCGGTTCCAATGCAATCATACGTTCCAGCAGTTCATGTGCTTTCACGAACTCTCCGGTCTGCATGTAAATCTGGCTCAGATAGTTCAGTGTTTCGAAATCCTCTTCGATGGCCAGGGCTTCGTTGAAGCATTTAATGGCATAGTCCGGGCGTCCCATACGTTGAGCACGCAGGCCGTCATATTTAAATATCTCAAAGTTCTTTTTGGCGTTTTTCTGTTTTTCCTCCTCAGGGTTTTCTGTTTTACCTGAGAAAAAAGATTTAAAGAAGTTTGGCATGATCGATGTTTTTTTAGTTTGGTTGCAAATGTAGTAATTTCATCACATACCCTTACTGCTTTTCAGGAAGTTTTTTCGGTGAGCAACCCGTTCTCTGAACTTAACAAGCCCTCGTCCAGCATAAACCGTACCACTTCGCCCAACTGTTCTTTATCTGTATTTATGTGCGAAGCTATCTCTGCCGGAGTCATCGGGTGTTCTTTCAGCAGGGTCGTTATTTGTTCCTTTAGTTCGTCGAAGCTGCTTTGTGGCACGTCCTGTTGTGTGCGGTGGCTGCGGCAGACATCACATTGTCCGCAGTTGTGTTCGTTCTTCTCTCCGAAGTAGCGGAGCAACATCCGGCTGCGGCAGACATTCTCTGAAGTAACATACTCCACCATGGCATGAATACGTTTCTCGTAGCGCTCTTTCCTTTCTTCGTATACCGCCCGGGGAATCTGCAGATAATGCAAATCTACCCGTTCGCGCGTATATATAATGTAAGGTGTCTTTTTATGCGGAATGTAGTCGACGATACGGCGCTTGCTCAGCATCACCAGCAAGTCGTAAATCTGCTGCCGGGTCAGTCCTGTGCGTACCGACAACGTTTGTTCGCTGATGTAGGCATAGTCTGTAAAGACACCCGTGTAAGATCGCAGAATCATTTGTATCAGTTTCTCCGCAGGCTCACCCATCTCGCGGAGTTTATACAACTCATCCCGGCGGATCGTGAAGATGATTCGTGAAGCATTGTCCTGTTCGTCGGTATATTCCAGGTATCCGGCCTGTGTGAGTATCTTCAGAGCACTGTCGGCAGGTACGGGGAAGTATTTGAATTTGCGGCAAAACTCTTCCAGACTGAAGTCATACATACATCCCAGTCCGTCGCCCATCGCCATTTGATAGTGGTATTGCAGATGTTCGTACACATCTTTTATATAATCCTTATCCGGAAAGGTATCCGCAATACGTTTGTTGAGTGTCGTTTTATCCGATTTTGCGTAGAGTATGACTGCGTATGCTTTCTGACCGTCACGCCCTGCCCGTCCGGCTTCCTGGAAATAAGCTTCGGGGGAGTCGGGGAGGTCCAGATGGATCACGATGCGTACATCCGGTTTGTCAATACCCATACCAAACGCATTGGTGGCTACTATCACCCGGCTCTCACCGTTTTGCCATCGTTTCTGGCGGAGATCTTTGGTTGCATTGTCTAATCCTGCATGATAAAAGTCGGCAGTGATTCCTTCATTTACCAGTAGCTCGGTAGTCTCTTTGGTTTTCCGCCGACTGCGTACGTATACGATTGCACTGCCCTGTATCCGGTTCAGGATGTGAAGCAATTCTCCGTTTTTATTATCGGTGAAGCGGACAATGTATGCCAAGTTTTTCCGTTCGAAACTCATACGGAATACATTTTCCCGGCGGAAGTGGAGACGTTCCTGTATGTCTTTCACCACTTCGGGGGTGGCGGTAGCGGTCAGTGCCAGCACCGGAGCATCCGGCACCAGTTCTCTGATATCTGCTATTTTCAGGTAGGCCGGACGAAAGTCATATCCCCATTGCGAGATGCAATGGCTTTCGTCCACGGTGATCATGCTGATTTTCATTGACCGGAGTTTGGCCCGGAAAATTTCCGTATCCAGCCGTTCGGGAGAGATATAGAGAAACTTATAGTCTCCAAAGATACAGTTCTCTAATGCCACTACAATCTCTTGCCGTGTCATTCCGGAATAGATGGCTACCGCTTTGATTCCGCGTTTTTTCAGGTTCTGCACCTGATCTTTCATTAAGGCGATCAGTGGAGTGATGACAATGCACAATCCCTCTTTGGCAAGGGCAGGAACCTGAAAGGTGATTGACTTTCCGCCTCCGGTGGGCATCAGTCCCAGTGTGTCTTTGCCATTGCCAATGCTGGTTATGATGTCCTCCTGCAAATCGCGGAAGGAATCATAACCCCAGTATTGTTTTAAAATCTCTTGGTAAGTCACTCTATCGGCATGATATCTTCAATCTGCAACTGCACTTCCCCTCGTTTGTGGGTGTTCTCCTCAATGGTGTAGCAGATATCAAATGAGCGTTTGGTTTTGATGTATCTTACGTGCGAACTTTGTCCGAAAGCGATTCCGTTCATCACGTTGTTCGATTTGTTATCTACCAGTTCCAGCTTGATATGTTCCTGATCGCGTCCGACCACTTTGCTTGTTCCATAATCGTACACGTGGTGTGTGCAGAACACCGGTTTCTGATTATCGGGACCGAACGGGTTGAATCGTTTCAATTCATTGAAGAACTTCGGAGTGATGTCTTTAAAATCTATTTCGGCATCGATATCGATCACTGCGCTGGTCTGTTCCGGCAGTATGTGTTCCGACACGAAACTTTCGAACCGTTCGGTGAATGCCTGTACGTTTTCCACTTTCATCGAGAGTCCGGCAGCATAGGTATGCCCTCCGAAGTTTTCAAGTAAGTCGCGGCAATGCTCGATAGCTTTGTAAACATCGAAGCCGGATACCGAACGTGCCGAACCTGTCGCCATGTCATCTGTCCGCGTCAATACCACTGCCGGACGATAGTAAATTTCTGTCAACCGTGAGGCTACGATTCCGATCACTCCTTTATGCCAGTCTTCATTGTAAAGCACTATGGAACGGCGATCCACTAATCCTTCCAGCTCGGCTACAATCTTATTGGCCTCTTCCGTCATGCTTTTATCCAGATCCTTCCGGGTTTCATTGTATTGGTTGATTTGTCCGGCTTTCTCAAGTGCTGCCGAGAAATCCTTCTCAATCAACAGGTCTACCGCTTCTTTCCCGTTCTGTATACGTCCGGAAGCGTTGATACGCGGACCTATTTTGAATACAATGTCGCTCACCGTAATTTCTTTCTCCGATAATCCGCATACATCGATAATCGCTTTCAGCCCTACGCTCGGATTGCTGTTCAGCTGTTTCAGTCCATGATAGGCTAAGATACGGTTTTCGCCCATGATCGGTACAATATCCGATGCAATGCTTACAGCGGTCAGG
Organism: Bacteroides sp. ZJ-18; assembly: GCF_011038705.2. Taxonomy (NCBI): domain Bacteria; kingdom Pseudomonadati; phylum Bacteroidota; class Bacteroidia; order Bacteroidales; family Bacteroidaceae; genus Bacteroides; species Bacteroides sp. ZJ-18. Next base: position 127,141 of record NZ_CP072198.1, on the reverse strand, counting down.
TCGAGCAACGGAATCAGATGATGAAACTCGATGCCGTTACTGATGGCAAAAGCCTGCATGAATTTGAACCCCACGCCACATCCCGAAAGATGGGTGTATGGGTATGTATTATCCAGTCGTTTGGCATTCAGAATGGCAACGGCCGGCGGCAATACATCGTCCGGTACATGATGGTCGCAGATGATGAAGTCAATTCCCTTCTCTTTGGCATACGTAATCTCCTCCACTGCTTTAATTCCGCAGTCCAGCACAATGATAAGTCCCACTCCTGTCTCTGCGGCATAGTCAACTCCTTTTTTGGAAATTCCGTATCCTTCGTTGTAACGGTCGGGGATGTAATAGTCAAGGTTCGAGTAGAACTGTTGAATGAACTTGTAGACCAGTGCCACAGCGGTGGTACCGTCCACATCGTAATCTCCATAAATCAGAATGCGCTCTTTCTTTCCCATTGCCATGTTCAGGCGTTCCACTGCTATGTCCATATCCTTCATCAGGAATGGATCATGCAAATCGGGCAATTGTGGACGGAAGAATTTCTTGGCATCCTGTGCCTTTGTAATTCCCCTTTGCACCAAAAGTTGTCCCAGGACCGGGCTAATACCCAGTTCCTGAGCCAGTGCCCGGCTTGTCTCTGCCTGTTCTTGTGTAATGGGTCGATAATTCCATTTGTGATTCATTTTATATATTGTTTTTTCTTTTTATCTGTTCTCAGATGCCGGAAGTGCATAACTTTCCAACAAGCTGTAAAAGTACGAAAAAAACCGGAAGTGAGGGGTATATACTGAAAAAAATAATTGCTTGTGTTTTGTTTATCGATATTTGGTGCGACATGGTGAATCTACTATCTTTGTATCGTACTATTAAGTGTTATGATTATGCAAGATATAATAAACGGACGTTGCGGTTGGTGCGGGAGTGACGAACTGTATGTGAAGTACCATGATCAAGAGTGGGGGAAATTGGTGACCGATGACAAGACGCTGTTTGAGTTTCTTGTGTTGGAGAGTGCTCAGGCCGGCTTGAGTTGGATAACCATCCTTAAGAAACGTGAGGGGTATCGCAAAGCCTTTTGCAATTTCGATGCTGAGGCGGTGGCACAAATGACCGATGAAGATGTTGAACGGTTGATGCACTTTGATGGCATTGTGAAAAACCGTTTGAAAATCAAATCGACAATCACAAATGCAAGGTTATTTCTCGCCGTACAAAAGGAGTTCGGTAGTTTTTATAACTATACACTGTCATTCTTTCCCGACAGAAAACCAATAGTCAACAGTTTTCAGTCATTAAGTGAGATTCCGGTATCATCTCCCGAATCTGATGCCATGAGCAAGGATATGAAAAAACGGGGATTTAAATTCTTCGGAACTACGATTTGTTACGCCCACTTGCAGGCCTCCGGATTTATCAACGACCATCTGGCGGATTGTGTCTGTCGAAAAAGATAAATAACAATATAACTATGTACAGTGATAGAGGATATCTTATGCCTTTTGCCCGTTAACATTGTTAATGCCATTTTCCAATGGTTTTGTTCTTGTCTGCAAATAACAAGTCTTTTGCATTTAAAGAATTTGTTATTTGCAGACGAAAAACGAACTTTAACTCTGTGTTAAAACAAAGCTTTTACTGACAGATATTTTGTACTTTGAATATCTTGTATTTCAGTTTGTTAAGTTCGATCTTTATTTCTTAGCCTTACTGAAGGTCTTTGCGGGCTATAACCGATATACTTGCTTTTTTGTCAACTATAAACGGAGATCTTGCACTATCTGTTTATTTCCTTTTTGCCTTATTCAGTGCCGCAATCAGATACCTTCCTTTCGCCCCAATGTCACTCCAGCAAGTGTTGGCAATCAGCCGCCACACCGTTGTTCCCTTTCTTCCATAGTCCGACAGCCTGAGAATGGCGTTTACTTCGCTCACTTCGTTTATTCCCAATCTTTTTAGTGTGTCCGTCAGTCCCGGATAATTGTGCGTCATCGTATTGAAAGCGTATCCCGGTATCGGGAGAGAAGCGGAATCCTCCTTCCTTTCTTCCTCCTTCCCCTTGGGGGGAGCTGAGGGGGGAAATTCTTTATTTTCCTCTGCTTTATTTTCTTTTACTTTACTTTGTCCGGAATTGCATGCATTTTTTGCGTTAACGGCTACATCATGTACTACATTTCCCGGATTAACGGTTACATTTTCACCTTCCGGCGCTTCATCTTCCTGCTGAGTCAAGTCTTTCACCAGCAGATAGGGTAATGCTTTCAGATCCCTTTTTCTTCGCTTTGTCGCCTCCATCCATACCTTCTGTATGTTTGCCGAAGTCAGTATTCCGTTTTCCAGATAACTGTTTCTGTCCAATATTCCTTTGATGAAGAGAATTTCGATGATCCCCTGTACCTCAGCTACCTGCACTTCCCTTCCCGCCTTGTTGGCAAAGATCAGGCACTGTTCTTCATCCCAACGGATGAAGTATCCCTCCTTGTATATTTTACAAAGTAGCTTCAGTACGATTGCCGCCCCCTTTATTCCGTATTTTGCCTCTATCACTTCCATTGCGTTCTCTTCCATGAAGTTTACGCCTACCGGGAAATAGTTGATTCCGTCGTATGCTATTGCCATTGTTTTTTTAGATTAGTTGTTGTTTTATCCGTAATACTTTTATACCGAATTACCCCGGATTCTCAAAGATGTTTTCATTTGATTCCTCAAAATAGAAATAATTCATCTGTGAAAATCCGTGTAATCTGTGGTGTCCGATCTATACTGTCGGTCTCCATTCCATAAAGTTCTCCACCTGGAATGTTGTCCATCGCTGTTCGTCCACATTCCAGTAGACTACGGCACCTTCCACAGCCATCGGATCGTACTTTTTGCGGAACTCCGTCTCGTAGTGGATCAGTGTTGCCTTTACCATCCGGAAACTCCCGTCCTGTTTTCGGTAAGCTACCGTCGCATGCCCGTATAGCATATGATCTAATAACGCTTCCAATCGTTCCGCCATCCATTCTGCACAGGACTCTGTGTATCCTTTTTCGAAGATGATGCGTCTTTTCCATTTCAGTCTTAGTGATTCGCTTTGTGAGGCGTGTCTTTTTCTCTTTTTCATATTCCTATGATTTAAAAGGTTAATAAATAGATTGTTGCCTCAAAGATAAGTCGGTCCGGACGTACTCCGGTTCAATAAAATTCATTGTACGTATTTCGGCGGTTGATCTTCGGTTTCGTATTTTCCTTTTCTACCTCTTTCCACAGGCTATTTATATAAGTCTTGATTGTGCTATAATCCAGTGGTTTAAATACTCCGTCTCTGAGCTTTCCGAAGAGCTCTTTTTCATAAATGTAGCGTGTTAGTGAAGCCTGACATGTATTGATGTTTTGTAGCTTTGCATCTATGATATAGGATCTTATCAACGCTTTTATGATCCCTTCATTGTTGGAGATAATCCCTTGTATCGGTACTCCCTTTTTTCTTCCTCTTGTTTCTATAACTGTTTCTGTTATAGTTGATTGTGTTTTCTTGTTGGCGTTTTTTTACACTTTTGTTCATGACTTGAGATAATACCTTTTCTTTCTTCATTGGATGATTTATTTAGTTAATATTTAAATGAAGTTAATATGTTGCAAAGGTAGAAAGGAATCTGTCAGTGAACAAGTAAATGTGAAATTAAAGGGGAAATGAATACTCTTCTATGATTTAATTATTTGATATACAATGTCGTATTGGCTAAAAAGATAAGTGTTTCAATAAACGTTCGTTTAATTGAACGCAAAGATAGAGGGTATTTTTAGAACTACAAAATGTTTAATAAAAAAAATGATTTTGCTTTTTTGATTGTTGTCTTAATATGCTAAACAATAGGTGTTTATGAATTAATAAAAAACGGCTTATTATCTGTCTGATTTTGTTTTCTGCCCTCTTCTGATTTATATACAAAAATCATGTGTTTTTAAACGAACGTCTATTGAAACATTTCTGCTTCATAATACGCTTGTTTACAAAATCTAAGATCAAAAATTCCCTGCTTCTTTGTGAAGATGGTCTTTTTTGCTCTGAATCCCTTTTCAAACCGTCTCTCCTGCGATAGGGGAGTACTTGATGAAATGATATACGCTGCAAGGCAAATAATAGAATTAGTAAACTTGACCGGAAGGTATTTCACTACCCCGGTGTCCCCCAATCATATCCTTTCGTGAACAACAGCATTGATAAATCCTGGTACGCCCTTCGTATCACCTATAGCCGTGAGCTTGCCTTTAAGGAATACCTGGACTCCCGTGGAGTGAAGAATTTCCTTCCCATGCGCTACGAATACGTATTCCGTGGTGAGCGTAAGATCCGCAAACTGGTTCCTGTTGTTCACAACCTGGTTTTTGTTTATGCCACCCGCAGTGAGGTTGACGAAATGAAATCCACTGTCGGCGCTTCTCTTCCCATTCGTTATATCATGGACCGTGAGACCCGTCAGCCCATTACCATTCCTGAAGTCCAGATGCGTAGCTTTATAGCTGTTGCCGGTAATTACGATGAACAGGTTGTTTATCTGGACCCTTCCGCCGTTTCCATGAAGAAGGGAGACCGTGTCCGTGTCACCGGTGGCATCTTTGAGGGTGTCGAGGGTGAGTTTGTCCGTATTAAAGGTGACCGCCGTGTGGTGGTTTCCATCCAGGGGGTTATGGCAGTTGCCACTGCTTTCATTCATCCCTCTTTAATCGAGCTAATAAAGAATTAAAAACTCAGTGAACTCTGTGCCCTCTGTGGTGCATATTCCAATACGTAAATAAATCACCATGTTGTCTTTGCAATCAGAAATCGATTCTTTGTGCGCTGTTTCGCACGAACTTCTCCATTTAGGTCTGGATGGCGAACCCATCTACTCCGACCGTTTCCGTCAGTTAAATACGGATGTGTATCATCGTTGTGAGCATCTTTTCGGTTCGCACGGACGTACTCTTGAAGAGGAAGCTTCTCTTTGTATCGCTTTGTTGACCGGCTATAATGCTACCATTTATAATCACGGTGATAAGGAAGATAAAATCCAGTCGGTTCTCAATCGTAGTTGGGATATCTTGGATACACTTCCCGTCTCGCTTTTGAAATGCCGTTTGTTGGTAGCCTGTTACGCCGAGGTCTTTGACGAAGAGCTGGCGGCGGAGGCACACGCAATAATAGACGGTTGGAAGGATCGGGAATTGACGAGGGAAGAGTTTGAGATGGTGGAGCATTTAAAGAATTTGGAGGAAAATCCTTATCCGAATATGGACATAGAATAATATCATTTGTGAAGTATTTATTTTGTTGAATAGTAAAGTTACGTTTTGGCTGAGGTCTGTGGCTTCACCATAGGTGATATTCTAATCTGACTTCCGATTGTCCGGAAGGTATACTCCTTTAAGCTGACGATGCGGATGAGGTTTATCTGGTTCAATTGGGTAGTCGTCATCATATTCCGAATCCGGATGTTTATTTTGCCTTATTCTCTGCTTGAGATAAGATCGTGGTAAAGAGTCCTGAGGAAGTGAATACTATTCCTGTGGGTATTCCTCCTTCTTTAGACGCTTGTCTGATTAAAGCCAATGACTGATCCGGTGTATTTGAGTACGAATGGTGTGAAAAGCCATATTAAATCGGTAGAAGATTTTGATAAGGTTGGCTTTGATTGGGATAAGATCCAAGTGATGTTTCCGGCAGAAGTGGATACAATCCCTACTGCTCCGGAATATGAGATCGCTAATTGGTAATTTATTTGATTGAAAATAAAATTATAAGGGGAGAGAGGATATTCTCTTTTCCTTTTTTAGGACTCTCTTTATTTTTAATATAATTATAACCTGTTTTTCCAAATACTGGGTCTCGTATATTGGTGGATATCCGTATGAGTAACGGTGTTTATATCAGTCAGAAGAATTTAAGCTACGCAGGTTTGAGAAATCTGGTAGAGAAACTGGAGGGTTTATGTTGAATATAACAGGTTTAAACCGTTTTTTCTTTGTTCGCAATTTTCACGATATACGTTGTAAATATGACGAGGTCTTATCCATCATTCATCAACAGTTAAATCGTGAACCTGATGTCGGTGATGTCTTTATCGTGATGTCTAAAGATTTACGTCTGGTCCGCTTGTTCGGTTATGATCAACGGTTTTGCAGCATATTTGAAAAATATTTCAAGCGTGGGTACAAATTTATGTAGGTAACGTCCAAGGTTAATGAACTTCTTTCTATGCAGAAGACTGTTATGATAGCAAAAAACAGTTAGACGATTACAAACAGATGGTTGGTATTCTTTTGTCTAAAATAACAGCATTGGAAGAGAGGTTGAAAGTCTGTAACAAAAACCTTTATGGTAGCAAGAGCCAAAAGGGTATTAATAAAAGGAAGCGGGAAGCCGAAGAGGACCACACACGTGACATGGATAATTTTGGCAGCACTCCCCAATCCATCGGATCCTCATTGCTGCAGCATGGCGATGATCCTATGTGTGAAGAAAACGCGGAAGCAAAACCCAAGGAGGTTCGTCTTTGTCATCAAGGATTGTCTTATCGCACCATGGGTGCCGACAATACGGTTTGCCATAATAGTGATATTCGTCAACTGCCCGCAGGCGCAATAATCATCAAACATGTCCATAAATATGCTTATGAACAGATCAGCAAGCTGGAGAAGACCATAAGTTATATAAATACTTTTTGGACTCAGCTATTTGCTTACTTAAATGACGGCTCTTATTCAATCGACAATTCCATTGCCGAACGATTTATCCGCCCTTTAGCCGGTGAGTGAAAGAACTCGTTATTCTTCGGAAGCGATAAGATGGCCTGCGTCTCAGCGGTATATCATACCATCATCTCAACATGTAAGATGCAGGGTGTGTCTGTGCTTGATTATTTCAAGAGATTCTTCAGTGAGATTGTTAAAGGACCTAGGGATTATGAACATTTATTGCCCTTGACAATCGGATTGAACTAGTAACAATTTTTTAATTAATATCCTTTTTGACGTTATTTATTAGAAAATCGCCTTGTGGCGGCTTTTCTTAGGGTATACGTCAGAATTGGACGCTAACTATTATTATGCTTAATAACAAATCCGTCTTGATTACCGGAGGAACAGGTTCTTTCGGCAAGAAGTTTGTGGAAATCATTCTCCGTGATTATCCGCAAGTAAAGAAAATTATTATCTACTCTCGTGATGAGCTAAAGCAGTTCGAACTGAAGCAGAAGTATTCGGAGAATCAGTATCCTCAGATGAGATATTTCATAGGTGATGTACGTGATAAGGATCGTCTCATTCGTGCTTGCGAAGGTGTTGACGTTATCATCCACGCAGCTGCTATCAAGCAGGTAGATACCGCAGAGTACAACCCAGAGGAGTGTATCAAGACCAATATCCATGGCGCAATAAACGTGATTGATGCGGCTATGATTCAGGGAGTAAAGGATGTTGTAGCACTCTCTACTGACAAGGCTTGTGCTCCTATTAACCTCTATGGCGCAACTAAACTTACTTCTGATAAGCTCTTCACAGCAGCCAATAATATTAAGGGCAGCAAGAATATTCGTTTCTCTGTAGTTCGTTATGGAAACGTAATGGGTTCTCGCGGCTCTGTTATTCCATTCTTCATCAAGAAGCGTGATGAGGGTGCTGAGTTCTTACCTATCACCAATAAGCGTATGACTCGTTTCAATATCTCTCTTGAAGATGGTGTAGCTCTTGTTATGTTTGCTCTCAAGAACCACCTTGGTGGTGAAATCTTCATACCTAAGATTCCTTCTTATAAGATCTGCGATGTTGCTACTGCCATTGCTCCAAATATGAAGCAGGTTGAAGTAGGTATCCGCCCAGGAGAGAAGCTCCATGAGGAGATGATTACTGTAACCGATGCTCTTGATACAATTGACCTCGGTCGTTACTATGCAATACTTCCTTCAGTATCTTACTGTTGGAATCGAGAGGACTACCTCAAGCATCACCATGCCAAGATGGTTCCTTTTGGATTTCACTACAGTTCTGACATTAACGATGAGTGGGAAACTCCTGAGACCATGCGAGAGAACATCAAGAAGTACGTAGATCCAAATTTTGAGGTTAAGTAATCAGAGGAGAGAAAACAATGAAATTGCCAATCTCATACGGTCGTCAGTATATTTCTGACGGAGATATACAGGCAGTAGTAGAGACACTTAAGTCTGATTACTTGACCTGTGGACCTAAAATACCAGAGTTTGAAGAGGCCTTCTGTGAATATGTACACGCAAAGTACTCTGTAGCAGTTTGCAATGCTACTGCGGCTCTTCACATTGCTGCCATAGCATTGGGTGTTAAGGAGGGTGATAATGTCATCTGTACTCCTATGACCTTTGCTTCTTCTGCCAACTGTATCCGTTTCTGTGGGGGTAATGTTAAGTTTGTTGATATCGATCCTGAGACTTATCTCCTTGATATCAATAAGCTTAAGGAGATTCTGTCTACTGCTCCTAAAGGTACTTACAAGGGTATGGTACTCGTAGACTTTGCCGGCTATCCTCACAATATGGAGGAGTACCGCAAGGTAGCCGACGAATACGGCATGTGGATTCTCGAAGATGCTTGTCATGCCCCTGGAGCATACTTTATTGACTCTACTGGCGAGAGGGTATATTGTGGATGTGGTAAGTATTCTGACATAACCGTCTTTTCTTTCCATCCAGTTAAGCACATCACTACCGGTGAGGGCGGTATGGCATGCACTCAAAATAAAGAGTACTATGAGAAGATGGCTCTCTATCGCACCCATGGTATCACGCACGAGGCAGAAAAGCTTCAGCACGAGGATGGTCTTTGGTATTACGAGATGCAGGAACTTGGTTACAATTATCGTATCACTGATATTCAGGCAGCTCTTGGAACCTCACAACTCAAACGCGCACGCAAGAATGTAGAAATCCGTCGTGAACTCGTCCGTAAGTACAATGAGGCATTCGTAAGCATCCCAGAAATCAAAACCCCATACGAGGCCGCTGATGTTTATCATGCTTACCACCTTTATGTTATTCAGGTGGAAGACCGACTTGGCCTCTATAACTTTCTCCGTGAGAACAGGATATTCGCGCAAGTACTCTATTATCCGCTCAATCTCATGCCGTACTACAAGCAGTTTGGCAACAAGGAGGGCGACCTGCCAGTCGTTGAGGAATACTACAAGCATTGCCTTGCATTGCCTATGTTCCCAACCCTCACCGACGAACAGCAGCAGTATGTAATCAGTAAGGTCAAAAAGTTTGTTAATAAATGATGGATACTAAAGATCGTATACAAATTATTGATGCAATTAGGGGGCTTGCCATTATATCGGTTATTCTGTTACATATATTGCCTGGGATTGTATTGAATTATACTTATTCTTCATTTCATATAGACAAGCTGTTCCTATCTTCCTTTTTATTTCTTTCTATTTATCTTTTAAAGGAATTAAGGATAGAGGTGATTCTCTTTTGAACTATTTCAATAAACGAAGAAGTGGCAGATTATTAAAACAGGTAGTCTTTCCATACTTTATAGTTGTAATATGTCAAATGATTATAATATTGCTGCAAAGTGATAATACGCTGGAAATTAGTGATATATGCCATAGGCTGGTAGGGGAAGGACCAGGGTCTTATTATCTATGGGTATATCTCCAAATATGGCTTATTATTCCTTTCGTATACTTATTTTTAAAAAGGTATAAATGCTTGGGTTTATTTCTTGTGTTGTTAGTATGCCTAACACTGAATTATTGTTGTGTACGAGCGTCTGTTTCTGAAGGTTTATATAGATTGACATGCATTAGGTATTTATTCCTAAGCGTTCCTGCGTATATGTTTTTGTCATTAAAACAATACAACAAGTATATTGTGTTGTTTTGTGTGATAGGCTCTCTTTTGTATTTAACAATCTTGCAAAATATGAATCTTTCACCTTTCATTCTCGATTATGGCTGGGCTTCCCAACAATGGCCTGCTTATTTTTGGACCTTAGCGTTGTTTATCTTTCTGCAAAGGGGAGTGAGTGTTTTAGACTCCTCTGGGAAGCTTTTCACATTTCTGTGTTGGCTTGGACGTAATTCGTGGTATATCTTTATAACTCAGATGTTCATTCTGTGTTACATTAATCCTTATTGGTTGATTTTATCACAAAATGCTGTGGTGAATATTGTGTTGTCAATATTTTTAGTTTTCTTCCTTTCGATTATTCCAGCTCTTATAATTGATTACATTAAAAAAAGAAGAATGAGTTTGCATGAATAGAAAATTAATATTGGGTACCGTTCAGTTTGGACTCCAATACGGAATAAATTCCGCTGGTCGCCCTTCAATAGAACAGGTATCAGACATGCTAAACAATGCCAAGGTAGGAGGTGTCCTGATTTTGGATACTTCCTCAGCCTATGGCAATGCAGAAGAAGTCCTGGGTGATGTAAAGGCTGGCGAATCTTTCAAGATTGTCAGTAAGTATCCAAAGTGTGATAATACGGTTGCTGAGACTTTCAACAATTCTCTGAAGGTTCTTGGAATAGATTGTCTTTACGGATACCTTCTTCATCATTTTGAGGCTTATCGTGAGAATAAGCCCGTCTGGAATGATTTCGTTCAGCTTCAGAAAGAAGGTAAGGTAGATCGTATTGGTTTTTCTCTCTATGAGCCTTGGGAACTCGATCAGATTCTCAAGGATGGTATTCCTTTCTCGCTTATTCAGGTGCCTTACAATATCTTCGACCGTCAGTTTGAGCCATATTTCAAGCAACTTAAGGAGATGGGTGTGGAGATACATGTCCGCAGCACCTTCCTCCAAGGGCTTTTCTTCAAGGATAGGGAAACACTTCCTGAGAAACTTCAACCGCTCAAGAAGTATCTTATTCAGCTCGATGAATATGCAGTAAGCAAAGGTATCTCTGTAGGAGACCTTGCTCTTAACTACAACCTCCATAATCCATATATTGATGGTGTATTGATAGGAGTGGATAACAAAGAACAGCTTCTTCAGAATTTTACTTCTGTAAAGGATATAGAAATTAATCTTGATATAAAGGTTGAAGAATTGGAATTGTTAAAACCAGTTAATTGGTAATAATATGAAGATTTTAGCTATTACGCAGGCACGTTATGGTTCAACCCGTCTGCCTGCAAAAATTCTTAAGGAGGTGAACGGACAGACGCTTCTCGAAATCCATCTCAGGCGCATCCTTCAGTCAAAAACGGTAAGCAAACTTAAGATTGCCACTACCGACGAAGAAGGTTCTAAATACATTGTAAAGGTTGCCGATAAGGTTGGTGTTGAGTACTTCAAAGGCTCTGTTGAGGATGTACTTTCACGTTTCTATGAAACAGCAGAAACAGAAAAGCCTGATTATGTGATCAGACTAACTTCAGACTGTCCTTTGATTGATCCAAATGTTATTGATACCGTAGTTACATTCGCACTCGAACATCCAGAGTATGATTATGTGCATACCGATGCAAAAAGTTTCCCTGATGGTCTCGATACAGAAGTTGTGAAATTTTCTGCTATTGAGAAGGCATATAAAGAGGCTGACTTGAAGTCTGAACGAGAGCACGTTACTCCTTATGTCTGGAAGAATGGAACAGCAAATGGAGGTAATATTTTCAAAACGTACAATTATCCAAATCCCGCAGGTGATTTCAATGCAGATGACTATCGCATAACTATAGATGAGCCAGAAGATTTTGAGGTAATAAAGACTCTTATCGAGCATCTCGGTATAGACAAGGACTGGAAGGCTTATATTGACTATCTCCTTGAACATAAGGAAGTTTATGCAATCAATAGCAAGTTTTCAAACAATGAGGGTTATGCCAAATCACTTGCTAACGATTCAGTAATTAATAAATAAATATTCAGTACAATGGGTAAAGGACAAGAGCTTTACAAAAAAGCAAAAACGTTGATCCCCGGGGGGACATCGTTGTTATCAAAAAGACCCGAGCAGTTGTTGCCCGAGAATTGGCCGGCATATTATAGCAAGTCAAAGGGATGTCGCGTATGGGATCTTGACGGTCGTGAGTATATCGACTGCGGTCTTATGGGTGTGGGTACCAACACACTTGGATATGCTCGTGAGGAGGTTGATGAAGCTGTGATGAAGGTTGTTCGTGATGGTAACCTTACTACTTTCAACTGTCCTGAAGAAGTTTATCTTGCAGAACGGCTCATCAAGATGAATCCATGGGCCGGTGGTGTACGATACACCCGTGGCGGTGGCGAAGCCAACTCTATGTGCATACGTATTGTACGTGCCTATACCGGTAAGGATAAGGTGGCAATCTGTGGCTATCACGGTTGGCACGACTGGTATGTATCTGTAAACCTTGGCGAAAACGATGCCCTTGCGGGACACCTTCTCCCTGGCATTCCTACAGCAGGCGTTCCTAAAGGACTCCGGGGCTCTTCTATACCTTTTCATTACAACAATTTCGAAGAGATAGAGAACATCATTCGCAATACGCCTGATCTTGCAGCTGTCAAGATGGAGGTTTGCCGCAATTTCGGTCCTGCTGAGGGTTATCTTGAACATATTCGCAATCTTTGCAACGAATATGGTGTAATACTCATTTTCGATGAATGTTCTTCAGGTTTCCGAGAGACATTTGGCGGACTTCACAAGAAATATGGTGTTTATCCAGATATGACCATCTATTCTAAGACTATGGGTAACGGATACGTTATTGCTGCAGTTCTTGGAAAGAAAGAAATAATGGATGCTGCTCAGGGTTCCTGGATTAGTTCAACATTCTGGACCGACCGTATTGGACCAACTGCAGCACTTGCCGCCCTTGATGTAATGGAGAAGGAAAAGTCTTGGGAACAGATTACCGCAAAGGGTCTGCAGAACAAAGAACGTTGGCAGGCACTAGCTGACAAGTATGGTTTGAAGATAAATCAATGGGGTATTCCTGCACTTGCCGGTTACACATTCGACTCTCCTAATGCCCTTGCATACAAGACTTATGTGGCCCAGGAGATGCTTAAGAAGGGCTATCTTGCAGGAACAATCATGTACACTTCACTTGCTCATACGCAGGAAATACTTGATGGCTATTTCGAGGCTCTTGATTCTATTTTTGCAGATATTCGCGACTTTGAGGATGGCAAAGATGTAATGGAGGCTCTCGAAGGACCTGTATGTCAGGCCGGTTTTAAGCGACTTAACTAATTTCAAATGACTAAACGAAAGATCTTCTTTCGGGCAGACGCGGGTGTGCGGATAGGTTATGGACATTTCATCCGTACCCTTGCGCTTGCCGACATGCTCCGAGACGATTTTGATTGTACATTCTTCACTCAGTCTCCCTCTGAATATCAGCAGAGGGAGGCTGAGAAAGTATGTTCTCTCGTAGCTTTACCATCCGACAATAGCAAGTTCGAAAAGTTTCTAGACTGTCTTAAAGGCGAAGAAATCGTTGTACTTGATAACTATTTCTACACTTCAGAGTACCAGAAACAGATCAAAGAGAAAGGATGTAAACTTGTTTGCATTGACGATATGCACGACAAGCATTACTATGCAGATGTGGTAATCAACCACGGCTTGACTGATGGGAGACTCTTTGACGTAGAACCTTACACGCGCCTGTGCCTTGGTCTCGACTATGCTCTACTTCGCAAACCTTTTATTCAAGCTTCAAGTACCGCTAAAAATCCTAATAGTTGGTTTATCTCATTTGGAGGAACAGACTATTTTAACTTGACAGAAAAAGCATTGCAGGCAATTCATGATGCTCCCTGTGTTGAAAGTATTACTGTAGTCATTGGGGATGGATACAAATATAAGGATAACCTGAAGAAATATCCGAAGGCAAGAATTATGAAGAACTTGACTGCGGAAAAGATGGCAGATGTAATGCGCAAGTCACAATATGCCATATTGCCATCAAGTTCAGTCTGTATCGAAGCATTAGCGTGTAGATGTAAAGTCGCGAGTGGATATTTCGTTGAAAATCAAATTCAATTTGCGTCTATTTTAGGGCTTCAACGATACGTTCTACCGTTAGGAGAGCTAAACAAAATCTCATATAATGGTATTATCGATAATATTAACGATTACGATTTTGTAAATATAACAAGTTTTACAAAAATCCCTCAAAGGTATATTAATACTTTTAAAACGTTTTTGAAATGAGGTTTCCAGAAGAAATTAATACTGAGCGTTTCCGTTTTGTGAATTATACAAAACTTTCAGAAATAGAATTGCGACAGATTCTTAATATGCACAACCAACCCCTCAGTCGCTTGCTGGATGGAAAACACTGATTCCATATTTTGGAATGACCATTTAGCTTTTATACAGTCGCTTTGCTCACGAAGAGACGGGGTATATTATGCAGTATTTGTAAATGCTATTTGGGTATTTAATGGGGCTGTATAAATATAAACAAACATGCAGATTGACAGGACGAGTACCATTGAAGTAGGGCTTTACTCCTACAAGAATTTTGTGACATTAAACAAGCGGCAGATTGACTCGGTATGGGAATGGAGAAATCATCCCGATATAAGAAAGTATATGTATAATAGTGATATAATTTCTTATGAAAACCATTTGAGATTCTTGGAAGCATTATTTGAAAGAGAAGATGTTGCTTATTGGCTTGTTGCTAAAGGTGAACTGGTAGTTGGCGTGACAAATCTAACAAGCATTGACTTGAAAACTTCGAGAGCAGAATTAGGGTACTACATGATTCCTGATATGCTTAACTCTGGAATAGGCCTTGAGTTTGCATATACAAATATGCTTTTTGCTTTCTCTTATATAGGCTGCGATTCTCTATTTGGTGGAATTGATAAAAGAAATATTAATGCAATCATGTTAGACTCATATCTTGGATGTCAACTGGATTCTGAAGATATAGAAAACATAAATAATATTTCATACATCCGTTGGATTTTATCTTCGGTTGATTTTTTGGGCAATAAAGACAACCTTAATGATATAAGGCAGTTTGTTCGATATATGAAGGCAAATAAACAATATTTCAATTATTTTAAAAAAAATGCTTAATTCAATGAAATTCCATCACATAGGTGTAGCTGTCAAGGACATTTCTGCGACAGCTGCCGTTTATGTGTCAGGAGGCTATCATCAGTCGGAAATAACATACGACCCTGAGCAAAACGTGAATATTTGCTGGTTGACAAAAGAAGGAATGCCGGTAGTGGAACTTCTGGAACCAGTAGATGAGACTTCACCTATCAATAAGACTCTGGAGAAGAATGGTGTTACTCCATATCACACTTGCTATATTGTGGATGACATTGAGCAAGCTGTGAAGGACTTGCGAGAGATGAAGTATGTTATTGTAAGCAAACCGGTAGAAGCCGTGGCTATTCATGGATACAAGGTCAGCTTCTTGTATAACAAGAATGTCGGACTCATAGAGCTTGTTGAGGCTCCTGCAAATATTTAGTGTATGGCAAGATTCGTTTTTAGAAACAATACTATTGAGCGCTTCTTCGGAAGTGAGTATGCCTTCTCTGGTTATGACGATGTTTCCAATATACCGCAGGAAGCCGATGGTTATATTTGGTGGTATCAGGTGCCAATCAAGTTTGAGCAGAATGTCCTTGCAGACGAGATCCGAGGATATGCTCAGAAGCTGAACTATGTACTTAGTCAGATTGATGAAAAAAAGTCGTTTGTAGCTTTCACTATGGATATTCTGTATGCTGTTCCTTTTACAGATGATGATTATCAACTTCAAGCAGCTGTAGCAGAATATAACAATGCGCTCTATGTAGCTGAGGCAGGTCACAAAAGCGTGAAAGTGATTGACATCACAGAGTTTACACGGAAGTTCAATACTTCCGAACTGTTTGACTGGAAGTTTTACTTCATTAGTCAGATGGGTCTGAATCCAAAACTTAGTAAGGATTTCAAGGCTTGGTGGGACAAAAAACAGAATTCCATCAGTCTGAAGCGAAAGAAGTGTCTTGTACTCGACTTGGATAATACCCTTTGGGGTGGCGTTCTTGGTGAGGAAGGTATCGATGGTATCAAGATAGGGGGAGACTACCCTGGAAAAGCTTTCTTATATTGGCAGGAGGCATTACTTGCTCTCTCTAAGAATGGTGTGATACTGACCGTTTGCTCAAAAAACAACGAGCAGGATGTGCTGGATGCTTGGGATAAGAATCCTTTCAATGTGTTAAAGAAAGAGCACTTTGTTGCCTATCGCATCAATTGGACTGATAAGGCGACAAATATTAAAGAACTTGCCTCTGAGCTGAATATCGGTTTGGATAGTTTTGTGTTTGTAGATGACAATCCTACTGAACGTGAACTTATCAAGCAGATGCTTCCTATGGTTGAGGTTCCTGAGTTTCCGACCCAGCCTTACGGATTGATGTCTTTCTTTAAGCAGTTGGTAGAAGATTATTTTAAGGTTTATTCTGTAACTGATGAAGACAAAAAGAAGACTGAGCAGTACAAACAGAATGCTGCACGTGCTCAGGCACAGGCTTCTTTTACAGACTTTGACTCTTTCCTTGAGTCGCTTGATATTCAGATTACCATTGAGGCTGCCAATGAATTCAATACACAGCGTATTGCTCAGATGACACAGAAGACCAATCAGTTTAATCTGACCACACAAAGATATACGGATGCAGATGTCCGTGGTTTTGTAGATTCTGGTTGGAAAGTTTGGTGTATTAGTGTTGCTGACAAGTTCGGAGATAATGGAATCACGGGCGCAATCATGGTAACTCCAGAGGGTACAATCGATACCTTCCTTTTGAGTTGTAGGATATTGGGCAAAGGTATTGAGAATGCTTTCGTAAAGAAGATTCTTTCTTTGCTTGCAAATGCAGGATTTGAAACTATATCTGCTAAGTATCTTCCTACAGCCAAGAATGCACAGGTGAAAAACTTCTGGGAGAAGGTTGGATTTGCCTGTACGCAAGAATCGGAGGATGGCAGCAAGAACTATTCTTTGGTAATTAAGGATGCTGAAATGGAAATCAAAAATTTTTATCATATAATAGTTAAATAATAAAAAACATGGAAGAAAAAGTGTTAGAAATCCTCATGGAGGTTCTTGAAGATAACACAATTGATTCAAATTGCTCGCAGGAAAATTGTGAAAAATGGGATTCAATGGCCCAACTCAACTTGTCAGTTGAACTCGAAGATGCATTTGATGTTTCTTTAGAGCCAGAGCAGATAGCCGAAATGAAGTCTGTTAAGGATATTTGTAGGATTATTTCTGAAATAAAATAATATGGCACATACATTTATCATTGCTGAACTATCAGGAAATCACAATGGTGATATTGAGCTTGCAAAGCAAACTATTCTTGCAGCAAAAGAGGCAGGTGTAAATGCTGTAAAAATCCAAACTTATACGGCAGATACTATAACACTTGATTGCGATACTGAAGATTTTCAAATACATGGTGGATTATGGGATGGGTACAATTATTATAGATTGTATCAAGAGGCATACACTCCTTGGGAATGGCATAAAGAACTATTTGAGTATGCAAAAGAAATAGGTATATGCCTATTTTCAACACCATTTGATAATACGGCAGTCAATTTACTGGAGGAGTGTGGAAATCCTATTTACAAAATAGCCTCTTTTGAGATAACTGACGTAAACCTCATTCGTTATGCAGCAAGCAAAGGTAAACCGATGATAATATCTACAGGGATTGCTACTATTGAAGATTTAGAATTGGCGATAGAGGCATGTCGTTCAGTAGGTAATAACGATATTACATTACTTAAGTGTACATCTGCATATCCGGCTCCTCTTGAAAAGGCCAATCTTTTGACTATTCCTGATATGAAGGAGCGATTTGGAGTTAAAGTCGGTGTTAGTGATCACTCTCTTACCAACACTTTACCAATAGTAGCTGTTGCCTTGGGTGCAACAGTAGTTGAGAAACATATCATACTTGATCGCGCGTTAGGAGGTGTTGATTCAGGCTTCTCTATGAGTACTAATGAGTTCAAGAAGATGGTGATAGCTATTCGAGAGGTGGAACAAGTTATGGGAGAAGCCTATTACCCTGAAGATCCATGGTCTTTATCTGCGAGAAAAGACTCCCGCTCCCTCTATATTGCAGAGGATATGAAGACCGGTGATATCATTACCGAATTGAATGTCCGCTCCGTTCGTCCGGGATATGGTCTTCATCCCAAGTACCTCAAAGACTGTTTAGGTAAGAAAGTCAATCGTGATTTGGAGAAGGGTGAGAGAATGAAATTGGAGTATATACAAAAGTAATACAACTATGACTGTTTTTACCAAGAAAGAAGGTTAATGACAACCACACTTTTATTGTTCAACTTAAAACATTTAACTATGAAGATTCTTAGTTTTCCTCCTTCGATAGAGTCAGTAGTTTTCTGATTGCACAAGTGGAGCCGTAAGGTTCATGGTTCGATACCCCGTTGAGTCATGATTGACAATGTCTTTAGCAGGTAGTATAATAAGTTATTAAACAAATCCAAAGTGGGAGGAAATCTAACCGCCTGCCTTTTTTCTATTTTTAGATATTTACACGCAAATTATGTATAAAGACGTATTGAAATATAGCATTTTTGGAATATTGTATCACATAATGAGGCTGTTCCGAATGCACGTGGATTACTTCCATCCTGAGAGATTTTCTCATGACATTCCCTTGTATGCTTACCCATACCTTCCCGGTATACTAGGAAATAAATGTTACGGTAATATTCACGCTATAAAAAATGCAACTGGAAAGAACTTCCATAAGCATTGCATGATAGAACATGGGCTTTATTTTGCAGAGTATGTGTTAAAGGATGAGTGTATAATGCCCTGTATTGATACAATTTATACGTATAGTAATTATCGAAAGAATGCTATACTCAAAGAGTTCGGTAAAAACTTTGATAAAGAAATTATTATGGTAGGGCCTTATATCCAATATGTCGATTATTTCAAATCGAAGGATAAACTTAAAGCATTAAAAGCTCAACTCGGTAAAATATTGCTTGTTTTTCCAACACATAGTTTTGAAGATTGCGATGATTTATACGACTTCAACCAGTTTTCTCAATGTATTGACGAAATGGCGAAAGATTATGATACAGTTCTTATTTCAATGATAGGTTATGATATACAGCAGGGTTTTGATAAAAAGTATAGGAATAAAGGTTATAGAATAGTATCATCAGGTACTCGTAATGATCCTTACTTTTTGAATAGACAAAGGGATTTGATGGAGTTGGCAGATATGACTATTTCTAACAACATAGGAACGCATATAGGTTATAGTATTTGTTTAGGAACTCCTCATTATATTTTTAACCAAGACATCACGTCTATAAAAAAAGCAGCATCTGCGCAAGCCTCTGATCATCTTCAGGCTATACGTGACAGGGAATATGCTGAGATTAAAGCTGTATTTAACTCACGAGAGCCTATCATTACCCCTGAACAAATTGCAGTAGTCAAAAAATATTGGGGACCATTTGAAATAAAACCCAAATTTTATGCCAATACTCAAGAATAAGATAGTTATATATGTAACTACTCGCTATATTACATACGCACTACAATTCCTCTTATCTCTCGCAATAGCCGTCAGATTAGGTCCTTTCTATTTGGGTGTGTATGGTATGGTAAATCTGGTTATCAGTTATTTCGGGCAAGTAAACTTTGGAGTACCACATGCATTGAATGTCTTTCTTATTCATAATAAGGAGAACCGACAAGTTGGAGACCTGTATTCATACAATGCCTTTGCGTTGTATACATATCTCAACATGGCTATTGTAATAGGTTCCGTAATTGTAAGTATAGCTGGTTGGACTAAATGGGGTGAGTATGACCTTGGATCATATTTTCCTTTGATTATAGCAATTTCTATACTCACATATTATAATTCGATTCTTACAACTATTATTCGAGTTAGAAATGAAGTGAATGCGTTATCAGTAATCGGGTCTATTGGAGTATTCTTAAATCTGTGTATTGTATGGTTTTTCAAGGAAAATACATTGGTGTTTGCTTTAACTTTAGCAAATCTTTTGGCTTGCATATTAACGGCTGTTATTTGCATACGAAAGGGAGTATTTCCACGGAGACAAAGCAGAACTTTGCAACTACAGAAACAAAAGTCTATACTACAGAAGGGGCTATACCTTTTCTTATATAATTCTTGTTTTTACTTCATATTGATATCTATACGTACCATCATTAGTGTAAACTATACAGTAGAAGAGTTCGGTTATTTTACGTTTTCATTTACTATAGCTAATGCGGTGATGCTTCTTTTGGATTCGTTTAATACAATTCTCTTTCCTAAAACAATTGATTTGATGTCTTCTGATGATAACAAGAAAAAGGCTGATGCATTAGAGAAAATGCGAGTAGGTTATATATTAACCTCACATATGCTTATTTATCTGGCAATGATTTGTTTCCCGGTTTTAGTATGGTTTATACCGAAATATATGCCAGCATTAAGTTCTATGAATATGATAGCACTTGCGGTGTTGATGAATACCAACAGTTACGGATATTCCAATATGCTGATTGCTCAAAACAAGGAACATAAAGCAGGCTTTATTTCAGCGGTTTCTCTGATTGTAAATATAATATTGGGCTTAGGTTTGGCTAAGATACTGA
The DNA here is from genome assembly GCF_011038705.2 of Bacteroides sp. ZJ-18. Lineage (NCBI taxonomy): Bacteria > Pseudomonadati > Bacteroidota > Bacteroidia > Bacteroidales > Bacteroidaceae > Bacteroides > Bacteroides sp. ZJ-18. The sequence continues at coordinate 106,511 of NZ_CP072198.1, read as the reverse complement.
ATGTGGAATACTCTTATATAACAATTGCCATTCTTGTTGCATATATGATATCCTCATTCCTTATGGCATACGAGGGTGACACCATTCTAAGAAGAGAAAAGAGTGTGAGCTATACTTTGAAGCATTTTTTTCCTATAAGAATGTTTATTCCATATATGATAGCTTTGATTATATCATGTACTCAAATAGAATACCTCATTTTCATTCCATTATTGGTATTCATTATGCTGAATTATAAAGATCTTCAATTTTTGAAAAATATTGCCTTGAAACTTATTAAAGAGCCAGAGGTAATAGATGTGTAGAGAATATGTTATACGTAGTCAATTATGCGAATGGCGAACCATACGAGTCATATCGAAAGATAAATACCCGTACTGCCAAGTGGTTCGGTAAGGCCGATAGGATTATTGAATATTCCTCTAAAGATATTCCACAGTCATACAAAGAAGCTTATAAGGATATTTTTGCATATAAGCGCGGGAATGGACTTTGGTTATGGAAACCATACTTAATAAATAAAGCATTGGATGAAATCAAAAATGGAGATTGGTTAATGTATCTTGATGCAGGAACGACTGTAATCAGAGATCTTCATCATATCATTCGACATACAGAAGGCCAAGGATTGGATATATTCCTCATGGAACAACCATTACTTAGTCGTCAATTTACAAAGCGTGAATGTTATGTAAAGATGGGGTTGGAGGATCATGGAGAAAACCAGGTATTGGGTCTACTACTACTACTACGAAAAAGTTCCACTAGTGTCGCCTTTGTAAAAGAATGGTTAAATTTATGTGAAGATGAAGAAATGTTATCTCCGAAGAAATTTCATCCTGAGATCGCAGAGTTTCCTGATTATGTTTCTCATAGAGAGGATCAGTCTGTACTAAATTTGCTCCGGTTAAAATATAATATTCCTGTATTTCGTGATTGCTCGGATTATGGAGAGATGCCATACATGAATGCGTGTAAGGAATATGCGTATAATCCTATGTCGTATGATAATTGCAATTATTCAACTTTAGTTTTATGTAATCGAAAGGTAGATCCTCTGATGTATTTAATAAAATATTATGTAAAGAAGATTTTCAGATGGTCTGGACTGTATTATACTGAAGAAAAAGAACTAATGAAAAGACTGTATTAGAAGATGACAATATGAATATCGTAATCTTTGATGATAAAATTGGTGGACATCATTTAGAGTATGTTCATCATTTGTATGAAATGGCTCTATCGAGGCCAGATCATCGGTTCATTTTCGTTATACCAGATCTGTTCTATGATGTTAATGATAAATTTCAATGGATCAATGCAACGAATATTACTTTTGATTTAATTCCACGTGAAAAAGTTTCAAATAAAGAAGGAAGTATAATTCATAGCATAAGAAAATCTGCTACTATTGCTAAGCTTGTTAATAAATACTGTAAAAAGCACAGTGCTGATATTGTATTTATGAATAGCATTATGACAATAATACCAGCTTCTTTGTTTTACTTTAATTCTAAGGTTAAAATATCTGGTATAATTTATCAAATATATTTGTATCGTGATAGTAAATCGTCATTGCTACTTAAAATGATAGATCGTATCAAATATGTTGTTTTGTCAAAAAAAAGAACTTTTGCGTTTGTTTTTATTTTAAACGATGAGTCGAGCGCAAAGAAACTTAATTCAATATATAAAACTGATAAATTTAAGTATCTAACGGATCCATATATATCATTAAAAGAAGAAAATATTGACATCCGGAGATATTATAATATCCCAGATGATCATAAATTGTTAATTCATATTGGTTCATTAGAAAGAAGAAAGGGGACACTTGTTGTTTTAGATTCGATATTGAAATTACCCCAAGAAGATAGGTGTAAATATACATTCTTCTTTGCAGGTAGAGTAGATAAGGATATTAAAGTTGAGTTTTACGAAATAATAAATGCAATAGAGGATGTTAATGTTGTTGTCAAAGATGAATTTTGCTCATATGGTTTTTTTGCATCATTGTGCAAGGTTGCTGATGCCATATTGTTGCCATATTTATTAGATAGTGCTAGTAGTGGCATTATAGGATATGCTTCCCAATTCAATACGCCAGTAATAGCAACATCTACAGGATTGATAGGTGAGTTAGTTAAAGAATACAATTTAGGTCATTTATTACCAACCGTTAATGCGTCTTCGCTAATATATGCTTATTATCAATTAGATAAGGGATTATTAAATAAGCCTGATAATACTTATTGTTCGACTCACACAGTAGATAAATTTAATGAGGCAATTGTTGATATAATAGATTGTAATTACAGATGAAATATTACTTTAATATACTGGATTTGTTCCCTTACTTTATTTTATTTACACTAATATGTTTTATTATTAATAATAAAAAGAGAAATTTATTTTATTTAGTTATTGTTGTTATTGTTTTTTTGAGTATAAGATACGGTGTCGGTTACGATTACTATGAATACAAGGAATGCATACAGTATCCAGGTGTTAAACAGTTCGAACCTATCGCTCAAGCCTTAATAAATTTTACTTCAAGCATACACTATCAATGGTTCTTTGTAATTACAACTGTAATAACGATAGTACCTGTTTACATTGTAAGTAAGCGTTATTCGATTATGCCGATATTATCATTCATGATTTATATGCTTGTACCAATGTTTTTTTTGGATGGTATGAGTACTATTAGGAACTCAATAGCCTATCCTATGATATTATTGGCTTTTATGATATTGTTGCGAGAAAGAAAGAAATATCTATCTGTTATTCCAGTCATAATATCTTTGGGATTCCATAATTCAGCTATTATTGCTTTAGCAATTCTCCCATTAGCTTTTATCACCTTTAAAAGGAGAACGGCATTTTTTTTCTGGGTTGTATCTTTTATCATTTCTCAAGCTCATATAGTAACGCTGTTAGAGAATTATTTAGACCTTCCATATATAAGTAGAGCTGCATGGTATTTGTCAAATACGCCGGACAACCACTCAGGGAGAACATTATGGATAGTTGTTAATATTATCAACTTAGTTAATTTTTACTATTGGAATAAACTAAAAGCTCAAAATATTGAAGTTGGTAAATTTTTGATGGTATATAATTTGGGATGTATTCTATATAATTTAACCATATCTATTGAGCCAACTTTTGCTCTAAGATTATCTAATTATTGTAGTATATTTTTAATGTTAATTGCTCCGTATTACGTTTATGTATTACCATGGGGGATAGCGCGTAATAAGCGGTATATATATTTGTTTTTTATAATATATTTCTGTTCTATATTTTTTGTAGTCATTCACGGTACACCTGCAGGTGAAAGGATTAGTTTTCTGCCCTATCAAACTTTTTTTTCTCATATAGATTAATTAACTTATGAAGATATCTGTTATCATACCAACATATAATCCTGGAGGCTATTTATTTGAATGCCTTGAATCAGTTTTTAAACAGACACTTAATGCATCAGAATACGAAGTTTTGATCATTTTAAATGGTGATCAGAATCCCTATGAAAATAACATTAAGAAATTCTTATTAGGATATGAGCGAGTGAATAATATTAAATATTTTTATTCTAGTAAAAAAGGAGTATCTATAGCTCGAAATATTGGTTTAGATTTAGCAATTGGCGAATATATTTGTTTTGTTGATGATGATGATATAGTGTCTGAGAACTTTTTATCAGAATTGTATAATGTTTCCAGCCCCGATTATGTGGGCTTGTGTAATATCTTTAGTTTTCATAATCATCCTTCCGAAATGGGAACAGAATTTTTTGTTAGTGATTATATTAGGTATAAAAAAAGAATAGAAAATGCAGATGTGGTAGGATATAGACGTTATATCTCTTATCCTGTTGCGAAGTTGTATCATCGTGATATTATTAAAAGCAGGAGGTTTGATACCAGATTTACTAATGGTGAAGATGGACTTTTTTCAAGACTTATCTCAGATAAATATAAGGGACTGAGGTGTACATCTGAATCGGCTGTTTATTATGTTCGCATACGAATTGGGTCTGCATCGCGATCAAAATTATCGCTTGGGAAAATATTGAAAGATACCATATTGTTGTGGTTTGTTTTGATAAAGTATTACTTTTCAAATCCTAGAGATTATTCATTTAAATTATATGCATACTCAATTTTGAGTGTTTTAAAAAATAGTTTCGTCCTTTTAAAAAATCGTTGAATCTGAGGTTAAGCACTCAAACTAGGGTCCGAAATGATTATTTTAATCTTGCTGCGACCAAAATTATTATCACAATGTTTAGCAGTGAAAAGTGTGTTACGAAAGATTTCGCTTGGCGGATTACTTCGTATAAGTGTTGATGCATTTGATAAGGGACAAGCTTATAAAGACCGTATGGAAGTAAGTAAGAAGAATGTGGATGTCTTCATGGTATATAAAGGCTCTTCCAGTTTAATTGTGTGGTTCGTACAGATAAGCTGCAATGCAGATCCGTATGGGATTATTTTTCGCAAATTTTTCACTGGAATTTTTAATGATTGCAGAGATTGGTTGAGCCTCTCTCTGCAAAATATTGACTTTGCAGTATATCTATAGATAAAATTAATCAAAATTAACAACGATTTTCAGTACGATATACCCAGTGTATCGTACTGAAAATCATATACTCTAAATTGAGTACTAACATGACAATATCTCTTATCACTGTCACTTTTAATAGCTACTTTACTCTTCGTGATACTCTTCAATCGGTTTTATCTCAGTCTTATCCTGATATCGAATATATTATCATTGATGGCTTGTCAAATGATGGTACAGTTGATTTGATTAGAGAGTTTGCGCCTCAGTTCAATGGATGTCTGCGTTGGATAAGTGAGAAAGATAACGGTCTTTATGATGCCATGAATAAAGGAATTCGTATGGCTACTGGGGATATTGTCGGTATAATTAATTCAGATGATTTTTATCACAGGAATGATGTTATAACTAAAGTGGTAGAGGCTTTTGATAATACAGATACACAAGTCGTTTATGGGGATGTGCGTTTTGTGAACCCTAAAAATTTGGATAAAACAGTGCGTTATTATTCTTCTAAGAACTTTGCCCCACATTTGTTCCGGTATGGTTTTATGCCTGCGCATCCGACTTTCTTTACTTATCGAAAGTATTTTGAGGAGTTTGGCTATTATAAAACAGATTATAAGATAGCTGCTGATTATGAGCTCCTTATCCGCTTCTTGTATGTGCGTCAATTGAAAAGTAAATATTTACCATTTGATTTTATGAAAATGCGTACGGGAGGCACCAGTACAGCATCTGTAAAAAGTAATATTTTACTGAATAAGGAGATTGTCAGGGCGTGTAGGGAGAATGGAATTTGGACTTGTTTGCCACTTTTATGTTTAAAATATGCTGTGAAGGTTTTTGAACTGTTATTGATAAAAGAATGAATATACTGATTACAGGAATCCATGGATTTATAGGTTCTAATTTTATCAGGGCCTTGAGAGATAAACATACATTATATGGACTTGATATTATCTTTCCTTGTAGAGATGGAGTGAGCCAAACATTTTCTTGGCGAGATATCGAACCCACATCTTTTCCTTTTCAAACTCTTCCCCAGTTTGATGCAATCATTCATCTTGCCGGAAAGGCTCATGATACGAAAAACCAATCAGCTGCTCAGTCTTATTTTGATATTAATACCGGCCTGACTCAAAAGATATTTGATTTCTTTTTGGAGTCTTCTGCGAAGAAATTCATATTTTTTAGTTCAGTAAAAGCTGCGGCTGATAGTGTAGTGGGAGATATGCTTACTGAGGATGTTATTCCGGCTCCTGTTGGGTTTTATGGAGAGAGTAAGATCAAGGCTGAAGAATATATAAAGGAGCATTTAGAATACTCAACAACAGAGAAACAGGTGTATATTCTTCGTCCCTGCATGATTCACGGACCGGGAAATAAAGGGAATCTGAATTTATTATATAATGTAGTGAAAAAAGGAATCCCTTGGCCTCTTGGCGATTTTGATAATCGTCGTTCGTTTACTTCAATCGATAACCTTTGTTATGTGATTGAGGGGCTTTTGAATCAGGATGTACCTACGGGTATTTATCACATGGGGGATGATGAAGCTTTGTCAACAAATGAATTGATTGCCATCATGTGCGAGGCAATGGAGAAACAACCTCGTATCTGGAAGATGAATAAGCGTTTTATGGAAGCTTGTGCCGGATTGGGCACTTTACTCCACTTGCCTTTGAATACCGAAAGACTTCGTAAACTGACGGAGAATTATGTGGTAAGTAATGCTAAGATCAAAGCAGCTTTAGGTATCGATAAATTACCTGTCACTGCTAAAGAAGGATTAATGAAGACCATTCGTTCATTTGAAGAAACTAAATAACTTATGTATTATCTGCTAATCTTAGTTCTGCTATTTCTGGCAGAACTTTTTTATTTCCGTATTGCTGATAAATGTAATATTATCGACAAGCCGAACGAGCGGAGTTCGCACACTCGGATTACTCTGAGAGGTGGAGGAATCATCTTCTATTTGGGTGCATTGACTTTTTTCCTGACGAATCAGTTTGAATACCCTTGGTTTACACTGGCTTTGACCTTGATCACTTTTATCAGTTTTGTAGATGATATCCGTTCTACTTCGCAGGGTTTGCGTTTGGTCTTCCATTTTATGGCAATGGCCCTGATGTTCTATCAATGGGGATTGTTCAGCTTGCCTTGGTGGACGTTGCTTGTCGCTCTGATCGTCTGTACGGGGATTATCAATGCCTATAACTTTATGGATGGCATTAACGGCATTACCGGCGGGTATTCATTGGTTATCCTGGTTTCTTTGGCATATGTGAATGCGGAAGTGATCTCCTTCACAGAACAGAGTTTTATTTATACGATGATTTGTTCTGTGTTGGTGTTTGACTTTTTTAATTTCCGTAAGAGAGCGAAATGCTTTGCCGGTGATGTGGGTTCGGTCAGTATAGCTTTTGTAGTCCTGTTCCTGATCGGGAGTTTGATTCTTCAAACGAAAGATTTCAGCTGGCTTGTATTGCTTGTTGTGTACGGGGTGGATAGTGTGTTGACGATCGTACACCGGTTGTTGCTACATGAAAATATTGGTTTGCCTCACCGGAAACATTTGTATCAGATCATGGCCAATGAACTGAAGATACCACACGTGGCAGTGGCATTGACCTATATGTCGGTGCAAGCTGGGGTTGTAGCAGGATATTTGGCATTGCGGGAGTATGGATATGGGTATTTATTAGGGAGTATCTTGGTGTTGGGTCTATTATACTTCCTATTTATGAAGAGATTCTTCTATTTACATAAATCAAATTAATTACTCATGGAAAACTTAACAGAGAATGATTTTCAACGTGTGGCAGATTGGCTTGGCGTTGAAATGGCAGTGGTAAAAGCCGTACAGACAGTTGAAACCGGTGGTCGTGGGGGCTTTGTGGCTCCGGGGCGACCGGTGATTTTATTCGAAGGACACATCTTTTGGCGTGAACTCAAGAAGCAGGGGCTTGATCCGGAGAAATATGTTGCGGGCAATGAAAATATTCTTTATCCTAAATGGGAGAAGGGGCATTATTATGGAGGGATAAGAGAGTATGAACGTCTGGAAAAGGCCCGGAAAATACATAAAGAAGCTGCTGACGCTTCCACTTCATGGGGAATGTTTCAGGTGATGGGCTTTAACTATGTGATGTGTGGGTATGGCAGTGTAGATGAAATGGTGAAAGATATGTGTACCGGAGAAGATAAGCAACTGGAGGCATTTGCGAGGTTCATTAAACTTGCTGGGTTACGGCCCAATCTGGAGCGGAAAGACTGGACCGGTTTTGCCAAAAGATATAATGGTTCCGGATATGCTCAGAATCAGTACGATAAAAAATTAGAAGAGGCTTATCGGAGATTTACGAAGTAGAAAAGAGATATACCCGGTTTTCGGGTGTAGATTTTTGTTTCGTCCCCAGCTTTATACTATATCGGGTATAAACCTGGGGACATTCCGTTAAACGGATATAATATGAATAATCGAACAATGGCAGAGTATGTGAAGTAGATGTATGAGAAAGAATTAAGTAATAACTCTGATAATGTGATGATTATAACTTGTTCTGTATAACTTGATCCGGACGCCTCATTTTCCTTTGTCATCTTCCTGCAAATGTTCACCTTTGCAATGTTGATCAACGCAATGTGAATAAAATCAGTGGTAATAACATTAAAAAAAGGAGATTAGGAATATGGCATTATTTTATAAAGCAGTAAAATCGACTATGGCAACTAAGGCCGGTGATAAGAAATGGCACTTGAACTTGGTGAAGGTAGGTAAAGTGGTATCTACTCAGCAATTGGCTGAAATGATTGCGGAAAAGTCGTCGTTGACTCCGGGTGATGTGCATAATGTGGTTCGGAACTTGATGACAGCGATGCGTAGTGCACTGCTGGACAGTAAGACGGTACGTCTGGACGGATTGGGTACTTTTACGATGAAAGCGCGTACACGGGGAAGGGGAGTGGACAAAGAGGAAGAGTGAATCCGAATCAGGTGGCAGCCCTTCTTTGTCATTTTACTCCTGAATATACTCGTCCTGCGGCTATCGGTACTACCCGAGCTTTGTTTCAGGGTGTTGAGTTTCAGAAGGCGAGTGGGATCGGTGCTTCGGGCAATAATGGTTCCGGAGGTGGTGATGGAGACATAGTAGATGATCCGACTGCGTAGTTGCATTTTTAATAGGATGAAAAAGATGAAGAAAAATAATTGGAACGTTATTTTGAAAGTGATTATTGCTGTAGCAAGTGCTATTGCCGGGGTGATCGGAGGGCAGGGATTGCTTTGATAGGCGGCTGACAGCTTCGGTTGGAATGATAAATGCCGGTGTCCGTTTGGAAGAGTGGATGCCGGCATTTTATTATATTACCTGTAGAACCGGGAATGCAAAAGAGCATTAATAATAGGGCCTATATAGTGGTGTGAATGATATTATAAGATAAAGGAGAATAAAATCTACATTAAAATGATCAAATTTTGTAAGTTTCTGTTTTTTTTGATATTTTTGTACAGTGGAATGGATTACTGAGATTACTGATATATGGTGACCTCGCACAAACGAACAAACAGAGTCTTATGGGAAATAATGTATCATTGCTGAAGTATGCACTGCTGATAGTACTTTTTTGCACCTCATGTGTAAAAGAAAAAGATTTGTATGAACCGTCGGGTAAGAATCCTGATGATACGGAAGAACTGGATTTATCATTTAAATTCTCTTTGAGAACCGATAAGCAGATCGGTGTGATGGCTACCTCTGCGAATGAGAAGGTGGCTGAAGGCATCTTGATAGGGATTTATCCCCAACAACCTTATGAGGAGGATGGGACTATTGTCATTAAGCCTCTTTATGTTGGTTATACAGATGTGGATGGATGCATTTATGCTATTATATCTGTTCCGGTAAATGTCGATAAGGTATATATAACTTCATTGACTGCCGGTTTTCCCGGTGTGCAGGAGGTTGATGTGCAACCGGGAATGACGTGTGTCTTGTCTGCCGTACCCTTTCAAGTCAGTACCAATGCTTCTACTCGCATGGCTGTTGCCCGGGGCGGGGCAGAGTTGGCGATTCCTGTCAGCCAGAAGCTAAGCAATCTTTATGAACTGTATAGTCCGTATGCGGATGCAGAAGTTGGGAAAGACGGCATCCCGCTTTTAAATGCTTCGCCGCTTGTTTCAAAAGAAGAATTGTCACCTAAATTTTTAAACCGGGTGAATAGTTGGTATCCGGAACAGAAGAATGTACAGGATGTGGATCTGAATAAGAGTTCGGATCTGGTGGTTACTGACGAACTGGGAGCAGAAGTGTGGGCTACGTATGTTGGTGATGGGGGATTCTATGTAAATAATAGGACTGTTTACAATGTTTTGACTTACTATAGTTATAAAGAAGGGGAACTCAATAAACGCGAAGATATACAGGGACATCGTATGACCTTGCTGTTGCCGAACACCCATCAGGAAAAATGTCCGTCGGGACTGAAAGTGCAATTATTATATTGGGACGGAAACAAGTATGATACAATATTTCCGAAGGGTACACGTATCGGTTTTGCCGTGGCACGTGACGGGTTAAACATGACGAATATCGCTACTGGCGGTGTAAACTCGAAGAGTGCCTATAAATTCCAGAATCAGACATTTCCTAATGCGAATGTAAATGGATTCTATTATTCTACTCCAACCTTGAATACAACTAAAAAAACAAATGCCGTGATCCGTAGCATGTCCGATTACAACTGCTGCATTATGGGGTTTGATATCCGTCCTTATGGCGATGCGAAAGCTGATTATGATTTCAATGACGTGCTGATAAAGCTTACCGCATCACCGGTATCGGCCGTTAAACCGGAAGAAGATATTCCGGTAATTGATGAATTCGCTCCTTCGGAGGCTGTTTATGGAACACTTGCTTTTGAAGACCAGTGGCCTAAGATGGGAGATTATGATTTCAATGATTTTGTGATGAATTATGCTTATGAGCTGGAGAAAGGAGATGATAATTCTATTACTGCCGTGAAATTGACTTTCACACCAATTGCGAAGGGGGCAGCCCCGTGGACGCATATTGGGGTCGGGATTGAACTTCCGCTTTCCGAGGACATTATTGATCGGTCAAAACTGGAAGGTGCTATTATTGAGGAAGGGAATGAATGGGCCACTTTTATTGTGTGGAACGATGTAAATGTAGCTTTGGGGACTACTGAGGGATATGTGAATACGGAAGGGACGGCAACCGGAATTTCCGGGACTCCCGCTGAAATAACCGTTCGGTTGAAAACTCCTGTCAGCAATCTGCAGACTCAAAAATTTAATCCGTTTATCTTTGTCAACAGCCGTCAAAAAGAGATTCATCTGGTAGATTATAAACCGACAAAGCATGCGGATGTTTCACTTTTCAAAACAGAAAATGATCGCTCGGATCCTGAGTCCGGAGTTTACTATCGCATGGACAACCGCTATCCCTGGGCACTTGATTTCCCACGTAAAGAAGCCTCCTCACCGGCATGGAAGTATCCGAAGGAGAGAATTAATGTCATACAGGCATATCCTAATTATGAAAAATGGGTGCTTGATCAATCGAACCTTTCGTGGTTTGATGCGAGTGTGTCGGGGAACGTGAATAAGGAATTCTTATATTAAGGAGAAAATAAAATCCTCCGTAGAAAAAGGCATCTACGGAGGATTATTTATTTTTTCTTTCTCAAGTCTCTTCCTTCAAATCGGCAAATTGCCTCTATCCACTCTTCGGTCAGTGGCTTGGATTGATGTTTCTCCAAGTCGAATGTCACCATGACCGAGCGACAAATACATTTCACTTCCATTGTTTCGGTATCGATAACCCGTTGCATCAGATGAAAACTTTTGGTTCCGATCTCACAGACGGCAGTTTGAACGGCAATGTGGTCGGATGAAAAAATCTGTGCCAGAAAGTCGGCTTCAATGTGTACTACTACAATACCATCTTTTTCCCAGTCAACACCCGGACAAACCGAGGCAAAGTATTCTGTTTTGCCGAGGTCGTAGAATGAAAAATAGACGGTGTTGTTGACGTGTCCGAACTTGTCTACGTCATTGAATCGTAGTTGTATAGGTAAACTGTGATGAAATTCGATTTCTTCCATTTGTTTTCTCTTAACCTTTGTTATTATTGGGCAAAATTAGTATTTTTGCACGTTATTCTCACAAGAAATAGATCAAGAAATGATAGAAGACATTAAAAAAGCTTGTCAAGTGATGAGCGAAGGCGGGGTGATTCTCTATCCCACCGATACGGTTTGGGGAATTGGCTGCGATGCTACCAATGAAGACGCTGTGCGCCGGGTGTATGAGATAAAACAACGTGCTGACAGCAAGGCGATGTTGGTATTGGTGGATTCGCCAGTGAAGGTCGAATTTTATGTGCAGGATGTCCCTTCGATTGCTTGGGATTTGATGGAAGTTGCCGATAAACCATTGACTATCATTTATTCCGGTGCTCGTAATTTAGCTTCAAATCTGCTTGCCGAAGACGGTAGCGTAGGCATCCGGGTGACGAACGAAGCATTCTCCCGTCGTTTGTGCCAGCAGTTTCGTAAGGCTATTGTTTCGACATCTGCCAATATCAGTGGACAGCCGGGAGCTGCCAATTTCAATGAAATCAGCGAAGAAATAAAATCGTCGGTAGACTACATTGTCAATTTCCGGCAGGATGATATGAGTCGTCCTAAACCATCGAGTATCATTAAACTGGATAAAGGTGGAGTGATTAAGATTATTCGCGAATAATGGAAAAAGAAAAGATAAGTTTATTACAGCGCTTTATTATTTGGCGCGAGAATAAGATTAAAGAAAAGCAGTTTATTCTCATTTTAAGTTTTCTGGTAGGTATTTTTACAGCTATTGCTGCATTGATCCTGAAGTTCTTCATTCATACGATACAGAACTTTCTCACAGATAATTTTAATACGACAGAGGCCAACTACCTTTATCTGGTCTATCCGGTAGTCGGTATTTTCCTTGCCGGATGGTTTGTGCGCAATATCGTAAAGGATGATATCAGTCATGGGGTTACGAAGATCCTTTATGCAATTTCACGTCGTCAAGGACGTATCAAACGCCATAATATCTGGTCGTCGACCATTGCCAGTGCCATTACCATCGGCTTCGGCGGATCGGTAGGAGCCGAGGCCCCTATTGTACTTACCGGATCGGCTATCGGATCGAATCTGGGAAGTATGTTCAAGATGGAACACCGTACGTTGATGTTGCTGGTGGGATGTGGTGCTGCCGGTGCCATTGGAGGTATTTTCAAAGCGCCGATAGCGGGATTGGTATTCACTTTGGAAGTATTGATGATTGATCTTACCATGTCATCCTTGTTGCCGTTGCTAATCTCGGCTGTTACGGCTGCTACTGTTTCGTATATTACAACCGGGCAAGAGGCTATGTTTAAATTTCATTTGGATCAGCCTTTTGAGTTGGAACGTATTCCTTATGTGATTCTTTTAGGTATCTTTTGCGGATTGGTATCACTCTATTTCACACGTGCCATGAGTTCTGTAGAAGGGGTATTTGGTAAACTGTCCAATCCGTATAAGAAGTTGGCATTGGGTGGTGTGATGTTGAGTGTACTTATCTTTCTTTTTCCGCCTCTTTACGGTGAAGGTTACGATACGATTGAATTATTGCTGAACGGTACGAGTAATGCCGATTGGGATACGGTATTGAATAACTCCTTGTTCTATGGATATGGCAATCTGCTGTTGGTTTATCTGGTATTGATTATCCTGTTGAAGGTATTTGCATCGAGTGCGACTAACGGTGGAGGCGGATGTGGTGGTATTTTTGCTCCTTCGTTGTATTTGGGATGTATTGCCGGTTTTGTTTTCTCCCACTTTAGCAATGATTTTGATTTTACTTCCACTTTACCGGAAAAGAACTTTGCTCTAATGGGAATGGCAGGAGTCATGAGTGGGGTCATGCATGCCCCGTTGACCGGTGTGTTTCTGATTGCTGAACTGACCGGTGGATATGACCTTTTTCTGCCTTTGATGATTGTTTCGGTCAGTTCTTATCTGACAATCATTGTGTTCGAACCCCACAGTATTTATTCCATGCGTCTGGCCAAGAAAGGACAGTTGCTGACCCATCATAAGGATAAGGCTGTACTGACATTGATGAAAGTGGAAAATGTAGTCGAAACAGACTTTGTCTGTGTACGTCCGGAAATGGATTTGGGTGAATTGGTAAAGGCTATTTCGACCTCCCATCGTAATATGTTTCCTGTGACAGACAAGGATGGAATTCTATTAGGCGTCGTGCTGCTGGATGATATCCGGAACATCATGTTCCGTCAGGAACTTTATCATCGTTTTACCGTTAGTAAATTGATGACTTCCGTTCCTGCCCGTTTGTATGATACCGACAGTATGGAACAGGTGATGCAGACGTTTGACGATACAAAAGCGTGGAACTTGCCGGTAGTCAACGAAGAAGGAAAGTATCTGGGATTTGTTTCAAAATCTAAAATATTTAATTCGTATCGCCAGGTATTGGTGCATTTCTCGGAAGATTGACGGGTTACAATTTCCGGAAACTTATAACTCATAGCTTTTTAAATATGAAAAAAGAAGATTTAAGAATCGTATATATGGGGACTCCTGATTTTGCAGTGGAGGCCCTACGCTGTCTGGTGGAAGGCGGCTATAATGTAGTCGGGGTGATTACAATGCCTGATAAACCTGCCGGCCGTGGACACAAAATCCAATATTCTCCGGTAAAGCAATATGCGCTGGATCATCAGTTGCCTTTATTACAGCCGGAGAAACTGAAAGATGCAGAATTTGTTCAGGCACTTCGCGAATGGAAGGCCGATCTGCAGATTGTTGTGGCTTTTCGGATGTTACCGGAAGTGGTATGGAACATGCCTTGTTTTGGAACTTTCAATCTTCATGCTTCTTTGCTTCCGCAGTACCGTGGGGCAGCTCCTATCAATTGGGCGGTTATCAATGGAGATACGGAGACGGGGATTACTACTTTTTTCCTGAAGCATGAAATCGATACAGGTGAGGTGATCCAGCAGGTGCGCGTTCCTATTGCTGATACGGACAATGTGGAAGTGGTGCATGACAAATTGATGCAGTTGGGCGGACGGCTGGTGATAGAAACGGTAGATGCTATTCTGGAGGGAAATGTAAAGGCAATTCCCCAGGAAGAAATGGCAGTGGTCGGGGAGCTTCGTCCGGCTCCGAAAATCTTCAAAGAAACCTGTAGGATTAATTGGAATCAGCCGATGAAACGGGTTTATGATTTTATCCGCGGGCTTTCTCCTTATCCTGCTGCGTGGAGTGAATTACTTAATCCGGAAGGTGAAGCGGTTGTAGTGAAAATCTTTGAGAGTGAGAAAGAAGAGAAAGTACATGCACTGACTCCGGGGAGCATTATTACAGATGGAAAGCACTTCCTGAAAGTAGCCGTGTCGGATGGGTTTGTAAATATCCTTTCTTTACAGTTGCCGGGTAAAAAGAGGCTGAAGACAGATGAACTTTTGCGTGGGTTTCATCTGACTGAGGCATTTAGGATGAAGGCGGAATAATTGGCGGTGAGGCTCTCTATCTTATGCTTTGATAGTGTAAAGGCAACGTACTGGAAAGCAGAGTCTGTCACTTGCAATTGTGGAATTGGAATAGAAGGAAAGAATTTC
Source organism: Bacteroides sp. ZJ-18 (assembly GCF_011038705.2). NCBI lineage: Bacteria > Pseudomonadati > Bacteroidota > Bacteroidia > Bacteroidales > Bacteroidaceae > Bacteroides > Bacteroides sp. ZJ-18. The sequence continues at coordinate 91,245 of NZ_CP072198.1, read as the reverse complement.
TGCCAAATAAACTGTTATAGAAGAGGGAGCTCTGATGTTTTTTTGTTAATTTTGTGCTATTATTAAAATATTGATGAATATGAAACCTATTATATCCCCTTCTATCCTTTCGGCAGATTTTGCATATCTGGCAAAGGATCTTGAGATGATTAACCGTAGTGAAGCCGACTGGGTGCACATTGACATTATGGACGGAGTATTTGTTCCGAATATATCCTTTGGCTTTCCGGTGCTGAAGTATGTTGCTAAGTTGACTCAGAAACCGTTGGATGTACATTTAATGATAGTCAATCCTGAGAAGTTTATTCCTGAAGTAAAGGCATTGGGGGCGCATATTATGAATGTACATTACGAAGCATGTCCACACCTTCATCGGGTGGTGCAACAAATCCGTGAGGCCGGTATGCAGCCTGCTGTTACCATAAATCCGGCCACTCCGGTAGCTTTGTTGCAGGACATTATCCGGGATGTATACATGGTGTTGATCATGAGTGTGAATCCCGGTTTCGGAGGACAAAAGTTTATTGAGCACTCGGTAGAGAAAGTACGTGAACTTCGTGAACTGATTGAGCGTACCGGATCGAAAGCGCTGATCGAGGTAGATGGTGGAGTGAATCTGGAAACAGGTGCCCGTCTGGTGGCTGCCGGGGCGGATGCGTTGGTAGCAGGAAATGCCATTTTTGCTGCTGAGAATCCGGAAGAGACGATTCATGCCATGAAAGGGCTGTAAGGCTGGCTTGTGAGCTTCCGGTATTTACATCGATATCCATTTTTACGCCTGCTATTACCTCTGATAGCAGGCTTTCTTGTTGGTAATTATTTGTTTTTCAAGGAGGTTTATATTCCGGATACCGTGTTGGTGGGAGTTTCTGCCGGATTATTTTTTCTGCTGCTGACAGTCTATTTTTCACGTCGCTATTCGTTTCGGTGGATATTCGGCAGTGTTGCCTATCTACTTGTTTTTGGGGCCGGAACCGGCGGCATGAATCAGGTTTTACAACAAACTGTATATGCTTTCCAAAAACAAGAATGCGTTTATCGGGCTATCCTGACTGATCGGCCCGACGAGAAGGAACATACTTTTCTCTGTCCGGCATTTCTGACAGAAAAACAAGACTCAGTGGGAGTCGTACCGGTGAATCGGAAAGTATTGCTTTACATTTCGAAAGATTCACTCGCCGGAAGTTTACATAATGGGGACGAGTTAGTATTGATGGCGCGCGTATCTCCACCTTCCAATAATGGTAATCCCGATGAATTTGATTATGCCTGTTATTTACGTTACAGAGGGATTGGAGGAGTTGCTTTTGTTGCAGAGGGAAAATGGCAGATAATCGGACACAGGATGTCCCGTTCCTTTCGGCAGATTGCATTGGACTGCCGGGACCGGATTCTGGATAAATATCGTGCTTTGAAGTTCGAACCGGATGAGTTTGCCGTACTTGCCGCGCTTACTGTTGGCTACAAAGAGGAATTAGGTGAAGATATTAGGGAGACTTATTCCGTGTCAGGGGCCAGTCATGTACTGGCACTTTCCGGACTTCATATCGGATTTTTATATATGCTGCTTCTTTTACTTCTGAAGTGGTTGCCGGGGAATGTTTGGGGGGTGAGGCTGTTTCGTGCGATAGTGATAATTACTGCATTGTGGGGATTTGCTTTCATTACAGGGCTGTCCCCTTCTGTGGTTCGTTCGGTTATTATGTTTTCATTGTTGGCTTTGTCGGTCTTATCCGGGCGTACGGGTATTTCACTTAATACGCTTGCGCTGACTGCATTTATTATGTTGGCGGTTCATCCTTTCTGGCTGTTTGATGTTGGATTTCAACTCTCTTTTTCGGCTGTTACTGCCATTCTACTGATATATCCCCGGTTGTTCAGGTTGCTTCCGATTGGTAATGGAGTATTAAAAAAAGTCTGGGCATTAATGTGTGTTTCGCTTGCTGCGCAGATAGGTACAGCCCCTTTGGTATTGTTGTATTTTTCCAGATTTTCCACCCATTTCTTATTGACTAATCTGTTGGTAATTCCACTTGTGTCGGTGATTATGTATTCAGCGGTTATTCTGCTGGTGGTCAGCCCTTTTTCTCAGCTTTATACCTGGTGTGCTGTGGCGGTGAAGTTTCTTATCGATTTACTGAATGCTGCGGTTCGTTGGGTAGAGCATCTACCGTTGGCATCTATCGATAATGTTTGGATTTATCCGGCGGAAGTTCTTGCCTTTTATCTGGCTTTGTTGGCCTGTATGCGTCATATGATGGTTCGTAGTGCGAAAAGTTTGTACCTTGTAGGTGTTTGCCTGTTGGTTACAGGTAGTCTTCATTGGGCATGGAGGATGGCTGACCGACCGGTGCAGAGCATTGTTTTCTATAATGTCCGGGGATGTCCGGTTGTACATTGCATTGAGTCTCAAGGTAAATCCTGGCTTGCCTATGCAGATAGCATTCCGGATGAAAGACGGCTTTCGCGTGCGGTAACCGGCTATTGGAATCGGTTACACCTGAATACCCCGATACCCATAACAAAAGACTATCGCTCTTCCGGCTTCTGGATGCAGGACCACCTGCTTCTGTTCGGTAATAAACGTATTTGTATGGTCAGTGATAACCGTTGGCGAAACAAAACTGCCGCTGAACCGTTAAACATAGATTATTTGTATTTGTGTAAGGGCTATACAGGACGATTGGAGTCATTGGCCCAACTGTTTCATTGCCGGGAGGTTATTCTGGATTCTTCTCTGTCCGCTTATTATAAGGGAGTGTTCAGTGAAGAATGCCGTCGGTTGGGATTGCATTTTATCTCCCTTTCCGACGAAGGTTCTGTGAGGTTTTTGCTCTAAGTACAAAGATTTATCGTATTTTTGCCAACTCATATTTATACAAACAAGTTATGCTGACTAAAGTAATTGCTCAAACCCATATTGATCATTTTACTAAATGGTTTGAACGGGCCGACAAAATAGTAATCGTATCCCATGTGTCGCCTGACGGAGATGCCATTGGCTCATCGTTGGGATTGTATCATTTTCTGGATTCTCAAGATAAAATTGTAAATGTAATTGTCCCTAATGCTTTCCCCGATTTCCTGAGATGGATGCCGGGTAGCAAGGATATTTTGCTGTATGACCGTTATAAAGAGTTTGCCGATAAGTTGATTATGGAAGCAGACGTCATCTGCTGTCTTGATTTTAATGCATTGAAGCGCATTGACGAGATGGCTGATATAGTAGCTTCCTCACCGGGACGTAAAATAATGATAGATCATCATCTTCATCCCGAAGACTTTTGTCGGATCACTGTTTCACATCCTGAAATTTCTTCTACTTCCGAATTGGTGTTTCGCCTGATTTGCCGGATGGGATATTTCAGTGACATTTCCAAAGAGGGGGCTGAATGTATTTATACCGGTATGATGACAGATACCGGAGGATTCACTTATAACTCTAATAATCGTGAGATTTATTTCATTATCAGCGAACTGCTTTCAAAAGGAATCGATAAAGATGATATCTACCGGAAAGTCTACAATACTTATTCCGAAAGCCGTTTGCGTTTGATGGGATATGTATTATCGAATATGCGGGTGTATAAAGATTATAATTCTGCGCTTATATCGCTGACCAAAGATGAACAGGGAAAATTTGATTATATCAAAGGCGATAGCGAAGGGTTTGTAAACATCCCGCTTTCGATTAAGAATGTCTGTTTCTCTTGTTTCCTCCGTGAGGATACGGAAAAGAAAATGATTAAGATTTCACTTCGTTCCGTAGGTAAGTTTCCTTGCAACCAGTTAGCTGCCGAGTTTTTCAATGGTGGTGGGCATCTCAATGCGTCAGGCGGAGAGTTTTACGGTACGATGGAAGAGGCTGTGAAAGTGTTTGAACAGGCATTGGAGAAATATAAGCCGCTTCTGAAACAATGAGGCTGCGGGTTGTCGGTTACAATTTATGAATAAGGAATGACAAGTGTATAACTTCTTGTTACTTTTGACTTATAGCCCATGGCTCCTTGCTCTTCCGTTAAAAGTTGAAAGTCAAAGGTTAAAAGACTTGAACTTTCTGCTTTTAAATCTAAAGATTCGACTAATTTAAAATACATTTGTACGGAATATACATAAGATACAGAAATGAAAAAACTTCTATTGTTATTTTTTTCCTTGTTAGCCTTCGGATATATGTTCCAGGCTTGCGACAATTCGAAGACTTATGCAGAAATGCTGGATGAAGAGAAAGATGCGGTAAACGCTTTTATTAAAAAGCACGATATCCGTACTATTTCTGAGAGTGACTTTGAAGCAAACGGATATAAGACGGATACGACCAAGAATGAATATGTAGCTTTCTCAAACGGAGTCTATATGCAGATTGTGGATAAAGGTATTGTTACCGATAAACCGGAGAACGATTCTATCAAAAATAATAATATTGTAGCTGTACGCTTCGTGGAACATGATATTAAGGCCAATGATACTACTTGCTTCAATGTGGTGCTTCCCGGTTTTGAAAACTATCCGAACTACTATACTTATCCGGATGTATTCCGTTACGTAGATAATGGAACTTCGGTGGCCGGTGTATTCACAGAAGGTTCGATGTATGCCAAATATGGTACGACAGACGTTCCTCCCGGATGGCTACTTGCTTTGAAATATGTTACCAACTATGCCCATGTGAGAATGATTGTACCTTCAAAGATGGGGCATCAGAGTGCTAACCAATATGTAAACCCCTATTTCTACGATATTCGTAAATTCCAGAAAGCATTGAACTAAAACTACTAAATAACCAATTTTCTAAAACAACAACCTATGACTCTAATCAAATCTATCTCTGGTATCCGTGGAACCATTGGCGGAGGCGCAGGCGAGGGACTGAATCCGCTTGACATTGTAAAATTCACGTCGGCTTATGCCACTTTGATTCGCAAGACATGCAAATCGAACAGTAACAAGATAGTAGTGGGCCGCGATGCCCGCATCTCGGGTGAGATGGTGAAGAACGTTGTAGTCGGTACCTTGATGGGTATGGGCTGGGACGTGGTTGATATCGACCTTGCTTCTACCCCGACAACAGAATTAGCTGTGACAATGGAAGGGGCTTGCGGAGGGATCATCCTGACTGCATCACACAACCCCAAGCAGTGGAATGCACTGAAATTACTGAACGAACACGGCGAATTTCTGAATGCAGCCGAAGGACAAGAAGTGCTTCGCATTGCTGCGGCTGAAGAATTCGATTATGCAGATGTTGATCATCTGGGTTCTTATCGCAAAGATCTTACTTATAACAAAAAACATATCGACAGTGTATTGGCGCTTGACCTGGTAGATGTAGAAGCTATCAAGAAAGCTAACTTCACTGTAGCCATCGATTGCGTAAACTCCGTAGGGGGTATTATTCTGCCTGAACTGTTGGAACGTCTGGGAGTGAAACACGTAGAAAAACTCTATTGCGAACCGACCGGTAATTTTGCCCACAATCCCGAACCTCTGGAAAAGAATCTGGGTGATATCATGAACCTTATGAAGGGGGGAAAAGCAGATGTCGCATTTGTTGTTGACCCTGACGTAGACCGTCTGGCCATGATCTGCGAGAACGGTGTGATGTATGGTGAAGAATATACATTGGTCACAGTGGCCGACTATGTACTGAAACATACTCCGGGTAATACGGTATCTAATTTGAGCTCTACACGTGCTTTGCGCGATGTGACCCGTAAATATGGTATGGAGTACAATGCTTCTGCAGTAGGTGAAGTGAATGTAGTGACCAAGATGAAGGCAACCAATGCGGTGATCGGAGGTGAAGGTAATGGTGGAGTGATTTATCCTGCCAGCCATTACGGACGTGACGCTTTGGTAGGTATCGCATTATTCCTTAGCCATTTGGCTCACGAAGGCAAGAAGGTGAGCGAGTTGCGTGCAACTTATCCTCCTTATTTTATTGCTAAGAATCGTGTAGATCTGACTCCGGAAATAGATGTAGATGCTATCCTTGCTAAGGTAAAGGAAATCTATAAGAACGAAGAAATCAATGATATCGACGGTGTGAAGATTGACTTTGCAGACAAGTGGGTACACTTGCGTAAGAGTAATACCGAAGCCATTATCCGTGTATACAGTGAAGCATCGACTATGGAGGCTGCTGAGGAAATAGGACAGAAGATTATGGATGTAATCAATGAATTGGCTAAGTAAAGATTCTAAAAAATAATCGAAGGGCTGCATTGACAACGATGCAGCCTTTTTTATGAATTATAATGGAATAATCTTTTAAAAATCATAAGATTGTCCATCTTTTAAGAAATAAAGTCTATTTTTTGCGAATGATATTTCTTGTTCCTTTGTACCTTTAATTAACCCTCTTATATCGTATATCATGAAATTGAGACTTTCTTTGTTTACTGTAGTGGTCGGTCTATTTTTCTTGTTTTCTGCTATGTCGGCTACTGCTGCACCTTTTACCTCTTCTTCGTATCCTGCTTATACTATCCCTGTGGAACAGGAAGGAGTTCGACAGCCTGTAATACTGCTAAATGGAATCTGGCAATTTAAATATTCACCCCAAAGCAAATGGACTACAATTAAAGTTCCCGGTGAGGCAGCTATGCAAGGATATGCCATAGAACACGACAAGCCTTTTTTCTACCGGAAATCGTTTACTATTCCTGCCGATTATGCCGGAAAACGTATTATTCTCCGTTTTGACGGAGTTTACAGCCATGCCAAATTAAGTGTCAATGGGCAGTTGGTGCGCGAACATCACGGTGGCTTTACTCGTTGGGAAACCGATATAACAGCACAGGCCCGTCCAGGGAAGAAAAATGAAATACAGTTGGAAGTGACCGACCGGCTGGATGAAATCTCTTATGCTTCGGGATATGCACATCACCCTGTTGGAGGGATTCTTCGGGATGTGACTTTGTTCACGTTACCTGTTACCCATCTTTACGATATTAGTGTAGAGACTCATTTGGACTCATTGTACCGAGATGCTGTCCTTCGTTTTGCCTGTACATCTGCCGGAAATGAACCTGCTGAGGTCCGGTTGCAGCTGACAGCTCCTGACGGAAAACCTGTACAACTTCCTCAGGATTGTTTTCCGTTGAAGGCAGGAGCAGAAGAACAGGTCTGGTCACTGCCTGTTTCACGTCCGTTGAAGTGGGATGCTGAACATCCGAATTTATATACCTTGACTGTTGTACTTCTGCAGGATCGGAAAGAAATCAGCCGTTTTATCCGTGAAGTGGGATTTCGTGAAGTTAAAATAGCAGGTAATCGTATGTTGGTGAACGGACAGCCTGTGAAATTGCGCGGAGCTTGCCGGCATGATATTCATCCCACTCTGGGACGAACCACTACCGCTGAATTGGACAGCCTTGATGTACTTCTGTTCAAAGAGGCGAACATGAACTTTGTACGTACGTCGCACTATCCTCCTTCTGAAAGATTCCTGGAATACTGTGACCGTTATGGGGTGTATGTAGAGAGTGAGACTGCTGTCTGTTTTGTAGATACTTATCGGCAGAAAAACTATGCTCCCGGTAAAACACAAAGCAATCCCGAATATACTGACCGTTATCTGGGACAGTGTCAGGAGATGGTGAAGAGTTTCCGCTCTCATCCGTCTATTTTGTTTTGGAGTATCGGTAATGAGAGTGTGTATGGTACTAACTTTCAGCTTTGTTGGGACTGGGTGAAGGCAACAGACACGACTCGTCCCGTTATTTTCAGTTATCCGGGATCGGTAGACACAAAGGAGAAAATTTATGATATACTCAGTATGCACTATCAAGATGTGAACGGTAACCTTTCGCAATGGGGAATGAATACCCGCCACTTTCAGGGACATGGGATTCCTGCTCTTTTTGACGAATGGGCACATCCGGCCTGTTATACTTATTCTACTTTGCAGACTGACCCGAATATCCGTGAGTTCTGGGGAAAATCACTTGACATGATGTGGAGTGGACTGTTTGATGTGCCCGGAGGATTGGGAGGAGCTATTTGGGGGTATGTAGATGAAACTTTTGCTTTGCCTGTGCCCAAAGCCGGTACTTCGTTCTGGAAAGAGTTTGCCCACACAGCCAAGCCCGAAGGCTATCAAGGTAATTGTGTAGGTTATGGTGAGTGGGGAATCGTAGATGTATGGAGACGTCAGAAACCGGAATTTTGGGCTACGAAGAAAGCGTATTCGCCGGTGCGTCTGTTAGTTGATGATATTCGTAACTTCACTTCCGGACAGCGTTTGGTGCTTCCGGTTTATAATCGCTTTGATCATACGAGCTTGAACGAACTTCAGATGAGTTATACTTATCGGGGGGTGAAGAAGAATCTTGCACTTCCGGCCATTCCGCCCCATCAGAAAGGGAGCATAGTGATCCCCGCTGGCCGGTGGGAAGAAGGTGAGCATCTGTTGATTGAATTTAGGACGGCCGATGGAAGCCTGATCGACACTTACCGTCCGATACTCGGAACGGAGAAGATTGTTTTTCCACCTGTGCTTGACGGAAATAAGCTATCGGTGGAAGAAACCGGTGATTGGGTGATCATTCGTGGGGAAGGTTTTGAAATACCGTTCAGTAAAGAGACAGGGTTGATTACACAAGCCAAAGCCGGCGACCGGGTACTGATAGAAAAAGGACCTTTCCTGAACTTGTATATTAACCTGAATCATTTGACAGGAGCGGAAGTACGCAAAGCAGCTACGCGGTTTATGATTTTGGAAGAGGACTGGAAGAAAAGTGCATTCAGTTACCGGCAGGAAACAAACGGAGATGTATATATCGACCTTGCCGGAAATTATAAGGAGGTAACTGTTGATTTTTCGATAAAAATAACTCCCGATGGACAGTTGGAGGTGGATTACCTGACAGATGGAGCTCCCAACGGATTTCTGCGTGAAACAGGTTTGTCTTTCCATCTGGCAGATGCCATACAGCAGTTGGACTGGAAACGTAAAGGGTATTGGAACTATTATCCGGAAAAAGCTTTTGCTGGAAATGAAGGAAAGACTGCTTTATACATTTCGAAGCAGGCTGCTTACGGTAAAGAACCCCTTCAACCTTGGGGAGACGATACACACAACTATTATTATTGGGCAGATGCAGGAGCCAATTGTCGCTACCCGTTGACTCAAACCGCTAAGGGGATGAAAGAAAACATCTATTATTATACTCTTTCGACAGCTTCCCCTTCTATCCATCAGCTTTCGGTTTTGTCTACAGATGCTTCGGTGGCATGCCGGATCAATAAACAACCGGATGACCAACTGATTCTGTATGTCAACAATTGCTGGGATTATCCCGAAATAGCATGGGGGAATTTTTGCAAAACCCTTGAAGCGCTGCCTTGCTTCGGAAAAATAAAGATGAGGCTTAAATAATAATAATTCAATAAAACCCAAGAACAATACAATAATAACATGAAAAAACTGATTTTACTTCTCGTACTGATTTTTTCGTTGCCTGTCGCGGCGCAGAACTTTACGATCGGGAAGAATACCTTTCTTTTAAATGGCAAGCCTTTCACAGTAAAGGCTGCCGAGTTGCATTATACCCGTATTCCGGCACCTTACTGGGAACATCGCATCGAGATGTGTAAGGCATTGGGCATGAATACTATTTGTCTTTATGTGTTTTGGAACATTCACGAGCAGACTGAGGGTAAATTTGACTTTACCGGACAAAATGATATAGCAGCTTTCTGCCGTTTGGCACAGAAGCACGGAATGTACGTTATTGTCCGTCCAGGTCCTTATGTCTGCGCCGAATGGGAAATGGGCGGACTTCCCTGGTGGCTATTGAAGAAGAAAGATATCGTTCTCCGTACACTCGATCCTTACTTCATGGAACGTACAGCTATTTTTATGAAGGAAGTTGGCAAGCAGCTCGCACCTTTGCAAATTACCCGGGGAGGGAATATCATTATGGTACAGGTAGAAAATGAATACGGTGCCTATGCTGTTGATAAACCTTATGTCTCGGCGATTCGTGACATCGTGAAAAGTGCCGGGTTTACTGAGGTTCCCCTTTTCCAATGTGATTGGAGCAGTACTTTCGACCGGAATGGTCTGGACGATCTGCTTTGGACTATCAACTTTGGTACGGGAGCCAACATTGAGCAACAATTTAAACGTCTTAAGGAGGCTCGTCCGGACACACCGTTGATGTGCAGCGAGTTTTGGAGTGGGTGGTTTGATCATTGGGGGCGCAAACACGAGACTCGTCCCGCCAAGAGTATGGTACAGGGCATAAAGGATATGCTTGACCGCAATATCTCTTTCAGTCTTTATATGACACATGGGGGTACTACTTTCGGCCATTGGGGAGGTGCCAACAACCCTGCTTATTCTGCTATGTGCAGTTCGTATGATTATGACGCTCCCATCAGTGAACCGGGATGGGCTACAGATAAATATTTCCAACTGCGTGATCTGCTGGAAAACTATTTGCCTGCAGGTGAACAGTTACCGGCTGTTCCCGTAGCTTTTCCGGTCATAGAGATACCCGAGGTGAAGTTTACGCGGGTGGCTCCCCTCTTTGCCAATCTGCCGGAAGCGAAACAGAGCACGGATATACAACCGATGGAAGCTTTCGATCAGGGATGGGGAACTATTTTGTATCGGACTGTTTTACAGCAGCCTGTAGATGCCGGTACGACGATGAAGATTACAGAAGTACACGATTGGGCACAGGTTTTTGCGGATGGTAAACTATTGGCTCGCCTCGATCGCCGTCGTGGTGAATTCACTTTGCAGCTGCCGGCTTTGAAGAAAGGGACCTGCATCGATATTCTGGTAGAAGCTATGGGGCGTGTCAACTTCGATGAATCCATCCATGACCGTAAAGGTATCACTGAGAAAGTAGAACTTGTCTGTGATAAGCAAACCACGGAGTTGAAGAACTGGACAGTTTACAATTTCCCGGTCGATTACTCATTTGTGCAAGACAAAAAATATAAAAGTGGAACGGCCCAGACAATGCCTGCTTATTATAAGGCCACTTTCCATTTGGATAAAGCCGGCGATACGTTCCTTGACATGAGTACCTGGGGTAAAGGTATGGTATGGGTCAATGGTATTGCTATCGGACGTTTTTGGGAGATCGGTCCGCAACAAACACTTTTTATGCCCGGTTGTTGGCTGAAAGAGGGAGAAAATGAAATAATTGTCCTCGATCTGAAGGGACCTGAGAAAGCCTCTGTTCGCGGTCTGAAGAAACCCATACTGGATTGGTTGCGTAATGAAGGTGCTTCTACCCATCGAAAGAAAGGTGAACAACTGAATCTGAAGCAGGAAATTCCTGTTGCTACAGGTACGTTTACTCCGGGTAACGGATGGCAGGAGATCCGTTTGGATCGTCAGTATACCGGACGCTTCTTCTGCCTCGAAGCTCTTTCGGCCCAAGACGGAAAGAAGGTCGCAGCCATTGCCGAACTCGATGTGTTGGGAGCAGACGGCAAACCGATTTCGCGTGAAAAGTGGCGGATACGTTATGCCGATAGCGAAGAGACACGTAGTGGTAACTGTACGGGAGATAAAGTGTTCGATCTTCAGGAATCTACTTATTGGATGACTGTTGCCCGTGATGCTTATCCGCATCAGTTGGTTATTGATTTGGGAGGTGACTATACTGTAACCGGTTTCCGCTATTTGCCCCGTGCGGAAAAAGGATACCCTGGTATGATAAAGGATTATCGGGTGTATGTCAAAGGGGAAGAGTTTCAATACTGAAACAGGAATTTCCACTGAAGATTAGGTAGATAGATTGTGAATGTTATAAGATCCAATTATAACATTCACAATTTATTACTCTATGCTGTCTGATTTCAAAATTACAGAGATGTTTTCTTGAACATATCTTTTCGGTTCATAGAAAAATATTCGGGGGAAAAATGGTAACATAATAAATGTTTTGTATCTTTGACCAAAACATAACTTTAAAACATGATGAACACAAAATCTTTTTTCATGGTTGCCATTAGCGTATTTGTTTTGGCATCTTGTAATTTAAATCAAGTCAACCAAACGGGTCTATTAACCGCTTCCGTTCGTGAAGCACTTCATTCGCCGGCAACTTTGTCTATTGCTGATGAGATAGAGTCAGTCGAATATATCCCTTTAGAAATGACCAGTGACAATGCTTCATTGATAGACGGTGTAGTCGATTTTGCCATCACAAGCAAATATATTTATGTATTGGTGGGCAAGGAAGCTCGTATCGTACTGTTCGATCGCCAAGGACACTTCTTGCGTACATTTCTTCGCCAAGGTCAAGGTCCCGATGACTTTAATGGTATGATAGGTTTTATACAGGCTGATGAGACTGATAACCGTTTCTACGTCATCGGCAATAAGGTTGGCGTATATACATTGGAAGGCACGTTTGTGGAAGACCTACCTATAAATTCTCCCATCATCTATGCTCATCACCTCGGTAGTAAGCGCATTGGCGCCATCGCCATGCCTCTTATGCCTTTCCAGGGTGGCAGTTTTGGTATTGGTATATTTCAAGAGGATGGCGAGGCGATAATCACCAAGAATGATTTCTATTCGCCGTTGGTGCCTCGAGAAGATTCAGGCTTTACATTTGGAGTAATGGGTTCACCTTCAGGTGGAAAGCAGTCTTCAGTCTTGTTTAAAACAGCCAGTAACGATACTGTTTTTCGTTTGTCGGCAGACACCATACAGCCTGTTTTAGTGGCCGGATTAGGCAATTCGGATGAAGAGGTTATTCGTGGACTCAATATTCGAGATATTAAAAGGTTTCCTGCTGATGGCGATATTTTTGTAAGCGATATTTTTGAGACACCTCGTCGTTTTTATTTGCGCATGATGTTGAACAAGAAGTATTATGTGGCTTCGGTGGATAAACACAGTGGAGAAACAGTTGTGGAACAGTGTGATATTCCTGAGACAAGTGCTTCCAACTTAGCTGATATCAATATGCAGTTAGGCATGGTAGGTAGTAAGGGGTATAACCAGTTTCCGGTATGGGGGCGTTCTTTAGGAAATAATCTGGTGCAGGTTGTGACACCTTACGAGATAGAGACGTTTGAAGAACATACAAAAATTACTATACCACAAGAATTGCAAAAGAGAAACACGAATGAAAACCCGATTTTTATCATATATAAGATAAAATAATATTCTTAATATATCGGACTCCTTGGATAAATTCCCTGTTGTTTCAGGTTATGGTTTGATTGCACTTTTGCATCTGTAACATTGCAATAACCTTTTTTCTGAGCTAATATTATTAGGGTATTGGGGATAGCCTATTTATCTATCTGTTCTAAAATACCATTGATATATGCGATAACTACCCCATAGTTAGTCATCGGGACACCTTGCGTTTTAGCTTTGGCTATCCGGTTCAGAACATGTTTGCGGTTGAACATACATGCTCCACAATGGATAATCAGGTCGTAACAATTCAGGTCCTTAGGGAAATCATTTCCGGAAACAATATCGATATGCAGTTGCTCTCCGATCCGTTTGCGCAACATTCGCGGAAGTTTCACTCTGCCGATGTCTTCGGACAGGGGAGCATGGGTACAGGCTTCGGCTATCAGGACACGGGAGTTTTCCGTCAGTTGGTCTATGATATACGCTCCTTCGGTATAGTAGTCAATGTCTCCCTTGTACCGGGCGAATAATACCGAAAAGGAGGTCAGCCGGCTTTGTGGCGGCTTTTTCTCGTATACGGTCCTAAAGATTTGTGAATCGGTGATGATCAGTGCAGGAGGGGCTGACAAAACATTCAGGGCACTGTCTAACTGGTCGGTAGTGCAACTCAGGGTGATGCACTTCTTGTCGAGCAATTCGCGTAGCGTCTGTACCTGTGGCAGGATGAGCCGTCCTTTGGGAGCTTGAATATCTTGTGGCATGACGAGTAGAACTACATCGCCTTTGTTAACCAGATCGCCCATAATATCCGGCTGTCCGCCGAGTTCCGGTAGTTTTTGGAGGATGGACCTGCAGATAGAGTCCATGCCTGTTTTCTCTTTGGCGCTGACAATCAGAGGACGTTCTCCTGTCTGCCGTTCCAGTTCGTTGGCTGTTTCTTCCGGGTTTTCTGACAGATCGGCTTTGTTCAGTATCAGTAGATAGGGGATGCCTTTTTCTTTCAGCAGTTCTATCCATCGCTTCTCTTCGGATAACTCCGTATCACAACAAACCATCAGTGCAATGTCGGTTTTGTCCACTGCTTGCACAGTCCGTTCGATACGCAGGGACCCCAGTTCACCGTTGTCATCGAATCCGGCCGTGTCGATGAATACACACGGGCCGATGCCGTGTATCTCCATCGGTTGGTATACAGGGTCGGTAGTGGTACCGGCGATATTCGATACCAAAGCAGTATTTTGATTGGTCAGTGCATTGATCAATGACGACTTGCCACTGTTTCGCTTACCAAACAGGGCAATATGCAGGCGGTTGGAGAGCGGAGTTGTTTTCAAAATCTGAAATCCCTTTCTCCCGCTGCTATTTGCTTCAGGTTTTCCAAGGCCCTTTCCCGGATTTTGGGATTGGGGATGTGTTGCATTTCTTGTTTTATCATGGCCGCTCCGCGGACTTTCGTTTCTTCCGAAGCATAATCTTCCAGATACTCCTGTAAGGTCATCAGCGCATTGGGTGAACAGCAATTGGCTATTTGCCCCGATTTGACAAGTGACATAAACCGGTCACCTGTGCGTCCCGCACGATAGCAGGCTGTACAGAAGCTGGGAATATATCCGAGTTTCAGAAGCCAGTTAACTACTTCGTCCAGTGTACGGGTATCGCTGACATCGAACTGCGCAGAATTTTCCTCCGGAGTTTCCGTTTCGGCATATCCACCTACGCTGGTCCGTGAGCCTCCGCTTATCTGTGAAATGCCCAGATCGAGTACTTTTTCACGGGTTTTTTGTGATTCGCGTGTAGAGATGATCATACCGGTATAGGGGACGCTGATACGAATGACCGCTACTATTTTCCGGAAGATTTCATCGGAAATAGCATTCTCGAAGTCTCCGGCATCGATGTCGTCTGCCGAACAGATACGTGGAACGCTGATGGTATGTGGTCCCACACCATAGACAGCTTCCAGATGTTCGGCGTGCATCAGCAGGCCTACAAAATCGTAACGATATGTATTCAGTCCGAACAGGACTCCCATTCCCACATCGTCAATTCCCCCTTGCATGGCACGGTCCATGGCTTCGGTGTGGTAGGCATAGTTGCTTTTGGGGCCTGTGGGGTGCAACTGTTCATAGTTCTCTTTATGATATGTCTCCTGAAAGAGGATATAGGTGCCGATACCCGCCTCCTTCAGTTTGCGGTAATTTTCCACTGTTGTGGCGGCGATATTTACGTTCACCCGGCGGATAGCTCCGTTTTTATGATGAATGCTGTAGATGGTGCGGATAGATTCCAATATGTAGTCGATGGAGTTACGCACCGGGTCTTCGCCGGCTTCAAGTGCCAGACGTTTGTGTCCCATATCTTGCAGGGCAGTCACTTCCCGGCGTATTTCTTCCTGAGTCAGTTTTTTGCGGGCGATAGTTTTGTTTTTGAGATGATACGGACAATATACACAACCGTTGACACAATAATTGGATAGGTAAAGCGGAGCAAACATTACGATGCGGTTGCCGTAGAATTTTTGTTTGATTTCTTTGGCAAGACGAAATATTTCTTCAGTCAGGTCCTTTTCGACACATTCCAGCAATATGGCAGCTTCCCGGTGGGTGAGTCCTTTGCAAGTGCGGGCTTTCTCTATCAGTTCCCGAATCAGTTTCCGGTCATTTCGGTGCGCACGGGCATACTCCAGAGTTTCAATTATTTCCTGATGGTCTATGAAGTCGGTGGCATCAGGTGAATCTACTTTATACATATCATTTATTGATTAGTCGTTATAGTCTCCCCTGCTGTAGTCGATGTGGTATCCGACATCTGCCAGTTGCTTTTCCAACAGGGCAAGTCCTTCGGCAGCTTCGGCACCGAAAGCTACTTTCTGGTCGTACAGGTCATATTTATTTCTCACAATAATGGGTGACAGATTGGGCATGACCACATTGGCTCCAGCAAGGATGCCACGTACTCTTCCATCCGGTGCCAAGCTTGCCAATGCCGTTGTCGAAGGGATCAGCGCCTGGGGGTGCATCAGCCTGAAGATGGAAAGCAGTAACAGGGTCAGTTCCACGCTGCCCGGCTTTTCGTCACAAAATGGAGTTCGCTGATGGGGAATGAAGGGGCCGATGCCAATCATTTCCGGATGAAAACTTTCAATAAAGCGGATATCTTCTATCAAGTATTCTACAGTTTGAAGAGGGCTGCCCACCATGATACCTGTTCCTGTCTGATAACCGATTCGTTTCAGCTCGTGGAGGCATTTGATACGCCTCTCGTTGGACATTTCGTAAGGGTGCAGACAATAGTAATGTCCCCTGTCGATTGTTTCGTGACGTAACAGGTAGCGGTTGGCTCCTTTCATGAAATAGCGTTCGTAGGCTTTCGGTGGTTTCTCGCCGATGGATAATGTAATGGCACACTCCGGATAGCACCGGCGGATTTCCGCGATGATCTCCTCCATGTCGTAATCAGATCGTTTCGGATCTTCTCCTCCCTGAAGAACGAATGAGCGAAAACCGAGCTTGTAGCCGTGTTCGCAGCAATCCAGAATCATTTCTTTGCTGAGGCGGTATCGGTCGGCTTGCCAATTATCCTTCCGGATACCACAGTATTTGCAATTGTTCCGGCAGTGATTACTTATTTCAATGAGTCCGCGTATGTAGACCCCTTTTCCAAAGTGTGCGTTGGCCACTTCGCGTGCCTGCAGGTTGATGTATGCCAGAGTTTCGTCATCATAATGCGATAGCAGGTGTGCAAACTCTTCGTTGGTGAGGGTGTGTTCCCCCTTTAATTTATCTATGAGTCTCTTCATATGATTCGCGGCGTTTTATCAGTTCCTGGTTCAACTGCCGGCGTCCGCCGACAGCGTCATTATGGGCGCTGGGGCCACTGATACATCCGCCTTCGCAAGCCATGACTTCGATGAATTGTCCTTGCGCTTTGCCTGTTTTGGCAGCAGCACGCAGTAAACCTATGTTTTTCTTATTCAGGTCTGAAACCTGGATGGCAGAGAATCTCTTTGCCTCTTCGCCCAGATATGCCTGAATCGCTCCCATCACGCCTCCGGCTTGTGCGAAGCCGTGTGCTTCGCGCACTGAAGTGTAGAGTACAGAGAACGGTTGTGTCTGTTCAAGCTGGATATCCAATCCTTCGAAGATGGAAGCCATTTCCTCAAAAGTGAGTATATAGTCTACACATTCGTCGCGACGGGCTTCTTTACGTTTGGCTACGCATGGGCCGATGAATACGATTTTTGCGTCCGGATGGCGTTCTTTGGCGATACGGGCGGCATAATACATCGGTGATCCGGTAGAAGAAACATAAGGCTTCATTCCCGGTATATGCTTGTTTACCAGTTCGATGTAGGATGGGCAGCAAGAGGTTGTCATGAATGGTTGTCCCTCTTCCAGCTTTTCTTTCAGTTCGGCAGCTTCGTGGCTTACGGTATCCATGGCTCCTTGAGCCACTTCGACCACATCGGCAAATCCCATTTGGCGGAGTGCACCGTATACTGCCTCGATCGATGTGTTGAATTGTCCGAGAATGGAAGGAGCGGGAATCGCAACCATTTTTTCACCGCGGCGGATACCTTCGAGCACATCAAAGGCTTGTGAGATTTCGAAGATAGCCCCGAAAGGACAAGCGTTGAGGCATTTGCCACAGTAGATGCATTTGTTTTCGTCAATGTGTTCGATACCGTTTTCGTCTTTGCTGATGGCTTTCACAGGGCAGGCTTCTTCGCAAGGTACCGGAATGAATACGATGGCGTGGTACGGGCAACTTTGATGGCATTTTCCACAACTGATACAGGCGTCATGGTCGATCTTTGCCTGTCCGTTTTTCCGGAAGCGGATAGCGTCTTTAGGACAGTTCATGTAGCAACTGCGAGCCACACAACCACGACAGAGGTTGGTTATCTCGTAATTGACCTGTACACAGGATGAACACGCCTCGTCGATGACACAGAGTATGTTTTCTTTTTGTTCGTTTTTACGCTCCAGGGCGTGACGGGCATACTCTGAAAGCGGAGTGAGTTCATCTGCTTCATCTGTCATGTCGAAGCCCAACAACGGGAACAGCTTGTATTTGTACACTGCACGCTCTTTGTGGATGCAGCAGCGTCCGAGCGGGCGTGAACGGCGTGGGCTCAGTTCAATGGGAAGTCTGTCAATTTCATTAGTCAGTTTGTTCTCTTTCCAGAGATTTACCAGTTTTGCCAGCAACTTGTGGCGTACAATCATTACGTTGTTGGTGAAAGCCATATTTGAGTATTTAGAATTAGGGTTACAAAGATACGGCTTGCAGGAGTATCCTGCAAGCTTGCATTAATATTTGTTTTTTATTCCTTAATTATTTAACACAGAACCACTCTTTAAACTCGGCTACACGTGCCTTGCTCACCAGAATCTTTTCCCCCGCAACCGGATGACGTAGATTGATGGAGAGGCGGCTGTTGAACCAGAGGTCTATATCTTTGATAGCTTCTCGTGAAAGCAGGTATTGTCGGTTTGCGCGGAAAAAGAGTGCCGGATCCAGACATTCCGTCAACTCATCAAGAGTCTGTGGAAAGGAGTATTCCGTATTATCTGTCAGGACAGCTTTCACCTGGCAGTCTTTGATATAGAACAACATGATCATATCGACCGAAACCGGGAGTAGTTTATCCCCTTTCACTGGAATCAGGAAATGGGTTTTATAGCTTTCTTGTTTTTTTAATGAACGTATCAGTTTCAACAGTTCGTCTGTTTCCAGGCCAGCGGGTCCGGATGTGTTGGAACTAAAGAGAGATAACTTTTCCAGTGCCTGTTCTACATCTTTTCGTCCGATGGGTTTCAGCAGATAATCGATACTGTTGACTTTGAAGGCCCGTAAAGCATATTCGTCGTAGGCAGTCGTGAAAATAATGGGACATGTGATGTGGATGTGTTCGAATATCTCAAATGCCGAACCGTCCGCCAGATGGATATCCATAAATATCAATTCAGGCATAGGGTGGCTGGCAAACCATTCGATGGTGCCGGCAATGCTGTCGAGTTCCGTCACCATTTCTATTTGCGGACAGACTTCGGTGAGGAGTGAAGTCAGATTCCGTATTGCTGCTTTTTCGTCTTCAATGATAATTGTTTTCATGGGTATTTCCGGATGAGGGGTATACGAACGGTAAAGTTACTATCTTCTGTGATTTGTATTTCCTGCCGGAACAAGAGATGGTAACGTTTGTCGAGGTTAGCCAGTCCGATGCCGGTACCGGTGGCTGCTGTCAGTTTAGGTTGGATAGGGTTACTTACAGAGAGGCTGCCCTCCGGATCGGTGACGATTGTGATGGTGAGCGGACGACGGTTACTGATTTCATTGTGTTTTACAGCGTTTTCAATTAACATCTGTATCGACATAGGTGGTAGAAAATAGTCTTCAAGGTTACATTCTATGTCAATTTCGAATTGCAGATTATCTTCAAAGCGCATTTTTAAAAGAAAGATGTAGGCCGATACAAAATCCATTTCTTCACGTAAGGTGACAGATTGAGATTCGTTGCCTTGCAATGTATAGCGTAATACGCGTGACAATTCTTGAATGTAATCTTGTGCCCGGTCCTGATTTTCACGGACGAGTGAACGCAGCGTGTTGAGCGAATTGAATAGCATATGTGGATTCAGCTGGTTTTTCAATACTTCGAACTGGTTGCGTATGTTCTCTGCCTGCAATTGTTCATTCTCAATGATTACTTGTTGTTGACGGCGGATCAGGTAGATGATGTAACAACTGCTGGTGACAAGGCATGACATGATAAAATCGCGTAATGGGTGCAGGTAGTGGTGTACCATGGCATCGATTGCGGGAATATCGAATGTTTTGTGCAGATAGACAAAACATTGTCCCAATAGGTTACTCAATATCCAGGTCAGTACAAAAGAGAGAACAATCTTTTGCCACGTGATTTTCATCGAGGTCTGATTGAAATGAAACAATCTTGTGTTGACAGCGAACAGGGCCAATAGTGAGAGGAAAGTGAAGATAATCTCGTTGGCTACATCTGCAAATTTCATGCCCGGGAAAAGGGTATGGCTCTCAAACCCGTCAAAGAGGGAGACGGATTCGGGGAAGTGGATAAGTACCGCCACAGCCATTGAAATGATAACCGTGGACAGAAGGTATTTATCGTTATATAGAGCTCTGATTCTTTTCATGGGAACAAAGATAAGATAATCTACCGGATTATTTCTGTATTCTTGCTGTTACATACATGCCGGGACGGAACTGTGGAGCGGTGCTGTCAATCCGGGCGTATACTTCGAGTGAACGACTCGTTTCATCTACTTTCTGCCCGATTGAGACCAAGGTAGCTTTAAATACTGTTTTGCCCATGCCGTTTACCCGGAATTGGACGGGGCTGCCTACCTTCATATCTGCCAGGTCTTTTTCATAAGTTGTCAGGCAGAGTAGGGGAGATGATTTGTCAATGACCTCACAAAGCGCTTCGCCGGGTTGAATGTATTTGCCTATATTCATGGTTACATCGCTGATATAGCCGCTTATAGGAGCTTTCACCTGCAACAGAGGCTGTATATCACTTTTCAATAATTCTTCAGGGGTAATACCTAATAAGGAAAGTTGTGCAGCTGTAGCTTCCAGTTTGCTTTTCATTGATAAGTAGTCTGCTTTGCTTTGTTGAAACTTTTTTTGCGAAGCGGCCTGTTCGGCTGAGAGTGACTTTTGGCGTTCATATTCCGCTTGCAAATATTCTGTTTGGGCATGACTGTCAAGGTAGGTCTGTTGCAACATGATGAAGTCCGGATTCTCAAGGGTTGCCAGCAGGGTACCTTTCTGCACCTGTTGTCCCGGTAAAAGTGAAGTGTTTCTTACTACTCCTCCCATGGTAAGGGCTACGGTGGCCTGGCGTTGGGGAGATAGTACGATAGTTCCGTTGAAAGATACTTGATTGGGTTTTGAGGTGGCTGATGTAATTCCATCCACTTGCGTAGCAGTAGTATCTGTTTGTACCTTAGCGATGGAAGGAGCTGTTGTTGCTGTTTCGGAAGTTTGTTTTGTCTCTTTGCATGCTATAAGAGCCAACAAGAGAATGGGATAAAATATTCTTTTCATATTATTTATGTTTCAACAGGTTATTGATAAAGTTCATACTCCAGTGAGGCGATGTTATATTGATATACCGTTTCGATATAACCTTTGCGTATTTCACGTGCGGCACTGACCGATTGGATAAATTCCGCGATGCTCGTTTCGCTGTGTTGCAATTGTAGATTAGCCACCTTGATTAATTCGTCTGCTTCTTTGAGTGCAGACGAGGTATAAAACCGGAGACTCTCTTCGTGACGGCGTAAGGTGGCACTCAGTTCAGTAACTTTATTGTTCAATTCGCGAATATTGGCTTCTGCTTGTATTTGTGCGGCAGAAGCGGCAAGTTTTGCTTGTTTGATCCGGCTCTTTTGTGGTAAGAAGTAGATAGGAAATGATACCCCCACCATCCATGCATTCAGGTTTTTCAGGGGCAGAATATTTTGGCGGCTATATCCTATGCTGAGTTCCGGAAAGAAACGACTGCGCTCTACGTTCAGTGCTGCCCGTGTTTCGGAAATCTGGCTGTTGAAAAATCCGAGATGGGCTTCGGATACGCTTCCTGGCTGAATATTTGTCGGGAAGAGCTGCATGCTCGTGTTTTCCGGTATGATGGGCGCATCTGCGTAGCAACTCCATTGAAAACGGGTAAGAGCCATTTTTTCTTCTTCTTGTGCCTGAAAGAGTCGGTTGTGCAGGTCCGCAGCCGATGTAGCCATCATGTTTTTTCCCAACAGGGTGATTTCTCCTTGTTCGTATCTCAGTTCGCTGATGCGCTTTAATTCAGCAGCCATGCGATCTTGGTCGCGATAAAGTGAACATATTGCTGAAGCATACTGATAATAAGCCCATGCACGTTTTACTTCTGCCGTTACTTCTTTTTCTACCATTTGGCGGTAGTAAGTGCCGGTTTGTACTTGACGGTTGATAAGGGTATTCTTGTAGAACGGTGTCAATAGTGAACCCAGGTTTTGTTCGAGAACCATTTCTTTATCTTTCTTGTTTTCGCCGTTCAGTTGTCCCCAGGAGTAACTGAATGTGGTAGGGGAGGCTTCTACAATCTCACCTCTTGTGGCCTGTGCCTGCCGGATGGCGGTTGTGGCTGTCTTAAGCCTTGGATGGTTCTGTCTGGCTATTTTTATTGCTTGTTCCAGGCTGACGGTTTGTGGCGCTTGTGCTGTGACGGTGGCACTCAGCAGAAGTGCCGGTAGCAGGATGAACAGATGCAACCGTCTCTTAGGTTGTTTCCAACCGGCACTTGTCGCATTTACTATTTTATAAAAAACCGGAAGGATAATCAGGGTCAATATGGTTGATAGAATCAAGCCTCCGATTACAACAGTTGCCAGTGGGCGTTGTACTTCAGCTCCGGCGGATGTGGCAATGGCCATCGGTACGAAACCCAGTGAAGCTACCAGCCCGGTTAGGAATACCGGACGTAGCAGGTGTGGTGTTCCTTTTTTTATAATCTGATTAGTGGTCATGGCATATTTATTTTGTTTTCTTAAGTCGTTGAAGTGGTTAATCATCAGAATTCCATTGAGCACAGATACCCCAAACAATGCGATGAATCCTACTCCTGCCGAAATACTGAACGGGAGTCCGCGTAGCCAAAGAGCCAGGATACCACCTATTAATGATAATGGCACTGTAGAGAATACCACCAGTGTATAGGTTACATTCTTGAAAGCGAAGAATAAAATCAGCAGGATCAACATCAGGGCTACCGGTATTACGATAGTCAGTGTACGGATGGCGTTCTGCAGATTTTCAAACTGCCCCCCGTATTCAAAATAATATCCCGGTTTCAACCGGATGTTTTTGTCCAATGTTTGTTGGATTTCTGATACTACCTGTTGAATGTCGGCATCGCGCACATTGACTCCGATCACGATGCGGCGTTTAGTGGCATCCCGGTTAATTTGGAGCGGACCGCTTACCAGGTCAATACTTGCCACTTCGCTGACAGGAATCTGTACTCCTTCTGAAGTACGGATAAAGAGTTTATCGAGGTTCAGGTCTGCCACTTTCTCTTGATCGAGGCGTACTACCAAATCGAATCTTCTTTCGTTTTCAAATACTACTCCGCTTACTTCGCCGGCATAAGCTGTACGGATCATTGTGTTTAATTCCTCGATGTTAATGCCATAACGGGCTATTTTCCCCCGGTTGTATTTTACTACCAGTTGGGGTAATCCCATGGTTTGCTCGACAATGACATCGGCAGCGCCCGGAATCTGTTCGACAAACTTTGCAGCCTCTTTCGCTTTTGCATAAAGTTCGTGAGTGTCTTCGCCGTATAGCTTGACCGCTATGTCAGCCTTAGCTCCGGTCATCAGCTCGTTAAAACGCAACTGAATGGGTTGAGAGAAGTTGAATTCTGCACGGTTCTCTAAAGGCAGGAGGGCTTCTTTCATCTTTTCTACCATTTCTGCCCTGCTCGAAGCAGAGGTCCATTCCTTGAAGGGTTTCATTACAATCATCACATCGGCATCTTCCACAGCCATTGGATCGGTAGGAACCTCGGCAGTTCCGATCTTGGCAACTACATGTTTGATTTCCGGAAATTGATCCATCAAAACCTTTTCGGCCTGGTTGGATACTTCAATACTTTCAGAGAGTGAACTTCCGGCCGGTAATGTCATTTGCATGGCAAAATCGCCTTCGTCCAAAGTAGGGATAAATTCTGCTCCCAAACGTCCGAAGAGTAAGAAAGAACCTATTAAAGCAGCGAAAGCTATAGTGACTGTCTGCCATTTGAAACGCAGGCAGAAGCATAGGCAACGTTGGTATATGACATTAAGTTTTTTAAAGAAACGGTCGGCAAACGTAGGTTTTACCACAATGGTGTGTTTCAAGAAGAGGGAAGCCATCATCGGTACATAAGTCAGAGAGAGTAATAGGGCTCCGATAATGCAGAATACCAGTGTCTTTGCCATTGGAGTGAAATATTTTCCTTCAATTCCGTTCAGAGTCAGGATGGGGAAGAATACGATCAGAATGATGAAAACGGCAAATGTAGCCGAACGTACTACCCCCGAAGCACCCTTCTCCACTTCTTCATCCATTTCTGTTTTCGATAAAGTGCGGCCTTTTAGTTTATTGCCGTAGAGGTGAGCTAATATACCTTCTACTATTACAATAGAACCGTCTACCACAATACCGAAGTCGATGGCACCGAGACTCATCAGGTTGGCTGTCACACCGAAAATACGCATAAGGATAAATGCAAACAGCATGGCCAGTGGGATAACTGAGGCTACGATGAGCCCTGCACGTACGTTACCCAGGAAAATGATAAGTACTACGAATACGATAATTGCACCTTCTATCAGGTTGTGTATGACGGTGGAGATATTTCGGTTGACAAGTTCCGAACGATTCAGATAAGGCTCTATACTTACCCCTTCGGGTAATAGTTTCTGTATTTTTTCTACCCTTTTTTCCAACTCTTGTGTCACAACGTTGGCGTTGGCTCCTTTCAACATCATCGCAATGCCTCCTACACATTCACCATTTCCGTCTTTGGTCATTGCGCCAAACCGCTTTGGAGCTCCAAAGCGGACAGTACCTACATCACTAATGTGCACAGGAATGCCGTTGCGGTTGGCAACAACAATCTGCTCGATGTCTTTAGTGCGGCTGATCATTCCCTCTGAACGGATATAATAAGCATTTCGAGCCTTCTCAATATAGCTTCCTCCGGTGTTCTGATTGTTTTTGCTTAAAGCTTCGAATACCTCACCGATGGTGATATTCAGCGAAAAGAGCGCATCCGGATCAACGGCTACTTCATATTGTTTCAGGTATCCGCCAAAACTGTTAATTTCCACAATACCCGGTATGCCGGATAATTGGCGTTTCACCATCCAATCCTGAATTGTGCGGAGTTCCATCGCATCATATTTGTTTTCGTAACCGGATTCTACCTTTAGGATATATTGGTAGATTTCTCCCAATCCGGTAGTGATGGGCATCATTTCCGGCATACCCAATTCCGATGGAATTTCTCCTGCTACGGATTGTATCTGTTCGTTAATCAGTTGCCGGGCATCCAAGGTCGGTACACTCTCTTTAAATACAACTGTCACTACCGATAGTCCGAAGCGACTTACCGAACGGATATCTTCCACATTCATGATATTGCTCATGGCAATTTCGATGGGCATTGTGATCAGTTGCTCTACTTCCTGTGGGGCAAGTGTCGGCGAGACAGTTACGATTTGTACCTGATTGTTGGTGATGTCCGGTACGGCATCAATTGGCAAGGTCATCATCGCATAAATGCCTCCGATAAGAAGAAAGAGGGTAGTGAGTCCTACGAATAGTTTCTTCTTTATAGAAAAACGTACGATAGCTTTAAACATAATCCTTAAGTGTTTGAATTTCGGTACAAAGGTAGATCGCTGAAACTTTTGTTGTTGATGAAAAATTGCGAGGTGGAAAGATTGGCAGGTGAAATGGCAAAATGTGGGAATGAAGTGGAACGGAATTGTTGAAAAAGGCTATCTTTGCATATCAACAACACATCACAATAATAAGATTATGAAGAAAAAAGCACTTTCCTTGCTGGCATTCATCCCGGCATTTACGACAGTGACGGCTCAACTGCCGGCGGTATCGGATGTATGCGCACTTGTCAATCCCATTATCGGAACCAATGGTATGGGGCACACCTTTCCCGGGGCCTGCGCTCCGTTCGGACTTGTACAGTTGAGCCCTGATACGGATACAATTCCTCACAATGTGGATGGAGTTTATCAAAAAAATGCATATGAATATTGTGCCGGGTACCAGCATCGCGATCAAACAATAGTAGGATTCAGTCATACCCACTTGAGTGGTACGGGACATTCTGATCTGGGGGATATCTTGATTATGCCTGCTACAGGTGAGTTGAAACTGAATCCCGGAAGGGCGGACACCCCAGACGAAGGATACCGTTCCCGTTTCAGCCATGAAACTGAAGTGGCTCGTCCGGGCTATTATGAAGTGGAGCTTACAGATTACGGTATAAAAGCACAGTTGACAGCTACCCAACGGGTAGGGATACATAAATATACTTTTCCGGACGGTGCCGACGGACGCATTATTCTTGACCTGGTACACGGTATCTATAATTATGACGGGAAAACGTTGTGGGCTAATATACGCGTAGAAAATGATACATTGCTGACGGGATATCGTATCACGAACGGGTGGGCCCGCACCAACTATACTTATTTTGCCATATCCTTGTCTCAACCCATCAAAGACTATGGATATACAGATAAAGAGAAGGCTTTGTATAAAGGATTCTGGCGACGGTTCAATACCGACCGGAATTTCCCGGAAATGACCGGACGGAAACTGGTGGCTTATTTCAACTTCGATACCCGGCAGAATCCGGAACTGATAATTAAAGTCGCTCTTTCGGCAGTGAGCACAGAAGGGGCTTTAAAAAATTTGCAGGCTGAGGCCGGCGGAAAGACTTTCAGCCGGCTGGCAGCCGAGACACATTCGGCATGGAATCGTGAATTGGATGTGCTTGAGGCCAAAGGAACCCCCGACCAGCTTGCCATGTTTTATACTTCACTGTATCATACGATGATTAATCCGTCTGTCTATATGGATGTAGACGGTAGTTATCGCGGGCTCGATCATAATATCCATACAGCCGAAGGATTTACCAATTATACTATTTTCTCCTTATGGGATACGTACCGTGCAGAACATCCTTTTTTGAATTTGCTTAAACCCCGGCAGAATAGAGACATGGTGCAGTCTATGATTCGGCATCAGCAGCAGAGTGTGCATGGCATGTTGCCGGTATGGAGTCTGATGGGGAATGAAGGCTGGTGTATGAGCGGTTATCATGCTGTATCTGCTTTGGCTGACGCGATTGTCAAAGGTGCCGGAATATCCGTCCGGGAGGCTTTGCCGGCGATGGATCATACGGCAAATGTGTC
Source organism: Bacteroides sp. ZJ-18 (assembly GCF_011038705.2). Taxonomy (NCBI): domain Bacteria; kingdom Pseudomonadati; phylum Bacteroidota; class Bacteroidia; order Bacteroidales; family Bacteroidaceae; genus Bacteroides; species Bacteroides sp. ZJ-18. Next base: position 64,107 of record NZ_CP072198.1, on the reverse strand, counting down.
TTATTATGAAGGCATTGAATCGTATAAACGATTGGGATATGTGCCTTTTGATCAGAGTGGAACGGCTGCATCTACTACGTTGGAATATGCTTATGACGACTGGACCATTTACCGGGTGGCTTTGTTGGCGGGAGATAAACGGTTAGCCGATATTTATAAGAAAAGGGCGGATAATTATCGGAATGTTTTTGATGCTTCTGTCGGTTTTGCCCGCCCTCGCTATAGCAACGGTGAATTTAAGAAAGAGTTTGATGCTATGCAGACCTACGGTGAAGGTTTTATTGAAGGAAACTCATGGAATTTCTCTTTCCATGTGCCGCATGATGTAACCGGATTGATCGGGCTGATGGGTGGTGAAAAGAAATTTGTCAACCGGCTGGACACACTCTTCTCTATGGCACTTCCCCGGAAATATTATGAAAAGAATGAAGATATCGCCGAGGTGAGTTTGGTAGGAGGGTACGTGCATGGCAACGAACCCAGTCATCATATTCCCTATTTGTATGCATGGACTTCCCAGCCCTGGAAAACACAATATTGGGTGCGTGAGGTGATGAACCGGATGTACAAAAATGATATTGACGGCCTGGGGGGCAATGACGATTGCGGGCAGATGTCTGCCTGGTATCTGTTTACGGCAATGGGATTCTATCCCGTTTGTCCGGGTACCGATCAATACGTGTTGGGAGCACCTTATCTTCCATACATCCGTATGAATCTGCCTAATGGAAACACTTTTGAGATAAAAGCACCGAAAGTGAACGATCGCAACCGCTATGTTCGACAGGCAAAGCTCAACGGAAAAGTTTACGATAAAATGTATATTACCCATGCCGATCTCTTGGCAGGGGGAATACTTGAATTTGAAATGTCTGCTTCTCCAAACAAGAAGAGAGGGCTTGCCAAGGAGGCTAAACCTTATTCGATGTCTGAGGAGTAGAACGTTTTCAAACATTCTGTCCGGGCTGCTTGTTAATTATTTGATGAACCAAATAATAGAATATGAAAGCAATTTTTTCTTTTGTAGCAGTCTTGGTACTCTCATTATCGATGGCTGCGCAGAGTAAATCGTTCTATGACTTCTCTGTGAAGACCATAGATGGCAAAGAGTATAAACTGGCAGACCTTAAAGGCAAGAAGGTATTGGTGGTTAATGTCGCTTCCAAGTGCGGACTGACGCCACAGTATGCCGAGTTACAGGAGTTGTACGATCAGTATAAAGATCGGAATTTTGTGATTATAGCTTTTCCTGCCAATAACTTTATGGGGCAAGAACCGGGTACGAACGAAGAGATAGCCAAGTTCTGTTCGGCAAATTATGATGTTACTTTCCCGATGATGGCCAAGATTTCGGTAAAGGGTAAAGATATGGCTCCACTTTATCAGTGGCTGACTGAGAAGAAACTGAACGGGAAGCAGGATGCGCCCGTACAGTGGAATTTTCAGAAGTTTATGATTGATGAGAATGGAAATTGGGTTGGTTTCGCAGCTCCTAAAGAAAGTCCTTTTTCTGAGACTATTATCAGTTGGATAGAAAAGAAGTGATTTAATGTGTCAAAACTCACCACAGAGGACACAGAGTAACACAGAGACGATTTTAAGTTGTTGATTATTAATCAAAAGACTCTGTGCTACTCTGTGTTACTCCGTGGCGAAAAGAGTTTCTACACAGCCTATTTTGGGGAAGTAGAAGAGAAAATCCCTGCTTTTTCTATTTCACTTTCAAAGTTCGGTGTGAAGACACCTTTTCCTAAATTCGTTTTGATTTCTTCATGGCTCCAGAAACGTCCGCCATCTAATTCATCGCTGGGATGTATTGCTCCGTCGTATACTGTTTTATGCACAAAGACTAACTCCCGTTCACGGGAAGACTCAAAGACATAACTTGTCAGGAGTTCCGGTGTGAAGTCCGTGATACCTAATTCTTCGGCGACCTCTCTCTTTAAAGCTATTTCTACACTCTCTCCCAGATCGATGTGTCCGCCTACGGCGGTATCCCATTTGCCCGGCTGTATATCCTTCCATTCAGGGCGTTTCTGCAAGTAAAGTTCACCTTTTGAGTTGAATACGTGCAGATGGACAACCGGATGCAATAGCTTGCTTCCGCTATGGCATTCGCCGCGTGTAGCAGCTCCTGTAATAGTTCCCTGTTCGTCTACGATGGGAAACATTTCCTGATTATTATCGCTTTGCATATCTTAAGGTATTAATAAGGATGAATCGCCGTAGCTCAGGAAGCGGAAATCGTGGCTGAGTGCATAGTCGTAAATTGTACGCCAGTTCCCTTTGACAAATGCCGAGACCAATAATAGCAGGGTGCTCTGTGGCTGATGAAAATTGGTAACCATTGCTTTGACTATTTTGTATTCGTACCCCGGAGCAATAATAATTTGTGTACTGGTGTGCAATGCTTCCATACCGTGACGGTCGAGATAACCTAATATCTTCTGTAAAGCTACAACAGGGCGTACGTCACATTCCGTTTCGTAAGGTTGCCACTGTTTTACACGCAATTGTTCTTCCGTAGCTTCCGGGTTGTTGGCCAGCGTTACACCGATGTGGTAGAGACTTTCAAGGGTACGTACGGAAGTTGTTCCTACGGCAATGGCACAAGCGTCGTGGTCTATCAGCTTTTTGATAATACTGCGTGATACGGATATATATTCCGTATGCATTTCGTGTCCCTCTATCTCTTCACTTTTTACCGGTTTAAAAGTACCGGCGCCAACATGGAGGGTCAGTTCCTCGAGGTCGATCCCTTTTTCGGTCAGGGCATCCAGTACACGAGGGGTGAAATGTAAACCTGCCGTAGGAGCGGCCACCGAGCCTTTTATTTTTGAATAGACTGTCTGATAGGTCTCTTTATCACTTTCTTCCGTATCCCGGTTGAGATATGGAGGGATGGGTAACTCGCCGAATACTTCAAGAATATCGGCAAAGGTGACTTCCGGATTATCCCAGTTGAAATCTATCCAATGACTGGTTCCACGACACTCGCCACGAGTAGCCGTCAGGGTGATGGGGAAACCTTTTACAGTCATTTCACGACGTAACGGACCGTCTTTCCATTTTTTCAGGTTACCGATCATGCAAAGCCACGCCGCATGTTCCGTTTGCTGGAAATTGAGTACATAGTCGTTAGGTTGAATCGGTTCCAGACAAAAAACTTCGATTAAGGCTCCTGTCTCTTTGCGGAAATGGAGTCGTGCCTGAATAACCTTGGTATTGTTGAATATCATCAGACTTCCGGCAGGCAAGTGTTCCGGTAAGGAGGTGAATACATCTTCGCTGACTTCGCCGTGACGGTAAATAAGTAACTTAGACTGGTCCCGCATAGGCAACGGGAATTTAGCGATGCGTTCATCCGGCAATGGATAATTGTATTCGCTAATACGGATATGTTTCGGGTTTTCTTTCATCATTTCTTTCTTTGCGACGACAAAAGTAGTTATATTTGCCTTAATTTGTAGATTGTAAATGGTAAATTGTAAACAGAACGATGAAAATAGGTGATAAAGTGCGCTTCCTCAGTGAGGTGGGCGGAGGAATCGTAAAGGGATTCCGGGGAAAAGATATTGTATTGGTGGAAGATGCTGATGGATTTGATATCCCGATGCAGATACGCGAGTGTGTGGTGATCGATACGGATGATTATAATATGACCCGGAAGGCTGCTCCTGCGCCAAAGAAACCCGAAGAACCCGTCAAACCGGTAAAGCTTGAGATTCCGGTAGTTCGTCCGGCCGAAGTGCGGGGTGGCGATGTTTTAAATGTTTTTCTGGCTTATGTGCCCGAAGATGTGAAAGCTATCAGCAGTACTCCATTTGAGGCCTATCTGGTGAATGACAGCAATTATTATTTGTATTATACGTATCAGAGTGCCGAAGGAAAGGCTTGGAAAACCCGTTCGCATGGACTGGTGGAACCTAATACGAAGCTTTTGCTGGAAGAGTTTACTAAAGATATGCTGAATGAAATGGAGCATGTAGCCGTTCAGTTCATTGCTTTTAAAGATGGACGGACAGCGCCTTTGAAACCTGCGGTTTGTGTGGAGCTGCGTATCGATACGGTGAAGTTCTATAAACTTCATACTTTCCGTGAGTCCGATTTCTTTGAACAACCGGCACTGGTTTATGACATTGTGAAAGACGATGTTCCTACCCGTCAGGTATTTGTTTCGGCCGAAGAATTGCAATCCGTATTGATCCAGAAGAAAGAAGTGGATAAACCCAAGTCGCAGCCTATCGTAAAACGTGGCGGGAAAAATGATATTCTTGAAGTGGACCTGCACATCAACGAGTTGCTGGATGACACACGTGGCATGGGGAATGCCGAGATACTGAATTATCAGTTGGATAAATTCCGTGAAGTGATGGAGAAGTACAAAACCAAACGTGAACAAAAAATAGTTTTCATTCATGGCAAAGGTGACGGAGTGCTTCGCAAAGCATTGATTGACGAGCTAAAGCGAAAATATAGTAATTGCCGCTATCAGGATGCTTCTTTCCAGGAATATGGCTTCGGAGCAACCATGGTGACCATTAAATGATGCTTCTATGCCTGTTTTTGAAATAAATAATCTTTAAAATTATACATCGATGTATTATACATTGATGCATAATTTGTATCTTTAGTTCTATGATAAAGAAGGAAACGGTTTATGAAATCACCTTTTCAGTATGGTACACTGGTCGATAAAGAGAATTTCGTCAACCGGGTAGAAGAACGCAAACAGCTGAAAGAGTGGTTAGATTCGGGAAGTGTACAAACCATCACCCGCAACAAACGCATGCTGACCGAACGTGATTTTATTGAGAAGGAGGGGGAACTGTATGTGTTTTCTGATCCTGTATTCGAACTTTGGTTTAAGAGGGAGTATTGTTGAGCTAATTACAAGGGGATATGTCAAAACTCGTATTTACCACAGATTACGCAGATAAATATTATTGGTTATCAGTAGATTAAAAAATGTTTTGTGTAAATCTGTGGTGAGTTATGAAACACCCTTTTATTTCATAAGAATTTCAACAATTCTCCTCCATTCATCTCCTGTCAAGTTTGATTTTTTCGGTTTAAAATTATCCCAATCAGATGCCGATAATCCTTTGATTTTTTTTCTTAAAGAAGAATAAGAGAAATCTTTTAAGTCTCCATCTATAATATTTGCTAAACTAAATGATAAAGACCGTGGAATTCCCAGCATTCTTAATGCTAATGGTTTTTCACTATCTACTCCATAGTAAACTAATGAAGGGATGTAGGAATCTTGAATTTCATCTTGATTGCCTTTTACTATGCCTTCTAAAGCACTCAATCCCCATGAAGTCTTGAAACGTATATCATTCATCTTTTTCATAAATTCAGTCATACGTTCATCATCTTTCAAAGTCTTATAACTGGGATGAATTAAAGAAATAGAATTAAGTTTATCTCCTTTAACCCAAGCTGTTACCATTTTTGCTATTAGCTCTGGACTGAAAGAAGCCTCTTTAGAATCTGTTCCTAAATTTGTTTCTTTCAGTGTAGCTATCACTTTAATTTTTTCTGTAAGATTAGAATTGTCGCGTTTATTGAACATGACATTCGGTTGCCATCCTGCTAAATCGGATATAATACCATTTTGTGATTTTTCACGCATTATCTTCAGTACAGACGGAACAGAAAAACCTGTTTTATCGGCAAACTGCAATGCGCCTAAGGTGCCACTATATTTTAATTCTATAGATTGATATATACTCTTGCATAATTGGACAAATTTATCTCTTTGTTCTTCTGTTTCAAGCAAGTAGTATTGTAGTGAATCCTTAAACATATCCTCGACTTCTACTGCGTAGGCATTTTGTCCAGTAGTAAGTAAATGTACAAAATACTGAAATAACGGAGAAAATGAATCCGGATAATTTTTGATTAAGTCATAAATACCTCTTTCTTGTGACAAATAAGAACGCACACTATTTTCATTAATAAAAAGTTCAGCTAATACACTTGCCAATTCATCAGAACTTCTTTGAATAATACCTTTAAAAACCTGCTCACTTCTAGGAGTATGAAAGGGCATTATTATTTTCCCGAAATTGTCAACTAAAGTTCTACCGGCTCTTCCTGCTATATTCCAAAAATCATTGGAAGAGAGAACAGTATTTCCTTTTCTATAATCATCAAAGAAAACAGAAGATACAGGAAAATTTACTCCTTCTGCTATGGTAGTAGTGGCACAGACATATTTTATTTGTTTTTCACGGATCAAATATTCAATTAAAAGTTTGGCTTCATCTGATAATCCGGCATGATGAATAGCTATTCCTTTTGATAAATATTTTGTTAAGGTAGTTTCTTTCCCTATCTCATCGTCAATGTATTTTCTAACTAAAGCAATTTCCTCTGTTTCTGCAAATGAATTCATCAGATTATAGATGAATCCTGCTCTTTTATTGGCTGTACCTCTACCATAACAAAGAATTAGTTGTGTTTTTCCTGTTTCCGCAAAATGCTTAGTGGCAAATTCAAGAATGCGGTCCTTTTCCGAACTACTTTGCAATTTATACGGATTATTAAAAGCCCCTTTTGTCTCACTTTTAAAAGATGTATCATAAGCTGATGCCAATAATTCATATTTTATTTCATCAATATGTTCAGTCTTATGATTTTTTAAACCAATAAGTAACTTCTCTGCAGGTTTCCAGTCTATTTGAATAGTATTGCCCCCCCCAACCATTCAGCCATGACATTTTTTTTACCATGCAGAAAAGGAGAAAGCAACATAAATTTGGCATTAGGTCTTTCTCGTTTCAGGAGAGCCATTAGCAACTCTAATCTTGCACCACGTTGACCATTTCCAATAGTATGTGCCTCATCTATGATAAATAAAGAAATATCATTAACGGAAGGATGTTTTCTCCTGATTAGTAAATCAAGCTTTTCAGGAGTAGATACTAAAATATCTATTTTGTCACAAGTTAGAAACTCATTTTCCGTAGGGTCTATTTCTATGGCAGAAGATGTCTTTTCGACACAAATACCTAAATCTGATAAATCTGATTTTAAATCATAATAGACTTGATTGACTAATGCATGAGAAGGTACTACATATATAATCTTTGCGTCTGATCGCAAGGATTTTGTTACGATAATATTAAATTCTGCCAATAATGTTTTACCGGCACTTGTAGGCATTTGAAGTATTGTAGCATTAGCATATACATCTAACAACTTTTGAGCAAGTGCATTACGTTGAGAAGGAAGCAGTTCAAGAATTCCACTTTGGCTTTTTTTCTCACATAATAATCTAATCTTATCTTGGAATGCTGTATGAGACCAAATTGAATTCAGACAAATGGCCTTCAAATCGTTAGAGATGATTTTAATAATATCTTTTAAACGATTTTGTGTATTCCCTAAAAGTTTATCTGCCATGTCTATATGGACTCGAATGACATTCTCAATACGTTTAGGATACGAATAGCCGTCTATCAGATAGTGTGCTGTTTCCACAACTGCTTTTGAAGTATGATACAATGCTAAAAGAGACAAGGCTTCCTTTACTTCTTCTTTATATTGAAAATTTTGAAGATAATTTTCCTCGAATTTTTCTTGCTCTGATTGTAATTCCGTAATAGCTTGTAATGCTTGCTTAACATCTACAAAACCATTATCTTTTCTTATAAGAAGAATAAGTGCATATAAAATCTTGGAAAGGACTCGACCTTTCCAATCTTCTGTAATAATAATATTGTCTGAATAAAATTGTTTAAGATTTATACGCGCAGATATTGTGTTGTCATCTTTTAATGCAATACTGGATAATAGAAAATAATATAAAAGTGTGCTATCGACTTCATCTATACCTGCTATTTTTTCAAATAATGAAAGATAATTCGAATCTTCTATTTTTATGGCAAGCAGTAACTTATAAGCATATTCCAAATTTTTGGTATCTTTACCCTCCTCAGATAAAGATAAAGTTGTATAAAGAACAGCTAAGCGAACAAGAATTTCTTGTTCGTTATCTGATATGCCAAGATTATAATCATATATTTCAGAAAGCCAATACGCATCCGCACTCTTTTCCAATAAAGAGCGTATTGATTCATCTTGTATTAAGCTATCTAAAATCTGACGGTTCATTGTTTAATAGTCTTTTGTACTTCTTTGTAAAATAAATCAACAGTTTCGCTAATTGTTTTTTGCGTGAATGATAAAACAACAAAATGAACGTCATTTGGATTAAAATCAGAGACGTTAGTTTGCATTTTACCATAATCTTTTTCACCACAACAAGTAAAATCCCGTATTAATGTACAACCAAAAGTTAAAGTATATTTATCGGTTTGTCCTGTTTCCATACAAAGTACAGCACAGGCAAAAGTCATAAGATCTTCAGCACCTAATTTACGACAATAATCAGATAATTTTTGTATTACCATTGGTAAGTCATCATGATGCTTCTTTTGAGATTTATAAATTGAGTCCTCCGTAACATGTACAACATCTGGTGGAGTCTTTTTTTGTTCCGAAACTTTAGCTTCTCCTAATAAAATATTAAATAATCCATTATCTATGCGATAACCAATAGCATCCAAACTACGTCCCGGCAATTGAGCAAGCTCTCTTGATGAAATGTTTTTCAAAGGGATAACATAGCGTTTATCTTCACCTATTTTCTCTTCAAAGTAGTAAGTCATCAACAGTTCACCTAAATCACTTCTATAAATGTCGTTTAAAATAGCGGGTGTCAATCCCTGTTCACGTTTTAAATCTACGGCTACAGCATTTTTCCTTATTACTTGCTTTAGCTTTTCCACATTAAAGCCGCAATCATTTAATTGAGAGCTGTCTAATGAATCTATATCTACGTTTGTTTCAGAACGTTGCAAAATGTATCGTTCTGAAAACTTTTTGATAAATTTATCAAAAACCTTAACGTCAAGCTGTACGAATTCGGGCATAAGCATGGATTTTGAGCAAAAATATATAAAATACACAGAAACACAAAAGAATAAATGAAGAATCGGATATTGAAGTCTGTGATTTTCCCCAAAGAGGATAGTCTAAATAATAAAGATAAAAGAAAAAGATCGCCAATACTCACCAAATTCCGCCATTCTCTTCCGACATCATTGGAAGTATAATGTCTTATTAGTTAACCCTATACATTCGCACCGACGGGCTAAAGTTTACCCGGTAATTTAATTTATTGTATCACTTAATTTTTAAATTTATGGCTAAGAAAAAGCAGGAACAACAAGAGCAGAGTCAGGACGATTTATTGCACCGAGAACGGGAGTGCACTCAGAGTTGTCCATTGTTTTCATAAGGAATAACTCTATTAGGAACAACCGGGGTAAACTAACAACCTTTTTAGGAAGAAACAATAGAATGTGACAACTTATTTAGTAACTAACCTCAATGCAGTGACAACTATTTTTAGTGTAAGTCATTTGATGGTTAACATTGTTAATGCCATTTCCCGGTTTGTCTTATTCTTGTGTGCAAATAACAAGCCTTTTGCATTTAAAACACTTGTTATTTGCATCTATAGAACAAGCTTTAACATCGCGTTAAAACAAAGCTTTTTCCGGCAGAACCTTACTGCTTTGAAAGGTCTGTTTTTCAGTTGGTTAATCTCCTTTCTCGTTTTCCTGTCTCACCGAAGCCTTTTCCGGAGGAAATCCGATATACTTGCTTTTTTGTCAACTATACACGGAGGACTTGCACTATCCGTTTATTTCCTTTTTGCCTTGTTCAGTGCCGCTATCAGATACCTTCCTTTTGACCCTATGTCACTCCAGCAAGTGTTGGCAATCAGCCGCCACACCGTCGTTCCCTTTCTTCCATAGTCCGACAGCCTGAGAATGGCATTTATTTCGCTCACTTCGTTAATCCCCAATCTTTTTAGTGTATCCGTCAGTCCCGGATAATTGTGTGTCATCGTATTGAAGGCGTATCCCGGTATCGGAAGAGAAGCGGAATCCTCCTTCCTTTCTTCCTCCTTCCCCTTGGGGGGAGCTGAGGGGGGGAATTCTTTATTTTCCTCTGCTTTATTTTCTTTTACTTTACTTTGTCCGGAATTGCATGCATTTTTTGCGTTAACGGCTACATGATGTACTACATTTCCTGTGTCGGCAGATGCTTTCCCTTCTTTAAGCGGCTTGAGTTGCTCAATTTCCTGTTGTGTGGATGCATTGTCCGGTTTGCCGTTTTCCTTTTCCGGTCTCACCATCAGGTAGGGGAGCTCCGACAGCTCTCGCTTTCTCCGCTTCGTAGCTTCCAGCCATACCTTCTGTATGCTTTCCGAAGTCAGTATTCCGTTTTCCAGATAACTGTTTCTGTCCAGTATCCCTTTGATGAAGAGAATTTCGATGATCCCCTGTACCTCAGCGGCCTGCACTTCCCTTCCTGCCTTGTTGGCAAAGATCAGGCACTGCTCCTCATCCCAACGGATGAAGTATCCCTCCTTGTATATTTTACAAAGCAGCTTCAGTACGATTGCCGACCCCTTTATTCCGTATTTTGCCTCTATCACTTCCATTGCGTTCTCTTCCATGAAGTTTACGCCTATCGGGAAATAGTTGATCCCGTCATATGCTATTGCCATTGTTTTTTTAGATTAGTTGTTTTTTTATTCGTAATACTTTTATACCGAATTACACCGGATTCCCAAAGACGTTTTCACTTGATTCCTCAAAATAGAAATCATTCATCTGTGAAAATCCCGTGTAATTTGTGGTGCCCGCCCTATACGATCGGTCTCCACTCCATGAAGTTCTCCACCTGGAATGTTGTCCATCGCTGTTCGTCCACATTCCAGTAGACTACTGCGCCTTCTATTTTTGTGGGATCATACTTCTTGTGGAATTCCGCTTCATAGTAGATCAGTGTCGCTTTCACCAGCTTGAAATCTCCGTTCTGCTTCTGATAAGCAATAGCTGCGTGCCCGTATTGCAAGTGGTCTGTTAACTCTTCCAGGCGTTCTGCCATCCATTCGGCACACTGCTCGGTATATCCTTTTTCAAAGACAATCCTTCTCTTCCATCTCAGTTTCATGGCTTCACTTTGTGATGCCGGTCTTTTTTTCCGTTTCATACGTATATTTTTTAAGTTGATAAAATGTTATCGCCACGAAGATAGGGGACGTTTCATGTAAGGCGGATTATCATAATTCATTGTGCGTATTTTTGTGGATGATGGCTTTGTGCGGTTTGTCTTTTTCCACTTCTTCCCAAATGCTGCTGATGTAGACCAATATTGAACTGATGGATAATGGTTTAAATACTCCGTTTTTAATATTTCCGATTAGTCCTTTTTCGTAGATGTAGCGTGCGAGTGAAGCCTGACATGTATTGATATTTTGTATGTTCGCATCCTCTATGTAGGATTCTATCAACGCTTTGATAAGTTCTCCTTTATGCGAAATTATTCCACGTATCGGTATTCCTTTCTTTCTGCCTCTTGTTTCTTTAACTGATTCTGTAATAGTTGATTGCGTTTTGCTAATAGCGTTTTTTTACACTTTTGTCTACGGCTTGAAATAATCCTTTTTCTTTGTCCATAATTTCTTTTATTTTGTTAATAACTAAATGTTGTTAATTTGTTGCAAAGATAGAAAGGAATCTATCGGTAGGCAAGTAAAGATGGAATTAAAGAGAAAATGAACCTTCTGATTAGATAACTATTTGGTATATAGTATGATATTAATTGAAAAAGTGAGTGTTTCAATAGACGTTCGTTTAATTGAACGCAAAGATAGAGGGTATTTTTAGAACTACAAAATGTTTAATAAAAAAAATGATTTTACTCTTTTGGTCGTTGTCTTAATATGCTAAACAATAGGTGTTTATGAATTAATAAAAAACGGCTTATTATCTGTCTGATTTTGTTTTCTGTTCTCTTCTGATTTATATACAAAAATCATGTGTTTTTAAACGAACGTCTATTGAAACACTTTTTGTTTTCAATACCCTCGTTTAAAAGCTATTATAATAAATAACTATTTTCTGCCTCTCCTTCTGTGATAGTGGAGGGTCATTAAATAACATGGATGCACTGAATTTTTCATTAAAATCCGCATTACATAACTTGACCGGGAGGTATGCTTCGCTACTCCGGTGTCCCCAAAGAACATCCTGACGTGAACGACATGACAACATCCGCATCTATCGAATCTTCGATGGAGCGTTCTCAATCCCTCCTGTCTTCTTCCGCTTTGAACTGGTATGCCTTGCGTATCACTTACGGGCGTGAACTGGCCTTGCAGGAGTACCTCAATTCGGAGGGGATCGAGAATTTCATCCCCATGCACTACGAATATACTATTAAAAACGAGCGTCGGGTCCGTAAGCTTGTTCCTGCGGTTCATAATCTGGTTTTTGTCCGTTCCTCGCGCAGTTGTATCGATGCCATCAAAGAGAGCAAGGGCACCACGCTTCCTATCCGTTACATTATGGACCGTGAATACCATCGTCCCATCATCGTTCCTGATTCTCAAATGCGTAATTTCATGGCGGTCTCTTCGAATTATGATGAATCCCTGCTTTATTTCGAACCTTCTGAGTTGAACATCCGCAAGGGTACCCGTGTGCGTATCACCGGGGGGCTTTTCGAGGGGGTGGAGGGTGAGTTTGTCCGTGTCCGCAATGACCGTCGTGTCGTAGTCACCATTGAAGGAGTTATGGCTGTCGCCACCACTTTTGTCCATCCTTCATTGGTCGAACCTGTCATCGAAAAATAACATAACAAGATATGAACTATTTAGAATCAGAAATCTCCGCTCTTTATGCTTCTGCCCATGAACTTTGCTACTTAGGCATGGACGGTCGGCCGATCTACAGTGATCAATTCACCCGTCTGAATCGTGATGTTTTTTCTCAGGCTAATGCTTTGTACGACAAGCATGGTGATAGTCATGAAGAAGAGGCCCGGTTGTGTCTGTCGCTCCTGATGGGATATAATGCGACTCTCTATAATAACGGTGACAAGGAGGAACGCATTCAGCATATTCTGGATCGTTGCTGGGATGTATTGGAACATCTGCCTGCCTCCCTGTTGAAAGTCCAACTGTTAGTTTATTGTTACGGAGAAGTTTTCGACGAGGAATTGGCCCGGGAAGCTCAGGCCATCATCGATACATGGCAGGACAGAGAGTTGTCAGAAGACGAGCGTGAGGTGATGGAACGCCTGAAGGATGTGCAAGAGAATCCGTATCCTTGGAGCGAGGTGGAGTGATATGGCTGTTGTTGAATCCCGCACTGCCAAAAGTGTCAAAAATGCTAAGGTAGCTCTGTTCTTTTATTTTATAAACTTAGTTCTTCAGTTCTTCTCTAGAAAAGTTTTTTTAAATTGTTTGGGAACAGAAGTATTAGGATTGAATACTACGGTTCAAAATTTACTGAATTTTCTGAATTTGGCAGAACTAGGTATTGGAGGGGCTGTAGCTTATACTCTTTATAGACCTCTTTACGATAGAAATATTAAAGTTATTAATGAGATTGTTTCTTTACAAGGTTGGCTTTATCGTAAGGTTGCTTGTATTGTTATTGCTGGATCATGTGTTTTGATGTGTTTTTTTCCACTGATTTTTGAAAAAGCTAAAGTTCCTTTATGGTATACTTATGGTTCGTTTATCGTGTTGTTAGCTGGCGCACTTTTTAGTTATTTTATTAACTATCGTCAGATTGTTTTGACTGCTGACCAAAAAGAATATAAGATAACGTTAAATATACAAGGCTTTAAAATATTAAAAGTGATTTGTCAAATATTTGCTATTCAATATTTAACAAATGGTTATGTATATTGGATGATTTTGGAATTATTTTTTTCAGCGATAGCTGCGATTGTCTTAAATAAAGTTTTGAATCATGAATATCCATGGTTGAAGTCTACACCGATGCAGGGGAAAGAGCTAAAAAATAAGTATTCTGAAATAATAATAAAGGTAAAGCAGATCTTTTTCCATAAGATATCAGGATTTGTGTTAACGCAGGCGAGTCCATTAGTAATATATGCTTATACCTCACTGACCTTAGTTGCTGTATATGGAAACTATATGCTTATTGTTACAGGTGTTACTTTATTTATGAATTCTTTGTTGAATAGCGTTGGTGCTGGTATAGGTAATTTGGTAGCTGAAGGAGATAAAAAACGTATTAAAGCAGTCTTTTGGGAGTTAACCTCTTTGAGAGTTTGGCTAGCTTCTATAGTGTGTTTTGGTATTTATAAATTGGGACATTCTTTTATAACTCTTTGGGTAGGGAAAGAGTATGTGTTAGATCAGTCAGCATTTATAATTTTAATATTAATAACTTTCATTGGCTTAACAAGGACGAATGATGCGTTTATAGCTGCGTATGGTTTGTTTCAAGATACTTGGGCTCCGGTAGTGGAGGCTATACTAAATTTGGGATTGTCTATTTTTTTAGGTTATTTCTATGGTTTAACAGGTATTCTTGCGGGTGTTGTTATTAGTCTGTTGTTAATTGTTTGTGGTTGGAAACCCTATTTCCTTTATTGTTGTGGATTTAAAGAGAGAATTTTGGAATATATTCTACGATATGTTAAATATTTGGGGCTATTGTTTGTCATATTTGTAGTTGTATCTTTTTTATCTGATAATTTGTTTTCGGAATCTGTTTCTTCATACTGGGAATGGTTATGCTATGCTTTTGAACTTATTTTGTTATATGCAATTATTAGCCTCATATTGTTTATGGCTGTGGATGCTAGCTCACGTTCTTATATGAGAAGGATCATAGCTTTTGTTTCAGTAAAATCATGAAAAGTTGATTTTACTGAAAGAGATTTATTTGTAAGTGTTTAGAAGTGACATCTTGGTGGTTGTTCGTTATCAGATAACCTCCGCTTTATAAATCCAATAAAATATTGATTTATATGCATGGTGGCAGTGATTTTGAGAAATTATAGTTTTCCTATAAAGCCGCTGTCCCAGCTCAAGTAATCTGGTAGAAAGGAATATCTATCTTATTTGAGAAAATGTAAAAATATAATCTATTTTTCGGCGATACCAAAGCGTAGATAGCAGTAGTGAATCCCTAGTGCGATCAGCATAGTTAAGTTGTAAAATATGTCCACGTGGGATTCTTTTGGCGAACTTTTATTGGAATTTTTAAAGTTTGTAGTGAAGCTTAGAATATTGTACTTCGATAAGTTATATTGGTTGAGTGAAAAACTTTTGAACCTTTCTCTGAGAAATGATAAGTCAATTTGGGTATGTTAAATACTTTGAATCGGTGGGTAGTCCTATATGGAGTATTAATTATATAAAATCGAAATATGTCTAAATTATTAATTGTATCATTGCATCCTCGTGGAGGGTGTTATCAGTATTCATCTGAAATTATTAAAAGGATTAAAATAAATAAATCTGTATATCTGAATGAAATTATAGAAGAAAATAATAGTCTCAAAGAGTACAAAACACTTAAATGTTATGGATTTAGTACTTTAACCCGATATTGGGAACTTTTTTGGTTTTGTACGAAAATATTTTTTGGTGGAATTACTAAACACTATGATGCACTATTATTAATGGGGCTTACAACATGGGATCCTTATATTGCTAGAACTTTCTCTTTAACTGGAAAGAAAATATTTTATATATTGCATGATGGAAAAGTACATCTTGGAGAAGATGCTCGAACCCAGAATAAAATTTTAACTACTTTAAAATATGTCACGAATATTGTTTATTTGAGTGATTATGTGAAAAAAATCGTGGAAAATGATTTGGGAATTGTTCGTGATTCTTTTATAGCTCCCCATGGTTTAATAGATTATGGGAAGATTCCCTTGGATATAAAACGGAAAAGACGTTTACCTAAACTTTTATATTTTGGTAGATTGTCTGAATATAAAGGACTTGAGTATTTATTAGAAGGTATAAATAAACTAAATCCCTCTTTGTATAATGATTTATTGATTGTTGGTAAAACTATTGGTAACTACAAAATAGAATGTAATAATCCTAAGGTTCGGATAGAAGATAAGTGGTTGACTGAATGTGAAATTGTAGAGCTATTATTGGATTATGATATCCTAATAATGCCTTATGTCGAAGCTACACAGTCAGGAATTGCCACTTTGGCTATTAATTATTTAATACCTACAATAACTACTGATGTTGGGGCTTTGAGAGAACAGTTTCAAAATGATAGTGCAGTGTTTATTGAAAAATGTAATTCTGAGGCTATCAAAGTTGCACTTGAAAAACTCATATGCGATGATAATTTGTATAACTCTCTTTCTCTGAAGATGTTTAATTTGCGGAAAGTGTATTCTTGGGATAAAATAACTTCTGATTTTCAACAATATCTTGTTACAAGTCTCTAGCCGAAATATGCTATACAATAATTGTTTTGTTAATGAATGTTATGTACCATTTGGTCGTTAATTGAAGATGTAACTCAATCTAGGATATAGTGTAATTAAAGGTGCTATAGTTATATCATGAGTATTTATATTAGTTCTATAGTTGTTTGATGAGTAAAATTGTATTATTGAATTATGCGGATGAAAATTTTGCTCTACAGCAAAAATATAATTTTAAATCTGCTAAATTATTTGGAGGATTTGATAAATTTTGCTTAGCATCTAATAGGGATGTTGATGAAAAATTTAAGCAGTCAAATAGTGAAATTTTTAATATTAAACGAGGCGGAGGATTGTGGCTTTGGAAGCCTTATATTATATTAAAAACGTTGAAAACGATTGGCGATGATGATGTGTTGGTATATTGTGATTCAGGTGCCGTTTTTATTCGTAAAATATCACATTTAGTAGAATTCATGAATGAACGGAATTTGGATATATTGTTGTTTGATATTCCATTGCTTGAAGTACAGTTTACTAAAAAAAATGTTTTGGATTTCTTTAATTCTGACGGGCTAAAGAATCAAATTATGGCAGGATATATACTTGTGAAAAAAACGGATTTTACATTGCAATTTATTAATGAATGGTTACACTTGTGCCAAAATATTGATTTGCTTTATGATGATGGGAAAATGAAACAGTGTGATTCTTTTTTATCACATCGTGAAGATCAGTCATTGTTATCTCTTTTGGCACATAGTTATGAGTTGCCTTCTTTTAGAGAGCCAACACAGTATGGTGAACGTCCATGGGAATATATGGGTCATAAAAGATTTTACTGTCCGTTATCACACGATGAATCAAATTACCCTCAAATATTGATAAGTTCAAGAAAAAGGCATCCTGTGTCATGGTGTGTTTTAGAAATAGTGAAATCCATCTTATATAAGAGCAATATCTATACGGAAGATTTATATATAAATAGGCATGGATATAAATAAATATAGGAAAAAAGTAGATGCCTTTTGTATAGCTAGATAGCTAGTGCCGTTTTGATGATTAGTTTCTAATTTTTTTCTGTTTTCTATGAAACTAAATAATGTTTGTTGAGAAATACATGTGCGAAATGCAACATGTGTTAATTGATAATATTTTATCTTTTTATGACCTCAAATATGTATTGATATTTATTATAGAATAAGGCACTTATGAATATGAAAAGGATATTAATCTTTGATACAGAGCTTTCTGGCCATCATTTGGAGTATATTCATCATTTATACTTACTTGCGCTTAGATCTAAAGACTGTTATGTCTTCTGTGTCCCAGATAAAATAAAACAGATTAAGAATTATCTTAATTGGGAGATAAAAGAAAATATATCATTTGTTTTCTTAACAGAGCAAGAGATAAATAGATGTAGAAATAATATGCTGATCTCTTCTTTTAGAAAAAGTGTACTGTTAAGAGAGAAAGTAAAAAAAGTAAGGGCAACTGATGTATTCTTAATATCTTTAATTGGATTTCTACCTTTTATTCCTTTTGTCTTGTATGGTACAAAAATACATGGCATTATTTATCAAATTTATTTGTATAGGTGGAGCATTAGCACTTGTTACCAAAGAATATTGGATGTTGTAAAATACATTATTCTGTCAAAATTTAAATGTTTTAAGGCTGTTTATATTTTAAATGATCATTTATCTTGTAAATTGCTTAATAGGATATATTCTACTGACAAGTTTAAATACCTTCCAGATCCTTTTGTGCCTATTACTTATGAGGGAATTGATAAAATAGATAGATCAATGTTGGGGATAAACAAAAGTGAAGCTGTTTATTTGCATATTGGAGATATGAGAAGGAGAAAAGGGACACTTGAAATCTTAGATTCGATTAAATATTTAGATCATAATGTGCCAGTAAATACATGCTTTATTTTTGCTGGTAGAATATCTGATGAAATAAAGAGTGATTTTTATAAAAAATATGATGAATGTAAGAGTGATGTCCATATTATAGTTTATGATCAATTTTGTGAATACGCTTTTTTTGCATCATTGTGTTTAATATCGGATTATTTATTAATTCCTTATAAGTTTGTGGGTCAAAGCAGTGGAATGGCCGGATATGCTTCTCTTTTTAAAATACCTTTAATTGGACCTAATAAAGGATTAATTGGAAAACTAATAACTAAATATAAATTGGGATATGCTCTTTCTGATGTAGATGCTTTGGGAATTGCTAATTTTATTAACGATGATAAAAAAGATCGATTTACCGTTTCTGATCTTTATTTGAAAGAAAATAATGTAGATTCATTTATCTCGGCAATTGGAGGGAACTTTTAGTTAGATGTATATATTTTCTGTTTTTGATTTATTGCCTTATATTTTTTTGATACTATTCTGCTATTTGCTTGTGGTGTCTAAAAGAATAAAAAATATATCAAATGCCTATGTTATATATTGTAGTTTACTGTTCTTTGCTTCTATAAGATATGGTATAGGATATGACTATTTTTCATACAAAGGAAGTATTGATTTCGATCAGCCGCAATATGTATATGAGAGGTTAGAGCCATTTAGTCGTTTGCTTATTAATGTATCTAAATTCTTTGATTCTTCAAATTTGTATTTCTTTTTGTATTCCATTTTAATATTGTATCCTATATATTATGTTGTAAAAAGAAATTCGTCTTCCCCTTCGTTGTCATTATTCATCTATTTGCTTTTTCCTAGTTTCTTTATTGATTCAATGGGGATTATTAGAAATGCTCTTGCTTTTTCTATGGTTTTTGTTGCTTATCATTATCTCATCAGGAAAAAGTTTCTGTGGTATTTTATATTTTGTGTGTTTGCGGGTTTGTGTCATAACTCTGGTTATATAAGTTTTATTCTTTTTCCTATATATATTTTTTCTAGAGGTAAGATGTGCAATCTTCTTTTTTGTGTTTTATGCTATTTTATAGGAGGTTATGTGGATACCATCATTAGCATTTTTCCATCTTCTGCTTTCCTGAATGCCTTGGTGGGATATATAAATCAAGCTAAAGAAGTTGGCTCAATGAAATATTTAGTTCTACTAATAGGGGGCATTAATTTTATCTATTGGGATAGATTGGTGAAAGTCAGAAGTGAAAATGTTTATATATTGAATTTAATCAGTGTAGGTCTTTGTTTCTTTTTCTTGTTTATTTTAGATGATACATTGAGTTATAGATTGTCTAACTATTTTTTATTATTTATAATTCTGCTATTTCCAGACTATATGCTTGTGTTTGAGAAAAGATATAAAAAAATAGTACAAGCTATGATTATCATGTTTTTCTTGAGCGTATTAAGTGTTTCTTTTTATATTAACATATCTGGATATCTTAAGGGGCATACAGAAAGAATGAATATGTTACCTTATCAAACAGTGTTTTATCATGAAAAATATTCAAACTATTATTAGTGTTATTATTCCAACTTATATGCCTCAAGATTATTTGTGGGAGTGTTTGGAAGCACTTTATAAGCAGAGTTTGGCAAAGGAATATTATGAAGTCATTTTGGTGTTGAATGGTGAAAAAGAGCCATATTATCAATCTATTGTAGAATTTGTAAACAGCAATGCAGTAGATCTAAAATGTTCGATTATTTATACGGAGTTGATGGGGGTGTCTAACGCTAGGAATATTGGAATTGATTCTTCTGCTGGAAGTTACTGCTGTTTTGTTGATGATGATGATCTTGTTAGTCCTAATTACTTGGCTAATTTATTGGCAAAAGCGGATGAGCAATCGTTGGTTGTATCTGATGTTCGTACGTTTACGAATGGATTAGAAAATCTTGGATATGATTATTTATCAAAGGCCTTTAGAGAGACTCGGGAAGATAACATTTTTGCTAGGCGAAGTTTTTTGTCGTCTTCTTGCGGGAAATTGATTCACCGTAAAATGATTGCGGATAGAAGATTCTGTTTAAAGTTGAAAAATAGTGAGGATTCTGTATTTATGTATAAGATCAGCGATCGTATTTCTAGGATTGTGTTAGCAGATGTAGATACCATTTATTATAGGAGAATTCGTCCTAGCTCTGCCAGTAGAAGAAAACAGGGATTATTTGAAAAGCTAAGGAATGCCTTATTGAGTACCAATGCCAACATTTTCACATATCTGCAAAATCCTTTTAAGTATAATTTTACATTGCTATTGTCAAGAATTGCTGCTACAATAGTACGTACACGTTGGATTAATTAGTTGAAAAAATATTATAAGTTATGAATATAGCGATAGTTGGAACTGGATATGTTGGTTTGGTTTCTGGAACTTGTTTTGCTGAGTTGGGAGCCAACGTCGTGTGTGTGGATGTGGATGTTAGAAAGGTTGATAATCTGATAAATGGGAAAATACCTATTTATGAACCAGGTTTAGAGACCATGGTGCTACGTAACATGAAGGCCGGACGTTTGCATTTTACTACTGATTTAGTTTCTGTTCTTGATGAGGTTGAAATTGTATTTAGTGCTGTTGGAACTCCTCCAGATGAAGACGGTAGTGCAGATTTACGTTATGTGCTTAATGTGGCTAAAACCATAGGAGAAAATATGAAAAAATATTTGCTCGTAGTGACTAAAAGTACGGTTCCTGTGGGTACTGCACAATTGATAAAAGCGACTATTCAGAAAGAATTGGATAAACGAAAAGTGGATGTTAGTTTTGATGTAGCCTCTAATCCTGAATTTTTAAAAGAAGGGAATGCTATTGAGGATTTTATGAAACCAGACCGGGTTGTGATAGGTATAGATTCAGAAAAGGCTAAAATGTTAATGACACGATTATATCAACCAATGTTTCTGAATAATTTTCGTGTAATATTTATGGATATTCCTTCTGCTGAGATGACAAAGTATGCTGCTAATTCAATGTTAGCAACGAGAATAAGTTTTATGAATGATATAGCCAATTTATGTGGGTTGGTCGGTGCTGATGTGAACATGGTGCGCAAGGGCATTGGATCTGATAGCCGTATTGGTAGCAAGTTTCTTTATTCAGGTTGTGGATATGGAGGTTCTTGTTTTCCAAAAGATGTTAAGGCCTTGATTAAAACAGGATTGGCTGTTGGGTATGATATGAAGGTATTAAATGCTGTTGAAGAAGTTAATGAAGCGCAAAAACATGTCCTTTTTAAGAAATTTGACACTTATTTCAGTGGCAATATAAAGGGGAAGAAAATAGCGATTTGGGGATTAGCATTTAAGCCGGAAACAGATGATATGCGAGAATCTCCAGCCTTAGTCTTAATTGAAAGTTTGTTAAATGCAGGTTGTGTAGTTCGGGTTTATGATCCTGTTGCGATGGAAGAGTGTAGACGTAGGATAGGAGGTGTTGTAGAGTATTCTGCGAATATGTATGATGCTGTAATTGATGCGGAAGTGATTTTTCATGTTACAGAATGGAAAGAGTTTAGAATGCCAAGTTGGAAGGTGATAAAGAAGGCGATGAGGGCAAACCCAGTTTTGATAGACGGCAGAAATGTTTATAGCGGTTCTGATTTAGAGGGCATTAATTATTTGAAGATTGGATGATATGGAGAAGCAGGATTTGGTCTCTATTATTATGCCAACATATAATTCAAGTTTGTTCATAGAGAAGACTTTAGAAGCTATTGTGGCACAAACATATTTGAATTGGGAATTATTGATTACTGATGATTGCTCCATCGATGATACTGTTTTTATTATACGAAAATATGCAAATAAGGATTTAAGAATAAAATTATTTGTATTGAGTGAAAATTCCGGACCTGCGATTGCTAGGAATGAATCCATAAAACAAGCTCAAGGAAAATATATTGCTTTTTGTGATAGTGATGATTTGTGGGGTGAAACAAAACTGAAACAGCAAATAGACTTTATGAAAATAAATAACTATAGTTTTACACATACGGATTTACTGTATTGTAGTTATGATGGACAGATTAGGGGGTATCGGAAGTGTAAAAGCCATGTCTCTTATAATGATTTGTTGATAAGGTCCGAGATAGTTTGCTCTTCAGTGATATATGATGCTGAATCTTTAGGAAAATTTTATATGCCTCTTATAAGGAAAAGGCAAGATTGGGCTTTATGGCTGCAGATAATAAAAAAATCAAAACTAGCTCATTGTTTACATGAACCACTCCTGGTTTATCGTATGACACCCAATTCGGTGTCTTCTAAAAAGATAGACTTGGTGAAGTATAACTGGCAAGTATATAGAGAAATAGAAGGCTTCTCTTTGTTTAAAAGTTTTTTTCTTTTTTCATTTTTCTATATGCCATTTTATTTACTTCAAAAAATGAAAAAACACCTATTTATGAGAAGGAAACATATAAGATATTAGTTGATTCATTTAATATATTAAAACATTGAATATGAAAAGGATACTACTGCTGGACGGGTATTTTGTTCAAGCATATTCTGTTTCTAAGAGTTTGCGGTTATCTGGATTTGAAGTAACTTTACTTACTTCTGAAGTAGTTTCGTATGGTTTTTTTAGCAGATATCCACATAAAAGGATTTTATCTCCTAAATCTGATGATGTGAAATTTAATTCTTTTCTCATTAAATTATTGGAAAAAGAACATTATGATGTTATTATCCCATTATGTAATGAAGGAGCTGAATATCTAAGTAAACATTATGTTGAGTTAAAAAAATATGGTGTTGCTTTGGCGGTGATGCCATGGGATGTATTTGAGAAAGCTCATAATAAAGAAAAGCTAATGGAAGTTTGTAAAATACATGGACTTCCTCATCCTAGGACAATGAAACTTTCTCAAGAGAATATAAGTGCTGCTGTAGATTATGTAGGTTTTCCAGCATTGATTAAGCCTAATTTTTCTGTTGGAGCAAGAGGGATAACTATGGTGAGAAATGTTTCAGAATTGCAAAAAAAATATGAGACGATACTATTGGAATACGGTAATTCTACTTTGCAGGAATTTGTAAAAAGTTCGGGATCATATTATAACGTTATGCTTTATAGGACAAGAGAAGGGACTGTAAAAGCATATACAATAATCGAAATAAAGAGGTTTTTCCCAATAAAAGGTGGATCCAGTTGTTTTTGTGTCACAATTGAAAATCAGGATTTATTAAAAATCTGTTCAGAGACTTTGGAAGTATTGCATTGGGAGGGATTTGCTGATTTTGACGTCATGCAAGATGATGATACAGGTGAATATCGGATTTTAGAAATAAATCCGAGAATTCCTGCTAGTATTGAAGCTGCATTTGTTTCTGGTATAAACTTTCCAGAATTGATAGTTAGTGATTTATTGGGTTTAGAACTCAAACAGTATACGTATACTCCTGGTAAAATGCTTCGTTTTTTAGTATTGGATTTTATGTGGTTTGTTACTTCTCCTAAGCGGTTTAGCTTTCGTCCTTCTTTTTTTCACTTTATAGACAAAGATCTTTATTATCAGGATGCAAGCCTAAAAGATCCGTTACTTCTTTTGATTGGTCTTATAACAGGATTGAGAAGAATATTTAATATTAAGTATCTGAGATCGAAATTTTGTTCATGACATGCGTTGTTTTTGATTTTTAGGGATTGAGGTTGGAAATATAATTGTGACTTCTCATATTTTTTATATATATGAATATACTTACGTTTGATATCGAAGAGTGGTATCATTTTGATATCTTTTCTAAAGAAAAAACATGGCTTGATTATCCTCCGAGAATTAATTTATATCTTCCTCAAGTTCTTGATTCCTTAGATGAAAAGGGTATAAAAGCAACTTTCTTCTGTTTAGGATGGATTGCGAGAATATACCCTAATGTGGTGAGGGAGATTTGTGATAGAGGTCATGAAATAGCTTGTCATACGGATAAGCATCTATTTGTTTGTAATATGACACCTGAAATATTTAGAGATGATTTAAAAATAGCAATAAATTCTCTTGAAAATATAACTGGTAAAAAAGTAAAATCTTTTCGAGCACCCGCTTTTACTATAACAGAAAGTTCTAAATGGGCCTTTGAAGTACTTTCTGAATTTGGAATAGAAAATGATTGTTCTATTTTTCCTGCATCTAGAAGTTATGGCGGATTTCCTTCTTTTAAAAGGGCCATGCCTAGTATAATTTCATATAATGGTATTAATATTAGAGAGTTTCCTATTAATACAAGTAGACTTATGGGACAATATTTCGTTTATTCTGGAGGAGGGTATTTTAGGCTATTTCCTTATTGGCTTATTAAGCTATTACTTTCAAGAGCCGACTATGCGATGACATATCTTCATATGAGAGATTTTGATTATCAACAACCTAGATTTCATTATTTTACTTTAGAAAGAACATTCAAATCATATTATGGACTTAAAAACGCTTATTCAAAGTTTCAACATCTGATTGAGGACTTTGAATGGATAAATGTCGAAAAAGCAACCCATGTTATAGATTGGACTAAGGTGCCTATTATTAAATTGTGAAATTTATCTTGATTTAAATCTGTAAAATGTCCTAAAGTGGAGGTTGTGTTTGTAATTGTAAAATATTTTATTTGAATCAAATATATTTGATATTCTTGTTATAGTGTTTGTTTATGAAATACTTATTGAAAATATACTCTATCCATTGGCTGAAAACAATATGGATAAACTTTTTGATACTTCCTTTTTCTATTGCTTATAAATTTCCAATTATCATTTATAAGAATGTGAATATATGTGAGATACGGAGAGGGGGAATTGTTTTTTGTTCTCCTATTAAAGTTGGTTTATTACAAATTGGAAGACATGGAGTGGGTACTATTGATTTAAAAAAATCTCGTACGATGTTAGAAATCTCAGGAACATTAATGGTTATGGGTAAGGCATCAATAGGTTCTGGAAGTAAAATTAGTATAGCTACAAATGCTGTTTTAACATTGGGGGATGATTTTCTAATGACGGGACGGAGTAGTATTATTTGCCAAAAAGCTATATCGTTTGGAGAGCATTGTTTGTTATCATGGGATATTCTTATAATGGATACAGATTTTCATGAGATTTTGAATCAAGAGGATGAGATTATAAATCTGCCTAAACCAATACACATAGGAACACATGTTTGGATAGGCTGTCGAACTACTATTTTAAAAGGTGTTGATATTGCGGATAATACCATTATCGCTGCATGTTCTACGATATCTTGCAATGTTTCAAAAAGTAATGTAATATATGGTGATAATGGTAGAATACTTAAAGAGGGAGTTCGGTGGCTTAGATGATTGGTAATCATTTGTAGTATAGTATATTAAATTGTTTTTTATATAAGTAATAAGATAAGTTTCGGAAATCTAATTTTGGATTGAAATAATATATAGGTTGTTTTAGTGTATAATTTGACAAATCTTATGAGTTTTTTATTTACTGGTGCTTCTGGTTTCTTAGGAAGCCATATACTTTCACTTTTAGAAAGAAAATATGTTATTTCAACAGTCGGACTCACTCCCAAAGATGATTATAAGGTAGATATAGCTCGGAATATTCCAGCTTTTAAAGAATCATTTGATATTGTTTTTCATGCCGCAGGAAAAGCGCATTCTGTGCCTAAAACAGAAGAAGAGAAACAGGCCTTTTTTGATGTGAACCTTCAAGGTACTAAGAATTTGTGTACCGCTTTGGAACGAAGTGGCATTCCGAAGTCATTCATTTTTATTAGTACTGTTGCTGTTTATGGCTGTGATTCGGGTGAGAATATCACGGAAGAATATCCTTTGAATGGAACAACTCCTTATGCTTTAAGTAAAATCAAGGCTGAGAAATATTTGGAAGAATGGTGTGCCATGTATAATGTGAAATTGAGTATACTTCGTCCTTCTTTAATTGCCGGTCCTAACCCTCCGGGAAATTTAGGAGCAATGATCCATGGGATTAAGAGTGGCAAGTATTTGAGTATTGCCGGAGGAAAAGCCAAAAAGAGTGTTCTGATGGTTCAGGATATAGCTAACCTTGTTCCTCTATTGATTGAAAAGGGAGGGATATATAATGTTTGTGACAGTTACCAGCCGAGTTTTCGTGAGCTGGAGATGGTGATATGCAAACAATTGAATAAGAAGTTACCTTTGTCTATTCCTTATTGGTTTGCTAAGAGTATGGCCGTTTTTGGTGATTGTCTCGGGGAAAAGACTCCAATAAACAGTTTAAAACTTCGTAAGATCACGCACTCTTTGACTTTTAGTAATGAAAAGGCAATGCGGGAGCTTGGATGGAAGCCTATGAATGTTTTGAGGAATTTTCAGATAGAATAAGGAGGTGCTCTAAATGGAAATTTTTCTTTGGATTATAGGAATCCTAATAGGGATTCTTTTTTTTGCCTTTTTAGGACTTCAATTCTTGTTTTATTTCATTAAAAAGAACGAATAGTTTATGTATTATCTGCTAATCTTAGTTCTGCTATTCTTAGTAGAACTTTTTTATTTCCGTATTGCTGATAAATGTAATATTATCGACAAGCCGAATGAACGGAGTTCGCATACCCGTATTACTCTGAGAGGTGGAGGAATCATTTTTTATTTGGGTGCATTGGCTTTTTTCCTGACGAATCAGTTTGAGTATCCTTGGTTTATACTGGCTTTGACTTTGATCACTTTTATCAGTTTTGTAGATGATATCCGTTCTACTTCGCAGGGTTTGCGTTTAGTCTTCCATTTTACGGCAATGACCTTGATGTTCTATCAATGGGGATTGTTTAGCTTACCTTGGTGGACGTTGCTTGTCGCTCTGATCGTCTGTACGGGGATTATCAATGCTTATAACTTTATGGATGGCATTAACGGCATTACCGGCGGATATTCATTGGTTATCCTGATTTCTTTGGCATATGTGAATGCGGAAGTGATCTCTTTCACAGAACAGAGTTTTATTTATATGATGATTTGTTCTGTATTGGTGTTTGATTTCTTTAATTTCCGTAAGAGAGCGAAATGCTTTGCCGGTGATGTGGGTTCGGTCAGTATAGCTTTTGTAGTCTTGTTCCTGATCGGGAGTTTGATTCTTCAAACTAAGGATTTCAGCTGGCTTGTGGTGCTTACTGTATATGGAGTGGATAGTGTGTTGACAATCGTACATCGGTTGTTGCTACATGAAAATATTGGTTTGCCTCACCGGAAGCATTTGTATCAGATCATGGTTAATGAATTGAGAATACCGCACGTGGTGGTATCTTTGGTATATATGATTGTGCAAATTGTAATTATCATCGGATATTTATATTACCGGGATTATGGTTATTGGTATTTATTGGGCTGTATCCTCTTGCTGAGTGGAATATATATTGTTTTTATGCGCAAATATTTTCACTTGCATCTTTTACCTAAAAGATAATTATAAATATAATAATTTTAGTTATGGCCGTAATTAATCCTTTGGTAGTTAGAGGATACGTTTCTCCTCGTTCTTTTTGTGATAGCGTTGTCGAAACAGAAAACTTGATCCTATGATAAATCTGGTGCTAAACAATATAATTGCTACATAAGACTTTACTTTTCAAGAAATATTTTTTCGTCTTCCGGAAAACCGGAAACATCAGTGCTAACCCTCTTCGCGGCTGTCGGTGATTGGTATAAAAATAAAAGACCGGTGTCAGTTCATTCGACGACACCGGTCTTTTATCCTTTTATTCATCAATCAAGTTTCTACTTTACTTCGATGCCCTTGTTTTTCAAAGTCATATTCAATATTGTAGTATACTTCGTGTACTGAGCATCCGTCAACGTTTTTTTCATCAACTTCAGATTTCCGTAGACAGCGTTACGAACCAGGGTGTCTTTATTCTTTTTTGACGTAGTGGCTCTTCCCATCTGCTCGTCAAAGTAGTTACAAATGTTGGCTACTTCTTCTGCCTGTACAGAAGATAAATTCAGGTATTTACCCAATTTATTCACATTGATGTTACCTTCCCATTTTGCAACTGTAGGTTGATTTTCTGCTGCAAATGTGGTGGCAGCAAGGCAGAGTGCTGCTACTAATGTTAATCCTAATCTTTTCATAATACCTACTTTTTTAATTGTTATTCCTGAAAACTAATCTTTGTCCTTATCCTTATCATAAGGACCCCTAATACCTATTAAAAACAATTGTTAAGCTCTTAGCTTTTTCTTTTTACCTATGCAAATATACAAATATGTTGTTCAACATAAAAGGGATAGGGAAGGGAAGTAGGCAATAAGGTGTCATTTCTTGATGTATATCAAGAAAGAAGTGTGAAAAAGATAATCTTATTACGAAAATTGAAACAGTTTTGTAATAAGATGCCTATATGGAACAGAATAGTGTCACCAGAAACGGCACGCTAAAGTCCACAATGAAACCATGAAAGATAGAGACTATGACGAATTCCTGCCCTGAACAGCGGGTGATAATGGGAAGAGTCGTATCCATAGTGGTAGCTCCTCCGACAGAAATGGGGGCCAGTTTTCCGAAGAACTTTACCAATAAAGGAGCGCAAAGCAAGGCGATGATTTCGCGCATGATATTTGAGAGCAGTGCGATGGTTCCCAGTTCGGCTCCCTTGTATTCGGTGATGAAAATGCTTGAGAGTGAATAATACCCGAATCCGGAACCCACTGCCATGCAATCGGCCGGTGAGCGATGCGATAGAAAGAGACTGACTACGGCACATCCTGCCAGTGTACCCAGAATGGTCATTACGGGCAGGAAGAGTAAGCGCGGATTCAGTGACCGGAAACTTTTCAATGTTTGCGGATCATTGCCTATACTGATACCGACACAAAACATCAGCCCGCATAAAGCATAAAAACTGAGTTTGCTTTGGCTGAAATCATATGGAATCAGATGAAAAAGTCCGCACAGGGTGCCGACGATAAAAAAAGAGACGATAATAAGGCTGCCTTTCATGGCTTCACCTCCTTTTTCTGATAACGTGCATAAAGCAGATACCATAGTCCCCATGCAGCCAGTGTGCTTCCGGCTACGGCTGCTGTGGTGATGATGAAGGCTTCCAGCCCGATGGCGTGCAGTCCTTTCACGATGGCTTCGTTGCCTCCTACGTCGATGCCGAGGAGGAAGAGCAACAGCCATATTAATAATGTGATGACTTTATGTATCCATGTGAGTCTTTTGCTCCGTAACAGGTAGCCAAGCAGCATACCTGTAAGCATGATTCCGATTATTATAAACATATAAATGTGCTTTTAGGGCACAAAGATAGTGGTTTCTTTATAAATCCGGCATCGTTGGGGGAACTGCGTGGTTTTTAACCGTCAGCATGTAGTTGGTTTCTGCGCTGAATCCAACCATTCCGGTACCGCCGTTCACATTGCTGGGGAAAGCAATGGGCTCACTTAAGGTATTGTCATAGGCATCTGAGTCGAGCAGGTTCAGTGCTCTCAGATAATAATATTCTTTTTCGGTGATGCTGAGTATGCGGATATAGACATCTGTTTTTATCCATGTATATTCACTTCCCCAGAATCCCCATCCGTAAATATCGTTATAGACAGTCATTGTATAACTTCCGTCCGCGAAACGTGAGTCGTCAAATACGGCATACTTGTTAGTGACACTGCCGAACAGGCCGTTTTCGTCATCTTCTTCCGTACTCGGCTTGCCGTCGGTCAATACCACGTCTTCGTTTGTCTGCAACTTAAAACTTTTCAACATGGCCGATCCCCAGTTAATCTGCTCACCTTGTTGCCAATAGTATTTCCAGTATTTCCGCTGTTCCACAATGATCCGATAGAAATTCTTCTCTCCCGGACGGTCGT
Source organism: Bacteroides sp. ZJ-18 (assembly GCF_011038705.2). Lineage (NCBI taxonomy): Bacteria > Pseudomonadati > Bacteroidota > Bacteroidia > Bacteroidales > Bacteroidaceae > Bacteroides > Bacteroides sp. ZJ-18. The sequence continues at coordinate 34,038 of NZ_CP072198.1, read as the reverse complement.
TTATTTGGATTTGATAACGGAGATGTCTTCTCGGGGGAGTCCCGTAACCATAGTTACTTGGTATTCTCATGATAGAGACTGTATCTACCTTTTCTATCTTCCCGACAGGTTGGGGGACGGTGACTTCTGCCCATGCGTGATATGCACCGTCATCTGTCATGGCGTCTATGCGGACTACATCGCCCGGATGGAAAGTGCTGTTGATATAAAAACGTCCTTTATCGCTGCTGTACGGATCGGGGCGCAGCGTTTCGCTGAGAGAACCGTTAATGCGTACTTCCACAGTGGCTCCGTTGATTTGTCCGATTTGGTTTCTGCCGGTAAAGTTCAGGAACAGTTCGTTGTAAGTGCTATCGGCGTTGATGATGGCGTTCATCACCAGTTTAGGAGGATTCTCCTTCAGATCGAAAGGGAGATCGTGGTTGCAGGCTGTGGCAGATATAATAACCAGCAGGAACAGGAGTATGTCGTGAATGGATCGTTTCATAAATACTTAGAATTTATATGTATAACTGAATGAAGGAATACAAGGCAACAAGGTGAATTTCCGGATGACCGGTATGCGGTTGCCTTGTGCTTGTTCGCCTTGAGTATATTCGGTCTTTTTGTAGGTGCGATATACCAAGGTAGGGTTCATGGCATTGTATACATTATATATACTGACGTTCCAGATACGCATGCCATGTCGTGTTTTCTTGCTGAAATTAACACCGACATTGAGCCGGTGCGTGGCGGGAAGGCGATAGTTGTTGCGGTGCTTGACATAATCTCCTTCTTGTATCGATGAATTGTTATCGCCCGGACGGATGATAGCTGTCAGTTCAGTGGGGATTGTGGTTGTACCTCCGGTGGTAAGTATCCATGAGGCACTTACGTCGATTCGTTCATTGAACCGATGGTTGAGGGTCAGGTCTATATTGTGCCTCCGGTCATATTTATACGGAAAGCGTGCCCCATTGTTTATCCCTCCTTTGGCAAATTTACGGTCACTCTTGGCCAATGTATATGCGAGCCATCCGGTTGTCTTCCCGATGGTTCTCTGTGCCATGAATTCTATACCCATGGAGCGTCCGCGTCCCATCTCCACTTTGTCTTCCCATCCGGTGGAAGATCCGAGGAAACTGACTCCGTCTTTGTATTCAAGCACATTTCTCATTCCTTTATAGTAGCCTTCCACCGAGAATTCCCATCCGTCGATTCCAGTGTAATAGCCACCCAATGATACCTGATGCGCTTGCATAGGCTTGATTTTACTGGTCACCGGCACCCACAGGTCGGTGGGCATAGCGAACGGCATGGATGAAATCAAGTGTACATACTGGCTCATTTTGGTGTAAGAAGCTTTGATTACGATGTCCTTGTTGAGCTGATAGCGTGCGGAGATGCGGGGTTGTATGGAGAAATAGTTCTTCTTTTGCACTTGGAAGGTCGAGAAGTGCAGGCCCAGGTTCATACGCAGGCGACTGCTCAGATTGAAGTTATCTTCAAGGTAGGCAGATGCTTCGTGGGCAAGGATTTCGCTGTTAGAGGCGGTATAATACGTCGTATCCCGCTCGATGGTTTCTCCGGTCTTGTCGAATATCTTTGAGGTGGATACTTCCGGACGGAAACTATGGTGCAGGTATTGCATTCCGAACTTGACATGGTGTGCGGGGATAGGATTATAGTCAAAATCTATCTGAGCACTCCAGTCCCGGATTCCCGATTTATAGTCGGCTTTATAGCGGTTCCAGGTTATTTGGTTGTTTGTATGTATCTCGTTCTTGGTGAACGTGCTGACGTCAAACTTATAGTTATTGAAAGCGACTGTGGTATTGCTGAACAGCTTGTTGTTAAAGATGTAATTCCAGCGTCCCGAAACGATGGTATTTCCCCAGTTCATCTTTCCGCCATCCCTGTACTTGTCTTCGTCACCGTAGTAAGTGTCGTCATACTTTGTCATGAAATGGTCTTTGCCATTGTATGCACTGAGGAAGAGGCGGCTCCGGTCGGAGAACTTATGGTTGATTTTGGCATTAATGTCATAAAAGTAATAACTGTACTTTTCCTCTTTCGGCATGAAGGGTTTGGCCAACAGGTCGATGTAGGAGCGGCGGGCAGAAATGTTGAAAGAGGTCCGGTCCTTGATGATCGGCCCTTCGAAATTGAGTTTGCTGGTCAGGAGTCCTATACTGACTACGCCATGATAGTTCTTCATGTCGCCATCGTTGGTGCGTACGTCGATTACCGAGGAGAGGCGTCCGCCGAAGCGGGCGGGGAAAGAACTTTTGAAGAGGGTTACTTTCTTTACGGCTTCGGGAGTGAAGACAGAGAAGAATCCTAATAAATGGTCTACGTTGTACACCGGTACACCGTCCAGCAAGATCAGGTTTTGGTCGGGGCCGCCGCCACGTACATACAATCCGGCAGATCCTTCCATTCCGGCCTGTACGCCCGGCATCAACTGGATGGCTTTCATTACATCTGCTTCTCCCAATATGCTGGGAGTGTTTTTTATTTGTGTCATCGGTATCTCGCTGGCCCCCATTTGAGTGGCCATGATCCCCGATTCGGCCTTGTCCGATACGATGACCACTTCTTGCAGCATGTTGCTGTCTTTCATCCGGATGTTCAGCAGGGTGTCACGGGTCAGGGTCAGTACGTGTTGCTGGCTGGTGTAACCCAAATAGGAGAAGCTCAACTGAGCTTCTCCTTCTGGCAGCGTAATGCTGTAGAAACCGTAAGGATTGGTGGTGGTTCCTTGATGATGACGACTCTCAAGAATATTGGCACCAATCAGCGTTTCGGCAGACGCCCCGTCGGTTACGTATCCACTGATAGTAAACCTGCGGCTTACGGGTTTGGGAGGTATTTTTTGTAACAGGATGTGCTTTCCTGTTATTTTATAGCTTATCGGTTCGTTGGCAAACAACTGGTTCAGAACTTCTCCGAGAGGTTTCTTCTGTACGTTGAGGCTGACTTTATGGTCGAGTTTCACCTCTTCACCGTAGATGAAAGAGAAACCGGTGGCTTGTTCTATATGCCGGATAATCTCTGAGAGGCTGGTGTTTTGCAGCTTGAGGGTGATCCTGGGCTCCGGTGTCTGCGCGTTGATAGTCGAAAAGAATATGGAAACCACACACATCAGAATGTAACTTCTGATGTGGTGGAAATCCGGATTGGATTTTCTCATGTTTAGTTAAGTTTAGTAGTAATCGTTATTTCTTCATTGTTGTGTGAATAGTTGAATTTACCGACTGTATGCAGCAGATCGAGAATCTGATCGAGTCCTTCTCCGTCGGAGAATCGTGCCGTGATCCGGTAGTTCTGCAATGCTTTGTCTGCTATGGAGATGTTTACACCAAACGTGTTGGACAACTGTCGGGCGATCTCCTGCAGGGGAAGGTTGGTGAAGACTAATTCGCCATTCCGCCAGGCTATCTCTTCGGCAGCGCGATCTGAAACTTCAAGGGTCATGCTCTTTTTCACCTTATTATATATAGCACTTTCGTTTGGCTTCAGAACCATGCGCACAGAATTGGCTTTATTGCTCACCACCACGGAACCTTCGAGTAGGGTGGTTTTCACTTCCGGATCGTCCGGATAGGACTCTACGTTGAAGTGAGTTCCCAGTACCTCTACATTGACCGACTCTGTCTGTACGATGAAAGGGTGTTCCCGATTCTTCGTCACTTCGAAATACGCTTCTCCTTTCAAGTCCACTTCCCTGTGTTTCCCCTTGAATTTCTCGGGATAGGTGAGAGAAGAGAAATGGTTCAGTGTCACTTCCGTTCCATCGGGTAACTTTATAGTCCGTGTGTCGGCCAGTGTAGAAACGGTTTGCAACGCGGCAGGTTTCAGATAGCAATAAGTGCTCCATCCGATGTAGCAGAACAAAGCGATGGCGGCTACTGCCGAGAAAATGCGTATAGAGAAAAGCCGGTGTGCCGGACGTGGCAATCGCTTCTCTAATATCTGATAGCTTGCCGCTGCCGAGAATCTTCCTCTGGGCGAGCGGGTGGAGGCTATGAGTTTCTCCAATAATCGGTTAAGTTCCTGGTCGGTATACTTCATTTTTTATTTCGTTATTTTTTCACCAGCCGGATAGACATTTGGGTCGTTTCCGACTTGCCGTTCTGAGGCCGGCAGACAAGCTGAATGTATTCATTCGTTCCCACTTTCTGGGGATAGACCAGAATAGTGGCTTTGGCCGATTTACTGCCTCCCTTGATGGTGACTTTATTATCTTTAATCTTAAAAAACTGTGCCGAAGGGCTTCCGGGCTTCGTCGGACGTGAGGGTGATTCGATGAAGACAATCCGGTCTTCTTTCGTTTTATCAACCGCAATGATCTTTACTTGGAATTCGGCTTCCGCAGTATTCTTTTGGTAAGAGAAGTCCTGCGCTTTCTTTTCGAATCCCAGATATTCCTTGGGATAGGAGTTGTTGCCGTTTTCGCATGCAGTGAAACACAGTGCCATCGTAAGCAATGCAAAGGTTGTAGGTCTTAATAACTTCTTCATAAGCTAAGTCTTTGTGTTTTGATTAAAATGAATTTCACTGATAAAGACAGAGCGTTCGAAGGATCTCCCTATCGGGGATGTGCAAATAAAAGTTAAACCTTGTCCATCGTTTCCGGTCGGTGGTTCATTGTTTATCGTTCATCGTCAATATCGCTTCTTTCAGTCGGATTGTTGCTTTCTGGAGTTGGGCGTCTACGGTCTTTGTGCTGATGCCCAATTCTTCGGCCACCTGTGCATAGCTTTGTTTTTCTTCGCGGATGCGGATGAACACTTCTCTGCAACGTTCAGGCAGGCGGTCGAGCGCCTTCACATAGATGGCGAATAGCTCTTCACTGATCATCGATTCCTCGGGCGAATCGCTTTGTGCTTCCGGTTCCGGCAATACTTCGGTGGATACGGTTGTGCGCCTGTTCTCTTTTTCCAGATAGTTGAGTGAGGCGTTTTTCACCAGTATGAAGCAATAGTCCTCAATGCTTTTGACTTGGGGCAACGAACTGCGTTGTTCCCAGAGTTTCAAGAATACATCAAGTACGATCTCCTGCGACCATTCTTCCCGCTTTACGTAATAGTAGGCAATGCGGTAAAGCCGGTCGTACGTCATATCGTAGAAGGATCGGAACGCCGTTTGCGAGTCCAGCTCCTTCATTCGTCTTAATAGTTTTCGAACCTCTGATTCGGTCATGACTTTATAATTTTAGTTGTCCACCCGGAGAAGATCGCTCATGATGCTGTCGGAAATAAAAATTCCTTCTCGGGTGAGGCGCAGAGCACCTTCGTGTATTTCTAATTTGCCGTTTTCTAAAGAAGGACGTGCCATCTTGAGGCAGTATTGTTCCAGTTCGGTTCCATAATCGTTGCGGAGGCGTTCGAGTGAAATTCCCCATTGAGTGCGGACGGAGGTAATGACAAATTCATTGTACCGGGTAGTTAAATCCCGTTCTTCCCGTTCAAAGTCCCGTTTGCCGCTTTCGATGCCTGCTATGTATTTCTCTATCGACGAACAGTTCCATTCGCGTGTTGCTCCGTCGAAAGAGTGTGCCGACGGACCACAACCGAGGTAACTGGCCCCTTGCCAGTACGAAGTGTTATGGCGTGAATACATTCCCGGCTTGCAAAAGTTGGATATTTCGTAGTGCTCATATCCTGCTTCCTGCAGCCGGTCTATCAATAAGGTGAAGAACCGGACACTGCTGTCTTCGTCCACTTCTTCAACCTGGTGTTTTTGCAACATTCTATAAATAGGAGTACCTTCTTCATAAATCAGGTGGTAGGCCGAAACATGCTCCACATTGAGGGCAATGGCCTGTTGCAGGTCCTTTTCCCAACGCTCTGCTGTCTCACCGGGAAGTCCGTAAATCAAGTCGATGCTGATGTTGCGGAACCCGTAGGTACGGCATAATTCTACTGCACGAATGGCTTGAGTGGCATTGTGGCGTCGCTTCAATAACGTAAGCGTGGCATCATCAAAAGTCTGGATACCCATACTGATGCGGTTGAATGGCAAGCGGGAGAGCATTTGCACATATTCCGGACAGAGGTCATCCGGATTGGCTTCAAGCGTTATTTCATGGCAATTTTCCATTCCGTATACACGCCGGACGGTGTCGAACACTTTCCGGAAGTCCTCTTCATCAAGTTGCGAAGGAGTACCTCCACCAAAGTAGAGCGTTTCTATGGGCTCTCCTTTCAGGTAAGTATATCTCATTTCCAGCTCCTTGCAGAGGGCTTCGATGTAGTGTCCTTTCCGTTCGCTTCGCGTGGTGGAGTAAAAATCGCAATAAATACAGCGTGTCTTACAGAAGGGGACATGTATGTATATGCCTGCCATGATAGTCTGAGTTATTTTTGCGTTTTAAATTGCAAAAGTAAGGTTTTCGTTTTAGTAAACAACTTTGCAGGGCATATATTCTTTCTTATTTAACGGGAGGAAAGTTCCTTTTTAACCATTTGACAATCTGATTATCCGATGATCTCAGAATGCTTTCGTTTCGTGCCGCTCTGAAGGTTGGAGAAAAAAACGCCTGCATTTGCCGGTAGGATTTTCCCACTGTGTCGCAGATCTGTGATATCTGTTCTCCAATAGATAGCTGTGCGGCGGAATCCTGCCCTTTTTCTTTTATTTTCCTCTTCCTCCGGTGATTCTGTTATATATGGTTTGACTGGCTTTACAGAACAACCGGAGGAGAAAGAGGCATCCATACGGCCTTTTTGTTATAACAATATATGTAATGTGGCAAAACATGAGGAGATTTTCGGAAAAGAAGTAAGCATTTCCGGAAAGTGCTTACTTCTTTGGGTCCGAATACTTACTTCTTTTTCCGGAAATACACCGTCTTTGTGCTGAAAAACCGCTGTCTTTTGCCTCAAATACTCCCGTTTTGCGCCGAAAACCCCGTTACTGAATCCTATTTCATTCAGTTTGGCAGAAGGCAGTGTAAGCAGATGTGAGGTGGATAATGCTTTTTAATAGATAATAAAGGAAAAGACTTTCATTCTGACAAACGGTTTATTCTCTTCCCGTTTGTATCAACATGTTACATAACATTGTTTAGTAACACTGTCAGTTTTATTGCTTTTCATTTGATTAATGCCTAATTTGCGCCTCAGTAAAAAAAGGGTATGCGAAAAACACATACTGAATCATTCATTTAAATCTTATATATCATGAAAAAGACCTTAAGAATTTGTTTAGGAGTGACTTTCTTTTTATTTGTTTCTGTTAATGTCTGTTTGTCTGCGTTGAAAAACAAAGATAAAAAAGCGAATATGAAGATGCTTACTTTAGAGTGTCTTGCAATGGGAGAAGGTACTGATACCGGAGAAGGAGGAGGAGGCAACTATTCATGTACAGTAACTGTAGAATGTGGATTTCCTCTATCTGGTTCAGTATCTTGTAGTGGTAAAAAATGTAGTAGAGGGCTTGATTGGTTAAATGGTGCCTATGTTGAATGTGATGGAAATAAGACTTATTGCTAAAGGGTAATGAATAGAATATTGATTCTTATTATCGCAATTTTATGTTTTTCTTCTTGTAACAACAAGGAGAAAAATCGTAACTTAATGTATTGTCAGTCGGAAATTAAGATAGAAGAATATCCTGATTCTAGTTTCTTCTCCAACATTACGTGTATGACTTATTATAAGAATAAGATATATGTTTTGGATAAAAAACGGGGAGACATTGTGGCGTTAAGTGATAACTTAAAAGAGATGGAATATGTTAGCAAACATGGTGAAGCCCCTTATGAAACAACATGGCCATTTACCTTTAATGTACTGAATGACACGGTATATGTTGTTGATTTTGGAACAAAGTCAATGAAAAAATTTCATGGAGGAGTTTTCTATGGTGATTTTTCACTTTCAAATGCAAATGAAAACAGATTTAGTCTCAATGATTCTTTAATCTTTTTATCTGCGAATACGGATTCGACAAGTTTTCTAATGATTGATAAATATCACCCAAACAAACAAATCCCAATGGGAAAGGTTGTACGAGAAAAAACTCCTTTTAAAACCATTATATCTAACAAGAAACATATTCTTTATGATCAAGGCAAAGGAATATTTTCGATTTCAAATTGCTACCCTTATATAGAGCAATATAATATTCATGGAGAATATATTAAAACATTTGATATCTCTTCAATTCCTATAATAAAAGAAGCAACAGAAATTGCTAAAAAGAATTCTAATAAAGAGAAATCTGTCTATATATACATACGTGATGCTTATCTTGCAAATGACCATATATATATACTGTGTTCATCACGGAGCTCATCAGGCGATTATCGTGTAAATACTATTTTGAAATTATCAATCAATGACGAAATGAAGCATATCTCTACCTACATTCTTCCACATGATATATATTCTTCTTTTTGTGTTTCAGACACATATCTATTTGCTTCACAAGAAGTGGCAGGAGTAACCATTGAAAAAATAAAAATAGGTGATGCGAAAAAATAAATTCTTTACCTTATTTATATTGCTTTGCATTATATGGGGATGTAGCAATAATCAAAAAAAAGAAAATGATGTTACTAAAACTCCCCAAAAGGATGTTTATAACTTAATAGGGAAAAGGGTAACCTCCATTGATTCTATTGTGTCAAATAAGACTTGTAGAGTTATTTTTCTATTTAACTATTATGATTGTGGGAGTTGTATAGATTTAGGATTCTCTATTACAAAAAAAATAGATTCTCTTTATAGAAATAATAAAGTAGCTATTATTTCAACTATGGGAAGCCCTTCATCTTTCCAGAAACGTAATAAATATTATGAGTATATATATCTTGACTCAAAAGATCTGATAAGAAAAGAATTGAAATATGTTCCAACACCTATAATGCTTTTATTGGATTCTTCAAACTGTATAAAAGACTATATATTCCCTAATACATCAGATGATAGAGAAGTTGTTCCATTTATAGAATCTGTTTTATAAGGAAGCATAAGCCAAGAGGTATATTATATTGGTGTTACCAAGTTCGATAATACGGAAAGTTGTTATCCTAATTCAACTTCGTTTAGAGAGTGCCAAGAGTTTGTGACACTGTGATATCTGCTTAATAAACAGATCCTGTATGTTACATAACATTGTTTAGTAACACTGTCAGTTTTATTGCTTTTCATTTGATTAATGCCTAATTTGCGCCTCAGTAAAAAAAGGGTATGCGAAAAACACATACTGAATCATTCATTTAAATCTTATATATCATGAAAGTATATCAGACTAACGAAATTAAGAACATTGCCCTTCTTGGCAATGACGGCTCAGGAAAAACCACTCTCACAGAAGCGTTGCTCTATGAGAGTGGTATTATAAAACGTCGCGGCAGGATTACTGCCAAGAATACCGTAAGCGATTACTTTCCGGTGGAACAGGAATATGGATATTCCGTCTTTTCAACTATTTTTCATGTGGAATGGAATGGAAAGAAACTGAACATCATAGACTGTCCGGGCAGCGATGACTTTGTAGGTGCTGCCATGACGGCACTCAACGTAACCGATACAGCTATTTTGCTGCTGAACGGACAATATGGACCGGAAGTGGGAACACAAAATCATTTCCGCTATACCGAAAAACTGGGTAAACCGGTAATCTTCCTGGTGAATCAACTTGATAACGAGAAGTGCGATTATGATATGGTGCTTGAACAACTGAAGTCCATTTACGGACCGAAAGTGGTTCCCGTCCAGTATCCTTTGGCTACAGGCCCGAATTTCAACTCACTGATCGACGTGCTGCTGATGAAGAAATACTCTTGGGGACCCGAAGGTGGAGCACCCACTATTGAAGAGATCCCGGCCGAAGAGATGGACAAGGCTATGGAAATGCACAAAGCCCTGGTAGAAGCCGCTGCTGAGAATGATGAAGGCTTGATGGAAAAATTCTTCGAACAGGATTCACTGACAGAAGACGAAATGCGTGAAGGTATCCGCAAAGGATTGGCTGCACGTGGCATGTTCCCCGTATTCTGTGTCTGTGCAGGCAAAGATATGGGTGTACGTCGTCTGATGGAGTTTCTGGGTAATGTAGTGCCCGGTGTATCCGAAATGCCGAAAGTGCATAATACCCGTGGTGAAGTGGTGGAACCCGATCCCGATGGGCCTACTTCACTCTATTTCTTCAAAACAGGTGTGGAGCCGCATATTGGCGACGTTCAATACTTCAAGGTGATGAGCGGAAAAGTGCACGAAGGAGATGACTTTACGAATGCCGACCGCGGTTCGAAAGAACGTGTGGCACAGATTTATGCTTGTGCCGGTGCCAACCGTATCAAAGTAGAAGAGATGGTGGCCGGTGATATCGGCTGTACGGTGAAGCTGAAAGATGTTCATACCGGAAACACGCTAAATGGTAAAGGTGCCGAAAACCGGTTTAATTTTATTAAATATCCGAATTCTAAATATTCACGCGCCATCAAACCGGTGAACGAAGCCGATACAGAGAAGATGATGGTTATCTTGAACCGTATGCGCGAGGAAGATCCGACTTGGGTCATCGAACAATCGAAAGAATTGAAACAGACCATCGTACATGGTCAGGGTGAATTCCACCTCCGTACTTTAAAGTGGCGTCTGGAGAATAATGAAAAACTTCAGGTGAAATTCGAGGAACCGAAGATTCCTTATCGTGAGACCATCACTAAGGCGGCCCGTGCCGACTATCGTCATAAAAAACAATCGGGTGGTGCCGGACAGTTTGGTGAAGTGCACTTGATTGTAGAACCATATTATGAAGGAATGCCGGTGCCCGATACGTATAAGTTCGGTGGACAGGAATTTAAGATTAATGTGAAAGGTACCGAAGAAGTTCCATTGGAATGGGGCGGAAAATTGGTATTTGTTAACAGTATTGTCGGTGGTTCTATCGATGCCCGCTTCCTGCCTGCTATCCTTAAAGGTATCATGTCCCGTATGGAGCAGGGACCTCTCACCGGTTCGTACGCCCGCGATGTACGTGTCATCGTATATGACGGAAAGATGCACCCGGTAGATTCTAATGAAATCTCGTTCATGCTGGCCGGACGCAATGCTTTCAGCGAAGCATTTAAGAATGCGGGACCGAAGATTCTCGAACCTATTTATGATGTAGAAGTCTTTGTGCCTTCCGATAAGATGGGTGATGTGATGGGAGATCTTCAGGGACGTCGTGCCATGATCATGGGCATGAGCAGCGAAAACGGTTATGAAAAGCTGGTCGCTAAAGTGCCTTTAAAAGAGATGTCTTCTTATTCGACAGCGCTCAGCTCGCTTACCGGAGGTCGTGCTTCGTTCATTATGAAATTTGCAAGTTACGAACTTGTTCCGAGTGATGTGCAGGATAAATTAATAAAAGACTTCGAATCCAAGCAAACAGAAGAATAATGTGGTTACAGCCTGCCGGACTGCGGGCTGCAAATGGCTGAACTGCTGAGTTATAAAGCTACGAGGAGTGTACAATGTATGTGCAACTGCTCGTAGCTTTATTCTTTTAAGGCATTCTGCTTGTGGTTGTAGCTGCCGTTACATGCCATTGACAGTTCGTCGGTCGCCTCTTGAAACCTGCTTACTCATTAACAATGATTAAAGAAAGTAGATTTTCTGAAGAGAAATCTTTAATTTTTTATTAAATTTGCAAACCAAAGGCATGTACGTTTTGTTATAGTGGTCAGAATACGACCTAAAAAACGTCTTTCGGTTAATTATAGAGAACATCCTGTTAAAACAGGTTAAGCTGTTAGGAGTGTTAATTAGGGAGTGTTAATTTTGTTGCTATGAAAAAGTCAACAATCTGGATATTAGGCATTATTATGGGTCTTTCCTTTCTGAGTTTGCTCTATTTACAAGTGAGCTACATCGAAGAAATGGTGAAGATGCGTAAAGAACAATTTAATACATCCGTGCGAAATGCTTTGTTTCAGGTTTCAAAGGATGTGGAGTATGATGAAACGCAACGTTGGCTGTTAGAAGACATTACTGAAGCGGAACGTAGAGCACTGGCTCAGTCTTCTTCTACTACCGAACAGAAAAATGGTTTGATTCAGCAATCGGAGCGTTATAGGTTCAAGTCACCGGACGGAACCCTGTATTCGGAGTTTGAACTAAAGATGATTACCACCGAGCCGTCGAAGGTGCCAAAAGCCATGATTTCGGAGAGACATGGCCGGAATACCATTCCGCAGACATCGCGAAGCTTGACCGACGCTATTAAAAATAGGTATATGTATCAGCGTTTCCTGCTCGACGATGTAGCCTTGCGGATGATTTACAAAGCAAGCGATAAGTCGATTGGCGAACGGGTGAACTTTAAGAAGCTGGATAATTATCTGAAGTCTAACTTTATTAATAATGGTATAGAGCTGCTATATCATTTTTCGGTAATCGATAAAGATGGACGTGAGGTATATCGCTGTTCGGATTACGAAGAGGGAGGAAGTGAGGATTCTTATACCCAACCTCTGTTCCAAAATGATCCGCCTGCGAAGATGAGTATTGTGAAGGTGCACTTTCCGGGAAAGAAAGATTATATCTTCGACTCGGTTAGTTTTATGATCCCTTCGATGATATTCACTTTCGTACTGTTGATTACATTCATCTTCACTATCTACATCGTCTTCCGCCAGAAGAAGCTGACAGAAATGAAGAATGACTTTATCAACAATATGACACACGAGTTCAAGACACCGATATCTACCATCTCGCTTGCCGCGCAGATGCTGAAAGATCCCGCAGTCGGGAAATCACCGCAGATGTTCCAGCATATATCGGGAGTCATTAATGATGAAACGAAGCGGTTGAGATTCCAGGTGGAGAAAGTTCTTCAGATGTCTATGTTCGACAGACAGAAAGCAACACTGAAGATGAAAGAACTCGATGCCAATGAGTTGATTACCGGGGTTATCAATACGTTCGCTCTGAAGGTGGAACGCTATAATGGTAAGATTACATCGAACCTTGAGGCTACCAATCCTGTTATATTTGCGGACGAAATGCATATCACCAATGTGATATTCAACCTGATGGATAACGCGGTGAAATACAAGAAGCCCGAAGAAGACCTGGTGCTCGACGTGAGAACTTGGAACGAACCCGGTAAACTGATGATTTCGATACAGGACAACGGTATTGGTATTAAAAAAGAAAACCTGAAGAAGGTGTTTGATAAGTTCTATCGCGTGCATACAGGTAATCTGCACGATGTAAAAGGTTTCGGTCTGGGACTGGCTTATGTGAAAAAGATTATTCAGGATCATAAGGGAACCATCCGGGCGGAGAGTGAACTGAATGTAGGAACTAAATTTATTATTGCATTACCTTTATTAAAAAATGATTGATATGGACGAGAAACTGCGTATTTTATTATGCGAGGATGATGAAAATCTTGGCATGCTTTTAAGAGAATATTTACAGGCGAAAGGTTACTCTGCTGAGTTGTATCCTGATGGAGAAGCCGGATTTAAGGCTTTCCTGAAGAATAAATATGACTTGTGCGTGTTCGACGTGATGATGCCTAAGAAAGATGGTTTCACGCTGGCACAGGAGGTTCGTGCGGCCAACGCTGAAATTCCGATTATCTTCCTGACTGCAAAGACACTCAAGGAGGATATTCTGGAAGGATTTAAGATTGGTGCGGATGATTACATCACCAAACCTTTCAGTATGGAAGAACTTACTTTCAGAATTGAAGCGATCCTGAGACGTGTTCGTGGAAAGAAGAACAAAGAAAGCAATATCTATAAGATCGGTAAGTTTACGTTTGATACACAAAAGCAGATTCTGGCTATCGGTGACAAACAAACTAAGCTGACTACCAAGGAATCGGAATTGCTGGGATTGTTGTGTGCACATGCCAACGAGATTTTGCAGCGTGACTTTGCTTTGAAGACTATCTGGATTGATGATAACTATTTCAATGCCCGTAGTATGGACGTATATATCACCAAACTGCGTAAGCACCTGAAAGATGATGATTCGATTGAGATTATCAACATCCACGGAAAAGGTTACAAGTTGATTACCCCCGAACCGGAATCATAATGGAGAGGGGGATATACAGAAATAAAAAAGCCGGAAAACATTCGTTTTCCGGCTTTTTTATTTCTGTTGAAAATATTAATCCGCAATTCTTTTATTGATCGCAATGTAAGAAATGAGTCCGAGTACCACCAATACTATCGAGCCTCCCAGGATAGCGTTGTTGTTCACGTCTCCGGTCAGAGAACAAACAATCAGAATGATTATTCCGACTAAGATTAATATCAATCCTAAATTCTTTAATAAGCCTTTCATGTGTGTGTATTTTAATAGATTATTATATTCCAGTCACAAATTAACGCATAATTCTTTAACGAGCGAAATTATTTTCGCAAAAAAACCATTAATTAGCCATAAATAGTTGATTTGGTTGCTTTCACTTCTCCGTATTGATTAATCTTTGGTATTGAAAAATATCTTTCTCAATACTTCCTGGCTTACGCTTAATTCTTCGACTGTGATGCCGTGCAACGCCTCTTTCAGTGTCCGGTTGGCTATAACACGGGCTTTTTCTTCCAGTTCTTTTCCTGTTTTGGTCAGGTGGATCAGATTGGTACGACGGTCCTTTTTGTCGGAGATACGGACAACCAGATGCTGGCGTTCCATATTGTCGATTAAGCGGGTCATACTCGGTTTATCTTTAAAAGTTGCATTGCACAACTCTTGTTGGGTCACTCCGTCTTTTTCCCAGAGAAAAATAAGAACCGTCCATTGTTCCGGGCTGATCTCCAGACCGTTCTGTCTGAAGTTACGGTATAGCTTACGGTTGATGGCGGCAGAAACTTTGCCATTCAGGATAGCAAAGATTAGTCTGATATCAAAATTAAATTGTTCGATCATGAAATTATTGTTTAAGCAACTTTGCAAAGATAAATGTCTTCTTCGACAAATCCTATCCCGTGGCATAAAAAAAGATTAAATGTTTGCAGTTCAAAATAAAATGCCTACCTTTGCACCGCATTTTTAAAATCAAATAATTTATTTATTTAATTAAAACGAGTATGAATCAATACGAAACCGTTTTCATTTTAACTCCCGTTTTGTCTGATGTTCAGATGAAGGAAGCGGTAGAAAAATTCAAAGGCATTCTTCAGGCTGAAGGTGCTGAGATTATCAATGAAGAAAACTGGGGACTTAAGAAACTGGCTTATCCAATCCAGAAGAAGTCTACAGGATTCTATCAGCTGATTGAGTTCAATGCAGAACCTACTGTTATTGACAAGTTGGAATTAAATTTCCGTCGTGATGAACGCGTAATCCGTTTCCTGACTTTCAGAATGGATAAATACGCTGCAGAATATGCTGCAAAGAGAAGAAGTGTTAAATCAAACAAAAAGGAGGATTAATCATGGCACAACAAGTTCAATCAGAAATCAGATATTTAACTCCGCCTTCAGTAGACGTTAAGAAGAAAAAATACTGCCGTTTCAAAAAGAGTGGTATTAGGTATATCGACTACAAAGATCCTGAATTCTTGAAGAAATTCTTGAATGAGCAGGGTAAGATCCTTCCGCGCCGTATCACCGGTACTTCTTTGAAGTTCCAGCGTCGTATTGCGCAGGCTGTGAAGAGAGCACGTCACCTGGCGTTACTTCCATTTGTAACTGACATGATGAAATAAGGAGGAAAAGTATGGAAATTATATTGAAAGAAGACGTAGTAAACTTGGGTTATAAGAATGACATCGTAACTGTTAAGTCTGGTTATGGTCGTAATTACTTGATCCCCACCGGAAAAGCTGTTATTGCTTCTCCTTCTGCAAAGAAAATGTTGGCTGAAGAACTGAAACAGCGTGCTCACAAACTTGAGAAAATCAAGAAAGATGCTGAAGCACTGGCTGCTAAGTTGGAAGGTGTATCTTTGACTATCGCTACAAAGGTTAGCTCAACCGGTACTATCTTCGGTTCTGTTGGTAACATCCAGATCGCTGAGGAATTGGCTAAGTTGGGTCACGAAATCGACAGAAAGATCATCGTTGTAAAAGACGCTGTAAAAGAAGTTGGTTCTTATAAAGCTATCGTTAAACTGCACAAAGAAGTTTCTGTAGAAATTCCTTTTGAAGTAGTAGCTGAATAAGCCTATCATATGACATTGAGAAGGGACATTCCAAAACGGGATGTCCTTTTTTTTGAGAGATTATTGGGAGAGTGTCTTTGTTTATAAATAAAGAGATACCCGGCAGAGGTGCCCAGTGTTGAAGAAGGGGAGATGTGGAGGAAACGACTTCCGTAATGGAAAGGTACGGATATAAAAAAAGTCTGTACGTGCTTTTGCACGGCAGACTTTCAATTCTCTCTAATGTTGTTCGAGATTATTCAGCTACAACTGCTTCAGTTGCAGTAGAGTCAGTTGCTGTAGTATCAGCTACCTGAGCTGCTGCTTCAGCTGCAGCTGCTTCAACTGCTGCGATAGAGTCAGCGATACGGATAGAATCTGCAGTTGCTTTTTCAGCGTCAGCTGCTTTGTTACCACAAGATGCGAATGATACTGCTGCGATAGCTACGAACATCAAAACTAATTTTTTCATTTTCTTTGCTTTTTAAATCTGTAATACAATCAATTGCTTATTAAAACGATGCAAAGGTATGTACTTTTTGCATATGTTGTACTCCTAAACCCAACTTTTTTTTATTTTTTTTTTAGAAGAATGTTTCATTATGTTTTTTTGTATGTTTTAAAACATATCTAATCTTCTGCTATACTGTTATATAGATAGCGTTTGATACTTCTTTTCGGAGTCTTCTCAAACTCAGTGGGGTAGAGTTGAATCTGGCTTACTTTTTCGTAGGCTGCCACGCTATTATTCAAATTCTTCAGGTTTTCGTCCATAATCGTTTTCAGGTTATCTTCGTGGTTGAGTCCTAAAGAATCCAGCGCTTCATAATCGGCATATACCAAGGCAACCAGTTTCTTGTTTCGTTCTATGATAAGACTTTCGAGAATGAAAGGCAGATTATTAAGTTTAGCCTCAATTTCTTCGGGGAAGATGTTCTGTCCGCTCGAACTGAGTATCATCGTCTTCAGGCGGCCACGGATGAAAATATTACCTTCATCGTCCATAGTGCCTAAGTCCCCGGTGCGCAACCAACCGTCTTTAGTGAAAACTTCGCGGGTGGCTTCCGGATTTTTATAATATCCCGTCATTACGTTTTCTCCACGCACTTGTATTTCTCCGGTACCGGCTTCCGGATTCTCCTTATAAATACGGGCTTCCATGATATCGAGTATTTTACCTGATGAGGAAGGGACGAATTTATCCCAGGGAGCATAACTGATGAGCGGCCCACATTCCGTCATGCCGTAGCCAATGGTGAAAGGGAACTTGATTTTATGGAAAAACTCTTCTACTTCCGGGTTCATAGCGGCTCCGCCGATAATAATTTCCTTGAAACGTCCTCCAAGGGCATCGATCAGCTTCTTGCGAATCTGTCCGTATATCTGGCTGTCGAGAAGGGGGATGCTCAACGCCCATTTCATGCCTTTCTTGCTGATGATGGGTTGGATTACATTTTTATAGATCTTCTCGATGACAAGCGGTACTGTGATAATCAGGTTGGGTTTGACCTCTTCGAAAGCTTTCATTATGATTTTGGGGGAGGGAACTTTGCCAAGCAGGGTTACGTGCGTGCCAACTGCCGTAGCTGTCAGAAAGTCGAAAGCACATCCGTAAGCATGGGCAAGTGGGAGGAAAGAGAGCACTTTATCACCTTTTTTTAGCAATTCCGTTCGGATACCGAAAGTCACATTACCGGCCAGGTTGTTGCCGGTCAGCATTACCCCTTTACTGAATCCGGTAGTGCCGGAGGTATAATTCAGTAACATAACCTTGTCGTTGGACAAGGTGGTGTAAAGGACATCTTCTTTTTGGAATCCTTTCGGGTAAGTTTCTTCCATGCACTGATTGATGTGTTTCAGGAATTTCTGAACCGTTTCGCCGTCGCGTTGGTGCAGGCAACGGAAGTCTGTCAGTGAAAAGACGGCACGGATGCCGGTCAGTCGTTCTTCTTCCAAAGTTTCCCAGATGGTGTCGCTGGTGAAAAGGAAGACAGATTCAGAATGATTTACGATATGGTGTACATCATTCGGATTGAAGTCTTGCAAGATAGGTACTACGATGGCCCCGTAGGTAATGGTCGCCATGTAGGCGATGCACCAACGGGCATTATTTTTTCCGATGACTGAGATTTTATCTCCCCGGCGCAAACTACAGTGCTTGAAAAGCAAATGAAGTTTGGCTATTTCTTCGGCTACTTCACCGTAAGTATAACTTTCCGGTTCACCATAATTGGTGTAGCAGGGCAAATCCCAGTTTTCACGGAAACTATTTTCGTAGAGTTTTATAAAGTTTTCTTTTATCATTGCACGTTTTTTGAAGATTTGTGCAAAAGTAGGTATAAACTTTCAGAATAGAAAACCTCTAACTCCTTTTAACTCCTTCTGCATCTTTACTCCTAATAATAATGTGTAACTTTGTACCGAATATGCGTTTTTACAGATTATGATAGATACCACTGTATTTCAAGATAAGACAGCCGTTTACTATACTTTAGGCTGCAAGCTGAATTTCTCAGAGACTTCGACGATTGGTAAAATCCTGCGTGAGGCAGGTGTGCGTACGGCCCGGAAAGGTGAAAAGGCTGACCTTTGCATTGTCAATACCTGTTCGGTGACCGAGATGGCGGACAAGAAGTGCCGTCAGGCTATTCACCGCCTGGTGAAACAACATCCCGGTGCGTTTGTGGTGGTGACAGGTTGCTATGCCCAGCTGAAACCCGGTGATGTGGCAAAGATAGAGGGAGTGGACGTTGTGCTTGGTGCGGAACAAAAGAAAGACCTGCTTCAATACCTGGGCGACTTGCATAAACACGAAGGAGGAGAGGCTTATACAACCGCAACGAAAGATATCCGTTCCTTTGCCCCGTCTTGTTCAAGAGGTGACCGTACCCGCTTTTTCCTGAAAGTACAGGATGGGTGCGATTACTTTTGTTCTTACTGTACCATTCCTTTTGCCCGTGGACGGAGTCGCAACGGGACTGTCGCATCTTTGGTGGAGCAGGCACGGCAGGCTGCTGCCGAAGGTGGGAAAGAGATTGTGCTGACGGGAGTCAATATCGGAGATTTCGGAAAGTCCACCGGTGAGACTTTCTTCGATTTGGTGAAAGCACTCGATCAGGTAGAAGGCATTGAGCGTTATCGCATTTCTTCCATTGAACCCAATCTGCTGACGGACGAGATTATAGAATATGTGTCCACCTCCCGTAGCTTCATGCCTCATTTCCATATCCCTTTGCAGTCCGGTTGCGATGAAGTGCTCCAGTTGATGCGCCGTCGGTATGGAACGGAACTTTTTGCTTCGAAGATTGCAAAGATAAAAGAGGTGATGCCTGATGCGTTTATCGGCGTGGACGTAATTGTGGGTACACGTGGCGAAACCGACGAGTATTTTGAGAAAGCCTATGAATTTATTTCCGGACTGGATATCACGCAATTGCATGTGTTCAGTTATTCGGAACGTCCCGGTACCCAGGCACTGAAGATAGACCATGTGGTGACTCCTGAGGCGAAGCATCAGCGAAGCCAGCGTTTGCTTGCGTTGTCGGATGGGAAAACGAAGGACTTCTATGCCCGTCATATCGGCCAGACTATGCCTGTCCTGATGGAGAAGCCTAAGGCAGGAGCGCCTATGCACGGCTTTACGGCAAACTACATTCGTGTAGAGGTGGAAAGTGACCCGGCATTGGATAATCAAGTAGTAAATGTTCTCTTGGGAGATTTTAACGAAGATGGCACTGCACTGAAAGGAACTATAACACAATAAACATGAAATCGAAACTTCTTTATTTGTTAACCTATGTGGGGATGTGGCTTTTGGCTATTCTTCCGTTTCCGGTGTTGTATGCCCTGTCCGATTTTATTTACTTCTGGTTGTACCACGTGATCGGTTACCGGAGAAAGGTGGTGGGTACCAATCTGAAGAACTCTTTTCCGGAGAAGTCGGCAGCAGAATTGAAGGCCATTGAACGTAAGTTCTATCATTACCTTTGCGACTATATGCTCGAAGATGTGAAAATGTTGCGCATGTCCGAGAAAGAGCTTTGCAAACGTATGACTTACGAAAACAAGGAAGCTTATCTCCGGATGATTGACGAACGGGGCGGGATTGTCCTGCTGATCCCCCACTATGCTAATTTTGAATGGATTACGGGGATGGGAATGATTATGCGTCCCGGCGATGTACCTGTACAGGTATACAAACCTTTGAAAGATGTTTATCTGGATGGTCTTTTCAAGTACATCCGCAGCCGCTTCGGAGGGTACAATGTGCCGAAGCACTCCACCGCCCGCGAAGTGATCAGGCTGAGACGTGATGGCAAGAAGATGGCTATCGGACTGATTACCGACCAATCGCCCAATACGAACGAGGCGCACCATTGGACTACTTTTTTGAATCAGGACACGGTGTTCATGGATGGTGCCGAGCGCATTGCCAAGATGATGGACTTTCCGGTTTTCTATTGTGAGTTGCGCAAGGAGCGGAGAGGGTATTGCCGCGTAGAGTTCGATCTGGTCACCGATCGTCCGAAAGAAACCGCCGATGGTGAGATTACCGAAATCTTTGCCCGCAGATTGGAGCAGACCATCCGGAAGGAACCTGCTTACTGGCTTTGGTCACATAAGCGCTGGAAGCTGAAACGCCCCGAAAAGAAAGATGAATAAGATATCTGTCGTTATATTGAACTGGAACGGTTGCGAAATGCTCCGTTCGTTTCTTCCCTCCGTACTCCGGCATTCCGAGGCGGAAGGTGTGGAAGTTTGTGTGGCTGATAATGGTTCTACAGATCAGTCGGTAGAGATGCTGCGGCACGAGTTCCCTTCGGTTCGCCAGATTCTGCTGGATGAAAATCATGGTTTTGCCGACGGTTATAACTTTGCCCTCCAACAGGTGGAAGCCGAATATGTAGTTCTGCTGAATTCTGATGTAGAAGTAACAGAGCACTGGCTGCAACCGATGGCTGATTATTTGGATACCCATCCGGAGGTTGCTGCCTGCCAGCCTAAGATACTCAGTTGGCGACAAAAGGACCTGTTTGAATATGCCGGCGCTTCCGGCGGATTCATTGACCGTTATGGTTATCCGTTTTGCCGGGGACGGGTGATGGGAGTGGTCGAGGCGGATAAAGGACAATATGATACAGTATTCCCCGTGTTCTGGGCTACCGGTGCCGCCCTGTTCATTCGTTTGGCAGATTATCGTGAGGCAGGCGGGCTTGACGGGCGTTTCTTTGCCCATATGGAAGAGATAGACCTTTGCTGGAGGCTTCGTGCCCGTGGACGGGGGATCGTTTGCATTCCTCAAAGTATGGTGTATCATGTAGGAGGGGCCACATTGAAAAAAGAGAATCCGCATAAAACCTTCCTCAACTTTCGTAATAATCTTGTCATGCTCTATAAGAACCTTCCGGATGAAGAGCTGCCCGGAGTGATGCGGGTACGTTGCTGGCTCGATTACATTGCGGCAGCTACGTTTGTTCTTAAAGGACAGCTGCCCAACGCAAAGGCCGTTCTCCATGCCCGTCGTGAATTTAAACAATTGCGCGATAGCTTCCGGGATGCAAGAATGGAGAATCTCAGAAAAACTTCCTCACACTTTATTCCCGAACGGATAAAAAGTAGTATCTTAGTGCAGTTCTATGTGAAAGGGCGGAAGTTCTTTTCGCAATTACCAGATTTTAAAGGATAACGTTATGGAAAAACTAATTCGAAGAATCGGGCTGGTAGCACACGATGCTATGAAAAAAGACCTGATTGAATGGGTTCTTTGGAACTCGGAGTTATTGATGGGACATAAGTTTTATTGTACAGGTACCACCGGTACGCTGATACTGGAAGCATTGAAAGAGAAACATCCCGATGTGGAATGGGATTTTACCATTCTGAAGTCAGGTCCTTTGGGGGGTGACCAGCAGATGGGATCGCGTATTGTGGACGGAGAGATCGATTATCTTTTCTTCTTCACTGACCCGATGACCCTGCAACCGCACGATACGGATGTAAAGGCACTGACACGTCTGGCAAGTGTAGAGAACATTGTTTTCTGCTGCAACCGTTCCACTGCCGATCATATTATTTCGAGTCCGCTCTTTGTTGATCCGGATTACGAACGGACACATCCGGACTACTCCGGCTATACGAAACGTTTCGAAAACAAACCGGTAGTTACCGAAGCGGTAGAATCGGTAAAGAAAAGAAAGAGAAAGAAATAAGAGCCTATTCGGCTGCAAGTATATTTCACTACAGAGTACACAGAGGGCACGGAGCTTTAATTATATAGAATTACTATATAATAACTCCGCGCCCTCTGTGCGTTCGGTGGTACATCTACTTTGTGGCGTATCGGTTTTGCCTGTCGTTTATCTTTCTGTTTTTGTCAAGAGCAGATTTATGTATTGTTAACTTCCAAGCCTTCATCTTTCCCGCCGTTGATTATCAATAGGAGAAAAAAGATTATCTTCTGATGAAAAAACATTTTCATGCCGGGAAATGTGTCCCGACATACCGGAAAAAGTATCGGAAGCAACCGTCTGAATGAGTAAAACTCAGGCTCTAAATGGGGGGAACACCGGCTCTGCAGGTTTCAAACCAACGCTCTTCCGGAATTTTTTGATGCAGGTACAAAAAAATAGGGAGAAACATTTATTCCTCCCTATTACCGTATTTTAATTCGAATATACTTTATGATTACATAGGCAAAGATACTCTGTTTTCTTGCAGAAGTCAAGCTTTTGCCTGTTTTTATTTTTCCAATGATCCGGCCGGGAATATGTTTTCACTCATTATAATAGGTGCTCAACTGTTCTATTACCTTTTCCGGTTCGTCCGGGGCGGCTGCGTGTCGGATAGCTATTTTTCCTGTTTTATCAATAACTACAAAGCAGGGGATACTCAGTATTTGCCGTTCGTTTCCAAGTTCGGCATACAACGATTTTCCTAACTTTTCGTTTACCAATAAGTGATAGCCTTTCAGTTGGTGATATCCGATGGTTTTCTCCCATTTCTCCTTGTCCTGAGGGCGGTCTATCGAGATGTATAGGTACACAATGTCCATGTTATGTGTTTTTTCTTTGAGGGCGGGCAGGTATTGGAACTTTTTGATGCATGGGCCGCACCAGGTAGCCCATACGTCGATATAGACCACTTTGCCTTTGAAAGGTTTTACCGCATCTTCCAGATTTTCAACTGTGGAGTCGCAAGGCAGAATGTGATAGTCCTTGTCGTCGATGCGGCTGTTTTGGAAGCGGAGGTTTTTATTAACGCCCGGTTCAAGAACAGATAGAAAGGGGCTGTTGGGGAATTCGGCCTTATATCTTTCGTATAGTTGGGGGATTGAGGGAGTGTTTCTTGTTTGAAATTCGTCTTCGTAGATAAGTAGCGCTTGTGCATATTGCAGATTGTCGCCTTTGAAGAATTTCCGGTAACGGTCGAAGCGAAAGGAGCAATAGTCCTTTATCTCTTCGGGTTTGCCGTTTTCCAGTTTTATGAATTGTGCGCCGATCAAGTCGTTTATAAAGAGTCCGATTCCGCGGTAGGAACGCAGATAATCACTGTCTACGGGTTGATTGATGATTTCTGCAAGTTCTTTGCGCCAATTTTCAGTAAAGTTCTCATTTTTCACCAGATACATTGCGACGTGCAGAAAGATAGACCGATAGGTGTAATCAATGTGTGCACGCTGCTCTGCGAGAAACTCTTTATCAAGTCCGGAGGCATTTACAGAGTCGAGTGCCTGTTTCATCCTGGCATCTGCCAACTGATGATATTGTTCCAATGAAGTCACCCCTTCGAGTTCGTGAGGCTGCATGTATATCAGATTGTCGCTATATTGCTGATAGTCGTCCACCGCTTTCAGACATCGGTTGTAGACCCGGTTGGTGCCACTGAAGTTGATCGTGTCTTTGGCCACAGCGATAGTATCTTTGCTTCCCGGTGTCAGGTAGAGCGTGAAAGAATTATTCCCTTTGGCCCATACATGAATCGTAGTGGGACGGCTCACGCTGAATTCATGAACGAACTGCCCCTGAGGGTCAGCTTGTGCCTTAGTGCCCAAGGTAATGAAGAACAGGTGATCTTTTCCTGTAGGCCAGTAAGCGATTTCGTTGTCCGGGGTGGTCTTGACTACAATTGTCACAGTTTGTTGTGCGCTGATTTCTCCCGTTAGCAACAACAGGAGGATCAATAAAAGGTTTTTCATCGTATTAGTATATTAATGTTGATTCAGTCTCTCGTGCAATGCATCTCTACTCCGGCAGAGTCGATGTCTGCTCCCATGGGCGGATTCCTTTTCGACAGTTTGATTTCTATCTCACTGATTTTCGGGAAGTCCCGGAAGAGCCTTTTCACGATTCGTCCGCAGGCGTGTTCCAGCAGTTTAGAGGGAATATCCATTTCTTCTTTCAGCGCGGCGTGTATGTCTGCATAGCTGACGGTATCTTCTACTTCATCCGTTTCGGTGGCTTTGCCAAAGTCGGTTTTCAACCTCAGGTTGATGATGAACTCGTTGCCAATCGCAGTCTCTTGTGGAGCTACTCCATGATAACTGTAGAAACGGACGTTTTCCAAAAAGATATAATAGTGGGTAGTCATAAATATAAAGATTGATATTGTCTTCTGGCAAAGATAAGATAATAAATGCAATTATGATTCCTGTTGTTGCGATTGCTTGGTTTTGATAAAGTCTTTTTGCGCCACAGCCTGCGGAATCAGTTTCAGAAATATGGGAGTTGCGGCAATGCAGATTGTCAGGGTGAGCAATAGCAAGACAATGGCTTGTCCCCATTCATTATGGATAAACCGGCTGACAACCGGATATTCGAAATGTAAAAGGGGGGCATGTATTCCCAATGTAATGACCGAGTAACGTCCCAGATAAGAGATGACAGGGAGCTTTTTAAACTTTTTGCAGAAAAGCATAATCATAAAGATGCCGGCAAACGCTGAGGCCCAGAACTGGAAAATGTTGCCTGCATAATTGTTGGTACGCATACCGACAAACGTGGCGGTGAAGTACATCACAACCAAGGCTGCCAGGATACATAGCGGAATCAGTTTGTCGAAACGGTGGGGAAAGAGGAAAAAGTTGTAACGGCGAATCCAGAATCCGGCCACATAGAAGGGCAGGGCGGTCATGGCTATGTCTATGTACAAGGGCAGTTCGATCTGGTGTTTACCCATATAGAATCCGGCGATTCCGATCAGGAGGGTGAGGGCAAACATCAAACCTAACTTCCGGTCGCGCAGGCTGTGGACCAGATAGAACAGGATATTGCAATTGAAAAGTGCCAGCAAAAACCAGATAGGAGGGTTGAACTTGATCAGGGCATGATCATGAAACACAACTAAAAGCTCTGTCCAACTGACCGGGAGTTGAAATACACCCGGAGCAATTTTCCATACAATATACTTCAGGAGGAATGCGCTGAGATAGAAAAAGAGGAAGGGGACGATCAATTTGTTTATCTTCCGGATGAAGAATCCGAAAAGCCCCTCGTACGACTTGAAGAAGATACCTGAGATAAAGAAATAAAGGGGCATACGAAAACTGGCGATCATCGAATGGTAATCGAGCTTTTCGAAAGCTCCACCTATGTGTGCCATCACCACCAGGATGATGCAGACTCCTTTCGTCAAGTCTACAAAATCAATTCGTTTGTTTTTGTCGTCTCCCATTCTGACTGTTTGTGCATTGGTGCAGCAAAGATACTGAATATTACTGAAAAGCAAGAGAGAAGAGCGAAAAACACACCGGTTCGCTCTTCTCTCTTTGTTCTTTTTCTTTCTTGGGAAACTGACGGATATTATTTTTCCGGATTTCTGCCGGTTTGCTTAACCAGTTCTCTGATTTTCTCATTCAGGCTTTCGGCTTTCATGAGCTGTTCCAGTGTCAGATGCATCCGGTAACGCCAGTAGTGACGGGGATTGGCAGGGACATTGATCCGTTCTTCCTGCACGTTCGGGTTGCGCCATCTTCCGTCCATCGACAACCAATCTTGTAGTGACAGAATGCAAAGGATGGAGTTACTGTAGAGGTGGTTGCGGACCACTTCTTCACACAGTTCCGGTGTTGCTACGGCAGGGGCGGCACCATAATGCCCCAGCATCTGATTGTAGTAACGTTGAGTCTGTTGATAATCCTCTTCCCACCATCCGCGTAAAGTCGACATGTCATGGGTAGAGAATGTGCAAACCGAGCGATACGGGTATTCGTTCAGGCGACCGAACTCTTCAGCCGGGTTCTTGGGCATCCGCTGGATTTCGAGACTCAGAATGCGTAGGTCGTTCATCACCCATGCCACGCAATCCGGTATCATTCCCAAATCTTCACCACATACCAGCATGCGGGTCGACTGAGTCAGTTGTGGCAGTTTCTTCATGGCTTGTTGTTGCCAGAAGTCATTATGGCGATGATAATAATACTGATCGTAAAGCCGGTTGAATGCTGCTTTCTCCCAATCGTTCAGGGCACGGTAGATGAAGTCGTGCTGTACTCCGATACGCGGATGAAAGAGGTTCGTGTCCTTACGGTCGGGCACAAACAGTACGTCACTTATCAAGGCGTACAATCCGTCTCTGATCCATATGCTGTCTTCATCGTTCTTGCCGGCAAAGAAAGCTTCCACTTTGCGTTGAGTGTCGAACTCTGGACGCATGCGGTACACTTCGTACGTGTCGGTCGGCTCAATAAAGGTTTGTTTGACGTAGTCGGTGTGGGGACCAAACACCTGTCCGAGGAAGTACTCGTGGATATAAGGCGTCAGGAATTCTTCGCGGAAAGGTAATCCGTAGCTTTCTATTTCTTCACGGCTCATGGGCAGTGCGGGAACAAACTGTCCCAGTAATCCATGCACGGCATTCATCGGGATTTCCCAAATGCGGAAAAATCCCAGAATATGGTCGATGCGGTAAGCGTCGAAATACTCGGCCATCTTTTGGAAACGTTTCATCCACCATTTATAGCCATCCTTTTCCATTACGTCCCAATTGTAGGTGGGGAAACCCCAGTTCTGCCCGTTGACAGAAAAATCATCGGGTGGGGCACCGGCCTGTCCGTTGAGATTGAAATAATAGGGCTCTGTCCAGGCTTCCACACTGTTGCGGCTGATGCCGATAGGGATATCTCCCTTTAGTACCACTCCGTGCTCGCGGGCATAAGTGGTTGCTTCCAGCAGTTGTAAGTGGAGGTTGAACTGTATATAGAAATAGATGGCGATATTGGGGTAGACTTTCGTACCGGGACGGCAAAGCTCTTCAATCTCTTGTGCATTATATTCCGAATATTTAGGCCATTCGCGGAAGTTTGGTGTCCGGTATACGTCACGCAGATAACTGAAGGCAGCATAGGGTTGCAGCCATTCTTTGTTGGCCTCAAAGAAATCACGGAAGGCTTTCGAAGCCAATATTTTTTCTCCTTCTTGCTTGAATAGCTGATGGAAATATTCCCATTTTCCCCGGTTCACTGCTTCGTAGTCGATGGCAGAAAGTGAATTCAACTCTTTCTGTTTTTGGTTGAAAGCGGTAGCGACTTCTTTATCTTTCAGGGTACCCATCTGTTTAAGGTCGGCATACATCGGGTGGAAAGCATAGATGGAAATACTATTGTAAGGGTAGGAATCTGTCCATGTATGGGTCATGGTGGTGTCATTGATCGGTAGGATCTGTACCACTTTCTGGTTGGTACTGACTGCCCAGTCTACCATTCGTTTCAGGTCTCCGAAGTCTCCTACACCGAAGCTTTTCTCCGATTTGAGTGAAAATACGGGGACGGCCACTCCTGCACCTTTCCAGGCCGGAACGTCAAAGTAGACATATCGGTCGGAAATAACCAGTGTTTCGTTTGCTTTGATCTCGGGGGCAGCCATGTAACGGTTAGGATTGTTTTCCCAAGCTTCAGCTTTCTTCTCTTCCTTATTATATAATACAAATTTGTACTCTAATGGAAATTCCAGTTTAGATGCATCCAATTCGGCTTGCCATTCCGGAAAGTTGATGTCGCTCATAGGCCATGCTTTGTCCGGATTCCAGTTGCCAAGGACTTTCTGATTGCCACAGATGGCCAAACAGTAGTTGCCGTTGATGCGTGGAGCATAAGCCTTGATCATCAATCCTTTTTTGTAACTTTTGGGGGTTACACTCCGGTCACGGTGTGCCAGAAGCGATTCGGTGAATGCCGAACTGTAGAAATACTGCTGCTCCGGAAGGTTCTTCCAGCAATCATTGATGCGCAGACTTTTTTTGTCATCCGCAGGCAGGTAGGCACGCCGGGGGAAAGAGTTCCATTCAGTACGGATGTTCTTATTGTCGCGATAAATGTGATAACTGTATTCTATAACTCCTTCTGCCGGTGATTGAAGAGCTATTTCACTGCTCCAATGGATACCGTCTACTGTGGTGAGGGAGATAGCTTTATCCGGATCATTGTTTCCAAGTTCGGGTACAGAACCTAATATTCTGACTTCTTCTCCCCAACTTGTGCGATACTCAATATGAAATGATACTATCATATATATTAGATTTAATTTTTGACTAATGATTTTGCAAGTATAGAAATATTCTACGTATGTCGTATCTTTACTTTCATCGAACTACTTTAAAATAGTATGCAAACGTTTGTGTTGTTTATGTTATTAAACATTGAAAGGAGCCAAGAGGCTCCTTTCAACGCTTTTGCTTATATATTAATCATTTACAGGTTTGTTTTTTATCCGCACCTGGATGCACCGCAAGTGGTACAGATGAGGCAACCTTCCTGATAAACCAATGTCTCATTTCCGCAGTTCGGACATTTTTTGCCTTTAGCTTCCGTTCCGTCCTGCACATATTTCTTCAGCGCACGTTCTACACCATTCTTCCAGGTATTGATGTTTTCGCTGTCCAATTGTAGCGAACCTACCAGTTTGATGACTTGTTCGATCGGCATTCTCCAGCGGAGCACACCTGAGATCAGTTTGGCATAGTTCCAATATTCTTTGTTGAACTTCTCGGACAGACCTTCGATTGTCATTTTGTATCCGCGTTTGTTTTCAAACTGGAAGTCGTAACGTTTGTTTCCGTTCTCATCGACATTCTTGATGATGCGTCCGGTATTTACACTTTTCGGAATAATGATTCCTTCGTCATCGTCTTGCAGACCGGTGAATATTTCGTAAGGTCTGCCGTCGAGCAGGCCGACCAAAGCTACCCATTTCTCTTTATTGTTCTGGAAACGCACAACATCAGCTTCAAGTACCGGCGGACGTACTTCAACTACCGTTGGCGGCTTGCAAGGAGGAAGCTCTTCTTTCTTGTCTTTGTCGGACTTCGCAGAGATAAGCACTCCTGAACGGGAACCGTCACGGTAAACCGTACAGCCTTTACAACCGGACTTCCATGCTTCGACATACAGGCGGTTCACCAGTTCTTCGTCTACATCGTTCGGCAGGTTAATGGTCACACTGATGGAGTGGTCTACCCATTTCTGGATTTTGCCTTGCATACGGACTTTCATCAACCAGTCTACGTCGTTTGAAGTTGCTTTATAATAAGGTGACTTGGCTACCAGTTCGTCCACCTCTTCCTGAGTATATCGTTTGGCGGGATCGTAACCGTTCGCTTCCATCCAGGTCACGAATTTGTGGTGGAACACGATGTATTCTTCAAAAGCGTCTCCGGTCTCGTCTACAAAGTCAACGCGTACGTTGGTGTCATTCGGGTTCACTTTTCTTCTGCGTTTATATACCGGGAGGAATACAGGCTCGATACCTGAGGTTGTCTGAGTCATCAGACTGGTTGTTCCGGTAGGAGCGATGGTCAGACACGCAATGTTACGGCGACCATATTTCTTCATGTCTTCGTACAATGCCGGATCAGCTTCGCGCAAACGGTTGATGAACGGGTTGTTCTTTTCTCTTTCCGTATCGTATACATCGAATGCACCACGCTCTTTGGCCATATCCACCGATGAACGGTAAGCACCCAGTGCTACGGCTTTGTGTACTTTCTCAGAGAAGTCAGTCGCTTCTTCTGTTCCATAACGCATTCCGAGTGCGGCGAGCATATCGCCTTCGGCAGTGATACCGACACCGGTACGTCTTCCCTGACCGCTCTTCTTATAAATCTTTTCCCACAAGCCGCGTTCAGTGTGTTTCACTTCTTCGTTTTCCGGATCCAGATCTATCTTCTCCATGATGCGTTCTATCTTTTCCAATTCCAGGTCGATGATATCATCCATGATGCGCTGAGCCAGTGCTACATGTTTATGGAAGAGCTCAAAGTCAAAGTAGGCATCTTTAGTGAATGGGTTGACTACATATGAATACAGATTGATGGCCAACAGGCGGCAAGAATCATAAGGGCACAAAGGAATTTCTCCACAAGGGTTTGTCGAAACTGTTTTATATCCCAAATCTGCATAACAGTCGGGCACTGATTCACGGATAATGGTATCCCAGAACAATACGCCCGGTTCAGCCGATTTCCATGCATTATGCACAATCTTCTTCCACAAGTTGGAAGCATCGATCTCTTTCACCGTAGTGGGATGGTCAGAGTCAATGGGGTATTGTTGGGTATACTTTCTGCCTTCTACAGCTGCTGCCATGAATGCATCATCCAGCTTTACTGAAACATTGGCGCCTGTTACCTTGCCTTCTGTCATTTTTGCATCAATGAATGCTTCGGAATCCGGATGCTTGATCGATACACTGAGCATCAACGCACCGCGGCGTCCGTCTTGGGCAACTTCACGTGTAGAATTAGAATAACGTTCCATGAATGGGACCAGCCCGGTAGAAGTCAGGGCTGAGTTTTTCACAGGAGAACCTTTGGGACGGATATGGGAGAGGTCATGACCTACACCTCCGCGTCTTTTCATTAGTTGCACCTGCTCTTCATCTATTTTGATGATAGCTCCGTATGAATCGGCAGAACCATCAATACCAATCACAAAGCAATTGGAAAGTGAAGCAACTTGATAATCGTTACCGATACCTGTCATCGGACTGCCTTGCGGCACGATATACTTAAAATGGTCAAAAAGCTCAAACAGCTGTTCGGAGCTTAGTGCGTTTGGGTACTTTGCCTCGATGCGGGCCACTTCGTTAGCAAGTCTCCAATGCATGTCCTTCGGTGATTTCTCGTAAATATTTCCGAAAGAGTCTTTTACTGCGTATTTGTTTACCCAAACTCGCGCAGCAAGTTCATCGCCCTGAAAATATCGTAAAGATTCTTCGTAGGCTTCCTCGTAAGAGTAAATTTGCTTTTCCACGATGCAATGTGTCTTAGATATCATTATTAATAAGTAAATATGTAGAAGCTTACTTATCATTAACAAACGTGCCTGCAAAGCTATGAATGTTTTTTGGTATATCAAAATAAAAACGAGATAATTTATTAACCGGTACTAAGTTATCCGTTTATAAATGATAAGCAATTGATAAACAAATGAATGATGGTTTTGTTCAGCGCCTGAAGTTTTCCAAAAAGAAAATTAATCTAAATTGGAAATGAGATAGAATGATTATTCTTTTTATATCTTTGCAGAAAAAAGATATGATGGATACAGTTAAGAACAGAAGAACTATCCGCAAATATCAGCAAAAAGATATTACGTCGGATTTGTTAAATGATTTGCTTGAAACTTCATTTCGTGCTTCTACGATGGGCGGAATGCAGCTTTATAGTGTAGTTGTCACTCGTGATGCCGAGAAAAAAGAAATACTTTCTCCGGCACATTTTAATCAGCCGATGATAAAATCTGCGCCGGTGGTGTTGACATTTTGCGCAGATTTCCGCCGTTTCTGCAAATATTGTCAGGAAAGGAATGCGAAACCGGGATATGATAATTTAATGTCTTTTTTGAATGCGGCTATGGATACTTTATTGGTTGCACAAACCTTTTGTACGCTTGCCGAAGAGGCCGGATTGGGTATTTGTTATTTGGGTACTACTACTTACAATCCTCAAATGATAATTGATGCTTTACACTTGCCGGAACTGGTATTTCCCATTACTACTGTAACAGTGGGATATCCGGCGGAATCTCCTAAACAAGTAGATCGTCTGCCTATAGAAGGTATCATACATGAAGAGAGTTATCACGATTATACAGCCGAAGATATAAACCGGCTGTATGCTTATAAGGAGTCCTTACCTGAGAATAAGCAGTTTATAGAGGAGAATCATAAGGAGACTTTGGCTCAAGTGTTTACAGATGTTCGTTATACAAAGAAGGATAATGAATTTATGTCTGAAAATCTGTTGAAAGTACTTCGCCAACAAGGCTTTATGAATGATGGGCAATAACTGGCGGTGATTAATAAACAGCGAACGATGAACAGCTTGCATGATTGGTTGCAAATGTTCATCGTTCACTGTTTATCGTTCACTGTTTATATTTCTTTTCTTTAGTAAAGTTTCTATGTTTTCCAGATCGGACCGGAAGCTTTTATCAACTTCGCACTGGCCTTTTACTGTTTTGCATGCATGTAATACGGTGGCATGATCTTTATTGCCTATGAATTTTCCGATTTTGGAAGTAGAGAAGTCTGTATGTGTCTTGGCCAAATACATGGCAACCTGACGTGCCTGTACCACTTCTCTTTTTCTTGATTTGGTGTGGATGGCTGATGATTCCAAGTCGAAATGTTTGCAGACCACATTAATAATATCATCGATGGTCACAGCTTTCGTTTCACTGCGGACTACTTTGCGGACAATGCGTTGTGCCAGATCCAAATCGATTTCTTTATTGTAAATAGTCGAGTGGGCCATGATAGAAATAACAATGCCTTCCAAATCACGCACGCTTTCGTTTACATTCTCGGCAATGTAGT
This sequence comes from Bacteroides sp. ZJ-18, assembly GCF_011038705.2. NCBI lineage: Bacteria > Pseudomonadati > Bacteroidota > Bacteroidia > Bacteroidales > Bacteroidaceae > Bacteroides > Bacteroides sp. ZJ-18. Next base: position 1,145 of record NZ_CP072198.1, on the reverse strand, counting down.
CTATTACTTCAGAAGGGAACTGTAACCCATCCCTATGAATCTTATTTCTTAAAATGTTCTTTCTGAGTTCTACAGTCGGTTTTTCCAGTTCGGCTACCATACCCCATTTGAAGCGGGTTAACAGACGCTCTTCCATGCCTTGCAGTAATACGGGAGCACGGTCGGAAGTCAATATCAACTGTTTGCCGTTTTGGTGTAGGTGATTGAAGATATGGAAGAAAGTATTTTGTGTTTTGGTGACACCGGCAAATTCTTGAATATCATCAATGATCAGTACATCGATTGTCTGGTAGAAGTTGATAAAATCATTCGTTGTATTATTGCGCACAGAATCGGTGTACTGTACCTGAAATAAATGTGCTGAAACGTAAAGCACTCTTTTGTCCGGATACAACTCTTTTATGCGAGTTCCGATGGCGTTGGCCAAATGGGTTTTTCCTACTCCCGATGCTCCATGAAGAAACAACGGATTAAAGACCGTCTTGGCCGGATTTTCGGCAACGGCCTCGGCAACGCTTCTTGAAAGTTTATTACTATAACCTTCAATAAAGGTTTCGAAATTATAGTTCGGATTTAGATGTGGGTCAAGGTCTTGGACAGCCGGAGCACGCAATAACCCCGGAGCTTTCCTTTCGTCAACCCGGGGGAGTCCGGACTGAGGGATAGCCGTAGAGCGGGTAGTAGACTCCTGGTTCACGGTTGTCCCTGAACTTTTGTCTACCAGCACATTGTACATCAACTTAGTGCCGTCTCCTATAACCTTATATAACGTCTTACGTAGCAAGTCCACAAATTTATCTTCCAGAAATTCATAGAAAAACTGGCTGGGAACTTGTACGATTAACGTTTTGTCCTCATATTTTAAAGGAACAATGGGAACAAACCATGTTTTGTATGTCGACTCAGGAACATTGTCTCTTATAATTTCAAGACAGCGGTTCCATAGGCCGACATGACTCGATTCACTCATAGCGGCTGTAATACATTTATTAATTAAGCAAAACTTCTACGATTGCAAAATTGGGAATCTTATTTGAGAAAAACAAATCTCTTTTTTCTTGTATTTCTCACTGAAAGAATAATGTGTTTACTTTCAATGACTTATCATTTTCCTGTAAAATACCCCTTGCCGGAAGCTATTGCTT